>NZ_CP049786.1 GCF_011290365.1 Leclercia sp. 29361 | reverse complement strand
GTTTTATCCACAGGAGGATCGAAACGGGGTAAGTGTAAACGATCCTGACGACGCGCCCCCACGATTTAGGCCGCATATTGGAAAAATTAATGAGTAAAGACGATTTTTTGCTGAAATGATCTAACGAAGATCCTGGACGATCCTTGCGATTTGGCCTGGAGCCCGTATAATTCCCCACCCGGCGCGTGGGACTCGAAGACCTGCGTCTGATGCTGCTCAATTTGCACGCTAAAAACGTGCGGAAAGACGCGGGAAATAAGGAAAGAGAATTGACTCCGGAGTGTACAATTATTACAATCCGGCCTCTTTAATCACCCATGGCTTCGGCGTCCAGTGTTCGTTATTCGTTCGGACTCCATAAAAAGTCATTGAATTTATTCAAGTTTAGGTAGAAATCGCCATGAAACGCACTTTTCAACCGTCTGTACTGAAGCGCAACCGTTCTCACGGCTTCCGTGCTCGTATGGCTACTAAAAATGGTCGTCAGGTTCTGGCACGTCGTCGTGCTAAAAGCCGTTCACGTCTGACCGTTTCCAAGTAATTAAGCTAACCCCTGCGTGGTTAAGCTAGCATTTCCCAGGGAGTTACGTTTGTTAACTCCCACTCATTTCACTTTCGTCTTCCAGCAGCCACAACGGGCTGGCACGCCGCAAATCACCATCCTCGGCCGCCAAAATTCGCTGGGGCATCCCCGTATCGGTCTCACTGTCGCCAAGAAAAACGTTAAGCGCGCGCATGAACGCAATCGGATTAAACGTCTGACGCGTGAAAGCTTCCGTTTACGTCAGCATGAACTGCCTTCGATGGATTTCGTGGTGGTGGCAAAAAAAGGGGTTGCCGACCTCGATAACCGTGCTCTCTCGGAAGCGTTGGAAAAATTATGGCGCCGCCACTGTCGCCTGGCTCACGGGTCCTGATCGGCCTTATCCGGGTCTATCAACGCCTGATTAGTCCGCTACTCGGGCCACACTGCCGTTTCACGCCAACATGCTCAAGCTACGGAATTGAGGCATTGCGCAGGTTTGGAGTGATAAAAGGCAGTTGGTTGACGGTGAAACGCGTATTAAAATGCCACCCTTTACACCCAGGTGGAGACGATCCCGTCCCTCCAGGACCTTTTGATACCAGAGAACACTAACGATGGATTCGCAACGCAATCTTCTTATCATCGCTTTGTTGTTCGTGTCTTTCATGATCTTCCAGGCTTGGGAGCAGGATAAAAATCCTCAACCTCAGCAGCAGATCACGCAGACAACGACCACCGCAGCGGGTAGCGCCGCCGACCAGGGCGTACCGGCCAGTGGCCAGGGTAAACTGATTACGGTTAAGACCGATGTGCTTGAGCTGACTATCAACACCCGTGGTGGTGATGTTGAGCAGGCGCTGCTGGTAACTTACCCGAAAGAGCTCGGTTCTAACGAGCCGTTCCAGTTACTGGAAACCACACCGCAGTTTATCTACCAGGCACAGAGCGGCCTGACCGGTCGTGATGGCCCGGATAATCCGGCTAACGGCGCACGTCCACTGTATAACGTCGATAAAGATGCGTTTGTGCTGGCTGATGGCCAGAACGAACTCGCGATCCCGATGACTTACACTGATGCGGCGGGCAACACCTTCACCAAAACCTTCACCCTGAAACGCGGTGAGTTTGCGGTGAACGTGGGCTATAACGTGCAGAACACCGGTGCGAAACCGCTGGAGCTCTCCACCTTTGGTCAGCTGAAGCAAACCATCAATCTGCCGTCGCACCGTGACACCGGAAGCAACAACTTCGCGTTGCATACCTTCCGTGGCGCAGCGTACTCCACGCCAGATACCAAGTACGAGAAATACAAATTCGACACCATCGCCGATAACGAAAACCTGAACGTCAGCTCGAAAGGCGGTTGGGTGGCGATGCTGCAACAGTATTTCGCGACCGCATGGGTGCCGAATAACGCAGGTTCCAACAATTTCTACACCGCGAACCTGAACGGCGTTGCCGCTATCGGCTATAAGTCTGAGCCGGTTCTGATTCAGCCGGGTCAAACCGGTACGCTGGGCAGCACCCTGTGGGTCGGCCCGGAAATTCAGGACAAGATGGCAGCCGTAGCACCGCACCTGGATCTGACCGTAGACTACGGTTGGTTGTGGTTCATCTCTCAGCCGCTGTTCAAGCTGCTGAAGTGGATCCACAGCTTCCTGGGTAACTGGGGCTTCTCCATCATCGTTATCACCTTTATCGTTCGTGGCATCATGTACCCGCTGACTAAAGCGCAGTACACCTCCATGGCGAAGATGCGTATGCTGCAGCCGAAGATTCAGGCGATGCGTGAGCGTCTGGGCGATGATAAGCAGCGTCAGAGCCAGGAGATGATGGCCCTGTATAAAGCCGAGAAAGTGAACCCACTGGGTGGCTGCTTCCCGCTGCTGATCCAGATGCCAATCTTCCTTGCGCTCTACTACATGCTGATGGGCTCCGTTGAGCTGCGCCATGCGCCGTTCGCTCTGTGGATCCATGACCTGTCTGCACAGGACCCGTACTACATCCTGCCGATCCTGATGGGCGTGACGATGTTCTTCATCCAGAAGATGTCGCCTACCACCGTGACCGACCCGATGCAGCAGAAGATCATGACCTTTATGCCGGTCATCTTCACCGTGTTCTTCCTGTGGTTCCCGTCAGGTCTGGTGCTGTACTATATCGTCAGCAACCTGGTAACCATCCTTCAGCAGCAGCTGATCTACCGTGGTCTGGAAAAACGTGGCCTGCATAGCCGCGAGAAGAAAAATTCCTGACACTAAGTAGGCCGGGTAAGCGAAGCGCCACCCGGCAAATGGAAGATAAATTAAAGGGCGGTCTATAGACCGCCTTTTTTATTGTATTAAGAAGAGACAAACCATGAGCCATAACGACACTATCGTCGCCCAGGCAACCCCACCGGGACGCGGTGGTGTGGGCATTCTGCGTATCTCCGGCCTGAAGGCGCGCGAGGTGGCGGAAGCTGTGCTGGGTAAACAGCCAAAGCCGCGCTACGCCGACTATCTGCCGTTTAAAGATACCGACGGTACGGCGCTGGACCAGGGCATCGCGCTGTGGTTCCCGGGCCCGAACTCCTTTACCGGTGAAGACGTGCTCGAACTGCAGGGCCACGGCGGGCCGGTGATCCTCGACCTGCTGCTGAAACGCATTCTGTCTCTGCCGGGCCTGCGCATCGCCAAACCGGGTGAGTTCTCCGAGCGCGCCTTCCTGAACGATAAGCTGGATCTGGCCCAGGCCGAGGCGATTGCCGACCTGATCGACGCCAGCTCCGAGCAGGCCGCCCGCTCGGCCCTGAACTCGCTGCAGGGTGCTTTTTCCAACCGCGTGAACCACCTTGTGGAAGCACTCACTCACCTGCGGATCTACGTGGAAGCGGCCATTGATTTCCCGGATGAGGAGATCGACTTCCTCTCCGATGGCAAAATCGAAGCCCAGCTTAACGACGTAATGAGCGATCTGGACGCGGTGCGTGCCGAAGCGCGTCAGGGCAGCCTGCTGCGCGAAGGGATGAAGGTGGTGATTGCCGGGCGTCCGAACGCCGGGAAATCGAGCCTGCTGAACGCCCTGGCGGGCCGTGAAGCGGCGATTGTGACCGACATCGCCGGTACCACCCGCGACGTGCTACGGGAGCATATTCACATCGACGGGATGCCGCTGCATATCATCGACACCGCCGGGCTGCGCGATGCCAGCGACGAAGTGGAGCGCATCGGTATCGAGCGCGCCTGGCAGGAGATCGAGCAGGCTGACCGGGTGCTGTTTATGGTGGATGGCACCACCACCGCGGCGATCGACCCGGCGGAGATCTGGCCGGACTTTATCGCCCGTCTGCCAGCGAAACTGCCGATCACCGTGGTGCGTAACAAAGCCGACGTCACCGGTGAGACACTGGGCCTGAGTGATGTGAATGGTCACTCACTAATCCGCCTGTCGGCGCGTACCGGTGAGGGCGTGGATGCGCTGCGCAACCATCTGAAGCAGAGCATGGGCTTTGATACCAGCATGGAGGGGGGCTTCCTCGCCCGTCGTCGTCATCTGCAGGCGCTGGAACAGGCGGCGATGCATCTGGATCAGGGTAAAGCCCAGCTGCTGGGCGCCTGGGCAGGAGAACTGCTGGCGGAAGAGCTGCGTCTGGCGCAGCAGGCGTTAAGCGAGATCACCGGGGAGTTTACCTCTGATGACCTGCTGGGACGCATCTTCTCAAGTTTCTGTATCGGAAAATAAACCGTTTCAGCCCTCTGCAAAAAAGCCGCAATAACATTCTTGTTATTGCGGCTTTTTTGTTTTCAATATTAGCTAAATAAATAACATATATCCTTATTATATTCTCTGTGATTACAATCACAATTAATATACCTGAGCATAGACAAATATTCTCATTCGAATAGTGTAGTAGCGTGTCTAATGAGGATAAATCAATGACGATTATCTTAAATACATACCTCACCTCTAAGTGGTTCAATATTGACAATCAAATTGTCAATCACCATCCATAGTCTCCCTTCGCCTCTCATCTCTATGCAACCAGAATAGATTAACACTCTATTTATTTGGTATACCTGAAATTATTGCGTCCATAAGACTGCAATCGCGCCTTTGCACGCCCATGTCGGGGAAATATATTCTCCCGATTGCGTAGCAATATGGCTGCCCGGGCATGCCTGTATTAATGGTTATTAAAAATAGCCACCAGCACCGCTGCGATAAAAACAGGAATTATATAATGGAAAACTTCAAACATTTACCAGAGCCATTTCGCATCAGAGTTATTGAGCCGGTTAAACGCACCACAAGGGAGCATCGCGACAACGCCATCATTAAATCCGGCATGAACCCGTTTCTGCTGGATAGCGAAGACGTCTTTATAGATTTACTGACCGACAGCGGCACCGGCGCAGTCACACAGAATATGCAGGCCGCGATGCTGCGCGGTGATGAAGCCTATAGCGGAAGTCGCAGTTATTATGCGCTGTCCGACGCCGTGAAAAGCATTTTCGGTTACCAGTATACTATCCCGACCCATCAGGGACGCGGCGCTGAGCAGATCTATATTCCAGTGCTGATTAAAAAGCGCGAGCAGGAGAAGGGATTAGACCGCACGAAAATGGTCGCCTTCTCTAACTACTTTTTTGATACCACCCAGGGACATAGCCAGATAAATGGCTGTACCGTGCGCAACGTGTATATCAAGGAAGCCTTTGATACCGGCATTCGTTACGATTTTAAAGGCAACTTTGACCTGCAGGGTCTGGAAAACGGCATCGAAGAAGTGGGTCCAGCCAACGTCCCTTATATCGTCGCCACCATTACCAGCAACTCCGCCGGTGGACAGCCGGTGTCGCTGGCGAACCTGAAGGCGATGTACGCGATTGCCAGAAAATACGACATCCCGGTGGTGATGGACTCCGCGCGCTTCGCCGAGAATGCGTACTTCATTCAAAAACGTGAAGCGGAATATAAAGACTGGACCATCGCGGAAATTACCCGGGAGACGTACAAGTACGCGGATATGCTGGCCATGTCGGCTAAAAAAGATGCCATGGTGCCAATGGGTGGCCTGCTGTGTATTAAGAATGACGACTATTTCGACGTCTATACCGAGTGCAGAACCTTGTGCGTCGTGCAGGAGGGCTTCCCGACCTATGGCGGTCTTGAAGGCGGCGCCATGGAACGTCTGGCTGTCGGCCTGCATGACGGCATGGGCCAGGACTGGCTGGCATACCGCATTAATCAGGTGCAATACCTGGTCGACGGCCTGGAAGCCATCGGTGTGGTTTGTCAGCAGGCGGGCGGACATGCTGCCTTTGTGGATGCCGGTAAACTCTTGCCGCATATTCCGGCAGAACAGTTCCCGGCGCAGGCGCTGGCGTGTGAGCTCTACAAAGTGGCGGGCATTCGCGCAGTGGAAATCGGTTCGTTCTTGTTAGGTCGCGATCCGAAAACCGGCAAGCAGTTACCCTGCCCGGCAGAGTTACTGCGTTTAACCATTCCACGCGCCACCTATACGCAGTCGCACATGGATTTCATCGTCGAAGCCTTTAAGCACGTTAAAGAGAATGCGATGAACATTAAAGGGTTAACCTTCACCTACGAACCAAAAGTATTACGTCACTTCACTGCCAGACTCAAAGAAGTTTAACCCTCTGTCCCCGGGTGGCTAAATAATTTTAGCCACCCGCAAAATAAAGAATTCAACGACATCAAGCTTACCATAATTGATGGGGGCACCATGGATAACGCTTTAGAATTAGAGACTAAACACTCCTCGGTATGGGGTGTGATGGTTATAGCAGGTACCGTTATTGGCGGGGGGATGTTTGCTTTACCCGTGGATCTGGCTGGGGCATGGTTTTTTTGGGGTGCGTTTATTTTAATTATCGCCTGGTTTTCCATGCTTCATTCCGGATTATTATTGTTAGAGGCGAATTTAAATTACCCGGTCGGTTCAAGCTTTAATACCATTACAAAAGATCTGATTGGCAATAAGTGGAATATCGTCAGCGGTTTCACGGTCGCCTTTGTGCTTTATATTCTGACGTATGCCTATATCTCCGCAAACGGCGCCATCATCAGTGAAACCATCGCCATGAATCAGGGAACGCATGTTAATCCCCGGATAGTGGGTGTCTGTACGGCGATCTTCGTGGCGGCCGTATTATGGTTTAGCTCGCTGGCGGCCAGCCGAATTACCTCACTGTTTTTAGGGATTAAGATCATCGCCTTTATCGTTGTATTTGGGTCTTTTTTCTTTCAGGTCGATTATTCAATCCTGAGAGATATCAACGTTACATCGGCCAGCAATACCACCTACTTCCCCTACATCTTTATGGCCCTGCCCGTCTGTCTGGCGTCGTTTGGGTTTCATGGCAACATTCCCAGCCTGATCATCTGCTACGGTAAGCGAAAAGATAAACTGATAAAAAGCATTGTCTATGGCTCGCTGCTGGCCCTTTTAATCTATCTGTTCTGGCTCTATTGCACGATGGGGAATATTACCCGCGATAGCTTCAGTGAGATCATCTCGTCGGGAGGCAATGTCGATTCGCTGGTGAAATCTTTCCTCGGCACCCGGCAGCATGGAGTGATTGAATTCTGCCTGTTGGTTTTCTCCAATTTAGCCGTGGCCAGCTCGTTCTTCGGGGTCACATTGGGCCTGTTCGATTATCTTGCCGACCTCTTTAAACTCGACAATTCACCGTCTGGTCGCCTGAAAACGATTATGCTCACCTTCCTGCCACCTACCCTGCTCTACCTCATCTTCCCGAACGGATTTATCTACGGTATTGGCGGGGCGGGATTATGCGCAACCATATGGGCGGTGATTGTCCCGGCGATCCTCGCCCTGAAAGCGAGACAAAAATTCCCGAATAAGACATTCACCGTCTGGGGCGGCAGGGTTATTCCCTCGCTGGTGATCCTGTTCGGGATCGTGGTCATCGTTTGCTGGTTCGGGAATACCTTCCATTTCTTACCGCGCTTTGGCTGAATCTGTTCATCAAAAGGTGATTTCCTCACAGGAAATCACCTTTGTCCAAATGGCAACTCGCCACTTTCCCCTTCTCCCCCTATGCTTCATGCCTGTCTTTATGGGGGTGTTATGGCTCGTTTTCTGTTTTGTAGTTTTGCGCTGGTGCTGCTTTATCCGTCGGGCATTGATATGTATCTGGTGGGGCTACCGCACATCGCCCGCGATCTCGGTGCCAGCGAGGCGCAGCTGCATATCGCGTTCTCGGCCTACCTCGCGGGGATGGCATCGTCGATGGTGTTTGCCGGGAAGATTGCTGACAAAACCGGTCGGCAGCCAGTCGCCATTACCGGGGCGGTGGTTTTTGCCCTGGCCTCCGTGCTGTGCTCAATAGCCGAAGAGAGTACGTTGTTCCTGACCGGGCGCTTTATCCAGGGCGTCGGTGCAGGCGGGTGCTACGTGGTGGCCTTTGCGATCCTGCGCGATACCTTAAGCGCCCAGCGCCGCGCCAAAGTGCTCTCCATGATGAACGGCATCACCTGCATTATTCCGGTGCTGGCACCGGTGGTGGGTTACCTGATTATGCTGCGGTTCCCGTGGCAAAGCCTGTTCTGGACAATGGCAGCAATGGGGATGCTGGTCTTTATCCTGTCGATTACGGTCCTGAAAGAGACCCATCCCGGAGCGAACAACCGGGGACATTCCGCGTCGGTCCCGCCGGAAGAGAAGCTGCTCAACCGCTTCTTTATCAGCCGACTGCTGGTCACCACCCTGAGCGTGGCGGTGATCCTTACCTATGTAAACGTTTCCCCGGTGCTGCTGATGGAAGTTATGGGCTTTGATCGCGGGGAGTATTCCACGGTGATGGCCTTAACCGCGCTGGTCAGTATGGCCGTCTCCTTCTCAACGCCGTTCGCTCTGAACCTCTTTAAACAGCGCACCTTGATGCTCACCTCACAGGTGCTGTTCCTGGCGGCAGGCGGACTGCTGGCGACCGCCAGTTCCAATGCCCTGATGCTGGCGGGTATTACCCTGATCTGTGCCGGGTTCTCAGTGGGCTTTGGCGTGGCGATGAGCCAGGCGCTGGGCCCGTTTGCCCTGCGCGCCGGGGTGGCAAGCTCGGTGCTGGGTATCGCCCAGGTCTGCGGTTCGTCGCTGTGGATTTGGCTGGCGGCCATAATCGGGTTGAATGCACTGAATATGCTGATCGGGGTGCTGATTGGCTGTAGCATGCTTTGCATCCTCCTCCTTTTGCTTATCCGGCCCACAGCGCACCATGAAGAAGCCCCTCAGCAGTCTCGATCTTAACCTGTTGTTGTGCCTGCAGCTTTTGCTGCAGGAACGCAGCGTTACCAAAGCCGCGAAACGGATGAACGTCACCCCGTCCGCGGTAAGTAAATCGCTGGCGAAGCTGCGCGACTGGTTTGACGATCCGCTGTTTGTGAAGACCCCGCTGGGGCTGCTGCCGACGCCGCTGACGACGAGTCTGGAGCAGGATCTGGCCGACTGGATGCAGATTGGCAACCAGATCCTCGATAAATTCCACCATGACTCCCCTGGCGGCCTGACGTTTGAGCTGGCGGCGGAAACGCCGCTGATGCTGATCCGCTTTAACACTCTGCTGGAGCAGGTAAACCAGCGTTACCCGCAGGCCACGGTGAAGATGCGCCACTGGGATTACGATTCGCTGGACGCCATTACCCGGGGAGAGGTCGATCTCGGTTTTACCGGGCGCGAAACGCACCCCCGCTCCCGGGAGCTGTTAAAGCTGATGCCGTGGTTTATCGACTACGAAATTTTGTTCAGCGATCGTCCCTGCGTCTATCTGCGCGAAGACCATCCCGCGCTGCAGGAGGAGTGGAATCTCGAGACCTTCCTGCGCTACCCGCATATCAGCATCTTCTGGGAGCGCAGCGATACCTGGGCGCTGGATGAAGTGCTGAGGGAGATGGGGCGTCCGCGCAATATCGCCATGAGCCTGCCGGGGTTCGAGCAGTCGATGTTTATGGCGGCGCAGCCGGGTCATAACTACATTGCCACCGCCCCGCATTACTGCCAACACTACAATCAACTCCACCAGCGAAAGCTGATCGCCCTGCCGATCCCCATTGATGAAGCCCAGGCCCAGAAGCTCACCGTGCCCTTCACCCTGATCTGGCATAAGCGTAACAGTCACAATCCCAAAATCCTCTGGCTGAGAGAGACGATCAAGGCGCTGTACGGCCCGCCGCTGCGCTAAGACCCCTGATTTTGCCTAAGAAAATGTAAAGTTCCGCCGCAAAACTTCCCTTACCTCCATTTAGCCATTAAAACAGTAAGCGAGTTAAGCGATAATCATGTAACCGTTTAACCCAACTACTGACCATTATCATGGAGCGAAAAATGGCTACGCATTTTGCAAGAGGGAAGCTGACCGAGGGACGGCTGGTCTCAACCAGACTCTCTTCATCCTGTTATAACGACGCGCGGAAGCTTCCTGAACATCGCCGCACACGGTTTTTGGCTTCCCGGATGCTGCTGGCTGAACTGTTGTTTATGCTTTATGGCACCAGCGAGCTGCCGGACGTGATCACCGAGCCCGAGGGACGACCGGTGTTTGCCGATCCGGAGCTTCCCCGTTTTTCCATTGCCTACGCCGGCAATATCGTGGGCCTGGCGCTGACGACTGAAGGCGATTGCGGTCTGGATATGGAGCTGCAGCGGGCATTCCGCAGCCCGGATGGATCCCACGCCCATGACATCTACCCGCTCTCCAGCAATGAGAACTTATGGGTGCGTAACCAGAACGATCCCCACGAAGCCAGAGCGCAGCTGATTACCCTGCGCCAGAGCATCCGTAAGCTTTCAGGCGATGCCAGTGATTGCGCCAGCCTGCTGCAACTGTTACCGGGCTCCGGTCGCCTGCGGGCCGCCAGAGCCGCCCAGGTTGAAGCCTTAAGCGACGCCGAAGATGTCCTGATCTGGTCTATTGCCGTTACCCCGGCCATTGAACGGCTAAAAATCTGGGAGTTCGACAGCCGCCTCGGATGGCACAGTCTGCCGGACGTCCCCGCCCGCGCGAACGAACCGGCCGCACGCCTGATGCGTCTGACCAGTCTCCCGGCGGAAAAAGCGATTATCCTCACCTGACCTTTCAAGAAGGAGTAGTGATGTCTGATACGTTAAAGGTTGTTACGTTACTGGGAAGCCTGCGCAAGGGTTCATTCAACGGGATGGTTGCCCGCACGCTGCCGAAGCTGGCGCCCGAGGGCATGGAGATTAGCGCTCTGCCGTCGATTGGCGATATTCCGCTGTATGACGCGGATGTGCAGCAGGAAGAGGGGTTCCCGGCTGCCGTAGAAGCGCTGGCGGCGCAGATCCGCGAAGCGGACGGCGTGGTGATTGTCACTCCGGAATATAACTACTCCGTGCCGGGTGGCCTGAAGAACGCCATTGACTGGCTCTCCCGCCTGCCGGACCAGCCGCTGGCAGGTAAACCGGTGCTGATCCAGACCAGCTCCATGGGGGCGATTGGCGGCGCACGCTGTCAGTATCATCTGCGCCAGATCCTGGTGTTCCTGGATGCGATGGTGATGAACAAGCCGGAATTTATGGGCGGCGTGATTCAGAATAAGGTCGACCCGCAGACGGGTGAAGTGATTGACCAGAGCACGCTGGATCATCTGAGCGGGCAATTGAGCGCGTTTGGGAAGTATATTCAGCGGGTTAAAGCGTAGGGGGAGTTGAGGGCTGGAGCCCTCACCCCGGCCCTCTCCCACGGGGAGAGGGTGCAAACACTAAAGCCCTTTTCTTAGAAAAGGGCTTGCTGTTTGTTACGCATCAATAAACGCAATCTTCAGCACGAACAGCAGCGCAACGACCATCACGCACGGGCTGATTTCACGCCAGCGTCCGGTGCCCGCCTTCATCACGCAGTAAGAGATAAAGCCCAGCGCAATCCCTTCGGTGATGGAGAAGCTGAACGGCATCATCACCGCGGTAATAAACGCCGGAACCGCTTCGGTCAGATCGTCCCACTTCACGCGCGACAGGCTGGAGGTCATCAGCACGCCCACGTAGATCAGCGCGCCCGCGGCGGCGTACGGCGGCACCATGCCCGCCAGCGGTGACAGGAAGATCACCAGCAGGAACAGCAGACCAACCACCACGGCGGTCAGACCGGTACGGCCACCGACAGAGACACCGGAAGAGGATTCGATGTAGGCCGTTACGGACGAGGTGCCAATAAAGGAACCGGCCACGGAAGAGATGCTGTCCACATACAGCGCCTGCTTCATGCGCGGGAATTTGCCCTTCTCGTCCGCCAGCCCGGCTTTATCGGTCACGCCGATCAGCGTCCCGGAGGAGTCAAACAGGTTCACCAGCATGAAGGAGAAGATCACCCCGGCCAGACCCAGGTTCAGCGAGCCCGCCAGATCGACATGGCCGATCACGGTAGTGACGCTCGGCGGCGCGGAGACAATGCCGCTGTACTGCACATCGCCCAGCATCCAGCCCAGCAGGGTGGTCACAATAATGGAGACCAGCACCGCCGCGTGAATGTTACGTGAGGCCAGAATCGCAATGATGAAGAAGCCCAGCACGCCCAGCAGCACGCTGTGGGAGGTCAGTTTACCGATGCTGACCAGGGTTTCCGGGTTCGCCACGATCACACCGGCGTTTTTCAGCCCCATCATGCCGATGAACAGGCCAATACCGCTGGTGATGCCCACACGCAGGCTGACGGGAATATTGGCAATCATCCAGTAACGCACGCGGAAAATGGTCAGGATCAGCAGACCGACGGCGCCCCAGAAGATAGCGCCCATCCCCACCTGCCACGGCAGGCCCATCGCCTGAACCACCACAAAGGCGAAGAAGGCGTTCAGACCCATCGCCGGTGCCAGAGCAACCGGCAGGTTAGCGAACAGTCCCATCAGGATGCTGCCGAAGGCGGCGATCAAACAGGTCGTAACGAAGACGGCGCTGGTATCCATGCCAGCAACGCCCAGAATTTGCGGGTTCACGAAAACGATATAGACCATCGTCAGGAAGGTGGTGAAACCGGCGATCACTTCGGTGCGTGCCGTCGTGCCGTGTTCGCGCAGTTTAAACACGCGCTCAAGCAAACCCGCGCCAGAAGACTGGGTAGTGTGTTGTTGACTCATCATCTATTTCCGAACAAGGAGGGAAAATCCGTCGCTATCCTATACCAAAATGCGACAATAGGGGCGGTTGAGGGGCACTTTTTTTCATTGAATTTGCTTATACGGCAACGATTGCGTCTCAACGTAATGCAGCACGTAAACGTTAAACTTGTTAAGAAAGGGAAATGCATGTCTCAGATTGAAGCGGTATTTTTCGACTGCGACGGTACGCTGGTCGACAGTGAGGTCATCTGTTCCCGGGCGTATGTCACCATGTTCCAGGAATTTGGTATCACGCTCGATCTCGAAGAGACGTTCAAACGCTTTAAGGGCGTGAAGCTCTACGAAATCATCGACATTATTAACGCCGAACACGGCGTCAGCCTCGCGAAAGCGGATCTGGAGCCTGTTTACCGCGCCGAGGTCGCACGCCTCTTCGACTCCGAACTGGAGACGATCGCCGGGGCCAGCGCCTTGCTGGATTCAATGGCGGTGCCGATGTGCGTGGTCTCTAACGGTCCGGTAAGCAAAATGCAGCACTCCCTTGGCAAGCTACAGATGCTGCACCATTTCCCGGAAAAACTGTTCAGCGGCTACGATATTCAGCGCTGGAAACCCGATCCGGCCATGATGTTCCATGCCGCGAAAGCGATGAACGTCAACGTGGAGAACTGCGTCCTGGTGGATGACTCCAGCGCAGGCGCGCAGGCGGGGATCGCCGCGGGCATGGAGGTGTTTTACTTCTGCGCCGATCCGCACAACCCGCCGCTCGACCATCCGAAGGTGACCACCTTTACCGATCTGGCCCAGCTGCCGGAACTGTGGAAAGCGCGCGGCTGGCACCTTACCCGCTAAGCCTGTTAAGCCGTAAAGCCTGTGGCTTTACGGCTTTTTGCTATTTAAACAGCTTCTGGACGAATTCCGCATAGGCCGGTCGCCAGACATCCATCTCATGGTTCAGGCCCGGATATTCGTGATAATCGAATTTGATCTGGCGCTTCTCAAGCTCCTGCTTCAACCCGGCGATATCCTTGCCTGTCACCGCATCTTTCTCGCCCACCACCACGGTGAAATTGCGTAGCTGTTTATTGATGGCCTGCGGATCGTTGAGCCGCGCGCTGACGCCCGCATCCGGCACCGTAGTGGTGGTAACGCCGCTAAAGGTAGCCAGCCAAAGCGTTCAAGATGATTCATCCCGGAGACCAGCGCCTGATAGCCGCCCTGCGACAACCCCGCCAGCGCCCGTCCTTCGGCATCGTCACGCACGTTAAACCGCTGGCTTATCAGCGGAATGATGTCGTTCATTAGCTCCCGGTCGGCAGCCTGGGCATTCAACGGATAGAAGGCCTTACGTCGCTCGTTAGGCACGAAGGTTTCAGGAACAATGCCCGCGGCATCGGTTTCCGTATCCGGCACCACCACCAGCATCGGCGCAATTTTTCCGGCCGCGAGCAGGTTATCCATGATCTGCGCGATACGCCCCTGATCGATAGCCGAACGCCCGGTATCACCAAAGCCATGATAGAAATAGAGCACCGGCAGCGGTTTTCCCTGTCCGTTGTAGCCCGGCGGCGTCCAGACGAACAGCTGACGCTCCGATTTCAGCGCCGCCGAATGATAGGTCAGGGTAATCAGATCCCCGTGCGGGACCGGGTTAATATCCAGAAGACTGCCCGGCACCAGCACCATGCTGGTGTTCACCTGCCGCTGCGGCTTGGTTATCGCCGTGCCGGTATCAATGCTGCGCACACCGTCGACGTTGAAGAAATATTCATACAGATTGGGCTGCATCACCGGACCTCGCCAGCTCCAGAGACCTGAGGCGTCTTTGGTCATTGGATGGATATTTTCCGGGGTCGGGACCCCCACCACCACCGAGACGCTTTTCGCCGCCGGGGCGAAGTAGCGGTATGTCACCGTATTGTCGGCATTCACCTGCGTGACATACTGGCTCAGCGGATGAGCGGGATCCGGGGCGGCGGGGAGATCGGCCGCAAACGCCGATGGCCCGAGAGATAAACAGAGCGTAATAACGGATAACGCGGTATTCATTCGTTTCATTAATAGGGTCCTTTATGTGATCCGGTTACCACCAGATTTCAGCCTGCGCACCAATGGCAAACTGATCCTTCTTTTGGTCTTCGAAAGTGAAATTATCTAATTCCGTCTCGTCCGCTTTAATATAGGTTCCATAAAAACGTAATTCCGGGCGGGAGGTCAACATACTGGTATTGACCTTGAAGGTATGGAACAGCGTGGTTTTATAGCCTGACTCATAATATTTCTTGCCGATCAGGTCGGTGTTCTGCTGTTTGAAATAACCCAACTCAACGCCAGTCTGATTATATTGATCCCAGATATACGCCGGGCGCACAACTGCGCGGATGGATTCGAAATCGGAATGGGCCCCGGTTTCATAGCTGTAAACGTCATTCCCGAAGGAGTAGACCAGCGCGCTGGCCATGATCACGTCATCCCGCAGATACATCTCTCCCTGCGAGGTCACGCGCACCGCCGTCCCGTTGGTATGATCGCCATAATAGCGGCCGTTGGAGGTGGTAAACGGGCTGGAGCCGGCATAGCGCGAGAAGCTGCTGGCAATGGAGTTATTTGCCAGCAGGACGGAAAACTCGTTGAATCCGCCGCCATCCAGTTTTTGCGTTAAGGTGGTGCCGACCATCCAGGTGTCTTTCCACGGATAATAGCCGTTGTTGTCCTGGTTATACTTTTCGCTTGAGCTTTGATTGGCCGCAACATAGCGCCCGCTGAGCATCAGCGAGGCCTTATCCCACACCGGCAGCGCTTTATAACGCAGGTCGATGGTATTGGTATTCAGTTGCTGCTTGTTTTTGAGCTGACGGTCATAGTCGTCCACGTCTTCACGCACCAGCGCAATATCCACCTTGCCGGGCCCCACTTTCCAGTTTTCCAGCCCGACGCCCGCAGCAGCATCCGTGCGTTGGGTTTTCCAGTCCAGCATCTGGATTTCGATTTTCGGCGCGCCGTGCTTCCCGACCCAGAAATCCGCCTCCGGGGCAAACGGCAGGAAGCCCTGGGTGGTGACGTACATATCGGAGAACTGCAAATAGTTCTCGCCGCCCGCGTTATCGCCAAACCAGCCGGTGGAGTACTGCTGGCCCACGTTGCCATCCAGCATCACAATGGCATCGACGCGTTTATTGCCTTCGTTGTAGACCCGCTGCTTAAGCTGCAAATCGAACCAGCCAGAATATTCGTTGCCGAATCGGCCGAGGGAGCCAATGGCCCAGGATTTCGGCGCACCATGGGATGCCGTGCCCCAGCCGGAGCGGAAATAGCCGTTATAGCTAAAGCCAATTTCATCCTTCACGAATTTACTGAAGTCTTTCATGGTGACGGAGGAATAAACCTCCCCGGTAGTGGCCTCCCCCGTTTTGACCAGCACGGCATCGGGTTTCTTCGCCGGGGTGGCGGCCCGGGTTTTGACGATCTCCTTATCTTTATACTGCTGGAGCTCTGCCTGGGTCTCTTCTAACGCCTTTTCCAGCAATTCGAGGCGCTGCTCTACCGTTAATGACGCAGACCCGGCATAACCGAGAGGTGCCATCATTAAAATAGCCGAGGTAATAAGGGTTCTCCTGAACATAATATTAGTCCCTGTTAATTTATCTTTTAAAATAAAAAAACCTGAAAGCGATTAGCCTCCGTAAGGAGATAATCACTTTCAGGTTTTGCCCGCGTAATAGCGGTAACAATCCAGTTTTGCTTAATAACGTTATTAGCGTATTAAGGTGTTTCAGTTGCTCGCGTTAATAACGGGATGTTTTAGGGTAGAAGAGAAAAGAAAACAACCGGGAAAAGAGGGAAGTGTGACTGACGGCAATATTATTACGCAGCGATACGGTGATTTATTCGCAGAGAAAATAGTTTGATATTTAAATATAACGCCAGCAAAGCTGGCGTCAGAGAAAAATTACTCTTTTGGATCGCTACCCGCGAGCATTTTGTCCAGTTCATCCCCGCCAACGTGACGGAAATCCTGGCCCTTCACGAAGTAGAAGATGTATTCGCAGATGTTCTGGCAACGGTCGCCGATACGCTCGATAGAACGGGCGCAGAACAGGGCGGTCAGAACGCTTGGGATGGTGCGCGTATCTTCCATCATGTAGGTCATCAGCTGACGCACAATGCCTTCGTACTCCTGGTCGACCTTCTTGTCTTCACGGTAGATACGCACCGCTTCATCCAGATCCATTCGCGCAAAGGCATCCAGCACGTCGTGCAGCATCTGCACGGTGTGGCGCCCCAGCGACTCCAGGCTCACCAGCAGCGGCTGGTGCTGCTGGGAGAATTTCTCCAGCGCGGTGCGGCAGATCTTGTCCGCCACGTCGCCAATACGTTCCAGCTCGGCGATGGTTTTGATGATCGCCATCACCAGACGCAGGTCGCTCGCCGTCGGCTGACGCTTGGCGATGATGCGCACGCAGGCTTCGTCGATCGCCACTTCCATCATGTTGACGTGTTTGTCGCCTTCTACCACGCGCTTCGCCAGCTCGCTGTCCTGGTTATGCATTGCGGTGATCGCGTCAGAAAGCTGCTGCTCGACCATTCCGCCCATGGTCATCACCTGGGTGCGGATGCTTTCCAGCTCTGCGTTGAACTGGCCGGAAATGTGTTTATTAAGATTGAGATTATCCATTGCGCCCTCCTGAATCAGCCGTAGCGTCCGGTGATGTAGTCTTCTGTTTGTTTCTTCGCGGGCTTGGTGAACAGATCGTCCGTGTTGCTGAACTCAATCAACTCGCCCAGGTACATAAACGCCGTGTGGTCTGAACAACGCGCGGCCTGCTGCATGTTGTGGGTGACGATCACTACGGTGTAATCCTGTTTTAACTCAGTGATCAGCTCTTCGATACGGCCAGTAGAGATCGGATCCAGCGCTGAGCACGGTTCATCCAGCAATAACACTTCCGGGCGAATGGCGATACCACGCGCAATGCACAGACGCTGCTGCTGACCACCGGAGAGAGAGTATCCGCTCTGGTGAAGTTTATCTTTGGTTTCGTTCCATAATGCGGCCTTGGTCAAGGCCCACTGCACGCGCTCGTCCATATCGGCACGGGAGAGCTTCTCAAACAGGCGTACGCCAAAGGCGATATTGTCATAAATGGACATCGGGAACGGCGTCGGTTTCTGGAACACCATGCCCACTTTGGCACGCAGCAGGGCGATATCCTGGGTATTGGTCAGGATGTTATCGCCATCGAGCAGGATTTCGCCTTCGGCGCGCTGCTCCGGATAGAGTGAATACATTTTGTTAAAGGTACGCAGCAGCGTGGATTTCCCACAGCCCGACGGACCGATAAATGCCGTAACCTGATTTTTAGCAATATCCAGGTTGATGTTTTTCAGGGCATGGAACTTGCCGTAGTAGAAGTTCAGATCACGAACCGAAAGGATCCCCGGGGCAGTATCGACCATACTCATTGACTCATTTCCTCATCCGGCGCCGCAGCGTGCCACGCCGTCAATAATTAACCGTGTTTCTTCTTCGCGAAAATAACGCGCGCCAGAATGTTCAGTAACAGTACGCACAGGGTAATAATCAGTACCCCGGCCCAGGCCAGTGACTGCCATTCGGCAAACGGGCTCATCGCAAATTTAAAGATGGTGACCGGCAGGTTGGCGATCGGCTGCATCATGTCCGTGCTCCAGAACTGGTTGGAGAGGGCGGTAAAGAGCAGCGGTGCGGTTTCACCGGCAATACGGGCGACGGCCAGCAGGACGCCGGTCAGGATCCCGGAGATAGACGCTTTCAGGGTGATGGCAGAAATCATCTTCCACTTCGGCGTGCCCAGCGCGTAGGCCGCTTCACGCAGGCTGTCCGGCACCAGTTTCAGCATGTTCTCGGTGGTACGGATGACGATCGGCACCTGCAGCAGCGCCAGCGCAATCACCCCAGCCCAGCCGGAGAAGTGCTCCATCTGCGCCACCACGATGGTATAGACGAACAGACCGACCACAATCGACGGGGCAGAGAGCAGAATATCGTTGATGAAGCGGATCACTTCCGCAATCCAGGATTTACGGCCGTACTCCGCCAGATAGATCCCCGCCATGATGCCGAGCGGTGTACCAAACACGGTCGCCCAGAGGATCAGCAAGCCGCTGCCCGCCAGGGCGTTCGCCAGACCACCGCCCGCCGTATTCGGCGGTGGGGTCATCTCGGTGAACAGCGCCAGCGACATGCCGTCGATACCGCGCGTTACCGTGGAGAACAGGATCCAGATCAGCCAGAACAGACCAAAGGCCATCGTCGCCATCGAGAGCGTCAACGCGAGGCGGTTCTTCATGCGGCGCTTCGCCTGCATTTTGCGGCGTGATTCCGCCAGCTCCACGGTGTTTTGCATTTCAAGCGTTGCCATTAGCGTGCCCCCTCATTTTTCGCCAGGCGCATGATCATCACTTTGGAGATCGCCAGAACGATGAAGGTAATAACAAACAGAATTAAGCCCAGTTCCATCAGCGCGGCAACGTGCAGGCCCGATTCCGCTTCAGCGAATTCGTTAGCCAGCGCCGAGGTGATGCTGTTGCCCGGCATGTAGAGCGAGGCGCTGTCGAGCTGGTAGGTATTACCGATGATAAAGGTCACGGCCATGGTTTCACCCAACGCACGACCCAGACCCAGCATTACACCGCCAATCACCCCATTTTTGGTAAATGGCAGGACGATGCGCCAGATAACCTCCCAGGTGGTGCAGCCGATGCCGTAGGCCGACTCTTTCATCATCACCGGGGTCTGTTCGAAGACATCGCGCATCACCGCCGCGATGTACGGAATAATCATGATAGCGAGGATGACGCCTGCGGCCAGGATCCCGATACCGAACGCCGGACCGGAGAAAAGCGCGCCGACAAACGGAATATTCGACAGGACGTTGCCCACCGGCTCCTGGAAGTATGTCGCGAACAGCGGGGCAAAGATAAACAGGCCCCACATGCCGTAAACGATACTCGGGATTGCCGCCAGCAGCTCAATGGCAATACCCAGCGGACGCTTCAGCCAGTTCGGCGCCAGCTCCGTCAGGAACAGGGCGATACCGAAGCTCACCGGCACGGCAATTAGCAGGGCGATAAAGGAGGTCACCAGCGTGCCGTAGATCGGCACCAGCGCACCGTAGATATCGTTCGGGGCATCCCACTCTTTGGTCCACAGGAAGGAGAAACCAAATTTCTGGATGCTCGGCCACGAGGAGAAAATCAGAGACACGATAATGCCGCCCAGCAGCAATAGCACAATCAGCGCAGCCAGTCTTACCAGCGCGCTGAAAATCATGTCACCTTTTTTACCCGGAGGGTTAAATGCAGGCTTGGTTGCAGCCATAAATTACTCTTCTGTTTGAGACGTTTCACGAAAGTTGGCGGGTAAGCTCACGCCACCCGCCATCTTCGTCAAAAATATCCTGTTAGTACAGCGCTTTACCGCTGCTGTCTTTCACGTTGGTTTTCCATGCAGCACGAATCTGCTCAACCACGCTGTCCGGCAGGCTGGCGTAATCCAGGTCATTAGCCTGTTTGCCGCCATTTTTGTATGCCCAGTCGAAGAACTTCAGCACTTCAGCGCCCTGCTCTGGCTTCTTCTGATCTTTGTGGACCAGGATGAAGGTGGTAGAGGTAATTGGCCAGGCTTCGTCACCTTTCTGATTGGTCAGATCCTGTGCGAAGGATTTGCTCCAGTCAGCGCCTTTGGCGGCATTAGCAAAGTTCTCTTCGGTCGGGCTAACCGGTTTGCCATCAGCAGAGACCAGCTTGGTGTACGCCAGGTTGTTCTGCTTGGCGTAAGCGTATTCTACGTAGCCGATTGAGCCAGGCAGACGCTGTACGAAGGCCGCGATACCGTCGTTACCTTTACCGCCCAGACCGGTCGGCCAGTTCACGGTAGAGCCGGAACCCACTTTGGATTTCCACTCTTCGTTTACTTTCGCCAGGTAGCTGGTGAAGACGAAGGAGGTACCGGAGCCGTCAGCACGACGAACCACAGCGATGTTCTGCGAAGGCAGTTTCACGCCCGGGTTCAGTTTGGTGATGGCTTCATCATCCCATTTTTTGATTTTGCCGAGGTAGATATCACCCAGGGTTTTGCCATCCAGCACCAGCTCGCCGGACTTCAGACCAGGGATATTCACGGCCAGCACAACACCACCGATAACGGTCGGGAACTGGAACAGGCCTTCCTGCGTCAGTTTTTCATCCGACAGCGGCGCGTCAGATGCACCGAAATCAACGGTATTTGCGGTAATTTGTTTAACGCCACCGGAGGAGCCGATACCCTGGTAGTTCACCTTGTTACCAGTCTCTTTCTGGTAGGTATCAGCCCATTTGGCATACACCGGCGCAGGGAAGGTTGCACCAGCGCCAGTCAGGCTTGCCTCTGCGAATACAGAGAACGCGCTCATCGATAAGGTCGCGGCGACAACAGTTGCGACAGTGGTACGCATAACTTTCATAATGTCTCCTGCAAGATTTTCGTAAATCGTTGTTTAGTGGCTACGATGAGCAAAATAGGACAAACAGGTGACAGAGAAATGTACGAATTATGACAGTTTTATGACAGCCACAATTTTGCTTAAAGAAAATCAGAATAATTGTTTTTTATCAGTTACTTGATAGATTTTATGACGCTATGATTTCAGAAAAATTTTCTTTCTGTGACACTGAAAAAATAGCTGAAGATGACAGTTTGTCATTTAAAAACGCGGATAAAAAAGCTCCACCCGAAGGTGGAGCTGGAGGGGTTATTCTACGGTAACGGACTTCGCCAGGTTACGCGGCTGGTCAACGTCGGTACCTTTAATCAGCGCGACGTGATACGCCAGCAGCTGCAGCGGTACGGTATAGAAGATTGGCGCAATCACCTCTTCAACATGCGGCATCTCGATGATGTGCATGTTGTCACTGCTGACGAAACCGGCATCTTTATCTGCGAAGACAAACAGAACACCGCCACGGGCGCGGACTTCTTCGATGTTGGATTTCAGTTTTTCCAGCAGTTCGTTGTTAGGTGCCACCACGATCACCGGCATATCCGCATCGATCAGCGCCAGCGGGCCGTGTTTCAGCTCGCCTGCGGCGTAAGCTTCCGCATGGATGTAGGAGATCTCTTTCAGCTTCAGCGCGCCTTCCAGCGCGATCGGGTACTGATCGCCACGGCCAAGGAACAGGGCGTGATGTTTGTCAGAGAAGGCTTCCGCCAGGGCTTCAATGCGTTTGTCCTGAGAGAGCATCTGCTCAATGCGGCTCGGCAGCGCCTGCAGGCCGTGCACGATGTCATGCTCAACAGAAGCATCCGCCCCTTTCAGACGGGCCAGTTTCGCCACCAGCATCAGCAGGACCGTCAGCTGAGTGGTGAACGCTTTGGTAGAGGCCACACCGATTTCGGTGCCGGCTTTGGTCATCAGCGCCAGATCGGATTCACGCACCAGAGAGGAGCCCGGCACGTTACAGATCGCCAGCGAACCGAGGTAACCCAGCTCTTTGGACAGACGCAGCGCCGCCAGGGTGTCGGCGGTTTCACCGGACTGCGACAGGGTGATCATCAGGCTGTTACGACGCACGGCCGATTTGCGATAGCGGAATTCAGAGGCGATTTCCACGTCGCATGGCACACCAGCCAGGGCTTCAAACCAGTAGCGGGAGACCATACCTGAGTTGTAGGAGGTGCCACAGGCCACGATCTGAATATGCTCGACGTTAGCCAGCATCTCGTTGGCGTTAGCCCCCAGCTCGCTCAGATCCACCTCCCCGTGGCTGATGCGCCCGGTCAGGGTGTTTTTGATGGCGTTTGGCTGCTCGTAGATCTCTTTCTGCATGTAGTGACGGTAAGCACCTTTGTCACCCGCGTCGTACTGCAGGCTGGATTCGATATCCTGACGCTTCACCGGCGCACCAGATTTATCAAACAGTTTCACGTCGCGGCGGGTCACTTCGGCAATATCGCCCTCTTCCATGAAGATAAAGCGACGGGTCACCGGCAGCAGCGCCAGCTGGTCGGAAGCGATAAAGTTTTCGCCCATCCCCAGACCAATCACCATCGGGCTGCCCGAACGGGCGGCCAGCAGGGTGGATGGATCGCGACTGTCCATGATCACGGTGCCGTAGGCGCCGCGCAGCTGTGGGATGGCACGCAGTACGGCTTCACGCAGCGTACCGCCCTGCTCCAGCTCCCAGTGAACCAGGTGAGCAATCACTTCGGTGTCGGTTTCTGACACGAAGGTATACCCGCGTTCAGTCAGCGCTTCGCGCAGCGGCTCGTGGTTTTCGATGATGCCGTTATGCACCACCACAATGTGTTCAGAGACATGCGGGTGCGCGTTGCCTTCAGAAGGTTCACCGTGGGTCGCCCAACGGGTATGGGCAATGCCTGTACCGCCGTGCAGCGGGGTTTCTTCCGCGGCCTGCGACAGCATGTTTACTTTACCGAGGCGACGCAGACGGGTCATGTGCCCTTCTGCATCGACCACTGCCAGACCGGCAGAGTCATAACCACGGTATTCCAGACGACGTAACCCTTCGAGAAGGATTTCAGCAATATCACGCTGCGCGACTGCGCCAACAATTCCACACATAGTTTTAGATTCCGAATAGAGGCTTTCGCCTGCGTTGTCGCTGACCTGTATGTGCCCTTTTTGGGCGCCCCGAGCCTTGTAGAGAGTGGGGTTATATTTTTAGAGACTGCCTGTGGGCGGGGGATTATGTTATCCCCTCAACCCGGACCTCTCCCCAAAGGGGCGAGGGATAAATCTGTTACTTCGTCTTCACCGGGCGTTTCCAGCCCTGCTTCTGCACCTGCGGCACCCGGCTGATCACCAGCTCGTTTTCGGCCACATCGCGTGTCACGGTCGTGCCTGCGGCAATGGTGACGCCTTTGCCGATGGTCACCGGTGCCACCAGCTGCGAATCAGATCCGACAAACACGTCGTCGCCAATGATGGTTTTAAACTTGTTCGCGCCGTCGTAGTTGCAGGTGATGGTCCCGGCGCCGATATTCACGTTGTCGCCGATCTCTGCATCGCCCAGGTAGGTCAGATGCCCTGCTTTAGAGCCCTTGCCCAGACGCGCTTTTTTCATTTCGACGAAGTTGCCGACATGGGCGCCTTCCAGCAGCTCTGCGCCCGGGCGCAGACGGGCGAACGGCCCGATAGTGCAGGCGGCTTCCAGGTGGGCATCTTCCACCACGCTGTAAGGGCTGATTTCGCAGTCGTCGCCAATCACGCTGTTTTTGATCACACAACCGGTGCCAATTTTGACGCGGTTACCCAGCGTTACGTTGCCTTCCAGAATAACGTTAGTATCGATCTCGACGTCGCGCCCGTGTTTAAGCACCCCACGCAGATCGAAACGTGCCGGATCGCGCAGCATCACGCCCGCCAGCAGCAGCTTTTCTGCCTGCTCGGACTGATAAATACGCTCCAGGCGGGAGAGTTGCAGGCGGTTATTCACGCCGTCCGTTTCGCTGATACGCGCCGGATGAACGGCAGCAATCTCACGCCCTTCCTGATACGCCATCGCAATGATATCGGTGATGTAGAATTCGCCCTGCGCATTGTTGTTGTTCAGCTGCGACAGCCAGCGCTTCATGTCTGCGCCATTGGCGATCAGAATCCCGGTGTTAATTTCCTGGATTTCACGCTGCGCATCGGTGGCGTCTTTGTGCTCCACAATGCCCGTCACTTTGCCGTTTTCACGGGTGATACGGCCATAGCCGGACGGATCGTCCAGCTTAACGGTCAGCAGACCAATCCCGCCCTGCGGCTTCGCAGCACGCAGGCGAGCCAGCGTCTCCACGGAGATCAGCGGTACGTCGCCGTAGAGCATCAGAATATCTTCGTCATCAGAGAAGAACGGCGCCGCCTGCTGCATGGCATGCCCGGTACCCAGCTGTTCTGCCTGCAGTACCCAGTTGAGCTTGTCATCACGAAGCGTCTGCTTCAGCAGATCGCCACCGTGGCCGTAGACCAGGTGAACCTGGTTCGCGCCCATTTCACTAGCGGCATCAATGACATGCTGCACCATCGCTTTCCCTGCCAGGGTATGCAGCACTTTTGGAAGATCGGAATACATGCGGGTGCCTTTGCCTGCGGCAAGAATGACCACGCTCATTGCGTTGTTCAACATACACGTCCTGACTGTAATTTGAGTGAAAAGTAAAACCCTTTGGCGTTGAAAATTCTACATATTTTGCGCCATAAAATGGAGAGGTGGTAAAACGCACAACCTCGCCGGTCTCGGGCTGTTTAAAGGTTCTTTTTACCGCAGAATAGAGGACTTTGCCTATGGAATATAGCGCCCTTTAGAGAAGTCTCCAGTCTGCACAACATGTTAGCGATTCTTTCGCTTCATGAATAAAGGCCTCAATAACCAAAACACTGTTTTAATTATTGAAATATGTGACGCATAAAAAAGAAACACCGTTTTATTCTGATGATAATGGCGCTCAATTATTATTCAGGAGAATAAGATGAAGTCTAAAATACCTCTGGCCCTGATGATGTGTAGCGCTTTTTCCGCAACGGCCGCCGAACAGCCCCATGTCTGGAAAGCCATTGCGTTTGGGCAATCCACGGATGTGAATTTTTCATCCAACGTGCTGCCCGAAAAAATTGGCGTCAATGATGTCACTATCGACGGGAAAAAGCTCACGCCGCAGGAGAGCGCCGATCTGACAAAAGCGATCACGGTGGAGAGCCGTGGCGGCAAAATTGCCAACTCCCACGACGGGCTAACTTTCTTCTATACCGAACTGCCGGCGAGCGAGAACTTCGTCCTGCAGGCCAACATCCGGGTGGATCAGTTTGGACCTGAAAATGGCGCGAAACCTGCCGCGCAGGAAGGAGCCGGGCTGCTGGTGCGCGATGTCCTCGGTAATCCACGTCAGGAGCCCCTGAAAACCGGTTATGAAGAGTTCCCTGCGGCATCGAACCTGGTGATGAACGCTATCATGACCCAGGATAAAAAAGATCATCAGCGGGTGAAAATGCAGGCCATCACGCGGGAAGGGATCAGCCATCCGTGGGGGGATGCCGGGGCGGCCATTAAAAAACAGAGTTATAAAGAAGAGGTGGACCTGAGCCAGACCCCGGCCTTTCGCCTCAAACTTCAGCGCACGGACGATGGCTTTATTACCGCCTGGGCCCCGCTGGACAGCGACAGCTGGGTGAGCAAGAGCGTGCCGCGCGGTGATCTGATTTCGGTGCAAAACCCGGATCGCTACTACGTCGGCTTCTTCGCCTCCCGGAATGCCAAAATCACGGTGACCAACGCCTCGCTGACCACCAGCCCCGCCCATACCGTATCTTCGCAACCGTGGCAGGCAGAGCCGCTGCCGGCCGTGGTGCAGCTGGCTTCCGGGAACGTCAGCGCTTCCGGGGATTATCTGCTGCAGGCGCGCGCCAATGAAGACGGAGTATTCAGCGTCCGGCAAAACGAAGTGGTGATCGGTAATGAGAAAACGGTAAAAGCGGGGGAGATGTACACCCTGCCCGCCCGTCTTGAGCAGACCAGCACCTTTACGGTGGCCTTTACCCCGTCTCAGGGCACATCGGTGAACCAGCAGCTCACCGTGGAACGCGTCGCGGACAGGGACACGGCGCTTCTGTATGCCGCCCCGGACGGCAAAGCGGAGGCGAAAGGTACAGCCGATGCGCCGCTGGATTTCGCCACCGCCATCGCGCTGCTGGCCCCCGGCGGTAAGCTGGTGCTGAAAAGCGGCGATTATCCGCGAAGCGAGATCCCGCTCTCGGCCAGTGGCAGCCGCGACAAGCTCAAAACGCTTCAGGCTGAAGGTGAAGTGGTTATCCGCGGTCTGCTGCTCGACGCCAGCTACTGGCATATCCAGGGTATCGACGTGACGGAGAAAAGCCTGCGCGTTCAGGGTAGCCATAACCTGATCGAGCGCGTCAGGGCGTACCGTAATGACGACACCGGGATCCAGATCTCCTCTCCTGAGAAGATTGGTCGTCCGTTATGGGCAAGTTATAACCGGGTGGTGGATTCTGAATCCTGGGCCAACGAAGATCCCGGCAAGATTAACGCCGATGGCTTCGCAGTGAAGATGCGGGTAGGCGATGGTAACCGGCTGGAGAAATGCTATGCCCACGACAATATCGATGACGGTTTCGACCTGTTCAACAAGATTGAAGATGGCGCCAACGGTGTGGTGGTGATCGAGAACTCGGTTGCCAGCAACAATACCAGTAACGGCTTCAAGCTCGGCGGGGAAGGGCAGCCTGTTGCGCATCAGATCCGCAATAGTAAAGCCACCGGCAATCATCTGGATGGGTTCACCGATAACTTCAACCCGGGCAAGCTGGTAGTGGAGAACAACCTGGCGGTGGATAACCAGCGATTTAACTACATCTTCCGCCCGAGTCCGTACGGAGACGTCACAACCCAGGGGACGTTTACCGGCAACCTGTCGATCCGGAATCAGCCCGGTGAATATGATGATGCGGTCGTGGGAACCATCGATAACACGAACTACTTTATCGTGAAGGGTAAAAGCGTGAACAGTGACGGGAAGGAGTTAGATAAAACACAGGTGCAGACCCAATAACCAGGGAGGCGCTTCGCTTATCACACAACGGTAAGCGTGGCGCCGCCCGGCAGGTCAGCAATTACAGATTAAACGTACCGAAAGAGACGTTCATGTTGCTGAAAAGGGCGATGATTTTGTTGATGGTTTTCATGATGGCATCCTGATGTTTTTGAAGTTCAGTTATGTGATATACATCACAAAACGGAGTCTACTCCTCAACATTTTGCCGATCAATCATTTTGTGAGCTAAATCACAAAATAATAAAACATCGTTTTGATTTCAGATTTTGTGAAACGAAACCATAAAAAAAAAGCCAGTCTGGAGACCAGACTGGCTTTCGTACTTTCAAGCCGGTGTTACATCGCTTTTTTGGTCAACTCGATAACGCGCAGTTTCGCGATCGCTTTGGCCAGCTCTGCAGACGCCTGAGCGTAATCCACGTCGCCATGAGAGCTCTTGATGTGCTCTTCTGCTTTACGCTTCGCTTCCAGAGCTCGCGCTTCGTCGAGATCCTGGCCACGAATTGCGGTATCAGCCAGTACGGTCACGCTGCCAGGTTGCACTTCAATCATGCCCCCGGACAGATAGATAAACTCTTCATGACCGAACTGTTTAACGATGCGGATCATACCAGGCTTAATGGCGGTGAGCAGTGGTGCGTGACCCGGGAAGATACCCAGTTCACCTTCACTACCCGTTACCTGGATTTTCTCGACCAGACCAGAGAACATTTGTTGCTCTGCGCTGACGACGTCCAGGTGGTAAGTCATTGCCATATCACCCTCCGATTAAGGCGTTAAAGTTTTTTGGCTTTTTCCACGGCTTCGTCGATGGAACCCACCATATAGAACGCCTGCTCCGGCAGGTGATCGTATTCGCCTTCCATGATGCCTTTAAAGCCACGGATGGTGTCTTTCAGCGCAACGTATTTGCCCGGAGAACCGGTAAATACTTCTGCTACGAAGAACGGCTGGGACAGGAAGCGCTGGATCTTACGTGCGCGTGCTACCACCAGTTTGTCTTCTTCAGACAGTTCATCCATACCCAGGATGGCGATGATGTCTTTCAGTTCCTGATAACGCTGCAGCAGGGACTGTACGCCACGCGCGGTGTCGTAGTGTTCCTGACCAACAACCAGTGGATCCAGCTGACGACTGGTGGAGTCCAGCGGGTCAACGGCCGGGTAGATACCCAGAGACGCGATCTGACGGCTCAGTACCACGGTTGCATCTAAGTGAGCAAAGGTGGTGGCTGGTGATGGGTCAGTCAAGTCATCCGCAGGTACGTATACCGCCTGAACGGAGGTGATAGAACCGGTTTTGGTAGAGGTGATACGTTCCTGCAGAACACCCATCTCTTCCGCCAGGGTCGGCTGGTAGCCTACCGCTGATGGCATACGACCCAGCAGTGCGGATACTTCCGTACCGGCCAGGGTGTAACGGTAGATGTTGTCAACGAACAGCAGTACGTCACGACCTTCGTCACGGAACTTCTCAGCCATGGTCAGGCCGGTCAGCGCAACGCGCAGACGGTTTCCTGGTGGCTCGTTCATCTGGCCGTAAACCAGTGATACTTTGTCCAGAACGTTGGAGTCGGTCATTTCGTGGTAGAAGTCGTTACCCTCACGAGTACGCTCACCCACGCCTGCAAACACGGAGTAACCGGAGTGCTCGATCGCGATGTTACGGATCAGCTCCATCATGTTTACGGTTTTACCCACACCTGCACCACCGAACAGACCGACTTTACCGCCCTTCGCGAACGGACACATCAGGTCGATAACTTTGATGCCGGTTTCCAGCAGTTCCTGAGAGCTGGACAGCTCTTCATAGGAAGGTGCTGAACGGTGAATAGCCCAACGCTCTTCTTCGCCGATATCGCCTTTCATGTCGATCGGCTGACCCAGGACGTTCATGATACGACCCAGGGTTGCTTTACCTACTGGTACTTCGATTGGGTGCTCGAGATCTTTTACATCCAGACCACGACGCAGACCGTCGGAAGAACCCATGGCGATGGTACGCACGATACCACCACCGAGCTGCTGCTGAACTTCCAGCACCAGCTGCTCATTACCATTCTGAACCTCAAGAGCATCGTACACGCGCGGTACGGCATCCTGAGGGAATTCGACGTCAACCACGGCGCCGATTACCTGGACAATTTTTCCAGTAGCCATCTTGAATCCTCTACGAATTAACCTGGTTATACCGCGGATGCACCACCGACGATCTCGGTGAGTTCCTGAGTAATGCTGGCCTGACGAGCTTTGTTGTATACCAACTGCAGCTCTTTAATCAGGCTGCCGCCATTGTCGGTCGCGGCTTTCATCGCCACCATACGTGCGGCCTGCTCGCTGGCCAGGTTTTCTACCACACCCTGATAAACCTGGGATTCAACGTAACGACGCAGCAGGGTATCCAGCAGCGGTTTCGGATCGGGTTCATACAGGTAATCCCAGGATTTATGCTTCAACTCAGCATCATCTGATGCCGGTAACGGCAGCAGTTGCGTGAGGGTCGGAACCTGAGACATGGTGTTAATAAATTTGTTGTTTACAACGTACAACCTGTCCAGACGGCCTTCATCAAAGGCCTGCAACATCACTTTTACCGGGCCGATCAGTTCGGACAGGGACGGGTTATCACCCATACCGGTCACCTGGGCGACAATATTGCCACCTACGGAATTAAAGAAAGAGACGCCTTTAGAGCCGATCATCGCGATTTCGCTCTGAACGCCTTTATCAGACCAGACTTTCATATCCGCCAGCAGCTTTTTGAACAGGTTAATGTTCAAGCCACCGCACAAACCACGGTCGGTCGACACCACCAGGTAGCCCACGCGCTTAACGTCGCGTTCTTCCAGGTAAGGATGCTTATATTCCAGATTACCGCTCGCAAGGTGACCAATCACTTTGCGCATGGTATCTGCATAAGGACGGCTGGCCGCCATGCGTTCCTGCGATTTACGCATTTTGGACGCGGCGACCATTTCCATCGCTTTAGTGATCTTTTGCGTGTTCTGGACGCTTGCGATCTTACTACGTATCTCTTTTGCGCCGGCCATGAGCTTCTCCTCAATGCCTTGCGGTCTGCCCTAAGACAGACCGCCAGACGTTACCAGGACTGGGTTGCTTTGAAGGAATCGAGCAGGCTCTTCAGCTTGCCTTCGATTTCGTCGTTATAGCCACCGGACTGGTTAATCTCTTGCATCAGCGGAGCGTGGTCACGGTCAGCGAAAGCCAGCAGTGCGGCTTCGAAGCTACCGATTTTCGCCAGTTCTACATCCCCCAGATAACCACGTTCTGCTGCGAACAGTACCAGGCCCTGCTGTGCGACTGACATAGGGGCATACTGTTTCTGTTTCAGCAGTTCGGTCACTTTCTGACCGTGGTCAAGCTGTTTACGGGTTGCATCGTCAAGATCGGATGCAAACTGGGAGAACGCTGCCAGTTCACGATACTGTGCCAGCGCGGTACGGATACCACCGGACAGTTTCTTGATGATCTTGGTCTGCGCTGCACCACCCACACGGGATACGGAGATACCCGGGTTAACTGCCGGACGAATACCGGAGTTAAACAGGTTGGTTTCCAGGAAGATCTGACCATCGGTAATGGAGATTACGTTGGTCGGAACGAACGCAGAAACGTCACCCGCCTGGGTTTCGATGATTGGCAGTGCGGTCAGAGAACCGGTCTGGCCTTTCACTTCACCTTTAGTGAAATTCTCAACGTATTCCGCGTTAACGCGGGATGCACGCTCCAGCAGACGGGAGTGCAGATAGAATACGTCGCCCGGGAATGCTTCACGTCCTGGTGGACGACGGAGCAGCAGGGAAACCTGACGGTATGCAACGGCCTGTTTGGACAGGTCATCATAAACGATCAGAGCATCTTCACCGCGGTCACGGAAGTATTCGCCCATTGCGCAACCGGCATACGGTGCCAGGTATTGCAGTGCAGCAGATTCAGAAGCGGTAGCCACAACAACGATGGTGTTAGCCAGCGCGCCGTGCTCTTCCAGTTTACGAACCACGTTGGAAATGGTGGACGCTTTCTGGCCGATAGCCACGTACACACATTTGATGCCGGAATCGCGCTGGTTGATGATCGCATCGATTGCCATCGCGGTTTTACCGGTCTGACGGTCACCGATGATCAGCTCACGCTGGCCACGGCCGATTGGGATCATCGCATCAACGGATTTATAACCGGTCTGCACCGGCTGGTCGACGGACTGACGGTCGATTACGCCCGGAGCGATAACTTCGATTGGCGAGAAGCCATCGTTATCAACTGGACCTTTACCGTCGATTGGCGCACCCAGGGTGTTCACCACGCGACCCAGCAGGCCACGGCCAACTGGAACTTCAAGAATACGGCCAGTACACTTAACCTTCATGCCTTCGGCGAGGTCAGCGTAAGGACCCATCACAACTGCACCTACGGAGTCGCGCTCCAGGTTCAGTGCGATAGCGTAACGGTTACCCGGCAGGGAGATCATTTCACCCTGCATACAATCGGCCAGGCCGTGGATGCGGATAACACCGTCGCTTACAGAAACAATAGTACCTTCGTTGTGAGCTTCACTCACAACACTGAACTGAGCAATGCGCTGCTTGATCAGTTCGCTGATTTCGGTGGAATTCAGTTGCATGCTCCAGTCCCCTTAAGACTGCAAGACGTCTGCAAGGCGCTCAAGACGGCCGCGTACGCTGCCATCAATGACCATATCACCCGCTCGGATGATTACGCCCGCCATTACAGACTTATCGATATTGCAATTCAGCTTCACTTTGCGTGACAGACGTTTTTCCATCGCGGCGGTGATTTTCGCAAGCTGTTCGTTACTCAGCTCAGACGCAGAAGTTACCTGAACTTCAACGGTGGCTTCACTGAGGGCACGTAAGTGCTCGAACTGCTCAAGAACATCCGGGAGCGCTTTCAGACGACCATTTTCTGCCATTACCCGAATCAGGTTCTGACCGTTAGTGTCTAACTGCTCACCGCAAATGGCGATGAACGAACTGGCGAGGGTTTCTGGTGCCAGTGCACCTGAAAGCATCTCGGCCATGTGTTCGTTTTTCGTTACCTCAGCGGCAAACGCCAGCATGTTCTGCCAGCGATCGACATTTTGGTGTTCGATAGCAAAGTCAAAAGCTGCTTTGGCGTAGGGGCGAGCTACCGTAACAAATTCAGACATCAGCCCCTCCCTCCTTACAGTTCAGCGACAAGTTTGTCCACGATGTCGCTGTTAGCAGCTTCATCCACGGAACGTTCGATGATCTTCTCGGCGCCAGCAACAGCCAGAATCGCGACCTGCTTACGCAGCTCTTCGCGAGCACGTTTACGCTCGGCATCAATTTCTGCCTGCGCTTGCGTCACGATTTTAGTACGTTCCTGTTCTGCTTCAGCTTTCGCTTCGTCCAGGATCTGAGAACGACGTTTGTTCGCCTGCTCGATGATTACCTGGGCTTCCGCTTTCGCTTTTTTCAGCTGGTCGGTCGCGTTGGCCTGTGCAAGGTCCAAATCTTTCTTAGCGCGTTCTGCAGAAGCCAGTCCGTCAGAAATTTCTTTCTGACGTTTTTCGATGGCTGCCATTAAAGGCGGCCATACGTACTTCATGCAGAACCAGACAAAGATAACAAACGCGATGGCCTGGCCGAGGATTGTTGCGTTCATGTTCACAGCACAATACCTCTTTAAATTTACAACTGTGGCTTAGGGTTTAAATCTACTTACTACGCGACAGCAAACATCACGTACAGACCCAGACCTACAGCGATCATCGGGATAGCATCCACCAGACCCATAACGATAAAGAACTGAGTACGCAGCAGAGGAATCAGATCCGGTTGACGCGCTGCGCCTTCCAGGAATTTGCCCCCGAGGATGCCGATACCGATCGCAGCACCGATAGCCGCCAGACCCATCATCACAGCGGCAGCCATGTACAGCAGATCCATATTCAGGTTTTCCATGACAGTCTCCAGTTTGTTTCAGTTAAAACGTAGTAGTGTTGGTAAAGAATCAGTGCTCTTCAGATGCCATCGACAGATAGACGATCGTCAGAACCATGAAGATAAAGGCTTGCAGCGTAATGATCAGGATGTGGAAAATGGCCCAAGGCACATTCAGAATCCACTGTGACCACCACGGCAGAAGACCCGCGATCAGAATGAAAATCAGCTCACCCGCATACATGTTGCCGAACAGTCGCAGACCGAGAGAAATCGGTTTGGACAGCAGGCTAACGCCTTCCAGGATCAGGTTGATCGGAATAAACGCCCAGTGGTTGAACGGCTGCAAGGTAAGCTCTTTCACGAAGCCGCCTACACCTTTCATTTTGATGCTGTAGAAAAGAATCAGGATGAATACGCCCAGTGCCATGGACAGGGTGATGTTCACGTCAGCAGACGGCACCACACGCAGGGCAGGCAGACCGAAGATATGCTCGCCGATAAACGGCAGCAGGTCGATCGGCAGCAGGTCCATCAGGTTCATCAGGAAGACCCACACAAAGACGGTCAGCGCCAGCGGTGCAATCACCTTGCTCTTGCCGTGGTACATGTCTTTGACGCTGCCATGGACGAAGCCAATGATCATTTCGATGAAGGTCTGGAATTTCCCTGGAACGCCGCTGGTTGCACGTTTCGCAACGCCGCGGAAAATGGCCAGGAACAACAGACCCAGTGCCACCGAGAAGAACATGGAGTCGATATTGATCGTCCAGAAGGTGGCTGGGGGGTTATGCGGATCCACCAGCGAGAATGTACGCAGGTCCAGCTGAAGGTTATTCAGATGGTGTCCTATGTAATCCTGCGGCGTCATATTTTCTGAAGCCATGATGCCTTTTACCCTTTGTTATTGATTACAGCTGGCGCCAGAACTTGTACCACCAGCACCAAAACCCACGTCACTATCAGCGGCAGAAATACCACTTTAAAAACCGCCAGCGCCATCACCAGTAGAGCAAAGGTCAGCAACACCTTACACACTTCGCCCAGAGCGAAGGACCAGGCCATGCGGCCTTTGGCAGGTGTATGCGCCTGATGACGCCAGGCAAAAATCATAAACAACATATTCGGCAAAACGACTGCCAAACCTCCGCTTACCGCAGAGATGCCCCAGAAGGGGTCTTTGAGGCAGAACAGCAATCCACTTGCTATCACCGCCAGAAACTGAATGAACAGAAGCTTACGAGCAACGTTTCGACTCAAGAGCGACACAGACATCACGTTTTTACTCCTGCTCACTTCGAGGTATGTCGCGTGTCGTATAAAACGTCCTTTAGGGCTCAGAGTCAAGCAGCAAAAAGCGGTCAAATTATACGGTGCGTCCCCGTGATTTCAAACAATAAGTAGCGAAAAGGTGAATAAATGTTTAAATATTTTTCCCCGGCGCTATTTCTTAACTTTTCGTCAAACTGTGAATGACTCATCAAAACTGCAAACTACGCGGAAACATTGGCGATAAAGCGTGCACAGGATCACAAAATACACATTTACGATAAGGTCGAATAATTGAAATCAGTAAATCGCTATATTTCATCTTTATGATATTAAAGAGTAATTTAAGTAACTATTTACAAAACAGCCCTGTATACAACAAAAACCTTTTATTGACATTTATAATAAATATTTAACATTACGATCTGGTTACTAACCCCTACTTTTAGCAAGCTGATATTTTCAGGGTTTATTATATTTTGGGTTAACTACACATTAAGGTTAACCCAAAGAAAATCCACAGTAAAAAAGCGGTTAAATTAACGCTGGCTATTTCTTAACCTTCAGACTGTTTTTTAACATACTTAGAACAGCACAATTTCCACATTTTTTATTATTTTTTTAAAAACTGTTTGGCTTAACGATCACCAGATGGCGCTCACCTTCCAGCTGTGGAACGCGTAATTTGATGGCGGACTCCACCTCAAACCCGTCCGGCAGTTGTGCGATTTCATCTTCCGGCAGGATGCCTTTCAGGGCATAAAACCGTCCGTTCTGTGCAGGCAGATGCTTACACCAGCCGATCATGTCGTTGAGCGAGGCAAAGGCCCGGCTGATCACGCCATCAAACGGCGGCTCGGCGGGAAACTCCTCTACCCTACTCTGTACCGGGTAAATATTTTCCAGCTTCAGTTCATGTTGAACCTGGCGCAGGAAGCGCACGCGCTTGCCCAGACTGTCCAGCAGCGTGAACTGGCACTCAGGACGCACGATAGAGAGTGGGATACCCGGCAGGCCTGGACCGGTGCCGACATCGATAAAACGCTCACCCTGGAGGTGAGGCGCCACGACGATGCTGTCGAGGATGTGACGCACCAGCATCTCGTTCGGGTCGCGTACCGAGGTGAGGTTATAGGCCTTGTTCCATTTGTGCAGCATATCGACATACCCCACCAGCTGATTTTTCTGGTGATCGGTGAGCGAAATACCGGCTTGATCCAGCAGACGAGTGAGTTTGTTAAGCACGGAGAATACCTGTTGAGATGCGTTTTGGCGGGTAGCGCTACGCTTACCCGCCCTACGGAGTTCTGTAGGCCCGGATCGCTACGCATCACCGGGCAGTTCTTACGATTATGCGCTGCGACGCAGCATACCCTGTTTTTTCAGCCACACCAGCAGAATGGAGATGGCCGCAGGCGTGACGCCGGAAATGCGCGATGCCTGGCCGATGGACGACGGTTTATGGTCGTTCAGCTTGGCGATCACCTCGTTGGAGAGGCCGTTAACCTGACGGTAATCCAGCGTGGCCGGGAGGATCGTGCTCTCGTTACGCTGCTGTTTCTCGATCTCATCCTGCTGACGGGCGATATAGCCTTCGTATTTCACCTGGATTTCGACCTGCTCGGCGGCCTGCACGTCATCCAGACCCGGCGCGAACGGCGTCATCTGGATCAGCTGGTCGTAGGTCATCTCCGGACGACGGAGCAGATCTTCCCCGCTCGCTTCACGGGAAAGCGGCGCAGACAGGTGAGCATTCACTTCGTCTACAGATTCGGTGGTTGGGTTGACCCAGGTGGACTTCAGGCGCTGACGTTCGCGCTCGATGGTCTCCAGCTTCTCGTTGAAACGCGCCCAGCGCGCATCATCCACCAGACCCAGCTCACGCCCTTTTTCGGTCAGACGCAGGTCGGCGTTGTCTTCACGCAGCATCAGACGATATTCCGCCCGAGAGGTAAACATGCGGTACGGCTCTTTGGTCCCGAGGGTGCAAAGGTCGTCCACCAGCACGCCAAGGTAAGCCTGAGAACGACCCGGCGCCCAGCCCTCTTTCTCGGCAGAGAAACGCGCGGCGTTGAGACCGGCCAGCAGACCCTGCGCGGCGGCTTCTTCGTAACCGGTCGTGCCGTTGATCTGGCCCGCGAAGAACAGCCCCTGAATAAATTTGCTTTCCAGGGTCGGCTTCAGGTCACGCGGATCGAAGAAGTCATATTCAATGGCATAGCCCGGACGGACAATCTTCGCATTCTCCATCCCCTGCATCGAACGGACGATCTGCATCTGTACATCGAACGGCAGGCTGGTGGAGATACCGTTCGGGTAGATCTCGTTGGAGGTCAACCCTTCCGGCTCGAGGAAGATCTGGTGCTGGTTACGATCGGCAAAGCGCATCACCTTGTCTTCGATCGACGGGCAGTAACGTGGGCCGATCCCTTCGATCACGCCGGCATACATCGGGCTGCGATCGAGGTTGCTGCGGATCACGTCATGAGTTTTCTCGTTGGTGTGCGTGACATAGCACGGCACCTGGCGCGGATGCTGATCCACGTTGCCCATGAACGAGAAGACCGGCATTGGATTGTCGCCGTGCTGTTGTGCCAGCACGCTGAAATCGATAGTGCGGGCGTCAATACGCGGCGGCGTGCCGGTTTTCAGGCGGCTGACGCGCAGCGGCAGCTCGCGCAGACGACGCGACAGCGGAATGGACGGCGGATCGCCAGCACGGCCACCGCTGTAGTTATCCAGTCCGATATGAATTTTACCATCGAGAAAAGTCCCGACGGTCAGTACGACGGCTTTGGCACGGAACTTCAGACCCATCTGGGTCACGGCGCCAACAACACGATCGTTTTCGACGATCAGATCCTCAACCGCCTGCTGGAAGATCATCAGGTTCGGCTGATTCTCCAGCGCGGTGCGTACCGCCTGGCGATAGAGCACGCGGTCTGCCTGTGCACGGGTGGCACGAACGGCAGGGCCTTTGCTCGCGTTTAGTATCCTAAACTGAATGCCGGCATGATCGATCGCGGTGGCCATCAGGCCGCCAAGGGCATCCACTTCTTTTACCAGGTGTCCTTTCCCAATGCCGCCAATCGCCGGATTACAGGACATCTGTCCTAGCGTGTCGATATTGTGTGTCAAAAGCAGGGTCTGCTGACCCATTCGCGCCGCGGCCATTGCGGCCTCGGTGCCTGCATGACCCCCGCCAATGATGATGACGTCAAAAGGATCCTGATAAAACATGGTGGTCTGCCTCGCGTAAAGCGGTAAGAAAATGGATTGAAGCCCGGGCCGTGGATTCTACTCAACTTTAGTCGATCGAGAAAGCACTGGGATCCTGACTATTAAAAAGAAGATCTTCTTATTTAGAGATCTGTTTTATTGTGATCTCTTATTAGGATCGCGGATTTCTGTGGATAAGCCGGATCTCCCGAAGAAGATCATGCGTTTAGAGAGGATCGTTTGCTGTGAATGATCGGTGATCCTGCGACGTATAAGCTGGGATCAGATCGGCGACTTATGCACAGCACAAAAAGTCATCAACGGTTATTCTTGGGATAACTACCGGTTGATCCAAGCTTTTAACCAGAGTTATCCACATCTGATCGCACGATCTTTAATCGTTTTTGAGTAAATTTTTCCATTCAGCCAGCCAAAGTTCCGCTGGATCTTCCGGAATATCGTGATCGAGGATGTTGATCTTCAGCGTTTCACCGATCTGTTGTGCCCCGCAGGACTTCAGTTCGGTCTCCACTTTCTCAACGGCACCGCAGAAAGTGTCATATTCCCGGCTGCCGATGCCGATCGCCCCAAACCGGACGTTCGCTAGGTCAGGCTGATGCTCTTTCAGCTCTTCATATAAAGGAAGAAGGTTATCCGGAAGATCGCCGGCACCGTGGGTAGAGGTGATCAACAGCCAGATCCCGTCGATCGGCAGATCTTCTAATAACGGTCCGTGCAGCGTTTCGGTGGAAAAACCCGCATCTTCCAGCTTTTCAGCCAGGTGTTCCGCTACATATTCAGCCCCGCCGAGGGTGCTACCGCTAATAAGAGTAATATCTGCCATGGATCGCTCGCTCATATAAAGAGGGATCATTGTACGCTGTGAGCGAGCTGGGATCTACCTGTGGAAAATGTGGGAATGAATTTGCCCGATCAGGGGCGGATGGTACGCATGATCGGGTTCTGCAGGGAGATCAGCGTCTCGGTGGACTGAATTTCATCAATTGTTTGGATCTTGTTGATAAGTACCTGCTGCAGGGCGTCGATCGATCGGCACATCACCTTAATAAAGATGCTGTAGTGCCCGGTGGTGTAGTAAGCCTCGGTCACCTCCTCCAGCGCGTTGAGCTTTGCCAGCGCCGAGGGGTAGTCTTTGGCGCTCTTCAGAATGATGCCGATAAAGCAGCAGACGTCGTACCCCAGCTGTTTGGGGCTAACGTCAATACGCGCCCCGGTAATGATCCCCGCCTGCTTCATCTTCTCTACGCGCACATGAATAGTGCCCGGGCTGACGCCAAACTGTTTGGCCAGTTCGGCATAGGCCGTGCGGGCATTGGCCATCAGCGCCTCAAGGATGCCGCGGTCCAGATTGTCGATCTGATAATTTTCCATAGCTTTTTCTTATGAAGATTAATGAATAACTCTATTGTAGCGTTTAATTTTAACGAATCAAAAGTCATGACGGAGTTTTATTGTTGGATTATTGAAAGACGTCCTTTTTTGTTGCTTAATCAATGCCAACAGGACGCAGGAGTATAAATAATGAAAACCGCTTACATCGCACAACAACGCCAGATCAGTTTCGTTAAATCCCATTTTTCCCGCCAGCTGGAAGAGAAGCTTGGTCTTATTGAAGTCCAGGCACCGATCTTAAGCCGCGTGGGGGACGGGACGCAGGACAACCTGTCTGGTTGCGAAAAAGCGGTACAGGTAAAAGTGAAAACACTGCCAGACGCCCAGTTCGAAGTGGTTCATTCCCTTGCGAAGTGGAAGCGTCAAACTCTGGGACAACACGACTTCAGCGCGGGCGAAGGGCTTTACACGCACATGAAAGCCCTTCGCCCTGATGAAGACCGTCTTACCGCTATTCACTCTGTGTACGTTGACCAGTGGGACTGGGAACGTGTCATGGGTGATGGCGAGCGTCATACCCGCACGCTGAAAGCGACGGTAGAAGCCATTTATGCCGGGATCAAAGAGACCGAAGCGGCAGTCAGCAAAGAGTTTGGTCTGACCCCGTTCCTGCCGGAGACGATCCAGTTTGTTCATAGCCAGGAGCTGTTGACCCGCTTCCCGGATCTGGATGCCAAAGGCCGTGAGCGTGCGATCGCTAAAGAGCTGGGTGCGGTATTCCTGATTGGCATCGGCGGCAAGCTGTCTCATGGTCAGCGTCACGATGTCCGTGCGCCGGATTATGATGACTGGAGCAGCGAAGGTGAAAGCGGCCTCGCCGGTCTGAACGGCGATATCCTGGTGTGGAACCCGATTCTGGAAGATGCGTTTGAGCTCTCCTCCATGGGGATCCGCGTTGATGCCGACGCGCTGCAGCGTCAGCTGGCCATCACCGGGGATGAAGATCGTCTCAAGCTGGAGTGGCACCAGGCTCTGCTGCGCGGTGAGATGCCGCAGACCATCGGTGGCGGCATTGGCCAGTCTCGTCTGACTATGTTACTGCTGCAGCTGTCCCATATCGGCCAGGTTCAGTGTGGTGTATGGCCGCAGCAGGTTCGTGACAGCGTGGATGCGCTGCTGTAATTAGCGTTTCCAGCGCCGCAGCAGGCGGCTACGCAACCCGGTATCAAAGCGCCAGATATGATCGAAGATGCGCATGATGCCGGGTTTTCCATGGGTGGACATCGCCACCGCGTGAAAACGATGCTGATGTTCCCGCTGCAACACCTTCACTTTACTCACCACCTCATCCGGCAAGCGCTGGGCAATAAAATCCGAGATCACCACCGCGTCGGCGTCATACCACTCTCCGCCCTGCATTCGCTCGATAATGGCGCGAAAACAGCTGGCGAGATCGGTCCCGCCGCGAAAGCGCTGGCTTAAGAAGCGGATCGCCTGCTCGAGGCCGTGCTGGCCCGAAAGCTCGTAGCCCACCACCTCGCTGGAAAACAGCATGATAAAGCAGCGCCGTCTGTCGGCGAGCGCCACCCGCATCAGGGCCAGGCAAAAGGCTTTGGCGCACTGCTCGTTAAAGCCGCCCATTGAACCCGAGGTATCCACGCAGACGATAAACGGCCCGCGGGGCTGCTCATCGAAATCCTGGTGCACGGCCGGGCGTTGGCTGACCTTCTCTCGCCAGGCATCACCCTGCAGGCGATAGGTCAGGAGCTGCTTCTCCACCAGCCGACGGTAAAATTCATACTCCAGTTCCGTAATACCCAGGGTTGCCAGCTCGGGCGGTAGCAGGCGCAGAATGTCGTCGCTCTGCTGCAGCCCGTCCACCTGCTCCGGCACCGTCGCCGGTTCGCGCACCAGGGTGCGGAAGGTTTCCAGCGGGGCATCCTTTTTTGGCACCGACTTCGCCTCCCGGGAGCGGCCCAGCTGTTCCGCCAGCTGCATCAGCTCCGGCTGCTGAGCCAGAAAGTCACCGTAGCGGACGATAAGCTGATAATCACCCCGCTTCAGCTGGCCGGCGCTCATATCCCACAGGCGACCGGCGGCGTTTTCATTCTCCACCAGCACCGGCTCCAGCGCACCGGCTAAGGTCATGCGCTCCTGCACTTCGCTGAGCAGCTGCTCGCGCTCCTCTTCCATTAACTGCTGATTGAGGGAGGTAGCCTGTACCACCAGGCTTAATCGCCAGCGCTGTAAAAACAGGGTATGCAGAGCGGGCGTAAAGGTGGCGTTATCCACCACCAGCTGTCGGGCCTGGCTGGCATAAGGGGAGTGCACCTTGTCCAGCAGGGTTAAAATTTGCGGTAGCTGGACGATCAGCTGGGGCGTGGAGAGCAGCTGGCTCTGCTGATAGCACATCACCTCTTCGGTGAGCTCTGGCGGGACGCGGGTATCTTTCAGCCTTTTACGTAAATTTTCCCGCCAGCGCGGAAGATCGTCGGTGATGGCGGTTTTAAGTCGGGGGAATTTTTCGAAAAAGAGAGCCAGCTGTGGCGAGGCCAGCAGGGTCAGGATGATCTCTTCGATCATGCCCTCCTCGCCGACGGCAAGCATAACGTTGAGCGTGTCCAGCGTCAGCATTGACGCGCCTGTTTGATCTGCGCGCTCACGTCCTGCAGGCTGGATTCAATGCGGCCCAGCCAGTCGCTGTGGATAAACAGACATTTTTGCTGCTCGCTGAAGCGGGTGTGCTGCAGGTGCCACTGATTATCCAGCGCTTCCAGCTGCTGTTTGATCTCTTCCGGAACGCTGTCAGAGGCGGTGCCGGGCAGCGCAAGGCGCGATCCCTGCAGGCTGACGTCGCGGATCACCAGATGCAGGCTGCCGTCCACTTCCATATTGAGCTGCTGGGCAAAGCCGATGCCGTTGAGTTTGCCGCGGATCTCGCCGCCTTTGCTCAGCCACAGCGACAGGGCTTCACGCTCAATGGTGATGTGAATGACCTGCATATCATGGAGCTTAAGCGGCTGCTGGAGGAGCAATGTCAGGGTGGATTCGCTCAGTTCGGTCGGCAATTCGTAGTGCGGGCGGCGGGCAAACATGCCGCTCTGACGGCTGACGCGCAGGGCGGTTTTATCGCTTTGCTGCTGCTGAAGCTGAAGGCGGCGCTGGGTGATGGCCCCGAGCTGGTTCAGCATCTCCTGCTGCCCCCACGCGTGTCCGGTCATCAATATTTCCAGCTGCTGCTGCATCAGATTCATACCGTTAGCGTCATGCCACAGGCAATCTTTCAGCAGGATCAGATCGATAGGAGCAACCGCATCGCGGCCGCTGAACAGGGCGCTGGCCTGCAGGAGACGAATGGCTTTCTTCCAGCGACGATCGGAGACGTAAGGCGCGCCCGGCAGGGCATCCAGCTGCTGGCGCAGCATAAAGACCAGGTCAAATACCGTATCCGGCAGTTTGATTGTGCCAATATCCTGCTGCCACTGTTGGTACTCTTCATCCGTCACCTGCAGGGCGGCAGGGACCGGGTTATCGTTTTCATCCTGCTGGCTAATCAGCAGCGAGCGGAAGTTCGCTTTGTCCTGCACTTTGTCGAGCCACAGGCGGATCAGCATGCGGTCATATAAGGCTTCGAGGCTGCTGTCGGCTTCCGGCAGTTCGTTGGAGGCCGCCACCAGCAGGCGCATCGGGATTTTTTCTTCAAACGCGCCATTGCGGAACCGACGTTCGTTGATGGCGGTGAGCAGGGTATTCAGGATTGCGGGGCCAGCTTTCCAGATTTCATCGAGAAAAACGATCTCCGCTTCCGGCAGGTAGCCCGCCGTCAAACGCTCATAGCGCCCTTCATCTTTTAACGCCTGAATGGAGAGGGGGCCAAATACCTCTTCCGGTGTGGAAAAGCGGGTCATCAAATACTCAAAGGCTCTGGCATGTTGAAAGGCGAATTTCAGCCGGCGGGCAATCAGGCTTTTTGCGATGCCGGGCGGCCCCAGCAGAAAGACGCTTTCACCGCTCAGTGCCGCCAGTAAACAGAGGCGGATGGCATGGCTACGTTCAAATAGCCCTTTTTCCAGCGCGCCGCTGAGACGGGAAATTCTTTCTGCTAATAAATGAGTGTGAGCCATAATTGTTTTGCATCCTTTCGCCGTACACCCGGCTAATTGAAGCGAGTATAGACGTTTCGTTCTGGGCTGGTAATAGACTGAACTACGGTGCTATTTTCTTTGCGCTATGTTAATGCGGGCGCATTTAGGGGTACGATTCTACGATTAATCGTGCATACTGTGCGCTTTTTGTGGGCCAAGGGACTAAGCACACATTTGTTATATAAACGAAAAGACTAGTCTATGAGCACTGATAATAAGCAATCATTACCCGCAATAACGCTCGCGGCGATCGGGGTTGTGTACGGTGATATCGGCACCAGCCCGCTTTATACGCTTCGTGAATGTTTGTCCGGTCAGTTTGGTTTCGGCGTGGAACGCGACGCTGTTTTTGGTTTTTTGTCTCTTATCTTTTGGCTCCTGATCTTAGTGGTCTCCGTTAAATATCTCTCCTTTGTCATGCGCGCAGATAATGCCGGTGAAGGTGGGATCCTGACCTTAATGTCGCTGGCCGGGCGCTACACCTCACCCAAAATGACCTCCTTCCTGGTGATTATCGGGCTGATTGGCGGCAGCTTCTTCTATGGCGAAGTGGTGATCACACCAGCTATCTCCGTGCTGTCGGCAATCGAAGGGCTTGAGATTGTCGCGCCGCAGCTTGAGGAATGGGTCGTTCCGCTGGCCATTCTTGTGCTGACCCTGCTGTTTGTGATTCAGAAGCACGGCACCGGGCTGGTGGGAAAACTCTTCGCGCCGATTATGCTGGCCTGGTTCCTGATCCTCGCGGTGCTGGGGTTACGCAGCATTATTGCGAATCCGGACGTGCTGCATGCGCTGAACCCGATGTGGGCGGTGCACTTCTTCCTCGAATACAAAACCGTGTCGTTTATCGCCTTGGGCGCCGTGGTGCTCTCCATCACCGGGGTTGAGGCGCTGTATGCCGATATGGGGCACTTCGGCAAACTGCCTATTCGTGTGGCCTGGTTTATGGTGGTGCTGCCGTCGCTGGTGTTGAACTACTTTGGCCAGGGCGCGCTGCTGCTTAAACATCCGGAAGCGATTAAAAACCCGTTCTTCCTGCTGGCCCCGGACTGGGCGCTGGTGCCGATGCTGATCCTCGCCACGCTGGCGACGGTGATTGCCTCTCAGGCGGTGATCTCTGGCGTCTTCTCCCTGACCCGTCAGGCCGTACGTCTGGGTTATCTCTCCCCGATGCGCATCATTCATACCTCTGAGATGGAGTCGGGCCAGATCTACATCCCGTTCATTAACTGGCTGCTCTATTTCGCGGTAGTGATTGTGATCGTCAGCTTCGAGCACTCCAGTAACCTGGCGGCAGCCTACGGTATCGCCGTCACCGGGACGATGGTGCTGACCTCCATCCTCTCCACCACGGTGGCGTACCGCAACTGGCACTGGAATAAATTCCTCGTGGGAATGATTCTGGTCGGCTTCCTCTGTATTGATATTCCGCTGTTTTCGGCCAACCTCGACAAGATTGTCTCCGGCGGCTGGCTGCCACTGACGCTGGGTATGGTGATGTTCATTGTGATGACCACCTGGAAGAGCGAGCGTTTCCGCCTGCTGCGTCGGATGCATGAGCACGGTAATTCTCTGGATGCGATGATCGTCTCGCTGGAGAAATCCCCGCCGGTGCGTGTGCCGGGTACGGCAGTCTATATGTCGCGTGCGCTGAACGTGATTCCGTTTGCCCTGATGCACAACCTCAAGCACAACAAGGTCCTGCATGAGCGGGTGATCCTCCTGACGCTGCGTACCGAAGATGCGCCGTATGTGCATAATGTTCGCCGCGTGCAGATAGAGCAGCTTTCGCCCACCTTCTGGCGCGTAGTGGCCAGCTATGGCTGGCGCGAAACCCCGAACGTGGAAGAGGTGTTCCACCGCTGCGGTCTGGAAGGCTTAAGCTGCCGGATGATGGAGACCTCGTTCTTTATGTCGCACGAGTCGCTGATCATCGGCAAACGCCCGTGGTATCTGCGCCTGCGCGGCAAGCTCTACCTTATTCTCCAGCGTAACGCCCTGCGTGCGCCCGACCAGTTCGAGATCCCGCCTAACCGCGTAATTGAGTTAGGGACACAGGTCGAGATTTAAGATATGCCCGGCGGCGCTTCGCTTGCGCGGGCCTACGGTTTTGTAGGCCCGCGCAAGCGCAGCGCCACCCGGCAAATCCCCCCTTTTTCTCTCCCGCATTTCACTTAGCGAAACGTTTCGACAACGATCACAAATCTGCAACGCCATGGTGGTTTTCTGCGCATCGGTAAGATTAAACTGACGCCAGCGAAACGTTTCGCTAGTGGAGCAAGAAAATGAAGAAAGGCACTGTACTCAACTCTGAAGTCTCATCGGTCATCTCCCGTCTTGGGCATACCGATACGCTGGTGGTCTGTGATGCCGGTTTACCCATTCCCCACAGTACAACGCGTATTGATCTGGCATTAACCCAGGGCGTGCCCTCGTTTATGCAGGTACTGGATGTGGTGACAACCGAGATGCAGGTTGAGGAAGCTATTCTCGCAACGGAAATCAAACAACATAATCCGCAGCTCCACGAAACGTTGCTTGGCCATATCAAGCAGCTGCAACAACACCAGGGAAACACCATAAAAATAAGTTACATAACGCACGAGCAGTTCAAGAAAAATACCGCTGACAGCCAGGCGGTTATTCGCAGCGGGGAGTGTTCCCCGTATGCGAATATCATTCTCTGTGCTGGCGTCACCTTCTGAGGCCACCATGGACGCACTCCTGCAACTGAAAGGGATCGATAAGTCGTTCCCGGGCGTAAAAGCCCTCTCCGGTGCCGCACTGAACGTCTATGCCGGCCGCGTGATGGCGCTGGTGGGTGAAAACGGCGCCGGTAAATCCACGATGATGAAAGTGCTGACCGGCATCTATCAACGCGATGCCGGTTCGCTGCTGTGGCTCGGAAAAGAGACCACCTTCACCGGCCCGAAATCCTCCCAGGAAGCCGGGATCGGCATCATCCACCAGGAGCTGAACCTGATCCCGCAGCTGTCCATCGCGGAGAACATCTTCCTCGGTCGCGAGTTTGTGAATCGCTTTGGCAAAATTGACTGGAAACAGATGTATGCCGAAGCCGACAAACTGCTGGCGAAGCTGAACCTGCGCTTCAAAAGCGATCGGCTGGTGGGTGACCTTTCCATTGGCGATCAGCAGATGGTGGAGATCGCCAAGGTGCTGAGCTTCGAATCCCGGGTCATCGTCATGGATGAGCCGACCGACGCCCTCACCGATACCGAAACCGACTCTCTGTTCCGCGTGATCCGCGAGCTAAAAGCGCAGGGGCGCGGCATCGTCTACATCTCCCACCGTATGAAAGAGATCTTCGAGATCTGCGATGACGTGACCGTCTTCCGCGACGGGCAGTTTATTGCCGAGCGTGAAGTGGTGACCCTCACCGAAGATACGCTGATTGAGATGATGGTGGGCCGTAAGCTCGAAGACCAGTACCCGCGCATTGATAAGCAGCCGGGCGATATCCGCCTGAAGGTCGATAACCTGTGCGGCCCGGGCGTCAACGACGTCTCCTTTACGCTGCGCCAGGGCGAGATCCTCGGCGTGGCCGGGCTGATGGGAGCTGGCCGTACCGAACTGATGAAAGTGCTGTACGGTGCCCTGCCGCGCACCAGCGGGTATGTCACGCTCGATGGGCATGAAGTGGTTACCCGCTCTCCGCAGGATGGCCTGGCGAACGGTATCGTCTATATCTCCGAAGACCGTAAGCGCGATGGCCTGGTGCTGGGGATGTCGGTGAAAGAGAACATGTCCCTGACCGCACTGCGCTACTTCAGCCGCAACGGTGGGAGCCTGAAGCATAAAGACGAGCAGCAGGCCGTCAGCGATTTTATCCGCCTCTTTAACGTCAAAACCCCGTCGATGGAACAGGCGATCGGTCTGCTGTCCGGCGGTAACCAGCAGAAAGTGGCGATTGCCCGCGGCCTGATGACCCGTCCGAAGGTGCTGATCCTCGATGAGCCAACCCGCGGTGTGGACGTCGGCGCCAAGAAAGAGATTTATCAGCTCATCAACCAGTTCAAGGCTGACGGGCTGAGCATCATTCTGGTCTCTTCCGAGATGCCAGAAGTATTAGGCATGAGCGATCGCATTATCGTTATGCATGAAGGGCATCTCGGCGGTGAATTCAGTCGCGAGCAGGCCACCCAGGAAATTCTGATGGCTGCCGCTGTGGGCAAGCTTAATCGCGTGGATCAGGAGTAAGAAGATGACTACCCAGGCTGTTTCTGGACGCCGCTATTTCACTAAGGCATGGCTGCTGGAACAAAAATCGCTGATTGCTCTGCTGGTGCTGATCGCGATTGTCTCCACCATGAGCCCGAATTTTTTTACCGTAAATAACCTGTTCAACATCCTTCAGCAAACGTCCGTCAACGCCATTATGGCGGTAGGGATGACGCTGGTGATTTTGACGTCGGGTATCGACCTGTCCGTCGGTTCCCTGCTGGCGCTCACCGGCGCGGTTGCCGCTTCAATTGTAGGGATTGAAGTCAACGCGCTGGTGGCGGTGGCAGCGGCCCTGGCGCTGGGCGCTGCGATTGGAGCCGTCACCGGAATGATTGTAGCGAAAGGCCGCGTGCAGGCGTTTATCGCCACCCTGGTGATGATGCTGTTGCTGCGCGGTGTGACCATGGTCTACACCAACGGTAGCCCGGTGAACACCGGCTTTACCGACAACGCCGATCTGTTTGGCTGGTTCGGTATCGGCCGCCCGCTGGGTATCCCGACGCCGGTGTGGATCATGGGGCTGGTGTTCCTCGCGGCGTGGTACATGTTGCATCACACCCGTCTGGGTCGTTATATCTATGCCCTAGGCGGTAACGAAGCGGCGACGCGTCTGTCCGGCATCAGCGTCAATAAAGTCAAAATTATCGTCTACTCCCTGTGCGGCCTGCTGGCCTCGCTGGCGGGCATTATCGAGGTGGCACGTCTCTCCTCTGCTCAGCCAACGGCGGGTACCGGTTATGAGCTGGATGCCATCGCTGCGGTCGTGTTGGGCGGTACCAGCCTGGCAGGGGGTAAAGGTCGTATCGTAGGGACGTTGATCGGTGCGCTGATCCTCGGCTTCCTGAACAATGGTTTGAATTTGTTAGGTGTTTCTTCCTATTACCAGATGATCGTCAAAGCGGTAGTGATTTTGCTGGCGGTACTGGTAGACAACAAAAAACAGTAACTGACGACACTACAGGACATCTTTGATATGAACATGAAAAAACTGGCTACCCTGGTTTCTGCTGTCGCGCTGAGCGCAACTGTGAGTGCAAACGCCATGGCGAAAGATACCATCGCGCTGGTGGTTTCTACCCTGAACAACCCGTTCTTCGTCTCCCTGAAGGATGGCGCGCAGAAAGAAGCCAACAAGCTGGGCTACAACCTGGTGATCCTGGATTCCCAGAACAACCCGGCGAAAGAGCTGGCTAACGTGCAGGACTTAACCGTTCGCGGCACCAAAATTCTGTTGATCAACCCGACCGATTCCGATGCAGTAGGTAACGCCGTGAAGATGGCTAACCAGGCCAATATCCCGGTGATCACCCTGGACCGTCAGGCGTCTAAAGGCGAAGTGGTCAGCCACATTGCCTCTGATAACGTGCTGGGCGGCAAAATCGCTGGTGACTACATCGCCAAAAAAGCAGGCGAAGGTGCCAAGGTTATCGAACTGCAGGGCATCGCCGGGACTTCCGCAGCGCGTGAGCGTGGCGAAGGCTTCCAGCAGGCCGTTGCTGCCCACAAATTCAATGTACTGGCCAGCCAGCCGGCAGACTTCGACCGTACTAAAGGTCTGAACGTAATGCAGAACCTGCTGACCGCTCACCCGGACGTTAAAGCGGTATTCGCACAGAACGACGAAATGGCGCTGGGCGCACTGCGTGCTCTGCAAACCGCAGGCAAATCGGATGTGATGGTTGTCGGATTTGACGGCACGCCTGATGGTGAAAAAGCGGTGAACGATGGCAAACTGGCTGCGACCATTGCTCAGCTTCCTGAGCAGATCGGCGCGACTGGCGTGCAGACTGCTGACAAAGTGCTGAAGGGCGAGAAAGTTCAGGCTAAATACCCTGTTGACCTGAAACTGGTCATCAAGCAGTAATAGGCGATTCAGGCAGCTACCGGCTGCCTGAGGGACAACATATAAAGAAATAGCGTGGCATATGCCACCGGGTTCTCCCGGTGGCACTCTCAGATGGACACCTCAATGATGAAAACCGCAGGTAAGCTCGTTGTCCTTGGCAGCATTAATGCCGATCACATTCTTAACCTTGACGCTTTCCCGACACCGGGCGAAACCGTAACCGGCAAACGCTATCAGGTCGCCTTTGGCGGCAAAGGCGCAAACCAGGCGGTCGCCGCCGGACGCAGCGGCGCAAACATCGCCTTTATCGCCTGTACCGGCGATGACGATACCGGTGAGCGCGTGCGCAAACAGCTGGCAAGCGACAACATCGATATTGCGCCGGTCAGCGTAGTGGAAGGCGAATCAACCGGCGTGGCGCTGATTTTTGTCAACGCGGAAGGTGAGAATGTTATCGGTATTCATGCAGGTGCTAATGCGGCGCTGACCGCTGAACGCGTGGCGGCGCAACATGAGAGTATCGCCAGTGCCGACGCGCTGCTGATGCAGCTGGAGACGCCGGTAGAAAGCGTGCTGGCGGCGGCAAAAATTGCCCATGAAAATCACACCACTGTCGTACTTAATCCCGCGCCTGCCCGTGTATTATCAGACGAGTTGCTGGCGCTGGTGGATATCATCACCCCTAACGAAAACGAAGCCGAAAAGCTGACGGGTATTCGCGTTGAAAACGATGACGATGCGGCGCGCGCGGCGAAAGCCCTGCACCAGAAAGGCATCAGTACGGTCATCATTACCCTTGGCAGCCGTGGCGTATGGGCCAGCGTCGAGGGGGAAGGTCGTCGCGTTCCCGGCTTTAAGGTGAAAGCTGTTGATACCATCGCCGCAGGCGATACCTTTAATGGTGCGCTGGTCACGGCGCTGCTGGAAGGTGAGCCGCTGGATACCGCGATTCGTTTTGCCCATGCGGCGGCGGCCATTGCGGTAACTCGTCCAGGCGCACAGCCTTCTGTACCCTGGCGCAATGAGATCGATGAATTTTTAAGTCAGCAGAGGTAGCGTTTGGCCACAATGAAAGATGTCGCTCGCATGGCGGGCGTCTCTACTTCCACTGTCTCCCATGTCATTAATAACGATCGCTTCGTCAGCGAGGCGATCCGGGAGAAGGTCGAAGCCGCAGTTAAAACCCTCAATTATGCGCCTTCCGCCCTGGCACGCAGTCTGAAGCTCAACCAGACCCGCACCATTGGCATGCTGATCACCGCCAGTACCAACCCCTTTTACTCTGAACTGGTGCGCGGCGTGGAGCGCAGCTGTTTTGAGCGCGGATACAGCCTGGTGCTCTGTAATACCGAAGGCGACGAGCAGCGCATGAACCGTAATCTGGAGACGCTGATGCAAAAGCGCGTCGACGGGTTATTACTCCTGTGCACTGAAACGCATCAACCCTCGCCCGAGATAATGCAGCGCTACCCTTCCGTTCCCACGGTGATGATGGACTGGGCGCCGTTCGACGGTACCAGCGATCTGATTCAGGATAACTCGCTGCTGGGTGGGGACATGGCGACGCAGCATCTGATTGATAAAGGGCATACCCGCATCGCCTGCATTACCGGTCCGCTGGATAAAACCCCTGCCCGCCTGCGGCTGGAAGGTTTTCTGGTCGCCATGGCGCGCGCCGGTCTTCCGGTGCCTGACGGGTATCAAATCACCGGTGACTTTGAATTTAGCGGCGGGTTTGAGGCGATGCAGTCCTTACTGGCGCAGAAAGATCGCCCTCAGGCGGTGTTTATTGGTAATGATGCGATGGCCGTGGGGGCCTATCAGGCGCTCTATCAGGCGGGGCTTCGTGTCCCGGACGATATCGCCGTGGTGGGATATGACGATATCGAACTGGCGCAGTATATGACGCCGCCGCTCACCACTATTCATCAGCCCAAGGATGAACTGGGCGAGCTGGCTATTGATGTGCTGATCCACCGTATCACCCAGCCCGCACTGCAACCACAGCGGCTGCAGCTTACTCCTGTTCTGATGGAACGGGGTTCTGTTTAGGTTTGTGCCGTTCTTTAATGAGGTTACGACCATCTTTAGGTTTTAACAGCATAAAGACCAGGGCCGAGATCACCGTCAGCACGCCCATGGTGATAAAGGTTGAGTGGAATTGTTCGACAGTATTCGTACCGCCGAACCCTTCATAAAAGCGCAACACCGCCGCACTCAGCGCCACTCCCAGACTGATCGACAGCTGCTGCGTCACCGCCAGCATGCTGTTGCCGCCGCTGGCGTTCTCATCGCTGAGATCGGCCAGGGTAATGGTGTTCATCGAGGTGAACTGGATGGACATCGCCATCCCCAGTACAAACAGCGGCAGGATCAGCATCCATATCGGCAGCGCGGCCGACTGCAGTGAGAATTGCGCAATCATCACGCCAATAAATACCGTCACGCCGACCAGTGTCCTGCGGTATCCCACCCGGCGTAACAGCTGGGTCACGCCGGATTTCGCCAGAATCGAACCCAACGCGGTAGGCGCCATCATGCAGCCGGCGATCAGCGCCGGATAACCGAACCCGACCTGCAGCATCAGCGGCATCAGGAAGGGAACACACCCGGTACCCAGACGTGAAGCGATGTTTCCGGCAATACCCACCGAGAAGGTGCGCGTGTTAAACAGCGAGAGGGAAATCAGCGGCGTAGGATGACGACGCGCATGACGTATATAAAGAAGAAAAAGAAGAATACCGCTGAAGATGATGGAGACGGCCAGCCAGGTGGCCACCACTTTCTCACCGAACAACTCCATGCCGCTGGAAAACAGCACCAGGCTCAGTCCAAACAGGAAGAACCCGCCCATATCGAATTTGCGCCGCGGGGTGGTGAAGTTCGGCATAAATTTGCGGGCATAGAAAAGACCGGCGACGCCAATCGGAATATTAATAAGGAAGATCCAGTGCCAGCTGGCCCAGGTGACCAGCACGCCCCCCAGTACCGGCCCGAGGATCGGCCCGACCAGGCCCGGCATAGTGACAAAGTTAAGTACCGGCAACAGTTCGCTGCGCGGATAGGCTCTTAGCAGCGCCAGACGCGCGACCGGCATCATCATCGCGCCGCCAATTCCCTGAATCACCCGGAACACAACCAGCTCGCCCAGTGAACTGGAGAGTGCGCAGGCCAGCGACCCCAGCGTAAATAAGGTAACCGCCAGCATAAAGATACGCCGCGTGCCGAAGCGATCGGCCAGCCAGCCGCTCACCGGGATCAGCATCGCAACAGTCAGGGTATAACTGATGATGGCTGACTGCATGGCCAGCGGAGAACGGTTAAGACTTTCGGCAATCGCCGGGAGAGCGGTATTGAGGATGGTGGCGTCCAGCGCCTGCATAAAGAAAGCCATTGCCGCGATCCATGGCAAACCCGCCATGCTGCGCGCTTTTTTTACTGTCATTCGAATTCCTGTTGTTTATGACTATTGTGCTGGTGTGGCAAGCAGTGTCTGGCTGGCCATCATGGCGCGTAGCCCGTCGCTATCCTGAATGGCATCAACGATAGCCTGGTGTAAATCCAGCTTCACCACCTCGTCCTGAGTAATAGACGTAAAGTAGGTGTGATAGACAGAATGAAAGAGCGAGGCAAAAGAGGTCAGGAACGGATTACCGCTCATCTCATAGATATGCTCATGCCAGGCCATATCCACTTCTATCCAGCGTTCCCGGTTGAAGTGCTTTTTCAGATGCACCATCTCATCCATCAGAGTATTTAACCGCGCTTTTTGCTCTGCCGTTCCGATCGTGGCGGCCAGCAGGCAGGCCTGCGGCTCCAGACTGCTGCGCATGACCAGGAAATGATCGATGACCTGATGGAAGTTATCTTCCGTCATCCACCAGGAGAGTAGCTCCTGATCGAGGAAGTTCCAGTTGCCCTGGGGCATCACGCGCGTACCGATGCGCGGACGGGGAAGCACCATCCCTTTCGCGGTTAAGGTTTTGACGGCTTCACGCACGGCAGTTCGGCTTACGCCAAACTGCTCACCCAGTTCCAGTTCGCCCGGCAGGATGCTACCTGGCAGGTATTCACCCGCCAGAATCCGCTGTGCCAGCTTTTCTGCCAGTACATAGGAGAGGTTTTTTTGTGCCGCCAGCTGTTGCGCGCTCAAAGGCATAACGCATATTCCTTGATTCTTAATGCTAGTAAGTATGCCATCTGCAGGATAGTTGTGGTTGGTAAAACGACAATTAGCGCAATTTCTGGCTAAAAGATGGGTCTTTTGGTGAAAAAAAGCACGGTTGATTAGTTTTTTTAAATTTACTCTTGTCACTGCCGAAGAACTCCCTATAATGCGCCTCCACTGACACGGAACAACGGATTACAAACCGCCGTGACAGCAGGCTTCAGAGATGAATGCCGGCGGAGAAAAGCGAAAATAATTGCTTGACTCTGAATGAGGAAAACGTATTATACGGGACCTCGCAACGGTGAGCGAAAGCCGCGTTGCACTGCTCTTTAACAATTTATCAGACAATCTGTGTGGGCACTCAAAGTGACATGGATTCTTAACGTCGCAAGACGAAAAATGAATACCAAAGTCTCTGAGTGAACATACGTAATTCATTACGAAGTTTAATTCACGAGCATCAAACTTAAATTGAAGAGTTTGATCATGGCTCAGATTGAACGCTGGCGGCAGGCCTAACACATGCAAGTCGAACGGTAGCACAGAGAGCTTGCTCTCGGGTGACGAGTGGCGGACGGGTGAGTAATGTCTGGGAAACTGCCTGATGGAGGGGGATAACTACTGGAAACGGTAGCTAATACCGCATAACGTCGCAAGACCAAAGAGGGGGACCTTCGGGCCTCTTGCCATCAGATGTGCCCAGATGGGATTAGCTAGTAGGTGGGGTAATGGCTCACCTAGGCGACGATCCCTAGCTGGTCTGAGAGGATGACCAGCCACACTGGAACTGAGACACGGTCCAGACTCCTACGGGAGGCAGCAGTGGGGAATATTGCACAATGGGCGCAAGCCTGATGCAGCCATGCCGCGTGTATGAAGAAGGCCTTCGGGTTGTAAAGTACTTTCAGCGAGGAGGAAGGTGTTGAGGTTAATAACCTCAGCAATTGACGTTACTCGCAGAAGAAGCACCGGCTAACTCCGTGCCAGCAGCCGCGGTAATACGGAGGGTGCAAGCGTTAATCGGAATTACTGGGCGTAAAGCGCACGCAGGCGGTCTGTCAAGTCGGATGTGAAATCCCCGGGCTCAACCTGGGAACTGCATTCGAAACTGGCAGGCTAGAGTCTTGTAGAGGGGGGTAGAATTCCAGGTGTAGCGGTGAAATGCGTAGAGATCTGGAGGAATACCGGTGGCGAAGGCGGCCCCCTGGACAAAGACTGACGCTCAGGTGCGAAAGCGTGGGGAGCAAACAGGATTAGATACCCTGGTAGTCCACGCCGTAAACGATGTCGACTTGGAGGTTGTTCCCTTGAGGAGTGGCTTCCGGAGCTAACGCGTTAAGTCGACCGCCTGGGGAGTACGGCCGCAAGGTTAAAACTCAAATGAATTGACGGGGGCCCGCACAAGCGGTGGAGCATGTGGTTTAATTCGATGCAACGCGAAGAACCTTACCTACTCTTGACATCCAGAGAACTTAGCAGAGATGCTTTGGTGCCTTCGGGAACTCTGAGACAGGTGCTGCATGGCTGTCGTCAGCTCGTGTTGTGAAATGTTGGGTTAAGTCCCGCAACGAGCGCAACCCTTATCCTTTGTTGCCAGCGGTCCGGCCGGGAACTCAAAGGAGACTGCCAGTGATAAACTGGAGGAAGGTGGGGATGACGTCAAGTCATCATGGCCCTTACGAGTAGGGCTACACACGTGCTACAATGGCGCATACAAAGAGAAGCGACCTCGCGAGAGCAAGCGGACCTCATAAAGTGCGTCGTAGTCCGGATTGGAGTCTGCAACTCGACTCCATGAAGTCGGAATCGCTAGTAATCGTAGATCAGAATGCTACGGTGAATACGTTCCCGGGCCTTGTACACACCGCCCGTCACACCATGGGAGTGGGTTGCAAAAGAAGTAGGTAGCTTAACCTTCGGGAGGGCGCTTACCACTTTGTGATTCATGACTGGGGTGAAGTCGTAACAAGGTAACCGTAGGGGAACCTGCGGTTGGATCACCTCCTTACCTTAAAGAACCTGCCTTTGTAGTGCTCACACAGATTGTCTGATGAAAAGTAACGAGCAAGACGGCTGCGAAGTCGTGACACATCGTGTCCCCTTCGTCTAGCGGTTAGGACTCCGCCCTTTCACGGCGGCAACAGGGGTTCGAATCCCCTAGGGGACGCCACTTGCTGGGTGTGAGTGAAAGGCACAACCAATCAGTATCTCAAAACTGACTGTTAAGTCATGTTTGAGATATTTGCTCTTTAAAAATCTGGATCAAGCTGAAAATTGAAACGACACACTGTGTCTGCTCTCCGTAATAAGAGCAGATAAGCGGTGTGTTCGAGTCTCTCAAATTTTCGCAATCAGAAGTGAAACATCTTCGGGTTGTGAGGTTAAGCGACTAAGCGTACACGGTGGATGCCTAGGCAGTCAGAGGCGATGAAGGACGTGCTAATCTGCGATAAGCGTCGGTAAGGTGATATGAACCGTTATAACCGACGATTTCCGAATGGGGAAACCCAGTGCAATCCGTTGCACTATCGTTAAGTGAATACATAGCTTAACGAAGCGAACCAGGGGAACTGAAACATCTAAGTACCCTGAGGAAAAGAAATCAACCGAGATTCCCCCAGTAGCGGCGAGCGAACGGGGAGCAGCCCAGAGTCTGAATCAGCATGTGTGTCAGTGGAAGCGTCTGGAAAGTCGCAGGGTACAGGGTGATACTCCCGTACACGAAGATACACCTGCTGTGAACTCGAAGAGTAGGGCGGGACACGTGGTATCCTGTCTGAATATGGGGGGACCATCCTCCAAGGCTAAATACTCCTGACTGACCGATAGTGAACCAGTACCGTGAGGGAAAGGCGAAAAGAACCCCGGCGAGGGGAGTGAAAAAGAACCTGAAACCGTGTACGTACAAGCAGTGGGAGCACCTTCGTGGTGTGACTGCGTACCTTTTGTATAATGGGTCAGCGACTTATATTCTGTAGCAAGGTTAACCGTATAGGGGAGCCGAAGGGAAACCGAGTCTTAACTGGGCGTTAAGTTGCAGGGTATAGACCCGAAACCCGGTGATCTAGCCATGGGCAGGTTGAAGGTTGGGTAACACTAACTGGAGGACCGAACCGACTAATGTTGAAAAATTAGCGGATGACTTGTGGCTGGGGGTGAAAGGCCAATCAAACCGGGAGATAGCTGGTTCTCCCCGAAAGCTATTTAGGTAGCGCCTCGTGAACTCATCTCCGGGGGTAGAGCACTGTTTCGGCTAGGGGGCCATCCCGGCTTACCAACCCGATGCAAACTGCGAATACCGGAGAATGTTATCACGGGAGACACACGGCGGGTGCTAACGTCCGTCGTGAAGAGGGAAACAACCCAGACCGCCAGCTAAGGTCCCAAAGTCATGGTTAAGTGGGAAACGATGTGGGAAGGCACAGACAGCCAGGATGTTGGCTTAGAAGCAGCCATCATTTAAAGAAAGCGTAATAGCTCACTGGTCGAGTCGGCCTGCGCGGAAGATGTAACGGGGCTAAACCATGCACCGAAGCTGCGGCAGCGACGCTTATGCGTTGTTGGGTAGGGGAGCGTTCTGTAAGCCGTCGAAGGTGGACTGTGAGGTCTGCTGGAGGTATCAGAAGTGCGAATGCTGACATAAGTAACGATAAAGCGGGTGAAAAACCCGCTCGCCGGAAGACCAAGGGTTCCTGTCCAACGTTAATCGGGGCAGGGTGAGTCGACCCCTAAGGCGAGGCCGAAAGGCGTAGTCGATGGGAAACAGGTTAATATTCCTGTACTCGGTGTTACTGCGAAGGGGGGACGGAGAAGGCTATGTTGGCCGGGCGACGGTTGTCCCGGTTTAAGCATGTAGGCGGAGGTTCCAGGTAAATCCGGAACCTTATTCAACGCTGAGGTGTGATGACGAGGCACTACGGTGCTGAAGCAACAAATGCCCTGCTTCCAGGAAAAGCCTCTAAGCATCAGGTAACATCAAATCGTACCCCAAACCGACACAGGTGGTCAGGTAGAGAATACCAAGGCGCTTGAGAGAACTCGGGTGAAGGAACTAGGCAAAATGGTGCCGTAACTTCGGGAGAAGGCACGCTGATGGTAAGTGAAGCGACTTGCTCGTGGAGCTGAAATCAGTCGAAGATACCAGCTGGCTGCAACTGTTTATTAAAAACACAGCACTGTGCAAACACGAAAGTGGACGTATACGGTGTGACGCCTGCCCGGTGCCGGAAGGTTAATTGATGGGGTTAGCGGCAACGCGAAGCTCTTGATCGAAGCCCCGGTAAACGGCGGCCGTAACTATAACGGTCCTAAGGTAGCGAAATTCCTTGTCGGGTAAGTTCCGACCTGCACGAATGGCGTAATGATGGCCAGGCTGTCTCCACCCGAGACTCAGTGAAATTGAAATCGCTGTGAAGATGCAGTGTACCCGCGGCAAGACGGAAAGACCCCGTGAACCTTTACTATAGCTTGACACTGAACACTGGTCCTTGATGTGTAGGATAGGTGGGAGGCTTTGAAGCGTGGACGCCAGTCTGCGTGGAGCCAACCTTGAAATACCACCCTTTAATGGCTGGTGTTCTAACGTGGACCCGTAATCCGGGTTGCGGACAGTGTCTGGTGGGTAGTTTGACTGGGGCGGTCTCCTCCTAAAGAGTAACGGAGGAGCACGAAGGTTAGCTAATCCTGGTCGGACATCAGGAGGTTAGTGCAATGGCATAAGCTAGCTTGACTGCGAGAGTGACGGCTCGAGCAGGTGCGAAAGCAGGTCATAGTGATCCGGTGGTTCTGTATGGAAGGGCCATCGCTCAACGGATAAAAGGTACTCCGGGGATAACAGGCTGATACCGCCCAAGAGTTCATATCGACGGCGGTGTTTGGCACCTCGATGTCGGCTCATCACATCCTGGGGCTGAAGTAGGTCCCAAGGGTACGGCTGTTCGCCGTTTAAAGTGGTACGCGAGCTGGGTTTAGAACGTCGTGAGACAGTTCGGTCCCTATCTGCCGTGGGCGCTGGAGAATTGAGGGGGGCTGCTCCTAGTACGAGAGGACCGGAGTGGACGCATCACTGGTGTTCGGGTTGTCATGCCAATGGCACTGCCCGGTAGCTAAATGCGGAAAAGATAAGTGCTGAAAGCATCTAAGCACGAAACTTGCCCCGAGATGAGTTCTCCCTGACCCTTTAAGGGTCCTGAAGGAACGTTGAAGACGACGACGTTGATAGGTCGGGTGTGTAAGCGCAGCGATGCGTTGAGCTAACCGATACTAATGAACCGTGAGGCTTAACCTTACAACGCCGAAGCTGTTTCGGCGGACTTGAGAAGACGATTTTCAGCTGATACAGATTACTCATCACGCCTGAGGGCGGGGTGAACAACAGAATTTGCCTGGCGGCTGTAGCGCGGTGGTCCCACCTGACCCCATGCCGAACTCAGAAGTGAAACGCCGTAGCGCCGATGGTAGTGTGGGGTCTCCCCATGCGAGAGTAGGGAACTGCCAGGCATCAAATAAGCGAAAGCCCATCCTACCGGATGGGCTTTTTGCGTTGTGTCGGGAAAACCGCCGGGTGGCGGCTGCGCCTTACCCGGCCTACAACGTTTGCTTCCATTGCAGGATAAAATCAACCACGCCCTCCGCATCATTAATATCTAATACCGGTACCTGAAGCGACAGTGGAATATCACTGGCCACAGCGATGACATGCTCATCAAGTGTTAACTCATTGATATCATGCCCGGTATCGCTTCTGAACAGCAGGATCTTTGCCACCGGTTCATGCTTAAAACCTTCTACCAGCACCAGATCCAGCGTCGAATGATCCATCCGGCTGATGAGATAAGTCAGATCGATCTGCTCTTTGTCAGGCGTTTCGGTCATTAAAGCCCAACGCTGACTGCTGGCGACGATGGTTTGCGCCGCACCTGCCTTGCGCAGCTCGTAGCTGTCCTTCCCCGGAGTATCGATATCCATATTGTGGTGGGTATGTTTGATCAGCCCCGGGCGCACACCTCTGGCACAGAGTGCCGGGATAATTGCTTTTAACAGCGTCGTTTTCCCCGTACCGCTCCAGGCGGCAATCGCTAAAACCGGTATCATTTGTGCCTCTGAACAGCTTGCATCTCTTCGAGGGTATTCATATTAATAAATGCCTGCTTCATATCGCTAAAATCAACGGAATGCCCACCCGCCTGGCGCATAAAGACCATCACACGACGCTCGCCAGCGGCTAAATAGTTCTCTAATACCGGTATCAGCTGGCGATGCATTAACGCAATAGTGGGATGATCGCGATCGCCATCATGTGCCCAGACTACAGGTGCCGATTCCCTGTTTTTTACCAGCCGCTCGGCCAGGCAATCCGGGATAAAGGGTGTATCGCAAGGACAGTACAGGAACCATTCTGCATCGCACTGCTGCATGACCGAAAGCATACCTGCCAGCGGCCCGGGGTAATTAGCCAGCAGATCCGCGTAAACGGGATACCCGCTTTCCTGATAAGTAGCAATATTGCGATTAGCACTCACTACGATTGTGCTGATCTGCTTATGCAGGGTTCGCGCAACGTGCTGCCATAACGGCAGGCCGTTCAGCTCCTGCAAGCCCTTATCTTTTCCACCCATACGGGACGCCTTGCCTCCGGCGAGTATCACACCGGTGATCCTGCTTATCTGGCTCAACAATATCGCCTCTTTTCTTGTGGGTTTGACCCTGCTAACGTGTCACTCTAAATGAAAGGAGTATTACCATGAAATGTAAACGTCTGAACGAAGTTATTGAACTCCTCCAGCCAGCCTGGCAGAAAGAGCCAGAACTTAACCTGATGCAATTCTTACAGAAACTGGCGCAGGAGTCAGGTTATGACGGTGAGCTGACCGACCTTTCTGACGACATTCTGATCTATCATCTGAAAATGCGTGATTCCGGTAAAGATGCGGTGATCCCGGGTATCCAGAAAGATTATGAAGAAGATTTCAAAACCGCTCTGCTGCGCGCGCGTGGCGTAATTAAAGAGTAAAAGCTTGTAAGAGGCGCCACCGTAAACGCCGTTAAATGATATCCTCAATCATTCGTATAATTTCCGGATGATCGGATGACCGACCAGGCTTTTACTTTCCAGACCTTACACCCGGATACCATTATGGATGCGCTGTTTGAACAGGGCATCCGGGTGGACTCAGGCCTGACTCCATTAAACAGCTATGAGAACCGCGTCTACCAGTTTCAGGACGAGGATCGCCGGCGCTTTGTGGTGAAATTTTATCGCCCGCAGCGCTGGTCAGCTGAACAAATTCAGGAAGAGCATCAGTTCGCGCTCGACCTGGTGGCCGATGATGTTCCCGTCGCCGCTCCCCTTAAATTTAACGATCGGACGCTGCTGTCGCATCAGGGGTTCTATTTTGCTGTCTTTCCCAGTCTCGGTGGCCGGCAATTTGAAGCTGATAATATCGATCAGATGGAGTGGGTTGCCCGTTATTTAGGGCGTATTCATCAGACGGGTCAGAAAAGTGCCTTTACCGCGCGCCCTGCGATCGGTATTCAGGAATACTTGCTTGAACCGCGTCAGGTATTTGAAACATCCACGCTCATTCCTTCCGGGCTGAAGGCGCAATTCCTGGCGGCAACAGATGGCTTAATTAATGCCATCATACCGCGCTGGGATAACAACGTAACCACGCTGCGCCTGCATGGTGATTGCCATGCCGGAAATATTCTCTGGCGTGATGGGCCGTTATTTGTCGATCTCGATGATGCACGAATGGGACCTGCCATTCAGGATCTCTGGATGCTGCTGAATGGCGATAAAGCCGAGCAGCGGATGCAGCTGGAGACCATTATCGAAGCCTATGAAGAGTTCAGTTCCTTTGATTCAGACGAAATTGCATTAATCGAACCTTTACGTGCCATGCGTTTTGTTTATTATCTTGCATGGTTAATCAGGCGTTGGGACGACCCCGCTTTCCCCAGAAACTTCCCGTGGCTTACCGGGGAAGATTACTGGCGTAACCAGATATCCACATTTATTGAACAGGTAAAGGTTCTGCAGGAACCCCCTTTGCAATTAACGCCAATGTATTAATCGAACACACCCAGGAGAGAGTTGATCATGAAAAAAATATGGCTGGCGCTGGCAGGTATGATTCTGGCTTTTAGCGCATCGGCTGCACAGTTCACCGATGGCAAGCAGTATATTACCCTCGACAAACCGGTTGCCGGAGAACCTCAGGTTCTTGAGTTCTTCTCATTCTATTGCCCGCACTGCTATGAGTTCGAGCAGGTTCTGCATGTTGCCGATAGCGTGAAGAAGAAACTGCCAGAAGGCACCAAAATGACCAAGTATCACGTTGAGTTTCTTGGCCCATTGGGCAAAGATCTGACTCAGGCATGGGCTGTTGCGATGGCGCTTGGTGTGGAAGATAAGATTACTGCACCGATGTTTGAAGCGGTTCAGAAAACACAGGCTGTACAAACCACGGCTGATATCCGTAAGGTCTTTGTTGATGCCGGTATTAAAGGTGAAGAATACGACGCAGCCTGGAATAGCTTCGTCGTGAAATCCCTGGTGGCCCAGCAGGAAAAAGCCGCTGCCGATCTGCAGCTGCGCGGCGTGCCTGCGATGTTTGTTAACGGCAAATATCAGCTGAATATGCAGGGTATGGATACCAGCAGCATGGACATCTTCGTCCAGCAATATGCTGATACCGTGAAATATCTGGTTGAGAAGAAGTAATAAAGAAAACGCCGGTCAATGACCGGCGTTTTTGTATTCCGCTTTAATATCGCTTATCTGCGCGTCTTTATCACTCCACAGCGTATTCAGCCAGAGCTGGAAACGTCGCTTGAAGTTCTTATCGCTGACATAGTCCCCGTGTAATTCCTCTGCCACAGGCACCAGATTAATACGTACTACGATCCGGGTTAACTTGCCGCTGAGCATATCGTAAAACGGTCTCTTATCGTTTTCGGGATAGCAGAGCGTGACGTCCAGTAATTTGTCGAACTGTTGTCCCAGTACGCTAAGCGCCATGGCGATGCCGGCTGCTTTTGGCGGCAGCAGGTTGGCATACGGTGAGCGGGTTTGCTGCTGCTTCTCTTCGGTAAAACGAGAACCTTCGACGAAATTAACGATGGTGGTGGGGTGCGCGCGAAACTTTTCACACGAGCGGCGGGTCGTTTCGACATCCTTGCCGCGGCGCTCAGGATGGCGAATCAGATAGCTACGTGAATAGCGTTTCATGAAGGGCATATCCAGCGCCCAGCAGGCCAGACCAATAAAAGGCACCCAGGCGAGCTGCTGCTTAAGAAAGTATTTGTTCATAGGGATATGTTTGCGGAACAGCACGCATAACACCACAATATCGGCCCAGCTATGGTGGTTGCAGATAAGCAAATACCAGCTTTTCTTGTTCAGCCCTTCCAGACCCTGTACATCCCACTTCAGATGCGGATTGAGATGCAGGAGCACCGCCAGGCCTTCACACCAGCAGTACATCATGAAGTTACAAAATGCAGAGACTGCACGCCAGACGGCCGGGATCGGTAAGAGCAGTTTAATTATTCCTGCGATAATGATCGGCACAGAACAGGCGATGGTGACCAGAATCGTTAATGCGATACTTAACAGGAGTATTATCGCAGCCAGCAGTTTAGACATGATGAATGTTTTCAGGTGGTTAGCTATAGTTAGCGCCTGATAAACAGACACCGGGCGCTGATTTTACCAGAAAACATCCGAAGGAAGACGCTTTAACCCGGCAGGAATTCTGATTTGCCTGTCTGATGGCGAAAAATTCTGTGGCGTGGATCCGGCGTGGCTTATATCCACATGGAGTAAATTGTCATCAATCAGAAATATGAGATCGCGATCAAATAATAATATATTGATAATTAAAGATAATTATTATTGTTAAGATCGTCAGATAGCACATTTAGTCCAGGCCGCAGAAACTACTCACAAACTTATCCACAGATTTAATTTGCGAGCGATCCTCAGGATCGCAAAATCTTTGGCTGTAATGGCCGCGAAAAACTGATGTTTTCATCCTTCTGTGGCATCCTTTATCCATAAATTACTTAAAGGCACGGACATTATGGTTCAAATCCCCGAAAATCCGCTTATTCTCGTCGACGGTTCGTCTTACCTCTATCGGGCGTATCATGCGTTTCCTCCGCTGACTAACAGCGCGGGGGAGCCTACTGGCGCCATGTACGGCGTGCTGAACATGCTGCGTAGCTTGATCCTGCAGTATCAGCCGAGCCATGCCGCTGTAGTCTTCGATGCGAAAGGCAAAACTTTCCGGGATGAGCTGTTTGAACACTACAAATCCCATCGCCCGCCGATGCCGGACGATCTGCGTGCGCAGATTGAGCCTTTGCATAAAATGGTAAAAGCGATGGGGCTGCCCTTAATGGCCGTCTCTGGCGTGGAAGCGGACGATGTGATCGGTACCCTGGCGCGGGAAGCGGAGAAACTGGGCCGCCCGGTATTGATCAGTACCGGTGATAAAGACATGGCGCAGCTGGTTACGCCGGGTATCACCCTGATTAACACCATGACCAATACCATCCTCGGCCCGGAAGAGGTGGTGACCAAGTATGGCGTGCCGCCGGAACTGATCATCGACTTCCTTGCCCTGATGGGTGATTCCTCCGATAACATCCCGGGCGTGCCCGGCGTGGGCGAAAAGACGGCCCAGGCGCTGCTGCAGGGTCTGGGTGGGCTGGATACGCTCTATAGCGAGCAGGATAAAATTGCCGGGTTAACCTTCCGCGGTGCCAAAACTATGGCCGCCAAGCTTGAGCAAAACAAAGAGGTGGCCTACCTCTCCTATCAGCTGGCGACCATCAAAACCGACGTGGAGCTGGAGCTGACCTGCGAACAGCTTGAAGTGCAACAACCTGCTGCCGAAGAGCTGTTGAGCCTGTTTAAACAGTATGAATTCAAACGCTGGATAACCGATCTTGAAGCGGGGAAATGGCTGCAGGCGAAAGGGGCAAGATCGGCGACCAAGCCAAAAGAGACGCTGGTAGTTGATGCAGAAGAAGAGCCGGAAGAAGAAGCCAGCATCCTCTCTTCTGAACACTACGAAACCATCCTCGACGAAGCGCAGCTGCAGGTCTGGATTGAAAAATTAAAGCAGGCCCCGGTATTCGCTTTTGATACCGAAACCGACAGTCTCGATAATGTCTCCGCCAATATGGTCGGCCTCTCCTTTGCTACGGAACCTGGCGTTGCCGCCTATGTGCCGGTCGCTCACGACTATCTGGACGCCCCTGAGCAGATTTCCCGCGAGCGCGTGCTTGAGCTCCTCAAGCCGATCCTGGAAGACGATAAAGCCCTCAAGGTGGGGCAAAACCTGAAGTTCGACCGTGGCATCCTGCAGAACTACGGCATTGAACTGCGGGGCATCGCGTTCGATACCATGCTGGAGTCCTATATCCTCGATAGCGTTGCCGGTCGTCACGATATGGATTCACTCTCCGATCGCTGGCTGAAGCATAAAACCGTCACCTTTGAACAGATTGCGGGTAAGGGTAAGAATCAGCTGACGTTTAACCAGATCGCTCTGGAAGAGGCGGGACACTATGCGGCAGAAGATGCTGACGTCACGCTGCAACTGCATTTAAAGATGTGGCCAAAGCTGCAAAAAGACGCCGGGCCGCTGAATGTGTTCCAGAATATCGAGATGCCGCTGGTACCGGTCCTGTCCCGGATTGAACGCAACGGCGTGAAGATCGATCCGGCAGTGCTGCATAAGCACTCGGAAGAGATTGCGTTGCGCCTGAACGAACTCGAGCAAAAAGCGCATGAGATTGCCGGCGAGCCGTTTAATCTCTCGTCCACCAAACAGTTGCAGACGATCCTGTTCGAAAAGCAGGGCATTAAGCCGCTGAAGAAAACCCCGGGCGGTGCGCCTTCCACCTCTGAAGAGGTGCTGGAGGAGCTGGCGCTGGACTATCCGCTGCCAAAAGTGATCCTGCAATACCGTGGGCTGGCCAAGCTGAAATCGACCTACACCGATAAGCTGCCGCTGATGATCAACCCGAAAACAGGTCGCGTGCATACTTCCTATCATCAGGCGGTAGCGGCTACCGGACGACTGTCCTCAACCGATCCTAACCTGCAAAATATTCCGGTACGTAATGAAGAGGGGCGTCGTATTCGTCAGGCGTTTATTGCGCCGCAGGACTACGTTATTGTCTCTGCTGACTATTCCCAGATTGAGCTGCGAATTATGGCGCACCTGTCCCGGGATAAAGGCCTGTTAACCGCCTTTGCGGAAGGGCAGGATATCCACCGGGCGACGGCGGCCGAAGTGTTTGGTATGTCCCTGGAGAGCGTGACCGGGGAACAACGTCGTAGTGCAAAAGCGATCAACTTTGGTCTGATCTACGGCATGAGCGCCTTCGGTCTCTCCCGTCAGCTCAATATCCCGCGTAAAGAGTCGCAGAAGTACATGGATCTCTATTTCGAACGCTATCCGGGCGTGCTGCAGTATATGGAGAGCACTCGCGCGCAGGCGAAAGAAAAAGGCTATGTCGAAACGCTGGATGGACGTCGCCTCTATCTGCCGGACATCAAATCCAGCAATGCAGCCCGCCGTGCCGGCGCTGAGCGTGCCGCAATCAACGCCCCGATGCAGGGAACAGCGGCGGATATCATTAAACGTGCAATGATCGCCGTCGATGCCTGGCTGGAGAAAGAGCAGCCACGGGTTCGCATGATCATGCAGGTACACGATGAACTGGTGTTTGAAGTGCACAAAGACGATCTGGAAGCGGTCTCGAAAAAGATCCATGAACTGATGGAAAACAGCGTGAAACTGGATGTGCCGTTGCTGGTGGAAGTGGGTAGCGGAGAAAACTGGGATCAGGCTCACTAACTCTTTATGGGATATGAACAGTTTCTGTAAGTAAGCAACATATCCATGAACGTTTTGTGATGATCATTAGAATTCCCTATGTAAAGAATGAAAAAAAACTACAAAAAGTGCTTTGTCTATAGTCTAAAAAAGGGTAGAGTTATTCGCGTAGGGTACAGAGGTAAGATGTTCTATCTTTCAGACCTTTTACTTCACGTAATCGGATTTGGCTGAATATTTTAGCCGCCCCAGTCAGTAATGACTGGGGCGTTTTTTATTGCGGCAAAGAAAAAATTCAGCGCAAAAAAAAGCGCGGACATCGCCGCGCTTATCATCACTCTTCCGCTTCTGTCGCGGGTTCCAGCTCGCTGTACCAGCGATCCAGCTTCTCACGCAGTTTATCCACGCCGAGTTTCTTCAGTGAAGAGAAGGGTTCCACCTGGATGTCACCGTTGAACGCCAGCACCGCTTCACGCACCATATTTACCTGCGCTTTACGCGCACCGCTGGCGAGCTTATCGGCTTTGGTCAGTAGCACCAGCACCTGGATCCCGCTTTCAACAGCCCAGTGGATCATCTGCTGATCAAGATCTTTAAGCGGATGACGAATATCCATCAGTACCACCAGACCTTTCAGGCACAGGCGTTTTTCCAGGTATTCACCCAGCGCGCGCTGCCATTTGATTTTCATCTCTTCCGGCACTTCGGCGTAGCCATAGCCCGGCAGGTCAACCAGGCGCTTGCCCGGCGCAACTTCAAACAGGTTAATCAGCTGAGTACGGCCAGGCGTTTTAGAGATACGGGCCAGGCTTTTCTGATTGGTCAGGGTATTCAGAGCGCTGGATTTCCCCGCGTTGGACCGGCCAGCAAATGCCACTTCAAGACCCGTATCAGCGGGTAAATGGCGAATATCAGGCGCACTAAGTACAAAATGCGTCTGGTGATAATTCAGGTTGGTCACGTGGTTGTCTCCAGAAATTCGTAACGTTGGGGGGATTATACCTGAACAGAGAGAAAAGGCTTTTCCCATCGGCAACCTCGCTGTAAGTAAAAACCCTGTGCTTTGTAAGAGATCTGCCCTTTGTACTATGGGAGATTTAAGAAAAGTCGTAGGGTGTTAAAAAATCAAAACCATTAAAATCAGCCTATTAACGCTTAGTCTTAATCTGAAAGTCCCGCATAAGCCGTGTGGATGGGTTGTAGGTTTAGCCTGGCAGCGTAAAGTAGCGTTCAACGGCGAGGATGCCGACAGGAAGCGGACTTAAGGATAAGGGTCAGGAGCGCCAGGAGGCGAAGACAAAGGACAGTCAGGAAGACGTACGCCTGGAGGCGTTGAAAAAGGAAAAGGACATATCACGGACGGTACCTGCTAACGGAAAAACAGGGTTAGTTGTCAGCAAACAGGGATTGTCAGACCCTTAACGGGTTGTGAGTCAGGAAAAAAGGCGACAGATTGCTCTGTCGCCTTTTTTCTTTGCTTGCTTTCTGCTAGATTTCGCCGCAATTCTATACTGAAGAAAACGAGTTAAAGACAAAACAACATGAAAAAACCGACCTCCGCTGCAGGCGCTAAACGTCCAGCAAAAGCACGCCGCAAAACGCGCGAAGAACTGAATCAGGAAGCGCGCGATCGCAAACGCGATAAAAAGCATCGTGGTCATGCCGCGGGCAGTCGCGCGAGCGGCAGCGGTGAATCGGGCGCGTCTGCGAAAAACAAGCAGCAGAAAGACCCGCGTATCGGCAGTAAAACACCTGTTCCATTAGGCGTGACCGATGCCCCGGTCACCAGGCAGCACAAACCCAAGAGCGAGAAACCTATGCTTTCACCGCAGGCTGAGCTGGATTTGCTGGAAAATGATGAGCGCCTGGACGCGCTGCTGGAACGTCTTGAAGAGGGTGAAACCCTGAATGCTGAAGAGCAGTCCTGGGTTGATGCCAAACTGGATCGCATTGATGAACTGATGCAGAAGCTCGGCCTCTCTTACGACGACGAAGAAGAGGAAGAGGAAGAAGAAGAGAAGCAGGATGACATGATGCGCCTGCTGAAAGGTGGAAACTAACATTTGCACCCGGCAGGCTTTATCGTCCTGCTTATAACCCTTCCGGTTATATGTTATCTGGTGTGGTTATTCGTTAAACTACGGCGGTTGTCGCGGCGACAGAAGTGGCTGCGCACCCGATTCATGGCCCGCACAGGGGCCAGAACGGGCCGCCGTATACGAACGCGACACCAACGGAAGGAGTGAACATGTCTGTACCAACCATCGACTGGGATCTGGCCCTGATCCAAAAATATAACTATTCCGGGCCGCGTTATACCTCTTATCCAACCGCGCTGGAGTTTTCCGACGCCTTCGGTGATAGCCAATTTCAGCAGGCGGTCGCGCGTTACCCTGACCGCCCGCTCTCTCTGTATGTTCATATCCCGTTCTGCCACAAGCTCTGCTACTTCTGCGGCTGCAATAAAATTGTCACCCGCCAGCAGCACAAAGCGGATCAGTATCTGGATGCGCTTGAGCAGGAGATCCTGCATCGCGCGCCGCAGTTTGCCGGTCGCCACGTCAGCCAGCTCCACTGGGGCGGTGGTACGCCGACCTACCTGAATAAAGCACAAATTAGCCGCCTGATGAACCTGCTGCGGGATAACTTCCGTTTCGATGCGGATGCGGAAATCTCCATCGAAGTGGATCCGCGCGAAATCGAGCTGGATGTGCTCGATCACCTGCGTGGTGAAGGTTTTAACCGTCTGAGTATGGGCGTGCAGGACTTCAACAAAGAGGTCCAGCGTCTGGTCAACCGCGAGCAGGATGAAGAGTTTATCTTCGCCCTGTTAAATCACGCGCGGGAGATAGGTTTTACCTCCACCAATATCGACCTGATTTATGGCCTGCCGAAGCAGACGCCAGAAAGCTTTGCCTTTACGCTGAAGCGCGTGGCGGAGCTTAACCCGGATCGCCTGAGCGTCTTCAACTATGCCCACCTGCCGACGCTGTTTGCGGCCCAACGTAAAATCAAGGATGCCGACCTGCCTTCCGCCCAGCAAAAGCTGGATATCCTGCAGGAAACCATCACCTCACTGACCGAGACCGGCTACCAGTTTATCGGCATGGATCACTTTGCCCGCCCGGATGACGAGCTGGCCATTGCCCAGCGTGAGGGGGTTCTGCATCGTAATTTCCAGGGTTACACCACCCAGGGCGATACGGATCTGCTGGGGATGGGCGTTTCAGCCATCAGCATGATTGGCGACTGTTATGCGCAGAACCAGAAAGAGCTGAAGCACTATTATCAGCAGGTGGATGACACCGGCAGCGCCCTGTGGCGCGGCATCGCCTTAACCCGCGACGACTGTATCCGCCGGGATGTGATTAAAGCGCTAATCTGTAACTTCCGCCTCGATTTCAGCGACATCGAAGCGCAGTGGGATCTGCAGTTTAGCGATTACTTTGTGGAAGACCTGAAGCTGCTGGCGCCACTGGCGAAGGATGGGCTGGTGGATGTTACGGAGAGGGCGATTGAGGTCACGCCAAAAGGGCGCCTGTTGATTCGTAATATCTGCATGTGCTTTGACGCCTACCTGCGTCAGAAAGCGCGCTTACAGCAGTTCTCACGCGTGATTTAAGGCGTACCGAATCGAGTAGGCCGGGTAAGGCGAAGCCGCCACCCGGCAAACCCTCTAGCTAAACAACCCCACCAGCGCTGCACACAGCACGGCTGCAATGGCCGCTTGTGGTGTATGTCCCGCTGCTGCGCTGGCTTCGACGCCGCCAGACAACATAGTTACGATAGATTCCAGCATGATGCTCCCCCGTTTTCCCGGGCAAGATCATACTTAACTCATCGGAACAGTAAAGCGCAAAATAACACCACTTTGTGCACTTTACACTGCGGGTAAAATCACTCCATTCCCAACTCTTTTAACTTCCGCGTCAGGGTATTACGACCCCAGCCGAGCAGGCGTGCCGCCTCTTGCTTGTGGCCCTGAGTATGGCGCAGCGCGGTGGTGAGCAGCGTACGTTCCATCTCGGGCTGTGCTTCGGAGAGCAGATTTTGATGACCGGAACGCAGGGCGCGATCGGCCCACTGTGCCAGCAGCGTGGCCCAGCTGTCGGGCAGGCTCTGCCCGGTGCTGCTTTCCGGAACATGGGTTTCGAAAAGCTCGGGCGGCAGATCCTGAATTAATACTTCCTGACCGGCGGCCATTACCGTCAACCAGCGGCAGGTGTTTTCCAGCTGACGCACGTTGCCCGGCCAGGCGAGACGCGTTAAGGCGGCTTCGGTCTCCGGATGCAGGAGTTTGGCTTCCACCCCCAGTTCACGGGCAGCATCCTGCAGGAAATGCCGTGCCAGGCGCGGGATATCTTCCCGGCGCTCGCGCAGCGGCGGCAGGTGAACGCGAATGACGTTCAGGCGGTGGAACAGGTCCTCACGGAATTTCCCCTCCTGGACGCGCAGCTCAAGGTTCTGGTGGGTGGCGGCAATAATGCGCACATCGACTTTGACCGGCGCATAGCCGCCCACGCGGTAAAACTGACCGTCCGCCAGCACGCGCAGCAGTCGCGTCTGGACATCGAGGGGCATATCCCCGATCTCATCCAGAAACAGCGTCCCGCCGTCGGCCTGCTCAAAGCGGCCCTGACGAATGGTGTTGGCGCCGGTAAAGGCCCCTTTTTCGTGACCAAACAGCTCGGACTCGATCAAATCCTTGGGGATCGCCGCCATATTCAGGGCGATGAACGGGGCTTTGGCGCGCGGGCTGTGGCGATGCAGGGCATGCGCGACCAGCTCTTTCCCGGTACCTGACTCGCCGTTAATCAGCACGCTGATGGACGAGCGTGACAGGCGACCGATGATGCGAAACACATCCTGCATCGCCGGCGCTTCGCCAATGATATCGGTGGTAGGGCCGAATACCGGGGCGTTACGCGGCTGCTGCTGTTCCTGATAGTGGCTGATGGCGCGCTCAACCAGTGCCACCGCCTCGTCAATATCGAACGGTTTTGGCAGGTAATCGAATGCCCCCTGCTGGTAGGCGCTAACGGCCGCATCCAGATCGGAGTGTGCGGTCATTATGATGACCGGCAGCATAGGGTGGCGTTGTTTGATCTGTTTTAACAGCGCCAGACCGTCCATCCCCGGCATACGGATATCGGACAGCAGCACGTCCGGGGTTTTGGTGGTGAGGGCGTCAAGCACCTCGGCTCCACTTTCAAAAGCGGTGCAGCTCAATCCTGCTCCGGTAAGCGCCCGTTCAAGCACCCAGCGAATGGAGCTATCGTCATCAACTACCCAGACTATCCCTCGTTGCATAACCTAACCCTCTATTTCCTGATTGGCAGGTAAACCGAAAACTCGGTATGACCCGGCCAACTGGTAAATTCAATTTTGCCGGAGTGCTGATCTATCAAATTACGGGCAATCGATAAGCCAAGCCCGGTCCCGCCTTCACGGCCGCTGACCATCGGGTAAAACAGCGTGTCCTGTAAATGGGAAGGGATGCCCGGGCCGTTATCTTCCACGTCGATACGGGCCGCCAGACGGTAGCGCGTACCGTGCAACGTGAGCTGAAACGCGGTGCGGGTACGCAGGATAATTTCTCCGCCATCCGCCCCTAACGCCTGCAAGGCATTACGCACGATATTCAGTAATACCTGCTCAATCTGGTCGGGATCGTGCGGCAGTTCCGGCAGGCTGGGATCGTAATCCCGAATCAGCCTGACGTTGTCCGGCAGCTCCATCGACACCAGTTTGACGACACGCTCGGCGACTTTATGAATGCTCTCGGTGACGTGCATCCCGGGCTGTTGCGGACCTAACAGGCGATCCACCAGATTACGCAGACGATCGGCCTGCTCAATGATGACGTTGGTGTATTCCGCCAGCGCCGGATCGGGCAGGGCTTTGGTTAATAGCTGTGCCGCACCGCGCAGGCCACCGAGCGGATTTTTTATCTCATGGGCGAGGCCGCGCACCAGATCGCGGGCTGCAATCTGCTGGGCATGCTGAAGCTGCTCCTGGCTCAGGCGACGCTGATTATCCATCGGGGCCATCTCCAGCAGGATCAGGCCTTCCGGCAGCCGTTGCGCAGTCAGGGAGAGAATATGCGAGCGCCCGTCGATCACCAGCGTGACTTCGTTATCGGTAAAGCCTTGCCCCGCCTGCAGACTCTCCTGCATCAGGCCAATATTCAGGGAAAAATAACTCAACAGCTCGGGCAGCGGTGCGCCAAAAAGCTTGCGTGAACTCTGGGCAAGCAGCTGCTGGGCCGCGGGATTGGCGTAATGCACCGCCAGATCGTCGTCGACCAGTAAAATGCTGTTGATAAGAGAATTGAGGATCTGCCCAGCATCGGGCAGCGTGCCAGTTGCCATTCAGCAGTCTCCTGGAGTTGGTTGCACTATTTTAGTGCAGTATAGTGTTTTTGCGGTAAAAAGCGCGTGAGATCAGCTTGTTGGTGGAGAAAAAAGCCCATCCGAAGATGGGCTGAAAAGTTTCCACGGCAACAAAAAAACGGCTATCAATCTCGCGCGGAAAAGGCCGCGCGACAGGGATTGAAGATTAAACGCTGTAGTACAGTTCGAACTCAACCGGGTGTGGCGTCATGCGAACGCGGTCGTTCTCTTCCATACGCAGCGCGATGTAAGCATCGATCGCTTCGTCGGTGAACACGCCGCCAGCCGTCAGGAACTCGCGGTCTGCGTCCAGTTCCTGCAGGGCTTCTTCCAGAGAGCCTGCAACCTGTGGGATCTCTTTCGCTTCTTCTGGCGGCAGATCGTACAGGTTTTTGTCCATCGCTTCGCCCGGGTGGATCTTGTTCTTGATACCGTCCAGGCCCGCCATCAGCAGTGCTGCGAAGCACAGGTATGGGTTAGCCGCTGGATCCGGGAAGCGCACTTCGATACGACGCGCTTTTGGCGATGAAACCACTGGAATACGGATAGAAGCAGAACGGTTACGGGCAGAGTAGGCCAGCATTACCGGCGCTTCGTAGCCTGGGACCAGACGCTTGTAGGAGTTAGTGGTTGGGTTCGCCAGGGCGTTGATCGCTTTAGCGTGTTTGATAACACCACCGATGTAGTGCAGCGCCTGCTCGGACAGACCGGCATATTTGTCGCCAGCGAACAGGTTAATACCGTTCTTGGACAGGGACATGTGGCAGTGCATACCGGAACCGTTGTCACCAAACATTGGTTTTGGCATGAAGGTCGCGGTTTTACCGAAACGGTGCGCAACGTTGTGCACAACGTATTTGTAGATCTGAATTTCGTCCGCTTTCTTGGTCATGGTGTTGAAACGGGTGGCGATTTCGTTCTGGCCAGCAGTTGCAACTTCATGGTGGTGCGCTTCAACAACCAGGCCCATCTCTTCCATGATCAGACACATGGTAGAACGGATGTCCTGTGAAGAGTCGACCGGTGGAACCGGGAAGTAACCGCCTTTAACCGCAGGACGGTGACCTTTGTTGCCGCCTTCGTATTTGGTGGAGGAGTTCCATGCGCCTTCGATATCATCGATAGCAACGTGAGAACCGGACGTGGTCGCACCAAAACGGATGTCGTCGAACAGGAAGAACTCTGGCTCTGGCCCGAACAGAACGGTGTCTGCGATGCCGGTGGAGCGCAGGTACTCTTCAGCGCGTTTAGCGATAGAGCGTGGGTCGCGGTCGTAGCCCTGCAGGGTGCCTGGCTCGAGGATATCGCAACGGATGATCAGGGTAGATTCTTCGAAGAACGGGTCAATGAGCGCAGTGGATGCGTCAGGCATCAGAACCATGTCAGATTCGTTAATACCTTTCCAGCCGCCAATCGAGGAGCCGTCAAACATTTTGCCTTCTTCGAAGAATTCGGCATTTACCTGATGAGCAGGAATTGTGACGTGCTGTTCTTTACCTTTGGTATCGGTGAAGCGCAGATCAACAAACTTCACTTCATGTTCGTTCAGCATCGTCAAAACGTGTTCAGCGGACATACTTAACTCTCCAGATTGGTCATTGTCGTCGTGGTAACGAAGTCTTCAAATTCTGTGTAAGGCAGGCGATGTTGCCCTTAGTTGCCGTATTTTTTATAAAGCGAAATCTGTGCCAACTTTTAAAACACCCCAAAAAGGCGCTATCATGCGCACCATAGTGCAAAAGGGCTGCACCATGATGGTTTTGTTGCACCAGTATAGTGCTTCAATGTGAACATTGAGCACCATATTGGTGCAATTTACGTTAAAGTGCCCTTTTACCGCTCCGTGAAAGCGATCACAAAGCATCTCTGCGATACTTGTTTGCGGGGGATGTTTGTGATCCTGTTTTGTAGTGCGATTAATCCGTGTACAATAACGCGCTATTTCTAAATGCCTGAGGCAAAGTTGTGATCGAAAATCTGCGTAATATCGCCATCATCGCGCACGTTGACCATGGTAAAACTACCCTGGTTGATAAGCTGCTGCAGCAATCCGGTACCTTCAGTAATGAGCGTGCTGAAGCCACCGAACGCGTGATGGACTCCAACGATTTGGAGAAAGAGCGTGGGATTACCATCCTCGCTAAAAACACCGCTATCAAATGGAATGACTACCGTATCAACATCGTTGATACCCCTGGGCACGCCGACTTCGGTGGTGAAGTTGAACGTGTAATGTCCATGGTAGACTCCGTTCTGCTGGTCGTTGACGCAATGGATGGCCCAATGCCGCAGACGCGCTTCGTAACCAAAAAGGCGTTTGCCCATGGTTTGAAGCCAATCGTGGTTATCAACAAAGTTGACCGTCCTGGCGCGCGTCCTGACTGGGTTGTGGATCAGGTCTTCGACCTGTTCGTTAACCTGGACGCAAGCGACGAGCAGCTCGATTTCCCAATCATCTATGCATCTGCATTGATGGGTATCGCGGGTAACGATCACACTGATATGGCGGAAGACATGACCCCGCTGTATCAGGCGATTGTTGACCACGTTAAAGCACCAACCGTTGACCTTGATGGTCCGTTCCAGATGCAGATCTCCCAGCTGGATTACAACAACTACGTTGGCGTAATCGGTATTGGTCGCATCAAACGCGGTAAAGTGAAGCCTAACCAGCAGATCACTGTTATCGACAGCGAAGGTAAAACACGTAACGGTAAAGTCGGTAAAGTACTGACTCACCTCGGTCTGGAGCGTATTGAATCCACCGAAGCCGAAGCGGGCGATATCATTGCTATCACCGGTCTGGGCGAACTGAACATCTCCGACACCCTTTGCGATCCGCAAAACGTCGAAGCGCTGCCAGCGCTGTCCGTTGATGAACCAACTGTAACCATGTTCTTCAACGTCAACACCTCTCCGTTCTGTGGCAAAGAAGGTAAATACGTTACCTCTCGTCAGATCCTTGACCGCCTGAACAAAGAGCTGGTGCACAACGTGGCACTGCGTGTTGAAGAAACCGAAGATGCGGACGCGTTCCGTGTATCCGGTCGTGGCGAGCTGCACTTGTCTGTACTGATCGAAAACATGCGTCGTGAAGGCTTCGAACTGGCTGTGTCCCGTCCGAAAGTTATCAACCGTATGATCGATGGCCGTATGCAAGAGCCGTTCGAGAACGTGACGCTGGATATCGAAGAACAGCACCAGGGTTCTGTGATGCAGGCAATGGGCGAGCGTAAGGGCGATGTCAAAGACATGATCCCTGACGGCAAAGGCCGTATTCGTCTGGATTACCTGATCCCGGCACGTGGCCTGATCGGCTTCCGTACCGAGTTCATGACCATGACTTCCGGTACTGGTCTGCTGTACTCCACCTTCAGCCACTATGATGACGTTAAGCCAGGTGAAATCGGCCAGCGCCAGAACGGCGTGCTGATCTCTAACGGCCAGGGTAAAGCGGTGGCATTCGCCCTGTTCAGCCTGCAGGATCGCGGTAAGCTGTTCCTGGGTCACGGTGCAGAAGTTTACGAAGGCCAGATCATCGGTATTCACAGTCGTTCTAACGACCTGACTGTAAACTGCCTGACCGGTAAAAAACTGACCAACATGCGTGCTTCCGGTACTGACGAAGCAACCACGCTGGTTCCGGCACAGAAAATGTCCCTCGAACAGGCTCTGGAATTTATCGATGACGACGAACTGGTAGAAGTTACTCCTACCTCCGTCCGTATCCGTAAACGTCACCTGACCGAGAACGACCGTAAACGTGCGGGCCGTGGTCCTCGCGACTAATACGGTTGCGTATGCCGGGTGAGCGTTATCGCCACCCGGAAAGCAAAAAGCCGCTGAGCGATCAGCGGCTTTTTTATTGGCAAAATTACGGTAAGACAACGGACGATACCTTCTCCTTATGCGCTTCTTCGGGCGCGCGGTACGCAGTACGCTTGCCCAACTCCGCGATAATAAACGCGAATCTGGCTTCATTAAGTTTATAAAACAGACCCATAACGATGGCCGCGATTATTGCCAGTGCGCAGGGCCAGAGGAAAATGAGTTGCCGCAGACCCAGCAGTGTTGTTGCGCTTTGTTCGATATGGGGCACATAGCCGATTTGCGTAAGCATTATCCCCGGCAGGAATCCGGCGAGGGCAGCGGAGATTTTACGGGAGAAGGTGTAGCCAGTATAAACCGACCCTTCGGCGCGAATACCGGTTTTCCACTCGCCGTAATCGACGGTATCGGGCACCAGTGCCCAGTTGAGGCTGTTCACAAACGCGGTACCGAAAAAGGCCATGCAGGAAAAGAGCACGAACAGCAGGGAGCTGGTGCCCCAGAAGAAGTTCATCACATCCCCCACGGCCCACAGGGCCAGCCCGCTGAGATAGACCGGCTTCTTGCCGAAACGCTTAACCGCGCCAGGCACCAGAAACACGCCCACCAGGATACAGCCCATACTGAAAAAACCCATCCACGACAGCAAATGCAGATCGTTCAGCACGTACTGGGTGTAGTAGACCTGAATGGCCAGCTTGATGTTAAAGGCCGCGAGGGTACAGAGATTGGCGATGCACAACACCAGCAGGGGCGGATTGCGGAAGATGGCACAAAAGGATTTCAGGATCCCAGGCTTATGATGATCGGGCGTGATCTCGACATAGCGCTCTTTCACACCGCTGTAGCACCACCACATGCAAAACAGGCCGCCGGTAACAAATATCAGCGCGGCTACCAGATAGCCGAGGGAGGGTTGATTCACGAACAATGCCTGAATGGGCATAAAGCCGACGGTGCAGAGCAACAGCCCCACCGTGGCGCCGCCCTGACGCCAGGCCGCAAGCTGCGCGCGCTCGTTCGGATTCTTGGTGATCGCCGGTACCATCGCCCCGTAAGAGCAGTTCATCAGGCTGTAGCAGAGGCCGAACATCATAAACAGCACGGTAGCAATGGCCGTTTTCACCGTCAGGCTAAAATCGTTGGCCATAAACTGGGCCGTGGCGACCAGGGCTACCGGAACGGAGGCATAGAGAATAAACGGCCTGAATTTCCCTCTGGAACCGATGCTGCGCCGGGAGTCCAGCAGCACGCCGGTCAGCATGTCGGTAAAGGCGGTGAAGAACTTCGCCACCAGGAAGATAATGCCGCCGTAAAACGCCGGCATGCCCAGCTCGTCAGTGTAAAATTTCAGCAGATACAGCGTGCCGATACAGAGCATCAAATTAGAGCCAAAATCGCCCATCCCGTAGGCGCACTTCTCGCGCAGGCTCAATTTCAGGGTTAACGGATCAGTATTGTGTGTCATGGTCGATCCTCATAGCGCCCCGCAGGGCGCTCGCTCAAGTCATTCATGCCGTACGTTTGCGCAGTTCAATCTCTTCCACAATGCGCACATACATTTTCTCGTTGAGGTTGTAGAAGCAGCCCATCGCCACGATGGTGATGACCGCCAACAGGCTCGGGTAGATAAAGATCAGCTGCCGCAGCCCCTCAACCGTGCCATTGGATTGCACCACGTTAGGCACATAGCCGATTTGCGTGAGCATGATCCCCGGGAAAAAGCCCGCCAGTGCCTGCGACACCTTGCGAAAGAAAGTAAACCCGGTATAGACCGTCCCTTCGGATCGCACCCCGGTGCGCCACTCGCCGTACTCCACGGTATCGGACACCAGCGCCCAGTTCAGGCTGTTCACAAAGGCGGAGCCAAAGAACGCCAGGCAGGAGAACGCTACAAAGCTCACCGACCCGCCGCCGAAGAAGTAGTTGAGCAGATCGCCTGCCACCCAAATCATCAGCCCGCTGATGTAGACCTTTTTCTTACCGAAGCGCCGCACCGCGCCGGGCATCATAAAGACGCCGATAAAAATACAGCCCATGCTGAAGAAGCCCATATATGACAGCAGAATCGGATCGTTGAGCACGTACTGCGTGTAGTAAACCTGTATGGCCAGTTTGACGTTAAACGCACCCAACGTGCACAGGTTGGCGATGCAGAGGATAAACAGCGGGCGGTTACCGGCAATGGCGCGAAACGACTGCAGCAGCCCGGGCTTATGCGTCGCACTGGCGGGCTGCACCTCAACGTAACGCTCGGTCACGCCTCTGTAGCACCACCACATAAAGAACAGTCCGAACAGCGAGAAGAGGGTGGCGGCAAAGATATAGCCCAGCTGGTCATTACCCTCAATCAGGTTCATCACCGGTACAAAGCCCACGGTACACAGCAGCAGGCCCAGCGTGGCACCACCCTGACGCCAGGCCGCCAGCGAAGCGCGTTCATCCGGGTTTTTAGTGATGGCGGGCACCATCGCGCCGTAAGAGCAGTTCATCATGCTGAAGAACAGGCCATACAGCATGAACAGCACCGTCGCCATCACCGTTTTTCCGGTCATCTCAAACGGTGTACCGACGAAATTCGCAATCGCCAGCAAGGTAACCGGGAACGCCGCGTACAGTACGAACGGGCGGAATTTCCCTTTGGGGCCGATCTTGCGCCGGGAGTCGAGCATGATCCCGGTACCCATATCGGTAAAGGCGGTGAAGAACTTGGCAATCAGGAAGATGATCCCACCGTAGGTGCCGGGCAGCCCCAGCACGTCGGTGTAGAACTTCAGCAGATACAGCGTGCCGATGTCCAGCAGGATGTTAGAGCCGAGATCGCCCATCCCGTAGGCGAGTTTTTCTTTAAACGGCAGGCGTAGGGTTGCCGGATCGGATGCGTGTTGACTCATTATTGTTCTCCGTCTGCCCGCAGGTCTCCCTGCGGGCGAGCCTTATCAGATATGACGTAAGGTGCCAAACAGGTCTGCCCATTCACTTTGCTGACGATAAAACACCGGTGGCTTGCCGATAGGGGCGGTGACGGTGATATCACCGCCCTGACAGGTTTCTCCCGTCCACGCATTTACCCAGCTGTCCTCTGGCAAATAAAGCGTCCAGTCATGACGACCCTCTTCGTGCACGGGCGCCACCAGCAGATCGCGGCCAAACAGATACTGATATTTCAGCGAGTAAGTCCGGGCGTCATCCTCGTAGTGCAGGAACAGCGGGCGCATCACCGGCAGGCCGCTTTTCGCGTTCTGCGCGACGGCATCTTTGATATAGGGTTTCAGGGTGGTGAAGACGGTGGTCATCCGCGCGAAGTGAGCGATCGTGTCGGCATCACCATCAAACTGCCAGTTATCACCCGGACGGTTGCCTTCATGGGTACGCATCATCGGGGTGAAGGCGCTAAAGTCGCACCAGCGCAGCAGCAGCTCTTTGCTGCGTTTCATCTCGAACAGGGTGGTGTACCCGCCGATGTCGCTGTGGTGCAGGCCATGCCCGGTCATCGCCAGCGAGAGCGCCGCCGGAACCACCGATGCCAGGCCGTCGTCCAGACTCCAGTCGACGTTTTGATCGCCCGCCCACATCATCACCGAGTGCTTCTGGCTGCCGGTGTAACCCGCACGCATAAAGAACAGGATCTCCCCAAGCTTGCCGGTCTCTTCCAGCGCCTCGTAGTTACATTTTGCCCACAGCGCAGGCCAGGCGTTATGCATGATCTCCGCGCTGACGCCGTTATGCAGGAAGGTGTCTGTCGGCAGATACTCACCGAAATCGGCCATCCAGCCGCTGCAGCCCAGCTCGATCAGGTTCTTTTTAATAACCTCTTTGTACCAGTCGTAAGCTTCCGGGTTGGTCAGGTCGATCACGCCCGCGTAGAACTCGCCGAACTCGACGTGGTAGTCCTGGCCGTCGGCGTTTTTGGTCAGATAGCCGCGCGACGAGGCCGCTTCGCACAAATCACGATCGCTGGCGACATAGGGGTTGATATAGGAGAGGAACTGCACCCCTTCCTGTTTCCACTGCGCAATTCGCTCATTAAGCTGTGGATAAAGCTCGCTGTTCCACTTCCAGTTCCACATCACCCGTTTGCCGAATGAGGTCATACGGATCCCGGACCAGTCCTGCGCCCAAATGCCGTTCACCTTCACGCCGCCGTTGCGCATGACATCGAGCTTTTGCTGGCACACGTCGGTGCCGCCCTGAATGCCCAGCGTCACGCCATCGTATACCCAGTCCGGCAGCTCGGGCTGACGGCCCAGCAAGCCGGTGAGTTTTTCCAGCAGATCGACATAGGTTTCGGCACAGTCGAAGCGCAGCGTGGCGTTATCTTCCCAGAACGCCAGCTCGTGGAAGTTCGGCGCACTGAAGTCGAAATTCATGTAGCAGCTGTTATCGACGTGGCAGTAGTACTTCTGGGTGCTGACGAAGGTCGGCTGCGGGAAGAAGGTCCAGTAGTAATCGCCGCCCGCGTTCTCTTTGCAGTCCGCCTGCCAGGTCACCAGGGTCTGCTTGTTACGGCCCACGCCCTGCTCGCTGGTCCACAGCGGGAACGGCTTGCCGCGCAGATCGAAGTACGAGAACTGCTCCCCGCAGCCGTAGATATGATCTTCAGGCTGAGCCGCCAGCCGCAGCCAGATACGGTTATGGCTGGTGGCATCATTTTTAAGCTTCAGCTCCAGACGGCCTTCCGTATCCACGCCCACCAGCAGCGTGGCGCTTACCGCATCGCCGCGGGTAAAGCGGATTGCCCAGCCCGAGGTTTGCTGCGTGACGGTGGCGTCCGTCAGGGCAATCTTTTCGTTAAGCTTGTCTTTAATGCTGAAATTGCCGCGGAACATCTCAATATCGGCCTCACCGGCGCCGATCCACAGGCAAGGGGCTCCGGCGGAGTGGGACAAAATCAGGCGGTCCTGCCAGCGCAGGGTGAAACCACTTTCGTTATTTTTCAGGTCAATATTGTGTAGGGTACGCATAAAAACTCCGACTTTATTATTTGGCCTGGCTATCCAGTAATCCGGCGGCAACGGCAGGGGCTAACCCCGGCGCCAGCGGCAATCGGGGGATCACCAGGCAGTGCAGCAGATGATAAATATCCTGCTTGCCGTCCCAGACCTTAGTGGTCACTTCGTTATTGGTATCCAGTTCCTGCCACCAGGAGCCATTTTCGTAATCCATCAGGTATTTGATGCAGTAATCCCACCACTTCTGATACCAGGCTTCGTACTGCGCCTCGCCGGTGACGGTATAGAGCGCCCAGGCTGTTCCCATCGCTTCGACGATCGGCCAGCGCACGCGTTCGCGGACGATCGGCTTGCCATCCCAGTCCACGGAGTAGACAAAACCATCTGCCCCGTCGGGCGCCCAGGCGTCACGAATGGTGGCGTGGAACAGCCCTTTGGCATCTTCCAGCAGCCATTCCGGCGGCGTTTCAAAGCGTGCTTCCAGCGCGGCGCGCAGGTGCAACATCAGGCGGCCCCACTCGATCCAGTGCCCCGGCGTACCGCCGTAAGCGCGGAAACGGTGCGCCGGGTTGTCGATGTTGTAGTCGCGGATCGGGTTCCAGTCGGTGTCGAAATGCTCGTTGACCCGATACTCACCTTTCCGGGCCACGTCGTGAATAATCACCGAGGCGATGCGCAGGGCACGGTCGAGCCATTTACGGTCGTGGGTCACGTCATAGACGATCAGGAAGGCTTCCACGGCGTGCATATTGGCGTTGCCCCCGCGGTAGTCTTCAGTTTTGCTGAAGGCTTCATCCCAGGACTCGAGGCACATCTGCTCCTGTTCGCTCCAGAAATAGCGCTCAATCACCTCGATGGCATCGTCCAGCAGCTTACGTGCCTGCGGATGACCGGTGGTGACGGCGCTCGCCGCCCCCAGCAGCACGAAGAAGTGCTGGTAGCCCTGCTTGGAGGCATCAATCACGCCTTCATCGTTGACGCAGGCGTACCAGCCCCCGTGTTGCTTATCGCGCAGCGGGCCATTCAGGGCGTTGATGCCGTGCTCCACCAGGGCGTAAGCGCCGGGGCGGCCCATGTTTGCGGCGACCGCATAGACGTGCAGCATGCGGGCGGTGATCCACAGATGGGTGCCCATATCGCTGCGGATCTGACCGTTGTTGCCCAGCCAGCCAAAACCGGTGGGGACTGCGGCGTTTTTGCCAAAATCGAGAATGCGGTCGGTCTCTTGTTCGAGCCAGCGGTTATGGCTCAGGGTATTAAACCATTTCATGTTCGGGTCCTTTCTTAACGGCGGGCCATCATTTCGTCGACGATCTCGCCCAGACGCTGCAATTTTGGTACGGAAATATCGCGGAGCATCAGGTCCGTGTCCGGCAGGCCAATCACCGATGACCAGACGGCGCGACCGGCTAAGAAGCCGGAGGCTCCCGCCTGCATCGCCACACTCACCGCGCGGGGGAACAATTTATCGTCCACCCCCGAGGAGAGGATCACCCACGGCATGGCGATGTTGTCGTTCAGCCTTTGTGAGGCGGCCAGCAGCGCCTGCTGCGTGCCTTTGCCGAACAGCGGCATCTCCACCTTATAGAGATCGGCCCCGCTGTCGCCCAGCTCTTTCGCCGCATCGATGATGGCCTGTTCGCGGTCAAAACCGGCACCGCGACGCGGCGGACGCACCACCGGCTCGATAATGCTGAGCAGCCCGTTGTCATGGCACAGCTGATTAAACGTCGACACCATCTCCAGACGCTGCTGCGGATCTTCATCGCTTCGCCACAGCACCAGCAGTTTCAGCGCTTTGCCACCATCGCGTCTGACCGCCCGGGCATCAATATTTTTATCAATCACCACGCTGTCGACGGGTATGCCGTTCCCGGGAATAAACTCATCAGCCGCCACAATCATCGCGCAGCTCCTGGCGACCGCCTGCTGCTCAACGATCTGGCGATAGCAGAACTGCTGGTCGACCAGGATAGCGGAGGCGTACGGCGACAGGATTTTGGCTGCGTTGACCTTAAAATCTGTCAGATGCTTATCGGTCACCGGCACTGGCGCACCTGCCGCAGCAAACATCAGGCGCATCGCTTCACGCTGGTCGACGGCCAGCATGGCAAAGCCGCCGGAAGGTCGAGTGATATCTTTCAGGGTGTACATCGTCATTCCTCAGTCCTTACTTATCTGTGTGATTATTCAGCCCGGCGGATGCGCGAACCTGTTCAAGAATGGCCGTCCAGTCTTCGCGTCCGCGTCCGGCGGCGCGCGCCTGGTTGTAGACTTCGCGGGAGGCAGCCCCCAGCGGCATCGGGACGTGGAGCTGGTTTGCCACGTCCAGTGCGATCCCCAGATCCTTATGCGCCAGATCGATCATAAAGGCCGGGGTAAGATCCCCTTTCAGGACCTTATTCGGCCAGGAGGTCGTGAAGTGGCCCTTACCTGCAGGGGTGCCGCTCATCACTTTCAGGGCCACATCAAAGGAGAGGCCGAGCGCTTCGCACAGGACGGCGGCTTCAGCAGAAAGTGCGTTCAGGGCGATACTCATATAGTTATTGATAAGCTTCACGCGGATACCCATCCCCGGTCCGCCAGCGTTAATCAGTTCATTGCCCATCGCCATTAAGACCGGTGTTGCACGCTCAACCTGTTGGGTCGTGCCGCCCGCCAGCAGAAGCAGCGTTCCGGCGATGGCATGGTCTGATGTGCGCCCGACAGGTACGTCCATCAGGCTGAAACCCTGCTTAGCCATGTCGCGGATCAGCGCGTCGGTCTGCAGCGGGTGGATGGTGGACATATCAATCGCCAGCGCGTCGCGGGATAGCCCCTCGCAAACGCCGTGCTCACCGAACAATACGGTGCGCACCAGGTCGCCGTTTGGCAGCATGGTGATGACAAACTCGGCATCGGTTGCCGCCTGCGCAGGGGTTGCCGCTGCCTGAGCGCCGCTGTCTGCCAGCGCCTGAACCGCCTGGGGGTTTACATCGAAGACGCGAAGCTGGTGGCCCTGTTTCAACAGATTCTTCGCCATTGGCGCGCCCATCTGTCCTAAACCGATAAAGGCAATTGCTGACATGCTTCTCTCCTGTCACATCGTGTCAATTATTGAGCGTTTGTGTTGTCTGTTTTTGATCGTATTTGTAATTTATAGTCAAAAAATTGACACGGGTCACTTTTTAAACATTTTGTGAAATTAAAATGAGAGCATCAGAAAACGCAGAAGGAATCACCATGACTCGCATTGTTTGTGTCGGCATTACCGTGCTGGATCGCATCTGGTATCTCGATGATTTACCGAAAGAAGGTGGAAAATATGTCGCAAAAGATTATACGGAAGTGGGCGGAGGCCCGGCGGCAACGGCGGCGGTGGCAGCTGCAAAACTGGGAGCGAAAGTGGATTTTATTGGCCGGGTGGGGGATGACGATACCGGCAGAAGATTACTCGCGGAGCTGGAATCCCTGGGGGTAAATACGCGTCACACCCTCGTCGTAAAAGGGGCCCGCTCGTCACAATCGGCCGTGCTGGTGGATGCAAGTGGTGAGCGTGTTATCGCGAATTACCCCAGCGCCGATCTTCCTGTGACGGCAGACTGGCTTAAGAATATCGACTTTTCGCAGTGGGATATGGTCTTAGCCGATGTACGCTGGCATGAGGGGGCCAGGCAGGCATTTACCCTTGCCCGTCAGCAGGGCGTGCCAACGTTGCTTGATGCAGATGTCACCCCGCAGGATATCGCTGAACTCGTTGTTCTGAGCGATCATGTGGCTTTTTCTGCACCGGGCCTGAAGCGTTTAACGCAGGTTGATGATCCACTCGACGCGTTAAAAAAAGCACAAACGCTCACAAATGGACATGTGTATGTCACCCAGGGCCGTGATGGCTGTTACTGGCTCGAGAATGGCGAGCTTCGCCATCAGCCCGGCTTTCCCGTTGACGTGGTTGATACGACGGGAGCCGGGGATGTTTTTCACGGCGCGCTGGCGGTGAGCCTGGCGCAACAAACCCCTTCAGCAGAGGCCGTGCGTTTTGCCAGTGCCGTCGCGGCACTGAAATGCACCAGGCCCGGTGGGCGCGCAGGTATACCCGACTGTGATCAAACCCGCTCTTTTTTGTCACTTTTTGTATAAAATGCGGGGCGTGATGGTTTTCAGAGGACAGCCCATGAGCCTTACCGAACTGACCGGCAACCCGCGGCACGATCAACTGCTGACGCTGATTGCCGATCGTGGCTATATGAACATTGATGAACTGGCGAATCTGCTGGATGTTTCCACGCAAACGGTGCGCCGGGATATCCGCAAACTGAGCGACCAGGGGCTGATAACACGTCATCATGGCGGTGCAGGCAGGGCTTCCAGCGTGGTTAACACGGCGTTTGAGCAGCGCGAAGTCTCCCTGACTGAAGAGAAGCGGGCGATAGCCGAGGCCATTGCTGACTATATTCCCGATGGCTCGACCCTGTTTATCACCATCGGCACGACGGTTGAACACGTTGCCCGGGCGCTGCTTAACCATAACCATCTGCGTATCATCACCAACAGCCTGCGGGTTGCGCATATTCTCTACAAAAATCCGCGCTTTGAGGTGATGGTGCCCGGCGGTACGCTGCGGCCACACAACGGGGGCATTATCGGGCCGGCGGCCACGGCATTTGTGTCTGGATTCCGGGCCGACTACCTGGTGACCAGCGTCGGGGCGATTGAACCCGACGGTGCGCTGATGGAATTTGATGTCAACGAAGCCAGCGTGGCGAAGACCATGATGGCCCACTCCCGGCATATTTTACTCGCGGCCGATCATACGAAGTATCACGCCTCTGCTGCGGTGGAGGTCGGTAACGTGGCGCAGGCCACGGCGCTCTTCACCGATAAACTTCCCGGCTCTGCCCTGCAAACGCATCTGAAATCCAGCAAGGTTGAGGTCGTTGAAGTGAATCCGGGTGATGAACAAGAGGCCGGTTAACGGTTTTTGCTTTCACGGCCTGCGGGCCGTGCCTTCCTTTCTCTAAGCTGGCGCTGGCGCATAGCCAAACATCTTCTTTCCCGCTACAGTTACTTTTCACGGCGAAAAGGAGAAACACATGCTCTATATCTTTGATTTAGGAAACGTAATCGTCGATATCGACTTCAATCGTGTGCTGGGAACATGGAGTGATTTCAGCCGCGTTCCGCTGGCGACGCTTAAGCAAAGTTTTACGATGGGCGACGCCTTCCATCAGCATGAGCGCGGTGAGATTTCGGATGAACAATTTGCCGAAAAGCTCTGCCATGAGATGGAACTCCCCCTCAGTTACGAACAGTTCTCCCACGGCTGGCAGGCGATTTTTGTCGGCATTCGTCCCGAGGTGATTGCCATCATGCACAAGCTGCGCGAGCAGGGGCATCGGGTGGTGGTGCTGTCCAATACCAACCGTCTGCACACGACTTTCTGGCCGGAAGAATATCCTGACGTGAAAGCGGCGGCGGACAAGATCTATCTGTCTCAGGAGATGGGGATGCGTAAACCGGAAGCGCGGATCTACCAGGCCGTTCTGCAGGCAGAAGGATTCTCTGCCGCCGACGCCATCTTTTTTGACGATAACGTCGATAATATAGAGGGAGCTAACCAGTTGGGTATCACGTCAATTCTGGTGACCGGAAAACAGACGATCCCCGACTACTTTGCGAAGCAGTTATGCTAAAAACCGTTCATCAAAAAGCCAGCCACCACACCCGACCGCTGCGTGCGTGGCTAAAACTCCTCTGGCACCGCATCGATGAGGACAACATGACCACGCTGGCAGGTAACCTCGCCTACGTGTCGTTGTTGTCGCTGGTGCCGCTGGTGGCCGTTATTTTTGCCCTTTTTGCCGCCTTTCCGATGTTTTCGGATGTCAGCCTGCAGCTCCGCCATTTTGTCTTTGCCAACTTCATGCCCGCCACCGGGGATGTGATTCAGAATTACATCGAGCAGTTTGTCGCTAACTCCAGCAAGATGACCGCGGTTGGGGCGTGTGGGCTTATTGTCACCGCGCTGCTGCTGATGTACGCCATTGATAGCGCGCTCAATACCATCTGGCGCAGCACCCGGGCACGCCCCAAAGTTTACTCGTTTGCGGTGTACTGGATGATCCTGACCCTGGGGCCGCTACTGGCCGGGGCCAGCCTGGCGATCAGCTCTTATCTGCTCTCGTTACGCTGGGCCAGCGAACTCAACAGTGTGATTGACGATGTGCTGCGTATCTTCCCGCTGCTCTTGTCCTGGCTCGCGTTCTGGTTGTTGTACAGCATTGTTCCTACCACGCGCGTACCTAACCGGGATGCGATGGTGGGGGCGATGGTGGCCGCTCTGCTTTTCGAACTGGGCAAGAAAGGCTTCGCGCTTTACATCACCATGTTCCCCTCCTATCAGCTGATTTATGGCGTGCTGGCAGTGATCCCCATTTTGTTCCTCTGGGTTTACTGGACGTGGTGTATCGTCTTGCTTGGCGCCGAGATTACTGTCACTCTCGGGGTATATCGCGAACTAAAAAAAGCGGCCGAAGCCGAAAAACGACGAGAAGCAGACCAACCATGATTGCATTAATCCAGCGCGTAACCCGTGCCAGCGTCACCGTGGAGGGAGAGGTGACGGGTGAAATTGGCCCAGGACTTTTAGTCTTGTTAGGTGTCGAAAGGGATGATGACGAGCAAAAGGCCAACCGCTTATGCGAGCGCGTGTTGGGGTACCGTGTCTTCAGCGATGCGGAAGGCAAAATGAACCTCAACGTGCAGCAGGCGGGGGGCAGCGTGCTGGTGGTGTCGCAGTTTACGCTGGCAGCCGATACCGAGCGCGGCATGCGCCCGGGCTTCTCAAAAGGAGCGGCGCCGGATCGGGCAGAAGCGTTATATGAATACTTTGTTGACCGTTGCCGTCAGCAAGAGATGCATACACAGACCGGACGATTCGCTGCAGATATGCAGGTCTCGCTGGTAAATGATGGCCCCGTCACGTTCTGGCTCCAGGTATGAGTGAGCTGATGGTACGGCCGCGGGTAACAAGAGAGAGTACAGCTATGTATCACCTTCGAGTACCGCAAACGGAAGAAGAGTTAGCGCTTTACTACCAGTTCCGCTGGGAGATGTTGCGTAAGCCCTTACATCAGCCGAAAGGGTCGGAACGCGACGCCTGGGACGCCATGGCGCATCACCAGATGGTGATGGATGAAGAGGGCAACCTGGTCGCCGTCGGGCGGCTGTACATCAATGCCGATAACGAAGCCTCCATCCGCTTTATGGCGGTGCACCCTTCTGTGCAGGACAAAGGTCTCGGCACGCTGATGGCGATGACGCTGGAGTCTGTTGCCCGTCAGGAGGGCGTGAAGCGCGTCACCTGTAGCGCGCGCGAAGATGCGGTGGAGTTCTTTGCCAAGCTGGGTTTTATCAACCAGGGCGAAATCACTACCCCGCAAACCACCCCGATTCGCCACTTTTTGATGATCAAACCCATCGCCTCGCTGGATGATATTCTGCATCGTGCCGACTGGTGTGGTCAGCTGCAGCAGGCCTGGTATCAGCACATCCCCCTGAGCGAAAAGATGGGGGTACGCATTCAACAGTATACCGGGCAAAAATTCATCACCACCATGCCGGAGAGCGGCAATCAGAATCCGCACCACACCCTGTTTGCCGGCAGCCTGTTCTCGCTGGCGACGCTCACCGGCTGGGGACTCATCTGGCTGATGCTGCGCGAGCGTCATCTTGGCGGCACTATCATCCTCGCCGATGCCCATATTCGTTACAGCCGTCCTATCAGCGGCAAGCCGAGCGCAGTGGCGGATTTAGGCTCGCTGAGCGGCGATCTCGACCGACTGGCCCGCGGCCGCAAAGCCCGCGTGCAGATGCTGGTGGAACTGTTCGGTGACGAGACGTCTGGCGCAGTATTTGAAGGAACCTATATCGTGCTACCCGCGAAGCCGTTTGGTGCGTATGAAGAGGGCGGTAACGAGGAAGAGTAGTGGTGCTAGCGGAAATGTCGTAAAGGGTCCATTTGCTGATGCAGGATGCGGATGACAAAAATAGCGTCATCCGCGTGCCGATAGAATATGGCATGCTGCCCGTAATCATGCCGACGCGCACCGTCAATCAGGTTTTGACAATCCCTTCCCATTAACGGATTTCTTGCCAGCAACTTCAGCAGTCCGTCCAGTTCATTTGTATATTTGTCGGCCTGTAACGGGCCGAAACGACGCCATGTGTATTCATAGATTGCTTCAAAATCTTCAGCTGCCAGATTAGAGAGTCTATACATTTAAGTTACGTTTTTTCCTTGCTGCTATCTCTTGTAACGTTAGCGAACTCTCTCCACTAAGCAGGCCCTCTTCAAGAGCTTCGCGGAGTTTACCGGTTCGCAATTCATGTTCTTCCAGCAAACGCAGTGCGGAGCGAACAACTTCGCTTGTCGAGCCATAACGTCCGCTTTCAATCATTCTGTTGATGAACTGGTCCAGGTTTTCGCCGAGGGTGATACTGGTTGTTCTGGGCATTGTGGTTTCCTGTTGTGTTATCTATTAACACAAAATAACACCAGCAGCGTAAAATGCGAATCCTTTTCCATAGGCTTATTTATGTCCTTTTTTCTGTATGAATATACAGCGTTATAGACTGGTTTTCGGCTGATGAAAACAGTGGGTTTTGTTGAGGATTCGAATCTGGAAAGCGGCTCGCAGAAACAAAATGTACTGAGCGGAACGAGTGGATTTGTCCACTTCAACTCAATAACGTAACAGGAGTGGGGTACGTCATTGACGTACATTTAACGTTTGATACTATAAGCCAATGGCGTACATTTAATGCTCTTCATTGAAACGGATATCTTTACCGAAGACGTCAAAGAATTACTGGATGACGACGAATACCATAAACTGCAGGTATTTCTGGCAACGCAGCCTGACTATGGCGATCTGATTCAGCACACGGGAGGCTTACGCAAGATTCGTTGGCTTGCCGGAGGGAAGGGAAAGCGTAGTGGTGTAAGAGTCATTTATTTTCATCGCTCGCGTGAGAATGAAATTCGATTGCTGCTCATCTATCGCAAAGGGATCAAAGATGACCTGTCAGCGAATGAGAAAGCAGTACTGAAAATGATTATTGAGAGGTGGTAAATGGATAAGGCGCTATTTGAGCGGTTAACCCAAAGCGTGGCTCAGATGAACGACATTGCCGAGGGCAAACGTGAGCCGTCGCGCACCTTTCAAATCGATGCCATGAAAATTAAAGAAATCCGTCAGGCATCCGGCCTTTCGCAGAGTAAATTCGCAAATTTAATCTCGGTGAGTGTCGATACACTGCGCAACTGGGAACAAGGCAGACGTTCACCTACAGGTCCGGCTAAGGCGCTACTACGTGCTATTGCTAACGATCCGCAGCATGTCATTCCTGCACTATCCCAGTAATTTAGCCCGGCAGCAAAATCTACCGGGCTAAAAGGGAATTACTCCCCTTCACCCGGGAACAGGAACGGGTTGATCGAGCTGCGGGCAAAGCCCTCCTGCTCCATTTTGGCGTCCAGGATCAGCGTGGCGAGATCGTCAGCGACGGCCTCCACTTTCGGGTCTTTTTCCTGATACAAAATCTTCAGGTAAGTGCCGCAGTCGCCACAGCTTTCGGCTTTCACCGCTGACTGCTCATTCTCCAGCGACCAGTAGTGCAGATCGCGGGTCTGCTCGCAGTTGCTGCATTTGATGCGCACCACGTGCCACTCGGTTTCGCACAGGTTGCAGTGCAGATAGCGCAGCCCCTGAGTGGTACCGATTTGCACCATGCTGGAGACCGGCATCGAACCGCACACCGGGCAGAACTGGCGTGCTTCACCGTATTCAGCGCGGGCTTTGCCTGGGATCAGACTGGCCATTTGCGCCCAGTAGAGCGACAGGGCGGCCCAGATAAATGGCGCTTTATCGCTACTGACTGAGGAAAAATCAGAGGCAAACAGCGCGCTCGCCATCTGCTCCAGCTCCTGCTCTGAGGCTTTCTCGAGATTCTCGATCACCGCCAGCGTAGGGCCGCTCATCTCAGGCTTCAGCTCGGCTATCAGCGAGTGCAGCAGTTTTTGCCAGTGCTTATCGCGCGGCAGGACGTGGATATCCAGCGGCGGCTTGCCCTGAACGTTCGCCTCTTTAATGCGCGCGGTCAGGTCCATCTGCAGCGGATGGTCGTACAGCACCACTTCCTGGGCATGAGCGATCAACCCGGCAAAGCGCAGATAGTCGCCAAGCGGGTTGTTCTCTGCCAGCTCACGCAGGCGTTCCGCGCGGCGGTTGTAGAGGTTTTTCAGTCTGGGGAACAGTAGCGGCGGAATCACTTCCGCCGTGCGTTTCTCGCTCGAACCCAGCTCATCTTGCGGGATTATGCGAATACTCATTCAGATGACTTTTCCTGTTTCTGGCGGACTTCACGGTACCAGCGCGGGTGATGTTTCTTCGCCCACGTCTTAGTGACCCAGCCTTCCACCATCGCGGTAATGGTGCCTTTCACCCAGAGGGCGGCGTAGATATGCACCATGATAACCACAATTAACGCCACTGCGGCAAATGAATGCAGCATTAACGCAAATCGGATCACCGGGATTGAGAAAGCAGGCGCAAAGTACGGACGCCAGATGATCACGCCACTTGCCAGCAACAGGACCAGGAAGATAATCGCCGCCCAGAATACGCATTTCTGGCCGAAGTTATAGCGTCCGGTATCACCCACTTCCTCGTTGACGACGATCTTACGAATATTCTTCGCCCAAAAGATATCATCCCGATTGATTAGGTTATGGTGCCAGTAGCGGAAAAACATGATGATGAACGAGGCGAACATCACCACCCCGACAAACGGGTGCAGGATGCGCGCCAGCTGCGGCGTACCGAGGATCTGCATCAGCCAGTTGAAGGAGGGGAAGAAGAACCCCAGCCCGCTTATCGCCGCCAGCATGAAGCAGAAGGCGGTGACCCAGTGGTTGATACGTTCCGGCGCCGTGTAGCGCACGATGGTGTCACGTCTTCTCATTTGCGCACCTCGTCTTTCTCTTCATGCAGGTTGTCATCTTCCTCTTCCGCGCGGTTCGGCCCGACCCCGACGTAGTGGAAGATGCTCGCGGCGAACGTCGCGGCAAACCCGACGGCGGCCAGCGGTTTCCAGATGCCTTTCCAGAATTTCACCGTGGCGCTGATCTCCGGGTTCTCCGGCAGGCCGTGATACAGGTTCGGCTTGTCGGCGTGGTGCAACACGTACATCACATGGGTACCGCCAACACCGGCCGGATCGTACAGGCCTGCGTTGTCGTAACCGCGGGTTTTCAGCTCGGATACGCGCTCGCCCGCCAGCGTTTTCATATCCTCTTTGGAGCCAAAATGAATGGCGCCGGTTGGACAGGTCTTCACGCAGGCCGGCTCCTGGCCGACATTCACACGGTCGACGCACAGCGTACATTTATAGACGCGGTTGTCTTCCGGGTTCAGGCGCGGCACATCGAACGGACAGCCCGCGATGCAGTAGCCGCAGCCGATGCACTGTTCGGACTGGAAGTCGACGATGCCGTTGGCATACTGAATGATCGCCCCTTCAGACGGGCAAGCCTTCAGGCAGCCCGGATCCGCGCAGTGCATACAGCCATCTTTGCGGATCAGCCATTCCAGTTTGTCGTTCTGCTCCACTTCCGAGAAGCGCATCACCGTCCAGGATTTGGCGGTCAGATCGGCGGGGTTGTCATACACCCCGACGTTGTGACCCACTTCATCACGGAGGTCGTTCCACTCCGAACAGGCCACCTGACAGGCTTTACAGCCGATACAGGTGGTCACGTCGATAAGCTTCGCCACTTCCTGCTGGTGGTCCCGCGCCTGAGGCGCGGGGGTGAAACTGTTAGTCGCGGAACGACGAATAATGTCTTGCGATTGATAAGCCATAAGTCGTCTCCGTTACACCTTTTCCACGTTCACAAGGAAGGCCTTGAACTCCGGCGTCTGCGTGTTCGCATCACCGACGAATGGCGTCAGGGTGTTGGCAATAAACCCTTTCTTCGCCACGCCCTCATAACCCCAGTGAATCGGAATACCGATAGTATCCACCTGCTGACCATGAACGTTCAGCGTGCGAATACGCTTGGTCACCACCGCCTTGGCCTTGATGTAGCCGCGGTTGGAGGAGACCTTGACGGTATCGCCCTGATTGATGCCGAGTTTATTCGCCAACTTCTCGCCGATCTCCACGAACTGTTCCGGCTGCGCGATGGCGTTAAGCCGCGCGTGCTTGGTCCAGTAGTGGAAGTGCTCGGTCAGACGGTAGGTGGTGCCGACATACGGGAACTTGTCTTTTTTACCCAGCGCCTCGAAATCGCCTTTAAAGATACGGGCGGCCGGGTTAGAGACCACATTCGGGTGCAGCGGGTTGGTGCCCAGCGGCGTCTCAAACGGCTCGTAGTGTTCCGGGAACGGGCCTTCCGCCATCTTATCGATAGCAAACAGACGTCCCATCCCTTCAGGCTGCATGATAAACGGCCCGACATCGCTGCCTGGTGCGGCAGTGCTATAGTCCGGAATATCCACGCCGCCCCATTTGGCGCCGTCCCACTTCAGCAGCTGACGCTTCGGATCCCACGGGTTTCCCTGCGGGTCAGCGGAGGCACGGTTATAGAGAATGCGGCGGTTCAGCGGCCACGCCCATGCCCAGCCCAGCGTATTGCCGAGACCTGACGGGTCGGCGTTGTCGCGGTTGGCCATCTGGTTGCCTTTCGGCGTCCAGCTCCCGGCAAAGATCCAGCAGCCACTTGAGGTGGTGCCGTCATCGCGCAGGTGCGCAAAGGTGCTGAGCTGATCGCCTTTCTTCGCCAGAACCACGCCGGTGGCCGGGTCGATAACATCCGCCAGCGCCTTACCGTTGCTCTCCATCGCCACTTCTTCCGGGGATGGGTTCTCCGGCGTCGAGTAGTTCCAGGTCATGTTCAGCACCGGTTCCGGGTTCGCGCCGCCTTCAGAGGCGTACATCTTACGCAGGCGTAAGAAGATGCCGGCCAGGATCTCGCCGTCGTTCATGGCGATGCCCGGGGCGTCCGCGCCTTTCCAGTGCCACTGCAGCCAGCGGCCGGAGTTGACGATAGAACCGTTCTCTTCCGCGAAGCAGGTGGACGGCAGACGGAACACTTCGGTCTGAATCTTCGATGGATCGACATCGTTCGATTCACCGTGGTTCTGCCAGAAGGTCGCCGTCTCGGTGTTGAGCGGGTCAATGGTCACCAGGAACTTCAGTTTCGACAGAGAGGCGACAACTTTGTTCTTGTTCGGGAACGACGCTACCGGGTTAAAGCCCTGGCAGATATAGCCGTTGACCTGACCCTGGTTCATCATCTCGAAGTACTGCAGAACGTCGTAACCCTTGTCCCACTTCGGCAGCCAGTCAAAGCCCCAGCTGTTTTCCGCCGTCGCTTTGTCACCATAGAAGGCCTTCATCATTGAGACGAAGAACTTCGGATAGTTGCCCCAGTAGTTCACCTGGCCTTCGAGCAGCGGTTTTGGTGTGCTGGCCGTCAGGTAGGTTTGCAGGTCGGTCTGTTTCTCGCTTGGCAGGTTCATATAACCCGTCAGGCTTTGCGACAGCAGACCGAGGTCAGTCAGACCCTGAATGTTGGAGTGACCGCGCAGGGCGTTGACGCCGCCGCCAGCCATCCCCATGTTGCCGAGCAGCAGCTGAACCATCGCCATGGTACGGATGTTCTGCGCACCGACAGAGTGCTGCGTCCAGCCAAGGGCATACAGGAACGAGGCGGTTTTATCGTGAGCGCTGGTTTCAGCGATCATCTCGCACACCTTCAGGAAGTCGGCCTTCGGCGTCCCACAGATGTTCTCCACCACGTCCGGCGTATAGCGGGAGACGTGCTCTTTCAGCAGGTTCCAGACGCAGCGCGGGTGTTGCAGGGTGGTATCGCGCTTCGCAAAGCCTTTCTCATCCAGCTCGTAGTTCCAGCTGGTTTTGTCGTACTTGCGTTTATCGGCGTCGTAACCGCTGAACAGGCCATCTTCGAAGTGATAATCCTCACGCACGATCAGGCTGGCGTTGGTATAGGCTTCGGTGTATTCGCGGTTATATTTTTCGTTGGTCAGCAGGTACAGCAGTACGCCTGACAGGAAAGTGATGTCAGTACCTGAACGAATCGGGGTGTAGAAATCCGCCACTGACGCAGTACGCGTAAAGCGGGGATCGATCACAATCAGTTTCGCACCGTTGTGGATTTTGGCTTCCATCGCCCAGCGGAACCCGACGGGGTGTGCTTCAGCGGCGTTACCGCCCATCACCACGATGAGGTTGGCGTTCTTGATGTCGACCCAGTGGTTGGTCATCGCACCGCGACCAAATGTTGGAGCAAGACTTGCTACCGTTGGTCCGTGTCAGACACGCGCCTGGTTGTCGACCGCGAGCATACCGAGTGCGCGCGTAAATTTCTGGGTTAAATAGCCGGTTTCGTTACTGGAGGCTGACGCACACAGCATGCCGGTGGAGAGCCAGCGGTTAACGGTGGTGCCTTCGGCGTTCTGCGCCATGAAGTTGGCATCGCGATCTTCTTTCATCAGCTTAGCGATGCGATCGAACGCTTCGTCCCAGCCAATTTGCTGCCATTTATCGGAGCCTGGCGCGCGATATTCCGGGAATTTCAGGCGGCTTTCTGAGTGGATGAAGTCCACCAGACCTGCCCCTTTCGGGCAGAGCGCACCGCGGTTGACCGGATGATCCGGGTCACCTTCGATATGGAAAATAGATGCTTTGGCGTTTTTTGCACCGTCACCGAGGCTATACATCAACAGCCCACAGCCGACAGAGCAGTACGTACAGGTGTTACGGGTTTCGCGGGTGCGCAGCAGTTTGTACTGCCGTGTTTCCGCCAGCGCTACGCCGGGCGCAAAGCCCAGTGCCGCCGCCGTGGTGCCTGCCATACCGCCAGCGCAGATCTTAAAGAACTGCCTTCTGCTGACCTGCATGGTCACTCCTTGTTTCGACATTGCTACCCTTCATTTCCTCGCGCCTGCGCGCGAATTATTGGGGGTAATTATTGTTTTACTTCACGGCTATTTTTTGACCGCAAAGTTGAAAATTTGCGTTAAACCCTCATTTCCACGAGGGGTATGCCAGAATACCACAATGTCGGTACGCTTGTTCCAACGGCGTTAAAACAAAGTGAACGTATTATCACGGTGATGATTATAAAATGTGATATTGATCACATGGTGCCCCGAAACTGTTACAAATCTGTTTCTCCCTCGGGTTTGAATCTCCGGTAAAGTTGCGCGGACAGGGCGGTAAAAATTGATCCATACTATGCGCCAGCCTGGAAAAGTATGGTGCAATAGCAGGCCTCCCCCGTGGTTGCTCAGGATATTCGTTGTGTTGAAACAAAATGGTGATACCCGCATTACGTCGCTACCTGTCGGCGTGGCAGAGCGCCGGGTACACAGACCCCCTCAGATTAGCCTCCCGACTCCCGATTTCCTGGCGGAAGAGGTGCCCGTCGCGCTGGTTTATAACGGTATCTCCCACGTGGTGATGATGGCCTCGCCGAAAGATCTGGAGCTCTTTGCCATCGGCTTTTCGCTGTCTGAAGGCATCATTGAGCACCCGCGTGAGATCTACGGCATGGAGGTGATATCCGTTTGCAATGGTCTCGAAGTGCAGATTGAACTCTCCAGCCGCCGCTTTATGGGATTAAAAGAACGTCGGCGGGCGCTGGCGGGGCGCACCGGCTGCGGCGTCTGCGGCGTGGAGCAGCTTAACGATATCGGCAAGCCCGTGGTGCCGCTGTCCTTCACCCAGCGTTTTAACCTTGCCCATCTCGATCGGGCGCTGGCGCATCTCAACGACGTGCAGCCCATCGGACAGCTGAGCGGCTGTACCCATGCCGCCGCCTGGGTAATGCCGTCGGGCGAGATCGCGGGCGGGCATGAAGATGTCGGACGCCATGTGGCGCTGGATAAACTGCTGGGTCGTCGGGCGGGAGAAAGTGACGCCTGGCAGCAGGGTGCCGCGCTGGTCTCCAGCCGGGCCAGCTATGAGATGGTGCAAAAGGCGGCGATGTGCGGGGTTGAGATTCTTTTTGCGGTCTCTGCAGCCACCACGCTGGCGGTTGAGGTGGCCGAGCGCTGTAACCTGACGCTGGTAGGGTTCTGCAAGCCAGGAAGAGCCACGATTTATACCCATCCGGAACGTCTGATTGTTGATCAATAATTTTGAATGTTGAGAGCAAATCCTTCCGCTATCAGTTAACGGTGATAAGGCCTATTATTTATCACATCAAGGCACAACGCCTTACAACAACAACTCATCGCAAGGATTTATATCATGAAAACCATCAAAACTTTTGTTGCAGTAATCGCTCTGGCTACCTCTTTCGGTTCTTTCGCTGCCCAGTCTGTTACCGCCTCCGCCAGCACCATTGATGGCGCAGAAGCGAAAATCGCGGCTCAGGCCGAGCAGGCAGGCGCATCGTCTTACACCATTACTCAGGCTTTCGCCGGTAACCGTGTACACATGACCGCTGAACTGAACAAATAACAGCACAGTATCTGTCGAAAGAGCGCCCCCGGGGCGCTTTTTTAGTTTATGCCTGCCAGGCGTAATAACGCCGTCACCACTGCCGCTGCGACGATCACGAAAATCAACGGCACCTTGCGCCAGGCGAGGAAAACCGCAAAGCCTACGCCCAGCACCCGCGCCATCCCGGCAAAATGTTCCCCTTCATAGAAGGTGGTCGCCAGCGCCACCGAAAACAACAGTACCGTTGCCGCATCCGACAGCAGCGCCTGGGAGCGTTCAGACAGCGCTAACCGGCTGCCCAGCTTCGCTCCGCCGAGACGCATCAGGTAGGTGCCCGCCGACAGCAGGGCGATGCCGAGAATAAAGACGGTCATGTTTTCCATTATTTCTTCCTCGTCGCGAGGCCAAGCAGGGAGAGCAGCACCGGCAGACCGACCGGGGCAAAGGGTACGGCGGCCAGGGACAGGGCCGCACCGCTGCAGGCGCGGATCAGCGTCGTGCGGTTCTTAAAGGCGGGCACAACCAACGCCAGTAGAATGGCCGGGAACACCGCATCCAGCCCGATGGTTTCCGGCTCTGGCAGCAGCTTGCCGACCATCGCCCCCAGCAGGGTGCCCAGCGGCCAGATAATTGCCACCCCCAGACCGCAGAGCCAGTAGGCGGCCTTGCGCTGCTCAGGTGTTTTTTGCGACAGGCCAAACACCACGCTTTCGTCATTCATAATGTGGCAGCCAAGGAAGCTGGCGCCGCGTTTTCCCACCAGCTCACGCACCGTCACGCCGAAGGGAACATGGCGGGCGTTGACCAGCAGCCCGGCCGCCGCTGCGGCAAGGGGATTGCCCCCGCTGGCGACGATGCCGATAAACATAAATTCCGAGGCGCCCGCCAGCACCGAAATCGAGAGCACAAAGGGTACCCACAGCGGGAAGCCATACGCCATCGCCAGCGAGCCGTAGGACATCCCCACCACGCCCACCGCCAGACACACGAGAATAATCGCCTTGATGGTGTCGCCTTTGAGACAAGAGAAAGACTGTTTCATACAATTTTAGCCATATCGAACGAGTATCCATTATAATGAACGCATCACATTCGTTTATCAAGATGAACGATTCGTTCGATTTATAGAACAAGAGACCGTTTTATGACGCAGCCAATCAGCGTAATCGCCAAAAGCCTGGTGCGGGAGCGCATGCGGACCGGGCTTTCACTGGCGGAGATCGCTCGCCGGGCCGGGATCGCCAAATCCACCCTCTCCCAACTGGAGTCCGGCAACGGCAATCCCAGCCTCGAAACCCTGTGGTCGCTCTGCGTGGCGCTGGATATTCCCTTTGCCCGTTTGCTGGAACCGCAACAGCCCACAACCCAGGTGATCCGCCGTGGCGAAGGGACTAAAGTCAGTGCCGAACAGGCTAACTATGAGGCCATTTTGCTGGCGACCTGCCCGCCGGGGGCCCGACGTGATATCTACATGCTGATGGCGCAGCCGGGTGCGGATCGTATATCTCATCCCCATCCGCCGGGTTCGGTTGAACACATTATTATTACTCAGGGCCGGGCGCTGGTCGGCCTCATCGATGCGCCGGAAGCGCTCGGGGAAGGGGACTATATTTGCTATCCTGCAGACCAGCCGCACATCTTCAAAGCCCTTGAGCCCGATACCTGGGCGCTCATGGTGGCAGAACAAAACTAACACCCAAAGACACGGATAATCATGTCGCTTAAAGCCATTGCCAAAGAACTGGGACTGTCGGTAACGACGGTGAGCCGCGCCCTCAACGGCTATTTTGACGTTTCCAGCGAGACGCGTGCCCGCGTGGAAGCCGAAGCGCAGCGCCGCGGCTATCGGCCGAATACCTTTGCCCGTCGTCTGAAGATGGGCAAAATCGACGCGGTAGGGCTGGTCTTCCCGGTGCATCCCGTTCCGCTCAATAATAGCGTCTTTATGGAGATGGTCGGCGAAATTAGCCACGAACTGGCGCAACATGAGATCGATCTATTATTGATTGCCGACGACGATCTGGCCGACAAGCACAGCTACATGCGCATGGTACAGAGCCGTCGCGTGGATGCGCTGATCGTGGCCCATACCCTGGATAACGATCCGCGTCTCGAGCAGCTGCAGGCCGCCGGGTTCCCGTTCCTCGCGCTGGGCCGCAGCCATTTGCCGAAGCCCTATGCCTGGTTTGACTTCGATAACTATGCGGGCACGTATAACGCGACCCGACGGTTAATCGGGCAGGGTCATCAGCGCATCGCGCTGCTGGGTGAGAGCAACAATCAGGCGTTTATTACCCAGCGCCGCCAGGGCTACCTTGATGCCCTGAACGAGGCGGGGCTCTCCAGCGAATGGCTGCGCACCATGCCACCTTCACGCCGGGCGGGTTACACCACCACTCAGGCGCTGCTGGCGCTGGATGTCGCTCCCACGGCGATCGTCACCGACTGCAACACCCATGGCGACGGGGCCGCGATGGCGCTGGCGCAGATGGGACGTTTAACCGGCGAGAATGGTGTGGCGCTGGTGGTGTACGACGGTCTGCCGCAGGACAGCATTGTCGATATCGACGTGGCGGCGGTGATCCAGTCCACCCGTCAGGGGGTGGGCAAGCAGATCGCCGATATGGTGCTACAGCTGATTAACGGCGACGATATCAGCCAGCTTCAGGTGCTGTGGCAGCCAGAATTCTCCCCGGGCCAGACGGCATAATTTTCCCCAATTTCTAAACCCGATCACAAATCCGAAACGTTTTGGTTTGTATCCGAAACGTTTCGAATCAACACTCAGGATATCCCGATGACAGGAGATGTCCGATGCAAGAGGCAATTTTACGACTCGCGAGCGAAACGGTGGATGTGATAATCAAAACCCACCCGTTCGCCGAAATTCTTTACTGGGGGCCGCACCTTCGCCACTTTTCGCCGCAGGATGCGGCCACGCTATCCCGCCCAATCGCCAACGGCAGACTGGACGTTGATTCCCCGATCACGCTGATGGCTGAACTTGCCCACGGGCTGTTCGGCGCCCCGGGCATTGAAGGCCACCGACAGGGGCTGGATGGCTCGCCGCGGTTTCGTACCGTCGCGGTAGCGCAGCAGGGACAATCCCTGACCCTCACCGCCGAAGATGATACCGCCGGCCTGCGTTTGACCAGCGAGATCGCCCTTGATGACAGCGGCGTGCTGGCGATTCGCCACGGCCTGACCAACCTTAAAAGCCAGCCGTGGCAGGTTGATCGCCTGGCCGTCACCCTGCCGCTGGCGGAACGTGCCCGCGAGGTGATGGCGTTTCATGGCCGCTGGATCCGCGAATTCCAGCCGCATCGCCTGCTGCTGGAGCACGACAGTTTCGTGATCGAAAATCGCCGGGGCCGCAGCTCCCACGAGCATTTCCCGGCCCTGATCGGCGGCACGCCGGGCTTCAGCGAAATGCACGGCGACGTCTGGGGCGTGCACCTGGGCTGGAGCGGCAACCATCGCCTGCGCGCGGAGGTCAAAACCGATGGGCGTCGTTACCTGCAGGCCGAAGCGCTTTATCTGCCGGGGGAAATGGCGGTGGCGGAGGGGGAAACCCTGTGGACGCCACGCCTCTACGCCAGTTACTCCTCCCAGGGGCTGAACGGCATGAGCCAGCAGTTCCACCGCTATCTGCGCAGCAACATCATCCGCTTCCCGGAGAACAAACCGCGCCCGGTGCACCTTAACACCTGGGAGGGGATCTACTTTAACCACGATCCTGAGTACATCATGCGGATGGCAGACGAAGCGGCCTCGCTGGGGGTGGAGCGCTTTATCATTGATGATGGCTGGTTTAAAGGGCGCAACGACGACCATGCTGCGCTGGGGGACTGGTATCTCGACGAGCAGAAATACCCCAACGGCTTAACGCCGGTGATCAACCACGTTAAAAGTCTCGGGATGGAGTTTGGTATCTGGGTCGAGCCGGAGATGATCAACCCCGACTCCGATCTGTATCGTGCCCACCCGGACTGGGTGCTGGCTCTGCCAGGTTATGAGCAGGCCACCGGTCGCCACCAGTGGGTACTGAACCTCAACATTCCTGCCGCCTTCAACTACCTGCTGGAGCGCATAAGCTGGCTGCTGGGCGAGCACGCGGTGGACTACGTGAAGTGGGACATGAACCGCGAGCTGGTGCAGCCGGGCCATAACGGCAAAGCCGCTGCCGACGCCCAGACCCGCCAGTTCTACCGTCTGCTGGACACCCTGGGCGAGCGCTTCCCGCACGTGGAGTTTGAATCCTGCTCCTCCGGCGGCGGGCGTATCGACTATGAAGTCCTGACCCGCTGCCATCGCTTCTGGGCGTCGGATAACAACGACGCGCTGGAACGTAATACTATCCAGCGTGGCATGAGCTACTTCTTCCCGCCGGAGGTGATGGGCGCGCATATCGGTCATCATAAATGCCATGCCACTTTCCGCCAGCACAGCATTGCCTTCCGGGGCCTGACGGCGCTGTTCGGCCATATGGGGCTGGAGCTGGATCCCCTCGCCGTGGATGAGCAGGAGCGCGAAGGCTACCGGCACTATGCGGCCCTGCATAAGCAGTGGCGGGAGGTGATCCACCACGGCACCCAGTGGCGGGTGGATATGCCCGACAGCACCACGCTGGCGCAGGGGATAGTGAGTCAGGATCAGCGCCAGGGGCTGTTTATTGTCAGCCAGTTGGCGATGCCGGATTACACCCTGATGATGCCGCTGCGCATGCCGGGCCTCGAAGCCAGCGCGCAGTACCGCATCACTCTGCTCGATCACCCCAATATCCGCCTGACTGGCGAAGGGGGACACACCATGCGCAAGCTGCCGGCGTGGATGGAGTCCCCGCAAACGGTGAGTGGCGAATGGCTGATGCAGGCGGGGCTTGCTCTGCCGGTGCTGGACCCGGAAACCGCCATCCTGATTGGCGTTGAACGCGTATAAGGGCAATGGGCCGGGCGACCGGCCCTGAGTTGAGGATAAAAATAATGAACACGACTGCCTGTACCCACAAAGACAACCCTAACTTCTGGATTTTCGGGTCGTTCTTCTTTCTCTACTTCTTCATCATGGCCACCTGCTTTCCGTTCCTGCCGATCTGGCTGTCGGATATCATCGGCCTTAATAAAACCCATACCGGGATCGTCTTCTCCTGCATCTCGCTGTTTGCCATCTCGTTCCAGCCGGTGCTGGGGATTGTGTCGGACAAACTGGGGCTGAAAAAACACCTGCTGTGGATCATCGCGGTGCTGCTGTTTTTGTTCGCGCCCTTTTTCCTCTACGTCTTCGCCCCGCTGCTGAAAACCAATATCTGGCTTGGGGCGCTGAGCGGTGGGATCTATATCGGCTTCGTCTTCTCGGCAGGGTCGGGCGCGATTGAGGCCTACATCGAACGCGTGAGCCGCAACAGCTTCTTTGAGTACGGCAAGGCGCGTATGTTTGGCTGTCTGGGCTGGGGGCTATGCGCCTCGACGGGCGGGGTGCTGTTCAGTATCGATCCCTCATATGTCTTCTGGATGGGGTCCGGGGCGGCGCTGATACTGATGCTGCTGCTGGTGGTTGCCAAACCGAAGCCCAACCAGACCGCGCAGGTGATGAACGCCCTCGGCGCTAACCAGCCGCAGATTACTGCCCGAACCGTCTTTAACCTGTTCCGCCAGCGCAAAATGTGGATGTTCATTTTGTACGTGATTGGCGTGGCCTGCGTGTATGACGTCTTCGATCAGCAGTTCGCCACCTTCTTTAAAACCTTCTTCGCCACGCCGGAGGAGGGGACGCGGGCGTTTGGTTTTGCGACCACCGCCGGGGAGATCTGCAACGCCATCATCATGTTCTGCTCCCCGTGGATCATTAACCGCATCGGCGCAAAAAATACGCTGCTGATTGCCGGGGTGATCATGGCGACGCGCATTATTGGTTCGTCATTTGCGACCACCGCCGTGGAAGTGGTGGCCCTGAAGATGCTGCACGCCCTGGAAGTGCCGTTCCTGCTGGTGGGCGCCTTCAAGTACATTACCGGCGTGTTCGATACCCGACTGTCTGCCACCATCTACCTGATTGGCTTCAACTTTGCCAAACAGCTGGCGGCGATTTTCCTCTCCGCCTTTGCCGGGAATATGTATGACCGGATCGGCTTCCAGGAGACCTACCTGATGCTGGGCTGTTTTGTGCTGGCGGTGACGGTGCTGTCGGCGTTTACGTTGAGCAATAAGCGGGATATCGCTGCCGCGAGCGCGGCAGCGTTGACCCATCAGGCCAGGTAAAACACCTCTCGCAGCCCGGTACTCACCGGGCTGTTGTCCGGGTTAGAGGGCATCACTTCCCCCATATAGTTCCACCAGCGCTGGCAGACATCGGTGTTTGCCACCGCGTTCCAGCGCTCTTCCGACTCGATCTCTACCGTGGCAAACAGCAGGTTACGGCTCTTATCCAGATAGATGGCGTAGTGGTGCGCGCCGTGGTCTTTCAGGACCGCCTCCAGCTCGGGCCAGATCGGGTTGTGGCGACGTTCGTACTCTTCGTGTGCGTCAGGGTTCACCTGCATTACAAAGGCTTTGCGGATCATAATGCCTCCAGATAGAGCTCGCGCACCTCGTCGCGGCTGGCAACGCGCGGGTTGCAGGGTGCACAGGGGTCGGCGAGGGCTTTGTCGAGCCAGCCTTCGATGTCGGCTTTGGTCACGCCCAGCGTGCTGAAGCCGGACGGAATGCCGACGCGGGTGCTCAGGTCACGAATCGCCTGAATGGCCGCCATGCTGGCCGCTTCGTCGCTCATCTCGCGGGTATCGACGCCCATCGCCTGCGCCACGCGGGCAAAGCGCGCCACGGCGTTCGGACGGTTAAAGTTTTCGATGATCGGCAGCAGGATGGCGTTACACACGCCGTGCGGCAGGTTGTGCGTGGCTCCCGGCTGGTGGGCCAGGGCGTGTACCAGCCCGAGTCCGGCGCTGTTGAAGGCCATCCCGGCCAGATACTGGCCGAAGGCCATCTGCTCGCGTGCCTCCAGGTTATGCCCGTTGTCCACCGCTTCCGGCAGCCAGCGGGCGATCAGGCGAATGGCCTCCAGCACGTTGGCGTCAGTCAATGGGTGAGCACCCACGGAGACATACGCTTCGATGGCGTGGGTCAGGGCATCCATCCCGGTGGCGGAGGCCGGAATGTCGAGCATCACGCTGGCATCATCCACGGCGATATCCGGAATAATGTTCGGGTCGATAATCACCTCTTTGACCTGACGCGCGGAGTCGATGATCACCGCATTGCTGGTCATCTCTGCCGCCGTGCCGGCGGTAGTGTTGATCGCCACCAGCGGCACCCCGGCGTTGATCACCTTGCCGACGCCGGAGTAAGCGGTAGACGGGCCCGGATTGGCGGTGAGAATTTTAATCGCTTTCGCGGTGTCGATTGGGCTGCCGCCGCCGAAGGCAATGATGTAATCACAGTGCGCGTCCTGATAAGCGGCATAGCCCTGCTGCACCAGCGCTTCGGTCGGGTTCGGGAAGACCGCATCGAACAGCTGATATGACATCTGCTGTTCGTCGAGGGCGGTAAACAGACTGTCGAGCAGGCCCATTTTTACCAGCTGACCATCGGTGACGATCAACGCCTTGCCCCACTGTTTGGTTGCCACCAGCTTAACCATATCGCCGATTGCGCCTGCGCCGTGCAGGCTGATTTTCGGCAGCGCCAACATAAAGCTCATGATAATTCTCCTTAATGGTGATTTTGCAAATCTGCGCCCCTCACCCTAACCCTCTCCCCGGAGGGGCGAGGGGACTGCTCCGTGCGGCCTTTCTCCCTCTCCCCTTTGGGGAGAGGGCAGGGGGGAGGGGATTAAATCCGTCTTCGCTGCATAATCCGGCGGGTGACGATCGGCAGGGAGATCACCACAATCAGCATCGCGCCGATAATCACCGACATCACGATGCCCGGCACGTTGAGCAGGCTCAGGCCGAAGGTGACCAGCCCCATCAGGAAGGCGGCGATAATCACGCCTACCATGCTGCCGGAACCGCCGAGAATATTGACCCCACCGAGTACCGCCATGGTCACCACCGCCAGCTCCCAGCCCATCGCAATGGTCGGACGGGTACTGCCCAGACGCGAGGTGAGCAGCACCGAGGCCAGTCCGGCCATCAGTCCCACCAGGGCAAAGAGGAGCAGGTTGTGACGCTTGACGTTGATGCCGGAATACCAGGCCCCGGTCGGGTTATTGCCGATGGCATAGGTGCGACGCCCGAAGTTGGTCTTGTGCAGCACGAAGGCAAACACGACCGCCAGCACGATAAACAGCGCGAACTCAAACGACAGCGCGCCCCAGACATACCCCTGACCAAACCACGCGAAGCTCTCCGGGTACGCATTCAGCGCCTGGTCGCCCAGCAGAATGTAGGTGATCCCGCGATAGAGGCTCATGGTGCCGATGGTGATCACAATCGACGACAGGTTAAAGCGGGTTACCAGCAGACCGTTGAACAGCCCGCACAACAGGCCCACCCCTAAGCCCACACAGACCAGCAGCGGCGTATCCAGCCCGGCCGCCGCACAAAAGCCCATCACCGTGGAACTCAGGGCGATGGTGGAGGCCACCGACAGGTCAATTTCCCGGGCGATAATCAGCATCGCCATCGGCAGGACGATGATCGCCTTTTCGGTGAAGTTGAACGTGGCGTCGGACAGGTTCCAGATATCAAGGAAGTACGGCGAGGCCAGGGCGTTACCCACAAAGACCGCCAGGGTGACCGCCAGCAGAAAACCTTCCCAGCACAGCAGGCGCTGGAAAATGCCTGCCGGGGCGGGGGTGTTTTTAATCTCTTCAGACGTCATTACTTTACTCATGATCTTACCGCCTGTTTCTGACGAGCCAGCGCCGCATCGCGCAGGATCAGCCGTCCTTTGCGTTTGTTGCCGCGCTCATTGAGCAGCACCGCAATCACGATCACCGTTCCGGAGATCGCCATCTGCCAGAACGGCGATACGCCAATCACCGGCAGGGCATTGTTGATCACCCCGAGGAACAGCGCCCCGCACAGGCAACCGAGCACCCGGCCGGTACCGCCCATGGTGCTGATGCCGCCGATGACGCAGGCCGCCACCACCTGGAGCTCAAAGCCGTTCGCCACGTCGACATAAGCCACCGCAAAGCGCGAGATCCACAGATAGCCGCAGAACCCGGCCAGCGCCCCGGAGAGGCAGAAGCTGACGAACTGCATCTTCCCGGCGTTGATCCCGGTGTAGTACGCCGCCGTCGCGTTGCCGCCCGCAGTGTAGAGCGCGCGTCCGGTGCGGCTGTAGCGCAGGAAATAGCCCACCAGCAGCAGGGCGGCAATGGCGCACCAGCTCAGTACCGGCAGGCCCAACACCGACGCACGCGGCAGGCCGAGGAAATCGGCCCCCATCTGATTGGAGTTGACCCAGCCGCCGCCGGAGAGCAGGAAGATAATCCCGCGGTAGATGCTCATGGTGCCGAGCGTCACCACAATCGCCGGAATGCCCATCTTCCACACCAGCAGGCCGTTGATGACGCCCATTACCAGGCCCAGCACGGTGGCGAGGATCAGCAGCGCCCAGACCGGTACCTCGGGATAGTTAAAGTTAATCAGGGCGACAATCATCCCGGTCAGCGCCAGGTTAGCCGCCATCGACAGGTCGATGCCCCTGGTGAGCAGCACCATCATCTGCCCGAGGGCCAGAATGATCAGAATGGAAGTGTCGTTAAACATCTCCACCAGGTTGCCCGGGGCAATAAATGACGGGACGCGAGTGCCGATGGCGATAATCATCAGGACGATCACCGCCGCCAGCAGCGCCTCGCGGTGTTTAAGCAGCTGTTGCACCATTATGCGGCCTCCTGTCTGGCACCGCTGGCGGCGCTGACGATGGTTTCTGCCGTCGCGCCCCCCGCCTGATATTCCGCCACCATCAGCCCTTCATGCATCACGATAATGCGGTCGGCCATGCCCATCACTTCCGGCAGTTCGGAGGAGACCATGATCACCGCCAGGCCCTGACTGACCAGCTCGGACATAAACTGATGCACCGCCGCTTTGGAGCCGATATCGATCCCTTTGGTCGGTTCATCGAGGATGATGACGTCCGGGTGGGTCGCCAGCCATTTGCCGATCACCACCTTCTGCTGGTTGCCGCCGGAGAGGGTTTCCACCGCCTGTTTCCAGCTAAAGGCTTTCACCTGCAGCCGTCTGGCGTATTCATCCGCCAGCTGCCACTCGCGATCGTCATGCAGCACCCCGTTGGGGTTGAGCTTGCTGAGCTGGGGCAGGCTAATGTTCTGCGCAATCGACAGCTCGATAATCGCCCCCTGCTTCTGGCGCTCTTCCGGCACGCAGACAATCCCGGCCCGGATGGCGTCCGCCGGCTGGCGGAAATGCTGTTCTTTACCGTTCAGCACGATGCTGCCGGAGGAGGGACGCGAGACGCCGGAGAGCGCCTGCATCAGCTCGGTGCGCCCGGCCCCCACCAGCCCGTAAAAGCCGAGGATCTCGCCTTTGCGCAGGGTGAAGGAGATGTTAGCGAACTCGGTGGGGTGGCAGAGATTTTTCACCTCCAGTACGGTGTCGCCTTTTTCGCACTCTACTTTCGGGAAGGTCTGAGTAATGGCGCGGCCCACCATCATCGCCACCATCCGCTCTTCGGTGATGTCGTTGATGGCCCCGGCACCGACAAACACGCCATCGCGCAGGATGGTGTAGTGATCCGCCAGCTCAAAAATCTCGTCGAACTTGTGTGAGATAAACAGGATCGCTTTCCCCTCCAGCTTCAGGCGTTCAACGATTTGATAGAACTCAAGAATTTCATGCTGCGACAGGGCGGCGGTGGGTTCATCGAGGATCACCACCTGCGCGTCAAACGACAGCGCCCGGGCAATCGCCACCATATGGCGCTGGGCGATGCTCAGGGTTTTCAGCGTCGCGCGCGGGTCAATCTGCACCTCAAGACGGGTAAGGATCGCCTGCGCCCGGCGGTGCATCTCCGGCCAGTCGAGCTTTTTGAAAAGGCCTTTATAGAGGTACTGACCGACAAAAATATTTTCGGTGACCGACAGCTCGTCGAACAGGACGGTCTCCTGGTGGATGGCGGTAATGCCCACCTTGTGCGCCGAATCCGGGGTCGGCAGGTTGATGGGAATGGCTTTGTAGAGGATCTCGCCCTCGTCGGGCTGGTAAATGCCGGTCATCACTTTGACCAGCGTTGATTTGCCCGCGCCGTTTTCACCGATCAGGGCGGTGACTTTGCCGGGCCAGAGTTCGAGCTGCACGTTCTCAAGGGCGCGCACACCGGGGAAAACCTTGGTGATGCCTTTAAGCTGAAGCAATGGGGTCATGATAGTTCTCCAGAAATTCCCCCTCACCCCAACCCCTCTCCCCATAGGGGCGAGGGGCTCGATCGGTTCCCTCTCCCCTTTGGGGAGAGGGTTAGGGTGAGGGGTGAAGTTGTTAGAAAATTTTCGAGAACTTATCAATATTGCTGGCATCGTAAACAAACGGCTCAGCCATCGCGCCGCTGCCGTCGGCATCCAGCTTCACTTTGCCCAGTTTGCCCATGCTGGCTTCGTCTTTGGTCGCCGTGCCTTTTACCAGGTCATCCGCTAAGTAGGTCGCGGCATACCCGAGGTCGATCGGGTTCCAGATGGCGAAACTTTTGCTGGCACCGGATTTCACCGCGCCGGCCATCTCAGACGGCAGGCCCAGGCCGGTCACATAGACTTTGCCGATCTTGCCCTGATCTTTCACCGCCTGCGCTGCGGCCACGATGCCGACCGACGACGGAGAGACGATCACCTTCAGATCCGGGTAGGTTTTCAGCAGGCCGACCGCTTCGCGGTAGCTCTTATCCGACAGATCGTCGCCATAGGCCACGGTCACCAGGTTGACGGACGGGTACTGCGGCAGCACCTTTTTCATCTCGGCAATCCAGGTGTTCTGGTTGGTGGAGGTTGGGGTGGCGCTCAGCACCGCCACATCGCCTTTCTCCACGTTCAGCGCTTTCAGCGCTTCGGCCGCCAGCTTGACGTTGGTCTCGCCAATCAGCGCGTTATTGGAAGGGTTGAGGTGGATCTGGCGTCCGGCTTTCGCCACACCGGAGTCCCATGACACCACTTTGATCCCGCGCTGCATCGCTTTTTTCAGCACCGGCACCACGGCATCAGGATCGTTGGCGGAGATGGCGATCGCATCCACTCCCTGAGCGATCAACCCGTTCAGCACTTCGATCTGCGCTTCGGCCGTGGTGGTGGTCGGCCCGGTATAGATCACTTTGACATCACCTAACTCTTTGGCTGCCTCCTGGGCACCCACGTTTGCCGCTTCGAAGAAGCCATTACCTAAGGATTTCGCCACCAGGGCGATTTTTACTTCCGCTAAAGCAGAACCGGACAACGCCAGGGCGGCAACGGTGAGGATCAAGCTTGTCTTTATTTTCATTGCTTTTACTCCACTTAATGAGGTGATTTTTGTAGGGTTTGCAGGTGTAGTTCGCCCCGTCTCGGTGAGCGGGGCGCGATGTTCTTATTTGTACAGATCTAACGCCGACTGCATAGGGGTGACGCCAAAGCGTTTGCCCAGCGCAATCAGCTCTTCCCGGGTGATGGTCTGCTTCATGCCACCCATCGAATAAACCTTTACCAGCACTTCAGCAGACTTCTCGGCGGTGTCGATCAGACCAAAGGTCTCATCCAGCGTCGGGCCGCTGCCGAACACGCCGTGGAACGGCCACAGCACCAGCGAATGTTTTTGCATCTCAATGGCGGTGGCTTCGCCGATCTCATCGGTGCCCGGCACCATCCACGGCAGAATGCCTACACCATCCGGGAACACCACCAGACACTCGGTGCTGCCTTCCCACAGCTGACGGGTGATAACGTCCGTGTTGTTCTCCAGCACGAAGGTCAGGGCGATCAGGTTGGTGGCATGGCAGTGCATGATCACGCGATCTTTCCCACTGGTGGCCTTGATACGCTCGCAGTGGGAGAGGAAGTGGGCCGGCAGCTCAGAGGTTGGCACCGCGTCGTCAGTCAGCCCCCAAAGAATGTGGTAGCCCGCGCCGTCGCTGTCCACTTTTACCACCCCTAAACTGGCGGTGGGATCGAGCTGCACGTTGCGGAAGAACTTGCCAGAACCGGTGACGATAAACGGCGTGTTGGCGAGCAGCGGCATCGGCTGGCTCAGGGCGATATAACGCGGCTTCTGATGGAAGTCGGCGGCAAAGGGTTCAATATCCGCGTCGTCCAGGCGCAGCGTCAGGTTGCCGCCGTTGCGCTCGTCCCAGCCTTTCAGCCAGGCGTCGGAGGTGGCTTTGATCATGCCCTGGACGAACCAGGATTGAGTGATGGTCTGCATTCTGTGTTTCCTTTGAAAATGCCGGGTGGCGCTGCGCTGACCCGGCCTACTTTTACCCGTAGGCCCGGCAAGCGAAGCGCCGCCGGGCAATGTCTTTACTTGCGATTAACTAATACGTCCTGCTCATACGCCCGCACGGTATCCAGCCACTGGCTGCCCGCCGGGGCGTCGTTGCGCTGGCAGTACATCTCCCATACCGCCTGCCACGGCAGGGATTTTTGCTCTTCGAGCAGCGCCAGACGCGCGGTGTAATCCCCTGCGGCTTCCAACGCGCGCAGTTCGGCGGTAGGCTCCAGCAGGGCGCGCAGCAGGGCTTTTTTCATGTTGCGGGTGCCGATAACCCAGGCCGCGATGCGGTTGATGGAGGCGTCGAAGAAGTCGAGGCCGATATGCACCCGGTCAAACAGATCATGGCGAATGATTTCGCTGGCGATGGCCTGGGTTTCGTCATCCAGCAACACCACGTGGTCGCTGTCCCAGCGTACCGGGCGGCTGACATGCAGCAGCAGGTGCGGCACATACAGCATCGCGGCGGAGATTTTGTCGGAGATCACTTCGGTCGGATGGAAGTGGCCCGCGTCCAGGCACAGGGCGGTCTGACGGCTGGTGGCGTAACCCATGTAGAACTCACTGGAGCCGACGGTGTAGCTTTCGGCGCCAATGCCGAACAGCTTGCTCTCCACGGCGTCGATGTGGTGCGCCGGGTTCAGCTTCTCGCTGATCACCTCATCCAGCGCCGCCAGCAGACGCTGACGCGGGGCGAGGCGGTCAACGGTGATGTCTTTCATCCCGTCCGGGATCCAGATGTTCATCACCGACGGGGTGCCCAGCTGTTCGCCAAAGTACGCCGACACGCGACGGCTGGCTTTGACGTGGTCGATCCAGAACTGACGAATTTCGTCGTCGGCGTGGGCGAGGGTAAAGCCGTCGGCGCTCAGCGGATGCGAGAAGCAGGAGGGGTTGAAATCCAGCCCCAGCTTGTTGGTTTTTGCCCATTCGACCCAGTTCTTAAAATGTTCCGGCTTGATGGCGTTGCGCTCCACCGGCTCGTCGGATTCCAGATAGATGGCGTGCAGGTTCAGGCGCTTTGGCCCCGGGATCAGGCTCAGGGCCAGCTCCAGATCCGCCCGCAGTTCGGCGGCGTTACGCGCCTTGCCCGGATAGTTACCGGTGGCCTGGATCCCGCCGGTCAGCGCGCCGCCCGGGTTCTCAAAACCAGCGACGTCATCGCCCTGCCAGCAGTGCATAGAGACGGGCAGACGGTCGAGCTGACGCAGAGCCTCCTCGACATCTACGCCCACGGCGGCGAAACGCTGTTTAGCCAGTTCCCAGGCTTGTTCAAGTTGAGTGGTCATGCGCAAAGCTCCTTTGTCGGTCGTTGTTGCTGAAACTGCGTGCGGTAGCGGGCAATTTCATGATCGGGATGAGGGGTAAAGGTGGTCAGGCCGTAGTTGCCGGTCACCACCTGACGGAATTGATCCACGTTGGTCAGCTCGTCGAGGGTCATCAGCTGAATGCCGATATTGCCGAGTGTCGATGCCTCAACCGGCCCGGCTAACACCGTGATACCGCAGGCGTTGGCGCAGAGTTGGTTCAGCAGCTGGTTCTGGCACCCGCCGCCGACAATGTGCAGCTGGCTGAAGGGCTTACCGCGCAGGGTCGCCAGCTCGTGCAGCACCTCGGCATACAGCAGGGCGAGGCTGTCAAAGATGCAGCGCGCCAGCTCGGCGGCATTCTCCGGCACCGGCTGGGCGCTGTCGCGGCAGGCGGCCTGGATCTCGGCGCTCATATTGGCCGGATTGATAAAGCGGTCGTCATTCGGGTTGATCAGGAAAGTACAGGCCGTCAGCTTTTCGGTTTCTGCGATAAGCTCCGGCAGGTTAGAGATGTTCTGCTCTTTCAGCACCCGCTGCAGCAGCCACAGGCCCATGATGTTTTTCAGCACCCGGTAGCGGCCCTCGGCCCCGCCTTCGTTAGTGATATTCGCTGCCAGCGCGTTATCGCTGGTGTAAGGGGTTTTGCTCTCAAAGCCCATCAGCGACCAGGTGCCGGAGGAGAGATACGCCGCATCCTTCGAGGCCAGCGGGGCGGCGATCACCGCGCTTGCGGTGTCGTGGCTGGCGACGGCCACCACGGAAATATGGTTGCCCTGCGGGCAGATCCAGTGGCCAATCACGTTGCCCGGATGGGTTGGGGTGCCAAACCAGTCGCGCGGCGCGCCGGTCCAGTTGAGCAGGTTCTCGTCCCAGGAGTCAGAATTGATGTTCACCAGCTGGGTGGTGGTGGCGTTGGTATATTCCCAGTTCATCTGGCCGGTGAGACGGTAGCTGAAGTAGTCCGGGATCAGCAGGGCATGCGCAACGTGCGCCACCAGTTCCGGCTGCTGTTCCACCAGGGCGCGCAGCTGATACAGAGTATTAAACGGCAGGAACTGGATGCCGCTCCGGCCATAGATCTCCGCTTTCCCGAGCTGTGCTAACGCATGCGCCATCACCCCGTCGGTGCGGCTATCGCGATAGGAGACCGGGAGGCCCACGCGCTCGCCGTTGCTGTCCAGCAGCACGTAATCCACGCCCCAGGTGTCAATCCCGATGCTGTCGATGTGAATGCCTTCTTCGCACACCTTATTCAGCCCGGTGCGGATCTCCGCTTCCAGGGTGTCGATATCCCAGCAGTCAAACCCGTCCTGCTTTTGCAGGCAGTTCACGAAACGGTGGATTTCGCGCAGGGAGAGGGTGCGCTGCTCGCGGTGGTAGCTCGCCAGCATTACGCGGCCGCTGGATGCGCCTAAATCGACAGCCACACAATGGCGAAAAGTCATGGTCCGGTCCTTCCTGAAGTCATTGCCGGACAGTGTAAAAAAGGGAAGCGTCAGTGACCTTCTTGCCACTGACAGCGCATTTCAGGCGCTGGCAAGAAAGCAAAGATGAACGTGAGAGAGTTCACATTTCCCGCCAATTGCCGGGATTTCGGGGGATGTGACGGTGGGCGCATTTCCGGATCTTTCCCGCCGTTTCTTGAAAAAGCGACAGGCTTTGCGCCATTTGCTGTCGAAAATTTAAGGTGAGCCGGGAAACCCTAAATTACTATTTTGAGAACATTTATCATCTGGTGAACCGTTATGACCGTACTGCACAGCGTGGATTTTTTCCCTTCAGGCCACTCGCCTGTGGCGATTGAGCCGCGGCTGCCCCAGGCTGCCTTTCCGGAACATCATCATGATTTCCATGAGATTGTGATCGTTGAGCACGGAACGGGTATCCATGTCTTCAACGGGCAGCCCTACACCATCAGCGGCGGCACGGTGTGCTTTGTCCGCGATCATGATCGGCATATGTATGAACATACCGACAACCTGTGCCTGACCAACGTGCTCTATCGCTCTCCGGAAGCGTTCCAGTTTTTGTCAGGACTGAACCAGCTCCTGCCCCAGGAGCAGGATGGCCACTACCCGTCGCACTGGCGGGTGAATCAGTCCACGCTGCAGCAGGTGCGCCAGCTGGTCAGCCAGATGGAGCAGTCCGAAGAGGGACAGACCACCCACGCCCTCGCCAGCCGCGAGATCCTGTTTATGCAACTGCTGGTGCTGCTGCGACGGGGTAGCCTGGTGGAAGGGGCGGCGGATAACGATGCCCGGCTCAATCAGCTGATGGCCTGGCTGGAAGATCACTTTGCGGAGGATGTCTGCTGGGAGACGCTGGCGGATAACTTTTCCCTCTCGCTACGCACCCTGCATCGCCAGCTGAAGCAGCACACCGGGCAGACGCCGCAGCGTTACCTGAACCGTCTGCGGTTGATCAAAGCGCGCCATCTGCTGCGTCATACCGACGATAGCGTCACGGATATCGCCTATCGCTGCGGTTTCGGCGACAGTAACCACTTTTCGACTCTGTTTCGCCGGGAGTTTTCCTGGTCCCCGCGCGACATTCGCCAGGGCCGGGATGCCTCGCTTCAGTAACGCGAGGAAAATCACCGTTTTATTGCCGCAAACCGGGTAATAATGGCAGGTTGTTCCCGGGTGAGGTTGTGATGTGGCAGGACAGTTGATTCTTCGCAGAGCCGATTTTTTTGCATCCGCCGCCCAGGCCGTCGCGGTGGCGGACCGCTATCCGCAAAATGTCTTTGCTGAGCACACCCACGACTTCTGCGAGCTGGTGCTGGTGTGGCGCGGCAATGGCCTGCATATCCTCAACGATCGCCCGTACCGCATCACCCGCGGCGACCTGTTTTACATCCGCGCGGAAGACAAACACTCCTACGCCTCGGTTAACGATCTGGTGCTGCAGAACATCATCTACTGCCCCGACCGGCTGAAGCTCAACGTGGACTGGGCGGCGAATATTCCCGGTTTTCTCAGGGCCGGCAGCACTCCGCACTGGCGGCTGGGCAGCAACGGCATGGCGCAGGTGCGCCCGGTGATCGCCCAGCTGGAGCAGGAGAGCCTGAAGAACGATCCCAACGCGTTCGACATGGCCGAGCTGCTGTTTGCCCAGCTGACGATCATGCTCAAACGCTACCGTTATGCCCCGGATAACCCGGCGGCCAGCGAACCGGAAGCGCTGCTGGATAAGCTGATCACCGCTCTGGCCGGTAGCCTGAACCGCAGCTTTGTGCTGGAGAAGTTTTGCGAGCAGGAGCAGTGCAGCGAGCGTGCCCTGCGCCAGCAGTTCCGTACCCAGACCGGGATGACGGTAAACCACTACCTGCGCCAGCTGAGGATCTGCCACGCGCAGTATCTGCTCCAGCACACCGAATTGATGGTCAGCGAAGTCGCCATGCAGTGCGGCTTTGAGGACAGTAACTATTTCTCGGTGGTGTTTAACCGCGAAGTGGGGATGACCCCGGTTCAGTGGCGTCACCGCAGCCATAACGCGGCGTAATAGAATATCTGCTCACCCCTGAGTGCCACCACACGCCCCGCCAGATCAGTGACATAACTAAAAGTTATAACCTTATTAAAACTACGGCATTGATAAACATTTTCAATATCATTTAATTAACTATAATGAACCAACTGCTTACGCGGCATTAACACGTTTGCCGCCCGACAATAATGGAGATGATTATGAGCTATACCCTGCCATCCCTGCCGTACGCTTACGACGCCCTTGAGCCGCATTTCGACAAGCAGACGATGGAGATCCATCACACCAAACACCACCAGACTTACGTTAACAACGCCAACGCGGCGCTGGAAAGCCTGCCAGAATTTGCCAGCCTGCCTGCTGAAGAGCTGATCACCAAACTGGATCAACTGCCGGCTGACAAGAAAACCGTACTGCGTAACAACGCGGGCGGCCACGCTAACCACAGCTTCTTCTGGAAAGGCCTGAAAACCGGTACCACCCTGCAGGGTGACCTGAAATCCGCTATCGAGCGCGACTTCGGCTCCGTTGACAACTTCAAAGCTGAGTTTGAAAAAGCCGCTGCGACCCGTTTCGGCTCTGGCTGGGCGTGGCTGGTCCTGAAAGGCGACAAACTGGCTGTGGTTTCAACTGCAAACCAGGACTCCCCGCTGATGGGTGAAGCTATCTCTGGCGCATCCGGTTTCCCAATCGTGGGCCTGGACGTGTGGGAACACGCTTACTACCTGAAATTCCAGAACCGTCGCCCGGACTACATCAAAGCCTTCTGGGACGTGGTGAACTGGGACGAAGCAGCAGCACGTTTCGCCGCTAAAAAATAAGGTTGCAAAGCCGTCTGTGAGAAGCGAGTCTGATGACTCGCTTTTTTTATACCCACAATCTGCGTAAGGAGCCGCGATGGACTATCCAGCTAACGTATTTATTGGAAAAATAAAGGATTATGACGGCAGTCGCCCGAGCGCGATTGCTAAAGTGCAGGTTGACGGCGAACTCACCCTCACCGAAAAGGGGCTGGTGGGCGATCAGCAGGCGGAGAAGAAAATCCACGGCGGGCCGGATCGCGCGCTGTGCCACTATCCACGCGAGCATTATGCGTACTGGGCAAGCGAATACCCTGACCAGGCCGGGCTTTTTGTCGCCCCGGCGTTTGGCGAAAACCTCTCTACTGAGGGACTAACCGAGAAGAACGTCTTTATCGGCGATATCTTTCGCTGGGGTGACGCCCTGATCCAGGTGACCCAGCCGCGCTCCCCGTGCTTCAAACTCAATTTCCACTTCGGGATCACCGATATCGCCACGCAAATGCAAAATGCCGGGATAACCGGCTGGTTATATCGGGTGATTGTCGCGGGTAAAGTTTCGGCGGATGCGCCCCTGACGCTGGTTTCCCGCCTGAGCGATGTCTCGGTGCATGACGCCTGCGCCATCGCCTGGCATATGCCCTTTGATGATGAGCAGTATCACCGACTGCTGTCGGCGGCGGGGTTATCGATCAGCTGGACCCGAACCATGCAGAAGCGGCGACTTAGCCACAAGATCGAAGACAATGCGCGGAGATTGTGGGGAAGATAATCTATCCTCTCCCCGTTGGGGAGAGGATAATTACGAACGCTTATACAACGGCAGCCAGAGCGTTAAACGCAATCCCCCCAGCGGGCTGTCGTCCGCTTTCACCCAGCCGCGGTGCTGCTGAATGGCGGTCTCGACAATCGCCAGACCCAGCCCGGTACCGCCTGATTCACGGTCACGCGCCTCGTCGGTGCGATAGAAGGGACGGAAAATCTGCTCGCGATCTTCCGGGCTGACGCCAGGACCATCATCATCGACGTTGATGGTGATACCGTCTTTGTCCACCGAGAACGCCACCTCGATTTTGGTATGCGAATAGCGCAGGGCGTTACGCACGATATTCTCCAGCGCGCTCTCCAGCGTGTTGGGGTTACCGTACAGCGGCCATGGCCCCGGCGGGAAGTTGACGGTGAAGGATTTCCCCATCTGCTCCGCTTCGAATGCCGCGTTATCCAGCACCTCATGCCACAGATGATTGGCTTTCACCGTTTCGCTGACCAGCGCGTTTTTCTGCTGATTGCGGGACATCACCAGCAGGTCGTTGATCATGCTGTCCAGACGATGCGCTTCGGTTTCGATACGCTCCAGCTCTTTGCTTTCTCCGCTCCGGCGGCGCAGCAGGGCGGTGCCCAGTTGCAGACGCGTCAGCGGTGTGCGCAGTTCGTGGGAGATATCAGACAATAGCCGTTGCTGGGTGGTCATCATCCGCTCCAGCGCGGTCACCATCTGGTTGAAGCTGGCACCCGCCGCCAGGAACTCCTGCGGCCCGGCTTCCAGTTCCGGGTGCTGTCGCAGGTTGCCCTGCGCCACTTCATCCGCAGCGTTTTTCAACTTACGCGCCGGTTTCGCCAGGCTCCATGCCAGCCACAGCAGCAGCGGTGAACTCACCAGCATCGTGACAATCAGTAGCAGCAGCGGGCGGTCGAACAGCAGGTTGATAAAGTCGGACTGAGAGTTGCTCGCCGGACGAATCAGGTAGAGCTGATAGTTATCTTCCCCGTCATTGACGGAGAATGGCCCCACCATCTCTACCCGACCATATTTTTTCTTTTGCGGATGATCGGCGTTATCCGCCTGGCCAATGAAGTTGCGGATGATCTGCATTTCATTGCGATCGGCCCCAATCACGCGGCCTTCGCTGGTGACCAGCAGCAGGCGTTGTCCGGGCGGCGCCCATTTTTCGATAGCGCGAAACAGCCTGCGCCACCACATCAAATCATTGGGCGGATCGATGGCCAGCTCTGCTTCCACGTGCTGCTCGATCATCACACCCTGACGTTGCTCGCTGTCGAGGAGCTCCGTCATCTGGCGTGAGTCGAGTTTAGGTAACATCAAAACCAGCATTAAAACGAGTGCCAGCGTCAGCCAGAAGATGGCAAAGATGCGGGCGGTTAAACTGCCTATCATGAAGCGGACACCATCAGATAGCCGCGTCCACGCAGGGTTTTAAACCATGGGTGACCATCCTTGCGCTCCGGTAATTTGCGGCGCAGGTTGGAGATGTGCATATCAATTGCACGGTCGAACGGCGTCAGGCGTTTACCCAGCACTTCCTGGCTCAGATGTTCACGCGATACCACCTGGCCCAGATGCTGCGCCAGCAGATAAAGCAGGGTGAATTCGGTGCCGGTGAGTTCCAGCGCCTGGCCATCGAAGCTGGCTTCCTGGCGGCCCGGATTGAGGCTCAGGGAGTCGACTTCCAGCGTCGGCGAGCCGTTGTCGGTGTTCTGCTGCTGCTCGCTCCAGTGAGAACGGCGCAGGATCGCCCGAATACGCGCCACAAGTTCACGGTCGTTAAAAGGTTTAGGCAGATAGTCATCGGCACCCAGCTCAAGGCCCAGTACACGATCGAGTTCGCTGCCGCGCGCGGTCAGCATAATGACTGGGGTCTGGTGCGTCTGGCGCAGCTCTTTAAGGGTGTCGATACCGTTTTTCTTCGGCATCATGACGTCGAGCAAAAGCAAGTCGATGCTATCGTCGAGCTGACTCAGCGCCTGCTCCCCGTCGTGGGCCACCGACACGTCAAAGCCTTCCATGTCGAGCAACTCCTTTAAAAGGGATGTCAGCTCTCGGTCATCATCAACTAACAGGATTTTATTCATTGTTTAAATACCTCCGAGGCAGAAATTACGTCATCAAGGCTATCTAATCCATGACTTTACGTTGTTTTACACCCCCTGACGCATGTTTGCAGCCTGAATCGTAGACTGTCTCTCGTTGAATCGCGACACGAAAGATTTTGGGAGTAAGTGATGCGCAAAGTTACCGCTGCCGTCATGGCCTCAACGCTGGCGTTTAGTGCATTTAGCCAGGCTGCTGGAGTCATCACCGGCGATAACCGCTCCTCAACGGAGGGCATCGCGCAGCAGAGTGGCCAGGGCCATATGTTCGACGGCATAAGTTTAACCGAACATCAGCGTCAACAGATGCGAGATCTGATGCAGCGGGCTCGTCATGACCAGCCCCCTGTTAATGTTAGCGAAATGGAGACAATGCACCGCCTTGTCACCGCAGAAAATTTTGACGAAAGCGCTGTGCGCGCTCAGGCAGATAAAATGGCGCAGGAGCAGGTTGCCCGACAGGTCGAAATGGCCAAGGTCCGCAACCAGATGTTTCACCTGCTAACGCCCGAGCAGCAAGCGGTTTTGAACCAGAAACACCAGCAACGGATGGATCAATTGCGGGAGGTTGCACGGATGCAAAAGAACGCTGAATCGACGCTTTTTAGTAGCAATACCCGTAGTAACCAGTAGACCCTGTTTTCCTTGCCATAGACACCATCCCTGTCTTCCCCCTCATGATGAGGGGGTTTTTTTTGCCCATCATTCAAACGTCGTAACTGTTTATTCATCTTAATGCCTCCTCTGCATCCGTTATACTAGCGGCATAGCATGACAGGAGTGTTTATGAATCAATCCTATGGGCGGCTGGTAAGCCGGGCCGCAATCGCTGCGACGATCATGGCGTCGTGCCTGTTAGTGATTAAAATTTTCGCATGGTGGTATACCGGTTCAGTCAGTATTCTGGCGGCGCTGGTCGATTCTCTGGTGGATATTGCCGCCTCGGTCACTAACCTGTGGGTAGTGCGCTACTCCCTGCAGCCAGCGGATGAAGAACATACGTTTGGTCACGGCAAAGCGGAATCGCTGGCGGCGCTGGCGCAAAGCATGTTTATTTCCGGTTCGGCGCTGTTCCTCTTTTTAACCGGTATTCAGCACCTGTATACCCCATCGCCGATGAAAGATCCCGGGGTCGGCGTGGTAGTGACGGTTATTGCACTTATTAGCACATTGGTTCTGGTAACGTTCCAGCGCTGGGTTGTGCGTAAAACACAAAGTCAGGCGGTACGGGCCGATATGCTTCATTATCAGTCTGATGTTATGATGAACGGCGCGATCCTGGTTGCGCTCGGTCTGGCCTGGTATGGCTGGCACCGGGCCGATGCACTATTTGCATTAGGGATTGGCTTTTATATTTTATACAGTGCGTTGCGCATGGGGTACGAGGCGGTGCAATCGCTTCTCGATCGCGCCTTGCCAGACGCAGAACGGCATGAAATCTTTGAAATTGTGACCTCCTGGCCAGGCGTCAGCGGTGCTCACGATCTTCGCACGCGGCAGTCAGGGCCGACCCGCTTTATTCAGATTCATTTAGAAATGGAAGATAACCTGCCGCTGGTTCAGGCGCATCTGGTGGCTGAGCAGGTGGAGCAGGCGATTTTGCAGCGTTTCCCGGGGTCAGACGTCATTATTCACCAGGATCCCTGCTCAGTCGTACCTAAGCCAGGCAATGGACATTTGAGCTTTCGTAATTCGTTGTAAAAAAGTGAACCAGGCCAGCATTTTGTGGAAAAATAACCGCCATATGGCCTGACCTGAATCAATTCAGCTGGAAGTGATTGATATACTATTTGCAGTATTCGTTGGTCGTCAGAAGTCTTCCGGCAACAGATTTCATTTTTGCATTCCTAAGTTCAGAGGTAGTCATGATTAAGAAAATCGGTGTGTTGACAAGCGGCGGTGATGCGCCCGGCATGAACGCAGCAATTCGTGGCGTAGTTCGTGCTGCGTTGACGGAAGGTCTGGAAGTTTTTGGTATCTATGACGGTTATCTGGGCCTGTATGAAGATCGCATGGTGCAGCTCGACCGCTACAGTGTCTCCGACATGATTAACCGCGGCGGTACCTTCCTCGGTTCCGCGCGTTTCCCGGAATTCCGCGAAGAGCGCATCCGTGAAGTGGCTATCGAGAACATGAAAAAACGCGGCCTCGACGCGCTGGTGGTTATCGGTGGTGACGGCTCCTATATGGGCGCAAAACGCCTGACCGAAATGGGCTTCCCATGCATCGGTCTGCCAGGCACCATCGACAACGACATCAAGGGCACCGACTACACCATCGGTTTCTTCACTGCTCTGGGCACCGTGGTTGAAGCGATTGACCGTCTGCGCGACACCTCTTCTTCTCACCAGCGTATCTCCATCGTGGAAGTGATGGGCCGCTACTGTGGCGACCTGACCCTGGCAGCAGCTATTGCTGGCGGCTGTGAGTTCGTGGTGGTGCCGGAAGTCGAATTCAGCCGTGAAGACCTGGTCGCGGAAATCAAAGCCGGGATCGCCAAAGGTAAAAAACACGCCATCGTGGCGATCACCGAGCACATCTGCGACATCGAAGAGCTGGCACGCTACATCGAAACCGAAACCAAACGCGAAACCCGCGCCACGGTTCTCGGCCACATCCAGCGCGGCGGCTCCCCGGGTCCTTACGACCGTATCCTGGCCTCCCGTATGGGCGCGTACTCTATTGAGTTGCTGCAGCAGGGCTTCGGCGGCCGTTGCGTCGGGATTCAGAACGAAAAACTGGTTCACCATGACATCATCGACGCCATCGAAAGCATGAAGCGTCCGTTCAAAGGTGACTGGCTGGACTGCGCAAAAAAACTTTACTAATCAATGATTTGTTGCCGGGTGGCGGCCTACTGGATTTGTGCAGTCTGATGCCCTCACCCCAACCCTCTCCCACGGGAGAGGGTGAAAACACTAAAAACGGTAACCCTGGGTTACCGTTTTGCTTTTACCTTGAAGCCGCCACCCGGCTTTTTTACACCCATCGCCTGATTTTTATTCCTCTACGTTATAGCCAATCTTTTTTTATTCTTTAATCATTGGTTCGCTTTCTGGCACGCTGCACTCATCAAACACAATATTAAGAGAGTGGGACGATGAACAAATGGGGCGTGGGGTTAACTTTACTGCTGGCATCGACCAGCGTTCTGGCAAAGGATATCCAGTTACTGAACGTGTCTTACGATCCGACACGTGAGCTGTACGACCAGTACAACAAGGCGTTCGCCGCTCACTGGAAACAGGAAACCGGCGATAACGTGGTGATCCGCCAGTCGCATGGTGGCTCCGGTAAGCAGGCGACCTCGGTCATCAACGGTATCGAAGCCGATGTGGTGACCCTGGCGCTGGCATACGACGTGGACGCTATCGCGGAACGCGGTCGTATTGATAAAAACTGGATCAAACGTCTGCCAGACAACTCTGCGCCATACACCTCCACCATCGTTTTCCTCGTGCGTAAAGGCAACCCGAAACAGATCCACGACTGGAACGACCTGGTTAAACCGGGCGTGTCGGTGATCACCCCGAACCCGAAAAGCTCCGGCGGCGCACGCTGGAACTATCTGGCCGCCTGGGGTTACGCTCTGCACCAGAACAATGGCGACCAGGCTAAAGCCCAGGATTTCGTGAAGTCGCTGTTTAAAAACGTTGAAGTGCTGGACTCCGGCGCGCGCGGTTCTACCAACACCTTCGTGGAACGCGGTATTGGCGATGTGCTGATTGCGTGGGAAAACGAGGCGCTGCTGGCGACCAACGAGCTGGGTAAAGACAAGTTTGAAATCGTGACCCCAAGCGAATCGATTCTGGCTGAGCCGACCGTCTCTGTGGTCGACAAAGTGGCGGACAAGAAAGGCACCAGGGCCGTGGCGGAAGCCTACCTGAAGTATCTCTACACCCCGGAAGGCCAGGAGATCGCCGCGAAGAATTTCTACCGTCCACGTGATGAAGCGGTGGCGAAGAAGTATGAGAACGAATTCCCGAAACTGAAGCTGTTCACCATCGATCAGGTGTTCGGCGGCTGGACCAAAGCGCAGAAAGATCACTTCTCGAATGGCGGTACTTTCGATGAGATCAGCAAGCGTTAATCATCCATAGCGTTTGAAAGCCCGGCAGAATCATACTGTCGGGCTTTTTTGTTTGTCATTAAAGTGCGTTACTCTTTTGGTTCAACCGAAAACAGGGAACGCGTCATGAAAAAAGCCGTTTTACTCCTCCTGGCGCTGGTGGTGGTGACGAGTGTCATCGTCGGTGTCTGGCTCAAGACCGCCGGTCATCCTGATGCGTTACGCCATATTGTTCTCGACCAGTGTCTGCCCGGACAGCTGCAACACCGCAATCCCGCCCCCTGTGCCCAGGTAAAGCCGGATGCAGGCTACGTGGTCTTCAAGGATCGCAACGGCCCGCTGCAGTATCTGCTGATGCCAACGTACCGGATCAATGGCAGCGAAAGCCCCCTGCTGACGAAGGCGCAGACCCCCAATTTCTTCTGGCTGGCATGGCAGGCGCGCAGTTTTATGCGTCTGAAGCACGGCGCGGAGATACCCAACAGCGCGGTATCGCTGGCCATTAATTCGCGGATCGGGCGCACGCAAAATCATTTTCATATCCATATCTCCTGCCTGCGCCCGGACGTGCGCGAGAAGCTCAATGTTAATCAGGGGAAAATCAGTACCCAATGGCTGCCGTTCCCCGGCGGGCTGGAAGGGCACGAGTATCTGGCGCGTCGGGTAACGGAAGCGGAGCTGGTGAAACGCAGCCCATTCATGATGCTGGCCGAAGAGGTTCCTGATGCGCGCAAGCATATGGGGCGCTACGGTATGGCGATGGCCCAGCAGGCGGATGGGTCGTTTATCCTGCTGGCAACCGAGCGCAATCTGCTGACGTTTAACCTCGCCTCGGCTGAGGAATTGCAGGATCATCAATGCGATATCCTGCAGTGACCCCACCATAAATAGCGTTTACTCCCGCAGCCTGCCGCCGTAGACTTGCTGAAAAATTCTACAGGAGACAGGCATGTCGCTCTGGTTCACTCACCCGCTGTTTCTGCCCTCGCTGATTATCGTCGTCACCATCATCCTGTGGGCAACCTCCCTGCTGCCGGAATTTCTCACCGCGCTGCTGTTCTTTACCGCGGCGATGATCGCTAAAATTGCGCCGCCGGAGGTGATCTTCGGCGGCTTTGCCTCGTCGGCATTCTGGCTGGTGTTCAGCGGATTTGTGCTGGGGGTGGCGATCCGCAAAACCGGGCTGGCGGACAGGGCGGCGCGGGCGCTGTCGTCCAGGCTCACCGACTCCTGGCCGCTGATGGTAGCCAGCGTGGTGTTGCTCACCTATGCGCTGGCATTTGTAATGCCCTCTAACATGGGGCGCATCGCGCTGCTGATGCCGATTGTGGCGGCGATGGCGAAGCGGGCCGGCATAGCCGACGGCTCCCGGGCGTGGTTTGGTCTGGCGCTGGCGGTGGGCTTTGGCACCTTCCAGCTGTCGGCCACTATCCTCCCGGCCAACGTGCCCAACCTGGTGATGAGCGGGGCGGCGGAAGGCTCGTATGGTATTCATCTCAACTATGTCCCATACCTGCTGCTGCACACGCCGGTGCTGGGCATTCTTAAGGGCCTGATTCTGATCGGCCTGATCTGCTGGCTGTTCCCTGGCGCCCCAAAACCGGTGAAGGATCTGACGCCGCCGGCGCCCATGGGTCGCGATGAAAAGCGTCTCGCCTGGCTGCTGGCGGTGGTGCTGGTGATGTGGGTAACGGAGAGTTGGCACGGGATTGGTCCAGCGTGGACCGGGCTTGCGGCGTCGCTGGTGGTGATGCTGCCGCGGATCGGTTTTATCACCGGGGAGGAGTTCTCGGCCGGGGTGAACATGCGCACCTGTATTTACGTGGCGGGCATCCTCGGACTGGCGATCACCGTAACACAGACCGGGATCGGCAGTGCGGTGGGCGAGGCGCTGATGCGGGTGATGCCGCTGGATGCCGATGCGCCGTTCACCAGTTTCCTCGCGCTGACCGGCATTACCACCGCGCTGAATTTCATTATGACCGCCAACGGGGTTCCGGCGCTGTACACTACCCTGGCGCAAAGCTTCTCGGACGCCACCGGCTTCCCGTTATTATCGGTAATTATGATTCAAGTACTGGGGTACTCCACGCCGCTGCTGCCGTATCAGGCGTCACCGATTGTGGTGGCGATGGGGCTGGGGAGGGTGCCTGCCCGGGCGGGGATGCTGCTCTGTCTGGCGCTGGCGGTGGCAACCTGGCTGGTGCTGGTGCCGCTGGACTATCTGTGGTTTAGTGTTCTGGGGAAATTGTAGTTAAGTGCGGTCTGTTCCCCTCACCCTTGCCCTCTCCCCATAGGGGAGAGGGATGAAGGCGATTACGCCTGTTTAGCGGCTTCTGCTGCTTTAACGATCACCGCGAAAGCGTCTGCTTTCAGGGATGCGCCGCCAACCAGCGCGCCGTCGATGTCCGGCTGGGTGAACAGCTCAGCGGCGTTCGCTGCGTTTACGGAACCGCCGTACTGGATGATCACTTGCTCAGCTACTTTCGCGTCTGCTTTAGCAATGTGATCACGGATGAATTTGTGTACTGCCTGAGCCTGCGCTGGGGTGGCAGATTTGCCGGTACCGATCGCCCATACTGGCTCGTAAGCAATAACCGCGCCTTCAAACGCGCTCGCGCCCTGAGTGGTCAGCACGGCGTCGATCTGACGTGCGCAGACTTCTTCAGTTTTGCCCGCTTCGTTTTCGGCTTCGGTTTCACCGATGCACAGAACCGGGATCAGACCCTGCTCTTTCAGCACAGCGAATTTTTTAGCGATGAATTCGTCGGACTCTTTGTGGTAAGTACGACGCTCAGAGTGGCCGATGATGATGTATTTCGCGCCGATATCTTTCAGCATTTCAGCGGAAGTTTCACCGGTGAACGCGCCAGACAGGTTTACGTCAACGTTCTGTGCACCCAGAACGATGTGGCTGCCGTCAGCGGCATGTTTAGCCATATCCAGGTACATGTCCGGCGGAGCGATCGCAACAGCACAGCCCGTCACGCCAGTCAGCTCTTTACGCAGGTTCGCTACCAGCTCGTTTACCATGTGGCGGCTGCCGTTCAGTTTCCAGTTACCCATCACTAAAGGATGTCGCATTTCAATTCTCCACGCTCAAGAGCGAATTAAGGAATATGGCCACCCGGCTGGGCAGCATGGTCTGTGAATCAGTATAGAGATTTTCCCTCGAAAGGCTTTGCTTTTTGTCATTAATTCGCCCCGCCGAGGGTCTCAGATAACGCCAGCTTAATCGGTTCAACAGCGAAGGTCAGCCCCTTTTCGCCGTTATCTGCCACTACATAGCGAACCGCGCCTTCCGTTTCGGCGTAGTACCGTTTGTTTTTACCGGCAGCCAGCAGCTTTTGCAGCTTTTGCTGGCTTTGTGATTTGGTCAACGCCGGGGTAAACGCCCGTAAAATGGCGCTCATGTACTCCAGCGCTTTGGCTTTGGCGGCTTTCTGCTCAGGCCCCTGGATCGGCAACCAGGTGATCTGCATGCTCTTGATTTTGAGCGTTCCGCGTTCCAGCGCCGTTGAAGCGTACAAATTCTCATTAATTTTGCTGGCGGCGCGGGTCAGATTGGGGGTATCGCGGGCGCCATCTATGGCGCGAAACTCATTCAGCGACAGGGTAGGGTTATCGCTGTTGAAGCCCTCGCGGAACAGGCTAATGGATTGATCAAACGACGGCGCGCCCGGCATCACGTAGGGAGCGGTTGCCGGTGCGGATGTCTCGGCAGCGCGCAGAGAAACGCTCGCGCACGACAGTGTTAAACCCAGCCAAATAAGGTGAAACCACATCTTCATCAATAAAGTCTCTGAATGTTACTGTGACGATTAAAACGATATCTGGCTGGCTTGTCAAAAGGATGCGACTCCAGGGTAAACTACGCTCCGCAATGATAATAAGGAACCTGGCATGACCATACAGCAGTGGTTGTTTTCATTCAAAGGGCGTATTGGACGCCGTGATTTCTGGATCTGGATTGGCGTATGGATTGTCGCCATGCTGGGTCTGTTTATTCTTGCCAATAACGCGTGGCTAAATACCCAGACGGCGGCATTCGCGCTGGTTTCGCTGCTGTGGCCGACCGCAGCGGTATTAGTGAAACGTCTGCACGATCGGGGTCGCTCGGGGCTGTGGGCGCTGCTGGTGGTGCTGGCGTGGATGCTACTGGCGGGCAACTGGTCGATGCTGCCTTCCATGCTGCCGTGGGTGGTTGGCAGGCTGATCCCGACTATTATTTTTGTGATGATTATTGTCGACCTGGGCGCGTTTGTGGGCACCCAGGGCGAGAACAAATACGGCAAAGATACGATCGACGTAAAGTACCGTTAATTACCAGTAGTGCTCTGCGGTCATATGGCCCGGCCGACGGCGTAGATGCTTGGTCATCTGCCGGGTCTCTTTCAGCAGCTGTTGGGTGTCGCGCACCATCTGCGGGTTGCCGCACAGCATCACATGGCTGGTCTCGGCGGTCATCGGCAGGCCAACAGCGGCTTCCAGTTCACCGTTTTCAATCAGCGCCGGTACGCGTCCGGTCAGGGAACCTGGCACCGTTTCGCGGCTCACCACCGTCTGAATTTTCACTTTCCCTTCATAGCGCTTCTGCAGTTCCAGCATCTGTGGCAGATAGCTCAGGTCAGCGGCATAGCGCGCGGCATGTACCAGCACGATGTTTTTGAAGCGTTCCAGGTCTTTCCCGTATTGCAGGATCGACAGATACGGGCCAATGGCGGTACCGGTCGCCAGCATCCACAGGGTGTCGCAGTCCGGAACTTCCTCAAGCACGAAGAAACCAGCGGCTTCGCTGACGATCTGGATCTCATCGTCTGGTTTGAGGGCCGCCAGGCGCGGGCTGAGTTTGCCATCAGGGACGGTGACGAGATAGAACTCGAGATCCGGGTTATCCGGCGCGTTGACATAGGAGTAGGCGCGCTGCACGCGTTCGCCGTCGATTTCCAGCCCCAGCTTGGCAAATTGCCCGGCCGTAAAGGGATGAATGGGCGCATGGACGGTGAGACTAAATAGCGCATCGGTCCAGAACTCTACCTTTTTGACTTTACCTGTTACCCAGTCTGCCATGATGTTCTCCTGTGCTGATCTCGGGTTCTATCTTCCTTACCTGAGAGGGAGATTTCCAGCCCGTGGGGGCCGGAAAGCTCAATTGATCAAATGGTTTTACAGAATGTGGGTCTGCACGTCGGGATCTTTGCGGTCGAGATAGTGAATCGACTGAATGCGGCGAATAGTGCGTGATTTACCGCGGATCAGCAGCGTTTCGGTGGTGGCCATATTGCCTTTGCGGGTGATGCCGTCCAGCAGGTCGCCTTTGGTGATGCCAGTGGCCGAGAAGATGACGTTATCGTTGCGCGCCATATCATCGAGACGCAGCACGGTATTGGCCTCGATGCCCATTGCGGCACAGCGGGCCAGCTCCTGCTCACCGATACGGCGGTTCTCTTCGCTGTCGCCTTTCACGTCGTGACGGGCCAGCAGACGCCCCTGCATATCGCCGTCGAGAGCACGGATCACCGCGGCGGAAACCACCCCTTCCGGCGCGCCACCGATGCCATACAGCACGTCGACTTCGCTGTCCGGCATGCAGGTGAGGATAGAGGCCGCCACGTCACCATCGGGAATAGCAAAGACGCGCACACCCAGCTGCTGCATGTGGGCAATCGTTACATCATGACGCGGTTTTGCCAGGATGGTGACCGTCAGTTCGCTAAGCGGTTTATTGAGCGCGGCGGCGATATTGCGCAGGTTATCCGCCAGCGGCAGATTGAGATCGATAACCCCTTTGGCGCCCGGCCCGACAATCAGCTTCTCCATATACATATCAGGCGCATTGAGGAAGGTGCCTTTATCGCCGACGGCCAGCACGGCCAGGGCGTTAGCCTGCCCCATGGCGGTCATGCGGGTGCCTTCAATCGGGTCGACGGCAATATCCACCGCGTCGCCGTTGCCGGTTCCGACTTTCTCACCGATAAACAGCATTGGTGCTTCGTCGATTTCGCCTTCGCCAATCACGATGGTGCCGTCGATGTTGACCTGGTTAAGCACAATGCGCATGGCATGGACGGCGGCACCGTCGGCGATATTTTTGTCGCCACGGCCAAGCCACTTGTAGCCTGCCAGAGCGGCAGCTTCGGTCACGCGGGAAAATTCGATAGCAAGTTCACGTTTCATGGGGTACTCGTGCGGTCAAAAGGAATTGCACGAAGTTTATCACAGAGTGGGGTGGGGTGCGGGCTGGGGACCCGCGAGGGTGTTCCAATTCCCTCTCCCCTTTGGGGAGAGGGTTAGGGTGAGGGGAACTATTAGGACTCGTCGTGCTCTTCCCACGCCAGCGCGCGTTTCACGGCTTTCTTCCAGCCGCTGTAACGGTAGTTGCGCTCGGTAGTTTCGATGCCCGGGCGGAATTCACGCTCGATGACCGCTTTCTCCTGCAGCTCATCCAGGTTCTGCCAGAAGCCGACCGCCAGACCGGCAAGGTAAGCCGCCCCCAGCGCCGTGACTTCACGCACTTCCGGGCGCTCCACGCGGGTGCCCAGAATGTCAGACTGGAACTGCATCAGGAAGTTGTTAGCCACCGCGCCGCCGTCGACACGCAGGGCGTGCAGACGAATGCCGGAGTCAGCCTGCATCGCTTCCAGTACGTCACGGGTCTGATAGGCAATCGACTCCAGCGTGGCGCGGATGATGTGGTTAGAGTTCACCCCACGCGTCAGGCCGAAAATCGCCCCGCGGGCATACGGGTCCCAGTATGGTGCGCCCAGACCGGTAAAGGCCGGCACCACATATACGCCGTTAGTATCTTTCACCTTGGTGGCGAAATACTCCGAGTCGAAGGCATCGCTGATAAGCTTCATCTCGTCGCGCAGCCACTGAATCGAGGCCCCGGCCATAAATACCGCGCCTTCGAGAGCGTAGTTCACCTCCCCGCGGGGGCCGCAGGCGATGGTGGTCAGCAGGCCATGCTCTGATTTCACCGCCTTCTCGCCGGTATTCATCAGCATGAAGCAGCCGGTGCCGTAGGTATTTTTCGCCATCCCTTCTTTGACGCACAGCTGGCCAAACAGCGCCGCCTGCTGGTCACCGGCGATCCCGGCAATCGGAATACGGGTGCCGCCTTTACCGCCGATGTTGGTCTGGCCGTACACTTCAGACGATTTACGCACCTGCGGCAGCATGGCGCGCGGGATGTCCAGCGCGTCCAGCATTTTGTCATCCCAGTCCAGATCGTGGATGTTGAACAGCATGGTGCGTGAGGCGTTGGTGTAATCAGTGACGTGAACGCGCCCCTGGGTCATCTTCCAGATAAGCCAGGTGTCCACGGTGCCGAACAGCAGTTCGCCGCGTTTGGCACGCTCACGGGAGCCTTCAACGTGGTCAAGGATCCACTTCACCTTGGTGCCGGAGAAGTACGGGTCCACCACCAGGCCGGTGGCGCTGCGCACGTACTCTTCCATGCCGTCTCGCTTGAGTTTCTCGCAGATATCCGCGGTACGGCGGCACTGCCAGACGATGGCGTTATAAATCGGCTTACCGGTTTCGCGTTCCCAGACAATGGCGGTTTCACGCTGGTTGGTGATGCCAATTGCCGCAATCTCGTCGGAACTGATATCGGCTTTCGCCAGCACTTCAACCAGCGTTGAACTTTGCGATGCCCAGATCTCCATCGGGTCGTGTTCAACCCAGCCTGGCTTAGGATAGATTTGCTCGAATTCGCGCTGTGACACGCTGACGATGTTCGCGTCATGATCCATAACGACAGCGCGGGAGCTGGTCGTGCCCTGGTCGAGCGCAACGATATATTTTTTGTCAGTCATTTTATAAGTCCCGTAGTCAGATTACAGCGAAGCTTTTGATTCAGTCGGGGAGAGGCTTTTCTTCTCCTCAACCACACAGGTGTCGCACGGCAGATGGCGTCCAATTAGCTTACGATAGCCGAATGCGCCCAGCGATGCCCCAACGATCGGGCCGAACAGCGGCACCAGGAAGTAGGGAATATCTTTCGCACCGGTAAAGGCCACATCGCCCCAGCCCGCGAAGAAGGCAAAGGTCTTCGGCCCCAGGTCACGCGCCGGGTTCATGGCGAAGCCCGTCAGCGGCCCCATTGACGCACCGATCACCGCAATCAGTAAACCGATCAGCAGCGGTGCCAGCGGCCCGCGCGGAATGCCGTTGCCATCATCACCCAGCGCCATGATGACGCCCATCAGAATAGCGGTGATCACCATCTCTACTGCGAAGGCCTGCACAAAGTTAATGTGCGGATTCGGATAGGTTGAGAAGATACCCGCCAGGTCAAGGCTCTCGACGCTGCCGCGTACCATATGGTGTGTCTGTTCAAAGTCAGCAAACAGATTGTAATAGAGCCCGTAAACTAACGCTGCGGCGCAAAAGGCACCGGCAAACTGCGCCACAATAAAGGGAACAACCTTGCGTTTGTCGAAGCAGGCAAACAGCCACAGCGCGATGGTTACCGCAGGGTTGAGATGGGCACCTGAAACACCTGCCGTCAGGTAGATGGCCATCGCCACCCCCAGACCCCAGATGATGCTGATCTCCCACTGACCGAAGCTGGCGCCCGCCACTTTGAGCGCCGCCACGCATCCTACGCCAAAGAAAATCAACAACCCAGTGCCCAGGAACTCTGCGATGCACTGGCCTTTTAAGGTTGATGTTTCACTCATAATCGGATCCTGAAAGAATAATAATGGTTATTGTCATCGCGCCAATCGTCACAATCGCCACGATGTCCTGTAGTCACAGTGTTAATTTATCGTTAACGAGCAAAAACGAGAAATATCGAACTTAAAATGTGTGTGACGCGTCAACAAAATGAGCGATAACGCGCCATTAAGTGTGCGTTAGCGTTTACAGGCCAGGATGGGACGAAGCATTCCATTAACTAAAGTGTTAACAATTTAGGGGTATATGACGCGAACGCACCAGGAGGAGGCTGAAAAGTGTTGCAAACCGCAATCTGCGCGGTCTGCCGCTGGACAGGGAGGGCGGGGCTCCATACAATCGACACCAGGTGTTGTGCGCGTTTATGTCAAGCGTCGCCTTGCAAATTCAGGAGAGGTAGCATTATGTCGTTAGAAGTGTTTGAGAAACTGGAATCGAAAGTACAGCAGGCGATTGATACCATCACCCTGCTGCAGATGGAAATCGAAGAGCTGAAAGAAAAAAACAACGCGCTGTCGCAGGAAATTCAGACTGCCCAGCACGGTCGCGAAGAGCTGGAGCGTGAAAACCACCACCTGCGCGAACAGCAGACTGGCTGGCAGGATCGTCTGCATGCTCTGCTGGGACGTATGGAAGAGGTCTAGTTCCCGTCGTCTTTCACGTCGTAGCGGCGTTGGCTGCACGCATTCACCCCAGTCACATAGATATCTATGTTTCTGGGGATTCATTTGCTTGCCGCCTTGCTACATCGCGAAAGCTATAGGGAATAAGCAGAATTTGTAGGCCGGGTAAGGCGAAGCCGCCACCCGGCTTTTTATTACTCGATATCCAGCGGATCTTCAGACAGGATAATGCCGGTGTTATCGGCATACAGATGGTCGCCGGAGAAGAACGTCACCCCGCCGAAATTGACGCGCACGTCGCTTTCGCCAATGCCATCACCTGCGGCACCCACCGGAATAGCGGCAATGGCCTGAATGCCGATGTCCAGCTCTTCGAGGTCATCTACCTGGCGCACCGCGCCATAGACCACCATGCCTTCCCATTCGTTTTGCGTGGCGAGACGGGCAAGTTCTGCATCGATTAATGCGCGACGCACGGAGCCGCCGCCGTCGATCAGCAGGATGCGACCACGGCCGTTCTGTTCGAACAGATCGTACAGCAACCCGTTGTCCTCAAAACATTTCACCGTGATGATCTGTCCGCCAAACGACGACCGTCCTCCAAAGTTGGAAAACAGCGGTTCTACGACGTTAACATCTTCCTGGTAGATGTCACAAAGCTCAGAGGTATCGTATTTCATAGGCTTAAGGTTCAGTTGCTGCGAGTGATTTCAGTATATCGCGCGAAACGCATTGTTGGCAAAATCATCAATTGTTAATTGATATTTGTCAGCTAACGTAGCGTCTGGCTAAGCACAATCCCAATCACGAACAACAGGTTAGTCAGTAACGCCCCTTTTACCGTGCGTTCCAGCATTGGCGGCATCGCCGAGGCGCTCTGCTCGCGCATGACGAAACGCGCCTGTTTGACCAGCAGCGGCGTGGCAAGCACAAACAGCCAGCCCCAGACGCTGTGCAGCGATATCAGGTTAAACAGCGCCAGACAGAGCAAGGCGCCCATCAGCAGGCAGGCGTGATAGCGGCGCGCATTCACCGGCCCCAGACGCACCGCCAGGGTGTTTTTCCCGTTCAGCCGATCGCTGTCGATATCGCGCAGGTTGTTAATATTCAGCACCGCCGTCGCCAGCATGCCGCAGGCGGTGGCCGGCAGGACCAGAGCAGGGATCAGCGTATGCGCCTGCAGATACCAGCTGCCCATCACGCTCAGCCAGCCGAAGAATACCAGCACCGAAATATCGCCCAGCCCGATGTAACCGTAAGGGCGAGTGCCGACGGTATAGGTGATCGCCGCGATAATCGCCAGCAGACCCAACACCAGGAAGCCAACCGCATCCGCCGGGGTTTTACAGGCCACCAGCACCAGCGCAATCCCGGAAAGACAAATCAGCACCACGGTGATAATCAGCGCTTTCTTCATCTGCGCCTGGGTGATCACCCCTTTCTGCATCCCGCGCAAGGGCCCGATACGGTCGGGCTTATCGCTACCTTTGACGGCATCGCCATAATCGTTGGCAAGATTGGAGAGGATTTGCAGTAGCCCGGCGGTGATCAGCGCCAGCGCCGCCACAAGGGGATCGAAATGTCCCTGCCACCACGCGAGGGCCGTACCCACCACAATGGCGGCGAAGGCGAGAGGAAGGGTTTTAGGACGCAGGCTTTCCAGCCAGGCACGCGTACGGCTGATTTCTGTCATAGGATTATTAGCCAATAAAAATGGGGCTTTTCAGCCCCATCATCAGTGATGAAAATGCAATGACCGCGATTATAAGATAAAACGGCTCAGATCTTCATCTGCTACTAAAGCATCAAGGTGCTTACTCACATAGTCAGCATCGATGGTAATGCTTTGACCATTCAGGTCGCTCGCATCATAAGAGATGTCTTCCATCAGGCGTTCCAGCACGGTGTGCAGACGACGCGCACCGATGTTTTCGGTGGTTTCGTTAACCTGCCATGCCGCCTGGGCGATACGCTTGATACCGTCTTCGGTGAACTCAATGTTCACGCCTTCAGTGGCCATCAGCGCTTTGTACTGCACGGTGATAGAGGCGTTTGGCTCGGTCAGGATGCGCTCGAAGTCTTCGGTAGTCAGCGCCTGCAGCTCAACGCGAATTGGCAGACGACCCTGCAGCTCCGGGATCAGATCAGACGGCTTCGCCACCTGGAATGCACCAGAAGCGATAAACAGGATGTGGTCGGTTTTCACCATGCCATGCTTGGTGGAGACGGTGCAGCCTTCAACCAGCGGCAGCAGGTCACGCTGTACGCCTTCACGGGAGACATCCGGACCGTTGGATTCACCGCGCTTACAGATTTTATCGATCTCATCGATAAACACGATACCGTGCTGTTCAACGGCGTCGATGGCGTCCTGCTTCAGCTCTTCCGGGTTCACCAGTTTCGCCGCTTCTTCTTCAATCAGCAGCTTCATCGCGTCTTTGATTTTCAGCTTACGCGGCTTCTGCTTCTGCCCGCCCAGGTTCTGGAACATGGACTGCAGCTGGCTGGTCATCTCTTCCATGCCCGGAGGTGACATGATTTCCACGCCCATCGGCGCAGCGGCGAGATCGATCTCAATCTCTTTGTCATCCAGCTGGCCTTCACGCAGTTTTTTGCGGAACGCCTGGCGTGCAGCGGACGGCTCAGCAGGTTGTTCGTTCTGGCCCCAGTTATTTTTCGCCGGTGGGATCAGCACATCCAGGATGCGCTCTTCCGCCATCTCTTCGGCGCGATAGCGGTTTTTCTCGATGGACTGGACGCGCACCATTTTAATCGCAGAATCGGTCAGATCGCGGATGATAGAGTCCACTTCTTTACCGACATAACCTACTTCGGTGAACTTGGTCGCTTCGACTTTGATGAACGGCGCATTAGCCAGTTTCGCCAGACGACGGGCGATCTCGGTTTTACCGACACCGGTCGGGCCGATCATCAGAATGTTTTTCGGTGTGACTTCGTGGCGCAGCAATTCATCCAGCTGCATACGACGCCAGCGGTTACGCAGGGCAATTGCCACCGAACGCTTGGCGTTATCCTGGCCGATAATGTGTTTGTTCAGTTCGCTGACAATTTCGCGTGGGGTCATTTCAGACATGGGAGATCCTTACGCTTTTGAGTTCAATTCTTCGATGGTATGGAAGTGGTTGGTGTAGATGCAGATATCGCCTGCAATACCCAACGCCTTCTCGGCAATTTCACGAGCGCTCAGCTCGGTGTTTTCCAGTAACGCGCGCGCAGCGGCCTGGGCGTACGGGCCGCCGGAGCCGATCGCAATCAGATCGTTTTCTGGCTGCACCACGTCACCGTTACCGGTGATGATCAGCGAGGCATTTTCATCGGCCACCGCCAGCAGCGCTTCAAGCTTGCGCAGCATACGGTCGGTACGCCAGTCTTTCGCCAGCTCAACGGCGGCTTTCACCAGATGGCCCTGATGCATTTCCAGTTTGCGTTCAAACAGTTCAAACAGCGTGAAGGCGTCAGCAGTACCGCCTGCAAAACCGGCGATCACTTTGTCGTTATACAGACGACGCACTTTTTTCACGTTGCCTTTCATGACGGTATTACCCAGTGTGGCCTGGCCATCACCGGCAATCACCACCTGGCCGTTACGGCGTACACTTACTATTGTTGTCACGAGCAGACCCCCTGGTTACAAAATCGGGAAACAGAAGCCCTGAGCCAGTGCTCAGGGCTGAATAGAATGATAGATGGGGGGGATTTTGGGGGTTTCAACCCCCGGAGGCGAGTCGAATGCAGTTTGTGTGACCTGCCATCTTCAGACGAGAGATGGTGCCATCGGCATTGTCTTTGCCTTTGACCGGGCCAATCACCACGCGATTCCAGCCGTTGTTGGTGGTGATGCGTGAATCAAAACCTTCGAAAGCCAGCTGCGCACGCACGGTTTCTGCCTGCTCTGCGCCTTTGAAGGAGCCGCACTGCACCATCCAGCGGCGTTCGTCTTTCTTCTCAGCCGTCGGCTTTGGCGCCTCGGTCTCTCTGGTGATCGGCGCGGCCTGCTGCGTTTTCGGCGCCTGGGCGGTGGTATGCGCCGGGGTCTGCAACAGATCCTGATACGGCTGATTTTGCTTAGACGGCTGCGCTTTTGGCTGCTGAACCGGCTGAGTCTGGGCGGTACGCGATTGTTCCGTCACGCGCGGTTGCGTTTTCGGCTGCTGTACCGTCTGGCTCTGCGCCCACTGCTGTTGTTGTTGCTGTTGCTGTTGCTGCTGAGCTTGTTGCTGTGCCTGGCGCTGACGCTGTAACTGCAGCGTTTGCTGGCGCTGTGCTGGCGTCTGCTCATTCCACGGCACTTCGTTGAGCTGGGTAGGCTGCTGGCGCATATCGGCCTGCATCTGTGCCAGCAGCTGACGCTGTTCGTTGGTTAACTGGGTAGGATCTTTCACCTCGCCACCGGCAGACGGTTCTGTCGGCGCACGCACGCCCGGCTGGCGGCTCTCAAGCTCTTTAATATAGCGCCAGCGCTCTTCCGGTTTCGGCGGTAAGCCATTGCCGACAACTTTATTGCCCTGCAGCGCTTCTGCTTCTTCTTTTTTATGGTGCGTAATGAACCAGAGGCCGCCGATGAATGCCACCAGTACTGCCGCCGCAATCGCGACCATGGCAGGCGAGACCGCAGGCATGCTGCGTTGCGGTTTCCGTGAGCTACTCTTTTTGCGTCGCGAAGGTGCCGGCTGGCCGCGACGTACATAATCTCGTTGTGCCACTATCGTTTCGCTGTATTTATTCGTTTGTCAGCCCGTCATGTTACTTAAGCGACGGGCCTTTGACCAGATGAGGACGTCTGAAAGGCGGCGGCTTTACGTTAGCGCCTGGGTTGAACCGCGAACAATCAATTCACAGTCCAGTAAACGGGAGCCGCTGCTGACCGTTTGACCGTTCAGTTGATCCAGCAACAACAGCATCGCTTCCCGGCCAATCTCATAGCGCGGCTGCGCCACGGTCGTGAGCGGTGGATCGCAAAACTCAGACAGGGAAATGTTATCGAAGCCAATGATGGAGAGATCTTTCGGCACATTCAGGCCATGGCGCTTGGCATACGAGAGCGCGCCCAACGCCATCACGTCGCTGTGACAGAACACTGCGGTTGGCGGCTGTGGCAGCGAGAGCAGTTTTTCCAGCGCCAGCCCGCCTGCGGCATAGGTAAAATCGCCCCGGGCTATGTAGTGCGGATCGACCGTCGCCCCGGTACGGCGCAGCGCCTGAACGTAACCCTGCAGGCGATAATGGCACAGCGGCATCTCTTCCGGCCCGGCGATACAGCCGATGCGCTTATGGCCCAGCTCCTGCAGATAGTTCACGGCATTAAACGCGGCGGTGAGGTTGTCGATGTGAACGGTAGGCAGTTCCAGCTCAGGGGCGAATTCGTTGGCCATCACCATCGGCGGCAGATTGCGCTGCTCTTCAATGCTGGCATCGAAGGGCAGACGTGAGCCGAGCAGCAGCATGCCGTCGATCTGCTTGGTAATAATCAGGTCGATGAAGGTTTTTTCCTGCTGATTCTGGTGCGCGCAGTCGCCAATCAGCACCAGGTAGCCCTGTGCCGCGGCGGTCACTTCGATGCCGCGGATAATTTCGCTGAAAAAGGGATCGCAGATGTCGGGCACAATGACCAGGATGGTGCGGGATTCGTTACGTTTGACGTTACGTCCCATCGCCTGGGGCAGATAACCGACCTCCAGTGCAGCCTGCTCAACACGATTACGTGTGGTCTGAGAGACTTTATCGGGATTCATTAAGGCTCGGGATACCGTTGCCGTTGAGACTTTTGCTTTCAGGGCAACATCTTTCATGGTCGCTGAGGCGACCTCTTTCCTGGACTTCAACCTCTTCTCCTCGCCGGCGTATCACCGCTCTTCTGACTGAGTCAGTTTTATCAGATTGCGAATGGAAGCGGTTACAGAATTTTCATAAAAAGTGTGAGGCATGTTTAATTTTTCGATCCGCCTCCCACCATTTTTTAGCTTTCGATAGGATCGACGTCCAGCACCCACTTCACTTTGCGCGCTTCTGGCAGCGTGTTAATTAACGCTAACGTTCCGCTGACGATATGCTGCAGGCGGATTCGGGAAGGGTGTTGCAGCAGAATTTGCCAGCGATAGCGCCCGCCACGTTTCGGGGCCAGCGCCGGAACCGGACCTAAAATCCACAGCTGATTATCCACCAGCGGGCTGGCCTGCAGCAGGTTGCGCAGCTGCTGGAGGAACAGCGGGGCCTGCTGGTTGTTGTGATCCTCGGCGCGGATAATCACATGGCTGGTCCACGGCGGGAGCTGCAGAGTCTGGCGTTCGGCCAGCGCCTGCTCGGCAAAGGCGTCGTAGCCTTTATGCAGTAGGGTTTGCAACAGCGGGTGTTCGGGATGGTGGGTTTGCAGCACCACCTCGCCCTGCTTACCTGCACGCCCGGCGCGGCCTGCCACCTGGGTGTAGAGCTGGGCAAAGCGCTCTGCGGAACGGAAATCCGCCGAGAACAGCGCGCCGTCAACGTCCAGCAGCGCCACCAGGGTGACATCCGGAAAGTGATGCCCTTTCGCCAGCATCTGGGTGCCAATCAGAATGCGCGCGCCGCCGCGATGGACTTCTGCCAGCTGCTGCTCAAGTGCCCCCTTGCGGCTGGTGGTGTCGCGGTCGATACGCGAGATCGCCACGCCGGGGAAGAAGGGTGTTAACGCCTGTTCCAGCTGCTCGGTGCCCAGCCCGACCGGCACCATATGCGTCGAGCCGCAGGAGGGACACTGACGTGGGATCGGGCGCTGGCTGTCGCAGTGGTGGCAGCGCAGGTGGTGCTGGGCCTGATGCAGGGTGTAGTAGTGATCGCAGCGCGGGCATTCGGCTATCCAGCCGCAGTCATGGCACAGCAGCGCCGGGGCAAAGCCGCGACGGTTGAGAAACAGGATCACCTGGTTGTTGGCCTGCAGATGCTGACGCATGCGGGTAATCAACGCCGGGGCTAATCCCGCCTGCACCTGCTGACCTTTCAGATCCAACACATGCTGCACGGCGGGACGCGCATTCCCCGCCCGGCGCGTCAGGCGCAGCATATGGTATTTGCGCTGGCGCACGTTGTGCAGCGTCTCCAGCGCCGGGGTAGCCGAGCCGAGAATAATCGGGATCTGCTCGCTGTGGGCGCGGTACACCGCCAGGTCGCGGGCGTGATAGCGCCAGCCTTCCTGCTGTTTATAGGAGCTGTCGTGCTCTTCGTCGATAACGATCACGCCCAGATTCTTAAACGGGGTGAACAGGGAGGACCGGGTGCCAATCACAATCGCCGCTTCGCCGTTTCGGGCTTTCAGCCAGGCGCTGAGGCGCTCGCTGTCGTTTAAACCGGAGTGCAGCACCTCCACCGGGGCGTTAAACCGCTCGCGAAAACGGGCGATGGTCTGTGGGGTGAGGCCGATTTCCGGGACCATCACCAGGGCCTGCTTCCCCTGCGCCAGCACGTTTTCCAGCACGCTCAGATAAACTTCGGTCTTACCGGAGCCGGTAACGCCCGCCAGCAGCCAGGCCGAGAAGCGATCGGACGCGCTGTGGATCGCCCCGACGGCGGTGGCCTGTTCGGTATTGAGACGCAGGCGGTCACCCGCCACGCTAAAGCCGTCGCGCCAGTCGACCAGGGCCGGGGCTTCGCAGGCCAGCTCGCTCAGCCCCTTTTTGCGCAAGCTCTGCAGCGCCGCGTCGTTAAAATCGAGGCTCTCGACCTGATGACGCCAGATCCGGCCCTGGCGTAATGCCGCCAGGGCTTGCTGCTGTTTCGGGGAGCGTTTCAGGTTGTTGATATCCACCGCCTGGCCCTGCTCGGTGGCAAACCAGTACCACATCGGCGCGTGGCTGGCGTTTTTGCCCTGCCGCAGCAGAATGGGTAAGGCGTGGAACAGCACGTCGCCAATGGGATGGTGATAGTAGTCGGCGGCCCACAGCAGCAGGCGCCAGACGCTGGAGGAGAAGACCGGCTCGTCGTCCAGCACCTCCACCACGCTTTTCAGTTCCGCGAGGGGCAGCTCACTTTGCTGGCTCACGGAAACCACAATGCCTATCCGCTGCTGTTTGCCAAACGGCACCGTCACGCGACAGCCCGCTTTGGCCTGCATGTTATCTGGCAGCAGGTAATCAAAGGTACGGGGAAGCGGAACGGGCAGGGCAACGTGAGCAACGGGCATCGAATCTTCCTGACTTGAAAAGTGGCGCGTTAGTATACACATTAGTGAAAGGCGGCGGGCGGATCAGTTTGCATACCCTGGTTAAATTCTGTATGATTCGCCGCCTTTGGTGCACTTTGCATCAAAGAACTTACATTCAACATCGCGTGGTGTCTGGCGTTAGGGCTGGAAGAGCGACGCGGCCTTAACTGAGGTTCTCCCCATGAAAAAAGATATCCATCCTAAATACGAAATGATTACTGCTAACTGTTCTTGCGGTAACTCTATCCAGATCCGCTCCACCGTGGGTCACGATCTGAACCTGGACGTGTGCGGCAAATGCCACCCGTTCTACACTGGTAAGCAGCGTGATGTTGCAACCGGTGGCCGTGTTGACCGCTTCAACAAGCGTTTCAGCATCCCGGGCGCGAAATAAGCATCCCGAAAAAAAAGCGCCGCAAGGCGCTTTTTTTATATCTGTAAATCAGTATTCCCACGTATCCGGGTCGATACCCAGCTCACGCATGATCACCTTCGCCTCTTCCGGAATTTCATCACTACGCTCTTTGCGCAGGTCTTCATCGTTCGGCAACGGTTGACCGGTAAACGCGTGCAGGAACGCTTCGCACAGCAGTTCGCTGTTGGTAGCGTGACGCAGGTTATTCACCTGACGACGCGTGCGTTCATCGGTGAGGATCTTTAACACCTTCAGAGGAATGGAAACCGTAATTTTCTTTACTTGTTCACTCTTCTTACCGTGCTCAGCGTATGGGCTGATATATTCGCCGCTCCATTCAGCCATGAGATACCTTTAATCCTCTCTGTCATTAATATGAGGCCGACACCGCAGCGGTTCGCCGGGTTTCGCGCCATAATCTTGCGTAGTTTACCGTAGAGACGCCACCGTGACACGGATATTGCCTCTGGGTTATGCGCTAAAGCATGTAATTTTAACGGCTATTTGCGTATTGCTCAATCTATACGCAAAGAAGTTTAGATGTCCAGATGTATTGACGTCCATATAATCAATGTTTACTCTGGGGCCTGACTTTTCATCCATTAAGCCAGGAAGCCTTCACCATGACGCGTAAACAGGCCACCATCGCAGTGCGTAGCGGATTGAATGATGACGAACAGTACGGCTGCGTTGTCCCGCCGATTCATCTCTCCAGTACCTATAACTTCACCGGATTTAATGAACCACGCGCCCATGACTACTCGCGCCGTGGCAACCCGACGCGTGATGTCACCCAGCGTGCGCTGGCGGAACTGGAAGGTGGCGCAGGCGCGGTGATGACCAATACCGGCATGTCGGCCATTCATCTGGTGACCACCGTGTTCCTGAAGCCTGGCGATCTGCTGGTGGCCCCGCACGACTGCTATGGCGGCAGCTACCGTCTGTTCGACAGCCTGGCGAAGCGCGGTTGCTATCGCGTGCTGTTTGTCGATCAGGGTGATGAGCAGGCGCTGAAACAGGCGCTGGCAGAAAAACCGAAGCTGGTTTTAGTCGAAAGTCCAAGCAATCCACTGCTGCGCGTGGTGGACATTGCAAAAATTTGTCAGCTTTCGAGGGATGCGGGAGCGATAAGTGTAGTGGATAATACCTTCCTCAGTCCGGCGCTGCAGAACCCGTTGGCACTGGGAGCCGATCTGGTATTGCATTCATGCACCAAATACCTGAACGGCCACTCCGACGTGGTGGCCGGGGTGGTGATTGCCAAAGATCCGGCGCTTGTCACCGAACTGGCATGGTGGGCGAATAATATCGGCGTCACCGGCAGCGCGTTTGACAGCTACCTGCTGCTGCGCGGGCTGCGTACCCTGTCGCCGCGTATGGATGTGGCGCAGCGTAACGCCCAGGCGATTGTCGATTTCCTGAAGACCCAGCCGCTGGTGAAAAAGCTCTATCACCCGTCGCTGCCGGAGAATCAGGGGCACGAGATTGCCGCGCGTCAACAAAAGGGTTTTGGCGCGATGTTAAGTTTTGAACTGGATGGCGATGAGCAGACGCTGCGTCGCTTCCTGAGCGGGTTGTCACTGTTTACGCTGGCGGAATCATTAGGGGGAGTCGAAAGCTTAATCTCCCACGCCGCAACAATGACCCACGCGGGCATGGCGCCAGAAGCGCGTGCCGCCGCCGGGATCTCTGAGACGCTGTTACGCATCTCAACCGGTATTGAAGATGGTGAAGATTTAATTGCCGATCTGGAAAATGGCTTCCGGGTCGCAACCAAGGGGTAATCATGAGTGTGATAGCGCAGGCAGGGGCGAAGGGTCGCCAGCTGCACAAGTTTGGTGGTAGTAGTCTGGCTGATGTGAAATGTTACCTGCGGGTCGCGGGGATCATGTCAGAGTATTCGATGCCGGGGGACATGATGGTTGTCTCCGCCGCGGGCAGCACCACCAACCAGTTGATTAGCTGGCTGAAGTTAAGCCAGACCGATCGTCTCTCTGCGCATCAGGTTCAACAAGCGTTACGCCGTTACCAGAGTGAACTGATCGCCGGCTTATTGCCTGCCGACGTGGCCGATGGCCTGATCAGCACCTTTATCCAGGATCTGGAGCGCCTGGCCGGGTTACTCGACAGCGGCGTGACCGACGCGGTCTATGCCGAAGTGGTGGGCCACGGTGAAGTGTGGTCGGCCCGGCTGATGGCGGCGGTCCTGCAACAGCAGGGCCTGGACGCAGCCTGGCTCGACGCGCGGGACTTCCTGCGTGCCGAGCGTGGCGCCCAGCCGCAGGTGGATGAAGGTCTCTCTTATCCGCTGCTCCAGCAGCTGCTGGTGCAGCATCCAAATAAACGTATTGTGGTGACCGGCTTTATCAGCCGCAGCAACGCGGGTGAAACCGTGCTGCTGGGACGTAACGGTTCCGACTACTCTGCAACGCAGATTGGTGCCCTGGCGGGCGTATCCCGCGTCACCATCTGGAGCGACGTGGCCGGTGTCTACAGCGCCGACCCGCGCAAGGTGAAAGATGCATGCCTGCTGCCGCTGCTGCGCCTCGACGAAGCCAGCGAGCTGGCCCGTCTGGCGGCCCCGGTGCTGCACGCCCGCACCCTGCAGCCGGTCTCCGGCAGCGATATCGATCTGCAGCTGCGCTGCAGCTACACGCCGGACCAGGGCTCGACCCGCATTGAGCGCGTGCTGGCGTCCGGCACGGGGGCGCGTATCGTCACCAGCCATGACGATATCTGCCTGATCGAATTCCTCGTGCCTGCCGGACATGATTTCAAACAGACGCATAAAGAGATCGACCTGATCCTGAAGCGCGCCCAGGTGCGCCCGCTCGCCGTGGGGGTGCACACTGACCGTCATCTGCTGCAGTTCTGCTACACCGCAGAAGTGGCCGACAGCGCGCTGAAAATTCTCGATGAAGCGGGCCTGCCGGGCGAGCTTCGTCTGCGTCAGGGGCTGGCGCTGATCGCGATGGTCGGGGCGGGCGTCACCCGTAACCCGCTGCACTGCCACCGCTTCTGGCAGCAGTTGAAAGGTCAGCCGGTAGAGTTTACCTGGCAGTCGGAAGAGGGCATCAGCCTGGTGGCGGTCATGCGCACCGGGCCAACCGAGAGCCTGATTCAGGGTCTGCACCAGTCGCTGTTCCGCGCTGAAAAACGTATCGGTCTGGTACTGTTCGGGAAAGGCAACATCGGTTCCCGCTGGCTGGAGCTGTTTGCCCGCGAGCAGACCACGCTCTCGGCGCGTACCGGCTTTGAGTTTGTGCTGGCAGGCGTTGTCGACAGTCGCCGCAGCCTGCTCAGCTATGAAGGGCTGGACGCCAGCCGCGCGCTGGCCTTCTTTAACGATGAAGCCATTGAGCAGGATGAAGAGTCGCTGTTCCTGTGGATGCGTGCCCACCCGTACGATGACCTGGTGGTGCTGGATGTGACCGCCAGCGAACAGCTCGCCAATCAGTATCTCGATTTCGCCAGCCACGGTTTCCACGTTATCAGCGCCAACAAACTGGCGGGCGCCAGCAATACCCGCAACTATCGCCAGATCCACGACGCCTTTGAAAAAACGGGCCGTCACTGGCTGTATAACGCCACCGTCGGGGCCGGTTTACCAGTGAACCACACCGTGCGCGATCTGATCGAAAGCGGCGACAGCATTCTGGCCATCAGCGGTATCTTCTCCGGCACCCTGTCGTGGCTGTTCCTGCAGTTTGATGGCACCGTGCCGTTTACCGACCTGGTGGACCAGGCGTGGCAGCAGGGGCTGACCGAGCCCGACCCGCGCGTTGACCTCTCCGGTAAAGACGTGATGCGTAAGCTGGTGATTGTGGCGCGTGAAGCGGGCTACGATATCGAGCCGGGTCAGGTGCGCGTGGAGTCGCTGGTGCCGACGGACTGTGAAGAGGGGTCTGTGGATTACTTCTTTGAGAACGGTGATGCCCTGAACGAGCAGATGCTACAGCGCCTGGAAGCGGCCCGCGAAATGGGCCTGGTTCTGCGCTACGTGGCGCGTTTCGATGCCAATGGCAAAGCCCGCGTCGGGGTTGAAGCCGTCCGCCCGGAACATCCGCTGGCGGCGCTGCTGCCGTGCGATAACGTCTTCGCCATCGAAAGCCGCTGGTATCGCGATAACCCGCTGGTGATCCGTGGTCCAGGTGCGGGCCGTGACGTCACCGCCGGGGCAATCCAGTCAGATATCAACCGTCTGGCACAGCTGCTGTAATCCATATGTTTTCCCCCTCTCCCCACAGGGGAGAGGGAATAGTCGCCTCATCCTGAACCTTTTTCATCTTCCCTGAGCATTCCTCACCGTCAATGATGATATTTTCAGTTGACGCCAGTCGGCTTTTCCGTCATTTTTACATCTGGACGTCTAAACGTATAGAAGTTCGAACACAACAAAACAACGACACGCGATTGATGAGGTAAGGTATGAGCTTTTTTCACGCCAACCAGCGGGAAGCCCTGAATCAGAGCCTGGCTGAAGTAAACGGCCAGATTAACGTCTCTTTTGAATTTTTCCCGCCGCGCACCAGTGAAATGGAGCAGACCCTGTGGGCCTCTATCGATCGCCTGAGCAGCCTGAAGCCGAAATTCGTTTCGGTGACCTACGGTGCCAACTCCGGCGAGCGCGACCGTACGCACAGCATCATTAAAGGCATTAAGGATCGTACCGGTCTGGAAGCCGCGCCGCATCTGACCTGTATCGATGCCACCCGCGACGAACTGCGCACCATTGCCCAGGATTACTGGAACAACGGCATCCGCCATATCGTGGCCCTGCGTGGCGACCTGCCGCCGGGCAGCGGTAAGCCGGATATGTACGCGACCGATCTGGTGGCGCTGCTGAAAGAGGTGGGGGACTTCGACATCTCCGTGGCGGCTTACCCGGAAGTGCATCCGGAAGCGAAAAGCGCCCAGGCGGATCTGCTCAACCTGAAACGTAAAGTGGATGCCGGTGCCAACCGTGCCATCACCCAGTTCTTCTTTGATGTCGAAAGCTACCTGCGCTTCCGTGACCGCTGCGTCTCCGCCGGTATCGATGTTGAAATTATTCCGGGTATTCTGCCGGTCTCCAACTTCAAGCAGGCGAAGAAATTTGCCGACATGACCAACGTGCGCATCCCGCTGTGGATGGCGAAGATGTATGAAGGTCTGGACGATGACGCCGAAACCCGCAAGCTGGTGGGGGCCAATATTGCCATGGACATGGTGAAGATTTTAAGCCGCGAAGGGGTGAAAGATTTCCATTTCTATACCCTTAACCGCGCCGAAATGAGCTACGCGATCTGCCATACGCTGGGGGTTCGCCCGGGTCTGTAACGATGAAGCCCTCACAATGATGAGGGCTTTTATATTTCAGGCAGATATCGACGGTATTAACTATCAAATCTGTGGATGGTTTCAATTATCTCTTGTTGCCGGTGGTGTATATCCTAACGATAAAACCATAGAGGGAGCAGAGCGATGAGTACGTCCGACGAGAACCAAACTTCAGGTAAGTGTCCTTTCCATCAGGGCAGTTATGACAAGAGCGCAGGTGCCGGCACCAACAGCCGGGACTGGTGGCCCAAACAGCTTCGTATCGACCTTCTCAACCAGCATTCCGAACGTTCCAACCCGCTAGGCAAAGATTTTAACTACCGCAAAGAATTCAGCAAGTTAGATTACTCTGCTCTGAAAGGCGATCTGAAAGCCCTGCTGACCGATTCCCAGCCGTGGTGGCCTGCAGACTGGGGTAGCTACGCCGGTCTGTTCATCCGTATGGCGTGGCACGGCGCCGGGACCTATCGCTCCGTAGACGGGCGTGGCGGTGCGGGCCGGGGCCAACAGCGTTTCTCTCCCCTTAACTCCTGGCCGGATAACGTCAGCCTCGATAAGGCGCGTCGTCTGCTGTGGCCGATCAAACAAAAATATGGCCAGAAAATCTCCTGGGCCGACCTGTTTATTCTTGCCGGTAACGTGGCGCTGGAGAACTCTGGCTTCCGTACCTTTGGCTTTGGTGCCGGGCGTGAAGATGTCTGGGAACCGGATCTCGATGTGAACTGGGGTGATGAGAAAGCCTGGCTTGAGCACCGCCATCCGGAAAGCCTGGCGAAAAGTGCCGTTGGTGCCACCGAGATGGGGCTGATCTACGTCAACCCGGAAGGGCCAAATGCCAGCGGTGAACCACTGTCTGCGGCGGCGGCGATCCGCGCCACCTTCGGCAACATGGGGATGAACGATGAAGAGACCGTCGCGCTGATCGCCGGGGGTCATACGCTGGGTAAAACCCACGGTGCCGGGGAAGCGACCCATGTGGGTATCGATCCGGAAGGCGGCCCGCTTGAAGCGCAGGGCCTGGGCTGGGCCAGCACCCACGGCAGCGGTTTTGGTGCCGACGCCATTACCTCCGGTCTGGAAGTGATCTGGTCCCAGACGCCGACCCAGTGGAGCAACTACTTCTTTGAGAACCTGTACAAATACGACTGGGTGCAAACCCGCAGTCCGGCAGGTGCTATCCAGTTCGAAGCCTCGAATGCGCCGGAAATCATGCCCGACCCGTTTGACCCGTCGAAGAAACGCAAACCGACCATGCTGGTTACCGACCTGACGCTGCGTTTCGATCCGGAGTTCGACAAGATTTCCCGTCGTTTCCTCAACGATCCGCAGGCCTTTAACGAAGCCTTCGCCCGGGCGTGGTTCAAACTGACCCACCGCGATATGGGGCCAATTGCGCGTTATATCGGGCCAGAAGTACCGAAAGAAGAGCTGATTTGGCAGGATCCGCTGCCACAGCCGTTCTTCCACCCGACCGCGGAAGATATTCAAAGCCTGAAAGCGGATATTGCGGCTTCCGGGCTGTCGGTCAGCGAGCTGGTGTCGGTGGCATGGGCCTCGGCGTCCACCTTCCGCGGTGGCGATAAGCGTGGCGGGGCCAACGGCGCCCGTCTGGCGCTGGCGCCGCAGCGCAGCTGGGATGTCAACGCCGTGGCCGCGCGCGTGCTGCCGGTGCTGGAAGACATCTATAAATCGGCGCATAAAGCGTCACTGGCGGATATCATCGTGCTGGCGGGTGTGGTGGGCGTTGAGCAGGCGGCCAAAGCCGCTGGTGTGAACATCACCGTGCCGTTTACGCCGGGCCGGGTTGACGCGCGCCAGGATCAGACCGATATCGGCATGTTTACGCTGCTGCAGCCAGTTGCTGATGGTTTCCGTAACTACCGGGCGGCGATCGACGTCTCGACTACCGAATCGCTGCTGATTGATAAAGCGCAGCAACTGACCCTGACCGCGCCAGAGATGACGGTGCTGCTGGGCGGGCTGCGCGTGCTGGGCGCTAACTTCGATGGTGGTAAGAGCGGGGTCTTTACCGATCGCGTGGGCGTACTCAGTACGGACTTCTTCGTCAACCTGCTGGATATGGGCACGCAGTGGAAGGCTACCGATGAATCCAGCGAGCTGTTTGAAGGCCGCGACCGCGTGAGCGGAGACGTGAAGTATCTGGCGAGCCGTGCCGACCTGGTGTTTGGTTCCAACTCCGTGCTGCGCGCCCTGGCCGAGGTTTACGCCAGCAGCGATGCCCACGAGAAGTTCGTGACGGACTTTGTCGCGGCATGGGTGAAAGTGATGAACCTCGACCGGTTTGATCTGCTGTAAACAGGAAAATCCCCGCGCTGGCGGGGATTTTTTTGCCGGGTGGCGGCTTCGCCTTACCCGGCCTACGGATTGTAGGCCCGTGCAAGCGCAGCGCCGCCGGGCATGAAGGTTACTCCCATTCCTGTAAAAAACGCTGGCCGTACTGGTCGGCAACCACCAGGGCCGCATACACCTGCTCCGGTGTCGCACCGCCCGGCATATTGTGGATGGTTTCATCTTTCGCACATGACGCGGCCGCCACTAAGCGCATTTTGGCGGGGATATCGGCAGTAATAGCCAGCTGCGCCAGGGTAATCGGCAGCCCCACGCTGTGGCACAGCGCCGCCACGGTTTCGATCTCTTCCACCGGCGCATTCTCCAGCACCAGTTGGGTCAGGGTGCCAAACGCCACTTTCTCGCCGTGATAATAATGATGGGCATCCGGGATGGCGGTCAGACCGTTGTGAATGGCGTGCGCCGCCGCCAGGCCGCCGCTTTCAAAACCGACTCCGCTGAGATAGGTGTTGGCTTCAATCACCCGCTCAAGGGCCGGGGTCACCACATGCTGCTCCGCTGCCAGCATCGCTTTTTCACCCTCTTCCACCAGTGTGTTGTAGCACAGCTCAGCCAGCGCCAGCGCGGCCTGGGTGCACTTGCCGCCCGCCATGGTAGTCGCGCCGCTGCGGGAGCAGGCCCGGGCTTCAAACCAGGTCGCCAGCGCATCGCCAATCCCGGCAGCCAACAGGCGGGCAGGGGCCCGCGCCACCACCTGGGTATCCACAATGACGATGTTCGGGTTGTGCGGCAGCATCAGATAGCGATCGAATTCGCCGCTGTCGGTATAGATAACGGAAAGCGCGCTGCAGGGCGCATCGGTTGAGGCGATGGTCGGCGCGATAGCGACCGGGACGTCCATAAAGTGCGCCAGCGCTTTGGCGGTGTCCAGCGTCTTACCGCCGCCGATGCCGAGGATCGCCTGACAATCGGCACCTTTGGCCAGCTCACGCAGGCGATCGATCTCGTTCTGTGAACACTCGCCGCCGAAGGGCGCAATTTCGACATAGAGTTCGGCCTGTTCAAAGCTCTGACGCAGCGTCTCTTCGGCAAAGCCCAGCACAAACTTATCGCCTACCACCAGCCAGCGTGCTGCCAGCGGCTTGAGATAATCGCCGAGGCGGGTGAGCACATCGGCACCCTGAATGTATTTACCGGGTGATTGAATAATACGGTCCATAACATGTCTCCCTTAGAGATTGAGGCTACCAAACGCGTTTTTCCAGTCCTGCTCGAACTTGTCGATAGCTGACTCTACCGCGGGGGTATTGAGCATTTGCTGTGCGACATCGATGGGCAGGGTGATGGCTTCACAGCCGGCGAGCAGGCAGTCCAGCTCCTGACGGGGTGTTTTGAAGCTGGCGGCCAGCACCATGCTCTCTGGCGCGTGCAGTTCCAGCAGACTTTGCAGCTCCTGCACCGTGCGGATCCCGTCTCCGCCCTGGGCATCCACGCGATTAACGTACGGCGCGATGTACTTCGCTCCCGCCAGGGCGGCCAGCAAGCCCTGAGCGGCGCTGTACACCGCGGTACCGAGGGTGGTGATGCCCTCTTTTTTAAGGGCTTTGATGGCGACCAGACCTTCTGCGGTGACCGGGATCTTGACCACGATGTCCGGGAAAGAAGCGCTCAGTCGTCTGGCCTCGGCAACCATCCCGTCGGCATCACGGCTCATGGTCTGGGCAAACAGAGTGCCTTCCGGACCAACGATCTTCTGCAGGCGCGGGAGAACATCCCACACGGATTCACCGCTGGCGGCAATAATGCTCGGGTTAGTGGTCACGCCGGCAATAGGAAAGATGCGGGCAAGGCGTTCGACGTCCGCCACACTGGCGGTATCCAGATAGAGTTCCATTATTTTTCCTTAAGTCTTCAGGTCTGAATTAAGGATACGGCGGGCCAGGCGGGGTGAGCCAGAGGTCAATTTTGCTAAATACTGGACAAATGTAAGGTCCTTAGCGAAGTGAGAGGGGGATCACAATGCTAGTTTTTGGCGGTAAGCTGGCTGTGATACTGGCGGCGGTATTCCGACGGCGAGCGCTCGGTGTGCTTGCGAAACAGGCGGCAGAAATAGTTGCTGTCCGTAAAGCCGCAGCGCGTGGCGATATCTTTAATTTTCAGATCGTAGCCTCTGAGCAGCTGTCGGGCATGCTCGAGACGGGTTCGGGTCAGGTATTCATTGAACCCCACGCTGCCGATCTTTTGAAACAGATGCGAAAGGTAATTCGGTGAAATGTAAAACGCCTGCGCCACCGACTCGCGGGTAAGGGCTGATGCATGATGTTCTTCGATATACGTCCGAATGGCTTCAAACAGCGCCCGGCTGCGGGAGGCGGTGTGGATATCGCTGCCCAGCAGATCGCGACAGTGGCTGAGCAAACTTAATACCACCAGCCTGGCCGTCTCCTGCTCATCCGGTTGCATCTGCAACTCAGCGAGCGTTTGCAGCAGAAAAGCACCCGTTCTCGGCCCGCGCCTGGCAACCTGCTGCTGATGCAAAACGGTGGCGTCACGCTGGAGCTGGATCGTCAGCTGCTGTTTGCCGAAGGTGATGCTAAGACAGGTTGTGGGTGGCAAAGGATGATGCCTGGATGACGAGAACACCACGTCATGGGTTTGGCCCTCAAGCATAATCACCAGACGAGGGGAGGCGTGGGTGACCTGTTCGGCCGGAGAAACAAAATGCACCTGATGCAGGGGCGATGTGCCGTTGATCAGGTCAGTGAGGAGGGAGGTGATATCGTGTTGCATAGTGAGACTACCGAAATGTGCCGGGTGGCGCTAACGCTTACCCGGCCTACTTATCGTAGGCCCGTGCAAGCGTAGCGCCGCCGGGCATAAAGCCTTAGCCGGTGTTACGCATCCCCGCCGCAACGCCCGCGATGGTGACCATCAGCGCTTGTTCCACGCGTGGATCCGGCTCCAGACCCTCTTCTTCCGCTTTACGCGAGCGGTACAGCAGCTCTGCCTGCAGCACGTTCAGTGGGTCAGTGTAGATGTTACGCAGCTGGATGGACTCGGCAATCCACGGCAGATCGGCCATCAGATGGGAGTCGTTGGCGATATCCAGCACCACTTTGATGTCATCTTCCAGCAGCGCACGCAGTTCGCTACCCAGCGCCCACAGCTCCGGTTTCACCAGACGCTGATCGTAGTATTCCGCCAGCCACAGGTCGGCTTTCGAGAACACCATCTCCAGCATACCGAGGCGGGTGGAGAAGAACGGCCAGTCGCGACACATGGATTCCAGCTCGTTCTGCTTGCCGTCTTCCACCACTTTTTGCAGTGCGGCACCGGCACCCAGCCAGGCCGGGAGCATCAGACGGTTCTGCGTCCAGGCGAAGATCCACGGGATAGCACGCAGGGACTCCACGCCGCCGGTTGGGCGACGTTTTGCCGGACGTGAACCCAGCGGCAGTTTGCCCAGCTCCTGCTCCGGCGTGGCCGAGCGGAAGTAAGGCACGAAATCTTTGTTTTCGCGCACATAGCCGCGATACATATCGCAGGAGATATCCGACAGCTCGTCCATGATATGGCGCCAGGCGTCTTTTGGCTCCGGCGGTGGCAGCAGGTTTGCTTCGAGGATCGCGCTGGTGTAGAGCGACAGGCTGCTGATGGTTACTTCCGGCAGACCGTACTTGAAGCGGATCATCTCGCCCTGTTCGGTCACACGCAGGCCGCCTTTCAGGCTGCCCGGCGGTTGGGAGAGCAGGGCCGCATGAGCAGGGGCACCGCCACGGCCAATCGAGCCGCCGCGACCGTGGAACAGGGTCAGTTCAATCCCGGCTTTTTCACAGGTTTTGATCAGCGCATCCTGAGCCTGATATTGCGCCCAGGAGGCGGCCATCACGCCCGCATCTTTTGCAGAGTCGGAATAGCCAATCATCACCATCTGCTTGCCCTGGATAAAGCCGCGATACCAGTCGATGTTCAGCAGCTGGGTCATCACGTCGTTGGCGTTATTCAGGTCGTCGAGGGTTTCAAACAGCGGCGCAACCGGCAGGGCGAAGGTAATGCCTGCTTCTTTCAACAGCAGGTGAACCGCCAGCACGTCGGACGGGGTTTTGGCCATCGAGATCACATAGGCCGCCACCGATCCTTTCGGCGCATCGACGATCGCTTTGCAGGTGTCGAGCACTTCGCGGGTCTCTTCGCTTGGCGCCCAGCTCCGTGGCAGCAGAGGGCGTTTGGAATTCAGCTCGCGGATCAGGAAGGCCTGTTTGTCAGCTTCTGACCAGCTTTCGTAGTCGCCAATGCCGAGATAGCGGGTCAGTTCGCCCAGCGCCTCGGTGTGGCGGGTGCTCTCCTGACGCACGTCGATACGCACCAGCGGCACGCCGAAGCACTTCACGCGGCGCAGGGTATCGAGCAGCTCGCCGTTGGCGATGATGCCCATTCCGCAGGCCTGTAGTGATTGATAACAGGCGTACAGCGGCTCCCACAGCTGCTCGTTCTGGCTCAGCAGACCGGCAGGTTTCGGCAGGCGTTGGCCCTTGAGGCGCGCTTCGAGCCAGGCCTGCGTGGCCAGCAGCTGGCCACGCAGATTTTTGAGCAGGAAGCGGTAAGGTTCGGTTGCACCGGCTTCACCCACCAGCTCAAGCAGTTCTGGCGTGGCTTCGACCATTGAGAGCTCTGAAATCAGAATCTGAATATCTTTCAGGAACAGGTCGGTAGCTTTCCAGCGGCTCAGCAGCAGGACGTGACGGGTAATTTCTGCGGTGACGTTCGGGTTGCCGTCGCGGTCGCCGCCCATCCAGGAGGTGAAACGCACCGGCACAAAATCCACCGGCAGGCGATAGCCGAGGTTCTCTTCCAGCTGTTCATTCAGCTCGCGCAGGTAGTTAGGTACCCCTTCCCACAGGCTGTTTTCCACCACCGCAAAGCCCCATTTGGCTTCATCAACCGGGCTTGGGCGGTGCTTACGAATTTCATCGGTGTGCCAGGACTGGGCAATCAGCTGGCGCAGACGGCGCATCAGCTGGTTACGTTCATAGTCGGCAATCTCTTTGTTATCCAGCTGCTTGAGGCAGTTGTTCACTTCACCCATCTTGTGGATCAAGGTGCGGCGGGTGATCTCGGTCGGGTGGGCGGTTAACACCAGCTCCAGGGACAGAGACTCGACGGCCTTTTTGATTGTCGCTTCGTTGAGTTCGGGCTGGTCCTTGAGTTTTCTGAGCGTGCGGGCAATCACTTCCGGGTTGCTGGCCCCTTCGCCATTCGGCGAAATGCTGTGGTACTGCTCGGCGGTGTTCGCCAGGTTAAGGAACTGGCTGAAGGCACGGGCAACGGGCAGCAGCTCGTCGTTGGAGAGGTTCTGCAGCGTAGTGAGCAGCTCCTGACGATTGGCTTCGTTACCGGCACGGGAAGATTTAGACAGTTTACGGATTGTTTCAACGCGATCGAGAATGTTCTCGCCCAACGCATCCTTGATGGTATCTCCCAGCACCTTGCCGAGCATACTGACATTACTACGCAACGCGGAATATTGTTCGTTCATAAAAACCCAGTCACCCCATCATTTTTGTTTATGCCCGGCCAGACATCTAACGGACATTATTTTGTCATCTCCCTTTATAAAGCCACGTAAAACCCCCGTCGTCAATTGCTGCGAAAACGGTTCAGCAAACGAATAAATGCGGGCAATTTACGAAATTTAATTGGCTTTGCGTCAGATAAGAGATGCTTATGAGAGTGTGACGAAGATCATGAGATTTTTCCCCTCTCGTGAGAGAGGGGAGCAGTCATTAATGCCAGCAGAAGTGATGCACAACCTGAGTAATTAACTCACGGGTTGGTTTGATAAAGCGCGTTTCCAGGTACTCATCCGGTTGGTGGGCCTGGTTGATGGAGCCCGGGCCGAGGACCAGCGTCGGACAGAGAGTCTGAATAAACGGCGCTTCGGTGCAGTAGTTCACCACGTCGGTTTTCTCGCCGAGCAGTTTTTCCACCACTTCCACCAGCTGATGGTCCGGCGGGCACTCGTAGCCCGGGATCGGCGGATGCAGTTCAGAGACCGTCAGACGGCCCGGCCAGCGTTCGCTCACCGGGGCCAGGGCTTCGTTCAGCAAGCCGTCGAGATCGCTCAGCGTCATGCCCGGCAGCGGGCGAATGTCCATATGCAGTTCGCAGCAGGCGCAGATGCGGTTGGAGGCATCGCCGCCGTGCAGGCTGCCGAGGTTCAGCGTTGGATACGGCACGGTGAAGGCTTCGTAGTGATAACGCTCTTTTAGCTCGTCGCGCAGCAGCATGATGCGGCCAATGGCGTCGTGCATCAGTTCGATGGCGTTGACGCCGCGCGCCGGATCGCTGGAGTGGCCGGACTGGCCCAGCACGCGCACCGCCGTAGAGATATGACCTTTGTGCGCGCGGATTGGCTGCAGGGAAGTCGGCTCGCCGATAATGGCGCAATCCGGGCGAATCGAGGTGTTTTCAGAGAAGTAGCGCGCGCCCGCCATGCTGGTCTCTTCGTCGGCGGTCGCCAGAATATAGAGCGGCTTTTTCAGCGTTTTCACGTCCACGTCACGCAACGCGTCGAGGATAAAGGCGAAGAAGCCTTTCATGTCGGCGGTGCCCAGCCCGTAGAGCTTGTTGTCGTGCTCGGTCAGGGTGAAGGGATCGCGGGTCCAGCGCCCATCGTCAAAGGGGACGGTATCGGTATGTCCCGCCAGCAGCAGACCGCCGGCACCCTGGCCGGTACTGGCGAGCAGGTTAAATTTATTTCGGGTTCCCGGGACCGGCTGAACCTCCACCTTAAAGCCGAGATCGCTGAACCATCCCGCCAGCAGATTGATTAAAGTCTCATTACTCTGATCCAGCGCTTCTTCCGTTGCGCTGATGGACGGCGTGGCAATCAGGGCGCGGTAGATCTCGATAAATGGCGGTAAATTCATTTTCATTGTTGACACACCTTAGGTCGTGATAGTATCAATATTCATGCAATAAATGTGAATAAAAATACATTAACGTTGAGCATAAAGGAACCCGATGTTGAATACGCTGATTGTAGGCGCCAGCGGTTATGCGGGCGCAGAGCTTGTAAGCTACGTGAATCGCCATCCTCATATGACCATAACCGCTTTGACTGTCTCAGCGCAAAGCAATGATGCAGGAAAGTTAATTTCCGATTTACATCCGCAACTTAAAGGGATTGTCGATCTGCCATTGCAGCCAATGTCGGATATCAGCGAGTTTACCGACGGCGTGGACGTGGTGTTTTTGGCTACCGCCCACGAAGTCAGCCACGACCTGGCGCCGCAGTTCCTGGCCGCCGGTTGCGTGGTGTTCGATCTCTCCGGTGCGTTCCGGGTGAACGACGCCGCGTTCTATGAAAAATACTATGGCTTTACCCATCAGCACCCGGAGCTGCTTGAAAAGGCAGTGTATGGTCTGGCGGAGTGGAGCGCCGATGCGCTGAAAGAAGCGAACCTGATTGCCGTACCGGGTTGCTACCCGACGGCGGCACAGCTCTCCCTGAAGCCGTTGATCGACGCAAACCTGTTGGATCTGAATCAGTGGCCGGTGATCAACGCCACCAGCGGCGTGAGCGGAGCCGGGCGCAAAGCGGCAATCTCCAACAGCTTCTGCGAAGTGAGCCTGCAGCCGTATGGCGTATTCAATCACCGTCATCACCCGGAAATCACTACCCACCTGGGGACGGACGTCATCTTTACGCCGCATCTGGGCAGCTTCCCGCGCGGGATCCTCGAAACCATCACCTGCCGCCTGAAACCGGGCGTGACCAAAGACCAGGTGAATGCGGTCTTTATTCAGGCCTATGCGGATAAACCCCTGGTGCGTCTGTACGACAAAGGCGTCCCGGCGCTGAAAAACGTGGTGGGTCTGCCGTTCTGCGATATCGGCTTTGCCGTGCAGGGTGAGCACCTGATTGTGGTGGCCGCAGAGGATAACCTGCTGAAAGGCGCTGCCGCTCAGGCAATCCAGTGCGCAAATATTCGTTTTGGCTATGCTGAAACGCAGTCTCTTATTTAAGGTGTGATGATGAACCCATTAATTATCAAGCTTGGTGGTGTCCTGCTGGACAGCGAAGAGGCGCTGGAGCGTCTGTTTACCGCGCTGGTTAACTATCGCGAATCCCATCAACGCCCGCTGGTGATTGTTCACGGCGGCGGCTGCGTGGTCGATGAATTAATGAAAGGCCTGAACCTGCCGGTGAAAAAGAAGAATGGCCTGCGCGTTACGCCTGCCGACCAGATCGACATTATTACCGGTGCCCTGGCGGGGACTGCCAACAAAACCCTGCTGGCGTGGGCGAAGAAACACCATATCGCCTCCGTGGGTCTCTATCTTGGCGATGGCGACAGCGTCAAAGTGACCCAGCTCGACGAAGAGCTTGGCCACGTAGGGCTGGCGCAGCCGGGTTCACCAAAACTGATTAATACGCTACTGGAAGGCGGTTTCCTGCCAGTGGTCAGCTCTATCGGCGTCACCGAAGAGGGCGATCTGATGAACGTCAACGCTGACCAGGCGGCAACCGCGCTGGCGGCGACGCTGGGCGCAGACCTGATCCTGCTCTCTGACGTGAGCGGCATTCTGGACGGCAAAGGCCAGCGCATTGCGGAAATGACCGCTGAGAAAGCTGAGCAGCTGATCGAGCAGGGCATTATTACCGACGGCATGATTGTGAAGGTGAACGCGGCGCTGGATGCCGCCCGCACGCTCGGTCGTCCGGTAGATATCGCCTCCTGGCGCCACGCCGAGCAACTGCCAGCGCTGTTTAACGGCACGCCGATTGGTACGCGTATTCTGGCTTAAGATTTACTGCCCGGCGGCGCTCTGCTTGCCGGGCCTACAAGACCGTAGGCCGGGTAAGCGTAGCGCCACCCGGCGGAACTAACGAATAAAGGAAGCATGTTATGGCACTTTGGGGTGGGCGTTTTACACAGGCAGCGGATCAACGGTTCAAACAGTTCAACGACTCTTTGCGCTTCGACTACCGCCTGGCCGAACAGGATATCGTCGGCTCTGTGGCCTGGTCCAAAGCGCTGGTGACCGTAGGCGTGCTGACCGCAGACGAACAGGTGCAGCTGGAAGAGGCGCTGAACAACCTGCTGGAAGAGGTGCGTCTGAACCCGCAGCAGATCCTCGAGAGCGACGCCGAAGATATTCACAGCTGGGTAGAAGGCAAGCTGATCGACAAAGTCGGCCAGTTAGGTAAAAAGCTGCACACCGGCCGGAGCCGTAACGACCAGGTGGCGACCGACCTCAAGCTGTGGTGTAAAGACACTGTGGTGGAACTGCTGGCCGCGAATCGTCAGCTGCAGAGCGCGCTGGTGGAAACCGCGCACAACAATCAGGATGCGGTGATGCCGGGTTATACCCACCTGCAGCGTGCCCAGCCTGTCACCTTTGCGCACTGGTCGCTGGCCTACGTTGAGATGCTGGCCCGTGATGAGAGCCGCCTGCAGGATACTTTGAAGCGCCTCGACGTAAGCCCGCTGGGCAGCGGCGCGCTGGCGGGTACCGCCTACGAAATCGACCGTGAACAGCTGGCCGGCTGGCTGGGCTTTGCTTCCGCCACCCGCAACAGCCTGGACAGCGTCTCCGACCGTGACCACGTGCTGGAGCTGCTCTCCAATGCCTCTATCGGTATGGTGCACCTGTCGCGCTTTGCCGAAGACCTGATCTTCTTCAACTCTGGCGAAGCCGGTTTTGTTGAACTGTCGGACCGTGTGACCTCTGGCTCATCCCTGATGCCGCAGAAGAAAAACCCGGATGCGCTGGAGCTGATCCGCGGCAAGTGTGGCCGTGTGCAGGGTGCGCTGACCGGCATGATGATGACCCTCAAAGGGCTCCCGCTGGCCTACAACAAAGATATGCAGGAAGACAAGGAAGGGCTCTTCGACGCGCTCGACACCTGGCTGGACTGTTTGCATATGGCGGCGCTGGTGCTGGACGGCATTCAGGTGAAACGTCCGCGTTGCCAGGAAGCGGCCCAGCAGGGCTACGCTAACTCCACCGAGCTGGCGGATTACCTGGTCGCCAAAGGTGTGCCGTTCCGTGAAGCGCACCATATCGTCGGCGAAGCGGTGGTAGAAGCCATTCGTCAGGGCAAACCGCTGGAAGATCTGCCGCTGGCCGACCTGCAGAAATTCAGCAGCGTGATTGGCGAGGATGTCTATCCGATCCTGGCGCTGCAATCCTGTCTGGATAAGCGTGCGGCCAAAGGTGGCGTGTCGCCGAGGCAAGTGGCGCAGGCGATTGCGGATGCGAAAAACCGCCTGGTATGACGGTTTATACGCCGGGTGGCGCTTCGCTTACCCGGCCTACGTACTGAAGCCCAGCCCCGAGCTGGGTTTTTTTACGCAAAAAAAAGGCGGACCACGGGGTCCGCAAAAGTTCACGTTGGCTTTAGTTGTTCGAGTTTTGAGAGAAACTCGTCAGACGGGACAGGACTTCAAGGGTAATCAGTGCCGCCTCGTCTCTGTGATGCATTATTCAACAGAACGCTTGATAGGGATAATCGTTCGTTGCTATGCTATCTATCGCCATGAACTATCGTGGCGACGGAGGATGAATAATGAATATTCGTGATCTTGAATACCTGGTGGCGTTAGCCGAGCACCGCCATTTTCGCCGCGCGGCAGACTCCTGCCACGTCAGTCAGCCTACGCTTAGCGGACAGATCCGCAAGCTGGAGGATGAGCTTGGCGTGATGCTGCTGGAGCGCACCAGTCGTAAAGTGCTGTTCACCCAGGCGGGCCTGCTGCTGGTGGATCAGGCGCGCACCGTGCTGCGCGAGGTCAAAGTGCTCAAGGAAATGGCGAGCCAGCAGGGGGAGACGATGTCCGGCCCGCTGCATATTGGCCTGATCCCAACCGTTGGCCCGTACCTGCTGCCGCAAATTATTCCGATGCTGCACCAGACCTTCCCGAAACTCGAAATGTATCTGCACGAAGCGCAAACCCATCAGCTGCTGGCGCAGCTGGACAGCGGTAAGCTCGATTGCGCAATCCTCGCGCTGGTCAAAGAGAGTGAAGCTTTTATCGAAGTGCCGCTGTTTGACGAGCCGATGATGCTGGCGATCTATGAGGATCACCCGTGGGCGAACCGCGATCGCGTGCCGATGGCCGATCTGGCCGGAGAAAAGCTGCTGATGCTGGAAGATGGCCACTGTCTGCGCGATCAGGCGATGGGCTTCTGCTTTGAAGCGGGTGCCGATGAAGATACCCACTTCCGTGCAACCAGCCTGGAAACGCTGCGTAACATGGTGGCGGCAGGAAGTGGTATTACGCTGCTGCCCGCGCTGTCAGTCCCGCCGGAACGTCGTCGCGACGGGGTGGTCTATCTGCCATGCATCAAGCCGGAGCCGCGCCGTACCATTGGCCTGGTTTATCGTCCGGGATCGCCGCTGCGCAGCCGCTATGAGCAGCTGGCAGAGGCCATCCGCAGTTCGATGGAAGGCCGTTTCGACAGTGCGTTAAAACAGGCGGTTTAAGCCGTTCAGCGCCGCTACCCGATAAGCTTCTGCCATGGTCGGGTAGTTAAAGGTGGTATTAACAAAGTATTCGATGGTGTTACCGCCACCTTTTTGCTCCATGATCGCCTGGCCGATGTGAATGATTTCCGCCGCACGCTCGCCGAAGCAGTGTATGCCGAGGATCTCTTTCGTCTCGCGATGGAACAGGATCTTCAGCGTTCCCACGCTCATCCCGACGATTTGCGCCCGCGCCAGATGTTTAAACTGGGCACGACCCACCTCGTAAGGCACCTTCATGGCTGTCAGCTGCTGCTCGGTTTTGCCGACAGAACTAATTTCCGGAATGGTGTAAATGCCGGTCGGGATATCTTCGATAAGATGCGCTGTCGCTTCGCCTTTCACCAGCGCCTGAGCCGCAATGCGCCCTTGGTCATACGCCGCTGATGCCAGGCTTGGATAACCAATCACGTCACCGACAGCATAGATATGCGGCAGGGCGGTCTGGTACATGCTGTTGACCTTGAGCAGCCCACGGCTGTCGGTGGTTAAACCGATGTTTTCCAGCGCCAGCGAGTCGGTGTTACCGGTACGACCGTTAGCGTAAAGCAGGCAGTCGGCTTTCAGCTTTTTACCCGATTTCAGATGCATGATCACGCCATCGTCACAGCCTTCGATCTTCTCGTACTCTTCGTTGTGACGAATCACCACGCCGCTGTTCCAGAAGTGGTACGACAGTGAATCGGACATCTCCTGATCGAGGAACGCCAGCAGGCGGTCGCGAGTGTTAATTAGGTCAACTTTGACGTTCATGCCGCGGAAGATGGAGGCATATTCACAGCCGATCACCCCGGCACCGTAGATCAGCACGTGGCGTGGCTCATGATGCAGGCTCAGAATGGAGTCGCTGTCGTAAACCCTTGGATGGGAAAAATCCACATCTGCCGGATGGTACGGGCGTGAGCCACAGGCGATCACAAACTTCTCGGCGGTAATGGTCTCGACCGAACCATCATGGCACTCCAGCGCCAGCGTATGTTCATCAACGAAATGGGCGTTACCCTGCAAAATTTCGCAGTGATTGCGCTCATAAAAGCCCTGACGCATACGCGTCTGCTGATTAATAACGTTATCAGCATGGTTCAGGATGTCGGCAAAAGAAGAGCGGAGAAGACGGGAGTGATCGCTGTAAAGAGGGTTCTGGTTGAATTCAATGATGCGGCTGACAGCGTGGCGGAGAGCTTTGGAAGGGATGGTGCCCCAGTGGGTGCAACCGCCGCCAACATTATGGTAGCGCTCAATAACCGCTACTCTGGCTCCTTGCTTAACCAGTCCCATAGCAGCGCCTTCGCCGCCGGGGCCGGAACCAATAACTATTGCGTCGTAATCGTAGGAATGTGACATGGTAAGGCTTACCTGTTCTTATACATAAAAGCAACAGAATAGTAACATCATTGGCGGGATAACCCAATTATCGTTGTGCTCTTTTCGCGTGGTGGAGCACAAACAACAGGGAAACCCTCATTCTGTAAGCCAGGTAAACCGATTAATTTTATTCTCTGGTATAGTGCCAGCGGGCCTTTGGAAGGATTCAACTATCGTGATGGGCGTAAGAGCACAACAAAAAGAGAAAACCCGGCGTTCGCTGGTAGAAGCGGCATTCAGTCAACTGAGTGCCGAGCGAAGTTTTGCCAGTCTGAGCCTGCGCGAAGTCGCACGCGAAGCCGGGATTGCGCCTACCTCTTTCTATCGTCATTTCCGTGACGTAGATGAACTGGGTCTGACCATGGTGGATGAAAGCGGGCTGATGCTCCGCCAGCTGATGCGCCAGGCGCGTCAGCGTATCGCCAAAGGGGGCAGCGTGATCCGCACCTCCGTTTCCACCTTTATGGAGTTTATCGGCAACAACCCTAACGCGTTTCGTTTACTGTTGCGGGAACGCTCTGGTACCTCGGCCGCGTTTCGCGCCGCCGTGGCGCGTGAGATTCAGCATTTTATTGCGGAACTTGCCGACTATCTTGAACTCGAAAACCATATGCCGCGCGCCTTCACTGAAGCGCAGGCCGAGGCGATGGTAACCATAGTCTTCAGTGCGGGCGCCGAAGCACTGGATGTGAGCGTTGAACAACGCAAGCAACTCGAAGAGCGACTGGTATTGCAACTGCGGATGATCTCTAAAGGGGCTTATTACTGGTATCGCCGTGAACAAGAAAAACTGGCGCATCAATCCGATGAGTGAAAGGTGAGTAATGAAACAGACAGGACAGGATAAAGGAACATTATTGCTGGCATTGATCGCTGGCTTATCCATTAACGGTACCTTTGCAGCGATGTTTAGCTCCATTGTACCGTTTTCGGTTTTCCCGATGATCTCTCTGGTGCTGACGGTGTACTGTCTGCATCAGCGTTATCAGAATCGCACCATGCCGGTGGGGTTACCGGCATTGTCGGCGGCGTTCTTTGTGCTGGGTGTCCTGCTGTATAGCACCGTGGTGCGCGCAGAGTATCCGGATATTGGCTCTAACTTCCTGCCTGCCGTACTGTCGGTGGCGCTGGTGTTCTGGATCGGCATTAAAATGCGTAACCGTAAACAGCAGCTGCCAGAGTAATCTGTCCCACGCCGGGTAAGCGCAGCGCCACCCGGCGATAACGGTTTACCGGGCCGTCAGTAACACGCCGCACTCCATATGGTGCGTATACGGGAACTGATCGAACAACGCCAGACGTTCAACCTTGTGCGTCTGGCTTAATGTTTCCAGGTTCTTGCATAAGGTTTCCGGGTTGCAGGAGATATAAAGAATACGCGGGTACGCCTGCACCATCTTCTCAGTTTCGCTGTCCAGCCCGCTGCGCGGCGGATCGACGAAAATCGTCTCACACTGGTAGCTCTTCAGATCAATCCCCTGCAGACGGTTAAATTCCCGCACGCCGTTCATCGCCTGAGTAAATTCTTCTGCCGACATGCGAATGATCTGCACATTATCAATGTGGTTCGCCGCGATGTTGTACTGAGCGGAAGCCACCGACGGTTTGGCGATTTCGGTAGCCAGTACGCGATTGAAGTTACGCGCCAGCGCCAGCGAGAAGTTGCCGTTACCGCAGTAGAGCTCCAGCAGATCGCCGGTTGAACCTTCGGTGGCATTCAGCGCCCACTCCAGCATCTGCACGTTCATCGCCGCGTTCGGCTGAGTAAAGCTGTTCTCCACCTGGCGATAAATCATCTCTTTACCCGCCACCGGCAGGCGCTCGTCGATGAAATCCTGATCCAGCGCGATTTTGGTTTTTGTCGCACGGCCAATCAGATGGACGTTGATGTTCTGCGCGCGCAGCGCATCACGCAGGGCTTCTGCAGCCTGGCGCCACTCGTCATTCAGCGCTTTATGGTACAGGAGGGAGACGATGGCCTGATTGCTTTGGGTGGTCAGGTAGTCAATCTGGAACAGCTTATGGCGCAGCAGCGGATTATTGCGCACGCCATCCATCATCAGGGTCATCAACTGGTTAATCATCTCGCTGGCCGCCGGGAAGCTGTCCACGCGGATACGGCTTTTGGTCTGCTGATCGAAAATGATGTGATACAGGTCGTCACCGTCGTGCCAGATACGGAATTCAGCACGCATACGGTAGTGACTGACCGGGGAGCGGAACACCTCAGGCGCAGGCGCAGCAAAAGGCGTCATCATACTTTGCAGACGGACGACTTTCTCTGCCAGTTGCGCGTCGTACTGTTCTGTCGGGAGGTGTTCGGGGGTCATGATGCTTCCTGATTGATGATGAATTACGCGGGGATTGTAGGGATTGTGCAGGGGATGTCCAGCCTTAATGGTTAACGGCAGTCTGGACATCTATACGTGTCTAAATGTAGCATTATGTTTCCGGTCTCTTGTGAGTGAAAAGGGAATCCAGTGCAAATCTGGAGCTGACGCGCAGCGGTAAAGACTGGCGGGATGAGCGCTGTAGACACTGTGAAAATGGGAAGTCTTCATCCTTATAAAGCCACCTAGCCCGAAGACCTGCCGGGATCACGTCGCATTTGGTTTCATCATCGCGTGCTATGGGTGAGGCCTGCGGCATCCTTCTTATATTGTGGATGCTTTAACAATGATTAAAAAAGTATCGCTGTTGACGGCGCTTTCCGTCACGGCATTTTCGGGCTGGGCGCAGGATGGCGCAGACGCGTTGGTCGTAACGGCGAACCGTGTTGCACAACCTGCCAATACCGTTCTGGCCCCCAGCTCCGTTGTTACCCGGGAAGATATTGAACGCTGGCAGGCAAAAAGCGTCGTTGAGGTCATGTCACGCTTACCGGGTGTGGATATCGCCCAGAGCGGCGGGATGGGCGCTAACTCCTCTACCTTTATTCGCGGGACCGAATCCCGCCATGTGCTGGTGCTGATTGACGGCATTCCACTGAATAACGCCGGGATCAGTAACTCACCGGATCTCAGCCAGATTCCCGTGTCGCTCATTCAGCGTGTCGAATACATTCGTGGCCCGCGCTCGGCCCTGTATGGTTCGGATGCGATTGGCGGTGTGATTAACATTATTACGGGTCGGGACAAGCCTGGGGCGGAAATTACCGCCAGCGTCGGCTCGAAAGGCTATCAATCCTATGATGGCGCCTTCCAGCAGGTGCTGGATAAAACCAAAATCACCCTCGGCGGTAACTATACCTACACCCGTGGCTTTGATATCGATGCGGCAGATGCGCCACGCCAGCCCGATCGCGACGGCTTTATGAGCAAGTCGCTGTTTGGCTCGGTTGAGCAGCAGATCACCGACAACCTGAGCGGCTTTGTGCGTGGGCTCGGCTATGACAACCGCACGGCGTATGACGGCTATGAGCATTATGACGACAGCTTTATGGTCGATGGCCTGCCGGATACGCGTCAGCTGTATAGCCAGAACTGGGACACCGGCCTGCGCTATAACCAGGGGATCTACCAGACCCAACTGGTGGGTGGTTACGGTCGCAGCAAAGATCAGAACTATGACCCGAGCAAAGGCCGCTATGCTTCGTCTGCCACTACGGATGACGTCAAGCAATACACCGCCCAGTGGATGAACACCGTCACGGTGGGCCACGGCAATATCGGCGCGGGTCTGGACTGGCAGAAGCAAAAAACCCAGGCGGGAACCGGTTATCTGGATAAAGGCTACGAGCAACGCAACACCGGGGTCTTCCTGTCCGCCATGCAGCAGTTCGATAGCGTCACCCTGGAAGCCGCCGCGCGTAATGACGATAACTCTAACTTTGGCAACCATAACACCTGGCAGACCAGCGCCGGATGGGAGTTTATCGAAGGTTACCGGATCATCGGTTCCTACGGTACGGCCTACAAAGCACCGACCATGAGCCAGATCCACAGTGCGAGCTACGGCAACCCGAACCTGAAGCCGGAAGAGAGCAAGCAGTGGGAAGGTGGTTTTGAGGGGCTGACCGGACCGGTGACCTGGCGCGTATCGGGTTATCGCAACGATATCGATAACCTGATCAGCAGCGACCCGCGTACGTTCCGCTACTACAACGTGGATAAAGCACGCATCAAAGGTATTGAAGCCACGGCGCAGTTCGATACGGGTCCGGTGGGGCATCAGATTTCTTATGACTATGTTGATCCGCGTAATGCCAAAACCAACGAAGTGCTGGCCCGCCGTTCGAAGCAGCAGGTGAAGTACCAGCTGGATGCGCAGGTATGGGATCTCGACTGGAATCTGGCCTACCGCTATCTGGGCACCCGCTATGACGTGGCGTACGATCCGAATACGTTCACCTCAGAGCGAGTAAAGATGGGTGGGGTAAGTTTGTGGGATCTCGCCGTTTCATATCCTGTCACCTCTCACCTTACAGTTCGTGGTAAAATCGCCAACCTGTTCGATAAAGACTACGAGACAGTTTATGGCTACGAAACTGCAGGACGGGAATACACCTTGTCTGGCAGCTACACCTTCTGACCCACGTCCCACCGTCCTGGTGTTTGACTCCGGTGTCGGTGGGCTTTCAGTCTATGATGAGATTCGGCATCTGCTGCCGGATCTTCATTACATCTATGCATTCGATAACGTGGCTTTTCCTTATGGGGAGAAGAGCGAAGCGTTTATTGTCGAACGCGTCGTTGAAATCGTTACCGCCGTACAACAACATTATCCTCTCGCCCTGGCGGTGATTGCCTGTAATACGGCGAGTACGGTTTCCCTTCCCGCTTTACGTGAAAAATTCCCGTTCCCGGTTGTCGGCGTGGTGCCAGCGATTAAACCTGCGGCGCGTCTGACGGCAAATGGCGTGGTGGGACTGCTTGCAACGCGCGGTACGGTTAAGCGTCCTTATACCCGCGAGCTGATCGAACGCTTTGCCAATGAATGCAAGATTGCCATGTTAGGGTCTGCCGAGCTGGTAGAGATGGCGGAAGCGAAGCTGCATGGTCAGGCAGTATCCCTGGATGAGTTGAGCCGTATTTTGCGTCCATGGCTGAAAATGTCGGAACCGCCCGATACGGTTGTGCTGGGCTGCACGCACTTTCCTCTATTACAGGAGGAGTTGCTTGCCGTTCTGCCAGAAGGGACCCGGCTGGTGGATTCCGGTGCGGCTATTGCCCGTCGCACCGCCTGGCTGCTTGAACATGAAGCGCCAGATGCAAAATCTGCCGACAACAATATTGCGTATTGCATGGCATTGACCGCTGAGACTGAGCAACTTTTACCCGTTTTACGCCGTTACGGCTTTGAAACGCTCGAAAAACTAGCGCTGTAGCACGTTTTTGAGCAAAAAAAAGACGGTTGAAAGATTTTTTTAAATTAGCTCTTGTCACTGCCGAAGAACTCCCTATAATGCGCCTCCACTGACACGGAACAACGGATTACAAACCGCCGTGACAGCAGGCTTCAGAGATGAACGCCGACGGAGAAAAGCGAAAATAATTGCTTGACTCTGAATGAGGAAAACGTATTATACGGGACCTCGCAACGGTGAGCGAAAGCCGCGTTGCACTGCTCTTTAACAATTTATCAGACAATCTGTGTGGGCACTCAAAGTGACATGGATTCTTAATGTCTCCGGACACTAAATGAATACCAAAGTCTCTGAGTGAACATACGTAATTCATTACGAAGTTTAATTCACGAGCATCAAACTTAAATTGAAGAGTTTGATCATGGCTCAGATTGAACGCTGGCGGCAGGCCTAACACATGCAAGTCGAACGGTAGCACAGAGAGCTTGCTCTCGGGTGACGAGTGGCGGACGGGTGAGTAATGTCTGGGAAACTGCCTGATGGAGGGGGATAACTACTGGAAACGGTAGCTAATACCGCATAACGTCGCAAGACCAAAGAGGGGGACCTTCGGGCCTCTTGCCATCAGATGTGCCCAGATGGGATTAGCTAGTAGGTGGGGTAATGGCTCACCTAGGCGACGATCCCTAGCTGGTCTGAGAGGATGACCAGCCACACTGGAACTGAGACACGGTCCAGACTCCTACGGGAGGCAGCAGTGGGGAATATTGCACAATGGGCGCAAGCCTGATGCAGCCATGCCGCGTGTATGAAGAAGGCCTTCGGGTTGTAAAGTACTTTCAGCGAGGAGGAAGGCGGTGAGGTTAATAACCTCATCGATTGACGTTACTCGCAGAAGAAGCACCGGCTAACTCCGTGCCAGCAGCCGCGGTAATACGGAGGGTGCAAGCGTTAATCGGAATTACTGGGCGTAAAGCGCACGCAGGCGGTCTGTCAAGTCGGATGTGAAATCCCCGGGCTCAACCTGGGAACTGCATTCGAAACTGGCAGGCTAGAGTCTTGTAGAGGGGGGTAGAATTCCAGGTGTAGCGGTGAAATGCGTAGAGATCTGGAGGAATACCGGTGGCGAAGGCGGCCCCCTGGACAAAGACTGACGCTCAGGTGCGAAAGCGTGGGGAGCAAACAGGATTAGATACCCTGGTAGTCCACGCCGTAAACGATGTCGACTTGGAGGTTGTTCCCTTGAGGAGTGGCTTCCGGAGCTAACGCGTTAAGTCGACCGCCTGGGGAGTACGGCCGCAAGGTTAAAACTCAAATGAATTGACGGGGGCCCGCACAAGCGGTGGAGCATGTGGTTTAATTCGATGCAACGCGAAGAACCTTACCTACTCTTGACATCCAGAGAACTTTCCAGAGATGGATTGGTGCCTTCGGGAACTCTGAGACAGGTGCTGCATGGCTGTCGTCAGCTCGTGTTGTGAAATGTTGGGTTAAGTCCCGCAACGAGCGCAACCCTTATCCTTTGTTGCCAGCGGTCCGGCCGGGAACTCAAAGGAGACTGCCAGTGATAAACTGGAGGAAGGTGGGGATGACGTCAAGTCATCATGGCCCTTACGAGTAGGGCTACACACGTGCTACAATGGCGCATACAAAGAGAAGCGACCTCGCGAGAGCAAGCGGACCTCATAAAGTGCGTCGTAGTCCGGATTGGAGTCTGCAACTCGACTCCATGAAGTCGGAATCGCTAGTAATCGTAGATCAGAATGCTACGGTGAATACGTTCCCGGGCCTTGTACACACCGCCCGTCACACCATGGGAGTGGGTTGCAAAAGAAGTAGGTAGCTTAACCTTCGGGAGGGCGCTTACCACTTTGTGATTCATGACTGGGGTGAAGTCGTAACAAGGTAACCGTAGGGGAACCTGCGGTTGGATCACCTCCTTACCTTAAAGAACCTGCCTTTGTAGTGTCCACACAGATTGTCTGATGAAAAGTAAGCAGTAAAAAATCTCTGCAGGCTTGTAGCTCAGGTGGTTAGAGCGCACCCCTGATAAGGGTGAGGTCGGTGGTTCAAGTCCACTCAGGCCTACCAAATTTGCGACGCAAATTTGAAGAGATTTAACTACGATGGGGCTATAGCTCAGCTGGGAGAGCGCCTGCCTTGCACGCAGGAGGTCTGCGGTTCGATCCCGCATAGCTCCACCATCCTTTTACTGCGACAACACAAAAACTTCAGAGTGTACCTGCGAAGGTGCGCTGCGAAGTTTTGCTCTTTAAAAATCTGGATCAAGCTGAAAATTGAAACGACACACTGTGTCTGCTCTCCGTAATAAGGGCAGATGAAGGTGTGTTCGAGTCTCTCAAATTTTCGCAAAACGATGATGGATCGAAAGAGACATCTTCGGGTTGTGAGGTTAAGCGACTAAGCGTACACGGTGGATGCCTAGGCAGTCAGAGGCGATGAAGGACGTGCTAATCTGCGATAAGCGTCGGTAAGGTGATATGAACCGTTATAGCCGACGATTTCCGAATGGGGAAACCCAGTGCAATCCGTTGCACTATCGTTAAGTGAATACATAGCTTAACGAAGCGAACCAGGGGAACTGAAACATCTAAGTACCCTGAGGAAAAGAAATCAACCGAGATTCCCCCAGTAGCGGCGAGCGAACGGGGAGCAGCCCAGAGTCTGAATCAGCATGTGTGTCAGTGGAAGCGTCTGGAAAGTCGCAGGGTACAGGGTGATACTCCCGTACACGAAGATGCATGTGCTGTGAACTCGAAGAGTAGGGCGGGACACGTGGTATCCTGTCTGAATATGGGGGGACCATCCTCCAAGGCTAAATACTCCTGACTGACCGATAGTGAACCAGTACCGTGAGGGAAAGGCGAAAAGAACCCCGGCGAGGGGAGTGAAAAAGAACCTGAAACCGTGTACGTACAAGCAGTGGGAGCCTACTTGTTAGGTGACTGCGTACCTTTTGTATAATGGGTCAGCGACTTATATTCTGTAGCAAGGTTAACCGTATAGGGGAGCCGAAGGGAAACCGAGTCTTAACTGGGCGTTAAGTTGCAGGGTATAGACCCGAAACCCGGTGATCTAGCCATGGGCAGGTTGAAGGTTGGGTAACACTAACTGGAGGACCGAACCGACTAATGTTGAAAAATTAGCGGATGACTTGTGGCTGGGGGTGAAAGGCCAATCAAACCGGGAGATAGCTGGTTCTCCCCGAAAGCTATTTAGGTAGCGCCTCGTGAACTCATCTCCGGGGGTAGAGCACTGTTTCGGCTAGGGGGCCATCCCGGCTTACCAACCCGATGCAAACTGCGAATACCGGAGAATGTTATCACGGGAGACACACGGCGGGTGCTAACGTCCGTCGTGAAGAGGGAAACAACCCAGACCGCCAGCTAAGGTCCCAAAGTCATGGTTAAGTGGGAAACGATGTGGGAAGGCACAGACAGCCAGGATGTTGGCTTAGAAGCAGCCATCATTTAAAGAAAGCGTAATAGCTCACTGGTCGAGTCGGCCTGCGCGGAAGATGTAACGGGGCTAAACCATGCACCGAAGCTGCGGCAGCGACACTATGTGTTGTTGGGTAGGGGAGCGTTCTGTAAGCCGTCGAAGGTGGACTGTGAGGTCTGCTGGAGGTATCAGAAGTGCGAATGCTGACATAAGTAACGATAAAGCGGGTGAAAAACCCGCTCGCCGGAAGACCAAGGGTTCCTGTCCAACGTTAATCGGGGCAGGGTGAGTCGACCCCTAAGGCGAGGCCGAAAGGCGTAGTCGATGGGAAACAGGTTAATATTCCTGTACTCGGTGTTACTGCGAAGGGGGGACGGAGAAGGCTATGTTGGCCGGGCGACGGTTGTCCCGGTTTAAGCATGTAGGCGGAGGTTCCAGGTAAATCCGGAACCTTATTCAACGCTGAGGTGTGATGACGAGGCACTACGGTGCTGAAGCAACAAATGCCCTGCTTCCAGGAAAAGCCTCTAAGCATCAGGTAACATCAAATCGTACCCCAAACCGACACAGGTGGTCAGGTAGAGAATACCAAGGCGCTTGAGAGAACTCGGGTGAAGGAACTAGGCAAAATGGTGCCGTAACTTCGGGAGAAGGCACGCTGATGGTAAGTGAAGCGACTTGCTCGTGGAGCTGAAATCAGTCGAAGATACCAGCTGGCTGCAACTGTTTATTAAAAACACAGCACTGTGCAAACACGAAAGTGGACGTATACGGTGTGACGCCTGCCCGGTGCCGGAAGGTTAATTGATGGGGTTAGCGGCAACGCGAAGCTCTTGATCGAAGCCCCGGTAAACGGCGGCCGTAACTATAACGGTCCTAAGGTAGCGAAATTCCTTGTCGGGTAAGTTCCGACCTGCACGAATGGCGTAATGATGGCCAGGCTGTCTCCACCCGAGACTCAGTGAAATTGAAATCGCTGTGAAGATGCAGTGTACCCGCGGCAAGACGGAAAGACCCCGTGAACCTTTACTATAGCTTGACACTGAACACTGGTCCTTGATGTGTAGGATAGGTGGGAGGCTTTGAAGCGTGGACGCCAGTCTGCGTGGAGCCAACCTTGAAATACCACCCTTTAATGGCTGGTGTTCTAACGTGGACCCGTAATCCGGGTTGCGGACAGTGTCTGGTGGGTAGTTTGACTGGGGCGGTCTCCTCCTAAAGAGTAACGGAGGAGCACGAAGGTTAGCTAATCCTGGTCGGACATCAGGAGGTTAGTGCAATGGCATAAGCTAGCTTGACTGCGAGAGTGACGGCTCGAGCAGGTGCGAAAGCAGGTCATAGTGATCCGGTGGTTCTGTATGGAAGGGCCATCGCTCAACGGATAAAAGGTACTCCGGGGATAACAGGCTGATACCGCCCAAGAGTTCATATCGACGGCGGTGTTTGGCACCTCGATGTCGGCTCATCACATCCTGGGGCTGAAGTAGGTCCCAAGGGTACGGCTGTTCGCCGTTTAAAGTGGTACGCGAGCTGGGTTTAGAACGTCGTGAGACAGTTCGGTCCCTATCTGCCGTGGGCGCTGGAGAATTGAGGGGGGCTGCTCCTAGTACGAGAGGACCGGAGTGGACGCATCACTGGTGTTCGGGTTGTCATGCCAATGGCACTGCCCGGTAGCTAAATGCGGAAAAGATAAGTGCTGAAAGCATCTAAGCACGAAACTTGCCCCGAGATGAGTTCTCCCTGACCCTTTAAGGGTCCTGAAGGAACGTTGAAGACGACGACGTTGATAGGTCGGGTGTGTAAGCGCAGCGATGCGTTGAGCTAACCGATACTAATGAACCGTGAGGCTTAACCTTACAACGCCGAAGCTGTTTCGGCGGATTTGAAAGACGATTTTCAGCTGATACAGATTAATCACTGCGCCTGAGGGCGGGGTGAACAACAGAATTTGCCTGGCGGCTGTAGCGCGGTGGTCCCACCTGACCCCATGCCGAACTCAGAAGTGAAACGCCGTAGCGCCGATGGTAGTGTGGGGTCTCCCCATGCGAGAGTAGGGAACTGCCAGGCATCAAATTACGTAGTGAACCGGGGCATTAATCCGGTGGTTACAGAAGTATTCGGTGGAGCGGTAGTTCAGTCGGTTAGAATACCTGCCTGTCACGCAGGGGGTCGCGGGTTCGAGTCCCGTCCGTTCCGCCACCTATTAAAACTAAGCCTGCTAATGTAGCAGGCTTAGTAGTAAGAAATTTAGGGGCGTAGCTCAGTTGGTAGAGCACCGGTCTCCAAAACCGGGTGTCGCGAGTTCGAGTCTCTCCGCCCCTGCCATATAAAGAATCCTTTGCTTCGGCAAAGGATTTTTTTTGCCTGTAAGAAAGCAAAACCTGCCTCTTTCACGTCTTTACGTTGCGTCCTTGCAACGTATCCTTTAATCCATCACATTGATTTTAAGCAGATCTTTGATTTGGCCTTGCTTATCGCTGTTTTGCAACCAGATGGCATACAGTGGCCTCTGAAGGGTGGCAGAATCCGTCACCGTATGTAATCCCGGTTTATTACTGGCCCAGCGTTGCGGCAACCAGGTGCAACCTTTTAACGATGCGAGCTGCTGGCAGGCTATTTCAGCGGAACTGGTGGTCAGGACCGGCACATCGTCAATGGCAATCAAACCGGCTTCATGCGGTTGGAAATCGGGGCCCCACTCGAGTCGCAGATAGTTCAGGTCGCTTTTCATGGCTGAAGGTTCAGCTGCATAAAGCGCCAGGGTGAACTGTCCGAGGATCTGACTGCTAAATTCATCCATTTTCGGCGCTTCGGTGGTGATCAGCAGATCCAGCTGGCGTTCATGTAACTGCTTCACCAGCGACTGCCGCTGCGCAATGCGGGCCTCAAACTGCAGCTGTCCGTGAGAGCGATATAATCGGCTAAGCCAGGGGCTTAGCATGCACTCCCATAAAGAGGCGCTGGCACCGATAGAAAACTCATTATGCTTTGAGGTATGGGCAACCTCTTTACGCGCGGCTTGCCAGGTATTCATCAGGGTTTCTGCATAAGGCAGAAGCTTTTCACCTGCGGGCGTTAAGCGAATGTTATTGCGATGACGGGTAAAAAGATTCACCCCAAGCTGATTTTCAAGCTGACGAATACGAAAGCTTACCGCCGACTGAGTCAGATAAAGCGCTTCTGCGGCGCGCCCAAAGTGGCGAGTTCTGCTCACTTCGAGGAAAGTTTTTAGCAATTCCGTATCCACGGTTTTCTCCGCAAAATAATTTGTCGTTATGATTTAAATGTTTTGTTGGACGCTCTGTCAAGCGTAACTAATACTCCGCGCCATAAATAGCTCGGCCAAAGATATAGGAGCGTGTAGGATGGCGGAAAGCTTTACGACGACTAATCGTTTTTTCGACAATAAAAATTATCCACGCGGATTTTCTCGCCATGGTGATTTCACCATCAAAGAGGCACAACTGCTTGAGCGCCACGGTTATGCTTTCAATGAACTGGACTTGGGAAAACGTGAACCGACCACTGATGACGAAAAATCGTTTGTTGCCGTCTGCCGTGGCGAGCGTGAGCCGGTAACGGAAGCGGAGCGCGTATGGATCAAGTATATGGGGCGTATCAAGCGTCCAAAGCGGTTCCATACTCTGTCTGGTGGTAAACCACAGATGGAAGGTGCAGAAGACTACACCGAATCAGACGATTAAGAAGAAGGGGCTCCGGCCCCTTTTTTCATGCCAGCATTTTTTGCAGATGCAGTAGCAAGCGATCGATAGCGCGATAGCTCAAGGCCTCCTGCAGGTGTCTGCGTTCAATCTTTTCACTCTCCTCCAGATCGGCAATCGTACGGGCCACCTTCAGCAGCCGCTGCCAGGCACGTACCGACAGGCCGAACCGGGTAAGGGTCTCTTCCAGCCACTGGGCATCTTCTGCCGTGAGTGGGCAAAACCTGCGGATCTCCGCATTATCCAGATGGGCATTGAGTTTATTTTGCCGCACCAGCTGTCGCTCCTGCGCGGCGATCACTCTGTTTCGCACGGTAATGCTGGATTCTCCCATGGTATGCGTCTGGCTTAGTAACCCTGGCGGCGGTAGCGGGATCTCCAGGGATAAGTCGAAGCGGTCGAGAAACGGTCCCGACAGACGCCCCAGATAGCGAAGCGTCTGTTCTGGTGAACAGCGATTATGATTGCCTTGATAGTGCCCCGTTGGGCTGGGATTCATGGCGGCGATAAGCTGGAAGCGAGCCGGATAACTGATCTTTGCGCGGGTACGGGAGATATTGATCTGCCCGGATTCAATAGGCTCGCGTAAAGCATCCAGCACGCGTCGTTCAAACTCGGGTAACTCGTCCAGAAAGAGAATGCCGTTATGCGCCAGCGAAATCTCTCCCGGCGCAGGGATAGCACCCCCGCCCACCATGGCCACGAGCGAGGCGCTGTGATGAGGTGCGCGAAAGGGACGCTGACGCCACTGCTTATACATCGATGTGGCGTTGACCAGACTTACGACTGCCGCACTCTCCAGCGCCTCATGGTTGCTGAGTGGCGGCAGCAGGCCATTAAGCCGGCTCGCGAGCATGGTTTTGCCGGTGCCAGGTGGGCCAATCAGCAGCAGATTGTGCGCGCCAGCCGCGGTGATTTCCAGCGCCCGTTTACCCTGCTCCTGACCGATGATATCGCTGATATCACGATCGTCATTGCCTGGCACAAAAGGCTCTCCAGCGGGTGCAGTCAGCTCGTGTTGGCCCTCCAGAAAGGCGCATACTTCCTGCAAGTGCTCTGCCACCAGACAGCCTTTTTGTTCGATAAGGCTGACTTCGGCAGCGTTATCGTTGGCGACGATAATCTCTCTGCCAGCCTGTATGGCCGCCAGGGCGCCAGATATCGCGCCGGGAACCCCTCTTAATGCGCCTGTGAGCGCCAGCTCACCCACGAACTCGTATGCGCTTAGCCTGGAAGAGGAGAGCTGCTCAGAGGCAGCGAGAAGCGCAATGGCGATAGGTAAATCATATCTTCCGCCTTCCTTAGGTAAATCGGCCGGTGCCAGATTGATGGTGATCTTTTTGGCCGGAAAGGTATAACCGCTATTGATGATTGCGCTGCGTACCCGATCTCTGGCCTCTTTGACGGTGGTTTCCGGCAGGCCGACCAGCGTTAAGCCCGGGAGGCCATTACTGAGGTGAACTTCTACGGAAATGAGCGGCGCTTTAACGCCTAACGCAGCGCGGGTATAAACAACCGACAGTGACATAACGAGCCTCCTTGTAGCGCCACTATGTCACTTTGTGGTCCCCGTATTTATCGCCAAATCGCGTTTTTACGCAGCCTGTTCCGCAATATTTCCCCGGAATTGTAACCTTTTCATTGTTATGGAAGCCTGCTCGCAAAACGCAATATGTTTTCCTTATCGGCCTTGATTGAGTTACAAAAAATGAAAATAATTCATTTTCTATTTTTGTCATAAAAAACAATGATTTTTATCTAAACTATTAGCATCATAAGAAAGTGAATTATAAAAAAAAGTTGTGCTCGGTTCGATATCTGTGATAACTCTTTAGGTATTCCTTCGAACAAGATGCAAAAAGAACAGAAAATGACAGCCCTTCTACGAGTGATTAGCCTGGTAGTGATTAGCGTGGTGGTGATTATTATCCCACCGTGCGGGGCTGCACTTGGACGAGGAAAGGCTTAGTAATCAAGCCTTAACGAACTAAGACCCCCGCACCGAAAGGTCCGGGGGTTTTTTTATGACCTTAAAACATAAACGAGGAGCAGACGATGAGTAGTAGCATAAAATTCTGTTTCTCACGATTTACGACGGGGAAGTAACTATGAATGGCGCACAGTGGGTAGTACATGCGTTGCGAGCGCAGGGAGTCGATACCATCTTCGGTTACCCGGGTGGCGCAATTATGCCGATTTACGATGCGTTGTATGACGGCGGCGTGGAACACCTGTTGTGCCGACACGAGCAGGGTGCGGCGATGGCGGCCATTGGTTATGCCCGTGCAACCGGGAAAACAGGTGTCTGCATGGCGACCTCCGGCCCAGGCGCTACCAACCTGATCACCGGCCTGGCTGACGCGCTGCTTGATTCCGTTCCGGTTGTGGCGATCACCGGCCAGGTCGCTTCTCCTTTGATCGGCACCGACGCTTTCCAGGAAGTGGACGTTCTCGGTTTGTCACTGGCTTGTACGAAACACAGCTTCCTCGTGCAATCCCTGGAAGAGCTGCCGCGCGTGATGGCGGAAGCCTTTGAGGTGGCAAACTCAGGCCGTCCTGGCCCGGTTCTGGTTGATATCCCGAAAGATATCCAAATTGCCCTTGGCGAGCTGGAGCCGCACTTCTCCACCGTTGAGAATGAGGATGCGTTCCCGTTTGCCGAAGTCAGCGAGGCCAGCCAGATGTTAGCCCACGCGCAAAAGCCGATCCTGTATGTGGGCGGCGGCGTGGGGATGGCGCAGGCGGTGCCGGCCCTGCGCGAATTTATCGCCACCACCCGGATGCCAGCGGCCTGCACTTTAAAAGGCCTGGGTGCGGTGGAGGCTGACTACCCGTACTATCTCGGCATGCTGGGGATGCACGGCACCAAAGCCGCCAACCTCGCCGTGCAGGAGTGTGACCTGCTGATCGCCGTGGGGGCGCGTTTTGATGACCGCGTAACCGGCAAGCTGAATACCTTCGCTCCGAATGCCAAAGTCATTCATATGGATATCGACCCGGCAGAGATGAACAAGCTCCGTCAGGCGCACGTGGCCCTGCAGGGTGACCTCAACGCACTGCTTCCTGCGTTACAGCAGCCTTTGGCGATCGACGCGTGGCGTCAGCATGCGGCAGAGATGCGCCGCGAGCACGCCTGGCGCTACGACCATCCTGGTGAAGCGATCTATGCCCCGTTGCTGCTCAAGCAGCTGTCGGATCGCAAACCGGCCGACAGCGTGGTGACCACCGACGTGGGCCAGCATCAGATGTGGTCCGCCCAGCACATGACCTACACGCGGCCGGAAAACTTCATCACCTCCAGCGGCTTAGGCACCATGGGCTTCGGCTTGCCAGCTGCCGTAGGTGCCCAGGTGGCGCGCCCGGAGGATACGGTGATCTGTATCTCCGGTGATGGCTCCTTCATGATGAATGTTCAGGAACTGGGCACCATCAAGCGTAAGCAGCTGCCGGTGAAAATCGTACTGCTGGATAACCAACGTTTAGGCATGGTGCGCCAGTGGCAGCAGCTCTTTTTCCAGGAGCGTTACAGCGAAACCACCCTGACCGATAACCCTGATTTCCTCGTTCTGGCCAGCGCCTTTGGCATCCCCGGCCAGCACATCACCCGTAAAGACCAGGTTGAAGCGGCACTTGATGAAATGCTGTCAAGCAAGGGGCCTTACCTGCTTCATGTCTCAATCGACGAGCTTGAGAATGTCTGGCCGTTGGTGCCGCCCGGCGCCAGTAACTCACAAATGCTGGAGAAATTATCATGATGCAACATCAGGTCGCCGTGCAGGCTCGCTTCAACCCGGAAACATTAGAACGTGTGTTGCGCGTGGTGCGCCATCGTGGGTTCCAGATATGTTCCATGAACATTGAAACCGCCACCGACGCGCAGAACATAAATATCGAATTGACCGTTGCCAGCCAGCGCCCCGTCGAATTACTGTTTAGCCAGTTGAGCAAACTGGTCGACGTCGCACGGGTCGATATCCAGCAGCGTGCCGCTACATCGCAAACACAACAAATTCGCGCCTGAGCGCAAAGGAAGAAAAATGACGACGAAGAAAGCTGATTTCATTTGGTCCAATGGTGAGATGATTCGCTGGGAGGACGCTAAAGTCCACGTGATGTCCCACGCGCTTCACTACGGTACGTCTGTTTTTGAAGGCATCCGTTGCTACGACTCACACAAAGGCCCGGTGGTGTTCCGCCATCGCGAACACATGCAACGTCTGCGTGATTCAGCCAAAATTTATCGTTTCCCGGTTTCCCAGAGCGTTGACGAGCTGATGGAAGCTTGTCGCGCCGTCCTGCGCAAAAACAACCTGACCAGCGCCTATATTCGTCCTCTGGTGTTCGTGGGCGATGTGGGTATGGGCGTTAACCCGCCAGCCGGTTACACCACCGATGTGATCATCGCCGCGTTCCCGTGGGGAGCCTACCTCGGCGCAGAAGCGCTGGAGCAGGGGATCGACGCGATGGTTTCCTCCTGGAACCGTGTGGCACCAAACACTATCCCGACCGCAGCCAAAGCGGGCGGTAACTACCTCTCCTCCCTGCTGGTTGGTAGCGAAGCACGTCGCCATGGCTATCAGGAAGGTATCGCCCTGGATGTGAACGGCTATATCTCTGAAGGTGCAGGTGAGAACCTGTTTGAAGTGAAAGATGGCATTCTGTTCACCCCGCCATTCACCTCTTCAGCCCTGCCGGGCATCACCCGTGACGCCATCATCAAGCTGGCGCAGGATCTGGGTATCGAAGTGCGCGAGCAGGTTCTGTCCCGCGAATCGCTGTACCTGGCTGATGAAATCTTCATGTCCGGTACCGCTGCAGAGATCACCCCGGTACGCAGCGTTGACGGCATCCAGGTAGGCGAAGGTCGCCGTGGTCCGGTCACCAAACGTATCCAGGACGCCTTCTTTGGCCTCTTTACCGGTGAAACCGAAGATAAATGGGGTTGGTTGGATCAGGTTAATCAATAAGCATAAATATGGGACGGCACGCACCGTCCCATTTACCAGATAGACGGGAGTAAAAAACGCATGCCTAAGTACCGTTCCGCCACCACCACTCACGGCCGCAACATGGCCGGCGCCCGCGCGCTGTGGCGCGCCACTGGGATGACCGACGCCGATTTCGGCAAACCGATAATCGCCGTAGTCAACTCGTTCACCCAGTTCGTCCCGGGTCACGTTCATCTTCGCGATCTCGGGAAGCTGGTTGCCGAGCAGATTGAAGCCTCCGGCGGCGTGGCGAAAGAGTTCAACACCATCGCCGTGGATGACGGGATCGCGATGGGGCACGGGGGCATGCTTTATTCACTGCCGTCGCGCGAGCTGATCGCCGATTCGGTGGAGTACATGGTTAATGCCCACTGTGCCGATGCGATGGTCTGCATCTCCAACTGCGACAAAATCACCCCGGGGATGCTGATGGCCTCCCTGCGCCTGAACATTCCGGTGATCTTCGTCTCCGGTGGCCCAATGGAAGCGGGTAAAACCAAGCTGTCCGATAAAATCATCAAGCTCGACCTGGTCGACGCGATGATTCAGGGTGCCGACCCGAAAGTCTCCGACGAGCAGAGCGATCAGGTTGAGCGTTCGGCCTGTCCGACCTGCGGCTCCTGTTCCGGTATGTTCACTGCCAACTCGATGAACTGTCTGACCGAAGCGCTGGGCCTGTCTCAGCCGGGTAACGGCTCGCTGCTGGCGACCCACGCCGATCGTAAAGAGCTGTTCCTCAACGCTGGTAAACGCATTGTTGAACTGACCAAACGTTACTACGAGCAGGACGATGCCAGCGCACTGCCGCGCAATATCGCCAGCAAAGCGGCGTTTGAAAACGCCATGACCCTGGATATCGCCATGGGCGGTTCGACCAACACCGTTCTGCACCTGCTCGCCGCGGCTCAGGAAGCGGAAATTGATTTCACCATGACCGACATCGACCAGCTGTCCCGCAAGGTGCCGCAGCTGTGTAAGGTTGCGCCAAGCACCCCTAAATATCACATGGAAGATGTTCACCGTGCCGGTGGCGTGCTGGGGATTCTGGGCGAGCTGGATCGCGCCGGGCTGCTGAACCGTGAGGTGAAAAACATTCTCGGCCTGACGTTGCCACAAACACTGGATCAGTACGATGTGATGCTGACCAAAGACGACGCGGTAAAAAGCATGTTCCGCGCCGGCCCGGCCGGTATTCGTACCACCCAGGCGTTCTCGCAGAACTGTCGCTGGGACACCCTGGATGACGATCGCGCCGAAGGCTGCATTCGCTCGCTGGAAAACGCCTACAGCAAAGATGGCGGCCTGGCGGTTCTGTACGGTAACTTCGCGGAAAACGGCTGTATCGTCAAAACCGCGGGCGTGGACGACAGCATCCTGAAGTTTACCGGACCGGCGAAGGTGTACGAAAGCCAGGACGACGCGGTTGAAGCTATTCTCGGCGGTAAAGTCGTGGCTGGCGATGTTGTTGTCATCCGCTATGAAGGACCAAAAGGTGGGCCGGGAATGCAGGAGATGCTCTACCCGACTACTTTCCTGAAATCTATGGGCCTCGGTAAAGCCTGTGCGCTGATCACCGACGGTCGTTTCTCCGGCGGTACTTCCGGTCTCTCCATCGGACACGTTTCGCCGGAAGCAGCCAGCGGCGGCAACATTGCGATTATCGAAGATGGCGACCTGATCGAAATCGACATTCCGAATCGCGGTATTCAACTGCAGCTGAGCCCGCAGGAAATCGCTGCCCGCCGTGAAGCACAGGATGCGCGTGGCGATAAAGCCTGGACGCCGAAAGATCGTCAGCGTGAAGTCTCCTTCGCCCTGCGTGCCTACGCCACCCTTGCTACCAGTGCGGATAAAGGCGCGGTACGCGATAAATCCAAGCTTGGGGGCTAATGATGGCCGAATCCCAACCCTTATCGTCTGCCCCTGAGGGGGCGGAATATCTCCGGGCAGTGCTGCGTGCGCCGGTCTATGAAGCGGTGCAGGTCACGCCGCTGCAGAAAATGGACAAGCTGTCGTCGCGGCTGGATAACGTCATTCTGGTGAAGCGCGAAGACCGCCAGCCAGTGCACAGCTTCAAGCTGCGCGGCGCCTACGCGATGATGGCCGGGCTGACCGACGAGCAAAAAGCGCGTGGCGTGATCACCGCTTCGGCGGGCAACCATGCCCAGGGCGTGGCGTTCTCTGCCGCGCGACTGGGGCTGAAAGCCCTGATCGTCATGCCTGTGGCAACCGCAGATATTAAAGTCGATGCGGTGCGGGGATTTGGCGGCGAAGTGCTGCTCCATGGTGCCAATTTTGACGAGGCGAAGGCCAAAGCCATCGATCTGGCGCAGCAGCAGGGCTTTACCTGGGTGCCGCCGTTTGATCACCCGATGGTGATTGCCGGCCAGGGCACCCTTGCGCTGGAGCTGTTGCAGCAGGATGCCCATCTCGACCGCGTATTCGTACCGGTTGGCGGCGGCGGGTTAGCTGCGGGCGTGGCGGTGCTGATCAAACAGCTGATGCCGCAGATCAAAGTCATCGCCGTTGAAGCCGAGGATTCTGCCTGCCTGAAGGCGGCGCTGGATGCTGGTCATCCGGTGGACTTACCACGCGTCGGGCTGTTTGCCGAAGGCGTGGCGGTGAAACGCATCGGGGATGAAACCTTCCGCGTCTGCCAGGAGTATCTCGACGACATCATCACCGTCGACAGCGATGCGATCTGCGCGGCGATGAAGGATCTGTTCGAGGATGTGCGTGCAGTGGCAGAACCGTCCGGCGCGCTGGCGCTGGCGGGGATGAAAAAATACATCGCTCAGCACAACATCCGCGGCGAGCGTCTGGCCCATGTGCTCTCTGGGGCTAACGTTAACTTCCACGGTCTGCGCTATGTTTCTGAACGTTGCGAGCTGGGAGAACAGCGTGAAGCGCTGCTGGCGGTGACCATTCCGGAAGAGAAGGGCAGTTTCCTTAAGTTCTGCCAGCTGCTGGGCGGTCGTTCGGTGACGGAGTTCAACTACCGGTTTGCCGATGCCAAAGACGCCTGCATTTTTGTCGGCGTGCGTCTGAGCCGTGGCCTGGAAGAGCGTAAAGAGATCCTCAACCTGCTGCACCAGGGTGGCTACAGCGTGGTGGATCTCTCCGATGATGAAATGGCGAAGCTGCACGTTCGCTATATGGTCGGGGGGCGTCCGTCGAAGCCGTTACAGGAGCGTCTGTTCAGCTTCGAGTTCCCGGAATCGCCAGGTGCATTGCTGAAGTTTCTGCATACGCTGGGCACACACTGGAACATCTCTCTGTTTCACTACCGCAGTCACGGTACTGACTACGGTCGTGTGCTGGCGGCATTCGAACTGGGCGAGCACGAACCGGATTTTGAAACGCGGCTGAATGAGCTGGGTTACGACTGTCATGACGAAACCCACAACCCGGCGTTCAGGTTCTTCCTGGCGGGTTAATGGTTCGGCAATATCTTCCAGAACGCATCAATAAGCGGCTCATGCAGCCGCTTTTTTTGTGCACAGACGCCAAGCTCAAACGGTGTTTTCTCGTCGCTGCGCTCCAGAATCATCACGCGATTGCGCACCGGCTCCGGGCTGTTCTCCAGCACCACTTCCGGCAGCAGCGCCACGCCGCAGCCGAGCGCCACCATCGAGACCATCGCCTCGTGGCCGCCGACCGTGGCATAAATTGACGGATTACTGATCTTCTGGCGACGGAACCACAGCTCGATGCGGCGACGTACCGGCCCCTGATCGGCCATGATAAAGGGCACCGTGGACCAGTCGGGTTTTTCCACCGAGACCTGGTTACGCACCGGGCAGGGCAGCGCCGGAGCGATCAGCACCACCGCCAGATTTTCCAGCATTGAAAATGCCACCGCCCCCGGCAGAGTTTCCGGTTTACCGGCAATCGCCAGATCCGCTTCTCCCGTCACCACCTTCTCCATCGCGTCGGCGGCATCGCCGGTGGTGAGTTTGATCTCCACCGACGGATGTTCGGCCCGGAAGCGATCGAGGATGGGCGGCAGATGGCTATAGGCGGCGGTCACCGAGCAGAAGATATGCAGTTCCCCGGAAAGCGATGGCCCCTGCTGGTCGATGGTGTGGCGCAGCTGCTGATACTGCAACAAGGTTTGCTGGGCAAACGTCCGCAACTCTTCTCCGGCTTCGGTGAGGGTGACCGTGCGGTTGTCGCGTATAAACAGCGGTTGGCCGAGGTCCTCTTCCAGGCGCTGGATCTGGCGGGAAAGCGTAGAGGGGCTGACGTGCATCGCCCGCGCGCTGCGGCCAAAATGACGGCTTTCCGCCAGATGCAGGAACAATTTTAAATCGCGTAAATCCACCGATTCCACTCCCGGGTTTTATATTGCAGAAATTGCAACGTGACGTTGTGAATATATCAATTTCCGCAATAAATTTCCTGTTGTAATGTGGGTACATTCTCGCTGAAAAGCGAACCGAACAATAAGACGCACAACATCACGAGGTATCACCCATGGCTAACTACTTTAATACACTGAACTTGCGCCAGCAGCTGGCGCAGCTGGGCAAATGCCGCTTTATGGCGCGCGACGAATTTGCTGATGGCGCGAGCTACCTTCAGGGTAAAAAAGTGGTCATCGTCGGCTGTGGCGCACAGGGTCTGAACCAGGGCCTGAACATGCGTGACTCCGGTCTGGATATCTCTTATGCCCTGCGTAAAGAAGCGATTGCTGAGAAGCGTGCTTCCTGGCGCAAAGCGACCGAAAACGGCTTCAAAGTCGGTACCTACGAAGAGCTGGTTCCGCAGGCGGATCTGGTGGTTAACCTGACCCCGGACAAACAGCACTCTGACGTTGTGCGTTCCGTACAGCCGCTGATGAAAGACGGCGCGGCGCTGGGTTACTCCCACGGCTTCAACATCGTTGAAGTGGGCGAGCAGATCCGTAAAGACATCACCGTCGTGATGGTGGCACCGAAGTGCCCGGGTACCGAAGTGCGTGAAGAGTACAAACGTGGTTTCGGCGTGCCGACGCTGATCGCGGTTCACCCGGAAAACGATCCGAAAGGCGAAGGCATGGCAATTGCCAAAGCATGGGCAGCGGCCACCGGCGGCCACCGTGCGGGCGTGCTGGAATCTTCCTTCGTTGCGGAAGTGAAATCTGACCTGATGGGTGAGCAGACTATCCTGTGCGGTATGCTGCAGGCCGGCTCCCTGCTGTGTTTCGACAAGCTGGTGGAAGAGGGTACCGACCCGGCATACGCAGAGAAACTGATTCAGTTCGGCTGGGAAACCATCACCGAAGCGTTGAAGCAGGGCGGTATCACCCTGATGATGGACCGTCTGTCTAACCCGGCTAAACTGCGTGCCTTCGCGCTGTCCGAGCAGCTGAAAACCATCATGGCTCCGCTGTTCCAGAAACACATGGACGACATCATCTCCGGTGAGTTCTCTTCCGGTATGATGGCTGACTGGGCGAATGACGACAAAAACCTGCTGACCTGGCGTGAAGAGACCGGCAAAACCGCGTTCGAAACCGCAGCGCAGTTCGATGGCAAAATCAGCGAGCAGGAGTACTTCGATAAAGGCGTTCTGATGATTGCGATGGTGAAAGCGGGCGTTGAGCTGGCCTTCGAAACCATGGTGGATTCCGGCATCATCGAAGAGTCTGCGTACTATGAATCACTGCACGAGCTGCCGCTGATCGCGAACACCATCGCCCGTAAGCGTCTGTACGAAATGAACGTGGTGATCTCCGATACCGCTGAGTACGGTAACTACCTGTTCTCTTACGCTTGCGTACCGCTGCTGAAAGAGTTCATGACCACTCTGCAGACCGGCGATCTGGGTAAAGCGATCAACGAAGGCGCGGTAGATAATGCCCAGCTGCGTGACGTGAACGAAGCAATTCGCAGCCACGAGATCGAGAAAGTAGGCCAGAAGCTGCGTGGCTACATGACCGATATGAAACGTATTGCCGTAGCGGGTTAAATAAATTGTCGGGTGGCGGCTACGCCTTACCCGACCTACAAAGTGCAAAAGTAGGCCCGGTAAGCGTTATCGCCACCGGGCTTTTTTATTAGTTGCGGTACAGCACCTTAATGATGTGGTAACCGAACTGGGTGTGCAGTGGGCCAGTTGGCTCCAGCACCGGGCAGGAGAACACCACTTTATCGAACGCCGGAACCATCTGGCCCTGACGGAATTCACCCAGGTGACCGCCTTTTTTACCTGATGGGCAGGTGGAGTGCTTTTTCGCCAGCTTCTCGAAGTCGCCGCCGTTCTTGATCTGCTCCAGAAGCTCCAGAGCCAGTTTCTCTTCTTTTACCAGGATGTGCATTGCTGCCGCTGTTTTCGCCATGATCGTGCCTTGAAGGGTTGAGTAAAATCGGGGCGCAATATACCACGCGTTAGCTGCGGTACAGCACCTTAATGATATGGTAGCCAAATTTGGTTTTCACCGGGCCGTAAGGCTTCAGTAGCGGACAGCTGAAGACCGCCTGATCGAAAGGGCCCACCATGGCACCCTGCTTAAATTCACCTAAATCGCCGCCGTTACGCCCGGACGGGCATTTCGAGTAGCGCTTCGCCAGATGATCAAAGCTGATGCCGCGTTCCAGTTTGGCGAGGATCTCCTGCGCCAGTTTCTCTTCTTTTACCAGAATGTGCAGGGCCGCTGCGGTCTTTTTCATGGTTCTGCTCTCGGGGTTCAACGCGTTTTCTTCACTTTATCATTAGCCGGTAAATCTGCGCCCGGCTTTCTGCTACAATCCCCACCCCGTTCGAAGATTGAGCAATATTCCCATGCGTTTAAACCCTGGACAACAACAAGCGGTCGAATTCGTTACTGGACCATGCCTGGTGCTGGCAGGGGCGGGTTCCGGTAAAACCCGCGTGATCACCAACAAGATCGCCCACCTGATCCGCGGCTGCGGCTATCAGGCACGCCATATCGCGGCGGTAACCTTTACCAACAAAGCGGCGCGCGAAATGAAAGAGCGTGTCGGCCAGACGTTAGGGCGTAAAGAGGCGCGCGGCCTGATGATCTCCACCTTCCATACCCTGGGGCTGGATATCATTAAGCGCGAATACGCGGCGTTGGGCATGAAGTCGAACTTCTCCCTGTTTGACGATACCGATCAGGTGGCACTGCTGAAAGAGCTGACCGAAGGGCTGATCGAAGACGACAAAACGGTGTTGCAGCAGTTGATCTCTACGATCTCCAACTGGAAAAACGATCTGATGGACCCAGCCCAGGCCGCTGCAAGCGCCAAAGGAGAGCGGGATCGGATCTTCGCCCACTGCTACAGCCTGTACAACGATCATCTCAAAGCCTGCAACGTGCTGGACTTTGACGATCTGATCCTGCTGCCGACGCTGCTGCTTCAGCGTAATGAAGAGGTGCGCGAGCGCTGGCAGAACAAGATCCGCTACCTGCTGGTGGATGAATATCAGGACACTAATACCAGCCAGTACGAGCTGGTGAAACTGCTGGTGGGCCAGCGGGCGCGTTTTACCGTAGTGGGCGATGACGATCAGTCGATCTACTCCTGGCGTGGCGCCCGTCCGCAAAACCTGGTCCTGCTGAGCAAAGATTTCCCGGCGCTGCAGGTGATCAAGCTGGAGCAGAACTACCGCTCATCCGGTCGTATTCTGAAGGCGGCAAACATCCTGATCGCCAATAACCCGCACGTCTTCGAAAAGCGTCTCTTTTCCGAGCTGGGCTATGGCACTGAGCTAAAGGTGCTGAGCGCTAATAACGACGATCACGAAGCCGAACGCGTGGCGGGGGAGCTGATTGCTCATCACTTTGTGAATAAGACCAACTACAAAGATTACGCCATCCTCTATCGCGGAAATCACCAGTCGCGCGTCTTTGAAAAGATGCTGATGCAGAACCGCATTCCGTACAAAATTTCGGGTGGGACGTCGTTCTTCTCGCGCCCGGAAATTAAGGATCTGCTCGCCTACCTGCGCGTACTCACCAACCCGGATGATGACAGCGCTTTCCTGCGGATCGTGAATACGCCGAAGCGTGAGATTGGCCCGGCGACGCTGCAAAAACTGGGCGAGTGGGCGATGACCCGTAATAAGAGCCTGCTGACCGCCAGCTTCGATATGGGCCTGAGCCAGAGCTTAACCGGGCGTGGTTATGAATCGCTGACCCGCTTCACTCATTGGCTGCGCGAGATCCAGCAGCTGAGCGAACGGGAGCCGATCGCAGCGGTGCGCGATCTGATCCGCGGGATCGATTATGAATCCTGGCTGTATGAAACCTCCGCCAGCCCGAAAGCGGCGGAGATGCGGATGAAGAACGTCAATACGCTTTTCACCTGGATGACCGAGATGCTGGAAGGTTCTGACATCGACGAGCCGATGACTCTGACCCAGGTCGTCACCCGCTTTACCCTGCGTGACATGATGGAGCGCGGCGAAAGCGAAGAAGAGGCAGATCAGGTGCAGCTCATGACCCTGCACGCCTCGAAAGGGCTGGAGTTCCCCTATGTCTACCTGGTGGGGATGGAAGAGGGCATCCTGCCGCACCAGAGCAGCATCGATGAAGATAACGTTGATGAAGAGCGCCGTCTGGCCTACGTGGGCATTACGCGAGCGCAAAAAGAGCTGACCTTTACGCTGTGTAAAGAGCGCCGTCAGTACGGGGAACTGGTGCGTCCTGAGCCGAGCCGCTTCCTGCTGGAATTACCGCAGGATGATGTGCTCTGGGAGCAGGAGCGCAAAGTGATTACCGCCGAAGAGCGGATGCATAAAGGCCAGGCCAGTATCGCCAATATTCGCGCGATGATGGAGAAGGCAAAAAACCGCTAGTTTGAGTGCCCGGTAAGCGTAGTGTCGCCGGGCTTTTAATCGGGATTATTGAGCTTCAAGCACCCAGTGGACATAGCTCTGCCACTGACACTCCTGCACCAGCATTTCTGCACCCAGCGGATGGGTATCCAGCCAGTTTTCCGGCAGGTTCAGCGTCAACTTCTCGCTTTCAGCCATCAGGGTGATGGCTGGCAGCAAATCGTCGCGCCGACGGCTGGCAAAAAGGATCGCCAGACGCAACAGGCGGCAGAGATGCTCCGCCACGCGCGGCGGCACCGCATTTTGCTGGTGGAGCGAAGAGAGGTCGACGGGGTTGGTCTGGTTTAACAGCAGCGTGGCCAACAGCTTCTTTTGCGCCGGGGTGTAGCCAGGCAGATCGAGATTGCGTACCAGGTAGGCACCATGTAGCGGCGCCTGTTTGAAATCAACGCTCAGGCCGATCTCGTGCAGTTGGCACGCACTCACCAGCAGTTCGCGGCTGACAGGATCCAGATGCCACTCGTTTTCGACCTGATCGAGGAAACTGACCGCCAGGTTCGCCACCCGATGCGCCTGTTCGATATCCACCATAAACCGGCGCTGGATATTGCGCAGCGTATGGTTGCGAATGTCCTGATCGACGGCCAGATGCAGCATGCCGTAAACCAGACCTTCCCGTAGCGCACCGCCCGCAAGGGTCATGCACTGAATATTCAGTTCGGTGAAAATGGCAATCAGGATCGCCAGGCCGCTGGGGAAGACCAGGGCACGTTCAAGGGTAAGCCCTTCGATTTCGAGCTCTTCCAGACGACCACAGTGGATGGCGCGCTGCTTTAACTGCTGCAGTTTCGCCAGCGTGATGCGCTCATCCATCCCCTGCGCCATCATAATTTCCTGCAGCGCCTGGACGGTGCCGGATGCGCCAACGCAGACCTTCCAGCCGTGATAACGCAGCTCATCCGCAACCGGGCGCAGCACCTCGCGGGCGGCTTTTTCCGCGTCATCGAAGTTCTCTTGCGCCAGATTGCGATCGGTAAAGTAGCGTTCAAGCCAGGTAACACAGCCCATCGACAGGCTGTTCAGGGAGGTTGCCTGCGCACCGATACCGGTGACCAGCTCGGTGCTTGCGCCGCCGATATCCACCACCAGACGACGCTCATCCCCGCCGGTGGTGTGCGCCACGCCCTGGTAAATCAGGCGGGCTTCTTCTTCACCGCTGATCACCTGGACCGGACAACCGAGGATTTCCTGTGCCTTAGCAATAAACTCCCCGGCATTCACCGCCAGACGCAGGGTTGCGGTGGCGACGACACGGATTTGCTGGGGAGGAATATCCTGCAGACGTTCAGCAAAGAGGCGCAGGCATTGCCAGCCGCGCTCCATAGCTTCAGGAGAGAGATGATTATCCGCACTCAGGCCCGCCGCGAGACGGACCTTGCGTTTAATACGCGTCAGCGTCTGTATACTTCCCGCCACCTCGCGTACAACCAGCATATGAAAACTATTCGAACCTAAATCAATAGCTGCATAGAGCGAGGTGGACCGGAGCATATTTTTTAACCTGAACGACGACGGTTACGCGGGGCGCTGTTACGGCGCGGGCCATTGCCGGAACGGGCGCGGGTCAGGCGCTTCGCTGGTGGCAGTTCGCTTAACAGCGCATCCGGGTTGTATTTACTCTGCGGAATCGAGTGACCGATGTAGGTCTCAATTGCCGGCAGGTTCAGGGCGTACTCTTCACAGGCAAGGCTGATAGAGTGACCGCTGGCGCCCGCACGACCGGTACGGCCGATACGGTGAACGTAATCTTCGCAATCATCCGGCAGGTCGTAGTTGAAGACGTGGGTGACCGCCGGGATGTGCAGACCGCGTGCGGCGACGTCCGTTGCTACCAGAATATCCAGGTCGCCACGGGTGAAATCTTCAAGAATGCGCAGGCGTTTTTTCTGCGCGACGTCGCCGGTCAACAGACCTACACGGTGTCCATCCGCAGCCAGATGGCCCCAGATATCTTCACAACGGTGTTTGGTGTTGGCGAATACAATGGCGCGATCTGGCCACTCTTCTTCGATCAGCGTTTGCAGTAAACGCATTTTCTCTTCGTTCGACGGGTAGAAGAGCTCTTCTTTAATACGGTGGCCGGTTTTCTGTTCCGGTTCCACTTCAACGTATTCAGCGTTATTCATCTGTTCGAACGCCAGTTCACGCACGCGATACGACAGCGTTGCCGAGAACAGCATGTTCAGGCGCTGGTTAGCGACAGGCATGCGGCGGAATAGCCAGCGGATATCTTTAATGAAGCCCAGATCGTACATGCGATCGGCTTCATCCAGTACCACAACCTGGATAGCACCGAGGTTAATGTGGTTCTGTTTGGCGTAATCGATCAGACGGCCGGTGGTGCCGATCAAAATATCGACGCCGCTTTCCAGCACTTTCAGCTGTTTGTCGTAACCGTCACCGCCGTAGGCCAGGCCGAGTTTCAGGCCGGTGGTCTGTGCCAGCGGTTCTGCGTCAGCGTGGATCTGTACCGCCAGTTCTCGCGTCGGGGCCATGATCAGCGCGCGCGGCTGGTTAACTTTGCGGTCAGCAATTGCCGGGTGAGAAAGTAAATAATGAAACGTTGACGTTAAAAACGCCATCGTTTTGCCGGTACCGGTTTGCGCCTGCCCTGCAACATCGCGACCTGCCAGCGTTAGCGGGAGGGCGAGAGCCTGAATAGGCGTGCAGTTATGAAACCCTTTATTTTCAAGGGCTTCGATGACTTTTGGGTGCAGGGCGAAGTCGGAAAACTTCTGTTCTGTTAAATGTGTTTTGCTCATAGTGTGGTAGAATATCAGCTATCTATTGCTTTACGAAAGCGTATCCGGTGAAATAAAGTCAACCTTTAGTTGGTTAATGCTACATCAACAGGTCGTTGATGGAAGCGAGATCAACGCACCAGGCTTATTCCTGTGGAGTTATATATGAGCGATAAAATTATTCACCTGACTGACGACAGTTTTGACACGGACGTACTTAAAGCTGACGGGCTGATCCTCGTCGATTTCTGGGCTGAATGGTGTGGTCCTTGCAAAATGATCGCCCCGATTCTGGATGAGATCGCTGACGAATATCAGGGCAAACTGACCGTAGCGAAACTGAACATCGACCAGAACCCTGGCACCGCGCCTAAGTACGGCATCCGCGGCATCCCAACGCTGCTGCTGTTCAAAAACGGTGAAGTTGCGGCGACCAAAGTGGGCGCACTGTCCAAAGGTCAACTGAAAGAGTTCCTGGACGCCAACCTGGCGTAAGGTTCTCGTCTGTGCGTCCAGGGTTTCTAAATTGTTTGGATCTCTGGACGCCCGGCTTGAGTCGTGCTAAGTTACCTATGACTTCGTTTTAAACATACCTTGTTGTTTGAATCTTGTTTTACCCGATACTTCCCGTTGTTTCCTTTAAACAGTGCGTGAAGTGGATAGATTCCGGGCTTGTCACTCAATCCGTCTTGTCGTTTCAGTTCTGTGCTTTCCCTGTGACCAGACAGCGAACAGACATGAGTTGATGGCCGCTAAACAGGCATGGATGACCCTGCCATACCATTCACAAATTAAGTTCGAGTATCACCCCGAGTTTAAGAACCCACACCATTATGAATCTTACCGAATTAAAGAATACGCCGGTTTCTGAGCTGATCACTCTCGGCGAAAATATGGGACTGGAAAACCAGGCTCGTATGCGCAAGCAGGACATCATTTTTGCCATCCTGAAGCAGCACGCAAAGAGTGGCGAAGATATCTTTGGCGACGGTGTGCTGGAGATATTGCAGGACGGATTTGGTTTCCTCCGCTCTGCAGACAGCTCCTACCTCGCCGGTCCTGATGATATCTACGTTTCCCCCAGCCAAATCCGCCGTTTCAACCTCCGCACTGGTGACACCATTTCAGGTAAGATTCGTCCTCCTAAAGAGGGTGAACGCTACTTTGCGCTGTTGAAAGTTAACGAAGTTAACTACGACAAACCAGAAAACTCGCGCAATAAGATCCTGTTCGAGAACTTAACGCCGCTGCACGCGAACTCTCGCCTGCGCATGGAGCGTGGTAACGGTTCTACCGAAGACTTAACCGCTCGCGTTCTGGATCTGGCGTCTCCGATTGGTCGTGGCCAGCGTGGTCTGATTGTGGCACCGCCAAAAGCGGGTAAAACCATGCTGCTGCAGAATATCGCGCAGAGCATCGCTTACAACCACCCAGACTGCGTGCTGATGGTACTGCTGATTGACGAACGTCCGGAAGAAGTGACCGAGATGCAGCGTCTGGTAAAAGGTGAAGTGGTTGCTTCTACCTTCGACGAACCAGCATCCCGTCACGTTCAGGTTGCGGAAATGGTTATTGAGAAGGCGAAGCGTCTGGTTGAGCATAAAAAAGACGTTATCATCCTGCTCGACTCCATTACCCGTCTGGCGCGTGCCTATAACACCGTGGTTCCGGCTTCCGGTAAAGTATTGACCGGTGGTGTGGATGCCAACGCCCTGCACCGTCCGAAGCGTTTCTTCGGTGCTGCGCGTAACGTGGAAGAGGGCGGTAGCCTGACCATCATCGCCACCGCGCTGATCGATACCGGTTCGAAGATGGATGAAGTTATCTACGAAGAGTTTAAAGGTACAGGCAACATGGAACTGCACCTCTCTCGTAAGATTGCGGAAAAACGCGTCTTCCCGGCTATCGACTACAACCGTTCCGGTACCCGTAAAGAAGAGCTGCTCACCACTCAGGAAGAGCTGCAGAAAATGTGGATCCTGCGCAAAATCATCCATCCAATGGGTGAAATCGACGCAATGGAGTTCCTCATTAACAAACTGGCGATGACCAAAACTAACGACGATTTCTTCGATATGATGAAACGCTCGTAAAGTAAATAAAGCGCCTGAACGCCACGTTTTTACGTGGCGTTTTTCTTTTCTGACTTATACGCTGTTACAGTGCGCTGTAGAATTATTCTGCGGATGGCGAAAATCGGAATGTTCGTCAAAGTAGAAAATTAATTGTTTGAAAAATAAACAAAGGGACTTGGGTGAGGCCTGCTTTTTCCTTCTGGAGCCGAGCCTTCAAGGTTATACTTCCGGGATTAACATTTGTTGAGAGTATCCATAGTGAATCTACTCACCGCGGTGACTGAGCTAATCAGTATTTTTCTTTTCACCACCTGCTTTCTATTTCTTGCCCGTAAGGCGGCGAAGAGAGTCGGTCTGGTGGATAAGCCCAATTATCGTAAACGCCATCAAGGCTTGATTCCGCTGGTTGGCGGAATCTCTGTTTATGCGGGCATCTGTTTTACCTTCAGTATTGCGGATTACTATATCCCGCATGCGGCGCTCTATCTGTCCTGTGCCGGTGTGCTGGTACTGGTGGGGGCGCTGGACGACAGATTCGATATTAGCGTGAAGTTCCGCGCCGCGGTTCAGGCGGCTATCGGCGTCATCATGATGGTAGTCGGGAAGCTCTACCTTAGCAGCCTCGGCTATATCTTCGGTACCTGGGAGATGGTGCTGGGGCCGTTCGGCTACTTCCTGACACTGTTTGCCGTGTGGGCGGCGATTAACGCCTTTAACATGGTGGACGGCATTGACGGCCTGCTGGGTGGTCTCTCCAGCGTTTCGTTCGCCGCAATCGGCATCATCCTGTGGTTCGACGGTCAGTACAGCCTGTCGATGTGGTGCTTTGCAATGATTGCCGCCATTCTGCCTTATATCCTCCTTAACCTGGGTGTGCTGGGCCGTCGCTACAAAGTCTTTATGGGCGATGCCGGGAGTACGCTGATTGGTTTTACCGTTATCTGGATCCTGCTGGAAACCACTCAAGGGAATACCCACCCGATCAGCCCGGTGACGGCGCTGTGGATTATTGCTATTCCGCTGATGGATATGGTGGCGATTATGTATCGCCGTCTGCGTAAAGGGATGAGTCCGTTCTCGCCAGATCGTCAACACATTCACCATCTCATTATGCGCGCCGGCTTCACCTCGCGTCAGGCATTTGTCTTAATTACCCTGGCCGCGGCTCTGCTGGCCGGGATCGGTGTTGCCGCAGAATACGCACATTTCATCCCTGAATGGGTAATGTTGGTATTATTCTTGCTAGCATTTTTCCTGTACGGCTACTGTATTAAACGCGCATGGAAAGTGGCGCGGTTTATTAAACGCGTGAAGCGCCGTATGCGTCGAAATAATGGCAATAACCCAACTTTAACCAAGTAAATCGGGACTGTAATGACTCAACCGTTGGCGGGAGCAAAATCAGTGGTAACTGAGAATGAGCTGGATGTTCGTGGCTTGTTCCGCGTGTTATGGGCGGGCAAGTTTTGGATTGTAGGTATGGCGCTGGGCTTTGCACTTATCGCTCTGGCTTATACCTTTTTCGCCAGACAGGAGTGGAGCGCGACGGCGATTACCGATCGTCCGACGGTGAACATGCTCGGAGGTTTCTACTCCCAGCAACAGTTTTTGCGTAACCTGGATGTAAAAGCGAATCCGACCTCCGCCGACCAACCTTCGGTGATGGATGAGTCTTACAAAGAGTTCATCATGCAGCTCGCCTCCTGGGATACTCGTCGTGATTTCTGGAACCAGACCGACTATTTCAAACAGCGGATGGTGGGCAACAGCAAGGCCGATGCCGCCCTGCTGGATGAGCTGATCAACAATATTCAGTTTATGGCGGGCGACCCGCTGCGCAACATCAATGACAACGTCAAACTGATTGCGGAAACCGCGCCAGATGCGAATAACCTGCTGCGTCAGTACGTCGCGTTTGCCAGCCAGCGAGCGGCCAGCCATCTGAATGATGAGCTGAAAGGGGCCTGGGCGGCGCGTACCGTACAGATGAAAGCGCAGGTCAAACGTCAGGAAGAGGTAGCGAAAGCGATCTTCAATCGCCGGGTACATAATATTGAACAGGCGCTGAAGATTGCTGAGAAGAGCAATATCTCCCGCAGCGAAACCGACGTGCCGGCGGCCGAACTGCCGGACTCTGAAATGTTCCTGCTGGGCCGCCCGATGCTGCAGGCGCGTCTGGAAAACCTGCAGGCCGTGGGGCCGGATGTTGACCTCGACTACGACCAAAATCGCGCCATGCTGACCACCCTCAACGTAGGTCCGACACTGGACCCACGTTTTCAGACCTATCGTTATTTGCGAACTCCTGAAGAACCTGTAAAACGCGATAGTCCACGTCGTGCATTCCTGATGATTATGTGGGGGATTGTGGGTGCCTTAATTGGTGCTGGCGTGGCATTAACCCGTCGTCGTAAAAATTAAGAACGCCATCTACGATGAAGGCTTATGGCCTTCATCGCTTAATCGAAGAGAATCGATGTGAAAGTACTAACCGTCTTTGGTACGAGGCCGGAAGCCATCAAGATGGCGCCCCTGGTTCATGCGCTGGCAAGCGACCCTTATTTTGAGGCGAAAGTTTGCGTTACCGCACAGCATCGGGAGATGCTGGATCAGGTCCTTAACCTCTTTTCTATTGTTCCCGATTACGACCTCAATATTATGAAGCCGGGACAAGGATTAACTGAAATTACCTGCCGTATTCTGGAAGGGTTAAAACCTATTCTTGAGTCGTTTAAGCCTGATGTCGTGCTGGTGCATGGAGATACCACCACCACCATCGCCACCAGCCTGGCGGCGTTCTATCAGCGTATTCCGGTGGGGCATGTCGAAGCCGGATTACGTACCGGCGATCTCTCCTCCCCCTGGCCTGAAGAGGCGAATCGTACCCTGACCGGGCATCTGGCGATGTACCACTTCGCGCCGACGGAGAACTCCCGGCAGAACCTGCTGCGCGAGAACGTTAACGACCAGCATATCTTTGTCACCGGCAACACGGTGATCGATGCCCTGATCCGGGTGCGCGACCGGGTGCAGGCGAGTGACACCCTGCGTGGCGAACTGGCGGAGCGGTATCCTTTCCTGGCTACTGGCAAAAAGATGATCCTGGTCACCGGACACCGTCGGGAAAGCTTTGGTCAGGGCTTCGAGCAAATCTGCCATGCGCTGGCGGAGATCGCAGCACTTAATGAAGATGTGCAGATTGTCTATCCGGTTCACCTGAATCCCAACGTCAGTGAGCCGGTCAACCGCATCCTGGGGCACGTTGAAAACGTCATCCTTATTGAGCCGCAGGACTATCTGCCTTTCGTCTGGCTGATGAATCACGCCTGGCTGATCCTGACTGACTCTGGCGGCATTCAGGAAGAGGCGCCTTCACTGGGAAAACCGGTGCTGGTGATGCGTGAAACCACCGAGCGACCGGAAGCGGTCAAAGCCGGAACGGTGCGGCTGGTGGGTACTGATTCACGAACCATCGTGGAAGAGGTGACGCGCCTGCTACATAACAACGAAGAGTATCAGGCCATGAGCCGGGCCCATAATCCGTATGGTGATGGCCAGGCCTGTGACCGTATTTTGCACGCACTTAAACACAATCAGGTATCGCTATGAGTTTTACTACCATTTCCGTCATTGGTCTTGGCTACATTGGGCTGCCAACGGCGGCGGCATTTGCCTCCCGTCAAAAACAGGTAGTGGGTGTGGATATCAACCAGCATGTGGTTGCGACGATCAACAGGGGTGAAATTCATATTGTTGAGTCGGATCTCGACAACGTGGTGAAAATAGCTGTTGAAGGCGGATACCTGAAAGCCAGTACCACGCCAGTGACCGCCGATGCCTATCTGATTGCCGTGCCAACGCCATTCAAAGGCGATCATGAGCCGGATATGGTGTATGTCGAGGCAGCTGCCAAATCCATCGCCCCAGTGCTGAAAAAAGGCGCCCTGGTGATCCTGGAGTCGACCTCCCCGGTGGGTGCCACCGAGCAGATGGCACAGTGGCTGGCCGAGGCGCGTCCGGATCTGACTTTCCCACAGCAGGCGGGCGAGCAGGCGGATATTAACGTCGCCTACTGCCCGGAGCGCGTGCTGCCGGGGCAGGTGATGGTCGAACTGATTAAAAACGATCGCGTGATAGGCGGCATGACCCCGGTCTGTTCCGCCCGCGCCAGCGAGCTGTATAACATCTTCCTCGAAGGCGAGTGCGTGGTGACCAACTCCCGTACCGCCGAGATGTGCAAGCTGACGGAAAACAGCTTCCGCGACGTCAACATCGCGTTTGCCAATGAACTGTCGCTGATTTGCGCCGATCAGGAAATTAACGTCTGGGAATTGATTCGTCTGGCGAACCGCCATCCGCGCGTCAATATCCTGCAACCTGGTCCGGGCGTAGGCGGCCACTGTATCGCGGTCGACCCGTGGTTTATCGTGGCGCAGAACCCGCAGCAGGCGCGCCTGATCCGTACGGCCCGCGAAGTGAACGACAGCAAACCGCACTGGGTGCTGAACCAGGTGAAAGCCACGGTGGCGGATTACCTGACGCAGAGCGGCAAGCGGGCGAACGAGGTGACCATCGCCTGTTTTGGTCTCGCCTTTAAGCCGAACATTGACGATCTGCGTGAAAGCCCGGCGATGGAAATTGCTGAGATGATTGCCGACTGGCACAGCGGTGAAACCCAGGTGGTTGAACCCAATATCCATGAGCTGCCGAACAAGCTGGCTGGACACTGCACCCTGACGCGTGTGGATGATGCGCTGGCCACCGCCGATGTGCTGGTACTGCTGGTGGATCATAACGAGTTTAAAGCGATTTCGGGCGATGCCGTGCGTCAGGAATTTATCGTTGATACCAAAGGTGTCTGGCGCTGATGCAGTTGCGTGGCGAATTACAGCCGCTGGACTGGGAAAGTCAGTTTTTCTCCCTGCCCACGGCCATTGTGCGCCTGGCTGATAACGCCCCGTTGCTGGCGGCTGATGATTTAGCCGCCTGGCAACGTGTGCAGGCCAAAATTCCGGCCACCCGGGCCGACTGGCTGGATGCCCTCCAGCAGCAGGGCTTCAGGCTGGTGGAAGGTGAAGTCGATCTCGCGATCGCGGTGACGCAGCATGCGTGTCCTGGAGCGGAGATCGCCACGGAGCAGGATATCCCGGCGCTGCGCCAGCTAGCCGCTCAGGCGTTTGCGCAGAGCCGCTTTCGCACGCCCTGGTACGCCCCGGACGACAGCGGTCGCTTCTATGCCCAGTGGATCGAAAATGCGGTAAAAGGCAGTTTCGACCATCTCTGCCTGGTGTTCCGTGCGCCGGATGGCGCCATCCAGGGGTTTGTCTCCCTGCGTAAACTGAATGACACCGAGGCGCGTATTGGCCTGCTGGCCGGGCGTGGCATGGGGGAGCGGTTAATGCAGGCGGCGCTGTGCTGGGCTCAGCAACAGCAGCTTTCTACTTTGCGGGTGGCGACCCAGATGGGCAACACCGCCGCGCTTAAACGTTATATCGCCAGCGGCGGCAACATCGAAACCACCGCTTACTGGCTATACAGGTGACAAGATGATCCCATTTAATGCGCCTCCTGTGGTGGGCACCGAACTTGATTACATGCAGTCTGCGATGGGCAGCGGCAAACTCTGTGGTGATGGCGGCTACACGCGTCGTTGCCAGCAGTGGATGGAGCAGCGTTTTCAGAGCGCGAAAGTCCTGCTGACCCCGTCCTGCACCGCCTCGCTGGAGATGGCAGCCCTGCTGCTGGACATCGGTGCTGGCGATGAAGTGATCATGCCGAGCTACACCTTCGTCTCCACCGCCAACGCCTTCGTGCTGCGCGGGGCGAAAATCGTCTTCGTGGATGTCCGCCCGGATACCATGAACATTGACGAGAAGCTGATTGAAGCGGCAATCACCGACAAGACCCGCGCCATCGTGCCGGTGCACTATGCCGGTGTGGCCTGTGAGATGGACACCATCATGGCGATCGCCAAAAAGCACAACCTGTATGTGGTGGAAGATGCTGCGCAGGGCGTGATGTCCACCTACAAAGGCCGCGCCCTGGGTACCATCGGGCATATCGGCTGCTTTAGCTTCCACGAAACCAAAAACTACACCGCAGGCGGTGAAGGCGGCGCGACCCTGATTAACGATCGCGCCCTGGTGGAGCGCGCGGAGATCATCCGCGAGAAAGGCACTAACCGCAGCCAGTTCTTCCGTGGGCAGGTGGATAAGTACACCTGGCGCGATATCGGCTCCAGTTACCTGATGGCGGATCTGCAGGCCGCGTATCTATGGGCCCAGCTGGAGGCGGCAGACCGCATCAACCAGCAGCGCCTGGCGCTGTGGCAGACCTATTACGATGCGCTGGCCCCGCTGGCGCGCAAAGGCCGTATCGAGCTGCCGACTATCCCTGCGGACTGCGTGCATAACGCGCATATGTTCTACATCAAGCTGCGGGATAACGACGATCGCAGCGAGCTGATCGCGTACCTGAAAGAGGCTGAGATCCTGGCGGTGTTCCACTACATTCCGCTGCACTCCAGCCCGGCCGGTGAAGCCTTTGGCCAGTTCGTGGGTGAAGATCGCTTCACTACCAAAGAAAGTGAGCGGTTACTCCGCTTGCCGCTGTTCTATAACCTCGCTGCGGTCAACCAGCGCACGGTCATTAATACCCTTCTGAGTTATTTCGGCTGATATGTCTCTGGCGAAAGCATCGGTGTGGACCGCCGCGTCCACACTCGTCAAGATCGGCACAGGACTGCTGGTCGTCAAACTGCTGGCGGTCTCATTTGGCCCTTCTGGTGTCGGACAGGCGGGTAACTTCCGTCAGCTGGTTACCGTGCTGGGCGTGCTGGCCGGGGCGGGGATCTTCAACGGCGTCACCAAGTACGTCGCGCAATATCATGATGATAAGGCGCAATTACGCATGGTGGTCGGGACATCCTCAGCGATGGTGCTGGGCTTTTCCACCCTGCTGGCGGTGATCTTTTTACTGGCGGCCGCGCCCATCAGCCAGGGGCTGTTTGGTCATACGGGTTATCAGGGCCTGGTGCGGCTGGTGGCGTTAGTGCAGATGGGCATCGCCTGGGCGAACCTGCTGCTGGCGCTGATGAAGGGCTTCCGCGATGCCGCCGGCAATGCCCTGGCGCTGATTGTTGGTAGCCTGATTGGGGTCGTCGCCTACTACGCCTGCTATCGTCTCGGCGGCTACGAAGGCGCGCTGCTGGGGCTGGCGCTGGTTCCGGCGCTGGTGGTGATCCCGGCGGCGGTGATGCTGATGCGCAGAGGCACGATTCCGCTGCACTATCTCAAGCCGAAATGGGACAAGCTCCTCGCAGGACAGCTGGGTAAATTTACCCTGATGGTGCTTATCACCTCCGTCACTCTGCCGGTGGCCTATGTGATGATGCGAAACCTGCTGGCAGCGCACTACAGCTGGGATGAGGTAGGGATCTGGCAAGGGGTCAGCAGCATCTCGGATGCCTATCTGCAGTTTATTACTGCCTCCTTTAGCGTCTACCTGCTACCAACCCTGTCGCGACTTACCGCCCGGCAGGAGATCACCCGCGAGATACTCCGCTCCCTGCGCTTCGTCTTACCGGCAGTGGCGGCGGCCAGCTTTACCGTCTGGCTGCTGCGTGATGTCGCCATCTGGCTGCTGTTCTCCGACAAGTTTACCGCGATGCGCGATTTGTTCGCCTGGCAGCTGGTGGGCGATGTGCTGAAAGTAGGCGCTTACGTCTTTGGCTATCTGGTGATCGCTAAAGCCTCGTTAAAGCTCTATATCCTGGCGGAAATCAGCCAGTTCACGTTGCTGACGGCGTTCTCTCACTGGCTGATCCCCGCGCACGGCGCGCTGGGTGCGGCTCAGGCCTATATGGCCACCTACATTGTCTATTTTGCTGCCTGTTGCGGCGTCTTTTTACTTTGGCATAAACGCGCATGACTGCACTGATTCACGTCCTGGGATCGGATATCCCACACCATAACCAGACCGTACTGCGGTTCTTTAATGATGAGCTGGCCCCCGGCAGCGTGCATGCGCGCGAATTTATGGTGGCGGGGAAGGATACCGGCCTCAGCGCCGCCTGCCCGGCACTGAATCTCACTTTCTGGCCGGACAAAGCATCGCTTGCCAACGCGGTGATCGCCAAAGCCAAAGCGGATCGCCAGCAGCGTTTCTTTTTCCACGGGCAGTTCAATACCGGCCTGTGGCTGGCGCTGCTGAGCGGGGGCATCAAGCCCGCGCAGTTTAACTGGCATATCTGGGGCGCAGACCTGTATGAAGTCTCCCAGGGCTGGAAGTTCCGTCTCTTCTACCCGCTGCGTCGCATGGCGCAGGGGCGCGTGGGCTGTATCTTTGCCACCCGCGGCGATCTGAACTATTTCGCCCAACGTCATCCGAACGTCCGCGGTGAGCTGCTCTATTTCCCGACCCGCATGGATCCCGCCCTGAACGGCTTAGCCAGTGACGTGAAACGCGAGGGCAAGCTGACGATTCTGGTGGGCAACTCCGGAGACCGCAGCAACGAGCATATTGCGGCACTGAAGGCGGTGCATCAGCAGTTTGGCGATACGGTCAACGTGATCGTGCCCATGGGCTATCCTGCTAATAACGCGGCGTACATCGATGAAGTCCGTCAGAGCGGGCTGGCGCTGTTTAGCCCGGAGAATCTGCAGATCCTCAGCGATAAGCTGGCCTTTGACGACTACCTCGCCTTGCTGCGCCAGTGCGATCTGGGCTACTTCATCTTCGCGCGTCAGCAGGGGATTGGCACGCTGTGTCTGCTGATCCAGGCGGGCGTACCGTGCGTGCTTAACCGCGACAACCCGTTCTGGCAGGATATGGCGGAGCAGCACATTCCGGTGCTGTTCACCACCGACGACCTGAATGAAGGAGTGGTGCGTGAAGCGCAGCGACAGCTGACGCAGGTGGATAAGCACGCCATCGACTTCTTTAGCCCGAACTACCTCACGCCGTGGCATCAGGCGCTGCGGATCGCCTCAGGGGAGAAAACATGAGCCAGTTGCAATTTAGCGGCCTGTTGGTCATCTGGCTTCTGAGCGCGCTGTTTATCGCGACCCTGACCTGGTTCGAGTTCCGGCGGGTGCGTTTTAACTTCAACGTCTTTTTCTCGCTGCTGTTTCTGCTGACCTTTTACTTTGGCTTCCCGCTGACCAGCATGCTGGTATTCCGCTTCGATGTGGCCGTCGTGCCACCGGAGATCCTGATGCAGGCGCTGCTGTCAGCCACCTGCTTCTATGGGGTGTACTACGTTGCCTATAAAACGCGGCTGAAGCCCGCCCGCTCTGGCGCTGAGCGACGGCCTCTGTTTACCATGAACCGGGTCGAGACCCATCTGACATGGATGATGCTGATGGGGATTGCGCTGGTCACCGTCGGTATCTTCTTTATGCATAACGGCTTTTTGCTGTTTAAGCTGCACTCCTACAGTCAGATTTTCTCCAGCGAAGTCTCCGGGGTGGCACTCAAGCGCTTCTTCTACTTCTTTATTCCGGCGATGCTGGTGATCTATTTTCTGCGCCAGAATGCCCGGGCGTGGCTGTTTTTCCTCGTCAGCACCGTGGCGTTTGGTCTGCTGACCTACATGATTGTCGGCGGCACGCGAGCCAACATCATTATCGCCTTCGCCATCTTCCTGTTTATCGGCATCATTCGCGGCTGGATCTCGCTGTGGATGCTGGCCGCTGCAGGTGTAATGGGGATCGTAGGCATGTTCTGGCTGGCGCTGAAACGCTATGGCATGGACGTCAGCGGCGATGAGGCGTTTTACACCTTCCTGTACCTCACCCGCGATACCTTCTCGCCGTGGGAGAATCTGGCCCTGCTGCTGCAAAACTACGACAAAATCGACTTCCAGGGGCTGGCGCCCATCGTGCGTGATTTTTATGTCTTTATCCCCACCTGGCTATGGCCGGACAGGCCGGGCGTGGTCCTGAACACCGCCAACTACTTTACCTGGGAAGTGCTGAACAACCACTCCGGGCTGGCGATTTCCCCGACGCTGATCGGCTCGCTGGTAGTGATGGGCGGCGGCTGGTTTATCCTGCCCGGGGCAATCGCCGTGGGGCTGATTATCAAATGGTTTGACTGGCTTTATACACTGGGCAATCAGGAGACCAATCGCTATAAGGCAGCGATTTTGCATAGTTTCTGTTTCGGTGCCATTTTCAATATGATCGTGCTGGCGCGAGAAGGACTGGATTCGTTCGTCTCCCGCGTGGTCTTTTTCATGGTGGTTTTTGGCGCCTGTCTGCTGATGGCGAAGCTGCTGTACTGGCTGTTCGACAGCGCCGGGTTAGTGCACAAGCGCGAACCGGCAAACGGCAGGGCGCTTTCGCGAGTCTGAGTAAGGATAATAATGACTGACAATACCTCTGCGCCGCAGTATGACCTGCGGGGCCTGAAGCTGATCGGCTGGCGTGATATGCAACATGCGCTGGACTATCTCTGCGCCGGTGACAGGATTAAAACCGGCACGCTGGTGGCCATCAATGCAGAAAAAATGCTTACCATTGAGGACAACGCTCAGGTGCGGGAGCTCATTGAGGCGGCAGAGTTTAAATACGCTGATGGGATAAGCGTAGTGCGCTCGGTGCGTAAGAAATACCCGGATGCCAACATCTCCCGTGTGGCAGGGGCCGACCTCTGGGAAGCGCTGATGGCACGAGCGGGTGCAGACGGCACGCCGGTGTTCCTCATCGGCGGCAAGCCGGAGATTCTGGCGCAAACCGAGCAGAAGCTGCGGACCCAGTGGCAGGTAAATATCGTCGGCAGCCAGGACGGTTACTTCAACGCCGAGCAGCAGCAGGCGCTGTTTGCCCGGATTCGTGACAGTGGGGCGAAGATTGTCACCGTGGCGATGGGCTCCCCGCGTCAGGAGATCCTGATGCGCGACTGCCGTCAGGTCTACCCGGACGCGCTGTACATGGGGGTGGGCGGCACCTACGACGTCTTTACCGGCCATGTGAAGCGGGCACCAAAGGTCTGGCAGAACCTGGGGCTGGAGTGGCTGTATCGCCTGTTATCACAGCCCAGCCGCATCAGCCGCCAGCTGCGTCTGCTGCGTTATCTCGGCTGGCACTACTCCGGTCGGCTTTAATCTCTTATTTGCAGCGCGATCTGCTGGTCGCGCTGCAACCTGCCTGCAAATCTGCTGCTTTTCTGTGCAATACATTCATTTTTTTAACGCATCGTTTGCCATTTCGCCCAATTTAAGAAACCATTCCTCCCCGCACTACCGTATCAGGCTGTTTTTGCATCAACCGTTAATATAAACGGTCCATATCGCACAGCCCGTGATAGCACATCTGTACCTATAACAATAACCGGCTCAGGCCGGGAGAGTCGCAAGCACAACCGAGGATTTATGGCAGAGAAAAAACCGGAGCTTCAGCGTGGGCTGGAAGCTCGTCATATCGAACTTATCGCCCTGGGCGGGACGATTGGCGTGGGCCTGTTTATGGGCTCCGCCAGTACCCTGAAATGGGCGGGGCCGTCGGTCCTGCTGGCGTATATCATCGCCGGGCTGTTCGTCTTCTTTATCATGCGCTCGATGGGCGAAATGCTGTTCCTTGAGCCGGTTGCCGGTTCGTTCGCCGTCTACGCTCATCGCTACATGAGCCCGTTCTTTGGCTATCTCACGGCCTGGTCCTACTGGTTTATGTGGATGGCGGTCGGGATATCGGAGATCACCGCCATCGGAGTCTATGTGCAGTTCTGGTTCCCGGAGATGGCGCAATGGATACCCGCGCTGATCGCCGTGGGGCTGGTGGCACTGGCCAACCTCGCGGCCGTGCGTCTGTACGGTGAGATTGAATTCTGGTTCGCGATGATCAAAGTCACCACCATCATCGTCATGATCGTCATCGGGGTAGGGGTTATCTTCTTTGGTTTTGGCAACGGTGGGCAGGCGATTGGCTTTGGCAATCTGACCGAGCACGGCGGCTTCTTTGCTGGCGGCTGGAAGGGCTTCCTGACGGCGCTGTGCATCGTGGTGGCGTCCTATCAGGGCGTTGAGCTGATCGGCATCACCGCTGGCGAAGCCAAAAACCCGCAGGTGACTCTGCGCAGCGCGGTAGGCAAAGTGCTGTGGCGTATCCTGATCTTCTATGTGGGCGCGATTTTCGTCATCGTCACTATCTTCCCGTGGAACCAGATTGGCACCACCGGCAGCCCGTTTGTGCTGACCTTCGCCAAAATCGGTATTACCGCGGCGGCAGGCATTATCAACTTTGTGGTGCTGACGGCGGCACTGTCCGGCTGTAACAGCGGCATGTACAGCTGCGGGCGTATGCTTTATGCCCTGGCGAAAAATCGCCAGCTTCCGGCGGCGGTAGGCAAAGTCTCCCGTGCGGGAGTACCGGTGGCGGGAGTGGCCATCTCAATTGCCATCCTGCTGGTGGGATCATGCCTGAACTACATCATCCCGAACCCGCAGCGCGTCTTTGTCTACGTGTACAGCGCCAGCGTTCTGCCGGGAATGGTGCCGTGGTTTGTGATCCTGATTAGCCAGCTACGTTTCCGTCAGGCACATAAGAAAGCGATCGCCAGCCATCCGTTCCGCTCCATTCTGTTCCCATGGGCGAACTATCTGACCATGGCTTTCCTGATCTGCGTGCTGATCGGCATGTATTTCAATGAAGACACTCGCATGTCGCTGTATGTCGGGATGATATTTATCGCTGCCGTGAGCCTGGGATATAAGCTTTTTGGCCTGGGACGACACGTCGAAAGTGGCAAAACGCAGTAATATGCGGCAAAGTGCGCAAACTGTAATCAAACGCGCATTTATTTTGAAAAAGCACTAGACAGCAGACCGAGACCTCCGTAATATCCAGCCCCGCAACGGCGCTAAGCGCCCGTAGCTCAGCTGGATAGAGCGCTGCCCTCCGGAGGCAGAGGTCTCAGGTTCGAATCCTGTCGGGCGCACCATTTTACCCGGTGCTAGAGCTGCGGTGGTCTGTGAAGTAGGCAGAACCGCGTGAAAGAATAAAGTTGTGGTGGCTATAGCTCAGTTGGTAGAGCCCTGGATTGTGATTCCAGTTGTCGTGGGTTCGAGTCCCATTAGCCACCCCATTATTTGAAAAGTTGTGAATTGCGAAGGTGGCGGAATTGGTAGACGCGCTAGCTTCAGGTGTTAGTGTCCTTAGGATGTGGGGGTTCGAGTCCCCCCCCTCGCACCACGACTTTTAATGAATTGAACTAAAAATTCAAAAAAGCAGTACAACGGCGAGTAGCGCAGCTTGGTAGCGCAACTGGTTTGGGACCAGTGGGTCGGAGGTTCGAATCCTCTCTCGCCGACCAATTTTGAACCCCGCTTCGGCGGGGTTTTTTGTTTTCTGCTATTCCTCCCCTCTGTTGCTAATTGCCGACAACGATATCCCGGTCTGTCGTGAATAAGTGACACTTAACACCATGAAAAATAGCAATATATCCCTTTCTGTGCCGGGGTGTCGTTTTCAGGAGACACTTTGCCCGCGCTCCCGCCTTATCCAGCCGCCCGTAATCTGCCTGAATGGCATAATTTCCTTTTATCTTAAAAAGTTGGAGATCGGACAACTTCCCTGTGCAACGTTGGCACGTTGCGTGCAATAATATACGTGTAGATGCTCATTCCATCTCTTATGTTCGCCTTAGTGCCTCATAAACCCCGGAATGATGCAGAGCCATTTACGGTGCTTATCGTCCACCGACAGATGTCGCTTCGGCCTCATCAAACACCATGGACATAACGTTGAGTGAAGCACCACAAGTTGTCGAACAGACCTGTTTAACGCCTGCTTTTTAGCAGGCGTTTTTTTATGCCTTATCTGCAGTAGCGCGTCAGGATCCCCACCACCATCAGCAAGGCACAGCCCGACACGCCGTACAGCGCCTGCAGCGGCCCCAGCACATCAGCCACCAGCGCCGTGGTGCAGGTAAAGAGTGACGCGCTGGCAGTCTGCCATCGCCACGCCTTGCCGCTGGCAGAGGAGACCTGGCTGGCCTGAAAGCTGCTCAGCAGGCTAAAGGTACCCACCGCAAAAACGATGTTCGAGGCCAGATGGGCAATAAACACCACCCCCAGCGCTTGCGTCCCCGATAACAGAGGGATCGTCCCGTAAGCGAATAAAAAAATTCCGAGGCAGGTCAACAGGAGACGGTTTTGTCTGGCGTAGCGGGACAGGTTCTCTCTTTTCAGCAGCAGCGGGCCGCACAGCTGCCCCATACTGCGGGCAAAGAGAAGGGGCAGGGCCAGCCCGGCAGCATCATCCGGTTCAATCTGTTGCGCCAGAGCAGGCAGCAGCGCCATGGCGGGCGACCCCACGGCGGCGAGCGCGGGGAGCAATAACAGGCTGCGTTTTTGCAGCGGGGCCAGCGTTTGCCAGTGCACCGTCACCGGTCTTTCGGTTTCCGCTGCCTGCTCAGGTGCCAGAGAAGGCAAGGCGCTGCCGGCGAGGATCAGCATCAGCAAGGAGCCCACAAAAGTGAGCGCGTCGAGCCCCAGCAGTGCCAGAGCGGGCAGATGATGAAACAGTACCATACCCAGCCCGGTTCCCAGCAGCACCTGCGAAGCAAAGATCATCGTCTCCAGGCACGTCGCCGCAGGCAGCTCGTCTTCGGATAATCCCCGTCGGAACAGCAAAGTCAGGGCAGGCCAGCTCATGCCTGCCAGAAAAGCCTCGGTGGATTGTACCGCCAGCAGCGCCACCATACTGTGAAACTGAATGCCCAGCAGGGGAAACAGCAGGGCGAGCAGACCCAGCCACTCGGTCAGGACCAGCAGACGGATAGGCGAAAAGCGCATACAGAGCTTCTCCCCGACGAGGCTGCCAAGAAATCCCGGCAGCGTGGCAAACAGGTAAGCCAGGGTCAGTAAAGAGGCGGGAGCCTGCCAGTCCAGCAGCAGGCCAAAGACCATCACCTGGGTTAAGCCATTCCCCACAGAGGTAAACAGAAAAGCGCAGGCCAGCAGGCGCAGCCAGCGATGGCTGCGGAGCGCGCGAATAAGCGCAGATAAAAGCGTGTTCATGAAACGATCCTTTCAAAAACAAGTAAGTCCACGCCGCAAAGGCGTGTGCAGGAAAAATGTTTAATGAAAGGAGGTCGTTACATTGGCGGAGGCGGTCTCATGAAGATGATGCAAAGAATGTAGCAAATAAAAAAGGAGGCCGTCAGGCCTCCTGTGCAATTACTGCTGTGGGGGATTGTTCTGCAATGTCAGCAGCAGGCCATCGCGACGCATCGCGGCGGCTTCCTCTGGCAGATGCAGCTTGTCCAGGGTATCCGCCAGCCAGGCGTAGTCGAACGCATCCGGGCGCTGTTTTAACGCGGCGCGGAAGGCGAGGCTGGCCTCTTTCCATTCGCCATGTCTGGCCAGGGACTGACCCAGGGTGCTCCACAGTAGTGGACGATCGCCCACGGTTTTGATCTGCTGGCGGAGCATCTTCTCGATCTGTTCCGGGTTATTGGTTTTCAGACGCGGGATCACCATCACCAGCCGATCGTCATACTGGCGCTTCAGACCATCAAGAATGATGCTCTGCGCGGTATCGTGATCGTCACACTCAATCAGGTGCTCCGCCATCGCTACCTGCAGTGGCACCTGCTGACGCGTTTTGCGGCTCTGATTTTTCCACCAGGCCTTCAGGCCATCGCTGCCCTGATCGGCGCGGGCCTGGTCCATCAGACCAATCCAGGCCTGACGTTGCAGGTCGTCGCGCTGCTCATCGTCAACCACGTCTGCTTTTGCCATCGACGGAATGATGTCCAGCAGCGAGCCCCAGGCGCCGGTGCGGATATAGGCCTGCTCAGCCAGACGCAGAACCTCCGGATGACGCGGGGCGATCTCCAGCAGACGATCGACGCCGTGTCGGGCGGCATGGTTTTCGTTACGCGCCAGCTGCAGACGCACCCGGGTGATCTCTACCGGGATCGGATCGTTTTCGGCCAGTTCGGAGGCGCGCTCCAGATGCTGATTGGCGCGTACTTCGTCGCCGCGCTGCTGGGCCGCTTCGGCCGCCAGCAGGTAGTTGACCACCGGTTGCTCTGCATGGTCGGCGTTCTTCGACATCAGCTTCTCAACCTGCTGATAGTCGCCTTCGGCCAGCTTGAGCAGCGCCTGTTCGGTCTGCTTGCGGGCGCGACGGCGTTTGCGGCCGACAAACCAGCTGCGGGTATGGGCTCCGGTACGGAAGATGCGGCGTAGGATCCACTCGATCGCCAGAAACGCCACCATCACCAGGATCAGAATGATCACCAGTCCGGTGACGCTGGTTTCGATATTGTAGTTATCGGTCTGGATCAGCACGTAACCCTGATGACCCGCCAGCATAGGACCAAGCACGATCCCGGCGAGCAACAGTGCGAAGAGTAATAAGACTTTCAACATAATTACTCTCCTTGTGGCGCGCTGTCAGGGGCCGGAGCGGAAGCGGGAGCTTGCTCTGCGGCCACGCCCGGCTGTGCCAGCAGGTTGCGCACGCGCGTCTGCATCAGCTTCTCCAGAATCGGCTGGCTTTCCAGCTTATCCGGTACGTTCATGGTGATGTTCTGTTGGCTCAGCTTGTCCACATCTTCGAGGAAGGCCGTGGTGGTGGCATCGTCAGTATCGTAGTAAGCGCGCACCCAGGTCGAAACGTTATCCAGCGCCTGCTTATAGGTCTCTTCCTGATGGCGAGGTACCGCCTGAGCGGCCACCAGCAGACGCGAGCGCAGGTTTTCGCGCAGATAGACATCCTGATTCGGGGCTAACAGCGGCACGGTGGTCTCATCGCGACGGCGGACGGTGATGAAGCTGTCCATAAAGTTCTGCCAGCTTTTCTGCAGGTTGATACGCCACTCGCTCAGCGAGCTGGAAAGTTCGCTGCTGTCGGAGTCCATAGGGGAATCGTCGTCGTTATTGTCTGCCAGACGCAGGTTATCGATCTGGTTCGACAGCTGATTCACTTTCAGAATAATGCCGTCGTAGTCCACCTGCGAAACGGTCCCCAGGCTGGCGATATCCTGAGTGAGCGCGCGGCGGGCGGTGATCAGGCTTGGGTCGTTCATGTCGCCCAGGCTGGCGTCGGCGCTTTTCAGCAGCGCGGCGGCGGTGGTGACATCCTGATCGCTCCACAGCTTGCGTCCGGCCAGTTTGACCAGGAAATCAGCCTGCGCCAGCAGCCAGGTTTTAGCGTCGGTGCCGGAAATGGTTGCCACTTTCTGCTGCATCTCATCCAGCTGCTTCGTCAGCTCCGCCTGCTGGCGGTTGGCGTCAGCCAGCTGGGCTGCCTGCTGCTTGATCACCGAATCCAGCTCGGCTTTCTGCGTCTGCTGGGCCTGTTGCAGGGCGGTAACCTGGGTCACCAGCGCATCGCGGGCGGCGGTCTGGTCGGTGGCTTGTTTTTTCACCAGACCGTACAGGCCGATGCCTGCGGCCAGCGCAATGGCGATAGCAATCGCGCTTAACGCCAGACTGGTTTTATTGCTGCCATGTTTTTTCTCTGTCGTTTCTGGCTGTGGCGTGGTGTCCACAGTCTCCCTGGTCTCTTCAACCACGGCGGAGGATTTTTCTTGTTCCGTCATTATGGCTTCCCATTATGAGAGTTATTGTAATGCGCGCAGCAGCGCATCGTTGTCGGCGTTATCAGCGATCCGAATATCTTGCCAGCCCAGTTCCCGGGCGAGGTTCGCCAGACGCTCACTGACGACCAGAAGCCGACAGCGGAGTAACCAGTTTTCACGATACCATTGTGGGATCAGCGACCAGAGGTGTTGCAACATTTCGCCGCTGGTCACCACCAGGGTGGTAACGCCGCGAGACTGCCAGCGCATCGCCTCTTCCGCACCGTCATAATGTTTATTACAACGTTGATAACATTCACAAAATGTCACTTCTGCTCCGCGCTCACGCAGCGTGTCGCCCAGCAGTTCTCGCCCTCCGTTGCCGCGCAAAATCAGGGCGCGCTTCCCCACAACGGTTTGTAATTCAGGTAATTGTAGCAACACTTCGCTGATTTCCCGATCCAGCGGATAGCGAATGTCTTTGCCACTTTCGGTATGCAGCGCCAGGGCGGTGGTTCTGCCGATGGCAAAATAGCGTGGCGCATCCGGCCAGCGCTGGCCGTCCTGTTGCAGCCGGGCGTGGGCAAACTCCACCGCATGCTGTGACAGGGCAAACAGCATGTCACCCTCCTGCAGCGCGGCAAGATGCCCGGCGAGCAGGGGAAGCTCCCGGCCCGGAGAGAACTCAATCAGCGGAAAGCTCCACGCCACCTGCCCCAGTGTGCGCAGACGGCTCACTAACTGATCTCCTGCGGGAGAAGGGCGGGTGACGAGAATACTCATGCCGGGGGTTCTCCATTATAGACTTCCGCAAGAATTTCACGGGCGCCGTTGTTCAATAGCTCTTCTGCCAGGGAAATACCCAGCTGTTCTGCATCCTGGGGATGACCACGACGTTCGCCGCGCACCATCTGCGAACCGTCCGGCGCGCCAACCAGCGCACGCAGCCACAGTTCGCCATCAATTAATTCAGCATAGCTGCCAATCGGAACCTGGCATCCCCCTTCAAGGCGGGTGTTCATGGCGCGCTCGGCCTGGACGCGGATCGCGGTCTCATGGTGATTGAGCGGTGCCAGCAGCGCATGGGTGCGGGTATCGTCGAGGCGGCACTCAATGCCCACCGCGCCTTGGCCCACGGCCGGCAGCGACTGCTCCGGAGGCAATGCCACCTTAATGCGTGACTCCAGATCCAGGCGTTTCAGACCGGCAACCGCCAGAATGATGGCGTCGTACTCACCGTTATCCAGCTTGCCAAGACGGGTACCGACGTTACCGCGCAGCGAGCGGATCACCAGATCCGGGCGCGACTCGGCCAGCTGACACTGGCGGCGTAAACTTGACGTGCCAACGATGCTGCCCTGGGGCAGGGCTTCCAGCGAGTCGTAGCGGTTTGACACAAAGGCATCGCGCGGATCGTCGCGCTCGCAAATGGTGACCAGGCCCAGCCCCTCAGGGAAATCAACCGGCACGTCCTTCATGGAGTGGACGGCGATATCGGCGCGATCCTCAAGCAGGGCCAGCTCCAGCTCTTTGACGAACAGGCCTTTACCGCCCACTTTTGCCAGCGGTGTATCAAGAATGACATCGCCGCGCGTCACCATCGGCACCAGCTCAACACGCAGGCCCGCATGGCAGGCTTCGAGGCGCTGCTTCACATAATGTGCCTGCCATAGCGCGAGGGGGCTCTGGCGTGTGGCAATTCTTAAAACATTGTCTAACATGCTTGTTACCGTCTTAATCATCTACTGACCATCCTAACATTGTTGTCCTGGGAGTGTCAGGTTTACGGACGTTGAGGGGTTCAGGACAGGGCAGCGAGAGAGGTTGCCTGCTGCCGTATTCAGGAATTTACACGTACAGAACGGTGCTACACTTGTATGTAGCGCATCTTTCTTTACGGTCAAACGGCAAGGTGTTAAATTGATCACGTTTTAGACCATTTTTTCGTCTCCGAGACCATAAAGATAAGGGCGAAAAAGGGCGACGGTTACTTTCGAAATACTGTGAACGCGTAATCCTCGGTCCTGGTGAGGATTAGTGCTTTCTGAACATCAGGCGATACGTCTTGTACCTCTATATTGAGACTCTGAAACAGAGACTGGATGCCATCAACCAACTGCGTGTCGATCGCGCGCTTGCTGCGATGGGTCCTGCTTTCCAGCAGGTTTACAGTCTTCTGCCGACATTGTTGCACTATCACCACCCACTGATGCCGGGTTACCTCGACGGTAACGTTCCCCAGGGCATCTGCCTTTTCACGCCTGATGAAACCCAAGAACACTACCTGAAAGAGCTGGAGCTCTACCGTGGCATGCCGCCGCAGGAGTCCCCGAAAGGGGAACTGCCGATCACCGGCGTCTATACCATGGGCAGTACCTCTTCGGTAGGGCAAAGCTGTTCCTCGGATCTGGATATCTGGGTCTGCCATCAATCCTGGCTCGATAACGACGAGCGTCAGCTGCTGCAGCGTAAATGCAGCCTGCTGGAGAGCTGGGCGGCCTCGCTCGGTGTGGAAGTGAGCTTCTTCCTGATTGATGAAAACCGTTTCCGCCATAATGAAAGCGGCAGTCTGGGTGGTGAGGACTGCGGCTCGACGCAGCACATCTTGTTGCTGGATGAGTTTTACCGTACCGCGGTGCGCCTGGCCGGGAAGCGTATTCTCTGGAGTATGGTGCCGTGTGACGAAGAAGAGCATTACGACGATTACGTCATGAAGCTCTACGCCCAGGGGGTCCTGACGCCAAACGAGTGGCTGGATCTGGGCGGCCTGAGTTCGCTGTCTGCCGAAGAGTATTTCGGTGCGAGCCTGTGGCAGCTGTATAAAAGTATCGATTCCCCGTACAAAGCGGTGCTGAAAACGCTGCTGCTTGAAGCCTACTCGTGGGAATACCCGACGCCGCGCCTGCTGGCGAAAGACATTAAACAGCGTCTGCATGATGGCGAGATCGTCTCTTTCGGTCTGGATGCCTACTGCATGATGCTCGAGCGCGTCACTGAATACCTGAAAGCCATCGACGATCCGACCCGTCTGGATCTGGTCCGTCGATGTTTCTACCTCAAAGTCTGTGAAAAGCTCAGCCGCGAACGCGCATGCGTCGGCTGGCGTCGTGAAGTGGTCAGTCAGTTAGTCAAAGAGTGGGGATGGGACGAAGAGCGTCTGTCGATGCTCGATAACCGCGCCAACTGGAAGATCGATCAGGTGCGTGAAGCCCACAACGAACTGCTCGATGCCATGATGCAGAGCTACCGTAACCTGATCCGCTTTGCCCGTCGCAACAACCTCAGCGTTTCCGCCAGCCCGCAGGATATCGGTGTTTTGACCCGTAAACTGTATGCCGCGTTTGAAGCGCTGCCCGGTAAAGTGACGCTGGTGAACCCACAGATTTCGCCGGACCTGTCTGAACCAAACCTGACCTTTATCTATGTGCCGCCGGGCCGCGCGAACCGCACCGGGTGGTATCTGTACAACCGTGCGCCAAGCATGGACTCGATCATCAGCCATCAGCCGCTGGAATATAACCGCTATCTGAACAAGCTGGTGGCCTGGGCCTGGTTTAATGGCCTGCTGACGTCACGTACTCGCCTGTTTATTAAGGGCAATGAGATCGTCGATCTCGCCAAACTGCAGGAGATGGTCGCGGACGTGTCGCACCACTTCCCGCTGCGCCTGCCTGCGCCGACGCCGAAAGCGCTCTACAGCCCGTGCGAAATTCGCCATCTGGCGATTATCGTCAACCTGGAATATGACCCGACGGCGGCGTTCCGCAATCAGGTGGTGCATTTCGATTTCCGTAAGCTGGATGTGTTCAGCTTTGGCGAGCAGCAAAACTGCCTGGTGGGCAGCGTCGATCTGCTCTACCGCAACTCGTGGAACGAAGTGCGTACGCTGCACTTCAACGGCGAGCAGGCGATGATCGAAGCGCTGAAAACCATTCTCGGCAAGATGCACCAGGATGCCGCTCCGCCGGACAGCGTTGAGGTGTTCTGTTACAGCCAGCATCTGCGCGGCCTGATCCGTACCCGCGTACAGCAGCTGGTCTCCGAGTGTATCGATCTGCGTCTCTCCAGCACCCGCCAGGAAACCGGGCGCTTTAAAGCGCTGCGCGTCTCCGGCCAGACCTGGGGTCTGTTCTTTGAGCGTCTGAACGTTTCAGTGCAGAAGCTGGAAAACGCCATCGAGTTTTATGGCGCCATTTCCCACAACAAACTGCATGGTCTGTCGGTACAGGTTGAGACCAACCACGTCAAACTGCCGCAGGTGGTGGATGGCTTTGCCAGCGAAGGGATTATTCAGTTCTTCTTTGAAGAGTCGGGCGATGATGCCGGTTTCAATATCTACATTCTTGATGAAACCAACCGCGCCGAAGTGTATCACCACTGTGAAGGTAGCAAAGAGGAGCTGGTGCGCGACGTCAGCCGCTTCTACTCGTCTTCGCATGACCGCTTCACCTACGGCTCAAGCTTTATCAACTTCAACCTGCCGCAGTTCTACCAGATTGTGAAGGTTGATGGTCGTGCGCAGGTGATCCCGTTCCGCACCCAGGTGATTGCCGCCGCACCGGCCAATCAGGATGCGACACCGCTGTTGCAGCAGTATTTCTCCTGAGTCGCTGAGCCGGATGCGCTTTGCTTATCCGGCCTACGGTTCGAGCCCTTGTAGGCCCGGTAAGGCGTAGCCGCCACCGGGCAACAAAACTACCTGAAACTCACTTCCTCACCTGACTGCGCGGTCGCGGCCTGCTCCAGCAGATCCCAGAACGCTTCACCGCTGCGATCGCAAATCCACTCGTCGCCCTTCAGATCGAAATGGTAGCCGCCCTGTTTAGTGGCCAGCCACACCTGGTGAAGCGGTTCCTGACGGTTAATAATGATCTTGCTGCCGTTTTCGAAGCTTAAGGTCAGCACGCCGCCGTTGATTTCACAATCGATGTCGCTGTCGCCATCCCAGTCGTCAAGACGCTCTTCGATGGTTTGCCACAGGTTATCGGCAAGGCGATGGAATTCACTGTCATTCATGGTTCTGTTCCTGTTTTTCGTGATGGCGGCAGTATAACGCTAAATAATTCCGGTTGCAGGTTAGCGGCAAACTCTTGCTTTTGTGTCTTCTCCTGCGATGATAGAAAACAGAAAGCATGAACTTACAGGCAACCTGATAATGAAAAACGTTTTTGGAACGCTTGCCGTTCTCCTCGCACTGTTTAGCCTGAGTGGCTGTGGTCTGAAAGGGCCGCTCTATTTCCCACCGGCAGATAAGACCGCGCCGCCACCGACCAAAAAAGCGCAAAGCCCCGTACAAACCACCATGCCAGATCGTAACGATCGCGGCGATAATGGCGGCCCAAGCCAGGTAAATTACTGACGCGCGTTGCGAACCGCGCAATGGAGTAAATGATGCAGTTCTCTAAAATGCATGGCCTTGGCAATGATTTTATGGTCGTCGACGCGGTAACGCAGAATGTCTTCTTTTCTCCGGAGCTGATCCGCCGTCTGGCCGATCGGCATCTCGGCGTAGGCTTTGATCAGCTGCTGGTGGTTGAGCCGCCCTACGATCCGGATCTCGATTTTCACTACCGCATCTTTAATGCTGACGGTAGCGAAGTCTCCCAGTGTGGCAACGGTGCGCGCTGTTTTGCCCGCTTTGTCCGGCTGAAGGGGCTGACCAACAAGCGCGATATCCGCGTCAGTACCGCCAATGGACGCATGGTGCTGAGCGTTACCGACGACGAGCTGGTGCGCGTGAATATGGGCGAGCCGAACTTCGAGCCGTCGCAGGTGCCGTTCCGCGCCAACAAAGCGGAAAAGACCTATATCATGCGCGTCGCGGAGCAGACAGTCTTATGCGGCGTGGTCTCCATGGGGAACCCGCACTGCGTGATTCAGGTTGATGACGTCGCGACCGCGCCCGTTGAGACGCTCGGTCCGGTGCTGGAAAGCCATGAACGTTTCCCTGAGCGCGCCAATATTGGATTTATGCAGGTCATCACTCGCGAGCACATCCGTCTGCGCGTCTTTGAACGCGGGGCAGGCGAGACGCAGGCGTGCGGCAGCGGTGCCTGCGCGGCCGTCGCGGTGGGGATTGCACAAGGTTTACTGGCGGAAGAGGTACGCGTGGATTTACCAGGCGGCCGTCTTGATATCGCCTGGAAAGGCCCGGGCCAGCCGCTGTATATGACGGGCCCGGCAACACAAGTCTACGACGGGTTTATCCATCTATGAAACAACCAGGAGAAGAACTGCAGGAAACGCTGACGGAGATGGACGACCGGGCGGTTGTTGATTATCTGCTGCGCCATCCTGAGTTTTTCATTCGCAATGCACGCGTCGTTGAAGAGATGCGCGTGCCGCATCCAATTCGTGGGACGGTCTCGCTGGTCGAATGGCATATGGCGCGTTCGCGCAATCATATCAACCATCTTGAAGAGAACATCTCGCTGCTGATGGAGCAGGCTACCAGTAATGAGGGCCTGTTCCAGCGTCTGCTGCACCTGCAGTCGCGACTGGCCTCGGCCAGCAGCCTGGACGAATTTCTGCTTCGTTTGCATCGCTGGGCACGCGAGCTGGGGCTGGCCGGGGCAACCCTGCGCCTGTTCCCGGATCGCTGGCGCATCGGTGCACCTTCCGGGTTTACCCATCTGGCGTTAAACCGTCAGGCGTTTGAGCCGGTGCGCATTCAGCGTATGGGATGTGAGAACCACTATCTTGGGCCGCTGAATGGCCCGGAACTGCTGGTGGTCCTGCCGGAGGCCAAAGCTATTGGTTCAGTGGCGATGTCGCTGATGGGACGCGATGGCGATCTCGGCGTGATGTTGTTCACCAGCCGCGACCCGCAGCACTATCAGCAGGGACAAGGAACACAGCTGATACAGGAGATCGCGCAGATGCTGCCCGAGCTGCTGGAGCGCTGGATTGAACGCGTATGACCGATGCTCTGCTGGCCCCTGCCGTCACGCGTTTTCTGCGCTATCTGGGCGTTGAGCGCCAGCTCAGCCCGATCACCCTGGTCAACTATCAGCGTCAGCTTGATGCCATCATGCAGCTGGCTGACGAGATCGGCCTGAAGAGCTGGCAGCAGTGTGATGCCGCCACGATACGCGCCTTTGCCGTACGCAGCCGCCGGAAAGGGCTTGGTCCTGCCAGCCTCGCGCTGCGTCTGTCGGCCCTGCGCAGCTTCTTCGACTGGCTGGTAAGTCAGGGCGAGCTCAACGCCAACCCGGCCAAAGGGATCGCCGCGCCAAAAGCGCCGCGCCATCTGCCAAAAAATATCGACGTCGATGACGTGAACCGCCTGCTGGATATCGATCTTAACGATCCGCTGGCGGTGCGCGATCGGGCGATGCTGGAGGTGATGTACGGCGCGGGGTTACGTCTTTCCGAGCTGGTGAACCTCGATATCAAACACCTCGATCTGGACACTGGTGAAGTATGGGTGATGGGCAAAGGCAGTAAAGAGCGCCGCCTGCCCATTGGCCGCAACGCCGTGGCGTGGATTGAGCACTGGCTCGATCTGCGCGGGCTGTTTGGCACCGAAGACAATGCGCTGTTTCTCTCGAAGCTCGGGAAGCGCATCTCGGCGCGTAATGTGCAAAAACGCTTTGCCGAGTGGGGGATCAAGCAGGGGCTGAACAGCCATGTTCATCCGCATAAACTGCGCCACTCATTCGCCACCCACATGCTGGAGTCCAGCGGTGATTTGCGTGGGGTGCAGGAGCTGCTGGGCCACGCCAATTTGTCCACCACCCAAATCTATACCCATCTTGATTTTCAACACCTTGCCTCGGTGTACGACGCGGCGCATCCACGCGCCAAACGGGGGAAATAATGCGTTTTTATCGTCCATTAGGCCACATCTCAGCACTGACGTTCGACCTCGATGACACCCTTTACGACAACCGCGAGGTGATCCTGCGAACCGAGCAGGAAGCGCTGACGTTTGTGCAAAATTACCACCCGGCGTTAAAAACGCTGGAAAATAAAGAGTTCCATCGTCTGCGCCAGGCGTTACGGCAAACCGAGCCAGAAATCTATCACGACGTCACCGAATGGCGTCGCCGTGCCGTGGAGCAAGCGATGCTCAACGCCGGCCTGAGCGCCGCCGAAGCCGCCCTGGGCGCGGAAGCCTCGATGGCGCACTTTGCCCAGTGGCGCAGTCGCATCGACGTCCCGCAGGAGACCCACGATACCCTGGCGAAACTGGCAGAGAAGTGGCCGCTGGTGGCTATCACCAACGGCAACGCCCAGCCAGAGCTGTTCGGCCTGGGTGACTACTTCGAGTTTGTGCTGCGCGCAGGCCCGCACGGGCGCTCCAAGCCGTTCAACGATATGTACCATCTGGCGGCGGAGAAGCTCAGCCTGCCGCTGGGCGAAATTCTTCACGTGGGCGATGACCTGACCACCGACGTCGCAGGGGCGATCCGCTGCGGGATGCAGGCCTGCTGGATCAAGCCGGAAAAGGCCGATCTGATGCAGACCGCCGACAGCCGCCTGCTGCCGCACATCGAAATTTCACGGTTGGCATCCCTCACCACGCTGATATAATCACCAGTAGTTCTGTATAAATTAACAGTGTATCCGGCGGCTACTGGCCGCCGGATTACCTCTTTGCGGCGGTGCCCAATGGACGTTTCTTACCTGCTCGACAGCCTTAATGACAAACAGCGTGACGCGGTTGCCGCGACGCGCACCAATATGCTGGTGCTGGCAGGGGCGGGCAGTGGTAAGACACGCGTGCTGGTACACCGCATCGCCTGGCTGCAGAGCGTCGAGAACTGCTCGCCGTACTCGATTATGGCGGTCACCTTCACCAACAAAGCGGCGGCGGAGATGCGCCACCGTATCGCCCAGTTGATGGGCACCAGCCAGGGCGGCATGTGGGTCGGGACCTTCCACGGGCTGGCGCACCGTCTGCTGCGTGCGCACCATCTGGATGCTAACCTGCCGCAGGATTTTCAGATCCTTGACAGCGAAGATCAGCTGCGCCTGCTGAAGCGCCTGATCAAAGCCATGAACCTCGATGAGAAGCAGTGGCCGCCGCGTCAGGCGATGTGGTACATCAACAGCCAGAAAGACGAAGGGCTGCGCCCGCACCATATCCAGAGCTTTGGTAACCCGATTGAGCAGACCTGGCAGAAGGTCTATCAGGCCTATCAGGAGGCCTGCGATCGCGCCGGGCTGGTGGATTTCGCAGAGCTGCTGCTGCGTGCCCATGAGCTGTGGCTCAACAAGCCGCATATCCTGCAGCACTACCGCGAGCGCTTTACCAACATCCTGGTGGACGAATTCCAGGATACCAACAACATTCAGTACGCGTGGATCCGCATGCTGGCGGGCGACTCCAGCAAGGTGATGATCGTTGGCGACGACGACCAGTCGATCTACGGCTGGCGTGGCGCGCAGGTGGAGAACATCCAGCGCTTCCTCAAGGACTTCCCTGGCGCAGAAACCATTCGCCTGGAACAGAATTACCGCTCCACCAACAACATCCTGAGCGCGGCTAACGCCCTGATTGAAAATAACAACGGCCGTCTGGGTAAAAAGCTGTGGACCGAGGGCATCGACGGCGAGCCGATCTCGCTTTACTGCGCCTTTAACGAGCTGGATGAAGCCCGCTTCGTGGTGAACCGGATCAAAACCTGGCAGGACAACGGCGGTGCGCTGGAGAAGTGCGCCATTCTCTATCGCAGCAACGCCCAGTCGCGCGTGCTGGAAGAGGCGCTGCTGCAGGCCAGCATGCCGTACCGCATTTATGGCGGGATGCGCTTCTTCGAACGCCAGGAAATCAAAGACGCGCTGTCGTATCTGCGCCTGATTGCCAACCGTAACGATGACGCGGCCTTTGAGCGCGTGGTCAACACTCCGACCCGCGGCATCGGCGATCGCACTCTCGACGTGGTGCGTCAGACCTCCCGCGATCGCCAGCTGACCCTGTGGCAGGCATGTCGCGAGCTGCTGCAGGAGAAGGCCCTCGCCGGTCGTGCGGCCAGCGCCCTGCAACGCTTCCTTGAGCTGATTGAAGCCCTGGCCCAGGAAACCGCCGATATGCCGCTGCACGTTCAGACCGACCGGGTGATCAAAGACTCTGGCCTGCGCATGATGTACGAGCAGGAGAAGGGCGAGAAGGGGCAGACCCGTATCGAGAACTTAGAGGAACTGGTGACGGCTACGCGCCAGTTCAGCTACAACGACGAGGAAGAAGATCTGATGCCGCTTCAGGCGTTCCTGTCCCATGCCGCGCTGGAAGCGGGCGAAGGGCAGGCCGACACCTGGCAGGACGCGGTCCAACTGATGACCCTGCACTCGGCCAAAGGGCTGGAGTTCCCGCAGGTGTTTATCGTCGGCATGGAGGAGGGGATGTTCCCGAGCCAGATGTCGCTGGATGAGGGCGGTCGTCTGGAAGAGGAGCGTCGCCTGGCCTACGTCGGCGTGACCCGTGCGATGCAAAAACTGACCCTCACCTATGCCGAAACCCGTCGTCTGTACGGCAAAGAGGTGTATCACCGCCCGTCACGTTTTGTCGGCGAACTGCCGGAAGAGTGCGTGGAAGAGGTCCGTCTGCGGGCCAGCATCAGCCGTCCGGTGAGCCATCAGCGCCTGGGGGCACCGATCTCAGAAAACGACAGCGGTTTCAAACTCGGCCAGCGTGTCCGCCACGCCAAATTCGGAGAAGGCACGATTGTAAATCTGGAAGGCAGCGGGGAACACAGCCGTCTGCAGGTGGCATTCCAGGGGCAGGGGATCAAATGGCTGGTGGCCGCTTACGCCCGGCTCGAAGCAGTGTAACTTTCCGAAAAATATCACTATTTTTTCATAAGCTGCCAGGCTTAAACGCTGAAGGGCATTTAAAGTTCTTCAGCGTTTCGTTGCGTGTTGACGCCGCTGTGACTGCTGGCGTAACATGCGCGCACGATTACGCTAAGAGGACATTCGCCTTGGACACACCCAGTAGATGCTGGCTCAATTCCCTGTCATCCAGGAACAACTCCTAAGGCTATCTCCTCACGCTGATGCCCTTAGTGGTTGTCAGCGACAGTTATTCCCGTCGCGCTGAGTCAGGCTGTTTAATGGTCTGAAACCCAATTTGTTTCTGTGTGCCCACCGAACTGTCCGATATTTTTTGCATTGGGAGTCCCGGTCATGCTGAGCGCATTTCAACTGGAAAAGAACCGACTGATTCGGCTTGAAGCTGAAGAGTCACAACCCCTCATTGATGCCGTTTGGGTGGATCTGGTCGAGCCAGACGACGACGAACGCCTGCGCGTACAATCTGAACTCGGACAAAGCCTGGCCACCCGCCCGGAACTGGAAGACATCGAGGCATCGGCCCGTTTCTTCGAAGACGAAGACGGCCTGCACATCCACTCCTTTTTCTTCTTCGAAGATGCGGAAGATCACGCCGGTAACTCCACCGTCGCATTTACCATCCGCGATGGTCGCCTGTTTACCCTGCGTGAGCGTGAACTGCCCGCGTTCCGTCTCTACCGTATGCGCGCCCGTAGCCAGGCGATGGTGGACGGCAACGCCTATGAGCTGCTGCTAGACCTGTTTGAAACCAAAATTGAACAGCTGGCGGATGAGATTGAGAACATCTACAGCGATCTGGAAAAGTTGAGCCGGGTCATCATGGAAGGCCATCAGGGCGATGAGTACGATGAAGCGCTCTCGACCCTGGCGGAGCTGGAAGATATCGGCTGGAAGGTGCGTCTGTGTCTGATGGATACCCAGCGCGCGCTGAACTTCCTGGTGCGCAAGGCGCGTCTTCCGGGCGGTCAGCTGGAGCAGGCGCGTGAGATCCTGCGCGATATCGAATCCCTGCTGCCGCACAATGAATCCCTGTTCCAGAAGGTCAACTTCCTGATGCAGGCGGCGATGGGCTTTATCAACATCGAGCAGAACCGCATCATCAAGATCTTCTCGGTAGTATCGGTGGTGTTCCTGCCGCCAACGTTGGTGGCCTCCAGCTACGGGATGAACTTTGAGTTTATGCCGGAGCTGAAGTGGAGCTTTGGTTACCCGGGAGCGATTATCTTTATGGTGCTCGCCGGTCTCGCGCCGTATCTCTACTTCAAGCGCCGTAACTGGCTGTGATGTTATGCCCGGTGGCGCTACGCTTACCGGGCCTACAGATTCCGTAGGCCGGATAAGGCGTAGCCGCCATCCGGCAAAAAGGCACTACAACCCTTTGCGCGTTCTGCGCTGGGTATAAATCGCATCCGCCACAAATACCGCCAGTGCCACCCAGATAAAGGTAAAGGTCACCATCTTATCCGCGCCCGGCACTTCGCCGTAGAACAGCACCGCCAGCAGGAACATCAGCGTCGGGCCGATGTACTGGAAGAAGCCCAGCGTCGACAGACGCAGACGCGTTGCCGCACCGGTAAAGCACAGCAGTGGGATGGTGGTGACGACACCGGCCGCCATCAGCATCACGTTCAGCGTCCACGGATTACTGCCCATATGGCTGGTACTGCTGTCGGCAATGCCGAACAGGTAAATCGCGGCCACTGGCAGCAGCCACAGGGTTTCAAACAGCATCCCGGTTTGTGCTTCCACGGCGATTTTCTTGCGTACCAGGCCATAGAAAGCAAAGCTGAACGCCAGCCCCAGGGCGATCACCGGTAGCGAGCCAAAGGTCCACAGCTGCACCAGAACGCCACAGAGGGCGAGGATCACCGCCAGCCACTGCATCCGGCGGAAGCGCTCGCCAAGGAACAGCATCCCCAGCACGATATTTACCAGCGGGTTAATGAAGTAGCCGAGGCTCGCCTCCAGCATGTGATGGTTGTTGACCGACCAGATAAACAGCAGCCAGTTGCCGCCAATCAATACCGCAGACAGGGCCAGCAGGAAAATTTTCTTCGGCGTTTTCAGGAGGGTTTTCACCCCTGACCACTGACGGCTTACGCTCATCAGCGCCACCATAAAGAAAAACGACCAGATCACGCGGTGGGTAAGAATTTCGTCAGCGGGAACGTAGTGAATCAGTTTGAAGTAGGCGGGCGCAATGCCCCAAATAAAATAGGCGGCAAGCGCGAGTAAAACGCCCTGCCGCGTCTGTTTAGCATCCATCAGGAAAATCCGTTACAAAAAAGTAACGCAATTTTACCCGATTTTACCCTCTCAACCCACCATATAAGTGGCGGTTGCGCTGGCGATATAAACCTGCTCTTCGTTATGCAGCTCCACGCGTGCGACCGCGACTTTATTGCCCGCCCGCAGCAGGCTGCTGCTTGCGGTAAAGCGGTTCCCGCGACCGGGGCGCAGATAATCGACGCGCAGGTCGATGGTGCCCATCCGCGACAGGCGCTGGCGCAGCTCGTCTTCGTTGATGGTGTCGTGGCGGGTCAGTGTGCTGCCGACGCAAACCAGCCCGGCGGCAACGTCGAGGGCAGAGGCGATCACCCCGCCGTGAAGAATGCTTTGCGCCCAGTTACCGACCATCATCGGCTGGTTGTTAAAGCTCAGTTGGGCAAAATCTTTCTCGTAGCGCTCCAGCTCAAGCCCCAGCGCACGGTTGAACGGCATATGGTAGACGAAGATCTCGCCGACAAGCTTCAGGGCCTGGTCGGCAGTTAGCGTGGCAGACATAGCACGTCACATCCTTAGTGTTAAAAGGCTGTTGATTTTATGCCTCATTAATGTGAATTTCCAGATTCAGAGCGCAGGTGAAGCGGCTATTACTGAAATATGTTAAAAGGGATCAAAATAATTCTTCATTAAAACTCTTTAGCAGGAGAGCATCACCGATGCGCATTTATCAGGCCGGATTCCTGGCGGCGGTTACGCTGCCCTCTGTGGCATTCGCACAGGAAGCGGTAACTCAGGAGGTGCCTGCCGTACGTGGCAGCATCATCGCTAACCTTTTGGAAGAGCACGATAATCCCTTTACGCTCTATCCCTATGACAGCAACTACCTCATCTACACCGCCACCAGCGATCTCAATAAAGAGGCGATCCGCACCTATGACTGGGCCGACGATTCGCAAAAAGATGAGGTGAAGTTTCAGCTGAGCCTCGCCTTCCCGCTGTGGCGCGGCATTCTGGGGCCGAATTCGATTCTGGGTGGCTCCTATACGCAAAAATCCTGGTGGCAGCTGTCGAACAGCGACGAATCATCGCCGTTCCGTGAAACCAACTATGAGCCACAGCTGTTCCTCGGTTTCGCCACCGATTACTCGCTGGCGGGCTGGACGCTGAGGGACGTAGAGTTTGGCTATAACCACATGTCGAATGGCCGCTCCGACCCAACGTCGCGCAGCTGGAACCGCCTCTACACCCGCCTGATGGCGCAAAACAACAACTGGCTGGTGGAGGTCAAACCCTGGTATGTGGTGGGCAATACCGACGATAACCCGGATATCACCAAATACATGGGCTACTATCAGCTGCGGGTGGGCTATCAGCTGGGTGAAGCGGTCCTTAGCGTGAAGGGCCAGTACAACTGGAATACCGGCTACGGCGGCGCGGAGATGGGCGTCAGCTATCCGCTGACCAAACATGTTCGTCTGTATACTCAGGTGTATAGCGGCTATGGCGAATCGCTGATCGACTACAACTTCAACCAGACCCGCGTCGGCGTAGGCGTGATGCTGAACGATCTTTTCTAGCCTCCTCGAATGTTTTTGTCTTAAACGTTGAAGTTTCTCTCGCAGGCGCTGAAAATAGCGCCTGTTTTTATTTCAGGCAAATGGGGTTGATGTGGTGCAGGCGGAAGTCGTAAATCAGGAGTTGCTGGCTAAACAGGTTTTGCACGAAACCTTTGGCTACCAGCAGTTCCGCCCGGGCCAGGAAACCATCATTAACACCGCCCTTGCGGGCCGTGACTGTCTGGTGGTAATGCCGACCGGCGGCGGGAAATCGCTGTGCTATCAGGTTCCCGCGCTGGTGATGAACGGCCTGACGGTGGTGGTATCACCGCTGATCTCGCTGATGAAAGATCAGGTCGACCAGCTGCTGGCGAACGGCGTGGCGGCGGCCTGTATCAACTCCACCCAAACCCGCGAGCAGCAGCAGGAAGTGATGGCCGGGTGCCGTACCGGGCAGGTGCGTCTGCTGTATATTGCCCCGGAACGCCTGATGCTGGATAACTTCCTTGAACATCTGGCGCACTGGAACCCGGTGCTGCTGGCGGTGGACGAAGCGCACTGTATCTCCCAGTGGGGCCATGATTTCCGTCCGGAGTACGCGGCCCTCGGTCATCTGCGCCAGCGTTTCCCAGAGCTGCCGTTTATGGCGCTCACCGCTACCGCCGACGACACCACCCGACAGGACATTGTGCGCCTGCTGGGGCTTAACGATCCGCTGATTCAGGTCAGCAGCTTCGACCGCCCGAATATCCGCTACATGCTGATGGAAAAATTCAAGCCGCTGGATCAGCTGCTGCGCTATGTCCAGGAGCAGCGCGGTAAGTCGGGCATCATCTACTGCAACAGCCGGGCGAAAGTGGAAGACACCGCCGCGCGTCTGCAGAGCCGGGGCTTCAGCGCCGCGGCCTATCATGCCGGGCTTGAGAACCACATTCGCGCCGACGTGCAGGAGAAATTCCAGCGCGATGACCTGCAAATCGTGGTGGCAACCGTCGCCTTTGGGATGGGCATCAACAAGCCGAACGTGCGCTTTGTGGTGCATTTCGACATCCCGCGCAATATCGAATCCTACTATCAGGAGACGGGCCGCGCCGGACGTGACGGCCTGCCTGCGGAAGCGATGCTGTTCTACGATCCGGCCGATATGGCCTGGCTGCGTCGCTGTCTGGAAGAGAAACCGCAGGGGGCGCTGCAGGATATTGAACGCCATAAGCTCAACGCGATGGGGGCCTTTGCCGAAGCGCAAACCTGCCGCCGTCTGGTGCTGCTTAACTATTTTGGCGAAGGACGTCAGGAGCCGTGCGGCAACTGCGATATCTGCCTCGATCCACCGAAGCAGTATGACGGGCTGATGGACGCGCGTAAGGCGCTCTCCACCATTGGCCGCGTCAATCAACGCTTCGGCATGGGCTATGTGGTGGAAGTGCTGCGCGGCGCCAATAACCAGCGTATCCGCGAGATGGGCCATGACAAGCTGCCGGTCTACGGAATTGGTCGCGATCAGAGCCATGAGCACTGGGTCAGCGTCATCCGTCAGCTGATCCACCTCGGCTTTGCCACCCAGAACATCGCCCAGCACTCCGCGCTGCAGCTCACCGAAGCGGCCCGCCCGGTACTGCGCGGCGTCGTCGAGCTGCAGCTGGCCGTGCCGCGCGTGGTGGCGCTCAAGCCGCGGGTAATGCAGAAATCCTACGGCGGCAACTACGATCGCAAACTGTTCGCCAAGCTGCGTAAGCTGCGCAAAGCTATCGCGGACGAAGAGAATATCCCGCCGTATGTGGTATTTAACGATGCGACGCTGATTGAGATGGCCGAGCAGATGCCGCTCAGCGCCAGCGAAATGCTCAGCGTCAACGGCGTTGGCACGCGTAAACTCGAGCGTTTTGGTAAAGAGTTTATGGCGCTGATTCGTTCCCATACGGATGGCGATGATGAGGAGTAGTCAGCCTGGCAAAAAAGTGCCAGGATGATGACTCCCTGAACTATTTCCCCGCGAGTTAATTATGTTAACCCTGTTTCTGACCGTGGCGCTGGTGCACATCGTGGCGCTGATGAGCCCTGGCCCTGACTTTTTCTTTGTCTCCCAAACGGCGGTGAGTCGCTCCCGTAAAGAGGCGATGATGGGCGTGCTGGGCATTACCCTTGGCGTCATGGTCTGGGCAGCGCTGGCGCTACTGGGCCTGAATCTTATCCTCGATAAAATGGCCTGGCTGCACAACATCATCATGGTCGGCGGCGGTCTGTATCTATGCTGGATGGGCTATCAGATGCTGCGCGGGGCGTTTAAGAAAGATGACTCCGGGGCGTCTGAGCCAAAAATGGAGCTGGCGGCCAGCGGCCGTAGCTTTGTGAAAGGGCTGCTGACCAATCTTGCCAATCCAAAAGCGATTATCTATTTCGGCTCGGTATTCTCACTGTTCGTCGGCGAAGAGGTCGGGGCCGGAGCACGCTGGGGCATTTTCCTGCTGATCGTACTGGAAACCTTCGCCTGGTTTACGGTGGTGGCGAGCCTGTTTGCGCTTCCGTCGATGCGTCGCGGTTATCAACGTCTGGCGAAGTGGATTGACGGCGTTGCCGGCGCGTTATTCGCCGGCTTCGGTATTCACCTGATCCTGTCCCGTTAAGCGTGCCTGGCGGATGCCAGCAGCGCCCCCACCAGCATAAACAGCGAACCGAACACTTTATTCAGGGCCTTCATCTGACGAGGCCCTTTAATCCATGTCGCAATCCGCGTGGCCAGCGTCGCATAGCCAATCATCACAATAATATCGACCACAATGGTGGTCACGCCGAGCACTACGTACTGCATGATCTGCGGCTGATGCGGCACGATAAACTGTGGAAACAGGGCCGCCAGAAAGACGATGCTTTTCGGGTTGGTCAGGTTCACAAACACCGCGCGCTTAAACAGGCGACCCCGGCTCTGGGTTTGAGCAAGCGTATTCAGATCCAGTGCACCTGCGGCGCGCCACTGCTGGATGCCCAGCCAGATAAGGTAGGCCGCACCGGCCCATTTCAGTACCTCAAAGGCCAGCACCGAGCGGGAGAAGAGTGTGCCGAGCCCTATACCCACCAGCACGATGTGAATACCCAGCCCGGTCTGCAATCCGGCAATGGATGCGGCCGCGCCGCGATAGCCGTGGTTCATGGCGGTGGTCATGGTATTGATGGCCCCGGAGCCCGGCGAAAGGCTGAGGATAATGGATGTCAGCAGGTAAGCGAACCACCACTCGAAGGTCATTTGAAGCTCCCGAATCGTCTATTTTTATGCCACAATACGCTAATGTTGCGTCATTTTACGACCTGTCACGAAAAAACGATATTCCTTGGCTTACAGGGGCGTAAACCCGATGTTTGAGCAGAATAAGGACTGGGAAACGCGAGAAAAGGCTTTTGCTGCTTTCTCTATGGGGCCGCTAACTGATTTCTGGCGCCAGCGCGAGGAAGGCGGGTTCACAGGCGTCGATGATGTTCCTGTACGCTTTGTTCGTTTTCGGGCCGAGACCCACGATTCGGTGATTGTGATCTGCCCTGGCCGGATTGAAAGTTACGTTAAGTATGCCGAGCTGGCATACGATCTTTTCCGGCTGGGTTATGACGTGCTGATTATCGACCACCGCGGTCAGGGGCGTTCCGGGCGGATGTTGTCCGACACGCACCGCGGCCATGTGGGTCAGTTCAGCGATTACGTCGACGATTTTGCCGCCTTCTGGCAGCAGGAAGTGCAGCCCGGTCCGTGGCGAAAACGGTTTATCCTGGCGCACTCGATGGGCGGCGCAATCGCCACGCTGTTTTTACAGCGCCACCCGCAGCACCAGTGTGATGCTATTGCCCTGAGCGCGCCGATGTTTGGTATCGTCATGCGTTTCCCGGACTGGATGGTACGCCATATTCTCGACTGGGCTGAGGGCCATCAGCGCATTCGTGAAGGCTATGCCATCGGCACCGGCCGCTGGCGCGCGCTGCCCTTTGCCATTAACGTGTTAACCCACAGTCGGCAGCGTTATCGCCGCAACCTGCGCTTTTATGCTGATGAACCGCGTTTACGCGTCGGGGGGCCAACCTACCACTGGGTGCGTGAAGGCATTCTGGCAGGGGAAGAGGCCCTGGCGGGCGCCAGTCAGGACGACACGCCCACGCTTATCCTTCAGGCAGAAGAGGAGCGGGTCGTGGATAACCGCATGCACACCCGCTTTTGTGAACTGCGAGCCGCAGCCGGTCACCCTTGCGAAGGGGGTCAACCGCTGGTCATAAACGGCGCGTACCATGAGATCCTTTTCGAAAAGGACGCCATGCGCTCAGTCGCACTCCACGCCATCGTCGACTTTTTCGGCAGGCATAACTGATATTCACCAGAGGTTAAATTTTCCTATGTACCAGGTTGTCGCGTCTGATTTAGATGGCACGCTGCTCTCTCCCGACCACACTTTATCGCCTTACGCGAAAGAGACCTTAAAACTCCTGACTGCCCGTGGTGTGAATTTTGTCTTCGCCACCGGCCGCCACCACGTTGATGTGGGGCAGATCCGCGATAATCTGGAGATCAAATCCTACATGATCACCTCCAACGGTGCCCGCGTGCACGATCTGGACGGGAATCTGATCTTCACCCACAACCTCGATCGCGACATCGCCACCGATCTGTTCGCGATCATGCATAACAACCCGGATATCATCACCAACGTCTATCGCGATGATGAATGGTTTATGAACCGCCACCGTCCTGACGAGATGCGTTTCTTCAAAGAGGCGGTCTTCAACTACTCGCTGTATGAACCGGGCCTGCTGGAGCCGGAAGGCATCAGCAAAGTGTTCTTCACCACCGACAGCCATGAAGCGCTGCTGCCGCTGGAGCAGGCGATCAATGCGCGCTGGGGCGACCGGGTTAACGTCAGTTTCTCCACCCTGACCTGCCTGGAAGTGATGGCCGGCGGCGTCTCCAAGGGCCATGCTCTCGAAGCAGTGGCCAAACGTCTGGGCTTTAACCTGCAGGACTGCATCGCCTTTGGCGACGGCATGAACGACGCCGAAATGCTCTCCATGGCGGGTAAAGGCTGCATTATGGAAAACGCCCACCAGCGCCTGAAAGACCTGCACCCGGAGCTGGAAGTGATCGGCACCAACGGTGACAACGCGGTGCCAAAATACCTGCGGAAGCTGTTCCTTGAATAATCTTCATTTGGTTATTTAACGTTCAGTTGTCAACTGAAGAGTTCGCTACAATGCCTGTCCATCTTTCAGAGAGACAAGCATTGTGGCGCTACTCACCATCACCACTATCCTGTGGGCCTTCTCCTTTAGCCTGATCGGCGAATACCTTGCCGGGCAGGTCGACAGCTACTTCTCGGTGCTGATGCGCGTCGGGCTGGCAGCGCTGGTGTTCCTGCCGTTCCTGCGTACGCGCGGGCAAACGCTGAAAACCATTCTGCTCTATATGCTGGTGGGGGCGATGCAGCTTGGCATCATGTACCTGTTCAGCTTCCGGGCGTACGTCTACCTGTCGGTATCGGAATTCCTGCTCTTTACCGTCCTGACGCCGCTCTATATCACCCTGATTTACGATCTGCTGAGCAAGCGCCGCTTGCGCTGGGGCTATCTGCTGAGCGCGGCGCTGGCGGTGGCGGGTGCGGCAATTATTCGCTACGACAAAGTGAGCGATCACTTCTGGACCGGTCTGATGTTCGTCCAGCTCGCCAATATCAGCTTTGCGATCGGCATGGTGGGCTATAAACGCCTGATGGAAACCCGCCCGATGCCGCAGCACAACGCCTTTGCCTGGTTCTATATGGGGGCGGCGATCGTGGCGGTAGCAGCGTGGTTCATGCTGGGAAATCCACAGAAGCTGCCGACCACCACGCTGCAGTGGAGCGTGCTGATCTGGCTGGGCGTTGTAGCATCCGGGCTGGGTTACTTCATGTGGAACTACGGCGCCACACAGGTGGACGCCGGGACGCTGGGGATCATGAACAACGTCCACGTCCCTGCGGGCCTGCTGGTGAACCTCGCCATCTGGCAGGAACAACCGCACTGGCCGAGCTTTATTATTGGGGGGACGGTGATCCTGGCTTCACTGTGGGTACATCGCCGTTGGGTCGCTCCGCGCTCCGCACAAACGGCAGATGGTCGCAGGCGTGGTTCCGCGCTGAGCGAATAAAGGCCTCGGTAACCGGTTGACGCTGCTCGCCATCACGCACAGCAGAATACAGCCGGCTCCACAATCCCTCGCCCAGGGTCTTGGTCACCACCAGACCCTGGCGTTCAAAACTCTCCACCACCCAGTGCGGCAGCGCCGCAATGCCCATCCTGGCCGCTACCATCTGAATCAACAGCAGGGTGTTATCCACGCTTTTCAGCTGCGGGCTGATGCCTGCCGGCTGCAGGAAGTGACGCCAGATATCCAGACGACTGCGCTGAACCGGGTAGATCAGCAGCGTTTCCGTCGCCAGATCTTCCGGCGTGATGCGCGTTTTCGCGGCCAGAGGATGATCCGGAGCCAGCACCAGACGCACTTCAAAATCAAACATCGGGGAATAGTGCAGACCGCTGCGAGGTAGAATGTCCGAGGTCATCACCAGATCCAGCTCGCCCTGTATGAGGGACGGCTGTGGGTCGAAAGTCACGCCGGAGTTAAAGTCCATCTCCACCTGCGGCCACTTCTGACGGAAGTTCTCAAGCGCGGGGGTCAGCCACTGAATACAGCTGTGACACTCAATGGCGATGCGCAGTTTACTCTGCTGCGGCTCATGGCAGGCCTGCAGCGCGCTGGCGATCTGCGGCAGCACCTGATTGGCCAGCTGCAGCAGGATCTCCCCCTGCGGCGTAAAGCGTAGCGGCTGACTTTTACGCACAAACAGACGGAAGCCAAGGCGTTGTTCCAGATCGCTGAACTGGTGAGAAAGGGCGGATTGCGTCTGGTGCAGCGTGGCCGCTGCCGCCGCGAGAGAACCGCAGTTCCGCAACGCTTGTAGCGTTTTCAGGTGTTTTATCTCGATCATGAAAGTCCTTCACTTCGCCATGAGCAATTTGCGCTTGAGGAATATACAGTACCTTTACAATATGGAAGTGTAAACATCTGGACGGCTAAATCCTGAAAATTCCATAAGGGGCACATCATGACAATTCGCAACCACACCCTCGGTTTTCCACGCGTCGGCCTTCGTCGCGAACTGAAAAAAGCACAAGAGAGCTACTGGGCGGGCAACGCCACGCGTGACGAACTGCTGGCGGTGGGGCGCGAACTGCGCGCTCGTCACTGGGACCAGCAGAAGCAGGCAGGTGTGGATCTACTCCCGGTGGGCGATTTCGCCTGGTACGACCATGTTCTGACCACCAGCCTGCTGCTTGGCAACGTGCCGGCTCGTCATCAGAACAGCGATGGATCGGTGGATATCGACACCCTGTTCCGCATTGGCCGTGGCCGTGCGCCAACCGGTGAGCCCGCGGCGGCAGCGGAAATGACCAAATGGTTTAACACTAACTATCACTACATGGTGCCGGAGTTCGTCAAAGGCCAGCAGTTCAAACTGACCTGGACCCAGCTGCTGGATGAGGTGGACGAAGCGCAGGCGCTGGGCCACCCGATCAAACCTGTCCTGCTGGGCCCGGTGACGTATCTGTGGCTGGGCAAAGTGAAGGGCGAGCAGTTTGACCGCCTGAGCCTGCTGAATGAGATCCTGCCGGTGTACCAGCAGGTGCTGGGCGAGCTGGCAAAACGCGGCGTTGAGTGGGTGCAGATCGACGAACCAGCGCTGGTGCTGGAGCTGCCCCAGGCGTGGCTGGAGGCTTTCAAACCGGCGTATGACGCCCTCGCGGGCCAGGTGAAGCTGCTGCTGACCACCTATTTTGAAGGCGTCACGCCGAACCTCGACACCATCACCGCGCTGCCGGTGCAGGGCCTGCACGTGGACCTGGTCCACGGCAACGATGAGGTGGCGGAACTGCACAAACGCCTGCCGTCCGACTGGCTGCTCTCTGCCGGGCTGGTGAACGGGCGTAACGTCTGGCGCGCCGATCTCACTGAGAAATATGGACAGATCAAAAACATTGTCGGAAAACGCGAGCTGTGGGTGGCCTCATCCTGCTCCCTGCTGCACAGCCCCATCGACCTGAGCGTCGAAACCCGGTTGGATGCGGAAGTGAAGAGCTGGTTTGCCTTTGCCCTGCAAAAATGTGAAGAGCTGGCCCTACTGCGCGATGCGCTGAATAGTGGCGACACGGCGGCGATTACCGAATGGAGTGCCCCGATCCAGGCCCGTCGTCACTCGGCCCGCGTCCACAACCCGGCGGTGGAAAAACGTCTGGCGGCTATTACCGCCCGGGACAGCCAGCGTCAAAGCGCCTATGAGGTTCGGGCCGAAGCCCAGCGTGCGCGTTTTAACCTGCCTGCCTGGCCGACCACCACGATCGGCTCTTTCCCGCAGACTACCGAGATCCGCGGCCTGCGTCTGGACTTCAAAAAGGGCAACCTGGACGCAAATAACTACCGCACCGGCATCGCCGAACATATCAAACAGGCGATTGTGGAGCAGGAGCGTTTAGGTCTCGACGTGCTGGTCCACGGTGAAGCCGAGCGTAACGACATGGTGGAGTACTTCGGCGAGCACCTGGACGGGTTCGTCTTTACCCAGAACGGCTGGGTGCAGAGCTACGGCTCCCGCTGCGTGAAGCCGCCGGTAGTGATCGGTGACGTCAGCCGTCCGGAACCGATCACCGTGGAGTGGGCGAAGTACGCCCAGTCCCTGACTGACAAGCCGGTTAAAGGCATGCTGACTGGTCCGGTGACCATCCTCTGCTGGTCCTTCCCGCGTGAAGACTTGACCCGTGAAACCATTGCGAAGCAGATTGCCCTGGCGCTGCGGGATGAAGTGGCGGATCTGGAAGCGGCGGGCATTGGCATCATCCAGATCGACGAACCAGCCCTGCGTGAGGGCCTACCCCTGCGTCGCAGCGACTGGGATGCGTATCTTGCCTGGGGCGTGGAAGCTTTCCGTATCAACGCCGCTGTGGCGAAGGACGATACCCAGATCCACACCCATATGTGTTACTGCGAGTTTAACGACATTATGGATTCCATCGCGGCGCTGGATGCCGATGTGATCACCATCGAGACGTCACGTTCCGACATGGAACTGCTGGAGTCGTTTGAAGAGTTCGACTACCCGAACGAAATCGGGCCGGGGGTGTACGACATTCACTCCCCGAACGTCCCGAGCGTGGAGTGGATTGAAGCTCTGCTGCAAAAAGCGGCCCAGCGTATCCCGGCAGAACGCCTGTGGGTGAACCCGGACTGCGGTCTCAAAACCCGCGGCTGGCCGGAGACCCGCGCCGCGTTGGCGAATATGGTGAAGGCGGCGCAGAATTTGCGACAGGGTTGATTGTTACTCGAAACGTAGGCCCGGTAAGCGTTAGCGCCACCGGGCAATTTACGCCTGCCCGTCCATCAATCGACTAATATGAATGCTCAACCACGTCAGCTCATCCTTCGGTAGGGTGAGCTGATATTTATCCTGCACGTAGTCGCGGATCGCCCAGGAGACGGTCATTGCGTCCGGGCGGTGGCGCATCAGCTCCTGATAAAAATCTTCGGTCTCACTGAGGGCGATTTTCCCGGCCAGTACCCGCTCGGCAAAATAACGCAGATGGGTGATAAAGCGCATGTAGTTCACCGACTGCGTATCGATGGTCTTGCCCAGCTTGTAGCGCACGATATCGGCGATGCGGTTGACCAGTTCAACCTGCTGGTGGGCGGTGCTGTCGTCCTCCTGGCTGCTGGCGTTGATCAGATGAAAGGCGATATTTACCGCCTCGTCTTCAGGTAGCTCGACGTCAAACTTCTCATTGACCTGGGCGCGCGCCTGCAACCCCACGCTGTACTCCTGGGGGTAGTAGCGCTTCACTTCCCAGCTCAGCTTATTAAGGATCTTCTGCCCGCTCCGGCTGCGCTCCACTGCAAAGTGCAGATGTTCTGCAAGGGTAAAGAGCAATACGGAATTGAGCTTATCCCCGCACAGACTGCGCGCGAGGATAAGAATTTCATGGCTAATGTCGAAGAACGCCGCAGGAATAGTGTCCGTCAGGGATAAAAAATGGCGGGATTTGAGATCGCTCAGGGGCAAGAAGACCTTCTCCACCTGCGCCAGGTCGATGTGAGTGCCGGGTTTCGCGCCAAAGCCGATTCCCTTGCCGAACAGAATCATCTCCCGCTGGTCGTTGTCGACCAGCAGCATGCTGTTATTAAGCGACTTTTTTATCGTTATCACGGTTATTCCTGCGGCATGGCCGGTTAGCTCATGTCTGCGCCATTGCTGGCAATCACCTTTTTGTACCACCAGAAGGAGTCTTTTTTCAGGCGTTTCAGCGTGCCGTTGCCTTCATCATCCTGATCGACATAGATAAAGCCGTAGCGCTTGGACATTTGCGAGGTGCCCGCACTGATAATGTCGATGCATCCCCAGGTGGTGAATCCCATCACATCCACCCCTTCATTTATAGCTGCCAAAGTTTGCTCGAAGTGGGCGCGGAAATAGTCGATGCGGTAGCTGTCGTGGATCTCGCCGTTTTCCACCACATCCTTCGCGCCGAGGCCGTTCTCCACGATAAACAGTGGCTTCTGGTAGCGGTCGTACAGCTCCAGCAGAGAGATTTTCAGCCCGATGGGGTCAATCTGCCAGCCCCATTCGGAGGCCGGCAGGTACGGGTTTTTCACGCCGAGAACCGTATTTCCCGGGATGCGCTCGACGTCTGGCTGGGTCGATTCGGTCATCGACATGTAGTAGCTAAAGGAGACGAAGTCGACAGTATGATCCTTTAAAATGCGCTGATCGTCGGCCTGCATCGCGATCTGGATGTCCCGACGGGCCAGATCGCGCAGGATCAGCGGTGGATATTCGCCAAATACCTGCACATCGGCGTAGAAGTAGTTCTCCAGATTCTTCTTCAGCGTTGCTTCCACATCTTCCGGACGGCAGCTGTGGGGGTAGGTAGTGAGTTTGGTCAGCATGCACCCGACCTGGCTGCCCGGGATTTTGGCGTGGCAGTCGCGCGTCACCAGCGCCGAGGCGACAAACTGGTGATGCAGCCCCTGGTAGATATCCTGCTGCGCTTTGCCCGGCGCGCTTTTCTCTTCCCGGATGCCCGCCGTGGTAAACGGATGACGATGGATACTGTCGATCTCATTAAACGTCAGCCAGTAGCGGACCAGATCCTTGTAGCGGTCGAAACAGACGTTGCTGAAGCGCACGAAGGCATCCACCACGTTGCGGTGCACCCAGCCGTTATATTTTTCGCTCAGGGCCAGCGGCATTTCGTAGTGGGAGAGGGTCACCAGCGGCTCGATGTTATGGCGACGCAGCTCGCGGAACATCTCTTCATAAAACTGCAGACCCGCCTCGTTTGGCGTGGCGTCTTCACCGGTCGGGAAGATACGTGACCAGGCGATCGATACCCGCAGCACGGTATAGCCCATCTCAGCAAACAGGGCGATATCGTCCTTATAGTGATGATAAAAATCGATGCCGCGACGTTTCGGGTAGAGCGCGTCATTTTTACCTTCAAACGCGTCGCGAATGTTCTCGTCGGACAGCGCCATATGGCCGCTGTAATCCTTCAGGGACAGGTTGGGCTTCCAGGTGATGGCGTCAGCAACGGACGGCCCTTTGCCATCCACATTCCATGCCCCTTCGGCCTGATTGGCGGCTATAGCGCCACCCCATAAAAAACCTTGCGGAAACGGGAGGGATTTCTCCATTACACGGACTCCTTAAGCGTCATGATGATATGCGGGTCTGGATTCTTGTCGTCGGTATTACCTGGTGTCAGCGAAAAGCGTTCGCCGTTAGTGACCACCATCATCACCACTGGATCGAGCCCGGCGGCAGCAATGGTATCGAGTGAAAATTCAATCAGCGTGTCGCCGCTCTTCACGTGCTGGCCCTCTACTACCCGTGGGGAGAAGCCTTCGCCCTGCAGCCTGATGGTGTCGATGCCGATATGGAAAATCAGCTCGACGCCCGCGTCGGTGAGCAGGCTCAGCGCATGGCCGCTGTCAAACACGTTCACAATGGTTCCATCCGCCGGGGCCCGCAGCACGCCCTGGGAAGGAATAATCGCAATCCCGTCGCCCATGATTTTGCGGGAGAAAACGTCATCGTTAACCTTTTCAAGCGGGATGATCTGTCCCTCAACCGGGCGGGTGAAGCTCAGCGCGTCGGTGTTTTCAACCGCTTTATCGCGCCACAGCACGAAGGCACTGATAAAGGCCACGGCAAAGGATAATCCCGCCCCGGCGAAGGCCCAGACGATGTTCATGGCTTTATCCGGGGAGACAAACATTGAGATGCTGGCCAGGCCAGGGCCGACGAGGGCAAAGGCCTGAATCGCCATCCAGCCGATAAAGGCCCCGCCGACAATACTGCCGAGGATCACGCTGTAGAGCGCTTTTTTGTTCAGCAGGGTGACGCCATACAACGCCGGTTCGGTAATGCCGAACAGAGCCGAGATCCCGGCGGAGAAGGCGGTGGATTTCAGCACTTTATCTTTGCTTTTAAGCGCAATCGCCAGACAGGCGCCGGACTCGGCAATATTGTGCGCCAGCGACGCGGGCAGATAGAGCATTTCTCGCCCAAACTGGCTCATGGAGGCCACGGCGTAAGGCAGCATCGGCTTGTGCATCCCGGCGGCGACCATAAAGGGCAGGGCGGCGGCCAGCAGCGCGGTGGCGACAAAACCCAGCTTGCCGTAGAGCCACAAAATCACCGTTGCCAGGCCGGCACCCAGCTCGTAACCCAGCGGCCCCAGGATCAGCAGCGTGACGGGGACCGTCACCAGCAGAGAGAGCATCGGCGAGAGGAAAATGCGTAGCGCGCCAGGGGAATAGCGGTTGAACAGCTTCTCCGTCTGGGCGTAAAAGAGCACGCACAGAATGGCGGGGAAGACCTGCGAGGCGTAGGCCACGTTGCGCAGATCGAATGACATAAACGCCGTCCCGTCGGCCAGCTGTCTGGTCATCGCCGGCAGCACCATCACGGAAACCGCCGAGACGGCAACCAGCACGTTCACCTTGAGCTTCATCGCCGTGGTGATTGCCACCAGGATGGGCAGAAAGTAGAGCGGCGCAGAACCGATATTATCCAGGACTTTGTATGTCGAACTGTCCCGGCTGAGCCAGCCCATGACGTCCAGCAACAGCAGCAACGATTTCAGAACGCCGCCACCGGCAATAGCAGGTACCAGCGGCTGAAAAACGCTGATCACGAAATCAACAATCTGCGCGCCACGGCTGATTCTGGCAGGCGCATGTTGTCCGCCCGCCTGAGGTGAGCCCACCAGGGAGCGCACCGCCTCAAAGACCTGCACCACGTCGTGACCAATAATCACCTGGCACTGCACGTTCACGCGCACGCCCAGTACGCCGTCGACCTTTGCCAGCGCCGCTTCGTTGACCTTACCGTTGTCATAGAGGCTCAGCCGCAAGCGGGTGGAGCAGTGTCCGATATGTTCGATATTCTCAGCACCGCCAACCTGGGCGATGATCTCCAGCGCAGTTTGCAAATGGTTCATGTTCTGGTCCCTGTTTCCAGAGCAAAAAAAAAAGACCTGAACCCCCTCTCCGCTCGAAAACGGAGAGGGGGTTCAGGTCTTGCCTACGGATCGTAGTTACACGCCTGTGGGTTTTATATCGTCCAGATTGTGTTTAAAAGTCAAACAGTCACGTCACTTTGCGTAGCGAAATGTGAGCCGCTTAACCTTTTTTAGCGCCGTACTGCTGGAACCACGTCAGCATCCGCTGCCAGCCATCTTTGGCTGATTCCGCATGATAGCTCGGGCGATAATCGGCGTTGAAGGCGTGCCCGGCTCCCGGGTAAACCACAATCTCTGCCGTTGCGTTTGCCGCGCGTAGGGCATGGCGCATGGTCTCTACCGTATCCAGCGGGATCCCGGTATCCTCGGCGCCATACAGTCCCAGGACCGGCGCGCTCAAATCGGTCGCAATATCGACCGGATGCTTCGGTGAATTCAGCGTCTTTTCACCCACCAGCTTGCCATACCATGCCACGGCGGCTTTCAGCTGCGGGTTGTGCGCGGCATACAGCCAGCTGATACGCCCGCCCCAGCAGAAGCCGGTCGCCAGCAGACGGTGGGGATCGCCGCCATTACGCGCCGCCCAGTTGGCGACGTGGTCGAGATCGGCCAGCACCTGCGCGTCCGGCACTTTACTCACCAGATTGCTGAACAGAGTAGGAATATCGTTGTAATCGTTCGGATCGCCCTGACGGAAGTAGAGCTCAGGTGCCACGGCCAGATAGCCTTCCAGCGCCAGACGGCGGCAGATATCGCGAATGTGCTCATGCACGCCGAAAATTTCCTGAATCACAATGACGATCGGCAATGCCCCTTGCGCATTTTTGGGCCGGGCATGCCAGGCGGGCATGTTATCGCCCTGGGTCGGAATGGAGGTCTCCCCGGCAGTAATGGCTTCGTCGGGGGTAGTGACAACGGTTGAGGCTTGCAGGTCAGCAGCAGGTGCAAATCCAGATTTTCCAGTCATGGCATTCTCCGTACCAATTAGCGCAAAAGTAAATATAGTCCGCAGGTTAACAATCCACAGTGCCCGAAACAGGCTATCTTTTGTGCAACAGATAACGATATAACTCGTTAATGTGATGTTAATCACTATTTCATGGTAATTAACTGCAATCAATTTTATTCATGGTGATGCCCGTCACGAAAACAAGCCGGTTCCTTCGGTAAAGTACCGCTTTGCTTCTGCTGACAAACTGACCCACAGAGGAGTTTTCTATGTCTAAGTCTGATGTTTTTCATCTCGGCCTCACTAAAAACGATTTACAAGGGGCTACGCTCGCTATCGTCCCTGGCGACCCTGAGCGTGTGGAAAAGATCGCCGCGCTGATGGATAAGCCGGTTAAGCTGGCAGCCCATCGCGAATTCACGACCTGGCGGGCAGAGCTGGATGGCAAAGCGGTGATCGTCTGCTCTACCGGTATCGGTGGCCCGTCTACCTCGATTGCCGTTGAAGAGCTGGCGCAGCTGGGCATCCGTACTTTCCTGCGTATCGGGACTACCGGTGCAATCCAGCCGCACATCAACGTTGGCGACGTGCTGGTCACCACCGCGTCCGTTCGTCTGGACGGCGCGAGCCTGCACTTTGCCCCAATGGAGTTCCCGGCAGTAGCCGATTTCGAATGCACCACCGCGCTGGTGGAAGCCGCGAAATCCGTTGGCGCGACGACTCACGTTGGTGTGACCGCCTCCTCTGATACCTTCTACCCGGGCCAGGAGCGCTACGACACCTTCTCTGGTCGCGTAGTGAACCGCTTCAAAGGCTCGATGGAAGAGTGGCAGTCTATGGGCGTGATGAACTATGAAATGGAATCCGCCACGCTGCTGACCATGTGCGCAAGCCAGGGCCTGCGTGCCGGTATGGTTGCGGGTGTGATCGTTAACCGTACCCAGCAAGAGATCCCGAACGCCGAGACCATGAAGCAGACCGAAAGCCACGCGGTGAAAATCGTGGTAGAAGCGGCCCGCCGCCTGCTGTAATTTCCCCTTTTCTATGCCAAAGGCCGACCTGTTCGGCCTTTTTCTTTGCGTAGCGCCTCGCAGAAAACCCTTTTCAAACTGGACGTTTATACAGCACAATTCTATTTTGTGCGGGTCATACCTTGATGCAGGGGGCGTCGTGGATATTTCCATCCTTTTTTATGTCGTTATTGCGCTGGTCAGCGTAGGTGTGGGCTGGTTGTTCGCCAGCTATCAGCATGCGCAGCAGAAGGCCGATCAGCTTGCCGAACGTGAAGAGATGGTGGCCGATCTCAGTGCATTAAGACAGAACATCGTCCAGAGCGGGCACTGGCGCGACGAGTGCGAGCTGCTCAACAACGAGCTGCGCAATCTGCGGGATATCAACACCTCGCTGGAAGCCGACCTGCGCGAAGTGACCACCCGGCTGGAATCCACCCAGCTGCATGCGGAAGACAAAATCCGCCAGATGATGAACAGCGAACAGCGCCTGAGTGAGCAGTTCGAAAACCTCGCCAACCGCATCTTTGAGCAGAGCAACCGCCGCGTCGATGAACAAAACCGCCAGAGCCTGAGCGGCCTGCTGTCGCCCCTGCGCGAACAGCTGGACGGCTTTCGTCGCCAGGTGCAGGACAGCTTTGGTCAGGAGGCGCGGGAGCGCCATACGCTGGCCCATGAAATCCGTAACCTCCAGCAGCTGAATGCCCAGATGGCACAGGAGGCGATCAACCTCACCCGGGCGCTGAAAGGGGACAATAAAACCCAGGGCAACTGGGGAGAGGTGGTTTTGACCCGCGTGCTGGAGGCCTCTGGCCTGCGCGAGGGTCACGAATATCAAACCCAGGTCAGCATTGAAACCGAAAACCGCGCGCGAATGCAGCCTGACGTCATTGTCCGTCTTCCGCAGGAGAAGGACGTGGTTATCGACGCCAAAATGACCCTCGTGGCCTATGAGCGCTACTTCAATGCCGAAGACGACTACACCCGCGAGGCGGCGTTGCAGGAGCATATCGCCTCGGTGCGTAACCATATTCGTCTGCTGGGGCGTAAGGATTACCAGCAGCTGCCGGGCCTGCGTTCGCTTGACTATGTGCTAATGTTTATCCCGGTTGAGCCGGCCTTCTTACTGGCGCTGGATCGCCAGCCGGAGCTGATCTCCGAGGCGCTGAAAAACAACATTATGCTGGTCAGCCCTACCACGCTGCTGGTGGCGCTACGCACCATTGCGAATCTGTGGCGCTACGAGCATCAGAGCCGTAATGCCCAGCAGATTGCCGATCGCGCCAGCCGCCTGTACGACAAAATGCGCCTGTTCGTCGATGATATGACCTCGGTCGGGCAGAGCCTGGATCGCGCCCAGGATAACTACCGCCAGGCGATGAAAAAGCTGGCCTCCGGGCGCGGCAACCTGCTGGCTCAGGCCGAATCGTTCCGCGACCTTGGCGTGGAAGTAAAACGCGAGATTAATCCGGAATTGGTCGAGCAGGCTACCTCGCAAGATGAAGAATATCGGCTGCGCAGTGATGCTCCCGTTCAAAATACAAACAATACCTTAGCAGGCGCCCAGGCGTCGGCAGACCCCCTGGAGCGTTATTCCCGGGGTGGTTGAATCGTAGGGCAAATGCGCCCAATCTGTTACACTTCTCAAACATTTGACTGATAAGCAGGCTCTGAGATGGTTGAAGATTCACAAGACACAACGCACTTTGGCTTTCAGACTGTCGCTAAAGCGCAGAAAGCTGACATGGTGGCCCACGTATTCCATTCCGTGGCGGCGAAGTACGATGTAATGAATGACCTGATGTCATTCGGCATTCATCGCTTGTGGAAGCGCTTCACTATTGATTGTAGCGGCGTACGTCGTGGACAAACCGTGCTGGATCTGGCTGGCGGTACCGGCGACCTGACAGCGAAATTCTCGCGTCTGGTGGGCGAAACGGGCCGCGTTGTGCTGGCTGATATCAACGACTCCATGCTGAAAATGGGGCGTGAAAAACTGCGCAATATTGGCGTGGTCGGCAACGTTGAATATGTCCAGGCGAACGCTGAAGCGCTGCCTTTCCCGGATAACACTTTTGACTGCATCACCATCTCTTTCGGTCTGCGTAACGTCACCGACAAAGAGAAAGCGCTGCGTTCCATGTACCGTGTGCTGAAACCGGGTGGACGTCTGCTGGTGCTGGAGTTCTCCAAACCGATTATTGAGCCGCTGAGCAAAGCTTACGACGCCTATTCATTCCACATTCTGCCACGCATTGGCGAGATGGTTGCCAACGACGCTGACAGCTATCGCTACCTGGCCGAATCGATCCGTATGCACCCGAATCAGGACACCTTAAAAGCGATGATGCAGGATGCAGGCTTTGACAATGTTGACTACTTCAACATGACGGCAGGCGTTGTCGCGCTGCATCGCGGTTATAAGTTCTGAGTGGAGGTGGCGAATGCCGTTTAAACCCTTGATCACAGCCGGTGTGGAAAACGTACTCAATACCTTTCTGTACCGGTCTCCTGCGCTGAAAACGGCGCGTCAGCGTCTGAACGGCAAAGTGCTGCGGGTGGTATTAAAAGAGTTTTCGACCCCGCTGGTGCTGGTATTCAGCGAGCGTCAGCTCGACGTGCTCGGTGAGTGGGAAGGCGAGGCCGACTGCTCCGTCATCACCCATATGAGCACGCTGCCCAAACTGCGCGATCGCCAGCAACTCACTGCCCTGATCCGCAGCGGCGAGCTGGAGGTCGAAGGCGATATCCAGGTGGTACAAAACTTTGTCTCACTGGCCGATCTGGCCGAGTTCGACCCGGCAGAATTGCTGGCTCCCTGGACGGGCGATATTGCCGCTGAAGGGATCAGTAAAGTACTGCGCGGCGGCGCCTCGTTCCTGAAGAAGGGTTTTCAGCGCCAGCAGCGTTACGCCGGGGAAGTGCTTACTGAGGAGTGGCGCATGGCACCAGGTCCACTGGAAGCAGCATGGTTCGCAGAAGAGACCGCCGCGGTTGAGCGTGCGGTTGATGCACTGACAAAACGGCTTGAAAAACTGGAGGGCAAATGACGCCTGGTGAAATTCGGCGCCTCTACTTTATCATCCGCACCTTTTTGAGCTACGGGCTCGATGAGCTAATCCCCCGAATGCGCCTCACTATGCCGCTGCGCCTCTGGCGGCGAACGCTATTCTGGATGCCTAATCGCCATCAGGACAAGCTGCTCGGTGAGCGACTGCGTTTGGCGCTTCAGGAGCTGGGCCCGGTCTGGATCAAGTTCGGCCAGATGCTCTCCACCCGTCGTGACCTGTTCCCGCCCGCGATCGCCGATCAGTTGGCACTGCTGCAGGATAAAGTCGCCCCGTTCGACGGTAAGCTGGCAAAGCAGCAGATTGAAAAAGCGATGGGCGATCTCCCGGTTGAGACCTGGTTCGATGATTTTGACATCCAGCCGCTGGCCTCGGCCTCCATTGCTCAGGTTCACACCGCACGGCTGAAAGAGAACGGCAAAGAGGTGGTCATTAAGGTGATCCGCCCGGATATTCTGCCGATCATCCGCGCCGACATGAAACTCATCTACCGCCTGGCCCGCTGGGTGCCACGTCTGCTGCCGGATGGACGCCGTCTGCGTCCGATGGAAGTGGTGCGCGAGTATGAAAAAACGCTGATTGATGAGCTGAACCTGCTGCGTGAATCGGCGAATGCCATCCAGCTGCGCCGCAACTTTGAAAACAGCCCGATGCTGTATGTGCCGGAAGTCTATTCCGACTATTGCAGCCAGGACATGATGGTGATGGAGCGCATCTACGGGATCCCGGTCTCGGATGTCGCCACCCTGGAAAAGCAGGGCACCAACATGAAGCTGCTGGCCGAGCGTGGCGTGCAGGTCTTCTTCACCCAGGTGTTCCGCGACAGCTTCTTCCACGCCGACATGCACCCGGGCAATATCTTTGTCAGCTACGAGCATCCCGAAGATCCACAGTATATCGGCATCGACTGCGGTATCGTCGGCTCGCTGAACAAAGAAGATAAGCGCTATCTGGCCGAGAACTTTATCGCCTTCTTTAACCGCGATTACCGCAAAGTGGCCGAGCTGCACGTTGATTCCGGCTGGGTTCCGCTGGATACCAACGTTGAAGAGTTTGAGTTCGCCATTCGTACGGTCTGTGAGCCCATCTTCGAGAAGCCGCTGGCGGAGATCTCGTTCGGCCATGTGCTGCTGAACCTGTTCAATACCGCTCGTCGCTTCAATATGGAAGTGCAGCCGCAGTTAGTTTTACTTCAGAAAACATTACTTTACGTTGAAGGGGTGGGGAGACAGCTCTATCCTCAGTTAGACTTATGGAAAACGGCAAAACCTTTCCTTGAGTCGTGGATCAAAGACCAGGTGGGACTTCCCGCGCTGGTGCGCTCCCTGAAAGAGAAAGCCCCGTTCTGGATTGAAAAAATGCCCGAAATTCCGGAACTGGTGTACGACAGTTTGCGTCAGAGCAAAAACTTGCAACACAGCGTGGATAAAATTGCCCGCGAGTTGCAAACCAACCATGTACGTCAGGGGCAGTCCCGGTATCTGTTTGGCATTGGAGCAACACTGTTGTTAAGCGGCACGCTGCTGCTGATCAATCGTCCTGAGTGGGAGCTTATGCCTGCCTGGTTGATGGCGGGTGGCGTGGTTGTCTGGATAGCCGGATGGCGCAGAACGCGCTGAATTGCGTCGCACTAGCAGGGCCGCATAACGTATAATGCGGCCTGTTTAATTAATCATCGCTAACTGGGGAAGATGTATGGGTGGTATCAGTATCTGGCAATTGTTGATCATTGCCGTCATCGTCGTGCTGCTGTTCGGTACCAAAAAACTCGGTTCTATCGGTTCCGATCTCGGTGCGTCCATCAAAGGCTTCAAGAAAGCGATCAAAGATGATGACGAGAAGCAGGACAAATCCAGCCAGGATGCGGATTTCACTGCTAAATCCATCGCTGATAAACAAGACGACGCCAAAAAGGAAAATGCTAAACGCCACGATAACGAGCAGGTGTAATTCGTGTTCGATATCGGTTTTAGTGAACTGCTGCTGGTCTTCGTAATTGGCCTCATTGTCCTGGGGCCACAACGTCTGCCTGTGGCGGTAAAAACGGTTGCAGGCTGGGTGCGTGCGCTACGATCGCTGGCGACAACGGTGCAAAATGAGCTGGCGCAAGAGCTTAAGCTGCAGGAGTTTCAGGACAGCCTGAAAAAAGTTGAAAAGGCGAGCCTGGATAACCTGACGCCGGAACTGAAAGCCTCGATGGACGAACTGCGTGAAGCGGCGGAATCCATGAAGCGCTCCTACAGCGTCAACGATCCGGAAAAAGCGAGCGACGAAGCCAATACCATTCGCAACCCGCTGGTAAAAGATAACGAAGCGCAGCATGAAGGCGTGACGCCTGCCACTGCTGAGCATCAGGCTACCGCGCCCGAACAGGCGCCAGCCGAGCCGGTGATCCCCAAACAAGAAACGACGAAAAAGCCTGCACCTGCGGCTGCCGCGTCCCCCTCGTCGAGTGATAAAGCGTAAACATGGCAGTAGATGAAACTCAACCGCTGATTACGCACCTGATCGAGCTGCGTAAACGCCTGCTGAACTGCATTATTGCGGTTTTGCTCATTTTTTTATGCCTGGTCTATTTTGCCAACGACATCTATCAGGTGGTCTCTGCCCCCCTGATTAAACAGATGCCGCTCGGGGCAACCATGATCGCCACCGACGTGGCATCGCCCTTCTTTACGCCGATCAAGCTGACTTTCTGGGTCTCGCTGATTGCCTCAGCGCCGGTGATCCTCTACCAGGTCTGGGCCTTTATTGCCCCCGCGCTGTATAAGCATGAACGCCGCCTGGTGATCCCGCTGCTGGTGTCCAGCTCGCTGCTGTTTTATATCGGTATGGCCTTTGCCTACTTTGTGGTCTTCCCGCTGGCCTTTGGCTTCCTGGCAAATACCGCGCCGGTAGGGGTCCAGGTTTCCACCGATATTGCCAGTTATCTGAGCTTCGTGATGGCGCTGTTTATGGCCTTCGGCGTGGCATTTGAGGTACCGGTTGCCATCGTGCTGCTCTGCTGGATGGGGATCACCACCCCGGAGGAATTACGCAAAAAACGGCCATACATTCTGGTGGGCGCGTTTGTGGTGGGCATGCTGTTAACACCGCCGGATGTCTTCTCGCAAACCCTGCTGGCGATCCCGATGTATTGCCTGTTTGAAGTCGGCGTCTTCTTCGCGCGCTTCTATACCGGCAAGCGACGTGAAGATCACGACGAAGAGTCCGAAGGGACAGAAGAGTAACCCCAACCGCCCGCCAGGGCGGTTGTCATATGGGAGCCAGTATGTTTGATATCGGTCTGAACCTGACCAGCCCGCAGTTTGCCCAGGATCGTGACGAGGTGGTGGCCAGAGCCGTCGCCGCCGGGGTTAACGGCTTACTGCTGACGGGCACCAACCTGCACGAAAGCGAGCAGGCGCGGCAGCTGGCGCAGCGCTATGACCGCTGTTGGTCAACGGCGGGCGTCCATCCGCACGACAGCAGCCAGTGGACGGCGCAGAGTGCCGACACGCTCCGGGCCTTAGCCGCCTCCCCTGAAGTGGTAGCGATCGGCGAGTGTGGTCTCGACTTTAATCGCAACTTCTCCACCCCCGCCGAACAGGAATATGCCTTTAGCGCCCAACTGGCGTTAGCGGCGGAGCTGGGCATGCCGGTATTTATGCACTGCCGTGATGCTCACGAACGGTTTCTGGCATTGCTGGAACCCTGGCTGGATAAACTCCCTGGCGCGGTGCTGCACTGTTTTACCGGCACGCGGCAGGAGGCAATAGCCTGTCTGGATCGTGGTTTGTATCTGGGGATCACCGGCTGGGTCTGCGATGAACGACGTGGGCTGGAACTGCGCGAGCTGCTGCCGGTTATTCCTGCCGATCGACTGCTAGTGGAGACCGATGCACCTTATCTGCTGCCGCGCGATCTCCGTCCAAAACCGGCATCGCGACGCAATGAACCGGCGCATCTGGGTCATATTATTGAGCGGGTCGCCCACTGGCGCGGCGAAGAGGCGCAGTGGCTGGCAGCGCAGACGGATGACAACGTGCGTCGTCTGTTTGGCGTCGAATTTTAAACTTTGCGGAAGCTGGTATTTTTGACGCTCTGCTTCACTTCTTTATTCAGTAAGTTCAGCAGCAGCATGGAGCGGGCTTCCCCGTCCGGCTCAGCGAAAATGGCCACCAGTCCTTCAAAGGCCCCTTCGGTGATCACTACATCGTCGCCGGAGAAGGGGGTGTCGGGATCGGTAATGCCTTCGGGCTGTTTGTAGACCGAGAGCTGGTGGATCACGGAAGAGGGCACCGTAGCCGGGTGCGCGCCAAAGCGCACAAAGTGGCTGACACCGCGCGTCGCATTGATGGTGGTGGTGTGGATCACTTCGGGGTCGAATTCAACAAACAGGTAGTTAGGGAACAGTGGTTCACTGACGGTGGTGCGTTTACCACGGACCATTTTTTCCAGCGTGATCGCAGGCGTCAGACAGTTCACCGCCTGGCGTTCCAGATGTTCCTGAGCACGTTGAAGTTGCCCACGCTTGCAATACAGTAAATACCAGGCCTGCATAATGACTCTTTTCCGCTTGTTATGCCGGCAAGCATATCAAAACCCTGGCGGGATCGCTAAGCTGATTATAATGGCCGTACGCAGAAGAAGCCGTGAATCTTCACGCTTATTTAACAAAAATACAGCATCAGGCAGTCTTACGCCGTATAATGAAACGCTTACAGAGAGAGCTTGACTAACTGCATGAAATACAACGATCTACGCGACTTCCTGGAACTGCTGGAAAAGCAGGGCGAACTCAAACGCATCACCCTTCCTGTCGATCCTTATCTGGAGATGACAGAAATTGCCGACCGCACACTCCGTGCGGGTGGGCCAGCGCTCCTGTTTGAAAATCCGAAAGGCTACACCATGCCGGTGCTCTGCAACCTGTTTGGCACACCAAAACGTGTGGCGATGGGAATGGGGCAGGAGGATGTCAGCGCGTTGCGTGAAGTGGGTAAGCTGCTGGCCTTTTTAAAAGAGCCTGAGCCACCTAAAGGCTTTCGCGATCTCTTCGATAAGCTGCCGCAGTTTAAGCAAGTCCTGAACATGCCGACCAAACGTCTGCGCGGCGCACCCTGCCAGCAGAAAATCGTGGAAGGCGACGCGGTCGATCTGACGCGTATCCCGATCATGCAGTGCTGGCCTGAAGACGCGGCCCCGTTGATCACCTGGGGTCTGACCGTCACGCGCGGTCCGCATAAAGAGCGGCAGAATCTCGGCATCTATCGTCAGCAGCTGATTGGTAAGAATAAATTGATTATGCGCTGGCTGTCGCATCGCGGCGGCGCGCTTGATTTCCAGGAGTGGTGCGCGGCCCATCCGGGCGAACGCTTCCCGGTCGCCGTGGCGCTGGGCGCCGATCCGGCCACCATTCTCGGTGCGGTCACCCCGGTGCCAGACACCCTGTCGGAATACGCCTTTGCCGGGCTGCTGCGCGGCACCAAAACCGAAGTAGTGAAGTGCGTATCGAACGATCTGGAAGTGCCCGCCAGCGCTGAAATCGTACTCGAAGGCTATATCGAGGCGGGTGAGATGGCCCCGGAAGGGCCCTATGGCGACCACACCGGCTATTACAACGAAATCGACAGCTTCCCGGTGTTTACCGTGACGCACATTACCCAGCGTGAAGATGCCATTTACCACTCCACCTACACGGGCCGTCCGCCGGATGAACCTGCGGTGCTCGGCGTGGCGCTGAACGAAGTGTTTGTGCCGATCCTGCAAAAGCAGTTCCCGGAAATCGTTGATTTCTATCTGCCGCCGGAAGGTTGCTCCTATCGCCTGGCGGTGGTAACCATTAAGAAGCAGTATGCGGGTCACGCTAAACGGGTGATGATGGGCGTATGGTCTTTCCTGCGCCAGTTTATGTATACCAAATTTGTGATCGTTTGCGATGATGACGTCAACGCCCGTGACTGGAATGACGTGATCTGGGCCATTACCACCCGTATGGATCCGGCACGCGATACCGTGTTAGTTGAAAACACGCCCATTGATTATCTGGATTTTGCCTCGCCGGTTTCCGGTCTTGGCTCAAAAATGGGACTGGATGCCACCAATAAATGGCCCGGCGAAACCCAACGTGAATGGGGTCGTCCGATCAAAAAGGATCCTGAGGTGACTGCGCGAATTGACGCGATCTGGGATGAACTGGCCATAATGAATAACGGTAAAGACGCCTGAATGCGCCGTTATGCCCTTTAGACTTCCCGACAGAGAGAGCGAATGACAACCTTAAGCTGTAAAGTGACTTCGGTAGACGCTATCACCGACACCGTATATCGCGTCCGTTTAGTACCTGAATCGGCGTTCTCCTTCCGCGCTGGCCAGTATTTAATGGTGGTGATGGATGAGCGGGATAAGCGCCCTTTCTCAATGGCCTCGACGCCGGACGAGCAAGAGTTTATCGAGCTGCACATTGGGGCGTCAGAGCTTAACCTGTATGCGATGGCGGTGATGGATCGCATCCTGAAAGAGAATGAGATCGAGATTGATATTCCTCACGGCGAAGCCTGGCTGCGCGATGACGAAGAACGTCCGCTGATCCTGATTGCGGGCGGCACCGGTTTCTCCTACGTGCGTTCCATTCTGTTGACGGCGCTGGCGCGAAACCCGGACCGCGACATCACCATCTACTGGGGCGGTCGCGAGGCGAAGCATCTCTACGATCTCTCTGAGCTGGAAGCGCTGAGCGTGACCCACCCGAACCTGCGCGTTGAGCCGGTGGTTGAGCAGCCGGAAGAGGGCTGGCGCGGTCGCAGTGGCACCGTGTTAACGGCGGTACTGCAGGATCATGGCACGCTGGTCAATCACGACATCTACATTGCCGGTCGTTTCGAAATGGCAAAAATTGCCCGGGACCTGTTCTGCAATGAGCGCGGTGCGCGGGAAGATCGTCTGTTTGGCGACGCGTTTGCGTTTATCTGACGCGCCGCCGCACCACTTAGTGCTGTTCGGTGTTAAAGAAGGTTTTGTAGAGAATTTTATCCTCGTCGAGCAGGCACAGGATCTGCCCGACGACCCGATCGCGGCGCTCGACGGTGGCTTTCAGTTCTGAGGCAATGTGCTGGCTGCCAACCTTCGCATCGTAGCGATCGAGCGCAACGCTATTGTCTTTCACGCGCGTCCCTTCAAGTAATGCCATGACTTCCGGGTTCGTTTTGTACAGGGCCTGGATTTCGCTCAGACAATGATTTGCCATCAGACGATCGTCTGCGACGGGCTGTTGGGCAAACGTGTGGGATACGCAGAAAAGTAGTGAAAGGCCGAGCGCAGATACGCTTTTTTTCATCTTCATCATCCTTAATTGAAAGGCATTCGTCATTGAATGCGCGTCCTCAGAATACACCGTTCAGAATAAAAAAACCCGCCCCTGACAGGCGGGAAAACGGCAACTAAATCTTCGCCGGACCGCTCTGCGACCCGGCTTTTTATTACACTCTCTCAAACACTGTCGCGATCCCCTGGCCCAACCCGATACACATGGTCGCCAGACCAAACTGGGCATCCTTGCGTTCCATCAGGTTAATCAGGGTGGTGCTGATACGCGCTCCGGAACAACCCAGCGGGTGACCCAGTGCAATGGCACCGCCGTTGAGGTTAATCTTCTCGTCGATCTGATCCATCAGCCCCAGATCCTTAATGCACGGCAGGATCTGCGCGGCGAAGGCTTCGTTCATCTCGAAGAGGTCGATATCGCTGGTGGAGAGCCCGGCTTTTTTCAGTGCCAGCTTTGAGGCCGGCACCGGGCCGTAACCCATGATTGACGGGTCGCAACCCACTACCGCCATCGAGCGGATACGGGCGCGCGGCGTCAGGCCCAGCTCGCGGGCGCGGCTTTCGCTCATCACCAGCATCGCCGCCGCACCATCAGACAGGGCGGAAGAGCTGCCCGCCGTCACGGTGCCGGTTACCGGATCAAAAGCCGGCCGCAGCGTCGAGAGTGCTTCAACGGTGGTTTCCGGGCGGATCACTTCGTCGAAATAGAACTGCTTCAGCACGCCATCGGCGTCGTGACCGCCGGTGGGCAGAATCTCATTTTTAAACGCGCCGGACTGCGTCGCGGCCCAGGCACGGGCGTGAGAGCGGGCGGCAAAGCTATCCTGCATTTCACGGCTGATACCGTGCAGGCGGGAGAGCATCTCTGCCGTCAGGCCCATCATGCCCGCGGCTTTCGCTACCGTGCGGCTCATGCCGGGATGGAAATCGACACCGTGGTTCATTGGCACGTGGCCCATGTGCTCCACGCCGCCAATCATGCACACCTGCGCATCGCCGATCATGATCATGCGTGCCGCATCGTGCAGGGCCTGCATTGACGAACCACACAGGCGGTTGACGGTGACAGCCGGTACCGAGTGCGGGATTTCCGCCAGCAGGGCCGCATTACGGGCGATGTTAAAACCCTGCTCCAGGGTCTGCTGCACGCAGCCCCAGTAGATATCGTCCAGCGCGGTGGCGTCCAGCGCCGGGTTGCGCGCCAGCAGGCTACGCATTAAATGTGCGGAGAGATCTTCCGCGCGCACGTTACGAAATGCGCCGCCCTTCGAACGGCCCATCGGGGTGCGAATTGCATCGACAATGACAACCTGTTCCATTGTGACTCCTTAAGCCGTTTTCAGTGCGCCAACCGGACGGGCAGGCTCAACCGGGGGATAGTACGCTTCATTATTACGCGCTTTGGTACGCAGACCTTCCGGAGCCTGATACAGCGCGCCGAGATGCTCATACTGCTGCGTCATATCCAGATAGCGGGCGCTACCCTGCGTATCCAGCCAGCGGAACGCGCCGCCGTGGAACGGAGGGAAGCCCAGGCCGTAGACCAGCGCCATATCCGCTTCCGCAGGACTGGCGATGATGCCCTCTTCAAGACAGCGCACCACTTCGTTGACCATCGGGATCATCATGCGGGCAATAATCTCTTCGTCGCTGAAATCGCGCTTCGCGTGGCTGACTTCTGCCAGCAGGCTATCCACGGCAGCGTCTTCCTCTTTCTTCGGTTTGCCTTTGCTGTCTTCTTTATAACGCCAGAAGCCGAGGCCATTTTTCTGACCGTAGCGGTTCGATTCAAACAGGGCGTCGATGGCATCGCGGTAATCTTTCTGCATCCGCTGTGGGAAGCCTGCCGCCATCACCGCCTGGGCGTGATGCGCGGTATCAATCCCGACCACGTCCAGCAGATAGGCCGGGCCCATCGGCCAGCCAAACTGTTTTTCCATCACTTTGTCGATCTTGCGGAAATCCGCCCCGTCGCGCAGCAGCTGGCTGAAGCCGGCAAAGTACGGGAACAACACGCGGTTGACGAAGAAGCCCGGGCAGTCATTTACCACAATCGGGGTTTTGCCCATCTTGCTGGCCCAGGCCACGACTTTGGCGAGGGTTTCGTCAGAGGTTTTCTCCCCGCGGATCACTTCAACCAGCGGCATACGGTGCACCGGGTTAAAGAAGTGCATGCCGCAGAAGTTTTCCGGGCGCTTGAGGACGCTGGCCAGTTCGCTGATTGGAATGGTGGAGGTGTTGGACGCTAGTACCGTATCCGGGCGCACCTTGTCTTCCGTCTCTGCCAGTACCGCTTTTTTCACTTTCGGGTTTTCGACCACCGCTTCGACGACCACATCCACGCGATCGAAACCGCTGTATTCCAGGGTCGGATGAATCGTGGAGATCACGCCGGAGAGCTTCAGGCCATCGATCTTGCCGCGTTCGAGCTGTTTGTTCAGCAGCTTGGCGGCTTCGGTCATGCCGAGTGTCAGTGACTTCTCGTTAATGTCTTTCATCACCACCGGCACGCCTTTCCAGGCCGACTGGTAGGCGATGCCGCCGCCCATAATGCCTGCGCCCAGTACCGCCGCCTGTTTTGGCGTCTCGACATTTTTGGTGAGCTGCTTCGCTTTGCCCTTCACGAACTGATCGTTGAGGAAAATACCGACCAGCGCGCGGGCCTCGTTGGTATGAGCCAGCGGGACGAAGCTTTGGTTTTCTAATTTCAGTGCTTCGTCACGGCCGAGTCGTGCGGCCGCTTCGATGGTTTTCACCGCGGTGATCGGCGCCGGATAGTGTTTACCCGCCGTCTGCATCACCATGCCTTTGGCGATAGTGAAACTCATGGTGGCTTCAATTTTACTTAAGTGCAGCGGCTCCAGCTTCGGCTGACGCTTCGCTTTCCAGTCGAGGTCGCCGTTGATCGCCTGACGCAGAATGGCCAATGCCCCTTCATGCAGTTTTTCAGGCTTAACCACGCCATCCACCAGACCGAGTTTTAACGCCTGATCGGCACCCACGTCTTTACCGGCAGCAATGATCTCCAGGGCACTGTCGGCACCCAGCAGGCGCGGCAGACGGACTGAACCGCCAAAGCCCGGCATAATGCCCAGTTTGGTTTCCGGCAGGCCGATGCGCAGATCCGGGGTGGCCAGACGGTAATCGGTGGCCAGCACGCATTCGCAGCCGCCGCCCAGCGCATAGCCATTAACGGCAGAGATCGTCGGGACCGGCAGATCTTCCAGGCGGTTAAAGACGCTGTTGGCAAAATGCAGCCACTGGCTCAACTGCTCCTGAGGGACCAGGAACAGGGAGAGGAATTCGGTGATGTCTGCGCCGACGATAAATGCCGCTTTCTCAGAACGCAGCAGCAGACCTTTTAAGTCGGACTCTTTTTCAAGCACGTCCAGCGCATGGCCAAGGCTGGCCACGGTTGCGGTGTCCAGTTTATTCACTGAGCCGGGGGCGTCGAACACCAGTTCGGCAATGCCACCTTCCAGCCAGTCTACGTACAGGGTGTCGCCTTTGTAGAGCATGTCGGTCTCCTGAATCCAGCAATTGGATCTGGTCATACCAGATGATTCGGAGTGTGGGTTTTGTGTTAATGAAATGCAAATTAGTCATTAAATAATTGTAGGTCTGATCACGCTCGGCGGAGATCACGCAGCCTTTCTGAGGTGTGCTAAGATGCGGTGACTTGAGGTCAAGACAAAAGGAAGAATGATGGACTCACTGGCCGCGCTGTATAAAAATCACATTGTTACGTTACAGGAACGTACCCGCGACGTACTGGCTCGCTTCAAGCTGGATGCCTTACTCATCCACTCCGGCGAACTGTTCAATGTCTTTCTCGACGATCACGCTTATCCCTTCAAGGTGAACCCGCAATTTAAAGCCTGGGTGCCGGTAACCCAGGTTCCCAATTGCTGGTTGCTGGTGGATGGCGTGAACAAGCCGAAACTGTGGTTCTATCTGCCGGTGGATTACTGGCACAACGTGGAACCGCTGCCGACCTCCTTCTGGACAGAAGAGATCGAGGTGATTGCCCTGCCGAAAGCCGACGGCATTGGCAGCCAGTTACCTGCTGCCCGCGGCAACATCGGCTATATTGGCCCGGTTCCAGAACGTGCGCGCGGTCTGGAGATCTCAGCGGATAACATCAACCCGAAAGGCGTTATCGACTATCTGCACTACTATCGCTCCTATAAGACCGACTATGAGCTGGCGTGCATGCGTGAAGCGCAAAAAACGGCGGTCAACGGCCATCGTGCGGCGCATGAAGCTTTCCTGTCCGGCATGAGCGAGTTCGATATTAACCTGGCTTACCTGACGGCTACTGGCCATCGTGATATTGATGTGCCATACAGCAACATTGTGGCGCTGAATGAGCACGCAGCGGTGCTGCACTACACTAAACTCGATCACCGTGCGCCGTCCGAAATGCGCAGCTTCCTGTTGGATGCCGGTGCGGAGTACAACGGCTATGCCGCGGACCTGACCCGTACCTGGGCCGGGAACAGCGATACCGAATTCGCCCAGCTGATCAAAGACGTCAATGACGAGCAGCTGGCCCTGATCGCCACCATGAAGGCTGGCGTGAGCTACGTGGATTACCACGTTCAGTTCCATCAGCGTATTGCGAAGCTGTTGCGTAAGCATCAGATCGTCAGCGATATGAGCGAAGAGGCGATGGTGGAAAACGACCTGACCGGGCCGTTTATGCCGCACGGTATCGGCCACCCGCTGGGTCTGCAGGTGCACGACACCGCAGGCTTCATGCAGGATGACACCGGTACGCATCTGGCCGCGCCGTCCAAATATCCTTACCTGCGTTGCACCCGCATTCTGCAGCCGCGCATGGTGTTGACCATCGAGCCGGGGATCTACTTTATTGAGTCCCTGCTGGCGCCGTGGCGTGAAGGGCAGTTCAGCAAGCACTTCAACTGGCAGAAAATTGAGGCGCTGAAGCCGTTTGGTGGCATCCGTATCGAAGATAACGTGGTGATCCATGAAAACGGTACTGAAAACATGACGCGAGATCTGAAGCTGGCGTAATGGAAAGCTGGCTCATACCGGCAGCGCCGGTCACCTTTACGGAAGAGATCAAAAAAAGCCGTTTCATCACGTTGCTGGCGCATACCGACGGCGTGGAGGCGGCAAAGGCTTTTGTTGAGTCAGTACGGGCAGAACATCCTGACGCCCGCCACCACTGCGTGGCGTGGGTGGCCGGGCCCCCTGATGATTCACAGAAGCTGGGGTTCTCGGATGATGGTGAACCGGCGGGCACGGCGGGCAAACCGATGCTCTCTCAGTTAATGGGCAGCGGCGTGGGAGAAATCACCGCCGTCGTGGTGCGTTACTACGGCGGCGTATTACTGGGAACGGGCGGGCTGGTTAAAGCCTATGGCGGCGGCGTCCAGCAGGCGCTGAATCAACTGACAACGATCCGCAAAACGCCACTTACCGAATATACTTTATTGTGCGATTACGCCCAGTTATCCGGCATCGAATCGTTGCTGAAGCTGTATCAGGGCCTGATCGTGCACAGTGATTACCAGGCGGCGGTGCAATTACGTGTGGCGCTACCCCAGGCATCGCTTCCGGCATTCTCAGCAAAACTGGCTGATTTTAGTCGTGGTTCGTTGCAATTACGGCCGATTGAAGAATAATCCCCACCTTACTTTTTGAATACCTAAGGAAGCGGCAGAGATGCATTTTCGTGCCATAACCCGAATCGTTGGATTGCTGGTCATACTCTTTTCCGGGACGATGATCCTCCCCGGACTGGTGGCGCTTATTTATCGGGATGGTGCGGGCCGGGCCTTTACGCAGACCTTTTTCGTCGCGCTGATGATTGGCTCCCTGCTGTGGTGGCCTAACCGCCGTGAGAAGGGGGAGCTGAAATCCCGCGAAGGCTTCCTTATCGTGGTGTTGTTCTGGACCGTGCTGGGCAGCGTGGGAGCATTACCCTTCATTTTTTCTGAACAGCCCAACCTGACTATTACCGATGCGTTCTTTGAATCCTTCTCCGGGCTGACTACCACCGGGGCTACCACGCTGGTGGGGCTGGATTCACTTCCCCATGCCATCCTCTTTTACCGGCAGATGCTGCAGTGGTTCGGCGGGATGGGAATCATCGTATTAGCCGTGGCGATCCTGCCGATACTGGGCGTCGGGGGGATGCAGCTCTATCGGGCAGAGATGCCGGGGCCGCTGAAGGATAACAAGATGCGTCCGCGTATCGCCGAGACGGCCAAAACGCTGTGGCTCATCTATGTGCTGCTGACCGTCGCCTGTGCGCTGGCGCTGTGGTTTGCCGGAATGCCGGCCTTTGACGCTATCGGCCATAGCTTCGCCACCATCGCGATTGGCGGGTTCTCCACCCATGATGCCAGCATCGGCTATTTTGACAGCCCGACCATCAACACCATTATTGCAATCTTCCTGCTGATCTCCGGCTGTAACTATGGTCTGCACTTCTCTTTACTCAGTGGCCGTAACCTGAAGGTCTACTGGCGCGATCCGGAATTCCGCATGTTTATCGGCGTGCAGCTGACGCTGGTGGTGATCTGTACTCTGGTGCTGTGGCTACACGATGTCTATGCTTCGGCAGTTACCACCCTGAACCAGGCCTTCTTCCAGGTGGTATCGATGGCGACGACCGCAGGCTTTACCACCGACAGCATTGCGCGCTGGCCGCTGTTCCTGCCGGTCCTGCTGCTCTGTTCGGCCTTTATCGGCGGCTGTGCCGGTTCGACGGGCGGTGGCTTGAAAGTGATCCGCATCCTGCTTCTGTTCAAGCAGGGCAACCGCGAGCTTAAACGTCTGGTGCACCCGAATGCGGTCTACAGCATCAAGCTGGGTAACCGCGCGCTGCCGGAACGTATTCTCGAAGCGGTGTGGGGTTTCTTTTCCGCCTACGCACTGGTCTTTATCGTCAGCATGCTGGCGATTATCGCGACGGGGGTGGATGACTTCTCGGCGTTTGCCTCTGTTGTGGCCACACTGAATAACCTGGGACCCGGCCTTGGCGTGGTCGCAGATAACTTTGCCAGCATGAATCCGACCGCGAAGTGGATCCTGATTGCCAACATGCTGTTCGGGCGTCTTGAGGTCTTTACGTTATTGGTCCTCTTTACGCCAACATTCTGGCGCGAATAAAGGGAGCCATTTATGAAAACATTAATTCTATTTTCGACCCGCGACGGACAAACGCGCGAGATTGCCGCTTTCCTGGCGTCTGAGTTAAAAGAGCAGGGCATCTATGCCGACGTCATTAACCTGAACCGCACCGAAGAGATTGCGTGGCAGGAGTATGACCGCGTGGTGATCGGCGCCTCTATCCGCTACGGCCATTTCCATCCAGCGGTGGATCGCTTTGTGAAAAAGCATACGGCAACGCTGAACAGCCTGCCGGGCGCTTTCTTTTCGGTGAACCTGGTGGCGCGTAAAGCAGAAAAGCGTACCCCGCAGACCAATAGCTACACGCGTAAGTTCTTGCTGAACTCGCCCTGGAAGCCAGCGGCCTGTGCCGTCTTTGCCGGTGCTCTGCGTTATCCACGCTATCGCTGGTACGATCGCTTTATGATCCGTCTTATTATGAAGATGACCGGCGGCGAAACGGATACACGCAAAGAAGTGGTCTACACCGACTGGTCGCAGGTGGCCAGTTTCGCCCGGGAAATCGCGCAATTAACCCGCAGTTCGCGGCTTTAATAAACGTAAAGTGTGAAAAATAAGCGAACGGAAAACTTTTTGAGATTTATGCTTGTCACCGCCGAAGAACTCCCTATAATGCGCCTCCACTGACACGGAACAACGGCAAACAAGCCGCCGGGTCAGCAGAGAAAAGCGTGAAATTATCGCTTGACTCTGAAAGAGGAAAGCGTAATATACGCCACCTCGCAACGGTGAGCGAAAGCCGCGTTGCACTGCTCTTTAACAATTTATCAGACAATCTGTGTGGGCACTCAAAGTGACATGGATTCTTAACGTCGCAAGACGATAAATGAATACCAAGTCTCTGAGTGAACATACGTAATTCATTACGAAGTTTAATTCACGAGCATCAAACTTAAATTGAAGAGTTTGATCATGGCTCAGATTGAACGCTGGCGGCAGGCCTAACACATGCAAGTCGAGCGGTAGCACAGGGAGCTTGCTCCTGGGTGACGAGCGGCGGACGGGTGAGTAATGTCTGGGAAACTGCCTGATGGAGGGGGATAACTACTGGAAACGGTAGCTAATACCGCATAACGTCGCAAGACCAAAGAGGGGGACCTTCGGGCCTCTTGCCATCAGATGTGCCCAGATGGGATTAGCTAGTAGGTGGGGTAATGGCTCACCTAGGCGACGATCCCTAGCTGGTCTGAGAGGATGACCAGCCACACTGGAACTGAGACACGGTCCAGACTCCTACGGGAGGCAGCAGTGGGGAATATTGCACAATGGGCGCAAGCCTGATGCAGCCATGCCGCGTGTATGAAGAAGGCCTTCGGGTTGTAAAGTACTTTCAGCGAGGAGGAAGGCGGTGAGGTTAATAACCTCATCGATTGACGTTACTCGCAGAAGAAGCACCGGCTAACTCCGTGCCAGCAGCCGCGGTAATACGGAGGGTGCAAGCGTTAATCGGAATTACTGGGCGTAAAGCGCACGCAGGCGGTCTGTCAAGTCGGATGTGAAATCCCCGGGCTCAACCTGGGAACTGCATTCGAAACTGGCAGGCTAGAGTCTTGTAGAGGGGGGTAGAATTCCAGGTGTAGCGGTGAAATGCGTAGAGATCTGGAGGAATACCGGTGGCGAAGGCGGCCCCCTGGACAAAGACTGACGCTCAGGTGCGAAAGCGTGGGGAGCAAACAGGATTAGATACCCTGGTAGTCCACGCCGTAAACGATGTCGACTTGGAGGTTGTTCCCTTGAGGAGTGGCTTCCGGAGCTAACGCGTTAAGTCGACCGCCTGGGGAGTACGGCCGCAAGGTTAAAACTCAAATGAATTGACGGGGGCCCGCACAAGCGGTGGAGCATGTGGTTTAATTCGATGCAACGCGAAGAACCTTACCTACTCTTGACATCCAGAGAACTTTCCAGAGATGGATTGGTGCCTTCGGGAACTCTGAGACAGGTGCTGCATGGCTGTCGTCAGCTCGTGTTGTGAAATGTTGGGTTAAGTCCCGCAACGAGCGCAACCCTTATCCTTTGTTGCCAGCGGTCCGGCCGGGAACTCAAAGGAGACTGCCAGTGATAAACTGGAGGAAGGTGGGGATGACGTCAAGTCATCATGGCCCTTACGAGTAGGGCTACACACGTGCTACAATGGCGCATACAAAGAGAAGCGACCTCGCGAGAGCAAGCGGACCTCATAAAGTGCGTCGTAGTCCGGATTGGAGTCTGCAACTCGACTCCATGAAGTCGGAATCGCTAGTAATCGTAGATCAGAATGCTACGGTGAATACGTTCCCGGGCCTTGTACACACCGCCCGTCACACCATGGGAGTGGGTTGCAAAAGAAGTAGGTAGCTTAACCTTCGGGAGGGCGCTTACCACTTTGTGATTCATGACTGGGGTGAAGTCGTAACAAGGTAACCGTAGGGGAACCTGCGGTTGGATCACCTCCTTACCTTAAAGAACCTGCCTTTGTAGTGTCCACACAGATTGTCTGATGAAAAGTAAGCAGTAAAAAATCTCTGCAGGCTTGTAGCTCAGGTGGTTAGAGCGCACCCCTGATAAGGGTGAGGTCGGTGGTTCAAGTCCACTCAGGCCTACCAAATTTGCGACGCAAATTTGAAGAGATTTAACTACGATGGGGCTATAGCTCAGCTGGGAGAGCGCCTGCCTTGCACGCAGGAGGTCTGCGGTTCGATCCCGCATAGCTCCACCATCCTTTTACTGCGACAACACAAAAACTTCAGAGTGTACCTGCGAAGGTGCGCTGCGAAGTTTTGCTCTTTAAAAATCTGGATCAAGCTGAAAATTGAAACGACACACTGTGTCTGCTCTCCGTAATAAGGGCAGATGAAGGTGTGTTCGAGTCTCTCAAATTTTCGCAAAACGATGATGGATCGAAAGAGACATCTTCGGGTTGTGAGGTTAAGCGACTAAGCGTACACGGTGGATGCCTAGGCAGTCAGAGGCGATGAAGGACGTGCTAATCTGCGATAAGCGTCGGTAAGGTGATATGAACCGTTATAGCCGACGATTTCCGAATGGGGAAACCCAGTGCAATCCGTTGCACTATCGTTAAGTGAATACATAGCTTAACGAAGCGAACCAGGGGAACTGAAACATCTAAGTACCCTGAGGAAAAGAAATCAACCGAGATTCCCCCAGTAGCGGCGAGCGAACGGGGAGCAGCCCAGAGTCTGAATCAGCATGTGTGTCAGTGGAAGCGTCTGGAAAGTCGCAGGGTACAGGGTGATACTCCCGTACACGAAGATGCATGTGCTGTGAACTCGAAGAGTAGGGCGGGACACGTGGTATCCTGTCTGAATATGGGGGGACCATCCTCCAAGGCTAAATACTCCTGACTGACCGATAGTGAACCAGTACCGTGAGGGAAAGGCGAAAAGAACCCCGGCGAGGGGAGTGAAAAAGAACCTGAAACCGTGTACGTACAAGCAGTGGGAGCCTACTTGTTAGGTGACTGCGTACCTTTTGTATAATGGGTCAGCGACTTATATTCTGTAGCAAGGTTAACCGTATAGGGGAGCCGAAGGGAAACCGAGTCTTAACTGGGCGTTAAGTTGCAGGGTATAGACCCGAAACCCGGTGATCTAGCCATGGGCAGGTTGAAGGTTGGGTAACACTAACTGGAGGACCGAACCGACTAATGTTGAAAAATTAGCGGATGACTTGTGGCTGGGGGTGAAAGGCCAATCAAACCGGGAGATAGCTGGTTCTCCCCGAAAGCTATTTAGGTAGCGCCTCGTGAACTCATCTCCGGGGGTAGAGCACTGTTTCGGCTAGGGGGCCATCCCGGCTTACCAACCCGATGCAAACTGCGAATACCGGAGAATGTTATCACGGGAGACACACGGCGGGTGCTAACGTCCGTCGTGAAGAGGGAAACAACCCAGACCGCCAGCTAAGGTCCCAAAGTCATGGTTAAGTGGGAAACGATGTGGGAAGGCACAGACAGCCAGGATGTTGGCTTAGAAGCAGCCATCATTTAAAGAAAGCGTAATAGCTCACTGGTCGAGTCGGCCTGCGCGGAAGATGTAACGGGGCTAAACCATGCACCGAAGCTGCGGCAGCGACACTATGTGTTGTTGGGTAGGGGAGCGTTCTGTAAGCCGTCGAAGGTGGACTGTGAGGTCTGCTGGAGGTATCAGAAGTGCGAATGCTGACATAAGTAACGATAAAGCGGGTGAAAAACCCGCTCGCCGGAAGACCAAGGGTTCCTGTCCAACGTTAATCGGGGCAGGGTGAGTCGACCCCTAAGGCGAGGCCGAAAGGCGTAGTCGATGGGAAACAGGTTAATATTCCTGTACTCGGTGTTACTGCGAAGGGGGGACGGAGAAGGCTATGTTGGCCGGGCGACGGTTGTCCCGGTTTAAGCATGTAGGCGGAGGTTCCAGGTAAATCCGGAACCTTATTCAACGCTGAGGTGTGATGACGAGGCACTACGGTGCTGAAGCAACAAATGCCCTGCTTCCAGGAAAAGCCTCTAAGCATCAGGTAACATCAAATCGTACCCCAAACCGACACAGGTGGTCAGGTAGAGAATACCAAGGCGCTTGAGAGAACTCGGGTGAAGGAACTAGGCAAAATGGTGCCGTAACTTCGGGAGAAGGCACGCTGATGGTAAGTGAAGCGACTTGCTCGTGGAGCTGAAATCAGTCGAAGATACCAGCTGGCTGCAACTGTTTATTAAAAACACAGCACTGTGCAAACACGAAAGTGGACGTATACGGTGTGACGCCTGCCCGGTGCCGGAAGGTTAATTGATGGGGTTAGCGGCAACGCGAAGCTCTTGATCGAAGCCCCGGTAAACGGCGGCCGTAACTATAACGGTCCTAAGGTAGCGAAATTCCTTGTCGGGTAAGTTCCGACCTGCACGAATGGCGTAATGATGGCCAGGCTGTCTCCACCCGAGACTCAGTGAAATTGAAATCGCTGTGAAGATGCAGTGTACCCGCGGCAAGACGGAAAGACCCCGTGAACCTTTACTATAGCTTGACACTGAACACTGGTCCTTGATGTGTAGGATAGGTGGGAGGCTTTGAAGCGTGGACGCCAGTCTGCGTGGAGCCAACCTTGAAATACCACCCTTTAATGGCTGGTGTTCTAACGTGGACCCGTAATCCGGGTTGCGGACAGTGTCTGGTGGGTAGTTTGACTGGGGCGGTCTCCTCCTAAAGAGTAACGGAGGAGCACGAAGGTTAGCTAATCCTGGTCGGACATCAGGAGGTTAGTGCAATGGCATAAGCTAGCTTGACTGCGAGAGTGACGGCTCGAGCAGGTGCGAAAGCAGGTCATAGTGATCCGGTGGTTCTGTATGGAAGGGCCATCGCTCAACGGATAAAAGGTACTCCGGGGATAACAGGCTGATACCGCCCAAGAGTTCATATCGACGGCGGTGTTTGGCACCTCGATGTCGGCTCATCACATCCTGGGGCTGAAGTAGGTCCCAAGGGTACGGCTGTTCGCCGTTTAAAGTGGTACGCGAGCTGGGTTTAGAACGTCGTGAGACAGTTCGGTCCCTATCTGCCGTGGGCGCTGGAGAATTGAGGGGGGCTGCTCCTAGTACGAGAGGACCGGAGTGGACGCATCACTGGTGTTCGGGTTGTCATGCCAATGGCACTGCCCGGTAGCTAAATGCGGAAAAGATAAGTGCTGAAAGCATCTAAGCACGAAACTTGCCCCGAGATGAGTTCTCCCTGACCCTTTAAGGGTCCTGAAGGAACGTTGAAGACGACGACGTTGATAGGTCGGGTGTGTAAGCGCAGCGATGCGTTGAGCTAACCGATACTAATGAACCGTGAGGCTTAACCTTACAACGCCGAAGCTGTTTCGGCGGATTTGAAAGACGATTTTCAGCTGATACAGATTACTCATCACGCCTGAGGGCGGGGTGAACAACAGAATTTGCCTGGCGGCTGTAGCGCGGTGGTCCCACCTGACCCCATGCCGAACTCAGAAGTGAAACGCCGTAGCGCCGATGGTAGTGTGGGGTCTCCCCATGCGAGAGTAGGGAACTGCCAGGCATCAATTAAAGAAACCCCGTACCGGAAGGTGCGGGGTTTTTTGCCGTCTGCGCCTTCCCCGGCCTGCAACACCCCGCAGGCCCGGCAATTCCAGCCGACAAAGATCCCCCGATGGGGTAAACTATCCCGGTTTTTGCATCTGGATAGCGTCTATGAATCACTCCCTTAAGCCCTGGAATACCTTCGGTATCGACCGAAATGCCCGACAGATCGTGCGAGCCGACGATGCGCAGCAGCTGCTGACCGCATGGAATCATGCTACGCAACACCACCAACCTGTTCTTATTCTGGGCGAGGGGAGTAACGTTCTCTTTCTGGAAGACTTTTCCGGGACGGTGATCGTGAACCGCATCCGCGGGATCACGGTTGAAGAGACGCAGGAATGCTGGCGTCTGCACGTAGGTGCCGGCGAAAACTGGCACGATCTGGTGCAATATACCCTTGAACACAACATGCCGGGGCTGGAAAACCTTGCCCTGATCCCTGGCTGTGCCGGTTCATCCCCAATTCAGAATATCGGTGCCTATGGCATCGAGATCAGGCATGTCTGCGAGTATGTTGATTGTATTGAGCTGGCAACCGGCGAAGCGCGTCGCTTACAAGCCGATGAGTGCCGTTTCGGCTACCGCGACAGCATTTTCAAACATGAATATCAGGACAAATACGTCATCGTTGCGGTCGGTCTGCGCCTGACAAAAAACTGGCAGCCGGTTCTCTCCTACGGTGATTTAACCCGCCTGGATCCCGCGACAGTAACCGCGAAAGAGATTTTTACGGCGGTTTGCCAGATGCGTATGAGCAAATTGCCCGATCCGAAAGTGAACGGTAATGCCGGCAGTTTCTTTAAAAACCCGGTCATCTCCGCTGAAAACGCGCAAACCCTGCTTGCTGAATGGCCAAACGCGCCGCACTATCCGCAGGCAGATGGCAGCGTTAAGCTGGCTGCTGGCTGGTTGATCGATCAATGTCAACTTAAAGGCACTACCTGCGGCGGCGCGGCGGTTCATCGCCAGCAGGCGCTGGTACTCATCAATGAAAATAATGCTACCAGCGATGATGTCGTGCAGTTGGCCCATCAGGTGCGTCAGCGCGTGGGTGAGAAGTTTAACGTCTGGCTGGAGCCGGAAGTGCGCTTTATCGGCCATCACGGTGAAGTGAACGCGGTGGAGACCATTGCATGAAAGACCATACCGTCCCCCTGAAGCTGATCGCCATTCTGGCCGACGGCGATTTTCATTCCGGTGAACAGCTCGGTGAACATCTGGGAATGAGCCGTGCCGCTATTAACAAGCATATTCAGACCCTGCGTGACTGGGGGGTGGATGTCTTTACCGTGCCGGGCAAAGGCTACAGCCTGCCGGAGCCGGTTCAGCTGTTGAACGAAAGCTTTATCCATAGCCAGATCGCTGACAACAGCGTCGCCGTTTTGCCAGTCATTGACTCCACCAATCAGTATCTGCTCGACAGGCTCAACGAACTGCAGTCTGGCGACAGCTGCGTGGCTGAGTATCAGCAGGCCGGACGCGGTCGCCGGGGGCGTAAATGGTTCTCGCCTTTTGGCGCCAACCTCTACCTGTCCATGTACTGGCGTCTGGAACAGGGACCTGCAGCCGCCATCGGCCTAAGCCTGGTGATTGGCATTGTGCTGGCAGAGGTTCTGCAATCTCTTGGCGCCGACGACGTACGGGTTAAGTGGCCGAACGATCTCTATCTGAAGGATCGTAAACTGGCCGGGATCTTAGTCGAACTGACGGGTAAAACTGGCGATGCGGCACAGATCGTGATGGGTGCCGGGATCAATCTGGTGATGCGTAACGTGCAGGCAGATGATATTAACCAGGGGTGGATCAACCTGCAGGAAGCGGGGATCGCCATCGATCGTAACGTGCTGGCGGTACAGGTCATCAATGAGCTGCGCCACTCGCTGAGGATCTTCGAGCAGGAGGGGCTGGCACCGTTCCTTCCTCGCTGGGAGAAGCTCGATAATTTTGTTCACCGTCCGGTGAAGCTGATCATTGGCGATAAAGAGATCTTCGGCACGTCGCGCGGTATAAACGAGCAGGGCGCACTGATGCTTGAGCAGGATGGGGTTATCAAACCCTGGGTAGGCGGAGAGATTTCCCTGCGTAGCGCCGAATAAGGTATCAGGCCGCAGCCCCCGTTATTCGGGCCTGTAGCCGCCCTGAACAACCGCTCCATACTCTGTACGGAGCGGGAACCAGAATAATCCCTAAACGGTTGGTTACACTCTCTTAAACACATCACGATAAGGTATACTCTGAAAGCAGCGGGGTAACAGTTGATTAACCTGCGTTTCGCGTTTCTGGAGATTCATTTTGCGTGTCAGCCGCTCTTTAACTATCAAACAAATGGCGATGGTAACTGCCGTCACCATGGTGTTTGTCTTCGTCTTTTGCGTCATTCTGCTGTTTCATGCCATTCAGCAGAATCGCTACAACACGGCTACGCAGCTCGAAAGCATCGCCCGCTCCATCCGTGAGCCTCTCTCTTCTGCCATTCTGAAAGGCGATATTCCGCAGGCGGAATCCATTATTAAGAGCATCAAGCCGGCAGGCGTCGTCAGCCAGGCGGATGTGGTATTGCCCAATCAGTTCCAGGCTCTGCGCATGAACTTTATCCCGGAGCGTCCGGTGCCGGTGATGGTCAAACGCCTGTTTGAGATGCCGGTACAAATCTCCCTGCCGGTCTATTCCCTGCAGCGCCCGGCGAACCCGCAGCCGCTGGCCTATCTGGTGCTGCAATCTGACTCCTGGCGGATGTACAAATTCGTTATCAGTTGGGTCTCGACGTTGGTAACCACTTACTTATTATTGACGCTGATGCTGACCGTGGCGCTGACCTGGTGCATCAACCGACTGATCGTCCATCCGCTGCGGCGGATTGCCCGCGAGCTGGATACCATTTCGCCGCAGCAACAGGTGGGGCATCAGCTACCCGTCCCGCGCCTGCATCATGACGACGAAATCGGCATGCTGATACGCAGCTATAACCTGAACCAGCAGCGCATGATGCGTCAGCATGAAGAGCTGAACCATAACGCCACCCGCTTCGCGGTTTCGGATCTGCCCAACAAGGCGTTTCTGATGGCACTGCTGGAGCAGGCGGTGAAACGCCAGCAGCCCATCGCCCTGATGGTAGTGGCCTGTGAAACCTTGCAGGACACCGCTGGGGTGCTGAAAGAGAGCCAGCGGGAAATGGTGCTGCTGACGCTGGTTGAGAAGCTCAAATCTGTACTGGCGCCGCGGATGGTGCTGACCCAGGTGAGCGCCTATGACTTTGTGATTATCGCTAACGGCGTCAATGAGCCATGGCACGCCATCACATTGGGTCAGCAAGTACTCACTGTTATTAACGAACGGCTGCCGGTACAGGGGATCCAGCTGCGCCCGAGCGCCAGTATCGGCATCGCCATGTTTAACGGCAACCTGACCGCCGAGCAGCTCTTCCGTCGGGCCTTCTCGGCTGCCTTTACTGCCCGGCAGAAGGGTAAGAACCAGATCCAGTTCTTCGAATCCGAGCAGATGGAGAAGGCGCAGCAGCGGCTGTCAGAAGAGAACGATATCCTGACCGCGCTGGACCAAAACCACTTCGCCCTCTGGCTGCAGCCGCAGGTCGATCTGCATACCGGTAAGATAAAGAGTGCCGAAGCGCTGCTGCGGATGCGTCAGGCCGATGGTAGCTGGGAGCTCCCTGAAGGGCTGATCGACCGCATTGAGAACTGCGGCCTGATTGTGACGGTGGGTCAATGGGTGCTGGAAGAGTCCTGCCGCTTGCTGTCGGTCTGGCAGTCGCGGGGGATGATGATGCCGCTGTCGGTTAACCTGTCGGCGCTGCAGCTGATGCACCCGAACATGGTTCCGGAGCTGCTGGCGCTGATTACTCGCTACCGCATCCAGCCTGATACCCTGATTCTGGAAGTGACCGAGAGCCGCCGGATCGACGATCCTAACGAAGCCGTGGCGATACTCCGCCCGCTGCGTAATGCCGGCGTGCGCATTGCGCTGGACGATTTCGGCATGGGGTACGCCGGGCTGCGTCAACTGCAACATATGAAAGCCCTGCCGGTAAACGTGCTGAAAATTGATAAGGCCTTTGTTGAGGGCCTGCCTGATGACAGCAGCATGGTAGAGGCGATTATCCAGATGGCGCATAGCCTGAAGCTGGAAATTATCGCCGAGGGTGTTGAAACCGAAGCCCAGCGGAGCTGGCTGGCTAATGCCGGGGTTGAGTGCGGACAAGGTTTCCTGTTTGCTAAAGCCGTGCCGCGCGATGTTTTTGAAAGCCGTTACCTTCAGCCGAATGACCATCACACTGATGACTGAATTGTTGCTGGTTTGTGCGAGCCAGCTCAAATTTCTTAACATTTGTGTTTCAAATTCGGCCTGAGCTTCTATTTGTCCTGATTATTGGGTGCTATTTTAAGGCCGCAGGTGAGCAGTAACCCTACATTGCCTGCGGTTTTTCTTCCCAAGGACATCTTATGAAAACCTCTCTCTTCAGAAGTCTTTATTTTCAGGTCTTAACCGCCATCGCCATCGGTATTCTGCTTGGCCATTTCTACCCTGAATTAGGCACCCAAATGAAACCGCTTGGCGATGCCTTCGTTAAGCTGATTAAGATGGTGATCGCTCCGGTAATTTTCTGTACCGTCGTGACCGGTATCGCAGGCATGGAAAGCATGAAAGCCGTGGGCCGCACGGGTGCGGTTGCGCTGCTCTATTTTGAAGTGGTCAGCACCCTCGCGCTGATCATTGGCCTGGTGATTGTGAACGTGGTTCAGCCGGGCGCAGGCATGAACGTTGACCCTTCAACGCTGGATGCAAAAGCGGTGGCGGTTTACGCCGATCAGGCGAAAGACCAGGGCGTGGTCGCCTTCCTGCTGGACGTGATCCCCGGCAGCGTGATTGGCGCCTTCGCCAGCGGTAACATCCTGCAGGTGCTACTGTTCGCCGTGATGTTTGGCTTTGCCCTGCATCGTCTTGGCAGCAAAGGCCAGCTGATATTCAACGTAATTGAAAGCTTCTCGCAGGTCATCTTCGGCATCATCAATATGATTATGCGCCTGGCACCCATCGGGGCATTCGGGGCGATGGCCTTTACCATCGGCAAATATGGTGTCGGCACCCTGGTGCAGCTCGGCCAGCTGATTATCTGCTTCTACATTACCTGCATCCTGTTTGTGGTGGTGGTACTGGGCAGCATTGCTCGTGCCACGGGCTTCAACATCTTCAAGTTCATCCGCTATATCCGTGAAGAGCTGCTGATTGTACTGGGTACCTCCTCGTCAGAATCGGCGCTGCCGCGTATGCTCGATAAGATGGAGAAGCTGGGCTGCCGTAAATCGGTGGTGGGGCTGGTTATCCCGACCGGCTACTCCTTTAACCTTGATGGCACCTCGATCTACCTGACCATGGCGGCGGTGTTTATCGCTCAGGCCACCAACAGCCATATGGATATCTTCCATCAGATCACGCTGCTGGTGGTGTTACTGCTCTCCTCGAAAGGCGCCGCAGGGGTGACGGGCAGCGGCTTTATCGTGCTGGCAGCGACCATCTCTGCCGTCGGACATCTGCCGGTAGCCGGACTGGCCCTGATCCTCGGTATTGACCGCTTTATGTCCGAAGCCCGCGCCCTGACTAACCTGGTGGGCAACGGTGTAGCAACCATCGTGGTGGCGAAGTGGGTGAAAGAGCTGGACCACAAAAAACTCGACGATACGCTGAATAATCGTGCGCCAGACGGCAAAACGCACGGTTTATCCTCATAAAATCTTCTCTCTGGCCCGCATTCCCTTGTCGGGGTGCGGGCTCCTGCGCATAATGGCCCTGAATACTTGTCATAAACGGACAAGATTTATTTCGGGTATATTTCACTTCTTGCCGTGACGTTTCGCTTCACGCGCGGTCTAATCGGAGTGTTTTGAACATTATCTTTAGAGTGCGACAGGGCGTGTGGCACTCTTTGTAACCAGGAATGTTGATCAGGGGTTCACATGCAGGGCACAAAAATTCGACTCTTAACCGGCGGTTTGCTCATGATGGCAGCAGCCAGTTATGTGCAGGCTGACGCGCTCCAGCCTGACCCGGCCTGGCAACAGGGTACGCTGGCGAACGGTTTTCAGTGGCAGGTTTTAGCCACGCCGCAACGCCCCAGCGACCGCATTGAAATTCGCCTTTCCGTCAATACCGGCTCCCTGACCGAGAGTACGCAACAGAGCGGTTTCAGCCATTTTATTCCCCGTCTGGCGCTGACCCAAAGCGGCAGCCTGCAGGCCGTACAGGTCCGTTCATTGTGGCAACAGGGTATCGATCCTAAACGTCCTTTGCCGCCTGCCGTCGTCTCCTATGACTACACCATGTTTAACCTCAGCCTGCCAAACAACCGTAACGATCTGCTTAAAGAGGCATTGACCTGGCTGTCTGATACCGCCGGTAACGTCTCGATTACGCCTGATACCGTGAATTATGCTCTGAGCAACAGCGATATGGTGGCGACCTGGCCTGCTGATACCAAAGAGGGCTGGTGGCGCTATCGCCTGAAAGGCTCTGCGCTGTTGGGTCACGATCCGGCGGAGCCGCTGAAGCAGCCGGTTGATATTGAGCAGGTGAAGTCGTTCTACCAGAACTGGTACACCCCGGACGCCATGACCCTGATTGTGGTCGGCAACATTGATAGCCGCGCGGTGATCGAGCAGATCGGTAAAACCTTTGGTGAACTGAAGGGCAAACGCACCACCCCTGCGCCAGTACCCACCCTGTCGCCGCTGCGCGCAGAGCCGGTCAGCATCATGACCGATGCCGTGCGCCAGGACCGACTCTCTATTATGTGGGATAGCCCATGGCAGCCAATTCGTGAATCTGCCGCGCTGCTGCGCTACTGGCGCGCCGATTTAGCCCGGGAGGCGCTGTTCTGGCATGTTCAGCAAAACCTGAGCAAAAACAACGCTAAGAACATTGGTCTGGGCTTTGATTGCCGGGTGCTGTTCCAGCGCGCCCAGTGCGCCATTAATGTGGAGTCGCCGGGCGACAAGCTGAACGCCAATATGGCGCTGGTCGCCAAAGAGCTGGCGAAGGTGCGTGAGAACGGCCTGAGCGAAGAGGAGTTTAACGCGCTGGTGGCGCAGAAAAACCTCGAGCTACAAAAACTGTTCGCCACCTATGCCCGTACCGATACCGATATTCTGATCAGCCAGCGTATTCGCTCTCTGCAAAACCAGGTGGTGGATATTGCGCCGGAACAGTATCAGAAACTGCGTCAGGATTTCCTCAATAGCCTGACTGCAGAGATGCTGAGCCAGGATCTGCGTCAGCAGCTTTCACAGGATATGTCGCTGATTCTGATGCAGCCGAAAGGTGAGCCAGAATATGACATGAAGGATCTGCAGGCGACGTGGGACGGAATTATGACGCCCGCGAAATAAAAGCAAAAAGGCAACGTAAGTTGCCTTTTTTAATGTTTGCTCCCTCTCCCGGTGGGAGAGGGGCGGGGTGAGGGCACCAGACCGCACTTATGCAGGCATCGCTTCCCGCGGGATGATCGCGCCACGATACTGAATCACCGTGCTGGCGGTCAGGTGGCCGCGCTGGGCTGCGGCTTCCGGCGTACCGCCCGTCAGACGCACAGCCAGATACCCGGCGCTGAAGGAGTCACCCGCCGCAGTGGTATCAATCACCTTCTCTTTAGCCAGCTTCACCGCAGGCACCTCAATAATCGCTTCGCCGGCAACGGCCACCAGGCAGGAGTCTGCCCCGCGCTTAATCACAACTTCAGATACACCAGCAGCCTGAGTACGGGCGATCACCTCATCAACTGGCTTCTCGCCCCACAGGGCATCTTCGTCATCGAGAGTCAGGAAGGCGATATCGGTGCACTCCAGCATCCGGGTATAGACCTGCTGCGTCTCTTCGCGACTGGCCCACAGACGTGGACGGTAGTTGTTGTCGAAAATCACTTTCCCGCCGTTGGCGCGGCATTCGCGCAGCAGGGAGAACAGTTTTTCACGGCTGTCAGGGCTGAGGATCGCCAGGCTGATGCCGCTCAGATAGAAGTAGTCAAACTGGGCCAGCGCTTCGCAGATGTGGGCCGCGCTGTCGCTCTCCAGCCAGAATTTGGCGGCAGCTTCGTTGCGCCAGTAGTAGAAGGTGCGCTCGCCGGTACTGTCGGTCTCAATGTAATAGAGGCCCGGCAGGCGGTTTTCCATCCGCTGGGTCAGGGAGATATCGACATTTTCACTCTGCCAGGCGTCCAGCATCTGCTGACTGAAATTGTCTGTGCCCAGGGCCGTCACATAGTTGACCGCCAGCGCGTCAGCATCAACCTGACGGGCAATATACACCGAGGTGTTTAACGTATCGCCACCAAAGCCACGGTTCACTTCCGCGCCTTTCTGGGAGAGTTCGATCATACATTCGCCGATCACGGCAATTTTCTTAGACATAGTCGTGAACCTGAACAGTTAAATTAGCGCTAGTGTGCGCTGCGGCCCGGGAGTGGTCAACTGTATTAAAACGACGTTCCATTATTTTTTTGAACCAGGACAAGTTCCGGGTAAGTTTCAGATCTCAGATTTTCATTTTCGTCCGCAACCGAACATAAAGTTCTCATACCTGGGGCCGATAATCCTTTGACCAGCCCCGACAGGTTCTTCCCCAATCAACAGGATATCTGAAATGAAGTTAAGGCAGGACATCCAGCTGCTGAGCATCCCTGAGGCAAGTATTGAGAACTTGCAGGAACATCGCTACTGGCTGCAATGTGAGCGTGCTTATACTTATCAGCCCATTTACCGCACCGACGGTAAACTGATGGCGATCGAGATCCTGACCGTCGTGACCCATCCTTCAAACCCGGCACAGCGGATCGCCCCGGATCGCTATTTTGCGGAGCTGCCCGTGCGCCATCGTCTGGATATCCTTGAAGAGCAGCTCAGCATGCTGACGGCAAAACAGGATTTCTTTGCCGACAACACTATTCTGGCCTCGGTTAACGTCGATGGCCCAACCCTGCTGGCGGTCCGTCAGGATGAGAGCCTGCAGAAGCTGATCCACTGCCTGCCCTGGCTGCGCTTTGAGCTGGTGGAGCACGTGCGTCTGCCGCAGGACTCTTCCTTTGCCACCATGTGCGAATTTGGCCCGCTGTGGCTGGACGATTTTGGCACCGGCATGGCGAACTTCTCCGCCCTGAGCGAGGTGCGTTACGACTACATCAAAGTGGCGCGGGATCTGTTCATTATGCTGCGTCAGACCCCGGAAGGTCGCAATCTGTTCACCCTGTTGCTGCAGCTGATGAACCGCTACTGTCAGGGCGTGATCGTCGAAGGCGTTGAGACGCTGGAAGAGTGGCGCGATGTGCAAAACTCACCTGCCGCCGCCGCACAGGGCTATTTCCTCTCCCGTCCGGTGCCGATGGAGATGCTCGACAACGTTATCGTCACCCTGTAACCCCGGCTGCTTCCCATAATAGCGCGTGGCTAACGCGTTATTACCGGACGCTGCCGCCCCTTTTTTCTTTGTCTGAACTATATTCATGACTGGCAAGGTAAAAAAGGAATTATGGGATGACAAAAACAGCGAAGATTATCACCTGGTCCGGGGGGGTCTTCTTGTTGCTGATTGTGGTGCTCATTGTCGTGATCGCGACATTTGACTGGAACCGCCTCAAACCGACCATCAACCAGAAAGTCTCAACTGAACTCAACCGTCCGTTCGCCATTCGCGGCGATCTGGGCGTCGTGTGGGCGCGTCAGAAGGATGAAACAGGCTGGCGCAGCTGGATCCCGTGGCCGCACGTGCATGCCGATGACGTTGTGCTCGGCAATCCGCCCGATATTCCCGAAATCACCATGGTACATCTGCCACGCGTCGAAGCCACACTGGCTCCGCTGGCGCTGCTGACCAAAACGGTCTATCTGCCGTGGATCAAACTGCAGAAACCCGATGCCCGGCTGATCCGCCTGTCGGAAAAGACCAACAACTGGACCTTTGATTTCGCCGACAGCAAAGATAAAGAGGCTGACGCTAAACCCTCGACCTGGTCGTTCCGTCTCGACAACATCATTTTCGATCGCGGGCGTATCGCCATTGACGATGCGGTGAGCAAAGCCAATCTTGAGATCTTCGTCGATCCGCTGGGTAAAGCGCTGCCTTTCAGCGAAGTGACCGGCGCGAAGGGCAAAGATGAGAAGGGCAAAGTGGGCGATTACGTCTTTGGCCTGAAAGCCGAAGGGCGTTACAACGAACAGCCTCTGAAGGGTAGCGGAAAAATTGGCGGCATGCTGGCGCTGCGCGGGGAAGGCACGCCGTTCCCGGTGCAGGCCGATTTCCGCTCTGGTAATACCCGTGTGGCCTTTGTCGGTACGGTGAGCGATCCTATGAAGATGGGCGGGGTCGATCTGCGCCTCAAGTTTTCCGGCGATTCGCTGGGTGAGCTGTACGATCTGACCGGCGTCCTGCTCCCGGATACCCCACCGTTTGAAACCGACGGCCATCTGGTGGCGAAGATCGATCCAGAAAAATCGTCTGTCTATGATTACCGTGACTTTAATGGCCGGATCGGGGACAGCGATATTCATGGCTCGCTGACCTACAGCACCGGTAAACCGCGACCGAAGCTTGAAGGCGACATGGAATCTAAGCAGCTGCGGCTGGCCGACCTGGGACCGCTAATTGGCGTTGACTCCGGCAAAGGTACCAAGGCGCAGAAAGTCAGAAAAGAGGCGCCGCCGTCCGGGAAAGTGCTGCCTAACGACCGCTTCGAAACCGATAAATGGGATGTGATGGATGCCGACGTGCGCTTCAAAGGACGCCGAATCGAGCATGGCAGCAGCCTGCCGCTCAGCGACCTCTCGACCCACATCATTCTTAAAAATGCTGACCTGCAGCTGAAGCCGCTGAAGTTTGGTATGGCGGGCGGGACGATCTCGGCCAACATCAAGCTGGAAGGGGATAAGAAGCCGATGCGCGGCGAGGCAGACATTCAGGCCCGACGACTGAAGCTTAAACAGCTGATGCCCGATGTGGAGCTGATGCAGAAAACCCTCGGCGAGATGAGCGGTGATGCAACCATTCGCGGTACGGGTAACTCCGTGGCAGCCCTGCTGGGTAACGGTAACGGTAACCTGAAGCTGCTGATGAACGATGGGCTGGTCAGCCGTAACCTGATGGAGATCCTGGGCCTTAACGTCGGTAACTTCCTGGTTGGGCAGATTTTTGGTGACGATGAGGTACGGGTTAACTGTGCGGCGGCCAATATCGACCTGGTAAACGGTGTCGCCCGTCCACAGATCTTTGCCTTTGATACTGAAAATGCCGTCATTAACATCACCGGCACGGCCAGCATGGCCTCGGAACAGCTGGATCTCACCATCAATCCGGAAAGTAAAGGTATTCGCATCGTGACGCTGCGATCGCCGCTGTACGTACGCGGTAGCTTTAAAGATCCGGATGCCGGGGTGAAGGCGGGGCCGTTAATTGCCCGTGGTGCGGTGGCGGCAGCGCTGGCAACCCTGGTGACGCCAGCGGCGGCACTGCTGGCGCTGATCTCCCCGTCCGAGGGGCAAGCTAATCAGTGTCAGGTCATTCTGTCGCAGATGAAGAAATAGTACGGAGGTATTGCCCGGCCTACGGAAGTTGTAGTTGTAGGCCGGGTAAGCGCAGCGCCACCCGGCGTTAAGGATCACAGCGACTGATGGCGGGTCTCGTGGGTCATCAACAGGGCAATCAGCGTCAGCGCTGCCATGGCCGCCAGGTAAAACCCGACATACGCCAGACCGTAATTTGCCTGCAGCCAGGTGGCGATATAGGGTGCTACCGAGGCGCCAAGAATCGAGGAGACGTTATAGGAGAATGACGCTCCGGTATAACGCACTTCCGTCGGGAACAGCTCTGGCAGCAGGGCGCCCATCGGGCCGAACGTCAGCCCCATCAGGCTCAGACCAATCAGCAGATAAGCCATCACCAGCGCCGGATTACCGGAACCGAGCAGCGGCGGGAAGACGAACAGCGCAAACAGAATGATCAGCGAGGTGATGACAATCATGCTCGGGCGACGACCAAAGCGGTCAGCCAGCAGCCCGGCAATCGGCACCATCACGCCAAAGCCAATCACCGCCATCATCAGCATCCACAGTACTTCATTACGCGGCAGACCCAGGCCCACCGGCGCTGGCGTGGTGCTGTAGGTCATGGAGTAGACGGTCATGATGTAGAACAGCGTATAGGTCGCCAGCATGATGAAGGTGCCAAGCACCGTCACGCGAATGTGTTTAGTCAGCAGCGTACCGAGCGGAATTTTTACCTGTTTCTTCGCAGCGGCCACTTTGGCAAACACCGGGGTCTCATGCAGGGAGACGCGCACATACAGGCCGATCAGCACCAGCACCGCCGAGAAGATAAAGGGTATACGCCAGCCCCAGGTCATGAACTGCTCGTCGGTCAGCAGCCAGGAGAGCAGCAGGAAGGTGCCATTGGCAAAGAAGAAGCCAATCGGTGCGCCCAGCTGCGGGAAGGAGCCATACAGCGCACGCTTGCGCGGCGGAGCATTCTCGGTCGCCAGCAGCGCCGCACCGCCCCATTCACCGCCCAGACCCAGACCCTGGCCAAAACGGGCCAGCGCCAGCAGCACCGGAGCCAGAATACCGATGGTCTCGTAGGTCGGCAGCAGGCCGATGGCAACGGTGGAGATCCCCATGGTCAGCAGCGAGGCGACCAGCGTCACCTTACGCCCGACGCGATCGCCGAAGTGGCCGAACACCGCCGAACCAATTGGACGCGCGATGAAGGCGATGGCGAAAGTTGCCAGCGATTGCAGCGTGGCCGCCGTCGGGTCGCCCTGCGGGAAGAAGATATGCGGGAAAACGATGACCGCCGCAGTGGCGTAAATATAGAAGTCGAAGAATTCGATGGCGGTGCCAATCAGCGATGCGACGACGACTTTATTGCGCGAGTTAACCGGGGCGTTTTCCTGCTCTGAATTGAGTGTTGTGGCTGTGGCTTGCATAAACTTTTCTTATTTTTGGCGAACGAAAGGCCATATTACGCACAGCAAAAGCGACATTTCAATCTGTAACAAACGCAGCGGATGGCGAAAAAACCAGCAAAAAGCGAATAATTTTCAGACCAGGGAAATCACATCTATGAAATGCTTCACAGAAATTAATACTTAGAGGATAAAACTGCTTTTTGGTTAAATAAAAGTTACAGGCTGGATTTATATGCTGAAATGATGAATCGGGCTGAAATATTGCGTTCCTGTTCAGCCCGATGGGGTGCTTAACGGTGTGATTTGCCGGGCATTCTCCGGTCATCCGGGTACTCGGCGGTGGCGATCCACGCCGCGCAGAACAGCGTCAGTCTGGCGAAGAAGTAGAAGAAGGCCATCAGCCCCAGCACGGAACCAAATGCCGCCCCGGACGGCGAGGAGACCAGCGACGGCAGGGTATAGGTCATCACGATTTTGATTACCTCAAACCCGATAGCGGCAATGAAGGTACCGCGGATCAGCGCCTTGCGTCGTGGCCGGTGGCGCGGCAGACGCCAGAAGATCCAGAAGAACAGCAGATAGTTCGCCAGCATTGAGATACATAATCCCACCAGATGCCAGACCGGTTTCAGCCACTCGATGGTGTCGAGATAGAGGGCGGAGATGATCATCTGCTGCGCCGAACCTGCCGCGGAGGTAATGGAAAGGGTGATAACCAGTGCCACCAGCAGACCAATCAGCGAGATGAAGTCGCGGAAATATTTCATCCAGATCTTCTCCTCATCCTGGGGCTTACGCTCCCAGACGTCACGCGACTGGGCGCGGATCGCCTCCCGCAGGTTACCCATCCAGTTAATCCCGGAGTAGAGCGCCACGAACAGTCCGACAATCCCCACGGTAGTACGCTGCTCTACGGCGGTACGGATAGTGCTTTTCAGGGTAGTGGCCAGCGTCGGATCGCTGACGTTCTGCAGTATTTTATCGAAGATATCCTGGAGCAGCGTCGGGTTGGAGACCAGAAAAAAACCCGCTGCGGCAAAAGAGAGCATCAGGATCGGGATCATCGATAAAAATGAGAAGTAGGTGATCGCCGCGCCAAACTGATTGCCCAGCCGATCGTTAAACCGCTCGGTGGCACGCAGCAGGTGGGCAATGACCGGCTGCTGCTGAATCAACTGGAAGGCGTCCTTCGCTTTGTCCAGCAGGCTCCCCGTTTTACGTATAGAGGTGACTTTAGGTTCAGCCGCCGGAGGCGGACTGTTTTCCAGTTTTTTAATCGGTTCGAAGTCCAGATCATGGGTGGGGCGTTGCTCACTATTTTCCGGCGTCACGCGCACTTTCCTTATTAATTAGCGGGAGGTCCTTAAAATTATAGCCTGCACTCAGTCAACGTACGCTTTCATGATATCTGTGAGCCAGGCCATAAACAGATGCACCCGGCGGGAGAGGTTGCGGCGGTGGGGATAGATGAGCGATACCGGCATCGGTCGGGCGCGGTACTGGGGCAGGATCTCCAGCAGCTTTTTGGCGCGCAGCGCGTCACGCACGCCCACCCGTGGGACCTGAATAATTCCCAGCCCGGCGAGCGCAGAGGCGTGGTAGGTCTCAGTGCTGTTGACCGTCAGTACCCCGCCGGTCTTGATCCATTGGGTCGACTCGCCGTCGTAATATTCGAACCCCTGTGGCCGGGTGCCGAGATGCGTCGCGTAGTGCACCACGGCATGGGAAGATAAATCATCCAGCCCGTCGGGATAGCCAAAACGCGACAGATAATCCGGGCTGGCGCAGTTGATCACCGACAGCCGGCCGAGCGGACGGGCGATTAAGCCAGAATCCTTCAGGATGCCGACGCGCACCACACAGTCAAACCCTTCCCGCACCACATCCACCAGACGATCGCTGCTGCTCAGCTCCAGTTCAATTCCAGGATACTGCTGTAAAAAAAGCGGCAGTCGGGGGATGACTAAATTTCGCGCAACGCCCGTGGGCATATCCACCCGAATTCTTCCGCTGACGCTGGTGGGATCGTGCAAAAAAAGACCATCCAGTTCATCCATGTTAGCCAGTAGATCTTTGGCCCGCTCGTAATAGACCATCCCGTCCTGCGTCAGGCTGACGCGCCGCGTGGTGCGGTGCAGCAGCTGGGTGCCCAGCCCGTTCTCAAGGGCCTGGATCTGACGGGATACGCTACCTTTAGGAAGGCCCATAGAGTCCGCTGCGCGGGAAAAGCTCTCCAGTTCCGCGACGCGAATGAACAGCTGCATTGCCTGAATTTTATCCATAGGGAGCGCTCATTGTTGTTAGCTATGAAACAGTGAAGCGTTGTTAGCCATATTTATTGATTTTCTATCACCTAATAAGCTCTTTCTCAATCACCACCACAGCCGAAACGAGGTTTCTTATGACTGAACGTATTGCATTAGTGACTGGCGGTAGCCGCGGGCTCGGTAAAAACGCGGCGCTGAAGCTGGCAGACAAAGGTGTCGGGATCCTCCTGACCTGGAACCGCAGCCAGCAGGAGGCGCTGGATGTCGTGCGCGAAATTGAGCAAAAAGGGGTAAAGGCGGCGGCATTACAGTTAAACGTCGGGGATATTGCCAGCTTCGAACTGTTTGCCAGGCAGATGGAAGAAAAGTTGCATGCGGTATGGCAACGCAACAGCTTCGATTATTTGTTGAACAACGCGGGCGTCGGTTTATATGCTCCCTACGTTGATACCACCGAAGCGCAATTTGACGAGGTAATGAACATCCATTTTAAAGGCCCTTTCTTCCTGACCCAGCGCCTGGTACCGCTGATGAAAAACGGCGGGCGGATCCTGAATGTCTCTTCCGGCCTCGCGCGTTTTGCTCAGCCGGGTTCCAGCACTTACGCGGCGATGAAGGGGGCGATGGAAGTGCTCACTCGCTATCAGGCGAAGGAGCTGGGCGCACGCGGCATCACCGCCAATATCATTGCCCCCGGCGCCATTGAAACCGACTTTGGTGGCGGGCGCGTGCGTGATAACAAGGAGATCAATCAGCATATTGCCTCCCAGACGGCGCTGGGGCGCGTCGGCTTGCCGGACGACATTGGCGATGCGATTGCAGCTCTGCTCAGCGATGAGCTTGGCTGGATGAATGCGCAGCGGATTGAAGTCTCCGGAGGTATGTTCCTGTAGCGCGGTGCCGGGGAGGGATCCCCGCGGCACGCTCAGGGGTACTCTTTTTTTAACAGCCCAAACAGCCAGTCGTTATGCCACTGGCCTGCCAGCCAGTAGCTTTCGCGCAGTTCTCCCTCCAGCACAAACCCCACTTTTTCCAGCAGGCGTTTCGAGGCCACATTGCCTGCCGTTACCGTGGCGGTTAAGCGGCGAATGCCGCCCTGGCCGAAAGCGTAATCACACACCGCCTGTAAAGACTCATAGCCGTAGCCTTTTCCCTGGGCTTGCGGGGCGAATAAAAACCCGACTTCGGCGCAATCATCATCATGATGAATATACCCGGTGACCCCGAGCGGCATCTGGCTGGTGGTGTCGCGCACTACCAGGCACAGCCAGTGGTCGCTGCCTGGCGTCCACGCCGGCAGACGCGCGGTAAAAGCCTCGCGGATGGCGGCCTCCGGGCGGGCTTCGGCCACGTAGCGCATCACGTCGGGGTGCTGCTGAAGCGAGAGAAAAAAGGGCCAGTCTTCGTCCTGCAGCGGGGAGCAGGTTAAACGCGGGGTGTGCAACACGGGCATGCCAGATCTCCGGGAACTTTTGTAAATGGTTTTAACATTATCACTGAAATAGTACCCGTTATCGGGTATGTTTAATCTGGTATAACCACTTGAAATAAAAAACACTCTCCGACAGCAGCCCCTGCCTGGGTGCGCAGCATTTAAAGGAACATGATGACCCTCAGTAAATCGCACCTGATCCGCGAGCAGTTTGAACGCTGTCTGGGAATTATTCGTCAGGCCTCCGTGGAGATCCTGCTCCTGTTAAAGGTGCATGTTGCCGAAGGCAAAGATCCCCGTTGGTTCCTTGAGCAGCTTGACTCCGCCAGGCTGGCACTGGGGGGCTGGGCGAGGGTGGCTAAGCGGCTCAATCTGAATGATGCCGAGCTGTCGCAGTTCACCCTGCAACTGCGGCTGTTACAGCAGCGGGTGCCGCAGTATGAGAGCGGGCAGGAGGTGAGCGACAACCAACTGATCGCCGCGACGCGCTTTGTGACGGCGCTTGAACATCTCCGTCTGCAGCAGCCGCTACTGACCTACAGCACCGAAATGGGTCCCAGCGATGAGCTTCGCCAGCAGCAGGCGCAAAAGCAGGTGCGCACGCTCGAGCTGATGATTAAAGGGCTGATTATGCAGGCGTGGCCGGATCCGACGCGTCTGAACAATCATCTGAAAACGCTGTTCAATGCCGATCGGGTGCGCGGCTGGCTGCAGCAGGGTGAACGTAACGACGCCCTCGGCGGGATGATGTTCAGCGAGCTGGCCCTGATGCTGGTGGATAAAAAAGAGTACTCCCGCTCCTATTCGGCGCTGTTCAGCGATCCGACCCTGCTGACGCTGATGGTGGAGCCGCGCAAAACGCTCCAGACCTTCCTGGATGATATCCGGCTGATTCGTAATAAAATTATTGCCCAACAGCCGCTGACCTCCACGCAGATCCTGCTCCTGGACAACTATTACGCCCAGATCGCCAGCCCCGTGCAGCGCGCATTTAATGAAGGCCGCACCACCGTCAACCCGGCGGGACTGATGTCTGAGGACCTGGACGAGCTCGATCGCTTCTGGGAGAACGCCCGGATAAAAAACAGCGCCACCGGCGACGACATTTTTGAGGTGCGCGACACCATTGATAAACCGAACCGTCGGCCTGTGCGTACCCCGGAGCAACGCGATCACCTGATTTCGGTGGTGCTGTGGGGCGTGGTGGGGGTCATGGTGATGGGGATGTTGATGATGGGCACCTGGCTGCTCATTGAAAGCAGCACCCCGACCCAGGCGGCCAGCACCGTAGCGCCCGTCCAGACGGTGGCGGAAGAGATGCGTGAGACGCCTTCCTCCCGCGAGACGCTGACGCGGATGGGGGTCACCTGGGATGAGAATAACTTCCGCGCGGCGATAGACCGCAACGATACCCGGGTGGCATTGCTGTTCCTGAAAGCGGGAATGGACTGGAAGCTCTCCTGGACGGAGCATGCGCTCGCCGTCAACCATCGTGAGGTGCTGGATTTACTGATGCGCTATCGTCTGCAAATGACGCAGGAGAAGCCATGTCGGCAGTTTATTACCAACCTCGGCCACGCAATGTCAGCAGGCCAATCCCTGACGGGCCTGCGTAAGGAGTATCTTCAGGCATTTTGTACCGTCCCGGCGGTAGTCGAACGCCAGCGACGCGAGATGGACCAGGCGAAGCGGCGGGCACAGGCGCAGCCGAACGACAGCACTAAAAAATGGCAGTCGATCCAGACGGCCATTTATGAGGTGATCCGCTGATAAAGCGGGGAGCTACGGCTCCCCGTACAGACCAATCAGGCGTCGTACCACGCCGTTAGTCCAGCCAAACCCATCCTGCAGGGGATACTCACCCCCGCCCCCTTCACGAGGCTGGCTGCTGGCGATGTGATATTTTTCAATCAGCTTGTAATGCGTCTTGTAAAAATGATTCACGGTGTGCAGCCAGCTCCAGGCAATTTCATCCCCCAGCGAGTCGTTGCCGTATTGCTTGAACCCCTGGATCGCCATCCACTGCAATGGCGCCCATCCATTGGGTCTGTCCCACTGCTCGCCGGTTTCGTACTCGGTGGCGAGAATACCCCCCGGCGTCAGCAGGCGGGCTTTAACCGCATCCGACAGACGTTCAGCCTGCTCGTGGGTCGCCATACCGACGTAAAGCGGCACGATACTGGCGGCAGAAAAGAGCGCCAGCTCCTCCCGACGCCAGTCGTAATCACGGTAGCAGCCATTTTCGTCATCCCACAAATAGCGGTTTACCGCCGCGCGGCGATCGCTCGCCTTCTGGCGGAAGATCTCTGCTGTCTCTTTGTCCCCTTTCGAGGCCGAGATATTGGCGATGGCGCTCTCCAGCTTAAACAGGAAAGCGTTGAGATCGATAGGGATAAACTGAGTGGTGCGAATACTCGCCAGCCGGCTCGGATCCCGTAGCCAGCGGGAGGAGTAGTCCCAGCCGGAGGCGGCTCCGGCGCGCAGATCGCGATAGACCTCGTTGGGCGGACGACCGGAGTGACGAGCGGTTTCGACGTCCTCTATCCAGGACTCATCCCGCGGCGTGTCGCGATCATCCCAGTAACGGTTGAGCAGCGAGCCATCCGGCATACGCACTGCGCTGCGGTAGGCCTGATTAAGCAGTAGCGACTCCGCGCCGTCCATCCAGAAGGCGTACTCCATTTTCAGGTGATCCAGATAGCGCTTGGCCCCGCGTACACCGTCCTCTTCAAACAGCTCAACCATCAGGGCAAACACCGGTGGTTGAGAGCGGCTCAGATAGTAGGTGCGGTTCCCGTTGGGAATATGGCCATAGCGTTCAATCATCCATGCAAAGTTATCCGCCATGCATTTGAGCATGTCGTGGCGCCCGCTTTCGGCCAACCCCAGCATGGTGAAGTAGGAGTCCCAGTAGTAGGTTTCGCTGAATCGCCCGCCGGGCACAATATAGGCCTGCGGCAGCGCCAGCAGCGACGACCAGGGGATGTGATCCTGCGGCTCGCGGGTCAGCACCGGCCACAGGTTGTCGATATGTTCCTTGAGCGAGAGGGATGGATCGGAAACATACTCGCTCGACAGGACTTCCGGCAGCCAGAAATGATTTTCTACAAACTGGCGCAGGTCAAAGTCCCGATGGCGTCTCACCTTACGGTAGCGGATGAGGATATCCAGCGGATCCATCTTTGGTGCGCAGTCGGGGAAGGTTTTGCTGTCAGCAAACAGTCGCGTCGACTGCACATGCTCAAAGAGTTCAAGGTAGCGATCGGCAGGGGTGAGCGCATCGGATGCGGGCAGCCCTTCAATCATTTCAGGTTCCGGCTCCGCCTCGAGCATTTCATCCAGTTTTAACTCACAGGGATCGATTTCGTAGAGAAGTTCTTGTTCTATATCGAACTCTACGGTCTCTACAGTGCGTATATTCTGGTTGAACATGGTGGTCAGGACCTCCGGTTAGCGTTATCTCTAATAAGGGTGTTTCCCGGTCTCTATAAGCGTAGACACTCGCTTCGGTCTCCGCGGAGGGAAACGTGCGGAAGATCACATTTAACGTCAGAGCAAAATCACATGAACTGCCAACATCATTATGATTTCGTGGCAAAAAAAGGAGAATGATACGTAACCGAGTGAGAATAAAATTCAGAGCATTCGTTTAGCAGCGATTTTATGTATTGTCGAATGATCGGCTTGTGCTCATCGGTGCAACAGGCTTTCACTTCTGTGCGTAAAGAGAACTCACATGTGAGTCATCGACGTTAACCATGCTCCGCCTCTTCGCAAGTATTTCTTCTCATTTTATTAAAAAAAAATGCTATTACGCAAACCTGTTATCCGGGATTTTCGTAAGAATAATCCTGATATATTAATGCGTAAATTGAGTGAAGGATAAGGTAATATTCAGGGCGTTGATTAATATCTTATATTTTTCTAAGAAATATCCTGCAATATATCCATTGTGTTGGCATGTGTAAATTAACCTGCCTTTTTTGTATGTATTGCTCTCTAAAAAAACCATCGTTACAATGCGACGGATCCGATAATAACAGCCTGAGCGTTTTTCGCCTGGGTTATTGTTACGGTATGCAGGGATGTGTTGCTAAAACCCTCTCTATAGTGACATAACATTGGAAATATGCCAGTGGATATTATGTTAAAAAATTCATTATAAATAAGGATATCTAAGATGAAAAAGATGACCATGACAGAAGCACGTTCAATCGTTGGCGGTACTTCTCAAACTTGTGTTGATACCTACACCTCCGCTTTAGTAAACAATCAGACTGCTTGCTTCGCCGTTAAAACCTGTACTGATAAAAATGGCGTCGAGTCTAAGACCTATACCCCGGCTGTGCTGGCTGATTGCGGTAATGCAAACTAAGAAGTATCCGTTTTTAATTAAGGCAGAGTAAGTCACATTTATTCTGTCAGGGCGTTGTATCGTTGTGCAACGCCTGTTTACTCATTTCAGTGAGTGAATCGTAATATTGTTTTCAGAGCGAAAAACTTCCTATGAAAAAAAGAATCCTTCCCATTCTGATTTATACTGTTTTTGTCGCGGTTATTTCAGCACTGATCACCACTGCCTGGTTTCAAAACTTTGTATTAAATCAAAAAAATGATTCCGGTCAGAAATCACTGGTGTCACTGTCAGCGAAAGAGGTCGACGCGAGCCCGATCGGCGCCGGGGAGGATATTATTGAAATCTTCTCTTATGGTTGCCATTTTTGCGAACGCAATGAAAAGAATGTGGATGCGCTGGAAAAACGTATGCCAGCGGGCACGAAGCTGGTACGCCTTCATTACAGCCTCGATACCCAAAATGGGTTAGCGCGCTTTGCACCGGTCTTTGCCACCTTGCAGGTAATGGGTATTGAAGAGACGTATCGCCAAAGCGCTTATGATGCGGTTATCAAGAAAAAGATTGATTTAGGCGATCCGGAAAAACGCACTGCGTGGCTGGCAGGTAATAAAATCGATGTCGATGAATATAACAAAGTGAGCCAATCAGAGAAGGTTAAGAACCTTCTTGATTATATGACTCGCGTTACCAAATATTATAATGTTAATGCCACTCCGGCATACATTGTGGCGAAGAAATGGGTTGCGCTTCAGGATACGGACTTTCCGTCATTCTCCGACAAATTAATTTCAATGCTAGAAACACAACAGGCTCCGGAGGAATAATGAAATTCTTCGCCCTGTGGTGTGCAATGTTTTGGAAAAACCTCACTGTCAGATGTCAGTGGTTTTTGTATAAACTTAAGGTAATTGCCTACAGGGGACATTGTTTATTATTCCGGCACCTGCATTATCGCGTCGTTTTTGCCTTCTCACATGTCAGCCGTTTTCTGGGGCTAACATCACGCGATCTGAAATTGCGGGCTATCGTTGCGCAGTCTAACCGACACTCCCTGCTGAATGATAACAAGAAATTTGACTACATCTGGCTGACTCAGCGACGGCAGCTGCTGGTGCAGGCGGTGACGTACGGGCAGAATCAACAGGCATTGCAAGAGCTTGCCGACTGTTCTGCACAGCTCAATGCTATCGTCGAACCCCTGCAACGTGCAGGCCAGCCAGTGATCCTCGCGCCGCTGCACATGGTTTCGGACATTCTGAGCACGATGGTCGGTGCTTCGGCTTTCCCGGGGAAAGCAACGGTTATTACGTCACGCAGTGCCGACGCCCATTCGGCGGCCGAACGGCAGTTGGGTGGTCTGGATATCACCTATTGTTCAATTCATGAAGGCAACAAGAACATCGCCGGAAACCTGATGGCTTCGGTAATGGACGCGGCGGATAACCAGCGGAATATTATTTTATTTCCGGATATTACCCCGGACTTTACGCAGTTTGCCAGCAAAGATAAAGCGGAGAAATTAAGCTGTCAGCTATTTGATCGCGCAGCCAGTTTACACAGCGGTATTATCCGTCTGGCGAGAATAATGTCAGCCAAGGTGGTCTTTTACCATCTTTATTATGATAAAGGTTTGAAGATTTATATTCATGAGCCTGTTTCGGCTAAAAAATTAAAAGATGAAATGCCGCGCATTATCGAACAAAGCATTCGTGATCATTCAACTGACTGGATGCTATGGCATTCACACTCGCTGTTTTTCATTAATGATTGAATATGAATAAAAAGCAGTGCTGAGATTTTACTAAAGAGAACAGGGCGTTCTGAGATGTCGATTATGGACAATATTATTCCTAAAATGGTTTATCAGGCAGAAACCAACGAATGTGCGCTGGCCTGTATTTCTATGCTGGCGGAAACCCAGGGCATCAATGCCCCTCTTGAAACGCTACGCGAAAGTTTCCCGGCATCTGCCCACGGTACCGCGCTCTCCACCATGTGCGACATCCTCTCTGAACTGGCGATCCCTGCCTGTCCGGTGGCTTTCGATCTGCATGAACTCGCCGAAATCCCTTTACCCGCCATTCTGCACTACGGTGCGAGCCATTATGTTCTGCTGGCCTATCGCCAGGGGAGCTACGTGTGTGTGATGAATCCAGCTATTGGCGAACAGCTATTACCTGTTGCCGCGCTGAAATCTGAAATCAGCGGTTATGCGCTGGTGCTCGACAGGGAAGCCGGGATCGCTACTCCCTCCGTTGAGAAAGATAAACGTACGCGGCGTTTTCGCGCGCTGGAGTGCATGAGCCTGAAGCAGACGGCAGACATTCCCGGCATTTACCGGTTAATGATGCTGGCATTTCTGGTCTCGCTGACCTTATTCATTATGCCGGTGATGGTCAGTTCTGCGATTAACAACGTTTTTTCTTCCGCCGGTAAAATAGACTTTCCGTATTTTTATTATCTGCTGGCATTCGTCGTCTCGACGCTGCTGGCCTTCATTGTCCGCAGCGTAACCGAACGCGTTATCAAACGTTTTGTGGTCATGCAAAGCGTAAGTGGTTTTGCTCGACTTCTGACTAACTCACTGTCTTACTTCGAAAAGCGCAGTCCCGGTGAGATCTACAGTCGCTTCTCGAACTGGCAACTAGCGGCAGCCCAAAAAATTGAGCTGGATAATGGCCTGCGCGTGGATTGGGTGGTTGGCGTGATTGCGCTGGCGGTGATGTGTTACATCAGTCCGTTGCTTGCAGGCATTTCCGCCATTGGTGTGACATTGATGGGGTTAGTCAGCGTATGGGCGATTTTCCGTGACCGCTATTACACCCAGCAAATCCAGGTGAAAAGCGCCGAGCAAAGCGACTTTTTACTGGAAACCATTCAGGGTTTCGCCACGCTGAAATCCGCCGGATTACACAGCTATCGTCAAACCGTCTTTGCTCAGTATGCGTTATCCCTGTTTGACTGCCGCCAGAGACAGAAAGTGTATGAGCAGGTTAAGAGCAGTCTGTATCAGTTAATCGGCAGTCTTGAGATGGTCTTCTTCATGCTGCTGGCGTTGCCACTGCTGAAAGAAAACCTCATCTCACTGGGCGAGTTCTTTGCCTATAGCTTCGTACGCCAGATTTTCACGGCTTACATCACACAAATTTTCTTTTCGGTACTGCGCAAAAATCAGCTGCACGTGATCGATACGCGCGCGGCCGATCTGTTCCCGCCGGTTAAAGAAGAGAGTCACGACCCCGTACTGCAGCCCGTGCACTTTAGTCAGCAGCTCAACTACCGTGCCCTGCAGTTTGCTTACGATCCCGGTAAACCGGTTCTCGACCAGGTGTCAGTGATGCTTCACCGGGGGGAAACACTGGCTATTGTCGGTGAGTCTGGCGCGGGGAAGAGTACGTTACTGAAAGTCATCACCGGGATGATCGAACCTCAGGCAGGCGAAATCCGTGTGGATGGACATCCCGTCACCAGCCGTCAGGCGCAGAAACTGTTCTTCCTGCAAAGTCAGGAGGACATCTTATTTAACGCCAGCGTGCTGCAAAACATCTCGTTGTTCGATCGTGAGTACGATGCGAAAAAGCAGCTGCGCATCGATAAATCACTGCACGGGCTGAATTTGACGGAGGTGATTGACCGTCTGCCAGGGAAACAAAATGCGTTGATCCGCGAAAGCCATCCCGCGCTGTCCCTGGGTCAGCGTCAGCGCCTGATGCTGGCGCGTGCGATGTATAGCGATTGCCCGGTGATGGTGCTGGATGAGCCGACCGCGAATCTGGATGAACAGACTGCGCAGCAGGTGATGCGAACCCTGATTGACCATTGCCATGAATACGGAAAAACGCTGATCACTGTTACGCACAGTGAAACTGCGCTCCCCCTGTTTGACCGTGTTTTCACAATGAAAAATGGCCGTGTACACGCGGCGCAGGAGGAGTTTATCTCCGCTATCGTGCCTGACGGAGTACCGGCGTGAACGACTCAATCAAGCGGATACTCCTGATGGTCACCCGCCACCGCAAGGGATTCTATGCACTGGCGACGCTGGTGCTTATCCTGCTGGTTGCTGGCGCAGTAGCTCTGTACGTCAGGGTGTCCAGTACCGCTGCCCCTCAGGCGTCCGTGGTGATTGAGCGTGGCGATATTGAAAAGACCGTACTGGCAACCGGGATCCTCAAACCTTCTGTGCAAGTGAATGTCGGGGCGCAGGTCAACGGTCAGTTAAAAAAACTGTATGTTAACGCTGGCGATCGTGTCACCAAAGGTCAGTTACTGGCCGAAATCGACCCGACCCTACAAGAGAGTGAACTGCGGAAATCTGAAGCCGCGCTGGTCAGCGCGGTCGCGCAAAAAGAGGCCGCACAATTCACGCTTATCCAGTATCAACTTGAGCTGAAACGCCAGTTGCGGATGGATCGCGACGGTTCGGGTACAAAGAGTAATCTCGAGGATGCGCAAACCAAGGTCGATACCCAGAAAGCGCAGATTAAGGTTAACCAGTCACAGATCATACAGGCGCAGATGGCGCTGGAAACGGCAAAAGCCAATCTCGGCTATACGCGGATCCTGGCGCCCGTGGACGGGCAGGTTCTGGGCATCGTGACCAAAGAGGGGCAAACCGTCGTCTCCTCACAGACTGCCCCGACCATTCTGGTTCTGGCGAATGTCGATACGATGACCGTGCAAACGCGAATTTCAGAAACGGACATTCTGAAAGTACGTCCCGGCCAGCCGCTGTGGTTTTACGTTGTCGCCGATCCTAAACGTCGCTACCAAAGCGTAATGGGTATCCTGCAGGATGCGCCGAACGAGGCTCTGCAGGACGACAACACGCGTGCTCAGTCGCAGCAATCTTCTGCCGTCTATTACAACGGTGTTTTCAGCGTGCCCAACCCGGAGCATTTACTGCGCACGTCAATGACGGCGCAGGTCTTTATTGTCACCGAGCAGGCAAAAAATGTGCTGCGTCTGCCGATGATGGCGCTTGGCCAGCCGCAAGGGCGCGATAGCTATTATGTGCAGGTCATAAAAGGTGATGCGATCGAGAAGCGGTTGATCCAGGTAGGCATCAACGATCGTCAGTTTGTTGAAGTGAAGGAAGGCCTCAGCGAAGGTGAGCATGTGGCGATCGTGCAAAATGAGGCAGGGACGGCAAATGGCTAATTCCCCGGTCATTGAACTTTCACATATCTCACGCCATTTTGGTTCGGGCAACGCGGCGGTCACCGTGCTGAACGATATCTCCCTGCGCGTGGATGCCGGTGAAATGGTGGCCATCATCGGCGCATCGGGTTCCGGTAAATCCACCTTGATGAATATTCTCGGCTGTCTGGATCAACCGTCGGAAGGCGAAATGCGCATCATGGGTATCCCTGCGCAGGTGGCGAGCAGCGAGCAACTGGCGCAGCTGCGCAGTCAGTATCTGGGTTTTATCTTTCAGCGATATCATCTGATGCCCTATCTGACGGCAAGTGAAAACGTCACTATTCCTGCGCTGTATACCGACATGCCCGCCGCTGCTCGGCAAGCGCGCGCGGAATACCTGCTGACCCGTTTGGGTCTCGGTGAACGTATGCATTACCGGCCTGCTCAGCTCTCCGGCGGACAGCAGCAGCGCGTCAGTATTGCTCGCGCCCTGATGAACGGCGCGTCGGTGATTCTGGCGGATGAGCCGACTGGCGCGCTCGACAGTACGAGCGGCCAGGAGCTGATGACCATTTTGCATGGCCTGCATCAGGCCGGACACACGCTGATCATCGTGACCCATGACCGCAGTATCGCCGAACAGTGCCAGCGGATTGTCGAAATCCACGACGGCAAGATTGTCGCTGACCACATTAATTCCGTCATGACCCAGGTGAAATCTCAGGGATTACCGGCGATTGCCGCCACCGGGCGAACGCCTGTCGGGGAGAGTATAAAAGAAGCGGTGCGCATGGCGTGGCGCTCTTTACTTGGACACAGGGTCCGCGCCTTTCTTTCTATGCTCGGCATCATTATCGGCATCTCTTCCGTGGTGTCTTCCATGGCCGTGGGCGAGGGGGCGCGGCAAAGCATTCTCAGCCAGATAAGTCAGCTCGGCACCAGCACCATCGAAATTCGGCCTGGCCAGGGTTGGGATAAACCTCGTCCGGATTTTGAGCGTTCGCTGACTCTGGATGATGTGGATCTGCTTAGCAAGCAGGCGTACATCGACAGCCTTTCGCCGGTGGTAAGTAAAAGGGTAGTGGTGGTTGAGGGAGGGAAGCAGGTTCTTGTCTCCCTGTCCGGTGTCAGCAACGGATTCTTTCGCGTGCAGGGGCTGAATTTCATAAGTGGAAATTCGTTTTCCTCCCGCGATCTGGACGAACGTGAGCCGGTGATCATCATCGATCCGAACGTCAGCAGCACGCTGTTTCCTGATGGAAAGGCGTCCGTGGGCGAAATTATTCAACTTTCCGGCGTTCCTTACCGGGTTATCGGTGTTGCGGCTAAAAAGGGGCCGAAGCATATCGGTGAGCAGCCCGGTGCATGGATCCCCTACACCTCAATGCTGGAGCGTATGTCGGGTGATATGCCGTTGCAGTCCATCACCTTGCGCATCGCTGAAGACTATCCGATAGAGCTCGCACAGCGGAACGTCGAGCAACTGCTGGACTCAGTACACGGCAAGCGAGATTTCTTCACAATGACCAACGATCAACTGACGAAGACGATCCGCAAGGCGTCGGAATCCATGACGCTGCTGATCACCGCGATTGCAGGTATTTCGCTGCTGGTGGGCGGCGTGGGCGTGATGAACATTATGCTGGTGTCGGTGACGGAAAGGACGCATGAGATTGGTATTCGCCTCTCGGTCGGTGCCCGGCCTGCAGACATAATGCGTCAGTTTCTGATTGAGGCGATGGTGATTTGTACGCTTGGCGGCGTGATCGGCATTATTGGATCCGGTGTCGCGGGGCTGATTTTTTCTCAGGTTACCCAGGAATTCACCATGATTTTCACCTGGCCACCCATCCTTCTGGCCTGCGGGTTCTCCGCGTTGATCGGCCTCGGATTTGGTTTTTTCCCGGCGCGCAATGCTGCACGTCTGCATCCGACAGAGGCACTGGCTCGCGAATGAAAAAACGACATGTACTTTCACTGGTGGCGATGGCACTCATTTTGACCGGCTGTGGTCAGGCGCTGAAAAGTGACTATCAACAGCCGTTGCTGTCGATATCAGACGGCTGGCGGGTACCGGATACTGGCGAGGGCGTTGCGCAATTTTCTCCGCACTGGTGGGATAATTTTGGCGACCCGCAGATGTCGCGGCTGATCGTAGCCACCTTGCAAAGCAATAACGATTTGGCGCTGGCAGGCATAAAATTGCGCCAGGCGCGGCTGACTGCGGGGTTATCCAACCTTAATCTGACGCCTGATTTTGCTGTCAGTGGCGCGGCCCGCAACAGCAAAAATCTGGATCACGCCACAACCCCAACGGAAAGCTACGATAGCTCACTTTCGGCCTCTTATGAGCTGGATCTGTGGGGAAAACTGGCCCGCACGCGTGAGCAGTCCGAGTGGCTGGCAAAAGCATCCGAACAGGATTTACACGCTACTGCATTAACGCTTATTGGCACCACTGCGCAACTGTACTGGCAGATAGCAAGCCTGAATCAACAGATCGGTAATCTTCAGCAAAGTGTGGCTATTGCCAGGGAAACCCTGGTCGCGGTGACCTCCCGCTGGAAGGCGGGCGACCTGGGTCAGCTTGATTATTTGCAGGCGCAGCAGACGGTGTTGAGCCGTGAAAATAGCCTTCGTGATTTATCTCAACAGCGTGATGAGACGCGTAATGCGCTGGCAATTTTACTCAGCCGCCCCCCAGGGCAATATCCTGCGGAGCGGCAGGCGCTGGAGCTTCAACAAAGCGTGCCAGTGGCGCAGCGTTTGCCGCTGGAGGTTATCGCTAAAAGGCCGGATGTGCAGTCGGCTGAAATGAGACTGCGTGCTGCGCTGGCGGGTTCTGATGTTGCGCGACTGAGTTTTTATCCGTCCCTGACGCTGAATGCGTCCCTGAATGCGGGAGCCGCAATATTCCAGCAGTGGTTCAGCAATCCGGCCAGAACGCTCGGTTCTGCACTCGATCTGCCTTTTATTCAGTGGAATCAGGTGCAGATGAACATCGAAAAGTCTGGTCTGGATGTACAAACTGCGGCGATTCAGTTCAAAAGTGCTTCTTACAGTGCACTGCAGGACATCGACAACGCGATGTCACAGCGCCTGACCTGGCAGCAGGAAAAGTTGCGGCAATGGCAGGATCTGGCGTTGAGCAAGCAACGTCTGGCGCTGGTGGAAAGCCAGTATCGTCATGGTTCCGTGGCGTATCAGACGCTGCTTGATGCACAGAATGCATTACTGAACAGCGAGAACACGCTGGTACAAATTCAATATAACTATCTGTATTCCAGGATGAAACTCTGGCTGGCGCTGGGTGGCGGGGAAAATAGTACGATGAAGAAACAAGGATAAGTTATGGACATCGACGTTTCACAGACAAGGGGCGCGCCGCGTCGGGTTGTGGTCACCGGTTATGGTGCGGTGACGCCGCTGGGTATGAATTCCACCCAGAGCTGGGCAGCCATCATGGATTACCAGGTTGGTTATCGTTACTGCGATAAATCAGCCGCCGGGATTAAATCCCGTTTTTATGGCCTCATTGATGAGGAGCCTTCGCTCAAAGGCGTGCCTGCCGCGATCAGACGTCGGCTGCCTCGCTATGCGCGGTTGACTCTGGCCTCTGCGCGTGAAGCCATGCAGATGGCGTTTGGCGATGAGAAGCCAGAGCAGCATTACGATCTGCGCGACTGCGGCGTCATCATGGGCACCGGCTGGGCTGGCCAGGACGAGACGCAGCAATACTACGATGACTATCTGCGTACCGGTGTCGGTTCACCCTTTGGCTGTTTTTTCTCGATGCCTAACGTATCCACGGCAGCGGTCAGCCTTCTTTGGGGGCTGCGTGGCTATCAAAATACACCGGTGGCGGCTTGCGCGACGGGCACGATCGCGATTGGCGATGCATTCGAAGTGATCCGCAATGGCCGCGCAAGCATGATGCTGGCTGGCGCGGGTGAATCTCTACGCTCCGATTCAGCAGTATGGAATATCGATGTGCTGGGCGCGCTGGCCAGCGAGCAGGAGGAGATCACGCGTGCCTGCTGCCCGTTCAGCCCCCATCGCAACGGCTTTGTACTGAGTGAGGGCGCGGCGGTGTTGTGTCTGGAGGAGCGTGAATCTGCTATCGCGCGCGGGGCTAATATTCTGGGCGAAATTTTGGGTTACGGAAGTTTCTCTGATGCCTGTGATTTTACCGCACCGGCTGAGGATAAAATTGCGCGGGTACAGACTATTCGCAATGCGCTTAAACAGGCCGGCATTACTGCGAGCGATCTGGATTACATCAACGCTCACGGCACCTCAACACCGCTCAACGATCTTAATGAAACTGAGGCGATCAAGATTGCCCTGGGTGAGGCGGCCTATGTGACGCCATGTTCGAGCACCAAATCCTACACTGGCCATCTGATCGCAGCAGCAGGCAGTTTTGAATCGATTTTATGCCTTCAGGCCATGGAACATCAGATAGTGCCTGCGACCTGTCACCTTGATGCGTCCGATCCGCAATGCGATCTGGATTATGTACCGAATGTGCATCGTCCGGCGAAACTTAATACCACGCTCAATCTGAGTTTTGGGTTTGGTGGGGCAAATGCGGCGTTGGTTATCGGGCGAGGAAAATAATGTTCCTGAACTACAGTCTGCGTGATGCCGAACGCTGGGCGGAATTTTCCGGTGACTATAATCCGATTCATTTTGACGTTGCGAAGGCGAAGCAACTTGGCATGGACGGATTATGCGTACACGGTATGCGCGCGATGCTGGATGTAAAATCTGCGCTCAGTGCTACCCTGGAAAAACGCGCGTTAGCATCCTGCGGCCTGGTGTTTAGCTGCCGTTTGCGTGAGCCGGTGGCGTGCGGAACGCCCTATCAGTTATCCGTCGGTGAAACATGCCGCAATGAACAGGTGCAGGTTAGCGGGAAATTGCTGAATGCTCATACGCAGCAGATCGGTATGAGCAGCAGGCTGACCAGTAACGGTGCGCTGGTTTTATCGCCCATCAAGCAGGTGAAAACGCTCGATGGAGAAACACTGGCAACGCTTTACGCTCCCTTTCTTGCCGTGCAAAGCCAGGCCGCACCCCTGTGGAACTTTCTCGACGCGCTGTTGTTCCGCCAGATGGTAAATGACCCGGCTACGCTGGAAACCGTGCATAGCATTATCCCTCAGTCTGAGGCTGCCAGTTTGAGCGACGTTTTCAGCCAGGTACAGGTCGTACAGACCCACCATGAAACGCATTTCTCTCCACGTCTGTTGAGCCCGTGGCAGGAAAGGCAGCCACTTGAATCCCTGGATTACTGTATTCAGCCGACGCTGGTGATGGGTGAAAAAAACAGTGGGCTGGTTTTACTGGCCAACATTCAGGCCTGGAGCGCCGGTGAGCCGCTCATGTCTGTCACAGTTACCTTAAAAGCCAGTCCGCTGGTGGGTTAACCGACCCGGATCTTCAACAAAACACAATCAATCTCAACATACAACTGAGATGTCTGAATTAAAGGAATAAAACATGACGCAATTTGATGAAGTTTACAGCAAGGTTTGTGAGATGTTATGCGACGCGAAGGACCTGGAAATGGACGATCTGAATCCGGATATGCCGCTCTATCAACTGAAACTCGATAGCCTGGATTATGTGGAACTGATGGTGCTGGCCAAAAAAGAGTTTGGTGTCACCGTGGAATCCGAGCTGTTCGTGGATAACATCAACATGACGCTGCGTGAGTTATGCCAGTACCTCAGCGATAAAAGTCATTAAATCATGAGCAAGAAATGGATTTTAGTGACCGGTGGAAGCCGGGGGATCGGGCGTGCCGCGGTGCTGCGCCTGGCAAAAGAGTGGAACGTGGTGTTCACGTGGTATCAGAATGAAAATGCAGCCCTGGAAGTAGAACAGGCCTGCGCGGGATTACCGGGCAGGGTAGAAAGCTATCAGTGTGACGGATGTGATGAGCAGGCAGTATTTCGTCTTTCTGGCGAATTGCTGGCACAATATGGTGCGCCTCATGCGATTGTGCACAATGCGGGTATCACGCTCGACGCTCTGCACATCCACCAAAACTCCGATAACTGGCGCAAAGTGCTGGATACCAACCTTAACGCCATCTTCTACTGGAACCATCAGCTGATCGAACCGATGATGATGCAGGGCAGAGGTTCTGTGGTGATGATGTCTTCCGTTACCGGTGTGAAAGGTAATAGTGGGCAAAGCGCCTATGGGGCGAGCAAAGCAGCAATGATTGGTCTGGCACGGACAATGGCGGTGGAGTTAGGGCGTTTTGGCGTGCGGGTCAATTGCCTGCTGCCCGGTTATATCGACACTGAAATTATGGCCGATATGCCCAAAGAAAAGCGGGTAGCGCTGCGTCAGACCATTCCAATGAAACGCTTCGGAAAAGTAGAAGAAGTGTCCGGGGCGGTGGCGTGGCTGGTCAGCGATGACAGTACTTATATGACCGGGCAAACGCTTATTCTGGACGGGGGTCTTTCCGCCTGATCCGGACCTTGACAGAATATTTTTCATAAAAAGGACGCTATGCGTCCTTTTTTTTTACTGATGTGTAAAGTCCCTGCTTGCGAAAACCTCCTTAATTTGAAGAAAAAACGCTGCTGAATCACAAAAAAAGCAGCAAACCTCTAAGAAATTTCCTTGCGTAACGCGCCATTCCTAAGGAGTAAATACCATCTATTTGTTTGAAGTATGCAAGCTAAAGAGATGGTTTGATTTTTATTTGATGTTTTAAGTGGGCTGGAAATACCACCAAATCTTTTTATCTTAAATCTAAGGAGTTTAAGAACATCTTTTTATTGTAATCAACAACCCTGTTTCGTACATGCTGATCACAGTGCTCATCGTCATTGGTTCTTTTCTTTCTTGATATGCCTTGTTAAGCACTAATATTTAACGGAGATGATTTTTTGCTTCTCTTCAATGGGCGGTTTAGAAAGCGACTGAACAGAGAGGTGAATAATAATTAGAGCTTAAAACCCCACTGCGCAAAAATAATATTAAGCATTTTTCTAAAACATCATGTAAACGAAAAAGATCCATACTATCCGGCCCATCTGCGTTAACGAAATTGCGTAATGTTATGCTGCAAAAAAAACGAGGCTTTTTTGCTATTGATTTATATTGCTTTTATAGTGGCTGCTGCACCTGCAAGACCAGCGGCAGCGCTGTCAGATAACGTGATGGGAAGTACCATTTTCATCCCTTGATTAAATAATTAATTTCAAATCCAGTTATATTTATAACCAGGAGGCGTTATTAATGTTTTTACTATGTAACATACAGTGATGACATTGGCTCTTATTTTCCACTTCTGACACCAGCAAGGTGTAAAGTTATCAGGTTAAACAGTTCCTATGTAAAGGTGAGTTTCATTAAGTTGGCGCATTTTAAATGCGAAGAATAATCCATAGATAATACAGCGCTATTATATTATCGCCATGCTCATAACGCAGTGGATATATGAGTGGAGAGTAAGGAATTAGATCTTGTTTAGTGATGATGTACGAAAGTCTCTCCTGAAGGGCGCGTGGTTTGAATTTCATTTTATAAATAAGTGTGATGAATATAAGAAATAACCGAGAGGATTAATTATGACACGATACAGGAGAACACGGTAAGGCATTGAAGTATCTATCTTAAAAATAAATCAATCCGGGTTGCGGGAGTCAGTATTGACATCAATTATCCAGCTCACTACATTTAGCGCCAATTTAGTTCAAAATGGATTGTGTGTTTGGATAATTCCATACATTGAATTTATTGAATGAAGTCGGAAGCTTCATGAGCTAAATAAAAGGAATGACATACGGCTTTGTCAAAAGTAATTCGATATCCGGTTTCAGGCACATCGATATACATTGTTAATAGGGATACATTTAATGAAAAAGAATCTTCTTGCTGTTGCACTGATGGCTACCTCTGTATTTGCTTCTTCTGCTATTGCTGCTATTGCTGCTAGTGGTTCTGTGAATTTCATCGGTACCATCACCGATAACGTCTGTGTGGTTGATGCTGCGTCAAAAAACCAGGACGTTCAGATGGGTAATATTGACCGTCTCGAATTCCCTGTTGCAGGTGCTACGGCAGCTGCTAAGAAATTCACACTGGTACTGAAAGACTGCCCAGAAACCGTGACCGGTGCGACCGTGCGTTTCGACGGTAACCAGGTCCCGGGTGATAACAGCGTACTGGCCCTGACTGCTGGTTCCGATACTGCAACTGGCGTGGGTATCCAGATTTCTGACAACCAGAACAAAGTGATGCCACTGTACGAAGACTCATCCGTTTATGAACTGAAGAAAAATGTCGAAAACAAACTGGACTTCACCGCACGTTATATCGCCCTGACTGACAGCGTTACAGTAGGTAAAGCGAACGCTGTAACCCAGTTCACTATCGATTATAAGTAATTTCCGCTGAGCTAAATCAGACCGGGGGCATTTCCTGCCTCTGGTCTTTTTTAAACGGTTAAGACAGGCAGGGACAGCATGAAAACATGGCGCGCTACAGTAGCGGCAGCATTATTAATCGCCTTTGGTACAACGGCGCAGGCTGGTATTGTCGTAGGTGGCACACGTCTGGTCTATGACGGCGGCAAGAAAGAGTCATCCATTAATGTCGGTAATCCTGATAATAATACCTATCTCATTCAATCATGGGTGGATAGTGGGGATACACCGCAGGGCACACGAGCGGCAAAAGCTCCCTTTGTTGTTACTCCACCTTTATTCCGACTGGACGCTAACCAACAAAATATTCTGCGTGTAGTGCGTGCCGGGGGCAATCTACCAGAGAATAAAGAATCTCTGTTCTGGTTAAACATCAAATCGATTCCTTCAGCAGAGAAGAGAGAAAACACGCTGCAAATTGCGGTGAAAACCCGTATCAAACTTATTTTCCGTCCTGCCGGGGTTAAAAGCATGCTGGATGAGTCAGCGAAAAGCTTGACCTGGAAACGGGCAGGGAACCGGCTTCAGGTAACCAATCCCTCTCCGCATTACATCACTTTTTTCAACGTTAAAATCAATGGTTCTACGCTGAAAAACGTCACCATGGTGGCGCCGCAATCGGATGCCAGTTTTGATTTACCAGCTAATGTGGCGGGAGGTTCGCTGAGTTGGCAGTTTATCAATGATTACGGTGGCATCAGTAAAGTTCTGTCTGCCAGTCTCTGATCTCCATTGTCGGAGTTCTGTTTCGTTGATTAAACAAGGAAGTCAATAAAACGTTAGTCATCCAAGCTGCGTTAACAAATGGAAAAATAAAAATGAACAATATAACGAAGAGCCATACTTCGAGAGGTTTTTCACGTTCTCGTCTTGCCTTATTGGTGACATGTCAGATAGCCATGTTAATGAGCGGGACGGGACTGGCTAACGCTGCGGGCTATTTTAACCCCGCTTTACTTGAAATTGATAATCCAAACCAGGGCAATGCGGATTTATCTATATTTGAAGACGGGGCGGTGCAGCCTCCGGGTACTTACCGTGTCGATATTTACCTCAATGGGATGGAAGTCGACAGTCGGGATGTAAAATTTGTTCTGGCGACAGATGCTTCCGGGAAACAAAGTCTCCAGCCATGTCTGAGTGGTGAGTTGCTTCAGAATATGGGCGTAAGAATAGGGATGTTCCGCAGCCTGAAAGCTTCTGATGAATGCGCCGATTTTACCGGCGCGATAGCGAAATCCTCTGCTGATTTCCGCTTCAATCAGCAACGCCTGGATCTGAGCATACCTCAGGCGGCGCTAAGCTCTCAGGCCCGCGGTTACGTTTCTCCCGATAAATGGGATTCAGGGATCCCTGCCTTGCTGATGAATTACAGCTTCAGCGGCGCAAACACGGAGGCGCGAAATAGTGACGGTAGTGACTCTGATACCTATTACCTGAACTTGCGTTCAGGAGCGAATCTGGGTGCCTGGCGTCTTCGCAATTATTCAACCTGGAACCGTGACAGCAAGGGTAATGAGCACTGGGATTCAATCAATACCTATCTCCAGCGTGACATTCAGGTATTAAGAGCTCAGCTGACCCTGGGCGACAGCAACTCACCCACGGATATTTTCGATACTGTGCCATTCCGCGGCGTGCAGCTGGCCTCTGACGATGACATGCTGCCAGATAGCATGAAGGGCTATTCACCCGTGGTTCGTGGTATTGCCCAGAGCAACGCCCAAGTCACTATCCGCCAGAACGGCTACGTCATCTACCAAAGCTACGTTCCTGCCGGCGCATTTGCCATTTCTGACCTCTACCCGACGGCGGGCAGTGGTGACCTTAACGTAACAATTAAAGAAGCCGATGGTACCGAACGTACCATGGTCGTGCCTTTTGCTTCCGTGCCAGTACTTCAGCGTGAAGGACATCTGAAATACAGTATCACCAGTGGCCAGTACCGCTCATATAACGATGATGTCGAAAAGACCATGTTCACCCAGGGGACTGCAATTTACGGTTTGCCGCACGGTGTCACTATTTATGGCGGGGCGCAGGCCGCGAGTAAATACCAGTCGCTGGCAATGGGTTTTGGTAAAAACCTTGGCATCATCGGTGCTCTGTCCGCCGATATCACGCAGGCGTGGACCAAGCAGGAGCATATGGCCAAAGACAGCGGACAATCTTACCGACTGCGCTATGGCAAAAGCTTCGTTGAAACCGGAACTAACTTCAGTCTTGCCAGCTATCGCTATTCCACTTCCGGGTTTTATACCCTGCAAGAGGCGCTGGATAGCTATGCCGGTGGAAACAATTATTCCAGCGATCATAAAAAGAGCCGTGCTGAACTGACCCTTAGCCAGAACCTGTGGAAAGAGGGGGGCGCACTCTCGTTGAATCTGGTGAAAGAAGAATACTGGAACAACAACCGTTCTACCGAATCTGCCGGTGTGGGTTACAACAACACCTGGAAAGGGATCGCTTATGGGATTAACTACACCTATAACCGCAATGGTCTGGATAGCAGAAACAAACGGACTTACTACACCGATCAAATTGTAGCGGTAAACGTCAGTGTCTCATTAGATCAATGGTTACCAGGCAGCTACGCCACTTACAACCTCAATAGCAGTGAAAATGGTAACACTTCACAAAACATCGGCCTCAGTGGTACGGCGCTGCCTGATAACAACCTGAATTACAGCATCAGTCAGGGATACACCTCTCAAGGAGAAGGTGCTAACGGTTACGCCAGTGCAGATTATAAAGGCGGCTACGGTGAAGTGAATGTGGGTTATGGATATGACCGCAGTCAGCGACGTATGGATTACGGCCTGCAAGGCGGCATTCTGCTGCATGAAAACGGTGTGACCCTTTCGCAACCCTTGAGCGAAACGGTGGCGTTAGTTAAGGCTCCGGGTGCAGACGATGTAAGCATCACCAGCAATACCGGTGTGAAAACGGACTGGCGTGGCTATGCAGTTGTCCCTTACGTCACCGCGTACCGTCGTAACCAAATTTCTCTCGATACCGCAACCTTGCCAGACGATGTGGATATGACCCTGACCAGTGCGTCGGTGATCCCAACCCGCGGGGCGGTGGTGCGTGCAGACTTTAATCCGAACGTTGGTCAACGTGCACTGATGACGCTGATCCGTGCTAATGGTGAGGCTGTTCCTTTTGGTGCAACCGTGAGTCGTGAAGACGACAAAAAGAACGGTGGCAGCATTGTCGGCGATGGTGGACAGGTTTATCTGTCGGGCATGTCCGATAGCGGAACGCTCAAGGTGACATGGGGCAGCAGAGCGGATCAGACCTGCCGGGTGAGCTACAGCGTATCAACCACACCGGGAATTCAACTTATCAACGGAGACTGCCGGTAAGGCGGGATATGGAAATGAACGATTGTACGAATCAATTTTTCGCAGAGGCCACTTCACGCCGCAATCTATTTCGCCGTTATCTGGGTGGAAAAAACGGTGCGTTGATCTGCCTGATGCTGGCGGGTGGGATGTTAAGCACGGCTGCCCGGGCGGGAACGTGTGAGGCGCAAGGAGGATCAAAAGCCTTTAACTTCATAATGGACTACAGGTTAGACAATCCGACGGAAAACACCGCAGGAAGGGTAGTCCAGAATGCCTATCAGTGGAACCTAAACCAGGACTACGGCGTAGTCTGTGCTTGTACTGGACAATATACCGAAGCTTTTATCACGGCAAAAGTGCCGGATACCGGGGAGGTCTATAGCGATGGTAGCCTCCATTATTTCCGTATCAATGATTATCTGGCTGCCGCCACTTCAGTATTCGTTGGAGGGAATCTTGGAAAGAATTTGCCAACACCCTTCCCAAGCACCAGTAATCTACAGTCGGTGTCACAAAACTGTAGCTTCGCCGTCTATAGCACAGGATCGAAAGGGAATGTATCCCTTTACTTCATACGGCCATTTGTAGGGGTACAAACCATACCTCTGACCAAACTGGTAGATGTGTATGTCGCTACTGACCCCACATCGCAATCGTCTACACCAGTCTCAGTCGTCTGGATGAGCGGAACGGTGACAGTGCCTCAGTCGTGCGTCATTAATGGCGGTGGCGTAATTAACGTGCCGTTCGGCGACATCCTGTCCGGGAATATTGCCACTAAAGGGGAAAAGGCCAAAAACTTCACGCCAAAAACCGTCAACTTTGATGTTGCGTGCACCAACATTTCAGAAGGGGTGAAAGTCAGCCTCACTTTCCAGGGCACCCCGGATGCGACCGACCCTACTGCGCTGGCCACAACCAATAAAGATGTTGGTGTCAGAATTCAGAACCCTGCAGGGGCACCTGTCGCCCCTCAGAGCGGGGAGCTACCGCTGACAATGGACTACAGCAGTCAGGTGGGAACCTCGGCGATCAGCTTATTTCCATTTAATACCACTGGTAAAGCCCCTGAGACGGGTGACTTCACCGCAACAGCCACTATCCGTGCTGAAATACAATAAACCCGGAAAACCGGTAAGGGAAAATGATGAAGGAATCAACGTTTTTATTGACGAATAAGCGAAAAGCGCCAGCGTTACTTCTGGGTCTGGTGGCCGTTATAGCGTCGCATTCAGCTATTGCTGATACTCAGCTGAACATTACAGGTACCATTAAAGCCTCGCCGTGCACTATCAACATACCTACTGGCGGAGTAAATGTGGATCTGGGGGACAGTATTGAAGCTTCATCCCTGATTACGGCAGGCTCGGCAACTGCCTGGAAACCTATTGCAATTGAAGTGAATAGTTGCCCTGCAACGACGACGTCAGCCACCATGACGCTGAACGGTACGGCGGATACCACCGAAACCCAAATGTACAAAAACACCGGATCAGCAACTGAGGTGCAAATCGAGCTGCAAAGCGCTGCAGGTGCATCCCTGGGAAATGGCTCGACGATGGTTCAGGATATTGATTCCAAGACCAATGGCACGACTTTTAATATGCAGGCCCGTGCTTACAGCTCGGCGGGTAAAGCGACACCGGGTGACATCAACGGTGTCGTACAGCTTAGCTTTGTATACCAGTAAAAGAAGTCAGTGCGGAAACAGGACGTTTCCGCACGTAAATTAAAGCAGCATTCTCGGTCAAACTTCCGCGCGGAACGCTACTAAGAATTCAAGGAAAGTAAGATGAGCAGTGTAGATAGCTCAACATCTGACCCTTTTGCATCATGCACCTCTCCCTCAGATACAGTAAGGAAAGGCGTATTGATCATGGACGCATGTCCCGTCACTGCAATGGGTATCAAACGCGTATTGACGCAGTCCTGTGGGCTCACCGCGCCTGTAAACTACGTCCAAAATCTTGCCGGGATCTCGCAGTGCATCGACAGCATGTTGCCAAAGTTGCTTATCATGGATCTCTGTGGTGAAAAGGAACTTATGCTTGATGGGTTGCGTTTGTTAGCCCATCTGCACGACTCACATCCTTTAATGAAAATTATAGTTTGTACTGATTTTAGCGATCATCGTGTTCTTGAGCTGTTGGTGTCATCGAAGGTCAGCGGCATTTTACTGAAGCAAGAGCCAGTACTGGCTCTGGCACAGTGTGTCACCAACGCGTTGTCCGGAAAACCTCAGTGGCTGAGCCCAAGAGCAAAACTGCTGCTCTCTAAAGCGACCCCAGCCTATCCGTCGCTGACCGCCCGGGAGCTGGACGTGCTTGCCTGTCTTTTCTCAGGTCAGAGTGTTTCTCGAGTGGCGCAGACGATGCATCGCAATATCCGAACTGTGAGCACACATAAGCGTAATGCAATGGTGAAACTGGGTTTTCATAATGACAGCGAACTCTTTGCTCAGGGCACCTGGATGGCAAAAGTTGGCCCCGTTGTCTGCCATTAAAGATTGTGCATATGAACCTGTGGGGGAAACTCCGGCTCAGTCAGGAGTAACGACGTTATGAATTTATCTTACTCACCTGCGCGAACGGTCGCATTGATGGATAGCCAACCTCTGTCACTTTTCGGACTATCGACACTCATTCAGACTATTGATCCGACATGCGATATCCAGATCAAAGAGTCGAGCCTGGGCAAAATCGCAGAAGCAATGATGTATCAGTCCGTGGATATTCTCGTTACCGATCTGCAAAGCGCAGAAGAAGATCTGCAGCAAGGCCTGGATATTCTCTTACGTCTGGGGTCGCATTATCCCGACTTGAACGTAGTGGTATACACGTTCTGCCATGACTGCAACGCGTTGTGGAAGTTACTCAATCAACAAAACTTCAGCGTAATCGCGCGCGGTGAGTCAATGGAAGATACAGAAGGATTCTTCAAAAAAGCGTTTGCCCACAAGCGGGTATTAAGCCCTGTAATCTGCAGCGATCTCAGCCGTATTAATCAGAAAAATGAGACAGTGTTATCCAGATTAACGCCAAGTGAAACGGATGTGCTAAAGCATCTGTTTAACGGGATGGATTTGCAGCAAGTTGCCAGTATGAAGCAATTAAGTATCAAAACTATCAGCGCGCATAAGTGTAATGCAATGCGTAAACTCGGGGTACAAACTGATTCAGAACTTTTTGTTTTATTAAATAATACGTTTTAACGAGTCGTAATAATTTTTTATAATGACGTGTCGACCCGGTGAATTAACGTTGTACTGAAACCGTAAATGAAAAACTGGCAGTAAACTGCCAGTTTTCATGGATGCGCAAGGCGCCGGGCTTATTACTTTGCATTAACGCATAGTGACAAACTCTTCTGCCGCCGTCGGGTGGATCGCCACGGTATTATCGAAGTCTTTCTTGGTCGCACCCATTTTCAGCGCCACCGCAAAGCCCTGCAGGATCTCATCCATACCGAAGCCAATCCCGTGGATACCGACGATCTTCTCCTCCGGGCCGACGCAGACTAACTTCATACGGCACGGCTGACGGTGAGCGGTTACGGCGGTATACATGGCGGTGAAGGCGGATTTATACACTTTCACCTGGTCGTCGCCATAGTGCGCGCGCGCCTGCGGTTCGGTTAAACCAACGGTGCCGATTGGCGGGTGGCTGAAGACCACGGTCGGGATATTGCTGTAGTCCAGATGCTCGTCCGGTTTGTTGTTAAACAGACGCTCGGAGAGACGACGACCCGCGGCCACGGCCACCGGCGTCAGCTCAACCGCACCGGTGTTATCGCCCACGGCGTAAATGCCCGGCACGCTGGTGTTCTGGAACTTATCGACAACGATGTAGCCTTTCTCATTGGTTTTCACGCCAGTGGCGGACAGGTTGAAGTTGTCGTTTGCCGGTTCGCGGCCAATGGCCCAGATCAGGCAATCGACGGTCTGGCTACGACCATCTTCCAGCTCCAGGGTCAGGCTACCGTCGGCGTTTTTGACGACTGCTTTTGGAATAGATTCGGTATGCAGATGCGGACCTTCTGCATTCATCACTTCCACCAGCGTATCAACGATCAGCGGGTCGAAGCTGCGCAGCGGAGCGTGTTTACGCACAAACAGGTGCGCTTCTGCGCCCAGGCCGTTAATCACGCCCGCCAGCTCTACGGCGATATAACCCGCGCCCACAACGGCAACGCGTTTTGGCAGAGCAGGCAGTTCAAAGAAACCGTCGGAGTCGATGCCGTATTCCGCACCCGGAATAGACGGGTGGCTCGGACGACCGCCGGTGGCGATCAGGATATGATCGGCAGTGATCGTTTCGCCGTTCACTTCGATCGTCTTCGCATCAACGAAACGGGCGAAACCGCGGATCACATCGACGTTGTTCTTACCCAGCACATTGTCGTAAGAGGTGTGAATGCGGTCAATGTAGGCGGTACGGCTGGCGATCAGACGATCCCAGTCGAAGTTATTGATGGTGGTGTCAAAACCATAGTCCGGGCCATACAGGTGGATGGCTTCACGGATCTGCGCCGCATGCCACATCACTTTTTTCGGTACACAACCGACGTTGACGCAGGTGCCACCGAGGTCTTTCGCTTCAATCAGGGCGCACTTCTGGCCATACATGGCCGCACGGTTAATCGAGGCGATGCCGCCGCTGCCGCCGCCGATAGCGATGTAGTCATAATGCTTAGTCATGGTCTTATCCTTAATCGTTAATTGCCGCGATTGTATACCTGAAATCAATAGCTTCCACCGATTGCTGTAATTACTCAGGCACGATCCAGCTGACGGTGGCGTGGCCGGTACCGGCCGGAACCAGCTTTTTGTGCAGCCACGGCAGGACGTTATTCATCTGCGCTTCCAGCTTCCACGGTGGGTTAACCACGATCATGCCGGAGGCGGTCATGCCGCGTCGATCGCTGTCCGGGAGAACCGCCAGCTCAATTTGCAGGATCTTACGGATGCCTGTCGCTTCCAGATCCTTGATCATGCGTTTGATTTGCGAGCGCAGCACCACCGGATACCACAGGGCATAGGTGCCGGTGGCAAAGCGTTTGTAACCTTCGTGGATGCCCGCGACCACCGCCTGATAGTCACTTTTGATCTCATACGGCGGGTCGATCAGCACCAGGCCGCGACGGGACACCGGCGGGAGCTTCGCTTTCAGCTGCTGGTAACCGTCCGATTTTTCCACGCGTGCGCGGCTGTCTTTCTGGAATTCAGAGCGCAGCAGCGGGAAATCGCTCGGGTGCAGTTCGGTCAGCTGAAGGCTGTCCTGCTCGCGCAGCAGCTGGCGGGCAATCAGCGGTGAGCCCGGATAGTAACGTAGCTGGCCGCTGCGGTTGAAGTGGTTAATCACGTTGATGTACGGCTCAAGCTCTGCCGGCAGATCGTCCTGCTGCCAGATACGGGCGATGCCCTCGAGGTATTCCCCGGTACGCTCGGCGTGTGCACTGCTCAGCTGATAGCGGCCCGCGCCAGCATGGGTATCCAGATAGAGAAAAGGTTTATCTTTCTCTTTAAGGGCCTCGATAATCAGGCTCTGAACGGTATGTTTAAGAACGTCGGCGTGGTTGCCCGCGTGAAAGCTGTGGCGATAACTGAGCATGGGTAAATGTGTTCCGATAATGTCGATTGGCCACAGTTTACAGCAGAAAGGTGCAGATTACCCGCAGGCCTGGTAAGCGCAGCCCTGGCGGGCGTTTTTCTGTCACCTCAGCCATTGAAATTCACTACACTTAACCCCATCCTGGAAACAATATGCTCGCGCAGGATGCGCGCTTCATTCACTCATTTAACAGGACAGTGCTTATGACCAATCCATTACTGACGCCTTTTTCGTTGCCACCGTTTTCCTCCATTCTGCCTGAACACGTTGTTCCCGCTGTCACCAAAGCACTGGACGATTGCCGTACCGCCGTCGAAAGCGTGGTTGCGCAGGGGGCCCCTTACAGCTGGGAAAACCTGTGTCAGCCGCTGGCGGAAGTGGATGATGTGCTTGGCCGCATCTTCTCCCCGGTCAGCCACCTGAACTCAGTGAAAAACAGCCCGGAGCTGCGTGAAGCCTACGAACAAACCCTGCCGCTGCTGTCGGAATACAGCACCTGGGTCGGCCAGCACGAAGGGCTGTACCAGGCGTACCGCGATCTCCGTGAGGGCGATAACTATGCCACCCTCAACATCGCCCAGAAAAAGGCGGTTGATAACGCCCTGCGCGATTTTGAACTGTCGGGCATCGGTCTGGCGAAAGACAAGCAGCAGCGTTACGGCGAAATCGCCACCCGCCTGTCCGAGCTGGGCAATCAGTACAGCAACAACGTGCTGGACGCTACCATGGGCTGGACGAAGCTGATTACCGACGAAGCCGAACTGGCAGGTATGCCTGAGAGCGCACTGGCGGCGGCGAAAGCCCAGGCCGAGGCGAAAGAGCAGGAAGGTTACCTGTTGACCCTGGATATCCCCAGCTATCTGCCGGTGATGACCTACTGCGACAACCAGGCCCTGCGTGAAGAGATGTACCGCGCCTACAGCACCCGCGCCTCCGATCAGGGTCCGAATGCCGGTAAGTGGGATAACACCCCGGTGATGGCGGAAATCCTCGCCCTGCGTCACGAGCTGGCGCAGCTGTTGGGCTTTGACAGCTACGCGGATAAATCCCTCGCCACCAAAATGGCGGAAAACCCACAACAGGTGCTGGACTTCTTAACCGATCTGGCCAAACGCGCCCGTCCTCAGGGCGAGAAAGAGCTGGCCCAACTGCGTGCCTTTGCCAAAGCGGAGTTCGGCGTCGATGAGCTGCAGCCGTGGGATATCGCGTATTACAGCGAGAAACAGAAGCAGCATCTCTACAGCATCAGCGATGAGCAGTTGCGCCCATACTTCCCGGAAAACAAAGCCGTTAACGGCCTGTTTGAAGTGGTGAAACGCATCTATGGCATCACCGCCAAAGAGCGCAACGATGTGGAAGTGTGGCACGACGATGTCCGTTTCTTCGAACTGTATGACGATAAAAACGAACTGCGCGGCAGCTTCTATCTCGACCTCTATGCTCGCGAAAACAAACGCGGCGGCGCGTGGATGGACGACTGCGTGGGCCAGATGCGTAAAGCCGACGGCTCGCTGCAAAAGCCGGTGGCCTACCTGACCTGTAACTTCAACCGTCCGGTCAGCGGCAAACCTGCGCTCTTCACCCATGACGAAGTGATCACCCTGTTCCACGAGTTCGGTCACGGTCTGCACCATATGCTGACCCGTATCGAAGCCGCAGGCGTGGCCGGTATCAGCGGTGTGCCGTGGGATGCGGTCGAACTGCCAAGCCAGTTTATGGAAAACTGGTGCTGGGAGCCGGACGCACTGGCCTTTATCTCCGGCCACTACGAGACCGGTGAGCCGCTGCCAAAAGCGCTGCTGGATAAAATGCTGGAAGCGAAAAACTACCAGGCGGCGATGTTTATCCTGCGTCAGCTGGAGTTCGGCCTGTTCGATTTCCGTCTGCATGCTGAGTTCAGCCCGGAGCAGGGCGCGAAGGTGCTCGAAACCCTGGCGGAGATCAAGAAGCAGGTTGCCCTGATCCCTGGCCCGGCCTGGGGTCGTTTCCCGCATGCGTTCAGCCATATCTTTGCGGGTGGTTATGCGGCGGGTTACTACAGCTACCTGTGGGCCGACGTGCTGGCGGCAGACGCCTACTCCCGCTTCGAAGAAGAGGGGATTTTCAACCGCGAAACCGGTCAGTCGTTCCTCGATAACATCCTGACCCGCGGCGGTTCCGAAGAGCCAATGGAGCTGTTCAAACGCTTCCGTGGTCGCGAGCCACAGCTGGATGCGATGCTTGAGCATTACGGCATCAAGGGTTAGTTGATTCGTGAAGATTCACTTAGTAGATGAGACAGGCGCCGGAGACGGCGCCTTATCTGTTCTGGCGGCCCGCTGGGGGCTGGAACACGATGAAGAAAACCTGATGGCGCTGGTGATGACGACAGCGCATCTGGAATTGCGTAAACGCGACGAACCGAAACTCGGCGGCATTTTTGTTGATTTCGTCGGTGGCGCAATGGCCCACCGGCGCAAGTTTGGCGGCGGTCGCGGTGAAGCGGTCGCCAAAGCGGTGGGGATCAAAGGCAGCTATCTGCCGGATGTGGTGGATGCCACCGCCGGACTGGGGCGCGATGCGTTTGTGCTGGCCTCGGTGGGCTGTCGGGTGCGGATGCTGGAGCGCAACCCGGTGGTCGCCGCCCTGCTGGATGACGGCCTGGCCCGCGGCTATGCCGATCCGGAGATTGGTTCATGGTTGCAGGAGCGGTTACAGCTGATCCATGCCTCCAGCCTGACGGCGCTGACGGATATCACCCCGCGTCCGCAGGTGGTCTATCTCGACCCCATGTTCCCGCATAAGCAGAAAAGCGCGCTGGTGAAGAAAGAGATGCGGGTGTTTCAGTCGCTGGTGGGGCCGGACTTAGACGCAGATGGTCTGCTGGAACCTGCTCGCCTGCTGGCAACGAAGCGGGTAGTGGTTAAACGTCCGGACTATGCCCCGCCGCTGGCGGAGGTCGCGACGACCAATGCGGTGGTGACCAAAGGGCACCGGTTTGATATTTATTCCGGCACCCCGGAATAAAAAAGCCGGATGGCGGCTTCGCCTTACCCGGCCTACGGTTTGGTTTTGTAGGCCCGGTAAGCGTTAGCGCCACCGGGCATTTCGCACTTACTCGTCGTCTTCGTCGCGCAGCGGCACAATCAGCATATCCACGTGCACGGTGTTAATTAGCTGACGCGCTGAGGACATCAGCTTGCTCCAGAAGTCCTGGTGATGGCCGCAGACCACCAAATCCATATCGTATTTCTTGATTGCATCGACCAGCACCTGTCCCAGGTCGCCGCTGCCGCTCAGGGTTTCGGTGATTGGATAGCCCGCGTTGGTGGAGAGTTCGGTCAGCGCCTGGTGAGTCTCTTCGGAGATACGCTTCTGCATGTCGCCCAGATTCACATCAATCAGGCCGGTATAGAGATCGGAGTAGTTAACGTCCACGTGAATTAAGGAAACTTTCGCATTGTACGGACGCGCCATGGATACCGCTTTATCAACCAGCACCTTGCTCTCCGGGGAGAGGTCAACCGCGATAAGAATGTGTTTATAAGCCATAGTGTTACTCCTTCCTTAAGTTATCGATGACCAATGCGTTTAGCAGTCGTCTACCTGCTTTCATTACGGCCCAGTTAAACAAAATTTTCAAGCATTGGTGTTGATAACGATTAACCTTGTGGCAAAAAAATTAGCGGATCTCCTACACTATGAATAAGCCGTTCGGATACTAAAATGTGAAGCCGATCGGCTTTTGAGTCTCTCTTTCACTGAACCGTCTGTCAGGGCATGGGTGCGGTAGTCCCGAAGCATTGCTTCGCGGGCGGACGCCGGGGAGGAAGTATGATTAGCACCGTCGCATTGTTTTGGGCGTTATGTGTGGTTTGCATCGTGAATATGGCGCGTTATTTCTCGTCCTTACGCGCGCTATTAGTAGTACTTCGTGGCTGCGATCCGTTGCTTTATCAGTATGTCGACGGTGGGGGCTTCTTCACCTCGCATGGGCAACCCAGTAAACAGATGCGCCTGGTGTGGTATATCTATGCCCAGCGTTATCGCGATCATCATGATGATGAGTTTATCCGCCGCTGCGAGCGCCTGCGCCGTCAGTTCATTCTGACCAGCGCGCTGTGCGGCCTGGTAGTGGTGAGCATGGTGGCTCTCCTCATCTGGCATTGAGCGCAAAAAAAAGCGGGCCAGTTACCTGACCCGCTTTTAGCGTTGTTATCTGCCTGCGATTAGAGGAATTGCAGGGAGGTCCAGTACAGACCGCCAGACAGCAGAATGGAAGCCGGCAGGGTAAACACCCAGGCCATCAGAATGCTGGTCACGGTTTTGCGCTGCAGACCGCCGCCATCAACCAGCATGGTACCCGCCACGGACGAAGAGAGAACGTGGGTAGTGGATACCGGCATACCGGTGTAGCTTGCCAGACCGATAGAGACCGCTGCCGTCATCTGAGCAGACATCCCCTGGGCATAGGTCATGCCTTTCTTACCGATCTTCTCGCCAATCGTTGTCGCCACGCGACGCCAGCCGACCATCGTACCGAGGCCCAGCGCCAGCGCCACCGCCATGATGATCCAGATCGGTGCGTACTCGATGGTATTCAACATGTCGACTTTCAGCTTCTTCAGCAGACGTTTGTCGTCAGCAGAAACTTCCGGCAGTTTGGACACTTTTTCGGTCACGTCGGAGATGCACAGCATGATACGACGCATCTGGCCACGCTGCTCAGGCGTGAGCTTGTCGTAGCTTTCAACATCGGTCAGCATGCCTTTCGCCCGCTCCAGCGCGTTGATCGCATTGGCCGGATGGCAATGGAACTCAGCCGGTTGGGTTGCGCCTGCTTCCGGAGAAGGGATCAGCTGATCAACGCCGGTGGCTTTTTTCAGCAGGTCAGGACGCTGCTGGAAATAGGTTTCGACGTTATTGATTGCGTCACGGGTACGGGTAATTTCGTAGCCGGTGGCATTCATATTCACCACGAAGCCCGCCGGTGCCACGCCGATCAGCACCAGCATTACCAGACCAATCCCTTTCTGGCCGTCGTTCGCGCCATGAGAGAAGGCCACGCCGATAGCAGAGACGATCAGGGCAATACGCGTCCAGAATGGCGGCTTTTTCTTACCGTCTTTCTTTTCACGCTCGGCTGGCGTCAGGTGGATACGGGCACGTTTTTTGGTGCCGCTCCAGTAACGACGCAGCAGGAAGATCAAACCACCCGCGACAACCAGACCGACAATCGGAGAAATAATCAGTGAACCGAAGATACCTATTACTTTAGGGATATTCAGCGCGTCCACCACAGACGTACCGGTCATCAGCGCATTGGTTAAACCAATACCGATGATGGCGCCGATCAGCGTGTGAGAACTGGATGCTGGCAGGCCGAAATACCAGGTACCGAGGTTCCAGATAATTGCAGCAAACAGCAGCGAGAACACCATGGCCAGGCCATGGCCGGAACTGACATTGAGTAGCAGATCCGTTGGCAGCATATGCACAATGGCGTAGGCTACGCTCAGACCTCCCAGAAGAACACCAAAGAAGTTAAACACCGCGGCCATCACAACCGCAACTTGCGATCGTAAAGCACGAGTGTAGATAACCGTTGCGACTGCGTTCGCAGTGTCATGGAAGCCGTTAATCGCTTCGTAGAACAATACAAAGGCCAGAGCAAGCAAGAGTAAAAGCCCGGTATGAAAATCCAGGCCAGCAAACAAATGTAGCATAGGACGTTACGCCATCTTGAGGACATGAACGCGGCGCATTATCCAGGACAAATGCGCAACGGGCAAAGTGAAATATAGACTTTTTTTGATTTGCCTACTGACATAAGCGTAGCAGTAAAAGAATTATTTATTAAATTTCAATTAAATGAATGAGATCGCGGATATTTAAGCTGGAACGCTTCTTGAGGAAACTTTACAATTCGCGCCCTCAAAATCAGGAGAATCGAGACGTGGAAAAGTATGATGCCATTATTATTGGCGCCGGTGCGGCAGGTTTATTCTGTGCGGCGATGGCCGGACAGGCAGGGCGCCGGGTTCTGCTGCTCGATAACGGCAAAAAACCAGGTCGTAAGATCCTGATGTCTGGCGGGGGCCGCTGTAATTTTACTAATCTTTATATCGAACCCGCGGCTTATTTGAGTCAGAACCGTCATTTCTGTAAATCTGCACTGGCACGCTACACTCAGTGGGACTTTATTGAACTGGTAGGCAAACACGGTATCGCCTGGCATGAGAAAACTCTCGGCCAGCTGTTTTGCGACGACTCGGCGCAACAGATTGTCGATATGCTGGTAGCCGAGTGCGAAAAAGGTCAGGTTACCCTGCGTTTGCGCAGCGAAGTGCTGGAAGTTGCCCGCGATGAGACGGGTTATACCCTGCAGCTGAACGGTGAAACGGTGAGTGCGGAAAAGCTGGTGATCGCCAGCGGCGGGCTCTCAATGCCAGGGCTGGGCGCGTCGCCGTTTGGCTATAAAATTGCCGAACAGTTTGGTCTGAAGGTGCTCCCGACCCGTGCCGGTCTGGTGCCGTTCACCCTGCATAAACCCTTACTGGAGCAACTGCAAACGCTCTCCGGCGTCTCGGTACCTTCGGTGATCGCCGCTGAAGACGGCACCGTATTTCGTGAGAACCTGCTCTTTACCCACCGCGGTCTCTCCGGCCCGGCGGTACTGCAAATCTCCAGCTACTGGCAGCCGGGGGAGTTCGTCACCGTCAATCTGGTGCCGGATTGCGATCTTCAGAATTTCCTCGACGAACAGCGCGCGGCGCATCCTAACCAGAGCCTGAAAAACACCTTAGCCATGCAGCTGCCGAAGCGGCTGGTGGAGTGCCTGCAGCTGCTGGGGCAGATTCCCGATGTGTCGCTGAAGCAGCTCAACAGCCGTGACCAGCAGGCGCTGGTGGAGACCTTAACCGCCTGGCGCGTGCAGCCCAACGGCACCGAAGGCTATCGCACCGCGGAAGTGACCCTCGGCGGCGTCGACACTAACGAACTTTCGTCCCGCACCATGGAGGCCCGCAACGTGCCGGGACTCTATTTTATCGGGGAGGTGGTGGACGTGACCGGCTGGCTGGGCGGCTACAATTTCCAGTGGGCCTGGGCCAGCGCCTGGGCCTGTGCTGAAGCGCTGGCAGCGGGTGAATAAAAACGCAGAACTACGTTAATGTAAGGTAAAATACGGCGGTTTACTTTTTAAGGGGAGAAGGTCGTTAACGGTCCCCCCTTTTCTTTACTGGCTTCGCCAGTCTGCATGGTTTGTATTTTGTCTTCAAAAAGGGTTGTGTATGTCATCTGCTCATCTCGGTTTCCCGACGGAAACCGTTGTTGTATTTGTGGTTATGGCTGTCGGGGCGATGTTTATCGACCTCTTCATGCATCGCCATGACAAACCGATTTCACTGAAAAGTGCCGCGCTCTGGTCGATCTTCTGGGTAATGACCGCAATGGCGTTCGCCGGGTTCCTGTACGTTCATCACGGTGCCGAAGTGGCGAGCCTGTTCCTCACCGGTTATGCGCTGGAGGAGGTGCTCTCCGTTGATAACCTGTTCGTGATGATGGCGATTTTCGCCTGGTTCGGCGTGCCGGATCAGTATCGTCACCGGGTGCTCTACTGGGGGGTGATTGGCGCTATCGTCTTCCGCGGGATCTTCGTCGCCATCGGCACCAGCTTGCTGAGCCTCGGGCCGTACGTGGAAGTGGTCTTTGCCCTGATTGTGGCCTGGACGGCGGTAATGATGCTCAAGCGCGGCGAAGAGCAGGACGAGATTGAGGATTACTCTCAGCACCTGGCTTACCGGGCGGTCAAACGCTTCTATCCGATCTGGCCGAAAATCACCGGCAACGCCTTCCTGCTGAGCCAGAAAGAGGTGGATGCCGAGCTGGAAAAACCGGAGAACCAGGATGTGATGGTCGGACGGGTGAAGAAGGCGAAGCGCTATGCCACGCCGCTGCTGCTCTGCGTGGCGGTGGTGGAGCTTTCCGACGTGATGTTCGCCTTTGACTCGGTACCGGCGATCATCGCCGTCAGCCGCGAGCCGCTGATCATCTACAGCGCGATGATGTTTGCGATCCTCGGCCTGCGTACCCTCTATTTTGTGCTTGAGGCGCTGAAGCAATACCTGGTGCATCTGGAGAAAGCGGTGATCGCGCTGCTGTTCTTCGTGGCCTTTAAGCTCGGCCTGAACGCTACGGATCACTTCTGGCATCACGGCTATGGCATCGGGGCCACGGCGAGTCTGTTAGTGGTACTGGGCGTGCTGGCGATGGGAATTGTGGCGAGCCTGCTATTCCCGGGGAAACGGGAAGCCTGAGTGGTATTGCCCGGCGGCGCTGCGCTTGCCGGGCCTACGGATGTTGTAGGCCGGGTAAGGCGACGCCGCCACCCGGCATGTTTTACGGCTTAATAGGTGAATTCCGGCGCGCACGCGGCGGATGGAAATGCCGCCAGTGCGGATCCTGCGCCGCAGCCAGCAGTTCGTGATCGCCGCGGGTATCGCCCCAGGCGCGCACATGGTAATTGTTCAGGCTGCCGTAGACGTTCTCCAGTCGGGCCACCTTCTGCGCACAGCGACAGTTATGCCCGGTGATCCGCCCGGTCAGCTTGCCGTCTTTCACTTCCAGCTGGGTGCCAATAAGCTTAATGCCGAGCTTGTCGGCCCAGGGCTGCAATACCAGCGCCGGTGATGCCGAGCAAATCGTCACTTCCGCACCGGAGTTCACTTCCGCGGCCACCGCCAGTACGCCCTGCGGGCGCATCAGTTTGTTCCAGTATTTCTCGCAGAACAGTTCGGCCTGCTGACGCAGCCAGCGCTCATCCACGCCGGTCAGGAAGGTCCGAATCAGCACCTCTTTCAGCTCGTCACGGGTCAGCTTGCGGCGCACACAGTGAATGGTCGGTAAGGCCATCCGCACCAGGCGACCGGCAAAATAGCGTTTGCCGAACGCAAAGCGTAAGAAAGGGATAAAGCTGTCGTGATGCGTCAGCGTGCCGTCGAAATCAAATACGGAAAGCACGCTGGATTTTGCCACTGCCTCATCGGCAATCATATTGGTCATAACGAAGTCTTAGCTGAAATATAGATTCTGCCCCCAGTTTACCTGCTTTAGCAGCAGATGCCACCCGCCAGCGGACGGGCGGCCACTGGCATGGCTAGATAATATCGTCCACCACGCCGCCATCGACGCGCAGCGCCGCGCCGGAGGTAGCAGACGCCTGCTGGGAACAGACATAGACCACCATGTTCGCCACCTCGTCTACCGTGGCAGCCCGCTGAATGACCGAGCTTGGGCGGTGAGTCATGACGAACTCTTTCGCCAGCGTCTCCAGTGATTTCCCGGTTTTCGCTATCTCGTCTTTCATCATCTCCGCGAAGCCGTCCGACATCGTCGGGCCTGGCAAGACGCTGTTCACGGTGACACCGCTGCCGGCGACAAATTTGGCCAGCCCGCGCGCCAGTGACAGCTGGGCGGTTTTCGTCACGCCGTAGTGGATCATGTCCGCCGGAATATTGCAGGCCGACTCTGAAGAGATAAACACCACCCGGCCCCAGCCTTTTTGTACCATGCCGGGCAGTAGGGCGCGGGACAGACGTACCCCGGACATCACGTTGGTTTGCCAGTAGTTATTCCAGGTCTCGTCGTCGGTGGCGTAAAAATCCTGCGGCCCGTAAATTCCGGCGTTGTTCACAAGAATATCGACGCCAGAGGCGACCTTCAGCAGCTCCTCCACGCCGTCAGCAGTGCTGAGATCGGCCATCGCCGCCCGCACCTGCACGCCGGGTATCGCCTGCTGCAGCTCCTGGATGCCCCGGTTGACCGAGTCGATGCTGCGTCCGTTAACAATCACCTCTGCACCGCTTTCTGCCAGCCCTCTGGCGATGGCGAAGCCAATGCCGCCGGTGGAGGCGGTTACGAGCGCCACTTTCCCCGTAAGATCGATTTTCATGGTCTGCTCCATGTCATAGTTGAAGTTCAGACCGTTAAGCGTAGCAGTTCACCTTTACGACGGCTGGCTGAAGAGGTGCAGTAAGGTTTCAACCTGTTCGTCGAGCGGGGCGAGCGTGCGTTTTACAATCAGATGCAGCGGTGTGGCTCGGCGCGTGCCGTGGTTCAGGGGCACTGTTTTCAGCACACCGCTTTCCAGCTGTTGCTGAATTCGCTCTTCCGGCAGCCAGCCATACCCCACCTGATACATCACCGCATCGATAGCAGCGTCGATGGTGGAGAAGGTCCAGGCTTCGCCGCCGGGAGGCGCGGCGTAGTTCTGCCCGGCGATCTGGATGAGCGGCCAGGGGCGTAGCATTTCATCAGTGAGCGGCGTGTCGTGTGCAAACAGCGGATGATCCCGATGCGCCACGGCGACAAAATCGATATTCATCAGCCACTCGCCGCGCCCGGTCACATCCTGGCGGCGGGTTAGCACCATCACGTCGGCTTCGCCCGGGATCAGCGCCTCGCCGGCGTTCTCAAGTATTTCGGTCAGATGCACCTCGGTTTGCGGATAGCGCTGCTGAAACTGGCGCAGAATGGCAAACAGATGACGGCGAGGGAAAATACTGTCCACCACCACATCCAGTCGGGTACGCATCCCGTTGCGTAGCGTCATGGCGCGAGTCTCCAGCAGGGTAAAGGCGTTCAGCAGCGGTTTGACCTGATTTAACAGCAGCTCCCCTTCCGGGGTCAGCACCGCCTTACGACCCGCCTGAACCAGGAGCGCCACGCCCAGCCGCTCCTGCAACAACGCCAGGTTATAACTGACGGACGACTGGCTGCGATGCGTCTCCTCTGCGGCGCGGGCAAAGCTGCCCAACTCAACGACGCGTTCAAGCAATGACCACTGCTCAAGGGTAGTTTTGTGCATGACTCATCTAATTTTTGAATGAATTTGATTAAATCATAGCGTTATTCATCTAATTTTTGCAGGCGTAAGATGGCCTCATTGAAACAGAGGAGACAGAATATGAGCCATTTTGATAAACATGATTTGAGCAGTTTCGTCGGCAAACATCTGGTATACACCTACGATAACGGCTGGAATTACGAGATTTATGTCAAAAACGAACAGACCCTCGACTACCGTATTCACAGCGGGATCGTGGCGAACCGTTGGGTTAAAGATCAGCAGGCGTATATCGTTCGCGTGGGCGAGAGTATTTATAAAATTTCGTGGACTGAACCGACCGGTACCGATGTGAGCCTGATTGTGAACCTCGGCGACAAGCTGTTCCACGGCACTATCTTCTTCCCGCGCTGGGTGATGAATAACCCGGAAAAAACCGTCTGCTTCCAGAACGATCATATTCCGCTGATGGTCTCTTATCGCGAGGCGGGCCCGGCCTATCCAACCGAGGTCATAGATGAGTTCGCCACCATTACCTTTGTGCGCGACTGCGGTGCCAATAACGATGCTGTCATTGACTGTGCTGCCAGCGAGCTGCCGGCAGACTTTCCGAATAATTTGAAATAAGCGGGTTACAGAACCTGAAGTGCACCGTTATGAAGAGTGAAGGGCGTTGGCGTACAGACGGCGAGGCTGAGTTCGCCGTGCTGGAAATGGCTGACGCTCAGCGCAGAGGTAAAGGTGCTGTCAACGCTGACAATCTGCCAGGCGCTGCCGCCGCGCTGTTTAACGATCGCCTCTTTGCGCGTCCAGATGCGCCAGAAAGCCGACAGTTTTGCCTCCGGCGCCTCCCGCTCCAGCTCGTCATGTTCCGCGACGCTAAAGACGGCATTCGCCAGCGCCTGCCAGTTATCCCGGGGGCGGATCACTTCGATGTCGCAGCCCACTTCCCCCTCATCGCTTAACAGCAGGGCGATATCATCCCCGCTGTGGCTCAGGTTAAACCAGTACGGATGGGCATCGACGAAGGCGGGTTTCCCCTGTTCTCCGAAGATGATTTCCGGCACCGGGGAGGGCGACAGGGCCCGGGCGAGCAGAGTTCGCCCGGCCAGCCAGGGGTTGCGACGCGCCCCCTGGGGCGCCTGTTCGGCCAGCACTGACGCCAGAGGGTCAGCGCTGAGGGTAGAAATTTTTCCCAGTACAAACTGGTACATAGTCACGCCCAGCGTTTAATGATTATAGAAGTGTTGATGCCGCCGAACGCGAAGTTATTGCTTTGTAGATATTCGCAGTCAATATGACGGGCTTTTCCCATAATATAATCTAATGCACCGCATTGCTCATCTGGTTGTCTTAAATTGATGGTCGGAACGAACCAGCCCTCGCGCATCATCTCCAGACTCATCCAGGCTTCCAGCGCCCCGCAGGCCCCCAAAGTATGACCAAAATAGCTCTTTAAGGATGAAATTGGCACGCTGTCGCCAAACACCGCGGCGGTGGCCTGACTTTCGGCGATATCGCCCCGATCGGTCGCCGTACCGTGCGCCGATATGTAGCCTATAGCCTGCGGGCTCAGTCCGGCGATTTTCAGCGACTTCTCCATGCAGATCTGCATCGTTTCCCGCTGCGGCTGGGTGATATGCGCCGCGTCGCAGTTGGTGGCGAAGCCGACAATTTCCCCGTAAATGGTCGCGCCACGCGCCTTTGCATGCTCCAGCTCTTCCAGGATTAAGGTTCCGGCCCCTTCGCCAATCACCAGCCCGTCGCGCTGGATATCAAAGGGAGACGGCGTGGCCTCCGGCGCGTCGTTACGCTGGCTGGTGGCGAACAGGGTATCGAACACCGCCGCTTCCGACGGGCAGAGCTCTTCTGCGCCACCCGCCACCATCACCGTCTGATAGCCGTGGCGAATCGCTTCCCACGCATAGCCAATCGCCTGGCTGCCGGATGTACAGGCGCTGGAGGTCGGGATCACCCGCCCACGCAGACCGAAGAACAGGCCAGTGTTAACGGCCGTGGTGTGCGGCATCATCTGCACGTAGGTGGTGCCGGTGATGTTATTGGTGTGCTTCTCGGTGAGCATGGTGGCGAACTCGCTGATCGGCCCGGTGCTGCCGGTGGACGAGCCATAGGCAATCCCGGTTTCACCCTGGGTCAGAACCGGGTCGTCAATCAGCCCCGCCTGCGTCAGCGCCAGTTCGGTGGCGCGGGTCGACAGCAACGACACCCGGCCCATCGCGCGGATGCGCTTGCGGGTGTAGTGCTCCGGCAGGGTAAAATCGTCGATCGGCGCGCCCAGCAGGGTATGCAGACCTTCATACATCGCCCACTCCGGCATCTTACGCACCGCGTTTTTATAGTCCAGCAAGCGGGCAGCAACCGCCTGCCAGTTTTCCCCAAAGGCGGTGATGCCGCCCATGCCGGTAATCACCACGCGACGCGTCATAACATTCCTCCATTAATGGAAATGACCTGACGCGTTACGTAGCCCGCACTATCCGACATCAGATAGCTGGCCAGTCCGGCCACCTCGTCCGCCTGGCCCATTCGTTTCATGGGGATGCTGGCCATCGCCTCTTTCAGCGCGGCCTCTTCCATCTCGATCATCCCGGTATCAATCAGCCCGGGTGCGATGCAGTTAACGGTGATATTGCGCTTCGCCAGCTCGATCGCCAGCGCTTTGGTAGCACCGATAATGCCCGCCTTTGCCGCGCTATAGTTCACCTGACCCCGGTTGCCCATCACCCCGGAAACGGATGAGAGGGTGATAATGCGCCCGCCTTTGCGGGTGCCAATCATCGGCATGATGCAGGGGTGAATGACGTTGTAAAAGCTGTCGAGATTGGTGTGGATCACGCTGTCCCAGTCCTCTTCGCTGAGCGCCGGGAAAGCACCATCGCGGGCGATCCCGGCGTTGCTGACCACGCCATACCAGGGGCCATGAGCCTCGATATCCTGCTCCAGCACCTCGCGGCACTGCGCGCGGTTACCCACGTCAAAAGAGAGCAGACGCCCGTGGCCACCCGCCAGTTCGATAGCCTTCAGGGTTTCCTCTGCGCCAGCGGCATCGCGGTGGTAATGCACCCCGAGGGTAAACCCGTCTGCGGCAAGTTTAAGGGCGATGGCCCGGCCAATGCCTTTGCTGGCGCCGGTGACCAGAACGGAACGACTCATTGACTTACCCCCTGTTTAAACAGTGTTGCTAATTCCTGCTGACTGGGCTGAAAGGTGTTCACCCGCCCGGTGGCCAGCGTGGCCCCATCGGCAATGATGGCGCACTCGAAGCTGCTAAAGCGTTCATCCTGCATCAGCAGGGTAACAGTGACCGTTAAGACGCTGTTGGCGGGAAAGATCCCCGCAGCGCACACCAGTTCGCGCGCCCCAACCACCATACCAAGCGACAGGCTCTCCTGTCCCTGCTGCTGACGATGCCAGCCTGACCAGACCCCAACCGTCTGGGCCATCAGTTCGAGGGCATACCAGCCCGGCAGATCGCCCGTGGCGTTCAGGAACGGCACCAGCACGCCATGCGGATCGACCGTGACGCGGCAGTCGGCGGACTCTGCGGTGACGCTCTCGACCGATTCGAGCAGCAGCATGGGCGCGTCGTGAGGCAGATAGTCGGTCGGGGATAAATAACTCATGACACTCTCCCCAGCAGGATGCTGGCGTTATTGCCGCCAAAGGCGAAGGAATTGGACAAAATCACCGCTTTTTTCAGCGCGATGGGCTGATGCAGCACGCCGCAGGCGGCGAGGGTCGGATCCGGCGCATAGCGGTCAAAATCCTGGGCGGGCAGCGGCAGGTCGCGGGTCAGGATCAGCCAGCTCAACGCGGCCTCGGTGATCCCCGCCGCGCCCAGCGTATGGCCGGTCAAATGTTTGGTTGAACTGCAGGGCACGGCCTCGCCAAACAGATCATGCACCACCCGGGATTCAATCTGATCGTTAAGTGGGGTCGCGGTACCGTGCAGATTGATATAGCCCACCTCATCCGGGGTTAATCCGGCGTCGTTCAGCGCCTGGGTAATGGCGCGGATTGCCCCTTCACCTTGCGGGTGCGGGGCAGAAATATGATACGCATCGCTCGACTCGCCGGTTCCCAGCAGCGCCACTGGCTGCGGCTCGCGGGTAAGCACCATCAGGGCTGCCGCTTCGCCAATGGTGATCCCCCGCCGGTCACGGCCAAACGGCTCGCACAGCGTGGTGGAGAGCGATTCGAGGCTGCTAAAGCCATTCACCGGCATCCGGCTCAGCGTGTCTGCCCCGCCAACGATGGCGATATCCACCAGTCCGGCATCAATCAGCCGACGCCCGCTGATGATCGCCCGCGCGCTGGAGGAGCAGGCGGTCGACAGGGTGTAAGCCGGGCCTTCCAGATCCAGCCAGTTCGCCAGAAAGCGCGACGGATCGCCCAGCTCCTGCTGCGCGTACCGCCAGTTAACGCTGGTTTCACCGTTATGCGTCAGGCGCACATGCGCGTCGCCCTCGTCGAGCCCGGAGGTGCTGGTGCCCATGACCACCGCCACCCGGTCGCGGCCGTAACGGGCAATGGCCTCATCGACGGCAGGCTGGATCTGCGCCAGCGCGGCCAGCAGCAGCTGATTGTTGCGCGTACGGTGCGCGGCAAGGTTATCCGGGATCGCCGGTAATTCACCCTCAACGCCGCCCAGTACCGCGTCCTGGCCCTGCAGCCAGCCGCGGCGAATATGCATCCCGGGGGCCACGCCGCGCGTCAGGTTAGCGGCAACCTCGTCGGGGGCGTTGCCCAGGGCGTTGACCAGGCCCACGGCAGAAATGTAGATCATCTCAGTCATCCAGATATTGAATGGTGATGTGGTAATTAAAGACGTGCTGCTCGATGCTGATTGGCTCGCGCTTGCCTTTACGCTGCAGGTAGACGATCTCCGTCACCAGCTTGCCGTCAGCATTGCGCAGCTCACGCCGGTCGCCCTTATCCTTCAGCGTCCAGCCCTTAGGCAGTTGCGGCAGCCAGGCGTCGATCGGCCAGTGGCTGAGCATCACATCGGCCAGCACCTGGCTGGCCGGAGGCAGCTGCGGCACGATAATCGACTGCTCAGTATGAATGCCGGTGGCATCGTAGGTGGCGAGGAACAGGCGAATACCCACCGAGGACAGCCCGGCGAGCGTCACCTTCTGCGCATCGGCATTCAGCATCACCAACAGGGACTGGCTCTTGCCGTTGAAGCTCCCGGTCAGCAACTGCTGCGAGTTCAACGCCGGAGTGATGCCTGGCGCAGGCAGCGTCACTTTGGTGCCCGGCTGCAGCCAGGCCTGCGGGCGCGTACTGTCACTGTTTTGCGTGGTGTGGCTGCAACCGGTCAGCAGCAGCGCGCCGATCAGCACGGCAGCGCGGTAAAAAGGGGCGATCATCGTTTTCTCTCTTTTTTAGCTGGCATCGCCAGCGGCGCCAGCAGGAAGGCGGTGAAAATACCGCTGACCAGCACAATCCCGAAGCTGCTGATCGCCTGCGTGGCGCTGAAAACCAGCATGCCGAGGGTCAGCAGGGTGGTCATCATCGCCAGGGTGATGGCCAGCATGGAGGTCAACGGCGTACCGCGCGGGTTGTTGAAGAATAGCGTGTAGTTGATACCAATGCCGAGCACCAGTACCAGCGCCAGCAGCGAGAACAGGTTAACCGGGTGTCCTGTGACCGACAGCGCCGCCAGGCCACAGCCCAGCGACAGCAACGAGGGCACCAGAGTGATCAGTCCCTTACGCCAGCCGAGGCGCAGCATCGCGCCGCAGGCGATGGTCGCCAGCGCAACCGCCAGTAAACCGGTGAGCACGCTGCGGTAGAGGGCAAACAGGCTGTCGAAACTGGCCTTGCGATCCACCCACACCACCCCCGGATGCTTGTCGGCCAGCGCCGCCAGGGCCGGGCTGTTGTTTACCCCATTAACCGGCACCAGGACGCCGCTTTCTCCGTCGGGCAGCGTCAGCCAGAGCAGGCGCCAGCCTTCGCTGGCCGGGCTGGCAAGCCAGGTCTCAACCTGTACCGGGGTCGCATTGAGATCCGGCGACACCGTTGTCAGCCCGGCATTTTGCAGCACTTTCGTTACCGCCGGGGCCGCATTTTTCAGCAGGGCCAGATCGCTTGTCTGTCGTGCCAGCGAGTTCAGCGGCAGGGTGCGCCAGGACTTCAGGTCTCCCGCCTGCTGCGCCTGCGCCAGCGCCGGGGTAAAGGCCTCCAGCCGTTCCAGCGTCTGCTGGGCCGACGCGCCATGCACCACGAACCACTTCTGATCGACACTCTGCCCGGTCAGGGCGGTGATGCGTTTTTCCTGGGCCAGGATATCCTGCGGCAGGGCCTGGAGCTGGGCGATATCGTCATCCACCCGCAGCGTGGCCATGCCTGCGACAGCCAGCATGGCCAGCAACACCGGCAGCCCCACTGACAGCCTTTTATTTCGTCGCCATGCCGCCAGCCAGCGCAACATTAGCCCGCTGGCCGGAACCGGACGCACCGGTAAGCCACGACACAGCCACGGGTGCCAGAAGATCACCGTCAGGCAGGAGGCGCTCAGTCCCACGGCGGCAAATACCGCCATCTGGCGAATGCCCGGGAACGGGGCCAGCATCATAATGAGATACGCCGCCACGGTGGTGAGCAGCGCCAGCAGCAGGGCGTTACGCACCTTCGCCAGGCTCTGCCACGGCGAGATCTCTCCGCCGTGAACCATCCGCTCGGTCAGGTAGTAGAGGGTGTAATCCGCTGAAATACCGATGATGCTCATGCTCATCACCAGGGTCATCAGATGCAGTTCACCAAACAGCAGCAGGGTCGCCACCGTGCCCGCCAGCGCGCCGGTGGCGATGGAGATCAGGCACAGCATGAGCGGACGCAGGGAGCGGAACACCGCCACAATCAGCAGGATCACCCCCAGAATAGTGGCCACGCCGAGGGTCGAAATATCCCGTTTCGCCTGCTGGCTGGCGTAGTCGCTGTAAAACACGGTGCCGCGCGACAGCAGCTGCGCCTGCGGATACTGCGTTTTCAACTGGCCTTCCAGCCCGCGCAGCGTCGTGACCAGCCGGTGGGTTTGCTGCATATCGAACGAGGAGGCGGCCAGCTCGCCGTGCAGCAGATACCAGTAATTACCGGCCTCGTCTTTGGTCACCAGCCAGCCGTCCATCAGCCGCAGCTTCTGGCTGTTTTGCGCCAGCGCCAGCTGGGAACCGCGCATCAACATCAGCGGGTCGTTTTGCAGCTCTTTACCGCTGACGCCGGAGAAGGCGGAGTAAAGCTGGGACAAAATCCACTGTGCCTGTGCCTCGCCGCCGTTTTGCAGACGCGCCCGGGTGGCCGGGTCGATCAGGCCGTTGCGGTGCTGCCAGAAAAATTCTCCCCAGGCTTTTTGCCCGGCGGCGTCCATCGGCCCTTTTACCTCATGCAGCGACCCCGACTCTTGCAGCAGGCTCAGCCACTGTTGCGCCACCTGCGGATCGGGCTGTTTACCGGGGCTGACCAGCCACACCAGCTGGCGGTCAAGGCGTTCAATAAAGCCGTCGTTCAGCGCCGGAGGGATCGCCCCGAGGCTCTGTTTCGGCAGCATCGCCAGCACGCTGCTGTTCAACCGGGCACCGGGCAGCAGCGACAGCAGCACACCCAGCAGGATCGCACAGGTCAGCGCCCACAGCAGCGCCGGGCGGCGATTATGGTGCGGCAAAGCGTTGGCGTTCGGCATCGGTCAGGCTGGCGGGCGTCAGTTGGTGGCGGGAGAGGTCGATATCGGTCCGGTCGCCCTGCTTATCGTTCAGCACGATGGATTCCAGATAGGTCGCGCCACCCAGATCCATCGAGGCGAAAATCTTGTCCAGCGGGGTGGTGGTGGGGGTCAACACCAGCGACCAGCGGCCATTGCCGAGGTCTTTAAAGTCGATGCGGAAGTTCTCTTCCAGCACCTTGCGATCCGCCTGGAATAGGGCGCGCAGCAGATGGTTGAACTGGAACATCTGCGGATTGGTGTCGGCGGTGATGGTCTGCGGCGGTTGACCGTTGATGGTCTGCACCATCCGGCTGTCATCCAGCAGCAGCGTCATCGGGAAGGGGGCCTTTTGATCCCACAGCAGCCCGCTGTCGCGGGCGATCAGCATCTCGCCGTTGGATCGCAGCGGCTGCGGCATATCCTTGATGGTGCGTGTCTGCTCAAAGTGGGCGCGCACCACCGGCTGTTCGGTAAAGCGCTGCTGGAGTTCGTCCAGCGTGACGGCGCTGACGAATGGGCTTATCAGCAGGGTAAGCAGCAGTAACCCTTTCATAGCGTGACTCCCATACGTTCAAACAGGATCGCCGGGCTGACAAAACAGAGCTCGCGGCTCTTCTCCTCCACCGCCACCTGAATGGTGTAGCCGGTGGTGGTCCGTTTGCCGCTGGTGGCGTCAAAAATCTGATAGGCGATACGCAGACGGTTCTCAAACTCCTCGATATGGGCCCGGACGCGGATCCGTTGCTCAAAGGTGAGGACATCGCGGTATTTCACCCGGGTATCGACCACCGGCCAGAGATAGCCGGAGGCTTTCATCTGGCGATAGCCATAATCGAACTGGTTGAGCAGGGCCTCGCGGGCAATTTCAAAATAACGGAAATAGTTGCCGTGCCAGACCACGCCCATCATATCGACGTCGTGAAACGGTACGGTCAGCTCTACTTCGGTCGTAAAGCGGGGATCGGTCAGCACCCTTTACTCCTTCTCTTTAGCATCCGGCAGACGCCAGAAATCGAAAAAATTGAACCAGTCGAGCGGGGCCTGCAGGGCGTAATGCTCCAGCCGCTGCGCATAGCGATCCACCGCCTCCTGTAGCGCCTGCTGGCGTTCGCCGCGCGGCAGCGTCAGCGGGTTGGCGAAGGGTTCGCAGTGAACAGTGAGCTTCCCGTGCTGGCGCAGGGCAAATATCAACACCACCGGGCAGGCCAGGATCGAGGCCAGAATAAATGGCCCCTGTGGGAACGGCGCGGGCTGGCCCATAAACGGGCTCCAGGTGACGCGCCAGTCTCCGCCCCGCTGCGGGGTCACGGCGATACGGTCGCCGACAATGGCCACCCACTCCCCCCGGTCCAGCTTCTCGACCAGATCGATGGCTGTTTCTGGTCCGAAATTGTTCACCGGGATCAGATTCAGCCCGGCCTGAGGAGCCATCTCATCCATAATTTGTTTAAAGCGCCGGGCATTATCGCTGAACACCAGCGCATTAATGACCTGGCCTGCTTCCAGCTGCGCCAGTGCCCGGCAGGCTTCCACATCGCCAAGGTGCGAGGCCAGCAGCAGTTTGCCGGCAGGAGCGTCGATCGCCAGGGCCTCACGTGCGCCCGGTGCAAGCACCACGTCGCGATCCCACTTGAGCTCACCCCGCCAGCTGGCCACTTTATGGAGCATCGCGTTGCCAAACCGCATGAAGTGGAAAAAGCTGTTCAGGCGTGCGGGCTTTGGCTGGTGGCGTTGTTCCAGGGTCTCGCTCACCCGGGTGATCCACTGTCGCGAGGCCTGGCGGGCGGTGGTGGCTGTCAGCCAGTAGACACCAATCACCGGCCACAGCAGCAGGTTAAAAGCCCTGCGGCCCAGCAGCTGCCAGACCCGCAGCATCAGGCGCATTCCCCACAGCCCTTTCACCTCCTCCTGCTGCGCCCAGTGCCGGCTGCGGCGGCGAAACAGCAGGGAAGGGATGCGCGGTAACATGCCGAAGAACAGCCGGGTGTGCATCCAGGAGATCAGCAGGTTGTCTTTCAGGGCATCGAAATGGGAGATGCCATCCCGGGGATAGGTCACCCGGGTCGGCAGAAAATAGCTGGGGTTGCCCTGCCAGTAGAGGCGCACCATCACTTCGGTATCAAAATCCATCCGCTTGCCGAGCGACGCAGAGTTGATGACCTGTAGCGTCGGCGCCACCGGGTAGACCCGAAAGCCGCACATGCTGTCTTTGAGCTGCAATGACAGGGTTTCGATCCACACCCAGACATGGGTGACCCAGCGGCCATACCGGCGCGAGCGGGGAATCGAGTCATCATAAACCGGCTGGCCGGAGATCAACGCCTGCGGGTGGCGCTCTGCCAGCGCCAGCAGCTGCGGAATGTCCTCAATGGCATGCTGTCCGTCGGCATCCACCTGCACCGCATGGGTAAACCCCGCCCCGGCGCAGACTTTCAGCCCGCGGATCACCGCCCCGCCTTTACCGCTGTTGTGCGTCAGCCGCACCAGCGTCAGATGGGCATGCTCGTTGGCCAGCTGGTCCAGCGTCTGCCGGGTATCGGCATCGCTGCCATCGTCGACCACAATAATGGGCAGCTGAAACGGGGCCAGACGCGCCAGCACGTTAGCCATCATCGCCCCATGGTTGTAGCAGGGGATCAGGATGCAGGGACGGAAGGTTAGCGACATAGGCGAATCTTCCCGCTGCTGGCGGTGTGGCGGTGTTCGCCGTCATGGCGCTGATAGCTAAACGTCAGCATCTCGCGCTCCGCGTTCCAGTCGAGGACGAGCGTCACGGTGGCTCCCGGGAGTAACGGTGCCTGGAATTTCACATTCTGGATACTGTGAAAACGGTGGTCTGGTGCCAGTACCCCGGTGGCGTAGTGCATCACCCAGTCGAGCTGGGCGACGCCGGGCAGCAGGGGCTGTACGGCAAAATGGCCCTGGAACCAGAACAGCGCCGGATCGAGGTGCAGGACAATCTCAAGCTGCTGCGGTTGTGCCTGATGGCGCCCGATTTCATGGATTTTCATGAAATAACTCCTGTAACTGCGCATAGACACGCTTGTTCATACTGTTCACCGGCATTTCATCAAGGATGCGCCAGTGACGGGGTAGGGCGACCGGCTCGAGCCACGGCTGCAGGGCGCGTCGCCAGGCAAGGATCTGCGCGTTACGCCCGCGCTGGCAGAGCTGCTGACGCGCGGTGTCATTCAGTACCAGCAGCACGCCAATGGTCTGGCGTCCGTCGCGCGTTACCGGCAGCGCCGCCGCCTCGCAAACGCCCTCCAGCGCCAGCAGGCGCTGTTCGATTTCGGTCAGCGAGATACGTTTGTCTTCGATTTTCACCACCCGACCCCGGCGACCGATGATGCTGAACTGGCCGTTATCCTCCAGGTGCAGGATGTCGTCGAGCAGGAGACCTTCAGGCTCGCGGATCAGGGGGGAGATAACGCGCACGGCGTCATCGATGGGGTTCATCTTCACGCCCGGGAAGGGGTGCCAGAGAACGGCGTCCCCCTGACGATGACGCCAGGCGAGCACCCCGGTTTCGCTGCTGCCATATATTTCATCCGGCCAGAGCCCCAGCCAGCGATGGGTAACGCAGGCCGATTCCCACGTCAGCACGCCACCGGCCGAGACCAGCACGGCGACGGGCGGCGGCGCGAGCCGGGTATCGAGCCGCTTGAGGAACGCCGGGCTGGTGATAAACAGGTAACGCTGAGCGTGATCCAGCGCCGCCACCTGTTCGGCATAGGTCAGCATCTCCGCATGCAGCGGCAGCCCCAGTGCCATCGGCAGCACAATACGAAACGTCAGGCCGTACAGATGCTGGGGCACCACAGAGGCCACCACGCGGCAGCCGCTCAGGCGCTCGCCAAACCGTGCTGCCAGCAGCATGGCCTCCTGGTCGAGCTGGGCAATATGCTTGATGATACGCTCAGGCTTGCCGGTCGAGCCGGAGGTAAACAGCTCGATAACCTGGGTGTCAGGAATGGCGGGCAGCGGCGTAAAACCAGTGGCACTGCAGCGGGCAGCGTCGACCACAATCAGACGGCCCCGGACGTTCAGCGTCCTGTCGCTCAGCACGCCACTGAACAGCGCGTGCTGCTCATCCAGCAGCGACTCGCGGCTGTGGCCAGGCAGCACCGGGGTTTTGCCCGCATGCAGCGTTGCCAGCAGGGCGACGATAAACAGATAGCTGTTGTCAAAACAGAGCGCCCAGCGATCGCCATCCTGCTGCTGTAAACAGGCCGTCAGGGCGCTGACGTCATCGCGCAGCTGCCCGAGCGTCCAGCAGCGATCGCCAGACCAGGCGACAGGGGTGTCGTCCGGACGAGGGGCGTTCAGCCACTGGCTCACAGGGAGAGGCTTATGCATCGTGCTGCTCTTTTTTAATCATTCGCTGACGCACCAGCCATTCGGTGGCCATTAACGTGCCCATCAGGAGGTAGGCAATCATGCCGTTCCACAGCGTCCAGAGTCGCATATCGCCCCGCAACGCGGTGAACAGCGCCATCCCGCCGTTCAGGATGAAAAAGCCGCACCATATCCGGGTAACAACGCGGGTATAGCGCACCCCGGAAGGGGGTAAATTCGGTTCGCGCAGCCGGGCCAGCCGTTCGACGATGGGCATCGATGTCCACAGCGATCCGCCAAAGACAGCCAGCATCACAAGGTTGACCACCACCGGATAGAACAGCAGCCACTGATGCGCTTTCAGCAGGTAACTTGCCGTACACAGGACGATGCCCACCAGCGCGACGCCCTGCACCGCATAGCGCATAGGCCCGGCGTTATGCCGCGCCTGACGAAAACGGAACAGCAGCAGGACCGCCAGCAGCGGCAGCAGCCAGTGCAGGCTGTTATGGGTCAGCCCAAAGCCAATCAGAAAGGGCCATGCGAGCAGCATCAACCCTGTCAGCAGGGGAAGCGCCGGAAACGACCGTCCGCCACGCATGGTCTTTTACGCTTCGCGCAGGAGTTTTTCTACCGCGTCCACTACGTCCTGAACGGTACGTACCGACTTGAAGGTTTCCGGTTTGATCCGGGCGCCCGTTTTCTTCTGCAGGTGAACAACCATGTCGACGGCGTCGATGCTGTCCAGCTCCAGATCTTCATACAGGCGCGCTTCAGGGGTGATGGCGTCCGGGGCAACTTCAAACAGGGTGATCAGGAGAGTGGAGACTTCCTGATAAACGGCGTTGTGTTCTGTAGTCATTTTAAATTCGATCTCAGGCGCGTTGAGCGGTGATAAAAGAGGCCAGGGTGGCGACGGAGTAGAAATGCTGACGCATCTCTTCGCTTTCGGCAGATAACACCACGCCGTACTGGTTTTTTACTGCCAGGCCCAGCTCAAGGGCATCGATCGAGTCAAGGCCCAACCCATCGCCAAACAGCGCGGCATCCGTATCGATATCCTCTGCGGTCAATTCGTCCAGATTGAGGGTGGTAATGATTAGATTTTTAATTTCAAGGTAGAGCGCTTGCATCATTAATTCCTGACAAAGATTGAAGACCGGCAGTTAAGCGATGCTGCAGGTGCCGGTTGAGTTCTCTTGCCGCCAGAGCCGGTTCATGTACTGCTGCATCGTAAAAATCATGAATACCTATTCGCTCCCGGACAGCGACCGTGAAGAACGGTTTGTTCGGCGGTATGTTATACCAACGGCTCTGTTTATCGAGCAGATGCTCGCTGCAGTGGATAATGACCACCCGCAGATCGCTGCCGCAGCGCACGGCAATATTGGCCGCACCGCGTTGCAGCTTAATGGCTTTTCCCACCTGTGTGCGCGTGCCTTCCGGAAAGATCAGTAACGTCTCACCCTGCGCCAGCCGCTGCTGACAGGTGCTTAACAGGGTGTCGGCTTCGCTGTTGATCAGGTAATCCGCCGCGCGGATCGCCCCGCTGACAAAGGGGTTACGCAGCAGGGCACCTTTCACCAGACAGTCGGTTTCCGGCATTACCGAGGCGATAAGCACGTAATCAATCAGCGTCGGATGGTTCGCTACTACCAGGCAGCCGCGCTCGTGGCGCAGCGCGTCGACATTATCGACGCGATAATCCAGCACGCCCAGGGCACGGGCGACGGATAAAAATGCCCGGAAGCTGGTGGCAATACTGCGTCGGGCGAGGCGACGACGACGCGCGCGATCGCGCTGGACCAGGTTCAACAGGTTGAACCACACCAGCGACAGCAGCAGCCCGCCCACGCCAAACAGCACGAAGCACAAGCCGGTCATCAGCCGTCGCCAGCCGCGGTTGAGGATTGCCATGAGTCCTGTCATGCACGCGTCCACTGCCACCGCAGGCGCTCGCCGGGCACCGCAAACTGCCGATCGTCACGCAGATAGTGGCGCAGAAACTGCAGGCTCTGCGGCAGGGGGGGCTCCTGGTTACAACCGGCGGGCTGGGTTTCGCAGCGCAGGGTGTCCCCGGCTTCGATGACCAGCGCCATGGCATAGGGCCAGGTCGGCATCTGAGCCGGAAGCGCGGGGCGGTAAAAATCGGGCAGGGCACCATCAAAATCGACCATTAACACCCGGGAATACCCGGCGTGCAGCAGGCTTAGCACCTCGCACAAACCCTGCTGAAAAGTATCCATACCGGCGGAAAGGGACGACGAAACAATCGGCTGACGCGCGGCGATAGTCAGATTGCCCACCGCGGAGTTGTGGACCGACATGGCAAAGTCGGTCGGGGAAACATCCTGCCCGGTAGCCAGCGCATGCAGGAGGCGATAGTTACGCTCCAGCTCGCCATGACGGCTGGTATAGACCACGGCATCAACGGCGTGTTTTCGCACCAGCGCCAGGCCGCAATCCACCGCCAGCTTACTGCCGGAACTGAGGCGGCGGGCGGTCATCATCGGCAGATCGGTAAGTTTGGCCTGCGGCGCAGCAGGATCGATAGCGTGCAAGCCCTGCGACCATGCCTGCCATTGACTGGCATCGCAAAGGCCTGGCGCTCTTGCATGCCAGTCGAGAATGTTAAGTGCAAATTTCATCTGCGCGCGTCCGCGATCAATTCGTCTTTCGGTAACGCCGCCAACAATCAGACCGCGTTATTGTTCATTTTTCTGACAAATCAGTAAGGTATGGCCCACCCCGAGATTGTCATGCCGTTGTTCTACCCGGAAGCCTGCGCTCTCCAGATAGTGGTAAAATTTCTCTACGCTATAAAAACGGCTGTTGCCGTTCGCCATACAGGTGAAATAGAGCGAGGTGGCGTTCAGGCTGAAGGAGGCCGCTTCGAATTTTTGCGCATCCCAGAACGGTTCCAGAATGCACAAACGGGCACCGGGCTTCATTACCTTCGCTACCTTGCCCAGCAGGGTAACAATCTGATCGGGAGAGAAGCAGTCCAGGAACTGGCTCATCCACCAGATATCAGCCTCATCCGGCAGAGCAGCGTCGCTAAGCATATCGACAGGATGGAATCCAATACGATGAGATAATCCTGCATTTGCGATATTTGCCTCGGCCAGTGCAATTTGCTGCGGCAGATCGAGCAGCGTCACGGCGATATTTTCATCGTATCTGCAGCAGCGTAGCGCCCATTTACCCGTATTGCCGCCGACATCGTACAATTTTGTCGGCGAGCTTGCGAATATAAGGGGCAATGCGGCGTCGAATGCGCCATCGGAATAGAAGTGATCGAAAGCAAACCAGCTCCGCTGCGCCTGCTCTGGCAACGCCGACAGGGCCGGATAAATGGTCGGCCATTCGCCAAAGACTGCCAGGCCAGCCGGTTTCTCCGCGCTCAGTGAATCGGCAAGATGAAACAGGCCCTGATAGCAAACATCCTGGGTGAAATCCATATTGATGCGGGTCATGCTGTCATGCAGCAGATAATGACCAATTTTGGCCAGATAATAGCGTCCCTCCCGGCGCGTCACTATCCGCCCGCTCAATCCCATATCCAGCAATACGCCCACGCCATACTCACTGAGGGTGCTGTTCGCCACGATCTCATCAACTGAAGCGCCGCGCGCTCCCTGTTGGTCCAGCCAGGCGAGAACGCCGGTATTACGCAGACAGAGCGCGGTCTGAAACAGCATCGGGGCAAAGGCGATGCGCTGCGCTTCGGTGATGGCCTCAAGCGCACTGAGGGTGTCCTTTTCGTACATGTGCAGCGTTACCCCGGTAAGCGGCTTTTTGGTCGGCCCGGCCCGAGCAGGATCGCCAGCTTGCTGCCCCCCTGGGTGGTCTCCATCCAGATCTTACAGACGCTGGTAAGCGGAACGGACAACAACATCCCCACCGGCCCCAGCAACCAGCCCCAGACCAGTAACGACAGGAACACCACCATGGTGGACATCCCCAGCCGGTGGCCCATCATCCGTGGCTCCAGGATATTGCCCAGCACCATATGGACGATCAGGAACAGCGCCCCCACCATGGCGCACTCATAGAGGCCATTAAACAGAAACGCCTGGATCATCGGCGGGACGGCGGAGATCACCGCGCCAATGTTGGGCACGTAGTTGAGCAGGAAGGCCAGCACGCCCCACATCAGCGCGAACTGCACCCCCAGCAGGGTCAGCCCCAGCCAGACAATGGCACCTGTCCATAGACTGAGCAGCGTCTTCAGCGCCAGATAATGGGAGACGCCCTTCAGCGCCCGGTGCAGGCCCGCGATGTGGATCTGCGGATTATTGAGGGCAAAACGCATTTTGTACGGCACGTGGCGCACTTCAAACAGCATAAAGACCACCGTCATCACCAGCAGCAGGACGCTGGCCATCGCCCCGGACAGTTGGGTCATTAAGGCGGTGGCAAAGGTCATCACCTTTTCCGAATCCATCCGTCGTAGCATTCGCTCCGGGGAGATATGCAGGTTGAGGAACGGGAACATCTCCTGCACATCGACCAGTTTGCGCGTCAGCTCTTTGTTGTATTTCGGCAGCATGGCGGCAAATTCATTGAGCGAAGCCGCCAGCACCCCAAACAGCGCCGTCAGGCCAATCAGCATCACCACCACCACAATGGTGATGGCCAGCGGGCGGCTAACCCCGCGACGCAAAAACCAGGTGACGAGAGGGTTAAGGACGATGGCGAAAAAAAGCGCCAGCAATAGCTGCACGAGAATATCCGCTGCGGCGTGGATGCCGGCGAGGATCACCACCAGGCAGGCCAGTTTGAGCAGAATGTGCAGACCGGATTTATCAGGCTGTGTAAGACCCGGTTTAGCGGGTGGGGTGGTTAACATAGTGTTTCCTCTTCTAAGATGCTCATAAGTGTAGTGCGCGCGCAGCGCTTCGGCGGAGGCCGTTAATCTTAAAGTCGCTGCTGCATTTCTGCCCCTGGCATGGTAATAGTGAAACACTGTTGTAAAAATTCTGGTGAACCTGATGCCCGAACCCGCCGCCGAACCGGCACTGAGTGGATTACGCCTCAACCTGCGTATTGTTTCCGTCGTTATTTTCAACTTTGCCAGCTACCTGACTATCGGTCTGCCGCTCGCCGTTCTGCCGGGCTATGTCCATGACATCATGGGCTTTAGCGCCTTCTGGGCGGGTCTGGTGATCAGCCTGCAATACTTCGCCACCCTGTTAAGTCGCCCTTATGCCGGGCGCTATGCCGACCTGTTTGGCCCGAAAAGCATTGTGGTGCTGGGACTCTGCGGCTGCTTCCTGAGCGGGGTGAGCTATTTTCTCGCCGGGTTAACCAGCGCCTGGCCGATGGTGAGCCTGGTGCTGCTCTGTCTGGGCCGGGTGATCCTCGGCGTCGGGCAAAGTCTTGCCGGAACCGGCTCCACGCTGTGGGGCGTGGGGGTGGTGGGGGCATCGCACATCGGGCGGGTGATCTCCTGGAACGGGATTGTGACCTACGGCGCGATGGCGATGGGGGCCCCGCTGGGGGTGCTCTGCTATCGCTACACCGGCCTGAGCGGGCTGGCGCTCACCATTATGGTGGTGGCGCTGCTGGCGATTTTATTTGCGCTGCCGCGGCCAAAAGTTAAAGCCAGCAAAGGCAAGCCGATGCCGTTTCGCGCGGTGCTGGGGCGGGTCTGGCCCTACGGCATGGCGCTGGCCCTCGGCTCGGCAGGCTTTGGGGTGATCGCCACCTTCATTACGCTGTTTTACGCCGATAAAGGCTGGGACGGCGCAGCCTTTGCGTTGACCCTGTTCAGCTGTGCCTTCGTCGGGACGCGGCTGCTGTTCCCGAACGGTATCAATCGGCTGGGCGGGCTGAACGTGGCCATCATCTGCTTTGCTGTTGAGATTATCGGCCTGCTGCTGACCGGTATCGCCGATGCGCCGTGGATGGCGCGGATCGGGGTCTTCCTCGCGGGGGCGGGTTTCTCGCTGGTGTTCCCGGCGCTGGGGGTGGTGGCGGTCAAAGCGGTGCCGCAGCAGAATCAGGGCGCGGCGCTGGCGACCTACACGGTGTTTATGGATATGTCGCTGGGGATTACCGGGCCGCTGGCCGGGTTGGTGATGGCGTGGGCCGGGGTGCCGGTTATCTATCTGGCGGCCGCGGGGCTGGTGGCGGTGGCGTTACTGCTGACGTGGCGGCTAAAAAAATGGCCTCCAGCGGAGGCCATTTCATCGTGAGAACTTACTGAATCACCAGGGTATTGATGATGTTCTCTGCGGCAGTTTGCGCTTTCTGCTGATCGTCAGCAGGCAGGGTGATCTGCAGGGTCAGCAGCTTGTTGTCCACTTTGCCCAGCACCACGGAGGAGTAAGCGGTCTGGCCTTTGGCAGAGATAATGCTGTCCAGCTGCTGCATTTTGTGGTCTTTCAGCTCGATGGATTTGTTGGTCACCACTTGCAGCTGCGGATCACGGCTGCGCTGCTGATCTTCCAGACGTTTTGCCAGCACGCCCAGGTCTTCATTGGTGTCATCCCCGACGATCACAATCACCGCTTTTTGCCCGGTGGCATCGGAATAGACGTGCATGTTGTTCGCCTGGGTGCCCAGCTTGCCGCTCTGATCGGTCATATCGGCTGGCAGAGAGAAGCTGAGTTTGCCATCCATCAGGCTGACCGGTTGACCCGTCGCGTTGCTTTCAGCAGACGCAGCCTGAGCAGGCGTTTTGGTGTCGCTGTTATCACAGGCTGCCAGCCCCATCACCAGCAGGCCAATCCCGACATATTTAACCAGATTGCGCATTACATTCTTCCTTTCGATAAACGGCCATAACGGCGCATCAATCCATCTTATCACAACTGTTCAGGGGAACCTTTAACCAGCCTGCAATCCCGGGATTTCAGATTTATCCGCGAATCTTTTCAGCAACATATTCAGCAGCACGCCGTACATCGGCAGGAAGAACACCAGGCTGATAAGCACCTTAAAGGCGTAGTCCACGAGGGCAATTTCCATCCAGTGTTGCGCCATGAACGCATCCGGGCTGCGCCAGAAGGCGATAAAGAAAAAGGCCAGCGTATCGCTGACGTTGCCAAACAGCGTGGAGGCGGTGGGGGCCATCCACCAGCGATGGTTCTGTCGCAGGCGGTTAAACACATGCACGTCGAGGATCTGCCCCAGCGCATAGGCCATAAAGCTGGCGGCGGCGATACGGGCGACGAACAGGTTGAAGTGCGTCAGCGCCTCAAAGCCCTGCCAGCTGCCCATATAGAACAGCGAGGAGATCACGTACGAAACAAACAGCGCCGGAAGCATGACGGCAAAAATAATGCGTCGGGCCAGCGGGGCGCCAAAGATACGGACGGTGAGATCGGTCGCAAGGAAGATAAACGGGAAACTAAACGCGCCCCAGGTGGTATGAAAACCAAAGATGGAGATCGGCAGCTGCACCAGGTAGTTACTGGAGGTGATCACCAGCAGATGGAAAAGCGAAAGCCAGAACAACGCTTTTACGCGCTGCGATTGAGAGAACTGCGTCATATTGTGACCTTTTTGATTAGTATTTGGGGTGAGGGAACCCAATAAAGCCGCCGCATGATACTGCTTTAACGACAGTTTGCAATGGCTAATTTTCACGCAATCGTTAACCTGGTTTGCTTTGCTCCGCCTGCGGCGTAAACTACTGCCGTTTTTATCTGGACGAGACCAAGATGACCGATCTGCTTACCCACCCGGACCATACCCTTGATGCTCAGGGCCTGCGCTGCCCGGAACCCGTGATGATGGTGCGCAAAACCGTGCGCAATATGCAATCCGGCGAAACGCTGTTAATTATTGCCGACGATCCGGCCACGACCCGCGATATTCCGGGCTTCTGTACCTTTATGGAACATGAGCTGCTGGCGCAGGAGACCGGGGCGCTGCCGTATAAATATCTTATCCGCAAAGGCTAATGCCATTTTGCCCGGCGGCGCTTCGCTTGCAAGGGCCTACGCGTAGGCCGGGTAAGGCGTAGCCGCCCCCCGGCATGACATCCCGCACAAATCTGAACCACCATTTCAATTTTTAGCGCTTTTTGTGAGGCGCTTCACCTACGCTTTCCAGGCATTAGGCTAATTTCTAAACGTCAAAACTAAAACAACGTTCCGATACTTACCTCACTACCCTGGAGTTGACTCAATGAAAACGACCCTCAAGCCGTTGCTGGCCGCTCTGTGCCTGTCTGCTTTTGCTGCCTCTGTTTCGGCGCAAACCATTAAAGCCGCCGATGTGCATCCTGAAGGCTATCCGAACGTGGTGGCAGTGCAGCACATGGGTGAAAAACTCAAACAACAAACCGACGGCAAGCTGGATATCAAAGTCTTCCCGGGCGGCGTGCTGGGCGATGAGAAGCAGATGATTGAGCAGGCGCAGATGGGGGCGATTGACATGATTCGCGTCTCCATGGCCCCGGTTGCCGCCATCCTGCCGGACATCGAGGTCTTTACGCTGCCCTACGTATTCCGCGACGAAGACCATATGCACAAAGTCATCGATGGCGATATCGGTAAATCCATCGGCGACAAACTCACCGCCAACCCGAAATCGCGCCTGGTGTTCCTCGGCTGGATGGACTCCGGCACCCGTAATCTGATCACCAAAGATCCCATCGTGAAACCGGAAGATCTGAAAGGTAAGAAAATCCGCGTCCAGGGTAGCCCGGTGGCGCTGGCCACGCTGAAAGATATGGGGGCCAACTCCGTGGCGATGGGGGTAAGTGAAGTCTACAGCGGCATGCAGACCGGCGTTATCGACGGGGCCGAGAACAACCCGCCAACCTTTATTGCCCATAACTACATGCCGATTGCCAAAAACTACACCCTCAGCGGCCACTTTATCACCCCGGAAATGCTGCTCTACTCCAAAGTGAAATGGGACAAGCTGAGCGCCGACGAACAGCAAAAAATCCTGACCCTGGCCCGTGAAGCGCAGTTCGAGCAGCGCAAGCTGTGGCAGGCCTATAACGACGAAGCCCTGCAGAAGATGAAGGCGGGCGGCGTGCAGTTCCACGACATTGATAAAGCGGTCTTCGTGAAGGCGACAGAGCCGGTGCGCGCGCAGTATGGCAACAAGCATCAGGATCTGATGAAAGCCATCGCTGACGTTCAGTAACCCGGGGAACTTATGTCCGAACTCTATCTTAAGTGGATGGACCGTCTCTATTTGCTGGCGATGGGCGTGGCAGGCCTGTCGCTGCTGGTGATGACCATTGTTATTCCGATTGGCATCTTCTCACGCTATGTCCTTAACCGTGGTGAGTCCTGGCCGGAGCCGATTGCCATTATTTGTATGGTGACATTCACCTTTATCGGCGCGGCGGTGAGCTACCGCGCCGGTTCGCATATTGCGGTGAATATGCTCACCGACCGGTTGTCTGACGCGATGAAAATCGTGTGCGCGCGGATCGTGGATCTTCTGATGCTGGTCATTTCGGGCCTGATGTTGTGGTACAGCTATTTGCTGTGCGTTGAACTGTGGGAACAGCCGGTAGCGGAGTTTCCCATTTTGACCTCCGGTGAAAGCTACTTGCCACTGCCGATTGGCTCGGCGATTCTGCTCCTGTTCGTTCTTGAGCGCCTGCTGTTTGGCTCTCAGGAACATCGCCCGGTCGTCATGATCGGCAACCACAGTTAAGGGGTGAGTGATGGACGCATTTGTTTTGTTATTCACCCTCGCCATCTTACTGGCGCTGGGGATGCCGGTGGCCTTTGCCGTCGGCTTAAGCGCCGTGGCTGGCGCGCTGTGGATTGACCTGCCGCTGGAGGCGCTGATGATCCAGATCACCAGCGGGGTGAATAAATTTACCCTGCTGGCGATCCCGTTCTTTATCCTGGCGGGGGCGATCATGGCGGAAGGGGGCATTGCCCGCCGACTGGTGAACTTTGCCTATATCTTTGTCGGCTTTATTCGCGGCGGACTGTCGCTGGTGAATATCGTCGCCTCGACCTTCTTCGGTGCGATCTCGGGCTCGTCGGTGGCAGATACTGCCTCCATCGGTACCGTGATGATCCCGGAGATGGAGAAGAAGGGCTATCCGCGTGAGTACGCAGCGGCGGTGACCGCCAGCGGCTCGGTGCAGGCGATCCTGATCCCACCCAGCCATAACTCGGTGATCTACTCCCTGGCGGCAGGCGGTACGGTGTCGATTGCGACGCTGTTTATCGCGGGCGTCCTGCCGGGCTTGCTGCTAGGGGTCTCTCTGATGTTGCTGTGCCTGGGTTTTGCCCATAAGCGCGGTTATCCGAAAGGCGAAAGGATCCCCTTTAAGCAGGCGCTGAAGATTTTCTTCGATGCTCTGTGGGGGCTGATGACGGTAGTGATTATTCTCGGCGGCATTTTGTCGGGGATCTTTACCGCTACCGAATCCGCGGCGGTTGCCTGTCTGTGGGCGTTCTTTGTCACCATGTTTATCTACCGTGACTACAAGTGGAACGAACTGCCGAAGCTGATGTGCCGCACGGTGAAGACGGTGACGATCGTGATGATCCTGATCGGCTTCGCAGCGGCGTTTGGCGCGGTGATGACCTACATGCAGCTGCCGATGCGCATCACCGAGTTCTTCACCTCGCTGTCGGACAACAAGTATGTGATCCTCATGTACATCAACATCATGCTGCTGCTGATTGGCACCCTGATGGACATGGCGCCGATCATTCTGATCCTGACCCCGGTGCTGCTGCCGGTAACCAATGCGCTGGGTATCGATCCGGTGCATTTCGGGATGATCATGATGGTGAACCTCGGGATGGGGCTGATTACCCCGCCGGTGGGATCGGTGCTGTTTGTTGCCAGTGCGGTGAGTAAGCAGAAGATCGAAGCCGTCGTGCGTGAGATGCTGCCGTTCTACGGCATGCTGCTGGTGGTGTTGGGGTTAGTGACCTACATCCCGGCGATATCGCTGTGGTTACCGCGGATGTTAGGGATGCAGTAGTGATAATGCCGGGCGGCGCTGCGCTTGCCCGGCCTACAAGACCGTAGGCCCGGTAAGGCGCAGCCGCCACCGGGCGCTTTTACCGACCACGCAATAACCGCAACGCGTTCGCCGTCACCAGTACCGTCGCCCCGGTATCTGCCAGTACTGCCAGCCACAATCCGGTCATTCCCAGCAGGGTGGTCACCAGGAAAATCCCTTTCAACCCCAGCGCGATGGCGATGTTCTGCCGGATATTGGCGCGGGTGGCGCGGGCCAGACCGATCATCTGCGCCAGCCCGGTCAAACGGTTGTGAGTCAGCGCCGCATCGGCGGTCTCCAGTGCCACGTCGGTGCCGCTGCCCATCGCAATGCCTATCGTCGCCGCCTTCATCGCCGGAGCGTCGTTAATCCCGTCTCCGACCATCGCCAGCGGCGTTTGCGCATTCAGGGCCGTCACCGCCTGCACTTTATCCGCCGGCAGCAGCCCGGCGCGGAAATCGAGCCCCAGCTCCCCGGCAATGGCCCCTGCAGCGCGCGGGTTATCGCCGGTCAGGATCGCTCCCTTGATGCCCAATTGATGCAGTGCGGCTATGGCCTCTTTCGCGTCATCCCGCAGGGTATCCCGCAGCGCGATCAGACCTTTTGCCTCGCCGTCCTGAACCACCATCACCACCGTCTGTCCGGCCTGCTCCAGGGTCTCGATTTGCGCCGTAAAGCGCGGGTCAGGGAAGGTAGCCGCGGCGCAAATCAGCACCTTGCTGCCCGCGATTTCGGCTTCAATCCCCGACCCCATCAGCGCACGCTGGGCGGTAGCCGCCGGAACAGTCAGCCCGCGGGACTGTGCTTCACGCACAATCGCCTGCGCCAGCGGGTGAGTCGAACCTTGCTCCACCCCGGCGGCCAGTGCCAGCAAATCCTGCTCGCGGATCTCATGCGGATAAATGCCCGTCACCTGTGGTTTGCCCACCGTCAGGGTACCGGTTTTGTCGAACGCCACCTGCTGCACCTGCGCCAGCTGCTCCAGCGCCGCGCCGCCCTTAATCAGCGCCCCACGACGTGCGGCGGCCGCCAGTCCGGAGGTGATGGCCGCCGGGGTGGAGATCACCAGCGCACAAGGACAACCAATCAGCAGCAGGGTCAGCCCTTTATAGATCCAGCCTTCCCATGCAGCGCTGAACAGCAGCGGCGGCACCACGGCCACCAGCAGCGCGACCAGCATAATCACCGGGGTATAGATCCGGCTGAAGCGGTCTATAAAACGCTCCACCGGCGCACGGCGCTCTTCTGCCTCTTCAATCAGCTTCAGGATACGGTCGATGGCGCTGTCGCCCGGTTCGGACAGGACCGTCAGCTGCACCAGACGATCGACGCTGGTGGCCCCGGCCGGGACTTTTTCCCCCGCCGAACGATCGACCGGGATAGATTCCCCGGTCAGGGCACTTTCATCAAAGCTGGCCGTCGCGGTCAGCAGCGTCCCGTCGGCAGGCAGACGTCCCCCGGCGGCTACCTCAATCACATCTCCGGGACGCAACGCGGCAATGGGGACGGTTTTGCGCTCATTGTGAATGACCTGGATGGCGGTTTCCGGCTTCAGCGCCATCAGCGCGCTGACCCCTTTCCGCGCCCGGCTTGCCGCCCAGCCTTCGAGCCTTTCACCAATCAGAAACAGCAGCAGGACCATCGCCGCTTCCGCCGTGGCACCGATAAACAGCGCTCCGATGGCGGCCACGCTCATCAGGGTTTCAATCGCGAACCAGCTCCCGCTTTTCATCAGGCGCAGCGCCTGACGGGCCACCGGCCAGAGCCCGACCAGGGTAGTGGCGATAAAGGCGAGGTTGCCGAGCGGATGGTTGAACTGCTCCAATGCCCAGCTCAGGGCCATCAGCAGGATAAGCGTGATGAGCGGCAGGTTGTCGCGCAGCGGGGACGTTTTTTCTGCCGGGACATTCTCATTGCGCAGCGTATAGCCCGCATTGATCACCGCCGCTTCGACCTGGGCGCTGACGTTGCTCCCCGCATCCACCAGCAGCTTTTCGGTAGCAAACAGGACCTGGACGTGATTGACGCCCGCCACCTGTCTGACGGCAGTTTCTACTTTGCGGGCGCAGGCGGCACAGTCCATGCCGTTGACCACCCAGCTATAACGCTGGCCCTGAACGGGAGGCCCAGGTTCGGCCTGCACCGGGGCGTGATCCGCAGCGCAGCAGGTCTCTTTGGCGGGAAGGGGTGCGAGCTTAAGCGCCGAAAATTGCGGCACTTTTTTAGGTGTTTCTGGAGTCGACATGGCACTCTCCGGTAATGATAATTTTCTCATTAGCCGCAGTATGCACTCTGGAGTCGACTCCAGAGTCAAGCGCTATTTAAATATACAGCGAGCGCACAATCAGGAAGTGCCCGGCGAAGTAGCACGCGGCGGCAATGGCATTATCGGCGCGGAAACGGCGGCGATAGTGACTGCCCAGCCAGACGATATTACCCAGCAGCAGGAGCGTGGCGCCGATGAAGGCCGACAGAGCCGGCGCCGTCGGACGGAAGAACCATAGCTCACCCGCCAGCCAGACCATCACCAGGGTCATGGCGATAAAGGTACACACCGCCCAGCGCAGCTCCTCCAGCCGCGTCCAGACTACGGCGATCAACAGCGCGCCAATCACCAGCAGCGCCAGCGGTAGCGGCCAGAAAAACGACAGCGTCATCTGACTGGCGAAATAGATGGTGTAGAGCAGATGCGATAAGAAGAACGCCCCCACGGCATACAGCAGTCGCTGGCGCGGCAGCAGGGTCAGGGCATCACCGGCCAGTGAGGCGCAGAGCCCGGCGAGCACCAGGTAGCTGATGGCGTTAAACATCGGCGCCTGCCAGGCCAGCAGCAGGAGCAGCAACAAGGTGACGGGTTTAAACAGCCAGCGCTGCCAGGCAGGGCCGCGGTAGGACGCATCGACATACAGCCATGCGGAGAAACAGACAGCGATAAATGACCAAAGCATATTAAGTCCCTGTATCTGTTATTGTTGGATAAACAGTTTCACTTCAGTGTAGTGGTGCAGACGGGCCAATAGCAATGCACAGCGTGGCACGCTATCCTGATTTCAGCCTGGTCTTAAAGGATGGTTCAATGAGCAAGATGCCGCTTTTTTTTATTATCGTACTGGCGATTATCGTCATTGCGGCCTCATTCCGCTTCGTGCAGCAGCGCCGGGAAAAGGCGGATAACGACGCCGCCCCGCTGCTGCAAAAGCGAGTAGTGGTGAGCAATAAACGGGAAAAACCGATTAACGACCGCCGTTCCCGCCAGCAACAGGTGACGCCCGCCGGCACCGCCATGCGCTATGAAGCGAGCTTTAAGCCGGAAAGCGGTGGTCTGGAGATGACGTTTCGCCTCGACGAGAAGCAGTACCATCAGCTGACGGTGGGGGATAAAGGGACGTTGAGTTACAAGGGATCGCGGTTTGAGGGGTTTAGTCCGGCGCCGTGATATCCCCTCGCCCTAACCCTCTCCCCACAGGGGAGAGGGGATCGCCCGGAGCCGTCTTTTCACCCTCGCCCCTTTGGGGTGTACGGTCCGGGGTGAGGGGAAAAATTATTTCTTCGCCTGCGCCTTAAACTTATTCATCCACACCAGCAGCTCAAACACGCCAAAAATAAACACCCGCAGCTGCTGCCAGCCGGTCATTTTCGGGCCATCTTTTGGCATACCGTTTTTCAGCATCACCATCTGCAGGGCATGCATAAATGAGGTAAAAATCAGCGCCACGTTGACGAAAATATTCATCGGACGCGGGAAGGGATGGACGAGGTTGAGGATCAGAAACGCCCAGACCCCCAGCATCAGTAAACGACCCAGATTAATCAGTACCGGCATCGGTCTCTCCTTGAGATTGACGGTGATAAAGACGATAGGCGACCTGCCCGGCCACTTTTTCCCGGTGCAGATCCCAGTGGGCAGGCACCGGCGGTAAACCGTTTTCTACCTCACTCTCGACGTAGATTAGCGCATCATCCGCCAGCCAGCCGTTGTTTTCCAGCAGCGTCAGCGTCTCTTCCAGCAGCCCTTTGCGGAACGGTGGATCGACAAACACCACATCGTGCGGCGTGCCCGCCTGCGCAAGGAAGGCGAGAGCGTTAGTATTGACCACGTTGGCGTGTGTCGCTTTCAGCGAGGCCAGGTTTAGCTGAAGCTGTTGAGAAACGCTGCGGTCCATCTCCAGCAGCGTGGCGCTGGCGGCGTAGCGCGACAGGGCTTCGAGCCCAAGCGCGCCGCTTCCGGCGAAGCAGTCCAGGCAGCGGGCATCTACCATTGAAGGAGCCAGCCAGTTAAACAGCGTCTCGCGAACGCGGTCGGTGGTCGGGCGCAGACCGGGGCTATCCGGTACCGGCAGTTTACGGCCTCGCCACTGACCGCCGATAATACGTATCTGGCCCGCTGCGGCACGGTTGGGTTTCTTCATATCTTTGCTCGGGTACACCGACGGCCTGCGCTTGCAGGCGGTGATGTGCGTTAAGTTAAGTGATAAACTATTTCATCATTTTTTTAGCTTCCATGTATATAGCGCCAGTAATTAACCGCGAGGGGTGTAGTCGCAGATGGCAAAAGAGAAAAAACGTGGCTTCTTTTCCTGGCTGGGCTTTGGTCAAAAAGAGCAGGAAACCGAGCAGCAAAACGAAGAACAACAGATCGCCGAACAGCCTGCTGTTGTTGAACAGCCGCAGCCTGAAACCCCTGTTGAGACCGTCGCTGACGTAGAAGCAGAAACGCCTGCCCACAGCAAAGAAGAGACAGAAGCCTTTGCCGAAGAGGTGGTTGAGTTTACTGAGCAGGTCCAGGAGAGCGAAAAACCACAGCCGGTTGAGCCAGAGCCAGTGGCCGTTGCGCCAGGGCCTGTGGAAGAGATTGTCGAGCCGGTCGCTGAGGTGGAACCTCCGCAGGCGGTTGAGCATGAAGAATTACCGCTGCCGGAAGAGATCCTCGATGAAATTGAGGAAGCGATCCCGGAAGAGTACCTGCCAGAGACCGACGTTGAAGAGCCCATTAGCGATGAAGAGCTCGAAGCTCAGGCGCTGGCGGCCGCAGCCGCAGAAGAAGCGGTGCTTGTCGTCCCGGTAACTGAAGAGGAAGAGCCGGTTGAAGAGCTTGCCCAGGAGCAGGAAAAACCAACCAAAGAAGGTTTCTTCGCCCGCCTGAAACGCAGCCTGGTCAAAACCAAAGAGAACCTCGGTTCCGGATTTATCAGTCTGTTCCGCGGCAAGAAAATCGACGATGATCTCTTTGAAGAGCTGGAAGAACAGCTCCTGATTGCTGACGTTGGCGTGGAGACTACCCGCAAAATCATCACCAGTCTGACCGAGAGCGCCAGCCGTAAACAGCTTCGCGACGCCGAGGCGCTGTACGGCCTGCTGAAAGAAGAGATGGGTGAAATCCTCGCAAAAGTTGACGAACCGCTTAATATTGAAGGCAAAATGCCCTTTGTTATTCTGATGGTCGGCGTGAACGGCGTGGGTAAAACCACCACCATCGGCAAGCTGGCGCGTCAGTTCGAACAGCAGGGCAAATCGGTGATGCTGGCTGCGGGGGATACCTTCCGTGCCGCCGCCGTTGAGCAGCTGCAGGTGTGGGGCCAGCGCAACAACATTCCGGTGATTGCCCAGCATACCGGCGCCGACTCCGCATCAGTGATTTTCGACGCCATCCAGGCCGCGAAAGCGCGTAACGTGGATGTGCTGATTGCCGATACCGCCGGGCGTCTGCAGAATAAATCGCACCTGATGGAAGAGCTGAAGAAGATCGTCCGCGTAATGAAGAAGCTGGACGAAGATGCACCGCATGAAATTATGCTGACTATTGATGCCAGCACCGGGCAGAACGCTATCAGTCAGGCGAAGCTGTTCCATGAAGCGGTAGGACTGACCGGGATCACGCTGACCAAGCTGGATGGCACCGCGAAAGGCGGGGTGATCTTCTCGGTGGCGGACCAGTTCGGGATCCCTATCCGTTACATCGGTGTTGGCGAACGTATCGAAGATTTACGTCCGTTTAAATCGGGCGACTTTATTGAGGCACTTTTTGCCCGAGAGGATTAACAATGATTCGCTTTGAACACGTCAGCAAGGCCTATCTCGGTGGGAGACAAGCGCTGCAGGGGATTAACTTCCATCTGCAGCCGGGCGAGATGGCATTCCTGACCGGTCACTCCGGCGCCGGGAAAAGTACCCTGCTCAAGCTTATCTGTGGGATCGAACGGCCCAGCGCCGGGAAAATCTGGTTTAGCGGCCACGACATCAGCCGCCTGAAAAACCGTGAAGTGCCGTTCCTGCGTCGGCAGATCGGCATGATTTTCCAGGATCACCATCTGCTGATGGACCGCACGGTATTCGACAACGTGGCGATCCCGCTGATTATTGCGGGTGCCAGTGGGGATGATATTCGTCGTCGCGTCTCCGCGGCGCTGGATAAGGTCGGGCTGCTGGACAAAGCGAAGAACTTTCCGATTCAGCTCTCCGGCGGTGAACAGCAGCGCGTGGGCATTGCCCGCGCGGTGGTGAACAAACCGGCGGTGCTGCTGGCGGATGAACCTACCGGTAACCTGGACGACGCCCTTTCCGAAGGGATCCTGCGTCTGTTTGAGGAGTTTAACCGCGTTGGGGTGACAGTACTGATGGCGACGCACGACATGGGGCTTATCTCCCGTCGGTCGTACCGCATGCTGACGCTGAGCGACGGTCATTTGCACGGAGGCCTCGGTGAATAAGCGTGATGCAATGAACCAGATGCGGCAGTTTGGCAGCAAGCTCGACCGTTTTCGTAAATCGGCGGGCGGCCCGGGTGACGGCAACCGCAATGCGCCGAAGCGCAGCAAATCCGCGCCAAAACCCAACTCGCGCAAAACCAACGTCTTTAACGAACAGGTGCGGTACGCCTTCCAGGGCGCGCTGCAGGATCTGAAAAGCAAACCGCTGGCCACCTTCCTGACGGTGATGGTGATTGCCATCTCCCTGACCCTGCCCAGCGTCTGCTACATGGTCTACAAAAACGTAAACCAGGCGGCGTCGCAGTACTATCCTTCCCCGCAGATCACCGTCTATCTCGACAAAGCGCTCGACGATAACGCGGCGGCGCAGGTGGTGGGGCAGCTGCAGGCGGAGCAGGGCGTTGAGAAAGTAAACTACCTGTCACGGGATGAGGCCTTAGGCGAGTTCCGTAACTGGTCCGGGTTTGGCGGCGCGCTGGATATGCTGGAGGAGAACCCTCTGCCCGCGGTGGCGGTGGTGATCCCGAAACTGGATTTCCAGGGCACCGAGTCGCTGAACACCCTGCGCGATCGCGTATCCCGCATCAACGGCATCGATGAAGTGCGGATGGACGACAGCTGGTTTGCCCGTCTGACGGCGCTGACTGGCCTGGTCGGACGCGTCGCAGCCATGATCGGCGTGCTGATGGTGGCGGCAGTGTTCCTCGTTATCGGCAACAGCGTGCGGCTGAGTATCTTCGCCCGTCGCGACACCATTAACGTACAGAAGCTGATCGGCGCCACCGACGGTTTCATCCTGCGTCCCTTCCTGTATGGCGGCGCATTGCTCGGTTTTTCCGGCGCATTTCTTTCACTGATATTGTCAGAAATTTTGGTGATGCGACTTTCTGCGGCCGTCACCGATGTGGCGCAGGTTTTTGGAACGAAGTTTAATATCAGTGGCTTAGCCTTCGATGAGTGCCTGTTATTGCTGCTGGTGTGCTCGATGATCGGCTGGATCGCAGCATGGTTAGCAACCGTGCAACATTTACGTCACTTTACCCCTGACTAAAAAATCTCTGGTATAATCTTTCCCTGCATTGAGAATCACCGTGCAGGGAAAGAGTCCCCTGTTGACTCTGTCCCGCATAATCATCCCCGTGTCACATTTTGTGCGTAATTTATTCACAGTTTCACTCGGAACTTGTGGATAAAATCACTGTCTGATAAAAGAGTGAATGATATTCTCGTTGCTCATTAATTCTGGCATGTTCGTTGCCTGATGGGGACAAACCGCCGCCAGAAAGAATCGATTGAGAGGAATGAATGACCAAAGAAATGCAAACTTTAGCTTTAGCCCCTGTTGGTAACCTGGAGTCTTACATCCGGGCTGCGAACACCTGGCCGATGTTGACGGCCGAGGAAGAAAAGGAGCTCGCTGAAAAGCTGCATTACCAGGGCGATCTGGAAGCAGCTAAGACGCTGATCCTGTCACACCTGCGCTTTGTTGTTCACGTTGCTCGTAACTACGCGGGCTATGGCCTGCCGCAGGCGGATTTGATTCAGGAAGGCAACATCGGCCTGATGAAGGCGGTGCGTCGCTTCAACCCGGAAGTGGGTGTGCGTCTGGTCTCCTTCGCCGTGCACTGGATCAAAGCGGAAATCCACGAATACGTGCTGCGTAACTGGCGTATCGTGAAGGTCGCAACCACTAAAGCTCAGCGTAAACTGTTCTTTAACCTGCGTAAAACCAAGCAGCGTCTGGGCTGGTTTAACCAGGATGAAGTCGAGATGGTTGCCCGCGAGCTGGGCGTATCCAGCAAAGATGTGCGCGAGATGGAATCCCGTATGGCCGCGCAGGACATGACTTTTGATATGTCCTCTGACGATGATGCGTCCGACAGCCAGCCGATGGCCCCGGTCCTCTATCTGCAGGATAAGTCGTCCAACTTTGCCGACGGCATCGAAGATGACAACTGGGAAGAGCAGGCCGCCAACAAGCTGACCTTCGCAATGGAAGGCCTCGACGAGCGTAGCCAGGATATTATCCGTGCCCGCTGGCTGGACGAAGACAACAAGTCCACCCTGCAGGAGCTGGCCGACCGCTACGGCGTCTCCGCTGAACGTGTGCGTCAGCTTGAGAAGAACGCCATGAAAAAACTTCGCGCCGCTATCGAAGCCTAATCCCCGCGAAGTACCCCGATAACCCTCGAATGCAAATTCGGGGGTTTTGTTTTTTTAGCGCCCGTCGGGCGTTTTCCCCCTGCCGGCAAACACTTACCCCTGTGTTGTGCGCTGACTCGTTAAAGCCTTCCTTACCTTATATACATTTCAAAATAGCTATTCCAAATAGATAAAAATGGGGTATGTTTTAGCAGAGTATGCTGAAAAGGCGCGCACGGCAGACGCATAATCGAAATAAAGCGCCATAAAACAACATCACAACAAACACAATAACCATCACAATGGGGATTCTCAGGATGAATATGAAGGGCAAAGCCTTACTGGCAGGATGTATCGCGCTGGCATTCAGCACCATGGCTCAGGCTGATATTAAAGTGGCCGTGGTTGGCGCCATGTCCGGTCCGGTAGCGCAGTACGGCGACCAGGAGTTTACCGGCGCAGAACAAGCGGTTGCCGACATTAATGCCAAGGGCGGTATCAAAGGCGAAAAGCTGCAGATCGTAAAATATGATGATGCCTGTGACCCGAAACAAGCGGTTGCGGTAGCCAACAAAGTGGTCAACGACGGCATCAAATACGTGATCGGCCACCTGTGCTCCTCTTCCACGCAGCCTGCGTCTGACATCTACGAAGACGAAGGTATTCTGATGATCACCCCTGCTGCCACCGCGCCGGAACTGACCGCCCGTGGCTACAAGATGGTAATGCGTACCACTGGCCTGGACTCTGACCAGGGTCCAACCGCGGCGAAATATATTGTCGATAAAGTGAAGCCGCAGCGTATCGCTATTGTCCATGACAAGCAGCAGTACGGTGAAGGCCTGGCGCGTTCCGTGCAGGACAACCTGAAAAAATCCAATGCCAACGTGGTGTTCTTCGACGGTATTACCGCCGGTGAGAAAGATTTCTCTACCATGGTGGCGCGTCTGAAGAAAGAGAACATCGATTTCGTCTACTACGGTGGTTACCACCCTGAGATGGGCCAGCTCCTGCGTCAGGCGCGTGCTGCCGGTCTGAAAACCCAGTTTATGGGCCCGGAAGGGGTGGCAAACGTGTCGCTGTCTAATATCGCTGGTGAATCGGCTGAAGGCCTGCTGGTCACCAAACCGAAGAACTACGACCAGGTTCCAGCCAACAAACCGATCGTAGATGCGATCAAAGCCAAGAAACAGGATCCAAGCGGCGCATTCGTCTGGACCACCTACGCCGCACTGCAAACCCTGCAGGCGGGTCTGAATCAGTCTGCTGAACCGGCTGAGATTGCGACCTGGCTGAAAGCCAACTCCGTTGAGACCGTGATGGGGCCGCTCTCATGGGATGAGAAGGGCGATCTGAAAGGCTTCGAGTTCGGCGTATTCGACTGGCATGCTAACGGTACCGCGACCGACGCCAAATAAAAGCAAAAAGGCAACGTAAGTTGCCTTTTTTAATGTGTGCTCCCTCTCCCTGTGGGAGAGGGCCGGGGTGAGGGCATCAGGCCGCACCCGTGGTTTTTTAATGCTTCTCCCACCCATTGCTTTGCGCCGTAAACCCCAGCGCCTGCATAAACGCCGCCATCACGCCCCGGTCTTCCACGCCGATATCCGCCATCCACCACGAGGCCACGCTCGGGTTATCGCGCATCACCTCTTCAATCAAATATTGCCCTACGCCGCGACGACGGGTGACCTCGCGCACGCGCAGGGAGTCCAGTGCCCCTTGCGTACCGCTCAGCGTTACCCGTACCGCGCCTAACAGCCGCTCGTTAAAGCGCGCTGCATAAATACGGTGTGTTTCATCAACGGTGAGTGAGGAGGGGGAATATTCCGGCCAGATCTTGTTGAGGTCGATATGATCCTGGTCGCTAAATTTCTCCAGACGGTGGATGGTCAGTTTCATTAGCCGCGTGTCCAAATCAAAAAGAGTAGGGGCAGTGTACTCAATTTATTTAGCCAGACGCTTCCACTTTTTAAATCCATTCCCCAGGTGATTGCTTTTTTAGCAGGTAAAAGCGCAGCCAGAAAACGCAGGGATCGAAAAATAAGCAGAATATTAACCTAAATGGCAGTGATTTATTCCGCTTATTCGTCCGTTATTTTATGCTGCAAACTGCACTTTTATTTGTTTATCTCTGCCAGATTTCAGAATATTATCTTTGCTTAATAGCCTGAAATATAGAGATTTTAGTCTGGTTTTAGGCAAAAAACCTCGCTAAACCATTAAAGGCAATAGCAAAAGTTGCGTTGTTTAATAAAAGTACAGAATGCTTTTTAACCATAATAAAACAAAATATATACACCACGTCACGAATGGGGATTCACAGATGAAAAGGAACGCGAAAACTATCATCGCGGGGATGGTTGCACTGGCGATCACCCATACCGCTGCGGCGGAAGATATTAAAGTTGCTGTTGTAGGGGCGATGTCCGGCCCTGTTGCCCAGTGGGGCGATATGGAGTTCAACGGCGCGCGCCAGGCCATTAAAGACATCAACGCCAAAGGCGGTATTAAAGGCGACAAACTGGTCGGCGTGGAATATGACGATGCCTGTGACCCGAAACAAGCCGTCGCCGTCGCCAACAAAATTGTTAACGATGGCATTCAGTATGTGATTGGCCATCTCTGCTCCTCCTCCACCCAGCCTGCGTCTGACATCTACGAAGACGAAGGCATCCTGATGATCACGCCAGGCGCCACTAACCCGGAGCTGACCCAGCGCGGCTACCAGTACATCATGCGTACCGCCGGGCTCGACTCCTCTCAGGGGCCGACCGCGGCGAAGTACATCATCGAAAGCGTCAAGCCGCAGCGTATCGCCATCATTCACGATAAGCAGCAGTACGGCGAAGGGCTGGCCCGCTCGGTGCAGGATGGCCTGAAAAAAGGCGGCGCCAACGTGGTCTTCTTCGACGGCATCACCGCGGGCGAGAAAGACTTCTCCGCGCTGCTGGCCCGTCTGCAGAAAGAGAACATCGACTTCGTCTACTACGGTGGTTACTACCCGGAAATGGGTCAGATGCTGCGTCAGGCCCGCGCTGTCGGTCTGAAAACCCAGTTTATGGGGCCGGAGGGGGTGGGTAACGCCTCGCTGTCGAACATTGCCGGCGACGCGGGCGAAGGCATGCTGGTGACGATGCCAAAACGCTATGACCAGGATCCGGCCAACGCTGCTATCGTCGATGCCCTGAAAGCAGAGAAGAAAGACGCGAGTGGTCCGTACGTGTGGATCACCTATGCCGCCGTGCAATCTCTGGCGACCGCCATGGATCGTACCGGCAGCAAAGCACCGCAGGATCTGATTAAAGATTTAAAAGCACACGGGGCAAACACCGTGATTGGGCCGCTGAACTGGGATGAGAAAGGCGATCTGAAGGGATTTGAGTTTGGTGTCTTTAAGTGGCACGCCGACGGTTCATCCTCGGTCGCCAAATAATCATTATCCCACCGCCCGGCATGACCGGGCGGGAATAGAAAGGTTACCTTATGTCCGAGCAGTTTCTCTATTTCCTGCAGCAGATGTTTAACGGCGTCACGCTGGGAAGCACCTATGCACTGATCGCCATCGGCTACACGATGGTGTACGGCATTATCGGCATGATCAACTTCGCCCACGGCGAGGTGTACATGATCGGCAGTTATGTCTCCTTTATGATTATCGCCGCGCTGATGATGATGGGGATCGACAGCAGCTGGCTGCTGGTGGCCGCCGGGTTTGTCGGGGCGATTATCATTGCCAGCGCCTACGGCTGGAGCATCGAGCGGGTGGCCTATCGCCCGGTGCGTAGCTCTAAGCGCCTGATCGCGCTGATCTCCGCCATCGGGATGTCCATCTTCCTGCAAAACTACGTCAGCCTGACCGAAGGGTCGCGCGATGTGGCGCTGCCAAGCCTCTTCAACGGCCAGTGGATTGTTGGCGCCAGCGAGAACTTCTCGGCGTCGATTACTACCATGCAGCTGGTGATCTGGATTGTGACCTTCCTCGCCATGCTGGCCCTGACCATTTTCATCCGTTACTCCCGCATGGGTCGCGCCTGCCGCGCCTGCGCGGAAGATCTGAAGATGGCGAGCCTGCTCGGCATTAACACCGACCGCGTGATCGCCCTGACCTTTGTGATTGGTGCGGCGATGGCGGCGGTTGCGGGCGTGCTGCTTGGTCAGTTCTACGGCGTAATCAACCCGTACATCGGCTTTATGGCCGGGATGAAAGCCTTTACCGCCGCGGTGCTGGGCGGGATCGGCAGTATTCCGGGGGCGATGATCGGCGGCCTGATCCTCGGCGTGGCCGAAGCTCTCTCCTCTGCCTACCTGAGTACCGAATATAAAGACGTGGTCTCCTTCGCGCTGCTGATTCTGGTGCTGCTGGTGATGCCGACCGGGATCCTGGGTCGTCCGGAGGTAGAGAAAGTATGAAACCGATGCATTTTGCAATGGCGCTGCTTTCGGCGGTCATGTTCTTCGTGCTGGCGGGCGTCTTTATGGGCGTTCAGCTGGAGCTGAGCGGCACCAAACTGGTGGTGGATGTTGCGTCTGATATCCGCTGGCAGTGGGTGTTTGTCGGTACGGCGGTGGTCTTCTTCTTCCAGCTGCTGCGTCCGATTTTCCAGAAGACACTGAAAAACGTCTCCGGGCCGAAGTTTGTGCTGCCGGCCATCGACGGTTCGACCATCAAACAGAAGCTGTTCCTCGTGGCGCTGCTGGTGGCGGCTGTGGCCTGGCCGTTCATGGTTTCACGCGGGACGGTGGATATCGCCACCCTGACCATGATTTATGTGATCCTCGGTCTCGGTCTGAACGTAGTGGTGGGCCTGTCCGGCCTGCTGGTGCTGGGCTACGGCGGCTTCTACGCCATCGGCGCTTACACCTTCGCCCTGCTGAACCACTATTACGGCCTCGGCTTCTGGACCTGTCTGCCGCTGGCGGGGCTGGTCTCTGCCGCGGCGGGTTTCCTGCTCGGCTTCCCGGTGCTGCGCCTGCGCGGCGACTATCTGGCGATTGTGACCTTAGGCTTCGGCGAAATCGTCCGTATCCTGCTGCTCAACAATACCGAAGTGACCGGTGGTCCCAACGGTATCAGCCAGATCCCGAAACCGACCTTCTTTGGCCTGGAGTTCAGCCGTTCCGCGCGTGAAGGCGGCTGGGATACCTTCAGCAACTTCTTTGGTATCAAGTACGACCCGTCCGACCGCGTGATCTGGCTCTATCTGGTGGCTCTGCTGCTGGTGGTCCTCACCCTGTTCGTGATTAACCGCCTGCTGCGTATGCCGCTGGGCCGCGCGTGGGAAGCGCTGCGTGAAGATGAGATCGCCTGCCGCTCCCTGGGCCTGAACCCGACCCGCATCAAGCTGACCGCTTTTACCATCAGCGCCGCGTTTGCCGGTTTCGCCGGGACGCTGTTTGCCGCGCGTCAGGGCTTTGTCAGCCCGGAATCCTTCACCTTTGCGGAATCCGCTTTCGTGCTGGCGATTGTGGTCCTCGGCGGGATGGGCTCGCAGTTCGCGGTTATTCTCGCGGCGATCCTGCTGGTGGTCTCCCGTGAGCTGATGCGTGACTTTAACGAATACAGCATGTTGATGCTGGGTGGTCTGATGGTACTGATGATGATCTGGCGTCCGCAGGGCTTGCTGCCGATGACCCGTCCACAGTTGAAGCTGAAACGCACTCAGGCGAAAGGAGAGCAGGCATGAGTCAGCCATTATTATCCGTTAACGGCCTGATGATGCGTTTTGGCGGCCTGCTGGCAGTCAACAACGTGTCGCTGGATCTGCATCAAAAAGAGATCGTCTCCCTGATCGGCCCGAACGGCGCGGGTAAAACCACGGTGTTCAACTGCCTGACCGGCTTCTATAAGCCGACGGGCGGCACCATCATGCTGGGTGATAAACATCTGGAAGGGCTGCCGGGCCAGCAGATTGCCCGCATGGGCGTGGTGCGTACCTTCCAGCACGTGCGTCTGTTCCGCGAGATGACGGTGATTGAGAACCTGCTGGTGGCGCAACATCAGCAGTTGAAAACCGGGCTCTTCGCCGGCCTGCTGAAAACCCCGGCGTTTCGCCGGGCGCAGGATGAAGCATTAGATCGCGCCGCCACCTGGCTCGACCGTATCGGCCTGCTCCAGCACGCCAACCGTCAGGCCAGCAACCTGGCCTATGGCGACCAGCGTCGTCTGGAGATTATTCGCTGTATGGTGACCCAGCCGCAGATCCTGATGCTTGATGAACCGGCGGCAGGGCTGAACCCGAAAGAGACCAAAGAGCTGGACGAGCTGATTGTCGAGCTGCGTGACCATCACGACACCACCATCCTGCTGATTGAGCATGATATGAAGCTGGTGATGGGCATTTCTGACCGCATCTACGTGGTAAACCAGGGCACGCCGCTGGCGAACGGTACGCCGGAAGAGATTCGCAACAACCCGGACGTGATCCGCGCATACCTTGGTGAGGCATAAGATGGAAAAAGCGATGTTAACGTTCGACAAGGTCAATGCGCATTACGGCAAGATCCAGGCCCTGCACGACGTCAGCCTGCACATCAATCAGGGGGAGATTGTGACCCTGATCGGGGCCAACGGCGCGGGGAAAACCACCCTGCTCGGTACCCTGTGCGGCGATCCGCGCGCCACCAGCGGGCGTATCGTCTTTGATGGTAAAGACATTACCGACTGGCAGACGGCGAAAATCATGCGTGAAGCGGTGGCGATTGTCCCGGAAGGGCGTCGCGTCTTCTCACGCATGACGGTGGAAGAGAACCTGGCGATGGGCGGCTTCTTTGCCGAGCGCGAGCAGTTCCAGACCCGCATCAAGCGTGTATACGATCTTTTCCCGCGCCTGTTTGAGCGTCGTATTCAGCGGGCGGGCACCATGTCCGGTGGAGAGCAGCAGATGCTGGCGATCGGCCGCGCGCTGATGAGCCAGCCGCGTCTGCTGCTGCTGGACGAGCCTTCGCTCGGGCTGGCGCCGATCATTATTCAACAGATTTTCGACACCATCGAACAGCTGCGTAGCGAAGGGATGACCATCTTCCTCGTGGAGCAGAACGCCAACCAGGCGCTGAAACTCGCGGATCGCGGCTACGTGCTGGAGAACGGTCGTGTGGTGCTGGAAGACACCGGCGACGCGCTGCTGGCTAACGAAGCGGTGCGGAGTGCTTACCTGGGCGGATAATAAAAGCAAAAAGGCAACGTAAGTTGCCTTTTTTAATGTTTGCACCCTCTCCCTGTGGGAGAGGGCCGGGGTGAGGGCATCAGGCCGCACCCAATCCCTTTCACACAACCATCATCCCCCTGACGCCTTGTTGTCACATCTCTGTAAACAAACGGTTATTTTTCTGTAATTCGCGCATGTCATGTTACCTCGCGAGCAGAAAACGCGTGATATCGCGCATCCGGCACAATAAGAGAGATGACAATGACATCGTTACGACACACAGCTTTGGGTCTGGCAATGGGTCTGGTTTTTGCGGGCAACGCAATGGCCGTCACCACTATTCCGTTCTGGCATTCCATGGAAGGGGAGTTGGGTAAAGAAGTTGACTCCCTGGCGCAGCGTTTCAACGACACCCACCCGGATTACAAAATTGTGCCGGTGTACAAAGGTAACTACGAGCAGAGCCTGAGCGCCGGTATCGCCGCGTTCCGTACCGGCAACGCCCCGGCGCTGCTGCAGGTTTACGAGGTGGGCACCGCTACCATGATGGCCTCCAAAGCTATCAAGCCGGTGTACGAAGTGTTCAAGGACGCGGGCATCAACTTCGACGAATCCCAGTTTGTGCCGACCGTTTCCGGGTACTACACCGACTCCAAAACCGGGCACCTGCTTTCTCAGCCGTTTAACAGCTCCACCCCGGTGCTCTACTACAATAAAGACGCCTTCAAGAAAGCCGGCTTAGATCCTGAGCAGCCGCCAAAAACCTGGCAGGATCTGGCCGCGTACACCGCCAAACTGAAAGCGGCGGGCATGAAGTGCGGCTACGCCAGCGGCTGGCAGGGCTGGATCCAGATCGAGAACTTCAGCGCCTGGCACGGTCAGCCGGTTGCCACCAAAAACAACGGCTTCGACGGCACCGATGCAGTACTGGAGTTCAACAAGCCGGAGCAGGTGAAGCACATCGCGCTGCTGCAGGAACTGAACAAAAAGGGCGATTTCAGCTACTTCGGGCGTAAAGACGAATCCACCGAGAAGTTCTACAGCGGTGATTGCGCCATCACCACTGCCTCGTCCGGCTCGCTGGCGGATATCCGTCACTACGCCAAATTCAACTACGGCGTGGGCATGATGCCGTACGACGCCGACTCGAAAGGCGCGCCGCAAAACGCCATCATCGGCGGGGCCAGCCTGTGGGTGATGCAGGGCAAAGACAACACTACCTACAAAGGCGTGGCGGAGTTCCTCGACTTCCTGGCGAAACCAGAAAACGCTGCCGAATGGCACCAGAAGACCGGCTACCTGCCGATCACCAAAGCCGCATATGACCTGACCCGCGAGCAGGGCTTCTATGACAAGAACCCGGGGGCAGATATCGCCACGCGTCAGATGCTGAACAAGCCACCGTTGCCGTACACCAAAGGCCTGCGTCTGGGCAATATGCCGCAGATCCGTACCGTGGTGGATGAAGAGCTGGAAAGCGTGTGGACCGGTAAGAAAACCCCACAGCAGGCGCTGGATTCAGCGGTAGAGCGTGGCAACCAACTGCTGCGCCGCTTCGAGCAGTCGACCAAATCGTAATTAACACCTTACCCCTCACCCTAACCCTCTCCCCATAGGGGAGAGGGGACTGCGCGGAGCCGTCTTTTCTCCCTCGCCCCTTTGGGGAGAGGGCCGGGGTGAGGGGAAACCAACTTGAGCTAACCTATGTCATCTTCCCGTCCGGTGTTCCGTTCCCGTTGGCTGCCGTACCTGCTGGTCGCGCCGCAACTGGTCATCACCGTTATCTTCTTTATCTGGCCTGCGGGCGAAGCGCTGTGGTACTCGGTGCAGAGCGTCGATCCGTTCGGGCTCTCCAGCCAGTTCGTCGGCCTGGATAACTTCGCCGCTCTGTGGCACGACAGCTACTACCTCGACGCCTTCTGGACGACGATCAAATTCAGCACCCTGGTCACCGTCAGCGGCCTGCTCGCCTCACTGTTCTTCGCCGCGCTGGTTGATTACGTGGTGCGTGGCAGCCGTCTCTATCAGACCCTGATGCTGCTGCCCTATGCCGTGGCCCCCGCGGTCGCCGCCGTGCTGTGGATCTTCCTGTTTAACCCCGGCCGCGGGCTGATCACCCATTTCCTCGGCGAGTTTGGCTATGACTGGAACCATGCCCAGAACAGCGGCCAGGCGATGTTCCTGGTGGTGTTCGCTTCGGTATGGAAGCAGATCAGCTATAACTTCCTTTTCTTCTTTGCCGCGCTGCAGTCCATTCCGCGTTCGCTGGTGGAAGCCGCGGCGATTGACGGTGCAGGCCCGGTCCGCCGCTTCTTTAAGCTTTCGCTACCGCTGATCGCCCCGGTGAGTTTCTTCCTGCTGGTGGTCAACCTGGTCTACGCCTTCTTCGACACCTTCCCGGTGATCGACGCCGCCACCGCCGGCGGCCCGGTACAGGCTACCACCACGCTGATCTACAAGATCTACCGCGAAGGCTTTGCCGGTCTGGATCTCTCGGCCTCTGCCGCCCAGTCGGTGGTGCTGATGTTCCTCGTCATCATCCTCACGGTGGTGCAGTTCCGCTATGTTGAAAGTAAGGTGCGCTACCAATGATTGAGAACCGTCGCGGGCTGACGATTTTCAGCCACACCATGCTGATCCTGGGCATTCTGGTGATCCTGTTCCCGCTGTACGTGGCTTTTGTCGCCGCCACGCTGGACCGCAACGCTATCTTTGAAACCCCGATGACGCTGATCCCGGGTGGTCATCTTTTCGAGAACATGGCGACCATCTGGACCCAGGGCGTGGGGGTGAACAGCGCGCCGTTCTGGCTGATGATGCTCAACAGCTTCATCATGGCGTTTGGCATCACCGTCGGCAAAATCACGGTGTCGATGCTCTCGGCCTTCGCCATCGTCTGGTTCCGCTTTCCGCTGCGCAACCTGTTCTTCTGGATGATCTTTATCACCCTGATGCTGCCGGTGGAGGTGCGTATCTTTCCGACGGTGGAGGTGATCGCCAACCTCGGCATGCTCGACAGCTACGCGGGCTTAACCCTGCCGCTGATGGCCTCGGCCACCGCCACCTTCCTGTTCCGCCAGTTCTTTATGACCCTGCCGGACGAGTTGATTGAAGCCGCGCGCATCGACGGCGCTTCACCGATGCGCTTTTTCCGCGACATCGTGCTGCCGCTGTCCCGCACCAACCTCGCGGCGCTGTTCGTCATCACCTTTATCTACGGCTGGAACCAGTACCTGTGGCCGCTGCTGATCGTGCAGGACATCAACCTCGGCACCGCCGTGGCGGGCATCAAAGGGATGATTTCAACCGGCGAAGGCACCACCCTCTGGAACCAGGTGATGGCGGCGATGCTGCTTACCCTTATCCCACCCGTAGTCATTGTTTTAGCCATGCAGCGTGCATTTGTCCGCGGCCTGGTCGATAGCGAGAAATAAAATGGCAGGTTTAAAACTTCAGGCAGTCACCAAAAGCTGGGATGGCAAAACCCAGGTCATTCAGCCGTTAACGCTCGACGTGGCGGACGGGGAATTTATCGTGATGGTCGGCCCGTCGGGCTGCGGTAAATCGACCCTGCTGCGGATGGTCGCCGGGCTCGAGCGCGTCACGTCGGGCGATATCTGGATTGACCGCCAGCGCGTCACTGAGATGGAACCGAAAGACAGGGGCATCGCGATGGTGTTCCAGAACTACGCCCTCTACCCGCATATGAGCGTGGAGGAGAACATGGCCTGGGGGCTGAAAATTCGCGGGATGGGCAAAAGCCATATCGACGAGCGCGTCAAAGAGGCAGCGCGGATTCTGGAGCTGGACGGCCTGCTGAAGCGCCGCCCGCGTGAGCTCTCCGGCGGCCAGCGTCAGCGCGTGGCGATGGGCCGCGCCATCGTGCGTGACCCGGCGGTGTTCCTGTTTGATGAACCCTTGTCTAACCTCGACGCCAAACTGCGCGTGCAGATGCGCCTCGAGCTACAGCACCTGCACCGTCGCCTGAAAACCACCTCCCTGTATGTGACCCACGATCAGGTGGAGGCCATGACCCTCGCCCAGCGGGTGATGGTGATGAACAAAGGCATTGCCGAGCAGATTGGCACCCCGGTGGAGGTGTATGAAAAGCCCGCCAGCCACTTTGTGGCGAGCTTTATCGGCAGCCCGGCCATGAACCTGCTGGAGGGGCGCATCAGCGCTGCGGGTACCCATTTTGAGCTGGAGAGCGGCATGGCGCTGCCGATCAACTGGTTCTATCGCGGCTACGCCGGACGCAAAATGACGCTGGGTATCCGCCCGGAACATATTGCGCTAAGCTCCCAGTCGGAAGGCGGGGTGCCGCTGGTGATGGACACCCTCGAGATGCTGGGTGCCGATAACCTGGCGCACGGACGCTGGGGCGAGCAGAAGCTGGTGGTGCGCATGTCGCATCAGGAGCGCCCGCAAGCGGGCAGCACGCTGTGGCTGCATCTGCCGGAAAATCATCTGCACTTATTCGATGGTGAAACAGGACAACGCGTATGAGTAACTGGCCTTATCCCCGCATCGTCGCCCACCGGGGCGGCGGTAAACTGGCCCCGGAGAACACCCTGGCGGCGATTGACGTCGGGGCGCGCTATGGCCACACGATGATCGAGTTCGACGCCAAGCTCTCGCAGGACGGGGAGATCTTCCTCCTGCACGATGACAACCTCGAGCGCACCAGCAACGGCTGGGGCGTGGCAGGTCAACTGCCGTGGCGCGATCTGCTGAAGGTGGATGCCGGGAGCTGGTTTGGCAAGGAGTTTAAAGGCGAGCCGCTGCCGCTGCTGGCCGAGGTGGCCGACCGCTGCCGGAAGCACGGGATGATGGCCAATATCGAAATCAAACCGACCACCGGCACCGGGCCACTCACCGGTAAAGTCATCGCGCTGGCGGCACGCGAGCTGTGGGAAGGGATGACCCCACCACTGCTGTCGTCGTTTGAGATCGACGCGCTGGAAGCGGCGCAGGCTGCAGTGCCCGAGCTGCCGCGGGGTTTACTGCTGGATGAGTGGCGTGAAGACTGGCGGGAGTTAACGACCCGGCTGGGTTGCGTGTCGATTCACCTCAACCATCGTCTGCTGGATGAGGCGCGGGTGAAGGCGATTAAGGCCGCCGGCCTGCATATTCTGGTCTATACCGTTAACCAGCCCCAGCGGGCAGCGGAACTGCTGCGCTGGGGCGTGGATTGCATCTGTACCGATGCGATTGCCCTGATTGGTCCGGACTTCCAGCCCTAAGGGTTATTCAGCATAGAGCCGTTCTGCTGCTGCGGCAGCATATGTTGCTGCTGCACACCGCCCGACGACTCTACGCCGCTAAGCATCCCGCCGCTGGTGTTAGGCAGAACCTGCACGCCCGGCTGGCTCTGCTGAACCCGCAGGGTGTTGTTGTTCATCTGCGTTTGCAGATGCTGCTGCTGGACGCGAGTCTGCGTCTGCAGCTGCTGATTGAGCATCCCTGTCTGCTGCTGCTGCTGGATCATCATCTGATTTTGCATCCGCTGCTGGCTGGGGTTCTGGTACCCCGGCTGGTTTGGGTTGTTCAGGGTATTGATGGGTTGCGCGAGCACGGCAAACGGCAGTAACGCCGCAACAAGAATCAGTCGTTTCATTGTTACTCCCTCCTTCTGAGGCCTCCTCTAAGTTTACCTCTAATCCCGCACTACGATGATTTTTTAAGAGTTATGAACCAGGCTTAAGCGGGAGCATGAGTCCCTGTACCTGGAGAATAAGAATGATCAAACCAACGTTTTTACGCTGGGTAGTGATTGCTGCCCTGACGGCAGGCGGTACGTTTGGCGTGGCAGCCAATCCGCCTGCCGCACCCCCGGTATCCTATGGTGTGGAAGAAGATGTGTTCCATCCCGTGCGGGCGCAAAAGGGAATGGTCTCTTCGGTGGATGCCTTTGCCACTCAGGTGGGGGTAGATATCCTCAAGCAGGGAGGTAATGCGGTGGATGCGGCGGTGGCGGTGGGTTATGCGCTGGCGGTGACGCACCCGCAGGCGGGTAACCTCGGCGGTGGCGGCTTTATGATGCTGCGGACCAAAGATGGCGTGACCACGGCGATCGACTTCCGTGAAATGGCGCCGTCCCAGGCCACGCGCGACATGTTCCTCGACGACCAGGGTAACGCCGACAGTAAAAAATCTCTCACCTCCCATCTGGCGACCGGCACGCCGGGTACGGTAGCGGGCTTCTCGCTGGCGCTGGATAAGTACGGCACCCTGCCGCTAAACAAAGTGGTGCAGCCGGCGATCAAGCTGGCGCGCGACGGCTTTGAGGTCAACGACGCCCTGGCTGACGATCTGAAAACCTACGGCAGCGAAGTGCTCCCCAACCATGAGAACAGCAAAGCGATCTTCTGGAAGGAGGGCGAGCCGCTGAAGAAGGGCGACAAGCTGGTGCAGACCAACCTCGCCAAAAGTCTGGAGATGATTGCCGAGAACGGCCCGGATGCCTTCTATAAAGGGGTGATTGCCGACCAGATTGCCGAAGAGATGAGCAAAAACGGCGGGCTGATCACCAAAGCCGATCTCGCCGAATACAAAGCGGTGGAGCGCACGCCGATTAGCGGGGACTATCGCGGGTATCAGGTCTACTCCATGCCACCGCCGTCTTCCGGCGGGATCCACATCGTGCAGATCCTCAATATCCTCGAAAACTTCGATCTGCATAAGTTCGGTTTCGGCAGCGCCGATACCATGCAGGTGATGGCCGAGGCGGAAAAATATGCCTACGCCGACCGCTCGGAGTATCTGGGCGACCCGGATTTCGTCAAGGTTCCGTGGCAGGCGCTGACCAATAAAGCCTATGCCAAAACCCTGGCTGACCAGATCGATATCAACAAAGCCAAACCATCTAGCGAGATCCGCCCGGGCAAACTGGCGCCGTATGAGAGCAACCAGACCACCCACTTCTCGGTGGTGGATAAAGAGGGTAACGCGGTGGCGGTCACCTACACGCTGAACACCGTGTTTGGTACCGGGATCGTGGCGGGCAACAGCGGCATTCTGCTTAACAACGAGATGGATGATTTCTCCGCCAAACCGGGCGTGCCGAACGTCTACGGGTTGGTGGGCGGGGATGCCAACGCCGTCGGGCCGAAGAAGCGTCCGCTGTCGTCGATGTCACCGACCATCGTGGTGAAAGACGGCAAAACCTGGCTGGTGACCGGCAGCCCTGGCGGGAGCCGCATTATTACCACCGTGCTGCAAATGGTGGTCAACAGCATCGACTACGGAATGAACGTGGCAGAGGCCACCAACGCGCCGCGCTTCCATCACCAGTGGCTACCGGATGAGCTGCGGGTGGAGAAGGGCTTTAGCCCGGATACCCTGAAGCTGCTGGAACAGCGCGGGCAAAAAGTGGTGGTGAAAGAGGCGATGGGCAGTACCCAGAGTATTATGGTGGGGCCGGATGGCGCGCTGTATGGCGCATCAGATCCGCGGTCGGTGGATGATTTGACGGCGGGATATTAAATCTTTTACCTCTCCCCAATGGGGAGAGGTTTTCATGCTTACTTGATGCGCGCCATAAAGTGCGCATCGACAAACTCACCGTTACGCAGGGCGAACTTCTTCCCGGTGCCTTCCACCACAAAGCCGTACTTACGATACAGGGTGATGGCAGAGGCGTTGTCGACAAACACCGTCAGCTCGATACGCTCGATGCGCAGCCAGTTGTCGCACAGGTTGATCATCTCCCGCATTAACGCGCTGCCCGCGCCGCGGCCCTGCACCTCGGCTGACACACCAATTCCGAACGTCGCCACATGGCTGCGGCGTGGATTTTCCATCACGTCCAGCACCAGATGACCGATAACCTGTCCGTCCAGGCAGGCAACCAGATGACGCCTGCCCGGCTTTTGCATCACCCGTTCTTTCCACATGTCCATCGCAGGATGAGGAAGTTGTAGAGTGTCGTGATAAACCCCTGGATGGGCATTCAGCAGGCGTAAAGCTTCGGCATCGGCGGCTTCAACGTGGCGTATCACTATCTCACTCATTCCTTCTTCCTCAGTTAGTTAGGTTCCCTTTCAACATCCATGAGTTTGAAATGTGAGTCAACAAGCATTTTTTGCAAAAAATCAGTAGACAAGTGCGAATGAGAATGATTATTATTGTCTTGCCTTCAGAAGTACCGACACGGGAACCTGAAAGCACGACATTGCTCACATTGCTTCCAGTATTATTTTAGCCAGCTTATCGCTGGCTTTTTTTTGCCCTACAGCTTTTGCAGCGGCACGAGATCGAGCGGGTCTGGCGCGCTCTCTTTCATCAGGCCCACTACGTTGGTCTTTTCCGCGACGGCGGGTAACACCTCTGCCTGGCCGGAAAACAGCCCGCCTTTTTTCACCGCCAGGGTGCGGTAGGCAAGGGTCCCGGTGACCTGGCCGTTCTCGCAGATTTCAATCACATCGCTGCTACACTGGCCGAGCACCTTGCCATCAACGATCAGCTCCCGGCAGGTGATATTTCCCTCCACCTGACCCCCACGCATGATCTTGATCAGGCTCTCTTTGGAGTCGATATTGCCGATAAGCGTCCCGTGAACGTAGACATGACCACCGGAAACGATATTGCCTTCAAACCGCACATCGCTGGCGATAACGGTGGTGCCGTGTTTCTCCGTGGCGGTGGGCTCTTTTTCAATGACGGGCACCGGGGGAAGGATGAGTTCTGGCTTGCCAGTCTCGGGTGTTTTGCTCTTTTTAAACATGATCTTAACCTGATTGAGTAGAAGGGAGATGCCAAAGCTCAGCAAAGAGACTGCAGCGAACAGCCACGTCAGGAAGAGGGCGCCTGAGCACCAGGCGACCAGCGCGAGCAGCCAGAAGAGAAGGGCGCTATTTAACGCGAGATATTTTCTGTCCATAGAAAATGAGCGCGACTCCTTTCGCGAGCAGGGGGATTTGGCCGTCTTCTTATCCTGGTAATTTCACCCAGGATCAAGCTTTCGACCGCCATTTTAGGATTCGTTATAGAAATATATTTCGCCGCCAGGTTGCGCTATGGTTGAAAGCAGAGACCTAAGCCAGGAAAACCACTATGACACTACACTGCGCATTTATTGGATTTGGCAAAAGCACCACCCGCTATCACCTCCCGTACGTTCTCACCCGTAAAGCCAGCTGGCATGTGGCGCACATCTTCCGCCGCCACTCGAAGCCGGAAGAGCAGTCACCGCAGTACTCCCATATTCATTTCACCAGCGATCTCGATGAGGTGCTGAACGACCCTGAGGTCAAGCTGGTGATCGTCTGCACGCACGCCGACAGCCACTTTGAGTATGCGAAACGCGCCCTGGAAGCCGGGAAAAACGTGCTGGTGGAAAAGCCCTTCACCCCGACGATGGCCGAGGCGAAAGAGCTGTTCGAACTGGCCCGCAGCAAAGGGCTGACCGTCAGCCCGTATCAGAACCGTCGCTTTGATACCTGCTTCCTGACTGCTAAACAGGCGATTGAGAGCGGCAAGCTGGGCGAGATCGTCGAGTTCGAAAGCCACTTCGATTACTACCGCCCGGTGGCAGAGACCAAACCCGGTCTGCCGCAGGATGGCTCTTTCTATGGCCTGGGTGTGCACACTATGGATCAGGTCATCTCTCTGTTCGGCCGTCCGGACCATGTGGCGTACGACATCCGCAGCCTGCGCAATAAAGCCAACCCGGACGATACCTTTGAAGCTCAGCTGTTCTACGGCGACCTGAAGGCGATCGTCAAAACCAGCCATCTGGTGAAGACCGACTACCCGAAATTCATTGTCCATGGCACCAGAGGCTCGTTTATCAAGTACGGCATCGACCAGCAGGAGACCAGCCTGAAGGCCAACATCATGCCGGGTGAACCAGGCTTTGCGGCGGATGCGTCCGTGGGCGTGCTGGAGTACGTCAACGACGCGGGAGTAACGGTAAAAGAGGAGATCAAACCGGGCACCGGCGACTACGGCCAGGTCTACGATGCGCTGTATGAGACCCTCACAAAAGGTACCCCTAATTACGTCAAGGAAATTGAAGTGATGACCAACCTGGAAATCCTTGAACGGGCCTTTGAACAGGCCTCACCTGCCACGGTAACCCTTGCCAGATAAGCCTGAAAGACTCCTCTGTGCTTGTTCAGTTATTTTGAACAGAGGAGTCAATTTTCACCCTCTATGATCCCAGGTCGATTGCGTCCACACTTACTCCATCGAAACGAACTGAGGGTAAAAACAATGATCTTCTTACGCAAAGCAAACGACCGCGGTCACGCAAATCATGGTTGGCTGGACTCATGGCATAGCTTCTCGTTTGCCGATTATTACGACCCGAACTTTATGGGTTTCTCGGCACTGCGAGTCATTAACGATGACGTGATCGATGCCGGTCAGGGCTTTGGTACCCACCCGCATAAAGACATGGAAATCCTGACCTATGTGCTGGAAGGCGCCGTTGAGCACCAGGACAGCATGGGCAACAAAGAGCAGGTTCCGGCGGGTGAGTTCCAGATTATGACGGCGGGTACCGGGGTGCGTCACTCCGAATACAACCCAAGCAAAACCGACCGTCTGCGTTTGTACCAGATCTGGATCATTCCGGAAGAAAAAGGCATTACCCCGCGCTACGAGCAACGTCGTTTTGACGCCGAGCAGGGGAAACAGCTGGTACTGTCACCGGATGCCCGTGACGGCTCGCTGAAAGTGCACCAGGACATGGAGCTTTACCGCTGGGCGCTGGCGAAAGACGAGCAATCTGTGCATCAGATCGCCGCGAACCGCAAAGTGTGGATCCAGGTGGTTAAAGGCGAAGTGACTATCAACGGCACCAAAGCGACCACCAGCGATGGTCTGGCCATCTGGGATGAGCAGGCGATCTCCGTGCATGCCGACAGCGCCGCTGAGATTCTGCTGTTCGACCTGCCGCCGGTCTAAATAAATAACCAGCCTTCCCCATTCCCAGGGGAAGGTTGGCCTTTGTCCGTGATAAACTGAAGGAATCTATCACTACCGGTTTCTCTCAGGACGATGAAAAAGAAAAGACCCGTACTTCAGGATGTAGCCGATCGCGTCGGTGTGACTAAAATGACGGTCAGCCGTTTTTTACGTAACCCGGAACAGGTTTCCGTGGCGTTACGTGGCAAGATTGCCGCTGCTCTTGATGAACTGGGTTATATCCCCAACCGCGCCCCCGATATTCTCTCCAATGCCACCAGCCGTGCGGTAGGCGTCCTGCTCCCCTCCTTAACCAACCAGGTCTTCGCGGAAGTGCTGCGTGGCATCGAAAGCGTCACCGACGCCTTTGGCTATCAGACCATGCTCGCTCACTACGGCTACAAACCGGAACTGGAAGAGGAACGTCTGGAGTCGATGCTCTCCTGGAACATTGACGGCCTGATCCTCACCGAACGCACCCACACCGCCCGCACGCTGAAGATGATCGAGGTGGCAGGTATTCCGGTGGTCGAGCTGATGGACAGCCAGTCGCCCTGCCTCGACATCGCCGTCGGGTTCGATAACTTCGAAGCTGCCCGCCAGATGACAGCGGCGATTATCGCCCGCGGTCATCGCCATATCGCCTATCTTGGCGCACGTCTGGATGAACGTACTATCATCAAACAGAAGGGATACGAGCAGGCGATGCTCGACGCCAACTTAACGCCCTACAGCGTGATGGTAGAGCAGTCCTCTTCCTACACCTCCGGCATTGAGCTGATGCGTCAGGCCCGTCGCGAGTACCCGCAGCTTGATGGCATCTTCTGTACCAACGATGACCTCGCGGTCGGCGCCGCCTTTGAGTGCCAGCGTCTGGGGCTTTCTATCCCGGGTGATATGGCGATTGCCGGTTTCCACGGCCACGACATCGGTCAGGTCATGGAACCGCGTCTGGCGAGCGTTCTGACGCCGCGTGAGCGCATGGGCCGTATCGGTGCAGAACGCCTGCTGGCGCGCATTCGTGGTGAGGCGGTGACGCCTAAGATGTTAGATTTAGGTTTCACATTGTCACCGGGTGGATCGATTTAACCTGACAAGTTTGAACTAGCTCACACTTATTCACTTCGCACACGTTTGGATATTGCTTCTCGTCAGCCCCGGCAGGACAATGTTACCGATAACTGTTACCCGTAACAATCGACTGAGGGACATACCTTGAGCACCACAAATCCAGATCACCACGTTTATGTCCTGATGGGCGTTTCCGGTAGCGGTAAATCTGCCGTTGCCAGCGAAGTGGCGCATCAAATTCATGCCGCGTTTCTTGATGGTGACTTTCTCCATCCGCGCAGCAACATCACCAAGATGGCCTCTGGCGAGCCGCTGAACGACGACGATCGTAAGCCGTGGCTGCAGGCTTTGAATGATGCCGCCTTTGCTATGCAGCGCACCAACAAAGTGTCGCTGATCGTCTGCTCCGCACTGAAAAAGACCTACCGCGACCAGCTGCGTGAAGGCAACGCTAATCTCTCCTTTATCTACCTGAAGGGCGATTTCGACGTGATCGAAACCCGTCTGAAAGCGCGTAAAGGCCACTTCTTCAAAACCCAGATGCTGGTGACGCAGTTCGAAACCCTGCAGGAGCCGGGCGCGGATGAAAGCGATGTCCTGGTCGTGGATATCGATCAGCCGCTGGACGGTGTTGTTGCCAGCACCATTGAGGTCATTAATAAAAGGCAGTAAGTTTTGAGTACGTTAACGCTTGTTTTAACAGCAGTCGGCTCCGTGCTGTTGCTGCTGTTTTTGGTGATGAAGGCCCGTATGCACGCCTTCGTTGCTTTGATGGTGGTATCTATTGGTGCAGGTCTCTTTTCCGGAATGCCGCTCGACAAAATCGCCGCGACCATGGAAAAGGGGATGGGGGGCACGCTAGGCTTCCTGGCCATTGTCGTCGCCCTGGGCGCGATGTTTGGCAAAATCCTGCATGAAACCGGCGCGGTCGATCAGATCGCCGTCAAAATGTTGAAATCATTCGGCCACAGCCGGGCGCACTATGCGATTGGTCTGGCCGGTCTGATCTGCGCGCTGCCCCTGTTCTTCGAGGTGGCGGTGGTGCTGCTGATTAGCGTGGCCTTCTCCATGGCGCGCCATACCGGTACTAACCTGGTGAAGCTGGTTATTCCTCTGTTTGCCGGTGTGGCAGCGGCGGCGGCCTTTCTGCTGCCAGGGCCTGCGCCGATGCTGCTGGCTTCCCAGATGCACGCTGACTTTGGCTGGATGATCCTGATTGGTCTCTGCGCCGCGATCCCGGGCATGCTGATCGCCGGTCCGCTGTGGGGCAACTTTATCAGCCGTTACGTTGAACTGCACATTCCTGACGACATTACCGAGCCGCACCTGGGCGAGAGCAAAATGCCGTCGTTCGGCTTTAGCCTCGCGCTGATCCTGCTCCCGCTGGTGCTGGTAGGGCTGAAAACCATCGCTGCGCGCTTTGTGCCGGTCGGTTCAAGCGCTTACGAGTGGTTTGAGTTTATCGGCCATCCGTTCACCGCGATCCTGGTCGCCTGTCTGGTTGCCATTTATGGCCTGGCGATGCGTCAGGGTATGGCGAAGGATCGGGTGATGGAGATCTGCGGCGCGGCGCTGCAACCGGCAGGGATTATTCTGCTGGTGATCGGTGCGGGCGGGGTGTTCAAGCAGGTGCTGGTGGATTCCGGCGTCGGCCCGGCACTGGGCGAAGCGCTCACCGGAATGGGCCTGCCAGTTGCGGTCACCTGTTTCGTGCTGGCTGCGGCGGTGCGTATCATTCAGGGCTCCGCGACCGTAGCCTGTTTAACGGCGGTCGGGCTGGTGATGCCGGTGATTGAGCAGTTGAATTACTCCGGCGCGCAGATGGCAGCGCTGTCTATCTGTATCGCGGGTGGGTCGATTGTGGTGTCCCACGTCAACGATGCGGGCTTCTGGCTGTTCGGTAAATTCACCGGCGCCAGCGAAGCGCAAACCCTCAAGACCTGGACGATGATGGAAACCATCCTCGGCACCACCGGGGCGATTGTCGGGATGATTGCGTTTACGCTGCTGAGCTAGTGTTTCTTGTCTCCCTCTCCCACAGGGAGGGGTGCAAACACTAAAAACGACAACTTTCGTTGTCGTTTTGCTTTTACCTTGCTAGCCCTTCATCCACGCCCTGATCCCATCCAGGAACATCTGCGTCGCCATCATCACCAGAATCAATCCCATCAGCCGCTCCAGCGCATTAACCCCTTTCTCCCCCAGCAGGCGTAAAAACAGCGACGACTGCAGCAGGATGATAAAGGTCCCGCCCCAGGCAATCAGCAGGGCAATCACCAGATGGCTCATCTGATTCGGGTACTGATGCGACAGCAGCATCAAGGTTGCCAGAATCGTCGGCCCGGCGACCAGCGGGATCGCCAGCGGCACAATAAACGGCTCTTCACCCGCAGGCAGGCCGCTGCTGCTCCCTTCGCTGCTCGGGAAAATCATTTTGATGGCAATCAGGAACAGAATAATCCCGCCGGAGATGGAGACCGTTTCAGCGCGTAAATTCAGGAATGCGAGGATTTTCTCGCCGGCAAACAGGAAGATAAACATTACCAGCAGGGCGATGAGCAGTTCGCGGATCATGATCGCCCGACGGCGCTTCGGCTCGGTGTGCTTCAGCACCGACATGAAGATAGGCAGATTTCCGAGTGGATCCATAATTAGGATCAATAAAACAGCGGCGGAAATGATTTCACTCATCGTAGATTATCCCTGATACTTGTATGGTTATCCCGATGATTAGCTCTTTTTCTGATAGCCGGGCAATCATCGATTAATTTCGCTTGCGACTTTGGCAGCATTTTGTAATGTGAAGCATATCCCAGTTCAATACTGGCTTGCATAAACAGCACACACCCTCTGCAGGAAAAAAATGCTATGAAAAACGTTGGTTTTATCGGCTGGCGCGGTATGGTCGGCTCTGTACTCATGCAACGCATGGTTGAAGAGCGCGATTTCGACGCTATCCGCCCGGTCTTCTTCTCCACTTCCCAGCTCGGCCAGGCTGCACCGTCCTTTGGTGGTACCACAGGCACGTTGCAGGATGCTTACGATCTGGAAGCGTTGAAGGCGCTGGACATTATTGTCACCTGCCAGGGCGGCGATTATACCAACGAAATTTACCCAAAGCTTCGTGAAAGCGGCTGGCAGGGCTACTGGATTGACGCGGCCTCTTCGCTGCGCATGAAAGACGATGCGATCATCATTCTTGACCCGGTCAACCAGGACGTCATCACGCACGGCCTGAATAACGGCGTTAAAACCTTCGTTGGCGGTAACTGTACGGTCAGCCTGATGCTGATGTCGCTGGGCGGTCTGTTTGCCCAGGATCTGGTGGAGTGGGTTTCTGTCGCCACCTACCAGGCGGCATCCGGCGGCGGTGCGCGTCATATGCGCGAGCTGCTGACCCAGATGGGCCAGCTGCAGCACAGCGTGGCGGAAGAGCTGGCCAACCCGGCGTCCGCTATTCTTGATATCGAGCGTAAAGTCACTCAGCTGACCCGCAGCGGCGAGCTGCCGGTGGATAACTTCGGCGTACCGCTGGCCGGTGGCCTGATCCCGTGGATCGACAAGCAGCTGGACAACGGCCAAACCCGCGAAGAGTGGAAAGGCCAGGCCGAGACCAACAAAATCCTGCGTACCTCTTCGGTGATCCCGGTTGACGGTCTGTGCGTGCGCATCGGCGCGCTGCGCTGCCACAGCCAGGCATTCACAATTAAAATGAAAAAAGATGTATCCATACAAACTGTGGAGGAATTGCTCGCGTCGCATAACCCGTGGGCAAAAGTCATCCCTAACGACCGCGACATCACCATGCGTGAACTGACCCCTGCTGCGGTCACCGGCACATTATCTACCCCTGTAGGACGCCTGCGTAAACTAAATATGGGGCCGGAGTACCTTTCCGCCTTTACCGTCGGCGACCAGCTTTTGTGGGGTGCCGCCGAGCCGCTGCGCCGGATGCTACGCCAACTGGCGTAATAAATACTTAATACTTAGGGGTGATTTATCACCCCTTTTTTTGCGTACTAAAGGACGAAAACGCAAATGATTCATTATTTTTCGGGAGTCATATAAAGCGTTGGCTATGCTTTATGCGGGATGTCACATATTCCGCCTGGAGGTTGGATGGAACAGAGAGGATGCACAAGGTGCTGTTCCGTTCAGGTCACATTAAGGTCGTACCCGGTGCGCGACAGGGGCGGCAACTAGAAAAACAGGATGAATACCATGTCCGTTCGTATTGATAGAGACGTGATTAATGCGCTTATTGCGGGTCACTTTGCGGATCCATTTTCTGTACTTGGCATGCACCGCACTGACGCTGGACTGGAAGTCCGGGCACTGCTACCTGACGCGACGGAAGTGTGGGTCATCGAACCCAAAACCGGTCGCAAGGTCGGTAAACTCGAATGTATTGATTCACGCGGCTTCTTCGCTGGCGTGATGGCCCGCCGTAAAAACGTCTTCCGTTATCAGCTCGCCGTCATCTGGCATGGCCAGCAAAACCTGATCGACGATCCCTATCGCTTCGGTCCGCTGTTGCAGGATATGGATGCCTGGCTGCTGTCGGAAGGGACGCACCTGCGTCCTTATGAGACGCTCGGCGCCCACGCCGATACCATGGACGGCGTGACCGGCACCCGCTTTACCGTCTGGGCACCGAATGCCCGCCGTGTCTCCGTAGTGGGGCAGTTCAACTACTGGGATGGCCGTCGCCACCCGATGCGCCTGCGTGGCGAGACCGGCATCTGGGAGCTGTTTATCCCGGGTGCGCAAAACGGCCAGCTGTACAAATACGAGCTGATCGATGCCCACGGCAAGCTGCGGATCAAAGCTGACCCCTATGCCTTCGAAGCGCAGATGCGCCCGGAAACCGCATCACTCATTTGTGGTCTGCCGGAGAAGGTTGCCCAGAGCGAAGAGCGCATCCGGGCCAACCAGTTCGATATGCCGATCTCCATTTATGAAGTCCATCTTGGCTCCTGGCGTCGTCATACCGATAACAACTTCTGGCTCAGCTACCGGGAGCTGGCCGACCAGCTGATCCCATATGTGAAATGGATGGGCTTTACCCATCTGGAGCTGCTGCCAATTAACGAACACCCGTTTGACGGCAGCTGGGGCTATCAGCCGACCGGCATGTATGCCCCGACCCGTCGCTTCGGCACCCGGGATGACTTCCGCTACTTTATCAACGCCGCCCACGCCGCCGGGCTGAATGTGATCCTCGACTGGGTGCCGGGCCACTTCCCGTCCGATGACTTTGGTCTGGCGGAGTTCGATGGCACCAACCTGTATGAGCACAGCGATCCGCGCGAAGGCTATCATCAGGACTGGAACACCCTGATCTACAACTATGGCCGTCGGGAAGTGACCAACTATCTGGTGGGCAACGCGCTCTACTGGATCGAGCGCTTCGGTATTGATGCCCTGCGCGTGGATGCCGTCGCCTCGATGATCTACCGCGACTACAGCCGTAAAGAGGGGGAGTGGATCCCGAACGAATTCGGCGGGCGTGAAAACCTCGAAGCCATTGAGTTCCTGCGTAACACCAACCGTATTCTCGGGGAGCAGACACCGGGCGCGGTGACGATGGCGGAAGAGTCCACGGACTTCCCGGGCGTCTCCCGACCACCTTCGATGGGCGGCCTCGGCTTCTGGTTCAAGTGGAACCTCGGCTGGATGCACGACACCCTGGATTACATGAAGCTTGATCCGGTCCATCGCCAGTTCCATCACAACAAACTGACCTTCGGTATGCTCTACAACAGCACCGAAAACTTTGTTCTGCCGCTTTCCCACGACGAAGTGGTCCACGGCAAAAAATCGATTCTCGACCGCATGCCGGGCGACGCCTGGCAGAAGTTTGCCAATCTGCGCGCCTACTACGGCTGGATGTTCGCCTTCCCGGGCAAAAAACTGCTGTTTATGGGCAACGAGTTCGCCCAGGGCCGCGAGTGGAACCACGACACCAGCCTCGACTGGAACCTGCTGGAAGGGGGCGACAACTGGCACCACGGCGTGCAACGCCTGGTCCGCGACCTTAACCATACCTATCGCCACCACAAGGCCCTGCACGAGCTGGACTTTGACGACTACGGCTTCGAGTGGCTGGTGGTGGACGACAACGAGCGCTCGGTGCTGATCTTTGTCCGTCGTGACAAGGTGGGTAACGAAATCATCGTCGCCAGTAACTTCACCCCGGTCACGCGTCATCACTACCGTTTCGGCATCAATCAGCCGGGCAAATGGCGTGAAGTGCTGAACACCGACTCCATGCATTACCACGGCAGCAACGCGGGCAATGGCGGGCTGGTGCAGAGTGATGAGCAGGAGAGCCATGGTCGACCACAGTCCCTGAGCCTCACTCTGCCGCCGCTCTCTACCATCTGGCTGGTGCGGGAGGGGGAATGACGCAGCTCGCTGCAGGTAACCCGGCCCCGCTCGGCGCACGCTATGACGGCAAAGGGGTGAACTTCACCCTCTTTTCCGCCCATGCGGATCGGGTTGAACTCTGCGTGTTTGACGGCAAAGGCATTGAACACCGCTACGATCTGGTGGCCCGCAGTGGCGATATCTGGCATGGCTACCTTGAACATGCCAGGCCCGGCACGCGGTATGGCTTCCGGGTTCATGGCCAGTGGGATCCGGCAAAAGGGCTGTTCTTTAACCCGGCCAAACTGCTGCTCGACCCCTGCGCGTATCAGGTCGAAGGCACGCTGGACGATGACGTCCTGCTGCATGCCGGCAAACATACTCCCGATCACCGGGACAGTGCCGCGGTGGCACCCAAAAGCGTGGTGGTCTGCGACGATCGTTACGACTGGGAAGAGGATGCTGCCCCCAATATTCCCTGGGGCAGGACGGTTATCTATGAGGCCCACGTTAAGGGGCTGACGTACCTGCACCCCGGCATTCCGGAGGAGATCCGCGGCACCTACCGGGCGCTCGGTCATCCGGTGATGATTGCCTATTTTAAGCATCTCGGGATCACCGCCCTGGAATTATTACCGGTAGCCCATTTCGCCTCCGAGCCGCGTTTGCAGCGCCTCGGTCTGAGCAATTACTGGGGCTACAACCCGATGGCTATGTTTGCCCTCGATCCGCGCTATGCCTCGCATCCCGAGCAGGCGCGGGATGAGTTTCGTGATGCGGTGAAGGCGCTGCACGAAGCGGGTATTGAGGTCATTCTGGATATCGTGCTGAACCACAGCGCGGAACTGGATCTGGAAGGCCCGACGTTCTCCCTGCGCGGAATTGATAACCCTAGCTATTATTGGTTAAGGGAAGATGGCGATTACCACAACTGGACCGGCTGCGGTAACACGCTCAACCTCAGCCATCCGGCGGTGACGCAATACGCGTATGAATGCCTGAAGTACTGGGTGGAGACGTTCCACATAGACGGTTTTCGTTTTGACCTGGCGTCAGTGATGGGACGCACGCCGGAATACAGCCAGCAGGCGCCGCTGTTTGAGGCGATTAAGAACTGCCCGCTGCTGTCGGGCGTGAAGCTGATTGCGGAGCCCTGGGATATCGGCCCTGGCGGTTATCAGGTGGGGAATTTCCCGCCGCCGTTTGCCGAGTGGAACGACCAATATCGTGATACCGCGCGCCGCTTCTGGCTGGCACGCGATCTGTCACTCGGTCAGTTTGCCGGGCGTTTTGCCGCTTCCAGCGATCTGTTCAAGCGCAACGGGCGTCTGCCCTCCGCGTCGATCAATCTGGTTACGGCGCACGACGGTTTTACCCTGCGTGACTGCGTTTGTTTCAATCAGAAACACAATGAAGCCAATGGCGAAGAAAATCGTGACGGTACCTTCAATAACCACAGTTTTAACCATGGTATAGAAGGATTAAGTGGCAATCTGAATGTGATTGAGCGACGCCGCGCCAGCGTGCACGCGCTGCTCACCACGCTGCTTTTGTCGCAAGGAACGCCGATGTTGCTGGCAGGCGATGAACATGGCCACAGCCAGCACGGCAACAACAATGCTTATTGCCAGGATAACCCGTTAACCTGGCTGGACTGGCAACAGGCCAACAGTGGATTAGCCGACTTTACCGCTGCGCTGATCCATCTGCGTCAGCAGATCCCGGCGCTCACCCTGAATCAGTGGTGGGAAGAGGGCGACGGCAATGTTCGCTGGTTGAATAAAAAGGCGCAACCGTTGGAAGCGCGTGAGTGGCAAAGCGGCGTGCCGTGCCTGCAAATCCTGCTTTCGGATAGCTGGCTTATCACGCTTAACGCCACAGATGAGGTCGCAGAAATAGTTTTACCCGAAGGGGAGTGGCGGGCTATCCCCCCATTTGCCGGAGAGGATAATCCGGTCGTTATGACTGCCTGGCATGGGCCTGCGCACGGTGTATGTGTATTCCAGAGATGATAATAAAAGGAGTTGATCATGGTTAGGTTAGATAAGAACGACCCTCTAATGTTGGCGCGCCAGCTGCCATTAAAATCTGTTGCCCTGATTCTGGCTGGCGGCCGCGGTACCCGATTAAAAGATTTAACCATTAAGCGCGCCAAGCCCGCCGTTCACTTCGGCGGTAAATTCCGTATTATCGATTTTGCCCTGTCAAACTGCCTGAATTCAGGCATTCGCCGTATTGGCGTGATCACCCAGTACCAGTCACACACCCTGGTGCAGCATATTCAGCGCGGCTGGTCGTTCTTCAGTGAGGAGATGAACGAGTTTGTCGACCTGTTACCTGCCCAACAGCGCGTTCACGGTGAAAACTGGTACCGCGGCACTGCCGATGCGGTGACGCAAAACCTCGATATCATTCGTCGCTACGACGCCGAGTACGTGGTGATCCTCGCCGGGGACCACATCTACAAGCAGGACTACTCGCGCATGCTCATCGACCACGTCGAAAAAGGGGCGCGCTGCACCGTGGCCTGTATGCCAGTGCCCGTTGCTGAAGCGACGGCCTTTGGCGTAATGGCGGTAGACGAAAACGACAAAGTGATCGAGTTCGTTGAAAAACCGGCGAACCCGCCATCAATGCCAGGGGATGACACCAAAGCGCTGGCCAGTATGGGTATCTATGTCTTTGATGCAGATTACCTTTACCAGCTGCTGGAAGAAGACGACAAGGATGAAAAATCCAGCCACGACTTCGGCAAAGATATCATCCCGAAAATCACCAAATCTGGCATGGCCTATGCACATCCGTTCCCATTGTCCTGCGTGCAGTCCGATCCAAATTCAGAACCCTACTGGCGCGATGTCGGCACCCTGGAGGCGTACTGGAAAGCGAACCTCGATCTGGCGTCGGTAACCCCTGAACTGGATATGTACGACCATAACTGGCCGATCCGTACCCATATGGAATCGCTGCCGCCGGCAAAATTTGTTCAGGACCGCTCGGGCAGCCACGGCATGACGCTGAACTCGCTGGTCTCCGGCGGGTGCATTATCTCGGGCTCGGTGGTGGTGCAGTCGGTACTGTTCCCGCGCGTGCGGGTGAACTCCTTCTGCAATATTGATTCGTCAGTATTGTTACCCGACGTCTGGGTTGGCCGCTCGTGCCGCCTGCGTCGTTGCGTTATCGACCGTGCCTGCATCATTCCGGAAGGCATGGTAATTGGAGAAAATGCGGAAGAGGACGCGCGCCGTTTCTACCGCTCAGAAGAAGGCATCGTGCTGGTTACGCGTGAAATGCTGCGTAAACTGCAGATCAAACAGGAGCGATGATGCAGGTTTTACACGTTTGTTCTGAGATGTTCCCGTTGCTGAAAACCGGCGGGTTAGCGGATGTGATTGGTGCGCTACCGGCGGCGCAAATTGCCGGTGGGGTCGATACTCGCGTGCTGTTACCCGCTTTTCCCGATATTCGTCGCGGCATCCCTGACGCCCAGATTGTCAGCCGCCGCGATACCTTTGCCGGGCGCATCACATTACTGTTTGGTCATTACAATGGCGTGGGCATCTACCTGATTGACGCGCCGCATCTGTATGACCGCCCAGGGAGCCCGTACCACGACACCAACTTATTTGCCTATACCGATAACGTGCTGCGTTTCGCGCTGCTCGGCTGGGTCGGGGCGGAGATGGCCTCCGGGCTGGATCCGTTCTGGCGCCCGGATGTAGTGCATGCCCACGACTGGCACGCCGGGCTCGCACCCGCGTACCTGGCGGCGCGTGGCCATCCGGCAAAATCGGTCTTTACCGTGCACAACCTGGCCTATCAGGGGCTCTATTTAGCCAAACATATGGATGACATCGAACTGCCATGGTCGTTCTTTAATATCCATGGGCTGGAGTTCAACGGGCAGATTTCGTTCCTGAAAGCCGGGCTGTATTACGCGGATCACATCACCGCCGTCAGCCCGACCTATGCGCGGGAGATCACCGAGCCGCAGTTTGGCTACGGCATGGAGGGGCTGCTCGCGCAACGTCAACGGGAAGGGCGCCTGTCGGGCATTCTCAACGGCGTGGATGAAAAAATCTGGAGTCCGGAGACCGATCTGCTGCTGGGCGCACGCTACAACCGTGATTCCGTGGAAGATAAGGCCGAGAACAAACGTCAGCTGCAGGTCGCCATGGGGCTGAAGGTCAACGACAAGGTGCCGCTGTTTGCGGTGGTGAGCCGTCTGACCAGCCAGAAAGGGCTGGATCTGGTGCTGGAGGCGCTGCCGGGCCTGCTGGAGCAGGGCGGGCAGCTGGCGCTGCTGGGCGCGGGCGATCCGGTATTGCAGGAGGGCTTCCTCGCGGCGGCCGCCGAGCATCCGGGCCAGGTTGGGGTGCAGATTGGCTATCACGAAGCCTTCTCGCACCGCATCATGGCGGGTGCTGACGTTATCCTGGTGCCGAGTCGTTTTGAGCCCTGCGGCTTAACCCAGCTGTATGGCCTGAAGTACGGCACGCTGCCGCTGGTGCGGCGTACCGGCGGGCTGGCGGATACCGTATCCGACACCTCGCTGGAGAACCTGGCAGACGGAATCGCCAGCGGATTTGTCTTTGAGGACAGTAATGCCTGGTCGCTGTTACGCGCGATACGTCGTGCCTTTGTATTGTGGTCTCGTCCTTCTTTGTGGCGTTTTGTTCAGCGCCAGGCGATGGCCATGGATTTTAGCTGGCAAGTTGCGGCGCAGTCCTACCGCGATCTTTATCAACGCTTGATGTAACAATGCTGGAATCAGAGATATGAATGCACCTTTTTCCTATGCGTCTCCCACGGTGAGCATTGAGGCGTTAAAGCACTCGATCGCTTACAAGCTGATGTTCACCATCGGCAAAGATCCGGTGATTGCCAACAAACACGAATGGCTCAACGCCACCCTGTTTGCGGTACGCGACCGGCTGGTTGAGCGCTGGCTGCGCTCTAACCGCGCCCAGCTCTCACAGGAGACCCGTCAGGTTTACTATCTGTCGATGGAGTTTTTGATTGGCCGTACCCTCTCCAATGCCCTGTTGTCGCTCGGTATCTATGACGACGTCAAAACCGCGCTGGAAGAGATGGGGCTGGATTTAGAAGAGCTGATTGACGAAGAGAACGACCCCGGCTTAGGCAACGGCGGTCTTGGTCGCCTGGCGGCCTGCTTCCTCGATTCGCTGGCGACCCTCGCCCTGCCGGGACGTGGCTACGGTATTCGCTACGATTACGGCATGTTCAAACAGAACATCGTCGATGGACGGCAGAAAGAGTCCCCGGACTACTGGCTTGAGTACGGTAACCCGTGGGAGTTCAAGCGCCACAACACCCGTTATAAGGTTCGCTTCGGTGGCCGTATCCAGCAGGAAGGTAAAAAAATCCGCTGGGTCGAAACCGAAGAGATCCTCGCCGTGGCCTACGACCAGATTATCCCCGGCTACGACACCGACGCGACCAACACCCTGCGTCTGTGGAATGCCCAGGCCAGTAGCGCGATTAACCTCGGTAAATTCAACCAGGGCGACTACTTCGCGGCGGTGGAAGACAAAAACCACTCCGAGAACGTCTCCCGCGTGCTGTACCCGGATGACTCGACCTATTCCGGGCGTGAGCTGCGTCTGCGTCAGGAGTACTTCCTGGTCTCGGCGACTATCCAGGATATCCTGAGCCGCCACTACCAGCTGCACAAAACCTACGCCAACCTCGCGGAAAAAACCGCGATCCACCTTAACGACACCCACCCGGTGCTGTCGATCCCGGAACTGATGCGCGTGCTGATCGACGAGCACAAATTCAGCTGGGACGAGGCGTTTGAGGTGACCTGCCAGGTCTTCTCTTACACCAACCACACGTTGATGAGCGAAGCGCTGGAAACCTGGCCGGTGGACATGCTCGGCAAAATCCTGCCGCGCCACCTGCAGATCATCTTTGAAATTAACGACTTCTTCCTGAAAACGTTGCAGGAGCAATATCCGCACGACACCGGTCTGCTGAGCCGCACCTCCATCATTGAAGAGTCCAACGGCCGCCGGGTACGCATGGCGTGGCTGGCGGTGGTGATCAGCCACAAGGTCAACGGCGTGTCGGAGCTGCACTCCAACCTGATGGTGCAGTCGCTGTTTGCCGACTTTGCCAAAATCTTCCCGATGCGCTTCTGCAACGTGACCAACGGCGTGACGCCGCGTCGCTGGCTGGCGCTGGCGAACCAGCCGCTCTCTGAGGTGCTGGACGAGAATATCGGCCGCAACTGGCGTACCGATTTAAGCCAGCTGAGCGAGCTTGAACAGCACTCTGACTTCCCGACGGTAAATAAAGCGGTACGTGATGCCAAGCTGCTGAATAAAAAGCGGCTGGCGGTGTGGATGGCGCTGCACCTGAACGTGGTCGCCAACCCGAAAGCGCTGTTCGACGTGCAGATCAAACGTATCCATGAGTACAAACGTCAGCTGATGAACGTGCTGCACGTCATCACCCGCTACAACCGCATCAAGGCCGATCCCGATGCCGACTGGGTGCCGCGCGTGAACATCTTCGCTGGTAAAGCCGCCTCGGCTTACTACATGGCGAAGCACATCATTCACCTGATCAATGACGTGGCGAAGGTGATCAACAACGATCCGCAGATTGGTGACAAGCTGAAGGTCGTCTTTATCCCGAACTACAGCGTGAGTCTGGCCCAGCTGATCATCCCGGCGGCGGATCTCTCCGAGCAGATCTCCACCGCGGGCACTGAAGCCTCCGGCACCAGTAACATGAAATTTGCCCTTAACGGCGCGCTGACCATCGGCACGCTGGATGGCGCGAATGTCGAGATGCTGGAGCATGTGGGCGAAGAGAATATCTTCATCTTCGGTAACACCACGGAAGAGGTTGAAGCGCTGCGTGCCAAAGGCTACTCGCCACGGGATTATTACGAGCAGGATGAAGAGCTGCGTCAGGTGCTGACCCAGATCGGCACCGGCCTGTTCAACCCGGACGAGCCTGGCCGCTATCGCGACCTGGTGGATTCGCTGATTAACTTCGGGGACCACTACCAGGTGCTGGCGGACTACCGCAGCTATGTGGACTGTCAGGACAGGGTTGATGAGCTGTATCGCAAGCCGGAAGAGTGGACCACTAAAGCGATGCACAACATCGCCAACATGGGCTACTTCTCGTCAGACAGAACCATCAAAGAGTATGCCGACACCATCTGGCATATTGATCCGGTTAGGTTGTAAAAAATGCCGGGTGGCGGCTTCGCCTTACCCGGCCTACGATCCTGTGTCTTTTGTAGGCCCGGTAAGCGTTAGCGCCACCGGGCATTACCCTCAGGACGCCAACGACAATTCACGCTTTCCCGCACGCTGGGCCAGCCACAGCGCCACGCGGGACTCCTGCTCCGCATTCAGCCACATCCCCTGCTTAGTACGACGCCACAGCGCATCGTCCGCGCGGCGTACCCACTCGTGGTCGACTAGATAGCGCAACTCCGCCTCGTAGAACTCGTGACCGAAATGCTCCCCCAGATCGCTGAGATCCTTCGCGTCACTCAGGATCACCTCACTATTGCTGCCGTAGGTGCGGGCAAAGTGCCGGGCCATGGATTCGCTGATAAACGGATAGCGACGGCGCAATTTCGCCGCGTAGTCATCGCGGTTGCCGCCGATATCACCGCCGGGCAGCACTGCGCCTTTGGTCCACGCCGGGCCGATACCCTGATAGAACGGAGCCAGTTTTTCCATCGCGTGCTCAGCCAGCTTACGATAGGTGGTCAGCTTGCCGCCAAACACCGACAGCAACGGCGCCTTACCGTGGTCATCGTGAATATCCAGGGTGTAATCGCGGGTAATGGCCTGCGGTGAGTCGGACTCGTCATCGCACAGCGGACGCACCCCGGAGTAACTCCAGACCACATCGTCACGCCCCAGCGTTTTCTTAAAGTGGGCGTTATAGACCTTCAGCAGATAGCTGATTTCGCTCTCGTCGATCTCGACATTTTTCGGATCGCCTTTGTACTCCACGTCGGTGGTGCCGATGATAGAGAACTCATCCATCCACGGGATCACAAACACGATGCGCTTATCTTCGTTTTGCAGGATATAGGCCTGCTTCTGGGTATGCACCCGCGGCACCACGATATGGCTGCCTTTAATCAGGCGAATGCCATACGGCGACGGGAGCTGCATCCCCTGGTCAAAGAACTGCTTCACCCACGGGCCGGTGGCATTCACCAGTCCGCGCGCCTGCCAGCTGAAACGCTCCCCGGTATCAATATCTTCGGCCTCGACGATCCACAGCCCGTTTTCGCGACGCGCGGAGACCGCGCGGGTGCGGGTTTTCACCTCACCGCCTTTGCGTTCAACCATTTGCGCGTTAGCGAGCACCAGGCGGGCATCGTCCACCCAGCAGTCGGAATATTCGAATCCGCGCACGATTTCAGGCTTCAGTACCGAGTCTGCGCCAAAACGCACACCGGCAGAGGCGGGCAGGCTGGTGCGTTTACCCAGGTGATCGTACATAAACAGACCGATGCGGATCATCCACGCCGGACGCAGATGCGGGCGGTGCGGCAGACGAAAACGCATCGGGGTAGCGATATGGGGGGCCATTTTCAACAGCACTTCACGCTCGGCCAGCGCTTCACTGACCAGGCGGAACTCGTAATGCTCCAGATAACGCAGGCCACCGTGGATCAGCTTAGAGCTGGCGGAGGAGGTGGCGCAGGCGAGATCCTGCGCTTCCAGCATCAGGACAGATAAGCCGCGGCCGGCAGCGTCCGCCGCAATGCCCGCCCCGTTAATTCCGCCACCGATAACAATCAGATCTTTGGTTTCCATTGTATCCTCACGCACTTTCGTTAAAGCTCAAAAATGTTCGATATCGCTCATATTAGCAAAGGAAATGGATTTTAGTAACATCAAAAAAACAATTTTGAGTGATACAGCTAACATAATGGCGTTTACCCGCCGCCAGGACGTACACTAGCCGATAATATAGTGAGGGCATCAGGCCGCACTGCACCTGAATAGACAACAGAGAGCACCATGGAACAATTTGAATGTATTAACGTAGAAGAAGCCCACCAGAAGATGCACCAGGGACTGGCGGTGCTGGTGGATATCCGCGATCCGCAAAGTTTTGCGATGGGCCATACACCGGGCGCGTTTCACCTGACCAACGCCTCCCTGAGTGAATTTATGCGCGATAACGACTTCGAGACCCCGGTGATGGTGATGTGCTATCACGGCAACAGCAGCAAAGGCGCGGCGCAATACCTGCTCCAGCAGGGCTTTGAAGCGGTCTACAGCGTGGACGGTGGATTCGATGCCTGGCACCGTCATTTCCCGGCAGAAGTCGAGCACGCCGGCATTTAGGGTATATACTGTCCCCTTTTGTGTGGAATAAGCGACTGTCGCCGATGCTGATGATTACCTCTTTTACCAACCCGCGCGTCGCCCAGGCGTTTGTCGACTATATGGCGACGCAGGGTGTTATCCTCACCATTCAACAACATAACCAGACTGACGTCTGGCTGGCGGATGAAAGCCAGGCTTCACGGGTTAACGCCGAGCTGGCGCGTTTTTTGGAAAACCCCGGCGATGCACGCTATCTGGCGGCAAGCTGGCAGTCCGGCCATACCGGCAGCGGGCTGCATTACCAGCGCTTTCCTTTCCTGGCAACTCTGCGTGAACGCGCGGGTCCGTTCACCCTGGTGTTAATGGCGGCCTGTATCCTGGTCTTCATTCTGATGAGTGTGGTGGGCGATCAGCAGATGCTGCTGATACTGGCCTGGCCGTATGACGCCTCCGTTGAGTTCGAATTCTGGCGCTACTTCACCCACGCGCTGATGCACTTCTCGATTATGCATATCCTCTTTAACCTGCTGTGGTGGTGGTATCTCGGCGGGGCGGTGGAGAAACGACTCGGCAGCGGCAAGCTCATCGTCCTCACCCTTATTAGCGCGTTGCTCAGCGGCTTTATCCAGCATAAATTTGGCGGCCCGTGGTTTGGCGGCCTCTCCGGCGTGGTCTACGCCCTGATGGGCTATGTCTGGCTGCGCGGCGAGCGCGATCCGCAGAGTGGGATTTACCTGCAGCGCGGGTTAATGGCCTTTGCGTTAATCTGGATTATTGCCGGATGGTTTGATCTGTTCGGAATGGCGATTGCCAACGGTGCCCACATGGCCGGACTGGCGGTCGGGCTGGCGATGGCGTTTGCCGATACGCTACATGCGCGAAAACGAACATAATTCTGGCAGGGAACTCTGATGAAACAAACACAACGTCATGACGCCATTATTGATCTGGTGAAAAAGCAGGGATACGTCAGCACCGAAGAGCTGGTGGAGCAGTTTGCCGTCAGCCCGCAGACCATCCGTCGGGACCTCAACGATCTGGCCGACCAGAACCGCATTCTGCGCCACCACGGCGGCGCGGCGCTGCCGTCCAGCTCGGTGAATACCCCCTGGCACGATCGCAAGGCGACGCAGACCTCCGAGAAGGAGCGCATTGCCCGCAAGGTGGCGAGCCAGATCCCGAACGGCGCGACGCTGTTTATCGACATCGGCACCACGCCGGAAGCGGTGGCCCACGCCCTGCTGAACCATGAGAACCTGCGGGTCGTCACCAACAACCTTAACGTGGCCACCACCCTGATGCAGAAAGAGGATTTTCGCATCATCCTGGCAGGCGGCGAGCTGCGCAGCCGTGACGGCGGCATTATTGGCGAAGCGACCCTCGACTTTATCTCCCAGTTCCGCCTCGACTTCGGCATTCTCGGCATCAGCGGCATCGATACCGACGGTTCACTGCTGGAGTTTGACTATCATGAAGTGCGCACCAAGCGGGCGATCATTGAGAACTCGCGCCACGTGATGCTGGTGGTGGATCACTCGAAGTTTGGCCGTAACGCGATGGTCAATATGGGCAGCATCAGCATGGTGAACGCGGTCTATACCGACGTGATGCCGCCTGAAGGGGTATTACAGGTGATTCGCGATCATAAGTTGCAGTTAGAACTGTGCTGAGTTTGTGCCGGGTGGCGGCTTCGCCTTACCCGGCCTACAAAACCGTAGGCCCGGCAAGCGTAGCGCCGCCGGGCAATGAATGGCAACAAAACCGTAGGCCCGTGCAAGCGTAGCGCCGCCGGGCAATGAATTACACCCCGTACCCCATCATCTTCAACAGCTGCTGCGCATGCAGCACCGCATCCTGACGGTGGGCGACGCCCAGCTTCTGATACAGATTGCGGATATGCGTTTTGATGGTGGTGGCCGCCACGGCCAGCTCACCGGCAATCTGCTCGTTGCTGTAACCTGAGTAGATCAGCCCCAGCACCTGCCACTCACGCTGGGTCAGCGGGCTGGTGCGGATCAGTTCCGGCACTTCCGGATGGGTCAGCAGACGCTCCACGAAGGTCTCATCGAAATGGGCAAACTTGTGGCGGTGATGCTGGTTAATCTCCCGCAGGATGCGCTGGGCGCGATGCTGGTCCAGCTCCGGCAGGGTGTTGAGCTGAATCAACTGGCGCAGCTGCTGCGCCATGGTCTCGCCTTCAATCACAAAGTGGCTGATAAACCCGGTGCGGTTCGCCAGCTGCAGCGCTTCGAGCAGCACGCGCTGGGCATCATTCTTGCGACCGGCCTGCCAGTAAAGCTGGTTCTGCAGCAGCAGGTTGCGGTTCACATCGCTCATCAGACGCAGGCTGCGGGCATTTTCATTTAACTCTTCCAGCACCATCTCGGCCGGTTCAAATTCGCCTAACAGGATCTGCGCCCGGGCAATGTTGCGCCACTGGCTCTGCAGGAAGTGGTTATTGGCAAACTCCGGCTTCGGCGTCTGGCGCAGCCAGTTGGCCGCCGATTTTTTGTCGCCGGTCATCTGCCAGTAAATCACCCGTACCTTATCGGCGTTGGATACCCAGTCGCTGTGATACTGACCGTTGCCGAGCAGGTTCTCCAGACGGTTAAGGTGGTTACGGGCGTTATCCAGATCGCCGCGTGCCAGCGAGCACTGCACCAGCAGGCCCAGACACTGCAGCTGCTGCTGCGGCTGATAGGTGGAAAGCACGTTCACCCCATGACGGGCGGTGGTTTCGGCTTCGTCCAGTCGGGCCCATGCCCACAGCAGCTGAGCGCGAATGCGCAGCAGGAACTCGTGCATCGGCAGCTGTTCCAGGTGCTGATCGCGGATCAGGGTGAAGGCTTTCTCCTGGGTCTCCCAGGCGGCCTGCAGGAATCCCTGGGCAAACAAAATTTCGCTCTGCTGGATCAGGCTCCAAAGGGCGTAATGCCAGACGTCATGGCGGCGCGCCATCTGTTCCGTCTGCTGCATCAGCGACAGGGAGCGGGTAAGATCGCCCTTACAGTGCAGCACTTCGCCATGTACCGAGGTGGCGACGATACGGCTGTAGAAGTTTGCCAGCGGCAGCGCCTCCAGCGCACCCAGGGCCAGGCGCTGAGCCTCTTCCGGGTTGCCGTCGTTGATGGCCACCTGCGCGCGCAGGGCGTTGAATTCGCCGTGCAGGGCGGCGTCCATCTCGCCTTTCATCTCCTGCTCGGCGCGGGCCAGCAGGGTATTCACTTCGCTGTAGCGGTGCTGGCTCTGCATCAGCCAGGCCTGCAGCAGCACCAGACGCGGGTTCTCCAGCAGGCTCTCCCACGGCAGGGCGCGCAGCGACTCCTCCAGCAGGGCCAGCTCGCTGTGGTTAAACAGGCTCCAGGCGTGATTGAGCAGAATATCGCGCAGCATATGAGCATCGCCCGCTGCCAGGGCGTGGTGAATGGCCTCGCTCGGGAAGCCCTGCGCCATCCAGCTCTCGGCGGCGGCGCGGTGGATTTCCGGTAATTCGGTGGCCAGCTCCCACTGACAGCGCTGGCGCAGGAAGCTGCCAAACAGCGGGTGGTAGCTGAACCATTCGCCGGAGTCGTCCATGCGCTGCAGGAACAACCCCTGACGCTCGATCTCTTCCAGACGCATCTGGCCGTTATCTTCCCCGGTGACGCGCACGATCAGCGCATCGTTCATCGAGCGCAGCAGGGAGCTTTTCAGCAGGAACTGACGGGTGGATTGATCGACGCTGTCGAGCACCTCATCCACCAGGTAATCGGAGAGATGGCTGGCATTGATCCCCGACAGGCGACGGGCAGATTGCTGCGTCGAGTTGTTGTTATGCCGGGCCGACAGGGCAATCAGCTGCAGGGCGGTCGCCCAGCCTGCCACGTCGTCGCACAAGCGGCTGCTCTCAGCCACCTCGATAGGGGATTTCAGACGGCAGTCAAAGAACTGCTTTGCCTCCTGATGGGTAAAGGAGAGCTGTTGGCTGCCCACTTCCAGCAGCTGATCGCGCACCCGCAGGTTGGCAATGCCCAGCTGCGGCAGGTTGCGCGAGAGGATCACCAGGGTCAGGTTTTCCGGCTGGTGGCGCAGGAAAAAGCGCATCGACTCGTGGATAACCGGGTTGGTGATCAGGTGGTAGTCATCAATCACCAGATAGAGCGGGCGATGCCATTCGGCCAGCTCGATAAACAGCTGCGAAAACAGGGAAGAGAGGCTGGCGTACTGGCGCTTTTGCACCATCACTTCGCTGGTCACACAGTGTCCGTTGGTCGCCTGCTGAATGGCGGCGATCAGATAGCTGGCAAAACGCTCCTGCTGGTTATCGCCCTCATCGAGGGAGTACCAGCCGAGATCGGTCTTGCCGGAAGCCCACTGTGAAATGAGCGTGGTTTTGCCGTAGCCTGCAGGGCTCGTTACCAGCGCCAGTCGAAAATTGTTCGCGCCGGAAAGTTTCGCCAGCAGGCGTTCGCGGACCACAGTATGGTCAAGACGAACCGGGCGACTTAATTTGGACGGAATCAACATAGGTTTCACTTCACTGTGTGGAAATCGAGATTTTTGATTTTTTTTGCGCTTCGTAATTAATCCTTATAAGGTCGGTCAGAAAGACTTTTATTGCAAGTTATGTCGGGGTTTTATGTCCCTTAATTTGCACTTGGTCACAAAAATATATGCAGGGGTGAGGGAACTTTTCCGATGGGCCTCGAAAGCGCATGGATACTGGGATGACGCGTTTCCAGGAGGTTAAGCATAAAAAGGAACAGAGAAGCGTAAAGGCGGTGAAAAGTTAATTAAGTCCCGGGATGGTTGCGCGCGTAAAATAACATTCCGGGATAGAGTAAATTCTGAGTGTTATTACTTCGGGTAAGTAATTATTTCCGCGCGTATATATTCCAGGCGAAACCGCATTTCATTTTTTTGAACCCCTTCCGGGAAATCTCCCGGCTAATGCCCCACACTCCCGCTGCAGAAAGTGGTCGCGATCACACTTTATCGCTCATCCCTGCTACTCCTCCCTGTCTAATCCCCGGCAGGAGGAGGAAGAGCCCTGATGAGCCAGGCACACTAGCACCAACGCCTTATTTTCTCTCTACAGGATGCAGATTCCCTATGTCACAGCCTACTTTCAACAAAGCTCAATTCCAGGCTGCCCTGACGCGTCAGTGGCAGCGTTTTGGTTTGCACGCCGCCGAAGACATGACCTCCCGCCAGTGGTGGCAGGCCGTCAGCGGAGCGCTCGCCGAGCTGCTGAGCGCCCAACCCGCGGTGAAGCCCGTGCAAGGCCAGCGCCACGTTAACTATATCTCCATGGAGTTCCTGATTGGCCGTCTGACCGGCAACAACCTGCTGAACCTCGGCTGGTATCAGGAGGTCAGCGAGGTGCTGAGCACCCATAACATCCACCTGACCGACCTGCTGGAAGAGGAGATCGATCCAGCGCTGGGCAACGGCGGTCTGGGTCGTCTGGCGGCCTGCTTCCTCGACTCGATGGCAACCGTGGGCCAGCCGGCCACCGGCTACGGTCTGAACTATCAGTACGGCCTGTTCCGTCAGTCCTTTGCCGGCGGCCAGCAGATGGAAGCCCCGGACGACTGGCATCGCGGCAGCTACCCGTGGTTCCGCCACAACGAAGCGCTGGACGTGCAGGTTGGCATCGGCGGTAAAGTGACGAAAGCGGGCCAGTGGGAGCCGGGCTTTACCATTACCGGCCAGGCCTGGGATCTGCCGGTGCTGGGCTACCGTAATGGCGTGGCACAGCCGCTGCGCCTGTGGCAGGCAACACATGCTCACCCGTTCAACCTGACCAAATTCAACGACGGCGATTTCCTGCGTGCTGAGCAGCAGGGCATCGACGCCGACAAGCTGACCAAAGTGCTCTACCCGAACGACAATCATCTGGCGGGCAAAAAGCTGCGCCTGATGCAGCAGTACTTCCAGTGCGCCTGTTCCGTGGCCGACATTCTGCGTCGTCATCATCTGGCGGGCCGCAAGCTGTCTGAGCTGGCGGATTACGAAGTGATCCAGCTGAACGACACCCACCCGACCATCGCCATCCCGGAACTGCTGCGCGTGCTGATCGACGAGCATCAGATGAGCTGGGACGACGCCTGGGCGATCACCAGCAAGACCTTCGCCTACACCAACCACACCCTGATGCCAGAGGCGCTGGAGTGCTGGGACGAGAAGCTGATTAAAACCCTGCTGCCGCGCCATATGCAGCTGATCAACGAGATCAACAACCGCTTTAAGAAACTGGTGGATAAAACCTGGCCGGGCGATAAAGCCGTCTGGGCGAAGCTGGCGGTGGTATTCGACAAGCAGGTTCGCATGGCTAACCTCTGCGTGGTCAGCGGCTTTGCGGTGAACGGCGTGGCCGCGTTGCACTCTGACCTGGTGGTGAAAGATCTGTTCCCGGAATATCACCAGCTGTGGCCTAACAAGTTCCACAACGTCACCAACGGCATCACGCCGCGTCGCTGGATCAAACAGTGCAACCCTCAGCTTGCTGAGCTGCTGGATAAGACGCTGGATAACGAGTGGGCCAACGATCTCGACCAGCTGATCAACCTGGAAAAATATGCCGACGATGCGGCGTTCCGCGAGACCTACCGCACCATCAAGCTGGACAACAAGGTGCGTCTGGCAGCCTTCGTCAAAACCCGTACCGGGATTGAGATCAACCCGAACGCGATTTTTGATATCCAGATTAAACGTCTGCACGAGTACAAACGTCAGCACCTGAATCTGCTGCACATTCTGGCGCTGTACAAAGAGATCCGCGAGAACCCGCAGGCCGACCGCGTACCGCGCGTGTTCCTGTTCGGTGCGAAAGCGGCACCAGGATATTACCTGGCAAAAAACATCATCTTCGCCATTAATAAAGTGGCCGACGCGGTAAACAACGATCCGCAAGTAGGCGACAAGCTGAAAGTGGTCTTCCTGCCGGATTACTGTGTCTCGGCGGCGGAGCTGCTGATCCCGGCGGCGGATGTCTCTGAGCAGATTTCTACCGCGGGCAAAGAGGCCTCCGGTACCGGCAACATGAAGCTGGCCCTGAACGGTGCGTTGACCGTCGGGACGCTGGACGGTGCTAACGTTGAGATTGCCGAGCAGGTGGGCGACGAGAACATCTTTATCTTCGGCCATACTGTGGAAGAGGTGAAAGCCATTAAAGCCAAAGGTTACGACCCGGTGAAATGGCGTAAAAAAGACAAGCTGCTGGATGCGGTACTGAAGGAGCTGGAGAGCGGCAAATACAGCGACGGCGACAAGCACGCGTTTGACCAGATGCTGCACAGCATCGGCAAACAGGGCGGCGACCCGTACCTGCTGATGGCCGATTTTGCGGGCTACGTTGAGGCCCAGAAACAGGTCGACGTCCTGTATCGCGATCGGGAAGCCTGGACCCGGGCGTGCATTCTGAATACCGCGCGCTGCGGCATGTTCAGCTCTGACCGTTCAATCCGCGACTACCAGGCCCGTATCTGGCAGGCAAAACGCTAAGGAAGCGCGATGGAAAGTAAACGTCTCGATAATGCCGCCCTGGCGGCGGGGATCAGCCCCAGCTATATCAATGCTCATGGTAAACCGCAGTCTATTGGTGCTGAGACCAAGAGGCGTTTGCTGGATGCCATGCACAAAGCCAAACCCGTCGCGAAAGCGGCGGTTACCGCCGTCCCGAACGTGATGGTCTATACCGCGGGCAAAAAGATGCCGCTGATGATTGAAGGCAGCGGCGACTTTAGCTGGCTGCTGACCACAGAAGAGGGGCATCAGCATAAAGGCCACGCCACGGGCGGCAAAAATCTCAACCTGCCGGCAAAACTGCCGGAGGGTTATCACACCCTGACGTTGACCCAGGATGCCCATCGCTGGCACTGCCGGGTGATCGTCGCGCCAAAACGCTGCTACGAGCCGCAGGCGCTGAAAGAGGGCAAGAAGCTGTGGGGTGCCTGCGTGCAGCTCTACACCCTGCGCTCTGAGGCGAACTGGGGCATTGGCGACTTCGGCGATCTGCAGAAGATGCTGACCGATATCGGCAAACGCGGCGGGGCCTTTATCGGCCTCAACCCGATCCATGCCCTTTATCCGGCGAACCCGGAGAGCGCCAGCCCGTACAGCCCGTCATCCCGCCGCTGGCTGAACGTGATTTATATCGACGTGAACGCCGTGGAGGATTTCCGTAACAGCGACGAGGCGCAGGCCTGGTGGAAGATGGACACCACCCGGCAGGCGCTGCAACGCGCCCGCGATGCCGAGTGGGTCGATTATGCGTCCGTTACCGCGTTGAAGATGGCCGCGCTGCGCATGGCGTGGAAAGGCTTTGCTCAGCGTGATGACGAGCAGATGGCGGCCTTCCGGGCGTTTGTGGCCCGGGAAGGGGAGAGCCTGTACTGGCAGGCGGCGTTTGATGCGCTGCATGCGTATCAGGTGAAAGAGGACGAAATGCGCTGGGGCTGGCCGGTGTGGCCTGAGCAGTACCAGTCCGTTGACTCCCCGGCGGTAAAAGCGTTTTGCGAAGCGCATACCGACGAGGTCGATTTCTACCTCTGGCTGCAGTGGCTGGCGTACAGCCAGTTTGCCGCCTGCTGGCAGAAGAGTCAGGGCTACGACATGCCGATTGGCCTGTACCGTGACCTGGCGGTCGGCGTGGCCGAGGGCGGGGCGGAGACCTGGTGCGACCGCGAACTCTACTGTCTGAAAGCGTCCGTCGGGGCGCCGCCGGATATCCTTGGCCCGCTGGGTCAGAACTGGGGCCTGCCGCCGATGGACCCGCACGTCATCGCCGCCCGCGCCTATGAGCCCTTTATCGAGCTGCTGCGTGCCAACATGCAGAACTGCGGTGCGCTGCGTATCGACCACGTAATGTCGGTCCTGCGTCTGTGGTGGATCCCGTACGGTGAAACCGCCGACCATGGGGCTTACGTTCACTATCCGGTAGACGATCTACTCTCCATCCTTGCGCTGGAGAGTAAGCGCCATAACTGCATGGTGATCGGAGAAGATCTCGGCACCGTCCCGGTGGAAATCGTCAGTAAGCTGCGTGACAGCGGCGTTTACTCCTACAAAGTGCTCTATTTTGAAAACGACCTTGAGAAGAACTTCCGCGCGCCGGAGGCGTATCCAGAACAATCAATGGCAGTCGCGACGACGCATGACCTTCCTACGCTTCGTGGCTGGTGGGACAGCGGCGACCTTACCCTGGGCAAAACGCTGGGGCTCTACCCTGACGAAGTGATGCTGCGCGGGCTGTATCAGGATCGCGAGCTGTCCAAGCAGGGGCTGCTGGATGCACTGCACGAGCACGGCTGCCTGCCGAAACGCACCGGGCACAAGGCGTCATTGATGTCGATGACTCCGACACTTAACCGCGGGTTGCAGCGCTACATTGCCGACAGCAACAGCGCCCTGCTGGGGCTACAGCCGGAAGACTGGATTGATATGGCGGAGCCGGTGAACATCCCGGGGACCAGCTATCAGTACAAGAACTGGCGTCGCAAGCTTTCAACTTCTCTTGAGGCGATGTTTGCCGATGACGGGGTGAATAAGCTGATTAAGGATCTCGATAAGCGGCGAAAAGCGGCTGCGAAGAAGTGACAAAAAAACCCGCCAGATGGCGGGTTTTTTATTGCCCGATGGCAACTGTCACATCAAACAACCATACCCAGCAGCAGACACCCGATCAGCCCGCAGACGGAGATGATGGTTTCCAGCATCGACCAGGACTTGATGGTCTCACCGATGGTCAGGTTGAAGTACTCCTTGAACAGCCAGAAGCCCGGATCGTTTACGTGAGAGAAGATCACGCTACCGGAACCCACCGCGATAACCATCAGCTCAGGGCTGACGCCGGTGGTGGCAATCAGAGGTGCCACAATACCGCCCGCGGTGATGGCTGCAACGGTGGCCGAACCCAGCGCAATACGCAGAACCGCCGCGATAGACCACGCCATCAGGATGGGGGAGATGTTGGTGTCATGCATCATGGAGGCGATGTACTTGTCCACGCCGCTATCAACCAGAACCTGTTTGAACGCACCGCCACCGCCGATGATCAGCAGCATCATGGCGATGATTTTGATCGAGGAGCTCAGGGTGTCGTTGATTTGATCCATGGAGCGGCCACGGTTCAGACCGAAGGTGAACAGCGCAATCAGGACCGCAATCAGCGTCGCCATGACCGGGTCACCGAGGAACTCAGCCACGCCGAGAACCGGATGGCCTTTCGGCAGCACCATTTCGCAGACCGCACGCAGGGCCATCAGTACCACCGGTACCAGAGAGGTCCAGACGCTGACGGCAAAGCTTGGCATTTCTGCTTCAGTGAAGGTCTTCGCGCTGTACAGACCTTCCGGGATCGGCTTGTCGATGCCTTTGAGGGTGCGGGCAAACACCGGACCGGCCAGAATGACGGTCGGGATCGCCAGGATAGTACCGAACAGCAGGGTTTTACCCATGTCCGCATGGAAGATGGTAGCGATAGCGGTCGGGCCCGGGTGCGGCGGCAGGAAGCCGTGAGTCACGGACAGCGCTGCGGCCATCGGTACACCCACATACAGCAGCGGAATGCTGGCAGAGGCGGCGATGGTGAACACCAGCGGCAGCATCAGAACGAAGCCCACTTCGTAGAACAGCGCAAAACCGACGGTGAAACCGGTTAATACCACGGCCCACTGGATGTGCTGCTTACCGAATTTAGCAATCAGCGTGGTTGCGATGCGCTGTGCGCCACCGCAGTCGGCCAGCAGTTTGCCCAGCATAGCTCCGAAGCCCATGATCAGCGCGAGGCTACCGAGGGTACCGCCCACGCCGGCTTTAATCGAGCTGATAACTTTTACCAGCGGCATACCCTGCATCAGGCCGACAGCAAGTGCCACCAGGACAAGGGCAATGAAGCCGTTCATTTTGAAACGGATCATCAGGAGCAGTAACAGGACGACACCGATAGCGACGATGACTAATGGCATGATTATCTGGCCTTAAATATTGTTATGGGTAACGTCATTATTTCAACGACATAGTAATGTTGCCCCAACTGGGAACGGCGTACTTACGGCACTAAGACAGGCTGCCTTCTAAATCATTAAGCTTAGTCGGTCGGCGTAAAGGTGTTTAAGTGCCCGCGAGAATGATACGGGTAACATGGTCAGGTTGAGAATGACCCTGGCGGGCAAAATGTGAATTCTGAGACGCAGGTCATGTTATGAGGGAGGGGGAAACGCGGGAGAGGCCCGGATCGCTACGCGTCACCGGGCAAACAGACGGGCAATCAGTAGTAGGAGTGTTCGCCGCGCTGGTGTTCGGTAAGATCGCGCACGCCTTTCAGCTCCGGGAACTCGTTCAGCAGCTGCTTCTCGATCCCCTCTTTCAGGGTAACGTCGACCATGGAACAGCCGTTACAACCGCCGCCGAACTGCAGAATCGCCAGACCGTCTTCGGTGATCTCCATCAGGGAGACACGACCACCGTGGCCCGCGAGCTGCGGGTTGATCTGGGACTGCAGCAGGTACTCAACGCGCTCCATCAGTGGGGCATCGTCGGTTACTTTGCGCATTTTGGCGTTTGGCGCTTTCAGGGTTAACTGAGAACCCAGTTGGTCGGTCACAAAATCAATTTCCGCATCTTCCAGATACGGGGAGCTCAGCTCATCGACATAGGCAGTGAGTTGCTCAAATTTCAGGGCAGTGTCAGTTGCTTCCACAGCATCCGGTGGGCAATAAGAGACGCCGCATTCTGCATTCGGGGTGCCTGGGTTGATCACGAACACGCGGATCTGGGTCCCTTCTTCCTGATTTGCCAGCAGTTTGGCAAAGTGCGCTTGTGCAGCATCGGAAATACGGATCATAGCATTGGCCTAATAGTTGACTAAAATACCTGGGTATAATACGCCCAACCTGAGGGCGCTACAAGGTTCGACACAGACACCATACCTGAACCGACGCCGCGCCGCTTCGCAAAAGCAGGCGGGAGAGTTCCGCGACGGTAGCGCCTGTTGTCACGACATCATCCACCACAGCGATATGGCGCCCGGCAACCGGTAATTCAAGCGTAAAAGCGTGCTGCAGGTTACGTTTACGCAATCTGGCGCTGAGTTGATGCTGCGCCGGAGTGGCGCGGATCCGGCGAATAGCCTCCGGAACATAGCGGCAGTTCAGCCAGCGGGCCAGCGGGCGACAGAGCAGGTCACTCTGGTTAAACCCGCGCCGCCAGTGACGCCGGGACCACAGCGGCACGCAGACCAGCATATCAACGTTCGGCAACCCACGGCTGCGCCTGGCCCGCAGCAGCGCCAGCAGCAACAGTCTGGCCAGCGGTTTTGCCAGCTGACTGCGGCGGGAAAACTTCAGCTGATGCACCAGCTGGCTCACCGGCGGGGTATAGTCGCAGACCGCAACCAGCGCCTGCCACGGCGGCGGTCTGCGCAGACAGCGGCCGCAGGGCAGGTGAGGATGAATGGCCGGTAAGCCGCACTGCGGACATATACCCTCGCGGGGCATAATCCCCTTTTCGCACACGGAACAGACCCCCCAGTGGCTGAGTGCAAGCGGCATCCGGCATAGCCAGCACGAGCCGGGCACTGTTAGCATAGACAACCTCCTTGTGAAAAAAGAGAACAGTAATCGATGAACACGCTTTGGTGGCAGACCGTTGGGACAGGAAATTGTCATCTTGTGCTGCTGCACGGATGGGGACTGAATGCTGAAGTATGGCGTTGCATCAGTGAGGAACTGGCCTCGCAGTTCACGCTGCACCTGGTGGATCTGCCGGGCTTTGGCCGCAGCCGCGATTTTGGTGCGATGCCGCTGGCCGATATGGCGGAACAGGTGCTGGCTCAGGCGCCGGATAAGGCGATCTGGCTGGGCTGGAGTCTGGGCGGGCTGGTAGCGAGCCAGATTGCCCTGACCCATCCCGAACGGGTGCAGGCCCTGGTGACTGTCGCCTCCTCCCCCTGTTTTAGCGCCCAGGGGGAGTGGCCGGGGATCAAATCCGAGGTGCTGGCCGGTTTCCAGCAGCAGTTAAGCAACGATTTCCAGCGTACGGTGGAGCGTTTCCTCGCCCTACAGACCATGGGGACGGAAACCGCGCGCCAGGACGCCCGGACACTGAAGACTACGGTGCTGTCATTACCGATGCCGGATGTAGAAGTGCTGAATGGCGGGCTGGAGATCCTGAAAACGGCCGATCTGCGGGAGCCGCTGGCGTCCCTGACGCTGCCGCATCTGCGTATTTATGGTTATCTCGACGGGCTGGTACCGCGCAAGATCGTGCCGCTGCTGGATGAGCAATGGCCGCAGAGCGAAGCCTTGATCATCACCAAAGCAGCGCATGCGCCCTTTATCTCGCACCCCGCCGAGTTTTGCGCGGCGTTAATGGCCTTAAGTCAGCGTTTAGGCTGATTATTTTTTATTCCCGCTGGAAAAAGTGACGTACCGCAACAATACTCAATATATCGTTGCGGGTATCCCGCCTTCGATAATCAAAACTACAATCCTCTTTGGGAGTCATGGCTATGAAACTTGTTACAGGTATTGTTGCTTCTCTGGTTATTGGTTCACTCTCTTTTGGCGTGATGGCGGCAGAAGAGATCCAGAAAGATAAAGTGAAAGAGATGAATTTGACGAAGGTTGGCCATATCTCTACGTCTGACACCACCGCGCCAATGGATGCGAGAAAAGAGCTTTCCAAGAAAGCTGATGAGATGGGCGGTAAGTACTTTGTCGTCACCAGCGCCAACAAAGATTCGAAAGACATCCGCGCGACCGCAGAAGTCTACAAATAATCGCATAAAGCCGGGCAGAGTTGCCCGGCTTTATTAACGACTAACGCAGTACCCACCACTCCCTGAGACAGGCCTTTCCTTCAGGACAGCTTTTGCAACTGCCGGATAAGCAGCCGTCGGCATCCTCCTGGATGCGCTTCGCTTTGCCCATCGCCTCCAGACGCTCCAGCATCGCCTCGATCATCGCCTGTGGCGTGCGCAGGATCTGGCTGAGCTGGATGGCTTCCATTCTTCCCTGCAGCGCCAGTAAATCACGAACCTCAATTAACGATGCCATGCCGCCTCCTAATGACAGTCGCTGGCCGGGCTGTCGCAGCAGGCCGCTGCGGTTCTGCCTTTCGCCAGCAGGTTGACATCCACGCGGCTGCGCGCCCGGCGCAGCAGGCCCATCACTACCACGTTAAACAGCACCACCGCCAGGATACAGACCAGGCTGTAGTGCGGATGCTGGCTGAAGTTCACCGTCTGGTAGTACACCGTTGCCAGCGAGTAGGCAATATTCAGCCCCCAGAGGACAGAAAAGCCCATCCAGCCGCGGCTCGATTCGCGGGCGATGGCCCCCATCACCGAGATGCATGGAATGTAGAGCAGGACGAAGATCAGGTAGCTGTAGGCCGCCGAGGCGCTGCCAAACTTCTCGCTCATCACGCCCATCGCGCCGGTTGCCATCTCCCCATCGCCTTTGCTGGCTTCAATCGGGTTGGCCAGCACGCTCAGACTGAAGGTCTCTTTCAGGCTCTGCCAGGTTTCATCCACCGCGCTGAACAGTTCGTCCCCGAGGTGGAACTCCGCCGGGTTGAATTCCTCGTCCTGAATATTTTCTGCGGTGTAGAGGGTGTTCAGTGTGCCGACCACCACCTCTTTCGCCATCGCGCCGGTGAATAGCCCGACGGTGGCCTGCCAGTTGTCTTCATGCACGCCAATCGGTTTGAACAGCGGGGTGATGACGCGGCTGACGGAGGCCAGCGCCGAGTCGTTAATGTTGTCCGCCGCCTGGCCGCTGAGCGTAAAGCTGTTCAGGGCGCTGAGGAAGATACTGACCACCACAATTACTTTACCCGCCCGCAGGACAAAGCCTTTCAGCCGCTGCCAGGTCTGGATCAGCAGGCTTTTCAGATGCGGGACGTGGTAGACCGGCAGCTCCATCACGAACGGCGATGCTTCGCCACGCATGATGGTGTGTTTGAGCATCAGGCCGGTGAGGATCGCCATCACGATGCCCAGCACGTACAGCGAGAAGACCGCCAGCGCCCCCTCCTGGCCGAAGAAGGCCGCAGCAAACACCGCGAAGATTGCCAGCCGGGCGCCACAGGACATAAACGGTGCCATCATGATGGTCATCAGGCGTTCGCGGGGCGCATCCAGGGTGCGGGCACCCATCACCGACGGGACGTTGCAGCCGAAGCCGACAATCAGCGGCACGAACGATTTACCCGGCAGGCCGAGGGCCTGCATCAGGCGATCCATCACGAAGGCCGCGCGGGCCATGTAACCGGAGTCCTCCAGGAAGGAGAGGAACAGATACATCATGCCGATCTGCGGCACCAGCGGCAGGACGGTGTTGATGCCGCCGCCCAGCCCCTGGGCAAGGAAAATGGTCAGCCACTCCGGCAGGTGCAGGGTGTAGCCCAGCCACTGAATGCCGTGAATGAAGATCGCCACCGAGCCGACATCAAACAGCGGCTGTAACGCGCCGCCGATGTTAATGGCCAGCAGGAACATCACGTACATCACCAGCAGGAACACCGGCAGGCCAAGGAAACGGTTGAGGATCACGCTGTCCATCGCCCGGGTAAAGCGGCTTGGCTCGGCGGTGAGGGCGTTGCTGACCACGTCGCAAATGGCATTAATGCTCTGATAGCGGGCATCGGCAATGTGCAGGGCCGGGTCGTCCAGCTCATCGTTTAACCGTGCAAGGGAGACATCCAGATACTGCGCGGCATCACCGGCATAGGCGCGGCTGTAGATATCCCCTTCCAGCATCTGCAGGCCGAGCCAGTGACGCTGTTTGAACGGCATGCTGTGCGCCATCTCCTGGGCGAGGATCCCGGCTTCCCGCAGCAGCGGCTGGGCGTAATGCACCAGCTCTACGTCGGCATTATGGCTGTGGCGGTCAATCGCCAGCTTAAGGGCGTCGATCCCGCGGGCGCGGGTAGAGACCAGTGGCACCACCGGGCAGCCGAGACGGGCGGAGAGGGCGTCGACGTCGATGCGGATCTGCTGCTTTTCCGCAATATCGAGCATGTTCAGCGCCACCACGCAGGGGATGCCCAGCTCCAGCAGCTGTAAGGTCAGGTAGAGGTTGCGCTCGAGGTTCGAGGCATCCACCACGTTGATCAGCAGGTCAGCGTCGCCGCTCAGAATGTAGTGGCAGGCGATCTGCTCATCCAGCGAAGTCTGGGAGGAGATGGTGGTTAATGAGTAGGTGCCGGGCAGATCGACGAGGGTGACCTGATTATCGGTCGTCGCGAACTGACCCTCTTTACGTTCGACGGTGACACCCGCCCAGTTACCGACCCGCTGGCGCGCGCCGGTAAGCTGGTTAAATAAGGTGGTCTTGCCGGAATTGGGATTGCCAATTAAGCCAATGGTTAATTTTTTCATTCTTTTCGACTCGCTACGGGAGCTGGCGTGTTATTGAGACAGGGCTTCAACTTCTATTAAGGCGAGATCTTTCTTACGCAGAACCAGATTCACACGTCGGGTTTCGATATGCACCGGATCGCCCAGTGGCGCAACGCGCACCACATTGAAAGAGGAGCCGGGCAGCATCCCTAAAGAGAGCAGTTTCTGCCGATAGGCCGGGCTGATGTCGCGGGTGAAGCCGGTAATTTTCCACGCGCTGTCTGGAGTGAATTGCATAGTGCCTACTTAACGGACGGTTAAATAATCAACAGGCACAATGGTAATGAGAATGGTTTCCGTCATCAATAATTAATATGTGACGGAATGTAGATACGGCTATTAATTTGCGGACTGATTGACCTTGCTCAATATTTGCGGGCAATGATGGTAAGAGATAAAAAGATTTATTGTTAATGGAGTGATAATTATTAGTTTAAATACGGATATGCAATCGGTTTCATATTTATAAAATAGGTGAGTATGTTTTTATTTTAATTCTTGCGGTCTGCTTGCCGGGCGGCACTGCGTTTGCCCGGCCTACAAACCGTAGGCCCGGTAAGCGAAGCGCCACCGGGCATTACGTATGTTAGCGTTTTTTACCCATTGCCGCCGCCAGCGCATCCATCATCGCGCTGTTGCCGGATGGCTGTACTTCCCGCCCGCGCGGTTTCGCCGCCGGACGCTGCTGCTGACGGGCATCGCTGTTCCCGCCGCCACGACGGGCGTTGGTCTCGCCGGGCTGCTCGTCCAGACGCATGGTCAGGGCGATACGCTTGCGCTGCAGATCCACCTCCAGCACTTTCACCTTCACGATGTCGCCGGCTTTCACCACGGTGTGCGGATCCTGCACGAACTTGTCGGCCAGAGAGGAGATATGCACCAGACCGTCCTGATGCACGCCGATATCGACAAAGGCACCAAAGTTAGTGACGTTGGTGACCGCGCCTTCCAGTACCATGCCCGGCAGCAGGTCGTTCATCGTCTCCACGCCGTCGGCAAAGGTCGCGGTTTTGAATTCCGGACGCGGGTCGCGGCCCGGCTTCTCCAGCTCTTTGATGATGTCGGACACTGTCGGCACGCCGAACTTCTCATCGGTGAAGTCGACCGCTTTCAGGTTACGCAGCTCGCTGCTGTTACCCATCAGCGTCTTCAGCGCCTGCTGAGTGGCCGCCAGAATGCGCTCAACAACCGGGTAAGCTTCCGGGTGAACGGTGGAGGCATCCAGCGGGTTGTCGCCGTGGTTGATACGCAGGAAGCCTGCGCACTGTTCGAACGCTTTCGGCCCCAGACGGCTCACCTTCAGCAGCTGCTGGCGGTTCTGGAACTGACCGTTCTCGTCACGCCAGGCAACGATGTTTTGCGCCATCATACGGGTTAAGCCCGCCACGCGGGTCAGCAGGGCGACGGAAGCGGTGTTCAGGTCAACGCCGACGGCGTTCACGCAGTCTTCCACCACCGCATCCAGCTTGCGCGCTAGCTGCGTCTGGCTGACGTCATGCTGGTACTGGCCCACGCCGATGGATTTCGGGTCGATCTTCACCAGCTCGGCCAGCGGATCCTGCAGGCGGCGGGCGATAGAGACCGCGCCACGCAGGGAGACGTCCAGATCCGGGAATTCGAGGGCGGCCAGTTCAGAGGCGGAGTACACCGAGGCACCCGCTTCGCTGACAATCACCTTTTGCGCCGTCACTTTCGGGAACTGCTTCTGCAGATCGAGGAAGAAACGCTCGGTTTCACGTGAGGCGGTACCGTTGCCGATCGCCACCAGCTCAACGTTGTGCTTCTCACACAGCGCTGCCACGGCGACGGCCGCTTTGGCCGCCTGGCCGGTGTGCGGGTAGATGGTGTCGGTAGCAACCAGCTTGCCGGTGCCGTCCACGACCGCCACTTTTACGCCGGTACGCAGGCCTGGATCGAGACCCATGGTAGCGCGCAGGCCCGCCGGAGCGGCCATCAGCAGATCGTGCAGGTTACGGGCAAAAACGTTAATCGCCTCGTCTTCGGCGCGTTCGCGCACGGTGCCCATCAGTTCGGTTTCGAGGTGCATCAGCACCTTGATGCGCCAGGTCCAGCTCACCACCCCTTTGCGCCAGCTGTCCGCCGGGGCGTTGTTCAGGCGCAGGCCGAGATGGTCGATAATAATCTGCTCGCCGTGGCTCTCTTTCGGCGGCTCGTCAAACTGCGGGTCGGCATTCAGGGAGAGCTGCAGCACGCCTTCATTGCGGCCACGGAACATCGCCAGCGCGCGGTGCGACGGCGCGGTCGAAATCGGTTCGTGGTGATCGAAGTAGTCGCGGAATTTCGCCCCTTCTTCCTCTTTACCGGCGACGACGGTGGAGACGATATGGGCGTTCTTCCACAGGTAGTCACGCACTTTTGCCAGCAGGGCAGCATCTTCGGCAAAGCGTTCCATCAGAATGTAGCGTGCGCCATCGAGGGCGGCTTTGGTGTCAGCCACGCCTTTATCGGCATCGATAAACGTCGCGGCTGCGGTTTCCGGGTCGTGGGACGGCGTGGTCCACAGCAGATCCGCCAGCGGCTCGAGGCCGGCTTCAATGGCGATCTGCCCGCGGGTGCGACGTTTTTGTTTGTACGGCAGGTAGAGGTCTTCGAGTTCGGTTTTATTCAGGGTGGTGTTAATGGCTTTGGCCAGATCGTCGGTCAGCTTGCCCTGTTCACCGATGGATTTCAGGATCGCCTGACGCCTGTCTTCCAGTTCACGCAGATAGCCAAGGCGGGTTTCCAGGTTACGCAGCTGCGTATCATCCAGACCGCCAGTCACTTCCTTACGATAACGTGCGATAAACGGCACGGTGTTCCCTTCATCAAGCAGGCGAACGGCAGCTTCTACCTGTTCCGCCCTTGCCTGAAGTTCACCCGCAATAATGCGGCAGAGCGAATCTTTCATCATGGCTATTTCATCTTGTGGGTCGAAAAAATCAGGGGATAGTTATACGGACTGACACGGCAAAATGCCAGCCGCCGCGCCAGGCTCTCGGATTGTTCCGGCGGGTTATTTCACATAGTCGATGGCGTTCACATACCAGGTCGCTTCCCCGGCGGGGGTATGCACCACGGCCAGATCGCCAACCTCTTTTTTCAGCAGCGCCCGGGCCATTGGCGAGTCGATCGAGATGTAATCCTTACGACCAAAAATTTCATCGTAGCCGACAATCCGAAAGCGCTTCAGATCGCCATCGTCGTTTTCGATCTCCACCCACGCGCCGAAGAAGACTTTGCCCTCCTGCTGCGGGGAATAATCGACAATTTTCAGGTGCTCGAGGCATTTGGTCAGATAGCGCACCCGGCGATCGATTTCCCGCAGCCGCTTTTTGTTGTACTGGTAATCGGCGTTTTCACTGCGGTCACCGAGGCTGGCAGCCCAGGTCACTTTTTTGGTCACCTCCGGGCGCTCTTCCCGCCACAGCGTGTCCATCTCTTTCTTCAGATTTTCATACCCTTCGCGGGTGATCAGGGGCGTTTTCATTCTCTGGCCTTACGACTTTGGTTGCATACCTTGCGCACATTACGTATCACTTAGCTTAACAGACAAGATTAATAATGAGTTATGTGACGAATTGTGCAGATAAGCTGCTGTAAAATATGCTTTGTAACAATTTCGACTAGAATTTATACCAGAATTAGCTGGTCGTGAACGCCCACTTTTTTAGAATACGCTGTTCAAGATTATCCGAACCTTTGGGAGTACTGACAATGCAAGAGAATTATAAGATTCTGGTGGTGGATGACGACATGCGCCTGCGTGCGCTGCTCGAGCGTTATCTGACCGAGCAGGGCTTCCAGGTTCGTAGCGTCGCCAACGCCGAACAGATGGATCGCCTGTTGACCCGCGAATCCTTCCACCTGATGGTGCTGGATCTGATGCTGCCGGGTGAAGATGGGCTCTCCATCTGCCGCCGCCTGCGTAGCCAAAGCAACCCGATGCCGATCATTATGGTCACGGCGAAAGGGGAAGAAGTTGACCGTATCGTGGGCCTGGAGATTGGCGCCGACGACTACATTCCAAAACCGTTTAACCCGCGTGAGCTGCTGGCCCGTATTCGTGCCGTACTGCGTCGTCAGGCGAACGAACTGCCGGGCGCGCCGTCGCAGGAAGAGGCGGTGATCGCCTTCGGTAAGTTCAAGCTGAACCTCGGTACCCGCGAGATGTTCCGTGAAGACGAGCCGATGCCGCTGACCAGCGGTGAATTTGCGGTCCTCAAAGCTTTAGTCAGCCACCCGCGTGAGCCGCTCTCCCGCGACAAGCTGATGAACCTGGCGCGTGGCCGTGAATACTCCGCGATGGAGCGTTCCATCGACGTACAGATCTCCCGCCTGCGTCGCATGGTGGAAGAGGATCCGGCGCATCCGCGCTATATCCAGACCGTCTGGGGTCTGGGCTACGTGTTTGTCCCGGACGGCTCTAAAGCATGAGGCGAATGCGTTTCTCGCCGCGTAGCTCGTTTGCCCGCACCCTGTTACTGATCGTCACCCTGCTGTTTGTCAGCCTGGTGACGACCTATCTGGTGGTGCTGAACTTTGCGATCCTGCCGAGCCTCCAGCAGTTTAATAAGGTCCTGGCCTACGAAGTACGTATGCTGATGACCGATAAACTGCAGCTGGAGGACGGCACGCAGCTGGTGGTACCACCGGCGTTTCGCCGTGAAATCTACCGTGAGCTGGGGATATCGCTCTATTCCAACGAAGCGGCGGAAGACGCAGGCCTGCGCTGGGCACAGCATTACGAATTCCTCAGCCAGCAGATGGCGCAGCAGCTGGGTGGCCCGACGGAAGTTCGCGTTGAGGTCAACAAAAGCTCGCCGGTGGTCTGGCTAAAAACCTGGCTGTCACCCAACATCTGGGTGCGCGTGCCGCTGACCGAAATCCATCAGGGCGACTTCTCGCCGCTGTTCCGTTACACCCTGGCGATTATGTTGCTGGCGATAGGCGGCGCCTGGCTGTTTATCCGTATCCAGAACCGACCGCTGGTCGACCTGGAGCACGCGGCGCTTCAGGTCGGTAAAGGTATTATCCCGCCTCCGCTGCGCGAGTATGGCGCGTCGGAAGTGCGGTCGGTGACCCGCGCCTTCAACCATATGGCGGCTGGCGTTAAGCAGCTGGCCGACGATCGAACCCTGCTGATGGCCGGGGTCAGCCATGACCTGCGCACTCCGCTGACGCGTATTCGCCTCGCCACTGAAATGATGGGCGAGGAGGACGGCTACCTGGCGGAGTCCATCAATAAAGACATCGAAGAGTGCAACGCCATTATCGAGCAGTTCATCGACTACCTGCGCACCGGGCAGGAGATGCCGATGGAGATCGCCGAGCTGAACGCGGTGCTGGGCGAAGTGGTGGCGGCCGAGAGCGGTTACGAGCGTGAGATCGAAACCGATCTGCAGCCGGGGGATATCACCGTTCGCATGCATCCACTCTCCATCAAGCGTGCAGTGGCGAATATGGTGGTTAACGCCGCTCGCTACGGCAACGGCTGGATCAAGGTCAGCAGTGGGTCTGAACTGAACCGCGCCTGGTTCCAGGTGGAGGATGACGGTCCGGGCATTAAGCCGGAGCAGCGTAAACATCTGTTCCAGCCCTTTGTGCGTGGCGACAGCGCGCGCAGCACCAGCGGCACCGGTTTAGGCCTGGCGATTGTTCAGCGTATCGTGGATAACCATAACGGTCTGCTGGAGATTGGTACCAGCGAGCGGGGCGGGTTATGCATCCGCGCGTGGCTACCGGTTCCGTTTACGCGACAGGTGAAAGAGAGTTAAAAAAGTGGGTGCGGCCTGATGCCCTCACCCCGGCCCTCTCCCACAGGGAGAGGGTGCAAATATCAAAAAAGGCAACTTGCGTTGCCTTTTTGCTTTTACCTTGGTCCCGCACTCACCAACGCCGCACCTGCTGGCGTATCGGTGTACTTCTCGAAGTTTTCCTTGAACAGTTTCGCCAGCTGGGTGGCTTTTTCCTGCCACTGCTCCGGTGAACCGTAGGTATTGCGTGGGTCGAGGATATGGCTGTCCACGCCCGGCAGTTCGGTCGGGATTGCCAGATCAAACATCGGCAGGGTGAAGGTCTCTGCATCATCCAGGGAACCATTCAGAATGGCGTCGATAATGGCGCGGGTATCTTTGATCGAGATACGCTTGCCGGTGCCGTTCCAGCCGGTGTTGACCAGGTACGCCTGGGCGCCAGAGGCCTGCATGCGCTTCACCAGCACTTCAGCGTACTGGGTCGGGTGCAGCGACAGGAAGGCTGCGCCGAAGCAGGCGGAGAAGGTGGGGGTTGGCTCAGTCACGCCGCGCTCGGTCCCGGCCAGCTTGGCGGTAAAACCGGAGAGGAAGTGATACTGGGTCTGGCTGGCGGTCAGGCGTGAAACCGGCGGCAGCACGCCGAACGCGTCGGCGGTGAGGAAGATCACCTTGGTCGCGTGACCGGCTTTCGACACTGGCTTAACGATGTTGTCGATGTGATAGATAGGGTAGCTGACGCGGGTGTTCTCGGTTTTTGACGCATCGTCAAAATCGACCGAGCCGTCGGCACGTACCGTCACGTTCTCCAGCAGCGCATCGCGGCGGATCGCCTGGAAGATATCCGGCTCCGCTTCTGCCGACAGACGAATGGTCTTGGCGTAGCAGCCGCCTTCAAAGTTGAACACACCGTCATCATCCCAGCCATGCTCGTCGTCGCCAATCAGGCGGCGTTTCGGGTCGGTGGAGAGGGTGGTTTTCCCGGTGCCGGACAGGCCGAAGAACACCGCCACGTCGCCTTTCTCGCCGACGTTTGCCGAGCAGTGCATGGAGGCAATGCCCTGTAACGGCAGCAGGTAGTTCATTACCGAGAACATCCCTTTCTTCATTTCGCCGCCGTACCAGGTCCCGCCGATCAGCTGGATACGCTCCGTCAGGTTAAAGGCGACAAAGTTTTCTGAGTTCAGCCCCTGTTCTTTCCAGTTCGGGTTGGTGCACTTCGCACCGTTCATCACCACAAAGTCAGGTTCGAAGCTCTGCAGCTCTTCATCGGTGGGGCGAATGAACATGTTCTTCACGAAATGCGCCTGCCAGGCGACTTCGGTGATGAAGCGGACGGAAAGACGGGTGTCGGCGTTAGCGCCGCAGTAAGCATCCACAATGAACAGACGCTTACCGGAGAGTTGTTGGGTGACGAGGGATTTCAGCTGCTGCCAGATTTCCGGGGAGATCGCTTTGTTGTCGTTCTTCCCTTTACCATTATCCGCCCACCACAGGGTGTCGCGGGTGGTGTCGTCACGGACAATGTACTTATCTTTTGGCGAACGGCCGGTAAAGATACCGGTATCGACAGCGATAGCGCCGGTGGTCGTCAATATACCGCGTTCGTATCCTTCCAGTGCTGGATTGAGCTCTTCCTGATACAGCGTATCGTAATCGGGGTTGTAGACGATATCGTGAGCATCGTTGATACCATAAGCCTTGAGATCTTGCGGGGTTAAACCATTAACACGCATATCACTGCTCCTTAGCCAATATATACTGCCTTAAATTGTAGGGTTTTTCCTCGAATGTTAACCGCGACCGGGCTCATAGATTTGCGTATCTGGACAAAAACCCTTTATGACGGAAAACGCTGTGACTCCTGTCACTTCGCGGAGCAGATTATGGCAGGAATCACTTTTTGGTTGGTGAAAATGTTCTGAAAAGGTTAATTGCTGGTAAATTTAACTGCGAGAATGTGAGTGTAAGCGCATACATGAAAGTAAATTACCAAAGACTTACATTACTGATAACGATTCAGCAGGAGCGGAAGGAATAGTGAGTAAAATGAAAGGGTAGCGGAGCGGAGAGAAAGGTCAACTGCCCCCGGGAGAGGGCAGTTAACGGAACAACTTAGTGCAGCTGAGGATCGGCCGGGGAGGCGTTATTGCGGATCTCGGCAATGTCCATTGCGTTGAAGACGTAATGCGAACCGCAGTAATCGCAGTGCATGTCGATCTCGCCTTCTTCCGCCATGATGCTGTCAATCTCTTCATCCGGCAGGGTTTTCAGCGCGCCCGCGCAGCGTTCACGGGAACAGGTGCATTTGAACTCCACGTCCTGCGGATCGTACAGCGTCACCTCTTCTTCGTGGTACAGACGCCACAACACGTCATTCGCTGGCAGGGTGAGCAGCTCTTCCGCTTTGATGGTTTCGGTCAGCGTGGCCAGATGCTCGAAATCATTGGTCTGAGCATCCTGCGCAGGCAGAACCTGGAGCAGCATACCGCCGGCTGCAGGCTGGCCATCCACTTCACCGGTACGGATGAACAGGCGAGTTGGCAGCTGTTCGGAACGCATGAAGTAATCTTCCAGGCAGGCCGCCAGAGTATCGCCTTCCAGACCGACCACGCCCTGATAGCGTTCACCCTCTTCCGGAGAGATGGTGATCACCAGGTAGCCGTTACCGACCAGCGTTTTCAGGTCGGCGCCTTCGGGGATCTCCCCCTGTACGCGCGCCACGCCGCGCATCTGCTGCTGGTTGTTGCCGTTGATCACCGCCAGGTTCATCGGGCCATCGCCCTGCAGCTGCACGGTGATATCACCGGCAAATTTCAGGGTGGCGGTCAGCAGGCTGGTGGCTACCAGCAACTCACCCAGCACGGTTTTCACCGGCTGCGGATAGTTGTGGTTTTCCATGATCTGTTTCCAGGTTTCGGATACCGTTACCAGCTCGCCGCGAACGGCAAATTGTTCAAACAGATAGCGGTGTAATTGGTCGTGTTGGGCCATAGTCATCTCTCGTTCAGCAAGAATCACTCATTCTCGCCATTTTTAAATTTAATCAGATCGCGACGTTCTTTCTTGTCCGGTCGCCTGTCGGGATGCGGCATGGTCAGGGCATTTAACTTACGCGCCTGCGCCATCTTCTCGCGCTTTTCAACGCTTTCGGCCGTCTCTTCATACAGGGTGCTGGCTTCCGTTGCCGGGCGACGCTGTTCGGTGATGTTTTTCACGATCACCGTCCGTTCGTCGTTGCCCTGACGCAGGGTCAGGGTGGCGTTCAGCTCCACGAGCTTGCTCGGTTTGCTGCGCTGCCCGTTGTAATGCACTTTGCCGCCTTCAATCATTTCCCGGGCGAGGGCGCGCGTTTTGTAAAAGCGGGCAGCCCACAGCCATTTATCCAGTCTTACCCCTTCGGAGGGTTTCTCTTTCATGGCTTCTCCTTCACGGTGAGTGAGGGGATCATCCGGCGATAGTCGTTCAGCCCCGGATGCCGCAGATAGCTTTTTTCAGCCAGGCCAGAATCAGGATTGGTGACGCCAAGGCAATAACGAATGCCAAAGGTTGCCGCCGCATCCAGAATCGGTTCGCTGTCATCAATGAACAACGTACGTTCTGGCTGCAGGCCGGTCTCTTCTGCCACCGCCTGCCACAATCGCTGATCCTCTTTCGGATAACCAAATGTGTGGGTGGAAAGTAATAAATCAAGGTGTGAAGCCAGTCCGGTATGTTCCAGCTTCACCGCCAGATTATGCGGATGCGCGTTGGTCAGCAGTATGCGCCGCTTGCCGCTCGCTTTCAGGGCATCAAGAAAGGGAACGGTATCTTCACGCAGCACGGCATGCGGGCCCTGAGCGGTGGTCATCGCGCAAATATCCAGACCGAGGCGTTCGCTCCAGTAGTCCAGGCAGTACCAGTTTAGCGTATGTTGTACGGCGGTATATTGCTGGCGGATGAATTCCTGCGCTTCTGCCAGGGAGATCCCCTGCTGCTCGCCGTAGGTTTCCGGTACCAGTTTTTGCCAGAAGTGATTATCAAACGCGAGATCGAGCAGTGTGCCGTCCATATCCAGCAGGACGGTATCGACCTCCTGCCAGGCGATATCAAAATGCATCGGGGAATACTCCAGCCAGAAGAAACGTGCGCGACAGGGTAGCATATCCTGCCGCGCGGGAGCGTTATCCGATCAGGCTCTCAGGCGCGGGGATAAGCTTCGGGTTGAGGCAATTTTCGTAGTATTGCTGAATATCGGCCAGGCGGGTACGCGAGCGCTGGTAGCGGCGCAGGGCCATAAAGGCGTTCCAGAGCATACACACCACCATTGTCAGCATCAGCAGGGAGGTGGCGATGTAGCGCCATAGTCCGGCGCTGTCCGGCATGCTGTGCAGCTCGACATGGCGGGTGCCGTTGGCATCGGTAAAGAGGCCCGTCACAATCCCTTCCGCGCTGAACGGCGTGCGCATCAGCATCTGCGCCAGGCGTTGAAACTCGCCCCACTGCTCCTGAGCCGGGTAATCATACAGCGCCACCGACGGGTAGGGCTGATCCACCAGCTCACTGCCTTCGTCGCTGACGATCACAAAGCCGCCGGGAGCCGGGCTGTTAAGCGCCTGGGCGGCACGTGAGGTTTCGCGCATGACGAACGGTGCGGTAGAAGTGGCGACCAGGTTTTCCAGCGACTCGGCGCTAACCGGACGCAGCAGAACGTTGACGCCATCGAGACGGCCGCCATCGGCACGTTTGACCAGCGCCTCCCAGTCTTTGCTGTTGCCGAGGTTCACCAGCGCATTTTTCAGCCTGATGCACTCATCCTGCTCGGCACACAGCTCCTGGGTTTTCAGCACGATATCGCCAAAGTCATCCAGCAGGATCATGCCCGATTTCTGAATGGCGGAGCGTAATGCCGGGCTGACGCGGGAGTTATCTTCCGGTTTAGGGTGCAGCTGGCTCGACAGCGCCTGGGTCAGGGCCGTGGCTTTGTTGACGATATCGGATTCTGGCAGCGGCAGGGGGGCTGCGTCATTCCAGATCACCTGTGAGCAATCAAACGGCGTAAAGGGTGAGCTCTGGCGTGCATTCCAGGTGCCAGGGGCATGGATATTACACATCCCGGTCCCCTTCAGACGCAGCGTATCGCCAATGCGTACGCCCGCGCTTTCGAGCTCCCCGACGCTGGTGGCCTCGATGGTCTGAGCGCCTTTAATCCACGACAGGGTAAATTTGATCGGCATATCCAGCGGGACGAGGAAAACCAGCATCGCCAGTACCAGCCCGGCGCCGCCGGCAATTACCGTGCTGCGCAGCCAGTGCTGTAGCGGAAAGTTTTTGACCTCGTCATGCAGGGATAAATAGCGCCCCTGACGCACGACGTGCCGGTCCAGATAGATATCAATATCGGTTTTTTGCCCTAAATCCTGGGCCAGCCACGGCTGCCAGTGGCGGGGGTAGATCAGGTCGATAATGCCGAGTGAGATATTGTTGACGTGGTCCTGATCGTTTTCGCCAAACAGGCCCCAGCGTTTTGGTGTGCCGCGCAGGCAGTGGATCTCACGCAGCGCATTTTTAGCCGGTGGGGCGAATAATCCCCAGAGTCCTGCCGCCAGCAACAGCACGCCACCCCCGGCAAGCCACGGGGCAAAAACATCCGGGCTCATCAGGCAGAAGAAAAAGAGCAGGAATGCGGTGACAATCAGCAGCGCTTCGCGAATGCCGTCCGGACGGCTCAGGGCGTACTCTTCGTGCGTCTCCTGGCGAATATTCAGCAGCTCAATCTGCTCGGTCTCTTCACCACGAATCGAGGCCTGGGTTGAGCTGACGTGCTCCAGCACAAAGTTCGGTGCTTCCTGAACATACTCCGCGATGGAGTGACCATTGAGGGCGATCACCAGCGGGATGGAGTCGGTGTGGATCAGCTCAACGCTGTTTTCATCATTGATGTACTGCTCCCAGGACGGCGGGAGATGCACCTCAGCCGAGTCGAGGTAGTAACGCCATTTATTGGGATCGTCAGTGGTAATACCGTAGCGGGTAATGGAGCGCGTCACGCAGAGCACGGTATTGCTCTCAGCATTGAGGCTTAACGAGACCGGCGCGGCGCTGGCACCTGTCGCCGGCGTCTGCTGGATACGGTTGAAAGACTCAAGGTATTGCTCAATCGCGCTGCGTTCTTCAGCGGTGAGCTTGCGGGTATTCGCCCCGGCAAAGGCATTATGATAAGGCAGGCGATATCGACGCTGCGCCCGACGTCTGTACAACCACCCTGCAATGCATGCGCAGGCCAGCACAGCAGCGATGACAATCAAAATGGTGCTCATGCTTTCCCCATCTTACTTTTTCTTACAGGTGTAGTCAGTAGCACCTTTTTAACAGTGAACGCGTGTCTGTGGTTGGCTATCGGCATGTAAGGCGTTGAACTTGAGCAAATTGAAGCGCATCCCAGTGATCGCTGATGATAGCAAAGCTAAACCTGACGGGATATCAGCAAATTCCTGGAATAATTTCAAGCTCTTGACTTTTGACCTGAATTAAGGAATGAATCTGCATAGGTTACATAAATGTAAATAAAGCGCGATTGACATTGCCGAAACCGTGCGGCGTATCGCACAATGAGGGCAGTTCACCCAGCAAAGACCCGTCAAAATGAGCAAACCCTTACAAAAGCCCACCATCCTGAATGTTGAAACCGTCGCTAAATCGCGTCTGTTTAATGTTGAAAGTGTGGACCTGGAGTTCAGTAACGGCGTGCGCCGCGTCTACGAGCGTATGCGTCCCTCCACGCGCGAAGCCGTCATGATTGTGCCCATTGTTGACGAGCATCTGATCCTGATCCGCGAATACGCGGTGGGAACCGAATCTTACGAGCTCGGCTTCTCCAAAGGGCTGATTGATCCTGGTGAATCGGTGTTTGAAGCTGCGAACCGTGAGCTGAAAGAAGAGGTGGGGTTTGGTGCGAAGGAGTTAACCTTCCTGAAAAAACTCAGCATGGCGCCCTCCTATTTTTCCAGCAAAATGAATATTGTGCTGGCGGAAGATCTCTATCCGGAATGGCTGGAGGGGGACGAACCCGAGCCGCTGCCGCAGGTGCGCTGGCCGCTGGCGCATCTGATGGACCTGCTGGAAGAGCCTGATTTTAACGAAGCCCGGAACGTGAGCGCGCTGTTTCTGGTGCGGGAGTGGCTGAAAGGGCAGGGCAGGTTGTAGCAGGATCCCCCCTCTCCCAACGGGAAAGGGGGCAGACGTTTTAGAACAGCTCTTGTGTCTCGCCGTTATCAATCAGTGTTGTACCCACCTCATGCACCGCCTGATGCGTTGGCTGCGTGCCTTCGATGAAATACTCTTCCCGACTGCTGCCGCCATTGGACAGCTGACCGCTGTAGCGATCGATATTGACCGTCACTACGCCTGGCGGTGGCGTTAATGGCTGCTCCGGCACACCGTCCAGCAGCATCTTCATAAAGGCATCCCACGCTGGCTGAGCACTTTTGGCCCCGCCTTCGTAACCGGAAATCTGATCCTTAATCGCCCCGGACGCCGTGGTACGGCCTAAATCACGGCGGTGATCGTCAAAGCCGATCCACACCGAGGTCACCGCACCAGGACCGTAACCTGAGAACCAGGCATCTTTCGAACTGTTGGTGGTCCCGGTCTTGCCGCCAATATCCTTGCGCTGCAGATCGCGACCGGCACGCCAGCCTGTACCCTGCCAGCCCGGCTCGCCAAAGATATTGCTGTTCAGCGCGCTTTTGATCAGGAACGCCAGCGGCGTGTTAATTACATGCGGGGCGTACTCCTGAGCACCGGTCTGCGCAACCAGCGCCTGGTTAGCCTGCTCAAGCTGCGGCATCGGCACCGCCGCGTTTTGTTGCGACTGAGAAATGGCGACATCTTCCATGTCCTGATTGTTCAGGGATTCTGATTTTGGCGTATCGCCATAAATCACCGGAATGTCACACTCTGCGCAGGCAATTTTCGGTTTCGCTTCGAACAGGACGCCGCCCTGATCGTTCTCGATTTTGCTGATGAAGAACGGATCGACCAGGAAGCCGCCGTTCGCCATCACCGCATAACCGCGCGCAACCTGCAGCGGGGTAAAGGAGGCAGAGCCCAGCGCCAGCGACTCGGTATGCACGATGTTCTGTGCCGGGAAGCCGAAGCGTTGCAGATACTCCGCCGCATAATCGACGCCCATGGCGCGCATGGCGCGAACCATCACCACGTTCTTCGACTGCCCCAGCCCCTGACGCAGGCGAATCGGTCCGGCGTACTCGGCCGGTGAGTTTTTTGGCCGCCAGTCGGAACCGGCCCCGGCATCCCAGCGGGAGATTGGCACGTCATTGAGGATACTGGCGAGGGTCAGGCCTTTATCCATTGCCGCGGTGTAGAGGAACGGCTTGATATTGGAGCCGACCTGGCGCAGCGCCTGGGTAGCACGGTTAAATTTGCTCTGGTTGAAATCGAAGCCGCCCACCAGCGCCAGCACCGCGCCGTTGTGCGGGTCGATGGAGACCAGTGCGGAGTTAACGTCCGGGATCTGCCCCAGCCACCAGGCGTCGTTCACCTGACGGACCCAGATCTGCTGACCCGCCTGTACCGCATCGGTCACTTTGCGCGGGGTTGCGCCCTGCTGCGTATCTGAACGATACGGACGCGCCCAGCGGATGCCCTCCATGCGCAGCGACACCGAAGTGCCGTCCGCGAGCATCGCGGTGGCTTCCTGCGGATTGGCATGGGTCACCACTGCCGCCACAAACGGCCCGTAGCCCGGGAGCGGTTTCAGGGTATCGGTGATCTTTTTGCTGTCCCAGGCGGGCTCGCCCACCTTCCACAGCACGTTTGACGGGCCGCGGTAGCCGTGGCGCATGTCGTAATCAATCACGTTGTTACGTACCGCCTGCTGCGCGCCCTGCTGGACGTTGCGGCTGATTGTGGTGTAGACGCGGTAGCCATCTTCGTAGGCCTGCTCACCGTAGCGGGAGACCATCTCCTGACGCACCATCTCGCTGAGATAGGGTGCGGAGAAGGCAATTTCCGGCGCATGGTAGTTGGCGTCAATCGCCTCGTTACGCGCCTGATCGTACTGGGTCTGGCTGATATAGCCTTCGCTCAGCATACGCGACAGCACCACGTTGCGGCGGGCGGTAGCGCGATTGAGTGAGTAGAGCGGGTTGAAGGTGGAGGGCGCCTTCGGCAGACCGGCGATGGTCGCCATTTCACTCAGGGTTAACTGTTCAATGGATTTGCCAAAATAGACCTGCGCCGCCGCACCCACGCCATAGGCACGGTAGCCGAGATAGATCTTGTTGAGGTACAGCTCCAGGATCTCATCTTTATTCAGCATCTGCTCAATGCGGATCGCCAGGAACACTTCCTTCACCTTACGTATCAGCGTTTTTTCAGGGCTCAGGAAGAAGTTACGTGCCAGCTGCTGGGTAATGGTACTCGCACCCTGAGAGGCATGGCCGGAGAACAGCGCTACGCTGGCGGCACGGAAAATCCCCACCGGATCGACGCCATGGTGCTCATAAAAGCGGCTGTCCTCGGTGGCAATAAAGGCTTTCACCATGACGGGTGGGATCTGATCCAGGGTCAGCGGGATACGGCGTTTCTCACCGTACTGGGCGATAAGCTCGCCATCCGTGCTGTAGACCTGCATCGGGATCTGGAGTCGTACATCACGAAGCGTGGCGACATCAGGCAGTTGCGGCTCAATATATTTGTACAAACCAAAAATCGAGCCTGCTCCAAGCAGAATGCAACAGACTGCAAGGATCAATAAATACTTTACGAACTTCACTGGAGATTTCCCATTTAGTTTGAACTGGGCAGTTTCTAAACAATCGCGCGGTAGTATAAAGGCAAGCCTGTAGCATTGATATAGCCGTTATCCCCCGGGACGATAAGGAGATCGTGAAACATGGCGTTTAAAACATGGCATACAGGCGTTCATATTCAACAGGATAAGGTGCTGGCCGTCGCGCTGGTGCGCGAAAAGTCGGGATGGGGGTTGCGCCGCTGGTGGCAGCTCCCCCTGGCGGTGGGCATTATTCGCGACGGGCAAATTCTTCAGCCCGAACAACTGGCTGCGGCGCTGCGTGAATGGCGCCAGATGCTGCCTCATCAACATCACATTTTTCTCGCCTTTCCGGCCGCCCGTACCCTACAGCGCACGCTGCCGCGTCCGTCGATGACCCTGCGGGACAGCGAACAAGCCGCCTGGATCGCCGCGGCGATAAGCCGTGAGCTGGAGATGCCCCCCGATGCCCTGCGGTTTGACTATGCGGAAGATACCTTCAGCCAGGCGTATCACGTGACGGCGGCGCAGAATAAGGAGATCGCGACGCTGCTGGAGCTGGCCCGGGTACTGCGTTTACGGCTGGCAACGGTCACACCTGATGCCGGGGCGCTGGCGCACCTGCTGCCCTTTGTGCAAGCCCCGGCCCAGTGCGTTGCCTGGCGCGACCGGGACCAGTGGCTCTGGGCGATGCGCCACCAGTGGGGCCGACGCGGGCTGGCGGAGGCCCCGGACGTCGATCGGCTGGCCGCCCTGCTGGCGCTCAGGGTCGACGAAATCGCCTGCTGTGGGGCGGGCAACTTCGATCCCTGGAGCGTGCTATCCCGCACCCAGCCGCCGCTGCCGGAAAACGGGGCAGATTTCAGCGTCGCGCTGGCGCTGGCGACCGGAGAGCACTCCCGATGAGGACCGCCAATCTCCTGCCGTGGCGTCAGCAGCAACGACGTCGCTGCCTGCGCTTCTGGGGGCTGATGTTTACCGGCTCGCTGCTGCTGGCGCTAATGCTCTGCGCCGCTATTCGGGCCAGCAATCCTCTGGTGACACGCGCTTACTTGCTACGACAACAAAGCGATCTGGCCCTGCGTCAGGGGCTGGAGCAGCGGCAAAAGCAGTGGATGGCGTTACAGGCCCGGCAGCAGCAACAGCAGCGGTGGGCAGTTCACAAAGCGAAGACGGAAGCCTGGCAACCGGCATTGATCGCCTTATCCCGCCTCCTGCCGGAGCAGGCGTGGCTGGCGCAGCTGCGCTTCCAGCATCCAACCCTCTCGCTGACCGGCTACGCCGCCACGCAGCCCGCCCTTACGGCGCTGGAGACGGCCCTGGGTCAGATACCAGGCTTTACCCCCGGTGCTCCGGGGGAGATGCGACAGGATGCCCAGGGCCGCTGGCAGTTTAGCTGGACGCTGACCCGTAAGGAGAGTGGTGATGCGGATCCCTCCTGACAGCTGGTATGCCATGACGCCGCGCGGCCGCTGCCTGTGTTGGGGGCTCAGTTCAGCGCTACTGCTGAGCTGCCTCACCGGGATGCAATGGCGAATGCAGGATCGGCAGACCGCGACGCAGCAGGCTCAGCACACGCGTAATGTCGAGGCCCATGCCCGACTGTGGACCGCCGTGCGTAAGCTCTCACCCCCTGACGACGCACAATCTGCCGTGGCAGCAGAGCCATTTTCGCCGCTGGCGTTTGATACCGATGCGCTGCGGATGGTTCGCTGGCAGCCCGGGGGAGCAGGGGGCGAACTGGTGATGGAGGCGACGTGGGCGCAGATCCCCTCCCTGTTTGCCACTCTCGCCCGGCGCGACGTTGCGGTGGGGCGTTTTAGCATTCAGCCCGGGCAGAACAGGTTACAGATAGTCATGCAGCTGGAGCGCCAGGATGCGGGTTAAGTGCGGAGTGCTGCTATTACTGCCGCTGCTTCTTGGCCTGCGCGATCCCTTTCAGGCCCCGGAATCACGCTGCCCGACTGCCACGCTGCGGCAGTGGCGTTATGTCGGGGTGGTGCTGGGTAAGGTGCCGGTGGCGATCGTCAGGGATGAAAGGTCGCGCTGGCTGCGCCTTCGTTACGGCGACACGCTGGCGCAAGGCGGACGGGTGGCGGCGCTGGATGAAACAGAACTGGTCATCGATATGCCCGGGACGTGTGAACCGGCGCAGTGGCGATGGCAACGACAAGGAACCAAACAGGATGAAAACAGGGATCGTGGCATTACTGCTGGTAAGTAGCCAGGCGCTGGCCGCGGAGCCAGCACCGGTAAGCCTGGTGGTGGATGAGGTGCCGGTCGCCCAGCTTCTGCAGGCGCTGGCGGAGCAGGAGAACCGCAACATGATTATCTCCCCGGGCGTCAGCGGCAATGTCTCTCTGCGTCTGCAGGAGGTGCCCTGGCAGCAGGCGATCCAGACGGTAGTCACCAGCGCCGGGCTGGTCATGCGCCAGCAGGCGGGCATTTTTTATATCCATACCGCCGACTGGCAGCAGCAACAGCAGGCCAAAAAAGAGGCCGAGCGAACAAAACGGCAGCTCAGCGCGCCGCTGGAGGCGCGGAGTTTTCCCCTCTCTTATGCCGATGCAGGAGATTTACAGGCGGCTGCCGAAAAGCTCCTTAGTCCAAAAGGCAGCCTGGCGGTAGACAAACGCACCAATCGCCTGCTGGTGCGCGATACCCGGGCTGCGCTGGAGGCACTCCAGCACTGGGTAGCGCAGATGGATCTCCCCGTGGCTCAGGTAGAGCTGGCCGCGCATATCGTCAGCATGAGTGAGAAAAGCCTGCGCGAGCTGGGGGTGAAGTGGAATCTGGCTCAGGGGCAGCAGCCCGGTAAATCCGGACAGCTGACGATGCTCAGCAGCGATCTGTCTGTCAACAATGCCACTGCCCAGGTGGGGTTTAATATCGGGCGGATCAACGGTCGGCTGCTGGATCTCGAACTCTCCGCCCTGGAGCAGAAGCAGCAGGTCGATATCATTGCCAGCCCGCGCCTGCTGGCGTCGCACATGCAGCCCGCCAGCATCAAACAGGGCAGCGAGATCCCCTATCAGGTCTCCAGCGGCGAGAGCGGCGCGACGTCGGTTGAATTTAAAGAGGCGGTGCTGGGGATGGAGGTGACGCCGGTGGTGCTGGCCAACGGACGGGTACGCCTGAAGCTGCGTATCAGTGAGAACGCCCCGGGTCAGGTTCTGCAGCAGGCCGATGGCGAAACGCTGGCGATCGATAAGCAGGAGATTGAAACTCAGGTCGAGGTCAAAAGCGGTGAAACGCTGGCCTTAGGCGGAATTTTTTCTCAGAGGCATAAAACCGGCAGCGAAACTGTGCCAGGCTTGAGCCGTATTCCTTTACTGGGGCAACTTTTTCGTCATCAGGGAAAAGACAACGAACGCCGGGAGTTAGTGGTTTTTATCACGCCTCGTCTGGTTGCGACGCCTTAATGTCCCACAATGCCCCGCGTGATTTTGCATACTGTTTGTTGCAGATGTTTGACGTGGGGCATGAATTAGCATACAAGGAGTACCGATTTGAGAATCAGCTTACTCAATCTCACTCCTTAATAACTTAAGCGGCATGCAGGGTGATTTAATCTGTTGCCAAACAAGCAAGAGTATTGAGATAATTTTTAGTCTGACTCTCGCTCTATCGCATATGAGGTTTCAGTTCATGTCCTGCTACGCACGATATCGGTGCAGCGGGTTTACCATTAACGAATAGTCTTAGTAGTACCGAAAAAATGGCAGAGAAACGCAATATCTTTCTGGTTGGGCCTATGGGTGCCGGCAAAAGCACTATTGGGCGCCAGTTAGCTCAACAACTCAATATGGAATTTTACGATTCTGATCAAGAGATTGAGAAACGAACCGGAGCTGATGTGGGCTGGGTCTTCGATGTAGAAGGCGAAGAGGGTTTCCGTGACCGTGAAGAAAAAGTCATTAATGAACTTACGGAAAAACAGGGCATTGTGCTGGCTACTGGCGGCGGCTCTGTAAAATCTCGCGAAACTCGCAACCGTCTCTCCGCCCGCGGTGTCGTGGTCTATCTCGAAACGACCATCGAAAAACAGCTGGCGCGTACGCAGCGTGATAAAAAACGCCCGTTGCTGCAGGTTGAGACACCTCCACGCGAAGTTCTGGAAGCCCTGGCTGGTGAACGCAATCCGCTGTACGAAGAGATTGCCGACGTCACCATTCGCACAGACGACCAGAGCGCTAAAGTGGTCGCAAACCAGATTATTCATATGCTGGAAAGCAACTGATTCTGGCTTTATATACACTCGCCTGCGGGTAAAAGCATTTAAGGTGGATGTCGCGCTATGGAGAGGATTACAGTCACTCTCGGTGAACGGAGTTACCCTATCACTATCGCGGCTGGTTTGTTTAACGACCCAGCTTCCTTCTTACCACTGAAAGCGGGTGATCAGGCAATGCTGGTCACCAACGAGACGCTGGCTCCGCTTTATCTCGACTCTGTGCGTCAGCGCCTTGAACAGGCTGGCGTGAAGGTCGACAGTGTGATTCTGCCTGATGGCGAGCAGTATAAAAGCCTGACGGTACTGGATACCGTCTTTACCGCATTACTGCAAAAACCGCATGGTCGCGATACTACACTGCTGGCGTTAGGCGGCGGTGTTGTTGGCGATCTTACGGGGTTTGCTGCGGCAAGCTATCAGCGTGGCGTACGTTTTATTCAAATTCCTACCACGCTGTTGTCGCAGGTCGACTCTTCTGTTGGCGGCAAAACAGCCGTTAACCATCCGCTTGGCAAAAACATGATTGGCGCGTTCTACCAGCCCGCTTCGGTGGTGGTGGATCTCGACTGTCTGCAAACCCTGCCTCAGCGTGAGCTGGCGTCGGGCCTGGCGGAAGTGATCAAGTACGGCATTATTCTGGACGGCGCGTTCTTTAGCTGGCTGGAAGAGAATATGGATGCCTTATTGCGCCTGGATGGTCAGGCGATGGCGTACTGTATTCGCCGCTGCTGTGAGCTGAAAGCAGAAGTCGTGGCCGCAGACGAGCGCGAAACAGGCTTACGTGCTTTACTGAATCTGGGACATACCTACGGTCATGCTATCGAAGCCGAAATGGGCTACGGTAACTGGCTGCATGGCGAGGCCGTGGCGGCGGGAATGGTAATGGCCGCGCGCACCTCGGAACGTCTGGGTCAGTTCAGCAAGGCGGATACGCAACGCATTATCACGCTGCTTGAGCGTGCCGGGTTACCGGTGACGGGGCCGCGTGAAATGTCTGCGCAGGCCTACCTGCCGCATATGATGCGTGATAAAAAAGTATTAGCAGGCGAGATGCGTCTGGTACTCCCGCTTGCGATAGGTAAGAGTGAAGTGCGTGGCGGTGTGCCGCACGATGTAGTTCTTGGCGCTATTGCTGATTGTCAGCAGGCGTAACTATTAGAAAGGTCCGGCTGCGGTAAACGTAGCCATTTTGCTTCAGGTGATGTGCAAAGTCGTAGGCATAAGCCTTTTAGTGGGGTGTTAAATGGATGAATTCAAACCAGAAGACGAGCTGAAACCCGATCCCAGCGATCGTCGTACTGGTCGTACTCGCCAGGCTTCAGAACGCGATAACGAGCCGCAAATTAACTTTGACGAGGTCGATGTAGAAAACGATGACCCTCGTCCTTCGCGTGGCCGTGCTGCCCGCGACGAGCGTGAAGAAGATGTTGAGTCTGAAGATGATTCAATGGACGAAGCGCCCGTAGAGCGCCGCCCGCGTAAGCGTAAAGCCGCTCCGGCGAAACCCGCTTCCCGCCAGTATATTATGATGGGGCTGGGGGTGCTGGTCCTGCTGCTGCTGATTATCGGCGTCGGCTCTGCACTTAAAGCCCCGTCGAGCAATCCAGCCGATCAGCGCGCCTCTACTGAGAAGAGTGTCGATCTTTCCGGTAATGCTGCCGATCAGGCCAACGGCACCCAGCCTGCGCCAGGGACCACCTCCGCCGAGAATACTCAGCAGGAGATCTCTCTGCCGCCAGTCGCATCCACACCAACCCAGGGCCAGGCACCGGCAACCCCGGAAGGCCAGCAGCGTGTTGAAGTGCAGGGCGATCTGAACAATGCGCTGACGCAACAGCAGAATCAGCAGCAGGTTAACAACGTGGTGGTCAACTCCACGCTGCCGACCGAGCCTGCCACCGTAGCGCCAATCCGTGGTGCGACCGGGCAACAGCAGACCGCGGCGACAGAAACTGCGCCACGTCAGACTAAGCCTGCCCAGCATCAGGAACGTAAGCAGACGGTGATTGAGCCGAAGCGTGAAGTGAAGCCGCAACCAGTGGCGAAAGCGGAAACGCCAAAAGCCGTCGCCCAGCCGAAGCACACTGAAACTGCAGCCAGCGCACCAGCGAAAGCCCCTACTGCGACAGCAACGGCACCGAAAGCGACCGCAACGCCAGCACCGACGGCGACAGCCGCGGCACCAGCGGCAGCTGCACCTGCGGCCACTGCCAGCACCGGTAAATCGTCAGGGAATGTGAGTTCACTGAAGTCTGCGTCATCCAGCAACTACACGCTGCAGCTGAGCAGTTCTTCCAACTATGACAACCTGAACAGCTGGGCGAAAAAGACGAACCTGAAGAACTTTGTCGTCTATGAGACCACCCGTAACGGTCAGCCGTGGTATGTGCTGGTAAGCGGCGTGTATGCTTCGAAAGATGAAGCAAAACGCGCGGTCGCCACACTGCCAGCCGATGTTCAGGCGAAAAACCCATGGGCGAAGCCGATCCGTCAGGTTCAGTCCGATTTGAAGTAATCTGTGAAGCGCAGGATGCTGTCGGAGCTTTCTCCACAGCCGGAGAAGGTGTAATCAGTTAGTCAGCATGAAAAAAAATCGCGCTTTTCTGAAATGGGCAGGGGGGAAATACCCCCTGCTCGATGATATTAAACAACGCCTGCCTGCGGGCGAGTGTCTTGTCGAACCCTTTGTGGGCGCGGGCTCGGTATTCCTCAATACCGACTACTCCCGCTATATCCTTGCGGATATCAACAGCGACCTTATCGACCTCTATAACATCGTAAAGCTGCGTACCGACGAGTACGTGGATGAGGCGCGTAAGCTGTTTACCCCTGAGAACAACAACCCGGACGTTTACTACCAGCTCCGCGCTGAGTTTAATCAGTGCGAGGATAAGTTCCGTCGGGCGCTATTGTTCCTCTACCTCAACCGCCATGGCTACAACGGCCTGTGCCGGTATAATCTGCGTGGACAATTCAACGTGCCCTTCGGTCGCTACAAGCGTCCTTATTTCCCTCAGGCCGAGTTGTATCACTTTGCTGAAAAAGCGCAGAATGCGGAGTTCCATTGTCTCTCGTATGAAGAGTGTATGGATAAAGCGGACGCCGACTCGGTGGTCTACTGCGATCCGCCGTACGCCCCTCTGTCAGCAACGGCGAACTTCACCGCTTATCACACCAACAGCTTCAGCCCTGCCGAGCAGGCGCGTCTGGCGGAAATGGCGGAAAAGCTGGTCAGCAAAAGAATTCCGGTGTTAATTTCGAATCACGACACGCCTGATACGCGCGAATGGTACAAAACCGCAGAGCATTTTCAGGTCAAAGTCCGGCGCAGCATCAGCAGCAACGGCGGTACACGTAAAAAGGTGGACGAACTGCTGGCTCTCTATCTCCCCTGAGCCGTTTCGCCCGCCGTTAAACAAAGTTCAAGGAGATGCGGATGAAACAGTATTTGATTGCACCCTCAATTCTTTCGGCTGATTTTGCCCGGCTGGGCGAAGATACCGCGAAAGCCCTCGCTGCCGGTGCGGATGTCGTTCATTTCGACGTTATGGATAACCACTACGTGCCTAACCTGACCATCGGCCCGATGGTCCTCAAGGCACTGCGCAACTACGGCGTGACCGCCCCTATTGACGTGCATCTGATGGTGAAGCCGGTCGACCGCATCGTGCCGGATTTTGCCGCCGCAGGTGCCAGCATCATCACCTTCCATCCTGAAGCTTCCGAACACGTTGACCGCACCCTGCAGCTGATCAAAGAGCACGGCTGTAAAGCTGGCCTGGTGTTTAACCCGGCCACGCCGCTGAGCTATCTCGATCACGTGATGGACAAGCTGGACGTGATCCTGCTGATGTCCGTGAACCCGGGCTTCGGCGGCCAGTCTTTCATTCCACACACTCTGGATAAGCTGCGCGAAGTGCGTCGTCGCATCGACGAATCCGGTTTTGATATCCGTCTCGAAGTGGACGGCGGCGTGAAGGTGAGCAACATCGGTGAAATCGCCGCGGCGGGCGCAGATATGTTTGTGGCCGGTTCAGCGATCTTCGATCAGCCGGACTACAAAAAAGTTATTGATGAAATGCGCAGTGAACTGGCGAAGGTAAGTCATGAATAATTTGCAGGCAATTCGGGGCGTAGCGTTTGACCTCGACGGCACGCTGGTAGACAGCGCGCCAGGCTTAACCGCGGCGGTAGATCAGGCGCTGTATGCGCTGGAGCTGCCGGTAGCGGGCGAAGATCGCGTGATCACGTGGATCGGTAACGGGGCAGACGTGCTGATGGAGCGCGCGCTGACCTGGGCGCGTCAGGAGCGTGCCATTCAGCGAGCAGCGCAGGGCAAACCTGGCGTCGATCACGCGGATATCCCTCAGGAAGAGCAACTTCGCGTGCTGCGTAAGCTGTTCAACCGTTTCTATGAAGAGACGGTGGAAGAGGGCAGCTTCCTGTTTCCGGATGTGGCCGGCACGCTGAGCGCGCTGCATGCTGAAGGCATGCCGCTGGCGCTGGTGACCAACAAACCAACGGCCTTTGTCGCACCCTTGCTGGAAGCGCTGGATATCGCCAAATACTTCTCGGTAATTGTCGGCGGCGATGACGTGCAGAATAAGAAGCCGCATCCCGAACCGCTGTTGCTGGTGGCAGGAAAATTATCCTTAACACCGGACGCGCTGCTCTTTGTCGGGGATTCACGCAATGATATTCTGGCGGCCAGGGCTGCAGGTTGCCCGTCCGTTGGCCTGACCTATGGCTATAACTATGGTGAATCCATTACGCTGAGTGAGCCGGATTTCGTCTTCGACCACTTCAAAGATTTACTGCCCGTTCTCGGGCTTTCGCACAGTGAAAATCAGGAATTGAAAAATGACTAAGCCCATCGTATTTAGTGGCGCACAGCCCTCAGGTGAACTGACCATTGGCAACTATATGGGTGCGCTGCGTCAGTGGGTGGGCATGCAGGATGACTATCATTGCATCTACTGCATCGTTGACCAGCACGCCATTACCGTGCGCCAGGATCCGCAGCAGTTGCGTAAAGCGACGCTCGACACTCTTGCGCTGTATCTGGCCTGCGGTATCGATCCTGAGAAAAGCACCATCTTCGTTCAGTCTCACGTTCCGGAACATGCCCAGCTGGGCTGGGCCCTGAACTGCTACACCTATTTCGGCGAACTGAGCCGAATGACCCAGTTCAAAGATAAGTCTTCCCGTTACGCTGAAAACATCAACGCTGGCCTGTTTGATTACCCGGTACTGATGGCGGCGGACATTCTGCTGTATCAGACCAACCAGGTCCCGGTGGGTGAAGACCAGAAGCAGCACCTGGAGCTGAGCCGCGATATTGCCCAGCGTTTCAACGCGATTTACGGCGATGTCTTCAAGGTGCCAGAGCCGTTCATTCCGAAGTCCGGTGCCCGCGTGATGTCCCTGCTGGAGCCGACCAAAAAGATGTCCAAGTCGGACGATAACCGCAACAACGTGATCGGCCTGCTGGAAGATCCGAAAGCGGTGGTGAAGAAGCTTAAGCGTGCGGTCACCGACTCTGACGAGCCGCCAGTGGTGCGTTACGACGTGCAGAACAAAGCGGGCGTCTCTAACCTGCTGGATATTCTCTCGGGCGTGACTGGCCAGAGCATTCCTGAGCTGGAGCAGCACTTCGAAGGCAAGATGTACGGCCACCTGAAAGGTGAAGTGGCTGACGCGGTCTCCGGTATGCTGACCGAGCTGCAGGCGCGCTACAACCAGTTCCGTAACGACGAAGCCTTCCTGCAGAAGGTGATGAAAGACGGCGCCGAGAAAGCCAGCGCGCACGCCTCTGAAACGCTGAAAGCGGTGTACGAAGCGATTGGGTTTGTAGCTAAACCGTAGGTAAATGTAAAACGGTAACATGGTTACCGTTTTTAGGGTTTGTACCCTCTCCCTGTGGGAGAGGGCCAGGGTGAGGGCATCAGGCCGCGATGCTCTCGCCAATAAAAAAACCGGGAAATTCCCGGTTTTTTTATGCCTGAAAAAGGCTTACTGATTTGCTGCCGGGCCGCAGCCGCCGATGATCTTGGAGATCGAGATCGCCGGGTGCAGCAGGTAGTCGTAGCTGCAGTTATTTTTGGTGTTTTGCACGTGGCCGGTGCACGCCGTCAGGGTAGTTAAGATGCCTGCAACCAGGGCAATCTTTGCCAGTTTGAACATAACGCTTCCTTGTGTGTAACTTAAGGGAATATATAGAGAATGTGCTTTCGCGGAAGGTATGTTATCGATAGCGGTAAGAGAGGAGTAGTCCATAACAGGACTACTCATTTTGCGGGGAATATGTTCAGTCTGGCTTAGTGATTTGAGAACCAGTTAAGCTTGTCACGCAGCGCCACCACCCGGCCCACCACGATCAGCGCCGGGCTTTCCACCTGCTGGGCCAGCTCGCCCAACTGGGTTAACACGCCACTGACCACACGCTGTTTAATCGAGGTGCCGTTCTCCACCAGCGCAACCGGCATCTCTGCATCCATACCGTGATCGAGCAGTTTAGCCTGAATGGTCGCCGCCTGGTTTAGCCCCATATAGAACACCAGAGTCTGTTTCTCTGCGGCCAGGTTATGCCAGTCCAGCTCGCTGCCGGTTTTCAGATGGCCGGTAACCAGGCGCACGCTCTGGGCGTAGTCACGGTGGGTCAACGGGATACCAGAATAGGCCGAGCAGCCGGAGGCGGCAGTAATGCCCGGCACCACCGAGAACGGAATGCCCGCCTCACACAGCGTCTCCAGCTCCTCACCGCCGCGCCCGAAGATAAAGGGATCCCCGCCTTTCAGACGCACCACGCGTTTGCCCTTCTGCGCTTCACGCAGCAGGATCTGGTTAATCTCTTCCTGGGGGACGCAGTGATACCCGGCACGTTTGCCAACAAACACCCGATCCGCATCCCGGCGCACCAGGTTCATGATGTCGTCGGATACCAGACGGTCATAAACCACGATATCCGCCTGCTGGATCTGCTGTAATCCTTTCAGGGTTAACAGCCCGGCATCGCCCGGACCAGCACCCACCAGCACCACTTCACCCCGGTGATCGAGCGGGGCATTGATCAGCTGCTCGGTGATTTCTTCCACGGCTTTCCGATCCTGATTCGCCAGCGACTGCGCCAGCCGATCGTTTACGAAGAATTTTTCCCAGAAGCGGCGGCGTTCACCTACGGTAGCGAACTGCTTTTTCACCCGGGAGCGCAGCTGCCCCGCGTAGTGAGCCACCTGGCCCAGATGCTGCGGCAGGATCGCTTCCAGCTTTTCGCGCAGCAGACGCGCCAGCACGGGAGAGGTCCCGCCGGAGGAGACGGCGACCATCAACGGGGAGCGGTCAATAATCGACGGCATGATAAAGCTCGCCTCTTTCGGCGCATCCACCACGTTGCAGAAGATCCGTCGCGCTTCGCAGGCGTCGCTGACCCGCTGGTTAACCGCATCGTTATCAGTAGCGGCAATGGTCAGCCAGCAGGTATCGAGCAGTGATTCCTTGAACTCACCCTCGACGAGAGTGAGCATCCCTTCCTGCGCCCACACGGTGAATTGCGGGGCGAAGCCGAGGGCATTGACGGTGAGTCGGGCACCTGCCTCTAACAGCAGGCGGGCTTTACGTTCAGCTACATCGCCACCCCCTACCAGCAGGCAGTCGCGATTGCGTAATTGACAGAATATTGGCAGGTGATCCACGACATTACCTCTTCTTACTGGTTGGCTTTCGCCTGAACGGTTGCGATGGTAGCCGGAGTCGGACGCTCCGCTTTAGGGGTAGCATACCAGTAACCCCAACCCATAAATACAACCCCAGAAAGGGTATTGCCAAGCGTTACCCACAACAGGTTATGACCGATACCTGACAGCGTATAGGCTTCGCTGTGGTGGCCGAACCAGGAGAGGGCAAACAGGGTCATGTTGGCGACGGAGTGCTCGTAGCCGGAAGCGATAAAGGCCAGCAGACACCACCAGATCGCGATAAATTTCGCGGCACCTTCGGTACGGATTGCCATCCAGATAGCAAGACAGACCAGCCAGTTACAGAGCGCGCCCTTGAAGAAAAGTACCATCGCCGGTGCGGAGGTTTTTGCCAGCGCGACGGTGTGCACGAGGCTGGTATCCACCGGCAGCAGGCTACCGCCGCCCCAGCTGTAGAGCAGGGCGACAAACACCGATCCCACCAGGTTACCCAGCCAGGTTTGCGGCAGGATGCCCCACATCTGGCCCTGCGTGATGGTGCCCGCTTTGACGCCCAGGGTCAGGAACATGGTGTGACCGGTAAACAGTTCAGAACCGGCGATGATCACCAGGGTCAGGGCGATACCAAAGGTGGCACCCATTACCAGCGGACGCACGGACGGATCGACCAGATTACCGAGGGTGAAAATTAAAATGATCCCGAGGCCGACATAGGCACCCGCCATGGCGGAGCTGATCCAGAAGCCGAGAGGACTATTTTTGCTGAGGCGTGCAATACGCGCAGCATTAGCCGCACACTTATTAATAGTGTCTGTAAACATTTGATTACCCGTAATATTAAAAAGAAAAAATAAATAAATTAAATCAATTTTGATAAAACAATGGGAGGCATTGCACCTCCCATATTTGTTAGCCTCGCAGCTGCACCTTGCCGTCTTTGACGCGGACGTCATAGTGCTTCACGGAGCGGCTCTCATCTTCCATACAGTGACCGTCGCTCAGACGGAAACGCTGCTTTTTCAGCGGGCTGGCAACCCACAGCTCGCCCTGATGCTCAGCGATGATCCCGCGGGAGAGCACGCTGGCCTCGAAGAACGGGTCGATATTGCTGATGGCAAAGACCTGTTCGTCGTGGCGTGGACGGAAAATGGCGACCTGCTCATGGCCTAACAGCGCGCACACGCCGGTGGCAGGCAGGATCTCGTCGACTTTGCAGATGTTGACCCACTGGCTCATACGTTTTCCTCCACCAGCATGACCGGAATGCGTTCATAAGGTGTCGCCGGGCGATGCTGCTCGCGCTCTGGCACTACCTGCACGCTCGGGTCGCGCTGGGTGCTGTTGATAAAGTGTTTGAAGCGAACCTGCGCCGCCGGGGTATTGACGGTTTCAGTCCATTCGCAAATCACGGCGTCACGCAGGCGCGCCATCTCTTCTTCCAGCGTTGCGTTCAGGCCGAGTTTGTCGTCGATGATGACCGACTTCAGGTAGTCGATGCCGCCTTCCAGGTTATCCAGCCACGGCGCGGTACGGGTCAGTTTGTCCGCGGTACGGATGTAGAACATCATGAAGCGGTCGAGGTATTTGATCAGCGTTTCGCGGTCGATATCCGCCGCCAGCAGGTCCGCATGACGCGGTTTCATCCCGCCGTTACCGCAGACGTACAGGTTCCAGCCTTTCTCGGTGGCGATGATGCCCACGTCTTTACCCTGCGCTTCGGCACATTCACGGGTACAGCCGGAGACGCCGAACTTCATTTTGTGCGGGGTACGGATGCCTTTGTAGCGGTTTTCCAGCTCGACGCCGAAGCCGACGCTGTCGCCCACGCCGTAGCGGCACCAGGTGCTGCCCACGCAGGTCTTCGCCATACGCAGCGCTTTGGCATAGGCATGACCGGTTTCGAAGCCCGCTTCAATCAGCTGACGCCAGATTTCCGGCAGGTCGTCTTTCTGCGCGCCGAACAGACCGATACGCTGGGAACCGGTGATTTTGGTGTAGAGGTTAAATTCGCGGGCGATGCGGCCCACCGCCACCAGACCTTCCGGCGTGATTTCACCGCCGGCAGAGCGTGGGATCACCGAGTAAGTACCGTCTTTCTGGATGTTGGCCAGGAAGTTGTCGTTGGTGTCCTGCAGCGGAGTGTGCTGCGGCTTGAGCACGTACTCATTCCAGCAGGAGGCCAGCAGAGAACCGACGGTCGGTTTACAGACTTCACACCCGTAGCCCTGGCCATGTTTCTGCAGCAGTTCGTCGAAGGATTTGATGCCTTCCACGCGGATCAGGTGGTACAGCTCCTGGCGAGAGTAAGCGAAGTGCTCGCACAGGTTGTTGTTCACTTCGATACCCTGTTTCGCCAGTTCGGCGTTGAGCACCTGCGTGACCAGCGGGATACAGCCGCCGCAGCCGGTCCCGGCTTTGGTTTCGGCTTTCAGCGCCGCCACGGTATGGCAGCCCTTGTTGATGGCGGAGATCAGCATGCCTTTGGTGACATCGAAGCAGGAGCAAATCTGCGCGCTGTCCGGCAGTTTATCGACACCAATCGACGGCTTACCGCTGGCCGCATGGGCTGGCAGGATCAGTGCGTCCGGGTTCTCCGGCAGTTCGATGGCGTTCAGCACCAGTTGCAGCAGGTTGCCGAAGTCGCTGGTATCACCCACCAGCACCGCCCCGAGTAGGGTTTTGTTGTCCGGGCTGACGATAAGACGCTTATAAACCTCTTTGCTTTCATCGAGGTAGACGTAGCTGCGGGAGTTTGGTGTGCGGCCATGTGCATCACCAATACCGCCCACGTCCACGCCCAGCAGTTTCAGCTTGGCGCTCATGTCAGCGCCAGCGAAGGCGTTATCATTACCGAGGATGTGGTCAGCGGTGACCTGCGCCATTTTGTAGCCAGGGGCAACCAGACCGTAGACGTGATTATTCCAGCTGGCGCACTCACCGATGGCATAGATATCCGGATCTGAGGTCTGGCAGGTATCGTTGATCATGATACCGCCGCGCTGGGCAACGGCCAGGCCGCACTGGGTGGCCAGCTTGTCGCGCGGGCGAATACCGGTGGAGAAGACGATGAAGTCCACTTCCAGCTCGCTGCCGTCGGCAAAGCGCATGGTTTTACGCGCCTCGGTGCCTTCCTGAACAATCTCTTTGGTGTTTTTGCTGGTGTGAACTTTCACACCCATGCTCTCAATTTTGCGTTTGAGCTGATCGCCACCCATGTGGTCGAGCTGCTCTGCCATCAGCATCGGGGCAAATTCGATGACGTGGGTTTCAACGCCTAAGTTTTTCAGTGCGCCAGCGGCTTCGAGGCCGAGCAGACCGCCGCCAACCACCGCGCCGCGTTTGCTGCGGCGAGCGCAGGATTCGATGGCGTTGAGATCTTCAATGGTACGATAGACGAAGCAATCCTGAGTTTCTGACCCTTTGATCGGTGGGATCCACGGGTAAGAGCCAGTCGCCATGATCAGTTTGTCGTAAAAAACCGTGCGTCCCGCACTGGAGTGAATCACTTTTTCCTGACGGTTGATGGTGATAGCGCGTTCGCCCACCAGCACCTTCACGCCATGTTTCTCGTAAAAACCTTCACGCACCAGAGAGAGCTCTTCGGCGGTGTGGTGAGAGAAGTAGGAGGAGAGGTGTACGCGGTCGTACGCTTTACGGGGTTCTTCACAGAACACGGTAATGTCGAACTGGGCGGCATCGGCTTTATCAAGAAGATCCTCAATAAAGCGGTGACCGACCATGCCGTTACCGATAATCGCGAGTCTGACTTTGCTCATTTTTGCCTCGATTTCTTTTCTATTACTGCCTACCTTAACGATTCAGCAACGGCACTTATTGATGCAAATCAAATACGCCTTAGACTACTCCTTAGTGAGTAGATTGCTGATTTGTCAGGTTTTTTCTAAGTGACGGAAATCGCAGGCTTTTCGTGATAGCCGATTTTATGTACAAATTAGGGGGCTAATCTTATTGATCTGCTACTCCTAAATTTCAGCGCTCTTTTTCGGGAGAATACGATGTCTACAGCACCGCTTTGGCTTATCCAGAACGTCCGGTTACCGGGTCGGGACGGGTTATGGCAACTGGCTATCGAGAACGGTCGTTTTGGCGAAATCACCCCGATGGGCGAAGGGCAGAACGAGAGCCATGAAGTCTTAAACGCGCGCGGTGGGCTGGCCCTTCCGCCGTTTATCGAACCGCATATTCATCTCGATACCACCCAGACCGCCGGGGAGCCGAACTGGAACCAGTCCGGCACGCTGTTTGAGGGCATCGAACGTTGGGCAGAGCGCAAGGCGTTGCTCAGCCATGAGGATGTCAAAGCCCGGGCGTGGAAGACCCTCAAGTGGCAGATCGCCAACGGCATCCAGTTTGTGCGTACCCATGTGGATGTCTCCGACCCCACGCTTACCGCCCTGAAGGCGATGCTGGAGGTGAAACAGGAGGTCGCCCCGTGGGTTGAGCTGCAAATCGTCGCCTTCCCGCAGGAGGGGATCCTCTCTTATCCCAACGGCGCCGCCCTGCTGGAAGAGGCGCTACGGCTGGGGGCTGACGTGGTGGGTGCCATCCCGCACTTTGAGTTCACCCGCGAGTACGGCGTGCAGTCCCTGCATATCGCTTTTGAACTGGCGAAGAAGTACGACCGGCCGCTGGATATTCACTGCGATGAAATCGACGACGAGCAGTCGCGGTTTATCGAAACGGTGGCGACGCTGGCGTATGAGGCCGGGATCGGCCCGCGCGTCACCGCCAGCCATACCACCGCGATGCACTCTTATAACGGGGCCTATACCTCCCGGCTGTTCCGCCTGCTGAAGCTCTCAGGGATTAACTTTGTCGCCAATCCGCTGGTGAATATCCATCTGCAGGGGCGGTTTGACGACTACCCAAAACGGCGCGGCATCACCCGCGTGAAGGAGCTGCTGGAGGCGGGGATTAACGTCTGCTTCGGCCATGACGACGTGTTTGACCCCTGGTATCCGCTGGGCACCGGCAACATGTTGCAGGTCCTGCATATGGGGCTGCACGTCTGCCAGATGATGGGCTATCAGCAGATCGACAGCGGGCTGAATCTGATCACCCATAACAGCGCGCGGACCTTTGGCCTGGCCGATTACGGTATCGAACCGGGTAACCCGGCTAACCTGGTGATCCTGCCTGCGGAGACGGGCTTTGACGCGGTGCGGTGTCAGGTGCCGGTACGCTGGTCGATACGTCAGGGGAGGGTGATCGCCACCACGCAGCTGGCGCAGACCTGGATCCAGATGGATAACGGGGGAGAAGAGGTGTGCTTTACCAGAAACAGCCCCTCTGCGGGAAGCAAAGGGGCGTGAGGGATCAATGAGACGCTGCTGCCACGTTATGCTGGCGGTGGCGGGTCACGAAGCCCAGCACCAGGCACATCACGAACACCACGGCGTAGAGACCGTTAGCGGTGTGTAACGCCGCCAGCGGGCCGCTGTGGGCCACAATCGGGCCGGTGACCACGAAGGTCAGCATGGTGCCGATGGTGCCGCAGGTGAGCACGAAGTTAACCAGTTTCGGCGAGGCCACTTTGGTCTGCAGGGAGCCCAGAGTAATGATCGAGGTATAAATGGCGCTGGAGAAGAAGCCGAGCGTCAGGATAAACCACGGCATCTGCTCCGGCGAACCGTTGATGAACAGATACATCAGGACGGTGGCGGCACCTGCCAGTACGGTGAGGATCCGCTGCAGATCGAAGAAGCGCAGGATAAAGCTGAACGCCCACATACCAAACATGTACGACATCCAGAAATCACTGACCAGCTGACCGGCATCGTTCAGGCTCATGCCCAGCCCTTTGGCATACTCTGGCACCCAGGAGATAAAGCCCAGCTGGCCGAGGATGTAGCACAGGGCGGCAACGGAGAGGAACAGCACGCCGATACCCCATTTCTCTTTCGCCACCGGTTCGCTGGTGGTCTGGGCTTTTTTGCCGAGTACCGGGAAATCACAGCCGAAGGTCAGGACGAAAATCGCCACGTAGACCAGGCCGATGCAGGCATAAACCCAGTACCACTCAATGCTGCGAGCCAGCAGAGCCGCAGCCACCATCGGGAAGATCATCCCTGCCATGCTGAAGAAGGAGTCGGTAAACAGCAGACGCGCGCCGCGCTGGCGACCTTCATACATATGCGTAATGAGGAACGTGCCGATCGACATGGTGATCCCGCTGACCAGCCCGAGCACAAACATGGCGGCAGAGAACAGGGCGATGCTGTGGCTGAGCATCAGGCCCGCGACGGCGGCGACCATCAGTACAAAGCCGAAACGCAGCTGGGTTTTCAGGGGGACGATTTCCATCAGCCAGGCGTTCAGGAAGATGGAGATCAGGATCCCGGCGTTAAGGAAGGTGAAGGTGTTACTCATGCTGGAAACCGGCAGATTAAAATAGTCTGCGATATTTCCCATCACCATCCCGGTGACAATCACCAACGCACCGGTAAGGGCGTAGGAGAAGAAGCTGATCCATGTGAGCTTGATACGATTGCTGTTAGTCATGACTGGCCTGTGAATAGAAATGTAAAGCGCGTTGACGGCGCTGCGGGCGGCCAGATTTTAAGCGTGAATGTGATCTATTTAAATCTTTTATGGTTAATTAAACAAAAATTGCATGTTTTGATGTGATTTAGATCACGTTAACATCGGTGGCGTCAGTTTGCCCGGCGGTTACAACTGTTTCAAATGCGTAAAATTAGGTAAATGGCTGGCCTGGATCCATACTGCTCTTTAGAATCAAGCCATTCGCTTTCTTTACTGCGCTTTGTTAAGGAATTCTCATGCTCAAATCAACTCTGGCGGCTGTCGCGGCTGTACTCGCTCTCTCAGCCCTCTCTCCTGCTGCGCTGGCAGCAAAAGGAGACCCGCACGTTCTGTTGACCACCTCTGCCGGTAACATTGAGCTGGAACTGAACAGTCAGAAAGCCCCTGTTTCTGTGAAAAACTTCCTCGATTATGTGAACAGCGGTTTTTATAACGGCACCACCTTTCACCGCGTGATCCCGGGCTTTATGCTGCAGGGTGGCGGCTTCAACGAGCAGATGCAGCAGAAACAGCCGAACCCGCCAATCAAGAACGAAGCGGATAACGGCCTGCGCAACAGCCGCGGCACCATCTCGATGGCGCGTACTGCCGATAAAGACAGCGCCACCAGCCAGTTCTTCCTCAACGTGGCGGATAACGCCTTCCTCGACCACGGCCAGCGTGATTTTGGCTACGCGGTGTTTGGTAAAGTTGTGAAAGGCATGGATGTGGCCGATAAAATTTCTCAGGTGCAGACTCACGATGTCGGTCCGTACCAGAATGTGCCGACAAAACCGGTAGTTATCCTCTCTGCGAAAGTCCTGCCTTAATCCCTCATAGCGCGGGCAGGTTTTGCCCGCGTTACCTTTACCTCCCTGCGAAACCGCAGTTTGCTGCTTATACTTGTGGCAACACGGGCACAAGCAGGGAGGTAACAGGTGAAAAAACTCACTGATAAGCAAAAATCCCGTCTCTGGGAACAACAGCGAAACACGAATTTTCAGGCCAGCCGCCGCCTTGAAGGGGTCGACAGTCCATTAGTCACCCTCAGCGCAGATGAGGCGCAGCATCGTCTTGAGGAGTTAGGGAGGCAGCATGAGCGATAAATACGGCAACGATCGCGACCCCTATCTCTACCCGGAACTGAACGTGATGCGTAACCGGCTGGGCATTCGTCAGGCGGAACGCCTTGCGCAGGCCGCATATGAATTCACCGCGCTGCGCGCCGCGACCTTGCCTCTGGGGCCGCTGTTGCGCGGACTGCCGCACCTGTGCGCCATCCACCAGCATCTTTACCAGGATATTTTTGACTGGGCGGGCGATATTCGCGAAATGGATATTTATCAGGGGGATACCCGGTTCTGTCACTTCGCCTATATCGAAAAAGAGGGCAATGCCCTGATGCAGGATCTGGAGGAGGAGGGGTATCTCGTCGGACTGGAGAAAGCGGATTTTATTAATCGCCTTAGCCATTACTACTGCGAAATCAACGTCCTGCACCCGTTCCGCATCGGCAATGGGATTGTTCAGCGCATCTTCTTTGAACAGCTGGCGATCCATGCCGGGTATCAGCTCGACTGGCGTGGTATCGACCCAGAGGAGTGGGCCCAGGCCAACCAGAGCGGTGCGATGGGCGATCTGAGCGCGCTGAACACAATCTTCAGCAAAGTGGTAAGCGAAGCCCGGGAAACTGAGTAGAATAGGGCGGCCATTTTTTCAGGAGCCGCCATGATTCTGCTGATTGATAACTACGATTCCTTCACCTGGAACCTGTACCAGTATTTTTGCGAGCTGGGGGCGGAGGTGGTGGTCCGGCGCAACGACGTGCTCTCTCTGGAGGATGTCGCGGCGCTGAATCCCCAGAAAATTGTTATCTCTCCCGGCCCCTGTACCCCGGATGAGTCCGGGATCTCGCTGGCGGTGATCCAACACTATGCCGGTAAATTGCCGATCCTCGGCGTCTGCCTTGGGCATCAGGCCATCGGTCAGGTCTTTGGCGCGACGATCGTTCGTGCCGCCAAAGTGATGCACGGCAAAACCGCCCCGGTAACCCACAACGGCACGGGTGTCTTCTCTGGCCTGAATAATCCTCTCACCGTGACCCGCTATCATTCGCTGGTTATTGACCCGCCCACCTTACCCGACTGCTTTGAGGTCACCGCCTGGAGCGAGACTCAGGAGATCATGGGTATCCGCCATCGCGAATGGGATCTGGAAGGAGTGCAGTTCCACCCGGAAAGCATTCTCAGCGAACAGGGCCACCAGCTGCTGGCTAATTTCCTGAATCGTTGATTTTTAGTTGCCATAAAGTGATTTTTTAAGCATATTTCGTGATTATATTTTCACTTCTGCTTTTTGCTTAAAAAAGGGTGGGGTTACATGGCAACTGAACAATCTGCAATTACGCGCGCAACATTCGATGAAGTTATCCTGCCAATTTATGCACCGGCCGAGTTTATCCCGGTGAAGGGGAAAGGCAGCCGCGTCTGGGATCAGCAGGGTAAAGAGTACATTGATTTTGCGGGCGGCATTGCGGTGACGGCGTTAGGCCACTGTCACCCGGCGCTGGTCGAGGCGCTCAAAACCCAGGGCGAAACCCTGTGGCACACCAGCAACGTCTTTACCAACGAACCGGCTTTGCGTCTGGGGCGTAAAATTATCGACGCTACCTTTGCCGAGCGCGTGCTGTTTATGAACTCCGGCACCGAAGCCAACGAAACGGCCTTTAAGCTGGCGCGCTACTACGCTTCCACCCGCCACAGCCCGTTCAAAACCAAAATCATCGCCTTCCACAACGCCTTCCACGGTCGTTCGCTGTTTACCGTGACCGTGGGCGGTCAGCCAAAATATTCCGACGGCTTTGGCCCGAAACCGGCCGACATCATCCACGTCCCGTTTAACGATCTGCATGCGGTAAAAGCGGTGATGGACGATCACACCTGCGCGGTGGTGGTTGAGCCGATTCAGGGTGAAGGCGGCGTGATGGCGGCAACCCCCGAGTTCCTGCAGGGGCTCCGCGAGCTGTGCGATCAGCACCAGGCCCTGCTGGTATTTGATGAAGTGCAGAGCGGCATGGGCCGCACCGGGGATCTGTTTGCCTACATGCACTACGGCGTGACCCCGGATATCCTGACCAGCGCTAAAGCGCTCGGCGGCGGTTTCCCGGTCAGCGCGGTGCTGACCACTCAGGATATTGCTTCGGCGTTCCACGTGGGCTCTCACGGCTCCACCTACGGCGGTAACCCGCTGGCGTGCGCGGTGGCTGAGGCAGCGTTCGATATCATCAACACCCCGGAAGTGCTGAGCGGCGTCAACACGAAGCGCGAGCAGTTTGTGAAGCACCTCCAGCAGATCGATGCCCAATACGATCTCTTCAGTGATATTCGCGGCATGGGGCTGCTGATTGGTGCCGAGCTGAAGCCGCAATACAAAGGCCGGGCGCGCGATTTCCTCTACGCCGCCGCCAGCGAAGGGGCGATGGTGCTCAATGCCGGGCCGGACGTGATGCGCTTTGCGCCGTCGCTGCTGGTGGAGAGCGAGGATATCGACGAAGGGATGAGCCGTTTTGCCGCCGCGGTGAAGCGCGTGGTTCAGCCGTAAGTGAGATGCCGGGTAAGCGCAGCGCCACCCGGCGTTTAATACGGCGTCCGTTTCAAACGCCGCATCAACCAGATCCCATGATGCGGACGCTGTCGCCACGCCACTGACGAAATGGTGTGCATGGTATTCAGATGCCCCAGGATGCGCTGCAGATGCTGCTCCAGGGTGCTCATAGGCCCGTAGGTCAGGGTTTCGGGAGCTTCCAGGATATTCTCATCGCCGCTTTCACCCGGCGAATCATACTCCAGACGCTGCTGACAGCGCTGAAGCGCAATTTCACACGACTGCAGATAACGCTGCGCCAGGTCTGGCGTCAGCATCGTATGCTCCCGCGCCAGGGTCGTCATCGCGTTGATATGCTCGACGATAAACTGGCTGTGCGTTACCCACAGTTTCATATCCGCCAGATAGGCCGAATTGAAGCCCGGCTCCTGCATCGCCTGGTTGAGGGAGTTGAACAGGGCGTTGTGCGCCTGGTTGACCTTCATGCGCTGCCAGGCCAGCGGCGTCGGCTGCGGATCGTCGCTGAGGATCAGGCGGATGGCCTCCTGATCGGCCTCCAGCGCGTCGTGGGCATTCTGCCGCAGCAGCCCGCTCTGCCACTGCGGCCACAGCCAGACCATGCCGCCGAAGGCAATCAGACAGCCAATCAGGGTATCGGCCAGCCGGGCGATAATAAATTGCTCACCGTTCAGGGTCAGCAGTTGCAGGGTATATACCGCCGTGACCGTAAAGCCCACCGTCGCCCAGCCGTAGTTCTTACGAATAAACAGGTAACTTACCAGAGTGATCACCAGCATCCCGGCGAGGGTATAGCCTTCCGGAACGTGGAAGTGCAGGGTGACACCGGCGATGATCAGCCCCACCATGGTGCCGGCCGCCCGGTGGAGAATACGCACCCGCGTCGCGCTGTAGCCGTTTTGCGTTACCAGCAGGACGGTCATTAAGATCCAGTAAGGTTTCGGCAGGTGCAGCGCCATGCCCATCAGGCTGGCGATACTCAGCATCACGCTGATACGCGCCGCATTACGCAGGGCGGCAGACTTCAGCGACAGATAGCTTTTCAGGGCGGGGATCAGCGGCAGGCGTTTCTGCTTGTCGGCCATCAGATCGCGCGGGTAGAGCGGACGCTGGGTGCGCAGCACCCGGGCGATACGGCTGAAGTGCCAGGCGCAGAACTGTCCCACCGGGTTATCCGGGTGCTGACGGGCGATTTTTTCCAGCGCGCCGAGCTGTTTGTCCATGCTAAAGCGGGTGGGGTAGCGATGATAGAGGATGTCGTCTGCCAGCACCCGCAGGCGGGCCGCCACGGTCTGTGCGTTCCAGCGGATCACCGCTTCGGCGTGGCTGCGCTCCACCAGCTTTTGCACCTCCTTCGGGTGGTGCAGACTGACGGAGATGTGCTCCTGCAGATCCAGCCCCACCTGGAAGGTGCGCAGCAGGCGTTTGTATTCGTGATTTCTGTTGGCCGCCAGCATATGCAACTGCTGGTAACAGAGGCTGATCAGATCCACTACCTTCTGCTGGCGGGCCAGCAGCGGTGGCAACGATTTCTCAGGGTCAGTGTGCTGGGTCAGCAGGGTATATTTCGCTTCGCAGTAATCCGCCAGCTGTTGATAGAGCATGCTCAGCGACTCGCGCAGCGGCTGTTCGCGCCACATCCAGAACCAGAACCAGTTAAACAGCCCGTACCAGAGGGTGCCCAGCGTATAGAGGAGCAGCGGTTCCCAGACCGGCATGTTCCCGGCAAGACTCAGGGTAAAGATGGCCGCAATCAGCGAGGCGGGCAGGAGTCGCGCATGCAGGGCGCTGATCTCAGCCGTGACCCCTAGCGTCATCGCCAGTACCGTCAGAATGAGCGGCAGTGGAATATCCCGCGCCAGCAACAGCTGGACGGCCAGGCTACATCCGGCAAACAGGCAGCCGCCAATAGTCAGACGTTTAAAAAAGCGTTTATGCGGTGTGTCCAGGCCAGCGATGTTGCAGCAGGCTGGAACCAGAGAAAAGAGGAGTCCCTGTTGCAGATGACCGAAAATCAAACCCACAGCCACGGGGAGACACAACACCAGGGTTTGCCGCAGTGCGTAGTTAACTTCCGGGTGATAAATGAGCCTGCGCCACATGGATGATAGAGACAAAAACGGCGTGACATCCTGCGATGCCACGCCGTTTGAGCGGAATTAACGTGTTCCGTAAACCACGATGGTTTTACCGTGGGCGGAAATCAGGTTTTGATCTTCCAGCATTTTCAGAATACGACCGACTGTCTCACGCGAACATCCGACGATCTGACCAATTTCCTGACGGGTAATTTTAATTTGCATACCGTCCGGGTGGGTCATGGCGTCTGGCTGTTTCGCCAGGTTCAGCAGGGTCTGAGCGATACGGCCCGTTACGTCGAGGAAGGCGAGGTTACCCACTTTCTCGGACGTGACCTGCAGACGGCGAGCCATCTGCGAGGAGAGGCGCATCAGGATATCCGGGTTAACCTGGATCAGCTGGCGGAACTTCTTATAGGAGATCTCAGCCACTTCACACGCGGTCTTCGCACGCACCCAGGCGCTACGCTCCTGACCTTCTTCAAACAGGCCCAGCTCGCCGATGAAATCTCCCTGATTCAGGTAAGAGAGGATCATCTCTTTGCCTTCTTCATCTTTGATCAGCACTGCCACTGAGCCTTTGACGATGTAATACAACGTTTCCGCTTTTTCACCCTGGTGAATCAGCGTGCTCTTCGATGGGTACTTATGAATATGGCAATGAGACAAGAACCATTCGAGAGTCGGGTCTGTTTGCGGTTTGCCAAGCACCATGCGCTGTTATCCTCTGTTATAAGCTGTCTCCAGAGTCTGGCTATGTACCTGTACTCTGGGGTTGCAATCGAATTCTTTCCCCTGCCTGGGGTCTGGCTGGCACAATAATTAGCAGCCTGGAATGTGTGATGTCCTCTGCATACATGTGCAACGTCAATGTATTACTGTAGCAGCCCGACTGTTTTAGCATAGCTTTTGCCGCGTGTCTCCTGGTGTCTCGCTTCAGCTTGATGCAGGTCGACTTCCGTTGTCAGAATTGTTACTGACGCGTAATCTGTCAGCAAAAATGCACTCCTGGAGTTAATACAAATGCAAGCACGTGTGAAATGGGTAGAAGGGTTAACGTTCCTCGGTGAATCCGCTTCCGGGCACCAGATTTTGATGGATGGCAACTCCGGTGACAAAGCGCCAAGCCCGATGGAAGTAGTCCTGATGGCGGCAGGCGGATGCAGCGCCATCGACGTGGTGTCGATTCTGCAAAAAGGGCGTCACGATGTGACCGACTGTGAAGTGAAGCTGACCTCAGAGCGCCGTGAAGAGGCGCCGCGCCTGTTTACCCATATCAACCTGCACTTCGTGGTCACCGGCAAAGCGCTGAAAGATGCGGCGGTATCCCGCGCGGTGGATCTCTCTGCGGAGAAGTACTGCTCCGTGGCGCTGATGCTGGAGAAAGCGGTCAACATTACCCATTCGTATGAAGTGATCGAGGCGTAAGCGCCTTGCCCGGTGGCGCTGCGCTTACCGGGCAACCAAACCTCAATCGATCTTCTTGCCTTCCATCAACCGCTGCACCAGCGGCATCATGATCAACTCCATCGCCAGACCCATCTTCCCGCCCGGTACTACCAGCGTATTGATGTGCGAAATAAACGAACCCTGCAGCATCGCCAGCAGCCAGGGGTAGTCAATATTGTCCAGATTGCGGAAGTGGATCACCACGAAGCTCTCGTCCAGGGACGGGATGCCTTTTGCGGCAAAGGGGTTAGAGGTGTCCACGGTCGGGACGCGCTGGAAGTTAATATGGGTGCGGGAAAACTGCGGCGTCAGGAAGTTAATGTAATCCTCCATCGAGCGCACTACCGAGTCCATCACCGCCTCGCGGGAGTGGCCGCGTTCGCTGGTATCCCGCGTCAGCTTCTGGATCCACTCCAGGTTGACGATCGGTACCACGCCCACCAGCAGGTCGACATGGCGCGCCACGTCGTGATGCGGCGTCACCACTCCGCCATGCAGGCCTTCATAAAACAGCACGTCGGTCGGTTCCGGCAGCGGCTGCCAGGGGGTGAAGGTGCCCGGCACCTGGTTCCAGGGGACCGCTTCGTCATAGGTGTGCAGGTATTTGCGTGCCTGGCCGGTGCCGCTGCGCCCGTATTCGGCGAAGGTTTGCTCCAGCAGGCCGAAGTCGTTGGCATCCGGGCCAAAGTAGCTGATGTGTTTGCCGAGATCGCGGGCCTTGCGGATGGCCATGTCCATCTCAGGGCGGGTGAAGCGGTGAAAGCTGTCGCCTTCTACTTCCGCAGCACGCAGATGCAGCTGCGAGAAGATCTTACGAAAGGCGAGGCTGGTGGTAGTGGTACCCGCACCACTCGACCCTGTAACGGCAATAACCGGATGTCTGGCGGACATAGCAACTCCCTGAATGGAAAGAGGTCGCGGTTAACCGCGAAATTGATTGCGAGGCATGATGTTGACGGTTTCGTGCAGCTCAGACCATACCACCAGCACCTCACCGCTTTGCAGCTGGCGCCTGACGTCGGCGACCTTCTGCTCAAGCGAAAGCTCCTGTTCACCATAATCGGTGCCTTCGCGTAACACAAAGCTTTCAATCAGATTATCCAGCGTTTCGGGAGCCAGATCTTGCCAGGGAATAATCATCTTATCGGTTCCAGGTATGTGGTCAGCCAGTCCGGGATACGCGTTTCCAGCCACATCTGCGGGCGGCGCAGCGTGCCGCTGACAAAGCCCACGTGTCCGCCGTGTTCGGTCAGCTGATACTGCACGTTAGCGGGCAAAAATTCCTGCGCGGGTATCGAGTGATGATCCATAAAGGGGTCGTCTTTAGCATGAATAATCAGTACCGGTTTGGTGATGTTGCTCAGCACCGGCATGGCGCTGCACTGGCGATAGTAGTCAATCGCATCGGCAAAACCGTGAATTTTGGCGGTGATCAGATCGTCAAATTCGCGCAGGCGGCGCACTTTCTTCAGCTGTCGCAGACTGACCGGGAGCGTATCCGGGTAAGCTTTAAGTTTGCGTGCCGCATTGGCTTTGAGCAAGTTAAGCAGATAACGCTGATAAATTCGCGAGAAGCCCTTATCCATATGATAGCTGCAGTGCTCCAGCATGAACGGGGCAGAGACGATGGCGGCGGCATCCAGCGGGATGGTATCGCCCTCTTTTGCCAGCAGGCAGGCGAGCATGTTTCCACCCAGCGAATAGCCCACTGCCGCCGTAGGGGCCGGGCCGTGAGTCTCTGCCAGCCAGCGCAGGAACCAGGTGCCATCTTCAGTTTCACCGGAGTGATAGATGCGTTTCTGGCGATTGGGTTCGCCGCTGCACCCTCTGAAGTGCATCACCACGCCCAGCCAGCCGCGCGCTTTCGCCGCCTGAATCAGACCGTGCGCGTAGGGGCTGTGCAGGCTGCCCTCCAGACCATGGAAGACCACCAGTCGGGGTTTGTGCCGGGCCTGCTGCGGATCTTCGCTCCAGGCTAAATCAACGAAGTCATCATCCGGCAGGTCAAGGCGCTGCCAGACGGGGGTAAAAAGCACTTTACGGCGGATGAGACGCGGCAGCATGGTCTGCAGGTGTCGGTTCGACACGCCCCGCATGGGGACAAATTCCGCGCTTTCGTCGGCTGCAATGTTGAAGTCTGAGGGGATGATTTGGGTCATAAAGGTGATGCTAATTATTGTCTGTTATTTACGATACCTTCCGAATTGTACCCCGTTTAGCCTGGTTTTCCGAAACATGAACTGATCCCGATCACAAATATTTACCTTGATTATTACTCTCATGCTAATGATTCCTCTCTACGCTTAATTGATGACTTTATCGCCAGGGGGCACACTTAACTCAACGTTAAGCAAATCTAAAGATGAGCTGAATCAGGAGGTTAACAATGTTATCAGGGCAAATGCCAGCCCGGAACTGGAACACGCGTCGCACTGAAAAAGCGCGCCGCCTGGCTTCCGTCCCGGTACAGGGCAAAGTACTACCAACAGGCGACCTTGTCGCCATGCTGGAAAAACTGATCGCCCCAGGCGACAAAGTCGTACTGGAAGGGAATAACCAAAAGCAGGCAGATTTTCTTTCCCGTTCTCTGGCCGAAGTGAACCCGCAAATTGTTCACGATCTGCATATGATTATGCCGAGCGTCGGTCGCAGCGAGCACCTGGATATTTTTGAGAAGGGTATCGCCCGCAAACTCGACTTCTCATTCTCGGGTACCCAAAGCCTGCGTATTTCGCAGCTGCTGGAAGACGGGCAGCTGGAAATTGGTGCCATCCACACCTACATCGAACTCTATTCCCGCCTGTATGTTGATCTGTCGCCAAACGTGGCGCTGATTGCCGGTTTTAAAGCGGACCGTAAAGGTAACCTCTATACCGGTGCCAGCACCGAGGATACCCCGGCGCTGGTCGAAGCCGCCGCCTTCCACGACGGTATCGTTATCGCTCAGGTGAACGAGCTGGTGGACGATGAGTGCGATCTGCCGCGCGTGGATATCCCTGGCTCCTGGATTGATTTCGTGGTCGTAGCCGATAAGCCGTTCTTCATCGAACCGCTGTTCACCCGTGACCCACGCCTGATCAAACAGGAACATATCCTGATGGCGATGATGGCCATCAAAGGCATCTATGCGGAACATCAGGTTCAGTCCCTGAACCATGGTATCGGCTTCAACACCGCCGCCATTGAACTGCTGCTGCCGACCTACGGTGAACAGCTCGGCCTGAAAGGCAAAATCTGTAAACACTGGACGCTGAACCCGCATCCGACGCTGATCCCGGCGATTGAAAGCGGCTGGGTCGAGAGCGTGCACTGCTTCGGCGGTGAGCTGGGGATGGAAGAGTACATTCGTGCCCGTCCTGATGTGTTCTTCACCGGTGCCGACGGCTCCATGCGTTCTAACCGCGCCTTCTGCCAGCTGGCAGGCCAGTACGCGGTGGATATGTTTATCGGTTCTACGCTGCAGGTTGATGGCTATGCCAACTCCTCAACCGTGACCCGTGGTCGTCTTTCCGGCTTCGGTGGAGCGCCAAATATGGGCCACGACCCGCACGGTCGTCGTCATGCCACCCCGGCCTGGCTGAACATGATCACTGAACCCGATCCGATGCAGCGCGGTAAAAAGCTGGTGGTGCAGATGGTCGAAACCTTCCAGGCGGGCGTGAAACCGACCTTCGTGGAAAAACTCGACGCCGTCGAGGTGGCTAAAGCCTCCGGTATGCCGCTGGCCCCGGTCATGATCTACGGGGATGACGTCACTCACGTGCTGACGGAAGAGGGGATTGCCTACCTCTACCGGGCCAAAGATCTTGAGGAACGTCGGGCCATGGTCGCTGCGGTAGCAGGGATCACCGATATCGGTCTGGGAGTGGACGCCAAACGCGTCGCCGAGCTGCGCCAGAGTGGCAAAGTGGTCTACCCGGAAGACATGGGTATTCGCCGCACTGATGCTACCCGCTCTCTGCTGGCGGCTGGCAGCGTGTCTGACCTGGTTGAATGGTCGGGCGGTCTGTACAACCCACCTGCGAAATTCCGGAGCTGGTAATGAAACTACTCCCCCGGATCCAGGTTGAAGGCGGTGCCGAATGGCTGGCGCGAACCGCCACGCAGTGTCTGATTGACGAAGCGCGACTAAGCCCGAAACCCGGTCTGGTGGACAGTCGGGGGAATGGCGCGCATCACGATCTCTCGCTCGCGCTGATGGAGCGTTCGGCGCACAGCCTGACCCCCACGTTTCAGGCGCTGGCGCTGCAAAGCTGGCAGCGTCCGGCCGATATCGCGCTACGGCAGACCGTAGGTCGGCTGGGTCGCGAAGGCGAGCAGCAGATGATGGCCGCCACCGGCGGGGTGAATACTCACCGGGGCGCGATCTGGGCGCTGGGCTTGTTAGTCAGCGCCGTGGCGATGCTCGGCGGCAATGCGCAAGCCCGGACGGTAGCCGATACCGCCGCGCAGCTGGCGAAACTGCCGGATGACGCCGCGCCGAAAGTATTCAGTAAAGGGCTGCGCGCCGCCCACCGCTATCGGGTGCCGGGCGCGCGCGAAGAGGCGCAGCAGGCGTTTCCGCACATTATGCAGCGGGCGCTGCCACAGCTTCGCCTGAGCCGGCTTAACGGCGGTACCGAAGCCCACGCCCGGCTCGATGCGTTAATGGCGATCATGACCTCGTTAACCGATACCTGCGTGCTCTCCCGCGCCGGTATGGAGGGGCTGGATGCCATGCAGAACGGCGCCCGGGCGGTATTAGCCGCTGGCGGCACCGCTCACCCTGAGGGGCAACGCATCTTAGCCGTATTAGACAAACAGATGCTCTTGCTCAATGCCTCTCCGGGCGGCGCGGCCGACCTGCTGGCCGCCACGCTGTTCCTTGACCGCATAGAGACGCCTTATTTAGCGAATTAAGAGGATGTTATGGAAAAAATTACATTAACTCTGCCCGCCAGCCGTACCCTGAACGGCAAAGCGCTGGCAGGCGTTGTTGGCTCCGGGGATATGGAGGTGTTATTTACCGCCGACCAGGGCCAGACGCTGGCAATTGAAATCACCACCTCCGTCGATAACAGCCGTGGCCGCTGGGATGCGCTGTTCAACAGATTGCAGACCGTCAGCAGCCTGCCGGCGGGCAAACTGACCATCCACGACTTTGGCGCCACGCCGGGCGTGGCACGCATTCGTATCGAACAGGTCTTTGAGGGGGTGAGCCATGCGTGATGACAGCAGCTTTATCGAATTAAAAGCGCGCCAGCGTGCGCAGGCTCTGCTCGACGAGGGCAGCTTCCGCGAACTGCTGGATCCGTTCGAAGAGATTATCTCTCCGTGGCTGGGTGCGCAGGGCATTGTGCCGCAGGCTGATGACGGCATGGTAGTGGCGAAAGGCACCATCAACGGCAAACCCGCGGTGGTGGTCGCCATCGAAGGGGCGTTCCAGGGCGGCAGCATGGGCGAAGTGTCCGGGGCCAAAATGGCGGCAGCGCTGGAGCTGGCGGCGGAAGATAACCGCAACGGTATTCCAACCCAGGCAGTATTGAGCCTGGAAACCGGCGGCGTACGTCTGCAGGAAGCTAACCTTGGCCTGGCAGCGATTGCGGATATTCACGCTGCGATTGTCGATCTGCGTCGCTATACCCCGGTGATCGGCATTGTCGCCGGTACCGTCGGCTGCTTCGGCGGGATGTCCATTGCGGCCGCGCTGTGCAGCTATCTGATTGTGACCCGCGAAGCGCGTCTCGGCCTCAACGGCCCACAGGTTATCGAGCAGGAAGCCGGGATTGAAGAGTACGACTCCCGCGACCGTCCGTTTATCTGGAGCATGACCGGGGGCGAAATTCGCTATCAAAGCGGGCTGGTGGACGCCCTGGTGGGCGACGGTGTGAACGCGGTGAAAGCGGCGATGAACGACGCGATTGCGAAAGGCGTGCCGGCTAAACACCGCACCGACAATTACGACTGGTATCTCGAACGCCTGACCAAATTCGACACCCGTAAACAGGCGGATACCGAACAGATTCACGCGCTCTTTGCCCGGGAGGTGAAATGATGAGTACTTCAATTAGCCGTGGTGAGCTCTGGCTGGAAACCCTTGCGCCGCATGCCAAACGTCTGGAAGGGCTCTGCCCGTCGGTGCAGGCGGCAGACGGCGAGCTGAATGGCGAAGCGGTGCGCTTTGTTGCGGTGGTGCCGGATGCTAACAACCACTACCCGCGTGCCGCACGTGGCGAAGTGGGTCTGCTGGAAGGCTGGACCCTGGCCAAAGTGGTAAGCGAAACCGTCGCGGCCGATGCTGACAACGCGGTGAAACGCCCGATTGTGGCGGTCATCGACGTACCGAGCCAGGCCTATGGTCGTCGTGAAGAGGGTTTTGGTATTCACCAGGCGCTGGCCGGTGCTGCTGCGGCCTATGCTAACGCGCGTCTGGCGGGCCATCCGGTGATTGGCCTTATCGTCGGGAAAGCGATGTCCGGGGCGTTTCTGGCCCACGGCTATCAGGCCAACCGGCTGATCGCCTTTAACGACCAGGGCGTATTGATCCACGCGATGGGTAAAGAGTCTGCCGCACGCATCACGCTGCGTACCGTCGACGCACTGGAAAAACTGGCGGCAACCATTCCGCCAATGGCGTATGACATCAGTAACTACGCCACGCTGGGGCTGCTGGAAAACCTGCTGGATATCAGCAACCCGGACGCACCTTCTTCTCTCGATCTGGCGCTGGTGAAAACCACCTTACAACAGGCCATTGATGACGCTCGCCGGGATCCGACGCTGAAAAGCCGTCTGGGTGCCGACAATCGCCATAGCTCAGCTCTTGTACGCGAACGTATGCGAGCCAGCTGGTAATACTAAAAAGAAAAGACCTGCCAGATGCACGCCCCGTGGGCGCACCCGTTGCGCCCACGCGGGAACCTGCATCCTGAAAATAATAACCATCGCGTCAGTGCTTAAACTTCTTTTTTTACAGGTGATTTATGACTTATGTGATTGTTCATGCCCTTGCACCCATTTTTGTCATCATGCTGCTCGGCTTCTGGGCCGGTAAAGCCAAAATGGTGGATAACAAAAATGTCTCTCTGCTTAATATCTTCGTGATGGATTTTGCATTGCCCGCCGCGCTGTTCAGCGCCACGGTGCAAACGCCCTGGGCAGGTATCATTGCTCAGTCGCCGCTGATCCTCGTCCTGACCCTGGCGATGTGGATCACCTATGCGGCCATCTACTTCCTCGCCACTAAAGTCTTCAAAAAATCCCCGCAGGATGCCGCGGTGCTGACCCTGACCGTGGCACTGCCGAACTACGCGGCGCTGGGCCTGCCGATTCTGGGCAGCGTGTTGGGTGAAAGCCCGGCGACCTCGCTCTCGGTGGCGGTCTCCATTGCCTGTGGTTCTGTTCTGATGACGCCGTTCTGTCTGCTGATTCTTGAGCGTGAGAAAGCCCGTGCGGAAGGCACAAACAGTGGTTCTACGCTGGCGATGCTGCCGGTTCTGATGTGGCGCTCAATCAAGAAACCGATTGTGATGGGGCCACTGCTGGGTGTGATTCTGTCCGCGATTGGCATCAAAATGCCGGACCTGGTCCTGGCGTCCATCAAGCCTCTGGGCCTGTCGGCCACCGCGGCGGCACTGTTCCTGACCGGCGTGATCCTGTCGGCCCGTAAGCTGCAGATCAACACCATGGTGATTAGCGCAACCATCACCAAGCTTCTGATTCAGCCGGCGATTGCCTGGGGCATTGTGCTGGTGTTTGGCCTCCACGGTTCGGTGGCGATCACCGCGATCCTGATGATTGCCCTGTCCGCCGGCTTCTTCGGTGTGGTGTTCGGTAACCGCTTTGGCGTGCAGTCACCGGATGCAGAAGCCGTGCTGCTGTTAAGCTCCGTCCTGTGTATCCTGTCTCTGCCGCTGTTTATCTCGCTGACTTCAGGAATGTAATCATGACCACAACATTACGCCCCCACGACCTTATCTGGCTTAATGCGCGTGACGCGCTGGAAGGGATTGCCGACGCCTGGGTAGATGGCGCCTGGCACACCGGCCTGCCGGTGGTGGTGCGGCGTGATGTTGATGGTAACGGACGTATTCCGGTGGGCGTTCGTGGCCTGAAGCGCGATCAGCGCGCGGCGGGCTGGGTTAACCCGGACCAGATTGTTCGTGTCATCTCCCCCGAACAGCTGAGCGCAGAAGCAAATCTGCTGCGCTCGCCCTTTATCACTCAGCCACCGGTTCAGGTGGCTGCACAACTTTCCCGCACACCCTGGCCCTGGACCTGGGGCATTACCGGCAGCACCGGCTATGCGCTGGCGACCGGCATTGCGGTGATCCACGCCGACAGCGATCTCGATCTGCTGATCCGCGCCCCGCAGCCGCTTTCGCGCGAGATGTTACTCAGCTGGCAGACCCAGCTTGAAGGCGCGCTCTGCCGGGCCGATACCCAGGTCGAGACGCCGCTGGGCGGCTTTGCGCTCAACGAATGGCTACGTGATGGAAAAACGTTGCTGAAAACCGACCAGGGGCCACGCCTGACGGCCAACCCCTGGGCATGGGAGGAACAATGAAGATCCTGTTTACCTTTCCGGGGCAGGGGACGCAGCATCCCGGTATGCTGCAAAACTTGCCGGGAACCGAGCTGGCTCAGGCGCGTGACGTGCTGGGCGCCAGTGAGGTGGACGCGCTGGACTCCACAGCGGCGCTGCAACACACCCGCGCGGTACAGCTCGCGCTGCTGATCGCGGGTGTCGCCTGGGGGCGTGAACTGGCGCGTCGCGGCGTCGTGGCGGATATCGTCAGCGGCCTCTCAATCGGCGCCTATCCTGCGGCGGTCATCTCCGGGGCGCTCGATTTTGCTGATGCCCTGAAACTGGTGGCCCTGCGTGGCGATCTGATGGAGCAGGCTTATCCTCAGGGCTACGGCCTGACGGCGATTATGGGGTTAACGCTTCCCCAGGTAGAAACCCTGATGGAAGGCACCGGCACCTATATCGCCAACCTGAATGCCGAGACACAGATTGTGATCGCTGGTGCCGATGACGGCATGGCAGAAGTGGCGACGCGCGCGCTGGCGAAAGGGGCCAATAAAGCCCGCCGCCTGACGGTCAGCGTCCCGTCGCACTGCGAACTGCTGGCGGAACCGGCGCAAAAACTGGTAGAGGCGTTCAGCCGGGTTACGCTCTCTCGTCCCCGCTGTGCATATCTGAGCGGCAGCACCGGGCGCGTACTCTGGCAGCCAGAGAAAATTGCCGACGATCTGGCCATGAACATGGCCCGGACGGTGCGCTGGCAGGAGGCGGTGATTGCCGCGAACGAGCGTGAAGCGCGGCTGGCGATCGAGATGCCTCCCGGCGGAGTGCTGACCTGCCTGACACGTCAGGCGGCCTGGGAAGGGGAGTCTGTCTCTCTGGAACGCAGCGGCATTGATGTCGCGGTGCATCTCGCCCGGCGTCTTAAGGCGTAGCGTTCTGCTCAAGGCGGCGGGCGTACATGCGGCCTTCTGCCGCCAGCGCCCGCAGGCTCGGGTCCTGCTCGCGGTTGCGGGCAAAGACGATGGCGATCAGCTGCTGCATTTGATACGGCTCGGCCAGCTTTAACAGCTGCACCGAGTTTTCATACACTTTTTTCATCCTGCCCGGCATCAGCGTAAAGCCGACACCCGCCTGCACCAGACTCAGCATCGAGAAAATATCATTAACCCGGGTAACGATCTCCGGCTCAAATCCGGCGATATGAAACGCCTCCTGAAAACCGGCGTAGGTGGCGAAACCTTCCGCAAGGGCGACAAACTTCTGGTCTTTGTAGTCACGTAAATCCGCCAGCGCGTCGGTATTGAGCTGCGCCGAGGCGGGGGCGGCAAGACAGATATCGTCGTGGAACAGAGGCAGCACTTCGAGGTTGTTGCGGTCGATTTCGCTTTCAGAAATGGAGATCAGAATCGCATCCAGCAAGCCTTCTTCCAGCATATGCAGCAGGGTCTCGTTGGATCCCATGGTGAGATCCATCTCCAGATCAGGGCGGCGTAGCTTCATGCCCATAATCAACTGCGGCACCGTCTCGAGCGTCAGGGAGTAGAGCGTCCCCACCCGCAGACGGCCCTGGCCGACACCGGCCGTTTTACGCGCCTCTTCCAGCCCGCGCTCCATGACCTGCATCACCTCCTGGCAGTACTCCAGCAGCGTCCAGGCGGCGGGCAGGGCAATCAGATTCCGGCCTTTGTGGGTGAACAGCGGGCAGCGGACGTTCTCTTCCAGCGTGTGCAGGGCGCGATGGACGCTGACCCCGCTGAGGTTCAGCACCTCAGCGGCCCGGGCGATATTGCCCGTCTCCATAAATGTCATGAAGATGCTCAGTTTGCGAAAGGTAATCTCGCTGGTCAGGTCAGGTATCATCGCTCCTCCACCGGGTTAATCGCTCTGAAGCATCCCTTCGAGCTGTTCCTGCGCATCCAGCCAGGCCATCTCGCACTCTTCAAGGCTGGATTTGGTCGTGGCCTGCACCTGCAGGCATTCGGTCAGCTCGGCTTTACGCGTCTGGTCATACAGTCCGCTGTCACCCAGTTTTTCTTCCACGGTAGCCAGCTGCGCGTTGAGCTTCTCCATCTCTTTTTCCAGACGGGTGATCTCTTTGCGCAGCGGCTGGGTTTGGGTGCGCAGCTCCGCGTCGCGACGCTTCTGATCTTTACGTGCCTGGGCGCTGTTGGCGTTATCTTTGGCGCCTTCGGCAGGCTGGCTCTCCTGCTTCTGCACGTCGCTCAGCCACTGCTGATAATCTTCCAGATCGCCATCGAAAGGTTCCACTTTGCTGTCATGGACCAGATAGAGATCGTCGGTGGTGGAGCGCAGCAGGTGACGGTCGTGCGAGACCACCACCAGCGCGCCTTCAAACTCGATCAAGGCTTCGGTCAGGGCCTGGCGCATGTCCAGATCCAGGTGGTTAGTCGGTTCATCGAGCAGGAGCAGATTCGGGCGCTGCCAGACGATAAGCGCCAGCACCAGACGTGCTTTTTCGCCGCCGGAGAAGCGCTCGGTGTTTTCAGTGACTTTATCACCCTGGAAGCCGAAGCCGCCCAGGTAATCCCGCAGCTTCTGCTCCATCTCCTGGGGGGCCAGACGCGCCAGGTGCTGTAGCGGGGATTCATCCGCACGTAAAAATTCCAGCTGATGCTGGGCGAAGTAACCCAGCTTAATGCCCTTCGCCAGACCGATATCGCCGCGGACCGGAGCCAGCTCGCCCGCCAGCAGCTTAATCAGGGTCGATTTACCGGCGCCGTTGCGCCCGAGCAGACCGATACGGGAACCCGGAACAAGGTTGAGCTTGATGGAATCGAGAATGATGCGGTCGCCATAACCGGCGCTGACCTTTTCCATTTTCAGCAACGGGTTGGGCAGGCTTTCCGGTGCCCGGAAGCTGAAGTGGAACGGGTTGTCGACGTGCGCCGGGGCAATCATCTCCATCCGTTCCAGCATCTTGATGCGGCTCTGGGCCTGTTTGGCTTTGGAGGCCTTGGCCTTGAAGCGATCGACAAAGCTTTGCAGATGCGCCACCCGCTGCTGCTGGCTTTCGTACATCGCCTGCTGCTGGGAGAGACGCACCGCGCGCTGACGCTCAAACGAGCTGTAGTTGCCGGTGTATTCGAACATCGATTCCTGTTCGATATGAATAATTTTGTCCACCACCGGATCGAGGAAGTCACGGTCGTGGGAGATCAGGATCAGCGTGCCCTGATAGCTCTTCAGCCACTTCTCCAGCCAGATGACGGCATCCAGATCGAGGTGGTTAGTCGGTTCATCGAGCAGCAGCAGGTCAGAGCGGCAGATCAGCGCCTGGGCCAGGTTGAGACGCATACGCCAGCCACCGGAGAAGTCGCTGACCGGGCGTTCCAGCTGTTCATTGCTGAAACCCAGACCGTGCAGAAGCGTGGAGGCGCGAGAGCGGATGGTCCAGGCGTCGATGGCATCGAGTTTGCCGTGGACGGTGGCAATCGCGTGACCGTCGTTGCGTTCGTTGGCGGCGTGCAGTTCGGCTTCCAGCTTGCGGTACTCCCGGTCGCCGTCAATCACATAGTCCATCGCCGGTATGCTCAGGGCGGGCGTCTCCTGGTTTACCCAGGCCAGCTGCCAGTTGCCCGGATAGGTAAAGTTACCGCCGTCCGCGCTGATCTCGTTTTTCAGCAATGCCAGTAACGTGGATTTACCGCAGCCGTTTTTGCCCACCAGGCCCACTTTCTGGCCCGGGTTAATGGTGGCTGTAGCGTTGTCCAGCAGGACGCGTACGCCGCGACGAATTTGTAATGAGGAGAAAACAATCATAGAGCGCCGTGTGTTCCGACTATGTTAAGTTGTCATTATAATCAGGTTAAATGTGCCGCCACGCGCCGCGTGGGTGTGCCATGGTAGCCCAAAATAACAGTGATGACGACCCGGGAGAGGAATGATGTCCCAGACAGCAAAAGTGCTGCTGCTGTATGCCCATCCGGAGTCGCAGGACTCGGTCGCCAACCGGGTTTTGCTCCAGCCGGCATTACGGCTCAGTAATGTGACGGTGCACGATCTCTACGCGCACTACCCCGATTTTTTTATCGACATCCCTTATGAGCAAGAGCTGCTGCGCCAGCATGACGTCATCGTGTTCCAGCATCCGCTTTACACCTACAGCTGCCCGGCGCTGCTGAAAGAGTGGCTGGATCGCGTGCTGAGCCGCGGTTTTGCCAGTGGCCCGGGAGGAAACCAGCTGGCGGGAAAGTACTGGCGGAACGTCATTACCACCGGCGAGCCGGAGAGTGCCTATCGTCACGACGGGCTTAACCGCTATTCGATGAACGATATTTTACGCCCGTTCGAGCTGACGGCGGCCATGTGCCACATGCACTGGCTGAGTCCGATCGTGGTCTACTGGGCGCGTCGGCAGCAGCAGAGTGAACTGGCCAGCCATGCCAAAGCCTACGGCGACTGGCTGGCTGCGCCTAATCTGACGGGAGGTCGCTGATGGAAGGTTCCGATCTGTTGCTGGCGGGGGTGCTGTTTCTGCTCGCGGCCGTGGTGGCGGTGCCGCTGGCTTCGCGTCTGGGTATCGGCGCGGTGCTTGGCTATCTGCTGGCGGGTATCGCCATTGGTCCGTGGGGGCTGGGATTTATCAGCGATGTGGACGAAATCCTGCACTTCTCGGAGCTGGGCGTCGTCTTCCTGATGTTTATTATCGGCCTCGAGCTGAATCCGGCGAAGCTCTGGCAGCTACGGCGATCCATCTTCGGCGTGGGCGCCGCGCAGGTGCTGTTTAGCGCAGTGATCCTCGGCGGCCTGCTGATGCTGGGCCATTTCTCATGGCAGGCGGCGGTGGTCGGCGGGATTGGGTTGGCGATGTCCTCCACCGCGATGGCGTTACAGCTAATGCGCGACAAAGGCATGAACCGTAATGAAACGGGACAGCTGGGTTTCTCCGTGCTGCTGTTCCAGGATCTGGCGGTGATCCCGGCCCTGGCCCTGGTGCCGCTGCTGGCGGGTTCGGGCGACGAGCATTTCGACTGGATGAAAATCGGCATGAAGGTGCTGGCCTTTGCCGGCATGCTGGTAGGTGGGCGCTATCTGCTGCGTCCGGTGTTCCGCTTTATTGCGGCGTCCGGAGTGCGGGAGGTGTTTACCGCCGCCACGCTGCTGCTGGTGTTGGGCTCGGCTCTGTTTATGGATGCGCTGGGGCTGTCGATGGCGCTGGGAACTTTTATTGCCGGCGTGCTGCTGGCAGAGAGTGAGTACCGGCACGAGCTGGAGATTGCCATCGATCCGTTTAAAGGGTTGCTGTTAGGGCTGTTCTTTATCTCGGTCGGCATGGCCCTGAATCTTGGCGTGCTGTATACCCATATCCTGGTCGTGCTGCTCGGCGTTGCGGTGCTGGTGACCGTCAAAATGCTGGTGCTGTATGGGCTGGCGCGGGTGTACGGTCTGCGTCACCCGGAACGCGCGCAGCTTGCCGGGGTGCTGAGCCAGGGGGGAGAGTTCGCTTTTGTGCTCTTCTCCACAGCATCGTCCCAGAGATTGTTCCAGCATGACCAGATGGCCCTGCTGCTGGTCACCGTCACGCTGTCGATGATGACCACGCCGCTGCTGATGAAGCTGATTGATAAACGTCTGTCACGCCGCATTAATGCTGCTGACGATGAGCATGAAGCACCCTGGGTGGATGATGACAAACCGCAGGTGATCGTGGTGGGCTTCGGGCGCTTTGGTCAGGTGATTGGCCGCCTGCTGATGGCGAACAAAAAGCGTGTCACCGTCCTGGAGCGCGATATCAGCGCGGTGAACCTGATGCGAAAATATGGCTACAAAGTGTATTACGGTGATGCCACCCAGGTGGAACTGTTACGTTCCGCCGGGGCAGAAGCGGCGGAGTCGATCGTCATCACCTGTAATGATCCGGAAGACACCATGAAGCTGGTGCAGATCTGCCAGCAGCATTTTCCGCATCTGCATATCCTGGCGCGAGCGCGCGGGCGTGTAGAGGCCCATGAACTGCTCCAGGCCGGGGTGAAGCAATTTACCCGTGAGACCTTCTCCAGTGCGCTGGAACTGGGGCGCAAAACCTTAGTGACGCTGGGAATGCATCCGCATCAGGCCCAGCGCGCGCAGTTACACTTTCGCCGTCTGGATATGATGATGCTGCGCGAGTTAATGCCGGTGCACACCGACACGGTGCAAATTTCCCGGGTGCGGGAGGCGCGCCGCGAGCTGGAAGAGATCTTCCAGCGCGAGATGCAGCAGGAGCGTCGGCAGCTGGATGGCTGGGATGAATTTGAATAAAGAGGTAGATGATGGCGATTCGTAAACGCTTTATCGCCGGTGCGAAATGCCCGGCCTGCCAGGTTCAGGACACGCTGGCGATGTGGCGAGAGAACAATATCGATATTGTTGAGTGTGTTAAGTGCGGACACCAGATGCGTGAAGCGGATAAAGAGGCTCGCGAGCATGTTCGCAAAGAAGAGCAAGTGATCGGGATTTTTCATCCGGACTAGCGATATGCCCTGAGTTTTTTTAAGCTAAAGGGTACACGGGTGCAGATTTCCGTTACAATCTGCGCCAGCAATTTTCCCACGCTCAGGAGATATCATGAAAGTAGCAAAAGACCTGGTGGTCAGCCTGGCCTATCAGGTACGTACAGAAGACGGTGTGTTGGTTGATGAGTCTCCGGTGAGTGCGCCGCTGGACTACCTGCACGGTCACGGTTCCCTGATTTCCGGTCTGGAAAACGCGCTGGACGGTCATGAAGTTGGCGATAAATTTGACGTTGCTGTAGGCGCAAACGACGCTTACGGTCAGTACGATGACAACCTGGTGCAGCGCGTTCCTAAAGACGTGTTCATGGGCGTTGACGAACTGCAGGTTGGCATGCGTTTCCTGGCTGAAACTGACCAGGGTCCGGTTCCAGTAGAAATCACTGAAGTTGAAGATGACCACGTTGTGGTTGATGGCAACCACATGCTGGCTGGCCAGAACCTTAAGTTCAACGTTGAAGTGGTAGCTATCCGCGAAGCCACTGAAGAAGAGCTGGCTCACGGCCACGTTCACGGTGCGAACGGTCATGACCACGACCACGATCACGGTCACGACGGTTGCTGCGGCGGTCACGGCCACGATCACGACCATGGTCACGACCACGGTAAAGGTGGTTGCGGTAATGGCGGTTGCGGTTGCCACTAAGCTTCACGGCTTAAAGCTCAAAAAAGCGGGAATATCCCGCTTTTTTTACGTCTCAATAATGGGGCGGTGGCGTCTCTTCCGACTGCGACGCAATGTGTGATGACTGCGACGCTTTCACTTTTTCGGTTAACAGACGCAGCAGATCCCGCAGCTTGGCCATTTCAAGCTCGTGGGCCGTTACGGTCTGATTCAACTCATCGATGGTGATCTCCTGAAAAGCCAGGCGGCTTTCGAGTTCAGCCAGTCGTGCTTCCATATCTGTATCCTGCATGATTCACCTCGTTGGTCTCTGTTGCCCCGTCCGGGGCTGGCGGCGGCGAATTTTACCCGAGATTATCTTCGCGCGCAGTAAACATCCCATTGCTGCGAAACTAATTTAAACAAAAATAGTCTGAAATGTGGTGCGAATCAGGGGTGTCTACCTGTAGATTTGTTCCTCAACGTTTTATAGTACGCTTCTCAATTACGCTTAATACGGGGTGAGAGTCCCCGGCCCTGGAGAAATGGATGAAATCACTGTTTAAAGTAACGCTGCTGGCGACCACGATGGCCGTCGCTCTGCATGCGCCGCTGACTTTCGCTGCCGATACTGCAGCAAAGCCTGCTGCGACTGCTGACAGCAATGCGGCGTTCAAAAATGACGACCAGAAGTCAGCCTACGCGCTGGGCGCATCTCTGGGCCGTTACATGGAAAACTCTCTGAAAGAGCAAGAAAAACTGGGCATCAAGCTGGATCAGGCTCAGCTGATCGCCGGTGTTCAGGATGCATTTGCTGATAAGAGTAAACTGTCAGACCAGGAAATCGAGCAAACTCTGCAGGCTTTCGAAGCGCGCGTGAAAGGCGCAGCGCAGGAGAAGATGGAGAAAGACGCGACTGAAAACGAAACGAAAGGCAAAACCTACCGTGAAGCTTTCGCTAAAGAGAAGGGCGCAAAAACCTCTCCAACTGGCCTGGTCTATAAAATAGAGAAAGAAGGTACCGGCGACGCACCGAAAGACAGCGATACCGTAGTGGTAAACTACAAAGGTACCCTGACCGACGGTAAAGAGTTCGATAACTCTTACACCCGTGGTGAGCCGCTCTCCTTCCGTCTGGATGGTGTTATCCCTGGCTGGACTGAAGGCCTGAAGAACATCAAGAAAGGCGGTAAAATCAAGCTGGTCATCCCACCGGATCTGGCCTACGGCAAAACTGGCGTCCCGGGTATCCCGGCTAACTCCACCCTGGTATTCGACGTAGAGCTGCTGGATATCAAACCAGCACTGAAGGCGGATGCTAAGCCGGACGCGAAGCCAGAAGCGCCAGCTGAAGCCACCAAGAAGTAAATCGGTAACAACCGCCGCTCCTGAAGCGGCGGTTTTTTTATTATGGTGCAGATATAATTAACACTGGAAGCGCTACCTACGCTGTATTAATTTAGTTGCCCGTGTAAATAATGAGCCTGCCCTGAAAACCTACCGACAGGCTCCTGAAAAGGAGTGTTTTTTTCATGACCAGGTCGCTTTTAACCAACGAAACCAGCGAACTTGATCTGCTGGATCAACGTCCTTTCGATCAGACCGATTTCGATATTCTGAAATCCTACGAAGCGGTAGTGGACGGGTTAGCGATGCTCATTGGGTCCCACTGCGAAATCGTATTGCACTCCCTGCAAGATCTGAAATGTTCTGCCATCCGCATTGCCAATGGTGAGCATACTGGCCGTAAAATTGGCTCGCCAATCACCGACCTTGCACTGCGTATGCTGCACGACATGACCGGTGCGGACAGCAGCGTCTCGAAATGTTATTTCACCCGCGCCAAGAGCGGTGTCCTGATGAAGTCCGTGACGATTGCCATCCGCAACCGCGATCATCGGGTAATTGGTTTGCTGTGCATCAACATGAACCTCGATGTGCCGTTCTCCCAGATCATGAACACCTTTATTCCACCAGAAACGCCGGATGTCGGATCCGCTGTTAACTTTGCCTCCTCGGTAGAAGACCTCGTCACCCAGACGCTGGAGTTCACCATCGAAGAAGTGAATGCCGATCGCAATGTGTCTAACAACGCCAAGAATCGTCAGATCGTGCTTAACCTCTACGAGAAAGGCATTTTTGATATCAAAGATGCGATTAACCAGGTGGCCGATCGTCTCAATATCTCTAAGCACACGGTGTATCTCTACATCCGTCAGTTCAAAAGCGGCGACTTCCTGGGGCACGAGAAGTAATGCGTTTTGCATTAATGGTGACAGGCCCGGCGTACGGTACGCAGCAAGCCAGCAGTGCGTTGCAGTTTGCGCGCGCGCTGCTGGGCGCCGGACACGAACTGGTCAGTATCTTTTTTTATCGTGAAGGCATTTATAACGCCAACCAGCTGACGTCCCCCGCTTCCGATGAGTTTGACCTGGTGCGCGCATGGCAATCCCTGAACCAGCAGCACGGGGTTGAGCTGCATATTTGTGTAGCGGCAGCGCTCCGTCGCGGCGTGAGCGATGCAAATGAAGCGCAGCGTCTGGGCCTGTCAGCCGCCAATCTTAATGACGGCTTTTCACTCAGTGGCCTTGGGGCGCTGGCTCAAGCCGCATTAACCTGCGACAGAATGGTGCAATTCTGATGAACCGCGTTGCTTTTGTCTTTGCCTCTGCTCCGCATGGCAGTGCCGCCGGAAGGGAAGGGCTGGATGCGTTACTGGCGACCTCCGCGCTGACGGAAGAGATCGGCGTATTCTTTATCGGCGACGGCGTGTTTCAGCTGCTGGCCGGCCAGCAACCGCAGGCCGTGCTGGCGCGCGACTACATCGCGACCTTTAAGGTCCTGCCGCTGTATGACATCGAGACGTTCTACGTCTGTGCCGCCTCCCTGCAGGCGCGCGGTCTGAGTGAAAGCTCCCCCTTTGTTCTCGACGCTACGGTGGTGGTGCCGGAGATGCTGCGTGAACATCTCTCCCACTTCGATACCATCCTGACATTCTGAGGCCGTCATGCTCCATACTTTGAGCCGCTCCCCCTGGCACTGCGACATCGATAGCCTGATGAGAATGGTGCGGGAAGGTGATGCCCTGCTGCTGATCCAGGATGGCGTTCTGGCGGCGGTAGAAGGCAACCGCTTTGTTGATATTCTCAGTAATGCCCCCATCTCAGTCTCTGCGCTTAAAGATGATATCGATGCTCGCGGTCTTACTGGTCAAATTTCAACCAAGATTGACGTGGTTAGCTATACTGATTTCGTTAATCTGGCCGTCCAGCACGCCGGTCAAATGAACTGGTGATGTGAGATCGCTGTATATTTCTTGACACCTTTTCGACGTAGCCCTAAAATTTCGCGTCCTCATATTGTATGAGGTCGTTTTATTACGTGTTTACGAAGCAAAAGCTAAAACCAGGAGCTATTTAATGGCAACAGTTAACCAGCTGGTACGCAAACCACGCGCTCGCAAAGTTGCAAAAAGCAACGTGCCTGCGCTGGAAGCATGCCCGCAGAAACGTGGTGTATGTACTCGTGTGTATACCACTACCCCTAAAAAACCAAACTCCGCACTGCGTAAAGTATGCCGTGTGCGTTTGACTAACGGTTTTGAAGTGACTTCCTACATCGGTGGTGAAGGTCACAACCTGCAGGAACACTCCGTGATCCTGATCCGTGGCGGTCGTGTAAAAGACCTTCCGGGTGTTCGTTACCACACCGTTCGTGGTGCGCTTGACTGCTCCGGCGTTAAAGACCGTAAGCAATCTCGCTCTAAGTACGGCGTGAAACGTCCTAAGGCTTAATGGTTCTCCGTTAAGTAAGGCCAAACTGATTTATCTTAATGTCACACTAAACTCTTAGAGTTTTGGACAATCCTGAATTAACAACGGAGTATTCCCATGCCACGTCGTCGCGTCATTGGTCAGCGTAAAATTCTTCCAGATCCGAAATTCGGATCAGAACTGCTGGCAAAATTTGTAAACATCCTGATGGTAGATGGTAAAAAATCTACTGCAGAAGCAATCGTATACAGCGCGCTTGAGACCCTGGCTCAGCGCTCTGGTAAAACCTCACTGGAAGCTTTCGAAGTCGCTCTCGACAACGTTCGCCCGACTGTTGAAGTTAAGTCCCGCCGCGTAGGTGGTTCTACTTATCAGGTTCCAGTTGAAGTTCGTCCGGTCCGTCGTAATGCTCTGGCAATGCGTTGGATCGTTGAAGCTGCTCGTAAACGCGGTGATAAATCCATGGCTCTGCGTCTGGCGAACGAACTTTCTGATGCTGCAGACAACAAAGGTACTGCAGTTAAGAAACGTGAAGACGTTCACCGTATGGCAGAAGCCAACAAGGCGTTCGCACACTACCGTTGGTAATCCCTTCGGAGTCATAGTCACCAGGCGGGCGCTTCAGCGAAGCAGCCCGCTTTGGGTTACTTAACTGAACGCCTAAAAAGATAAACGAGGAATCAAATGGCTCGTACAACACCCATCGCACGCTACCGTAACATTGGTATCAGTGCGCACATCGACGCCGGTAAAACCACTACCACCGAACGTATTCTGTTCTACACCGGTGTAAACCATAAAATCGGTGAAGTTCATGACGGCGCCGCTACCATGGACTGGATGGAGCAGGAGCAGGAGCGTGGTATTACCATTACCTCCGCAGCGACTACTGCATTCTGGTCTGGTATGGCTAAGCAGTATGAACCGCATCGCGTAAACATCATCGACACCCCGGGGCACGTTGACTTCACTATCGAAGTAGAACGTTCCATGCGTGTTCTTGATGGTGCGGTAATGGTTTACTGCGCAGTTGGTGGTGTTCAGCCACAGTCTGAAACCGTATGGCGTCAGGCAAACAAATACAAAGTTCCACGCATTGCGTTCGTTAACAAAATGGACCGCATGGGTGCAAACTTCCTGAAAGTTGTTGGTCAGATCAAATCCCGTCTGGGCGCGAACCCTGTTCCGCTGCAGCTGGCAATTGGTGCTGAAGAAGGCTTCACCGGCGTTATCGACCTGGTGAAAATGAAAGCCATCAACTGGAACGATGCTGATCAGGGCGTTACCTTCGAATATGAAGATATCCCGGCTGACATGCAGGACCTGGCTGACGAATGGCACCAGAACCTGATCGAGTCCGCTGCAGAAGCTTCAGAAGACCTGATGGAGAAATACCTGGGTGGTGAAGAACTGACTGAAGAAGAGATCAAAACAGCTCTGCGTCAGCGCGTTCTGAACAACGAAATCATCCTGGTAACCTGTGGTTCTGCGTTCAAGAACAAAGGTGTTCAGGCGATGCTGGATGCGGTAATTGATTACCTGCCAGCTCCGACTGACGTACCTGCAATCAACGGTATGCTGGATGACGGTAAAGATACCCCATCCGAGCGTCATGCTAGTGATGACGAGCCGTTTGCTGCACTGGCATTCAAAATCGCTACCGACCCGTTTGTAGGTAACCTGACGTTCTTCCGCGTGTACTCTGGCGTGGTTAACTCTGGTGATACCGTATACAACCCGGTTAAATCAGCTCGTGAGCGTTTTGGCCGTATCGTTCAGATGCATGCTAACAAGCGTGAAGAGATCAAAGAAGTTCGCGCGGGCGACATTGCTGCGGCAATCGGCCTGAAAGACGTGACTACAGGTGACACCATCTGTGATCCGGATAACGTGATCATTCTTGAGCGTATGGAATTCCCGGAACCGGTAATCTCCATCGCAGTAGAACCGAAAACCAAAGCTGACCAGGAAAAAATGGGTCTGGCTCTGGGCCGTCTGGCTAAAGAAGACCCATCATTCCGCGTATGGACTGATGAAGAATCTAACCAGACCATCATCGCTGGTATGGGTGAACTGCACCTCGACATCATCGTTGACCGTATGAAGCGTGAATTCAACGTTGAAGCTAACGTAGGTAAACCTCAGGTTGCTTACCGTGAAGCGATTCGTCAGAAAGTTACCGATGTTGAAGGTAAACACGCTAAGCAGTCTGGTGGTCGTGGTCAGTATGGTCACGTTGTGATCGACATGTACCCACTGGAGCCGGGCTCTAACCCTAAAGGTTACGAGTTCATCAACGACATCAAAGGTGGTGTAATTCCTGGTGAATACATCCCTGCCGTTGATAAAGGCATCCAGGAGCAGCTGAAGTCTGGTCCACTGGCTGGTTACCCGGTTGTAGACATGGGTGTTCGTCTGCACTTCGGTTCTTACCATGACGTTGACTCCTCTGAACTGGCGTTTAAACTGGCCGCTTCTATCGCCTTTAAAGAAGGCTTTAAGAAAGCGAAACCAGTTCTGCTTGAGCCGATCATGAAGGTTGAAGTAGAGACTCCGGAAGAGAATACCGGTGACGTTATCGGTGACCTTAGCCGTCGTCGTGGTCAGCTGAAAGGTCAGGAATCTAACGCTACTGGTGTTCAGATTCATGCTGAAGTTCCGCTGTCTGAAATGTTCGGATATGCAACTCAGCTGCGTTCTCTGACCAAAGGTCGTGCTTCTTACTCCATGGAGTTCCTGAAGTATGATGATGCGCCGAACAACGTTGCTCAGGCCGTAATTGAAGCCCGTGGTAAATAAGCCGTAGGGTTAAAATCTAAGTCCCGTGCCCCTTCGGTGAGGGGGCACTTTAGTAAGGAATATAGCCGTGTCTAAAGAAAAATTTGAACGTACAAAACCGCACGTCAACGTTGGTACTATCGGCCACGTTGACCACGGTAAAACTACCCTGACCGCTGCAATCACTACCGTTCTGGCTAAAACCTACGGTGGTTCTGCTCGTGCATTCGACCAGATCGATAACGCACCAGAAGAAAAAGCTCGTGGTATCACCATCAACACTTCCCACGTTGAATATGACACCCCGACTCGCCACTACGCACACGTAGACTGCCCGGGCCACGCCGACTATGTTAAAAACATGATCACCGGTGCTGCGCAGATGGACGGCGCGATCCTGGTTGTTGCTGCGACTGACGGCCCTATGCCTCAGACCCGTGAGCACATCCTGCTGGGTCGTCAGGTAGGCGTTCCTTTCATCATCGTGTTCCTGAACAAATGCGACATGGTTGATGACGAAGAGCTGCTGGAACTGGTTGAGATGGAAGTTCGTGAACTTCTGTCCCAGTACGACTTCCCGGGCGACGATACCCCAATCGTTCGTGGTTCTGCACTGAAAGCGCTGGAAGGCGAAGCAGAGTGGGAAGAGAAAATCGTTGAACTGGCTGGCTACCTGGATTCTTACATCCCAGAGCCAGAGCGTGCGATTGACAAGCCGTTCCTGCTGCCTATCGAAGACGTATTCTCTATCTCCGGCCGTGGTACTGTTGTTACCGGTCGTGTAGAGCGCGGCATCATCAAAGTGGGTGAAGAAGTTGAAATCGTTGGTATCAAAGATACTGCGAAATCAACCTGTACCGGCGTTGAAATGTTCCGCAAACTGCTGGACGAAGGTCGTGCAGGCGAGAACTGCGGCGTTCTGCTGCGTGGTATCAAGCGTGAAGAGATCCAGCGTGGCCAGGTTCTGGCTAAGCCAGGCTCTATCAAGCCACACACCAAGTTCGAATCTGAAGTGTACATCCTGTCCAAAGACGAAGGCGGCCGTCATACTCCGTTCTTCAAAGGCTACCGTCCACAGTTCTACTTCCGTACTACTGACGTGACCGGTACCATCGAACTGCCAGAAGGCGTTGAGATGGTAATGCCAGGCGACAACATCAAGATGGTTGTTACCCTGATCCACCCAATCGCAATGGACGATGGTCTGCGCTTCGCAATCCGCGAAGGCGGCCGTACCGTTGGCGCGGGTGTTGTTGCTAAAGTTCTGGGCTAATTAATTATCCCTGAATTAAAAAGGACGCTTCGGCGTCCTTTTTTGTTGTCTTACATTTCTCCCTGTCACAAATTTTCGCATTTTTTGTTGGCTCCCGCCCCGCCTCTTAGTGCTTGTGCTATTGTAATCATAATTATTCTCACTTACACTTTGCGCATATTTTGAACGGGAGTGGTTATGTACGTTTGTTTATGTAATGGTGTGAGTGATAAAAAAATCCGTCAGGCCGTTCGCCAGTTTCAACCACAATCTTTTCAGCAGCTGCGTAAGTTTGTTCCGGTGGGAAATCAATGCGGTAAGTGCGTTCGCGCTGCCCGTGAGATCATGCAGGACGAATTGATGCAGATCCCGGAATTCAAAGAGATTGCCTGAGGCTCATTCTTTTTTTTGACATCCCTGTAGCCCCATCTACGCTTCAATAAGTGGAAGCGGAGGGACTATAATGAAAGGTGATATTAAAATCATAAGTTATCTCAATAAATTATTGGGAAATGAGCTTGTCGCAATCAATCAATACTTTCTCCACGCGAGAATGTTCAAGAACTGGGGTCTGACTCGCCTCAACGACGTCGAATACCATGAATCCATTGATGAAATGAAACACGCCGATAAGTACATCGAGCGTATTTTGTTCCTTGAGGGGATCCCCAACCTGCAGGATCTCGGCAAGCTGGGTATCGGTGAAGATGTCGAAGAGATGCTGCGATCCGATCTGACGCTGGAACTCGAAGGCGCAAAAGATCTGCGTGAAGCTATCGCTTACGCAGACAGCGTTCACGATTACGTCAGCCGCGATATGATGATTCAGATCCTGGCTGATGAAGAAGGACATATCGACTGGCTGGAAACGGAGCTGGATCTAATCGGTAAAATCGGTCTGCAGAATTATCTCCAGTCGCAGATTAAAGTGGAAAGCTGATCAGGCTTGGCCCACCCATAATTAAACCTGCTGCCGCCATGAAAGGTCCAAAGGGCAGTGGGTTTTTTAATATCTGTTCTTCGGGTTTAAACAGGGAGCGTATCAATAGATAGAGAATCGCCAGCAAAGCTGCCGATAAGGCCAGAGCAGGAAGCACACACCAGCCATGCCATGCGCCCAGCGCCCCCAGATATTTCACGTCGCCGTATCCCAGCCCCTCACGTTTACGTATCAGTTTGTAAGCCCAATAAATAATCGCAAAGCCGGCGTAACCCGTTATTGCACCTAAGACCGCGCTGGCCAGAAAGTCGGGTTGAAGACAGAGGTGATAGAGCAAACCTGCCCAGAGTAGTGGACACAGGTATCTGTCCGGAAGCAGATGTGAGCGGATATCCTCACGAACTAATAAGCAGGTTAAACCCAGATAGACAACAAGGAAGGGGAGGGTAGTGAGCATCGTTAATGGCCTCTATGAAATCTGTACGGCCATACTCCACTCAATTCCTGGGGTTAAACAAACAGCAAAACTCAACCCTGCGTGAAGCCTTCCCGACTAACGTCTTACCGTCGCAACGTTACATCGTTTTTACGAGCCGCCATGCAAAACTGACCTGTCCCGTCTATTTCCTAAACGGGGCTTGCGTCCTGCTCAGATTTACGTATAATGCGCGGGCTTGTCGTAATTGACAGCTGGTTCAATCTGAACCCAGGCAATACTGTTTTCGTTGCCTAACAATGCTCCCAATTGGGGAGCTACGTAAGAACGGTTACACTCTCCCATCAATCGTAATGGGTTTGAGTAGTAATCATTTTCGTTTATAAAATAATTGGAGCTCTGGTCTCATGCAGAACCAAAGAATCCGTATCCGTCTTAAAGCGTTTGATCATCGTCTGATCGATCAATCAACCGCGGAAATCGTCGAGACTGCTAAGCGCACTGGTGCGCAAGTCCGTGGTCCGATCCCGCTGCCGACCCGCAAAGAGCGCTTTACCGTTCTGATCTCTCCGCACGTTAACAAAGACGCGCGTGATCAGTACGAAATCCGCACTCACAAGCGTCTGGTTGACATCGTTGAGCCAACCGAGAAAACCGTTGATGCTCTGATGCGTCTGGATCTGGCTGCCGGTGTAGACGTGCAGATCAGCCTGGGTTAATCAGGTCATCGAGCGATTGAGAGGTTGATACAATGATTGGTTTAGTCGGTAAAAAAGTGGGCATGACCCGCATCTTCACTGAAGATGGCGTATCTATCCCAGTAACCGTAATCGAAGTTGAAGCAAACCGCGTTACTCAGGTTAAAGACCTGGCTAACGATGGCTACCGTGCCGTTCAGGTTACCACTGGTGCTAAAAAAGCTAACCGTGTAACCAAACCGGAAGCGGGTCACTTCGCTAAAGCTGGCGTTGAAGCTGGCCGTGGTCTGTGGGAATTCCGTCTTGCTGAAGGCGAAGAGTTCACCGTAGGTCAGGACATTAGCGTTGAGCTGTTTGCAGAAGTTAAAAAAGTTGACGTAACCGGTACCTCTAAAGGTAAAGGTTTTGCTGGTACCGTTAAGCGCTGGAACTTCCGTACTCAGGATGCCACGCACGGTAACTCCTTGTCCCACCGCGTACCGGGTTCTATCGGTCAGAACCAGACTCCGGGCAAAGTGTTCAAAGGCAAGAAAATGGCAGGTCAGCTGGGTAACGAACGTGTGACCGTTCAGAGCCTGGACGTAGTACGTGTTGACGCTGAGCGCAACCTGCTGCTGGTTAAAGGTGCTGTTCCGGGTGCAACCGGTAGCGACCTGATCGTTAAACCAGCTGTGAAGGCGTAAGGGGATAGCAATGGAATTAGTATTGAAAGACGCGCAGAGCGCGCTGACTGTTTCCGAAACTACCTTCGGTCGTGATTTCAACGAAGCGCTGGTTCACCAGGTTGTTGTTGCTTATGCAGCTGGTGCTCGTCAGGGTACTCGTGCTCAGAAGACTCGTGCTGAAGTAACTGGTTCCGGCAAAAAGCCGTGGCGCCAGAAAGGTACCGGCCGTGCGCGTTCAGGTTCTGTTAAGAGCCCGATCTGGCGTTCTGGTGGCGTGACCTTCGCTGCTCGCCCGCAGGACCACAGTCAAAAAGTTAACAAAAAGATGTACCGCGGCGCGCTGAAAAGCATCCTGTCCGAACTGGTACGTCAGGATCGTCTGATCGTTGTCGAATCTTTCTCTGTAGAAGCGCCTAAAACTAAGCTGCTGGCACAGAAACTGAAAGACATGGCTCTGGAAGATGTGCTGATCATCACCGGTGAGCTGGACGAGAACCTGTTCCTGGCCGCACGTAACCTGCACAAGGTTGACGTACGCGATGCGACTGGTATCGACCCGGTTAGCCTGATCGCCTTCGACAAAGTCGTAATGACTGCTGATGCTGTTAAGCAAGTTGAGGAGATGCTGGCATGATTCGTGAAGAACGTCTGCTGAAGGTGCTTCGTGCACCGCACGTTTCTGAAAAAGCGTCTGCTGCGATGGAAAAAACTAACACCATCGTTCTCAAAGTTGCTAAAGACGCGACCAAAGCAGAAATCAAAGCTGCTGTGCAGAAACTGTTTGAAGTCGAAGTCGAAGTCGTTAACACCCTGGTAGTTAAAGGGAAAGTTAAACGTCACGGACAGCGTATCGGTCGTCGTAGCGACTGGAAAAAAGCTTACGTCACCCTGAAAGAAGGCCAGAACCTGGACTTCGTTGGCGGCGCTGAGTAAGTCGGAGGAGTAATACAATGGCAGTTGTTAAATGTAAACCGACATCTCCGGGTCGTCGCCACGTCGTTAAAGTGGTCAACCCAGAGCTGCACAAGGGCAAACCTTTTGCTCCGCTGGTTGAAAAAAACAGCAAATCCGGTGGTCGTAACAACAATGGCCGCATCACCACTCGTCACATCGGTGGTGGTCACAAGCAGGCTTACCGTATTGTTGACTTTAAACGCAACAAAGACGGTATCCCAGCTGTTGTTGAGCGTCTTGAGTACGATCCGAACCGTTCCGCGAACATCGCGCTGGTTCTGTACAAAGATGGCGAGCGCCGTTACATTCTGGCCCCTAAAGGCCTGAAAGCTGGCGACCAGATTCAGTCTGGCGTTGATGCTGCAATCAAAGCAGGTAACACCCTGCCGATGCGCAATATCCCGGTTGGTTCTACCGTTCATAACGTAGAAATGAAACCAGGTAAAGGCGGTCAGCTGGCACGTTCCGCTGGTACTTACGTTCAGATCGTTGCGCGCGATGGTGCTTATGTCACCCTGCGTCTGCGTTCTGGTGAAATGCGTAAAGTCGAAGCAGACTGCCGCGCTACTCTGGGCGAAGTTGGCAATGCTGAGCATATGCTGCGCGTTCTGGGTAAAGCAGGTGCTGCACGCTGGCGTGGTGTTCGTCCTACCGTTCGCGGTACTGCGATGAACCCAGTCGACCACCCACATGGTGGTGGTGAAGGTCGTAACTTTGGTAAGCACCCGGTAACTCCGTGGGGCGTTCAGACCAAAGGTAAGAAGACCCGCAGCAACAAGCGTACTGATAAATTTATCGTACGTCGCCGTAGCAAATAATATTAGAGGATAAGCCATGCCACGTTCTCTCAAGAAAGGTCCTTTTATTGACCTGCACTTGCTGAAGAAGGTAGAGAAAGCGGTGGAAAGCGGAGACAAGAAGCCCCTGCGCACTTGGTCCCGTCGTTCAACGATCTTTCCTAACATGATCGGTTTGACCATCGCTGTCCATAATGGTCGTCAGCACGTTCCAGTCTTTGTTTCCGACGAAATGGTCGGTCACAAACTGGGTGAATTCGCACCGACTCGTACTTATCGCGGCCACGCTGCTGATAAAAAAGCGAAGAAGAAATAAGGTAGGAGGAAGAGATGGAAACTTTAGCTCAACATCGCCATGCTCGTTCTTCTGCTCAGAAGGTTCGCCTTGTTGCTGACCTGATTCGCGGTAAGAAAGTGTCGCAGGCCCTGGACATCCTGACCTATACCAACAAGAAAGCTGCGGTATTGGTTAAGAAGGTACTGGAATCTGCCATTGCTAACGCTGAACACAACGATGGCGCTGACATTGACGATCTGAAAGTCGCGAAAATCTTCGTAGACGAAGGCCCAAGCATGAAGCGCATTATGCCGCGTGCGAAAGGTCGTGCAGATCGCATCCTGAAGCGCACCAGCCACATTACTGTGGTTGTGTCCGATCGCTGAGACTCTGGAGACTAGCAATGGGTCAGAAAGTACATCCTAATGGTATTCGCCTGGGTATTGTAAAACCATGGAATTCAACCTGGTTTGCGAACACCAAAGAATTCGCTGACAACCTGGACAGCGATTTTAAAGTACGTCAGTACCTGACTAAGGAACTGGCTAAAGCGTCTGTATCTCGTATCGTTATCGAGCGTCCAGCTAAGAGCATCCGTGTGACCATTCACACTGCTCGTCCTGGCATCGTAATCGGTAAGAAAGGCGAAGACGTAGAAAAACTGCGCAAGGTCGTAGCGGATATCGCTGGCGTTCCTGCACAGATCAATATCGCTGAAGTTCGTAAGCCTGAACTGGACGCTAAATTGGTTGCTGACAGCATCACTTCACAGCTGGAACGTCGCGTTATGTTCCGTCGTGCTATGAAGCGTGCTGTACAGAACGCAATGCGTCTGGGCGCTAAAGGTATCAAAGTTGAAGTTAGCGGCCGTCTGGGCGGCGCGGAAATCGCACGTACCGAATGGTACCGCGAAGGTCGCGTACCGCTGCACACTCTGCGTGCTGACATCGACTACAACACCTCTGAAGCGCACACCACTTACGGTGTAATCGGCGTTAAGGTATGGATCTTCAAAGGTGAGATCCTGGGTGGTATGGCTGCTGTTGAACAACCGGAAAAACCGGCTGCGCAACCTAAAAAGCAGCAGCGTAAAGGCCGTAAATAAGGAGCGTCGCTGATGTTACAACCAAAGCGTACAAAATTCCGTAAAGTGCACAAAGGCCGCAACCGTGGTCTGGCGCAGGGTACGGATGTTAGCTTCGGCACTTTCGGTCTGAAAGCTGTTGGCCGTGGTCGTCTGACTGCACGTCAGATCGAAGCAGCACGTCGTGCTATGACCCGTGCAGTTAAGCGTCAAGGTAAAATTTGGATCCGTGTATTCCCGGACAAACCAATTACCGAGAAGCCGCTGGAAGTTCGTATGGGTAAAGGTAAAGGTAACGTGGAGTACTGGGTTGCCTTGATCCAACCGGGCAAAGTCCTATATGAAATGGACGGCGTTCCGGAAGAGCTGGCCCGTGAAGCCTTCGGCCTGGCAGCAGCGAAACTGCCTATCAAAACCACCTTTGTAACTAAGACGGTGATGTAATGAAAGCAAATGAGCTGCGTGAAAAAAGCGTAGAAGAGCTGAACGCTGAGCTGCTGAACCTGCTGCGTGAGCAGTTCAACCTGCGTATGCAGGCTGCAAGTGGCCAGCTGCAACAGACTCACCTGCTGAAGCAAGTGCGTCGTGATGTTGCACGCGTTAAGACTTTACTGACTCAGAAGGCGGGTGCGTAATGACCGATAAAATCCGTACTCTGCAAGGTCGTGTTGTTAGCGACAAAATGGAGAAATCCATCGTTGTAGCTATCGAACGTATTGTGAAACACCCGATCTACGGTAAATTCATCAAGCGTACGACCAAACTGCACGTACATGACGAGAACAACGAATGTGGTATCGGCGACAAGGTTGAAATCCGTGAATGCCGTCCACTGTCCAAGACTAAGTCCTGGACGCTGGTTCGCGTTGTAGAGAAAGCGGTTCTGTAATAGAGTAGCCTTCTCGATACGAATAAACGGCTCAGCAATGAGCCGTTTATTTTTTCTACCCATATTGTAGAAGCGGTGTTATAATGCCGCGCCCTCGATATGGGGCTTTTTAACGGCTCTGATTTTAGAGTCTCAGGTAGTAGTTGACATTAGCGGAGCACTGAAATGATCCAAGAACAGACTATGCTGAACGTCGCCGACAACTCCGGTGCACGTCGCGTAATGTGTATCAAGGTTCTGGGTGGCTCGCACCGTCGCTACGCAGGCGTAGGCGACATCATCAAGATCACCATCAAGGAAGCAATTCCACGTGGTAAGGTCAAAAAAGGTGATGTGCTGAAAGCGGTAGTGGTGCGCACCAGGAAGGGTGTTCGTCGCCCTGACGGTTCTGTCATTCGCTTCGATGGTAATGCATGCGTTATTTTAAATAATAACAGCGAGCAGCCTATCGGCACGCGTATCTTTGGGCCGGTAACTCGTGAACTTCGTACTGAAAAGTTCATGAAAATTATCTCTCTGGCACCAGAAGTACTCTAAGGAGCGAATCATGGCAGCGAAAATCCGTCGTGATGACGAAGTTATCGTGTTAACCGGTAAAGATAAAGGTAAACGCGGTAAAGTAAAAAATGTTCTGTCTTCCGGCAAGATCATTGTTGAAGGTATCAACCTGGTTAAGAAACATCAGAAGCCGGTTCCGGCCCTGAACCAACCAGGTGGCATCGTTGAAAAAGAAGCTGCTATTCAGGTTTCTAACGTTGCACTCTTCAATGCGGCAACCGGTAAGGCTGACCGTGTAGGCTTTAGATTCGAAGACGGCAAAAAAGTCCGTTTCTTCAAATCTAATAGCGAAACTATCAAGTAATTTGGAGTAGTACGATGGCGAAACTGCATGATTACTACAAAGACGAAGTAGTTAACAAACTCATGACTGAGTTTAACTACAATTCTGTCATGCAAGTCCCTCGGGTCGAGAAGATCACCCTGAACATGGGTGTTGGTGAAGCGATCGCTGACAAGAAACTGCTGGATAACGCAGCAGCTGATCTGACAGCAATCTCCGGTCAAAAGCCGTTGATCACCAAAGCACGCAAATCTGTTGCAGGCTTCAAAATCCGTCAGGGCTATCCGATCGGCTGTAAAGTAACTCTGCGTGGCGAACGCATGTGGGAGTTCCTTGAGCGCCTGATCTCTATTGCTGTACCTCGTATCCGTGACTTCCGTGGCTTGTCCGCTAAGTCTTTCGACGGTCGTGGTAACTACAGCATGGGTGTCCGTGAGCAGATCATCTTCCCAGAGATCGACTACGATAAAGTCGATCGCGTGCGTGGTTTGGATATTACCATTACCACTACTGCGAACTCTGACGAAGAAGGCCGTGCTCTACTGGCTGCGTTTGACTTCCCGTTCCGCAAGTAAGGTAGGGTTACTGAATGGCTAAGCAATCAATGAAAGCACGCGAAGTAAAACGCGTAGCTTTAGCTGATAAATTCTTCGCTAAACGCGCTGAACTGAAAGCGATCATTTCTGATGTGAACGCTTCCGACGAAGATCGTTGGAATGCTGTTCTCAAGCTGCAGTCTCTGCCGCGTGATTCCAGCCCGTCTCGTCAGCGTAACCGCTGTCGTCAAACAGGTCGTCCACATGGTTTCGTGGGCAAGTTCGGGTTGAGCCGTATCAAACTGCGTGAAGCCGCCATGCGCGGTGAAGTACCAGGCTTGAAAAAGGCTAGCTGGTAATTACCAATTGAATCACGGGAGTAAAGACAGATGAGCATGCAAGATCCGATCGCGGATATGCTGACCCGTATCCGTAACGGTCAGGCCGCGAACAAAGTTGCGGTCACCATGCCTTCCGCCAAGCTGAAAGTGGCAATTGCCAACGTGCTGAAGGAAGAAGGTTTTATCGAAGATTTTAAAGTTGAAGGCGACACCAAGCCGGAACTGGAACTTACTCTTAAGTATTTCCAGGGTAAAGCTGTTGTAGAAAGCATTCAGCGTGTCAGCCGCCCAGGCCTGCGCATCTATAAGAAAAAAGATGAGCTGCCAAAAGTTATGGCCGGCATGGGTATCGCAGTTGTTTCTACCTCTAAAGGTGTTATGACTGATCGTGCAGCGCGCCAAGCTGGTCTTGGTGGCGAAATTATCTGCTACGTAGCCTAATCGGAGGAAAGAATGTCTCGTGTTGCTAAAGCACCGGTCGTTATTCCTGCCGGCGTTGATGTAAAAATCGACGGTCAGGTTATTACGATCAAAGGTAAAAATGGCGAGCTGACTCGTACCCTCAACAAAGCTGTTGAAGTTACTCATGCAGACAATGCACTGAACTTCGGTCCACGTGATGGTTTCGTGGATGGATGGGCTCAGGCTGGTACCGCGCGTGCCCTGCTGAATTCAATGGTTGTTGGTGTTACCGAAGGCTTCACTAAAAAGCTTCAGCTGGTTGGTGTAGGTTATCGTGCAGCGATCAAAGGGAATGCAGTAGGCCTGTCTCTGGGCTTCTCACACCCTGTTGAGCATCCGCTGCCGGCCGGTATCACTGCAGAATGTCCGACTCAAACTGAAATCGTGCTGAAAGGCGCTGATAAACAGCTGATCGGTCAGGTTGCAGCAGATCTGCGCGCCTACCGTCGTCCTGAGCCTTACAAAGGCAAGGGTGTTCGTTACGCCGACGAAGTCGTGCGTACCAAAGAGGCTAAGAAGAAGTAAGGTAACACTATGGATAAGAAATCTGCTCGTATCCGTCGTGCGACCCGCGCACGCCGCAAGCTCAAAGAGCTGGGTGCAACTCGCCTGGTGGTACATCGTACCCCGCGTCATATTTACGCACAGGTAATTGCACCAAACGGTTCTGAAGTTCTGGTAGCTGCTTCTACTGTAGAAAAAGCTATTACTGAACAATTGAAGTACACCGGTAACAAAGACGCCGCTGCAGCTGTAGGTAAAGCTGTTGCTGAACGCGCTCTGGAAAAAGGCATCACAGTTGTGTCCTTTGACCGTTCCGGGTTCCAATATCATGGTCGCGTCCAGGCACTGGCAGATGCTGCCCGTGAAGCTGGCCTTCAGTTCTAAGGTAGAGGTGTAAGATGGCTCACATCGAAAAACAGGCTGGCGAACTGCAGGAAAAGCTGATCGCGGTTAACCGCGTATCTAAAACCGTTAAAGGTGGTCGTATTTTCTCCTTCACAGCTCTGACTGTTGTTGGTGATGGTAATGGCCGCGTTGGTTTTGGTTACGGTAAAGCGCGTGAAGTTCCAGCAGCGATCCAGAAAGCGATGGAAAAAGCCCGTCGCAATATGATTAACATCGCGCTGAACCACGGCACCCTGCAGCACCCTGTTAAGGGTACTCACACGGGTTCTCGTGTCTTCATGCAGCCAGCTTCCGAAGGTACCGGTATCATCGCCGGTGGTGCAATGCGCGCCGTTCTGGAAGTTGCTGGAGTTCATAACGTTCTGGCTAAAGCATATGGTTCCACCAACCCGATTAACGTGGTTCGTGCAACTATTGATGGCCTGGAAAATATGAAATCTCCAGAAATGGTCGCTGCCAAGCGTGGTAAATCCGTTGAAGAAATTCTGGGGTAATTGACCATGGCAAAGACTATTAAAATTACACAAACCCGCAGTGCAATCGGACGTCTGCCGAAACATAAGGCAACGCTGCTTGGCCTGGGTCTGCGTCGTATTGGTCATACCGTTGAGCGCGAGGATACTCCTGCTGTTCGTGGTATGGTCAACGCGGTTTACTTCATGGTTAAAGTTGAGGAGTAAGAGATGCGTTTAAATACTCTGTCTCCGGCCGAAGGCTCTAAAAAGGCGGGTAAACGCCTGGGTCGTGGTATCGGTTCTGGCCTCGGCAAAACCGGTGGTCGTGGTCACAAAGGTCAGAACTCTCGTTCTGGCGGTGGCGTACGTCGCGGTTTCGAGGGTGGCCAGATGCCACTGTACCGTCGTCTGCCGAAGTTCGGCTTCACCTCTCGCAAATCAGCGATCACAGCCGAAGTTCGTCTGTCTGACCTGGCGAAAGTTGAAGGCGGCGTTGTAGACCTGAACACGCTGAAAGCAGCAAACATTATCGGTATCCAGATCGAGTTCGCGAAAGTGATCCTGGCTGGTGAAGTTTCTACTCCGGTAACTGTTCGTGGCCTGCGTGTTACTAAAGGTGCTCGTGCTGCTATCGAAGCTGCTGGCGGTAAAATCGAGGAATAAGTAGCAGATGGCTAAACAACCGGGATTAGATTTTCAAAGTGCCAAAGGTGGCTTAGGCGAGCTGAAACGCAGACTGTTGTTTGTAATCGGTGCGCTTATTGTGTTCCGTATTGGCTCTTTCATTCCGATCCCTGGTATTGATGCCGCTGTACTTGCCAAACTGCTTGAGCAACAGCGTGGCACCATCATTGAAATGTTCAACATGTTCTCTGGTGGTGCTCTCAGCCGTGCTTCAATCTTTGCTCTGGGTATCATGCCGTACATTTCGGCATCGATTATTATCCAGCTGCTGACGGTCGTTCATCCGACCCTGGCAGAGCTGAAGAAAGAAGGGGAGTCTGGTCGTCGTAAGATCAGCCAGTACACCCGTTACGGCACTCTGGTGCTGGCAATATTCCAGTCGATCGGTATTGCTACCGGTCTACCGAATATGCCTGGTATGCAGGGCCTGGTTATTAACCCAGGCTTTGCATTCTATTTCACCGCTGTTGTAAGTCTGGTCTCAGGAACCATGTTCCTGATGTGGCTCGGCGAACAAATTACTGAACGTGGTATCGGCAACGGTATTTCGATCATTATTTTCGCTGGTATTGTTGCGGGACTCCCGCCAGCCATTGCCCACACTATCGAGCAAGCGCGTCAAGGCGACCTGCACTTCCTCCTGTTGCTGTTGGTTGCAGTATTAGTATTTGCAGTGACGTTCTTTGTTATTTTCGTTGAACGTGGTCAACGCCGCATTGTGGTAAACTACGCTAAACGTCAGCAAGGTCGTCGTGTCTATGCTGCACAGAGCACACATTTACCGCTGAAAGTGAATATGGCAGGGGTTATCCCGGCAATCTTCGCTTCCAGTATTATTCTGTTCCCGGCGACCATCGCGTCATGGTTCGGGGGCGGGACTGGTTGGAACTGGCTGACAACAATTTCGCTGTATTTGCAGCCTGGGCAACCACTTTATGTGTTACTCTATGCGTCTGCGATCATCTTCTTCTGTTTCTTCTACACGGCGTTGGTCTTCAACCCGCGTGAAACAGCAGATAACCTGAAGAAGTCCGGTGCATTTGTACCAGGAATTCGTCCGGGAGAGCAAACGGCGAAGTATATCGATAAAGTAATGACTCGCCTGACTTTGGTTGGTGCGCTTTATATTACTTTTATTTGCCTGATCCCGGAGTTCATGCGTGATGCAATGAAAGTACCGTTCTACTTCGGTGGGACCTCACTGCTTATCGTTGTTGTCGTGATTATGGACTTTATGGCTCAAGTGCAAACTCTGATGATGTCGAGTCAGTACGAGTCTGCATTGAAGAAGGCGAACCTTAAAGGCTACGGCCGACAATAGGTCGCTCGAGAAGTTACGGAGAGTAAAAATGAAAGTTCGTGCTTCCGTCAAGAAATTATGCCGTAACTGCAAAATCGTTAAGCGTGATGGTGTCATCCGTGTGATTTGCAGTGCCGAGCCGAAGCATAAACAGCGCCAAGGCTGATTATTTCGCATATTTTTCTTGCAAAGTTGGGTTGAGCTGGCTAGATTAGCCAGCCAATCTTTTGTATGTCTGTACGTTTCCATTTGAGTATCCTGAAAACGGGCTTTTCAGCATGGTGCGTACATATTAAATAGTAGGAGTGCATAGTGGCCCGTATAGCAGGCATTAACATTCCTGATCAGAAACATGCTGTGATCGCATTAACTTCGATCTACGGCGTCGGCAAGACCCGTTCAAAAGCCATTTTGGCTGCAGCGGGTATCGCTGAAGATGTTAAGATCAGTGAGCTGTCTGAAGAACAAATCGACACGCTGCGTGACGAAGTTGCCAAATTTGTCGTTGAAGGTGATCTGCGCCGTGAAGTTAGCATGAGCATCAAGCGCCTTATGGACCTTGGTTGCTATCGCGGTTTGCGTCATCGTCGTGGTCTCCCGGTTCGCGGCCAGCGCACCAAGACCAACGCACGTACCCGTAAGGGTCCGCGCAAACCGATCAAGAAATAATCGGGGTGATTGAATAATGGCAAAGGCACCAGTTCGTGCACGTAAGCGTGTAAGAAAACAAGTCTCTGACGGCGTGGCTCATATCCATGCTTCTTTCAACAACACCATCGTTACTATTACTGATCGTCAGGGTAACGCACTGGGTTGGGCAACAGCCGGTGGTTCCGGTTTCCGTGGTTCACGCAAATCCACTCCGTTCGCAGCTCAGGTTGCAGCAGAGCGTTGCGCTGAAGCCGTAAAAGAATACGGCATCAAGAATCTGGAAGTTATGGTAAAAGGTCCGGGTCCGGGTCGCGAATCTACTGTTCGTGCTCTGAACGCCGCTGGTTTCCGCATCACTAATATTACTGATGTGACTCCGATCCCTCATAACGGTTGTCGTCCGCCGAAAAAACGTCGCGTATAACGCGTTCGTTTCTAGGATTGTTGGAGATAGAAAATGGCAAGATATTTGGGTCCTAAGCTCAAGCTTAGCCGTCGCGAGGGTACCGACTTATTCCTTAAGTCTGGCGTTCGCGCGATCGATACCAAGTGTAAAATTGAACAAGCTCCTGGCCAGCACGGTGCGCGTAAACCGCGTCTGTCTGACTATGGTGTGCAGTTGCGTGAAAAGCAGAAAGTTCGCCGTATGTACGGTGTGCTGGAGCGTCAGTTCCGTAACTACTATAAAGAAGCAGCACGTCTGAAAGGCAACACCGGTGAAAACCTGTTGGCTCTGCTGGAAGGTCGTCTGGACAACGTTGTATACCGTATGGGCTTTGGCGCCACTCGTGCTGAAGCACGTCAGATGGTTAGCCATAAAGCAATCATGGTAAACGGTCGTGTTGTTAACATCGCTTCTTATCAGGTTAAAGCGAATGACGTTGTTAGCATTCGTGAGAAAGCGAAAAAGCAATCTCGCGTGAAAGCCGCTCTGGAGCTGGCTGAGCAGCGTGAAAAGCCAACCTGGCTGGAAGTTGATGCTGGCAAGATGGAAGGCACGTTCAAGCGTCAGCCGGAACGTTCTGATCTGTCTGCGGACATTAACGAACACCTGATCGTCGAGCTTTACTCCAAGTAAAGCTTAGTACCAAAGAGAGGACACAATGCAGGGTTCTGTGACAGAGTTTCTAAAACCGCGCCTGGTAGATATCGAGCAAGTGAGTTCGACGCACGCCAAGGTGACCCTTGAGCCTTTAGAGCGTGGCTTTGGCCATACTCTGGGTAACGCACTGCGCCGTATTCTGCTCTCATCGATGCCGGGTTGCGCGGTGACCGAGGTTGAGATTGATGGTGTACTTCATGAGTACAGCACCAAAGAAGGCGTTCAGGAAGATATCCTTGAAATCCTGCTCAACCTGAAAGGGCTGGCGGTGAGAGTTCAGGGTAAAGATGAAGTTATTCTTACTCTGAATAAATCTGGCATTGGCCCTGTGACTGCAGCCGACATCACCCACGACGGTGATGTTGAAATCGTCAAGCCGCAGCACGTGATCTGCCACCTGACCGATGAGAACGCAGCTATTAGCATGCGTATCAAAGTTCAGCGCGGTCGTGGTTATGTGCCGGCTTCTGCCCGAATTCATTCGGAAGAAGATGAGCGCCCAATCGGCCGTCTGCTGGTCGACGCATGTTACAGCCCTGTAGAGCGTATTGCCTACAATGTTGAAGCAGCGCGTGTAGAACAGCGTACCGACCTGGACAAGCTGGTCATCGAAATGGAAACCAACGGCACAATCGATCCTGAAGAGGCGATTCGTCGTGCGGCAACCATCCTGGCAGAACAACTTGAAGCTTTCGTTGACTTACGTGATGTACGTCAGCCGGAAGTGAAAGAAGAGAAACCAGAATTCGATCCGATCCTGCTGCGCCCTGTTGACGATCTGGAATTGACTGTCCGCTCTGCTAACTGCCTCAAGGCAGAAGCTATCCACTATATCGGTGATCTGGTACAGCGTACCGAGGTTGAGTTGCTGAAAACGCCGAACCTGGGTAAAAAATCTCTTACTGAGATTAAAGACGTGCTGGCTTCACGTGGTCTGTCTCTGGGCATGCGCCTGGAAAACTGGCCACCGGCAAGCATTGCTGACGAGTAACCGGATCACAGGTTAAGGTTTTACTGAGAAGGATAAGGTCATGCGCCATCGTAAGAGTGGTCGTCAACTGAACCGCAACAGCAGCCATCGCCAGGCTATGTTCCGCAACATGGCAGGTTCACTGGTTCGTCATGAGATCATCAAGACGACCCTGCCTAAAGCGAAAGAGCTGCGTCGCGTAGTTGAGCCGCTGATTACTCTTGCCAAGACTGACAGCGTTGCTAATCGTCGTCTGGCATTCGCCCGTACTCGTGATAACGAGATCGTGGCAAAACTGTTTAACGAACTGGGCCCGCGTTTCGCGAGCCGTGCCGGTGGTTACACTCGTATTCTGAAGTGTGGCTTCCGTGCAGGCGACAACGCGCCGATGGCTTACATCGAGCTGGTTGATCGTTCAGAGAAAGCAGAAGCTGCTGCAGAGTAATCTGTAGCAACGTAAAAAAACCCGCCTCGGCGGGTTTTTTTATATCTGCTGGATCCCCACTTTCCTACAATAGTCGTATTCATTTTATTCTCTGCGGAGTTTTGCTATGTGGTTACTTGACCTGTGGGCAGAACGACACATTCTTGATGCTCAACGCCAGGGTGAATTTGATAATCTGCCCGGGAGTGGGCAACCGTTAATGCTGGACGATGATTCTCATGTTCCTGCTGAACTGAGAGCGGGTTATCGGATGTTGAAAAATGCAGGTTGCCTGCCGCCAGAGCTTGAGCAGCGTAAAGAGGCAGTTGAACTCGCTCAATTACTCGATTCGGTCAGACAGGGGTCTGCAGAGCATACGGATTACAGCCGTCGTCTTGCATTGCTTGAGCTTAAGCTTCGTCAGGCGGGAGTGAACACAGATTTCCTGCGTGGCGACTATGCCGATCGGTTAGCGTCAAAAATGAATGAGGAATAACGATGTATCGTATTGGTGAGATTGCGAAGCTGGCTGACGTCACCCCTGACACCATCCGTTATTACGAAAAGCAGCAGATGATGGAGCATGAAATTCGCACGGAAGGTGGCTTTCGGTTGTATACCGATAAGGATCTTCAGCGTCTGAAGTTTATTCGCCATGCCCGGCAGCTGGGATTTACGCTGGAGTCGATCCGGGAACTACTGTCGATCCGTATCGATCCCGAACACCATACCTGCCAGGAATCAAAAAGCATTGTGCAGGCGAGGCTGAGTGAGGTCGAAGCGCGAATTGAAGAGTTACAAACGATGCGTCTGTCACTCCAGAGATTGAATGATGCCTGTTGTGGCACCGCGCACAGCAGCGTCTACTGCTCTATACTGGAAACCCTCGAGCAGGGAGCAAACGGGGAAAATCGCGGCTGTTGATTTTATTGCCGTCAGCTTCTACACTCGCGTGGATATTTTATATACCGGAGAATTTATGAGTCATTATCAGCATAAGAAAGGTCAAATCAACGATAATGCTATCGAGGCATTATTACATGATCCTTTATTCAGACAGCGGATCGAGAAGAATAAGAAAGGGAAAGGAAGTTATCTGCGTAAAACTAAACATGCAAAACGGGGTAACTGGGAGGCCAGTGGCAAGGAAGCGAATCGCTTTCTTACCACTGGCCTTCTTGCTTTCAGAGCCTTACAAAGTGCGGTTGTTCTGCACTTTCAGTAAGTCACGAATTTCTGTCAGCAATACTTCTTCTTTCGATGGGGCTGCCGGTGCAGCAGGTTCTTCTTTTTTCTTACGGTTCAATCTGTTGATGAGCTTTATAGCCATGAAGATGGCAAAAGCAACAATCACAAAATCAAATACGTTTTGAATAAACACGCCGTAATGCATTACTACTGCAGGAATATCACCTTGTGCTTCACGCAGGGTTATGGCGAATTGTTTGAAATCAATCCCGCCAATTAACAATCCCAGCGGGGGCATGATGATATCAGCAACCAGTGATGAAACGATCTTACCAAACGCTGCACCAATAATTACACCCACAGCCAAATCCACTACATTCCCGCGCATCGCAAATTCGCGAAATTCTTTAATAAAACTCATTTTGTTCTCCTTGTGCCAGCTGACAAATACAAGTCTAACAAATCATTAGCGGATTGCCATTGAAGAGAGATATGCGTCACAGAAATATAACCCTTACATATTATTGGGTTAAATAAGTAAAGGTGCTGATAACAGCACCTTTGAGGTATTACAGGAAGAAAGGACTCGGCTGGAAGAGGCGTTCGACGTCGGTAATAAACTTTTTATCAGTGAGGAACATAATCACATGATCCCCCTGCTCAATACGTAAATTATCATTGGCGATCATCACGTCATTGCCCCGCACTACCGCGCCAATGATGGTACCCGGTGGGAGCTTAATCTCATCAATGGAACGTCCAACCACACGAGACGTACTCTCATCGCCGTGCGCCACGGCTTCGATAGCTTCTGCCACCCCACGACGCAGAGAAGATACGCCCACGATATCCGCTTTACGCACATGGCTCAGCAGGGCAGAAATGGTGGCCTGTTGTGGCGAAATCGCAATATCGATAACGCTTCCCTGCACCAGATCTACATAGGCGCGGCGCTGGATAAGCACCATTACCTTTTTCGCCCCCATCCTTTTTGCCAGCATCGCTGACATGATGTTGGCTTCGTCATCGTTGGTAACCGCGATGAAAAGATCGACTTGATCGATATGCTCTTCGGCAAGCAGCTCCTGATCCGACGCATCGCCATAAAAAACGATCGTATTCTGCAGTTTTTCGGCCAGCTCAGAAGCCCGCTGTTGATCGCGTTCGATCAACTTAACGCTGTAATCTTTTTCTAGCTGGCGAGCCAGACCGGCACCGATATTACCGCCTCCGACCAGCATAATCCGCTTATAGGGTTTTTCCAGTCGCTGAAGCTCACTCATCACCGCGCGAATATGTTGCGACGCTGCGATAAAGAACACTTCATCTCCGGCTTCGACAATAGTGGAGCCTTGCGGGCGGATAGGGCGGTCATGACGGAAAATCGCCGCAACGCGGGTGTCGATGTGCGGCATATGTTCGCGCATGGTGGAGAGCGCGTTACCAATCAGCGGGCCACCATAATAGGCTTTTACCACCGCAAGACTGACTTTGCCTTCCGCGAAATTCACTACCTGCAGTGCTCCAGGGTATTCGATCAGCCGGTAGATACTGTCAATAACCAGCTGTTCTGGCGCGATGAGATGGTCGATCGGAACCGCATCGGAATTGAACAGCTTATCGGCATCACGTACATAATCCGGGGAACGGATACGCGCGATACGGTTTGGCGTGTTGAATAACGAATAGGCCACCTGACAGGCAACCATATTGGTTTCATCGGAACTGGTAACGGCAACCAGCATGTCGGCATCATCCGCACCGGCTTCACGTAATACCCGGGGATGGGAGCCATGCCCCTGAACCACACGCAGATCGAATTTATCCTGCAGGCTGCGCAGACGATCGCCATTGGTATCAACGATAGTGATGTCATTATTCTCACCGACCAGGTTTTCTGCCAGCGTACCGCCCACCTGTCCCGCGCCCAGAATGATTATCTTCATATCTTGTGACCCGTTATCAACATCACGCTTTGATTAGCTTAGCGTAAAAGAAGCCATCGCCTTCTTCTGCCCCAGGCAGGTTTTGTTTGCCGGGCTGCTCTGGCGTACCGGTCAGATGTAGACGCGCATCTGGCGTACGCTTCAGGAACGCCGCGATCTGCTGGCTATTTTCTTCTGGCAGTACGGAACAGGTGGCATAAACCAGCGTCCCACCTGTTTTCAGATGTGGCCAGATAGCGTCAAGGATCTCTGACTGCAGCTGTGCCAGCTCATTAATATCCCGGTCGCGGCGTAACCATTTAATATCCGGATGACGGCGAATCACCCCGGTAGCTGAACATGGGGCGTCCAGTAAAATACGATCGAACTGCTCATCCCCGCACCACTGCGCAGGCGTGCGCCCGTCGCCCTGCTTAACCTCAGCCTTCATGCCCAGACGCTTAAGATTATCGTAGACCCGGGACAGACGCTGTTCATCAACGTCGACGGCCATCACACTTGCCTGAGGTGCGACTTCCAGAATATGCGTTGTCTTACCGCCAGGCGCGGCACACAGATCGAGAATACGCTCACCGTCTTTCGGCTCAAGCCAGGTCATGCAACCCTGAGCGGAAGCATCCTGAACGGTAACCCAGCCTTGTTCAAATCCCGGAAGAGCAAGTACCGGCGCAGGTGCGGCAAGACGAACCGCATCACTATAATCCGGATGCGGAAAACCACTCATCCCGGCTTCTTCCAGTAGGGCCAGCCACCCATCGCGGGAGTGGTGGTTGCGGTTGACGCGTAACCACATTGGCGGCCGCTGGTTATTGGCCTCAACCACCTTTTCCCACTGCTGAGGATAGGCTTTTTGCAGACGTTTTAATAACCAGTCGGGATGCAGGAAACGTTTTTCGGAGCGGGTAAATTCAGCCAGTAACTCATCCTGTTGGCGCTGAAACTGACGTAATACGCCGTTAATCAGCCCCTTAAGCTGCGGACGCTTAACCGCAACCGCACCCTCTACCGTTTCAGCCAGTGCGGCATGAGGCGGAATGCGGGTATGCAGTAACTGATAGAAGCCGACCATGATCAGATAATGAAGCACGCGCTGTTTGCCCGCCATCGGGCGCGCCATCAGTTTGCCGATTAGCCACTCTAACTGAGGTAAGGTGCGCAGAACGCCAAAGCACAATTCCTGAAGCAGTGCTTTATCCTTATCGGAAACTTTTTGCTGTAACGGTGGCAGGACATTGCTCAGGGATTGGCCCTGTTCGACCACTTGTTCGATCGCCTGTGCTGCCAGGCTGCGTAAATTTTGTTTTTTCATAACCGCAAAAATAAAAATGCCCGGAAACACCGGGCCTTAAATGGAGATGATTTCAGGCGAGACTATTGCCAGGCGTAAACCATTCGCGGCGTGAGTTCAGAAGGTCCTGCGCGCTCATGGCTTTTTTACCTGCAGGTTGTAAGGATTCCAGATTGAGGATCCCTTCAACAGTTGCGACCTGAATACCCTGCTTACTGGCTTCAATAATCGTTCCGGGCGCGGCGTTTGCCTGTCCGTCAATCACGGTAGCCTGCCAGACTTTCACCGGCTGCCCGTCTATCTCCAGCCAGCTCATTGGCCAGGGATTAAATGCCCGGATGCAACGTTCAAGCTGGGCTGCGGAAAGTGACCAGTCGAGGCGGGCCTCTTCTTTGCTGAGCTTTTCGGCGTAGGTCACCAGGGCTTCGTCCTGGACTTCTGGCTGAGCACGGTTATCCGCCAGCTGTTGCAGCGTATCGATAAGCCCTTTTGGTCCAAGTTCCGCCAGTTTGTCATACAGCGTGGCGCTGGTGTCTTCGGCAGTAATGGGGCAGGAAAGCTTATAAAGCATGTCGCCAGTATCCAGACCCACGTCCATCTGCATGATCGTCACGCCAGTGTCGGCATCGCCGGCCCACAAAGAGCGTTGAATCGGCGCCGCCCCGCGCCAGCGCGGAAGCAGTGAGCCGTGGACGTTAATGCAACCCAGGCGCGGCATATCAAGCACCGCTTTTGGCAGGATGAGGCCATATGCCACAACCACCATGACATCCGCATTTAAATCAGCGACCAGCTGCTGGTTTTCCTGCGGACGTAACGAAGCAGGCTGAAACACCGGTAAGCCATGTTCTTCCGCCAGCACTTTAACCGGGCTCGGCATCAATTTTTTACCACGGCCTGCCGGGCGATCGGGCTGAGTAAAAACGCCCACAACCTTATGGCCAGACGACAACAGCGCGTCCAGATGACGCGCTGCAAAGTCAGGTGTTCCTGCGAAGATGATACGTAGTGATGTAGACACGTTATTCCTTGTATCCGGGGTCACGTTATGCGCGGGTGCGCATGCGATCCAGTTTCTCTACTTTCTGACGAATACGTTGCTGCTTCAGTGGAGAGAGGTAATCGATAAACAGTTTACCGACCAGATGATCCATCTCATGCTGAATGCAGATCGCCAGCAGATCGTCTGCTTCCAGTTCAAAAGGCTTACCGTCGCGATCGAGCGCGCGGATTTTAACTTTTTCTGCACGAGGAACCAGCGCTCTCTGCTCAGGAATAGAGAGACAGCCTTCTTCGATTCCGGTTTCGCCGCTTTTTTCCAGTAACTCCGGGTTAATTAACACCAGGCGTCCTTCACGGTTTTCGGAAACGTCGATCACGATAATGCGCTGGTGAATATCAACCTGCGTCGCCGCGAGACCAATGCCTTCTTCGGCGTACATCGTATCGAACATATCATCAATGATACGTTGAGTTTCTGCATTCACTTCTTTTACCGGCTCGGCGACTTTGCGAAGGCGCTCGTCCGGGATATGTAACACTTGCAAAACTGCCATATTTTTCCAGAGTCGTGTTCAGGAGTTGATAAGAATATACCCTCTATTCTAGACAAAACCCCCTCTGATTGACAGCATCAGTGACCAATCGCAAAGATTGCTATAGCGGCTTGTGGCAGGGGAAAGGATGACATCCACAGAGATATGGTTACGCCTGATCAGCACTGGAGAATTGTACGGCGATAAGATGGTGGCGATAGCGCAGCAGTTACAGCGCCAACCCCATATTGATGGTGCTGTGCTGACAGGAATGGGGCTGACCCAAAAGCAAAAGGCGCGGTTTCTTACATTTTCGCCGCGTGAAATTGATCGCAGTATGCAGTGGCTGGCAGAACCGGATCATCACCTGATATGTGCAGACAGTGCTCTCTATCCCGTCCAGCTACGCGCCATTACGGATTATCCGGGCGCCCTGTTCGTCAGGGGGGCTGTGCAGGTGCTGTCGAGCCTGCAGCTGGCCGTCGTTGGTAGCCGTTCCCACTCCTGGTATGGCGAGCGGTGGGGAACACTCCTGTGCGAGCAGCTGGCCCAGGCGGGCCTGACGATTACCAGCGGCCTGGCCTGCGGAATCGATGGGGTCGCGCATCGCGCCGCGCTTACCGTAAAGGGGAAGAGCGTGGCGGTTTTAGGCAATGGTTTGTCCGAAGTCTATCCCCGACGCCATACCTCGCTGGCCACGCGTCTTGTTGAGAGCGGTGGCGCTGTGATTTCGGAGTTTCCTCTCGCTACGCCTCCCTGGCCCGGTAATTTTCCCCGGCGTAACCGTATCATTAGTGGCCTGAGCCAGGGGGTATTCGTCATCGAAGCGCGGTTAAAGAGCGGCTCACTCGTTACCGCGAAATGTGCACTCGAACAGGGGCGCGAAGTCTTTGCGCTACCAGGGGCGATTGGAAACCCAGGTTGCGAGGGACCTCACTGGTTGATAAAGCAGGGCGCCACGCCAGTGACGGCGGTAGACGATATTCTGGAAAGTTTGCGTTATGGCCTTAACTGGCTGCCACAGGATCCCGAAAATGGGCTTTATTCATCAGAGCAGGACCAGGTAGCATTGCCATTTCCTGAGCTCCTGGCTAACGTAGGAGATGAGGTAACACCTGTTGACGTTGTCGCTGAACGTGCCGGCCAACCTGTGCCAGTAACGGTAGCACAGCTACTGGAACTGGAGTTAGCAGGATGGATCGCAGCTGTACCCGGCGGCTATGTCCGATTAAGGAGGGCAAGCCATGTTCGACGTACTCATGTATTTGTTTGAGACTTACATCCATAACGAAGCTGAAGCACGCGTGGATCAGGACAAACTTACACGCGATCTCACCGATGCAGGTTTCGAACGGGAAGATATTTACAACGCGTTAATATGGCTCGAAAAACTGGCTGATTATCAGGAAGGCCTCGCCGAACCGATGCAGTTAGCTTCCGATCCGCTGTCTGTACGCATTTATACGGCTGAAGAATGTGAAAGGCTGGATGCCAGTTGCCGGGGATTTGTTTTATTCCTGGAGCAGATTCAGGTGCTGAACCTCGAAACGCGAGAAATGGTGATAGAGCGCGTCATGGCGCTGGATACGGCAGAATTTGAACTGGAAGATCTGAAATGGGTCATCCTGATGGTTCTGTTCAACATTCCAGGCTGTGAAAATGCCTATCAACAAATGGAAGAATTACTCTTTGAAGTGAATGAAGGTATGCTGCATTAATTCATCATGCAGCACCAAGAGTTGTTATGGCCAAATCAGCACTATTTACGGTGCATAAAAATGAGCCCTGCCCGCAGTGTGGAGCAGAGCTTGTTATCCGGTCCGGTAAGCACGGGCCGTTTCTCGGTTGTTCACACTATCCAGACTGTGATTATGTCCGTCCCCTGAAGAATCAGGCGGACGGACATATTGTTAAAGTTCTGGAGGGGCAGCCGTGCCCACAATGTGGCGCGGATCTGGCGTTGCGTCAGGGTCGTTATGGCATGTTTATCGGCTGCAGCCGCTATCCTGAATGTGAGCACACTGAACAGATAGATAAACCCGATGAAACAGCGTTGGCCTGTCCACAATGCGATAGCGGTCATCTTGTTCAACGGCGTTCACGTTACGGTAAGACATTCCACTCCTGCGATCGTTATCCTGAATGTCAGTTCGTCACCAATTTCAAACCGGTGGCGGGGAGCTGTCCTGAGTGCCATTACCCGCTACTTATCGAGAAGAAAACGGCGCAAGGCATGAAGCGTTTTTGCGCCAGTAAACAATGTGGAAAGCCGGTTTCGGCGGATCAAAAAAGTGAATAATAACCTGCAGTCAGGCTCCATCGCGCATGCGGTGGACGTACTGAATAAAGAAGACGTCATCGCTTATCCAACAGAAGCTGTTTTTGGGGTTGGGTGCGATCCCGACAGCGAAATGGCCGTATCGCGCCTGTTAACACTTAAGCAGAGACCGGTTGAAAAAGGCCTGATTCTCATCGCGGCCAGTTTCGAACAGCTTAAACCTTATATTGATGATTCCATGTTGACGTCAGCGCAGCGTGAGGCCATCGATGCCGCATGGCCCGGACCCGTGACCTTTGTGTTTCCCGCGCTGCCAACTACGCCGCGATGGCTGACGGGACGGTTTGATTCACTCGCCGTTCGCGTGACCGACCATCCATTGGTTATCGAACTCTGTAATCGTTTTGGTAAACCGCTGGTCTCAACCAGTGCCAATCTGACGGGATTGCCCCCTTGCCGCACCTCAGAAGAGGTATTAGCGCAGTTTGGTGACGATTTCCCGGTAGTTATCGGTGAAACCGGTGGCCGCCTGAACCCGTCTGAAATTCGTGATGCGTTGACCGGCGAACGTTTTCGCCAGGGGTAATCAGATGGAAGCGTACGCCGTTTTTGGTAATCCAATTGCTCACAGCAAGTCGCCGTTTATTCATCAGCAATTTGCGCAGCAGCTGCGCATTGAGCACCCTTATGGCCGTGTGCTTGCACCTGTCGATGCCTTTGTAGCAACGCTGGACAGCTTCTTTGCTGGTGGCGGAAAAGGAGCGAATGTCACTGTGCCTTTTAAAGAAGAGGCATTTGAACGCGCCGATGAGTTAACGGAACGCGCGGCCCTTGCAGGCGCTGTGAATACCCTTAAACGGCTTGAAGATGGTCGGATTCTGGGGGACAACACGGACGGCATTGGCTTGTTAAGCGATCTGGAACGACTGTCATTTATCAAACCTGGCGCGCGTATTCTGTTGATCGGTGCGGGGGGGGCGTCGCGGGGCGTGATTCTGCCGCTACTCTCTCTGGATTGCGCCGTGACCATTACGAATCGTACTTATTCCCGTGCAGTAGAGCTGGCCACCCTATTTGCCCATACCGGGAGTATTCATGCAGTAGCTCTGGACGCGCTGAGCGGCCATGAATTTGATCTGATTATTAATGCGACCTCCAGTGGTATAGCCGGTGACGTTCCCGCTATACCCTCTTCATTAGTTAACGCCCAGGTTCACTGCTATGACATGTTCTACCAAAAAGGCAAAACGCCTTTTCTGAACTGGTGTGAACAGCAAGGCGCAAAACATGTTGCTGACGGGCTGGGAATGCTGGTGGGGCAGGCGGCACACGCCGTAATGCTCTGGCATGGTGTATTGCCGGCAGTAGAGCCGGTCATTGAAAAGCTTAAACAGGAGTTGTCGGCATGAACCAGGCGATCCAGTTTCCGGATCGGGAAACGTGGGACGACGAAAAGCGGGCCGTCTGTTTTCCCGCTCTGGTGAATGGTATGCAAATGATGTGTGCGATCGAAGGGACAACGCTGGTTCGTCGTTTTGGCGAAGGCCTTCCGCTCAATATCTTTCGCGAACATCGCTGGGATCTGGAAGAAGAAGCCAGCGATGCGATCCGCGAGGGTGACGAGGACGATCAGGGATGGTTCTGGCTCTCTTGATCCAGATAGTCATTCTTCCATTTAACGTAGTTATTGGCTGAGTACTTCAGACCTTCCTTTTCCGCTTCCGTCAGGGGGCGGATCTGTTTGACCGGGCTTCCTAAATAGAGAAAGCCACTTTCCAGCCGCTTATTTTGCGGAACCAGACTCCCGGCACCAATCATCACCTCATCTTCTATTACTACACCATCCAACAAAATCGATCCCATACCCACCAGAACGCGATTGCCAATCGTGCAGCCGTGCAGCATCACTTTATGGCCGACTGTCACCTCTTCACCGATGACCAGTGGGTTGCCTTCAGGGTTATAAGCCGATTTATGGGTGACATGCAGGACGCTGCCATCCTGGATATTGGTCCGTGCGCCAATAGAGACATAGTTAACATCGCCGCGTATAGCGACCAGGGGCCAGATACTGACGTCGTCGTCCATTCGGACATCGCCAATGACCACACTACTGCTGTCGATCATGACGCGATCGCCTTGTTTAGGGAAAAGATCTTTATAGGGACGGAGTACTGCGGACATATCAACCTCTACTAATGAGCACTATATAGAAGACTGTGAGCCTGTTATTCGGCTTGATCAAGGGAGAATTACGTCATTATTTGAGCGGATCGCGTGGGATTTCAGCGAAAAGAACGAAAAAAGAACAGTCAGCAGAAAAGATCGAAAAAATGCTTGTGCTAAAAACTGGGATCCCTATAATGCGCCTCCATCGACACGGCAGATGTGAATCACTTCACACAAACAGCTGGGTCGGTTGAAGAGAAAAGCGAAAATAAACGCTTGACTCTGAAAGAGGAAAGCGTAATATACGCCACCTCGCAACGGTGAGCGAAAGCCGCGTTGCACTGCTCTTTAACAATTTATCAGACAATCTGTGTGGGCACTCAAAGTGACATGGATTCTTAACGTCGCAAGACGAAAAATGAATACCAAAGTCTCTGAGTGAACATACGTAATTCATTACGAAGTTTAATTCACGAGCATCAAACTTAAATTGAAGAGTTTGATCATGGCTCAGATTGAACGCTGGCGGCAGGCCTAACACATGCAAGTCGAACGGTAGCACAGAGAGCTTGCTCTCGGGTGACGAGTGGCGGACGGGTGAGTAATGTCTGGGAAACTGCCTGATGGAGGGGGATAACTACTGGAAACGGTAGCTAATACCGCATAACGTCGCAAGACCAAAGAGGGGGACCTTCGGGCCTCTTGCCATCAGATGTGCCCAGATGGGATTAGCTAGTAGGTGGGGTAATGGCTCACCTAGGCGACGATCCCTAGCTGGTCTGAGAGGATGACCAGCCACACTGGAACTGAGACACGGTCCAGACTCCTACGGGAGGCAGCAGTGGGGAATATTGCACAATGGGCGCAAGCCTGATGCAGCCATGCCGCGTGTATGAAGAAGGCCTTCGGGTTGTAAAGTACTTTCAGCGAGGAGGAAGGTGTTGAGGTTAATAACCTCAGCAATTGACGTTACTCGCAGAAGAAGCACCGGCTAACTCCGTGCCAGCAGCCGCGGTAATACGGAGGGTGCAAGCGTTAATCGGAATTACTGGGCGTAAAGCGCACGCAGGCGGTCTGTCAAGTCGGATGTGAAATCCCCGGGCTCAACCTGGGAACTGCATTCGAAACTGGCAGGCTAGAGTCTTGTAGAGGGGGGTAGAATTCCAGGTGTAGCGGTGAAATGCGTAGAGATCTGGAGGAATACCGGTGGCGAAGGCGGCCCCCTGGACAAAGACTGACGCTCAGGTGCGAAAGCGTGGGGAGCAAACAGGATTAGATACCCTGGTAGTCCACGCCGTAAACGATGTCGACTTGGAGGTTGTTCCCTTGAGGAGTGGCTTCCGGAGCTAACGCGTTAAGTCGACCGCCTGGGGAGTACGGCCGCAAGGTTAAAACTCAAATGAATTGACGGGGGCCCGCACAAGCGGTGGAGCATGTGGTTTAATTCGATGCAACGCGAAGAACCTTACCTACTCTTGACATCCAGAGAACTTAGCAGAGATGCTTTGGTGCCTTCGGGAACTCTGAGACAGGTGCTGCATGGCTGTCGTCAGCTCGTGTTGTGAAATGTTGGGTTAAGTCCCGCAACGAGCGCAACCCTTATCCTTTGTTGCCAGCGGTCCGGCCGGGAACTCAAAGGAGACTGCCAGTGATAAACTGGAGGAAGGTGGGGATGACGTCAAGTCATCATGGCCCTTACGAGTAGGGCTACACACGTGCTACAATGGCGCATACAAAGAGAAGCGACCTCGCGAGAGCAAGCGGACCTCATAAAGTGCGTCGTAGTCCGGATTGGAGTCTGCAACTCGACTCCATGAAGTCGGAATCGCTAGTAATCGTAGATCAGAATGCTACGGTGAATACGTTCCCGGGCCTTGTACACACCGCCCGTCACACCATGGGAGTGGGTTGCAAAAGAAGTAGGTAGCTTAACCTTCGGGAGGGCGCTTACCACTTTGTGATTCATGACTGGGGTGAAGTCGTAACAAGGTAACCGTAGGGGAACCTGCGGTTGGATCACCTCCTTACCTTAAAGAATCTGCCTTTGCAGTGCTCACACAGATTGTCTGATGAAAAGTAACGAGCAAGACGGCTGCGAAGTCGTGACACATCGTGTCCCCTTCGTCTAGCGGTTAGGACTCCGCCCTTTCACGGCGGCAACAGGGGTTCGAATCCCCTAGGGGACGCCACTTGCTGGGTGTGAGTGAAAGGCACAACCAATCAGTATCTCAAAACTGACTGTTAAGTCATGTTTGAGATATTTGCTCTTTAAAAATCTGGATCAAGCTGAAAATTGAAACGACACACTGTGTCTGCTCTCCGTAATAAGAGCAGATAAGCGGTGTGTTCGAGTCTCTCAAATTTTCGCAATCAGAAGTGAAACATCTTCGGGTTGTGAGGTTAAGCGACTAAGCGTACACGGTGGATGCCTAGGCAGTCAGAGGCGATGAAGGACGTGCTAATCTGCGATAAGCGTCGGTAAGGTGATATGAACCGTTATAACCGACGATTTCCGAATGGGGAAACCCAGTGCAATCCGTTGCACTATCGTTAAGTGAATACATAGCTTAACGAAGCGAACCAGGGGAACTGAAACATCTAAGTACCCTGAGGAAAAGAAATCAACCGAGATTCCCCCAGTAGCGGCGAGCGAACGGGGAGCAGCCCAGAGTCTGAATCAGCATGTGTGTCAGTGGAAGCGTCTGGAAAGTCGCAGGGTACAGGGTGATACTCCCGTACACGAAGATACACCTGCTGTGAACTCGAAGAGTAGGGCGGGACACGTGGTATCCTGTCTGAATATGGGGGGACCATCCTCCAAGGCTAAATACTCCTGACTGACCGATAGTGAACCAGTACCGTGAGGGAAAGGCGAAAAGAACCCCGGCGAGGGGAGTGAAAAAGAACCTGAAACCGTGTACGTACAAGCAGTGGGAGCACCTTCGTGGTGTGACTGCGTACCTTTTGTATAATGGGTCAGCGACTTATATTCTGTAGCAAGGTTAACCGTATAGGGGAGCCGAAGGGAAACCGAGTCTTAACTGGGCGTTAAGTTGCAGGGTATAGACCCGAAACCCGGTGATCTAGCCATGGGCAGGTTGAAGGTTGGGTAACACTAACTGGAGGACCGAACCGACTAATGTTGAAAAATTAGCGGATGACTTGTGGCTGGGGGTGAAAGGCCAATCAAACCGGGAGATAGCTGGTTCTCCCCGAAAGCTATTTAGGTAGCGCCTCGTGAACTCATCTCCGGGGGTAGAGCACTGTTTCGGCTAGGGGGCCATCCCGGCTTACCAACCCGATGCAAACTGCGAATACCGGAGAATGTTATCACGGGAGACACACGGCGGGTGCTAACGTCCGTCGTGAAGAGGGAAACAACCCAGACCGCCAGCTAAGGTCCCAAAGTCATGGTTAAGTGGGAAACGATGTGGGAAGGCACAGACAGCCAGGATGTTGGCTTAGAAGCAGCCATCATTTAAAGAAAGCGTAATAGCTCACTGGTCGAGTCGGCCTGCGCGGAAGATGTAACGGGGCTAAACCATGCACCGAAGCTGCGGCAGCGACACTATGTGTTGTTGGGTAGGGGAGCGTTCTGTAAGCCGTCGAAGGTGGACTGTGAGGTCTGCTGGAGGTATCAGAAGTGCGAATGCTGACATAAGTAACGATAAAGCGGGTGAAAAACCCGCTCGCCGGAAGACCAAGGGTTCCTGTCCAACGTTAATCGGGGCAGGGTGAGTCGACCCCTAAGGCGAGGCCGAAAGGCGTAGTCGATGGGAAACAGGTTAATATTCCTGTACTCGGTGTTACTGCGAAGGGGGGACGGAGAAGGCTATGTTGGCCGGGCGACGGTTGTCCCGGTTTAAGCATGTAGGCGGAGGTTCCAGGTAAATCCGGAACCTTATTCAACGCTGAGGTGTGATGACGAGGCACTACGGTGCTGAAGCAACAAATGCCCTGCTTCCAGGAAAAGCCTCTAAGCATCAGGTAACATCAAATCGTACCCCAAACCGACACAGGTGGTCAGGTAGAGAATACCAAGGCGCTTGAGAGAACTCGGGTGAAGGAACTAGGCAAAATGGTGCCGTAACTTCGGGAGAAGGCACGCTGATGGTAAGTGAAGCGACTTGCTCGTGGAGCTGAAATCAGTCGAAGATACCAGCTGGCTGCAACTGTTTATTAAAAACACAGCACTGTGCAAACACGAAAGTGGACGTATACGGTGTGACGCCTGCCCGGTGCCGGAAGGTTAATTGATGGGGTTAGCGGCAACGCGAAGCTCTTGATCGAAGCCCCGGTAAACGGCGGCCGTAACTATAACGGTCCTAAGGTAGCGAAATTCCTTGTCGGGTAAGTTCCGACCTGCACGAATGGCGTAATGATGGCCAGGCTGTCTCCACCCGAGACTCAGTGAAATTGAAATCGCTGTGAAGATGCAGTGTACCCGCGGCAAGACGGAAAGACCCCGTGAACCTTTACTATAGCTTGACACTGAACACTGGTCCTTGATGTGTAGGATAGGTGGGAGGCTTTGAAGCGTGGACGCCAGTCTGCGTGGAGCCAACCTTGAAATACCACCCTTTAATGGCTGGTGTTCTAACGTGGACCCGTAATCCGGGTTGCGGACAGTGTCTGGTGGGTAGTTTGACTGGGGCGGTCTCCTCCTAAAGAGTAACGGAGGAGCACGAAGGTTAGCTAATCCTGGTCGGACATCAGGAGGTTAGTGCAATGGCATAAGCTAGCTTGACTGCGAGAGTGACGGCTCGAGCAGGTGCGAAAGCAGGTCATAGTGATCCGGTGGTTCTGTATGGAAGGGCCATCGCTCAACGGATAAAAGGTACTCCGGGGATAACAGGCTGATACCGCCCAAGAGTTCATATCGACGGCGGTGTTTGGCACCTCGATGTCGGCTCATCACATCCTGGGGCTGAAGTAGGTCCCAAGGGTACGGCTGTTCGCCGTTTAAAGTGGTACGCGAGCTGGGTTTAGAACGTCGTGAGACAGTTCGGTCCCTATCTGCCGTGGGCGCTGGAGAATTGAGGGGGGCTGCTCCTAGTACGAGAGGACCGGAGTGGACGCATCACTGGTGTTCGGGTTGTCATGCCAATGGCACTGCCCGGTAGCTAAATGCGGAAAAGATAAGTGCTGAAAGCATCTAAGCACGAAACTTGCCCCGAGATGAGTTCTCCCTGACCCTTTAAGGGTCCTGAAGGAACGTTGAAGACGACGACGTTGATAGGTCGGGTGTGTAAGCGCAGCGATGCGTTGAGCTAACCGATACTAATGAACCGTGAGGCTTAACCTTACAACGCCGAAGCTGTTTCGGCGGACTTGAGAAGACGATTTTCAGCTGATACAGATTACTCATCACGCCTGAGGGCGGGGTGAACAACAGAATTTGCCTGGCGGCTGTAGCGCGGTGGTCCCACCTGACCCCATGCCGAACTCAGAAGTGAAACGCCGTAGCGCCGATGGTAGTGTGGGGTCTCCCCATGCGAGAGTAGGGAACTGCCAGGCATCAAATTAAGTGTGCTGATATGGCTCAGTTGGTAGAGCGCACCCTTGGTAAGGGTGAGGTCCCCAGTTCGACTCTGGGTATCAGCACCAGTTTTTAGGTTAAAGTTCGGCGCGTAGAAAAGAATTTGTCTGGCGGCTGTAGCGCGGTGGTCCCACCTGACCCCATGCCGAACTCAGAAGTGAAACGCCGTAGCGCCGATGGTAGTGTGGGGTCTCCCCATGCGAGAGTAGGGAACTGCCAGACATCAAATAAGTGAAAAGGCCATCCGCAAGGATGGCCTTTTTGCGTTTGCGCGGCCATAAAAATGCTCGACCCGGCGCGCAAAGCGCCACCGGGCAGGGTAATTATTAGTGAATAACCTGCGATAAGAACGCGCGCGTACGCTCTGATTTTGGGTGGGAGAAGAACTCTTCCGGCGCTGCTTGCTCGACGATTTCCCCGCGATCCATAAAGATCACCCGATCCGCGACGGTTCTGGCGAAACCCATCTCATGCGTCACACACAGCATCGTCATGCCCGATTCAGCCAGCCCTATCATGGTATCCAGAACCTCTTTTACCATCTCCGGATCCAGCGCTGAGGTCGGCTCATCGAACAGCATGATTTTAGGTTTCATGCATAAAGAGCGGGCGATTGCCACGCGCTGTTGCTGTCCACCCGAGATCTGCCCCGGAAACTTATGCGCATGTTCTGCAATGCGCACGCGTTCCAGATAGTGCATGGCCAGCGCCTCGGCTTCCTTTTTCGGCATTTTGCGCACCCAGATCGGGGCCAGAGTGCAGTTTTGCAGAACGGTCAGATGGGGAAACAGATTGAAATGCTGGAAGACCATGCCGACTTCCTGGCGGACACGCTCCACGTTACGGATGTCATCGTTTAGCTCAATACCATCAACAACAATCCGTCCCTGCTGATGCTCTTCCAGATGGTTAATACAGCGGATAGTCGTGGATTTACCCGAGCCTGAAGGCCCACAAAGAACAATACGCTCGCCCTGTTTCACCTTCAGGTTAATGTCTTTCAAGACATGAAATTGTCCGTACCACTTATTCACATTATCCAGCGTAATCATCGCGTCAGCGGGGGTCATAGTTATCTGGCTCATAGGTTCCTCAGTGCGGTGTACGCCCGGTGTTAAAGCGCTTTTCCAGATGCTGGCTGTAGCGCGACATGCTAAAACAGAAAATCCAGTAGATAAGCGCAGCAAAAACATAGCCTTCGGTCGACATGCCCAGCCACGCCGGGTCGACGGTAGCCTGCTGCACGCTACTGAAAAGATCGAATAATCCAATGATGATCACCAGACTGGTATCTTTGAACAGCGCGATAATAGTGTTCACCAGTCCGGGGATCACCAGCTTCAGTGCCTGCGGCAGGATCACTAATCCCTGCGTTTTCCAGTACCCCAGCGCCAGCGATTCGGCGGCTTCGTACTGGCCTTTGGGCAGCGCCTGCAGCCCGCCGCGTACGACCTCAGCCACATAGGCAGACTGGAACAGAATGACGCCAACCAGGGCGCGGATCAGTTTGTCGATGGTGGTGCCCTCCGCCATAAACAGCGGCAGCATTACCGACGACATAAACAGCACGGTGATCAGCGGAACGCCGCGCCAGAACTCGATAAAAATCACCGAGAGGACGCGTACGACCGGCATGGTTGAGCGGCGGCCCAGGGCCAGTAAAATGCCTAAAGGCAATGCGCCGGCGATCCCGACCGAGGCGATGATCAGCGTCAGCGTCAAGCCACCCCACTGCCGGGTTTCCACCCGCTCCAGTCCCTGCATCCCGCCATACAGCAGGAACCAGACGATAAGCGGATAGACCACCGCCCAGCAGGCGATGTACCGTCCCCGCTGCGGCATCCCTTTCCAGAACATCGGGATGATGGAGAGTAGCCCGACGAGCAGCGCAAGATTGATGCGCCAGCGCTGGTCGTGAGGGTAGAGCCCATACATGAACTGGCCGAAACGCTGATGAATAAAGACCCAGCAGGCTCCCTCTTTCGTACAGTCGGCACGGGTAGTGCCGATCCAGTTAGCCTGCAAAAACGCCCAATTGAGCAGCGGCGGGATCAGCTCCCACATCAGCCAGAAGCAGAGCAGCGTGAGTAAGCTGTTACTCCAGCTGGAGAACAGATTTTTACGTGCCCAGAGAATAATGCGTCCGTTGCCGGTAGTGGCCGGACGCACAGGGTGAGACAAGACGGCTTTTGTCATCATGGTTCCTTAGCGTTCAACCAGCGCGATGCGACGGTTATAGATATTCATTAACAGGGAAATGGTCAGGCTGATAATCAGGTAGACCGACATGGTGATGGCGATAGTTTCGATGGCCTGGCCCGTCTGATTGAGCACGGTGCCGGCAAACAGGGAAACCATATCGGGATAGCCAATCGCAGCCGCAAGGGACGAGTTTTTCACAATATTGAGATACTGGCTGGTCAGCGGTGGAATGATGACCCGCATGGCCTGAGGGATGATGACCTGACGCAGCGTGACCGGGTTCGGCAGGCCGAGCGAGCGGGCGGCTTCATGCTGACCATGAGGAACGGCCTGGATCCCGGCGCGAATAATCTCTGCGATAAAGGCCGAGGTATAGATCGACAGTGCCAGCGTCAGGGCTGCCAGCTCCGGGATCAATACCATGCCGCCGCGGAAGTTAAACCCCTGCAACGTCGGAATATCCCAGTGCATCGCCGGGCCCGCAATGATATGTGCCAGCCCCGACAGGATCACCAGCAAGGCCAGCGTGACGGGCCAGGTGCGTCGCAGCTGTCCGGTTTTCATCTGATGCTTGCGGTTGTAGCGAAACAGCCCGATGGTAATCACTGCGACACAGGCCAGAGCCGCCAGCAGCGCCAGCATCCCTTCGGCAATCTGCGGCGCCGGGATATACAAACCACGATTGCTTAAAAAGGCCAGATCAAACGCATCCACCGCCTGACGTGGCCCGGGCAGGTTGCGCAGGACGGCGAAATACCAGAAGAAGATCTGCAGCAGCGGCGGAATATTACGGAAGGTCTCGATATACAACGTGGAGAGCTTACGCAGCAGCCAGTTATCAGACAGGCGTGCGAGACCGAGGAAAAAGCCCAGCAGAGAGGCAAAGACAATGCATAATCCGGAGACCAGCAGAGTATTCATCAGGCCGACCAGGAAGACGCGACCGTAGGTATCTCCTTCATCGTAATCAATTAAATGCTGAACAATGCCAAATCCCGCATTGCGTTCAAGGAAGGCAAAGCCCGAAGTAATGCCGCGTGTACTCAGGTTGGTAACGGTGTTGTGGAACAAGTAGATCGCGACGGCCAGGACAGCGAGAACAGCGAGGATCTGAAACAGCCAGGCGCGAACCGCAGGATTAGAAAAGGAGAGGGCTCCTTTCAGGGCTAAGCGGCGATGGGACATAAAAAACCTCGGGTAACCATGACTCTGGACTGGGCACCGCACCGGCAGTGCCCGTTACAGCAAGCTGCTTAGCGTACTGGCGGAGCGTACTGAATGCCGCCATTGTTCCAGAGGTTGTTCTGACCACGGCTGATCTTCAACGCGCTTTCAGAGCCAACGTTACGCTCGAAGATTTCAGCGTAGTTACCCACCTTTTTAATGATGTTGTACGCCCATTTGTTATCCAGCTTCAGATCCTTGCCGTAATCACCCTCTTTACCTAACAGGTGAGCCATATCCGGCGTGGATGGATTGGCGGCTTTCTCATCGACGTTCTTCGAGTTGATACCCATCTCTTCGGCGTTGAGCATGGCGAACAGCGTCCAGCGCACCACGGCGTTCCACTCATCATCCCCACGGCGCACTACCGGGCCCAGCGGCTCTTTAGAGATCACCTCTGGCAGAACGATAAATTCAGCCGGATTACTCAGCTTGATCCGCAGCGCGTACAGCTGGGACTGATCCGATGCCAGGGTGTCACAGCGGCCCGATTCCAGCGCTTTGGCCGATTCGTCAGAGCGATCGAAGGTCACCGGCGTATATTTCATGTTATTGGCTTTGAAATAATCGGCGACGTTCAGTTCGGTGTCGGTACCCGCCTGAATACAGACCGTCGCGCCATCCAGCTCTTTTGCACTCTTCAGGCCCGCTTTATTGTGCGTCAGGAATCCAATACCGTCGTAATAGGTCACGCCGGTGAAGGACATGCCCATGCCGGCATCACGTGACGAGGTCCAGGTGGTATTACGTGAAAGCAAATCCACTTCGCCAGATTGCAGGGCGGTAAAACGCTCTTTCGCCGTCAGTGGGGTGTATTTCACCTTGGTATCGTCACCTAATACCGCGGCAGCAACGCCACGGCACACGTCGACATCGATACCGGAGAATTTACCGTTGGCATCTGCGTAGGAGAAACCTGGCAGGCCGTCGCTGATCCCACATTGCACAAAACCTTTCTGCTTAACGGCATCCAGCGTGGCACCCGCCTGAGCCTGGCCGGCGATCGCAAGAAGCACACCTGCAGCGGTGAGGCTGGCCATCATCATCTTTTTCATAATGCATCCTGTGTGGCGAAAATTATCGTTATAGTGAAGCGTTTATAAACGCTTTAACCTGTCTGTGGCTGTGGCCGACGTTAATAAAGCAAACGTGATGCCAGTTTTTGCATTCAACGTAATAAACGATTACGCAACGCGTAAAGCTGAGTGTAGACAGTGATAATTAAATCGAGCGCCCTGAAATGGTGCGAAATTACAACCTGCGCCACAAATCAGAGCAAAAGTCTGATTAAGAAACGGATGAATAGAGGGAGAGTTTATGCCGTGAATATTGTAAGTCAGCAAGGTGTGAATAACGTCACGTCGCCACATTGAAAAGAATATAAAAAAGCAAAAAGATGTGAGCAGATTCAGATTTAATTATTAACCTAAATCGGGAAAGCAAAAGCGCGAACGAATTCGCGCTTTGTGGATTACTTGGACACGGCAATGATGCCCAGCGTCAGACCTGCAACGGCTGCTGCGCCACCGGCGATGGCCCCTGCAGTTTCCCAGTTATCCTGCGTGGTGCCTTTCATACAGGTATTGGTATGAACCAGTCGGCCCTGATCGTCGTATGTCGGCACGCACGGAGAGTCATGCGCGCAACCCGCAAGTAGCGCGGTAAGGAGTGCAACCGAAATGAGTCTTTTCATGGTGTTACCTCAAAATGAAATCTAACTTTGCGATATAGTCAGTACGGTCTTCTGCAAAGCTGATGGTTATATTACCACCGCTTAAAAACAGCCATGAAGAGTGAATAATCTCAAATTATTTGGATTGTAAAAAAGATGGAGAAATCTCTCTTTCTGCACGCCAATAATGGAGAGATTAGGGAGGCGAATTGATTAAGTGTGCAAGCTAAAAATCGCAAGCAAACAATTCATTGGCGCGCTAATTAATAAGTTAAATAAATGGATAAGAATAAATTTCCGTTTATTATCATCAGTAAAGGCGCCGAAGCGCCTTTATCTATTACTCTTCGTGATGACGCGTAAAGCGTCTGCGTACCACGACAAAGAAGACCGGCACGAAGAAGATGGCCAGCAGGGTGGCCGAAAGCATGCCGCCCATCACTCCGGTGCCTACAGCATTTTGTGCACCACTGCCTGCGCCGTGACTGATGACCAGCGGCATCACGCCAAGAATAAACGCCAGCGAGGTCATCAGAATCGGACGCAGGCGCATGCGCGCTGCCTCGAGGGTGGCTTCAACAATCCCTTTCCCCTCTTTCTCCATCAGGTCCTTGGCAAATTCGACAATCAGAATGGCGTTCTTTGCCGACAGGCCGATGGTGGTGAGCAGCCCCACCTGGAAATAGACATCGTTGTTCAGCCCCCGCAGGGAGGCGGCCAGCAGGGCACCGACCACCCCTAACGGCACCACCAGCATCACCGAGAACGGAATCGACCAGCTTTCATAGAGTGCCGCCAGGCAGAGGAACACGACCACCAGTGAGATGGCATACAGGGCAGGGGCCTGGTTGCCTGACAGTCGCTCCTGGTATGACATGCCCGTCCAGTCGAAACCAATACCCGTCGGGAGTTTCGCCGCCAGCTGCTCCATTAACACCATCGCTTCACCGGTACTTTTCCCTGGGGCGGCCTCGCCGAGGATCTCCATAGAGGGGGTGCCGTTATAGCGTTCGAGGCGCGGTGAACCATAGATCCAGTGCGACTCGCTGAACGCTGAAAGCGGCACCATTTCACCGTTGGCGCTGCGCACGTACAGGCGATTGATATCCTCGGGCAGCATCCTGAAGCGCGCATCCGCCTGGACATAGACTTTCTTCACCCGGCCACGGTCAATGTAGTCGTTGACGTAGGTGCCCCCCAGGGCGGTGGAGATGGTCTGGTTGATGTCCGACACGCTGACGCCCAGCGCCTGGGCTTTTTCCTGATCGATATCCAGCTTGAACTGCGGGGTATCCTCCAGACCATTAGGCCGCACGCGAACCAGCAGATCGGAATGGGCTTTGATCATGCCCAACAGCTGGTTTCGGGCCTGCGTCAGCTGGTTGTGGCCCAGGTTGGCCTGGTCGATCAGCTCAAAATCGAAGCCTGTTGCGGTACCCAGCTCGATAATGGCGGGCAGGTTAAACGGGAACACCAGCCCATCTTTGATCTGGCTGAAGGCCCGGGTGGCACGGCTGACGATAGCCCCCACGCTGTTAGCGGCACCGATGCGCTCCTCCCAGGGTTTAAGGCTGATAAACGCCACCCCGGCATTTTGCCCCTGGCCGCTGAAGCTGAAACCGTTAACGGTAAAGACCGACGCCACGTTGGCTTTTTCCGTGGTGAGATAATAGTGCTCAACCTGATCCAGCACCTGCTGGGTACGGGGTTGTGTGGCACCCGCCGGGAGCTGCACCATGGTCATAAAGACGCCCTGGTCCTCTTCCGGGAGGAACGAGGTTGGCAGACGCAGGAACAGCACCGCCATGCCGCCGACAATCAGGACATAGACCACCAGGTAGCGACCGGTCTTACGCAGAATATGGCTAACGCTGTTGCTGTAGTGCGCCACGCTCCTGTCGAACAGGGCATTGAACCAGCCGAAGAACCCGCTTTTATGCCCATGATCCTCGTCCGGCGCTTTAAGCAGAGTGGCGCACAGCGCCGGGGTCAGGATCAGCGCCACCAGCACGGACAGCGCCATGGCCGAGACAATCGTCAGGGAGAACTGACGGTAAATCGCCCCGGTGGACCCGCCGAAGAAGGCCATCGGGATAAATACCGCCGACAGCACCATAGCGATGCCGACCAGCGCCCCCTGGATCTGCGACATCGATTTCTGCGTCGCCTCTTTGGGCGGTAGCTTCTCCTCCACCATTACGCGCTCGACGTTCTCTACCACCACGATAGCGTCATCCACCAGCAAGCCTATCGCCAGCACCATACCAAACATGGTCAGGGTATTGATGGAGAAGCCAAACGCCGCCAGTACTGCAAAGGTGCCCAGCAATACCACCGGCACGGCGATAGTTGGGATCAGCGTGGCGCGCAAGTTTTGCAGGAACAGGTACATCACCAGGAAGACGAGGATGATGGCTTCAAACAGCGTCTTCACCACTTCATGGATGGAGATCTTCACAAACGGCGTGGTGTCGTAGGGATAGACCACCTTCAGCCCCTGGGGGAAGAAGGCTTGCAGCTGCGCCAGTTTGCTCTTGATCGCCGCGGCGGTATCCAGGGCATTGGCGCCGGTGGCGAGCTTGATCCCCAGCCCGGTCGCCGCCTGGCCGTTGATTTTGGTCACCATATTGTAGTTTTCACCGCCAGGCGCAATCCGGGCCACATCTTTCAGATGCACCATCGACCCGTCCTGATTGACCTTCAGAGTGATGTTGCCAAACTCTTCGGCGGTTTTCAGGCGCGTCTGGGCGATGATCGAGGCGTTGAGCTGCTGTCCCGGCACCGACGGCGTACCGCCCAGCTGACCGGCGGCAATCTGGTTATTCTGGGTTTTAAGCTGATTGATGACATCCAGCGGCGTCAGCTGATAGGCGTTCAGCTTATTGGCATCCAGCCAGATACGCATCGCATACTGGGCACCGAACAGCTGCACATCGCCTACCCCGGAGGTACGGCTGATGGCATCCTTCACGTTAGAGGCGACGTAGTCAGAGATATCGTCCTGGCTCAGGTCTTTATTGTCCGAGACAAAGCCCGCCACCAGCAGGAAGCTGCTGCTCGACTTCTCTACGCCGATCCCCTGCTGCTGCACTTCCTGCGGCAGCAGCGGCATCGCCAGCTGGAGTTTGTTCTGCACCTGCACCTGGGCAATGTCCGGGTCGGTACCCGACTGGAAGGTCAGGGTGATGGTCACGCTGCCCGCCGAATCGCTGGTGGAGGACATATACATCAGGTTATCGATGCCGTTCATGTTCTGCTCGATAACCTGGGTCACCGTATCCTGCACCGTCTGCGCGTCGGCACCAGGGTAGGTCGCGGAGATCGCCACGGCTGGCGGAGCAATGGTGGGATACTGGGCGATCGGCAGCTTGAGGATCGCCAGCCCGCCCGCAATCATCAGGATAATGGCAAGTACCCACGCAAAAACCGGGCGCTGAATAAAGAAGTTGGCCATGCTCTGTTCCTTATCCCGCTTTCTGCGCGGCGGTGTCTGGCGTGGCGACAACCGCGACGCCAGGGCGCACTTTTTGCAGCCCACTGACGATCACCCGATCGCCTTCCTGCAGGCCGTCGGTGATCAGCCATTGATCGCCAATCGCCTGCGGCGCGACGACGTTCCGCGCTTCGGCCTGATTCTTCTCGTTCACCACCATCACGCTGGCTTCACCGCGCGGGGTGCGAGTTACCCCCTGCTGCGGTACCAGGATGGCGTGGGGCTGGGTGCCTTCATCAATACGCGCCCGGACAAACATACCCGGCAGCAGGACATGTTGCGGGTTAGGGAAGATCGCCCGCAGAGTAATGGAGCCAGTGCTCTCGTCCACCGTGACATCGGAAAATTGCAGCGAGCCTTTCAGCGGGTACGGCTGACCGTTCTCCATCAGCAGCTGCACGCTGCTGGTACTTTCGCCCGTCTGCAGGCTGGATTGCTTCAGGCGCATAAAATCGTTGCTGGATTGGGTCACATCGACATAGATCGGATCCAGCTGCTGCACCGTCGCCAGTGCTGACGCCTGGCCGTTCGCCACCAGCGCCCCCTCGGTGACGCTGGATTTGCCGATGCGCCCGCTGATAGGTGAGGTCACTTTGGTGTAGGCCAGATTAATGCGCGCGGTCTCAACATCTGCCTGGGCTGCAATCACCGACGCATCGGCCTGACGGGCGGTAGCAACGGACTGATCGTACTCCTGCTTACTGACGTACTGGGTGCCCATCAGCGGTAAATAGCGTTTTACGGTCAGGTGGGCGATGTTGGCAGCGGCCTGGGCTTTGGCCAGCTCCCCTGACGCGCTGTCAAAGGCCGCCTGATAAGTGGCCGGATCGATCTGATACAGCGATTCCCCCGCTTTGACGTCGCTGCCCTCGGTGAAGTTGCGCTTCAGAACAATGCCGCTCACCTGAGGGCGAACCTCTGCAACGCGATACGCATCGGTACGGCCCGGCAGTTCGGTGGTGACGACCAGCGGTGCGCTTTTCACCACATGAACCACAACCTGTGGTGATGGCGGCTGCTGGGCTTGCTCGCTGTGATCATCACAACCCACGAGTAATGCGGCACCGATGATAAAACCGGATAAGGGTAAAAACCTGAAATGAGGCGTCATGGCTATTCCTTCAAAATCATCAACCCGCATTAACCGACAGCGGTTAAGCGTTAAGGAGAGGTAAACAGAAAACGGCGGGCGCCATAATAAAGAATGGCCGGGCGGGTTTTTGATTTATAAGTGCGAAGAAAGAATCGAAGAGAAAAAAAACGAGGCTGAATGTGATTAAACAACGGGATAGCATTCCCGAATATCTATTTCACGGCATTATGCTTTAGACATACATATGTGTTTAATGAATAAAGTGATGTTGAAACATCATTGAGATTAATAAATTAAGCGTGTTGACGTTTTTTGTTCAAAATTATTTTTTGCAGTAATAGATAATTGACGACCTGACAATTATCACTGTTGTTTGATAAATGTAATTAATCCGTTAAAAGAGTGACTCCCTATGGCGCGTAAAACGAAGGCCGAGGCGCAGAAGACACGCCAGCTGTTGATTGAGGCAGCGATAGAGCAGTTTGCCGCACGGGGTGTGGCAAGTACCACGCTGACCGATATTGCTGATGCCGCGGGTCTGTCCCGGGGGGCCGTTTACTGGCATTTCAGCAGTAAGGCTGAGATATTTAATGCTATCTGGCAGGAGCAATGTCCGCTACGGGAGATTATTCGCGGTCTGTTGTCGCAGGGAGAAGAGGACAAGCCGTTATTTATTTTACGTGAACTGTTTGTTACCGCGTTGCAATATATTGCCCGGGATCGCCGCCAGCGTACGCTATTGCAGATCCTCTATCACAAATGTGAATTTGAACCGGGCATGATTTCAGAATATGAAATTCGGGAGAGGATCGGCTTCAACTATGAAAACGTTCGTCAGATCCTGCAGAGATGCATTGCGACAGGCGCTATTTCCGCGCAGATCAATATCGACACGACCTTAATTGTTTTCCATGGCTTTTTTTGTGGATTGATTAAAAACTGGTTAATGAGCCCGGAAAGGCTGGACCTGTATCAACAGGCCCCGGAGCTGGTGGATAACATCCTCTCGACGTTACCGCTTGCTCCGGCGCCGCACCGTTTCTACGACGCCGCCTCATAGCGGCATCGGCCCGGTCAGATTTGCTGGGTCAGCATGGCTTGCGGATCCTGACTCATGGCCTTGATGGTCTGCGCCGAAACCGGTTTACCCAGCAGATAACCTTGTAAAGTGTTACACCCGAGCCTGGTCAAAAACGCCTGCTGCTCCTGCGTTTCCACCCCTTCTGCTACCACCTTAAGATTGAGGGTCTTTGCCAGCGCAACAATGGCGGCAACAATAGTGGCATCGTCCCCCTCGCCCTTGAGATCTTTAACAAACGCCCGATCGATCTTCAGCTCACAGGCTGGCAGCTTTTTCAGGTACAGCAGGCTGGAATAGCCCGTACCAAAATCATCGATGGAGGCTTTCACCCCCGCCTGCGTCAGTTCGGTCAGCACCCGCACGCTCTCATCCGGATTATTCATGGCCGTCGTTTCGGTCACTTCCAGGATCAGGGTGTGGGGCGGAATGTGATGTCGCGCCAGGCTACTCATCACCGTCTCAACCAGCAGGGGTTGCTCAAACTGCAGCGTGGAGAGATTCACCGCCATCGACCACTCGGTATGCCCTTCAAGATGCCAGACGCGGAGCTGGCGGCAGGCCTCATCAATCACCCAGTTGCCGATAGGAATGATCAGCCCGCTTTTTTCCGCCAGCGGCAGGAACTGGTCAGGGCAGAGTAGCCCCTGGGAAGGGTGCTGCCAGCGCAGCAGGGCCTCAAAGCCGACGATAGGGCCCACCGGGGCCTGGAACTTCGGCTGATAAACCAGATGCAGTTCCTGTCGATCCAGCGCCAGCCACAGATCGTTCATCAGCTGCAGCTGTTTTTGCGCCAGGGTGTTCATCGACGGCTGGAAGAAATGGTAGCCGTTACGCCCCATATGCTTGGTGTGGTACATCGCCGCATCGGCGTTAAACATCAGCTCCCGCTGATTTTTGCCATCGTGCGGATAGATAGCAATCCCCACGCTGAGGGTCACCACCAGATCGTACAGCTCAAGGCTGAAGGGCTGGTCGATCACATGCACCAGCGCGCTGGCCAGTGAAGCGGCATCGTTGGGGGTATCGATCTCGGCCAGCAGCACAAACTCGTCGCCGCCAATACGGGCGAGGGTGTACTGACCTTTCAGCGGTTGTTCCAGACGTTCCGTCACGGCAATCAGCAGCTTATCGCCGGTGTCATGCCCGTAGGCATCGTTGACGGCTTTGAAGCCGTCCAGATCCATAAACAACAGCGCGAATAACTTTCCTTCACGATCGGCTTTGTTGATCGCCTGATCGAGACGGTCCTCCAGCAGCACGCGGTTTGGCAAGCGCGTCAGCGTGTCGTGCAGCGCCAACTGCGCCAGCTCACGGTTCGCTTCCGCCAGCGACGAGGCCAGAAGGGCGGTGCGGGCCTGCAGCCTGGCGTCAAACATCGAGACCAGCAGCGTAATGCCAAGAATAGAGAGCGCCACGACGCTCACCAGTACCGCCAGCCAGCTGCCGTTCACCCCCTGATGGTGCATATGGACCTGAACCGGGAACTGGGCGGCCTTCATCCCGGTATAGTGCATGCCGGCAATCGCCATGCCCATCAGTACGGCGGCACCCGCGCGCATCAGCGCAACCTGGGCGGCGTCGCGACGAAGACGAAACGTGAGCCACAGAGCGGCCAGCGAGGCGAGCAGGGCGATCACCACCGACAGCGCAACCCAGCGCATATCCCAGACGATAGCGGGCTCAACCTGTAATGCCGCCATCCCGGTGTAGTGCATCGCGACAATCCCGCTGCCCAGAATCACGGCACCGGTGAACAGGCGACGCCTGCGCAGGTGATCCCGGCTTACCAGCCAGAGGGCGAACAGCGAGGCGCCGATGGCAATGAACATCGACAGAGCCGTTTGCATCAGGTCGTAGTTCAGGCGCATGGAGACATCCATCGCCAGCATGCCGATAAAGTGCATGGCCCAGATGCCGATGCCCATGGCAATACCGCCGCCCGTCAGCCAGACGCGTGCCGCGATGCCCGTACTGCCGACAACCCGGCCTGCCATATTCAGGGCGGTGTAGGAGGCAAGAATGGCGACAACAAAAGAGATAACCACAAGAAGTTGGTCGTATTGGCTAACCAGCATGATCTCATCAACTCAAACGCAGGGGGTATTACGTGATACCGGATGTGACGGGCTGAGACATTATCATCCAACAGAGATGCCTCAAAGGCTTTTAAGTCCGCACATTTTTCGAGGGAAAGTAAGGGTTTAATCCAGATCCGCGCAGTTGATCAGCTTGAGTGGATTCACCGAGTTCATGTTGCGGCATTTGTCCGTTTCCGTAGACATCAACTCGATCCACTGCATTAACAGTGCATCAAAAAGGAAAGCGCTAATCGCGAAGACGACTAACCACCCATACTTACGGATCATTCGGAGTTCCGGGAACAAAGGAAAAGAGTGCAGGAAATATACACGAAAAATAGCGGCTGAGAAGTGGGCAGACGGATGTTTACGTTTCGGCTGTTAGCGGTGTGATGAGGGGAGCAAAAGGCGGGAAAAGCGGGCATAAAAAAAGGCGCGTCCCCATGCCGGTTTGCGCCTTTTTATACAAGCATTTAGCTAATCGAAATTAGTTCATGCCGTACTTTTTCAATTTCTTACGCAGCGTACCACGGTTGATGCCCATCATCAGGGCAGCACGGGTCTGGTTACCGCGGGTGTATTGCATCACCATGTCCAACAGGGGCTGTTCAACTTCAGCCAGTACCAGCTCATACAGGTCATTAACGTCCTGACCGTTCAGTTGAGCAAAATAGTTCTTCAGTGCCTGTTTAACCGAGTCACGCAGGGGCTTTTGTGTTACTTGATCCTGAGAGTTAACGGTGGAAACGGTCAGTACGTCAGAATTTACGCGTTGTTCGAACATAGTTCTGTCAGCTCTTTATTTCATTACGCAAGATTTTCGAAGTATGCCTCCAACGCCTCCAGCTGATCGCTGGCATCCTCTATGGCGTTGAATGTGCGCCGAAACTGGTCATTTGGAGCGTGCTCCTGGAGATACCAGGATACGTGTTTACGCGCAATTCGGTACCCTTTTGCCTGACCATAAAAGCCATGCAATTCCCGAACGTGCGAACAAAGCAAGCGCTTAACCTCTGCCAGCGGCAGCGGGGCAAGCAGCTCCCCAGTGTCCAGATAATGCTGGATTTCCCGAAAGATCCAGGGTCTTCCCTGAGCCGCACGTCCTATCATCAGAGCATCAGCTCCCGTATAGTCGAGCACAGCTCTGGCTTTAAGCGGGTCAGTAATGTCGCCATTCGCGATAATCGGAATGGAAACTTTCTGCTTAACTGCCCGAATGCTGTCGTATTCAGCTTCGCCGTTGAACAAACAGGCGCGGGTGCGTCCATGTATGGTCAGGGCCTGAATGCCACAGTCTTCAGCCAGTTGGGCAATCTCTACACAGTTACGGTGATCCGGCGACCAACCCGTGCGAATCTTCAACGTAACAGGAACGTCCACTGCGCTGACAACCGCCGTCAGGATTGACTTCACCTGGTCGGGGTATTGCAGAAGGGCTGAACCTGCCAGCTTGCGATTCACCTTTTTGGCCGGGCACCCCATATTGATATCAATAATCTGGGCACCACTTTCCACGTTAATACGCGCGGCGTCTGCCATCTCTTCAGGCACGCTTCCGGCAATTTGCACGGTGCGGATACCTGGTTCGTCAACATGCACCATCCGAAGACGGGATTTATCGCTTTCCCAAACCTGCGGGTTAGACGACATCATCTCGGAAACGGTGAGTCCTGCTCCCATCTCATAGCACAGCGTCCTGAAGGGCCGGTCGGTAATACCTGCCATAGGTGCTGCGATCAGGCGATTTCTAAGCTGGTGGTTTCCGATGCGCATGAGTTAAGAAATGACCATACTGTGACTGCAAGGCGGCGTATCTTACGCATTTTTTGCACGAGATGAAAGGCCAAACTTTGAACAATCACCTGTTGCAGATCATGGAATCAGACACAAAGCATAGCCTGTAAAATTATATGCGATATAAATCATTCACTTAAATGGGTGTGATGATTTTATGGCCGCTTACAATTTCCCAAAACTTCTCGTTTTTTCTTAAAGAATGAAACCTTAAGCCGAATAATCTGCTGTTTTAACCAGCAGATTTCCGCGGTTCTTTGCGATCTGCGTCGCATTTTAGAACATGATCGTTAGCAATGGATTGCCTGTTCTTTAACCAAAAGGGCAGTTTAAAAAACAGGCACCCGATTAAACCCTTACTTTTTACGACCGGTAATGCGGCACCACTCCTCTTTTTCGACCACCGGGTCGAGTGTAAAGAGGTCGGCGTAAGCTTCGCAGACGCTTTCTGCCTGGCTGGCAAGAATACCGGAAAGCCCCAGCAGGCCACCCTCAACGGGCAGGACGCTGATTAACGGTGCCAGCTCGCGTAACGGGCCGGCCAGGATGTTGGCGACCACCACATCGGCTTTCATCACCGCAGGCTGGTTATTCGGCAGATACAGTTCCAGACGGTCGGAGACGCCGTTGCGCTGCGCGTTATCGCGGCTGGCCTGGATTGCCTGCGGATCGATGTCGATCCCAATCGCTTTTGCCGCACCCAGCTTCAGGGCAGCGATGGCGAGGATCCCGGACCCGCAGCCAAAGTCGATCACTGTTTTACCATCCAGATCCAGACCATCCAGCCACTGCAGGCACAGGGAGGTCGTCGGGTGGGTGCCGGTCCCGAAGGCCAGGCCCGGATCGAGCATCACGTTAACGGCATTTTCATCCGGCACGTCGCGCCAGCTCGGGCAGATCCACAGACGCTTGCCGAACTGCATCGGGTGGAAGTTATCCATCCACTCGCGCTCCCAGTCCTTGTCTTCCAGTTGCTCAATTTTGTGCGCAAAACCGGCGCCCAGCAGCGGATGATTCTCCAGAATCGCGACCACCTCGGCCATATCAGTTTCGGCATCAAACAGGCCGATGACATCGGTGTCGCCCCACAGGCGGGTTTCACCCGGCAGTGGTTCAAACACCGGGGTGTCATGCGTGTCCTGGAAGGTGACAGAGACCGTACCGGCCTCTACCAGGGCATCACTCAGCGCTTCGGCATTAGCGCCGGTCGTATTCAGTTTTAATTGGATCCACGGCATGGCAAAACTCTTTATTTATCAGTAGAAATGACGGCCATCTGCGGTGTGGGTTGACCGAAACGGTTCCCCACCACAAACGCCAGCAAACTTAGCAGTAGCGAGGGCACAATTGGATGGAAGCCCAGGTACTGAATATTAAAGGAGGCGAGCACGGCATAGAGCACGCCACCGACGATCATTGCGCTCAGGGCACCCGCCGCGTTGGCGCGCTCCCAGTACAGGCCCAGCACCAGCGGCCAGAGGAACACCGCCTCCAGGCCACCAAACGCCAGCAGGTTCAGCCAGATGATCATCTCAGGCGGCCGCCACGCGGCCAGCAACAGCAACGCCCCCAGCACCAGGGTGATCACAGCCGACATCCGCTTCAGAAGTCGCTCATTGTTCATCTGCGCCGGGCGCATGTTCAGGTAGAGATCTTTAATGATCGTAGCGGAACTTTGCAGCAGCTGGGCGTTAATTGTCGACATGATCGCTGCCATTGGCGCAGCAAGGAAGATCCCGGCCGCAAACGGCGGCAGGACTTTTACCATCAGGGTCGGGATCACCAGGTCCGGCACGGTTAAGTCCGGGATCACCGCCCGGCCGAGCGCCCCGGCAAGGTGCATGCCGAGCATCAGGATCGCCACGACGATGGTGCCGATAATAATTCCCCGGTGCACCGCCTTGCTGTCTTTATAGGAGATGCAGCGCACGGCCGTATGCGGCAGGCCAATCACCCCGAAGCAGACCAGCACCCAGAAGGAGGTCATAAAGGTGGGGGAGAGGATGTCATCCGCACCCTGAGGCGATACCAGCTTCGGATCGATGGTCTGCAGGGTTTCCACTGCATGGGTTAAACCACCCGCCGCATGCACCACGCCCACCAGCAGCACAATGGTGCCAATCAGCATCACCATGCCCTGCATGGTGTCGTTGAGCACGCTGGCGCGGAATCCACCAAAGGCGGTGTAGAGCGCGATACTGATACCAAAAATCAGCAGGCCCGTTTCGTAAGGGATCCCGGCGGCGGTCTCAAGCAGGCGCGCGCCACCGATAAACTGCACGGTCATGGCACCGATAAAGGCCACCAGCAGGCTCAGGCTGGCCAGCCAGACCAGCAGCCGGCTGTGATAGCGGGCAAACAGCATATCGTTGAGGGTCACCGCATTATAGCGGCGCGCCAGAATCGCGAATTTTTTCCCGAGAATACCCAGCGAGAGCCAGATGGCAGGCAGCTGGATCATCGCCAGCAGTACCCAGCCCAGCCCGTATTTATAGGCCGCACCCGGGCCACCAATAAAGGAGCTGGCGCTGATGTAGGTGGCGGTCAGGGTCATCGCCAGCACAATACCGCCCATCGAGCGGCTACCAAGGAAATACTCGTTCAGGAAGGTGCCCGTCGTTCGTTTGCGCATGGCGTAAACGGACAGGCCAAAAACAACAAACAGATACGCGACGAGGGGCAGGATCACTTCAAGCTGCATTATCGTCATCCTCCAGCGGAATATCGCGATAGATAAATTTCACCATCGCCCAGCAGAGCAGAATAAACACCAGCGGGAGCAGCAGACAGGCCATCTCAAACCAGTGCGGCAGACCGGTAATGCCAATGGCAGAGTCAGGTATGTAAGCAGTTACTAACCACGCGGCGAGATAGAGAAGGGTTAACCACAGCGCCCAGCGCGCTTCTTTGTGGGCCTGAACAAAACGCTTGTCCATTTTTTGTCCCTTGTGGAAAAAGAAAGCGGGGATTGTACCTTATGGGGCCTGGCGATCCCCAGAAATAAAAAAAGGCCGGATTAACCGACCTTTTTACGCTTACGCAGGCTTATTTTTCATTGAGACCGAGCTTCTTCTCAAGATAGTGGATGTTAGTACCACCATGCTGGAAGTTCTCGTCGCTCATAATACGCATCTGCAGATCAACGTTAGTTTTGATGCCGTCGATGATCAGCTCCTGCAGGGCGTTCTTCATGCGGGAAATCGCCACATCGCGGGATTCGCCGTAGCAGATCAGCTTGCCGATCATGGAGTCATAGTACGGCGGTACGGTGTAACCGGCGTAAATATGGGACTCCCAGCGCACACCAAAGCCACCCGGCGCGTGGAAACGCGTGATTTTACCCGGGCTCGGCAGGAAGGTGTTCGGGTCTTCGGCGTTGATACGGCATTCCACCGCATGGCCTTTAACCACAACTTCTTCCTGCTTGATGGACAGCGGTTGACCCGCCGCGATACGCAGCTGCTCTTTAATCAGGTCAACGCCGGTGATCATTTCGGTAACCGGGTGTTCAACCTGAATACGGGTGTTCATCTCGATGAAGTAGAACTCGCCGTTTTCGAACAGGAACTCAAACGTACCCGCCCCGCGATAACCGATATCGACACAGGCTTTAGAGCAACGCTCGCCGATGTAGCGACGCAGTTCCGGAGTGATACCCGGTGCTGGTGCCTCTTCGACCACTTTCTGGTGACGTCGCTGCATGGAGCAGTCACGTTCTGCCAGATAGATCGCGTTACCCTGACCGTCAGCCAGCACCTGAATTTCGATGTGGCGTGGGTTTTCCAGGTATTTTTCCATGTACACCATGTCATTGCTGAAAGCTGCTTTCGCTTCTGCTTTGGTCATGGAGATGGATTGAGCCAGTTCAGCATCGCTGCGCACAACGCGCATACCGCGACCGCCGCCGCCGCCGGACGCCTTGATGATAACCGGGTAGCCAATGCGTTTCGCATGAGCACGGTTAGCATCCATGTCGTCGGTCAGAGGACCGTCGGAGCCCGGTACGGTTGGAACACCGGCTTTTTTCATTGCGGTGATCGCAGACACTTTGTCGCCCATCAGGCGGATGGTGTCAGCTTTCGGGCCGATGAAGATAAAGCCAGAGCGTTCTACCTGTTCAGCAAAGTTGGCGTTCTCAGAGAGGAAGCCATAACCCGGGTGAATCGCCACCGCGCCAGTGATCTCAGCGGCGCTGATGATAGCCGGGATATTCAGATAGCTTTTGACGGACGGAGCCGGGCCGATACAGACCGTCTCATCCGCCAGTAATACGTGTTTCAGATCGCGGTCCGCGCTTGAGTGCACAGCGACAGTCTTAATGCCCAGCTCTTTACAGGCACGAAGAATACGCAGTGCGATCTCGCCGCGGTTGGCGATAACAATTTTATCCAGCATGTTCGCCTCGTTACTCGATGACGACCAGCGGCTCGTCAAATTCAACCGGCTGACCACTTTCGACCAGAATCGCTTTCACAGTACCTGACTTGTCAGCTTCGATCTGGTTCATCATTTTCATGGCTTCAACGATGCACAGGGTATCGCCCGCGTTAACTTTCTGGCCCACTTCGATGAACGCTTTAGCGTCCGGGCTCGGGGTGCGGTAGAAAGTACCAACCATTGGGGAACGTACGATGTGACCACTGATTTCCGCTGCTGCTGGTGCTTCCATTGCTGGAGTCGTCGCCGGCGCGACAGCGTTAGACAGAGCTGGCTGCTGCATCATTGGTGCAGCATAAGCTTGTTGCATAACCGGGTAGCCTGCGTTTGGCGCGGCACGGCTGATGCGTACAGACTCTTCGCCTTCAGAAATTTCCAGTTCGGAGATGCCTGATTCTTCAACCAGCTCGATCAGTTTTTTAATCTTACGAATATCCATGAGTGGGTTCCGTACTCTTTGTTTAGTGTGATTGTGACAGGCGTTTTACCGCTGTCTGTAAAGCGAATGAATAACCGTCAGCCCCCAGTCCACAGATGACGCCAGCGGCGATATCCGACAGGTAGGAGTGGTGGCGGAACGGCTCCCGCGCATGCACGTTGCTGAGGTGGATCTCGATAAACGGGATGCTCACTGCCAGCAGCGCGTCACGAATAGCAACACTGGTGTGCGTAAACGCGGCCGGATTAATCAGGATATAGTCCGTGGTGTCTTTAGCCTGATGAATGCGGTCGATGAGTGCGTACTCCGCGTTTGACTGAAAATGGTCAAGTTCCACATTGAGTGCCGCCGCTTCGCTACCCAAACGGTTAACAATTTCGGTTAACGTCAGCGTGCCGTACTTCTCGGGTTCACGGGTGCCGAGCATATTCAGGTTCGGTCCGTTCAAAACTAAGATGTGAAACTTGTCAGCCATTGTGCCGCTATCTCCTGCGATTCTCCGGTAAAAAACAAAATATACCTTCGATGCGCGATTGTCACCCTTTCTGGCTATGAAAAACCCATCGGGGAAACCAAAGTCGCACATTATAACGATTTCGTAGCATTTGGCAGCTAAATACTGGTCTTATCAGGGAAGATTATCAATAGCATTCGGATAAACGCCCGGGAAGGGTAAGCGTTCTGCGGGGATCTACACACTTTCGCCCATTATCGCCACCACTGACGAAACTTCTTATATCGCCATGCCAGAAGCACTATTGCCAGCACGGCATAGATGATCGGCTGCGGTGAGAGAATTTTCACTGACCAAAGGTAGTGGATAGGGGCGAGGATCGCGACAAGATATACAAAATTATGCAGAAGTTGCCAGCGCCTTCCCAGTTTTCGCTGAGCGGACTGCGTAGAGGTGAGAGTCAACGCGAGTAAAATCACCCAGCTGATAATCCCCAGAGTTAAGTAAGGGCGGGTAACCAGTTCGCTTCCCAGCAGGGCCAGATTGTTAATGCCCAGCTCCAGAAACGCATAGCTGGTGAGATGCAGCGTCGCCCAGGCGAAACACCATAGCCCAAGCAGGCGGCGGGTGCGGATCAACAAAGGCTGTTTCGCGTAGCGCGCCAGGGGAGAGATCAGCAGAGTCGCCAGTAAAAACTTCAGCGCGGTGCGGCCGGTGAAGTGCTGGATATCTTTAGCCGGATCGGCACTCAGGCCGCCGTGGTTGATGGCCCAGAATAGCCATATAAAAGGAAGCAACCCTGCAAGATGCAGGGCGACTTTCAGCCAGGTAATCTGTTTTGCCGTCAGACGCACTTAGAAAAACTCCCGTAAGTCGAGGCCGCGGTAGAGCGATGCGACCTGGTCGGCATAGCCGTTGAACAGCAGCGTCGGCTGACGCTTAACGTCCAGCGCCCCGCCCGAGCCAATAAACCGCTCAGTCGCCTGCGACCAGCGCGGGTGATCGACGTGCGGGTTTACGTTAGCGTAAAAACCGTATTCATTCGGTGCGGCAAGGTTCCAGGTGGTGGGTGGGCGTTCACGTGTCAGCTTGATGCTGACGATCGATTTGATGCCCTTAAAGCCATATTTCCACGGCACGGTCAGGCGGATGGGTGCACCATTTTGCGGCGGCAGCGCTTTGCCGTACACGCCGACGGTAAGCAGCGTCAGCGGGTGCATAGCCTCGTCAATGCGCAATCCCTCCACGTACGGATAGTCGAGCCCACCGCCAATAAACCGGTCTTTCTGGCCGGGCATGATCTCCGGTGCGTAAAGGGTCTGGAAGGAGACATACTTCGCGTCGCTGGTGGGCTCCACCATCGCCAGCAGCTTATGCAGCGGGAAACCAATCCACGGCACCACCATCGACCAGGCCTCGACGCAACGCATGCGGTAGATTCGCTCTTCCAGCGGGAAGCGGGTGGTCAAATCGTTGTAATCAAGGGTCAGCGGTTTTGCCACTTCGCCGTCGATGGTCAGCGTCCAGGGATCGGTCTTCAGGCTGCCGGCATTGGCCGCCGGATCGGCTTTATCCAGGCCGAACTCGTAGAAGTTGTTATAGCCTGTCACTTTCTCTTCGGGGGTTTTGGCGAGCGTGCTCTGCCACTGGGCGGGTTGGGTAAAAGTAAGCGGCTTCCCGGGGGGCGCTTTAGGACGATCGTTACCCTTAAACCAGTCCAGCAGGTCGGCCTGGGCGAGGGGAGATAGCGTCAGCGCACCGGCACCGATCCCCAGCATTTTCAGGATCTGGCGGCGCTTCAGCATAAAAACGGATTCCGCGGTGATATCGGCTTCCGTCAGGGGTTTCACTTTCATGGCATCCTCCGTCATGCGTTTTTCTAAGCATGACGGAGGAGCAGGGTTAAAGCGAATATGTCACGAAAATTTGAAGATTACGCCAGCTTCACCAGGGTACGGCCCTGGATCTGATTATTGATGATCTTCGCGGCATACTCCGGGGCCTGCTCAAGGCTAATCTGGGTGGCGCTTTGATCATAGAAGGAGGCAGGCAGGTCGCGAACCAGTCGTTCCCAGGCCTGGGCCCGGCGCTCTGGCGGGGTCATCACGGAATCGACACCCTGCAGACGGACGTTACGCAGAATAAACGGCATTACCGTGGTCGGCAGGGCAAAACCGCCCGCCAGGCCGCAGGCCGCCACGCAGCCGCCGTAGTTCATCTGCGCCAGCAGTTTCGCCAGCACTTTGTCCCCCACGGTATCGACGGCACCAGCCCAGATCTGTTTCTCCAGCGGGCGGGTCTCAGCGAACTCGTCGCGGCCCAGAATGCGGCTGGCACCGAGGCTACGCAGATAGTCATGGGTACTTTCACGTCCGGAGACTGCCGCCACCTGATAGCCCAGCTTATGCAGCAGGGCGACCGCGGTGCTGCCGACGCCGCCGCTGGCGCCCGTCACCACTACCTCACCGGACTGCGGCGTAACGCCGGCTTCTTCCAGCGCCATCACGCACAGCATGGCGGTGAAACCGGCGGTGCCGATGATCATCGCTTTACGGCCATCGAGCCCGTTCGGCATCGGCACCAGCCAGTCGCCATTGACGCGTGCCTGCGCGGCCAGCCCGCCCCAGTGATTCTCGCCCACGCCCCAGCCGGTCAGCAGCACCTGTTGGCCGACATGGAAACGCGGATCTTTGCTGGCATGTACGCGGCCCGCAAAGTCGATACCTGGAACCATTGGAAAATTACGCACGATCTTGCCGGTGCCCGTAATGGCGAGCGCGTCTTTGTAATTCAGACTGGACCAGTCGATATCAACGGTCACGGCCCCTTCCGGCAGGCGGCTCTCTTCGATAGATTGCACTGATGCAAGAGTTTTGCCTTCCTGCTGTTCTAAGATCAAAGCCTGCATACGAATTCCTTACTCAGCATGATGATTGGAAAAAAATTTTTGAAGACTATACTCGCTCATTGACATGCAATGCCGATTTAACGCAATAAATTGCCAGATACACCGGATTTGGTAGTATGCCGATGCCGTATTGCGAGTTAGTGCTCACTTGCTATCCTCATCAACTCACGGAGTAATCTCAAGGATGCGATTATCGACGAAGTTCTCCGCTTTTATTGCCTTGCTAACCGGTTTGACGATCTTTGTCACCCTGATTGGCTGCTCGCTCAGTTTTTATAATGCGATCCAGGGAAAGCTGGTGAACCGCGTCCATTCCGTAGCGTCGGTAATTGATTCCCGCCTTGTCAGTACGCCCTTTCCGGAACTGTCTCGTCAACTGGATGAGCTGATGGCTCCGGTTGATATCACGCGTGTCGAGATTACCCAGGGCGGAAAAACTCTCTTCAGCCACAGCGGGCAAAAGGGTTATCGACCGGCCGGTGCGCCACCCCAGCATCTGGAACTGACCGTCTCCTCCCTGAAAAACCCCGGGATGACCATAAGCCTGGCCTATCTGGACCCCATGGACAGTTATTATCGCTCACTGATGACCACCGCGCCTCTGACGGTGGCGGTGATCTTCGTGGTGGTGCTGATCTTTCTGGCGGTGCGCTGGCTGCGTCGCCAGCTCTCGGGGCAGGAGCTGCTGGAGTCGCGCTCGGTACGGATCCTCAACGGTGAACGTGGGCCTCAGGTGCGCGGCTCCGTCTATGAATGGCCGTCCCGCACCAGCAGCGCGCTGGACGTTCTGCTGTCCGAAATTCAGTTTGCCAGCGACCAGCGCAGCCGGATAGACACGCTGATCCGCTCCTATGCCGCCCAGGACAACAAAACCGGCCTCAATAACCGTCTTTTCTTTGATAATCAGCTGGCTACCCTGCTGGAAGATACCGAGAAAGTGGGATCGCACGGGGTGGTGATGCTTGTCCGTCTGCCGGACTTCGATCTGCTGAAGGACAACTGGGGTCGGGCGGTGGCGGAGGAGCATCTGTTTATGCTCATCAACATGCTCTCCACCTTTATGATGCGCTATCCCGGCGCACTGCTGGCGCGCTATCACCGCAGTGATTACGCCGTGCTGCTGCCGCATCGCTCCCTGAAAGAGTCAGAGAGCATTGCCAGCCTGCTGTTAAAGTCGGTGGATGCGCTACCCCCCAGCAAAATGCTCGATCGTGATGATATGGTGCATATTGGCATTTGCGCCTGGCGCGGCGGCCAGACCACCGAGCAGGTGATGGAGCACGCTGAGGCCGCCACCCGCAATGCCGTGCTGCAGGGGGCTAATGGCTGGGCGATTTATGATGACTCCTTGCCAGAGAAAGGGCGCGGCAACGTGCGCTGGCGCACCCTGATTGAGCAGATGCTCACCCGCGGCGGGCCGCGGATCTATCAAAAACCGTCGGTGCTGGTTAACGGTCAGGTTCACCACCGGGAGCTGCTGTGCCGCATCTTTGACGGCAATGAAGAGGTGGTCTCGGCGGAGTATCTGCCAATGGTGCTGCAGTTTGGCCTGTCGGAAGAGTACGACCGTCAGCAAATCTCCCGATTGATGCCATTCTTATCCTACTGGCCCGAAGAGCATCTGGCGCTGCAGGTGACGGTGGAGTCGCTGATCCGCCCGCGTTTCCAGCGCTGGCTACGCGATGTGCTGATGCAATGTGAAAAATCGCAGCGTAAACGCATTATTTTTGAACTTGCAGAGGCGGATGTTTGTCAACACATCAGTCGGTTACAGCCGGTGGTTCGGTTGATCAATGCGCTGGGGTCTCGTGTGGCGGTGACGCAGGCGGGTCTGACGCTGGTCAGCACCAGCTGGATCAAGGCGCTGGAGGTAGAGCTGTTGAAGCTACATCCGGGGCTGGTAAGGAATATCGAAAAACGTACGGAAAACCAGCTGCTGGTGCAGAGTCTGGTTGAAGCCTGCAAGGGAACGCAAACCCATGTTTTTGCCACAGGCGTGAGGTCCCGAACCGAATGGCAGACGTTGACAGAGCGCGGAGTTACAGGGGGTCAAGGCGATTTTTTTGCAGCCTCTCAGCCTCTTGACAGCAATGTGAAAAAATATTCGCAAAGATACTCTGTTTAACCTGCCGTTTGGTAAGTTTTCACGTAGAATATCGCGCCTGTAGCGTGATGTATGACGCACAACACGACAGTAAACGACCTTTATCGGGTTACAAATGAACGTGAGGAACGCTGTTTTTTCTCAGCCCTGAGGGAGTCAGGCGACGATTTGTAACTAAGGAAGCGTGCTGCACAAATTTTCACCGTAGCAGGCGATTTTTGCGCCTTGTCGCTGCTGCGTGTGGTTGGTAAAGTAAGCGGATTTTGTTTTCCGCCCCAGCTTTCAGGATTATCCCTTAGTATGTTGAAAAAATTTCGTGGCATGTTTTCCAATGACCTGTCCATTGACCTGGGTACCGCGAATACCCTCATTTATGTAAAAGGACAAGGCATCGTACTGAATGAGCCTTCAGTTGTGGCCATTCGTCAGGATCGTGCTGGTTCACCGAAAAGCGTAGCGGCCGTCGGCCATGACGCTAAGCAGATGCTTGGTCGTACGCCGGGTAATATCGCTGCCATTCGTCCGATGAAAGACGGCGTTATCGCTGACTTCTTCGTGACCGAGAAAATGCTTCAGCACTTTATCAAACAGGTGCACAGCAACAGCTTTATGCGTCCGAGCCCACGTGTTCTGGTGTGTGTGCCGGTTGGCGCTACCCAGGTTGAACGTCGTGCTATTCGTGAATCCGCTCAGGGCGCTGGTGCGCGTGAAGTCTTCCTGATTGAAGAGCCAATGGCTGCCGCCATCGGTGCCGGCCTGCCGGTTTCCGAAGCGACCGGCTCCATGGTGGTGGATATCGGTGGCGGTACCACTGAAGTGGCCGTTATCTCCCTGAATGGTGTGGTTTACTCCTCTTCCGTACGTATTGGTGGTGACCGCTTCGACGAAGCCATCATTAATTATGTTCGCCGTAACTACGGCTCTCTGATCGGTGAAGCCACCGCAGAGCGTATTAAGCACGAAATCGGTTCTGCTTACCCGGGTGACGAAGTGCGCGAGATCGAAGTGCGCGGCCGTAACCTGGCAGAAGGCGTTCCACGTGGCTTTACCCTGAACTCCAACGAAATCCTCGAAGCGCTGCAAGAGCCGTTGACCGGCATTGTAAGCGCCGTCATGGTTGCCCTCGAGCAGTGCCCGCCGGAACTGGCTTCCGATATCTCCGAGCGCGGTATGGTTCTGACCGGTGGTGGTGCGCTGCTGCGTAACCTCGACCGCCTGTTGATGGAAGAGACAGGTATTCCTGTCGTAGTTGCTGAAGATCCACTGACTTGCGTAGCCCGTGGCGGCGGCAAGGCGCTGGAAATGATCGACATGCACGGCGGCGACTTGTTCAGCGAAGAGTAGTCAGGTGTGAAAGGGTAGCGGATGGCTACCCTTTCTCTCTGACGCGAGAGTACGCATAGCCTATGAAGCCAATTTTTAGCCGTGGCCCGTCGCTACAGTTTCGCCTGATCCTTGGGGTGTTGGTAGCGCTTGGTGTCATTATTGCCGATAGCCGCCTCGGTACGTTCAGCCAGATCCGAACGTACATGGATACCGCCGTCAGTCCTTTCTACTTTGTATCAAATGGTCCCCGTGAACTGCTCGACAGCGTCTCGCAAACCCTGTCCTCACGCGATCAACTCGAACTTGAAAACCGCGCGTTACGCCAGGAACTGCTGCTGAAAAACAGCGAAATACTGATGCTGGGCCAGTACAAGCAGGAGAACGCCCGTCTGCGTGAGCTGCTGGGCTCCCCGCTGCGTCAGGATGAGCAGAAGATGGTGACCCAGGTGATCTCCACCGTTAACGATCCCTACAGCGATCAGGTGGTGATCGACAAGGGCAGCGTCAATGGCGTGTACGAAGGCCAGCCGGTGATCAGCGATAAAGGCGTTGTCGGCCAAGTGGTCGCGGTCGCCAAGCTGACCAGCCGCGTGCTGCTGATTTGCGATGCCACCCATGCGCTGCCGATCCAGGTGCTGCGTAACGATATCCGCGTGATTGCGGCCGGTAACGGCTGTACGGACGATCTGCAGCTGGAACATCTGCCGGCGAATACTGATATTCGCGTGGGCGATGTGCTGGTGACGTCAGGTCTGGGCGGTCGTTTCCCGGAAGGGTATCCGGTTGGGGTGGTCTCCTCCGTGAAGCTGGACACTCAGCGCGCCTATACCGTGATTCAGGCCCGTCCAACGGCGGGTCTGCAGCGTCTGCGCTATCTGTTGCTGTTGTGGGGCGCCGATCGTAACGGGACTAACCCGATGACCCCGGAAGATGTGCATCGCGTGGCAAATGAACGTCTGATGCAGATGATGCCGCAGGTTCTGCCGGCGCCAAACTCAATGGGGCCGCCTGCGCCAGTACCTGCGCCGGCAACCGGGCTGACCCAGCCGCTGCCTGATGCGCCACCGCCACCGCAACTCTCCCCGGGAGGGCAATAGTGGCAAGCTACCGTAGCCAGGGACGCTGGGTTATCTGGCTCTCGTTTTTGATCGCGCTGTTACTGCAAGTAATGCCCTGGCCGGACGACATTCTCGTTTTCCGGCCAAACTGGGTGCTGCTGATTCTGCTTTACTGGATCCTCGCTCTGCCGCACCGCGTAAATGTGGGCACAGGTTTTGTGATGGGTGCCATACTGGATCTGATTAGTGGCTCAACGCTTGGCGTACGCGCCCTGTCCATGAGTATCATCGCATACCTGGTCGCTCTGAAATTCCAGCTCTTTCGTAATCTGGCGCTCTGGCAACAGGCGCTGGTGGTGATGTTGTTATCCATGGCCGCGGATATCATTGTTTTCTGGGCAGAGTTTTTAGTGATCAACGTCTCTTTCCGTCCGGAAGTGTTCTGGAGTAGTGTAGTTAACGGTGTGCTCTGGCCATGGTTGTTCCTGCTGATGCGTAAGGTTCGCCAGCAATTTGCCGTGCAATAAAAGGTTTCTATGACGTCTTTGTATCTCGCTTCCGGCTCCCCGCGCCGTCAGGAACTCCTGACGCAGTTAGGGGTATCTTTTGAACGCATCGTCACTGGCATTGAAGAGCAACGTGCCGAGGGCGAAAGCGCACAACAGTATGTTTCCCGTCTGGCACGGGAGAAAGCACAGGCCGGCGTGGCGCAGGTGCCGCGTGATTTACCGGTGCTGGGCGCAGATACTATCGTGATCCTCAATGGTGAAGTCCTCGAGAAACCGCACGACGATGAGCATGCGTTTACGATGCTGCGCAAATTGTCCGGCCATACGCATCAGGTCATGACCGCGGTTGCGCTGGCAGACCGCCAGCACGTGCTCGATTGCCTGGTGGTTACCGATGTCACGTTCAGAGTACTCACAGAAGAAGATATCGCCGGTTATATCGCCAGCGGTGAACCTATGGATAAAGCAGGTGCATACGGTATTCAAGGGTTGGGTGGCTGTTTTGTCAGGAAGATCAATGGCAGCTATCACGCCGTAGTCGGCTTACCGCTGGTGGAAACGTATGAGTTGCTGAGCAATTTTAACTCACTGCGTGAGGGAAGGGATAATTATGACGGCTGAATTGTTGGTAAACGTAACGCCCTCGGAAACCCGTGTGGCCTATATCGATGGCGGAATTCTCCAGGAAATTCACATCGAGCGTGAAGCGCGGCGCGGAATAGTAGGCAATATCTACAAAGGTCGTGTCAGTCGTGTCCTGCCGGGTATGCAGGCGGCATTTGTAGATATTGGCCTCGATAAAGCGGCATTCCTGCATGCCTCCGACATCATGCCGCATACCGAATGTGTGGCGGGTGAAGAGCAAAAACAGTTTACCGTTCGTGATATCTCCGAGCTGGTGCGTCAGGGCCAGGATCTGATGGTGCAGGTGGTGAAAGATCCGCTGGGCACCAAAGGCGCGCGACTGACTACCGACATCACCTTACCATCCCGTTATCTGGTCTTTATGCCTGGCGCATCGCACGTTGGCGTCTCCCAGCGTATCGAGAGCGAAAGCGAGCGCGAGCGCCTGAAAAAGGTGGTGGGCGCGTACTGTGATGAGCAGGGCGGATTCATTATTCGCACCGCGGCGGAGGGGATCAGCGAAGAGGATCTGGCGTCGGATGCCGCCTACCTGAAACGCGTCTGGACCAAAGTGATGGAGCGTAAAAAACGCAACCAGACCCGCTATCAGCTGTACGGCGAGCTGGCACTGGCCCAGCGCGTTCTGCGCGACTTCGCCGATGCCCAGCTGGACCGCATCCGCGTCGACTCCCGTCTGACCTATGACGCGCTACTCGAATTTACCGCCGAGTACATCCCGGAAATGCCGGGTCTGCTGGAGCACTACACCGGCAAGCAGCCCATCTTTGATCTGTTCGATGTTGAAAATGAAATCCAGCGCGCGCTGGAGCGCAAGGTCGAGCTCAAGTCCGGCGGCTATCTGATTATCGACCAGACCGAAGCGATGACCACCGTGGATATCAACACCGGGGCGTTTGTTGGTCACCGCAATCTGGACGACACCATTTTCAACACCAACATCGAAGCGACGCAGGCCATTGCGCGTCAGCTTCGTCTGCGCAATCTGGGTGGCATCATCATCATCGACTTTATCGATATGAGTAACGAAGATCACCGCCGCCGCGTGCTGCACTCCCTGGAGCAGGCGCTGAGTAAAGATCGCGTGAAAACCAGCATCAACGGCTTCTCCCAACTGGGCCTGGTTGAGATGACCCGCAAGCGCACCCGTGAAAGCGTGGAGCATGTGCTGTGCAACGAGTGCCCGACCTGCCATGGCCGCGGTACGGTGAAATCGGTGGAGACCGTCTGCTACGAGATCATGCGTGAGATCGTTCGTGTGCATCACGCCTACGACTCCGACCGCTTCCTGGTCTATGCTTCTCCTTCGGTGGCGGAAGCCCTGAAAGGGGAAGAGTCCCACGCGCTGGCAGAAGTGGAAATCTTCGTCGGCAAACAGGTAAAAGTGCAGATAGAGCCGCTCTATAACCCGGAGCAGTTTGACGTGGTGATGATGTAATCCGCAGGTACTGCGAGACAAGAACGGCTGACAAGGAGAGACGCGTGAGGCGATTGCCGGGGATTTTACTGCTTACAGGGGCAACGCTGATTGTGATTGTCGCGCTGCTCGTAAGCGGGCTGCGTCTCATATTGCCGCATCTGGATAGCTGGCGCCCTGAGCTGCTGGCAAAAATCGAATCCGCGACCGGCATGCCCGTCGCGGCCAGCCAGCTCAACGCGAGCTGGCAGAACTTCGGCCCGACCCTGGAAGTGCGCGATATCAATGCGCAGCTGAATGACGGCGGCCATCTGAAAATCAAGCGCGTGACCCTGGCCCTGGACGTGTGGCAGAGCCTGCTGCACCTGCGCTGGCAGTTTCGCGATCTCACCTTTTATCAGCTGCAATTTCTGACCAACACCCCGCTACGCAGCGACGACCAGGGCGAAGGCTTCGAAGCCAACCGCATCAGCGATCTGTTCCTGCGCCAGTTCGATCATTTCGATCTGCGCGACAGTGAGATCAGCTTTATTACCCTCTCCGGGCAGCGCGCCGAGCTGGCGATCCCGCAGCTCACCTGGCTCAACGGCAAAGAGCGGCACCGTGCGGAAGGTCAGGTCAGCCTCTCCAGCCTGAATGGACAGCATGGCGTGATGCAGGTGCGGATGGATCTGCGCGACGACAATGGCCTGCTGAATAACGGCAAGGTGTGGATGCAGGCCGATGACGTTGACGTCAAACCCTGGCTGGGTGAGTGGGTGCAGCAGAACATGCAGCTGGAAACCGCGCGCTTTAGCATTGAAGGCTGGATGACCCTCACCAACGGCGAGTTCGCCAGCGGCGATATCTGGCTGAAGCAGGGCGGTGCCAGCTGGCCGGGAAAGGCGCGTCAGCATCAGCTTTCGGTTGATAATCTCACCGCGCACGTCACCCGTGCGAAAGAGGGCTGGCAGTTTGCCATCCCGGATACCCGCATTACCATGGACGATAAGGCGTGGCCGCGTGGAGCCCTGGCCCTGGCCTGGATCCCGGCGCAGGACGTCGGCGGCGTCGACAGTAAACGCAGCGACGAGCTGCGTATTCGCGCCAGCAATCTGGAGTTGTCCGGCCTGGAAGGGCTGCGAACCATCGCGGCGAAGCTCTCCCCGGCGCTGGGCGACGTCTGGCAGGCCACCCAGCCGGTAGGGGCGATCAACGCCCTGGCGCTGGATATTCCCCTGCAGGCGACAGAAAAAACCCGCTTCAACATCGCCTGGACCGATCTTGCCTGGAAGCAGTGGGAGCTGCTGCCGGGGGCCGAGCATTTCAGCGGCACGCTGCAGGGCAGTGTGGAAGATGGCCGCCTGGTGGCCAATATCCGCGATGCGAAAATGCCATATGAAACCGTCTTCCGCGCCCCGCTGGAGGTGGAGAAAGGTACCGCCACCCTCCACTGGCTGAAGAACGAGAAAGGTTTCCAGCTCGACGGGCGTAACATCGACGTCAAAGCCAAAGCGGTGCATGCCCGGGGTGATTTCCGCTATCTGCAGCCGGCGGGCGATGAGCCCTGGTTGGGGATCCTGGCGGGCATCAGCACCGATGACGGGTCACAGGCCTGGCGCTATTTTCCTGAAAACCTGATGGGCAAAGCGCTGGTGGACTACCTGAGCGGCGCAATTCAGGGCGGGCAGGCCGATAACGCCACCCTGGTCTACGGCGGCAACCCGCACTTGTTCCCCTATAAGTACAACGAAGGCCAGTTCCAGGTTCTGGTGCCGTTACGCAATGCCACCTACGCCTTCCAGCCCGAGTGGCCGGCGCTGAAAAACCTCGATATTGAGCTTAACTTTATCAATGACGGGTTGTGGATGAAGACCGATGGCGTGGCGCTGGGCGGAGTGAAAGCCAGTAACCTGACGGCGGTGATCCCGGATTATTCGAAAGAAAAACTGCTGATCGATGCCGATATCAACGGGCCCGGGAAAGCCGTTGGGCCGTACTTTGACGAGACGCCGCTGGATGATTCCCTGGGTGCCACGCTCCAGCAGCTCCAGCTGGATGGCGATGTGAATGCTCGCTTACATCTGGATATCCCGCTGGACGGCACCATGACCACCGCTGAAGGCGACGTCAGGCTGAAAAATAACAGCCTGTTCATTAAGCCGTTGAACAGCACCATTAACAATCTCAGCGGGCAGTTCAGCTTCGTGAATGGCGATCTGAAAAGTGGGCCGCTGACCGCAAGCTGGTTTAATCAGCCGGTAAATATCGACTTCTCTACCACCGAAGGCGAGAAAGCCTATCAGGTGGGGATCAATCTGGATGCCAGCTGGCAGCCTTCGCGGATGGATGTATTGCCAAAAACCATCAGCCAGTCGCTGGAAGGCCGCCTGCCGTGGAAGGGTAAGGTGGCAATTGAGCTGCCTTATCGTGGCGATGCCCGGTATAAGGTGGATATCAGCGGCGATCTGAAGAACGTCAGCAGCGACCTGCCGTCGCCGCTGGAGAAGAGCGCCGGCGAGCCGCTGCCGGTTAAGCTGAACGTCGACGGGGATCTCAACAGCTTTACCCTGACGGGCAACGCTGGCGGCAAGAATCACTTTAACAGCCGCTGGCTGCTTAACCGCAAGCTGACGCTGGATCGCGCTATCTGGACCTCCGACAGCCGCACGCTGCCGCCGCTGCCGGAGCAGTCGGGCATCGAACTCAACCTGCCGCCGATGGATGGTGCTGAATGGCTAGCGCTGTTCCAGCGTGGTGTCGGGCAAAATGTGGATGATACGGCGCAATTCCCGCAGCACATCACGGTGCGCACTCCCGCCCTGGCGCTGGGTGGACAGCAGTGGAATAACCTGAGCATCGTCTCGCAGCCTACCCTGAACGGTTCAAAAGTTGAGGCGCAGGGGCGGGAGATCAATGCCACCCTGCTGATGCGCGACACTGCGCCATGGCAGGCGGAGATCCGCTACCTCTATTTCAACCCGGCGACCGCTACTGCCGGGAAAGGCAACGTCGCTTCGCCATTAGCCAGCACCACACGGGTCAATTTCAGCGGCTGGCCTGATTTACAGCTGCGCTGTGCCGAGTGCTGGCTGTGGGGGCAGAAATATGGCCGTATCAACGGTGATTTCACCATTAAGGGCAACACCCTTAGCCTGGCGGGCGGGCTGATTGATACCGGCTTCGGCCGTCTGACCGCCAACGGCGAGTGGGTGAACGGCGCCAACGAGCAGCGCACCTCCCTGAAAGGACAGATCAAAGGCAACAAGCTGGATGCGGCAGCGAACTATTTCGGTGTGAGTACCCCGATTCGCGGTTCGTCGTTTGACCTCGACTACGATCTGCACTGGCGCGACCAGCCGTGGAAGCCTGATGAAGCCACGCTGAACGGCATCCTCAAAACCCGTCTGGGCAGAGGGGAAATTGCCGATCTGAGCACCGGCCATGCGGGTCAGCTGCTGCGTCTGCTCAGCTTCGACTCCCTGCTGCGTAAGCTGCGCTTTGACTTCAGCGATACCTTTAACGAAGGCTTCTACTTCGACTCGATCCGCAGCACCGCGTGGATCAAAGACGGTGTCCTGCATACCGATGACACCCTGGTCGACGGGCTGGAAGCGGATATCGCCATGAAAGGCTCCGTCAATCTGGTGCGTCGCGAACTGGATATGGAAGCGGTGGTGGCACCGGAAATTTCCGCCACCGTTGGCGTGGCTGCGGCCTTCGCCGTGAACCCGATCGTCGGCGCGGCGGTGTTTGCCGCCAGTAAAGTGCTGGGGCCGCTGTGGAGCAAAGTCTCCATTCTGCGTTACCACATCACCGGCCCGGTGGATAAACCGCAGATTAATGAAGTGCTGCGTCAGCCACGCAAAGATGCACAGCAATGATTTGACGCGGGCAATTAATTGCCTCACTCTCAATAGATAAGATCTTAGATACGTCCTGTGGACGGCAACGAACGAGTAGCAAAACGATGAGTCTGAACCTGGTAAGTGAACATCTGCTGGCAGCGAACGGCCTGAGCCATCAGGACCTGTTTTCCATTCTTGGTCAACTGACCGAACGTCGTCTCGACTACGGCGATCTCTACTTTCAGTCGAGCTATCACGAATCCTGGGTTTTAGAAGACAGCATCATCAAAGATGGCTCGTATAACATCGACCAGGGCGTTGGTGTCCGCGCCGTTAGCGGTGAGAAAACCGGTTTTGCTTATGCGGATCAGATTAGCCTGACTGCCCTGCAGCAGAGCGCGCAGGCGGCACGTACTATCGTGCGCGACAGCGGTGATGGTCGCGTCAAAACCCTGGGCGAAGTGCAGCACTCTGCGCTCTACACCAGCGTCGATCCGCTGCAAAGCATGAGCCGCGAAGAGAAGCTGGATATCCTGCGCCGGGTGGACAAAGTAGCCCGTGCGGAAGATAAGCGCGTGCAGGAAGTCTCTGCCAGCCTGAGCGGCGTGTATGAGCTGATTCTGGTGGCGGCAACCGACGGCACCCTGGCCGCCGACGTGCGTCCGCTGGTCCGTCTTTCCGTCAGCGTGCTGGTGGAAGAGGACGGCAAACGCGAGCGCGGCTCCAGCGGCGGCGGCGGTCGTTTTGGTTACGAATGGTTCCTCGGCCTGGAAGCGGGCGAAGTGCGCGCGGATGCCTGGGCGAAAGAGGCGGTGCGAATGGCGCTGGTCAACCTTTCTGCCGTGGCGGCGCCTGCGGGTACCCTGCCGGTGGTGCTGGGCGCAGGCTGGCCTGGCGTGCTGCTGCACGAAGCGGTGGGTCACGGTCTGGAAGGCGATTTCAACCGTCGTGGCACCTCGGTCTTCAGCGGCCATATGGGCGAGCTGGTGGCCTCTGAACTCTGCACCGTAGTCGATGACGGCACCATGTCCGATCGTCGTGGCTCGGTCTCTATTGACGATGAAGGAACGCCGGGTCAGTACAATGTGCTGATTGAGAACGGGATCCTGAAAGGCTACATGCAGGACAAACTGAATGCGCGCCTGATGGGCGTGGCCCCAACCGGCAACGGCCGTCGCGAGTCCTACGCGCATCTGCCGATGCCGCGTATGACCAACACCTATATGCTGGCGGGTAAATCCACGCCGCAGGAAATTATTGAGTCGGTGGAATACGGCATCTACGCGCCAAACTTCGGCGGCGGCCAGGTGGATATCACCTCCGGCAAATTTGTCTTCTCGACCTCAGAAGCCTATCTGATCGAGAAGGGCAAAGTGACCAAAGCGGTGAAAGGCGCGACCCTGATTGGCTCCGGCATCGAAGCGATGCAGCAGATCTCGATGGTCGGTAACGATCTGAAGCTGGATAACGGCGTTGGTGTCTGCGGTAAAGAGGGCCAGAGCCTGCCGGTCGGTGTCGGCCAGCCGACCCTGAAGGTAGATAACCTCACCGTCGGCGGTACCGCATAATTCCCCTTCCGAAATACCCTCTCCCTGGGGGAGAGGGTTATTCCTTTCTTCCCCGCATCTCCTGAAACAGCGCCGCCACCTGCACGAAATAATCCGTCAGATAGTTAATGCACACCTGCACCTTCAGCGGCAGTTTGTCCTTTTCGGTATAGACCGCATACACCGGGCGCGGATCCGACTGATAGCGCGGGAAGAGGATCTCCAGCTCGCCGCTGTTGATCTCATTGATCACCCACATCAGCGGGACGTAAGCGATCCCGGCCCCGGCCACCAGCCAGCGGGAGATGGTCATCGGATCGTTGGTGACAAAGCGGCCCTGCGGCAGCAGTTTTGTCGAAAGTCCTTCGGGGGCAATCAGCTCAAATTCATTGTCCGGGCGCACGCTGTACTCCAGCCAGGCGTGATTGCTGAGATCTGCCGGTTTCTCCGGGATCCCCGCTTTGGCGAGGTACTTTTTCGCCGCGCACACCACCATCGGCATACTGCCCAGGCGGCGGGAGAAGAGGCTGGAATCCTGCAAGGCCCCGACGCGGATCACCAGATCCAGTCCATCGGCAATCAGATCCGGGGCGGGAATGCCGGTGACCAGATTAACCGTCAGCCCCGGATACTCCTGCAACATCTCGGCGGTCATTCCCGCCAGGACATTTTGTGCCATAGTTGAAGAGCACCCGATACGCAACGTGCCGATAGGGGTGTTGTTGAAAGCGTAAAGCTGCTCGTGTACCGACTGGGCCTCATACAGCATCCGCCGACAGCCCTGATAGTAGATTTTGCCGGCTTCGGTCAGGCCCAGGCTACGGGTGCTGCGGTTAAGCAGCTTCACCTGGAGGTCATCTTCCAGTTTGGCGACGGTCTGACTGATTGACGAGACGCTCATCTGTAGTTGCCTGGCTGCGGCGGTAAAGGAGCCCAGCTCAACGACTTTGGCAAAAACCGACATCCGTTTTAGACGTTCCATTATTCACTCTGGCTTAAAAGTGATTTAGATCACATATGATAGATAACAGCATAACAGTTACGCTAATATATTATTTATACATTATAGCTACGCCACTCTCGCCCGGCTTTTCTTGCCCCTTCTGCGGTGCCGTATGCTGAATAATTCTTTCGCCTGCTCGCTCTAATCAAGGTCAACATGAGTCTGTTTCCCGTTATCGTGGTGTTCGGATTATCGTTCCCCCCGATTTTCTTCGAACTGCTTTTATCACTGGCGATTTTTTGGCTGGTGCGAAAGGTGCTGGCTCCTACCGGGATCTATGATTTCGTCTGGCACCCTGCATTGTTCAATTCCGCGCTGTATTGCTGCCTGTTCTATCTGGTATCGCGACTGTTTGTTTGAGGTAGATGTGAAAACGCTAACAAGAAAAATCTCCCGTACCGCCATTACTCTGGCACTGGTTCTCCTCGCGTTCATCGCTATTTTTCGCGCGTGGGTTTACTACACCGAATCACCCTGGACGCGCGATGCACGCTTTAGCGCCGACATCGTCGCCATTGCTCCGGATGTCGCGGGGCTCATCACTGCCGTCAATGTGCATGACAACCAGCTGGTGAAAAAGGATCAGGTGCTGTTTACCGTTGATCAGCCGCGCTACCAGAAAGCGCTGGAAGAAGCGGAAGCCGATGTTGCCTACTACAAGGCACTGGCTGCGGAAAAACGCCGTGAGGCGGGGCGCCGTAATCAGCTCGGCGTGCAGGCGATGTCCCGCGAGGAGATCGACCAGTCTAACAACGTGCTGCAAACCGTGCTGCATCAGATGGCGAAGGCCGAGGCCACGCGGGATCTGGCAAAGCTCGATCTTGAGCGTACCGTGATCCGCGCCCCGTCCGACGGCTGGGTGACTAACCTCAACGTCTATACCGGCGAGTTTATTACCCGCGGCTCTACCGCCGTGGCGCTGGTCAAACAGCACTCCTTCTATGTGCTCGCCTATATGGAAGAGACCAAGCTGGAAAACGTCCGTCCTGGCTATCGGGTAGAAATCACCCCCCTGGGCAGCAACCGTGTCCTGAAAGGGACGGTCGACAGCGTGGCGGCAGGGGTGACCAACTCCAGCGCCACCCGCGACAGCAAAGGGATGGCGACCGTTGACTCCAATCTGGAGTGGGTGCGTCTGGCGCAGCGCGTACCGGTACGTATTCGACTCGACGATCAGCAGGGCAACCTGTGGCCGGCGGGTACCACCGCCACCGTCGTCATCACCGGCGAGAAAGACCGTGACGCCCGCGATGATTCGTTGTTCCGCAAAATTGCCCATCGCCTGCGCGAGTTCGGTTAATCGCCATGGGCATCTTCTCCATCGCCAACCAGCACCTGCGCTTCGCGGTTAAGCTCGCCTTCGCCATCGTGCTGGCACTGTTCATCGGCTTTCACTTTCAGCTTGAAACTCCCCGCTGGGCGGTACTGACGGCAGCGATTGTTGCCGCAGGCCCGGCGTTTGCGGCGGGGGGGGAACCTTACTCCGGCGCCATCCGCTACCGTGGGATGCTGCGTATTGTCGGCACCTTTATCGGCTGCATCGCCGCCCTGACCATCGTCATCCTGATGATCCGTACCCCGCTGCTGATGCTAATGGTGTGCTGTATCTGGGCCGGTTTTTGCACCTGGATCTCCTCCCTGGTGCGGGTGGAAAACTCCTACGCCTGGGGGCTCTCCGGCTATACCGCCCTGATCATTATCATCACCATCGAGACCAATCCGCTGTTGACGCCGCAGTTTGCCGTGGAGCGCTGCAGTGAGATTGTGATGGGGATTGTCTGTGCGATCGTGGCGGATCTCTTGTTCTCTCCCCGCTCCATTAAGCAGGAGGTCGATCGCGAGCTGGACGCGCTGATCGTTGCCCAGTACCAGCTGATGCAGCTGTGCATTAAGCATGGCGACAGTGAAGAGGTCGATAACGCCTGGAGTGCGCTGGTGCGTCGTACCACCGCTCTGGAAGGGATGCGCAGCAACCTTAATATGGAGTCGTCGCGCTGGTCACGGGCAAACCGCCGCCTGAAGGCGCTGAATACCGTCTCCTTAACGCTGATCACCCAGGCCTGTGAAACCTATCTGATCCAGAATACCCGCCCCGAGGCGATCACTGAGACCTTCCGGGAACAGTTTGCCGTCCCCGTCGAGACGGTCCAGGATGTGCATAAACAGCTCAAACGCATGCGGCGAGTTATCGCCTGGACCGGCGAGCGTGATACTCCGATCACCATCTATACCTGGGTTGGCGCGGCGACGCGCTACCTGCTGCTCAAACGTGGCGTGATCGGCAATACTAAGATCAGCGCCACCGAAGAGGAAGTCCTGCAGGGCGAGGTGGTGGTCAAAGCCGAGTCGGCGGAACGTCACCACGCGATGGTCAACTTCTGGCGCACCACGCTTGCCTGCATGCTCGGGACGCTATTCTGGCTGTGGACCGGCTGGACCTCCGGCAGCGGTGCGATGGTGATGATCGCCGTGGTCACCTCGCTGGCGATGCGTCTGCCCAATCCGCGGATGGTGGCGCTCGATTTTCTGTACGGCACCCTGGCAGCGCTCCCGCTGGGCGCCTTCTATTTCCTGGTGGTTCTGCCCTCGACCCAGCAAAGTATGCTGCTGCTCTGTATCAGCCTTGCAGTGATGGCTTTCTTTATTGGTATAGAAGTGCAGAAGCGCCGCCTGGGCTCGCTCGGGGCGCTGGCCAGTACCATCAATATTCTGGTGCTGGATAACCCGATGACGTTCCACTTCAGCCAGTTCCTCGACAGCGCGCTGGGGCAGATTGTCGGTTGTTTCCTCGCGATGATGGTCATTCTGCTGGTACGTGATAACTCCCAGGCCCGTACCGGGCGCGTGCTGCTGAACCAGTTTGTCTCCGCAGCCGTTTCAGCGATGACCACCAACACCGCCCGGCGCAAGGAGAACCATCTCCCCGCGCTCTATCAGCAGCTGTTTTTACTGCTGAACAAATTTCCGGGCGATATCGCGAAATTCCGCCTGGCTCTGACCCTGATCATCGCTCACCAGCGTCTGCGCAACGCACCGGTACCGATCAATGACGATCTCTCTGCGTTCCATCGCCAGCTGCGACGCACTGCCGATCACGTCATGTCGGCCTCCAGCGACGATAAGCGGCGACGCTACTTTGCCCAGCTGCTGGCGGAGCTGGACATCTATCAGGAAAAACTGCGCATCTGGGAGGCACCGCGACAGGTGACCGAACCGGTGCAGCGGCTGGTGGGGATGTTGCATCGCTACCAGAATGCCCTGACCGACAGCTGATCCTCCTGAAAACCGACGCCGTAAGCGTCGGTTTTTTTGTGACTATACTTATTCGGGCAAGTACTTAAACCCCGAATGGGAGGATACATGACTACCCAGGCTCTTCAGGACAGTGCGCTATTTCAGACAGGATATTTGGTCGATGGCGTATGGAAAACGCTCGATACCACATTCGATGTCGTTAACCCGGCCACTGGCGAGGTGATTGCCAGCGTGGCCAAAGCGGGCACCAAAGAGACCGAAGAGGCTATCGCCGCCGCGAGCCGTGCTTTCCCGGCGTGGCGTGCCAGAACCGCAAAAGAACGCTCGGCCATCCTCTATCGCTGGTATGAACTCATCATTGAGAACAAGCAGTGGCTTGGACAACTGATGACCACCGAGCAGGGTAAACCGCTGAAAGAGGCGGAGGGCGAGGTCGAGTATGCGGCCAGCTTTATTCAGTGGTTCGCCGAGCAGGCCAAACGCGCCAACGGTGAAATCATTCCCCCTGTGAAACCCGGCTCCCGCATTCTGGCCACCCGCGAACCCATTGGTGTGGTGGCGGCAATCACGCCGTGGAATTTCCCGATGGCGATGCTGACCCGCAAGCTCGGCCCGGCGCTGGCCGCAGGCTGTACCGGGGTGATCAAGCCAGCTAACAATACGCCGCTCAGCGCCTTTGCCCTGCTGACCCTGGCCAAAAAAGCAGGCGTCCCGGATGGCGTACTCAACGCGGTGGCGGGCAGTACCTCCGAGATCAGCGATGCGATCATGGCCAGTCATGAGGTGCGCAAAATCTCCTTTACCGGCTCGACGGCGGTCGGCAAAACGCTGGTACGCAATGCCGCCGAGACCATGAAAAAAGTCTCGATGGAGCTGGGCGGGAATGCGCCCTATATCGTCTTTGACGATGCCGATATCGATGCCGCGGTGAAAGGCGCTATTGCCAACAAATTCCGTAATGCCGGCCAGGTGTGCGTCAGCGTCAACCGTTTCTATATTCAGGAGTCGGTATATGACGCCTTTGTCAGCCAGCTCGCCGCCGCCGTAAACGACTTAAAAGTGGGGAACGGCCTGGAGGAGGGCACCGTAGTCGGGCCGCTGATTGAACCTGCCGCCGTGGACAAAGTGCGCGAGCATGTTGAGGACGCGGTCGCCAAAGGGGCGACGGTACTGGCAGGCGGCAAGGCGCACGAGCTGGGCGGCAACTTCTGGCAGCCAACGGTGTTGGGCGATTGTCATGAAGGCATGATGCTCGCCAGCGAAGAGACCTTTGGACCCGTTGCGGCCTGCTTCCGTTTTACCTCCGAAGAGGAGGTGATTCAGCGCGCCAATAATACGCCGTTTGGTCTGGCCGCCTATTTCTACACTCAGAATCTGCAGCGGGTATTCCGCGTCTCACAGGCCATTGAGAGCGGGATGATCGGGGTTAACGAATGTGCGGTCTCCACCGAACTGGGGCCATTTGGCGGGGTAAAAGAGTCAGGGCTGGGCCGTGAAGGGTCAGTATTGGGACTGGAGGAGTTCCTGGAAGTGAAAACCCTGCATATCGGGGGATTATAATCGACAGGGCGGCAGCAGCCGCCCGCCTGGACGGGGTGGCGGGAAATGAATATCTATACGTTTGATTTTGATGAAATCGACAGTCAGGAAGACTTTTATCGTGAGTTTTCACGAACCTTTGGCATAAAACGGGAGAGCGTGACGGACCTGGATTCTCTGTGGGAGATTGTCACCGGTAACCAGCTGCCGCTGCCGCTTGAAATTGAGTTTACCCATTTACCGGAAAAACTGCGCAGGCGCTTCGGGGCACTGATCCTGCTGTTTGATGAAGCGGAAGAGGAGCTGGAAGGGCAGATTCGCTTTAACGTTCGTCCGTAAAAGGCAAAAAAAGCCCCTGCGAGGCAGGGGCAAGTCGTAGTTCAATACGACGAGGGTTTATTTGTACAGCTCGGCCGTGGCATGCCAGTGGTCGCCTGTATTCATCTCGGTAATGCGATAGCTGCTGGCGCCCGCTTTTTCAGCTTTTGCGGCCAGGGCCTGACGGATATCCATTGGAGAACCGGCAACTTCAGTCACGCCTACGCTACCCATTGATTGCAGGTTTTGTGCTTGCTCCGCGGTAACCTGGTGCACAGCTGCGCTGGCACCGAATGAGAGAACGGAAGCTAAACCAAGGGTGGCGATGATTAATTTAGTGTTCATAGTCTTTACTCCTTACAGGGCACGTTCAACGGCAAGAAGGGTTGTGCTGCTATTTTTATGCCTGGTGTCGTTGAACTGAGATAACGGGTAGTTCGGGTTATGCGCGGTACGTCTTATTTGTACAGCTCAGCAGTAGCATGCCAGTGGTCACCGGTACGCGCTTCGATCACGCGGTAGGAGGAGGCACCCTGTTCCTGCGCTTTTTTGTTCAGCATCTGGTTCATGTCCATCGGAGAAGTACCGATTGCACCAACAGAAACAGTACCGATAGATTCGCGGGACTGGGCCTGATCGGCATTAATTGAATCGGCGGCAAAGGCACCGAAAGACAGGACAGACAGAACGCTTAGAGTGGCTACGGTTGTTTTGATTTTCATGATTCTTTTCCTCGTCATATTCTTTACTGGGGTCTTCGTTTCGTGACCCTCATCACAAAATCAAGTATACACTAATAACGGCAAAAATTAATACCATGCTAATTGTTTCTCGTGAAATTACGTATTAAGCAAATGATGTTTTATAACTGAAGAGAATAAAAAAGCGGGAGTCAGACGCGTGCCAGAGGCTTATTTTCAGAAAAATCAGTTAGATAGTAGAATTTGATTATTCGTGCGGTCGTGAAAGTATCATCCACTATATGAATGAATTGAAGTGGAAAAACGCACTATTTGTTAAATCGCAGATAACAGATTGTAAGGCAAAACGAGGCGGGAGCCGAAGATTCCCCGCTGCGCCAGGCAGCAGGGAAGAAGATCAGAGTTCCTGTTCGAACAGCACCAGAATGGCTTCGTAGAGGTCTTTCACCGAGAAACCATTAGCCGGGGTGGTGAAGATAGTATCGTCGCCGGCGATAGTGCCGAGAATACCTTCTGCTTTGCCGAGCGAGTCGAGCAGACGCGCAATCAGCTGGGCAGCGCCCGGGCTGGTGTGGATCACCACTACCGCATCGTTATAGTCGATATCCAGCACCAGATTCTTCAGCGGGCTCGAGGTGGTCGGTACGCCCAGTTCAGCAGGCAGACAGTAAACCATCTCCATTTTGGCGTTGCGGGTACGTACCGCGCCAAATTTGGTTAACATGCGGGAGACTTTCGACTGGTTGATATTTTCGAAGCCTTCTTCCTGTAAGGCCTGAACGATCTCACCCTGAGAACTAAACTTTTCTTCTTTAAGCAGCGCTTTGAACGCCTTAACCAATTCTTCTTGTTTAGAAGAGATTCGCATAAATCACCCGAAATATAGCGGTAGAAACAACATTATTATGCACATGGATGAATTTTTATGCAAACTATCTGCCCAGTCTTAGGCTGAAATAATGTTATGAAAGGGAGTGATTTTATCAAATTTCGTTATCAAGGAACATGCCTGCGTCACGCCTCGCAAATAAGCTTAAAAGTAAATTAAATGTTATCAAATTGATGTTGTTTTGGTGGCTGGCGAGGGTGTATTGTAACCCCCTCTTGATTCGTTGCTTAGTTATCGCATAACGCCTGATAGCCTTCCGGCAGAAGCGAAAAGCGCGTGACCGCTAATTCTCAAACCATGAAGATTGTAATTATTGATCTGCTGAATTAAGGTCGCCGCGACGGAGTAACAGAAAGTTAGCTCACCATAATAAGGAGTTTAGGATGAAAGTCGCAGTCCTCGGCGCTGCTGGCGGTATCGGCCAGGCGCTTGCCCTACTACTGAAAACTCAGCTGCCTGCAGGCTCAGAACTCTCTCTGTACGACATTGCCCCGGTAACCCCTGGTGTGGCGGTTGACCTGAGTCACATCCCGACGGCTGTCAAAATCAAAGGCTTCTCCGGTGAAGATGCGCGCCCGGCGCTCGAAGGCGCAGACGTTGTGCTGATCTCCGCAGGCGTGGCGCGTAAGCCAGGCATGGATCGTTCCGATCTGTTCAACGTGAATGCCGGTATCGTTAAGAACCTGATTCAGCAGGTCGCGACAACCTGTCCGAAAGCCTGCATCGGGATCATCACTAACCCGGTTAACACCACTGTTGCTATCGCAGCAGAAGTGCTGAAAAAAGCGGGCGTGTATGACAAGAACAAACTGTTTGGCGTGACCACGCTGGACATCATCCGCTCCAACACCTTTGTAGCGGAACTGAAAGGCAAGCAGCCAACCGAGCTGGAAGTGCCGGTTATCGGCGGCCACTCTGGCGTGACCATTCTGCCACTGCTGTCCCAGATCCCAGGCGTCAGCTTCACCGAGCAGGAAGTGGCTGACCTGACCAAACGTATCCAGAACGCTGGCACCGAAGTGGTGGAAGCGAAGGCGGGTGGCGGCTCTGCAACCCTCTCTATGGGTCAGGCGGCAGCACGTTTCGGTCTCTCTCTGGTGCGCGCCCTGCAGGGCGAGCAAGGCGTGGTGGAATGTGCGTACGTTGAAGGCGACGGCGAGCATGCACGCTTCTTCTCTCAGCCGCTGCTGCTGGGCAAAAACGGTATCGAAGAGCGTAAATCTATCGGCACCCTGAGCGCGTTCGAGCAGCAGGCGATGGCCGGCATGCTGGACACCTTGAAGAACGATATCGTTCTGGGCGAAGAGTTCGTTAACAAGTAAGCGACGCACTTCCCGTCAGGGCAATAAAAAACCGGAGCACTGACTCCGGTTTTTTTATGTCTGCTGACTTAGTTGGTGGCCGGGTATTCCTGAATGGTCACCTGCAGGGTCAGCTTCTTATCATCCCGCATCACTTCCACCGGAATGATGGAGCCAGGCCTGATCTCAGCCACCTGATCCATGGTCTCGAGGGCTGACAAGGCCGGTTTACCGTTCACCGAGACGATAACGTCATTAACCTTAATGCCAGCTTCCGCCGCCGGGCCGCCAGGAGTGACTTCGTTAACCACAATCCCCTGAATCTGATCGATGCCGCCACCCTGAGTATGCAGCGGAGCAATCTCACGCCCGCCAATGCCAATGTAGCCACGGATCACCCGTCCATCGCGAATGAGCTTATCCATAATCTTGTTGGCCAGCTGGAACGGGATGGCGAAGCCAATGCCTTCGGGCGTTTCCCCGTCGTTGCTCTTATCAAACGAGAGGGTATTGATGCCCATCAGCTCGCCCAGCGAGTTCACCAGCGCGCCGCCGGAGTTGCCGTGGTTGATAGAGGCGTCCGTCTGCAGGAAGTTCTGCCGCCCGGAGGGGTTCAGGCCGATACGCCCCGTCGCGCTGATAATCCCCTGGGTGATGGTCTGCCCGAGGTTGTAGGGGTTACCGATCGCCAGCACCACGTCACCGATATGCGGGGTACGTTTACGGTTGATAGGGATGATGGGCAGGCCGCCCGTGGCATTAATTTTGAGGACCGCCAGATCCGTCAGGCTGTCAGAACCTACCAGCAGGGCCTCAAAGACGCGACCGTCCTGCAGCGCAACGATGATCTGATCGGCATCGTTGATCACATGTTTGTTGGTAATGATGTAGCCGCGTTCATCCATGATCACCCCGGAGCCCAGGGTACGGATCTCCAGCTGATTATGGCTGGTGCTGTTCAGGCCGCGGTTATAGACGTTAACCACCGCAGGCGCGGCGCGGCGTACTGCCTGATTGTAACTGGCAGGTGTTTCATCTGCGCTGTCAAATTGCGGCGCAGCCAGCTGATTAAACTGACGTAAAGAGGGCATCGCGACCAGTAACAGGCCACCTACAACCAGGCCGATGGCGACCGAACGAATGAGCTTTAAAACCATGATACGGGCGTCGTTAAGGGAAGATCGCAAGCAGCATAGCATGACTTATCCGGACATCACACGTGGTGATGTCCGGACGCGTACAGGCTTAACGCAGCAGAATATAGAGTGTGTCGTTACCGCGCACGATCTGCAGGGCGATAACGGTCGGTTTGCCTTCCAGCACTTTGCGCATTTCGGCGATGGACTGCACACGAACGCGGTTCACCCCGATGATCACGTCATTCTCATGCAGACCGGCCTGGGCTGCAGGGCTGCTCTTCTCGACGCTGTCGAGGGTGATGCCTTTAGTGCCGTCTTTCAACTGCCCGTCGCTTAAGGTCGCCCCTTGCAGTGCCGGGGCAATCATCTCTGCGCTGGCGGATGATGAGGTGCTTTTATCCAGCGTGACCTGCAGATCCAGCGGCTTGCCGTCACGCAGAATGCCGAGCTTAACCGTGGCACCCGGCTCCGTGGTAGCGATGCGCGAACGCAGTTCGGCAAAGCTGCTTAACGGTTTGTCATTCAGGCTGACGATCACGTCCCCGGATTTGACCCCCGCTTTTGCCGAGCCGGAATTCGGTAACACTTCGCTGACGAAGGCGCCGCGCTGCACGTTCAGGTTGAACGCTTTGGCAATATCCGCGCTCATTTCCGTGCCTTTGATGCCCAGCAGCCCACGTTTGACTTCGCCAAACTCAATCAGCTGCTGTGCCAGAGTGCGGGCCATATTGCTGGGGATGGCAAAACCGATCCCGACGCTGCCGCCGCCAGGCGCCAGAATGGCGGTGTTAATGCCGATCAGCTCCCCGTTCAGGTTCAGCAGGGCGCCGCCGGAGTTACCGCGGTTAATGGAGGCGTCAGTCTGGATAAAGTTTTCCAGCCCTTCGAGGTTCAGGCCACTGCGACCCAGGGCAGAAACGATGCCGGAGGTGGCCGTCTGGCCGAGGCCGAAGGGGTTACCGACCGCGACGGCGAAATCCCCGACGCGTAACTTATCGGAATCCGCGATGGCGATCTGCGTCAGACCGGTTGGGTTCTGTAACTGCAGCAGGGCGATATCACTCTGATCGTCCCCGCCAATCAGTTTGGCCTCGAACTCGCGACCATCGTTCATCTGGACGCTGATTTTATCGGCATGGCTGATAACGTGGTTATTGGTCAGGACATAGCCTTTCGCGGCATCGATCACCACGCCGGAGCCGAGACCCTCAAAAGGCTGAGCCTGGTCAGGGGCCTCATCGCCAAAATACTTTTTCAGCTCCTCCGGGATGCGCTGACTTTGCACGGCGGTGCCTTCAACCTGCACGCTGACGACAGCAGGCAGGACTTTTTCCAGCATCGGGGCAAGGCTCGGGAGCGCCGCCTGGCCCGGAACCTGCGAGGGGATTGCGGCCGCCGCCGGATATGATGCCGACAGCGATAATCCGATACTCAATGCTAACGCGCTCAACAGCTGATTTTTTTTGTTCATTTATGCTGGCTCTCGCAACCTGGAATGGAGGAATAACGGCCCAAAAACAGTCTGATGTTATTGAATTTTAAAACGCTGGACAATGAGGTGTTTGACTAAATAATAGCTGGGGTCGGGAAGAAAGGACGGGCGCAAGGGCTGCGCCCGTAAAATTTATTTGTGATGTGCGATTAATCGCGCTTTGCGCCACCGCGCAGCAGGCCGGATGCGCCTTCGGAGTAGTCACGTGGCATCTGTACAGGCGCCTGATCGTTACCGGCTTCGGACTCCGCCAGACGGTTGCGGAACGGATTGTTCTCCGCGCTCATCTCCGGCAGCAGGCTGCTGGAGCTTTTCGCCATGTGCTGATAAAGCTTGCGGTAATCATGGGCCATGTTGTCCAGCAGCTCGGCGCTCTGGGCAAAGTGGCTTACCAGCTCTTCGCGATACTCATCCAGCTCAGCTCTGTTCTTTTCCAGTTCGTACTGTAACGCCTGTTGCTGGCGCAATTTACGATTTCCAAAACGCATGGCCACGGCGCCAATAGCGATGCCGACGACTAAACCAATTAGCGCATATTCCCAGGTCATGAACTTCTCCCGTTGTCTTGTGGTTCCGTAGGGTGTTGGCTCGGCTTCATGCCTGTGCCTGATTATGCCACTATAACCGCTATTTCCTTAGAAGTGGAATCCCACCGCATCATCGCGTACTGTAGAACGGCCTTTTTTTCGCCAACTGAGCAGGCTGGCGGGTATTAATTGAAGGAATAACAATAAGATTATGCAAAGCCTTTCCCCGACATCGCGTTACCAACAGGCCCTGAATGAGGGCTCCCACCAGCCAGATGATGTACAGCGTGAAGCGGTAAATCGTCTGGACAGTATCTGGCAGTCATTGACCACCCAGCCGACCGGGACCGCACCTGCGGCAGGACTCAAGGCTGCGTTTGGACGGCTGCTGGGTAAGAAAGCGCCGCAGAGCGTCACGCCGGTACGCGGTTTATATATGTGGGGAGGGGTAGGGCGCGGTAAAACCTGGCTGATGGATCTGTTTTACCAGAGCCTGCCGGGAACGCGTAAGCAGCGTCTGCATTTTCACCGCTTTATGCTGCGGGTGCATGAAGAGCTGACCGCCCTGCAGGGGCAAAGCGATCCGCTGGATATCGTTGCCGAACGCTTTAAAGCCGAAACCGACGTGCTGTGCTTTGATGAGTTTTTTGTGTCAGATATTACCGACGCCATGCTGCTGGGTGGGTTGATGAAAGCGCTGTTTGCCCGGGGCATTACGCTGGTGGCAACCTCCAACATCCCACCGGATGAGCTGTACCGTAACGGTCTGCAACGCGCTCGCTTCCTGCCCGCTATCGATGCGATAAAAGCGCATTGCGACATCATGAATGTCGATGCTGGCGTCGACTATCGTCTGCGGACGCTGACTCAGGCTCATCTGTGGATTTCGCCGTTGAACGACGATACGCAAAGGCAGATGGACAAACTGTGGCTGGCGCTGGCCGGGGCCGGGCGTGATAACGCAGCCGTGCTGGAGGTGAATCATCGCCCGCTACAAACCCTGGGCACCGTCAATCAAACCCTCGCCGTGTCGTTTGCGACCCTGTGTGTCGATGCCCGCAGCCAGCACGACTATATTGCGCTCTCACGCCTGTTCCATACGGTGATGCTGTTTGATGTTCCGGTGATGACCACGCTGATGGAGAGCGAAGCCCGACGCTTTATCGCGCTGGTCGATGAGTTTTACGAACGCCACGTCAAGCTGGTGGTGAGCGCCGCTGTGCCTTTATATGACATCTATCAGGGGGAGCGGCTGAAGTTTGAGTTCCAGCGCTGCCTGTCGCGCCTGCAGGAGATGCAGAGCGAAGAGTACCTGAAGCGCGAGCACATGCCATAATAAATGCCACCCTCTCCCCGTGGGAGAGGGGCTGGGGGTGAGGGCACCAGACCGCACTGTTCACCGTAAGAGAGAGGCCAGGGGTGAGGGCACCAGACCGCACTTTCCTCACCCCGGAAAAACCCGCGTCAAATCACAATTAGGGGTCGACCTTTACCCCTGACTTCTCTATAATCTTGCGACCCCACGTTACAAGAAGGTTTTTTTCCCAAAACTTTCTCTGCGCCGGCATAGGCTATTCGAAGGGGTAGGTTTGCTGGACAATGTCGTGTGAACCTCAACTACTAAACGTTTGGGTGTTCACCAACGTGTAACTTATTTATTTGGGTAAGCTTTTAATGAAAACTTTTACAGCTAAACCAGAAACCGTAAAACGCGACTGGTATGTTGTTGACGCGACCGGTAAAACTCTGGGCCGTCTGGCTACCGAACTGGCTCGTCGCCTGCGCGGTAAGCACAAAGCGGAATACACTCCGCACGTAGATACTGGTGATTACATCATCGTTCTGAACGCTGACAAAGTTGCTGTAACCGGCAACAAGCGTACTGACAAAGTGTACTATCACCACACCGGCCACATCGGCGGTATTAAACAAGCGACCTTTGAAGAGATGATTGCCCGCCGTCCTGAGCGTGTGATTGAAATCGCGGTTAAAGGCATGCTGCCAAAAGGCCCGCTGGGTCGTGCTATGTACCGTAAACTGAAAGTTTACGCAGGTAACGAGCACAACCACGCGGCACAGCAACCGCAAGTTCTTGACATCTAATCGGGATTATAGGCAATGGCTGAAAATCAATACTACGGCACTGGTCGCCGCAAAAGCTCCGCCGCTCGCGTGTTCATCAAACCGGGCAGTGGTAAAATCGTAATCAACCAACGTTCTCTGGAACAGTACTTCGGTCGTGAAACTGCCCGCATGGTAGTTCGTCAGCCGCTGGAACTGGTCGACATGGTTGAGAAACTGGATCTGTACATCACTGTTAAAGGTGGTGGTATCTCTGGTCAGGCTGGTGCGATCCGTCACGGTATCACCCGCGCTCTGATGGAGTACGACGAGTCCCTGCGTGGCGAACTGCGTAAAGCAGGCTTCGTTACTCGTGATGCTCGTCAGGTTGAACGTAAGAAAGTCGGTCTGCGTAAAGCACGTCGTCGTCCACAGTTCTCCAAACGTTAATTGGTTTCTGCTTCGGCAGACAACAATTGGCGAAAAACCCGCTTCGGCGGGTTTTTTTATGGGTAACGCCTAGGTTATCCACATTCAGACGTCCTTTCTGCCCTCTTTTTCCGCATTTCCAGAATCGCCTCACCACAAAGGCCGCAAAATCTGGTAAACTATCATCCACTTTTCTGTCCAGATAACGGTGAATGCTCGATTTTTGTTCTCTTTTTGAACAAGAGGAGAAATTCTCAGGGATGGACAACAAAACATCTGGCTAGCCTGTATGGCTGGTAGCAGTAAAAATTCTGAATATACCTGGAGGTTTTCATGGCTGTCGCTGCCAACAAACGTTCGGTAATGACGCTGTTTTCTGGTCCTACTGACATTTATAGCCATCAGGTTCGTATCGTGCTGGCCGAGAAGGGTGTCAGTTTTGAGATCGAGCATGTGGAAAAGGATAACCCGCCTCAGGATCTTATCGATCTCAATCCAAGCCAGAGCGTACCAACGCTGGTGGATCGTGAGCTGACCCTGTGGGAATCCCGTATCATTATGGAATACCTGGATGAGCGTTTCCCTCATCCGCCACTGATGCCGGTCTACCCGGTTGCACGTGGTGAAAGCCGCCTGTACATGCAGCGTATCGAGAAAGACTGGTATACGCTGATGAACGTTATTGTGAACGGTTCCTCTTCAGAAGCCGATGCTGCACGTAAACAGCTGCGTGAAGAGCTGCTGGCGATTGCACCGGTATTCGGTCAGCGTCCGTTCTTCCTGAGCGACGAATTCAGTCTGGTCGATTGCTACCTGGCTCCGCTGCTGTGGCGTCTGCCGATTCTGGGCGTCGAATTTAGCGGCCCGGGTGCGAAAGAGCTGAAAGGCTACATGACGCGTGTCTTCGAGCGCGACTCTTTCCTGGCTTCACTGACAGAAGCTGAACGTGAAATGCGTCTCGGCCGGGGTTAATGATTGTGGAAATGTCACAGCTGTCTCCACGCCGTCCGTATCTGCTGCGCGCCTTCTATGAATGGCTGCTGGATAACCAGCTCACGCCGCACCTGGTTGTGGATGTGACGTTGCCGGGCGTGCAGGTTCCTATGGAATATGCACGTGACGGTCAAATCGTATTGAACATTGCCCCGCGAGCTGTGGGTGGTCTGGAGCTGGCGAACGATGAAGTTCGCTTCAATGCCCGCTTCGGTGGTGTGCCGCGCCAGGTCTCTGTGCCGCTGGCTGCCGTACTGGCCATCTATGCCCGTGAAAACGGCGCAGGCACCATGTTCGAGCCGGAAGCGGCATACGATGAAGAAGGTGCCACGCTGAATGATGAAAACGGCGGAACCGAAAGCGAAACGGTCATGTCGATCATCGACGGGGATAAACCGGATCACGATGATGATCCTGATGATACACCACCTCCGCGTGGCGGCCGTCCGGCACTGCGCGTTGTGAAATAAAAAAAGGGCCTCAGGCCCTTTTTTTATGTCCAATGATCGCTCCATCTACGAGTTATCATAGTTACTCATACAATATTAAAATACAAAATGTTGATGACATATAAAACATCTATCAATACTGGGCTGCAATATATTACCGGGGGTAACCAGTTTTTGGTTTCTGGTAGCAACATATATTAGTGCTGTGATTGGTTTTTTCAGACGGTATCAATAGTCTTATTCCTTATATACGTATAAGCAAAAGATAAAAAATGAAGTACATGATTATCATAACTTCCTGTGTATAAATGGAAGGAATGTTTTGGTCTATGTTAATAGATGTTGTAGTGAACTTAAATGATATATTTAAGGCTTTCTTGTATGCTTACGGTCACTATTTATTACAAATAGTCTGTGGATATATCTATTCACTGCACACCTCATTATTTTGTAGGGACATACTCAACAACGTCCATTGTTGATTAGTAATATTTAAGGAAAAGTGATGACCGTATTTAAGAAAACATTATCTGCGCTGGGCGTATGTGCTGCGCTGCTGGTATCTGCTCAGGCAATTGCTGCTAATGAAGCAACATTAAAAGTCACCGGTACCATCGTACCTGCCGCTTGTACCCCAGCTCTGAGCAATGGCGGTGAAGTTGCTTTTGGTTCGATTGCTGCTTCTACAATCAATAACGCTCCAGCGGGAAATGGTCTTGTTCAACTGGGTTCGAAGGATATTACCTTCACAATCTCCTGTGAAGCGGCTGCGTCGGTTGGTTTTAAAATGATCGATAACCGCAGCAGCTCTGCTGTAGCACTGTCTGCCAGCAATTATATTGTTTCTCCATTCTCTGGCGGCACGGCTGCTAACCAAAGCTATGTAGGCTTTGGTCTGGGTCTGGCACCAAATAATGCCAAAATCGGCGCTTATAGTGTCTCCATCGATGGTGGAAATGTTACTGCGGATGGCCTTTCAACGGCCACCGTCATCTCGGATGATGAAGGCAGAACCTGGCGTACAGCGGGTAATGCTCTCCAGGTTGCTGATAATGCGCGGATCGTAACTGTCGCGAATACCGGTAGCTCTACACCTAAACTGTTCACCGATGCATCGTTTCCTCTGAAAATTTCCGCCGGTGTCCAGACTGCCTCTATTCTGGGTTCTGACGAAATTGAATTCGATGGTAATGCAACGCTGAGCCTCGTCTATCTCTAACAGACATTAATATAAATGCGTGCGGCGTAAGATACGCTAAAGTACAACCAGACGTCGCACCGCATTTTAAATGCTATTATCTTTATTTTAAATTTATACGTTCGAGGTAAGATTATTTTTATCTTACTCTAAAGGTTTTTCTTTATCTCCGGGAATTAATTTAAATTTTCATTGTTATATTTACTGAGAGTTTTATGAAAAGCAGCGTTATTATTTCCCTGTTGTTTTTTTCGGTACAGGCTTTCGCCACTGGGATGGTACCAGAAACGTCCGTATTACTGGTTGATGCTATGAAAGGTGAAGCCAGCATGAATATTACCAATACGGATTCAAAGCCCGCTCTGTTATACACCAATATTGTTGATCTCCCTGAAAGCAATAAATCTGTTCGTCTGATTGTTTCTCAGCCTGTCGTACGCGTTGAAGCCGGGGCCGTGCAACGAATGCGTTTTCTTCTGCAAATGGAAAAGCCGCTAATGCAAGAGGAACTGAAACGGGTCACCTTTGAGGGCATTCCACCGAAAGAAAAAGGTAAGGAGAGGCTGGCTGTTACCATTCGTCAGGATTTACCGGTGATTATTCATCCCGCAGGGCTGGCGGAGGATATCGCCCCATGGAAGCACCTGCAGTGGCAAAAAAAGGGTAACTTCCTGATAGTTAACAATCCATCAAATTATGTCGTTCGGATGACGACAGGGTTTAAATCATTGCCCTCGGGCCAGCAAGGCCGACTGAAAAACACGTATTTACTCCCACACACCAGCATGACGGTCCCTTTACCGGATAAAGCTGATACGCAGATCGAATTCTATCCAGCCAGTCGTTACGGATATAAAGGCGAGCGTCATATCGCACCATTACAATAAACGGTGTAAGAGAAACAAGGATGTTTAAAAGAACGCTGCTCATGTGTGCAGTCAGTTTACTTTGTTCGCGCCAGGGAAAGGCTGCTGACATTGAAACCGGCGCCATCGAATTTGATACTGAAACGTTAAAATCGCTGGGCATTGATCCTGGAGTATCTGAGTACTTTGCGCATAAATCACGCTTTATGCCCGGAGCAGCTCCAGTGACCATGAAGGTCAACGGCCTGGAGAAAGGACACTTTGTAGCGAAAATTCAGCAGGATGGGGAGATCTGCTTCGATCGAGCATTGATGGAGCATGCGAGCATACGAGTGCCAGATGATTACCATGATGGCTGCTACGATTACCTTAAGTCCCATCCGGAAGCGGTGATAAATCTTCTGCCGGGGCAGGAGTTAATTGAATTAATTGTTCCTCCGGGCGAAATAACCCGTCAGCACATGTTCGCATCTGACTTTGCGATGGATGGCACGGCTGCGGTACTGAATTATTCAGCTATGTCTTCCCGCAGTGAATACAGGGGCGGCAGGAGCAACTATTCTCAGGCTCAGCTGGATGGAGGAATAAATACCGCGGGCTGGTTACTTCGAACTCATCAGTTGTTAAGTCAATCGCAGGGGCGGTTTAATAGTGAAAACAGCCAGACATGGATGCAGCGGACCTTTGTAGATTTGCATACCACCGCCAGGATGGGCGAAGTGAGTATGAATAACACCTTGCTGGAAGGTACCGGTTTATACGGTATCGCATTCTCACCAGAAAACAGTCTGGGATCGTCGGAAAGTCCGGTTAACGTCAGCGGGATTGCCAATACGTCACAAGCTCGTGTTGAAGTTCGTCAGCAGGGCATCCTGGTCTATTCGACGCTGGTACCCGTTGGTCCCTTTACGCTAACCGATGTTTCACTGCGTAACTACACCAGCGATCTCAACGTAACGGTTATCGAAACCGACGGCAGCCAGCACAGTGTCGTACTTCCTGCTTCTCTCTATTTGCAACGGATGAGAAACCCTGCCGGGCTCTTTTTATCTATTGGTCGGGTCAGTGATGATTACAGCGATAAACCCCTGGTAGCGAGTGCTTCTGGCGGGTGGCGGCTGCTTCCGGGCAGCAATGCCAACGTGGGTATGATTCTGGCTGAAGAATTTCTGGCAGCCGGGCTTGGTATCGATACCTCACCAACGGCGGCAACCCTGCTGAGCCTGAAAATGAACCAGTCCTTCGATAAAAAACATACCCGTCAGGGACAGAGTTATCGTGCGGAAGCCAGTATTGTGTCGCAGTTGGGGATTAGTGTGACAGCGGCATCAACCTGGTATTCGTCGGGCTATCAGGAATTTTCACAATTCATCGATAAAGATTTCGCAGCGGCAAAACAGCATGAGTACTCTGTCGGGCTGCAGTGGCAAACCAACAAAATCGGCACGATTAGCACCAGCTTCTATGAGACCAAAAACCGCAATCGCAACGGAAAATCACGATACTTCACCGCCGGCTGGGGGAAAGATATTCTCTCTGCTTATGTTTCTGCTAACTGGCAGCACCAGCTGAGCAAGGATAGCGACGGAAAAACGGACGATCTCTTCTATCTCAATATCAGCTTCCCGCTCGGTAAAAGCAGTGTGAATTCCTATGCCCGGCGTGAGGGCAACACTTCCCGTTTTGGCTCGACGATTACCGGTAATATCTCTGACGATAATCTTTATTCGTTGGGCGCTGAGGCGGGCCAGCAGGAGGATGACAGAAGTGTCAGCGCCGGCCTGAGCAGTAATCTGCACTATTCGCAGGTGATGCTGAATGCCAACCTGGCCGGAGAGAACCGTCGCAACTACTCCGGCTCATTGCAGGGCGGTATCGTGGCTCATGCGAATGGAGTGACGTTCTCGCCGTTACCGGTACGCGAAACCTTCGGGGTTGTCTCACTGGATAAGGATGTTGCCGGGGTAAAAATTGATACCCCGCAGGGGCCGGTATGGACGGATTATCGCGGCTATGCCGTACTGCCCTCACTCAACGCGTGGCGCCAGTCTCGCATAGAGATAGGTACCGAAACCTTGCCTAAAAATATGGATGTCGGCAATGGCATACGGGTACTTAAACAGGGACGTGGTTCCGTGGGCAAGGTGCAGTTTACGGCGATCGCCCAGCGTCGCGTTCTGCTGGAAGTGAGTACCAGTGATGGCAAAAAATTGCCGAAAAATCTCGCTATTACCGACGAGCGCGGTAATTACCTTACCACGTCTGTCGACGAGGGAGTGGTGTTCCTGAACGACGCCACTGCCAGTCAGATTCTGGTCGCCCAGAAGGCGCCTGATCATTGTCGCATTGTCTTGACGCTGCCTGAAAAAGTACAGAGTGATGTCTTCTATGAAACGGCAAAGGGAGTATGCCAATGAGATCCTTTCTGTTGTTTGCTGTGCTGTTCGCCGTGCCGGTCCTGAGTTGGGCCGATTGCCAGCTCATCGCCAGCCAGCAAAAGATGACCTACAGCCGGTTAAGTGCTGCCGAACGGCAGCAGGCCAACGCACAATTCATCACGCTACCGGAAAAGCAGATCCAGGTGCAGGCGGTCTGTAGCGAACCGCAGCGCATCCGCCTGTTTGTGGGCAGTGATTTATCGCGAAACGGCACGTTTTCATTGGGCAGCGAAGGGGAGATGCAGATCATCGCCTTAAACGCACATGTTGATGATCGGCCGGTTCAACTTGCAACGGTACAGATGAATGACGCTATCCCCCGTACGGGTGGCAGTCAACAGCTTAACGTTGTACTGAATCAGGGGCTGGCGTTTATCACGGGTGAAGAGGTCCGTGGCAAAACGGCCTCGGTTACTTTCTCGGTTGTTTCGCGGATAAAGCCGGGAACCATTACCGACAGAACGACCTGGCGCGGCAACCTGAACATAAAACTGGATGTGCAATGATGCGAGCGGTTTACCTGTTTCTTACGGCCTTGATGGCCAGCTCTGCGCTGGCGCAGGACAGCGTCAGTATCGACATTGATATCACCGCCGATGCTGCCGCCTGCACGCCGACCCTGAGCAATAACGGAGTAGCGGATTTTAATTCCCGCAGCATCGGCAGTTTATCGGCCCACGCCTTTACCCAACTGGGGACACGGGATCTGACCTTAACCCTTACCTGTGAATCCTCCACGGCAGTCGCTATCACCGCGCGCGATAACCGGGCCGCCTCGATGATCTACGGTATCGATGATAAAGGTCAGCAGGGGGCGCGTTTTCAGATCAACGGCGGGCAGTATATTTCTGACAAAGAACGCCTTTTTGGTCTTGGCATGACCGCAGAAAATCACCCTATCGGCAGCTACGCTGTCCAGATCGATAGTGCTGGCGTGACGGCAACGGAGGGCGATCGCAGCGTGGCGGTGGATATAGCCGGGGCGGCAAATCTGGAGGGGCCATGGATGAAAACCGATCTGTTACCGCTCCCTGCGAGCCAGGATTACTTTTACACCTTTGTGCAGAGGGGAACATTGAGCCCGCAGCCGGTCAGCTCCGCAACGATCCCGTTGCAGATCAGCGCCACGGTGGCGAATCAGTTGAGCAGTAGCCAGACAATTAAGTTAGACGGTGAAGCGGTGATCAGCCTCGTCTATCTGTAATGGCGGATCGGCGAGGGGGCTCGCCGATCCGGGAGGATCAAACTTCGAGGAAGTTCATAATGCCGTCTGCCGCTTTACGGCCTTCGGCAATGGCGGTCACTACCAGGTCAGAACCGCGAACGATATCACCACCGGCGAAGATTTTCGGGTTGCTGGTCTGGAAGGCGTTTTCGCTGCCTTCCGGGGCGATGATGCGGCCCTGAGAGTCCAGCTCGACGCTGTGCTTCGCCAGCCACTCCATGCTGTGAGGACGGAAACCAAACGCCATCACTACCGCATCGGCCGGGATCACATACTCGGAACCGGCAACGATCTCCGCACGACGACGGCCTTTGGCATCCGGGGCGCCCATTTCGGTACGCGCCATCTTCACGCCGCTGACCTTGCCGTTGGCATTCACTTCAATACCCAGAGGCTGGATATTGAACTGGAACTCGACGCCCTCTTCACGCGCGTTTTTCACTTCGCGTTTTGATCCCGGCATGTTCTCTTCGTCACGACGATAGGCGCAGATCACGTGCGTCGCATTCTGACGAATGGAGGTGCGCACGCAGTCCATCGCGGTATCACCGCCGCCAAGCACGACCACGCGTTTGCCTTCCATGCTGACGTAGGGCTCAGCGGCGGTTTCGCCGTAACCCATCATCTGCTTGGTGTTGGCAATCAGGAACGGCAGGGCATCGAATACGCCGTTAGCATCTTCGTTTTCCAGTCCGCCACGCATCGACTGATAGGTGCCGACGCCCAGGAATACGGCGTCGTAATCTTTCAGCAGATCGTCGAGCTGCACGTCACGGCCCACTTCGGTATTGAGTTTGAACTCAATGCCCATGCCGGTGAAGATGTCACGGCGACGGGTCATCACCTCTTTTTCCAGCTTGAAGGCCGGAATACCGAAGGTCAGCAGACCGCCGATCTCCGGATGACGGTCAAACACCACCGCTTTCACGCCGTTACGGGTCAGGACGTCGGCACAGGCCAGGCCTGCCGGACCTGCGCCGATGATCGCCACGCGTTTGTCAGTCTGACGCACGCCGGTCATATCCGGGCGCCAGCCCATCTCGAACGCTTTATCGTTGATATAGCGTTCTATGTTGCCGATGGTCACCGCACCGAACTCGTCGTTGAGGGTACAGGAACCTTCACACAGACGGTCCTGCGGACACACGCGGCCGCACACTTCCGGCAGGGTGTTGGTCTGGTGAGACAGTTCGGCGGCCTCGAAAATACGCCCTTCGTTGGCCAGCTTCAGCCAGTTCGGGATGTAGTTATGCACCGGGCATTTCCACTCGCAATACGGGTTACCGCAGGACAGGCAGCGGTCTGCCTGAGCTTTGGCCTGGCCTTCGGAAAACGGCTCGTAAATTTCAACAAATTCAATTTTACGGATCTTCAGCGGCTTCTTCGGCGGATCCACACGCTGCAGGTCGATAAACTGGTAAACATTCTGGCTCATCTGAATTCCTTACTGCGCCTGCACACGCAGCTCTGCTGCGCTACGACTACGGTGACCCAACAGGGCTTTAACATCGCTGGACTTCGGTTTAACCAGCGCGAATTTCGCAGAGAACGCCGGCCAGTTCGCCAGGATCTCTTCGCCGCGCACGGAACCGGTATGGTGCACATGCTCGGTGATCAAGCCACGCAGGTGCTCCTCGTGGATCGCCAGGGATTCAACGTCCAGGATTTCCACCAGCTCCGGGTTCACGCGTTTGCGGAAGTCACCGCTTTCGTCCAGGACGTAGGCGAAACCACCGGTCATACCTGCCCCGAAGTTGACGCCGGTTTTGCCCAGCACGCAGACGATCCCGCCGGTCATGTATTCACAGCCGTTATCGCCGATACCTTCCACCACGGTGATGGCACCGGAGTTACGCACCGCGAAACGCTCACCTGCACGCCCCGCGGCAAACAGACGACCCCCGGTGGCACCGTACAGACAGGTGTTACCGATGATGCTGGCATCGCAGCTGCGGAAGGCCGAGCCGACCGGAGGACGCACCGCCAGCAGACCGCCCGCCATGCCTTTACCGACGTAGTCGTTGGCATCGCCCGTCAGGTACAGCTCAACGCCGCCGGCGTTCCAGACGCCGAAGCTCTGGCCCGCGGTGCCGCTGAAGTGAGCGGTGATCGGATCGGCAGCCAGACCCTGGTCGCCGTGGGTCTGCGCAATGTAGCCCGAGAGCGTTGCGCCGACTGAACGGTCGGTGTTGCGAATATCAAACCAGAAGGTTTTGCTCTGCTTCTCATCCACAAACGGCTTCGCCTGCTGCAACAGCTGGGCGTTCAGCACGCCATTGTCGAACGGCGGGTTGTTCTCGGTGCAGTACACCGCTTTGCCCGGATGCGGTTCAGCCGTTTCCAGCAGACGGGACAGCTTCAGGTTCTGCTGCTTAGCCGTGAATCCGTCCAGCTCTTTCAGCAGGTCGGTACGGCCAATCAGATCCACCAGACGCGTCACGCCCAGCTGCGCCATCAGCTCGCGGGTTTCGCGGGCGATGAAGTCAAAGTAATTGGTCACTTTGAACGGCAGGCCGTGATAGTGGTTCTTACGCAGCTTCTCGTCCTGGGTTGCAACACCGGTTGCGCAGTTGTTCAGGTGACAAATACGCAGGTATTTACAGCCCAGCGCCACCATCGGACCGGTACCGAAGCCAAAGCTCTCTGCACCGAGGATAGCCGCTTTGATGATGTCGAGGCCGGTTTTCAGACCGCCATCCACCTGCAGACGGATCTTATGACGCAGACCGTTCGCCACCAGCGCCTGCTGGGTTTCCACCAGGCCCAGCTCCCACGGACAGCCCGCATATTTCACGGAGGAGAGCGGGCTCGCCCCGGTGCCGCCATCGTAACCGGCGATGGTGATCAGATCCGCATAGGCTTTTGCCACGCCGGTGGCGATTGTGCCCACGCCCGGCTCGGAAACCAGTTTTACGGAGATCATCGCTTTCGGGTTGACCTGTTTCAGGTCGAAAATCAGCTGCGCCAGATCCTCGATAGAGTAGATATCGTGGTGCGGCGGCGGGGAGATCAGCGTCACGCCCGGTACCGAGTAGCGCAGTTTGGCGATATACGGGGTCACTTTGTCACCCGGTAACTGTCCGCCTTCGCCCGGTTTCGCACCCTGGGCAACTTTAATCTGGATTACGTCGGCGTTGACCAGGTACGCTGGGGTCACACCGAAGCGGCCGGAAGCGACCTGCTTGATGCGCGACACTTTGTTGGTGCCGTAGCGCGCCGGATCTTCACCGCCTTCGCCGGAGTTGGAGTTCCCGCCGATGCTGTTCATCGCTTCTGCCAGTGCCTCGTGGGCTTCCGGGCTCAGCGCGCCGATAGACATCGCGGCGGTATCAAAGCGTTTGAACAGTTCCGTGGCCGGTTCAACGTCGTTAATGCTTACAGCGGTATCGCCCGGGTTCACCGCCAGCAGATCGCGCAGCGTGGCCGCCGGACGGTTGTTCACCAGCTCGGCATACTGCTGATAATCGCTGTACTCGCCGCTCTGGACGGCCTGTTGCAGGGTACGCACCACGTCCGGGTTATAGGCGTGGTATTCACCGCCGTGGACATACTTCAGCTGTCCGCCCTGATCCAGTGGCTTACGAGCCAGCCAGGCGCGTTTGGAGAGGTTCAGCAGATCCTGCTGGAAGTCGCTAAAGCCCGCTCCGCCAATACGGCTGATCACGCCCTGGAAGCAGAGGTCGGCCACGTCGTCATGCAGACCGACAGCTTCGAACAGCTTCGAGCAGCGGTAAGAGGCGATGGTCGAGATGCCCATCTTGGACATGATCTTGTACAGGCCTTTATTGATGCCGTTACGGTAGTTCAGCATCACGGTACGGTAATCTTTGTCGATGGCCTGGCCGTCTACCAGCTTGGCCAGCGTTTCGTAGGCCAGGTACGGGTAGATCGCCGTCGCACCGAAGCCCAGCAGCACCGCGAAGTGGTGTGGGTCACGCGCGCTGGCGGTTTCCACAATGATGTTGGCGTCGCAGCGCAGGCTCTTATCGACCAGACGGGTCTGGATAGCACCGACGGCCATTGGTGCCGGAACCGGCAGGCGGTTCTTCGCAATGTTACGGTCGGACAGCACCAGCAGAACGGTGCCGTTACGCACCATCTGTTCCGCTTTGTCACACAGCGCATTCACCGTCTCTTCGAGGGTCGCTTCGGTCACGTCGAAGGTGATATCGAGCGTGTCGGCGCGGTAGTGCTCCTCTTGCAGAGTGGTGAGCTGTTTAAAATCGGAGTACAGCAGGATCGGCGACTTAAAGGTCAGACGGTGCGCCTGACCTTCGGCTTCGCAGAAGACGTTCATCTCACGACCGATGCTGGTGGCCAGCGACATTACGTGGGCTTCACGCAGCGGATCGATCGGCGGGTTGGTCACCTGCGCGAACTGCTGACGGAAGTAATCGTAAATGATACGCGGCTGGCTGGAGAGCACGGCAAACGGGGTATCATCACCCATGGAGCCGACCGCTTCCTGGCCGTTTTCGCCTAACACGCGGATAACCGAGTCCAGCTCTTCCGCGCTGTAGTTAAACTGTTTCTGGTAGCTGGCGAGGGTATCGTCATCCAGCTCGCGGCTGCCCACGTCCTGATCCGGCAGATCTTCAAACGGCACCAGACGGCGAACGTTTTTCTCCATCCACTCTTTGTACGGATGACGGCTTTTCAGATCGTTATCGGTTTCCGCGGAGTGCAGGATACGGCCACCGCGGGTGTCGATTACCATCAGCTCGCCAGGCCCTACGCGGCCTTTCTCAACCACTTCGTCAGGCTGGTAATCCCAGATCCCCACTTCAGAGGCGCAGGTGATCAGCTTGTCTTTGGTGATGACGTAGCGCGCCGGGCGCAGACCGTTACGGTCGAGGTTACAGGCGGCAAAGCGCCCGTCGGACATCACGATACCGGCAGGGCCATCCCACGGCTCCATGTGCATGGAGTTAAAGTCGAAGAAGGAACGCAGCTCAGGATCCATATCCGGGTTGTTCTGCCAGGCTGGCGGAACCAGCAGGCGCATGGCGCGGACGATATCCATCCCGCCGGCCAGCAGCAGTTCCAGCATGTTATCCATGGAACTGGAGTCAGAGCCGGTTTCGTTGACGAACGGCGCTGCATCGTGCAGATCCGGGATCAACGGGGTCTGGAATTTATAGGTACGGGCGCGTGCCCACTGGCGGTTACCGGTGATGGTGTTGATCTCGCCATTGTGCGCCAGATAGCGGAACGGCTGAGCCAGCGGCCAGCGTGGAACGGTGTTGGTGGAGAAGCGCTGGTGGAACAGGCAAATGGCCGATTCCAGACGCAGGTCCGCCAGGTCCAGGTAGAAGCGCGGCAGGTCAGCCGGCATACACAGACCTTTATAGATGTTCACCAGGTTCGAGAGGCTACAGACGTAGAACTCTTTATCTTCCTGGAGACGTTTTTCAATGCGGCGACGGGCGATAAACAGGCGGCGTTCCATATCACGTGGACGCCAGCCCGCAGGCGCGTTGACAAAGATTTGCTCGATACGAGGCAGCGAGGAGAGGGCGATTTCACCGAGTACCCCTTCGTTGGTGGGCACTTCGCGCCAGCCGACGATAGACAGGGTTTCGCGTTGAAGTTCTTCTTCGACGATGCGGCGCGATACGGCGGCTTTTTCCGCGTCCTGATTCAGGAACAGCATGCCGACAGCGTAGTTTTTGGCTAAACGCCAGCCGCGCTCTTCCGCTACGATGCGAAAGAAACGATCCGGTTTTTGCAGCAGCAGACCGCAACCGTCGCCGGTTTTACCATCCGCAAGGATAGCGCCACGGTGCTGCATACGGGCCAGTGCGTGTATAGCGGTACGCACTACCTTGTGGCTAGGTTCGCCTTCTATGTGGGCGATCAGGCCGAAACCACAGTTATCCTTCTCAAGGGATTTATCGTACAACATATCAGTGAACCTCCCCAGGCTCTTCGGGACTTCTCTCCGGACCGTGGCGCACAGGCACAGCAAGAGCGCGGCGACGGGGTTTGCGTTTCATACGCGTACCTCGCATTCGCCCTCTTAATATCCTTTTCGCACAGGTCAAACAAGTTTGAGGACTTGCTTCAGAGGGAATCTCAACTACTGCATAAATATGATGAGCAGGCTGCTCATCCAGAAAGCTTCCAGCGGATTTCCAACTTATCGGGAATCCGTACACAGGTCAAATGGCAATCTTATTTATACAAAAATGTGCTAAAGGAAGAGTATCAATCTGATTTTATTGGGTATTTGGCGAGATTCACATCCCGGTAACCTTGCTGTGGACGTTAGGGGAGTGTGATCTGACTCACTATATGAAAGCGGTATTAGAGCGGTAGCATGCTAAATAGTGCGATTTAAGCAGGATTTAATGCTGCTTATTAGTGGAGGCCCGCATGATGTCACTGTTTTTCAGCGCAGGCGATATAAATGAAAAAATCCTGCCGAACATAAGGAAAAGTAATTAGAAAGGCGATGAATGAAATTGCAATTATCCTGGGTATTTATGCAAAGGATAAAAGCACGCCGGGACGATTGATCCAGGTCATCGCCGTCGGAGGTGAAAAATGGCAGGCTTGTCCCCTTTCAATGGGGCGGTCTATCAGATTATGCAGTTACAGAAATTAGTCAATATGTTTGGTGGGGATCTTTCACGCCGCTACGGGCAGAAGGTCCATAAGCTGTCGCTCCACGGGGGATTTAGCTGCCCGAACCGCGACGGCACTATCGGGCGTGGCGGCTGTACCTTCTGTAATGTGGCCTCGTTTGCCGACGAAGCGCAGCAACACCAGTCCATCGCGACGCAGCTCGCACACCAGGCAACGCGGGTTAACCGGGCAAATCAGTATCTGGCCTATTTTCAGGCCTATACCAGCACATGGGCGGAAGTGCAGGTGCTGCGCTCCATGTATCAGCAGGCGGTGAGCCAGGCCAATATCGTCGGGCTCTGCGTCGGGACACGGCCTGACTGCGTGCCGGAGGCGGTGCTGGATCTGCTCAGCGAATACAAAGAGCAGGGGTATGAGATCTGGCTGGAGCTGGGATTGCAGACCGCCCACGATAAAACCCTGCACCGTATCAACCGCGGTCATGATTTTGCCTGCTATCAACGCACCACCCGGCTGGCACGCGAGCGTGGGTTGAAGGTCTGTACCCATCTGATTGTCGGCCTGCCGGGAGAAGAACAGCATCACGGCCTGGAAACGCTGCACCGCGTGGTAGAGACCGGCGTCGACGGCATCAAGCTGCACCCGCTGCATATCGTGACGGGCAGCATTATGGCTAAAGCCTGGGAAGCCGGGCGACTGAATGGCATTGAGCTGGACGACTACGTGGCGACGGCCGGAGAGATGATCCGCCACACGCCGCCGGAGGTGGTGTATCACCGCATCTCCGCCAGCGCCCGCCGTCCAACGCTGCTGGCACCGCTGTGGTGCGAGAACCGCTGGACGGGGATGGTGGAGCTGGATCGCTACCTGAACGAGCAGGGGGTTCAGGGCTCGGCGCTGGGAACGCCGTGGATGCCTGCGTTACCGTCGGCGTCCGCCTAATAAGCTGCCCAGCACACCGCGTACAATCTGATTCGTCACCTGACGCGCCGCGCTTTTCGCCATGGTTTGCACCACCCCGTCGCGTTTACCGCCGCGCGGGCCGGTGCTGCCAAACAGGATGTCCTTCAACCCGCCGAGGATCCCATCATCGACCTCAACGGACTGGCCCTTCGCGGCGGGGGCCTCCTGCTGCGCCGGGCTGGCCTGTACCCCTTTTTGCAGCATCTCGTACGCCGATTCTCTATCGACGTCGTCTTCGTATTTACCATAGACCGGGGAGTGGTTAATCAGCCCGTTACGCTCATCGTCACCGATCGGCCCCATCCGGGAATTAGGAGCGATCACCATCGCGCGCTCGACCACTGAGGGGCTGCCTTTGGCATCAAGAAAAGAGATCAGCGCCTCGCCGGTCCCCAGCGCCTGAATGGCCGCTTCGGTATCAAAGGCCGGGTTGGCGCGCATGGTCTGCGCTGCGGCTTTCACCGCCTTCTGATCTTTTGGCGTAAAGGCGCGCAGGGCGTGCTGGACACGGTTGCCCAGCTGGCCCAGCACGTTATCGGGAATATCGGCGGGGTTCTGCGAAACAAACCAGACACCCACACCTTTAGAGCGGATCAGGCGGATCACCTGTTCGATCTTATCCAGCAGCACCTGCGGGGCATCGCTGAACAGCAGATGGGCTTCGTCAAAGAAGAAGACCAGCTTCGGTTTTTCCAGGTCGCCCGCCTCCGGCAGTTGCTCAAAGAGATCAGAGAGCATCCACAGCAGGCTGGCGGCGTAGAGCTTTGGCATCTGGTAGAGCTTTTCCGCACTCAGAATATTGATGATGCCTTTGCCGTTGCTGTCGGTGCGCATCCAGTCTTTGATATCCAGCATAGGTTCGCCAAAGAAGTGTTCAGCACCCTGTTGCTCCAGCGTCAGCAATCCACGCTGGATAGCCCCCACGGAGGCGCTGCTGATATTGCCATACTGATTCTGGAAAGATTTGGCGTTATCCCCGATGTACTGCGTAATGGCCCGCAGATCTTTGAAATCGAGCAGCAGCAGCCCCTGATCGTCGGCAATGCGGAAGATGATGTTCAGCACGCCAGTCTGTACCTCGTTGAGGTCGAGCAGACGCGCCAGCAGCAGTGGGCCGAGATCGGAGACAGTGGCGCGCACCGGATGACCTTTCTCCCCGAAAATATCCCAGACCACCACCGGATTACCCTCTGGTTGCCAGTCGGTAACGCCGATGTTGTTCAGCCGTTCAAGGAGCTTTTCCGAGCCGACCCCTTCCCGGGCAACGCCGCTGAGATCGCCTTTAACATCGGCCATAAAAACCGGCACGCCAATACTCGAAAATGACTCGGCCAGCTTTTGCAGCGTCACGGTTTTACCCGTGCCGGTGGCACCGGTAATCAGGCCATGTCGGTTAGCCATTGCGGGCAGAAGAAATTGTTCGTTATCCCGCGTCCGGGCAATCAGCAGGGGTGTACTCATGGTCGGCTTCCTCGTTCAGTCCTGCGTGGAGTATAGGCAACCTGACGGTAAAAAGAGCGGGTCAATTTCTGACTTTGCGGCGCGATATCCAGCACGGACTATGCTTTTGCATACGATTCACAACATATTGGAAAGCTATGTCCAGATTCTTCTTTAATGACCGCAAACAGCTGGTTAATGACGCCATTGAAGGTATGCTCATCTCCGCCCCGCACGGCAATCTTGTCAAACTGGATAGCGATCCGGCGATCCGTGTGGTGGTGCGCGCCGACTGGGATAAAAGCCGCGTGGCGGTGATTTCCGGCGGCGGATCCGGTCATGAACCGGCGCATGCGGGGTTTGTGGGTAAAGGGATGCTGACCGCTGCCGTCTGCGGCGATCTGTTTGCTTCCCCGAGCGTAGAGGCGGTGCTGAATGCCATCGTGGCGGTGACCGGCGAGCAGGGCTGCCTGCTGATCGTCAAAAACTACACCGGGGATCGTCTCAACTTTGGCCTCGCGGCAGAAAAAGCCAAGCGCTTCGGGCTCAAAGTGGAGATGGTGATTGTGGCCGATGATATCGCTCTCCCGGATAACAATCAGCCGCGGGGCATTGCCGGAACCGCGCTGGTGCATAAAATTGCCGGGCATGCTGCCGAACAGGGGAAATCGCTGAGGGACGTGCGGGATATGGCCCTTCAGGCCTGCGATAATCTCTGGAGTCTGGGCGTGGCGATACAGACCTGCAATCTGCCGGGCAGCGACGATGAAGAGGGGCGCATCAGAAAAGGTCACGTCGAGCTGGGGCTGGGGATCCACGGTGAGCCAGGGGCGTCGGTGGTCGAGACGCAAAACAGCAGGGCGATTATCGATACGCTGGTGAAACCCTTGCTGGCGCAGGCAGGTGTTGGGCGGCTGGCGGTGCTGATCAATAACCTCGGCGGCGTCTCGGCGCTGGAGATGGCGCTGCTGACCAAAGAGCTGGCGCATTCGGCGCTGAAAGATCAGATCGCGTATTTGATTGGTCCGGCACCGCTGGTGAGTTCGCTGGACATGAAGGGCTTTTCCTTGTCCCTGTTGAAGCTAAACCCGAACTTTGAAGAGGCGCTCAACGCGCCGGTAGAGACGCTGGGCTGGCAAAAGCCGGTGGCCTTTGCGCCGCTGCGCTCGCTGGCACACACCCCGCTGCATGACAGCGAGGAATTTACCCCGTCAGCGAATGCGAACGTCGCGCAGTACCTCGCTGCGGCCACGGGTTGCTTAATCGCCCTGGAAAATCGTCTTAACGCCCTGGATGCAAAAGTGGGGGATGGCGATACAGGGTCGACCTTTGCGCAAGGTGCACGGGACATTGCGCAATGGCTGGAGGAGGAGCGCCTGCCGCTGAACGATCTGCCGCAGCTGCTGCTGGTGGTGGGCGAGCGGCTGGCGACGGTGATGGGAGGATCGAGCGGGGTATTGATGTCGATCTTCTTTACCGCCGCCGGACAGGCGCTGCGGAGCGGGAAAGCCTTGCCCGCTGCCTTGCTGACCGGGCTTGCGCAAATGAAACAGTATGGCGGGGCCGATCGCGGGGATCGCACCTTGATCGACGCGCTCCAGCCCGCGCTGGAAGCGTTTCAGACAGGGGATATTCAGGCTGCCGCCAGGGCTGCAAAAGAGGGGGCGGATGCCACGGCGAGTATGAGCAAAGCCGGAGCGGGGCGCTCATCCTATGTGAATAAAGAGAATCTTGACGGGGTAGCCGATCCTGGGGCGGTGGCAGTGGCTGAGGTATTTGCGGCCCTGGTGCGATAGTGGGAAATTGCCGGGTGGCGAGGTAAATGCAAAACGGTAACAACCGTTACCGTTTTTAATGTTTGCTCCCTCTCCCGGTGGGAGAGGGACGGGGTGAGGGCATCAGACCGCACCGCCCCGTAGGCCCGGTAAGCCTGGCACCACCGGGCAACAACAGCTTAAAAGTCTGCTTTCAGCACCACGCGATAACGAGCTTTGCCGTCACGGACGTGCTGGATAGCGTCGTTGATTTTCGACATCGGGTACATCTCGATGGTCGGCGCGACTTTGGTGCGACCGGCAAATTTCATCAGCTTACGCAGCTCATAAGGTGTGCCCGTTGCAGAACCCGACACGCTGCGATCGCCGCCAATCAGCGTGAACGCCGGAACAGGCAGTGGCTTCAGGACAGCACCCACGGTATGGAAATTACCGCCGTAGGCCAGCGCTTCAAAGTACGGCTGCCAGTCGAGATCGACGTTAACGGTGTTGATGATCAGATCAAACTGACCGGCCAGAGCTTTCAACAGCTCAGGGTCGCGGCTGTTCACCACCTTGTCAGCACCCATTGCCAGCACTTCCTGCTCTTTCGCCGGGTTGGAGCTGAACGCCGTTACTTCACAGCCCATCGCGTGCAGAAGCTTGATGGCAATATGGCCCAGGCCACCAATACCGATTACCCCCACGCGGCTGGTGGCGGTGATGTGGTGCATCAGCAGTGGTTTAAAGACCGTGATCCCGCCGCACAGCAGCGGACCGGCAGATTCGATATCCATCTGCTCAGGAAGAGGAATGACCCACTGCCAGTCGGCGCGCAGTTTGTCAGCGAAACCGCCGTTATTCAGAATGGTAGGGGTGGCGCCTTCCAGACAGTTAATCTGGTTGCCGCTGATACAGGCATCGCAGTGACCACAGCTGCGTGCGGTCCAGCCGATGCCCACGCGTTGGCCAATCTTCAGCCCTTTTTCCTGCGCGGCACTGCCGAGGGCCACCACGCGGCCAATCACTTCGTGCCCGGCAATCAGCGGGTATTGCGAAAAGCCCCATTCGTTATCGATCATCGACAAATCGGAATGGCAGATCCCGCAGTAATCAACCTGGACTTCAACGTCTTCTGCTTTCAGCTCGCCCGCATCGTATTCGTACAGCTCAAGTTCTGCACCCGCCTGCGGTGCGGCGTAGCTTTTTATCTTCGACATGATATTACCCCCTGATGGTGTGGAACTGAGAGTGTAGAGCATTCAGTTTACAGCCGCTTAACAGAAGGGGGCAGGAAAGGAATTATAACGTTTTCAACATTCGCACTTCGCAATCAACATGCCCGGTACATCCCAGCGGCTGGTCGATATGCTCAAAGCCGAGATGTTCGTACAGTCTGATGGCGTCGGTCAGAAAGGCGGTGGTTTCAAGATAGCAGCGTTTAAACCCCTGCGCGCGGGCATGATCCAGTGCCTGTAACGCCAGTTTTTTGGCTAAGCCTTGTCCACGGACGACGGGCAGGAAATACATTTTTTGCAGTTCGCAGATGTCCGGCTCGCTGCAGGAGAGCGGCGCAACGCCACCGCCACCCACAACCTGGCCATTCTGCTCCACCACCCAATAGGCATGCCCCGGCTGGCTGTACACCGCGTACAGTTCATCGAGATTGGGATCCGCAACGGTATAACCTTTATCGGCCGTCAGGCCGTACTCAGCAGATACCCGGCGGATAACGCCGGCGATTGCCGGGTTATCCGTGGCGGTGATACGGCGCAGATGCGCCGTTACAGAGGCATTTACATGCATAGCTTCACTCATCACAGCGCGCTAATGACAGCCTGTTGCTCGATCAGTTTCGCTTTAGCATCCGCGAAACCAACCAGACGCTCACGCTCTTTAGCGATAACCGCTTCCGGTGCGCGGGCGACAAAGCCTTCGTTAGACAGTTTGCTTTCGATCTTACCGATTTCAACTTCAACTTTAGCCACTTCTTTCGCCAGACGCGCCAGCTCAGCCTCTTTGTCAACCAGGCCAGCCATCGGGATCTGCAGCTCGGCGCCGTCGATGATTTTGGTCACGGAGACCGGACCTTTATCATCTGCCGGCAGCACGGTGATGCTCTCCAGACGTGCCATGGTCTGCAGGAAGGTGTTGTTCTCCGTCACGCGACGAACCGCCGCCTCGCTGCAACCACGCAGCAGCAGTGCCAGTGGTTTACCCGGGGAGATGTTCATCTCTGCACGGATGTTACGCACGGCAACGATCGCCTGCTTCAACCACTCGGTATCGGCAGCAGCAGCTTCATCAACCTGCGCAGCATCGAAGGCCGGGAACGGCTGCAGCATGATGGTATCGGCATTGATACCGGCAATCACCTTCACGCGCTGCCAGATGGTTTCGGTAATGAACGGGATGATCGGGTGCGCCAGGCGCAGCAGACCTTCCAGAACGGTAATCAGGGTGTTGCGCGTACCGCGCAGCTCCGCTTCAGATCCACCGTTCATCACCGGCTTGGTCAGCTCCAGGTACCAGTCACAGAACTGGTTCCAGGTGAACTCGTACAGAATGCCTGCCGCGATATCGAAGCGGTAGCTGTCCAGCGCCTCACGGAACGCTTTGGTGGTCTGGTTGAATTCCGCCAGGATCCAGCGGTCAGCCAGCGACAGAGTCATTTCGCCGCCGTTAAAGCCGCAATCCTGATCTTCGGTGTTCATCAGCACAAAGCGGCTGGCGTTCCACAGCTTGTTACAGAAGTTGCGGTAACCTTCCAGACGTTTCATGTCCCAGTTGATGTCGCGACCGGTTGAGGCCAGCGCCGCCAGGGTGAAACGCAGGGCGTCGGTACCGTGTGGCTCGATGCCGTCCGGGAACTGCTTCTCGGTGCGCTTGCGGATCTTCTCAGCCAGCTGCGGCTGCATCATGTTGCCGGTACGTTTCTCCAGCAGATCTTCCAGCGAGATACCGTCAACCATGTCCAGCGGGTCAATAACGTTACCCTTGGACTTGGACATCTTTTGACCTTCGTCGTCACGGATCAGACCGGTCATGTAGACGGTATGGAACGGAACCTGCGGCTTGCCGTCTTCATCTTTGATGAAGTGCATGGTCATCATGATCATGCGGGCGATCCAGAAGAAGATAATGTCGAAGCCGGAGACCATCACGCTGGTTGGGTGGAACTGACGCAGCGCATCGGTATTCTCTGGCCAGCCGAGGGTGGAGAAGGTCCACAGCGCGGAAGAGAACCAGGTATCCAGCACGTCTTCATCCTGACGCAGGGCGACGTCAGCGCTCAGCTTGTTTTCCTGACGCACTTCGTCTTCGGTGCGGCCCACGTAGACATTGCCTTCGTTGTCATACCACGCCGGGATGCGGTGACCCCACCACAGCTGACGGGAGATACACCAGTCCTGGATATCGCGCATCCAGGAGAAGTACATGTTTTCATACTGTTTTGGCACGAACTGGATGCTGCCGTTCTCAACCGCTTCAACAGCCGGTTTCGCCAGCACGTCGGCACGCACGTACCACTGGTCGGTCAGCATCGGTTCGATCACCACGCCGCCACGGTCGCCGTAAGGAACGGTCAGGTCGTGCGGTTTGATCTCTTCCAGCAGGCCCAGGGCGTCAACAGCGGCAACTACCGCTTTACGCGCGGCAAAACGCTCCAGATTCTGGAACTCAGCCGGGATATCGCTGGAATAGACGTCAGATTCTTCGCCTTTGGTGTCATACACTTCCGCGCTTTCGCGGATGTCGCCATCAAAGGTCAGGATGTTGATCATCGGCAGGGCGTGACGACGACCCACTTCATAGTCGTTAAAGTCGTGTGCCGGGGTGATCTTCACGCAGCCGGTGCCTTTTTCCATGTCGGCGTGTTCATCGCCCACAATCGGAATGCGGCGGTTTACCAGCGGCAGCACCACGAATTTACCGATCAGATCTTTGTAACGCGGATCTTCCGGGTTAACGGCCACGCCGGTATCGCCCAGCAGGGTTTCCGGACGGGTAGTGGCCACCACCAGGTAATCTTTACCGTCTGCGGTTTTGGCACCGTCGGCCAGCGGATAGCGGATATGCCACATGGAGCCTTTAGACTCGCGGTTTTCCACTTCCAGGTCAGAGATGGCGGTGCGCAGTTTTGGATCCCAGTTTACCAGGCGCTTGCCACGGTAGATCAGGTCTTCTTTATACAGACGGACGAACACTTCTTTAACGGCGTTGGACAGGCCTTCGTCCATGGTGAAGCGCTCGCGCTCCCAGTCCACGGAGTTGCCGAGACGGCGCATCTGACGGGTAATGGTGCCGCCGGATTCCGCTTTCCACTGCCAGATTTTGTCGATAAAGGCGTCGCGACCGTAGTCGTGGCGGGTTTTACCTTCTTCAGCGGCAATTTTACGTTCGACCACCATCTGGGTAGCAATACCCGCATGGTCAGTACCCGCCTGCCACAGGGTGTTTTTGCCCTGCATGCGCTGGTAACGGATCATGGTATCCATGATGGTCTGCTGGAAGGCATGCCCCATATGCAAACTGCCGGTGACGTTCGGCGGCGGGATCATGATGCAGAAGGACTCTTTGCTTTCGTCGCCGTTAGGCTTGAAATAGCCCTGCTGTTCCCAGTGCTCGTAAAGCGGCTGTTCGATATCGCGTGGGTTGTATGTCTTTTCCATTATTTCCAGGTTGCCGTATTCAGGTTAAAACCAGCCAGGCGGTACGCTTTATAGCGTTCGCGCGCCAGTTGTTTCAAAGAATCTTCGTGAGGGACAAAGTCTACCACTTCTGTGAAAGCGGTGGCAAAATCTGCAAAGCCGGTACGCAGGCTGATTAAAATATCCCGCGGGCTGCTGTTGCGTTTTTGCGGCCAGGCGATCTCCACCGGCGCGCCACCGCGCGGTCCTTCCCCCGCGAGATTATGCGGAACAAAACTTTCCGGCGGTCGTGCCCACAGGGCTTCATCCAGACGGATGGCCTGCTGCTCATCTTCACAGGCAATCAGCACGCGTTTTCCACCGCGCCAACGTTCTGCGGCAATCTCACACACCAGCTGTTCGACGGCGCTGAGGCCATCCTGTTGCGTGTCATTGTCCAGAAGATAGAACGTCGCGTTTTTCATATATGGGGCTTCTTGTTGTGGATTTAAATGCAAAGCCGGGTGGCGCTACGCTTACCCGGCCTACAAACGGCATTATCCCGTAGGCCCGGTAAGCGTAGCGCTACCGGGCATCAGACGGGAATTACTCTTCGCCGTTAAACCCGGCGCGGTTCAGCAGGAACTGCGACAGCAGGGCAACCGGGCGGCCGGTGGCGCCTTTGGCTTTACCGGAACGCCATGCAGTACCGGCGATGTCCAGGTGGGCCCAGTTGTATTTGCGGGTAAAGCGCGCCAGGAAGCAGGCTGCGGTGATGGCACCGCCAGGACGCCCACCGATGTTGGCCATATCTGCAAAGTTGGACTCCAGCTGCTCCTGGTACTCATCGGCCATCGGCAGACGCCATGCGCGGTCGCCCGCCTGTTCGGAAGCACCGATCAGCTCATGGGCCAGCGGGTTGTGGTTCGACATCAGGCCGGTGATGTGGTGACCCAGCGCAATCACGCAGGCACCGGTCAGGGTTGCCACGTCGATCACCGCTTCAGGCTCGAAGCGTTCTACGTAAGTCAGCACGTCGCACAGTACCAGACGGCCTTCGGCGTCGGTGTTCAGCACTTCAACGGTCTGGCCGGACATGGTAGTGAGCACGTCGCCCGGACGATAGGCGCGTCCGCCCGGCATGTTTTCACAGCCTGCCAGCACGCCGATCACGTTGATAGGCAACTGGAGTTCCGCCACCATACGCATCACACCGTAGACCGCCGCCGCACCGCACATGTCGTACTTCATCTCATCCATGCCTTCGGCCGGTTTGATGGAGATACCGCCGGAGTCGAAGGTCAGGCCTTTACCGACCAGCACAATCGGACGCACGTCTTCAGATGGGTTGCCCTTGTACTCGATGACCGACATCAGGGATTCATTTTGTGAACCGTTGCCGACGGCCAGGTAGGAGTGCATACCCAGCTCTTTCATCTGCTGTTCGCCAATCACGCGGGTGACCACATTTTTGCTGTAGGAGTCAGCCAACTGGCGCGCCTGGGAGGCAAGATAACCGGCGTTACAGATGTTTGGCGGCATGTTGCCCAGATCTTTCGCGGCTTTGATACCCGCAGCGATCGCCAGACCATGCTGAATGGCGCGCTCGCCGCTGGTCAGCTCACGACGAGTCGGAACGTTAAAGACCATTTTACGCAGCGGACGACGAGGTTCGCTTTTAGTGGTTTTCAGCTGATCGAAGCTGTAGAGGGTTTCTTTTGCGGTCTCAACCGCCTGGCGCACTTTCCAGTAGGTGTTGCGGCCTTTGACGTGCAGTTCGGTCAGGAAGCACACGGCCTCCATTGAGCCAGTATCATTCAGTGTATTAATCGTTTTCTGAATAACCTGTTTGTACTGGCGCTCATCCAGCTCGCGCTCTTTGCCACAGCCAATCAGCAGGATGCGCTCGGACAGTACGTTCGGCACATGATGCAGCAGCAGCGTCTGACCCGGTTTGCCTTCCAGCTCGCCACGGCGCAGCAGGGCGCTGATGTAGCCGTCGCTGATTTTATCGAGTTGTTCTGCGATCGGAGAGAGTCTGCGGGGTTCAAACACGCCGACGACGATGCAGGCACTCCGCTGTTTCTCCGGGCTACCGCTTTTTACACTGAACTCCATGAACTACGCTCCTGAATCTTAAAGACAACAGCGGCAGCTACGGATAGAATTGAAACCTTTCGTAACTCATGCCCGCTGTTGCGGTGACTTCGTGTTAATCTTACGTTATTACGGTTTCGACACGTCATAGTAACTACTGAAGCGCGAATCCGCCGGGTGTTCTAATCTTAGCGATGATTTCGACGACTCAAGAGAATAAATGACGTTTAAGCCATGAAACAAGCGATTTTCCTGCAAAGAGACGGGTTTTTACGGGCGTATTTAATGTGATAATCATAAGATATCTGGTGCGGGAGACGCTCAAAAGCCAGCTGGCGATACTCTTCATCCTGCTTCTGATCTTTTTCTGTCAGAAACTGGTGAGGATCCTCGGCGCGGCTGTCGACGGTGAAATTCCCACAAATCTGGTGCTTTCTCTGCTCGGGTTAGGCGTGCCTGAAATGGCGCAGCTTATCCTGCCATTAAGCCTTTTCCTCGGACTGCTGATGACGCTCGGTAAACTCTATACCGAAAGTGAAATCACCGTCATGCACGCATGTGGTCTGAGCAAAGCGGTACTGATTAAAGCTGCGATGGTCCTGGCGCTGTTTACCGGCATCGTGGCCGCGGTGAACGTGATGTGGGCCGGGCCTGTCTCCTCGCGACATCAGGACGAAGTGCTGGCTGAAGCGAAAGCGAACCCCGGCATGGCCGCACTGGCGCAGGGGCAGTTCCAGCAGGCAACCGACGGTAACTCCGTGCTGTTTATTGAAAGCGTGGATGGCAGCCGCTTTAACGACGTCTTCCTCGCGCAAATCCGTACCAAAGGTAATGCCCGTCCGTCCGTGGTGGTGGCCGATTCCGGTCAGCTCGCCCAGGATAAAAACGGTTCGCAGATCGTGACCCTGAACCAGGGCACTCGCTTTGAAGGCACGGCGATGCTGCGTGATTTCCGCATTACTGACTTCCAGAACTATCAGGCGATTATTGGTCATCAGACGGTGGCGCTGGATCCTACCGATACTGAGCAGATGAGCATGCGTACGCTTATCAACACCGATACCAATCGCGCCCGCGCGGAGCTGCACTGGCGACTGACTCTGGTATTCACCGTCTTTATGATGGCGTTGATGGTGGTGCCGCTCAGCGTGGTCAACCCACGTCAGGGCCGCGTGCTCTCCATGCTGCCCGCGATGCTGCTTTATCTGGTGTTCTTCCTGCTGCAGACCTCGATCAAATCGAATGGCGGTAAAGGAAAAATCGACCCGGTTATCTGGACCTGGGTGATTAACGGACTCTATCTGCTGTTGGCGGTCATCCTCAACCTGTGGGATACCGTGCCGATGCGCCGTGTACGAGCCCGGTTTACGCGTAAAGGAGCGGTGTAATGCAGGCGTTTGGCGTTCTTGACCGCTATATCGGTAAAACCATTTTTACCACCATCATGATGACGTTATTCATGCTGGTGTCGCTCTCCGGCATCATCAAGTTTGTCGACCAGCTGAAAAAGGCCGGGCAGGGGAGCTATGATGCGTTGGGGGCGGGTATGTATACCCTGCTCAGTATTCCGAAAGACGTGCAGATCTTCTTCCCGATGGCGGCGCTGTTAGGCGCTCTGCTGGGGCTGGGGATGCTGGCGCAGCGCAGTGAGCTGGTGGTGATGCAGGCGTCGGGCTTTACCCGTATGCAGGTTGCGCTGTCGGTGATGAAAACCGCGATCCCGCTGGTATTCCTGACCATGGCGATGGGTGAGTGGGTTGCGCCACAGGGCGAGCAGATGGCGCGTAACTATCGTGCGCAGATGATGTATGGCGGCTCGCTGCTCTCGACCCAGCAGGGGCTGTGGGCGAAAGACGGGAATAACTTTGTCTATATCGAACGCGTTACCGGCGAGAACACGCTCGGCGGCGTGAGCATCTACAGCTTTAACGATCAGCGTCGTCTGCAGGCAGTGCGTTATGCGACCTCTGCGACCTTCGATACGGAGAAAAAGGTCTGGCGTTTGTCCCAGGTGGATGAGTCAAACCTGCAGGATCCAAAACAGATTACCGGTTCGCAGACGGTCACTGGTACCTGGAAAACCAACCTGACCCCCGACAAGCTCGGCGTGGTGGCGCTGGATCCGGATGCGCTGTCCATCAGCGGCCTGCACAACTACGTGAAGTACCTGAAGTCGAGTGGCCAGGACGCCGGGCGTTATCAGCTCAACATGTGGAGCAAGATCTTCCAGCCGCTCTCCGTGGCGGTGATGATGCTGATGGCGCTGTCGTTTATCTTCGGCCCGCTGCGTAGCGTTCCGATGGGGGTACGTGTCGTGACCGGCATCAGCTTCGGTTTCGTCTTCTATGTCCTCGATCAGATTTTTGGTCCGCTGACCTTGGTTTACGGTATCCCGCCAGTTATTGGCGCGCTGCTGCCAAGCGCCTCCTTCTTCCTGATCAGCCTCTGGATGCTGTTGAAGCGCTCCTGACCCCTGACACCTCACCTCCTCCTTTCGGAGGTGAGGTGCATCCTCTGTTCTACCCCTCACTTTTTTGCACAACCTTCAACGTCTTGCCTGGAATTTGAGTATTATTGTGCGATGACGTCGTGAAGAGATCCCCTATGAAGCAAATTCGGTTACTGGCGCAATACTATGTCGATCTGATGATGAAGCTCGGCCTGGTCCGCTTCTCCCTGCTGCTGGCGCTGGCGCTGGTGGTGCTGGCGATTGTGGTGCAGATGGCCATTACCATGGTGCTGCACGGCCAGGTTGAGAGCATTGACCTCATTCGGTCTATTTTCTTCGGCCTGCTGATCACCCCTTGGGCGGTCTATTTCCTCTCGGTAGTGGTTGAACAGCTGGAGGAGTCCCGCCAGCGGCTGACCAGGGTAGTGGAAAAGCTGGAGGAGATGCGCGAACGCGATCTGAAGCTTAACGTGCAGCTGAAAGATAACATCGCTCAACTGAACCAGGAGATCTCAGATCGTGAGAAAGCCGAGGCCGAGCGCCAGACCACCCTGGAACAGCTGAAAATCGAAATGAAGGAGCGCGAGCAGACGCAGATCCAGCTTGAGCAGCAATCCTCATTCCTGCGCTCTTTCCTCGACGCCTCCCCGGATCTGGTCTTCTACCGCAATGAAGACAAAGAGTTTTCCGGCTGTAACCGGGCGATGGAGCTCCTGACCGGTAAAAGCGAAAAGCAGCTCGTCAGTCTGCGCCCCCAGGACGTCTACTCCCCCGAGGCGGCCGCCAAAGTTATCGAAACCGACGAGAAGGTGTTCCGTCATAACGTCTCCCTGACCTACGAGCAGTGGCTCGACTACCCGGACGGGCGCAAAGCCTGCTTCGAAATCCGCAAAGTGCCGTATTACGACCGGGTCGGGAAACGCCACGGGCTGATGGGTTTCGGGCGCGACATTACCGAGCGTAAGCGCTATCAGGATGCCCTCGAGCGCGCCAGCCGCGATAAAACCACCTTTATCTCTACCATCAGCCATGAGCTGCGTACCCCGCTCAACGGCATCGTGGGGTTAAGCCGCATTCTGCTCGATACCGACCTGACGGCAGAGCAGGAGAAATATCTGAAAACGATCCACGTTTCAGCGGTCACGCTCGGCAATATCTTCAACGATATTATCGATATGGATAAGATGGAGCGGCGCAAAGTCCAGCTGGATAACCAGCCGGTGGACTTCACCGGTTTCCTGGCCGATCTGGAAAACCTCTCCGGCCTGCAGGCACAGCAGAAAGGGCTACGCTTTGTGATGGAGCCAACGCTGCCGCTGCCGCACAAGGTGGTGACTGACGGCACGCGCCTGCGCCAGATCCTCTGGAACTTGATCAGCAATGCGGTCAAGTTTACCCAGAGCGGTCAGGTGGCAGTTCGCGTGCGTTACGGCGAAGGCGAGATGCTGCACTTCGAGGTGGAAGATTCCGGGATCGGGATTCCGCAGGAGGAGCAGGACAAGATCTTCGCCATGTATTATCAGGTTAAAGATAGCCAGGGAGGCAAGCCCGCTACCGGCACCGGCATTGGCCTGGCGGTATCGCGTCGCCTGGCGAAGAGCATGGGGGGCGACATTACGGTGAGCAGCAACCCTGGACACGGCTCGGTGTTTAAACTGAGCGTTCGTGCTCCGGCCGTGGCGGAAGAGGTCGAAGATACCTTTGCCCATGACGATATGCCGCTGCCTGCTCTGCACGTGCTGCTGGTGGAAGATATTGAACTGAACGTGATTGTGGCGCGCTCGGTGCTGGAGAAACTCGGCAGTAGCGTCGATGTCGCCATGACCGGCAAGGCCGCACTGGAGATGTTCACCCCGGGGGAATACGATCTGGTGCTGCTGGATATTCAGCTCCCGGACATGACCGGGCTGGACATCTCCCGTGAACTGACCAGCCGTTACGCCAGCGATGAGCTGCCGCCGCTGGTGGCGTTGACCGCCAACGTGCTGAAAGATAAAAAAGAGTACCTTGATGCCGGGATGGACGATGTACTGAGCAAACCGCTGGCGGTACCTGCCTTAACCGCCATGATTAAGAAGTACTGGGACACCAGTGACGAAGAGGAGAGCACCATGACGACGGTAGATACGGAAAAAGCGCAGTCTTTGCTGGATATCGAGATGCTGGAGCAGTACATCGATCTGGTGGGTCCGAAGTTGATCACTGACGGTGTAGCCATGTTCGAAAAAATGATGCCAGGCTATCTGAACGTGCTGGAGTCCAACCTGACGGCGCGGGATCAAAAAGGCGTTGTTGAAGAGGGCCATAAGATCAAAGGAGCCGCCGGCTCTATTGGTTTGCGTCATCTGCAGCAGCTAGGTAAGCAGATCCAGTCCCCGGATTTACCGGCGTGGGAAGATAACGTGGGTGAATGGGTTGAAGAGATGAAGCAGGAGTGGCAGAACGATGTGGCCGTCCTGAAAGCCTGGGTGGAGAGCAGAAAAAAATGACCCCGGCTAAACCGGGGTGCGCGAATACTGCGCCAACACCAGGGAAATCTTGGCTGCGCCTTAATAAGTTGTTTTTAGGATAATGGCGTAGCCGGAAAATTCAGGCCGCACGCAGTTAAGATAGCAAATCTTAAATACTTTGTTACATGAATCAGTTAAATGTGTGAAGCACACCGTATTAATCAGAATTTTTAATGTGCATGTAACATTTTTCGAGAGGGATCGCAGGATGAAAAAGGTCGGCGTAGTACTGAGCGGGTGCGGTGTTTACGATGGTTCTGAAATACATGAAGCGGTTCTGACGCTGCTGGCGCTGGCGCGCAACGGTGCAGAAGCGGTCTGTTTCGCACCAGACAAAACTCAGTCCGATGTCATCAACCACCTTACCGGTGAACCGCTGGCGGAAAGCCGAAATGTCCTGATTGAGGCGGCGCGCATCGCCCGCGGGCAGATCCGTCCGCTCAGTGAGGCCCATGCTGCCGAACTGGATGCGCTAATTGTGCCGGGCGGTTTTGGTGCCGCAAAAAACCTCAGTGATTTTGCCCACCAGGGCAGCGCCTGCCGGGTGGATAGCGATTTGAAAACCCTGGCGCTACAGATGCATGAGGCCGGTAAACCGCTGGGCTTTATCTGTATCGCCCCGGCGATGCTGCCAGCCATCTTTGATATCCCGCTGCGTCTGACTATCGGCACCGACATTGATACCGCTGAAGCCATCGAAGACATGGGCGGAGAGCATATTCCGTGTCCGGTAGACGATATTGTGGTCGACGAAGAGAACCGAATCGTGACCACCCCCGCGTATATGCTGGCGGAGAACATTGCCGAAGCTGCGACAGGTATTGAGAAGCTGGTCACCCGCGTGCTGGTGCTGACGGCATGAGATTGAAGCGTCCCCGATCCGGCTGGGTAAGACGGATCGTCATTCGTGTCCTGGTAGTGATGGCGGTCTTCTGGGGCGGCGGTATCGCCCTGTTCAGCTTCCTGCCGGTACCGTTTTCCGCGGTGATGATTGAACGTCAGTTGGGGAGCTGGCTGCGAGGCGATTTCAGCTATATCGCCCATTCTGATTGGGTGAGTATGGATGAGATCTCGCCGTGGATGGGGCTGGCCGTTATTGCCGCCGAGGATCAGAAATTCCCGGATCACTGGGGGTTTGATGTTGGGGCAATAGAAAAGGCGTTAGCGCACAACGAGCGTAATGAGAGCCGCATTCGCGGCGCATCAACCCTTTCTCAGCAAACGGCGAAAAACCTGTTTTTATGGGACGGACGCAGCTGGATGAGAAAAGGATTTGAAGCCGGACTGACGTTGGGCATCGAAACGGTGTGGAGTAAAAAACGCATCCTGACGGTATACCTGAATATCGCGGAGTTTGGCGAGGGGGTGTTTGGTGTCGAAGCTGCTGCCCAGCGCTATTTCCATAAACCCGCGAGCCGTCTGTCGGCATCCGAGGCCGCGCTGCTGGCCGCCGTGTTACCGAACCCCATCCGCTTTAAGGCCAGTGCGCCTTCAGGCTATGTACGCAACCGTCAGGCGTGGATCCTGCGCCAGATGCGGCAGTTAGGCGGGGAAGGGTTTATGCAGGCCAATAAGCTGCATTAATCCTCATCAAAGCCGGCGTTGAACAGCGCAATGACTGCTGCCAGCGCCTCTTCTTCCTGCGGGCCGGTAGCTTCGATTTCGATCTGTCGGCCCTTGGCGGAGTCGAGCATCAGCAGGGCAATTACGCTGTTGGCTTCGGCTTCGGTGCCCTCGTCATTACGCAGCAGAACCTCCGCGTCAAACCCTTGCATCAGTTCAAATAACTTCATCGCCGGGCGTGCATGCATGCCCAGCTTATTGGTGATCTCAACGGTCTGCTTTACGGTCATGTTTTGCGTTTTTCCAGCGTACGATGACGGGACTGCACGTTTTTGCCGCGCGAGCGGAAATAGTCAGCCAGTTGCTCAGCAATATAGACCGAACGGTGTTTGCCCCCGGTACAGCCAATCGCCACCGTCAGGTAGCTGCGATTGTTTGTCTCCAGCATCGGCAACCAGAGTTCAAGGTAGCTGCGCGTCTGATAGATAAAGTTATGCACTTCCGTATGCCTGTCAAGGAACGCGGCGACGGGTTTATCCAGGCCGGTCATCGGACGCAGCTTCGGATCCCAGTGCGGGTTCGGCAGGAAGCGCACGTCAAACACATAGTCTGCATCGATCGGAATACCGTGCTTAAAGCCGAAGGATTCAAACACCATCGTCAGCTCGCGCTCGCGTTTGCCCAGCAGGCGGGTACGCAGCATTTCCGCCAGTTCATGGACAGACATTTCGGAGGTATCAACGATCAGATCGGCGCGGGAACGCAGCGGCTCCAGCAGATCGCTCTCCTGGTCAATGGCGCTTTCCAGCGACAGATTTTTGCTGGAGAGCGGATGCAGACGACGGGTATCGCTGTAGCGACGGATCAGCGTGTTGCGATCGGCATCAAGGAACAGCAGCTGAGGTGAAAACGCCTCCGGCAAACTGCTCATCGCCTGCTCAAAGATCTCCGGGGATTCCGGCATGTTACGCACGTCGATGCTGACCGCGGCAGAAATCTGCCGATCGGCCAGTGATTTCGCCAGCTCGGGCAGCAACACTACCGGCAGGTTATCCACGCAGTAAAAGCCCATATCTTCCAGCGCTCGCAGGGCCACCGATTTTCCGGACCCTGAACGACCGCTGACGATCATCAGCACCATGTACCGTTTCTCCTCAGGACTACAGATGTCAACGCCATCACCCGATTACGCATCATCCTGATTGCCTTCCGTTTCCGTAATGATTTGATAAAGCTCCTCATCGCTCTGAGCCGCGCGCAAACGGCGACAGATGGTTTTATCCGCCAGGCGTTTGGCCACCAGCGAGAGGGTGTGCAAATGTGTTTTGGTCTGATCCGCTGGCACCAGCAGGGCAAACAGCAAATCGACAGGCTGGTTATCAATAGCATCAAAGGCGATAGGTGTTTCCAGCTGAACAAACACCCCTACAGCACGCAGGGTATCCTCTTCAAGTTTGCCATGGGGAATGGCGATGCCGTTGCCGATGCCGGTACTGCCCATTTTTTCACGGGTCAGAATCGCTTCAAATACCACTTGTGGCGGCAGGCTCAGCTGTTTTGCGGCCAGTTCACTGATGATCTCCAGCGCACGTTTTTTGCTCTGGCAGTGGACGGCACTGCGGGTACATTCCTGATTAAGGACACTGCTCAGTTGTAGAGTTGAATCGTTATTCATCATAATTTCACCTAAGCGCTAACTGTACAAAGGGCCCGTTGTGTTTCACAACAGGCCAACCTGCACCCGTTAACTGCCCGGACAATTAGTGTTGTTTCAGTTTATCTTTATGTTTGTTTAGCTGTCGGGCGAGCTTGTCAATCAAGCCGTCGATAGCCGCGTACATGTCTTGTCCTTCCGCACTGGCATGAATTTCGCCTCCGTTGACATGCAGGGTTGCATCCGAGATATGAGTCACTTTTTCCACTTTTAACACAATGTAGACCTGATTGATCCTCTCGAAGTACTGCTCAAGCTTGGCGAATTTTGTATTCACAAATTCACGCAGGGCCTCAGTAATTTCGACGTTGTGTCCAGTGATGTTGAGCTGCATAGTGTCTTCCTTATCGGTTGTGTCAGACCAGTTGTTTACGCTGGTTTGACGGCGGAATGGATAAAGACTCTCGATACTTCGCAACAGTACGGCGTGCCACCATGATACCTTGATCGGACAGCATGGTGGTTAACTTACTGTCGCTCAGTGGTTTCGCGGGGTTTTCCGCGGCGATCAATTTTTTCACCAGCGCCCGAATGGCCGTCGACGAGGCTTCGCCGCCGCCTTCGGTATTGACGTGGCTGGAGAAAAAATACTTAAGCTCAAAAATACCGCGCGGACTGTGCAGATACTTCTGCGTCGTCACGCGGGAAATCGTCGATTCATGCATCTCGACGGCCTGGGCGATATCGGCCAGCACCATCGGCTTCATAAATTCTTCACCCTGCTCAAAAAACGCCTGCTGTTGTTCGACGATGCAGCGGCTGACGCGCAGCAGGGTGTCATTGCGGCTCTCGAGGCTTTTGATCAGCCAGCGTGCCTCCTGCAGATTGCTGCGGATAAACTGATTATCCGAATCATTGCGCGAGCTGGTGCACATCGAGGCGTAGTGCTGATTGATTTGCAGACGCGGGATGCTGTCGGAATTCAGTTCCACAACCCACAGGCCGTTATGCTTGCGCACCAGCACATCGGGAATAACGTACTCGGGCTCGCTGGTCTGGATAGACTGCCCCGGACGTGGATCCAGCGACTGAATCAGATTAACCGCTTCTTTCAGGATCTCTTCTTTCAGGCGCGTTACGCGCATCAATGAGCGGAAGTCGTGGTTGGCCAGCAGATCCAGATGCTCGCTAACGATCAGGCGAGCCTCTTCCAGCCACGGCGTCTCTTTAACGAACTGCGAAAGCTGAATCAGCAGGCAGTCACGTAAATCGCGTGCTGCGACGCCGACCGGATCGAAACGCTGAACACGCTTCAGAACCGCTTCGACCTCTTCAAGATCGATCTCATCATCACCGATGCTTTCCAGAATATCGTCCAGCGACACGGTCAAATAGCCGGTCTCATCGACGGCATCGACAATGGAGGTAGCGATGGCGCGATCGGTATCGGAAAACGGCGTGAGCTCCACCTGCCACATCAGGTAATCCTGCAGCGATTGGGTGGTCTCGCCCTGATACACCGGTAATTCATCATCCTGGTAGTCTGCGCGCGTGCCGGATGGCGTGCCGGCGGTGTAGATCTCATCCCAGCTGGCATCCAGAGGAAGCTCGTCAGGCATCTCTTTTTGCTCCAGCGCATCAACGCTGTCGAGATTTTCGGTGTCCTGAGTTTGCTGAGTTTCTACCTCGTCGTGAAGATCGGTTTGCTCAAGCAGGGGATTGCTGTCCAGCGCTTGCTGGAGCTCCTGCTGGAGTTCTAGCGTCGACAGCTGCAACAGACGAATGGCCTGTTGGAGCTGCGGCGTCATTGCCAGCTGTTGGCTGAGCCTTAATTGCAAACCTTGCTTCATGTTCAGAGCATTTTTCTCCGTTTACGCGAGACTGTACTTCTACCCTATCAGAGTCTGAAGTCTTCCCCAAGATACACGCGCTTAACATGATCGTCTTCGAGGATCTGCTGCGGTGTGCCGTGGGCAATCAGATGGCCCTGGCTGACGATGTAAGCCCGCTCACAGACCGCCAGCGTCTCACGCACGTTATGGTCGGTGATAAGCACGCCCAGACCACTGTCGCGCAGATGCTCAATAATTCGTTTAATATCAATAACCGAAATCGGGTCGACGCCCGCAAAAGGTTCATCAAGCAGAATAAATTTCGGGTTGGCTGCCAGCGCGCGGGCAATTTCCACACGGCGACGTTCACCACCGGAGAGCGCCTGGCCCATGTTGTCGCGCAGATGTTCGATATGGAACTCTTCCATCAGCTCGTTGGCGCGATCCTGACGCTGCTCGGAGGTCAAATCGTCACGGATCTGCAGCACCGCCATCAGGTTGTCGAAGACGCTCAGACGGCGAAAGATCGACGCTTCCTGTGGCAGGTAACCGATACCGCGACGCGCACGTGCATGAAGCGGCAGCAGGCTGATATCTTCGTCATCGATGATGATGTTACCCGCGTCGCGCGGCACAATCCCTACCACCATGTAAAAGGTAGTGGTTTTACCCGCACCGTTAGGACCCAACAGGCCGACAATTTCGCCGGAGTTGACGGTCAAACTGACATCTTCCACTACGCGACGGCCCTTGTAGGCTTTGGCGAGATTCTTTGCAGTTAATGTTGCCATAACGAATTAGTTACTCTTTTTCTGTGCCGGGGCCTGAGTGTTGTTTTTGTCCTGCAGCTGCGATGGAACCAGGACGGTGGTTACGCGTTTGCCTTTTTCACTGAAGGCCTGCATTTTTTGCTCTTTCACCAGATAGGTGATCTTGTCGCCCTTGATGTTGCTGTCGAGCTGCTCCAGGAAGGCATTGCCGGTCAGCACCACGAAGTCTTTCGCCAGCTCGTAGTGCATCTGGGAGGCACGGCCTTTCACCGGCTTACCGTTGTCCTGCATCTGGTAGAAGGTGGCCGGGTTGCCGTAGCCATCGATAATCTCTTTACCGTCTTCCCCGCCAGGACGCGTCACCACCACCTTGTCGGCGTTGATTTTGATGGTGCCCTGGGTCACGACCACATTGCCGGTAAAGGTCACCACGTTGCCCTGCATATCGAGCGACTGCGTATCGGATTCGATATGAATCGGCTGCTCGGTATCACCCGTTACAGCAAGCGCAGGCAGGCTGACGGCCAGCAGCGCGCTGGCAATAACAAATTTAAGGCTGAGTTTGTTTGCTTGGAATTTCATAGGAGGTTCTAACCTTTTCAATCAGCTCTGCGTTCTTGCTGCGTAAGTTCCCGCGCATTCTCAGACCGCTGGAATTAAATGTGGTGCCGTATAACGTAACCAGATCCTGCGACGTGACATCCTGCGTCACAAGGTTAATCTGTGCGTTATCGGTTGTGATTTTGCGCAGCTGTGAGTCTGCGGTCAGCGCATTCACCTCAACATGACCATACAGATAAAGCATACGGTCATTCGTCAGTTTTGCCCGGTCTGATTTAATCGACCAGGTCGGCACTTTATTGGTATCAAACGTGGTCATCACCGGTTGGGTAAACCAGGAGACGCCCTGTTCGGAAAAATACTCAACATGCTGAGCGATAAGGCGATAATTCAAAGCCCCTTCCGGGCTGTACACCACGGTATCGCTATGATCGCTTTTGTATGTTGGATCGTTAGTATTGACCGCCGGCGCTTGTTCGTCGTCCTTGTCAGCGAGATTCACGCCAATCAGTACCAGTGCTACCAGCGAAAGCAGAATAATAACCCAACGTCTGGTTTTACTCATATCGATTGCCCTTTGGCCTCATCAAGCTTACCTTGCGCCAGCAGCAGCAGGTCGCAGACTTCTCTTACTGCGCCGCGGCCACCGTTGATACGGGTGACATAGTCAGCGCGCGGGATCAAAAGCGGATGGGCATCAGCCACAGCGACGCTCAAACCCACTTCTGCCATCACTGGCCAGTCAATCAGATCGTCTCCGACGTAGGCGACGTTTTCCGGGGCGATGGCCAGTTTACCAAGTAAGTCCCTGAAAGCGACCATCTTATCGGATTGTCCCTGATAGAGATGGGTAATGCCCAGCGTTTCGCAGCGATCTTCTACTAGTTTAGCCTTACGCCCGGTGATGATGGCAACTTCTATGCCAGACGTGAGCGCACAGCGAATGCCGTAACCATCACGGACGTTGAAGGCCTTCAGCTCTTCGCCATTGTTGCCCATATAAATCAGGCCGTCAGACAGCACGCCATCGACATCCAGAATCAGCAGGCGAATGTTTTCGGCCTGCGACATCATCTGCGCACTGACCGGGCCGTAACAGGTTGCAAGGGATGCACCCGCATTAATCATTGTCTTATCCTTCATTACACTACGCCTGCGCGCAGCAGATCATGCATATGTACCACACCCAGCAACTGGTCGCCATCAGCAACCATGACGGAGGTGATATGGCGGAACTGCATCAGGTTTAATACTTCGACAGCAAGCAGGCCGGGACGCACCCGAATCCCCCCGGGGGTCATCACATCGGCGATACCCAGCTTACGAACATCTACACCCATATCGAACACGCGGCGCAGATCCCCATCGGTGAAAATCCCGTCAATTTTCATCTGATCATCGCAGATGACGGTCATGCCGAGGTTTTTACGGGTGATTTCCAGCAGCGCATCGCGCAGGGAGGCGTCTTTACTAACGCGTGGAATTTCATCCCCGGTATGCATGATGTCATTCACCCGCAGCAGCAATTTACGTCCCAGCGCACCACCCGGATGGGAGAGGGCGAAATCTTCGGCGGTAAAGCCGCGGGCTTCGAGCAGGGCGACGGCCAGTGCATCTCCCATTACCAGCGCAGCGGTGGTGCTGGAGGTTGGTGCCAGCCCCAGCGGGCAGGCCTCTTTTGGCACTTTGACGCACAGATGGATATCTGCGGCGCGCGCCATGCTGCTCTCAGGACGGCTGGTGATACAGATAAGGGGAACGTGGAGCCGCTTCAGCACCGGGATCAGGGCCAGGATCTCATTCGATTCACCCGAGTTGGATAACGCGATGACGATATCCTGCGCTGAGACCATGCCGAGGTCACCGTGCGCCGCTTCACCGGGATGAACGAAAAAGGCGGTTGTGCCGGTACTGGCGAAGGTGGCCGCCATTTTACGACCAATGTGCCCGGATTTACCCATTCCCATCACCACGACTTTGCCGGTGCAGTGGAAAATTTTCTCACACGCGAGGCTAAAATCCTGATTAATGTATTGATCTAACTGCGCCAGACCTTCACGTTCTATCTCCAGAACTTCTTTTCCTGCTTTCTGAAAGTCAAAACCCGGCTGCAATTCTATTTGCGACATAATGCGTTTCCGTTTACCCAGAGAGAAGAGGCGAGAGCCAGTACAGCATCGCCATCCATATGATAAATCCCACCGTCAGCAGCGCGCCAGCGCCCTGACCAATCTGCCTTTTACGCCGCCAGCAGAGCAGGGCGAAGATAGCGCTGACTAACACCATCACCCCGTAATCCCGGCTGAACGCCAGCGGATTAAAGGCGCCGGGAGCAATCAGGGCTGGCAGACCCAGCACAATGGCAATATTGAAAATATTGGAACCGATGATATTACCAATCGCTATGTCATCTTCGCCTTTACGCGCGCCGGCAATCGCCGTGGCCAGCTCGGGGAGACTGGTGCCAATGGCAATCACCGTCAGGCCGATGGTTAATTCGCTCATGGCGAAGTAGTTGGCCAGCACCGTCGCATTATCAACGATCATCTGCGTCGCCATCGGCATGATGATTAACGCCACGCCCAGCCAGAGCAGCGCGACGGGCAAATTTCCCTCACGCGGTAGCTCTGCAACCTGCTCAAGGGTCAGGGTGTCATTGCCCTGCTTTTCTGCCGCCCGGGCCAGCTTAACAATATAAAACAGCCAGATGACCGCCAGTGCCAGCAGGAAAATGCCATCGCTAAGCGTTAACTGCCCGTCATATAACACATAACCGGCCAGCAGACTGACAATTAACATTAGCGGTAATTCGCGTCGCAGAACATCAGAATGCACGCGAAATGGATGGAGCAGTGCGGCAAGTCCCAGGATGAGCAAAATGTTGACAATGTTGGAGCCAATGGCTGTTCCCACGGCGAGATCAACCTGATCGTGCAGCGAGGCGGCGACAGAGACGATAATCTCCGGCAGGGAGGTACCCACGCTGACCACCGTCATCCCAATAATCAGGGGGGGAACACCTAATAAACGACACAGAATTGATGCGGAGAACACCAGACGGTCGGCACTGTAGACCACCAAAAGTAAACCAATTATTAACAGTGCCGTTGCAAGAAGCATCAAAAGTCCTTTCTTCAGGTATACTCGCCGGTCCACCGAGAAAAAATCTCTGCCGCTGCATACTGTCTGTAGACGTAACGTATTCCTAATTTTGACTTTATGCGTTGTAAAAGTAAAACAAATGCCAGCTTTCGCTTACCTGCAGAGGTAATATTCTGTAAAAATGTTGGGTTTGCGGCGAAATCAGGCATCAAGCTGATCCTGAACCGGCAATAGAAAGGAAATGTACATGAGCCTGAATGGAGCGAATATAGTCGATGTCCGTGGCGTCAGCTTCACGCGCAGCAGCCGGGTCATTTTTGACAACATCTCTCTCACCGTGCCTCGCGGTAAAATCACCGCCATCATGGGCCCGTCCGGCATTGGTAAAACGACGTTATTGCGCCTGATTGGTGGGCAGATCCCGCCGAGCCAGGGCGAGATCCTCTTTGACGGCGAAAATATCCCGGCGATGTCTCGCTCGCGCCTCTATACCGTACGTAAACGCATGAGCATGCTTTTTCAGTCCGGCGCGCTTTTTACTGACATGAACGTCTTCGATAATGTCGCTTATCCGCTGCGTGAGCATACGCATCTGCCGCCGGAACTGTTGAAAAGTACCGTCATGATGAAGCTCGAGGCTGTCGGCCTGCGTGGCGCAGCCAAACTGATGCCTTCTGAACTCTCCGGCGGGATGGCCCGTCGTGCAGCCCTGGCGCGCGCGATCGCGCTGGAACCCGATCTGATCATGTTCGATGAGCCGTTCGTCGGCCAGGATCCCATCACCATGGGCGTGTTGGTCAAACTGATCTCTGAACTGAACAGCGCCCTGGGCGTGACCTGTATTGTGGTCACCCATGACGTACCCGAAGTGCTGAGCATTGCCGATTACGCCTATATCGTGGCGGATAAAAAAATTGTGGCGCACGGTAGCGCACAAGCATTACAGAGTAACTGCGATGCCCGCGTCCGTCAGTTCCTCGACGGTATTGCAGATGGCCCCGTGCCGTTCCGTTATCCGGCGGGCGATTATCATAAAGATTTATTGGGAATAGGGAGTTAAGCCACTCATGCTGTTAAATGCGTTGGCCGCTCTTGGACACCGTGGCATAAAAACCATCAGGACGTTCGGGCGTGCCGGGTTGATGTTATTCAATGCGCTGGTCGGGAAACCGGAATTCCGCAAACATGCCCCTCTGCTGGTTCGCCAGCTGTACAATGTCGGCGTGCTGTCGATGCTCATTATCATCGTTTCCGGTGTCTTCATCGGGATGGTGCTGGGGCTGCAGGGGTATCTGGTCCTCACCACCTACAGTGCGGAAACCAGCCTCGGTATGCTGGTGGCGCTCTCCCTGCTGCGTGAGCTGGGGCCGGTGGTTGCTGCACTGCTGTTCGCCGGGCGTGCCGGGTCGGCGCTGACGGCAGAAATTGGCCTGATGCGTGCCACCGAGCAGCTCTCCAGTATGGAGATGATGGCGGTGGATCCGCTGCGTCGGGTGATCGCGCCGCGCTTCTGGGCGGGCATGATCTCCTTGCCGTTGCTGACTATCCTGTTTGTTGCGGTGGGGATCTGGGGCGGATCGATGGTTGGCGTACAGTGGAAAGGAATTGATGCCGGTTTCTTCTGGTCGGCGATGCAGAGCGCCGTTGATTGGCGTCTGGATCTGGTTAACTGCCTGATTAAAAGCGCGGTATTTGCCATAACGATCACCTGGATTGCGTTGTTCAATGGCTACGATGCCATCCCGACGTCTGCCGGTATCAGCCGGGCAACCACCCGCACTGTTGTGCATTCGTCGCTGGCCATACTGGCTCTGGATTTTGTGCTCACCGCACTGATGTTTGGGAAATGAGTTCATGCAAACGAAAAAAGTAGAAATTTGGGTAGGTGTATTTGTTTTGCTGGCACTGCTGGCCGCACTGTTTTTAAGCTTCAAAGTGGCAGATGTCACGACGATCCGTACCGAGCCGACATACCGCATTTATGCCACCTTCGATAATATCGGTGGCCTGAAAAGCCGTTCTCCGGTGCGTATTGGCGGGGTCGTGGTCGGGCGTGTGGCCGACATCACTCTCGACGAGAAAACCTATCTGCCGCGCGTTGCGCTGGATATTGAAGAGCGCTACAACCACATCCCGGATACCAGCTCCCTGTCTATCCGTACCTCCGGCCTGTTAGGTGAACAATACCTGGCGCTGAACATCGGTTTTGAAGATCCCGAACTGGGAACGACTATCCTTAAAGACGGTGGCGTGATTCAGGATACGAAGTCAGCCATGGTGCTGGAAGATATGATTGGTCAGTTCCTTTACAACAGCAACAGTAAAGGGGGTGACGAGAATCAAGCTGCTCAGACACCTGCGCAGAGTGACATTACGCCGCCTGTTGGCACGACGAATTCATCTCAGGAGAAGTAATTCATGATTAAACGACTGTTAATGGTTGCCATGCTGATGATTGCCCCTTTGACTGCCGCTAACGCAGCCGATCAGAGCAATCCCTATCAACAGATGAATGAGGCGGCCAAGAAAACCTTCGATCGCCTTAAAAATGAGCAACCGAAAATTCGGTCCAATCCCGATTATCTGCGCGATGTGGTTGATCAGGAGCTGCTGCCGTATGTACAGGTAAAATATGCCGGGGCCCTGGTGCTGGGTCGTTACTACAAAGACGCAACGCCAGCCCAGCGTGATGCCTATTTTGCTGCGTTCCGTGAGTACCTGAAGCAGGCTTACGGTCAGGCGCTGGCGATGTACCACGGCCAGACGTATCAGATTGCGCCGGAACAGCCGCTGGGTTCTGCCACCATCCTGCCTATTCGCGTGACCATCGTCGATCCGAACGGTCGTCCGCCAGTGCGTCTGGACTTCCAGTGGCGTAAGAACAGCCAGAACGGTAACTGGCAGGCATACGACATGATTGCCGAAGGCGTCAGCATGATTACCACCAAGCAGAACGAATGGAGTGACCTGCTGCGCACCAAGGGCATTGATGGCCTGACTGCCCAGCTGAACAGCATCTCGCGCCAGAAAATCACCCTGGACCAGAGCAAATAATGATGTCGCAGCTCAGCTGGACCCGTGAGGGTGAGACGCTATTACTCACTGGCGAGCTGGATCAGGATTATCTGAATCCTCTGTGGGATGCGCGTCATGAAGCCATGCAGGGAATCTCCTGTATCGACCTTGGCGGCATTTCTCGCGTGGATACAGCAGGCGTCGCGCTGCTGGTTCATCTGGTGGCAGCAGGCAAAGGGCAGGGCAGGCAGGTGACGCTGGCGGGCGCCAGCGATAACGTCATCACCCTGGCTCAGCTCTATAATTTGCCGGAAGACGTATTGCCTCGCTAATTTTTTCAGTACGTTACTATCAAAAGCCCCGACTGTTTCATCGTCGGGGCTTTTTGCTTGTTTAAGACCGCGCCACTTTGCTCTAAGATGTTGGGCTTGTTTTCACACCAGATGATAGAGATCCCATGGAAAATCATGAAATCCAGACCGTGCTGATGAACGCACTTGCCCTCCAGGAAGCCCACGTCTCCGGCGACGGCAGCCACTTTCAGGTTATTGCTGTGGGAGAGATCTTTGACGGCATGAGCCGCGTGAAAAAACAGCAGGCTGTTTATGCGCCGCTGATGGAATATATCGCGGATAATCGTATCCATGCCCTGTCGATCAAGGCGTTCACCCCGACTGAGTGGGCACGCGATCGCAAACTAAACGGTTTTTGAGCTGAGGGTGAGTTGCCCGCAGCACGGTTGAATTCATACAGAGAGTAATCACATGGACAAATTTCGTGTTCAGGGACCTACGCGTCTCCAGGGCGAAGTCACAATTTCCGGTGCCAAAAACGCCGCGCTGCCGATCCTCTTTGCCGCACTGCTTGCGGAAGAGCCGGTAGAGATCCAGAACGTCCCGAAACTGAAAGACATTGATACCACCATGAAGCTGCTCGGCCAGCTGGGTACCAAGGTAGAACGTAACGGCTCCGTGTGGATCGACGCCAGTAACGTGAACAACTTCTCCGCGCCGTACGACCTAGTGAAAACGATGCGCGCTTCCATCTGGGCGCTGGGTCCGCTGGTGGCCCGTTTTGGTCAGGGCCAGGTCTCGCTGCCGGGCGGCTGTGCCATTGGCGCGCGTCCGGTCGATCTGCATATTTTCGGCCTCGAGAAGCTGGGCGCCGAAATAAAGCTGGAAGAGGGTTACGTCAAAGCCTCCGTCAATGGCCGCCTGCAGGGCGCGCATATCGTGATGGATAAGGTGAGCGTTGGCGCAACCGTCACCATTATGTCTGCAGCAACGCTGGCTGAAGGTACCACCATTATCGAGAACGCCGCGCGTGAGCCAGAGATTGTGGACACCGCGAACTTCCTGAATACGCTGGGGGCGAAGATCACCGGCCAGGGTACCGACCGTATCACCATTGAAGGCGTTGAGCGCCTGGGCGGCGGCGTGTATCGCGTTCTGCCTGACCGTATTGAAACCGGGACCTTCCTGGTCGCAGCGGCCATCTCCGGCGGTAAGATCGTTTGTCGTAACGCACAGCCTGATACGCTGGATGCGGTACTGGCTAAGCTGCGTGATGCCGGTGCGGACATCGAAATCGGTGAAGACTGGATCAGCCTGGATATGCACGGTAAGCGTCCTAAGGCCGTGAACGTGCGTACAGCTCCGCATCCGGCGTTCCCGACCGATATGCAGGCGCAGTTCACTCTGTTGAACCTTGTGGCAGAAGGGACTGGCTTCATTACCGAAACCATCTTCGAAAACCGCTTTATGCACGTACCGGAACTGATCCGTATGGGTGGCCATGCTGAGATCGAAAGCAACACCGTGATCTGTCATGGTGTGGAAAAATTATCCGGGGCGCAGGTGATGGCGACGGATTTGCGTGCGTCTGCAAGCCTGGTGCTGGCGGGCTGTATTGCGGAAGGTACAACGCTGGTGGACCGTATTTATCACATCGATCGCGGCTATGAGCGCATCGAAGATAAACTGCGTGCCCTGGGTGCAAATATTGAGCGTGTGAAAGGCGAGTAATCGTTAAGGCAGCCCCCTGCCATTTCGACCGGGGGGTTGCTGGTCCCGTTTAAAGGAGCGTCATTGTTGGCGCTCTTTTTGTTTTCTGCTCTGGCGCATCATGCGCGTTCTGTCGACAAATTCGTGGGTTAGCGGGTCATGGTAGCGTGATGGCCAAATGACCCAGGGATCGGTATCTAACGCCGTTGCAATGATCAGTTCTCCCTTCGGCCAGGGGCGCGTCAGCGCGTTTGCCAGGGTGGATGAACTGAGGCCATTACGACGGGATTCTGCCGCCAGTGATGTTCCCTTTTTACGCAGCGCGGCAATAATATCGGCCGAGTGCCAGTCGATAAATTTCTTATCCATTCAGCGGTCCCTCTGTTCTGGTACGTTTACGTCATTTCAATTAAATGACGTTTTTACTATACCTTCTTCGAACAGCGGTTCTAAAAAGTTCGCGTTACTGGAAGCAACATTCAGATTTTGCCAGGGCTTTAATCATGCGGCCTGTAAGCGGATTCTTTAACAACGTTATGGATATTATTTGGAACTTATCGGAACTCTCTTTTCATGAAAAAGAGAGTTCCTGGAACTGCTTATCGATCGCGTTGGACAGCAATATGGGCGAGACCGATCAGGGCATCACGCCATGGACTGTCAGGGATCACCTGAAGTGCGATGATGGCTTTATCCGCTTCTTCCTCGGCACGCTGACGCGTCCATTCCAGTGAACCACAGGTTGCCATTGCTTCCAGTACAGGTTCCAGAAGGTGTCGGCCGTTTCCTTGTTCAATGGCTTCGCGGATCAGGTTTGCCTGTTCAGGGGTACCGTTACGCATGGCATGCAGCAGCGGGAGCGTCGGTTTGCCCTCATTGAGGTCGTCCCCGACGTTTTTGCCCAGCGTCTCGCCATCGGCGCTGTAATCGAGCAGATCGTCGATCAGCTGGAAGGCGGTGCCAAGATAGCGCCCGTAATCCTGCAGGCCACGTTCCTGCTCCTCGCTACAGCCAGCAAGAATACCGGAGCACTGGGCCGCCGCCTCAAACAGACGTGCGGTTTTGCTGTAGATCACCCGCATGTAGTTCTCTTCGGTGATGTCCGGGTCGTTGACGTTCATCAGCTGCAGAACTTCGCCTTCCGCGATCACGTTCACCGCTTTGGACATCACTTCCAGCACCTTCAGCGAGCCGAGGCTGGTCATCATCTGGAAGGCGCGCGTATAGATAAAATCACCGACCAGCACGCTGGCAGCATTGCCAAATGCCGCGTTGGCGGTGGCTTTGCCACGACGCATGTCGGACTCATCGACAACGTCATCATGCAGCAACGTAGCGGTATGAATAAATTCGATCAGCGCCGCAATAGTGACGTGCGCATTCCCCTGATAGCCTACCGCGCGAGCGGCCAGCACAGCGATCATTGGACGGATGCGTTTGCCCCCACCGCTGACGATGTAGTAACCCAACTGATTGATTAGGGAAACGTCAGAGTCGAGCTGTTCCAGGATCGCTGCATTTACACCCGCCATATCTTGCGCGGTTAACTCATTGATTTTTTCTAAATTCATCGCAAAAGCCGGGCTTGTAGTCCTGTTTTCCACATTTCAAATGGGTTAACGTAGGGTTCGGTTTATCAATAGTAGCGCTGATTGTACTGAAAAAACGCCTCAGATAAACGTTACCGTACGTGTTGTGTTTTTTTTCTTCATGTATTGACGGTAGCACTTGTCAAAGGCTCGCGTTTTGCGTAATATTCGCGCCCTATTGTGAATATTTATAGCGCACTCTGAATCACACGAGGATGTGCGCGGAAGCGGAGTTTATATGTACGCGGTTTTCCAAAGTGGTGGTAAACAACACCGAGTAAGCGAAGGTCAGACCGTTCGCCTGGAAAAGCTGGACATCGCAACTGGCGAAGCTGTTGAGTTCGCTGAAGTTCTGATGATCGCAAACGGTGAAGAAGTCAAAATCGGCGTTCCTTTCGTTGATGGCGGCGTTATCAAAGCTGAAGTTGTTGCTCATGGTCGTGGCGAGAAAATTAAGATCGTTAAGTTTCGTCGTCGTAAACACTACCGTAAGCAGCAGGGCCACCGTCAGTGGTTCACTGATGTGAAAATTACTGGCATCAGCGCCTAAGACCTGAGGAGAGATTTAAATGGCACATAAAAAGGCTGGCGGCTCCACACGTAACGGTCGCGATTCAGAAGCTAAACGCCTTGGCGTTAAGCGTTTCGGTGGCGAAACTGTTCTGGCGGGTAGCATCATCGTTCGTCAGCGTGGCACTAAGTTCCACGCGGGTAACAACGTAGGTTGCGGTCGTGACCACACTCTGTTTGCTAAAGCAGACGGTAAAGTGAAATTTGAAGTTAAAGGCCCGAACAACCGTAAATACATCAGCATTGTTGCTGAGTAAGGTTTTCTCGGTCCGGTAACGGATTAAAGCCCCGCAACGTGTTGCGGGGCTTTTTACATTGGAAACCCGGTAATTTTTTCTGTAGGGAAAACGGGCATGAAGCAGCAAGCCGGCATTGGTATTCTCCTGGCACTCATCACCGCGATGTGCTGGGGCGCATTGCCCATTGCAATGAAGCAGGTTCTTGAAGTGATGGAACCACCAACGGTGGTGTTTTATCGCTTCCTGATGGCCGGTGTTGGTCTGGGGACTATCCTGGCAATCAAGGGTAAGCTTCCGCCGATGCGCATTTTTCGCAAGCCGCGCTGGATTATTGTACTGGCGATTGCGACAGGTGGTCTGTTCGGCAACTTCATCTTGTTCAGTTCTTCCCTGCAGTATCTTAGCCCTACCGCCTCGCAAGTTATAGGTCAGCTGTCACCGGTTGGCATGATGATCGCCAGTGTCGTTATCCTCAAAGAGAAGATGCGCGGCACGCAGGTGATTGGGGCAATGATGCTGCTTTGTGGTCTGGTGTTGTTCTTCAATACCAGTCTGATAGAGATCTTTACCCGCCTGACGGATTACACCTGGGGTGTGATTTTCGGCGTGAGTGCGGCGGCGGTGTGGGTAAGTTATGGCGTCGCGCAAAAGGTGTTATTGCGTCGTCTGGCGTCACAGCAGATCCTGTTTTTGCTGTACACTTTATGTACTATTGCACTGTTGCCGCTGGCGAAGCCGGGAGTCATTACCCAGTTAAGCGACTGGCAGCTGGCGTGTCTGATCTTTTGTGGTCTGAACACGTTAGTCGGTTATGGCGCGCTGGCGGAAGCGATGGCGCGCTGGCAGGCAGCACAGGTGAGCGCACTGATTACGCTTACCCCGCTGTTTACGCTGTTATTTTCAGATTTATTATCAATGGCCTGGCCCGATTTCTTCGTCAAACCGATGTTAAACCTGTTGGCTTATATCGGTGCGTTTGTCGTGGTTGCGGGCGCGATGTATTCCGCCATTGGTCATCGTCTTTGGGGACGTTGGCGCAAAAGTGAAGCGGTTGTAGTTGTCCCCCGCTCAGGCGAATGATTTACGGAGAGTAAAATGAAGTTTGTTGATGAAGCAACGATCCTGGTCGTGGCAGGTGATGGCGGTAATGGTTGCGTAAGCTTCCGCCGTGAAAAATACATTCCGCGTGGCGGCCCTGACGGCGGCGACGGCGGTGACGGCGGGGACGTATGGCTTGAAGCCGACGAGAACCTTAACACCCTGATCGACTACCGTTTCGAGAAAGCTTTCCGCGCAGAGCGTGGCCAGAATGGCCAGAGCCGTGACTGTACCGGCAAGCGCGGGAAAGATGTCAGCGTGAAAGTGCCGGTCGGGACGCGCGTTATCGATCAGGGCACGGGCGAAACCATGGGTGATATGACCAAACACGGTCAGCGCCTGATGGTAGCGAAAGGCGGCTGGCACGGTCTGGGTAACACCCGTTTCAAATCCTCAGTTAACCGTTCCCCACGTCAAAAAACGATGGGTACGCCGGGTGACAAGCGCGATCTGCAGCTGGAGCTGATGCTGCTGGCAGACGTCGGGATGCTGGGGATGCCGAATGCCGGTAAATCTACCTTCATCCGTGCAGTCTCTGCGGCCAAGCCGAAAGTGGCGGACTATCCGTTTACCACCCTGGTGCCAAGCCTCGGCGTGGTGCGTATGGACACCGAGAAGAGCTTCGTGGTTGCGGATATCCCGGGCCTGATCGAAGGCGCTGCAGAAGGCGCTGGTTTAGGGATCCGCTTCCTGAAACACCTTGAGCGCTGCCGCGTTCTGCTGCACCTCATCGATATCGATCCGATCGACGGTTCCGATCCGGTAGAGAACGCCCGCATCATTATTGGCGAGCTGGAAAAGTACAGCGATAAGCTGGCTGCGAAACCGCGCTGGCTGGTCTTCAACAAGATCGACCTGATGGACAAAGCAGAAGCCGAAGCGAAGGCGAAAGCCATTGCTGAAGCGATGGGCTGGGAAGATAAGTACTATCTTATCTCCGCGGCAAGCCAGATGGGCGTGAAAGATCTGTGCTGGGACGTGATGACCTTTATCATCGAGAACCCGGTAACGCAGGCAGAAGAAGCGAAGCAGCCTGAGAAAGTCGAATTCATGTGGGATGACTACCACCGTCAGCAGCTTGAAGAGCAGACGGAAGAAGAAGACGACGAAGACTGGGATGACGACTGGGACGAAGACGACGAAGAAGGCGTCGAATTCATCTACAAGCGTTAAGACCATCAATGGCCCCCTTACCAAGGGGGCTTTTTTTTTAATTCAATTTTGCCGGTAGCCAGCAGCTGACCGTCAGCCCACCTTCGGGACGGTTTTCCAGCGTCAGCTTGCCGCGATGCAACTGCACGATACGCTGGACGATGCTTAACCCCAGCCCGCTGCCGCCGTAGCGTTGATCGATACGGCGAAACGGCTCGGTAATGGACTGGCGATGTGCCTCATCAATGCCAGGCCCCTGATCGGAAACACTCACCAGCGTACCATCGTCGACATCCTGCATGCTGACTTCAATGGTGGTTCCCGCCGGGCTGTAACGTACCGCGTTTTCCAGCAAATTGCGCAGCATCAGCCGCAACAGGATGGCGTCTCCCTGTACGCTCAGGGAGCCCGTCTGCGGCCAGATCAGAGTGTGATCTTTGGTCTCATTCTCCAGCGCCAGCGGCGCAAAGATGGATTCGCTCCAGTTAACCGTATCGTAATGACCGCTGGCCAGAGCCTGGCCCGCCCGGGCCAGCATCAGAAGTTGCTCCACGGTATGCATCAGTTGATCGATACGGGCAATCAGCGTAGAGGCCTGCGGCGAGCCTGACTGCGCCATCAGCTCCAGATGCAGGCGGATGCCCGCAAGGGGCGTACGCAGCTCGTGTGCGGCGTCAGCAGTGAACAGACGCTCCTGCTGAATGGTTTGATCCAGCCGGGCAAGGAGTTGATTCAGAGAGGTGGTCACGGCGCCAACTTCTTCCATATCGGAATACATCGGTAGCGGGGTGAGATTGTCGGCAGAGCGGTTTGCCAGGCTGGAGCGGAGCTGATTGAGGGGGCGGGTGATCCAGCTGACGGCCCAGAAGGAGAACAGCAGCGTAAAACCGACCATCACCAGGGAAGGCACCAGCAACGAGGCGATCGCCTCCCGGATCTCTTTCTCAACATGCTGGTTGCGCGATTTGGCAGAAAGCGTCTCGCTGACAAGGAAGCCGATTTGCTCCCGGCTTTCATGCCAGAGCCAGATAACGCTGATGAGTTGAAAGAACAGCAGAATGACTGCTAACAGCACCATCAGACGACGGCGCATGCTGTTCATTTTTGGCTCTCCAGACGATAGCCCACGCCGCGCACGGTTTTGATGCGGTCTTTACCCAGCTTGCGCCGCAGGTTATGGATATGAACCTCAAGGGTGTTCGAGCCGGGATCGTCCTGCCAGGAGTAGATATCCTGCTGTAAGGTCTCACGATGGACGGTCTGCCCGGTGCGCATGATCAGCCGCGTTAGCAGGGCGAACTCTTTCGGGGTGACCTCAACCGGCTGGGACTGCTGTAATACCTGCTGCGTTTGCAGGTTTAGCGTCAGATCCCCGTCGCTGAGCAGGTTATCACTGTGCCCCTGATAACGCCGGATTAAGGCCCGTGCCCGCGCCTGTAGTTCCGCCAGGGCAAAAGGTTTCACCAGATAGTCGTCGGCGCCGGAGTCGAGGCCGTTGATCCTGTCTTCCAGCGCATCGCGCGCCGTCAGGATCAGCACCGGATTATCCACCCCACGACGACGCCACTGGCTGAGTAGAGTAGCTCCGTCTTTATCCGGCAGGCCAAGATCGAGGATCACCAGGCTGTACTCGCCGCTCTGGATAAGGCCATCAGCCTCGGCGGCAGTGCCAGCGCAATCGAGCGTATAGCCCTCCGCAGAGAGCGCCAGAGCCAGTCCTTCCTGCAGCAGCAGATCGTCTTCGACAATGAGTAATTTCATCGCTAGTTATTCTGATAAATATCCTTGTAAAGCCGGCTCTCAAAGCGCACCAGCGGGATACGGCGATTGCGTTGGTCTGCAGGTTCAACCGCGTAGCCAGAAAGATACTGCACAAAAGCCATCCGTTGCCCGCTGGCGGTAGTGATAAACCCGGCCAGGTTATAGACGCCCTGGAGCGAGCCCGTCTTCGCGGAGACTTTGCCATCCACGCCCGCGGCGTGCAGGCCAGCCCGATACTGCAGGGAGCCGTCATAACCGGCGAGCGGCAGCATCGAGATAAAGTTTAGTTCAGTGTCGTGCTGAGCAATGTACTGAAGGACCTGCATCATGGTGGCAGGGGAGATCAGGTTATGGCGCGACAGACCTGAGCCATCAACCGCGATGGTATTCCCGAGCTCAATACCGGCCTGCTGACGCAGGATCTGCCGGACCGCATCCGACCCGGCACGCCAGGTGCCAGGAACGCCGAAGCGGGCGTGGCCGATCATGCGAAACACGGTGTCGGCAATCATGTTGTCCGATTTTTTCAGCATGATCTTGAGCAGGTCGTGCAGCGGCGCCGATTGCTTACTGGCAATCACGGTGCCCGGCTCGTTGCTCTGGGTCTGACGTAACAGCGTGCCGCTATAGGTGATGTTGGCCTGCTTCAGTTCGTCTTTGAGGATCGCCCCGGCATAGCCTGCGCCATCCTGAATGGCGAAGGCCAGTGGCAGCGGATCGGCGCGCTGCGTCAGGCATCCGGTCAACGTAAAGCGGTTAAGATCTCCCGGTACCACGTCCAGTTCGCAGTACTGCGCTTCCGGCGACCCTTTCGCCAGGGTACGTACCTGACTGAACATAGTGACCGGATAGTAGGACGCCACCCGGATAAAAGCTAAATCATTGGGTTTTGGTGCACTGTACAGCGAGACGGAGAAGCAGTTGCGATCGACAATCGCGGCCGCAGGCGGCGCGCTAAAGCACTGGGTCATGTCGTTCCACGGCCAGCCCGGGGCTTTATCATGGCTGGCGAAGATAGACGTGTCGATAAGCACATTGCCTTCAATGCGCTGCACGCCCGACTTCTTTAGCACGGCGACCATATTGCGAATATCCTGACGCTTAAAGGTCGGATCCCCGCCAAAACGGGCGATAAGATCGCCTTTCAGCACACCGCCCTCAACGTTGCCTTTGCTCTCCAGCGTGGTGGTGAAGCGAAAGTCGGGCCCCAGCTGCAGCAGGGCGGCCAGGCCCGTGATCACTTTTTGCGTACTGGCGGGCAGGGCCATCTGCTGGCTGTGATAATCAATCTCAGGGGCCTGGGCACCTATCTTTTGCACCATCAGGGCAAGATTGGCACCATCGGGCAGCTGATTAATATACTCGTCAACGTTCGCTGCCTGGACAGTGAACGCAAATGTGGTGGTCAATCCGATGATAAATCTGGAAAATCGCATAATCTCGCGCTAACAACCCGGAAACAAACCGCCATACTACGGCCCAACGCCCTGTAAAGTAAACGATGACCCATACTGAACTTCGCGTTAAAATGCGTATCAAATTGAAAAATTGCTGCTGTCCTGGAACTTTGCTTCCGGGTCAGTTTTCTTTTGCTTCTGACCTGTGCCAGGCTGTGATGCCTGCGGGGCCAGTCGTCGGGTCAGTTACCCGTACCTAACAGGAATGTCAAAGAGGTATAACAAATGCAAGCTATTCCGATGACCTTACGTGGGGCTGAAAAACTTCGCGAAGAGCTGGATTTTCTGAAATCTGTTCGCCGCCCTGAGATCATTGCAGCCATCGCCGATGCGCGTGAGCATGGCGATTTGAAAGAGAACGCCGAGTACCACGCTGCGCGTGAGCAGCAGGGTTTCTGCGAAGGGCGTATTAAAGATATCGAAGCCAAGCTGTCGAATGCGCAGGTGATTGATATCACCAAGATGCCAAACAACGGGCGAGTCATTTTTGGTTGCACCGTTACCGTGATCAATCTGGATAACGATGAAGAAGTTTCTTACCGAATCGTAGGTGATGACGAGGCCGATTTTAAGCAGAATCTGATCTCGGTAAACTCACCGATTGCCCGCGGCCTGATTGGCAAAGAGCAGGACGATGTGGTCACCATCCGTACCCCGGGTGGGGAAGTGGAGTTCGAAATTATCAAGGTTGATTACCTGTAATTCGCATCTCCTGCCAGATGTTGATACATTGTAAAGATAGGAAAAAGGCCGCATAGCGGCCTTTTATCAACTCAAGGAGCATGGCATTTTGCTCACCTGCTTAAGAAAAACCCCTCGTTTTACACAGTAAATGTGTTCAATTCAGGATAATCTTAGCGTGGCAGCGAGATTTTACGCTCTTTAGATGGACGGTAGAGCACCAGCGTTTTACCGATGACCTGTACATTACAGGCGCCGGTTTCGCGCACGATTGCTTCCACGATCAAAGTCTTGGTCTCTCTGTCTTCAGAGGCGATTTTCACTTTGATTAATTCGTGGTGCTCCAGCGCTTGTTCAATCTCGGCCAGTACCCCTTCGGTCAAACCATTGTTGCCAAGCATAACTACAGGCTTGAGCGGATGTGCCAGACCTTTAAGGTGCTGTTTTTGTTTAGTACTCAGATTCATCGTATATTTTTGCTTACGTTGGGATTGAAAACGGTTCATTCTACCGCCATCTCCCTAATATCGCCAAATTGCTGAGTGGAAATTTACACCACAGGCTACGATGAACCAGGACGGAAAGTTAAATGACAGGTAAAAAGCGTTCTGCAAGCTCGAGCCGCTGGCTCCAGGAACACTTTAGCGATAAATATGTTCTACAGGCACAGAAAAAGGGGTTACGTTCCCGTGCCTGGTTTAAACTTGATGAAATACAGCAAAGTGACAAACTCTTTAAGCCGGGGATGACGGTAGTCGACCTCGGTGCAGCGCCCGGCGGATGGTCGCAATATGCGGTGACACAAATCGGCGGAACTGGCCGAATCATCGCCTGCGATCTTTTGCCTATGGATCCCATCGTTGGTGTGGACTTCCTTCAGGGCGATTTTCGTGATGAATTAGTACTGAAAGCGTTACTTGAACGTGTAGGTGACAGTAAAGTTCAGGTTGTCATGTCCGATATGGCGCCAAATATGTGCGGAACACCGGCGGTGGATATCCCTCGCTCCATGTATCTGGTAGAACTGGCGTTAGAGATGTCCCGTGATGTCTTAGCGCCGGGTGGTAGTTTTTTAGTGAAGGTGTTCCAGGGCGAAGGTTTCGAGGAGTATCTGAAGGAAATTCGCTCCCTGTTTGCGAAGGTCAAAGTTCGTAAGCCGGACTCTTCTCGTGCTCGTTCACGTGAAGTGTATATTGTAGCGACCGGGCGAAAATGATAGCCGGTAAGTTTCAGGCGAAAGTTTGAAATGAATCGGATACTGAGTATCCTGACGCTGTTTTTAACACAGTTGTAATAAGAGGTTAATCCCTTGAGTGACATGGCGAAAAACCTAATACTCTGGCTGGTCATTGCCGTTGTGCTGATGTCAGTATTCCAGAGCTTTGGGCCCAGCGAGTCTAATGGCCGTAAGGTGGACTACTCTACCTTCCTGCAAGAGGTCAACCAGGATCAGGTTCGCGAAGCGCGTATCAACGGACGTGAGATCAACGTTACCAAGAAAGATAGTAACCGTTACACGACTTACATTCCGGTGAACGATCCTAAGCTGCTTGATAACCTTCTGACTAAAAACGTCAAGGTGGTAGGTGAGCCGCCGGAAGAGCCAAGCCTGCTGGCTTCTATCTTCATCTCCTGGTTCCCGATGCTGCTGCTTATCGGCGTCTGGATCTTCTTTATGCGTCAAATGCAGGGCGGCGGTGGCAAAGGTGCCATGTCGTTCGGCAAGAGTAAGGCGCGTATGTTGACGGAAGACCAGATCAAAACCACTTTTGCTGACGTAGCAGGTTGCGACGAAGCAAAAGAAGAGGTGGGTGAGCTGGTTGAATACCTACGTGAACCGAGCCGCTTCCAGAAACTGGGCGGTAAGATCCCGAAAGGCGTCCTGATGGTCGGCCCTCCGGGTACCGGTAAAACCCTGCTGGCGAAAGCCATCGCCGGTGAAGCGAAGGTCCCGTTCTTTACCATTTCCGGTTCTGACTTCGTGGAAATGTTCGTTGGTGTCGGTGCATCCCGTGTGCGTGACATGTTCGAACAGGCCAAGAAAGCGGCACCGTGCATCATCTTCATCGATGAAATCGACGCCGTAGGCCGCCAGCGTGGCGCAGGTCTGGGCGGTGGTCACGATGAACGTGAGCAGACGCTGAACCAGATGCTGGTTGAGATGGACGGTTTCGAAGGTAACGAAGGTATCATCGTTATCGCGGCAACTAACCGTCCGGACGTTCTTGACCCTGCGCTGCTGCGTCCAGGCCGTTTTGACCGTCAGGTTGTGGTCGGTCTGCCAGACGTTCGTGGTCGTGAGCAGATCCTGAAAGTGCATATGCGTCGCGTACCGCTGTCTCCGGACATCGATGCGGCAATCATTGCGCGCGGCACCCCAGGCTTCTCCGGTGCGGATCTGGCTAACCTCGTGAACGAAGCTGCACTGTTTGCTGCTCGCGGCAACAAGCGTGTGGTCTCGATGGTGGAGTTCGAGAAAGCGAAAGACAAAATCATGATGGGTGCGGAACGCCGCTCCATGGTGATGACGGAAGCGCAGAAAGAGTCCACGGCTTACCACGAAGCAGGTCATGCGATTATCGGTCGCCTGGTACCGGAACACGATCCGGTGCATAAAGTGACGATTATTCCGCGCGGTCGTGCGCTTGGCGTGACGTTCTTCCTGCCGGAAGGCGATGCCATCAGCGCCAGCCGCCAGAAACTGGAAAGCCAGATTTCAACCCTGTACGGCGGTCGTCTGGCGGAAGAGATTATCTACGGTGTGGAACATGTTTCGACCGGTGCGTCTAACGACATCAAAGTCGCGACCAACCTGGCACGTAACATGGTGACCCAATGGGGCTTCTCCGACAAACTCGGTCCGCTGCTGTATGCGGAAGAAGAGGGCGAAGTGTTCCTGGGCCGTTCTGTGGCGAAAGCGAAGCATATGTCCGATGAGACAGCACGTATCATCGATCAGGAAGTAAAATCTCTGGTTGAGCGTAACTATGCACGTGCTCGCCAGATCCTGAACGACAATATGGACATCCTGCATTCGATGAAAGATGCGCTCATGAAATATGAGACCATCGATGCACCGCAGATCGACGACCTGATGGCGCGCCGCGAAGTGCGTCCGCCAGCAGGCTGGGAAGACCCAGGCGCTTCCAATAATTCTGACAACAATGGCACCCCGCGTGCGCCGCGTCCGGTCGATGAACCGCGTACGCCAAACCCGGGCAACACCATGTCAGAACAGTTGGGCGATAAATAAGTCACCGCTGTAGATGTTCGCTTTACCTGAAACCCTGGGGCTTGCCCCGGGGTTTTTCTTGTTTGCTTAACTAAAAAAATCAGGGAATTGCCATGAAACTCTTCGCCCAGGATTCTTATCTCGATCTGACTCATCCGCATGTGATGGGGATCCTGAACGTTACGCCAGACTCGTTCTCCGATGGCGGGACGCATAACACGCTGATTGAGGCGGTCAGGCATGCGAATCTGATGATCAATGCCGGGGCGACCATCATTGATGTTGGTGGAGAATCGACGCGACCGGGCGCGGCAGATGTCAGCGTTGACGAAGAGTTGTCCCGGGTGATCCCGGTGGTCGAAGCCCTTGCGCAGCGTTTCGAAGTGTGGATTTCGGTGGATACCTCTAAGCCAGAGGTGATTCGCGAGTCAGCGAGAGTGGGCGCTCACATTATTAATGACATTCGCTCCCTCACCGAACCGGGAGCGCTTGAGGCCGCGGCAGAAACCGGGTTGCCGGTCTGTCTGATGCACATGCAGGGCCAGCCGAAAACCATGCAGGATGCCCCGAAGTATGATGACGTGTATGCTGATGTGAACCGCTACTTTGTTGAGCATATTGCGCGTTGTGAGCGTGCCGGTATCGCAAAAGAGAAATTGCTGCTCGACCCGGGATTCGGTTTCGGTAAAAATCTCTCTCATAACTTCGAGCTTCTTGCGCGCTTATCTGAATTTCACCATTTTGGCCTGCCGCTGCTGGTCGGGATGTCACGAAAATCTATGATAGGCCAGTTGCTTAACGTCGGGCCATCAGACCGCCTGAACGGAAGCCTGGCCTGCGCGGTTATTGCAGCGATGCAGGGAGCGCATATTATTCGCGTCCATGACGTAAAAGAGACAGCAGAAGCCATGCGAGTGGTGGAAGCCACACTGGCAGCTAAGGAAAACAACCGCTATGAGTAATCGTAAATATTTTGGTACCGACGGCATTCGTGGACGCGTGGGCGATGCGCCAATCACTCCTGAGTTTGTACTGAAGTTAGGCTGGGCTGCAGGTAAGGTGCTGGCCAGTCACGGCTCGCGCAAAATCATCATTGGTAAAGATACGCGCATCTCTGGCTATATGCTTGAATCGGCGCTGGAAGCCGGTCTTTCTGCCGCCGGGCTCTCTGCCTCCTTTACCGGACCAATGCCAACACCTGCTGTCGCCTATCTCACCCGCGCATTCCGCGCAGAAGCGGGGATTGTGATCTCCGCCTCGCATAACCCGTTCTACGATAACGGCATCAAATTCTTCTCTATCGATGGCACCAAGCTGCCGGATGAAGTTGAAGAAGCCATCGAAGCGGAAATGGAAAAAGAGCTGACCTGCGTGGACTCCGCTGAGCTGGGTAAAGCCAGTCGTATCGTCGATGCGGCTGGGCGCTACATTGAATTCTGTAAAGGTACCTTCCCGAACGAGTTGAGCCTCAGCCATCTTAAAATCGTGGTGGACTGCGCGAACGGGGCAACCTACCACATCGCTCCAAACGTGTTCCGCGAACTGGGTGCGCAGGTGGTGGCTATTGGCTGTGAACCTAACGGGCTGAACATTAATGCTGAAGTGGGGGCAACGGACGTTCGCGCTCTGCAGGCGCGCGTGCTGGCAGAGAAGGCCGATCTGGGTATCGCCTATGACGGCGACGGCGACCGCGTCATCATGGTTGATCATGAAGGCAATAAGGTCGATGGGGATCAGATCCTCTATATCATTGCTCGTGAAGGCCTGCGTCAGGGCCAGCTGCGCGGCGGTGCCGTCGGTACGCTGATGAGCAACATGGGTCTGGAGCTGGCACTTAAGCAGCTGGGGATCCCGTTTGTGCGCGCAAAAGTGGGCGATCGCTACGTTCTGGAAAAACTGCAGGAGAAAGGCTGGCGCATTGGCGCGGAAAACTCCGGCCACGTGATCCTGCTCGACAAAACCACCACCGGTGACGGCATTGTGGCGAGTCTGCAGGTGGTTGCGGCGATGGTGCGTAACCATATGTCCCTGCACGATCTGTGCAGCGGCATGAAAATGTTCCCGCAGATCCTGGTTAACGTCCGCTTTACCGCCGGGAAAGGCGATCCGCTGGAAAACGACAATGTGAAAGCGGTGATGGCTGAGGTTGAAGCGGCGCTGGGCTCCCGTGGCCGCGTTCTGCTGCGTAAGTCAGGCACCGAACCACTGATCCGGGTGATGGTGGAAGGTGAAGACGAAGCGCAGGTCACCGAGTTTGCCCATCGCATCGCGGATGCCGTGAAAGCGGCGTAACATTTTTGGTAAGTGTTTAAAAAGGCGGCGTCTGCCGCCTTTGTTTTGTACAGTTGCGGGTCTTTTGCTGTTTTTTTCCGCACTTGATACAATGCGCTGAAATTGCCCTTGCGAAGGTCATTCGCTTTGGTTAGTATTCACACCCGCTTCAGTGGGAAAGCAAATTCCTGCTTATTGGTCGAAGCATTGGTATGCGGCAAATCCGCAAGGAACAGGTTGATTATGTACGAAGCTCTTTTAGTAGTTTTCCTTATTGTAGCCATCGCTCTGGTAGCGTTGATCATGCTGCAGCAAGGTAAAGGCGCTGATATGGGGGCCTCTTTTGGAGCAGGCGCTTCTGGTACGCTGTTCGGTTCAAGTGGTTCTGGTAACTTCATGACCCGCGCAACGGCGATTCTGGCAACGCTGTTTTTCATCATCAGTCTGGCGCTTGGCAATATCAACAGCAACAAGACCAGTAAAGGAAGCGAGTGGGAAAATCTGAGCGCGCCGGCGAAATCCGAGCAGACTCAGCCAGCTGCACCGGCTAAGCCGACCAGCGATATCCCGCAGTAAGAGAAGTATCTGTGCTGAGGTGGTGGAATTGGTAGACACGCTACCTTGAGGTGGTAGTGCCCTAACGGGCTTGTGGGTTCGAGTCCCATCCTCAGTACCAATATTCCGAAGAAAAGACGTCGCAAGACGTCTTTTTTTTCGTCTGTAGTCTTATCTTTTCGTAGGCCCGGCAAGCGCAGCGCCGCCGGGCGAAAAGACGGCGGGGGCGCTGCGCTTGCCCGCCCTACAAAAGAGGATAAAAAAGGCGCCCTCAGGCGCCTTTTGCATCTCTTATTCGCGATTATTGCTTATCGCTGCTTTCCAGATTCTCTACCTGCGGCAGGCCATTCCCCGTTGATACGGAGAGCAGACCGTTCTCGGTATAGGTGAACAGCTTGGCACGGGTATCGGTGATATCCAGATTGCGCATGGTCAGCTGACCGATACGATCGTCCGGCGAGAAGACCGAGTCACCTTTCTCCATGGTCAGACGCTCTGCCTGATAGGTCAGGTTGTCAGACACGGTGTTCAGAATGGAATAATCATTGCCACGACGCAGTTCCAGGGTCACTTCACCGGTAATTGCGCTTGCCACCCAACGCTGCAGAGCATCACGCAGCATCAGCGCCTGCGGATCGAACCAGCGACCCTGATACAGCAGTTTGCCCAGCTGGCGACCATGAGAGTGATACTGCTCAATGGTATCTTCGTTGTGAATACCGGTCAGCAGACGCTCATAAGCGATGTGCAGCAGCGCCATCCCCGGGGCTTCATAAATGCCACGGCTTTTCGCTTCGATGATACGGTTTTCGATCTGATCGCTCATCCCCAGACCGTGACGGCCGCCGATGCGGTTAGCTTCCAGCATCAGTTCTACATCATCAGAGAAAGTCTGGCCGTTCAGGGCAACCGGGTGACCGCGTTCAAAACGTACGGTCACTTCTTCTGCCTGGATTTTGACGTTTTCGTCCCAGAACTTCACGCCCATGATCGGGTTGACGATCTTCACGCTGGAGTTCAGGAATTCCAGGTCTTTTGCTTCGTGCGTGGCGCCCAGCATGTTGGAGTCGGTAGAGTAGGCTTTCTCGACGGACATTTTGTAGTCAAAACCACAGGCGATCATAAATTCGGACATTTCGTGACGGCCACCGAGTTCGTCGATGAAGTCAGTATCCAGCCACGGCTTGTAGATCTGCAGTTCGGCGTTGGTCAGCAGGCCATAACGGTAGAAACGCTCAATGTCGTTGCCTTTATAGGTGCTGCCATCACCCCAGATGTTGACGCCATCGTCTTTCATCGCGGCAACCAGCATGGTGCCGGTAACGGCACGGCCCAGCGGGGTGGTGTTAAAATAGGTCAGGCCGCCAGTGGTGTTATGGAAAGCGCCACACTGGATGGCAGCGATACCTTCGGCAACCAGCTGCTTACGGCAGTCAATCAGGCGTGCGTTCTCTGCACCGTACTCCATGGCACGACGAGGGATCGCATCATAATCGTCCTCATCTGGCTGACCCAGGTTCGCAGTATATGCATAAGGAACCGCTCCCTTCTGGCGCATCCACAGCAGTGCAGCGCTGGTATCCAGGCCGCCTGAAAAAGCGATGCCAATACGTTGTCCTTGCGGAAGATGCTTGAGAATCGTCGTCATAAAATAAAACCCTGCTTGATTGACTGATGAGTGATCGCTTTCACCCTAAATGCATTTTTATGCAGAATAAGTGAGTTTTCATTTAATCATCTTTTGGCAAGTACCGAAAGCAATTCGTGTATTTTTTGTAAAAATTTCCCGCCGGAATCGCTGCGGTTGGCAGGGTTGACAGAGGGCGTCCACTATCAATATACTGAACGCCGATTTTACGTCCCGTCCTCGGTACCAAATCCCAGCATTATTTGCATTTTTTACCCATAAAGAGTAGAATTTGCCACGTTTCAGGCGCGGGGTGGAGCAGCCTGGTAGCTCGTCGGGCTCATAACCCGAAGGTCGTCGGTTCAAATCCGGCCCCCGCAACCACTTTCCTATAAAGTCCTTTTTCAAATATACTGTGAAGACTTAGCGCCTTCGTAGCTGGATTTGAAAAAATTCTTTTTGAAAGTGCTCCAGGCCACTGTTGTGGCTATAGGGTTCAGTTATCTAAAGCCCCGATTTATCGGGGTTTTTTGTTATCTGACTACAGAATAACTGGGCTTTATGCCCTTTTTTTACGTCTTGGGGGTGGGCTTGTCCACATTAGACCAAAAATTAACAGAGATGATTAAGGCACCAGTCGAAGCACTGGGCTACGAACTGGTCGGCATCGAATTTATTCGCAGCCGTACATCCACGCTGCGCATCTATATTGATAGTGAAGATGGCATCAATGTTGATGATTGTGCTGATGTTAGCCACCAGGTGAGTGCGGTTCTTGATGTTGAAGATCCTATTACCGTCGCCTATAACCTGGAAGTTTCCTCGCCTGGCCTGCATCGCCCGCTGTTTACTGCTGAACACTACACGCACTACATTGGTGAAGAAGCGGCTCTCGTCCTGCGAATGGCTGTACAAAACCGCCGTAAATGGCAGGGCGTTATTAAGGCCGTTGACGGTGAGATGATCACAGTAACAGTCGAAGGCAAAGATGAAGTGTTCGCGCTGAGTAATATCCAGAAGGCGAACCTGGTTCCCCACTTTTAACAGTCTGGATGAGGTGAAAAGCCCGCGATGAACAAAGAAATTTTGGCTGTTGTTGAAGCCGTCTCCAACGAAAAATCACTGCCGCGCGAGAAGATTTTTGAAGCGCTGGAAAGTGCACTGGCTACGGCAACCAAGAAAAAATACGAACAAGAGATCGATGTTCGCGTAGAAATCGATCGTAAGAGCGGCGACTTCGATACCTTCCGTCGTTGGGTTATCGTTGAAGAAGTGACCCAGCCAACGAAAGAGATCACTCTGGAAGCGGCGCGTTATGAAGATGAGAGTCTGAACGTTGACGATTACGTTGAAGATCAGATCGAATCCGTCACCTTCGACCGTATCACCACCCAGACTGCTAAACAGGTTATCGTACAGAAAGTTCGTGAAGCTGAGCGCGCCATGGTCGTTGACCAGTTCCGCGAACACGAAGGTGAGATCATCACCGGCGTAGTGAAGAAAGTTAACCGCGACAATATCTCCCTGGATCTGGGTAGCAACGCTGAAGCTGTCATTCTGCGTGAAGATATGCTGCCACGTGAAAACTTCCGTCCGGGTGACCGTATTCGCGGCGTACTCTATTCCGTGCGTCCAGAAGCGCGTGGCGCACAGCTGTTCGTGACCCGTTCTAAACCTGAAATGCTGATCGAACTGTTCCGCATTGAAGTGCCAGAAATTGGCGAAGAAGTGATCGAGATTAAAGCCGCTGCCCGCGATCCGGGTTCCCGTGCGAAAATCGCGGTGAAAACCAACGACAAGCGTATTGACCCGGTAGGGGCTTGTGTCGGTATGCGTGGCGCACGTGTTCAGGCTGTTTCGACTGAACTGGGTGGCGAGCGTATTGATATCGTCCTGTGGGACGACAACCCGGCGCAGTTCGTGATTAACGCGATGGCACCGGCTGATGTTGCGTCTATCGTGGTAGACGAAGATAAGCACACCATGGATATCGCCGTTGAAGCTGGCAATCTGGCGCAGGCGATCGGCCGTAACGGTCAGAACGTGCGTCTGGCTTCACAGCTGAGCGGCTGGGAACTCAACGTGATGACCGTTGATGACCTGCAGGCTAAGCATCAGGCTGAAGCCCATGCAGCTATTGATACCTTTACCAAGTACCTGGACATTGACGAAGATTTCGCCACCGTTCTGGTTGAAGAAGGTTTCTCCACGCTGGAAGAACTGGCCTATGTGCCAATGAAAGAACTGCTGGAAATTGACGGCCTGGATGAAGCCACCGTTGAAGCCCTGCGTGACCGCGCTAAAAACGCACTGACCACCCTGGCACTGGCTCAGGAAGAAAGCCTTGGTGATAACAAGCCGGCTGATGACCTGCTGAATCTGGAAGGTCTTGATCGTGCGATTGCGTTCAAGCTGGCTGCCCGTGGTGTTTGTACGCTGGAAGATCTCGCTGAACAAGGCGTTGATGACCTGGCTGATATCGAAGGTTTAACCGACGAGAAAGCCGGCGAGCTCATCATGGCCGCACGTAATATTTGCTGGTTCGGCGACGAAGCGTAATAAACTGTAGCAGGAAGGAACAGCATGACTGATGTAACTGTAAAAACGCTGGCTGCTGAGATTCAGACTTCCGTGGACCGCCTGGTACAGCAATTTGCTGATGCAGGGATCCCGAAGTCTGCTGATGACTCAGTGACCGCGCAAGAGAAACAAACCTTATTATCGCACCTGAACCGTGAACACGGCTCGGCGCCTGATAAACTGACGTTACAGCGTAAAACACGCAGTACGTTAAATGTTCCAGGTACCGGTGGAAAAAGCAAATCGGTACAAATCGAAGTCCGCAAGACACGCACCTTTGTAAAACGTGATCCGCAAGAGGCTGAACGCCTTGCCGCGGAAGAGCAGGCGCAGCGTGAAGCGGAAGAACAAGCTCAGCGTGAGGCGGAAGCAACCGCCAAACGTGAGGCAGAATTAAAAGCTGAACGTGAGGCCGCAGAAAAAGCGAAGCGCGATGCCAGTGATAAAGCGAAGCGTGACGCGGCGGAAAAAGACAAAGTGAGCAATCAACAGACTGACGAAATGACCAAAACTGCCCAGACGGAAAAAGCCCGTCGTGAAAATGAAGCTGCCGAGCTGAAGCGTAAAGCGGAAGAAGAAGCTCGCCGTAAGCTGGAAGAAGACGCACGTCGTGTTGCTGAAGAAGCGCGCCGTATGGCAGAAGAGAACGAGAAGAACGGTGTGAATCCTGTTGAGCAGACAGAAGACACCAGTGATTATCACGTGACTACTTCTCAGCATGCGCGCCAGGCAGAAGACGAAAACGACCGTGAAGTTGAAGGTGGTCGTAGCCGTACCCGTACCGCATCAAAAACTGCCCGTCCTCAGAAGAAGGGCAACAAGCACGCTGAATCCAAAGCCGATCGCGAAGAAGCGCGTGCAGCGGGTCGCGGTGGTAAAGGTGGTAAGCGTAAAGGTTCCGCTCTGCAGCAAGGCTTCCAGAAGCCAGCTCAGGCTGTTAACCGTGACGTTATCATCGGCGAAACCATCACCGTTGGCGAGCTGGCGAACAAGATGGCCGTTAAAGGCTCTCAGGTCATCAAAGCGATGATGAAGCTGGGTGCAATGGCGACCATCAATCAGGTTATCGACCAGGAAACCGCACAGCTGGTTGCCGAAGAGATGGGCCACAAAGTTATCCTGCGTCGTGAAAACGAGCTGGAAGAAGCGGTAATGAGCGACCGTGACACTGGCGCAGCGGCTGAACCGCGTGCACCGGTTGTAACCATCATGGGTCACGTTGACCACGGTAAAACCTCTCTGCTGGACTACATTCGTTCTACGAAAGTGGCCTCCGGCGAAGCAGGCGGCATTACCCAGCACATCGGTGCCTACCACGTAGAAACCGATAACGGGATGATCACCTTCCTGGATACCCCGGGTCACGCCGCGTTTACCTCCATGCGTGCTCGTGGTGCTCAGGCGACGGATATCGTTGTTCTGGTGGTTGCAGCAGACGATGGCGTGATGCCGCAGACTATCGAAGCAATCCAGCACGCGAAAGCGGCGCAGGTGCCTCTGGTCGTTGCAGTGAACAAAATCGATAAGCCAGAAGCGGACATGGATCGCGTTAAAAATGAACTGTCCCAGTACGGTGTTATGCCAGAAGAGTGGGGCGGTGAGTCTCAGTTCATCCCGGTTTCTGCAAAAGTGGGTACCGGTATCGATGACCTGCTGAACGCTATCCTGCTGCAGGCTGAAGTTCTGGAGCTGAAAGCGGTTCGCAATGGTATGGCGAGCGGTGCGGTGATCGAATCCTTCCTGGATAAAGGTCGTGGCCCGGTTGCTACCGTTCTGGTACGTGAAGGTACCCTGAACAAAGGCGACATCGTGCTGTGTGGCTTCGAATATGGCCGTGTTCGTGCAATGCGTGACGAACTGGGTCGTGAAGTGCTGGAAGCAGGTCCATCCATTCCGGTGGAAATCCTCGGTCTGTCCGGTGTTCCGGCTGCCGGTGATGAAGTGACCGTTGTTCGTGACGAGAAGAAAGCGCGTGAAGTTGCGCTGTATCGTCAGGGCAAATTCCGTGAAGTTAAACTGGCTCGCCAGCAGAAATCTAAACTCGAGAACATGTTTGCCAACATGACCGAAGGCGAAGTTCACGAAGTGAACGTCGTTCTGAAGGCCGACGTTCAGGGTTCTGTGGAAGCGATCTCCGACTCTTTACTGAAACTGTCTACCGACGAAGTGAAAGTGAAGATCATCGGTTCTGGCGTAGGTGGTATCACCGAAACCGACGCAACCCTGGCTGCAGCGTCCAACGCAATTCTGGTTGGCTTCAACGTCCGTGCCGATGCTTCTGCGCGTCGCGTGATCGAAGCGGAAAGCCTGGATCTGCGTTACTACTCCGTCATCTATCACCTGATCGACGAAGTGAAAGCGGCAATGAGCGGTATGCTGTCTCCGGAACTGAAACAGCAGATCATCGGTCTGGCTGAAGTACGTGACGTGTTCAAATCACCGAAATTTGGTGCGATCGCGGGCTGTATGGTTACCGAAGGCAACATCAAGCGTCACAACCCAATCCGCGTTCTGCGTGACAACGTGGTTATCTATGAAGGCGAGCTGGAATCCCTGCGCCGCTTCAAAGATGACGTTAACGAAGTCCGTAACGGCATGGAATGTGGTATCGGCGTGAAGAACTACAACGACGTTCGCGTTGGCGACATGATCGAAGTGTTCGAGATCATCGAGATCCAGCGTACCATCGCTTAATCTGCGTAGAATGTAGGCCGGGATCGCCTCGCGCCACCCGGCAAGAATTAACAAAAGGGGCTTAGAGCCCCTTTTTTGTCTGGAGAATTTATTATGGCGAAAGAATTTGGTCGCCCGCAGCGCGTTGCTCAAGAGATGCAAAAAGAGATCGCAATCATCCTGCAGCGCGAAATTAAAGACCCACGCCTGGGCATGATGACAACGGTATCCGGGGTTGAAGTATCCCGCGATCTGGCCTATGCCAAAGTATTTGTGACTTTCCTGAATGACCAGGATGAAGCGGCAGTTAAGCTGGGCATCAAAGCCCTGCAGGATGCCTCTGGTTTTATCCGCTCTCTGCTGGGCAAAGCTATGCGCCTGCGTATCGTGCCGGAACTGACCTTCTTCTACGATAACTCACTGGTTGAAGGGATGCGCATGTCCAACCTGGTCACCAGCGTGGTGAAGCAGGATGATGAGCGTCGTGTGAACCCGGACGATAACAAGGAGGACTAATGAGTCGTCCTCGTCGTCGCGGTCGCGACGTGCACGGCGTGCTGCTGCTGGATAAGCACCAGGGTGCCTCCAGCAACGACGTGCTGCAAAAAGTAAAGCGTCTCTATAATGCCAACCGCGCCGGTCATACCGGTGCGCTGGATCCGCTGGCGACCGGCATGCTGCCGGTTTGCCTGGGCGAAGCGACGAAGTTTTCCCAGTATCTGCTGGATTCCGATAAACGTTACCGCGTGATTGCGAAGCTGGGTCAGCGCACGGATACCTCCGATGCGGACGGTCAGGTGGTCGAAGAGCGTCCGGTGACGTTCAGCGGCGATCAGCTTGAGGCGGCGCTGGAAAGTTTCCGCGGCGACACCGAGCAGGTGCCGTCGATGTATTCCGCACTGAAATACCAGGGCAAAAAACTCTATGAGTATGCACGCCAGGGTATCGAGGTGCCGCGTGAAGCCCGTCCGATTACGGTGTATGAACTGCTGTTCATTCGTCATGAAGGCGATGAGCTGGAGCTGGAAGTCCACTGCTCAAAAGGCACGTACATCCGAACCATCATTGACGATCTGGGTGAAAAGCTGGGCTGTGGCGCGCACGTGATCTATCTGCGCCGTCTGGCCGTCAGTAAGTATCCTGCAGAACGGATGGTGACGCTGGAGCAGCTGCAGGCGCTGGTTGAGCAGGCTCAGGAGCAGGGTATTGATGCTGCCGAGTTGCTGGACCCACTGTTGATGCCGATGGACAGTCCAGCTTCGGACTACCCGGTCGTCAATCTGCCGCTGACCTCGTCCGTTTACTTCAAAAACGGTAACCCGGTGCGCACCACCGACGTCCCTTATCAAGGGCTGGTTCGCGTTACGGAAGGCGACGACAACACCTTTATCGGTATGGGTGAAATTGACGACGAAGGTCGTGTTGCACCGCGCCGTCTGGTGGTCGAATATCCGGCATAAGCTGACGCCTTACCTTGCGATAACCAGGGGAGGCGGGTAGAATATTGCCGCTTAACGTCTGTTGAATTGTTTAACAATTGGCAAGCGTTATACATGGGATAGCTGAATTAGAGATCGGCATCCTTTCATTCTTTATACTTTGGAGTTTTAAAATGTCTCTAAGCGTTGAAGCTAAAGCTAAAATCGTTTCTGAGTTTGGTCGTGATGCTAACGACAGCGGTTCTACCGAAGTTCAGGTTGCACTGCTGACTGCACAGATTAACCACCTGCAGGGTCACTTTGCAGAGCACAAAAAAGATCACCACAGCCGTCGTGGTCTGCTGCGTATGGTTTCTCAGCGTCGTAAACTGCTCGACTACCTGAAACGTAAAGATGTTGCACGCTACACCTCGCTGATCGAGCGTCTGGGTCTGCGTCGCTAAGTCTTGCGAGTTTCAGAAAAGGGGGCCTTATGGCCCCTTTTTTCAACCAGACCGCAGCAATTCACTGGAAACTAATGTATTGTTGCTATAAATGATCTTCATTGCAGAGGTTCGCGCGGCTAATGAGAGGCTTCACCCATGGGGGTGTCGGTTGTCATTAGTCGCGAGGATGCGAAGAAGGTCCGGTTAAACGTCAGCACGCCTCTGGTGTGCTGTCATTCATTTAAGAAAGGACAGAATCTTGCTGAATCCGATCGTTCGTAAATTCCAGTATGGTCAACACACCGTCACGCTGGAAACCGGCATGATGGCGCGTCAGGCTACTGCTGCTGTTATGGTAAGCATGGATGACACCGCGGTATTCGTAACCGTGGTTGGCCAGAAAAAAGCAAAACCAGGTCAGGACTTCTTCCCGCTGACCGTTAACTACCAGGAGCGTACCTACGCTGCCGGTAAAATCCCGGGTGGTTTCTTCCGTCGTGAAGGCCGTCCAAGCGAAGGCGAAACCCTGATCGCGCGTCTGATTGACCGCCCGGTTCGCCCGCTGTTCCCGGAAGGCTTCGTAAACGAAGTTCAGGTTATCGCGACCGTTGTTTCCGTTAACCCACAGGTTAACCCGGACATCGTGGCGATGATCGGCGCATCTGCAGCCCTGTCCCTGTCTGGTATTCCATTCAATGGTCCAATCGGTTCTGCACGCGTGGGTTACATCAACGACCAGTACGTTCTGAACCCAACTCAGGACGAGCTGAAAGAGAGCAAGCTGGACCTGGTTGTTGCCGGTACCGAAGCGGCAGTACTGATGGTTGAATCCGAAGCAGAACTGCTTAGCGAAGACCAGATGCTGGGCGCGGTGGTCTTTGGCCACGTGCAGCAGCAGATCGTTATCCAGAACATCAACGACCTGGTGAAAGAAGCCGGTAAACCACGTTGGGACTGGCAGCCAGAAGCAGTGAACGAAGCGCTGAACGCGCGCGTTGCTGCGCAGGCTGAAGCCCGTCTGAGCGATGCTTACCGCATCACCGACAAGCAGGAGCGTTATGCTCAGGTTGACGTCATCAAATCTGAAACCATCGCTACGCTGGTTGCAGAAGATGAGTCCCTGGATGCGAACGAGCTGAGCGAAATTCTGCATGCGATCGAGAAAAACGTTGTTCGTAGCCGCGTTCTGGCTGGCGAGCCGCGTATCGATGGCCGTGAAAAAGACATGATCCGTGGTCTGGATGTGCGTACTGGCGTGCTGCCACGTACTCACGGTTCCGCACTGTTCACCCGTGGTGAAACTCAGGCGCTGGTAACTGCGACCCTGGGTACTGCCCGTGACGCACAGAACATCGACGAACTGATGGGCGAGCGCACTGACAGCTTCCTGTTCCACTACAACTTCCCTCCGTACTCCGTCGGTGAGACCGGTATGGTAGGCTCGCCTAAGCGTCGTGAAATTGGTCACGGTCGTCTGGCGAAGCGCGGCGTGCTGGCAGTGATGCCAGATGCTGACAAATTCCCGTACACCGTTCGCGTGGTTTCTGAAATCACCGAATCTAACGGTTCTTCTTCTATGGCTTCCGTGTGTGGTGCTTCTCTGGCACTGATGGACGCGGGTGTTCCGGTGAAAGCGGCCGTTGCGGGTATCGCAATGGGTCTGGTGAAAGAAGGCGACAACTACGTTGTTCTGTCTGACATCCTGGGCGACGAAGATCACCTGGGTGATATGGACTTCAAAGTTGCGGGTTCCCGCGAAGGTATCTCTGCTCTGCAGATGGATATCAAAATTGAAGGCATCACCAAAGAGATCATGCATGCTGCGCTGAACCAGGCGAAAGGTGCACGTCTGCACATCCTGAGCGTGATGGAACAGGCGATTAACGCGCCACGTGGCGACATTTCTCAGTTCGCACCGCGTATCCACACCATCAAGATCAGCCCGGACAAGATCAAAGACGTTATCGGTAAAGGCGGTTCTGTTATCCGTGCTCTGACCGAAGAGACCGGCACCACCATCGAAATCGAAGATGACGGTACTGTGAAGATCGCAGCGACCGACGGCGAGAAAGCGAAATTCGCTATTCGTCGTATCGAAGAGATCACTGCAGAGATCGAAGTGGGCCGTATCTACAGCGGTAAAGTGACCCGTATCGTTGACTTTGGCGCATTCGTTGCCATCGGTGGCGGTAAAGAAGGTCTGGTTCACATCTCTCAGATCGCTGACAAGCGCGTTGAGAAAGTGACCGATTACCTGCAGATGGGTCAGGAAGTTCCGGTTAAAGTTCTGGAAGTTGACCGTCAGGGCCGTATCCGTCTGAGCATTAAAGAAGCGACTGAGCAGTCATCTGCCGCTGCACCGGAAGCTCCGGCAGCAGAACAGGGCGAGTAAGGTTGCTGTTTGCCCTCCGCGCAAGCGGGGGGCTTGTTATCAGGCAGGACGCCTTGTTGAGCCGCCGGGGGACAGGACGTTCATCCAATAGTTGTCTTCGGGAGTGGGAAATGAAGCCTTTTCTGCGCTGGTGTTTCGTTGCGACAGCTTTGACGCTGGCAGGATGCAGCAACTCTGCCTGGCGTAAAAGTGAAGTCCTCGCAGTGCCACTGCAACCGACTTTGCAGCAGGAAGTGATTCTGGCACGCATGGAACAAATTCTTGCCAGTCGGGCTTTAACCGATGACGAACGCGCACAGCTTTTATATGAGCGCGGAGTGTTGTATGATAGTCTCGGTCTGAGGGCACTAGCGCGAAATGATTTTTCACAAGCGTTGGCGATCCGACCGGATATGCCTGAAGTATTCAATTACTTAGGCATTTATTTAACGCAGGCAGGCAATTTTGATGCTGCCTATGAAGCGTTTGATTCTGTACTTGAGCTTGATCCAACTTACAACTACGCGCACTTGAATCGCGGGATCGCCCTGTATTACGGTGGTCGTGACAAGTTAGCGCAAGATGATCTGCTAGCGTTTTATCAAGACGATCCTAACGACCCTTTCCGTAGCCTGTGGCTTTACATTGTTGAGCAGAAGCTCGATGCAAAGCAGGCCAAAGACGCGTTAAACCAACGCTTCGAAAAATCGGACAAGGAACAGTGGGGATGGAATATTGTCGAGTTCTACCTGGGCAACATCAGCGAAGCAACGCTGATGGAAAAGCTCAAGGCAGACGCAACGGATAACACCTCGCTCGCTGAGCATCTCAGTGAAACCAACTTCTATTTAGGTAAGTACTACCTAAGTCTGGGGGATATGGACAGCGCCACGGCACTGTTCAAATTAGCGGTTGCTAACAACGTACACAACTATGTTGAGCACCGTTATGCATTGTTGGAATTATCGCTCTTGGGCCAGGAGCACGACGACCTGGCAGAATCGGACCAGCAATAGCTGACGTCAACACATCAGCCCATAATCATTTTTTGATTGTCATCATCTTAACGGGTGAGGGCGTTGTTGTTCGTCAATACACCTACTTTGAGCCGGTTCACACTTTCAATGAAAATTACCGAAAATTTTCACGATGAGTTATGTAGACTGGCCGCCATTAATATCGAGGCACTTGTACTACATGGCTGAATTCGAAACCACTTTTGCAGATCTGGGCCTGAAGGCTCCTATCCTTGAATCCCTTAACGATCTGGGTTACGAAAAACCATCTCCGATCCAGGCAGAATGCATCCCGCATTTACTCGCCGGTCGTGACGTGCTGGGCATGGCCCAGACTGGTAGCGGAAAAACCGCAGCGTTCTCGCTGCCGCTGCTGAACAACATCGATCCGGACCTGCGTGCACCGCAGATCCTCGTACTCGCTCCGACCCGTGAACTGGCTGTTCAGGTTGCGGAAGCGATGACTGAATTCTCTAAACATATGCGCGGCGTAAACGTGGTTGCCCTGTACGGCGGCCAGCGTTATGACGTGCAGTTACGCGCCCTGCGTCAGGGTCCACAGATCGTCGTCGGTACCCCGGGTCGTCTGCTGGATCACCTGAAACGCGGTACGCTGGATCTCTCTAAACTGAGCGGTCTGGTACTGGATGAAGCTGACGAAATGCTCCGCATGGGCTTCATCGAAGACGTAGAAACTATCATGGCGCAGATCCCGGAAGGTCATCAGACCGCTCTGTTCTCTGCAACTATGCCGGAAGCGATCCGTCGCATTACCCGTCGCTTCATGAAGGATCCGCAGGAAGTGCGTATCCAGTCCAGCGTCACCACTCGCCCGGACATCAGCCAGAGCTACTGGTCTGTATACGGTATGCGTAAAAACGAAGCGCTGGTGCGTTTCCTGGAAGCAGAAGATTTTGATGCGGCGATCATCTTCGTTCGTACCAAAAATGCAACCCTGGAAGTGGCTGAAGCCCTGGAGCGTAGCGGCTACAACAGCGCCGCGCTGAACGGCGACATGAACCAGGCCCTGCGTGAGCAGACTCTGGAGCGTCTGAAAGACGGTCGTCTGGATATCCTGATTGCAACCGACGTGGCAGCACGTGGTCTGGACGTTGAGCGTATCAGCCTGGTTGTGAACTACGACATCCCGATGGACTCCGAGTCTTACGTTCACCGTATCGGCCGTACCGGTCGTGCAGGTCGTGCGGGCCGTGCGCTGCTGTTCGTTGAGAACCGCGAGCGTCGTCTGCTGCGTAACATCGAACGCACCATGAAGCTGACCATTCCAGAAGCTGACCTGCCTAACGCAGATCTGCTGGGCAAACGCCGTCTGGAAAAATTCGCCGCGAAAGTACAGCAGCAGCTGGAAAGCAGCGATCTGGATCAGTACCGTGCGCTGCTGGCGCAGATCCAGCCAACCGCTGAAGGCGAAGAGCTGGATATGGAAACGCTGGCTGCCGCTCTGCTGAAGATGGCACAGGGTGAACGTTCCCTGATCGTGCCACCAGATGCGCCGATGCGTCCTAAGCGTGAATTCCGTGACCGTGACGATCGTTTCGAACGTCGTGGCGACCGTAATGACCGCAACGATCGTGGCCCACGTGGCGACCGTCCAGAGCGTGGTGGTGAAGACCGTCCACGTCGCGAACGTCGTGACGCTGGCGAGATGGAACTGTACCGCATTGAAGTAGGCCGTGATGACGGTGTTGAAGTTCGTCATATCGTTGGCGCGATCGCTAACGAAGGCGACATCAGCAGCCGTTACATCGGTAACATCAAGCTGTTCGGTACCCACTCCACCATCGAGCTGCCAAAAGGTATGCCGGGCGACGTGCTGCAGCACTTCACTCGTACCCGCATTCTGAACAAGCCGATGAACATGCAGCTGATGGGTGATGCCCAGCCGCGTCCGGACCGTGGTCCGCGTCGTGAAGGCGATCGTCCTGCTGGCCGTGGCTTCGGTGGCGGTGAGCGTCGTGAAGGCGGTCGTGGTCCTCGTCGTGAAGGCGCTGCACCAGGTGCAGGTCGTTTCAGCGGTGAGCGTCGTGAAAACCGCGGCCCACGTCGTGAAGATGGCGGTGCACCTACCCGTCGTCGTGACGCGTAAGCCTTACGCTTCAGTCGTAAAGTAATATATACAGCCCCGATAGCGATATCGGGGCTTTTTTTATTCCCTTTGTACTATTGTACTGGTACAGTGCAGCACATTAAGATGCAGGTCCCAAATTTTTGACTGGAGAATAGGCTGTATGGCGACACTAACCACCACCCAAACGTCACCCTCGCTGCTCGGCGGTGTGGTGATCATCGGCGGTACCATCATTGGCGCAGGGATGTTCTCTCTGCCGGTGGTGATGTCCGGGGCGTGGTTCTTCTGGTCGCTGGCGGCACTGGTCTTCACCTGGTTCTGTATGCTGCACTCCGGCCTGATGATCCTTGAAGCTAACCTGAACTACCGCATTGGGTCGAGCTTCGACACCATCACCCGCGACCTGCTCGGCAAACGCTGGAACATCGTCAACGGTATCTCCATTGCCTTTGTGCTCTATATCCTGACTTACGCCTATATCTCGGCGAGTGGTTCGATTCTGCACCACACCTTCGCTGAGATGTCGCTGGATGTTCCGGCGCGGCTGGCGGGTCTCTGCTTTGCTCTGGCTGTGGCATTTATCGTCTGGATGAGCACCAAAGCGGTAAGTCGGATGACGGCCATTGTGCTGGGCGCGAAGGTCATCACCTTTTTCCTGACCTTCGGCAGCCTGCTGGGGCATGTCACCCCGGCCACGTTGTTTAATGTGGCGGAGAGCAATACCTCCTATTCGCCGTATCTGCTGATGACCCTGCCGTTCTGTCTGGCGTCGTTTGGCTATCACGGCAACGTCCCGAGCCTGATGAAGTACTACGGTAAAGATCCGCGCACCATCACTCGCTGTCTGGTCTACGGCACGCTGCTGGCGCTGGGGTTATATGTCATCTGGCTGCTGGGGACGATGGGTAATATCCCGCGTCCGGAATTCATCGGCATCGCGCAGAAGGGCGGTAACATTGATGTGCTGGTGCAGGCGTTGAGCGGAGTGTTGAACAGCCGCAGTCTGGATCTGCTGCTGGTGATCTTCTCTAACTTTGCCGTGGCAAGTTCGTTCCTCGGCGTGACCCTGGGCCTGTTTGACTATCTGGCCGATCTTTGTGGCTTTGATGATTCGGCGATGGGCCGTCTGAAAACCGCGCTGCTGACCTTCCTGCCGCCGGTGATCGGTGGCCTGCTGTGGCCGAACGGTTTCCTGTATGCCATTGGCTATGCGGGGCTGGCGGCAACTATCTGGGCGGCGATTGTGCCAGCGCTGCTTGCGCGCAAATCACGTAAACGCTTCGGCAGCCCAAAATTCCGCGTCTGGGGCGGCAAACCGATGATTGCGCTGATTCTGGTGTTCGGGATTGGTAACGCGCTGGTGCACCTGCTGTCGAGCTTTAATCTGCTGCCGGTGTATCAGTAAATCGTGCGGCCTGGTCCCCTCACCCCGACCCTCTCCCGAAGGGAGAGGGCGAAAACCGTAGGCCGGGCAAGCGCAGCGCCGCCCGGCAAAAAACTACCCTAGAAGTTCCTCTTTCACCTGCATCGCCAGATCGAACGAATGCAGCCGCGCCTGATGATCGAAAATCTGCCCGTTCACCATGATCTCGTCGGCCTGGGTTTCGCGCAGCACCGCTTCCAGCCCGTGGCGCACTTTCGCTTTATCACCCACCAGCGACATGCTTAACGCCTGCTGCACACCATACTGTTCTGACGCCGACCACAGCTGATGCATATTTTCTACCGGCGGCGGGAGTTGGCCTGTTTCGCCGCGGCGCAGCTTCATAAACGCCTGCTGCATGGAGGTAAACAGGAATTCTGCATCGCGGTTGCTGTCGGCGGCAATGATGTTGATACAGACCATCGCGTACGGTTTTTCCAGTCGCGCCGAGGGTTTAAAGTTCGTGCGATAGAGATGCAGCGCCTGGTGCAGCATATCCGGCGCAAAGTGTGAGGCGAACGCAAACGGCAGGCCCAGCTGGGCAGCCAGTTGGGCGCTGTACAGGCTCGAACCCAGTAGCCAGACCGGGATCTGCTCGCCGTAGCCCGGCACCGGGCGGACATGCGGGTTCGGGTCCTGCGCGTCGAACCAGTCCACCAGCTCCGCCACGTCGCGCGGGAAGTTATCGATATCGCCACTCATATGACGGCGCAGCGCGCGCATGGTTGGCTGATCGCTGCCCGGCGCACGGCCCAGCCCCAGATCGATGCGGCCAGGGTAGAGGGTGTTCAACGTGCCAAACTGTTCGGCAATCACCAGCGGGGCGTGGTTCGGCAGCATCACGCCGCCCGAGCCTAAATGCAGGGTAGTGGTATTGGCCGCCAGATAGCCGAGCAGCACCGAGGTGGCCGCACTGGCGATCCCGACCATATTGTGGTGCTCCGCCAGCCAGTAGCGACGATAACCGCGCTGTTCAGCCAGGCGGGCGAGATCCAGAGAGTGGGTAAAGGCTTCTCTTGCTGAGGAGCCTTCAGGGATCGGCGCCAGGTCCAGCACCGAAAACGGAATGGATTTATCAGTCATAACAGCTCACTTTGTCGACGGTGAATCTTCAATATTGCATTAAAGTTTACTCATCATTGTTAACAAAGTGAGCCTTTTTCAGGCCTGAAGCTCCAGCCCGGCCAGACGTCGCCAGTAGCCGTTGCACTCGCTGTTAGCGGTTAACGGCAGCGGGGCCGCGCCATTCTCGTTGGCGCGGAAAGCGTCAATCATGGCGAAGGTGTCCGGGCCTAATGGCGACAGACGCACCATATCCACCAGGCCGTGCATCGAGGCCAGCTCGTTGCCGAGGTTGTACACGTAGCCGCTCATGGTCTGAATACCGTTCAGGACAAACACCTGCTGATTCTCCTGCGACAGCACGCTGCGCCCGTTCGGGTACTTGATGCAGCAGGTTTCGCATTCGTCTTTCGGCAGGTTCTCTGAGCGCGCGGTAAAGCAGCGGGCGGAATAGGCCAGAGGCAGATGGCCATAGCTCAGTACCTCCACCTCGAACTGATTGCGGATCCCCAGCTCGTCGCACTGGGCCAGCACGTTGACCAGCCAGTCACGGGAAAGCTCCACCGGCATACACCAGCGGGTCATACCCTGTTTAAGCAGCAGACGCAGGGTGACGGCGTTATAGCAGTTCAGCGCATGCCCGGCGACAAACGGCAGCGTGCGCTCGGCGCACAGGTTCACCACGCCGAGATCGCTCGCTTCCAGCAGAAAGTCGCCGTTATCCACGTAGCGTTTCAGTTCGTTCAGTTCCGATGAGGCCTGTACCAGCGCCAGGGTGGAGAGCACCACCTGCTTGCCGCTGTCGGCCAGACTTTTCGCCATCTCCAGCCAGTCACCGACTTTGGTGGCGCGACGCTTGCTGCACACCGCCTCACCGAGATAAATCACATCGGCCTGGCTGGTTGCCGCCTGCTGGTAAAAATCTTCCAGCGTCTCTTTTGACCAGTAGTAGAGCACCGGTCCTAATGAATATTTCATGCGTTATCTCACTGCCATTTACGGTGATACGCGCCCAGCGTGGTCTGGGTACCTTCGGACATGGCGCCGAGGGTCTCCATCCATGCGGGCTGCGGGGCATACTGCTTTGGATCCGCCATGCAGCGATCGATCGCCTGACGCCACACTTTTGCCACCTGGCTGACGTACGCCGGGCTGCGCTGACGGCCTTCGATTTTCACCGATGCAATATTGGCCGCCAGCAGCTCCGGCAGCAGCTCCAGGGTATTGAGGCTGGTGGGCTCTTCCAGGGCATGATAGCGTTCGCCATCCACCAGATAGCGGCCTTTGCACAGCGTTGGATAACCGGCGTTTTCATCGTCCTGATAGCGGTCGATCAGCACCTCGTTCAGACGCGACTCCAGCCCCTGCGGAGTCTGCTGCCAGCGCACAAAGCGGGCCGGCGAGCAGGCGCCCACGGTGTTAGGGGATTCACCGGTCAGGTAGGAGGAGAGATAGCAGCGCCCTTCAGCCATAATGCACAGGCTGCCAAAGGCAAAAACTTCCAGCGGCACTGGCGTGACGCGTGCCAGTTGCTTAACCTGATGAATAGACAGCACTCGCGGCAGCACCACGCGCGCCACGTCGAAGTGACGATGGTAAAAACGAATGGCCTCTTCGTTGGTGGCCGATGCCTGAACCGAGACATGGCGCTCAATATGAGGGTAGCGTTCGGCGGCATACTCCAGCATGGCGAGGTCGGCAAGGATCAGCGCGTCGGCCCCCAGTTGCGCCGCCATATCCACTGCGCGCTGCCAGCGGTTATAGCCGTCGGGGTGGGCAAAGGTATTAATGGCGATATGCAGCTTGCGGCGATGCTGGTGCACGAAGCTCACCGCTTCCTGCAGCTTTTTCTCGGTAAAATTGAGACCAGCGAAGTGACGGGCATTGGTATCGTCCTTCAGCCCGATATAAACCGCATCGGCGCCGTTTTCGATGGCCGCCTTAAGCGCCGGTAGATTTCCAGCAGGGCAGAGCAGCTCCATAATTTATCCTGACGTTCGCAGCCCCAGAGGGATGCAAAATTGTTATCGAACAGCGATTTTAATTAACCATCAGGCGACAAATTTTGATTTAAGGCAGCTAATGGCGTATTGATGGCACCAATAATGGATTACGCCGGACGTCAGTTTGTTGATTTACGCCGCTATACCAACGACTGGATATGGCAAAATATCAGGACTATAGATATCAGGGAGTATTGCTCGTGCTGGATAAACTGCGTTCACGTCTCGTACAATTTGGTCCATCGCTGCTGAGCGTGCCGGTGAAGCTGGCACCCTTTGCGCTAAAGCGCCAGGTGCTGCAACAGGTACTCAGCTGGCAGTTCCGTCAGGCGCTGGCGGAGGGCGAGCTGGAGTTTCTGCAAGGGCGCTGGTTAAGTATCGAAGTGCGGGATATCGGCCTGCGCTGGTACACCTCCGTTGAGAATGAACAGCTGGTGGTCCGCGAATCCGCAGAAGCGGATGTCAGCTTCAGCGCTGATGCCAGCGATCTGCTGATGATCGCGGCGCGTAAGCAGGATCCTGATACGCTCTTTTTCCAGCGCCGTCTGGTGATTGAAGGCGATACCGAGTTAGGTCTGTATGTCAAAAACCTGATGGATGCCATTGAACTGGAACAGATGCCAAAGCCGCTGCGCGTGGCGCTGCTGCAACTGGCCGATTTTGTCGAGGCGGGTTTGAAAACGCCGCCGGAAAGTAAACACACTTCTGTAGGTGAGCCATGTTGATTCGAGTAGAGATTGGTATCGATGCCCCGGGTATCGATGCCTTATTACGCCGGACCTTTGAAGGGGACGGTGAAGCGCAACTGGTTCAGGACCTTCGTGAGGATGGCCTGATTACGCTGGGCCTGGTGGCTACCGACGATGAGGGGCAGGTGGTCGGCTATGTCGCCTTTAGTCCGGTCACCGTGCAGGGCGAAGAGCTGCAGTGGGTCGGCATGGCGCCGCTGGCGGTAGATGAAAACTACCGTGGACAAGGCCTGGCGCGTCAGCTGGTCTACGAGGGGCTGGATTCGCTCAATGAGTTTGGCTATGCCGCGGTGGTCACGCTGGGCGATCCGGCGTTCTACAGCCGTTTAGGCTTCGAGAAAGCGGCCCATTACGACCTGCGTTGCCGCTGGCCGGGCACCGAGTCGGCATTCCAGCTGCACCCGCTGGCGGATGATGCGCTTAACGGCGTCAGCGGCCTGGTGGAATACCACGACCACTTCAATCGCTTTTAATCAGCGGCGTTTGCAGGCTCTCGCGTAGCGCCTCAAACGACCCGTCGCCACTGACGAGGCGCTCTTTCTGGCGCTTCGTCAGCTGTTTGATCCGATACTCCAGCCGCAGCGCCAGCGAACGATCCCCTACGACGGCGGAAAACGCCAGCGTCAGTTCCCCTTTGCCGCGTAATGCCTTCGCCCCTTTTCCCGTCTGATGTTGCAGGAAGCGGCGCGGCACATCGGTAGTAATGCCCGTATAGAGCGCATTATCAGCGGTTCGAACAAGATAGAGAAACCAGCTCACGGCAACAGATTCAGTATGTTAAGGTGAACGCACCTTAGCACGAGAGAGAAGCGAAATGGAAACTCTGGCCGCCATCAACCGCTGGCTGGCGAAGCAGCACGTTGTCACCTGGTGCGTTCACCATGATGATGAGCTGTGGTGCGCAAATGCCTTTTACTATTACGATCCGCAGCGCGTGGCGTTTTACGTTCTGAGCGAAGATAAAACCCGTCATGCGCAGATGAGCGGCAGGCTGGCGAAAGTGGCGGGCACCGTCAACGGGCAGCCGAAAACGGTGGCATTGATCCGCGGGGTGCAGTTCAAAGGGGAAATTCGACGTCTGGAGGGGGAGGAAAGCGACGCGATGCGTAAGCACTATCTTCGTCGCTTTCCGGTTGCCGCCGCCATGCCAGCTCCCGTGTGGGAGATCCGCGTGGATGAACTCAAGTTCACTGACAACACGTTAGGCTTTGGCAAAAAACATCACTGGCTACGCGCCGAGTAAGCGCAGCGCCTCACGGTTAAAGGCGATCAGATCCTCTGGCGTCCGGCTGGTAACCAGCTGATCCTTATCGACGACCACCTCTTGATCATAAAAATCCGCTCCGGCGTTTTTCAGATCGATGGCGATCGATTTCACGCCTGTCAGTTTGCGACCACGCACCACTTCGGCGCTGATCAGCAGCTGCGGGCCGTGGCAGATGGCAAACACCGGTTTACCGGCGGCGACAAAATCACGGGTAAAGGTTACGAAGCGCGAGTCGCTGCGCAGTGAGTCCGGGGAGTGGCCGCCGGGCAGCAGCAGGGCATCAAAGTCCGCAGGCCGCACCTCGTCGATAGCCTTATCAATGGAAACGCTGGCTTCACCTTTATGGCCTTTCACCGTTTTTCCCGTCTGTTTTTCGATTGTAATCACCTCATGTCCCGCTTTGCGAAACGCCTCGGCAGGCGAGGTGAATTCTGAATCTTCAAACTCGTCGGTGATCAAGACTGCAATTTTCTTGCTCATGCTTCCTCCGTTGTTTTGGCTTCAGACAGCTTTTTCTTCGCTTGTGGTAAATACTTAGCAATGAGACTACTAAGTGTGGTTGAGGAGCATGAAATCGCATACGGACTAATCTGCAAAGGAGGAATAATGAGTCAGGTTTTAATTACCGGCGCGACCGGCCTTGTAGGTGGGCATCTGCTGCGTATGCTGATTCAGGAGCGGAAGGTCAACTATATTGCCGCCCCAACACGTCGCCCGCTGGGCGATATCGAGGGCGTGTTTAACCCGCACGATCCGCAGCTGACCGACGCGCTGGCGCAGGTTCAGGATCCGGTGGACACCGTCTTTTGCTGTCTGGGTACCACGCGGCGTGAGGCGGGCAGCAAAGAGGCCTTTATCCATGCCGACTACACCCTGGTGGTGGATACGGCCCTGACCGGCAAACGGCTCGGGGCGAAGCATCTGCTGGTGGTCAGTTCGATGGGGGCCAACGCGCACTCGCCGTTCTTCTACAACAAGGTGAAAGGCAAAATGGAAGAGGCGCTGATTGCCCAGAAGTGGGAGCGGTTGACCATCGTGCGGCCGTCAATGCTGCTGGGCGATCGGGAAAAACACCGCTTCAGCGAATCATTGTTTGCACCGTTATTTAGCCTGTTGCCTGGCAATCTCAAGTCGATAGACGCGCGCGATGTGGCGCAGGTGATGCTGCAGGAGGCGCTGAGCGCGTCCACGACGGGCGTCAATATCATTCCGTCAGCGAAGATCAGGGAGAGGGCGCAGGGGGAGGGCTAATGGCCCTCTGCCGATGGCAGAGGGCAGGGAAGGTTACTTGATGTAGGTAAAAGCGGTGGTGACGTGCTTCACGCCGCTCACCCGGCTGGCGATATCCGCCGCCGCTTTGCCTTCACGGTCAGTCACCAGGCCGAGCAGGAACACTTCGCCGTTCTCGGTGGTCACCTTCACGTTAGAAGATTTAACCTGATCGCTACCTAACAGCTGGGAGCGCACTTTGGTGGTGATCCAGGTGTCGTTGGAGGCATCGCCCAGGCCAATCGGCTGACCCTGGCGCACTTCGTTAAACACTTCGGTGGTGCCTTCTACACCCATAGCGATCTGCTTAGCACGGGCGGCGAGTTCGGTATTGGGTGCCTGGCCTGCCAGCAGAACTTTGCCCTGGTATGCCGTCACGTTGATGCGCGCTTCTTTCTTAATCTGTTGGTCTTTGGACAGGGCGCTGTTCACGCGCAGCTCCAGAGTGCTGTCATCCACCTGTGTGCCCACGGAACGCGGGTCAGTTGCGGCTTTGGTGCTCACTGCCGCGGTACCCACTACCGCTGCAGCGACACATCCCTGAAGCAGCAGCGCAGAAATAAGGACTGCGAGGGGCGAAAGTGCCTTCATGTAAACTCCTTAATCATCCTGGTGAGGGAAAAGCGTGTTATCAATCAGATCGCATAAACAGTTCACCGTCAGCATGTGCATCTCCTGAATGCGCGCGCTGCGGTGGGAAGGAATACGGATCTCAACATCATGAGGACCTAACAGCCCCGCCAGCTCGCCGCCATCGTAGCCGGTCAGCGCGACGATGGTCATGTCGCGTGTGACGGCGGCTTCAACGGCTTTGACGATGTCGCGGCTGTTGCCGCGCGTAGAGATAGCCAGCAGCACATCACCGGCATGCCCTAACGCACGTACCTGTTTGGCATAGATCTCATCATGAAGACGATCGTTAGCAATCGCCGTTAAGACCACGTTATCGGTATTAAGTGCAATGGCAGGTAAGCTGGGACGCTCTGTCTCAAAACGATTAATCATACTGGCAGCAAAATGCTGTGCGTTGGCGGCCGATGTGCCGTTGCCACAACAGAGGATTTTGTTGCCGTTGAGCAGGGACTGTACCAGCGTCATCGCCGCGCGGGAGATGGCGTCCGGCAGCGCTTCTGCCGCTGCGATCTGAGTCTGAATGCTTTCGGTGAAGCACACCTTAATTCTTTCGAGCACGGTATCCCTTAACGATCTGATTTACGCGTCTGCGCCGAAGGCGTTTTTGAACCATTCGATGGCGTTTCCGGTGAAGGCTACCACATCGAACCGGCAATCCACAGTATCAAAGCTGCCATTATGCCGGACAAGCCACAACTGGGCGGTGAGTAATAATTTTTGTTGCTTGGCCCGGGTCACGCTGGCGGCGGCCCCGCCATAGCGGGATGACTGGCGGTAGCGCACCTCGACGAACACGATGGTCGGGCCGTCCTGCATGATAAGGTCAATTTCACCGCCGCGTGCGCGAACGTTGGCGGCGATAAAGCGCAGTCCGTTGCGCTCAAGCCAGCGACGCGCCTGAAGCTCGCGCGCGTCGCCGGTCTGTTTGCGGGTTAGCTGGCCGGAACGATCTGTCCTTGCTGGTATTTGAGCCATGATAACTTCCTGTTAATCACGCAGTCCTGAGTGGCGGTGAGATCGCCGGTATTGCCGCTAATTTCAAAGCCTGGCACCTGGCGCATCTGGGTGAAATGGTTTGCCAGCGTCCAGGCGTCCACACCCATGGCATACAGACGCGCCAGGGAGTAGTCGTTGCGTACGCTGCTCAGCGCCTGTTGCATCAGCGCCGGGTTGCTGCCTGCCAGCATCGGGATCTCGCTGTACTGCAGGCCATCCATCTCGAGACGGAAGTCCGGGCCAGCGGTGCCCTGCGCGCTACGCGAGCTGGCATACAGCGACACGCCAGCCTGGCTGCCGTTACGCATGGCGATCATCGGCTTGATAAAGGCGATCTCTTCCGGGGTGGCGACGATGTAAGCCGCATCGACACTGCCGCCGCCGCTAATCTGCGCGTCCGTAGGCGGGGCCGGGATAGTCAGACCGCCAATGGTCACGCCCTGCTGCTGCGGCAGGCTGGAGGTGACCGGGCTGCCGGTCAGAGCAATGCCTGAGCCGCCGTTAACGCCCGCGCGCAGTTCGGAGCTTGAACCAAATTTCTGCTGCAGAACAATGCCGCCGCCGAGCTGTTGCCACTCCTCGGCAAAGGCGGTGGCGACGCGGTCACCCAGTTGGCTGCGCGGGATCAGCAGCAGGGGAGCCTGCTTACCTTGTTCGTGGATATGACGCGCGGCATCACGGGCTTCGTCTTCTGGCGACAGAGCGAAATAGCAGACGTTCGGGCGATTCTGCACCTGCTCCGGCTGGTTAAGGGCCAGCACGTTCAGCGGGGTGTTGCTCTTCATCAGCTCTTCGACGTTGTTTTTCAGCAGCGGGCCGACCACGATGCTGGCACCATCCTGCTGGACCTGATTCAGTACCTGGTCGAGCGGCTGGGTGCTGGTGTCATACACCTTCACCTCGGCGGCCGGGTTGGCGATAGCCGTGGCCTGAGGGGCTTGTGCGGTGGCAGGTGCCTGCATGGGGTCCTGCACGCTGTTATCCGGCGCGGTGGCGGGTTGGGTAGTCTCAGGGGCCTGGACCGGGTCCTGCATCGTCCCTTCCTGCACGGCGACAGGTTGGGCCGTGGTCAGGTCATTGGTTTCGGCACTGGACGGGCTCACCACATCACCAGCATTGGCCGCCTGGGCGACCTGGGCAGGAACGGCGTTACCCGCGACGGCTGCGGTGCCATTTCTCGCCGCGTCAAAACCCTGCTGGATCGTGCGACCAAACACCGCGGCCTGGCCACCCAGCGGCAGCAGCAGGGCGATTTTGCTGGTGGAGGCAGGCTTGAAGTTCTGCACATTAACCAGCTGCGTTGGCAGCATGGTTGCCCCCGGGTTGTTCGGGTAGCGGGTTTGCCAGTCTTTAATCCCGGCTTTCAGCATATCCGGATCGTTGCGGTTATCGAACCAGACGCGCTGCAGATCCAGCCAGCCCTGCAGGACATTTTCGTCGGCGTTAATCACCAGTGCATTGGCTTGATCCGGGTTCATGGCGGAGAGCGTCTGCCAGGTGGCATCGATATTTTTCTGTTTTTCAGCGGCAGGGAGCAACGGCTCCTGGGCAATCAGCGCCCGCAGCAGCGTCAGGGAAGGGCGACCCTGCTCAGCGGCAATAGCGGCCTGCCAGAAACGGGCCTGCTGGTTTTTATCCAGCACGCTGATGTCGATATTCCCGAGGATCTTCTTCGCCCCGGCAACGTCGTTCTGTGCAATTTTTAGTTCAGCGGCCAGCAGGAACTGCTCATAGCGCTGGCGGTCATTTAAGGTTTGCGGCAGTTGCTTAAACAGTTCGGCGGCACGCTGGGTTTTACCCTCTTTCAGCAGTGCACGAATGGCGAGTAATTGCCAGTTGATCCGGGTATCATCGGAGCTCTGCTCCATCTGGTGCAGATAGAAGCCGGAGTCAGCCTGGGCTGTACCCTCCATATGGGCCGCACTTTGATCGGGCGCCTGTGTGCCACAGCCAGCAAAGATCAGGGCTGCCAGCACCAGCGGAAGGCTGCGCGTGACTTTATTATGAAGAAACGTTAAGGGTACCATACTGTATCCAGTGATATTTTTTACGCAATGCTCAATATTAAATCGGCAATACGGATGAAACAATGAAACAACACGAAACGGCAGATAATTCTCAGGGTCAGCTTTATATTGTACCTACTCCTATCGGGAATTTATCTGATATTACCCAACGTGCGCTCACCGTGTTGCAAAGCGTTGATCTTATTGCGGCTGAAGATACCCGTCACACCGGCCTGCTGCTGCAGCATTTTGCGATTAATGCCCGCCTGTTTGCCCTGCACGATCATAACGAGCAGCAAAAAGCGGCCATGCTGGTGGCCAAACTGAAAGAGGGGCAGAACATTGCCCTGGTGTCCGATGCCGGTACGCCGCTGATCAACGACCCGGGCTATCACCTGGTCCGTACCTGCCGCGAGGCGGGTATTCGCGTGGTACCGCTGCCGGGGCCGTGCGCCGCTATTGCCGCCCTGAGCGCGGCGGGCCTGCCGTCAGATCGTTTCTGCTATGAGGGTTTCCTGCCCGCCAAATCCAAAGGCCGTCGCGACGTGCTGAAGGCGCTGGAAGCCGAACCCCGCACCCTGATCTTCTACGAATCTACCCACCGTCTGCTGGAGAGCCTGGAGGACATGGTGACCGTCTGGGGCGAAGCCCGTTACGTGGTGCTGGCGCGCGAGCTGACCAAAACCTGGGAGACCATTCACGGCCTGCCGGTTGGCGAGCTGCTGGCATGGGTGAAAGAGGACGAAAACCGCCGCAAGGGCGAGATGGTGCTGATTGTCGAAGGGCACAAAGCGGAAGAGGACGCGCTGCCTGCGGAAGCGCTGCGTACCCTTGCCCTGCTGCAGGCCGAACTGCCGCTGAAGAAAGCGGCCGCGCTGGCGGCGGAGATCCACGGCGTGAAAAAGAACGCGCTGTATAAGTATGCCCTGGAGCAGCAAGGGGAGTAAGACCTGGGCTTCTGCCGGGTGGCGCTGCGCTTACCCGGCCTACGGAATTGCACTGACCCGGTTGTTGTAGGCCCGATAAGCGAAGCGCCATCGGGCATTTTCACCGCGCGCAGTTACACCACAATAAGCTCTACTGACGTTTGTTTCAGGCTCTTCAGTTCTTTCTCACCGATCCCTTCGTCCGTAATCACACAGTCAATCTCCGCCATCGGCAGCACCTGGTTGAACCCACGACGGTTGAACTTACTCGCGTCCAGCACGGCAATCACCTTATGCGCTGCCGCCGCCATCACGCTGCTGATGGAGTAGCCTTCGTTGAAGGTGGTGATGCCATTGGTGGTGTCGATCCCGTCGGCCCCGACAAACATTAAATCCGCGCTGATACCCGCCAGCGAGCGCTCGGCGATGGTGCCATGCATGGAGTGAGTCTTATGGCGCACCGTACCGCCGCAGACCACCAGGGTGATGTCTTTGTTGTCCGACAAGGCGAAAGCCGCGGGCAGGCTGTTGGTAATCACCGTGATATTGGCTTTCTTTGCCAGCGCTTCAGCGATCAGCATGGTGGTGCTGCCGCTGTCCAGAATCACCGTCATCCCCTCTTCAATCATCGCCACCGCCGCCAGGGCGATGCGTTTTTTCGGATCGCTGGCGAGGCTGTAGCGATCTTCCAGCAGCACTTCCTGGCTTTCATTTTCGCTCAGATTGCTGCCTGGCCTGGCAGCCCCGCCGTGAAAACGGGTCACCAGCCCTTTCTCTTCCAGTAGCCGCAGATCGGCGCGAATGGTCACTTCGGAGATGCCAAAAGAATTCGAAAGGTCGAGCACTAACACGCTGCCGTTGGCATTCACCAGATCGACGATTTTGTTCCTTCGCTCAAATGAGTTCATTTTGTTTTGCCTGATAATTAACTTACTCCAGTTTAATCGAAGGGATGCGAAAGGTGAACGCTAACGTTCGAAAGTAACTGTGAGCCAGCTCCGGTTGCTGGCTCCTTTGCTTAGTCCAGACGCAGCAGGATTTTGCCCTGCATCGGTGAGCCATTGAGTGCCTGAATGGCACGGGCGAAACTATCGCAGTCGCAGGTATGAGCGATCAGCGGCGCCAGCTGCAATTTTTTCTCTTTGAGAAGCCGGGCGGCAGTCTCCCACTCTTCGCCTGGCCAGGGCGCAGAGTAGTTCATCCAGCTGCCCAGCAGGGTCAGCTCTTTACGCAGGATCTTGCCAAAGGTCGCGGCGGACAAATTCAGGTCGTGATGCAGGGTCCCCACCAGCGCCAGCTGGGCGCGGGGCCCGGCGATGTCGATGGCGAGGGCAACAGTTTGCGGCGTGCCAGCCGTCTCCAGTACCAGCTGATCGAAACGTGTTTCGTGCAGGGCGGCCTGCATCGCCTCTGCGCTCAGCGTTTTGCTGTTGAATACCCGGTTTGCCCCCAGCGAGGTCGCCAGCGCCAGCTTGTCGTCATTAATATCAATGGCGGTGACGCTGGCCGCACCCAGCGCCAGCGCGCACTGCATGGCCAGCAGACCGATAGTGCCCGCCCCCACGATGATCACATTTTTGCCCTCGCAGCCCCGGGCAAGATGGAACGCGTGCAGCCCCACGGTAATCGGCTCGATAAAGGCCCCGTCTTCAATGGACATCGCTGCAGGCAGGCGGAACAGGTTGGCGCGCTTCACCACGATGTACTCCGCATTACCCCCTTCGCTGCGGGAGCCGACGAACTGGTACTGCTTACACAGTGAGAAGTAACCTTTTTCACACTCGGGGCAGGAGAAGCAGGGCAGCAGCGGCACGCAGGCCACCGCATCGCCCGCTTTCAGGTCGTCGATGCCAGAGCCGCAGGCATCAACGTAGCCGCTGAATTCGTGCCCCAGGGTGATGGGGTAGTAGTGGGCTCCGTTGGCGAAAATACGCGGGATATCCGAACCGCATAATCCCGAGCAGACCACGCGCACGCGCACCTCATCCGCAGCCTGAATGTCCGGGACAGGGCGCTCTTCAACACGCACCTGTCCCTCAGCATGAATTACCACTGATTTCATGATTCACTCCAGAAAAAAGAGGGGAGCAGCGCTCCCCGGGTATTAAGAAACCGTCTGGCTCTGTGGAGCCTCAGCGCGTTTTTCTGCTGCGCTAAAGGCCCGGGCACGACGCCAGGTGAGCAGCACGCCGGTGATATAGATGGCACCAATCACCACAAATCCCACCACGTTTTGCCAGGTAAAGAGCTGGATCAGCAGCCAGGTGACGGGCGATCCGCCCTGGTCCATCGACGCCACCATCCCGCCCGCTTTCAGCGCGCCGGCATTCTCGGCCAGCCGGGTGTGCAGGCCGATGGTCTGGGTGGCGATCCACAGGGTGATGCCCATGATAATGACGCCGGAGATCAGGGTGCGGAACAGGTTGCCCTGATGCACCGCCACCGCCATGGCGACAAAGAAGCCGATGGTGGCGAGGTCGCCAAACGGCAGGACCTGGTTACCCGGCACCAGCACTGCAATCAGGATAGTCAGCGGGATAAAGATCAGGCTGGCGGAGACCACCGAGGTGTGGCCCAGCAGCAGCGCCGGATCGAGGCCGATTAAGAACTCCTGCCCGCCAAACTTCGCCTGCAGACGCTTACGCGCATGTTTGGCAATCGGGGTGAGGCCATCCATGATCGGCTTGATGACGCGCGGCATCAGCAGCATCACCGCGGCGGTTTTCACCGCCAGTTGCAGGACATTTTTGGCGTCATAACCGGCCAGCAGACCGATGACCAGCCCCATCACGAAACCGACGGTGACGGGTTCGCCAAATGGACCAAAGCGTTTCTGCACGTCGTCGGCGCTGAAGTGGATGCGGTTAAGGCCCGGGATCTTCTCGATGAGCGTATCGACCAACACCGCAATCGGCCCCAGGTAAGCAGACGAGCCGTGCGGGATGGCAATCCCTTCGAGGCCGAAGAACTCCCGCGTATCTCTGGCAAACCAGTCCCCCAGCTTGTAGACAAAGGCCGCGTGGAGCACCACGCCGAGGATCCCGAGCCAGTAAGAGCCGGTCGCCAGGTGCAGCATCGCGCCGGTAAAGGTCATGTGCCAGATGTTCCAGATATCGACGTTGACCACGCGGGTCATGCGAGTGACCAGCATCAGCACGTTGACGCCAATCGCCACCGGGATCGCCACCAGCGCAATCTGTGAGGCCCAGGTCATGGGCGATGAGCCCGGCCAGCCGACGTCCACCACGTGAAGGTTAATCTGGAACTGTTCCGCCATCGCTTTGGCCGCCGGGCCGATGGAGTCGAGCATCAGGCCGATTACCAGCCCAATTCCGACAAAGCCAATCCCGATATGCAGACCGGATTTAAAGCAGTCGCCCAGCTTCATCCCCAGCAGCTTCGAGAAGATGATGATGACGATGGGCAGCATGACCGTCGGCCCCAGATCGAGGATATACCGCATGATTTCGGTAAACATGATCTTACCCCTTGAGGATGGTCAGGATTTTTTGCTGCAGGGCTTCAATGCCGACGCCCGACACAAATGGCATGCCGTGAACCACCGGGATGTCGCCAAAGGTACGGTCGACTTTCGCGGTGGTGCAGATCAGATCTGCGCCATCCATATAGGTTTCAATTTCAGTCACCCGACACTGGACCAGATCCAGGGTGATGTTGTGGGCATCACACAGCTCTTTGATCTCTTCGGCGGCCATGGTGGAGGTAGCAACGGCGCCGCCACAGGCAACGATAACTTTGCGTTTCATAGGGTACTCCTTCTTATTATCAGTCTGTTATGAGGCACGCTTGCAGGGTTCTGCCATCAAAATGGCTTCCTCAAACAGGGCCTTTAGCTGGTGGTCCGGCGCGGTCAGCAGCGCCTCCAGCAGGGTCGGGTTTTGCAGCTCACTAAATAACCGGCGAAGCAGGGTGAGCTGCGCCGCAGGGTTTTCCACGATCAGGGCGATAATCAGCGACACGGCAATCTCCGTATCGTCATCCGCCTGTTGAAAATGCACCGGTCTGTCCGGGCGAATCAGGTAAAGTGCCGGCTCTTTGGCGTGGACCGCCTCACAGTGCGGGATCGCCACGGCATGTTTTTCCAGGGCGATACCGGTGGGGAACACCGCCTCCCTTTCCAGCAGTGCGGCAGGGTAAGTGGCATGAACCACCCCCTTCGCCAGCATCTCCTCGCCGATATGAGCCAGCGCCTGCTGGCAGGTGGCAAAATCAATGCCGGTACGGACAAACAGTTTGCTCATGGATCCTCCGGGGTTCAGGCGGCGTCAGGGGCGCAGCCGTAGCGATATGCGCGTAGCACGTCCTCTATTTTGTCGATGACCAGCGCCTGCGGTGTTGGGGCGAGGGCCTGGGCGGTAACGCGTTCAAACTGCACCGGCAGGTACTGGCTGATCAGCCCCAGCGGCAGGGCCAGGGTGTCCAGGTTGGCGAGCAGCTTGTCCACGCTCTGACGGATCCGCGGGTGCGGCCAGTAGTAGCGGATGCGGTCCGACAGGCTAAAGTGAATATCCACCATCGCCTGGCTCCAGGTCGGGCGATAGTACTTTTTCCAGTAATCCGGCTCGTTGAGCATCACCTCGTCGATCACCTCCAGCACGCGGCTGCGGTTTTCGGGGGCGATCAGCGCCGCTTCCATCTGCGCCAGGGCGAAAATCGCCTCGCGCAGGGCGAAGGTGAGGGCCGGGCCAACCTTCAGGATTGCAAAGTGATCCCGCACCAGCGCCCGGTACGCCTGTCTGGACTGGTAATCGGTGGAGTGGGCTTCATAGACCATCGGCGTCTGACGGATCCAGCCCGACAGCGCTTCGGCGGCGTGCGGCTGATAGTGGATGATCTGGGTGTGGTCGAACTCCACGCCGGGCTGCACCACGATGGCAATCACCCGGCTCATCGCCGCATCCAGCCCCAGCGCGTGAAACGCCGCCTGATGCGTTTCAAGGGTGCGGGCGGCATCCTCCACCCGGGTGACATGCACGCTGTCGATGCTGCTGGCTTCGCCGCCCGGCACCGGCACTTCGGTGCCAATCACATAGGTCAGCGCCGCCTTCTGCGCGTCGGTGGCGGTCTCTTCTGCCGCCTGGCACAGCCGCGCCGCCCGCTGAGCGACGACCACTGGATCCAGGGGCACGGGATCGTCGGCGCAGGACATCGATGCATCAAGATGGATCTTGCTGAAGCCCGCAGCCACGTAAGCCTGAATCAGAGCGACAGCTTTCTCCATCGCCGTCTCTGCGGGCTCGTTCTGCCAGCAGTTGGGCCCCAGATGATCGCCGCCGAGGATCAGTCGCTCCTGCGGGAAGCCCACCTTTTCGGCGATATTCAGTACAAAATCGCGGAAGTCCTCCGGCTTCATGCCGGTGTAACCACCATATTGATTCACCTGATTGGACGTGGCTTCGATCAGCACGCTATTGTCGCTCGCCAGGTCAAAGCGCAGGGCGGCTTCAATCACCAGCGGGTGCGCTGAACAGACGGAGCAGATGCCGAGATGCTCTCCCGCCTTATGGCGGGCAATAATATTTTTCACCGTTTCCTCCGGGTCGTGTGGGTCAGAGTTTGCCTTCGCAGCCGCAGTCATGAATGACTTTGCGGACCACCTCTTTCATGGCGGCTTTAGCGGGGATCATGTAGTGACGGGGATCGCTGGCCTCGGGGTGATCGGCCAGGTAGCTTTTCAGGGCGTCGGAAAATGCAATCTTCAGCTCGGTAGCGACATTCACCTTGCAGATGCCCAGATCTATTGCCCGGCGAATGTCGGCGGCAGAAAGACCCGAGGCACCGTGTAGCACCAGCGGCACTTCTACCTGATGGCGGATCTCCGCCAGACGTTCAAAATCAAGCTTTGGCGTGGCGGTGTAGAGGCCGTGGGCGGTGCCGATGGCGACGGCAAGGGAGTCGATCCCGGTCAGCGCTACGAACTCACGGGCCTGCTGCGGATGGGTATAAAGGGCGTCCTTGCTGTCGACCACCAGGTCATCTTCCTGGCCGCCGAGTCTGCCCAACTCTGCCTCGACGCTGACGTCATAGCGGTGGCAGTAGTCAGTCACCTTTTTCACCAGCGCCACGTTATCGGCAAACGGCAGGTGCGAGCCGTCGATCATTGCCGAGCGCACCCCCGCCTGCACTTTCTGCGCGATGTCGTCGAAATCTTCGTGATGATCGAGATGGATCGCCAGCGGCTGGTTCCAGGTTTTTGACAGATCGCCCGCGATAGCCACGATGTTGCCGATCCCGGCATAGCTGAAGGTGCCCGGTGTCCCGGCGACAATCAGCGGCGATCTCAGCTCGGCGGCCGTCTCGACAACCACCTGCAGCGTTTCGAGATTATGAATATTGAATGCCGGAACCGCGTAACCTTCCCGCTGGGCCTTGCTGAGCATCGCTTTGGTCGAAATGATGGTCATTCTTCCTCCGAAACCTTTCGTTTGTTTTCTTCGAAAGAAGATATAGTGTTTCGGAATGCTTTTTTGTGATTGAACTCGTAAAAACGAAAGAAGCGAAAGTGAAAGGAAGATTGCGAAAGAACGAAAGGCAAAAAAAAAGCATGGCCGGAGCCATGCTAAAAGAGGTTTACTGCAAACTCAGGTCACAGGCGCCGGGTTAAACACCGCCAGCTGGTTATGTAATCCCCATTGATCGGAGAAGGTTTTCTTCCGGCCGCTGGCCACGTCGAGAATGAAGTGGAACAGCTTCCAGCCCACGTCCTCAATGCTCTCTTCGCCGGTGGCGATGGTGCCCGCGTTGATATCCATCAGGTCAAACCAACGGTTCGCCAGCTCGGTGCGGGTCGCCATTTTAATGACGGGTACCGCCATCAGACCGTACGGGGTGCCGCGCCCGGTAGTGAACACCTGGACGGTGATCCCGGAGGCCACCTGCTGGGTGCCGCAGACGAAATCGCTGGCTGGCGTGGCGGCATAGATCAGGCCGCGTTTGGTTGGACGCTGGCCCGGGGAGAGCACCTCGACGATGGCGCTCTGGCCCGATTTGGCGATAGAGCCGAGGGCTTTTTCCACCACGTTCGCCAGGCCGCCTTTCTTGTTGCCCGGAGACGGGTTGGCGCTGCGGTCGGTTTTGCCCATGTCGAGATAGTTATCGTACCAGGCCATCTCTTCCAGCAGGCGTTTGCCCACCTCTTCGTTGATGGCGCGCGGCGTGAGCAGGTGGATCGCATCGCGGACTTCGGTGACTTCGGAGAACATCACCGTGGCGCCGCAGCGCACCAGCAGATCTGAGGCATAGCCTACCGCCGGATTGGCGGTCACGCCGGAGAAGGCGTCGCTGCCGCCGCACTGCATCCCTACTACCAGCTCAGAGGCCGGACAGGTTTCACGCTTGCGCTGGTTCAGCTTCGCCAGATGGCGTTCGGCGACCTGCAGAATGTCATCCACCATGGAACGGAAACCGACGTGCTGCTCATCCTGCAGACGCACGATGCTGGCGCTGTCCACCGGAATGGCCTGGGTATCTTCGGTGCCCTGCAGCAGTTTTTCTGGCACCAGTTTTTCGCAGCCGAGGCCGACGACCATCACTTCACCGCCGAAGTTCGGGTTCAGCGCAATATTGTGGATGGTACGGATTGGCACAATCGCCGCCGGGGCGTTGATCGCCACGCCGCAGCCGTACAGGTGGTTCAGACCCACCACGCCGTCGACGTTCGGGTATTTTGGCAGCAGGTCGCGTTCAATGATTTTCACCACGTAATCGACCACCCCCGCCACGCAGTGGACGCTGGTGCTGATGCCTAGCAGGTTTTTGGTGCCGACGCTGCCGTCCGGATTGCGGAAACCTTCGAAGGTATAGCCTTCAAGAGCTGGCATTGGCTCCGGTACGCGGGTCGCCAGCGGTAGGGTGTTCAGCGGCGGTGCTTCCGGCAGAGCCACCAGCGATTCATCAATCCAGCTACCCTGCGGGATCGCCCGTACGGCATAGCCGATGACTTCGCCGTAACGCACAATTTCGCCCTGCGCCGGGATATCGACCAGCGCCACTTTATGACCCTGAGGAATATGCTCGATCAGTTCGAGCCCGTCCGGGAAACGCGTTCCGGCTTTTAATCCCTGATCGTTAACAATAATCGCCACGTTATCGGTGTCGTGCACCTTAATATAAAACGCGCCCGGCGACGTTTGTCGAATTTCGATGTCGGCCATTGTCCAGTATTCTCCAGCGAGTGGGGGATAATTAATTGGTCAAAGAGTACGTGTATTTTCTTGTTATCGGAAATAAAGACTCTGCTCAGTGGAATAAAGAATGTCAGGCGCGGACAATTAAAAACGTGATGGCGATCACTCATTTTTGACATTAACCTGCGCATAAGGGAGGCAATCGCCAAATCTGTGCATCAGCGCCCAGGGGGTTGTGCATATGCTCAAAATAATATTCAAAAAACCTTCCACTATTAAGCAATGCAACAATGCGCGATACCGGGATGGTTGATTATACTCATTAACGATTTCATGGTATCGGATTAATTATCCGTATTGACCTGCCATTACTGAAATAATCAGGAATGCCTCTTTCTTAAATAATAAAAATAATTTCGCTGATGTGCCAGAGGAAATAAAAATGTTGCTGGATACGACTGTTGAAACAAAAAAGGGTGCTCCTACCCGCTATTTAATATTGCTCATTATATTTATTGTTACCGCGGTCAATTACGCTGACCGCGCCACGCTCTCTATTGCCGGAACGGAAGTCGCTAAAGAGCTGCAGTTAAGCGCCGTGTCGATGGGCTACATCTTCTCCGCCTTCGGCTGGGCCTACCTGCTGATGCAGATCCCCGGTGGCTGGCTGCTGGACAAGTTCGGCTCGAAAAAAGTTTATACGTACAGCCTGTTCTTCTGGTCGCTGTTCACCTTCCTGCAGGGCTTTGTCGATCTTTTCCCGCTGGCGTGGGCTGGCATCTCAATGTTCTTTATGCGCTTTATGCTCGGCTTCTCCGAAGCGCCGTCCTTCCCGGCCAACGCCCGAATCGTGGCGGCCTGGTTCCCGACCAAAGAGCGCGGTACGGCCTCGGCCATTTTTAACTCGGCACAATATTTCTCGCTGGCGCTGTTCTCCCCGCTGCTCGGCTGGCTGACCTTCGCCTGGGGCTGGGAACATGTCTTTACCGTGATGGGGGTTATCGGCTTCGTGCTGACCGGCCTGTGGGTGAAGTTGATTCATAACCCAACCGATCATCCACGCATGTCTGCCGACGAGCTGCAGTTCATTAAGGACGGCGGGGCGGTAGTCGACATGGACCATAAAAAGCCGGGCGACAAAGCGGCCAGCGGTCCGAAGCTGCATTACATCAAACAGTTATTGTCCAACCGCATGATGCTGGGTGTGTTTTTCGGGCAATACTTTATCAACACCATCACCTGGTTCTTCCTCACCTGGTTCCCGATTTATCTGGTGCAGGAGAAGGGGATGTCGATTCTGAAGGTGGGACTGGTGGCGTCCATTCCGGCACTGTGCGGTTTTGCCGGTGGCGTGCTGGGCGGGGTGTTCTCGGATCATCTGATTAAGAAAGGCAACTCGATTACCCTGGCGCGTAAGCTGCCGATTGTGCTGGGTATGCTGCTGGCCTCCTCAATCATTCTGTGCAACTACACCAACAACACCACACTGGTGGTGGCCCTGATGGCGCTGGCCTTCTTCGGTAAAGGATTTGGTGCCCTGGGCTGGCCAGTGATTTCCGATACCGCACCGAAAGAGATTGTCGGTCTGTGCGGGGGGGGGTTTAACGTCTTTGGCAACGTAGCGTCAATCGTCACTCCGCTGGTGATTGGCTATCTGGTCAGTGAACTGCATTCGTTCAACGCGGCACTGGTATTTGTAGGCTGTTCCGCGCTGATGGCGATGTTCTGCTACCTGTTCGTAGTGGGTGACATCAAACGTATGGAATTGCAGAAATAAGCAAAGGTATAAGCGATGAGTAACGATATTTTCCCGAACAAATTTAAAGCGGCCCTCGCGGCACATCAGATTCAGATCGGCTGCTGGTCCGCGCTGGCAAGCCCAATCAGTACCGAGGTGCTGGGGTTAGCAGGTTTTGACTGGCTGGTACTGGACGGTGAACATGCTCCGAACGACGTCACCACGTTTATCCCGCAGCTGATGGCGCTGAAAGGCAGTTCCAGCGCGGCAGTAGTGCGAGTTCCGACCAATGAGCCGGTGATCATTAAGCGTCTGCTGGATATTGGTTTCTACAACTTCCTGATCCCGTTTGTGGAAAACGTCGAAGAGGCGGTGCAGGCGGTGGCCTCTACCCGCTATCCGCCAGAAGGCATTCGCGGCGTGTCGGTCTCCCATCGCGCCAACATGTTTGGCACCGTACCGGACTACCTCGTCCAGTCGAACAAGAACATCACCATCCTGGTGCAGATCGAGAGCCAGCAGGGCGTGGATAACGTCGATGCCATCGCCGCCACTGACGGCGTGGACGGCATCTTCGTCGGCCCAAGCGACCTCGCGGCGGCCTTCGGCCATCTCGGCAACGCGAATCACCCGGAAGTGCAGCGCGCTATTCAGCATATCTTTGCTCGCGCCAAAGTCCACGGTAAGCCGTGCGGCATCCTGGCTCCGGTTGAGGCTGATGCGCGCCGTTACCTGGAGTGGGGCGCGACCTTTGTTGCCGTCGGCAGCGACCTCGGCGTGTTCCGTTCCGCAACGCAGAAATTAGCCGATTCCTTTAAGAAATAACCACCCCTGATAGAGAGAAACGTTATGACACTGAAAGTTGGTTTTATTGGCCTGGGTATCATGGGTAAACCAATGAGTAAAAACCTCATCAAAGCAGGTTACTCACTGGTGGTTGCAGACCGTAACCCGGAAGCCATTGCCGAAGTGATTGCCGCAGGCGCAGAAACCGCCGCCACGGCAAAGGCGATTGCTGAGCAGTGCGATGTGATCATCACCATGCTGCCAAACTCCCCGCACGTGAAAGAGGTGGCGCTGGGTGAAGGCGGCATTATTGAAGGCGCCAAACCGGGCACCGTGCTGATCGACATGAGCTCCATCGCCCCCCTGGCGAGCCGCGAAATTAGCGAAGCGTTAAAAGCGAAAGGCGTAGAGATGCTGGATGCGCCGGTCAGCGGCGGCGAGCCGAAAGCCATCGACGGCACCCTGTCAGTGATGGTGGGCGGCGACAAGGCGATTTTCGACAAATACTACGACCTGCTGAAAGCGATGGCCGGCTCCGTGGTGCATACCGGTGAAATCGGTGCGGGTAACGTCACCAAGCTGGCAAACCAGGTGATTGTGGCCCTCAACATCGCCGCGATGTCCGAAGCCCTGACCCTGGCGACCAAAGCAGGCGTTAACCCGGATCTGGTCTATCAGGCAATTCGTGGCGGCCTGGCGGGCAGTACCGTGCTGGATGCTAAAGCGCCGATGGTGATGGACCGTAACTTCAAGCCGGGCTTCCGCATCGATCTGCACATCAAAGATCTGGCCAACGCCCTCGATACCTCCCATGGCGTGGGTGCCCAGCTGCCGCTGACCGCGGCGGTAATGGAGATGATGCAGGCGCTGCGTGCCGATGGTCATGGTAACGACGACCACAGCGCCATTGCCTGCTATTACGAAAAACTGGCGAAAGTGGAAGTCTCTCGCTAACAAAGACGGGCGCGGGAACGCGCCCGCTATTTTTGCCTTAAGCGGTAACAGGCTATAACTATGAAAATCGTAATCGCCCCTGACTCTTACAAAGAAAGCCTGTCTGCCACCGAGGTAGCGCGGGCGATAGAAAAAGGCTTTCGGGAGATCTTTCCCGATGCAGAGTATGTTTCGGTTCCCGTAGCGGATGGCGGGGAAGGAACGGTTGAAGCGATGATTGCCGCCACCAACGGCACGATGCAGCACGCGGTGGTGACAGGGCCACTGGGCGAAAGCGTTAACGCCTGCTGGGGGATCTCCGGCGATGGCGTGACGGCATTTATTGAGATGGCCGCAGCAAGCGGACTGGTGCTGGTGCCTCCGGCCCAGCGCAACCCGTTGATTACTACCTCCCGCGGCACGGGCGAGCTGATCCTCGCCGCACTCGATAAAGGCGCGCGCAATATCATTATCGGGATTGGCGGCAGCGCCACCAACGACGGCGGCGCGGGCATGGTGCAGGCGCTGGGCGCAAAACTGACCGACGCCAACGGTACCGAGATTGGCCACGGCGGTGGCAGCCTGATGGCGCTGAACAATATTGATATTTCGACCCTCGATCCGCGCCTCAAAAGCTGCGCGATCCGGGTGGCCTGTGACGTGAGCAATCCGCTGATCGGCGACCAGGGTGCATCCCGCATCTTCGGGCCGCAGAAAGGGGCCACGGAAGCCAACATCGTCGAACTCGACAATAATCTTTCCCACTATGCAGATGTGATTAATACCGCGCTGCGTATTGATGTCAAAAATGTGCCCGGTGCAGGCGCGGCAGGCGGCATGGGCGCTGCGCTGATGGCGTTCCTCGGTGCGGAGCTGAAAAGCGGCATCGAAATTGTCACCCAGGCGCTGAATCTCGAAGAGCATATTCACGACTGCACCTGGGTGGTGACAGGTGAAGGGCGTCTGGACAGTCAAAGTATTCACGGCAAGGTGCCGGTGGGCGTGGCGCGCGTGGCCAGCAAGTATCATAAACCGGTGATCGGTATTGCCGGCAGCCTGACTAATGATGTCGGCATTGTGCACCAGTACGGTATCGACGCGGTGTTCAGCGTCCTGACCAGCATCAGCACTCTTGAAGAGGCGTTCCGCGGCGCGTTTGACAATATTTATCGCGCCTCGCGCAATATTGCTGCCACCCTGCGGGTCGGGATGCTCACCGAAGGGTGACAGCGGGGCGCAAACCCTCTATACTGCGCGCCGAAGCTGACCAGACAGTCGCCGCTTCGTCGTCGTCCCTTTCGGGGGAGACGGGCGGAGGGGAGGAAAGTCCGGGCTCCATAGGGCAGGGTGCCAGGTAACGCCTGGGGGGGAAACCCACGACCAGTGCAACAGAGAGCAAACCGCCGATGGCCCACGCAAGTGGGATCAGGTAAGGGTGAAAGGGTGCGGTAAGAGCGCACCGCGCGGCTGGTAACAGTCCGTGGCACGGTAAACTCCACCCGGAGCAAGGCCAAATAGGGGTTCGCATGGTACGGCCCGTACTGAACCCGGGTAGGCTGCTTGAGCCAGTGAGCGATTGCTGGCCTAGATGAATGACTGTTCAACGACAGAACCCGGCTTATCGGTCAGCTTCAACTTCTTTAAAAACAATAAGTTGATGTATCTCAGGCACTTAGAAGCATAAATGAGATACAGAATGGGATACATCAACGATTGTTACCTACCTCATACGCTTCAGCGTAACGGCGTTTTTTACGCTTACTTCAGATTGTCTGATAATCAATTTTTCCGTTGCTCGCTTGGTACGGATAGCCCACGCCGATGTCAGTTCCTGATCTCCCGACTAACGCCATTCTTCACTCTTTTGCGATCTGGTACTATCCACCGCGATCAGTTACAGAGAATCATACGAATGATGAAAAAGCTATCCCAGCATGACATTGATGCTTTCGTAGCCGCGCAACATGCAGAGATTTATGGCTATGTTGAGAATATCCCCGCCGACGCTCGCCAGCGAAAAATAAGGGGAGATGTAACCCCACCGTTATCACCAGATACTGGTCGGGCGTTCGCACAGTTTTTTCAAGAGTTCTATGAAGATCAACTCTTCAACGGCGAAGCATCCCCGACGGAATCTTTTTTTCTTGAGTCTCTGGCTCAGCGTTTCGATATTTCAGGTATGGAAAGTGCCATTGTCGCCGCAGCGTCAAAGTACGATATTCTTTTGCACCAGTCGCAGAAGGCCAATGCAGCTTTTCTGAGTAAAGATTTTTCGACGTACTCCCAGATCCTCAACGATCTGAAACAGAAAATCCCTCTACCTGTCGCAGTGTCTCCGGTTGAAGATTCTGCGCCAGCCATGACATTGCAAAAGGCATGGGATGGTTTTCTGGTGTTCAAATCAGATTGGAATCCGAAGATTCGGAAGGGGAACGAAAAGTACTTCATGGTCATCAGAGAAGTGCTGGGGGCTGATACGCCAGTGGACAAAATCACCCGCCGCGATATCAAAAACTTGCTGGAAGTGGTGGCGGGTCTACCCCGTCAGAACAAGAAGCCATATAACAAGATGACGGTTCGGGAGTGTTTAGATTTGGATGAGGTTCCCGAGGATGACCGTGTGGCACCGAAGACCGTTAAAGATTATCTGAAGCTATGCCAGGGGTTGTTCTCTACTTATCTAACATCTGAAATGGATATACTGGCATCTTCACCGACGCTAAACGTTCGTTATGAAGCACACAGCAAAAGCTATGGAGACTACAGCAAAACAGAAATGCGCAGGCTGGTGGCCCATTTCAAAAATCTATCAGGTTGGAAAAAGTGGATACCGCTCCTTCTTGCCTATACTGGTGCACGTCGGGCAGAGATCGCCAAACTAAAGCGTTCGGATGTTCGTCTTGATGATGATTCCCAGCGTTACTACATCATGATTGATGATACCAAAACCGAAGCAGGTACGAGGCAAGTACCGCTATCACTTCATCTGCTTGATCTTGGATTTTTGGACTACGTAGAGGGATTCTCTGCTGGCGATTCGCTTTTCCCTGACCTCACTAACTTCAACCAGATCACCCACTTTTTCCACGATATTCGTGAGGTTCTTGAGATCCCTTATCTCAATGATTATGGCGCTCGCCGCGTCGTGCACAGCCTTCGCCACACATTTATTACAGAAGCGCGAAAAACTAACGAGCTTACGCCAGTTCAGAAGGTGGTCGGACATGAGCATAGTGGGGAAGGGCAAACCCAGCGATACACCCACAAGTTTACTGTGACGAATTTACTTCCAGTGGTTGATGGTATTTGCTGGGACTAAACTCTCATCAACCTTCCTGTAAGTGCAGGGGGGATTCCCCCTACTTTTATAAATTATGGCAAACAGCGTGTTTTTCTCATCAGGTACGCCACCGCTTGTAATGGTTTAATTTATTGATTTTAATAGTGAAACTCATAAAGTACTTGACAAATGAGAATGATTCGTGTTATTATGTAATTAAGGGGAAGATTTCCCCGACATCCCACCGAAACACATAAAATCCCGCAGGTGCCAGTTTCTGCCTCTTCTCCTTGGTAGGCTGGATCAATCCGCTTGCGGGTTTTTTATTACCATCAGGAAATTATTATTTGGAAAATAAAAACTTAGCGTCAATCGACGTAACGGACTCCGCACGTCTGCGCGGCAAGGTTGACCACACCACATGGCACGCGTGCAAATCGCGGCTAAAACTGCTGGGCCTGCCACAGACACCGAAACGAATCGGCTTCCTTCTCTGGCTGGAACACCAGCAACATCACGTCTTCACCTTTGAAGAGTACGTGGAGAGATGGGGCTACAACAACGCCCATCTGCATCTCAATGAGTATGAAAAAAGCGGACTTATCCATCATCGCGACGAGTATTTTCTTAGCGAAACTGCCACCAGCACCGATAGCCCATTCCGCTGTAAGTGCTGCAAGTCCATAAATCTGAACAAAATTCTTAAAGCAAAGGAGCGCATTATTAATGAAACTAACTAAAGAACAAACAGCCCTCATCCAGCGTCTTTATGACGAACGTATCACGCAAGCGGAAAAAGTAGCATTGTCCGAAGTCAGCACCACCATCGTCTTCAACGAGGTATTCCCGCTGGTCATCACTAAGGCGGCTGCTTATCTGGACAACGGTTACATCCTCAATCCTCAAGCCTGCAACCATTATCAATCTTCGCCTTTCTTCGAGGTGAGCATGTTTAAACCGGAGATTCTGCTGGTACAGGAACGCCAGGAGGCTGTAGCGGCGGCATCTGAACGTCTGAAGTCGGATATCGCCGCAGAAGTGTTGGAAATCGTCCGTCAACAACGCCAGCGAAAGCAGGAAGCAGCAGCAGCCGAACAGTCAGCCAAAGACGCTATCACTACTGAACAAGCGATCTTCGCAGCATTCGAGGTGTGATGGTAGACGCACAATTTCAACAGTTCGCTATGCCGTCAGATTCCCGGCGGTTAGCCTCCCGGCAACGCCCGGCTTACAGAGAAATGATGTCCTCACTCCAGGATGGTAAAGACCCGATTACGGGCACCAGACTAAATTCTCCATGCATCGACCATGACCACGATACAGGGACATGTAGGTTGGTCCTCAATCGCTCAACAAACACGTTTGAGGGAAAGGTGCGAGCCTTCCTAATTCAGCAGGGTTGGAAGCCGCAGCAGTTCGCTCAGCCGTTATTTGATGCATGGTTGGGACGTAATGACGCAGTAACCACGCAACTTTATGAGTTCGCTCTGGAGATCTGGCCCTACCTAAGCTGGGAACGCTTCCTAACGTACCTCCGAAATCTCGCCGTTTACTACGGGACAGCATGGGCGTACTACGACCACTTGCTTTATGAAAAGCCTTCAAAAACAGGATGCTAAGCCATGCAATTAATCGTTCCAAAAGACATTGAACAATGGCTGGACAATACGCGCGAACACCGTTCACGCGCAGCACAGATTATTAAACTTTTATACGACGCACAGGAGCACGACACCTATGACACAAGAGACGACCACACACACAGCCACACCCCCACCCCCAGTTGAAGCCTTCTCGCTTCACCTGCGTAGCCAGGGATACGCCCTGATTTCACTGCCTGGTGGCGTTAAGTTGCGCAACATCAACACAGGCACCGATCATAGTCTCGATTCCCTTGCGGTACATTACGCTCGTTTTTCAGGGGGCTCATGGAACCCACAATGGCAGTCAGTTGTATTTAGAACACTTCCATTCATCGCCCAAAGCATCTTCAATCCAGCGTTGCCGTCTGGCCTTTCTGAGGATGGGACGCTGAACACCTATCGCAGATTCTCCAGCGACAATGCTCCAGTCGACATCCTTACTCCATGGTTCGAATACTTAGTGAGGATGTTCCCGGATGAAGCCGATCGCACCAACGTCTGCGCATGGTTGGCACATTGCTTCCAGCGTCCAGAAGAACGCCCAACATGGCATCTCGTGATCCCATCTGATACCGGAACGGGTAAGGGATTCCTCTTTCAGCAAATATTGACACCATTGTTGGCGGGGCAGACAAAACATTATTCGAGCTACGCTCAACTGACCGAAAAACATAATGGCGCGTTAGCCGATAATCTGATAATCGTGTTTGATGATCCGCCGACGGCAAGTCGTCGTGTTGCGGAGTCTCTGAAGTCCATCCAAACCGAACCAACGGTGGACATCAGACCATTGTATGAAAGCGCCCGTAAGGTTGCGACATTCACCCGGTTCATGACGTTTAGCAATAGCCCAACGCCAATCGAAGTGGAAGATAACGACCGTCGCCACTATGCGACGCACTTCGTTAAACACAAAGTGGATCACGATGAAACCGCAGCATTCATCGCTCGCCTCAGCGACTGGTTAAACGCTGGTGGGCTGGAAGCCGTCTATCGTTGGTTTATGCAATACGATCTCAGTGACTTCAATCCATACCGACCACCACACAGTGTAGCGTTGGAACGGATGAAACAGGCAAGTGTCTCCCCGGCAGAGTCAGAAGCGGCAGTATTCACCGAAAGCCACCAAGTGTTCTCTTTCAATGCTTTTCGTGAAGGTTGTCCGGCATTCAGTCGGGACAATGAAGCAACGGATTGGCTTCGCAAACACGGTTATACCAGCGCAAGATTATTCACACTCACTCGATTTAAGGACACTCCGTTAACAAAGGGGGCGCTTTGGTATCATTCTGACATGGATAAGGGACACGCACGTGAATGGTATCTATCGAAATACTACCCTCAGATCGAAGCTGCATAACAGCCCTAAAACGGCCCTGACAAAATAGAGCCGTACTATCCCAGCCCTTGGGAAATAAGGCCTAAACGGGGCAAGCGTCCCTAACGGCCCTAAATCTTTTTTTCTTATTCATTAAGACTGTGACAACCCAGTTGGAACATAACACGTGTCCAATCGTTCGTTATGCGTGGCACTTTGGCTAATGGCGAAGGTCGCCACCACGATGAAAACGCATGTTTGCTTAACAACTTCGTGTAAACGCGAAATTAAAAAAACTTATCTATCCCCTGATCCGAGGAATATCGGACAGGATTCATCATTCCCCAAATGGCGCAGCAGAGCGCCGGAGACTTTATCTATGGCAAGACAAAAAAACTCTGAAATTGATGCTCAGTTAAGAGCGTTGGGTGCGCCAACAGGCGCTATAAACGGTGTTTACAACGAATGGGAGGGATTGCCTTTCGTAGAGGTAGTTCCTGGTTTCTTGGTTTTGCAGCAGGATCTGAACGATGTAATCCTACCAGCAGAATCACGTGAGCCGATTAATTACGATCTGGAAGAGTTCTATCTGAACGTGAGCGGAAACCGAGCGTGGCGCTGGCGTATTGAAGATGGGCGGTTTATTGCCTCCACAGGCACTTGTGATTGATAAAAATGTACGGTAGGAGTGGCGTTTTCATCACATTGCTGTGCACTTACTCTGCATCATCGGTTTGAAAGGTTTTGGTATATGGACATTTTCCTTTGGTGACGTAGGTGAACAGATAAATGCTGTTCTGGTAAGTACAGAGCGTCTTTCCACTCTCCGTCGTTTCCTGCTGAGGATCGGACATTGTGATCTGCTCTGCTGCCACAAACTGCGAGAACAATAGCCCTGATATCGCCAATATTACTCTTGTCACAAACTTTCTCCTTTGATTTCGTTGTCAAAATCCATCGCTCTCAACAACTGTGCATAGGGATTATAGTTTCAATGTTGATCAATTTTATCGATCGATTCAGTATAAATTGATCGTTTTTATCAATTGATTATTTTATAATGACTCCTGATGAATACCTAACTCACAGCAAAAAGGAAGACCATGAAAAGATTGATTCTTGAATCGCCACGGATAATCTAGACACTTCCGAGCCGTTGATAATACTGGTTTTCATATTCTGTCGGTGACATCTGATCGCTGGAACCATGCCGACGCTTACTGTTATAAAACATTTCGATGTAATCAAAAATATCACTGCGGGCTTCTTCCCGCGTTCCGTAGCTCTTTTTCTTTATCCGTTCGCGTTTCAACAACTGGAAAAAGCTTTCTGCAACCGCATTATCATGGCAGTTACCGCGACGGCTCATGCTGCCCTCCAGGCCGTGTGATTTCAGGAACGACTGCCACTCATGGCTTGTGTACTGACTGCCCTGATCCGAATGAACCAGCACCTGTTTTTGGGGATTACGCCGCCATACAGCCATCAGCAGTGCGTTCAGGGCAATGTCCTTTGTCATCCGGGATTGCATGGACCAGCCGATAATTTTGCGTGAGAACAGATCAACAACCACGGCAAGATACAGCCAGCCTTCGCGGGTCCTGATGTAGGTTATGTCCGTTACCCAACGCTCATCCGGAGCATCCGGATTAAACTGTCGCTGGAGCCTGTTGGGCGACACGATACTGGCCTCGCCTTTACGTGCCCGCGGGCTCCGGTATCCGACCTGAGCCTTTATCCCGACACGTTTCATCAGTCGCCAGACTCTGTTCACTCCGCACTGTTGCCCGCTGTCCCGCAGATCCAGATGGATTTTGCGATAACCATAGACGCATCCCGATTCCAGCCAGAACTGTTTAATCTGTCCTGTCAGTCTCAGGTCTGCCTGATGGCGTTGTGAATGCGGCTGCTGAAGCCAGGCGTAAAAACCACTGGGATGAACATCCAGCACCCGACAGAGCAGGCGAACAGGCCAGCAACAGGAGTTGTCACGGATAAAGGCGTACCTCAGTCGGACAGCTTTGCGAAGTACGCCGCGGCTTTTTTTAATATGTCCCGTTCGTCGGTAACCCGCTTCAGCTCTTTCTGGAGACGGCGGATCTCGGCCTGAGCATCTGACTGTTCTTTATTAATGGAAGGATCCGGACCGTACTTCTTTATCCAGGCGTAAAGGCTGTGGGTGGTGATATCGAGACGTGTTGCAACGCTGGCAACAGAATAACCGCGATCAACAACCTGTTTGACTGCTTCAGTTTTAAACTCTTCGGGATAACGCTTACCGCTCATGGGCACCTCTCTTTAAGCCATCTTAAATGACTCGGAGGTGTCTGTTAAACCCGTGGCGATTCAGGTAAACAGAATTGATGATTCTTTAGACGATAACTGAAAGCTGATACATTGATATTTCTAACTATAAAGTGTGAAAGGAAGTCAATCTCATGCCAAAGATTCGTCATATAGAGGTAGAGAATTTTCGGGTAATAAAAAAACTTTCGTGGTCACCATCCCCTGGTCTCAACTGTTTAATTGGTCCTGGCGACTCAGGCAAATCGACGATTCTTGATGCCATTGACCTTGCTCTTGGGGCAAGGAGATCTTACACATTTAATGATGCTGATTTCTATGGCTTAGATGTAACTAAAAAGATCACTATTTCTATAACGATCGGAATGCTTAATGATGAATTATTGAACTTTGAAAGATATGGGCCTTTTTTAAGATCATTTAATTCTGAAACATGTGAAATTCATGATGAACCACATCTGGACTATGAACCTGTATTAACGTTAAAACTTGTTGTTGAGAGTGATTTAGAACCAGATTGGCGGCTCTATTCATTAAGAGCAGATGTTGACGGAGTTGAGCGTCGTCTTCCATGGAAACATCGTGAGATGATTTCTCCATCAAGATTAGGTGTTACTCCTTACAATAATCTCGCATGGGGTAGTCGATCAGTGCTTAACAAACTTTCGGAGGAGAGGTTTGATGTCACATCTGTCTTAACACAATTATCACGACAGACTCGTAATGCTTTTGCTGCTAATCCGATAGAAGGTTTGGATAAAGTTCTTGAAGACGTAAAATCAATAGGTAACAAATTGGGCGTGCCTTTAGGAGAGCTTAAGGCATTATTAGACGTTAATGGAATCACCTTGTCTAACGGAGCTATTAGTCTGCATGGTAGCGATGGGACTCCTTTGCGGCAGTTAGGTACTGGATCCTCCCGGTTACTTATTAGCGGTATACAGAAAGCTACGAGTCAGTCAACAATGTTACTGGTTGATGAGGCCGAGTATGGGCTGGAACCATACAGAATATCAAGGCTCCTTAACGAATTAGGGGCGAAAGAAGAGAACCCATTACAACAAGTATTTTTAACTACTCATTCACCATATGTTTTGCGAGAATTACAGTCAAAGCAATTACATGTTATAAGAAAAAAACCTCCCCTGCATCAGGCCGATGGTATATCTCATAATATTCTCAGCTTAGGTGGTGGTGATGATCAGCAGGCGACGCTGAGAGCTTGTGCTGAGGCATTTTTTAGTAAAAAGGTAATAGTTGGTGAAGGTGCTACTGAAGTCGGAATTATTCGAGGATTAGAATTATATTGTCAAGATATCAATCACGAAGGCTTTCTATCTAAAGGTGTTTTTTGCACTGACGGGAACGGCGGAAGTAATTATTTTGTTCGTGCTGAGATTTTCTCAAGTCTCGGTTATCCTACGGCAATCCTTAAGGATTCAGATATTCAAGATGCCGCACATGCGGGCCAAACAGCGCAATGTATTGAAAAAGGTGTAAGGATTTATGAGTGGGGGCATGGTTTATCAACAGAGGGTGCCATTTTTTCTTGGTGTGATATTACGCTTATTCCTAAGCTAATCAACCTTGCTATAGAACTTAATGGTCGACAAGAGGTTGCCCAGCATATTGAAAACAAGTCAGCTAATCAGTTTAAATTGGAGAATTGTTTAAACCAGCCGGAAGAAAGAATGCGCATGGCCTTATATCAGGCAGCAGGAAGCTATAAGTGGTTTAAAAATATAGCGAAATCTGAAGAGTTATCACGAAAATATATTGGACCAAACTTCAAAACTTTTAAAAATGAGTTCCAAATTGTACTGAATGGAATTTATCAGTGGGCTTGTGAAGAAGGCCATCAGCAATGAATATAAACCAAATACTTACTTCTGAACGTGGGTCTGTTGTAGCTCCCGCTGGATGCGGTAAAACACAGCTAATCGTTGCCGCTTTAAATAATCCACACAGTAAACCTATTTTGGTTCTAACTCATACAACTGCTGGGGTTGCAGCCCTTAAGAAGAGGCTTAGGAAATTTAAAATAGCAAACCAAAATTTTGTGGTAACAACTATCGATGGTTGGGCATTACGAGTTGCTCACAATTTTGCTGCATCTTGCCCCATGCACTCGTCGGCAGAAAGCCCTAAGCTATTTTATCCCGAGATGCGGCGGGTTGTTAACACATTCATTGCTTCTGGTGCTCTGTCTAAAATTCTTAAAGCATCGTACTCACGACTTTATGTTGATGAGTATCAAGACTGTAATATGGATCAGCACCAGTTAATCGTTTCACTTTCCAACCAATTACCGACAGTAGTTTTTGGTGATCCTATGCAATGTATCTTTGATTTTAGTGGTGCAATGCCTGACTGGGTGTCTGAGGTTGAGCAACAGTTTCCATTGTTAGGAACCCTAACGACACCTTGGCGATGGAATAATGCCAATTCTCCAATATTGGGAGAATGGATTCTTCAGGCTCGTGAAATTTTAATGTCTGGAGAAAAGGTCGATTTGAGTTCTTGCCCCCAGCACATTTTTTGGCATCCCCTTAGTGGAGATTATCAAACTGATCGTTCCAGCAATTACAAAGTCGAACGATCGATATTAGAACTCTATCCTAATGACAGCTTATTAGTCATTGGAGCGTCTATGGATGAACAATCTCGTCACAGTTATGCTCAGGGAAATCCCCGTATAGATGTTGTTGAACAGGTCCAACTTTCGGGAATTATAACGGCAGCTCAGGAATTTGACGAAAAGAAAGGTAAATCACTTGCTGATTCAATCGTAGATAATGTATCTAAAATGATTACGAATGTTGATGCAGCAGTAACTAAGCGCCGTATTGATACCATTCTAAACGGTCGTAATGAAAAACCGGCTACAGAATGCGAACAAGCATTATGTGATGTTGTAAATTCCAATTCACGGTCAAGTATTTTATCTGCTCTTCTGCAATTGGAAAAGAATGACGGGGCACGTGTTTATCGTAAAGCAGCCTTTAAAGCCTTAAAAGATACAATATCTATGTCTATTGGTAGTCCACAGAAAAGTATGTTTGAGTCAGCTTCTATCATTCGCGAGCGTTTACGACAAGTAGGAGATAATCGAATACCAAAAAGGGCAATAGGTTCCACGTTACTATTGAAAGGGCTTGAAGCAGACCATTGTTTGATCCTTAATGCTCAAGGCCGTGGAATGAACGCGAGGCATCTTTACGTTGCTCTTTCAAGAGGGGCAAAGTCAGTCAGTGTTTTTTCTACACACCAATATATAGGATGATTAAGCGATTGATTAGACAAGCCTAAAAATATTGAATCTTTAACTAATCAATTGATTTTAAAAGATAAATTTCATGCTCATTGGAAAGGAGTGATTAATTGCCTACTGATATTCGGCGGAGATGCCAGTGAGTAAGGCGGAGCTCTTTTGAACGGTGCTTAACTCTTTAAGCATTGGCGCGGTAAACCAGTTACTAACCAAAGTTTTTGTTAGTATCCTTTTGATATTAAATAATTTTTAGTCTTGCGTGCAGTGTCATTGGAGACAGATTTCAAGTATTGATAGAAAATATGTAAAACACTGTTTAAATAAACAGTAATAAAATTTCCATCTGGGTTAAATGAGTGATAGAGTGTCACTCATGAGACCCATTGGAGGCATTATGTCAGAATTTGAATTACTGGCGCAGGATCTTCTTGAAAAAGTAGAAGCAGAAGAAAAGCAGCGACAGGAAAATGATAGAAAACTCATTGAGCAGGTACTGGAAATCTATGATCAAAAGTATGTGGCTGAGCTCTTAAGAAAAGTTGGCAAAAACGATTGGAGCCGGGAAACGCTTAACCGCTGGATCAATGATAAATGTTCCCCCAAGTCATTGAGCTCAGCCGAAGAGGCACTTCTTCGAAAAATGCTTCCGGAACCGCCAGCAAATCATCCAGAGTACGCGTTTCGTTTCGTTGACCTTTTTGCCGGGATTGGCGGGATTCGTAAGGGATTCGAAGCGATCGGGGGCCAGTGTGTCTTTACAAGCGAATGGAATAAACAAGCGGTACGCACCTATAAAGCTAACTGGTTTAATGACGAGCAAGCGCATACATTTAATCTCGATATCCGAGAAGTCACTCTTAGTGACAAGCCAGAGGTATCAGAGACAGATGCTTATGCCTACATCGACGAACATGTTCCAGACCATGATGTGCTTCTGGCTGGCTTCCCTTGCCAGCCCTTCAGCCTTGCGGGAGTGAGTAAGAAAAATTCGCTGGGTCGCGCACATGGTTTTGAGTGTGAGGCTCAAGGAACACTTTTCTTTGATGTGGCACGCATTATCCGGGCAAAAAAACCAGCCATTTTTGTGCTTGAGAACGTCAAAAACCTGAAAAGCCATGACAAAGGTAAAACCTTTAAGGTCATCATGGAAACGCTTGACGAGTTGGGTTATGAAGTTGCCGATGCAAATGACATGGGGAAAAGTGATCCTAAAGTCATAGATGGTAAGCGTTTTCTTCCTCAGCATCGTGAACGTATCGTTCTGGTGGGTTTCCGTCGCGACCTGAATATTCACAATGGCTTTACCCTCCGCGATGTCAGTCGATTTTATCCCGAACAACGTCCATCCTTTGGAGAGCTACTGGAACCAGTGGTTGATAGCAAATATATCCTCACGCCTAAACTCTGGGAGTACCTTTACAACTATGCTAAAAAGCATGCAGCTAAGGGCAACGGTTTTGGTTTTGGTCTCGTTAACCCCGAAGATAAAGAAAGCGTGGCCCGCACACTTTCTGCTCGTTACCATAAAGATGGATCCGAGATTCTGATAGACCGTGGCTGGGATATGGCAGTAGGTGAAGTCGATTTTGCGAATGCTGAAAACCAAGCTCGCCGACCACGTAGACTGACTCCCCGCGAGTGCGCACGCCTCATGGGCTTTGAAACGCCAGACGGCAAGCCTTTCCGGATTCCGGTTTCTGACACTCAATCATATCGTCAGTTCGGTAATTCCGTTGTGGTCCCTGTCTTTGAAGCAGTAGCCAGACTACTGGAGCCTTACATTCTCAAGGCTATTTCTGCCAAGCCTGATAAGACATAACGGATACTCCCGGCTTCCACATGCCGGGAGCTTCTTATGGCAGTTCTGCGTAAAGCCCTGTGAGCTCAGCGATAAAAGCCCCCAGCGTCATTAGTTCACCTCTCACCGCTTCCGGATATTTCCTGTGTAATGATGATGGTACAACCAGTTTTACCCCTGCATCTCGCATTTCACTATGCTGAGCCTGAGAAACTCCCTCCTGTAGAGTGAAAAGGTGTATCTGCCTAATTTTATCCGCCTCGTTTAGTATCTGACGCCAACGGTCTTTGCATGTTGTCTTCACGGCTAACATACGGAGATTTTCTTCGGGATATCCGATATCGTGGTAAGCCTCAGCAGATGGGAACAGAAAGTCAGGTTTTTTATTGCCCTCAGTTACTGCTTGCGTGGCAAAGTGTCGTAGACCATGCTCAACGAAAAGATGTTCAAGATGTAGCTCAAGTGACTTTCCCGCTCTTGATTTTCGGCGATTACTGACGGAATTTGCCAGTGCAATGAACTCATCGACTGAGCCAAACCCCTTACGAATGATGTCCAGTACGTGAAACTCTTCTACCAGAAGAAAAATGTCGTACTCTATACGGCGTCGATCGATCAACTGTTCGTCTGGGTCATTGGAGTTTTTTGCGTAGTGCCCGCCAGCATACTGGATAATTTCACTACCTGATGGGAACTGCTGCTTCCAGGCGTCAGGTATATTGTATTTATGATTCACTGGGACATGTTGTAGAGACAATCCCCCCAGAATTTCACTGGATGGCCCAAATAAAAGCGTCCCAGGGATGACTTCCCCTATAACGGACTCAATAATATTCTCTTCATCAGGATTGACGCAGACCCATATGTTCACCTCTGAACTATCACCGCCTTGCTCATCCTGCTTGAAGGCCAGAAGCGTAAGGGCTCCTGTATTTTCAGGATCTTGGAGTGGGCTTCCTCTTCCCCAGCGAGTGATTCTTCTCTCATTCCGGGTCCCGCCAAAAAAACGATTATTGTAATAGATAGCCCGAGCCTCGCTGTCCGGATACTCATGTGATGAAACATGCGCGGTAAGAAAAACAGACGGGTTCAGTTCTTGGGTATTGTTGATGGAAGGAAGTAGTTTTTCAGCGATGTCGGAAGAAATATATAGTCCTACCTGATGTCCACCTGTTGCGCCAGTATCATTGGCAGACAATCGTTTGATATAGAGAAAGTAATTGTCACCAGCTATCCTGAGCAGCCAGTCCTGAAAAACCGACATAAGCATCCCTCTGTTGTCTGAAAGTTCGAAGCTCAATTTTTCCACAGAAACGCAAGGGGAGCCAGCAAACTTTCCTTGATTAATTAAGTGAATAAGTGCAGGTGTGACTATCACGGAGCTAAATGCATATGAACACCCCAGGATGGATGCATCCCCAGCTCTTGGCATTTGATCCCTTGCAAGCAGATCGGCGTATCGTACACTTCAAATGGGATACAGAATGGGATACATTGTGGGCTACAACCCGCATTCCACCGCTTCTGGTGCTTGATTGCATGGGATACAAAGCTGACTTATCGGTCAGCTTCACCATTTTAAAACCCCGCTTCGGCGGGGTTTTTGCTTTTTGCATTCCCCGTCAGCTCTTACCTGCACACGTGTTTATATACTTCATCACAGATCGACATCCGTAATTGAAAAATACTTCAGGGTTCTTCCCTGACAGATATTTAAGGATCAGAGCAGCTGACGGCGTTCAGCCGTATTGAAGAGCAGGCGCGTTACTATCGCGTGAAATATTACTTCGATGTGAGCCAGGTTCTGACGCCGGAGCAGCGCGCCGAGGTCCGCTCGCAAATCGCTCAGGCCATGAGCGAGTAAATCATCAATGGTTTGCCGGGGAGGCGTAGGCCAACCCGGCAATACCGACTCAGACCGGCAAATCAATCAGCAGCGCCCGCAGCGGCGTATCAGCCACCAGGGTGATATTCGCCTCATCGCGGATAAACGCCCCGTCCCCGCAGGTCAGTGCTTCCCGCTCTTCAGCCGGGGTTAGTGCATGCACCGTACCATGAATGGACTGCAGATAGGCGCGTGGACCGTGGAGCTGAAAACTCAGGCGCTCCCCTTTATCCAGCTCGATATGGTGCAGCCACACCTGCTGACGTAACTGCAGACTGCCTGTGCTGCCATCCGGCGAGGCCAGCAGCTGCTGTTTACCCTCCTGCAGATCGATCTTCTGCAGCGGCGGGTTTTCCCGCTCAGGGCAGGCATCCAGCCACAGCTGGATCCGCGTCAGCGTCTTATCTTTGCTGAGATTATGCTCGCTATAGCTAATGCCTGGCTGGGTGGCTATCAGCAATGCTTCCCCGGCTTTCGCCTGGACATGGTTGCCCTCGCTGTCGCGATACTCTGCTTCGCCTTCAAGAATCAGATTCAGGATATCCACTTTCGGATAGGTACGCGGCTGGAACGAGGCCCCGGGGGCGAGTACTTCCTGATTCAGTACACGCAAAGAGGCATAGCCCAGCAGTTTCGGGTCAAAGTAGTGTCCAAAGGAAAAGGTGTAGCGAGCCTGCAGCCAACCGAAATCGGCTTGTCCGCACTGTTTGGCTGTTCTTGTCGTAATCATAAACTTGACCTCTCTTTACACTAAAACAATGGTAAAGGTATGGACGCTGCATTGTTAGCCAGATATTCTGCCCGGTATGTTCAAATTTCCTGAATGAGAACGCCATGGCTAAAGAGAGAGCATTGACCCTTGAAGCACTGCGGGTGATGGACGCGATCGATCGACGCGGTAGCTTCGCCGCCGCAGCAGATGAACTGGGGCGCGTGCCATCAGCCCTGAGCTACACCATGCAGAAGCTGGAAGAAGAGCTGGATGTGGTGCTGTTTGACCGCTCCGGTCATCGAACAAAATTCACTAACGTTGGGCGGATGCTGCTGGAGCGCGGCCGCGTGCTGCTGGAAGCGGCAGATAAACTGACCACCGACGCCGAAGCGCTGGCCCGCGGGTGGGAAACACACCTGACGCTGGTCACCGAGGCCCTGGTGCCTACTACTGCGCTCTATCCGCTGGTGGATCGCCTTGCGGATAAAGCCAACACCCAGCTGTCGATCATCACCGAGGTGCTCGCCGGCGCGTGGGAGCGTCTGGAGCAGGGCCGGGCTGATATTGTGATCGCCCCGGACATGCACTTCCGCTCCTCGTCCGAGATCAACTCCCGCAAGCTCTATAAAGTGTTGAATGTCTACGTTGCCGCTCCGGATCATCCGATCCATCAGGAGCCGGAACCGCTGTCGGAAGTGACCCGCGTGAAGTACCGCGGCGTGGCGGTGGCGGATACCGCCCGCGAGCGCCCGGTGTTAACCGTCCAGCTGCTGGATAAGCAGCCGCGTCTCACCGTCAGTACGCTGGAAGATAAACGTCAGGCGCTGCTGGCCGGGCTGGGCGTGGCGACCATGCCGTATCCGTTTGTGGAAAAAGATATTGCCGAAGGGCGGCTGCGGGTGGTGAGCCCGGAGTACACCAGTGAAGTGGATATCATTATGGCGTGGCGTCGTGACAGCATGGGCGAAGCCAAATCCTGGTGTCTGCGCGAGATCCAGAAGCTGTTTACCCAGAAGTAATCTGTTGGCCCGGCAAGCGTAACGCCGCCGGGCAACGTTTTAACCGTTCAGCAGTGGATCCGGCCCAAACCGGTTTTCACCGACCGTGCCGCGCTGGCAGTTGAAGATCAGAATAATTATCCAGCCGATTACCGGGATCAGTACCAGCAACAGCCACCATGCCGACCTGTCGGTATCGTGCAGTCGGCGAAACAGTACCGCCCACCCTGGCAGAAACACCAGCAGGCCATATACCGTAGTGAGAATGCCTTCCCCGCCAGCCCGCTCCCAGCCCAGCATTTTGTCTATGAGTCCCAGGACGCAGATCAAAATGAAGTTCACCAGAATAAACATCCAGTATTCTTTGCGCCGGGCGCGCCCTTTAAAGCCAATATAATTTCGCAGTACTTTGAGATACCAGTCCATTTTTTACGCCTCAGTAGCAATTAATCGCTTGTTTTCTAAGGGATCAAATCAAGCATAGACGGGAATAAAAGAGGGGTAAAGGGCGCCAGCGAGGCGCCCCCTGAGGCTTAGTCGAAGCGAGCGTCGCGGCCGTGCGGTTCAGTCAGATCCTGCCACGGGCCAACGGAGATAATGCCCGTCGGATTAATGGTTTTATGGCTGCGGTAATAGTGGTTACGGATGTGGTCAAAGTCCACCGTCTCCGCAATCCCTGGCATCTGATAGATGTCGCGCAGGAAACCGTACAGATTGAGGTAATCGCTGATCCGGCGTTTGTCGCACTTAAAGTGGGTCACATAAACCGGGTCAAAGCGAACCAGGGTGGTCCACAGTCGGATATCGGCTTCGGTCAGCTGGTTGCCGGTCAGATAGCGGTGCTGACCGAGAATTTGCTCCAGACGTTCCAGCGACGCAAAGACGTTGTTCACGGCTTCGTCATAGGCTTCCTGGCTGGTGGCAAACCCGGCCTTATAGACACCGTTATTGACGTTGTCGTAGATCCAGCTATTCAGGTCATCAATTTTATCCCGCAGCGCCGGCGGATAGTAGTCGCCCGCCCGGGCGCCGTGAGCATCAAACGCGGTATTAAACATGCGGATAATTTCCGCCGATTCATTGCTGACAATGGTCTGATTTTTTTTGTCCCACAGGACCGGAACGGTGACCCGGCCGGTGTAGTGCGGATCGGCGCGCAGGTAGAGCTGGTAGAGAAAATCATGGTGATAGAGTGAATCGCCGGTGGCCGCCGGGAAATCGCTGCCGAAAGTCCAGCCGTTCTCCAGCATCAACGGATGCACCACCGAGACGGGGATCAGCGAATCCAGCCCCTTCAGCGCGCGGACGATCAGCGTGCGGTGCGCCCATGGGCAGGCAAGCGAGACATAAAGGTGGTAACGATCTTTCTCTGCCGCGAAGCCACCTTCGCCGCTCGGGCCAGGCGCGCCGTCGGCAGTGAGCCAGTTACGGAAGGCCGACACGGAGCGCTTAAAGCGTCCGCCAGTGGATTTGGTGTCATACCAGGTATCCTGCCAGACGCCGTCTACGAGTTGTCCCATCTTTTCCTCCTTAGATAGCAAAAGCGAGGAGATATCTCCTCGCTTTTTGATTCAGTATAGTCTGCTTACCACTTCTTATTCAGAACGCGGTCGATGCTGTATGCACCCGGGCCGGTGATGGCCAGCAGCAGGAAGCCGCCTGCGATGGTCAGGTTTTTCATGAACATCAGCGAGTTCACGCCTTCCGCAAAGTTGCTGTGGAACAGGAACGCGGTCAGCAGGGTAAAGCCTGCGGTGAACAGCGCCGTGGTGCGGGTCAGGAAACCGAACAGAATCGCCAGGCCACCGCCAAACTCAAGCAGAATGGTCAGCGGCAGCAGGAACCCCGGGACGCCCATCGCTTCCATGTACTGCTGCGTACCGGCGTAACCACCGATTTTGCCCCAGCCTGCGGTAATAAACAGGATTGGCATCAGGATACGCGCAACCAGTACACCAACATCTTCTAATTTTTTCATCTTACTCTCCAGGGAACCATTCAGGCTGTAAACACTATTTTGTTTGCGAAATCGGGCGGATGCCGCGGTCTCGCTGTCGATGGAGAGAATCATAAACGGGGTGAATGGCGATTGTTAGCAAGGAAAACTGTCAATCTTCTTCAAAGATATTGAGTAAGTCGAGGCGGCACAAAAAAGTAAAGCGCCAGAAGGCGCTTTACCGGGTGAGGCAGAGGGTAACGTCAGCGTGCGTCGTATTTGCGCAGCTGCTGCTGATTAATTGTCGATTTCACCAGCCTCCAGGCGCTCCAGATACCGAAACCGCGGCGTGCCCAGCGGACCAGCCTGTTCGGATGGCGGACTGCCCGCACCGCCAGAATGCTGCTCCCCACCAGCGCCCAGGCGCGGAGGTTGAGAAGGGCATTCCAGCCACGATCGTAAGCGTGAGTCACCTCCAGCCAGTCACGGCTGCTTGCTGACAGATCCAGCCGTTGTTGCTGGATCTGGCTCAGCAAAAATGCCTTTTCTCGCTCACGTTCTGCAGCGCTTCTGCTCACTTTTTCTCATCCTCCAGCAATGACCGATCGTTGGCCAGTTCCTTACGGGTATGATGTAGCAGGGTCGAATGACGCACTTTGCGCATCGTCCAGATCCCTCCTATCAGGGCGGCAAGCAGCAATACCACGGTTGTGCCAATCATGACATTCAGGCGGTACTGCGGATCGACTGCCCAGATAATCAATACCATAAGGCTCATCAGGCCAAAGGCGGCGAAGAGCATGGTCAACCCCAACATCAGTAGCAGCTGGAAGAGGTTTGCTTTCTCTTCTTCCAGTTCAACCACTGCCAGACGGATGCGCGTCTCTGCGATGCCGACGAGAGTGGTTAAAATCCGCTGTCCGATACCGAGGACGTTTTTTGCGGGCCCTTGTGGTTGACGTGAATCTTCCATAATTAACGTCGCGTCAGGAGCATGCCGATGACGACGCCAACCGCAGCACCGATACCTACCCCGGCCCACGGATTTTCGCGTACGTACTCATCGGCGCGCGCAGCGGCTTCACGGGTCTGTTTCGCCAGCACATCGCTGGTTTCGCCCAGACGGTAGCGGCTCTCATGCAGGGCCTGCTCCGCTTTATTGCGCAGTTTACTCAGCTCTTCTTTCGACTTACTGCTCGAGGAGCTCAGCACCTCTTCCAGGGTATCCGCCAGGGACTTCAGTTCAGCGCGTAAATGGTCTGACGTAGTATCTTTTGACATGATTCTCTCCTGTTAAGATGTCCATTAAATCAGTAATCGCGAGACTCCAGCGCTTTCAGCTCGTTCTCCGCTTCCAGCAATTTATGCTCACGTTTAGCAATTTTATCCGCATCGCCTTTCTCTTTAGCCTCCACCAGATCCTGGCGGCGCTCAGCAATCTCCTCTTTCTGATCGGCAATCTTGCGCTGATGATCGGCACGCAGCTTGCTGTCTGAACAGTTAGCTTTAACTTCGCTAAGGGCCTTCTGCAGCCCGTTGATTCGATTCTGATTGTTATGCTTTTCAGCGTAGCTGATCTCGCGTTGAATGTCCTTTTCCTTCTCCTGACACAGGGAAGACGCGAACGATGCTGCACTTAAAGAAAAAAGGGCGAGGCCCAGGGCGATGCGGTAATTCATTATGAAAACCTTCCATTGTTTGTCGACATAACCTACCGGAATGTCGGTTTCCAGAGTTGAGCGGAGTACGAGTGGGAGGTGCTCCGCGTACTTAAGCATAGTAAGTAAACGGTGATATCACCAAAGTGAGTGAAAAGATTCAGAATAGTGGAAATTTAGCCCAGCAGACGCGAGGTATCACGCAGACGCGTCAGCCAGACCACCGCCTGATTATTATCATCCTGTTGCGCAATGATATACCCGTGCGGCAGGCTGCGGTCGAGCACCTTCTTCGCCGCGGCGCTCTGCACGCTGGAGTCGAAGGTAATCAGCAGCACGTCGTTCTGCGGCGTAATGCTTTTAAACTGAATGCCGTTCGCATCCAGATGATGCCAGACGGAGAAGCCATCGGGCATACTGACGCCCTGATTGACAGAGCGAATAGCCAGCGTCGATTCCTGCTTTTGCAGCGCCGCCCAAGCCAGCAGCAAGGCGCTGAACATCATCAGCGCAACGATGGCGTAAGAGAGACGGCGCAGTGACGGGGTTGAATTGCTCATCACCTTAGCCCTGACTTCCATGTTTTTTCTTCCACAGCACTACCAGCGAGCCCACCAGGCCGAACACCAGTAATACCACAGGCAACAGCATCAGGCAGGACATCAGCTGGTCTTCGTACTTCAGGAACACCGGGGTCTTGCCAAGCAGGTAGCCGAGGGTGGTCAGGATAAGTACCCACAGCAGGCCGCTCATCCAGTTAAAGAACTGAAAACGCGCGCTGCTGAGGCCGGAGAGTCCGGCAATCGTTGGCAGCAGGGTACGAACAAAAGCGATGAAGCGCCCGACCAGCAGCGCGGAAAGCCCGTGCTTATGGAACAGGTGATGCGCTCGCTGATGATAGTGTGCCGGAAGATGGGAAAGCCAGTTCTGCACGATGCGAGTGTTGCCGAGCCATCGTCCCTGGATATAGCTCAGCCAGCAGCCGAGACTGGCAGCAATGGTCAACAGCAGTACGGTTTGTGGGAATTGCATTGCCCCTTTTGCGCAGAGCACGCCCACCAGCACCAGCAGGCTATCGCCGGGCAGGAAAGCGGCAGGCAGCAGACCGTTTTCAAGAAACAGGATCATAAACAGGACAAAATAGAGCATGCCAATCATGGAAGGATTGGCCAGCGTTTCGAAATCCTGAGCCCATAAGGCATTCAGTAGTTGGGTCAAAAGTTCCATTCAGTGTTCCTGAAAATCGGTTAACGGCACACCTGTCAACCGGGTCAAACAGCACGGCGACATTTTTTATAATTTCATTATGGTCGCTCGCGGACACAATGTGTGGCCAGAACTGTTCCCTGTTAAGTGGCAAAGTAAGCAAGCACTAACTAACAAGCTAAACGGCTAATTGCATCTAATTGTAACAAAGCCTGAAGGGATCCGTCACAGTATTTGCATCATTCCAGGATTGATTTTGGCTTAACCCAGGCAGGGGACGCGAGGTCTTTTACAAACGCTGACACTCTAAAGGTTTGCTTACCCACCTCAGCGGGAAGGCGCAGCGAAGCGCCTGCTCATGGAAAAAGGAAACTATTTTGCCTGACTGACGGCGGTATCGAGGTGAACCACCGGGTTTTCTGCAAAAAGATAGCGGTCGGCGTTGAATTCGAAGTCGTCACTGGTTTCATTGAACAGCATCTGTTTGGTGTTCTCAAGATGCTGCCACATCGCCAGTTTCGCCGCGTTCGGATCTTTACGAATCAGGGCTTTGAGGATCTGGTCATGGTCGTCGCACCAGTTATCCACGGAACGGGAGTCGATGTGATCGTGCAGTTTTTTCCAGTACGGGTTATGAACGCGCTGAGTCCACATTTTTTCCACGATTGCTGCCAGAGCGGTATTTTGCGTGGCGAGGGCGACCTGGACGTGAAACTGCAGATCCCACTCGGAGTCGCGGAAACATTTTTCTTTACGCGCGTTATCCTGGATCTCCATCAGCTTCATGATGTCCTGCTTGGTCACCTGAGTCGCGGCGAACTCTGCAATATTGCTTTCGATAAGCTGACGAGCCTGGAGCAGCTCAAAGGGACCGTAGTTGGCAAATTCGAGATTCTCATCCGGTACCGGGGAGTGTTTTGCCTGGCTGGAGATAACATGAATGCCCGACCCCTTACGCACTTCAACATAGCCTTCCACTTCCAGCATGATGATGGCTTCACGAACCACGGTGCGGCTTACGCTCTTTTCATCAGCGATAAAACGCTCGGCAGGTAATTTGTCTCCCACCAGATAAACGCCTTGCTCGATGCGAGCTTTCAGCTCAGCAGCAAGTTGCTGATAAAGGCGACGGGGTTCGTTGATTTCCATATGCGCTCCAGGCAGAGTATGGCTAATGATTTGTTATACCACTTTTACCCGTTTGTCTCCAGATTCCACCCGTAAAAAAGCCGCTCGGGAGCGGCCTTTCTATGCCCGGCGGCGCGGGCCTCCGGATTCTGTAAGCCGGGTAAGCGCAGCGCTACCCGGCATTACACTAACTCTGCGTTGCCGGCCTTCCCACCGACTCTTGCAGCAGCTCCTCTGCGGACTTGCTTTTCAGCACCGTCCAGATAAGCACCGCACCCAACAGGTCGAAGATAGCCAGGACCGCGAACAGCGGGCTGAAGCCGATGGTGTCAGCCAGCGCACCGACCACCAGAGCAAACATGGTACTGGCGGTCCAGGCTGCCATCCCGGTCAGGCCGTTGGCGGTCGCCACTTCGTTACGCCCAAAGACGTCAGAAGAGAGGGTAATCAGCGCACCGGACAGTGACTGGTGAGCAAAACCACCGATACACAGCAGGCCGATAGCCACGTACGGGCTGGTGAACAGGCCGATCATCCCTGGGCCAATCATCAGCAGTGCGCCCATGGTCACCACCATTTTACGGGAGACAATCAAGTTCACACCAAACCAGCGCTGGAACAGCGGTGGCAGATAGCCGCCGACGATACAGCCCAGGTCAGCAAACAGCATCGGCATCCAGGCGAACATGGCGATCTCTTTCAGGTTAAAGCCGTAGACTTTAAACATGAACAGCGGGATCCAGGCGTTGAACGTACCCCATGCCGGTTCTGCCAGGAAACGTGGCAGGGCGATACCCCAGAACTGACGGGTGCCGAGGATCTGCAGGACAGACATCTTCTTGCCGTTGTTGGTCTGATGCTGAGACTCCTGGCCACCGATGATGTAGTCGCGCTCTTCATCAGACAGCTTCTTCTGATCGCGCGGGTGTTTGTAGAAGATCAGCCAGGCCATTGCCCAGGCAAAGCTCAGCACGCCGGAGATGATGAACGCCAGCTGCCAGCTGTGCATTACGATAGCCCACACCACCAGCGGCGGTGCGATCATGGCGCCAATAGACGAACCGACGTTGAAGTAGCCCACTGCGATAGAACGTTCTTTCGCCGGGAACCACTCGGAGGCCGCTTTCAGACCCGCAGGGATCATCGCCGCTTCTGCCGCACCGACTGCGCCACGGGCCAGCGCCAGGCCGCCCCAGCTGCCTGCCAGCGCGGTTGCGCCGCAGAAGATAGCCCATGTGACGGCAAAGACCGCGTAACCGACTTTCGTTCCCAGGATATCCAGCACATAGCCTGCTACCGGCTGCATGATGGTATAAGCCGCGGAGTAGGCCGCGATAATATAAGAATATTGTTGCGTGGAGATGTGCAGCTCTTCCATCAGCGTCGGCGCCGCCGCCGCTATGGTGTTACGTGTCAGGTAGCCCAGCACGGTGCCAAGCGTCACCAGTGCGATCATGTACCAACGTAACCCTTTAATTTTACGCATGTAAAACCTCATCGTTATGTTATTGCCGCACCGGAGTACGGGCATCTCTACGCCAGGCGTGAGATGTTTATCAACGGGAGGGCGTTACCGGGATTGCTCCCGGAACGGCCCGAACCTTGCCATAAGTAAACGTGCATAAGTCGGTATCCTTACCGCTGAGTCCGATGCCTGTGGCACCGGTAACGCATTCCGTCGGCTTATAATTTGCGACGGCGAGAAGATAACTTGTCATACAACTTTAAAAGGTGAGTGACATCACAAAAGTGTCAATCTTTGTAAGGACAATGTCTGTGCGCCGTCAGGCCAGAGCTGGCGCGGTGTTAAGCGATATTTACCACTTTGGGCGTAGACTATTTGTCGACGTTTATTGATCTAACTCACGAAAAAATCATCGGCCTCTGGAAATTGGTGTGATAACTTTGCAGCATCTGAACATCACTTTTCTGACGCACTCGTAAGCTCGTAAGAGGAAGACGATAATGACCCCGTTTATGACTGAAGATTTTCTGTTAGATACCGAATTCGCCCGCCGCCTGTACCACGATTACGCTAAAGACCAGCCTATTTTTGACTACCACTGCCACCTTCCGCCGCAGCAGGTTGCCGAGGATTACCGTTTCAAAAACCTGTATGACATCTGGCTGAAAGGCGACCACTATAAGTGGCGTGCTATGCGCACCAACGGGGTGGCGGAACGCCTCTGTACCGGCGATGCTTCCGATCGTGAAAAATTCGACGCCTGGGCGGCGACCGTGCCGCACACCATCGGTAACCCGCTGTACCACTGGACCCATCTGGAGCTGCGCCGTCCGTTTGGCATCACCGGCAAACTGCTCTCTCCGTCTACCGCCGATGAGATCTGGAAAGAATGCAACGAGCTGCTGGCCCAGGACAAGTTCTCTGCCCGCGGCATCATGAAGCAGATGAACGTTAAGATGGTTGGTACAACCGACGATCCGATCGACTCTCTGGAGCATCACGCCGTTGTCGCCAAAGACAGTTCATTTGACGTCAAAGTGCTGCCAAGCTGGCGCCCGGACAAAGCCTTCAACATTGAGCAGGCGACCTTTGCCGACTATATGGCGAAGCTGAGTGAAGTCTCTGATACCGAGATCCGCCGTTTCGGCGATCTGCAGACTGCGCTGGCGAAACGTCTGGATCACTTCGCCGCCCACGGCTGTAAAGTCTCTGACCATGCCCTGGACGTGGTGCTGTTTGCTGACGCCAACGAAGCCGAGCTGGACAGCATTCTGGCGCGTCGTCTGGCCGGTGAAAGCCTCAACGAACACGAAGTGGCGCAGTTCAAAACCGCAGTACTGGTCTGGCTGGCGGCTGAATATGCCCGTCGCGGCTGGGTGCAGCAGTACCACATCGGCGCGCTGCGCAATAACAACCTGCGCCAGTTCAAACTGCTGGGTGCCGACGTCGGTTTCGACTCCATCAACGACCGTCCGCTGGCGGAAGAGCTGTCGAAGCTGCTGAGCAAACAGAACGAAGAGAACCTGCTGCCAAAAACCATCCTCTACTGCCTGAACCCACGCGATAACGAAGTGCTGGGCACCATGATCGGCAACTTCCAGGGTGAAGGGATGCCGGGCAAGATGCAGTTCGGTTCCGGCTGGTGGTTCAACGATCAGAAAGATGGCATGGAGCGTCAGATGACGCAGCTGGCGCAGCTCGGTCTGCTGAGCCGCTTCGTGGGTATGCTGACCGACAGCCGCAGCTTCCTTTCTTATACTCGCCATGAATATTTCCGCCGCATTCTGTGCCAGATGATTGGCCGCTGGGTGGCAGCGGGCGAAGCCCCGGCCGACATCCAGCTGCTGGGCGAAATGGTGAGAAACATCTGCTTTAACAACGCACGCGACTACTTCGCTATTGAACTGAACTAAGGCCTTCTGAGGGTTGATATGCAATACATCAAGATCCATTCGCTGGATAACGTAGCGGTCGCGCTGGCCGACCTGAGCGAAGGTCTGGACGTGACGTTTGATAACCAGACCGTCACGCTGCGCCAGGACGTTGCGCGCGGGCATAAATTTGCCCTGCAGGCCATTGCCAAAGGGGAGAACGTCGTCAAATACGGTCTGCCTATCGGCCATGCGCTGGCGGATATCGCGGCGGGGGAGTTCATTCACTCCCACAATACGCGTACCAATCTGAGCGATCTGGATGAGTACAGCTATCAACCTGAGTTACAGGCTGAGGGCAGCCAGGCGGCAGATCGTGAGGTTCAGATCTACCGCCGTGCCAGCGGGGAGGTGGGGATCCGCAATGAACTGTGGATCCTGCCGACCGTCGGCTGCGTCAACGGCATTGCCCGTCAGATCCAGACCCGGTTCCTGAAAGAGACGAACGACGCAGAAGGCACTGACGGCGTCCACCTGTTCAGCCACACCTATGGCTGCTCCCAGCTGGGCGACGATCACATCAATACCCGCACCATGCTGCAAAACATGGTCCGCCACCCCAACGCCGGGGCGGTGCTGGTGATCGGCCTTGGCTGTGAGAACAACCAGGTCGACGCCTTCCGCGAAACGCTGGGGGATTTTGATCCGACCCGCGTGCATTTCATGGTCTGTCAGCATCAGGACGACGAAGTGGAAGCCGGGCTGGAGCATCTGCATCAATTGTACGAAGCGATGCGCCACGACCAGCGTGAAGCGGGCAAGCTGAGCGAGCTGAAGTTTGGTCTGGAGTGCGGCGGCTCTGATGGGCTGTCCGGCATTACCGCCAACCCGATGCTGGGTCAGTTCTCTGATTACGTTATCAGCAACGGCGGCACCACCGTGCTGACCGAAGTGCCGGAGATGTTTGGCGCTGAACGCATTCTGATGAGTCACTGCCGCGATGAAGAGACTTTTGAAAAGACCGTCACCATGGTCAACGACTTCAAACAGTACTTTATCGCCCATAACCAGCCGATTTACGAGAATCCATCCCCGGGCAACAAGGCGGGCGGGATCACTACGCTGGAGGAGAAATCCCTCGGCTGTACCCAGAAAGCGGGTGCCAGCCAGGTGGTGGATGTCCTGCGTTATGGCGAGCGGCTGCAAACCCACGGTCTGAACCTGTTAAGTGCCCCGGGCAACGATGCTGTGGCTACCAGCGCCCTGGCGGGTGCGGGCTGCCATATGGTGCTGTTTAGCACCGGGCGCGGCACGCCGTACGGCGGTTTTGTCCCGACGGTAAAAATCGCCACCAACAGTGAGCTGGCAGCGAAGAAAAAGCACTGGATTGATTTCGACGCCGGTCAACTGATCCACGGCAAAGCGATGCCGCAGCTGCTGACGGAGTTTGTGGACACTATCGTGGAATTTGCCAACGGCAAGCAGACCTGCAATGAGAAGAATGACTTCCGCGAGCTGGCGATCTTTAAGAGTGGTGTAACGCTGTAGTACCGTGCGGCCTGATGCCCTCACCCTGACCCTCTCCCACCGGGAGAGGGTACAAACACTAAAAACGGCAACCTCTGGTTGCCGTTTTGCTGTTAACCTCGAAGCGCGTTTTTCGCCAGACGTGCATCTTCAGCCTGGCAGGCCGCCGCGGTAAACAGCACGTCAGTCGAGGAGTTCAGTGCGGTTTCGCAGGAGTCCTGCAGCACGCCGATGATAAAGCCGACCGCTACAACCTGCATGGCCACTTCATTCGGGATACCGAACATATTACAGGCCAGCGGGATCAGCAGCAGCGAACCACCCGCCACACCCGATGCGCCACAGGCGCACAGCGATGCCACGACGCTCAGCAGCAGCGCGGTTGGCAGATCCACCGGAACACCCAGAGTATGCACCGCCGCCAGCGTAAGCACGGTGATGGTGATCGCCGCACCCGCCATATTGACGGTCGCACCCAGCGGGATGGAGACGGAGTAGGTGTCACGATCCAGATTCAGCTTCTCGGCCAGCGCCATGTTCACCGGAATGTTCGCCGCAGAGCTGCGGGTGAAGAAGGCATACACGCCGCTTTCACGCAGGCACGTCAGCACTAGCGGATAGGGGTTGCGGCGGATCTGCCAGAACACCAGCAGCGGGTTAATCACCAGCGCCACCAGCAGCATGCAGCCCACCAGCACGAACAACAGTTGCGCATAGCCCCACAGGGTTTCAAACCCGGTGGTGGCCAGGGTGGAGGAGACCAGGCCGAAGATACCGATCGGCGCAAAGCGGATCACCACCTTCACCATAAAGGTCACCGCGTTGGACATATCGTTAACCAGATTTTTGGTGGTGTCGTTACCGTGACGCAGGGCAAAGCCCAGTCCGACGGCCCACACCAGAATGCCGATGTAGTTAGCATTCAGCAGAGCATCAATCGGGTTAGAGACCATGCTCATCAGCAGGCCGCGAAGTACCTCGACAATACCGGATGGTGGGGTGATATCACCCGCGGCAGAGGTAAGGTGCAGCGTGGACGGGAACAGGAAGCTAAACACCACCGCCGTCAGGGCAGCAGAGAAAGTACCCAGCAGATAGAGGAACAAAATCGGACGGATGTTGGTTTTCTGGCCGTGCTGGTGGTTGGCAATGGAGGCCATCACCAGCATCAGGACCAGCACCGGTGCGACAGCTTTTAACGCGCCAACGAACAGGGTGCCGAGTAAGCCAGTGGCAATAGCGGCCGGTTTAGAAACCAGTGCCAGTAAAATACCCAGCACCAGGCCTATCAGTATTTGTTTGACGAGGCTGCCCTGCGCCAGACGCGCGAGCAGACCAGTAGATTGTGTGGTCATGGAAAATTCCTTCAGTGAAATTGCGTTCCGTCCCGGAGGTGCTCTGAGGCACTTATCATCCCGGTTAGAGGTGTGTGTTATGCAAGGTTGAGTATATTGAAAGTGCGGATGCTGGGAAGCGTAAAATGCTGGGTTTTACGTGCTGCGTCATATTTTTTAACTGTATATTTACATTTTTTGTCGGGTGGCAAAGGTAAAAGCAAAACGGCAACCTGAGTTGCCGTTTTTAATGTCTGTACCCTCTCCCGGTGGGAGAGGGCCAGGGTGAGGGCATCAGAGTGCGCCAGATCGCTTTTGTTTCTTATCGTTCTGGTGATTCACCCAGGCATTAATCGCCAGGGTCAGAACCAGAATACCAAACACCACGCCCAGCGAGATGGCGATCGGGATGTGATAGAAATCGACAATCATCATCTTGATACCGATAAACACCAGGATCACCGACAGGCCGTACTTCAGCATTGAGAAGCGCTCCGCCACGCCCGCCAGCAGGAAGTACATGGCACGCAGGCCGAGGATCGCAAACAGGTTTGACGTCAGGACGATGAACGGGTCAGTGGTCACCGCGAAGATCGCCGGAATACTGTCCACCGCGAAAATCACGTCGCTCAGCTCAACCATGATCAGCACCAGCAGCAGCGGCGTCGCGAACAGCAGCCCGTTCTTGCGCACGAAGAAGTGCTCGTTCTCGATGGTGTCGGTCATACGCAGGTGGCCGCGGATCCAGCGCACCAGCGGCTTCTCGCCAATACCGGTTTCGTCCTCTTTTGCCAGCGCCATTTTCACACCGGTAAACAGCAGGAAGGCACCGAAGACGTACAGCAGCCATTCGAACTGCGTAATCAGCCAGCTACCGGCGAAGATCATGATGGTACGCAGGACGATCGCGCCCAGCACGCCATACACCAGCACCCGACGCTGCAATGCAGCCGGTACGGCAAAGTAGCTAAACAGCATCAGCCAGACGAAGACGTTATCCACTGCCAGGGCTTTTTCAATCAGATAGCCCGTCAGGAACGCCAGCGCCTGAGGATCGGCCACCGCGCGGCCCTGAGTAATAGAGAGATACCACCAGAAGGCAGCACAGAAGAGCAGGGAGAGGGTGACCCACACCAGCGACCAGGCGGCCGCCTGTTTCATGGTCATGCCATGTGCGCCGCGACGCCCCTGTAAAAAGAGATCGATCGCCAGCATGATCAGGACCACGACTGCGAATCCGCCCCACATCAGCGGAGTACCGACAGTATTCATACAATTTTCCTTACGCGTAAAAAACAAAAACGGCTATGGTCAGAAGACGATAGCCGTTGCGTTTTTTATGCATAGACCTCGCCTTCCGGCAAGGTCTCACTTACAACAAGAAAGGAATACGCTAATCGCATTCCTTTTTCGTTGCCCGGCGACCGGATGCGGTTTTATACGCATCGTAATGACGATCCACCGGCAAGGAAGTTACTCCCCTTTGCAGGTAACAAAATATGTCAGGTCATTGATTTCGTCAATGACCTGCACTAATTCATTACACAGCTTTACGCGGTAACTTCTGCGTTCAGGCCATCCGCCGGGAACACCACCCCCGTCTGACGACGGATCTCGGTCTGCAGCTTCGCCGTGGTACGGCTCACCGCCAGGCCCGGATGGTTTACTTCCTGGGTTTCGACCAGACGCGCAAACACCTCTGCCTCATACAGCATAGTGTTGATATGCTGAGGCTGCGTCAGCTCCTGTGCCTTGCCGCCGCGCGGCACCAGGCTCAGCTTCTGGCACTCGGAGATCTTCTCGACAACCAGCGAGCCGTTCTCGCCCTGGATTTCACTCGGCAGCACCGAATCACTCACCTTGGAGTGCTGCAGGGTCACGCTGAAATCACCGTAGTCCAGCACCACCAGACCGTGAGCATCGACTCCGCTCTCCAGCAGGCTGGCGGTGGCCTGCACCCGGTGCGGCTCGCCCCACAGCGCTACCGCCGAGGCCAGGCAGTAGAAGCCGATATCCATAATCGAGCCGTTAGAAAACGCCGGATTAAAGGTGTTCGGGTTCTCGCCATCGAGATAGCGCTGATAGCGCGACGAATACTGGCAGTAGTTGATAAAGGCTTTGCGCACTTTGCCGATTTTCGGCAAGGACTGCTGCAGCAACAGGAAATTCGGCAGGCTGGCGGTTTTGAACGCTTCGAACAGCACCACCTGGTTTTCCCTCGCAAGCGCAATAGCCGCCTCAACTTCATCAATATTGGAGGCCAGCGGCTTCTCGCAGATCACATGCTTTTTGTGGCTGAGGAACAGCGTCGTCTGCGGGAAATGCAGTGAATTCGGGCTGGCAATATAGACCGCATCAATGGCATCGCTTTGTGCCATCGCCTCCAGAGAGGTAAACAGATGCTCGACAAGATAGTCGTTAGCAAAGGCCTGAGCCTGTTCAAGGCTGCGGGAATAGACTGCGGTGAGCTTATATTTGCCGGTCTCATGGGCGGCATCGACGAACTGGCGCGTGATCCAGTTCGTCCCAATGACTGCGAAACGTATCATAAACGTTCACGAACTCCGTTGCTGGGAACCTGTTGCCACTGTAGCACGTGATGATGACAAATCTTGTGCGCTATAACGATAAATGCGTCAGCCACAGGCGAGTATCAAACTCCAGCTGGTGGTACTGCGGCTCCATATGACAGCACAGAGAGTAGAAGGCCTTGTCGTGCTCTTTCTCTTTCAGGTGCGCCAGCTCGTGCACCACAATCATGCGCAGGAAGGCTTCCGGCGCGTTGCGGAACACGGTTGCCACGCGGATCTCGGCTTTGGCTTTCAGCTTGCCGCCCTGCACGCGGGAGATGGCGGTATGCAGACCCAGGGCATTCTTCAGCACGTGGATCTTGTTGTCGTACATCACCTTATTGATTGGCGGGGCGCTCTTCAGATATCGGTTTTTCATATCCTGCGTATACTGCCAGAGGGCTTTATCGGTGGCGAAATCATGGGTCCCCGGGTAGCGTTTTTCCAGCACCGCCCCCAGCTTTTGCTCGGCAATTAACGTGCGGACCTGGGAAAGCAGATGCTCCGGGTAGCCCTGGAGATAAGTCAGCTGGTTCATCAAAACCCCAAAATAATTTGAAAACGGGTATACTCACGCACCCTTTTCAGGGATAACGCCGAAATTTTACCATTCAGGAGGGCCGATGAGCCACTTAGACAACGGTTTCCGTTCACTCGACTTAAAACGTTTCCCGGAAACGGACGACGTTAACCCGCTTCAGGCGTGGGAAGCGGCGGATGAATATCTGCTGCAACAGTTGGATGAGACAGAAATTAGCGGCCCGGTTCTGATCCTGAATGATGCTTTCGGCGCATTGGGTTGTGCGCTGGTCGAACATACACCTTATAGCATCGGTGACTCCTATTTAAGCGAGCTGGCGACGCGCGAGAATCTGCGCCACAACGAGCTCGATGAAGGCAGCGTGAAGTTCCTCGACAGCACCGCGGAGTATCCGCAGGCGCCGGGCGTGGTGCTGATTAAGATCCCGAAAACCATGGCGCTGCTGGAACAGCAGCTGCGTGCGCTGCGTAAGGTCGTAACACCCGAGACGCGCATTATCGCGGGCGCAAAAGCGCGTGATATCCACACCTCGACCATTGAACTGTTCGAGAAAGTTCTGGGGCCAACCACCACCACACTGGCGTGGAAAAAAGCGCGCCTGATCAACTGTACCTTCAGCGAGCCAGCCCTGGCTGACGCGCCAGAGACCCTGAGCTGGAAGCTGGAAGGCACCGACTGGACCATCCACAACCACGCCAACGTCTTCTCCCGCACCGGGCTGGATATCGGCGCACGCTTCTTTATTGAACATCTGCCGGAAAATCTGGAAGGGGAGATCGTCGATCTCGGCTGCGGTAATGGGGTAATCGGTCTGACGCTGCTGGCGAAGAACCCGGAGGCCAGCGTGGTCTTCAGCGATGAGTCGCCAATGGCCGTGGCGTCCAGCCGTCTGAACGTGGAAACCAACATGCCGGAAGCGCTGGATCGCTGCGAGTTTATGATCAACAACGCGCTGTCGGGGGTGGAGCCGTTCCGCTTTAACGCCGTGCTGTGCAACCCGCCGTTCCACCAGAAACATGCCCTGACCGATAACGTCGCCTGGGAGATGTTCCACCACGCGCGTCGCTGCCTGAAAATTAACGGTGAGCTGTACATCGTGGCCAACCGCCACCTGGACTACTTCCACAAGCTGAAGAAGATTTTCGGCAACTGTGCCACGGTGGCCACCAACAACAAGTTCGTGGTGTTGAAGGCGGTTAAGACGGGTCGCCGTCGTTAAGATTTAAACAGGTGCGGCCTGATGCCCTCACCCCGGCCCTCTCCCACGGGGAGAGGGTGCAAACACTAAAAACGGCAACCCGGTTGCCGTTTTGCTTTTACCTCGCCGCCGGGCAATGCCGTTAAATTTCCAACGCTAATTTTGTTCCCTGGGCAATCGCGCGCCGGGCATCCAGCTCCATCGCCACGTCGCACCCGCCAATCAGATGCACTGTTTTGCCCGCGTCGCGCAGTGGCTCCGCCAGATCGCGCTTCGGCTCCTGTCCGGCACATAAAATCACATGATCGACGCGCAGCAGCTGCGGCTCGCCATTGATCAATACGTGTAACCCCTTGTCGTCGATCTTCTGATAGCTCACCCCCGGGATCATCTTCACGCCGCGCGAGAGCAGGGTGGCGCGGTGGATCCAGCCGGTGGTTTTCCCCAGTCCTTCCCCCGGTTTGCTGGCCTTACGCTGGAGCATCACAATCTGGCGCGGGCTTTTTGGCAGTTGCGGCCCCTCCGGACGCAGGCCGCCGACCTGATTCAGGCTGGTGTCGATCCCCCACTCCTCGCAGAATTCCGCGATGTTCTGGCTGGTGGGTTCCCCCGCCTGGCTCAGGTACATGGCGGTATCAAACCCGATCCCGCCGCAGCCGATAATCGCCACCCGATCGCCCACCGGTTTTTTGTCGCGGAGCACCTCGAGATAGCTCATTACCTTCGGATGATCGATGCCGTCGATCGCAGGCGTGCGCGGGGCGATCCCGCTGGCAAGGATCGTCTCGTCAAAGTCGATCAGATCCTGCGCGGAGACCCACTGGTTAAGGCGCAGATCGACCCCGGTGAGGTCGATCATCCGCGCGTAATAGCGTAGCGTCTCGTAAAACTCCTCTTTGCCCGGGATCTGTTTGGCGATATTAAACTGCCCGCCGATCTCAGGCAGCGCATCAAACAGCGTCACGCTGTGCCCGCGCGACGCGGCATTTACCGCAAACGCCAGTCCCGCCGGGCCTGCGCCCACCACCGCCAGCCGTTTTTTAGTTACCGCTGGCACCACCGGCATTCTGGTTTCATGGCAGGCGCGCGGATTGACCAGGCAGGAGGTCACTTTGCCGACGAAAATCTGATCCAGACAGGCCTGGTTGCAGCCGATGCAGGTGTTGATCTCATCCGCACGGCCGCTCTGCGCCTTGGAGAGGATCTCCGCATCGGCGAGGAATGGCCGCGCCATCGACACCATATCCGCGTCGCCGTTGGCCAGCAGATCGTCCGCCACCTGGGGATCGTTAATGCGGTTGGTGGTCACCAGCGGGATCGACACCTTGCCTTTCAGCCTGCGCGTCACCCAGCTGAACGCCGCGCGCGGCACCGGGGTGGCGATGGTTGGGATCCGCGCCTCGTGCCAGCCGATCCCGGTGTTGATGATGGTTGCCCCCGCCGCTTCAATGGCCTGCGCCAGCTCGACGGTCTCCTCGAAGGTGCCGCCGCCCTCCACCAGGTCGAGCATCGACAGGCGATAGACGATGATAAAATCACTCCCGACGCGTTCACGCACCGCACGCACCACTTCAACCGCAAAACGCATCCGGCGGGCATAATCCCCGCCCCATTCGTCCTCGCGCTGGTTGGTGCGCGCGGCGAGGAATTCGTTGATCAGATAGCCTTCGGAGCCCATCACCTCCACGCCGTCGTAGCCCGCTTCCCGCGCCAGGGCGGCGCAGCGGGCGAAGTCGTCAATCAGCGTGAGGATTTCATCGTGGGTGAGGGCGTGGGGCGTAAAGCGGTTGATCGGCGCCTGGATCGCCGACGGTGCCACGAGGTTCGGCTGATAGCTGTAGCGCCCGGTATGCAGAATCTGCAGGGCGATTTTGCCGCCCTCGTTGTGTACCGCGTCAGTCACGATCCGGTGATGGGGCAGCTGTGCCACATCGTTCAGCACCGCGCCGCCCTCCATCCCGACGCCAGAAAGGGCAGGGGCCACGCCGCCGGTGACAATCAGCGCCACCCCGTGACGGGCGCGTTCGGCGTAGAACGCGGCCAGCCGCTCGGCACCGTCCGGACGCTCTTCAAGACCGGTATGCATCGAGCCCATTAACACACGGTTTTTGAGCGTGGTGAACCCCAGATCAAGGGGGGCGAACAGCGACGGGTAGTGGCTCATAAACGCTTCCATTGTAAAATTATTGTTATGTGGTCGGATGAGTTACTAATTTAGCCAGCGGCAGAAGAAAGGTAAAAGCGGGATTGAATGATTGTGATAGATCTCAAGAAAAGGCACCCCTCACCCTAACCCTCTCCCCATAGGGGAGAGGGAACAGTCAGGTGCGGTCTTACAGGATTGGCTCCATCGGGGTTTCTCCCTCGCCCCTTTGGGGAGAGGGCCGGGGTGAGGGGGATGACCGCACCAGCCCCGGCGCCTGCCACATCGAGGTGGTCAGCCCGCTGTCCACCAGCCCCAGCTGATCGGCATACACCGCCTGCCACTTCTGCATCATGCCGTCGTACAGCACCCGGTGCGCCGGGTTCGGGGTGAACTCCCGGCTCCACTTCACCAGTTTCTCGCCGGTAGAGGCCATATCGCTGTACAGCCCGGCACCGGTTCCCGCGGCAATGGCGCACCCCAGCGCGGTCGCCTCTTTCACCTCCGGCACCCGCACCGGCAGGCCGGTGACGTCGCTTAATATCTGGCTCCACAGTGCCCCTTTCGCGCCGCCGCCAGCAAACACCAGGCCGTCAAAATTCACCCCGGAAAACTGCGATATCTGCGCCAGGTTACAGGCGGAGACGATCGCCGCGTTCTCCTCAAGTGCCCGGAACAGGGTGGCTTTGTTGCATTTTTCCGGATCGATGGAGAGGTTAATAAACGACGGCGCAGCGTGATACCACTGCTTAAAGTGCATCGCATCGGAGAAGATCGGCATCACCCCATGGGAACCCGCCGGCACCCGGCTGGCCATCTCCTCCATCAGGGCGTAGGTATCCATCCCCATCCGCTCGGCAATCAGCTTCTCTTCGGCGCAGAAGGCGTCGCGGAACCAGCGCATGGTCAGCCCGGTGAAGAAGCTGATCGACTCCGCCTGAGCCATGCCGGGGATGACGTGCGGGTTCACGCGGATGTTCATCTGCGGATCGGTACGCACCTGCGGCAGGTTGACCACCTGCTGCCAGAAGGTGCCGCCCAGCACCGCAGTCTGCCCGGCGCGGACCACCCCCAGCCCCAGGCAGCCCAACTGCACGTCGCCACCGCCCATCACCACCGGGGTGCCTTCCCGCAGGCCGCTCTGCTGCGCCGCCTCCCTGGTCACTGCCCCGAGCAGGGTGCCAGTCTCTTTTACCGGGGAGAGAATATCGGCGCGCAGCCCGGCCATGTCCAGCAGCGCCGGACGCCAGTCGCGGGAGAAGAGATCTAACATGCCGGTGGTGCCCGCGTTGGACGGATCCACCGCCAGCTCGCCGGAGAGCTTCGCCGCCAGCCAGTCGCTGATCATGGTGATGGTGGCCGCGTTGCGGTAGATATCCGGGCGATGGTGCGCCAGCCACAGCAGGCGCGGCATGGCGCTCAGGGCCAGGGTCTGGCCGGAGACGTCATACACTTCGGATTCAAAGCGGAAGTCGTGGATCTCTTTCAGCTCGGCCACTTCGCGGCTGGCGCGGGCATCAACGTTGGCGCAGGCCCAGATGGCGTCGCCGTTGCGGTCGTAGAGGACGATCCCTTCCCGCATCGAGCAGCAGGCGACGGACTGGATAGCCGCCGGACTCAGCTGCGCCCGCTCCAGCGCCTGGTGAATACACTGGCAGGCCAGCCGCCAGTTGGTGTCGAGGTCAAACTCCATCGAGCCGGGAACGTTCTCCACGCTCAGGTGTTTCCACTCCGCCTGGCCGACGGCGACCTGGTTGCCCAGCAAATCGAAAATAACGGCGCGAACGCTTCCCGTCCCTGCATCTAACGCTAAAAGGTAACTCATGAGCTTGCCTCATCGTAAGCGCAGGGCAGACAGGCTCTTATTTTGCCAGAGCCAGCACCGCGCGGGCTGTCGTCTCTTCCGTCACCAGGCCATTGATACGGCGACCGTTCAGTGCGGCATAAATCGCATCGGCTTTCTCTTCCCCTCCGGCGACGCCGACGATGACCGGTAACTGCGCCAGTTCATCGAGGGTGACGCCAAGTAATTCCCGGTGGATCTCCAGCTCCTCTACCCGCTCGCCGTTGGCGTTAAGGAAATAACCGAGGATATCCCCCACCGCCCCTTTACGGGCAAACATCAGCTGCTCGCCTTCGCTGATATAGCCGGAGCGCAGGATAGTGGCGTCCCGGCGCTGATTCACCGAGCCAATCCCGACCACCGCCACATCGGCGGCGGTGGCGGCGAGGATCACATCCCGCACGCTGGTTTCCCGCTTTAAGATCCCGGCCACTTCCGCGGATGAAACCCGCAGCGGGGCAGGGATCATGCTGATGCTGCAGGCGGCATCCAGCTGGCCAATGCCGGTCATATAGGGCCCGACACCGCCGGAAAGCGTCACCAGCCGCACCTGCTGGGAGCTGATAAAGCCGCTTAGGTGCTGAATGCAGCTCATGGTGGTTTCACCAAATCCCACCGCCAGCAGTTGGCCGGGTTCCAGCACCCCCATCAACGACTGCGCGGCACCAATGCCTAAACGCACGCTCATCGGTGGGGTGTTCAGGGCTGGCAACACGCGGGCCAGCCGCAGGCCGAAGCGCTGCTGGAGTTCGGTCTCCAGCGCCAGACAGCCCTCGTAGCGGGAGTTGATCTGCACCCGGATCACCCCGGACTGCCGACCCTTCTCCAGCAGCCGCGAAATCTTGAGCCGCGGCAGTCCCAGCCGCTCGCCGATATCGTTCTGCGTCAGGCCGTCGTGGTAGTAGCACCACGCCACGCGCGCCACCAGTTCCTCTTCCGTTAGTGCCAGTCCGGCAAATCGTCCCTCTTCGGCAACGCGTTTCTCAGCCATATTTGAACTCTTATCAAAATTTAGATCATATGTTCGCTCTGCCGCAGGTTGAATGTGTGAGCCACACGGCAAAACGGGTATTCCGGAATGTTTCTGCATTATCGGGATCATATCCATCAAACTGTGATCCCTGCACGGTTGTAAATATAGTTCACCGTCTACGCTTTTGAACATTATTAATTTCAAAAATCATTTGTTCAATAGCGGAGCGATAATGACAGCACTTATCGAGGCGCGCGGGATCCAGAAGCAGTTTTCCGGCGTTCCTGTACTGAAAAACATTGATTTCACTCTGCTTGCGGGACAGGTACACGCCCTGATGGGCGGCAACGGCGCGGGGAAATCGACCCTGATGAAGATCGTCGCCGGAGTTGAAACTGCCGACCGCGGTGAACTTTCTATCGCCGGGCAGCCTTTTGCTCGCCTGAAACCGGGCCAGGCGCACCAGCTTGGCATCTATCTGGTGCCTCAGGAGCCGATGCTGTTCCCGAACCTCAGCGTGCGGGAAAACATTCTCTTCCGTCTGCCGCGTGGACAGGATATCGCCCGACGGCTGGCCGATAAGCTGGAGCAGCTCCAGTGCCAGCTCAATTTAGAGGCTGCCGCCAGCACGCTGGAGGTGGCGGATCAGCAGATGGTGGAGATCCTGCGCGGGCTGATGCGCGAGGCGAAGATCCTGATCCTCGATGAGCCCACCGCCTCGCTGACGCCGGGTGAAACCGAACGCCTGTTCCGCCAGATCCGCGCCTTACAGGCCGCGGGGGTTGGCATCGTCTTTATCTCCCACAAGTTGCCCGAAATCCGCCAGCTCGCCAGCCACGTCTCGGTGATGCGCGACGGGGCGATCGTCCTGAGCGGTGAAACCGCGCAGTTTGATGATAACGCGCTGATCGCCGCCATGACCCCGGTCAGCCGCGAACAGGGGCTGAGCGACACGCAAAAGCTGTGGCTGGCGCTGCCGGGCAATCGCCGCACCCAGGCCCAGGATTTCCCGGTCCTGCGGGTGGAGAGCCTTACCGGGGAAGGCTTTATCGATCTGGATCTTGAGATCTACGCCGGGGAGATCGTCGGCCTGGCCGGGCTGGTGGGTTCCGGGCGCACCGAGTTTGCCGAAACCCTGTACGGCCTGCGCCCGCCACGTGGGGGCAAGATCTGGCTCGAAAACCAGCAGATCGACAGCGATCCGGTCAGTGCCCGGCTGGAGAAGGGGCTGGTCTATCTCCCGGAGGACAGGCAGGTATCCGGCCTGTTTCTAGATGCGCCGGTCCGCTGGAACACGGTGGCCCTGAATGAACCCTCGCTCTGGCAGCAGCGCAAACGCGAGGCGGCGGTGGTGGAACGCTATCACCGGGCGCTGGGGATCAAACTCAACAGTCCGGATCAGACCGTGCGCACCCTGTCGGGGGGCAATCAGCAGAAGGTGCTGCTGGCCCGCTGCCTGGAGGCCAATCCGCTGCTGCTGATCGTCGATGAACCGACCCGCGGGGTGGACGTCTCGGCCCGGGCTGATATCTATCAGCTGATCAAAAGCGTGGCGGCGCAAAACGTGGCGGTGCTGATGATCTCCAGCGACATGGATGAGTTCCCCGGTCTCGCAGATCGGGTGCTGGTGATGCATCAGGGGGTGCTGAGCGGGGAACTGCCGCGCCACGCCGTCAGCCTTGACCGCATGATGGCCCTGGCCTTTGGAGGACAGGCATGAAAACACTCCTGAAAAACCGCGAGCTCAGCGCGCTGCTGGCGATCCTCGCCCTGTTTGTGGTGCTGGTAGCGCTCAACCCGGCCTACCTCAGCCTGCAGACCCTGGGGATGATCTTTGCCAGTTCGCAGATCCTGATCCTGCTGGCGCTCGGTGCCGGGCTGGTGATGCTGACCCGCAATATCGACGTCTCGGTCGGCTCGATTGTCGGGCTGTGCGCCATCGCCGTGGGGGTAGCGCTGAACAACGGCTACGGCCTGCCGGTGGCGATCCTGTTTGCGCTGGCGATCGGGGCACTGGCGGGGGCCTTCAACGGCCTGCTGGTAGTGGGGCTGCGCATTCCGGCGATTGTCGCCACCCTCGGCACGCTGGGGCTGTGGCGCGGGGTGATGCTGCTCTGGACCGGCGGGAAGTGGATTGAAGGCCTGCCGGTAAGCCTGAAAGCGCTGTCGGAGCCGGTGGCGCTCGGCATCTCGCCGCTGGGGATGGTGGTGCTGGCGATCGCCGCTCTCGGGGCGTGGATCCTGTCGCGCACCGCCTTTGGCCGGGATTTTTACGCCGTCGGGGATAACCTTGCCGCCGCCCGTCAGCTGGGCGTGGCGGTGAACCGCACCCGGATGGCGGCCTTCACCCTTAACGGCGTGCTGGCGGCCTGCGCCGGGATCGTCTTCGCCGCGCAGATCGGCTTCGTGCCGAACCAGACCGGCAGCGGGCTGGAGATGAAGGCCATCGCCGCCTGCGTGCTGGGGGGCATCTCCCTGCTCGGCGGCACCGGGACCTTAATCGGCGCGCTGCTGGGGGCCTTCTTCCTGACTCAGATCGACACCGTACTGGTGCTGTTCCGTCTCCCGGCCTGGTGGAACGACTTTATCGCTGGCCTCGTGCTGCTGGGGGTGCTGGTGCTCGATGGACGACTGCGCCAGGCGCTGGCGCGTCATCAGCGGGCGCTGAAGTACAGCCGTTTCCAGCCGGGCAACAAAGGGGGGAAGCACGTCACCCCGTTTCGCAAACGCAACAAAGAGGTGGCGTAGATGAAGCTTAACTGGGAGTGGGCGCTGCTGCTGTTACTGGTGCTGGAGATCCTGCTGTTTGGCGCCCTCAATCCGCGGATGCTCGACATCAACATGCTGCTGTTCAGCACCAGCGATTTTATCTGCATCGGCATCGTGGCCCTGCCGCTGACGCTGGTGATTATCAGCGGCGGGATCGACATCTCGCTGGGCTCGACCATCGGCCTGTGCGCCATCGCCCTGGGGGTGATGATGCAGTCCGGTGTGCCGATGGTGGCGGCGGTCCCGCTTACCCTGCTGCTCGGGCTGCTGTGCGGCCTGTTTAACGCGGCACTGATCCACTACACCGGCATCAGTCCGCTGGTGATCACCCTCGGCACGCTCTACCTGTACGGCGGCGGAGCGCTGCTGCTCTCGGGGATGGCCGGGGCGACCGGCTACGAAGGCATTGGCGGCTTCCCGGAGAGCTTCACCGCCTTTGCCAACCTCACGGTTCTCGGCCTGCCGATCCCGCTGGTGCTGTTCGCATTTATTACTTTCTTCTTCTGGCTGATCGTTCACCGCGGGCGCTTTGGCCGTCACCTGTTTCTGATTGGGCAAAACCCCCGCGCGGCGCGCTATGCGGCCCTGTCGGTGAACGGCATGCCCTATGCGCTGTATGGCCTGGTGGGTGTGGCCTCGGCGATTGCCGCTCTGGTGATGGTCTCCTATTTCGGCTCGGCGCGTTCCGATCTGGGGCGCGACCTGCTGATGCCAGCGCTCACCGCGGCGGTGCTTGGCGGGGCGAATATCTACGGCGGTTCAGGTTCGGTACTGGGTACGGCGCTGGCGGCATTGCTGGTGGGGTATCTGCAGCAGGGGTTACAGATGGTTGGCATCCCCAATCAGGTGTCGAGCGCGCTGTCAGGGGCGCTGCTGGTTGTGGTGGTGATGGGGCGTTCGCTGAGTCTGCATCGTGAATGGGTGCGGTCTCTTCTCACAAAAAATACCCGGAGCGTATGATGAAAATAAAACTGATGGTGCTGGCCGTGGCGTTAAGCGTGGCGACGGCGCAGGCGGCGGATCGCATCGCGTTTATCCCGAAACTGGTGGGGGTCGGCTTCTTTACCAGCGGCGGTAACGGCGCAAAAGAGGCGGGTAAAGCGCTGGGGGCGGAGGTCACCTACGATGGCCCGACCGAGCCGAGCGTCTCCGGGCAGGTGCAGCTGATCAATAACTTCGTCAACCAGGGCTATAACGCCATTATCGTCTCGGCGGTGTCGCCGGATGGGCTCTGTCCGGCGTTGAAGCGCGCCATGCAGCGCGGGGTGAAAGTCCTGACCTGGGATTCCGACACCAAACCGGAGTGCCGCAGCATCTACATCAACCAGGGCACCCCGGAACAGCTCGGCGGCCTGCTGGTGGATATGGCCTCGAAGCAGGTCACCAAACCGGCCGCCAAAGTGGCGTTCTTCTACTCCAGCCCCACCGTTACCGATCAGAACCAGTGGGTGAACGCGGCGAAAGCCAAAATCGCCAAAGAGCACCCCGAGTGGCAGATCGTCACCACCCAGTTTGGCTATAACGATGCCACCAAATCCCTGCAGACCGCCGAAGGGATCTTAAAAGCCTATCCGGATCTGGATGCGATCATCGCCCCGGACGCCAACGCCCTGCCAGCGGCGGCCCAGGCGGCAGAGAACCTGAAGCGTGAAGGGGTGGCGATCGTCGGCTTCAGTACCCCGAACGTGATGCGTCCGTACGTGGAGCGCGGCACGGTGAAAGCCTTTGGTCTGTGGGATGTGGTGCAACAGGGCAAAATTGCGGTCAATGTCGCCGATCGTTTGCTGAAAAAAGGCGATCTTAACGTCGGCGACAGCGTGGAGGTGAAGGATATCGGCACGCTGAAGGTGGAGCCGAACAGCGTCCAGGGCTATCAGTATGAAGCGAAAGGCAATGGCATCGTGCTGCTGCCGGAGCGGGTGGTGTTCACCAAAGAGAACATCAACAACTACGACTTCTGACAGGGGGGAACATGGCTGATTTAGACGACATCAAAGAAGGTAAGAACTTTGGCATCGACCGACCGCAGCAGAACGTGCCTTTTACCCTGAAGGGGTGCGGGGCGCTGGACTGGGGAATGCAGTCGCGGCTGGCGCGGATCTTCAATCCCGCCAGCAACCGCACGGTGATGCTGGCCTTCGATCATGGTTATTTCCAGGGGCCGACCACCGGGCTGGAGCGCATCGATCTCTCCATTGCGCCGCTGTTTGCCGAAACCGACGTGCTGATGTGTACCCGCGGTATTCTCCGCAGCACCGTGCCGCCCGCCACCAACAAACCGGTGCTGCTGCGCGCCTCCGGGGGAAACTCAATGCTCGGCGAGCTCTCCAACGAGTGCGTGGCGGTGGCGATGGAAGATGCCCTGCGCCTGAACGTCTGCGCGGTGGCGGCGCAGGTCTATATCGGCAGCGAGTATGAACACCAGTCGATCAATAACATCATCAAGCTGGTGGATGCGGGCAATCGTTACGGCATCCCGACCCTGGCGGTGACCGGGGTCGGCAAGGAGATGGCCCGGGATGCGCGCTACTTCTCGCTTGCCAGCCGCATCGCCGCCGAGATGGGAGCCCAGTTCGTCAAAACCTATTTTGTCGAAGAAGGATTCGAGAAAGTGACCGCCAGCTGCCCGGTGCCGATTGTTATCGCCGGGGGCAAAAAACTGCCGGAACACGAGGCGCTGGAGATGTGTTTCCGCGCCATCGACCAGGGCGCGTCAGGTGTCGATATGGGGCGGAACATCTTCCAGTCCAGCGCGCCGCTGGCGATGCTGAAGGCGGTGAAGAAGGTGGTGCATGAGAAGATGAGCGCCCGCGAGGCGTACCAGTTCTGGCAGGAGGAAAAACAAGGAGAAGGGCAATGAACGTGACCTTAGTGGAGATCAACATCAAACCGGACAGGGTGGACGAGTTTCTGGAGGTGTTTCGCGCCAACCACGAAGGGGCGATCCAGGAGCCGGGCAACCTGCGGTTCGACGTGCTGCAGGACCCGCGGGTGAAAACCCGGTTCTTTATCTATGAGGCGTACAAGGATGAGGAGGCGGTGCAGGCCCACAAGCAGACCCCGCACTATCTGGCGTGCGTGGAGAAGCTTGAGGACCTGATGTCGGAGCCGCGTAAAAAACGCTGTTTTGTTGGGTTGATGCCGGCGTAAAAAACGCCCGGTGGCGCTGCGCTTACCGGGCCTACAAACTTCTGCGGATCGTGTAGGCCGGGCAAGCATCGCGCCGCCCGGCGTGTTTTACGCTTCGGTCACACTCACCCGCAGTGCCGCCAGCGCCATCCGGGCGGCTTTCAGCACCAGCTCACACTGCTCGATGGTCAGCGTCAGCGGCGGTTCAATGCGGATGGTCTTCGAGTTGTTGAGCGTTCCCGCCACCAGCACCCGCTGGCGGAACATCTCGCTCGCGAAGCTGTAGCCGGTTTCGTTATCGACAAACTCAATCGCCATCAGCATCCCTTTGCCGCGCGCATCCTGTACCAGGTCCGGGTATTCACGCCCGAGCTGGCGGAAGCCATCCAGCAGCATGTCGCCTTTCTGCTCCGCCTGAGCGGGCAGGTTCTGCTCCAGCAGCACGTTGATGGTGGCCAGCGCGGCGGCACAGGCCAGGGGGTTACCCCCAAAGGTAGTGGTATGCAGGAAAGGATTGTCGAACAGCACCGAGAACACCTCCTCGGTGGCGACGGTAGCACCAATCGGCATCACGCCGCCGCCCAGCGCTTTGGCCAGGCACAGGATGTCCGGCTGCACGTTCTCGTGCTCGCAGGCAAACATCTTGCCGGTACGCCCCATCCCGGTCTGCACTTCATCCAGGATCAGCAGCGCGCCAAACTCATCGCACAGCTTACGTACCGCCGGCAGATAGCCCACTGGCGGCAGGATCACCCCGCCTTCGCCCTGGATGGGCTCGAGGATCACCGCCGCCACGTCGTCGCCGGTTTTACGGCATTCCGACAGCGCGGAGCGCATGGCGTTGATGTCGCCGAACGGCACATGGCGGAAGCCCGGCAGCAGCGGCATAAACGGCTTACGGAAGGCAGATTTCGCCGTGGCAGAGAGGGCACCTAACGACTTGCCGTGGAAGGCGCCGCTGGTGGCAATAAAGGTGAATTTCCCGCGCGGCGACTGGTACGCTTTGGCGAGTTTGATCGCCGCTTCGACCGATTCCGTGCCGCTGTTACAGAAGAAACTGTATTTGAGTTTCCCCGGCGTCAGAGCCGCCAGCGTTTTTGCCAGCATCGCCCGCAGGGGATCCAGCAGTTCCTGGCTATGAAGGGGTTGTTTTGCAAGCTGATTTTGTACGGCGGAAACCACAACTGGATTACGGTGCCCCACGTTGAAAATACCAAATCCACCCAGGCAATCTACAAACTCCTGTCCCTGGGTGTCGACAAGCGTATTAAGACTTCCCGCCTGCCACTCTACGGCTCCGTAATCCCCGCCTGCTGTTACCGATTTTCTGTATTCCAAAAACCCGGGATTCACATGCTCTTTGAAGTAATCAATCACCTCGCGGTTAAGTTGTTTCATCTCCTCATGATCAAGCGTTCGCTTCTCAATGAGATTCAGTGCGTGCGCGGTACAGGCAAGAGCCGATGCGCTGGAGGGTAACCTGTTCAAGATGTGCTCCCGGGAATGGCGTATCACATGATACTGGATTAAGTATTGCAGGCTTTGCGCCACTTCCGGTGAGGGGACAAAAATCGGGATAAACGCCAGGTTAAAATAATGTTACACAATATTTAATCATGCGAAACGCAATTCCGGCGGCAACGCATCGGGATTTTCCCACAGCAGAATGCGCGTTTGCAGTGCATTCGCCCTGTTTTAGTGCGATCGGTTGCCGGGCGGGCGGAGGGGGCGATCCTCCTTTGGGAGTAGTTTCGGTGCGAAATCATTTAATATCAATAGATTATAAAAACACACAAAAAATGCGGTTTAGTCCCGTTTTGCGATCTCGAGCATGTTTAACAACTAAAGATAAATTCGTTAACGCCGAAAAAACGTTACGCCCAAAAAATAACATTCAAGTAACCTGCAAGGGATGCCTATGTCGCCTCAACAATTTGTCACACAGTGTGAATACCCACTGAAAGATGACACCACTCTGATGTCCACCACCGATCTGCACAGCTACATTACCCAGGCCAATGACACCTTTGTCCAGGTGAGTGGTTACTCCCTGGGCGAGCTGGTAGGTCAGCCGCACAATCTCGTTCGCCACCCCGATATGCCCAAAGCCGCCTTTGCCGACATGTGGTACACCCTGCAGCAGGGTGAGCCCTGGAGCGGCATCGTGAAAAACCTGCGTAAAAATGGCGATCACTACTGGGTACGCGCTAACGCCGTGCCGATGGTGCGCAACGGCCAGACCACCGGGTACATGTCCATCCGCGTGAAAGCCACGCCGGAGGAGATTGCCGCCGTCGAACCTTTATATAAAGCACTCAACGAAGGCCGCAGTAAAAAGCGGGTGCACAAAGGGCTGGTGGTGGCGAAAGGCTGGACCGGCAAACTGCCCGCGATGCCGCTGCGCTGGCGGGTACGCAGCGTGATGGCCGCGCTGTACCTGGTGCTGGCGGGCGCGCTGTTCGCCACCGGGGCGAGCTGGGCAGCAATGGGGGGCAGCGCGCTGGTGATGCTGCTGGGAACCCTGCTGTTTGAGCAGCAGATTGTGCGCCCGGTCGAGAACGTGGCCCGTCAGGCGCTGAAGGTGGCGACAGGCGAACGCAACAGCGTTGAGCATCTTAACCGCAGCGACGAACTGGGGCTGACCCTGCGCGCGGTCGGGCAGCTCGGCCTGATGTGCCGCTGGCTGATCAATGATGTCTCCAGCCAGGTCATCAACGTGCGCGACGGCAGCGACCAGCTGGCGAAGGGGAATGACGACCTCAACGATCGCACCCATCAGACGGTGTCGAACGTGAAGCAGACCGTGGAGACCATGAACCAGCTGGCGATGACGGTGCAGAACAACACCCGCACCGCCGTGGACGCCGATAAGCTCTCCATCGCCGCCAGCGACGCCGCCACGCAGGGCGGACACGCGATGCAGACCGTGGTCAACACCATGGATGAAATTGCCGACAGTACCCAGCGTATCGGCTCGATCACCAAGCTGATTAACGATATCGCTTTCCAGACCAACATCCTGGCGCTGAACGCGGCAGTGGAAGCGGCAAGGGCGGGCGAGCAGGGGAAAGGCTTTGCGGTAGTGGCCGGGGAAGTGCGCCATCTGGCCAGCCGCAGCGCCAGTGCCGCCAACGATATCCGCAAGCTGATCGACGCCAGCGCCAGCAAGGTGATGTCCGGTTCCGAGCAGGTGCATGCCGCCGGACGCACCATGGATGACATTGTGGAGAAGGTGCAGAACGTCACCCGGCTGATCGCCGAGATCAGCCAGTCTACGTCCGAGCAGGCCTCCGGCCTGTCGGAGCTGACCCGCGCGGTAGCCGAACTGGATTCCATCACCCAGAAAAACGCGGCGCTGGTCGAAACCAGCGCCCAGGTCTCGGCGATGGTGAAGCACCGGGCTAAACGTCTGGAAGATGCCGTTACCGTGCTCCATTGAGTCAGTAAGGTTCCGAAAAGGCCGTTTGCTCCTGACAGGGTGAACGGCTTTATTTGTGATTATTTTTATCGGTTACTGTTAATGTAATATTAAATAACTAAATAAACCGCTTCAGTTAATTATCCCTGCCTAAGTCAGTTTTCCCCGATGCTCTGTCAAAAACACCTCTCTGGTGGTTACGTAACGATCGATGAGACGAAATTAATAGCCTGCGCCTATCCATTGCTTGGTTTGTTTAATAAAAAAGCGATCAAACTCATAAAGTTAGCGTGAAAGTTACCGATAACGCTGATCGTCTGATAAATGATCACAATGATGGAGTAAATATGTTCTTACATGATGTAAAGATCGGCACAAAATTATTTCTGGCGTTTGGGTTCTTTATTGTCCTGATGGGGATAAGTGCGAGTTTATCTCTGTTGAGCCTTAACCGGGCGAATAACGGGATGCAATCCATTATCAGCAACGATTATCCGACAACGGTAAAAGCGAACCAGTTAATCGAAAACTTCCAGGAATTTATTAGCACCCAACAGCTGATGTTGCTGGACGACCAGGGCCAGTACCGGGAGCAGTCAGAGCAGAAGCTGAAGACCATCAGCGAGCGCATTACACTGATCCTCGGCGATCTGAACAACGCCCTGCAGGACAAGGCGTCCCAGCAGGTGCTGACCGATATTCGCGGCGTGCGCCAGCAATATCTCGACTCCCGCTATCGGATCCTGCAGGCGGTGCAGAGCAACGATCGGGCGGGTGCGATTCAGGAGATGATGACCAACACCCTCAGCCTGCAGCAGGCCTATAAGGCAAAAGTGCAGGAGCTGATTACCATTCAGAATAAGCAGATGCAACGCGCATGCGTGGAGGTGGACGGCGACTTCAGAAGCAACCGTCTGCTGCTGATCCTGATCACCCTGTTCAGCGTGGCGGTGGGCAGCCTGATGGGATGGTTTATCGTGCGTTCAATTACCCGTCCGCTGGGCCAGGCGGTCGATTTTGCCCGGTCGATTGCCGATGGCGATCTCACCGGGAGCATTGCCTCCCACGGTAAAGACGAAACCGGTCAGCTGCTTACTGCGCTGATGGAGATGAAAAACCGTCTGCTGGAGATTGTGCAGCAGGTGCAGTTCGGTTCGGAAAATATCTCCACCGCGGCGGCGCAGATTGTGGCGGGCAACCAGGACCTGGCGGCGCGAACCGAAGAGCAGGCCAGCTCGGTGGAACAAACGGCGGCATCGATGGAGCAGATCACCGCGACGGTAAAAAACACCGCGTCACATACCGGTGAAGCCACCAGTCTCTCCGCGGATGCGGCCAAAGTGGTGAAAAACAACGGCGAGATGATGAAGCAGGTCACCAGCAAAATGCGCCTGATTAACGAAACCTCCAACCGGATGTCCGACATCATCAACCTGATCGACTCCATCGCTTTCCAGACCAATATTCTGGCGCTGAACGCGGCGGTAGAGGCGGCACGCGCGGGTGAACACGGCCGCGGCTTTGCGGTAGTGGCCGGTGAAGTTCGCCAGCTGGCGCAGAAAAGCGCCACCTCGGCCAGTGAAATTCGCCAGCTGATTGAAAGCTCAACCAGCCAGACCCAGGACGGGATGGCGCTGGTGGAAAAAGCCAGCGGGCTGATTAACGGCATGGTGGGTAACGTCGAGGAGATGGATGTGATCCTGCGCGAGATCCGCCAGGCCAGCCATGAGCAGACGGAAGGGATCTCGCAGATCAACAGCGCGATTGGCCTGATTGACTCCACCACTCAACAGAACTCCGCTCTGGTGGAGGAGTCTGTTGCGGCGGCCTCATCCCTGAACGAGCAGGCGCTGAACCTGAAAGATCTGGTGAAAGTGTTCCGCGTGCGCGGGGAAGTTACTGCTTAATCCAGCTGATTGATCTCCAGCGACGCGCGGTCAATAACTGCAATAATCTGTTTCAGCTGCGCGTCGCTCAATCCTTCCTGATTGACCTTCAAATCCAGCACCGCTTTAAAATTGTCGATAGCCCGCTTCATCTGCGGGTTTTTACGCAGCTGGAAACCTACACAGCGTGCTTTGATGCGCGCCTGAATGTTCTCAAGCTGCTCCAGGTTCTCATCCAGCCAGCGCTGCCCGGCTACGGTGATGGCAATCTGTTTGCGCCCGTTCTCTTCTTCGGTGATGGTGATAAATGCCTGATCCTGCAAAAAATCCAGCGTCGGATAGATCACTCCGGGGCTCGGCGTATAGTTTCCCTGGGTCATGCTTTCAATATCTTTAATCAGCTCATAACCGTGGCTGGCATTGCGGGCCAGGAGGTCCAGAATCACCAGCCTTAACTCACCGTGACCAAAAAAGCGCTGACGGCGTCCGCCGCCTTCGTGTGCCTGTCGCATAGGATTTTCCTTTAATTTGATATATCTAATTTATATCTAAAGCAGTTTTAGATGCAATCTAAAACATCTTGCATTTTTTCTTATTAGCAATCATTATCATTTAACTTTCAATTTCGATATATCGATTTCACTTTCACGAAGGCAAATTATGACCACAACCCGCTACCCCCAACGTGTCCGTAACGACCTGCGCTTTCGCGAGCTGAACGTGCTCCGCGTGGAGCGCGTCAGCGCCGGTTTTCAGCGCATCGTGTTAGGCGGCGAGGCGCTGGAGGGCTTCAGCTCCCGCGGCTTCGACGACCATTCCAAAGTCTTTTTCCCGGAAAAGGGCACCACCTTTGTACCGCCAATGGTGACAGACGAGGGCGTGGACTGGGGTGACGGCGTGCGTCCGCAGGCGCGGGATTACACCCCGCTGTACGATGCGGCCCGTCATGAGCTGGCGCTCGATTTCTTTATCCACGACGGTGGGGTGGCAAGCAGCTGGGCGGTGGACGCTAAGCCGGGGGACACCCTCTCCATCGGCGGCCCGCGCGGTTCGCTGGTGGTGCCGGAAGATTACGCCTGGCAGCTGTACGTCTGCGATGAGTCGGGCATGCCCGCCCTGCGTCGCCGTCTGGAAGCTCTGCGTGCACTGCCGGTGCGCCCGGAGGTTCACGCCGTGGTCACCGTGGCTGATGCCGCCTGTCAGGACTATCTGGCCCACTTAAGCGAGTTCAATATCAGCTGGGTGGTGGGGCATAACGAGCAGGCGGTGGCGGATCGTCTGGCGACGCTCAGCGTGCCGGCAGAGGATTACTTCATCTGGCTGACCGGGGAAGGGAAGGTGGTGAAAAACCTGAGTCGCCTGTTTGAAACCGACGCTATCGATCAGAAGCTGGTGCGTGCCAGTGCGTACTGGCACGCCAAATAATCAGGCCACGTCGTCGAGCTGCGCTTCGCTGACCTGATGTTCGAGAGAGGCGCGCACCTCGTGCAAGGCTCTCTCCTGCTGGGCAAAGTACGCTTCCATATTGCTCAGCGAGGAGACCAGCAGCCAGGACTCCTCTTTCTCCAGCTCCGCCAGCTCGCTCACCAGGGTGTCGATCTGCTCCCGGACCTGGGCCATCTTTTTGCGGATACGGGTCAGGTCATTGAGCCTGTCGCTGGCCATCAGCGGCTCCAGCCCCTGATGCAGACGGGCCACCAGGGAGCGGATCGCCTTCACGTCGCCGCGCTGCTTCGCCTGGTTCAGCTGCACCATCATGGCGTTGGCCTCTTCCTTCAGATCGTCCGCCACCAGATCCGGGTGGCAGAGCTTGCTTGCCTGACGCCAGAGCCGTTTTAACTCGTTCTGATCCTCTTCGGAGAGGTCCTGGCCCTTGCGCAGGCGGATTTCCGCTTCATGCTGCTGCTCGCGGTATTTTTCATATTCTTCATTGGCCTCGTCCCGCGCCTGGCGGGCAGGCTCCTCTTCGCGGGTCAGGCCCGTTTCCAGCTCCTGGGCTTCGGCCAGCAGATTGGCGATGAGGTTGCTTTGCTGCTGCAGATGCTTACGCGCCGCGGCGGCCTGCACCGAGTCGGCGGGCAGATCGCGCCAGTGCTGGGTCAGGGTGGTCAGCACCTCTACCGCCTGGGCAACATACTGCTGGCAGCGGCGATAGTCCGCCTCCCGACGGCGCGTCTCTGCCTGCTGGCGGCGCAGGTTGAGCTCCGCCAGGGTTTTGCGCAGGGCGAGGATCTGGCTCATCAGCGGGCCGAGGCGGGTGAGGTAGATATCGTTAAATTCATCCAGCTGCTGCACGCGGGCGTTACGCCTGTCGATAAGATCGCGCAGGCGCTCTTCCAGCGCTTTCAGCTCCAGCTTACTGGCGGCCAGCTGCGGATCGCGCCACGTGGTGACGGCACGCTGGCTTTGCAGCCAGTGGGTAATGGCCGCCATCGCCCCGGTGTAGTTTTTCTGCTCAAGCGCCACGACGATCGCCAGCAGCTCCTCGTCAAAGGCTTCGTTTTTTAACCGTGCCAGCTGGCTCTTGATGATGTCGTCATCTTCCAGCTCGATGGCATTTTTAATGATTTCCAGCCGTTTGATCGGTGTGCTCATGATGCTTTTCGCTTTGGCGCTTAAGTATTTGAGTTAAGGATAGTTGTCAGGAAAACAACAGGGAATAATACACATGTCTGATGAATGGCGCGACGGGGGAATGCGTTAATTTTGCGCCAAGTAATCCGGCTGCGGGATTTCAATAAATTCCTGGAACAGTGGAAAAGTCCGAAAAGTGCATGGATGGGCGTTTACTCATATTTACAGAGTTTACTTTTTGACATAATTTGCCCCTTTTTTGTACGCCGGTCCGAAAACGGACAAAAGGCAGGGGGATGTTGTGAAGGTAAGGATGACCAGGTTAATCGGGCTTTTCGTGGGTATTATTTTGTGGCCGATCGGCAGTGCCCACGCAGCGCTCCTGTCGCCCGCCGACCGTAGTGCCGTCCAGCAACAGCAACAGCTGCTGCTGGATCAAAACCAGCGCCAGCGCGACGAGCTGGAGCGCAGCACGGTTCTTCCCCGGACGCCTTCCTCTCCTGCACTTTCTGCCCCTGACGGCCCCTGTTTTGTGATCTCCCGGATTGTGCTCGAGGGTGCCACCGCCATGCCAGATGTTGCCCAAAGCCGTCTGACTGCCCCCTGGCGCAATCAGTGCCTCGATATGGCCGCTCTCAACGACCTGACCCACGCGGTCTCCGACTGGTATATCAGCCGGGGTTATATCACCAGCCGCGCCTTTCTGACCGAGCAGGATCTGACCCACGGCACGCTGCATATCGCGGTGCTGGAAGGTAAGCTCCAGCAAATTCAGCTGGAGGGGGTACCGGAACGCACGCTGAAGATGGCTTTTCCGGGACGGGTGGGCAAGATCCTCAACCTGCGCGACATCGAACAGGGGATGGAGCAGCTGAACCGGGTTCGTCAGACGCCGGTTCAGATTGAGATCCTGCCCGGCGACCGCCAGGGATACTCCATCGTTAACCTCACCGCCGCCCCGGAATTCCCGCTTACCGGCTCGCTCAGCTTTGATAACAGCGGGCAAAAGAGCACCGGCACCGGCCAGCTCAGCGGGGTGCTTATCGGCAATAACCTGCTGGGGATCGCCGATAAATGGTTTATCAGCGGCGGGCGCAGCAGTGATTTTTCCAGCAGCAAGGATGCGCAGAATTTTGCCGCAGGCGTCAGCGTGCCCTATGGCTATGGCCTGCTCGATTACAGCTACAGCTGGAGCAACTATCTCAGCACCATCGATAACAACGGCTATCACTGGCGCTCGACCGGCGACAACGAAACCCACCGGCTGAACGGCTCCTGGGTGCTGTTCCGCAACGGCGATATCAAGACCAGCGCCGCGGTGGGCCTGACCCACCGCATCAACCATAACTATCTCGACGATGTCCTGCTCGCCACCAGCAGCCGGAAGCTCTCCAGTTTTTCGCTGGGCATTAACCACACGCAAAAAATCGCGAGCGGCGTGGCGACCTTCAACCCGGCCTTCACCCAGGGCGTGCCGTGGCTGGGGGCCGAGGATGATAACGACAAGCACGGCGATGTGCCAAAAGCGGAGTTTCGCAAGTGGAGCGTCAACGGCAGCTATCAGCAACCGCTTACCGACAGGCTGTGGTGGCTCTCCAGCGTCTATTTCCAGTGGTCACCCGATCGTCTGTACGGCAGCGAACGCTTAACCCTCGGGGGCGAGACTTCGGTGCGCGGCTTCAAAGAGCAGTATCTCTCCGGCGATAACGGCGGCTACTGGCGTAACGAACTCAACGCATCGCTCTTCACCCTGCCGTGGATCGGGCAGATCGGTGCCCTGGCGGCACTGGACGGCGGCTGGCTGAAAAAAGACGGTTTCGACCGTTACGCCTCCGGCACCCTGTGGGGGGCGGCCGTCGGGCTGACCAGCGTTAACCGGCTGTTCTCCAGCCAGTTCACCGTCGGGACGCCGCTGGACTACCCGGACTGGCTGGGGCCGGATCATCTGAATATTTATTACCGCGTGTCGGTGGCATTTTAAGGGACAGGGACGATGAAAAAGGAACAGGTAAGTTTATCCCGGCGCGTACTGAGCACCTTACTGAGCGTGCTGCTCGCGACGCAGCCGCTGCTTCCTGCCGTGGCGGCAAACCTTACGCCGACCGGCACTACCCAACTGGATAAAGCCGCCAACGGCGTGCCGGTGGTCAATATCGCCCCGCCGAATGCCGCGGGCATTTCGCACAATAAATATCAGGATTACAACGTCGGCAAAGAGGGGCTGATCCTCAACAATGCCACCGGCCAGGCTAATCAGACCCAGCTCGGCGGGCTTATTCATAACAACCCCAACCTGACGGCGGGCAGGGAGGCGGCGGGGATTATCAACGAAGTCACCGGCACTAACCGCTCTCAGCTGCAGGGCTATACCGAAGTGGCGGGCAAAGCCGCCAACGTCATCGTCGCCAACCCTTACGGCATCACCTGTAACGGCTGCGGGTTTATCAATACCCCCAACGCGACGCTGACCACCGGCAAGCCGGTACTCGACGCCAACGGCCGGTTACAGTCGCTGGACGTCAGCAAAGGCAGCATCCTGATTGAAGGCCAGGGCCTGGACGGCAGCCAGAGCGATGCGGTGTCGATCATCGCCCGCGCCACCGACGTGAATGCCCAACTGCATGCCAAATCATTGACGGTGGTGGCGGGGGCCAACCGGGTGGCGGCCGACGGCAGTATCAGCCCGATCCCCGGTGAAGGCGACGCCCCGAAAGTGGCGGTCGATACCGGGGCGCTGGGTGGGATGTACGCCAACCGTATTCACCTGGTCTCCAGCGAGAAAGGGGTGGGCGTCAATCTGGGCAATCTCAATGCCCGCGACGGGGATATTTCGCTGGATGCCAGCGGAAAACTGACGCTGAAAAACAGCCTGGCCAGCGGTGCCATTACCGCGAAGGGTGAAAGCCTGGCCCTGAGCGGGGATCACAAAGCCGGGGGCAACATCACCCTGAACAGCCAGAGCGATCTGGCGCTGCAGGAGGGTTCGCTGAACAGCGACCGTGACCTGGTGCTGAATGCCAGCGGCACGCTCTCGCACAGCAAGGCCAAACTGACCGCCGGGCGGGATGTCTCCCTTACGGCGCAACAGATCTCCCAGGATGCTGGCAGCCAAACGGATGCCGCACAGCATATCAGTGTGAATGCCCGGGACGGCGCCACGCTCGATGGACGCATGACGGCCGGGCAAAACCTGGCGGTGGCCGCCGACGCCCTGACGCATAACGGCCAGCTGGTGGCGGGAAATGGGCTGTCGCTTAATGCTGCCCGTCAGACGCTTAACGGCGCGATAAACGCGACCGGCGATCTCAGCGTGGCAGGACAGCAGGTTACCACCACCGGGGCCGCGCAGATTCAGGGCCGTAACCTGAGCATAAGCGCCAGACAGGCAGATCTGAAAGGAACCCAGGCGGCGAAAGAGGCTCTGACGGTCAACGCCAGTGAGACTCTGGCGCACAGCGGCAAAAGCAGCGCGAACACGATGACCCTCAGCGCACCGCAGCTGGACAACAGCGGCGTGGCGATCGCGTCGGCACTTAATACGCAGTCACAGAAGCTCACTAACAGCGGGCTGTTGCAGGGGGATTCGTCCCTGCGGCTGGATACCCGGGAGCTGGACAACCAGCAAAACGGGACGCTCTACAGCGCAGCAAGGCTGACTCTCTCCATTCCGACGATTGGCAACAGCGGTCGGATTATCAGCGACGGATCGCTGGTGGTTGCGGCCAACACCCTCAACGGTGCGGGGCTGTTGCAGGGCACCGAAGGGCTGACCCTTAGCGGAGATACGCTGGCCCAGGGGACGGCGGGGCGCTGGCTGACCGCCGGTACGCTGGATATCACCGCCGGGCAGCTCACCACCGCAGGCACCCTCCAGGGGCAACATCTCAGCGTTGATGCAGGCGACTGGCGGCATTCTGGCTCTGCGCTTGCTACGGGCGATTTTGACGCCCGCGCAACCGGCTCCCTGCTGAACAACGGCGACCTGATGAGTCAGGGCAAGCTGACCTTTAACGTACCGCAGCTCACCAACAACGGTAACCTGCTCGCTGCGGGTGACATGCTCCTGACCGGCACCCTGAATAACCGGGGCGACCTGCTGAGTCAGCAGACCCTGACGGTTAACGCCCGGGAGATCACCAACAGCGGTCGGCTGCAGGGGCAGAACATCGCCCTGGCAGGCACAAATTTGACCAACAGCGGCGCCATCCAGAGTGCGTTGGATCTGGCCCTGACGTTAAGCGGTGACATGGCTACCGTCACCGGCAGCAAAATAACCGCCCTGGGCCATGCCCGACTCAGTGGGAAAAACCTCGACAACCAGGGGCTGCTGAGCGCGAAAAACCTCACTATCGACGGCGACTCGCTCAGCAACGGCGGGGAGATCAGCGGCGTCAACGGACTTAACCTGCACCTGACGGGCAACCTGAAGCAGCAGGGGAAAATGCTGAGTGGGGCAGGCCTGACCGTTCGGGCGGACGACATCAGCAACAGCGGCCAGATGCAGGGGGATAACACCCAGCTTGATGCCCGCACGCTTAACAACGATGGACGTCTGCAGGGCGACAGCGGCCTGACGCTCACGCTGCTGGAGGCGTTGACCAACCAGACCAACGGCATCATTCTCAGCCAGAATGCACTCGCTGTGACCGCCCCGGTGCTGAACAATAACGGCACGATTCAGGGGAATGGTCCTTCCACGCTCAGTGGCGCCACGCAGGTGCAAAATAACGGCAACATCCTCTCCGGCGATGAGCTGAAGCTGACCACCGCTGACTACAGCGGGGCAGGCTGGCTGCAGGCGACGAACCTGCTAATGAATGCGGCAAAACTCGCTAACAGCGGCACCATGATAGCGGCCCGCGAGGCCACCTTTACCGGCAACAGCCTGACCAACGCCGGGACCCTGCAGGCGGCACAGCTGACCGTGAACGCGCAGACGCTGACCAACAGCGGCACCCTGCTGGGGAACAACAGCCTGACGCTGACCAGCGACAAAATCAGCAACGACAATGGCAACCTGTTCAGCGGGGGCGACCTGCTGACTGAAGCGACGTCCCTCAGCGGTATCGGCCAGATTGTGGCCCTCGGCAACCTGACGCTGAAGCTGGCGAACAGCTGGACAGCGCAGGGCGTGGTGGCAGCAAATAACCAGCTAACCGTTATCAGCCAGGGCGACATCGTCAACCAGAGCACCCTGCAGGGCAACGGCATCACGCTGAACGCCGCGGGCAAGGTGACCAATAATGGCCTGATTACTGCAGGAGGCGGCACGACCTCGCTTTCCGGCAGTGAGATTGCCATGAACAGCAACGGCTCGCTGCAGGCCGGCGGCGATGTCAGCCTGACCAGCCAGGGCGATATTACCCTTGATGGCTTTACCGGCACCGCTGGCAATATGGCGCTCACCGCCGCCGGGTCGGTGATCAATACCGCGCTGCTGTATGCCGGAAATAATCTGTCGCTGTTTGCGGATCGTATTGCGAACCTGCGGGGCGATATGCTGGCAGGCAATGACCTGGTAATGCAGAAGGATGCTTCCGGGGCGGCGAACACCGAAATCATCAACACGTCGGGGAATATCGAAACCACAAACGGCGATATCATCCTTCGGACCGGGCATCTACTGAATACGCGTGATGGCCTGACTGCCACGACCACAACCACCCAAAATCCTTCATCCATTTCCGGGTTAGGGAATGCGACGATCGATATCGATATTTCTCAGCTGCCTGAAGGAAGTTACGGGAAATATATTGCAGTCTACCCTTTTGAAAACTGTACCGGGGCTGTAAACACCCACTGTTCTATATATAAAGGCCGCACCTCCTGGGGCATGCGAGCCGATCAGAACGAGCAAAAATTTGCCCTCAACCAGACGATTACCTCCGTTTCAGCTACTGGCGGTGCAGCTGGTATTCGCTCTGGCAACGATCTGTCCATTAACGCCGATCATCTTGAGAACAATGCCAGTGCGATCCTCGCCTCCGGTGATATTTTCCTGACGGGTAATACGCTCTCCAACCAGTCATGGCAGAACGCCACGACATCGGATTACTGGAAATATACCTATCAGGGAACAGCGGGTTATGCAGACCCTGATAGCATCATCACCTTCACAAGTGAGCAAGATCATATCGGGACAGTGACTCTGCCCGATCCTGTTTGGGATAAAATTCGTTTTACGCTGGATGGTAAAAGCACGGAAACGGTACTCGGTGATATCTACCGCGCGGTCATTCAGGCTGGCGGCACTGTTCAAGCCGTGTTCGACAACAATATTGGCAACACCAACACCACGTCAAATGCCGGGCGCATCAGCAATACCCTTGTTGCGCCGGACCTGAATACCCCATCAGCACAAAGCATCGCGGGTGGCGCGAATCAGCAGACGCTGGGTGATGCCGACACGATGGCGATCACCGCGCCAGACTGGCAGAACACCGATCAAGGTCAGACCATCGCCGACGGCACAACGCTCGTACCTGGCGGCATCGACGGCACCTATCCTCTTCCTTCCGGCAATAACGGCTACTTTGTCACCTCCACCGATCCGGACAGCCCGTACCTGATCAACGTCAACCCAAAACTCGACGGGCTGGGACAGCTCGATCCTTCGTTGTTTGGCGACCTGTGGAAACTACTCGGCGTTAATCCGGGTACCGCTCCGCGTGAAACGGCCACTCAATACACGGACACCAGTCAGTTCCTGGGGTCGTCGTACATGCTTGATCGCCTTGGGCTGAAGCCGGATCGCGATTACCGCTTCCTCGGCGATGCCGCATTTGATACGCGGTACGTCAGCAACTACGTGCTGAACCAGACCGGAACACGCTATATCAACGGTCTGGGGTCCGACCTCGACCAGATGCGCTACCTGATGGACAGTGCCGCTGGCGCAGAGACCTCGCTGGGGCTGAAGTTCGGGGTGGCGCTGACGGCAGACCAGATAGCCGCCCTCGACCACAGTATTCTGTGGTGGGAAGCCGCCACCGTTAACGGCCAGACCGTGATGGTGCCGAAGGTGTACCTCTCTCCGAAGGACGCCAGGGTGCAGAGCGGCAGCGTGATTAGCGGGAGTAACGTACAGCTGGTGGGCGGTAACGTCACCAACAGCGGAAGCACGCTGCTGGCGCAGAAGGGCCTGTCTGTCGACAGCAGCAACAGCATCAGCAACCTGAACGCCGGACTGCTCAGCGCAGGCGGCGGACTCAATCTGAGCTCGCTGGGTGATATCAACAATATCGGCTCCACCATCAGCGGTAAAACCGTGGGGCTGGAGAGCGTTACGGGCAGCATTAACAACGTCACCCAAACGCAGACGTGGGATGTGGACGCGGGCCGCGTGCGCTTAAGCGGTACGGATGTGGGCGTCACCTCGTCCATCACCGCAACGGACGGGCTGGCGATGCGCGCCGGGCAGGATATCAACATTACCGGAGCGAACGTGGCGGCGGGCGGTAGCCTCGGCATGGCGGCCGGTAACGATATCAATATCACCGCCAACGAGATTACACAGAGTGAGCGCCGTTCGCCGCGCAACAGCGCAACAACAGAGACGGCTTCCGTTACGCAGCAGCGCAGCACCCTGACGGCGGGGGACGATCTCACCCTGCTGGCGGGGAACGATCTCAATGCCCGCGCCGCAGCCATTGCTGCCGAAGGGGATGTTGGCATCCAGGCCGGTCGCGATCTGAACCTGCTGGCAGAAGCCACGTCTGAAAGCACCAGCAGCAAAGCGAAGAAGAAAACCGCCATCGATGAGTCCGTGCGTCAGCAGGGGACGGAGATCGCCAGCGGCGGCAACGCGACCCTCATCGCCGGGCGCGACATGAATGCGCAGGCCGCAGAGGTGACGGCGCAGGGCGATATCGGCGTGGCGGCGGGTCGGGATGTCAACCTGACCACCGCGACCGAGAGCGACTATCGCTACCGCGAGAAAACCAAAACCAGCAGCGGGTTCCTCAGTAAAAAGACCACCCACACCATCAACGAAGACAGCGCCACGCGGGAGAAAGGCTCCCTGCTGAGCGGCGATAACGTGACGGTGCAGGCCGGAAATAACCTGCTGGTGAAAGGCTCGGCAGTGGCCGGTGACGGCGACGTGGCGTTATCGGCAGGTAACAACGTCGACATCGTGGCGGCCACCAACACCGACACCTCCTGGCGCTTTAAGGAGACCAAAAAGTCCGGCCTGATGGGCACCGGCGGGATTGGCTTCACCATCGGCAGCAGCAAGTCCACCCACGACCTGCGGGAGCAGGGCACCACCCAGAGCGGGAGCTTCAGCACCGTCGGCTCGACGGGCGGCGACGTCAGCATCTCGGCGGGGAAACAGGCCCACATCGGCGGGGCGGATATCATCGCGCAGAAGGATATTGCGGTTCGCGGTGACAGCGTGGTAATCGAGCCGGGCCACGATAAACGCACCCGCGATGAGAAGTATGAGCAGAAGAGCAGCGGCCTGACGGTGGCGCTGTCGGGCATGGCGGGGAGCGCGCTGAACAGCGCGGTCACGACGGCGCAAAGCGCGAAGCAGAGCAGCGATTCGCGTCTGGCCGCCCTGAAGGGGACACAGGCGGCGCTCTCCGGCGTGCAGGCCGGGCAGGCGGTGGCGCTGGACCAGGCGAGGGGGACCTCTGACAGCGGTAACACCAACACCGTAGGTATCAGCGCGTCGCTGGGTTCGCAGTCGTCTAAATCCTCATCGCATATGCAGAGTGAGACCACCACGGGCAGCACCCTCAACGCGGGCAGCAACGTTACCCTCAGGGCCACCGGGAGCGACATCACCGTGGCGGGCAGCCAGATCAAGGCCGGTCAGGATGTGACGCTGGATGCGGCCCGGGACGTGAACCTGCTGGCCTCGCAGGATACGCAGCAGACGTCGGGTAAAAACAGCAGCAGCGGGGGCAGCATCGGCGTCGGGCTGGGGGTGGGTTCCGGTGGGGCGGGGTTCAGCATCTCCGCGAACGCCAACAGCAGCAAAGGGCACGAGAAGGGCAACGGGGTCTGGCAGAACGAGACCACGGTGGATGCGGGTAATCAGCTCACGATTAACAGCGGGCGCGATACCACGCTGGCCGGCGCCCAGGTGAGCGGCGAAACCGTGGTGGCGGATATCGGGCGCAACCTGACGATAACCAGCCTGCAGGACAGCGACCACTACGACAGCAGGCAGCACAGCGTCAGCGGCGGCGTGGGGTACACTTTCGGGGCGGGCGGTTTCTCCGGCAGCATCAGCGCCAGCCGGGACAAAATGTCCAGCGACTACGACTCGGTCCAGGAGCAGAGCGGGATTTTTGCCGGGAAGGGCGGCTTTGACGTGACCGTGGGCAACCACACGCAGCTCGACGGCGGGGTGATCGCCTCGACGGCGGATGCGGACAGGAACCGCCTCGACACCGGCACGCTGGGCTTCAGCGATATCCACAACCGGGCAGAGTTTGAGACCGGACATCAGGGGGCGGGGATCAGCTCCGGGGGCAGCATTGGCAGCCAGTTTGCCGGGAACATGGCGAACGGCCTGCTGGCCGGAGGCGGCAACAGCGGCGATGCACAGGGCACCACCCGGGCGGCGGTGAGCGAAGGGACGCTGACCGTCCGTGACACAGCGAACCAGCAGCAGGATGTGGCAAACCTGAGCCGGGATACGGCGCATGCGAACGGCAGCATCAGCCCGATATTTGACAAGGAGAAGGAGCAGCGACGTCTCCAGGAAGTGCAGCTGATTGGTGAGATTGGCAGCCAGGCCATGGATATCGCCCGGACGCAGGGAGAGCTGGCCGGGCGGGCAGCAGCGAAAGATCCGCAGGCACTGGAGGAGGCCCGTCAGCAGCTGATCACGGAAGGGGTACCGGTTACGGATAAAGCCGTGGCAGACCGGGCCTACGGGAACGCGATGGCGCAGTACGGAACGGGCAGCACACTGCAGCGGGGTATCCAGGCGGCCACGGCAGCGCTGTCGGGGCTGGCAGGCGGGGATATCGCCGGGGCGCTGGCGGGGGCCTCAGCCCCTGAGCTGGCGCATATGCTGAAAGCCACCGAGGGTAATACGGCGGTTAACACTATTGCCCATGCCATTCTGGGCGGCGCGGTGGCGGCCATCCAGGGTAACAGCGCGGCGGCAGGTGCCGCAGGCGCGGCCACGGGCGAGCTGGCGGCGAAGGCGATAGCGGGGATGCTCTATCCTGACGTGACCGACCTGTCGAAGCTGAGCGAGGAGCAGAAGCAGACGGTCAGCGCCCTGGCGACGATTTCGGCGGGGATGGCCGGAGGGCTTGCGGGGGACAGCACGGGGTCTGCGGTTGCCGGGGGGCAGGCCGGGAAGAATGCGGTTGAGAATAACTCGCTGAGTGGTGACCAGGCCCGTGCAGCGGCGAAACAGGCTGCTGAATCCCTGAAAAATCAGGTCAGGGAAAAGCTGGGTGAAGGTACAACGTCTGCCATCGCGAACGCCATTATCAATGGCCTTGCTGATACCGGTGATGCAGCGTTAGGCTCTGCGGACTACGCAGCTGATGCGGCCATGGCACTGGCGTCCTGTGCTGCGGGCGACAGCTACTGCAGCAAGGCCATGAGCGACCTGGCCGGGAAAAATCAGGCGGTGGCGGATACGGTCACTGCCCTGATGCAGGGAGAAACCTGGTCTGCAATTGCGGATATGGTTACACAGGCGGCTGGCGGAAATCAGGCTGCGCTGGAAGCCACGGGCGGGTTGCTGGCAGGGATTATATTGCCGGGCAAGAAAATACCAGGAAATAATATAATTGCTGTTGAAAATGGAACAAAAGCAATTATTGATTCCAGAAAGTTTGACTATCTCTTTGGTAATGTTAAAAGCAGTGAACATAACGCAGATCGTTCTACTCAACTAGCGCAAACAATGAACCGCTTGGGGTTAGAAACTAATGACAAAGGGGCAAGTGCCCTTACCGAACATTTTAAACAAGTAGTGAATACAAAAGGGAACGTTGTAGAAACTTATACTAAAGGAAATCAATCGTTTGAGGTGAGGGAGTCTCTACTTTTTGGCCCTTCAGGGAAGGCTGCAAAGTTAGAAACTGCTTTTGAGATCATGCCTGATGGTTCTCGCAGATTTGTCACTACCATTCCTAAAGATGGGAAAAAATAATGTTCATTAAATCATTTCCAGATGAAATAGAATTGTTAGGGTTTTTTGAATCTGAACCTATGGAAATTAGTGAGGTTGATGATTTACATTTTGCATATCAAACCAAGGATGATAGTGGTTTAGAGATAACTTTCTCATTCTGTGTAATAGGTGGTTGGATAAAGGCTGTTATCTCTTTTCATGGAAAGCAAATATCTTGTCATACGCTTGAAAATATTACTGAAATTAAATTGCAGAAAGATATCTTAGGTGAATATCTTTACTCGGAAATCATAACCACTGAACTTATTACGAAAGTTATGATACGTGTACAGCCATATATATCAATAAGTAGTAGCTCTTTGGTTAGGTAAAAAGATCCCGGCCTCTGCGCCGGGATCTTTTTACCCGTCAGCCCTTAACCGGCTCGATCACCGGTCTTCTCTGCTCAACGCTGACCATGACCGGTGTGTCGGTGCTGAATCCCGCTTCTGCCAGCCAGTTACCGTTCAGTCGCAGGCAGGGGCTGAATGAATACCAGATGGTCATGCAGATACAGGCTCTTTAACAGCTTTGGGAAAAATGGAACGCGGGGCATAAAACCGCGTATCGGGCGTGGGGTCACCTTCGGCAGCATGACCGGCTCGGGCTATGTCAGCGCCAGCCAGGACAAAATGAACAGCACCTTTGATTCGGTGCAGGAGCAGACCGGGCTGTATGCCGGTGACGGTGGTTTCGACATCACGGTCGGCCGCCACACACAGCTGGACGGGGCCGCGATAGCCTCCACCGCTGACGCGGGTAAAAACCGCCTGGATACGGGCAGCCTGGGCTTCAGCGATATCCATAACGAAGCCGACTATAAGGTCAGCCACAGCGGCATCAGCATGAGCGGCGGCGGTGACTTCGGCGGCGACCAGTTCAAGGGCAATATGCCGGGCGGGATGATAGTCGCGGGCGGCAGCAGCGGCCACGCGGAAGGCACCACCCGGGCGGCGGTGAGCGAGGGGACCATCACCGTCCGCGACCAGGCAAACCAGCAGCAGGACGTGGCGGACCTGAGCCGGGACACGGAGCATGCGAACGGCAGCATCAGCCCGATCTTCGACAAGGAGAAAGAGCAGAAGCGGCTGCAGATGGTGGGCCAGATCGGCGAGATTGGCAGCCAGGCCATGGACATCGCCAGGACGCAGGGAGAGCTGGCTGGCCGGGCAGCGGCTAAAGATCCGCAGGCGCTGGATGAAGCCCGCCAGCAGCTGGCCCGGGAAGGTAAACCGGTGACGGATAAAGCCGTGGCAGACCGGGCCTACGGGAACGCGATGGCGCAGTACGGCACCGGCAGCCCGATCCAGCGGGGTATCCAGGCGGCCACGGCCGCGCTGTCGGGGCTGGCAGGCGGGAATATGGCCGGGGCGCTGGCAGGTGCCGCGGCTCCGGAGCTGGCGTATGCCATCGGTCATAAGTCGGGTCTCAGTGAGGATGACGTCGCGGGCAAAGCCATTGCCCACGCCATTCTGGGAGGCGCGGTAGCAGCCCTGCAGGGGAACAGTGCGGCGGCAGGAGCCGCAGGCGCGGCCACGGGCGAACTGGCGGCGAAAGCGATAGCGGGCGTGCTGTATCCTGGCGTGACCGACCTGTCGAAGCTGAGCGAGGAGCAGAAGCAGACGGTCAGCGCCCTGGCGACGATTTCGGCGGGGATGGCCGGAGGACTGGCGGGGAACAGCACGGGGTCTGCGGTTGCGGGCGCGGGGGCCGGGAAGAATGCAGCGGAGAATAACTCGCTGGGTCCTGAAAGCTTCGGCAAAGGTCTTGCTGACTCGGCTAAGGCTGCAACCTCCTGGGTTAAGTATGCGCAGGACAACAATCTCTCGCCGGAGCAGGTGCAGGCCGGATTACAGGATATTGTGCGGGGTGATTTGCCGGAAAGTGCGGATATTATCAAAGCCATCCTGAGTAACAATCCAGGCTCTGATACGGTAATGGCGTTCCTGACAGCGGAAGAGGCCAAGGATTACGCGCTGGCTCTGCTGACGTCAATCCCGGCAGAAAAAGCATTATCGCTGGCAGGTAAAGCTGTCGGTATCATCGATAACAAAATTCTGATCAGTGCCGCAGAGAAAATATCGACGGCGAAACCGGGTAAGCAATTTACAGCACCGAGGGATTTGAATGAACAAATTGTATGGAAACAAGTGCAGGAAAATCCGGCAGCAGGAGAGAAGCTGCTCGGCATGAATAATGATCCGCGTTTCCCTACAAGTGCAGGTTTCCAAAAAATGCAGGTAGTCCAGAAAAATGCCAAAGGAGAATCAATAACTATTCATTATCAGTACAACTCTACTACTGGTAAAGCTTACGATATTAAAATTGATACTCCACAAAGGGTTAGCTCTAATCCGGCAGATGTCATCGAAAATATTAAAGGGCTAGTTAAATGAAAGTCAGAGAGAAAGATGGAACAGTTATAAATGTGTTTTCAATTTATTGGTTTGGTGAAGAAACATATTTTTATGGGCTTCCCAAAAACTATGGAGGCTTGATTGCATATAGAGCGAGTCAAGTGACTGTAATTGAATCAGAAATACATTTTAAGGCAATGTATTTTGAAAATAATGCGAAGAGCATTCATCATTGGGCACTGATTAAAGAGAAGTTGCTGGATGATATATTAGAACGAGATGAAGATGCCTATAAACGCTTCCTTGAAATCGTGAAAGCTGAGGGTCTGGTAGAGCCAGATTTTTATTAACTGCAATAGATCCCGGCCTCAGCGCCGGCATCTTCTTTTTACCCGTTAGTCCTTAACCGGCTGGATCACCAGTGGTCCCTGTTCCATGCTGAGTAACCAGCGCGTCGGTGCTGAATGCCGCCTCTTCCAGCCAGTTGCCGTTCAGGCGCAGGTTGGGCTGACGTAATACCAGACGGTCGTGTAAGTACAGGCTCTTTAACAGCTCTGGAGAAAATGGAAAACAGGCAGCAAAACCGCTGTCGGCAGGCAACAACGTCGACATCTTGGCGGCCACCAACACCGACACCTCCTGACGCTTTAAGGAGACCAAAAAGTCCGGCCTGATGGGCACCGGCGGGATTGGCTTCACCATCGGCAGCAGCAAGTCCACCCACGATCTGCGCGAGCAGGGCACCACCCAGAGCGGGAGCTTCAGCACCGTCGGGTCGACGGGCGGCGACGTCAGCATCACGGCAGGTAAGCAGGCCCACATCGGTGGGGCGGATATCATCGCGCAGAAGGATATTGCGGTTCGCGGTGACAGCGTGGTGATCGAGCCGGGCCACGATAAACGCACCCGCGATGAGAAGTATGAGCAGAAGAGCAGCGGCCTGACGGTGGCGCTGTCGGGCACGGCGGGGAGCGCGCTGAATAGCGCGGTCACGACGGCGCAAAGCGCGAAGCAGAGCAGCGATTCGCGTCTGGCCGCCCTGAAGGGGACACAGGCGGCGCTCTCCGGCGTGCAGGCCGGGCAGGCGGTGGCGCTGGACCAGGCGAGGGGGACCTCTGACCGCGGTAACAACAATACCGTGGGTATCAGCGCGTCGCTGGGTTCGCAGTCGTCCAGGTCGTCCTCGCATATGCAGAGTGAGACCACCACGGGCAGCACCCTCAACGCGGGCAGCAACGTCACCCTCAGGGCCACCGGGAGCGACATCACCGTGGCGGGCAGCCAGATTAAGGCCGGGCAGGACGTGATGCTTGATGCAGCCCGGGACGTGAACCTGCTGGCCTCGCAGGACACGCAGCAGACGTCGGGTAAAAACAGCAGCAGCGGGGGCAGCATCGGCGTCGGGCTGGGGGTGGGTTCCGGTGGGGCGGGGCTCAGTATCTCCGCGAACGCCAACAGCAGCAAAGGACACGAGAAAGGTAACGGGGTCTGGCAGAACGAGACCACGGTGGATGCGGGTAATCAGCTCACGATTAACAGCGGGCGTGATACCACGCTGGCCGGCGCCCAGGTGAGTGGCGAAACCGTGGTGGCGGATATCGGTCGCAACCTGACGATAACCAGCCTGCAGGACAGCGACCACTACGACAGCAGGCAGCACAGCGTCAGCGGCGGCCTGGGTTACACCTTCGAGGCGGGCGGCTTCTCCGGCAGCATCAGCGCCAGCCGGGACAAAATGTCCAGCGACTACGACTCGGTCCAGGAGCAGAGCGGGATTTTTGCCGGGAAGGGCGGCTTTGACGTGACCGTGGGCAACCACACTCAGCTCGACGGCGGGGTGATCGCCTCGACGGCGGAGGCGAACAGGAACCGCCTCGACACCGGCACGCTGGGCTTCAGCGATATCCACAACCGGGCAGAGTTCAAAACCGAACATCAGGGGGCGGGGATCAGCTCCGGGGGCAGCATTGGCAGCCAGTTTGCCGGAAACATGGCGAACGGCCTGCTGGCCGGGGGCGGTAACAGCGGTGATGCAGAGGGCACCACCCGGGCGGCGGTGAGCGAAGGGACGCTGACCGTCCGTGATACGGCGAACCAGCAGCAGCATGTGGCGGACCTGAGCCGGGATACGGAACATGCGAACGGCAGCATCAGCCCGATATTCGACAAGGAGAAGGAGCAGCAACGTCTCCAGGAAGTGCAGCTGATTGGTGAGATTGGCTCGCAGGCGGCAGACATTGCCCGCACCCAGGGCGAGATAGAAGGCCTGAATGCGGCGCGGGCCAGGCTGGCAGAAAAGGAAATTTATGAGCCGGGGCCGGATGCCAGTAAAGATACCAAAGCTGAGTATCAGAAGGCGCTGCGCGAGACGTCCGAATACAAGACGGCGATGGAGAAGTACGGCACGGGCAGCACCATCCAGCGGGGTATCCAGGCGGCGACGGCGGCGCTGTCGGGGCTGGCAGGCGGGGATATCGCCGGTGCCCTGGCGGGGGCGTCGGCACCGGAGCTGGCTTACTTCATCGGGCATCATTCTGGTCTTGGTGAGGATGATGTCGCGGGCAAAGCCATTGCCCACGCCATTCTGGGAGGCGCGGTAGCAGCCCTGCAGGGGAACAGTGCGGCGGCAGGAGCCGCAGGCGCGGCAGCGGGCGAACTTGCGGCGAAAGCGATAGCGGGTATGCTCTATCCTGACGTGACCGACCTGTCGAAGCTGAGTGAAGAGCAGAAGCAGACGGTGAGCGCCCTGGCGACGATTTCGGCGGGGATGGCCGGAGGGCTGGCGGGGAACAGCACGGGGTCTGCGGTTGCCGGGGGGCAGGCCGGGAAGAATGCGGCTGAGAATAATTTACTTGGCGGCGGAACTGAAGAAGGCCAGATAAAAGCCATGCAGGAACATGCGAAAAACGTCATGTCCTGCAATACCGACCCTGGCGGAGCGGCTTGTCAGAAAGGACTGGCATTGCAGGACGCTCTGATGGTTGCACTTCCGGCAGGACTTGGCGGTGGTGTTCTGGTTGCAGCAACTCCGGAAATAGCCGCTGCAGCGAAAGCCGCAATCGCAGCTTGTACCAATAATGCGGTACTGTGCTTGAACAATGCAGGGATCATGGCCTCGGAAGCGATAGTGCCTGGTGGTGTGGGGGCTGGTGGTGCAGTAGGAATTGGTAAAACTGCAGCTGAAGCTATGGCTGCGAAGACAGTAGTTAGTACTATTAAGGACAATATTGCAGCCAGCCAGGCAGCCAGAGCCTCTTCGAGCTTTGGGCAATTTAGTAAAGCAGAAGGAGCCGTTCAGGAAAATCTTGGCCTATGGCCGCCGAGTCGTGGAGCTTATGGGCCAGTTGAAAAAGTGACTTTGCCAACAGGTAAGATAGTTGATAGGTACGGTTATCCTGGAGGTAGTTTCGTATCACCAGCAGGTGTGCCCTTTGAACAACGAGCACTACCATCCTCTTATGAAACTACGAAGCCTTATTTTCAATATGAAATATTGAAACCCATTGATGATGTATCCCAAGGTAAAATCTTGCCTTGGTTCGGTCAGAAAGGGCAGGGTACTCAATATGAATTGCCAAAACCAGTTCAATGGTATTTAGATAAAGACTATTTAAAGGAAGTGAATAAATGACTAAATCAGAGCTTGAACGCCAATTAGGTATACTCGGTGTTCATCCTAACAGTTACTCGCTGGGAGTATTGAAAAATAGTGACTGTGTGTGTGTTGTTCATGAAAATACACAATGGAATATTTATTATGTTGAAAGAGATAGACCATCACTCCTTTCTTCATTTTTACAGGAAGAGGAAGCTTACGATTTTGTTCTAAAACAATTTAAAAAATGGCTTTCTAAATAAAAAAATCTAGGCTTGCCGGGATTTGTCTTGCTTCTTCTTTATTATTCGACAAGGAGCAGAAGCGATCCAAGCCATGGATATAGCCGGTGCGCTGGCGTCGGCATCGGAACTGGCTTACTACATCGGTCATCATTCTGGTCTTGGTGAGGATGATGTCGCGGGCAGGGCCATTGCCCATGCCATTCTGGGCGGCGCGGTGGCGGCCATCCAGGGTAACAGCGCGGCGGCAGGTGCCGCAGGCGCGGCCACGGGCGAGCTGGCGGCGAAGGCGATAGCGGGGATGCTCTATCCTGACGTGACCGACCTGTCGAAACTGAGTGAAGAGCAGAAGCAGACGGTCAGCGCCCTGGCAACGATTTCGGCGGGGATGGCAGGCGGACTGGCGGGGGACAGCACGGGGTCTGCGGTTGCCGGAGGGCAGGCCGGGAAGAATGCGGTTGAGAATAACTATCTGAGCTTGTCGGAGAAGACTGAGCTTGAAATAGCTAAGCAGATACTTCAAAACAGCAAAGACCCGACTGAACGCGAGAAAGCTCAGCAGAAGTATGATGCTCTGCGTGAAAAAGATATCGCCAGCGACCAGAAAGTTATTGATGCGTGTGGCAACGGTAATGCCGGAAGTGCGGCCTGTGCCGGAGCAAGGCTAGAGGTTATCGCGGCAAAAGGGGAATACGAAAATACCGGCAACTATAACTCGAAAGCCAGCCAGTAATACTCGGATGCTTACGGACAGATAGTAAATCTGCTGAATATCACCAGCGTTGATGCGCAGAATCAGCAGCAGGTGAAGGATGCGATGGTGAACTATGCTATGGGGCAGTTTGGCATAGATAAATCCACCGCAGAGGCATATGTCGGAACCTATAACGGAATGAAGGTTATTGCTGCTTCAATGGCTCCGGTAATTGGCACTGCAGCTGCAAATAAGCTGAGTTCTTTAGGCAAAGATGTGATTTTTCAGGAATCTGGCCTTTCAGGAAGTTCTGCAAATTGGAACAGCTATGTAGAAAGCGAAAAAGCTATTCAGCAAAGTGCGGCAATGAAGCAGCAGGTAACGGATATACGGGCTGGATTACCGTCATCGCCTAAGCGTTCGGGTAATGTTGCTGTTGCCGATGTGGATATCCCAGGTATGCCAGTGCAGATGGCGGCGCATAATAGTGTTAATGAAGCAGGCAAAGGGTTAGTAGGTAAAGGAAGTCAGAATTTCCAATCCCAAACGTTGCCAAATAAAGAAGGCGCTTTGATTCCAAGAAATACGGATTCTGAATATAAGATTCTTGATAACTTGGCCGATCAGCTAGGCAATAACACCTCAGCAAGAGGCACAGTTACAATTTTCACGGAACGTCCGGCATGTGGCAGTTGCTTAGGTGTAGTTGATCAGTTCCAGCAAAAGTATCCTGGCATTCGGGTCAATGTCCTCGGTAACAATGGTGTGCTACTAACCCCGAGGAAGAAATAATGAATGATGAACGTATTGATTATTATGAAATTAAAAGAGATTTTTTAGAGTGTTGTTATGAAGGTTGTCGCGTAAAATTGGATGATATTGCCAGCGGAAACTCTCAGTGGCCAGAGGGTGCAGATGGAAGAGGTTATGCATCTTATCAATATGAAGGTGCCTATCAGCTCCCTATTGAACAATTAATGTTAGCTGTTATTAATTTAATACTAATGGCGGCGCGTGGCCCTGAACATGTTGAAGCGTATCACCAAAAAGAAATTAATCAGATCTTATCAGCTCATCCTCTTGAGGAACTGTTGAAAGAGTTGGGTGAAGAAGAGCGTAAAGATCTTCTTTACGATATGAAGTTATTAAAATTAATATGATGCCTGAATAAAAAACCCAACCTTTGTGGTTGGGTTTTTTATCTATAACTTGACATATCCATTTTTCTAGAAGTGGCTTTTTTTGTGATAATTATAATAAAATCATTGCATTGACTCTGATTTTGAGCGGAGATCTTAAGAGATTTTCAGCTTCTTCTTAACGTCCGGTTCCGGCTGAATTACCCATTCCTACCTCGCCAGCATCGTAAAGAGAACCGCTAATGACAGTGGAGAAAGCGTTGCTAAAATGCACTGTGCAGACAGGGACGTCACGGCAGGGCGGTAGCGTATCTACGGGGTAACGTGATGGCAGATATCGGGCGCGACCTGACGATATCATCGATAACAAAATTCTGATCAGTGCCGCAGAGAAAAAACGTTCCGGGGGCCGCAGGTGATTAGGTGGTTCAATAGGATCTGAGCTTGGTGGCAAAGCTACAGAAAAAGTAACTGAGGAACTTAAAAAATGAAAACTTCATCTCGAGTGATTTTGGGTAAATTTATTATATGTAGTTCAATATTGTTATTATGTTTTATTGGCATGGTTTTAGCAGCTATCATAACTAAACTAGCATTTATAATGCTAGCATGGTTTAAGTTCGGAGCTGTTGAATTCATGTGGAGTGATGTAATTTATGCAGCAAAGCTGGGTGGAGTAGGGGGAGCTTTTCTAGGACTCGGTTGGGCATTATTTTATCTTTTTAAAGTAAAAGGTTTCTAGCCGAAAGTAACTCGCTGGCGGGGGACCAGGCCCGTGCAGCGGCGAAACAGGCTGCTGAATCCCTGAAAAATCAGGTCCGGGAAAAGCTGGGTGAAGGTACAACGTCTGCCATCGCGAACGCCATTATCAATGGCCTTGCTGATACCGGTGATGCAGCGTTAGGCTCTGTGGACTACGCAGCTGATGCGGCCATGGCGCTGGCTTCCTGTGCAGCGGGTGACAGCTATTGCAGCAAAGCAATGAGTGACCTGGCCGGGAAGAATTAGGCGGTGGCGGAAACGATCACTGCTCTAATGCAGAGTGAAACCTGGTCTGAAGTGGCAGATACGGTTAAACATGCTGCTGACGGAAATCAGGCTGCGCTGGAAGCTACAGGCGGAATGTTGGCAGGTATAATCCTTCCGGGTAAGAAATTACCAGACCTGGTGGCTGTGAAAATTGTTGCGAGTTCTGTAGTTGATGCCAACAAGTTTAATTATTTGTTTGGTCGGGCAACAGGTAGTAAACATAATCTAGATCGTTCCAACCAGCTTGCACTAGAGATGAAAAGATTGGGGGTTACTGACGACCTGAATGGTCATGCAACTTTGGCTGAACATTTTGATCAAGCAGCTAAAAACCCTGATAACATTGTAAAAAAATACACTGATCAGTATGGTAACTTTGAAGTCAAAGAGTCTTTTTTTATCGGCCCGTCAGGAAAGGCTACCATGTTTGAGAGTACTTTCCAGGTAATGGGGGATGGTTCTCACAAATTTATCACGACAAAACCAATAAATGGAGCGGCTAAATAATGTTCATAGAAAAGCATCCTGATGAAATTGCATTGCTATCTTTTTTCGAAAGTGAGCCCGTCTCTTTTGAAAATGAGAATGTGAGTTTTTTATATTCTTATAAAAGCAATGACAATCTATCCATCGATTTTTCTTTTAGTATTATTGAAGGTTGGATTCAGTGCTGGTTGAGTTTAGATGGAAAAGAATTTTTTCACTATTCACTAGATCTTGTTAGCAGTTTTTCCATAAGAAAAGACAACATCGGAGAATATCTTTATGTTGAATCTACTAATAGTGAGTTAGTGAATATTCTAGAGGTTAGAGTAATTCCAGACATAAAGGTAAAGGCAAGCTCTTTGGTTAGATAGATGTGAAGAATAAATCGCTGAGTGGTGACCAGGCCCGTGCAGCGGCGAAACAGGCTGCTGAATCCCTGAAAAATTAGGTTTGGGAAAATGCGGACAGATTAACAGGTTCTGCTGTCGCGAACGCCATTATTAATGGCCGTGCAGATACGGGTAATGCAAAAGATATTGATCAGGTATCGAGGAATGGTGCCTGGACTTCAAGTGAAAATGCTCCTGCCGAATCAGTATCGATGCCTAAACATTGATGAGGTTGATAGTAGTGACAAAATCAGAAATATACATCCAGATGCTTAATCTTGTCTTACCTTATGTAAGAAACATTCAGTTAAAAAATGCCTGGGTAAAGGCAAGAGATATGTCCTGCTACTTAGAAACTGAACTTATACACAATTTACCTAACAGTATTTTAGAGCAAGATATGATGGAGCATGATGTATGGTTTTTGAATAATCAAGCAAAATACTATTTTGAAAAAAGTAGCGAAGATATATCACCTAATTATAATCAGCACATCGAGTATATTAAGTTACTGTTTAAAATGGTGCCGGAAAATTTAAAATGTAAACTACAATGGCAAGGTCCTTGATAGGATCCCGGCCACTCCGCCGGGATCTTCTTTTCCCGTCAGCCCTTAACCGGCTCGATCACCAGTCTCCCCTGTTCCACGCTGACCGTGACCGGCGTATCGGTGCTAAATCCCGCCTCTCCCAGCCAGTTACCGTTCAGGCGCAGGCTGGGGCTGCGGGAATAGTAGGTTGTCATGCAGGTGCGGGGATCAAAATGCCGGATGCTGACATAACTGATCTTCAACCGCCGCTGCGCTTTGGAAATGGTTCGCTCTGACGTAGAATCGTGTTTAGCCATAATAACTACTCCTAACTAGTTGTTGTGGTTAGCGGCAATTCGGTGCTCTAACACCGAATTGCCGCGTTCTTTTACTTCTGTTGAGAGGCGAAACGGTTAGCGTTATGCCTCATTATCAAAGATTCAAGTAGCGCTTTCGCCACGTCCTTTTCTTCTGGCGAAAGGGATCCTGCCGCTTCAAATAACATCTTTAATTCATCTTTCTGACATCGTTCGTCCTCACTAAAAACCAGACTGTCTGCGCTGGTAGACAGAGCAACAGAGAGTCTGCGAATAACATCCAGCGAAGGCTGTACTTTATTCGCTTCATAGCGTCGAACCATGTTGATATGACACCCCGATATTTCGGACAGGACAATTTGTGTCATTTTTTGCTCTTTACGGATACGTGCGAGACGTTTACCAAAATTCATATCATTACCTGCATATAAATCATAACTAATTGTTTGTGTTATGTATTTGACGGCTTTGATTGAATATATCCCATAAGGTATTGGTAGTAGAGGGCAGAGTTTTGTTTTTGCGTAGCCGATTCCAATAAAAATACGTCCTTAACCCGAGTGCTAATATACGTAACCTACAGGTGCTAACCCACAAAACGATAATCCCGATAACCGTTAAAGATGACCCCACCCAACAACGCTACTGCTCGTGAACACGCTTCACATCCCCTCAGTAACCTTGTGGCTTTTTACCCGTTTCGTGAGTTATGCGGAAGGTTTCTCTTACTTACAACGCCCTGGCTTTATCTTCACAGGAGGCAGGTTATCAACACGATGCTGCCCATCTGATAAAAGATCTCCTTAACCTCATGCATTAGTATGAAAAGCCCGTCTCTGCTACTACAACTTTTAGTCTTTTTTGATAAACCCTGCTTATAGTTACCCTCCGGTATTTAACCGCAATTACATCATTTTTTCGGTCAAATGTTTCACTTAAGTAACACAAAACAAAATTTTATGTTTAAGTTGTAGGTTGTTAATGGCGAAAAGTGGAGAAATTGCGTTATCTGTCGATAAGCTTGTAGAGAGTATTACCTCTACGTAATATGCATTAGAATATTCGGTAAACAAATATTAGCGCCAGCAATGGCGGGGGCGATGATGGTTGTTAACCCTTCACTCCCTTTACATGCTCGTAACCCCACAAACTGTTGTCCCTGGCAAAGTCATGCAGGAAACAAAAATACTGACTTGTGAATCAAGAGTAATACCATGAAAAATTATGATGATTTACAGCGTTTCAAGGATAAAACGCGCACCGGTGACATCCATTTCAAGGATCTGTCGGCGCAAAACAAACAGGCGTCGAACAGCGGCTGGGCGATTATCAACCAGCTGGCAGGTGTAGACAGTGACGCAGCGCTGGCGAAGGCCGGCAGCGTTACGGTACCCGTGCCGCAGGCTGTTAAACCCGGCGAACTGGATGCGGCGTTTGCCAGCCTGACGAAGACGCCCGTGGCGGAGCCGGCCGGTTCAGCCCCGTCTATCATGCAGAGCTTACAGGTTGAAAGCGCAGATAAAACCGCACAGACGCAGCTTAATCCGGCGGTACCTTCTCTGTTCGATCAGCTGCGCCCTGAGGCAACCCCCCAGGCGACCGTAAAAGAGACACCTGTCGCGGCGGCGCCATCTGCATTCCATCCAGCACCCGTGCTCGCGCCTGTACAAGCGCCTGCTGAGACAGTGACTCCGCCAAAACCGGCGGAGCCGGTGCGCTTTGAGCAGCTGTTCGCGACCAAAACCTCCGCAACTGCCAGCCATCCGGTCAAGGACCTTCCGTTACAACCGCTCCTGGAGACAATCGCTTCATGCCGTTAGTGTGTATTTGCTCGCCAAAAGGCGGAGTAGGGAAAACCACGGTCACGGCCAACCTCGCTTATGCTCTGGCACGTGCCGGCAATAAAGTTCTGGCCATTGACTTCGATGTTCAGAACGCGCTGCGTCTGCATTTTGGCGTGCCGTTATCTGACGGGCGTGGCTACGTTGCGCGTGCCAATGAGTCGGCGGACTGGAGCCAGTCGGTGCTAACGGCGGGCAGCAATATGTTCGTCCTGCCCTATGGCGAAGTGACGGAAGAACAGCGCCTGATCTTTGAGCATAACCTCACCAGCGACAGCAATTTCCTGGCGCGAGGCTTAAGCTCTCTGCTGAACTATCCGGGGCTGATTATCCTGGCCGACTTCCCTCCAGGGCCGAACCCGGCACTGAAGGCGATCTCGCCGCTGGCCGATCTGCATCTGGTGACCCTGCTGGCCGACACCGCCTCCCTGTCCCTGCTGCCCCACATCGAAAATCACCGGCTGACCGGCGGCGCACCGCCAGATAACAAGGCCGGATACTATTTCCTGGTGAACCAGAGTGACAACCGGCGCCATATCAGCCGTGATGTCACCGCCTTCTTACAGCAACGCCTCGGTGACCGCCTGCTGGGTGTGATCAACCGGGATGAAAGCGTGCCTGAGGCCAATGCCTCACAGCAATCGATACTGGATTTCAGTGCCACCTCGGCGGCGGCGTTTGATATCGAGCTGGTGAGTAAGCGTATCGCGGGTATTTTGGGTATCCAGGTCGGTGACGGCGCCGTGCACGCCAACCTGAGAACCTCCAGTTTCTGACGACAATTTCAGGACGTCCTATGAAAAAGGCGCTGTTTTATCTACTGCTATTGGTCTTAGCACCCATCGCCGTATTAATTATTATCACCCCAATGGATAGCCAGAAGCAGTATATCTTCGGCTTAATCAGCATTGGGGCGCTGATGCTGCTTGGCTTTAGCAAACATCACCGTGTGTCGGTCATTATGATGATTGTGGCGGTCTTAATGTCCACACGATATATCTGGTTCCGGGCCACGCAGACGCTGCACTTTAATTCAGAAATAGAAGCCATACTGGGGATCGGGTTATTTCTTGCCGAACTCTATATCTGGATAACCATTATTTTGAGTTATCTGCAAAACCTGTTTCCTCTCCAGCGCAAGATCGTACCGCTGCCGGATGATATGGCGCAGTGGCCGACGGTGGATATCTATATTCCGTCGTACAACGAAAGCCTGGACGTGGTGCGCGATACGGTGCTGGCGGCGCAATGCCTGGATTACCCGGCAGACAAGCTCAAGATCTACCTGCTGGATGACGGTAAGCGCAACGAGTTTGCGGTATTTGCCGCCAACGTCGGGGTAGGGTACATCACGCGTAACGACAACTCCCACGCCAAAGCGGGTAACCTCAACCACGCCATGAAGCTTACCAAGGGCGAGCTGATCTGCGTCTTTGACTGCGACCACGTGGCGACGCGTATCTTCCTGCAGGCGACCGTCGGGGCCTTCCTGCAGGATCCGCGTCTGGCGCTGATGCAGACTCCGCACTACTTCTACTCACCGGATCCGTTCGAGCGTAACCTCTCCGCGGGCCGCGATATTCCCAACGAAGGTCAGTTGTTCTACGGGCAGATCCAGCGCGGCAACGATAACTGGAATGCCACCTTCTTCTGCGGCTCCTGTGCGGTGATCCGTCGCAGCGCGTTAGAGGAGATTGGCGGCTTTGCGGTTGAGACCGTGACCGAAGATGCCCACACCGCCCTGAAGATGCAGCGTCTGGGCTGGAAGTCGGCCTATCTCGATATCCCCCTGGCGGCAGGGCTGGCGACCGAGCGTCTGGTGGTGCACGTTATACAGCGTACCCGCTGGGCGCGCGGCATGACCCAGATTTTGCGCGTCGATAACCCGCTGCTGGGCCGGGGTCTGAAGTGGCAGCAGCGTCTTTGCTACCTCAACGCCATGCTCTCGTTCCAGTTTGCGTTGCCGCGCGTGGCGTTCCTCACCGCGCCGCTGGCGTACCTGCTGTTTAACCTGAACATTATCCACTCCTCGGCGAGCCTGATTTTCGCCTACATGCTGCCGCACCTGTTCCTCTGTATCTATGTGAACTCGCGGGTCAACGGGCGGTTCCGCTACAGCTTCTGGGGGGAGATCTACGACCTGGTGCTGGCTTTCCACCTGGTGTTGCCGACGGTGATTACCCTGATCTTCCCGAAACGTGGCAAGTTCAACGTGACCGATAAAGGCGCGCTGCTGGACGTGGGCTATTTCGATTTCAGCATTGTCCGCCCGCACCTGATTATTGCGGTGCTGCTGGCGGCAGGGGTTGTCGCCGGGATTGTGCGTGCTGTCGGCCATGACTACTTCGGGGTAGACCCGATGGTTATCGCCCTCAATGTCGGCTGGGGCGTTTACAGTTTAATCTTCCTGCTGGCCGCCATTGCCGTGGCGCGGGAGACCCGTCAGACGCGTAAAACCATCCGTATTGATGCCACCGTGCCGGTAGTAATTCACTACGCCAGCGGCATCTCCTCGCGCAGCCATACCCTGGATCTCTCCATGGGCGGCTGCCGTATTGCGGTGGTGGATGACCGTCACCTCAACGACGAGATCGAAGAGATAGAGCTGCAATTGCAGTCCGGGGCCATCAGTATTCCGGTGAGCGTGATTGCCCACGACGAGCAGTACATTCGCCTGATGTTTGACGAGATCCCGCTGGACCGCCGTCGCGAACTGGTGCGCGTAGTACTGGCCCGCGCCGATGCGTGGATCAACCCGCCGAAAGCGCAGGACAACCCGTTCCGCTCGTTGTTTATCATTATTCGCAGCGTATTCGATCTGTTCTGGCTGACCTGGAAGGACCGTCGTGAAAAGCGCCGTCATCGCCATGATGACGCCCGCCGCGGGAATAACGCCAACGAGGATACCGCTGTATGAAAGGGATGACCCGTAAAGCGCTGCAGATGGCGCTGATGTTCGGCGTGCTGGTGCAGCCGGTGACGGCGGAAGAGCCGACCACCGTGGAATCGCTGCTGCCGGTGGATCTCCCGCCGCCGGTAACGGATGCGGCGCAGCCTGCTCCTGATGCGGTGCCTGCTGCGGCCGACACGGCTCCGGCCACGCTGCCCGCCCCCGACACGCTGCCTGCCTTCCAGACCCCGCCGGTCGAGGAGACGACCCCGGTGCCTGAGGCTGCGCCTGCGATACCGACACCCGATGCCGCGTCTGCGGCACCAATGGGCATCACCCCTGGCACCACCACCAGCATCTCCGTGGCCCAGATGGGTCAGCCAAACGGCGTGGTGCTGAGCGGCGGCCAGCTGCAGGGCGGGATCGACTTTACCCTCTCGGCGGACCAGGTGATCACTAACGCGCAGCTGGAGCTGAACCTCAAGGTCTCCCCGGCGATGGCGGCACGTAATACCACCCTGCAGCTGATGCTCAACGGCCAGCCGCTGGGGACGGTGCCGCTGGGCTCCGCCGACAGCAATGTCTCCAGCTATCAGCTGGATATTCCGGCGGCGATGGTGGTATCCCGCAACAACATCAGCTTCAAAATTAACGACGGCGATGCGCTGCTGTGCCAGCGCGATCTGTCCGACAGCTACCAGGTCACCATCATGCCGAACACGCGGCTGGACCTGGAGGCGCAGCAGCTGAACATTGCTGCGGATCTCAGCCACTTCCCGCGTCCGTTCCTCGACGAAATGCAGATGACGCCGACCACGCTGACCTTCGCGTTCCCGGCCAAAACCCTGCCGGAGCAGGTGGGTGCCGCGGCGCTGATCGCCTCCTGGCTGGGTATCGAAGCGGACTATCGCGGCATCGCCTTTGATGCATTACACGATCAGCTGCCGGAGAAAAACGGCATCCTGTTTGGTAAACCGGGCGAGTCCATCGGCGGCTTAACACTGCCAGCCTCGAACGGAGCCACGCTGCAGGTGGTGGATAACCCCGGCAACCCGATCTACAAGCTGCTGCTGGTGGTAGGGAACAACGAGCAGCAGCTTAAAAGCGCCGCGTACCGTCTGACCCGTGGGCAGTTCAACGGCCAGACCACCAGCCTGCCGGTTGAGGCGCAGAACATCCCGGTCAGCAAACCTTACGATGCCCCGCGCTGGATCTCGACCGATCGCCCGGTGCTGCTGAGCGAGCTGATGCGTAAGGATCAGAGCCTGACCGTGACCGGCATCTGGCACGAACCGCTGACCCTGGCCTTCCGTGCTGCGCCGGATCTGTTTATGTGGGATGGGGACACCATTCCGCTGAAAGTGGCCTACCGCTTCCCGTCCGAAAGCTGGATTGACGAGCAGCGCTCGTACCTGTCGATGACCTTCAACGGCGCGTTCCTGCGCAACCTGCCGGTCAACAAGCAGGGGCTGCTCGAAGGGCTGTGGCATAAGCTTGGCGGCGATGCGCGTCAGGAGAATGTGGAGGTGCCGCTGGAGCCGTACCTGATTTACGGCGACAACCAGCTGCAACTCTATTTCAACATCCAGACCAAAGAGACTGCGCCGTGCAGCGTCCTGCTCAATAACAACATCAAGAGCCGTATCGACGAAGACTCGAGTATTGATCTGAGCAACACGCGCCACTTCACGCTGCTGCCAAACCTGTCGTACTTCGTGGGTGCCTCGTTCCCGTTCACCCGTCTGGCGGACTTCTCCCAGACGGTACTGCTCCTGCCGGAGAACCCGAGCGAAAGCGAGATCAGCACCCTGCTGGATCTCTCTGCCCGTTCCGGTAATGCCACCGGCACCGCGCTGAACAATAACCGCGTGATGTTTGGTCTGCCGTCCGGCGGTGCGAACCTGCTGCGCCTGAGCAACAGCGACGTGCTGGCGGTCTCCTCGCTGGATCAAACCGCCTTTAACCGCGCCCTGCTGGCGCAGTCGCCGTTTGTCAGCAACGAGCACACCTTTGGCGTGCGGGAACCGAAACTGTGGGAAAAAGCGCAGCGTCTGCTGGAGGGAGACTGGAACGCGTCCGGCGTCGATGCCGACCGCTACTTCTCGTCGAACGAATCCTGGCGCGGCTTTGTCAGCTTCCGCTCCCAGTGGAACCCGGAACGTCTGGTGGTGATGGCGATTGGCAGCGATGACGCCCAGCTGGCGCGTCTGCATACCGACCTCAACTCCGCCCGCATCAACGCCGGGATCCGCGGCGATACCGCGATCATCACCGATGAGAACGGCGTACGCAGTTTCCGCGTCGGCCCGCAGTTCCCGAGCGGCCAGATGCCCTGGTACATGATGGTGGTGTGGTATGCCACGCAGCACTCCGCCATGCTGGCGATTTTTGGACTGCTGTTCGCGACGATTATTGGCCTGAGCCTCTACTCGTTACTGAAAAAACGCGCGCACAAACGTCTTAACCCACAGGATTCAGATCGTGAGTAAGGGTGGTAACACTATGGAAAATAAAAACAAAACCGCCGGACATCTGCCTGTGCTTTGCCTGGTCAGCGGGCTGGCGATCGGGGGCATCCAGGGTGCCCAGGCGGCGGATGCCGCGCAGTCAGCCAATAACCCGGCGCTGAAAGCGCTGTTCGATCAGGCCAACTACTGGCACGAAAAGTCTCACGATAATCTGGCGATGGAATCGCTGAAAAAAGTGCTGATGGTCGACGCCAACAACACCCAGGCGTTGTACCTGATGGCCCTCTGGTCGCAGCAGGCCGGCGACATCAAAGGGGCAGCCCAGTGGCGCGAGCGCTTAACGGCGGTCTCGCCGCAGGATGCGAATTTGCAGGCGCTGGATAACGCCAAACAGATGCAGCAGGTGCCGCGCGGGCAGCTGGAGCTGGCCCGTCAGCAGGCGCGCAGCGGCAACATTCCCGCCGCGCTGGCCACCTGGCAGAGCCTGTTTACCGGCAATCAGCCGCCGCCGAGCCTGGCCCCGGAGTACTATCTGACCATGGCGGGGGACAAGTCCCTCTATCCGCAGGCGGTGAGCGAGCTGCGTCAGCTGCGCGTCCAGTATCCGCAGGATAACAACGTCAAAATTGCGCTGGGTAAAGTCCTGACCTATCAGGAAAGCACCCGTCGCGAGGGGATGAACATCCTGCAGGATCTGGCGAGCGGCAGTCAGGATGCGGATAAATCCCTGCGTCAGGCCCTGCTGTGGCTGGGCCCGCAGGCGGGCGACGAAGCCTATTACCAGACCTTCCTCCAGCGTCATCCGAACGATACCGCGGTGCAGGATCACTACCGCAAGAGCATCGGCGGAGCGGCAAAAGGCGAAGGCTATGTGGCGCTGAACAGCGGCAATACCGATACCGCCCGCAACCAGTTTGAGCAGGTGCTGAAGGCCAACCCGGAAGATGCCGATGCGCTGGCCGGGATGGGCTATGTGGCCCTGCGCAAGGGCGACTATGCCGCAGGCGCGCAGTACCTGAACCGCGCGGCCAGCCTTGGCGGTGCCGCTTCTGACGAGCGTAAACAGCAGGCGCAGGACGCCGAATTCTACGGCCAGCTGGCCCAGGCGCAGGCGGCTTACAAGCAGGGTAACGTCAGCCAGGCCCTGGCGCTGAGCGCGCCCCTGACCCAACGCAGCGGCGAGCAGGGGGCGGCGGCGAAGCTGTTCCGGGCCGACGTCCAGCGGCATAACAAAGATTACACCGCAGCAGAGCAGACCCTGCGCGGCCTGCTGACCGAGCAGCCAAATAACGGCGCGGCGCGGGAAAACCTCTACTACGTCCTGCGTGAGCAGAACAAAACCGCCGAAGCCCAGGCGATGTTGCAAACCCTGCCTGCCAGCCTGCAGGCGAGGCTGCAGCCGCGCGTCTCCGGCGGTAACCCCACCGATCCGCTGCGTCGTCAGGCCCAGCAGGCGGTGGCCAACGGCGATCCGCAGCGCGCTATCGCCCTGTTACAGCAGGGTACGGCCCGCTATCCATCCGATCCCTGGCTGCGTCTGGATTTAGCCCGACTGCTGCAGAAGCAGGGGCGCAGCGCGGAGGCGGCTAACGTCATGACGCCTGCCTTCCGCCCGAACGCCAGCAACAGCGAACTCTACGCGGCGGCCCTGTTCGCCAGCGAAAACAACGCCTGGCAGCAGTCGCAAACGCTGCTGTCACGCATTCCGGCCTCCAGCCAGAACGGCGATATGCGCGAACTGTCCCAGCGGGTGAATTACAACCTGCAGATGGACGTCGCCGAACGCTATCTGGCCCAGGGCGACCGGACCGCGGCGGCCAACACCCTGAAAGCCCTGGCATCACGTCCGCCGCAAAGCCCGGCTGACGCCGGCAAGCTGGCGCGGATGCTGGCCCAGAGCGGCGATGTCACCACTGCGGTGAGCGTGGTGCACGACAATATGCGTCGTGGCGTGCAGGGTAATGCCGGGGACTATGCCGATCAGGTTGCGGTCCTGAACCAGGCCGGACTGGGCAGCGAAGCTCAGGCCTGGCTTGCCAGCCCGGAACTGCAGTCGCGCAGTACCCCGACCCAGCTGGCGAGCATTCGCAACGGCTACGTGATCAACGAGGCCGATCGTCTGCGCGTGCAGGGCAACTACGCGGCGGCCTACGACAAGCTGATCCGCGCCATGCAAAACGATCCGCAGAACACCGATCTGATGTTTGCCATGGCCCGCGTCTATCAGTCCGGGAAGATGAACAAAGAGGCCGGGGTGGTTTACGACTACCTGATGACCCGCGACACGCCGCAGCAGGACGCGCGCGCCGGGGCCATCGACGTGGCCCTTGCCAGCAACAACGTGGATAAAGCGAAGCAGCTTTCCGCCGGGCTGACCAACGACAGCACCCCGGAACGCTTACTGCTGCTGGCCCGGGTCTCCGAGGCCCAGGGCAACCATCAGCAGGCGATGAGCTATCTGCGCACCGCCCGCGGCAAGTTGCTCGGCCTGCAGAACAATAACGGCGAAACCGCCCCGATGCTGGGCGGTCTGGCCCTGGCCGACAATCCGTTTGTCGGTACCTCCAGCCAGGGCGTGGAGGCGGCCTCACCGTCGCTCTACGGCCAGGCGATGCCGTGGCAGGTGGCCCAGCTGGCGCGTAATCCACAGACCGCGCCGCCGGGCACCGTGCGCACCGATCTGCCGGTAGAAACTGCCCAGGCGGGCACGCTGCGGCAGGTGGATAACATGATGGAGATGCTGGTCGACAAAACCGCCACCTGGGCGCGGGGTTCAACTGCCCTGCGCGCACGTGACGGCGAAGAGGGGCTGAGCAAGCTGACGGAGATCAAGGCCCCGCTGCAGTGGTCCACCGTGCCGTTCGGCGATTCGCGTCTGGATGTTAACGTCACGCCGATCAGCCTCGATGCAGGCACCTCGTCCGATGAATCCAGCCGCCGGTTTGGTACCGGGGCGCTGATCCAGGGTGGGGTGGCCGAGGAGCTGTATAACGCCTCCACCACCACGCCGCCAGAGCTGCCGAACATCGACAAAATCAAGGTGCCGTCCCAGGGCTCGCAAAGTGCCCAGGGGGTCGAAGTGGCAATGGCACTCACCGGGGAGCAGTACAAAATTGATGTCGGCTCCACGCCGCTGGGCCAGGATCTGAATACGCTGGTAGGGGGCGTGCAGTGGTCGCCGCAGCTGACGGATTACCTCAAGCTGATCCTGACCGGCGAACGTCGCGCGGTGGTGGACAGCCTGCTCTCCTACGTTGGGGTGGAAGATAAGTACAGCGGCAAGAAGTGGGGCCAGGTCACCAAAAACGGCGGCAGCGCCCAGCTGAGCTATGACAATACCGATGCGGGCTTCTATGCCGGGTTTGGCGTGTATGACTACGTCGGGGAGAACGTCCCGAGCAACACCAGCGTCAACGGTTCGGCGGGGGTCTATTTCCGTCCGTACTATGCTGCCGATCGCGAGTTAAAAGCCGGCATCAACATGAACTACATGAACTTTGACAAGAACCTGAGCTACTTCAGCTACGGTCAGGGTGGCTATTTCAGTCCGCAGGATTACATCAGCGTCTCCTTCCCGGTGGATTACACCCAGAAATATGACAACTGGAAGCTGGGCTTAGGGGCATCGGTGGGGTATCAGTCTTACTCCCAGGATGAGAGTCCGTACTTCCCGACAGATTCCGCCATGCAGCGACAGCTGGAAGATTATGTCTCCCGTGGTTTTGCCAAAGAGGCGTTCTACAAGGGCAGCAGCGAGAACGGCCTGGGATACACCCTGCGCGCGTCAACGGACTACAAACTCAATAAAGACATGACCATCGGCGGACAGGTGGGTTATGACACCTTTGGTGATTACAACGAAAGTACCGCGAGCCTCTACTTCCGCTACCTTCTGGGGAATAAGTAATGAACGATCAACAGCTTTTGCAGTATTACCAGCATCAACAGACGCAGTCGGGTTGGTTTTCGCTGATCCACGTGATGATTGAGAGTATGGTAGCCAACGTCGGTGAGGCGCAGAGCCGCTCGTTCCTCGTGCAGATGGGCGACTCGCTGGGCGAGCGTTTCCCGCTGGCGCTGGCCCACACCGTGGGTGAGCTCGAAGCGCAGATCAATGCCCGGCTCGCGGCCTTTAACTGGGGCTATATTGATATTGACGCCAGCGAGACGGCGATCCGCATCGCCCATACGGCGTTGCCGGTACCGCCGGAAGAGCCAAAGCAAATGGCGTGGAACCATGCCTTCAGCGCGGTGCTGGAGGGGCTCTACGCCCGCTGGCTGCGCGAGCAGGGCGGCAAATCACACGTATCACTGTGGCGCGAGGCATCCCCCTCGGCTACGGTTATCCATTTCAGATATCAAAACAATCAATAAGGATCGGCCATGTGGCAGCGAAGTAAAACCCTGGTTCTGGTGCTGGGACTGTTGTTAAGTCATCAGGCCTTTGCCGGCCCCGCCTGGGACAGCTACAAAGCGCGATTTTTGATGGCGGATGGTCGCATCATTGATACCGGCAACAACAGTGTGAGCCACACTGAGGGGCAGGGCTTCGCCATGATGATGGCGGTGCGTAACAACGATCGCGCCGGTTTTGACAAAATCTGGAACTGGACGAAAAAGAATCTGCAAAATCCCGAGACCGGACTGTTCTACTGGCGTTATAACCCGGTGGCACCGGACCCGATCGCCGACAGAAACAACGCCACCGACGGCGATACCTTTATCGCCTGGGCGCTGTTAAAAGCGGGTACCCAGTGGAATGACAATAACTATCTGAACGCCTCGGACGCCATCACTAAATCGCTGCTGGCCCGCAACGTGATCAGCTTTGCTGGTTACCGCGTGATGCTGCCCGGTGCGAAGGGCTTTAACCTCAACAGCTACGTGAATCTCAACCCGTCCTATTTTATCTTCCCGGCGTGGGAGGATTTCGCGAAGCGCAGTCATCTGACGGTGTGGCGTGACCTGATCAATGACGGACAGAAGCTGCTGGTGAAGATGCGCTTCGGCAATACCCAGCTTCCCGCAGACTGGGTTTCCCTGTACGCCGACGGTCGCGTGACCCCGGCCAAAGAGTGGCCGGCGCGCTTTAGCTACGATGCGATTCGCGTCCCGCTGTATATCAAGTGGGCGAATGCTTCCAGCCCGCTGATGGCGCCTTATACCGCGTACTGGGGACGGTTTGCCCGTACCCAGACGCCAGCCTGGGTGAATGTCACCACCGGCGATCCGGCGCCGTATATGATGGCGGGCGGGTTGCTGGCGGTGCGTGATTTGGCGCTGGGGCAACTTCCGGCGGGCGATCCGCAGATCACGACGCAGGAGGATTACTATTCTGCGAGTCTGAAGATGCTGGTGTCGTTAGCGAAATAAAGGCAGGAAAAACCGGCCCGGGAACGGGCCGGTGAGAGGATTAATGGCCTAAGCCGAAGGTGTATTTGATGATGGCGGACAGGAAGGTGAAGTCCGGATCGGCAAAGGTCACCGCACTCACGCCCAGATGGTTAAACAGCGGCAGGACCAGTGCTGGCAGGAAGCACAGCAGCAGACCATTCACGAAACTCGCCAGTACCGCCCCCCGGAACCCACCGGTTGCATTACCAAAGATCGCCGCACTACCGCCGGTAATAAAGCTCGCCATAATGCCCGGGATAATGATCGGCAGACCGATGAACGGGAAGATCGCCACGCAGCACAGTTCCGCCACAAAGCTGACAAGGAAGCCCACCAGTACCGCGTTCGGGGATTTGTCGAACAGCACCATCGGATCCACGGCCGGAACAGAACCTGGCGCCACTACCTGAGAGAAGCCTTTGAAGGCAGGCACGATCTCTTCGGTGAACATCACCACGCCTTTCTTGGCGATATATAACCCGCCTGCGAAGGTCGCAGATTTTTCCAGCAGCCAGACAAAATAAGGTTTATTCGCCAGCACGTTGTTGAGGAAAGCGTCTTCAGCAAAGATGGAGGAGATGCCCAGCAGGAAGAACATGGTCACAAAGGTCGCCACGTCCGGGTTTTTCAGGAAACTGAATTTACCGCTGACTTTGACCTCTTCGACGTTGACCGAGGTATCACCAAACCATTTCCCGAGATACGAGCCGATAATATAGGAGCTGGACGCGGCGTGGGCGATGCAGTAATCGTTGTGGCCGATAATTTTACGGCTGAAGCGCGACAGGATCGTCGGGAACACTGCCATATAGGTGCCGATCACCAGCGAGCCGAAAATAATGGCGAACTGCTCGCTGTAACCTAATCCCACCAGCGCGGCGGTCACCGAGAAGGCCATAAAGACGATCAGGTGCAGTGACAGATAAATTGATTTAAAGCGGGTGTAGCGGGCCAGCAGCACGTTAATGATCATCGCAAAGAACAGGATGAATGCCGCCGGTCGGCCCAGCGTATCGATAGTCAGCGCCATAATCGCTTCGTTGCTGGGCACCACCCCGCGCAGACCAAATGCGTTGGTAAATATGTCGCTGAACATGGTTAAGACGCCGCCGAGAATACTCCCGCCGGTTTTAATTAAGACAAAACCAATAAAAGCAAGAAGGGTGCCTTTAATAATATCGGTGAGGCTGCTTCTTTGTAACGCCAGACCTAAAAAAGCAATAAACGCGACAATAATCGCGGGTGTGCCAAGTATTTTAATAATGTAATCCACGATAAGTTTTCCGTATTTAAGAGAGTATCAAAATAGTCAGTAAAAAATTTTCAGGCCGAACGCATCCCCGAGAGTTATCCCGATAGTTATTTTCTGGCGCTGTAAAATAAAATGTTAAATCCGTGTGTTGGCTTTATATAAAAGCGCTAATGCATGCTCCTCGTTTCTCACACCGGTTAGTTATCCACACAAAAACCTTACTGTTTGTCTGGTCTGATATCTTAACGATTTCCGAGAAGTAAATTGTGATGAACATATCTAAAACGCCATTTCATTTTACAAAAAATGACGATTCGTTTTTGCTGGGGCGTTGAGAGTAGGATTCTGGAAGGCGGCTCGCAGAGATGAAAACGAGGTTGGGATTTTGCTTTTGGCGGGACGGGGAGAGGAGTAGGGTGAGGGCGTTGCAGAAGAAACTGCAACCGGGCGTAGGAACCCGATTCAGTATAAGGTGACCCAGATTCACTTTCTGGTGTCCTGCCAGCGCGTATACCGATAAGATTACGGTGGCGCTGGCGGAGCAGCCGAAAGGCTGGCCGATCCCCTTGTACGTCGGCATTCCTACCTCCGTCAGCGTCACCCCCCGAGCGTAGGAACTCTGGCGTTGATCTCATTCTTTGTACAAGGAGGATGCCTTATGGCTACGATCCCAACTCAGTCTTATCCCGAATTTGACGAAAGCGTTATTCATCATCTGCTCACCGCGCCAATCCCCGCCACGGCCGACCTGTTTGAGGTAACGGACCTGTGCACGGCCTATGTGAATGTCTTACTGGAAACAAAAGATCTGTCTGCGCGTCTGGCGCTTTGCGGGCGGTTATCTCACGTGCTCGCCCGTCTGGCGCAGCTGTGCGATGAGGATTTACCGCCGGAGCTGGTGGCACAGCTTACTGTTGATGAGCCGCCCGAATCCGTCATGCCAGACTGCTGGCAGGACACGTATCTGATGGTGGGATATCTGCGCTCGCTGAATCAGGCGTTACTGGCGAATATGCTGCCGGGTAAGGTGGCGGAGGATCTGGCGGGACTGCTGCATGACATGGTGTATATTCTGCGGGATTATGTAAGGGAGCCGTACCGGACACACTAATATTGCCTGAATAGAGGCTGAACGAAAAAGGCGTCAGATAATTTCTTATCTGACGCCTTTTTTTTATCTGGTGGCCCCTGCTGGACTTGAACCAGCGACCAAGCGATTATGAGTCGCCTGCTCTAACCACTGAGCTAAGGGGCCGTGGCGGAGGATTATAAAGTAACTCCTCGTCGCAATCCAGACATACCCGCCTGCCTGCTGTTTTTATAAACAACCCATTTTCAATCTCTTATACTTAGAGCCTGAACCATTAAGCGGGAGTAAACATGATCAACGACATCCTTGCGCCAGGCCTGAGGGTGGTGTTCTGCGGCATCAATCCGGGCAAGTCCTCTGCCCATACCGGTTTTCACTTTGCCCATCCGGGGAATCGTTTCTGGAAGGTGATCTATCAGGCCGGGTTTACCGACAAACTTCTGAAGCCGGAAGAGGAGCAACAGCTGCTGGATACCCGCTGCGGTATCACCATGCTGGTGGAACGGCCGACGGTGCAGGCGAGCGAGGTGAACCTGCATGAGCTACGCAGCGGCGGGCGGGAACTGATTAAGAAGATTGAGGACTATCAGCCGGCGGCGCTGGCGATCCTCGGCAAGCAGGCGTATGAGCAGGCGTTCAGCCAGCGTGGGGTGCAGTGGGGAAAGCAGAGCATCACCATCGGCGTGACGCAGGTGTGGGTGTTGCCTAATCCGAGCGGGCTTAACAGGGCGACGGTAGAGAAGCTGGTGGAGGCGTATCGGGAGCTGGATGAGGCGCTGGTGACGCGGGGGCTTTAAATACGGTGCGGCCTGATGCCCTCACCCTGACCCTCTCCCACAGGGAGAGGGAATAAACAAAAAAAGCTCCCGATTGGGAGCTTTTTGCTGTTTACCTGGGTTAGTCGTCCAGGAAGCTACGCAGCACTTCAGAGCGGCTCGGGTGGCGCAGTTTACGCAGCGCCTTCGCTTCGATCTGACGGATACGTTCGCGGGTCACGTCGAACTGTTTACCCACTTCTTCCAGCGTGTGGTCGGTGTTCATATCGATACCGAAACGCATACGCAGGACTTTTGCTTCACGGGCGGTCAGGCCAGCCAGCACGTCGTGCGTGGCGGCACGCAGGCTCTCGGTGGTCGCAGAGTCCAGCGGCAGCTCGAGGGTGGTATCCTCGATGAAATCACCCAGATGCGAATCTTCATCGTCGCCGATTGGCGTTTCCATGGAGATTGGCTCTTTGGCAATCTTCAGCACTTTACGGATCTTGTCTTCCGGCATCAGCATGCGCTCGGCCAGCTCTTCTGGCGTCGGCTCGCGGCCCATCTCCTGCAGCATCTGGCGGGAAATACGGTTGAGCTTGTTGATGGTCTCAATCATATGCACCGGAATACGGATGGTGCGCGCCTGATCCGCGATAGAGCGGGTGATAGCCTGACGGATCCACCAGGTTGCGTAGGTGGAGAACTTGTAACCACGACGGTATTCGAACTTATCAACCGCTTTCATCAGACCGATGTTACCTTCCTGGATTAGATCCAGGAACTGCAGACCGCGGTTGGTGTATTTCTTGGCGATAGAGATAACCAGACGCAAGTTCGCTTCAACCATCTCTTTCTTCGCACGGCGGGCTTTCGCTTCACCGATGGACATGCGACGGTTAATGTCTTTTACCTGCTCGATGGTCAGGCCGGTCTCTTCTTCAATCTGCTGCAGCTTCTGCAGACCACGGTGGACGTCGTCAGCCACATCACGCAGCTTTTCAGACCACGGCTTGTTCATCGCGATAGCCGCGTTGAACCAGGTTTCGCTGGTTTCGTTGCCGGTGAACAGGGTGATGAAGTTCTTCTTCGGCATTTTGCACTGTTCAACGCACATTTTCATGATGATGCGTTCCTGGGTACGGACGCGGTCCATCATGACGCGCATGCTGTTAACCAGGTAATCGAACTGTTTTGGCACCAGACGGAACTGCTTGAACACTTCAGAAAGCTTCAGGATCTCTTCCTGAGCGGCAGCATGGCTACGGCCTTTGGCTTTAATGGTGTCGCGGGTGACTTCATACTGTGTACGCAGCTCACCGAACTTCTCGCGCGCCAGTTCAGGGTCGATGCTGTTGTCATCGTCGCTGCTGTCGTCGTCGCTCTCTTCTTCTTCTTCGTCTTCGTCATCGTCCATCTCTTCCTGAGACAGCTCAGAGCCGACATGCGTCGCCGTAGGCGCCATGTCTTCTTCCGCGTTCGGATCGACAAAGCCGGTGATCAGATCGGACAGACGTGCTTCTTCCGCTTCCACACGATCGTACTGCTCGAGCAGATAGGTGATGGCTTCAGGGTATTCGGCAACAGAGCACTGAACCTGGTTGATCCCGTCTTCGATACGTTTGGCGATGTCAATTTCGCCTTCACGGGTCAACAGCTCAACGGTCCCCATTTCACGCATGTACATGCGCACCGGGTCCGTCGTGCGGCCGATTTCTGATTCAACACTCGACAGAACCTGTGCAGCAGCTTCTTCTGCATCTTCGTCAGTGTTGTTTGAGTTTTCAGCAAGCAACAGATCATCGGCATCAGGGGCTTCTTCCATCACCTGAATACCCATGTCATTGATCATTTGGATGATGTCTTCGATCTGATCGGAGTCGACGATATCTTCCGGCAGATGGTCATTGACCTCGGCATAGGTCAGATAGCCTTGCTCCTTACCACGTTGGACAAGAAGTTTCAGCTGTGACTGCGGGTTTTGCTCCATAAGACGGTATCCACACTTATTCGTTTGATTGGTGTCGGCGATACGGCTGCCAACCTTTAAAGCGAGGGCGTACTTGTATTTGTGCCGCTGCCTCTCAGTGCGGCTGTCGGGATCTGCCCGAACGATATTCGGCACTTAAGCCGTTAAATTCTTTTATTTCTTCGCCAGTTCCTGGTTAATCATCCAGAGCTCCCGGCGTTCTTCGCTGCTTAAACCGTGTGTGCGCTCGCGAGCTATCAACTCTTCCTGGCGCAGTTCAAGCATCGAATCAAACATATGGTTGAGCGAGTCGGTGAAGGTCTCTTCAGCGATATCTTTATCTGCTATATCGTCCCACATCGACAGTTTTTCAAGGGTGGCGGACGCTTTTGTTCCGCGATAGTGCTCTAAAAGTTGCCCTGTGGTCAGACCTGGCTGTGAGAGACAAGTGTTGACCAGTTCTGCAAATAAGCCAAGTCCCGGCAGCTTTTCGTGGTTCAAACCTTCCAGAGAGGGCACTTTCGGCGCCAGTTCCGGATTTTGCACCAGCAGTCCTATCAGTATACGCATGGTTGTGCGTTTTAGCTGTGGCGCCGGGCGAGCCGCTCCGCTATCCGCCAGCTTTGGCATTAAACGTTCAAGCTGACTGTCATCCAGAATGCCGAGTTTCTTACCCAACTCCTGACGCAGATAGATGCGCAACGTTTCGCCAGGCACCTGAGTAATCAGCGGTAACGCCAGCGTGCTCAGCTGGGCGCGGCCATCCGGGGTACTCAAATCGACCTGCGGCATCAGGCTGTTAAACAGAAACGTGGAGAGCGGCTGAGCCTGCTCCATCCGCGCTTCAAATGCCGCTTTGCCCTCTTTACGCACCAGCGTATCCGGGTCTTCGCCGTCGGGCAGAAACATAAAGCGTAACTGACGCCCGTCGGTCATATACGGCAGCGCTGTTTCCAGCGCGCGCCAGGCGGCTTCGCGTCCGGCACGGTCGCCGTCGTAACAGCAAACCACGGTGTTGGTCACCCGAAACAGCAGCTGAATATGGTCGGCGGTCGTGGAGGTGCCCAGAGACGCAACGGCATAATTAATGTCGAACTGCGCCAGCGCCACCACATCCATATAGCCTTCGACCACCAACAGGCGCTGCGGTTCAGCGTTATCCTGCTGGGCTTCATACAGGCCATACAGCTGGCGGCCCTTATGGAAAATGTCCGTTTCCGGGGAGTTAAGGTATTTCGGCAGGGCATCGCCCAGCACGCGTCCACCAAAACCAATTACCCGGCCACGCTTGTCGCGAATGGGGAACATCACCCGCTCGCGGAAGCGGTCATAGCTGCGTCCCTTGTCATTCGTGACCAGCATGCCCGCGTCGATGAGGGATTTACGATCTTCGCTATTGCCGCCAAAACGCTTTAACACGTTATCCCAACCGGGAGGGGCGTAACCAATAGCGAAACGCGCAATAACATCGTCGCTCAGTCCGCGCTGATTCAAATAGTGACGCGCAGGCTCAGCGGCAGGTTGCTTAAGAGACTGTTGGTAAAATGCGTTCAGGCCGTCCATCAGCTGATACAGCGTTTGTCGTTGATGACGCTCTATCTGGCTGGGGCCACTGCCTGCTTCATAAGGCACTTCAAGGTTGTGCATGGCTGCCAGCTCTTCGACGGTTTCAACGAACTCGAGCTTGTCGTAGTTCATCAAAAAGTCGACGGCGTTGCCGTGCGCGCCACAGCCGAAGCAGTGGTAGAACTGTTTTTCACCGTTAACGGTGAAAGAGGGGGTTTTCTCGTTATGGAATGGACAGCACGCGTGGTAGTTCTTGCCCTGCTTCTTCAGCTTTACCCGCGCGTCGATGAGATCGACGATGTCGGTTCTTGCCAGCAGATCATTAATAAATACACGTGGAATTCGTCCAGCCATAGGCCCCGCGATTACACTTCATCCTTCAAACTGTCTCTGCGTTGGCTGCGCTCGTTCACCCCTGTCACTTACTTAAGTAAGCTCCGGGGATTCACTCACTTGCCGCCTTGATACAGTGTGAATGATTTTGTGTAAGTCCTGATTCATAAACGAAAACAAGCCGCGCATTCCTTCCGGAAGCACGGCCTTACGACTATTACTCTGTCTGACAATTGAGGACGTGCGTCCTCAAAAGATTAGTACAGACGAGTACGGCGTGCGTTTTCGCGAGCCAGTTTCTTCGCGTGACGTTTCACAGCAGAAGCTTTAGCGCGCTTACGTTCGGTCGTTGGTTTTTCATAGAACTCACGACGACGAACTTCAGCCAGAACACCTGCTTTCTCGCATGAACGCTTGAAGCGACGCAGTGCTACGTCGAACGGCTCGTTTTCACGTACTTTAATTACCGGCATGTAACTCTCACCTTTATAAATTCGGTTTGCCGCTGGCATCAACGCCAGCTTATTTCAAAATGGTGCGGAATTTTACTGCAATTGCTGCTGCTTTGTAAAGCACCGCGGCCGTTTTTGAAAGGGACTTTTATAAGGGTGAGGAGTATACACGAAGAGAACTCCAGGGGTGAGGAAAGTTTTACATCAACCCGCCCAGGCTCTACACTGCGCGGTATCTGAGTGAGGTAAAACAAGTCATGCGTGTACTGGGTATTGAAACATCCTGCGATGAAACCGGCATCGCGATCTACGACGATGAAAAAGGGCTGATCGCCAACCAACTGTATAGTCAGGTGAAATTACATGCTGACTACGGCGGCGTGGTGCCGGAGCTGGCCTCCCGCGATCATGTGCGTAAAACGGTGCCACTGATTCAGGCGGCGCTGAAAGAGGCGGGCTTAACGGCAAAAGATATCGACGCCGTAGCCTACACGGCCGGTCCAGGGCTGGTGGGCGCGCTGCTGGTGGGCGCGACTATTGGTCGTTCGCTGGCGTTCGCGTGGGATGTCCCGGCAATCCCGGTTCACCATATGGAAGGGCACCTGCTGGCGCCGATGCTGGAAGATAATCCACCGGAGTTTCCGTTTGTGGCGCTGCTGGTTTCCGGCGGCCACACCCAGTTGATCAGCGTCACCGGTATTGGTGAATACGAACTGCTGGGTGAGTCCATTGACGATGCGGCGGGTGAAGCTTTCGATAAAACCGCCAAGCTGCTGGGTCTCGATTACCCAGGCGGCCCGATGCTGTCGAAAATGGCATCCCAGGGCACGGAAGGGCGCTTTGTCTTCCCGCGTCCGATGACGGATCGTCCGGGTCTGGATTTCAGCTTCTCGGGGCTGAAAACCTTCGCGGCGAATACCATCCGTAATAATGAAGATGACGATCAGACCCGCGCTGATATCGCCCGTGCTTTTGAAGACGCGGTGGTGGATACGCTGATGATCAAGTGCAAGCGCGCTCTGGATCAGACTGGCTTTAAGCGTCTGGTGATGGCGGGTGGCGTCAGCGCCAACCGTACCCTGCGTGCGAAGCTGGCGGAAATGATGCAAAAGCGTCGCGGTGAGGTGTTCTACGCCCGTCCGGAATTCTGTACCGATAACGGGGCGATGATCGCCTATGCCGGGATGGTGCGTATGAAGCCGGGTGCCACGGCGGATCTCAGCGTCTCCGTCCGTCCGCGCTGGCCGCTGGCAGAACTGCCTGCCGCCTGATGAAAGTGACCCGGATGTCAGAGTGCGATATCAAACATCCGGGTTTTCGCTAGCAGGCAGTAGAGCTGGCAGCTGTTCTTCACCCCCAGCTTGTCCATCGCCCGCATTTTATGGGCGCTCACGGTTTTAATGCTCAGATGCATCCGCCGCGAGATATCCGTCAGGCTCAGTCCCCTACAGATCAAACGCAGCACGTCAGTCTCCCGGACGGAGAGCGCCTCATTCATCATTTTCCCGCCTTTAAACAGGGCGTTCATCAGGGTGCGCTCGACGTACACTTCGCCATCGATCACCGACTGTAACGCCTGGCTGAGGATCTTTTCATCGCTGTGACGGCTGAGCCAGGCTTTCGCACCTGCTTCCAGTGCGAGGCGGATCAGCAGCGGGTTGGTATCGGGCGAGAGCATCATCACCTGCAGCGACGGGTAGTGGCGGGTTAACCACTTCACCAGCGCCAGCCCCTCCATGCCGTTCTGCGGATCCCGCAGCGTATAGCCCAGCAACAAAATATCGGGGGTTTCACGCGCCAGCAACGCCAGAAGCTCTACGGTTGAGGCGGCTTCGCCACAGAATGAGAGCGCCAGAGAAGCGTTATCGCCGATCATGGCGCCGATCCCCCGGCGGATCACGGTATGCTCATCCGCAATCACCATTTTAATTGTCATTGGATTTTCCTTTAGCGGCGTTAATTAGAGTTTGCCCAGGATGTAATTTTATATTGTGCGTACCCGGATGGATTGCAAAGGAATAAATATTTTTACCCGCAGCGAGGGCTTGACAGATTTAAATGGCGCCGCTGCTAAGCCAACGTTTAATGACAAGAGATTTCTTATTTTTTAAAAGAGCGCTCTTATAGGTCCGCTTACTTTTTTAATTCATGCTGAAAAAGAAGGATTTTAATTAATGTCATAAAGGATCGTTGGCTAAAATGAAAAAAAGTATTTTATCGCTGTTAATTTGCGCAGCCGTTACCTGTTCCGCGCACGCTGCAACGCTGCCTCAGGCGGAGCTGGCTCAGGACGGTATCTCTTACGCAGCGATCATCGTGACGCTGAAACCGGGCACCGAGGGCACAACCGCTGCGGCCCGCAAGCTGACCCTGAGCGACCCGACCCTGGTCCTCACCCCCATGTTCCAGGCGGATAAGTCTGCCGAACTGAATGAGCTAAATACGCGTTACGGTTTTGACCGTTATTTGCGTGTCACCCTGCCGGAGAGTAAAGCGCAGGACAAAAATTTCATCAACACAATTATTACCGAGCTGGAACACAACCAGAATGTTGAATCTGTTTATCCTGAAAGTATTCCCGTTTCGTTAGATGATACCCAGCAGGAAACAACCCAAAGCAAACCGAAATTAAAGTCGTCGGTAAACGGGAATCTCACCGCTTCATCCATTCCGGATTATCGCCACCTGCAGGATTATTTAAAATCACCTGGTGAAAAACGTGCTGGCTATTATATGGGTGGCGTTAACCGTGACAGTGTGAATTCCTATAAGGGCAATGAGGGTGAAGACATTACAATCGTCTCGTCCGAAAACTGTGGCTGGAATGATAAGCATCTGAATTTACCGCCGATTGCTTTCCTGCAGGGACCCAACAAAGAGACCTGCACCGAACGGCAACATAATACCGCTTCCGTCGGCATTCTGGCGGCGCGGGATATTGGCTCCGGCGTGCGTGGCCTGAGCTATAAGAGTAAAGTCGCCTATGCCGCCTGGCCATCGACCAACCTCTATAACATGATCCCCCAATTAAACGCGGGGGATGTGGTCTCATTAAATATGCAGACCTGGGGCGGAGAAGTGGCCGGAACCTGTACCTCGGCCTGCTACATCCCTATCGAAAACGATGTCAGCTATTTCAACGTCATTAAGGCGCTCACTGACAAAGGCGTATTTGTGGTGACCTCCGCGGGCAATGGCAATATCAACCTCGACTCGCCAGCGTTCAATGGCAAATGGGATACCCAGGTGCGGGATTCCGGGGCGATTATTGCCGGGGCCTTCTGTGCGAAGACCGGGCAACGGGCCCACTTCAGCACCTATGGCAAGCGAGTGACCAGCTCCTCCTGGGGTTGTAGCGATGTCGTCACCACCGGCTACGGCACCCTCAATAATACCGTCAATGCCAACTACACCAATAACTTCGGGGGAACCTCATCGTCCACACCAATCGTCGCCGGGGTGGTTGCCAGCCTGTCGGGGATTGCCAAAGCTCACGGTATTACGGTGACCCCGCTGCAGATGCGCCAGATCCTGCAGGAGACCGGTACCCCAGCCGCCAATGGCACCGGGGCGATCATCGGGACGCAGCCGGATATGGAGCGGGCCGTTGCCCGCATCATGGCCCTGAAGAACGGCGGTGAAACCCTGCCAGCCCCGACGGCGGTAGCCGGGGCGGATTACACCATGGTTTCGTCTGCCACGGGCGTCAGCACCTGGCCGCTGGATGGCAGCAAGAGCCTGAATGCGAAATCGTATAACTGGAGCGTGACCAAAGGGGCCGGTACCTTCTGGCTGCAGGAGAAGCTGAACGGCACCCTGGTTAACAGCCTGAACAGCGCCCATGCCTATGCGGCGATCCCGGCCAATAGCGAAGGTGAAGTGACCTATACCCTGACCACCACCGGGGCGGACGGTCGTACTGCTCAGGACAGCATGACCATTAAAGTGAGCAAACCGGCGGCACCGGCGCTGGATGCACCGGCCTATAACGCGAAGATTGCCTATCCGACCAAATGCACCAAAGTGTCTTACGACGGCAAAATCTGGATGAACCAGTGGTACGTCAACCCGGGCCAGGAAACCCCGGGCAACGGCGGCACCTGGGGCGTGTGGCGTCAGCAGGGCGCATCGAGCAACAGCTGTAAATAATCAGCAAGCCTGGCGTGATGCCAGGCTTTTTTTATATCTTCAGCATTCCTTTCTCTTCCAGGAAGCCAATGATCGTCCCCAGCCCGTCGCCCACTTTCAGGTTGGTGAAAGTCCAGGGACGCTCGCCGCGCATCCGGTTGGTGTCGCGCTCCATCACCTCCAGCGACGCACCCACGTACGGCGCAAGATCGGTTTTGTTGATCACCAGAAAATCGGATTTAGTGATCCCCGGCCCGCCTTTGCGCGGGATCTTCTCCCCTTCGGCGACGTCGATCACGTAGATGGTCAGATCCGCCAGCTCGGGGCTGAAGGTGGCGCTCAGGTTATCCCCACCGCTCTCGACAAAGATCAGATCCAGATTGCCGAACTTCTCGCTCAGCGCTTCCACCGCCGCCAGATTCATCGAGGCATCTTCGCGGATCGCGGTGTGCGGACAGCCGCCGGTTTCTACCCCGACAATGCGCTCCGGCTCGAGGGCGCCTGCCTCGGTGAGGATGCGCTGATCCTCTTTGGTGTAGATATCGTTGGTCACCACCGCCAGCTGATACTGGTCGCGCATCGCTTTACACAGTGCTTCCAGCAGGGCGGTTTTGCCCGACCCTACCGGGCCGCCGACGCCCACGCGCAGGGGATGTTTGTACTCAGACATAGAGACTCCTCAGGAACGGAATAACCGTGAATATTGGGTTTCATGACGCGCCGAGGCGATGGCCGAGAGCGGCGTGGCCGCCCCCAACTGGTCATCGCGGCGCAGAAGGGCCTGCTCCAGCCCGTCGGCAAAGCGATCGCAGAGATCGATGATCAATAGCTGGGCCGCCTGCTGACCAAAGGGCACCAGCTTAACGCCCGCCATCACTGCGCTCTCAATCCAGCTGTAGCCGAGGCTTAACGCCATCTCGCGCAGGCCGATGCCCCAGCGCACGCCGAGCCATGCCATGCCGCACAGCTGGCTTTGCGAGAACAGCGGCAGCCAGTCGGGCGGGCAGTCCGTCTCCCAGCTTTTGATCAGCCGGGTGAAGGCTGCCCCGCGGTTGCGCTCCTCTTCCCGCAGCTCGCGGGTCTCGCGGCAGGCGAGGAGGTACGCTGTCCAGCGCGAGGCGGCGGCAATATCCTGCTGCTCGCAGGCGCGATACAGGCGGGCAAACAGCGGCAGATCGACGCAGAAAAAGCTCTGCTCCATCTGCTGACATTGCCAGGCTTTGAACGCGGCGGGCGTCGTAACCCAGCCCGCTTCCGCCGCCCACTCCAGCCCCTGGGACCAGGTGTAGGATCCCACCGGCAGGCTGCTGCTGGCGAGCTGCATCAGGCGCAGCTGGCGGGACAGGTCCATCAGCTCATCAGCGCCAGCAGTGCAGAGGCGATCAGCCCCCCGCCAAAGGTTTTACGCAGCCCGTCGTGGCGGCGCAGCAGCAACCCGGCAGCAAAGCTGACGCACAGCACCGCAGCGCTGGCGAGCATAAAGCCGCTGGTGAACAGCCAGAAGCTGTGGCCTGCCATCTCGACGCCGTGCGCCCAGCCGTGGAACATCGCCAGCGCCGGGACGGCCAGCAACAGGCGGTTTTCGGTTTTGAACATCATCACGCCGCATACCGCCAGCGAGGCGATAATCAGCATCTCCATCCCGCTAAAACCGCCAAACAGGCTGCCCGCGATCGCGCCGGTCAGCATCATCCCGAGGGTGGCAAAAGGCATCAGCAGTTTGCGGCCGCTCAGGGCAGCGAGCACGCCTGCGCCGGTTAACATCAGGAGATGATCCAGCCCGGTCAGGGGATGGAAAAAGCCGGCCTGAAAACTGTCGCTGCCGTGTCCCGGATGGGCCAGCGCGGGCAGGGAGAAGGCCAGCAGCAGCAGGGGGAACAACTTGCGCATGATGAATCCTTAATGTGAATGAGCGTGAGAGTGCGAATGGGAATGACCTTCGCTGGCGTAGGCACCTGCTTCCGGTTCAAACGGCAGCCTGGCGAACGTCACTTCGAGGTCGAACAGGTGCAGCATCTCGTCGAGGACGTGATCGTGGTGATAACGCAGCTCGCCGGGCAGAATTTGCAGCGGCACGTGGCGGTTGCCCAGGTGATAGCAGGCGCGCGCCAGCAGGAAAGGATCGGCGCAGCGCACCACCGACAGTGGCTCAGCGGCAGCAATAACTTCCACCACCTCACGGCCGTCGTCGCTGATAAGCAGGTCGCCACCCCGCAGCAGCAGGCCGCGCGGCAATATCAGGCCTGCATCGCGCCCGTCGTCCAGCGCCACGCGGGCGCGGCTCTTGACCCGGACATCAATCGGCAGCGTCACCCGGGCAGTCACGGGATGGGGATGGTCGAGGCGTTGAGTTAAGGTGATCATGATTTCTCCTCAGAACAGAAAATAGCGTTGTGCCATCGGCAGGACCTCTGCCGGCTCACTGGTGATCAGTTCCCCGTCAATGCGCACCTCATAAGTTTGCGCATCGACGGTAATGTTCGGTTGCAGGGCGTTGTGGATCATGTCGGCCTTTTTCACCGTCCGGCAGCCTTTGACCACCGCCGTGGCACTCTGCAGGTTCAACTGTTGCGCAATACCGTTATCGGCGGCGGCCTGCGAGAGAAACGTCAGCCGGGTAGCGTGGCGGGCGGCACCCAGCGACCCAAACATCGGGCGGTAGTGCACCGGCTGCGGGGTAGGGATCGAGGCGTTAATGTCGCCCATCGGCGCGCAGGCGATCATCCCGCCTTTGACGATGGTGGCTGGCTTCACGCCAAAGAAGGCGGGGGACCAGACCACCAGATCCGCCAGCTTGCCGGCCTCAATCGACCCAACTTCGTGGGCGATGCCGTGGGTCAGGGCCGGGTTGATGGTGTATTTGGCGATATAGCGCTTCACCCGCAGGTTATCGTTCTCGCCCGATTCGTCCGCCAGCGGGCCGCGCTGCACTTTCATCCGGTGCGCCACCTGCCAGGTGCGGATAATTACCTCTCCAACCCGGCCCATCGCCTGCGAATCCGACGAGGTGAGGGAGAAGGCCCCGATGTCATGCAGCACGTCTTCGGCGGCGATGGTCTCCCGGCGAATGCGCGATTCGGCAAAGGCGACGTCCTCGGCAATATCCGGGTCGAGATGGTGGCAGACCATCAGCATGTCGAGATGTTCGTCGATGGTATTGACCGTGTAGGGCAGGGTCGGGTTGGTGGAGGAGGGTAGAATGTTAGAGTGCGCGCAGGCGGTGATGATATCCGGCGCATGGCCGCCGCCCGCCCCTTCGGTGTGGAAGGTGTGGATGGTGCGCCCGGCGATGGCCGCCAGCGTGTCTTCGACAAACCCGGCCTCGTTGAGGGTGTCGCTGTGCAGCGCCACCTGGATATCCATCTCATCCGCCACCGTCAGGGAGCAGTCGATGGCTGCGGGCGTTGACCCCCAGTCCTCATGAATTTTCAGGCCAATCGCCCCGGCGGCAACCTGCTCGCGCAGGGTATCCGGGTTGGAGGCGTTGCCTTTGCCCAGCAGGCCAATATTGACCGGCAGGGTGTCGGCGGCCTGCAGCATCCGCGCGATATACCACGGCCCCGGCGTGCAGGTGGTGGCATTGGTGCCAGCGGCAGGGCCGGTTCCGCCGCCGATCATGGTGGTGACGCCAGAGACCAGCGCCTCTTCGGCCTGCTGGGGGCAGATCCAGTGGATGTGGGTATCGACCCCGCCCGCGGTAACGATCTTCCCTTCGGCAGCGATCACCTCGGTGGCCGCGCCAATTGGGATAGTGACGCCGGGCTGAATGTCCGGGTTACCGGCTTTACCGACGGCGACGATCCGGCCATCCTTCACGCCGATATCGGCCTTAACGATCCCCCAATGATCGACGATCAGGGCGTTGGTGAGCACCAGATCGACGCAATCCTGCGCCGTCATCTGCCCCTGACCCATGCCGTCGCGGATCACCTTCCCGCCGCCGAATTTGACCTCTTCACCGTAGATCGTCAGATCCTGTTCCACCTCGATCCACAGCTCGGTATCGGCCAGCCGGACTTTATCCCCGGTGGTGGGGCCAAACATGTCGGCATAGGCCTGGCGTGAGATCTCAGCCATAGTTCACCTCGCCCATCACCTCGCCGCGAAAGCCGACAATACGCTGAGCGCCCGCCACCTGCACCAGCGTTACGGCCCGCTTTTGTCCGGGCTCGAAACGCACGGCGGTACCGGCGGCGATGTTCAGCCGGTAGCCTCTGGTGGGCTCACGATCGAACTTCAGGGCCGGGTTCACCTCGTAAAAATGGTAATGGGATCCGACCTGGATCGGCCTGTCGCCGTGGTTCTCGACGATCACGCTCAGGGTGTTACGGCCTGCGTTGATCGCGATCTGGCCGGGTTTAATCTGGTATTCGCCTGGGATCATGCTGCCCCCTTACAGGATCGGATTGTGAACGGTGACCAGCTTGGAGCCGTCCGGGAAGGTGGCCTCCACCTGAATGTCCGGGATCATCTCCGGCACGCCCTCCATCACCTGGCTGCGGGTCAGGACGTGGCGGCCGGCTTCCATCAGCTCCGCCACCGTCTGCCCGTCGCGTGCCCCTTCCATAATGAAGGCGCTGATCAGGGCCACCGATTCCGGGTAATTGAGCTTCACGCCGCGGGCGAGACGGCGCTCGGCCACCAGCGCGGCGGTAAACAGCAACAGCTTGTCTTTTTCTCTGGGGGTCAGTTCCATCGTGCGTCTCTCAGGTGTGCCAGATACGGGGCGAGCAGGGGGCTTTGGCGGTGAGCTGCGGGCGCAGGCGCTGCCAGATCTCGCGCATCGCCTGCTGGCAAATCAGGTTGTCATGGGCCAGAAAACGCACCGACAGCAGGCCGTCGGTGAGGGTCGCCCCGGCGAAATGCTCCAGCGGTGCCAGGGCCTCGCGGGCCTCCTCCAGCTGCGTTTCGCTGGCCGGGTAAAACAGCAGGGTGCCGATCCACGGGTGTTCTGCCACGGGGGTCAGATCGCCGTCGGCCAGATGCTGGCGTTCGATCAGCAGCGGTTCGCCGTCGATCCAGACCTCAAGGCGGCTTTCGATCTGCCCGGGGCTGAAGATCTCGCCGATCACCGGCCGGCCTAAGCAGAACAGCTCCCAAGCCAGTAGCGTGCTGCTGCGCTGCAGATGAAACACCGAGCGCAGGGCGGCATTCGCGCCGGGGAAGAAAATGGTGTCCTGGGGTAGCCACTCCAGCGTGGCGTGCTCGTCCAGGGTGAAGTGCTGATCCAGCCGCGCCAGCGCGCCGTTGCTGCGGTAGAACTTGCTGGCACCGGGCATGGTGATCAGCGCGTGGCTGCGGGCCTCAAGATGGACGTCGATTGTCAGTTCATCCCCGCCAACAATCCCGCCCGGCGGGTGCAGCAGATAGAGGTGGCAGGTGTCATCTTCGGGATAGAACGGGCGTTGTACGGTAAGGGGGCCGACATGACGAGCAGAGTGAAGGAGGGTTTTTTCAGGGGTGTGACAAAACTGCAAAGCAAGCGATGCCTGCCAGCCTTTTACTGTTTTATCAACCATCTGAGGTGCTGACATGCTTCATCCATCTGCTCGCCGTCGGGATTTTTTTAGTATGCCCTGGCGGAAATGAAGGCTGTCATATGAGTCACTTATGGATGGGAGGCGGCATTGCCCGGCGGCGCTGCGCTTGCCGGGCCTACAGGTCGTGCATGTTGTGGGTTTGTAGGCCGGGTAAGGCGCAGCCGCCACCCGGCTTCTCCGTCGCCTGAATATGGCACGGGTGTTGAGTCCCCGCTGAAATCGGCGAACCGGAGACCGGATGACAAGGGCTGGACGCCAGGGATGGCGGCCAGAGGCGAATCGAGACAGGATGTCGAGTTGAGCCGACCGCAGGCGTCAGGTCGGGAGGTGAGCGTAGTGCGAAGCACCGATTTCGTCGCGGGGCCGCGGGGATTGATAAGGGGGCCGCGGTGGCCCCCTTATCACGTTCACAGGTTCCGTTCATTTCATATTCTGCTGGACATGAGGTGAACGGAACTATTCCACTCCTGCTACATAATGCCTTACCAGACAGGTAATACCTTACCGGTAATCCTCCGCATCAATATCATACCCGGACGGTTCCCAGCGGATCGCCAGCAGCGAAACCAACCCAATCAACGGCGCCAGGGCAATCACCCAGAAAACAGCCGTATCCATCGAGGCCACCAGCAGCGGGAACATAAACAGCGACAGCGTCGAGCTGCTGCGCATCAGCGTCTGGTTCAGCCCCACACCCACACCGCGCAGCGAGGTCGGGTAGCTGAGCGAGGCAAAGGTCATCGTATGCGCCCCCGGCCCAAAGCCCTGGCCAAAGAGGAACAGAGCCAGCATCGCCACCGCCGTAACCCCCTCTGCGGCGCCTTCCGGACGACCGATAATCGCCAGCACCAGCAGGGCAATCAGCTGGCAGGTATAACCTCCCAGTGACATCCGCCATGCGCCAAAACGCGGCACCAGCCGCACCGCCAGCAGACCGCCGACAAAGGCGAACAGCAGGTTCAGGGCCAGCGAAATGAGTATGGTGGTCAGCATCGACTGCACAAAGAAGCTGGAGATAATCACCGGCAGGCCAAAGGCCACCGCGTTATAGGCGAAGGACGAGAAAATCGACAGCAGCGTGGCCAGGGTAGTGCGGCGCAGATAAACCCCGCGGAACAGATTCAGGTAGTTACCCCAGCTGGCTTTGTTCACCACCGGGGCGGGCTGATCGAGCGCCTCCTGCGGCACGTGGGCATTAATGTTATACGCCTTGCGCAGGATCGCTGCCGCCTCTTTCAGGTTGCCCTGATTCGCTGCCCAAACCGGGGATTCGCTCATATACCGACTGCGGATGGCAATGATCACCAGCGCGGGGATCGCCCCAAAGCCGAGGATAATTCGCCACAGCCAGTCGCTGTGCGTCTCTGGCAATACGCTATAGAAGAAGAGCACCAGCAGATACGAAATGCTGATCGCGGCATACCAGGTAGGGCACCACATGGCGACGCTGGCGGCTTTGTTGCCGGGGCCTTTCAGCTTCGCGAACTCGCTTAAGAAGGCCATCGCCACGGGGAGATCGATCCCCACGCCCAGACCCATCACAAAGCGCGCCCCGGCCAGCACGTACTCGTTCGGGGCAAAGGCACAGGCGATGGCCGCGACCACGAAGAACACCATGTCGGCCATAAAGACCCGGTAGCGCCCGATTTTATCCGTCAGGTAGCCGCCAATCAGCGCCCCGACAATCGCACCGAAGGTGATGGCTGAGGCCACCATGCCGGTGCCTGCGGGGGTGAGGTTGAACTCGCGGGTAATGTCTTTGATGCCGAACGCCAGCGCACCCAGGTCGTAGGCATCGAGAAAGATACCGCCAAGGGCGATCCCGATGACGATACGCGCATTGGCCCGGCCCTGTGAGCCTTCGTTTACCAGTTGGGTGACGTCCGCCGCGTTGCGGACCCATTTGATCTCCCCGTCGGGAGTGTTTCCTGCCGTTGCAAGTGAGGTTGGATCTGCGATCTCTGTCATTTTCTTATGTTGTGTTGGCTGTACGAACAAAAAGAGTACTCACAGCAAGAAAACGATCTAAATCACATTTGGTTATAAGGCATAACTAAGGGGTGAAGGCGAAAGGGCGCTACTGAGGCTCTTTCTTCTTTCTCTTCAGCTTCGACCAGATTTTAGTCTCCTGATGACGCCACAGGCGCTGGATGTTGTCATGATGACGCAACAGGATCAGGCAGGAGAGCATCGACACCGGGAAGGTGAACTGGGGTTTGAACCACCAGACGTAAAACGGGGCAATCAGCGCGCTGACGATGGCGCCAAGGGAGGAGTAACCGCTGAGCAATACGCTGAGCAGCCAGGTGCCGGCCATCACGCCGGTGAGATCCCAGCCAATAGGGGCGATGGCACCAAATGCGGTGGCCACGCCTTTACCGCCTTTGAAACCGAAGAATACCGGCCAGATGTGGCCCAGACAGGCGGCGATAGCAATCAGCCCCAGCCAGAATGGCGTAACGCCCAGCGCATACGCGCCCCAGACGGGAAGCATGCCTTTCAGGACGTCAAAAATCAGAACCGCTACGGCTGCTCCTTTGCCGCCAATTCGTAGTACATTGGTCGCCCCCGGATTCCCGGAACCACTCTCGCGTGGGTCAGGTAACCCGGCGATACGGCAGACCAGAATGGCGCTGGAAATTGAGCCGCAAAGGTAAGCAAGGAGGATCATTCCAGGCGCGATTGCACTCATAACGCTGTTCCGTTTTGAAAATATCGTTTTGTACTTAGCATCTGTGGATAATACGCATAATTCGCCGGGAGTGGTATCCGGTTTAGCCAAAAACCAGGCAGGTCGTGATGGATATAGTATTTATAGAGCAACTTTCGGTAATCACCACTATCGGGGTGTATGACTGGGAACAGACCATCGAACAGAAGTTAGTGTTCGATATCGAAATGGGCTGGGATAACGTCGCCGCCGCGAAAAGCGATGATGTGAACGACTGTCTGAGCTATGCCGACGTCAGCGAAACGGTCATCAGCCACGTGGAAGGGCAGCGTTTTGCGCTGGTGGAACGCGTGGCGGAAGAGGTGGCGGAACTGCTGCTCAGCCGCTTTAATTCCCCGTGGGTGCGCATCAAAGTCAGCAAGCCGGGCGCGGTGGCGCGGGCGGCCAATGTGGGCGTTATCATTGAGCGTAGCCAAAATCTGAAAGGAAATATTTAACGGTATCATCGTTAAACCAATTCCTGTTAAATCAGTCTTACAGCTGTTCATTCTGCGGTTACCCCCTGGGTAACCCGTTTTTTTCTGTCTTTTTAGGGGTTTATTGATGAGCGATATGCACTCCCTGCTGGTGGCAGCAATACTGGGTGTGGTCGAAGGATTGACAGAGTTTCTGCCGGTTTCCAGTACGGGCCATATGATTATTGTTGGCCATCTGCTGGGCTTCGAAGGCGAAACGGCGAAAACCTTTGAGGTGGTGATCCAGTTAGGATCCATTCTGGCAGTGGTGGTGATGTTCTGGCGCCGTCTGTTCGGGCTGATTGGCATTCACTTTGGCCACCCGCCCCATGAAGGCACCGGCAAAGGGCGCTTAACGCTGCTGCACATTCTGCTTGGGATGATCCCGGCGGTGGTGCTGGGGCTGGTGTTGCACGACACCATCAAATCGCTGTTCAACCCGATTAACGTGATGTACGCGCTGGTGGTGGGTGGTTTCCTGCTGATTGCCGCCGAGCTGTTCAAGCCAAAAGAGCCACGCGCGCCGGGTCTGGATGATATGACCTACCGCCAGGCGTTTATGATTGGCTGCTTCCAGTGTCTGGCACTGTGGCCGGGCTTCTCCCGTTCCGGAGCGACCATTTCCGGCGGGATGCTGGTGGGCGTGAGCCGCTATGCGGCCTCGGAGTTCTCGTTCCTGCTGGCGGTGCCGATGATGATGGGGGCGACCGCGCTCGATCTCTATAAGAGCTACCACTTCCTGACGGCGGCCGACATCCCGATGTTTGCCGTGGGCTTTATCACTGCGTTTATCGTGGCGCTGATCGCCATTAAAACCTTCCTGCAGCTGATCAAGCGGATCTCGTTTATCCCGTTCGCCATCTATCGCTTTATCGTGGCGGCCGCGGTTTACGTGGTCTTCTTCTGATGACTCACTGCCCTCAGTCTTTCGGCTGAGGGCAACGCTGTTCCTTCCAGTCCGCTACTGCCTGAATCCGTCGTTTTGTTAACTCTTCCCGAATCTCTGGCCCTTTAAATCCGGCCTCGATCACCGCTTGCGTCGGCACGGCTTTCGCCACCTCCCAGGCTTCACGCAACAGTCGCCCCTGCGGATAGTCGTTGGCTTCAAACCCGGTGCGCCCGCGCACGTCGGCTTCGCTGGTCAGGGCGATCTGCTCCACGCGCTGCGGCTTGCGCCAGGCGTCAATGCTGTCGAACAACTTCACGATGGTGGCCGGTTTGAGGATCGGGAAGGTGTGGATCAGGTCATGGAACTCGGCGACCAGCTTCGCCAGATCGCGGATCTCGTTCGGCACCCGCATGCGCTGGCAAACCCGTTCAACCAGTCTGACCCCCGCCGGGCCGTGGCCGTGATGACGTGGCCAGAGTTCGGGTGGCGTTAAGCCTTTGCCGAGATCGTGGCAGAGGGTGGCGAAGCGCACGTCCACCTCCGGGCTGAGCATCGCCGCCATGCTCAGGGTCATCAGGGTGTGGATGCCGGTATCAATTTCCGGGTGCCACTTCGCCGGGGCTGGCACGCCAAACAGCGCGTCCAGTTCCGGGAACAGCACTTTGAGCGCTCCGCAGTCGCGCAGCACCTGGAAGTAAACCTGCGGATTACGGGTGGTGAGCGCATTCTCCGTCTCTTTCCACACGCGCTCCGGGGTGAGGTGTTCCAGCTCGCCCGCGTCGGTCATCGCCGTCATCAGTGCCATGGTTTCGTCGGCGATACGGAAGCTCAGATGGGCATAGCGCGCTGCAAAGCGCGCCACGCGCAGTACGCGGAGCGGATCTTCAGAGAAGGCCGGGGAAACATGGCGCAGGATGCGGTTTTGCAGATCCTGTTGACCGCCGTAGGCATCGATGATATGGCCGTTTTCATCCTGCGCGAGGGCATTGATGGTCAGATCCCGACGCTGCAAATCCTCTTCGAGGGTAACGTCAGGGTCGGCATGGCAGGTAAACCCGGTATAGCCGACGCCGGATTTACGTTCGGTACGCGCCAGAGCGTACTCCTGGCGGCTTTGCGGGTGCAGAAACACAGGGAAATCGCGGCCTACCTGCTGGTAACCCGCGTCGAGCATTGCCTGAGGGGTGGCTCCCACCACCACCCAGTCTTTATCTTTGACCGGCAGACCTAACAACGCATCACGAACCGCACCACCGACCAGATAAATCTTCACGCCACACTCTCCCGTATCAAATATTGGCAAAATAATACGTAAGTGTGGCAGAGATGGCGACTTAGTTCATCCAACGGTCTTTACGTTTACGGCTCGGCACCAGATGTGGCAGCACCAGACCCAGCAGCAGACCCATCCCCAGCACGCCACCGCCATACATAAACCATTGCATGATGATGGTGCGCTGTTTGTCATCCAGCTGCAGGTTGGCCGCGCTCACCTTTTTCTGGGCGACGATCAGCTCGTTCTTCAGCTTCTGGTTCTCATCTTTGAGACCGTTGATCACCCCGTCGCTCTGAGCCACTTTCTGCTGCATTTCAGCGGTGCGCTGGTTCCAGGTGGCGTCGATATTGGTCAGCTTGTCAGTCAGGGTTTTGACCTGGTTTTCCAGATCCGGCACGCGGGTGCGCAGGCTCGGGTCGGTGCTAAGCTCTTTCAGGGGGATCCAGGCGGTACGGCCGCTGCTGTCGCGCACCTGGCCGTAGTTGGATTCCGCGTTGCTCTGCAACAGCACCACTTCCTCGCCGGCATTAATCGTACCCACGAGGCGATAATTGTCACCCGGACCACTGCGTACCCAGGTGTTCAGTTCGTCAGAAACGTAGCGCTTCTCTTCTGCGTGGACCACGGTCGCGGCGCTTAAAGCAAGTAATGTCAGTCCGATCAGGCGTAATTTAGGCATCAGGCAGTCGTTATTTTCATGAAAAGTGGAACGATATTAGTGGAAACAGACTTCAGGCTCAAAGGATTCGTCAGCATTCGGAATCCTCTGTGCTCTGTTGGCCACTGTAGCAAACTTTACGCCCGTCAAATTGCCCATTGCGTGGCAATCTGGCGCAAAATACTATCTACTGACAAAAAAGTGGCGAGTAAGTTCGCCGTAATTTACCCCACGATATTGCAATCAAAAGAACAAGGCCATGGCTCAGGAAATCGAATTAAAGTTTATCGTTGAAAACGGCAGCGTCGATGCGCTGCGAACTCATCTGCATCAGCTGACCGGCGAGCATCACGCTCCGGTGCAACTGCTCAACATCTATTACGAAACCCAGGACCTGTGGCTGCGCCGTCATGACCGGGGTCTGCGTATCCGTGGCGTGGACGGACGCTACGAGATGACCATGAAAATCGGCGGCCGCGTTGTCGGCGGCCTGCATCAGCGCCCGGAATACAACATCGATATCAGCCAGCCTGAGCTGGAGCTGGCGCGTTTCCCGGCGGAAGTGTGGCCGGAAGGCCAACTCCCTGACGATTTGGCGGAGCGCGTTAACCCGCTGTTCAGCACCGATTTCTGGCGCGAGAAGTGGCTGGTGAACGAAGGTAAAAGCCGGATCGAAATCGCCCTCGACCTGGGAGAAGTGAAAGCCGGTGAGTTCCAGGAGCCGATCTGCGAGCTGGAGCTGGAGCTGCTGGAAGGCCACGCCTATGACGTGCTGAAGCTGGCCCGCAAGCTGGTGACGCTGAGCGGCCTGCGCCAGGGCAGCCTGAGCAAAGCCGCCCGCGGCTATCATCTGGCCCAGGGCAATGCTCCGCGTGTTCTGAAGCCGACCGAGATTCTGCGCGTTGCGCCAAAATCCTCTGTCGAGCAGGGCTTTGAAGCCTCGCTGGAGCTGGCGCTGAGCCAGTGGCAATACCACGAGGAGCTGTGGGTCCGCGGCGTGAAGGGGGCGAAAGCCGAGGTGCAGGCGGCGATGGCGCTGGTGCGTCACAGCCTGACGCTGTTCGGTGGCATTGTGCCGCGTAAAGCTAGCGCTCACTTACGTGATCTGCTGACCCAGGTTGAAGCCCTGATGGCCTCTGAGGTCTCTGCTGAGACGGCGATCTACAGCCCGCAAACCGCGACGGCGAAACTGACCCTGACCGAGTTCCTGATCAATCGCGGCTGGCGCACCTTCCTCGATGCGAAGGCGCAGGCCAAAATCGACGACTCCTTTAAGCGTTTTGCCGATATCCACCTCTCCCGCCACGCCGCTGAACTGAAAACCATTTTCGGTCATCCGCTGGGCGATCAGTATGGCGATCAGCTGATCCGGCTGGCGCGCAATATCGACAGCATCCTGCTGCTGGCAGGGGCCTATGACGGGCCGGTCGCCCGCGCATGGCTGGAGAACTGGCAAGGGCTGCTGTATGCCATTAAGACCCGCCAGCACATTGAAATTGAGCATTTCCGCAACGAAGCCATTTCGCAGGAGCCATTCTGGCTGCACAGCGGAAAACGTTAACGCAGGCAAGGAACCCCCATGATGCCGCTTTCTTCACCCTTACAGCAGCAGTGGCAGACGGTATGTGAACGTCTGCCGGAAGCATTATCCGCCTCGTCATTAAGCGAGCAGGCCCGGCAGGTACTGACCTTCAGCGATTTTGTGCAGGAGAGCGTCACCGCCCATCCTGACTGGCTGGCAGAGCTTGAAGCCTCGCCACCCCAGGCGGACGAGTGGCAGCACTACGCGCAGTGGTTACAGGACGCGCTGGTGGATATCAGCGATGAACCCGCGCTGATGCGCGTGCTGCGCCAGTTCCGCCGTCGGGTGATGGTGCGCATCGCCTGGGCGCAGGCGCTGATGCTGGTGAGTGAAGAGAGCACGTTGCAGCAGTTAAGTCACCTTGCGGAGACGCTGATCGTTGCCGCCCGGGACTGGCTGTACGACGCTTGCTGCCGCGAGTGGGGCACGCCGTGCAGCGAGGAGGGTACCCCGCAGCCGCTGATGATTCTGGGCATGGGCAAACTGGGCGGGGGCGAACTTAACTTTTCCTCGGATATCGATCTGATCTTCGCCTGGCCGGAGAAGGGTGCCACCCGCGGCGGACGTCGCGAGCTGGATAACGCCCAGTTCTTTACCCGGCTGGGGCAGCGGCTGATTAAGGCCCTCGATCAACCTACTCAGGATGGCTTTGTCTATCGCGTGGACATGCGCCTGCGCCCGTTTGGCGACAGCGGCCCGCTGGTGCTGAGCTATGCTGCACTGGAAGATTACTACCAGGAGCAGGGCCGCGACTGGGAACGCTACGCGATGGTGAAGGCGCGGATCATGGGCGATACCGGCGATGCGTATGCCAACGAGCTGCGCGCCATGCTGCGCCCGTTCGTGTTCCGTCGCTACATTGATTTCAGCGTTATTCAGTCGCTGCGTAACATGAAAGGGATGATTGCCCGGGAAGTGCGTCGTCGCGGCCTGAAAGACAACATCAAGCTGGGGGCGGGCGGCATTCGCGAGATTGAGTTTATCGTCCAGGTGTTCCAGCTGATCCGCGGCGGGCGCGAGCCCTCGCTGCAGTCCCGTTCTTTGCTGCCCACCCTGGCCGCCATCGCTCAGTTGAACCTGTTGCCGGAAGGCGATGACCGGATCCTGCGCGAGGCCTACCTCTTTTTACGGCGACTGGAAAACCTGCTCCAGAGCATCAATGACGAACAAACCCAGACCCTGCCGGGGGATGAGCTCAATCGCGCCCGTCTCGCCTGGGGGATGCGCGTTGACGACTGGCAGGCGCTGACCGACGCGCTGGATGCGCACATGGCGGCGGTGCGGCGCATTTTTAACGATCTGATCGGCGACGATGAGAGCGAATCCCAGGATGATGAGCTGTCCGAGCACTGGCGCGAGCTGTGGCAGGATGCATTGCAGGAGGACGACACTACTCCGGTGCTGACCCACCTCAGCGATGACGATCGCCATCGGGTTGTGGCGCTGATTGCCGATTTCCGCCTTGAACTGAACAAGCGTGCCATCGGCCCGCGCGGCCGCCAGGTGCTGGATCACCTGATGCCGCATCTGCTCAGCGACGTCTGCTCCCGCGCCGATGCGCCGGTACCCCTGTCGCGCCTGACCCCGCTGCTGAGCGGGATCATCACCCGTACCACCTATCTGGAGTTGCTCAGCGAGTTCCCCGGGGCGCTGAAGCACCTGATCTCCCTCTGCGCCGCCTCGCCGATGATTGCCAGCAAGCTGGCGCGCTATCCGCTGCTGCTGGACGAGCTGCTCGATCCCAACACCCTTTACCAGCCGACGGCGACCGATGCCTATCGCGACGAGCTGCGCCAGTACCTGCTGCGCGTACCGGAAGAGGACGAAGAGCAACAGCTGGAGGCGCTGCGTCAGTTTAAGCAGGCGCAGCTGCTGCGCGTGGCGGCGGCAGATATCTCCGGAACCCTGCCGGTGATGAAAGTGAGCGATCACTTAACCTGGCTGGCGGAAGCGATTATTGATGCGGTGGTCCATCAGGCGTGGGTGCAGATGGTGGCCCGTTACGGCCAGCCGAAGCACCTGGCCGATCGCGAAGGGCGCGGCTTTGCGGTGGTGGGCTACGGCAAGCTGGGCGGCTGGGAGCTGGGCTACAGCTCCGATCTGGATCTGATTTTCCTGCATGACTGCCCGGTAGATGTGATGACCGACGGCGAGCGGGAGATCGACGGTCGTCAGTTCTACCTGCGCCTCGCCCAGCGCATCATGCACCTGTTCAGCACCCGGACCTCGTCCGGCATTCTGTATGAAGTGGATGCCCGCCTGCGCCCGTCCGGGGCGGCGGGCATGCTGGTCACCTCTACCGACGCCTTCGCCGACTACCAGAAGAACGAAGCCTGGACCTGGGAGCATCAGGCCCTGGTGCGTGCCCGGGTGGTGTATGGCGATCCGCAGCTGAACGCGCAGTTCGATACCATTCGTCGCGACGTGCTCACCGCCACGCGCGAGGGCCCGACGCTGCAAACTGAAGTGCGCGAGATGCGCGAGAAGATGCGCGCTCATCTGGGTAATAAGCACAAGGATCGCTTTGATATCAAAGCCGATGAAGGCGGTATCACCGACATTGAATTTATTACCCAGTATCTGGTGCTGCGGGACGCGCACAGCAAGCCGAAGCTCACCCGCTGGTCGGATAACGTGCGCATTCTGGAGCTGCTGGCGCAAAACGACATTATGGACGAGCACGAGGCGCTGGCACTGACTCGCGCCTACACCACGCTGCGCGATGAGTTGCACCACCTGGCCCTGCAGGAGCAGCCGGGCCATCTGCCGCTCGACTGTTTTAACCCCGAGCGAGAGCTGGTGCGGGCCTGCTGGCAGAAGTGGCTGGTGGAACCGTGCGTAACAAAACAAGTGTGATATTATCGCGCGCAAATTGTGAATCTTTCTGGAGTCAGGAATGAAAGTAACACTGCCAGAGTTTGAACGTGCTGGAGTTATGGTGGTTGGCGATGTGATGCTGGATCGCTACTGGTATGGGCCAACCAGCCGCATTTCCCCGGAAGCCCCGGTCCCGGTGGTGAAGGTGGATACCATAGAAGAGCGTCCTGGCGGCGCGGCAAACGTGGCGATGAATATTGCTTCCCTCGGCGCGCATTCGCGTCTGGTGGGGCTGACCGGTATCGACGACGCGGCGCGTGCGCTGAGCAAGACCCTGGCGGACGTGAACGTCAAATGTGACTTCGTTTCTGTTCCGACGCACCCGACCATCACCAAGCTGCGCGTGCTGTCGCGCAACCAGCAGCTGATCCGCCTCGACTTCGAAGAGGGCTTTGAAGGCGTGGATCCGGAGCCGCTGCACGAGCGCATCAACCAGGCGCTGGGCAATATCGGCGCGCTGGTGCTCTCTGACTACGCCAAAGGGGCGCTGGCCAGCGTGCAGCAGATGATTACCCTGGCGCGCGATGCCGGTGTGCCGGTGCTGATCGATCCGAAAGGTACCGATTTCGAACGCTATCGCGGGGCGACGCTGCTTACGCCGAACCTGTCTGAGTTCGAAGCGGTAGCGGGTAAATGCAAAACCGAAGAGGAGATCGTTGAGCGCGGCATGAAGATCATCGCCGACTTCGACTTCTCCGCGCTGCTGGTGACCCGCTCCGAGCAGGGGATGACCCTGCTGCAGCCGGGCAAAGCGCCGCTGCATATGCCAACCCAGGCGCAGGAAGTGTATGACGTCACCGGTGCCGGTGATACGGTTATTGGCGTGCTGGCGGCAACGCTTGCCGCAGGTAATACGCTGGAAGAGGCCTGCTACTTTGCCAATGCCGCCGCGGGCGTGGTAGTGGGTAAACTGGGGACCTCTACCGTTTCGCCAATCGAACTGGAAAACGCGGTGCGCGGTCGTGCCGATACCGGTTTTGGCGTGATGAGCGAAGATGAGCTGAAAGTGGCGGTTGCCGCCGCCCGTAAGCGTGGCGAGAAAGTGGTGATGACCAACGGCGTGTTCGACATTCTGCACGCGGGTCATGTCTCCTATCTGGCGAACGCGCGCAAGCTGGGCGACCGTCTGATTGTGGCGGTTAACAGCGATGCCTCCACCAAACGCCTGAAAGGCGAGACCCGGCCGGTGAACCCGCTTGAGCAGCGCATGATCGTACTCGGCGCGCTGGAAGCGGTGGACTGGGTGGTCTCGTTCGAAGAAGACACGCCGCAGCGCCTGATTGCCGGGATCCTGCCGGATCTGCTGGTCAAAGGCGGTGACTACAAGCCTGAACAGATCGCGGGTAGCGAAGAGGTGTGGGCCAACGGCGGGGAAGTGATGGTACTCAACTTTGAGGACGGGTGTTCAACCACCAACATCATTAAGAAGATCCAGAAAGACAGTGAGAAATAAAAAACGGGCCGCAAGGCCCGTTTTTTTTGCAGGGTGGTGGCATTATTCCACGTTATCTACCGGTGGGATCGCCGGCGCCGGTTTTACTTCATCAACGACGTTGCGGTTTTCCAGCTCGGTCAGACGCTGCTCCAGCAGGGCGATTTTCTCGCGGGTACGCAGCAGCACCTGCGTCTGTACGTCAAATTCTTCACGGCTGACCAGATCCAGACGCATCAGCTGCGACTGCAGCACCTGGCGGATCTTCTTCTCAACGTCATCACCGAATTCACGCACGCCTTTCGGCATAGATTCATGGACCTGGCGGGCAAGTTGTTCAATTTTTTTTGGGTCGATCATGGTAGTTCCCTTGAAGAAAAGGTGTTAACGACCATTGTAGCGCGTAACTGCGATCCTTAAACCAGATTTGTGTGAAGCTTATGCGTTGCCGAACATAATCATTAGCGTTATAGTTATCCCGCTTATTCTCAGGGCGGGGCGAAATTCCCCACCGGCGGTAAATCAGCTCTATGCTGAAAGCCCGCGAGCGCTTTGGGTGCAAACTCAAAGGTCAGCAGATCCGGTGTAATTCCGGGGCCGACGGTTAAAGTCCGGATGGGAGAGAGTAACGAACCAGTCGGGCGAGGCCCGCTCACGTTATTTTTTTGCCGCACGACGGCGCTCCTAAGACTGCCCTGATTCTGGTAACCATAATTTTAATGAGGTTTTTTTACCATGAATCAGACGCTCCTTTCCTCTTTTGGCACCTCTGCTGACCGTGTAGAACAGGCGCTTGCTGCGCTTCGCGAAGGTCGCGGCGTGATGGTGCTTGACGATGAAGATCGTGAAAATGAAGGCGATATGATTTTCGCCGCCGAAACCATGACCGTTGAGCAGATGGCACTGACCATCCGTCACGGCAGCGGCATCGTTTGCCTGTGTATCACCGAAGATCATCGTAAGCAGCTGGATCTGCCGATGATGGTAGAGAACAACACCAGCGCCTACGGGACCGGTTTTACCGTGACCATCGAAGCGGCCAGCGGTGTGACCACCGGCGTGTCTGCTGCTGACCGTGTAACCACCGTGCGCGCAGCCATTGCCGATGGCGCAAAACCTTCTGACCTGAACCGTCCGGGCCACGTATTCCCGCTGCGCGCGCAGCCGGGCGGCGTCCTGACCCGCGGCGGCCACACCGAAGCGACCATCGACCTGGTGACGCTGGCCGGCTTCAAGCCTGCCGGTGTGCTCTGTGAACTGACCAATGATGATGGCTCGATGGCGCGCGCGCCGGAGTGCATCGAATTTGCCGCTAAGCACAACATGGCGGTAGTCACTATCGAAGATCTGGTGGCGTATCGCCAGGCGCACGAGCGCAAAGCCAGCTGATAACGCATCAATAAAAAACGCCGGGATAACCCGGCGTTTTTTTTAGCCTATTCCGGCCGTCTGGAGTAACACCAGACTGAGCCCCATCACCGACATCCCGCACAGCACGCCGTAGCTGGGATTGTTATTCGGGTCGATCTCTTTGGCGAGCGGCATCAGCTCATCCACCGACAGCGCCACCATAATTCCTGCTACCGCTGCCATAATGGCCGCCATCACCACCGGCGAAATCAGGCTGCCGAGGATCAACCACGCCAGCACCCCGCCGAGGATCTCCGCCATGCCGGAAATGCCTGCCCAGAACACAGCTTTACGCTTTGATCCCGTAGCTGCATAGACCGGGCCCGCCACTGCCAGCCCCTCAGGGATATTGTGCAGCGCCACTGCCAGCGCAATACCAAAACCTAACTCCAGATTGTTGCTGGCGGTCACGTAGGTGGCAACGCCTTCCGGAAAGTTATGCAGGCTGATGCCCAGGGTCAGGAGCAGGGCGGTGCGCCGAAGGTTAGCGGGCAGCGGCTGACTCCCTTTTTGCATCAGGTCCTGCGGGTGCGCGTGGGGCAGCATTCTGTCCAGCGCAAAGTAGCCCAGCAGGCCAACGACAAACATCCCGTAGCCGAGCACCGGCGACATGCCTTCCGTGCCGAGGGCGGCGGGCAGCATCTCCATCAGGGAGATGAGCAGCATAATCCCGGCCGCAAAGCCGAGGGAAAAGGCCAGCACGCGGTTAGAGGGCTTCTGGCCCAGGACGCCGAGCATGGCGCCGATAAACGTGGCAGCACCAGCAAGAATAGTCAGAATCAGCGGAACTGACATTCACCTCTCCTTATGATAATGATTCTCATTAATATTAAAGGCTAAACTCGCACAATGCGAGAGGGTACAGTCGCCTTTACAGATCCCTTACATTCAAATTTCCTGATGATCTTCATCATGGTTATCTGAGTTCATCTTATCGGGTTAACGGTTAAGGTAAAGCTATCAAATCGACACCTTGTGTAAGGATATCATCATGACTTCTTCTCGTATGCCAGCACTGTTTGTGGGTCACGGCAGCCCAATGAATGTGCTGGAAGATAACGTCTACACCCGCGCCTGGCGGCATCTGGGCGAGACGTTGCCGCGTCCGAAGGCGATTGTGGTGGTCTCCGCGCACTGGTTTACCCGGGGCACCGGCGTCACCGCGATGGAAACCCCGAAAACCATCCATGATTTCGGTGGATTCCCGCAGGCGCTGTACGACACACACTATCCGGCACCGGGCTCCCCGGCGCTGGCGCAGCAGCTGGTGGATCTGCTGGCCCCGATCCCGGTCACTCTCGATAAAGAGGCGTGGGGCTTTGACCATGGCTCCTGGGGCGTGCTGATCAAGATGTATCCGGATGCCGACATCCCGATGGTGCAGCTCAGCATCGACAGCACCAAACCTGCGGCCTGGCACCTGGAGATGGGGCGTAAGCTCGCCTCTCTGCGTGACGAAGGCATTATGCTGGTGGCCAGTGGTAACGTAGTGCATAACCTGCGCACCGCCCGCTGGCACGGGGAAAGTACGCCTTATCCGTGGGCGACGTCATTTAATGATTACGTGAAAATGAACCTGAACTGGCAGGGGCCGGCAGAGGAGCATCCGTTGGTCAATTACCTGGCACACGACGGCGGCTCGCTCTCGAACCCGACGGCGGAACACTTCCTGCCGCTGCTCTATATCCTGGGCGCGTGGGATGGTCAGGAGCCGATTACCACACCGGTAGAGGGCATCGAGATGGGCAGTTTGAGTATGTTGTCGGTGCAGGTGGGGAAATAAAGGCAAAAAGGTAACAGGAGTTACCGTTTTTAGTGTTTGCACCCTCTCCCTGTGGGAGAGGGCCGGGGTGAGGGCATCACGCCGCACAATCCCGGCAATACGATTATTCCACGAAGATATGCGGGTAGAACCGTGACAGATCCTGGGTGATCAGCGCCCGATCTTCACGAATGCCAATCCCGGCGGGTTGATCGTTGATCAACCAGCTGCCGATCAGCATATAGCTGTCGCCATACTTCGGCAGTTGATAGAACTGCTGGACAATCATTCCCTCTTCGCCATACGGGCCTTCTACCGCTTCCACGGTGCTACCGTTTTCGATAATCGACACGTTGGCCCCCTCGCGGGAGAAAATCGGCTTTTTGACATACTTATCCATCTGCGGATAGTCATCTTCCGCGAAGTACGCTGGCAGCAGATTCGGATGGTCCGGGAACATCTCCCACAGCAGTGGCAGCAGGGCCTTGTTGGAGATAATGCTCTTCCACGCCGGTTCCAGCCAGCGCACGCCAGCATCTTCCAGTTTAGTGGAGAACACTTCGCGCAGCATGTATTCCCACGGATAGAGCTTGAACAGATTACTGATAACCTGATCCTGCGTATCGGTGAACTGGCCTCTTTCGCCCAGCCCGATATCTTCTATATAGAGAAACTCGCTGGCAACCTCGGCCTCGGCTGCGCAATCCTGCAGATACTGCACCGTGCCGCGATCTTCAACCGTGTCACGACAGCAGGCGAAGTGCAGCAGGTTGAAGCCGTGCTGCTCGCGCAGCTCAGCGAAACGCTCAATCAGCTTTTCCTGCAGGCTGTTGAACTGATCGCTGCCTTCAGGCAGGTTGCCCGCCGCGACCTGATCTTCGAGCCAGATATACTGGAAGAAAGCCGCTTCGTACAACGAGGTTGGCGTATCGGCGTTGTTCTCGAGCATCTTCGGCTCACCGACGCCATCCCACGCCAGATCGAGGCGCGAATAGAGCGACGGCTGATGCGTCTGCCATGACTGACGCACAAAGCCCCAGGTGTGCTTCGGAATGCGGAATTTAGTCAGCAGCTCATCGCTGGCAATGACCTTCTCCACGACCTTCAGGCACATCTGATGCAGTTCAGCCGTCACCGCTTCCAGCTTTTCAACCTGGTCGAGGGTCAGCTTGTAATAGGCATCTTCACACCAGTACGGCTCGCCGTACATGGTGTGAAAGTTGAAACCGTATTCGGTGGCTTTTTCGCGCCAGTCCGGGCGCTCAACAATACTGACTCGTTCCATTATCAGCCGCCCATAGAGCGTGTTGAGGTGCCGGTCGCGCTACGCTGCATGGTGTTCTGTTTGGCAACAGAGTCACCGAAGCCGCCGCGGGTAACGGTATTCGTGGTCGCTGGTTTTGGTGCCATGGCGGTCTTAGGCACGTTCATGGTGCGGCCTGGTTGGGCAGCGCCGTAACCTTTGCCGCTGGCATCGGTGTACTGGCCGTAAGCCGGGCTGGCCGGGTTTTTCGAGCTGAACAGCGGCTGCTGTTTATAACCCGCGCCACCACCCATCAGACGGCCCATCATATAACCCGCCATCAGCGGCATCCAGAAGCTGCCGCTGGACTGTGCCTGGGCCTGGTTTTCCGGGGCGGTACCCGCCTGAGCCGGCGCCTGCTGGCACTGACCTTCGCCAAATTCTGCCACGCAGTCTTCACGGCTGGCGTATTTCGGCGCGGTGCGTTCCGCTTCCTTCAGGGCGTTGTTGTAAGAGGCGGTACACTCCGCACTTTTACCGGTGGCTGCAGCACAGTCATCGGCATTCTGATAGAGCGAAACCGTTTCGTCAGTTTGTTCACAGCCTGCCAGCATAAAAACAGCGGTAAACGCCAGGGCGACAGGGGTGAGATGACGCGCGTTCCAGCTTTTGCGGAACGAGGCGTGATTAATGGATTTTGTCCGTTTCATAATTGTCTTCCAGGACCCAGTGGTAAAACACAGAAAATAACGCTCAGAATAGAGGATGAGTGGTGGAAATTGAAGCGATCGGCGTCAAACAGGGGGATCTTTACGTTGGCTTACGTTTTTTTGTCGGGCAGGCAGGATTTAACCGGCCTGGTGAACCCAGGCCGGTATCAATATCAGTTGCTGGTAGTGCGTGCAGCGGCGGCGGTGTAACCGTCAGCAGAGGCATCCTGCTGTGGGTTTTCCGGGGCCACGGCTTCCGGAGTAGTGGAGATCGGTTTACCCAGGGCACCGTTCAGCGCCAGCAGATCCTGCTCGTTCAATGTACCCAACGCTTGCTTGATGTTCAGCTGGTTAATCAGGTAGTTGTAACGGGCGTTTGAGAGCTGTTGTTTGGCGTTGTACAGCGTGGTGGTCGCGTCCAGCACGTCAACGATGGTACGGGTACCGACAGAATAACCGGCTTCCGACGCATCCAGTGAGCTCTGGGCAGAGACCACGGCCTGTTTGTAGGCATTGATGCTGCTGACAGAGGCGTTCACGTTGTTGAAGGAGGAACGCACGGTCTGTACTACGCTGCGGTGCGCGCTTTCGAGCTGCTCGCTGGCACCAACAAAGTTGTACTGCGCCTGTTTGACCTGCGAATTCACCTGGCCGCCCTGATAGATTGGCAGGGAGAAGTTCAGGCCGATTTTATTCTGGCCAACATCGGTATCGTTGTACTGGGCACCGCTGGTTCTGGAACCGCTGTAGCTGGTATTAGAAATACCGCTGGAGGCGCTCAGGCTCAGGGTTGGCAGATGGCCATCCTGTGCCAGGCGGATCTGTTCGCGGGCCAGATCCTGGCTCAGACGCGCCTGCAACAGGCTGAGGTTACGGTTTTCAGCTTCTTTCAGCAGGGCATTCACCGCCTGCGGCTTTTCGGCTTTGAAGTGATCAACGTTCAGCGAGGCCAGTTGCGGATAGTAATTACCGGTTACCTGACGCAGCTCTTCGACGGCATTATCCAGGTCGTTACGCGCGGTAACTTCGTTCGCCAGCACGTTGTCGTATTGTGAACGGGCGTTCTGCACGTCAGTGATCGCCACCAGGCCCACGTTGAAACGCTGGGTGGTCTGATCGAGCTGACGATAGATAGCTTGTTTCTGTGCTTCAACGTAGGAGAGCGTATCGATGGCGCTCAGCACTTTGAAGTAGGCGGTTGCCGTATTAAGGATCAGCGTCTGCTGGTCGGTCTGATAGGTGACATCCTGAATACCGGCAGATTTCTCCTGCAGGCTCAGGTTACGCCATTTAGACATATCAAACAGCGTCTGGGTTAACTGGAGTGAACCGCTGGTGACGTTAGAGTCGACGCCGTTAGCATCACGGTAACCGTTGTTATAGGTATAATCTGCACCTAAACCCAGCTGCGGTAATAATGGGCTGCGTGCTTCATTAATTTTTTCAAAGGCAGCATCACGATCGGCGGCGGACCTACGCAGTTCCGGGTTGCTCAGACGTGCCTGCTTATAAACCTGCATCAGGTCCTCTGCCTGACTCAACGCGCTGAAACCCGTCAGGCTCAGGCCGATGAGGATGGGGAGCAATTTCTTCATTTGCTTTCCTTGTTGTGAAGCTTAGTTAGCGCTGATCTAATTAAAAAATATCTACCGATTCTAGCAGACTTCGCCACTGCAAAAGGTTGGCGTTCCGTGCCATGCGGCAGTAACTTGCACCAATTTACCATACTGTAGTAGAAACCGCAGTTTAGCAGAATTGAATTTCACCTTAACGCCACCATTTATATCAGGATGCAAACATGGATAAACCAGAAAAGTTGCCAGTGACTTTCACAAAAAACGATGTAGAAATTATTGCACGAGAAACGCTCTACAGCGGATTTTTTTCACTGGAATTATACCGTTTTCGCCATCGTCTGTTTAACGGTGAAATGAGTGGCGAAGTCAGACGCGAAATTTTTGAGCGCGGGCATGCTGCAGTGTTGCTACCCTTTGACCCAGTGCGTGACGAAGTGGTACTGATAGAGCAGATTCGCATTGCCGCGCTGGATACCAGCGAAAGCCCGTGGTTACTGGAGATGGTGGCCGGGATGGTGGAAGAGGGCGAGACGCCGGACGATGTCGCCCGCCGCGAGGCGATGGAAGAGGCCGGACTTGATGTCGGTCGTACAAAACCGATCACCAGCTATCTGGCAAGCCCTGGCGGCACCAGTGAGCGCCTGTCAATTCTGGTTGGCGAAGTGGACGCCACGACCGCGCAAGGGATTCACGGTCTGGTTGATGAAAACGAAGATATTCGTGTTCATGTGGTAAGTCGGGAGCAGGCTTATCAATGGGTAGAAGAGGGGAAAATCGACAACGCGGCTTCTGTCATCGCTTTGCAATGGCTCCAGCTGCATTATCAGGACTTACGAAACGAGTGGAAAAAATGAAGCGTTATACACCTGACTTCCCTGAAATGATGCGCCTGTGCGAGACCAATTTCGCCCAATTGCGCCGATTACTGCCGCATAACGATGCGGTGGGTGAAACAGTGAGCTATCAGGTGAGCAACGCGCAGTATCGATTAACTATTGTTGAATCAACCCGTTACACTACACTGGTGGAAATTGAGCAAACCGCTCCCTCCATCAGCTACTGGAGCCTGCCGTCGATGACGGTGCGGCTCTACCATGACGCGATGGTCGCTGAAGTGTGTTCAAGTCAGCAGATCTTCCGCTTCAAAGCGCGTTATGATTACCCAAATAAAAAGTTGCATCAACGTGACGAAAAGCATCAAATTAATCAGTTTTTGGCCGATTGGCTACGATACTGTTTAGCACATGGAGCGATGGCGATTCCGGTTTGTTAGCGTCGTAAACCTACCTAAGGACACCATTTGGAAAGCCTGTTGAACCTGACTGTTGCTGGTGGGGCGCCAGTCAGGGTATTGCAAATTACTGATACTCACCTGTTTGCCAATAAGCATGAAACCCTGTTAGGTGTGAATACCTGGGAGAGTTATCAGGCTGTTCTGGAAGCCATTCATGCCCAGAAGCGCGAGTGCGATCTGATTGTCGCCACGGGCGATTTGGCGCAGGATCAAACCTCCGCGGCTTATCAGCATTTTGCTGAAGGTATCGCGAGCTTTAACGCGCCCTGTGTCTGGTTACCCGGTAATCACGATTTTCAACCTTCAATGTATAGCGCGCTTCAGGATGCGGGGATTTCGCCTGCGAAACGGGTCCACACGGGCGACAACTGGCAAATTATGCTGCTCGACAGCCAGGTCTTCGGCGTGCCGCACGGCGAGCTGAGCGAGTTTCAGCTGGAGTGGCTCGAAGCAAAACTTGAGGCCAATCCTGAGCGTCATACCCTGCTTTTACTGCACCATCATCCGCTGCCGGCAGGATGCAGCTGGCTCGATCAGCACAGCCTGCGTAACTCCGCTGCCCTCGATCGGGTGCTGATGAAGTTCCCGCGGGTGAATAACTTACTCTGCGGCCATATTCACCAGGAGCTGGATCTCGACTGGAACGGTCGTCGCCTGCTGGCTACGCCCTCTACCTGCGTGCAGTTCAAACCGCACTGTGCGAACTTCACCTTAGATACCATTGCGCCTGGCTGGCGCTGGCTGGAACTGCATGCCGACGGCTCGTTAACGACCGAAGTCTGCCGCCTGCAAAGCACGCAGTTCCGCCCGGATACTGCGTCAGAAGGCTACTGATGTCTGCGCTCCTTTATCTGCACGGGTTCAACAGCTCCCCGCGCTCCGCAAAAGCAACGCTGTTTCGACAGTGGCTGGAGGTGCATCATCCCCACGTCGAGATGATCGTCCCGCAGCTGCCGCCATACCCGGCCGAGGCCGCCGACATGCTGGAGGCGATTGTCCTGGAGCACGGCGGCGAGCCCTTTGGTGTAGTGGGGTCATCCCTCGGCGGTTATTACGCCACCTGGCTGTCTCAGTGCTTCATGGTACCTGCGGTGGTGGTCAATCCGGCGGTGCGGCCTTTTGAGCTACTGGTGGGCTATCTGGGGCACAACGAGAACCCCTACACCGGACAGCAATATGTGCTAGAGTCACGCCATATTTACGACCTCAAAGTTATGCAGATTGATCCGCTGGAAGCACCAGATCTTATCTGGCTGCTGCAACAGACGGGTGATGAAGTGCTGGATTACCGCCAGGCGGTGGCGTACTACGCCTCCTGCCGCCAGACTATAGAAGAGGGCGGTAATCATGCCTTCACGGGCTTTGAGGATCATTTCACCCAGATTGTCGATTTTCTTGGTCTGCACAGCCTCTGACAATCGCTGCGAATTGCTAGTTTAAATCATGACGCAAACCTATAACGCTGATGCCATTGAGGTACTCACCGGGCTTGAGCCGGTTCGCCGCCGTCCGGGGATGTACACCGATACCACGCGCCCAAACCATCTGGGCCAGGAAGTAATTGATAACAGCGTCGACGAAGCGCTGGCGGGCCATGCCAAACGCGTCGACGTTATTCTGCACGCCGATCAGTCGCTGGAGGTCATCGACGACGGTCGCGGCATGCCGGTGGATATTCACCCGGAAGAGGGTGTCCCGGCGGTGGAGCTGATCCTCTGTCGTCTCCATGCGGGCGGCAAGTTCTCCAACAAAAACTACCAGTTCTCGGGTGGCCTGCACGGGGTAGGTATCTCCGTGGTCAACGCCCTGTCAAAACGGGTTGAAGTCACCGTGCGCCGCGACGGCCAGGTGTACAACATCGCCTTTGAGAACGGCGATAAAGTGCAGGATTTGAAGGTGATCGGTACCTGCGGCAAACGCAATACCGGCACCAGCGTCCACTTCTGGCCGGACGAGAGCTTCTTCGACAGCCCGCGTTTCTCGGTCTCGCGCTTAACGCACATTCTGAAAGCGAAAGCGGTCCTCTGTCCTGGGGTGGAGATCACCTTCAAGGACGAGGTCAACAACAGCGAGCAGCGCTGGTGCTACCAGGACGGTCTGAACGACTACCTGGGCGAAGCGGTCAACGGTCTGCCAACCCTGCCGGAAAAACCCTTTATCGGTAATTTTGCCGGTGATACGGAAGCGGTGGACTGGGCGCTGCTGTGGCTGCCGGAAGGCGGCGAGCTGCTGACCGAAAGCTACGTCAACCTGATCCCGACCATGCAGGGCGGGACCCACGTTAACGGCCTGCGCCAGGGCCTGCTGGACGCGATGCGCGAGTTCTGCGAATACCGCAATATCCTGCCGCGCGGCGTGAAGCTGTCGGCGGAAGATATCTGGGATCGCTGCGCCTACGTGCTGTCGGTCAAAATGCAGGACCCGCAGTTTGCCGGGCAGACCAAAGAGCGCCTCTCCTCGCGCCAGTGTGCGGCGTTTGTGTCGGGCGTGGTGAAAGATGCCTTCAGCCTGTGGCTGAATCAGAACGTGCAGGCCGCAGAGATGCTGGCCGAAATGGCGATCTCCAGCGCCCAGCGCCGCCTGCGTGCGGCGAAGAAAGTGGTGCGTAAAAAACTGACCAGCGGCCCTGCGCTGCCGGGCAAGCTGGCGGACTGTACCGCGCAGGATCTGAACCGCACCGAGCTGTTCCTGGTGGAAGGGGATTCCGCAGGCGGATCGGCCAAGCAGGCGCGCGATCGTGAGTACCAGGCGATCATGCCGCTGAAGGGTAAGATCCTGAATACCTGGGAAGTCTCTTCCGATGAAGTGCTGGCCTCGCAGGAGGTGCACGACATCTCCGTGGCGATCGGTATCGATCCGGACAGTGAGGACCTGAGCCAGCTGCGTTACGGCAAGATCTGTATCCTCGCGGATGCGGACTCCGATGGTCTGCACATCGCCACCCTGCTGTGCGCGCTGTTTGTGAAGCACTTCCGTGCGCTGGTGAAAAACGGTCACGTTCACGTGGCATTGCCGCCGCTGTACCGTATCGATCTCGGCAAAGAGGTCTATTACGCTCTGACGGAAGAAGAGAAAGCGGGCGTGCTGGAGCAACTCAAGCGCAAGAAGGGCAAACCGAACGTGCAGCGCTTTAAAGGGCTGGGTGAGATGAACCCGCTCCAGCTGCGTGAAACCACCCTTGATCCCAATACCCGCCGTCTGGTGCAGCTGACCATCAGCGATGAAGACGAGCAGCAGACCAACGCGATGATGGATATGCTGCTGGCCAAGAAGCGCTCGGAAGACCGCCGCAACTGGCTGCAGGAGAAGGGTGACCTGGCGGATATCGAAGGTTGATATAACGACAGGTTTTGTAGGCCGGGTAAGGCGTAGCCGCCACCCGGCATCTCCTCAGGCCGCATGATTCTTCCGGTACTGTAAGGGCGTCTCTCCGATGCCCTTTTTAAATGCGCTAATAAAATAGGTCACATCCGAAAACCCCACCCACGCGGCAATCTCCCGCACGCTCGCCTCACTGTGCAACAAACTCTCGCAGGCCTTACGCAGGCGCAACGTATTCAGGTAATCGTGAATTTTCTCCCCCGTTTCGGCATGAAACTTCCGTGACACGTAGCTGCGGGATTTCCCCAGCTCGCCTGCCAGCGCATCGAGGCTGAATTTTTGCTGGTAATGCTCATCCAGCCAGAACATCACCTGGCTGGCGATCCCCTTGCTGTTACCGGGCTGGCCTTCGTCATCGGGCGGCAGCATGGCAAACAGGCCGATCAGCAGGCTGGCGACGCGCTCGCTGTTCATCGGCGGCGGATAGCAGCTGAACAGATGATCGAGATGGCTGTGGCAGTGTGCCATATCCGCCACCCAGGCTTCGCCTCCGCGCCGGGACAGCTTCTGCAGCCGCTGCTGCGTCTGGGGAAAATCGCGTAGCGCCTTCAGAACCGCATGCTGATCGAGATGAATAATGGTCCGCCGGTAGTTCGCTTCGGCCTGCGGGTCGACCATCACCTTGTGCAGGGTAAAAGGCGGAAAGAAAAACAGCCGTCCCGGGCGCATGGTGTAGTGGCGGTTATCGACAATCGCCACGCCAAAGCCTTCTTCCACATAGAGAATTTCCAGACACTGGTGCCAGTGGTGGTAGCGCACGGTGTTGGCAAACAGGCGGCTGAACGACACGATAGTATCGTTCAGGGCAATCAGCTCAAGGTGTTCCGCCGTCGGTGTCTCGCGCATAGTGCAATTAAACTCAACTTTTCCCTTTTCCTGCTTCTTTATAAACCACCTTTTTAAATTTCCTTAACTGCGGGTTTATTCATCTCTCACTCCTGTGACCCGGGTAACATTTCTGCCCCTCACTGATTAACTATTCTTTGCCGCAGTTGATTACGAGGACCAGCCTATGTGCGCGGTAAACAAAGAAAAATCAAATCCGTTGTCATCCCGCCAGGATCTGGTGGCGGCCCTGAATACCCTGCTGGCGGCGGTAGACACCCAGTTCCCGGTGGGCAGTTCCCGCTTTTCGCTGGGGGATACCAGCGCCCATTACGCCACAGATGTCGCGCAGATGGAGGGGCTCTCCCGGGTGTTATGGGGACTGTTTCCGCTGCTGGCCGCGGGCGACAGCACGCCGTTCAGCGAAAAATACATCGCCGCCATTAAGCAGGGCACCGACCCGCAAAGCGCAGGCTACTGGGGCGAAGCCGGGCCTTACGATCAGCGCCTGGTGGAGATGGCGGCCTATGGCCTCGGGCTGGCGCTGCTGCAGGACAAACTCACTGAGCGGTTTAGCGAACGCGAGCTGATGAACCTGCACGCTTGGCTGAACCAAATCACCGATGCGACGATGCCGGACAGCAACTGGAACTACTTCGCCATCATGGTGCAGTTGGGCTTTAAGCGTGCCGGACTGCCGTATGATCAACAGGCCATCGATCGCCGTTTCGCGATGATGGATGCCTACTATCTGGGGGAGGGGTGGTACTCCGACGGCCCGGGTCGGCCAAAGGATTACTACATCTCGATGGCGTTTCACTTCTACGGCCTGATCTACGCCACCCTCAGCGGAGATGAGGCGCGGGCGAAAGTGCTGCGCCAGCGTTCGCGTCTGTTTGCCGAAGACTTTATCTATATGTCCGCTGCGGATGGCGCTTCGGTGCCCTTTGGCCGCAGCCTGACCTACCGCTTCGCGATGGTTGCCTTCTGGAGCGCAGTGGTCTTCTCCGGGCTGGAGGTGTTCACGCCGGGTATCGTGAAGGGGATTGTCCTGCGTCATCTGCGCTGGTGGCATCAGCAGCCGATAACCGATCGCGATGGGATCCTGACCCTCGGGTTTGCCTACCCGAATCTGGCGATGTGCGAGGACTATAACTCCCCCGGCTCGCCGTACTGGGCGCTGAAAACGTACCTGATCCTGGCCCTGCCGGAGAGCCATCCGTTCTGGCAAGCCGACGAGCAGCCGCTGCCTGCGCTTGCTGAGAAGCGCGTCATTCCCCATGCCCAGCAGATCCTTATCCACACCGACCATGTGACCCTGCTCACCGCCGGACAGCTGGAGCTGAACAACTACGTCAACACCGAGGCGAAATACACCAAATTTGCCTACTCAAGCCGGTTTGGTTTCACCATTGAGCGCGGACGCTTCGGCCTCAAGCACGCCGCCTGTGATTCGATGCTGCTGCTGGCGGATGGTGATAACTATTTCCGCGGACGCCGCGAGTGCGAGACGGTGCGTGTGGACGAGAATTACATCTTCTCGCGCTGGTCGCCGTGGCATGACGTTCACATTGATAGCTGGCTGGTGCCGTTCGGCGAGTGGCATCTGCGTCTGCATCGCATCACCAGCGCGCGCACCTTGCAAACGGTTGAGGGTGGCTTCGCGGTGATGAAGACCGAACCGCAGCTTCATGGGCGGGGCAGTTACCTGAGCGCCGATAACGGCAGCAGCACCATTGTCGATCTCTCACCAAACATCAGCCGCCAGCCGGACAGCGTGGTGACGCCGCCGAACAGCAGCATCATGTTTGCCGGGTGCGCCACCATCCCCGTGCTCACCAGCACCCTCCCGCAGGGCGAAAGCTGGCTGTGCTGCGCGGTGACTGCCTCGGCTCAGAATAAAAACCGGGCGGAAAGCCCCCAACTGCAAATCAACAATAACCAGGTGGTGATTAGCGCACCTGGAAGCGAACGTCAGCTGTCGTTCATTTTATAAAGCCCTTACCCTGGATATCGGCGAGGATGGTATGAATAACAAAACTGAATATTACAAAATCAGCAGTTTTATCTTTCTCTATTTCTTTACCTGGTCGGCAAGTATTGGTCTGCTGGCGATCTGGCTTGGACAAAAAGCCAATCTCAGCGGGTCGGTGATCGGCACCGTCTTTGCGGTGAACGGCATCTTCTCCGTTATTCTCAAACCGATCTACGGCTATATTCTGGATAAGATCGGCATGAGCAAATACCTGCTCTATTTTGTGGTGGCGATGTCCGCCCTGATGGCGCCGTTCTTTATTTACGTTTATCAGCCGCTATTAATGTCCAACACCATGCTGGGGATTATTATCGGCGCGCTCTATTTGAGCTTCGCCTGGTATGCGGGTGTGGCGGCGTGCGAATCCTATTCCGACCGTTTCAGCCGCCTGAACGGCATGGAGTTTGGTCAGATCCGCATGTGGGGCTCATTGGGCTGGGCGGTGGCGTCGTCGTTCTCTGGCCTGCTGTTTAACCTCTCTCCCTCTTACAACTTCATTATGGGCAGCGTGGCGTCGGTGATTATGCTGATTGTCCTGCTGAACCTGAAGGTGAACACCAACTCCGAGCATGCCGGTGAGGTGCTGACCAAAGAGAAAATCGCCCCGGCGGATGTCTATGCCTTACTGCGCAGCCGCAAGTTCTGGGCCTTCTGCCTGTACGTGGCGGGCGTGGCGTGGATGATGTTTATCGCCGAGCAGCAATTCTCCCGCTATTTCGTCACCTTCTTCGATGATATTCACCAGGGCAACGCGGTGTTTGGCTATCTCGGTACCGTACAGTCGGGGATGGAATTCGTGATGTATATGGTGATCCCGCTGTTCGTAAACTTTATCGGGGCTAAGCGTGGATTGTTAATCGTCGGCCTGATTGTCGGCGCGCGACTGATTATTTCCGGGATGTGCGACTCCCACCTGTTAATTTCGGTGCTCAAGCCGCTGTACGGTCTGGAAATCTGTCTCCTGCTGGTGTCGGTATTTAAATATATCGCCGAGCATTTCGATAAACGCGTGAATGCCACCATGTACCTGCTGGGCTACCAGGCGATGCTCTACGTCGGTAACGTCGTGGTGTCGTCCCCGGCCGGGTATATGTATGACCGCATCGGCTTCGAGCAGACCTATATCATCATGGGCGCCACGGCGCTGACCTTCACTCTTATTTCTGCGTTTACCTTATCCGCCTGCCAGAGCAAATGGCGCGGGGCTAAAACGCTGAACGTTGCAGAACACCACTAATTTACGCCGTCAAAGAAGGAATCGAATTATGTTAAGTCATATCACCGAGGAACGCCTGGCCGATATTCCCGCGCCCGTGGATGAACGCGCCTTCCGGGATGAATTAAGCTCGGCGCGCAGCCATGTCCTCGACCTGATTAGCCGTCATTTAACGGAGTTCGGTGAACAGTTCCCGGCGGAAACCTGCAAGGACGGATTTTACCCGCTGACGGAAAACGTCGAGTGGACCACCAGCTTCTGGACCGGGCAGCTGTGGCTGGCGTGGGAGATGAGCGGCGAGGAGAAATTCCGCGCCATGGCCGAGAAACACACCCGCTCCTTTGGCCTGCGCATCGCCGGGCGCAGCGACACGAATACCCACGATCTCGGCTTCCTCTACACGCTCTCCTGCGTGGCGGACTGGCGTCTGACCGGCAGCCGCGAGGCGCGCGGCTTCTCGCTGCTGGCCGCCGAAGCGCTGCTGGAGCGCTTCCACGAGAAAGCAAAGATCATCCAGGCGTGGGGGGATCTGGCGGATCCGGAGCAGGCCGGGCGGATGATCATCGACTGCAACATGAACCTGCCGCTGCTTTACTGGGCGACCGAGCAGACCGGGGATCCACGCTTTGCCGAGGCCGCCAGAGCCCACGTGATGCAGGCCGCGACCTACCTGATTCGTGAAGATGCCTCGACCTTTCACACCTACTATATGGATGTGGTGACCGGCGCGCCGCGCTACGGCAATACCCAGCAGGGCTATGCGGATGACTCCTGCTGGTCACGCGGCCAGGCGTGGGGGATCTACGGCTTCCTGCTGAGCTACATCTATACCGGCGACGCGACGATGATCGCCCTGTCAAAACGGCTGGCGAACTACTTCCTCAACCGGCTTCCGGAGGATTACGTCTGTCACTGGGATCTGGCCCTGGTGGGCACCGATGCCCTGCGCGATTCGTCGTCGGCGGCGATTGCGGTATGTGGCCTGCTGGAGCTGGTGAAGCACCTGCCGGTAACCGATCCGGATCGCGAGCGCTATCTGGCGTGGGCGAAAGGGATCATGTCCTCGCTGACGAAGCACTATCTGATGGGTAAAGAGGAGAAGGGCAACGGCCTGCTCAAGCACTCGGTTTATCATCTCGCCAGCAACAAGGGGGTGGATGAGTGTGCCAGTTGGGGGGATTACTTCTACGTTGAGGCGCTGGTGCGCTTTACTCAAAGCTGGAAATCATACTGGTAAGAAAAGCGCTGGGGTGCGCTTATCACCACCCCAGCACTTCAGTAATGACTCGCCGATAGGGGGTGTCGATTTGTTGCGGCACCTGATCAATATAGTCCCGCGCGTGCTGGCGGGCCTCACCGCTCAGACTGTCCAGATAAACAATGGCTTCGTCCACGGTGGGTACCCGTCCCTCCAGCGAGGCGCTTCGCGGTGGCAATCCGGTCCAGATCACCGCCTCGATGCCTCTCTCCACCGCCCATCTCGAGAGCAGGCCGGTGTGGCGACCGGCGATCAGCAGCGAGCCGATGCCGTCGCAGCGCTCCTCAGGGATCCCTTCGCGCTCGCGCAGGGCCTGACAGGCCACACTCAGCGTTTCCGCGTTGAGCCACGCCCAGAGCACCGGCACGGCAGGGGCATTCATACAGATGGCGGTAGCCAGCTCACCGCCGTCGCTGACCCGACAAAACTCGATGGGCAGCGACGGTCCGTCGGTGTGCCACTCCCCGGCGACGGGGAGTGAGCCGCTTTTCCATATCAATGAGCCCCAGCCCAGGCAGGCTATCTTCATCCTGTTTTCTCTGTGCGTTGCTATCAGGCTTCAGGGATACGCAGCGTCTGTCCTGGATAGATTTTATCCGGGCTGGAGAGCATAGGGCGGTTGGCTTCAAAGATTTTGTTGTATTTCGACGCGTCGCCGTAGACGGTTTTGGAGATGGCGCTCAGGGTGTCGCCCGATTTAACCGTGTAGTAGGTGGCCTCATGCTGGGTGTCAGTGGCGTTGATGGTGTTCTCCACCTCGCTGACGCCCGCGATGTTACCCACCGCGACCTGAATTTTTTCTTTCTGTTCCTGGGTGAGCCCGTCGCCGGTCACCACTGCCTTACCGTCGTTGACGTTGACCTGCACCTTTTCAGCGCCCGGTATGTTGAGCTTTTTGAGATGCTCAGAGACTTTATCGCTTTGACCTTTGTGATCGGTCAGGTTGTCCCACAGCTTTTCACCGGCTTCTTTAACGAAGTTAAAAATTCCCATTCCTTCCTCCAGATAACAATGAAATCAGGAATAAGCATAGCAGCTACGCTTTAAGGTGATAAAAAAAGCCCGGTAACGTAACGTTACCGGGCCTGGGATTTTCTCCCTCTCCCTTTGGGAGAGGGCTGGGGTGAGGGTTAAACCCCCTGCTCCAGAATACGAATATGCGTTTCCAGAACATCCCCTTTCACCGCCTCGCTCCACGCTTTCATGTGCGGGGTCTGCAGGTGGGCTTCGAGGTGGGCCACGGTTTCCCACTGCTCAACCATGACGATGGAGTCCGGGGCAGTGGTCTGGAAGCTGACGCCAGCGGCGGTATCCACCATTGGCGCGTAGCCGTGGCAGCCTGCTTCTTCTAAAACGGTCGGGATAATCTTCGCAAACTCATCCAGCACCGCCTGACGGTGATGTTGACCTGGGCGGGTACGGATTTCAGCAATAACGGTAAGCATGGTCATTTCTCCTGATAACATGCCACCAGTTAAGCAAAAATTTCCGCGAGATGCTTGCGATATTCTGCGATATAGCGTGGCACATCCGGCATTTTGATCACGTCATTGGTGATAAAAGTCGGCAGCGCCTCCATCCCCAGGAACTGGTTGGCCTTGTGGAACGGGAGATAAACACCGTCAACGCCCACGCCGTGGAAGAACTGATCTTCGTCGGTAAAGGCCTCCATCGGGGCGTTCCAGGTCAGGGAGAGCATATATTTTTTCCCCTGAATCAGGCCGCCGGAGCCGTACTTCTTCGAGGCATCAGAGCGGGTGCGGCCGTCGCTGGCATACAGCGCGCCGTGACCTTCGGTAAAGACGTCGTCCATGTACTTTTTCACGGTCCATGGCGCGCCCATCCACCAGCCAGGCATCTGCCAGATAACCACGTCAGCCCAGAGGAAGTTCTGCACTTCGGCCTGGATATCGTACTCACCGTCGGTGCGCACGACCTTAACATCATGCCCGGCGTCGCGCAGGAAGCCGTCCGCGACCTCGGTCAGGGTGTCATTCAGTTGGCCATTAGAGTGGGCGAATTTTTTCGCGCCGTTGATAATCAGAATATTGCTCATTAAGTTGTCCTCAGAGTAGCGAGTCTGAGGGCCATTCTACGCGCGACAGCGGTGCGGTGAAATTAGCAAAATGTGCAAAGTCTTTTGCTGAAACAGCAATAATCCCTTACCAGCCGATCCTGACCTCAAACCCGCCATCCTGCCCGTTGCGGAGAGAAACCTGCATCCGGTGCAGCGTGGCAATGCGCTTGACGATCGACAGACCCAGGCCGCTGCCGGTCTGATCCTGGCCGGGCGGGCGATAAAAACGCTCCCCGATCCGCGCCAGGGCCTCGGGCGCAATACCCGGGCCGGTATCGCGTACGGTAAAGCTGTGGGTATCCAGCGTCACCTCCACCACACTGCCGCGCGGACTGTAGCGCACGGCGTTATCCAGCAGGTTACGCACCAGCAGGCTCAGGAGTAGCTGCTGCCCGGTGCGGGTGACCTGCGGGTCGTGAATATGGAGGCGGATCTCGATCCCGGCCTGCTGCGCCGGGTGATAGATATCCATCACCGCCGACTGGAGTAAATCGGCCAGCTTAAGGGGTTCGACATCGTCCAGATTTTCCAGCGAATCCAGGCGCGACAGCGTCAGGAGCTGCTCAACCAGCCTTGATGCCCGGTCGATCCCGGCGTGCAGCTGGTCCAGGGCTTTCGCCTGCGCCTGCGGGTCGTCCAGCGAGAGCTGCGCGACGTCGGTCTGCACTTTCAGGGCGGTTAGCGGGCTGCGCAGCTCGTGGGCGGCATCCGAGGTAAAGCGGCGCTCGCGGGCCATCATCTCCCCGGTGCGGGCGAAAAGCTGATTCAGCGCCTCCACCAGCGGGCTGACCTCCGCGGGCACCCCGTGCGTCGGCAGCTGGTCGGTGGCATCGGGGGAGCGAGCGCGCAGGGTTTGCGCCAGCTTTTTCAGCGGCCAGAGTTCACGGCTCAACAGAACGATCAGCACCAGCAGCATCGCCGGCAGGGCCACCAGCCACGGAGTGAGCTGGGATCTCACCACGTCCAGCGCCATCTCCTGGCGGTACTCCCGCTCCTGACCCACCACTACCCGGTACTTGCCGTCCGGTGCGGTAAGCCATAAGAAGCGCCAGTCGTCGTTGTCGTCGTTGAGCTGGCCGTTATCAAACCCTTCCCGACGATAGTGATACGGGATCTCGCGCCCGTTTTCGCCGTCGTTAAGCACCATTTTGCCGTCGGGGGTGTAGATGGCGAAGGCCAGCGCATCGTCATCCAGATGCCCGTGTTTCGCTTTTTTCGGCACCTCGCGCATCCGCTCCGGGGCGCGGATCTCATCCAGATCCATGGTCAGGAGCCGTTTAGCAAACAGCATCTGCTGGGTGTCGAACAGCTTATCGAGCTTCTCGCTGGTCTGCTGCCAGGCGACAAGGCTGGCGGCAAACCACGCCGTCAGCGACAGGACGAGGAACAGCAGCGTCAGGCGCAGCTTGAGGCTCAGGCGTTGGGTCAGTTTCATGCATCACCCAGGGTATAACCGATGCCGTGCACGGTGCGGATAAAATCGCTGCCGAGCTTGCGGCGCAGATGGTGGACGTGGACCTCTATGGCATTACTGGAGACATCGTCGTCCCAGGTATAGAGCTTCTCTTCAATCAGCTTGCGCGGCAGCACCCGGCCCGCGTTGCGCATTAACAGCTCCAGCAGGGCGAACTCTTTCGGCTTGAGCACCAGGGTTTCGCCATTAAGGCTGGCCACCAGCCGGGTGGGATCGAGCGTGACGCCGCCGTGGCGCAATTCGCTGTGCGCCTGACCGTGGCTGCGGCGCACCAGCGCCTCAAGGCGGGCGGCCACTTCGATCAGCGCGAAGGGTTTACAGAGATAGTCGTCGGCCCCGAGACGCAGCCCCTCGACGCGCTGGTTGAGCGCATCCCGCGCGGTGAGGATCAGCACCGGCTCGCTGCGGCCCTGTTCCCGCCATTCGCGCAGGATCTGCAGCCCGTCGATGCCGGGCAGGGTCAGGTCGAGCACCACCGCGTCATAGGGGGCGCTGTAGAGCGCCGCTCTGCCGGTTTCACCCTCGGTAAACCAGTCCACGCTGAAGCCCAGTTTTGTCAGCCCGGCCTTGATGCCGTCGCCGATCAGCTTGTCGTCTTCTACCAGTAAAATGCGCATGTTCCCTCCCTGTTGCGGCCAGTAAACCCTCTGTCACGCCCGGCTGTACAGTAAAAAAATTTAAATTTTCCGCTTAAGAAGTTGTTAAGGTTTACCCTGTTTAATGGATTGCGAAACGACATTAAAGGGAGAGTTAAGATGAAAAAATATGCTGCGATTGCTGCCATCATGATGATCACCACCGCGCCGGTGTTTGCTGCTCAGGGCGGGTTCAATGGCCCGTCAGCGACGGCAACCCAGACGCAAACCCAGCAGGGCGGTTTTGTCGATAACGACGCCAACCTCACCACCGCCGCCAAGGTCAAGGATCTGAAGGACGACAGTTGGGTAAAACTGCGCGGTAACATCACCGAGCGCCTGTCCGACGACCGCTATACCTTCCGCGATGAGAGCGGCACGGTGAACGTTGAGATCGACAACAAACACTGGAACGGCCAGACCATTTCCCCGCAGGATAAGGTTGAGCTGCAGGGCAAGGTCGATAAAGAGTGGAACGATTTCGAAATCGACGTGAAACAGGTTATCAAGCTCAGCAAATAACCCGGAAAGGGGCCGCTATTCGGCCCCTTTTTCTTTGTGACTCGACTCGCCAGATAAGGTAGTATCTGCGGCAATATTGCCTGAAACCAACTGGTTTCTGAGTTGAGGAATCCCATTTAATGAGCGATATGGCAGAGCGCCTCGCGCTACATGAATTCACGGAAAACGCCTACCTGAACTACTCCATGTACGTCATCATGGACAGGGCGTTGCCGTTTATCGGTGATGGGCTGAAACCCGTTCAGCGCCGCATCGTGTATGCGATGTCTGAGCTGGGTCTGAATGCCAGCGCCAAGTTTAAAAAATCCGCCCGTACCGTCGGTGACGTGCTGGGTAAATACCATCCGCACGGCGACAGCGCCTGTTATGAAGCGATGGTGTTGATGGCCCAGCCGTTCTCGTACCGCTATCCGCTGGTCGACGGTCAGGGGAACTGGGGTGCGCCGGACGATCCGAAGTCGTTCGCGGCGATGCGTTACACCGAATCCCGCCTCTCTAAATATGCCGAACTGCTGCTCAGCGAGCTGGGCCAGGGCACCGTGGAGTGGGTACCAAACTTCGACGGTACGATGCAGGAGCCGAAAATGCTGCCTGCGCGTCTGCCGAACATCCTGCTGAACGGCACCACCGGCATTGCCGTGGGGATGGCGACGGATATCCCGCCGCACAACCTGCGTGAAGTGGCGAAAGCGGCGATCACCCTGATTGAACAGCCGAAAACCTCGCTGGATGAGCTGCTGGATATCGTCCAGGGGCCGGACTACCCGACCGAAGCGGAGATCATCACCTCCCGCGCGGAAATCCGCAAAATCTACGAGAACGGTCGCGGCTCGGTGCGCATGCGCGCGGTGTGGACCAAAGAGGACGGCGCGGTGGTGATCACGGCGCTGCCACACCAGGTCTCCGGCGCGAAAGTGCTGGAGCAGATCGCCGCCCAGATGCGCAACAAAAAGCTGCCAATGGTGGATGACCTGCGCGATGAATCCGACCACGAAAACCCGACCCGTCTGGTGATCGTGCCGCGCTCTAACCGCGTGGACATGGAGCAGGTGATGAACCACCTGTTCGCCACCACCGATCTGGAAAAAAGCTACCGTATCAACCTGAACATGATCGGCCTCGACGGTCGTCCGGCGGTGAAAAACCTGCTGGAGATCCTCACCGAGTGGCTGACCTTCCGTCGGGATACGGTGCGCCGTCGTCTTAATCACCGTCTGGAAAAAGTGCTTAAGCGCCTGCATATCCTTGAAGGTTTGCTGGTGGCGTTCCTCAATATCGACGAAGTGATCGAGATCATTCGTACCGAGGATGAGCCGAAGCCGGCGTTGATGTCGCGCTTTGGCATCAGCGAAACCCAGGCTGAAGCGATCCTCGAGCTGAAACTGCGCCATCTCGCCAAACTGGAAGAGATGAAGATCCGCGGTGAGCAGAATGAGCTGGAAAAAGAGCGCGATCAGCTGCAGGCGATCCTCGCCTCCGACCGTAAGATGAACAACCTGCTGAAGAAAGAGCTGCAGGCGGATGCCGAAGCCTTCGGTGACGATCGTCGTTCTCCGCTGCACGAGCGCGAAGAAGCGAAAGCGATGAACGAGCATGACATGCTGCCGTCCGAGCCGGTGACCATCGTGCTGTCACAAAGCGGCTGGGTACGCAGCGCCAAGGGTCACGACATCGACGCCCCGGGCCTGAGTTACAAAGCGGGGGACAGCTTCAAAGCCGCGGTGAAGGGTAAGAGCAACCAGCCAGTGGCCTTTATCGACACCACCGGACGCAGCTACGCCATCGATCCGATAACGCTGCCGTCGGCGCGCGGGCAGGGCGAGCCGCTGACCGGCAAGTTGACGCTGCCGCCGGGTGCCACGGTTGAGCACATGCTGATGGAAAGCGATGAGCAGAAGCTGCTGCTGGCCTCCGATGCGGGCTACGGCTTCATCTGTACCTTTAACGATCTGGTATCGCGTAACCGTGCGGGCAAGGCGTTGATTAGCCTGCCGGAAAATGCCCGCGTCATGACGCCGCTGGTGATTGAAAACGAGAGCGATATGTTGCTGGCTATCTCTGCCGCAGGCCGCATGCTGATGTTCCCGCTCAGCGATCTGCCGCAGCTGTCGAAAGGGAAGGGCAACAAGATCATCAACATCCCGACGGCGGACGCGGCCGCAGGCGAAGACAGCCTGGCGCACCTCTTTATTCTGCCGCCGCAGAGCACTCTGACCATCCACATGGGCAAACGCAAAATCAAAATGCGTCCGGAGGAGCTGCAGAAAGTGGTCGGCGAACGTGGACGCAAAGGGTCGCTGATGCGTGGCCTGCAACGCATTGAACGCGTGGAGATCGACTCGCCGCACCGCGCTAAAGCGGGCGATAACGAAGCGTAACAGAGCACCTCCCCCTCCGTTCAGGAGGGGGTCTCGCGTAAAACATCCGTTATAAAAACAAAAGAGTTACCCGCTTACAGTTGCAGTATAATCGTCAGCTGTCAGGGGTTTTTGAGGTCGCTATGCTATTAATTGTTCGTTCCATTCTTGCCGTGATTTACTGCATTCTGGTCTGTATTTTCGGCTGTATTTACTGCCTGTTCAGCCCGCGCAATCCAAAGCATGTTGCCACCTTTGGCCACATGTTTGCCCGTCTGGGGCCGCTGTTTGGTGTGAAAGTCGAGACGCGTCTGCCGGAAGGGGTAGAGAAGCACGGCAACGCTATCTATATCGGTAACCATCAGAACAACTACGATATGATCACCGCCGCCAAAATTGTCCAGCCGCCAACCGTGACCGTGGGCAAAAAAAGCCTGCTGTGGGTGCCGTTCTTTGGCCTGCTCTACTGGCTGACCGGCAACCTGCTGATCGATCGTAACAACCGCGCCAAAGCGCACGGCACCATTGCCGAGGTGGTGAACCACTTCAAAAAGCGCAGGATCTCCATCTGGATGTTCCCGGAAGGGACCCGCAGCCGCGGCCGCGGCCTGCTGCCGTTCAAAACTGGCGCGTTTCACGCCGCAATTGCGGCAGGTGTACCGATTATTCCGGTGTGTGTTTCCAACACATCGAATAAGATTAACCTCAACCGCCTGCGTAACGGCCTGGTGATCGTCGAGATGCTGCCGCCGGTCGATGTCAGTAAATATGGCAAAGATCAGGTGCGTGAGCTGGCGGCCCATTGCCGCGAATTAATGCTGAATAAAATCGCTGAGCTCGATAAAGAAGTCGCAGAGCGCGAAGCCGCTGGCAGGGTTTAAGCCGGCCTGAAGGGAAAACGAATTCCCGCGTTGTTAGTACGTTTATCCATGGAGCTAATATGTCACTCAGTCGCCGTCAGTTTATTCAGGCATCGGGTATCGCCCTTTGTGCAGGTGCGGTTCCGCTGAGGGCAAACGCCGCCGGGCAGCAACAGCCGCTGCCCATCCCGCCGTTACTCGAGTCCCGTCGTGGTCAGCCGCTGTTCCTGACGTTACAGCGCTCCCACTGGTCGTTCACCCAGGGGACGCGGGCTAATGTCTGGGGCGTTAACGGGCGCTACCTTGGCCCGACCGTGCGCGTCTGGAGCGGCGATGACGTCAAACTGATCTACAGCAACCGTCTGGCGGAGAACGTTGCCATGACCGTCAGCGGTTTGCAGGTGCCGGGCCCGCTGCTGGGCGGCGCGCCACGCATGATGTCCCCGAGCGCCGACTGGGCGCCGGTTCTGCCGATTCGCCAGAACGCCGCCACCCTCTGGTATCACGCCAACACGCCTAACCGCACCGCGCAGCAGGTCTATACCGGCCTGGCGGGGATGTGGCTGGTGGAAGATGAGGTCAGCAAATCTCTGCCGATCCCGAATCATTACGGGGTCGACGACTTCCCAATTATCATTCAGGACAAGCGGCTGGATAACTTCGGTACGCCGGAGTACAGCGAGCCGGGCAGCGGCGGCTTTGTCGGTGACACGCTGTTGGTGAACGGCGCGCAAAGCCCGTATGTCGAAGTCTCCCGCGGCTGGGTGCGCCTGCGTCTTCTGAATGCATCCAACTCGCGCCGCTATCAGCTGCAGATGAGCGATGGCCGGGCGCTGCACGTGATTGCCGGGGATCAGGGCTTCTTACCAGCCCCGGTACCGGTTAAGCAGCTGGCGCTGGCGCCGGGCGAGCGGCGCGAAATCCTGGTGGATATGACCAACGGCGATGAAGTGTCGATCACCTGCGGCGAGGCGGCGAGCATCGTTGACCGCCTGCGCGGCTTCTTTGAACCCTCGAGCATTCTGGTGTCGACCCTGGTGTTGACCCTGCGACCAACCGGGCTGTTGCCGCTGGTGACCGATACCCTGCCGATGCGCCTGCTCCCGGACGAGGTTCTGAGCGGGACGCCGGTGCGCAGCCGGGATATCAGCCTCGGTGACGATCCGGGCATTAACGGCCAGCTGTGGGATGTGAACCGCATTGATATCACCGCCCAGCAGGGCACCTGGGAGCGCTGGACGGTACGCGCCGACATGCCGCAGTCATTCCATATCGAAGGGGTGAAGTTCCTGGTGCGTAACGTCAACGGCGCCATGCCGTTCCCGGAAGACCGGGGCTGGAAAGATACCGTCTGGGTCGACGGGCAGGTTGAACTGCTGGTCTATTACAGTCAGCCCTCCTGGCCGCACTTCCCGTTCCTGTTCCACAGCCAGACGCTGGAGATGATGGACAGGGGCTCGGTAGGACAAATGTTGGTCAATCCGGCACCGTAGAACGTGCCGGGTGGCGCTGCGCTTACCCGGCCTACGGGCTTGTAGGCCGGGTAAGGCGAAGCCGCCACCCGGCGTTAAAAACCCCGCACAATACTCCTTCATTTCCCACATTGTTCCAGCGTATAATCCCGCTCCTTTTGTCTATTTTTTCTTCGGAAGCATTATGAGCGCAATTTCCCTGATCCAGCCGGATCGTGACCTCTTCTCCTGGCCCCAGTACTGGGCGGCCTGCTTTGGACCGGCGCCGTTCCTGCCGATGTCTCGTGAAGAGATGGACCAACTTGGCTGGGACAGCTGCGACATTATTCTGGTGACCGGCGATGCCTACGTCGATCACCCGAGCTTTGGCATGGCGATCTGCGGTCGCATGCTTGAAGCCCAGGGCTTCCGCGTCGGGATCATTGCCCAGCCGGACTGGAACAGCAAAGAGGACTTTATGCGCCTCGGTAAACCGAACCTGTTCTTCGGCGTCACCGCGGGCAACATGGACTCGATGATCAACCGTTACACCGCCGACCGCAAACTGCGTCACGACGATGCCTACACCGCGGATAACGTGGCGGGCAAGCGTCCGGACCGCGCGACACTCGTCTACACCCAACGATGCAAAGAAGCATGGAAAGACGTGCCGGTCATCCTGGGTGGCATCGAAGCGAGCCTGCGCCGTACCGCCCATTACGACTACTGGTCTGATACCGTGCGCCGTTCGGTGCTGGTGGACTCCAAAGCCGACATGCTGATCTTCGGCAACGGTGAGCGTCCGCTGGTGGAAGTGGCCCACCGTCTCTCTCAGGGCGAGCCGGTAGGCAACATCCGCGACGTGCGTAATACCGCGATCATGGTGAAAGAGGCCCTGCCGGGCTGGAGCGGGGTGGATTCCCGTATCATCGATATGCCGGGCAAAATCGACCCGATCCCGCACCCGTATGGCGACGATCTGCCGTGCGCGGATAACAAACCGGTCGAGCCGAAGAAAGCCGAAGCTAAAGCGATCACCGTTCAGCCGCCGCGTCCCAAGCCGTGGGAAAAGACCTACGTGCTGCTGCCGTCCTTTGAGAAAGTCAAAGCGGACAAAGTGCTTTACGCTCACGCTTCCCGAATCCTGCACCACGAAACCAACCCGGGCTGTGCCCGTGCGCTGATGCAAAAGCACGGCGAGCGCTATATCTGGGTCAACCCGCCGGCCATCCCGCTCTCTACCGAAGAGATGGACAGCGTCTTTGCCCTGCCGTACAAGCGTGTGCCGCACCCTTCATACGGTGACAGCCGCATTCCGGCCTATGAGATGATCCGCTTCTCGATCAACATCATGCGCGGCTGTTTCGGCGGGTGCTCCTTTACTCTTGTTTTTATGTATTTAGAGTTAAACTCTACTTTTCTATTTTTAGAATTCAAGCTATTCATCGTAATTGAGAGATATCCTTTTAATGTTCAGCAAGCCTGTTAAAAGCACTTTATCTGAACCGCGTTTTGCCTAAATCCTGCTCAATATATACTCTCCCTGAGTTCTGAAATCCTCAAATTCCCCAATCTTAAAGCATTGATACATAGATGATGTCAGATAATGCGCAATCATCTCACCGCCAATATGGATCCGTTCCGGGTGTGAGTATGTCGCCTGTATAGCCCTTTGTTCATTCATCATTACAGGAATTGTCTGCAACAAATCCCCATCCAGGATTTGGCACTCAGGTTTTACTCCTGTTCCGTATTGTAATTGCTCTGATTCGAAATCATGGACTGAGCGATAGGCGAACGAAACGATATTTCCTGTTTCCTCGCAAATTGCGAACTGATAAACACTGGTTGTCACCGTTGAAGAAGAGGGAATTGCATGGTCATGCTTGTATTGTTTCCACAGCCTCCTTAGACAGGCCGATGTATGATAATTGAGATTTTGTATACCTGATACGACCATTCTGGTTGATGCTTCAAGCAACCAGGTGTTAGAAAATCCACCTGCCCCCGTACCTGCTATGATGGTTCTTAGCTGGGGGATGTAACCTGCTTTGGAAACAAAAGATAACGGCTCCCCATTATCGGTGACGGCAAGGGTATCTGTTACAATCAGTGCTTGTGCTTCGTCTGTATAAAATATCAGTGATGACATATTTTCCTCATCCAGAAAAGACATTACATGAATCACAGAACAGGTCACTACAACCACGTGAAAGGGAGTCAGACCATTTTCCAGAGGTAAATATATTCTTGTGTTTGGACGCGTTGCGGTTCTCTGTAAAAAATATATAGCACAAACAAAAGTCCCCGCAGGGATAAATATAGTTATATGCGCTTTTTCTGCTGGCTTTTACAATTGAAAGTGACAGGTAAACGAAATGTGTTACAGGTTTCTTTTGCTTTTCGTTGGGTTCTGTATATGCGAATTTACCCTGTGTGTTATTTTTGCAATGGACTCAGGCTGTATTCAATCAATTAAGGTTTACTTCTGGCATTAAGATGTATCCGTTGCCTGTTTTTTAAGGGCACGGTTTGTGCCGGGAAATGAAAATCACATCTTAAGTTCTTCACTCAAAGGATTTGTGATGTTTATCACGTATGGTCCGGGTAACGTGTTGAGGTCAATGTATTGCATCGTGATGGTGTCGTTACATCTTTTACTTTCCTCCTGATTTGCATATTCACTCCCGGCAACCTGGTTGTTTGTTTTTTCTTCTTCCGGATTTATAGTGTAGGCATGAGGTGGCGTTTCAGGGCGACAGACTGTGAGGATAATCACTAACATTCATGCGCGTTATGGGCGTGTCAGCAAACTGGATGCAACAGAGCCGAAACTGAAATTTGAACCCGGATTTCTGTATGCTGAAATACCTTATATTAGCGGCATCCAGAATCGAAAACTGAGCCGATATGTACACTTTTATCTTATGGATAAAGCTATCCTGCAGGCCAGGGATTTAAAGCCTTTAGCCCGGGCATTTTTACGCTGGATAAGGTGGCTGGAGGATAACGGACTTGACCCTTTCACCCCGGGAACGTTGAAATACCAAAGCCCTACATATGGCTTCAGGGAGTATCTTCTGGGGGCCGTAAGGCAGGGGCGCATCGCCTCATCCACCGCGGCGGTGTACATCAGCGTTATCCGACGGTTTTACGTATTTCTGGGCAAGTGTGGTGAGCTGGCTGCCAGCTCATTTTTTACGTTGGTCGAAAAAGTCGTTGACGGGCGACGCAAGGTGATAAGTTCGGATCTTGCCATCAGGATAACCAGCACAACAAAAAGGACAATCAACCCACTGAATGATGCAGAGGTTCATATCCTGGATGAGGCACTGAAATCTGAGTCCGGGTTGTTCAGTTTAATGATTGTGCTGATGAAAAATTGTGGGTTACGGCTGGATGAAATGCTGACCCTGCCGTCGTCACTCTTTACTGAAGAGTACCTTGCCAGTGTCCCTGTATCTGAGTTGACCATCAGGGGGCTTCATATTGGTCCGAGATGCGGAGTTCATACGAAGTTTGGGATGACGCGAGAACTCTTCATCACCAGACGATTGTACGAGCAGGTTCTGGATTATCTGGCGGATGAGGAGTATGAAAAGAAGATCCAAAAATGGCGTGCACGACAGGGTGGGGAAGGGCGGCACGAGCCTTTATTTTTAATGGCAAACGGGAAACGGATGTCTGAAAAAGCCTTTTACTCCCGCTGGTACAGTTTTCGCCATCGCCTGGCCCGGTCTGCTCCGGGAAATGTGTTCAGACATAAACCCCATGATTTGCGGGCAACGTTTGCGACCCATTTTTTACGCTCGGCACTGAGTTGCTATCCCGATCAGGCCGCAAATGCGCTGGGTACAGTAAAATACTGGATGGGCCATAAAAGCGAAAATACGACGATGAAATACATCGTCTTTCTTCAGCAAAACCAGATTTCTGATGCAGTCGCCGGGGTCATGGACGCATTGATTGACGGTGCTGCAGGTCGCGATGGAGCCATATATGAGCCGGAGTGAAACGCAGATAACGTGGATGGCCGAAAATGTGCTGTCATGGGAGACGGTCAGCGGACACATCACTCAGCGGGATCTGAACCGATATTATTTACTTGACGTTTATCTTCAGGCTCATTTTTCAGATTATGTGTTGCTCCCCGGATGGTTTAGTGAACATTCGCATCTTGCCCGCCCTGAAAAACGCGATTTTATTGCCTCTCTGAAACGATTTCTTCTGTCTTACCGTCCCGCCGGAAGGTTAACCATTTTCCGTTATCTCAATATGTTTTTTATATGGCAGTCAGTCAATCAGTATGACTATGGCACGGCTGAAGGCGTTGAAATGTATATTAAACATCTCATGAACGATATTCGTCGGCGAAAAATTTCAGTCAGGATGGCAAGACACTACTTGTCCGTGGTCAACCGGTTTTTGCTTACGGGCGGGCAGATTCAGAGGCGGTATGAATATGAATTCTTACCGAAAGGAACGTATCAGCAGCAGGGAAGGGATAGCTATACCAGGAATGAACTTTCCGAGATCCTGAGGCAGTTGTCATCCATGAATGAGTTCCTTGCGGGATGTATCCGGGAGCATATCGCTAAATCGGAAAAAGGGGTGCGGCATTTCTCACCGTCTTTGCTGGCACCTGTTTATGAAGCGTATTTCCGGTATCCGGGAGAGAACGGGGTCAGCAGGGCAGAGATCATCATCAGGGACGTTCTGGAAAATTACTTTCTTACTTCTTTTTTTCTGTTCTGTTACCACACATGGGGAAACACCTCTCAGGTTCTGGGTCTGACGCGGGATGATATACATCTGGATGAAAAGGGTATCAGCACTGATTATGTTTATAAGGGGAGAGCGAATAAGTATATACGTCTGACGATAGGTAAATCGGAGTATGTGACCAAACGTGCGGGCTATTACTGGTTTCTGTCTTTTATCAGGCTCAGGGACGACATCGTTAACTATCTGGTTTCCGCAGATAACTTCCCTCCGGTACAGGCGCTGTTTCTGAGTGAGCCGCAGGTGAAATTCCGTAAGCTTTATTCTCTTAATCCCAGTCATCTGACTAAATTTTCTAACTCTGAGGGGGCGTGGGCCACGATGCGGCAGCTTAATCCCTCGCTTCCATCAATTACCGTTTCTGGCTTGCGCAAAACGTCTGAGCAGTATACGGACAGAACATTAAAGAATGGTCTGATTACGGCGGAAAAAGCACAGCATAACTGGGGCACTTACAGGCGGAATTATGCTGCAGGTAACCCACAGGGGGCGAAGGAAAACTTCAGTGCTGCACTTGATACGCTTATGAATCAGGGGATTGCGACACGTGCGTTATCCGAGCGGGTAAAAGTTGCTGATGAGCTGGGGATCGATCTGCGTGGAAGCGATGAGGGTGTGGATCTTTTATTGAATGGCCTGGGATGTCGATCGCAGGAGCCGCCTACAGATATTGAATTGCGCTTTATAAAAAAGCAAAAACGATTTGGCCGGACACCAAAGGCTTGTGCGGATTTTTCTCATTGTGTCGAATGTTCAAAAAGTTGCGTTGTGGAAACGCTGGAGTCTGTATGGCTCCTGCTGTCATTCAGGCATGCTATCGAGTATGGAAAACCGTTGTACATCGGTTCGGTCAATGCTGTGGAGCGTTATGAAACGTTACTCCTGAAGATTGATTTACGGCTTGGGCTGGTAGATGAGGCGATCCTGAAAAAAGCGCGCGTTAAACTTCAGCGAGAAGGTGTGGCTCCGGTATGGCAGATTTGAAGAAAAAAGAGGTAAGCCGTAGTCGAATGGCGGAGTTTCCTGCCGGAACGCCGCTTCGTTCAGGGGATGAGTTTCCGACTGAGGATATCATCTGTGAGGCACTAGAAAACAAAAGCTTTGAACGTCTGAATAACTGCCTGGTTATCGCCAGCTCAGATGAACATGATATGCGTTTTATCAATGAGGAGACGCTGAATATTTATTTCAGGGATGATGTCTGGACCAATCGCTATGTCAGAACCCATATTGGTGAAACGTTAAGAACCGTTAATTTTTCAGGCATACGGGATCCTGAACTGCGTCTTGAAGCCAAAATCATCTCAGCCAGCCTGCTCTGGATTGTCGGCAGGACCGCGAAGACGCAGTCCCTGATCCGGAAATGTGCAAACATTGTGGCGGGAGCCCGTATTATTGAGTCTATGGGGTATCGCAGTCTGTTTCAGCTTCGTTTTCCGCTTGTCCGGAATGCTTTCATTGTAAAGATGAAGGAGGAGGATGAGCACGGCAGGAAGCGTTCTGAAAGAACATTACGTAATTACTTTATGGACCTGGCGGATATCTCGCTGACAGGTCATACCCGTCTTCGAAAATACGGTTACTTTCCTGATATTAGCTTCGACAGTTACAACAGTGTGGATGATTCAAACCAGACATATTGTATGCCTTTCAGTCTTATGATGTCTGTCTGGGAAGGGCTGATTACTGAACTGGATGCTGAAATCAGTGATTTCGATTTTGACGGGTTTTCCCGGCTGTGCGCTATCATAAACGGTTTTTATGATTCGCCTTACTATACGTCGATGCTGGAAGCCCGTAAAAGAGGGACAGCAAAAAGCATACCGGATTACCGGGCCGCGTATTACTACAATATTGTTGCCGGGGAAATTCGGGCGCTTTTCGCGACACTTGGCCCCGGGATGCAGGGCTGGTTCTCGGTACATAAAAATAAGCGCTGGAGATCTGATTTTATTGGCGTTGATCACATAAAGCTGAACACCTGGCATTTTGAGCTGACGTTAAAAGTCATGAATGTGATACAGGCCATGTCGGGGATGAGACACAGCGAAGTGCTTGGCGTGATGCACGGTTCACTGATTTATGATGGTGATATCCTGGGACTTCGTTCGGTGTTGCATAAGTTCGCCCCGGAAGGTGGAAGTCACGAAGACTGGGTTGTTTGTCGCTATGTGGAAAAGCCTTTTCAGCATTTACGCAGAATTAATCAAATCATGACAGGCCTGGACGGGAAGACGCTGGACAATGTTCCATTGTCTTTAAATATCAGGTCGTGGTTCTCGGAGCAAAAACTCTCTTTTATGGGGACGCAGCGCCAGACTGAGTGGGCAAAGAAATTTGTGAAAAGACACCATCTGTTCATCCGACGTGACCATATTGATGAGTTCAGGCTTTTAAATCCAAACATACGTGATGATGAACGCGTTGCGATGGAGATTCGGGAGGGGGCTTTCTGGCCATTGCGAACCCATCAGTTTCGCCGTTCACTTGCTGTACACCTCAGGCGTCTTGATCTGATTTCTACTAATGATCTTATCCGGCAGTTTAAGCACTTAATCAGAGGCATGACGGAGTGGTATATGTCCGGTGCACTCAACGCTTCGCATTTTAGCCGGGCGATCCCTCAGGCATTCGCTGCCGAGATTGAGAGGGTTGATACCGAACTCTCAGCTTCCAGGGCTGTTTCTTATCAGCATGAAGGCCTGCTTTATGGCGAAGGCGGGAAGTTACTGATGTCCCAGAGAGGTGGGCACTTACATCAGATGACGTTTCCTACACTGAAAAAAGCGATGAGCATGGCTAAACGAGGCGGGCAAAAACTGGTATCTCTTGGAAACGGTTTTTATTGCATGAATGGCCATGACTGCGAGTTTAAGGCGGTTGTTCAGTCAGCGTCCTGCAATCCGGGATGTGAGAACATGCTGGCCGGAGCTGATTCTGTTCCCGTGTGGAAACGCAGGATGGCTCATTATGACAACCTTCTGGAGATTGCCGTGCGAAATAATGCTCCTCAGGCTGACAGGGATTTTCTGATGCTTGAGAGAGATTTTTATGCAGATGCTGTCCGTTTTTTTGAAAAGGATGAATAGAGCATGACGAACGAACAGTCGGGGGTTAAAAAAACACAGGCAAGAGCAGAGCAGGCCCTGAGGGAACTGATGTTATCAGGGGAGCGTATCAGCCAGTATGCTGTGGAAAAACGAGCGGGGCTGGCAAACGGCACCCTGAATTATAACTGTCCTGAGTACAGGCAGGTCAGGGAGGCTATCCGCAGTCTGAAAAAAACGTGCCAGGGCACCGCGCCGGTTGATGAGCAGGGCATTGAGCAGCAGATCAAGCTGAAAGAAAAGTATCGCCGTCAGAGAAATGAGCTGAGGGAAGAAATCAAAAAGATGATGGCTGAAAATGTAGAGCTGTTACATAACCTTATACTTTTACAGCAGTATGTCAGGGAGCTTGAACGCAACACCGGGAGGGAGAAAGGGGACGTCATTCCGTTCTCGGGTGGTGTCAGGGACTGAGGCTATACTGAACGGAAGGACGCGAGGTGAATCGCCACAGGTTTAACAGACACCTCAGAGTCATTTAAGATGACTTAAAGAGAGGTGCCCATGAGCGGTAAGCGTTATCCTGAAGAGTTTAAAATTGAAGCAGTCAAACAGGTTGTTGATCGCGGTTATTCTGTTGCCAGCGTTGCAACGCGTCTCGATATCACCACCCACAGCCTTTACGCCTGGATAAAGAACTACGGTCCGGATTCTTCCACTAATAAAGAACAGTCAGATGCTCAGGCCGAGATCCGCCGTCTTCAGAAAGAGCTGAAGCGGGTTACCGACGAACGGGACATATTAAAAAAAGCCGCGGCGTACTTCGCAAAGCTGTCCGACTGAGGTACGCCTTTATTCGTGACAACACCTATTGCTGGCCTGTTCGCCTGCTCTGTCGGGTGCTGGATGAACATCCCAGTGGTTTTTACGCCTGGCTTCAGCAGCCGCATTCACAACGCCATCAGGCAGACCTGAGACTGACAGGACAGATTAAACAGTTCTGGCTGGAATCGGGATGCGTCTATGGTTATCGCAAAATCCATCTGGATCTGCGGGACAGCGGGCAACAGTGCGGAGTGAACAGAGTCTGGCGACTGATGAAACGTGTCGGGATAAAGGCTCAGGTCGGATACCGGAGCCCGAGGGCATGTAAAGGCGAGGCCAGTATCGTGTCGCCCAACAAGCTCCAGCGACAGTTCAATCCGGATGCTCCGGATGAGCGTTGGGTAATCACAGCGTGGTTTCCTCAAACCCTCGCTGTGAATTAACTGAAATACTTCATTGAAGCTGTAACCAAACAGTTAACTGAAAGAATGAGCCCGCAGAGCATTGCACAGCGATGACACCATTTGTTGAGCTTCACCGTTTTCGCATACAACCGTCCGGAATTTGGAAAAGCACTGTCTTTTTGTACTGACCGATCATGATTAAGTGACACCTCTTCGAAAAAGAGAGCGCGATGAGCGATTAATATATGGCTCGAAAGACAATTATGTTGGGCTTTTATGACCGCTGTCAGAGGTATTATCTTACCCGGACGGCAACAGGGTCGGAATGTCATCAGCGGCACTGTAACAAGCTATCCGCCATCTTAAATATCTGCAGGTCCTTGCACCGAGTATGCACACCAACCGACAGAGTGATTTGACCCAAACTGGTGGATATTTTGCAAAACTATTAGCCTCTTATGACCGGTCTGCAGCCTGATATTGAGGAATTAGTGCGCTTTCATGGAATGCCTGCCGGGATCGCAAGTACGAACCCCCGGTACTGTTACACTGAATGTGCTCAGTCCTGTATCAGATTGTATTTTTCAGCAACTCAAGAACAACCCTTATTTTATCATTGTCACGTTTGTAGTACGTCCAGGGACCGATGCGCTGAGAAGTAACAAGTTGTGCCCGTTGAAGAGCTGAGAGGTAAAGAGAAACGGTAGACTGTGAGAGCCCGACCTTTTCCTGAATGATACTGACACACACACCGAACTCGTCCGCATCAGCATAAGGCTGATGGAAGTGTATTTTCGGTTCCTTGAGCATATGCAGAATTTTTCTTCTAACAGGGTTTCCCAGCGCCTTAATCACGTCATTCAAATCAATATCAGGCATAAACTCTGTCACTTGTCGCATTGAGGAATTGCAATGTTACGATACTTCTCTACGTTAAGCATCAGCTTTTGAAAAGCTGATGCTCATAAGAATGGTTAGCCAAAGGCGGGATAATCTGTGTAGCCTTTTGCCGTTCCACCATACATGGTTGTTGGATCGACCGGATTCAGTGGCCATTCATGATAAAGGCGCTGCGGTAAATCCGGATTAGCTATGAACGGGCGGCCAAATCCGATAATGTCTCCCCAGCCAGCACCGATAATCCGTTCGGCTTTTTCTTGCGTATATCGCCCGGCATACATAATTACACCGCTGAATAACTTACGGACTTCAGCTCTGAATGCTTCAGGCAATTCGGGAGCATCATCCCAGTCGGCTTCAGCAAGAGAAATATAGGCTATTCCGATTTCTTCAAGAATTTTAACGGCTTCGGTATAGGTTTCATGGGGATCATCTTCCACCAGGCCAAGATAGACCCTTACTTCATCCGTGGTCTGAAAGAGCGGAGCAAAACGGACTCCCACACGGTCTTTACCGACCACATCAGCGACAGCCTGCGTCACTTCGCGCAGAAACCGCAGCCGGTTATGTAATGAGCCACCATATTCATCCTCTCTTTTGTTGCTATGGGATGACATGAACTGGTTAACCAGGTATCCATTTGCACAGTGAATTTCCACACCGTCAAAACCGGCATCAAGGGCGTTCTGAGCTGCCCCGGCGTACATCCTGACAATCTCACTAATTTCCTCTTTTTCCAGTGCGCGGGGGCAGGAAGCGGTAGCCAGCGCACCCTCTCCCGGCCCGGTTTCGATGAATACCTTAACGTTTTCCCCTGCCGGTATCGCCGACGGAGCGACAGGCGAGGCGTTACATGGCTGCAGGGAGTTATGGGATACTCTTCCGACATGCCAGAGCTGGGCAAAAATGATGCCTTCTTTTTCATGCACTGCCCGCGTCACTTTCTTCCAGCCTTCCACTTGCCGTGAGCTGTAGATCCCCGGGGTCCACGCATAACCCTGCCCACGAGGTTCGATTTGTGTTCCTTCGGTCACCATAAACCCGGCACTGCTGCGCTGTGCGTAATATTCAGCCATCAGTTCGTTCGGAATATCACCCGGTTGTGAGCTCCGTGAGCGGGTTAAAGGCGGAAGTACAACACGATTCTTCAGGGTGTAGGGACCTAGTCTGGTGGGAGAGAACAGGTTTTTCGTCTTCATTACATATCCTGATATAGCGAATTTTCAATATCACTGAAACGCCATGTCTCAGCATTTACGACCTGGCATGTCGTCGTTCGGCCGATGTAGCCGCAGAACCACGACACTTTATTCCACATATTGAGATTTACCAATATCTAGATTTATAAAAATTATGATCGGATGAGCGGAACGGGGGGGTTGCCTGATGGCTCACAGAATCGGCATCATGAACCTAAATGGTTCTGATAATGTTATCGGAGATCCTGAACGGGAACGGTATGCGTCACGATTTTAATGACTATGTTGCATTCATGGCAGTAGCACAGGAGTGCAGTTTTTCACGGGCTGCTGTCCGCCTCGGGATCTCGGCATCCACGCTTTCACACACGATACGTCGTCTCGAGGAGCGCGTTGGCATGCCGTTACTTATGCGTACAACCAGGCGGGTGGCTGTCACCGAAGCCGGTAAACAATTATTACTGACGCTTGAACCCGGTCTTGCGCGCATTGAAGCGGGCGTGACAGCTCTTCAGAGACTGCGCCATACACCGGCTGGGCTGGTCAGACTTACGGTATCAGATCACATGATTCATGAATGTCTCTGGCCACGATTGTCACCGTTACTAAAAAAATATTCGGATATCAAGGTGGAAATGTCGCAGCAGAACGGTTTTGTCGACATTGTTGAGGGCAATTTTGATGCCGGAGTCCGAATTGGTGATGACATATTAAAGGATATGGTGGCCGTCCGAATCGCACCGGACATACGGTTTGTCGTCATTGGATCGTCCACCTATCTTGCAGAAAGAGGTCTGCCGCTACATCCCTCTCAGCTGGAAAAACATGACTGCATCAATATACGTCTGTCACCCACAGGCCCGCTGTATGGCTGGGAATTTGTCAGGCAGGGGGAGATTGTGAAAAAAGTGGACGGGCAGCTTACTTTTTCAAGCATTTATCCAATGCTTCAGGCAGTAAAAGATGGCTACGGCCTGGCCTACCTGCCGGAGTCTTCTGCCCTGGCGGGGATTGAGGCGGGACACTATTGTCGGGTGCTTGAGGACTGGTCAGAGGCTTTTCCCGCCGACATGATAATTCCAATAATGTCCATTACAGGCTCCGGTAAAGATAATACCGACACCTTACATGAGAAAGGCAAAAGCAATATAACCTGCTGTGCTCCGGATTTTAAGAATGAGCGGTTTACGTAGCAGGATGAGCAGTTCGAACCAGAAATTTCGTTACTATTGCTAAAGTAAAACCTGATGACCTCTAATCGTAACGGAGACCAATATGACTTCACAACTGAACTGGCAGGCCCCGGCTATCAATCGCAAAAAAGTAGGTGACATGACTGTGACCATGCTGAGTGATGGCTATCTGGACGTATCTTTTGAGCTGCTGTCTGGTATTGACGGCTCACGTGCCGAGGATTTACTGCAGAAGCGCGGTGTGCCAGCAGTACCCCGTATTAATATCAACGTCTACGTTATCCAGACGCCTGAGCGAACCATCCTGATTGACAGTGGTGCCGGAGGTATCAATGGCTGGGGCGGTCGGCTTCAGGTAGCCCTGGCCGCGGCAGGCATTGACCCGCTTCAGATTGATACCCTTCTCCTGACTCACGCGCATCCTGACCATATCGGCGGGCTTGCAGGCCCCCTGCAGACTCCCGTTTTCCGCAATGTTCAGCAGTTGTTTGTGCATGAGAAAGAACTCGCTTTCTGGCGTGATGAAACCATTTCCGCTGGCGCGCCTGACGCATTCAAGCCGTTCTTTGAAGTAGCAAGGAACGCCTTCAGCGCTTATGACGACAAACTGGTGCCATTCCGCGAGGAAGCGATTTTACCAGGTATTCAGACTGTACCGCTGTTCGGCCATACACCAGGACATACCGGTTATCTGCTGGGTGATGAAAAAGAGTCGCTGCTCATCTGGGGTGATATTGTTCACTTCCCGCACATTCAGGTTGCTCAGCCTGACGTTACTATCGCGTTCGACAGCGATCCTGCGGCGGCGGCGGCCATCCGTAGCAAAGTGCTTGACCGCGCAGCGAGCGATAACCTGGCTGTCAGTGGTATGCACTTCAACCTGCCTACTACCGGTAAGGTTATCCGTGAAGGTAACAGCTTCGCACTGAATTACGACCTGTGGTCACCCGCAGTCTGATCACCTTCCTTCCCGGTGCACACAATAGTGACCGGGAAGATCCCCTTTCATATCGCCCGACAAGAACCCACCTGCAATACTATGAATATCACTGCCTCACAAAAAAATGGCTCATTACTCTTGCGCCCTGGCTTTTTGTATTCCTCTGGAGTCAGGGTTTGTCGCAGCCAAATTTACCGTGCAGTACAGCGCGCCGTTTCATCTTTTATTCCTGCGTGGCGCATTTTCCTGTCTGGTCCTTCTGCTGCTTACACTGGGGTTCAGGGCCCGTTTTCCGTCCGGCAGAGGAATGGTTCGCAACCTGATTGTCGGACTTTTCCTGCAGAGCTTCTTTCTGGGCGGATGCTTTTATGCCATCCATCGTGGCATGCCGTCAGGCATTGTGGCGCTCATCACCGGCCTGCAGCCGGTACTGACTGCAATACTGGTTTCACTCATGCACCGTCAGTCCCTGCATCCCCGGAAATGGCTGGGTATTGCGATTGGCTTTGCGGGCGTTTTCCTGGTGCTCTCGCCAGGCCAGCATAGTTTTGCACTGGATCCTGTGGCTTTTGGGTCGGTCATGCTGGGGTTATTTGGCGTAACGATCGGAGCGCTTTATCAGCGCCGTGCTCAGGGAGATGGACATATCTTTGCGAACACGTTTTTACAGTACGTCACTTTGACAATATCGATGGGTGCAATTAGCCTGATGTTCGAATCTGCTCCGACGCAGTGGAGCTTATCATTTGCGCTGGGTCTGGGCTGGCTGGTTATTGGCGTATCGGTTCTGGCGATTATGTTGCTGATTTTTATGATACGAAGCGGTGAAGCAACCAAAGTCGCTACTTACTTTTACCTGGTTCCCATTCTCACGGCAGCTGAAGCGTGGTTGCTGTTTGGAGAGGCCATTACATTGCCCATGCTTGTGGGGTATGGCAATAACTATAATCGGCCTGATTTTTGTCATCCGGGAATAGACAACCGCACGCGTCGCTGTATGCTTTTGTATATGGCGACGTATAATAGCGGTCAAAGTCAAATTCCGGATGAATATGCAAACAGTCAGCTTTTCCGATTCTCCCGTTGATGATCTCCTCGCTGAGCTTCTTACCCTGGCACGCTCCCGTTTTCCACTTCCCTGCGATTGCCTTCGCGCAGAACAGACGCATCAGGTAAAGAAGTTCGAGGTGGAAGGTGCGACCCTTTCCTTCCCGCTGGAAGGAGAATTCCGGTATCGTGAAAATGAGAAATGGCACCGGGTGATCCCGGGCGAGATTATGGTCGTCCCGAATGCCCGTAGCATCGATATAGAATATGCCCCTTCAGAACAAAGTGGTGAGTTTGTTGCCCTGAGCGTGGTGCTCGCGGAGGAACAGCTTGAAGCAGCCAGGCTGTTACTTGCCGCACCACCACCACAGGACACCGGCAGCATCGCAGCCATTTCCGTATCAGCTCTTCTTTCACCCCTTAACCGCTGGACAGCCGCAATGCGGGAAGGGAAGCGTCCGCTTTCCCTGCACGCCATGGTTGAAGTGGTGCTCTGGCTTTATGGCATGGGATACCATGCTTTGCTGCGAGCCCGGCAGCCAAGTCTGGCCATGAAAATCCGTCAGATGGTAGCGGACAAACCGGCTCATCCCTGGAGTGCTGCTGAAATTGAAGATCTGACGGGACTCAGTGGCCCCACGCTTCGGCGCCACCTGGCCAGTGAGTCAACCAGCTTACGCTCAGTTATCGCCGATGCACGTATCGCGGAGGCTCTCCGCCTGCTGATGACATCGACGCTGCCGGTAAAAACGGTCGCGGGGCGGGTGGGTTACAATTCACTATCGAGCTTCAGCAAGCAGTTTTCTGAACGCTATGGAATCGAACCTTCAGGGTTCCGCTGACTTCAGTTCGTTCAAGGTACACATTGCGTCCCTCGCACTTCAGTAACTTGCGTGGATCTTTCGAATATAACGGAAGATATTGGCCGGCATTGCGTGTAACCGGTTCAGGAGTTCTCATCGTGACGGGAGAGCTAAATCGGTACGGCTGTTGTTCTCAGCTATAAGAACAACTGAGTATCTGACCAGCTGTCTGGTGCTGGCAGCAGCATGCAGTGCAATCGGTCAGGCTCAAAGGAACTGACCTGATGTCAGGTTATAATTTCGGACACATCATAACCCCAGAAGGAGACAACTGTGGTTCATGTTTTCATTATCGGTGGTGCAGGCAAAATCGGCCAGCGTCTGTGCAGGATCCTTTCAGGTAGGGGGCATGCTGTTCGTGCCCTCTACCGTAAGCCAGAGCAGCAGGCATTGCTAGGCGAGCTGGGTGCTGAGCCCGTCAGTGGGAGCCTGACAGAGCTGGATGCAGCTGCGCTGGCGATGCACTTTGCAGGTAGTGATACAGTGGTGTTTACTGCCGGTGCCGGCGGTAAGGGGGGACAGGAGATGACCAATGCGGTCGACGGCGAAGGGCTGAAAAAGTCGGTAGCTGCCGCCCTCAGTGCCGGTGTGTCTCGCTTTCTGCTCGTTTCTGCATTCCCGGAGTCCGCACGGGGAGAAAACCACTTCTGAATCATTCGAAAATTATATGCGTGTTAAAAAAATGGCCGATGTGGAACTAGCACAAAGCGAGCTTGACTGGGTGATCCTGCGCCCCGGCGCGCTGCAGGATAAGACTGGTACGGGTTATGTACGTGCCGGCCTGGCCATCCCGTATGGTAACGTGCCCCGTGATGACGTGGCGGCTACGCTGGCTGAACTCATTGAGCAACCTGCCGTCAGCCGCGTCATCATTGAGCTGACGTCTGGCGATGCTCCTGTCCGTGAAGCCATACAGAAGCTGGCGGGCCGATAAAAGGCCAGCGCACGTACCAGCAGGCTGCAGGCCCCCAGGCGTTTACAATAAACTTTCCAGCCAGTCGGTAAACGCCCGTACTTTTCGGGAGAGATGGCGGTGCGGATACAGAAGTTACAGTTTGCGATTCGGGGACGTATTATCTGGCAGAACCTCTACCAACAGCCCGCGATCGAGATAAGGCTGCAAAAAAATATTCATGCCCTGTAGTATTCCCAGCCCCGCCAGGCCTGCTGCAATGTAGGCTTCTGAGTTATCCACGACAAGCCTGCCTGGAAGTTCAATTTCGGTGGAGCCCTCTGACGTCCCGAATGTCCAGGGCATAACTTGTCTGTTGCTGCTGTTAATCCAGTTGACGGCCTGATGCTGCTGCAACTCGTCCATTGTTTCCGGGGTGCCGTGTTGATCAAGATACGCAGGACTGGCGCAGGTCGTCATTTTAACGGTTCCCACCTCCTTTGCGATATAGTCGCCATCGTCCAGCTCCCCCACCCTCAGTATGCAGTCCAGGCCATCATGCAGCATATTCCGTCGGCGGTCTGAGCTGCTCAGGATAATTTCAATTCCGGGATGCTGGCGATAAAAATCAGGCAGGTTGGGTATAACAAGTAAAGCCGCAAACGCGACAGGCATATCTATGAGCGAATAGCGGGCGTCAAAATGATAGCGACAGGAAAGTTCTGCCATATTAAACATAAACAACCCTTGGGCGCACCGCCGCAGGCGCCCTCAGCACGTTTCTGCGGGCCTCCCGCCTGTTTCCGGCACCTTTCAAACGCCCCTGATGATTTCTGCGCGTCTGCATGGCTATGCAGTGAGATCTGCTCTCCACCGATTAGTGCATGCAGATTTTGGAAACGTCCAATTCTGGCACGAAGCGGTCACCCCGGCGGGGTGCAGTCCGCTGTCAGCGAAAACGGACATTGAGCCAATCAAATAATCTGTGCCAGAATTTGTCATTGAGGCTAGTACTTTCGAGTAGATCTATTTCCCGCCCGTACTCTTAAACTCATCTATCTCATCCTTCTACGACTTATTACCGGGAATATAAAACCCCGCCGAAGCGGGTTTGGTAATTTGAGTTTTTCTCAGGCGGCCATCTTTCTGCATTGTTCGGCGCAGTGATGACAAGCGCTTGAGCAATCCTGACAATGGTCATGTTCATGCTTTCCACACTCGTCACCGCACTTCTGACAAACATCAGCGCAAAGACGGCAAAGATCCTGGGCAGACCCGCTATTTAGTGTCATGAATTGAGCTGCAAGACGGCAGATATTTGCACACTGCATATCCAGTTTTATGCACTCGCGCATCATCTCCAGATTCTCTTCGTCGAGACACGAAGCCGCACAGTTATCACATGCCGTTGCACATAGATAACAGGCTTCGATGCATTTTTTGTATTCGTCTAACATAATTTCTCCTTAGCTAAGGTTACGTATTAAGCATGGAAGAGATAACTGATTATTCAAATTTTGAATTAGTTAATTACCTTTTCAGCATTTCATATCATTGATTCAAAGTGCATCTCTAGGGTTACCTAATTCACCTATGTCTACTTCTGGCACAATGCAGAAATGAGATAGATTTACTTTATCCGCTTCTCGCTCAAAGCTGTCCGTAATCCCTTGCCTGCTTAAAAAAACCGGATTAACGTGTGATGTTTTTACGTTTTCCAGGCAGCCTTCATCGGTAAGTACCTGTCTTACAGACTTCAATGCACTTAGTTAAGAAACATCCTAATCGTCCTTTCGCCGATCGCGAGATCTGTTATGGCAGCTAAACTCGATTGATACCCCAATCCGCGGGGCAGCATTTCCTTTCCGCACGCAAGAAGGAGAAGATCATGAAAGCAGTAATTTACAACGGTCCTTATGATGTAAAAGTAAAAGACGTACCGGATGCGAAAATTGTCCGCCCCACGGATGTACTCGTCCGCATCACCACCACCAACATTTGTGGGTCGGACTTGCACATGTATGAGGGCCGGACCAGCTTTGAACAGGGACGGATTCTGGGTCACGAAAACCTGGGTGAAGTGGTCGAAATTGGCTCAGGCGTTGAACGTATTAAGGTGGGCGACTATGTTTGTCTGCCGTTTAACGTGGGATGTGGTTTTTGCGAAAACTGTGAAAAAGGTCTGACTGGCTTTTGTCTCACTACCAATCCGGGTACGGCAGGCGCAGCTTATGGTTTTGCTGAAATGGGTCCCTGGGAGGGAGGTCAGGCGGAACTTCTTCGGGTGCCATTTGCCGACTTTAACTGCCTTGTTCTTCCCCCTGATGCGGCAGAAAAAGAAGATGATTATGTGATGCTCTCTGACATTTTTCCTACCGGCTGGCATGCAACAGAACTTGCCGGATTGAAGCCTGGTGAAAGCGTGGCCATTTATGGCGCGGGGCCGGTCGGTTTGATGGCAGCTCATTCGGCGATCATTAAAGGTGCTTCACAGGTGTTTGTGGTTGATACGCACACAGACCGGTTGGCTCTGGCTGAAAAAAATGGGGGCGACGGGCATCAATGCTACTGGCGATGAAGCTGTACAAAAAATTCTCGACCTGACGGATGGACGCGGTACGGATTGTGGCTGCGAATGTGTTGGCTATCAGTGCTGTAACAAACATGGCCATGAAGATAACTCTGTTACCATGAACAGTCTTGTTGCGTCGACGAAAGCAACCGGGGGAATTGGTGTGGTTGGCGTCTTTATTCCTCAGGATCCGGGGGCTGAATCGGAGCTTGCCAGAGAGGGTAAGATGCCATTTGATTTTGGGAGTTTCTGGTTTAAAGGACAGGCAATCCGTACCGGCCAGGCGAACGTTAAGGCCTATAACCGTCAGCTGTCTCGCCTCATCCATCACGATAAAGCCAGTCCGGGCAAAATAATTTCTCATCGTCTTTCGCTTGAAGAGGCTCCTGCCGGATATAAGCACTTCGATGAGCGGGATGAAGGATGGACGAAGGTTATCCTTAAGCCTTAAATAGAGTTATCCGGTATGAGAAAGCAAAAACCGGGAAAGAATGTATGACTTTTGACAGGGTGCAATAAAATATCCTGTCAGGGCGTTATTATTCATACTTTCAGCTGCCAGGCGCTTCCATATCCAGACTTGTTCCCTGATTTTGCCGACGAGATAGCAAAATTAATACATTCAGGAGGAGGCATCTGCGGTTGATCTGTTCCGTATTTATTAACGCCCTGTGCTGTAAGTATTGTCTGCCTCTACCACATAGCAGACATGTGCGCAGGAACGGTCCGCTATGAGCGAAAAGCGGACTTCCGGTCCTTGCGCAAACTCCCGTTCCGAGAAGTTGCAGTTCACAAATCACCTGTTAAAGAAGGTATGGTAGCCCACAGCATTAATTTTGCTTCCATCTTCAGTCAGACTGGCCGGTACCGGCTTCCGATAAGTTTCGTCGGCTGAGGCCCGCTAAAGTAGAGAGGTCAAAAAATAACCTTGACGTACAATAATTTTCGATATCCAAACTGACCCCTAATTAGGTGGACACCTGATGACTGACTTAAAATTTCTATCACGCCAGCGTTACACATCCGCAGTCGCATCTTGCGGGGTTCAGCGGGGTGTTGCAGGCGGACGTGCACGTGCGGACGCCCTCTGACACCACGACCGAAGCGCTGTGCCGTATCGGCGAGCTGTATGGCATCGAGGCGGGCATCCGGGGCAAAAGCGCGGCGGAACGGCTGGCCATTCGGCAGGAAAAAGCGGTACCGCTGCTGACCGCGCTGGAGGGCTGGCTGCGTGAAAAGCAGAAAACGCTGTCACGGCACTCGGAGCTGTCGAAGGCGTTCGCGTACGCGCTGAACCAGTGGGATGCGCTGAAATTATACCTGCGGGAGATTACTGATACAGAACACGCCGGGAATGTGCCGCCATTGACGCAATGACGACACAGCCCTTTTTAACCGTTCCGTGAGAGTTCCCTGGCAATATACTGTGCGGTACGGCTTTCTTTGACCTGCGATACCTGTTCGGGAGTTCCTGCGGCAACCAGGCGTCCTCCCTCATGTCCCGCTCCAGGACCGATGTCGATAACCTGGTCTGCCTGAGTAACCGCCCGCATATCGTGTTCAATCATTATCACCGTATTTTCTGCATCAACAAGCCGCTGCAGCTGCACAAGGAGGCGGTCGGCGTCTGAAGCATGCAGGCCGGTTGTCGGTTCATCTAGGATATACAACGTGTGGCCACGTTGGCTACGTTGTAGTTCGGTTGCCAGCTTGATCCTTTGCGCCTCCCCTCCGGATAACTCGGTTGCTGGTTGTCCCAGACGCAGGTAGCCCAGACCAATTTCACTCAGCAGACGGAGGGGACGAGCCACTGGTTCTTCAGTCGCAAAGAACTGACTGGCTTCATCCACCGTCATATGCAGGACCTCCGCGATATTTTTGTCCTGCCAGCAGATCCTGAGAGTATCCCGGTTATACCGCGCGCCATGGCAGGTCGGGCACGGTGCATACACGCTCGGCATAAACAACAGCTCCACGCTGACGAATCCTTCACCTTCACAGGTTGCACAGCGGCCTTTTGCCACATTGAAAGAGAATTGACCCGCATCGTAATGATGGAGTTTGGCGTCAGTCGTTCCGGCAAAGAGCTTACGAACAGGATCAAACAACCCGGTATATGTCGCCAGGTTTGAACGGGGGGTCCTGCCTATCGGTTTCTGGTCAACCTGAACCAGACGCTTTACCAGTCCGGTATCACCGGTCAGGGTACCGTACGTTTTCTCCGTTACGGATGGCCCCTCAGCGTCGCTGGCTTCGGAAAGCACGTCTTCTGGCTCACCGCCAAGTGAAGAAAGCACCAGTTCCGGTAAGGCCTGGGCAATCAGACTGGATTTACCGGAGCCAGAGACTCCCGTCACGGCTGTCAGCACACCCAGAGGAATATCAACATCGATCCACTTAAGATTGTGGCGATGGATCCCCTGCAGTTTCAGCCACCCGGATGGGATACGGGCAAAAGATTGTGGTGGCCGGACTTCATCAAATAAATAACGCGCGGTACGAGATTGGGTGACGGCTTTCAGATCTTCAGGAATACCACTGTAGAGAACATGTCCTCCCTGTTCACCAGCCGACGGTCCCACATCAACAAGCCATTGCGCCCGTCGCATCAGGTTAAGATCATGTTCAACGACAAACACCGAGTTGCCGGCATCACGAAGGTTCTCAAGCGCATCGTAAAGCGCTTTACTGTCTGAGGGGTGCAGACCCGCAGACGGTTCATCAAGAACATAGACCACACCAAACAGCATCGAACTGAGTTGCGTGGCAAGACGCAGTCGCTGAAGCTCTCCTGCAGATAGAGTTGGGGTTGCTCTGTCCAGCGTAAGATAACCCAGCCCCAGCTTCTGCAACTGATACAACCGGGCCATGACACCACCGGTCAGCCGTTGTGCCGCCAGTCGTTTCTCTTCCGATAACGCCGATGTCCGGCAGACATCGGCGTTATCGGAATGGACCGCTTTTCCGGATGCAGCACGCTCTGTCAGATCCCGACGGGTGATATCCCTGTCGGCATCTGCGCCGGCGTGGTGGGCACTGAAATCCCCCCGGGAGATTGGAAGGAGCAATTCCGCCAGCTGGTCTAAGGGCATCTGCATAAATTCACCAATGTCCACACCGGCAAAGGTGACGGACAATGATTCTGACTTCAGTCTTTTCCCGTGACAGACCGGACACAGCTTGCCTTCCATAAAACGGGAGACTCGTTTTCTCATCAACGCGCTTTGCGTGCTGGCGAAGGTATGTAGCACATAACGACGTGCCCCGGTGAAGGTCCCCATATAACCCGGCGTCATTTTTTTCCTGACGGCTTCGCGCGTATCTTCCGGACTCAGTCCCGGGAAAACCGGTACAGTGGGGGTGTCTTCGGTAAAAAGGATCCACTGACGGTCTTCCGCTGGCAGATTTTTCCAGGGAGTGTCGATGTCATACCCCAGCGTCACCAGAATATCCCGCAGATTCTGTCCGTGCCAGGCCGGGGGCCAGGAAGCAATAGCCTTTTCACGGATACTAAGTGAGGGATCGGGCACCATCAGTGTTTCAGTTACCTCATAGATATGGCCCAGACCATGGCAAGAAGGGCATGCCCCCTGCGGCGTGTTGGGAGAAAAATCCTCGGCATACAGCATCGGTTGTCCGGCAGGATAAGCGCCCGCCCGTGAGTACATCATTCGCACCAGACTGGATAAGGTGGTCACGCTGCCGACAGAGGAGCGCGCGTTACTGGCACCGCGTTGTTGCTGAAGCGCAACGGCTGGCGGCAGTCCGTCAATGGCATCCACATCCGGAACCCCGACCTGATCAATGAGGCGACGAGCGTAGGGGGCAACCGATTCAAAGTAGCGCCGTTGCGCCTCAGCATAAATGGTGCCAAAGGCCAGTGAAGACTTACCCGAGCCTGACACACCCGAAAAAACAACCAATGCGTTGCGCGGAATGGAAACATCCACCTCTTTAAGGTTGTTCTCGCGAGCACCGCGAATCACAACTGAATTGTTGTCGTCAGTCAGGATGGGATGATAACCGAAAAGTTTCTTTGCCATAGAATTTCCTGTGCTAGGTGTGTCCGCTCTTAATAAGGCCACCTCTTGTGACGGTATCTGGTGTGCCGGACCGCTCGATCAGAAAGCCCGTCGAAAAAAGCGTTTGTGTGACTGGAAACAGATTGCTGAAGCTGGGCCCGGTGGTACCATGTGGGACACCGCTGAAGTTTCAGCGGTACCCTGCGGATCCGCCTTCTGTATGAGAACTGGCTGGCGGCGTACCCGGGACCGGAGATTTGGCTCCCGTGATAATGCGGGCTCCCCGGTACGCGACGCTGTGGTTCCAGACCCAGCTGATGGCGACACTCAGGCGGTTTCGGGTACCAATTAAAAAATACAGATGAATAATGCACGTGATTTCATATGTCATTTCCTTTCATTACAGTTTTAGACCCCATCAGACATCTGCCTGGCAGAGTTAACGGAGATAGGAGCGGACTATCGAAATGGTGTCGTCGATTGACCTCTTCTGCGACTCATTTCGTTTGCCCGTATCGGGGAATTCCTCCCGAAGATAGCTTTCCAGAACAACCGCCATCAGGTCGTTAACGGCTCCCTGGACTGACCCCGCCCCGGTAGACGATCCTGCCCTATAGTTTGAGTATAGGAGGAGCGTATGGGCACACCACGATTTACACCTGAATTTAAGGAAGAAGCCGTCCGTCAGATAACGGAACGCGGTTATTCCGTCGCCTAAGTATCTGAGCGTCTGGGCGTCTCTGCACACCGCCTCTACAAGTGGCTACGGGCTATCAAACCTGATAACAGCGAGCAGCATGCCCGGGATTTACTGGAAGCTAAAAGCGAGATCCTGAAACTCCGGGCGCAGCTAAAACGCACCGAAGAAGAACGGGATATCCTGAAAAAGGCCGCGCGGTACTTTGCAAAGGAGCCCGACTGAAGTACCGCTTTATCAATGAGCACCGAACTGTATGGGGTGTGATGACGATGTGTCGGGTACTGAATGTCGCCCGGGCCGGGTTCTATGCGTGGCTGCATAACCCTGTCTCGGCGCGTGATAAAGATAACCAGCGCCTGCTGATGCTTATCCGCGACTCATATTCCCTGAGCGGAGGCGTATACGGTTACCGGCGGGTTCATGGCGATCTGAACGAAATCGGGGAAACCTGTGGTAGAAACCGGGTGGGTCGGATCATGCAACTGGACCGGATTAAAGCTGTGCGCGGCTATAAAGCGCCACGTCGTATCGCTGGCAGGCCTTCAGTCGTTGCTCCTAATCTCGTGCAGCGGCAGTTCACCGTTGTCCGGGCCACCCAGGTCTGGGTCACCGATATTACTTATATCCGCACCTGGCAGGGCTGGCTGTATCTGGCGGTGGTTATCGATCTCTTCGCCCGTAATGTGGTCGGCTGGTCGATGAAACCCACTCTCTCACGCGAACTGGCGCTCGACGCGCTGATGATGGCGGTCTGGCGCCGAAAACCAGACAGCGAGGTTATCGTACATAGCGATCAGGGCAGCCAGTACGGCAGTGACGACTGGCAGCGCTTCTACCGGGCCAATAACCTGGCGCCGAGCATGAGCCGGCGTGGCAACTGCTGGGATAATGCGGTGGCCGAATCGTTCTTCAGTTCGCTGAAAAAAGAACGGATCAGAAAACGCATATATAAAACCAGGGATCTGGCCCGGGCGGATCTTCGATTACATTGAAGTCTTCTATAACCGGTCCCGGCGCCACAGCCACCTCGGCGACGTCAGTCCGGAGGCCTTCGAACAGGCCTCGTCGTGAGGACAGGATTTGTCTACAGGCGTGGGGTCAGTCCAAACTATAGGGCAGGATCGTCTACCGGGGCGGGGTCAGTCCATCAACGGCTCGGAAGTGTCTAGATTATCCGTGGCGATTCAGTTACAGTACATCTCAGGTCTGCAGGGTTCAGGCCCTGTTCAGGCCTGAAAATTAAGCACATTTTCTGAGGCTGGAAATCAACTCATGCTGACAGCCTGAGCCTGTTGGCATGGTAAGCAATGTGCTCACCAATAAAGCTGGAAATGAAATAATAGCTGTGGTCGTATCCAGTATGATATCGGAACGACGCATTGAGGTTCATCTCATTGCATACTCTCTCAAGGATTTTGGTGCGCAGTTGCTCTTCATAAAAGGCGTCACTCAGCCCCTGATCAATGAAGATTTCTGGTAATTTTTCACCCTGTAAAATGAGGCTGACTGGATCGTAGGCTTCCCACGTTTTTCTGTTTTCACCCAGGTAAGCGCTAAATGCCTGTTGCCCCCATGGCACCTGAGAAGGCGATACTATCGGGGAAAATGCTGATACGCTCACATATTCACCAGGATTTCGCAGAGCCAGCACCAGAGCACCCAGCCCTCCCATAGAATGACCGGATATAGATTTTCTTGCCGTTGCAGGAAAATGATTCATGACGACATCCGGAAGCTCTCTGAGAATATAGTCATACATCCTGTAATGAACATTCCACGGCTGTTCCGTCGCGTTCAGATAAAAACCGGCCCCCTGGCCAAGATCGTAACTGTCGGCATCCGGGACATTATTACCCCGGGGACTGGTATCCGGGACAACAACGATGACGTTATGCCGGGCTGCATAATGCTGCATACCTGATTTGGTGATGAAATTCTGCTCAGTACAGGTCAGGCCCGACAACCAGTATAGTACCGGCAGTTTTTCTGTTACTGCTTTGGGAGGAAGATACACACCGAAATTCATTTCACAATTAAGGGATTGTGAATAATGCCGGTACACGTTTTGCCAGCCGCCAGAGCTGGCATGCTGCTCAATGAGTTCCATCAGCCGTTATCTCATGGTTATTTCCCCTGACCGAAGCCAGGGGAAGTATCTTTAAATCCGGACGTCAGATAAACGTATACGCCGTGATTTTGTTACCCGCCGGATCCCGCAGGTAGGCAGCATAGGCCCCGGGAAGGTGACCACGCGGGCCAGGTTGACCTTCATCAGCTCCACCGGCGGCAAGGCCGGCAGCATGGAAAGCATCAACCTCTTCCGGGGTGGCAGCAGCGAAGCCGACAGTCACCCCGTTAGCGGAAGGTGCTTCACCGTTGCCCGGACGGGCAATGATAAATGCCGGCTTTTCGCGGCCATAGAGTACCCAGCCGTTGCCAAACGGGCCGAGGTTATTGATACCAAGCGTGCCCAGGACGACATCGTAAAATGCGGAGGATTTCTCGACATCGGCTGCGCCAATGAACACATGAGAAAAGATGCCGTCACCAGAAATTACCGGAGTTGTCATTTTCCACTTCCTTCAGTTTGAGTTGATTAAAATTCTGATGGGATCAGTAATGAATCACTGTCCGGATAGATTTGCCTTCATGCATAAGCTCGAAGGCGTCATTGATTTCATCCAGTGTCATCGTATGGGTTACAAATGGCTCAAGGTCAATATCCCCCTTCATGGCATCCTCGACCATACCGGGGAGCTGAGTGCGGCCTTTTACTCCGCCAAACGCGGAACCTTTCCATACGCGCCCGGTGACCAGCTGGAAAGGACGGGTGGAAATCTCCTGTCCGGCCCCTGCGACACCAATGACAACGGACTGCCCCCACCCACGGTGAGCACTTTCCAGCGCTGCACGCATGACGTTAACGTTACCGATACATTCAAAGGTATGGTCAATACCCCACTTGTTGATATCCAGCAGAACATCTTTAATCGGTTTGTCATAATCATTCGGGTTAATGCAGTCAGTGGCCCCGAACTGACGGGCCAGGTCAAATTTTGTCGGATTAGTATCGATAGCGATAATACGTCCCGCTTTTGCCTGACGGGCCCCCTGTACCGCAGCCAGACCAATTGCCCCCAGACCAAAAATGGCAACTGAATCGCCCGGCTGCACTTTAGCCGTGTTATGGACGGCGCCAATACCGGTAGTCACGCCACAACCCAACAGGCAGACGTGTTCATGGTTCGCCTCCGGGTTAATTTTTGCCAGAGAAACCTCGGCCACAACGGTGTATTCACTGAATGTGGAACATCCCATGTAGTGGTAAAGAGGCTGACCGTTGTATGAAAAGCGAGTGGTCCCGTCAGGCATCAGTCCTTTGCCCTGAGTCTCGCGAACCGATACACAGAGGTTCGTTTTACCGGACTGGCAGAATTCACACTCCCCGCATTCAGCGGTGTAGAGCGGAATAACATGGTCACCCGGCTTCACACTGGTGACGCCTTCACCAACTTCAACGACGATACCGGCTCCCTCGTGGCCGAGAACCACCGGGAAAACGCCCTCAGGGTCATTCCCTGAGAGGGTAAAGGCATCGGTATGGCAGACACCTGTGTGGGTGTTTTTAATCAGCACCTCGCCTTTTTTAGGCGGAGCAACATCAATTTCAACAATCTCCAGGGGCTTCCCTGGTGCAAATGCAACAGCGGCACGTGATTTCATACGTAATATATCCTCAATGTAATAATGGCCTCACCTATTTAAGATAGGCACGAACCAGCTCAATCGTATCGTCAACTGATTTACTGACTTCATGACTGTAGCTGTCATTCTGGTCAAAGGTTTCCCGTATGTGGCTCTCCAGCACCTCTGCCATCAGTCCGTTAGCGGCGCCCCGGACGGCGGCGATTTGCTGGAGAACGGAACGGCATTCAGCGCCACTTTCAAGTGCTCTTTCCAGAGCATCAATCTGACCCCGGATACGGCGAACCCGGGTTAGGACCTTTTTTTTCTCTTCAGGAGTACTGGGCATTGCTTACCTCACTGCTCTGTATTTCTTATACTATAGGGGAGTATTACATTAAGATCAACACATACCCCACTATAGTATAATAAATATATCAGAGCACCGGTAATGACTCCAACTTACTGATAGTGTTTTATGTTCAGATAATGCCCGATGACTTTGTCATGCAGCTCCACCGATTTTGAGAACGACAGTGACTTCCTGCCCAGCCTTGCCAGATGCTGCCTCAGATTCAGGTTATGCCGCTCAATGCGCTGCGTATATCGCTTGCTGATAACGTGCAGTTCTCCCTTCAGGCGTGATTCATAAAGCGGCCAGCCATCCGTCATCCATACCACGACCTCAAAGGCCGACAGCAGGCCCAGAAGACGCTCCAGCGTGACCAACGTGCGTTCACCGAATACGTGCGCCACAACCGTCCTCCGTATCCTGTCATACGCGTAAAACAACCAGCGCTGGCGTGATTTAGCGCCGACGTAACCCCACTGTTCGTCCATTTCCGCGCAAACAATGACGTCACTGCCCGGTTGTATGCGTGAGTTTACCGACTGCGGCCTGAGTTTTTTAAGTGTCGTAAAATCGTGTTGAGGCCAACGCCCATAATGCGTGCACTGGCGCGACATCCGACGCCATTCATGGCCATATCAATAATTTTCTGGTGTGTACCGGGCTGAGAGACGGTGTAAGTGAACTGTAGCTGCCATGTTTTACGGCAGTGAGAGCAGAGATAGCGCTGATGTCCGGCAGTACTTTTACCGTTACGCACCACGCCTTCAGTAGCTGAACAGGAGGGACAGCTGATAGAAACAGAAGCCACTGGAGCACCTCAAAAACACCATCATACACTAAATCAGTAAGTTGGCACCATTACCCGAATTACCAGCGTCTGCTCTTGGCACGGAGCGGACCTATTTACTGAGCCGAAGGTCCGCTCAGACTAACTCATTAAAGCCTGGTTGTTTTATCGCATCATCAGCCGTGTTCTGAAGCATTAGCTATGTATCTTCAGGGATGCTGATTTTCCCTCTGCACCAGATAAACCAGAATACAGTTTGATGTCGGTCAAAAAAGACAGCTTTAAGTGCATGAAATGAATAATGTTTCTTGAATGCTGGCAAAGCACTGGGATAGTAGTGTTGATTATTAGACGATCGGTCAATATTATTTATTGACGACTTAATGACTGAACGGTAAACGCCCGGACAAACGAGGTGAACGTGTTTAAATCTTTATTAATCAACAAAACAGATGGACGCTATAGTGCGCAACTTGCTGAAATCGCTGAAAGTGAACTACCGCAGGGGGATGTGGAGGTCAATGTTGACTATTCATCCATCAACTACAAAGACGCACTGGCCATTACGGGCCGGGGCCCAATCGTCCGACGCTTTCCCATGGTGCCCGGCATTGATTTTACCGGTACAGTGTCCGCCAGTTCACATCCCGAATATCAGGCCGGAGATAAGGTTCTCCTGACCGGCTGGGGTGTTGGGGAAAAACACTGGGGCGGACTATCCGAAAAAGCACGGGTAAATGGAGACTGGCTGACGCCGCTCCCGGCTGGCGCTAACGGCAAACACGTAATGGCAATCGGAACAGCTGGGTTTACCGCGATGCTGTGCGTAGACGCACTTCTGAATCATGGTATTAAGCCTGAAGATGGTCCGGTACTTGTTACCGGTGCCAGCGGCGGCGTCGGGAGCATTGCGGCCATGATCCTTGCATCAATGGGGTACCGCGTTACGGCGTCTACTGGACGCCCGGAAGAGGCTGCCTGGCTCTATAAAACGGTCGGTGTGGACGAGATTATTAACCGTTCCGAGCTCTCCTGTCCCGGAAAACCGTTACAGAAAGAACGCTGGGCTGCCGCCATTGATACAGTCGGTAGCCATACGCTCTGCAATGTATGCGCCGGGGTGCGTTATGGCAGTATTGTTGCAGCCTGCGGCATGGCACAGGGGATGGAACTAATGGGGAATGTGGCTCCGTTTATCCTGCGTGGCGTCACGCTGAAAGGGATTGACAGTGTCATGTTCGCGAAGGAAAAAAGAGCGGCGATCTGGCAGCAGGCGGTACAGTATTTACCGGAGTCCAGACTGGATAGCCTGACCACCGTTTATCCGCTGAGTGATGCCATCAATGTGGCCGAAAAACTTCTGAGTGGCGGAATTCGTGGCCGGGCAGTAATTCAGTGTAGCTAATGAAGTGGAAGCCAGGCTCAGCCTGGGTTTGATAATTATTATCAGGGGCTGCGGCCCCTTTTTTACTTTTCAACAGCCGTGTCCTTAGAGGGCTGATAGCGTACTGACTTTTTGAAATAGCTCCAGAAGTCGTACACAGGCTGGGTTGAGCAATAAAGTTTGGCACGCATTACGGCACCCTCCCAACTGCTCCAGAAAATGGCCGCCAGTTGCGTATTATTCATATCGGAACGGATTTCGCCCGAAGATAACGCGTCGGACAGACAGCACGCCACAAGCGCCTGCCAGCGCTCAAGTATTTCGTGGAGCTGTTTGATAAAGGACAGTGGAAGACCCGGACTCTCCTGCATCATATTGCCAACCAGACAGCCCCGGGTGAAATTGTACTTTTTAATGCCGTCGCAGGCATCGTCGATGAAATTTTCCAGACGCATCATTGGTGTGAAGGATGATTCATACAGATGTTTTTGGAGTTTATGCACAAAGAAACTGTCATAGGCGCTCAGAACAGTCTGGGCATACTCTTCTTTGCTCTTGAAATAGTAATAAAATGAGCCTTTAGGAACACTGGCATTTTTGACAATGGCATCGACTCCCGTTGAAAGAAAACCATTCTGCGTGAGCAGTTCAAGCCCGCTTCGGATCAGGTCATTACGGGTATCTGTATAGGTACTCTCTGTTTTTCGTGGCCTGCCTCGCCCACGAATTTCGCCAGTCATGACTTTGCTCCTGCATTTTATTAACGGAAAAGAATAAGTGATTTTGCGCGGAGGCTTCAATCAGTTTATCCCCGGCGGTGACGAGGTGGCCACCTATGCCGACTGGACAGGGGACTGACTATTGCCATAACGCCATCGCAGGTTGCTTCAGTAAACCTGCTAATCCCGTACAATGGCGAATTCGCTATATCCGCTTCTCGCACTTAGCTGCCATAAATCGGCCAGGCAATCACAGGTCATTTCTGTCTCGCAAAGAAGGTGCCGTTTCTGCTTTGCGTTGACACCCCTAAATATTAGAATTAAAAGGAGAGAGTTACTGGAAAAAGGCAGCGGAGGCAGTGACAATCGTGGCTTGAAGCCACTACTCGATGGATGCGGACATGTAGTTGGCGTCATTCGACAAAACTAGCAAACTTCTAATAGTCACCATTTCTCCCGTCTGGCGGGAGTGCTGTCAAATGCCCCCCTCATCTCTGTGTGGGAAATGAAGGGTGAAGGGGAAATAGATGACAGCGTTATTTCTACGCCCAGAATACTGAATACCTTGTACAGACGATCAATACTGGCGCTAGCAGGGTTTGCTTCCAGGCGGGCATAGGTTTGCTGCGTTACGCCAAGCCTCTCAGACACATCTTTTTGCGTGAAGCCCTTGATTTTGCGAAACCCGATTAGCACAGGTCTGAGCTGGTTCAGCGTTTTTATCGGGAACTGATTATTCATAAGTGACCTGCCTCGCAGACTGAGTAGGGAGTACCGCCCTGTAATACAGCAGGTAAGGTGTATTTTGTGTTATACAGACTATAGGCTGTAAAACCTTTATTGAAAAGATGCTGATGTTCCAGGGGCATGCCGAGCATGGACGATTTTCTGCGGGGCGGTATTTCGCTACGGGGGAGATTGCGTTCGGGCAATGTACCGGTGTAAAAAACGTCAATTTTTCAAAACCGCTGTTATCGGGATAAGCTGAAAACTCCGAAGGCAGACACAGCCACGAATAATGTCAGACTTAAACTCTGTAGCTGTCTTCTTTTGCCTGTAAATAACGTCTAGTTTGACTCTGATGAAGGCTGTACCAGGCAGAGAACATGTCACTCTCGGGGCCGGATGATAAAATGTGTTCAACTGGCTGGGCAGGGTAATAGCGAAGAACGTTCTCTGAAATTCGATTCAGCTCAGCGTAACGTGCGCTGTAGGTATGTATAATCCATTGCATCAATTTTGCATCCGTATTATTCGCAGATTACACACAAGAAGCTTAACAATGGCTGAAAGAGTGAGCAGGGATATGTAACAAAAACAAGGGCTTCAAGATGAACTGGATAAAACCGGAGCAGAGCAAGCCCTGTTCCGGTTTGTCAGGCTTTGGAATTTCTTCCAGGCCCCTGCAGCTAGTCACAACAAACACATTAATGTTTTCATTGCTTCAATTCAATATTATTGTGTGAAAGGGATTCCATCGAAATCGGCTTATGCATGCTTAAAACTAAACTGCCCCGGCTGCAGTCATTTGGTTGCTGTGGGCTCTGTACTGTGTCTAATAGTGAAAGAATCTTACGTTATAACGAAGGAAATTGCTGAATGACTCTACGATTGCAGACGGAATCACCCGCTGACCAGGATATGTTTAGAGGCAGCAGTCATGAAAAAGTTGCAGAGAATGTGGCTCAGATCATCAGGACACCTGATGTCAATATTATTGGTCTGGAAGGTGAGCTGGGTTCAGGTAAGTCAACAATATTGAAGTTCCTGCAGAAAAAGCTTAAAGATGATTTTACGTTCATTAACTTTGATGCAGAACGTTACCATCATGGCTCAACTAAAAAAGCGCTTATCGATGTCATCCACCACGGGGTCAGCCTACAATGTCCGGGCTCCCGGGATGTGTTGGATAAGTATAAAAATCTGGCTCTGGGTAACATCGTTGAATACGACAAGAGGGTCAGCAGCAGGCTAAGCTGGTTGACCGTCGTTTTTATTTTACTGTCATTGCTTTCCGTGCAGATGCTTCGTTATGTGCTAACAGACCTTAATCAATATTTTACTAACAATGATCTTACCCACGAAAAGTGGACACACGACTAAGTGAGTAAACTCTTAACCAGAGGTGACTCATGACAAAACCAGCATCAACCAGTAAGAAGCCCCGCAAACAGTACACGCCTGAATTCCGCAACGAAGCCCTGAAGCTTGCGGAACGTATCGGTGTTGCTGCCGCTGCCCGGGAACTCAGCCTGTACGAATCCCAGCTCTACGCATGGCGCAGTAAGATTAACAATGCCCGCAGCTCTTCCGAACGTGAGCAGGAAATGTCCGTTGAAATTGCCCGTCTTAAGCGCCAACTGGCGGAACAGGCAGAGGAGCTGGCCATTCTCCAAAAGGCCGCGACATACTTCGCGAAGCGCCTGAAATGAAGTATGTCTTTATTGAAAAACATCGGGCTGAGTTCAGCGTCAAAGCCATATGCCGGGTACTGCGGGTCGCCCGTAGCGGCTGGTATGCGTGGCGTCTGCGTCGTCAGCAGATAACACCACGTCAGCAGTTCCGGCTCGTCTGTGATACTGCTGTCCGTCAGGCATTCACTGAGGCAAAACAGCGTTATGGTGCGCCTCGTCTCGCTGACGAACTGCCTGAGTACAACGTCAAAACCATTGCCGCCAGCCTGCGGCGTCAGGGGCTTCGCGCAAAAGCGGCCCGGAAGTTCAGCCCGGTCCGATACCGCGAACATGGCCTGCCGGTGTCTGAAAATCTGCTGAAACAGGATTTTTACGCGAGTGGCCCGAATCAGAAGTGGGCGGGTGACATCACGTACTTGCGCACGGACGAAGGCTGGTTGTACCTGGCGGTGGTCATTGACCTGTGGTCCCGTGCTGTCATCGGCTGGTCGATGTCGTCGCGGATGACAGCGCAGCTGGCCTGCGATGCGCTACAGATGGCACTCTGGCGACGTAAGCGCCCGGAAAATGTCATCGTGCATACGGACAGAGGCGGGCAGTACTGTTCGGCAGACTATCTGGCGTTACTGAAGCGGCATAATCTGCACGGTAGCATGAGTGCCAAAGGATGTTGTTACGACAATGCCTGCGCGGAAAGCTTCTTCCACTCGCTGAAGGTGGAATGTATCCACGGGGAACGCCTTATCAGCCGGGAAATCATGCGGATGACGGTGTTTAATTATATCGAGTGTGATTACAATCGGTGGCGCCGACACAGTGCCTGTGGCGGACTCAGTCCCGAACAATTTGAAAACCAGAACCTCGCTTAGGGCCGTGTCCACATTACGTGGGTAGGATCACAAGGAGTCATTATTAGGGTGGCTTTTTTATGTTGAGGTGGCCGCGTTTCTTTCTCCTGCCATTATGGTCGCAGGACTGGCATGCCTGCAGAACATGGAATGGTACAGAAAGAAAGGGTATTCGAGTATTGGTGATTTGTTCAAACGCAACAGTACTGACAGGATTGAAGAGACTTGGCTAGTTAATAAGGAGGTCGGAGCTATTGAGCTGGCTGAAGCTCTGCAGGGATTTACCTCCAAAGAGGTCATTTCCCATGGAGATCGCTTCATCCTTATCATTGATAATCTGGACCGAATCAGTGCAGACAAAGTGAAAGAGCTCTGGAGTGATATGGAGCTTATTGCCGGAGCCACTCATGAACACTTCAGGATAGTGGTGCCCTATTCGGCAAGACAGGTTTCAGCCTCACTTTCTGTGGCGGGTTTCAGCGGGCGTGAGTTTATTGCAAAGCGGATTCCTGTAAGTTTTCAGGTTCCTCCTCTTATTTCGGCAGGATGGCAGGAAGCGTTAAGGCAGTACTGGAAAGAAACAGTAAATGAGGATGCAGGGATAGCGTGCCGGGAAGCAACGGTGTTGCTTGAGCGCTGGAAACCCTCTGAGTATCCTCGTATCACACCGCGATTAATGAAGAAGTTTGTTAATGATATTCATATTCTGAACCTTACCGTTCCTGCAACAGAAGATCATCGCCATATTCTTATTGCTCTCTACTTACTGGTGGTCAGATACGGGGAGCGAGATATTAAAGTATTACTTCGCGATCCCAAAGCTAGTCAGACCGAACCCGGTATTGCTCCGGATGATTTTGACGAGATGCTCTCGCTAACTTATCAACAAATATCCCGAATTTTTAATAACGATACAGAAAGATGGAGCGAATTTCTGATGAGCATCCACTATCAGTCCACGGTGGAGCTTGCCAGGAGCGAGTTGCTTGATACGCCTCTTAAAGACGCGATTGGTGCTATAAATATCCCACGGCTTGAAGAACTGACGGCCTTGTGGGGTTTCGCTGAAGCATGGCAGCGAGTGGCACCACATATTCAGATGCGAGACTGGCTGGTTTCTTATAGCCGGATGGATGAGAAGTGTCAGGCTCTCGCCGAACCGCAACTCAAAGTCGCAGTGCAAATGCTGAATCAGAGTTATGCTGTTTCACTCAGAGAAAAGAATGATGAAGGTTTCGTATTGAGTCTGCAGAAACTGATGGCTGACGGGCGGATAAGCCTAGAGCCTTTCGTCGAAAGGCAAATATCGTTTATTGTGAGTAAACTTGATGAAATTCAGGATTCAGAAAAATTGGAGGCTGAATCCACGCAGACGTTGCTGCAGGAAGCTGATTCATACTCTGTTCTGGCCGGTGAATCACTACTGAATAAAATGGAGAATTTTGTAGATGGCGTATTTTATGTGGAATACCTTGTCAATAATGAAGAGACCTTGTCAAACCTGAAAATTGGCACACTAGATATCGGAAATCACGGTCGGGAGGAGATGTTACGCTATGGAGCTGAGCAACCTCAGATAGACCTTTTTAATCCGGGAATTATCCGGCATATCAATATTGCATCGAAGGCGGTACAGAACGTAATTGGAAAGAATGATGGTACAGGTGGGGCTCAGGTTAGCTCTGCAATAATGACGCTTAAAAATCGTCAGGTTGTTGAGGACGTTATCCATTTCAGAAAAATTGTTCTGAGCCCGGACTGGAATAATAATGTTTTAAATCAATATTATCTTAATAATACGGCGACGAGGAATCTCTTCCCTGCGGAATTTGCTGCACAGGCTGTTGCTCACATGGTGCTCCATGGTAACTATGCCGGTATCGAGTCGTACAGTGAACATATTGGTGAGGAACGGTTTGACCTGGCTTTGGCTGCATATCTTCGTTATCTACGTACTGCCGAGAGTATCTTTATAGCACTTAAGGATAAAAATGTTCTGCCGTACATCAAAAATGCTGTTGGCAGGATTGTTGATTTAGGTCTTCTGGTGAATATACCTGTCCTGAGCTTTGTTAAAGGTCAGTATGACGTCATCAAAGAAGCTACAAATGCAACCTCTCTTTTAATATTTGTGCGAGAGCGTCAAAAAGCACTGTCAGAGAAAATAATTGAGTCTGATGTGAATGCTATGGGTCCAGTATTACTCCATGACGTATATCAGTCAGGTGAGCAGTTTGATATTTTGAAGAAAAAGCTGAACGCCCTGGCATGTGGAGTATTTAGTTCTTCTGAAAGGCTTATTGAGTGTTTTACGGTTCTTCCTGTGAACATGCGCTTTATCCTTGAACAAATGCAACTTCAGGGGCAGCATATCCGGATGGAAGGTAGTGTGGGTATCTTTGCATCATGGTTCCGTGATGCAGAGCCAGACGTTGTCACAAATGCCGAGAACATTCATTTCCTGTGGTCTTGCCTCGACGATACCCAGAGAGAGACTGTACTTGATGAGTTGCACGATGTCTTACTTGAAAGACATATTCGTATTGACAGCCGTATTGCGATTATTACCCGTTTTCATAATGAGTTGTCGTTTATTGAACCTGAGAAGGCCGTTGAACGCAGGGCTATTGCGGCGCTGTTTAGCGCTTCTGTTGATAATGTATTATTGTCTCAATGGCTTGACCGTCAGACGTTTTCATTTTCATCATGGTCTCCGGAGGACGCCCGTACGGCAACGAGTTGTATAATGAATAACTCGGAGATTTTTCCTCTCATCTGCAGGAATTCACAGTATATTAAAAACAGAATGTTACCAGAGAAAGCGGACGTTACAGAAGATAGTGATACGTTTCCGGACTGAGTTCGTTCTTTAAATCCTATACCTGAAGACCACAGCGGTGGTCTTTGGGAGTTTTTTTATTGCCTGATATACATTAAGCATGTTATATCTTGCTAAGAAATAATCATTCAGGGATTAATCATAACTACTGAAGTTATGTTGTGTTCTTTTCTTTTAAAAATAAATTATTCAGATTTATTTTCTATTGATTTAATGAGGTAGGGAATGACAGAAAGTGCTTTGCTTTTGCGAGAGGCATTTAATGAATCGGTTAACTATATGACATGGTCTTTTTATTCACTGATAACTGCTTACGTTTCGATGGCTTTTTATGATAGAGTTGAGGTTAAGACCCGAATAAATAATTATCTGAATAAGTTACTTTTCGTGATTGCTATGTCCGTTTTTATCCCAAATATGTACTTTGTTTCAATGGTGTTCAGTCAGAAGTTAGGCACCGCAGCTGGCGTTGCGTCATTCATTATTGGGCTACTTTTCATGATGTTAAACTCGGCGCCTGTAATTACTGGTATCGTACAGCAGCGCAAAGATTGAGTTTTATGAGTATAGTCAGTTGGGTTTTCATCTGTTTTATCAGACTTAGAAAAATGAAATCTTTCAATTCATTGATTTTAAACGCAAAAAAATTTCTAAATGATCAGAATTATAGGGTGCTCGCTCTGCTCCATCACCGAGCACGAAGGCCGTATTATCCAGAGCCGTTCCGAAGAGTCGATTGTTAACGAGATCGAGGCTATTCGCGACACGGTTCCGGGCTTTACCGGCGTGATCTCCGATCTGGGTGGCCCGACGGCCAACATGTATATGCTGCGCTGTAAGTCGCCGCGTGCGGAGCAGACCTGCCGTCGTCTCTCCTGTGTCTATCCGAGCATTTGCGAGCACATGGACACCAACCACGAGCCGACGATCAACCTCTATCGCCGCGCCCGCGACCTGAAGGGCATCAAGAAGATCCTTATCGCTTCCGGCGTGCGTTACGATATCGCCGTGGAAGATCCGCGCTACATCAAAGAGCTGGCGACCCACCACGTGGGCGGCTACCTGAAGATTGCCCCTGAGCATACTGAAGAAGGCCCGCTGTCGAAGATGATGAAGCCGGGGATGGGCAGCTACGACCGCTTCAAAGAGCTGTTCGATACCTACTCCAAACAGGCCGGGAAAGAGCAGTATCTGATCCCGTACTTCATCTCCGCGCACCCGGGTACGCGTGATGAGGACATGGTGAACCTGGCCCTGTGGCTGAAGCAGCGCCGCTTCCGTCTGGATCAGGTGCAGAACTTCTACCCGTCACCGCTGGCGAACTCGACCACCATGTATTACACCGGCAAGAACCCGCTGAGTAAGATTGGTTACAAGAGTGAAGATGTGGTGGTGCCGAAGGGAGACAAACAGCGTCGCCTGCATAAAGCCCTGCTGCGCTACCACGATCCGGCTAACTGGCCGCTGATCCGCCAGGCGCTGGAAGAGATGGGTAAAAAGCACCTGATCGGCTCGCGTCGTGATTGCCTGGTACCTGCCCCGACGCTGGATGAGATGCGCGAAGCGCGTCGCCAGAACCGCAATACGCGCCCGGCGCTGACCAAGCATACGCCGATTGTGCACCAGCGTTCGAACGCGGGCGCGACGGCGAAAAAAAATGTAAAACGTAAGATCGGTTAAAGCTGTAAAAATGCCCGGTGGCGCTAGCGCTTACCGGGCCTACAATATCTTACCCTCTCCCCTATGGGGAGAGGGCAGGGTGAGGGGACTAACCGCCAAACTGGTCCGGATCCGGGCCTAAACGCTTGCCTTTATCCAGCTTCGCAATTTCACCTAACTCATCTTTATCCAGACGGAAATCCCACACCGCGAAGTTCTCCGCGATACGCGCTGGGGTAACGGATTTCGGGATCACCACCAGGCCGCAGTCCAGATGCCAGCGAATGACAATCTGTGCCGGGGTTTTGCCGTACTTATCGGCCAGGTCGCGGATGATTTTCTGATCGAAGACCCCTTCACCGCCCTGCGCCAGCGGGCTCCAGGATTCGGTCTGGATCTTGTGGGTCGCATTCCATGAGTGCAGTTGACGCTGCTGCATCAGCGGGTGCAGTTCAATCTGGTTGATCACCGGGGCAACGCCCGTCTCATCAATCAGACGCTGCAGATGGTGGACCTGGAAATTACAGACCCCGATGCTCTTCACCAGCCCGGCTTTCTGCAGGTCAATCATCCCTTTCCAGGCGTCAACATAGTGATCGATCGCCGGAACCGGCCAGTGCATGAGATAGAGATCGACGAAATCGAGTTGCAGCTTGTCCAGGCTCTCCTGGAGTGCTTCCGCTGGACGTTTCTGGTCGTCGTTCCACAGCTTGGTGGTGATGAATAACTCATCGCGTGACACACCGGCGCTGGCCAGCGCCTTGCCCACGCCGTCCTCATTTTTGTAGGCGGCTGCGGTATCAATAGAGCGATAGCCGACTTCCAGTGCTTTGTGAATGGCGGACACGACCTCGTCGTTACCGGCTTTCCATACGCCGAGCCCCAACTGGGGCATTACGTTGCCGTCCTGAAGCTTGATTACGGTTTGGTTTGCCATCTTTCCTCCTTCATTGGACATCCACCAGAGGTACTCCTCTGGTGGCGTATGTGCATTAAGCCTGGCCTAAATGCCGAAAAACGAAAGGTAAGCGCGCAAAATCGCTTAGCGAGCAGCCTCGTAAATACGGCGGCTCACGTCGAGGGTAATGTCGTGATGCTCACCGATCTGGGTCATGCCGTGCTCTTCGAGTTTCGCCAGCAGGGCAGGGATGGAGCTCCCGTCCAGGCCGTAGCCGGAAAGACGCGTAGGCACGCCCATCTGCTCGAAGAAGTTACGGGTCGCGGCGATAGCGGCATCGATACGCTCCTCGTCCGATCCGTCAGTGATACCCCAGACGCGCTCAGCGTACTGCAGCAGTTTGCCGCGTTTGGTGTCGCGTTTTTCATTCCACAGCGCAGGCAGCACCACCGCCAGGGTCTGGGCATGATCGAGGCCGTGCATCGCCGTCAGCTCGTGGCCCAGCATGTGGGTGGCCCAGTCCTGCGGCACGCCGGCGCCGATCAGGCCGTTCAGCGCCTGCGTCGCGGCCCACATCACGTTGGCACGCACGTCGTAGTTCTCTGGCTCTTGCAGGGCCAGCGGGCCGTCTTCGATCAGGGTCAGCAGAATGCCCTCGGCGAAACGATCCTGAATTTTGGCGTTTACCGGGTAAGTAACGTACTGCTCAACGGTATGAACAAAGGCATCCACCACGCCGTTCGCCACCTGACGCGGCGGCAGGGTGTAGGTATAAACCGGATCCAGCACCGCAAATACCGGCTGCACGTGCTCGTTCATAAAGGCCTGTTTGTCGCCGGTGGTTTTGCGGGAGATCACCGCGCCTTTGTTGGATTCAGAGCCGGTAGCAGGCAGGGTCAGCACGGAGCCCATCGGGATGGCGCTTTTGATGTCGCTGCCGCCGGTCTGCAGGATGTGCCACGGGTCGATACCGTCAGCGTAGTGGGCCGCCGCAGCGATAAACTTGGTGCCGTCCAGCACCGAACCGCCGCCCACTGCCAGCAGGAAGGTGATCTTCTCGTCGCGGGCGATTTTCACCGCGTTCATCAGGGTTTCGTAAGACGGGTTCGGCTCAATGCCGCCAAACTCACGCACGTCCAGACCTTGCAGGGCGCTATAGACCTGATCCAGCACGCCGTTTTTCTTCACGCTGCCGCCACCGTAGGTGATCAGCACGCGGGCGTTGGCCGGGATCTGCTCGCGCAGATCGGCGATAGCGTCTTTACCAAACAGAATGCGGGTTGGGGTATGCAGATTGAAATTGTTCATTGTTCGTTCCCTTAGGTGGGTGAAAATACCGGGCTAACTGATGGTGCCCATTGTGGCGAGCACCAGCGCTCCTCTCAATGCACATTTCTGCCGTTGTCTTGCCCATTTCTACAGGGTGCTGGAGAAACTGCGAAAAACCGCGCACACTGCAAACGTCGGAAACCCTGGACGGATTGAGCAAAGATGAACCGCGATGAAACCTGCCTGCAGCTAACGGCGCAAATTAACATACTGAAAGATAATGCAAATAAGCTCAGCGAACTGCTGCCGGATGTACGTCTGCTGTACGGTACCCAGCCCGGCACCCGCACGCCGGTGATGTATCAGCCTGGTATCATTTTTCTCTTTTCCGGGCATAAAATTGGCTATATCAATGAGCGTGTATTCCGCTATGACCCGCGCGAATATCTGCTCCTGACAGTACCTTTACCCTTCGAATGTGAAACCTTCGCGACAGAAGCCGTGCCGCTGGCAGGTATTCGTTTAAATGTGGATATCCTGCAGCTGCAGGAGCTGCTGATGGATATTGGCGAGGACGAGCTGTTTTGCCCGTCGATGGCGGCAAGCGGGATCAACTCCGCCACGCTGACGGATGAGATCCTCTGTGCCATTGAGCGCCTGCTGGATGTGATGGAGCGCCCGCTGGATGCGCGCATTTTGGGTAAGCAGATTATTCGTGAGATCCTCTACCACGTGCTGCTGGGGCCGGGCGGCGGAGCGCTGCTGGCGCTGGTCAGCCGGCAGACCCACTTCAGCCTCATCAGCCGGGTGCTGAAGCGCATCGAGAGCCAGTACACCGAAAACCTGAGTGTCGATCAGCTGGCGGCCGAGGCCAATATGAGCGTCTCGGCGTTCCACCATAACTTCAAATCGGTGACCAGCACCTCACCGCTGCAATATCTCAAGAGCTACCGCCTGCACAAGGCGCGGATGATGATGATCCACGACGGGATGAAAGCCAGCGCGGCGGCGCTGCGGGTAGGCTATGAAAGCGCCTCGCAGTTCAGTCGGGAGTTCAAACGTTACTTTGGGGTGACGCCAGGGGAAGACGCGGCGCGGATCAGAATGATGCAGGGGTAGGGTGTTCACGTTCCCTCTCCCCTATGGGGAGAGGGTTAGGGTGAGGGGTATTACTGTCAGGCGCGACAGTATTTCTTACGGATCACCACGACGATAGTGCCCACCAGACCAGCCACCAGCAGGAACACCGGCAGGATCATCAGGAAGGTCATGACCTGATCTTCATGGCGTTTCACGAATGGGATCATGCTCAGGGCATAGCCGAAGGTGGTCACCACGCCGACCCACAGCAGCGCGCTCAGCCAGTTAAAGAACTGGAAGCGGCGGTTAGAGAGCCCGGAGATGCCCGCCATGGTCGGCAGCAGGGTGCGGACAAAGGCCAGGAAACGTCCCGCGAGCAGCGCCAGCAGGCCGTGGCGATCGAACATGCAGGCCGCGCGCTGGTGATACTTATGCGGCAACTGCGCCAGCCAGCCTTTCACAACCCGCGTATTGCCCAGCCAGCGGCCCTGCAAATAGCTGAGCCAGCAGCCCAGGCTGGCGGCGGAGGTCAGGATCACCATCGTCGGCGCAAAATCCATCACCCCTTTCCCGATTAACGCCCCCGCCAGCAGCAGCAGGCTGTCGCCCGGTAAAAATGAGGCAGGCAGTAACCCATTTTCCAGAAACAGCGTGGCGAACATCACGAGATAAACAACCCCAACCACGTGAGGGTCCGCCAGTGCTGCAAAATCGTGTTGCCAGAGTGCAGCGATAATATCTTGAATAACAGCCATGGGCTTTCCTGTGGAACAGCGTATATGGGCCTATTGTACTCCCTATTTCGCCTGCGGGCTTTGATCGCAGGCGCAACAAATCAGACTTTTCTGCATCGATTGAGGAGAAAAGTGTCCGCGGAGTGCTTTTAGGACCCGGTGTCATTCGATACGCGCAAACCCGGCCTCTAAATCGGCAATCAAATCCTCGACGTTTTCCAGGCCGATATGCAGACGGATCAGGGTCCCGGTAAAGTCTACTTCTCCGCCCGGACGCAGGGCTGCAATCTGCTCTGGCTGGTTAGGCAGGATCAGCGACTCAAAGCCGCCCCAGGAGTAGGCCATGCTGAACAGGGAGAAGTTATCGAGGTAGTTTGCCAGCTCGTCATTGCTCAGACGCTTGTTGAGCACAAACGAGAACAGGCCGCTGCTGCCCGTAAAATCACGTTGCCAGAATTCATGCCCGACGCTGCCCGGCAGGGCGGGATGGTTAACCCGCGCCACCTGCGGATGCTGCGCCAGCCACTGGGCGACTTTCAGGCTGCTTTCATGATGCTGGCGCAGGCGGACGCTCAGGGTACGCAGTCCGCGGCTGGTCATGTAGGCGGTATCGGCATCCACCATCTGTCCCATCAGATAGGCGTTTTCACACAGCTGCTCCCAGCAGCGGGCGTTGGAGACCGCCGTACCGATCATGCCGTCCGAGTGGCCGATCAGGTACTTGGTCGCCGCCTGAATAGAGATGTCGATACCAAAATCAAGCGCCTTAAACAGCACGCCTGCCGCCCAGGTGTTATCGATCATGATGATGGCGTCCGGCGCTTTGCTGCGTACCGCCTGTACGATGGCCGGCACATCATGCACTTCCATGGTGATGGAGCCCGGCGATTCCAGGAACACGATCCGGGTATTGGGCTGGATCAGATCGGCAATCTTCGCGCCGATCTGCGGATCGAACCAGCCGGTGGTCACGCCCAGCTTGCTGAGGATTTTGGTGCAGAAGTCCTGGCTCGGCTCGTAGGCGGTGTTGGTCATCAGGATATGGTCGCCCTGTTCAACAAACGCCAGAATAGTATTGGCCACCGCCGCCGCACCGCACGGGAACAGGGCGCAGCCTGCACCGCCTTCCAGCTCGCACATCGCTTCCTGTAATGAGAAGTGGGTCAGCGTCCCGCGACGCCCGTAAAACAGCTCGCCCTTCGCCCGGTTGCGGGTGGCGTGCTTTTTCGCCTCGACGGTCTCAAACACCAGCGACGAGGCGCGCTGAATCACGCTGTTCACCGAACCGAGGGTATATTTCTTGCTGCGTCCCGCCTGGACAAGGGTGGTATCAAGATGCTTCTCTTTCATGTCTGCGCAACCTGTTTTTATACGTCTGGACGTCCACACTATCACGAAAGTAAAAATGGTCGCGAGAAGGGTGGTGGGATCAGCGGAATATTTTTTAAAATATGTTTCCGGGAAATTTTTCCTGCGTAAGCGCAAGGAAAATGAAACGAATTTACGGCACTATGTAAATACTAATGAGAACTACTATCAATTCGACGTTGTTTTGATATTATTATGCTCAGATTTTGTGATTTGCGTCCTGGAGATACCGAGTGGGTAATAATTTGATGCAGACGGATCTCTCCGTCTGGGGTATGTATCATCATGCCGACATCGTGGTGAAGATTGTGATGATCGGCCTGATTCTGGCGTCCGTCGTCACCTGGGCTATTTTCTTTAGCAAGAGCGTGGAGCTTATCTCTCACAAGCGCCGTCTTAAGCGCGAGCAGCAGCAGCTGGCCGAGGCCCGCAACCTGAATCAGGCGAGCGACATGACCTCTTCCTTCCAGGCCAAAAGCCTGACCACCCAGTTAATCAACGAAGCCCAGAACGAGCTCGAGCTTTCTGCAGGCAGCGAAGACAACGAAGGGATTAAAGAGCGTACCGGCTTCCGTCTGGAGCGTCGCGTGGCGGCCATTGGTCGTCATATGGGCCGTGGTAACGGCTACCTGGCGACCATCGGTGCGATTTCACCGTTCGTCGGTCTGTTCGGTACGGTCTGGGGCATCATGAACAGCTTCATCGGCATCGCCCAGACCCAAACCACTAACCTCGCGGTTGTGGCCCCCGGCATCGCAGAAGCCCTGCTGGCGACGGCGATTGGTCTGGTTGCCGCTATCCCGGCGGTGGTCATCTACAACATCTTCGCCCGTATGATCGGCAGCTACAAAGCGACTCTCGGTGACGTTGCCGCTCAGGTCCTGCTGCTGCAAAGCCGCGATCTGGACCTCAGTGCCAGCGCCGTGAAGCCGGTCCGTTCTGCTCAGAAATTACACTTAGGTTGATTCGTCATGGCAATGCGTCTTAATGAAAATCTGGACGATAACGGCGAAATGCACGAAATCAACGTGACGCCGTTTATCGACGTCATGCTGGTTCTGCTGATTATCTTCATGGTTGCTGCGCCGCTGGCGACGGTAGACGTGAAGGTCAATCTGCCTGCATCATCCAGTCAGCCGCAGCCGCGCCCGGAAAAACCGATTTATCTGTCCGTGAAAGCCGATAAATCCATGTTCCTGGGTAACGATCTGGTAACGGATGAGTCGGTGATCCCGGCGCTGAATACCCTGACTAACGGCAAGAAAGAGACCACCATCTTCTTCCGTGCTGACAAGACCGTCGACTACGAAACCATGATGAGGGTAATGGACACGCTGCATCAGGCGGGTTACCTGAAGATTGGCCTGGTAGGCGAAGAGAAGACTGTGGCGAAATAAAACGCAAAAAGGCAACGTAAGTTGCCTTTTTTAATGTTTGTTCCCTCTCCCCGTGGGAGAGGGCCAGGGTGAGGGCATCAGCCCGCAAAGAATCGGTAGGCCGGGTAAGGCGAAGCCGCCACCCGGCACTGCACAACTACCCCAGATGTTCCCCGCCGCATACGCCGTGCACTTCCGCCGTCACATAGCTTGATTCCTGGCTCGCCAGATAGACGTACACCGGTGCCAGCTCCGCAGGCTGCCCTGCGCGCTTCATTGGGGTCTGCTGACCAAACTGCGGGATCTTCTCCTGCGGCTGACCGCCGGAAATTTGCAGCGCCGTCCAGACAGGGCCTGGAGCGACCACGTTAACGCGCACGCCGCTCTCCGCCACCTGCTTCGCCAGCCCGCGGCTGAAGTTAAGGATGGCCGCTTTGGTAGACGCATAGTCCAGCAGGTGCGGACTTGGCTGATAGGCCTGAATCGACGAGGTGGTGATGATGCTCGCCCCGGCCGGCAGCAGCGGCAGCGCCTCCTGGGTTATCCAGAACAGCGCAAACACGTTCACGGTAAAGGTCTGTGTAAACTGCTCCGTTGTAATATCAGCAATATTCTCGACTGCCACCTGCTTACCGGCCACCAGCGCCAGCACATCCAGTCCACCGAGTTCCTGATGGGCTTTATGCACCAGCGAACGGGCAAATTTTTCATCGCTCAGGTCGCCGGGGATCAGTACCGCTTTGCGTCCGGCTTCTTCAATCAGCTGCTTAACCTGCTGCGCATCTTCTTCTTCGGCAGGCAGATAGTTAATCGCAACGTCTGCGCCTTCACGCGCGTAAGCGATGGCGGCAGCGCGTCCAATACCGGAGTCGCCCCCTGTCACCAGTGCCTTACGATCCTGTAGTCTGCCGCTGCCTTTGTAGCTTTTCTCGCCGCAATCCGGGACCGGATCCATCTTGCTCTGCACCCCGGGGATGGGCTGTTTTTGCTTCGGGAATTCGCCAGTGTAGTACTGGGTGGTTGGGTCCTGAATTTTGCTCTGGGAATTTGCCATTGAGGTTCTCCTTGAGTGGGTGATCAGGCTTTAAGCTTAGAAGAATCAACCGGGAAGTGAGGATCATTCAGGATAATCCTTAAACCAATAGCAACAGGCGGAGCGGGACGCGCTGGGGGTTACGGCTTTTGCGCAGGGGGTGTCGTTTTCGCGGCGAGTACGTCTTCATTCAGCGCAACGGTGGTCACGCTGGTGGTACGATAGCCTTCATCGGCCAGTTTACGGGTAACGCGCAGGGTGGCGGTTTCACGGGCCCGCAAATACTGATAGTTGGTTTCCAGCCGGGCCAGTATTTTCTCTTTTAAGTCTGGCCGCTGCTGCATAATGGCATTAATTGCCGCACCGTAGATCTCTTCTTTAACCTGTAACGGATAAATTTCACGGCGGTTCTGCCATTTCAGCCGTACCAGACCTGCCGGAATCGAGAGCAATTCTTTGGCAATACGTTGTATTTCAGCGTTTTTAATCTCTTTCAGCGCAGCCAGATTTTGCTCTAAGATAAATTCATCGCTCTTTTTATCATCTAAAGCTAAATAAACGTTGTTGTTATCAACATCCTTCACGTTATTCATCCTCTAGCTTATAAAAAATGGGCGTGTTTTTTTCACAGGTAATTAGATTCAGCCAGATATCATTACCGGCTTCGTTTATCTCAGCGGTTTTTTCCGACAATATTTGACTTAGTGCCTGGGCATCTATTTCCCCTTCCGCTTGCAGGTCATTGAGCAGGCGGGCGAACACCTCGATTTTAACCACCCGGAATAACCGGTCCTTTATATGGCGGTCGTGCTCTTCGAGCAACATATTGCGGGAGTTACCGGTACGGGTAACACCAATTAATATATCAGGCTCGTAATCAGCGAGTGTTCTTTTCCCCTTAGTGAAATTTGCATTGCTTTCTGCTTCTGGTGGTTTCGGTTCCACGGTAGAAATGTGAAACTTAGCCGGGACCAGATTGTCGGGCAACATTTTATATTTCCTTTAATTTCAACGGGGTGGGCTTGTCTGGAGTGTGAGATTCGTTGACAATAACATGAGGCAAATTTAAAATCAAAAAAAATGGAGCCTGCCTATATGAACAGCATTTTTTATACTGTCATTACTTTGTTATTGCTTACTGCCGTGGTTCTTTTATTGATGCGCGAGTTCAATAAAAGTAGCGAAGCGGATAATGCGCAGCCAGAACGGATGTCAAAAGAAGAGGGCGAAGACCATTTTTCTGTGTTAATGAATGCGATTACGCCGGTCTGGTACTGGCGTGTTAATCATGAATATATTGATTTCCTCCATGCCACAATTAAACGAATGAATATGGTGGAAATAAATAGTACGCCTGACCTTTTTGATGCGCAGCGTCGTTGCAGCGATCTCAACTCGGCGGTGTACAAATATTACGACAATATCAAGAAGCGCTGCCTGAATGGTGAGAAAGTGTCGCATTCCGATCTGGAGGTGATGAACCTGCGCCAGTGTTTTCGTGAGTTCAGCCTGGAGGCCTATCCGGCGCTGGTGGTGCTGGTGTGGCCGGAGTATCAGCGGCCTGAGGTTAAGCCGGAGCAGGTATAGGGTCGGTGTTGTTTAGTTGTTGCAAACACTTTGTCGCGTTGCGATATACTGCACGCTGGTTTCGTTTGCAGACAGGACTCTATGGAACGCTTTTTTGAAAACGCAATGTATGCCTCCCGCTGGCTGTTAGCCCCGGTCTATTTTGGCCTCTCGCTGGCGCTGGTGGCCCTCTGTATTAAATTCTTCCAGGAAATTTTTCACGTCCTGCCGCACATATTCAGCGTTGCGGAATCCGACCTGATTCTGCTCCTGCTGTCGCTGGTGGATATGACCCTGGTGGGCGGCCTGCTGGTGATGGTGATGTTCTCAGGCTACGAAAACTTTGTGTCGCAGCTGGACATCGCCGCGGATAAAGAGAAGCTGAGCTGGCTGGGCAAAATGGACGCCTCGTCGCTGAAAAATAAAGTGGCTGCCTCGATTGTGGCGATCTCGTCGATTCACCTGCTGCGGGTGTTTATGGATGCCAAAAATATCCCGGATAACAAGCTGATGTGGTATGTGATTATCCACCTGACGTTTGTGCTGTCAGCGTTTGTGATGGGGTATCTGGATAAGCTGAGTCGCAAGTAATAAAAAAGCCGGGTAAGCGCAGCGCCACCCGGCATTTAACTACTTATCTGACGACGCCTGCCACAGATTGAGCTGCCCGTCAGCCACATGCTGATCGATCCGCTGCAGCTCATCCTCGCTAAAGCGCAGATTATTCAACGCCTGCACGTTCTCCTCCAGCTGCTCTGTCCGGCTGGCACCAATCAATACTGACGTCACGCGATCGTCTTTCAGCAGCCAGCTCAGGGCCATCTGCGCCATCGTCTGACCGCGCGCCTGCGCCATTTCGTTCAGCAAGCGCAGGCTGTTGAGGTTGGCCTCGGTCAGCATGTTTTCGGTCAGGCCGCGCGCCTTTTTGCCTTCGCGCTGCATGCGGGAGCCGTCAGGAATGCCGTTCAGGTATTTGCCGGTCAGCAGGCCCTGCGCCAGCGGCGTAAAGGCGATACAGCCGGTGCCGTTGGCGGCCAGGATATCCAGCAGGCCGCTCTTGTCTACCCAGCGGTTAAGCAGATTGTAGGAAGGCTGATGGATAAGCAGGGGGATCTTCCACTCGCGCAGCAGCTCCGCCATTTTCTGGGTGCGTTCCGGAGAATAAGATGAGATGCCAACGTACAGCGCCTTCCCGCTCTGCACCGCCTGCGCCAGCGCCGAGGCGGTCTCTTCCATCGGCGTATTTTCATCTACCCGGTGCGAGTAGAAGATATCCACATACTCCAGCCCCATCCGCTTCAGGCTCTGGTCGAGACTGGCGAGCAGATACTTGCGCGAACCGCCCGCACCGTACGGGCCCGGCCACATGTCATAGCCCGCTTTAGTGGAGATAATCAGCTCGTCGCGATACGCCGCGAAATCATCCCGCAGCAGGCGGCCAAAATTTTCCTCCGCACTGCCCGCCGGTGGGCCATAGTTATTGGCGAGATCAAAGTGGGTGATGCCGCAGTCAAAGGCTTTTCGCAGCAGGGCGCGCTGCGAGTCGAGGGCGTGAACGTGGCCAAAGCTGTGCCACAAACCGAGCGACAGGGCGGGTAAACGCAGGCCGCTTTTTCCACAGTACCGGTACTGCATATTCTCGTAGCGTTCAGGGGAAGCGTTCCAGGGCATGATGTCTCCTTTCAAGGTTTTTGATTTTCGAAACAGCGTTTCTATTCTAACCTTACTCAGTGCACAATTCATGGAGATATGCGATGACGCGTATGACCGCCAAAGACTTTCCTCAGGAATTGCTCGACTACTACGATTATTACGCTCACGGCAAAATCAACAAACGTGAGTTCCTCAATCTGGCTGCCCGCTATGCCGTCGGCGGCGTGACGGCGCTGGCACTGTTCAATATGCTCAAGCCGAATTACGCCCTCGCCGAGCAGGTGAAGTTCACCGATCCCGATATTCTGCCTGAATACATCACCTATCCTTCGCCAGACGGTCATGGTCAGGTGCGCGGCTATCTGGTGAAACCCGCCCACGCTACCGGCAAAGTCCCGGCGGTGGTGGTGGTGCACGAAAACCGCGGCCTCAACCCTTACATCGAGGATGTGGCGCGTCGGGTGGCGAAAGCAGGATACATCGCCCTGGCGCCGGATGGCTTAAGCTCGGTGGGAGGGTATCCCGGCAACGATGAGGAGGGGAAAGTCCTGCAGCAGAAGGTCGATCCAACGAAGCTGATGAACGACTTCTTTGCCGCGGTCGGGTTTATGCAGAAACACCCGGACGCCACGGGCAAGGTGGGGATCACCGGCTTCTGCTATGGCGGTGGGGTCTCTAACGCCGCGGCGGTGGCCTGGCCAGAGCTGGCGTGCGCCGTGCCGTTTTATGGCCGACAGGCTCCGACCGCCGACGTCGCCAAAATTAAGGCACCGTTGCTGCTGCACTATGCGGAAAACGACAAGAATGTTAACGAGGGATGGCCTGCCTATGAAGCCGCGTTGAAAGCGAACGGCAAGGTGTATGAGGCCTGGATCTACCCTGGCGTAAACCACGGGTTCCACAACGATTCGACCCCGCGTTACGACGAACCCGCTGCCGAATTAGCCTGGAAACGAACCCTGGGATGGTTTGAGAAGTATTTGAGCTAACAAAAATGCCCGGCAGCCTCAGGCTGCCGGGCAGGCGTGGTCATCAGAAGCTGTAGCTCATACCTGCCTGAACACTGGCGTCGTTATCGACATCGCCTGTGCCATAGTAAATGCCGGTATTCACCGAGAAGTTGTGCGCGATAGTGGCATTCACGCCCGCACCAAACATTCCCATGCTGTTGTTATGACCTTCAGTGTTGTGATAATCCGCTGCCTGGATATCGGTATCATCGCTGAACTCTTTCTGCACGCGGACATCCAGCCACGGCATGATCGCCACGTTTTTGTTCAGATCGGTCAGGGTGGTGGTCAGACGCAGACCCGCGCCGCCGTTCCAGGAAGAGACCTGGCTGTCAGCAAAGGTCACTTCTCTGTCGGAGAAGCCGTTAGCTTTGGTCTGATCCCAGCCGAGAATGGCGTACGGTTGCAGCACGGTTTCGCCCGGCAGCAGTACGTTCACCCCGGTACGGGCCTGGGCCATATACAGGCTACCGTCTGTGGAGCCGTGCAGCGCTTCGGTCATGCCGCTGGTGTCGCCGGTGACGTTGTGGGCGGAGAGGGAGTAGCGCATATCGCCATAGCTGAAGCTGGCGTCGGCGAACATTCCCCACTGACGACCGTTCAGCGCCTGCTGCCAGCCGCCGTACAGGCTGTAGTAGTTACCATAGACGGTGTCCTTGAAGCTGTCCGGGCCGTTGTCGGTATCTTCAACGCGGCTGCGGGTCCAGGCCAGCGCCACGCCTCCGGTCAGACTGTCCCCGTTAGCGAGGTAAGCCGTCCAGTCAACGCCGCCCTGCGCGCCCTGAGTGATGCTCTTGTAATCCACATCGTTGCTGAAGTTACCGTTCTGATAGAGGAAATCGCCCCACAGCTGAGCCCCTTCCTGCCGATCGCCCATCAGGCCAGCAAAGTGCAGGCGATCCAGATGGCTGGTGATGTCATCGGTGACCTGATGTCCTGCCTGTTCGGCCGCATCCAGCCCGGCAATCATCCCCTGGACATCGCTGGCCAGTGCGCCGCGTGAGCTGCTAAAGACAATATTCCAGTTCTGGCTACTATCAGCGGTGAGCAGGCTCTGCGGCGCCGTATCAGCGGCCACGATGCTCAGGTCATTGTTGTAGTTGTAGGCTGCGCTGCGGTTTTCAACCTGCTGCTGACCGTTGCTGAAGGTCGCATTGGCGGCCGTTTGCGGCGTGGTGGTTGCCGTCGTGGTGGTAAAGGTTCCCAGCACGATGTTTTGCTGATTGATCGCCGAAGCGGTGATGTTATTGACCACTACAGCGTTACGGGAGCCGGTGATTTGGCCGAAGTTAACCCTGCTGTCGGTGCTCATGTTCACTTCGGCATTGCTGCCGGTCGTGGCGGCGGTCAGGGTAGAGCCGTTCTGCAGACTCCAGGTGGTGGAATCATTAATGGTGTCGAGGGTGATACTGTTGTCGCTGGTGGTATTTACGGTTTCAAACTGATTAATTTGCCCGGAAATAGAGCTGCCTGCATCCATCGACAGGGTATCGGTGCCGTCCCCGCCGGTAACATTGCCGGTGACATGGGAATCATTCACCAGGACCACGGTGTCATTGCCTGCGCCGGTCGTAATATTGCCGTCAACGTTGGCACCGTTTTGCAGGGTGACGGTGGTATCGCCGCTGTTCTGGCTGGCGTTCAGATCGCCATTGATGGTGCTGTTATCCACCAGAAGGGTATTGGTGGAGTTACCGCTCAGCGTAACGTTGCCGTTCACGACGCTGTTATTGGTGAAGGACAGGTCGGTCTGGCCTTTTTCGTTAATGACGCCGATGTCGCCGGTCACGGTGCTGTTATTCAGTGCCAGCGTATCCTGAGTGGTGCCATACAGGGCCACGGCCAGATCGCTAAAGGCATCGACGTTGATATCCTGGAAAGGTTTGTACTGACTCAGGCTTTCAACGATGGTATCGAGATTTTGCGCCACCTGGCTGTTGGTCGCATCCACGCTGGCGTTAGTCAGGGTAAGGGAGGTATCTGATTTGTCGCTACCGACGTAGATGCCACCGTTATCCATGATGCTGTCGCTCATGGCGATAGTTTGGGTACCCTGGCCAGCGCTGATAATACTGCCATGCAGGGCGCTGCCGTTGCTGATGTTCACATCGTGGTAGCCCGCATCGAGCGGATCGAGATAGATGGCGGCCCCCATCATATAATCTTTGTCTCGCTGATAGGTTCCGTCGCTGTTCTGGCCGTTGAGGGTGGAGTCATTGACGTTGATGGTGGTGTTGGTGGTCTTAAGTGCAGAACCTGCTTCGATCATATCCACTTTGGCATTGTTGGTGACGTTAATATTCACCGTACCGCCATTGCTTCCCTGAATATAATGACCTGACATGTCAGAGCCTGTAACGGTCAGGGTCTGCGTATCCCCCGCTTCACGGTGGCCATCCATATAAATATTGGACGCCGTTTCATTCGCCATCACCGCATCTGTGACGCCCGGGTCCTGATAGAAACTGCCGTCTTTATATTCTGACAGGCCGCAGGTCTGGGTGGTGTCACCACTCTGGCAAGCGGGGGCATCGGTAGCACCTGCCTGAGCAGCAAACGACGCAAGTGACAGTAATACACATTGTGACAACAAGGTCCTTTTCATTGAAATACGCATTTTTTCATCTCATATAACCGGATCAAAGTGAGCTCTTTTTAAATGAAATTTGCGTAATTAAGAACTTTCCCAAGGGAAAAGGGTGTAATGAAATTTGAAGTGATATCAAGCGATTAAATGGTCATTTTAATAAAGGGTGCTAATTGGTTTTTTTAAATACATTCATTTTATGAATGTTGCAGTTTTATTAACGCACTAAAAGTAAGACTTTTCTTGTAGAAAAAGGAACATTCCTTGTTGATAAAAAAAAGAGGCCTAATCCTTTAGAATTATGAGGGTAATGAATGGAGAATGTGATTTACATTTGTAAATTGTATGAAATCTAATAACACGTTATTTGAAGGGGTATTTGCCCCAGCGTGATTATCATTTCCCGGTCCGGTAAACAGAAATGAAAAGGTTTATAAAATTAACCGATAAAAGGTATTGCTTTGCATTTTATTGCCGATAACGAGGGTAATACTCGCCCTCCAGGCGATATCTCCCCCATGGCAAGGAAATAACTATGCACGTGTTTCGTAATTTCACTATCCGGTTCGTCATGCTGACGATTCTGGGGATTTTCTGTTTAATGTGGGCGGCAGCCGGGCTCTACAGCTCATGGGCACTTTCACGCGTGGCTGATGGCAATGAGGTTGATCGCCAGCTGGTCAAACAGATGACGGTGCTTAGCCAGGGTAACGATCAGTACTTCCGCTTCGTCACCCGCCTGACCCGGGCGATGGATGTGCAGGCGGCAGGTGGTACGGCAGATCTCACCGCCGTACAGCAGGCGCTGGAGACGATGAGCAGCAAGCTCGATGAGATGAAAGCCATGTCTCCGGGGCCGATGGATGCGCAGATCTCCTCCCAGGTGATTGCCAACTGGCAGGCGCTGCTGGAGAACGGCGTAAAGCCCCAGTTCCAGCTGGCACAGCAGGGCAATCTCGACGCTTATCGTCAGCAGGCGAACAACGTTACCCCGCCGCTGAGCCGCGCCTTTGGCGAAAGTGCCGGGCAGTTCAATAAAGCCGCCGACAGCATTCTCGACAGCACCCGCGTGACGGTGGACGGCATGACCAGCACCACCCGCACGGTGATCATCACCGCAACGATTATAGGCCTGCTGATCCTGCTGTTCGCCGATCGCTACCTGGTCGCGATGCTGGTGAAACCCCTGGATCAGATCCGCCATCACTTTCGTCAGATTGCGCAGGGCGATCTCAGCCAGCCGATCGTTCCCTTTGGCCGTAACTGCGTGGGCCAGCTGGTACCGCTGCTGACGACGATGCAGGACAGCCTGCGCGAAGCGGTAAGCACCATCCGCGCCGGCAGCGAGAATATCTGGCGCGGTGCCACGGAGATCTCCACCGGTAATAACGATCTCTCGTCGCGTACCGAAGAGCAGGCAGCCGCCCTGGAAGAGACGGCGGCCAGCATGGAGCAGCTCACCGCCACGGTGAAGCTGAATGCCGACAACGCTCGTCAGGCCAGCGAGCTGGCGGATGTAGCCTCAGTCACCGCCAGCCGCGGCGGGGTGCTGGTGGAGAACGTGGTCAACACCATGACCGGGATCTCCGTCAGCTCGAAGAAAATCGCGGAGATCACCAGCGTCATTAACAGCATCGCCTTCCAGACCAATATTCTGGCCCTCAACGCGGCAGTGGAAGCGGCCCGGGCGGGCGAGCAGGGGCGTGGCTTTGCGGTGGTGGCGGGGGAGGTGCGTAATCTCGCCAGCCGTAGCGCCAGTGCGGCAAAAGAGATCGAAGGGCTGATCGCCGACTCCGTCTCCCGCGTGGCGGAAGGGGCCCGGCTGGTGAACGATACCGGCACCACCATGGAGGCGGTGCTGCGGGATATTACCGGCGTGACCACCATCATGAAGCAGATTGCCGCCGCCTCGGAAGAGCAGAGCAAAGGCATTTCGCAGGTGGGAGTGGCCATCACCCAGATGGACGGTGTGACCCAGCAGAACGCCTCCCTGGTGGAGCAGGTGTCAGCTGCGGCCTCCGCCCTGGAGCGTCAGACCGAGGAGCTGCAACGCTCGGTGCAGAAGTTCCGTCTGGCGAGCTAGCGGCGGGCGAGCTGTACGTCGCTGATCAATTGGGTCACCTGTGACAGGTGGCCTATTTTCACTTCGCTGGAACGCTGAAACTTGCTCCTGTCGATCAGCAGCAGCGACTGGCTGGCGCGGCTGAGCAGCTGCGATTTAAACCCGGCGCTGTGCGGGGTGGGATCCCACATCACCCCCTGCTCATCCACCCCTTCGCAAGAGAAAATAAACAGGTCGATCTCCAGCGCCTTCAGCTGCGTCACCAGGGCCGGATTCACATAGCAACGATATTTGCGCTCCAGCGTCCCGCCCGAACAGATCAGGGTGATGCGTTCGCGCTTCGCCATTTCATGGCAGATCGGCAGGCTGTTGGTAAACACCGTCAGGGCGATATCCGGCAGCTGTCGAGCCAGATGAAAGCAGGTTGAGCTGGCATCCAGGGCGAGGGTCATTCCCTCGCTGATCCAGTCGAGGGCGTGGCGGGCAATGTCGGCTTTATCGGCGTAATGGCTTTTCAGCCGCGCGCCAAAGGGTTCCCCGCCGTCGCGGTGATCCGGGTGGATCGCTCGCGCCCGCCCATGATGGCGCACGATCTTGCCCTGCTGCTGAAGTTGTTTCAGATCGCGACGAATCGTCTCTTTGCTGACGTTAAGCTCCGCGGCAAGCGCATCCGTCGTCAGCCAGTCAGACGCCGACAGCAGGCGGATAAGATCCTGATGACGGGTGCTTTTCATGGATGCGTTCCGCTGCGGGAGTGGGAGATCAGCGTCTGGCCAATCGCCACCCCATTCTTACCGGTGTGCTTAATCTGATACATCGACCGATCGGCGCGGCGCAATGCATTGACGAAATCATCCTGCTCCTGCACTTCATCGATCCCCACCGAGGCGCCTACCTGTGCCTGGCCGTTATCCAGTTCGAACGGCGTCAGGGCCGCATTCAGACACTGTTGCGCGGTGCTGCTCACCAGCAGACTGGTGAGCGGGAAGGGCAGCAGCAGGACAAACTCGTCCCCACCCAGACGCCCGACCACGGCTCCCGGCGGGCAGGTGTCGCGCAGACGCTGGCTGAGCTGGATCAGCAGTTCATCGCCGCTGCGGTGACCGAAGGTGTCGTTCACCGTTTTAAAATCATCCAGATCGATAAAGGCAATACAGAGCGGGCCCTGGGCTTTGAGCTGCGCGAAGTGGGTGATCAGCGCATGGCGATTCGCCAGGCCGGTGAGCGGATCGTGATTCGCCAGCAGGGCGAGCTGCTCCTCGTACTGTTTCTCTTTGGTCATGTCGATGTGCGTGCCGGTGACCTTCAGCGGGTTTCCTTGCTCATCCCATTCGGTGACGCGGCCGCGATCCAGCACCCAGGTGACGGTGCCGTTTTTGTGCTGCATGCGATGCAGCGCTTCGTAGAAGGGGGTTTTGCCGTGCAGATGATCGTAGAAGGCGTCGAGCACGCTCTGTTTGTCATCGGGATGCAGATGTTCGCGCCAGATCTCAAACTGCGCGTTGAGCTCTTTGGGCTGATAGCCCAGCATCGAGCCCCAGCGGCGGTTATAGATAATCAGCTTCCCGGTGGGAACGTCGAGCTGCCATAAACAGAGACCCGTCCCGTCGAGCGCCGCGCTGAGCTTGCTGCGGGCGTCGCGCGCCAGCCTGGCAAGCCGGGCATTATGCTTTTTGAGAATCTGAATCTGATGTTCCAGCGCCTTTTCTGACATGCGAATAATCTGAAGAAAGAAATTATTGATGCCAGTTTACCGGATGGTTGTAAATATGCTGTTGAAAAAAGAGAGGGATTTGCGTTAAGACCGGGTACTTCTAAAGGAGGCACGACGGCATAATCGCATCGTTGTATAATAAAATACATAACGAATGCGAGGACATGATGAAACAGCGATTTTGGCAAGCCTTAACCCTAAGCGTAGTGGCTTTACTGCCCCTCTCTTCTCAGGCCTCCCGCCTGATCACCGACCAGACTGGCCATCAGGTAACGATCCCCGATAAGGTCGACCGCGTGGTGGTGCTCCAGCATCAGACCCTCAACCTGCTGGTGCAAATGAACGCCACCGACAAAATCGTCGGCGTGATGGCGAACTGGAAACAGCAGCTGGGGGACGGCTACGCGCGACTGGCCCCCGAGCTGACTCAGAAAGCGACCCTTGGCGATTTGACCCACGTCGATCCGGAAAAGCTGGTCGCCCTCAAGCCGGATGTGGTGTTTGTCACCAACTACGCGCCGCAGGAGATGATCGACAAAATCAGCAGCCTGGATATTCCGGTGGTCGCCATCTCCCTGCGTCACGATGCCGCAGGTGAAAAAGCGAAACTGAACCCCACGATGGCCGATGAAGAGCGGGCTTACGATCTGGGGTTGCGGGAAGGGATCGCGCTGATCGGCGAGATTGTTAACAAGCAGCCAGAAGCGAAAGCGCTGATCAACGCCACCGATCGGGGCCGCAGGATGGTCAGCGATCGCCTGAAGGCTATCCCGGCGGAAAAACGTGTTCGCGCCTATATGGCTAACCCGGAACTGACCACCTATGGCGCAGGGAAATACACCGGCCTGATGATGGCCCATGCGGGAGCGTTTAACGTGGCAGCGGCGACCATTCAGGGCTTCAAAACCGTGGCGATGGAGCAGGTGATCGCCTGGAACCCGCAGGTAATTTTCGTCCAGGACCGGTATCCGTCCGTGGTCAACGAGATCAAAACCGGCGCGCAGTGGCAGACCATTGACGCGGTGAAACATCAGCGCGTCTACCTGATGCCGGACTATGCCAAAGCCTGGGGTTACCCGATGCCGGAGGCGATGGGTGTCGGTGAGCTGTGGATGGCGAAAAAGCTTTACCCGGAAAAATTTAAGGACGTGGATATGCGCCAGGTGGCCAACGACTGGTATCAGCGCTTCTATCGCACTACGTATCAGGGGATCGACTGATGCGCGTGCTGGCGGCCGGCAGCCTGCGCAGGGTGTGGCCGCAGTTAATTGCCCATTTCCCGGAGGCAGTGGAGACGCAGTTCGGCCCGGCTGGGCTGTTGCGGGAGCATATTGCATCGGGCGAGGCCTGCGATCTCTTTGCCTCGGCCAATCTTGCCCATCCGCAGGCGCTACTGGCTGCCGGGCGGGCGCAATCCGTGGCGGCGTTTGCCAGCAATTCGCTCTGTCTGACCGTGCGCAGCGAGGTGCTGCGCGATGGCGATGACTGGCTCTCGGTGCTGACCCGGGATGATTTACGCATCGCCACCTCGACGGCGGGAGCCGATCCGTCCGGGGATTATACCCAGATGCTGTTTGACCGGATGGGTGTTGCTGGCGAGGCGGTGAGGAAACGGGCGCTAGCGCTGGTAGGGGGGCGAAGTTCTGCGCCCGTTCCGGCGGGCAGGCTGGCAGCAGAGTGGATTATCCACAGCGGGCAGGCGGAGGTCTTTATCGGATACGCCAGCTACGCGGCGCTATTGCGCGAGATAGCAGGGCTGACGGTTCTCGATATCCCGGAACCCTTTAACCCTCGCGCGGAGTATGGCTGCGCGGTAATGACGGCGCAGGGGCAAAGGCTGGCGGATTTTTTACAGTCAGAAAAGGCAAAAACGATCCTGCAAAATGAGGGTTTTTTGCCGGGTGGCGCTGCGCTTACCCGGCCTACAAAAACCAATCCGTAGGCCCGGCAAGCGTAGCGCCGCCGGGCAAGGGGTCAGCGCATTAACCCTGACGTTTGTCTTCGGTATTGGTATCAAAATCGCTCGCTGCATGACGCTCATGCAGCTGTTCGTTCAGCTCGCCGTTGGTGCGATTGACGATACGCCCGCGCTTCACCGCCGGACGGCTGGCGACATCCTTCGCCCAGCGCTGGACGTTCTTGTAGCTCTCCGCGTCGAGGAACTCGGCTGCGCCGTAGACCTGGCCGAGCGCCACGCTGCCAAACCATGGCCAGATAGCGATATCCGCGATGCTGTACTCTTCTCCCGCCACATAGCGACCGCGCGCCAGCTGCTTATCCAGCACGTCGAACAGGCGTTTGGCTTCCATGGTGAAGCGGTCAATCGCGTACTCAATTTTCACCGGGGCATAGTGATAGAAGTGGCCGAAACCGCCGCCGAGGAACGGGGCGGAGCCCTGCAGCCAGAACAGCCAGTTCAGGGTTTCCACCCGGCCAGCCGGATCTTTTGGCAGGAAGTGGCCGAATTTTTCTGCCAGATAGAGCAGGATATTGCCGGATTCAAACACCCGGGTTGGCGGCGTGGTGGAGTGGTCACGCAGGGCCGGGATTTTAGAGTTCGGGTTCACCTCAACAAAGCCGCTGGAGAACTGATCCCCCTCGCCGATGCGGATCAGCCAGGCGTCATATTCCGCCCCGGTCACGCCCAACGCCAGAAGCTCTTCCAGCATGATTGTTACCTTCTGGCCATTTGGCGTGCCCAGAGAGTAGAGCTGCAGCGGATGCGAACCCACCGGCAGTTCTTTGTCATGGGTGGCGCCCGAGATCGGACGGTTGATGCTGGCGAACGCGCCGCCGTTGGGGTTCTGCTTCCATTCCCAGACTTTCGCTGGCTGGTAGTTGTTGTCGGACATGTTGATCTGCCTTTTTGGGATGTGTTGAGGCAGTTTAGCAGGCATTCCGTGAACGGTTTAACGAACTGAGCGCATAAGCATATGCACTATTCCTTCTGGCGCTTATATATATAAATTCCGCATAAGCTTAATCAAAAATGGCATTTTCATTGTTAATGCGAAAGGGCTTAAAGCTGAATATGATGCGCAAACAGATATCTGTAAAAAATAAAAATGAGCAGTTAAAAAAACTTTCAAGGCAAGGAGTTAGTGAGATATGCGTAAGCCATTAGTATCTGCTGTTCTGGTCGCGCTGGCGCTGGTTGCCGCAGGCTGTGATGATGCCAAAAATAAAGAGACCGCGTCAGCCCCGGCGGCCAAAAGTGATACGCCGAAAGAGGGCGGTTCACTGATTATCGGCATTACTTCAGGCGACCCGCTGGCGGTTAATCCATTATATGCCAGTGACCGCACCACCCTGACGATCATGCAGGCGCTTTACGCCCCGCTCTACAGCTTTAACGATGGCAAAATCGAATGGGGTCTGGCCGAAAGCCTGACGCCATCCGCCGATAACCTCAGCTACACCCTGACCTTAAAACCGAATCTGAAATGGCAGGATGGCCAGCCGCTGACCGCCGACGACGTGGTGTTCACCTTCAATAAGCTGCTGGAGGAGAAACAGCACAGCTTCTTCCGCAGCATGTTCACCTTCGGCGGCAAGCCGGTGGCGGTGAGCAAGGTGGACGATCGCACCGTGAAGTTCACCCTCCCACAGGTGAGTGCCGCCTTTACCGGCACCCTGGTGCAGATCTACCCGATCCCGCAGCACGTCTTCGCCAATGAAGCCGATCTGGAAAAGAGCACCAAAAACGATGCCCCGGTAGGTTCCGGGCCATTCAAGTTTAAAGAGTACCGCGCCGGGCAGTATTATGCCCTGACCCGCTTTGACGACTACTGGAATGGCAAAGCGAAGCTCGACTCCGTGACCTACCGTTTCGCCAAAGACAGCAACTCCGCCAACCTCGCGCTGCAAAACGGCGAGATCAATCTCAAGATGGTCGATCCGCAGGATGTGTCGCGCCTGAAGAATACCGGCAAGTTTGATTTCGTGGTCTACCCGGAAGGGCGTCTGGCCTACATGACCTTTAACCAGAACGTACCGGTGATGAAGAGCAAGGAGCTGCGCCAGGCCATCGCGTACGCCATTAATAAGGACGAGCTGACCCAGACCGCGTTCACCTCGCTGGATTACGCCAAACCGGCGACCTCGTTCCTGACCCCGGATACGCTCTACCAGAGCAACGACGTTGAGCTGTACAAGTTCGACCAGCAGAAAGCCAAAGATCTGCTGAAGGCTTCCGGCGCACCGGCAAACCTTAAGCTGCGTCTGGCCTACGTGAACACCAACAAAACCCAGGAGAGCCAGGCGCTCTACATCCAGCAGGCGCTGAAGGGCATTGGCGTGAACGTGGAGCTGATGCCGCTCGACTCCAACGCCATGTCCCAGCGCAGCCTCGACATGAACAACACCGCCTGGGAGCTGAACCTCGGCGGCTACATCATGGGTGCCGAGCCGGATGGCTACAAATCGCTGTTCATGAGCAACGAAGCCTATAACTACGCCCACTATAAGAACCCGCAGTTCGATGCCCTGTGGGATAAAGGTGCCGTAGAAACTGACACAGGCAAACGCGCTGAGATCTACAAGCAGATCCAGCAGACCGTGGCCAACGACATGACCTACTACCCGATCGCCTACACCAACGCTACCGTGGCCGTGGATAAACGCTTTGGCGGCACCCAGGAAGCGGAACCGAAGCCGGTGTATCTGTTCCAGGACCTGTCAAAAATCTACCAAAAATAAGCTGTCGCCCCGGTCAACCGATCGGGGCTTTTTGTTGGGTAAGTCGTAAGGGCATGTCGTGAACACATTACTGATGCGTCGGCTGCTGCAACTGGTGCCGATGCTGTTCTTTATCTCGCTGGTGGCGTTTTTGCTGGTCAAACTCGCCCCGGGCGATCCGGTGGCGGCGTACATCACCCCGCGCATGGCACCAGAGGACATCGAGCGTATTCGCCAGAGTCTGGGCCTGGATAAGCCGCTGGTGACGCAATATTTTCTGTGGCTGAAAAACATTCTGCAGGGCGATCTGGGCTATTCGCTGATCTACCACCGACCGGTGCTGGTGATGATTGGTGAGCGCATTCCGGCCACCCTTGGGCTGATGGGGGCCTCGCTGCTGATGGCGATTATCCTCGCCATTCCGCTGGGGCTGCTGGCCGGAGCCTTTAAGCACCGCTGGCTGGATCATGTCCTGAACCTGTTCGCCTATATTGGCATCTCGGTGCCGATCTTCTGGTTTGGCATCCTGCTGATCACCGTCTTTGCCGTGCAGCTCAACTGGTTCCCCAGCATGGGGATGCGCACCATCGGCATGGAGGATAACTGGCTGGACGTGGTGCGCCACGGCGTGCTGCCGTGCATTGCGCTCACCTTCTATAACCTCTCCAGCTACGTGCGCTACATCCGCTCCAATACCATCTCGCAGCTCTCGGCCGACTATGTGCAGACCCAGCTGGCCTATGGAGCCACCCGTTCCAGCATCCTGTTCCGCCATGTGCTGAAAAACGTGCTCCTGCCGGTGATCACCCTGTTTGGCCTGTCGTTTGGCGAGCTGGTGGTGGGGGCGTACGTTACCGAGAGTGTCTTCTCCTGGCCGGGTATGGGGCTGCTGGGGATCCAGTCGATCACCTCCCTCGACTACCCGCTGATTATGGCGATCATCATGCTCTCGTCGCTGATGCTGATCGTCGGCAACCTGATCGCCGACCTGTTATATCGCTTCGCCGATCCCCGCATACGTACCCTGAGGTAACCCCGGATGAGCAGACGCTGGCAACAGGTTCGTCACCAGCTGCGCCGCAATCGTCCGGCGCAGTTCTCGCTTTTTGTCCTCTTTATTTTTGTCGTCGCCGCGCTCTGTGCGGGGCTGAGCCCTTACGATCCCGATCAGATGTCGCTGGGGGCGCGCACCCTGCCGCCTGATGGCGCCCACTGGTTCGGCACCGACGAGTACGGACGCGACTACTTTACCCGCGCCCTGTACGGCGGGCAGATCTCGCTGATGGTCGGCTGTCTGGCGATGGTCTTTTCAACCCTGATCGGCACCATCGTCGGCACGGTGAGCGGCTACTTCGGCGGCTGGCTCGATAACCTGATGATGCGCGCGGTGGATATCCTGATGGCGATCCCGGCCTTCTTCCTGCTGCTGGTGCTCAACGCCTACCTGAAGCCCGGCGTGGATAACATCATCATGATCATCAGCCTGCTGACATGGATGAACATGTCCCGACTGGTACGGGCCGAAACGCTCTCAGTAAAAGAGCGCGAGTATGTGCTCTATGCCCGCGCCTCCGGGGAGCATCCGCTACGGATTATCCTGCGTCATATCATTCCCGGCGTGCTGCCGACCATAATCGTCGCCGCCACCCTGAATATCGCCTCGGCGATTCTGATGGAGTCGACCCTCAGCTTCCTCGGGCTCGGGGTGCAGGCGCCTGCCGCCTCCTGGGGCAGTATGCTCAACAACGCCCAGTCCTATATTGGGGAGGCCTCCTGGCTGGCGATGTTCCCCGGCATTCTGATTTTGCTGACGGTGTTCAGTTTTAACGTGTTAGGCGACGTGTTCCGCACCGCCTTTGAGCCGGGAGCGAACCGCGATGAATAACTTACTTGAACTCGACAACCTGCAAACCACCTTCCGCACCCGGGATGGCGATGTCCACGCGGTGCGCGGGGTGAGCTTTCACGTTCAGCTGGGCGAGCTGGTGGGCATTGTCGGGGAGTCCGGCTGCGGCAAGAGCGTCACCTGCAAATCCATTATCCAGCTGCTGGGCAGCAACGGGCGCATCACCGGGGGGCAGATCCGGTTTGACAATGACGATCTGGCGCAGAAAACCCCGGAGCAGATGCGCGCCATTCGCGGAAATGAGATCGCGATGATTTTTCAGGATCCGATGACCGCGCTCAACCCGGTGGTGACCATCGGCAGGCAGATGTCCGAGATCCTGATCCGTAATAAAGGCTTAAACAAAAAAGCGGCCCGCGCGGCGAGCATCGCCATGCTGGAGCAGGTGGGCATTGCCGAAGCGGAGCGCCGTTACGACCAGTACCCGCACGAATTCAGCGGCGGGATGCGCCAGCGGGTGATGATCGCCATCGCGCTCTCCTGCGATCCCAAACTGTTGATCGCCGATGAACCCACTACCGCGCTGGACGTCACTATTCAGGCGCAGATCCTGCGGCTGTTAAAAAGTTTGCAGCAGAAAACCCACACCGCCATCCTGCTGATCACCCACGATCTGGGCGTCGTCGCCCAGGTGTGCAGCCGGGTAGTGGTAATGTACGGCGGGCTGGTAATGGAAGAGGGCAGCGTAGAGGACATCTTTTATCGTCCGGCACATCCTTATACCCAGGGGCTACTGGCGTCTCTGCCACACCCGGAACAGACCAGCCATCGCCTGTCGCCTATCGAAGGATCGCCTCCGGGCCTGCTCAATCCGCCCCCGGGCTGCCCGTTTGCTGAACGCTGTCCGCAGCGGATGCCGCAGTGCGAGCGTCAGCCCGCGTTTTACCGCCCCGAACCGGGGCATCGCGCGGCCTGCTGGCTGCTGGCCGATAAGGAGATTCAGGCATGAGTGAACACCATTCCCCGCTGGTCAGCGTGCGGGACCTGCATAAGCACTTCACTCTCAACGGCGGCCTGCTGCGCAAAGGGGTGGTGGTGAAAGCGGTGGACGGCGTCAGCTTTGATATCCGCCAGGGGGAGACCTTTGGCCTGGTGGGCGAGTCCGGCTGCGGCAAATCGACCCTCGGGCGCGCCATTCTGCGGCTGTTTGATATCACCTCCGGCGAGATTGATTTTGCCGGACAGGCGATCGCCCAGGCCAGCGAAAAGCAGCTCAAGCCGCTGCGCAAGCGGATGCAGGCCATTTTCCAGGACCCGTATTCATCGCTGAACCCCGGAATGACCGTCCAGCAGCTGGTGGCAGAGCCGATGCAGATCCACGGTTACAGCCGCGAGGAGCAGCGGGAGCGTACTGAAACCCTGCTCTATAAAGTGGGGCTCAAGCAGGAACACCTCCAGCGCTTCCCGCACGAGTTCAGCGGTGGCCAGCGCCAGCGCATCAGCATTGCCCGGGCGCTGTCGGTGCGTCCGGAGTTTGTCCTGTGCGATGAGCCGCTGTCGGCGCTGGATGTCTCGGTGCAGGCACAGGTGGTGAACATTCTCCAGGATCTGCAGCAGGAGCTGGGGCTAACCTATCTGTTTATCGCCCACGATCTGTCGATGGTGCGCCACATCTCGACCCGAATCGGGGTGATGTACCTCGGCAAGCTGGTGGAGGTGGCACCTTCTGACACCCTGTATCAGCGTCCGGCGCACCCGTATACCCGGGCCCTGTTAGCCTCGGTACCGCAGCCCGATCCGCGGATCCGCAATCTGGAGCAGGCGACCCTGCGCGGGGAGATCCCCGGCCCGACCTCCGTGCTGCCGGGCTGTAAGTTCTGCAGCCGTTGCCCGCACGTGATGCCGGTATGCCGACGCGAAGCCCCCGCGATGCAGGAGATTGCCCCCGGTCATTTGGCGGCATGTTGGTTGTTTAAGGTTTGAGGGTAATGCGCCAACATCCGCCGGGTGGCGGCTTTGCCTTACCCGGCCTACAAAACCTGGTCTCAAATATTATGTACGACTGAATGCGTAATCTGGCGCTGATGCCAGCGCCCGAGGAGCAGCACCGTTGTGAGCGCCCCGAGCAGGGCGCAGAACATATCAGACTGGGTATCCCACTGATCGCCCTGAGTGCCGAGGAAATCATCCGCGCCCTGGCCCATCGCCAGCGCCGCCCACCACTCGATCAGCTCGTAGGTGGCGCTGATCGCCAGCGCAATACAGCACACCACAAAGGCTGTCATTTTGCGGCCATTGATGTAGCCGCCGCGGACCAGGATCTCCCGGGCCGCCAGCGCAGGCACCAGCCCCTGGAAAAAGTGTCCCAGCTTGTCGTACGGGTTACGGCTCAGGTTAAACATCTCCTGTACGTCAAAGCCGATGGGCACTTTGGCATAGGTGTACATTCCGCCCACCATCAGGATGATGGCGTGCCAGAAGATCAGCGTGTAGAGCAGAGGTGTCAGCGGGTAGCGCCGTTGGGTGGCAAGCAGCAGCGGCACGATGATGATGACCGGCGTCACCTCCATCAGCCAGGTGATGCGGTCCGAGGTATAGAGACCGGTATAAATCAGGATCAGCAGCAGAAGCAGCGCGCCGACCTTCAATCCAGAGGAGAGTGCAGTTTGCGTCATGTGAGTTAACTGTTGAGTAAAAACAGACACTATCGACCGACGCGGCGAAAAATACAATGTTTGCCAGTGGAGCATAAAAAAACGGGGCCATTCGCGGCCCCGTTGTTCGTTCATAACAATCAGAACGACTTGCGTAAACGCAGACTGAAGGTGTGCGCCTGGTAGCGGTCGCCGGCCTGCAGATCGTAACGCGCGTCGAGACTCAGTTCGTTGGCGTCATACAGGGTGGTACCCACAGCCACGCCCGCCATATCTTCCACCGGAGAGGCCCCTTTGGTGATAAAGCTGGTTTCACCGATAGCATCGGCGGCGTAGGTCGCATGGCTGCTGACCTGACGGTTATCGTACTGGTGGATCCACGAGACCTGGGCGAACGGCGTCAGGTTACCCAGGCCGGTGGCGAAGCTCTTCTCGATGCGGACACCGATATCGCTCATGACAGACTGCGCATGGGTGCTGCTGACATCCAGTGCCATACCGTTGCCGCCGGTTTCACTGTAGCCATCCACATGCTGATAGCCATAGGTCAGGCCCGCCAGCGGGGTCAGCACCACGTCAGCCGGCAGGGCGATTGGGTAGCCCAGTTCGCTTTGCAGGGTGATGGACTGACCGTTGAACTTGCCGTGAGCAGCGCCGGAGAAGCCGGTGAAATCAGCGCGACGCACGGAGCTGTAGTTCTGACGGTTGAGACCCGCAGAGAGGTTCAGGTACCACGGATTGCCGGTGTAACCCGCGTAACCAATCACCCCGTAGTTATCGGCGGTGGAGTTGTTGCCGCTCAGGTTGTCTTTGCCGTGGACGGAGGTGTTGCTGTAGTTCAGGGCTGCCCCCAGACGCCAGTTGTCACCCAGTGCACGGTCAGCACCGATGATCAGGCCGCCAAATTTCGCGGTGTAGCCACTGACGTTGTCGGTGCTGTCCTGGCGAGCGTAACCGCCGAACGGCTGACCCCAGACGATCCAGTTGTTGGCATAGTCATCACCGGTGGCCACACCGCTGGTGCCGGAGGCCTGCGGGTTACGTACGGCATCGATGTGAGCACCCACTACTGCCTGAGCGGTAGAGGTAGCAACGGTGGCCGCAGAGCTGGTATTGAGGTTCTGGCTGGTAGAGAGACGCTCGCCAGCACGGTTCGCTTCCTGTTTACCTTCGATTGCCAGCGAGGCGTTATACAGATCCAGCAGCTGCGGAGACGAGATACCGGAGTAGTGCGCGAGCCCACCCAGCGCCGCCGTGGCGCTCGGGATGGTGGCATAACCCCGTTTGGTCGGCTGAGCAGGTGCAGGTTCTGCTGGCGCAGGCTGCGTCGGCGTTGGCACCGTGACAACCGGGGGGGTGACCTCGGGTTCGGTCACTACCGGCGGCGTGACGTCTGGCGTTGGCTCAGGCTGAGGCTCTACCGGATCGGGGATCACCGGCTCTGCACCCAGGGTTAACACCAGGGCCTTGCTTTCAGCCTCTTCATAGACGCTGCCATTAACCACACCGCGATAGCCGAGGGCTTTGTACTTCAGCTGGTCGGCGTGGTAGTCGGTCTCTGCGCCTGCGGCATTGATCACCACATAGCGCTGGCCTTCGGCAAACTGGTAAGTGCTGCCGGTACGCAACAGATTAACGCTGGAACCCGCATCGATAGTGGCATTGCCGCTGACGTTCAGGCGGCCATAACCGGTATCGGCAAGCAGATCGCCGTTAGTGGTTGCCAGATCGGAAACACCGGAAATCAGCGTTGCGGCCGCTTTCTGATGGTAATCCCCGGCGATATTGATGCTGTTGTTCACCTGCAGGGAGGCCGCTTCGTTCACCACGGTGCCGTTTGACACAGGCCTTTCATCGCTCATCTGGAGTGACATCAGGCCGTATTCAGGCAGGCTGGTAACGATATTATCGTTCAGCAGCAGCGAGCCGGTGTTGAATACCACGTCGGAGCCCATGATAGTGCCAGTCGCGCCGTCGATGCCGCTCAGCGTGCCCGTGGTGATGGTGCCGCCATTGATGATTAATCTTGTCGCATTTAAGGCGTAAATATCACCGGCAATATCGCCGGTGTTGGTCAGGGTCACGCCATCGCTGTTATTGCTCCCGACCATCAGAGCATAATTACCGCCGGTTAACAGGCCATTGTTAACGATGGAGTCAAGAGGACCATAACTATAGATTGCGACGTAATTTCCGGTAATTTGGCCGTTGTTTTCAATGGAACCAATGGTGCCATAGTTAATAATACCGGCGAAGCTGCCATTAATCTTATTATCATTGACGAGGGTAGTAATGTTGCCCTGGTTAGAGATCCCGGAACGGCCGTAATTATCAGACGTTCCCCCGTCAATCGAACCGGTATTGTGCAACGTGCCAATCGTACCACTGTTAAAAATGGCACCGTTCTGGCCAATGTAGTTGTTATTCTCAGCATCCGTGGCGCCGATAAGGCCCGCATTGATTAAGTTATCAATGGTTCCCTGATTACTGATGCCGAGGGAGCCGAGGATCTTGCCATCAGCGGTATTGTTTAAGGTATGAATTGTCCCGGCATTGTTGAGCGTGCCGGTGTTGTAATTACCGCTATAGTAATTATTCGAATTTCCCTTAATGGTGCCGGTGTTGGTTAAGGTATTAACCACTCCCGAAGCGCCCACCGCGAACACGCTGTTAATCTGATTTTCATTAACGCTGGCAATGGTGCCGTTATTATTAAGCTGATCGACTGTTCCATCTATCTGAACAAGATTGTTACTTAAAAATAAAGGCATACCATTCTGGTCGTTAATAACGCCATCATTGGTAAGCGTTGTTACAGTCACCCCCGCATTTACCGCCAGGGCAGAAACTGGCATGCCAGTCACAAATCCATTCTGGGTGATATGCACTAATTCTTTAGCGTCGGCAATCTGCACGTTGCTTGTCGGGGTATCAATAATTAACTCTGGAGATGTGGCGTAGGCCTGGGCGGTCGTTGATGCCACCAGCAGAGAGATCAGCTGGCTAAGACGTTTCTTTTCCATGGTGTACCATCATAACGTTGCGATGTTTATGCAAAATGCAGTTGTGATTTCTTCGGATTAATCCGATATCTTCGGGCGCAGAATATACAATTCGTTGCCGAAAACAATAAGCGATGCTTAATTATTTCCGGTTGAATTCATTTCACATATTTGGTCATGTTGATAATTTGAGTTAAGGCTGGTGCGGTATGAGGATATATCCTCACTTTTTGCAGGGAACCGTATTGATTAGTTTATCTTTATTATTGGTAGGGTGTATTACCGACGATCCGCACCGCTCTGCGCAAAAAATAGCCAGTGAAAGTGGTCTGATCAGTGAGGAATTTGACACAGATCCGTTCCCGATTGTGACATGGCAGCGAATCGCCCCTCCGGTTCATACCCTTCGTGTCTACATCGAAGGGGATGGCTTTGCCTGGAAGAGCCGCACAACGCCCTCTGATAATCCGACCCCGCGTAATCCGACCGGTATGAAGCTGGCTGCGGCGGATAAGCAGGCAAATGTGTTTTACCTTGCCCGACCCTGCCAGTTCATCGGGCCGCCGCTACCGGCCACCTGCCGCGTAAATGTCTGGACGCAGGATCGTTTCTCACCGGCGGTTATTGATGCAATGAACGAGGCGCTCAGCCAGATGGTGCTGCGCTATCCGGGGGTGAAGATCGATCTGGTTGGTTACTCCGGGGGGGGCAATATCGCCGCGCTGCTGGCGGAACGCCGGGATGATGTGCGCTCCCTGCGCACGGTGGCAGGCAATCTCGATGTTGCGTATGTCAATGCCCTGCATCATGTTACCCCAATGCCCGCAGCCCGCAGCGCTATCGATCGCGCTGCTGCACTGCGTGACCTGCCGCAGATCCATTACAGTGGCGACGCCGACACCACCGTGCCACCCGCTGTCGCCCGACGTTTTCAACAGGCAGTAGGGGGGAGGTGTGTGCGAACGGAGGTGGTCAGCGGGATGGGGCATGGCTCGGACTGGGCGACAGTCTGGCCGCGATTGCTGGCGCAGGGTATGCCGGACTGCTGAGGGATGATCAACATTGAATGACTTCAGGACCGAACAATGAAAAAGAAAGAGTTTGTGACTCAGGATCTGCTAAGCAAAATCTATCAGGACACCACGGCGGGGCCACGCAAACTTCCCCCTGAACGGCAACTGGCCGAAGAGTATGGCGTGTCGCGTTTCACGATCCGCCAGGCGCTGGAGAAACTGGTCAGCATTGGCGTGGTGCGGATCGTGCAGGGCTCGGGGATCTGGATCAACGAGCATGCGCGCAATAATCCGCTGATCTACAACTCGATCACCGAGAAGCGATTCGATCAGATGCGCTACCGGATGATTAGCCTGCATAAGAGAAGGCCCGATCGCGCGGCGCAGCAGATTTTTGGTATCGATGAAGAGAGTTTTATCTGGCACTTTTGCCGCCTGCGCTACGTCGATGACCAGCCCGTACAGCTGGAAGTGTCCAGCATGCCGGTTGCCGATTTCCCAGACCTTAATCAGCAGGCGATTGAGCGCTCCATTCAGCAGTACGTATTAAGCAAAGGATTGATCATTTCCCATATGCTGACCACCTATCGGGCAGTCAGCGTCAGCCGTGAGCAGGCGGTAATACTGGGCTGCAAAAAAGGCAGCCCGGCAATGCATATTAATAATCGCGGAATACTGGAGGGGGGCCGGGTTTTTGAGGTGAGCGATATTATCGATATCAACTACACCTGCACCTGGGTCAGCCCCTATAACCGCGATAATTTAGCCTGGCGACAAAATCAGGGCGTATGAATTGTCCCGTCCGGCAGGCGGCTCTGCGTCCACTCGTGTGGGCGATAGGCCACCGGATGCGCCAGAGCCAGCTCTTCATTAAAGCCTGTACCGATGCCGGGCGCGGTCGGGGGATAGATAAACCCGTCCTTTACCTCAGGCGCACCGGGGAAGACGCCGTCGGTGGTCGTGGAACGCGGAATAAATTCCTGAATGGCCGCATTGTGCAGGTGAATGTTCAGGTGCGTATTCACCGCCACGCCGATGGGCGTCATATCCCCGGGTCCATGCCAGGCGAGACGCACGCCGAAGGCCTGACACAGGTGCGCCAGTTTTAATGCTGGCGTAATGCCGCCGATCTGCGAGATGTGGCAGCGAATAAAGTCGATGCGACGATTGACGATCAGGTCGTGCCATTCAGCCGGGTTATTGAAAAGCTCGCCCATCGCCAGCGGCACGCAGCTCTGCTGGCGAACCTGTTCCAGCCAGGCACTTTGCTGTGGCGGCAGAATATCTTCGATAAAGTAGGGCTGGTACGGCTCAAGTTGTTTTGCCAGCTGCACGGCCTGCTGCGGGAAGAGACGCTCGTGGACATCGTGTAAGAAATGGAGTTTCCAGCCATATTTTTCGCGCAGGGCGCGGAACATCTCCACGGTATTCGCCATGTATTCATGCTGATCGAACCAGGCACCCGCGGTCGGGTTTTCCGGGGCATGCAGCGCCGACGGCGTGCCGCCATAAAAACCGAGCTGACAACGGATATGACGATAGCCTTGCGCCACCAGTTTATCGGCGGAGGCAAAGAGTTCCTCCAGCGTCTCGCCGCTGGCGTGGCTGTAAGCCGGGATCGCGTCGCGGGATTTTCCACCCAACAATTGGTACAGCGGCATACCGGCCAGCTGCCCTTTAATATCCCACAGGGCCATGTCCACGCCGGAAATGGCGTTATTCATCGCCGGACCGTTACGCCAGTAGGCGTTAACGTTCATCATCTGCCACAGATCTTCGATGTTACTGGCATCCCGGCCGATCAGCAGCGGCTTGAGATACTCATCCACCAGGGTTTTAACCGCCAGCGGGCGCTGCTGGAAGGTGGCACAGCCGTGTCCGACGGGGCCATGCTCCGTGGTAACGCGAACGGTCACCAGGTTATGTCGATCCGGGCGGGTAATAAAGCACTCGATATTAGTGATGATCACAGGCGTCACGAAAAACTCCTTTGCTGCTCTGTGGAAATACGGAATGGGAATATCATCGCCCTAAAAATGTTTACCGGTAAACCGTTTTTTTATTATTTATTTTGGTCAGTTATTTGATTCTATTTTAATTAAAAACCGTACCAATTTTGGTTTGTTAGCTATTTTGTGGCTCCCTGTATAGCTAAGTGTGAGCGATATCAACTTTTATTGGTTTGTTTTGTAGTGTGGGTTTATCTATTCTCGTGGCATCAATAAAACAACAACCCTACCGGCAGGAGTCTTTATGGGGACGCAAGAAGCCATCAATAATATTATTCGTCTGGTCGGCGGCCAGGGGAATATTAATAAAGTCTGGCACTGTATGACGCGGCTACGGTTTGATTTAATCGACGATAATAAAGTTGACCAGGCTGCGATCAAAAATCTGCCTGGGGTGCTGGGCGCGCAACTGCAGAGCGATCAATTTCAGGTGATCATTGGGCCGAAGGTGAACAGCTGGTATGAGCAAATGCTTGATGTGCTCGGCCAGGGCGCTGATAAATCGCCGACGGCGACAAAAGGGCGTAAAAGTCTGGTCTCCCTCTTTATGGATACCGTCTCGGGCGTTTTTGGTCCGATTGTCCCGGCCATTGCCGGTGCCGGGATGATAAAAGGATTGCTCGCCGGGCTGATCGCCTTAAAGGTGGTCTCGGCGAAAAGCGATACCGTCATGGTTATCGACCTGATTGCCAGCGGCGTCTTCTACTTCTTGCCGTTCTTCCTCGCTGTGTCGGCGGCGAAGATCTTCAAGACCAATGAGTATCTCGCCGCGGCGGTTGCCGCCTGTCTGATGTATCCCTCCTTAATAGAAGCAGCGAAAGCCCTGGCGACGCATCAGGAAGGGGCGGTCAGTGCCATCTGGTTAATGAATGCGATCCCGGTATCCGTCTTTAACTATTCTTCGAGCGTCATTCCGGTGATCTTCTCGGTACTGGCATTAAGCTATATCCATCGCTGGGTAGACAGCATCATGCCCGATGTCCTGAAAACCGTCTTCACGCCGACGCTCACCCTCTTTATAGGTGCCCTGGCGGCGCTGGTGGTGATCGGCCCGATTGGTATCTGGCTGGGTAAAGGACTCGCCTTCTTTATAGAAGGACTGTTTAGTGTGTCGGCCAGCTTTGCCGGGCTGGTGGTCGGTGCCATCCGACCGGTGGCGATCCTGACCGGGATGCACCATGCGATGACGCCGATCGCCCTGCAGAACTTCAGTGACCGTGGCTACGATATGCTGATGCCGATGATGTTTATGGCCAATATGGCAATTGCGGGGGCGACATTTGCTATCTGGCGTCTGAGTCGGGACCGTCAGGAGAAGACCGTTACGCTGTCGGCAGGCATCTCTGCGCTGCTGGGCATTACCGAACCGGCACTCTTTGGTGTCCTGACGCGCTATAAGAAAGCTTTTATCGCCGCCACGGTGGCCAGCTCGCTGGCATCAGCCTTTATTGCCTTCTTCGGCGTGCGTCTTTATGGCTACATTCTGTCGAGCATCTTCAGCTTGCCTGCTTATATAGGTCCGTACTTCGTCTTTGCTCTGGCGGGAGTAGCGATATCGCTGGTGCTTTCCTTTACGTTAACCACCATCCTGGTAGGAAAAGAGCAAGCCGCAGAGTGATTTTGACCCCGTCTTAGAGGGCGTGCTGCAGAGAATATCAGTCAGTTTGTGGATAACTCTGTGGGCAAATGCGTATAAGGCGGGGTTTTGCTGGGGAATGCAGCAGTCAGTCATTTTTCTGTCATTTAAGGGTTGCGGCCCCGGGAGAACTCCCTATAATGCGCCTCCATCGACACGGAACAACGGCAAACAAGCCGCCGGGTCAGCAGAGAAAAGCGTGAAATTATCGCTTGACTCTGAAAGAGGAAAACGTAATATACGCCACCTCGCAACGGTGAGCGAAAGCCGCGTTGCACTGCTCTTTAACAATTTATCAGACAATCTGTGTGGGCACTCAAAGTGACATGGATTCTTAATGTCTTCGGACACTAAATGAATACCAAAGTCTCTGAGTGAACATACGTAATTCATTACGAAGTTTAATTCACGAGCATCAAACTTAAATTGAAGAGTTTGATCATGGCTCAGATTGAACGCTGGCGGCAGGCCTAACACATGCAAGTCGAACGGTAGCACAGAGAGCTTGCTCTCGGGTGACGAGTGGCGGACGGGTGAGTAATGTCTGGGAAACTGCCTGATGGAGGGGGATAACTACTGGAAACGGTAGCTAATACCGCATAACGTCGCAAGACCAAAGAGGGGGACCTTCGGGCCTCTTGCCATCAGATGTGCCCAGATGGGATTAGCTAGTAGGTGGGGTAATGGCTCACCTAGGCGACGATCCCTAGCTGGTCTGAGAGGATGACCAGCCACACTGGAACTGAGACACGGTCCAGACTCCTACGGGAGGCAGCAGTGGGGAATATTGCACAATGGGCGCAAGCCTGATGCAGCCATGCCGCGTGTATGAAGAAGGCCTTCGGGTTGTAAAGTACTTTCAGCGAGGAGGAAGGTGTTGAGGTTAATAACCTCAGCAATTGACGTTACTCGCAGAAGAAGCACCGGCTAACTCCGTGCCAGCAGCCGCGGTAATACGGAGGGTGCAAGCGTTAATCGGAATTACTGGGCGTAAAGCGCACGCAGGCGGTCTGTCAAGTCGGATGTGAAATCCCCGGGCTCAACCTGGGAACTGCATTCGAAACTGGCAGGCTAGAGTCTTGTAGAGGGGGGTAGAATTCCAGGTGTAGCGGTGAAATGCGTAGAGATCTGGAGGAATACCGGTGGCGAAGGCGGCCCCCTGGACAAAGACTGACGCTCAGGTGCGAAAGCGTGGGGAGCAAACAGGATTAGATACCCTGGTAGTCCACGCCGTAAACGATGTCGACTTGGAGGTTGTTCCCTTGAGGAGTGGCTTCCGGAGCTAACGCGTTAAGTCGACCGCCTGGGGAGTACGGCCGCAAGGTTAAAACTCAAATGAATTGACGGGGGCCCGCACAAGCGGTGGAGCATGTGGTTTAATTCGATGCAACGCGAAGAACCTTACCTACTCTTGACATCCAGAGAACTTAGCAGAGATGCTTTGGTGCCTTCGGGAACTCTGAGACAGGTGCTGCATGGCTGTCGTCAGCTCGTGTTGTGAAATGTTGGGTTAAGTCCCGCAACGAGCGCAACCCTTATCCTTTGTTGCCAGCGGTCCGGCCGGGAACTCAAAGGAGACTGCCAGTGATAAACTGGAGGAAGGTGGGGATGACGTCAAGTCATCATGGCCCTTACGAGTAGGGCTACACACGTGCTACAATGGCGCATACAAAGAGAAGCGACCTCGCGAGAGCAAGCGGACCTCATAAAGTGCGTCGTAGTCCGGATTGGAGTCTGCAACTCGACTCCATGAAGTCGGAATCGCTAGTAATCGTAGATCAGAATGCTACGGTGAATACGTTCCCGGGCCTTGTACACACCGCCCGTCACACCATGGGAGTGGGTTGCAAAAGAAGTAGGTAGCTTAACCTTCGGGAGGGCGCTTACCACTTTGTGATTCATGACTGGGGTGAAGTCGTAACAAGGTAACCGTAGGGGAACCTGCGGTTGGATCACCTCCTTACCTTAAAGAACCTGCCTTTGTAGTGCTCACACAGATTGTCTGATGAATGATGAACTTCTAAATGTACTTTCGAGTGCATTGAGAAGTTTTGCTCTTTAAAAATCTGGATCAAGCTGAAAATTGAAACGACACACTGTGTCTGCTCTCCGTAATAAGAGCAGATGAGCGGTGTGTTCGAGTCTCTCAAATTTTCGCAATCAGAAGTGAAACAGCTTCGGGTTGTGAGGTTAAGCGACTAAGCGTACACGGTGGATGCCTAGGCAGTCAGAGGCGATGAAGGACGTGCTAATCTGCGATAAGCGTCGGTAAGGTGATATGAACCGTTATAACCGACGATTTCCGAATGGGGAAACCCAGTGCAATCCGTTGCACTATCGTTAAGTGAATACATAGCTTAACGAAGCGAACCAGGGGAACTGAAACATCTAAGTACCCTGAGGAAAAGAAATCAACCGAGATTCCCCCAGTAGCGGCGAGCGAACGGGGAGCAGCCCAGAGTCTGAATCAGCATGTGTGTCAGTGGAAGCGTCTGGAAAGTCGCAGGGTACAGGGTGATACTCCCGTACACGAAGATACACTTGCTGTGAACTCGAAGAGTAGGGCGGGACACGTGGTATCCTGTCTGAATATGGGGGGACCATCCTCCAAGGCTAAATACTCCTGACTGACCGATAGTGAACCAGTACCGTGAGGGAAAGGCGAAAAGAACCCCGGCGAGGGGAGTGAAAAAGAACCTGAAACCGTGTACGTACAAGCAGTGGGAGCCTACTTGTTAGGTGACTGCGTACCTTTTGTATAATGGGTCAGCGACTTATATTCTGTAGCAAGGTTAACCGTATAGGGGAGCCGAAGGGAAACCGAGTCTTAACTGGGCGTTAAGTTGCAGGGTATAGACCCGAAACCCGGTGATCTAGCCATGGGCAGGTTGAAGGTTGGGTAACACTAACTGGAGGACCGAACCGACTAATGTTGAAAAATTAGCGGATGACTTGTGGCTGGGGGTGAAAGGCCAATCAAACCGGGAGATAGCTGGTTCTCCCCGAAAGCTATTTAGGTAGCGCCTCGTGAACTCATCTCCGGGGGTAGAGCACTGTTTCGGCTAGGGGGCCATCCCGGCTTACCAACCCGATGCAAACTGCGAATACCGGAGAATGTTATCACGGGAGACACACGGCGGGTGCTAACGTCCGTCGTGAAGAGGGAAACAACCCAGACCGCCAGCTAAGGTCCCAAAGTCATGGTTAAGTGGGAAACGATGTGGGAAGGCACAGACAGCCAGGATGTTGGCTTAGAAGCAGCCATCATTTAAAGAAAGCGTAATAGCTCACTGGTCGAGTCGGCCTGCGCGGAAGATGTAACGGGGCTAAACCATGCACCGAAGCTGCGGCAGCGACGCTTATGCGTTGTTGGGTAGGGGAGCGTTCTGTAAGCCGTCGAAGGTGGACTGTGAGGTCTGCTGGAGGTATCAGAAGTGCGAATGCTGACATAAGTAACGATAAAGCGGGTGAAAAACCCGCTCGCCGGAAGACCAAGGGTTCCTGTCCAACGTTAATCGGGGCAGGGTGAGTCGACCCCTAAGGCGAGGCCGAAAGGCGTAGTCGATGGGAAACAGGTTAATATTCCTGTACTCGGTGTTACTGCGAAGGGGGGACGGAGAAGGCTATGTTGGCCGGGCGACGGTTGTCCCGGTTTAAGCATGTAGGCGGAGGTTCCAGGTAAATCCGGAACCTTATTCAACGCTGAGGTGTGATGACGAGGCACTACGGTGCTGAAGCAACAAATGCCCTGCTTCCAGGAAAAGCCTCTAAGCATCAGGTAACATCAAATCGTACCCCAAACCGACACAGGTGGTCAGGTAGAGAATACCAAGGCGCTTGAGAGAACTCGGGTGAAGGAACTAGGCAAAATGGTGCCGTAACTTCGGGAGAAGGCACGCTGATGGTAGGTGAAGCGACTTGCTCGTGGAGCTGAAATCAGTCGAAGATACCAGCTGGCTGCAACTGTTTATTAAAAACACAGCACTGTGCAAACACGAAAGTGGACGTATACGGTGTGACGCCTGCCCGGTGCCGGAAGGTTAATTGATGGGGTTAGCGGCAACGCGAAGCTCTTGATCGAAGCCCCGGTAAACGGCGGCCGTAACTATAACGGTCCTAAGGTAGCGAAATTCCTTGTCGGGTAAGTTCCGACCTGCACGAATGGCGTAATGATGGCCAGGCTGTCTCCACCCGAGACTCAGTGAAATTGAAATCGCTGTGAAGATGCAGTGTACCCGCGGCAAGACGGAAAGACCCCGTGAACCTTTACTATAGCTTGACACTGAACACTGGTCCTTGATGTGTAGGATAGGTGGGAGGCTTTGAAGCGTGGACGCCAGTCTGCGTGGAGCCAACCTTGAAATACCACCCTTTAATGGCTGGTGTTCTAACGTGGACCCGTGATCCGGGTTGCGGACAGTGTCTGGTGGGTAGTTTGACTGGGGCGGTCTCCTCCTAAAGAGTAACGGAGGAGCACGAAGGTTAGCTAATCCTGGTCGGACATCAGGAGGTTAGTGCAATGGCATAAGCTAGCTTGACTGCGAGAGTGACGGCTCGAGCAGGTGCGAAAGCAGGTCATAGTGATCCGGTGGTTCTGTATGGAAGGGCCATCGCTCAACGGATAAAAGGTACTCCGGGGATAACAGGCTGATACCGCCCAAGAGTTCATATCGACGGCGGTGTTTGGCACCTCGATGTCGGCTCATCACATCCTGGGGCTGAAGTAGGTCCCAAGGGTACGGCTGTTCGCCGTTTAAAGTGGTACGCGAGCTGGGTTTAGAACGTCGTGAGACAGTTCGGTCCCTATCTGCCGTGGGCGCTGGAGAATTGAGGGGGGCTGCTCCTAGTACGAGAGGACCGGAGTGGACGCATCACTGGTGTTCGGGTTGTCATGCCAATGGCACTGCCCGGTAGCTAAATGCGGAAAAGATAAGTGCTGAAAGCATCTAAGCACGAAACTTGCCCCGAGATGAGTTCTCCCTGACCCTTTAAGGGTCCTGAAGGAACGTTGAAGACGACGACGTTGATAGGTCGGGTGTGTAAGCGCAGCGATGCGTTGAGCTAACCGATACTAATGAACCGTGAGGCTTAACCTTACAACGCCGAAGCTGTTTCGGCGGACTTGAGAAGACGATTTTCAGCTGATACAGATTACTCATCACGCCTGAGGGCGGGGTGAACAACAGAATTTGCCTGGCGGCTGTAGCGCGGTGGTCCCACCTGACCCCATGCCGAACTCAGAAGTGAAACGCCGTAGCGCCGATGGTAGTGTGGGGTCTCCCCATGCGAGAGTAGGGAACTGCCAGGCATCAATTAAAGAAACCCCGTACCCTAAGGTACGGGGTTTTTTGCCGTCTGCGCCTTACCGGCCTACAAGCTAATTACCCATCCTCCCACGTAAATGAGATTTATTATCAATAATGCTTTACAGGCGGACCATAAAGATGTATTTTAAATGCATGTTTAAAGCCGGAGGTAATTATGAGCCATCAAAGAATCCCCAAAAATTGGACAATCAAACGTTCAACTCCCTTTTTTACTAAAGACAATGTTCCTGCCGCGCTTCTGAGCCATCACAACACCGCAGCCGGTATCTTTGGCCAGCTCTGTGTAATGGAAGGGACGGTGACGTACTACGGTTTCGCCAATGAAGAGGCGACAGAGCCAGAAGTGAAAGTTGTGATTAACGCAGGAACCTTTGCGACCAGCCCACCCCAGTACTGGCACCGTATTGAGATGACCGACGATGCACAGTTCAACATCAATTTCTGGGCCGAACCGGCATTCTGCGGTGATGAAGTCTACAGCGCGAAAAAGGCATAATCCCGATGCTCCCTTATCCCTGAGGGAGCCCCTTCATACGGTGTGAAAGCGTTATGATTACTTTCTTCAGGAACTCTTCAATGCAGGCGGACTACGGTGAGCAGGAGTGTTGCACAGAGCCGTCTCTGCTGCTCGTGGCAGAATATCAGGAGTATCTTTTTAACGACTGTATCGCGCGTGGACAGCGAGGAGAGAGTAAATATACGCTGGACTATACTGAAGACGTCAAAGCCCGCCACGAAGCCTGTATGGCGCAAATTACCCATCAGTAGATCTATTGGTCGAACAGGGAAGGGATTTATAGCTTTCCAAAAGCAAAAAACCAGCCCGTAGGCTGGTTTCTTTAAATAGTGGTGCCCGGACTCGGAATCGAACCAAGGACACGGGGATTTTCAATCCCCTGCTCTACCGACTGAGCTATCCGGGCAACGGGGCGAATTAAACCCGATCTGCCTTGTGCCGTCAACGGAATTTGTTGATTTCGTTACTGACCGCACACTCTGTCGCCACTTTGCTGCTATCTCAGGCAAAAAACGCGGTCCACAGGGCAGAAAGCGGCATGGCGATCACCAGCGCAGGCAGCATATTTACCACCGCAAACATCTTAATTCCACAGATCCGCAGCCCGGTTGCCAGCAGCAGCAGGCCGCCTACTGCGGTGAAGTCCGCCATCATCGCAGGTGTGGTCAGGGGTAAAATCAGCGTGGCACAGGTTGCGAGGGCGAGCTGGATAAGCAGCATCGGCACGCAGATCGCGGCAACCGCGATACCCAGAGTGGTCGCAAAAATCGTGGCGGTGAAGAAATCGAGGAAGGCTTTGGCGATCAGGATGCTGGGGTCGCCGGTCATCCCTTCCTGCATCGAACCAAAGATCCCGGTGCCGCTGGCGCAAAACAGTATGATGATGGCGACATAGTTCTGAATATAGGCATCGTGGCCACCGGCTTTCTGCTTACCGCGCGAGAGCAGATCTTTCGCTTTGCTGACGGCGCCGTTAATCCCTTTCTCCAGATAGCAGAACTCCCCGATCAACGCCCCGAGCAGCGTTGCCAGCACCATCACCGGCAAATTGGCGCACTTGATGACCAGCAGAATACCAATTCCCAGTGAGGCCAGGCCGAAGATTGAGGGCATCGAGGAGCGAATACGCTCCGGTAAGCGCTGGCTAAGTACGGCACCCAGTACGCCGCCCAGCAGCACGGCCCCCGCATTAATGAACGGTCCAATAACCACTGTGAACTCCTGTTATTTACTCATTGATATTGCATTATTATTACTCTTTTCAGTGAGTAATCGCCAAATGTAATCCCATTTTTTGCATAATGATTCCTTGTTGCGCCTCCTGGCGAAAGGTGACATTATTGCGCGAATTTTCTCCTCTCAGATACGGGGCCGCCAATGAACCGACTCTCTTTTACTGCGCGAATGGCTGGCCGTATCGACACATCTTATTCTACGCTCACCATGCGGTGAGGGTACTGCAGGCTCACTGCAGGACAACAGTAAAATCAGACGCGTTCTGCTTTTACTGATGTCTGGCGGTCGGAGCTGAACTCCGGTCAGACACATTCGTTGGGCAGGGGGGACACCCTGTCCGGGGCTTTTTCTCGCCTTGCACGGGTATTTGCGCTTATGAAATCAATGAAAATTGCCGTCAGCCGCGAGCTGGCGTCCGCCTTGTCCACGCACCGGGAAGTGGTGACGCTGGATAACACAGATTTTACGGATGTGGCGGCAGTCGTCATTACCGTCGCTGACAGTCACAGCGGCATCCTCGCGTTGCTGAAACGCACCGGCTTTAAGCTGCCTGTATTAATGTTCTCGCCCCAGCCTGTTGAGATCCCGGCGGGAGTTGATGCGGTGATCGATGGCAAAGCGCAGGAGTGGTTAGAGCTGGAAGCGGCGGCCTGTCGCTATGAAGAGAACCTGCTGCCGCCGTTTTTCGACACCCTGAGTCAGTATGTGGCGATGGACAACAGCACTTTTGCTTGTCCGGGGCACCAGCACGGCGCGTTCTTTAAGAAACACCCCGCCGGACGACAGTTCTTCGATTTCTTTGGCGAAAATGTCTTTCGTGCCGATATGTGCAACGCCGACGTGAAGCTGGGCGATCTGCTGATCCATGAAGGTTCCGCTAAACACGCGCAAAAGTTCGCGGCGAAGGTGTTTAATGCTGACAAGACCTATTTCGTCCTTAACGGCACCTCGGCCGCCAACAAGGTAGTGACCAACGCGCTGCTGACCCGTGGCGATCTGGTACTGTTTGACCGTAATAACCATAAATCCAACCACCATGGCGCGCTGATCCAGGCCGGGGCTACGCCGGTCTATCTTGAAGCGGCGCGTAACCCGTTTGGCTTTATCGGCGGCATCGATGACCGCTGCTTTGACGAGACCTATCTGCGGGAGCTGATCCGTGAAGTCGCCCCGGAAAAAGCCGGTGAATCGCGTCCGTTCCGTCTGGCAGTGATCCAGCTCGGCACCTATGACGGCACCATTTATAACGCCCGCCAGGTGATCGACAAGATCGGTCAGCTGTGCGACTACATCCTGTTTGACTCCGCGTGGGTGGGTTACGAGCAGTTTATCCCGATGATGGCCGACAGCTCGCCGCTGTTGCTGGAACTCAACGAGAACGATCCGGGGATCTTTGTCACCCAGTCGGTGCATAAACAGCAGGCAGGGTTCTCCCAGACTTCGCAGATCCACAAGAAGGATAACCATATCCGCGGCCAGGCGCGTTTCTGTCCGCACAAGCGTCTCAACAACGCCTTTATGCTGCACGCCTCTACCAGCCCGTTCTACCCGCTGTTTGCGGCTCTCGACGTTAACGCCAAGATCCATGAAGGAGAGAGCGGGCGTCGGCTGTGGGCCGAATGCGTGGAGCTGGGGATCGAAGCGCGTAAGGCGATTATCGCCAACTGCAAAATGATTCAGCCGTTTATCCCGCCAGAAGTGGCTGGTCGCCCATGGCAGGATCATCCTACCCATGCGATTGCCAGCGAGCTGCGCTTCTTCAGCTTTGAGCCGGGGGCGAAATGGCACGGCTTTGAAGGCTATGCCCGGGAGCAATACTTTGTCGATCCGTGCAAGCTGCTGCTGACCACGCCGGGCATTGATGCCGAAAGCGGGAAGTACACCGATTTTGGTATCCCGGCGACCATTCTGGCGCACTACCTGCGCGAGAAAGGCATTGTCCCGGAGAAGTGCGATCTCAACTCCATTCTCTTCTTGCTCACACCGGCAGAGAGCGCGGAGAAGATGGCGCAACTGGTGGCAATGTTGGGCCAGTTTGAACAGCACATCGAAGACGACACCCCGCTGGCCGATGTCCTGCCGACCATCTGGAAGAAGTATCCGGTGCGCTATCGCGACTACACCATTCGTCAGCTCTGCCAGGAGATGCACGATCTGTACGTTAGCTTTGACGTGAAGGATCTGCAGAAAGCGATGTTCCGCAAAGAGAGCCTGCCCACCGTGGCGATGAATCCTCAGGATGCTAACCAGGCCTTTATTCGCGGTAACGTCGAGCTGGTGCGCATCAGTGAAGCCGAAGGGCGCATTGCGGCAGAAGGCGCGCTGCCATACCCGCCAGGCGTGCTGTGCGTTGTGCCGGGCGAACTGTGGGGCGGGGCGGTACAGCGTTACTTCCTGGCGCTGGAAGAGGGCGTCAATTTGCTGCCCGGTTTTTCACCGGAGTTGCAGGGCGTTTACAGCGAGAAGGATGCGGACGGGATTAAGCGGTTGTACGGCTATGTACTGAAGTAAAAAAATCCCCCCTCCGCCAGGAGGGGGGACTTACAGATTAATGCGCGACAGGAGTCTGCGCACCTGTTGGCGTACGAACATGTTTGTACTTGAACAGCACCATGAACGCGAAGGCCAGAACCAGTGAGTAGCCAGCAAAGATCAGCCACACCGGCTGCCAGTCAGTAATACCGTTGGTGGTATACATCTCCACAATCTTACCGCTCACCACACCGCCGAGAATACAGCCGAAGCCGTTGGTCATCATCAGGAACATACCCTGGGCGCTGGCACGGATTTCCGGACGAACCTCTTTTTCCACAAACACCGAACCGGAGATGTTGAAGAAGTCGAAGGCACAGCCGTAGACGATCATCGACAGCACCAGCAGCACGGTACCGAAGGCTGACGGGTCGCCGTAGGCAAACAGACCGAAGCGCAGCATCCACGCGAAGATACTGATCATCATCACGTTTTTAATGCCGTAGCGGCTCAGGAAGAACGGGATGGTCAGGATGAACAACGTTTCGGAGATCTGTGAAATCGACATCATCACCGACGCGTGCTCAACGATAAAGCTCCCTGAGAACAGCGGGTCGTTATCGAAGCTGTGCAGGAAGGTGTTGCCGAACATGTTGGTGATCTGCAGTTCCGCACCCAGCAGCATGGAGAAGATAAAGAAGATCGCCATGCGCTTGTTTTTAAACAGCGCGAACGCATCCAGACCGAGCATGGCGCTCCAGCTCTGGTTTTTCTGCTGGTTAGAGACTGGGATATGCGGCAGGGTCAGGGTAAACAGCGCCAGTACCAGAGACAGAGCAGCACCGATATAGAGCTGCATGTGGCTCAGTTCGAAGCCGGCGAAGCTGACAGCCCACATCGCCATAATAAAGCCGATGGTGCCCCAGATACGGATCGGTGGGAAGTCCGTCACGATATCCATACCGGCTTCTTTCAGACGATAGTAGGAGATGGTGTTAATCAGGCCCAGCGTTGGCATATAGGCCAGCGAGTTGAACAGGATCACCAGGAACATCGCACCCGGCGTCGTGACCTCGGCCGCCATAAACAGCGTACCCGCCCCCACCAGATGGCAAAGCGCATACACCCACTTGGCGCTTATCCATTTATCCGCCACGATCCCAAGCAGCGTCGGCATCAGAACGGCGGCAATGCCCAAAGAACTGTAGACCGCGCCGATTGAGGCGCCATCGAACTTGAGCGTGACAAACATGTAGGAACCGAGCGTGGTTAGCCAGCTCCCCCACAGACAGAACTGCAGAAACGACAAGATTTTAAGCTGCAGCTTAAGGTTCATGTTACTTTCCTCACAAGAGAGCGGGCTGTATGTTGGTGTAGAAACATTTGGGTTTTGTATTTGATGCAATTCTATCAGCGAGTGGCGTGATGTTTTGTTACCTCCCGCAAAAAAATGCAATCAACATTAATTTGCAGTTTGGATTGTGATGCAAATAACACTTTCCTATGGATGAGGTCTGGACAGCTGGAGAGCATCTTTACCCTCTCCGGGGAGGAGAGGGTAAAAGAGAGAAGGCTACTTTCTACGGTAGTTCTTTTGCGCCGTATTGACCTTGTACAGATAGCGGCGTGACTCGGCGGCGGGGTGACGGGTGGTCAGGGTCTGGTAAACATCCCCTGGCGACATGCTGTTGATAATACTTGCCGCCTTCACTTTATCGTTGGAGAAGACCCGCAGCACGCTGCCCGCGCCACCGTTATAGGCGGTGATCACCGCATAGCGGCGCGAGGTCGGGTTATCGATACCGCTCAGGTAGACGTTGTTCAGCATCGCCAGATAGGCGGTGCCGGTATCAATGTTACTGGCAGGATCGAACAGATAGCTGCGACCCGGCATGCCGGATTTCCCCTGCGCACGGAAGACATCTTTCCCGGCGCTGTGCTGGACAACCTGCATCAGGCCCAGGGCGTCGGAGCGACTCACCGCATACGGGTTAAACGAGGATTCGGTCTGCATAATCGCCAGGATCAGCGACTCATCGACACCGTATTTACGCGATGCCTGGCGTACCATCCCGAAGTATTTGTGCGCACGTTTATCGAGGTGGTTTGGCACCAGGTTAATGGTCACGCTGTATATAACACGCAGGCCATTGCTGCGGCTTTTCAGGCGCGTCTGCAACAAGTATGTGGCAAAGCTGTTGGCGCGACCTTCCCAGCGAATCGACTGCCCGGTCTGATCCACCACCTGACCATACAGGAACGGCTCTTTCGAGATGGTGGTGTCGTCGGCGTCAGAGTACAGGTCGATTGAGCCCGGATCGTCGCCCATCAGCAGGGTTTTCACGATCGCCTCGCGTAAACGCGCCGCAGGATCGGTTCCGGCGATGGTCTCGACGGTGATGGTACCCTCGTCAAAGTTGATGTGGCTGCGGGTCTGGTAGGCGTCGGTGTACTTAACGTAGTCCTTCGGTCCGGCGATCAGAACCTCGTTAAATCCCCATATGTTTTCGATGTTGTGGGCAAACTGCCCCATCAGAATGTCAAAACCGTTGGTGTCCTTCAACCAGGCTTCGTTATAGCTATCGCCTTTATTACTGGAGGAACACGAAACAAGTAACGGTGCAACAAGAGCAAGCGCTAAAAATTTTTTCATCATTCCGGGAGTGCGTGTTGTGTTGGTTCTGGGGCTGTTTTCGCCGGGTGGCGCTACGCTTACCCGGCCTACAAACCGTAGACCAGGCAAGGCGGCACGATATTATTTTTCTGGTGGTGTATAGCCTTCAATGTGAACGTCTTTGCCTTCAAACAGGAAATTCACCATCTCCTGCTCCAGCTGCTTGCGGTGTTCAACGTTCATCATGTTGAGCTTGCGCTCGTTAATCAGCATGGTTTGCTTTTGCTGCCACTGCGCCCATGCCTCTTTGGAGATCTCGTTGTAGATGCGCTTACCCAGATCGCCCGGATAGAGCTGGAAGTCCTGACCTTCTGCGTCGCGTTGCAGGAAGGTACAAAAAATTGTTCTGGCCATACTGATTCCTCTTTGTCGCCCGGAGCTAAACCATTGCCCCGACACGTAATTGCTGTAACAGGCGCTCTACGGGAGCTGCCAGCCCCACTGACGGCGGTTGCGCTAAGTTATACCAGAGAGCGGTGCCTTCATCCATGCACGCGGTGAATGAGGACACGGGAAGCCACATTGGAACAATATCCAGATGGAAGTGGCTGAAGGTATGGCGAAACGCAGTGAGCTGCACAAGAGTATCGGCAGGGATGCCGCGTTGCGCCAGCCAGTCGCGAAGACTCTCTTCATCCTCAAACTGCGGGAAGCAGAATAAGCCGCCCCATAAACCGCTTGGCGGACGCTGGGCAAGATAGACCGTCTCTTCGTGCTGCATCAGCAGAAAATAGCCGGTGCGCTCAGGCAGCGTCTGCTTCGGTTTTTTACCGGGATACTGTGCCCAGCTGTGGTTGGCATAAGCCACACACAGATTATTCAGCGGACAGAGTTCGCATTTGGGCTTCGAGCGGGTGCAGACCATCGCCCCTAAATCCATCATCGCCTGGTTAAAGCGTTCAACGCCGTTAGCAGGGGTGACCGCTTCGCTAATTTCCCACAGGCGCTTCTCCACCTCTTTCTTGCCCGGCCAGCCGCCAACGGCATAGCAGCGGGCCAGCACGCGCTTCACGTTGCCGTCGAGAATAGGGAAGTGTTTACCCAGCGAGAGGGAGAGGATCGCGCCGGCGGTGGAACGCCCGACACCTGGCAGGGCGGCGACTTCATCAAAGGTTTCCGGGAATTTTCCACCGTGCAGCGATACCACCTGCTGGGCGGCTTTATGCAGATTGCGGGCGCGGGCATAGTAGCCGAGCCCGGTCCACAGATGCAGCACCTCATCAAGGGGGGCGTTCGCCAGATCGGTCACGGTGGGAAAACGCGCCATAAAGCGCTCAAAGTAGGGGATAACGGTAGTGACCTGCGTTTGTTGCAACATCACCTCAGAGAGCCATACTTTATAAGGCGTTTTTTCAGTTTGCCAGGGCAGGGTTTTACGCCCGTATTTGTCGTACCAGTCCAGCACCTGGGCTGAAAAATGAGAGGCTTGCATGGTCTTCGCTTCGCGATATCAGGGACGCAGATTGCAGCACAGAGGCATGCGGCTGTAAACCGGATCTTTCCCATGCTTGCATCCCATCATTAACTTTGGATAATGCCCGTTTCCCGAACATTCTCACAAGCAGACTACTCTTTTATGAAAAACGACGTCATATCACCGGAATTTGATGAAAACGGTCGCCCGCTGCGCCGTATTCGCAGCTTTGTCCGCCGTCAGGGTCGCCTGACAAAGGGGCAGCAACACGCGCTGGATAACTACTGGCCGGTGATGGGCGTGGAGTTCACCGAACAGCCGCTCGATTTCGTTGAGCTGTTTGGCCGCGACGCGCCGATTACGCTGGAGATCGGTTTCGGCATGGGCGCTTCACTGGTGACCATGGCAAAAGCGCGTCCGGAGCAGAATTTCCTCGGCATTGAGGTTCACTCCCCGGGCGTGGGCGCGTGCCTGGCAACGGCCCATGAAGAGGGCGTTGAGAACCTGCGGGTGATGTGTCATGACGCGGTGGAAGTGCTGCACAAGATGATCCCTGACAATTCTCTGAACATGGTTCAGCTCTTTTTCCCTGACCCATGGCACAAAGCACGTCATAATAAACGCCGTATCGTTCAGGCTCCCTTTGCTGAGCTGGTAAAAAGCAAACTGAAGCTGGGTGGCGTTTTCCACATGGCGACCGACTGGGAACAGTATGCGGAACATATGCTGGAGGTGATGTCAGCACTCGACGGGTATAAAAACCAGTCGGTGAGCAACGATTATGTGCCGCGTCCTGACTCACGTCCGGTAACGAAATTTGAACAGCGTGGCCATCGTCTTGGTCACGGCGTATGGGACTTAATGTTCGAGAGGGTGAAATAATGGCAAAGAACCGTAGCCGTCGTCTGCGTAAGAAAATGCACATCGAAGAATTCCAGGAAATTGGTTTTTCGGTTGCATGGCGTTTCCCGGAAGGCACCAGTGTAGAAAAAATTGATGAAGACGTGGATGCGTTCATCAATGAAGTTATCGAGCCGAACAAGCTGGCGTTTGACGGCAGCGGCTACCTGGCGTGGGAAGGTCTGATCTGCAAACAAGAGATCGGCCAGTGCACCGAAGAGCATCAGGCTATCGTGCGTAAGTGGCTGGAAGACCACAAATTCGAAGACGTACGCATCAGCGAACTTTTCGATATTTGGTGGGACTAATAGAGCATCAGGGGCCAGCAATTGCTGGCCCGTTTTGTCTGAGGGAGAATATATGATGCGCAAAACGCTGCTCGCTGCGGCTTTAATGACCACGGCTCTGACCGCTCACGCAGATTACAAATGCGAAGTCACACCGCGTGACGACGTGATCCTGAGCCCGCAAACCGTGCAGGTAAAAGGTGAGAACGGCAATCTGGTGATCACCCCGGATGGCAACGTCATGTTTAACGGCAAGCAGTATCAACTGAGCGCAGCCCAACGTGAACAGGCAAAAGATTACCAGGCCGATCTGCGCAGCGCGCTGCCGTGGATCGACGAAGGCGCTCTGACCCGCGTGGAAAAAGGCCGTGTCGCGCTGGATAAGATCATCGCCAAAGAGGTGGGGGAGAGCAGCAATATGCGCTCGCGCCTGACCAAACTGGACGCCCAGCTAAAAGAGCAGATGAACCGGATTATTGAGCATCGTACCGATGGCCTGACGTTCCACTATCAGGCGATCGATCAGGTGCGTGCCGATGGCCAGCAGCTGGTGAATCAGGCGATGGGTGGCATTCTGCAGGACAGCATCAACGAGATGGGTGCCAAAGCGGTGCTCAAAGGCGGCGGCAACCCGCTGCAGGGCGTGCTGGGTAGCCTGGGTGGTCTGCAAACCTCGATTCAGAACGAGTGGAAGAACCAGGAAGCGGATTTCAAAGCGTTCGGCAAAGACGTGTGTAAACGCGTGGTGTCGCTGGAAGAGAGCCGCAAGGGGCTGGTGGGATCGCTGAAGTAGGTTTGTGCGGTCTGGGCCCCTCACCCTAACCCTCTCCCCAAAGGGGCGAGGGAATGATTTGCTCCCTCTCCCTTTCAGGGAGAGGGCCGGGGTGAGGGTAAAAGCGTTTGCAGATTTTCTAAAATACTGTTCAGCACCCCTTCCTCATTATTCCACACTTCGTTGTTCCAGAATCGAATCACCATCCAGCCTTTTTGATTCAACCAGGCTGTTCTTTGCCGGTCATATTCTTCTCTTTCAACATGTTGCCCCCCATCCAGCTCAATGACCAGGCGCGCCTCGCAACAGACGAAATCCAGAATGTAATTCCCTACAGGATGCTGGCGACGAAATTTATAGTGAGCGAACCGGCGACTGCGTAACAGATACCAGAGTCGTCTCTCTTCTGTCGTCAGCTCGCGTCGAAGCTGCTTTGCATAAGAACGAATAATTTCCATCCCCGCACTCTGCCAGCTTTTCCTTCAGCCAGCAGAACGGGATGCAAAATCCTGAATCAGGCTTCAGGACTCTTCGGCGAGGAACAGCTCAAGAAGGGAGTTTAAGAACAGTTTGCCATGCTCGGTGATCTGCCAGTACTCCGCGCATTCGGTCAGGTATCCCTGCGCCAGCGCCTCGTCAATCTGCGGGCGAATCACCGACTCCGGTAATCCGGTATACAGCGCAAACTCCGCGCGCGGCGCGGCTTCCAGCAGACGGAAGCGGTTCATAAAGAACTCAAATGGCTTATCTTCGGCTTCGACGTCGTGCTGGCGCTCCAGATAGCGTCCTTCCATATAGCCACGCGGGTGACGCGTTTTGGCGGTACGCAGAATACGACCATCCGGGAAGGTCACTTTGCCATGGGCGCCGCAGCCAATGCCCAGATAGTCACCAAAACGCCAGTAGTTCAGGTTGTGCTGGCACTGGTAGCCCGGCTTCGCATAGGCCGAGGTTTCGTATTGCTGATACCCGGCGGCGGTCAAAAGCCTATGGCCCTGCTCGAAAATATCCCACAGCGCGTCGTCATCAGGCAGCACTGGCGGGCGTGAACCAAACAGCGTGTTCGGCTCAATGGTCAGCTGATACCAGGAGAGGTGTGGCGGGTTCAGCTCAATGGCCTGACGTAGATCGTCCAGCGCTTCCTCCAGGGACTGATCCGGCAGGCCGTGCATCAGGTCGAGGTTAAAGCTACGCAGGCCCAGGCCGGTTGCCAGGTGTGCGGCGCGCTTAGCTTCACCCGGGCCATGAATACGCCCCAGACGCTTTAACTTCGGCTCGCTGAAGCTCTGTACCCCAATGGAGATCCGATTTACACCGGCACGCTGATACTCGACAAAACGATCGGCCTCAACCGTACCCGGATTGGCCTCCATGGTAATTTCTGCATCCGCTGCCAGATTGAGGCGCGCACGCACGCCATCCAGCAGCATCTGCATCGCCGGGCCTGAGAGCAGGCTCGGCGTACCGCCACCAATGAAGATAGTCTTAACTTCACGTCCCTGCGCGTAAGCTACGTCGGCGTCCAGATCGGCAAGCAGATGCTGAACGTAATCGTCATGAGGCACTTCGCCTTTCAGCGCATGCGAGTTGAAATCGCAGTACGGGCATTTCTGCACGCACCACGGGATGTGAATATAAAGACTCAGAGGTGGCAAATTAGCCATTACGTAACGCTTCCAGTAACAGTTTCAGTGCGCGCCCACGATGGGAAATCGCGCTTTTTTCGTCGCGGGTCAGCTCCGCAGCGGTCTTGCCCTCAGACGGGACAAAGAAAATCGGGTCGTAGCCAAAGCCGCCGTTGCCTGCCGCTTCGCGGGCAATCACACCCGGCCAGCTGCCGTGACAGACAATCGGTGTAGGATCGTCGGCATGGCGCATATAGACCAGCACGCAGTGGAACTGCGCCTTGCGCCGATCATCCGGTACGTCCTTAAGCGCTTCCAGCAGTTTTTCGAGGTTCTGCTGGTCGCTGGCATCGACGCCGGAATAGCGAGCAGAGTAGATCCCCGGCGCGCCGCCCAGCACGTCCACCGCCAGACCTGAGTCATCGGCGATAGCCGGCAGACCGGTGACCTGCGCCGCGTGGCGTGCTTTCAGAATGGCGTTTTCAATAAAGGTCAGGCCGGTCTCTTCGGCAGAGTCCACGCCCAGCTCGGTCTGCGCAACCACATCCAGACCGAAATCATTTAACAGCGAGGCCAGCTCGCGCACCTTACCGGCATTACCGGTAGCGAGAACAACTTTTTGCATGTGTTAATCCTGTTGTATCAGAGCCGCGACTTCCGTCGGGATTTGTTGCGGGTTCAGAATTTTGACCTGCTTATGGCGCCCCAGTTCACCTTTCTCGAGAAGCACCTGGCTTTTCGGGACGCGAAACTGTTTTGCCAGATACTTCACCAGATGGGCGTTCGCCTGGCCATCCACAGGAGGGGCGGTGATGGCGACTTTTACTTCGTCGCCATGCAGCCCGACAATGGAGTCACGGCTGGCTTTCGGCTGAATATACAGCCGTAAAACCAGCCCGTCGGCGCAGGTGCTGACAGCACTCATAACGCCATCCACAGCCCCGGCAGCAGAATGTTGCCCGTGGACTGCAGCAGTTCAGCGATACCCATGTTGAGCACATACAGCAGCAGCACGAGGATCATTGGGGAGAAGTCGATCCCGCCCATGGCAGGCAGCAGGTTACGGATCGGACGCAGCAGCGGTTCGGTAAGCTGAATCAAAGAATATTCTACCGGACTGCGGCCCCGGCTGACCCAGCTCATGATCGCCATCACCATCAGGACCCAGAACACCAGCAGGCCGATCGTTTTCAACAGGATCAACACCGCCGCGATCCAGATGATCGGCTGGAAGGTGATGACCATAAACAGCACGATCGCTTTCACCACGCACAGGATCAGCGCAACCAGCAGAGAGGCACTGTCAATGGGGCCCATCGGCGGGATCACCCGGCGCAGCGGCCCGATAATCGGCTGGGTCACTTTGACGACAAACTGTGAGAAGGGGTTGTAAAAATCACAACGAGCCCACTGCATCCAGACGCGAAGCAAAAGCACCATCGTATACAGTTCAATGACGGTTGAGAGCAGGAAGGTCAACGTCTTCATGGCGTTCCTCAGGTTTCCTTATTATTGGGTGTAATCGCGCGCACCGAAAATTGCTGTGCCGATGCGCACCATGGTGCTGCCAGCCGCAATCGCGGCAGCCATATCGTCCGTCATGCCCAGTGAAAGCGTGTCGACCGTTGGGAAGCGTGTTTTAAGCGCCTCAAATGCTACAGCCATTTGCCGGGCGACGGCAAACTGCCTGTCGTAATCTGACTCCGGGGCCGGGATCGCCATCAGTCCACGAAGCGTCAGGCCAGGCAGCGCCGCTACCTGATCCGCCAGCTGATCCAGTTCTTCCAGAGCAATACCTGACTTGCTGTTTTCGTCGCTGATATTGATTTGAATCAGTACGTTAAGCGGTGGCATCTCTGCCGGACGCTGCTCGCTCAGACGGCTGGCGATACGCAGCCGATCGACGGTATGACACCAGTCGAAATGCTCCGCCACCAGTCGGCTTTTGTTCGACTGTAAGGGGCCGATAAAGTGCCACTGCAGATCCGCGGTACCTTTTTCCCGGAAGTGGCGGATTTTTTCCACCCCTTCCTGCACATAGTTTTCACCGAACATGCGCTGGCCTGCATCAATCGCTTCTGCGATGGCGCTCGCAGGTTTGGTTTTACTGACTGCAAGCAACGTAACTTCTTCTGAAGCACGGCCGCAACCTGTTGCCGCGGCTGAGATTTTGTTCCTGACCTGTGCCAGGTTATGCGCAATGTCGTTCATTTTCCGAGGATCATTAAATGGATATGGAAGAAATTGTGGCCCTTAGTGTAAAGCATAACGTGTCGGATCTACACCTGTGCAGTAACGCACCACCGCGATGGCGACGACGAGGGAAGATGGAGTTCGCCCCTTTTCCGGGGCCGGACGTCGTGATGCTGCTGAAAAGCTGGCTTAGCGACGAACAGCAGGGGGCATGGTGCGCTCAGGGGCAGGTGGATTTTGCCGTCGCCCTGGAGAGCCACCGGCTGCGGGCCAGCGCCTTCGCCCATACACAAGGGTGCTCGCTGGCGCTCCGGCTGCTACCGGAACAGTGCCCGCAGCTGCCTACCCTGGGCACGCCGCGGGCGATCCCCGAGCTGCTGACCAGCGATAACGGCCTGATTCTGGTGACCGGGGCCACCGGCAGCGGCAAGTCCACCACGCTGGCGGCGATGGTCGACTTTCTCAATCACCACAGCGACGGGCATATCCTGACGCTCGAAGATCCGGTGGAGTTCATCCATCAGAGCAAGCGCTGTCTGGTGCAGCAGCGGGAGATTGGCCTGCATTGCCCCTCCTTTGCCGATGCGCTGCGGGCGGCGTTGCGTGAGGATCCCGATGTGATCCTGCTGGGTGAACTGCGCGACAGCGAGACGATCCGCCTTGCGCTCACTGCCGCCGAGACCGGGCATCTGGTACTGGCGACTCTGCATACCCGCGGCGCGGCGCAGGCGATAGAGCGGCTGGTAGATGCCTTCCCGGCCGACGAGAAAGAGCCGGTACGTAAGCAGCTGGCGGGTAGCCTGCGGGCGGTGCTGGCGCAAAAGCTCGAAAGGGATAACCAGCAGGGGCGCGTCGCGCTGTTTGAGTTACTGGTTAATACCCCCGCGGCGGCAAACTTAATCCGTGAAGGTAAAACCTGGCAACTGCCGGGCGTGATCCAGACCGGGTTGCAGGCCGGCATGCAGAACTTCGAGCAGAGCCGTGCTGAGCGCAGGGCGCAGGGGCGGCTTTAATGCGCGGGCTTACGGCAGAGAATGATTTTCGCGGCCTTGTATACTTACGTATGGGCGGTAAAATCGAGCCTCTGATTGCACACATTGAAAGCGACTATGTCATCACAACCGAACCAAAGTCTTATCGACGGCATTCGCTGTCTGCAATATCTGGTTTCCAGCGGTCGCGCCATCGGTTGCCGTGAACTCGCGCGGCTGATGGGGATCAACACCACCCGTGTGAACCGTTTGCTGATGACCATGGCCTCTATTGGCCTGACCATGCAGGACGAGCATCGACGCTACCTGCCAGGCCCCGGTATCCATGCCCTGGCGGCCCAGTCAATCCGCGGCTCCGAGCTCTTCTCCCGCGCCTTGCCCCGGCTGGAGCGCGATGCGCCACGCGATATCGTGGTGGCGCTGGGCGTGCTGTGGGAGGACCAGGTGATCTATATCTGGCACTCGGTGCCCGGTAGCCAGACCACCCAGGCGCTGGCCGGTTTCCATATGCTGCCTGCCTGGCAATCGGTAATTGGCATGTCGCTGCTGGCGAGTGAGACGGACGAGGCGCTGATGCCGCGCTTTACGCCAGAACAGTGGCAGAATCTCGCCCCGCATGTAGCCCAGCAGCGCCAGCAAGGGCGTGTGATCTGGCACCATGATGATGGCGAAGTGTCGATGGCGCTACCGGTGGGCGCGCATCATGCCGCGCTGGCCTTTGCCGGGATGTGGAATATTGACGATGAGAGCGTGCGGACGCGTCTGGCTGAACTAACGGCGCTCAACGCCACGTTGCTGGAAGCATAAGAAGTATTTGCCCGGGGAGCCGGGCAAAGGGAAGGGGATCAGTAACCCTGCTCGAAGAAGCTTTCGAGGATAATCACCGCTGAGGCGGAATCGACACTGCCTTTGCTGAGCGCACGAAAACCGCCATGTTCAAACAGACCGGCGCGGGCTTCTACCGTGCTCAGTCGTTCATCATGCAGCTTAATCGCCACGCCAAAACGGCCATGAATTTTATTGGCAAAGTTGCGTGCCCGTGCCGTCAAGGGCTGTTCGGTGCCATCCATATTCAGCGGCAGCCCGACAATCACTACCTCCGGCTGCCACTCTTTCAGCAGCCGCTCAATCAGGTTCCAGTCCGGGGTGCCGTTTTGCGCTTTCAGCGCCGTCAGTGGACGAGCGGTGCCGGTGATGCGCTGGCCGATCGCCACGCCGATACTTTTAGTGCCGAAATCAAACGCGAGAAGCGTGCCGCTCATCAGGCATGCCCCGCTACGCCAGGCATGGTCTGGATATCAATGCCAATCAGTTTTGCCGCATCACGCCAGCGATCGGCGATAGGGGTTTTAAACAGAATGTTTAAATCTGCAGGAGCCGTCAGCCAGGCGTTATCGAGGATCTCCTGCTCAAGCTGGCCTTTTTCCCACGAGGAATAGCCGAGCGCCACCAGCACATCAGCAGGCTGCTTTTCTGTGCCCAGAGTCTCCAGCACGTCACGGGAGGTGGTGATCACGGTATTATCAGAGATACGGATACTGGAGGAGAACCCTGGCGGCGTATGCAGGATAAAGCCGCGATCTTCTGCCAGCGGGCCGCCGAGCATCACCGCTTTATCGAGACGAACTTCAGGGACACGTTCGTCCTGGGAAATTTTTAATTTTTCCAGAATGCCTTCAACAGTAAGATTTTCCAGCGGTTTATTGATGATGATACCCATCGCGCCATCTTCGCTGTACTCGCAGATGTAAACGACCGCACGACGGAAAATGGGATCCTGGAGAGCAGGCATGGCAATCAGAAAGTGATGCTGTAAATTCATTGTCAGAGGTTCTGTTTCCTGGTTTAAAAAGCGACAGCACCCAGTATGCGGAGAAAGCTGAGTACTGTCACTAATAGTATTGGCTAGGTTACTGCTTCAGACGTTTTTCGATCGCATCCATCAGCATGCCGGTAATCGACACCGGGAATTCTGCTTCGATTTCGCGAATACAGGTCGGACTGGTGACGTTCACTTCTGTCAGACGATCGCCGATGATGTCGAGGCCAACAAAGATCAGCCCTTTGGCTTTTAACATCGGGCCGACGCGGCGGGCAATTTCCCAGTCGCTTTCGGTCAGCGGACGCGGTTCGCCACGGCCACCGGCCGCCAGGTTACCGCGGGTTTCGCCGCCCTGCGGAATACGCGCCAGGCAGTACGGCACCGGCTCACCGTCCACCACCAGCACGCGCTTGTCGCCGTCGACGATCGCCGGGATATAGTTCTGCGCCATGCAGTAGCGGGAGCCGTGCTCGGTCAGGGTTTCGGCGATCACCCCGAGGTTCGGGTCGCCCTCTTTAACGCGGAAGATAGATGCGCCACCCATGCCGTCCAGCGGCTTCAGGATGATATCGCCGTGTTTCTGCCAGAAGGCTTTCAGCTGCGTTTTGCTGCGCGTTACCAGCGTCTCTGGCGTCAGGTCGGAGAACCAGGCGGTGTAGAGCTTCTCGTTGCAGTCGCGCAGGCTCTGCGGTTTGTTGACGATCAGCGTCCCTTTCTCTTCTGCGCGCTCAAGAATATAGGTGCAGTAGATGTATTCAGTGTCGAACGGCGGGTCTTTACGCATCAGGATGACGTCGAGTTCGGCCAGGGGCAGATCCTGCTCGGAACCGAACTCGTACCATTTATCGTAATTCTGCTCGACGTTGACGATGCGGGTGCGCGCACGCGCTTCGCCGTTAATCAGGTACAGGTCGCTCATCTCCATATAGTGGAGCTGGTAGCCGCGACGTTGTGCTTCCAGCAGCATAGCGAAGCTGGAATCTTTCTTGATATTGATGCTTGTGATGGGATCCATCACGATGCCGAGCTTAATCATTGTCTTCTCCGTTAATGCTTCAACCTAAATCGCCAAAACGCACCTGCAGGGCAGTGATGGCGGTTAGCGCGGTGGTCTCAGTACGCAGAACGCGGGGTCCCAACAGAATATCAGTAAACTGGTAGCGCGCGGTCATGGCGATCTCATCCGCCGACAGACCGCCTTCCGGGCCAATCAGCAGTCGCACGCGCTCAACCGGCAGCGGCAGGGTGTTGATGCTGGCGCTGGCGCGGGGATGCAGGTTGAGCTTCAGACCCTGCTCCTCTTCCGCACACCAGGCTTCCAGATCCATTGCCGGACGGATCTCCGGGACCCGATTGCGGCCACACTGTTCACAGGCTGCAACGGCGATTTTTTGCCACTGCTGGAGCTTCTTATTCAGACGTTCGGCATCCAGTTTAACGCCGCAGCGCTCAGAAAAAAGTGGCGTAATGAGGCTTACACCCAGTTCGATCGATTTCTGGATAGTGAATTCCATTTTTTCGCCGCGCGACATCACCTGGCCTAAATGGATATGCAGCGGCGATTCACGATCGTCGATTTCGCCACGTAAGATATTCACCTGCACGCTTTTTTTATCGGCGCGGGTAATTTCCGCCTCAAACACCTGGTTTGAACCATCAAACAGTTGAATCGCCTGACCTGCGCCCATGCGCAGCACACGGCCAACATGGTTGGCGGCCTCTTCAGACAGGGCAATTTCACTGTCCGGGGTTATCAGTTCCGGGTGATAAATACGGGGAATACGCATAGTCAAAGAATTCCATAAATAGCCAGGTCCCGGCTCGGTCTGTCCCCTCTCCCCTGCGGGGAGAGGGTTAGGGTGAGGGGTGTAAGTAAATAAACAATTGTCGCTAGTGTAGGTTAGCTCTTTTGCGCCTGGCAAGCGCGCTGGACGTACGGGTTATGATTCCCCTGCACTTTAGCAATGCGTTCGTCGCGCTGGCACTCCCAGGCGGTTACCGGATAGAGCTTATCCCAGGCGTTAAACAGCTGGGTTTGCTGACGGGAGAGGGTCAGTTGGTAGTGATCGCGCATATAGAAGTAGGTGCGGGCGATGCTGCCCCGGGCGCGGGCTGGTGGTTCGGCGAGCTTCTCTTTGAAGTCTACCTTCATGGCGCACTGACCATACTGGCCTTCGCCGCCGTTCCACTGGCTGTACATAAAGTTGCCGCGATCGCCATTCACCTCGCCCACGGCGGGTTGCAGGTTATGCATATCGCTCTCTATCTGGCGATAGACCGGGTCTTTGGCGCAGTTTTTACGTCCGCCGTCCTGCCAGCACTGACGCTGGTGGCCGAACTGCCAGGCCGGGACGACATGTTCCCATTCAATGCGGCTGGCGCGGTTCTCGTTTTTACGCACTTTGTAACCGCAGGAGGCCAGATCGACGACCCCTTTTTTGCCCTGCCAGTTAATTTTGCACCCGCAGTAAAAATCGCCTGCGACGTCGGCGTTGACCTTCACGCCTGCGGCTTTTGCCTGAGAGAAACTGTGGATACCTTCGGCCAGCACATGGCCTGAAAACGCCGTCGTCAGAAAGGCGACCGCGAGAGAGAAATTACGGGACATCGTGAACTCCGTATCAAAACGAGCCCGCAACGTAACGAAAGTTGTTCCTGTATGCAATCAGGCAGATCATGAATGTTCCTGATGATTCTGCCGCTTACTCCGCAATAAGAGGGTTGCCGCACTTGACGCAGCGGTAGGTAGCTTCGCCCCGCACCACCCGGTTATGGCGACGCACGGTGAGCTGGTGCTGCTGACACGGGCAGCGGTAGGGGAAGGTATTGCGCCGTACTGAATCAAGCTCGAACTGATGCGTGCGACGCGCCGGCACGCCAAGCACCGCTTCCATCATCCATTTCCACTCTTTGCCATGGGGTGCCACGCGGCCAAAGTGCTTCCACACCAGCAGGTGCGCCAGCTCATGCGGAACCACTTCGTCGATAAAAGCCTGCTGATTTTCCAGCATCAGGACCGGGTTGAGGCGGATCTCATACGCATCCAGCCAGGCGGTGCCGGCTGCGGTGCCGCGCTGCTGCCAGACCAGTTTCGGTTCAGGGTAGTTCCGGGCAAGCTTCAGATTGGCCTTGGCCAGGTTATCACGCAGGCTGCGCATGGCGGCTTGCTGAAGCGCAATGGGGAGACGGGGTGTTTTCATAACGGCAGAGCATAGAGTTTGTCGCGGGGCGGTGCAAGCGGCTTCCTCCCGGGCGGGAGGAAGCCGAAAGGATCAGTCGTGAGCGCCGATTTCGCGCAGCGGACGACCTTTCATCAGGTTACGTTCAATATGTTCCAGCGACACGTGTTTGGTTTCAGGAACCAGCCACAGGGTCAGGACGATAAACAGCAGGTTCAGACCACCGTACACCCAGAAGGTGTTGGCGTTGCCAAACGTATCGAGCATGGTCAGGAAGGTTGCGCCGACGATCATGTTGGCGATCCAGTTAGTAGCGGTGGAGCAGGTGATACCGAAATCGCGGCCTTTCAGCGGCTGGATCTCAGAACACAGAACCCAGATCAGCGGACCGGCGCTCATCGCAAAACCAACGATAAACATCAGCAGCATCGCCACGGCAGCATACTGTGCGGTGGTGGAGTGGATGCCCATATGCATCATCGTGCCCAGCACGCCCATGCCGATCGCCATCACCAGGAAGCCCAGGGTCAGCGTCGGTTTACGGCCCCAGCGATCCACCAGACCGATGGCAATAAAGGTTGCCAGCACGTTGGTCAGACCGACAATCACCGTGCCCCACATCTGCTCGGTGGTGTTGCTGTAACCCGCCAGTTCAAAGATTTTTGGCGCGTAATACATGATGACGTTCATCCCGGTGAACTGCTGCATCACCTGCAGCAGCACGCCCAGGAACACCGCCCGGCGGAAGTTACTGTTCTCTTTAAACAGCGCCCAGCCGCTCTGTTTGATCTTCAGGCTTTCGCGGATCTCTTCCAGCTCGCGTTTCGCTTCTTCACTGGTATCACGCAGGCGCAGCAGCACGCGCTCCGCATCATTAAAGCGCCGTTTGGCCGCAAACCAGCGCGGGCTGTCAGGCAGGAAGAAGACGCCAATCAGCAGCAGGATTGCCGGGATAATAATCACACCCAGCATCCAGCGCCATGCGCCGCTGTAGCTGAACGCGGTATCGGAAAGGTAGGCACCGAGAATACCGATGGTGATCATCAGCTGGTACATGGAGATCATGCTGCCGCGAATTTTCTCGGGCGCGATCTCCGACAGGTAAAGCGGTGCGGTATAAGAGGCAACACCCACTGCCAGGCCCAGCAGTACGCGGGAGATAATCAGCACTTCCACGTTAGGTGCTGCGGCGGAAAACAGTGAGCCGGCGACAAACAGAATGGCGCCAATCATCAGGCTCTTTTTACGCCCGAGCTTGAAGGAGAGCCAGCCGCTGCCCACTGCGCCGACTGCCGCACCGAACATCATCGAGCTCACCACCCACTCCTGGGTATGGGAGTTGATCTGGAATTCATCCGTAATAAACGGCAAGGCCCCGGCAATAACGCCGATATCAAGACCGAAAAGTAATCCTGCCAGAGCGGCAAGGAAGCAGACGAAGAACGTCATCGTCTTGTTAGACGTCCGCCCCTGTTTTTTATTGTCAGGCATTTTGCCCTCCATTTGGCTTAGCTGTTTCATCAATGTAAAGATTTGATTAGGAAACAGTAAAAGTATGTCAGAGGGGGAGGCGTGACAAAGAGAGTATTCCGAAAGGGACTGATTTTATTTGGGTGTAAGCGATTTCATGGCGGGCGATATAAAGCCGAAATCAAAAAGGCCAGCACGGGGCTGGCCTTTCAGGAGCGCTGTCAGTCGATTATTTCAGACCAGCAGCTTCACGCAGCAGAGCGGCTTTGTCGGTTTTTTCCCATGGGAAATGTTCGCGACCAAAGTGACCGTAAGCGGCGGTTTCTTTGTAGATTGGGTGCAGCAGATCCAGCATCTGGATCAGGCCGTATGGACGCAGGTCGAAGAACTCACGCACCAGCAGGGTCAGCTGCTCCGTTGGCACTTTTTCGGTACCGAAGGTTTCAACCATGATGGAGGTTGGTTCTGCCACGCCAATCGCGTAGGAAACCTGAATCTCACAACGGTCAGCCAGGCCAGCCGCAACGATGTTTTTAGCAACATAACGTGCAGCGTACGCAGCAGAACGGTCAACCTTAGACGGATCCTTACCGGAGAACGCGCCGCCACCGTGACGCGCCATGCCGCCGTAGGTATCAACGATGATCTTACGACCGGTCAGACCGCAGTCGCCCATTGGTCCACCGATAACAAAACGGCCCGTTGGGTTGATGAAGAATTTGGTTGAGGCATTCAGCCACTCGGTCGGCAGAACCGGCTTGATGATCTCTTCCATTACCGCTTCCTGCAGAGATTTCTGGTCGATATCTTCTGAGTGCTGAGTGGAGAGAACTACCGCGTCGATGCCGACAATTTTGCCGTCGTCGTACTGGAAGGTAACCTGGCTTTTCGCATCCGGACGCAGCCACGGCAGGGTGCCGTTTTTGCGCACTTCAGCCTGACGCTGCACCAGACGGTGAGCATAGGTGATTGGCGCTGGCATCAGCACGTCGGTTTCGTTGGTGGCGTAGCCAAACATCAGGCCCTGGTCGCCCGCGCCCTGCTCCAGCGGATCGGCACGGTCAACGCCCTGGTTGATGTCAGGGGACTGTTTGCCGATGGCGCTCAGTACGGCGCACGAGTTGGCATCAAAGCCCATATCAGAATGCACATAGCCGATTTCACGCACGGTGTTACGGGTGATCTCTTCGATATCAACCCATGCACTGGTGGTGATTTCACCGCCAACCATTACCATGCCGGTTTTGACATAGGTCTCACAGGCAACGCGCGCTTTTGGATCCTGCTCGAGGATCGCATCCAGCACCGCATCGGAGATTTGGTCAGCAATTTTATCAGGATGTCCTTCTGATACAGACTCGGACGTAAACAGGTGTTTTGCCATGTTTTAATTTACCTAAGGAGAATTTGTTTAGCTCAAACTGTCGTGTGGGATAGCCGTGGCAGGTTTTTCCACCAGGACTTGCAGATGATGACACTGGCAGTCTGAGTGTTAATCAGTATGGATGGATTAACATCTGGATGGCTATTTTAGGTCACATCTTCGCCCGATTTCCAGCTTTTTTTATCTATGCGCCTACGGCCTTGAAAACCCAACTGGAAATTTTTGCTGACGGTCCCGGCAATGCGCACATTTATATTTTGCATTTTCCCTGTCTTGTCGGTATAAAACGCGGCGCGCGGCTCATACAAAAAAGCACACGACGTTTCTTCGTGTCGCCACTTCCAGCCGGGTAAAGCAGTGAACTTTTAGCTTTAACTTGTCGCGAGTTTTATCAGGCTTGCGTGGAGGTGATACGAGATAATGAACCGTCGTTTTCCGCTTAGTCAGTTCTGCCTTTCAGGCCGGAACATGCTCCCCGCCATTCGCATTTCTAATCTGCAAACCTGCCGATGTTATACCCATCTCGGCGCTTCTCAGGATTCCAGGGCAGGCACTACGCTTTGTGAAGTCTGAACAAGGGCGCTCTTGTAAATACAAGAGTTTTCTCGTGGTTTCGCCGGACCTTGTCATACAGAGTTCGGATACGTGTTTTACAATGATATGAATAAGAAACCGGTGGCACGCCCCGGCTTTCAGCATTCTGTGCTGGAAATCCGGTCGGATAATGGGTTGTTATCGCAGATTGACGCTGCGATAGTAGTCAACTGTTTTACACTGAATAGTAAGAATTGAGGTTCGCTATGTCTGACGACATGTCTTCGTTTTCGCCTTCGTCAGCAGGCGAACAGGGTGTACTACGTTCTATGCAGGAGGTTGCGATGAGCTCCCAGGAAGCCAGCAAGATGCTGCGCACTTACAATATTGCCTGGTGGGGCAATAACTACTACGACGTCAATGAACTGGGCCACATCAGCGTCTGCCCGGATCCTGACGTACCGGAAGCGCGCGTCGATCTCGCAAAACTGGTGAAAGCGCGTGAAGCGCAGGGGCAGCGTCTGCCTGCACTGTTCTGCTTCCCGCAGATCCTGCAGCACCGTCTGCGTTCCATCAACGCCGCCTTCAAACGCGCGCGTGAATCTTACGGTTACAACGGCGACTATTTCCTGGTTTATCCGATCAAGGTGAACCAGCATCGTCGCGTTATCGAATCCTTAATTCACTCCGGCGAACCGCTGGGTCTGGAAGCCGGTTCCAAAGCGGAACTGATGGCGGTACTGGCCCATGCCGGCATGACCCGCTCGGTGATCGTCTGTAACGGCTATAAAGACCGGGAATACATTCGTCTGGCGCTGATTGGTGAGAAGATGGGCCACAAGGTCTATCTGGTCATCGAGAAGATGTCTGAGATTAATATCGTGCTTGAAGAGGCCGAGCGTCTGAACGTGGTGCCGCGCCTTGGCGTGCGTGCGCGTCTGGCCTCGCAGGGCTCCGGGAAGTGGCAGTCCTCCGGCGGCGAAAAATCCAAATTTGGCCTTGCGGCGAACCAGGTTCTGCAGCTGGTCGAAATCATGCGCGATCGGGGTCGTCTGGACAGCATTCAGCTCCTGCACTTCCACCTCGGTTCGCAGATGGCCAACATCCGCGATATCGCCACCGGCGTGCGTGAATCGGCCCGTTTCTACGTCGAGCTGCATAAGCTCGGCGTGAACATCCAGTGCTTTGACGTGGGCGGTGGCCTGGGCGTGGACTATGAAGGGACCCGCTCGAAGTCTGACTGCTCGGTGAACTACGGCCTGAACGAATACGCCAACAACATCATCTGGGCGATTGGCGATGCCTGTGAAGAGAATGGTCTGCCGCACCCGACGGTGATCACCGAGTCCGGACGTGCGGTTACCGCGCACCACACGGTGCTGGTATCGAACATCATCGGCGTGGAGCGCAACGAATACACCGAAGCGACACCACCGGAAGACGATGCGCCGCGTGCCCTGCAAAGCATGTGGGAAACCTGGATTGAGATGCACGAGCCGGGCACCCGTCGTTCACTGCGTGAATGGCTGCACGACAGCCAGATGGATCTACACGATATTCATACCGGCTATTCATCCGGGGCGTTCAGCCTGCAGGAGCGTGCCTGGGCCGAGCAGCTGTATCTGAACATGTGTCACGAAGTGCAGAAACAGCTCGATCCGAGCAACCGTGCGCACCGTCCGATTATCGACGAGCTGCAGGAGCGTATGGCGGACAAGATGTACGTCAACTTCTCCCTGTTCCAGTCGATGCCGGATGCCTGGGGTATCGACCAGCTGTTCCCGGTTATGCCGCTGGAAGGGCTGAATCAGATCCCTGAGCGCCGCGCGGTGCTACTGGATATCACCTGTGACTCAGACGGGGCGATCGACCACTACATTGACGGGGATGGCATCGCCACCACCATGCCAATGCCGGAGTACGATCCGGAGAACCCGCCAATGCTGGGCTTCTTTATGGTCGGGGCGTATCAGGAGATCCTGGGCAACATGCACAACCTGTTCGGGGATACCGAAGCGGTTGACGTGTTTGTCTTCCCTGACGGCAATGTCGAAGTGGAGCTCTCTGACGAGGGTGACACCGTGGCGGATATGCTGCAGTACGTGCAGCTCGATCCGAACAAGCTGCTGACCCAGTTCCGCGATCAGGTGAAAAAGACCGATCTCGACGACACTCTGCAGAAACAGTTCCTGGAAGAGTTTGAAGCGGGTCTGTACGGCTATACCTATCTGGAAGATGAGTAAGCATTCTTCCCTCTCCCCTCTGGGGAGAGGGTTAGGGTGAGGGGTAAAGCCCGCACAATGCCCTATACTCACTTGAACCCGTATGAAATAGCGGCGATAATCCGCCGCAACAGGCACTATTCGAATCAATCCCTTCCTCGTCGGGTTTAACGACGCGGAGGGGATTTTTTTTCATCTATTTTTAATGCACCGACGTTATAAAGAGGTCAGGACATGAGCACTTTAGGGCATCAGTACGATAATTCCCTGGTATCGAACGCTTTTGGTTTTTTACGCCTTCCGATGAATTTCCAGCCGTACGACAGCGATGCGGACTGGGTGATCACCGGTGTGCCGTTTGATATGGCGACATCCGGTCGTGCCGGTGGCCGTCATGGTCCGGCAGCGATCCGTCAGGTCTCCACCAATCTGGCCTGGGAGCACAACCGTTTCCCGTGGAACTTCGACATGCGCGAGCGCCTGAACGTGGTTGACTGCGGTGACCTGGTCTATGCCTTCGGTGATGCGCGTGAAATGAGTGAAAAGCTGCAGGCCCACGCTGAGAAGCTGCTGGCTGCCGGCAAGCGTATGCTCTCCTTCGGGGGTGACCATTTCGTGACCCTGCCGCTGCTGCGCGCTCACGCCAAGCATTTCGGTAAGATGGCTCTGGTGCATTTCGATGCCCATACCGACACCTATGCGAACGGCTGCGAATTCGACCACGGCACCATGTTCTTCACCGCGCCGAAAGAAGGCCTGATCGATCCAAACCACTCCGTGCAGATCGGGATTCGTACCGAGTTCGATAAAGACAACGGCTTCACCGTGCTGGACGCGGGCCAGGTGAACGATCGCGGCGTGGATGACATCATCGCGCAGGTGAAGCAGATCGTTGGCGATATGCCGGTATACCTGACATTCGACATCGACTGCCTGGATCCGGCCTTTGCGCCAGGTACCGGCACCCCGGTGATCGGCGGCCTGACCTCCGATCGCGCCATTAAGCTGGTACGTGGCCTGAAGGATCTGAATATCGTGGGTATGGACGTGGTGGAAGTCGCGCCTGCTTACGACCAGTCCGAGATCACCGCGCTGGCCGCGGCGACCCTGGCACTGGAAATGCTCTACATCCAGGCGGCGAAAAAAGGCGAGTAAGCCTTACACGCTGATTGCTGCTGCGCGACGCATGCGCAGCAGCAACATTCCGCCCGCCAGCAGGGTGATAGCCTGAGACACTACCAGGACCGAAAAGCCGGAACTGACCGACCCCATCGATTTCATCACCATCCCCATCAGCAGCGGAATAAACGCCGCGCAGATATTGCCGATCCCATTGATGATCCCGTACGCGCTTCCCACCGCTTCCCGCGCGGCATGGTGCTGGATCACCGCCGGAATAGCGGCCCCCTGAAGCCCCCAGAAGACGTTAGCCGAGAGCATAAACAGCGCCAGCCATACCGGCTGATGGCTCAGCATCAGCGCGACCACCGACAGCGCCGTCAGCAACCCGCCCACCACAAACAGCACCGGCGCCTGTTCCGGACGCATTTTGTCGAGCAACACCCCGCCGAGGAATTTCGAGCCCAGGCTTAACAGGAAGGGGACCGCCGCGAGCAGGCCCGTCGCGTGCAGCGAGAAGTGGTGCTCATCGCGCAGCCATGCCGGCAGCCACGCGCTGCTGCCCCAGAGATAGCTCAGCGTGGCGATTTCCACCAGCAGGATCCATCCCAGCAGCGGCGTTTTCCAGGCCAGGGTAAAGGTCTGCACAAAGCCCGGTTTTTTCATCCTCACCCGGTTGCGTGGCGCTGGCAGAAAATGCCAGATAAGACCACCACCGAGCACCAGATTCATCACCGCCAGCGCGTAAAATGACCCCGCCCAGCCCAGATGCGCCATCAGCCAGGTGACCAGTGGAAAGCCGATGGCCAGCCCGAGAGAGACGCCGAGCGCGGTCACGGCGTTAGGTTTGCCTATCTCCTCCGGGCTAAAGTTGTCGCTGATAAACCGCGTCTTCAGGGAAAAGAGCGGCCCTTCGGCAATGCCCAAAATTACCCGGGCGATGAGCATCCCCATCAGCGAGCCGAGCAGCGGAGAGATAGCGCACACGACGGCCCATATCGCGATACTACTTAATAAACCCTGTCGGTAATGCAGTTTGCTTTCAATAACCGGTGTTAATAATAAAGCCGAAAATCCATAACCCAGAAGAAAGCAGGTCATGAGCATTCCTTGTAACATTCTGTTTTCATTTAACTGAAAATGTTCGGCAAACTCCGGGTTTAAAATCATCACCGAGATATTAACCCGGTCAACGTAAGAAATAATAATCAGTAATAACAATGCGATTGTACCTTGCCATCTTGCCGTCATCATGCCCGCCTTAATTTTTTATCTCTTTATATTTTTATCAATGTGATTGTCACGCAGCTAAAATGGTTTACCTGTGAAACTCGTTGTTTATAAAGGTTAATTTAAAAATAAGTTTCACAGGTGAAACAGCGTTAAGACGCTTGCTTTTATTTTTAAGGAATAAAACGAAAAGAAGTCAATATCAATTTTGCAATTTTTAAGGGCATCAATAAAACGTATTCATTCACGGCTTAATAATGAAAATTTCATATCGCTGCATTTTTTCGTGATCCTTTGCACAGTTAGCTAATTAATTGCCTTCCAATTAACAAATTTGTCACATTGGCGCTTGACGAAACATCCGTCGCTTTTATATTGACCGTATTAAATAAGAAACAGAGTTTCATATATGAAACAAAAGCCTGGAGGATCGTGATGAGCTGGATAGGCGTATGTGACGCAGAACAAGTACAGGAAGATTTCCCTTTTAGCGGCAGCGTCGAGGGCAAAGAGATCGGGGTTTATTTGATTGACGGTGAGTATTACGCCCTTGAAGACGTATGCCCGCACGCCTATGCGCTGCTGAGCCAGGGCTTCGTGGAAGACGGTAAAGTGGAATGCCCTCTGCATGAGGCGGTTTTCGACGTCAAAACCGGCCAGTGCCTGCACGGCCCCGGTGGTCGTAACCTTAACCGCTACCCGGTTCGGGTCTTTGAAAACCAAATCCAGATTACCTTCGTCGAGGAGACCGTGGCATGAGCGACACCCTGAACTTCAACCCGGCGCTGCCGGAAAGCCGTCAGTTTACCCCGCCTGCAGAGGGCGGTAACGGCGCCATCCATAAGCCGGGTGATTACACCAACCTGATCTGGCAAACCCGCAGTCGCGAGCCGGAAAACTGGGAAGTGAACCTGATCGCCACGCTGGAAGATCTCTTCGAACAGGGCGCGGAAACCTTGCCGGAGCTGGTTAACGGGCTGAACGCGGTGCGCATGCACGATCAGCAGGGCGAGCCGTGGAGCGAGACCAGCTTCCAGGCATTCTTACAGGTTAACGGCTACTGAGGACAACGCGATGACGACTACCGTACAAAACTATCTCGATAAAGGTCTGCGTGGCCTCTGGTATCCGGTGCTGGCCAGCTGGGAAGTGCAGTCTGCGCCGGTGGGCATAACCCGTCTGGGCGAGCAGATTGTGGTCTGGCGTAACAAAGACGGCCAGGTACAGGCGCTGGAAGACCGCTGTCCGCACCGTGGCGCGCGGCTGTCGATGGGCTGGAACCTCGGCGACCGCATCGCCTGCTGGTATCACGGCGTGGAAGTGGCGGGCAATGGCGAAGTCAAAGATGTGCCCGCCGTGGATAAATGTCCGCTGGTTGGCCAGCAGTGCGTGCGCAGCTACAACGTGCAGGAGGCACATGGCGCGATTTTTCTCTGGTTTGGCGTCACCGCTGACCAGCAGCCGGACGAGCTGACCTTCCCGGATGAACTCGCCGACACGGACAATTTCAGCAACTTCCTCTGCACCGCGGCGTGGAAATGCAATTACCAGTACGCGCTGGAAAACGTGATGGACCCGATGCACGGCACCTATCTCCATTCCTCGTCACACTCGATGGCGGAAGGGGACCGCAAGGCCGACATGGTGCTGCAGCCAACTAAAACCGGCTTTATCTTTGAGAAGAAGGGTCAGAGCGGCATCAACTTCGACTGGGTGGAGTTGGGCAACAGCGGCACCTGCTGGATGCGCCTCTCCATTCCATATAAGAAGCGTTTCGGGCCGGGCGGCCACTTCTTTATCGTCGGCATGGTGGTGCCGGAAGATAACGACAACTGCCGCGTCTTCTTCTGGCGCATCCGCCGCGTACAGGGGTGGCAGCGCGATATGTGGCGCTTCATGTACCGCAACCGTCTGGAAAAACTGCACTGGGAAGTGCTGGAGCAGGATCGCGTGGTGCTGGAAAGTCTGGCGCCAAACGCCCGCGACCACGAATACCTTTACCAGCATGATGTCGGCCTCTCGCGCCTGCGCCGCATGATGCAAAAGGCCGCCAAAGAGCAGCTGGCGATGCGCGAAGCACAGCAGGGAGCCGCCTGATGAACGGGCTGTTAAGCGGAAAACGTATCGTTGTGACCGGCGCCGCGCGCGGGCTGGGCTACCACTTTGCCCAGGCCTGCGCGGAGCAGGGCGCGGCGGTGGTGATGTGCGACATCCTCAAAGGCGAGCTGGCCGAGAGCGCCCACCGGCTGCGCGAGCAGGGCTATGCGATCGAATCGCACGTTATCGATCTGGCCGATCAGCACTCCATCGAGCAGGTCTTCAGCGCCATTGGCGAGCAGGGGCAGATTGACGGGCTGGTGAACAACGCGGCAATGGCCACCGGCGTGGGCGGCAAAAACATGCTCGATTACGATCCGGATCTCTGGGATCGGGTGATGAGCGTGAACGTCAAAGGCACCTGGCTGGTGACGCGCGCCGCAGTGCCGCTGCTGCGCGAAGGGGCGGGGATCGTGAACGTAGCGTCCGATACTGCGCTGTGGGGCGCGCCGCGCCTGATGGCCTATGTCGCCAGCAAGGGGGCCGTGATTGCCATGACCCGCTCAATGGCGCGCGAGCTGGGTGAAAAACGCATTCGCATCAACGCCATCGCCCCAGGGTTAACCCGCGTCGAAGCAACCGAATATGTGCCCGCCGAACGGCATCAGCTCTACGAAAATGGCCGCGCGTTAACGGGCGCACAGCAGCCGGAGGATGTCACCGGCAGCGTGGTCTGGCTGTTAAGCGATCTGTCGCGGTTCATCACCGGACAGCTGATCCCGGTCAACGGCGGTTTTGTCTTTAACTAAGGTATGGCGATTATGGCAAACGATCAGGAAGTGAAGTATCTGGTGCCGGGGCTAGAGCGCGGTTTACAGCTGCTATTGGCCTTTGGCGAGCAGCATCGCGATCTGACCTTTGCCGAGCTGCACCGGCTGGTGGATATGCCGAAGGCTACCGCCTACCGCGTGGTCCAGACGCTGGAGTACATGGGCTTTCTGGAGCGTAACGCGCGCACCAATACCTTCTCGCTGGGCATGAATGTGCTGCGTCTGGGCTTTGAGTACATCGCCTCGCTGGATGTGGCCCAGGTCGGCCAGCCGGTCATCGAACAGCTGCGTGACGTAAGCCAGTGCAGCAGCCATCTGGCGATCCGCGACGGACGCGACATCATCTACGTCGCCCGCGTCAGCGCCGCCGGGTCGCGCATCAATCAGGTCAGCATTGGTACCCGTTTACCGGTGCACTGTACGTCCCTGGGACGCATGCTGCTGACCGATATTTCCCGCGCCGATTTTGAACAGTTGTTCCCGCACGAACGCCTGCCGGGCAACACGCCGGGACAGCTCCACGACCGCGAAGCCCTGTGGCAGATGGTGCAGCAGGACAAAGCCCGCGGGTATGTGATCGGCGAATCCTTCTTCCGCCACGGCATCTCCTCCATCGTCTACCCGGTATATGACCGAAGCCATCGCGTCGCAGCGGTGGTGAGCATTCTGGTGCCGTCGGAAGAGATCCCGCAAACCGACCGCGAGCGCCTGCAAAACGACGTCCGTCTGGCGGCGGATAAAATTTCTGGCTTCTTAGGGTATTTGTCACAGGCCAGTTAAATCAGCGAGTTAACGTCAGACGCTTGACTGCGTCGGGCATGTTTTACGCCCAATTTGGGCCAGATGAGGCAACGAACGATGAGTGTAACCGGAATTGAAAAGCTGGAATTTGGCGTTGAAGACCTGACGCACTGCGCCAAATTTATGCGTGATTTTGGCCTGACGGGCGATGCCAGCGGCCAGCGTTTTACCACCTTAAGCGGCGCGCGCGTGGAGCTCAACCCGATCGACAGTAGCGACCTGCCGCCGGCGTTTGAAGCGGGCAACACCCTGCGCCGCATGACCTGGGCGGTGGCCACGCAGGGCGATCTGGATGCGCTGCGCCCGAAGCTTGCGCAGCAACCCGGTTATCGCGAAGTGGGCGATGCGCTGGAGTGCCTCGACCCGAACGGCATGACGTTGCGCGTGCAGGTCAGCCAGCAGACTGACGTAGAGCTGAACGTCGAGCCGATTAACCAGTGGGGCGATGCCCGCCGAATCGACACCCCAAGCCCGGTTTATGACCGTGCCCAGCCGATAAACGTCGGGCACGTGGTGTTCTTCGTGGAAGAACTGGCGGCGGTGGAAAAATTCTATCGCGAGGTGCTCGGCTTCCAGGTCTCGGATCGCTATATCAACCGCGCCGTGTTTCTGCGCTGCGGCGTGCGCGGCGGCCATCACAACCTGTTTCTGCTGCAATTGCCCAACCGTAAGCGCGGCCTGAACCACGTGGCCTTTACCGTGCGCGATATTCATGAAGTCATCGGCGGCGGCATTGCGATGAACAAAAACGACTGGAGCACCTTTATTGGGCCTGGTCGTCACCCGGTGTCGTCGGCCTACTTCTGGTACGTCAACAGTCCGACCGGCGGCGCGTTTGAGTATTACACCAATGACGATTACCTGACGGAGAACTGGCAGCCGCGGGAGCTGGAACACTCTCTCATCTCCTTTACCGAATGGGCGGTGGAAGGCGGCATTGACCACGACACGCGCCGTCAGCAGAAAAAGCCGGAGGCGGTATGACCTCGCGCATAGTCATTATCGGCGGCGGTCAGGCGGGCGGCTGGGCGTCAAAGACCCTGCGCGACCAGGGCTTTGACGGCGAGATTTGCGTGGTGGCGGAAGAGGAATGGGATTTCTACGAGCGTCCGCCGCTGTCAAAAGCGTCTCTTCTGGAGCCGGACGCAACCCTCCCGCGCCTGTTTACCGAAGAGGCGCAGCAGACGCTGAACCTGAGCTGGTACCGACCGCTACGTGCTGAACAGATCGATCGCGAGGCGAAAACGATCGCTTTAAGTAACGGCGAGCGCCTTAGTTACAACATGCTTTTGCTGGCCACCGGGGGGCGGGCGCGCCTGCCGGGCGAGGCGTGGGCGAAGCATCCGCAGGTGTTTACCCTGCGCCACTGGCAGGACGCGCAGCGCCTGAAGCGTCGTCTGTCGGAAAGTAAAAAACTGGCCATCATCGGCGGCGGCTGGATCGGCCTGGAAATTGCCGCTTCCGCGCGCAAAAGCGGCGTGGCGGTCACGCTGTTCGAGCAGCAGTCCGCGCTGTGCATGCGTTCGGTGAGCGGCGAGGTATCTCAGCAGTTAGAAAAGATCCATCGCGAGCAGGGGGTGGATATCCGTACCGGCTGCGGTGCGCTGGAGCTGGAAGATAACAAGGGTCTGCCGGTGATTCATTGCGACGGTAAGCGGGAAACTTTTGATGCGGTGGTGGTGGGGATCGGTGTCGATCTCAATCTCGAGCTGGCGCGCGACGCCGGGCTTCGCACCGGGCGCGGGATCGTGGTGGATGCCCAGGGCCGCACCTCGGATCCGTTCATCTTCGCCGCGGGGGACGTCGCACAGCATCATCATCACGGCCTGTGTATTCAGTCCTGGGCCTTCGCCCAGAATCAGGCGGTGGCGACAGCGAAGGCGATGCTCAACCCCGATGCGCCAGGCTACGACGACGCGCCCTGGCTGTGGTCGGATCAATACCAGCACAATATTCAGATCCTCGGCATTCCGCAGCCGGGTAGCAACACGATAGTGCGTGAGGAGTCACTGTTCTTCTCGCTGGATGCGAACGGGCGGCTGACGCAGCTGGTGGCGTTCAACGATGCACGCACCGTCAAACTGGCGAAGCGCTGGATGGCGGCCGGGCGTGATTTATCGGACGTGCCGCTCGCCGACCCCACCTTTTCACTGATGTCACTGCGATAAAAAACGCGCACCCGTAGGGGGAGACATGACCACTTTAGAGACCAACACCGCGCCCGTTGAGGCAGGCGGTGAGGGCACCCGCACGCCTGAAAAAGCGGTGCGCTGGGCCATTCCGCTGTCGCTGCTGGCCTGCGTGCTGCTGGCGTTTTTCGACAAAATCAGCATTGCAGCGCTGTTTTCCGACACGCATTTCCAGCAGGCGATGGGGATTGATTTCGATACCACGCGGCTCGGCATTCTGATGAGCGCCTTCCTGCTGAGCTACGGCTTTTCCTCGGTCTTTCTCAGCGGGCTGGGGGACAAAATCGTGCCGCTGCGCCTGCTCACCGGGATGATGGTGGTGTGGTGTGTGCTGATGGTGGCGATGGGCTTTACCCATAACTACACGCTGATGATTGTCCTGCGCATTCTGCTCGGCGTGGCGGAGGGGCCGCTGTTCCCGCTGGCCTTCGCCATCGTGCGGCATAACTTCCCGCAGCATCTGCAGGCGCGCGCCACCATGCTGTGGCTGCTGGGCACGCCCGTGGGGGCGGCGATCGGTTTTCCGCTCTCTATCTGGCTGCTGAACACCTTCGGCTGGCAGAGCACCTTCTTTGTGATGGCGATGCTCACCGTGCCGGTACTGCTGTTTGTACGCATTGGTCTGCGCGGCATCCGGCTGGAGGCCAAACCCACAACATCACAGGCCTCGCAGGATGAACGTCGTACGGCCCGGCGCGAGCTGTTTGTTAGCCCGCACTTCTGGATCATCTGCATCTTTAACATCGCGTTTCTCACGTACCTGTGGGGCATCAACGGCTGGCTGCCGGGGTATCTGATTAAGGGCAAAGGCATCCATCTGGAGCATGCGGGCTGGCTGTCGTCGATGCCGTTCATCGCCATGCTGGCGGGGGAGGTGATTGGCGCATGGCTCTCGGACCGGGTCGATAAGCGTGCGGCGGCCTGCTTTATCTCCATGGCGGGTGCAGCGGTAGGGCTGGCGGCGGTGATGCACCTCGATACTCCGCTGACCGTTATCGCGGCGATGAGCTTTAGCACCTTTATGTGGGGCACCGGTGCACCCAACATTTTCGCCCTGCTGGCAAAAGCCACCCATCCACGGGTGAGCGCCACGGCGGGCGGCATTTTCAACGGGCTGGGAAACTTTGCGGGCGCGCTGTCGCCGGCGGTGATGGGTGCGCTAATCGCCTACACCCACAGCATGGATTCCGGAATGATTTTTCTGGCGGTGATGGCGGCGGTGGGCTGCCTCCTGTTACTGCCGCTGCTGAGACGTTACTGAGGAGAGTGTTATGACTGATTCAACCGTAACTGCAAAAACAGGCGTTAAACCTGACCATCTGACCATGGAAGAGTGGGTCGAATCGCGCATTGCGCGCTTCGAAGGCCGTAAATACGACTGGAACGCACTGAAGTTTCAGGCCGATTTTGACCCGAAATATCGCCGCGCCCAGATGCGTTACATCGGCACCGGCGCCACGGGCGTGGCGAACGACACCAACACCGTACAGGCGGACCATTTTACCTTCTCCACCATGGTGCTGCCGTCGAAATGCGAAGGGCCGCTGCATCTGCATGATGATGTGGAAGAGGTGTTCTTTATGCTCAAAGGGCAGATCACGCTGATGATTCAGGACGGCGATAACTACACCGAAACCGTGCTGCGCGAGCGTGACCTGATTTCCGTTCCGGCGGGGATCTACCGCGGGCTGTTCAACCACGGCGAAGAAGAGGCGCTGATGTGCGTCATGCTGGGTACCAACAAGCCGGAAATCCCAACCTATCCATCCGATCATCCGCTTTCCAAAGTGAAGCGGAACTAGGAGGCACGATGACGGGGTTTCGCGAACAGGGCAGCGGTATTCCGCTGATGCTGCTGCACGGTATCAGCTCCGGTGCAGCCTCCTGGCATAAACAGATGTCGCTGGACGGCTTTCGCGTGCTGGCGTGGGACATGCCCGGCTATGGCGAAAGCCCGATGCTGGCGGTTGAGCGGGCAAACGCCGGTGATTACGCCGACGCCCTGGCGGCAATGCTTGACCGCGCGGGTGTCTGGCAGGCGGTGCTGGTCGGCCATTCGCTGGGGGCGCTGGTGGCCAGCGCCTTTGCCGCGAAGTTCCCGGATCGCGTAATGCACCTGGTGCTGGCAGATGCTGCGCAAGGCTACGGCCAGGCCGCACTGGCGCAGCGCGAGCAGGTCTGGCGCAACCGCGAGCAGCAGATGGCGCTGGGCGGGGAAATCCTCGCCCAGACCCGCGCCGCGAAACTACTGCGTCCCGGCGCGCGTGCGGAGGATATCGCCACCGTCGCGGCGGGAATGCGCAAGCTGCGTCCGGAAGGCTACCTCGCCGCCGCGTGGATGCTGACGCACGACGATATTCATGCCTGGCTGAAGCGCTACTCAGGCAACGTTGAAGTCTGGTGCGGCGAGCAGGACGCGATCACTCAGCCGGAGCTGGTACAGGGGCTGGCGCTGCGCTACGGCGTACCGTTTATCGCTATCCCGCAGGCCGGGCACGCCAGCTATCTCGATAACAACGCCTTTTTTAACCAACAGCTTTTACGCATTAATGAAGAGGTGCGCGATGAATGCACAAATTAACGGGCGCGTAGCGGTCGTCACCGGCGGTTCTTCTGGTATTGGCTTCGAAACGCTGCGGTTGCTGCTGGGCGAGGGGGCAAAGGTGGCCTTCTGTGGCCGCGATCCGGACCGTCTCGCCAGCGCCCACGCCGCGCTGCAAAACGACTACCCGGACGGGGAGATTTTCGCTTACCGCTGCGACGTGCTGAAAGCCGACGAGGTGCTGGCGTTTGCCCGTGCCGTGAACGATCGCTTTGGCGCGGCGGATATGCTGATCAACAACGCCGGGCAGGGCTATGTGGCCCATTTCAATGACACCCCGCGCGAGGCCTGGCTGCACGAAGCCGAACTCAAACTGTTCGGGGTCATCAACCCGGTGCAGGCGTTTCAGCCGCTGCTGGAGCAGTCCGACATCGCCTCCATCACCTGCGTGAACTCCCTGCTGGCGCTGCAGCCGGAGGAGCACATGATAGCCACCTCCGCCGCCCGCGCCGCGCTGCTGAACATGACGCTGACGCTCTCGAAAGAGCTGGTAGGGAAAGGCATCCGCGTCAATTCCATCCTGCTTGGCATGGTGGAATCGGGCCAGTGGCAGCGCCGCTTTGAAAACCGGACGGATAAAAGCCAGAGCTGGCCGGAATGGACGGCGGATATCGCCCGTAAACGCGGCATTCCGATGGCGCGACTCGGCAAACCGCAGGAGCCCGCGCAGGCGCTGCTGTTCCTCGCCTCGCCGCTGGCCTCCTTTACCACCGGGGCCGCGCTGGACGTTTCCGGCGGCTTCTGCCGCCATCTGTAAGGACACATCATGAAAAAGATCATGTTAATTGGCTTCGGGGCGATGGCGCAGGCGGTGATTGAGCGCCTTCCCGCCGGTGTGGCTATCGGCTGGATTGTGGCGCGTGAATCTCACCACGCGGCAATTCGCGCGCAGTTTGGCGATGCGGTGGTGGTCCTGACCTCCCCGATGGCGTGCGCTGAAACGCCCGATCTGGTGCTGGAGTGCGCCAGCCAGCAGGCGGTGGCGCAGTATGGGGAAGCGATTTTAGGTCGCGGCTGGCATCTGGCGGTCATCTCCACCGGTGCGCTGGCGGACAGCGCGCTGGAGCAACGCCTGCTTGCGGCGGGCGGCAAGCTGACGCTGCTCTCCGGTGCGGTTGCCGGTATCGACGGGCTGGCGGCGGCGAAAGAGGGCGGACTGGAACGCGTGACCTATCAGTCGCGCAAAAGCCCGGCCAGCTGGCGCGGCAGCTATGCCGAGCAGCTTATCGATCTTAACGCGGTGTCCGTTGCCCAGGTATTCTTTGAAGGCAGCGCCCGCGAGGCGGCGCGCCTGTTCCCGGCGAATGCCAACGTGGCGGCCACCGTGGCGCTCGGCGGTGTGGGGATGGACGACACCCGCGTACAGCTGATGGTCGACCCGGCAACGAAACGCAATACCCACACGCTGCACGTCGAAGGCCTGTTTGGCGAGTTCCATCTGGAGCTGAGCGGGCTGCCGCTGGCCTCTAACCCCAAAACCTCCACTCTGGCGGCACTCAGCGCGGTGCGCGCCTGCCGAGAACTTGCCCAAGGCTGAGGAGCCATGATGGAAGAGCAAAAGATTTTCATTGGCGGCAACTGGCGACACGGTGGTGGCCATGCCATGCAGAGCCATTTCCCCGCTGACGGCTCGTTAAATGCGGTGTTGAACGCGGCAAGTCTGGGCGATTTGCAGGAAGCCATTGAGGCCGGAGAGCGCGCCTGGCGCGATCCCGCATGGCGCAACAGCCTGCCGCATATGAGGGCCAGGATCCTGCACAAGGTCGCGGATCTGATTGAGTCCCGCGTGGACGAGTTGGCGCAAATGCAGAGCCGCGATAACGGTAAGCCGCTGGCGGAAGCGCGTGGCCTGGTGATGAGCGCGGCGGGAACGGCACGCTATTTCGCTGCTGCCTGCGAGCTGCTGGAAGGGGAACTCCCGACCCCGCGTCAGCAAGATTTGCTGACCCTGAGCCGCTATGAGCCCCTCGGAGTGGTAGCGGCCATCACGCCGTGGAACTCGCCGATTGCCAGCGAGATGCAGAAGGTGGCTCCGGCAATTGCCGCGGGTAACGCGGTGATCCTCAAACCCGCCGAAGCCACGCCGCTGATGGCGCTGGAGCTGGCGCGCATTTTTGAGCAGGCCGGGCTGCCAGCCGGGCTGCTCAGCGTATTGCCGGGCAAAGGCTCGGTGATTGGCGATGCGCTGGCACGACACCCTAAGGTTCGCAAAATCTCCTTTACCGGGGGTACCACCACCGGACGCCATCTGGCGCACGTGGCAGCGGAAAAACTGATCCCGGCGTCGCTGGAGCTGGGGGGTAAATCTCCGACCATCGTGCTGGAAGATGCGGACGTTGAGCAGGCCGCGCGCGGGATCTGCTACGGCATTTTCAGCTCAGCTGGGCAGGCGTGCATCGCCGGTTCACGGCTGTTTATCCACCAGAGCATTTACGCCCCGCTGATGGCGCGGCTGCTGGAGTTAACCCGCGGTCTGCGCGTCGGCCATCCGTTTACCGACGGCACTCACGTAGGGCCGCTGATCAACGAGAAGCACCGCCAGAGCGTGCTGGAGTATGTCGAGCTGGCGAAGCATGAAGGAGGGCGCGTGCTGTGCGGCGGGGAGATCCCGGCCGATCCCACGCTGGCAAACGGCAGTTTCTTCCAGCCAACCATTATCGAAGGGCTGAGCAACAGCGCCCGCGCCTGCCAGGAGGAGATCTTCGGCCCGGTGCTGGTGGCGATGCCGTTTCGCGATGAAGCGGCGCTGATCCGCGAGGCGAACGATTCGGTTTACGGTCTGGCTGCAGGGATCTGGACGCGCGACACCGGGCACGCGCTGCGCCTCAGCGAGCAGCTGGAGGTGGGCACGGTGTGGATCAATACCTACAAGGTCTTTGCCATTTCGACCCCGTTCGGGGGCTTTAAAGAGAGCGGTCTGGGCCGCGAAAAGGGCATTCAGGGGCTGAAAGCCTGGATGCAGCAAAAGAGCATTTATCTGGCGACGGGTAACAGCGTCAACCACTGGTGCGACTAAGAAAGGGTGAGTAATGAGCGAAATGATAACCGTCGGCGACGCCATCGCCAGAACGCTGGAGCAGTATCAGGTTGAGGCCATCTACGGCGTCATCTCCATTCACAATCTGCCGATCGCCGATGCGGTAGGGCAGCGCGGCAACATCCGCTTTGTGCCAGCGCGCGGCGAAGCAGGCTCCGTCACTATGGCCGACGCCCACGGGCGCTTTTCCGGTCTCGGCGTGGCGCTGACCAGCACCGGTGCAGGGGCAGGGAACGCGGTTGGCGCGCTGGTGGAGGCGATGAATGCGAATACGCCGCTGCTGCATTTAACCGGACAGGTAGAGAAAACCTGGCTGGATGCCGATACCGGCTTTATCCACGAAACCCGTGACCAGTTGACCTTCCTGAAGGCCAGTTCAAAACGGGCGTACCGCATCAGCAATGCCAACCAGGCGATAGCGATTCTGCATAAAGCGATTCAGGAGGCACAGACCCCGCCGTGTGGACCGGTCTCTGTAGAAATCCCAATTGATATTCAGGGTGCGAAAATTCCACTGTCGCTGGTAACGGCGCCAGTGAAACCTGCTCCGGGGGCAACCCTTGATGCCAGCGTTGTTAATACGCTGTGGGCACAGCTTAAGCAGGCGAAACAGCCGCTGCTGTGGCTGGGCGGCGGTGCCTTGTCATGCGCTGATGCCGTTAAAACGCTGGCAGATGCGGGCGTGACCGTTATCTCCAGCACTCACGCTCGCGGCGTGCTGCCGGACAGCCATCGCGCCAGCCTGCGGGCGTTCCATAACTCGCCGTCCGTTGAAGCGCTTATCGCCCAGTGTGATTTTACGCTGGTTGCCGGTTCGCGCCTGCGCAGCAACGAAACGCGCTCCTGGACGCTTGAGCTGCCGCACCCGCGCGTGCAGATTGATATCGATCCGGCGGCGGCGAGCCGCAACTATCTGATGGATAACACCCTCATAGCCGATTGCCCGACGCTGTTAACGGCGCTGGCGGCGAAAACGCAGGGCCGCGAATGGGGTGACGCCCGGTGGGATTCGCAGGTACAGCAGGCGGTTGAGCAAGCTGACCAGGGACTTCGCGAGCAGTGCGGCGCCTATGCGAAGCTTAACGATGCTATCGAAAAAGCCTTGCCGAAGGATGGCCTGCTGGTGCGCGATATCACCGTTTCCGGCAGCCTGTGGGGTAGCCGTCTGTTCCGCGCCAACGGCCCGCTGATGAACATCCACTCTCTGGCGGGGGCGATAGGTATGGGTCTGCCGATGGCGATCGGCACCGCGATTGCCAACCCGCAGCGTAAAGTGGTCGGGCTGGTGGGTGACGGCGGTCTGAGCCTGAACCTCGGCGAGCTGGCGACGCTGGCGCAGGAGAAAGCCAACGTGACGCTGCTGGTAATGAACGACGGCGGTTACGGAGTAATGCGCGGCATTCAGGATAAATATTTCGGCGGGCGTCAGTATTATAACGAGCTGCATACGCCGGACTTTACCCTGCTGGCGCAGGCGATTGGCCTGCAGGCGTGGAGCGTTGAGCGAGCGGAAGATTTTGATGCAGTAATGACGGAAGCGCTGGCGATGCCGGGGCCGTCGGTGGTGGAAGTGCGGATGGGGCAGATTGGCGCGCTGAAGTTTGCCGGGCCGCCGCAGAAGACGTTGTACTAGGTGTTTTGCCCGGTGACGCACTGCGCACCGGGCATATGTGCAATTATTTAATGCCGTCTGTAGCCATGCGATCGCGAATATGCTGCGCACGTGCCGCAGAAGCAGGGTGGTCGTCAAACATTGAGCTTTGACGGCCCGCTTCCTGTTGCGCCAGTTTTTCGAAGCTGGTGGCTAAACCTGACGGGTTGATGCCGCGTTTGCGCAACAGATCGTAAGAGTAGTCATCCGCTTCAGATTCCTGACGCTGGGAGAACTGGGAATTGACCAGTTTTTCACCGAGATCGCCAAGCTGCGACTGGGACAGGCTCCCGACAATGCCGCCGGCAGACGCTGCCGCCACGCGCACGGCGTTGGTGCCAAGTGCAACCTGCATGCCTTTCTTCACGTGGCCGAGGGCAACGTGACCCATTTCATGCCCGATAACCGCTTCAACTTCGTTGTCGGTCATCATATCCATCAGTCCGCTGTAGACGCGGATACAGCCGTTGGCCATCGCAAAGGCGTTGACGTCTTTGGCCATGTAAACCTTATAGTTCACCGGCTGGCCATTAATGTTGTCACCAAGCGCAGAAGCAATCTTGTCCAGACGCTGAGCGTAAGTGCTGCCTGCCGGGGCGATGGTAGCCTTACCGTCCATCTCCTTACAGGCTTCATCGCTTAATGTTTTGACCTGAGCATCGCTCAGGGAGTAGGCCTGAAACGCCTCTGCTCCGGAGCTCATCAGACCGCCGGAGTCCATATTCTGACACCCGCTCAGCAGGAGCGTTGTTCCCAGAGCCAGCACTATTGCACGCATTTTCATTAGGTTGCTTCCGCACTCGTTAAACACGATAAATTCTGAAATTACATCACGGCAGCGAGGCCGGAGTACCCTGAGTATAAAGAATATAAACGAAGGCGGGCGAGAAGATTGCGCAACGTGCGAGCCTGTTCCAGAGATTTCTTAACCGGCAAAAGAATGGTCCATGTACATGCTTTGTCGCTTGGGTTACATTGTTGGCACTTTTTTCTGGCGTAGCCCAAAACGCGCTGTCGTCAAGCCGAAACGGGTATGGCCTTCAACATCCGATCTGGAGTCAAAATGTCCTCACGTAAAGAGCTTGCCAATGCTATTCGTGCGCTGAGCATGGATGCTGTACAAAAAGCTAAATCCGGTCACCCGGGTGCCCCGATGGGTATGGCTGACATTGCCGAAGTCCTGTGGCGTGATTTCCTGAACCACAACCCGCAGAACCCGGCCTGGGCTGACCGCGACCGTTTCGTACTGTCCAACGGCCATGGCTCCATGCTGATCTACAGCCTGCTGCACCTCACCGGCTATGCGCTGCCAATCGAAGAGCTGAAAAACTTCCGTCAGCTGCACTCTAAAACCCCGGGTCACCCGGAAGTGGGCTACACCGCAGGTGTTGAAACCACTACCGGTCCGCTGGGTCAGGGCATTGCTAACGCCGTGGGCATGGCAATTGCTGAGAAGACGCTGGCGGCGCAGTTCAACCGTCCGGGTCACGACATTGTTGACCACTTCACCTATGCGTTCCTCGGCGACGGCTGCATGATGGAAGGTATCTCTCACGAGGTATGCTCCCTGGCCGGTACCCTGAAGCTGGGCAAACTGGTTGCGTTCTATGACGACAACGGCATCTCCATTGATGGTCACGTTGAAGGCTGGTTCACCGACGATACCGCAGCACGTTTCGAAGCCTACGGCTGGCACGTGGTACGTGGTGTTGACGGTCACGATGCTGACGCGATCAAACGTGCAGTAGAAGAAGCACGCGCTGTAACCGACAAGCCGTCCCTGCTGATGTGCAAAACCATCATCGGTTTCGGTTCCCCGAACAAAGCCGGCACCCACGACTCTCATGGTGCACCGCTGGGTGATGCAGAGATCGCCCTGACCCGTGAACAGCTGGGCTGGAAACACGCCGCGTTTGAGATCCCATCTGAGATCTACGCGCAGTGGGATGCCAAAGAAGCCGGTCAGGCAAAAGAAGCAGCATGGAACGAGAAATTTGCTGCCTACGCTAAAGCCTTCCCACAGGAAGCGGCTGAATACACCCGTCGTATGAAAGGTGACATGCCGGCTGACTTCGACGCCAAAGCGAACGAGTTCATCGCTAAACTGCAGGCGAACCCGTCCAAAATCGCCAGCCGTAAAGCGTCCCAGAATGCCATCGAAGCCTTCGGCCCGTGGCTGCCAGAGTTCCTCGGCGGCTCCGCTGACCTGGCACCTTCTAACCTGACCATCTGGTCTGGTTCTAAAGCGATCAACGAAGATGCTGCCGGTAACTACATCCATTACGGTGTACGTGAATTCGGTATGACCGCGATTGCCAACGGTATCTCCCTGCACGGTGGTTTCCTGCCGTACACCTCCACCTTCCTGATGTTCGTGGAATATGCCCGTAACGCGGTGCGTATGGCTGCACTGATGAAACAGCGTCAGGTGATGGTTTACACACACGACTCCATCGGTCTGGGCGAAGATGGCCCGACTCACCAGCCGGTTGAGCAGGTTGCTTCTCTGCGTGTGACCCCAAACATGTCCACATGGCGTCCATGTGACCAGGTTGAATCCGCGGTAGCGTGGAAATATGGCGTTGAGCGTCAGGATGGCCCGACCGCACTGATCCTCTCCCGTCAGAACCTGGCTCAGCAGGATCGTACCGAAGCGCAGCTGGCGAACATCGCCCGCGGCGGTTACGTGCTGAAAGATTGCGACGGTCAGCCACAGGTGATTTTCATCGCGACCGGTTCTGAAGTTGAACTGGCGGTTGCGGCCTGGGATCAACTGGCAGGCGAAGGCGTGAAAGCGCGCGTGGTTTCCATGCCGTCTACCGATGCCTTTGACAAGCAGGACGCGGCGTACCGTGAATCCGTGCTGCCGAAAGCGGTCTCCGCTCGTGTGGCTGTGGAAGCGGGTATCGCTGACTACTGGTTCAAATACGTGGGCCTGAACGGCGCAATCGTCGGCATGACCACCTTCGGTGAGTCTGCTCCGGCTGAGCAGCTGTTCGAAGAGTTTGGCTTCACCGTTGAGAACGTGGTCGCAAAAGCGAAAGAACTGCTGTAATTGCTGGTACGGTGCGGGCTTATGCCCTCACCCCAACCCTCTCCCACGGGAGAGGGTGCAAATACCAAAAACGGTAACCCCTGGGTTACCGTTTTGCTTTTACCTCGCCACCCGGCTTTTTTGTATCTACTATTCCTCCTGCATGTAACTGCGCTGTGAATTATTCCATTAAAAATGTGACGCAAGTCATATAGCTGGCTTATTGGTCCGAGGGCTCATTCCCTTTATTCCACGTTTCGCTTATTCTGGCTGAAGCGTTTCAGTCGATTAAACGTTCGACAAATGACCAATCAGTTGGAGTTTGTGACAGGCGAGGATTCCCCTCAGAGCGTTGCTGGATTACTCTGTCAGCCACCTCGAATCAGGGAAAGCTTTGCAGGAGACTTATGACCGTACGCGTAGCGATTAATGGTTTCGGTCGCATCGGACGTAACGTGGTTCGTGCTTTATATGAATCCGGGCGCCGGGCGGAAATGACCGTGGTGGCCATCAATGAACTGGCCGATGCCGCAGGCATGGCGCATTTATTGAAATATGACACCAGCCATGGGCGCTTCGCCTGGGACGTTCGTCAGGAGAGAGAGCAGCTGTTCGTCGGTGATGACGTGATTCGTGTGCTGCATGAGCAGACGATCGACGCCTTACCCTGGCGTGAGCTGGGCGTGGATGTGGTGCTCGACTGTACCGGCGTCTACGGCAATCGCGAACATGGCGAAGCCCATCTGGCGGCTGGCGCGAAGAAAGTGCTCTTCTCACATCCCGGCAGTAACGATCTCGATGCCACGGTGGTTTATGGCGTTAACCATCATGAGCTGCAAGCGGAACACCGCATCGTCTCCAATGCCTCCTGCACCACCAACTGTATTATTCCGGTCATCAAACTGCTGGACGATGCCTATGGCATTGAATCGGGCACCGTGACCACGATTCACTCCGCCATGCACGATCAGCAGGTCATTGACGCATACCACCCGGACCTGCGACGCACTCGCGCGGCGAGTCAGTCGATTATCCCGGTGGATACCAAACTGGCGGCCGGTATCACCCGAATTTTCCCCCAGTTTGAAGACCGTTTTGAAGCTATCGCCGTGCGTGTTCCTACCATCAACGTGACGGCGATCGACCTCAGCGTGACCGTGAAGAAACCGGTAAAAGCCTGTGAGGTCAACCTGTTGCTGCAAAAAGCGGCACAGCAAGCATTTCATGGTATAGTTGACTATACGGAATTACCGTTGGTCTCAGTAGATTTTAACCACGATCCGCACAGCGCCATTGTTGATGGCACCCAAACGCGCGTGAGTGGGGCGCATCTGATCAAAACGCTGGTCTGGTGTGATAATGAATGGGGCTTTGCTAACAGGATGCTCGACACCACGTTAGCCATGGCCGCACAAGGTTTCAGGTAAGGCGCGTATTGCGTCTGCAAAACTTTAAGAATCAACGAGAGGATTCACCATGTCTGTAATTAAGATGACCGATCTGGATCTGGCAGGTAAACGCGTTTTCATCCGTGCGGATCTGAACGTACCGGTTAAAGATGGGAAAGTCACCAGCGACGCACGTATCCGTGCCTCTCTGCCAACCATCGAACTGGCACTGAAGCAGGGTGCAAAAGTGATGGTCACCTCCCACCTGGGTCGTCCGACCGAAGGCGAGTACAACGAAGAATTCTCTCTGCTGCCGGTTGTTAATTACCTGAAAGACAAACTGTCCAGCCCGGTACGTCTGGTTAAAGACTACCTGGACGGCGTTGAAGTTGCTGAAGGTGAACTGGTTGTTCTGGAAAACGTTCGCTTTAACAAAGGCGAGAAGAAAGACGACGAAACCCTGTCCAAAAAATACGCAGCCCTGTGCGACGTGTTCGTAATGGATGCTTTCGGTACTGCTCACCGTGCGCAGGCTTCTACTCACGGTATCGGTAAATTCGCTGACGTCGCCTGTGCAGGTCCACTGCTGGCAGACGAACTGGAAGCACTGGGCAAAGCTCTGAAAGAGCCAGCGCGTCCAATGGTTGCTATCGTTGGCGGTTCTAAAGTCTCTACCAAACTGACCGTTCTGGACTCTCTGTCCAAAATCGCTGACCAGCTGATCGTCGGTGGCGGCATCGCCAACACCTTCGTTGCTGCTCAGGGCCACAACGTGGGTAAATCCCTGTACGAAGCAGACCTGGTTGACGAAGCAAAACGCCTGCTGACCACCTGTGACATCCCAGTTCCAACTGACGTTCGCGTAGCGACCGAGTTCTCTGAAACCGCTACCGCTGAGCTGAAGTCTGTCTCTGACATCAAAAATGAAGAGCAGATTCTGGACCTGGGCGATGCCTCTGCAGAAAAACTGGCTGAGATCCTGAAGAATGCGAAAACCATTCTGTGGAACGGCCCGGTTGGCGTGTTCGAATTCCCGAACTTCCGTAAAGGTACTGAAATCGTGGCTAACGCGATTGCAGACAGCGACGCATTCTCCATTGCTGGCGGCGGTGATACTCTGGCAGCAATCGATCTGTTCGGTATTTCCGACAAGATCTCCTACATCTCCACTGGCGGCGGCGCATTCCTCGAATTCGTGGAAGGCAAAGTTCTGCCAGCAGTAGCCATGCTCGAAGAGCGCGCTAAGAAGTAAGCCATTTTAGGGCAGGGAAACCTGCCCAATTTTCAGCGTGCTTTTAAGAGCTCGCCCCTTTCCAAGGCCGAAGATACAGGACTCGCAACATGTCTAAAATTTTTGATTTCGTAAAACCTGGCGTGATCACTGGTGATGACGTTCAGAAGGTGTTCCAGGTAGCAAAAGAAAACAACTTTGCTCTGCCAGCGGTTAACTGCGTCGGTACCGACTCTATTAACGCCGTACTGGAAGCCGCAGCAAAAGTTAAAGCTCCGGTAATCGTTCAGTTCTCTAACGGCGGTGCTGCGTTTATCGCAGGTAAAGGCGTGAAAACTGACGTTCCTCAGGGCGCGGCAATCCTGGGCGCAATCTCTGGCGCACATCACGTACACCAGATGGCTGAGCACTACGGTGTTCCGGTTATCCTGCACACTGACCACTGCGCGAAGAAACTGCTGCCGTGGATCGACGGTCTGCTGGACGCGGGCGAAAAACACTTCGCAGCAACCGGTAAGCCACTGTTCTCTTCTCACATGATCGACCTGTCTGAAGAGTCTCTGGAAGAGAACATCGAGATCTGCTCCAAATACCTGGCGCGCATGGCCAAAATGGACATGACTCTGGAAATCGAACTGGGTTGCACCGGTGGCGAAGAAGATGGTGTGGACAACAGCCACATGGACGCTTCTGCCCTGTACACTCAGCCAGAAGACGTTGATTACGCGTATACCGAGCTGAGCAAAATCAGCCCACGCTTCACCATCGCTGCCTCCTTCGGTAACGTACACGGCGTGTACAAGCCAGGCAACGTGGTTCTGACCCCGACGATTCTGCGTGATTCTCAGGAATACGTTTCCAAGAAACACAACCTGCCGCACAACAGCCTGAACTTCGTCTTCCACGGCGGTTCCGGTTCTTCTGCTCAGGAAATCAAAGACTCCGTAAGCTACGGTGTTATCAAAATGAACATCGATACCGACACCCAATGGGCAACCTGGGACGGTATCCTGCAGTACTACAAAACCAACGAAGCTTATCTGCAGGGCCAGCTGGGCAACCCGAAAGGCGAAGACCAGCCGAACAAGAAATACTACGATCCACGCGTATGGCTGCGTTCAGCCCAGGCCTCTATGGTGACGCGTCTGGAGCAGGCATTCAAAGAGCTGAACGCGGTTGACGTTCTGTAATTTGCACTGCTGATAGCCTCAGAAAGCCCGCGGTAATCGCGGGCTTTTTTTATGCTTTTTCAACTGGCTACGGGCACTATTTATGTGATCTGTTTGGCAAAAGCCCTCGCTTTTGTTTACCCTTAACTAACTTGCCTGCCTCGATGGGGGATGCATTTCTATGGTTTGCTTAGATAAGGAATATTGAATGGAAGATCTCGGTGTTGTAGATAGCATCAATAACGCGGGCTCCTGGCTGGTGCGTAACCAGGCATTGCTGTTGAGTTACGCCGTAAACATTGTGGCGGCCATCGCCATTATCATCATCGGTATGATCGTGGCGCGCATCATCTCTAATGCGGTTAACCGCGTGATGCGGGCGCGTCATATTGATGCCACGGTGGCAGATTTCCTCTCCGCACTGGTGCGCTACGGCGTTATCGCGTTTACGCTGATTGCGGCTCTGGGCCGTGTCGGGGTGCAAACGGCATCGGTTATCGCCGTGCTGGGTGCCGCCGGTCTGGCAATTGGTCTGGCCTTGCAGGGCTCGCTGTCGAACCTGGCGGCCGGGGTACTGCTGGTGACCTTCCGTCCGTTCCGCTCTGGCGAATATGTTGATCTCGGCGGCGTGGCCGGTACCGTGCTGCAGGTGCAGATCTTCTCTACCACCCTGCGCAGCGCGGATGGCCGGATGGTCGTGATCCCGAACGGGAAAATCATCGCCAACAACATCATTAACTTCTCTCGTGAACCGGTCCGTCGCAATGAGTTCATCATTGGCGTGGCGTACGACTCGGATATCGACAAGGTTAAGCAGCTCCTGACTAACATTATCGAGTCGGATGACCGCATTCTGAAAGATCGTGAGATGACCGTTCGCCTGAACGAGCTGGGTGCTTCATCTATCAACTTTGTGGTGCGCATCTGGAGCCACAGCGGCGATCTGCAGAGCGTTTACTGGGATGTGCTGGAACGCGTGAAACGCGACTTTGACGCCAACGGTATCAGCTTCCCGTACCCGCAGATGGACGTGAACTTCAAGCGTGTGAAAGAGCCGGCGGAATAACGTTTTCCAGGTAACCCGGCATGCGCAATGCGTGTCGGGTTTAATTAGTTCTGCTTATTGCCAATTAATATTATCCATTTCCTCTTATTATCCTCCCGCAGTATAGTCTGCCCTTAAGACAGCTTCCTGAGATTAATTTTCATGTTATCTTTTTACATTCAAGGGCTTATGATTGGCGCAGCGATGATCCTGCCTCTCGGCCCGCAAAATGCGTTCGTCATGAATCAGGGTATTCGTCGTCAGTATCATCTGATGATTGCGTTGCTCTGCGCGGTGAGCGATATGCTCCTGATCTGCGCCGGTATTTTTGGCGGTAGCGCGCTGCTGATGCAGTCCCCCTGGCTGCTGGCGCTGGTCACCTGGGGCGGCGTCGCGTTTCTGCTGTGGTATGGCTTTGGCGCCCTGAAAACGGCGATGGGCAGCAATATTGAGCTGGCCAGCGCCGAAGTGATGAAGCAGGGGCGCTGGAAAATTATCGTCACCATGCTGGCGGTCACCTGGCTCAACCCGCATGTTTATCTGGATACCTTCGTGGTGCTGGGTAGCCTGGGCGGTCAGCTTGATGCCGAGCCGAGACGCTGGTTTGCACTGGGTACCGTCAGCGCCTCTTTCCTGTGGTTCTTTGGGCTGGCGCTGCTTGCCGCCTGGCTGGCTCCCCGTCTGCGCACCGCCAAAGCCCAGCGCATTATCAACGGCCTGGTCGGTGTGGTGATGTGGGTTATCGCTTTCCAGCTGGCGAAAGAGGGGATTCATCATATTCGGGAACTATTCTACTAAGCGTTGTCTTATGGACATTCGACCAGCAGCCGCTAAGCTTGCTGGCATGCGCCCTGTTACATGGGCACTCTTCGCAACATGGAGGAATAAAAGTGAAGTTGAATGTAATCGCCCTGGCGGCATTAATGGGTTTTGGCGCAGCATCCGTTCAGGCCAGTGAACTGCCTGACAGCCCGCACATTGTGACCTCCGGTACCGCCAGCGTTGATGCGGCCCCGGATATTGCAACCTTAGCCATCGAAGTGAACGTGGCGGCAAAAGATGCCGCTACCGCCAAGAAACAGGCAGACGATCGCGTTGCGCAATATCTCTCTTTCCTGGAGCAGAACGGCGTCGCTAAAAAAGATATCAATTCTGCCAACCTGCGTACTCAGCCGGATTATGACTATAAGGATGGCAAAAGCATCCTGAAAGGTTACCGCGCGGTGCGTACCGTGGAAGTCACGGTACGTCAGCTTGATAAGCTCAACTCCCTGCTGGATGGCGCGCTGAAAGCGGGTCTGAACGAAATCCGTTCTGTCTCCCTGGGTGTTGCGCAACCAGAGAAGTATAAAGACGAAGCGCGTAAAGCGGCGATTGATGATGCCGTGCGTCAGGCGCAGCAGCTGGCTTCTGGCTTTAACAGCAAGCTGGGCCCGGTTTACAGCGTCCGTTACCACGTCTCTAACTATCAGCCGAGCCCGATGGTACGCATGATGAAAGCGGAAGCGGCGCCAGTCTCTGCGCAGGATACCTACGAACAGCCAACCATTCAGTTTGACGATCAGGTTGACGTGGTGTTCCAACTGGAGCCAGCGCAGGGTCAGCAGCAGAACCAGCAGACTCAGCCGGTTCAGCAGAATCAGCAGCAGGATACGGCGACTAAAGCACCGTAAGTCTGGTATTCAGCACAGAAAAAAGGCCGGGTCAGCGTTAATGCGACCCGGCCTTTTTATTAGTCCTGACGCAGGACTTTATGTCCATGGGCCAGCAGCGCGTCGGTGACGTTGCGCATCATCCGGCTTTCCGGGGCAAAGCGGTGCCAGTAGAGCATACGGCGCTGGTGTAAGCCTGGTGTCAGGTCGATCAGCTCGCCGCTGTTCAGCTCTTTCTCGATCTGCAGATGCGGGATCATGCAGCAGGTGGTGCCCTGACGTGCCAGCTGCACGAAGGCTTCGGAGGAGTTCACGATATGGCAGGGTACGCTGCCCGGCGGCAGGTCGAAGTTCTGCTGTAAAAATGCCTGATGCATGTCATCAAGATGGTCAAAGGCCACGGCAGGTGCTTTCAGCAGCGCCGCGCGGGTAACGCCATTCGGGAAGTAACGCTCGGCAAAGGCTTTTGAGCCAACGAACAGATAATCCAGCGCCCCCAGCTGATCCACCAGGCAGCTTGGCAGCGCCTGAGGCTGGATACTGACTGCACCCACTACTTCACCGCGGCGCAGACGCTCCTGGGTACGGGTTTCGTCTTCAACCTGCAGATTCAGGCGAATAGGCGAATCGGCCAGCACCGGGGCGAGGGCAGGGAGGAGCCAGGTTGCCAGACTGTCGGCGTTGACCGCCAGCGAGAGCAGCAGCGGCGTGGAGCCGGTCTGTTCATCGCCCAGCCACTCATCTTCCAGCAGCTCAACCTGACGCAGCAGTGCCAGCAGCTTTTGCCCCTGTTCGGTTGGACGCGGCGGCACGGTACGAACCAGCAGCGGCTGCCCGAACATGTTCTCAAGCTGTTTGATTCGTTGTGAAACAGCGGATTGGGTAATGCACAGCTTTTGTGCTGCGCGTTCGAATCCGCGTTCACGAATAACGGCATCAAGCGCCTGTAATGTTCTGTAGTCCGGACGTTTCATTGCTCTGGCTGACTCCCAAAAAATTCAATACTTCGCACTATGACATAATTTTATGTTTGATACAGACGAAATTGGTGACCTCGCAGATCACATGGCGCAGGCGAATGCTCTATAATGCGCGTCACGCAAAATCACCACGGGCACGAGATCATGACGCAGGATGAACTGAAAAAAGCAGTAGGATGGGCCGCTCTCCAGTATGTACAGCCGGGTACCATTGTCGGCGTGGGCACAGGGTCAACGGCAGCACACTTTATTGATGCGCTGGGCACCATGAAAGGCCAGATCGAGGGCGCGGTTTCCAGCTCCGATGCCTCCACGGAAAAGCTGAAAAGCCTGGGGATCACCGTTTTCGATCTCAACGACGTTGACCGTCTGGGGATCTACGTCGACGGCGCGGATGAGATCAACGGCCATATGCAGATGATCAAGGGCGGTGGCGCGGCGCTGACGCGCGAGAAAATCATCGCCTCCGTGGCGGACAAGTTTATCTGTATCGCCGATGCCTCCAAGCAGGTCGATATCCTCGGCAACTTCCCGCTGCCGGTTGAAGTGATCCCGATGGCGCGCAGCGCGGTTGCCCGCGAGCTGGTGAAACTGGGTGGCCGCCCGGAATACCGTCAGGGCGTGGTGACGGATAACGGGAACGTGATTCTGGATGTTCACGGTCTGGAGATCCTCGACGCCGTGGCGCTGGAGAATGCCATCAATGGTCTGCCAGGCGTGGTAACCGTAGGGTTATTCGCCAATCGTGGCGCGGATGTCGCGCTGATCGGCACCGCCGATGGCGTCAAAACCATCGTGAAATGATCTGACGGGGGGAGCCTCCCCCCGCTAACTTTTTTTGCAACAGCGATATTCGGTGACTTGTGTCACATTTCTAATTCTCTCCTGACGATCCTGCCGCTTTCGTATTCCTCCACAGCATATTTCACTGCCAATTGGCGCTGTATGACATTTCTTCAGAGTCCCGACGCAAACGTTCATATTGCTGCAATAGTTTTTTTTGATATGTTGGCTGGAGCGGATTTCAATCCAGCACAACAACAGTTCAGACAATCAGACAGGGTCGGGGAAATGGCAAAGGTATCACTGGAGAAAGACAAGATTAAATTTCTGCTGGTCGAAGGGGTGCATCAGAAAGCACTGGATAACCTTCGTGCGGCAGGTTACACCAACATCGAATTTCACAAAGGCGCGCTGGATACCGAACAGCTGAAAGAGTCGATCCGTGACGCCCACTTCATTGGCCTGCGATCCCGTACCCACCTGACTGAAGACGTTATTGCCGCAGCAGAAAAACTGGTTGCGATTGGCTGCTTCTGTATCGGCACCAACCAGGTCGATCTCAATGCTGCTGCGAAGCGCGGTATCCCGGTATTCAACGCGCCATTCTCCAATACCCGTTCCGTGGCGGAGCTGGTGATCGGTGAACTTCTGCTGCTGCTGCGTGGCATCCCTGAAGCTAATGCCAAGGCCCACCGCGGGATCTGGAATAAACTGGCATCCGGCTCTTTTGAAGCGCGTGGTAAAAAGCTGGGCATTATCGGCTACGGCCACATCGGCACGCAGCTGGGCATTCTGGCGGAATCGCTGGGGATGCACGTCTTCTTCTACGACATCGAAAACAAGCTGCCGCTGGGGAATGCCACTCAGGTTCAGCATCTCTCCGACCTGCTCAACATGAGCGATGTCGTGAGCCTGCACGTGCCGGAAAACGCCTCCACCAAAAACATGATGGGTGCAGAAGAGCTGGCGCTGATGAAGCCGGGCTCGCTGCTGATCAACGCCGCGCGCGGTACGGTAGTGGATATCCCGGCGCTGTGCGAAGCCCTGAAAAGCAAACATCTGGCGGGTGCTGCCATCGATGTCTTCCCGACCGAACCGGCGACCAACAGCGATCCGTTCACCTCGCCGCTGTGTGAGTTCGACAACGTGATCCTGACTCCGCACATCGGGGGCTCTACTCAGGAAGCGCAGGAAAACATTGGTCTCGAAGTGGCCGGTAAGCTGAGCAAATACTCTGACAACGGCTCAACCCTGTCGGCGGTCAACTTCCCTGAAGTCTCTCTGCCGCTGCACGGTGGACGTCGTCTGCTGCACATCCACGAAAACCGTCCAGGCGTGCTGACGGCCATTAACCAGATCTTCGCTGAGCAGGACGTGAACATCGCCGCACAGTATCTGCAAACTAACGCCCAGATGGGTTATGTGGTTATTGATATCGAAGCGGATGAAGACGTTGCAGAGAAAGCGCTGCAGGGGATGAAGGCTATTCCAGGCACGATTCGCGCGCGTCTGCTGTACTAGGTTAGTGCGGTCTGATGCCCTCACCCCGCCCCTCTCCCACAGGGAGAGGGCGCAAACACTAAAAACGGTAACTGGCGTTACCGTTTTGCTTTTACCTCCACTGCCAAATCTTCGACGGCGTCACCACCGCAGGCAGCGGAATATCCCATTTCTCAACCGGTAACGCGTCCACGCGCTGACAATCATGGGCATAGCCTACGGGCTGTAAGCCGTGCTGCTGCCAGTTTTGCAGAGTGCGATCGTAAAAACCTCCGCCCATACCCAAACGCTGTCCGCTCTCATCAAATGCCACCAACGGCGTCACCAGTACGTCCAGCTGATCCAGCGGCAGCACGTCGCGCACGTCCAGCTTAGGTTCGGTGATTTTCAGACGATTCACCACCAGCTCGCTGTGAGGATGGTAGTGCAGAAACAGCAAGTTCCCCGGGCTGAACGGGTGCAATACCGGCAGATAGACCTTTTTCCCGGTGCGCCAGAGCTCATCGATCAGCGGTTGGGTATCGAGTTCGCCATCAAAGGAGAGAAACAGGGCGACAGTATGCGCCATCACAACGGGTGGATAAGCCATCATGCGTGCCGCGCCTTGTTGCGCGAAATGGGCTTGTTGTTCAGACGATAAGGCTCTGCGTTGCTGACGGATAAACTGACGAATGTGTTGACGAGAGGCAGGGACTTCAGGAAGTTGCGTCATGGTAGTCGCTGGGTAGAAAGGTGAGGGAATCTCCGAGATGCCGCCGCAGGCTGTAACCCTTGAACCCTTGGTTCAAGGTGAATGTGTCGTCATAGTTTTAAGGCTTCTCGGACGAACCGAGCATGCTCACCAACCATGGAGCGCCACATTCTTGTGGTATGAAATATCGGCTCAGGGGACTGGCCCGCATGCGAACATCTCAGAGAAATTTTTCCTTCACGGTCACTCTACCATAGTAGACCACGAAGTGTTATTCAAAGTTTTGCCCCGGTCTGTCTGTAATTCGACCCTGATCAAGCAATGCCTGTTCAATGGTCTGCTGGAGCATTTTAATGCGTTGTTCCATGCTCGCCGCGTAATCGCGGGTCTTCGCTTTTTCCTGAGCCAGTTCATAACTGATGTTCAACGCGGCGATGAAGACCAGCTGCTCAGTATTTGTGACTCTAGTGCGTTCTTTTAAATCTTGCAACCGCTGATTCAAATCATCCGCAGCCTGATTCAAAGCATCCCTTTGTTCAGGCGGACAATTCACTCGCAGCGAACGGCCAAAAATTTGGATATCGACGGGTTGTGCAGACATGCCACCTTCCTGCTGTTTGACTGCGCTGCCTTCACTTCCGCTACCGGGGGCTGCGAAGGGGCGACACTATAGCTACCCTGGCGTGTAGAAACAAGCCCTATTCTGGTTCACCAGGGTCCAAAGTGGTAGCATATCATGAATATTCCTCCCTTTGATGACGAATGAGCATGTCTATGCAGAACGAAATGCCTGGTTACAACGATGTCAGCCAGTTACTGAACCAGCAGGGAGTGGGTTTAACCCCGGCTGAAATGCACGGTCTGATCAGCGGGATGCTGTGTGGTGGAAACAACGACAGCTCTTGGCTGCCGCTGGTTCACGACCTGACGAACGAGGGTCTGGCGTTTGGGCACGACCTCGCCCAGGCGTTGCGCAGCATGCATGGCGCAACCAGCGATGCGCTGGAAGACGACGGCTTCCTTTTTCAGCTTTATCTGCCTGATGGCGACGACGTCAGCGTGTTCGATCGCGCCGATGCGCTGGCCGGTTGGGTCAATCACTACCTGCTAGGGTTGGGTGTGACGCAGCCTAAGCTGGAAAAAGTGACGGGCGAGGCCGGAGAAGCGATCGACGATCTGCGTAACATCGCTCAGCTGGGCTACGATGAAGACGAGGATCAGGAAGAGCTGGAGATGTCGCTGGAAGAGATCATCGAGTACGTGCGTGTGGCGTCGCTGCTTTGCCACGACACCTTTACGCGCGTAAAACCGACCGCGCCGGAAGTGCGCAAACCAACCTTACACTAATAACGATTCCAGGAGGGTGTCATGACTCAGCAAGAGTACCTTCGCCGCCGTCAGGCGCTGCTGGCGACTATGCAGCCGGGCAGCGCCGCGTTGATTTTTGCCGCACCGGAAGCCACGCGCAGCAACGATAGCGAATATCCGTACCGCCAGAGCAGCGATTTCTGGTACTTCACCGGCTTCAATGAGCCGGAGTCGGTGCTGGTGCTGATCAAAAGTCACGACACCCATAACCACAGCGTGCTGTTTAACCGCGTTCGGGATCTCACCGCCGAGATCTGGTTTGGCCGCCGTCTGGGCCAGCAGGCCGCGCCGGAAAAGTTGGGCGTGGATCGCGCCCTGGCGTTCAGCGAAATCAACGAGCAGCTCTACCAGCTGCTCAATGGCCTGGATGTGGTCTACCACGCGCAGGGTGAATACGCCTATGCCGATGAGATTGTCTTTACCGCGCTGGATAAGCTGCGCAAAGGTTCCCGGCAAAATCTGAAAGCGCCGATAACGCTCACCGACTGGCGTCCCGCCGTCCACGAGCTTCGCCTGTTTAAATCAGAAGAAGAGCTCGAGGTCATGCGTCGCGCGGGCGAGATCAGCGCTCTGGCCCATACCCGGGCGATGCAAAAATGTTGTCCGGGAATGTTCGAGTATCAGCTGGAAGGCGAAATTCACCATGAATTTACCCGCCACGGTGCTCGCTACCCGGCCTATAACACCATCGTTGGCGGCGGTGAAAACGGCTGCATTCTGCATTACACCGAAAACGAGTCTGAACTGCGGGATGGCGATCTGGTGCTGATCGATGCCGGATGCGAATTTAAAGGCTATGCCGGGGATATCACCCGCACCTTCCCGGTGAACGGTAAATTTACCCCGGCCCAGCGTGCCATCTACGACATCGTCCTGCAGTCGCTGGACACCGCGCTGATGCTTTTCCGCCCCGGCACCTCTATTCAGGAGGTCACCGGCGAAGTGGTGCGCATTATGATTAGCGGGCTGGTAGAGCTGGGGATCCTCAACGGCGACGTCGATCAGCTGATCGCAGAGAACGCTCACCGTCCCTTCTTTATGCATGGCCTGAGCCACTGGCTGGGGCTGGATGTGCATGATGTGGGCGTGTATGGCCCGGAACGTTCCCGCGTGCTGGAGCCAGGAATGGTGCTGACCGTTGAACCGGGGCTCTATATCGCCCCGGATGCCGACGTGCCCGCCGAGTATCGCGGGATCGGTATTCGTATCGAAGATGACATCGTCATCACTGAATCCGGTAACGAAAACCTGACGGCGTCGGTGGTGAAAAACGCCGACGAGATTGAAGCCCTGATGGCGGCGGCACGCCGATGAGCATCATCATCGTTGGCGGAGGCATGACGGGCGCCACCCTGGCGCTGGCGATTTCTACGCTGACCCAGGGCAAGCTTCCGGTGCATCTGGTTGAGGCCGTGGCGCCGCAGTCGGCCGGTCATCCGGGGTTTGATGGCCGCGCCATCGCCCTGGCGCAGGGAACCTGCCAGCAGTTGGCCCGCAGCGGCATCTGGCAGGCGATTGCCGATTGCGCTACCGCGATCGAAACCGTTCATGTCAGCGACCGGGGCCACGCCGGGTTTGTCACCCTTGAGGCGCAGGATTATCGCATTGATGCCCTGGGGCAGGTGGTGGAGCTGCACGACGTAGGTCTGCGACTGTTCCGCCTGCTGCAGGATGCCCCTGGCGTGACGCTGCATTGCCCGGCGCGCGTGGAACACTCTACCCGCAGCGAAACCTCGGTCAGCGTCACGCTGGATGACGGCAGTACGCTCGAGGGACAACTGCTGGTGGCAGCTGACGGCTCCCGTTCAGCGCTCGGTCAGCAGTGTGGCATCCAGTGGCAGCAGCAGCCGTACCATCAGCTGGCGGTGATCGCCAACGTTGCCACCGCCGAGCCACACCGTGGCCGCGCCTTTGAACGTTTTACCCAGCATGGTCCTTTGGCCATGCTGCCGATGTCGCAGGGACGTAGCTCGCTGGTCTGGTGCCATCCGCTGGAAAAAGCAGATGAAGTGCAGGCCTGGTCGGATGAACGCTTCTGCACCGAACTGCAAAAAGCCTTTGGCTGGCGGCTGGGACGTATCACCCATGCCGGGAAGCGTTCGGTCTATCCTTTAGCATTAACCACGGCGTCGCAGGCTGTCTCCCATCGCGTCGCGCTGGTGGGCAATGCGGCCCAGACGTTACACCCTATCGCCGGGCAGGGCTTTAACCTCGGGCTGCGCGATGTGATGACCCTCGCCGAAACGCTGGCGCAGGCCTTTGCCCGACAGCAGGATTGCGGCGCGTATCCGGTGCTATGCCAGTATCAGAAACGACGTCAGGCAGATAAAGAGGCCACCATCGGCGTCACCGACGGGCTGGTGCATCTGTTTGCTAATCGCTGGGCACCGCTGGTGGCAGGGCGTAACCTGGGGTTAATGGCGATGGAATTATTCATTCCGGCACGCGATGTGCTGGCGCAGAGGACTCTCGGTTGGGTCGCTCGCTAAGGAGTTAACAAAGTGCAGAATGTTGATGTTGCCATTGTCGGTGGCGGAATGGTAGGACTGGCGCTGGCCTGCGGTCTGCAGGGTAGCGGTCTGCGCGTGGCGGTGCTGGAGCAGAAACAGCCTCAGCCTGTCGCTTCCGATGCGCCGCCTGAGCTCCGTGTCTCAGCGATCAACGCCGCCAGTGAAAAGCTGCTGACCCGTATCGGCGTCTGGTCAGAGATCGTCGCCCAACGCGCCAGCTGCTATCACGGCATGGAAGTGTGGGATAAAGACAGCTTCGGGCATATCGCTTTTGATGATGAGAGTATGGGCTACAGCCATCTTGGCCATATCATTGAAAACGCGGTGATTCACCATGCGTTATGGCAGAAAGCGCAGCAGTGCAGCGACGTCACGCTGATTGCGCCCGCGCAGCTGCAGCAGGTGGCCTGGGGCGAAAACGATGCCTTTATTACCCTGCAAAGCGGCGACATGCTGACCGCGCGTCTGGTGGTAGGGGCCGATGGGGCAAACTCCTGGCTGCGTAACAAAGCCGACATTCCACTCACATACTGGGACTACCGCCATCATGCGCTGGTCGCCACCATCCGCACCGCGGAGCCGCATCAGGCCGTAGCCCGGCAGATTTTCCATAATGATGGCATTCTCGCCTTCCTGCCGCTGAGCGATCCGCATCTCTGCTCGATCGTCTGGTCGCTTTCCCCCGAGAAGGCCCAGCAGATGCATGAGGCGTCCGCCGACGAGTTCAATCAGGCGCTGTGCGTGGCCTTTGATAACCGACTGGGGCTCTGCACCGTCGAAAGCGAGCGCCAGGTGTTCCCGTTAACCGGTCGCTATGCGCGCCAGTTCGCCGCCCATCGTCTGGCGCTGGTGGGCGACGCCGCGCACACTATTCATCCCCTGGCCGGGCAGGGCGTGAATCTGGGCTTTATGGATGCTGCCGAGCTGGTGAATGAACTGCGTCGTCTGCATCGTGAGGGTAAAGATATCGGGCAGCATCTTTACCTGCGCCGGTACGAACGCAGCCGTAAGCACAGTGCTGCGATGATGCTGGCGGGCATGCAGGGGTTCCGCGAACTCTTTGCCGGTGCCAACCCGGCCAAAAAACTGCTGCGCGATCTCGGTCTGAAGCTGGCTGACACCCTCCCGGGCGTCAAACCACAACTCCTGCGCCAGGCGATGGGTCTTAACGATCTGCCGGACTGGCTACGCTAATTTAGAACCCCGTCACACTTTATTCTGTCGGCCTGTGGGTCGGCAGAATTCCCTCGTTTGAAATAATCTAATTTCACCCGCTTTTTCGCATTAGATTATCTAATCTAATGATTTTTATGTTACGGAAATTTCGCGCATTTTTCCGCAGTAAATATCCTCTTGTACTAAATCTTCTTCAGGTTACTTTGCTTTTGTGCGGAATGATTCGCATTTTTATAGTGAATAACTCTGTACGCTTTGCTGGCATTTTTGACCATAAGCTAATGTGATGACCCATTTTCCCTTATGGTTAACCACCGTTTTCAGTGGTAACTTCAGGGAAAAGAGAACGTTTGCGTCGGCGTCCGGGAGCGATGCCGATGCCGGGTTTTATGGTGAAATTTTCAGCATAAAACGCAAGACAGCCCAGCTCATTCAACGAGGATAAGATGGCTCAACAGACGCCTTTGTACGAACAACACACCTTATGCGGTGCACGCATGGTCGATTTCCATGGCTGGATGATGCCGCTGCATTATGGTTCGCAGATTGATGAGCATCATGCGGTGCGCACCGATGCCGGTATGTTCGACGTCTCGCATATGACCATTGTCGATCTGCACGGCAGCCGCACCCGGGAGTTTTTGCGTTATCTACTGGCGAACGACGTGGCGAAACTCACGAAGCCGGGCAAAGCGCTCTATTCCGGCATGCTGAATGCCTCCGGCGGCGTGATTGACGACCTGATTGTCTATTACCTTACCGAAGATTTCTTCCGCCTCGTTGTTAACTCCGCCACCCGTGAAAAAGACCTCGCCTGGATCACCCAACACGCTGAACCTTACTCCATCGACATCACAGTACGTGATGACCTGTCGCTGATCGCGGTGCAGGGTCCGAACGCCCAGGCGAAAGCTGCATCCCTGTTCACTGATGAACAGCGTCAAGCCACCGACGGCATGAAGCCGTTCTTTGGCGTGCAGGCGGGCGATCTGTTTATTGCCACCACCGGGTATACCGGTGAAGCGGGCTATGAAATTGCGATGCCGAATGAAAAAGCGGCCGATTTCTGGCGTGCGCTGGTCGAGGCGGGCGTTAAGCCGGCCGGTCTGGGGGCGCGCGATACGCTGCGTCTGGAAGCCGGCATGAATTTGTATGGCCAGGAGATGGACGAAGGCGTCTCTCCGCTGGCGGCCAACATGGGCTGGACCATTGCATGGGAACCGGCGGATCGCGACTTTATCGGACGTGAAGCGCTGGAAATGCAGCGTGAGAAGGGCACCGAACAGCTGGTTGGCCTGGTGATGACCGAGAAAGGCGTACTGCGCGGCGAGCTGCCGGTGCGTTTCACCGATGCCAATGGCAACCACTGCGAAGGCATTATCACCAGCGGTACCTTCTCTCCGACGCTGGGCTACAGTATTGCGCTGGCGCGTGTGCCGGCGGGCATTGGCGAGACTGCCGTGGTGCAGATCCGCAACCGCGAAATGCCGGTCCGCGTGACCAAACCGATTTTTGTTCGCGCCGGTAAACCGGTCGCCTAATTATTTTTATCAGGAGAAATTCAATGAGCAATGTGCCAGCAGAACTGAAATACAGCAAAGAACACGAGTGGCTGCGCAAAGAAGCCGACGGTACTTACACCGTTGGGATCACCGAGCATGCTCAGGAGCTGTTAGGTGACATGGTCTTTGTGGATCTGCCGGAAGTGGGCGCGACCGTGACCGCGGGCGACGACTGCGCCGTGGCGGAATCTGTTAAAGCCGCTTCTGATATCTATGCGCCAGTGGGCGGCGAAATCGTGGCGGTAAACGACGCGCTGAGCGACTCCCCGGAACTGGTGAACAGCGAGCCCTACGGCGAAGGCTGGATCTTCAAAATCAAAGCCAGCGACGAAGCGGAAGTTGCCGCTCTGCTGGATGCGACTGCATACGAAGCCCTGTTAGAAGACGAATAATGTTGTGCCGGATGGCGCTGCGCTTATCCGGCCTACAGGTCAATGTAGGCCCGGTAAGCGTTAGCGCCACCGGGCAACAGAGTTAGAGACAACTACGATTCACTGCACGTTTCAGGAACCATCGCTCATGACACAGACTTTAAGCCAGCTTGAAAACCGTGGCGCCTTCATTGAACGTCACATCGGGCCGGATGCTCAGCAACAGCAGGAGATGCTGAAGACGGTTGGCGCGGATTCGTTAAACGCCTTGATCGGCCAGATCGTGCCGAAAGATATTCAGCTCGATACGCCGCCGCAGGTGGGTGAAGCCACCACTGAATACGCTGCGCTGGCAGAACTGAAAGGCATTGCCAGCCTGAACAAGCGCTTTAAGTCTTACATTGGCATGGGCTACACCAACGTGCAGTTACCGCCGGTGATCCTGCGTAACATGCTGGAAAACCCGGGCTGGTACACCGCCTATACTCCGTATCAGCCGGAAGTGTCTCAGGGCCGTCTGGAAGCGCTGCTTAACTTCCAGCAGGTCACCCTGGATCTGACCGGTCTGGACATCGCCTCGGCCTCGCTGCTGGATGAAGCCACCGCTGCCGCAGAAGCGATGGCGATGGCAAAACGCGTCAGCAAACTGAAGAACGCAAACCGCTTCTTCGTTGCCGCCGACGTTCACCCGCAAACCCTCGACGTGGTGCGTACCCGTGCGAAGACCTTTGGTTTTGAGGTGATTGTTGATGACGCTGATAAAGTGCTGGATCACCAGGATGTGTTCGGCGTGCTGCTGCAGCAGGTTGGCACCACCGGTGAAGTGCACGACTACGGCACCCTGATTGCCGAGCTGAAAGCGCGCAAAGTTGTTGTCAGCGTGGCGGCCGATTTTATGGCGCTGGTGCTGTTAACGGCCCCGGGCAAACAGGGCGCAGACATCGTCTTCGGCTCCGCGCAGCGCTTCGGCGTGCCGATGGGCTACGGCGGTCCGCACGCGGCCTTCTTTGCCGGCAAAGATGAATTCAAACGCTCCATGCCAGGCCGTATTATCGGCGTATCAAAAGATGCCGCCGGTAACACCGCGCTGCGCATGGCGATGCAGACTCGCGAGCAGCACATCCGTCGTGAGAAAGCGAACTCCAACATCTGTACTTCTCAGGTGCTGCTGGCCAATATCGCCAGCCTGTATGCGGTCTTCCACGGCCCGGCTGGTCTGAAGCGTATCGCCAGCCGTATTCATCGTCTGGCGGATATCCTTGCCTGCGGCCTGCAGCAGAAAGGTCAAAAACTGCGCCACGCGCACTTCTTTGACACCCTGTGTGTTGAAGTGGCTGACAAAGCCGCGGTGCTGGCGCGCGCCGAAGCCGCAGAGATTAACCTGCGCAGCGATATCCTCAATGCGGTGAGCATTACCCTGGATGAGACCACCACGCGTGAAGATATTCAGGTCCTGTTTAACGTCCTGCTGGGTGACGACCACGGCCTGAATGTGGATACCCTCGATAAAGAGGTGGCGCATGACAGCCGCTCTATCCAGGCGACCATGCTGCGCGACGACGCAATCCTCGCCCATCCGGTGTTTAACCGCTACCACAGCGAAACCGAGATGATGCGCTACATGCACTCCCTGGAGCGCAAGGATCTGGCCCTGAACCAGGCGATGATCCCGCTGGGCTCCTGCACCATGAAGCTGAACGCCGCCGCCGAGATGATCCCGATCACCTGGCCGGAATTCGCCGAGCTGCACCCGTTCTGCCCGGCCGATCAGGCGGAAGGCTACCATATGATGATTAACCAGCTCTCCGACTGGCTGGTGAAACTGACCGGCTACGACGCCCTCTGCATGCAGCCAAACTCCGGCGCACAGGGCGAGTACGCGGGCCTGCTGGCAATCCGTCACTATCACGAGAGCCGCAACGAAGGCCATCGCGATATCTGCCTGATCCCAAGCTCTGCCCACGGCACCAACCCGGCCTCTGCCCAGATGGCGGGGATGGAAGTGGTGGTTGTGGCCTGTGATAAAAACGGCAACATCGATCTGGCAGATCTGCGTGCCAAAGCAGAACAGACCAGCGATAAGCTCTCCTGCATCATGGTGACCTATCCGTCCACCCACGGGGTATACGAAGAGACCATCCGTGAAGTGTGCGAGATCGTGCACCAGCACGGCGGCCAGGTTTACCTGGATGGCGCCAACATGAACGCTCAGGTGGGGATCACCACGCCAGGCTTTATCGGCGCGGATGTGTCGCACCTGAACCTGCACAAAACCTTCTGCATTCCGCACGGCGGTGGCGGCCCGGGTATGGGGCCAATCGGTGTGAAAGCGCACCTGGCCCCGTTCGTACCGGGTCACAGCGTAGTGCAGATCGAAGGCATGCTGACCCGTCAGGGCGCGGTCTCTGCGGCACCGTTCGGCAGCGCCTCCATTCTGCCAATCAGCTGGATGTATATCCGCATGATGGGCGCGGAAGGGCTGAAGCAGGCCAGCCAGGTGGCGATCCTGAATGCCAACTACATCGCGACGCGTCTGAAGTCTGCCTTCCCGGTGCTCTACACCGGCCGCGATGGCCGCGTGGCGCACGAATGTATTCTGGATATTCGTCCGCTGAAAGAGCAGACCGGTATCAGCGAGCTGGACATTGCCAAACGTCTGATCGACTACGGCTTCCATGCCCCAACCATGTCGTTCCCGGTCGCGGGCACGCTGATGGTTGAGCCAACCGAATCCGAAAGCAAAGCCGAGCTGGACCGCTTTATCGACGCGATGCTGGCGATCCGCATGGAGATCGACCGCGTTCAGGATGGCGAATGGACGCTGGAAGATAACCCGCTGGTCAACGCCCCGCACACCCAGCACGAGATGGTGGCGGAGTGGAATCACGCTTACTCCCGCGAGCTGGCGGTCTTCCCGGCAGGCGTGGCTAACAAGTACTGGCCGACCGTGAAGCGTCTTGATGACGTCTACGGCGACCGCAACCTGTTCTGCTCCTGCGTGCCGCTGAGTGAATACCAGTAATATCGATGGTGTAGTAATGTAGGCCGGGTAAGGCGAAGCCGCCACCCGGCTTTTTTTATGGAGAGAACCGAATGGGTATTGCACTTGTTACCGGCGCCAGCCGCGGAATTGGCAAAGCAACCGCGCTTCAGCTGGCACGTGAAGGCTACACCGTGGCGGTGAATTATCACCACAACATCAAAGCCGCGACCGATGTGATCGCGCAGATTGTGAAAGAGGGCGGCAAAGCCTTTGCCCTGCGGGCAGATATCAGTGATGAAGCCCAGGTCATGGCGATGTTCGACAGCCTCGATCGTGAAGGTGAACCGCTGACGGCGCTGGTTAACAACGCTGGCATTCTGTTCGAGCAGAGCACCATCGAAAATCTCTCTGCCGAGCGCATTAACCGGGTGCTGGCCACCAATGTGACCGGGTATTTCCTCTGCTGCCGTGAGGCGGTGAAACGCATGGCGCTAAAACATGGCGGTAAAGGCGGGGCGATTGTGAACGTCTCATCCGCCGCATCGCGACTCGGCGCACCGGGGGAGTATGTGGATTACGCGGCGTCGAAAGGGGCCGTGGACTCTCTTACCACCGGGTTAGCGCTGGAGGTGGCGGCGCAGGGCATCCGGGTTAACTGCGTCCGTCCCGGGCTGATCTACACCGAAATTCATGCTTCCGGCGGGGAGCCAGGACGTGTGGATCGGGTGAAGTCGATGCTGCCGATGCAGCGCGGCGGTCAGCCTGAAGAGGTGGCGCAGGCGATTGTCTGGCTGCTGAGCGAGAAGGCGTCGTACGTGACGGGCAGTTTTATTGAGTTAGCGGGCGGGAAGTAAACCCCTCACCCTAACCCTCTCCCCATAGGGGAGAGGGGATCGATCGTAGGCCGGTGCAAGCGTAGCGCCGCCCGGCGTTACGGAGTTAAAGCGTCTCGCCGTTGCTGGCAATCACCGCTTTGTACCAGTCAAAACTCTTCTTGCGCGAACGGGACATGTCGCCGGTGCCGTCGTCGTGCTTGTTCACGTAGATAAAGCCGTAGCGTTTACTGTACTGGCCGGTGGTGAACGACACGCAGTCGATGCAGCCCCACGGGGTGTAGCCCATCAGGTCCACGCCATCATAAGTGACCGCTTTTATCATCTCTTCGACGTGAGCGCGCAGGTAGTCGATGCGGTAGTCATCGTTAATGCTGCCGTCTTCTTCCACTTTGTCGTACGCGCCAAAACCGTTTTCGACGATAAACAGCGGCTTCTGATAGCGCTCATACAGCTCGCACAGGGCGTAACGCAGGCCGACCGGGTCGATCTGCCAGCCCCAGTCCGACGCCTTCACGTGCGGGTTCGGGACGCTGCCTTCGAAGCCGGAGATCGCATCGCCAGTACCGCCTTCCGCTTTCACGGCGTTAGTCATGTAGTAGCTGAAGCCCAGGTAGTCACAGGTGCCTTCACGCAGGATCTGCTCGTCGCCGGCTTCCATGTTGATGGTGAAACCGCGGCGCTCCCACTCGTTCAGTACGTAGGACGGGTAGTAACCGCGCAGCTGCACGTCGGTAAAGACATAGCGCTCGCGCATCGATTCCTGGGCAAACATCACGTCTTCTGGTTTGCAGGAGAACGGATAGAGCGCCACCATCGCCAGCATGCAGCCGACTTTCATTTCCGGGTTGATGCGACGGGCGGCTTTCACCGCCAGGGCGCTGGCCACGAACTGGTGGTGCAGCACCTGGTACATGGTCTCTTCCGGGTTCTGATGCTCGGTATAGACCACGCCGGAGCAGCAGTAGCCGAACAGCGGGGCACGCCAGTTGCGCTGGTTGTTGATCTCGTTGAAGGTCATCCAGTATTTGACCTTGCTCTTGTAGCGCTCAAACACTACTTCAGCGAAGTTCACGAAGAAATCGACCACCTTGCGGTTAGTCCAGCCGCCGTACTCCTGCACCAGGTGCAGCGGCATTTCGAAGTGGGAGAGGGTGATCACCGGCTCGATGTTGTACTTCAGCAGCTCATCGAACATGTCGTCGTAGAACTTCAGCCCCTCTTCGTTCGGCTGGGTTTCGTCACCTTTCGGGAAGATACGGGTCCAGGCGATGGAGGTGCGGAAGCATTTGAAGCCCATCTCGGCAAACAGCTTGATGTCTTCTTTATAGTGGCCGTGGAAGTCGATGGCTTCATGGTTCGGGTAGTATTTACCTTCGATCACTTCCTGAGTGATTTCGCGCGGAACGCCGTGGGCGCCGCCGGTCAGCACGTCACAAATGCTCGGGCCTTTGCCGCCTTTGTTCCAGCCGCCTTCAACCTGGTGCGCCGCCACTGCGCCGCCCCATAAAAAGTCTTTTGGTAAGGTGAGTTTTTTCATCTTTGCTGATCTCATTAATTGACTTATTTTTGAGTCTAACAAAGGGGAATAAAAAGTCACGATATAACAATTTGCAGGAATTGTGATTTGTTACGGCAAAAAAACAGGGTGTTTTATTCCGTTAATTTCTTCGCCAGTTTGCGCCCCAGAGATTCGAGAATATAAATCACCGGGATTTGCGTCGTAATATCGTAGACCCCTCCGATACGCGTTTGCGGGACATGCCAGGAGAGATTAAAGTCCGCCAGTTTTGCCAGACGCGAATGTTCGTGGCTGGTGATGGAGAGCACCTTGCAGTGATGCAGGCTGAACTGGCTGGCGAAGCGCAGGATCTCTTCAGTTTCGCCCGAGACCGAGAGCACAATTGCCAGCGCGTTTTTCGCCATATCGTTGGTGACCGGGAAATAAGGATCGTCGATATGATTGCTGAATTTGCCAATATTAGAAAAGAAGCGTGCGCCATATTTTGCCAGCGACCCCGAGGTGCCAGCGCCGACAAATATAATGCGCTCTGAGGATAAGATAATATCCACGGCGTTATTGAGTAGCGTATCAAATTCATCATTGTTTACGCTTTTGAAAAAACTGATAATCTCGCTGGCACCAAAATTGGCCTGCTGCGGTTCGTTTTGTTCGAGATATAATTTAAACCGCACGCGGAATTCAGAATACCCATCGCATTTCAGCTTGCGGCAAAAGCGCAGCACGGTGGTGGTGGAGACCCCTGCCGCATCCGCCAGTTCGCGGATAGTCATGTACATCACCTGGTCACGGTTTTTGATGACGGTGTTGTAGACCATCATCTCCAGATTATTGAGACTGGCAATGGCGGAATGGGAGAACATGCTCACAGGGGTTAAACTCACTCATCAGACTTCATCTTCAGGGAATAATACCATGCAGCCAAACGACATTACTTTTTTTCAGCGCTTTCAGGATGACATTCTGGCCGGGCGTAAGACCATTACCATTCGCGATGAGAGCGAAGCGCACTTTGAAGCGGGTGATATTCTGCGGGTGGGGCGTTATGAAGATGACGGTTACTTTTGCACCATTGAGGTGACGGGCACGTCGACCGTGACGCTGGAAACGCTAACCGAAAAGCATGCTCAGCAGGAGAATATGACCCTCGGTGAACTTAAGCGGGTCATCGCGGAGATCTATCCAAATCAGACTCAGTTTTATGTTATTGATTTTAAATGCCTTTGATTTTTAGCAGAACATCCGTTAGCTGAAAATATCATTCAAGAATATGATTTTATTTAATAAATATTAAAAGGATATTTATTTTAGCTAACAGGTGTTCACTGAAATCATTCTCAGTTAGCATAGTCAGCGATGCAGTATTCACTTATGTTTTCCCGGAGTTCTCTATGGTTAGCAAACCATTAACCGCACAGGGATATTCGCTGGCTGAGGAAATAGCCAACAGTATTAGTCACGGCGTGGGTCTGGTGTTTGGCATAGTCGGGCTGGTATTGCTACTGGTTCAGGCCGTCGACACCAACGCCAGCGCGCTGGCAATCACCAGTTACAGCCTGTATGGCGGAAGCATGATTCTGCTGTTCCTGGCGTCCACTCTTTACCATGCCATTCCGCATCAGCGGGCCAAAATATGGCTAAAAAAATTCGACCACTGCGCCATCTATCTGCTGATTGCCGGGACCTATACGCCGTTTTTGCTGGTGGGACTGGATTCACCGCTGGCGCGCGGGCTGATGATTGTGATCTGGAGCCTGGCGCTGCTGGGGATCCTGTTCAAGCTGACCATCGCGCACCGTTTCAAGGTGCTGTCGCTGGTGACCTATCTGACCATGGGCTGGCTGTCACTGATTGTGGTCTATCAGCTGGCGGTAAAACTGGCGGCGGGTGGAGTGACCTTGCTGGCGGTCGGCGGAATTATCTATTCGCTGGGGGTGATTTTTTACGTCTGCAAGCGCATCCCCTATAACCACGCGATCTGGCACGGGTTTGTGCTGGGCGGCAGCGTCTGCCATTTCCTGGCGATTTATTTGTATGTAGGGCAGGTTTAATTAACATTGCCGGGTGGCGGCTTCGCCTTACCCGGCCTACGGGGCTTGTAGGCCCGGTAAGCGCAGCGCCACCGGGCAAAAAACATCACTCTTCCAGCGAATACGGCAGCGGCTCGATGCTCAGGGTATTCACATCTTCGCGCACGCGGAACACGCTATCCGGCTCCATATCATTATTCATGACGGCCTGCACCAGCAGGCGGCCATCGTCGAGCTGAACGGCAGCAAGCACGGTGCCGGTCCGGCGCCAGTTCTCACCCATTTTCAGCTCCAGATCTTCACCGGCTTCCGGTACACGGCTGGCCTGGCCTGCCAGATACCACAGCGCACGTTTGTTGGCGCCGCGGAACTTCGCGCGGGCGACCATCTCCTGGCCGGTGTAGCAGCCTTTTTTAAAGCTGATCCCGCCGAGCGCCTGCAGGTTGGTCGCCTGAGGAATAAACTGCCCGCTGTTAGCGGCGTCGATTACCGGGATGCCCGCTTCGATGTTCAGCGCCAGCCACTGCTGGCTGTTATTCAGCTGAGCTTCGCCACGCAGGGCCTGGGTCACGCGCTCTGCAGTGGCGACATCGGTCACCAGCAGGAAACGTTCCGCCGGGTGTTCAAACCACAGCAGCGAGGTGGCACCGTCGTTGGTCACCTGTTTTTCGGCATCAGGCAGTTCGCTGAACAGGTTTTTCAACGCCGCGCGCGCCTGGAATCCGGCCACGCCCAACAGCACCAGCTCATCATCGGCGGCGATGGTCACTTTTGAGAACACCGCATACTTTTTCAGCTCGGTGAGTTGGGCGTCGCGCAGGCTGCGGCGTTCGATCAGGGCAAAACCGTCCTGACGGCGGAAGAGGCGCAGGTTGCTCCACATTTTGCCTTTTGGATCGCAGTGCGCAGCCAGCAGATGCTGGTGTTCGGTCATCTGGCTGACGTCAGCGGTCACCTGGCCCTGCAGGTACTTTTCGCTGTCCGCACCCACGAGGGTGGCCAGCGCCCAGTCATCAAGAGTCATAAGCGTCAGCGGCAGACGCGCAGAGGCGACAGGCTGGCGCGGAGAAAAAGGTGTAAATGCCATAGTGAGATCCTGAATTGCATAACGCTTTGTTAATGCCTAATGGTAAAAGAGACTGTCGCCATTGCAAGCGGTTTCAACAGGCTATTCGTGCCCTCGCGCCATTCTGCGTAACGCAACGCAAAACGGATCAACACCGGTATTTGTTGTGGTTTTTTCTGGGAGCATGCGTCAGGAACGCAATATTCCAGTAATGAAACAGCAAAAAACACGTTACACTAAGAGCCGTTTCTTCCCGGTAGATCCTCTTTCTCAGCCGATACGAACGGAACACTGCCTGAACTCAACGTTATGCAGGAAAAAGCACATGGACATTACTAACAAAGCCCGCATTCATTGGGCATGCCGTCGCGGCATGCGCGAACTCGATATCTCCATCATGCCGTTCTTCGAATACGAGTACGACACCCTGAGCGATGAGGACAAAAAGCTCTTCATCCGCCTGCTGGAGAACGACGATCCTGATTTATTTAACTGGTTGATGAATCATGGCGAACCCGCCGACGCCGAACTGCAACGGATGGTGCTTTTAATTCAAACACGGAATCGGGAACGTGGTCCTGTGGCAATCTGATTTACGCGTCTCGTGGCGCGCCCAGTGGATGTCTCTTTTGCTCCACGGCCTGGTGGCGGCTTGCATTCTGTTAATGCCATGGCCGCTGAGCTACACCCCATTATGGTTAATCTTACTGTCGCTGGTGGTGTTTGATAGCGTACGCAGTCAACGACGCATCAATTCCCGTCAGGGCGAAATCAAACTGTTCATGGATTCCCGCCTGCACTGGCAGGGCAGCGAGTGGGAGATTGTCGGCACGCCGTGGATGCTCAATTCCGGCATGATGCTCCGCTTACGCAAAGGCAGCGGGAAACGCTACCAGCATTTATGGCTGGCGGCAGACAGCATGGATGAAGGGGAGTGGCGGGATCTGCGCCGGATGCTTTCGCAGCAACCGACGCACGGACGGTAGGGGTTTAGCTGAACTGCTCCGCCATTTCGCCGAGGATCTGCTCGCACCAGTTTTGCAGGCGCTCTTCACTCAGATCGTATTGATTCGTTTCATCGATGGCCAGCCCGACAAACAGCTGGCCGTCGGCAATGATCGGTTTCTTGCTGGTAAACTCATAGCCCTCTGTCGGCCAGTAGCCGATGAAGGTCACCCCTTTCGGCGCCAGCTTGTCATGCAGCATCCCCAGCGCGTCGAGGAACCACTCGCCGTAGCCTAGCTGATCGCCCATGCCGTACAGCGCGATAATTTTGCCTTCCAGCTGCAGGGAATCAAGCTGATCCCAGATGGCTTCCCAGTCTTCCTGCAGTTCACCAAAATCCCAGGTCGGGATGCCCAGAATCAGCACGTCGTACTGCTCCATCATCGTCGGTGCGTCGTCTTTGAGATTATGCAGGGTGACCAGTTCCGGACCAATAATGTCGCGAATTTTCTCTGCGGCCATCTCGGTGTAGCAGGTGCTGGAACCATAAAACAGACCAATATTCATCGCTAAAATGTCTCAATACTTGCTATGACTTTGCGAACTAGTGTACCAGAAACAAGGCCCGTTCAGGCATAATGCACCCATTGCAGAACGAAAGAGGCTGACGTGGAAAAGGATCTCGCACTCATCGAGCAATTTCTCGATGCACTGTGGCTGGAGAAGAATCTTGCCGAAAATACCCTCAGTGCTTACCGACGCGATCTGGGGATGCTGGTGGCCTGGTTACACCATCATGATCTCGCCCTGGCCACGGCCCAAAGTGGCGATCTGCAGGCGCTGCTTGCCGAGCGCATGGAGGGGGGCTATAAAGCCACCAGTTCCGCCCGGCTGCTGAGCGCCATGCGGCGTCTGTTTCAGCATCTGTATCGTGAGAAATTACGTCCCGACGATCCCAGCGCCGCGCTGGCCTCGCCAAAATTGCCCCAGCGTCTGCCGAAGGATCTCAGCGAAGCACAAGTTGAGAGATTATTACAGTCGCCGGTGGTTGACCAACCGCTGGAGTTACGCGATAAAGCGATGCTTGAAGTGTTGTACGCGACGGGGCTGCGCGTCTCTGAGCTGGTCGGGCTGACGATGAGCGATATTAGCCTGCGTCAGGGCGTAGTGCGGGTGATCGGGAAAGGCAACAAAGAGCGTCTGGTGCCGCTGGGGGAAGAGGCGGTGTACTGGCTGGAGAACTATCTTCAGCATGGGCGTCCGTGGTTGCTCAACGGTGCCTCCATTGATGTGCTGTTTCCGAGCCAGCGTGCGCAGCAAATGACGCGTCAAACCTTCTGGCATCGCATCAAACATTACGCCACACTGGCGGGTATCGACAGTGAAAAACTTTCGCCGCACGTTCTGCGTCACGCTTTTGCGACCCATCTTCTGAACCATGGAGCCGATCTGCGCGTGGTCCAGATGCTGCTTGGGCACAGTGACCTTTCAACGACGCAAATCTACACGCATGTCGCGACGGAACGCCTGCGGCAGCTACACCAACAGCATCACCCACGTGCGTGATGACTTGTAACAGGAACCAATATGAAAAAGTCTTTAGTGCTCTTCTCTCTGCTGGCAGCCTCATTATCCGGCCTGGCGCATGCTGACGATGCGGCCATTAAACAGTCCCTGGCGAAGCTTGGCGTCACCGGGAGCGAGATTCAACCTTCGCCAATTCCCGGGATGAAAACCGTGATGACCAGCGGCGGCGTAATGTACGTCACCGAAGACGGTAAGCACTTCCTGCAGGGACCGCTGTACGACGTAAGCGGTGCCCAGCCGGTCAACGTGACTAACCAGATGCTGATGAAGAACCTGCACGCGCTGGAAAAAGAGATGATCGTCTACAAAGCGGCGCAGGAAAAACATGTCATTACCGTGTTCACCGACATCACTTGCGGCTACTGCCACAAACTGCATGAAGAGATGAAAGACTACAACGCGCTGGGGATCACCGTGCGTTATCTCGCCTTCCCGCGGGCGGGCGTGCAGAGCCAGCCTGAGCAGGACATGAAGGCCATCTGGTGTGCGAAAGATCGCAACAAAGCCTTTGATGATGCCATGAGCGGTAAAGGCATTCAGCCAGCCTCGTGCGATATCGACATTGCCAATCACTACGCGCTGGGGGTGCAGTTTGGCGTGACCGGAACGCCCGCCATCGTGCTGAGCAACGGTTATGTCGTGCCGGGTTACCAGGGGCCGAAAGAGATGAAAGCGTTCCTCGACGAGCACCAGAAACAGTTTGGCGGTAAATAATTCGCGTGAAATCTTCGATACAACTTCGTCGTCGTGAAGTGAACGACAGCGCCGCGTTACCCGCGGATCTGTCGCCTCTGTTGCGTCGACTGTATGCCAGCCGTGGCGTGCAAACCGCAGACGACCTTGAACGAAGCGTAAAAGGCATGTTGCCCTGGCAGCAGCTGAGTGGCGTCGAGAAGGCCACGGAGCTGCTGTACAACGCCTTTCGGGAAGGGACGCGCATCATCGTGGTGGGGGATTTCGATGCCGATGGCGCCACCAGTACCGCGCTGAGCGTGCTCAGCCTGCGGGCGATGGGATGCGATAACGTCTCCTACCTGGTGCCGAACCGCTTCGAGGATGGCTACGGCCTGAGCCCGGAAGTGGTCGATCAGGCCCACGCCCGCGGCGCGCAAATGATCCTCACCGTCGACAATGGGATCTCCTCCCATGCCGGTGTCGATCGTGCGTACGATCTCGGGATCCCGGTGCTGGTCACCGATCACCACCTGCCTGGCGACACGCTGCCGGCAGCGGAAGCGATCATCAACCCCAACCTGCGCGACTGCGACTTCCCGTCAAAATCCCTGGCGGGGGTTGGAGTGGCATTTTACCTGATGCTGGCGCTGCGTACGCGGCTGCGGGATAACGGCTGGTTTGAGTCGCAGGGTATCGCGGCGCCGAATCTGGCGGAATTCCTCGATCTGGTGGCGCTGGGCACCGTGGCGGACGTGGTGCCGCTGGATGCCAATAACCGTATTCTCACCTGGCAGGGCTTAAACCGCATTCGGGCGGGCAAATGCCGTCCGGGCATTAAGGCGTTGCTGGAGATCTCCAACCGCGATCAGCAGCGGCTGGCGGCCAGCGATCTGGGCTTTGCCCTCGGACCGCGACTCAATGCCGCCGGGCGACTGGATGACATGTCGGTGGGCGTAGCACTGTTGCTGTGTGACAACATCGGCGAAGCGCGCGTGCTGGCCAACGAGCTGGATGCCCTGAACCAGACCCGTAAAGAGATTGAGCAGGGGATGCAGGCTGAGGCCCTGATCCTGTGCGAGAAGCTGGAGCGCAGCGGCGAAACGCTGCCCGGCGGGCTGGCGATGTATCACCCCGAGTGGCACCAGGGGGTGGTCGGGATCCTGGCCTCGCGCATCAAAGAGCGTTTCCACCGTCCGGTGATCGCCTTTGCGCCAGCCGGAGACGGCACGCTGAAAGGATCGGGCCGATCTATTCAGGGGCTGCATATGCGCGATGCGCTGGAGCGTCTGCATACGCTGCACCCGGATCTGATGATCAAATTTGGCGGCCACGCGATGGCGGCGGGCTTGTCGCTGGAAGAGGCGAAGTTCGAGCGGTTCCAGCGCCTGTTCAGCGAGCTGGTCACCGACTGGCTGGATCCTGCTCTGCTGCAGGGCGAAGTGGTCTCCGACGGTCCGTTAACCCCCGCTGAAATGACCATGGAAGTGGCGCAGATGCTGCGTGATGCCGGTCCGTGGGGACAGATGTTCCCGGAGCCGCTGTTCGATGGCCGTTTCCGTCTGCTGCAACAGCGGCTGGTGGGGGAACGCCATCTGAAAGTGATGGTGGAACCGGTCGGCGGCGGCCCGCTGCTGGACGGTATCGCCTTCAACGTCGATACCACCATCTGGCCGGACAACGGCGTACGCGAAGTCGAACTGGCCTACAAACTGGATATCAACGAGTTTCGCGGCAACCGTACGCTGCAAATCATCATCGACCATATCTGGCCACTTTAGCATCACTATTCCGCTATAAAACAGGGCGTGAATCCGGTACAATTCCGCCCTTATCTCCGCATTTTGACTAGTCCATAAAAGAAAACAGACCATGTTTGAAATTAATCCGGTAAAAAACCGCATTCAGGACCTCACGGAGCGCTCCGACGTTCTTAGGGGGTATCTTTGACTACGATGCCAAGAAAGAGCGTCTCGAAGAAGTAAACGCCGAGCTGGAACAGCCGGACGTCTGGAACGAACCTGATCGCGCACAGGCGCTGGGTAAAGAGCGTTCCTCTCTGGAAGCTATCGTCGATACGCTGGATCAGATGGCGCAGGGTCTGGAGGATGTTTCCGGGCTGCTTGAGCTGGCCGTTGAGGCCGACGACGAAGATACCTTTAACGAAGCCGTGGCAGAACTCGACGTGCTGGAAGAGAAGCTGGCGCAGCTGGAATTCCGTCGCATGTTCTCCGGTGAATACGACAGCGCCGACTGCTACCTGGATATCCAGGCCGGTTCCGGCGGCACAGAAGCACAGGACTGGGCCAGCATGCTGACCCGTATGTACCTGCGTTGGGCTGAAGCCCGCGGCTTCAAGACCGAGATCATCGAAGAGTCTGAAGGCGAAGTGGCAGGCCTGAAATCTGTCACCGTTAAAATCATTGGCGATTACGCTTACGGCTGGCTGCGTACTGAAACCGGCGTTCACCGCCTGGTGCGTAAGAGCCCGTTCGACTCCGGCGGCCGTCGTCACACCTCTTTCAGTTCCGCGTTTGTCTATCCGGAAGTGAAGGACGATATCGATATCGAAATCAACCCAGCCGATCTGCGTATCGACGTTTACCGCGCCTCCGGTGCGGGTGGTCAGCACGTAAACCGTACGGAATCCGCGGTGCGTATTACCCACCTGCCGACCGGGCTGGTAACACAGTGCCAGAACGACCGTTCCCAGCATAAAAACAAAGACCAGGCCATGAAGCAGATGAAAGCGAAGCTTTATGAACTGGAGATGCAAAAGAAAAATGCTGAGAAGCAGGCGATGGAAGACAACAAGTCCGACATCGGCTGGGGCAGCCAGATCCGTTCTTACGTCCTTGATGACTCCCGCATCAAAGACCTGCGTACCGGTGTCGAAACCCGTAACACGCAGGCGGTGCTGGACGGCAGCCTGGACCAATTTATCGAAGCAAGTCTGAAAGCAGGGTTATGAGGAACCAACATGTCTGAACAACAAGCACAGGGCGCTGACGCGGTCGTCGATCTTAACAATGAACTGAAAACCCGCCGTGAGAAGCTGGCTGCACTGCGCGAGCAGGGCGTGCCGTTCCCGAACGATTTCCGTCGCGATCGCACCTCAGACCAACTGCACGCTGACTTCGACGCTAAAGAGAACGAAGAGCTGGAAGCGCTGAACATCGAAGTGGCCGTTGCAGGCCGCATGATGACCCGTCGCATTATGGGTAAAGCCTCCTTTATCACCCTGCAGGACGTTGGTGGCCGCATTCAGCTGTACGTCTCCCGTGACGATCTGCCGGAAGGCATCTACAACGAGCAGTTCAAGAAATGGGACCTGGGCGATATCCTCGGCGCCAAAGGTAAGCTGTTCAAAACCAAGACCGGCGAGCTGTCCATTCACTGCACCGAGCTGCGTCTGCTGACCAAAGCCCTGCGCCCGCTGCCGGACAAGTTCCACGGCCTGCAGGATCAGGAAGCGCGCTACCGTCAGCGTTATCTGGACCTCATCTCTAACGATGAATCCCGCAACACCTTCAAAATTCGCTCCCAGATCATGGCCGGTATCCGCCAGTTCATGGTTAAACGCGACTTTATGGAAGTGGAAACTCCAATGATGCAGGTGATCCCGGGCGGTGCGTCTGCGCGTCCATTCATCACCCATCACAACGCCCTCGACCTCGACATGTACCTGCGTATCGCGCCGGAACTGTACCTGAAGCGTCTGGTGGTAGGCGGTTTCGATCGCGTGTTCGAGATCAACCGTAACTTCCGTAACGAAGGCATCTCCGTACGTCATAACCCAGAGTTCACCATGATGGAACTCTATATGGCATATGCGGATTACAAAGATCTGATCGAGCTGACCGAATCCCTGTTCCGTACCCTGGCGCAGGACATTCTGGGCACCACCGAAGTGCCTTACGGCGAAGAGGTCTTCGACTTCGGTAAGCCGTTCGTTAAGCTGACCATGCGCGAAGCGATCAAGAAATACCGTCCGGAAACCGAGATGGCCGATCTGGATAACTTCGACTCTGCGAAAGCGATCGCTGAAAGCATCGGTATCAAGGTTGAGAAGAGCTGGGGTCTGGGCCGTATCGTGACCGAGATCTTCGAAGAAGTGGCCGAAGCACACCTGATTCAGCCGACCTTCATCACCGAATACCCGGCAGAGGTTTCTCCGCTGGCGCGTCGTAACGACGAGAACCCGGAGATCACTGACCGCTTTGAATTCTTCATCGGTGGCCGCGAAATCGGCAACGGCTTTAGCGAGCTGAACGATGCAGAAGATCAGGCCCAGCGCTTCCAGGATCAGGTTGATGCGAAAGCCGCAGGCGACGACGAAGCGATGTTCTTCGATGAAGACTACGTGACCGCGCTGGAGCACGGTCTGCCGCCAACGGCAGGCCTGGGTATTGGTATCGACCGTATGGTGATGCTTTTCACCAACAGCCACACCATCCGCGACGTGATCCTCTTCCCGGCGATGCGTCCGGTGAAATAAGCCGTACAGATGTAAAAAAAGCCCCGAAAGGGGCTTTTTTATTGCGCCGCGAAGGCTCTGAGTGCCTCGCGAGCCGTACTCGCTTCCATCACCATCCACGGGCTAAAGGCCCAGGGCGTGGCCTCCAGCGCGCAGAATAGCGTCTCCAGCTCCACCCACTGATAGTCCATCACTTCGTCATCGTTAATGATTATTTCACTGGTGATGCGAGCGGCAAAGACCGGGCAAATTTCGTTTTCAACAATCCCGGAGGGATCGGTACTACGATAGCGAAACTCAGGCGCGACGGGGGTGATATTGGCAATTTCAGCACCCACTTCAAAGCGACAGCGGCGGATGATCGCCTGGTCTGTCTCTTCGCCAGACTGCGGATGGCCGCAGACCGAGTTTGTCCAGACGCCGGGCCAGGCTTTTTTGCTCAGTGCGCGTCGGGTTAGCAGGCATTCACCGTTGGCGTTAAAGAGCCAGCAGGAGAAGGCCATGTGCAGTGGGGTATGAGAGGTGTGTGCGGCGTATTTTTCCTGAGTGCCCATCACCTTTCCCTGGTCACTTACCAAAATAACGTGTTCTTGAATACTCATTCATGCTCCAGTACCAGCCATGCCAGATGGCTCAGCACCATCTGCAGCACTATTATACTGCATCCTTATACGAACGGTTTGACGCGCAGAGCGGAAAAGGGCTGACCCATATCAGTTCTGGCTGCTATCATAGCGCGGCCATTCACGTTGACCGAGGAACTGTTTTGTTTGCAGGAAGCCTGACGAAAAAACCCGTTTCTGCTCTGTTTTGCCTGATCCTGGCCCTGTTACTGGCGGGATGCGCGGGCGACCAGTCATCGGACTCTGGTCCTGTGTATACCGTTAAACGCGGCGATACGCTGTACCGCATCTCGCGTGCGACCGGCACCAGCGTGAAGGATCTGGCGCGCCTGAATAATATTTCGCCGCCTTACACCATTGAAGTAGGGCAAAAGCTGAGAACTAACGGCAGCAGCGCCACGGCGAAAAAATCCTCTTCAAAGAGCAAAGGGAAAACCGCCGCGGTTACTCCTTCTTACACCGTACCTAAGTCCTCCTGGCCGCCCGTCGGGCAGCGCTGCTGGATCTGGCCTGCCAGCGGAAGAGTCGTCGTGCCCTATTCATTGTCCGAAGGGGGTAATAAAGGCATTGATATCGCAGCTGCGCGAGGCACCCCGGTCTATGCATCCGGAGCAGGGAAGGTGGTCTACGTCGGTAATCAGCTGCGTGGGTACGGTAACCTGATCATGATTAAACATGGCGAAGACTACATCACAGCCTATGCCCATAACGATACAATGCAGGTCAACAACGGGCAGAATGTGAAGGCCGGGCAGAAGATTGCGACTATGGGCAGCACTGGCACAGATTCGGTTAAGCTGCATTTCCAGATTCGTTATAAGGCGACCGCTATCGATCCGCAACGCTATTTACCGCCACAGGGCGGCAAACCGAAGTGCTAAGTGGTTATTTAATCGCCGGTTAGCGCACGGGAGTCTTGTCAGGAGAGGCGTAAGGTCTATAATGCTTTACGCACCTCAAAGCGGGCGTAGTTCAATGGTAGAACGAGAGCTTCCCAAGCTCTATACGAGGGTTCGATTCCCTTCGCCCGCTCCAGACTCCCCAGCCAGCACCTTTCCATAAATCCAATTTCTTTCAGCATACTACGCAGTAGCGCTTATCGACTCCTTTTGAATAGAAATCTTCATTTAACGCATAACCATTCAGTGCTAGCATGGCAGGTCTGTTCTTCTATCTCTGGAGATGACTATGCTGGACATAACAAACTTTGGGCTTTTTGCCCTGTCAGTTTTTCTGCTTTCCGTAACACCAGGGCCTGACATGGCCTACGTGATAGGTCAAAGCGTGGCTAACGGAAGAAGATCGGGGATCATCTCTGCTGCTGGTGTCGCCTTAGGTAGCTGTACTCATGCTGTAGCAAGCGCAGTGGGATTAACTGCATTAATTACCGCTTCTCCGCTGATGTTCACCATCATCAAGTATCTCGGGGCGGCTTATCTTATGTATCTCGGTAGTAAGATGGTTTTGGGAACCTTCGCAAAACAAACCACGAATCACAGCGAAGCTGAACCTGTTAAGACCAAAGCGACCCTTACGAATCTGCTTTCTAAAGGCTTCATTACAACCTTAACCAATCCGAAGGTTCTGTTGTTCTTTATCTCTTTCTTTCCTCAGTTCGTTTCACCTGGGGGCGAGCACCACACCGCCTCGTTTCTGATCCTGGGGATGGCTTACGCGCTGATCGCTTTTTTGACTGATTTAACCTTCGCCATGCTTGCAGGTAGTGCCGCGGGTGCAGTCTCACAAAATCGGGGATTACAGAAAATGCTGGATCGGATTGTGGGGATGGCATTTATTGGATTGGGAGTGAGGTTGGCTCTGACACGTCGTTAAAAAAGGGGCTTGCGCCCCCTTTTATTAGATTAATGTTTTCACATCAAAATCTATGTTTGTTTCGGTATCGGCTTCGTAGTTAACTTCTTCGAATCCGAAACCAAACAACTTCAGGAACTCTTCTTTATAAGCGATGTAATCTGTCAGCTGCTCCAGATTTTCATCGGTAATCGTCGGCCAGATTTCGCGGCACGCTTGCTGAACATCTTCACGCAGTTCCAGATCGTCCATGCGAATTCGCTGCTCGTCATCAAGTTTGGCATTACCGCCATACAGGCTGGTAGTCATCAGACGATTGATTTGCTCGATACAACCTTCATGAATTCCACGGTCTTTCATGAGTTTGAACACGATGGAAATATAAAGCGGCATGACAGGAATGGCGGAGGACGCCTGCGTGACGACGGATTTTAACACCGCGACGTTTGCAGAACCGTTGAGAGGAGCCAGCTTATTGCGTAACGCTTTTGCCGCCCGATCCAGGTCTTCCTTCGCCTTACCGAGCGCACCGTGCCAGTAAATAGGCCAGGTCAAATCCGTGCCGATGTAGGAATAAGCAACGGTCTTCGCGCCATCAGCCAGCACACCTGCGTTATTCAGCGCATCAATCCACAGTTCCCAGTCTTCGCCACCCATCACGGTAACCGTATTACGCACTTCTTCTTCGGTTGCCGGTTCAATGCTGGCGGTGATGATCTGATCTTTGTTGGTATCAATGGCTTTAGAGGTATAAACCTCACCGATTGGCTTCAGCGCAGAGCGAACAATTTCGCCCGTTTTTGGCATCTTTCTTACCGGGGATGCCAGCGAATAAACCACTAAATCAATCTGACCCAGATCTTCTTTGATCAGGTTGATGACTTCGTCGCGGCACTCATCGGAGAACGCGTCGCCGTTGATGCTTTTCGAGTAAAGACCTTCACGTTTCGCTGCTTCATCAAAAGCCGCAGAGTTATACCAGCCCGCTGAGCCTGGCTTGGCATCCGTTCCCGGTTTTTCGAAGAAAACACCGATAGTGGAAGCACCGCCGCCAAATGCTGCAGAAATTCTGGAAGCAAGCCCATAACCAGTGGAAGCACCGATCACCAGCACGCGCGCAGGGCCATCAGTGAGTTTTCCGTTTTTGCGGATGTACTCGATTTGTTTGTTTACATTAACCTGGCAACCAACCGGATGTGTCGTTGTGCAGATGAATCCACGAATCTTGGGTTTAATTATCATGTTGATTTTAATCCATATTCAAATTTCTTAAACATAGAGTAATGATAACTCTTTTGGGAAAACTTGTAATGAAGAATACGCCTTCATTAACTAACTCTAAGATTGATAATGGTTTTGTTAAAACGCTACGGTTATCAAAAATGAACAGCCCTTGTATGACCAGGGTTATTAAGCGGTGTCGGGCACCAAAGGGAGTGGATAACTGGATTAAATAAATGTTAACTTTTGGATCTCAACACCAGCACACTCCTTATTCCCGAAAACATAATAATTACAGAGGCAATGTCATGGATAACGATCTCCTGCAAGCGGGATACCGGGCCTATACCGGTGAGAAAATTGATGTCTACTTCAACACCGGCATCTGCCAGCATGCGGGAAACTGCGTGCGTGGCAGCGCAAAACTCTTCAACCTGAAACGTAAGCCGTGGATCATCCCTGATGAAGTGGATGTCGATACGGTTGTGCGTGTGATTGATACCTGCCCCAGCGGCGCACTTAAATACCGCCACAAATAAGCGAGAAACCATGGAAATTCAGGAAGGCCATAACAAGTTTTATGTCAATGATGCCGAAGGCAACCAGGTCGCGGAGATCGTCTTTGTTCCCACTGGCGAACACCTCAGCATTATTGAGCATACCGATGTCGATCCCAGCCTGAAAGGACAGGGCGTGGGCAAACAGCTGGTGGCGAAGGTAGTGGAAAAGATGCGCGCAGAAAACCGCAAAATCATCCCCCTGTGCCCGTTCGCCAAGCATGAATTTGATAACACCCGCGAGTATGACAATATCCGCGCCTGATGCTGAACAGCACGCTGTCGCAAACCAGCGTGCTGTCTTTTGATCAGGCGATAAACATCACCGACACGCATAACACCCCAACGATCAGCGTCAGCACATTGCCAACGGAGCGGTAAGGCTTCAGGGCCGGGATCAGGAAGGTAGACAGGGTTGGCATGATAAACAGGATCATCGCAATAAGCGGTCCGCTGATGGCATAGATCATCGAGATGGCGTTAGGATTAATGCAGCACACCGCAAAGGTGATCAGAGAGACCCCCATCACCGATACGGCCCGATTAAAGGCCCGGCTTTTCTTCACCCCAATCTGATTTAACCCGGATTTCACTATCTCTGTGGCCCCCTCAATCACGCCAAAATAGGTGCCGAGAAACGACTTCGACATCGCGATAATGGCCACCACAATCCCGGAGATCCCAAGCCAGGAAGGGGAGGAGGGCATCATCGAGAGCGCAGAGAGAATGGTCACCCCTTCCTCTTTAGCGGCGACGATGTAGGACGGTGGGATCGACAGCAGGCAACTGAAGACAAAGAACAGCACGCTCAGGCAGATAATCAGGTACGCCACCTTCATGATGCGGGTACATTTGCCCATCGCGGCGTCACCATATTTCTCCTGCCGATCGACGGCAAAGGTCGAAATAATCGGCGTATGGCTGAAGGCGAACACCATTACCGGAATGGAGATCCACACCTGGTGCAGGGTGTGTTTATCCACGCTCATCTGGCTGGTGAGCAGCGAGGGCTGCCAGCTGTGGGTGAGATACAGCGACACCAGCAGGAAGTAGGCGATCAGCGGGAAAACCAGAAACCCCATCACCCGGATGGTGGCGTGACGGCCCATCAGAAAGATCAGATTCAACGCCAGCACGACCCCCAGGCTGACCAGCACCCGCACCGTGGTGTCCACCGTCAAATGCTTCGCCAGCTGTTCGGTCAGCGAGTTGGTGATCGCCACGGCATAGATCTGCACCACCACAAAAAAGGCGACAAAGTAGAGCGTGGTGATCAGATTGCCGATCTTTTTCCCGTAGTAGTGCGTTACCGCACCGGTGATCCCTTCGCTACCTTTTGTTTTTGCAGAGAGGATGAACTGGCATAACGCTTTGTGGGGCCAGTAGGTAAATGGATACGCCACGAGGGCGGTGATAAACAGGACGACAGCGCCCGCAGATCCCAGCTGGATGGGCAGAAACAAGGTTCCTGCGCCCACGGCAGTGCCGTACAGGGCAAAGCTCCAGAGGGTCTCTTCTTTAGACCAGATTTTCGACATGTGAGAAACGTATCAACTATAAAACCAACAAAAAGGAGACTATTTTACCATAATCATCAGTTGGGGTCGCAGTTGGCGCTATGGGAAGCGGGCCGGAAAGCATTTCCGGCCAGAGGGATTAAGAGGTGGCGGCCTGTCGCTGCTGGCGTCGCTTCATGACGCGATCGCGCAGGGTGTCGTACGCCCAGTTATAAAGCATGGTGTACGGCAGGAAGAAAATAAAGAAGCCAATCTCTAAGGTGAACGCCTGCAACAGGCTCACGCCCAGCACCAGTGACACAATACCGACACCGATAAAAATAAACCCGACTTCAAAGCCGAGAGCGTGCAGGGCGCGGACTTTAGCGGTGCGGGTGACAATATGCCGCGGCCAGAGTCTGTCGAACCCGGCGTTATAGATGATGTTCCAGATCATCGCCGTGGTGGCGAGGAGAATGGTCAATCCGCCCATCTCCAGCACCGGGCGCTGCATCAGCCAGGCGGTGGTCGGGGCAAGGATCGCCGTGGCAATCCCTTCAAATAAGACGGCGTGGAAGATACGTTCCGGCAGTTTTCGGCGTTGAATATCGTTGTGCTGCATAACCTGATACCTCATTAACCTGCCAGGATGGGCAGAGTCAGGCCGCTATTTTTATCGTTAAAACTGATATATAAAAGTTAGATTCCATCGATAAAGTAGATACATCATGCGCTACTCCCCCGAAGCCTTAACGGCGTTTGTTGAGACGGTCGCCACCGGCTCGTTCTCTGCCGCCGCCCGCCGTCTGCGTAAAAGCCAGTCCACCATCAGCACCGCCATTGCTCATCTGGAAGATGACCTCGGTTTTGCGCTGTTCGATCGCAGCGCCCGCCAGCCGGTGCTTACCGCCCAGGGCAAACAGGTGCTGGGCTATGTTCAGTCGATCCTCGCCGCCAGCGCACGGCTCGACGAGCTGGCGGTCTCCCTTAGCGAAGAGACCGAAGCGCGGCTGACCTTTGTGCTTTCGGACACCCTGCATCCGGACGTGCTGGAGGAGATGCTGTTTCGCTTTGACGAGCGTTTTCCCCATACCGAATTCGAATGCCTGATTGGTGAAGAAGAGGATGTCATCGACCTGCTGCAAAAAGGGCGAGCGCACATCGGCCTTACCGGGGCGCGGGAAAGTTATCCCACCGACATTGCCGCTGTCCGCCTGCCGATGCAGACCCACATGGCGATCTATACCTCTGCCAGCCATCCCCTCGCGGCGCAAAATCGCATCGAGGCTGATGAACTGCACGGCTGGCGGGAGCTGCGACTGAACACCTATCTGGAACGTGAGCCGGTGCTGGCGCAGGGGCCGGTGTGGTCGGCGCCTAACTACCTGATGCTGCTCAGCATGGCGGTGCAGGGCTTCGGCTGGTGCGCGCTGCCCTGTGCGCTGGTGGCGGAGTTTGCCCCTGCGAATGCCCTGGTGCAGATCAACGTCCCGGGGTGGCCGCGCTCGGTGGCGATCGATCTGGTGTGGAATAAACGCTCCCCGCCGGGGACAGCGGGAAACTGGCTGCGGCACTGGCTACAGCACCAGGCAGATCCGGTGTGATGAATACGACATTCACCTGATCGGTACCGAAATCTAAAAGGTCTACACTTAATGGGGTAAATTAACCGGCGAGAAGTGACATGAACGCTAAAAATACCATTACGCCCCAGGTGCTGATGCTCTCATCTAAAGATTGGGTGCCTAATAATCCCCATCTGCCGGTGCTGATCTATAAAGGGGTGATAACGGATGGGGATCGTGCCAGCCAGTTTGAACAACGGTTTGCCGACAACGGCTGGCCGCCCCAGTGGCGCGATGGGATTTTCGACTATCACCATTACCACTCCACTGCTCATGAGGTCTTAGGCATTTCCCGGGGGGCGGCGCGCCTGATGATTGGCGGTCCTGGCGGGGAGGAGATCGAGGTAGAGGCAGGGGATGCCCTGTTATTGCCTGCGGGAACCGGGCACTGCCGCTTATCGGCAAGTCTCGATTTTCAGGTGGTGGGGGCTTATCCGCCGGGGATGGAGTTCGATCTCTGTAAGCAGGCAGCGACGCCAGCAATACTGGCGCGGATCGTTGCGCTGCCGTTTCCTGAATCGGACCCGTTAAATGGAAACGCGCCCGCCTTAACCCAGTACTGGAAATCGCCGCCCTTCAGCCAGTGAAGGGCGGAATACCGTTACTGACCAGTATAAATATCAAAGCTGAAGTATTTAGAGGCGAGCTTTTTGTAGGTCCCGTCAGCCAGGATCGCCGCGATGGCGCCGTTCAGCTCCTGACGTAACTGGTCATCCTCTTTGCGCAGTCCAATCGCCGCCCCGGCGCCAAACAGGGCATCGTCCTGCAGCGCGCCGCCGACAAAGGCAAATTCTTTACCCTGAGGCTTGTTGAGGAAGCTGTACTCCGCCATCACCCCGGAGAGCACCGCGCCGTCAATACGCCCGGACTCGAGGTCGCGTATCACCTGGTCGGCACCCTGGTAGGCCACCACGTTAACGCCCTTGCCGCGCCACTGCTCATTGGCATAGGTTTCCTGGGCGGAACCCTGCTCCACGCCGATGGTTTTCCCCTTCAACTGATCCACGCTGTTGCTGGCGAGGCTGTTTTTACGCGCCACCAGGAAGGCCGGGCCGCTGTAAATCTTGTCGCTGAAGGCAATCTGCTCTTTACGTTTGTCGGTGATGTACATCCCGGAGAGGATGGCATCAAATTTACGCGCCTTCAGGGATGGAATGATGCCGTCGAAATTACTTTCAACCCAGACGCATTTCGCCTGCAGCTGCTGACAGATGGCATTGCCCAGATCGATATCAAAACCGACCACCTCGCCCTGTGGGTTTTTTGACTCGAAGGGGGCAAAGGTTGGGTCCACGCCAAAACGCAGCGCTTTGGTCTCGCCGGCAAACGCGGATGAGGCGACCAGCAGGGCCACCAGCGGTAAAAGGATTTTTTTCATTATCTGTCCCTGTCTTAACGGCAATAGTTTTCAACCAAACGGGCAAAGAAGGAGGCCCCGGTGGTAATGATCTCGTCATTGAAGTCGTAGCCGGGGTTATGCACCATGCAGCCGCCTTTTTCTCCTTTCTCGCCGTTGCCGAGCAGGAAATAGCTGCCCGGACGTTGCTGGAGCATAAAGGCAAAATCTTCACTGCCGTTGGATGGGGAGACGCTGTCGAGTACCGCATCTTCACCAAAGAATTCGATGGCCAGCTGGCGGGCGAAGGCGGTCTGTTCCGCATCGTTGACCAGCACCGGGTAGGAGTCATAGATCTCCACTTCGCTGGTGGCGCCGTAGCTGCGGGCGGTGAAGTCGGTAAGCTCCTGAATGCGGCGGATCAGCAACTCGCGGATCTCCGGCTTCATCGAACGCACCGTCAGCTCCATCACCGCGCTGTCCGGGATCACGTTGGAGGCAATGCCCGCCTGGAAGGTTCCGACCGTCACCACGGCAGTTTCGCCCGGCGGCACGTTACGCGCCACGATGCTCTGCAGGGACATGATCAGCGCGGCCCCGGTCACAATTGGATCCACGGTGCGTTCCGGGTGCGCGCCATGCCCGCCGTACCCTTGCAGGGTGATTTTCACGGTATCGGCGGAGGCCATAAAGTTGCCTTCATAGAAGCCAAACTTACCGGTCGGCAGGTAGGGCATATTGTGCAGGGCAAAAATACGGTCGCAGGGGAAGCGGTCAAACAGCCCGTCTTTGATCATGAGATCGGCGCCGCCAATCGCCTCTTCGGCAGGCTGGAAAATCAGGTGCACGGTACCGTTAAACTGGCAGGCGTCAGAGGCAATATATTTCGCGGCGGCCAGTAAAATCGCCGTGTGGCCGTCGTGACCGCAGGCGTGCATTTTGCCCGGCACGGTACTGGCCCAGGGCAAATCGGTGGCTTCGAAGATCGGTAGGGCGTCCATATCGGCGCGCAGGCCAATGGATTTGCTGCCCTGGCCCTTGCTGAGCGAGCCGACCACGCCGGTTTTGCCGATCTCCCGCGTCACCTGATAGCCCCAGCCTTCCAGCTGGTGCGCCACCAGATTGCTGGTATTGAACTCTTCGAGGCTTAATTCAGGATTGGCATGTAAATGACGACGGATGGCGATGATTTCTTCTTCTGATTCTTTTATTTCTGGAATGATACAGTCGGACATTTGTTACTCCAGTGTTAACGCGTGTTTGCATCCCCTAACTTATCGCCGCGCCGTCATAATGCAAATTCGTTCTCTAATAATTACCGTGAAAATTATAAGTTATGTGAATGCATGCAGGCTTTCACCGGGACACTCAAAATAAGTGCGTGACCTTTGTGATAAAACTCACTTTTTTTAAACAATTACATCATTAGTTGATAACAATCCTCTAGTATGAGCGGTGTCATTTTGCGCAGAGGTTGAGATGAAAGACGTCGTGATAGTGGGTGCGTTGCGCACAGCAATAGGCTGTTTCCAGGGAGCGCTCTCACGCCACTCGGCGGTAGATCTGGGCAGCGTGGTAGTCCGCGCGCTGGTGGAGCGCAGTGGCATTGAGGCCCACGAGGTTGACGAGGTGATCCTCGGCCAGGTGCTGACCGCTGGGGCCGGGCAAAACCCCGCCCGCCAGGCCGCGCTGAAGGGGGGATTACCCAACACCGTTTCGGCCATTACCATCAACGACGTCTGTGGCTCCGGCCTCAAGGCGCTGCACCTGGCGACCCAGGCGATCCAGTGCGGCGAAGCCGACGTGGTGATCGCCGGCGGCCAGGAGAACATGAGCCGCGCGCCGCACGTTCTTACCGACAGCCGTACCGGGGCCCAACTGGGCAACAGCCAGCTAATCGACAGCCTGGTGCATGACGGGCTGTGGGATGCCTTCAACGATTACCATATGGGCGTCACGGCGGAAAACCTGGCCCGGGAATATGGTATCACCCGTGAACGTCAGGACGCTTACGCTCTCAGCTCGCAGCACAAGGCCCGGGCCGCCATCGACGCAGGCCGCTTCCGGGATGAGATTGTCCCGGTCAGCGCCCGGATGCAGAACGGTGATCCTCTGCTGATAGATACCGATGAACAGCCGCGCACCGACGCCAGCGCCGAAGGGCTGGCGTTACTCAATCCTGCCTTTGAAATTACCGGTTCGGTCACCGCCGGGAATGCCTCCTCTATTAACGACGGCGCTGCCGCGGTGATGATGATGAGCGAGAGCAAAGCCGAAGCGCTGAATCTACCGGTGCTGGCACGCATCAAAGCCTTTGCCAGCGTCGGCGTGGATCCTGCTTTAATGGGGATCGCCCCGGTGCATGCCACGCGCCGCTGTCTGGAGCGGGCAGGGTGGCAGCTGGCGGATGTCGATCTGATCGAAGTCAACGAGGCATTTGCCGCCCAGGCCCTGTCGGTGGGCAAAATGCTGGAGTGGGATGAGCGCCGGGTCAATGTCAACGGCGGGGCGATTGCGCTGGGCCACCCCATTGGTGCCTCAGGGTGCCGTATTCTGGTCTCGCTGGTGCATGAGATGGTGAAACGCGATGCCCGTAAAGGGCTGGCCACGCTGTGCATCGGCGGCGGGCAGGGCGTGGCGTTAGCGATAGAACGATAACGCGCTTTGATAAATATCAATCTGAATAAGCCTCCCAACCCGGAGGCTTATTTGTTTGTGAGCTCCGTCATATTTTTACCCTTGTAAGTACATTCTCAAACTTCCTCGAAATATTTATCGCATTCCCTGAAGTGCTAATAACAATTTAGTGTGATCCCGATCCGTTAAATTCCCTTTAAAAACCCTCTTTTGTTGATATTGCTCACGGCTGGCTTTGCCAAAAAAAATGAAACAAATATTTACGATCATGATCACTAAAATTACGTATTTAAAAAAATAAAATGCAATTCCATAAAAACGAAACATCATTTTAAACGAGGGTTTTTTCATGTTTAAGAAATCTCTGGTCCTTGCTTCACTTATTGGCGCTTCTTTCGCAGCTCAGGCTGTCACTGTCGATCTGCGTCACGAATACATTGATACTGGTACCAACGCAGACCGCGTGGCAGTTTCACACCGTTTTGATAATGGCTTTGGTTTTTCTGTCGAAGCTAAATGGAAATCTGGCGGCGATAAAACTGACCAGCCGTTTTCCGATATGGTAGGTAATGGTCACGAAGACCAGATTAGCTGGCGCTGGAAAGCCAACGATAATATCTCCCTGACGCCAGGATTTACGGTCGAAAGTAAAGAAAGCAACACCATTTATAAGCCCTTCCTGCAAGCGCAATACAGCTTCGACAATGGCTTCTATATTTCCGGTCGTTACCGCTATGAGTACACCCGTTATCCTTCTACCCCGGACAGAGAAGATGATAAGGTTAACCGCGGTGATGCGTGGGTGGGTTGGGTAATGGGCGATTTCCGTACCGAGCTGAACTACGTTTATGCAAAAAGCTCCGAAGGCAATATTCGTAACAACAACAAAGATTACTCCCAGGAATATAACGTCAAGCTGGCGTACAAAATTGATAAAAACTGGTCCCCGTATGGCGAAGTGGGTAACGTTGGCGTGAAATCAACCGATGAACGTCAGACCCGTCTCCGTGTCGGCGTAGCATATTCCTTCTAATAACAAGCAGTACCTCCGGGATTAACCGGCTCGAAAGAGCCGGTTTTTTTATGCCTGCAATTTATGCCTGCACCAATATAGGGGAAAAAAAAGCCCTCCATAAAGAAGGGCAAGGCCAGTTACAGGAACACAGACACAAACATTTATTCACGCAATAATTCAGGTTGCTCAGGAAGCTTCGCAATATAGAGAGCAGGTTTGCCGTCTTTATCGGAACTAAACAGGACCGCTTTATCATCCGGGGTAAAGGATGGGTGTGGATGGGTCACCTGACGGCTGTTGGCCACGGTTGCCCAGGAGGTATCGTGACGCGCGATGCGGAAGTAAGCCTTTTTCGCCACGTCGAATGCATACAGATAAGGATCGTTATCGATGGTGTAACCGCTGGTGTCCTTCACATCAACCGGGGTACCGGAGCCATCACCTACGAGCAGGGTGCCATCAAAGTTACTCATCAGGTGCGAACAGGCCGGCATCTGCATCACTGCGCTGTTCTCGCCGGTATCCGGGTTGAAGCTGTACACGGTACGGCCTTGCTCACCTTTCAGGTAAGAGACATACACCAGCGCCGAGCCGTTCGGAACCCAGAACTCGTGGGTGCAGCTTTCACCTTCCGCGTGCTCTTTAACCTTACGCACGTTGCTGCCGTCTTCGTTAACCATCCACATGCGGGCATCCACCAGATCGTGTGGGCCTTCATGGCAGAACGCGACGGTATTGTCGTCAAACGGACGATAGATAGGGTGGCCGAGCCAGTTTTTCTCTTCGTGGATCACGCTGCTTTCGCCGGTCTGCAGATCAACGCGCAGCAGGCGGCAGTGCGGGCCTTTGTGGAAGAAGTCATGGAAGATTTGCCAGTCATTCAGCGGCGTCCAGTCGCTTTTCGCGATTTCGATGCCGACCAGTTTGGTGCAGTCGCTGTTCGCCACCCAGGTGCCGTAGCCGACCCAGTCATCGCTGACGCGATACACTTCGCGTTCATCAAGGGTCGTCAGATTGACTTCCCGCAGAGTGCGATCATTCTTAACGTAATAGAGCGATTTATCATCCGGTGACAGGAAACCACCAAAGGTATTGTCGCCCGCGCCTTCGGTTAACTGCACCGCTTCGGCCTTTTTCAGATCCAGCAGATAGTAGTTCCAGTGGCCATCGAATTCGCCGGCAAACAGCAGATGACTACCGTCGTTGAAAAAGCATTTTTGATAGAAGTAGTTACGATGACAGGTAACTTCAGGGGGGGTCAGGCGGGTGACTTCCACGCCTGTATCCGGATCGCGACTGACCTCATAGTTCAATTTGACCCGCATGCCTTTTGCCATGATGCACTCCTTGAATTCGACGGCAGGATTTCCCTGCGGTCCGCTCGGTAAAATATGAGTTTAAAAACTGAGTGTTAAAATATCAAAACATTGTTTCAGTGTGTGTGACTGGTGGCGCACTTCTGAAGGAAAAGCCCGCAAGATCATCATTCTCTTTACATCTGTTCAGATTTTTAGCATCCCGACATCAATTTTTTATTGTTTTATAACCTGTTGTTTAATTTGCAAATTAATCGGGGTGTTTTAAACAAACGTTTTAAGAAAGCGATGTCAACTCCCTGACAATCGTGATCGCAACTGCAATTTTGAGAATAACTTACAGAAAAAGTGAAACATCGTTTTAAATGTAATTGAAAACCCATTTCACAGCAGATAATATGTGCTCATCATGAAAACGGAACACCGTTTTGTTAATTATCCTGGCCTTCGGGGCCGATAAATTCTGGAGGTTAATGTGGAAGTCAGACAAAGCATCCACAGCGCGCATGCAAAAACGCTGGATACCCAGGGGCTGCGCGATGAGTTTTTAGTCGAGAAAGTGTTTGTCGCGGATGAGTACACCATGGTGTACAGCCACATTGACCGCATCATTGTTGGCGGCATCATGCCGGTGGCAAAAACGGTCTCCGTCGGTGGTGAAGTGGGCAAACAGCTCGGCGTCAGCTTCTTCCTTGAGCGTCGTGAGCTGGGCGTGATTAACATCGGCGGTCCGGGCACCATCACCGTTGACGGTCAGTGCTATGAGATCGGCCATCGCGATGCCCTGTACGTCGGAAAAGGCGCGCAGGAAGTGGTTTTTGCCAGCGTTGATAGCGGCAAACCAGCGAAGTTCTACTACAACTGCGCCCCGGCACACACCACGTATCCGACCAAAAAAGTGACCCCGCCGGAAGTCTCTCCGGTCACCCTGGGTGACAACCTCACCAGCAACCGCCGCACCATCAACAAATACTTCGTTCCTGATGTGCTGGAAACCTGCCAGCTCAGTATGGGTCTGACCGAGCTCGAGCCGGGCAACCTGTGGAACACCATGCCGTGCCATACCCATGAGCGCCGCATGGAAGTGTACTTCTACTTCAATATGGAAGAAGACGCCTGTGTATTCCACATGATGGGACAGCCGCAGGAGACGCGCCATATCGTGATGCATAACGAGCAGGCGGTGATCTCACCAAGCTGGTCTATTCACTCTGGCGTGGGTACGCGTGCCTATACCTTCATCTGGGGCATGGTTGGCGAAAACCAGGTCTTCGATGATATGGACCACGTTGCCGTTAAGGATCTGCGCTAGTCGCGGACAGTTAAGCACACACTTGCCTGTTCGTTCAGGCGCTGAAAGATTAAAGGAAAAAAAATGATTCTGGATGCATTTTCTCTGCAAGGTAAAGTTGCGGTCGTCACCGGTTGTGATACCGGTCTGGGCCAGGGTATGGCGGTGGGTCTGGCGGAAGCCGGCTGTGACATCGTGGGTATCAACATCGTTGAGCCGCAGGAGACCATCGAGCGCGTCACCGCGCTGGGCCGTCGTTTCCTGAGCCTGACCGCTGACCTGCGTAAAATCGATGCCATCCCTGAGCTGCTGGAGCGTGCGGTTGCTGAATTCGGTCATATCGACATTCTGGTCAACAACGCCGGTCTGATTCGTCGTGAAGATGCCATCAACTTCAGCGAGAAAGACTGGGACGACGTCATGAACCTGAACATCAAGAGCGTGTTCTTCATGGCTCAGGCTGCAGCGAAGCACTTTATCGCGCAGGGTAACGGCGGCAAAATCATTAACATCGCCTCCATGCTCTCCTACCAGGGCGGCATCCGTGTGCCTTCTTACACCGCTTCCAAAAGCGGCGTAATGGGCGTAACCCGTCTGATGGCGAACGAATGGGCGCAGCACAACATCAACGTGAACGCCATCGCACCGGGCTACATGGCCACCAACAACACTCAACAGCTGCGTGCTGATGAAGAGCGTAGCGCGGCGATCCTCGAGCGTATCCCGGCGGGTCGTTGGGGTCTGCCAAGCGATCTGATGGGGCCGGTGGTGTTCCTGGCGTCCAGCGCTTCTGACTACATCAACGGCTATACCGTAGCGGTTGACGGCGGCTGGCTGGCGCGTTAATTCTCGCCCCTGTTGAAAAGACCTCTGCTCACGGGCGGAGGTTTTTTTTGTCCTGAATTAACCATTGTCCATATCGATAAACGAGGAAAATCCATAGGCATTTTACCAAAATGACGCGTATCACATATTTAATCTCTATAAATCAGGTTATTAACAAAAAGTGGTGATTATTCATCCTTGTTTTAAATTGTAATGTCCATCACAGATCGCACCCTGCCAGCCAATAAATCCATATTTTCACGTTATACGACCTGACACTTTTTCAGGGTTTCTCGTAATTTCATTTAACGTCTTACGCTGTTCAGGCAGGAAAATATGACATCTATAAATGACTCAACCTTTATGCCCCGCGCGCTTCGCGATACCCGCAGGATGAACCTGTTTGTTTCTGTTTCCGCGGCGGTGGCCGGTTTACTGTTTGGGCTGGATATCGGCGTTATTGCCGGTGCGCTCCCCTTTATCACCGATCACTTTACGCTCAGTAATCGCCTGCAGGAGTGGGTGGTGAGCAGCATGATGCTGGGTGCCGCAGTAGGGGCCTTGTTCAACGGCTGGCTCTCATTCCGCCTGGGCCGAAAATATAGCCTGATGGTGGGTGCCATTCTGTTTGTGGCCGGCTCGCTGGGCTCCGCGTTTGCCACGGGCGTTGAAGCGTTACTGCTTTCACGCGTGCTGCTGGGGGTGGCGGTAGGGATTGCCTCCTACACCGCACCGCTCTATCTCTCGGAGATGGCGAGCGAAAACGTGCGCGGCAAAATGATCAGCATGTACCAGCTGATGGTGACGCTCGGGATCGTGCTGGCCTTTCTGTCTGATACCTATTTCAGCTACAGCGGCAACTGGCGCGCCATGCTGGGTGTTCTGGCGCTCCCGGCAGTATTGCTGATTGTGCTGGTGATCTTTTTGCCCAACAGTCCGCGCTGGCTGGCGCAAAAAGGGCGGCACGTCGAGGCGGAGGAAGTGCTGCGGATGCTGCGCGACACCTCTGAGAAAGCGCGGGAAGAGCTGAACGAGATCCGCGAAAGCCTCAAGCTGAAACAAGGTGGCTGGTCGCTGTTTAAAATTAACCGCAACGTTCGTCGCGCGGTATTTCTCGGCATGCTGTTGCAGGCGATGCAGCAGTTTACCGGCATGAATATCATCATGTATTACGCGCCGCGTATTTTCAAAATGGCCGGGTTCACCACGACCGAACAGCAGATGATCGCCACCCTGGTGGTGGGGCTGACCTTCATGTTCGCTACGTTTATTGCGGTGTTTACCGTCGATAAAGCGGGCCGTAAGCCGGCCCTCAAAATTGGTTTTAGTGTGATGGCGCTGGGGACGCTGATCCTCGGCTACTGCCTGATGCAGTTTGATAACGGTACCGCGTCCAGCAGCTTGTCCTGGCTCTCCGTGGGCATGACCATGATGTGCATCGCGGGTTACGCCATGAGCGCCGCGCCCGTGGTGTGGATCCTGTGCTCTGAAATTCAGCCGCTGAAATGCCGCGACTTCGGGATCACCTGTTCCACCACCACCAACTGGGTGTCGAACATGATCATTGGCGCCACCTTCCTGACCTTGCTGGACTCTATCGGCGCAGCGGGAACCTTCTGGCTCTATACGGTGCTGAACGTGGTGTTTATTGGTATCACCTTCTGGCTGATCCCCGAAACCAAAGGCGTCACCCTGGAGCACATCGAGCGCAAGCTGATGGCAGGGGAGAAGTTAAGAAACATCGGCGTGTGAGGTTAACGCCCGGCGGCGCTTCGCTAGCCGGGCCTACGGTTTTCTCCCTCTCCCTGTGGGAGAGGGTTGGGGTGAGGGCATCAGACCGCACACAAGTACAGCGCCGGCATCCCTTCTTCGTCCGAGGTATACAGCACCCACTTATTGTCCGGCGAAAACGACGGATGCGGGTGCGTCACCTGGCGGTCGCCATCCAGCACTTTCCAGCTGGTATTGTGCTGGCAGATGGCGGTTTGCGTGCCTTTTTCGATGTCGAACACCCAGATGAAGGGATCGTTAAGGCTGATATCCCCGGTATTGTGCGGCGAGCCGTCACCGACAATCAGCGAGCCGTGGTGGTTGCTCATCAGGTGGGAGCAGGGCGGGATCGCCATCAGCTGGCGGTTTTCCAGCGTCGTGGGATCGGCGCTGAACAGGTAGCGCTGTGGATCGTTCTCCTTATGCGCCACGTAATAGAGCGCCGAGCCGTCCGGCACCCAGAATTCGTGGGTAAAGCTCTCGCCCGCGTCATGCTGGCGCACCTTGCGCAGATTGCTGCCATCCGGGTTGATCAGCCACATGCGCGCATCGATCGCGTCGCGCGGGCCTTCGTGGCAAAACGCCACGGTGCTGTCGTCGAACGGCCGATAAATCGGGTGCCCGAGCCAGCGTTTTTCCTGCAAAATCACCTCACGTTCGCCGGTTTGCAGGTCGATGTTGATCAGACGGCATTCCGGATTGGTGAAGTAAAACGCGCGGAACTTGCTCCAGTCGGTGAGCGGCTGCCAGTCGCTTCTCTTAATTTCAATGCCCACCAGCTTCGTGCAGTCAGAGTTCGCCACCCAGGTGCCGTAGGCCACCCACTCATTATCGACCTCATACACCACGTACTCTTCCAGGCTGGTAAGATCCACCCGGCGCAGCTCGCGGCTATTTTTCACGTACCACAGGGACTGGTCGTCCGCGGAGAGGAAGCCGCCAAAGGTGTTGTCTCCGGCACCGTCGGTCAGCTGGGTCGCCTGTTGCTGCTCAATATCCAGCAGGTAGTAGTTCCAGTGGCCCTCAAAGGCGCCGCCAAAAATCAGCTTGCCGCCGTCACGGGTAAAACATTTCTGATAGAAGTAGTTACGGTGACAAATAATGTGCGGAGGGGTCATCCGTATCACCTCGTGGCCGGTCTGGCTGTCCTGGCGGGTACGGAAACGCAGAGGGATGATTTTTCCTTTCATGGTGTGTTCCTTCAGATAAAAAAATACCCCACCGCATAACGGTAGGGTATTGATAACCTAAGATAATCAGCGCATTGCGCGTTTCAGGATACGTTCAGCCTGACGCTGGAAGTCAGCGGCGGTCTCTTCCACGGTTTTCTGACCGTAGTCGATGTACTGCAGGGAGGTGCCGAACTGAGCCACGATCTGCGGATCGTCAAAGTATGGCGATACGGAGAGTTTCGCTGGCAGAGACTGCGCCAGACGCAGGCCAGACACTGCCGGATCGTCCTCTTTGATGGTGCCGTTTTCGGTCAGGTATTTCACCGCCACTTTGCTCAGCGGTACGCCACGTTCCAGACCCAGAGTCTCAACGCCTTCTTTGCTGTTCAGCAGGAAGTTAATGACTTTCGCTGCGGCTTCCGGGTTTTTGGTGGATTTACCGATAGAAAGCATCTGCGCTGGTTTAAAGAACAGACCGGCATCGGTGGCACCCGGCAGCATTGGATAGCTGCCCAGCGCCAGTTTCGCTGGTGGTTTCAGGTTGTCGGAGTATTTTTTGATGGTGGAGTTCCACATGTAGGTCCCGCCCCATTCACCCTCGATCCACGGCTTCATCTCGTACATGTTGCTCTTACCAAACGACGCATAGTACTTGGTGTCCGGCATCACGTGGCTGTCGATCAGACTTTTATAGGTCTGGAAGAACTCCACCCACTGCTCTTTGCTGTAGGCGAATTTCTTCGTCTTCTCGTCCACTGCCGGGATGTTGTACTTCTGGATCATGTAGGAGTTGAGCAGCGCCAGGGTATCCTGGTGCTCCAGCACTACCGGATAGTACTGTTTGCCCAGTTTGCTTTCGAAGGCTTTACCGGCTGCTTTCAGCTCATCCCAGGTTTTCGGGTATTCCACACCCGCTTTTTTCCAGGCTTCATCGTTGAAGTAGAAGACGCGCGCGGTCACGGAGATTGGGATCCCGTTCAGCTTGCCGTCCACGGTGGTGGACTGCAGCTCTTTCGGATCGAACTGGGAAAGATCGATCACATCCTTCATTTTGTTCAGGTCGTAGAAGCCGTCGCCGGTTTTCGAGAAGATCGGCAGCCAGTTCCAGTTGGTCTGCATGACGTCCGGCTCGGTACCGCCCGCAATCTGGGTGGTCAGACGGGATAAGTGACCATCCCAGCCGGTGTATTCCGCCTTCACGTTAATATCCGGATTCTGTTTGTGGAACTCTTCCAGCGCTTTGAGTGTGACCTGGTGACGGCCATTGCCGCCCCACCAGGACATACGTAAATCAACATCCTGCGCCATCGATGGCAAAGCAGTAAGGCCCAGAGTGGCGGAGATTGCTGCGCTTAAAAGCACTTTTTTCATTTTTATAACTCCAGTCAGAGAGAGATGTTCTGTTCAGTTTTCGCGTCAAAAATATGACACTTATTCATATCAAACTTAAAGTACACCTGACGGTGAAGGCCTTTGTTAATCATCGGCTTAGCTTCATCGGAAGGAATTCGGGCAGTCAGTTCATACTCGCCAACTTTCAGGTACACGAAGAATTCATGTCCCATATTTTCGGCGCGAACCATCTCGCCGCTGCAGCAGCCCTGGGCGAAAGGCTCATCGGAGATGGAGACAAAATCAGGGCGAATCCCGTAGAAAATGTCCTGATCGACGTAGCTGGCGACTTTCTCTTTCAGCTCCGGACTTAACGGCATGGTCTGGTTGCCGATGGTCAGAGAGAGCTGGCCATCCTGCTGCACCAGCTTGCTGGCGCGGATGTTCATCTCTGGCGAGCCGATAAAGCCGGCCACGAACATGTTTTTCGGTCTGTGGTACAGGTTGTCCGGGGTATCCACCTGCATGATGTGGCCGAGCTTCATCACGCAGATGCGGTCGCCCATGGTCATCGCTTCGGTCTGATCGTGCGTCACGTAGACGGTGGTCGCCGGTTTGCCGGAGGCCTTCAGCTGCTTGTGCAGGTCCGAGATACGGATACGCATCGAGGCACGCAGCTTGGCATCAAGGTTGGACAGCGGTTCGTCGAACAGGAACACGTCCGGCTTTTTCACAATCGCACGGCCTACGGCCACACGCTGGGCCTGACCACCGGAGAGCTGGCGCGGCAGGCGGTCCAGCAGCTCATCCAGCTCAAGGATTTTGGCCGCTTCGTTAACCTGGGCCTCAATTTGCGCTTTTGGCAGCTTGCTCAGCTTCAGGCCAAAGGCCAGGTTTTCACGCACGGTCATGTGCGGATAGAGCGCATAGTTCTGGAACACCATCGCAATCCCACGCTCTTTTGGCGCGAGGTTGTTGACGATTTTGTCCCCGATGCGCACTTCGCCGCCGCTGATGGTCTCCAGACCGGCCAGCATACGCAGGGTGGTGGACTTCGCGCAGCCGGAAGGGCCGACGATCACCATGAATTCACCTTCAGCGATTTTCAGGTCGATAGCATGTACCGCTTTGAAGCCGTTGGAGTAAACCTTTTCCAGTTTGTTGAAAATAACTTCAGCCATGATATTTCCCTCTTAACCTTTAATTCCGCTGCTGGTTACGCCCTGTACGAAGTAGCGCTGTGCCAGGAAGAAGACAATGATGGATGGCAGAATGGAGATGCTCGCCATTGCCAGAATTTCGTTCCACGGCGCACCTTCGGTGACGTCGATGGACATTTTCAGAGCCAGTGCAATCGGGTATTTATCCACGCTATAGACGTAAATCAGCGGCCCGATAAAGTCGTTCATTGACCACATGAACTGGAACAGCGCCACGGAGATGATGGCCGGTTTCAGGATTGGCACCACCACGTACCACAGCACCTGAATGGAGTTACAGCCGTCAATCTGCGCTGCTTCTTCCATGTCACGCGGTACGCCGCGCAGGAACTGGATCAGCATGAAGACGAAGAACCCCTGGGTGGCGAAGGCCAGCGGCAGGTACAGCGGCATATAGCTGTTCAGCATGCCCATTTCACGGAACATCAGGTACTGAGGGATCAGCAGCACGGTGCTTGGCAGCAACATGGTGGTGATCAGGGTTGCGAACCAGAACTTCTTCCACGGGATCTCGAAGCGGGCAAAACCGTACGCCACGATGGTGGAGGAGATAATGGTCAGGATCACTTTCGGGATCACATACTTGAAGGTGTTCAGCATGTAATGACCGAAGTTGTACTCGGTACCGGTTTTCCAGCCGTTGATAAACCCATCCCAGGTGGCGTGGGCTGGCCACAGGCTCAGGGTGGTGAAGATCTCGTGGTTCGGTTTGAACGACGCCGAGAACATCCACACCAGCGGATAGAGCATCAGCAGGCCAACAAACAACAGGATCACATAGCGAATACTGGCGCTAATCTTTTCACGACGCAGCGTCCGCGCCACTTCACGTTCTGCGAGGCTTCTCGCCGTGGAGAGTTGTTGAATATCAGCCATTTTTGCCTCCCTTATCGGCGGAGTAGAACACCCAGTATTTCGAAGACTTAAAGGCGATAGCGGCGAAGACAGCGACTACCAGGAACAGGACCCAGGCCAGTGCAGCGCCATAACCCATGTCAAAGTACTTGAATGCGGTGTCGTAGATGTACAGCGAGAACAGGTAGGTGGAGTAGGTTGGCCCACCGCCGGTAATGACATAGGGTCCGGTAAATTCCTGGAACGCCTGAGTGGTCTGCATGATGAAGTTGAAGAAGATCACCGGCGTAATCAGCGGCACGGTCACTTTCATGAACATCTGCCATTTGGACGCGCCGTCGATCATCGCCGCTTCATACTGCGACTGCGGAACGTTCTGCAGGGCGGCGAGGAAGATCACCATCGCCGAGCCGAACTGCCAGACGCGCAGCAGGGTCACGGACATCAGCGCCAGAGAGGGTTCGCCAAGCCAGTTCACTGCGTCAAAACCAAACACGCCAATGAAGCTGTTGAGCAGGCCATCAATCGCAAACAGGGCGCGCCACAGAACGGCAATGGCGACGGAGCTGCCGAGGATCGACGGAATATAGTAAGCGGTACGGAAGAAGCCGATGCCGCGCAGTTTAAAGTTCAGAACAAAGGCAATACCCAGCGCAAAGGCCAGCTTTAATGGGATGGTTAAAAAGACATAGGCAAAGGTCACGCCCATGGATTTCCAGAAGAGGCTATCTTCCGTAAGCATGTAGCGATAGTTTTCTATGCCGTTAAATACCGGCGGGCTCATCAAATCGTACTCAGTAAAACTGAGGAAGAAAGATGAAACAAAGGGGAAAGCGGTGAAGAGTATCAGCCCAATTATGTAGGGTGATATCCACGCCAGCCCCAGCATCTTGTTTTCATTCATACATACCTACCTGGTAATTAATGGTTTAAAACGGAATCTGTGCGGGGAGTCATTTTTAAAACATATGAACCGTTGTTTTCAAATTGTAAAACATCGTTTTAATTTATTTTATTGCGATTTAAACCCACGTCATTCGATAAATAGTGGAAATGTGATCGCGGTCGAAACAGCGTTTCAATAAGGTGAGATGGGTGGCATTTTTATCGACTTGCGCGGAAAGGCGATGAGAAAAAACCAGCTAAACAGAGGACTTTGCGCACATATTCTGGAAATTATCGCCGGCAGATACAAACTACTAATGTTTGTAGCCACGCGCGGCGTGGGAAATAAGATAGTGAGGATATAATTAACTTGTTGAATGATTACGGCGTGACAATCTGACGGGAAAAAGGCGATGCGGTGACATCGCCCTGTTTTGTTATTTCAGGAAGTCTTCACGAACCGGGGTAAAGGTATCCAGCAGGGTGCCTGGCTTCAGGCAAACGCAGCCGTGCATCACATGCGGCTCTTTATAAAGCGTGTCTCCGGCGGTAACGATATGCTTCTCTTCACCGATGGTGAATTCGAATTCGCCGGATAATACATAGGTCAGCTGCTCGTGCGGGTGGTTATGCATCGGGCCGACGGCGCCCTCTTCGAAATTCACTTCTACTGCCATCATTTTGCCGTCGTGCGCCAGAATGCGACGCGAAACGCCATTGCCCAGATCCTGCAGCGTGGTTTCTTTATGGAAAATAAACATGCTCATGTCCTGTTATATAGTGAAACGTTGTTTCATTTAATTTATCCCAGCCCGGGCTAAAAGGAAGCGTGGAACCAGAGAACTGGAAACTCGATCACAAGTTTGCTTCACTGGAAGAAACTCAAAGGAGAGCACGATGAAAACGATAGGCCTGTTGGGAGGAATGAGCTGGGAATCCACTATTCCGTATTACCGTCTGATCAACGAAGGGGTGAAGCAGCGCCTGGGCGGGTTGCACTCGGCAAGCCTGCTGCTGCACAGCGTCGATTTTCATGAGATCGAAGCCTGCCAGTCCAGCGGCGACTGGGACAAAGCCGGAGAGATCCTCGCCGATGCGGCGCTGGGGTTGCAGGGGGCAGGGGCGGAGGCCATTCTGCTCTGCACCAACACCATGCACAAAGTCGCCACGCAGATCGAAGCGCGCTGTTCTCTGCCGTTCCTGCATATCGCCGATGCCACCGGGCGGGCGATTACCGCGGCGGGCATGAACCGCGTGGCCCTGCTCGGCACCCGCTACACCATGGAACAGGATTTCTATCGTGGACGGCTGACGGCGCAGTACGGCATCGAGAGCCTGATCCCGGATGAGGCGGAGCGGGCCCGCATCAATCAGATTATCTTCGAGGAGCTGTGCCTCGGCACCTTCAGCGACGCCGCGCGCCACTACTACCTGAGCGTGATCCAGACGCTCGCCGATCGAGGGGCTCAGGGGGTGATCTTCGGCTGCACCGAGATTGGCCTGTTGATCCCGGCGGAGGAGAGCCCGATCCCGGTGTTTGATACCGCGGCGATCCACGCCGCCGATGCGGTAGAGTTTATGCTTTCGTAACCGGCGAGGATAAAAGCCGCTCCAGTGGCTCAACGATGGTACTCAGCCCCTGTTGCAGATGGGCGCTAAAGGTATCCACCAGCGCCGAGGCCGGGCGGTGCAGCGGCTTAATCAGGCTCACCGTAAAGGGCACCGAAACAGTGAAGCGGCGGATCGCAATGCCGCTGTCGGCATAATCCAGCGCCGTCAGCGGATTCACCACCGAAATCCCCACGCCCGCCCGCACCATGGCGCAGATCGACGCGGCGCTGTGGGTCTCCACCACCATCCGTCGTTTCACCTGATGCTCGGCAAACAGGGTATCCAGCAACTGCCGGTAACTGTCGGTGCGCGACAGGCTGATGTAGTTCTCACCCTGAAAATCTGCCGGGGTCAGCACCGCTTTTTCAGCAAGCCGATGTCCGGCGGGCAGGACGCACACCTCATCTAATGAGAGCAGTTCATGACGTGCGGTGCCCGCCGGAGTGGCGAGGGTTTCGGTCAGGCCGAGATCGTGGCGCTGGGCCGAAAGCCACTCCTCCAGCAGGGGCGATTCCTGCGGGACGATGGTCAGGTTCACGTCCGGGTAGCGGGCGAGAAACGGCTGCAGCAGGGCGGGTAAAAAAGATTGAGAGAAGACCGGCAGGCAGACGATGGACAGCTCGCCCTGGCGAAACTCGCGCAGGCTGTCGGCGGCGCTGACGATGCGGTCCAGCCCGTACCAGGATCGCTGCACCTCCTCGAACAGCCGCAGCCCTTGTACCGTGGGGTGCAGCCGCCCGCGGGTGCGCTCAAACAGCGTCAGGCCGATGACCTTTTCAAAGCGTGCCAGCTCGCGGCTCACCGTCGGCTGGGAGGTGTGCAGCAGGCGGGCCGCTTCGGTCAGGTTTCCGGCGGTCATCACCGCGTGGAAGATTTCAATATGGCGCAGGTTTACAGCGGGCATGGGAGGCGACCTGGTTGAACGTAATCCATATCATTTTTGCATAGACTGGCGATAAAACGATATTTTTTATTCTCTTCGCGCTGTGGCGTAATCATTAAAAATTGCCTTCCCGGAGAACACCATGCCACGCCCGCTGAACAACACTGATACCGACCTGAACGCTGACAATTTACTGCGCCTGCCTGCGGAGTTTGGCTGCCCGGTCTGGGTTTATGACGCGCAGATTATCCGCGACAAAATTGCGGCGCTGCATCAGTTCGACGTGGTGCGCTTTGCTCAGAAAGCCTGCTCCAACATCCATATTCTGCGCCTGATGCGCGAGCAGGGCGTCAAGGTTGACTCCGTGTCGCTGGGCGAAATCGAACGCGCGCTGGCGGCGGGGTACGATCCAAAGGCTGACCGCGACTCCATCGTCTTTACCGCCGACCTGATCGACACCGCCACCCTGGCCCGGGTGCATGAGCTGCAGATCCCGGTTAACGCCGGTTCGGTGGATATGCTGGAGCAATTAGGGCAGGTGTCGCCGGGCCATCGCGTCTGGCTGCGGGTCAACCCGGGCTTTGGTCACGGCCACAGCCAGAAGACCAACACCGGCGGCGAAAACAGTAAACACGGTATCTGGTACAGCGATCTGCCTGCGGCGCTGGAAGTATTGCAGCGCTATAACCTGAAGCTGGTGGGCATTCACATGCACATTGGCTCCGGCGTGGACTACGGTCACCTGGAGCAGGTGTGCGGCGCGATGGTGCGCCAGGTGATCGAATTTGGCCAGGATCTGGAGGCGATCTCCGCAGGCGGTGGCTTATCGATTCCGTATCGCGAAGGGGAAGAGGCGATCGACACCGATCACTACTACGGCCTGTGGAACGGCGCGCGGGAGAAAATTGCCGCCCACCTGGGTCATCCGGTGAAGCTGGAGATCGAGCCGGGGCGTTTCCTGGTGGCGGAATCCGGCGTGCTGGTGGCGCAGGTGCGCAGCGTGAAGGCGATGGGCAGCCGTCACTTCGTGCTGATCGACGCGGGCTTTAACGATCTGATGCGTCCGTCGATGTACGGCAGCTATCACCACATTACCGCCCTCGCGGCTGACGGCCGGGATTTAACCCAGGCGTCAGTGGTGGAGACGGTGGTGGCCGGGCCGCTGTGTGAATCCGGGGATGTCTTCACCCAGCAGGAGGGCGGGAAAGTTGAAACCCGCGCGCTGCCGCAGGTGGTGCCGGGAGATTATCTGGTGCTGCACGATACCGGTGCCTACGGCGCGTCGATGTCCTCGAACTACAACAGCCGTCCGCTGCTGCCGGAAGTGCTGTTTGATAAGGGCGCGGCGCGTTTAATTCGCCGTCGCCAGACCATTCAGGAACTGCTCGCCCTCGAACTGTTCTGATCGAACCAGGGTCCCGTCGCTACCGAATCGCGTAATACCAGCGTGCCGGTAAACGGCGGGATCGCTTCGATCGGCTCGCTTTTCGCCAGCCGGATCGCCTGATCGATGGCGGTGGTGATCATGTTGTCGATCGGCAGATAGACGGTAGAAAGTGCAGGTTCCAGCCATTTCGCGCAGGGCGCGTCATCAAAGCCGAACAGCGACACATCCTGCGGAATATGCAGCCCGGCCTGGTGCAGCGCCTTCGACGCCCCCAAAGCCATATCGTCATTACAGGCAAACAGGGCGCTGAACACCACCTTGTCGTTCAGTAACTCCTGGCACAGCTCATACCCGCGGGTCATCCCCGAATCACCGTACTTCACCCGGCTCTCATCCCAGGGAATACCGTGCTTTTCCAGCGCCTTGCGATAGCCGGTCAGCCGCGCCTTGCCGGTGGGGGTGTGGATCGGCACCGTCATACAGGCGATCTCCCGGTGCCCCTGGCTTATCAGGTACTCCACGGCGCTGAAGGCCGCTGCCTGCTGCTCAAAGAATACGCAGCGCTCCCGGGCCTGGCTGACGTCGCGGTTGATCGCGATAAGCGGCATCGGCACGCTGTTGATCAGCTTCATGATCGCTTTTTCGCTCATATAGCGGGTGTAAAGCACGATGGCATCACACTGGCGATCGGCCAGCATCTGCACCGCTTCTTCCTCCCGCTCCGGAGTATCGTGACCGTCGGTGACAATCAGCTGTTTCCCGTGCGTTTCGGTCTGACGGGAGGCCTGCTGCAGCAGGCGACCAAAGTAAAAACCGTCGAAGGTCGAGACCACCAGACCAATGCTGTTGCTGGTCCGGTTCGCCAGCGATCGCGCCAGAAAATTGGGGCGATAGCCCAGCTCTTCCATCGCGTTAAACACCTGCTGACGGGTACTCTCTTTCACCTGACCTGTGCCGTTCAGTACGCGCGACACCGTGGCTTTCGACACGCCCGCGCGCAGTGAGACATCCAGCATTGTTGCCATTTGCTCTTCCTGCTTCCACGTTATGCACGCAAGTTTATCACAGACGTTCAGGGGCATAAGCCGGGCGGGAGAGGCAAAACCCCCATCAGGATCACGCTTTCTGGTAACGGGTGACGGGTCAGGTAAAAGTGGTATACCAAAGTGGTTATTAATCACACTCCGGGATACCTCTTGCCGCGTTGGGAGCTTAATCACAGAACAAATCTTCACCAGAAGCTATTTTTGGTATGCCAATAGAAGCCGGCTGTACACCTTATCCCAATAAAGGCCCTTTTACTGAGGTATTACCCCATGGCATTACAGGAAAAACTGATCAACTCTCTGGGCAGTTTCGCCACTAAGTTCAACAGTTATCGCTATATCATGGCGATAAAGTCCGCCTTCATCACCTTAATGCCGGTCATCATCGTAGGCGCATTTTCGGTGCTGATCTCCAACATGGTGCTGGATCCAAAAAACGGCTTAGCCAGCTTTGAGTCGCTCTCGTTCCTCGCCACGCTGAAACCGATCACCAGCGCCCTGAACTACGCCACCCTGAACTTCCTCAATATCGGGGCCGTCTTCTTAATTGGCATCGAGCTGGGGCGCATCAACGGCATTAAGTCCCTGTTTCCGGGGCTGCTGGCGGTGATCTGCTTTATCTGCGTCACCCCGACCACCGTGGAGATGATGATCGACGGCGAAATGCACATCGTGAAAGACGTGCTCCTGCGCCAGTTCTCTGATACCCGCAGCCTGTTCCTCGGCATGTTTATCGCCATCCTGTCGGTAGAGATCTACTGCTGGCTGGAGGGCCGTCCGGGGCTGAAAATCAGGATGCCTGACACCGTGCCGCCGAACGTGTCGGCCTCGTTCTCGGCGCTGATCCCGGCGATCATTACCACCACCGTTATCGCCACCTTCGGCTTTGTGTTCCATCAGGTCACCGGCATGTACCTCTACGATGCGGTCTACCAGGTGGTGCAGCAGCCGCTGGAGCGGGTGGTGCAAAGCCTGCCGGGGATCCTGCTGCTGATGTTCGTCGCCCAGCTGTTCTGGGTGATTGGGATCCACGGTAACCAGATGATCAAACCGATCCGCGAGCCGCTGTTGCTGGGAGCGATTACCGTCAACATGAGCGCCTTTGAGCAGGGGAAAGAGATCCCCAACATCATCACCATGCCGTTCTGGGATGTGTACATGAGCATCGGCGGCTCGGGCCTGACCATCGGCCTGCTGATCGCGGTGATGATTGGCACCAAACGCAAAGAGATGAAGGAGATCGCCAAGCTCTCTATCGGGCCGGGGATCTTTAACATCAACGAGCCGGTGATCTTCGGTATGCCAATCATGCTCAACCCGATCCTGGCCATCCCGTTCATCATCACCCCGCTGGTGACCGGCTCCATCGGCTACTTCGCCACCGTCGCCGGTTTTGCCGGCAAAGCCGTGGTGATGGTGCCCTGGACCACGCCGCCGCTGATCAACGCCTGGCTCTCCACTGCCGGTTCGATGGGGGCGGTGGTCACGCAGGGTGTTTGCATTATCACGGCGGTGCTGATCTACCTGCCGTTTGTGAAGATCGCTTCACGCCGTGCCGAGCAGGCCGCGATTCAGGCTGCCAACAAGGAGGCGACGAATAACGCATGAGCATTAAACAGATGACTATCCCCGGGGACTTTATCCTCGGGGCCGCGGCCTCCGCCTGGCAGACCGAGGGCTGGAGCGGGAAGAAAGCGGGCCAGGATTCGTGGATCGATCTCTGGTACAAAAACGATCGTCAGGTGTGGCATAACGGCTACGGCCCGGCGGTGGCAACCGATTTTATCAACCGTTTCCGCGAAGACGTGGCGCTGATGAAGCAGGCCGGGCTGACCCACTACCGCACCTCCATCAACTGGTCGCGTTTTCTCACTGACTATGAAAACGCCACCGTCGATGAGGAGTACGCTGCGTATTACGACGCCCTCTTTGCCGAGATGCACCGCCAGGGCATTGAGCCGATGATCTGCCTGGAGCACTACGAGCTGCCGGGCACCTTGCTGGAAACTTACGGGGGCTGGGCCTCGAAGCACGTGGTGGAGCTGTTTGTCCGCTATGCCGAACAGGTCTTCGCCCGCTATCACCACCTGGTGAAGCGCTGGTTTAGCTTCAACGAGCCGATTGTGGTCCAGACCCGGGTCTATCTTGACGCGCTGCGCTGGCCTTACGAACAGAACACCGGCACCTGGATGCAGTGGAATCACCATAAGGTGCTGGCGACGGCGAAAGTGGTGAAGCTGTTCCGCGAGAAGGGTTATAGCGGCAGCGTGGGCTGCATTCTCAATCCGGAAGTGACGTATCCGCGCTCACGTGCGGCCCATGATGTGAAGGCTGCCGAAATCTACGATCTGTTCTACAACCGGGTATTCCTCGATCCGCTGGTGCACGGGCGCTATCCGCAGGCGCTGTTCACCCTGCTGGAAAAACATCAGGTGTCGTGGGAGTACAGCCCCGAGGAGCTGGCGCTGATTGCCGACAACACCGTCGACGAGTTGGGGATTAACCTCTATTACCCGCACCGGGTGAAGGCCCCGTCCCGGGCCTGGCACCCCGAGACGCCGTTCCATCCCGCGTACTACTATGAGCCGTTTGAGCTGCCGGGGCGGCGGATGAACCCCTCCCGCGGCTGGGAGATCGCCCCGCGCATCATTTACGACATGGCGATGCGGATCAAAAACGACTACCGCAACATCGACTGGTTCGTGGCCGAAAGCGGGATGGGGGTTGAGAACGAAGGCCAGTACCGTAACCGTGACGGCATTATCGAGGACAACTACCGCATCAACTTTATCAGCGAGCATCTCTATTACACCCTGCTGGCGCGGGAGGAGGGGGCGAACTGCCACGGGTACATGCTGTGGGCCTTCACCGATAACGTCTCGCCGATGAACGCCTTCAAGAACCGCTACGGTCTGATTGAGATCGACCTGGCGGATAACCGCGCCCGACGCGCTAAAAAGTCGGCCAGCTGGTTCCGGCAACTGCGCGATTCGCGCGTCCTGACCCTGACCCTCGATGACGAATGGAAGTAGGCGCAGATCGCGGCGCTTCTGGTAACATAGGGCGCAAACTGGCCCGCATTAACTCAGAGTACAGGTGATAACGTGGATAAGGCTGTCGTCCCGGCGGAAAAGAAGCAGTACCAGGAGATTGGCGAGGATTTACGCGCCCAGATCATCCAGGGGCACTATCCCGTGGGCTCGCGTCTGCCGCCGGAGCGCAATATCGCGGAGACCTACGGCGTCAGCCGCACCATCGTGCGGGAAGCACTGTTGATGCTGGAGCTGCAGGGCACCGTGGATATCCGTCAGGGTTCCGGCGTCTACGTGATGCGCATCCCCGAAGAGCATGAGAACGAGGAAGAGCGTCTGTTAACAAGCGACGTTGGCCCGTTTGAAATTCTACAGGCGCGCCAGCTGCTCGAAAGCAACATCGCCGCCTTTGCGGCCAAAATGGCCACCCGCGCCGATATCGACAACCTGCGTCGCATCATCGAGCAGGAGCAGCGGGCGATTGCCGCCAATGACAACAGCCAGGACAACAGCAAGATGTTCCATCTGGTGCTGGCAGGCGCCACGCAAAACCAGATGCTGCTGGCGACCGTCGAAAGCGTCTGGCACCACATGGACAGTAGCCCGCTGTGGCAGCAGTTCAACGTCCATATTGCCAGCCGGGCGTACCGTCTGAAGTGGCTGGGCGACCGGCAAACCATCCTCGCCGCGCTGCGTCGCCGCGATGTGATGGGGGCCTGGCAGGCCATGTTCCAGCATCTGGAAAATGTCAAAAAGAGCCTGCTGGAGCTCTCCGATGAAGACGCCCCGGACTTTGACGGCTACCTGTTTGAGTCGGTGCCTGTTTTTCAGGGGAAGCTGGTGTGAAGATCCAACCGCTGTACGCCGCCCCGCAACATGCGGAGCAGGTGATCGACTGGCTGTGGCAGGCCTTTGGCGACGGGCTGGCGCGAGACTTTTTCGCCAGCGTAGTGACCTACAGTCAAACCCCGGACGCGCTGCCGCTGACCTTTATTGCCACCGAGGGCGAGCGGTTACTCGGCACGGTGGGGTTATGGCGCTGCGACCTGATCACCCGCCAGGATCTTTACCCCTGGCTGGCGGCGCTGTACGTGGACGAAGCGGCGCGCGGGCAGGGGCTGGCAGGAAAATTACAGCAGTACGTGCAGAGGTATGCCGCAGAGAGCGGGCATCGTGAACTGCATCTCTGGTCCGCCTGCCGCGATTTCTATGAACGCTACGGCTGGCACTACATCGGTGACGGTCTGGAGTACCCGGACAAAACCGTGCACCTCTACCGCTATTCGCTGGCCGACTCTGCCGGTGGCGTGACCGAGTGACGGCGCACCAGCGTCGGGCTGAACAGGTGGGTGATCTCCGGCGGCTGGCGTTTATCCGCCAGTGACAGCGCCAGCTCCGCCGCCTGAGTCGCCATGGTGACGATCGGGTAGCGCACCGTGGTCAGCCGCGGGCGGACATAGCGGGAGATCAGAATGTCATCGAAGCCGATCAGCGAGATATCTCCCGGCACGTCAATCCCGTTATCGTTCAACACCCCCATCGCCCCGGCGGCCATCGAATCGTTATAACAGGCAATCGCCGTAAAGTTACGTCCTCGTCCCAGCAGTTCCGTCATCGCCTGCTCCCCGCCGCTCTCATCAGGTTCACCGTAGGTGACCAGACGATCGTTGCAGGGCAGGTCGTTCTCGCGCAGCGCATCATAGTAGCCCTGCAGCCGATCTTCGGCATCGGAGATGGGGTGGTTCGAGCAGAGGTAGCCGATGCGGGTATGCCCCTGTTGGATCAGGTGGCGGGTGGCAAGCCAGGCGCCGTAGCGATCGTCCAGCGCCACGCAGCGTTGTTCATAGCCGGGGATAATGCGGTTCACAATTACCATCCCGGGGATCTGCTTCATCAGATGCACTAACTCCTCATCTGACAGCTTTTTGGCATGCACCACCAGCGCGGCGCAGCGATGGCGGATCAACTGCTCAATCGCCTGACGCTCTTTCTGTTCGTTATGGTAGCCATTGCCAATCAGCAGAAAGTTGCCGGTGTGGTAGGCGACCTGCTCAACGGCTTTCACCATCGCGCCGAAAAAGGGATCCGACACATCACCCACCACCAGCCCGACGGTGTCGGTGGACTGCTGAGCCAGTGCCCGGGCGTTGGCGTTCGGGTGATAATTCAGGGATTCCATGGCAGTCATCACCGCCTGGCGGGACGTTTCGCTGGCCTTGGGTGAATTGTTGATGACGCGTGAAACCGTGGCAACAGAAACACCCGCCAGTCGGGCCACATCCTTAATTGTCGCCATTCTCTACCTTCTCTTTGGGGTAAGCGTTTACACACTAAATAGTGTTGCGGAAAAGTGAGGCGTATTCAAGCGCAGGGCGGTGAGGCAATTCACAAAGGTGACAGACGGCAGAGGAAATTGTGTAATCGTTACACAGCGAAGCGTGACAGAAGCGGGAGAATTTGAATCTTTGCTTACACTTTGCCTCAGGCTGTTGCGATTGTCTGCTGGCGGGGGTTTGGTCGCCATTGCTACATTTGAGATCCCAGAGGTATTGATTGGTGAGAATTCTTAGTACGTACTGCGTACTCATCTCTTGCACCAGCCTGCGCAGATGCGCAGGTTTTTTTTTGTCTTTATCCGGCTGTCGCTCCTGCTGCACTTCTCGTGTAATCTGCCACAATTTACCGTAACCCGGCTAATTGAAAGGCAAAGGGAGTTGAAATGCTATTTGGGTTCTTCCGCACGCTGTTCCGTCTTCTTTTTCGCGTCCGTCTGACGGGCGATACGCAGGCATTGCACGCCGATCGCGTTCTTATTACCCCCAACCACGTCTCCTTTATTGATGGCATCCTGCTGGCGCTGTTTTTACCCGTGCGTCCGGTGTTTGCGGTCTATACCTCCGTCAGCAAGCAGTGGTACATGCGCTGGCTGACGAAGTTGATTGATTTTGTTCCCCTCGACCCGACCAAGCCGATGATGATTAAACATCTGGTGCGTCTGATTGAGCAGGGGCGTCCGGTGGTGATCTTCCCGGAAGGTCGGATCTCCATCACCGGCTCGCTGATGAAAATCTATGACGGTGCGGGCTTTGTGGCGGCGAAATCCGGTGCCACGGTGGTGCCGGTGCGCATTGAAGGCGCGGAGCTGACCTTTTTCAGCCGCCTGAAAGGGCTGGTGAAACAGCGCCTGTTCCCGCGCATCACCCTGCATCTGCTGCCGCCCACCTCCTTGCCGATGCCCGACGTACCGCGTGCCCGCGATCGACGTAAAATCGCCGGGGAGATGCTGCATCAGGTGATGATGGAAGCGCGGATGGCAGTCCGCCCGCGCGAAACCCTGTACGAGTCGCTGCTGACGGCCATGTACCGTTATGGCGCGAAGAAAAACTGCATCGACGACATCAACTTTGCCCCTGACAGCTATCACAAGCTGCTGACCAAGACCTTGTTTGTTGGCCGTATCCTCGAAAAATACAGCAAGCAGGGGGAAAAGATCGGTCTGATGCTGCCGAATGCCGGGATCAGCGCTGCGGTGATCTTTGGCGCCGTCTCCCGCGGGCGTATTCCGGCGATGCTGAACTACACCGCAGGGGTGAAAGGGCTCAGCAGCGCCTTCACCGCCGCGCAGATCAACACCGTTTTCACCTCACGCACCTTTCTTGATAAAGGCAAACTCTGGCATCTGCCGGAGCAGCTTACCCAGGTGCGCTGGGTCTTCCTCGAAGATCTGAAAGCCGAAGTCACTGCCGGCGATAAGCTGTGGATTTTTGCCCACCTGCTGATGCCGCACCTGGCCCAGGTCAAACAGCAGCCGGAAGATGCTGCGGTGATCCTCTTTACCTCCGGCTCGGAGGGGAACCCGAAAGGGGTGGTTCACAGCCATAAGAGCCTGCTGGCCAACGTCGAGCAGATCAAAACCATCGCTGACTTCACCGCGAAAGACCGCTTTATGTCGGCCCTGCCGCTGTTCCACTCCTTTGGCCTGACGGTAGGGCTGTTTACGCCGCTGTTGACCGGGGCCGAGGTGTTCCTCTACCCGAGCCCGCTGCACTATCGCATCGTGCCGGAGCTGACCTATGACCGTAACTGCACGGTGATCTTCGGCACCTCGACCTTCCTCGGCAACTATGCCCGCTTTGCCAATCCGTACGATTTCCACCGCGTGCGTTACGTGGTGGCCGGGGCGGAGAAACTGCAGGAGAGCACCCGCCAGCTGTGGCAGGACAAGTTTGGTCTGCGCATTCTGGAAGGCTACGGCGTGACCGAGTGCGCGCCGGTAGTTTCCATTAACGTGCCGATGGCGGCCAAACCCGGCACCGTCGGACGCATTTTACCGGGGATGGACGCACGGCTGCTTGCCGTGCCGGGTATCGAAGAGGGCGGACGTCTGCAGCTGAAGGGCCCGAACGTGATGAACGGCTATCTGCGGGTAGAAAACCCGGGCGTGCTGGAAGCGCCGACGGCAGAAAACGTTAACGGTGAGGTGGAGACCGGCTGGTACGACACCGGCGACATCGTGCGCTTTGACGAGCAGGGCTACGTTCAGATCCAGGGGCGCGCAAAACGCTTTGCCAAAATCGCCGGGGAAATGGTGTCGCTGGAGATGGTTGAACAGCTGGCGCTGGCCGTATCGGCGGACAAAATGCACGCTACCGCAGTGAAAACCGATGCCAGTAAAGGCGAGGCGCTGGTGCTCTTTACTACCGACAGCGAACTGAAGCGCGAGCAGCTGCTGCAGAAGGCGCGCGAGCATGGCATTCCGGAGCTGGCGGTGCCGCGCGATATTCGCTATCTGAAACAACTCCCGGTGCTGGGCAGCGGCAAACCGGATTTCGTTACTCTCAAAGGCATGGTTGACCAGGCGGAGCCGCATAATGAGTGAGTCAGTACCCACTAACACTTCCATCTGGTCAAAAGGAATGATGGCGGTCACTGCCGCCCAGTTCCTCTCTGCCTTTGGTGATAACGCGCTGCTGTTTGCCACCCTGGCGCTGCTCAAATCCCAGTTTTATCCGGACTGGAGCCAGCCGATCCTGCAGATGGTGTTTGTGGGCGCTTACATCATTTTCGCCCCCTTTGTCGGTCAGGTGGCGGACAGCTTCGCCAAAGGGCGGGTAATGATGTTCGCCAACAGCCTGAAACTGCTGGGGGCCGCCAGCATCTGCTTTGGTGTGAATCCGTTTATCGGCTATACGCTGGTGGGGATCGGGGCGGCAGCCTACTCACCGGCCAAATATGGCATCCTCGGTGAACTTACCACCGGCGATAAGCTGGTCAAAGCCAACGGCCTGATGGAGGCGTCGACGATTGCGGCGATCCTGCTGGGCTCGATGGCAGGCGGGGTGCTGGCGGACTGGCATGTGCTGGCGGCACTGGGTGTCTGCGCGGTGATGTATGGCGGGGCGGTAATCGCTAACCTGTTTATCCCGAAACTGCCGGCGGCGCGTCCGGGACAGTCCTGGCGTTTTACGCCGATGACCGCCAGCTTCTTCAACGCCTGCCGGGTACTGTGGCGTAACGGCGAAACCCGCTTCTCGCTGCTGGGCACCAGCATGTTCTGGGGCGCGGGGGTGACGCTGCGCTTCCTGCTGGTACTGTGGGTGCCAACGGCGCTGGGCATTACCGATAACGCCACGCCGACCTATCTCAATGCGATGGTGGCAGTGGGCATTGTGCTGGGTGCGGGGGCCGCAGCGAAGCTGGTGACGCTGCAAACCGTCGCACGCTGCATGCCCGCCGGGATCCTGATCGGCGTTGTGGTGCTGATCTTCGCGCTGCAGCATGCGCTGTTACCGGCCTATGCGCTGCTGTTCCTGATGGGGATCTGCGGTGGCTTCTTCGTGGTGCCGCTGAATGCGCTCCTGCAGGAGCGCGGGAAACATACCGTGGGGGCAGGTAACGCCATCGCGGTGCAAAACCTCGGCGAAAACGCCGCCATGCTGCTGATGCTGGGTCTATACTCGCTGGCGGTGAAGGTGGGTGTGCCGGTGGTAGGCATTGGCGTTGGGTTTGGGGGCCTGTTTGCGCTGGCGATTTCGGGACTGTGGATCTGGCAGCGTCGGCGGTGACAGGGCCGATGGGTTGTGCGGCCTGATGCCCTCACCCCGGCCCTCTCCCACAGGGAGAGGGAGCAAACACAAAAAACGGCAACCAGGGTTGCCGTTTTGCGTTTATCAGGGTGCCGGATAGGTATACACCTGATGCACCGCTTCAATCTCCGCTAACACCTCTTCGCTCAGCTCCAGATGGAAGCTTTCGACGTTCGTTTTCAGCTGCTCCATAGTGGTCGCGCCCAGCAGGGTGCTGGCAACAAACGGCTGACGGCGTACAAACGCCAGCGCCATCTGCGCCGGATCGAGCCCGTGACGTCTGGCGATATCCACATAGGCTGCCACCGCTTTCTGCGTCTGCTCGCCGCTGTAACGGGTAAAGCGGCTGAACAGCGTATTACGTGCCCCCGCCGGTTTTGCACCGTTAAGATATTTACCGGTCAGCGTGCCAAAGGCCAGGCAGGAGTAGGCCAGTAGCTCGACGCCTTCATACTGGCTCACTTCCGCCAGACCCACTTCGTAGCTGCGGTTCACCAGGCTATACGGGTTCTGAATGGTAACGATGCGCGGTAGATCGTGCTTATCCGCCAGGTGCAGATAGCGCATTACGCCGAAGGCCGTTTCGTTAGAGACACCGATATAACGGATTTTCCCCGCACGCTGGCACTCGGTTAAGGCTTCCAGGGTTTCCAGCAGCGTAACGACCGGCGCACTGTCGCTCCAGCTATAGCCGAGCTTGCCAAAACAGTTGGTCGGACGCTGAGGCCAGTGAACCTGATAGAGGTCGAGGTAATCGGTCTGCAGACGCGTCAGGCTGGCGTCCAGCGCGGCGCGAATGTTCTTACGATCGAGGTTTTGATTCGGGCGAATCCCGCTGTCGTTATTGCGCGACGGGCCGCTGACCTTGGAGGCAACAACCAGCTTTTCGCGATTACCGCGTTTCGCCAGCCAGTTGCCGACGTAGGTTTCGGTTAAGCCCTGTGTTTCCGGGCGTGGCGGAACCGGATACATTTCTGCGACATCAATCAGGTTAATGCCCTGGCTGACGGCGTAATCGAGTTGTGCATGGGCATCGGCTTCGCTATTTTGTTCACCAAATGTCATCGTGCCCAACCCCAGTTGGCTTATCTCAAGTGCGCTATGGGGGATACGGTGATAATGCATAGCCGGCTTCCTTAGTTGACATGTTTTATGCGTCAGGAAACTCCCGACAAAGGAATATAAACATGACAGAGGGGAAGCGAAAAATCAAAAGGTCAGCAAGCTGCTGACCTTTAATACTATCTTTCAATAATCTGTGAAACGTCGTCGCGGTTAATCTGCATATTATTACCCTGCTGATCCCGGTAGCTAACCAGACCGGTATCATCGTCGACTTCGGGTTTGCCGTCGGTCAGGATCATGCGGCCATCTTTCGTCGCCATGACGTAATCGCTGCTACAACCTGAAACGGCAAACGCTAAACCAACAGCCGAGATTATTACTGCCCATTTTTTCATTCTTTATTACCTCCACCTGGCTCGTATTACATCTTATTGTAGTAATAACTCGGGCAAGGTTTTTTACAAAGCGGTGAAATCTGAAAAAACAGGCAAATCTGTGATAAAAGACATAATTCTGGCTAAAAAGTCAGGTATTCAGCAGAAAATGACGTGCTAACAGGGCTCCCGTGAAGTTCTTTTTCAAATAAAAGCCGCGGGGAAGCGTCAGGATAGGTTCGCCGCCCGCGCCTATGGCTTCGGTCAGCGCTTTACTGTTTGCCGCTTTGGGCCGCAGCTGGAGTACTTCCCCGTGGCGGGCGGTGATACGCTCCACCTGACCCAGCACGATCATGTCCATCAACTCTTCCCAGTCCAGCCGCAGCTGACGATCTTCATCCTCATTCGGGCTCCAGATCAAAGGCGCACCGACGCGCCTCTGCGCCAGCGGGATCGCTCGATCGCCTTCTACCGGGATCCACAGCACGCGCTTTAACTTATGCCGCACGTGGCTGCTCTCCCAGGTGATCCCGGTATTGCCGGTTAACGGCGCCACGCAGACAAAAGTGGTCTCCAGCGGGCGGCCCAGGCTGTCGATGGGGATCGTCTTCAGCTCCACCCCCAGGGCAGCAAAATCCTGTTCAGGTTTGCTGCCCGCGCTGGCTCCCAGCCACAGCTCCAGCAGAACGCCCGTCCACCCTTTATCACGCTTAAGATCGGGTGGAATTGGCAGACCCGCCAGGGCAGCGAGTTCTCCCAGTGAGTATCCCGCCAGGCGTTGCGCTTGTTGCAGTAATGCCGCTTCCGTTGCGGGGGGAGACGTCAGAGGGGCGAGGGAAAGCATGAGTATTGCCTTTTGGTTAAAAAATGAACAGCAGTTTTCCACTGCACAGAATGAGTTTATCTTTTTCTTTTTGCTGATGCCAGGTGGATGATTTATCAGTGTTTTTATCGGCTGTAATCCGGTCAGGTTGAGGGGGGCATCCGGGTTGTTCAAATCTGGTCACTGACAATAAACAGGATCTTACCCCCTGTTATCCACAGAAAAATGGGATAACTGGGTATAACATCCACTACTGTTTCCATTTACAGCCTTGACGTGGGATGAAAATCGAAAAATCAGACAAAATGTGCCTAACTTATTGGCACAATCTGTGGATAAAACCGACGTTGTTCGATCTTTCATCAGCACCAGGATCTTTAAGGTGACCTGCATCACAATAAGCGCTGTAACTCACACAATTCACAATTTAACTGTATGAATTATAGTGGTTTGTAAAAAACGCTATTCTCTGCAATATTCAGAGTGATCTGGGTTGTCCATCGGTAATTCCACACTTCTTCACAACTCTATCCACAGAAAAAGTGAATAAAATTGCCCTTCTGACCGCTCATCTGTTTATAACTCAGCTGATAATTGTGAGTTATTCAAATGTTATTAGGCTCCAGGCCAGAAAGAGAGTGGTTTACCGCCTCACTGGAGTGTGAAACAATCATTTATATATAAGGTTTAGTTTGGGGTAGTCCGGTGATTGATGACGATGGCTACCGCCCGAATGTAGGTATCGTAATTTGTAATCGTCAGGGTCAGGTTATGTGGGCCCGGCGATATGGTCAGCACTCCTGGCAATTTCCCCAAGGCGGGATCAATCCAGGAGAGTCCGCAGAGCAAGCGATGTATCGGGAGCTGTTCGAAGAAGTTGGCTTAAGCCGCAAGGATGTTCGCATTCTGGCTTCGACCCGCAACTGGTTGCGTTACAAGTTACCGAAGCGTTTGGTGCGTTGGGACACAAAGCCGGTATGTATCGGCCAGAAACAGAAATGGTTTCTTCTGCAATTGGTGAGCAGCGATGCGGATATCAATATGCAAACCAGCAGCACGCCCGAATTTGATGGCTGGCGCTGGGTCAGCTACTGGTATCCCGTTCGTCAGGTCGTGTCATTTAAGCGCGACGTTTACCGTAGGGTGATGAAAGAGTTCGCAAGTGCTGTGATGATGCTTCAGGAGGCCCCTCCTAAGCCGCAGAGCGCACCTGCCTGGCGACGTAAAAGAGGTTAAGCTACGCACATTATGCTCACCCGCCTGCGTGAAATAGTCGAGAAGGTGGCCAGTGCCCCGCGGCTCAACGAGGCGCTGGATATTCTGGTCACGGATATCTGCCTTGCGATGGAAACCGAGGTCTGTTCGGTCTATCTGGCCGATCACGACCGCAGGTGTTACTACCTTATGGCCACGCGCGGATTGAAAAAACCGCGTGGTCGTACCGTCGCGCTGGCATTTGATGAAGGCGTTGTCGGTCTGGTCGGGCGTCTGGCGGAACCCATCAACCTTGCCGATGCGCAGAAACACCCCAGCTTTAAATATATTCCTTCCGTAAAAGAGGAGCGCTTCCGCGCCTTCCTCGGCGTGCCAATTATCCAGCGCCGTCAGCTGCTTGGCGTGCTGGTGGTCCAGCAGCGTGAGCTGCGACAGTACGACGAAAGCGAAGAGTCATTCCTCGTTACGCTGGCCACGCAAATGGCGGCCATTCTCTCCCAGTCTCAGCTGGCGGCGCTGTTTGGTCAGTACCGGCAGACGCGCATTCGTGCCTTACCGGCTTCACCGGGCGTCGCAATAGCAGAAGGCTGGATGGACGCCACGCTGCCGTTAATGGAGCAGGTTTACGAAGCTTCGACGCTGGACACCGCCCTTGAGCGCGAACGTCTCACCGGTGCGCTGGAAGAGGCCGCCAATGAGTTTCGCCGCTACAGCAAGCGTTTTGCCGCCGGGGCGCAGAAAGAGACGGCAGCGATCTTCGATCTTTACTCCCACCTGTTGTCCGATGCCCGGCTGCGCCGGGAGCTGTTTGACGAGGTCGACAGCGGCTCGGTGGCGGAGTGGGCGGTTAAAAAGGTCGTCGAAAAATTTGCCGAGCAGTTCGCCGCCTTAACCGACGGCTATCTGAAAGAGCGTGCCGGGGATCTGCGTACCTTAGGCCAGCGTCTGCTGTTCCATCTCGATGATACCATTCAGGGGGCCAATACCTGGCCGCCGCGCTTTGTGCTGGTGGCGGATGAACTCTCCGCCACCACGCTTGCAGAGCTGCCGCAGGACCGGCTGGCCGGGATCGTAGTGCGCGATGGCGCCGCCAACTCCCATGCCGCCATTATGGTGCGCGCGCTGGGGATCCCGACCGTGATGGGCGCGGATATTCAGCCTTCGGCGCTGCACCGGCGTACGCTGGTAGTCGATGGCTATCGCGGCGAGCTGTTGGTCGATCCTGAACCGGTGCTGTTGCAGGAATATCAAAAGCTTATCAGCGAAGAGAACGAGCTGAGCCGCCTTGCTGAGGATGACGTTAATCAGCCTGCGGCGCTGAAAAGCGGTGAGCGGATCAAAGTGATGCTCAATGCCGGGTTGAGTCCGGAACACGAAGAGAAGCTGGGCAGCCGTATTGATGGCATCGGTCTCTACCGCACCGAAATCCCGTTCATGCTGCAAAGTGGCTTCCCCTCTGAAGAGGAGCAGGTCGCGCAGTATCAGGGCATGTTGCAGATGTTCAACGACAAACCGGTGACCTTACGTACCCTTGACGTTGGCGCCGATAAGCAACTGCCGTACATGCCGATCAGCGAAGAGAACCCCTGCCTGGGCTGGCGCGGGATCCGCATTACCCTCGATCAGCCGGAGATATTCCTGATCCAGGTGCGCGCCATGCTGCGCGCCAATGCCGCCACCGGTAACCTCAGCATTTTGCTGCCGATGGTCACCAGCATTGACGAGATCGATGAAGCCCGCCGTCTGATCGAACGCGCCGGACGCGAAGTCGAAGAGATGATCGGCTACGAGATTCCGAAACCGCGGATTGGGGTGATGCTCGAAGTTCCCTCGATGGTCTTTATGCTGCCGCAGCTGGCGACGCGGGTTGATTTCATCTCGGTGGGCACCAACGATCTGACCCAGTACATGCTGGCGGTGGATCGCAACAACACCCGGGTGGCGAGCATTTACGATAGCCTGCACCCGGCGATGCTGCGTGCGCTGGCGATGATTGCCCGCGAGGCGCAAGAACATGGCCTCGACCTGCGTTTATGCGGTGAGATGGCGGGTGACTCGATGTGTGTGGCGATCCTGATTGGCCTCGGCTTCCGTCACTTATCCATGAACGGACGCTCCGTCGCCCGCGTGAAGTATCTCCTGCGCCATATTGACTTTGAGGATGCGCAGCTGCTGGCGAAACGCAGTCTTGAAGCCCAGCTGGCAACGGAAGTGCGTCATCAGGTGGCGGCCTTTATGGAGCGCCGCGGCATGGGTGGCCTGATCCGCGGCGGGCGTTAAGCACCGGGTATCCCTTCACCTCGTGAGGAGGGATACAAACTGCGCGAAGTCTCTATACACATCTTTTACATCTCGGGCGCAACCTCCACGCTCGCTTGTGCTATGATTCGCAACTTTGGAGCGCAGGGTACACCTCTGCGCGCATCTCTGCCGCTGTCCACTTTCAGCGGAATAACAACATCTTGTGGTGACAGATGAACAGTGGCTATCTGCATTTTCCGGAGTTTGATCCGGTCATTTTCTCAGTAGGACCCGTTGCGCTTCACTGGTACGGTCTGATGTATCTGGTCGGTTTCGTCTTTGCCATGTGGCTGGCTGGCCGTCGTGCCAAACGCCCTGGCAGCGGCTGGACCAAAGACGAAGTGGAAAACCTGCTGTATGCCGGTTTCCTCGGCGTTTTCCTCGGTGGACGTATCGGCTATGTGCTGTTCTATAACTTCCCGGTCTTCCTGGCCGATCCGCTCTACCTGTTCCGCGTCTGGGATGGCGGTATGTCCTTCCACGGTGGCCTGATCGGCGTCATCCTGGTAATGGTCATCTTCGCTAAACGCACCAAACGCAGCTTCTTCCAGGTGGCTGATTTTATTGCCCCACTGATCCCGTTTGGTCTGGGCGCTGGTCGTCTCGGTAACTTTATCAACGGCGAACTGTGGGGCCGCGTCGATCCGAGCGTGTCATTCACCATGCTGTTCCCGCAGTCGCGTGCCGAAGATATCGCGCTGCTGCCGTCGCACCCGGAGTGGCAGTCCATTTTCGACACCTACGGCGTTCTGCCGCGCCACATGTCCCAGCTTTATGAAATGGTGCTGGAAGGTGTGGTGCTGTTTATCATTCTGAACCTGTTCATCCGCAAGCCGCGCCCGACGGGCTCCGTATCGGGCCTGTTCCTGATCGGTTATGGTGCGTTCCGCATCATCGTTGAGTTCTTCCGCCAGCCGGATGCGCAGTTTACCGGTGAGTGGGTGCAGTACATCAGCATGGGGCAGATCCTCTCTGTGCCAATGATTGTGGCAGGCATCTTGATGATGGTCTGGGCGTATCGTCGTCCACAGCAACAGGTCTCCTGAGGAATCATGAAACAGTATCTTGAACTGATGCAAAAAGTGCTCGATGAGGGCACGCCTAAAAACGATCGCACCGGCACCGGTACGATCTCCATTTTTGGCCACCAGATGCGCTTCAACCTGCAGGAAGGCTTTCCGCTGGTCACGACCAAGCGCTGCCATTTACGCTCGATCATTCATGAACTGCTCTGGTTCCTGCAGGGCGACACCAACATCGCTTATCTGCGCGAGAATAACGTCTCCATCTGGGACGAATGGGCGGATGAAAACGGCGATCTGGGCCCAGTTTATGGTAAGCAGTGGCGCGCCTGGCCTACGCCGGACGGCCGCCATATTGACCAGATCACCACCGTGGTGAACCAGCTGAAAAACGATCCAGACTCGCGGCGTATCATCGTCTCAGCCTGGAACGTGGGCGAACTGGATAAAATGGCGCTGGCCCCGTGCCATGCGTTCTTCCAGTTCTATGTGGCTGATGGCAAGCTCTCCTGTCAGCTCTATCAGCGCTCCTGCGATGTCTTCCTCGGCCTGCCGTTTAACATCGCCAGCTATGCGCTGCTGGTGCATATGATGGCCCAGCAGTGTGACCTAGAAGTGGGTGATTTTGTCTGGACCGGCGGGGATACCCACCTGTACAGCAATCATATGGAACAGACCCACCTGCAGCTGACCCGCGAGCCGCGTGCGCTGCCGAAGCTGGTGATCAAACGTAAACCGGACTCCATTTTCGACTATCGCTTCGAAGATTTCGAAATTGAAGGTTACGACCCGCATCCGGGAATCAAAGCCCCTGTGGCCATCTGATGCTGCAATCCTGACATAACCGGCGCCCTCTGCGCCGGTTTTTTTATGCCTGCGTGATGGTTTTGCGAGCCTTCGTCAGTGGATATTGCAACGCGCTGCAATTCCTCCAAAAGTGCTGAAACTGCCTCGTAATTTACACATCTCTCCCTCGAACTGTTTTTTTCCTCACGGCACACTGCCGCCATGAAAAAGGAAAAGGGTTTTACCCTCATGGAAATGCTGATCGCCATCTCGCTGATTATGACGCTCAGTGCCGCAGGGCTATATGGCTGGCGGCGCTGGCAGCAGCAACAGCAGCTGTGGCAGACGGCGCGCCAGGTGCGGGATTATCTGGTGGTGCTGCGAAATGACGCCTGGCGCAATAACCAGGACCATACCGTGACCCTGAAACAGGACGGCAAACGGTGGTGTCTGTTAAAGAGCGGTATTCCGGAGTGCCTGGCGGACAACGCCTTTGTGCTCACGCCGCAGTGGCCTGACATACAGGTCACTGAGTTGACGCCTGCGCTAGGGTTTTACGGTTTACGCGATACCGCCTGGGCCGGAAGAGTGCATCTGCAAAGCCAGGCCGGAGAGTGGCTGATCCTGATTTCCGCATGGGGACGTATCCGCATGTGCAATGGCAAGGGGGAGTTCGCATGCCGGTAAAACAGCAGGGATTTTCGCTAACCGAAGTGCTGATCGCGATGGCGATAAGCAGCGTGCTGCTGATGGGGGCGGCGCGCTTCTTGCCCGCGCTACAGCGGTCGATCATGCTGCTGACGAAGCAGCAGGAGCTGGAAGAGGAACTCTGGCTGCGCATCAACGGCATCGGTAAGCACCTGCAGCGGGCGGGGTACTGCGCGGGAAAATGCGAAGGCGAGGGGTTGAAGATTGGCCTGCGCGGCGAATGCGTTATTGTCCAGTGGGACGAAAACAGCAACGGCCGCTGGGAAACCTCGCCATCCGCTGCCGCAGAGCAGACCGGTATTCGCCTCAACGGCGGCGCACTGGAAACGTTGCGAGGTGCGACGCAGTGCGATGGCAAGGGTTGGGAGAGAATGACCGACCCTGACAGGATCAGGGTTCAGCGTTTTCAGGTGCAGCGCATTTCACGGGCGGGCTTTGCGCCGGAGCTGAGCCTGACGCTGGCGGCCTCCGCCAACGGACAGCCTGATGGCGAAGTTGAGGCACACCACATCGTGACCGGGTTTAATCTGTGAATCGTCAGCAGGGGATATCATCGCTGGCGCTGGTGCTCCTGCTGTTGATTCTCGGCAGTCTGATGCTGGCCGGGCTCAACCAGCAGTTGGCCGCCCTGATGCGCATCGTCAGTACGGAACGTCAGGCGATACAGCATCAGGCGATAGCCCAGTCCGCGCTGGAGTGGGGAAGAACGCTCCCCTGGCAAACCCAGGCTGAGGTCACGTGCCGACAGCATCCGCAGCAGCCGTGGCGCGTCTGCTTACGCATCCTCGAGCAACGCGTAGTGCTTATCGCCAACAGCGGCAGGGTGATGCTGTGGCGGCTGGGTGAGGTGAAGGGTGGAAAGGTGGTATTTTCCCCGTACGGCTGGAGCGATTTTTGTCCTCTGAAGGAGAAAGCGTTATGTCAGCAGCCGTAGCGAAACAGAAGGGGTTCAGCATCGTCGAGGTCTTACTGGCCATGATGCTGATGGTGATGGTCGTCACCGGGCTGGCGGGTTACCATCGTGTTTTAGCCAGCCGTTTTGTCATCCTTGAGCAGTATCGCCAGCTCTGGCGTTATGTCTGGTCTCAGTCACAGCTGGCCGCCGGGGATATCCCTCCGGGCTGGCAGGTCAACAGGGTGCAGACAACACCGGCCGGATGTGTCAGCATCTCGGTCTCACTTATTTCTCCATTGGGTCGGCAGGGTCAAATGACGCGCCTGCACTGCCCGGTTAGCCAGTAGTTGGGAGCAGCAATGTTAAGGGTCTACCACTCAAACCGTCTTGATGTGCTGGAAGCGCTGATGGAATTTATCGTCGAGCAGCAGCGGCTCGACGATCCCTTTGAACCGGAGATGATCCTGGTTCAGAGCACCGGTATGGCCCAGTGGCTGCAGATGTCCCTGTCACAAAAGTTTGGTATTGCCGCCAATATTGATTTTCCGCTACCCGCCAGCTTTATCTGGGATATGTTTGTCCGCGTGCTGCCGGAGATCCCCAAGCAGAGCGCGTTTAACAAACAGAGCATGAGCTGGAAGCTGATGACGCTGCTGCCGGAGATGCTGACGCATGACGAATTCGCCATGCTGCGCCACTACCTGAACGACGATACCGACAAACGAAAACTGTTTCAGCTGGCGTCGCGTACCGCGGATCTCTATGACCAGTATCTGGTCTATCGCCCCGAATGGTTAACGCGCTGGGAAGCCGGTGAGCTGATCGACGGTCTTGACCAGGCGCAGGTCTGGCAGGCACCGCTGTGGAAAGCGCTGGTGGAACACACCGAACAGCTGGGTCAGCCGCAATGGCACCGTGCCAATCTCTATGAACGTTTTATCGCAACGCTGGAATCCGCCTCAGTGCGGCCTGCCGGATTGCCGTCCCGGGTCTTTATCTGCGGGATCTCCGCCTTGCCGCCGGTTTACCTCAAGGCGCTGAATGCGCTGGGCAAACACATCGACATTCATATCCTGTTCACCAACCCGTGCCGGCATTACTGGGGGGATATTCAGGATGCCCGCTGGCTGGCCCGCATCGTCACGCGCCAGCGTCGGCGCCTGTTTGACGAGCGCGCGGTACCGCTGTTTAAAGACAGCGAGACAGCGGCTGACCTCTTTGATGAACAGGGTATCCAGGACTTACCGAATCCGTTATTGGCCTCCTGGGGAAAACTGGGGCGCGACTATATCTACATGCTCTCCGAGCTCACCGCCTCCGGTGAAGGCGATGTCGATGCCTTTGCGGATATCACCCCGGACAGCCTGCTGCATAACGTGCAGCGGGATATTCTGGATCTGGAAAACCGCGCGGTGGCAGGCGTCACGGCTGCAGAGTTTGCCAGCAGCGCCAACAAACGTCTGCTCGATCCCGACGATCGCAGCGTGACCCTCCATCTGTGTCATAGCCCGCAGCGTGAAGTCGAGGTGCTGCATGACAACCTGCTGGCGATGCTGGAGGAGGATCCACAGCTCACCCCCCGCGATATCGTGGTGATGGTGGCGGATATCGACAGCTACAGCCCCTATATCCAGGCGGTGTTTGGCAGCGCGACGGGCGATCGCTATCTGCCGTTTGCAATATCGGACCGCCGTGCGCGCCAGTCCCACCCGGCCCTGCAGGCGTTTGTCAGCCTGCTCTCCCTGCCGGATAGCCGCTTCGTTCCGGAAGATGTGCTGGCCCTGCTGGATGTTCCGGTACTGGCGGCCCGTTTTGATATCGATGAGGACGCGCTGCGCTACCTGCGTCAGTGGGTCAACGAATCCGGCGTCCGCTGGGGAATGGATGATGACAACGTGCAGGAGTTTGAGCTGCCGGTCACTGGCCAGCATACCTGGCAGTTTGGTCTGACGCGTATGCTGCTCGGCTACGCCATGGAGAGCAGCCAGGGGGAGTGGAATGCCGTCCTGCCGTATGACGAATCCAGCGGCTTAATCGCCGAGCTGGTGGGTCATCTCGCTTCGCTGCTGATGCAACTTAACCGCTGGCGGCGGGAGCTGATGAAATCGCGCTTGCTCGAGGAGTGGATGCCGGTATGCCGGGAGATGCTCAACGATTTCTTCCTGCCGGATCAGGAAACTGAAGCGGCGATGGCGCTCATTGAGCAGCAGTGGCAGGCCATTATTGATGAGGGGATCTCCTCGCACTATGGCGAAGCGATCCCCCTCTCGCTGTTACGTGATGAACTCACGCTGCGTCTCGACCAGGAGCGTATCAGCCAGCGCTTCCTCGCCGGGCCGGTGAACATCTGCACCCTGATGCCGATGCGCTCCATTCCGTTTAAGGTGGTCTGCCTGCTGGGGATGAACGACGGCATTTACCCGCGGGCGCTGGCGCCGCTGGGGTTTGATTTAATGAGCCAACAGTCCCAGCGCGGTGACCGTAGCCGTCGCGATGACGACCGCTACCTGTTCCTCGAGGCGCTGATCTCGGCGCAACAGCAGCTCTATATCAGCTACATCGGCCGCTCCATTCAGGACAACAGCGAGCGGTTCCCGTCGGTGCTGGTTCAGGAGCTGGTGGACTACATCGGTCAAAGCCATTACCTGCCGGGCGATGAACACCTTAATTGCGATGAAAGTGAACAGCGCGTGAAGGCGCATATCACCTGCTGTCACAGCCGTATGCCGTTCGATGCCGTCAATTACGAGGACAACGAGCAGCAGAGCTACGCCCGGGAATGGCTTCCCGCCGCGAAGCGGGAAGGGGTGGCCCATGGTGACTTTATCCAGACGCTGGATCCCTTGCCGCTGGAGACGGTGGCGTTTGAACAGCTCCAGCGTTTCTGGGCCCATCCGGTGCGGGCCTTTTTCCAGATGCGATTGCAGGTCCATTTCCGCTCCGAAGAGAGCGAGATCCCGGATGCGGAGCCCTTTACCCTGGATGGGTTAAGCCGCTACCAGTTAAACCAGCAACTGCTCAACGCGCTGGTGGAGCAGGAGGATGCGCAGAAGCTGTTCCGCCGTTATCGCGCGGCGGGTCAGCTGCCGTATGGTGCCTTCGGTGAAATCACCTGGGATGCCCAGTGTGAGGAGATGCAGGCCCTTGCAGGTCGGGTGATTGAGTGCCGTCAGCCCGGCAAGAGCATGGAGATCGATCTCAACTGCAACGGCGTAAATCTGACGGGATGGCTGCAGCACGTGCAGCCTGACGGGCTGCTGCGCTGGCGTCCGTCGATGCTCAGCGTTTCGCAAGGTTTGCAACTTTGGCTGGAACACCTTGTCTATTGTGCTAGCGGTGGCGAAGGTGAGAGCCGGCTGTTTGTGCGCAAAGACGGTGAATGGCGCTTCCCGGCGCTCCCTGCCGCGCAGGCGATGGAGTATCTGTCGCAGCTGGTTGAAGGTTACCGGCAGGGGATGAATACGCCGCTGCTGCTGCTGCCAGAAAGTGGGGGGGCATGGATTAAAACCTGTTACGACGCCACAAATGATGCGATGTTAACGGATGACGCGACCCTGCAAAAAGCGCGCAGCAAATTTTTGCAGGCCTACGAAGGCAACATGATCGTGCGTGGGGAAGGGGACGATGTCTGGTACCAACGCCTGTGGCGAACCCTGGAGCCGGAGTACTTCGAGGCCATCACCGACGAGGCCCGACGCTATCTGTTGCCGCTGTATAAATTTAATTAGTCCTGGCTCTGTGTAAAAATTGCACAGATTTGGGCATTCATTTATGATGCCCATCTTGTCATGGACTGATGTACACCACAAAGAGATGCTGGCCTGTCCGGCACAAAGCGTGTTAATGATGATGTCCGTGATGAAGAGGTAGTGAATGCCAGGCAGCACCTTGTTGAAAACCTTAGTTTTGTTCGTCGCTCTTTGGACCCCCCTCAGTCAGGCAAATACCGGTTGGCAACCCGTTCAGGAAACGATTCGCAAAAGCGATAAAGATACTCGCGACTATCAGGCGATCCGCCTTGATAACGGGATGGTCGTGCTGCTGGTTTCCGATCCGCAGGCGGTAAAGTCGCTGTCGGCGCTGGTGGTGCCGGTGGGCTCGCTGGAAGATCCTGAGTCCCATCCAGGGCTGGCGCACTATCTTGAACATATGACCCTGATGGGCTCAAAGAAGTACCCCCAGCCAGACAGCCTGGCCGAGTTTTTAAAAATGCACGGTGGCAGCCATAACGCCAGCACCGCGCCATACCGCACGGCCTTTTATCTGGAAGTCGAAAACGATGCGCTGGAAGGCGCGGTCGATCGTCTTGCGGATGCCATTGCCGCCCCGCTGCTGGATAAAAAATATGCCGATCGCGAGCGCAACGCCGTCAATGCGGAGCTGACGATGGCCCGTACCCGGGACGGGATGCGTATGGCCCAGGTCAGCGCCGAAACCATCAACCCCGCGCACCCTGGCTCCCGCTTTTCTGGTGGTAATCTCGAAACGCTGAGCGACAAGCCGGACAGCCCGGTGCTCGATGCGCTGCACGCCTTCCGCGACAAATACTACTCCGCCAATCTGATGAAAGCGGTGGTGTACAGCAACAAACCTCTGCCGGAGCTGGCGAAACTCGCCGCCGAAACCTACGGTCGGGTGCCGAATAAAGATATTACCCGTCCGGAAATCACCGTGCCGGTCGTCACCGATGCGCAGAAAGGCTTAATCATTCACTATGTTCCCGCGATGCCGCGCAAGGTACTGCGCGTGGAATTCCGCATTGATAACAACACCGCGCAGTTTCGCAGCAAAACCGACGAGCTGGTTAACTACCTGATTGGCAACCGTAGCCCGGATACCCTGTCCGACTGGCTGCAAAACCAGGGGCTGGTGGAAGGTATCCGCGCGGACTCCGATCCGATCGTCAACGGCAACAGCGGTGTGCTGGCTATCTCCGCGACCTTAACCGATAAAGGGCTGGCCCATCGTGATGAGGTGGTTGCCGCGATTTTCAGCTATCTCGCGCTGCTGCGTGACAAAGGCGTCGATAAACGCTACTTCGACGAGCTGGCGCACGTGCTGGATCTCGACTTCCGTTATCCCTCCATCACCCGCGATATGGACTACGTTGAGTGGCTGGCCGACACCATGATCCGTGTGCCGGTTGAGCATACGCTGGATGCGGTCAATATCGCCGATAAGTACGATGCTGACGCCGTCAAAGCCCGTCTGGCGATGATGACGCCGCAGAATGCCCGTGTCTGGTACATCAGCCCGGACGAGCCGCACAACAAAACGGCCTACTTTGTGAATGCTGAGTATCAGGTGGATAAAATCAGCGAGCAAACTTTTGCCGACTGGCAGAAGAAATCTGCCGCGATTGCGCTCAAGCTGCCGGAGGTGAACCCCTATATCCCGGACGACTTCACGCTGATAAAACCAGCTAAAGCCTATGCAAAACCGCAGCTGATTGTGGACGAAGCTGACCTGCGCGTGGTTTATACCCCGAGCCGCTATTTCGCCAGCGAGCCGAAAGCTAACGTCAGCATGGTGCTGCGTAATCCTGCGGCGATGGACAGCGCCAAAAACCAGGTGATGTTTGCCCTGAATGACTATCTGGCCGGCATCGCGCTGGATCAGCTCAGCAACCAGGCCGCCGTGGGCGGGATCGGTTTCTCGACCAACGCCAATAATGGCCTGATGCTCAACGCCAACGGCTACACTCAGCGTCTGCCGCAGCTGTTTAAGGCGTTGCTGGAGGGTTACTTCAGCTACACCGCCACCGAGGAGCAGCTGGCGCAGGCCAAATCCTGGTATGCCCAGATGATGGACTCTGCCGAAAAGGGCAAGGCCTTCGATCAGGCCATTATGCCGGTGCAGATGCTGTCCCAGGTGCCTTACTTCCAGCGTGAAGAGCGTCGGGCGCTGCTGCCGTCCATCACCCTCGAGGAAGTGATGGCCTATCGTGCGGCGCTGAAAACTAATGCCAGACCGGAGTTTCTGGTGGTCGGCAATATGAGCGAAGATCAGGCGAAAACCCTGGCGCAGGATGTCCGCACCCAGTTGGGGGCTAAAGGTACCGAATGGTGTCGCAACCAGGATGTGCTGGTCGATAAACAGCAGAACGTGATTTTCGAGAAACCCGGCAGCAGCACAGACTCCGCGCTGGCGGCGGTCTTTGTCCCGACCGGCTATGACGAATACGCCAGCTCAGCTTACAGCGCTGTGCTCGGACAGATCGTGCAGCCCTGGTTCTACACCCAGTTACGTACCGAAGAGCAGCTGGGTTATGCCGTGTTTGCCTTCTCAATGAACGTTGGTCGCCAGTGGGGGATGGGCTTCCTGCTGCAAAGCAGTGATAAGCAGCCGGATTATCTCTGGCAGCGTTTCCAGGCCTTCTTCCCGGAGGCGGAAGCGAAGCTGCGCGCCATGAAGCCAGAAGAGTTTGCCCAGATCCAGCAGGCGGTGATCGCCCAGATCACACAGCCGCCGCAAACCCTGGCCGAAGAGGCCTCAAAGATCAGCAAAGATTTTGATCGGGGTAATATGCGCTTCGATTCGCATGATAAAGTAGTGGCCGAGATAAAACAGCTCACGCCGCAGAACGTCGCCGACTTCTTCCACCAGGCGGTGGTTGCCCCGCAGGGGATGGCGATCCTCTCTCAGGTTTCAGGTAGTCAAAGCAAAAAAGCTGACGTCACCCCACCTGCAGGCTGGACGGTCTGGAAGAGCGTGAGTGCATTGCAGCAATCTTTGCCCAGGAGTAAGAACGAATGACCGATACCGCCGAGTCCCTTGATCCCCTACGTTTACCGTTACAGGGGGAGCGACTGATAGAGGCCTCAGCGGGAACCGGAAAAACCTTCACCATCGCGGCACTCTATCTGCGACTGCTGCTCGGACTGGGCGGCAGCGCAGCCTTCAGCCGCCCGCTTAGCGTGGAAGAGCTGCTGGTGGTAACCTTCACCGAGGCCGCAACGGAAGAGCTGCGTGGCCGTATCCGCGCTAACATTCACGAGCTGCGCATTGCCTGCCTGAGACAGAGCACGGACAACCCGCTGTATGCCAGCCTGCTGGAGGAGATCGACGACCCACAGCAGGCGGCGCAGTGGCTGCTGCTGGCGGAACGTCAGATGGATGAGGCCGCTGTGTTCACCATCCACGGCTTCTGTCAGCGGATGCTTAGCCTGAATGCCTTTGAATCCGGCATGCTCTTTGAGCAGCAGCTCATCGAAGATGAATCCCTGTTGCGCTATCAGGCGTGCGCCGACTTCTGGCGCCGTCACTGCTACCCCTTGCCACGAGATATTGCCGAAGCGGTTCACGGCTTATGGAAAGGTCCGGAAGAGTTACTCCGCGCCATCGACCGTTATCTGCAGGGCGAAGCCCCGGTTATCAAATCCCCCCCGCCTGCGGACGAAACCCTGGCCTCTCGCCATGAGAAGATCGTTGGCTTGATCGCCACCATGAAACAGCAGTGGTCCAACAGCGTGGCGGAAATCGACGCGGTTATCGAAGGTTCCGGTATCGACCGGCGCAAGTTCAACCGCGGCAACCAGGCAAAATACATTGAACGCATTACGGCCTGGACCCAGGAGGAGAAGCACAGCTATCAGCTACCTGACGCGCTGGAGAAGTTCTCGCAGAGGTTCCTGGCGGAGCGGACCAAAGCGGGTGGCGAAGTGCCGGAACACCCGCTGTTTGTCGCCATCGATACCCTGCTGGCTGAACCGCTGACCCTGAACGATCTGATGATCACCCGGGCGCTGGCCGAGATCCGCGACGCGGTGGCGCGAGAAAAACGTCGTCGTGGCGAGCTCGGTTTTGACGATATGCTCAGCCGTCTCGATGAGGCCCTGAACAGCGACAATGGCGATGCCCTGGCTGCGGCCATCCGGGGCCGTTTTCCGGTGGCGATGATCGATGAATTTCAGGACACCGACCCCCAGCAGTACCGGATTTTTCGCCGCATCTGGCGACAACAGCCCGACACCGCGCTGCTGTTGATTGGCGACCCGAAACAGGCGATCTACGCCTTTCGTGGCGCGGATATTTTCACCTATATGAAAGCGCGTGGCGAAGTCGCCGCGCACTATACGCTGGATACCAACTGGCGCTCGGCGCCTGGCATGGTGGAAAGCGTCAATACTCTCTTTTCACAGATGAACGACGCCTTCATGTTCCGTGAGATCCCCTTCCAGCCGGTCAAATCCGCCCCGAAGAATGCCGGGCTGCGCTTTGAGCTGCGGGGTGATTTTCAGCCAGCGATGAGCGTCTGGCTGATGGAAGGCGAGGGGTGCGGCGTCGGGGATTACCAGACCTTTATGGCCCAGCACTGCGCGGCGCAAATCCGCGATTGGCTGAGCGCCGGTGTTCGCGGTGAAGCCATCCTGCACCGGGGCGACGAAGCCCGGCCGGTGCGGGCCTCGGACATTACGGTGCTGGTGCGCAGCCGTCAGGAGGCAGCGCTGGTCCGCGACGCGCTGACATTGCTCACCATTCCTTCGGTCTATCTCTCCAACCGCGACAGCGTGTTTGAAACTCTCGAAGCTCAGGAGATGCTCTGGCTGCTGCAGGCGGTGCTGGCACCCGAGCGGGAAAGCGCCTTGCGCAGCGCGCTGGCAAGCTCGATGCTCGGTCTTAATGCCCGGGACATCGACAGACTGAATAACAGTGAAACCCTCTGGGATGAGGCGGTGGAAGAGTTTACCCGCTACCGCGAGCGCTGGCAGAAGCGGGGCGTGATGGCGATGCTGCGCGACATCATGACGCAGCGCAATATTGCTGAAAATATGCTGGCCACCGCGGGGGGCGAACGCCGCCTGACTGACATTCTGCACATCAGCGAGCTGCTTCAGGAGGCAGGAACCCAGCTTGAGAGCGAGCATGCCCTGGTGCGCTGGCTGGCGCAGCATATCGCCGAACCCAACAGCAACGCCTCAAGCCAGCAGATGCGCCTCGAAAGCGACAAACATCTGGTCAAAATCGTCACCATTCACAAATCGAAGGGGCTGGAATACCCCCTGGTCTGGCTACCTTTTATTGCCAATTACCGGGTGCAGGATCAGGCCTTTTATCACGATCGCCAAACCTTTGAAGCCGTGCTCGACCTCAGCAAAGCGGAGGACAGCGTCGAGCTGGCCGAAGCCGAGCGGCTGGCGGAAGATTTACGTCTGCTGTACGTGGCCCTGACCCGTTCGGTCTGGCACTGCAGCCTGGGCGTCGCGCCGCTGTTCCGGCGTCGGGGCGACAAATCCGGTGACAGCGATTTTCACCTCAGCGCCCTTGGTCGCCTGATCCAGCGCGGCGAGCCGAAAGATGCGGCCGGGCTGCGCCAGTGCCTGGAAACCCTGTGCAATGACCACATCGCACTCCAGGTTGCCGGGGTGGCTGACACCGCCCGCTGGCAGATGCCGGAGTCGGTGATGCCGGATCTGCAGGCCCGGCAGGTAGCACGCGCGCTGTTCGACGACTGGCGGGTCACCAGCTACTCCGGCCTGCAGCAGCGCGGGCACAGCATCGCTCAGGATCTGATGCCGCGCCTCGACGTTGATGCCGCAGGCACCGGCGAGGTGGCACAGGAGCCGGAGCTGACGCCGCACCAGTTTCCACGCGGCGCTTCGCCGGGCACCTTTTTACACAGTCTGTTTGAAGCGCTCGATTTCACGCAACCCGTCTCCCCGGAGTGGGTGCTGGAGATGCTGCAGAAAGGCGGATATGACGCCCGCTGGGAGCCGGTCCTGACCCACTGGATCAACCAGGTTCTGCAGACGCCGCTCAACGAGGAGGGGATCTCGCTGAGCCAGCTTTCAGCCACCGATAAACAGGTTGAGATGGAGTTTTACCTGCCGGTCGCCGGGCCGCTTACCGCCGATGCGCTGGATGCGCTGATCCGCGAGTACGATCCGCTGTCACGTGACTGCCCGCCGCTCGATTTCCGTCAGGTGCGCGGCATGCTGAAAGGCTTTATCGACCTCGTATTCCGCCATAATGGTCGCTACTACCTGCTGGACTATAAGTCCAACTGGCTGGGGGAAAACGGCGAGGCCTATACCCCGGAGGCGATGGCTCGCGCGATGCAGTCCCACCGCTACGATCTGCAGTACCAGCTCTACACCCTGGCGCTGCATCGTTATCTGCGCCACCGTATTGCCGACTACGACTATCAGCACCATTTCGGCGGGGTGATCTACCTGTTTTTACGCGGCGTGGACGGCAGCTCGCCGGGGTCCGGCTGCTTTGCCACCCGACCGGATGAAAATTTAATAAATCAAATGGATATCTTGTTTTCTGCAAGCCGAGAGGAGCTTGTGTCATGACGATGCAGGAATTATTGCTGGAGGCCGTAGAACAGCGCGTATTGCGTCGTCTGGATGTACAGTTTGCGATGATGGTGGCCGGGAACGATGAACCCTCGGTGATGCTGGCGACGGCAATCCTGAGCCGGGACACCGGAGAAGGGCATGTCTGCCTGCCGCTGTCACGTCTGAAGGCAGAGGCGAAAACCGCCGCCCTGCAGGCCTGTTTTGCCCTCCATGATGAAACCCTGGACTGGCCCACGACGCTGATGCGTTCCCGGGCGGTGAGCGCTGGGGATGAGCCGACGCCGCTGGTGCTGACGGGCGACCGGCTCTATCTTAACCGGATGTGGCGCTATGAGCGGGCCGTGGCCAGTTTCTTTAGCGAAGCCAACCATCCCTTACCTCACGACAGTGCCGACGTTCAGCGTACCCTGAATGCGCTCTTTACCTCTGACGAAGCCGTTAACTGGCAAAAGGTGGCGGCGGCCGTGGCGCTAACCCGACGTATCTCGGTGATTTCCGGCGGCCCGGGCACCGGTAAAACCACCACCGTTGCCCGTCTGCTGGCGGCACTGATCCAGATGGCGGGGGAGGAGAAGTGCCGTATCCGGCTCGCAGCCCCGACCGGTAAAGCCGCCGCGCGTCTCACCGAGTCGCTGGGCGGGGCGCTGCAGCAGCTCCCGCTGTCCGATCTCCAGCGTAAGCGCTTCCCGACCGAAGCCAGTACTCTGCACCGTCTGCTTGGCGCTCAGCCGGGCAGCCAACGTCTGCGTTACCATGGCGGTAACCCGCTGCATCTGGACGTGCTGGTGGTGGATGAGGCCTCGATGATCGACCTGACCATGATGTCTCGTCTGATTGATGCCCTCCCGCCCCATGCCCGGGTGATTTTCCTTGGCGACCGCGATCAACTGGCCTCCGTCGAAGCAGGGGCGGTGCTGGGGGATATTTGCACCTGGGCCAGCGCCGGTTTTACCGTACAGCGTGCCCAGGAGCTGGCTGGGATGACGGGATGTCAGATGGAAGGCAACATCAGCCCGGTGGCGGGCGCGCTGCGCGACAGCCTGTGCCTGCTGCAAAAAAGCTACCGTTTCGGCAGCGACTCCGGTATCGGCCAGCTGGCGGCGGCGGTTAACCGCGGCGATCGCCACGCGCTGCGCTCGGTGTTTGACGGCACCTTCAGCGATATCGAGAAAAAGCAGCTCCAGAGCGGGGAAGAGTATCTGGTGATGCTGGAGGATGCCCTGCAGGGTTATCAGCATTTCCTCGACCATGTACAGCACCAGGCCGCAGAAGGGGAGATCCTGGCGGCATTTAGCCGCTATCAGCTGCTGTGCGCCTTGCGGGACGGGCCCTTTGGCGTGGCCGGGCTCAACGAAAGGCTGGAGCAGGTGCTGATGCAAAAACGCCGCATCAGCCGTCAGCCGCATTCACGCTGGTACGAAGGTCGCCCGGTGATGATCTCGCGCAACGACAGTGCGCTGGGTCTGTTTAACGGTGATATCGGGATTGCGCTTGATCGGGGCCAGGGGCTGCGCGTCTGGTTCCAGATGCCGGATGGCACCCTGAAGTCCGTGCAGCCGAGCCGCCTGCCGGAGCATGAAACCGCCTGGGCGATGACGGTACATAAATCGCAGGGGTCGGAGTTCGATCATGCGGCGCTGATCCTGCCTACCCAGATCTCCCCGGTGGTGACCCGGGAGCTGGTCTATACCGCCATCACCCGTGCCCGTCGGCGGTTGTCGCTGTATGCGGATGACGGTGTGCTGGTGCAGGCCGTCACCACCCGTACGGAGCGACGCAGTGGCCTGAGTGCGATTTTTGAGGCGTTATAATTTTCCCCTTTGAACCCCACAAAAAATATTGGCACGGACGGCCCCCTCTCCATTTAGGGCGAGGGCTGGGGTGAGGGGGAACATGCGGCTCAGTAGGTGGTTCCGTTCACTTTATGTTTTGTGCTTCTCTGTCAGCCGCGTCACCCGTGAACGTGTTAAGGGGCTTGCCGCCGCCCCTTAACAATCCCGGCTCCCGGCAAAGAAAATCGCCGCTTCGCGGTCCCTTCGGCTTATTCCTTACGGCTTATCGGGGGCGGGCGGAGGTAACATCCCTGTAAATCCGCCCTCTCGGCGCATCCATGCGCCTCGCCCCGGCTTGCAGGAAACGCCTCAGCGATTTTCAGCCGGCCCAGGGAGTGGCTGTCAGTTTTTCATTATTCTGCAATTATTTCATTGCTTTAAAAGCACGGAAATTACTGTGGAGCCCATAAGATTGTGCGGAGAGGGTCAGGGTGAGGGGTCTTAACCTAAATCCGCCATCAGCACCTTCGAGCGACGCTGATAGTTGTACATCTCTTTCTTGGTTTCCGGCAGGGAATCAATGTCCACTGGCGTGAAGCCGCGCTCCTGGAACCAGTGAATGCTGCGGGTGGTGAGCACAAACAGCTTGCTCAGCCCCAGCTGCCGCGCCTGGACCGCGATCCGCTCCAGCAATACCTCGCCGCGCGACGAGCTGCGGTAGTCAGGGTGCACCGCCACGCAGGCCATCTCCCCGATCTTCTCTTCAGGGAAGGGATAGAGCGCCGCACAGGCGATGGTGAGGTTGTCGCGCTGAATAATAGTGAACTTATCGATCTCCATCTCCAGCTGTTCGCGGGAGCGACGCACCAGGATCCCCTGCTGCTCAAGAGGGCGAATCAGCTCCAGAATGCCGCCGATGTCGTTGATGGTGGCGCGGCGGATCTGCTCGGCGCTCTCCATCACGATCTGCGTCCCGATACCGTCCCGGGAGAACAGCTCCTGCAGCAGGGCACCATCTTCCTGATAGCTGATCAGGTGGCTGCGGCGCACGCCGCTGCGGCAGGCTTTGATGGCGCCGCGCAGGAAGCGCACGGTGCCGGAGTAGTAATCGCCTTGCTCCTCAAGCGCTTCGACCCGCGCCTGGGCTTCGTTCGGGAACAGCTCAGAGACGATATTCCCCAGCTCGTTCGTCACCCCCTGCGAGGAGCAGAAGCCGATCATCTTCTCGGCTTTCAGCTTGATCGCCAGCTGGGTGGCAATCTCTTCTGAGGTGAGGTTGAAGCTTTCGCCAGTCACCGAGACGGCAACCGGGCCGGTGAGCACAATCGCGCCGCCGTCGAGCTGGCGGTGGATCGCCTCTTCATCGATACGACGAATACGTCCGCTGTGGCAATAGTCCACCCCGTCATCCACGCCAAGCGGCTGGGCAATAATAAAGTTGCCGCTCACCACGTTAATATGCGCGCCCTGCAGTGGGGTATTGTTGAGACTCATCGACAGCCGCGCGGTAATGTCCAGCTGCAGCAGGCCGGCAGCCTGCTTAACCAGTTCCAGCGTTTTAGCGTCGGTGACGCGGGTATGTTTGTGATAAATCGGTTCGTGATGATGCATGGCCAGATTGGCTTCAATCTGTGGGCGGGCGCCATACACGACGACAAGGCGAATTCCCAGGCTGTGCAGCAGGCCTATATCATTGACAATACTGGAGAAGTTCTCATGCTCAATGGCTTCGCCGCCGAGCATAATGACGAACGTCTTCCCCCGGTGAGTGTTGATATAGGGAACAGAATGACGGAATCCCTGGACCAGTTCGATTCTACGTTCCTTCACCACGGCACAACCCCTCAATGAATTTTTATTCGTAATTTTTGTATTTTTATTCGAATATGCGCCTGCGCGCAAGCCAAATTTTTCTGCGAAGCAAAGAAAACATTCAGAGAAGATATCGTTAACGCATGATTGTTTACCCTTTTAAGGATGACAGTTTATGCATCATTCGCTAAAGTTTTCGGTCAATTTGGACGTTATGAGAAGTTATTCGATATCTTTGCTCGGGAGAAGCATGTCGGGATCCAGTAAAGCATTAAGTCGTCGCCGCCTGCTACAAGGGGCCGGGGCAATGTGGTTGCTTAGCGTAAGTCAGGTAGGGCTTGCTGCCGTCAGTCAGGTCGTCGCGGTGCGTGTCTGGCCGGCATCGACCTATACACGCGTGACGGTCGAGTCCAACCGGGTACTTAACTATAAGCAATTCGCCCTGAGTAACCCGGAGCGGGTGGTGGTGGATATCGAAGGGGTGAACCTCAATTCTGTCCTCAAAGGGATGAGTGCCCAGATCCGTGGCGACGATCCCTACATTAAGTCAGCACGGGTCGGGCAGTTTGATCCGAAAACCGTGCGCATGGTGTTTGAACTCAAGCAGAACGTGAAGCCGCAGCTGTTTGCCCTGGCCCCGGTGGCCGGTTTCAAAGAGCGTCTGGTGATGGATCTCTATCCGGCCAACGCGACGGATATCCAGGATCCTCTGCTGGCGTTGCTGGAAGATTACAATAAAGGCGATCTCGATCGTCAGGTTCCGCCTGCGCAGAGTGGCCCGAAGCCGGGGAAAGCCGGGCGCGATCGCCCGATTGTGATCATGCTCGATCCGGGACACGGCGGGGAGGACTCCGGCGCGGTGGGCAAATACCGTACCCGGGAAAAAGATGTGGTGCTGCAGATCGCCCGTCGCCTGAAGGCGCTGATCGACAGAGAAGGCAACATGCGCGCCTATATGACACGTAATGAAGACATTTTTATTCCGCTGAAGGTGCGTGTGGCGAAGGCGCAAAAGCAGCGCGCAGATCTGTTCATCTCTATCCATGCGGATGCCTTTACCAGCCGTCAGCCCAGCGGATCGTCTGTGTTTGCCCTTTCAACCAAAGGGGCAACCAGTACGGCGGCTAAACTGTTGGCAGATTCGCAAAACGCCTCTGACCTGATCGGCGGTGTCAGTAAGAGCGGCGATCGCTACGTCGACCATACCCTGTTTGATATGGTGCAGTCGCTGACCATTACCGACAGCCTGAAGTTTGGTAAAGCCGTGCTGGGTAGACTGGGCAGGGTTAATAAGCTGCATAAAAACAGCGTCGAGCAGGCCGGGTTTGCGGTGCTGAAAGCGCCGGATATTCCGTCGATACTGGTGGAAACGGCGTTTATCAGTAACGTGGAAGAGGAGCGCAAGCTCAAGACGGCCGCATTCCAGCAGGAAGTGGCGGAGTCGATACTGGCAGGGATTAAGGCCTATTTCTCGGATGGGGCGACGCTGGCGAGACGCGGATAATCAGGATGGCCGGGTTTACGCCCGGCAAAATGACAAACTGCAGATACAAAAAAACACCCGGAAGGGTGTTTATTGTTTTCAGAAGTGTTGGTTGCGGGGGCCGGATTTGAACCGACGACCTTCGGGTTATGAGCCCGACGAGCTACCAGGCTGCTCCACCCCGCGTCCGTCATTCTACTTCGTAGAATCTTACTTCTTTAAATTTGATTGGTTGCGGGGGCCGGATTTGAACCGACGACCTTCGGGTTATGAGCCCGACGAGCTACCAGGCTGCTCCACCCCGCGTCCGTCTTTCTACAGTCGTAGAAGATACTTCATCAAATTTTAATTGGTTGCGGGGGCCGGATTTGAACCGACGACCTTCGGGTTATGAGCCCGACGAGCTACCAGGCTGCTCCACCCCGCGTCCGTGGATGCGCACTATACTCGGATGACTTTTTGTTGCAACCCTTTTTCGTAAAAATCACCAAATTAGGTGTTGATTGTATGCTATGCCGACAGTTCGACTGTTTTTTGCGCAAAATTTGCGTGAGGGGAGGTAATCGCATTTCAATACCCTTGCCGGTTTGTTATCTTCGATGCGCAGAAACGGGCAACTAAAAGACGAGACATAATGAAAGGACGTTGGGCGAAGTATCTGATGACGGGCGCGATGGTAGCCATTCTGGCTGCCTGCTCCTCCAAACCGACCGATCGCGGTCAGCAATATAAAGACGGGAAACTGACCCAGCCTTTCTCTTTAGTGAATCAGCCGGATGCCGTGGGCGCGCCGATTAACGGCGGCGACTTCGCGGAACAGGTGAGCCAAATCCGCACCGCCTCGCCGCGGCTGTATGGCTCGCAGAATGCCGTCTATAACGCGGTGCAGGACTGGTTACGCGCCGGGGGCGATACCCGCACCATGCGCCAGTACGGCCTCGACGCCTGGCAGATGGAAGGCACCGACAACTACGGTAACGTCCAGTTTACCGGCTACTACACCCCGGTGGTGCAGGCGCGCCATACCGCGCAGGGTGAGTTCAAGTATCCTATCTACCGCATGCCGCCAAAACGTGGCCGCCTGCCGTCCCGCGCCGAGATCTATTCCGGTGCGCTGAGTGAAAATTACATTCTTGCCTACAGCAACTCGCTGATGGATAACTTCATTATGGATGTGCAGGGCAGTGGCTATATCGATTTTGGCGACGGCAGCCCGCTTAACTTCTTCAGCTACTCCGGCAAGAACGGCCATGCTTACCGCAGTATCGGTAAAGTGCTGATCGATCGCGGGGAAGTGAAACGCGAAGATATGTCGATGCAGGCGATCCGCGAGTGGGGCGAGAAGCACAGCGAATCTGAAGTGCGTGAACTGCTTGAGCAGAACCCATCCTTTGTCTTCTTTAAACCGCAGAACTTCGCTCCGGTGAAAGGGGCGAGTGCGGTACCGCTGATTGGTCGTGCATCGGTCGCCTCTGACAAGACGGTGATCCCGCCGGGTACCACGCTGTTAGCCGAAGTGCCGACGCTGGATCACAACGGGAAATTCTCCGGCCAGTACGAGCTGCGTCTGATGGTCGCTCTGGACGTTGGCGGCGCAATCAAAGGCCAGCACTTCGACATCTATCAGGGGATCGGGCCTGATGCCGGTCACCGTGCGGGCTGGTATAACCACTACGGACGCGTGTGGGTGCTGAAACCGGCAGCAGGCGCGGGGAACGTGTTTAGCGGCTGAGTGTGGTAATATTGACGCCATGTTTTCCGGGGTGAGGGGCAACTCTCACCCTTTTTACATCTGAGGTCCTATGTCTGTGGTAATGAGCGAAGCCTGGCGCCAGCGTTTTGGTGGCACCGCGCGTTTATATGGTGAAAAAGCCCTGCAACTGTTTGCCGATGCGCACGTCTGCGTGGTCGGGATTGGCGGCGTTGGCTCATGGGCGGCGGAAGCGCTGGCACGAACCGGGATCGGCGCCATTACGCTTATCGACATGGATGATGTCTGCGTGACCAACACCAACCGGCAGATCCACGCCCTGCGCGACAGCGTCGGGCTGGCAAAATCCGAGGTGATGGCGGAACGCATTCGCCAGATCAACCCGGAATGCCGTGTCACCGTGATTGATGATTTCGTAACGGCCGATAACGTCGCCCAGTATATGGGCGCGGGTTACAGCTACGTGATTGACGCCATCGACAGCGTACGCCCAAAAGCGGCGCTGATCGCCTGGTGTCGTCGCAATAAAGTGCCGCTGGTGACCACTGGTGGGGCGGGCGGACAGATCGACCCGACGCAAATTCAGGTCACCGACCTGGCGAAAACCATTCAGGATCCGCTGGCCGCCAAGCTGCGCGAACGACTGAAAAGCGATTTTGGGGTAGTGAAAAACAGCAAAGGCAAGCTGGGCATAGACTGCGTCTTCTCCACGGAAGCGCTGGTTTACCCTCAGGCGGACGGCTCAGTCTGCGCCATGAAGAGCACCGCGGAAGGGCCAAAACGGATGGACTGCGCCTCCGGGTTTGGTGCGGCCACCATGGTGACCGCGACCTTTGGTTTTATCGCCGTGTCTCACGCCCTGAAAAAGATGATGGCGAAGGCGGAACGTCAAGCCTGACGCGCCGCTTCCAGCACCGCCTCACTCAGCGCAGTCAGCCCCTGGCTGCGCGAGGCGCTCAGTTGGCCACGTAACCCCAGCTCATCAAACAGCGCCAGCGGGCTTTCACTGAGGATCTGCGCGGCGCTTTTTCCCTCTATTGCTGTCAACAATACCGCCAGCAATCCGCGCACAATGCGGCCTTCGCTGTCGCCATAAAAATGCAGCTTATCCCCCACGGGCGTGACCCCAAGCCAGACGCGGTTCTCACAGCCGGGGATCTCTTTTGCCTGCGCTTTCAGCTCATCGGACAGCGCGGGGAGCTGTTTGCCCAGCAGGATCAGCTGGCGATATTTGTCTTCCCACTGGCTCAGCGGGGCGAAGGTCTGTTTTAACGTCTCGTCAGTGATGACGGTGCCGAACGGGTGTCCGGCCAGAGTTGGGCTTGTCATTCATCCACCAGTAAGGCAAGGGCGCGATCGACGGCGGCAACCAGGGCCTCGACATCGCTTTGGGTGTTATAGGGTGCAAACGAGACGCGCAGGGTACCCGGAACGCCAAGCGCTGCCAGCAGCGGCTGGGCGCAGTGCTGACCGGCGCGCAGGGCAATGCCGTATCCCGCCAGCAGTGTCACCATGTCGCTGTGATGCACCCCGGCAAAATCAAACGCCAGCAGGCTTGAATCCTGAACCCGGAAAGAGCGAAAACCGGGGCGTTTTTTCAGCGCTTCTTCCGCCAGCGTTGCCAGCCCACGACTCCAGCTCTCTGCCTGCTGCAGATCGATATCCGCCAGCCACTCCAGCGCCGCACTCAGGCCAATTACCCCGGCGACGTTGGGCGTCCCGGCCTCCAGGCGATACGGCACCGCCTGGGTTTGGAAGCCATCAAAGCTCACTTCGGCGATCATCTTGCCGCCGCCGAGCCACGGGGTCATCTGCTCCAGCAGCTCCGCTTTGCCGTACAGCGCGCCGATCCCGGTTGGCCCGTACAGCTTATGCCCGGAGAAAGCATAGAAATCGATATCCAGCTGCTGTACGTCTGCCGGGAAGTGCACTACACCCTGCGCGCCATCAACCATCACCACCATGTCGTTGGCATGGGCAATCTCAATAGCGCGGGCCAGATCCGGACAGCCGCCGGTGACGTTGGACATCTGCCCCAGCGCGAGAATACGGCTGCGAGGAGTGATCACATCGGGCAAGCGGGCGATATCCGCCACCCAATCCGCGCCCAGGGGTAACTTCACTACCCGGGCGCCGGTCTGCTCAGCCACCATCAGCCAGGGCACCAGATTGGCATGATGCTCCGCCTCGCTGACGATGATCTCGTCCCCCGGCTGCAGGCGTGGGCGGGCATAGCACTGGGCCACCATGTTGATGGCTTCGGTGGTGCCGCGGGTCCAGACAATGTTTTTACCGCTTTCGGCATTAAGCAACTGCGCAACCTGATCGCGGGCCGCTTCATAGCGCGCGGTTAAGCGTTGCGCCTCGGCGTACTGGCTGCGATGCACATTGCCTGCGCTCAGGCTGTAAAACTGGTGGGTAGCATCGATCACCGCCTGAGGCTTGAGGGCCGTCGCGGCGCTATCGAGATAGACACCGGCATCGGCCAGCGCCGGAAACTGCGCACGAAAATGGGCAGGGCTGAATGCGTTCATGGAATTCCTCTTTATCATGAAGAGATCGTCGCGCAAATTCAGCGGCAGGGCAAGAAGGTTGATCTCTATCGGATTTGTCTGTTTATCCTGGCGTAACAGACGAAGCAGGTTATGCTGAAATAGTGTCAGGAAGATGTTTTAGCCTGTTCTGAAACATGGTTTAGATAGCATTAATTGCTAAAGGAGATAAAAGATGAAAAAGACTGTCGCAATTGTTTCTGCCTGTATGCTGACTTTCGCCCTGAGCGCCTGTTCCGGTAATAACTACGTTATGCATACCAATGATGGCCGTTCAATCGTGTCCGACGGTAAGCCACAAACCGATAATGACACCGGTATGATCTCGTATAAGGATGCTAACGGGAACAAACAGCAAATCAACCGTGGTGATGTGAAAGAGATGGTTGAGCTGGATCACTAACGGAATTGCAGACAAAAAAAAGCACCGCAATTGGGCGGTGCTACATTAATCACTATGGACAGACAGGGTAAATGTACAGGAAGTGAAAAATTGGTAGCGTTGCTACCGGGGTCTGAATCGCAGACCAATTGCAAACACAACAACACAACATCACAACCGTAAGCCAAAAGCCCTTCAGAACACGCATTCCAAAAAAACTTTTCGTTCCGGCTCAGGAAGTGCCGCCACTATAGGTATTTGCTGGTAGTTCCTCAACGGACAATTTATAATGGCTCAGATAAAAAAAACTAATAGGTTAAACGTTGTTTCCTGTTTGTTAAAAGCCGTTAACATCTAAGCCAGATAACCATGTCCAAGCGATTACCACCTCTTAATGCATTACGTGTATTTGACGCTGCCGCCCGCCATTTAAGTTTCACGCGCGCGGCCGATGAGCTTTTTGTGACGCAGGCCGCAGTAAGTCATCAAATCAAGTCCCTTGAGGATTTTCTGGGCCTCAAGCTGTTCCGCCGCCGCAACCGTTCCCTGCTTCTGACGGAAGAGGGGCAGAGCTATTTTCAGGATATTAAAGAGATCTTCTCCCAGTTGACGGAGGCGACCCGTAAGCTGCAGGCGCGCAGTGCCAAAGGGGCACTGACTGTCAGTTTATTGCCCAGTTTTGCCATTCAGTGGCTGGTGCCGAGACTCTCAAGCTTTAACTCAGCTTATCCGGGGATTGATGTCCGAATCCAGGCTGTCGACCGTCAGGAAGACAAGCTGGCGGACGATGTCGACGTGGCAATTTTCTATGGTCGCGGCAACTGGCCAGGCCTGCGTGTCGAAAAATTGTACGCGGAGTATTTGCTGCCGGTCTGCTCACCACTACTCTTAACAGGCGAAAAAGCGTTAAAAGCACCGGAGAATCTGGCGCAGCATACGCTTTTGCATGATGCTTCTCGCCGCGACTGGCAAACTTATACCCGCCAGCTTGGTCTTAACCATATTAATGTGCAGCAGGGCCCCATCTTCAGCCACAGTGCGATGGTGTTACAGGCTGCCATCCATGGACAGGGCGTGGCGTTGGCAAACAACGTCATGGCGCAGTCCGAAATTGAGGCCGGCCGCCTGGTCTGCCCCTTTAATGATGTTCTGGTCAGTAAGAATGCTTTTTATCTGGTTTGTCATGACAGTCAGGCAGAACTGGGTAAAATAGCCGCGTTTCGCCAGTGGATCCTGGCAAAGGCGGCCAACGAGCAAGAAAAATTCCGCTTTCGGTACGAGTAACACTTTCTTTTGCGCGCAGGACGCGCATAACTTCAGGACAGAAACATGACCAGCCGTTTTATGCTGATTTTTGCCGCGGTGAGTGGCTTTATTTTTGTTGCCCTGGGCGCTTTTGGCGCACATGTCTTACGCAAATCACTGGGTGTGGTGGAGATGGATTGGATCCACACCGGTCTGGAATATCAGGCGTTTCACACCCTGGCGATCTTCGGATTAGCCGTGGCGATGCAACGCCGTATCAGTATCTGGTTTTACTGGAGCAGCGTATTTATGGCGCTGGGTACCGTGCTGTTCAGCGGTAGCCTGTACTGCCTTGCGCTGTCGCATTTACGCCTGTGGGCGTTTGTTACCCCGGTCGGCGGCGTCAGCTTCCTGGTCGGGTGGGTATTAATGTTAATCGGTTCGTTCCGTCTGAAACGCAAGGGCGTTGTTCATGAATAAAGTTGTCTTATATTGTCGCCCGGGCTTTGAAAAAGAGTGTGCCGCGGAGATCACTGATAAAGCCGCGAAGCGCGAGGTATTTGGTTTTGCCCGCGTAAAAGAGAATTCGGGCTATGTTGTTTTCGAGTGCTATCAGGCTGATGACGCGGAAAAACTGGTTCGCGACTTGCCGTTCAGCTCGCTGATTTTTGCCCGTCAGATGTTTGTCGCGGGTGAACTGCTGAAAGATCTGCCGCCTGAAGATCGCATTTCGCCGATTGTTGGCATGCTGCAGGGCGTGGTGGAGAAGGGCGGCGATCTGCGCGTTGAGGTTGCGGACACCAACGAAAGCAAAGAGCTGATGAAGTTCTGCCGTAAGTTCACCGTGCCGCTGCGCGCGGCACTGCGTGAGGCGGGCGTGTTAACCAACTACGAGACACCAAAACGTCCCGTGGTCCATATCTTCTTTATCGCCCCTGGCTGCTGCTATACCGGTTATTCCTACACCACCAATAACTCGCCGTTCTTTATGGGCATCCCCCGTCTGCGGTTCCCGGCTGATGCCCCAAGCCGCTCAACGCTGAAGCTTGAAGAGGCGTTTCACGTCTTTATTCCCGCTGATGAGTGGGACGAACGCCTGGCAAACGGCATGTATGCGGTTGATCTCGGTGCCTGTCCGGGCGGCTGGACCTATCAGCTGGTGAAGCGCAACATGTGGGTTTCCTCTGTCGACAACGGTCCGATGGCGCAAAGCCTGATGGATACCGGGCAGGTGACCTGGCTGCGTGAAGATGGTTTCCGCTATCGTCCAACCCGCAACAACATCTCCTGGATGGTGTGCGACATGGTAGAGAAACCGGCAAAAGTGGCGGCCCTGATGGCCTCCTGGCTGGTGAACGGCTGGTGTCGTGAGACCATTTTTAACCTCAAGCTGCCGATGAAAAAGCGCTATGAGGAAGTCTCTCAGAACCTGGCCTACATTCAGGAGCAGATGGATGAACACGGTATTAACGTGGTGATTCAGGCGCGCCAGCTGTACCACGATCGTGAAGAAGTCACCGTGCATATCCGCCGCTGGTGGGCTGCCGTCGGTGGGCGTCGCGACGAGAGATAACCTTTGTAACGCCCGGTGGCGCTACGCTTACCGGGCCTACAACAACCCTCGTCCGTAGGCCCGGTAAGCATCGCGCCACCGGGCATAAACTCACACTCGATCTAACCGTAGCTGCTGCAAATTCCCGTCTAACTGTAAATCGGTCTGTAACCGCGCCACGTCCCGGCAGATAAAGGCCATCTCTTTATGCGCTTCCAGCTTTTTGCGCCACTTCTCTGGCACCTCATCCAGGCGGGCGTAAATCCCCTCCAGATCCTGAAAATCGGTTAGCAGTTGGGCCGCGCTTTTCGGGCCAATGCCTGCCACACCCGGCACTTTTGAGCTACTGATCCCCGCCAGACCCCAGTAATCCGGTAGCTGCTGCGGCGAGACGCCAAACTCACTGGCGATAAAGGGGGCATCCAGCCAGCGTTTCTGGAAATAGTCGCGGATGCGAATAGTGGGGGAGAGCAGCTGACAGTAGCCCTTGTCCGTCGAGACAATGGTGGCCTGATGCCCGGCGCTGGCGACTTTTACCGCCAGGGTGGCGGCCAGATCGTCAGCTTCGTTGCCCTCGGCGCCCCAGCAGGGAACCCCGCGCTGTTCAAAGGTGGCGCGGATGGTGGGCATTTCTGCGTGCAGGTCATCCGGCATCGGCGCACGGCCGGCCTTGTAATCCGGCAGGCGCTGATGCCGCCAGCCGCTGTTACGGGCTTCATCGTCAAACACGGCGACCACGTGGCTGGGCTGGCTGTGGCGGATAAGCTGCTCCAGCGCATTCAGGCAGGTATCCTTGCAGGGCGTACCCTGAACCGCGTGGATGCGCCGGATAAGGTTGAGCGCGTCGACAATAAGCAAATGAACGGCCACAGATTTTCTCCCTTCTGTTCAGTCAAATAAGGGTAACACTGTCGGCGGGGGGAAACTACGTGTGGCGGGGCGTTCGGGAAGGAGCCTCGCAAAACGAGGCTCCTTTTTGGACTTAATCGCAGGTGACAATCTTCATCGCCAGACCGCCGCGAGAGGTTTCGCGGTATTTGGCATTCATGTCTTTCCCGGTCTCATACATGGTTTCGATCACTTTATCGAGGCAGACGCGCGGCTCGCTGGTACGGCGCAGCGCCATACGCGCGGCGTTGACCGCCTTCACGGAAGCAATCGCGTTACGCTCGATGCACGGCACCTGCACCTGACCGGCAACCGGATCGCAGGTCAGACCGAGGTTATGCTCCATCCCGATCTCTGCGGCAATACAGACCTGCGTCGGGCTTCCGCCCAGCAGCTCCGCCAGTCCCGCCGCCGCCATTGAGCAGGCCACGCCTACTTCACCCTGGCAGCCCACTTCCGCGCCGGAGATGGAGGCGTTCATCTTGTACAGCGAGCCAATGGCGCTGGTGACCAGCAGATAGCGGGCCAGCGAGTTAGCATTCACTTCGCGGATGAACTTGTCGTAATAAGCCAGCACCGCCGGAACGATACCGCAGGCACCGTTGGTCGGGGCGGTAACCACGCGGCCACCCGCGGCATTCTCTTCGTTCACCGCCAGTGCGAACATGTTGATCCAGTCCACCACCGCCATCGGGTCGCTGGTGGTTTTGTCACTGCTCACCAGCATGCGGCGCAGGGCGGCAGCCCGACGCGGAACGCGCAGTTTGCCCGGCAGAACGCCCTCGGTAGTAATACCGCGTTCAATACCGCCACGCATCACTTCCCAGACGTTGGCAAAGTGCTGTTCCAGCTCCGCTTTGCTGTGCAATGCCAGCTCGTTTTGCATCATCAGGCCGGAGAGTGACAGACCGCTCTCCTGGCAATGGCGCTGCAGATCGGCCGCCGATTTGTACGGATAAGGAACCGCCACAGGCGCGCTGTCGCTCTGGCCAAAATGGTCTTCGTCGACGATAAAACCGCCGCCGATGGAGTAATAGGTTTGACTGTAAATCGCCTTGTCGCCTGCCAGGGCAGTGATCCGCATACCATTTTCGTGCAGCGACAGGTTGTCGGCATGGAAATTCATGCAGCGATCAACCGGGAACTCAACTTCGTGTTCACCCTTCGCCAGCAGCAACCGGCTGTGAGTGTTAACGTCCTGGATAAAGGCCGGGATGGCGTCAATATCCACGCTATCCGGCAGGTTGCCCGCCAGGCCCATAATAATGGCGATATCGGTATGGTGACCTTTGCCGGTCAGCGACAGGGAGCCGTAAACATCCACCACCACGCGGGTCGTGTCGTGCAGCATTCCGCGCGCAATAAGATCGTCCGTGAACTGTTTACCGGCTTTCATCGGCCCGACGGTGTGCGAGCTGGATGGACCAATACCAATTTTGAAAATATCGAAAACGCTAATCATGATGCGTCCGTTGCTACGTCTTGGGAGAAGAGTGCGCCGTCCGAAGACGGCGCGGGAGGAATTAAGCGAACAGCGAGAAGAAGATAGCGGAGATAGCAATCAGACCCATAATCACAACGAAGACGTTGCTGATCTGGCCGCTGTATTTACGCATCGCTGGCACTTTCTGAATCGCGTACATCGGCATCAGGAACAGGATCATCGCGATAATCGGGCCGCCCAGGGTTTCGATCATCCCAAGGATGCTCGGGTTCATGGTGGCAACCGCCCAGGTGGTCAGCAGCATGAACAGTGCAGTGATCTTGTTCAGCTTGTTGATTTCAATGCTCTTGCCTTTACCGCGCAGCGATTTAATCACCATGCCGTTAAAGCCTTCACGTGCGCCCAGGTAGTGGCCGAGGAAGGATTTGGTAATCGCGATAATGGCGATGATTGGCGCCATCCAGGCAATGACCGGGGCGTTAAAGTGGTTCGCCAGGTAAGAGAGGATAGAGATGTTCTGCTCTTTCGCTGCCGCCAGATCCGCCGGCGCGAGGCTCAGTACGCAGCTGAAGACGAAGAACATTACGGTCAGCACCATCATCACGTGAGCGCGAGCCAGGATGCTGGAACACTTCTTCTCGGCACCCTGACCGTACTCTTCACGCTTCGCCACGGCGAAGGAGGAGATGATCGGGGAGTGGTTGAAGGAGAAGACCATGACCGGAATGGCCAGCCACAGGGTCATCCACAGGCCGTTGCCGGTAGCAGATGCGCTGCTCAGGGAGAGGGTTTCCAGCGCCGCACCGTTCCACTGTGGGATCAGGTAGCAGGCCAGCACCATCAGAGCGATAACGAACGGGAACACCAGCACGCTCATCGCCTTCACAATCATTTGCTCACCGAAGCGCACGATGGTCATCATGCCGACGATCAGGATCAGCGACAGAATAGCGCGCGGCGGCGGGGTCATGCCCAGCTGATGAGTCATGAAGCTGTCCACGGTGTTGGTGATAGCCACGCTATAAACCAACAGGATTGGGTAGATCGCAAAGAAGTAGAGCAGGGTAATCAGTTTACCAGCGCCAATACCGAAATGTTCTTCAACAACTTCGGTGATGTCTTCGCCCGGGTTTTTACCAGAGAGCACAAAACGGGTCAGGCCGCGGTGTGCAAAGTAGGTCATCGGGAAGGCAATGATCGCCATGATGATCAGCGGAATTAAGCCGCCCACACCTGCGTTAATAGGAAGGAAAAGAACACCAGCGCCGATTGCTGTGCCGTACAGGCCAAGCATCCACATGGTATCTGTTTTACGCCATCCACTTCGGGTTTCAATCGAAGCAACGGTGCTGGTTTGAGTGGTTTCCATCTGTGTCTCCAGGAGTAGCTAATGTCAGGTTTCTGGTCAAATTCAGTGCAAAAAGGGCTAATCGTAATATGAAATTCGCTCAGTGACGGTTTTTATATAATTTTTCTCCGTAACTATCGGCGGGCGGAAAGATACATTTTAGTAATGGATCTATCAGTGATCCCGATCTCAAATGCGATAATCCACTTATGATGTGGGTATCTTTAGACCATTTATCTGCTAATAAAACAGCATGACGAATTTCTGGGCGCGAAGGCTACCATTAACGATATGTGGCGAGATAGATCCCCCAGTAAGATAGGAGCCTTACGCTGTAAAAGTGTCTGTTTAGAGGATTTTTTCGTGCTTTATGGCATTTTCGGCTGATAAATCACGCTCTGGCCAGGAACGTAATCGTTTGCGTTACGTTATGAAATAGCAAAAAGATAAGTAATAGTGATATTGCAGGCCAGGCCATGTCGCTGAAGGCAATAAAAAAGCCGGGAGGCGAAGGGCCATTCCCGGCGGGATAGGGTACCCGGCATGCGCGCCGGGCAAGGCGTTACGCTGAGATCTCGTAACAGGGGATATAGGCAGAGCCTGGAAGCTTCATACGGTGCTGGGCGACGAAGCCCTGCAGCAGATCGTCCATGCGGCGCATCATGTCGCGGTCGCCATGAATTTTATACGGCCCAAACTCTTCGATGGCCTGGATACCCACCTCCTTCACGTTACCCGCCACGATGCCCGAGAAGGCGCGACGCAGATCGGCGGCCAGCACTTCAACCGGCTGATCGGGATAGAGTTTCAGGTTGGCCATGTTTTCATGCGACGGCTCAAACGGGATCTGCAGATCCGGCGAAATGCGGATCGACCAGTTAAAGCTGTAGGCATCCCCGGTATCGCGACGGTTCTCTTTCACCAGCGGCATCGCCTTTTTCATCAGGCGCGCCACTTCGGCGGCGTCATCGATGATGATGCGATAGTGACGGCGAGCCGCCTCGCCCAGGGTATGGACGATGAACTCATCCAGCACGCGGAAGTAGTCTGCACTCTCTTTCGGCCCGGTCAGGATCAGCGGCAGGACCTGGTCCTGGTTAGCCGGATGCATCAGAATGCCCAGCAGATAGAGCAGCTCTTCTGCCGTCCCCACGCCGCCCGGGAAGATGATGATCCCGTGCGCGATACGGACAAACGCCTCAAGACGTTTCTCGATGTCCGGCATGATGATCAGTTCATTGACCAGCGGATTCGGCGGCTCAGCGGCAATAATCGACGGCTCGGTCATGCCGATAAAACGGCCCTCTTTGTAGCGCTGCTGGGCATGCCCCACCGCGGCGCCCTTCATCGGCGCTTCCATCGCCCCCGGACCGCAGCCGGTGCAGATGTTCAGCTCGCGCAGCCCCAGCTGGGTGCCGACACGACGGGCGTAGAGGTATTCGGTTTCGTTAATGGAGTGACCCCCCCAGCACACCACCATGCTCGGGGCTTCGCCCACGTGCAGGGCACGGGCGTTACGCAGAATGGAGAACACCAGGTTGGTGATATGGGCCGAGCTTTCGAGGTTCAGATGCTGGAAACGACCGGCGTTACTGATCTGGCCATTCACAAACAGGATATCGCGCAGGACGGCAAACAGGTTGGCCTGCAGCGCGCGAATGATGCGCCCGTCAACAAAGGCATCTTCCGGCGGGTTAATCAGCTCCAGCTTCACGCCACGTTCACGACGCAGAACGTTAATATCAAAGCTTTCAAAGCGGGACAGCAACTCTTTGCTGTTGTCGGTCAGGCTACCGGAGTTCAGAACGGCAAGTGAACAGTTGCGAAACAGTTGATAAAGATCGCTGCTGGCCGTGCTCTTGAGCATGTCCACTTCCAGCTGCGACAACATATCCATTGAGCCAAGCGGGCTTATATGTGTAATCAAGTGAGCTCCTTACGGGACGTTTATCGTCTTTCCCTGCTGATTACAATAGCCCTGGCTTATGACCTTTCACAACCCAAAGCGCGGAACGGACCGCGCATATTGTGAATTTATTTATCTTACTGACGGACTAAACGACCGATCGCCGGAACAAAATCGGTGTTGCTGCGCCACGGATTGATATCCAGCCCACCGCGGCGGGTATAGCGGGCGTAGACGCTCAGCGCTTCTGGCTGGCAGAAATGCAGAATGTCGTTGAAGATGCGCTCCACGCACTGCTCATGAAACTCATTGTGGTTTCGGAAGGAGACCAGGTAGCGCAGGAGCTTCTCACGATCGATTTTAGCGCCGCGATACTGGATCTGAACCGAACCCCAGTCAGGCTGGTGAGTGATAAGGCAGTTGGATTTCAGCAGGTGGCTGACCAGCGTTTCTTTCACCACGTTGCCGCTGGCAGCATTTTCAAGCCAGGCGGTATCAAACTGGTAGGTGTCGATCTCAATATCCTGCTCGTCAATGCAGGTACCGTGGAAATGGGCGATTGGCTGACCTTCCAGCTCGTCGATGCGGTAGAGGGCGACGGTCACTTTCCCCTGCGCGCAGGCGCTTAAGTCACGTTCCAGCGTGCGCTGCACCGCGTCCCAGCTGTCAAAGCGGGTCTGATTGAAGCTGTTGAGGTAGAGCTTAAAGCTTTTGGACTCCACCAGGTTGACGCTGGTGTAATCCAGCTCAACGTGACCTACCGCCACCTGGGGTAAACCCCGGACGTTGAGCCAGGAGAGCTCATACAGCGTCCAGATATCGCCGCCGTGAAAGGGCAGGTTATCGGCTTTCAGCCCGAGTGGATCGCGATTAAGACTGCGCGGCACGCCCTGTAACAGGCTGGCGTCGTAGATGTCGCGGTAGGCGGTGGTTTTGCCCAGGGTTAAGCCCGATAAGGCATCATGATTTTCGTAAGACATGTTTCATTGTCACTTTGCAGGTAAACTATGCGACTGAGTGTATCCTGGCTTATATGAAGAGAGAAACCGGTGGATAAAGAGACTGCAGCTGCCTTAACCGCGTTTACGGCGCGTTACTGTGACGCCTGGCATGAACAGAACGCGTCATGGCCTCAAAGCGAGGCGCTGTATGGCGTCCCCTCGCCCTGTATTATCACCTCTTCCGGGGATACCGTGACCTGGCAGCCCCAGCCGTTTACCGCTGAGCAGAATGTAAATGCCGTTGAACGCGCCATGGACATTGTGGTACAACCTGCGGTCCACGCGTTCTATACCACACAGTTTGCCGGGGATATGTGCGCTCGCTTTGATAACGAGATGCTGACTCTGCTGCAAACCTGGAGTGAAGACGATCTGCAGCGCGTGCAGGAGAACCTGATTGGGCACCTTGTGACCCAGAAGCGCCTGAAGCTATCGCCAACGCTCTTCATCGCCACGCTGGAGAGTGAAATGGATATTCTCTCTGTCTGCAACCTTACGGGGAACGTGGTAAAAGAGACGCTGGGCACGCAAAAACGCCAGATCCTGGCCGCTTCCCTTACGGATTTCCTCAATAATCTTCATCCTGTCGTGTAATCCCGCGTACTACAGCGCGTGTGAGAGATCTCTTACAGAGCTTGTAAGAGATCACCGTAACATCTCACGCGCTCAACCTGATATTCTTTCAATTAATTCATTTATTATCAGCACGTTGAATGCGTGTCGGGTAGTAATAAGTTGCAACAACTCTTTAATTTGACTTACGCAGTGCCTTGTAAGACGAAGCGGAATAGGGGATTCTATGCCCGTCGACAGGATGCCGACACGAGAAGCGAACATCAGGATGATGGCGTTTCTTAACTCAGGACACGTCAGGAAGGCGTTACAAGGAAGGCTTCAGGAAGAAGCAAAAGGATAACGCAGGATGCGTGAAGGACACCTCCAGGAAGGAGAATGAGAGCCGGTACGGATGTCCGGTGGGTCAGGAAGACCAGGACGTTTCAGGATGAAACAGTCACATCAGGATGATGTGCGCAAGATGCAGCGGTCGAGGGAAGACCAGACCTTCGGGTCAGAGGAAAAGTTGTCACGGATGAGCAGGGAGCACTAAAAGTAGCTGGATTGCTGCGAAACGAACCGGGAGCACTGTTTTTACAGTGCTCCCTTTTTTTATTTCTGCGTGGTCTTTGCTATGCTGCCCGCCGTTCAGATTTTCAGTTGAGGTTTTCATGACGCATCACGACCACGTGCGCGCGCAGCTGCACGCCATCGAAGCTTTATTGCGCGATCATCAACTGTGGCAAGAGACGGCGCCGCAGCCTGACGCGTTTGAGAGCACGCAACCTTTCTGCATGGATACCCTGGAGCCGTTTGAGTGGCTGCAATGGGTGCTCATTCCCCGCATGCATGCCCTGATTGAGGGCGGACATTCGCTGCCGCAAAACTTTGCCGTCGCCCCCTACTATGAAATGGCGCTGGACGCTGCTCATCCGTCACGGGAGGAAGTACTGGCGGCACTGCTGGCGCTGGACACCCTCTTTGGCAACGAAGCATGATTGAGATCCTCTATCAGGATGAGTGGCTGGTGGCGGTCAATAAGCCCTCCGGCTGGCTGGTGCACCGGAGCTGGCTTGATCGCGATGAAAAAGTGGTGGTGATGCAGACCGTGCGTGACCAGATTGGTCAGCATGTTTTTACCGTCCACCGCCTCGACAGACCCACTTCCGGCGTATTGCTGATGGGCCTCTCCAGCGAGGCCGGACGACGTCTGTCGCAGCAGTTCGAGCAGCATCAGATCCAGAAACGTTACCATGCGATTGTCCGGGGCTGGCTGACCGACGCCGCGACGCTCGATTATCCGCTGATCGAAGAGCTGGATAAAATCGCCGACAAATATGCCCGGGATGATAAAGAGCCGCAGCCTGCGGTAACCGACTATCGCGGTCTGGCGACTGTCGAAATGCCTGTCGCCACCAGCAAATTTCCGACCACACGCTACAGCCTGGTCGAGCTGGAGCCGAAAACCGGGCGTAAACACCAACTGCGACGCCACCTTACCCATCTGCGTCATCCGATCATCGGTGACAGCAAGCATGGCGATCTGAAACAGAACCGCAGCGCCGCCGAACACTTTGGCTGTAACCGACTGATGCTGCACGCCAGCCAGCTGAACCTGGTGCATCCATTTACCGGTGAGCCGCTGACCATCCGGGCCGGGCTTGATCCGGTGTGGATGCAGGCGCTGTCACACTTTGGCTGGCGCGGGCAACTCCCCGAAAATGAAAGGGTTGAGTTTGAACCCGCCAACGTTCAGGATGAACGTTAATTGCATTTATTGAGGGAGTAAACCATGGCTGTAGTCGGAATTTTTGTCGGTACGATGTACGGCAATTCGCTGCTGGTGGCCGAAGAAGCCGAAGCAATTCTCGCGGGAATGGGCCACAAAGCCACGGTGTATGAAGATCCCGAACTGGCCGACTGGGAAAAATACCAGGGCCAGTATGCGCTGGTGGTCACCTCGACAACCGGGCAGGGCGATCTGCCGGACAGTATCGTCCCGCTGTACCAGGGCATTAAAGATAAGCTGGGTTATCAGCCGGAGATGCGCTACGGCATCATCGCGCTGGGTGACAGCACCTACGCCAGTTTCTGCGGTGGCGGCAAAAAGTTCGACGCCTTGTTACAGGAGCAGAGCGCTCAGCGCGTGGGTGAGATGCTGATGATCGATGCCTCTGAGCACCCTGAACCGGAAAGCGAATCCAATCCCTGGGTTGAACACTGGGGCACGCTTCTCGGCTAGATGCTTTCCCTCCCGGCCGCGGGAGGGCATTCCACCGCGTCAAGCGACCTGATTCACACTCTTCTCTTTCTCTTCTGTTGTTTTCTCACTCAGCCACGTTTCCGTGAACTACCTTCCATTGAGTTAGGCTTATGCCATAAACAACCTCAAACCCTCCCGCCAATGTTGTGTTGTTGCACGGTGAGAGGGGCCTGGATCCTTTCTTATACTTTTTCCGCCAGTTAATAAAAATGCAGTCAGTAAGGCAAAAGACCTCAACGTTTGAACTGCAAAAAACACATACACGTCATTCTGATACCCTACCGGTTGAGCTGTTCAGAATGAACGTAGCGATAAAAGCTATGATTCAGGAGTGCAAGAATGAGTTCATTAAGCCAGGCGGCGAGCAGCGCTGAAAAGCGCACCAACGCTCGCTATTGGATAGTGGTGATGCTGTTTATCGTCACATCCTTTAACTATGGCGACCGCGCCACGCTGTCGATTGCCGGTTCTGAAATGGCAAAAGATATCGGTCTGGATCCGGTCGGAATGGGTTACGTTTTCTCAGCATTTTCATGGGCCTATGTTATCGGCCAAATCCCGGGTGGTTGGTTGCTTGACCGATTCGGTTCAAAACGCGTCTACTTCTGGTCCATTTTTATCTGGTCCCTGTTCACCCTGTTACAGGGCTTTGTCGATATCTTTAACGGCTTTGGCATTATTGTCGCGCTCTTTACGCTGCGCTTCCTCGTCGGCCTTGCCGAAGCGCCCTCCTTCCCGGGCAATAGCCGCATAGTGGCAGCCTGGTTCCCGGCGCAGGAGAGGGGAACGGCGGTATCCATTTTTAACTCCGCGCAATACTTCGCTACCGTGATCTTCGCCCCGATCATGGGCTGGCTGACCCACGAAGTGGGCTGGTCACACGTGTTCTTCTTCATGGGCGGTCTGGGCATCATCATCAGCTTTGTGTGGCTGAAAGTGATCCACGAGCCAAACCAGCATCCGGGCGTAAACCAGAAAGAGCTGGATTACATCGCCGCGGGCGGGGCGCTGATCAACATGGATCAGGCGAAAAGCAAAGAGAAAGTGCCGTTCAGCCACAAGTGGGGTCAGATCAAACAGCTGGTGGGCACCCGCATGATGGTGGGGATCTACCTCGGCCAGTACTGTATCAACGCCTTAACCTACTTCTTTATCACCTGGTTCCCGGTCTATCTGGTGCAGGCTCGCGGTATGTCGATTCTGAAAGCCGGGTTTGTGGCCTCTGTTCCGGCAATCTGCGGCTTTATCGGCGGCGTGCTGGGCGGGGTGATTTCCGACTGGCTGATGCGTCGTACCGGTTCCCTGAATATTGCCCGTAAAACGCCGATCGTGCTGGGTATGCTGCTCTCCATGTCGATGGTGTTCTGTAACTACGTTGACGCCGAGTGGATGATTATCGGCTTTATGGCGATGGCCTTCTTCGGGAAAGGGATCGGGGCGCTGGGCTGGGCGGTGATGGCCGATACCGCACCGAAAGAGATCAGCGGTCTGAGCGGTGGTCTGTTCAATATGTTCGGCAACATCTCCGGGATCGTCACCCCGATTGCCATCGGTTACATCGTCGGCACCACCGGTTCCTTCAACGGGGCGCTGATCTACGTCGGGGTTCACGCTCTGGTGGCGGTACTGAGCTACCTGGTGCTGGTGGGTGATATCAAACGTATCGAACTGAAACCTGTCGGGGAGCGTTTATCATGAGTATGCAATCCAGCCCTGTCGTGACTGAAATGAAGGTTATCCCGGTTGCCGGTCAGGACAGCATGCTGCTGAACATCGGCGGCGCGCATAACGCCTGGTTTACCCGCAATATTGTGGTGCTGACCGATAACGCCGGGAATACCGGCGTTGGGGAAGCCCCCGGCGGCGAAGTGATCTATCAGACCCTGGTGGATGCCATTCCGCAGGTGGTGGGTCAGGAGGTGGCGCGGCTGAACAAAGTGGTCCAGCGCGTGCACAAGGGCAACCAGTCCGCCGATTTCGATACCTTCGGCAAAGGTGCCTGGACATTTGAACTGCGGGTCAATGCGGTGGCGGCACTGGAAGCAGCGCTGCTGGATCTGCTCGGCAAAGCGCTGAACGTGCCAGTGTGCGAACTGCTCGGTCCGGGCAAGCAGCGCGATGCGGTCACCGTGCTGGGCTATCTCTTCTACTTGGGCGATCGCACGAAAACCGACCTGCCGTATCTGGAGCAATCCCCTGGCAGCCACGACTGGTATCACCTGCGCCATCAGGAGGCGCTCTCCAGCGAGGCGGTGGTGCGTCTGGCAGAAGCGGCCCAGGATCGCTACGGCTTTAAGGATTTCAAACTGAAAGGCGGCGTGCTGCCGGGCGAACAGGAGATCGACAGCGCCCGCGCCCTGAAGAAACGCTTCCCGGACGCGCGCATTACCGTCGATCCCAACGGCGCATGGCTGTTGGATGAGGCTATCGCCCTGTGCAAAGGCCTGGGCGATGTCCTGACCTACGCCGAAGATCCCTGCGGTGCCGAACAGGGCTTCTCCGGCCGTGAGGTGATGGCGGAGTTCCGCCGCGCCACCGGTCTGCCGGTCGCCACCAATATGATCGCCACCAACTGGCGCGAGATGGGTCACGCGGTGATGCTGAACGCGGTGGATATCCCGCTGGCGGACCCGCACTTCTGGACCCTCTCCGGCGCGGTGCGCGTGGCGCAGCTGTGCGACGACTGGGGCTTAACCTGGGGTTGCCACTCTAATAACCACTTCGATATCTCGCTGGCGATGTTCACCCATGTTGGTGCCGCTGCACCGGGTACGCCAACGGCTATCGACACCCATTGGATCTGGCAGGAAGGCGAAGCGCGCCTGACCAAAAATCCACTGGAAATTAAACACGGCAAGATTGCCGTACCGGATGCGCCGGGGCTTGGCGTGGAGCTTGACTGGGATCAGATCCACAAAGCCCATGAAGCCTATAAGAAACTGCCCGGCGGCGCGCGTAATGACGCAGGCCCGATGCAGTATCTTATTCCCGGCTGGACATTTGACCGCAAACGCCCGGCGTTCGGTCGCTACTGATTAAAGGATTGAATTATGAGCACATTTACTACGCCTGTTGTCACTTCCATGCAGATCATCCCGGTTGCCGGCCATGACAGCATGCTGATGAACCTGAGTGGGGCCCACGCCCCGTTCTTCACCCGTAATATTGTGATTATCAAAGACAACTCCGGCCATACCGGCGTGGGTGAAATCCCGGGCGGGGAGAAGATCCGCAAAACCCTGGAAGATGCAATCCCGCTGGTAGTGGGCCAGACGCTGGGCGCGTACAAAAACATCCTTAATGCCGTACGTAACGAATTTGCCGACCGCGATGCGAGCGGCCGCGGGCTGCAAACCTTCGACCTGCGTACCACCATTCACGTGGTGACCGGTATCGAAGCCGCAATGCTCGACCTGCTGGGTCAGCATCTGGGCGTCAACGTCGCCTCCCTGCTGGGTGACGGGCAGCAGCGTACGGAAGTGGAGATGCTGGGCTACCTGTTCTTCGTCGGCAACCGCAAGCTGACCCCGCTGCCGTACCAGAGCCAGCCGGATGAGCAGTGCGACTGGTATCGTCTGCGCCACGAAGAGGCGATGACCCCGGATGCGGTTGTGCGTCTGGCGGAAGCGGCCTATGAGAAGTACGGCTTTAACGATTTCAAACTGAAGGGCGGCGTGCTGGCCGGGGAAGAGGAAGCGGAGTCTATTATCGCCCTGGCGAAACGCTTCCCGCAGGCGCGCGTCACCCTCGATCCCAACGGGGCCTGGTCGCTGGAAGAGGCGATCCGCATCGGTAAGCGCCTGAAGGGCGTGCTGGCCTACGCGGAAGATCCGTGCGGTGCCGAGCAGGGCTTCTCTGGTCGTGAAGTGATGGCCGAGTTCCGCCGCGCTACCGGTCTGCCGACCGCCACCAACATGATCGCCACCGACTGGCGTCAGATGGGCCATACCCTCTCCCTGCAGTCAGTCGACATTCCGCTGGCGGACCCACACTTCTGGACCATGCAGGGCTCGGTGCGCGTGGCGCAGATGTGTCACGAGTTCGGCCTGACCTGGGGCTCACACTCCAACAACCACTTCGATATTTCGCTGGCGATGTTCACCCATGTGGCCGCGGCCGCGCCGGGCACTATCACCGCGATTGATACCCACTGGATCTGGCAGGAGGGCAACCAGCGCCTGACCAAACAGCCGTTCGAAATTAAGGGCGGTATGGTGCAGGTGCCAACCACGCCGGGTCTGGGCGTTGAGCTGGATATGGATCAGGTGATGAAGGCGCACGAGCTGTACCTCCAGCACGGTCTGGGCGCGCGCGACGACGCGATGGCGATGCAGTACCTGATCCCGGAGTGGGCCTTCAACAACAAACGCCCTTGCATGGTGCGTTAAGTCCGGTGCCGGTTCCTGCGGGAGTCGGCATTTTCTCTTGCGTGACGGGTGTATGCTTATGGTAGTCAACATGCGTAAGGACGGCTTATGAAGATTGTTATCGCACCGGACTCTTATAAAGAGAGCCTGAGTGCCCTGGCTGTGGCGACGGCGATAGAGCAGGGATTTTGCGAGATTTTCCCGACGGCAGAGTACGTCAAACTGCCGGTCGCCGATGGCGGTGAAGGCACTGTGGAAGCGATGGTGGCTGCCACTCAGGGAGACATTATTCAGGTGCGGGTAACGGGGCCGCTCGGCGGGCATGTTGACGGTTTTTATGGCCGCTCCGGTGATGGCAAAAGCGCGTTTATCGAGATGGCGGCGGCCAGCGGTCTGGAGCTGGTGCCCCCGGCCCAGCGTAATCCGCTGAAAACCACCTCCTGGGGAACCGGGGAGCTGATCCGTCATGCGCTGGATGCGGGCGTGAAACATATCATCATTGGCATTGGCGGCAGCGCCACTAACGATGGCGGGGCAGGGATGGTGCAGGCGCTGGGCGCGAAGCTGCTGGACGAGCAGAGCAACGCCCTGGGTGCCGGTGGCGGTGAGCTGGAGAAACTGGCGCGCATCGACATCAGCGGTCTGGATAAACGGCTGACAGCCTGCCGGATTGAAGTCGCCTGCGACGTCACCAATCCCCTGACCGGGGACAACGGTGCCAGCGCCGTGTTTGGTCCGCAGAAGGGGGCGACCCCGGAGATGATTACGCGCCTCGATGGCGCGCTGACGCACTATGCGCGGATCATTGCCCGCGATCTGGATGTCGACGTCCTCGGGCTGGCCGGCGGCGGTGCTGCGGGCGGTATGGGGGCGGCGTTATACGCTTTTTGCGGCGCGCAATTGCGCCAGGGCATTGAGATTGTGACCGATGCTCTCAACCTCGACAGCCTGGTGGCCGATGCCGATCTGGTGATCACCGGGGAAGGGCGAATCGACAGCCAGACCATTCATGGCAAAGTCCCGGTGGGAGTGGCGAAGATCGCCAAACGCCACAATAAGCCGGTGATCGGCCTCGCGGGCAGCCTGACGGCGGATGTCGGCGTGGTGCACGATCATGGCATCGATGCGGTATTTAGTGTGATCTACACCATCTGCACGCTGGAGGAGGCGCTGGAAGACGCCGCAGAAAACGTGCGGATGGCGGCAAGGAATATCGCGGCGGTGCTGAAGGTGGGGATGGAGGTGTAACCCCTCACCCTAACCCTCTCCCCAAAGGGGAGAGGGGATCGTCCGTGCGCATACTTTTGCTATAAGCCCAGCACTTTCATTGCTTCCCGCGTGACGTTATCCATCTCATCCAGCAGCTCCAGGAACTCCGGTTCCAGCTCGCTTTCCGGCGTCCCTGAACGCAGCTGCTGCTCCAGCAGATGACATAGATTTTTCAGGCGCGGCACCCCACTGTACCCGCAGCTGCCGTGCAGCTTATGGATCGCATCAACGAGGTCTTCCGGATTTTCACCTACCAGCTGCTCCTCCACCTTATTGCGGATCTCAGGCAGGAAGGCTACCAGCATCTGCAGCATCTCCCGCGCGAGGTCGTTTTTGCCCGCCGCCTGACGCAGCGCCAGCTGCCAGTCGAGGGTGGCATTGTCGTTAACCGTGATGTCGGCGGCTTCCGCAGGGGCGATCCAGCTGCCTGCCGTCGGGCCGGGCTTGTAGCGCAGCAGCAGACTGTGCAGCTTCTCTTCTTCAATCGGTTTTGCCAGATAGTCGTTCATCCCGGCGCTTAACAGCTTCTCTTTCTGGCCCGCCATCGCGTGCGCAGTCACGGCGATCACCGGCGTTTGCTGCTGATGGGGGAGCTGGCGGATCAGCTCGCAGGCGCGGATCCCGTCCATGCCGGGCATCTGAATATCCATCATGATCAGGTCAAACTGCATCTGCTTCGCGCGCTCAACGGCCTGCAGGCCGCTCTCGCACAGTTCGACATGCTGAACCTGATCCTCCAGCAGGGCGCCGATCAGCTTCAGGTTGGCCGGGTTATCATCCACCGCCATCACGGTCATCGGCAGCTTGCTCTCATCGACAACGATCGGCGCAGCGGAATGGTTCAGACGGCAGTATTCGGTCAGGGTCGGCAGCAGGCGCGTGGCGGTGAGCGGCTTCAGCAGACAGGCGGCCGCCCCGTCGTGTTTCAGCTCTTCGGCGTTAATCTGCGCATGGCACGGCAGGGCCAGCAGCAGGTAGTCGGTCATCGAGGCCGCTTTCGCCATCCGCTCCTGCTGCATGGTCAGCTCGCCGGTAAAGGTCACCGGGATGCCCATCAGCAGTATGTCGTAGTGCTCAACCGGCAGCGCGGAGAAGGCCGGGCTGTAAACCACCTCCAGCGGGGTGGTGCTTAATACGTCCAGCGTGCTTTGCGCCGCGGCGGCATTGGGCTCCACGTACGCCAGTCGTTTACCCTGTAGACACTCCATCCCCGGCCGGTCGATCAGAACATTCGGGTTCAGGTCGAGGTTGATATGGAACCAGAAGGTCGAGCCGCGGTTAGGCTGGCTGTGGAAGGAGATATCGCCCCCCATCTCGTTCACCAGTTTCTGGGTGATCACCAGCCCCAGGCCGGTGCCGCCATGACGCCGTGAAATACTGGCGTCGGCCTGGCGGAAGGCCTGGAACAGCCGCGACTGATCGCGCTCGGGAATACCAATCCCGGTATCGCGGATCTGCACCTCAATCTGCACCTTGGTATTGCTGATGGCGCGCTTTTCCACCAGCACGTCAATGTTACCGCTCTCGGTGAACTTGATGGCGTTACCCACCAGGTTGGTGATCACCTGCTGCAGGCGCAGCGGATCGCCAATCACGTTATCCGGCACATCATTTTTAATGTTCAGCGTCAGCTCCAGCCCTTTGTCGTGGGAGGAGTGCGCCAGCAGAGTCACCACTTCGTCCAGGGTGCTGCGCAGCGGGAACGGAATGCTCTCCAGAATCAGTTTGCCCGCCTCAAGCTTGGAGAAGTCCAGCACGTCATTGATGATCGCCAGCAGGTTGTTGGCCGACCGTTCAATGGTATGCAGGTGGTCGCGCTGGGTCGGGTTGAGCTCGGTCTTCAGGGTCAGGCGGGTAAAGCCAATCACGCCGTTGAGCGGGGTCCGCAGCTCATGGGACATGTTCGCCAGGAACTCCGACTTAATACGCGCCGCCTCCTGGGCACGCTTTTTAGCCAGATCCAGCTCGACGTTCTGGATCTCCATCTGCTCCAGGGTTTCCCGCAGATCGGAGGTGGCCTGATCGACGTTATGCTGCATCTCCTCATGGTAGGCCGCCAGCGACATCGCCATTGAGTTGATACCGTTTTTTAGCATATCCAGCTCACCAAGCATAAAGCCTTCGACGCGGCTGTCGAGCTGACCCCGGCGGATACGGTCGACGGTATTTACCATGTTGCGGATCGGGCTGGTCACGTCGCGCATCAGACGCCAGCCGAAGATCAGCGCAATGCCGATACAGAACAGCATCATCACCGTGGAGATGAAGATTTCCCGGTACTGCTGCAGCCGCACGGACTTGAGATCCAGCTCCAGCGCCACATATCCCAGCATGTTGTTATTGGGCTTGGCATCCGCTTCGGCAGATTCATCCGGTGAATAGCTTTCCGAGATGATCGGCGTGCGCAGGATCATCTTTTCGCCCTGGCGAATCACGCTCAGCCGTGTCGGGAAGGGCATGCCGGCCGGGAGCTTCAGCGTGCCCGGGTCAAGCTGGATATTGGAGGTGACAAACAGGCGATTGTGTTGGTCATACACCGAAATCGCCCGCACAATATCCGAGTGACGGCGGTGCAGGATGCTAATGAGCTGGCCGATAGACTCGCGATTTTGCAGGGTCATGCCGTACTCGCTGGAGACCGCCAGCGGCTCAATAATGCTGGCCCCCGCGTCCTCGAGCTGCCGCTGCAGGTCGTTATAACGGTGCACCACAAAGAAGGTACTCAGCAGTAAACCAATGAGTACGGTAGGGGCGAGGATCAAAATCATCATGCGCGCACGCAGGCTGTAGTTGGTCATGGAGTTCCGTTATGGGACAATTAGAGTCAATATGTTCATTTGAGATAATACCCGGCAATGGCGCAATTCTACTCTGCAAAGCGGCGCGTGACGACGCGTCAGATCATAACTGTTGATGTGACAGACCTCGATCCCTTCGGTCAGGGGGTGGCGCGCCATGATGGTAAAGCCCTGTTTATCCCCGGCCTGCTGCCCGATGAGCGTGCAGAGATCACCCTGACGGAAGAGAAACGCCAGTACGCGCGCGGGCAGGTAAAACGTCGCCTTAACGACAGCCCGCAACGTGAGAAACCGCGTTGCCCGCACTTTGGCGTCTGCGGTGGCTGCCAACAGCAGCATGCCAGCATCGCGTTACAGGAGCGCAGCAAAAGCAATGCCCTGGCGCGCCTGCTGAAGCACGACGTCAACGAGGTGATCGCCGATAAACCCTGGGGCTACCGCCGCCGGGCGCGCCTGAGCCTGAACTACCAGCCGAAAACCGCGCGTCTGGAGATGGGCTTTCGCAAGGCTAACTCCAGCGACATCGTCGACGTCAGACAGTGCCCCATTCTGGTGCCCCGTCTTGAGGCATTGCTGCCAGAAGTGCGCAAATGTCTCTCAGACCTGCAGGGCGTTCGTCACCTGGGCCACGTCGAACTGGTGCTGGCCAACAGCGGCCCGCTGATGGTGCTACGCCATACTGCACCGCTTTCGGCCAAAGATCGCGAAAAACTGGAACGCTTTTCGCATTCCCATGAGCTTGACCTTTATCTCGCCCCGCAAAGCGAGATACTTGAGCAACTGAGCGGTGAAACGCCCTGGTATGATTCAGACGGGCTACGCTTAACGTTCAGTCCGCGCGATTTCATTCAGGTCAATGATGGCGTTAACCAACAGATGGTCGCGACCGCGCTCGACTGGCTGGATATACAGCCGGATGATCGGGTGCTCGATCTGTTCTGCGGGATGGGCAACTTTACCCTGCCGCTGGCAAAACGGGCGCACAGCGTGGTCGGTGTGGAGGGCGTGGCGGCGCTGGTGGAGAAAGGACGCGACAACGCCATTCACAATGGGCTGCAAAACGTGACATTTTTTCATGAGAATCTGGAAGAGGATGTCACTCAGCAGCCCTGGGCGGCGCACGGCTTCGACAAAATCCTGCTGGATCCGGCCCGTGCAGGCGCGCCAGGCGTAATGCAGCATATTATTAAACTCGCCCCTAAACGCGTGGTCTATGTTTCCTGTAATCCGGCGACGCTTGCCCGGGACAGCGAAGCATTATTAGCGGCGGGTTACCAGATTCAGCGTCTGGCAATGCTCGATATGTTCCCGCACACTGGACATCTGGAATCAATGGCGTTGTTTGAACACAACTGATGAGTTTCGGCTTGTCGAATTCGACAGGCAAGGGTCCCTAAAGGAGAGGACAATGGTTGCGGTAAGAAGTGCACATCTCAATAAAGCTGGTGAGTTTGACCCACAAAAATGGATCGCAAGTCTGGGGATTGCCAGCCAGCAGTCGTGTGAACGCTTAACCGAAACCTGGGCTTACTGTCTGCGCACCACCAAGGGGCATCCCGATGCCGAGCTGCTGCTGTGGCGCGGCGTGGAGATGGTGGAAATCCTCTCCATGCTCAGCATGGATATCGACACCCTGCTCGCCGCCATGCTGTTCCCGCTGGCCGACGCCGAGGTGGTCTCCGAAGAGGTGCTGCGCGAAAGCGTCGGTACATCAATCGTCTCGCTGATCCACGGCGTGCGCGACATGGCGGCTATCCGCCAGCTGAAAGCCACCCACACCGACTCCGTCTCGTCCGAACAGGTCGATAACGTTCGCCGTATGCTGCTGGCCATGGTGGATGACTTCCGTTGCGTGGTGATTAAGCTCGCCGAACGCGTCGCCCATCTGCGGGAAGTGAAGGATGCGCCTGAAGATGAGCGCGTGCTGGCGGCGAAAGAGTGCACCAATATCTATGCCCCGCTGGCGAACCGTCTGGGCATCGGGCAGCTGAAATGGGAGCTGGAAGATTACTGCTTCCGCTACCTGCACCCGGCGGAATACAAACGTATTGCGAAACTGCTGCACGAACGCCGTATCGATCGTGAACACTACATCGAGGAGTTTGTCGGCGGCTTACGTCAGTCGATGAAAGAAGAGGGCGTGAAGGCTGAGGTCTATGGCCGGCCGAAGCATATCTACAGCATCTGGCGCAAAATGCAGAAGAAGCATCTCGCCTTTGATGAGCTGTTTGATGTGCGCGCCGTGCGTATCGTCGCCGAGCGTCTGCAGGACTGCTACGCCGCGCTGGGGATTGTTCACACCCACTTCCGCCACATGCCGGATGAGTTTGACGACTACGTCGCCAACCCGAAACCGAACGGCTACCAGTCGATCCATACCGTGGTACTGGGGCCGGGCGGTAAACCGGTGGAGATCCAGATCCGCACCAAACAGATGCACGAGGAGTCCGAGCTCGGCGTCGCCGCGCACTGGAAGTACAAAGAGGGCACCTCAGGCGGGGCGCGCTCCGGTCACGAAGATCGCATCGCCTGGCTGCGTAAGCTGATTGCGTGGCAGGAAGAGATGGCCGACTCCGGCGAAATGCTCGACGAAGTGCGCAGCCAGGTCTTTGACGACCGGGTCTACGTCTTTACGCCGAAAGGCGACGTGGTTGACCTCCCGGCAGGCTCAACGCCGCTCGACTTCGCCTACCACATTCACAGCGACGTGGGGCACCGCTGCATCGGGGCTAAAATTGGCGGACGCATCGTGCCGTTTACCTATCAGCTGCAGATGGGCGATCAGGTGGACATCATCACCCAGAAGCAGCCGAACCCGAGCCGCGACTGGCTCAACCCGAACCTGGGCTACATCACCACCAGCCGCGGACGCTCCAAGATCCACGCCTGGTTCCGCAAGCAGGATCGTGACAAGAACATCCTGGCCGGTCGTCAGATCCTCGACGACGAGCTGGAGCATCTGGGCATCCACCTGAAAGAGGCGGAGAAGCAGCTGCTGCCGCGCTACAACTTCAATGAGCTGGATGAGCTGCTGGCCGCTATCGGCGGCGGGGATATTCGTCTTAACCAGATGGTGAATTTCCTGCAGGCGCAGTTCAACAAACCGAGCGCGGCTGAGCAGGATGCAGCGGCGCTGAAACAGCTGCAGCAGAAGAGCTATACCCCACAGCACCGCAGCAAAGAAAAAGACAATGGCCGGGTGGTTGTGGAGGGCGTCGGGAATCTGATGCACCACATTGCCCGCTGCTGCCAGCCGATCCCGGGAGACGAGATCGTCGGCTTCATCACCCAGGGGCGCGGGATCTCTATCCACCGCGCGGACTGCGATCAGCTGGACGATTTACAGTCTCATGCGCCGGAACGAATCGTCGATGCGGTGTGGGGCGAAAGTTACTCCGCGGGCTATTCGCTGGTGGTGCGGGTGTCGGCCAACGATCGCAGCGGCCTGCTGCGCGATATCACCACTATTCTGGCCAACGAAAAGGTGAACGTGCTGGGCGTTGCCAGCCGCAGCGACACCCGTCAGCAGCTCGCCACCATCGATATGACCATCGAAATTTATAACCTGCAGGTGCTGGGCCGGGTGCTCGGCAAGCTGAACCAGGTGCCGGATGTGATAGACGCCCGTCGTCTTCACGGCGGGTAAGATTACCATCTTTTGTAGGCCGGGTAAGGCGCAGCCGCCACCCGGCGTTACCGATTTAACAGGATAAGACATGACCCAAATCGACCGCCTGCTCGGCATTATGCAACGTCTGCGCGACCCGGAAACCGGCTGTCCGTGGGACAAAGAGCAGACTTTCGCCACCATCGCCCCCTACACCCTGGAAGAGGCCTACGAGGTGCTGGATGCCATCTCCCGGGAAGATTTTGACGATCTGCGCGGCGAACTGGGCGACCTGCTGTTCCAGGTGGTGTTCTATGCGCAGATGGCGCAGGAAGAGGGGCGCTTTGATTTCAACGACATCTGCGCCGCCATCAGCGATAAGCTGGAGCGCCGTCACCCGCATATCTTTGGCGATGCCACCGCGGAAAACAGTACCGACGTGCTGGCCCGCTGGGAGCAAATCAAAAGCGCGGAACGGGCTGAAAAATCCCAGCATTCAGCGCTGGACGATATCCCGTTAAGCCTGCCAGCGCTGATGCGTGCGCATAAGATTCAGAAACGCTGCTCGACGGTGGGGTTTGACTGGACCTCTTTAGGCCCGGTACTCGACAAAGTGCATGAAGAGATCGACGAAGTGATGCACGAAGCGCAGCAGGCGGTAGTGGACCAGGAGAAGGTGGAAGAGGAGATGGGGGATCTGCTGTTTGCCACCGTCAATCTCTCCCGTCATTTAGGGGTTAAAGCCGAAGTGGCGCTGCAAAAAGCCAACCTCAAATTCGAACGCCGCTTCCGGGAAGTGGAGCGTATTATCGCGGCCCGCGGGCTGGAAATGACCGGCGTGGACCTCGATGCGATGGAAGAAGTGTGGCAGGAAGTAAAACGCCAGGAATCTGATCTCTAACGGGTTTTTGCGATCAAGCGCAATTTGTGTGATTTTTTAAATGACAAGCGCTTGATTTGCGTCAAAAACATTTACCCAAAAGGGGCTATTTTCTCACTCCCTATATGAGTCAAAGCCTGAGACAGGAGACGGAGAATGAAAGTTTGTGGCGCTCGCCGTGTTCGGGTATACTACTTTCCCGTCCTGGTTATTCCATCGTTTCACCCTAACTTCTCAGGTTCAGCATGACAACGAACTATATTTTTGTGACCGGCGGGGTTGTATCCTCTCTGGGTAAAGGCATTGCCGCAGCCTCCCTCGCAGCCATTCTTGAAGCCCGTGGCCTCAATGTGACCATGATGAAGCTGGATCCGTACATCAACGTCGATCCAGGTACCATGAGCCCGATCCAACACGGGGAAGTGTTCGTTACTGAAGACGGCGCTGAAACCGATCTGGACCTGGGTCACTACGAGCGCTTTATTCGCACCAAAATGACCCGTCGTAACAACTTCACGACCGGCCGTATCTACTCCGACGTTCTGCGCAAAGAGCGCCGTGGCGACTATCTGGGCGCTACCGTTCAGGTTATCCCGCACATCACCAACGCCATTAAAGAGCGTGTTCTGGCGGGGGGCGAAGGTCACGACGTGGTGCTGGTAGAGATCGGCGGTACGGTCGGTGATATCGAATCCCTGCCGTTCCTGGAAGCGATTCGTCAGCTGGCGGTGGATATCGGTCGTGAACACGCGCTGTTCATGCACCTGACCCTGGTGCCATACATGGCTGCCGCAGGTGAAGTGAAAACCAAACCGACCCAGCACTCTGTGAAAGAGCTGCTCTCCATCGGTATTCAGCCTGACATTCTGGTTTGCCGCTCCGATCGTGCGGTTCCGGCCAACGAACGTGCGAAAATTGCATTGTTCTGTAACGTGCCAGAAAAAGCTGTTATTTCAATGAAAGATGTCGATTCCATTTATAAAATCCCGGGCCTGTTGAAATCACAGGGCCTCGACGATTATATTTGTAAACGATTCAGCTTGAACTGTCCGGACGCAAACCTGTCAGAATGGGAACAGGTGATTTACGAAGAAGCGAACCCGGCAGGCGAAGTGACTATCGGTATGGTCGGCAAGTACATTGAACTGCCGGACGCCTATAAGTCAGTTATCGAAGCGCTGAAACACGGTGGTCTGAAGAACCGCGTGACCGTCAACATCAAGCTGATTGATTCACAGGATGTTGAAACCCGCGGTGTCGAAATTCTGAAAGATCTGGATGCTATTCTGATCCCTGGCGGCTTCGGCTACCGTGGTGTTGAAGGCAAGATCGCTACCGCACGCTATGCGCGTGAAAACAATATTCCTTACCTCGGCATTTGCCTGGGTATGCAGGTTGCGCTGATTGAATTCGCCCGCAACGTGGTGGGGATGGAAAACGCGAACTCTACGGAATTTGTGCCAGACTGTAAGTACCCTGTTGTGGCGCTTATCACCGAATGGCGCGACGAAGAAGGTAACGTCGAAGTCCGTACCGAGAAGAGCGATCTGGGTGGCACGATGCGTCTGGGTGCACAGGCTTGTCAGCTCTCTGACGACAGCCTGGTTCGCCAGATGTACGGTGCGCCGACAATCACTGAACGCCATCGTCACCGTTATGAAGTCAACAACCTGCTGTTGAAACAAATTGAAGCTGCGGGTCTGCGTATTGCGGGCCGCTCCGGGGATGATCAGTTGGTCGAGATCATCGAAGTGCCGAACCACCCATGGTTCGTCGCCTGTCAGTTCCACCCGGAATTTACTTCTACGCCGCGTGATGGACATCCGCTGTTTGCTGGCTTTGTGAAAGCCGCCAGTGAGTTCCAGAAGCGTCAGGCGAAGTAAGAAAAGTTAGAACGGCAGCGCGTACAAAGGTACGCGCTGTTTGTCTGGAGTTTTAGTTTAACTTGTACTGAGGAAAATCTAATGTCCAAAATCGTTAAAGTCATCGGTCGTGAAATCATCGACTCCCGTGGTAACCCGACTGTTGAAGCCGAAGTACACCTGGAAGGTGGTTTCGTCGGTATGGCAGCTGCGCCGTCAGGTGCTTCTACTGGTTCCCGCGAAGCGCTGGAACTGCGCGATGGCGACAAATCCCGTTTCCTGGGCAAAGGCGTAACCAAAGCTGTTGGCGCGGTTAACGGCCCAATTGCACAGGCAATCCTTGGCAAAGACGCCAAAGACCAGGCTGGCATCGATAAAATCATGATCGATCTGGACGGTACTGAAAACAAATCTAACTTCGGTGCGAACGCAATCCTGGCTGTTTCTCTGGCGAACGCCAAAGCAGCAGCGGCTTCTAAAGGTCAGCCACTGTTCGAACACATCGCTGAACTGAACGGCACTCCAGGCAAATACTCTATGCCAGTTCCGATGATGAACATCATCAACGGCGGCGAGCACGCAGACAACAACGTTGATATTCAGGAATTTATGATTCAGCCAGTTGGCGCGAAATCCCTGAAAGAAGCAGTACGTATGGGTTCTGAAGTGTTCCACAACCTGGCTAAAGTTCTGAAAGCTAAAGGTATGAACACTGCAGTAGGTGACGAAGGTGGTTATGCACCTAACCTGGGCTCCAACGCCGAAGCACTGGCTGTAATCGCTGAAGCGGTTAAAGCAGCAGGCTACGAGCTGGGCACCGACATCACCCTGGCGATGGACTGTGCAGCATCTGAATTCTACAAAGACGGTAAATACGTTCTGGCTGGCGAAGGCAACAAAGCCTTCACCTCTGAAGAGTTCACTCACTTCCTGGAAGACCTGACCAAACAGTACCCAATCGTTTCTATCGAAGACGGTCTGGACGAGTCTGACTGGGATGGTTTCGCATACCAGACCAAAGTACTGGGCGACAAAATCCAGCTGGTTGGTGACGATCTGTTCGTAACCAACACCAAGATCCTGAAAGAAGGTATCGAGAAAGGCATCGTTAACTCCATCCTGATCAAATTCAACCAGATCGGTTCTCTGACCGAAACTCTGGCTGCGATCAAAATGGCGAAAGACGCTGGCTACACTGCCGTTATCTCTCACCGTTCAGGCGAAACTGAAGACGCTACCATCGCTGACCTGGCTGTTGGTACCGCTGCTGGCCAGATCAAAACCGGTTCTATGAGCCGTTCTGACCGTGTTGCTAAATACAACCAGCTGATTCGTATCGAAGAAGCGCTGGGCGAAAAAGCACCATACAACGGCCGTAAAGAGATCAAAGGTCAGTAATTCTGAGCCTTAATCTTTAGAAAAAACCCGCTTCGGCGGGTTTTTTTATGCCTGCGTTAAAGCAGCAGGGGCAGGGTAGCGCTGGCGGTTTGCAGGCTGGCGTCGCCGTAGCGGTTGTCCAGGGAGATGAGCGTGGTGGCAAGCAGCTCCACCAAAAGCATCACCCCTACTTTGGCATTCATCGCCCCGGCGCTGAGCGGGCCTTCGGGTTTTGCCGCAACCAGCTGCATATCGCTGATTGAAGCCAGCGGGCTGCGCGGCGTATTGCTGAGAGCCAGCACGCGTGCTCCACGTTTACGCGCAAGTTTCACTACGTGCAGCAGATCGCGGGTTGATCCTGAGCTCGAAATCGCCACCACCAGATCCTCTTTACCCAGTGTGGTTGCGCTCATCGAGGCGCGGTGCATGTCGCTCAACAGCTGCGCAGGTTTACCCAGACGCAGCAGTTTGTAGTGCAGATAGTCACCCAGAATGGCACTTGCCGCCACGCCGTAGATATAAACCGAACGCGCCTGATGCAGTGCCTGAGCGGCCTGCAGCAGCATATCCCTGTCAAGCAGCCGGGCGGTATCCCGCAGCGCCAGAACGGACTCTTCCACGACCTCATCCACCCGATCGCCCTGCGCAACCGGTGCCTGGTCACGCTGAACGTCCAGCGCCAGCGCCATCTTGAACTCCGTATAGCCTTTACAACCCAGCGTGCGACAAAGTCTGGTTACGCTTGCCTCGCTGGTTTCGCTCTCACGCGCCAGTTCGGTAATGGTGAAATAGAGCACTTTTGCCGGATCGCTTAAGACGAACTCGCCCAGTTTTTGCTGGGTCGGACTATAGCCAGAGACACCCTGTCGCAGCCTCAGCAGCAGATTTTCATTTTCTGACATGCAAAATCCTTAATGCGTTTCTCTGTGGGCTAGTGTGGCGGAAAGCGGGGGCGAGACGCCAGACATTTTAAAAAAGTATGATCGCTCTCCAGGTTATTGGTGATAATTTTCACTTCATGTTTTAAATATGGTAAAAATTTTCATCAAATAATTGGGGAGTGAAAAAATGATGCAACTGTTTAGCGGCGCCTCATCGGGCGCATGGTTTGAAAAAGCCCAGCGCTTTGGCAAATCCTTTATGTTACCCATTGCCGTGCTGCCCGCTGCGGGTCTGCTGTTAGGCATTGGCGGCGCACTGTCGAATCCCAATACCCTCGCGGCCTACCCCTTCCTGGATGTGAGCTGGCTACAGGCAATATTCACTATCATGAGCAGCGCCGGCTCGATTGTCTTTGCCAATCTCTCGGTGCTTTTTGCCGTGGGGGTGGCCGTGGGGCTGGCGAAAACCGATAAGGGCACTGCGGGCCTGGCGGCACTGCTGGCGTTCCTGGTAATGAATGCCACCATTAACGCCCTGCTGATCCTTAATGGCACTCTGGCGCAGGAGAACCCCGGCGCGGTGGGGCAGGGGATGACGCTGGGTATTCAGACCCTGGAAACCGGCGTCTTTGGCGGGGTGGTCATCGGGCTGGTAACCTGTACCTTGCACCATCGGTTTAACAAAATTGCCCTGCCGCAATTTCTCGGTTTCTTTGGCGGGTCACGCTTTGTCCCTATTATCAGCTCGCTGGCGGCGATACTGGTGGGCGCGATCATGACCGTCGTCTGGCCGCACTTTCAGAAGCTGATTTTTGGCCTCGGCGGTCTGGTCGATGCGACCGGGTATCTGGGCACCTTCCTGTACGGCTTTATCCTGCGCATGCTCGGTCCCTTCGGCCTGCATCACATTTTCTATCTGCCCTTCTGGACCACCGCCCTCGGCGGCAGCGAGATCGTCAACGGTCAGCTGATTGAAGGTACACAGCGCATCTTCTTTGCCCAGCTCGCCGACCCGAATACCCAGCAGTTCTACGCGGGCACCTCGCGCTTCATGTCCGGACGCTTTATTACCATGATGTTTGGCCTGATCGGTGCTTGTCTGGCGATGTATCACACGGCAAAGCCTGAAAATAAAAAGCGGGTCGCGGGGCTGCTGCTTTCGGCGGCGCTGACCTCTTTCCTGACCGGTATCACCGAGCCTATCGAGTTCTCCTTCCTCTTCATCGCCCCGGTGCTGTACGTCATCCACGCACTGTTCGACGGGCTGGCCTTTATGCTCGCCCATATTCTGCACATCACCATAGGGCAGACCTTCTCAGGCGGTTTTATCGATTTCGTTCTGTTCGGCATTCTGCAGGGCGAAGCCAAAACCCACTGGCTGTACGTGCCGCTGGTCGGGGTTCCCTGGTTCTTCCTGTACTACTTCACCTTCCGCTTCCTGATTAACCGTTTCGATTTTGCGACCCCGGGCCGGGAGAAAGAGGCCGTAGCAGAAACTGCGCTTCCTCAAAGCGAACGGGCGAAGGCGATCATTGAGGGCCTGGGCGGCAGGGAGAACGTGGACGAGGTGGACTGCTGCGCCACACGTTTACGCGTGACGGTGAAAGACGGCGGCAAAGTGAACGAAACCATGCTCAAGGCAACCGGCGCTCGCGGCGTGATCCTGCGGGGCAATGGCGTACAGGTTATCTACGGTCCGCATGTCACCATCATCAAAAATGAAGTTGAAGAGATCTTATCGTAATGAAAAATGTACTGGATATTTTGAAAGGTAAGCTGATCGTCTCCTGTCAGGCGCTGGATAACGAACCCTTACACAGCCCGTTTATTATGGCGCGCATGGCGCTGGCGGCGGCGCAGGGCGGGGCGGTGGCCATCCGCGCCAACAGCGTCGTGGACATCGAGGCCATCAAAAAACAGGTTTCGCTGCCGGTGATCGGCATTATCAAGCGCGACTATCCGGACAGCGAGGTATTTATTACCGCCACGCTGCGGGAGGTGGATGAACTGATGGCCGTAAAACCGGAGATTATCGCTCTTGATGCTACCGCGCGTCCGCGTCCCGGCGGCCAGACGCTCGCCGGGCTGATGACAGCGATCCGGGCGCAATACCCATCCCAACTGCTGATGGCGGATATCGCCACGGTAGAGGAGGCGAAAACCGCCCAGGCGCTGGGTTTTGACTGCGTGGGCACCACGCTCTATGGCTATACGGCCGACACCGCAGGCCATAAGCTGAAAGAGCGGGAGTGCGAGTTTCTGCGGGAGGTCGTCGCGGCGGTCACCATCCCGGTGGTGGCCGAAGGCAACGTCGAAACACCGGAGCTGGCTGCCCGCTGTCTTGAGTCAGGCGCGTATACGGTGGTAGTAGGCGGGGCGATCACGCGCCCACAGCAGATTACGGCGCGATTTGTTGGTGCAATCGAGGCACAGAGCACCGATCGGGCATGATCCTGGGCCGGGGATCTGCGATACTTAACGTTTATCCCCTTCTTTGAGATGACTATGCAGTACCCGATTAACGAGATGTTCCAGACCCTGCAAGGCGAGGGTTACTTCACTGGCGTTCCCGCTATCTTCATTCGTCTGCAGGGATGCCCGGTGGGTTGTGCCTGGTGTGATACCAAACATACCTGGGAAACGCTTAGCGATCGGGAAGTGTCACTGTTCAGCATTCTGGCCAAAACCAAAGAGAGCGACAAATGGGGCGCGGCGAACCCGGAAGATCTGCTGGCCATTATTGGTCGTCAGGGCTGGACCGCGCGTCACGTGGTGATCACCGGCGGTGAGCCCTGCATCCATGACCTGATCCCGCTGACCTCGCTGCTCGAAAAAAACGGCTTTAGCTGCCAGATTGAGACCAGCGGCACCCACGAAGTGCGCTGCTCCCACACCACCTGGGTCACCGTGTCGCCAAAAGTGAATATGCGCGGCGGTTACAATGTGCTGTCCCAGGCGCTGGAGCGTGCCGATGAGATTAAGCACCCGGTAGGCCGCGTTCGTGATATCGAAGCGCTGGATGAACTGCTGGAGACGCTGACCGATGACAAACAGCGCGTTATTGCGCTGCAGCCGATCAGCCAGAAAGAGGACGCCACGCGTCTGTGCATTGAGACCTGTATTGCGCGCAACTGGCGTCTGTCGATGCAGACGCACAAGTACCTGAATATCGCCTGAAAAAAAGCCCGGTGGCGCGCACGCTTACCGGGCTTATAACGCTTGCCTGATTGATTACCCGCGATAGACACAACCTGCCGTGCAGGTCTCTTTGATCATCACCGCGCTCAGCAGTGGCACCAGCGGTTTAATCTCATCCCAGATCCATTTCGCCAGCACTTCGCTGGTCGGATTTTCCAGTCCCGGAATATCATTCAGATAGAAGTGATCGAGGCGATCATAGGTCGGCTTAAACGCGGCCTTCAGCTCGGCAAAATCCATGATCCAACCGGTATGCGGATCGACGTCACCCGTGATCTCCAGACGCACCATAAAGGAGTGCCCGTGCAGGCGACCACATTTATGGCCTTCCGGGACATGAGGGAGATGGTGGGCGGCTTCGAAGATGAAATCTTTAAACAGTGTGGTGGACATCATGAACTCTCAAGAATGCGGAAAAAACCGCCGCATAATACCGGAAAGCACCTTTTTTATCATTACCTAAAACGGCCCTTACCACCCGATACGCTTTGGGTGGGCAGTAACCTTATTTTTATCTTTTATTTTCATGAAGTTAATTAATCGTTTTTATTGTTAACAACGATAGCAAAAACAGGTTAGTCCATTTGGTTATTTATTATTTCCATCCCGTCTTTAATTGTTATGATCCGCGCCGTTAACCTTACACTCTGTTCTGTCTTTCAGATAAAAATTCAGCTTTGCTACTGGAACATAACGACGCATGACAACACAGGCCCCACCTTCAAATTTGCTTCCCCTGAACCCGGAGCAACTGGCACGCCTGCAGGCAGCCACCACTGATTTTTCACCTACCCAGCTTGCCTGGGTTTCTGGTTATTTCTGGGGAATGCTCAATCAACAGCCGGGTGCTGTGGTGAGTGCACCGGCTGCGGCCGTTGAGATCCCGGCAATTACGCTTATCTCCGCTTCGCAAACCGGCAATGCCCGTCGCGTGGCGGAAGCCCTGCGGGACGATCTGCTGGCGGCCAAACTGAACGTGAACCTGGTGAACGCCGGGGATTATAAATTTAAGCAAATCGCGTCAGAGAAGCTGGTTGTCGTTGTGACCTCTACCCAGGGCGAAGGTGAGCCGCCTGAAGAAGCGGTTGCGCTGCATAAGTTCCTGTTCTCGAAAAAAGCGCCAAAACTGGCGGGCACCGCCTTTGCGGTCTTCGGTCTCGGCGACTCCTCCTACGAATTCTTCTGCCAGTCGGGCAAAGATTTTGACAGCAAGCTGGCCGAACTGGGTGGCGAGCGCCTGCTCGATCGCGTGGATACCGACGTCGAATACCAGGCCGCGGCTGCCGAATGGCGCGCGCGCATTGTTGACGTGCTGAAAGCCCGCGTGCCGAAAGAGACGCCGGCGCAGGCGGCAGTTACTGCCGCTGGCGTGGTAAACGACATTCATACCAGCCCGTACACCAAAGAAGCGCCGCTGACGGCGAGCCTCGCGGTTAATCAGAAAATCACCGGTCGTGATTCTGAGAAAGACGTGCGTCATATTGAAATCGATTTAGGCGACTCCGGCCTGCGCTACCAGCCGGGCGATGCCCTTGGCGTCTGGTATCAGAACGATCCGGCGCTGGTGAAAGAGCTGGTTGAGCTGCTGTGGCTGAAGGGCGATGAAGTGGTGTCGGTAGACGGCAAAACCCTGCCGCTCTCGGAAGCGCTGCAGTGGCATTTCGAGCTGACCGTCAATACCGCCAACATCGTGGAAAACTACGCCACCCTGACCCGCAGCGAATCCCTGCTGCCGCTGGTGGGCGACAAAGCCAAACTGCAACAGTACGCCACCACCACGCCAATTGTGGACATGGTGCGTTTCGCGCCAGCGCAGTTGGATGCTGAAGCGTTAATCGGCCTGCTGCGTCCGCTGACGCCGCGCCTGTACTCTATCGCGTCGGCCCAGGCCGAGGTGGAAAGCGAAGTCCACGTCACCGTGGGCGTGGTGCGTTACGACATCGAAGGTCGCGCCCGTGCCGGTGGTGCCTCCAGCTTCCTGGCAGATCGCGTGGAAGAAGAGGGCGAGGTGCGGGTCTTTATCGAGCACAACGACAACTTCCGTCTGCCGGCCAACCCGGAAACCCCGGTGATCATGATTGGCCCGGGCACCGGCATCGCGCCGTTCCGCGCCTTTATGCAGCAGCGCGCCGCCGATGAAGCGCCGGGCAAAAACTGGCTGTTCTTTGGTAACCCGCACTTCACCGAAGATTTCCTCTACCAGGTAGAGTGGCAGCGCTATGTGAAAGAGGGCGTGCTCTCGCGCATCGATCTGGCCTGGTCCCGCGATCAAAAACAAAAAATATACGTACAAGACAAACTGCGCGAACAGGGCGCAGAGCTGTGGCGCTGGATTAATGATGGTGCCCACATTTATGTCTGCGGCGACGCCAATCGCATGGCGAAAGACGTTGAGCAGGCGTTGCTGGAAGTGATTGCTGAATTCGGTGGCATGGATACTGAATCGGCGGATGAATTTTTAAGTGAGCTGCGCGTCGAGCGCCGTTATCAGCGAGATGTCTACTAATGAGCGAAAAACATCCTGGCCCTCTGGTGGTCGAAGGCAAACTGACTGATGCCGAGCGCATGAAGGTTGATAGTAACTACCTGCGCGGCACCATTGCCGAAGATTTAAATGACGGTCTGACCGGCGGTTTCAACGGCGACAACTTCCTGCTGATCCGTTTCCACGGTATGTACCAGCAGGACGATCGCGATATCCGCGCCGAGCGTGCTGAACAGAAGCTGGAGCCGCGTCACGCGATGCTGCTGCGCTGCCGTCTGCCGGGTGGCATTATCACCACCAAACAGTGGCAGGCGATCGACAAATTCGCCCATGACAACACCATTTATGGCAGCATCCGTCTGACCAACCGTCAGACTTTCCAGTTCCACGGCATTCTGAAGAAGAACGTGAAGCCGGTACACCAGATGCTGCACTCCGTCGGGCTGGACGCGCTGGCGACCGCCAACGACATGAACCGTAACGTGCTCTGTACCTCCAACCCGTACGAGTCCGAGCTGCACGCTGAAGCCTACGAGTGGGCGAAGAAGATCTCCGAACATCTGCTGCCGCGCACCCGCGCCTATGCTGAGATCTGGCTGGATCAGGAGAAGGTTGCGACCACCGACGAAGAGCCGATCCTTGGTCAGACCTATCTGCCGCGTAAGTTTAAAACCACGGTGGTGATCCCGCCGCAGAACGATATCGATCTGCACGCCAACGACATGAACTTCGTGGCGATTGCCGAGAACGGCAAGCTGGTGGGCTTTAACCTGCTGGTGGGCGGTGGTCTGTCGATTGAGCACGGTAACAAGAAAACTTACGCCCGCACCGCGAGCGAGTTCGGTTATCTGCCGCTGGAGCACACCCTGGCGGTGGCCGAAGCGGTGGTGACCACCCAGCGCGACTGGGGTAACCGTACCGATCGTAAAAACGCCAAGACCAAATACACCCTGGAACGCGTCGGCGTAGAGACCTTTAAAGAAGAAGTGGAGCGTCGCGCCGGTATCAAGTTCGAGCCGATCCGTCCGTACGAATTCACCGGTCGCGGCGATCGCATCGGCTGGGTAAAAGGCATCGACAATAAATGGCACCTGACGCTGTTTATTGAGAACGGTCGTATTCTCGATTATCCGGGCCGTCCGCTGAAAACCGGTCTGCTGGAGATCGCAAAGATCCACAAAGGCGAGTTCCGCATTACCGCCAACCAGAACCTGATCGTTGCCGGCGTGCCGGAAAGCGAGAAAGCGAAGATCGAGAAGCTGACGCGGGATCACACGCTGATGGACGCGGTAAAACCGCAGCGTGAAAACTCGATGGCCTGCGTCTCCTTCCCGACCTGTCCGCTGGCGATGGCCGAAGCCGAGCGCTTCCTGCCGTCGTTCACCGACAAAGTGGAAGCGGTGCTGGAAAAACACGGCATTCCTGACGAGCATATCGTGATGCGCGTCACCGGCTGCCCGAACGGCTGTGGCCGTGCGATGCTGGCGGAGCTGGGTCTGGTGGGTAAAGCCCCGGGTCGTTACAACCTGCACCTTGGGGGTAACCGCAGCGGAACGCGCATTCCGCGTATGTATCGCGAGAACATTACGGAACCAGAAATTCTTGACTCCATAGACCTGCTTGTCGGGCGCTGGGCGAAAGAGCGCGAAGCGGGTGAAGGCTTCGGCGACTTTACGGTGCGTGCGGGCATCATTCGTCCAGTGCTCGATCCCGCCCGGGATTTCTGGGAGTAACTACGAGAGGTAATTATGTCCGTACTCGATCTAAACGCCCTTAACGATCTGCCAAAAGTCGAACGTATTCTGGCCCTGGCGGAAACCAACGCCCAGCTGGAAAAGCTCGACGCCGAAGGTCGTGTCGCCTGGGCGCTGGAAAACCTGCCGGGTGAATATGTGCTCTCCTCGAGCTTTGGTATTCAGGCCGCGGTCAGCCTGCATCTGGTGAATAAGATCCGTCCGGACATTCCGGTGATCCTCACCGACACCGGCTACCTGTTCCCGGAAACCTACCAGTTTATTGACGAACTGACGGACAAGCTGCAGCTGAACCTGAAGGTCTACCGTGCCGAACAGAGCGCGGCCTGGCAGGAGGCGCGCTACGGTAAGCTGTGGGAGCAGGGCGTGGAGGGCATTGAGAAATACAATGCCATCAACAAAGTCGAGCCGATGAATCGGGCGCTCTCCGACCTCAACGCCAAAACCTGGTTTGCCGGTTTGCGCCGGGATCAGTCCGGTAGCCGGGCGTCCTTACCGGTGCTGGCGATCCAGCGTGGGGTGTTCAAGGTGCTGCCGATTATCGACTGGGACAACCGAACCGTATACCAGTACCTGCAGCAGCATGGCCTGAAATACCATCCGCTGTGGGACCAGGGCTATCTGTCGGTGGGAGATACTCACACCACCCGCAAATGGGAGCCGGGTATGGCGGAAGAAGAGACCCGTTTCTTCGGCCTCAAGCGCGAGTGCGGATTGCACGAAGGGTGATTGTTATGCCCCTCACCCTAACCCTCTCCCCATAGGGGAGAGGGGATCGCACGGAGCCGTCTTTTCTCCCTCGCCCCAGTGGGGAGAGGGCCGGGGTGAGGGGAGCTAATCCCGCTACACTTTCCCCGCTTTCGCCAGCTCTTTCACCAGCGGCAGCATCACCCGCACCACGTCCCGGCTGCGATGTTCGATCCGCTTTGGCAGCGCCTCGTCAATGTACTGCAGATTATCCAGCCTGACGTTATGCCAGCTCGTCCCCTGCGGGAAAGCTTTTGATTTTGCCCGCTGCTGATACCCGTCTTTCTTACCCAGAGACCAGTTGGTCGCCTCGACATACAGCACCGGGATCCCGGCCTTATCGAACTTCTCACCGTCGTTACAACATCCTGTCCCTTTCGGATAACTGGCGTTGCCGCCCGGATTGGTGCCAGCAACGATACCCTGGGCGCGGGCAATCGCCAGCGCGCGGTCGCGGGTTAATTTGCGCACCGGGGGAGGGGTGGTTTTGCCGCTGTTAAAATAGAGCTTATCCCCGACGATCAGGTTATCGAGGTTGATCACCAGCAGGGTGTTTTTCTTCTCGGCCGCGCTCATACGGTTGAGCACGTTCTCAGCCCCCAGGCGTCCCTCTTCTTCACCGCTGGTGGCGATAAAGCGGATGCTGTACTGGGTTGGAATATTCTTCAGCTGCTCCGCCAGCTCCAGCATCACCCCGACACCGGCGGCATTGTCATCAATGCCCTGCAATGTCAGGCCGCCGAGGTTGTTATCGGCATCGCTGTCGCTCATCGGCGCGTAGGTATCCAGATGCGCCATGATAATAATTTGCTGTGCGGCTTTACCTTCATGAGCTGCAATCACGGTGCTGCCGGTCACGTTGTGCCAGTTTTTGCTCTGATTGCGTGAGGTATAGATATAGCGGCTCTGGAAGGTGCGGATATCGCTCTGGTAGCCCATCTCAGCGAACTGCTGGCGCACATAGTCAGCGGAGAGCATTTCGGCGGGGGTACCGGTCATGCGGCCCGGGAAAAAGGTCGCGATATGACGCGCCTGCGTCGCAGCGATCTCACCCAGAGGGGGCGTTTTAGCCTGAACCGTTCCAGTTAAGCAAACGCCGAGCGCCAGGAGAGCGATACGGTGGCGCATTGCGGAAAACATAGTGAGTCCTTAAAAAATAGAGCAAAATTTTAACGCGCTTAGTATGAAACTGTGACCGTGCTTACACAATTTGAATTGCTCTTAAATGCCCGTAATTACGCGTGTTAAGCACTTTTTGATATTTGCTTTTGCAGGGCGTTATTCCATTGAGTAACTACTCATTCCAATTCGTAATTTCATTCGCTATGAGCAGCCCCCTATAGTCCCACTATTCCTGGTTGTTAGCGAGTTGTAGCATTGTGGATTACCTTCCTTTATTTGCTGACATAAAAGACCGTCCGGTCCTGGTGATCGGCTGCGGTGAAATCGCCGAGCGCAAAATTGCCTTTTTACACCGGGCAGGCGCGCGCGTGCAGGTGGTTGCCGAAGCGGACTTTGATGAAGCGCAAATCGACAATGTGGTGCTGGTCATTGCCGCAACCGAAAACCGCACACTCAACCAGCGCATCTCTGATGCCGCCCACGCCCGTCACCGTCTGGTGAACGTGGTGGACGATCAGCCCCTGTGCTCGTTTATCTTCCCGTCGATTGTCGACCGTTCGCCGCTGGTGGTAGCGATCTCTTCCGGCGGCACCGCACCGGTGCTGGCCCGCGTTCTGCGGGAAAAAATCGAAGCGCTACTGCCAACCAGCCTGGGCCGAATGGCCGAGAAAGCCAGCTTCTGGCGCAACCATCTGAAAACCCGCCTGACCAGCGTGGCGGAACGCCGTCGCTTCTGGGAGCGGGTGTTCCGCGGCCGCTTTGCCAGCCTGATGCAGGCCGGTAATGAGACGGCGGCACAACAAATCCTCGAAGACGAACTGGATAACCCGGGCAGCACCAGCGGGGAGATTATCCTCGTCGGCGCGGGGCCGGGCGATGCCGGACTGCTGACGCTGCGCGGCCTGCAGGTACTCCAGGATGCGGACGTGGTGTTCTATGACCATCTGGTGACCGATGGCATACGCGAATTAATCCGTCGTGATGCCGAGCAGATCTGCGTTGGCAAACGCGCGGGCGGACACGCCGTGCCGCAGCATGAAACCAATCAGATGCTGATTGACGCGGCGAAAGCGGGCAAAACCGTAGTACGTCTCAAAGGGGGCGACCCGTTCATCTTTGGCCGTGGCGGCGAAGAGCTGCAGGCAGCGGCTGAAGCGGGCGTGCCCTTCCAGGTGGTGCCAGGGATCACCGCGGCCTCAGCGGTGACGGCTTATGCGGGTATTCCCCTGACGCACCGGGACTACGCCCAGAGCGTCACCTTTGTCACCGGCCACTACAAGGCCGACAGCACCCCGTTTGACTGGACCCATCTGGCGCAAAGCCGTCAGACGCTGGCGATCTACATGGGCACCATGAAGGCGGCGGAAATCAGTGAACAACTTATTCAACACGGGCGCGATGCAGATACGCCTGTGGCGGTGATATCCCGCGGCACGCGCGTCGATCAGCACGTGGTGACCGGCACATTACAACACCTTGCACACCTTGCGAAAGACGCCCCGATGCCCGCCCTGATTGTGGTGGGTGAAGTGGTGCAGCTGCACAGCACGCTCGCCTGGTTTCAACACACTACCGACACAGAAGGGTTTGGCTCTTCTGTTGTAAATCTGGCTTAAGGAACGGTTATGGATCAAAAACGACTGACTCACCTGCGGCAACTCGAAGCGGAGAGTATTCATATCATCCGCGAAGTGGCCGCTGAGTTCGCTAATCCGGTAATGATGTACTCCATTGGGAAAGACTCCAGCGTGATGCTGCACCTGGCGCGTAAAGCGTTTTATCCAGGCACGCTGCCGTTCCCGCTGCTGCACGTGGATACCGGCTGGAAATTCCGCGAGATGTATGAGTTCCGTGACCGTACCGCCAAAGCCTACGGCTGCGAACTGCTGGTGCATAAAAACCCGGAAGGGGTGGCGATGGGCATCAACCCGTTCGTGCACGGCAGCGGCAAACACACCGACATCATGAAGACCGAAGGGCTGAAGCAGGCGCTGAACAAGTACGGCTTTGACGCCGCCTTCGGTGGTGCCCGTCGCGACGAAGAGAAATCCCGCGCCAAGGAGCGTATCTACTCCTTCCGCGATCGCTTCCATCGCTGGGATCCGAAGAACCAGCGCCCGGAGCTGTGGCACAACTACAACGGCCAGATCAACAAAGGCGAAAGCATCCGCGTCTTCCCACTCTCCAACTGGACCGAGCTGGATATCTGGCAGTACATCTATCTGGAAAATATCGAAATCGTGCCGCTGTACCTGGCGGCTGAACGTCCGGTGCTGGAGCGCGACGGCATGCTGATGATGATTGATGACGATCGTATCGATCTCCAGCCCGGCGAAGTGATCAAAAAGCAGATGGTGCGCTTCCGTACCCTCGGCTGCTGGCCGCTGACCGGCGCGGTGGAATCTAACGCGCAGACGCTGCCAGAGATCATCGAAGAGATGCTGGTGTCGACCACCAGCGAGCGACAAGGGCGCGTGATTGACCGCGACCAGGCAGGCTCCATGGAGCTGAAGAAACGTCAGGGTTATTTCTAAGGAGCCGCCATGAATACCACTATTGCTCAACAGATTGCGGATGAAGGCGGCGTCGAAGCCTACCTGCACGCACAACAGCACAAAAGCCTGCTGCGTTTTCTGACCTGCGGCAGCGTTGATGACGGCAAAAGTACGCTGATTGGCCGTCTGCTGCACGATACCCGTCAGATCTACGAAGATCAGCTCTCTTCCCTGCATAACGACAGCAAACGTCACGGCACCCAGGGCGAGAAGCTCGATCTGGCCCTGCTGGTGGATGGCCTGCAGGCGGAGCGCGAGCAGGGCATCACCATTGACGTGGCCTATCGCTACTTCTCCACCGAGAAGCGCAAATTTATTATCGCCGACACGCCGGGGCACGAGCAGTACACCCGCAACATGGCGACCGGCGCGTCAACCTGCGACCTGGCGATCCTGCTGATCGACGCCCGCAAAGGGGTGCTGGATCAGACCCGTCGTCACAGCTTTATCTCCACGCTGCTGGGGATCAAGCATCTGGTGGTGGCGGTCAACAAGATGGACCTGGTCAACTTCAGCGAAGAGAAGTTTAACGAGATCCGCGAGAGCTACCTGACCTTTGCCGAACAGCTGCCGGGCAACCTCGACATCCGCTTCGTGCCGCTCTCGGCGCTGGAAGGGGACAACGTAGCCTCCCAGAGTGTGAGCATGCCGTGGTACAGCGGCCCGACGCTGCTGGAAGTGCTCGAGACCGTCGAGATCCAGCGCAGCGTTGAGACGCAGCCGATGCGCTTCCCGGTGCAGTACGTTAACCGTCCGAACCTCGATTTCCGCGGCTTCTCCGGCACCCTTGCCTCCGGCAGCGTGCAGGTGGGCCAGCGCGTGAAGGTGCTGCCGTCAGGCGTGGAGTCTGCCATTACCCGCATCGTCACTTTTGATGGCGATCTGCAGGAAGCCGGGGCAGGCGAAGCCGTCACCCTGGTGCTGAAAGACGAAATTGATATCAGCCGGGGCGACCTGCTGGTGGATGCAGAGGAAACGCTGCCTGCGGTGCAAAGCGCCGCTATTGATGTGGTGTGGATGGCGGAGCAGCCGCTGAGCCCGGGCCAGAGCTACGACATTAAAATCGCTGGCAAGAAAACCCGCGCCCGCGTGGACGCCGTTCAGTACCAGGTGGATATCAACAATCTGGCGCAGCACAGCGTCACGGAATTGCCGCTGAACGGCATCGGCCTGGTGGATTTCACCTTCGACGAACCGCTGGTGCTGGATCAATATCAGCAGAACCCGGTGACCGGGGGCTTAATCATTATCGATCGCCTGACCAACGTCACCGTTGGCGCCGGGATGGTCCGCGAGCCTAAAGCGCAGGCGAGCGCGGTGCCGTCAGAGTTCAGCGCCTTTGAGCTGGAGCTGAATGCGCTGGTGCGTAAGCACTTCCCACACTGGGGCGCACGCGATCTGCTGGGAGGCAAGTAATGGCGCAGCATGATGAGAACGTCGTCTGGCATCCTCATCCGGTCACGGTGGCCGATCGCGAACAACTCCACGGTCACCGTGGGGTTGTGCTATGGTTTACCGGGCTCTCGGGCTCCGGTAAATCCACCGTCGCGGGTGCGCTGGAAGAGGCGCTGCATAAAGCGGGTGTCAGCACCTATCTGCTGGATGGCGACAACGTGCGTCACGGGCTGTGCAGCGATCTCGGCTTTAGCGATGCAGATCGCAAAGAGAACATCCGTCGGGTGGGCGAAGTGGCCAGCCTGATGGCCGATGCCGGGCTGGTGGTGTTAACGGCGTTTATTTCGCCGCACCGTGCCGAGCGGCAGTTTGTGCGCGAGCGCGTCGGTCAGAACCGCTTTATCGAAGTCTTTGTTGATACCCCGCTGGCCATCTGCGAGCAGCGCGATCCGAAGGGGCTGTATAAAAAAGCCCGCGCGGGTGAACTGAAGAATTTCACCGGTATTGACGCAGTTTATGAAACTCCTGATGCGCCCGAAATCCATCTGGAAGGTCAACAATTGGTAACAAATTTAGTAAGCCAATTATTAGACCTGCTCAGACAGGGCGATATTATCAGATCCTGAGATGGTATTGATGGGGGTGATTATCCCCATCGATATGTCATGGTCACAGGATCAGCTATGCGAAACAGTGAGAACTACATTATCACCGGGACGGACACAGTATCGGCAAATGACGAGACGACCTGGTCTTTCCCTGGGGCGATCGTCGGCTTCGCCTCATGGCTGATGGCACTGGGCATCCCTTTCCTGTTTTACGGCAGTAACACCCTGTTCTTTTTCCTCTATACCTGGCCTTTCTTCCTGGCGCTGATGCCCGTTGCCGTAGTGGTAGGGATTGCGCTGCACTCTCTGCTCAACGGCAAGCTGCTCTACAGTTCATTCACCACCGTGATGACGGTGGTGGCGATGGTCGGACTGTTATTTTTGTGGCTCATGGGATAAGTTCAGCCATAATTCAAACCGTCACTAACTGTGTCACGTTATTGGCTTGCGCGAATCTGCAAAAAAAATGTGGTACATTTGCCCGCAATGGTGCGGCGTCTCTGTAGCCCCGATGTAGAGTCGGGGGCAAAGTTATGGGATGATGATGCCGTTTTTCAGGGGGCAGGATGGGTAAACTTACGCTGCTGTTGCTGGCACTGCTGGTCTGGCTTCAGTATTCACTGTGGTTCGGTAAGAACGGCCTTCACGATTACAGTCGCGTCAGCGATGACGTGACGGCGCAGCAGGCAACAAACAGCAAACTTAAAGCGCGAAACGATCAGCTGTTTGCGGAAATTGACGATCTCAATGGCGGACAAGAGGCCATTGAAGAGCGCGCACGCAACGAACTCAGCATGACTAAGCCGGGCGAAACCTTTTATCGTCTGGTGCCGGATGCGTCTAAACGCAACCAGGGCTCAGTACAAAACACCCGATAATCAGGCCCAGGATTATTAGCCATGGCAGTCACTTTTTCGAACGTATGCGCCGTTGTGCCAGCCGCCGGGTTTGGCCGGCGCATGCAGACAGAATGTCCCAAGCAGTACCTTTCAATTGGTGATAAAACGATCCTTGAGCACACCGTGGCGGCGCTGCTGGCGAACCCACGCGTGTCGCGGGTCATTATCGCTATCAGCCCGGGCGATGCCCGCTTTGCCGCGTTGCCGCTTGCCGGTCATCCGCAAATCACCGTCGTGGACGGTGGCGCAGAGCGCGCCGATTCGGTGCTGGCGGGTCTTCAGGCCGCCGGTGACGCGCAGTGGGTGCTGGTGCATGACGCGGCGCGGCCGTGCCTGCATCAGGACGACCTGGCGCGGCTGCTGACTATCAGCGAAACCAGTCGCGTCGGCGGCATTCTCGCCACGCCGGTCCGCGATACCATGAAGCGCGGCGAGCCGGGACTTCCGGCCATCGCCCACACGGTGGAGCGCGTTGACCTCTGGCATGCCCTGACGCCGCAATTTTTTCCCCGCGAGCTGCTCCAGGCCTGCTTAACCCGTGCGCTGAACGAAGGCGCAACCATTACCGACGAAGCATCGGCGCTGGAGTACTGCGGTTTTCACCCCGAACTGATTGAAGGGCGCGCAGATAATATAAAAGTGACGCGCCCCGAAGATTTACAGCTGGCAGAATTTTATCTTACCCGTTCGACCCATCAGGAGAAGGCATAATGCGAATTGGACATGGTTTTGACGTACACGCCTTTGGCGGCGAGGGCCCAATTATCATTGGCGGCGTACGCATCCCTTATGAAAAAGGACTGCTCGCGCATTCTGATGGCGATGTTGCTCTGCACGCGTTAACCGACGCGCTGCTGGGTGCGGCGGCGCTGGGCGATATCGGCAAGCTGTTCCCGGACACCGATCCGGCCTTTAAAGGGGCGGACAGCCGCGAACTGCTGCGCGAAGCCTGGCGTCGTATTCAGGCCAAAGGCTACACCCTCGGTAACGTGGATGTGACCATCATTGCCCAGGCACCGAAAATGCTGCCGCATATCCCGCAGATGCGGGTGTTCATTGCCGAAGATCTCGGCTGTCATATGGATGACGTTAACGTCAAAGCCACTACCACCGAAAAGCTCGGCTTTACCGGCCGTGGCGAAGGTATCGCCTGTGAAGCGGTAGCGCTGCTGGTGAAGGCGGCCAAATGACGGATTTCGATAACCTGACGTACCTGCACGGTAAACCGCAGGGCACGGGCCTGCTGAAGGCCAATCCGGAAGATTTCGTGGTGATCGAAGATCTGGGCTTTGAGCCGGACGGCGAGGGCGAGCACATCCTGGTGCGGATCCTGAAAAACGGCTGCAACACCCGTTTTGTCGCCGAGGCGCTGGCTAAGTTCCTGAAAATTCATGCCCGTGAAGTGAGCTTCGCCGGGCAGAAGGATAAACACGCTGTGACCGAGCAGTGGCTCTGTGCCCGGGTGCCGGGTAACGGAATGCCTGATTTAAGCCAGTTCCAGCTTGAAGGCTGCAAGGTGCTGGAATACGCCCGTCACAAGCGCAAACTGCGCCTCGGCGCGTTAAAGGGTAACGCCTTTACCTTGGTGCTGCGCGAGGTGAGCCACCGCGAGGATGTCGAGAAACGGCTTACTGCTATCAACGAGCAGGGCGTGCCGAACTACTTCGGCGCCCAGCGTTTTGGTATTGGCGGCAGTAACTTGCAGGGCGCGCTGCGCTGGGCGCAAAGCAATGCCCCGGTGCGCGATCGCAATAAACGCAGTTTTTGGTTGTCGGCAGCCCGCAGTGCGTTGTTTAATCAAATCGTGAGCGAACGTCTGAAAAAAACAGACGCGAATCAAGTTGTTGTTGGCGATGCGCTACAATTAGCCGGGCGCGGCAGCTGGTTCGTCGCCACTGACGAAGAAATGGGTGATGTGCAGGCGCGCGTCAATGCGAAAACGCTGCTGATCACTGCGGCCCTGCCGGGTACCGGTGAATGGGGCCCGCAGGGCGAGGCGCTACAGGCTGAGCAGGCCGCCGTCGCCGGTGAAACAGAATTATGCGCTCTGCTGGTGCGGGAAAAAGTCGAAGCGGCACGCCGGGCGATGCTGCTCTATCCGCAACAGCTGAGCTGGAACTGGTGGGATGACGTGACCGTCGAGTTACGTTTCTGGCTGCCGGCAGGTAGCTTTGCCACCAGTGTTGTCAGGGAACTTATCAACACTTCGGGTGACTATGCGAATATTGCTGAGTAACGATGACGGGATCCATGCGCCAGGCATTCAGACGCTGGCTAAGGCGCTACGCGAGTTCGCTGAGGTGCAGGTCGTGGCTCCCGATCGTAACCGCAGCGGTGCTTCTAACTCGTTAACCCTCGAGTCATCCCTTCGCACCTTTACGTTCGATAACGGCGATATCGCCGTGCAGATGGGCACCCCGACGGACTGCGTCTTCCTCGGCGTCAATGCGCTGATGCGTCCGCGTCCGGACGTGGTGGTCTCCGGCATCAATGCCGGGCCCAATCTGGGGGATGACGTGATCTACTCCGGCACCGTGGCGGCCGCCATGGAGGGACGCCATCTCGGTTTCCCTGCGCTGGCGGTATCCCTCAACGGCCATCAGCATTACGACACCGCTGCCGCGGTGACCTGCTCCATACTGCGCGCCCTGAGCCGTGAGCCGCTGCGCACCGGGCGGATCCTCAATATCAACGTTCCGGACCTGCCGCTGGATCAGATCAAAGGCATTCGCGTAACGCGCTGCGGCAGCCGACATCCGGCAGATAAGGTGATCCCGCAGGAGGATCCGCGCGGGAATACCCTGTACTGGATTGGCCCGCCGGGTGAAAAGCACGATGCCGGGCCGGATACCGACTTCGCCGCGGTGGACGAGGGGTACGTTTCCGTGACCCCGCTGCATGTAGATTTGACCGCGCATAACGCGCAAGATGTGGTGTCAGGCTGGCTGGATCGTGCCGGAGTGAGCTCCCAATGGTAAGTAAACGTGTACAAGCACTTCTGAATCAATTACGCACTCAGGGTATTGCTGATGAGCATGTGCTCACTGCCATCTCACTGGTACCGCGTGAAAAATTCGTCGATGAGGCGTTTGAGCACAAAGCGTGGGAAAACGTCGCCCTGCCAATAGGGCAGGGGCAGACCATTTCGCAGCCCTATATGGTGGCGCGCATGACCGAGCTGCTGGAGCTGACCCCGGACTCACGGGTGCTGGAGATCGGCACCGGGTCGGGTTACCAGACCGCCATTCTGGCGCATCTGGTACATCACGTCTGCTCGGTTGAACGTATTAAAGGCTTGCAGTGGCAGGCGCGTCGCCGTCTGAAGCAGCTTGATTTGCACAATGTTTCTACCCGTCACGGCGATGGCTGGCAGGGCTGGAAGGCTCGCGGCCCGTTTGATGCCATTATCGTGACGGCCGCACCGCCGGAAATCCCGGCTGCGCTGATGGCGCAACTGGACGATGGCGGGATCCTCGTTTTACCGGTGGGCGATGAACATCAGCTGTTAAAGCGTGTTCGTCGACGGGGCGACGAGTTCATCATCGATACCGTAGAAGCCGTACGTTTTGTGCCTCTGGTAAAAGGAGAGCTGGCCTGAGACTCGGATTTTTCCAGGGTTATTCAGGCTAATTCAGCGTATGGTGTGGCGCAAAAGCGCGTGACATTACGGTTAATTTTAAGTCACTGGTAACTAAAAACATTCCTGGGGGATAAATGAGCGCGGGAAGCCCAAAATTCACCATCAGCCGTGTTGCGGCTCTGTCACTGGTTTCACTGTGGCTGGCAGGTTGTACATCCTCGAATAACGCCCCTGCGCCGGTGAGTTCAGTTGGCGGCAACAGCAGCGGAGCTGGCAATTCATCCGGCGGCATGCTGATCACCCCTCCGTCCAGGATGGGCACGACTACACAACAAACACCTCAGATTCAACCTGTTCAACCCGTGGTTACGCAGCCAACACAGATTCAGCCAGTGGATCAGCCTGTTCAGACGGAAAATGGCCGCATTGTGTATAACCGTAAGTATGGGAACATTCCGAAAGGAAGCTATACCGGCGGCAGCACTTACACCGTAAAACGCGGCGACACTCTCTTCTATATTGCCTGGATCACCGGGAACGATTTCCGTGATTTGGCAGAGCGAAATAACGTTGCGGCCCCGTATGGCCTGAATGTCGGCCAGACGCTGCAGGTTGGTAACGCCACCGGCGCACCATTAACGCCAGGCAATACCGTTTCAGCGGCTGACGTGACGGCGCAAAATAACAGTGTGACGCCTGCGCAAAAATCAAGCACAGTGGTTGCGTCACAACCGACAATTACGTATTCTGAGGACTCAGGTGAACAGAGTGCTAACAAGATGTTGCCGAATAATAGAGGGTCTGCGACTGTCGTCACAGCGCCCGTTACGGCACCTGTGGTTAGCTCTACCGTGCCCGTTGCCAGTAGTCAGACCTCCAGTTCGCCGATCTCTTCGTGGCGCTGGCCGACTGAAGGCAAGGTTATCGAGAACTTCGCTTCCTCCGAGGGGGGAAATAAAGGGGTCGATATCGCAGGAAGTAAGGGACAGGCTATTATCGCGACCGCAGATGGACGCGTTGTATATGCCGGTAACGCTCTGCGCGGTTACGGTAATCTTATTATCATAAAACACAACGATGATTACCTGAGTGCCTACGCCCATAACGATACGATGCTGGTCCGGGAACAACAAGAAGTTAAGGCGGGGCAAAAAATAGCTACCATGGGTAGCACCGGAACCAGTTCTACACGCTTGCATTTTGAAATTCGTTACAAGGGGAAATCCGTAAACCCGCTGCAGTATTTACCGCAGCGATAATTTGGCGGGACATACCACTTCGGTTGTCTCGTTCAGGGATCACGGGTAGGAGCCACCTTTATGAGTCAGAATACGCTGAAAGTTCATGATTTAAATGAAGACGCGGAATTTGATGAGAACGGAGCTGAGGTTTTTGACGAAAAAGCCTTAGTAGAAGAGGAACCCAGTGATAACGATTTAGCTGAAGAAGAGCTGTTATCGCAGGGCGCCACTCAACGTGTGCTGGACGCGACTCAGCTTTACCTTGGAGAGATTGGATACTCTCCACTGTTAACAGCAGAAGAGGAAGTGTACTTTGCGCGTCGGGCATTACGTGGTGATGTAGCCTCACGCCGTCGTATGATTGAAAGTAACCTGCGTCTGGTGGTCAAGATTGCCCGTCGTTACAGCAATCGTGGTCTGGCTCTGCTGGATCTGATTGAAGAGGGCAACCTGGGACTCATCCGCGCGGTAGAGAAATTTGACCCTGAACGTGGGTTCCGTTTCTCAACATACGCGACATGGTGGATTCGACAGACCATCGAACGGGCAATCATGAACCAAACCCGTACGATCCGCCTGCCGATTCACATCGTGAAAGAGCTGAACGTCTATCTGCGTACCGCACGCGAGTTGTCCCATAAACTGGACCACGAGCCAAGCGCGGAAGAGATTGCCGAGCAGCTTGATAAACCGGTTGATGATGTTAGCCGTATGCTGCGTCTCAACGAGCGTATTACCTCTGTCGACACCCCACTGGGTGGCGATTCCGAGAAAGCGCTGCTGGACATCCTGGCCGATGAAAAAGACAACGGCCCGGAAGACACCACGCAGGACGATGATATGAAACAGAGCATCGTCAAATGGCTGTTCGAACTGAACGCCAAACAGCGTGAAGTGCTGGCACGTCGTTTCGGTCTGCTGGGGTATGAAGCTGCAACACTGGAAGATGTCGGTCGTGAAATCGGCCTGACCCGTGAACGTGTTCGTCAGATTCAGGTAGAAGGTCTGCGTCGCCTGCGTGAAATCCTGCAGGGTCAAGGGCTCAATATCGAAGCGCTGTTCCGCGAGTAAGCAACTTTTCGTCAAAAAAAGGCCCGTCGAAAGACGGGCCTTTTTCTTTTGTCTTAAGGCTGCGTGGTTTCGTGCAGCAGACGCCAGGTAATCGTATCGCCTTCCTGATTGAGTACCGCACTGGACCAGCGCACGTTCACCGGCTGAGCGGGGCGGGTTTGTGTCTCGCGATAGTGAAGCACCGCCCCGTTATCCCAGGTCTGCAACGTCGTTAATTCATCAATCACGATCTTCAGGCCCGGACGGCTGCCGCGTTGAGCCTCGAGGAAATTTGCCAGCGCCGGGTGATCCAGATGTGCGCCGCTGGGGGCAATCATCAGGAAGTCCTGGCGAAAACGGGCGAGCAGGGCAGCAAAATCGCCTTCTCCTTGGCCTAACCAGTTTTCTAACGCGACGTGAGCATCAATAATTTCTGTTTCATAGCAGGTCATTCTTTCTCCTTTACCATCATTTTGCGGACCAGCTCCGTAAACTGGTGACGTTCCTCAGGGCTTAAACGCCCCAGAAAAGCCTCATCGACGTCATTCCCCACCGGCTTACAGCTTCCGAGCAGCGCTTCACCTTCGGGGGTTAAGAAAACAAACCGTCGGCGCTTGTCGGCCGGATCGGCTTCGCGCTTCACCAGCCCGCGAGATTCCATGCGGCTCAGCATTTCCGCGAGAGTGGCTTTGGTACTGACAGCAGCTTCGGTCAGCGCCACCTGCTCAATGCCGGGATGTTCAGCGATAGAACGCAGGACCGCATATTGCGGCTTGGTCAGCTCGGGCAAGGCCTGTTGCCAGTGCGCAGTATGCTGCTGAAAAAGCTGACGTAACAGGTGGAACGCTTCTTGTCTCAGTTCCATGAACTCTCCGGCGTAAAAATCACTTCTCTATCATAGCCGTTATCAACCGGGATTTTAACGCGACCGGTTTTAGCATTACGTGTGATCGCATACGAACGATCTTGTCAGCGTACTTCTCCGGGCGTAGGGTAAACAATAAGTTCGTACACGAACAAATTAAATGAGGTACTGAATGAGAGTGATTGTTGGGATGACAGGGGCGACCGGCGCGCCGCTCGGGGTGGCACTGCTGCAGGCGCTGCGCGATATGCCGGAGGTAGAGACCCATCTGGTGATGTCGAAATGGGCCAAAACGACGATAGAGCTGGAAACGCCGTATACCGCTCAGGACGTTGCTGCTCTGGCCGACGTGGTCCACAGCCCGGCGGATCAGGCCGCCACCATATCATCCGGCTCCTTTCGTACCGACGGCATGATCGTTATTCCCTGCAGCATGAAGACGCTGGCGGGGATCCGCGCAGGCTACGCCGACGGGCTGGTGGGGCGTGCCGCCGACGTGGTGCTGAAAGAGGGGCGCAAGCTGGTGCTGGTCCCGCGGGAAACGCCGCTCAGCACTATCCATCTGGAGAACATGCTGGCCCTTTCCCGCATGGGGGTGGCGATGGTGCCGCCCATGCCCGCGTACTACAACCACCCGCAAACCGCCGATGACATTACCCAACACATTGTGACCCGGGTGCTCGACCAGTTTGGTCTGGAGCATACCAAGGCCCGTCGCTGGAAAGGGCTACAGGCGGCCAGAATTTTTTCACAGGAGAATGAACATGGCATTTGATGATTTGAGAAGCTTCCTGCAGGCGCTCGATGAGCAAGGGCAACTGCTGAAAATCACGGAGCAGGTCGACGCGGAGCCGGATCTGGCAGCGGCAGCCAACGCCACCGGGCGCATTGGCGACGGGGCGCCTGCGCTGTGGTTTGACAATATTCGCGGCTTTACCGACGCGCGCGTGACCATGAACACTATCGGCTCCTGGCAGAACCACGCCATCTCGATGGGACTGCCGCCGAATACGCCGGTCAAAAAGCAGATCGACGAGTTTATTCGCCGCTGGGATAAATTCCCGGTAGCGCCGGAGCGCCGCGCCAGTCCGGCATGGGCGGAGAACACCGTCGACGGCGAAGCGATTAACCTGTTCGACATTCTGCCGCTGTTTCGCCTGAACGAGGGTGATGGCGGGTTCTATCTCGATAAAGCCTGCGTGGTCTCCCGGGATCCGCTCGATCCGGATCACTTCGGCAAGCAGAACGTTGGCATCTACCGCATGGAGGTGAAGGGCAAACGCAAACTCGGCCTGCAGCCGGTGCCGATGCACGATATCGCCCTGCATCTGCATAAAGCTGAAGAGCGTGGTCAGGATCTGCCGATTGCGATCACCCTCGGTAACGATCCGATCATCACCCTGATGGGGGCGACGCCGCTGAAATACGATCAGTCGGAATATGAGATGGCGGGTGCGCTGCGGGAAAGCCCGTATCCAATCGCCACCGCACCGCTGACCGGCTTTGACGTGCCCTGGGGGTCGGAGGTGATCCTCGAAGGGGTGATTGAGGGGCGTAAACGCGAAATCGAAGGGCCGTTCGGAGAGTTTACCGGGCACTACTCCGGAGGGCGCAACATGACCGTGGTGCGCATCGACAAAGTCTCGTACCGCACCAAACCGATTTTTGAATCGCTCTATCTCGGCATGCCGTGGACCGAAATCGACTATCTGATGGGGCCGGCAACCTGCGTGCCGCTCTACCAGCAGCTGAAAGCCGAGTTCCCGGAAGTGCAGGCGGTGAATGCGATGTATACCCACGGCCTGCTGGCGATTATCTCCACCAAAAAACGTTACGGCGGCTTTGCCCGTGCCGTTGGCCTTCGGGCAATGACGACGCCGCACGGTCTGGGTTACGTGAAGATGGTGATTATGGTGGATGAGGATGTCGACCCGTTCAACCTGCCGCAGGTGATGTGGGCGTTGTCGTCGAAAGTGAACGCGGCGGGGGATCTGGTGCAGCTGCCAAATATGTCGGTGCTGGAGCTGGATCCGGGTTCAAGCCCGGCGGGGATCACCGACAAACTGATTATCGATGCCACCACGCCAGTGGCCCCGGATCTCCGCGGTCATTACAGCCAGCCGGTACAGGATCTGCCTGAAACCAAAGCCTGGGCTGAAAAACTGACCGCGATGCTGGCCGCACGTAAATAAGGAGGGGAACATGATTTGTCCACGTTGTGCCGATGAACATATTGAGGTGATGGCGACGTCGCCGGTGAAAGATGTCTGGACGGTCTACCAGTGCCAGCACTGCCTGTATACCTGGCGAGATACCGAGCCGCTGCGCCGCACCAGCCGGGAGCACTATCCTGAAGCGTTTCGCATGACGCAGAAAGATATCGACGATGCCCCGCAGGTACCGACCATTCCACCGCTGCTGTAAAAAAAGCCGGGTGGCGAGGTAAAAGCAAAACGGCAACCTTCAGGTTGCCGTTTTTAATATTTGCACCCTCTCCCTTTGGGAGAGGGCAGGGGTGAGGGGAACAGAACGCACCGATCTACACCAGATTCTTCAACCGATAGATCCACTCCAGCGCCTGACGTGGCGACAGAGAATCCGGGTCGAGGTTCTCCAGCGCTTCCAGTGCCGGGGAGGTCTCTTCGGCTGGCGCCAGCAACGACATCTGCGTCCCGTCAACCTGGGTCGCCGCCGCGTTTGGCGCCAGGCTTTCCAGCTCACGTAGTTTCTGACGCGCGCGCTTGATTACCTCTTTCGGCACCCCCGCCAGCGCCGCCACGGCCAATCCGTAGCTTTTGCTCGCCGCGCCATCCTGCACGCTGTGCATAAAGGCGATAGTGTCCCCGTGCTCCAGCGCATCCAGATGTACGTTCGCTACGCCTTCCATCTTCTCCGGCAACTGGGTCAGCTCGAAGTAGTGGGTGGCAAACAGGGTCATGGCTTTGATTTTATTGGCCAGGCTTTCGGCACAGGCCCACGCCAGCGAGAGCCCGTCATAGGTCGAGGTCCCGCGGCCAATCTCATCCATCAGCACCAGGCTGTACTCGGTGGCGTTGTGCAGAATGTTGGCGGTTTCGGTCATCTCTACCATAAAGGTCGAACGACCGCTCGCCAGATCGTCCGCCGCACCCACGCGGGTAAAGATGCGATCGACAGGGCCGATCTCCACCTTTTGCGCCGGAACGTAGCTGCCGATATAGGCCAGCAGGGCAATCAGCGCCGTCTGGCGCATATAGGTACTTTTACCGCCCATGTTCGGTCCGGTAATGATCAGCATTCGCCGCTGCGGCGACAGGTTCAGCGGGTTAGCGATGAACGGCTCGTTCAGCACCTGCTCCACCACCGGGTGACGGCCTTCAGTAATACGTACCCCGGGTTTATCGCTAAAGGTCGGGCAGCAGTAGTTCAGGGTCTCAGCACGTTCCGCCAGGTTAACCAGCACATCCAGCTCGGCCAGGGCGGAGGCGCTCTGCTGCAGATCCCCCAGGTGCGGCATCAGCATATCGAACAGGGCGTCATACAGCTGTTTTTCCAGCGCCAGGGCTTTGCCTTTCGAGGTAAGTACTTTGTCTTCGTACTCTTTCAGCTCAGGAATAATGTAACGCTCGGCGTTTTTCAGCGTCTGGCGGCGCACGTAATGGATAGGTGCCAGGTGACTCTGCCCGCGGCTGATCTGAATAAAATAGCCGTGTACGGCGTTGTAACCGACCTTCAGGGTGTCCAGCCCGAGCCGCTCGCGTTCGCGGATCTCCAGCTTATCGAGATAGTCCGTTGCGCCGTCGGCCAAGGCGCGCCACTCGTCCAGCTCTTCATTGTAGCCCGGGGCGATAACGCCGCCGTCACGCACCAGCACCGGCGGCGTTTCAATGATGGCCTTTTCCAACAGCTCGCGCAGTTCGCTGAATTCGCCCATCGCCTCGCGCAGCTTCTGCACCGGCGCGCTGTCGATCTCTGCCAGCTGGCTGCGCAGTTCTGGCAGCTGCTGGAACGCGTGACGCATCCGGGCTAAGTCGCGTGGTCGCGCGGTACGCAGCGCCAGACGCGCCAGAATACGCTCCAGATCGCCTACCTGGCGTAACACCGGCTGCAGGTCGCTGTATCTCTCCTGCAGGGCGCCAATGGTCTGCTGGCGGCCGGTGAGGGTGGCGATGTCGCGTACCGGCATATGCAGCCAGCGTTTCAGCATCCGGCTACCCATCGGGGTGACGGTGCTGTCGAGCACCGAGGCGAGGGTGTTTTCCACGCCCCCGGCCAGGTTCTGGGTGATCTCCAGATTGCGACGGGTAGCGGCATCCATAATGATGCTGTCCTGCTGGCGCTCAATGGTAATGGAGCGGATATGCGGCAGGGCGGTGCGCTGGGTATCTTTCACATACTGCAGCAAACAGCCCGCGGCGCACAGACCGCGCGGGGCGTTTTCCACGCCGAAGCCGGTCAGATCCCGGGTGCCAAACTGCAGGTTAAGCTGCTGGCGCGCGGTGTCGATCTCAAACTCCCACAGCGGACGGCGACGCAGACCGCGACGGCCTTCAAGCAGCCCCATCCCGGCAAAATCTTCGGCGTACAGCAGCTCCGCCGGATTGGTGCGCTGCAGCTCGGCGGCCATGGTTTCCTGGTCGGCCGGTTCGCTCAGGCGAAAACGCCCGGAGCTGATATCCAGGGTGGCATAGCCGAAACCTTTGCTGTCCTGCCAGATGGCGGCGAGCAGGTTATCCTGGCGCTCCTGCAGCAGCGCTTCATCGCTGATGGTGCCGGGGGTGACGATGCGTACTACTTTGCGCTCAACCGGGCCTTTCGAGGTGGCCGGATCGCCAATCTGTTCGCAGATGGCGACCGATTCCCCCTGATTGACCAGCTTCGCCAGGTAGTTCTCTACCGCGTGGTGCGGGATCCCGGCCATCGGGATCGGTTCCCCGGCAGAGGCACCGCGTTTGGTCAGCGAGATGTCGAGCAGCTGTGAGGCGCGTTTCGCATCGTCATAAAACAGCTCGTAAAAGTCGCCCATCCGATAAAACAGCAGGATCTCCGGATGCTGAGCTTTCAGCTTCAGGTACTGCTGCATCATGGGGGTGTGCGCGTCGAAATTGTCAGTAGTGGTCATGGAGTGATGATGTCCATTTCTTTGAAAATAGTGCTGTTCAGGCGACATTAGGGTCGTGTAATGGCGCTATTGTCGCATGAAAAAAAGAGCCGGCGCAGCAAAATGTCGCGACTTTACGAGGCCTCTTCCGCAATCAGCTCAATCACTAATTTTCCCTGTTCCACCAGCACCCGCACCCGGGAATGGGTTTTAAAACCGGCCTCTTCCAGCCAGTCGCCTTTTAAGCTCAGCGCAGCATGTACGCTGTAGCGCGTCGGGATTTTGGTCTTGCGATCCTCGTGGCGTTTTCTGAAATAGCCCACGGTGAGATGGCGGCTGGGTCTGGAGATGCATATATCCGACATAGAAACTCCTTGTTCGCAGGGAAGGATCCGGTGAAACAAACACCTGTATAAAATGTCAGTAAAATGAGGCGAAGACAAACGTATAACTGCGAAGCGCCTTCAGGAAACGAAATGTAAAATATGAAATCGGGCTGAACATCCGGCCTGAAAAGGGTATTATTGATGCAACTTATCAGTGGGTATCAGGCCATGTCAGGAAAAAGGATCGCGCGCGAAAAAGAGACCATCCGCAAGATGATCGCGCTGTATGAAAAGCAGTGTCCCGAGGCATCAAAAGCCGCGGGGCACTATCCGGCGCTGAATGCGTACGCCGACAAGCGGCTGGATAAATGCGTGTTTGGCGAGGAGAAACCGGCCTGCAAGCAGTGTCCGGTTCACTGCTATCAGCCAGCTAAACGGGAAGAGATGAAGCAGGTGATGCGTTGGGCAGGACCGCGCATGCTGTGGCGTCATCCGATTCTGACGATCCGCCATCTGATCGACGATCGCCGCCCGGTCCCGGAGTTGCCGGAAAAGTACCGCCCGAAAAAGTAACCCGTCAGGCGCGCGGCCTGCGCATCGGGCGGCAGATAACCACCATGGCGAAGGCGCTGCATAGCGGAAACACAGCCAGCACCAGCCAGGGATACATTGCCGCGACGGAGGGCCTCAGCGCCTGGTCGAGCAGATCGCCCAGCAACAAATTCCCCGCCAGCACCGCGCAACCGCCTGCGGTGGCCAGAGCACCGTAGTGCGCGCCCAGCGTCGATTCGCTCGCAAACCAGGGCACCACATCTTTGCCCGCCGGCACCAGCAGCATCTGCCCGGTGGTCAGTAGCGTCACAAAGCAGGCCGCCGGTAGCAGACGCAGCCAGCCGGTTGCTGGCTCTGAGGGCGCAAAGAGTGCGACGCTCAGGAAGGACGCGGCAATCAGCAGAAAGCCCACCGGCAGGATCCGCACCGCGCCCACCCGACGGGCAAAGCGCGCCAGCGGCAGCTGAAAGAGGATCACCAGTCCCGAGGCCAGCATAAACAGCGGGCCGAGATCTTTTTCGCTGCCCCCGGCACGCTGGATCTCCACCGGCAGCGCCAGATAGAGCTGGTTATAGCTTAACAGCCAGCTGCTCCAGGCGATGATAAACGCCACGAACCGCGGCTGGCGAAAGGTGGTCCACCAGGGGGTGATCTGCAGCGGCTGGTTTTTTGCCGATCCGGCCGGCAGACAGAAGAACAGCACAATCAACGCCACCACAAATACCGCGGCCCCCGCCAGCGCCACCTGGCGAAAACCCATCCCGGTGAGCAGGGCACCCGCCACCGGGCCAAGCACCGCCCCCAGCTCGCCGCATACCGCAAACAGCGCGAACCACTCGGCGCGGCTGCGTTTGCCCTGCGCCTCGCTGCGGGTTCCGGCTTTTGCCAGTAAGGCTTCGATGGAAGGCGAGAAGAGCGCCCCGCCGATCCCGGTGAGGCACGCCCCGGCGATGATGACGGGCAGGCTGTAGCCAAAGGCCAGCAGCAGATAGCCCACTACCCGCACCACGCAGCCGCAGAGAATAATAACGCGCGCGCCGTAGCGGTCGGAGAGGGCACCGCCGACGATAAACATCCCCTGCTGGGAGAAGGTTCGCAGCCCAAGCACCAGCCCGATAAGCCCACCGGAGAGCAGCATATCGTCGCGTAAAAAGATCGCCAGGAAGGGGACAACGGCATAAAAACCGATGTTGAAAACAAACTGGCTGCCCAGTAAGACGGGCGGCCAGAGCTGTGTTGCAGGGCGGAGCAGCGTCACGATAACCTCGCCTCAGACGAGGTAGTGGATGTGTTTTTTGCCGTGGTAAGGCGACAGCTCAATGCGGGTTTTCACCCGGAACACCTCCCACAGCAATTCCTCGGTGAGGATCTCCTGCGGCGTGCCGGTGGCCACAATGCGCCCTTTCTGCATCACAATCAGCGCATCGCAGAACATCGAAGCGTGGTTAAGATCGTGAATGGCGACGATGCTGGTGACCGGCAGCTGGCTGATCAACTGCATCAGCTGCATCTGATGGTGGATATCCAGGTGGTTGGTGGGTTCATCCAGCAGGATCTCGGTGGGCATCTGCGCCAGCGCGCGGGCGATATGTACCCGCTGGCGTTCCCCGCCGGAGAGGCTCTGCCAGCCCTGATCGCTGTTATGCAGCATATCCACCGTCTTCAGCGCCGAATTGACGGTCTCGTCATCCTGCGCCGTCCAGCCGGAGAACGGGGAGTGGTGCGGAATACGCCCCAGCTTCACCACGTCCCGCACGCGCATGTTGGCGTCGGTCATGCCGTGCTGTTCCACGAAGGCCACCCGACGGGCGAGCTGCTTTTTCGGGATCCCATGGATGCTGGCGCCATCCAGCGCGACGGTGCCGCTATGCGGGCGACGTAAACCGGCGAGGATCCGCAGCAGGGACGATTTGCCGGAGCCGTTTGGCCCCAGCAGGCCGACGGTCTGCCCCCGGGATACCGCCAGAGAGACATTGTCGACGATGACCTTTTTACCCACCTTCCAGGTGATATTTTCAGCAGTGATGCTCATCACTTATTCCTTGAACGATAGATAATCATGGCAAAGAACGGGACGCCCACCAGCGCGGTCACCACGCCAACCGGCAGGCTTTGCGGAGCGATCAGCAGCCGTGAGGCGATATCCGCCAGCACCATCAGGATCGCCCCGGCCAGCGCGCTGGCGATGAGCAGCGTGCGGTGCAGGGGGCCGAAGAAGAAGCGCATCATGTGTGGCACCACCAGGCCGACAAAGCCGATGGAGCCCGCCATGCTGACGATGGTCGCGGTCATTAAGGCGGTGACGATAAACAGGATCAGGCGCACCCAGGGCACGGCGATGCCCAGCGAGGCGGCGGCATCGTCGCCAAAGGTGAAGGCGTCCAGCGCGCGGGCGTAATAGAGGCAGATCGCCAGCCCCACCAGCATTACCACCAGCACCAGCTGGAACTCCGGCCATCTCACGCCGCTAAAGCTGCCCAGCAGCCAGAACATCACGTCGCGCGCCTGCTGGGCGCTGGCCGAGGTGCTGACGGTCCAGGCGGTGATGGCGTTAAACAGCTGCGAGGCGGCAACCCCGGCGAGAATGGTGCATTCACTGCCGCCGCGTGCGCCGTTGGTCAGCAGGGCCACAAAGGCAAAGGCGGCAAAGGCTCCGGCAAAGGCCCCGGCGGAGAGGGTGACGGTGCCGCTGCCAATGCCCAGCACCACCACGGCGACCGCGCCGGTTGATGCCCCGGCAGAGACGCCCAGCACGTAGGGTTCGGCAAGGGCGTTTTTCAGCAGGCTTTGCAGCACCGCGCCGCAAATCGCCAGCCCCGCACCGCAGCAGGCCGCCACCAGCGCCCGGCTCAGGCGGAAGTCCCAGATCACGCTCTCGTAGATGCGGTTGAGCGGAACCTCGGTTAAGCCGATTTTATTGGTGATAGCGTAGAACACGCTCTGCAGGGGGATCGACAGCTCCCCCACGCTGACGCCGATGGCGATCACCAGCAGCAACGCCACTATCGCCATAAAACCCGACGCCGGCAGCAGCCAGTTATGTCGGGTCTGTTGAACCACTGCTGACATTAATTCAGTCCCATCTTTCTGAGCTGTTCACCAACCTGCTCCGCGCCATAGATGGTGCGGATAGTCGGGTTCATCGCCTGGCCGTCCATGATCACAATGTGACCTTTTTTAACGGCGTCGAGCTGGCTGACGGCCGGATCGCTTTTCAGGAATTTGATTTTTTCCTGAGCATCGTCCAGCGCCCAGCGATTACGATCGAGGCTGGAGACCACGATCACGTCCGGGTTGGCGGCAATAATGCTCTCCCAGCCCACGGTCGGCCATTCGGTTTCGGAGGTGATGGCGTTGTGGCCGCCCAGCACGTTGGCGATAAAGCCGGAGGCGCTGTTTTTCCCGCCAACGTAGGCGTCAGAAGAGGGGGAAGAGCTGGAGAACCAGAAGACGAACGACAGGTCTTTTTTGTTTTTACTGAATTCGCTACGCAGGTCGGCTTCGCGCTTTTTGAAATCGGCAATCAGCGCCTGACCGCGATCTTCGACGTTAAAGATTTTGGCGAAATCTTCGATCTCTTTATACAGGAAGGTCATGTCCCACAGCTTCTGGCGGCTGCCGTACATATCGCCAATATCTTTTTTGGTGGCGCACATGCCCGGCGACATATAGCTGTTTACGCCTACGGTGGCCAGATCTTCGCGTTTGGCGACTTTACTCTCTGGCCCTAATAGCAACGGCAGCTGCGCCGGAACGAAGTCCGGGTTTTGCGCCAGAATGGATTCCAGGGTTGGGATCTCGACGGTCAGCGTTTTGACTTTTTTGTTCTGTTCAGCCAGCTGGGGCAGCACTTTGGTCGGCCAGAAGGCGCTGGCGGCCACCTTATCTTCAAGGCCCAACAGCAGCAGAATTTCAACGGTGTTTTGTCCCAGCGCCACGACGCGCTCCGGCGCTTTGGTGAAGGTTTCTTTATATCCGCAATTCTCAATCGTCAGAGGATAGGTGGTCGCAAAAGCCGAGCCTGCTGTTGCGATCAGCAATCCTAATGCGCTGATGACCTTTTTCATGGAACGCTATCCTTCATTAATGTAGTGATGCCAGATCGTGCGTCTGGCTGAGAATGAATATCATTTATTTCGGCGGAGTTTTATACAATGATATATTCATGGTGTCAATGAACGATAATAACGGCATGAAACTATTGGGTTTGTGAGGACGTTTGTAGGCCGGGCAAGCGCAGCGCCGCCCGGCGAAGGGGAGGTTAATCTAAATCAGCGCCGTTGCTGGCGATCACTTTCTTGTACCACCAGAACGATTTCTTGCGTTTGCGATCGAGGGTGCCGTTTCCGGCGTCATCGCGATCGACATAGATAAAGCCGTAGCGCTTGCTCATCTCGCCGGTAGAGGCGGCCACCAGATCGATACAGCCCCAGCTGGTATAGCCGATCAGCGGGATGCCGTCTTCAATGGCATCGCCCATGGCGCGGATATGCTCCCGCAGATAGCTGATGCGGTAGTCGTCATTGATTTCACCGTTAGCATCAATCTCATCTTTCGCCCCGAGACCGTTCTCCACCAGGAACAGCGGTTTCTGGTAGCGGTCGTACATCATGTTCATGGTGATGCGCAGACCCAGCGGGTCGATGCCCCAGCCCCATTCGCTCACCTCAATGTGCGGGTTGCGCAGGGACTTGACGATGTTGGCCGCGCTGGTGTTTCCCGCATTCATATCCGCCGAGGCGCAGCGCGAGGCGTAATAGCTGAACGACACAAAATCGACGGTGTTCTTCAGCAGCGCGTCATCGCCGGGATCTTTGACAATTACCACCCCTTTCTCGCGGAACACGCGGGCCGACCAGGTCGGGTAGCTGCCCCGGGCCTGCACGTCGATAAAGAACAGGTTCTCCCGGTCTTTCTCCAGCGCCATCCACACGTCTTCCGGTTTGCAGGAATACGGGTAAAAATTGCCGCCCGCCAGCATGCAGCCGACCTGGTTTTGCGGATTCACCTCGTGGGCAATTTTGGTCGCCAGCGCGCTCGCCACCAGCTCGTGGTGCGCTGCCTGGTACTTGACCTGATCTTCGTTTTCGCCTTCCTCAAACACCAGCCCGGCCCCGGAGAACGGGCTGTGCAGCATGATGTTGATCTCGTTGAAGGTCAGCCAGTACTTCACCAGCCCGTTAAACTCCTCGAAGCAGGTGCGTGCATAGCGGGCAAAGAAGTCGACCATCTTGCGGTTGCGCCAGGAGCCGTACTCGGTCACCAGATGCATCGGCACGTCGAAGTGGCACAGGGTCACCAGCGGCTCGATGTTGTACTTTTTGCACTCCTCGAACACCGCCCGGTAAAACGCTATTCCTTCCTGATTCGGCAGCGGCTCGTCGCCATTCGGGTAGAGACGGCTCCAGGCAATCGAGGTACGGAATACCGTGAAGCCCATCTCAGCCATTAAGGCGATATCTTCTTTATAGCGATGGTAAAAATCGATCGCGTCGTGGCTGGGATAGAACTCGTCATCACGCAGCGAAAAGCGTTTTTCCTTGCCGACTTTTACCGCCAGGCGATTAGCGCCATGGGGGATCATATCGACGGTGGTCAGGCCCTTGCCGCCTTCGCGGTATGCGCCTTCGCTCTGGTTAGCGGCCAGTGCGCCGCCCCATAAAAATCCTTGTGGAAAAACTGACATTGTTACCTCGCTATACATTTATGCTTGTGCTGCTTTGGCCTGAACCGGTGCGGTTTGCAGGGCGCGCGCTTTCTCCGCGTCCTCTTCTACCGGGATATCTTCAAAGCCCAGAATCAGGGTCAGCACGAAAGAGAGCACCACGGCCAGGGCCATCACCCCGAAGACCCAGACGATAGACATCGGGTTAGCCGGGTCGAAGAACTGGACGCTGGTAAACAGGCCTGGCGCCGCCATTGAGTGGCTGGCCAGTCCGGCAATCCCGGCAACCGCGCCGCAGATAAAGCCGCTGATCAGGCTCGCAATCAGCGGGCGTTTCAGGCGAACCGCCACGCCATACAGCGCCGGTTCAGAGATCCCCGCCATGATGGCAGAGGCTGCGGCGGCCAGCGCCGTCTGGCGCAGTTCCGGGTTTTTGGTTTTCCACGCCACCGCCAGCGACGAACCACCCAGCGACAGGTTGGCACCGATTTCGGACGGCATCACCATCCCCTCTTTGCCGGTTTCGGCGATGGTCTGAATGATAGTTGGAGTAAAGACGCGGTGCATCCCGGTCATCACCAGCAGCGGCCACAGCGCGCCCATAATGGCCACGGACAACCAGCCCAGATAGCCGTGAATGGTGTACACCAGTGAAGAGATGCCGCTACCGATCCAGATCCCCAGCGGCCCAATCAGGACGATGGCGAGCGGGGCGGCAATCAGCACGATCAGCATTGGCTTAAGGAAGTTTTTGGTCACGGCCGGGGTGATTCTGTCCACCCAGCGTTCGATATATGACAGGCACCAGGTCATCACCAGCGCCGGGATCACCGTGTAGGTGTATTTCACCGCCGTCACCGGAACGAAGGCGAACTCAACGTGCTCGCCCTGCGCCGCTTTGGCCATCAGCTCGATAAAGCTCGGGTGTACCAGCACGCCGGCAATGGCAATCGCCAGCGACATGTTGGTCTTGAACTTCACCGCGGCAGAGGCGGCCACCATCAGCGGCAGGAAGAAGAACGCCCCGTCGCCGATCACCGTCAGAATGGTCAGCGTCGGCTCGCCTTTGGTCAGCACGCCGGTCATCTCCAGGATCATTGCCAGCAGCTTGACCATCGATCCGCCGATGATCGCCGGGATCAGCGGAGACATGGTGCCGATCAGCGCGTCGAGGATCCCCGCGCCGATGCGTTTCAGGGTCAGCTTTTGCGGCCCCTGGGGTGCAGCAGGCTGCATATCGGCAGGCAGCAGATTGACTACCTCGCGGTACGCCTGAGAAACGGTATTGCCGATGATCACCTGGCACTGGTTGTCGTTGCGCACTACCCCCAGCACGCCGCTGATGCTTTTCAGCGTGGCGCTGTCGATCAGGCTCTCGTCTTTCGCCACAAAGCGCAGTCGGGTCATGCAGTGGGTGACGGCGACGATGTTGTCTTTGCCGCCGAGCGCGCTGACAACAGCGTTCGCCAGCGCAGCATAATTTTTGGCCATCGGGTTATATCCTGTTTTATCAGTAAGGTACGTCTTCACCGTGGGTAACGATGAAACTTATATAGGAAACCGGTTCCACAAAATCATGAAGAGTTTCTCTGAATCAAACAAGATCGCATTTTGACCATTTTTTAGATCCGTGATGAGGATCACCTAAGGGAGCGAAAAGCGTGATCGTCCTGCTGCGACATTTTCCACGCGGTACAGTACACTGCCGCTCATCAGATGCAGATGGAACAGATTGATGACCACGATGCTGGAAGTGGCGAAGCGGGCAGGGGTCTCGAAGGCGACGGTTTCCCGGGTGCTTTCGGGCAATGGCTACGTGAGCCAGGAGACAAAAGACAGGGTCTTTCAGGCGATTGAAGAGAGCGGTTACCGGCCCAATTTACTGGCGCGCAACCTGGCGACCAAACGCACGCAAACCCTCGGACTGGTGGTGACCAACACCCTCTATCACGGGGTCTATTTCAGCGAGCTGCTGTTCCACGCTGCCAGAATGACCGAGGAGAGAGGCCGACAGCTGATCCTCGCCGATGGCAAGCACAGCGCCGATGAAGAGCGGGAGGCGATTCAGTATCTGCTCGATATGCGCTGCGACGCGATCATCATCTACCCGCGTTTTCTCAGCGTCGATGAGATGGACGAGATCATCCAGAAGCACGAGCAGCCGGTGATGGTGCTTAACCGTCGGCTGCGCAAAAACAGCAGCCACTGCGTCTGGTCGGATCATAAAGCCTCCAGCCAGGCGGCGGTATCAACCCTCATCGAACAGGGCCATCGCGATATCGCCTTTATCACCGGATCGCTGGATTCCCCCACCGGGATTGAACGTCTTTCCGGCTATAAAGATGCCCTGGCCCAGCACCAGATCCCGCTGCGCGACTCGCTGATTGTCGAGGGTAAATGGAACCCGGCCAGCGGGGCGGCAGGGGTGACGACGCTGCTGGCGCGGGGCGAGCATTTTACCGCGCTGGTGGCGAGCAACGACGACATGGCGATCGGCGCCATTAAGCAGCTTCACGACAGCGGCATCGCCGCGCCGGGGGCGGTTTCGGTAGTTGGTTTCGATGACATTGCGATGGCGCCCTACGTGGTGCCCGCGCTCTCCAGCGTGCGCGTGCCGGTGACCGAGATGGTGAAAGAGACCATCAGCCGCCTGATCTTTATGCTCGACGGCGGGGAGTTCACCTTCCAGCAGACCTTCGCCGGAGAGCTGATCCTGCGCGATTCGGTGATCCCCGGCCCGCACCGCTAATCATAATTCGGCGGCCGGGGGCAGCCAGGCGCGGGTAAAATCGAGCCAGCCCCCCGCGGTCAGGACCATATCCTGCACGTTTTCCAGGGCGTTGATCCGGTAGCGATAGTGGAACAGCGGCGTGCAGCGCCCCTCCGCCAGCAGACGCTGGAAAAAGGGCGTCAGATGGGCGTGAAAATGCGCTTCGCTGTCGCTGTTTTGCATCAGCTGCTGTTTTGCCGCCTCCCAGCCCGCCTCGCCCAACGCCGTGGCCCAGGCGGGTTCATAGATAAACCACTCCGCCAGCGCAAACTCCGCCATGCCGGTCGCCAGATGATCCCCCAGCAGCAGATCGGCATCCGCCAGCGTATCGGGGGCATACCAGCCATCACGATCTTTCCACTCGATATGCAGCTCACAGCTGTGCGGCTGCAGCTCGAGCCGCAGAATTTCAGCCAGCTCGCGCAGCTCGGGGGTGTTGTAGCACACCAGTTTCAGCCGGGGCGGCAGGTCGCTGTCAGCGGGGGCGGGCAGGGCGGGCACCCGCAGGCCGGGAAGGATTTCGGTATGGATCTGCAGATCCTCCCGCCGACCAAAGCACTGCTGGTTGAGCGTCAGAACGGTCTGGCGCAGGTACGCGGCCAGCGCTTCGGGCAATTTTGCATTGACCATCAGCCACGCAAACCCGCCGCTGGTGGAGGTCACCGCTTCCTGGGGGGCGCTGCCTTTCCCGACCGTAATCCATGCCGGTTTATCAGCGACCGTGCCGGTGCGCCAGAACTCAATGGCATGCAGCAGCGGATGGGTTGCAAAGTACCAGGGCTGGCGCTCGAGGCGCAAAAAATGCGAGTGATGGCGGGCAATAGCGAACGGCCCGGCGCCGACCTCCGGTTGCCGGGGATGGGGCAGGCGACAGACCGGATGGGCAAGACGATGGGCCAGCAGGGCATCCGGGGCATGCAGATACACCGCCAGGCACCAGGGGGCGGCGAGGGTCACCGCGTCGATATGCAACAGCCCGCTGTTACGGGCCGGATCGCTCAGCAGCTGCTGCACTGCACTCAGAATGTCGTCATCGCTCAGCGGCTGGCCGTTATGCCAGTGTGCCCCGCTGCGCAGGTAAAAATGCCAGCGCAGTCCGTCGTCAGAGCAGGCCCAGTGGTGCGCCAGATCCGCCACCGGCTGTGCCTGGCCCGGTTCATAACGGGTTAACCCGGCATGGACCGCGCAGATAATGTGCTGTTCGGCGCGTCGACGATGCAGCGCCGGGTGCAGAGAGGTGAGCGGGCGATACCAGGGAATGCGCAGCGTCGGCTGGTGCTTGAGCCATTTCCCGCCGAGAAACGGGGTGATGATGTGATGCAGGCTGGCGGGGTCGCCGTCCGCCAGTTGCAGGGCGCTCTGATAATCCCCCTTCTCCAGACAGGCATGCATCAGCGGGGCGCTGAGTTCGCTGGTGGTCACCAGGCAGTGCAGGGTGGCACGATGCCCGCGCCCCGGCTGTGCCTTCCAGCTTAACCAGCCGCTTTCCGCCAGCTGGCGTAACAGCGTCCGGGCGTGGCGTTCGCTGCACAGCGCCACTTCGGCCACTTCAGCGAGAGTGGTCAGTTTTGGCGTAAAGCCGTAATGCACGGAGAGCCGCTGATACTGGCGGATTTTCTGAAGCTGACGCATAGAGTTACCGGGGAAGAGTCGCAATGGTCAGAGTGTAGGCGGTTTTACGGAAGAAATAAGGGAGAGATGTAGCAACTGTTCCGGTTTTGCCGGGAGTAAGACTCCCTCTCCCTTGAGGGAGAGGGCTGGGGTGAGGGGGAACATGCGACTCAGGTGGTGGTTCCGTTCACCTCATGTTCCTTGCTTCTCTGATACACCTGAACCGGTGAACGTGCCAGGGTGGCTCAATCGCCACCACCCTGGCTACCCGGGCTCCCGGCAAGAAAATCGCCGCTTCGCGGTTCCCTCAGCTTATTCCTTCCGGCTTTCGGGTCGGGCACCAGCCTGCATCCCTGCAGGCTATGCCCTCTCGGCGCGTCCCTGCGCCTCGCCCCGGCCTTCCGGAAACGCTTCGGCGATTTTCAGCCGGACCAGGGAGCCGCTGTAAGTGAATAATTATAAAGTAATTATCCTATTGCTTTAAGAGCAAAGAAATTACTGGGGCTCCCCCGGCCCAGAAGATTATGCGTTAAGCCGCGCTCTGATTTTTAACGCGATGCTCTCCGCCTGTGGCCCCAGAATCACCTGCGCATTCTGCGTGCCCATCTTGAGAATGCCTTTGGCACCGAGCGCTTTCAGTGCCGGTTCGTCGAGGACGCTGTTATCTACCAGGGTTAAGCGCAGGCGGGTGATGCAGGCGTCCACCAGCTTCAGGTTCTGCTCCCCGCCCAGCGCAGCGATGTAGTGCGTGATGGCTTCATTCTGATCGTCCGACTCGCCCGTTACGCTCTCGTCATCTTCCCGCCCCGGCGTTTTCAGCTTGAAGAAGCGGATTGCGAAACTGAAGACCACAAAATAGATCACAAAGAACAGGGCAATCAGCGGGATCAGGATCCAGGGTTTGGTGGCTAATCCCCAGTTCAGCACGAAGTCGATCAGACCCGCCGAGAAACCAAACCCGTGCAATACCCCAAGGCTGTTGGCGATGACCATGCTCACGCCAGCCAGTACCGCATGCAGGGCATACAGGGCAGGGGCCAGGAACAGGAAGGAGAATTCAATCGGCTCGGTGATCCCGGTAAGGAACGCGGTCAGGGCCACGGAGAGCAGCATCCCGCCCACCGCCGCGCGACGCGCTTTTGGTGCGGCAAAGTACATGGCCAGCGCCGCACCCGGCAGGCCGCCCATAAAGATTGGGTATGCCCACGCCATGTAGACGCCTGCATGCGGGTCGCCGGCGAAGAAGCGGTTGAGATCGCCGCGGGTCAGATCGGTAGCAATCTGGGTAATGCTGGAACCGTCAATGCCCGGTACCGCGCCGCCCACCACCAGGCCTTTCACCACATCCGGCGCGAGGCAGATATTGTGAATGCTGCTGGCCGCATCGTAGGTCACTTTCAGGCAGTCACCGAGGCTGAACCAGAATACCGAGTGCAGAATGTAGTGCAGGCCGAAGGGGATCAGCGCGCGGTTGAGGATGCCGTAAATAAACCAGCCGGGCTCGCCGCTGCGGGAAACCAGCAGGCTGAAGGTATCAATCCCGTGCTGCACCGATGGCCAGACGTAGCCGCAGATCCACGCCAGCAGCAGGCAGATCAGCCCGGTCATGATCGGCACCAGCCGCTTACCGGCAAAGAACGCCAGGAAGTCGGGCAGTTTCGTCTCCGAGAAGCGGTTGTAACAGTGACCCGCCACCACGCCCGCGATGATCCCGGCGAAGAAGGACATGTTAATGGAGGAGTTAATGACCGCCGTGGCTTTGGTCAGCACCAGGAAACCGACAGCGCCCGCCAGCGCGGCGGCACCAGCGTTGTCTTTCGCCAGTCCAATAGCAATGCCGAGCGCAAACAGCAGGGGCAGGCTGTCAAAAATGCCGCCACCTGCACTGGCGATAAAGGGAATATTCAGCACGTCGGGCTGGCCCAGACGTAATAAAATCGCGGCAACAGGTAAGGTCGCGATAGGCAACATCAGCGCCTTGCCCAGGCGTTGCAAATAGCTAAATGCGTTCATAATATCCACATCCAAAAAAGGGGCTTGATTCACGGCGAAAAATAACAGCTTTTCGCTAGGGTTAAAATGGCGGGAAGTAAAAATGTGATGTGCTTTAAATTAATATATCGCTGACACCTTTGGTTTATTTATATTTAAATAAACAAGGATATGTTCGATGAATACTTCCGCTTTTGGGCAATAAAAAAACGGCAATTGTGCCGTCTTTTTTATTAATGCTTTTTGTCGCTGACAGGCAGCATCAGATCTTTAAGGCGCTGGGTTCGCGCCTCCGGGCTGAGGTAAAGCCAGCGGAATAATATGCGTTCGACAGGCTGTACTTTTTTAAAATAGTCAGCAAGGTCGTTAATTTCTTTCCTGAAGGTCGCCATGTTTATCTCCGGCTAATCAATACCCTCTCAGATTAAAAAGAAATCAGGGAATAAAACAGGGTGATGTTTTTCGGCTGTTCCGCATTTTATTATTTATCTTTTTAGTTGCGTAATTAAAAAAGCCCCGGGGCACCGGGGCTGCGAAAGGCAAAATCGGACAAGCATATAACGAGTAGAGCAAGCGTTTGAGGGTTAAACAGGTAGTGATTTCAGCAGGGCAAAGGCCTCCTTCATCCGATCTTCACTGACCACGAAGGCGCGTAAATTGCCCTCGCTGTCGGCACCTTTCGCCACCATCCCCTGAGGTTCGATGGCGATCTGCCAGTTCAAATCCTGGCGCTGGGTTTCACCTGCCAGATGCAGCGGCAGTTCCGGCGTTTTGACCTTCACCAGCATTGCAGGCAGTTTCAGCGGGGTGTTGGCCCCGAGCAGGTTCTTCGCCAGATACATGGCGCTTAACTGGATTGGCTGCAAGAACGGCAGTACCTGACCGTTGATTTCGGCGCAGTCGCCGAGGGCATAGATATCCGGCTGCGTGGTTTGCAGATAGCTATCGACTTTTACCCCGCGGTTGGTTTCTGCCCCGGCACGCTGGGCCAGCGCGATTTCCGGACGCAGGCCGGTGGCGGCAATGACTACATCCACGTCAATGCAGCGGTCCCGATCCAGCAGGGCGCAGATCCCGGTATCGGTTTTAGTCAGGCTTTGCAGCTGCGATTTCAGCTGCAGATGCACGCCCATATCGGTCAGCCGGTGCTGTAAGCGACTGCTCACTTCGGCTGGCATCAGCGCCGACAGAATGCTGGCGGAATGATCAACCAGGGTGACCGCTTTCCCGGCCCGGCAAAAATCCATCGCCAGTTCGCTGCCGATAAGCCCCGCGCCGACAATCATCACCCGCTGCGCGTCACGCAGCGAGGATTCACAGGCCCGGTACTCCGTCTGGCTGTTGAGGGTCAGCATCAGTTCGCGGCCCGGAACCGGCGGCACAAAAGCCGCGGCTCCGGTGGCCAGAACCAGTTTGTCATATGACCACTGGGTCTCTTTCCCTTTTACCACGTGCGCCGCCGCATCAATGTCGGCGACCCAGGTGTAAGGGAACAGGCGCAGGTTAAACTGTTCGGCAAACTCCCCCGCCGTCTGGCGGGTGAGGTCGTCGGCATGCTGACTCTGGCTGATAACGTGGCTTAAGTCAGGCTTGTTGTACTCGTCCATGCTGTCCGCGGCGATCAGCGTCAGCGGGACGTTCGCATCCTGTTTACGGATATTTTTCACCAGCTGGCGGGCGGCGAAGCCCGAGCCGATAATCACAATACCGTGGCTCATTTTGCCTCCGATGCCAGTTCGTCAAAGACGTCTTTACCGAGGGAACATTCCGGGCAGAGGAAGTTATCCGGCACGTCGCTCCACGGTGTGCCAGGGGCGACATCCTGCAGCGGTTCGCCGAGGGCTGGATCGTAGATCCACTGGCAGACGCTGCACTGCATGCAAGGGCCGAGGTCGGCGGCCGCCGCGGCGGCACAGGCGCAGGCTTCCTGTTCGGGTGTGGCTTTAGCGGTCGCTTCTGGCAGCGGAGCGAGCGCCCACTGACGTGCAATGTCGCGGCCGTGCTGACGGCAGATTTCCAGCGCATCCAGATCCGGACGCCATTTCGCCTTCAGGCTCATCGACATTTCAAAGCCCGCATCCTGCAGTCGGGTAGAGAGACGGTCAACCGCGCCGCCGCTCCAGCCGTGGGAGCCGAAGGCGCTGGCGCGTTTGTTGCGGAAGCGCAGGCCGGTCATCTCTTCCACCAGGCCGGCAATTTTCGGCATCATCACGTTGTTCATGGTGGAGGTCCCCACCAGCACCCCTTTGGAGCGGAAGACGTTGGTCAGAATGTCGTTCTTGTCGCTGCGCGCCACGTTAAAGATTTTCACCGCCACGTTCGGATCCACTTCGTTGATGCCCTGGGCAATCGCGTCGGCCATCATGCGGGTGTTGTTGGACATGGTGTCGTAGAAAATGGTGATGCGGTCTTCCTGATAGTCTGCCGCCCATTTCAGGTACTGCTCGACGATCTGGGTTGGGTTCTCACGCCATACCACGCCGTGGGAGGTGGCAATCATATCCACCGGCAGATTGAAGCCGAGGATTTCAGTAATTTTTGGCGTCACCAGACGGCTGAACGGGGTCAGGATGTTGGCGTAGTAGCGCTGGCATTGTTCGTAAAGCTCGGCCTGATCCACTTCGTCGTTGAACAGACGTTCGTCGCAGTAGTGCTGGCCGAAGGCGTCGTTACTGAACAGCACGGCGTCGCCGGTCATGTAGGTCATCATGCTGTCCGGCCAGTGCAGCATCGGGGTTTCAACGAAGATCAGCTGTTTGCCGTTACCGATGTCCAGCGCGTCACCGGTTTTCACCACGTTGAAATTCCACTCCGGATGGTGATGGTGACCATTGATGGAGTCGATGGCGTTGTTGGTGCAGTAGATCGGGGTGTCCGGGATGCAGGACATCAGCTCGGTCAGGGCACCGGCGTGATCTTCTTCAGCATGGTTAATGATGATGTAGTCGATATCGGCCAGGTCAATTTCACTGCGCAGGTTTTGCACGAACTCACGGCTGAATTTATGATCGACGGTGTCGATCAGGACGTTTTTTTCTTCCCGGATGAGATAGCTGTTGTAGCTGCTGCCGCGCAGCGTTTTGTACTCCGTCCCGTGAAAATCACGTACTTCCCAGTCACGTTGACCAACCCAATGAATATTGTTTTTAACCAGAATAGACATAGCAACCTCAACTTAATACAGCGAAATTAAACGAAAGATGTAATGGTAATTGCAGGTTGCGTGCCAACTTTTTAAGTTATTAATTTTAAAATAAATTAAAAATAATAACCCCTCATGGGTAGTCAATTTGACTGTCATTGATATAGTCAATATGACAAGATGCATTGTCAAAATGACAGTGAGGCGAAAATGAGTTTTTCTGTAGAGGTGCTGGCGAAAATCGCCATTGAGTTACAGAGCGGTATCGGCCATCAGGATCGCTTTCAGCGGCTGATCTCCACCCTGCGTCACGTGCTGGATTGCGACGCCTCGGCGCTGCTGCGCTATGAAGGGCGGCAGTTTATCCCGCTGGCGATCGACGGCCTGGCCCAGGACGTGCTGGGGCGGCGCTTTACTCTGGAAGGCCATCCGCGGCTGGAGACCATCGCCCGCGCCGGGGATGTGGTGCGCTTCCCGGCCGACAGCGACCTGCCCGATCCCTATGACGGGCTAATCCCCGGCCAGGAGAGCCTGAAGGTGCACGCCTGTATCGGCCTGCCGCTGTTTGCCGGGCAGAACCTGATTGGCGCCCTGACCCTGGACGGCATGTCGCCGGACCAGTTCGACACCTTCAGCGACGAGGAGCTGAGGCTGATTGCTGCCCTCGCCGCCGGGGCCCTGAATAATGCCCTGCTGATTGAACAGCTTGAGAGCCAGAACAGCCTGCCCGGGGGCCCGGCTGTGTTTGAGCAGGTGAAAAACACCGAGATGATCGGCCTGTCGCCGGGCATGATGAGCCTGAAAAAAGAGATTGAGATTGTCGCCGCCTCCGACCTGAACGTGCTGATCGAGGGCGAAACCGGCACCGGCAAAGAACTGGTGGCGAAAGCCATCCACGAGGCCTCGCCGCGGGCGGTCAATCCGCTGGTCTATCTCAACTGCGCCGCACTGCCGGAGAGCGTGGCGGAGAGCGAGCTGTTCGGCCACGTCAAAGGGGCGTTTACCGGGGCCATCAGCAACCGCAGCGGCAAGTTTGAGATGGCGGATAACGGCACCCTGTTCCTCGATGAGATTGGCGAGCTGTCGCTGGCGCTGCAGGCCAAGCTGCTGCGGGTGCTGCAGTATGGCGATATCCAGCGGGTGGGCGACGACCGCAGCCTGCGGGTTGACGTGCGGGTGCTGGCAGCCACCAACCGCGATCTGCGCGAAGAGGTGCTGGCAGGCAACTTCCGCGCCGACCTGTTCCATCGCCTGAGCGTGTTCCCGCTTTCGGTGCCGCCGCTGCGCGAGCGGGGCGAGGACGTGGTGCTGCTGGCGGGCTATTTCTGCGAGCAGTGCCGGTTGCGGATGGGGTTATCCCGGGTGGTACTCAGCCCCGGTGCCCGTGCGCATCTGCTGAGCTACGGCTGGCCGGGTAACGTGCGCGAGCTGGAACATGCCATCCACCGGGCGGTGGTGCTGGCCCGGGCGGCGCGGCTGGGGGATGACGTGGTGATCCACGCGCAGCATTTTGCCCTGCATGATGAGAGCACCCCTGCGGTGACGCCGGAAACCCCGTTAGTGGTGAATCAGAACCTGCGCGAGGCAACGGAAGCGTTTCAACGCCAGATGATTACCCGCGCGCTGGAGCAGAACAGCCGCAGCTGGGCGGCAAGCGCAAGGGCGCTGGAGACCGACGTCGCCAACCTGCACCGGCTGGCGAAACGTCTGGGTCTGAAGAGTTAGATGATCCCTGCCTGGTAGAAATCCTGCAGGTTGATGGCACCACACAGGCGGCCATTTTTGTCCACCACCGGGGCGGCGGTGATTTTGCGCTTCATCAGCAGCTCTTTGGCTTCAATGGCGCGGCTTTCGGCCTTCAGCGTCAGGCCACCAGTGGTCATGGCGCTGCTGACGTTAACTTCCAGTTGGCCGCCGCCCACCAACCAGCGACGCAGGTCGCCGTCGGTAAAGACGCCTTTCACCTGGTTGTCGTCATCGCAGACCGCCACCAGCCCCAGCCCGGTGCGGCTCAGCTCAAGCATCGCATCCATCACGCTGGTGTTCAGCTTCACCTGTGGGGTGGCGTCGTCGGTACGCATCAGGTGATGTACTTTGTTCAGCAGACGGGCGCCCAGCGCGCCTGCCGGGTGGGAGCGGGCAAAATCTTCTTCGTTAAAGCCGCGGGCCTGCATTACCGCCATTGCCAGCGCATCGCCCATCATCAGGGTGTTGACGGTGCTGGAGGTCGGGGCCAGGTGCATCGGGCAGGCTTCGCGTTCCACCGAAATATCCAGCGTGGCTTTGGCGGCCAGCGCCAGCGGCGAGCGGGGTTTACCGGTCATCGCCAGCAGCGCGACCGATTTTTCCTGCAGGCGCGGCAGGATCAGATCCAGCTCTTTCGCCGAACCGGAGTAGGAGATAAACAGCAGCACGTCGCGACTCTCGATCATTCCCAGGTCGCCGTGCAGGGCTTCAGCCGGATGGACGAAAAAGGCCGGGGTGCCGGTGCTGGCGAGGGTGGCGGCAATCTTTTTGCCGATGTGCCCGGATTTACCGATGCCCGCGACAATCACTTTGCCTTCACACTGGATAATGGTGTTGGCGGCCAGAACAAAATCCTCTCCCAGACGATCCGGCAGGCGGCTGGCCTCCTGCAGTTCCAGCATCAGGGTTTGACGACCCGCGTTTAACAGAAAATCACTCATCTCTCTCTCCGGTTACAATCACATCGATTCCTTTCTCTTCCAGCGCTTGTTTGAACGCCGGATCGATACCCGCGTCGGTAATCAGCTTATCAACGCTCTCCAGGCTAGAGACAATATTCGGGCTTTTACGGCCAAACTTCGACGAGTCGGCCATCAGAATCACTTCCCGGGCGGCATTGCACATCGCTTTACTGACGCTGAACACCTCGTTGAAGGTGGTGACGCCCGCATTAAGGTCGATGCCGTCGGTGCCCATAAACAGCCGGTCAAAGCTGAAATGGTCGAAAGCGTTCTCCGCCAGCTGGCCGTGAAACGAGGCTGATTTTTTACGGAAGGTACCGCCGGGCATCAGGATGGTTTGTTCGTTGTCGAATTCGGACAGGGCGTTGACGATATGCAGGCTGTTGGTCATTACGGTGATGTTATTGAAGCGGCTCAGCATCGGCACCATCTGCAGCACCGTACTGCCCGCGTCGAGGATGATGGAGTCACCGTCATGGATATACTTGACCGCCGCCTCAGCAATTAACGCCTTCTGGTGGGTGTTGATCAGCGTCTTGTGATCGATGGGCGGATCGGCCTCGTCCTTATTCAGCACCACGCCGCCATAGGTGCGGATCACCGCCCCGGAATTCTCCAGGATCACCAGATCCTTGCGGATGGTGGTGCCGGTGGTGTCAAAGTAGTGGGCCAGATCCTCAACCGAACATTTTCCCTGCTTTTGCAGATGGTCGAGAATGGCCGCCTGCCGCTGACGGGGTTTCATAGGCGTTGAGTTCCTCAGGTTGCGAAATGATAATTTCGCAAGCTTATAACGTTCACAACGAAATTATCCATGTTTCAATTTAAGCGCTAATGATAGTGCATCCTGACACAGCGAATCATTGGGAAAGATCACATCAGGCTCTAATTCCTGTAATGCGAGACCGTTAATCGCTGCAATTTTCACCGGTCGGGCAAAGACCGTCAGTCCGCGCATCATCATTGCATCGCAGACCCGATGATTGTCATCCAGCGCGATGGCGACAATCACCCGCGGTTTGAAACGTCCGCCGGAGCGGCCCACGCCGACACGACCTTTCTGGCAGAGAGCGTCGAATGCGCGGTTAAAGCGGTGGATTTGCCAGCCCCCGAGGGCCAGCTGGCACAGCCAGGCGATAACGGCGACGGTCATTAATGCGGTAACCATGTGTAGCTCCTGTGGAATTGCCGGGTGGCGGCTGCGCCTTACCCGGCCTACGATTCGAGGGGGTTGTAGGCCCGGTAAGCGCAGCGCCACCGGGCATTAACGCACAATCAGAACATCACCTGCCCGCCGGTGATATTGATCGACTGCCCGGTGCAGTAGGAGGCTTTCGGGCTGGCATAAAACAGCAGCATGTTCAGCACGTCCTGATAGTCGCACCCGCGCTTGAGCGGCACTTTATCGATGTAATACTGCTCCACTTGATCCGCTTCGATGCCAAGCTTAGTGGCATACTGCGGCAGCAGGGACTGGAACATCGGTGATTTCAGCAGGTTGCCGAGCATCAGCGAATGCACGGTAATACCGTACTCCGCCAGATCCAGCGCCAGGGACTGGGTCAGCCCCACGCCGCCGAACTTGGCCGCGCTGTAGCCGGAGTTATGCTTGCTGCCCACCTTGCCGGATTTGGAGTTGATCTGAATGATGCGCCCGGCAATGCCGTAGCGGATCATCAGGCGCGAGAACTCCCTGGCGCAGAGGAAATAGCCCACCAGGTTCACCTGCAACGAACGGTCGAAATCCCCCAGTTCCACGTCGCTAATAAACGCTGCTTTGGCGATCCCGGCGCTGTAGACCAGCAGATCGACCCGGCCAAAAATCTCATTCACCCCGTGCGACAGCGCCATCACGCTCTGCTCGCTGGTGGCGTCGGCGCCAAAATCATACGCCTTGCCTTCACCAAACTCCTTATTGATCTCGCTGGCGACCCGGGCGGCTTTTTCGCTCTGAATGTCCACCACCGCCACGCGATACCCTTCTGCGGCCAGCCCGCGGCAGAGATATTCCCCTAAGGTTTGTCCCCCGCCAATGACAACTGCAACCTGTTCCATGTTTCTCTCCTTTAATTACGCCACAAATTTCAGTACACAACCGGCTGCAACCGCCTGCGGAACCGGCCCGGCAACGTGCACGGTGCCCGGGTATTCCGCCGCGGTCTGGCCATCAAAACGCAGGGTGATATGCCCCAGCTCGCGCAAGTTCTGCTCCGCAACATCGCCCACCGCTGTTACCGGATAGCGCGCATCGCCCAGCGTGAGCTGGCTGCCAGGCCGCAGCTCGCCGCTCAGTTCGCCGTGACAGTGGATAAAACAGAACTCCTCGATATCCGCCGGAGCCCCTTCACGGAAGGTGATCAGCATCTGGTCGCTCAGCGCGTCCGGGGCGCTCTGGCCGATGCGGGTAATGGTGGTCTGGTAAATTACGGTCATGACGAATTCCTCTTATTGATAGATAAAGCCAGAGACGAACCAGGCAATCAGGACGGTGGGCGCGCCGGTCAGGAAGCGGCTCACCAGCACGGAAGGAACGCCGACGCGGACGGTGTCCTGGCGCGCTTCGGCCAGCGACAGTCCCACCGGGATAAAGTCGCAGGCGGCCTGGGCATTAATGGCAAACAGGGCGGGCAGGGCGAGGTGCGGGGGAATATTGCCGAGCCCGATCTGCACCCCAATCAGCACGCCGATCACCTGGGCAATCACCGCCCCGGGGCCGAGGAACGGCGACAGCAGCGGGAAGGAGCAGATCAGCGCCAGGGTTACCAGCCCGAGCGGATGGCTGGCCAGCGGCGCGAGGCCGTGGGCGATCCAGTCCCCCAGACCGGAGGCCATGATGATGCCGATCAGCGCCGAGACGAAGGCCATAAACGGCAGGATGGTTTTCAGCACTGTGTCGATGGTATCGCGCCCGGACTGGAACAGCACCGCCACCGCGGAGCCCATCCCCATCCCGACTTTTGCCAGCAGGCCGTCGCTCTGCTCGGTGATCTTCATGCTGGTGTCGTACTCTCGCGGCGCGCTCTGTTTTGCCGGGGCAGCTCCCCCGGCCAGAGAGATGTTCTCTTCCTTTACGCCGGAGACGTAAATGTCCTCCAGGATGTACTGCGCCAGCGGGCCGGATTTGCCGGTCGCATGGATATTGACGGTGGGAATACGGCGTTTTGGGTAGATGCCGCAGCGCAGGGTGCCGCCGCAGTCGATCACCGCCACGCCAATCTCCGCTTCCGGCGGCTCGCCCTCCTTAAAGCCGTCTACCGCTTCCCAGCCGGTGAGTTCGCGCAGCTTGTCGACAATCGCCGGGCGGGTGCCCGCGGTGATATAGACGATCTTTTTGTTTGCTGTGGCGTCGAGTTCCAGCGGGCCGCCCCAGCCGCCCACGCCTTTTTCAATCCGGATACGGGTCATGCTGTGGCTCCTGCAAGCTGGACTTTCTGTTCAAGCTGAATGCCCATTTTCTTTTCGAAAATGGCGGTGGTGAGATCGGTCACCCAGCCGCGGAAGAAGTTGGTCACCAGGCCGACCAGCAGGTAGCTCACCGCCAGCGGGCCGAGCGGCAGGCCCAGTGTGGTCAGGCCGCTGGCGATCCCCAGATAGACGAACAGCTCGCCGGGGTTAATGTGCGGAAACAGACCGTTCATGGAATGACAGCTGTAGGACGCCGCGGCGTAGTAGCTTGGCTTGTAGCGTTCGGGCATAAAGCGCCCGAGGCTCAGGGTCATCGGGTTACAGAACACGAAGGTGCCGATGCAGGGCAGCAGCAGGTAGCGGGAGACGGGGTTCCCGGCGCAGCGCTGGGCCAGTTTTTCGATCCGGTGCTGACCAATAAAGTTGATCAATGCATTCATGATCACCAGCAGGCTGATCAGCAGCGGCAGGATCCCGGTGACCATGCTGGTAAAGACCTCGCCACCTTTCTGAAACAGCCCGATAAACCACTCGGCGCCATGGGTGATGGTTTCTATCATTGTTTTCTCCTGTAGGGTGAGTTCATCTCTGACGGGCTAATAATAATCACTTTGAAAGGTTTTAAAGTGTTAAACAGATCTCACAATGAAAGAAAAATGTATTATTTTGAAAGATAATGGGCGAGGCGGGGGCGACGTGGTTGAGAAGAGGACGAATTTGTCTTCAGGCGCGTAAAGATTTTGCCGTGCGGGTTCGCATCTCTTCCTTGAGGTGTCCCGGATGCTTTACCATACTTGCCACTTATCGAATTCGTTGAATGGATGTCTCATGCTCAAGCGTCGTTACGCAGCCTTACTGCCTGCGCTTATTCTGCTCTCTGCCTGCAGCAGCAAACCGAAGACCGAAGAGGTCCAGCAACAAACGGCGGGCGCCCCGTCCGGTGGCTTCCTGCTGGAACCCCAGCATAATGTGATGCAGATGGGGGGCGACTTTGCCAACAACCCGGCGGCGGAACAGTTCATCGACAAAATGGTGAGCAAGCACGGGTTTAATAAAACCCAGCTGCAGGAGATCCTCTCCCAGGCCAAGCGTCTGGACTATGTTCTGCGACTGATGGATCGCCAGGCGCCGACCACCCAGTCACCGGCCGGGCCGAACGGGGCATGGTTACGCTATCGCAAGCAGTTCATTACCCCGGACAACGTGCAAAACGGCGTGGCGTTCTGGAACCAGTATGAGGATGCGCTCACCCGCGCCCAGCAGGTGTACGGCGTGCCGCCGGAAATTATCATCGGCATTATCGGGGTGGAAACCCGTTGGGGCCGCGTGATGGGTAAGACCCGCATTCTGGATGCCCTGGCGACCCTCTCCTTTAACTACCCGCGTCGGGCGGAGTACTTCTCCTCCGAGCTGGAAACCTTCCTGCTGATGGCCCGCGACGAGCAGGACGACCCGCTGGATCTGAAGGGCTCCTTTGCCGGGGCGATGGGTTACGGCCAGTTTATGCCGTCCTCCTATAAACAGTATGCGGTCGACTTCAACGGGGACGGGCACATCAACCTGTGGGATCCTGAGGATGCGATTGGCAGCGTCGCCAACTACTTCAAAGAGCATGGCTGGACCCCAGGTCAGCCGGTGGCGGTGATGGCTAACGGCCAGGCGCCAGGTCTGGAGAACGGCTTTAAAACCCGCTACAGCGCGGCACAGCTCACCGCTGCAGGGTTAACGCCGCAGCAGCCGATGAGCGGTAATCAGCAGGTCAGCCTGCTGCGTCTGGATATCGGTACCGGCTATCAGTACTGGTACGGGCTGCCGAACTTCTACACCATTACCCGCTACAACCACAGCACCCACTATGCGATGGCGGTCTGGCAGCTGGGTCTGGCCGTTGCGCAGGCACGTGTGGCCTCGCCGTTCAGTTAATTCTGCTTCTGTCCGTCGAAAAAGGGAGTGGCGTTGCGCCACTCCCTTTTCATTATTAACCGCTCATCCAGGTTAATTTTTCTGAAGCCCCCTCGTAAAACCTCCACCTCGTCCTCATATCTGGCGACTAAAGTGCTATCTTGTGCTGCACGTTTATAAGGAGTCAAAACGCGATGACTGACCATGAATTGATGCAGCTCAGTGAGAGAGTAGGGCAGGCGCTGAAACAGCGCGGTGCGACGATCACCACGGCAGAATCCTGTACCGGCGGCTGGGTGGCGAAAGTCATTACCGATATCGCCGGCAGTTCCGCCTGGTTTGAGCGAGGATTTGTCACCTACAGTAATGAAGCGAAAGCGCAAATGATTGGTGTCCGTGAACCCACGCTTATTGAGCATGGCGCGGTCAGTGAGCCGGTGGTCATTGAGATGGCGATTGGCGCCCTGCGTGCCGCCCGGGCGGACTATGCTGTCTCTATAAGTGGCATCGCCGGGCCGGACGGCGGTAGCGATGAAAAGCCTGTCGGAACGGTGTGGTTTGGCTTTGCCACGGCGCAGGGCGAGGGGATTACCCGTCGGGAATGCTTTAGCGGCGACCGTGAAAGCGTGCGTCGTCAGGCCACCGTTTATGCGTTAAAAACGCTCTGGCAACAATTTCTACAAAACACTTGATACTGTATGAGCATACAGTATAATTGCTGCAACAGAACAGAATCCAGGGTGAAGCGCAGTTGTTTCACCCGGCATGAGAGGAAAAAATGGCTATCGACGAAAACAAACAGAAAGCGTTGGCGGCAGCACTGGGCCAGATCGAAAAGCAATTCGGTAAAGGTTCCATCATGCGCCTGGGTGAAGATCGTTCCATGGATGTAGAAACTATCTCCACCGGTTCGCTTTCTCTGGATATTGCACTGGGTGCTGGCGGCCTGCCTATGGGTCGTATCGTAGAGATCTACGGGCCAGAATCCTCCGGTAAAACCACCCTGACCTTACAGGTTGTGGCGGCAGCACAGCGCGAAGGCAAAACCTGTGCCTTTATCGATGCTGAGCACGCGCTGGATCCAGTCTACGCACGTAAACTGGGTGTTGATATCGACAACCTGCTCTGCTCCCAGCCGGATACCGGTGAGCAGGCACTGGAAATCTGTGACGCACTGGCGCGCTCTGGCGCAGTAGACGTAATCATCGTCGACTCCGTTGCAGCACTGACGCCAAAAGCAGAAATCGAAGGCGAAATCGGTGACTCTCACATGGGCCTCGCGGCACGTATGATGAGCCAGGCGATGCGTAAGCTGGCCGGTAACCTGAAGCAGTCCAACACGCTGCTGATCTTCATCAACCAGATCCGTATGAAGATTGGTGTGATGTTCGGTAACCCGGAAACCACCACCGGTGGTAACGCGCTGAAATTCTACGCCTCCGTGCGTCTGGATATCCGCCGTATCGGTGCCGTGAAAGACGGTGAGAACGTGGTGGGTAGCGAAACCCGCGTGAAGGTTGTGAAGAACAAGATTGCGGCACCGTTTAAACAGGCTGAGTTCCAGATCATGTACGGCGAAGGTATCAACTTCTTCGGCGAACTGGTTGACCTGGGCGTGAAAGAGAAGCTGATTGAAAAAGCGGGCGCATGGTACAGCTACAACGGCGACAAGATTGGTCAGGGTAAAGCGAATGCAATCTCCTGGCTGAAAGAGAACCCGGCTGCAGCAAAAGAGATCGAGAAGAAGGTGCGCGAGCTTCTGCTCAGCAACCAGGATTCCAAACCGCAGTTCGCTGTTGATGGCGAAAACGCTGAAGAAACCAACGAAGATTTCTGATAATCGGATGTCATATACAAGGGTCGCTTAATGCGGCCCTTTTTGCTTTTTGGTTTTAGACTGCAGCAGGAGGTTTATTTATGAATGAATCCACAACGCGTCGTCCTGCTTATAACCGTCTGTTAGATCGCGCGGTGCGCATCCTTGCCGTCCGCGACCACAGCGAGCAGGAACTACGCCGCAAACTCGCCGCGCCGGTGATGAGCAAAAATGGGCCAGAGGCCATCGATGCCACGGCAGAAGATTACGACCGGGTGGTCGCCTGGTGCTATGAGCACAGCTATCTGGACGATACCCGTTTTGTCGCACGCTTCATCGCCAGCCGCAGCCGAAAAGGCTACGGCCCGGCGCGCATCCGACAGGAGCTCAATCAAAAAGGTATCCCGCGCGAAACCAGCGAAAAGGCGATGCGTGAATGCGAGATTAACTGGTGCGAACTGGCGCGGGAACAGGCCGTGCGAAAGTACGGTGAACCTTTGCCACGTGAGTTTTCAGAAAAGGTCAAAATCCAGCGCTTTTTGCTCTATCGCGGATTTCTGATGGAAGATATTCAGGAGATCTGGCGTAATTTTACCGATTGAACGCATGCGGGATTTTACTTCCCTCTAAAGAAAACTTATCTTATTCCCACTTTTTTCAGTAGCTGGTCCGTCCAACAACGGTTGTGTAGTGACCGGCTGTGACATTTCGTTAGCTTGATTTCAGGATAATTATGAGCAAGAGCACCGCTGAGATCCGTCAGGCGTTTCTCGATTTTTTCCATAGTAAGGGACACCAGGTTGTTGCCAGCAGCTCCCTGGTACCGAACAACGATCCAACTTTACTGTTTACCAACGCCGGGATGAACCAGTTCAAGGATGTTTTCCTTGGTCTCGACAAGCGTAATTATTCTCGCGCAACCACCTCGCAGCGCTGCGTGCGTGCGGGCGGTAAACATAACGATCTGGAAAACGTCGGTTACACCGCACGTCACCACACCTTCTTCGAAATGCTGGGTAACTTCAGCTTCGGCGACTATTTCAAACATGACGCTATCCAGTACGCATGGGAACTGCTGACCGGTGAAAACTGGTTCAACCTGCCGAAAGAGCGTCTGTGGGTTACCGTCTACGAAACCGATGACGAAGCCTATGAAATCTGGGAAAAAGAAGTGGGTATCCCGCGCGAACGCATTATTCGCATCGGCGATAACAAAGGCGCACCGTACGCGTCTGACAACTTCTGGCAGATGGGCGATACCGGCCCATGCGGTCCGTGTACCGAAATCTTCTACGATCATGGCGATCACATCTGGGGCGGCCCTCCGGGTAGCGCAGAAGAAGATGGCGACCGTTATATCGAGATCTGGAACATCGTCTTCATGCAGTTCAACCGTCAGATCGACGGCACCATGGAGCCGCTGCCGAAGCCATCCGTGGATACCGGTATGGGTCTGGAGCGTATTGCCGCAGTACTGCAACACGTTAACTCCAACTACGACATCGACCTGTTCAGCACCCTGATTAAGTCTGTTGCCGAAGTAACTGGCGCAACCGATCTGAGCAACAAATCCCTGCGCGTTATCGCCGACCACATTCGCTCCTGTGCCTTCCTGATTGCTGACGGCGTGATCCCGTCGAATGAAAACCGTGGCTACGTGCTGCGCCGTATCATTCGTCGTGCTATCCGTCACGGCAACATGCTGGGCGCGAAGGACACCTTCTTCTACAAACTCGTTGGGCCACTGGTTGGCGTGATGGGCGCAGCTGGCGACGAACTGAAACGTCAGCAGGCGCAGGTTGAGCAGGTTCTGAAAACCGAAGAAGAGCAGTTTGCCCGTACTCTGGAACGTGGTCTGGCCCTGCTGGACGACGAACTGTCGAAGCTGAAAGGCGATACGCTGGATGGCGAAACCGCCTTCCGTCTGTACGACACCTATGGCTTCCCGGTTGACCTGACCGCTGACGTCTGCCGCGAGCGCAACATTAAAGTTGACGAAGCAGGCTTCGAAGCGGCCATGGAAGAACAGCGCCGCCGTGCGCGTGAGTCCAGCGGTTTTGGTGCCGATTACAACGCGATGATCCGTGTTGATGGCAGCAGCGAATTCGAAGGTTACGAGCATCTCGAAACCAATGGCAAAGTGACTGCGCTGTTTGTTGACGGTAAAGCCGTGGACAGCATCAGTGCGGGCCAGACTGCGGTTGTGGTGCTGGACAAAACCCCATTCTATGCAGAATCGGGCGGTCAGGTTGGCGATAAAGGCGAGCTGAAGGGCAGTGATTTCAGCTTTACGGTCAACGACACGCAGAAATACGGTCAGGCGATTGGTCATCAGGGCACGCTGGCATCCGGTACCCTGAAAGTGGGCGAGGGCGTTCAGGCTATCGTTGACGAAGCGCGCCGCGCACGTATCCGTCTGAACCACTCCGCGACGCACCTGATGCACGCCGCGCTGCGCCAGGTTCTGGGCACGCACGTTGCGCAGAAAGGCTCGCTGGTAAACGACAAAGTGCTGCGCTTTGACTTCTCCCATTTCGAAGCGATGAAACCGGCGGAAATCCGTGCGGTAGAAGATCTGGTGAATGCCCAGATCCGTCGTAACCTGCCGATTGAGACCAACATCATGGATCTCGAGGCGGCGAAGAACAAAGGCGCAATGGCCCTGTTCGGTGAGAAGTATGACGAACGCGTACGCGTGCTGAGCATGGGCGATTTCTCTACCGAACTGTGTGGCGGTACCCACGCCAGCCGTACGGGCGACATCGGTCTGTTCCGCATCGTGTCTGAATCCGGTACCGCGGCAGGTGTGCGTCGTATCGAAGCGGTCACGGGTGAAGGCGCGATTGCACTTCTGCATGCGCAGAGCGATCAGCTGCACGACATCGCTCAACTGCTGAAAGGCGACAGCCAGAACCTGGGCGAGAAAGTGCGTAGCGTGATGGAACGTACCCGCCAGCTGGAAAAAGAGCTGCAGCAGCTGAAAGAGCAGGCTGCCGTTGCCGAGAGCGCCAACCTCTCCAGCAAAGCGGTTGAAATTAACGGCGTCAAACTGCTGGTCAGCGAGCTGACGGGCGTTGAGCCGAAAATGCTTCGTACCATGGTCGACGATCTGAAGAACCAGCTCGGTTCTACCATCATCGTTCTGGCGACGGTAGCGGAAGGTAAGGTTTCTCTGATTGCGGGCGTATCTAAGGACGTGATCGACCGTGTGAAAGCAGGGGAACTGATTGGTATGGTCGCTCAGCAAGTGGGCGGTAAAGGCGGTGGTCGTCCGGACATGGCGCAAGCCGGTGGTACAGACGCAGCAGCCCTTCCAGCGGCACTGGCCAGTGTTGAAAGCTGGGTAAGTTCGAAACTGTAATAATTACAAAGCGTACACAGACGCCATAACGACACCGTTATGGCGTACTGCGCTCTACGCTATCGATAATGATAAAGTCAGGTTGAGTTTGTGTATATCGGCTAAACTTACGTTTAACAGATTGTGATGCCATGACTACCGACACATTACGTGTTTGTCATCGCTTACTTTTTGGCGTTATATGATGGATAATGCCGGGATACAAGAGACCCGACTCTTTTAATCTTTCAAGGAGCAAAGAATGCTGATTCTGACTCGTCGAGTTGGTGAGACCCTCATGATTGGGGATGAGGTCACCGTGACAGTTTTAGGGGTAAAGGGCAACCAGGTACGTATTGGTGTGAACGCCCCTAAAGAAGTCTCTGTTCATCGTGAAGAGATCTACCAGCGTATCCAGGCTGAAAAATCCCAGCAGTCCAGTTACTGATATTATCGCGTCTCGCTGTCTGGCGAGACGCAACCCTCCCGATATATTCCTTGTCAAAAGTTACCGTTCGATTTCAACTGCTCTCTTTTTAACCTCCTGTCATACCCTTTCTCTGTCCGACATCCTCTTTATACCTACACATAACTGCCAGCAGGCCTGCAAAATCCGTTTATAAAACACCCTCTTTGCGGGTTTTACATGCGAATTGACTGTGATTTGTGCAAACGAAAAAAGAGCGTGGAAAAAGGTTTGACTTATAAGTCCCAGAAAGTAATATATGCGCCACGCAGCGACGAGAAGCTCTTAACGAGTTACTCGAAGCACTCGAAAGAGGCGTTGTGTGGTGAGGTGGCCGAGAGGCTGAAGGCGCTCCCCTGCTAAGGGAGTATGCGGTCAAAAGCTGCATCCGGGGTTCGAATCCCCGCCTCACCGCCATTTTGCATCCGTAGCTCAGCTGGATAGAGTACTCGGCTACGAACCGAGCGGTCGGAGGTTCGAATCCTCCCGGATGCACCATCCTTTACTTCATGTCGTTTTCGAAACGATATGGGGTATCAAGTAGTACAGTAGTAAATCCTGATGCATCCGTAGCTCAGCTGGATAGAGTACTCGGCTACGAACCGAGCGGTCGGAGGTTCGAATCCTCCCGGATGCACCATCTTTTGCTTTGTGTTGCTTATGAAGCAATACAGAGTATCAGCAGTAACAGTAGTAAATCCCGATGCATCCGTAGCTCAGCTGGATAGAGTACTCGGCTACGAACCGAGCGGTCGGAGGTTCGAATCCTCCCGGATGCACCATATTCTCCGAGATAGCAGCTAAACTGTTGTTTCATGTTCTGCGAGATAATCGCGAGCACCAGGGAGGATAGCGTTGCTTTAGCAACGCCCCGTAGGGCGAGGCGCAGCCGAGTAATCCTCCCGGATGCACCATTTACTATTTCTTCAGAAGTACCCTGATGCATCCGTAGCTCAGCTGGATAGAGTACTCGGCTACGAACCGAGCGGTCGGAGGTTCGAATCCTCCCGGATGCACCATCTTCTCCGAGATAACAGCCAGACTGTTGTTTCATGGTCTGCGAATCAATCGCCAGCACCAGGGAGGATAACGTTGCTTTAGCAACGACCCGGAGGGCGAGGCAACGCCGAGTAATCCTCCCGGATGCACCATCTTCTCCCTCATTGTTTATTCCTTCGACGTTCCGTCAGCAATCATCTTCTCTGTCAGCGACAAAACCCCTTGTTTACGTTAAAGTAACGTTTTGTAATCCTTCTGCGAGAGCACGATGTACGCACAGTATGACGGTTTGATCTTCGATATGGATGGGACCATCCTGGACACCGAGCCAACGCATCGTAAAGCCTGGACTGATGTCCTCGGCCGTTACGGAATGCGTTTCGACTTACAGGCCATGATTGCCCTCAACGGATCCCCCACCTGGCGTATTGCGCAGGCCGTGATTGAACTGAATCAGGCCGATCTCGACCCCCATCTGCTCGCGCGTGAAAAAACCGATGCGGTAAAAGCGATGCTGTTAGATACCGTGCGCCCTTTGCCATTAATTGAGGTGGTAAAAGAGTGGCACGGACGTCGTCCGATGTCGGTCGGGACGGGCAGTGAGAGCGCGGTCGCAGAAGCATTGCTCAACCACCTTGGTCTGCGCCACTATTTTTCTGCAGTGGTCGCCGCCGATCATGTTAAAAACCACAAACCCGCCCCGGACACCTTCCTGCTGTGTGCAGAGCTGATGGGTGTGCCCGCTGCGAAGTGCGTCGTGTTTGAAGATGCCGACTTCGGTATTCAGGCGGCACATGCTGCCGGCATGGATGCGGTGGACGTTCGCTTACTGTGAGTGACCTGCTGTCACTGACCTCACTATTCGCCAGCAGTTTTTTAAGCGCTACGCTCTTGCCGGGAAATTCGGAAGTGGTGCTGGTGGCGATGCTCTTGTCCGGCGTAAGTCAGCCCTGGTTGCTGGTGTTAATAGCAACAATGGGTAATAGCTTTGGAGGGCTGACTAACGTTATTCTTGGGCGATTCTTTCCGCTACGCAAAACGTCGCGTTGGCAGGAAAAGGCAGTCGGCTGGCTAAAACGCTATGGCGCTGCCACGCTTTTATTAAGCTGGATGCCGGTAATCGGTGATTTACTGTGCCTGCTGGCGGGATGGATGCGCATCTCCTGGGGGCCCGTGCTCTTTTTTTTATGCCTTGGCAAGGCGTTGCGCTACGTTCTGGTAGCGGTTGTGACTTTGCAGGGCATGACGTGGTGGCACTAATTGGACTGTTTGTGACCATGAACCATTACAATTATGCTAAATAAAATGATTTTGACAGGCGGGAGGTCGAATTGATCCCGGACGTATCACAGGCACTGGCCTGGCTGGAAAACCACCCTCAGGCTCTGAAGGGTATTCAGCGTGGTCTTGAGCGCGAAACGCTGCGCGTAAACGCGGATGGCAGTCTTGCAACGACGGGCCATCCACAGGCGTTGGGTTCGGCGCTGACCCATAAGTGGATCACTACTGATTTCGCTGAAGCGCTGCTTGAGTTCATTACGCCGGTCGATGGCGATATTGACCATATGCTGAAGGTCATGCGTGATATCCACCGCTACAGCGCCCGCAATCTGGGTGACGAGCGTATGTGGCCACTCAGCATGCCTTGCTACATCGAGCAGGGCCAGGACATCGAACTGGCGCAGTACGGCACGTCTAACATTGGTCGTCTGAAAACGCTTTATCGCGAAGGGCTGAAAAACCGCTACGGCGCGCTGATGCAGACGATCTCTGGCGTGCACTATAACTTCTCGCTGCCGATGGCATTCTGGCAGGCGAAGTGCGGCGAGACCGATAAAGAGGCGATCTCGGCGGGCTATTTCCGCCTGATCCGTAATTACTATCGCTTTGGCTGGGTCATTCCGTATCTGTTCGGTGCGTCACCAGCGATTTGCTCCTCTTTCCTGCAGGGCAAACCGACCACGCTGCCGTTTGAGAAGACCGACTGCGGGATGTATTACCTGCCGTACGCCACCTCTCTGCGTCTCAGCGATCTCGGTTATACCAATAAGTCGCAAAGCAATCTCGGAATTACGTTTAACGAATTGCACGAGTATGTGGCAGGATTGAAGCGGGCGATCAAAACGCCATCGGAAGCGTACGACGAAATCGGGCTTGAGAAAGACGGCAAACGCCTGCAAATCAATACCAACGTTTTACAGATCGAAAACGAACTGTATGCGCCGATCCGTCCAAAACGTGTTACTCGCAGCGGCGAGACGCCGTCAGATGCCCTGCAGCGCGGCGGCATTGAGTACATCGAAGTGCGTTCCCTGGATATCAACCCGTTCTCACCGATTGGTGTTGATGAGCAGCAGGTACGCTTCCTCGATCTGTTTATGGTCTGGTGCGTGCTGGCCGATGCGCAGGAGATGAGCGCTGACGAACTGCTTTGCACCCGCACCAACTGGAACCGGGTGATCCTGGAAGGGCGCAAGCCTGGCCTGACGCTGGGTATGGGGTGTCAGACGGCGCAGTTCCCGTTGCAGCAGGTGGGTAAAGATCTGTTCCGCGATCTGAAGCGCGTTGCCCACACCCTGGACAGCGTGTACGGTGGCGAAGCGTATCAGCAGGTTTGCGACCAGCTGGTCGAAAGCTTTGATAATCCAGAGCTGACATTCTCGGCGCGTATTCTGCGTTCTATGATTGATCAGGGGATTGGTGGCACCGGTCGTGCGCTGGCGGCGGAGTATCGCGATATGCTGCAGCAGGAGCCGCTGGAAGTGTTAAGCGAAGCCGAGTTTGCTACGGAGCGCGATGCGTCTGTGGTGCGTCAGAGTGAGATTGAAGCGGCGGACACTGAGTCGTTTGCAGCGTTTCTGGCGAAACAGGCCTGACAGAAAAGAAAAAGGCCACATCTCTGTGGCCAAAATAACATCTCTGAAGAACAGGGATGATGATAACAAATGCGCGTCTTTCATATATTCAGACTCGCGTTGAAAAGAAGAGTTCATTTTTTTTAAAAAAAAATCACTATCGGAGGTGACGTATGCCGTTATTAGATAGCTTTACCGTCGACCATACCCGTATGGAAGCACCTGCTGTACGCGTTGCGAAGACCATGCATACCCCGCACGGCGACACGATCACTGTCTTCGATCTGCGTTTCTGCGTACCCAACCAGGAAGTGATGCCCGAAAAAGGCATCCACACTCTGGAGCACCTGTTTGCCGGTTTCATGCGCGATCACCTGAACGGTAACGGCGTTGAGATCATCGATATCTCCCCAATGGGCTGCCGTACCGGTTTCTACATGAGCCTGATCGGCGTGCCGGAAGAGAAACGCGTCGCAGATGCGTGGAAAGCGGCAATGGAAGACGTACTGAAAGTAAAAGAGCAGAACCAGATCCCGGAGCTGAACGTTTACCAGTGCGGTACTTATCAGATGCACTCTCTGGAAGAAGCCCAGGAGATTGCACGTCATATTCTTGAGCGTGACGTTCGCGTTAACAGCAATGAAGAACTGGCGCTGCCAAAAGATAAGCTGCAGGAACTGCACATCTAGCAAATTACCCGGCCCTCCGCAAGAAGTGTGCCGGGTAATATTAGTTTCTTTATAAATTCCTAAAAGCCCATCTCTCGTTGTGAATCCCTCTCTTTCTCTTTATTATGCAAACAACGCATGGTAGTTATTTATATATATTATATCTATGGATGATAGATTGACGCTCATTCACTGTAATTATTGATGCGCGAATATTTCATGGAATAGATAATAATTCAGAGGGATTTATGAAAGTTTATTTTGCTGGCACCGCGATTCTTTTTTCCGCCTTTCTCCTGTCCGCCTGCAGCTCTAAGCCAGTAACACCGCCTATCGCCAAAGCCCCGGCTGAACGCAAGCAGGAGGTGCAGTGCTATCAGGAGTTCTCTGCACTGCAAAAGCTCGACCCGGCGGCCTATGAGTCCTATCGTAAGCAGTTCGATAATATTAATAAAAACTATAAAATTTACGAATCGAATAAAGCTCTGGTTGATGGTAACGCTTCTGAAGTTATGCTCACCGAAATAAATAAAAAACTGTCGCTGGTATGCGTCAGGATTCGTAATACGGTTTATACCAACATGATGAACCGTGCCAATGAAATGAATCAGTTATGAATAAATACTTCAGCGCAGCATTGTACTGCGGATTATTATTATCGGGCGGAAAAGCGTTTTCAGCCGGAACGGATTTGTTAGAACGTTTAAGTAACGAAAAGATTATCGGCAACGATTCAACCAATCCTTTTAGTGCCCCAAATACCACTCCTAATCCCCCGGACGCGGCACCGCAGGCTAAAAAGCCTGTTCGTCCTGCAGCCCGTGCCGTGCCCGGTAAAAACGACAAGGCCGTCGTCGTGGACCAGGCTAAACTTTCCCGCCTCACCGAGGCGCTTCGCCAGGCCAATGCCACCATCACCGGATTAGACAAACAGCTAAGTACGGTAGAACGTGAAAAGGCGCAGCTGGAGCAAGCCGTCGCCCACGAGAAAGAGCGCGTCGCGGAAAAAGAGCAGGTACTCGCCCGGCTTAAATCACAGCCGGATGGCAGTGCGCAAAAACTTGCCGTTGAAAGCCTCATCGCGACGCTGCCGAAATCCACTGGCGTCGATCAACAAAAAAACGCCGAGCTGGCGGAGCAACTGAATAACGCCAACGCACAGCGCGCGGCCCTGACTAAAGCGTTAAACGAGCTGCAGGCACAGAAGAACGCGCTGGATACTCAGCTCGCTACGCTGAAAACGAGCAGCGAAAAGAGCAGCGTCGCAGCGAAAGAACTCGACGCCCTAAAAAACCAGCTGTCGGCGCTGAACCTGCAAAAAGCTAACCTTGAAAGTCGGCTGGCCGAACAGGAAAAATTGTTCAGCAGCGAAAAGACGAAGGCTGAGGTTGCACAGAGCCAGCTTGAGGTCGCCAAAAAAGTCATTGCCTCGCAGGATTCGCTGCTGGCCGAGCAGAAGAACAACGCCGGAAGCGACAAAGAGAAGCTGGTCAAAGAACTTACCGATCTACAGGTGCAGAAAAAGGCGCTGGATGCCCAGCTCGCTACCCTGAAAACGAGTAGCGAGAAGAGCACCGTCGTAGCGAAAGAACTCGACGCCTTAAAAGCCCAGCTGTCGACGCTGAATCTGCAAAAAGCCACTCTGGAAACCCGGCTGGCCGAACAGGAAAAATTGTTCAGCAGCGAAAAGACAAAGTCTGAGATTGCGCAGAACCAGCTTGAGGACGCCAAAAAAGTTATCGCCTCGAAGGAGTCGCTGCTGGCCGTACAGAAGAGCAGTGCCGACAGCGATAAAGAGAAGCTGGTTAAAGAGCTGACTGAGCTTCAGGCGCAGAAAAAGGCTATGGATAGTCAGCTAACCGCGCTGAAAGCGGCCAATGAGAAAAGCGCCGCGCTGACCAAAGAGCTGACCGACCTGCAGACGCAGAAGAAAGCGCTGGAGGCACAGCTCGCCACCCTCAAAATCAGCAGTGACAAGAGCACCGGCGCCGTGAAGGAAGTCGATGCCTTAAAAGCCCAGCTGTCGGCGTTAAACCTGCAAAAAGCCACTCTGGAAACCCGGCTGGCCGAGCAGGAAAAACAGGTCAGCAGCGAAAAGGTGAAGTCTGAGATTGTGCAGAACCAACTCGAGGACGCCAAAAAAGTCATCGCTTTACAGGAATCCCTGTTGGCTGTGCAGAAAAATAACGCTGGCAGCGAGAAAGACAAAAACGGTGCGCTGGCCACTCAGCTGGCTACCGTCGGGAAAGCGTCTGAGGAGCTGAAAAAACAGCTGGCCCAGCTTCAAACGCAAAAAGCAGCGCTTGAGGAGCAGCAGAAAACGCAAAGCGCCTCTCTGGCAGCGCTGACGGCCGAAAACCAGAAGCTGAAGGCGAGTCAGGCAGCACCTGCAAAAGAGGGTACGGATAAGCAGCGGATGAAGATCGATAAGGCTGCGGCAAAAGATACGCTGACCAGCTACGCCATTGGCAGTTGGTATGGCGATGCGGCAGGGCGTGAAAAAGCTAAGCTGGACGGGCTGAAGAAAAAGCTCGATCTCAACGCCTTTATGCAGGGCTTTAACGATAAGGTGAACAATAATCTGCAGCTGGCGCCAGCTGTGCTGTCGAAAGAGCTGACCGCGCTGGACCAGGTTCAGAAAAAGCAGTTTGTCGCCACGCAAAGCGAAAATGAAAAGCAGAGCAAAGCGATCATGGCTAAGGCGGCGAATGAGAAGGGTGCCAAGCGACTGCCGGAGGGGGCAATCTACCGGATTATCCAGCAGGGCCAGACCCCACTTATTACTGGCCAGAATGAGATCATGACCGAGCTTAGTGAGGTGCTGGGCACCGGTAAGGTGATGTCCAGTAAAGAGGTTCGTGCCAGCCGGGTGAAAGATCTCCCGCCAATGTTCCAGACGGTGGTGAAAAAGATGGGTCTGGGCGGGGAGGCAAAACTGCATATTCCGGCGAAGCAGGCTTACGGTGAAGCGGGCGTCCCCGGCTTTGTGCCGCCAGGTACGGTCTCGATCATCACGATTAAAATTATCGGTATTAAATAATCGTAATCGCGACCATAAAAAAACGGATCTGCATGCAGATCCGTTTTTCTTTTCAGGCGGTTAGTGCGCGCCACCGCCTCCACCGCCCGCTCCGAACGGCGGTCTGGCTAACCAGATCAGCCCCAGTAGCACGATGAACACGCCCGCCGACAGCCAGAAGATCTCGTTAGCCGAGATGATCAGCCCCTGCGCGGTGATCTGCTGTGCTATCCAGCCTGATGCCTGCTGCTCGGACATGCCCATTCCCTGCAGCTGGCTGTACACCTCCTGCGCCTGCGGATTGAACACGTTCACCGACTCCGTCAGCTGCGCATGGTGTAACGACTCGCGGTTGCTCCACATGGTGGTGGTCATCGAGGTTCCGATGGAGCCCGCCAGGGTACGCATAAAGTTCGACAGACTGGAGGCCGCCGCCATCCGTTCCGGCGGCAGGCCGGAAAGGGTGATGGTGGTCAGTGGCATAAAGAAGCACGCCACCGCAAAGCCCTGAATAAACTGCGGCCACGCGGAGGCACCAAAGTCCATGCCCGGTTCGAAGGTATAGGCACGCCAGTAGAAGCACACCGCATACATAATGAAGCTGAAGGTGACCAGCCGACGCATATCGAGCTTATGGGCGAAGCGACCAATGATCGGCGACAGCAGGACCGGGATCACCCCGACCGGCGCCGACGCCAGCCCCGCCCAGGTGGCCGTGTAGCCATATACCTCCTGCAATAGCTGCGGCAGCAGAACAATGGCGCCGAAGTAGAGCATGTAGGCAAGGCTGATACACAAGCAGCCTATGGTGAAGTTGCGCGACTTGAATAGCGACAGATCGACTATCGGGTTGTCATCCGTCAGCTCCCAGACAATCAGGAAGCTTAGCGCCACCACCGCCACCACCGTCAGGACGATGATCTCCTGCGAGGCGAACCAGTCCAGCTCTTTCCCGCGGTCGAGCATGATCTGCAGACTGCCGATGCCCAACACCAGCAGCGCCAGCCCCACGCCATCAATGCGTCGTTGCTCGGTGCGGGTTTCGCGACCGCGCAGCGACTGCAGGGTCAGCAACACCACCACCGCGCCAATCGGCACGTTGATAAAGAAGATCCAGCCCCAGTGGTAGTTATCGCTGATATAGCCGCCCAGAATCGGGCCGCAGATCGGGGCGACAATCACCGTCATCGACCAGAGCGCCAGCGCGATAGAGCGTTTGGCCGGTGGATAGTTGTTAAGGAGCAGACTCTGCGACAGCGGGATCAGCGGCCCGGCAACAATCCCCTGGATCACGCGGAAGAAGATCAGCATGGTCAGGCTGCTGGACATCCCGCACGCCCAGGAGGCGATCACAAAGGCGATGGTGGACCAGAGGAACAGTTTCACTTCCCCGACGCGCTTTGCCAGCCAGCCGGTGATCGGAATGGAGATAGCGTTCGCCACCCCGAACGAGGTGATGACCCATGTCCCCTGGCTCAGGGATGAGCCAAGGTTCCCGGCGATGGTCGGGATCGCCACGTTGGCGATGGTGGAGTCCAGCACCTGCATAAAGGTCGCCAGCGACAGCGCAATGGTCATGATGACCAGTTGCGCCCCTTCCAACGGTTTTTGCGGTTTTTGCTGCTGCATAACGCTCACCTTTGGATTAACCGGCGTTCGCCTTCACGATCTCATCGATCAGCTTATTCACGGGCTCAAGGCTGATCTCGCGGGCATTACTTTCGTAAGCCGGGTTAGAACGCGCCTGGTTCGCCAGCATCTGACCGTCGCGGTTAGCGGTATCGACCGTCACCAGCGTGGAGAGACCAATACGCAGCGGATGATCCGCCAGCTGTTTCTCATCCAGCTCGATACGCACCGGCAGACGCTGAACCACTTTGATCCAGTTCCCGGTGGCGTTCTGCGCAGGCAGCAGAGAGAAGGCGCTGCCGGTACCCATATCCAGACCGACAACTTTACCGGTGTATTTCACCTCGTCGCCATAGATATCGCTGACCACCGTGGCGCTCTGGCCAATACGCATATGCGCCAGCTGCGTCTCTTTGAAGTTAGCATCCACCCACAGGTTCGTTGCCGGCACGACCGCCATCAGCGGGGTTGAGGTGCTGATCTGGGCGCCAGGCTGCACCGAGCGACGGGAAACGTAGCCAGTCATCGGGCTGACGATTTTGGTTCGCTCCAGCGCCAGCCAGGCGTTGCGCACTTCAGTCGCTGCCTGTTTGACCGCCGGCTGTTGATCGAGAGTCGTGTCCAGCACCACCGCCTGGTTGGCGTTGTATTGCTGAATGGCGACATCGAGCTGGGCCTGGGCGCTGGCGACCGCATCGCGGGCGTGTTGCAACTCTTCACGGCCAATCAGGTTGGCGGTGCCGAGGGGAACGCGGCGATTAAAGTCACTCTGCGCCTGGGCGAGAGCCGTTTTCTGCACGGTGATGTTGGCCTGCAGCTGCTTGCTGTTGATCATCTGCTGACGGGTCTGACGCACGCTCGAGGCCAGCCCGGTCTGCGCTTTTTCAAACGCCTGCTGCGCGTCGGTTGGATCCAGCGTCACCAGCACGTCGCCTTTTTGCACAAAGTCGGTATTGTCAGCCCAGACTTTCGTCACGCTGCCCGACACCTGCGCCATAATCTGAACCTGGTTCCCTGCCACGTACGCGTCATCCGTCTCTTCACTATGACGCAGTACTAAAAACCAATAGATCCCATATGCCACGGCAATGATAATAAAGAGCAAGGTCAGCAGCAGAAGGGCGCGCTTGCGTTTGCCTTTCTTCTTGTTGACCGGTTGCTGCGGGGTTGTGTTCTCCGCATTTGCGCTCATGATTTTCTCCACGATCTTATTATTTCACATCGGCTGAGCCGACCTGTTATCAGAAAGGCCAGCACTATTATGTGCTGGCCTGTCGGTTTTCTTATGAATCTGGATTTTTGGAGCGTGTCGTCGCGTTAGCGCAGCGCCTCAAGAACAGCGCCGTCTTCATCCATCTGGTCCAGACGGGTGAGAAGCTTACGGGTGATATGCTCGAGCTGCTCTTTCTCGGTACCACTTAAAGACGACCAGAGTTGATGCAGGCAGTTGTGCTGAGGTGGAAGCACCTCACGCAGGAATTCGTGACCCTTGTCGGTCAGTTGCAGATGCAGACAACGGCGGTCGTTGTCGCTTTCACGGCGTTCAATCCAGCCGCGTTTTTCCAGCTCATCGGCAATACGGGTTGCATTGGTACGAGACGAACCCAGGGCGCAGCTCAGCTCGGAAGGCTGGATGCTGTGATTCTCCTGAGACTCCAGCGTAATCAACGCCATAAATAACGTCTCGTTAATCCCTTGAGCTTTCAGCATTTTATTGCGATTTTCCAGCAGCTTTCCCTGCATGTGCATGCAGAGACGGGTCAGCAGGATCTCCTGATACGGGAAATCTGCATAGCGACTGGCGCGAAATTTAAGCATTTGTTCAATGGGCGTAAACGAACTATCCATTTGGGCATAACCTCATTAATTACAGCCGATATAGTAACGACGGTGACAAATAATGTAAATGAATTATTTGTGCGGCTAAAATCGATTAGACAAATTTCACCGTCATCAAGAGCCGGGTAGATCCGTGACCCGGTAAGCACAGAAAAGAGGGGATTGCACTGGCAAAACGGGGATGGGACTTCGGGCGTAAGCTATTCATGCGGTATTCAAATATATTACCCACATAAAAATTTCCGGAATAAATGATTCCGCCACCATATCAGACTGAGGGGCTCCTTAACACCCTGAGGAGCCCCAAACTTATGTAAACCTTATTGAATAGCTTCCTGACGATGGTAGCCGCGCCACCACACCAGCAGGTTCAGGATCGCCATCACCGTCCCGGCCACACAGACGCCCGTCCAGCCGCCATGCTGCCACGCGTAGGCGGAGATCAGTGACCCGGCGGCACCGCCGATAAAGTAGCTGGTCATATACCCGGCCGTGAGGCGGTTACGGGCGTCCGGCTTGACGCGGTAGATCACGGTCTGGTTGGTGATATGCACCCCCTGCACGGTGAGGTCCAGCACCAGGATGCCGACAATCAGCGCCAGCACCGAGATGTGCCCGTACCAGATCGCCGCCCAGGAGAGGAGCAGCATCACCAGCCCGACGGTAGTGGTGATATGCGATTTGCCCTTGTCCGCCAGACCGCCCGCAGGACGCGCCCCCAGTGCCCCGGCAGCACCCGCCAGGCCGAACAGGCCGATCATCCCTTCAGAATAGTTGAATGGCGGAGAGGCCAGCAGGAAGGCCATCGACGTCCAGAGGATGCTGAAGTTGGCGAAGGTGAAACAACCCAGCAGCGCCCGGGTACGCAGCAGTTTATCGCGGGTGAACAGGCTAAAAACGGACCCCAGCAGCTGGGGATAGTTAAGATGCGTCTCAGACTTCACCTTCGGCAGGCCGCGCCACAGGGCGAGAGCCATCACCACCATCAGCACTGAGGCCACCCAGTACACGGTGCGCCAGCCGCCGATACCCGCCAGCAGACCCGCCACGGTACGCGCCAGCAAAATCCCCAACAGCAGGCCGCTCATGATGGTCCCGACCACCTTGCCGCGTTTTTCCGGCGAGGCGAGGGTGGCGGCGAGCGGGACTAAAATTTGCGCCACCACCGAGAACAGCCCGGTCAGGGCGGTACCAACGATCATCATTGCCAGCGACTGGCTGGAGGCGGTAATCAGCATCCCGCCAGCGGCCAGCAGGGTCATGGAGACAATCATCGCCCGGCGCTCGAACATATCTCCCAGCGGGACGAGGAACAGCAGGCCCACGGCATACCCCAGCTGAGCGGCGGTCACGATAAAACCGGCCGAGCTGGCAGACAGGGAAAAGTTGCGAGCGATGGTTTCCAGCAGCGGCTGAGCGTAATAGTTACTGGCGACTGCCAGACCGGTTGCCACTGACATCAGCAGAATGAGAGCAGGGCTAAGCCCTTGATTATTTTTTGTCATCAGGTTTTTGAAATCATTAGTTGAGTGATTATTTTTTCAGAAACCATAATAACGGATGAAGAAGGGAGGCGGGGAGTTGTTGAGTGATAGATCGTGCGGTCTGATCCCCTCACCCTAACCCTCTCCCAAAGGGAGAGGGAATTTGTACACCCTCTCCCTTTGGGAGAGGGCCGGGGTGAGGGGACACAGCGTGCAGTGACTTACTTCTGCGCAGCCAGCGCCTCATTCACCCACGCATCAAACTGCTGCTGGTGGGCTTTGATCCAGCCGTCAACGTGACCCTGGACATCGGCTTCAGAGGATTTGCCCGCGTGCATCATCGCGTTCTGGGCGTTGATATCCGCCAGCGGCAGCTTCATTACCGAGAACAGCTTCGCCGCAGCCGGGTTTTTCTCAGCCCAGGCTTTGTTGGCCACGATGTGCATGGTGTTGACCGGGAAACCGTAGTTCATGCCGTTAGGCAGTTTGGTGTCGATCTCTTTCTGCTCGCCCGGCAGGGAGGAGAATGGCACCTGCAGCCAGACCACATCTTTACCCGGCTTCAGCACGTCGCTCACCCAGTACGGCGTCCAGGTGTAGTAGATGACTGGCTTGCCTTCTTTAAAGCGGGCAATGGTGTCGGCCATCATCGCTGAGTAGTTGCCGTGGCTGACGTCGACGGTTTTCGCCAGGTCAAAGGTTTTGTTCTGGTGGTTAATCACCGCTTCGCAGCCCCAGCCCGGGGAGCAGCCCATCATGTCGGCTTTGCCGTCACCGTTGGTATCAAACAGTTTGGCGATCTTAGGATCTTTCAGCTGTTCGATGTTGGTGATGTGGTACTGATCGGCAGTCTTTTTGTCGATCAGGTAGCCCTGTGCGGCGCCGGAGACAAAGGTCCCTTCACGGTAGAACTTCTTATCGCCGCCCGCCGCGCTGTACATATCGTCATGCAGCGGCTGCCAGTTCACGGCCGTAAAGGTGGCATCGCCGGAGGCAATCGAGGTATAGCCCACGTTGTAATCCACTTCGCTGGGCTTGCTGACAGTATAACCCAGCTTCTCCAGCGCCCGGCTCACCAGCCCGGTCTGGAACGACTCTTCGGAGATTGTGCTCTGTACCGGTTGCACGGTAATGCCTTTGCCCGGCAGATCGGCAGCAAATGCGCTGGTGGAGGCAAGGGTGGCAAACGCTGTGGCAAAAATTACGCTATGTCGCATCGTTGTTCCTTATTTTACGAATGGGCGGGTGATTAACCCGACAGGGCCGGTGTTGTACCAGCGACGGTTGCCGCGACTGCGTGAATCACGACCGACAGCCTGGGTCAGGCGGTCAAGAATAATGGCGAGGATCACGATCCCGACGCCGCCTACGGTGGCCAGTCCCATATCGAGACGGCCGATCCCGCGCAGCACCATCTGGCCCAGACCGCCCACGGCGATCATCGAGGCGATCACCACCATCGACAGGGCCAGCATCAGGGTCTGGTTCACACCGGCCATAATGGTCGGCATCGCCAGCGGGAGTTGCACCTTAAACAGCATCTGGCGCGGGCTGGCACCAAACGAGCGTGAGGCTTCGATCAGATCCGCCGGCACCTGGTTAATCCCCAGAATGGTCAGACGCACAATCGGCGGCAGGGCGAAGATAATGGTCACCACCACGCCCGGCACGTTACCGATACCGAACAGCATCACGATCGGCACCAGGTAGACAAACGCCGGGGTGGTCTGCATCGCATCCAATAGCGGGCGGATAATTTTGGCTGCCCGCGGACTGCGCGCCAGCCAGATCCCCATCGGCAGGCCTATCACCACGCAGAAGAGCAGGGCGGTCAGCACCAGCGCCAGGGTGATCATCGCCTGCGACCAGGCGCCGATCGCGCCGATCAGGATCAGCGAGATCAGCGTCGCCACGCCCATTCCCGCGCTGCCAAACTGCCAGGCAATCAGCGCGAACAGCGCAATCGCCACCGGAGCAGGCATCCCCAGCAACATCTGCTGGAAGCCGTTCAGGATGTAATCCACCGGCACGCGAATGCCCTGGAACACCGGACGGAAGTGGGTGACCACCCAGTCGATCCCTTCGGTAACCCAGCTGTCGAGCGGGATCAGCGTCTTATGGAACGGGTCCATAATATTGAAATGCTCGGGTGCCGGCGCCGGCGCGCTGGTCAGCCAGTCTGCCGCGCCGCCATCGGTTGGCGCAGGAGCTGCGGTGGAAGAGCCCCACGCGTCAGCGGATTGTGCCGCGCTGTCCGCAGCCTCGGTGGTGCCCCACGGGTTTGATTGATCAGCCATTGTTTGCCCCCTCGCGATCTAAAGCCTGCAGCAACATGCGTTTTGAGATGATGCCGACGTACTGTTGTTCCTCTCCGACTACCGGTACCGCGCAGGGCGCCTGACCGACATGGGAGAGCAACTCGCTGAGCGGCGTTTCCGCGTCCACGGCAAGCGGAGCGTCAATTAACGCCGCATCGATACCCTGATTTTCGCCAAGGGCGGTTTTCAGAGAATCGATGGAGACAACACCCACAAATTTATTACCGCGTTCAACCAGATAGCCGTATTCGCGGTCTTCATCCTGCAGCAGTTTGAGCGCCGATCGCGGGCCGAAACCTGGCGTTTTACGGATAATGCCGTTCGGGGTTCGGCGGGCAATATCTTTGGCGCTGAACACCTGGCTAATATCGACTCCGCGGAAGAAGGTACGCACATAATCATTCGCCGGATTATTGAGAATTTCATCCGGGGTTCCCACCTGCACCACTTCGCCGTTTTGCATAATGGCAATCCGGTCGCCAATACGCATGGCTTCATCGAGGTCATGGGAAATAAAGACAATGGTACGTTGATGACGCGACTGCAGTTTTACCAGCTCATCCTGCATCTCGGTACGAATTAAGGGATCGAGCGCCGAGAAGGCCTCATCCATTAATAATATATCGGGATTGATCGCTAATGCGCGGGCTAATCCGACGCGCTGACGCATCCCGCCGGAAAGTTCATCCGGGTACGCGTGGGCGTAATTTTCCAGCCCTACCTGACGCAGTGCATCCAGCGCTTTTTCCTGGCGCTCATTGGCCGGTACGCCGGCTAATTCCATACCAAAGGCGGTGTTATTTAACACCGTCATATGCGGCATCAAAGCGAACGACTGAAACACCATCGCGATCTTTTTTCTGCGCACCTCGCGGAGCTCGGCGTCCGATATTTTGGCAATATCAACGCCATCTATCAGCACCTGTCCGCGGGTGGGTTCAATCAGGCGATTGAGAAGGCGAACCATAGTGGATTTACCCGAACCGGATAACCCCATGATGACAAAAATCTCGCCTTCTTCAATGGCCAGACTGGCGTCTTTAACGCCAAGCGACAGCCCGGTTTTTTCCAGAATTACTTCTTTTGAAAGGCCTTTTTCAATATATTTGAATGCGCGCTGCGGGTGCTCGCCAAATACTTTATAAAGATTCTTAACTTCTAATTTAATTGCCATGCAATAAAGAATGTCCCGTTATTTATTTATGTCGATATCATTACCAGTGAATATAATTAACCGGCCATACCCTAACATACTCAGAATCTGAGACAACCCTGGATCGGCTTGTGGCATGATTTTTGCCGCGCGCGAATCGGCGCAATTTCCCATGAGATAAGGGCTGAACGCGGTATGAATTTTTCTTGAGAAATGTCTTATTGTGACGAAATTCGCGGAGCGAAAACAAAAATGCAGAGGAATATGACAGGAGAATGACGCGGATGATGACAGGGAAATAGCACCCCGAAAACCTGAGTATTATATTCCACTCATGCGGGTGATATTTCCCTGCAGGGCCTTACAAAATAGCGTTCTTATCGATCCCCAGCCGCTTCATGCGCGACAGGAGCGTGGTGCGCTTCAGTCCCAGCCGTTTTGCTGCCCCTTTAGGTCCGGCGATCACACCGTTGGTCTCTTTCAGCACCCGCATAATGTGTTGATATTCCTCCTCGCCTTCGCGAATCGGACTGACTGGCGCCTCCGGCGTCGCGGTGCTGGCGAAGCGAGGATAATCGATATCCGGGAGCGACAGTTGCAGGACATTGCCACGGGTCAGGAGCACCGCGCGCTCAATCACGTTTTCCAGCTCACGCACGTTGCCCGGCCACTCCATTTTGCTGAGCTGACGCAGGGTATCCGCCGGGATGCTGTCGATATTGCGTCCCAGCCGGTGGGCGATCTTGAAGGTGAACGACTTCACCAGCAGGGGGATATCTTCCGGGCGTTCCCGCAGCGGCGGGAGGAAGATCGGGAACACATTGAGCCGGTAATAAAGGTCGCTGCGAAACTCACGATCGGCGACCATTTGCGTTAAGTCGCGGTTAGTTGCGGCAATCAGGCGCACGTCAGTGTGAATAGTGCGATTGCTGCCGAGCCGCTCAAACTCCTGCTCCTGGAGCACACGCAGCAGCTTGGGCTGCAGCTCAATGGGCATATCGCCCACTTCATCGAGAAACAGCGTGCTCTTGTCTGCCAGCTCAAAGCGGCCAATATGCTGGGCGCTGGCGCCGGTAAATGCCCCGCGCTCGTGGCCGAACAGGTCGCTCTCCAGCAGCCCGGCGGGCATCGCCGCGCAGTTCATCTTCACCATCCGCCGCTCGCTGCGTCCGCTCAGATTATGAATGGCGCGGGCAATCAGCTCTTTACCGGTCCCGGTCTCCCCCAGGATCAGCACCGTACTGTTGCTGTGGGCCACCATCTCCACCTGCTTCATCACCGTCATCATCGGCGAGCTGCGGCCAATGATTTCGCCAAAGTCGGTGGCGACATTGTTGATCTGCTCGGTCAGGGCGAGGTTCTCGTCGATCAGCCGCTCCTTGAGGTGGCTGATTTCGCGGTAGGAGAGGGCGTTATCCACCGCAATGGCGATGCGTTCGGCAATCTGGTTCAGCAGCTCCAGATTCGAGGCGGTAAACACCTGGGCTTTGCACTGGGCCAGCTTCAGGGTGCCGAGGATCCGCTCGCGGAAGATCAGCGGGAACAGGCACAGGGTCTGATCCTGTTCGCCCCACATATCAAACAGCATCCGTTCGTAAGGGGCGTGCTGGTCACGACTGTGCAGGTTAAGCATCAGCATCTTTTTGTTACGCATCACTTTTTCGGACAGCGTGCCTTTCTCGTCCACCTCGCTCTGATCGTACAGCGGGGCGTTTTTATCCAGGTAATGGGTGGAGTAGACGAGGAGCTTGCCCTTGCGCTCGCTGCGCAACACCATGCTGATGGAATCAATGCCGAAGTTGCGCTGGATCTCCCGGGAGACCTCCGTCACCAGCTCATCAAGGTCGAGTTTAGACAGCACCGCGTTGGTGATGGCGACCAGCAGGCGAAAGTCGTTGCGCTCCCGGCACAGCACATCGTAGCTGTCGCTGTTATTCTGCCGGGCCAGGATCTGCTCCACTGCCAGACCGGCTGCCTGGGTCAGGGTTTGCAGCCGGGAGAGATCGCTCTCGCACCAGGGCAGATCGTCGTCGCGCAGGAACTCGCAGCCGCCGAAGATCCGTCCGTCGGCGGCCAGCGGGGTCAGGCAGTAGTGGGCAAAGGGGGCATAAAGATCCAGCCCGGCCAGCGCTGGCCAGGTCTCTTTAAAGGTGTCCGCCTGACAGTGCAATACGTCCGGGCGCGACAGCATGCGGCGGAAAGGTCCGTTCGCCAGCAGCGGCTCATCTTCATAGCGGATATCCCGATCCTGCTCGTCAGTACCGTACAGACAGACGCGACGCTGCTCTAACTGCCAGAGCAGAATATGGGCGCGATCGGCCAGGTTCATCTGCCGGGCATGCCAGGTCAACGATCGCGCCAGGGCGCAGAGAGCGGGCTGTTGCAGCAGGGTACGGGTAATATCGAACAATCCTTGATCGAGGGGATCGTTCGTGGGTGTATACGACATGCGTTATATCCAGAAAATGAGAAGCTAATAGGTGCTGCCGGGGTCAGCAAATACGCGGTAGCGGTTCGGCATGCGGTAAGTTCAGGGTTCGCTTCACGCCGTACAGTCCGGTGAGCCGGACACCCTGGCGTTCCACCACCTCGCCGATGATGGCCGCGTCCTGGCCCAGAGGATGCTGGCGTAATAAGCCTAGCACGCGCTCCGCTTCATGGCGTCCGACCGCAATCACCAGCTTGCCTTCGTTGGCGAAGTTGAGCGGATCCAGGCCCAGCAGTTCGCACGCGCCGCGCACGGCGGGCTTCACCGGCAGGGCGTTCTCCTGTAATTCGATCCCACAGCCGCTGCTGGCGGCAAACTCATGGGCGACAGCATTCACGCCGCCGCGGGTAGCGTCGCGCAGGGCTTTGATGCCCGGCTCCGCCCGCAGCGCCTGAATCAGCGGCGTCAGAACGGCGCAGTCGCTTTGCAGATCGCCGTCCAGGCCTAAACCTTCACGCAGATTCAGGATGGTCGCGCCGTGATCGCCCAGCGTACCGCTGACCAGCAGCACATCGCCGACCGCAATCTGGCGCATGCCCCAGTTTACGCCCTCGGGAATCGAACCGATACCGGCGGTGTTAATAAACACCTTATCCGCCGCGCCGCGAGGAACCACTTTGGTATCGCCGGTCACAATGGTGATGCCTGCTTCAGAGGCGGCGGTGGCCATGCTGGTGACGATGCGTTCCAGCGTCGCCATCTCCAGCCCCTCCTCAAGGATAAAGCCGCAGGAGAGCCAGCGTGGGATCGCTCCGCTGACCGCCACGTCGTTGGCGGTGCCGCAGATCGCCAGCTTGCCGATATCGCCCCCGGGGAAGAACAGCGGGTCAATCACGTAGCTGTCGGTGGAAAAGGCCAGCCTGTCGCCCTGAGCGGTAAGCTCCTGCAGGGGAATACGGGCCTGGTCTTCCTGCTCGTTCAGCAGTGGGTTGGCGAAGGCGCGCATAAAAAGCTCGCCGATCAGCTGCTGCATGGCCTGGCCGCCGCTCCCGTGGGCGAGGGTTATCTGTTTCAACTTTCACACTCCTGAGAACGGTACTGATACCAGGCGCTACACGCCCCTTCGGATGACACCATCAGCGCGCCAAAGGCGCTTTGCGGGGTGCATTTATTACCAAACAGCGGGCACTGGGCCGGTTTGCAGCGCCCGGTCAGGACAGCCCCGCAGCGTGCCTCAGGATCGTCGCAGATGTCTTGCGCCCGGGTGCTGAAGTGGCGCTCGGCGTCAAACTGGCGATACGCTTCGGTGAGATGTACGCCGGAGTGTTCGATCACCCCCAGCCCGCGCCATTCGCTGTCGCCTTCAATGCCAAACACCTCGGCAATCGCGGTCTGCGCCACGGTATTACCCGCTTCCGGCACGATGCGGCGATACTGGTTTTCGACCTGGCTGACGCCGGCGATTTTCTGCTCCACCAGCATCAATACGCCCTGCAGCAGATCCACCGGTTCAAAACCGGCCACCGCCAGCGGGCGCTGATGTTCAGCGGCGATAAAATCGTAGGCGTGGGTGCCAATCACCATGCTGACGTGCCCCGGGGCCAGAAAAGCGTCGATGCCGTTCTCCGGCTGTTCCAGCAGGCTTTTCAGCACCGGGATCAGGGTGATGTGCTGACAGAAAAAGAAGAAGTTCTGCACCTGAGCGGCCTTAGCCTGACGCAGGGTCAGGGCGGTGGCGGGCATGGTGGTTTCGAACCCCAGGCCGAAGAAGACCACTTTACGATCCGGGTTCTGCTGGGCCAGCTTCAGGGCGTCGGCGGGGGAGTAGATAATCCGCACGTCCGCGCCGCGCATCCGGGCATCCAGCAGGGAGCCGTTTTTACCCGGGACCCGCATCGCATCCCCGAAGGTACAGAAGATCACCTCCGGGTGGCTGGCGATCTCAATGCAGGTGTCGATCCGCCCCATCGGCAGGACGCATACCGGGCAGCCGGGGCCGTGGATAAACTCAATATTCTCCGGCAGGAGTTGATCGAGCCCGAACTTAAAGATGGCGTGGGTGTGCCCGCCGCACACCTCCATAATCCGCAGCGGACGCTGGGGGGTATAAGGCAAGGCTTCGGCGCGGGTTTTCAGCGTCTCAATCAGGCGCATCACCTTCTGCGGGTCGCGGTATTCGTCAACAAAGCGCATCAGCGGGACTCCTCGCCAAACAGCAGCGGGCCGACGTCCGGCTCGACGTCGAACATATTCTGCAGGGCGGCGAGGGTATCCAGCGCCTCCTCTTCATTAATCACGCTCATGGCGAAGCCGACGTGGACTAACACCCACTGGCCGAGACGGCTGGTGCCGTTTTCGTCGTGAGCACCCACCAGGGTCAGATCCACATCGCGCAGCACGCCGCAGACCTCAACTTTGGCCTGCATACCGTCCACGATGGCGCTGATTTTTCCGGGTACGCCTATGCACATCGCTGCGCCTCCAGCCAGTCAAGCCAGGCGTCCATCCCGTCCCCGCGCGTGGCGGAAACCAGCAGGATCGCAATATCCGGATTCACTTCCCGGGCGGCGGCGAGGCACTTCTCCACGTCAAAGTTGAGGTACGGCAGCAGGTCGACCTTATTGAGCAGCATGATGGAGGCGGCAGCGAACATGTGGGGGTACTTCAGCGGCTTGTCCTCGCCCTCGGTAACGGAGAGCACCGCCACCTTGTGACGCTCCCCGAGATCGAAGCTCGCCGGGCAGACCAGATTGCCGACGTTCTCGATAAACATGATCCCGCCCTCATCCAGGGGTAGGCGCTGCATCGCGTCGTGAATCATCTGGGCGTCGAGGTGGCAGCCTTTGCCGGTATTGACCTGGATCGCCGGGGTGCCGGTGGCGCGGATCCGCTCGGCGTCGTTTACGGTCTGCTGATCGCCTTCGATCACCGCGCAGGGCACGCGCTGCTGTAAGCGCTTTAAGGTCTCGGTCAGCAGGGTGGTTTTACCGGAGCCGGGGCTGGAGACCAGGTTCAGCGCCAGCTGCTGCCGGGCGCTGAACCGCTGGCGGTTCTGCTTAGCGAGCTGATTATTTTTGCTCAGCACGTCGATCTCAATCTCGACCATCTTGCGCTGGCTCAGGCCCGGCGCGTGAGTGCCTGCGGCGCCCTGGCCGTAATCAAGCTGGCCCGGCTGGTGTTCTGAAGGGGCAAACTCCCCGCCGTCAATCCGCGTGACGTTAAACGCCTGGCGTGGTGCCGGAGAGAAGGGGGCGCTGCGAAAAGCGGAATGGGCATTCCGCTCGTCACCTTCTATATAGAGGTTGCCTTGGGCGCAACCGCAGGTGGTACACATGATTTACTCCTGTTCAATTTCCAGACGCGTGATATGCAGTCCGTCGTCGGCGACGATATTCAGACTTGCGCCGCCACAGTCGGGGCAGCGTCGTACGCGATGGGTAAGCAGCTGGACATAAGCCTGACAGTCCTGACACCAGCATTCCGCCTGCTGCTCTTCGAGATGCAGCCCGCAGCCTTCGGCCAGGGTGCCGCGGCACACCAGCTCAAAGCAAAATTCCAGCGCGCTGCTTTCGACGCAGGAAAAGGCGCCGACGCGCAGCCAGACATCCGTCACCCGCTTCGCGTGGTGCTGATGGGCCTGTTGTTCGATCAATTCCAGCGCCTGCTGGCAGAGGGTGATTTCGTGCATTGTGCTATTCCCGTTGAAGTCGTGGGGGTTAAGCAATATTGATGCCAGCTTTTAGAGAGGAGAAAGGGCGGGAAAAGCGTGAGCCCTGACAAAGATGACGAAATGACATGTCATTTTTTGTGATCGGGCAGGCTTCAAAAAATATTTATCATGAAATTCAGTGTGTTAAAAAATGGCATGGATCGTGCTTAGTGAAGCGAACTCTTTACATATGACGCATCAGGTACTTCACCATGACACTTACCGAATTGAGCGAAAAAGCCAATTTTATTGCCGGGCACCAGCGCGTGCTCCGCGCCCACTGGAATCACTACGGCAATTCACTGGTTCAGGCCATTACCCTCTCCAGAGCCAGTCTGCACCTGAGCGTGGGCTGCAATAACGACAATGGGCTGGGTTTCTGGCTGTTTGACCACTTCCTGATCCGCGTGACGCCTGAGCAGGCGTTCAACGGGCATATCTTCAATTACACCATTGAAGCGCGCGACGACGACGCGCGAGTGCTGATTGGTCGTGCCCGACTGAGCGATGACGGGATGCTGGACGGCACTATTCACATCGACCAGCGCGAGGCGGTGTTCAACCATTTCCTCGACAAAATCAACGGCGTCTATACCGCGCTGTATGAAGCCACCGAACGCGGCGAATCGCTGACCCTGGCGACACTCGCGCAGCACCACGCTGCGGTCTGAATTCGATGTCGTCAGGTGTCGAAAATGACACTTCCGCCATTTTTCGTCAAAAATGACTATCACCAGAGGACTCCAGGTGAATCGTTTTGTAATTGCTGATCCCACGCTGTGTATCGGGTGCCACACCTGTGAAGCGGCCTGCTCAGAAAACCATCGCCAGCATGGCCTGCAAAGCCAGCCGCGACTGAAAGTGATGCGCAACAACACCGACTCCGCGCCGCAGCTTTGCCATCACTGCGAAGATGCCCCCTGCGCCCAGGTGTGCCCGGTCAATGCCATCACCCGCATCGACGGCGCTATCCAGCTCAATGAAAGCCTGTGCGTTAGCTGCAAGCTGTGCGGTATTGCCTGTCCGTTTGGCGCCGTTGAGTTTGCCGGCAGCCGCCCGCGGGCCATTCCTGCCAACTGTAATACCAGCAAGGCACCGATGGCCCCCCCGGCACCCGCCCGCGTCAGCCCGTTCCTCGACTGGGTGCCCGGCGTGCGCGCCATCGCCGTGAAGTGTGACCTCTGTTACTTCGACCCCGATGGTCCGGCGTGCGTGCGTACCTGCCCGACCAAATCCCTGCGTCTGATTGATAACCAGGACATCGCGCTCGCCAGCAAACGCAAACGCGAACTCACCCTGCACACGGATCTGGGCGATCTGTCGCTGTTCCAGTCGCAACAAGGAGAGCTTTGATGAACGCCTTATCGTTAATTAACCAGGCGCTGGCGTGGTATGTCATCAGCGCAGTGCTGGCCCTCATTTTTTGCGCCAACCGCTCAGTCAGCTGCGCCATCGCCGGGATCGGCGGGGCGATTGCCAGCGCCATGGCGGTGGGGGCAGGGGCGATCGCGCTGCTCTCTTCGCAACCTCAGCACGCAGAGATGGCCTGGCTGCACCTCGGCATGCAGATGTCCGGCATCCGGGCGATATGGCTGATCGCCATCGGCCTGCCGATGTGCCTGATCAGCCTGTATACCATTGCCTGGCACCGCCACCCGCAGGCGAAAGCCAACGGCCTGCTGACCAACCTGCTGATGGCCGCCGCCGTGGCTGCCATCATGGTCGATAACCTCGGCTGGCTGGTGGTGATGGCCGAAGTGATGGCCCTCTGCGCCGCGTTTCTCACCGGCTGTGCCCAGTCCGGCAAGCTGTGGTTTGTGCTGGGGCGTCTGGGGACGATCCTGCTGGCTATTGCCTGCTGGCAGGCGTGGAGCTACTACGGCACCCTGAACTTCGGGGCGATGAGTGCCCTGGCTACCGCCCAGGCACCGGGGGCCAGCATCTGGCTGCCGGGGCTGGCGGGCTTTGGCCTGCTGGCCGGGGTGATCCCGCTGCACGGCTGGGCTCCGCAGGCCCATGCTAACGCCAGCGCTCCGGCTGCCGCGCTGTTCTCCACGGTGGTGATGAAGGTCGGTCTCTACGGCATGCTCACCGTGGCCCTGAGCGGGGCGTTACCGCCGCTGTGGCTCGGGGTACTGCTGCTGGTGATGGGGATGCTCACCGCCTTTATCGGCGGGCTGTACGCCCTGATGGAGCACAATATCCAGCGCCTGCTGGCGTACCACACTCTGGAAAACATCGGCATTATCCTGCTCGGCCTCGGGGCGGGCGTCACCGGTATTGCGCTGCACAGCAACCTGCTGATTGCGCTCGGCTTCACCGGCGGCCTCTACCACCTGGTCAGCCACGGCCTGTTTAAAACCACGCTGTTCCTCGGCGCGGGCGCGGTGTGGTATCGCACCGGTCATCGCGACATCGAGAAGCTCGGCGGCATCGGCAAAAAAATGCCGCTCATCTCGCTGGCGATGCTGGTGGGGTTGATGGCGATGGCGGCCCTGCCACCACTGAACGGCTTTGCCGGAGAGTGGGTGATCTATCAGTCCTTCTTTAATCTCGGCACCCACGACGCCTTTGTTGCCCGCCTTCTGGGGCCGCTGCTGGCGACCGGCCTGGCGATCACTGGCGCGCTGGCGGTGATGTGTATGGCGAAAGTTTATGGCGTCACCTTCCTCGGCGCACCGCGCACCGAAGAGGCGGAAAATGCCTGCTGCGCCCCGTGGCTGATGACCTTCAGCACCGTGCTGGCAGCGCTGTGCTGCGTGGCGGGTGGGGTGGCTGCGCCCTGGTTCCTGCCGATTATCAGTGGTCTGTTCCCGGTCAGCGGCGGGGAGATATCCACCGTCTCGCAACCGATGATGACCCTGCTGCTGCTCGCCGGTCTGCTGCTGCCGTTCATCCTGCTGGTGCTGTTCAAGGGCGACCGCCTGCCGAACCGCTCCCGCGGCTTTGCCTGGGTCTGCGGCTACGATCACGAGGCCTCAATGGTCATCACCGCCCACGGCTTTGCGATGCCGGTGAAAGAGTCCTTTGCCCCGGTGCTGAAGCTGCGCAAGTGGCTTAACCCGGTGCGCTTCATCCCTGGCTGGCAGTGCGACGGCACCGCCGTATTGTTCCACCGTATCGCCCTGATTGAGCTGGCGGTGCTGGTGGTTGTTGTTATCTCCCGAGGAGCCTGAGCATGACCCTCATCTTCGCACTGATTCAGGCGCTGGTGCTGTTTGCCGCTGCGCCGCTGCTGGCGGGCATTACCCGCGTGGCGCGTGCCCGTCTGCACACCCGTCGCGGGCCGGATATCTTCCAGGAGTACCGGGATCTGATCAAACTCCTGGGCCGCCAGAGCGTGGCCCCGGCGGCGTCCGGCTGGGTCTTCCGCCTGATGCCCTTTGTGATGGTGGCGGTGATGTTTGCCATTGCCACCGCGCTGCCGGTGATCACTATCGCTTCACCGATGCCTGCGCTGGGGGATCTCATTACTCTGATCTACCTCTTCGCCATCGCCCGCTTCTTCTTCGCCATCGCCGGGCTTGATACCGGCAGCCCGTTTACCGGGATTGGCGCGAGTCGTGAAGCGATGCTCGGCGTGCTGGTGGAGCCGATCCTGCTGCTGGGTCTGTGGGTTGCCGCGCAGGTGGCAGGCACCACCCACATCAGCGCCGTCACCGCGACGATCTACCACTGGCCGGTGGCGCACTCCGTGACGCTGGTACTTGCCCTGTGCGCCTGCGCCTTCGCCACCTTTATTGAGATGGGCAAGCTGCCGTTTGACCTCGCCGAAGCCGAGCAGGAGCTGCAGGAAGGCCCGCTGTCGGAATACAGCGGCGCGGGCTTTGCGCTCCTCAAGTGGGGCATCAGCCTGAAACAGCTGGTGGTGCTGCAGATGTTCGTCGGGGTGTTTATCCCCTGGGGACAGATGACGCAGTTCTCCGCAGGCGGCCTGCTGCTGGCGCTGGTCATTGCGGTGGTCAAGCTGGTCGTGGGCGTGCTGGTGATTGCTCTGTTTGAGAACAGCATGGCGCGTCTGCGCTTTAACGCCACCTCACGGATTACCTGGACCGGTTTCGGTCTGGCATTTTTAGCTTTCGTCTCCTTGCTGGCGGCGTGACTGTAGAGAATAACCATGTCTGAAGAAAAAGTTGGTCAACACTATCTCGCCGCACTGCATCAGGCCTTCCCTGGCGTGGTGCTGGATGAAGCCTGGCAGACCAAAGATCAAATCACCGTGACGGTGAAAATTAACTACCTGCCGGAAGTGGTCGAGTTCCTGTACTACAAGCTGGGCGGCTGGCTGTCGGTGCTGTTTGGTAACGACGAACGCCAGCTCTGCGGCAGCTACGCCGTTTACTACGTGCTGTCGATGGAGCAGGGCACCCGCTGCTGGCTCACCGTGCGCGTGGAAGTGGACGCTGACAAGCCGGAGTTCCCGTCCGTCACCCCGCGCGTACCCGCAGCAGTGTGGGGCGAGCGCGAAGTGCGCGACATGTACGGCCTGATTCCGGTGGGCCTGCCGGACGAGCGCCGTCTGGTGCTGCCGGATGACTGGCCGGACGAACTCTATCCGCTGCGTAAAGACAGCATGGACTACCGTCAGCGCCCGGCCCCGACCACCGACAAAGAGACCTACGAGTTCATCAACGAACTCGGTGACAAGAAAAATAACGTGGTGCCGATTGGCCCCCTGCACGTCACCTCCGATGAGCCGGGCCACTTCCGCCTGTTCGTCGACGGCGAGAACATCATCGACGCCGACTACCGCCTGTTCTACGTCCATCGCGGCATGGAGAAGCTGGCTGAAACGCGGATGGGCTACAACGAAGTGACCTTCCTGTCGGATCGCGTCTGCGGCATCTGCGGCTTTGCCCACAGCACGGCCTACACCACCTCGGTGGAGAACGCGATGGGGATCGTGGTCCCGGAACGCGCCCAGATGATCCGCGCCATCCTGCTGGAGGTGGAGCGTCTGCACTCGCACCTGCTAAATCTCGGCCTGGCCTGCCACTTTGTCGGCTTCGACTCCGGCTTTATGCAGTTCTTCCGCGTGCGTGAGACCTCCATGAAAATGGCGGAGATCCTCACCGGGGCGCGTAAAACCTACGGCCTGAACCTGATCGGCGGCATCCGTCGCGACCTGCTGAAAGAGGACATGATCGCCACCCGCCTGCTGGCCCAGCAGATGCGCCGCGAGGTGCAGGACCTGGTAGATATCCTGCTGAGCACGCCGAATATCGAGCAGCGCACCGTGGGCGTGGGCCGTCTCGACCCGCAGATCGCCCGCGACTTCAGCAACGTCGGCCCGATGGTGCGCGCCAGCGGCCACGCCCGCGACACCCGCGCCGATCACCCGTTTGTCGGCTACGGCCTGCTGCCGATGGAAGTCCACACCGAGCAGGGCTGCGACGTGATTTCCCGCCTGAAAGTGCGCATCAACGAGGTCTACACCGCCCTGAACATGATCGACTTCGGCCTCGACAACCTGCCGGGCGGCGAGCTGATGGTAGAAGGCTTTACCTATATCCCGAACCGCTTTGCGCTGGGCTTCAGCGAAGCGCCGCGCGGGGATGATATCCACTGGAGCATGACCGGCGACAACCAGAAGCTGTGGCGCTGGCGCTGCCGGGCGGCCACCTACGCCAACTGGCCGACGCTGCGCTACATGCTGCGGGGCAATACCGTCTCCGACGCGCCGCTGATTATCGGCAGCCTCGACCCTTGCTACTCCTGCACCGACCGCATGACGGTGGTGGATGTACGCAAGAAGAAAAGCAAGGTGGTGCCGTACAAAGAGCTGGAACGCTACAGCATTGAACGCAAGAACTCGCCGCTGAAATAACCCGGAGCACCCATGTTTACCTTTATCAAAAAAGTGATCAAAACCGGCACGGTGACGGCGTCCTACCCGCTGGAGCCGATTGCGGTCGACAAAAATATGCGCGGCAAGCCGGAGCACGACCCTAAGCAGTGTATCGGCTGCGCGGCGTGCGTGAACGCCTGCCCGTCGAATGCCCTGACGGTGGAGACCGATTTAAAGAACGGGGAGCTGTTCTGGCAGTTCAATCTGGGGCGCTGCATCTTCTGCGGACGCTGTGAGGAGGTCTGCCCGACCACCGCCATCAAGCTCTCCCAGGAGTACGAGCTGGCGGTGTGGAGCAAGGCCGATTTCCTCCAGCAGTCGCGCTTCGACATCTGCCACTGCCGGGTGTGCGAGCGCCCGTACGCGGTGCAAAAAGAGATCGACTACGTCATCGAACTGCTGCGCCACAACGGCGACAAACGCGCTGAACGTCACCGGGAGAGTTTTGAGACCTGCCCGGACTGCAAGCGCCTGCAGGGGCTGACCCCTTCGGACAAAATCCATCTGATCCGCGAGATGAAGGACGCGACACAATGAGCGAACTGTTAGGGCCACGTAACGAACAGGGGATCCCGGTGCCGGTGACGGTGGATGAGTCCATCGCCAGCATGAAGGCCTCGCTGCTGAAAAAAATCAAGCGCTCCGCCTACGTCTACCGCGTCGACTGCGGCGGCTGCAACGGCTGCGAGATTGAGATCTTCGCCACCCTGTCGCCGATTTTCGACACCGAGCGCTTCGGCATCAAGGTAGTGCCATCCCCGCGCCACGCCGACATTCTGCTGTTTACCGGGGCAGTCACCCGCGCGATGCGCTCCCCGGCGCTGCGGGCGTGGGAATCCGCCCCGGATCCAAAAATCTGTATCTCTTATGGCGCATGCGGCAACTCCGGCGGCATCTTCCACGACCTGTACTGCGTCTGGGGCGGCACTGACAAAATCGTCCCGGTAGATGTCTACATCCCCGGCTGCCCGCCGTCGCCAGCCGCCACCCTGTACGGTTTTGCCATGGCGCTGGGGCTGCTGGAGCAGAAGATCCACGCCCGCGAACCGGGGGCGCTGGACAACCAGCCCGCTGAACTGCTGCATCCGGAGATGGTTCAGCCCCTGCGGGTACGTATCGATCGCGCCGCGCGCCGCCTGGCGGGCTACCGTTATGGCCGCCAGATTGCCGACGATTTTATGCGCCATCTGCTGGAAGGGGATAAAAGCGTGGCGGACTGGCTGGCCCGGGAGAACGATCCGCGTCTGAACGAAATCGTCGGCAACCTCATCCAGGTGGTCGGGCAGGAGCGTATCTGATGAGCGAAACCGTGGTCTTCAGCCAGCTCAGCCGCAAGTTCATTGACGAAAATGACAACACCCCCGACGACGCCCAGCAGGTGATCTACTACGGGCTGGCCATCGGCCACCATCTGGGGGTCATCGACTGCCTGGAGGCGGCGCTGACCTGTCCGTGGGAAGAGTACCTGGCGTGGATCGCCACCCTGGAAACGGGGAGCGAGGCGCGGCGCAAAATGGAGGGCGTGCCGCGCTACGGGGAGATTGTGATCGACGCGAATCATATTGTGATGCTGGCCAGCGCCTTTGACGCCGCGATGACGCGACAGACGGCGCAGCAGCAGACGTGGAGCCGGGCGATGCTCGGCATGCTCCACGCCATTCACCAGGAAAACGCCATCTATCTGATGGTTCGGAGGCAACGTGACTGATGTTTTACTCTGCGTCGGCAACAGCATGATGGGCGACGACGGTGCCGGTCCGCTGCTGGCCGAGATGTGCCGCGAAGCGCCGCGCGGCGACTGGGTGGTGTTCGACGGCGGCAGCGCCCCGGAAAACGACGTGGTTGCGATCCGTGAGCTGCGCCCGGCTCGCCTGCTGATTGTCGATGCGACGGATATGGGGCTCAACCCCGGTGAGATCCGCCGCATCGACCCGGATGATATCGCCGAGATGTTTATGATGACGACGCACAATATGCCGCTTAATTATCTGGTGGATCAGCTTAAGGGTGATGTGGGGGATGTGATCTTCCTCGGGGTGCAGCCGGATATTGTGGGGTTTTATTATCCGATGACGGAGAAGGTTAAAGAGGCGGTGGAGACTGTTTATGAAAGTCTGCTAGACCGAGATGGGGTGCTGGTGTTTGGCGAACTGTAGTCGTTCAGGTTAGCGGGGTTTGTGAAAGGAGTTCGCTGATTTGCGGGCTCTTTTTTTGTTTCCGGACAAGGTAAAGTAGGCTGCCGTAGCTTGATAATCCGCCATGCCGGAAATAACTCGCCAACAATTTTAACAGGAGCACGCGAAATGCCAGGGAAGATATTCATGCTTGTGGTTGTGGTCAGCCTGATGGCAGGTTGTGCGGCCTTACATCCTTCCGGATGCCACAAAACCACGGCATTAGGGAGTTGCGGTTCTGGCCGCTGGGAGGATCAGGATGAATGGGGCGCGCAGGCGCGGGGGATTAAGGCTGCAATAGAAGATAAAATTGCTGAGCCACAACGCTGGAAGGGCAAAAAATGTCGGCTGCATATGGAATTTGCTCAGGATGGTAGGGCGTTGAAGGTATCAGCCAGCAAGGGCAACAAAGAGTATTGTGAGGCGGTGAAACTGGCGGCTCAAAAAGCGAAGTTTCCGGCGTTTAGCAATCCAGAAGTGTATCGGGATTTTCAAAAGGTTGGGTTTGATATGGAGGGATAGGCAGGGAATTATTGTATGGGCTGCTTTGTGCCAGAAGCCGACATTCATAGCACACAGTCTTGTTAACAACTAAAAATAAGCTTAGGAATAATTGTATATCTATTAAATATACAATTATTCAAATAAAAGAGACATTTTCGGCATGCTGGAAACAGTAATAAAAAAGGCGCAGGTTAATTATTTTTCATTAATTAACTTTTAAACCATAAGTTATCTCGATTGAGCAGACTAATTTTCGTTGCATCTTTTGATGCTAGAGTCGTACACTCTCCTTTATCAAACTCATCTAGACTCACAAATGTGAATTCATCACCATCTTTTTCTTTCGGAAACACCATGAAGACTACTTCGAAAGTACAATCATTATAAGCGTTTTTTAAGAATTGCTGAAGTGCTCGATACTTTCCTATTTCACAATCAGTAAGTGTAAAGGAGGTACACCCATCTGTTGAATGATACTTCGCATCTAAAAGAATATACGAGGAATCGTCAGTCTCAATAATAAAATCGGGGCGTTTCCCCCCATATGATTTCAAGTTTGCAGATAAGGTATTTGTTCCTTGCTCAACACATTCAAATTTCCACTTGGATTTTTCCAGCCATTTACTAGCATAGTTCTCACCATCTTGACCTGCTGTTATAGAGTTTTGTTTTCTTAACGCGCGGCGCATTTCGTCTAAATCTAACATAAATTACATCTTCTTTTTTTAGTTTAATTACTAATATCGGCAGCACTTAATAATTCTTTAAATATAAATTTTCAGGATCATGCCAATTATATCTGCAAGCATAACTATCAAGCATATCCGAGACTTCTGCAATTCGCTCAAAACGGGCCCCATCACCACCGTCCCCGTCTGCTCCGTGCCAAGATCGGACTGATACTTTCATGTTCGACCGCATTCGGTAAAACCCGCAGTTTATCGGCAATCAAAACCTTACCAGTACCTGGGTTTGATATCTACCTGCTATAAGCGAGATTACTTTATGGAATTATAGTGATCTATCACTTTTTCTATGCGTTCTAAAAGATGAGTAAACCGTGAAAAATCAATAATACCTTTCTGCGCCTTAACAATATGCGTCGCAAATGCTTCTTTACTTAGGTCATTAACTTTGTCACGGTCGGCGATCGTATTAAAACGCTTTCCTTTATGTTGCCTGAGCCGATCAGCATCACTAAAGAAATACTCAATATCAGTCTCAGAGCTTCCCGCTCCCTGAGGAGTGAGCACCAGATAAAGATTGCAAAAAATATGAACAAACTCAGACTGACGGATGTCGGCCACACCTACACCCGCCGGGAAAATATCAATGCTTTTAACTCTTTTAACTTCATTAATCAGGTTATTAGGTCCGGAGTCATTATCCACGAATATAATTACTGGGTACGATGGTTTAGGTGCTTTGTAAGCATTAAACAATTCTTTGTAATTGGCTACAAAATCCCTCAGATAATCACCACCACCAAAAAGTTCTAATAAGTATCGGGTTCGCTCATTATATTTGAAAAACTGAGTCAAAGTCTTATAAGGCTCTGTGGCACTTTTCCCAGTTGCCAGTTTAGGGAATTGGGCTGCGAGCTTCCATATTGCTGACTTTAAATAAATATTATCAGTCTGACCTTCAGTAAGAATCGTAGGTTTGGTGTTACCATAGAACCAGCGATAAAAAAGAAACTTACTAAATGTTGTCTCTCTGGACGTATGTAAATAACGCCTTCTTGATGGGTTACTTTTTCTGATGGCGTCTTTTTTTAAATGATACTTAGGATTTAACTTTTCGTTCTGACGAAGCCGGTTATAATGATCAACCTGGTCAATGAAAGTCAGTTTCCCTTCGAGCCTGTGAATGTTGCCAGTCACCTCAGCGCCATTTATCGTCTCTTTAAACTCGCCCGTGTTAAACAGATGATTGCACTGAGCGCGCACAAGCCGCCAGTATTCTTTTTTAGTATTTGGCTTTTTATTTACAACTAACCCCGTAACTTCCTGCCGGGAGTCTTTGTATTGATCCCTCGTTTTAGATTCATTAATCGAAAATCCTGAACGGCCAATCTCTCTTCTGATGACCTTCCCTGCAACAAAAGTATGATTATCTGATTTCGCTACAGAAGAGGGTAAACTTTTCTTCCTGGTTGAAAAAGTTATATCGTCTGCATATCTCGTATACGTACATGAATGTTTTGCGGCGACCGCCGCTAATTTAATATCTAAAGCATGAGTGATTAAATTAGAAATGACGGGCGAGCACGGACTGCCCTGAGGCAGTTCATTATTATAACATGCTATTTTTGCAATCACCGTGGCTATTTCTGGTTCAAGCAAAAAGTTTCCGTTTTTAATGAAAAAACCTCTCACCCTTCCGAAATTAAAACTACCGAAGAAGTTTTCTAAATCAATATTGAAGACGTGCTTTTTCCCTAAGTGCATCATTGCATTGGTAATAATTGAACGTTTTCTTTCAAATCCATGCGAAAGCGAGGGCTGTTTTGTTTCTGAGCCAGAGCACTTCACTTTTAAAAAAAGAGAGTTTTTTGCGTTTTGCCTCGTTATCTCTGAATCGGGGAACTTCAGAAAGATAATTTCATCCAGGCAGTCAAGTAATAAATCTGAAAGGGAGGATTGCAGGTTTTTTAGCATTCCTGAGGGAGCGCTGATAATTCTTTTACCCCCGTTTCTCTTGGGGATCTCGAATTGTAGGTATTGATTTTCAGGCTTAACGATATATAAGCAATGCGTTAATGTAGAAGGTTTTACGCCTAAAATTCTTGCTAAATCCGGCTTTGTCTTTGCCGATTTTAATAATAAAAGTCTATTCACTATACGTCACCATTTAAAAAGGTTTATGGGCACTCTTACGCAAACTTGACAAGAATCTAAGAAGCGCCAGGACAATGAGTTCCTGAAAGGGCAATCCTACCGGACATTTTTTTCACTGATCGCGAAACGCGACCCAAAATCTGCCCATAAACCATCTTCAATATATCAAAAATTGGGCGGCTTGCAATTTCTCTGTTCCTGCCCGACTGACATTTTGTGATTTCAGCAGCATCCGCTTCTTGTACGGAGGGACGTTGTTAACATTTCACGGCCTGACCGCCCCTGATGTTTTTTCTTTCCTTTCGGTAAAACGCCAATTCTATCGAATCGCCCTGCTGCAACGCTGAACGCTACATATTGTGCCTCTCTCAGTCAGGAGACATACCAGATATAGGGGGCTGGCGGTCATCACCGGGCAAGAACGCGCCGGTTTGCCTACTACGCCATTCGGTAAAACTCCGGCAGCGGAGGCTTGGAACGAGTACGATTTACCGCCAGCGGAGCTTTTCACCTTGCTTTTTTACAGACTTCACAAGGGTTAGGTGGAGTTAGAAAATGTAATTGCTGACATTAATCAAATGTCCGCTTTTCGCTCATAGAAGACCTTTGTCCTACCCGTCAAGTGCCGTGAGTAGATTTTGCGAGCGTATGGATACACTAGATACCTAAAGCTCTTGAGCAGACCTACAAACATTGTCTGTCGCTTGGGTTGAGCATAAAATAGCCATTCAATTTTATGTGGGTTTTTATATGGAATACGTGGCTTTTGGTGATGAGAGTGGTACGACAGGGAGTGACCGCTGTTATGGCATTGGTTTGCTGTGTGTGCGTAAAGACACGTTGCACATCTTCAATGAGCGCGTCCAGAAATTAAAAGATAAGCACGGGATTGTCGGTGAGTTGAAGTGGTCCAAGATTAAGAACAGTGCAGGGCAGGCAAACATCTGCATTGAACTGCTGGCTATGGTGCTCAAGAACTCGTGTTGCTTCCACTCGATTGTTGTAGTTAAGAACATTTACAACAACTGGCAGACGGACAGGGAGTTGGCTTTTTACCAGACGTATACAATGCTCGTTAAGAACGTTGCTAAACAGATTAAGAGTGACGTAGACGTAATCATTGACCAGAAGATTGATAAATACAAAAAGAACGATGAAGTGACAGGTATTGTTGCTAACAACATGCTGGCCAAGGCAGGGATGAAGAAGCTGGTTAAGTCTGTGACGATGCACGACTCTAAGCATCATCTTGGATTACAAGTTGTCGACATTCTGACCGGAGCTGTGAACTCTGGATACTTGAAGTACCTTAATCCTCGGTTGGAACTATCAGTGGCTAAGGAGCTAGCTTTTGAACGTATGGCTGCTTTGCTTGGCTGGGATTTATTCCATTACGATACATTCCCGAACAAGGATTTTAATATCTGGCATTTTCCGCAAGAGATGCGAGCCATGCCGGGTTCAAAGAGTATTCGACCTGATTACAGCGTTCCATTGGTTAAGCGGGAAGAGCTGTCCTAACCTTGACTTTAAAAATCGATTGTTAATGTATAGGCCGACCAGATTTAAAGGATAGGCATCAATCGATAATGTTGTGGTGTACTAAATTTGGCCTCTGGAACAAATATGTAAATGTACGATTCTCGTTTATACCAAGTTCATTGTTTCTCATATATTACAGTCGAAGTTGTTTGCTTTTAAAAAATCGAACTCCAGTCCCCAACGCCACCCTATCCTTAATGTATTCAGGGGCCCACCACAGCCCCTTATCAAACCTGAAATAAGTCAGCCTTCACCAACTTCCAGCCGCACTCAATGCACCGTAATATACGGCTCCTTCACAAACTCATTAACCAGCCAGACCAGATCGTGCAGCAGCCCCGACAGTTCTTTCTCAACACTTGCGGGCAAGGTTCCACCCAGAATTGCCTGCGCCAAAGCCAGCGCATAATCCACCTGAGGAGCGGTTTCCTGCCAGCAGTCCGGCATACAGGAGGTGAGTGTTTCCCCCTGGATCAACTGGGCGATAAGGTGCGGCGGGAGTTCGGCATCACAGCGTTCACGCAGCTGACGCAGTGCGTACAGCAGACCTTCACAGAGCGCAGTGCGGGATGCTCTGTCGTCAGTTTCGATCAATACGCTCACCAGTGCGGCGCAGCGATCGGCGACCTCAAAGAGATCCGCAGCAGCAGAAAGCGGCGTAGTCAGGGAAGCGGGAATAACCTGTTCGTCAGATTGCGGGTAAGTCAGGGTTAGGATAGTAGTCATCATGACATCCTCTACATGCTATTTAAATTAGCCACCCTATGAGTTCCTACGCTCGAGGGAGGCAGCGCTGACGGAGGTAGGAATACCGCGCACATAGAAAACGGCCAGCCTCTCGGCTGCTCCGCCAGCGCCACCGTGATTGTAACGGGATAAACGCTGCCACGACATAGTGAATGTCGATACATGCTAACGGGTTCCTACACCCGATTGCGGATGTGCCGCAACGCAGTCACTTTACGAGCCTGATTACGGGAATAAAAGCCTTAACCCTGAATTACATAAGGTTACTTTGAAGTTTGCGAGGAGCTTTCCAGAAAGGCCATGCCGGGGGCGCTTCGCTTGCCCGGCCTACAAGGACTAAAGCAAATCCGTCAATCCTGTCATCGTCACTTATGACGATGACAGCTACACCCCCAAATAAAAACCTTTAATTTCATCAACTTAATATCTGGCCCAATTTATGCATACCTCCGGCAAGCTAACCATCATTCCCGGAGAGTAAGGATGAACCGTTTCATCATTGCCGATGCCAGCAAATGCATCGGCTGTCGTACCTGTGAAGTGGCCTGCGTGGTGTCGCACCACGACACCCAGGACTGCGCCTCGCTGACCCCGCAGAACTTCCTGCCGCGCATTCACGTCATTAAAGGCGTCAACGTCTCTACGGCCACCATGTGCCGCCAGTGTGAAGACGCCCCTTGCGCCAGCGTCTGCCCGAACGGGGCGATCACCCGCGATAACGACTTTGTTCACGTCCACCAGGAGCGCTGCATTGGGTGCAAAACCTGCGTCGTCGCCTGCCCATACGGCGCGATGGAAGTGGTGCTGCGTCCGGTTGTGCGCAGCATCGGTGCCGGGCTGAACGTGATGTCGGAGAAGGCCGAGGCCAACAAGTGCGACCTCTGCTACCACCAGCCGGACGGCCCGGCGTGCATTCAGGCCTGCCCGACCAATGCCATTGTCTGCATCGACAGGCAGAAGCTGGAGCAGCTGAGTCTGGAAAAACGTCGCCGTGCGGCGCTCGACAACATGTCTTCGCTGGCGCTGTAAGCGTCAGCATTACTTTTCACTTTTAGCAGGTCTGTTACTGATGAAAAAAATCACCAGCGTCTGCCCGTACTGTGGTGCGGGCTGTAAGTTAAAACTCGTCGTCGATAACAATAAAATTGTTCGTGCGGAGGGCGCGCAGGGCGTCACCAACCAGAATCAGCTGTGCCTGAAGGGCTATTACGGCTGGGATTTTCTCAACGATACCCGGCTGCTGACGCCGCGCCTCACCCAGCCGATGATCCGCTATCAGAAAGGCGGCAAGTTTGTGCCGGTCTCCTGGGACGAGGCGATTCGCTACACCGCCCGCCGCCTGAGTGACATCAAAGCCAGTCACGGGCCGCGCGCCATCATGACCACCGGATCGTCCCGCGGCACCGGGAATGAAACCAACTACGTGATGCAGAAGTTTGCCCGCGGGGTGCTCAACACCAACAACGTTGACTGCTGCGCCCGCGTCTGCCACGGCCCGAGCGTGGCCGGACTGCAGGAGACGCTGGGCAACGGGGCGATGAGCAACTCCATCAGCGATATCGAAAACTCAAAATGCCTGCTGATCTTCGGCTACAACTGCGCCGACTCGCACCCGATCGTCGCCCGCCGGGTGATCAAAGCCAAACAGAACGGTGCCCGGGTGATCGTCTGCGATCCGCGCAAAATTGAAACCGCGCGCATTGCCGACCGGCATCTGCAGATCAACAACGGCTGCAACATGGCGCTGGTGAACGCCTTCATTTACACCCTGCTGGACGAGAGCCTCTACAACGCCGACTACGTGGCCCGCTATACCGAAGGGCTGGACGCGCTGCGCGCAACGGTCAGCAATTACGCCCCGGAAAACGTCGAGGGGATCACCGGGGTCAGCGCCCGGCAGATCCGCGAGGCGATGCGTATATACGCTGCCGCGCCGTCCGCCACCGTGATGTGGGGGATGGGCGTGACCCAGTTCGGGCAGGCGGTGGACGTGGTGAAAGGGCTCTCCACTCTGGCGCTGCTCACCGGCAACCTCGGGCGCGAACACTGCGGCGTCGGCCCGGTGCGTGGACAGAATAACGTCCAGGGGGCATGCGACATGGGGGTGATCCCCAACCAGTTCCCTGGCTATCAGGATGTCACCGACCCGCAGGTGCGGGAGAAATTCGCCCGGGCGTGGGGCGTCGATCCCGCGTTGATGGATGACCAGGTCGGGGTGCGGATCACCGAAGTGCCGCACCTCGCGCTGGCGGGCAAGGTCAAAGCCTATTACATCATGGGGGAAGATCCGCTTCAGACCGAAGCCGACTTAGGGTTGGTGCGCAAAGGGTTTGACGCGCTGGACTTCGTGGTGGTGCAGGACATCTTTATGACCAAAACCGCCGAGGCGGCGGACGTGCTGCTGCCCGCCACTTCCTGGGGCGAACACGGCGGGGTCTTCACCTGCGCCGACCGCGGCTTCCAGCGCTTTGAAAAAGCCGTTGAGCCGAAGGGCAACGTCAAGCGCGACTGGGAGATCATCAGCCTGATCGCCACCGCGATGGGCTACCCGATGGCGTACCGCGATAACCAGCAGATCTGGGACGAAATGCGCGAGCTCTGCCCGCTGTTCTACGGCGTGACGTACGAAAAAATGGGCGACATGGGGCATATCCAGTGGCCGTGCCCGAGCCTCGACCACCCGGGCACGCCGTGGCTCTACGAGGGCAACCGCTTCGACACCCCGAGCGGCAAAGGCCAGCTGTTTGCCGCCCCGTGGCGCAAACCGGCGGAGATGCCGGACGCCGACTATCCGCTGGTGCTCTGCACCGTGCGCGAGGTGGGGCACTACTCCTGCCGCTCGATGACCGGCAACTGCGCCGCATTGCAGACTCTGGCGGATGAGCCGGGCTTTGTGCAGATGCATCCGCAGGATGCACAGAAACTCGGCATCCGCGATCGCCAGCTGGTGTGGGTCAGCTCCCGTCGCGGGAAGGTGATCAGCCGCGCGGAGGTGAGCGAACGCATCAATCAGGGGGCGGTGTACATGACCTATCAGTGGTGGATCGGGGCCTGCAACGAGCTGACCCAGGACAACCTCGATCCGGTCTCGAAAACCCCGGAAACCAAATACTGCGCGGTGAAGATCGACCCTATTGCCGATCAACACTGGGCGGAAAATTATGCCCAGACCACCTACAGCGCGATGAAACAACGCCTGCGAGAGGCGGTAGAGAGTTAACGCATGTGTACAAACGGCACGCTGCTGCGCATTCGCGGCAAAGTCCAGGGCGTGGGGTTTCGTCCCTGGGTCTGGCAACTGGCCCGGCAACTGGGGCTGAAGGGCGACGTCTGCAACGACGGGGCAGGGGTGGTGGTACGCCTCACCGGCGAGTCGCAGGACTTCATCACCCGGCTGGCCGCCGGAGGCCCGCCGCTGGCGCGGATTGACGACATCAGCGAACAGCCGTGGCACTGGGCGCCGCTCCCGCTGGATTTCACCATTCTGCCCAGCCGGCAGGGGCAGATGACCACCCAGGTGGTGCCGGATGCTGCTACCTGCCCGGCGTGCCTGGCCGAGATGAACGATCCGCGCGAGCGTCGCTACCGTTATCCCTTTATCAACTGCACCCACTGCGGGCCGCGCTTCACCATTATCCGGGCGATGCCTTACGACCGCCCGGCCACCACCATGGCGGAGTTTGCGCTCTGTCCGGCCTGCGCGGCGGAGTATCGCGATCCGGCTGACCGGCGCTTCCACGCCCAGCCGGTGGCCTGCCCGGACTGCGGGCCGCAGCTGAGCTGGGTGTGCGGCGAGGAGCATAAAGAGAAGGAGAGCGCCTTGCAGGCCGCAGTGGCCGCCCTGAAGCAGGGCGGGATTGTGGCGGTGAAAGGTCTCGGCGGCTTCCATCTGGCCTGCGATGCCCGCAATGAGCAGGCGGTGAACCGGCTGCGCGAGCGCAAGCGGCGTCCGACGAAACCGCTGGCGGTGATGATCCCGCAGCGGTTAGCTGTTGCGCTTCCGGCAGAAGCTCAGGCCCTGCTGCGTTCAACCGCAGCACCGATTGTGCTGGTGGATAAACGCGATATCGCCTGCTGCGAAGCTATCGCCCCCGGGCTGAACGAGGTGGGGGTGATGCTGGCGGCCAATCCGCTCCAGCACCTGCTGATGCAGGATCTGGACTGCCCCCTGGTGATGACCTCCGGCAACCTGAACGGCTGTCCGCCTGCGCTGACCAACGACCGGGCCAGGCAGGATCTGGACGGGATCGCCGACGGCTGGCTGGTGCATAACCGCGACATCGTCCAGCGCATGGACGACTCGGTGCTGCGCGCCAGCGGCGACATGCTGCGCCGCTCCCGGGGCTTTGTCCCGGACGCGCTGCCGCTGCCGCCCGGTTTTAATAATGTGCCGTCGCTGTTGTGTCTCGGCGCGGATCTGAAAAACACCTTCTGTCTGGTGCGCGGCGGGGAGGCGATCCTGAGCCAGCATCTGGGCGATCTGGACGATGACGACGCCCTGGGCCAGTGGCAGCAGGCCCTGACTGCCCTGCAGGATCTCTGGCAGTTTAGCCCCGAGGGCGTGGTGACCGACGCCCATCCCGGCTATCGCTCCACTCGGCTGGGAGAGCAGATGCCGTATCCGCACCATCAGGTGCTGCATCATCACGCCCACGCCGCGGCCTGTCTGGCGGAGCACGGCTGGCCGCGCGATGGCGGAGATGTTATCGCCCTGGTGCTTGACGGTATCGGCCAGGGGGAAAACGGCGCGTTATGGGGCGGGGAGTGTTTGCGGGTCAACTACCGCAGCTGTGACCGGCTCGGTGGCCTGCCTGCGGTGGCACTTCCCGGCGGTGACCTCGCGGCACGTCAGCCGTGGCGCAACCTGCTCGCCCAGTTCCAGGCCTTTGTCCCCGGGTGGCAGACGTTGCCGGAGACAAGTCACCTGGCCGATAAACCCTGGCCGCCGCTGGCCCAGGCGATCGCCCGTGGGGTCAATTCCCCGCTGGCCTCGTCCGCCGGACGGCTGTTTGACGCCGTGGCCGCGGCTACCGGCTGCGCCCCGGCGCAACTCAGCTACGAAGGGGAGGCCGCCTGTCGGCTGGAAGCGCTGGCGCAGCGCAGCGGGCCGATCAGCCACCCGGTCACGCTGCCGATCATCGACGGCGAGCTGGATATGGCCACCTTCTGGCAGCAGTGGCTGGGCTGGCAGGCCGCTGCCGGGGAACGCGCCTGGGCATTTCACGACGCGCTGGCTAACGGGCTGGCGACACTGGCGGCAGAGCATGCCCGCCGCTGTAACCTCGACACCATCGTCTGCAGCGGTGGTGTCATGCATAACCGACTCCTGCGGGAACGCCTGCAGTTGTGGCTGAGAGATTTTACCGTGCTGGTTCCCGGGCGGCTGCCCGCCGGAGACGGCGCGATTGCATTTGGACAGGCAGTGATCGCTGCCGCGTCTCTTTCTTAAATTGGGATATCACGATGTTTATCAAATACTTCAATAATCAACCCAAAGCCATGGCGCTGATGCTGGCCTTGATCGTCACCAATATTGTCGCCTGGGGGACCGCGTTTTACCTGTTTCACACCACCCCGTCGCTGATGGCGGCCAGCCTGCTGGCCTGGTGCTACGGCCTGCGTCACGCGGTGGATGCCGACCACATCGCCGCCATTGATAACGTCACCCGCAAGATGATGCAGCAGGGCAAGCGCCCGTGCGGGATAGGGGCCTGGTTCTCGCTGGGCCACTCCACCATCGTGGTGCTGGCCTCGATTGCCATCGCTGCGACCGCCACCGCCTTCAGCCGCAACATGGAGTGGTTCCATGAGACCGGGGGCATGATCGGCACGGCGGTGTCGGCCTTTTTCCTGCTGGCGATGGCGCTGGTCAACCTGGTGATCCTGCGTGACGTCTGGGGCAGCTTTAACAAAATGAAGCGCGGCGAGAAGGTGCCGGAAGAAGTGTCATTTGCCCGGGGCGGGGTGATGAACTGGCTGTTCCGCTCGGCGTTTCGCCTGGTGACCCGCAGCTGGCATATGTATCTGGTGGGCTTTCTGTTTGGTCTCGGCTTTGATACCGCCACCGAGATCGGGGTGCTGGGGATCTCGGCGGCCGGGGCCTCCAGCGGCATGTCGGTATGGGCGATCATGGTCTTCCCGCTGCTGTTTACCAGCGGCATGGCGCTGATCGACACCCTCGACAACCTGATTATGGTGGGTGCTTACGGCTGGGCCTTCAACAAGCCGCAGCGCAAGCTCTATTACAACATGACCATCACCGGCACCTCAGTGGTGGTAGCCTTGTTTATCGGCGGGCTGGAAGCGCTGGGTCTGCTGGCGGATAAGTTTGGCCTGACGGGCGGACTGTGGAACGGCGTGGCCGCGCTGAATGACAACCTCGGTAACGCCGGGTTTGTTGTGGTCGGGCTGTTTATCCTCTGCTGGATCGCCTCGCTGATTAACTACCGCTTCAAAGGCTACGACGCGCTGGTCGTCCGCTAACGTCATCGCTGCCCGTTCGTCATGACATTTATGACGAACGGCTTTCTCTTCGCAAAACCTCTCCCGCATTTTTGCACTATTTCAGCCACTTAACTTCAAAATGCAGGCTGGCACACTTCATGCATACCGCTGAGGACATATTACTAACGGAGTAACTACCGATGAAGAAAGTCGTCACGGTTTGCCCCTATTGCGCATCGGGTTGCAAAATCAACCTGGTGGTCGATAACGGCAAAGTCGTCAAGGCTGAAGCGGCACAGGGTAAGACCAATCAGGGCGATCTCTGCCTGAAAGGCTATTACGGCTGGGATTTTATCAACGATACGCAGATCCTGACCCCGCGCCTGAAATCACCGATGATCCGTCGCGAGCGCGGCGGCAAGCTGGAGGCCGTCTCCTGGGACGAGGCGCTGGATTACGTTGCCACTAAGCTCAACGCGATTAAAGCGGCACACGGCCCGGATGCGATCATGACCACCGGGTCATCCCGCGGCACCGGGAATGAAACCAACTATGTAATGCAAAAATTTGCCCGCGCGGCAGTCGGCACCAATAACGTCGACTGCTGCGCGCGCGTCTGACACGGCCCATCGGTTGCAGGTCTGCACCAGTCGGTCGGTAACGGCGCAATGAGTAACTCCATTGTTGGCATTGAGAATGCCGATATGGTCTTTATTTTCGGCTATAACCCGGCGGATTCGCACCCTATCGTGGCGAACCGGGTGATCAAAGCCAAACGCAAAGGGGCGAAGATTATCGTCTGCGATCCGCGCAAAATCGAAACCGCGCGCATTGCCGATATGCACATCGCCCTGAAAAACGGCTCCAACATCGCGCTGCTGAATGCGATGGGGCACGTGATTATCGAAGAGCAGCTGTACGACCGCGCCTTTGTGGCGGCCCGTACCGAAGGCTTCGAGGAGTATCGCAAAATTGTCGAAGGCTATACGCCGGAGTCCGTGGAAGCGATCACCGGGGTTAGCGCCCAGGAGATCCGTCAGGCGGCACGGATGTACGCCGCAGCGGAAAACGCGGCCATTCTCTGGGGCATGGGCGTGACCCAGTTCTACCAGGGCGTGGAAACCGTGCGTTCCCTGACCAGCCTGGCGCTGCTCACCGGCAACCTCGGCAAGCCGTACGCGGGAGTTAACCCGGTGCGCGGTCAGAACAACGTCCAGGGCGCGTGCGACATGGGTGCGCTGCCGGATACCTATCCGGGCTATCAGTACATCAACAACCCGGAGAACCGGGCGAAGTTCGCCAAAGCCTGGGGTGTGGACGCTCTGCCTGCCCATACCGGGTATCGCATCAGCGAGCTGCCGCACCGGGTTGCGCACGGCGAAGTGCGTGCTGCCTACATCATGGGGGAAGATCCGCTCCAGACGGATGCCGAGCTGTCTGCGGTGCGTAAAGCGTTTGAAGAGCTGGAACTGGTCATTGTGCAGGATATCTTTATGACCAAGACCGCGGCCGCCGCCGATGTGATCCTGCCGTCCACCTCCTGGGGTGAGCACGAAGGGGTCTACACCGCCGCCGACCGTGGTTTCCAGCGCTTCTTCAAAGCGGTCGAGCCGAAGTGGGACCTGAAAACCGACTGGCAGATCATCAGCGAGATCGCCACCCGGATGGGCTATCCGATGCACTATGACAACACCCAGCAGATCTGGGATGAACTGCGTCATCTGTGCCCGGATTTCTTCGGTGCCACCTACGAGAAGATGGGCGAGCTGGGCTATATCCAGTGGCCGTGCCGGGACGAGTCAGAGGCCGATCAGGGGACGGATTACCTGTTCGAGAAAGAATTCTCCACCCCGAACGGGCTGGGGCAACTCTACACCTGCGACTGGGTTGCGCCGATCGACAAGCTCACCGACGAGTACCCGCTGGTGCTGTCGACGGTGCGCGAAGTCGGCCACTACTCCTGCCGCTCGATGACCGGTAACTGTGCGGCGCTGGCCGCGCTGGCGGATGAACCGGGCTATGCGCAGATCAACACCGCCGACGCGAAGCGCCTCGGTATTGAAGACGAAGCCCTGGTCTGGGTCACGTCGCGCAAAGGCAAAGTCATCACCCGCGCCCAGGTGAGCGATCGCCCGAATGTTGGTGCGGTGTACATGACCTACCAGTGGTGGATTGGTGCCTGTAACGAGCTGGTGACCGAGAACCTGAGCCCGATTACCAAAACGCCGGAGTATAAGTACTGCGCCGTGCGCGTGGAGCCGATTGCTGACCAGCAGAGGGCGGAACAGTATGTGATTGATGAATATCACAAGCTGAAAAAGCACCTGAAGGAACTGGCAAAAGGGTAAGCGCAGCGCCACCCGGCATAAAGGCAAGCGTTATCATATACAGCAGCCCTCAGGGCTGCTTTTTTAATTGGCACATTAAATTAAAAACCAGAGGCATCTCATTCTTTAATCGGGAATATATTCCTTCGGTCGGAAAAGCTGAAAAATATAACTGGCAGGGGAGGGCAGCCATTCAGCCATCCGGGTGTTTACATGGGTAAAATAAATAATATAAACATTGCGCAGTTAATTTATCTGTGTCTTAATAGCGCCATCGGTTTGGAAAACAGACCTTACGAAAGCAGTTTTAGTAAAGCAGTCCTCAGTTCAAGTGTTATCCAAAGATACCCTTCTTCATGAGTCTCCTCCTAAGTGCCAGGTAAGTAACTCTCGCAATACAGGCCATCATCGCCGCGGTTAAGTGGCTCATCATTAAGGAATTATCTATGTCTAATAAAATGACTGGTTTAGTAAAATGGTTTAACGCAGATAAAGGTTTCGGCTTTATCACCCCTGATGACGGCAGCAAAGATGTCTTCGTACACTTCTCTGCTATCCAGAGCGACAGCTTCAAAACGCTGGAAGAAGGCCAGAAAGTCTCTTTCACCATTGAAAATGGCGCGAAAGGTCCTGCTGCCGGAAACGTCACAGTCCTGTAATCTGCGTTAATTATCAGTAGTTATTACGATAGCGATGAAGGTAATAGCCTGAGCAGTTAATCTCCGCTGATAATAAAATAAACCCGCCCTGAGCGGGTTTTTTATTTTCTTCATTTGCTGACTATTGTGCCTGCCGCTTTTTCATTTTGTACATCTCCTTATCAGCCAATAAGATGCTGGTTTTGAGGTCCCGGTTAAACCTGCTCACCCCATATGAAATGGTGCTGGTTATCACGTCGTCATTCACCCCAATCGACCGCCGGGCAATCTCTTCAGCGATTCGTTCCATCACCAGCAGCGCATCGCTTTTCTGTTCGGTTTTGATAATGATCAGAAACTCATCCCCGCCATAACGAATGGCGATATCTTCTTTACGGATCGTCTGTTTAATCACGTCGGCGACCATCTGTAGCACTTTGTCGCCAACGGCATGACCGTACCTGTCATTAACGATTTTGAATTTATTACAGTCAACCAGCGCAAAAAAACGTCTTTCAAGGGTGGCGGGCTTGAGTTCAGATTCGATTTTCCTGCTGTACAGACCGGTTAAGTGGTCGATTAATGTGTGTCTTGCAACACGCGTCAGATAGCGTGATGTCAGTTTTACCATCAGCATAAACAGCAGCAAGGTGACCGGGATAAGCAGCTTAAACATCACGCTGTGATAAACAGACCCGAACATGTCGATATGGGTTATCACCTTAAACTGCGATGACAGCCCTGATTCAACGTTAGTCTGGAAATGATGATCGATATCGCAGCCAAAAATGCACAACTCGTTCAGGCTACCCGTCTCACGCAGCGTGATCCTCACCCATTTATTATGGCGGAACAGGGTATCCGCCAGGCCGTGAAGCTCTTCAAGATTGTGATCGTAGAGCAGGTAGGCGACCGGCACATTGCTACTGTTCAGGTCATAGATAAAACTCACCACGCTGTAGGCGTTGGATTTAGTGATCATGTCGTGATAAATGGGGGTCGCGACTGTGCCCTTTTGCGTCAGTTTATGGGTCAGTTTGCGCTTATAGTAATCCGGCATGGTGGGAATATAGAATTGAAGATTATTGAACATGATTGAATCTTCAATGGCAAAATTGTCTGTATCGATGCGACTAAAAAAATAGAACATTTTTTGCCGTGTGGAAATGATATAGCGAAACCCCTCTTTAGTGGAAAGATCGCTTTTCGCAATATTGTCCCGCACAAAAATCGCCGACGAGAGCAGGCATCGCTCATTTAAAGTGGGCTGGGTATTCATAAACAGGCTGCCATGATCCCCGGCGGCACTGGATTTCTGCCAGTGCCACTGGTCATTATCCTGTACCAGCGCCGGGATTTTACACCCGCCATTTTGCAGGGAGGTGGTATATTTGGTCGTAATCGCATCGGCTATATTTTCATTTTCATCAAATATGTTCAGCAGTTTAGCCCGCACCTCATTGGTCAGCTTGATGGCTTCATTCTTTTGATGGAGGAAAATAAACGCCATCATGATCGCTAAAAATATTACGCAGGCTGCTGCGGAGATCGAATAGACTTTGCTGGCGATTTTCTTTCTGGAAAAGAGATACATAACCATTTACCCCGGATAATCTTCACTGGATGCTGCTTTTTCTTTCATAATGCACGCCAGCGGCAGCGGTTTCGCGATGTGATATCCCTGGAGATAATCAACGCCAAGCTGCGATAACAACACCTTGTGTTCCTGCGTCTCCACATACTCAGCCACGACAGACATCCCCCTGGCCCGGGCAATATCAATGATCGACTTCACAATCAGCTGATCCACTCTGTTACTGATAATCTCTCTGATAAACATCCCGTCGATTTTGACGATGTCGGCATCAAGATTTTTCAGCCTTTCATAGTTAGCATACCCGGTACCAAAATCATCAATAGCAATTTCAAAGCCATAATGACGCAAGCTGTTAATGTTGTTAATGACATTTCTTTCATTTAAGAACAACTGTTCTTCCGTCACTTCAAAGACAATGTTGTCTGGTTTTTTATTCTTATTCTCAAACATGGTGATAATTCTTTCCGCCGTATTTTCATCCGCCAGAGTTTCCGGCGTGATATTCAGTGAAAAACGGATGTGTTGGCACGTAAGCACATTTTGATGATAAAAATCGATAAAGGCCTCCAGCACCTTGAAGTCGAGCAGTCCGCACAGACCAAACTCCGTAATCGTCGGAATAAATTTATCCGGTGTCACGATCTTTCCGTCGAGTTTCATCCTGCAGAGGATCTCATAATACTGGGTGTCGCAAAGAGTATGTTCTATTTTTTGTGCATACAGCACGAGGTCATTATGAAGCAAGGCGTGCTTCAGTTTTTGCAAAAACGCGATATCCAGCGTCATATGTTGCTCAATGAAATGAAGGTTTTTATCCAGCGCACTAATGTGATCCTGGCCTTTGGTTGTCGCAAGATAATCAAGCTCAGAGATAGACTTGCTTAAATCAACCTGCGCGTTAAAGGTCATCCAGGAGAGGCCGAACGCGACGTCCACGTCGCTCACCCTGGTAGAGGATTTTGCCTGATTCAGTTTCTTCAGCAGCCCCTGCATGACGCTGCGGCCCTCTTTCTCCGGCAGAACAACCAGCAAATCGCCATACGGAACGGAATAGACGCTGCAGTTTTTTGGCAGGAATTTTTTCAGTAGATAATAAACGGCGACCTTGGCGTTAACCCGGAAGGTAAAGCCAAGATGCTTATCAAGATTATCGGCAGAAAATATTTTTACGTAACAGAGCATAGCCGGATGGGTAAGCTGCTGCAGATCTTTATTCAACAGCATCATGTTCGGCAGCATGGTCAGCGGCTCCCTGAGGGCGGCGCTGGTTATTTTTACGTTCGCCTGCTTCAGGTTTCGCTTCATCGTGGCGAGATAGGCATTGGCGATAGTGAACACGATAAAAAAGGCGGAGAAAGAGGTTAAGAGCTGACCTTTTTCGACAGTTTTAATAAACTGAGGATTCCCGGTGATAAGTATAAAGATGGCAAGCGGCCATGTCAGCGAGATGATCGCCGCACTAAAATTAATGACGCCGTACACAAAAGCCAGAAAGACCAGCGGAATGGCATAGCTGGAGATAACCGGGTACTGGCTGACGCTCGTATAGGTACAAATCAGCACGCTAATAACGAACATCCAGACGATTAATGCATTCCGGTTGCTGGCATCCAGAATATTCTTTGTGCAGAACTTACGGGTATAATTCCATGAGGTCAGTAATCGTAATAAATAGTATAAACCGGAGCTGAAGACCACGGCGGGCATCATCAGGCTTTGCAGGTTGAGGATCAACAGACGAATTTCGCTGGCGGAAAAGTAGTATTGAAAATCGTCCGGGATGAGGGTTAGCGCGCCAACAATATACATTGCCGCCTGGGCGAGAATAGGATAAATAAAACCATAACACCACAGCCGGGAAAAAATCCCCGTACTGTTGGTGATATCTATTCTGGCATAGCGCCCCAGTCTTTTATGTAATATAAACTGGGCAACCGCCAGGGGGATCATTAGGCTGAGCGTTACCGCCCAGGTCTGGGTGGCGTTGAGGAGCAATTCCCGGTGCAGGGACCAATATGTTGCCAGCGTTAGCGCAGGCAACACGCTGGCACCATAAATACCTACCAGCGCGATAAAAAGACTGATGGGCAGATACGCCACGTAAATAACAGTATGATCTATCGCCACGCGCGGAGAAAATTCTCGCAACACAGGCAGAAAAAGCAATACCGTAATAAATGTGATCACTGTGTGAAGAATTTTGCTGCTTTTGTATAAATTATAGTGAGACTTTATAGATTCAATAATTTTCATAAAATGTTCGTTACAGATTAGAGTTACCCTGAAGCAATGTGCGGCATCCCTTCTGGTTCGATAACATGCATATCATATGCAGATTAATCTTAACGCAAATTTGTTTTTTATGAAAATGATTATCCTGGTTTCCGCTATTCGCTTTCGAATAAAGATATAGTCCTTATAAATTGAAAGCGTGCAAAGCGATATTTCCAAAAATATAACCCCGCCAGCCTTCATTTTCCGACGGCAAACCACCGACCGATGGGATTAATGAAATTGTCTCATTTTTCTATTCTGATAATGGCTATTAACACGTCGTTTTATTCTGTTAACAATAGCTGGAATAATCTCCCTAATACCGTATCCACCGTTTCATTCGTCAGGGATGCTTATAGTGGCGTAGCGCGTCCACCACCAGCTGGAACGCTTTCGACAGATTGCGATTTTCCGGGTAGTAGATGTAATACCCCTCCCAGTAGGGACACCAGTCTTCGAGCACGCTAATCAGTTCCCCGCGGGCGATGTGCTTTTCGGCGATATCCCGCGGAACATGCGCCAGTCCATACCCTTCCACAGCCGCCTGGAGATTCTGGTAAATACGGCTGAATACCAGCTGACCGCTGACTTTAACATTCAGGCATTTTTCCTCTTTCTCGAACTCCCAGACGTACAGGTTACCGTGGGTGGGAAAGCGCAGATTGATGCAGTTGTGATCGATGAGGTCGTGAGGATGCTGCGGGTAAGGGTTGCGGGAAAAATAGTCCGGCGAGCCGACGACGGCAAAGCGCACATCCGGGCCAATGCGCACTGAAATCATGCCGTTGGAAATTTGCTCTCCCAGACGGGTTCCGGCATCGAACCGGCCAGAAACGATATCCGTCAGGGCATAGTCATCAATCAACTCGAGATTAATATCCGGGTAGTCCCGGAGCAGCGGTTCAAGTTTCGGCCAGATGACCGAGCTGATGGCATAATCCGAGGTGGATATTCGCACGGTGCCGGCGGCTTTGCTGTTGAGATCCTTCAGCGACTGTAACCGTCCCTGGATGCCATCGATGTACGGACCCAGATCGTCCAGCATGGATTGGCCGATATCGGTTAACGCTATGCTGCGGGTGGTACGCGTCAGGAGTTTCATCCCCAGACGGGATTCCAGGGTTCGCATGCTGTGACTGAGGGCGGATTGTGAAATGCCTAACTGGGCCGCCGCTTTGGTAAAACTCTTTTCCCGTGCGACAACGATAAACGTCATCAAATCATTCAGGTTTTCCCGCGCCACGTTCTGCCCCTTACTGCCGAAAAAATGAAAAGCCAGTGTAGCGCAACGTCAAACGGAAGTGATTCATGAATTATTTGCATAATTCATATCAGGTTCCATCGCCTAATCACTGTCGTCTTTTCATTTTAGAATGGACGTTTGACAGGGCAGAGGAGTGCAAGCGTGGAATATGCAGAATTAAGCAACAGCCTGAAAATGCCGATGGCCGGTTTTGGTGTTTTTCAGGTCACCGACAAAGACGAGTGTAAACAGTCCGTATTGAGCGCGATCCGTGCAGGCTACCGTCTGATCGATACCGCTGCGGTCTATGGCAATGAAGATGCCGTGGGTAACGCCGTTCGTGAAGCCATTGCCGAAGGTCTGTGCACCCGCGAGGAATTGTTCATCACCTCAAAACTGTGGGTACAGGACATGGCCAGCTACGAGACCGCTAAAGCCGGTATCGAGGCGTCGTTAGAAAAATCGGGACTGGAGTATTTTGATCTCTACTTACTGCATCAGGCCATGCGGGACTACTTCAGCGCGTGGCGGGCGATGGAAGCGGCCTATGAAGCCGGTAAACTGAAAGCCATCGGCGTGTCCAATTTTTATGCCCATGTATTAGCCAACTTCTGTGAAACTGTCCGAATCAGGCCGATGGTCAATCAGGTCGAACTGCATCCGTACTTTGCCCAGCCTGCCGCCCTGGACACCATGCGCTATTACAACGTGCAGCCTGAAGCCTGGGCCCCGTTGGGCGGCGGGCGACACAAGCCGTATGACAATGAGATGCTGCAGGGCATTGCCGACGCCCATAACAAAACCATTGCTCAGGTGGTCCTGCGCTGGAACGTCCAGCGTGGCGTGACGGTGATTCCAAAATCGACCCATCAGGAGCGCATTGAAGAGAATTTTGCCATCTGGGATTTCTCCCTGACGGAGAGCGAAATGGCCCGGATCGACGCCCTCGACCTGGGTTACGTCGGGGAGTCCGTGAAGCATTTTAACCCCGACTTTGTTCGCGGTTGCCTGGGCGTCAAAATTCACGACTGAGCGGATGCGCCAACGTTTCACCCCTTCCCGGGGTGAAACCATCAGAAATTCCAGTCCTCGTCCTCGGTCTCCACCGCTTTCCCCATCACGTATGACGAGCCCGATCCCGAGAAGAAGTCGTGATTTTCGTCGGCATTCGGTGACAGCGCGGCGAGGATCGCCGGATTCACCTCCGCCATCTCCGGCGGGAACAGCGCCTCGTAGCCGAGGTTCATCAGCGCCTTGTTGGCGTTGTAGCAGAGGAAGGCCTTCACATCCTCCTCCCATCCGGTTCCGGCGTACAGCTCCTCGGTATAGGCCAGCTCGTTGTCATACAGATCCATCAGCAGATCCAGCGCAAAGCCTTTTAACGCCTCCCGCTCCGCCTCGCTGACTTTCTCCAGCCCTTTCTGGTACTTATAGCCGATGTAGTACCCGTGTACCGCCTCATCGCGGATGATCAGCCGAATCAGGTCCGCGGTGTTGGTCAGCTTGCCCCGGCTCGACCAGTACATCGGCAGCCAGAAGCCGGAGTAGAAGAGGAATGACTCCAGGAACACGCTGGCGATCTTCTTCTTCAGCGGCTCGTCGGCGCGATAGTGTTCCAGTACTCGCTGGGCTTTACGTTGCAACGCGTCGCTCTCTTCGCTCCAGCGGTAGGCGGCATCCACGTCTTTGGTCTGACAGAGCGTCGAGAAAATCGAGCTGTAGGAGCGGGCATGCACCGCCTCCATAAAGCTGATGTTCGACATCACCGCCTCTTCGTGCGGGGTCAGCGCATCGGCGATCAGCCCCGGCGCGCCCACCGTGTTCTGCACCGTGTCGAGCAGGGTCAGGCCGGTAAAGACGCGAATGGTGAGCTGCTGCTCGGCGTGGCTCAGGGTGGCCCAGGCCTGGACGTCATTCGACAGGGGCACCTTTTCCGGCAGCCAGAAGTTGCTGGTCAGGCGGTTCCACACCTCCAGATCCTTATCGTCTTCAATCTTGTTCCAGTTAACGGCCTGTACCCGTGACAGTTTCATCCTCTCTCCTTACAGCGCGCAGGACACGCAGCCTTCTGTTTCGGTGCCTTCCAGCGCGAGCTGGCGCAGGCGAATGTAGTACAGGGTTTTGATCCCTTTCTTCCACGCATAAATCTGCGCTTTATTGATGTCGCGCGTGGTAGCGGTATCCGGGAAGAACAGCGTCAGCGACAGCCCCTGATCGACGTGCTTCGTCGCCTCGGCATAGGTATCGATAATCTTTTCCGGGCCGATCTCGTAGGCGTCCTGATACAGAGCCAGATTCTCGTTGGTCATAAACGGGGCAGGGTAGTAAACGCGCCCGGTTTTGCCCTCCTTGCGGATCTCGATTTTCGACACGATAGGGTGAATGCTGGATGTCGCATGGTTGATGTACGAGATCGACCCGGTGGGTGGCACCGCCTGCAGATTCTGGTTGTAGATGCCGTACTGCATCACGTCGTCCCGCAGCTGCTGCCACATCTCCCGCGTCGGCAGGGTCACGCCCGCCCGGGCGAACAGGGCGCGCACCTTCTCCGTTTTCGGCTGCCAGTCGTTTTCCAGATACTGACTAAAATAGGCCCCGCTGGCGTAACGCGATTGTTCAAAGCCCGCGAAACGCTGCCCCTTTTCGCGGGCCAGCATCATCGAGGTATGCAGGGCGTGCCAGGTGATGGTGTAGAAATAGAGGTTGGTGAAGTCCAGCCCCTCCGGGCTGCCGTAGGCGATCCCCTCCCGCGCCAGATAGCCGTGCAGGTTCATCTGCCCGAGGCCGATGGCGTGGGAGGCGGCATTCCCGGCCTCCACCGACGGCACGCTGCGGATGTGGCTCATGTCCGACACCGCCGACAGGCCGCGCACCGCGGTCTCGACGGTGCGGCCAAAGTCCGGCGAATCCATGGTGTGGGCAATGTTCAGCGAGCCCAGGTTGCAGGAGATATCGTGCCCGACGCGGGTGTAGTCCAGATCCTCATCGTAGGTCGAGGGGCTGTTGACCTGCAAAATCTCAGAGCACAGGTTGCTCATGTTGATGCGCCCGGCAATGGGGTTGGCGCGGTTCACCGTATCTTCATACATGATGTACGGGTAGCCGGACTCAAACTGGATCTCCGCCAGCCGCTGGAAGAAGTCGCGGGCGTTGAGCCAGGTCTTCCGGACCCGCGCGTCCGCCACCAGGTCGTCATACAGCTCGCTCACCGCCACATCACCAAACGGCTTGCCGTAGAGACGCTCCACGTCGTAGGGGGAGAACAGCGCCATGTCGGCGTTCTCCTTCGCCAGACGGAAGGTGATATCCGGGATCACCACCCCCAGCGACAGGGTTTTGATGCGGATCTTTTCGTCGGCGTTTTCGCGTTTGGTATCGAGGAAACGCAGGATATCCGGGTGATGAGCGTGAAGATAGACCGCCCCGGCTCCCTGGCGTGCGCCGAGCTGGTTGGCGTAGGAGAAGGCATCTTCCAGCATTTTCATCACCGGGATCACCCCCGAGGACTGGTTCTCAATGCGCTTGATCGGCGCCCCCGCTTCCCGCAGGTTGGAGAGTAAAAACGCCACGCCGCCGCCGCGTTTGGAGAGCTGCAACGCCGAGTTCACCGCCCGGCCAATCGACTCCATATTGTCTTCAATGCGCAGCAGGAAGCAGGAGACCAGCTCCCCGCGCTGGGCTTTGCCGCAGTTGAGGAAGGTGGGCGTCGCGGGCTGAAAGCGTCCGGCGAGCATCTCGTCGGTGAGCTGGCGGGCGAGGGCCTCATCCCCCTGGGCGAGGGTCAGGGCCACCATCACCACCCGATCCTCAAAGTGCTCGAGGTACCGCTTGCCGTCGAAAGTTTTCAGCGTGTAGCTGGTGTAAAACTTCCAGGCGCCGAGGAAGGTCTGGAAACGAAAACCGCTGGCGTGAGCGTGGGCGAACAGGCTCAGCACAACGTCGCTGTCGTAGCGCGACAATACCCGGGGGTCGTAATAGCGCTCGCTGACCAGGTAGTCGAGACGCGCCTGCGGGCTGGCAAAGGCCATGCTGTTGGGGTAGACGTGGGCGTTAAAAAAGGCGTCCACCGCCTCATGATCTTTGCTGAACTGGATCTTCCCGTCCCGATCGTACAGGTTCAGCATGGCGTTCAGCGCATGGAAATCGGTCGATCTCTGCATTACGCGCTCTGCGGTTGTCGTTGCCAAAATTCGTTCACTCCTTTACGCACATTGTCGACGTCCTGCTGGGTCCCCATCAGCTCGAAGCGATAGAGGTACGGCACGCCGCATTTTTGTGAGATGACGTCCCCGGCGCGGCCAAACGCCTCACCGAAATTACGGTTGCCGGCGGCAATTACCCCACGGATAAGCCGCCGGTTATGCGGATCGTTGAGAAAGCGGATCGCCTGCCGCGGCACCGCCCCGGCCGTTCCACCTCCGCCGTAGCTGGGCACCACCAGAATAAAAGGCTCGTCTACCTGGATCCGCTCCCGCTCGTTGAGCGGAATGCGTACGGCGGGCAGCCCGACACGCTCGATAAAACGGTGCGTGTTCTCCGAGCTGCTGGAGAAGTAGACGAGCAGGCTCATGCCCGGGCGGCCTGGGCTGGCTGCGGAAGACGGTTAATCAGATCCGGGCGGAAGCCGGACCAGCTGGTCTCCCCGGCGATCACCACCGGCAGCTGACGGAACCCCTGAGCTTTGAGCGTCTCTGCCGCGTCAGGAACCAGGTCAACATTCACCATTTCAAAGGTCACGCCCCGGCTCTCCATGGCGCGTTTGGTGGCATGGCACTGCACACAGTCGTTTCGAGTGTAAATAATAATGCGCATGATTCGTATTTCCATTTAGAATAGGAGTCCGACGCCAGTGAGTGCGTCACCCAGAGTCTGTCTTGCTTAAAGGAATACTAGATGTAGTTGTCTTAAGTTTCAACCATACAAGATATGGGAAAATTTGCCAGATTGACTGTCGTTGTCAGGTTCAGCGGGAGAGGGAACGCACGGGCTAAAAAAAGAAAAACCCCCATACCGCAGGGCATGGGGGCTGAGAAGGATTGAGCCGGATCGGGGATTATTTGCGCAGGGCGAGCAGCGCGCCGATAAAGATCCCCACCGCGGCGACGGTACCTACCGCACACATCGGACGTTCACGGATAAAGGTGTTCGCGCAGCCGATAGCATCGCAGGCGGCCTGCTTGCCGGTGGAACGACCCTGCAGACGCGCACGGGTTTCGCGCAGCAGGGACTTAGCTTTACGTCTGGCGTCATCCGCTTCGCCCTTCGCATCCGATCCCCAGGATTTCAAAACGCTTTCCAGCGAATCCGCTAATTTCCTGACATCGTTATGGATATCCTGAACATCGTCATCAACATCGTTTCGGTTCGAACGGTTAAACATATGCTTCTCCCTTGAATTTGCGGTAATTAACAGTTTAGACCACCTTTTTAATATCTGAAGCCGGTCACGGCTTATCAGGCCGTTTATGGATTTTTCTGAAAGCGCTGCTATTGCTGAATACGGTAAGGTTGCCCCGCAGGAAATGATAACGAGGAAAGAATATGTATTTACGACCCGATGAGGTTGCGCGCGAACTTGAAAAAGCGGGATTTACCGTGGATGTGGTAACCCAAAAAGCATACGGGTACCGTCGTGGCGATAATTATGTTTATGTGAACCGGGAAGCCCGTATGGGGCGCACGGCGCTGATCATTCACCCGACGCTGAAAGAGAAAAGTCTTACCTTTGCGGATCCTGCGTCAGAGATGAAAACCAGCGACCATTATCAGCAGTTCCCGCTCTATTTAGGGGGCAACAACCAGGAGCATTATGGTATTCCCCACGGCTTCAGCTCCCGCATGGCGCTGGAACGTTTTCTGAAAGGCCTGTTTGGCGACTCGCAATAACGACGCGACTGGCTTTCGCCAGTCGCTGTGCCTTACGCTTTGACCTGATGATACTGGCTGACTTTGAACAGGCGTCGGCAGTAATCGAGGAAATAGCCGTACACCGCCCCCATCAGCATCGACACCACGATATTCGAACTTACCGCCGCGGCGATCTGGTGCCAGTCGGCGCCTACCGTGAGCAGAATCGCGACATAGACCGGCGACTGGAAGGTAACATAGGCCACCACGTCCGCCAGATTTTTCATCCAGCCGGAAGGCGAGTAGCGACGGGCAACGCGCATTACCGCATCACGGTAGAAACCGTAGGGCCATGCAATAAGGATATTCACCGGGACCGCCACCAGTCGGGAGGAAAGCGACTGCTCGAAGCTCATTCCGGAGAGGAATATTTCAATCAGCATGTTCACCACCGAACAGTAGACCACCATGGCAAAGGTATCCGCTACCGCGTGGCGCAGGCGAGACTGCCGAGAGAACATGTCCTGACTCCTTGAAGGTCATATAACAGAGAGGCTAAAGCGGGTTAGGTTAGTGCTTTAGTTTGCTTTATTTTTCGTGTATAGCGTATCTCTCTGCATTGAAACCTACAATTAGTGATAAATTTTTATTTAATGGCGTTTTGTCCCTAAAATTCTCTAAACGAATCGGTTTTGCCAGCGCGGCGGCATTTTCTCTTCGCTCTTTAACTTTCCTGATGACAAACAACGGGTTATGTTTTTATTTCTCGGCGTCCGGCACGCGCTGTGTTCAGGGGGTGATTTACGGGAAATTTCCCTGGAAATGTTCAGGAATTAAATAATCATCAAACGGTTTATCAGGATAAATCATACAAAAAGAGAAGCACCGCGCTTTATATTTTCTATATTTGATTTAATTTGACATAAATTATATTTTCGTGCGCTGTTGTCTGGATGTTCATAAACAAATGAATTACCATGGCCGCTATTGCTTATTTTATCGACTTGAAAAGGTTTTCATTTAATATGACTTCGCTGTTACAGAATCTTAATAATATTCGTACCCTGCGCGCAACGGCGCGCGAATTCTCGCTGGACGTGCTGGAAGATATGCTCGAAAAGCTTCGCATCGTCACGGAAGAGAAACGTAATGAACAGGCTGAAGTTGAACAGCAGCGTGCCGCGCAGAGTGAGAAAATTAACGCCCTGCTGGAAAAAATGAAAGCCGACGGTATTTCAGCAGAAGATCTGCTGGGTTCCGATCTGCTGAACACCCCGGCGCAGCCGAAAAAACGCCAGGCGCGTGCGGCAAAATATCGCTTTACCGATGTCGATGGTCAGGAAAAAACCTGGACCGGTCAGGGCCGTACGCCGAAGCCTATTGCCACGGCACTGGCAGAAGGCAAATCCCTGGATGATTTCCTGATTTAATCTCTGCCTGCGGGCGGAATTACACCGCCCGCCAGCGTCTGCTTAGCAGACGCCAAAATCACCTTCTTCTTTATACAGCGTCACGTCCGCTGCCTTGAGGGTGAATTTCTCACCTTGTTCGTTACTCGCCTGCACCGCCACAATCTGATCGTCGTGCACTTCGATCACTTTCAGTTTCGGGCCGCCCATACGCGGTTGTACATAATCGCCAACAGAAAACATGGTTATCTCCTCATGATTGTTTCGACCCTAACAGTAGCCCACCCGCAGGCCGGGGTACAGCGTCCCGCGCGGATTACTCCTAAATCGCCAGCCTAAACCTGTGTAAAGAGGGTAAAAGAGGGTAAAACTGCACGCGAACGCTGGCAGGTCTGCGTAGACTCACTACGCTTAGAGTTAAAATCTCTTTTTATACAATGACCTGACTGCTTGCATGGAGAATTTATGGGTTTCTGGCGTATCGTAATTACCATCATTTTACCGCCCCTTGGCGTGCTGCTGGGCAAAGGCTTTGGCTGGGCGTTTATCCTGAACATCATCCTGACGCTGTTGGGCTACATCCCGGGCCTGATCCACGCGTTCTGGGTCCAGAGCCGCAGCTAATAATCTCGCCACAGTAAATCGCTGTAGATCCCGGTCAACACCCCCTGGGACGCAAACTGCTGTTTGATCCAGCGGGTGACCTGGCCGGTAGCCGCATGCTGCGTGGCGAGCAGCATGCGCGAGTCCTGGCGCGGGTTATTAATCCGTCGCGTGACCAGCAGTCCCGCCTCCATCGCCTCTCTCGCCATATGCTCCGGTAAAAACCCAATCCCTTCCCCCAGAATCTGACACTGACACTTGGTATTAAAATCCGGGACCAGAATCGCCTCCTGACCGTGCAGCAGCCAGCCCACTTTTTTGTTGATGGTGTGGGCGGTGTCTTCCACCATGATGTTGGGGTACAGCCGCAGCTGGCTCTCGGCCAGCGGCTCCGGGGCTAGCGCCAGCGGATGGTCCGGGGCGATGGCAAACACCCAGCGGATGGCACCAATCTCGGTGTAATCGATCCCGCCGCCGTCCAGCAGAGTATCCGGGGCACCGATGGCGATATTCGCCTGGTTATTGATGATCGAATCCCAGACGCCGTTGTACACCTCGGTGGTGACGGTGATCTGGCAGGTAGGGAACTGCTTTTTCAGCACCTGCAACAGGCGGGCGGTGTGGCGGGGGGTATAGAGCAGCTGATTGATGCAGATCCGCACCCGGGTCTCAATGCCCTGCGAGATGGTATCGATCCCGCGCTTGATGGCGTGGAAGTCATTCAGCAGGTCTATGGCTTTGCGGTAGAAGTAGAACCCCGATTCGGTCAGCTCGATGCTGCGGGTGTTACGCACAAACAGCACCACGTCGAGGCCGGTCTCCATCCGTTTGATGGTGTAGCTGATGGCCGAGGTGGTCACCCCCAGCTCGGTGGCGGCTTTGCTGAAGCTGCCAAAACGCGCCGCGGTGGTGAAGGCCAGCAGGTTCTCTTCGGTAAAGATGGAATTCATATCATGGCTCCGGACACCCATCAGTTTTGAACATATTTTAACAACGCAGTTACAACTCACTTGATGTCGGTCACAGTTCTGCTAATTTGCTGCAGGCCGCGCGGCGCAAGGGCTGCGTAAACATAAGCAGAATGCAGTTTAAGGGCTTAAAAAGCGGTAAAACATAAGGAAAAGGTTGCACAGACGCACATTTTGACTCCACTGTTAAATTTAACTCAACAATGAATTGGCTGTCGATGAATCATTTTTAAGCGGATTCTTTTCTGACCAGGCCGTTGCTATGCTCAGTCCATCAGAAAGAAAAACCAGGAGTGTGGATATGTCCAACAATGAGCTCGTCACTGAATTTCTGCTGGCCGCCGAACAGGGAAATGGTGACGCATTAAAAGCCTGTCTGGAAAAAGGGGTGGATATTAACGCCACCAACCGTCAGAAAAGAACCGCCATTATTATTGCCAGCCTGAATAAACATTATCCCTGCGTGGAATTGCTGATTGCCGCCGGGGCCAATATCGACCAGCAGGATCAGACCTGTTTCAACCCGTTCCTGATTAGCTGCCTGACCAACGATCTCACTCTGCTGCGCCTGGTGCTGCCGGCCAACCCGGATCTCGACAGGCTGACCCGCTTCGGCGGCGTGGGCATCACCCCGGCCAGCGAGAAAGGCCATCTGGAGGTGGTGCAGGAGCTGCTGACCCACACCGACATCAACGTCAATCACACCAACTTCGTGGGCTGGACGCCGCTGCTCGAAGCCATCGTCCTCAATGACGGCGGTGCCCGCCAGCAGGCGATTGTGAAATTACTGCTCGACCACGGCGCCAACCCGCACATGACCGACAAATACGGTAAATCCCCTCTCGAACTGGCGCGGGAAAAAGGCTTCAACGAGATCGCCGATCTGCTGCTCGCCGCCGGCGCGTAATACCCCGGCCAGCCATGTCCGGCTGGCCTGCACTAAAAACAGCCTTTTCCATCATGCCTTCAGGCGTGATGTGGCCCCCTTTTGCCCGCATCCAGGAGGACGTAATGCCCACCAAAATCGTTATAAAAAAGAATACTTATTTTGATTCCGTATCGCTGATGTCGGTTTCCACCAAAGCCAATAAATTACCCGGCGTGGAACAGGCCTTTGTCGCCATGGCCACCGAAATGAATAAAGGCGTATTAAAAAATCTCGGCCTGCTGACGCCGGAATTAGCCGATGCCAAAAACGGCGACCTGATGATCGTCATTAAAGGCGAGGCCGCCAACGACGAAACCCTGGCCGCCATCGAAGCCCTGTTCACCCGCAAAGAGAGCGGCGGCTCACACGAATCGCGTTACGCCACCCTCGCCAGCGCCAAAACTCACCGCCCGGACGCCAATCTGGCGGTGATTTCGGTCAACGGCACCTTTGCTGCCCGCGAGGCGCGTCAGGCGCTGGAGAACGACCTCAACGTTATGCTCTTTTCCGATAATGTCTCCCTCGACGACGAGCTGGCGCTCAAGCAGCTGGCCCACGAGAAGGGGCTGCTGATGATGGGGCCGGACTGCGGGACTGCCATCATTAACGGGGCAGGGCTGTGCTTTGCCAACGCGGTACGCCGCGGGCCGATTGGTATCGTTGGCGCGTCGGGCACCGGTAGCCAGGAGCTGAGCGCGCGCATCCACGAGTTCGGCGGCGGTATCTCCCAGCTGATCGGCACCGGCGGTCGCGATCTGAGTGAAAAGATTGGCGGGCTGATGATGCTCGACGCCATCGCCATGCTGGAGGCGGACGACGCCACCCAGGTCATCGCCCTGATCTCCAAACCTCCTGCGCCTGCGGTGGCGGAGAAAGTGCTGGCCCGCGCCCGCGCCTGCCGTAAACCGGTGGTGGTCTGTTTCCTCGGTCGCAACCAACCGCCTGCCGATGAAGCGGGATTAGAGTTTGCTCGCGGCACTAAAGAGGCAGCGCTGAAGGCGGTCCTGCTCACCGGGATTAAAAAAGAGTCGCTGGATCTGCACCCGCTCAACTGGCCGCTGATCGAAGAGGTGCGCGCCCGTTTGACCCCGCAGCAGAAGTACATCCGCGGTCTGTTCTGCGGCGGCACCCTGTGCGACGAAGCGATGTTCGCCGCGCTGGAAAAATATGACGACGTCTACAGCAACATTCAGCCGGATCCGACCAAACGTCTGGCAGATATCAACGTTAGCCAGGCCCACACCTTCCTCGACTTTGGCGATGACGATTTCACCAACGGCAAGCCGCACCCGATGATCGACCCGACCAACCGCATCAGCCGGCTGCTACAGGAGGCCCGCGATCCCGAAGTGGGGGTGATCGTCATGGACTTCGTCCTCGGGTTCGGATCGCACGAAGATCCGGTCGGGGTGATGATCGACGCGATCAAGGAGGCGCAGGCGATCGCCAGAGCCGACAACCGTCCGCTGGAGATCCTCGGCTACGTGCTCGGCACCGACCAGGATACCCCGTCGCTTACCCAGCAGTGCCAGCTCCTGACCGATGCGGGCGTGATCTGGGCCAGCAGCAGTACCAACACCGGATTACTGGCACGTGAATTTGTCTGCAAAGGGGAGAAAGCCTGATGACCACCTTATTTAACCAGCCGCTGAACGTCATTAACGTCGGCATCGCCATGTTCAGCGACGACCTGAAAAAGCAGCACGTCCCGGTCACCCATCTCGACTGGACTCCGCCGGGGCAGGGCAATATGCAGGTGGTCGAGGCCCTCGATCAGCTGGCGGATAAACCGCTGGCGGAGAAAATCGCCGCCGCCAACAAGATTGCCCTGGAGCGCATTATCCAGTCCCACCCGGTGCTGGTGGGCTTCGATCAGGCCATCAACGTGGTGCCGGGCATGACCCGCACCACCATCCTGCACGCCGGTCCGCCTGTCGCCTGGGAAAACATGTGCGGGGCGATGAAGGGCGCGGTTACCGGGGCGCTGGTGTTTGAAGGGTTAGCCAAAGACCTCGAAGACGCGGCACGGCTGGCGGCTTCTGGCGACATTACCTTCTCGCCGTGCCATGAGCACGACTGCGTGGGCTCGATGGCGGGCGTGACATCTGCGTCGATGTTTATGCACATCGTCGAGAACAAAACCTGGGGCAACCGGGCCTTCACCAACCTCAGCGAGCAAATGGCGAAGATCCTGCGCATGGGCGCCAACGACCAGAGCGTCATCGACCGTCTGAACTGGATGCGCGACGTGCTCGGCCCGATGCTGCGCGACGCCATGAAGATCATCGGCGAAATCGACCTGCGTCTGATGCTGGCTCAGGCCCTGCACATGGGCGACGAGTGCCACAACCGCAACAACGCCGGCACCACGCTGCTGATCCAGGCCTTAACCCCGGGGCTGATCCAGGCGGGTTATCCGGTGGAGCAGCAGCGCCAGGTGTTTGAGTTTGTCGCCAGCAGCGACTACTTCTCCGGTCCGACGTGGATGGCGATGTGTAAAGCCGCGCTGGATGCCGCCCACGGCATCGAGTACAGCACCGTGGTTACCACCATGGCGCGCAACGGCTACGAGTTCGGCCTGCGCATCTCCGGCCTGCCGGGGCAGTGGTTCACCGGTCCGGCCCAGCAGGTGATTGGCCCGATGTTCGCGGGCTACAAACCGGAAGACTCCGGGCTGGATATCGGCGACAGCGCCATCACCGAAACCTACGGCATCGGCGGCTTTGCGATGGCGACGGCCCCGGCGATTGTCGCTCTGGTGGGCGGTACGGTGGAAGAAGCTATCGACTTCTCCCGTCAGATGCGCGAGATCACCCTCGGGGAAAACCCGAACGTCACCATTCCGCTGCTGTCGTTTATGGGCATCCCCACCGCTATCGACATCACGAAAGTGGCGGGCAGCGGCATTCTGCCGGTGATCAACACCGCTATCGCCCACAAGGACGCCGGGATCGGCATGATTGGGGCGGGCATCGTTCACCCGCCGTTTAGCTGTTTTGAAAAGGCGCTGTTGACCTTCCGCGATCGCTACTTCTTATAAGGTAAGCATCCATGAAAAGCATGAAACTGGAGTGGAAAAGAGGTGACTGGGCGGCGTACTTCGGGTTGATGACCAACAACCTGACCAACCTGCTGACCATGATGGGGCTGCTCATTTTTGTCGTCGGCATCCCGAAAGAGATTGTTTATGGACGTATTGCGCCGGCCTTCGGGCTGGCGGTACTGGTGGCGAGCATCTGCTACGCGTGGTTTGGTTTACAGATGGCGCGCCAGACCGGGCGCACGGATGTGACTGCACTCCCGTCGGGGCCGAGCGCCCCGTCGATCTTTACCGTGACGTTTCTGGTACTGATGCCGGTCTATCAGCAGACCGGCGATGCGGATTTCGCCATCCAGATTGGTCTGGTGTGGTGCTTCGTGGAGGCGATGATCCTCGCGGGCGGTTCTTTCCTCGGGGAGACCATCCGCAAGATGATCCCGCGTACCGTGCTGCTGTCGTGCCTGTCTGGTCTGGGTCTGCTGCTGCTGGCGATGAACCCGATGCTGCAGGCCTTCGAAGCGCCGACGGTCTCCTTCATCGTGCTGCTGCTGATCTTTATCAACTGGTTTGGTAAAAAGCCGATCTTCGCCCGTATCCCTACCGGTCTGCTGCTGCTGGTGGCCGGGACCGCGCTGGCGTGGATCTCCGGTATGCAGAGCCCGGAAGCGATCAAAGCTTCGATGTCCTCCTTCGGTTTTAACCCGCCGGAAGTGCATATCGACAGCTTTATGCAGGGACTGCCGCACGCGTTGCCGTACCTGGCGTCTGCGGTTCCGCTGGGGCTGGCGAACTACATCTTTGACCTTGAGAACATCGAAAGCGCCCACGCGGCGGGAGATGAGTACCCGACCCGCAAGGTGATGCTGGCCAACGGTCTGGCCTCGATGCTCGGCTGCCTGATGGGCAACCCGTTCCCGGTAACGGTCTACGTCGGCCACGCGGGCTGGAAAGCGATGGGGGCGAGCATCGGCTACACGCTGGCCTCCGGCGTAACCATGTTCATCGTGCCGCTGTTCGGGCTGGGGGCCTTTATGCTCGCCATCATCCCGATGACCGCTATCGTGCCGATTCTGGTGTTTATCGGCGTGGTTACCGCCAACCAGGTGGTGAGGGAAACGCCCAAAATAGAGGTGCCTGTCATCTTCATCTGTCTGTTCCCGTGGATCGCCAACTGGGCGTTAACCATGATGAACAGCGTGATGGGGGCGGCGGGGACTAACGCGGCGAAAATCGGCACCGACGTGCTGCACAGCAAAGGGATTTACTACGAAGGGCTGATGCATCTGGGTAACGGCGCTCCGCTCGCCAGTATGCTCTGGGGCTGCATTGCGATCTTCTCCATCATCAACAAGCCGCTACGCGGTGCCATCGCCGCCGCCGTCGGTGCGCTGCTGGCCCTGTTCGGGGTGATCCACGCCCCGGTGGTCGGCTTCGCCGAGGGCAGTTCGCTGACCTTCGTGCTGGCCTACCTGATGATGAGCGGCATGTTTGTGCTGAAGCATTTCCTCGATAGCCGTGAAGCAGTGAGCGTTGAACCCGTCCCTGTTGCGAAGGAAAACGTATGAAAGAACTCATGGTCGTCGCCATCGGCGGCAACAGCATTATCAAAGATAACGCCAGCCAGTCGATTGAGCACCAGGCGCAGGCGGTAAAAGCGGTCGCGGAATCGGTACTGGAGATGCTGGCCTCGGACTATAACATCGTCCTCACCCACGGCAACGGCCCGCAGGTGGGGCTGGATCTGCGCCGGGCGGAAATCGCCCACGAGCGCGAAGGGCTGCCGCTGACCCCGCTGGCGAACTGCGTGGCCGATACCCAGGGCGGGATCGGCTATCTGATCCAGCAGGCGCTGAACAACCGCCTTGCCGCCCGCGGCGAGCAAAAGGCGGTGACGGTGGTCACCCAGGTCGAGGTCGACAAAAACGACCCCGGTTTTACCCATCCGACTAAACCGATTGGCGCCTTCTTCAGCGAAGCCCAGCGGGATGAACTGCAGCGCGCCCATCCCGACTGGCATTTCGTCGAGGATTCTGGCCGGGGATACCGTCGCGTGGTGGCTTCGCCGCAGCCGGTGCGCATCGTCGAAGCCGACGCCATCAAGGCCCTGACGCAAAAAGGCTTTGTGGTAATTGGCGCGGGCGGCGGCGGCATTCCGGTGATCCGCAGTGCAGAGGGTGACTACCAGAGCGTGGATGCGGTGATCGACAAAGATCTCTCCACCGCGCTGCTGGCCCGGGAGATCCACGCCAACGTGCTGGTGATCACCACCGGCGTCGAGCAAGTGTGCATCAACTTCGGCAAGCCCAACCAGCAGGCGCTGGAGACGGTGAGCGTGGCGCAGATGACGCGCTACATGGAAGAGGGCCACTTCCCGGCGGGCAGCATGCTGCCGAAAATCGTTGCCAGCCTGGAATTCCTGCATCACGGCGGCACGCGGGTAATCATCACCTCGCCGGACTGTCTGCCTGCGGCGCTGCGTGGCGAGACCGGTACCCATATTGTGGCTTAACCCCGGCGGGCTTCCAGCCCGCCGCGAGACAATACAAGGACAAGACAATGAGTGAGAATAAAAGCCGCCGGGAGTTTCTCAGCCAGAGCGGCAAAATCGCCACCGCTGCCACCGCCTGTGCGCTGTTTGGCGCCACCGGCTCCGTCGCGTATGCTGCCGACACAGCAAAACCGACCTGCGAGACGGGCAAACCGATGAACATCACCGCCACCCACTACTATCTGGACAACGTGCTGCTGGAGGCCGGGTTTAACTTTGACGGCGACGTGGCCGTCAGCACCCGCACCGAGCTGAAAACCCTGGAGATCAAGGACGGCAAGATCGCTGCCCTGCTGGATAACAACAGCCACGCCGACGCCACGCTGCCGCACTACGATGGCGGCGGCAAGCTGCTGCTCCCGGCGATGCGCGACATGCACATCCATCTGGATAAGACCTTCTACGGCGGTCCGTGGCGCTCGCTGAATCGCCCGGCGGGCACCACCATTCAGGACATGATCCGCCTTGAGCAAAAGCTGCTTCCGGAGCTGCAACCTTACACCCAGGAGCGGGCGGAAAAGCTGATCGACCTGATCCAGTCGAAGGGCTCCACCATCGCCCGCAGCCACTGCAACATCGAGCCCACCTCCGGGCTGAAGAACCTGGAGAATTTACAGGCGGTGCTGGCGCGGCGTAAGCCTGGATTCGACTGCGAGATTGTCGCTTTCCCGCAGCACGGCCTGTTGCTCTCGAACGCGGAAAAGCTGATGCGTGAGGCGATGCAGGCCGGGGCGCACTACGTTGGCGGCCTGGACCCCACCAGCGTCGATGGCGCGATGGAAAAATCCCTCGACCTGATGTTCCAGATTGCGCTGGATTACGACAAAGGGGTGGATATCCACCTGCACGAAACCAGCCCGGCGGGGGTGGCGGCGGTGAACTACATGGTGCAAACCGTGGAGAAAACCCCCGAGCTGAAGGGCAAGCTGACCATCAGCCACGCCTTTGCCCTGGCGATGCTTAATGAGCAGGAGGTGGATGCCCTGGCCCCGCGCATGGCGGCGCAGCAGATCACCATCGCCTCGACGGTGCCGATTGGCACGATGCATATGCCGCTCAAGCAGCTGCGCGATAAGGGGGTGTTTGTCATCAGCGGCACCGACAGCGTGATCGACCACTGGTCGCCGTATGGTCTGGGGGACATGCTGGAAAAAGCCAATCTGTATGCCCAGCTCTATATCCGCCCGAACGAGCAGACGCTCTCCCGCGCATTGGGTATTGCCACCGGCGACGTGCTGCCGCTGAACGACAAAGGCGAGCGGGTATGGCCCAAAGCCCAGGATGCCGCCAGCTTTGTGCTGGTGGATGCCTCCTGCTCCGCCGAAGCGGTGGCGCGTATTTCCCCGCGCACCGCCACCTTCCATAACGGGAACCTCGTGTGGGGGACGGTGGGCTAAGGTAAAAGCAAAACGGTAACGCCAGTTACCGTTTTTAGTGTTTGCGCCCTCTCCCTGTGGGAGAGGGAGGGGTGAGGGCAACAGACCGCATTGTAGTCCGTTAAAGGTGATACCCCGACAACCGCAGCTCCCGGTCTATCCACTCGACAAACCGCTGGATCTTCCAGCTGCGCTCGTTCATGTGCGGCATCACCAGATGATGGGCGTTAATGGCGATACCCGGCTCGTCGGGAAAAACCTCCACCAGCGAGCCGTCGTTCAGGTGGTCGGTGGCCATCATTTTACTTTCCAGAATAAAACCCAGCCCCATGCGGGCAGCTTCAAAGCTCATATAGGAACGGTCGAAGCTCAGACTGAAGTTGAGCCACGGCCTGTCAATGTTGTGCCACGCGAACCACTTCTCCCAGTTCACCAGCGTGCTGGTGGACGAAATCAGCGCCTGCGACAGCAGATCCTGCGGTGCCTGTAGGGGGTGCTCCCGCAGATAGTCCGGCGAGGCCAGCACCACCAGGGCATCGTTTTTAATGGTCATCACCCGATAGGCGTCCCAGTCCGGAATGCCGTGACGAATATCGATGTCAATGTTATCCCGGGCGAACTGCAAATTTTCATACGAGCAGGTCAGGTTCACGGTGATATCAGGATATTCGGTGCGGAACTTACCCAGGCGGCGCAATAGCCAGGATAAACCGAAGGTCGGAGAGGAGTGGACCCGCAGCACGGCGTTATCTTTCTCTTTAATAATCTGATCGGTGGCACGCCCGATGGCGCTCAGTGCTGCTGACACTTCCCGCAGATATTTTTCGCCCGTAGGGGTGAGCTGAACGCCCTTGCCGCTGCGAATGAACAACTTCTTACCCATCCACGATTCCAGCGACGCGATTTGATGGCTCACCGCAGAGGGGGTGACATTGAGCTGCTCGGCCGCCTGATGGATGCTCAGCGCGTTGGCCACCGCGACAAAAGCCTGAAGATTTCTGAGCGAAGGCAGTGCTAACGTCTGGCGATCCTGGGCGGTCATCATCTGCTCCTTTCGTGTTTAATGATAAAAAACATAACATTGAGCCGCGGTGCGGGCAATTTCATGATGATCTTATTTTTTTGAGCTGTATCGCGAATCAAATTTATCTCAGCAATAAATGAGTTTTATTGAATGGTGTTTCAAACCTAAGCCGATATATTGACGTTGAACGCGAAATTAAAACGACTCACGTTGTTCGAATAATGAGGTAAAACATGTCTCGTATAGAACAAGCTACCCCCTACATAGCGACTAAAAAAACCAATTATCGCTTCGTGGTACTGGCGTTGATATTTATTGTGTATGCCATTAATTATGCTGACAGAACAAATATCGGGGCCGTGCTTCCCTTTATCATCGACGAGTTCCATATTAATAATTTCGAGGCCGGTGCCATCGCCAGTATGTTTTTTCTGGGCTATGCGCTGAGCCAGATCCCGGCGGGCTTTTTTATCGCTAAAAAAGGCATCCGCGGTATGGTAGCCCTCTCCATTTTTGGCTTCTCCGCCTTCACCTGGCTGATGGGTACCGCAACATCGGTGCTGGGGCTGAAGTTTATTCGCCTCGGCCTCGGGCTGACGGAAGGGCCGTGCCCGGTTGGGCTCGCTTCGACCATCAACAACTGGTTCCCGCCGAAGGAGAAAGCCACCGCGACCGGGGTCTATATCGCCGCCACCATGTTTGCGCCGATCTTTGTTCCCCCCCTGGCGGTGTGGATCGCCATGACCTGGGGCTGGCGCTGGGTCTTTTTCTCCTTCGCCATCCCGGGGCTGGTCATCGCTGTGGTCTGGTATCTGCTGGTGCGCACCAAACCCGGTGAAAGCGCATTCGTCTCCAAAGCCGAGCTGGACATTATCTCTGAAGGGCAAGATACGACCGTGTCCCGACGGGAAAACATTGTTATCGAACCGCGGTTTAACTTGCTCGACCGCCTGATCCGCGTTCGCGACCTCACCCCGGTCAGCACGGTAAAAGGGCTGTTTACCTCGAAGAACATTCTCGGCGACTGCCTGGCCTACTTCATGATGGTGAGCGTCCTGTACGGCCTGCTCACCTGGATCCCGCTCTATCTGGTGAAAGAGAAAGGCTTTACCTTCATGAGCATGGGCCTGGTTGCCAGCATGCCGTGCATCGGTGGGTTCATTGGGGCTATCTTCGGCGGCTACGTCTCGGACAAGCTGCTGGGACGCCGACGTAAGCCGACCATGATGTTTACCGCCATCAGCACCGTGGTGATGATGATCATTATGCTCAATATTCCGCAAAGCACCGTTGCGGTCTGCATCGGTCTCTTTTTTGTTGGCCTCTGTCTGAATATTGGCTGGCCCGCCTTTACGGCTTATGGCATGGCCGTTGCGGATAATAAAACCTATCCCATTGCCGCGTCGATTATTAATAGCGGCGGCAATCTCGGCGGATTTGTCTCACCGATGCTGGCGGGTTATCTGCTGGATAAAACAGGAAGTTTTAATTCTGTCTTTATTTATTTCGGTATTTGTGCGGCAATTGGATTATTGGTGATTTTCTTGCTAGAAGAACCGAAATAATAAAATAAACACCCCTCACGATCATGGAGTAAATATATGCTACTGAAAGATAAAGTCGCCGTTATTACCGGCGCGGCCTCTGTACGCGGGTTGGGTTTCGCCACCGCCAGGTTATATGCCGAACAGGGTGCGAAGGTGGTCATTATTGATTTAGATGCTGACGCCAGCAAGGCCGCGGCGGCGAGCCTCGGCGAAGCCCATCTGGGCCTGGCGGCAAACGTCAGCAACGAACAGCAGGTTAACGCCGCCATCGAGCAGGTGCTGGGTCAATACGGGCGTATTGATATTCTGGTGAATAATGCCGGGATCACCCAGCCCATCAGGCTGATGGACATTAAGCGTGAAAACTATGACGCGGTGCTGGACGTGAGCCTGCGCGGCACGTTGTTGATGTCCCAGGCGGTGATCCCTACCATGCGCGCCCAGCAGTCCGGCAGCATCGTCTGCATCTCCTCGGTGTCGGCCCAGCGCGGCGGCGGCATCTTCGGCGGGCCGCACTACAGCGCGGCAAAAGCGGGCGTGCTGGGGCTGGCCAAAGCCATGGCCCGCGAGCTGGGGCCGGATAACGTGCGCGTGAACTGCATCACCCCGGGTCTGATTCAGACCGATATCACCGCGGGCAAACTCTCCGATGAGATGAAAACGTCCATTCTGGCAGGCATTCCCCTTAACCGTCTTGGGGATGCGCAGGATATTGCCCGTGCCGCGCTGTTCCTGGGCAGCGATCTCGCTTCTTACTCCACCGGCATCACGCTCGACGTGAACGGCGGCATGTTGATCCACTGAGGAGACATCATCATGACTGATACGACAGTACAACAGGTCGCCGCTGCCGCCTGGCGCATTCGCCGCTATGCGTTGCGGATGGGAGAAGTGCAGGGCCAGGGCTATATCGGCCAGGCGCTGGGCTATGCGGACGTGCTGGCCACCGCCTTCGCCCACGGCATGGCTATCAAACCTGACGAGCCGGAGTGGGAAGGGCGCGACCGCTTTCTGCTCTCTCATGGGCACTACGCTATCGCCTGTTACGCGGCGCTGATCGAGGCGGGCATTATTCCTGAAGAGGAGCTGGAAACCTACGGCTCGGACGACAGCCGCCTGCCGATGTCCGGCATGGCCACCTACACCCCGGGCATGGAGATCTCCGGCGGCTCGCTGGGGCAGGGCTTAAGCATCGGCGTGGGCATGGCCCTGGGGCTGAAGCACAAGAAGAGCGCAGCCTGGGTGATTAACTCCATGTCCGACGGCGAGCTGGACGAGGGCTCCACCTGGGAGGCGGCGATGTCTGCCGCCCATTACGGCCTGTCGAACCTTATCGTGCTGGTGGATATCAACCGCCAGCAGGCCGACGGCAACTCGCACAAAATCCTTGGCTTTGAGCCGCTGGAAGATAAGTGGACCTCGTTCGGCTGGTACGTGCAGCGGGTCAACGGTAATGACGTCCCGGCCCTGGTGGCGGCGTTTGATAACGCGAAGCGCTACCCGGAGAACCAGCCGCGGGTCATCCTCTGCGACACCCTGATGGGTAAGGGCGTGCCCTTCCTTGAGCAGCGCGACAAGAACCATTTTATCCGCGTGGATGCTGACGAGTGGCAAAAAGCGCTCGCGGTACTGGACGCGAACAAACCGGAAGGAGTGCAGTAATGAGCCAGACCAGCGAGAAAAAACCGCGTTTAACCACTTCGGCCATGATCGCCTCTATTGCCGACGAAGGGCAGGAGACCCGCGCCGCGCCGTTCGGCCACGCGCTGGTGAAGCTGGCGGAGCAGCGCCCGGAGATCGTCGGCATGTCGGCGGATCTGTCGAAATACACCGATCTGCATATCTTTGCCGGGGCTTACCCGGAGCGCTTCTACCAGATGGGAATGGCGGAACAGCTGTTAATGGGGGCCGCAGGGGGGATGGCAAAAGAGGGCTTTATTCCCTTCGCCACCACCTATGCGGTGTTTGCCACCCGCCGTGCCTATGACTTTATGCATCAGGTGATTGCTGAAGAGCATCTCAACGTGAAGATCTGCGCGGCGCTGCCGGGGCTGACCACCGGTTACGGCCCGAGCCATCAGGCGACGGAGGATATCGCCATCATGCGCGGCATTCCGGGCATGACCATCATCGACCCCTGTGATGCCATTGATACCGAGCAGGCGGTGCCCGCTATTGCGGCGCACAATGGCCCGGTCTATATGCGCCTGCTGCGCGGCAAGGTGCCGGTGGTGCTGGACCAGTACAACTACCAGTTTGCGATCGGCAAAGCCGCACTGCTGGAAGAGGGGAGCGACGTGCTGATTATCGCCTCGGGGATCATGACTATGCGGGCGCTGGAGGCGGCAAAACAGCTGCATAAGGACAACGTCAGCGTGGCGGTGCTGCACTCGCCGACCATCAAGCCGCTGGATGAGGAGACCATTCTGGCGCAGGCGGCGAAGCCGGGCAGGCTGGTGGTGGTGGCGGAAAACCACAGCAGCGTCGGCGGCCTGTGTGAGGCGGTGGCCTCGTTGCTGATGCGCAACCGGGTGCATGTCGATTTTGACACCGTCGCGCTGCCGGACGCCTTCCTTGATGCCGGGGCGCTGCCGACCCTGCATGACCGTTACGGGATTTCCACCGCGGCGATGGTGGAAAAAATCCGCCGCCGACTCTGACCTTAACCGGGGCGAGGCTGTCTCGCCCCGAAGATCATCAGTAACCCACCTTATACACCCGTCCGCTCTGGACCCCTTCCACGCTGCGGCGATAGGCCTGGGCCACCGTCGCGGCGGGCACGCTTGCAAAGCCCGGGAAGAAACCGTCATAGGCTTCGGCGGATTCGGTGAGCACCGTCGGGCTAATCAGGTTGATGCGGATCCCACGCGGCAGCTCGCACGCCGCCGCGCGGACAAAGCCCTCCAGCGCGACGTTCACCGTGGTGGCATTCACCCCCTGGGCAATCGGCTCGTGGGCGACAATCCCGCTGATCAAGGTAATCGACCCGCCTTCGTTCAAATAGTGCTGCCCGGTCAGCGCCAGCCGCACCTGGCCCAGCAGTTTGTCCTGCAGTCCCTGATTGAACTCGCTGTCGGTCATGGTGGCGAGCGGGCCAAAGTGCAGCCCACCGCTGGCGGAGACAATCGCATCCACCGGGCCGATCTTCTCGAACAGCGCCTGGACGCTGGCCTGCGAGGTGATATCCACCTGATGATCGCCTTTCGTGCGACCCACGCGAATGACCTCATGACGATGACTCAGTTCTTCTGTGACGGCCTGACCGACCGTACCGCTGGCACCAATAATGACGATTTTCATAGCCGACTCCTTCTGTTGTGAGCCCTGATTGTTTAATAAACCGAAGGCGGGATAAACTGGGCTAAAGTTAGATCATTACTAACCAGAGGTTTGCAATATGGATAAGTTTCGCGGCATGGAGACCTTTATCGCGGTGGTAGAGTGCGGCAGCTTTACCGGTGCCGCCGCGCGGCTGGAGATGTCGGCGGTGATGGTCGGGAAGTACATCGCGCAGCTGGAAACGCAGCTGGGCACCCGGTTGCTGGAGCGCAATACCCGCCGCCAGAGCCTGACCGACGCCGGGCGGGTCTGGTTTGAAGAGGCAAAGCGGGTCATCGAGCAGGTGGCTATCGCCGAACGTTCGGTGGAGCGATTACGTACCGCCCCCGCGGGCACGCTACGGGTAACCGCGCCCACCTCGTTCGGCGGCTGCGTGATCGCCCCGCTGACCGCCACCTTTCTGCAGCGTTTCCCGGAGGTACGCGTTGAGCTGGATCTCACCAACCGGATGGTCGATCTGGTGGAGGAGGGGGTGGACCTGGCAATCCGCATTGGCGACATCCACGCCGAGGATCTGGTGGCGAAATATCTCTGCCCGTACCGGATGGTGATCTGCGCCGCCCCGGACTATTTAGCCCGCCACGGCATACCGCAAACGCCGGACGACCTGGTGGATCACCTCTGTCTGTCCCACACCGTCTGGACGGCGCGCAACGAGTGGCGGCTGCCGGGCGTGGAAGGGGAGGTGCGCTGGAAGCGCGATGCGATTTTGCGCTGTAATGACGGGTACGGGCTGCGGATGGCGGCGATTGCCGGCGCGGGACTGCTGTTACAACCGGAGGTGCTGGTGGCGGACGAGCTGGCGAGTGGTCGGCTGATACGTGTTTTGGAAGGTTACACACCACAACCCCGACCGGTGCATCTTTTGTGGCGGCAGGACTTACGTCCTTTACCGAAGTTAACCCAGTTTATCGCCCATATTATGCAGGCCGGGGAATAGGCGGCCTGTAACGCCCGGCGGCGCTGCGCTTGCCGGGCCTACAATACTGTCCCCTCTCCCTTTCAGGGAGAGGGTTAGGGTGAGGGTCAGAAGCGATAACCTACGCCCACATTCCAGCCGTCGATCCCGTAATCGTCACCCAGGTCAGCAGTGGTACCTTCGTAACCAACGTGGATCGCCAGCTCAGGGGTTGGGTTAAACTGCACGCCCGCGCCGTAGGCGAACGAGGTGGATTTATCAGAGATACCGTCGCGCTGAGTATAGTTGTCGCCGCCGTTTACCCAGGTGGTGTGGCCGTCAGCTTTCACGCGAGCAACACCGCCCAGCGCATACAGGGAAACGAAATCATTCAGGCGATATGCCGGGCCTGCCATCAGGGAGTAATATTTTACTTCGATGTGGTTTTTAACGGAGTCAGAGAAGAGATAATAATGCTCGTCTTCATCACCGCTCATATAGGTGAAGGAGCCCATCAGGCTGACCGGGGAATCCCACTCATAGCGATACTGAACGTTCACGCCGCGGATATTTTTAAAGTCTTCAACATTACTCTGCGCATAACCCACAGAAACGGTGTGATTATCCGCCAGAGCAGCGCCACTTGCCAGACTCGTCGCAACGCATACCGCCAGAGCTATTTTGTTCATTTTCCGTAATCCTTGTTGTCATTTTTTATAGATGAAGCCGGATATATCCCCACATCATGCCGGAGATATGCCACCGCAAATAAAGCGATAAAATTGTTGGTTTTTTTGGCAGGGGATGAAATAGGGAATAATCTTAAAGGCCGGAATAGTCCTGGAATTTGCCTCCCCTATATTGGTAGGGGGTTGCGCTTAATCATCATATTTAAGGCTGATGCTTATTTTCTCTGCAGGTATATCAATGGTGATCTCACAACCCGTCCAGGGCGCTTTACCATTGGTCATATTATTCTGCATATAATAGTCCCGGAGGTTAACTAACTGAAGACGTAAATGGTAACTGGCGAGCTTATCCGGAACAAACCAGTCTTCGTTATCCTGTTGATCAATATAATCATATTCATACTCACAGGACTCGCCATCCAGTGCTAATTTTGCGCGAGCAATGATTGTTTTTGCATCAGCAGGACCGGCATTAACCAGTAATTGTGCTATTTGATTATGCAAATCTTCTAAATCACGCATTTTTGTATTAATCCCTGGCAATTAACTTTAGCTGGATGTTGCTGCCATCGGGTACATCTCTTATTTGCAATGCAATATTGGCTCTTGCTTTCATGGCCACTGTCGATTTTTCTAAATAAAGATTATCTGGCTCATACTCGCCACCCGCAACAAACGGCACTTTGGGAACTAAACGATAACCCACCGGGATTGGACCATGCTTCTTTTGCCATGCGTTTGCCAGTGGATAGCCTGTTAAGACCTGATAGTCTTCAAGTATTTTTTTACACCATTCATTGATATCAGGCGCAAGGTAATCAAAAGAGCCTGTCTCTGGATCGAACGTGTATATGCCATCTTGTTTTATACAAAATTGACCGCCAAAAACATCTTCAGCAAAGAAAATGGTGTTACGAGCAAGATCATCGTAACAATCAATCCATAACCTATTATCATTCCAGGCAACCACACCGATCTCTTCCCCAACTGTCTCAAAAGGGAAAACATGCAAAGCTGACTCAAAACCATAAAATCCGTTTCTGTTGTTTAATAAAGTTATTAAATCATCAATCAGCGTATAATTATGAAAGCCTGAGGGTAGTTTATGCCCCTTGCATGATGAAATATCAGTACTGCAAACGGATAAGAGTTTTTTTAAAAATAGAGGCATTTTTAGTTCTCCTTCTTAAAATCAATATTTGTTTTGAGTGTTTCAATATCCAGCGCCACTTCACAGCCATGCCTTGATCATTTCTCTCCCGGAGCATTAATGCAGGTTTTTTATATAGGGCGCTCGCCATTGATAGAATAGCTCTGGTTCCAGAATAAATTGGCGCTATCTTAATATTCATTATCGCAACCAGAAAGGTAGATCATTTGGACCTAATGCATTGTATTGCTCAGTTGTTCTATTAACATCATCAATATAATGCGGCGCGTCGGTGAACCCCATTCTTACAGGGATATATTCATTAAAAGCTTGAAAGTAAGCTTCTGTACATTCTGATGCTTCATCAAAAGCTTTAAAGAACCGCTCAAAAACTAAAAACAAATTCCCTCTTGCAAAATTTAAGCGAGAAATGTTTTTATCTATACCAAATGATGACCACTCAATATTATCAGGTGATATTGATAAAAATTCCTTTTTGATGGAATCCAACTCACTTTCGGTTTTATTAAGCTCATCATAAGCTAAAGACCCACGATAAAGTTTTTCCATTACCCAGGGATATTTGCTACCTTTGACGCCGTTTTCTAATAAAGAGGCCACCAGATTAAAAAAACCTTTTACATCAGACGCCGGCCCAATTTCTGCAATAGTCATCGCTGCAAGTATTCCTACATTTTTCGTGCTTAAGGCGTTCATTTTCGACCTTCACCTGCTCTTCCGCCACTTGCTTTGTGATTTTACCCTGCGCCAGTACCGCTGCGATGTTGCCCTCAACTATGTATTGAGGCTATCGTCGTAGGGCGCTTCAGCCAGAATTTTTTGAATGTCAACTCGCGCTTCCGACTCCCAGTCTGGGTTCATATTCGCCATTATTTCAACAAATTTTGGAAAAGCGATGCGCCTGCCATCCCTGCCTTCAACCCTGTGATCTAACTCATACTGGTAGGCAATCTTATAGGCGAATTCGGATATTATCCAATAAAGCAGCGTATTCAAAGAGTCAGTGACTTTTCGGGAAAACTCATACCCTCTTTCTGAGTAAATATAATTATATGAATCATTTTCGAATGAAATATAGGGAGTGCCATCGCCATAGGGAGCAGAACACAGATTCATTGAATGTTTTGGAAAGCCTGCTCGTAAAATCATCTCATCAGCTTGTCTTTGTATTTCATCAATATTGACTAACATATCAGCGAACCTCGCGAATATACTCCTAACGGATACCAAAAATCCAGAATACCATCCCTGCAGGCATACCTAAGCCACTGATTTTTAATATGATTATTATCTCCTCTTTTCCGAATGGAAAAGGCTTATCAAAGTCCCAGATTAACCAGCCTTTCACCAGATAAGAAAAAAGACCAATTATCATCAATGCGATGCACATCAAAAAACATATGCCCAAAAGCGCCCAAAGGGATTTTTTGGAATTATCGAGTCTCATTTTATTTTGCCTTAAGCCAACCTCCCGCCGGCAGGGGCGGGAGGTGATTCATATTGCAACCTGTCCTGGTCTTTTACCGGTGATAAAAAAACCAGATGATCAAACCCGCAGGCAGCCCCAGCCATGTTAACTCAAGACATATCAACACGTCCTTAAAGGAGAAAGGGAAACCCTCTTTCACGTTCCATGCTAATCCTGCGCCGACTAAACGGCCAAGAAGCGTCAGGATGAACACAGCCAGACCTATCGCGCAGCACAGATAAGCAAGGTTAAGAAACGTTCTAATACTCTTTTTCATTCTTGAAATTCCCATCTGCGACAGCGGGGTTTTTGTTCAGGAAAGAAGGTTAAACAGGTCGCGTCTGAGCTGATCGAGTTCATCGTTTTCACTCATCAAAACCTTTCCGTTTCTATACAGTACGAGATCGTTTAGAGATCCCATTCCACCATAGAGATTGAGAAAAATGTGTTTGGTATCATCAGGTTCATGCTCATATTTTTTAGCCAGTTTAAAAATACTGGCTGACCATTCGGCATAACCCCCTAATTCTAATAATGTAGCCATGCGTTGCATTTTTTCTACGATTGGAGTTGTTTTCTCGATAGTCAATACCTTCACCTGTTCTTCGGCCACTTGCTCGGTGGGTTTACCCGTCACTTGCGCCGTGGCGATGTCGCCAGGGGCGCTATTCTCAACAACAATACCAGTCTGCTGACTGAGATTATTGTTGGTTTATTTACTATCTTCTTTTTTTTCTTGTAATTTTACTTTTATCCAGATACCAAACCCTGCTAACGCACCAGCAGAAACACCTACTTTCAAAGAATAAAAAACATCCTTTCCCCAATCAAAAAATAAAGCATTAGTTTTAAAAAACACCATTAACCTGCCAAGAAGACAGCCAGACATCGCTAGAATAAAAATGCAAATTATACAACGTATTATTAACATAATCAGAGTGTTCAAATTACCCCTCTGATCACTTTTTAATAGATTTATCAGCTTCATCAAGTGTTCCTTTTGTAGCATTCCCAACAGCTTCACTAGTAATTGAGCCCCCAATATTACTAATGATAACCCGCCAGTTCAGCCCGCTCAGAACTGCTCATCTGTGAAGGGTCTTTAGTAAATTTAGAAACCAGTGCATCGCTACGTTTGTCGGCATTTTCCAGCTTGACGTCAACGTAAACCAAAGGTATCGGGAAGGGCTTTGACAAAGTCGGACTCATCCCCCCGGTACGCTTTCGCAATCTCTGCAAAGGAATCGATGACGCGCCCTTTCTCATAGTCCGTTAATAGCTGAAGCTCGGCGGCAATATGTTCCATCATTTCCACAGCGGCATCTGGATTGAGCGAATGTTCGTCAGCGAATTCAAGAAAAATGGCCATGTCGGCAATAACTTTAATCAAATGATGTGAGTGAGTCACAGATTCTTCCCCACAATAAAGTCAATTTCGCGTATCGGAAAGTGTTTTAATAAAGTCATTATAGGCTTTATGAAGATGATAAAAATAAGCATCGGGCTCATTCTTAACAACCTCGTATCGTGCTAACAATTTAGTGAATAGCCCTTCGGGAAAGGGATAAGGTGCAGCTTCGTTTTTATCACAATAAAAATAAAAAAACGCCTTTTCAAGTTCCGGGATAGAAAGTCTTTCCGCCTGGCTATAAAGATACTGATAAGCGAAACTCCATTCACCAGACAGCAGTAAGAAATCAAGTGCGGCTGACTTTATTTCATCATTAACCTGGGACAGCTGCAAAAATCTCTGGCAATACTTTAGCGCCGTGGGTTGATCTTCCACGAGCAGCATGCCCAGATATTCCAGAATATCATCATTTGGATCGTTAAATGAATCTGATTCGACATGACCGCTTAACAGATAACGCTCTAATCCCGCCTGAAGTTTGCTAACAGAGATATTTGTCATTTAAAGGCTCTTGTCGTCATTGTGGTTAATCGTTTCGTTCCATCTGGCTGTATTGTTACGGAAGCGGCAATACTATTCATCATCCCGATTGCGTTACCAGACGAGAGCGAATCATCATCCGTGAATTTAAGAACAATGGCCATAGCAGCGATAACTTTAACAAGGTCATACCATCGATGAGGTTCCCCCGAGCAGGGCATTTGCCAGGAGACCAGTGGGTTACGTCTGACAGCATGCTCCCGGCACAAAGGCCAGGGTTTCTCTATTTATCTAACAAATCAGTAATGTAAAGAGGTGATACCTGCATTTTGGGCTTTATTTCATCATGCCAGATGCCAATTGCCCACTGCCGCGATTTCCCGTTAATAATCGGAACCGCCGCAAGATCAGTTTCAAAAGATTTTAATAACTGGCTGTAACAATGCATATAATCTTTTGATGATAAAGCGGAAAAATCCAATGTATCATCGAAGAGGTCATAGGTTTCATAAACTTTTTCCATAACCTCTGTACTTACTCCGGCAATATAAGGCCGCAGATAAGAAGCGATAAAATCAATTGCGGAAGATCCCAATGAGACACCATCTTGTCCTCCAAAATACAACCATCCAGCCATAATCACCTCATGCTAACCCATTTGACTGTTATTTTATAACTCCCATCTGGCGTGCACTTCTCCAGAGTAATATATCTTGATTGTTAAAGAACAAATTTATAGCCAAAAATTCCGCTAACCGAGTGCCAGGCAATGGTTAATTATCATAATAGGGTATTCCCTGGGCTTTTTACCGGTGATAAAAACCAGATGACCAAACCCGCAGGCAACCCAGCCAGGTTAACTCAAGACATATCAACACGTCCTTGAAAGAGAAGGGAAAACCCTCTTTCACATTCCATGTTAATCCTGCGCCGACTAAACGGCCAACGAGTGTCAGGATGAACACGACCACATCTATCGCGCAGCACAGGTAAACAAGGTTAATAAACGATTTAGTGCTGTTTTTCATTTAAGAACCATTAACACCATCACCCGAGCTACGGTAGAAAGTTAAAAATAAGATCCTGGCGCTGAACCCAGGATCTTCTGCTTGATTACCACCATCTTGGATAATTATTAAATGCGTCATACAACATGCGCATTGCTTGAGGAGTGAGTTTTTCCTTGCCTTGAGAGGATGCTACATTTCCTTGCAGATCTTCTTTGGCACATGACCACTCCAGGCAGCATTCTGTAGAATCTATTCGTAATTCGAAAAAACCATTCATATCTTTAAGCACTGCTGTTTCGCCTTTCTGCATACTCTCAATAAACTGGTCAAAACATTGGCATTCAATCCATAATTGAGATTGCGCTTCTGAGGTGTAATTAAATTTCCTCACGCGGATCGTAATACTAAATTTCAGTGATGGAATATGTTCATCAAGTTCCACCACATCGAACATAATATTAACAGGGTTGGTGATTTCTATATCCATTTAATGGGATCCTAAGTAACGAGCATGAATAATTGTTGGCAACTCACGCGCAGCACGAGGAGGCTTAATCTCCAACTGCCAACCATCAATAGTGATCCTCTCACCATACGGCATATTCAGCCATATGCTCGGTAGCATTTCCGTGAACCCATACTCTCTGACCGTTTGGTAAGGACATTTCAAAAGATTGTGGAATGAGTCAACCTGGATGGCTGCTGACTCAGCGTTGCGGACGACTTTAGCAACGAGCTTCTCTGTTACCCCTGCGATCATCCCCACCTGCTCGTCCGCGGCGGCACCAGCGGCACCCGCCAGCGCGGCGTTGACCACCGCGTGGGCGGATATTACCCTCGATACGGGCAATATCCGCCACCTGAGTACCAATCTCGCCGATCGGCGGCGCCTGCTGGAGCCGCTCCTGTTCTTCCTCCTTGTCGCGCCTGACTGACAACTACGGGTCAACGCAAACCAAAGGTATCGGGCAGATCCTTGACGAAGTCAGCTTCCTCTCCACTGTACATTTTTGAAATGTCATCAAAAGATTTAATAAGGTTCACTTTTTCGTCATTGCTGAGCAGGTCAAGATCGGCGGCAATGCTTTCCATCATCTCAACTGCAGCATCGGGATTTAGGGTATCTTCATCATTAAATTCCAGGAAAATAGCGAAATCAGCGATAATCTTTACTAATTGATTTGGATTACTCATGGACAATTTTAACCTCTATGTTTTTAATTCCGAGCTCATCAAACATCTTTTGAGCGCGGTTTGCCTGTGTCTGATTTGGCACTTCCCAGCGTCCAGTCATGCCGTTGTTTTGGAGTGCTTCCGATTGTCTTAGCGCCTGGTTTTTCGCTTTTGCCGTTGTCACGACCGAAATTTTACGATCAATCATGATATTACCCTCCACTCCATCAAAACGAACAGGACGAGTAACTCCTTTATCATCAATGCGATCGATAGCGGGTGCTTGCCCTTTTTTGGTTTCAATATTGGAACGAGCGCCGGAGGCAGAGTCATTGTAATCTCTGGCTCTATTACTCATACGTGCATTTTCGTCCACCCATTTAATGTTGATCTCATGGCTGGCTTCATTGATGAACTTAGATGCCGCCTCCAGATCGCCCGCTTTAAGCGCTTTCTCCGCGCCTTTTATCGCCTTTCCGGCAACATCACCGGCACCGGGTATAACCCCGATAGCTGCAGCCAGATAATCAAGCGCACTGTGCGCTTCCGCAAAGCTCTTAATGTCACCCACGACCGGGACAAAATCTACGCCAAACAACGCCATCTCTTTCAGCGCTTCCCGACGCTCGGTGTACATTTTAACCGAGCAGGCTTCGGCGCTCATCCCGCCACAGTTTTCGCGCTTATAGCGTTCATTTTCGGCCTTCACCTGCTCTTCGGCCACCTGCGCGGTGGTTTTACCCTGCTGCAGTGCCGCGGCGATGTCGCCAACGGTGTTATTCTCAACCGTCGTTTTACCCGCCTGCGCCCCCGCCACAGCAGAAGCAGAGCTGTCGCCCACCAGCCCGCCAGAAAGACCCGCCGCCAGCGTCGCCAGCGCAGAAACCGTCTGTTTCTGCGTTTCATCCAGCTTATCGGCAGATTTGCCGTACATCTCGAGGGCGATCATCCCCACCAGTTCGCCTGTGGCGGCACCGGCGGCACCCGCCAGCGCGTTTTGCCCCTGAGCGGCGGCCAGCGCAGCGTTGACCACCGCGTGGGCGGCAACTTTGCCCTCGTCGCTCAACCCACTGCGGTGCCCAATGACATCAGCCAGGTACGGTGCGGCACCGCCCGCGAGTGCCGCGCTGAGATCGCTCCCGGCCAGCCCCTGAACCGCCGCTGTCGCCGCCTGAATTGCCTGCTGATACTGCCCGCCGGTACCAAAGCCGGAGGCGCTGAGCGCGTCGTTGTAGGCCGTCTGGTAGATCTGGCCGTTAATGTCTTCAAGGGTCGCGGTTTTGCCCGGGTTGGCTTTTTCCCACGCGGCTTTCGCCTCCTGCAGATCCTGCGCGTTGACGTTTTTCAGCTTCTCTTTCGCCGCGTTGGTGGCGCGGATGCTGCCCTCGGTGCGGGCAATATCCGCCACCTGATTACCAATCTCGCCGATCAGCTGCGCCTGCTGGAGTCGCTCCTGCTCTTTCTCCTTATCGAAGATAGGGGAGAGCGTCTGGTTGGCGTGCTCCACGTCGCGGCTGAGCTGGTTGACATCCTGGACCTGACGATCCTGGTCGCGGACGATCAGCGTACCGTCCGATACCGCGGCGTGCGTGGTGCTGCTGTCATGCCCGTCGCGGTTCGCGCCCACCAGCAGGCCGTTGGCCATGTTGCCGGCAAACTGGCTGCCGATGCTGCCCCCGGTGCTCATCCCCACGCTCTGGTGTTCCACTTCGAAATCGGCGCGGTTTTCAATATCGCTAAAGCCGATGGTGCCGGTATCGAGACGGTTTTTATCGGCGGTCGCCGTCGAGCCAATCACCGCCCCGTTGAGCTGGGTATGTTCGCCCACGGTGACGTCGTAGCCGCCTTTGCCGGCGAAGATCCCGGTCTGCTCCACCACTGAGTCGTAGTTGCTGTGCATCTTATCGCGGCTGAGGTTGACGCTGGCCGAGCCGGTCATGGAGCCGATGCTGAAGCTCCCGCCCGCGCTGGCGTTCTGCTGCTTCGAGTCGTAACGATCGCTGTCCTGCTCGGAGGTGAGGGTCAGGTTGCGGCCAATGTCCGCTTTCACGGTTTCGCCGCTCACCTGCGCCCCGGTCAGGGTGGCGTCACGTCCGGTCAGGATATTCACCTGGCGGCCCGCGTCCACGGTGGTCTCGCTGTGGGTGGTGCCGTTGCCGCTCTCGTTGCCCTTGCCCCGGTTGACGCTGGCGGAGATGTTGAGGCCAAAGCCGCCGGAGCCGACGCCGATCCCAACCCCGACGCTGCCGCCCTTGCTCTCGTTTTTACCGTCCAGCAGCTGGGTGTTTTGCGCCGAGCGCAGGTAGAGATCGCGATTGGCGGCGAGAGTCAGGTCGTTGCCTGCTCTGAGCTGGCTGCCTTCCACGGTCAGATCCCCGTCCGCGCCGCGCGCGCCGCTGCCGGTGGCGATCACGCTGAGATCGCGCCCGGCGTTGAGGGTGCTGCCCTGGGCGGTGTTCTGCTCGCTGTACTGGGTCGATTTCGACGACTGGCTGCCGTAAGAGAGACTAATGCCTACGGTATTGGTGTTAGAGGCATCCCCGCCCAGAGCCTGATCCATCCGTCCGGCCTGGGCGGCCTGCACCCCGGAGAGTGCGGCCTTCACGCCCTGCAGCGCCTGCAGGCGGCTGCTGCCGGAGGATTTCGCCTGCTGGGAGGCCTCGACGGCGCTGTTGAGCGCGCTGCCGACGGTGCCGGAGAGCGCCAGGGTCAGCCCGGAGGTTTTCTGCTCCACCTCGTGGGTCTGCTGGCTGCGGTTATTCACCGCCGTGATGTCGACGTTTTTACCCGTCAGGGTCATATCCTGACCGGCCACCAGATCTGAGCCGCTCACCGTCAGGCGATCTCCCGCCCGCAGGGTCAGGTCGCCGTTGACGCTGCCCACCGTGCTGCCCGCCTGGGTGGCGTCCGCGCCGGTGTCGGTGGTTTTGATGCTCTGGGTGCCGACGCTAAAGCCGATTCCGCCCGAGCTCAGTAGGCCCGATTTTTTCTCCTGCTTCTGATGCAGTTCGCTATTGCGCTCGCCCTGGGTCTCCACGGTGAGGTTGTTGCCTGCCAGCAGGGAGACGTCCCCGGTGCCCGCCACGTTGCTGCCGCGTACGGTAAGATCGTTTCCGGCGGTGAGGTTAACGGTGTTGCCGTTCAGCTCACTGCTCTGCACCGTCTGACGGTCAATCTGATCGCGGGTGGTGGTGGTGGTTTTCGACAGGAAGCCGTTACCGCCCACCACTTTATGCCGTTCGTCCAGATCCTGGGTATTCTCACCCGCCGTCAGGGTCAGGTTATTCCCGGCGCTGACGTTCAGCGCCTCTCCGGCGGAGAGGGCGGCGGCGCGGGCGTTGAGATCGTTCCCGGCGGCCAGGGTGACGTCGCCTATGCCGGTCACTTCGCTGCCAACGGTTTGGGTCTGGCCCTGCTTCAGGCTGTTGTCACCATCCCACACCAGGTTATCGCGGCTGGCGGTTTCCACCGTATTGAGGGTCATATCCCGCCCGGCCACCAGCTGCGCTTTGCCATTCTCGCCGCTGGCGATCACCTGCGCCCCGGTCAGGGTGATATCCCGCCCGGACTGCAGCGCCAGCTTACCGTCGTCGCCCTGCACGTAAATGCCGGAGACGCTGTTGATGGTGGTGCGGGCAAAGCTGTTCTCGCCGTTAACGCTGTCGGCACTGAGGGTGGTGCTGGTGAGATTGATGTCGCGTCCGGCGCTGGCCAGCACGCTGCTGTCGCCCACGATGGCACCGCCCATGTTGTTGATATCGGTGCGGGCGTTCAGATTAACGTCCGCACCCTGAATGGTGCCGGTCTGGTTGGTGATGTTGTCGGCGTCCAGTTGCAGCACTTTGCGCCCGGCAATCGTCCCGCGGTTAAACAGGTCGCCGTTAAGCTTGATGGAGACATTATTCCCGGCAATCAGCGCCCCTGAGCCGTCGATATCGCCCTGTTTCACTTTGGCGTAGACCTGCGGGACCAGCACGTTCTCGGTTGAGCCGTCCGGCATCTTCACCCGGGTGTTGACCAGCCAGACGATATCCCCGGTCAGGAGCGCCATCTGCTCTGGCGTCAGCGCCACACCGATCTTCAGATCGTACTGCTTGCCGAAGGTAATGCCGCGATCCATCAGCGCCTTGTACTGCTCTTCGTCGTTGTTGTAGCCGTCGAGATAGCGCTGGCCGGTAATGCCAATCACCTGCTCGCGGATCAGGCGCTGCTCGTAGTAGCCATCCCCCAGCCGTTTCTGGGTGTTGTCGCCATTGGCGGTAAAGGCGTCCTGCATATAGTCGCTGCCGAGCCACTGGCGCTCGTTGGTAAAGCGCGGATCGGTCTCCACCAGGTACGGCACGTCTGACGACGGGTTCACCTTGAACAGGCTGTTGTCCGGCAGGGTGGTATTCGGCCCGATAATGCGGATCGCGCCGTCGGCCGGGGTCACTTCAAACTGCTGCCCGGCAGGCGGGGTCACCGGCTCGCCCGGGGAGACGGTCTGCTGCGGCGCGGGTTTCACCCCCGCGGCCTGCCCAATCGCCACGTCGGTTCCCTGCAACACCAGCGGAGTGATGCTGAGGTTACTGCCCTCGACGCTGCCGTTGCTGATCAGTTGGCCCGGTTTCAGGGCGATATCCTGAATGGTGGTTGGCGGGGTGTACGCCGTGCGATCGCGCCCCTGCTCGTCGTCGCCTTTGTGGCGAATACGGTAGTAGTGGGTGACGGTGCCCTCATCGGTGGTGTAACGCTTGCCGGGCACGTCCTCGTTCTGCACGCTGCCCATCTGGTCAATCGCCAGCGTGCCGCCTGCGATCACCTGGCTCTTGTCGTTAAACAGCTTGTCGCCGGTCATGAGCAGGTTGCCACCCGCGAGGATCTTCGCCGGGTCGCTCTCTTTGATGCGGGTTTCGTCAATGGTACGGGTGTAGTCGTACTGGTTGAAATTATCGTTGCCGTGGCCGGAACGCTCCGGGGTGTTGAGGTTTTTCAGGCCGTCGGAGGAGTTGTCATCCACCCAGACACCTTGCTCTGTCGAACTCCAGCGGTTGGTTGATCCGGTGTGCTGATAGTCGGTGAGATCGTCCTGCGACACCCGCACCACTTCGGTGGAGAAGTGGTCGTTGATGTTGTTGATCTGCCCGGCAGCAATCGCCATATCCCCGGCGGATTCAATGGTGGAGCTGTGGTTATTGATGGTGCCCGCGCGACCGGTGACGGCGCCGCTGTCGTCCAGCGCCCCGCCAATGGTCATGCTGCCTGCGCTGTAGATCAGGCCATGGTCGGCGTTGTTCAGGGTCTGCACGCCGAGGTTCACGCGCTCGCGTCCGGCCAGCGTCGCCGCGGTGCCGTTTTCCGCAAGGTTGTTGAAGGTATTCACATTGACCCCCACCGCATCGCCGTAGATCCGCCCGGTGCCGATGTTGGTCAGGGTATTGGCGTTAATGCGGGTGACAATCCCGTCGATCAGGCCGGTATTGCGTACCGTGCCGCTGGCGGTCAGGGTGGTGCTACCGGCGTTGATTTCGCCGCTGGCGAGGTTGGTCAGGTTGGCGCTCTGCACATCGAGGGCGCTGCCCGCCATCAGCTGGCCGCTGTTGGTGAGATCGCCGTCGGTGGTGAAGGTCAGGTTGCCGTTGGCGATGGTGGTGCCGGTGTTGTTCACGCCGCTGGTGCTGTGGAGATCCATATCCCCCAGCGACAGCAGCTGGCCGCTGGCATCGAGGGACGCCGCATCCACACTCAGCGCTTTACCCGCTTTCAGGGTGCCGCCCGCATTCAGCAGGTTCAGCCCGTTACCGCTAAGATCCAGCGTTTCGCCCGAGGCCAGCACCCCGGCGCTGTTGTTCAGCACGCCGCTGTTATCCATGCTCAGGGTGTTATTCGCCAGGATGCTGCCGCGCTGGTTGTCCAGGCTGTCGGTATTGAGCGCCAGACTCTGGCCTTCGAGGCCCTGGTTTTCCCTGAGGGTATTCTGGTTAGCAAAGTGCAGGGCAGTCAGGGTCACGCTTTTACCGCTGCGGATCAGCCCCGAGACGTTATCCACGGTGCCCCGGGCGCTGTCGAGGAGCAGATCGCCCACCGACTGGATCTGCCCGCCGCCGTTTTGCAGGTTAGTGGTGTGCAGGGCGGTATCGGCCTCGCCAATGATGCGTCCGCCGCTGCGGTTATCAAGATCCGTGGCCGCCACATCCGCCGCGCCGCTGGCGGCCAGAGTGCCTGCCTGGTTATTAATGCGTTCTGCCGAGAGGTTCAGGGCACCCAGGCTGTTGAGGGTACCTGAGCTGTTATCGACCGCGCCGGAGGTGAGGTTAACCCCGTCGCCCTGCAGCACGCCGTTATTATTGATGAGCTGCGTGGTGGTGAGGGACAGGCTCTCAGTCGCCGCCAGCTGCCCGGCGGTATTGTTCAGCGTGTCGCCGCTGAAGGCGAGGCTATCCCCGGAGAAGGTGGTGCCGTGGCTGTTATCCAGCAGGCCGCCGCTCAGGGTCATGGCCCCGACCGATTTCAGCGCGCCGCTGTTATTGGTGAGCGTGTCGAATCCGGCGGTTAACGTCCGGTTTGCGCCAATCTGGCCGTCGCTGTTGTCGATGGCACCCGCGCTCAGATTAAAATCGCCGTCGCTCGCGAGGAAGCCGCTCTGGTTGTTCAGCGCGCCGCTCTCGAGGTTCAGGGAACCCTGAGAGAGCAGGGAGCCGGAACGGTTATCAAATTCATTCAGGGCCAGGGTTGCGCCGTCTGCGACAATCACCCCCTGCTGGTTGTCGAGGCGCCCGGCGTTGATGCGCTGGGTTTTCGCCGCCTCGATACGCCCTTTGGCGTTATTCACCGCCTGCTGGCTTTGGATCTCGCCGTCGCCCGCAGCCGCAGAGATCAGCCCCTGCTGGTTGTTGAGGGTTCCGGCGTCCAGTCGGGTGTTGCCCGCCACCGCCACGATCTGCCCTGCGGTGTTGTCGATGGCCGCCGCTTTAAGCTGCACGCCGTTGGCTGCGCCAATCTGCCCCTGACGGTTATCGAGCTTGCCCGGCAGATCCACTGCCAGCGCGCTGCCGCCGCTGTGAACGATTTTGCCTTGCTGGTTGCTGAGGTCGTGGGCGCTGAGGTTAATCGTCTCCGCGCTCAGCGCGCCCCCGGCGTTGTTAAGCATCTTACCGCTGCGGACGGTCAGTTCACTGGCGTTGACCCTGGCGCTGGCGGTGCTCACATCCTCCGCGCCGCCGTCCAGCAGAACACGTTTAGCCTGGGTCTGGCTGCCGCTGACGTCCACGCCCTGGCCGCGGGCGCTGAGATTACCGCCCGCGAGGTTTTGGCCGTGGGTGGTTAACTGGCCGCTGGTGCTGAGTTCCAGATCGCCTGCGTCGGCGAGCTTGCCGTCACTTTTGACCCCGGCGGCCAGCACGCTGTTGGTGCTGCTGGTCAGGCTGGCGGCGTTCGCACGGACGTTATTGGCAGCGGTGATCACCCCGCTGTTGTTAAGTTCGCTGGCGGTTTGCAGGCTGGCAGCGTCGCCCGCGCGCACGGTGCCGCTGTTCTCGATGCGCCCGTCGGCAGAGATGGTTACGCTGCCCGCCTGGGCACCGATGGCCCCGGCGTTACGCACCCCGACGCCGGTCTCGGTGCCAACCATGCGGATCTTGCCTGCGTACATGCCGCCGAGGCTGGCCACGTCTACCGCCAGCTGCGGGCGGGTGGCAGGATCGTCACTGCCTTTTTCGATCGCCTCGTGGGCGGCATCCACCTTGTTGCGTCCGGTGGTGACTTTCAGATCGTTAGCCCAAAGCCCGGCGTTAACCTTCACCGAGCGGGCGATGATGTCGGTGTAATCCGCGCCGGAGGTGTCCATCCCCGCGCCTTCAACCACCACCTCGCCGCGCTCGACGTTAAACCCGGTCAGCGCGCCATCTTTCATCTGCGGTTGGCCGGTGGTGAGGGTGGCGCGGTTGGCGTTGATAAAGCCGCAGCCGCTACAGGTGATGCCCGACGGGTTAGCGATCACCACCTGGGCTTTTTTACCTGCCACTTCGATCATGCCGTTCAGCTTGCTCGGATCGCGGGAGCTGACCTCGTTGAGGATCACTTTGGCTTCGCCTTTCGCCAGCCACGGGTTGCCCGCCACCATGCCGCCCAAATTGGTCTGCACATTTTTGTGCGAGTTGTTGAGGATCGCCCCTTTGCTGTCGACGTCGAACTGGGTGTAGTTGTTGCGTGACACCCCGGCCGCGGACGGGGTCTGGATATTGACCTGCGGCGTGCCGTTGGCGCTGTTGACCACCGTCGGCTGCTGGTTTTTCGGCGCACCGGCGTCTGCCACGATGGTGGCCTGCGCCGTCTGCACGGCCCCCATCGCCAGCCACAGGCTAAAGCTGATGGCGCTCACCTTGCCGATAAGCTGGCTGTGGGTATGACCGATGCCGGAAGAACGGGACGAACCGGCGCAGCCGGAGCGGGCGATATCCGCCACCACCATCAGCATGCCGCGCGCTTTGTTGAAGACAATTCGGTACAGGTTCTTATTCATGGTTCGTTCCTTTAAACGCTTCCGGCAGGCTTACTGCGAGCGGGTGATTCTGTTGCCACTCTCTGGCGTGTTGACGGCTGACGTGGCTGCCGTGGAACAGCATCACGCGCTTGCCACGCTCTGCGCCGCGGTGATACAGCGCGCGGCAGACGTGGTCGGGGAAGATATCGCGGCGCATCAGGTCGTACATCGCGGGGGTGTGGCCGAAGGGGGCGATCCAGTCGCAGAACCAGATCCGATCTCCGCTGTCCCAGTCCGCCTCCTGCATCTCAATGGACGGGCGGGTGAGGTAGCGGGCTTCCGCCTCCTCATTCAGCCAGGCCCAGCTGAGGAAAAAGACCGGGCGGTCGTTCTCGATAACCAGCACGTACTGACGGCGCTTAATGATCGGCAGCAGCAGGGTGGGCAGGGCGTGCAGGGGGGCATCCCGGTGCATCGGGGAGTGCATCCACAGCCAGACGGTGGCCCCCAGCACTTCGGCCTCGCTCTCTTCCCCGCCGAGGATCAGCGGGGCTTTAATCTCCAGATTTCCGACGCGCATCACCAGCTCCAGTTGAGGTTAAAGCCGAGCGTGAGATCGCTGGTTTCAAAGCCGTCCGGCTTCGAGAACGGCGTCCCGGCGAACAGGTCGTAGCCGGTGTTAAAGGCGTTGCCGCGCAGGCCCGCCACGCCGCCTGCCAGGTGTTTACCCACCTGCAGATCCGAACTGTAACCGCCCACTTCGCCGTAATCGGCACCCAGATAGAACTCCTGGTTCGGCAGCGGGGTGCGCCAGGCCAGATCGTTGCGCACGTACCAGCCGTGGCTGGCGCTCAGGGTGCGCTCGCCGTCAAAGCCGCGCACCGTCCAGCGGTTGCCGATGGCAAACTGATCCTGCGGCGTCAGCGGCGTATTGCTGATCTGGCGCAGGTACTGCACGTTGTAGCGGAAGTTCTGCGTGCCGATGGCAAACGGCAGATCGAGTCCGGCGCTGAGCTGGGTAATTTTGCTCAGGGCGGTGGCATCGCCCCAGTACTCCTCCGGCGCAGGCTGCGCCCCGAACCAGCGGGTGCCGCGCTGATAGCTGATGCCCGCATCCAGCGTCGCCTGGCCGATGTAGTGGCGATGATCCAGCCCGATGCGCCAGCCCGCGGTCTGCCGGCGCTGAACGCCCACTTCCGTATCGTCGATATAGTTGCGGGTCTCCCGCGCCAGCACGTCGTAAGAGAAGGTGGTCTTCTGCGAGCCGCTGCGGTGCAGCACGCGGCTGAGCTGAATGTCGAGGTTTTTGCTCTTACCGCTGTAGCGATAATCCTCGTTCAGCCCGGCAACGGTCTGGTGGTAGTCATAGTCGCTGCCGGTGATGCCCAGCATCCAGTAGCCGAAGGGCACCGAGTAGTGGGCGGTATAGTTTTTGCTGCCTTTACCGCCCTTGTCATTCAGATCGTGGCTGGCCGAGACATACAGCAGGTCGCTCAGGGAGAAGGGGTTATCCAGCGACAGAGTGACGCCGCCCTGGTAGCGCCCGGTGGTTTCGGTCCCGGCATCGTCCAGCGACAGGCCGATACGCCACATTTTGCTCTGCTTACGGGTGATCACCACGTCGCTCTCGCCCGGATTCTCTCCCGGCAGTAGCTCCATGTTGGCCTCGACCGTCGGCAGGCGCTGTAGGTTCTCCAGCCCCTGTTCAATATCGCGCAGATCCAGCAGGTTCCCCTCGTGAGCCGGGAAGGCGCTGTAGAGCTGGATATAATCGTCGCTATCTTCAGTGAGCTTCACATGGCGGATGGTGCCCGGCACGATGGCCAGCTTCAGGGTGCCACTCTTCAGATCCTGCGACGGAGCCAGCACGCGGGTGGTGATCCAGCCGTGGTCGACGATGCGGTTCTGCATCGTGCTCATCAGCAGGTTAATCCCTTTCCCGCCCAGACAGCGCCCCTGAGCCTGGTCTGCAATACGCTGGAGCGGCAGCCAGTGGGGCAGGGCCTCCTGACCGCTCAGCTCGACGCGGTTAATCGGGAAGCAGGGCTTTTCTGTGGGAAAAGCAATCTTGCCAAAGCCGGATGAGGGCTCGGACAGACGCACGTCGGGAACGGGCGGGGTTAATTGCTGCTCTAATGCTCTCTGGCGCTGCTGCTGAATAATAAATTGATTATCCGGCTCCGCCGCCTTGGCAGGAAACAGTAAAGACAGCCCGGTGGCTGTCGTTATTATTATGGCGATATTGTGTCGGGCGTTCATCGGCGAATCCGTGCTGTGTAAGCAAAAAAGAATACAATGTGAATTTGTGTAAAATTGTTTAAGTATTGGGAGGGGAAGGAAAGGGGGATTAATCCTAAAGCACAGAATTATCCGAGTTTTGGGCTCCTCAATTCTGGTAGGTTTGCGTCTTGAGAGAATATATCGGGGGTTTCACGTGGATGTCAGGAAATATCCACGCGAAACTTAAGTGAAATTGACGGTTATTTCTGGATGCGGTCGACACGCACCACAGGCGGGGTGGATTTCTTATCCAGACTGCCGTTAATGCTGATCATATTATCGGGCTGAACGGTGCGGCCATCAAATACGGCCTGAGGAATAATGGTATCAATAGTGCCGGTTTTATCGCGGAATTTAAATTTATCCCCACCGGAGCCATCAATTAAATTACCCCGCAAGGAGATCGTAGCCCCGTCGTGCATCTCTTTAGCCTGCTCCACGGTCATGATTCTGGCATCTTCCGCGCCACGATAACCATCATCCAGCGCATGTGGCGCCGGAGGGGCAGTATCTTCCTTCAGTCCACCATTATCTTCGGCATACGCCGCCGGGATTAAAAGACAACACAATAAGGGTGCGACAGTTAATTTCATACGGCCTCCTTGGTTTAACTGGCTTGACAGATTAAGCCTGGTTGCTATTTTTTATTTTGCAAACAAGAACAGTCTTAATCAAAATTATCTATAAAAATCATCTGGCTGCATAATATTAATAAGCGAGACGGTGAGGTGATATATGGCGAATGCAAAAGAAAAATCCCCTTCTTTGCCCGGCGTGAAACAAAACCATGCCGCCCTGCAGCTTGAATACAACGCTCACCGCTTCGGTTTTGTACTGTTATTGCTGATTATTGCCGCTGCGCTGTTAGGGCTTTTTTCGGGCGGTTATTTTAGCGACGCAACAAAAACCAACGCCGCCAACAGCGTGCAGGTGGAATATCAGCGTTTTGGCCGACTGCTCTCTCCCGTGGAGTTGAAAATTACCTCGCCGGGTCAGGGTGAGACTCCGCTGACGCTGCGCATTGGCGGAGAATATATGGCGCGAACGCAAACCGATAATATTTGGCCGCAGCCCGATGAAATGCGCAGCGAGGGCGGGGAGCTGGTGCTGGTTTATCAGGCGGCAAAAGCGCGTCAGGATTTTACCGTCTGGCTCTACAGCACCCCGGAACAGCCGGGTAAAACCGTCACTACCGTCACAGTAAATAATCAGCCGGGTCTCTCTTTCTGGCAATTTATCTATCCTTAGGGGTCCCGCATGGAAATGATACTCAGGGCAGTGGCGATTTATCTGATTTTACTGGTGGTGTTTAAAATTGCCGGAAGGCGGGCGCTGCTGCAGATGACCAGCTTTGATTTGATCCTGTTATTAATTATCAGTGAGGCCACCCAGCAGGCGCTGCTGGGTGAGGATTTTTCGGTTACCGGTGCCATGTTAATCATTATTACGCTGGTGGTGATTGATATGCTTTTCGGCGTGGCAAAAAAATATATCTCCGGCGCGGAATCGATGCTCGATGGTTCCCCGGTTATTCTGGTGGTACATGGTGAATTACAGAACGAAAAATTAAAAAAAGTAGATGTCTCCTGCGACGATATATTGGTATCGGCCCGACAAAATCACGGCATATACCAGCTGGAGAAAATTAAATACGCCATCCTTGAACGTAACGGGCATATTTCGATTATTCCCGAAGAGAGTGAATCATGAAAGAAAATATCTGGAACCAGGCCAAAACCACCAAGGAACTCACCAGCCAGGTGTCGACGGTGTTAACTGATTTAGGCTGGCTGCTCACCACGGCGGAGTCCTGCACCGGTGGCAATGTGGCCTCTGCGCTCTGCGCCGAAAAGGATACCGCCTCGTTCTTTGGCACCGGCGTGGTGACCTTCAACAATGAAGCCAAGCACAAGGTGCTGGGGGTGAGTAATGCCACCCTGGAAAAATACACTGCCGTGAGTAGCCAGACGGTAGGGGAGATGGCCGAGGGGGCGCTGAAGCTGGCCGATGCGGATGTCAGCATCGCCATCAGCGGCTACGCCGGGCCGGACGGCGGCGAGGATGGCACCCCGGCGGGTACCGTCTGGTTTGGCTGGTGCTTCCGCGGCGAGGTAACTACCGCTGTGCAGCACTTCACCGGCGAGTGTGAAGATGTGATTGAGAAAGCGGTTCGCTACGCGCTTTCTGAACTGTTGCGGCAGATCCCGCACTGGAAAAAGCAGTTGCACTAAGGAGAGGCTATGAGTGTGGTGGTGATTACCGGCGCTACGGCTGGGGTAGGCAAAGCCACGGCGCTGCGTTTTGCAGCGGCGGGCTACGATGTGGGGCTGATTGCCCGGGATAACCACAGCCTGGAAGCCACGCGGGCGGAGGTGGCGAACTACGGCGTCAACTGTCATGCGGTGAGCGTGGACGTGGTGGATGCCGAGGCGCTGAGCCAGGCGGCCCGGACGCTGGTCGATCGGCTGGGCGCTATCGACGTGTGGATAAACAACGCCATGTGCACCACCCTGGCGCCATTTTACAGCATGACCGACGATGAATTTCGTCGGGTGACGGAGGTGACCTATCTGGGCTGCGTCAACGGCACGCGGGCCGCTATGGAGCATATGATACCGCGCGACAGCGGGGTGATTATTCAGGTTGGTTCCGCGCTGGCCTACCGCTCCATTCCACTGCAGTCGGCCTATTGCGGCGCCAAGGCGGCGATCCGTGGTTTTACCGACGCGCTGCGAACCGAGCTGATGCATGAGCGCAGCGGCGTGCATCTGGCGATGGTACAGATGCCGGGTCTCAACACGCCGCAGTTTGACTGGGCGCGGAATAAGTTCGCCTACAGTATGCGTCCGGTGGCACCGGTGTTTCAGCCGGAGGTCGCCGCCGAGGCGATCTACGGCGTGGCGCAGAAGCCGGTGCGCGAGCTGTGGGTCGGGCGCAGCACCATCGGGGCGATTGTCGGCCAGTTCCTGTTCCCCGGTTTTCTCGACCGGATGATGGTGAAAAAGGCCTGGGAAGGGCAGATGGAGGAGGAGCTCAACCCGCCCGATCGGCGGGATAACCTGACCAACCCGGTCGGCGGCGAGCACCGGGTGCACGGCCATTTTACCCCGGAGGCCAAATCCCGCGCCGCGGCGATCACCTCCGGCGTACCGGGCAAAGCCCTGCTGGGCACCGCCGCGCTGGCCGGACTGCTGTTAATTGGGAAGTGTCTCACCCGGCGGAAATAGCAAACAGGCCGGGTGCGGCAACGCCCGGCGGCGCTGCGCTTGCCGGGCCTACGGATCTTGCATGCTGCGGGATTTTGTAGGCCGGGTAAGCGTCAGCGCCACCCGGATTAGTGGTAGCCCTCGGTATCCGTCACCTTGCCGCGAAACACGTAGTAGCTCCAGGCGGTATAAACCAGAATCAACGGGATGATCAGCAGCGTGCCTACCAGCATAAACAGCTGGCTGGACGGCGGGGCGGCCGCGTCCCAGATGGTGATGCGGGGCGGGATAATGTTGGGCCACAGGCTGATGCCCAGCCCGCTAAAGCCGAGGAAAATCAGCCCGAGCGTCAGCAGGAAAGGCCGGGCGTGGCTGTGCGGGTTGCGGGTGAGCCGCCAGATCCATACCCCGAATACCGCCACCAGTACCGGCACCGGCATGAAGTAAAAGAAGTTCGGCAGCGAGAACCAGCGATCCGCCACATACTGCCAGCCAAAGGGCGTCCAGACGCTCACCACCGCTACGACCACCAGCAGCGCCAGCAGCACATGACGGGTCAGCTCCCGCATATGACGCTGCAACGCCCCTTCGCTTTTCATGATTAGCCAGGTCGTGCCCAGCAGGGTATAGGCCACCATCAGCCCCAGCCCGCAGAAGAGATTGAACGGGGTCAGCCAGTCAAGGGCAGAACCGGCAAAGCGGCGGCCCTCGACGTCGAAACCGTTAATCATCGCCCCGACCACAATCCCCTGGCTGAAGGTCGCCAGCAGCGAACCGCCCGCGAAGGAGTAGTCCCAGAATTTGCGGTGCGAGGGCGTGGCCTTAAAGCGAAACTCAAAGGCCACGCCGCGGAAGATCAGCCCGATCAGCATGGCGGTAAGCGGGATCGTCAGGGCGTCGATGATCACCGCATAGGCCAGCGGGAAGGCGCCAAACAGCCCCGCGCCCCCCAGCACCAGCCAGGTTTCGTTTCCGTCCCAGACCGGGGCGACGCTGTTGACCATCACGTCACGCGCCTGCGGGTCACGCTCAAAACAGAAGAGCATGCCGATACCCAAATCGAAACCATCCATGATGATGTACATCAGGGTGGCGAAGACGATGATAGCAAACCAGATCACTGAGATATCGACGCCCATTATGATTTCTCCTCTTCCGGTACCGGTTCCGCCGCTGAGAGCGGACGCGCAGGTCTGCCGTCAGTATTCACCGAGAGATTGTCGGTAGGCTGCGGTCCCTTCTTAATCAATCGCACCAGATAGACAAACCCCACGCCAAACACCGAGCAGTAGACAACGATAAACGCCAGCAGGCTGATGCTCATCTGCAGGGTGCTGTGCAACGACACCGCGTCAATGGTGCGCAGATAGCCATACACCACCCACGGCTGGCGCCCCACTTCGGTAGTGATCCAGCCAGCAAGGATCGCCACCACGCCGGCCGGCCCCATGCTCAGGGCAAACCAGTGGAACGGACGGGAGTGATACAGTCGGTGGCGGTGACGCAGCCACAGACTCACCACGCCCATCAGGATCATCAGCATCCCGAGGCCGACCATCACGCGGAATGACCAGAAGACGATCAGCGAGTTGGGTCGCTCATCTTTCGGGAAGTCTTTCAGGGCCGGAACCTGCTTATCCAGGCTGTGGGTGAGGATCAGGCTGCCAAGCGCCGGGATCTCCAGCCCATATTTAGTGCGTTCCTCTTCCATATCCGGGATGCCGAACAGCAGCAGTGGCGTGGCTTCACCCGGTGGATTTTCCCAGTGGCCTTCAATGGCGGCAATTTTTGCCGGTTGATGTTCGAGGGTGTTCAGGCCATGCATATCCCCGACAAAGGCCTGAATCGGCGCAACCAACAGCGCCATCCACAGCGCCATTGAGAACATCTTGCGCACCGCCGGCCTGTCGTTCCCGCGCAGCAGATGCCAGGCTCCCGAGGCACCCACAAACAGGGCGCTACTGAGGAACGCGGCGATGGACATATGGATCAGGCGGTAGGGGAAGGAGGGGTTAAAGATGATGGCGAACCAGTCCTCGGGGATCACCTGGCCGTTCTCGATGCTGAAGCCCTGCGGGGTGTGCATCCAGCTGTTGGAGGCGAGGATCCAGAAGGTGGACATCAGGGTGCCCAGCGCCACCATGCAGGTGGCAAAGAAGTGCAGGCCGGGCCCGACCTTGTTCCAGCCAAACAGCATTACGCCGAGGAATCCCGCTTCGAGGAAGAAGGCGGTCAACACCTCATAGGTGAGCAGCGGGCCGGTGATGCTCCCGGCAAACTGGGAAAAGCCGCTCCAGTTGGTACCGAACTGGTAAGCCATGACCAGGCCGGAGACCACGCCCATCCCGAAGTTAACCGCGAAGATTTTTAACCAGAAGTGATACAGCGAGCGCCAGACGTCATTTTTGGTCTTCAGCCACATGCCCTCAAGCACCACCAGATAGCTGGCGAGGCCGATGGTTAAGGCCGGGAAGATAATGTGAAACGACACTGTGAAGGCGAACTGAAGCCTGGCGAGATGGAACGCATCGAGTTCGAACATCGTACTCTACCCCTGTCAGCGAAATGCCCCGCAAGGAACGGGGCATTGTGGTACAGCATTTTTCTTCGGCGCGGGGTTACGGTTTTTTCTTACCGGCCCCCAGCTCAGCGCCAGTTAGCGGATTGGCTTTCGGATCCGACTCGGAGCGTTTCGCCATCGCTTTCAACAGAGCGGCCTGCTCTTTCGAAAGCGTGACCTGAGCACTACCGTCCCCACCGTCAACGGCAGGTTGCGGATCGGCAACGTACTCGAAGTTTTCGTCGCTGTTCCAGCTGCCGCGAAGATCATCACCTGCAGACATATTGTAGTAGGTGGTGGCGTATTGTTCGATTGGCGGCAATTTCCCCGGTGGGAAATTATTGCGAATCGACTGCAGCGCCTTCTCAAACGAGAGCTGGTGCGCGGCTTCACGGGTCATCAGGAACGCGAGGGCATCTTTCACCCCAGGATCGTCGGTAACGTTGATCAGGCGTTCATAGATGATCTTGGCACGTGCTTCTGCCGCGATGTTCGAGCGCAGGTCGGCTGTGGCCTCACCAATGGTGTCAATATAGGCCGCAGTCCAGGGTACGCCCGCGGAGTTGGTCAGCGGTGGCCCACCCCCGTACAGCAGGGAGGTGATGTGGCTGTCGTTACCGTTTTGCGTCAGGGAGCGGTAGAGTTCCGCTTCGCTTTCGGTGCCTTCTGCCAGTTCGCCTTTGGCACCTTTATTCAGCATACCGACCATTGTGCCGATGATTTCAAGGTGGCTCAGCTCTTCGGTGGCGATATCCATCAGCATCTCTCTACGACCTGGATCGTCATCGCCCAGCCCCTGCGTAAAGTAGCGGCAGGCAGCGGCCAGTTCACCCTGAGGGCCGCCAAATTGTTCGAGCAGCAGGTTCGCGAGGCCAGGATTCGGCTCGGCAACGCGAACGGTGTACTGCAGCTGTTTTACGTGTCTAAACATAGGCTCACTCCTGGGTTATTTTTTCGCTTCCACGCCGTCAGCATCTGAACGCAGGAGGAATTGTTCCGTGGTATCCGGAATGTGCTGGATGAGCCAGTCGGCCATGCGTTGTTCTTCCGCAAGGATAGATTCGATAGCAGGTACTGACGCCACGTCCCCGGCTTTTTTCGCCGCGGCCAGCAGAGAGGTGTAGCAGGCAATTTCAAACTGTTCGAAAACGTAGCCGCTAATAGAACCTTTCACGATCTCATCCGACGCGGCCATACCGCCCATAGACTGGCCGAACGCCATCATTTTGCTCATGGAGTCTTTCAGCATCGAACGGGAAATATCGTTACGATCAAGGATCTCTTCCAGCAGAGTAATCTGGTGTTTTGTTTCAGTTATATGTTGCTCGATGCGAGCGCGTACATCAGGATAATTATCGATGCGGCTGGCCATAGATTCGAGCATAGATTCAGCTTGCTTTTCCATGGCGTGAGCATCGCGTAGCCAGTCATGGTAGTGTTCTACGTGATTCATATTTTCTTCCTCGGGTTCGGTTAATTCCGGCTTACTTTTCTGCTTTCTGATTAATATTACCGACGGCCAGATCGGTGAGTTTAAGATCGGTGGATTTTTCTTCTTCCAGCGTCTCGGCTAATAATTTTACCGCCTGGGTATAGCCTAATTGCTCTGCCAGCGTGGCGAGCGTGCCATAACTGGCAATTTCATAGTGTTCGACTTTCTGCGCCGCGGCGATCAATGCTGCATCGCGCACTTCATTTTTCTCTGTGCTTTCAAGGACTTCATTTGCTTCTTCAATTAAGCCTTCCATTGCAACGCATTTCATTCTTTTCAGTTTAATATTCGGCGTTTTCTCCACGAGCTGATCGATACGTTCAATCTGGCCGTGGGTCTCTTCCAGGTGCGCTTTAAACGCAGCGCTCAGATCCGGGCTGGAGGCTTCGCGGGACAATTTAGCCAGGGCACGGGTCAGCTGTTTTTCAGCACTGTAGGTGTCGGATAGCAAGTGAATAAATACATCTTCTATACTTTTCATATTCATACGCTTTTCTCCAGTGACATAAAAATTCTGCGAGCCCGCGGACCCGCAGATTACCGATTAAAGTGAATAACAGGCTTTAATAATGAGATGAATTAAGAGTTGTCAGACTTACGTCCGCCACCATGGCTATGCTGACCGCCCTTTTTACCTGCTTCAGAAGCGCGCTGCGGATCGTTTTTAAAATTACCGCCGCTTTGCTGTCCACCTTTTTTCCCTGCTTCAGAGGCTTTTTCACGATCTTGCGAGAAATTACCTGAACCACCACGTTGCTCTGCCATATTATGTTTCCTCATATACATCGTTTATGTCAGTAAGATACGTTTTCATTCGTATCCGTTGTCGTTCAGAATTAAATTTAGCCAGTAATTTTGAAGAGTCAAACCAGATTTTTCGTATAATTTCCTGCCCTGGTGCTGAGTTGTATGAATATATCGGTTCGCTTGTTTTCAAAATATTCTTCTACAAGGTTATGTTATCAAACGACCTTCCGGGGTAAGGGCTTTGTGCGCTTTTCTGTGTCTCGCTGAAGCGTGCGGATCCAGACGCGGCGGGGTTCTTTACTGAAGTTTACAAATTGGGTAAGCGATGCATAGCGCATAAAAAATTAAAATACGTGGGATTAGTCTTAATTGATTTCTTATATTATTCGCAGCGCTAAGGAGTGACTAAAAAATAATCTAGCGAAGCGGTTGAGTATATTATGCATGGATTACAATGATTCATCGAAAATTCTACTTCGAAAAGGGTAAGCGAAGGGCCGGATTAAAAACCCTGATAAAGTATGATGGTGGATCTGCAGCCATCGGCAATACTGAGCCGGAGCGGTGACGCGGTGTCATCCTGCTAGCTGCAACGGTGAGCCATATGATTGATTTCATTTCGGGTATCCTGATCCACACTCCCTTCTGGGTCTATCTCATCCTGCTGTTTCTGATAAGCCGGGGCCTCAAGGCGCGCAAGCCCGCGACCGTGGCGCTGGAAAAGCTGGCCATCATCCCGGCCATTTTTCTGCTCTGGGACATCTACGATCTGTTGGTTTTCCGCACGCTGACGCTGGCGACCGGCTCCCTGTGGCTGGTGGGATTGCTCAGCGGTGCGGCGATGGGCTACATCCTGAGCAAACGCACGGTCGTCTCGCGCGCCGCCGCCCCGCGCAGCATCTATCGTGAGGCGGACTATTCGGCCCTGCCTTTTATGATGCTGGCCTTTGCGGTGAAGTACGTATTGGGCGTGATGAGCGCCATCGCACCCGACGTGCTGCAGCGTCCAGGGGTGAGTGCGTTCGCCATCATCACCGGCGGGCTGTTCGCCGGGGTGTTTGTCGGCAAGTTTGTGCGCTATGTGCGGGTGTATCTGGCGGCGGAGATGCGGGAAGTGGGGTGAGGGGGATCCCCTCTCCCAGGAGGAAGAGGGCTGGGATGAACGTGCCGCGTAGTGGGATACTCCGTTAGCCGACGTTAACGAGTTCAGCTTTCTTTGTTGGCCCAACGAGGTCCATCTCTTTTTCCCGCTGGCCCACTTGTGCAAGTTTGTTGCCGTCAATAGTTGCCCAGAAGTCTGCGGCGCGTTTGGCAGCAGCAGTCGCTTTAACAGAATCGATTTTTTTGTTTTGCTTGATCATAACGTCTCCCGGTTGGTTTTTAACCATTTCATCAGAGTTTACAGCGGTCGCGTTTGCCTGACAAACAGTCGATTTTTATCTCAGTGGATACCCATCACTTTGCGTCGAATCGTTGTCTGAATATCAGCTACTGCAGAGGACATTTTGTTGGGGGCGTAAAACACTTGTGAGAATCCATACGATCGATAGCGTGGTTTCATGTCCTCCAGGGGGTCATGTATCACCACATCATCAAGTTCCATCATGCTGCAAAATGTTGTCGAATAGATCAGGGCAATAATAAAGACGTTACCTGTAAGCGCACTCTTTTTGTGAGCTATCAGATTTTCCAGCATGCAAATGGCGAACTCCTCCCTGCGAGCATCATATTTGCAAATTATTGCTGCATGCAGGACAGCAGAATCATATCCCTTCGTACTTTTTAGGCTTATATCTAAGATACCGTTATCGTTGGCATTTCCACGATAATGCTCTATTGCCCAGCGCCAGTTAAGAACCGCGTTATCGTTCTCATTCCAAAGGTAAGTTTTGTCTTCCTCGCTTAACGAACCTACGATGATGCTATCCCAACCGAAGCTCTGAATGATTTTTTGAGTAGTATGAAGGCAGTGTTCATGTATTTCCTGGAGCGATAAATTGCTCATGTCATCAGCCATCCTTAGCTGTCATCTTCCCCTCACGCTATCGTGAGGGGAAACATTCACATTAGTTAATCCACTCCACTCCCGCATCGGTTGCCAGCCAGCGCGGCGCCTTCAGGCGCTCGGCAAAATAGCCGGTTAACTCTGCCAGCAGATCGCTCATGGTGCAGGCGGTATCCGGTGCCAGCGTATTGCTGATCAACAGCCGGGCGATCGCTTCGCAATAACCGCACAGCGCATCGGATTCCGGTCCGAACTCCGGCTGATGCAGGGGCAGGGAATCAACGGTGAGATATGCCTCAAGGTTCCGGGGAATGGGCTCATGCAGCGTCGGTTTCAGCAGCGCCAGGCAGGCAGCGAGGCGGCCGCACAGGGCGATTTTCATTGTCGGATCCTCTTCGCACAGCATCGCTTCGCAGAAGCGTTCGCAGTTATCGGCCAGTTCGGTGAAGTCGGTATTGTGGTCGAAGGGGGCGGTAATGAGCGGGTTGATAGTAGCCATATAAATAACCTCAGTATGTGTTTATCGCCGCCACAGGAAATGCCAATTTCCATTGGTGGCGGAGCCGGACGAGGTTGGCATAACCGGACATACTGATAACCGGCGCGCTTTTCAGCGCCCTCGCCCGGCCCACCCTAGAGTGTAGCCGGACGCATAGCGCAAAAAAAGCTTCGCGCTACCAGTATGTTATGCAGGATGCCAATCCCGACGCCAGATGTTGCTGACGTACCGACACTCTACGTCGCAAATAGCCACTGTTAAAGCAGGGAGATAAGGCAGTTTTCATTCTTGCGAGGCGTCTTCAGAAACGAATGTCAATCTGGAGCGCTGTTACATAATTTGGGCGTAAAAAAGCCCACCAGAAGGGTGGGCGAGAGGCGTATTGTCGTAGCATTACGCCACAGACGATTGCGCTTTCCTCTTAGCCAGCATCTCTGCGGCAGTAATGATCTGCTGATGTTCCGCCTGCATGCGCTCGTCGTGCTGAATTTCCCAGATATCCACGTTCAGCTGCAAGTTCAGCCAAAACTCAATGGTGGTATCAAATGCCCGGGCTAGCCGCACGGCCATGTCCGTGGTCAGTTTTCGGTTGTTATTGACCAGCGCGCTGACGCTGTTTCTATGCACGTTAAGCATCTCTGCCAGATCGGCAATTTTTAAGTGCAGCGGCTCAAGAAACTCGTTAAGCAGAATATCGCCAGGTGTGGTCGGTTTACGGGTGCTGTTTGTGAATGCCATTTTATGACCTGCCTTGTTTAGCGGGTGTCCCCATCTACATCACTCATCGGTGAGCATTGTAGGTATGAGGATCAAGATAAATCCCTTTCGCCTTACCGCCTGACCAGATGAAAATCAGTCGGTATTGCCTGTTCACGCGTATCGAATAACAACCCAGAAGCGGCGAGCTCAACGCTTCAAGTTTGTTGCCGGGTGGGCTACGCAGATCCCGATATGAGGTCGCTGCGTTGATGATGTCGAGTTTTCGCATCAGAGCTGACGCTATCTCTGCCGGGATTTTTCCATGCGGACGTCCATATAGAAAAAACTCCTCAAGCCAGGTATCGCGAAAGTCAGAGATGCTCCTTAACGTAAGTGGTGTGGTCATTCTCCATCCTGGTGAACGTAGGTCAGTCTAATGCACTCATGCACTGTGCGCAAGTGCGTTTGTTTACATGGTCCGTAATGGCAAATTAACCTGGAGTTTTAGCGTGTGGAAGCGTAGCGCTGGGGAGAATGTAAGGTCTGCGAGGCGTCTTCAGAAAAGAGGATGTGCGTAGGCCGGGTAAGGCGTAGCCGCCACCCGGCAATGTTCCACCGATGCAACCTTACAGCGTAAACGCCCCTTCCATGGTAATGACACAGCTGCCGCCCACCCGGACAACGGACTTTCCTGACGAGGCGTCATACCCCGAATAAAGCGTACTGGCCCTCCCCATATCAACGCCCTGGCTAACCTGGAGGGAGAGCGTGGTTTTATCCCGATGCAGCGCCAGCAGAGCGGTTACCGCGGCGGTGGCGCTGCCGGTGGCCGGATCTTCCGTCATGCGCGGCGTCAACATCCGCGCCTGCAGGTCGCCTGGCTCACCGGCATCTTTATCGAGGGTATAGGCATAAACAGAGACCGCGCCATCCAGCGGCAGCACCGCGCGAAAGCCCTGCAAGTTCGGCACGCAGCGGCGCAGCGCATCCCGGGAGGCGAGTTCCACCACCAGGAACGGCAGGCCAACCGAGGCGACAAGCGGGTTATGCACCGCGGTGCGAATATCTTCTGCAGTCAGCGACAGGCAGGCGGCAACCTTTTCCGGGCTGACTTCAGAGCGGCAGGATAAGGTTTCCGGCGTCACGAGCTCCGCGCCCGTCACCGTGCCGTTGTCTTTTAACAGCCTGACGGGAACCAGACCCGCAATTTCCTCGAACAGCAGCGTCTCAGGCAGAGGCGTGTCATTCATCGCCGCATAGGTTGCCAGCACGTAAGCGGTACCGACGTTGGGATGGCCCGCGAACGGGATCTCACGTGAAGGGGTAAAAATTCGCACCCGCGCGGTATGGGCAGCATCGTCCGGCGGAAGCACAAAGGTCGTTTCACTGTAGCCAAACTCAACGGCAATCCGCTGCATTTGCCCGGTGCTCAGATCTTCTGCATCTAAAACCACGGCGACGGGATTACCCAGAAAGGGGGTATCAGTAAAAACATCAGCCACAACATACCGTCTTTTCATTTACTGTCCTGCATGTAGTGATTCAACGTACATCCTAATACCGTTCCGCCAGCTTATTCAGGAAAATGAACAGTTTTTCATTCATTTCCCGGTAATCATGTGCGCGAAGCATTTCAGGGGTGTCGACGAAACGGTAGTCAGCGGCACGGCACAGATCGTTTTCCGAATGAGCGATGAGGAGTTCAATCACCTCGGGCGTTAACTCCATATGACACTGAAAACCGAAGACGCGGTCGGAATACGCGACTATCTGGCGCGGACAGCCTGCACTGAAAGCAATAATGACCGCGTCGTCAGTCAGTCCCGGCATATCGTTATGCCAGTGGCCGACCTCCAGCGTGTTGCTGAAATGAGAAAACAGAGGGTCATGCTGGCCCGCTTCTGTCAGCGTAATCGGGAACTTACCGATCTCCTTTTCCGGGCTATGCTCATACGTTGCGCCCAACGCCTCCCCGATCAGTTGCGCACCCAGACACACGCCGATGACCGCTTTACCGGCAGAGATTGCGGAAGCAATCACGGCCTGTTCGGCTTTGGCATCAAAATGAGGGCACTGCGCACGTGTGGTATCAGGATCCTGCGGGCCTCCCATAATAATCAATAAATCAATCGCTTCGATGCTGGCAGGCAGCGCATCACCCGCAAAGACTCGGGAATAACTTACCTCATCGCCGCGCTGATTCGCCCAGGTTTCATAGGCGCCAGGTGCTTCAAAATGTTCATGTACGATAAAATGTATGCGCATTGGTGCTTGCTCCCTGTAATGTTGGCAGTTCATCATAAATGCAGGGTCTGAATGTGAAATGCCAAACATCATAGATAAAGCGCCAAGGCACGATGAGGCCATTGGCTGGTCGACGCTTGCTACAGATTACGGGCGTGGTGAGGTAGATCCCCCGCATTATCATGTTGAAGGTCAGCTGTTATTTGCCACCAAGGGCGTGATGCTGGTTGAAACCGAAGGGAATCGCTGGGTGATCCCACCCCAGCGCGCGCTGTGGATCCCGCCGCGACAGGTGCACAGCTACCACCTGCTGTCGCACACCGAACTCCGCACGGTCTATTCTAGTGGCAGTCTGATTGCTGATTGTACGAACTTCACAAAGTGCGAAGATGTCCATGTGATAACGGCGACCGCGCTGGTGAAAGAGTTGATAGCGGGACTGTTCAGCAGCGAATACAAGCCGCCCAGCCAACGGAAGATGGCTCTGTTACTGCTGGAAATCCTCAGCGAAACGGAACCTCTGGCGGCGGAACTTCCCATGCCACAAGATGCACGCCTGGTCCGGGCAGCCAGAACTTTACTGGTTAGCCAGCGATGGGATGCGTCGCTGAGCGAGCTGGCGGAGATCGCCGCTATGTCCGAGCGCACCTTTTCGCGCCTGTTTATTCGGGATACCGGGTTTAGCTTCAGAAGCTGGAAGCAAAGAGCCCGAATCTGCGCCTCACTGGATCTGCTCGCCAATGGCATGCCGGTTAAACAGGTTGCCTGGCAGCTCGGTTTTTCTTGCCCGGCCGCCTTTACTGCAGCCTTTCGCACCATCCTGGATATCACGCCACGTGAGTTTTTAACGTAAGGCGTAAGACACTCACGGGAAAATGAAAAACGTCAGGGCAGATAGACTAAGGCGCATTGACGAACCTTCCACAGAGAGCACCGGATGTTCACCCATATGCGAATTGCCAGACCCGTTACCGACCCCAAACGATCGTTTCAGATGTACAGCCAGGGACTGGGCCTGCAAAAGATTGCTGACTTCCAGGATCATCAGGGATTCAGCGGGATTATGGCAGGCAAGGAAGCGTTGCCCTGGCACCTCGAGTTTACGGTGTGTCACCATCATCCCGTCCCGCCCTCCCATACCGAAGAGGACCTGCTCGTTCTCTATTATCCCGATAAAGCGGAGTGGGAGCAGGCCTGCGTCCGGATGATCGACGCAGGTTTTACTGGCGTGGATTCCTTTAACCCCTACTGGGACGTTAACGGACGGACGTTCGTGGATCACGATGGCTACCGGGTCGTTTTGCAGAACCGGGCATGGTGATTTGACGCAGGGCATATCACCTTTAAAACGGGCTGGAATGGCGGGCGGCGATCGGCTCCCCGCTGATGGGATGAGCAAAATGCAGCTCGCTGGCGTGCAGCATCAGCCGTGGCGTCCGCTCGGTGCCGGGCGGCAGGAGCCCACCGTACAGATCGCAGCCCAGAATGGGATGGCCCAGTTGCTGGCAGTGAATGCGCAGCTGGTGGGTGCGCCCGGTCTCCGGGGTGAGTTCAACCCGCGTCACCGGCACTTCTCCCTGGTGATAAAAACGCTCCACTACCCGATAGCGGGAGCGGGCCGGTTTGCCGTTTATGGCGCAAATCGACATCAGCGGGAACAGCGCCGGATCTTTGGCAATCGGCGCGTCAATCACCCCTTCGTCATCGGCCAGATGACCGCAGAGCAGGGCGGTGTAGATTTTGGTCACGCTGCGCTGGCTGAACTGCTGGCAGAGGGCAGCATTGATCGCCTTGTTGCGGGCAATCACCATCAGCCCGGAGGTGCCGAAATCAAGGCGATGCACCAGCGTGCAGCCGGGTAAAGTCTGCACCAGCCGGTGATGCACGGAATCGAGATTTTGTGGATTCTTCCCCGACAGGCTGAGCAGCCCGCTGGGTTTATTGATCAGCACCAGATGATCGTCCTGCCACAGCGTCTCTATCGGCGTGTGGCAAGGCGGGGCAATAAAGGTATCGATAATGGCAGACATCAGGCTGACCGGAGGATAAAAGAGGCGGGGATGATAACCAATTTGCCGCGGGCTGGCGAATAGGTTGCATATCTACTTGCCAGGGGATGACGCGCCAGCAGGCCCCCTGATTTGCCCTGCATCCGTGAATGCGGTATTCTTTTGGCCGTCCGATGCGCATCGGACAAAGTTAGTTTCTTGTCGGTTACTAATTTGGAAAGAAGGCCAGCTTGTCTGGCCTTTTTTTCGTCCGTAGAAAATGAAAGCCCCGCCAAAGCAGGGCATTCAGACTTACCAGCCGTAACTCACGCCAGCGCCAACCACGAAGTTGTGCTGGGTGTCGTTCGAGACGGACGTCTTAACAACCACATTTTCAGTAGCACGCGCAGACATACCTACAGCCAGGGCGCTTTCGCTGTCGGTGTTACCCACGCCAGCGCCGACAGAGAAGTTCTGCGTGTCGGTAACCTGCGGGATGTTCGCCATGGCTGCGACGCCAGCAATACCAGCGGAGGCACGTTTGCGGTTCTCTTCAACCTTGTTTTTCAGGCTAGAGAATTTGCTGGTGGTTTCGCTTTCCAGAGACTCAATACGGTTCTCATGGTCGGCGATAGCCGCGCTGTTAGCCGATACGCGTTCGTTGGTTTTAGCCTGTTCCGCTTTGGTTTCAGCGATACGCGCGTCGGTGTCAGCGGCGCGCGTTGCCAGGCCGGAGATCGCACGACGGTTGCCAGCGATATCGTAGGTTACAGAGTCAAGCTTCGCGGTGGTCTGCTCAACGCCTGCTTTGTTCGCCGCCACGCCTGCCGTGTTAGATGCAATATCCATAGTGTTATCAGCGATCGCTACCGCGTTGCCGTCAACATGCTGGATAGACGTGCGGTTAGCGTTGTCTGCTTTGCGGGCAACCCCTTGCGCCACTTCATAAGCCTGCGCATCATGCGCGGCGACCACTTCGGCATTGGGATCAACCGCCATGCTGTTCAGGCGGGTATCTGCTGCTGCCTGTTCAGGAATAACCTGCTGACTTGCAGTGCGGGCAACATTTGCCGCTGTCTTCAGTTTACCGGCCACGTTTGCCGCTTCGATGTCATGGGTAGCGACGACAACGGCGTTATAGTCGGGTTTCATGCTGTTCAGGCGGGCATCAGCCGCAGCCTGCTCAGGGATAACCTGCTGGCCTGCGGTGCGGGTAACATTTGCCGCCGCCTTCAGTTTACCTGCCACGTTTGCCGCTTCGACGTCATGGGTCGCCACAACGACAGCGTTGTAATCAACTTTCATGCTGTCCAGACGGGAAGCTGCGGCGTCCGCTTCTCTTTGCGCGATCAGGTGGTGAGCTTCGATCTTATTCTTCACGATCTGGGCGTTAGCATCGTGCGCTTCCATCACCGTTTGAGTAATGTGGTCGGCTTCAGCCTGGGCACGGGCCTGTTCCTGACGCGCCACAATCGCCTTTTTCGCCGCGTCGATAGCATTGGCATTGTGCGCCGCAACAACGACAACATTGTAGTCCGGCTGCATGCTGTTCAGACGGGATACTGCGGCGTCAGCATCTCTTTCCGCCCTCATGATATAAACATCATCCTGGTGAGTCGGCTTACCCGCTGGGTTGGATTCTTTAGTAATTCCCGGTTCCATAGTATTAGCAGGGAGCAGGGTGGCCGGGCGCTGAGACTGGCCGCTGTATACCGGAGTAGTATTGTCTACGTAAGTGGCGGTAGCCGTACCGCGCGCATAGTAGGTATGCTCACCATCTTTGAAGTCACTCGTGTAGTTGGTACCTTGTGACTTGTCATACTGGCGAGCCTGTTTCTGGGTGACAGCATCCAGAGTTGCCCATGCGCTTTTCGCTTCATCGAAAGAGATCGATTTGTTGTTCATGTTGTCAACCAAATCTATCGCCTGATGGATATCAGCCTGGGCAGCACCAGAGGCTGCCAGGCTAACGAGTACTGCTAATACTGTCTTTTTCATGTTTGATATCTTAGTTTCTTGTCGGTTTTTGTCGGTTACTACTGGTTTGTCGGTTACTACGTTTTGTCGGTTACTTATTGAAGCCGTTTTCGTTCATCCACTTCTCAACAGCCTGAGCAACAATCTCTTGCTGCTTCCGGTCGCATTCAGCGGCTGCAATCTTTAATTTCTTCTTTAACGCCTGGGGCAATTTCGCGGTAAACGCGACCCATTCACTTCTCGCATTTACCGATACTCCCGCCCGTACTCCACGTGTTGCTGCCATATGTCTGACTCCGTTTTGCCGGGGGGCTTGCTGGGTGTTCCAGCGGCGGAACGGAGACTACTCGTAATTTTGTAAGGCAGCAATATCCTTTCTGAAGATTTTTTACTTTTGAAAATAAGTTTTAAATTAACTTTATAATTTATCAAAAGATTTTATTTTAATTGTATGATGTAACTCTCAGGATGCGCCATTACTGGGATTGAAGAATCTTCGAATGAAATAACTATTGTGATGAAGTGAGATTTACAGGAGGCTACCTGGAGATGGTATCTGTTATAGAAACATTTATTTCTTTAACATGTATTGTTAAATGAGTATTTTAAGGAACTATGTTTTTATCTTTTTTGATTAATTAAAATTGGTCATTTACGTATATATACAATACAGGCAAGGGGCAGGGGCGTGGTTATGCCCCCGGCAATGCGGATGCGGTCAACATAGCCGGAGTTGGGGGAATTTACGTTATGGGAGTTGGAGCGATAGGGGGAGGTTGATTAGCCTTTCAGTAGAAGACGACTTTGTCTTCCAGATAGAGCGAAGCTTTTACCGACTGATCGAGGCGAAAGCCGATCACATCATCCAGGCCTGTCTCCTTCTGGTAATCCTCAAAAGTGAGGTAATAGGGAACGACCTGCCGGCCTTCTCCTTTTTGACGGTGCTCGTCAGCGTCCTTCGTCATGCGTTCTTTTATAACAGCATGATATTGCATGAGCTTTTCCATCTTCTCTGCAAGCGTGGCAGGAATTTGGGTACGACCAGACTCATAGTAGCGCCAGGTACGCTGTGATACTTCGGCAATGTGGGTCGCCGCCTCCTCAACCTCAAGGAAAAGTATGCGTCTGCACGCGATGAGAGCGAGTCTGTTCATTTCTTAATCCATTCTGATAATAAGCCGCCTGATGATAAATGAGCGCTCCTGGCGGTAGCAAACATTACAAGTAATTTTATAGATCGAGCGCAACCCGCGATGCCTGAAGAAACACGCCTGCGACGGGCTTAATCTTGCGGCGTGTTTTTCAGACGCGCGCGGCTTTCCCGGCGTGATTCATTGCGCTTCAGGCGCTGCTCTCTTTCTCTTTCGCGTTCGAGCTCTTTTCGTTGGGCCTTAATGCGTTCCTGCTCACGGAGCGGCAGATTTTTAAACGCTTCTTCTTCATCACTTCTGGCCTTTTCGATATCCAGCAGCGCCTGGAAAACCGAATCGAAAATAGAGATCGATTTCGGCACACGTTGATTCCACCGCTCTGGCGTTGTGCGACTGACGCCAGCGATACGGCACAACTCGCTGACGTTCGTCCCAGCTGCTTTTGCACGCTCGCTGAGCGTCTTCACTCGACGGTTAAATTCATCTTCTAATGAGGATTCTTCCATTATACCAGCCCCTTGTTAGCCATTTTCCGCCATTAACGCTTACTATTTTGGCATAAATGCACACGGAGCCGATATCGGGAATACGTCGGTAGTTATGAGCGAGCATCGCTGGTGGCCGACGCCTCTTCCTCTGTTTCCGGCGTTCTGCTGCTGGAGTAGATAAAGAACAACGCGATCCCCAGGCAGACGACGGCCCCCAGACGGCTCATCGAAAACGGAATGGCCGCATTGCCCAGCCAGCCGAAATTGTCGATCAGCATGCTCATGGTGAGCTGACCAAAAATCACCGCCACCGTGGCGACCGCGGTACCGATACGTTGCACGGCCAGCACCATAATCACGATGTAGGGCACGCCAAACATCGCCCCCAGCAGCTGCCATTTAGGCACATCCATCAGGGTAACGGCATGCTTCGGCTCAAAGAAGAAGATCAGCAGGGCGGTGATCAGCGCGCCGACGGAAAAGGTCAGGAACGCGCTTTTGAAGACGCCGACTTTGCTGCCCAGTTGGCCGTTGATGGCGGCCTGGATGCTCAGCGTCGCACCGCCGATGACCGCCAGAATAATCATGATAAATGTCATTGTGTTACCCCTGTGCAACCAGAACCAGCGCGGCGATGATGAACCCCAGCGCGATGATGCGTTTACTGTCAATTTTGCGGTGCGGCGTGCCCAGCAGGCCGTAATGGTCGATGATCAGGCTCTTAAACACCTGGCCCGCAAGAATACCAATCATGGTCATGGCGATGCCGATCGCCGGTGTGGCGATGGTCAAAATAATGACGTAGATCGGGCCGAGCACCCCGCCCAGCAGTTGCCATGAAGGCTGAGCGAAAAACGACGGGCTGTTGCGCGGGCTGAAAAACAGCATCAGCAGAAACGTCAGGGCGGCACCGACGCCGAAAACGCTGAACGTGGCCCACAGATCGCCCACCTCGCCGCCGAGCGGCCCCAGCAGCCCAGCCTCGACGGACAGCCCCATGCCGCCCGCGATCACGAATAAAATCAATATCAGTTGCATACTTCGCCGTCTCTCCATCGTTAAGGCCGGGAAGCGTACGCCTGAACATCCGTGAGAAAAATGCCATAATGCAATAAACACCTGTGCAGGAAATGCATTAATGTACGACGCCGCAAACATCAATATTCGCTGGCTGCTGATCTTTATTGCGGTCTATGAAACCCAGAACTTTTCGGTGGTGGCGCGGCGGGAAGGGGTTTCGGCCTCGCAGGTCTCCCGCGTAATTCATCAGCTTGAAGACGCCCTCGGCCAGCAGCTGTTCTACCGCAACACACGGGCGATCATCCCTACCGAGAGTGGTCATCTGTTTATCCGCTTTGCCCGGGCGATGGTCAGTAATCTTGACGATGCGCGCCGGGAGCTGGACGAGCGCAAGCGGGAGCCTTCCGGCGTGGTGCGTATCAATGCCCCGGTCTTTTTCGGCCAGCGGCATATCGCACCCGGCCTCCCTGGCCTGACGGAACGTTATCCCCGGCTTAGTATCGAGCTGACGCTGACCGATGATTACATCGATCCCCATCGGGATGCCGCCGACGTGATCTTTCGTATCGGCGCGCTGACCGACTCCACGTTTCACGCCCGGGTGCTGGGGCAGCAGTTTTATCACCTGGCCGCCTCGCCGGCGTACCTGCGCAAATACGGCACGCCGGGATCGGCGGACGATATTATGGGCCACAAATGCCTGGTTTATCGCGGCTCGTCCGGCCCCAACCGCTGGCTGCTGCGTCGGCCCGGCGAGGCGTGGACCCACTATCCCGTCACGCCGCTGATGTCATCCAACAACGCCGAAACCCTGCTTATCGCGGCATTAGGCGGAATGGGGATGGTGCTGTTCCCCGACTGGCTGATTGGTGACCGGGTCCACAATGGTGAGCTGGTGAAACTCCTGCCGGACCACGAGGCTTCCATCAATACCGAGCCGCTCACTATTGCGGCGATCTACCCCCATACGCGCCATCCGCCGCTGAATGTGCGGGCAGTGATTGATTACTACGTGGAGGCGTTTGGTTCGCCGCTTTACTGGCAATCATAGGTTAATGCTCAAAGGAGAAGGTAAATGCGTCAACTGTCAGTCCTGTTCTGTCTGCTGTTACTCACCGGCTGCGTCGTCAGCTCGCCGCAAAAAGCGCAATTTAATGCGGAGTATCCCAACCGCCAGGATATTCGCAGTCACACGCTGTACCGCTTTATGACGAAACCGCTCAAGCCGGGTGGGGGGAAATACTACGGCGCAAACGATCTGGCCGAGACGCTGTATGTCAGAGCCGACAACGCGGCGATGGTGGAGTTACGCTTTAACTATCCTGGCAGATCGCTGCAGGTGAAATCGCTGGATGCGCAAAACAGAACGCTGCGGGAGGAGACTTACGCGCTGCTGGATGCGTCGGCGGCAAAACCGTCTGACGCTGAAAGCCGGTACTTCATCCTGACCAAAGAGGGCGTACTGTTGACGAAGCATAAAAATTGTACCCCGGATATGAGCGTCGGCTGTCGCTGGCAGGACCGCACGCTGTTTATTACCCGCAATGGCGATATGGCGGTGCAGTTAGCCAACGGAACGGCGGGCATGGCGTTTCTGGTGATCCCGTTTTATGGCTCGCAGAAATATCTGGAGATTTTCCCGAAGGCACCGGGCGCGTAGTTGCCTTGCTCCCTCTCCCTTGAGGGAGAGGACTGGGGTGAGGGGGGACAGGCCGCACTGCATCACCCGGTGGCAGCTACGCCTTACCCGGCCTGGAACACCGCTCCGATGCGCGCAAATACAAATTAATGAATTGTTATTATTGTTTTTAATTAGCTAACTATAAGACTGTAACTACGTTGATTATCTTTCAGGGTTACGCATATGTTTCTGTCATGGTGGATAATTGTTCCAGTCGTTATAGGGGTCGCCATACTCTTCGTCATGGTTTCCCGTCTCTCTAATGAAGTCGATAAGCTTGAAACGGCGTTAGAAGAGAGCCGGGGCCAGCTGAAGTCTCTCGGTTATCATGCTGATGCGTTCAAACAGGCGACGCGACGCGTACCTGAAAATTTGCAGCGGGTGAAAAGTTAAACATCACCTGGCCAGGAATCGCCTTAAATAAATCCTCTTCTATACTCATTTACGTTTAGTGAATTATGCCGCTGCTCTTCACGCTGCGTTGATTTTTTAGCTACCGCCCGCGCCAATAACAGCTGCACTTACCCACAAAAACGCCGTTTGAGTTATTTGTTCATTTTATAAGGGGACTTCCTGGTATGTTGCACTCTCAACCCTCCCGCGTCGGCAGCCTGTTGCTGTTGCTGGCTGCGGTCATTGGCTTCGCGGTGGCGTTATACGCGTGGCTGACACCGCTTACTGGCGTCACCGGTACCATTGGTGCGCTGGGCGTGGCCATCGCCTGCCTGTTTCTGGCAATCCTGAGCTTTATTTTACGTGCCGCATCCCGTCGCGGCGGGCGCATTTTCCTGATTATTGTCACCCTCGTGTTCTTGTTTGGGATTGGTTTTGCAGCCGCGCTGCTGCACCAGTACATCATTACGGCAGCTATGGTGGTCGGCCTGGTCGGTCTGATTATGCTGAGCAGCAATTCCGTTCGTCACAATCCCCGCGTCAGAGCCTGAGGAGCCACCCGTGCATAACGATAAACACTATTCCGTCATTAAGGTCAGCATGACTGCGCTGGCGCTGCTGGTTACTCCATTCTCGCTGCAGGCGCAGGATAAAGCCGCTGAAGCCTCTCAGGGGACCCAGGAAGAACTCAATGTGGATGCGGCCGATCAGCAGGCGCCGGGCACCACAAAAACCACTGACGAGGCGTCAACCGGTCAGGAAGGCGGACAAAAAGTCGCGTCGGTCAATCAACCTGCGACGCCGCTGGTGCCCTCAGCCGCCACCTGGGACAGCTTCCATGGGCAGCTTAACGCCCAGAAATACAGTCCGCTGACCCAGATTACGGCGGAGAACGTCGGTAAATTAACCAAAGTCTGGGAGTTCCATACCGGCGACGTCTCGGATGGCAAAGGCGACACCCCGGCTACCGTCTGGTCCGCGACACCCATCTTCGCCAATGAGACCATCTACATAGGCACTCCTTTCGATCGCCTGATTGCGCTGGACCCGGGCACGGGTAAAGAGAAGTGGCACTATGACACCAAATCTTCACGCAAGGCGCTGACCCAGCCGGTGCTGAAAAATCGCGGCGTCTCTTACTGGCAGGCAAAAAATCCGGTCGCCGGAGAGGCGTGTCAGAAGATGGTTTACATGGGCACCGTTGACGGCATGCTCTTTGCGCTGGATGCCGATACCGGCAAGCCGTGCAGTGGCTTTGCGGACAAGGGGGTGCTGAACATTAATCAGTGGAACACGGTTAATGCCAAGTACCCGCTCTCCATCCTGCAGCCGCCAACCGTCGTGGGCGACCATCTGATTGTGGGCTGGGCCGGCAAAGACTGGGCCTATGCCGAAGCACCTCCGGGCAGCGTATTTTCCATCAATGCCCGCACCGGCGAGCGCGAATGGACCTTTGATGCGATCCCGGCTGAGATCCGCCAGCGTACCGGGACGGCCAACGTCTGGACGCACATGTCCGCCGATGAGGCCAACGGTCTGGTCTATCTTCCGGTGTCATCCCCGTCCCCTAACTACTGGGGTGGTAACCGCGTCGATCCTATTCCACTCGGCACCTCTACCACCGCGCTGGATATCAATACCGGTAAAGTGGTCTGGTCTCGTCAGTGGGTGCACCACGACGTGTGGGATTACGATATCAACTCTGCGCCAACGCTGATGGATATCACCGTCAACGGCAAGCAGATCCCGGCGCTGATTCAGGCCACCAAGCAGGGCTTTTTGTTTGTGGTTAACCGTCTGACGGGCGAAGATGTCTGGCCTATCGAAGAGCGTCCGGTACCGCAGGGCGATGGTTCGGTGCAGGGCGAAGTTCTCTCGCCAACGCAACCTTTCCCGACGAAACCTGCGCCGCTGCTCGATCAGTCGAAAAAACCCGAGATCTGGAAGCTGGCGGATGTCGTCGGTGCCGGGCAGTGTACTCGCCTGTGGGACAATCTCACCTATGACGGCATGTACACCCCGCCTGTGACCAAAGGCGAAGGTACTCTGACCTATCCCGACAGCGCCGGTGGCGTGCAGTGGGGCGGGGTGGCGTTCGATCCGCACAAGCAGATTGCCATCGTTAACACCTCCCATATCGTGCAGTACGTGAAGCTCTACAGCCGTGAAGATTACGATAAAGCGGATAAAAGCGCCGGGAATGAGAGCGGCTTTGCGCCTCAGGAAGGGGCACCTTATGGCCTGCGCCTGATGGTGGCGAATAACTGGCTGGGTATGCCGTGCTGGAAGCCGCCGTTTGGTGAAATCGTGGCGCTGGATATGCATACCGGTGATGTGAAGTGGCGTCGTCCTGTTGGCGCATCCCAGCAGTATGGCTTCTTTATGCCGGAAAGCTGGGGTTCACCGACCATTGGCGGCCCGGCGGTGACAGCAGGGGGCGTGGTCTTTATCGGCGCCTCGATGGATGCCAAAGTGCGCGCCTACTCGGTAGAGAGCGGTGAAGAGCTGTGGGCCGATCAGGTAGAAGCTCCTGCGGTAGCGAACCCGTCGGTCTATGAGTACAAAGGCCGTCAGTATGTGGCGTTTGTTGCAGGCGGGAATACTATCCTGAAGGACCAGGTGGGCGATCAGGTGGTGGTGTACGCACTGCCTGAATAGTACCGTTCACATACCCCAGGGGGAAGGAGGTGCACTGAACCCCCACCTGAGTCGCATGTTCCCCCTCACCCTAACCCTCTCCCTCAAGGGAGAGGGGATCGTCCGTGCGGGAGATGAGAAAAACTACCTCTCCCTCAACGCCTCTTTCGCGCGGTTAAACGGCTTGATCATATAATCCATCACCGATTTCTCGCCGGTTTTGATATCCACCGTGGCAATCATCCCTGGCACAATCGAGAAGTGCCTCCCCGCTTTGTTGACCAGATAATCCTGGCTGGTGCGGATAAATACCCGGTAATAGAACACTTCCGGTTTGGCTTCATCCTGAATGGTGTCGGGCGAGATAGTCTCCACCACGCCGTCCAGCCCGCCGTAGATGGCGTAATCGTAGGCGGTGATCTTCACCAGCGCCTTCTGTCCTGGGTGGATAAAGGCGATATCGCGCGGTGACAGGCGGGTTTCAATCAGCAGGTGATCGTCCACCGGCACAATCTCCATCATCTCGCCGTTCGGCGGGATAACGCCGCCGATGGTAGTTACCTTGATGTTCTTCACGATGCCGCGCACCGGGGAGGTCACCGTCAGACGAGTCACCGAATCCTCACGCCCCTTCAGCACCGCAGAGACCATGTCCACTTCGGCATTGGATTTGGACAACGCTTCCCGGGCCTGCACGTAATACTGCGAGCGCAGGTCGGTGAGCTTCAGCTCCAGGTCGCTCTTCTGGCGCTGCAGGCGCAGGGCTTCGACGTGGCTGGCGGCTCCGGTTTTCACCAGCCGCTGGGTGATGGCGAGTTCCGCGTTAACCAGCTCCAGCGCCTGGCGCAGCTCGCGTCGGGAGTCTTCCAGCTGCTGGCGGCGGGAGTTGTAGAGCCGGGTTTCCGCGGCGATCAGATCGGTCCATTTCGCCAGCTCCGGCGGGAAGGTGAGTGGCAGATCGTTCACCTCCGCATGCAGACGGGCGCTGGAGGCCAGCGACGCGCGGTAGCGGGCGGCACTTTCACCGACGTTAGATTCAGAGCGGGTCGGGTCGAGACGGGCCAGCACCTGGCCGGCCTGCACCTGATCCCCCTCGTGGACCTTCAGCTCGGCGAGGATCCCGCCGTCGAGCGACTGTAAAACCTGCTCGCGGGAGCTGGGGATCACCTTCCCGGTGCCGGTCGATACCTCATCCAGAATGCTGTACCACGCCCAGACTCCGCCGATGATAAACAGCAGCAGGCTGATTAACACAATGCTTCTGGCCCCGGTATAGCCGCTCTCGGAACCGAGGGTGTTATCCAGATCGTCTATCGCGGCGGCATCATGCTGACTGATTTTCATTTTTCCACTCCCGGCCATTTGCCTGCTGCGATTGTTGCTGCATCCGGCTGTTGCTCAGCGCCTGGGCTTTCGGCGCATCCATCACCAGCATTCCCTCTTTCAGTACCACCACGCGCTCTACCAGCTCCAGCATCGGCACCCGGTGGGTGGCGACGATTAGGGTCCGGTTGCCAAGCCACTGGCTCAGGCGCTGAATAAATTCGCGTTCGGTGTGCTCATCCAGCGAGGCGGTAGGTTCGTCCAGCAGGACAACATTGGGATCGCGCAGGAACATACGCGCCAGCAAAATTGACTGGCGCTGGCCGCCGGAGAGCCCGACGCCGTTCTCCATGATCGGATGGTCCAGCCCCTTCGCCAGCTTCTGCACGAAGGTGGCCGCGCCGCACATCTCCAGTACGGCAAAAATCTCCTCGTCGGTGGCGCGCGGCATCCCGAGGGTGATGTTCTCGCGCAGGGTGCCGTAAAACAGCCGCGCATTCTGGCTCATCAGGCCGACGTTACGCCGCACGTCCGCCATGTCGAGATGGGGCAGGCTGAGGTTGTCGAGCCGCAGTTCGCCGCCCACCAGATCCATCCCGCCGACCATCGCCTGCAGCAGGGTCGATTTGCCCGCGCCGTTACGGCCGAGGATCGCCACGTGCTCGCCGGGTTTGATCTCCAGCCGGTTGATGCGCAGAACCGGGTTCTGCACGTCACCGCCGTAGGCAAACTGCGCCTGTTCGAACAGGTAGTGGCCGCGCAGTACGTCCTGGCGGATCGGCGTCTCTTCGCGCTGGTTCTCGGTGGGGAGCTGCATAATGTTGTCCAGCCCCTCTTTGGCTGCTTTGACCTGCTGCCAGCGGGCGAGCACGCCGCACAGGGTCGCCATCGGGGCGATCATCCGCGAGGCCAGCATCGAGGCGGCCACCACCGCACCGGTGGTCATTTCGCCTTCGATCACCATCGGGGCACCCACCACAATCACCGCGGTATAGACCAGGCTCTGAATGGTCATTCCCCAGCTGATCAGGCCCTGGGTCAGCTCGCGAGTCTTCAGGCCCGACTCGGCGGTGATCTGAATGTAGCTGTTCCACTGTTGCAGGAAGCGGTTCTCCGCCTGCATCAGCTTGATGTCCTCCAGCCCCTGCACGCTCTCCACCAGCACCGCGTTGCGCAGGGTTGATTCATGGGCCGACTGCTTCGCCAGCGCCGCCAGCTTTTTCTGCAGCAGCAGGCCCGGCAATACCATCAGCACTGCCGCCACCGGGGCGATCCACGCCAGCGACGGGGCGATGATCGCCAGCACGCCGACAAACAGGAAGAAGAAGGGCAGGTCAACGATAGTGGAGATGGTCGAGGAGGTGACCATCTCGCGGATCTGCTCCAGCTCGCGCAGCTGCGAGATAAAGCTGCCGGTGGAGCGCGGCACCGCGCTGTTACGCAGGCGCAGGGCATGGCCGAACACCCGATCCGAGACGCGCAGGTCGGCCCGTTTGCCCAGCAGATCCATAATGTGGCAGCGGGCGAGACGCAGGATAAAGCCGAACAGGGTTGCAATCAGCACCCCGATGGTCAGCACGTAGAGGGTAGGGTAGGACTGGGCGGGGATCACCCGGTCATAAACCTGCATCGAAAACAAAATCCCCGCCAGCGACAGCAGGTTGATGAACAGCGCCGCCAGCATCACGTAGGTGTAGGGGCGCAGGTCGCGCATCACCAGCCGGTAGAGCCAGTCCGGGCGATATTTTGAGATATAGGCATCTACGCGGCTGTCTTTTAACGCCGCCAGCGGACGCAGGGCCACCACCTGATGAATGGCCGGCAGCAGCGCCGCCAGCGAGATGCGGTTGGTCTGGGCCTTGCCGTCAAAGAAGCAGACGTCGAGCATGTCTTCCCCGTCGAAGTGCTCAATGACGCCGATCTTGCCGTCATTAAGCTCCACCACCACCGGCAGACGCCAGCTGTTGATCGACTCCTGGCCGTTGTTGAGCAGCTTAAAGGAGAGCCCCGCCTCACGGGCCAGCCCGCTCAGGGCCGGGGTTTTGCTCTTCCCCTGTAGCCAGGGGGCGCCAGCCACCAGCGCGCCGGGGGAGCAGGCCACCCGGTAGCGGGTGGCGACATAGCCAAACGCCTGCGCCCAGTGCTCCAGCGCCTCCTGCGTCAGTGGCTCCTCGTGAAGGATATCGTCTCGCGTCATGGCTGGATCTCCACTGACTGAATAGTGTGGTTTTCAAGGCTGAAGGCGTTGCGCATTCGCCCGGTGTTATACAGGCAGTTGATCTGCAGCTGGTGCAGCTGTCCGGCGGTTTGCCACTGGGTAAAGCGGGTCTGGTAGACCTCCTGCTCGGCGTTCAGCACGTCCAGTAGCGGGCGGGAGCCCAAATCCAGATACTGCTGCTGATAGAGTTCGCGGGTGCGCTGGCTGAGGGTCTCCTGGCGGGACTGGATCTGCAGGGTGCTCATCAGGCTCATCACCTGGCTGCGCGACTCCTGCAATTTTTGCCGTACGTCCAGCCGGGTGCGCTGCACGTTGGACTGCGCCGCCTCCACCGCGTGGCTGGCGGCGTTACGCCGGGCGTCCAGGCCGCCGCCCTGGTAGATCGGCATCTCGACGTTGACCGACACGTTGTACTGGGTTTTATCCAGCGTGTCGTGGCCAGGATAGCGATTGTTAATGTAGTGGCGAACTTCCGGCTCCAGCGAGATGGTCGGGGTCATCTGGGCGTTGGCGTAGTCCAGATTGGCCTGCGCCACGTTGGCCTGCGCCCAGGAGGAGAGCACCGCGGGCACCAGCCGGTCATCCGGATCTTTGATGTCGCAGCTTTGGGCCAGTTTGGCCGGGAAGGTGTTGCTCACCTCGTTGAGGTTGTTCCAGCCGAGGTTGCTCATCAGCGTGGCGCGGGCACTGTCGAGATTGGCCTGATACTGCATCAGCTGCGAGCGTGCCCCTTCGATACGGGCGTCGGTCTGCACCACGTCCGAGAGCGAGGTAGCCCCTTCGTCGTTACGCTGGCGCGTCAGTTTGCCGATGCTGCCGAGGGCCTCAAGCTGCTCTTCGGCGGTCTCCACCATCTGCTGCCACATCTGCACCTGCACCAGCGCGGTGGCGGTATCCCGGGCGACGGTATCAATGCTCAGCAGGACGTTGGCCTGCTGCTGCACCACGCCCGCGTCTTCGGCCCGCACCTGGCTGGAAACTTTACCGAAGTCATAGAGCATCTGGGAGAGGGAGAGCACCACGGAAGGGGTAAAGCCGGTGTCGCTGGAGTTGTTACTGTAGCCGTTGTTGATCCCGGCGCTGATCTGCGGGTAGTACTTCGATTTGGCGACATCAACCTGCTGGATCTGTTCGTAGAGTTTGCCCACCGCTTCGCGAATGGTGGGGTGCCAGTTAACGGCACGGTTCACCGCATCGCCCAGGGTTAAGGTGCCGGGGGCAGCCGGGCTTGTCGGCAACGCTACCCGGCCATTCAGCGAGGGCAGCTCCTGATTTTCATTTACTTGTCCAAAACTAATGACCGCAGGGGAGTCGGCAGCCAGGGCGTGCCCGGACAACAGGCAGCACCCAAGCCACCAGCAAGGTGCTTTGTTCATGGCATTATCCCTAAAAAACTGAACAACTTTATAATGTTAAGCCCGGGCGACGTGCGCCCGGGTCTTGTTATTAGCGCTATCCGGTGATGATGTGTTGTTGGTTAACCAGCTCCTCGTAGGTTGTCTGAACGTTATCCAATGTTACCAGTGTAGTATTGGTGTAAATATTTGCTGCACCGTCCCGGTCGACAGAGATCACGGTATTGCCATTGCTGTTGGTAACACTCAGATAGTTGCCCAGCGTGGCGTTGTCCCCGTTCCAGCCCACCAGCAGATCGCTGATATCGATCTTGTCTCCCTGCGCCAGAGAGAAGTTGGTCCAGTGGTCGTTGCCGCCGTTGCCCGCCGTGCCGTTACCCGCCGTACTGTTGAGCACCTCGTAAATCAGCGTGTCGCCATAGGCGCTACCGGTGAAGGTATCGTTATGCTCGGAGCTGGCGAACTGTGGTGCCATGTTGATGGTCAGGGTCGCGGTATCGGTGGTGCCGTTATCGCCGGTCAGTTTGTAGGTGAAGGTCTCCTTGGTGGTCATTGATGCCAGCGAGACGCCGCTGTTCAGGGTGTAGGTATACGCCCCGTCAACGCCGATGGTCAGCACCCCGTAATGCCCCTGAACCGTGGCGGTGGCCGTGGCAGTGGTATACGGGTCCAGGGTGGTGACGGTACCGGTATAGCTGGTGATGCTCAGACGGCTGTCCACCGAATGGAGCTGATCCAGCACGCCGCCCGAATCCGAGCCGTCAAAGATATTGCCGGTGACGGTGTGGCCCGCGGTGGTGAGCTCACTGTTGAGGAACACCGTGGTACCGGTGACGTACGGCGTGATGGAGATCTGGCCCAACCCCAGCGGACCCATTGCCCCGGTAAAGTTAAGGGTGTAGGTCCCGGCGTTCAGATCCAGATCCGGCAGGTTGATGGTGGCCACGCCGCCCAACAGCAGACCGCCATTGAAGGAACCGCTTCGGGTCACTCCTGCCCCGGTGATGGTCCAGTTCACGTTCAGGCCGCCCAGCGACAACAGTGAGGCGACGTTGAAGTGCAGCACCACGTCATGCAGGGCGGTGTTGGCCGCCACCACAAATGTTCCGCTACCCCGGCCCGAGGTAGAGGCGAGCAGGGCGGCGTTCCAGGTCGCGTTACCCACCGTATCATCGCGATAGGCTGCAACCTGCGAGGTGGTGTCGAAGACCAGCGCATCGCTGACGTCGTTGACCGCATCCAGCGCCACTGGCGTTGGGGTGATGTTCAGCGAGGCGGTGTCCTTATCGCCATTCGGTGCCGTCACGGTATAGACGAAGGTATCCGGCGTGCTGATCAGGTCCGCCCCGACCCCGTTCCGCAGGGTATAGGTGTATTTCCCCTGGGCGTCGATATCCAGAGTGCCGTACTGCCCCTCAATGCGGGTGGTGCCCGTGGCGTTCACGTCGACACCGTTCACCTGAGTAACGACGGTGCCGGCAGGCACGATGTCACTCTGCAGCACGTCGCCGGTGGTGGCGGCAGTGGTGCTGGTGACGGCGTAGACATGATCCTCCAGAATGTTGATCTGGTAGCCGGTCAGCACCGTGATCCCCGCCGCGGTGTTCATCAGGAAGAGATACTCACCGGCCGGCAGGGTCAGCGTCAGCGGTGCCGAGGTGCCCCCCAGCAGCGGCGCGCGCAGCCAGCCCGCCTCGGTGCGCATCCGCTCATAGCTCTGAGTCGCCGGGTTGAACTTGTAGATATAGAGGTCAAACACCGACGCCAGGGCTACCCCGCCGACAGAACCCTGAATGGTCATGGTGCGGGTGGTGCCTTCCTGGACGCTGTACTTCATGGTCTCGCTGCGATCGTCCAGCAGGTTGAGGTTCAGCACAGTACCCAGATTGACACCTACCACGGTAAAGCCGCTCTGGCTCGATGGACCATAGTCGATGGACTGTACCTGGGTGTTGAAGGTCAGCGAGGCGGTATCGTCCACCGCCGTCACGCTGTTGCGCACCGTGTTTTCACCCAGGGTGATCACCAGGCGGGCATCGTCCGTCGCTCCTTTCCCGGTGATGTTATAGGTGAAGGTGTCGGTCCGGCCCAGCACCGAGGTGCTGGTGTTGGTCAGGGTGTAGGTGTAGCTCCCGTCAGCGTGCAGGGTCAGGGTGCCGTACAGCCCGTTGATGGTAGTGCCCGCCGCGCCCGCCGCCACGTTGACGGTGACGCCGTTGGCGTTGGTGACGCTGGTGACCACCGTGCCGTTCGGGGCGCTGTCGCTGCCGCTCACCGGATCGGTGTCGGTGATGACGTTGCCGTTTTTCACCAGCGCGCCGGTCAGGGTGCCCGCGGTGGTTTGCGTGACGTCCACATCCAGGCTGGTGTAGGACCCGGTTGCCAGCAGGTTGGAGTTATAGCTCAGGACGCGATACTGCCCGCCCGGCAGGCCGGTCAGGTTGAGGGTCACGCCGCTGGACCCGAGGGTCAGCAGGTTAGCGAACTGCGGCAGACCGGTATCCACTTCCGTGGTCCAGGTGGTGCCGTTCCAGCGTTGAACAATCACCTCCAGGGTGTTGAGCAGGGAGAGCACGATGCCGCTGGCGCTGGCGTTGATCTCCATGTTCGCGCTACCGCCGGTTGGTACGGAGAAGGTCACCTGGGCGGAGTTTTCCCCCAGCAGGGAAAGCACGTTGCCGACACCGCCCACCAGCTGGAGGCCATAGTCACTGTACTGGGCAGTGCTGACGGTGGCGGTGGTGGTCAGGTCCAGCCCCACCACGTTGTCACTGGCGGACAGCGGCAGGTTCGGCGCAATTACCGTCCCGGTGACGGAGGTATTACCCGCCGCATCGGTAGCCGAGAGGGTGATCCGCTCCCCTTCGGACTGCTTGTCGAGGAAGGTGTAGCTCCAGGCTCCCTGGGCGTTGGCGGTGGTGGTCACCACGCTGTTATCGCTCAGCAGCAGGGTGATGGTGCTGCCCGCTTCGGCAGTACCGCTCAGGACGCTGCCGTCGGCGTTGAAGGTACCCTGCGGCGTGCCCGGGGCGACGGTATCCACGATAACCGTGCTCAGCGGTGTGGACGGGCTGGTGCCGACTGCATTGCCCGCGGTGGCGGTAAAGGCGTGGGAGCCGTTACCCAGCGGCACGGTTGGGGTATAAGTCCAGACCCCCGCGCTGTTGGTGGTCACCGTGGCTAACAGCACGTTGTTGTCATACAGGGTGATAGTGGAGAGCGGTTGCGCGGTCCCGGTCAGAGTCGGGGTGGTGTCGTCCGTGCTCTGGCCGCTCAGCAGGTTGCCGATGATGCTGCCCACGTTGTCGTTGACGCTGGTGATGACCGGTGGGTTCGGCACCAGCGAGTACGGCATCCGCAGATCTACCGTCAGCCCGGCGTTACCGGCCCGGTCGGTGGCAAAGACGTGCAGCAGCTCGGCGTTAACCTGCGGCGTGGAGAGCGTGACGCTGAACCTGCCGCTGGCATCAGCCACGCCGGTCCCCAGTACCGTCACGTTGTCGGTACCGAGAATGGTCACGGTGCTGCCCGCCTCGGCGGTGCCGGTGACCTGGCCCCCGCTGTTAAGCACGGTGAAGCCACCCGGTGCGCCTGGCGCAACGGTGTCAACGGTGATGGAGGTGACTGGTGACGCCGCGCTGAGGTTGCCTGCCGCATCGGTCGCGGTGGCGGTGAAGTTATGCACTCCGTCGGTGAGGGTGGTGGTGGTCTGCGGCAGGGTCCACTGACCCTGGGCGTTGGCCGTCACCTGGCCCACCAGCGTGGTGCCGTCGTAGATCCGCACCACGGCGTTGGCTTCGGCGGTACCGTTGAGCGTCAGGCGGGTGTCGTTAGTTGGATTGCCGTTGAGTACCGGACCCTGGATCGTGCCGACGTCATCCACTACCGAGGTGATGACTGGCGCGCCCGGGGCGGTGGCATCGAGGTTAAGGTTAAAGCCCGCGGTCGGCAGACTGACGTTGCCCACCGCATCGGTGGCGGTCACCGTCAGGACGCGCTGGCCGTCGGGCAGCGGCGTAGCTGGGGTAAAGCTCCAGGCGCTGTTGGCGTCGGCCACCACGGTGCCCAGCAGCAGGTCGCCGTCATAGATACTCACCGTTGAGCCCGCTTCTGCCGTGCCGTTGAGGGTCGGTCTGGCGTCGTTGGTCAGCTGGCCGCTGGTGAGCGACACCACCGTGCCGACATCATCCACCACCGAGACCAGCACCGGCACCGCTGGCGGCAGGGTATCCACCGTCAGGCTGAAGGTGGCGGAGGCATCGCTGACGTTGCCTGCCGCATCCGTCGCCACCGCCGTGAAGTTGTGCTGGGCGTTGGTGAGCGGCGTGGTCAGGGCGATGGTCCAGTTGCCACTGCCATCGGCGATGGCGGTGCCCAGCAGGGTCTGACCTTCAAACAGCTGTACCCGGGCGTTCGGTTCGCTGGTGCCGGTAAGCACCGGCAGGGTGTCGTCGGTGCGCTGGCCGCTGGTCAGGGCGCCGGTGATGGTGCCAGCGTCGTCCTGGGCAAGAGTGATGACCGGCGCGATCGGTTTGATCGCATCGACAATCACCGTGAAGCCCGCCGAGAGTTCACTGAGGTTGCCTGCCGCATCGACGGCGCTGGCGGTGAAGGTGTGGCTCCCGTTGCCCAGTTCGGTCCCCGGCGTGAAGGTCCAGTCGCCTGCGGCGGTGGCCTGCACGGTGCCGAGGGCGACGCCGTTGTCATAGACGGTGACCGTGGCGTTCGCCGCGGCTCTGCCCGACAGGGTCGGCGTGGTGTCGTCGGTAACCTGGCCGGAGACGGTGAGCGGCGTCTGGATGGTGCCCACGTTATCGGCGGCCGCGACGATGGTCGGTGCCGCCGGCGCCAGGGTATCCACCGTCAGGGTAAAGGCTCCGCTGACCGGACCGGTATTCCCGGCAAGGTCGGTGGCGGTCAGGGTTACGCTGTGCAGCCCATCCTCAAGGAGGGTGTCAGGCGTAAAGGTCCAGCTGCCCGAGGCGTTAACCACCGCGGAGCCGATCTCCTGCCCGTCGACCAGAATGCGCACCGTGGAGCCCGCTTCGCCGGTGCCGTTAAAGGTTGGGCGGGCATCGTTGGTGAGGCCGCCGTTGGTGATCGGCCCGGTAATGGTCCCGACATCATCCACTACGCTACCCAGAACCGGCGCCACTGGGGCGACGGTATCAACGCTCAGCGAGAAGGCTGGCGAGGTGCCGGAGACGTTACCTGCCGCATCGGTGGCGCTGACGCGCAACTCATGCGGCCCCTGGGCCAGATCGCTGGTCGGGGTAAAGGTCCAGCCACCGTCGGCGTTCACCACCGTGGTGCCGATCTCGACCCCGTTATCCAGGATGCGGATAGTGGTGCCCGCCACGCCGGTGCCGGTCAGTTCCGGACGGGCATCGTTGGTGAGCTGGCCGCTGACCAGCGGGCCGGTATTACCCGCCACGTCGTCGTTGACGCTGACCAGCACCGGGGTGGCCGGTGGGGTCATGTCGACGGTCAGGGTGTAAGCCCCGGATGCCTCGCTGACGTTGCCTGCGGTGTCGGTGGCGATGGCGGTAAAGCTGTGCAGGCCTTCGGCCAGCACCACCGTTGGGGTGAAGCTCCAGATCCCGCTGGCGTTAGCCAGCACGGTGCCGAGCAGTCTGCCGCCTTCATAGATAGACACGCTGCTGCCCGCTTCCGCGCTGCCGGACAGGGTCGGGGTGTTGTCGTTGGTGAAGCCGCCGCTCGCCACGTTGCCGGTGACCGGCCCCACGTCATCGTTAGCCCCGGTGATGACCGGTGCCGCCGTTACGGTATCCACTACCAGTGAGAACGGTGCAGAAGGCTGGCTCTGGTTACCCGCCGGGTCGGTCGCGGTGATGAGCAGGGTATAGGTGCCATCGTCCAGCGCTGCTGGCAGGGTAAAGCTCCATGCCCCAGTGGCGCTCACGGGTACGGTGCCAAGGACAGCGTCACCGGAGTAGATGGTGATCACGTCGCCCGGCGTCGCGGTGCCGTTCAGGGTTGGCTGGTTGTCGTCGGTCGGCGTGCCGCTGACCACTGACCCGGTCACGGTGCCGACGTTATCCACGAGGGTGCCGAGGGTCGGCGCCGCAGGCGGGGTGAGGTCGATATTGACCGTCGCCCCTGGCGACTGGCCGCTGGTTTCTGCGCCCACGGTAGCGGTGACGCTGAAGCTGTGATTGCCTTCAGCAAGGGCCGTTGCAATCGGGAACGACCAGGCCCCGGTGGTGGCGTCGGCAGTCACGGTACCCAACGGCGTGGTGCTGTCGTCAAGATAGACTGTGACCAGGCTGCCCGGGATCGCTGTCCCGGTCAGGGTTGGGGTGGCGTCGTTGGAGCTGCCGCCTTTAACGTTAACGCCGCCGCCGGTGCCGTTGTCATCCACAATGGCGTCGATAACCGGCACGTCCGGCAGGGCTGGCGTAGCCGGAACGTCATAGGATCCTGGCAGGCTGGTGTTGCCCGCCACGTCGCTGGCAGTCAGGCTCAGGGTAACCGCATCGCTTTGCGGCGGGGTCAGGGCCACCGAGAACTGGCCCTGGGCGTTGGTCACGCCGGTGCCCAGCACCACGTTGCCCGGGCCAGTTACCGTAATGACGGAGCCCGCTTCGGCGGTGCCGGTCAGCGGCGTACCGCCGGAGACGATGCCGGTCACCACAGGCGCACCCGGCGCCTGGGTGTCGACGATCAGGCTAACCGGCGTGCTTTGACTGGTGTTGCCCGCCGCATCGCTCGCCACCACGGTGAAGGTATGCGAGGCATCGGACAGCGGCGTACCGGCCGGGATCGGCAGCGCCCACTGCCCCTCGGCGCTGACCTGCACCTCGACCACCGGATTACCGTCGACCAGGACGGTGATGGTGCTCAGCGGTTCGCCGGTACCGGTCAGGGTCGGCGTGCTGCTGTTGGCGTAAAGCGCACCGTTGGCGAGGGTGCTGTCGGTGATCTCCAGCAGTTGTGGGATCGCCGGTGGCACGGTGTCAATGGTGTAGACAAAGTCACTGCCCGCCTCGCTGACGTTCCCGGCGGCATCCAGCGCCGCCACGGTCAGGGTAGTAGGGCCATCGTTCAGCGCTGGGGTGGTGATGGTCCAGCTACCGTTGGTGACCAGGCCGCGACCCACTTCGATGCCGTTGCTGTAGAGAATGACGGTGGTGCCGCTCTCTCCGCTGCCGGTGACGGTTGGGGTGTTATCGTTGCTGCTGCCGCCCGCCGCAACGTTGCCGGTGACCGGTCCGGCGTTATCCGCCACGCTGGTGATCACCGGAATATCAGGCACGCTGCTGTCGACGGTCACCGTCATGCTGCCTGAGATCGGCGAGACGTTGCCCGCCTCGTCGGTGGCGGTGAGGGTAAAGCTGTGTGATCCCTCGGCCAGCGGCTGGTCCGGACGCCATGTCCAGTTGCCGTTGATGTCGACCACCACTTCGCCCACCGGCACGTTACCTGTCGTGGTCTGGTCATAGATGGTGATGGTGTCATCCGGCGTGCCGGTGCCGCTCAACACCGGACGGGTATCGTTGGTGGCGCCGTTGTTGCTCACCGGGCCGGTGATGTCGCTGACGTTATCCGTGACGACTGGCAGCCCCGGCGCGTCCGGCGCATCGGTATCGATGGTGATAGTCACCGGATTCGACGGCGCACTCTCGTTACCCGCGCCGTCGCTGTTGGTCACGGTCAGGCTCAGATCGTAGGTGCCATTCGGCAGGCCCGCTGGCGGGGTCCAGGTCCAGGTCCCGTCTGGCTGCACGGTGGCTTCCCCGATCGGGGTGGTGCCGTTGTAGATGGTGACGATATCGCCCTCATTCCCGGTGCCGCTCAGGGTTGGGGTGGTATCGCGGGTGCTGCCGCCGCCGGAAATAGCCGTCTCGCCACTGCCGTCAGGGTTGACGGTGATGTCCGGGATGTCCGGCGTGGCAGGCGGCACGTTATCCACCACCAGGTTAAAGGTGCCGGAGGTGGCGGTGTTGCCCGCCGCATCGCTGACCGTGGCGGTCAGGGCGTGGGTGCCGTTACCCAGCGGCACGGTCAGCTGGATGCTCCATGCCCCCGTTGCGCTGGTTGTGGCGGTGCCGAGCAGGGTGGTGCCGTCATAGAGGCTAATCTGCGCGTTTGCCGGGCCGGTCCCGCGGATCAGCGGCAGGGTTTCATCGGTCGGCTGGTCGCTGACCACGTCGCCAGTGACGCTTCCGCTGGTGTCCACCGCTACGGTGATGACCGGGGCGACTGGCGGGACGGTATCGATAGTGAGGTTAAAGGCCGGGGAAGGCTCGCCTGTGTTACCGGCGGCATCCGTCGCCACCACGGTGATCGCGTGCGGCCCCTCGGCGAGGGCATCCTCAGGGGTGAAGGTCCATACCCCTCCTGCGCTCACCAGGGTGGTACCGACCTCAACGCCATCCACCCGAATGCTGATGGTGGTCCCGGCTTCCCCGGTGCCGTTCAGGGTCGGAAGGGTGTCGTTAGTGGCACCGTTGTCAGCAATGGCCACCGGGCTGCCGGAGAGATCGTTCACCACGGAGGTGATCGCTGGCGCGTCCGGGGCGGTGGCATCCACCACGATGCTCCAGCTGTTGGAGGCGGCGCTGTTGTTCCCCACGGCGTCGACGGATTGCGCCGTCAGGACGTGGCCGCCGTCAGGCAGGGCGGTGGTGAGCTGGATCTCCCAGGTGCCCTCCGCGCTGGCCTGCGTGGTGCCGATCAGCACCGTGCCGCTGTAGATCTGGATAGTGGTGTTGGCCGGACCGGTGCCGCGGATCAGCGGCGTGGCATCATTGGTGGTCTGCCCGTCGGTGACGGTGCCGGTGACAGCGGTCACGTTGTCCACCACGTCAGTAATCACCGGGATGGCCGGTGGGGTGGTATCCGGGGCGGCGATCTGGCCTTCCGCGCCGGTGTTTCCGGCGATGTCAGTGGCGGTGACCGTCAGCAGTTCACCGTTCAGTTTCGGCGTGGTGAGAGTGACGGAGAAGCTGCCGCTGTCGTCAACCACGCCGGTACCGATCACTGCGTTTCCATCGCGTACGGTGATGGTGCTGCCCGCTTCACCACGGCCGGTAAGGGTAGTGCCGTTATTGAGGACGGTGAAGCTGTCCGGTGCCCCCGGGGCAAGGGTGTCGATGATAATCGAGGCCACCGGCGAGGCCGCGCTGAGGTTGCCTGCCTCATCAATGGCGACGGCGGTGAAGTTATGGTTGCCGTCCTCAAGGGCGACGAGGGTCTGATCCAGCGTCCACTGGCCTTCGGCGTTAGCGGTGGTCTCGCCCACCAGGGTCTCGCCGTCGTAAATGCGCACGATGGCATTGGCTTCGGCGGTGCCGTTGAGGGTCGGACGGGTGTCGTTGGTCGGGCTGCCGTTGAGAACCGGACCCTGCACCGAACCGGTGTTATCCACCACCGAGGTGATGGCCGGTGCGATCGGGGCGGTGGCATCGACGTTAACGATAAACCCGGTGGTCGGCGGGCTGACGTTGCCTGCCGCATCGGTGGTGGTCACCGTCAGGGTGTGTTCCCCGTCAGCCAGCGGGCTGAGCGGGGTGAAGCTCCAGGCGTTGTTCTCCCCAACGAGGGCGCTGCCCAGCAGGGTCGTGCCGTCGTAAACGTTCACCGTAGTGCCCGCTTCCGCCGTGCCGCTGAGGGTTGGTCTGGCGTCGTTGGTCAGTTGGCCATTAGTGAGGGTTACCTCGGTGCCGACATCATCGACCACCGAAACCAGCACCGGCGCGACCGGAACCTGCGTATCCACCGTCAGGGTGAAGATGGCGGACGGATCGCTGGCATTGCCTGCTGCGTCGATCGCCACCGCGGTGAAGTTGTGCAGGGCATCGCTGAGCGGGGTGTTGACCTCGATTGACCAGTTGCCGTCGGCATTCGCGATACCTTCGCCCACCAGTACGTCATCGGCAAAAATCTGTATCCGGGCGTTCGGTTCGCTGGTGCCGGTGAGCACCGGCTGGTCGTCGTTGGTGGTGCGGCCGCTGGTGAGCGAGCCGGTCACCGGGTCGATGTTGTCAATCGCCAGGGTAATCGTCGGCGGGGCAGGAGGCAGGGTATCGACAATCAGCGTGAAGCCCGGGGAGGTCTCGCTGAGGTTGCCCGCTTCATCACGGGCATTGGTGGTGAAGGTATGGCTGCCGCTGGTCAGGGCCGTGGCCGGGGTCCAGCTCCAGTCGCCGGTTTCGTTGGCCTGCACGGTGGCGACGAGGGCACCGTTGTCGTAAATCGCCACGCTGGAATTGGCTTCAGCCTGGCCGGTCAGGGTCGGCGTCGTGTCGTCGGTGGTCTGGCCGGAGGTGGTGATTGGCGTCTGAATGGTGCCCACGTTATCGCTGATGGCGGTAAGCGTCGGCGCCGTTGGGGCCAGGGTATCCACCGTCAGGGTAAAGGGATCGCTGGCAGGGCTGGTGTTTCCGGCGGCGTCGGTGGCGGTAAAGCGGATGCTGCGGGTGCCTTCTGCCAGCGCCGTTTCCGGAGTGAAGGTCCAGCTGCCCGAGGCGTTAACCACCGCGGTGCCGATCTCCAGCTCGTCAACAATGATGCGGATGGTGGCCCCCACTTCGCCGCTGCCGGTGAAGGTTGGGCGCGCGTCGTTGGTGACATCACCGCTGTCCAGCGTGCCGGTCACGGTGCCGACATCATCCACCACGGTGTTGAGGACCGGTGCCAGTGGGGCGGCGATATCGATATTGATGTTGAAGATCGGCGAGGTACCGGAGACGTTGCCCGCGGCATCGGTGGCGTTGACGCGCAGATCGTGAGGTCCGGCGGCCAGATCGCTGGTCGGAGTAAAGCTCCAGCTGCCGCTGGCGCTGACCAGCGCGGTGCCGATCTCGATCCCGTTATCCAGAATGTGGACAGTGCTGCCCGCCACGCCGGTGCCGGTCAGTTCCGGACGCACATCGTTGGTGATCTGCCCATTGGTCAGCAGACCGGTATTGCCCGGCACGTCATCGTTGATGCTGACAATCACCGGGGTAGCCGGTGGGGTCATGTCCACCACCAGGGTGTATGCCTCCGAGAATGGGCTAACGTTGCCCGCGCTGTCGGTGGCGACCACGGTAAAGACGTGCTGACCTTCCGCCAGCACGGTAGTCGGGGTGAAGCTCCAGGCGCCGGTAGGGCTGGCGGTGACGGTGCCAATCAGGTTGATGCCGTCGTAGATGGCGACGCTGCTGCCGGCTTCCGCGGTGCCCGTCAGGGTTGGGGTGTTGTCATTGGTGCTGCCGTTGTTGGCGACGTTGCCGGTGACCGGCCCGACGTCATCGTTGGCCCCGGTGATGATCGCTTCGCCCGCGGTGGTATCCACCACCAGGGAGAACGGTTCAGAGCGTGAGCTTTCGTTCCCGGCCGGATCGGTGGCGCTGAGGGTCAGGGCGTAGGTGCCATCATCCAGCGGTTCGGTCAGGGTGATGCTCCAGGCCCCGGTGTTGCCCACCGTGGCGGTGCCGATCAGGGTATCGTCCGCGTAAAGGCGGATTACATCCCCCGGGGTTGCCGTACCGGTGAAGGTCGGCAGGTCATCGTTGGTTGGTCTGCCGCTGACCACTGTCCCGGTCAGCGGACCGACGTCGTCCACCACGGAACCAAACGCCGGAGCGTCCGGGGCGGTGAGATCGATATTGACCGTTGCCGCTGGCGACAGGCCGCTGGTCTGGCCGTCAACGGTGGCGGTCACGCTGAAGCTATGGTTGCCTTCGGCCAGTTCAGCAACCGGGAACGTCCAGGCACCGGTCGTGGCGTCAGCGGTAACGGTGCCCAGCGCCGTGGTGCTGCCGTCCAGGTAAATCGTCACCAGGCTGCCCGGGATCGCCGTACCGGTGAGGGTAGGGGTGGTGTCGTTGGAGCTGCCGCCTTTGACGTTAACGTTGCCGTCTGTACCGTTGTCATCAAGGATGGCGACGATGGTCGGTACGGCTGGCAGCTCTGGTGTGGCCTGGACGTTATAGGTCGTCGGGCCGCTACCGTTGCCCGCCGGATCGCTGGCGGTCAGGCTGAGAAGCACCGCATCGCTTTGCGGTGGGGTCAGGGCGACAGAGAACTGCCCCTCGGCGTTGGTCACGCCGGTACCCAGCACCACGTTGCCCGGGCCGGTGACCGTAATGGTGGAGCCCGGTTCGGCGGTACCGTTCAGCGGGGTGCCGCCGGAGACGATCCCGGTGACCACTGGACTATCCGGTGCGTCAGTATCCACTACCAGGGTGACCGGGCTGCTTTGGCTGGTGTTGCCTGCCGCGTCGGTCGCCACCACGGTGATGGTGTGGGTGTCATCCGGCAGTTCGCTGCCGACCGGCAGCGGGAAGGTCCACTCTCCCTGCTCGTTGACCTGCACCTCGCCCACCGGATTACCGTCGATCAGGACGGTGAGGGTGCTCAGCGGTTCGCCGGTGCCTTTCAGGGTCGGGATGTCGCTCTTCACGTACAGCGTGCCGTTGGCCAGGGTGCTGTCAGAGATCTCCAGCAGCTGCGGGTTGCCCGGCGGCACGGTGTCGATGGTGAAGGCAAAGTCGCTGCCGGTGCCGCTGACGTTCCCGGCGGCATCCACCGCCGCCACGGTGAGGGTGGTCGGGCCGTCATTCAGCGCTGGCGTGGTGATAGACCAGCTGCCGTTGGTGACCAGCCCGCGGCCCACTTCAACCCCGTTGCTGTAGAGGATCACCGTGGTGCCGTTTTCGCCGGTCCCGGTGACGGTCGGAGTGTTGTCGTTGGTGCTGCCGCCCGCGGCAGGATTGTCATTCACGCTGGCGATGGTTGGGATCGCAGGCACGAGGGTGTCGACGGTCACGGTGATGGCATCTGATACCACCGAGGCATTGCCCGCCGCATCGGTAGCGACAACGGTAAAGCTGTGTGACCCCTCGGACAGCGGCTCCTCGGCACGCCAGGTCCAGTTGCCGTTGATGTCGACCACCACTTCGCCCACCAGCACGTTACCTGCCGTGGTCTGGTCGTAAATGCTGATCACGTCATCCGGTGTGCCGGTACCGCTCAGCACCGGACGGGTGTCGTTGGTCGCGCCGTTGTTGCCCACCGGCCCGGTAATTTCGCTCACGTTATCGGTGACGACCGGCGCATCAGGTTGATCCGGCGCGTCGGTATCAATGGTGATGGACACCGGCTGCGACGGGGCGCTCTCGTTGCCCGCGCCGTCTTTGTTGGTCACGGTCAGGCTGAGATCGTAGGTGCCGTTCGGCAGCCCTGCTGGCGGGGTCCAGGTCCAGTTGCCGCCCGGTGGGATTGTGGTTTCCCCGATTTTAGTGGTGCCGTCGTAGATGGAGACGATATCGCCTTCCGTCCCGGTGCCGCTCAGGGTCGGGGTAGTGTCGCGGGTGCTGCCGCCGGAGGTGAGGGGCTCTTCACCGCTTCCGTCAGGGTTGACGGTGATCGCCGGTACTTCCGGGGTGCCCGGGGCCAGGGTATCCACCACCAGGTTAAAGCTGCCGGAGGTGGAGATGTTACCCACCGCATCGCTGACCGACGCGGTCAGAACGTGGGTGCCATTAACCAGCGGCGTGGCGAGCCGCAGGCTCCAGGTGCCATCCGCATTGCTGGTAGTGGTGCCGAGCAGGGTGGTGCCTTCGTAGATGCTGATCTGCGAATTCGCCGGACCAGTCCCCTCGATCACCGGACGGGTTTCGTCGGTCGGGACGTTGTTGCTGATATCGCCCTGCACGCTGCCGGTGTTATCCACCACCCGGGTGATCGCCGGGATCTCAGGGGCGACGGTATCGATGGTCAGGGTAAAGGTCCCGGAGGCAGGGCTGCTGTTACCGGCGGCATCTGTCGCCACCGTGGTGATCTCATGCAGACCATCCAGAAGCGCCGTGGCCGGGGTGAAGCTCCACTCCCCGCCGTCGCCCACCTGCGCCGTGCCGACCTCCACGCCATCTACCCGAATGCTGATGGTCGAACCCGCTTCGCCGGTGCCGTACAGGGTCGGACGGTTGTCGTTGGTGGTGCCGTTGTTGCTGATGGCCACCGCGGTCTCAGGCAGATCGTTGATTACCTGGGAAATGGCCGGGGTGGCCGGTGGGGTGGCATCGATGATGATAGTCCAGCTGTTGGACAAGCCGCCAGTGTTGCCATTAGCGTCAACGGCTTGCGCCGTCAGCACATAGCCGCCGTCGTCGTTCAGCTCCAGCTCGCTGGACCAGTTGCCGTCGGCATCCACTTCGGCAGAACCCACCAGGAGCGCGCCGTTGTAGATATTAATGGTGGCGCCAGGTTCGCCGGTACCGGTGACTACCGGACGGGTGTCATTGGTGATCTGCCCATTAAGGACCACGCCTGTAATGCCCTCCACGTCATCCACCACGCTGGTGATGACCGGGGCCTGCGGTGGGGTGATGTCCGGGGCGGTAATGGCCCCTTCCGGCCCGGTGTTACCCGCCGGATCGGTGGCGGTGACCGCCAGGTCTTCCCCGTTCAGGCGTGGGGTGGTGAGGATAATCTCGAAGCTGCCGTCCGGACCGGCGGTCCCTCTGCCGATGATGTCGTCGCCATCACGAATGGTGACGGTGCTGCCCGCTTCGGCGTTACCGGTGACGATGCTGCCTTCAGGGTTGATCGCAAGGTTGGTCGGGGCGTCAGGCGGGGTGACATCGCCAACCACGGTGCTCACTGGCGGGCTCTGGTTTCCGGCAGCATCGGAGGCCACCACGTTGATGGTATCCCCTTCGGTTTGTGCCTCGGTGAGGGGAACGCTGTAGTCGCCGTTGGCATCGGTCTGGCCCTTGCCAATCACCGTCCCATTCCCGTCGGTGATGGTGATGGTGCTGCCTGGTTCGGCGGTGCCGGTGACCTCAGTGCCGCCAGGGATCAGGCCGATGGTCGGCTGGTCCGGCGGGGTGCGGTCAATGATAAAGTCAAACGGGGCGGAGGGGGCGCTGGTGTTGCCCGCCAGATCGGTCTCCGTCAGGGTAATGCTGTGCGCGCCATCGGCAAGCGGCGTGTCTGGCGTAAAGCTCCATTTGCCGTCCGCGCCAACGGTAGCCTGGCCCACGACCTGGCCGTTGTCATAGAGGGTGATGATGCTGCCCACGTCGCCGGTGCCGTTCAGGGCAGGGCGGTTGGCGTCGGTGGACTGTCCCGCGACCAGTACGCCCTGCACCGTTCCGGTGGTGTCAGTGATCGTCACGCCGGACGGGGCATTTGGGGCGACGGTGTCAACCGTAAGGCTGAAGGCCGGTGAGGCCGGGCCGGTATTGCCCGCGCCATCGGTGGCCCGGGTGGTGATCTGGTGTGCGCCTTCGCCCAGCGCGGTGTCCGGGGTGAAGCTCCAGCTGCCGTCGCTGTTGACCTGTGCGGTGCCGATGGCGTTACCGTTGTCGTAAACCGTGATGGTGCTGCCGGGTTCGCCGCTGCCGCTAAAGGTCGGGCGGGCGTCGTCGGTGATCTGGCCGCTGGTGAGCGATCCGGTCGCGCTGCCAGCATCATCGACAACGGAGTTGATGGTTGGAGCCTGCGGCGGGGTGGTATCCGCGGCGGTCACCGGGGTGCCCGGTCCTGTGTTGCCTGCCCCGTCGGTAGGGGTGACGGTCAGGGTTTCGCCGTTGGTGTAAGGGGTGCCCAGATCGACCGTGAATTCACCGTTGCTGTCGGTCTGACCTCTGCCGACCACATTCCCGTTGGCATCGGTGACGGTGATGATGCTGTTGGCTTCGGCGCTCCCGCTAAGCTGAGTGCCGTCTGGTGAGAATCTGAGGTTGCCGGCCGCGCCGGGAGGCGTGGTGTCGTTCGGGTTGGTGACCGGCGGAGTGGGGTTACTGCCATTGCCGCCGTCGCTGCCACCGCCATTACCATTATCACTGTCACTTCCACCACCGCCACCGCCACCTGCAGCCAGGGCAATGCCCCCTGCCACCGCCACGCCACCCAGGGCCCACGGCCAGATCGCCGCTTCACCTGCCGACGCGGTGGTAGTGCCTGCCAGCAGGGCATCAATGGAGGCAATCGACTGGTAGCTTTCAGCGGCCATTGGATCGGCAATCCACCACAGCGCGCCATTCTCCTCTTCCAGCACCAGCTGGCTGATACCCTGATCGCCGGCGACAAAGAAATTTTTGAGGGTCAGGGTTTCGCCGTCGGCCAGCTTAACAATCAGGTCATTGCCGCTGCGTTCGTAGCCGAGAATGTCGGCCCGTTCGGCGTTGATCTTAACGATGGAGGAGTCATTCAGCGTGACCTGAGTCCCGTCTGTTACCGATTCCACGTGCGTCAGTTTGGAGATGACAGTGATTTTACTCATGTATATTACTCCCGGCAGAGTGCAATGAAATGGCGAGCGGTTTAAGCCATTTCTATTGAGCAGATTGAGCGCCACCCGTAGGGAAACTGTTTATTTGCAACAATGACCCAGGGTAATTATTTAAAAGTTATTAATGGCTGCCGATAAAGCGATGGTGGCAGCGGTATTTTGCCCTTGATATTCAGGGGGGTAAGGCGTATGGGGGTATATTTCTCGGCGGTAAAATCCTTGTCTTTAATATTGGTAACAATTTCGGATTGACTTAATTTGATATAGCCAGAAAGTGCTAAAAGCGCAAATTAAGCACCGGTTAATAAAGGGTTAGCGATATTGAAGGCGTTATTTGTGCGGGTGTTGAGTCATGGAGCCCAGGCGGGCTGCGGGTTGGCGTGGCTGGCGTAGCGCGGGGGAGAGACGCTTATTTTAATGTTAATTTAATTACTTAGGAATAATCTGGATGTGTAAAAGAGGCGAAATTATATTTAAGTGAGGCTGTGTAAATAATTAAGTCAGGGTTAATAAGATAGTGAATATGATATATTTTTAGCTGTTTTTTAATATTGATATATACAAGTTGCATTAATAAAAGGCTCTGCTATTTAGTCCATTGTTTAAGTTAAGGCAACAGCGGTATTTGGTAGAAAAAATAGAATGAGAGTGTGATTACAATAGTAATTGCATTAAGTTTAGGGTTATTAATTCCGGGCAATATAAATATTTTCGCTTTTGTTCGGTTATTTTCGTTTTTGTGGTTTCCAGGGCGAGTAAGATGTTGCATGGTGCGGCCTGAATGCCCGGCGGCGCGAAGCTTGCCGGGCCTACAAGGTCAAAAGCGGGGTTTTGTAGGCCGGGTAAGGCGTAGCCGCCACCCGGCGTTTACCTTCTAACAGGTAATGATGTGGTTCTGGTTTACCAGCTCCTCGTATGTGGTCTGAACCTCCTCCAGCGTCACCAGGGTTGCGGGTGCATAGCGGGTGTCGGCTCCGTCCCGGTCGATACTGATCACGGTGTTGCCATCACTGTTGCTGACCTGGATAAACTCCCCCAGCGTGGCGCGATCGCCGTTCCAGCCGACCAGCAGCTCGCTGATGTCGATTTTGTCCCCCGCCGCCAGCGAGAAGTTGCTGACGTGGTCGCCACCGGTCTCATTGAGCACGTTATAGATCAGCGTTTCGCCGGTGGTGCTGGCGCTCAGGGTGCTGACCACCGGCTCCTCGCTCTGGGCGAATGCCGCGGTTGCAACCGTTGCGGTTGGTGGGTTGGGCGCTGCCGGGTCGACGTTAATCGCCCAGATGTCGGACATCACGCTGTGATTGCCGCGGCGGTCAACGGCATCGGCGGTAAGGGAGTGAGCCCCGTCGGTCAGACTGGCCGGAACCTGGAACGACCAGTTGCCCGCAGAATTGACCTCAGTAAAGCCGATCTGAATATTCTCGCTGTAGACAAATATTTTCGTGCCCAGCTCGCCCGTCCCGGAGATCAGCGGAGTGCGGTCATCGGTTGTCGTCCCCCTCTCGATGGTGCCGAGAAGGCCAGGAACGTCATCCACCACGTTGGTAATGATTGGCGTGGCCGGAGGGGTGGTGTCATCGGCTTCTACCGTACTGGCAGCACTGGTATTTTTCGCCAGATCGGTGGCGGTAAGACTCAGGATCTCACCGTTCAGCCTGGCGGGGATCAGAGTGAAGGAGAAGCTGCCAGATTCGCCAACCTCCACTTCACCGAGCCGGGTGGTGCCTTCCATAATCACCACGGTACTGCCCGCTTCGGCGGTGCCGGTGAGCGTCAGGCCATCCGTAGAGACATCAAGGTCTGCAGGCGGTGGTGGTGGGGTGGAGTCAGCGGCGGTGACCTGACCCGGAGGGCTCTCATTCTGAGTAGTATCGAACGCGAGCACCGTCAGCACTTCACCGTTGAGCTGGTCAGGGGCGATGTTGACGGTGAACTTGCCGTCGAGGCCGACTTCACCGGAGCCGAGCTCTGTTCCCCCGGCGTCACGCACCGAGATACGCGCTCCGGCTTCGGCTTCACCGCTGACGCTGTCACCCGTTGCGGCCACCACGAGGGCGGTCGGTGCTGCCGGTGGGGTGGTGTCCCGGGCAGTCAGGTCCGTAGCTGGCCCTTCGTTCCCCGCCCTGTCGGTGGCTGCTGTGCTCAGCGTCTCGCCGTTGAGCTGCGCCGCGCTCAGCGTCACTGAAAACGCCCCGTTGGCATCCGCTATTGCCGTGCCTAAGATAACGCCCAGATCGTTGCTGACCGTGACCGTCGAGTTGGCTTCCGCCGTGCCGGTAAGGATTGTCCCTTCGGTATTGAGCACCAGGCCGGTCGGGGCAGGCGGTGGCGTACGGTCGATGGTAAATTCAAACGGCGCGGAGACGGCGCTCAGGTTACCCGCCAGATCGGTCTCCGTCAGGGTGATGCTGTGCAGTCCATCCGTCAGGGCCACTGGCGGGGTGTAGCTCCAGGTGCCGTTGTCGTCGACGACCACTTCCGTCACCAGCAGGCCATTGTCATAGATGGCGATAGTGCTGCCCGGATCGCCCAAGCCGCCAAGCTCAGGCTGGTTATCATCGGTAAAGCCACCGTTAGTGAGCAGATCCTGAATAGTGCCCACGTCGTCCGTCACTTCCAGCACCGGGGCATTTGGGGCGAGGGTGTCAATGGTGAGGTTAAACTCCTCCGAGTCCGGGCTGACGTTGCCCGCGGCGTCGGTGGAGGTGGCGGTGAACTGGTGTAAGCCGTCAGCGAGATTTGCGCTGGGGGTGAAGGTCCAGCTGCCGTCGCTGTTCACCACCGTGGTGCCGATGGCCTTACCGTTGTCGTAAAGGGTGACGGTGGTCCCGGCCTCGCCGCTGCCGCTGAAGACCGGGCGGGGATCGTCGGTGGTCTGGTCGCTGTTGAGCGCGCCGGTCAGGCTGCCGATAGCATCGTCCGCGAGAATAATCATCGGCGTTTCCGGCGCGGTGGTATCCGCGGCGGTAATGCTGTTCGACGGGCTGACGTTGCCGGAGCTGTCGTTAGCGACAGCCGTCAGGGTCTCGCCGTTGGTATAGGGGATGCCCAGCTCCACGGTAAAGTCGCCATTGCCGTTGGTTTTCGCCTTGCCCACCACGTTGCCGTCGGCATCGGTGATGGTGACCGTGCTGTTGGCCTCGGCATTGCCGAGCAGCTGAGTACTGTCTGAAGAGAAGCGCAGATTGGTTGGGGCGGCTGGTGGCGTGGTATCGAGCGGTACCGGGCCGGGATCGATACGGTCGCTACCGCCGCCGCCACCGCCGCCGCCACCGCCCGCCGCCAGGGCAATGCCGCCTGCCGCCGCCACGCCACCCAGCACCCACGGCCAGATTGGGGTATCCCCGGATGAATGACTGACGTTGCCCGCAATCAGGGCATCGGTGGAGGGGATCGACTGATAACGTTCCACCGCGAGCGGTTCGTCGATCCACCACAGGGCGCCGTTTTCATCCAGCACCAGCTGGTGGTCGTTGACGAAGTAGTGTTTCAGCGTTACGGTTTCGCCGTTGGTCATCCTGACCAGCAGATCGTCGCTGCTGCGGGAATAGCTGGCGATATCACCCCGGCCGGCCTGAAGCTTCACGACGGAATCCTCGCCCAGTATGATCTGGTTTCCTTCGGCTACCGTTTCCTTATGCGTCAGTCTGGAGATGACAGTGAATTTACTCATGTGTATTACTCCCAACAGAGTGAAAGAAATGCTGTGTGTTTAAATTTATTTGTTATCAGCAGATTTTAAGCGCCCCGAAAGAGGCACTATTTGTCAGAAATAGTGACCTGCTGAAATGTTTTTAAAGCGGCTCATGCCAGGCGTGATGTTTGCCATCCCTGTTATTAATATTACGATCGTCTCATTAATGCTTAAAAATGATATAGCCAGAAAGCACTATAAGCGCAAATGACGAAGCGGTGAAATGAATTATAAGCGAGAAATAACGCGCTTGTAGTCTGATTAAAAGAGCCTGGCAGGAGGGGGTTTGTGTCAGGGCCTTATGGTATGCGGGGTGGCGGCCTTCTGGGCTGTTTATTGCGGCTGCGTAAAGGTTATGGAAATTGAGGTCTGTCACAATTTATCGCGATAAATGTGCTGCTGGGTGATGTTTATTAACTGCGTATTATGAAATATGAATATTTATTATTTTCGGGATTGTATTTTTTGTTGTGGGGTTTATTAGCCTGAATTTTTTTAATGAGAATAATACAAAGGTATGATTTTTTAGCTGTATAAATTGATGATCCGTAAATAGCGCTACGACATAGGTATTATTTTTTGCAGGGCGTATTATCCGGCGGGGGAGGGTTTCGTCTGGATATCGATGGCAATGGCGATTCGATCGTCCACCACCAGCGCAAAGCGATCCATTTTATAGGCCGACCGGGAGATGGCGGTGGTGGCATGCAGCGCGATCGTCTCTCCCGACTGGCGATCGAGTCGGGCCTCGAGGATCACCGGACGGCTAAGATCCCGAACGGTAAGGGTGCCAAAAGCGCGGTAGCGATCCGGGCCGAGCGCCACCACCCGGGTGCTGGAAAAGGTGATGGTCGGGTAGCGGGCGGCATCAAAAAACATGTCGCTTTTCAGCTGCCAGGTAAGCAGGTTGTTGGAGGCCTGCAGCGTGGCGACCGGGATGGTGACATTGATGCGGTCGTCAAATTCATTGTCCGGGTTCAGCGTGACCTGACCCGTCACCCCCTTCAGATGTGCCCACGACGGAATACCGCCAAAGGCGCGCCACGACAGCTTGATGGTGGTTTTCTCCGTGTCGATGGTATGGGCGATCGCCGCCGCCTGTAACGACGGGCAAATGAGCGTGACCAGCAGCAGGAGAACAAGGCGCAGCATATGATCTTCCTTTCATAGAGTGAGATAAGCGTAGAAAGGCGAAAACGCATCGGCAAGGAGGCGTGCTACAGTGAGGCATTAAAATGTGAGCTGACAAGGGTATACGATGGATTTGATCGATGGCTTAAACAAGAAATATCCGGGCGCTCAGGCATGGGCCTTCGGGGATAGTCCTGAGATGGCAAACGCACTGGCAGCCCTGGTGGTCAAAGGAGTAAAGACCGCCACCTGCTGCTCGCTGGCCTCCTTTAAGGCCGATGACGCCACCCCGGGGCCCGGGAGTTACCATATTATTCTTAATGGGCAGGGCGCGCCGGTATGCGTCATCAGAATCGTGTCTCTGCGTCTGGTGCGTTTCTCAGAGGTGACAGAGGCCTTTGCCCGCAAAGAGGGGGAAGGGGACTTGAGCCTGGACTACTGGCGCGAGGAGCATAAGGCCTTTTTCACCCGGGAAGGTGTGTATGCGGATGATATGGAGCTGGTGGCCGAGGAGTTTGTGGTGGTTGAGGTGATGTGATTTGTGCCGCAGTGCAACGCCGGGTGGCGGCTACGCCTTACCCGGCCTACGAACAGTAGGCCCGGCAAGCGAAGCGCTGCCGGGCAGAAAGGCCGCACCGCGGTGACAACACCGGCATATGACCCCATCAAATCTCCTTAAACGCCAGCTCCAGGCGGGCCATCAGCGGTTTAAACAGATAGCTCAGGAAGGTGCGCTCCCCGGTTTTAATCGTCACACTGGCGGGCATCCCGGCTTTTATCTTGTGATCGCGCAGCAGGCGCACCCCCTCCGGGGAGACCTGCACTTCGGCCAGGTAGTAGGGCTGCTGGGTCACTTTGTCGGTCAGGCGGTCGGCCGAGACGGTCAGCACCCGGGCCGGCACCGTCGGCAGCAGGGCGTGGTTGAGGGCCGGGAACATCACGTCGACGGTCAGCCCCGGGACCATTTTATCGATCGCCTGCACCGGGATTTTGGCGTCGATTTGTAGCGGCTGTCCGGCGGCGACAATATCCATCAGGTGTTCGCCGGGCTGGATCACCCCACCCACGGTGCTGACTTTGACATCCAGCACGATGCCGTTGATGGGGGAGCGGATCACGGTGTTATCCAGCTCGTGGCGGGTCGACTGCAGTTCGTCCTCCAGCATCGCCACCTCTTTTTGCTTATCCGTTAATTCAGACTCCACCTCCCGCTGGTACTGGTGCTGCACCTGGTAGGCTTTGATCCGCAGTTCGTTTTGCTGCGACTTCAGTTTGGCGATATTGAGAATATCCTCCGAGACGGTACTGGAGATCTCCGCTGCCTCGCGCTCAAGCACCATCAGCTGGGCTTTGGGGTAGTAGTTCTTCTCGCTCAGCGCCCGGATAGCCCCCAGCTCCCGGTTGATCAGCGTGAACTGATGCTCCCGGTAGCCTTTTATTTTATTCAGGTTCTCGATCTGCCCCACCAGTCCGTCAAGCGACTCGCCGATCATCGACAGCTCATCCTGAATATTTTTGCGGCGGGTCTCGAACAGTTTGGCCTGCAGCTGCTGGCTCTCCGCCAGGCGCTTATTGTTAGCGAAGTTTTTAAGCAGGGTTTCGCTGAAGGTGATGCTCGCCGCGCCGTTGCGTTCTGCCAGCAGCCGGTCTTCGCTGGTTTTGGCGGAGATATACTGGGCGCTTAACGCGCTGTAGCGCATATCCAGCTGCAGGGTATCCAGGCGCATTAATACCTGGTTCTTCTTCACCGCTTCCCCTTCCTTCATAAAGATGTCGGTCACCCGGCCACCGCTTAAGTGCTGGATGGTTTTGCGGTTGCTGGAGACCGTCACCGTCCCGTCGGCCACCACGCCGGCATCCAGCGGCGCCTTCACCGCCCAGAGTAAAAACCCGCCGACCGCGATCAGGATCACCGCCAGGCCACGAATCAACGGCGGCCAGATATTGGTATCGACAAGGTCGGCGTCTGGCATCTCGGGACTTTTATTGTTGTTGTTCATGATAATGCCTCACGTGGGGTTTGATGGGTTTCAACAGGCGGCTCGCTAACGGCTGCGGGTGCGACGGGGACCGATTTCAGCATGTTGGCCTGGCGCAGGTTGGCAAATACCTGCTCGCGCGGGCCGAAGGCCTGAACCGCACCTTCGTTAATCAGCAGCACTTTATTCACCACCCCCAGCAGGGTCGGACGATGGGAGATCAGCACCACCGTTTGCCCCTGGGCGCGCAGGGCGTTGATGGCCTTGAGCAACGCCATCTCCCCGGCGTCGTCGAGGTTGGCGTTGGGCTCATCGAGGACGATAAAGGCCGGGTTGTTGTAGACCGCCCGGGCCAGGCCGATGCGCTGGCGCTGGCCGCCGGAGAGCTGATGGCCGCTGGCGCCAAGCCTAGTGTCGTAGCCCTGCGGCAGGCGTAAAATCATCTCGTGAACCCCGGCCAGCTGCGCTGCGGCCACAATCAGCTCGCTGTTGGCCTCGCCAAAGCGGGCGATGTTCTGGGCGATGCTGCCGTCAAACAGCTCCACGTCCTGGGGCAGATAGCCCATCGACGGGCCGAGCAGGGTTTTATCCCACTGGCAGATGTCAGCCCCATCCAGCCGCACTTTTCCGGCCAGCGGCTGCCACACGCCCACCAGCAGCTTCGCCAGCGAGCTTTTTCCGGAGGCGGAAGGGCCGATGATACCCAGCACTTCGCCCTGTTCGAGCTGGAACGAGATGTTGCGCAGGGTAGCGGCTTTCTGCCCCGGAGGAGCGGCAAACACCCCTTCGACGCTGATGACGCCTTTCGGGGTCGGCAGGGTGAGGATCGCTTTAGAGGCCGGGTACTCCTCCAGCAGGTGGGTGAGCTGTTTCCAGCCGCTGCGGAACTGCACGAACTGCTTCCAGCTGCTGATGATCTGCTCCACCGGGCTCAGCACGCGGCCAAGGATAATCGAGGCGGCAATCATCAGCCCGGGGGTGATTTCACCCGCGATCACCAGCAGGGCACCGGCCCCCAGCGACACCGACTGCAGCAGGACGCGGACAAACCGGCTCAGACTGCTGTAGACCGCCGATTTATCGGCAATGTGGGTCTGGAGCACCATCACTTTGGTATGGCCTTCCAGCCAGTGCTTTTTCAGGGTGGCAAGCATCCCCATGGCTTCGATGGTGTCGGAGTTCTGCAGCTGCTTGTTGAGAATGATCGAGTTGCTGACGCTCAGCATTTGCGCCTGCTGAATCGGCGTTTTGGTGGAGAGCTCCGTGAGCAACGTCAGGCAGAGTAAAATCACGATCCCGCCGAGCGACAGATAACCCAGCAGGGGATGGACGAGGAACGCCACTAATAAATAGAAGGGCGTCCAGGGAATATCGAGCAGCGCAAACAGGCTATTGCCGGAGAGGATCTGGCGGATCTGCGCCAGCTCGTTCAGCGCCTGCGCCGGGTTATTATCCCCCGTCGCAATTTTGCGTTTAAATGCGGCATTAAAGACCAGCTGATTTAACTTCACGTCCAGGCGGTTGCCCAGCCGGATCATCACGCTGGAGCGGGCGAACTCAATCATCCCGATAACGATATATAACCCAACGATCAGCAGCGTTAGCATCAGCAGGGTGGTGGTGTTCTGGCTGGCCAGAACCCGGTCGTACACCTGTAGCATATAAATTGCCGGCGCCAGCATAAGCATATTTATCACGCTGCCAAAAAACAGCAGGGTAATAAAGGCAGGCCTGGTCCCCTTGAGGGCTTTTTTCAGTTCTGTTGACTTATACTGGCGCGGCATAGGGTGCTCCTTATTAAATCAATGAAGTCGTGTTATCGATGACCGTGGTACTTAACCCAGCTGGAAATCCGTCAACTGAATCGCGTTGACCGCCGTATTCAGTAACGTGATTTTGTCGCCGTTGGCGAAGTTCAGGACCGTCGACGTCCCGCTGGTGGTCATCGTGATGTTGCTGTTGAAGTTCGCGGCAGTAATGCCCCGTGCCTGCAGGTTGATCAGATCCTGACCGCCGGTCGGGTTACTGTCGAAGTCGGTAATGATGTCCTGCCCGAAGTTGGCCCCGAAGATAAAGAAGTCGTTGCCCCCTGCGCCGGTGAGGGTGTCATTCCCGCCCGCGCCGTTCAGGCGATCCACCCCGGTGCCGCCGGTGAGGGTGTTCCCCAGGGCGTTACCGGTCCCGGTGAAGCCGCCGTTGCCGGTAAAGGTCAGGACCTCGACATCCTGGGTTAACGTATAAGTGTTGAGGCTCACCCGGACGGTATCGGTCCCGCCGTTGACCCCTTCCACCACCGTATCCCCCGCGTTATCCACGGTATAGGTGTCGTTTCCGAGACCCCCGGTCATGGCGTCAGCACCCTGGCCGCCGTCGAGACCGTCGTTACCGTTTCCGCCGATCAGGGTGTCGTTCCCGGCCAGACCGAACAGGGTATCGTCACCGTCCATCCCGTTGAGAGTGTCGTTGCCTCTGCCGCCGGTCATGGTGTTGGCCAGCGCGTTACCGGTGCCGTTGAAGTTGCCGGTTCCGCTATAGGTCAGGTTTTCAAGGTTGTCGGCCATCACGTAGCTGGCGGCAGTGACCTCAACGAGATCGGTTCCGGCGTTGGCGCCTTCCGTGATCACATCGCCCAGGTTATCCACGTGATAGGTGTCATTGCCGACGCCGCCCGCCATCTGGTCAGCACCCACGCCGCCGTCCAGGTCGTCATTGCCCGTCCCGCCGATCAGCACGTCGTCACCTGCCAGGCCGAGCAGGGTATCGTTACCCGCGCCGCCGTCGATGTAGTCGCTGCCGGAGGTGCCGAACAGGGTGTTCGCCCCGTTGTTACCGGTCAGCAGATTACCGACCAGCTGGGTCGGGGCTGAGGTCAGGGTCACCGATGGGTTGCCCTCATCGTCGGTCACCGTCACCACCACCCGCAGCTGCCGCTCTACCGTCGTCTGGGTTGGGGTAAAGGTGGCCGCCGTGGCCCCGGCAATGTTGATGAAGCCCAGACCCGAACTCATCTGCCACTGGTAGCGGAAGTTGTTACCGTTGGTCAGGCCATCGCCATCGGTAATACCCGAGACGTCAGCCGTCAGGGCCAGGGTGCGGGTTGGCGTCAGGTCACTGACCACCGGCACGCCGCGAGTCGGTTGATCCCGTGGTCCTACCGTGCCGGTGATCGCCGACACCAGGGATTCCGCATCGCCCATTCGGTCGTTGAAGCTGGCGGTGACCCGCAGCTGCGCGCCAAAGAGGTTGTTGCCTACCCGGAACTCGGTGCCGGTGGCCTGGTCGCGCCACTGGCCGCCAATCAGCGCCTGCCAGGTGTAGGTGATCGGCAGGTTGTCCGCCAGACCGTTACCATCCGCCAGGTTAGCGGTGCTGACCCGGAGCAGATCGCCCACCCCAGGGGCTTTGTTGCTGATGTCGACGCTGCCGGTGGCTTTTTGCGATGTCACCCACAGCTGGGTGTTGTCGCCAAACTCCAGTTTTTCGATATTCAGCAGGCGGTCGGTGCCGTCACCTAAAGGCAGGTTGGCGGAGACGGTAGCGTGATTGACCGTCAGGCTGCCGTCGGCGTTGCGGGTAAAGTTGTAGTTACCGTTGACGTCGCGGTATAGCGCAATGTCGGTTTCGCCGTTGTTACCGTCATTAAGGATCTCACGCACGATGTGCAGCTGGCCCGGGTTGATCACGCGGTTCAGCATGTCGGCATTGAGTTCTTTCATGCTGTCGACACTTTTGATGACGCCACCCTGTGCGTCCCTGACTTCGATCCGCACGTTCAGCCAGGCATCGCCATCGATGATGTCATTCCCCGCTTTACCCATGATGCGGTCGCTGCCGCCGCCGCCGAGAATAATGTCCGCGCCGTTGTCCGGGTTCAGCACCACGCCATCCACGGCGCCGTTGATCAGATTGCTGCCGACCACCGTATCCAGGCCGTTGATGCGTGCTACCCCGTCGAGGGTGAGGTTGTTGGAGAGTGGCGTTCCCTGAACCGGGGCGGTGCCAAGCGGCTGATCGGTCCCGGTGAGTACATCATTAAATTTCCAGCCCGACAGCCCCTCCACCAGGTCGAAGCGATCCCGCAGGATAAACTCCTGCTGGTTAACGAAGATCGGAATCCCGAGGTCAGAGTTGGCGCCGACAACGTCGCCCTTATGGATCGCCCAGTCGAAGCCCGCCATCCCGTTGTTACGCTGGATGCCCGCCCCCTGCACCATGATGTCGTCGCCCGCTTCGCCGTCGTAGTCAGTGTCGTTCCCCTGACCGTTCAGCACGTCGTGACCGACAATAGTACTGTTGAAGAACAGCTCGGAGTTCTCGCCCGTCAGGGAGTCAAAGCCGTCGCCGCCCTCAAGCCAGTCGTCGCCTTCGTTGCCCAGTAGGGCGTCGGCCCCGGAACCGCCCATGATGAAGTCATTGCCCAGGCCGCCAAACACCTCCTGGGCATCTTCGCCGACGACAATAAAGTCCTGGCCGCTGCCGCCGAAGCTGAGGTCGTTACCGTTGCCGGAGAAGATGACGTCGTTCCCGGCATCGCCGTGCAGGAAGTCGGCCCCGCCCACCGGGGTCCCGGTGTCGGTGATGATGTCGTCCCCGTCGCCACCGTGCACGGTATCCGCTTCATCGCCGCCGTCGAGACGGTCGTTACCGCCGTCGCCCCACAGGCTGTCGATGCCTTTGCCGCCAATTAAGGTATCGTTACCGGCAGAGCCGCCCAGCACCACGTGCCCGTCGCCGATGTATTTCAGGTAAGCACCATCCGCCTTGCCATCGCCGTCGACGTCCGCCCCGGCCGCTTTGCGCACCACCAGCGGGGTGAGCAGGTCTTTGAGCGCATTCCCCCATTTAGGGTCGGCGCCAATCTGTACCCCCGTGTTCACTTCCAGAATATGATCCGGGGTCATGAACAGTTTCGCATGCACGTGAGAGGAGCCTTCATTGCCGAGGTCGCTGTTACGCATGACCAGGGCGGCAAACGAGTTGGCCTCCAGTTGGGTAAGCATGTTCAGGCCCTGGGTACGGCTCAGGTAATAGAAACGGTCCCCGTCCTGCAGCATCTCCATCTGGGTCTCAAAGACGAAGTTGAAGGTGGAGCCGAGCATGCCGCCGAACTCATTTTTCCGCTCTGCCAGGCCGCCAATCCAGAAATCGACCATGTTCAGGCCGGTTTCTTTGTTAGCCCATGCGCCCGTGCTGTTGAAGAAGTCAAACGCGTCGGCACGCCGCGCGTCGTTGGCATCACCAAACAGCAGGAAATCTACCGCGGCGCGTTTACCTTCGATGGTGGTGGCGTCAAGGATCAACTGATGCTGCCCGTAGGCGGCCATAAAGTTGAGGATCGAGGCGGTATTTTTCAGGTAAACCGCAAAGTCAGCCCAGCTCTCATAGGGCTTCAACTCGCTGTTGCCCGTCAGTTCGAAGAATTGCGCACGGGCCTGATTGAGGGTGGGCATAAAGGTGTCGCGACCGCGGGCGATGTTGAGCGCACCTAAATCCAGCGGCAGACCGACCAGGTTATTACGCAGTGCCCCGGTCAGGAACTCATCGATTTCGTTCCCCACCTGACGGGTCATCCCGCGCACAATTGCGCCGATGGCGGCATGACTTTCCATCGAGCCGTCGTTATCGAAGGCCAGTGGGTTAAGGAAGGCCTGAATGAGTCCGAGGTCGTCACTGGCCATATCCATGCCGATACGATCGACGCTCTCAGTGAGCATCGAGTGGCCGAAGCGGTAGACCACGTGGGCGAACTCCGCGAAGATCGCCGGGTTGATGTCGGCAGTGTTCGAGAAGACAAACGGATCGACCGCCGGTTGCACGGCGCGGGCAAACTCTTCAAATACCAGGTGCTGGTATTCCATCTCGGTGGTGAAACGCCCGGCCTGGAACAGGTATTCGCCGTTCCACACCAGGGTGCTGGTGTCTGCCGGGATCTCGGTGATCTGGTGGTTCGGCATCAGCCACTGGTTGATCACGCTGACATCACCCGACCCCAGAATGGTGGCTTTGTACTGCTCTACCAGACGGTTATGTTCGTCGTGGAACACCGAGTGCACCTCGGTTAAGCCGACGTTCTCGTTGCCGCGGCCATCACCGGTGATGAAGTGGCGATCGAGCAGTTCGTTATCGTAGGTACCGGCTTCCGTTGCCCCGCCAATCACATCGTTGGCATCGGCCAGCAGGACGCCGTTGGCGTCAACTTTCGGCACCGCCGTGTGGGCGATGTCATCGAGGAACGCATGGCCGGTGCGCAGGGTGTCTGACGGCAGCAAGCCGCCGTTGGCCTCCACCAGGCCGTGAAGGGTGACAATCTGCACTTTCCCGTTAGCGCTTAACATCAGGTTGCCGTAGCGGTCGGTCGCCAGCAGCGGCACGTTGAAAACATCCGCATCGGTCAGCTGAATGCCGAGGAATTGCAGGGCATGGGCTTTGACCTCACCCCAGGTGGCGATCCCGTGCGCGCCATCCAGCAGATTACCGGTTGGCTCGGGTTTGCCATCGATGAAGGTGAATTCGCGCAGGAAGATCTGATGCGACGGATGAGAGGTGTAGGTCTGGTTCTGATCGATCCACGGGGTGGTGGTGTTCACCGTATTGTGGGTGGCATCCACTTTGGCCCGGGTGAGGATCATGAAGTTAGTCGGAGAGCCCTCTTTGTACAGCGGATCGTCAGGCATCAGCGGGATAAAGACGATCCCGTTCCCCTCTTTGGGGATCAGATCCAGACCGTGGTCGAAGAACTGGCCGAAGAAGGTCATCCAGCCGTTGAAGGCGGGCGACAGGCCGACATCCGGGGAGAGGTTAGGGATGGAGAGGCTGCCATTCTCGCTGGTGCCGCCCCCGGGGGCATCTTTCAATCCCTCCGCCGCATCCACTGCCGCCGGGTTATTGCTGCTCTGGTCGGAAATAATATTACTGATGGTACGCGGGTCAGAATCGGTCACCACGCCGTTAGGGCCGGAGGTACTCAGATATTTTGCCAGTTCTGGATTGTTTTGAATGGCTTCCAGATCCAGCGGCACCAGGCGGGGCATGGTCTGATCGGCAGCACCGTACATCTCCTGACCCGGTAACAGGTTGTTCCAGGAGCCGTCCACGGTACGAATGCCGTACGGCAGCAGCGGGTCACCTACCGCGTCGCGCAGCGCGTCGCCGTTGACGGTGCCATCGGCATTCGTGGCGGATTCGGAGATCTTGATCTGCTTAAGAATAAATTCGAGGTCATGCAGCGTGACAGTAAAATCATATTGTTCGGCCATAATTAATTACCTCAATCTTGAATCGCTATCATCATTCTTTTTCGCTGTTTAAAAATTGTGCGAAAAGGAGGTGCCGGGTCGTACGGGATTAATCCAGGGTCGGTGATTGCATTAATGCGCTCCGTGTTAAGTCGTTAATGACAGTGCCCTTTCCCCGTTATTACCGGGGTTGCCGGGGTGAATTTTGGGTAAGTTTATTTATCCCTCCTGTGGAGCGATAAATAAAATCACTGACGGACTCGACGCTTTAAATGCGCACAGGCATTCAAAGGGCCAGGGCGACAGGCATGACAAGGTTTTAGCGGGGCTTAACGAATGTTTAAAAGTGTTATCACATGTTACTGTCTCGCTATTGTGATAACTATGGAGTGTCTTTATCTTCCCACAATAATACTTTCTTATGAGCACTCAGAGGTGCGGTTATTATTTTTTCTACGCCATTTTTGCAGAGTTGTACAATTAGAAGGGCGCTGTCTATATTTTCGAAATTATTTTTGTGGCTGTTTTTGTTGAATGTGAAAATTATTTAGCAGGCGAATTTATTTTTTTAAATTCCTGGGGCGGGAACAATAATATTACCCTGCGAAGGAATAATTGAACGGTTGGTCAAAATTAATAATGGCCAGTGAATATCAGAGAATATGTAATCGTTTTTGTAATTGATAATTATTCAGTGTGTAGTGCGTCCGTTCGCCTCTCACCTGGCGGTAATGCCTGTGGTATGATAAAGAACTCTTTAACTCAACTTCTTACGATGTAACGTCTATGACTTTGTCCCGCGAAAAACAGGCAGAAACTTCCCCGGAAACCATTGGGCGTGCATTACGCCGTCGTCCGCTGGCGCGCAAAAAATTGTCAGAGATGGTGGAAGAAGAGCTGGAGCAGATGATCCGTCGTCGTGAGTTTGCCGAAGGGGAGCAACTGCCCTCTGAGCGAGAGCTGATGGCCTTTTTTAACGTCGGGCGGCCTTCGGTTCGTGAAGCGCTGGCGGCGTTAAAACGCAAAGGGCTGGTGCAGATCCAGAACGGCGAGCGCGCCCGCATTTCGCGTCCGTCTGCGGATACCATCATCAGCGAGCTCTCCGGCATGGCGAAGGATTTCCTGGCCCATCCGGGTGGGATTGCCCACTTCGAACAGCTGCGCCTGTTTTTCGAATCCAGCCTGGTGCGCCATGCCGCCCAGCATGCCAGCGAGGCACAAATTGCCCTGCTGGAAAAAGCGCTGGAGCTGAACAGCCAGTCGCTGGATGACAATGCGCTCTTTATCCGCTCTGACGTCGAGTTTCATCGCGTGCTGGCGGAGATCCCGGATAACCCTATCTTTATGGCCATCCACGTGGCCCTGATCGACTGGCTGATCGCCGCCCGTCCTGCGGTGCCTGAACAGGCGCTTCGTGAGCATAATAACACCAGTTATCAACAGCATATCGCCATCTTTAAGGCGATCCGCAGCCAGGATCCTGATGCGGCTGAACAGGCCCTGCAGGCGCACCTCACCAGCGTTTTCGCCACCTGGCACGCCTTCGATCAGAGCAAAAAGTGCCGCAAGTAGCCCCACGATCGTTTAGTGAACTGGATCGCGTTCTGCGCATTTCGTTGATGTTTGTTTCGGCCTTGCTGGTATAACAGGTATAAAGGTCTACAGTCATAACATCATCATCACCTATCGAGGTTACTATGTCAGTTACGCTGAAAGGGGTTATGCCCGCTCTGCTTACACCGTTTAATCACCAGCAGCAGCTGGATACCCAAAGCCTGCGCCAGCTGGTGCGGTTCAACATTGCCCAGGGCGTGGACGGCCTGTACGTCGGGGGTTCCACCGGCGAAGCCTTTGTGCAAAGCAGCGCTGAGCGCCAGGAAGTGCTTGAGATCGTTGCCGAAGAGGCGAAAGGCAAAATTACCCTGATTGCTCACGTCGGCACCGTCAGTACCCACGAAAGCCAGCAGCTCGCCCAGGCCGCCAGCCGTTTTGGCTATGACGCCGTCTCCGCCGTGACGCCGTTCTACTACCCGTTCAGCTTTGAGGAACACTGCGATCACTACCGGGGGATCATTGATTCTGCACAAGGGTTGCCGATGGTGGTGTACAACATTCCGGCCCTCAGCGGAGTGAAGCTCTCTCTGGATCAGATCAACACCCTGGTGACCCTGCCGGGCGTGGGCGCCCTGAAACAGACCTCCGGCGATCTCTTCCAGATGGAGCAGATCCGCCGGGCGCACCCGGATCTGGTGCTCTACAACGGCTACGACGAGATCTTCGCCTCCGGCCTGCTGGCTGGGGCGGATGGTGGGATCGGTAGCACCTACAACATCATGGGCTGGCGGTATCAGGGGATCGTGAAAGCCCTGAAAGAAGGGGATATCGCCACCGCCCAGGCGCTGCAGACAAAATGTAATGAGGTTATCGACCTGCTGATCAAGGTCGGCGTGTTCCGTGGCCTGAAAACGGTGCTGCACTACATGGACGTCATTGAGGTGCCGCTGTGCCGCAAGCCGTTTGCGCCGGTCGATGAAAAATACCTGCCTGAGCTGCGGGCCTTAGCGCAACAGCTCCAGCACGAAAAAGAACAAGGTTAAGACAACGTCTGATGCCGGGCCTGTCCGGCATCACTCAAGCTGTACCCTACAAAAACAGCGTATGGGTTTACCCATTGCGGAGACTGACATGAATACAATGACACAAAATGTCCCGTGGTATCGTTGCCTCAGCCGTCAACAGTGGCGTGCGTTTTCTGCCGCCTGGGTCGGTTACGTTCTTGATGGTTTTGATTTTGTTCTGATCGCCCTCGTTCTCACCGATATAAAAACCGAATTCGGCCTGACTACCCTGCACGCCGCAAGCCTGATCTCCGCCGCCTTTATCTCCCGCTGGTTTGGCGGCCTGATGCTGGGCGCGATGGGCGATCGCTACGGTCGCCGCCTGGCGATGGTCAGCAGTATTGTGCTCTTCTCCGTCGGCACCCTGGCGTGCGGCCTGGCCCAGGGGTACACCACCATGTTTATCGCCCGTCTGGTGATCGGCATGGGGATGGCGGGGGAGTATGGCTCCAGCGCGACTTACGTGATTGAAAGCTGGCCGAAACACCTGCGCAATAAAGCCAGCGGTTTCCTGATCTCCGGCTTCTCCGTCGGGGCGGTGGTGGCGGCTCAGGTCTACAGCCTGGTGGTACCGGAGTGGGGCTGGCGGGCGCTGTTCTTCATCGGCATTCTGCCGATTATCTTTGCCCTATGGTTGCGTAAAAATATTCCTGAAGCTGAAGACTGGAAGGAGAAGCAGCAGAGCAAAACCCCGGTTAAAACCATGGTGGACATTCTCTATCGCGGCGAACATCGGGTCATCAATATCGCCATGACGCTGGTGGCGGCGGTCTCCCTGTGGTTCTGCTTCGCAGGCCAGCTGGAGAGCGCTGCGATTGTCGCCGTGCTCGGCCTGCTGTGCGCGGGGATCTTTGTCAGCTTTATGGTGCAGAGCAACGGTAAACGCTGGCCGACCGGCGTCACCCTGATGGTGGTAGTGCTGTTTGCCTTCCTCTACTCCTGGCCCATTCAGGCCCTGTTGCCTACCTATCTGAAAACCGATCTGGCGTACGATCCCGCCACCGTTGCGCAGGTACTGTTCTTCAGCGGCTTTGGCTCCGCCGCGGGCTGCTGCGCCGGGGGCTTCCTCGGGGACTGGTTAGGCACGCGGAAAGCCTATGTCTGGAGCCTGCTGGCCTCGCAGCTGCTGATCATTCCGGTGTTCACCATCGGCGGGAGCAGCGTCTGGGTGCTGGGCCTGCTGCTCTTCTTCCAGCAGCTGTTCGGACAGGGGATCTCCGGCATTCTGCCCAAACTGATTGGCGGCTATTTTGATACCGAGCAGCGCGCGGCCGGGCTTGGCTTTACCTATAACGTCGGTGCGCTGGGTGGCGCGTTAGCCCCGGTGCTGGGGGCCTTTATCGCCCAGCGGCTGGATCTGGGCACCGCGCTCTGTTCGCTCTCGTTCGGCCTGACCTTTGTCGTCATCCTGCTGATTGGCTTTGATATGCCGTCCCGCGTGCAGCGCTGGCTGCATCCTGAAGCCCTGCGTACCCACGACGCCATCGACGGCAAACCCTTTAGCGGGGCCCTGATCGCGTCAGATGCATTACAGAGAGCGTCAAGATGATCGCGCTCGCCATTGATATCGGCGGGACCAAGCTCGCCGCGGCGCTGGTGGACAGCGCCCTGCAGATTATCGCCCGCCGGGAGATCCCAACACCCGCCAGCCAGACCCCGGATGCGCTGGAGGCCGCGCTGCGCGAGCTGGTGATGCCGCTCTCTTCGCGGGCGCAGCACTTTGCCGTCGCCTCGACCGGGATTATTCAGAACGGGGTATTAACCTCGATCAATCCGTCCAACCTCGGGGGGCTTTCCCACTTCCCGCTGGTGGACTGTTTATCCGCCCTGACCGGGCTCCCCGGCGTGGCCCTGAACGATGCCCAGGCCGCGGCGCTGGCCGAGTATCAGCAGATGCCGGCCGCCATCCGCGACATGGTATTCATCACCGTCTCGACCGGGGTCGGGGGAGGGGTGATCCAGAACGGCAGGCTGGTGACTGGCTCCGGCGGGCTGGCTGGCCACTGCGGCCACACCCTTGCCGACCCGAACGGGCCGCGCTGCGGCTGCGGACGAACCGGCTGCGTGGAGGCCATCGCCTCGGGGCGGGGGATCGCCGCGGCCGCACAAGGGGAGCTGACCGGGCTGGATGCGAAAGCCATATTCGCTCACGCCGCCCGGGGTAATGCCCAGGCGGTGGCGCTGATTGCGCGTTCCGCCAGAACCCTGGCGCGGTTGATTGCGGATCTGAAAGCCCTGACCGACTGCCAGCGGGTGGTGATGGGCGGCAGCATCGGGCTGGCCGACGGTTATCTCCCGCAGGTACAACACTTCCTGGCGCAGGAACCCTCTGCGTACCAGACCGAACTCTGTTCCGCCCGCCATCAGAGCAACGCAGGACTGCTGGGCGCGGCATTATGGGCACAAGGACATTTGCAATGATTGTGGGTGATATCAGGCAGCTTCAGGCGGCCGGGCTGCCGGCGGCGTTCTGTCAGGCTATCGACCAGGCGCTGAGCGCCGGGATTGCGAATCTTGCACCGGGAAGCTATCCGCTGCAGGGGGAGACGGTATTTGTCAATGTGATGGCGTTTGCGACGCAAGGTGCGGAAGAGAAACGCGCCGAGCTGCACCGCCGCTACATCGATATTCAGATCCTGCTGGAAGGGGAAGAGCGGATTTATTACGGCCTGGCGGGGAGCGCGCGGGAGTGCGATACGTGGCACGAGGAGGAGGATTATCAGCTCTGTCAGCGCATCGAGAATGAGCAGTATCTGACGTTAACCCCGGGAATGTTTGCCGTCTTTATGCCCGGGGAGCCGCATAAACCCGGGTGCGACGTCACCCAGCCGGGGAGGGTGAAAAAAGCGGTGATTAAGGTGCATCACAGCCTGCTGCCTTAAGGCCTAAAAACAAAGCCCGCATCTGCGGGCTTTCATGGCCTTAATCGTCTTCGCGTTCTTTAACGGCACGCTGACGTTCGTAATACTCATCCTCTGCCGAAATGATCTCATCCAGCAGGGAATCCATATCCACATCATGGACCTCTTCGACGAACAGCCCGGTGAGCGGCGATTCCGGGGTCAGTTTTCCGTCTTCATAGAGCATCCAGATCTCTTTCGCATAGCGTGTTTTCAGCAGCTGCGGGGCGAACTGACCATAATACTCGGTGATGTTATTCACATCGCGCTCAAACATGGACTGCGCATGGTTGTTCGCGGCGGCGTCTACCGCCTGGGGCAGATCGATAATCACCGGTCCCTTGTCATCAAGCAGCACGTTAAACTCTGACAGGTCGCCGTGAACAATACCGGCACACAGCATGCGCACGATATTGCGGATCATGGTGTCGAAGTCTTTTACAGCCTCTTCTTCCGTTAAAGAGACATCGCTCAGGCGTGGCGCAACGGCACCATCACCGTCGGTGACCAGTTCCATCAGCAGCACGCCGTCCAGACACATATAGGGCTGAGGCACGCGTACACCGGCGTTGGCCAGGCGGAATAACGCATCGACCTCTGCCGTGTGCCAGACCTCTTCCTGTTGCTTACGGCCAAATTTAGAGCCTTTCTGCATGGCGCGGGCGTCACGCGAGTTGCGCACCTTGCGGCCTTCCTGATACTGCACGGCCTGCTTAAAGCTGCGCTGTGACGCTTCCTTGTACACTTTGGCACACTGAATCTGGTCCCCGCATAGCACGGTGTAAACGTCTGCCTCTTTGCCGCTTTTCAGGCGTTGAAGCACGTTGTCTATGAGGCCGTCATCGACCAGGGGCTGGAGTCTGTTTGGGATTTTCATGCGGCTTTTATAGCGCATTTTTGCCGCTTTTCGTACCAAAAAAGCAGGCAAATATCGTCTTCCAGAGGATTAACGTATTGCCTGGCCCTCACAACAGGCTTTGACCGCCTCAAACAGTAACCTGACACCCGCGGAGAGCTGCTTGCGGTGCGGGCAGATCATGTTCAGCGGCACGCTCTCGCCCTGATAGCTTTTCATTAATACCTGCAGCCGACCGGCGCGGACATCTTCCGCCACGTCGAGCCAGGATTTGTAGGCCACGCCCGCTCCGGAGACCGCCAGACGGCGGATCACCTCGGCATCATCACTCATCATGGAGCCGCTGACGTTCACGCTGTGCATCTCCCCGTCGCGGAAGAAGGTCCAGCGATCGTGAAGACGCCCGCGCAGAACAAAGGTCAGGGCGTTGACCCGGCTTAATTCATCGGGATGGTTCAGGTCACCGTGGCGGGCGACCCACTCGGGGGAAGCCACCAGCACGCGGCGGTTGTCGGGGGCGACGGGGAGGGAGATATAGGACGCATCTTCCGGCATGCCGTAGCGAAAGGCGATATCCACCGGATCCTTAAAGACATCGGCTACCTGGTCGGAGAAAAAGATGCGCAGCCGCAATGCCGGGTAGCGCTCATCGAAGGCCTGAAACACCGGCAGCAGCAAGTTGCGGCCTAAATCCGACGGGACGGCAATCTGCAGGGTGCCGGAGATCTCCTCTTCCGGGGTCTGGATTTTTTGCATCCCGGCATACATCGCATCCAGCATCTGGCGCGCGTAGGGGAGCCAGGCCTCGCCTTCCGGCGTTAAGCGCAGGCTGCGGGTGGAGCGCGCAAACAGCCGGATGGCCAGGGTTGACTCCAGCCGTTTGATGGCGGCGCTGACCTGCGCCGGCTGGACGCCCGCCTCTCGTGCCGCATCGCTGAAGCTGCTCAGGGCAGCGACGCGAACGAACAGTACCAGATCCTCAAGCCGCACCATTTTCATCTCCCGAGTATAAGTCTTGTCTCCGCGAGGCTATTTTTCCCGTCACAGCTTCGCTTTACCATCAAATTATTGCGACACAGTGGATAAAACGCCGGAGAGATTATGAAAGCCATTGCCATTACCCGTTCTGCACCCCACAACATCGACGCCCTGCACGAGATTGAGCTGCCGAAGCCAACGGCGACAGGGCACGATCTGCTGATTGAAGTGAAAGCCATCTCCGTCAACCCGGTGGACACCAAGGTGCGCGCCGGGTTTAGCGGAGATACGCCGCGGGTCCTCGGCTGGGATGCCGTGGGCGTTGTTACCGCAGTGGGCGAGGCGGTGACCCTTTTCGCGCCGGGGGATGAAGTCTGGTATGCCGGAGCCCTGGGCCGGGCGGGCAGCAACAGCGAATATCAGCTGGTGGACGAGCGCATTGCGGCCCTGAAGCCAAAATCCCTGGATAACGCCGCCGCCGCCGCGATGCCATTAACGGCCATCACCGCGTGGGAGATGCTGTTCGATCGGCTGGGCGTTCAGGAGCAGGGTAACGAAGGCGATACGCTGCTGATCGTCGGTGCCGCGGGCGGGGTGGGGTCAATCCTGGTGCAGCTGGCGCGCAAGCTGACGAAAATGACCGTTATCGGCACGGCCTCGCGCCCGGAAAGCCAGCAGTGGGTGCGGGAGGCGGGGGCGCATTATGTTATCGACCACAGCAAGCCGCTGTCGGAAGCGCTGGCCGCACAGGGCATCAACGAGGTGACCCACGTCGCCAGCCTGAACCACACCGAGGCGCATTACGCTGAAATCATTAAGGCTCTGGCGCCGCAGGGCAAACTGGCGCTGATTGACGATCCCGAGACGCTGGATGCCCGCCCGCTGAAGGCGAAGAGCATCTCCCTGCACTGGGAGTTTATGTTCACCCGCTCAATGTTTGAAACCCGGGATATGATCGCCCAGCATCAGCTTCTGACCCGCGTGGCAGGACTGATTGACGACCAGGTGATTACTACCACGCTGGGCGAGCACTACGGGACGATCACGGCGGCGAATGTGCAGAAAGCCCACGCTCAACTGGAAACAGGGCGTGCGGTCGGGAAGATTGTGCTGGAAGGGTTCTGACAGGTGGTAATGGCTTTGGCTGGATGAATTGAGGGTACAAAAAAGCCCGCAGGCTTGCGCCGTGCGGGCTTTCAGGACTTCGTATCAGGCTCTGGTGACCGTTAACAAAGAATTTTGGTGGAGCTGGCGGTGGGGGGTGCGGTACTGTTCGAGTGTGTGGCGAGCCTGTGAGGCGGTCAGGATAAGTTCAAGAAAAGGCCGCCCGGAGGATGAGGGAAATCAGTTATTTAGACATTGTTACTGTTGTTCCTTAAAGCACTCACCTCCTGTCTATGCATTAATCTGATGCATTCGGGCCTATTCCAGCTTTAGCCTCGCTATGCTCCTGCATGAAAACAGGCCCACGAAGCGCGCAGGCGTGGCGGGGAGAGCACTGCGCGCTGATAATTTTGGTTAATGAATTATATTTATTGGTCGCTCGGCACTGATAGAATATGCGTCATATAGGGTAACAATGAGTCTGAACGGATGAGCCTGGATCTTAACGAACAAAAATTATTCATTAATTGTCTTGAGCTTGATATGCTCAGGGACCAAACCCTGTAAAATTCTCAAACTTGAAATGGAGTTCCAAATGATTGCATCGATACTTGCTAACGAATATATAAGTGCTTTTGGATATATGGTTGGTGTCGTTTCTGGTGTTATTGCTATATATCAAACCATGCAGGTTTCTAAGAAACAAAATGAGATAGAACAGCTTAATATAACAATCAATGAGCTGAATTCACAAATCACAACTATTACTACAAATAAAAACACTATTTCCCAAGGAGAACGCTCTCAATATTTTCAAGATAATAATGGCCCTGTTAATATTGATAATCGGGGGTAATTATGTCTTCAGGCGTAAGTTTTCAAGATAATGTAGGGCCTGTACTCATAAATAATCAGCCAAGAGTCTTGCGGGCTAGTGTTATTGGGAAGTTGGTTGAGATCATTTCTAGTTCTGAAGGTGGGGGGCAAAGCCTAAGAAGGACTGCGTCAGAAATTAATGGGAAAATTTCTTTTAATGATCTGAAAAGAAATCGTTGGGTTGCAGAGTTGTATAAAGAAGATGCATTGTTGGTTGATAATTCAGTCAAAACATTAGATAGTATAATTTATCAAGGCAGCGTCAAGCTAAAAAGACAATTTAGAAACTATTATAATGCTGCGTTAGGGCGGTATGGTCTTTATGAAAAGCCATACGATATGAGCATTATAAAGAAAAATTCAGATAATATTGTAGATGAGGTCGTTTTCTTGGCCTTGGAGACTGTCAATTCTTGCTCTGAATTAGGAACTGAATTTTTACAAGAGGATATTGATTACGGCATTCGTATGATTGTTAGTTATTCCATTATTGAATGCATTGTATTGGAGAATCCTAATGATTACAATTGATACGGATCCTAAAGCTAATCCTATATATATAGGTGGTTTGATTCTTCGGGTTTTTAGAGATAATGATTCCAGGATTATTGATATCACTAATTTATTTGAAATGGTAAATGATACACTTGAATTATCTTTTGATCTTTTTCTTTACTCTTTAGACTGGCTCTTTATCATTGGTACGGTTCAGTTAGATGGGAATGGAGATATTATCTATGCGGCTCAATAAACTCACTATATTAAAAAACAATCAGGTCGTGAGGGCGGTTGAATTTAAAGATGGTTTGAACTTAATCGTTAACAAACGTACTTCTGGAAAGGAAAGTGGGAATAGTGTTGGTAAATCTACACTATCACGAGTCTTAGATTATTTATTTATGTCATCAGGTCATGATATTTACCATGATGCTGAATTTAAGAAAGATATTCCTGAAATAGTCTCGCTGATTAATGAGAATGTTTTATTGTTTAAATTGGATTATAGTACGGTAGAAAACAAAAAAGCCAGCGTCTCAAGAATAATTTCTACAGATGAGAAAAACTCAAAGTATTTTGTAGATGATGTTGAGGTTGATAAGAAAGAGTATTCTGATCTTATTTCACGGTCAGTCTTTGGTTTGACAACCGAAAAACCATCATTAAGAAATGTTTCGCATAAATTTATTAGAAATACGAATGAAAAAATGCAAATGACTCTTAATTTTCTGCATGGTAACACTACTGCAGATGTTTATGACATGCTGTATTTATTCCTGTTTGGTTTCAATGGATTGCCGCTTATAAAGAAAAAAGGGGATTATAATAAAGAAATTAAAAAACAAAAGACATACTTGACTGCATACAGAACCCCTCATCGAGAAACTGTACTATCAAAAATGATAAAACCTCTTAAGAAAGAAATATTAGAGGCTGAAAAAAACATAAAGTCCTTTGATTTTAAAGATAGCCATGCTGATAGTCTGAAAAAATTATCACAAATACAGGCTGTTATCAGTGATTTTTCTTTGACGTATGCCGAGTTGAATATGCGAGTACAGAATATTGAAGACTCAATATCCTCACTCCAAAATAATATAACACAGATTGTAGAAGATGATTTGATTGATATATATCGTTCGGCTGGTGTTTATTTTAAAGGTGAGCTCAAAAAATCATATGAGGAGATGGTCTTATTTCATAATGATGTTATCAGTAATAAGATTGTTTTTCTTGAGTCGGAGTTATTAAAGAAAAAACACGAAGTTAACCTAGTTAATTTAGAAATAAATAGTTTGCATGAATTAGAGTCTTCTTTATTTAAAACCATTAAAGAACCTGAAACACTAAAGTCTATCAATCAACTCTACAATAGATTAACTGAATTGCGTGAAAATTATGCGAGTATAGAATCCAATCTTACACGTATTAATGAGACTAATGAGCAAATAAAGTTGCTAGAGTTTAATCGAGAAAAATTGCTCTTGGAAATTGATTTGGCAGTTAAGGGCTTAGAGAAAAATATTGAAATATTTAATGAATTTTTTGGAGATTTAACTAAGGAAATCTATAACGAAAGATATATTTTTGATTTATCCTTTGATAAAGATAAAGGAAAGTGTAATTTTGATATATCTTGCGTTACACCAAATAGTAATGGAGGGAAAAAGAAAGGGGAGATAACAGCATTTGACTTGGCGTATATTAAATTTGTTGATAAAGTAAAATTAAAAAGACCAACGTTTGTTATACATGATAGTATTGAAGATGTTGATGTGAATCAAATTAGGGATATATTTTCTGAAGCAAATAGTATTAATGGGCAATATATTGTTTCCATCCTAAGTGATAAATTTTCTGACAAGGAAGATTTAAAATTGATGGCGGATAACTCGATCCTTGAGCTATCTTCAACGAATAAATTCTTTAAAGTGTAATTATATAAGTTTTAATCAGTAACAAACTCACCCCACCATATCATGAGTTCAGTCCTTTTATTTAAGTACGTTGAGCGGTTATAAGCTCTTCGTACTTCATTTTTATCACTATGAGCTAGGGCTGCTTCGATAACATCGGCATTAAAACCAGCCTCATTCATTGCAGTACTTGCGATAGATCGCATACCGTGCGCAACTAGTTTTCCTCCGAATCCAATCCGCTTCAAGGCCGCATTTGCAGTCTGACTATTCATAGGTTGCTTTGGGTCATTCCTACTGGGGAAAACATGTTCACGATGAGCACTAATCGGTTTCATCACTTCCAGAATATCTAATGCCTGAGGCGATAAAGGAACAATGTGTTCACGCTTAGCCTTCATCCGTTCGGCGGGAATCGTCCAGAGTTTGGCATCAAGATCGATCTCGACCCACCGAGCACCAGAAGCCTCGGAAGGGCGCACAAGTGTCAGGAGCTGCCACTCAATTAAGCATCGAGTCGGTACAGACAGGTTCGACATAACCAAAGAACGCATTAACTTTGGCAATTCTTCAGGCCTCAGCGTAGGCATGTTTTGCTTTTTGGGTCTTCCAAAAGCCATGCCTACGCCTGATGCCGGATTAGCATCAATCAGGCCCGTGTTGACTGCGTAAATCATGATTTCGTTAATGCCCTGTACTAGGCGACGTACGGTTTCAAGTGCACCACGCGCTTTGATTGGTTCCAATGCTTCTACGATCGTTCTGGCTTTGAGCTCCTGAACAGGTATTGCGCCAATAGCTGGAAAAACGTCTTTATCTAATGAACGCCAGATATCTTTCGCATAATCCTCAGTAACGCTTTTGCTCTTGAGCCGGAACCAATTGGCGGCCACATTCGAGAAAATACTATCCAACTCTATCTGCCGCTGCTCAGAGGCTTGCTCTTCCTGCTGCTGGGGATCGATGCCGTGCGCGAGCGTAGTTAAGTGTTGGTCGCGTATCTCACGAGCTGCTGCGAGTGAAAGGGCAGGGTATGAGCCGAGACTTAAATTGGTTCGGCTACCACTAACCGGGGCTGGTAACGGAAGCGCCAAAGTTTTTTGCCAGAGGTTTTTACGAGTAAGAACAAGCCGTCACCGTCGTGAAGGGTGAAGTCTTTTTCCCGAGGTTTAGCTTTTAGAATTTCGTTGTTAGTGAGGAGGCGCATGATGCGCGCCATGTCTGGATCCCTTCCATAATTGGTACACGTTTAATGGACCACAGTATAGCGTGTACCTAAATGTGTACCAATTTCTACTGGACTCAGGCGGATTGCCTCGGACAGATACAGACACAAAAAAGCCCGCAGGCTTGCGCCGTGCGGGCTTTCAGGACTTCGTATCAGGCTCTGGTGACCATCAACAAAGAATTTTGGTGGAGCTGGCGGGAGTTGAACCCGCGTCCGAAATTTCTACATCCTCGGTACTACATGCTTAGTCAGTCTTTACATTCGCACGCCAGCTGCGGACAGACACGCCACTAACGAACTAGCCTGATTAGTTTTAGCACTTCAGCCCCAGGCAGGACTTCCATGCGATCTCTTTTGGGTTTGACCTCTCTTGATCCCCGTCTTAAGAGCGGAAGCTAGGGAGAGAGGGCTCTTAGCAGGTTATTAAGCTGCTAAAGCGTAGTTTTCGTCGTTTGCGACTATTTTTTTGCGGCTTTTTACGAGGCAAACCGCCCCTCGGCATGCACCTTGGGTTTCGCAAATCCCGTCGAATCCAGAATCAGCCCCAATAGTGTTACAGCAAGTATACCAGAATTCGCAGCCCGGATACCAGTCCGGAACGCTAACTTATTGAATCGCTCAATAAGTGCCCGGATATTAACGGCCTGCGTGCTTCATGATGCGCGCTTTATCAACCTGCCATTCGCGATCTTTGGCGTCGTTACGTTTGTCGTGCTGCTTCTTACCTTTCGCCACGCCAATTTTCACTTTGCACCAGGCGTTCTTCCAGTACAGCGACAGAGCGAGGACGGTATAACCTTCGCGGTTGATGCGTCCGAAAAGGGAATCCAGCTCGCGCTTGTTCAGCAGCAGTTTACGAGTGCGGGTGGGATCGCAGACGTAGTGGGACGAGGCGACCGTCAGCGGCTGAAAGTTCGCGCCAAACAGAAAGGCTTCGCCGTCTTTAAAGATAACGTAGCTGTCGCCGATGTTGGCTTTACCCGCACGCAGCGATTTAACTTCCCAGCCCTGTAACGCAAGGCCAGCTTCGAATTCTTCTTCAATGAAATACTCGTGGCGGGCACGCTTGTTGAGCGCAATGGTTGCCGAGCCAGGTTTATGTGCTTTTTTCTTCGTCATAAGTGTCGTGAAGCCGTAGGTAATCTGATGTCAAAAAGTCACCTCATTGCGTCCTGTGAGGTCTAACGCGCTATATTAGCACGAGATGAGGCTCAGCGTTTTTTTAACAGGTGATAAATGCTATTATTTGTCGGTTGTTTGATCAGGAAAAATGCTATGCCTCAGATTAGTCGTACTGCGCTTGTCCCCTACAGTGTGGAACAAATGTACCAGTTAGTGAACGACGTTCAGTCATATCCGGAGTTTATCCCGGGGTGTACCGGGAGCCGCGTGCTGGACTCAGGCCCGACGCAAATGACTGCAGCGGTGGATGTTTCCAAAGCTGGGATCAGCAAGACGTTCACCACCCGTAACACCCTGACCGATAACCAGAGCATTCTGATGCATCTGGTGGATGGCCCGTTCAAGAAATTGATGGGTGGATGGAAGTTCGTCCCGCTCAGCGCCGATGCCTGCCGGATCGAGTTCCATCTCGACTTTGAGTTTACCAACGCCCTGATTGAGCTGGCGTTTGGTCGTGTGTTTAAAGAGCTGGCGGCGAATATGGTCCAGGCCTTTACGGTGCGCGCCAAAGAGGTCTACAGTGCCGGCTAACATCGTGGTGGAAGTGGCCTACGCGCTGCCGGAAAAGCAGTATCTGCAGCGCGTAACCCTGGAAGAGGGCGCCACCGTTGAAGAGGCGATCCGCGCCTCCGGCCTGCTGACGCTGCGCAGCGATATCGATCTGGCAAAAAACAAAGTCGGGATTTACAGCCGTCCGGTCAAACTGGGCGATAGCGTGAGGGACGGTGATCGGGTTGAAATTTATCGCCCGCTGATTGCCGATCCGAAAGAGCTGCGTCGCCAGCGCGCGGAGAAGTCCGCTAAATAAGTTAGCTTCCCCGGTGGCGCTGCGCTTACCGGGGCTACAGGCTGCGATAAAACAAAAAAAGGTGCTCAATGAGCACCTTTTTGCATTTCTGAAACCTTACTCTTTGGTGAGCGCCGGTTTGTTGTCGATGTTGGTCAGTACGCCGCTGCTGCTGAAGGTCAGCGTCAGGGTCTGCTGGGACACATCTTCATGGCCTGGCTTCTGGCGGAACACGTAGAACCAGGTATTGGTGCCGAATGGATCGGACATCATCGGGGTACCCAGGGCATAGGCAACCTGCTGCTGCGTCATACCGACACGAATTTTAGACACATCGTTAGGAGCGAGATAGTTCCCCTGGTTGATGTCAGGGCGGTAAACCACTTTTTCCAGAGTGGAGCAGCCTGCGGTCATCATCAGAAGAACCGCTGCGGCAGCGGTCAGCGTTTTACAGCGCATAGTGATTTGATTCCTTTTCCGGCCCGGGCAATACGCGACGGCTCATATGTAATATGCCGATGATAATAGACCTTTCACCACATTAAAACCTCTGGCGTCAGGTCTGTCGGCGTTTTTATTGTTCTGTATGACCCTGAGATACCGAAAAAGTTTACGCGGCCAGCAGTTCTTTCGCGTTCGCCAGCGTGTTGCGGGTGACTTCGCTGCCGCCCAGCAGACGGGCCAGCTCCTGCAAACGGGCGCGTTTATCCAGCGGCTGCATGTGCGTTTCGGTCATCTCGCCGTCAGTTTCTTTGCTGACGAAGAAGTGATGGTGGCCGCAACCGGCAACCTGCGGCAGGTGGGTCACACACATAACCTGGGTGGACTCGCCAAGCTGACGCAGCAGTTTACCGACTACCGCCGCGGTAGGACCGCTGATACCGACATCCACTTCATCGAAGATCAGCGCCGGGGTTTCCATTTTCTTCGCCGTGATCACCTGAATCGCCAGGGCGATACGCGACAGCTCACCGCCGGACGCGACCCGGGAGATAGCCTGCAGCGGCTGGCCCGGGTTAGTGGTCACGCGGAATTCAATGCGGTCTGCCCCTTCGGCCGTCAGGTGATTGTCTTCGAGCTTCACGTCGATAGTGAAAACGCCGTGCGGCATGGACAGCAGATGCATGCTCTCTGTGATGTGCTGGCTCAGCTCCTGAGCGTAACGCTGGCGGACATTGTGCAGCTGCGTGGCGGTTTGCATCGCCTGCTGATGATGCACGCTGACGGCCAGAGAGAGGGTCTCCAGCGAGTCGGCCTGATCGTCGAGCTGATGTTGCTCATCAAGCAGGGACTGGTGGAACGCAGGCAGCTCCTCAGGCGAAACGTGGTGTTTACGCGCCAGAGAAATTTGGCGCGAAATGCGCTGTTCCAGCTCAAACAGACGGTTGGGATCGAGATCAAGACGCTCGCAGTAGTGACGCAGCTCGTCACTGGCTTCAGAGATCTGAATCGCCGCCTCTTCCAGCATATCCAGCATACCGGACACTTTGCTGTCCATGCCCGCCAGCTCGGTCACTAACTGGCGCACGGTATAGAGCTGGCTTTGTAGATTCACATCCTCGCCATCGGCCATCAGGTTCAGCGCCTGCTGGCTGGTGGAGAGCAGCTGACCGCTGTTGGCGAGACGTTTGTACTCTTCGTCAATCTGCTCAAACTCGCCCGGCTGCGGGCTGAACTCGTTCAGCTCTTTCAACTGATAGGCCAGCAGTTCGGCACGGGCTGCCCGCTCCTGGCTCTGCTGTTGATGCAGCGCCAGTTCACGGCAGCTTTGGTGCCACTGACGATAGTGCGCTGCCATCAGCTGCATAAGGTCAGACTCACCGGCATAGCCGTCGAGTAAGGACTTCTGCTGCTCAGGTTTGATCAGCTGCTGATGGGCGTGCTGACCGTGGATCTGGATTAACAGCTGGCCCAGTTCGCGCAGTTGGGACAGCGGCACCGCGGTACCGTTAATAAAGCCACGGGAGCGGCCGTCGCTGTTGAGGACACGGCGAAGTAAGCACTCACGCCCATCTTCAAGCTGGTTCTGTTCAAGCCAGCGCAGGGCGGCAGGGGTATCTTTCAGGGAGAAACGGGCGCAGAGATCGGCGCGGCTGGCGCCAGCGCGAACCATGTCGCCGTCGGCACGACCGCCAAGGCACAGCCCGAGCGCATCAATCGCAATAGATTTACCGGCACCGGTTTCCCCGGTGATAGCTGTCATTCCGCTGTTGAAATCAATTTCGAGCTCACGAACGATGGCGAAGTTGCTGATGGTCAGTTGTGCCAGCATAAACGTTTTCCTGTATGAAAAACCATAACTGTGTTTGTGTACAGTATAAACTGGTTTTTTATACAGTAAAGTCCTGGATGCTATTTCAGAACAATTTTTTCGACCAGCCGAGCTTGGAGCTTAATGTGTTGAAATAGCTGTAGTCTTTCGGGTGGATCAGATTCAGGTGATAATCGCAGCGGCGAATGAGCACATCTTCCCCTTCCTGAATGGGCAGCGCGATTTGGCTGTCGCAACTGATCTCCAGGTCGTTACGGCGGTGCGAGAAGCGCAGCCGGATGGTGCTGCTGCTGTTGATCACCAGCGGGCGAGCCGAGAGAGTATGCGGGAACATCGGCACCAGCGTGATGGCATCCAGCGACGGGGTGAGGATCGGGCCGCCCGCTGAGAGCGAATAGGCCGTAGAGCCGGTGGGAGTAGAGATAATCAGCCCATCGGAGCGCTGCGAGAAGGCAAAGATTTCATCGATATAGACTTCGAACTCAATCATGTGCGCTACTTTTCCCGGATGTAGTACCACTTCATTAATGGCGGTGCTGATCCGCTTCTGGCAATCCTGCTGGCACACCTGGGCTTCCAGTAAAAAACGTTTTTCACTGATGTAGTGCCCTTCCAGCACGTCGGCGAGCTGCTGCTGGGCGTTATCCGGATCGAGGTCGGTTAAAAAGCCCAGATTGCCACGGTTGATGCCGATGACTTTAATATCGTAACGGGCAAGGGTTCGCGCGGCGCCGAGCATATTGCCGTCGCCCCCGACCACCACCGCCAGGTCGGCCTGCTGACCGATTTCCGCCAGCGTGCCGGTTTTGACATTGGTAAGCTGCAGTTCCTGGGCAATCTGTTGTTCAACAATCACATCGTAGTTTTTCGCGCACAGCCAGCGATACAGCATTTCATGTGTCGTCAACGCAGTAGGGTGACGTGGATGACCGACAATCCCAATACACTTGAAATGGTTGCTCATTTTCTGAAGGTCCTTGTGCGAATGAATGATGACAATGTGGCTTGTTCCCTTGAATCCCGGAAACTGATCCCCATAATAAGCGAAGTTAGCGAGTTGAATGCAGAAAAACGCGGAGAAATTCATGAGTAGTAAAGAACAGAAAACGCCTGAGGGGCAAGCCCCGGAAGAAATTATCACGGAGCAGCACGAAGAGGTTGAGGCTGCAGAGCCTGAGGCTGGTGCTGAGCAGGTGGATCCGCGCGATGAAAAAATTGCGAATCTGGAAGCTCAGGTAGTTGAAGCCCAGAATCGCGAGCGCGATGGCATCCTGCGTATCAAAGCGGAAATGGAAAACCTGCGTCGCCGTACCGAGCTGGACGTTGAAAAGGCGCATAAATTTGCGCTGGAGAAGTTCGTCAACGAACTGCTGCCGGTTATCGACAGCCTGGATCGCGCGCTGGAAGTAGCGGATAAAGCGAACCCGGACCTGGCCCCGATGGTTGAAGGGATCGAACTGACGCTGAAATCCATGCTCGATGTGGTGAAGAAGTTTGGCGTGGAAGTGGTTGCCGACACCAACGTGCCGATGGATCCGAACGTGCATCAGGCAATTGCGATGGTGGAGTCTGAAGACGTTGCTGCCGGTAACGTGCTGATGGTGATGCAGAAAGGCTATACCCTGAACGGTCGTACCATTCGCGCGGCGATGGTCTCCGTGGCGAAAGCTAAGGCGTAACTCGCCTCCCGTAGTGCCGGGTGGCGGCTTCGCCTGACCCGGCCTACAATAGCTTACTCCGCGACGCTCTCCCTGAGCGGTTTAACCGGCAACACTCTCACCTGCTTAATCATATTGTCCTGCACGTCCAGGATATCAATATCATACTGGCCAATACGCACCCGCGTACCTGCCGCCGGGATCTCCTCCAGCGCTTCCAGAATCATGCCGTTAATGGTGCGGGCTTCCTCTTCCGGCATCTGCCAGTTAAAGGCTTTGTTCAGTTCACGAACGTTCGCGCTGCCGTCAATCAGCACCGAGCCGTCGTTCTGCGGCGTGACCTCTTCGGCGAGGGAAGGGGACATGGAGGTGGTGAAGTCGCCCACGATCTCCTCCAGAATATCCTCTACCGTCACCAGACCCTGAATATCGCCATACTCATCGACCACCAGACCCACTTTCTTTTTGTTGCGCTGAAATTTAATCAGCTGGGTGCTGAGCGGGGTGCCTTCCGGAATGTAATAGATCTCATCCGCCGCCCGCAGCAGCACCTCTTTGGTGAACTCTTTTTTCTCGGTCATCAGACGATAGGCTTCGCGCACGCGCAGCATGCTGATGGTGTCATCCAGCGAATCCCGGTACAGCACGATGCGGCCATGCGGGGAATGGGTCAGCTGGCGGACAATCGCCTTCCAGTCATCGTTGATGTCGATACCGACGATCTCGTTGCGCGGCACCATGATGTCGTCGACGCTGACCTTTTCCAGATCCAGCACTGACAGCAGCATATCCTGGTTGCGGCGGGAAATTTGCGAGCGTGATTCATGCACGATAGTGCGCAGTTCATCCTTGCTCAGCGCGCTGCTGATCACCACATCCGCTTTAATGCCCACCATGCGCATCAGCACTCGCGTCACGCCGTTTAACAGCCAGACCAGCGGCATCATCAGGATGAGTAATGGCGCCAGCAGGAAACTGCTGGGATAGGCGACCTTCTCGGGGTAGAGCGCGGCGACGGTTTTCGGTAGCACTTCGGCAAAAACCAGTACCACAAAGGTCAGCACCCCGGTGGCGATGGCGACCCCGGCGTTGCCGTACAGACGCATGCCGACAATGGTGCCCAGCGCAGAGGCGAGAATGTTGACCAGGTTATTGCCGATAAGCACCAGGCTTATCAGGCGATCCGGTTTGCGCAGCAGTTTTTCCACGCGACGGGCGGCCCGGTTACCCTGTTTGGCGCGATGACGTAACCGGTAGCGGTTCAGCGTCATCATGCCGGTTTCTGAGCCGGAGAAATAGGCGGAGATAACCACCATAACGATCAGGGTGATGATCAGCGTGGTGGTGGAGATGTGTTCCAGGGGGAACTCCTTGGTTGCTTAGCCGGCGATCTGCTGGATGATGCGGCTACCAAAATAAGCCATTGTCAGGAGGCCTGCTCCCGCAACGTTAAACCAGACTACGCGGCGACCGCGCCAGCCTTCATGATAATGGCCCCATAACAGGACAATATAGACAAACCACGCGATGATGGAGAGCACGGCCTTGTCGATATTCTCCATGCTGAAGAGATTGTGCATATAAAACAGGCCGGTACTCAGCGTGAGCGTCAGCAAGACTACCCCGACCTGGGTGATGTGAAACATCTTGCGCTCGATGGTCATCAGCGGCGGCATTTCATTGCTGAAGGCCAGTTTTTTGTTCTTGAGCTGGTAGTCAATCCAGGCCAGCTGGAGCGCGTACAGTGCGGCAATGATCAGCGTCGCATACGAGAACAGCGACAGGCCAATATGCACCATCATCCCCGGCGTGGTTTCAAGGTGGGTGATGAACTCGTTTGGCACAAAGGTGGCAAAGGCGAGGTTGATCAGCGCAAAGGCGTAGACAATCGGCAACAGCAGCCAGCCGCGGTTTTTCGAGGCCACAATGGTCATCACCGTACAGATCATCAGGCTGACCAGCGACCCGACGTTAAGCAGGCTCAGGTTTTGCCCGCTGCCGTCTCCCGGCAGAATGCGCGCTTCGAGCGCAAAGGCATGACTTATCAACGCGATGACAGCCGACAAAATAGCCATTCGCCGCCAGCCGCTGTTTTTTTGTAGCAGGCCAGGGATGATCAGCGCGAGGCTGACAGAGTACGCCACAAGGGCGATCAGTGCGAAAACAGGCATAGAGGTGTCGACAGTTATCCTGATGAGAAAGAGAGGCAGTATAACGTTACGTGACGCGTGCTCCAACCGTTGCATAACAACAAAGGCGGCATCATGTTATACTGCGGCAAAATTCTGTGTACGTGTCGCGTCAGCGACCTAACGTTTCTACCCCAGGCGAGAGACAATGTTTGATAATTTAACCGATCGTTTGTCGCGCACGCTGCGCAACATCAGCGGCCGTGGACGCCTTACCGAAGACAACATCAAAGAGACGCTGCGCGAAGTGCGCATGGCACTGCTTGAAGCAGACGTCGCGTTGCCGGTCGTGCGTGATTTCATCAACCGCGTTAAAGAGAAAGCGGTTGGTCATGAAGTGAATAAGAGCCTGACCCCGGGTCAGGAGTTTGTCAAAATCGTCCGTAACGAACTGGTTTCGGCGATGGGCGAAGAGAACCAGAGCCTGAACCTCGCGGCGCAACCGCCAGCGGTAGTGCTGATGGCCGGTCTGCAGGGTGCGGGTAAAACCACCAGCGTCGCTAAGCTGGGTAAATTCCTGCGCGAGAAGCACAAGAAGAAAGTGCTGGTCGTCTCTGCTGACGTCTATCGCCCGGCGGCGATCAGACAGCTGGAGACCCTGGCTGAACAGGTTAGCGTCGACTTCTTCCCGTCTGACGTGTCGCAGAAGCCGATCGACATCGTTAATGCGGCGCTGAAAGAAGCGAAGCTGAAGTTCTTCGACGTGCTGCTGGTGGATACCGCCGGTCGTCTGCACGTTGATGAAGCGATGATGGACGAAATCAAACAGGTACATGCCGCGATCAATCCGGTTGAAACCCTGTTTGTGGTCGATGCCATGACCGGTCAGGATGCGGCGAATACGGCGAAAGCGTTTAACGAAGCACTGCCGTTAACCGGTGTTGTTCTGACCAAAGTGGACGGCGACGCCCGCGGCGGTGCGGCGCTCTCTATTCGTCATATCACCGGTAAGCCGATTAAATTCCTCGGCGTCGGCGAGAAGACCGACGCGCTGGAGCCGTTCCACCCGGACCGTATCGCTTCCCGTATCCTCGGCATGGGCGACGTGCTGTCGCTGATCGAAGATATCGAGAGCAAAGTTGACCGCGCGCAGGCCGAGAAGCTGGCGACCAAGCTGAAAAAAGGCGACGGTTTCGATCTGACCGACTTCCTGGAGCAGCTGCGCCAGATGAAGAACATGGGCGGTATGGCGAGCCTGATGGGCAAGCTGCCGGGCATGGGCCAGATCCCGGACAACGTAAAATCGCAGATGGACGATAAAGTTCTGGTGCGGATGGAGGCGATTATCAACTCCATGACGCTGAAAGAGCGTGCCAAGCCAGAAATTATCAAAGGCTCCCGTAAACGCCGTATCGCGGCGGGCTGTGGGATGCAGGTCCAGGACGTTAACCGCCTTCTGAAGCAGTTCGACGACATGCAGCGCATGATGAAGAAGATGAAGAAGGGCGGTATGGCCAAAATGATGCGTGGGATGAAAGGTATGATGCCCCCAGGCTTCCCTGGGCGTTAATCGGCCTTTTACGGCGGATTAGCAACTGTTGATTGCATTTTCCCCAGAAATCAGTAAAATTTTCGGGCTTTTAATATGACACCGGGCTCCTTCCCTCCGATGGAGCCCGGTGTTTTATTCACACAAGAGGATGTTATGGTAACTATTCGTTTAGCACGTCACGGCGCGAAAAAGCGTCCGTTCTACCAGGTTGTTGTTACTGACAGCCGTAATGCACGCAACGGTCGCTTCATCGAGCGCGTTGGTTTCTTCAACCCACTGGCCGCTGGCGCAGAAGAAGAAACCCGTCTGGATCTGGATCGTATCGCTCACTGGGTTGGCCAGGGCGCTACTGTTTCCGATCGCGTTGCTACGCTGATCAAAGCAGCAAACAAAGCAGCTTAATCTGTCACGGTGGTCATGATGAGCAAAAAAGCACCTGTTGAACCGATTGTATTGGGCAAAATGGGTTCTTGCTACGGTATCCGTGGCTGGCTCAGAGTGTTTTCCTCCACCGAAGACGCTGAAAGCATTTTTGACTATCAGCCCTGGTTTATCCAGAAGGCGGGTCAGTGGCAAGAGGTCGAGCTGGAAAGCTGGCGTCACCACAATCAGGACATCGTCATCAAGCTGAAAGGCGTTGACGATCGCGATGCCGCGAATGCACTGACTAATTGTGAAATTGTCGTGGATTCGTCGCAGCTGCCTCAGCTGGAAGATGGCTACTACTGGAAAGACCTTATCGGTTGCCAGGTAGTGACCACTGAAGGTTACGGTCTGGGGAAAGTCATCGATATGATGGAAACCGGATCCAATGACGTTCTCGTCATTAAGGCGAACCTGAAAGATGCGTTCGGTATCAAGGAGCGGCTGGTTCCGTTCCTCGATGGGCAGGTTATCAAGAAAGTCGATCTCGCTACTCAAACCATTGAAGTAGATTGGGATCCTGGTTTTTAAATTCTCCTGAAAACGGTAAAAGACGGCGCTATGTGGATTGGCATAATTAGCCTGTTTCCTGAAATGTTCCGCGCGATTACTGATTACGGGGTAACTGGCCGGGCAGTAAAAAATGGCCTGCTGAGCATCGAAAGCTGGAGTCCACGTGACTTTACTCATGACCGGCACCGTACCGTGGACGAACGTCCTTACGGCGGCGGACCGGGGATGCTCATGATGGTTCAACCCTTACGGGATGCCATCGCAGCAGCAAAAGCCGCGGCAGGTGAAGGCGCAAAGGTGATTTATCTGTCACCTCAGGGACGCAAGCTTGATCAAGCGGGCGTCAGCGAACTGGCAACGAATCAGAAACTGATTCTGGTGTGCGGTCGCTACGAAGGGATAGATGAACGCGTAATTCAGACCGAGATTGACGAAGAATGGTCTATCGGCGATTACGTTCTCAGCGGTGGTGAGTTACCGGCAATGACGCTGATTGACTCCGTTTCCCGGTTCATTCCGGGAGTACTGGGCCATGAAGCATCAGCAACAGAAGACTCTTTTGCTGATGGATTGCTGGACTGTCCACACTATACCCGTCCTGAAGTGTTAGAAGGGATGGAAGTACCGCCGGTATTACTGTCGGGAAACCATGCCGAGATTCGTCGCTGGCGCCTGAAGCAGTCGCTGGGCCGTACCTGGCTTAGAAGACCTGAACTTCTGGAAAACCTGGCTCTGACTGAAGAGCAAGCAAAGTTGCTGGCCGAGTTCAAAAAAGAACACGCGCACCAGCAGCAGAAACATGATGGGATGGCCTGAGGCCCCCGAATATCAGTTTACCCAGGATAAGAGATTAAATTATGAGCAACATTATTAAGCAAATTGAACAAGAGCAGATGAAGCAGGACGTACCTTCCTTCCGTCCGGGTGATACCGTGGAAGTGAAAGTATGGGTTGTTGAAGGTTCCAAAAAACGTCTGCAGGCATTCGAGGGCGTGGTTATCGCTATTCGTAACCGCGGTCTGCACTCTGCATTCACTGTTCGTAAAATTTCCAACGGCGAAGGCGTTGAGCGTGTCTTCCAGACTCACTCTCCGGTAGTTGACAGCATTGCTGTTAAACGTCGTGGTGCTGTACGTAAAGCTAAACTGTACTACCTGCGTGAGCGTACTGGTAAGTCTGCTCGTATTAAAGAGCGTCTGAACTAAGATTCGCTTAAGCGACATCCTGTAAAAAGGGCTGGCCGAAAGGCTGGCCCTTTTTTTATCTCTGTGTGCTCTGCACGTTAACCTTGCCGTCATAAATCGTTTACAATGCCCGGGCTTTGACGGAGGGGAAGTGACGATAAAACAGCATCAGGCACAGTGGCAACGTATCGCGGCAGGTCTCGCGTTATTTGCGATCCTGATGATCGTCTTTGCGCCGCTGGTCTCTGTCTCGTTGCAAAAAGATCCCATGAGCGCCATGCCGGGTATGCACCACGACATGAGCATGATGACGGAGCACCATGCGCCGTCTGACAGTATCCCTGTCGACCATGCCGAAGCCTGTGGGTACTGCGTGCTGCTGGCCCACGTGCCGGGCGTTATCCTGGCCCTGGTGCTGCTGTTAAGCGCGGTCTTACTCCGACAACGTCTCACGCCACCGCGACCCACCGTACACCATTGGCATTTCTTCCCCTGGCTCTGTCCCGATACCCGCGCGCCACCGCACCTGTCTGCTTAATCCGCGTAAAAAAACGTACACCCCGGTGTATCGATAACTTTTTGCCTTAAAAAGGGAAAGCATGACTACCTGCACTCCGCGCGCAGCATGGGGCAACCTGCTGCGTCGTCTTCACTTCTATATTGGTCTGTTTGTCGGACCGTTTATCTTTATCGCCGCGCTCTCCGGAACGCTGTATGTCGCAACGCCGCAGCTGGAAAATGCGCTTTATCATCACGCGTTGTTCAGCGAGACCGGGGGCACCGCACGTCCCCTTGCCGAGCAAATCGCCGTCGCGGAAAAGGTGACCGGGGGCGAGCTGCGGCTACAGGCGATACGTCCTGGCCTGACAACAGGGGAAACCACCCGGGTGATGTACATTGACCCGGCGCTGAATGCCTCGGAAAACCGGGCCATCTTTATCGATCCGGTGAGCCTGGAGGTGCGCGGAGATATGACCGTCTACGGCACCAGCGGCATTCTGCCGTTACGCCAGAAAATTGATTATCTGCATCGATCTTTGCTGCTGGGAGAGGCGGGACGTCTTTACAGCGAGCTGGCAGCATCGTGGATGTGGATCGCCGCGCTGGGCGGGATTGCCCTGTGGTTCTATACCCGGCCAAAAAGGCGCATCAATAACCGATTTCAGAATCGCCGTCGTCTGCATGTCTCCCTCGGCTGGAGCCTGTTGCTGGGGATGCTGCTTTTCTCGGCCACCGGCCTGACCTGGTCCCAGTGGGCGGGGGGGAATGTGGATAAACTGCGGGCAGAGATGAACTGGCTCACACCGCAGGTGAACACGCAGCTGCATGGCCCGGCTGAAAAAGCCGATCCGCATGCTGAGCACCAGGGTCATCACATGACCATGCCGATGCCGGAGATGAAGCCGGACCTGGCCCTCTATGACGGCGTGCTGCAGGCGGCAAATGCCGCGGGCATTGATGCCACGAAGCTGGAGATCCGCCCGGCGAAGCGTGCTTCTCAGGCGTGGACGGTGACGGAGATCGATCGCGGCTGGCCGACGCAGGTTGATGCCGTAGCCGTGGACCCCGCGACCCTGACCGTTGTGGATCGCACCCGCTTTGCGGATTACCCGCTGATGGCCAAACTGACCCGCTGGGGTGTGGATTTCCACATGGGTGTGCTGTTTGGCCTGCCTAATCAGCTGGTGCTGATCGCCTTTGGACTCGCACTATGTGTCATGATTGTATGGGGCTACCGGATGTGGTGGATGCGTCGCCCCCGGCAGACGGCGACGGAACCGGCCCAGACGCTGTGTCAGAGCTGGCTGGCGCTACCTGTAGGGCGCCGCGCTGTGTGCGTTGTCGTTAGCGTTCTGCTGGGCCTGGCAATGCCGGTGATGGGTTGTAGCCTGCTGCTGTTGGTTATTGCTGACGTGCTTGTATTAAAGCGCGTGTGAACGACCACAGTGCTTTCACAGCATCAGAAAACCTGTAGATAAAAAAGGGGGTAGCATCATGCTAACCCCCTTTTTTAACGCTTATTTGCAAGGTCGTCCATCGGGTGACAAACCCCAGTTAACACGCCTGCCAGGTATTACTCTTTTGGTGGGTATTTCGTTTTATTGAGATCGCTGTCAAGGTCGTTTTTATCGACTTCAACTTCCTGTCGACGAACCGTGTCTTTCACCGTTTCAGCACGCTCTGTGGTTTCTGTACGCAGGCCGACTTCTTCGCGGACATAAGTCGTTTTATCTACCACTGGCTCCTCATGAGACTCTTCAACTTCAAGCGTCTTCTCGGACCAGTCCACATCGTTAAGATAACCCGGTTCGTTAATGGCAGAACGGAAAACGCTGGCATGCTGGGCGGTAAGAGAGATATCTCTCGAGACCTCATCTTCAACCGTATAGCGGCGCAGACGAACTTTACCATCGCTCACCCGGCGTTTACTAACGTCGATCTGCTCTTCGGCCAGCTTCAGCGTTTCACGGCTATCGTCTTCTCTGTAAGCCGGATTCGCCTGAATATCATCTGAAACACGCTCCGGATAATCTGTTGGCGCGTCGTAATCTCTTGAGGTTGTATCTGAGACACGTCCTGCGACACCCGATGAAACAGTGCCTCCGCTGACATAGTCAGCATCGCCAGGTAGCGGTTTATTGGTCACGATATCTTCATCTAAAAGAGGATCGGCCGTGTTCACTCCAGGCTGTCCTTGAGTGCGGTTACCCACATCATTCGTTTCACCGAGGTAATTTTTACCATAGAGATCGTTACCTGGGCCGCTGTTTACAGCATAATCATTTGAATAGGTATCCAGCAGGTTTTCAATTCTGCCTGCGTCATCCTCATCAACCCGAGCCGTCAGCAGTACGCCGCCTGCCCGGATGGCTTTGCTGTATTCTGCTGCATAGTTATCATCGACATCATCGCCGAACAGACGCTGCCAGAAGCTTGGGTGGCGAATCTCTTTGTCTTCAACATGTAATCTTTCGCCCGCAATAATATCGATGTCATCCTCTGGTACACCTTCGGCAATAAGTTTCTGTTTAGCAACTTCCGCCTGCTGCGGTTGGGTGAACGCCGTAACGATTTTTTCATGTGCCATATTTCATATTCCTCATGTTAAGTCGTAAAGGATGTCATTCATCTTCCGTTGAAATAATAATTTCCTGAGAACGCAATGTGATAATTTCCTGATGTCTCTCGGTACTGCGTTTCTTAATAATGTGGATTTCTTCAGTAAGAACGTAATGTTTAATTATTTCAACACGCTCTTCAATAATGGGGATGATCGTTACATCACCTTCCTGCCGGATTTGAGGAATATTTTGCGCTTCCAACACTTCGTTTTTGGCGAAGCGCTTGATGTCCGCATTCTCCTGCGTCAATTCGGCGGTAATATTTTTCTCGTCGACCCGCGTGGCGCGGGTGATACGTACGCGGCGATCTACAACTTTCTTCGTACCCAACTCAAGGCGCTCTTCTGCGAGGGTAACGGTGTGCCGCTTTTTTCCGTCATCGTATTTATCCGTCATGTTTTACCCGGGATATTACTATTTAAATAAAAGCCTTAAATCAGGATTAACCAAGGTAGGCTTATGAAATTGTTTACCAATCTTAATTAAGCATAGATCAAAAAAAACGTGGGCCAGAAAAAAGCCCAAGTAAATTGTTAGCATAAGTAAATTTATGCGACGGGATCTAATTTACGCAAATGGCATAAGAATATTCCGTAAATTCTCCGTGCCTCCAGATTAATATATATCGAAAGTTATCTTATTGGTATTAGTCACTATTAACGACAAAAATGTAATGTCGCCAGTATTTCTTTCATTAAAAACAATCAATATTGCGAAACTGTTTCTCTTGTGAAATGTAGTAATTTTTTTATAAGCAAAAGGGCGAGCTTAAGTTAAACAAAAAATCCACTAAATGTAATGATAAGTTTACGGATTTACCGTTTTTATGACTTTTTTAATAGCAATGTAACGTAATGTTTACGAATTGTGGATTGCAATCTTTACTCGGTGTGGTATCGTTGGGCTTCCTCATCGAGGAAACAACTATCGCAAACGAGCTTCCAGGATCGCAATCATGCAAAAAGACGCGCTGAACAACGTACATATTAGTGATGAACATATTCTGATCACCCCGGATCAACTGAAAGCGGAATTCCCGCTGAGCGTTGAGCAAGAGGCGCAAATTGCGCACTCCCGCCAGACCATCTCCGACATTATTGCCGGGCGCGATCCGCGTCTGCTGGTGGTATGTGGTCCGTGCTCCATTCATGATCCAGAAACCGCCATCGAATATGCGCACCGTTTTAAAGCTCTGGCCGAGGAGGTCAGCGATAGCCTCTACCTGGTCATGCGCGTCTATTTTGAAAAACCCCGCACCACTGTCGGCTGGAAAGGGTTAATTAACGATCCGCACATGGATGGCTCGTTTGATGTGGAAGCTGGCCTGAAGATTGCGCGTAATCTTCTGGTGGAGCTGGTTAACATGGGCCTGCCGCTGGCAACGGAAGCGCTGGATCCGAACAGCCCGCAATACCTGGGCGATCTGTTCAGCTGGTCCGCCATTGGCGCACGTACCACTGAATCACAAACTCACCGTGAAATGGCCTCCGGTCTCTCAATGCCGGTTGGCTTTAAAAACGGTACCGACGGTAGCCTGGCAACAGCCATCAATGCCATGCGTGCTGCGGCCATGCCGCACCGATTTGTCGGCATCAACCAGGCCGGCCAGGTCTGTCTGCTGCAGACTCAGGGCAACCCGGATGGCCACGTCATCCTGCGCGGTGGCAAAGCGCCAAACTACAGCCCGGCAGATGTTGTCCAGTGTGAAAAAGAGATGGAACAGGCGGGACTGCGCCCGGCACTGATGGTAGATTGCAGTCATGGTAATTCGAATAAAGATTACCGTCGTCAGCCTGCGGTGGCGGAATCCGTCGTCGCGCAGATCAAAGATGGCAACCGTTCGATTATTGGCCTGATGATTGAGAGCAACATCCATGAAGGCAATCAGTCATCCGAACAGCCGCGCAGCGCCATGAAGCACGGGGTTTCCGTAACCGATGCCTGCATCAGCTGGGAAACCACCGATGCGCTGCTGCGTGAGATCCACAAAGATTTGAACGGCCAGCTGGCGACGCGTCTGGCTTAAGAGGTTTGTTATGGTTGCTGAATTGACCGCCTTGCGCGATCAAATTGACGAGGTGGATAAGGCGCTGCTGGATTTGCTGGCGCGCCGTATGGCTCTGGTTGCTGAAGTCGGCGAAGTGAAAAGTAAATACGGTTTGCCGATTTACGTGCCGGAGCGCGAAGCCTCTATGCTGGCATCCCGGCGCAAAGAGGCCCAGGCGCTGGGCGTTTCGCCGGATCTGATTGAAGATGTGCTGCGCCGCGTGATGCGTGAGTCTTACTCCAGCGAAAACGACAAAGGTTTCAAAACGCTCTGTCCGACCCTGCGTCCGGTGGTGATTGTTGGTGGCGGCGGACAGATGGGACGTCTGTTTGAGAAGATGCTGACGCTCTCTGGTTACCAGGTGCGTATTCTCGAAAAAGAGGACTGGGCCCAGGCGCAGACGATGGTTGCTGATGCGGGCATGGTCATTGTCAGCGTCCCGATTCATGTTACCGAAGATATTATTGCTAAACTGCCACCGCTGCCGGAAGACTGCATTCTGGTCGATCTGGCCTCGGTAAAAAATGGTCCGCTGCAGGCGATGCTGGCCGCGCATAACGGTCCGGTGCTCGGGCTCCACCCGATGTTCGGCCCGGACAGCGGCAGTCTGGCGAAGCAGGTAGTCGTCTACTGCGATGGTCGTCAGCCTGAAGCCTACCAGTGGTTCCTGGAGCAGATTCAGGTGTGGGGCGCGCGGTTGCACCGGATCAGCGCCGTCGAGCACGATCAGAATATGGCCTTTATCCAGGCGCTGCGCCACTTCGCAACCTTCGCGTATGGCCTGCACCTGGCGGAAGAGAATGTTCAGCTTGAGCAACTGCTGTCGCTGTCGTCACCGATCTATCGTCTCGAACTGGCGATGGTCGGACGGCTGTTTGCCCAGGATCCACAGCTTTATGCAGATATCATTATGTCTTCGGGCAATAACCTGGCGCTGATCAAGCGTTACTACCAGCGTTTTGGGGAGGCGATTACCCTTCTGGAACACGGCGATAAGCAGGCGTTTATCGACAGCTTCCGTAAGGTAGAACACTGGTTTGGCGATTATGCCCAACGCTTCCAGAGCGAGAGTCGCATTCTGCTACGGCAGGCGAATGACAGTCGCCAGTAATCTGATGATGTATATACTGAAAGCCAGCACTGCTGGCTTTTTTCATTTTGGGGATTTGTCATGGCTGAACCACGCGTTCTGTTTGAATATACGGGGCACTTACCGGAGTGTCCGACCTGGAGCGAAGCGGAAAGCGCCCTCTACTGGGCAGATATTCTGGAGGGCGAGATCCATCGCTACCACCTCGCCACAGGTGAACACAAGGTTTTATCCTTCCATGAAGAGGTGGGCTGCTTCGCGCTACGCGAGGGTGGGGGCTTTATTGTCGCCATGCGGACGGGCATCTGGCTGGCGGATAAACACGGCCTGCTGCAACGCAAGGTCTGTGATAATCCGTCCAACCCACAGCTGGCGCGTTTTAATGACGGGGGAACCGATCATTTTGGCCGCTTCTATGCGGGCACCTTCTGGGCGCCGGGGGACTACAACGGCGCCCTGCTAATGCGGATCGATAACGACCTGACGCCGGAGGTCATTCAGTGTGATATCCACGGTCATAACGGTCTGGCATTCAGCGACGACAGGCAATGGATGTATACCTCCGACACCCCTAACGCGGTGATCTATCGCACCCCGCTGGATGAGCAGGGCGAGCCGGGTAAACGGGAGGTCTTCCGTCGGTTCAAGCCGGGGGAGGGGATCCCGGATGGTGCGGCCGTGGATGTCGAAGGATGTTACTGGAGCGCGCTGTTCGACGGCTGGCGGATCGCACGTTTTTCACCCCAGGGTGAACAGCTGGAAGAGTACCGGTTGCCGGTGCGCTGTCCGACGATGGTCTGTTTCGGAGGTGATGATATGCAAACGCTGTTTATCACCACCACCCGGGAGAATATGGAGCCTGAGGAGATTGCGGCCTATCCCCTTTCGGGTGCCATTTTCACCCTGCCCGTCAGCGTGGCAGGGGTGAAAAAAGGGCCGTTTATAGCGCGTTAAGCAGGATCAACCGGGACCACGTTTTCGCTCGGATAGCAGCCCAGCACCTTCATTGAACGGGTGATCTCACCCAGTTCGCGCAGGGCTTTCTGCAGGGATGCAGATTCCAGGTTGGCCTGGATGTCGAGATAAAACATCTCTTCCCACGGGTTGCCATTAATCGGGCGTGATTCCAGTTTGGTCATAATCAGATTGTGATTGCGCAGTACCAGCAGGGCTTCTACCAGCGCACCGGCCTGCTGACCGGTCGCCATCAGCAGGGTAGTCTTAGCCGGAACCTGATCGGAAACATTGATCGCCTTACGCGCCAGCACGATGAAGCGGGTGATGTTTTGCGTCTGGTTAGCGAGGTTACGCTCCAGCACCTGCAACCCATATAGCGCGCCGCCCGCTTCGCTGCCCAGCGCGGCCACTGTAGGGGAGTTGGCCTGCGCAACTTTTTCCATCGCCGCCGAAGTGCTCTCGGTATATTCAATTTTCCAGCCCGGATAACGGTTCAGGAACTGACTGCACTGCTGGAAAGGTTGCGGGTGGCTGTAAACCGTCTCGATTTTGTCGAGGTCGGTGGTGCCGGATACCAGCACGCAATGGTCGATAGGGATAGTCATCTCGCCAACCAGCGACAGGGTGGTGTGCTGGAGCAAATCGTATACGTCGTTGATCGCGCCGGAACTGGTATTCTCGATCGGCACGACAGCGTAATCTGCTTGTCCGGTCTCGACCTGGTTGAAGATATCCGCAAACTTCGCGCAGCCGCTCTCAATAAACTCTTCGAAGTGACGGGCCGCATACTGACGCGCGGCGAGGTGGGAATAGGACCCTTTCGGCCCCAGGAAGGCAATACGCGCCGAATGCGGGTTGGTCTTGTTGAGATGCTGTTGCAGCAACGCCTGCTGCGTCAGGACGGAGTCTTCAATAATCAGCTGGAACAGGCGGGTAATGTAGTGTGCATCCAGATGGTGGGTCTTGCCGAGATTGATCAGGCGTTCCAGCAGGTCGCGCTCACGATCGATGTCGCGTACCGGACGATGCGACGCCAGCTTTGCTTTTCCTACCTCGACGGCCAGCGCACGGCGTTCGGCCAGCAGCGAAAGCAATTTTTCATCCAGAGCGCTGATCTTGTCTCGCAGATCCAGTAACGGGTTTTCCGGTGTCATAGCGTTGCCTTAATCATATTATCGTTATCAATAAAAAAGGCCCCCCGGTGTGGGAGGCCTTGTTGTTCGTCTTCGCATTCTTTATCACACGACGAAACGCCTCCCAATCAGGGGAAGGTAAAAAAGAATGCGAAGAAAAACGCTTTAATGGTCATGGATGATTCCTTCAAAAGACAGTCTTAAAGTACCCGTACTGTTTTCACCCTGTCAATAAAAAACAAAAAACGCGCCCGAAGGCGCGTTGGCGATAGACTCAATGTAAAGGATTATTCATCTTCAACTTCTTCTGCGAAGCTGGCGTCTTTCACCGATGTTGCGGCGCGACGGGCTTCACCTTTGTGTTGCACTTTATTGAGCTGCCGTTCCAGCTTGTTAATCAAATCGTTGATTGCGGTGTACATATCCTCATGTTTCGCGCTGGCGACCAGATGGCCGTTTGGAGTATTGATAGTTGCGTCAGCGATGAAACCCTGTGGCTCCTTAGAGAGAATGATATGCGGGTTAATCAAGTGTGTTTGCCATTTATCCAGTTTGGCGAGACGGTCTGCGACGTGCTGGCGGATAGCCGGAGTAATTTCCATTTGTTTACTGGTAATGTTCATTGTCATAAATTTTACCTCTTGTCTTTCCCGTCTTGGTGATTCCAGCATACCGTTCTTAATGTCAATTTGTGTGATCTAAATCACATTTTAATGTCACTTTTTGTCAACGGATTCTTTTTGTGAGGCAGGACAGGAAGAAGCAACTTTTGCCTTGTCGTAATAAGAAATTGCGGCCATAGTTGATAGGATTGGTGCAAGCTAAACCGGTTCAGCTTAATCCGAAAACGGATAAAAAAACGGCAGCCCTGAGGCTGCCGTTTTTTTATCTACCAGAAGAATCAGGAGCTGCTGCTGTTGGCGGCGATGATCTTCGCCACTTTGTCAGCCTGAGATGTCATCTGCAGCTCGCGATAGGCATTTTCCATCAGCTTCATGCCATCGCGTGTTGCCTGAGTATCCGGGTAATCACGCAGCATGCCTTCAACACGGTTCACGACGGCAACATATGCCCCGCGGCGGGTATAGTATTCCGCAACAGAGTATTCATATTTCGCCAGACGATCTTTCAGGAACACCAGACGTTTGCTGGCATCCGTCACGTACTGGCTGTTCGGATAGCCACGTACCAGTTTGGAGAAGTCATTGAACGCATCGCGGGCGTGCTGAGGGTCACGGTCTGAACGATCAACCCCAAAGAAGCCTTGCAGCGCACTGTCATCCAGCGCCATGTTAGTCAGGCCGCGCATATACATGACGTAATCAATATTTGGATGGGTCGGATTCAGACGCATAAAGCGATCAATCGTCGCCTGAGCCAGTGGCAGATCGGCATTTTTATAGTAAGCGTAGATCAGATCCAACTGTACCTGCTGGGAATACGGGCCAAATGGATAACGATTATCCAGCGCTTCCAGTTGCGTTATCGCCTGTTTCCAGTTACCGTCCTGCAGCTTTTGCTGAGCAGTCGCATAGATTTCATTCGGCGGATTGTCAGGGACCTGTTCACCCGAACCGGAGCAGCCTACCAAAGCCAGGCTCAACGTGGCCGCTGCCACCAGATATTTCATGCGCGTCATGACGTTTTGACTTTCCTCAAATGTTTGTCCGGGAGAATCTCTTTCCTGCTCCCGATTAAGACCAGCTACAATAGCACACTATATTAAACGGCAAAGCCGTAAAACCCAACGTTAAACGAAGAAGCAGTCTATGGCACAACGAGTAGAACTCACCGCAACAGTCTCCGAAAAACAACTCGGACAACGCTTAGATCAGGCTTTGGCCGAAATGTTCCCTGATTATTCGCGTTCACGCATAAAAGAATGGATTCTTGACCAGCGCGTGCTGGTAAACGGCAAGATCTGGGACAAGCCAAAAGAGAAAGTGTTGGGTGGGGAAGTGGTCGCCATCAATGCTGATATCGAAGAAGAAGTCCGTTTTGAGCCTCAGGATATCCCGCTGAACATCGTCTACGAAGATGACGACATTTTAGTGATCAACAAGCCGCGTGACTTTGTTGTCCACCCTGGCGCAGGGAACCCTGATGGCACAGTGCTGAATGCACTGCTGCACTATTATCCGCCGATCGCTGACGTACCCCGTGCGGGGATCGTTCACCGTCTGGATAAAGACACCACCGGTCTGATGGTCGTGGCCAAAACTATTCCAGCGCAAACGCGTCTGGTTGAGTCACTGCAGCTGCGTGAAATCACTCGTGAATACGAAGCGGTGGCAATTGGTCATATGACCTCCGGCGGTACTGTAGAGCAGCCTATCAGTCGCCATCCGACCAAGCGTACCCATATGTCGGTTCATCCGATGGGTAAACCTGCGGTCACGCACTATCGCATCATGGAGCATTTCCGTATCCATACGCGTCTGCGTCTGCGTCTGGAAACCGGTCGTACTCACCAGATCCGCGTGCATATGTCGCACATTACCCATCCGCTGGTGGGCGATCAGCTGTACGGTGGCCGTCCGCGTCCGCCAAAAGGCGCGTCAGAAGAGTTTATCGCCATGCTGCGTAAATTTGACCGCCAGGCTCTGCATGCGACGATGCTGCGTCTCTATCATCCGATCACCGGTATCGAGATGGAGTGGCATGCGCCAATTCCACAGGATATGGTGGATCTTATCGACGCCATGCGCGCCGATTTTGAAGAGCATAAGGACGCAGTGGACTGGTTATGACCAAACTGATTGTCCCTGAGTGGCCGGCGCCAGCAGGCGTGGCGGCCTGCAGTTCCACCCGCATCGGGGGTGTCAGCGAGGGAGCCTGGGAGTCCTTAAACCTGGGCGCACACTGTGGCGACGATCTCAACCATGTAGAAGAGAATCGTAAGCGGTTGTTTGCTGCTGGCCAGTTACCCTCGAAACCGGTCTGGCTTGAGCAGGTTCATGGTACGGCTGTTCTCAGTCTTACCGGGGAACCCTATGCTTCGAAACGCGCCGATGCCTCTTACAGCACTACTCCGGGCACCGTCTGCGCCGTCATGACCGCCGACTGCCTGCCGGTGCTTTTCTGCAACCGTGCGGGTACCGAAGTGGCCGCGGCCCATGCCGGCTGGCGTGGACTCTGCGCCGGCGTGCTGGAAGAAACCGTAGCCTGCTTTGCGGATAGCGCGGATAACATCCTCGCCTGGCTCGGCCCGGCGATTGGTCCGCAGGCTTTTGAAGTGGGCCCGGAAGTTCGTGAGGCCTTTATGGCGCACGATCCGCAGGCAGAGAGCGCTTTTCGCCCGCTAGGGGAGAAGTACATGGCGGATATTTATCAGCTGGCCCGTCAACGCCTGACCCATCTTGGCATCAACCAGATCTATGGCGGCGATCGCTGCACTTTCAGCGAAAAGGGTGATTTCTTCTCTTATCGTCGCGACAAGACGACAGGTCGTATGGCAAGTTTCATTTGGCTGATATAACCTATAGAATCAAGACGATCCGGTACGCGCCGTTTTCTTTTCGCATAATTCAGGTCATTCACCTTGAATAATTGAGGGATGACCTCATTTAATCTCCAGTAGCAATTTTGACCTGTTATGGGAGGAGTTATGCGTCTGGATCGTCTTACTAATAAATTCCAGCTTGCTCTCGCTGATGCCCAGTCACTCGCACTGGGGCACGACAACCAATTTATCGAACCTCTTCATCTCATGAGCGCCTTACTGAATCAGGAAGGGGGATCGGTTCGTCCTTTACTCACGTCTGCCGGCATTAATGCGGGCCAGTTACGTACAGCCATCGATCAGGCATTAAGCCGTCTACCCCAGGTAGAAGGCACGGGCGGAGATGTACAACCGTCCCAGGATCTGGTTCGCGTACTGAATCTTTGCGACAAACTGGCGCAGAAACGCGGCGACAACTTTATTTCGTCAGAGCTCTTTGTTCTGGCGGCGCTTGAATCACGTGGCACATTGACCGACTTGCTGAAAACGGCCGGCGCATCCACCGCTAACGTGACACAGGCGATAGCACAGATGCGTGGAGGTGAAAGCGTGAACGATCAGGGTGCCGAGGACCAGCGTCAGGCATTGAAGAAATATACGGTCGATCTGACTGAGCGCGCTGAGCAGGGCAAGCTTGACCCGGTCATTGGTCGTGACGAAGAGATCCGCCGTACTATTCAGGTTCTGCAGCGCCGGACCAAAAATAACCCGGTACTGATCGGTGAGCCGGGTGTTGGTAAAACCGCCATCGTCGAAGGGTTAGCGCAGCGTATCGTGAATGGTGAAGTTCCTGAAGGCTTAAAAGGCCGTCGTGTACTGGCGCTGGATATGGGCGCGCTGGTGGCCGGGGCCAAATACCGCGGTGAGTTTGAAGAGCGCTTAAAAGGCGTGCTCAACGATCTGGCGAAACAGGAGGGCAACGTCATCCTGTTTATCGATGAGCTGCACACCATGGTGGGTGCCGGTAAAGCGGACGGCGCCATGGATGCCGGGAACATGCTGAAACCGGCGCTGGCTCGTGGTGAGCTGCACTGCGTCGGTGCCACAACACTGGATGAGTATCGTCAGTACATTGAAAAAGATGCCGCCCTGGAACGCCGCTTCCAGAAAGTGTTTGTGGCTGAACCGACAGTGGAAGATACCATCGCCATTCTGCGTGGCCTGAAAGAACGTTATGAGCTGCACCACCACGTGCAGATCACTGACCCGGCGATTGTGGCGGCAGCGACTTTGTCGCACCGCTATATCGCTGACCGGCAGTTGCCGGACAAAGCGATCGACCTTATCGATGAGGCCGCCTCCAGCATCCGGATGCAGATAGACTCAAAACCGGAAGAGCTGGACAGGCTTGATCGGCGAATCATTCAGCTCAAGCTTGAGCAGCAGGCGCTGAAGAAAGAGTCGGATGAGGCGAGTAAGAAGCGCCTGGATATGCTTAATGAAGAGCTGAGCGACAAAGAGCGTCAATATTCCGGCTTAGAGGAAGAGTGGAAAGCGGAAAAAGCGTCCCTTTCCGGTACTCAGACTATTAAAGCTGAGCTGGAGCAGGCGAAGATAGCCATCGAACAGGCGCGCCGCGTGGGCGATTTGGCCCAGATGTCTGAGCTGCAGTACGGTAAAATTCCGGAGCTGGAAAAACAGCTGGCAGCGGCAACCCAGCAGGAAGGCAAGACCATGCGTCTGTTACGTAATAAAGTGACGGAAGTAGAAATTGCCGACGTGCTGGCGCGCTGGACCGGGATCCCGGTTGCCAGAATGATGGAGAGCGAACGCGACAAGCTGCTGCGAATGGAAGAGGATCTCCATCATCGCGTTATTGGCCAGGATGAAGCGGTTGAAGCAGTATCGAATGCCATTCGTCGTAGCCGGGCAGGTTTGTCCGATCCTAATCGTCCAATTGGCTCCTTCCTGTTCCTCGGGCCAACCGGTGTCGGTAAGACGGAACTGTGTAAGGCGCTGGCGAACTTTATGTTCGATAGCGATGACGCGATGGTGCGTATCGACATGTCCGAGTTTATGGAAAAACATTCCGTGTCGCGTCTCGTGGGTGCGCCTCCGGGCTATGTCGGTTATGAAGAGGGCGGATATCTGACAGAAGCGGTTCGCCGTCGTCCATATTCCGTCATCCTGCTGGATGAAGTGGAAAAGGCACATCCGGATGTGTTTAACATCCTGCTGCAGGTGCTGGATGATGGGCGTTTGACGGACGGGCAGGGGAGAACGGTCGACTTCCGTAACACGGTTGTCATTATGACCTCGAACCTGGGTTCCGATCTGATTCAGGAACGTTTCGGCGAACTCGATTACGGTCACATGAAGGATCTGGTGCTGGGAGTGGTTAGCCACAGCTTCCGTCCTGAGTTTATTAACCGTATCGACGAGGTGGTGGTCTTCCATCCGCTGGGTGAAAAACACATTGCGTCGATTGCCCGTATTCAGCTGCAGCGTCTGTACAAACGTCTGGAAGAGCGTGGATATGAAATGCAGATTGCGGATGACGCGCTGCAGCTGCTGAGTGCGAATGGGTACGATCCGGTATACGGGGCTCGTCCTTTAAAACGCGCTATTCAGCAACAGATCGAAAACCCGCTGGCTCAGCAAATCCTCTCCGGGAAGCTGATCCCGGGCAAAACGATACAACTGGTGAAAAAAGACGATCAGATTGTGGCAGTGCAGTAAGTCACAAAACGGCAAAAACGGGCCCTCAGGGGCTCGTTTTTGTTTAAAAACCAGGCAAGAATAGGTGTCTTGATGCCAAATCGCCTGGAAAGTGAGCGGTTAGCAAATAATTTTCACTTTATACTTGCCACCCCAGAAGAACTGCCTATAATGCGCCTCCATCGACACGGAACAACGGCAAACAAGCCGCCGGGTCAGCAGAGAAAAGCGTGAAATTACCGCTTGACTCTGAAAGAGGGAAGCGTAATATACGCCACCTCGCAACAGTGAGCGAAAGCCGCGTTGCACTGCTCTTTAACAATTTATCAGACAATCTGTGTGGGCACTCAAAGTGACATGGATTCTTAACGTCGCAAGACGATAAATGAATACCAAAGTCTCTGAGTGAACATACGTAATTCATTACGAAGTTTAATTCACGAGCATCAAACTTAAATTGAAGAGTTTGATCATGGCTCAGATTGAACGCTGGCGGCAGGCCTAACACATGCAAGTCGAACGGTAGCACAGAAGAGCTTGCTCTTCGGGTGACGAGTGGCGGACGGGTGAGTAATGTCTGGGAAACTGCCTGATGGAGGGGGATAACTACTGGAAACGGTAGCTAATACCGCATAACGTCGCAAGACCAAAGAGGGGGACCTTCGGGCCTCTTGCCATCAGATGTGCCCAGATGGGATTAGCTAGTAGGTGGGGTAATGGCTCACCTAGGCGACGATCCCTAGCTGGTCTGAGAGGATGACCAGCCACACTGGAACTGAGACACGGTCCAGACTCCTACGGGAGGCAGCAGTGGGGAATATTGCACAATGGGCGCAAGCCTGATGCAGCCATGCCGCGTGTATGAAGAAGGCCTTCGGGTTGTAAAGTACTTTCAGCGAGGAGGAAGGCGGTGAGGTTAATAACCTCATCGATTGACGTTACTCGCAGAAGAAGCACCGGCTAACTCCGTGCCAGCAGCCGCGGTAATACGGAGGGTGCAAGCGTTAATCGGAATTACTGGGCGTAAAGCGCACGCAGGCGGTCTGTCAAGTCGGATGTGAAATCCCCGGGCTCAACCTGGGAACTGCATTCGAAACTGGCAGGCTAGAGTCTTGTAGAGGGGGGTAGAATTCCAGGTGTAGCGGTGAAATGCGTAGAGATCTGGAGGAATACCGGTGGCGAAGGCGGCCCCCTGGACAAAGACTGACGCTCAGGTGCGAAAGCGTGGGGAGCAAACAGGATTAGATACCCTGGTAGTCCACGCCGTAAACGATGTCGACTTGGAGGTTGTTCCCTTGAGGAGTGGCTTCCGGAGCTAACGCGTTAAGTCGACCGCCTGGGGAGTACGGCCGCAAGGTTAAAACTCAAATGAATTGACGGGGGCCCGCACAAGCGGTGGAGCATGTGGTTTAATTCGATGCAACGCGAAGAACCTTACCTACTCTTGACATCCAGAGAACTTAGCAGAGATGCTTTGGTGCCTTCGGGAACTCTGAGACAGGTGCTGCATGGCTGTCGTCAGCTCGTGTTGTGAAATGTTGGGTTAAGTCCCGCAACGAGCGCAACCCTTATCCTTTGTTGCCAGCGGTTAGGCCGGGAACTCAAAGGAGACTGCCAGTGATAAACTGGAGGAAGGTGGGGATGACGTCAAGTCATCATGGCCCTTACGAGTAGGGCTACACACGTGCTACAATGGCGCATACAAAGAGAAGCGACCTCGCGAGAGCAAGCGGACCTCATAAAGTGCGTCGTAGTCCGGATTGGAGTCTGCAACTCGACTCCATGAAGTCGGAATCGCTAGTAATCGTAGATCAGAATGCTACGGTGAATACGTTCCCGGGCCTTGTACACACCGCCCGTCACACCATGGGAGTGGGTTGCAAAAGAAGTAGGTAGCTTAACCTTCGGGAGGGCGCTTACCACTTTGTGATTCATGACTGGGGTGAAGTCGTAACAAGGTAACCGTAGGGGAACCTGCGGTTGGATCACCTCCTTACCTTAAAGAACCTGCCTTTGTAGTGCTCACACAGATTGTCTGATGAAAAGTAACGAGCAAGACGGCTGCGAAGTCGCGACACATCGTGTCCCCTTCGTCTAGCGGTTAGGACTCCGCCCTTTCACGGCGGCAACAGGGGTTCGAATCCCCTAGGGGACGCCACTTGCTGGGTGTGAGTGAAAGGCACAACCAATCAGTATCTCAAAACTGACTGTTAAGTCATGTTTGAGATATTTGCTCTTTAAAAATCTGGATCAAGCTGAAAATTGAAACGACACACTGTGTCTGCTCTCCGTAATAAGAGCAGATGAAGGTGTGTTCGAGTCTCTCAAATTTTCGCAAAACGATGATGAATCGAAAGAGACATCTTCGGGTTGTGAGGTTAAGCGACTAAGCGTACACGGTGGATGCCTAGGCAGTCAGAGGCGATGAAGGACGTGCTAATCTGCGATAAGCGTCGGTAAGGTGATATGAACCGTTATAGCCGACGATTTCCGAATGGGGAAACCCAGTGCAATCCGTTGCACTATCGTTAAGTGAATACATAGCTTAACGAAGCGAACCAGGGGAACTGAAACATCTAAGTACCCTGAGGAAAAGAAATCAACCGAGATTCCCCCAGTAGCGGCGAGCGAACGGGGAGCAGCCCAGAGTCTGAATCAGCATGTGTGTCAGTGGAAGCGTCTGGAAAGTCGCAGGGTACAGGGTGATACTCCCGTACACGAAGATGCATGTGCTGTGAACTCGAAGAGTAGGGCGGGACACGTGGTATCCTGTCTGAATATGGGGGGACCATCCTCCAAGGCTAAATACTCCTGACTGACCGATAGTGAACCAGTACCGTGAGGGAAAGGCGAAAAGAACCCCGGCGAGGGGAGTGAAAAAGAACCTGAAACCGTGTACGTACAAGCAGTGGGAGCCTACTTGTTAGGTGACTGCGTACCTTTTGTATAATGGGTCAGCGACTTATATTCTGTAGCAAGGTTAACCGTATAGGGGAGCCGAAGGGAAACCGAGTCTTAACTGGGCGTTAAGTTGCAGGGTATAGACCCGAAACCCGGTGATCTAGCCATGGGCAGGTTGAAGGTTGGGTAACACTAACTGGAGGACCGAACCGACTAATGTTGAAAAATTAGCGGATGACTTGTGGCTGGGGGTGAAAGGCCAATCAAACCGGGAGATAGCTGGTTCTCCCCGAAAGCTATTTAGGTAGCGCCTCGTGAACTCATCTCCGGGGGTAGAGCACTGTTTCGGCTAGGGGGCCATCCCGGCTTACCAACCCGATGCAAACTGCGAATACCGGAGAATGTTATCACGGGAGACACACGGCGGGTGCTAACGTCCGTCGTGAAGAGGGAAACAACCCAGACCGCCAGCTAAGGTCCCAAAGTCATGGTTAAGTGGGAAACGATGTGGGAAGGCACAGACAGCCAGGATGTTGGCTTAGAAGCAGCCATCATTTAAAGAAAGCGTAATAGCTCACTGGTCGAGTCGGCCTGCGCGGAAGATGTAACGGGGCTAAACCATGCACCGAAGCTGCGGCAGCGACGCTTATGCGTTGTTGGGTAGGGGAGCGTTCTGTAAGCCGTTGAAGGTGGACTGTGAGGTCTGCTGGAGGTATCAGAAGTGCGAATGCTGACATAAGTAACGATAAAGCGGGTGAAAAACCCGCTCGCCGGAAGACCAAGGGTTCCTGTCCAACGTTAATCGGGGCAGGGTGAGTCGACCCCTAAGGCGAGGCCGAAAGGCGTAGTCGATGGGAAACAGGTTAATATTCCTGTACTCGGTGTTACTGCGAAGGGGGGACGGAGAAGGCTATGTTGGCCGGGCGACGGTTGTCCCGGTTTAAGCATGTAGGCGGAGGTTCCAGGTAAATCCGGAACCTTATTCAACGCTGAGGTGTGATGACGAGGCACTACGGTGCTGAAGCAACAAATGCCCTGCTTCCAGGAAAAGCCTCTAAGCATCAGGTAACATCAAATCGTACCCCAAACCGACACAGGTGGTCAGGTAGAGAATACCAAGGCGCTTGAGAGAACTCGGGTGAAGGAACTAGGCAAAATGGTGCCGTAACTTCGGGAGAAGGCACGCTGATGGTAGGTGAAGCGACTTGCTCGTGGAGCTGAAATCAGTCGAAGATACCAGCTGGCTGCAACTGTTTATTAAAAACACAGCACTGTGCAAACACGAAAGTGGACGTATACGGTGTGACGCCTGCCCGGTGCCGGAAGGTTAATTGATGGGGTTAGCGGCAACGCGAAGCTCTTGATCGAAGCCCCGGTAAACGGCGGCCGTAACTATAACGGTCCTAAGGTAGCGAAATTCCTTGTCGGGTAAGTTCCGACCTGCACGAATGGCGTAATGATGGCCAGGCTGTCTCCACCCGAGACTCAGTGAAATTGAAATCGCTGTGAAGATGCAGTGTACCCGCGGCAAGACGGAAAGACCCCGTGAACCTTTACTATAGCTTGACACTGAACACTGGTCCTTGATGTGTAGGATAGGTGGGAGGCTTTGAAGCGTGGACGCCAGTCTGCGTGGAGCCAACCTTGAAATACCACCCTTTAATGGCTGGTGTTCTAACGTGGACCCGTGATCCGGGTTGCGGACAGTGTCTGGTGGGTAGTTTGACTGGGGCGGTCTCCTCCTAAAGAGTAACGGAGGAGCACGAAGGTTAGCTAATCCTGGTCGGACATCAGGAGGTTAGTGCAATGGCATAAGCTAGCTTGACTGCGAGAGTGACGGCTCGAGCAGGTGCGAAAGCAGGTCATAGTGATCCGGTGGTTCTGTATGGAAGGGCCATCGCTCAACGGATAAAAGGTACTCCGGGGATAACAGGCTGATACCGCCCAAGAGTTCATATCGACGGCGGTGTTTGGCACCTCGATGTCGGCTCATCACATCCTGGGGCTGAAGTAGGTCCCAAGGGTACGGCTGTTCGCCGTTTAAAGTGGTACGCGAGCTGGGTTTAGAACGTCGTGAGACAGTTCGGTCCCTATCTGCCGTGGGCGCTGGAGAATTGAGGGGGGCTGCTCCTAGTACGAGAGGACCGGAGTGGACGCATCACTGGTGTTCGGGTTGTCATGCCAATGGCACTGCCCGGTAGCTAAATGCGGAAAAGATAAGTGCTGAAAGCATCTAAGCACGAAACTTGCCCCGAGATGAGTTCTCCCTGACCCTTTAAGGGTCCTGAAGGAACGTTGAAGACGACGACGTTGATAGGTCGGGTGTGTAAGCGCAGCGATGCGTTGAGCTAACCGATACTAATGAACCGTGAGGCTTAACCTTACAACGCCGAAGCTGTTTCGGCGGATTTGAAGACGATTTTCAGCTGATTACAGATTACTCATCACGCCTGAGGGCGGGGTGAACAACAGAATTTGCCTGGCGGCTGTAGCGCGGTGGTCCCACCTGACCCCATGCCGAACTCAGAAGTGAAACGCCGTAGCGCCGATGGTAGTGTGGGGCCTCCCCATGCGAGAGTAGGGAACTGCCAGGCATCAATTAAAGAAACCCCGTACCGGTAGGTACGGGGTTTTTTGCATTTCCCGAACCGGGCAAACTTCACAATCTCTGGCTAAAATAACAAGATACGTATCATCAGCGAGGTTATTTTGCCGAACCCACCCTTTAACTATGAACAGGATTTCGCCAACACCAACTTTCGTGATCACCCTGAGCTTTACCAGGTGGGGCGGGGAGAGCAAGGTGTTCTGCTGGTTGAACCTTACAAAAGTGAAATCCTGCCTTACTGGCGATACAAGAATGCTGTGGTTGCGACAAAATCTGCGCAGGAGATTTACGCGTTATTTGAGCAATACCGCCAGCAAGACGATTTCGTTGGCATGGATATGGCCAGAAAATTTATTCAGATGGGTTATACCCGCGCCAGACGCTACGCCAACCATAAAGGCGGGAAAAAGTACGACGATGAACGCAATGTTCGTCCGTTAGATCATGATCCCATTAAAGCCGAAGCGGCAAAAGTTTTCAAAGGATGGTGGGATAAAATTCGTGCTGACGAAGATTATTTGCAAAGAAAACAAGCGCATCAGAAAAAATGGGGATGAAGATGGCTCCCATACCAGCCCCCGTTTTATGATGTGTCTCACAAAATTAAATGAAACATAATAGAAACAATTTTTTTACCTAACGTTAAATTTTAAATCTGGTTTTACTGGAATGGGTGCAATGGCCCGCAATGTAAGACAGGGGATTTAAAATGACAGTAACCGTAGCAAGTACAGATACGGATAGTAAAAAAGCAGCAGACGGCGACACTCGCCGCAGGATCTGGGCAATCGTCGGCGCATCTTCAGGCAATCTGGTTGAATGGTTCGACTTTTACGTTTACTCGTTTTGCTCACTCTACTTTGCCCATATCTTCTTCCCATCTGGCAATACCACGACCCAGCTGCTGCAAACGGCAGGCGTTTTCGCTGCTGGCTTTTTAATGCGTCCGATTGGCGGCTGGCTGTTTGGTCGTATCGCCGATCGTAAAGGGCGTAAAACGTCCATGCTGATCTCCGTCTGCATGATGTGTTTCGGCTCTTTGGTTATCGCCTGTTTGCCCGGCTATGACGCTATTGGCACATGGGCACCGGCCTTACTGTTACTGGCGCGATTGTTCCAGGGTCTTTCCGTCGGGGGAGAATATGGCACAAGCGCAACTTATATGAGTGAAGTCGCAGTGGAAGGGCGTAAAGGTTTTTATGCCTCCTTTCAGTATGTAACGCTGATTGGCGGTCAGCTGTTGGCGCTCCTGGCCGTGGTGATCCTGCAGCAGGTGTTAAGTGATGAAGATCTCCGGGCATGGGGATGGCGTATTCCTTTTGCGCTCGGCGCAGTACTTGCCGTTGTGGCGTTATGGTTACGCCGTCAGCTGGAAGAAACATCACGAAAAGAGGTGAGAGCGTTAAAAGAGGCGGGTTCATTCAAAGGTTTATGGCGTAACCGTAAGGCATTTTTGATGGTGCTTGGCTTTACCGCAGGCGGCTCGCTCACCTTCTATACCTTCACGACCTATATGCAGAAGTATCTAGTTAATACCACGGGCATGCACGCTAACGTGGCGAGTATGGTCATGACGGGGGCGCTATTTGTCTTTATGCTCATTCAGCCTGTTATCGGCGCGCTATCGGATAAAATCGGCCGCCGGAATTCAATGCTGATCTTTGGCGGCTTGTCGGCATTATGCACAGTACCTATTCTCACGGCGCTTCAGCATGTTTCTTCCCCTTATGCCGCGTTCGCCCTGGTAATGGTCGCGCTGATCATAGCCAGTTTTTACACCTCGATCAGCGGTATCCTTAAAGCAGAGATGTTCCCCGCTCAGGTGCGTGCCCTGGGAGTTGGGTTGTCTTATGCGGTGGCGAATGCGCTGTTTGGCGGTTCGGCGGAATATGTCGCGCTGTCACTGAAGTCGGTAGGCAGTGAAACGACCTTCTTCTGGTACGTCACGCTGATGGGCGCGCTGGCGTTTGTCGTCTCTTTAATGCTGCACCGAAAAGGGAAGGGGATCCGTCTTTAGTGCTCCGCCAGTTGCCACAGGCTATAGCCAGCAGTGGCCCCGGCGATATCCCACGCAAAATCTTTCCAGCTCCAGCCGCTCCCCGCCGGGCGGCTGTCCCACAGCTCTTTCGATGCTCCCAGACTTACTGAAAACATCAGGCCGTACGCAGCGCTACGATCGTGGCTAACACCCTGGCGTTGGGCATATTCATTACCCGCGGCTGATAGCATCGCCGATGCTAAAAAGTGTTGCGCCTTATCCTGACCAGACCAGCTATCCTGAGCCATATGGCTGCAGCCGCACAATACCAGGCAGCTCATTAACAGGAAATAACGCACAACGACCTCCATAAAAAAGCCCCGTCAATGACAGGGCTGAATATTACAAGATGCGGCTGATTAAGCGATCGATTCGGATCCTGCGCAGGCGGCGGATCAGTTTTCTGACCTTAACCGGGTAATCAGCGATGCTTTGCAGCTCGCGATAATGATTCACCACAGTGGTGTGGGTGCGGATCAGCTCCAGCTCACGCTCGCGTTGAGGGGCCAGTTCATGACGCGGGTCGTGGATCAGAATGGCATTCTCAAGATCCAGTCGCCATGCGCGCGGGTTGAGGTTATTCCCCGTCAGCAGCATCCACTCATCATCAACCCACATCCCTTTCAGGTGATAGCTGTTGTCTTCATCTTTCCAGAGACGTACCACCAGCTGATCGGTATTCACATAATACTGCAGGCGGCTCAGGAAGCGGCGCAGGTTGATCTCATACAGATAAGGCAGGGCACCGATGATCTTAAACGGCTGATCTTCCGGAATGAAGAAATCGTTCGCGGTTTTATCGCCCACGATAATCTCTACCTTTTTGCCGTCGCGTAAGAGCTGAATGATATTACGCACCAGCACAGCCGGCAGGTTGAAGTATGGCGTACAGATGGTCAGCTTATGCTCGGTACACGGCATAAGATGGAAAATGGTCTTATTGAGCAGGCTGGATTTTCCCAGGCCTACCAGCGGAGTCACCGCAAGCTGTTCGTTGTCTGCATCACCCTGGAAATGAAACATGGCATCGCGCAGTTCCTGACGGAAAAGGCGAATGTCATTTTTGATCTCCGGACTTTTTGGACGATGGGGATCGTCAAGGCGATTCACGCCGCGACCGTGCACCAGGTTCTGATCCACCCACCCGAACATGACGTCCGCCATACGGGCATTACGCACCAGGTGATAGCGATCGTAACGGTATTTATCCAACTGATGCAGATAGACGTCATTCAGGCTCGCGCCGCTGTACAGCACGCTGTCATCAATGATAAAGCCTTTGAAATGGAGTACACCGAGCGCTTCACGGGTGTTGACCGGGACACCATAAACCGCCACGTCTACGCCAGGGTTTTCCTGCGCCATGCGGCAATACCAGTCGGCATTGGTGTTAGATGCAGCCGCACCGATACGGCCGCGCTGGGCGCGATGCCAGTCAACCAGAATGCGGACATCCAGTTCAGGGCGCTGACGTTTGGCCTCGTATACCGCGCGTAAAATGGCGCTGCCGCCTTCATCCTGTTCAAGATAAAGCGCGATAATGCAAATACGATGCGTTGCGCTGGCAATTTTTTCCAGTAGCGTCTCCCGAAAATCGGCGGGAGCATAAAAGAACTCTACATCATCAACTGACTGAGAAAGCTTCGGTAGTTGAGCAAGGTGTTGTTGATGTTTATTACGCTTAAATTTGGACAACATCACAGTGCGTTTCTTCTCTGTTCATTGAAGGATTATGTGGACTATGCAGACAACAGAAGCGGGCAATCATACCATCAGTGCCGTTTAAAGTGGTCAACATTTCCAGTACCTTACTCTTGTTTACCTGCCGACATCAGCGCCAGCGTCAACCCGACAATGCCGTCTTCCAGCTGAATATCAACGGTAAAGCCTAATTTTCGCGCCAGGGCGATCATGCCACGGTTGTTGGGCATAGTAATGCCATTGAGGCGGATAAGTCCGTGATCTCGCGTATAACCGATCAGCTTTTCCAGTAACCGTCTTCCTAACCCCAACCCTTTTAGATCGGAGCGAACCAGCACCGCAAATTCTGCATCGACGTTATCGGGATCGGAGATAGCGCGCGTCACGCCAAGGATCTCATCGCCCTCATCAGTGCGGCGGACGGCAACAAACGCCATTTCCCGATCGTAGTCGATCTGCGTCATATTGGCTAAATCTTCGTGGGTAAATTCGTTGATTTCACTAAAGTAGCGATAGTACAGATCTTCTTTTGTTACCTGGGCGATAAAGCGCTGCAGCTGCGGTTCATCTTCCGGCAGAATGGGACGAAATAGCGACTGCTCGCCATTTTTCATCTCCACCCACTCCTCAAGCTGATGGGGGTAAGGGCGGATCGCCAGTCGGCTTTCGCGATCGCCGGTAAAGGCTGCCACATCCATCGTCACATCCAGCGCCGTCAGCTCGCTGCCGGAGGCCAGTAAAGGATGAATATCCAGGCGCTGGATTTCCGGACTGTCGACAATCAGGTTCGATACCTGCACCAGGAACTGGCTCAGGGCGGCAATATCCAGCGGTCGTAAGGCGCTGCGCCCGCGGATCTTCTTGCTCTTGATTGCCTGAATGACCAGATAACGGGCGAGGTTCATGTTCAGTGGAGGCAGGGCAACCACCGCTTGATCTTCAGGGCGCCACTCCACGCCTCCTTCACCCAGCATGATCAGCGGACCGAAGACCGGATCCTGTTCTACCACCACCCGTAGCTCCTGCGCGCCCGCACGGTTGGCCATGCTTTGCACCAGCAGGCCATGGATCCGTGCCTGAGGCCAGGTCATTTTAACGCGATCGATAATCGCATCAGCCGCCTGCTGAACTTCCGCCGCGGTGCGCAGGTACAGCATCACGCCCTGTACTTCTGACTTATGCGGGATATCGGGGGAGCGCAGTTTCAGCGCCACCGGATAACCAATCTGCTCGGCGATATGCACCGCTTCCGCGCTGTCGCTGGCGATCCAGGTCGGTAGGGTATGCATGCCAAAGGCGTTGAGGATCGGCTGCACCTCATGGGTATCCAGCGAACGCGCGCCGTCGTCAATGGCGCGTTGCAGCAGGGCCCGGGCATGTCCGGTATTGGCCGTCAGATTCCCCGGCAGCGCAGGTGTTTCCCGCAGCTGTTTCTGGTTACGCCGGTACTCCACCATATGCATAAAGGCAGTGATGGTGCCTTCCGGGGTGCGGTATGTTGGCAATCCCGCCTCGCTGAACAGGCGCCGCGCCTCCTGCGAAGAAAACTCACCGCACCAGTTGGTTAGCAGCGACACGTATTTCCCCCGCGGATGCTTCTTCACGGCCTCAATCAGTGAACGGGCGCTTTCGCTACCCGGCGCTGCAGCACTCGGAGAGTGAATGACCATCAGGGCATCAAAATCCTGGCTTTCCAGCAAGATGTTGAAGGCGCTGATATAGCGATCGCTGCTGGCATCATCGCGCAAATCAAGGGGATTACCGGGCTCTACGCCGGGCGGGAGCGTCTCACGCAGGCGCTGGAGTGTCTCTTCGCTGAGCGCGGCCAGCTTCCCGTTGCGCAGCCAGAGCTCGTCCAGCGCCAGCGCGGCGGGGGCGGCACCGTTGCTGATGATCATCAGCCGCTCTCCCCGGAGCGGACGCATATGGCTCAGCGTTTCGACAGCGGAAAAGAGTTCGTGGGTATCCTGAACGCGCAACAGGCCGGCACGCTGGATGGCCGCATCCCAGGCCGGATCCATCCCCGAATGCGAATGCAGCAGACGCTGGGCGGCCGGGCTGCGTCCGCTTTTGATCACCAGAATCGGTTTATTGCGCGAGGCGCTGCGGGCCGCCGACACAAAGCGTCGCGCATCGCTAAGATGCTCAAGGTAAAGCAGGATGGCGCTGGTTTTAGTATCGCGCGCCAGGAAATCCAGCAGCTCGTCGACATCAATGTCCAGCCCATCGCCCAGGGCGATGAAGTAGGAGAATCCCATCTCGCGCTGCTGGGCCCAGTCGAGGATGGTATTGGAGACCGCCGCCGACTGGGAGATAAAGGCCAGCTTGCCTTTACGTATCGGAACGGGAGAGAAACTGGCGTTCAGCCCCTGCCAGGGGGCCAGCAGGCCAAGGCTGTTTGGCCCCAGGAGTCGCATCTGGTATCGCGCCGCGCAGGCCATCAGCTCTTTTTGCTGTTCAGGCGGCGAGGAGAGAATGATGCAGGTTTTACAGCCCTTTTTCCCCAGCGCCTCGAGGAGCGTGATATTGCGTCGGGCGTGGGTACAGAGCACCGCGAGATCGGGGATAAAGGGCAGGCTGTCCACATCGGGCCAGGCCAGGACGCCCAGCACGGCTTTATACGCGGGCGTCACCGGCAGGATCGGGCCGTTAAAACCGCCTGCGAGCAGGTTTCGCATCATCAGGTAACCGGCGCGTTCGGGTTTCATCGACGCGCCGATCACGGCGATGGATTTGGGGCGGAGTAAGGCTTCTAACCCGCGCTGGCTCATACAAGTCTCCTGAAAGGGCGAGTGACCTGATGATTTTAAACGCTTTCCGGCTCCGCTGCTGTGATGCTTCCCGTACGAATGGGTTTTCCGGCCAGATAGCGTTCACGGAAAAGAGAGAAGTGATCGCCCAGCGCGTTCGCCGCCTGCACATCTCCCGCCAGATCCAGCAGGGCAATTGCCACTTCGGCGGTGCAGTACTGGCCGTCCGCATGGGCTTCCCGGAGTCGGTAATTTGAAACGCGCGACAGATCGACGGAGATAACCGGCAAAGCATCCAGGTAAGGGCTCTTGCGAAACATCTTGCGCGCCTCGGTCCATGTGCCATCCAGCATGATAAACAGCGGCGGCTTTCCGGAAGGCGGAGCCGTCAGCACCTGACGCGTATCACCGGCATAGGAGGCCGGGAACACTACCATCGGTTGATAATCGGGGCTGGTGACGAGATCGAGCAGCGCCTGTGGCGGCTCAGTGCGTGACCACTGGAAGGCGGTAGTATCCGGTAAAATATCCGCGATCAGCCGTCCGGTATTGCTGGGCTTCATCGGTTCAGTATCAAACATCACCAGACAAAAACGGCTTTCGGCATGGCTGGGGGTCAGGGTCGCGCACAGGCATTGCTTAAGCGGCAGCAGGCAACGCTGACAGCGACGAATGCGGTTACCACGGGCAAGAAAGGGGCGAGTCGCACGCGCCAGGCGTTCAGCGCGCAATTGTAGTACGGCGTTATCAGTCATGGGGGAGTGCGCAGAAAAAACGCCATTCTCGCAGAGGCGAGGGCGGGGCACAAGTTACGTGCCCCGGAATATCAGAGGGATTCGTTCAGCCAGCTATCAAACGGCGCTTTCGGGACTGCACCGTTCAGCATATCGACAACTTCACCATTCTTGAAAATCATGATGGTCGGGATGCTGCGAATGCGGAAGCGGGCGCTTAACTCACGTTCAGCCTCGGTGTTCACTTTTACGAAACGCATTTTCCCGCTACGCTCCTCAGCGACATCTTCAAAGATTGGCGCGAAGTTACGGCACGGGCCGCACCATGGCGCCCAGAAATCGACCACTACCGGCAGATCGTCCTTCAGCAGTTTATCCAGAGTTGCACCGGTAGCATTAATGACATCACCATCGAACAATTCATGACCGCAGCGTCCGCATTTTGCTCCATCATCAACTCGATCATCCGGAATGCGGTTAAGAGCCTGGCAGTTGGCACATACGGTATTCATAACTAACCTCAGGTAGAGCGGGGGACAAATCGGCAACATGCCGGTTATGTTTCCAATATGTTACATATTATCAACGACCCTGTTTGAAACGACAATGCGTTTTATTCAATAAGAACAATAGTCACAGGCTTTTATACGAAGTAATGGCTATGCGCGGGTACATCGGGTAATCTGCGCGCTTCGCGCAGCGCTGGTGGAGAAAAGCATGAACGACGAACTGAAAAACAAAAGCGGCAAGGTCAAAGTGATGTATGTCCGCAGTGATGATGACTCTGATAAACGCACCGAAAATCCGCGTACCGGAAAAGGTGGCGGGCGTCCAGGGCCATCTCGTGCAGACGGTGGCCGTCGCCCCGCCCGCGATGAGAGAAACAGCCGCGGTGATGACCGCAAACGCGACGATCGCAAACGTGACGACCGTAAGCGTGATGATTTCAAACGCGACGACTTTAACCGCGATGCGTCACCATGGCGTACCGTTTCCCGCGCGCCAGGCGATGAGTCCAAAGCGCCTGTCGATCACGGCAGCATGGCCGGTAAAACGGTTATAGATCCGGAAGTGATTCGCCGTCAGCGCGCGGAAGAGACCCGCGTTTATGGCGAAAATGCCTGTCAGGCCCTGTTCCAGAGCCGTCCAGACTGCATCGTGCGCGCCTGGTTTATCCAGAGCGTCACGCCGCGTTTCAAAGAAGCGCTGCGCTGGATGGCGGCTAATCGCAAAGCCTACCACGTTGTAGACGATGCAGAGATCACCAAAGCGTCTGGCACCGAACACCACGGTGGCGTCTGCTTCCTGATTAAGAAACGTAACGGGACAACCGTTAAGCAGTGGGTCAGCCAGGCTGATGAAGATGACTGCGTACTGGCCCTGGAAGACGTAGGTAACCCGCACAACCTCGGCGCGATGATGCGCAGCTGCGCCCATTTCGGCGTGAAAGGGGTACTGTTGCAGGATGCGGCTCTGCTGGAATCCGGTGCGGCAATCCGTACGGCAGAAGGCGGTGCGGAGCACGTTCAGCCGATCACTGGCGACAGCGTACTGGAAGCGATTGAGCAGTTCCGTAAAGCAGGCTATGCCATTGTGACCACCTCCAGCCATAAAGGTACGACGCCGCTGTTTAAAGCGACGCTGCCGCGTAAAATGGTGTTGGTTCTGGGTCAGGAGCGTGATGGTCTTACCGATGCGGCACTGTCCAGCGCCGATCTGAGCGTCTCTATCGATGGCACCGGCAATGTAGAAAGCCTCAACGTATCCGTTGCGACCGGCGTTCTGTTGGCGGAGTGGTGGCGTCAGAACAAAGCGTAATCCCGCTTTGTTCGTAGGCCCGGCAAGCGTAGCGCCGCCGGGCAGTGTGCCGGGTGGCGGCTTCGCCTTACCCGGCCTATTTATCTTATCTACTCACTTTCAGCCGGTAACTCTGGCATCCAGTCAATTGGCGTTTCGCCCTGTTTCTCCAGCCATTCATTCGCCAGCACAAAATGATTGCAGCCAAAAAAGCCGCGATGCGCTGACAGCGGTGACGGGTGCGGTGCTTTCAGGACATGATGACGCTGGGTATCAATGATCGCCCCTTTCTTCTGCGCGTGCGATCCCCACAGTAAAAACACTACCCCCTCCCGATGCTGATTAATCAGGCTGATGACTTTATCCGTAAATGTCTCCCAGCCGAGACTGGCATGCGAATGCGCCTGTCCGGCGCGAACCGTCAGCACGGTGTTGAGCAACAGTACGCCCTGACGCGCCCAGCTTTCCAGATAGCCATGCGCAGGCCGGGTAAAGCCGGGGACCGAGGCTTCCAGTTCTTTATACATATTCAGCAGGGAAGGAGGGGTAGCCACGCCCGGACGCACGGAAAAGGCCAGACCGTGCGCCTGACCCGGCCCGTGATAAGGATCCTGGCCCAGGATCACCACTTTGACATCGGCCAGTTCGGTAAAACGAAAGGCGTTAAAGACGTCTTTCTGAGGCGGATAAATGGTGGTGCCGGACTCACGTTCAGCGGCTACCGTATTCAGGGTGTTGACGAAATAAGGCTGCTTTTTCTCATCGGCCAGTACATCGTGCCAGGTTAAAGGTGTTGTCATCTCGCTCTCCTGCGAATTTTCTCTGTCCCTAGCTTAACTGCTTATGACGAGGGCGCAAAATTGCCGGGGGAAAAAGGTCATCTTACTGAAAAATATTTAAAAAATTACGACGTTTTTGAATTCTGGCTTTGGGGAAAATTGATATAAAACAATAATCTCCCGCTATCACCCTTTTGCTGGTGTGGTTTTTATTGATTTAAGTCAAAGAATGCCGAGGGGTTGACTGATATATATACACTCAAGCAACAATGGTTTTACCAATTGCCCTAAACAACGGGCGACACCCAATAGTGTAGTTTAAGGGAGGCATCACATGATTACTGGTATCCAGATTACTAAAGCTGCAAACGACGACCTGCTGAACTCTTTCTGGCTGCTGGACAGCGAAAAAGGCGAAGCGCGCTGCGTATGTGCAAAAGCAGGCTTTGCGGAAGATGAAGTTGTTCAGGTTAATGCCCTGGGCGAGATCGAATATCGCGAAATCCCAATGGAAATCAAACCGGAAGTGCGTGTGGAAGGCGGTCAGCATCTGAACGTTAACGTACTGCGTCGCGAAACACTGGAAGACGCCGTTAAGCATCCGGAAAAATATCCGCAGCTGACCATCCGCGTTTCTGGCTATGCCGTTCGTTTCAACTCACTGACTGCAGAGCAGCAGCGTGACGTGATTGCCCGTACCTTTACTGCCAGCCTCTAATCGCTGTCAGTATGCAGATAAAAAAACGCCGGGTTAACCCCGGCGTTTTTTTTACTCTTCTTTCTGCGAAGCTGGCTCGCTGCCGCTTGGCTTACGACGCTTGCCTATGTTCTTAGCATCACGGTGGCGTTGCTTCACGCGTGGTTTCTCTTTTTCTTTCTCTTTTTTCTCTGCACGCTTAGCGAGTACTTTCTTCGACGGCTTACCCGTCATTTTTTCGCTTGGCGGACGCGTCGTCGGACGCAGTTCATCAATCACGCGCGCTTTAACCGGCTCGTCGATATAGCGGCCCACTTTCTGCAGCAGCAGATAGTCATGCGCCTCTACCAGAGAAATCGCCGTGCCTTTCAGGCCTGCACGTCCGGTACGACCGATACGGTGGAGGTAGACATCTCCGCTGCGCGGCATGTCGAAGTTAATCACATGGCTCACTTCAGGAATATCAATACCACGCGCCGCCACGTCGGTGGCAACCAGCACATTTACGCGACCTTCAGTCAGGCGTTTAATCCCTTCGGTACGTTTAATCTGTGCCATCTCGCCTTCGAGATAACAGTTGTTAATCCCTGCGGCACGGAGTTGTTCAGCCAGTTCATGCACACGCTCGCGTTTACGTACAAAGACGATGGTACGCGTCGTATCATCCTGTTTTAACAGGTGCTTAAGTAACTCGAGCTTATGCTCGTAGTTATCGGCACGATAATACCACTGGTGAATTTTTTTGCGCTCACGCGTGGACGGCGTGGCAGAGACCTCAGCCGGATCGTCAAGCAGACGCTCAGCGAAGTCCTTAATGGCATCACCTTCAAGCGTCGCAGAAAACAGCATGGTCTGTTTGCGCCAGCGGGTTTCGCCTGCGATGTGTTCAATATCCTGCGCGAAGCCCAGCTCCAGCATGCGGTCCGCTTCATCCAGAATCAGCGTTTCAACAGCACGGCAGTCAAAGTTTTCTTCTTTGATGTACTGCATCAAACGTCCGGTGGTGGCGACCACGATATCCTGGTTCTCACTGAACACTTCAGCGTGGTTCATGTAGGCCACGCCACCGGTGATGGTCGCGATATCCAGATGGGTATTGGCGGCCAGTTCACGCGCATGCTCCGCAACCTGAACGGCTAACTCACGTGTCGGGGTCAGAATAAGGATACGCGGTGGGCCGGATTTCTTGCGGGGGAAATCAATCAGATGCTGCAAGACGGGCAGCAGGTACGCCGCTGTTTTACCGGTGCCTGTCGGCGCTGAACCGAGTACGTCGCGGCCTTCTAACGCAGGCGGAATGGCTGCCGCCTGGATGGCAGTCGGGCGTGTGAAGCCTTTATTCTGGAGGGCTTCCAGAAGGCTTTCGTCGAGTTCAAGTTCGGAAAAAGTCGTTACAGTCATGTTCTACCTCTGTGTGGGGCGCTGATTATAGACGTTATGGCTGCGATCTTCATCTGTTTGTGTGGATATCCCTTTTCCGTCGTTACGCTTTCCCCTATGCTACACCCGTTTCATTTTGAAGGTTGCTCTGACATGTCTCAACTCAAAGCGCAGTTGCGCCGCGATGGTTTTACCTTTAAGCAGTTCTTTGTCGCGCACGATCGCTGTGCGATGAAAGTCGGCACTGATGGCATTTTACTGGGGGCATGGGCACCGGTAGCGGGCGTTAAACGTATCCTCGATATTGGCAGCGGCAGCGGATTATTAGCGCTGATGCTGGCTCAGCGTACCGGGGAGTCTGTTACCCTGGATGCGGTTGAGCTGGATCCACAGGCGGCCGAACAGGCGGCGGAAAACGTGGCTGAATCACCCTGGGCTGCTCGTATCACTCTCCATTGTGCGGATGTACTTACCTGGGCGCCAGAGCAAACGGCTCGCTATGACTTAATTGTCAGCAATCCTCCTTATTATGAACCCGGCGTCGGGTGCGCAACGCCCGAGCGCGATCAAGCTCGTTCAACCGGCTCCCTCGATCACGGCGCGCTGTTAGCCTGTGCGGCGGCGTTGATCACCGAAGAGGGCTTTTTCTGCGTGGTATTACCGGAAAGCGCGGGCAGTACGCTTATTAATAACGCCCTGGAGATGGGCTGGTATTTACGTCTGCGCACCGATATTGCTGACACGGATGGCAGGCTGCCGCACCGTGTGCTGGTGGCGCTGTCGCCGAAAGAAGGGGAGTGCTTCAGCGACAGGATGGTGATCCGTGGGCCAGACCAGCGTTATTCCGAAGATTACACCGCGCTGACCCACCCGTTCTATCTGTTTATGTGAGCCAGCGGCGAGAGCACCGACGGCCCGGAATGCTCAAGCTGTTCCGGGTAGTCGAGCGTGTAATGCAGGCCGCGGCTCTCTTTACGCATCATTGCGCAGCGCACAATTAACTCAGCCACCTGAACCAGGTTACGTAACTCCAGCAAATTGTTCGATACGCGGAAGTGGGCGTAATACTCGTCAATCTCCTGCTGTAGCATTGTAATGCGGCGCAGGGCACGCTCCAGTCGCTTGGTAGTGCGCACAATCCCGACGTAATCCCACATAAAGAGGCGCAGCTCGTGCCAGTTATGCTGGATCACCACCAGTTCATCCGGGTTTTCCACGCGACTCTCATCCCAGGCAGGCAGGTTTTCCGCCTGGCGGGCATAAGGCATACGCTTGGTGATATCTTCCGCCGCCGACCAGCCGTAGACCAGACACTCCAGCAGGGAGTTAGATGCCATACGGTTGGCGCCATGCAGACCGGTATAACTCACTTCGCCGATGGCATACAGACCGTCGACATCGGTCCGGCCATGATCGTCCACCATCACCCCGCCGCAGGTATAGTGCGCCGCGGGCACCACAGGCATCGGCTCTTTGGTGATGTCGATGCCCAACCCCAACAGTTTTTCATAGATCGTCGGGAAGTGCTGACGCACAAACTCTTCGGGCTTGTGGCTGATATCCAGATACATGCAGTCCACGCCCAGGCGCTTCATTTCATGATCGATGGCGCGGGCCACGACATCACGCGGGGCCAGCTCGCCTCGCTCGTCGAAGTCAGGCATAAAGCGCGTGCCGTCGGGGCGTTTCAGGTGCGCACCTTCACCGCGCAGGGCTTCGGTAAGCAGGAAATTGCGGGCCTGAGGGTGGAATAACGCAGTGGGGTGGAACTGATTAAATTCCAGGTTGGCTACGCGACAACCTGCACGCCAGGCCATCGCAATCCCGTCGCCTGAAGAGATATCCGGGTTGGTGGTGTACTGATACACCTTAGAGGCACCGCCCGTTGCCAGCACCACTGATTTGGCGCGGCAGGTTTCTACCGTCTCTTTATTACGGTTCCAGACCCAGGCACCCACGACGCGGCGCGTGCCCGGCAGGCCAATCTTGTCGGAAATGATCAAATCCACCGCATTGCTGCGTTCCAGCACCTGGATATTCGGATGGCTCAACGCCTGGCTCACCAGCGTTGTTTCCACCTCTTTACCGGTAGCATCCGCAGCGTGCAGGATACGGCGATGGCTATGGCCGCCTTCCCGCGTCAGGTGGTAACTCTCTTCCCCGTTGGGCTGCACATGCGTATCAAACAACACACCCTGATCGATAAGCCACTGCACACAGTGACGGGCATTACTGGCGACAAACTCCGCGGCGTGTTTATCCACGATACCGCCGCCAGCAATCAGAGTATCTTCCACATGCGAGTCGATACTGTCCGTTTCATCAAACACAGCGGCAATCCCGCCCTGTGCATAGAAGGTGGAGCCTTCGCTGATGGGACCTTTGCTGAGGACAATCACTTTCTGGTGTGAGGCAAGTCGCAGCGCCAGTGAAAGGCCAGCGGCACCGCTGCCGATAATCAGTACGTCACAGGAGAGTTCAGAAATTGCGTTCATGATGTGTGTTTAATTTACTAAACAATGTTTGGCCAGCATAGCACCCGAGTGCGATGAATCGCACGTTTTTTTTAAGCCGGGTTGCAACGGCTAAACAGGGCGTCTGGCGCGGACAGACACAAAAAGAGCGAAAATATTTTGCGAAGCAGATCGTTAGCTTCAGATTATGTGGTGAAATAAAGCCCGTCTTGCGGTACCCTGCAAGCGGTAAAATGCCAATTCTTATCAGAAACTGGGTGCGTTTCAGTATCAGACTTATAATGATAGAAAATGAACAGTCTGCGACGCGATTAACAAAAACAAAGGCGTGACGGAACTTTTCGAAAAAAAGACCCTCAAAGCAACTGCTTGCTCACAGTGCAGTGTTTGGAGTGGCGTTTCGATAACGCGTGGATTTTAGGTTTGGGGAGACATTACCTCGGATGAGCGAGCAGTTAACGGACCAGATTCTGGTTGAACGGGTCCAGAAGGGAGATCAGAAAGCCTTTAACTTACTGGTGGTGCGCTACAAGCATAAGGTGGCGAGTCTGGTATCCCGCTATGTACCTTCAGGGGATGTTCCTGATGTGGTGCAAGAATCTTTTATCAAAGCCTATCGCGCGCTGGAATCTTTCCGGGGAGATAGTGCTTTTTACACCTGGCTGTATCGTATTGCGGTCAATACTGCCAAGAACTACCTCGTCGCTCAGGGCCGTCGTCCGCCTTCAAGCGATGTTGACGCCATCGACGCAGAAAATTTTGAAAGCGGCGGCGCGTTAAAAGAAATTTCGAACCCTGAGAACTTAATGTTGTCAGAAGAACTGAGACAAATAGTTTTTCGCACCATCGAGTCGCTCCCGGAAGATTTACGCATGGCAATTACGTTGCGGGAGTTAGATGGCCTGAGCTATGAAGAGATAGCCGCTATCATGGATTGCCCGGTCGGTACGGTTCGCTCACGAATCTTTCGTGCGCGAGAAGCTATTGATAATAAAGTTCAACCGCTAATCAGGCGTTGACGATAGCGGGATACTGGAAAAGGTATTAGGCATGCAGAAAGAACAACTTTCCGCTTTAATGGATGGTGAGACGCTGGACAGTGAGATGCTCAACGAGCTCTCTCGCTCTCCTGAGATGCAAAAAACCTGGGAGAGTTATCATCTCATCCGCGATACCTTGCGCGGTGATACCAGCGATGTCCTCCATTTCGATATCTCAGCTCGCGTAATGGCTGCCATCGAGAATGAACCTGTTTCTCAGGCCACTCCGCTGATTCCTGAAGCCCAACCGGCACCGCACCTGTGGCAGAAGATGCCTTTCTGGAACAAAGTGCGTCCCTGGGCGAGTCAACTGACGCAAATGGGCGTCGCTGCGTGCGTATCGCTTGCAGTTATTGTTGGCGTCCAGCAGTATAACAATCAATCTGAAGTGAGCCAGCAACCTGAAGCGCCAGTGTTTAACACACTGCCGATGATGGGCAAAGCCAGCCCGGTAAGCCTGGGTATTCCTTCTGATGCATCGGCAGGCGCCGGTCAGCAGCAGCAGGTACAAGAGCAACGCCGTCGCATTAATGCGATGTTGCAGGACTACGAATTGCAGCGCCGTCTGCATTCCGAGCAACTTCAGTTTGAGCAGGCGCAAACCCAGCAGGCTGCTGTGCAAGTGCCTGGAAACCAAACTTTAGGAACGCAATCGCAGTAATGAAGCAACTTTGGTGCGCCATGTCTCTGATGGCGGGTAGCCTGTTGTTCACTGTCAACGCCTCGGCTGATGTATCGTCCGGGGCGTTGTTACAGCAGATGAACCAGGCCAGCCAGTCACTCAACTATGAGCTGGCTTTTATCAGTATCAATAAGCAGGGCGTAGAGTCGTTACGCTATCGCCATGCCCGTCTTGATAAACAGCCGCTTGCCCAGCTTTTGCAGATGGATGGTCCGCGCCGCGAAGTCGTGCAGCGTGGCAATGAAATCAGCTATTTTGAGCCGGGTCTTGAACCCTTTACGCTGAACGGCGATTACATCGTTGATTCGCTGCCTTCGCTCATCTATACCGACTTCAAACGGCTTGCCCCTTACTACGATTTTATCGCCGTAGGTCGTACCCGCATCGCCGATCGGCTATGTGAAGTACTGCGTGTGGTTGCAAGGGACGGAACGCGTTACAGCTATATCGTCTGGATGGATGCGGAAACAAAATTACCCATGCGGGTTGATCTGCTGGATCGTGATGGCGAGACGCTGGAGCAGTTCCGGGTGATCTCCTTCACCATTGACGATCAGGTCGGCAACAGCATGCAGAATCTGGCAAAAGCCAACCTGCCGCCGCTGCTCTCTGTCCCGGCAGGCGATCCCATCAAGTTTAACTGGGCACCAGACTGGATCCCTCAGGGCTTCAGTGAAGTGTCCAGCAGTCGACGTCAGCTGCCGACGATTGATACCGCGGTTGAATCCCGTCTTTACTCCGACGGTCTGTTCAGCTTCTCGGTTAACGTCAATCGGGCAACACCGGTCAGCGCCGATCAGATGTTGCGTACCGGACGCCGCACCGTGAGTACCAGCGTGCGTGACAACGCCGAGATCACCGTGGTGGGCGAACTGCCGCCGCAGACGGCGAAACGCATCGCCGACAGCATTAAATTCAGGGCCGGACAATGATCAAAGAGTGGGCAACTGTCGTTTCATGGCACGAGGGCGTTGCGCTGGTTCACTGTGACGTTAAAGCGTCCTGTAACAGCTGCGCCTCCCGCGCCGGTTGCGGAAGCCGGGTGCTGAACAAACTCGGGCCGCAAACATCACATACCATTAGCGTGCCCAGCACAGAGCCGCTGGTGACAGGTCAAAAAGTCGAGTTAGGGATCGCCGAAGGCAGCCTGCTCGGCTCGGCGATGCTGGTCTATCTCTCTCCGCTGGTGGGGCTGTTTGCCCTGGGCGGTCTATTCCAGGTGCTGTTTGGTACCGATCCTGCCGCGATGTGCGGTGCAGCCCTGGGGGGCGTGGGTGGCTTTTTACTTGCCCGCGGCTTTTCGTCCAGGCTTGCCGTGCGCGAGGAGTGGCAGCCCGTTATTCTTAGCGTCGGCTTGCCCCCCGATCAACTTCGTGTCGAAATGCTCTCTTCTGAAGCCCGGTGATGTCACCGGGCTTTGTTTATTTACATCTCATAAAAGAAAACGCCGGATCTAAGCGCTAAGCTTGCTGGAAGAGCATTTCCCGGTGAAGGAGATGTAGTGTAGAATGCTGCGTTTTCGCACTGAAAAACGTCAGGCTATGAACAGCGGCCTCCAGGAATTCGTAAGGCATAATTATTTAACTATATGAAGAACATACGTAACTTTTCGATCATTGCTCACATTGACCACGGTAAGTCGACGCTGTCTGACCGTATTATCCAGATTTGCGGTGGCCTGTCTGATCGTGAAATGGCAGCCCAGGTACTGGACTCCATGGACCTGGAACGCGAACGCGGTATTACCATTAAAGCGCAGAGCGTTACGCTCGACTATAAAGCGTCTGACGGTGAAACCTACCAACTCAACTTTATCGACACCCCAGGCCACGTTGACTTCTCCTATGAAGTATCCCGTTCGCTGGCGGCCTGTGAAGGCGCGCTGCTGGTGGTTGATGCCGGGCAAGGCGTAGAAGCCCAGACCCTGGCCAACTGCTATACCGCGATGGAAATGGATCTTGAAGTAGTGCCGGTTCTGAACAAAATCGACCTGCCAGCCGCCGATCCTGAGCGCGTAGCGGAAGAGATTGAAGATATCGTCGGTATCGACGCTACGGACGCAGTGCGCTGTTCGGCAAAAACCGGTGTCGGCGTTCCCGATGTGCTGGAACGTCTGGTGCGTGACATCCCGGCCCCGGAAGGTGACGCTGATGCGCCACTGCAGGCGCTGATCATCGACTCCTGGTTCGATAACTATCTCGGCGTTGTCTCATTGGTGCGTATTAAAAACGGCACCATGCGCAAAGGCGACAAAATTAAAGTGATGAGCACCGGACAGGTCTATAACGCTGACCGTCTGGGGATCTTCACGCCAAAACAGGTTGACCGTACCGAGCTGAAATGCGGCGAGGTAGGCTGGCTGGTTTGCGCTATCAAAGACATTCTCGGCGCACCAGTAGGCGATACCCTGACCCAGGCGCGTAACCCGGCAGATAAAGCGCTGCCAGGCTTCAAAAAGGTAAAACCGCAGGTTTACGCGGGTCTGTTCCCGGTCAGCTCTGACGATTACGAGAACTTCCGTGACGCGCTCGGCAAGCTGAGCCTGAACGATGCCTCCCTGTTCTATGAGCCAGAAAGCTCAACGGCGCTGGGCTTCGGCTTCCGCTGTGGCTTCCTCGGCCTGCTGCACATGGAGATCATCCAGGAGCGTCTGGAGCGTGAATACGATCTGGACCTGATCACCACCGCCCCGACGGTAGTCTACGAAGTAGAGACCACTTCGAAAGAAGTTATCTACGTCGACAGCCCATCCAAGCTGCCGCCGCTGAATAATATTCATGAGCTGCGCGAGCCGATCGCGGAGTGTCACATGCTGCTGCCGCAGGAGTTCCTGGGTAACGTCATCACGCTGTGTATCGAAAAACGCGGCGTGCAGACCAACATGGTTTACCACGGTAACCAGGTTGCGCTGACCTATGAAATCCCGATGGCGGAAGTGGTGCTCGACTTCTTCGACCGTCTGAAGTCCACCTCCCGCGGTTATGCGTCGCTGGATTACAACTTCAAACGCTTCCAGGCCTCTAACATGGTGCGTGTGGACGTGCTGATCAACAGCGAACGCGTTGATGCGCTGGCGCTGATCACCCACAACGACAATGCCCCGTACCGTGGTCGCGAGCTGGTCGAGAAGATGAAAGAGCTCATCCCACGCCAGCAGTTCGACATTGCGATTCAGGCGGCCATTGGCAACCACATCATCGCCCGTGCGACGGTGAAACAGTTGCGTAAAAACGTTCTGGCAAAATGCTATGGCGGTGACGTCAGCCGTAAGAAAAAGCTGCTCCAGAAGCAGAAAGAAGGTAAGAAGCGTATGAAGCAGGTCGGTAACGTCGAGCTGCCGCAGGAAGCGTTCCTCGCCATTCTGCACGTGGGTAAAGACGGAAAATAATCCTATAAGGAGTTGGCATGGCGAACATGTTTGCCCTGATCCTGGTGATTGCCACCCTGGTGACGGGGCTGTTGTGGTGTCTGGATAAGTTTATCTTTGCCCCGAAACGCCACGAACGTCAGGCTGCCGCACAGGCGGCCACGGGCGACCAGTTGGATGCGAAAACCCTGAAAAAGGTCAGCCCGAAGCCGGGCTGGCTGGAAACCGGCGCTTCCGTCTTTCCGGTGCTGGCGATTGTGCTGGTGGTGCGTTCGTTTATCTATGAACCTTTTCAGATCCCATCCGGTTCGATGATGCCAACGCTGCTGATCGGTGATTTTATTCTGGTGGAGAAGTTTGCCTACGGCATTAAAGATCCGATCTACCAGAAGACGCTGATCGAAACCGGCCATCCGAAGCGTGGCGATATCGTGGTGTTTAAATATCCGGACGATCCGCGTCTGGATTACATCAAGCGCACCGTCGGCGTACCGGGCGATAAGGTGACGTATAATCCGGTCTCGAAAGAGGTGACGGTTCAGCCTGGTTGCAGTTCCGGTACGGCCTGTGGCAGTGCGTTAGCGGTGACTTACTCCGGCGTTGAGCCAAGTGATTTCGTGCAGACGTTTGCCCGTCGCAACGGCGGCGAAGCCACCAGCGGATTCTTCCAGCTGCCAAAAGGCGAGACCAAAGAGAACGGTATTCGTCTGAATGAGCGTAAAGAGACGCTGGGTGATGTAACGCACCGTATCCTGACCGTCTCCATCGCTCAGGATCAGCTGGGGATGTACTATCAGCAGCAGGGGCAGCAGCTGGCGACCTGGATTGTGCCACCGGGACATTACTTCATGATGGGTGATAACCGCGACAACAGCGCGGACAGCCGTTACTGGGGCTTTGTGCCGGAAGCGAATCTGGTTGGCAAAGCGACCACCATCTGGATGAGCTTTGAGAAACAGGAAGGCGAATGGCCAACCGGCGTACGGTTAAATCGTATTGGCGGCATCCATTAATTCCTGATAAATGAGCACGTAGTCTCTTTAATTAGAGGCTACGTGAATTATTTCAGTGATAAATCTCTTCTGACTAACGACAACCCCTGTCGTTGCGTATAGAATATTCCCCCGAAGTTTAAGGTTGGCGCTGATTCAGTGCCACGGCACACGAAACCGCGTTGGCTCCCTCAGGACGGTTTCGTGTGCTGCATTTTTGACGCATTTATTCTATTGGTATCGCATGAACCCCATCGTAATTAATCGGCTTCAACGGAAGCTGGGCTACACTTTTCAGCATCAGGAGTTGTTGCAACAGGCATTAACCCATCGCAGTGCCAGCAGCAAACACAACGAGCGACTCGAATTTCTGGGCGACTCCATTTTAAGTTTTGTTATTGCGAATGCGCTTTATCATCGTTTCCCGCGTGTGGACGAAGGTGATATGAGCCGCATGCGCGCAACGCTGGTACGTGGCAATACGCTCGCCGAAATTGCCCGTGAATTTGAACTGGGTGAGTGCCTGCGACTCGGGCCTGGCGAACTGAAAAGCGGCGGCTTCCGTCGTGAATCTATTCTCGCGGATACCGTCGAAGCGTTAATCGGTGGTGTTTTTCTCGACAGCGACATCCAGAAGGTTGAGCAGCTGATCCTGAACTGGTATCAGTCGCGCCTGGATGAAATCAGCCCGGGTGATAAACAGAAAGATCCAAAAACCCGTTTGCAGGAGTATTTGCAGGGTCGCCATCTGCCACTGCCATCTTATCTGGTAGTGCAGGTTCGTGGCGAAGCACACGATCAGGAATTTACCATCCATTGCCAGGTCAGTGGCCTGAGTGAACCGGTGGTTGGCACAGGTTCAAGCCGTCGCAAGGCGGAACAGGCTGCCGCCGAACAGGCGTTAAAAATGCTGGAGCTGGAATGAGCGAAGAAAAGAGTTACTGCGGTTTTGTTGCCATCGTCGGACGTCCGAACGTAGGCAAGTCAACCCTGCTGAATAATCTGCTGGGACAGAAGATTTCCATCACCTCCCGCAAGGCGCAGACCACCCGTCACCGTATTGTCGGGATCCATACCGAAGGAGCGTATCAGGCGATTTATGTCGATACCCCGGGTCTGCATATGGAAGAGAAACGCGCCATTAACCGTCTGATGAACAAGGCGGCGAGCAGCTCTATCGGTGACGTTGAGCTGGTGATTTTCGTGGTTGAAGGCACCCGCTGGACGCCGGACGACGAGATGGTGCTGAACAAGCTGCGCGACGGTAAAACCCCGGTGATCCTCGCGGTCAACAAAGTTGATAACGTGCAGGAAAAAGCCGATCTGCTGCCGCATCTGCAGTGGCTGGGTAGCCAGATGAACTTCCTCGATATCGTCCCGCTCTCTGCCGAGACTGGTCTGAACGTGGATACCATCGCGGGCATCGTACGTAAGCATCTGCCGGAAGCGATTCATCACTTCCCGGAAGATTACATCACTGACCGTTCTCAGCGCTTCATGGCGTCTGAAATCATCCGTGAAAAGCTGATGCGTTTCCTCGGCGCTGAACTGCCATACTCTGTGACCGTGGAAATCGAACGTTTCCAGACCAACGAGCGCGGCGGGTATGACATCAACGGGCTGATCCTCGTTGAGCGCGAAGGGCAGAAGAAGATGGTGATTGGCAACAAAGGCGCCAAGATCAAAACCATCGGTATCGAAGCCCGTAAGGACATGCAGGAGATGTTTGAAGCTCCGGTTCACCTGGAACTGTGGGTGAAAGTGAAATCTGGCTGGGCCGATGACGAGCGCGCGCTGCGTAGTCTTGGTTACGGCGACGACGTTTAAGTCACTAAAACGTGGATGGATGGCAAAGAGCCTTTGTCCTTCACAGCCGTCCGTGGAGCGAAACCAGCCTGATGCTGGACGTCTTCACGGAAGAGTCAGGCCGCGTGCGCCTTGTTGCCAAAGGCGCACGTTCCAAACGTTCTAATCTGAAGGGCGCGCTACAACCCTTCACACCGCTGCTGGTGCGCTTTGGCGGACGTGGGGAAGTCAAAACCCTGCGCAGTGCCGAAGCCGTCTCTCTGGCTCTCCCCCTCTCTGGTATTACGTTGTACAGCGGTCTGTATGTGAACGAGCTGATCACGCGCGTTCTTGAACATGAAACCCGCTTCTCTGAACTCTTTTTCGACTATTTGCACTGTCTGCAGGCGCTGGCAGGCGTTACCGGCTCGCCTGAACCGGTGCTGCGTCGCTTTGAGCTGGCGTTGCTCGGGCATCTGGGATACGGCGTCGATTTTCTGCACTGTGCGGGCAGCGGCGATCCGGTCGAAGACGCCATGACCTACCGCTATCGCGAAGAGAAGGGTTTTATCGCCAGCGTCGTTATCGACAACAGCACCTTCACCGGACGGGATCTGCGGGCGCTGGCGGAGCGCGAGTTTCCCGACGTCGGCACCCTGCGGGCGGCAAAACGCTTTACCCGCATTGCGCTCAAGCCGTATCTTGGTGGCAAGCCCCTTAAGAGCCGCGAATTATTCCGGCAGTTTGTGCCGAAGCGTTAACGAATCAAAAGAAAACCGAGGATTGTCATGGCTGAATTACTGTTAGGCATCAACATTGACCACATCGCCACCCTGCGTAACGCGCGCGGGACGGCATATCCCGATCCGGTTCAGGCGGCATTCATTGCCGAGCAGGCGGGCGCCGATGGCATTACCGTGCATCTGCGCGAAGATCGTCGTCATATCACCGATCGTGACGTACGTGTCCTGCGCCAGACGCTGGATACCCGCATGAACCTGGAGATGGCGGTCACCGAAGAGATGCTGGCGATTGCCGTTGAGACCAAACCGCACTTCTGCTGCCTGGTGCCGGAAAAGCGTCAGGAAGTGACCACCGAGGGTGGGCTGGACGTGGCCGGTCAGCTGGATAAGATGCGTGACGCCTGCAAACGCCTGGCCGATGCCGGGATCCTGGTGTCGCTGTTTATCGATGCCGATGAAGCGCAGATTAAAGCCGCCGCCGACGTGGGCGCGCCGTTCATCGAGATCCATACCGGCTGTTACGCTGATGCCGAAGATGACGCCACCCGGGCGAAAGAGCTGGATCGCATCGCCAGAGCGGCCACCTATGCAGCGGGCCTCGGCCTTAAGGTCAATGCCGGCCACGGCCTGACCTACCATAACGTTAAAGCCATTGCTGCCATCCCGGAGATGCACGAGCTGAACATCGGCCATGCGATTATCGGTCGTGCAGTGATGAGCGGGCTGAAAGAGGCGGTGGCTGAGATGAAACGCCTGATGCTGGAAGCGCGCAAGTAATGGCTATCCTCGGCTTAGGCACGGATATCGTTGAAATTGACCGTATCGAAGCGGTGATTGCCCGTAGCGGCGATCGCCTTGCCCGCCGGGTGCTCAGCGATAACGAATGGGCCATCTGGAATACGCACCAGCAGCCGGTGCGTTTTCTGGCCAAACGTTTTGCGGTGAAGGAGGCGGCGGCAAAAGCCTTCGGCACCGGGATCCGCAACGGCCTGGCGTTTAATCAGTTCGAAGTGTTTAACGATGAATTGGGTAAACCGCGCCTCAGGCTGTGGGGCGAGGCGTTAACGCTGGCGGAAAAGCTGGGCGTGGCGCATATGCACGTCACGTTGGCGGATGAACGCCATTACGCCTGTGCCACGGTGATTATCGAAAGTTAAATCTTGTCCGCGTGGTGCATCAGGACAAACTTGTCCCACAGTTGCTCTTCGGATTCAGAGTGTGCCGGATCCTTCAGGATGGTATTGGGGATAGGGCACACCTTCTGGCAGGTTGGCGTCTCGTAATGGCCAATGCATTCGGTGCAACGGTCGCTGTTAATCTCATAAATGCTGTCCCCCATCGAAATCGCCTGGTTCGGGCATTCAGGTTCGCACATATCGCAATTGATGCATTTTTTGGTGATTAACAGCGCCATCAGGAAATTCTCAGAAACAACACAAACAGGGCGGGCATTATACACAAAATCATTCAAGTTGCATCAAGGCGGCAAGTCTGAGAATCCCCAGGAGCTTACTCAAGTAAGTGACTGGGGTGAGCAGACGCAGCCAACGCAGAGGCAGCTTGAAGGATGACGTGTATATACGCGCATTCTCTGCTCAAACCAACTTTTTTACCAGCGCCTCACTGTGGCGAATGCGTTCCGGAGCCCGCTCCAGATCCTGTTGAACCAGCGCCATAAACAGCAGATCGGTCAGCAGCATCTGCGCGCTGGTGGAGGAGATCGCCGCGCTGCGGGTGGCCTGCTCTTCGGCAATGGTGTAAAGACAGCGGGTGGCCCGCTGCTGCAGCGCATTGGGGGTAAAGCCGGTGATCGCCAGAATTTTCCCGCCCACGCGCAAGGTTTCATCGGCGGCAAGGTTAATCTCCCGACGTTCGCCGGAATAGGAGATAGCCAGCAGCAGATCGTCAGGCGCCATCGCCTGCACGGTGGCCAGCAGGGCATGCATATCCTGTTCGACAATGGCGATCAGACCGATCTTATTCAGCTTCCAGCCAAAATTGCGCGCCACCAGCCCGGACGCGCCGATCCCGGTGAGGATCACCCGCCGGGCCGCGTGCAGCATGGCGACGCTCTCCAGCAGTTTCTCCTCGCTGTTCACGTCCAGCGTGGCGTGCATCGCCGCAACTTTCTCCTTGATCAGCTTTTCGCCCACCAGGCGCATCGGATCGTCGCCGCGGATCTGGTTGTGCACCGGCATGGACTGCGGATTCGGATTGCTGGCCAGGGCTTCACTCAGCGCCAGCTTCAGCGCCGGAAAACCTTTAAAGCCAATTTTTTGCGCGAATTTCACCACGCTGGACTGGCTCACGCCCGCCTCGCTTGCCAGCTGCTGGGAGCTTAAATGGCGGGCACGATCGGGCTGGGTAAGTAAAAAGTCCGCCAGTTTTTTATCGCTCTGGGCAAAGCCCGCGTATCGCTGGCGGATACGAATTAAACAGTTCATAAAGACTCCTGGCGAAATGTGATGACTGCAGCAAATGCGAATTCTGCTCGCCTGAATGAATTTTATATTCCATTATAATGCGACTATTATGAATTAAAAATTCTAGAGGCACAAAAAAATGAATCTCGGCTCACTGGTATCAGAATCCCGCAATCCACAGACCCTGGATCTCGACGCGCTCTCCACGCTTGACCTGGTTAATCGCTTTAACCAACAGGATACGCTGGTCGCGCAGGCAGTGAAAGAGACATTACCCGAGGTAGCGAAAGCCGTGGATGCCGCCGCCGCCGCGCTGAAAGCGGGCGGGCGTATCATCTACATGGGGGCGGGCACCAGCGGGCGTCTTGGCGTGCTGGATGCCTCTGAATGCCCGCCAACCTTTGGCGTCCCGCATGGTCTGGTCATCGGCCTGATTGCCGGTGGACCGGGAGCGCTGCTAAAAGCGGTGGAAGGGGCCGAGGACAGCAAACAGCTCGGCGAAGACGATCTTAAAGCTCTCAACCTGACCGCGCAGGACCTGGTGGTCGGGCTGGCTGCCTCCGGGCGCACGCCGTACGTAATTGGCGGCCTCGAGTACGCGAACCAGACCGGCTGCACCACCGTGGCAATCTCCTGTAACCCGGGCTCACCCATTGCCCAGGTCGCCGCGATCGCCATCTCGCCGGTTGTCGGCCCGGAGGCGTTGACCGGCTCCACCCGCCTGAAATCCGGCACCGCGCAAAAGCTGGTGCTGAACATGATCTCCACCGGGGCGATGGTGAAGTTTGGCAAGGTCTACCAGAACCTGATGGTGGACATGAAAGCTACCAACGTGAAGCTCATCGACCGGGCCTGCCGCATGGTGGTGGAAGCCACCGGCACCACCCGCGACGAGGCAGAAGAGGTGTTGAAACAGACCGGATATGACGTCAAACCGGCCATTCTGATGATCTTAAGCGGGCTGGATGCCGCAGCCGCGCGCGCCAGACTCGACGCGCATCAGGGATTCTTACGTGCGGCATTAGAAAACTAAAGAGGCGTACATGGAAAAAACAGCAGCCCTCGCCAGCGATATCCTTGCGGGTATTGGCGGGGAGAACAACATTCTGCGTCTGGAAAACTGCATGACGCGGGTGCGGGTGGAAGTTCAGGATGATGACAAGCTCGATCTGGCGCGGCTGAAAAAACTGCCCGGGGTCAGCGGCTACGTGAAGCAGGGGGAGCAGCACCAGCTGATCGTCGGCCCTGGCAAGGCTGCGCAGGTAGTGGACGCTATGCGTTCCCTGATGGGCGGGGCGGTGATGGATGATGCCGAACGTACCAAAGCTCAGGTGAAGGCCAAATACAAAGCCCCGATGAGCGACGCGCTGCGCCAGCTGGCCAACGTCTTTATTCCGCTGATCCCGGCCTTTATTGCCTCGGGGCTGATCACCGGGATCATCAATATCCTGAAACGCCCGGACATTGTCGGCGACTTCGCGACCCACTACCCAAACCTGCTGGGGATCCTCGGCATTTTCGGCAGTGCGGTCTTCGCCATCATGAACATTCTGGTGGGGGTCAACACCGCCAAAGTGTTCGGCGGCTCGCTGGCAATGGGCGGGGTGATGGCGGGGATCCTCTCCAGCCCACAGCTGGCGCAAATCACTCTGTTTGGTGAAGCGCTGCAGCCTGGGCGGGGTGGGGTGATCGCCGTGCTGCTGGTAGTGGTGTTGATGTGCTGGATCGAGAAACGGCTGCGCAACCTCCTGCCGGGCTCGCTGGAGCTGATCTTTAATCCGCTGCTGACAACCTTAATCACCGGCAGCGTGGCGATTATCGCCCTGCAACCGCTGGGTGGCGTGATCTCGGAATCCATTGCCCATGGCGCCTCCTGGGCTATCGATCGCGGTGGCTTCCTGGTGGGTGGGGTATTGTCGGGCACCTTCCTGCCGCTGGTGTTGACCGGCTTACATCAGGGCCTGGTGCCTATCCACGTTGAGCTGGTGCAGGCGCATGGTTATAACGCGCTGCTGCCTATTCTGGCGATGGCCGGTGTCGGGCAGATCGGCGCGGCAATTGCGGTGCTGATGAAAACCCGGAATGAACGCCTGAAAAAGGTCATCAAAGGGGCGCTGCCGGTCGGGCTGCTGGGGATCGGTGAACCGCTGATCTTCGGCGTTACCCTGCCGCTGGGCAAGCCGTTTATCGGTGCCTGTCTTGGTGGTGCGGTCGGTGGGGCGCTCATCAGTTACTGGAAAGTGGCTACCGTTATTACCTTCGGTATTTCCGGATTACCGCTGGCATTAACCATCGTGACCGGAAAAGTCATGCTCTATCTGTTAGGCTATCTGGTAGCGGTTATCGCCGGGTTCCTGTTTACCTGGCTGTTAGGGTTTACTGATCCAGAGGAGTAAGGTTTGGCCAATCACGAGCGTCGCGTAGTCTTTTTTGATCTGGACGGAACGCTGCATCAGCAGGATATGTTCGGCACATTTATGCGCTATTTACTGCGCCGACAACCCCTGAATGCCCTGCTCGTGTTGCCTCTGTTGCCCATCATCGGCGGCGTGTTGCTGGTTAAAGGCCGCGCCGCCCGCTGGCCGATGAGCCTGCTGCTGTGGGGCTGCACCTTCGGCCACAGCGAAGCGCGCCTTAAACAGCTGGAGAAAGAGTTTGTCAGCTGGTTTCGCGGGCATGTCACCGCCTTCCCGGTGGTGCAGGAGCGGCTCACCAACTACCTCAACGCCAACGATGCTGACATCTGGCTGATTACCGGCTCGCCGCAGTCGCTGGTGGAGCAGGTCTATTTCGATACCCCCTGGCTGCCACGCGTCAACCTGATCGCCACCCAGATGGGGCGCGCATACGGTGGCTGGGTGCTGACCATGCGCTGCCTCGGCCACGAGAAGGTGGTGCAGCTGGAGAAGAAAATTGGTACCCCGCTGCGCCTCTACAGCGGCTACAGCGACAGCAAGCAGGATAACCCCCTCCTGTACTTCTGCCAGCACCGCTGGCGCGTCACGCCCCTTGGCGAACTTCAGCAACTGGAATGATTTTGTGATTATGCATAGCGGGTGTGTATAATGCGCCCGCTTTTCAGACTGGAGTATGCTGCGTTGTCCGACCTTGAACTTAATCATGAATACTGGATGCGCCATGCGCTCCAGCTTGCCAAACGCGCCTGGGAAGAGGGTGAAGTCCCGGTGGGCGCCGTGCTGGTCCACAATAACCAGGTGATTGGCGAAGGCTGGAACCGCCCGATTGGGCGTCACGATCCCACTGCCCATGCCGAAATTATGGCCCTGCGCCAGGGCGGTCTGGTGCTGCAAAACTACCGCCTGCTGGATACCATCCTCTATGTCACGCTCGAACCCTGCGTGATGTGCTCCGGCGCCATGATCCACAGCCGAATCGGCACGGTGGTGTATGGCGCGCGGGATGAAAAAACCGGGGCGGCAGGTTCGCTGCTGGATGTGCTCAGACATCCCGGCATGAACCATCAGGTCAACGTGATGGGCGGGGTGCTGGCACCAGCGTGTTCGGAGATGCTAAGTGAGTTCTTTCGAATGCGGCGTCAGCAGAAAAAGCGACAAAAGGCAGAATCGAAGTTATCGGGCGAGTAAGTTCATCCGGCGATACCACCGGATAACTTTGCGCCAGCTGCTGGGCCGCCTGTGCCTCTCTCTCTTTCTCCATCAGATACCCCACCAGGCTTATCTGGTATTTGCGGATATTCTCCACGTAGGCGTACGCCTCGTGCCCACGCGCATAGCCATAGGTTAACTTGCTGTAATACGGCTTCAGGCTCAGCATCGGCAGGCGCTGTTTGACGTCTGCCCAACTGTTGGGGTTGCCTTTGGTTTTGGCCGTCAGGGCGCGGGCGTCGATCATATGGGCATAGCCCATGTTGTAGGCCGCCAGCGCAAACCAGATCCGCTCCTCTTCCGGCACCGTCTCCGGCACCTTATCCATCATCGCCTGCAGATAGCGCGCTCCGCCGCTGATGCTCTGCTCGGCATCGGTTCGGTCAGTCAGGCCCAGGCTCTGGGCGGTGTTTTTGGTCAGCATCATCAGGCCGCGCACCCCGGTGGGTGAGGTGGCGAGGGCATCCCAGTGCGACTCCTGATAGGAGATAGCGGCCAGCAGGCGCCAGTCAATCTCCTGGGCGTACTTCTCAAACAGCGGCTGCAGATCCGGCAGGACATTATCCACCGCCCGCAGGAAGCTGCGGGTATCGACATAGTCAAAGTCATCCCCATGGCCGAGGTATTTCTCCTCCAGACGCGCCAGGGTGCCGTCCTCATTCATCCCGTTGAAGAAATCGAGCATCGCGGCAGAGAGCGTCTGGTCACCATCGAGCGGGCTGAACCAGGTGACGGGCTGCTCGTCAGTGACGTCCAGCGCCACTGCCAGTTCAGGATGAACACGCTGGAACAGGCTGATGGCTACCGAGTCAGCGATAGTGTAGGGCAGTTTGCCGTCGATGACCTGCTGCAGCAGCGCCGTAGTGCCGAGCTTCTCATCCACCGTCCAGTTGAGGTCAGGGTACTTCTTCTCTTTCAGCGCCCGCAGGTCGTCAATCACCACATGCCCCGGGGCGACGGTGAGCTGTTCAGCGCTGAGGCTGGCAAGGGTGCGCGGGCGCAGGCTACCGACGCGATAGACCAGCTGCTGCGAGACGGAGTAATAGGTGGGGCCAGGCTGATAGTTTTTGCTGCGCTCGCTGTTATAGACCAGTCCGGCGGCCAGCATATCGGCCTTGCCATTATCCAGGTCGTCAAACAGCTGGCTGATGTTCTGGCGCACGGTGATCCTGAGCTTAACGCCCAGATAGTCAGCAAAGTGCTGTGCCAGCTCGTAGTCCAGGCCAATCGCTTTGTTATTGATGGCGCTGTAGGTCAACGGCGAAGAGAGGGTACTGACGCGCAGCTCCCCCCGCGCCTGAATGGCGGCGATGCGATTTTCGGCCTTGCCGAACCAGGGGATTGAAGGCCAAAGGGCCGCTGCCAGCAGCAAGGTTACGATGCCGATGAACAAATAATTAATCTTTAATTTTTTCAATAAGTTGATTCTATGCGCTGTCTATTATTCTGCTTTGTCGTCGCCACAGTAAAAACAAGTATTACCAAAGATTTCGCGGCATTTTGCGTAAAGTTACGCCACTTGGCAACTTATTAGCGGGATAGGCAACACCAATGGTTAAATGACGGCGTCGATTTTATTACGACGCAAACGGTTTCGTCGGCGCTCAGGATCCACTATAATGGCGCCCGTTTTCCCCCCTTGCGCACACTGTAAGCGCCTCCGGCGCTTCGAAGACGAGAGACTTATGATGGAAATTCTGCGTGGTTCGCCTGCACTGTCTGCCTTCCGTATCAACAAACTGCTGGCACGTTTTCAGGCGGCCGACCTTCCGGTAAGCAATATTTACGCTGAGTATGTCCATTTTGCTGACCTGAATGCTCCCTTAACGGCAGAGGATTTGGTCCGGCTTGAACGCCTGCTGAAGTATGGCCCTAGCCTGAGCAGCCATACCCCAAACGGTAAACTTCTGCTGGTTACGCCTCGTCCGGGCACCATCTCCCCCTGGTCTTCTAAAGCAACCGATATCGCCCGCAACTGTGGTCTGAGCCAGATTGACCGTCTGGAGCGCGGCGTGGCGTATTACGTTGAAGCCTCTACCCTGACTGACGCGCAGTGGGTCGTTGTGGCAACCGAACTGCACGACCGCATGATGGAGAGCGTGTTTGCCTCTCTGGACGACGCGCAGCAGCTCTTCTCCCACCACCAGCCAGCCCCCGTCCAGAGCGTGGACCTGCTGGGGGAAGGCCGTCAGGCGCTGATTGATGCCAACCTTCGTCTGGGCCTGGCGCTGGCGGAAGATGAAATCGACTACCTGCAGGACGCGTTCGTTAAGCTCAACCGCAACCCGAACGACATCGAACTCTATATGTTCGCCCAGGCGAACTCCGAGCACTGCCGCCACAAGATCTTCAACGCCGACTGGGTTATCGACGGCGAGCAGCAGCCGAAGTCGCTGTTCAAAATGATCAAAAACACCATGGAGAAAACCCCTGACCACGTGCTGTCTGCTTATAAAGACAACGCTGCGGTGATGGAAGGTTCCGAGGTGGGCCGCTTCTTCGCCGATCGCGAAGCAGGGCGCTATGACTTCCATCAGGAGCCTGCGCATATCCTGATGAAGGTCGAAACCCATAACCACCCGACGGCGATCTCGCCGTGGCCGGGTGCAGCGACCGGTTCCGGCGGCGAAATCCGTGACGAAGGCGCTACCGGTCGTGGGGCAAAACCAAAAGCGGGTCTGGTGGGCTTCTCCGTTTCCAACCTGCGTATTCCGGGCTTTGAACAGCCATGGGAAGAGGACTTCGGTAAGCCGGAGCGCATTGTGACTGCGCTTGATATCATGACCGACGGCCCGCTGGGCGGCGCGGCGTTTAACAACGAATTTGGTCGTCCGGCCCTGAACGGTTATTTCCGTACCTACGAAGAGAAAGTGGAGAGCCACAACGGCGAAGAGCTGCGCGGCTACCACAAACCGATCATGCTGGCGGGCGGGATCGGCAACATCCGCGCCGATCACGTGCAAAAAGGCGAGATCGTGGTGGGTGCGAAGCTGATCGTACTCGGCGGCCCGGCGATGAACATCGGTCTGGGCGGCGGGGCGGCTTCCTCTATGGCCTCCGGCCAGTCTGATGCGGATCTCGATTTTGCCTCCGTACAGCGCGATAACCCGGAGATGGAGCGCCGTTGCCAGGAAGTGATCGACCGCTGCTGGCAGCTGGGCGACGCCAACCCAATTCTGTTCATTCACGACGTCGGCGCGGGCGGTCTCTCCAACGCCATGCCGGAGCTGGTGAGCGACGGCAACCGCGGTGGTCGCTTCAATCTGCGCGACATCCTGAGCGATGAGCCAGGCATGAGCCCGCTGGAGATCTGGTGTAACGAATCCCAGGAGCGCTACGTGCTGGCGGTGGCCCCGGATCAGCTGCCGCTGTTCGATGAGCTGTGCCGCCGCGAGCGCGCCCCGTACGCGGTGATCGGTGAAGCCACCGAAGAGATGCACCTCTCCCTGAGCGATACCCATTTCGACAACCAGCCGATTGACCTGCCGCTGGATGTGCTGTTGGGTAAAACGCCGAAGATGACCCGCGACGTACAGACCCGCAAAGCCAGCGGCAAAGCCCTCGATCTGCAGGGTGTGACCGTTGCCGAGGCGGTTAACCGCGTTCTGCATCTCCCGGCCGTGGCGGAGAAAACCTTCCTCGTCACCATCGGCGACCGTACCGTGACCGGCATGGTTGCCCGCGATCAGATGGTTGGCCCGTGGCAGGTGCCGGTGGCGAACTGCGCGGTGACCACCGCCAGCCTCGACAGCTACTACGGTGAAGCGATGGCGCTGGGCGAACGCTCCCCGGTTGCCCTGCTGGACTTCGCCGCCTCTGCCCGTCTGGCGGTAGGTGAAGCGCTGACCAACATCGCTGCCACCCAGATTGGCGACATCAAACGCATCAAACTCTCCGCGAACTGGATGGCCGCAGCCGGTCACCCGGGTGAAGACGCCGGGCTGTACGAAGCGGTGAAAGCGGTGGGTGAGGAGCTCTGTCCGGCGCTGGGTCTGACCATTCCGGTGGGTAAAGACTCCATGTCGATGAAGACCCGCTGGCAGGAAGGCAGCGAGCAGCGTGAGATGACCTCTCCGCTGTCGCTGGTTATTACTGCGTTTGCCCGCGTGGAAGATGTGCGTCATACCATCACTCCGCAGCTTTCTACCGAAGACAACGCCCTGCTGCTGATTGACCTGGGTAAAGGTCATAACGCGCTGGGTGCCACCGCGCTGGCGCAGGTTTACCGTCAACTGGGTGACAAGGCGGCAGACGTACGCGACGTAGCGCAGCTGAAAGGCTTCTACGACGCCATTCAGGCGCTGGTGGCGCAACGCAAACTGCTGGCCTACCACGACCGTTCTGACGGCGGCCTGCTGGTTACCCTGGCGGAGATGGCCTTCACCGGCCACTGCGGCGTGGAAGCCAACATTGCCAGCCTGGGCGACGACCGTCTGGCGGCGCTGTTCAACGAAGAGCTGGGTGCGGTAATTCAGGTGCGTGCTGCCGATCGCGAGGCGGTAGAAGCCCTGCTGGCACAGCACGGTCTGGGTGACTGTGTGCACTATCTGGGTAAAGCGGTGACCGGGGATCGCTTTGTTATTGAATCCAACGGTCAGGCGGTATTTGCCGAAAGTCGCGCCACGCTGCGTATGTGGTGGGCAGAAACCACCTGGCAGATGCAGCGTCTGCGTGACAACCCGGCGTGCGCCGATCAGGAGCACGAGGCGAAAGCCAACGACACCGATCCGGGCCTGAACGTGAAGCTCTCCTTCGACATCAATGAAGACATCGCCGCGCCGTATATCGCGAAGAGCGCCCGTCCGAAAGTGGCCGTTCTGCGCGAGCAGGGCGTCAACTCCCACGTTGAGATGGCGGCAGCCTTCCACCGTGCGGGCTTCGATGCCATCGACGTGCACATGAGCGACCTGCTGGCAGGCCGTACCGGTCTGGCTGATTTCCAGGCGCTGGTGGCGTGCGGCGGCTTCTCTTACGGCGACGTGCTGGGAGCCGGTGAGGGCTGGGCAAAATCCATTCTCTTCAACGACCGCGTCCGCGACGAGTTCGAAACCTTCTTCCACCGTCCGCAGACCCTGGCCCTGGGCGTCTGTAACGGCTGTCAGATGATGTCGAACCTGCGCGAGCTGATCCCGGGCAGCGAAGCCTGGCCGCGCTTTGTGCGTAACCAGTCCGACCGCTTCGAAGCGCGTTTCAGCCTGGTGGAAGTGACCCAGAGCCCATCTCTGCTGCTGCAAGGGATGGTGGGATCGCAGATGCCAATCGCCGTATCTCACGGTGAAGGGCAGGTGGAAGTGCGTAACGCCGCTCACCTGGCGGAGCTGGAGAGCAAAGGCCTGGTGGCGCTGCGCTTTGTCGATAACTTCGGTAAAGTCACGCAGACCTACCCGGCGAACCCGAACGGCTCTGCCAACGGGATCACCGCAGTGACCAGCGAAAGCGGTCGCGTGACGGTGATGATGCCGCACCCTGAGCGCGTGTTCCGCACCGTCAGCAACTCCTGGCATCCGGAGAACTGGGGCGAGGACAGCCCGTGGATGCGTATCTTCCGCAACGCGCGTAAGCAGTTGGGTTAAGAGATCGTTGTTGTGCCCGGTGGCGCTTCGCTTACCGGGCCTACAAAAGCCGAGTGAGGTTTTGTAGGCCGGGCAAACGCAGTGCCGCCCGGCATTCCCCAATGTCGCAAATGTGCGACAACCCTCACATTGTCGTGTCGCCAATTGGCGACACCTAACCTGTTGATTTTTATAGCACCCAGAATAACCCTGCAAGGGTGTTGCTAATAAGCGACAGATAGCCTGAAAATCATCCCATCCGAAATTACCGCTGGTATCTATTAAAAATCATATAAATTAACACTTTAATATTTTTATTTGCATTCTGGCACATCTGTTGCATAATAATAACCAGTGGCTCATTCACCCTCTTATGTCAGCCCCTTCGGGACGCGCTACATAAACTTCGAATGACGCACAAAAAGGTGCCTGCCGTCCAACTACTGATCATAGCGTTGCTTTATCAGACCCAGGGCGAAACGTCGAGTTAGGCACCGCCTCATTCCATAACAAAGCCGGGTTTTTAACCCGGCTTTGTTGTATCTGAAGGGTTGTCCAGCTAGCATCCTCTTACCTCCTCGCGACAGAGAGTAATGCGTTGAAACGCTGGCCTGTTTTCCCTCGCTCCTTGCGACAGTTAGTCATGATGGCATTCCTGCTGATCCTGCTGCCTTTGCTGGTCCTGGCATGGCAGGCATGGCAGAGCCTGAACGCCCTCAGCGCCCAGGCGGCGCTCACCAACCGTACTACCCTGATTGATGCCCGCCGCAGCGAGGCGATGACCAATGCCGCGCTGGAGATGGAGCGCAGCTACCGGCAGTATTGCGTCCTCGACGACCGAACCCTGGCAACCGTCTATCAAAATCAGCGTAAGCGCTACAGCGAAATGCTCGATGCCCATGCCGGGGTATTGCCGGATGACAAGCTCTATCAGGCCTTACGCCAGGATATTAATGCCCTGGCGCAGCTCCAGTGCCTTAACAGCGGCCCCGATGCGATGTCTGCCATGCGGCTGGAAGCCTTCGCCAATGCCAACGCCGAGATGGTGCAGGCGACCCGGGCGGTGATCTTCTCCCGCGGGCAGCAGCTCCAGCAGGAGATTGCCGAGCGCGGCCAGTTCTTTGGCTGGCAGGCGCTGGTGCTGTTTCTGGTCAGCCTGGTGCTGGTCCTGCTCTTCACCCGCATGATCATCGGCCCGGTCAAGGGCATCGAGCGGATGATCAACCGGCTGGGGGAGGGTCGCTCGCTGGGCAATACCGTAGTCTTTACCGGCCCGCGCGAGTTGCGCTCGGTCGGACAACGGATCATCTGGCTCTCAGAGCGGCTGGCGTGGCTCGAATCCCAGCGCCACCAGTTTTTACGCCACATCTCCCATGAACTGAAAACCCCGCTCGCCAGCATGCGCGAGGGGACCGAACTGCTGGCTGATGAGGTCGCCGGACCGCTGACGCCAGAGCAGGGGGAGATTGTGGAGATCCTCGATGCCAGCAGCCGCAATCTGCAAAAGCTGATTGAGCAGCTGCTCGACTACAACCGCAAGCTGGCCGACGGCATCCCCGAGCTGGAGCGCGTCGAGCTGGCGCCGCTGGTGGATATGGTGCTCTCCGCCCACAGCCTGCCTGCCCGGGCTAAAATGATGCATACTGAACTGGCACTCTCGACGCCCGCCTGTTTAGCCGAACCCATGCTGCTGATGAGCGTCCTGGATAATCTTTATTCCAACGCGGTGCACTATGGCATTGAATCCGGTACCATTTATGTTCGCAGTTTTACGCGCGACTCACGCGTCTGTATCGATGTCGCCAACACCGGAAACCCGATCCCCGACGATGAAAAAACGATGATCTTCGAACCCTTTTTCCAGGGGAGCCATCAACGCAAAGGGGCGGTTAAGGGAAGCGGTCTGGGGCTGAGCATCGCCCGCGACTGTATTCGTCGTATGCAGGGAGAGCTTAATCTTGTCACTGACGACCGTACCGATGTCTGTTTTCGCATCGAACTGCCGCTTGAGTCGGAAAAATCACTGAAATGAATCTAAGTCTGGTGAGTATGTCACACGTCTTTTCCCGCGCCATTAACGCGGTCTTTTCCGGCCACTTTATTCGCCTGAGCCTTCCCTGCCTGCTGCTGACCGGCTGCGTCACCCACGCACCCGCGCCAACGATTAGCGACAAGCAGGATGAAAAATTGCCTGAACATCAGCTGGCGGACTTCCTCTCTACCGACTGCAATAATATCTGGCAGCTGCACGGTCAGGAGACCGACAGCAACCCGCTCTTCTGGCTGCGCGGCATGGATTGCGCGGACCGCCTCTCACCCGCCGCCGCGCGCGCAGAGGCCCGGGGCTGGACCGATGACACCTGGCAGGAGAGCTTTAAACGCGGGATCCTGCTGGCGAATGCCAAAATTAACCCGGTGGAGCGGCGGGTATTGACCACCCGGCTGGATGCGCTGAGCCCGCAGATCCCCGCCCAGGTGCGTCCGCTTTACCAGCTCTGGCGACACGGACAGGTACTGCAGCTGCAGCTGGCGGAAGAGCGTTCCCGCTACGGCAAGTTACAGCAGACCACCGATGGCGAACTGGATAACCTGCGCCAGCAGCAGCAATATTTACGCACGCAGCTGGACACCACCACGCGGAAGCTGGAAAACCTGACCGATATTGAACGGCAGCTCTCCACCCGTAAGCCGGTCAGTAACTATCTGCCGGATGCGCCGAAGAGTGCGACACCATCCGCTGACGGCGACGCGGCGGATACCCCGAACCAGGAGGATGGAAAGCCATGACAAGCCGAAAACCTGCGCATCTTTTGCTGGTGGATGATGACCCCGGCTTGCTGAAGCTGCTGGGCATGCGTCTGGTGAGCGAGGGCTACAGCGTGGTGACCGCCGAAAGCGGTCAGGAAGGGCTGAAAGTGCTGGGGCGCGAGAAGGTCGATCTGGTCATCAGCGATCTGCGGATGGATGAAATGGACGGCATGCAGCTGTTTACCGAGATCCAGAAGCTCCAGCCCGGCATGCCGGTGATTATCCTTACCGCCCACGGCTCGATCCCCGATGCCGTGGCGGCCACCCAGCAGGGCGTCTTCAGCTTCCTCACCAAGCCAGTGGACAAAGACGCGCTTTACAAAGCTATCGATGACGCGCTGGAACACGCCGCGCCGTCCGGGGACGAGACGTGGCGGGAGTCATTTGTCACCCGCAGCCCGATCATGCTGCGGCTGCTGGAGCAGGCGCGGATGGTGGCGCAGTCTGATGTCAGCGTGCTGATTAACGGCCAGAGCGGCACCGGGAAGGAGATCCTCGCCCAGGCGATCCACAATGCCAGCCCGCGCGGCAAAAATGCCTTTATCGCCATCAACTGCGGGGCGCTGCCCGAGCAGCTGCTGGAGTCGGAACTGTTTGGACATGCGCGCGGGGCCTTTACCGGGGCGGTCAGCAGCCGGGAAGGGCTGTTCCAGGCCGCAGAAGGCGGCACGCTGTTCCTCGATGAAATTGGCGATATGCCCGCTCCCCTGCAGGTCAAGCTGCTGCGCGTGCTGCAGGAGCGCAAAGTCAGGCCGCTGGGCAGTAACCGTGATATCGACATCAACGTGCGCATTATCTCGGCCACCCACCGGGATCTGCCCAAGGCGATGGCGCGCAACGAGTTCCGCGAGGACCTCTTCTATCGTCTTAACGTCGTCAACCTGAAGATCCCGGCGCTGGCGGAGCGGGCGGAGGATATTCCCCTGCTGGCCACCCAGCTGTTGCGCCAGTCCGCCGAGCGACATAAGCCCTTTGTGCGGGCGTTCTCCACTGATGCCATGAAGCGGCTGATGACCGCCAGCTGGCCCGGTAACGTGCGCCAGCTGGTGAACGTGATTGAGCAGTGCGTGGCGCTCACCTCCTCGCCGGTGATCAGCGATGCGCTGGTGGAGCAGGCCCTGGAGGGGGAGAACACCGCCTTGCCGACCTTCGTCGAGGCCCGTAACCAATTCGAGCTCAACTATCTGCGTAAGCTACTGCAGATCACCAAAGGCAACGTCACCCATGCCGCACGGATGGCCGGACGTAACCGCACCGAGTTTTATAAGCTGCTGTCGCGCCATGAGCTGGAAGCGAACGATTTTAAAGAGTGATACGCTAAATTCCGCCTGAATATGATACTGTGAGCAACCGATTACGAGGCAGCTGACAGGCATAAGTTTAAGGAACACCATGAAAAAGATTGATGCGATTATTAAACCTTTCAAACTGGATGATGTGCGCGAAGCGCTGGCGGAAGTCGGCATCACCGGCATGACGGTAACGGAAGTGAAAGGCTTTGGTCGTCAGAAGGGCCACACGGAACTCTACCGTGGCGCGGAATACATGGTCGATTTCCTGCCGAAGGTAAAAATTGAAATCGTGGTGTCGGACGACATCGTCGAGACCTGCGTGGATACCATTATCCGCACCGCGCAGACCGGCAAAATCGGCGACGGCAAAATTTTCGTCTTTGACGTGTCGCGCGTGATCCGTATCCGTACCGGCGAAGAAGACGACGAGGCGATTTAAACGCCAGGCATTAAACCCGCAGGCGCAGCGCCGCCGGGCAAAAAAAAGCCCCTCCGAAGAGGGGCTTTTTGCATTACAGCACCTTATGCGGGCCGAAGCATTCGTAATGAATGTTCTCTTTATTCACCCCCAGCTCAACCAGCTGCGCCGCGGCATACTGCATAAACGCCACCGGGCCACAGACGTAGAACTGCATCTCCGGCGCGTGGAAGTGATCTTTATGCTGGCTTAACGCCATCAGACCTTCGCTGTCGAAGCGCGCTGCGGCGCGGTCATCGTCTGTCGGCAGGCGATACCAGGTATGCGCGGTAAAGTGCGGCAGACCGGCAGCCAGGGTTTTCACTTCATCAGAAAACGCATGCACTTCGCCATTCTCTGCGGCGTGGAACCAGTTCACCTGCGCCTGATGCTGCGATTTCGCCAGGGTATCCAGCATCGCCAGCATTGGAGTCTGACCGACACCCGCGGAGATCAGCGTCACTGGCGTATTTGCATCCACCGCCATAAAGAAATCACCCGCCGGTGCGGCCAGATGCACCACGTCACCCACGTTGGCGTTGTCATGCAGCCAGGTTGAGACCTGACCGCCTTCCTCGCGTTTCACCGCAATGCGATAGCCTTTGCCGTTTGGCTTGCGGGTCAGGGAGTACTGACGGATCTCCTGATGCGGGAAGCCTTCAGGTTTCAGCCACACGCCCAGATACTGGCCCGGCTGGTAATCGGCAACCGGCTGGCCGTCGACCGGCTCGAATTCAAAGCTGGTAATAAGCTGGCTGCGCGGCGTTTTTTCCACGATACGGAAGGCGCGGGTGCCCTCCCAGCCGCCGTTCTTACTGGCGTTCTCACTGTAGATCTGCGCTTCACGATTGATAAACACGTTGGCCAGCACGCCGTAAGCTTTGCCCCACGCGTCCAGCACCTCCTGACCCGGGCTGAACATCTCATCCAGCGTCGCCAGCAGGTGGCTGCCCACGATGTTGTACTGCTCGGGTTTGATCTGGAAGCTGGTGTGTTTCTGGGCAATTTTTTCCACCGCTGGCAGCAGCGCTGGCAGATTCTCAATGTTGCTGGCGTAGGCGGCAATGGCGTTGAATAACGCTTCGCGCTGATCGCCGTTACGCTGGTTGCTCATGTTGAAAATCTCTTTGAGCTCCGGGTTGTGCGCGAACATGCGATCGTAAAAATGAGCGGTAAGTTTTGGGCCGGTTTCAACCAGCAGGGGAATGGTGGCTTTAACGGTAGCGATGGTTTGAGCGTCTAACATAGCAGCTTCCTTCAAATGTTACTTTAATGATGTATTTTATATGCATCTTATAAAAAATAACCCTGCGTTGTAAATGGTTCTTTGCAACGTGAATTAACTGCATCACAAACCTGAAAAGAAATCCAGTTTACAGGGTGAGAGCGTTATTGCTCAAACCCTTGCGTGGCGGGTAGGTAAACGTTTGCGTAAAATCGTTTGTCAAGACCTGTTATCACTCTGCTAATCAGTTATACTGTTGCCCGTCGTCCAACTGGACCGCCTTTTTCAGGCAAAAATTTACTTGTTAGCTGAGTCAGGAGATGCGGATGTTAAAGCGTGAAATGAACATTGCCGATTATGATGCCGAACTGTGGCAGGCTATGGAGCAGGAAAAAGTACGTCAGGAAGAGCACATCGAACTGATCGCCTCCGAAAACTACACCAGCCCGCGCGTAATGCAGGCGCAGGGCTCTCAGCTGACCAACAAATACGCTGAAGGTTACCCGGGCAAGCGCTATTACGGCGGTTGCGAGTACGTGGATATCGTTGAGCAGCTGGCGATCGACCGTGCCAAAGAGCTGTTTGGCGCAGACTACGCTAACGTGCAGCCGCACTCCGGCTCTCAGGCTAACTTCGCGGTTTACACCGCGCTGCTGCAGCCGGGCGATACCGTACTGGGTATGAACCTGGCACAGGGCGGTCACCTGACTCACGGCTCCCCGGTTAACTTCTCCGGCAAACTCTACAACATCATCCCTTACGGTATTGATGAGACCGGTAAAATTGACTACGAAGACATGGCGAAGCAGGCTAAAGAGCACAAACCGAAGATGATCATCGGTGGCTTCTCTGCTTACTCCGGCGTGGTTGACTGGGCAAAAATGCGTGAAATCGCCGACAGCATCGGCGCATACCTGTTCGTCGACATGGCGCACGTGGCGGGTCTGATCGCCGCAGGCGTTTACCCGAACCCGGTTCCACACGCTCACGTGGTCACCACCACCACCCACAAAACCCTGGCGGGTCCACGCGGTGGCCTGATCCTGGCGAAGGGCGGTGACGACGATCTGTATAAAAAACTGAACTCTGCGGTATTCCCAAGCGCGCAGGGCGGCCCGCTGATGCACGTGATCGCAGCGAAAGCTGTGGCGCTGAAAGAAGCGATGGAGCCTGAGTTCAAAGTTTACCAGCAGCAGGTTGCCAAAAACGCCAAAGCGATGGTGGAAGTGTTCCTGAACCGTGGCTACAAAGTGGTCTCCGGCGGCACTGAAAACCACCTGTTCCTGCTGGATCTGGTGGATAAAAACCTGACCGGTAAAGAAGCTGACGCTGCCCTGGGCCGCGCCAACATCACCGTCAACAAAAACAGCGTACCAAACGATCCGAAGAGCCCGTTCGTGACTTCCGGTATCCGTATCGGTTCTCCGGCTGTCACTCGCCGCGGCTTTAAAGAAGCGGAAGTGAAAGAGCTGGCTGGCTGGATGTGTGACGTGCTGGACAACATCAATGACGAAGCCGTTATCGAACGCGTGAAAGCCAAAGTGCTGGATATCTGCGCGCGCTTCCCGGTTTACGCCTAATTCTGCTCCGCAGAACAAAAAGGCCGCTTATGCGGCCTTTTTTTATGGCTAACGTCGGTCGATGGAGATAGCCCCCGGCCCGGCGACCGCCAGCAGCAGAAACCCGCCGGCGATACTGATGTTCTTGAAGAAGTTAATCATGTTCGGCATCACCGCATCGCCGCTCATATCCCAGTAGTGGTGACCAATCACCGCCGTACCCAGGGTATAAAAGACAAACAGCACCGCCAGTGGACGGGTAAAAAAGCCGAGCACGATCAGAATGGCGGCGGGCACCTCCATGATCACCGCCACGATGGCCGCCAGCATTGGCATCGGGGCGCCGAGCTTCGCCATGTACTGCACCGTGCCGTCAAAACCAAACATCTTCGGCACGCCAAAAATAATAAACAGCAGGATCAGAGCGAGGCGGGCGATCAACAGGATCAGCGCCCGGGAGTGACCGAAATCGAAATAGCGTAATCTGTTCATGGCAGGCTCGATATGAGTGGGATTTATCTTAAAGCTAATACACAAAATGCCGGTCCGCCATTCAGGTTTTCTTCATAAATCAGGCATCAGGGTGATGTAAATTTTCCTGACTGCGGCAGGTTCCCGTCAGCCAGCCTCCAGCGCATCCTCCACAAACAGGTAACCAATACCGATAATCTGCTGCTGCCGGGTTAAGCCGCCAAAAGCGATCTCCGTTTGCCGGTTACGCACCGCATCCCCCTGATCGAAGGGAGTAAAGCCGATCTGGCGATTAATGGTTTGCAGCCAGCGTTCGCCGAAGGTGCAGCTGCGACCATAGAACCAGATTTGGTTGATGTTGAGCACATTGAGCAGATTGTAGAGCGTCAGCCCGATGGCGTTAGCGGCCTCGTCGGCCCAGCGCTGAATATTCACGTCACCCTGACGCCAGGCATCCAGCAGCTGCAGGCTGGTCAGGGTATCCGGGTCGAGACTCAGGGAGCCGGGTTGGGATTTCAGCCACAATCGTGCCTGTTTTTTGAGGGCCGACAGGGAGGCGACCGTCTCCAGGCAGCCGTATCGCCCGCAGGCGCAGGCCACGCCGTCGCGATCAAAAATGGTGTGGCCAATCTGCCCGCTGCCGTTGAGCGTGCCGCGATAGACCTGGCCATTAATGACGAACGAGGAGCCGATGCCGTAATCGACGTTAATCACGCAAAAATCGTCGCGGTTGGCCGGGTTTTGCCATTTTTCAGCCAGGGCTAGCATCACACAGTCGTTATCCACCATCACCGTGATGCCGAGTTTTTCTTCCAGCAGATACTTAATCTCGATCGGTTTTTTCCACGGCGCCTGGGGCATGATCTGGGACACCCCGGTGGCGGTATCCACCTGGCCGTGGATCCCGAGAGCCAGGTTAATTCGCTGCCCCGGCCAGCGTTTACGCTGCTGCTGCCACAGGCCTTCGATGGCCTGCAACAGCGCCTCTGGGGTGCGGGCGTTGACGTCGGTCCAGTTAAAATCTCCCAGGGGTGACATGCGCCCGTCGATCAGCTGGCTTTCAATGCTGGTGGGGCTGACATTCATGCAGAGTATCAGTGGACCCTCATCCGGGATCTGGTAGTGGCCGCTGTTCATCCCCCGGGTGCTGAGGTTTTCGCTGGAATGCGCCAGCTTATTGTCAGCCACCAGCTCATCCAGAATCTTACTGACGGCGGGGATCGACAGCCCGGTGTGCTGGGCCAGCTGCGATTTGCTCAGACGCTTGTAGCGCCAGATCAGCGCCATGATCGTGCGTCGGTTATGCTGTCGCACCCGCTGGTTGTTCAGACCGGCTATCTGCATTTCACTAAACTCCGTTAATAGTATTGCGTGAGCATTACGCAATCAGCGCGCTGAATTCCTCTCTACACTGCCATCTTATCGTCTTTCACTGTTATTTGTTTACTGGAGTGTGAATATGTCTGGAGCAGTTAACGTCTGGCGGGAAACCATCGCCTTACCGACATGGACCACCGGCGCAGAAGATACTAACCCGATGTTCCTGGAAAAACGCGTGTACCAGGGTTCCTCCGGCGCGGTCTATCCCTACGGCGTGACCGATACCCTGACCGGGACCCGCGAGATGCGTGATTACCAGGCGGTGTGGATGGAAAACGACTACATCCGCATCATGCTGCTGCCGGAGCTGGGCGGACGTATTCATCGCGCATATGACAAAGTTCAGGAGCGTGATTTCGTCTACTACAACGAGGTGGTGAAACCGGCGCTGGTGGGCCTGCTGGGGCCGTGGATCTCCGGCGGGATCGAGTTTAACTGGCCGCAGCACCATCGCCCGACCACCTTTATGCCGGTTGACGTGACCATCCAGCAGCAGGATGGCGGGGTGCAGACCGTCTGGCTGGGCGAGGCCGAGCCAATGCGCGGCCTGCAGGTAATGACTGGCTTTACGCTCTACCCGGATCGGGCGTTGATTGAGATCACCGGCAAAGTCTTCAACGGCAACGCCACGCCGCGCCACTTCCTGTGGTGGGCCAACCCGGCGGTGAAGGGCGGGGACGATCATCAGAGCGTCTTCCCGCCGGACGTTACGGCGGTGTTTGACCACGGCAAGCGCGCGGTCTCAGCTTTCCCGATTGCCACCGGCACCTACTATAAAGTCGACTACTCGGCGGGCGTGGACATCTCGCGCTACAAAAACGTACCGGTCCCGACCTCCTACATGGCAGAAAAATCGGCCTACGATTTTGTCGGCGCCTACCATCATGGTGAGCGGGGCGGCCTGCTGCACGTGGCCGATCACCACGTTTCTCCGGGTAAAAAGCAGTGGTCCTGGGGCCATGACGATTTTGGTCGCGCCTGGGATCGCAATCTGACCGATGAAAACGGCCCCTATATTGAGCTGATGACCGGCGTCTTCACCGATAACCAGCCTGATTTCACCTGGCTTGCGCCGTATGAAGAGAAGATCTTCGTGCAGAATTTCCTGCCCTATAGTGAGCTGGGGCAGGTGCAGAACGCCAACACCCAGTTGGCGCTTAAGCTGGAGCGGTGCGAGCAGCAGCTTCACCTCGGCCTGTACGCCATCGCCCCGCTTCAGGGCGTGCGCCTCGAACTGACCGCAGAGGGCAAGCCGGTGTGGGAAACACAGCTGACTCTGATGCCGGGTGAAAGCTGGCTGCAGGCGCTGGCGGACGAGTGGCCGCAGCGCTTAACCCTGACCATAAAAGAGGCCTCGGGCCGCACGCTGCTGCATTACCAGGAGCATATCGCCGAGGAAACCCCGCTGCCGGACCCGGCCACCGCACCCGCCATGCCGGAAAACATCAGCAACAGCGATGAACTCTATTTTATTGGTCAGCATCTGGAGCAGTACAACCACGCCAGCCGCTATGCGGAAGATTACTACCGCCGTGCGCTGGAGCTGGATGCCCACGACTATCGCAACAACGTCGCGCTGGGCACCCTGGCGCTGAACCGCGCCGACTGGGGGCTGGCGCAGCGCTGTGCCGAAGCCGCCCTGGTGCGTGCGCATAAGTTAAATAAGAACCCGCGGGATGGTGAAGCCAGCCAGCTGCTGGCGACGGCGCTGGAGCGGCAGGGGGACGACGATGCCGCCTGGGATCACTACTACAAAGCCTCCTGGAGCGGAAACTGCCGCGATGCCGCGTTCTGGTCGCTGGCGCGGCTGTCGATGAAGCGCGGGAATTACGCTGACGCGCTGGAAAAAGTCGACATCAGCCTCGGGATCAATGCCAGCAACAATCTGGCGATGGGGCTCAAAGCGCTGGCCCTGGCTCAGGTTGAGGGCGAACGCACCGCGCAGGACTACATTGACGGCTGCCTGCAAACCCATCCTCTGAGCTACACCCTGCACTATGCCCATTGGGCGATCGCCCGGGACGAGGCTTCACGTGACAAGCTGCTGCAGGTGACGGGTCGTCGTGGGGCCAACGCCTGCGTGCTGGCGGGCTGGTTAACCGCGATGGGGATGCAAGACGCCGCGCGCGAGATGCTGGATCTGCTCGACAGCCAGGAGACCTTGCCTCAGCTCTGGCGGGCCGCGTTAAGCGATGAGCCTGCCACGCGTGCCCATTACATTGCCGCCGCGCGCCGCTGTGAGCCCAACCGGGTGCGTTTCCCGAACGCGCTGGATGAAGTGCAGATGCTGCAGCGCCTGCAGGATGATCCGTTCGCCCGCTATCTGCTGGGCTGCTTCTGGTACAGCAAACGTCGATATGACGATGCGGTGCGGTGCTGGCAAACCACCCTGGAACAGGAGCCGCAGTTTGCACCGGCGCACCGCCTGCTGGGGATCTACGCCTGGAACAAAGCGCACAACCTGGCGCTGGCGGAGCAGCATCTGCAACGCGCCGTGCAGCTGGAACCTGACAACCCGCGTTTCCTGTTTGAACTGGATTATCTCAATAAGCTCACCGGCCAGCCGGTGGCGAACCGCCTCGCCATGCTTACCGGGCGGGAAAATGTGGTCCTCAAACGCGATGACCTGACCGCCGAACTGTTAAGTCTGTGGAACGGTTCCGGGCGCTACGACGCTGCGGCGCAGGTGCTTCAGGCGCGTCAGTTCCATCCGTGGGAAGGCGGGGAAGGCAAGGTGACCGGGCAGTATCTGCTCAACCAGCAGCACCGCGCCTTGCAGCACATTGCCCGCGGCGAGTTCCGCGAGGCGATTAACCTGCTGCAGGCGGCCCTGCGCTATCCGCACAACCTCGGGGAGGGGCGTCTGCCCGGGCAAACCGATAACGATATCTGGTATCTGTTGGGCTACTGCCACGCCCGTGGCGATGAGCAGGCCGAGGCGCAGCGCTGCTTTACCCGGGCGGCACAGGGGGGCTCAACCCTGGAGGCCGGGCGCTACTACAACGATCAGCCGGCGGATTACCTGTTCTGGCAGGGGATGGCCCTGCGGCAGCTGGGGGACAGCGCGGCGGCGGAGCGTCACTTCCAGGGGTTCCTGGCCTGGGTGCAGGCGCATCGCGACGACGTGCCGAAGGCCGATTTCTTTGCAGTCTCACTGCCGGATCTGGTGGTGCTGGATACGCCAGCCGGGCAGCAACATCAGCAGCACTGCCTGTTCATTGAGGCGCTGGGTCATGCCGGACTGGGTGACAGCGCAGCCTGCAAACGCCAGCTGGCGGCCTTGCTGGCACTTAACCCGGCTCATGACAAAGCGCATCTGATTCAGCATGCGCAGGCAGCCGGTATTTTCCATTAACTGACTCTGCAGGTGGGGAAACCCACCTGTTAACCCTCTGTACCCTGCGTTTCCCTTAAAGAGGAATCAACATGAATAACAGTGCGCAGACACAACTGAAAATGGGCTACGTCTGGACAATCTGTCTGGTCGCCGCCTGCGGTGGATTGCTGTTTGGCTACGACTGGGTGGTAATTGGCGGGGCAAAACCCTTCTATGAAGCCTGGTTCTCGATTACCGACCCGGCGCAGTCCGGCTGGGCGATGAGTTCCGCCCTGGTGGGCTGTATTTTCGGGGCTTTAATCTCTGGATGGTGCGCCGATAAATTTGGCCGTAAGTGGCCGCTGATCATCTCGGCGGTGCTGTTCAGCGCCTCGGCGTGGGGCACGGCGGTGGCGAGCAGCTTTGACATGTTCGTGGTCTATCGCATCGTCGGCGGGGTGGGGATTGGCCTCGCCTCCGCCCTTAGCCCGCTCTACATCGCCGAGGTCAGCCCGGCGGATAAGCGCGGTCGCTTCGTGGCCATTAACCAGCTCACCATCGTGGTGGGGGTGCTGGCGGCGCAGCTGATTAACCTGATGATTGCCGAGCCGGTGGCACCTGGCGCCACCCAGGAGGCTATCGTCCAGAGCTGGAACGGGCAAACCGGCTGGCGCTGGATGTTCGGTGCCGAGCTGGTGCCGGCCCTGGCGTTCCTGGTCCTGATGTTCTTTGTCCCGGAATCCCCGCGCTGGCTGATGAAGGCCGGCAAGCCGGAACGCGCCCGCGCCATGCTGGAGCGTATTGGCACCCCGGAGTACGCCAGCCAGACCTTAAAAGAGATCGCCCACACCCTGGAAAAAGATACCCAGAAAGTGGCGTTCTCCACGCTGCTGCAGCCCCAGGTCAAACCGATCGTCATTATTGGCATGGTGCTGGCGATGTTCCAGCAGTGGTGCGGGATCAACGTCATCTTCAACTATGCCCAGGAGATCTTCGCCTCGGCCGGGTTTGATATCAACGACACCCTGAAGTCGATTGTGGCGACCGGCATCATCAACCTGGTCTTTACCCTCGCCGCGCTGCCGCTGGTGGATAAAATTGGCCGTCGCAAGCTGATGCTGTTGGGCGCCTCGGGCTTAACCATTATTTATGTGCTGATTGCCAGCGCCTATGCGATGAACATCATGGGCTGGCCGGTTCTGCTGCTGGTGCTGGCGGCGATTGCCATCTACGCCCTGACGCTGGCCCCGGTGACCTGGGTGCTGTTGTCGGAGATCTTCCCCAACCGCGTCCGCGGCCTGGCAATGTCGATGGGGACCCTGGCGCTGTGGATCGCCTGCTTCCTGCTGACCTACACCTTCCCGCTGCTCAATGCCGGGCTGGGTGCGGCGGGCAGCTTCCTGCTCTACGGAGCGATCTGCGCCGCCGGGTATCTCTACATTCTGCGTAAAGTCCCGGAAACCAAAGGCGTGACCCTGGAGGCGCTGGAGGAGCAGCTGGAGAAACAGCACAGCAAAGTGGCCGCAACGGCGGATGCCGGGCGCGTACATTGATGGACCTGCTGTTGATAGAAAACGCGCATCTGCGGATGCGTGTTAACCCGCAGGGCGGCGGGTTGCAGGAACTCTTCTCCCTCACCCACGGGCAGCCCGTGCTGTGGGATGAGGGCGACAGCGCGCTGTTTCCGATGGTGCCGCTGGCCAACCGGGTGGCGGGTAATCGCTTTGCCTTTCAGGGGCGGGATATTACCCTGCCGCAAAGCCCGGTGGACGAGCGCTTCTTTTTGCACGGCGATGGCTGGCTGTCTCCCTGGCAGGTGGCCTCGCTCACCGATACGGAGTGTGTTCTGACGCTGCGCCGCCAGCATGACTGCGGCTTCGATTATCAGGCGGTGCTGCGCTATCAGTTGCGTGAGCACGTTCTGCGGGCGGAGCTGATGCTCACCCATCTCGGCCCGCAGCCGATGCTGTACGGTCTGGGCTTTCATCCGTGGTTTTACGTTGACGAACGCAGCCGCCTGCAGTTTTCCGCCAGCGGCTACTGGCCGGAAGGGGAGCACCATTTACCGCTGGCGTGGCAGGGAGATATCCCGCCGGAGATCGATTTCAGTACCGCCCGGCAGGGGAGCGATGGCTGGCTGAATGTCGGCTACTCCGGCTGGAACGGCGTGGCAACGATCCTGCGTGATGTGATGAATATCACAATTACCGCGCAAACTCCGTGGCTGATGCTGTTCAGAATGTCGGGTAAATCATTCCTGTGCCTCGAACCGCAGAGCCATCCGGTCAACGCTCACCATATGGCCGGGCAGCCTGGGCTGGTGGTCTTAGGCCCGGGCGACAGCACCCGTTTTGCGATGGAGATTGCCGTCGAAAGCGCCGCCTGAGCCTGTTAATCAGCTGTTAATACCCGCTTGCGCCAGCCTGTTTTTACCGTCAGACTATCGCCTCCAAAACGGGAGGGATTCATGGTTTTGCATTCCACGCGCTGGCTGGCGCTCAGCTACTTCACCTACTTTTTTAGCTACGGTATTTTTCTGCCTTTCTGGAGCGTCTGGCTCAAAGGGATTGGCCTCACGCCGGAGATGATTGGCGTTCTGCTTGGCTCGGGCCTGGTGGCGCGTTTTCTCGGCAGCCTGCTTATTGCCCCGCGCGTCAGCGATCCCTCCCTGTTAATCAAAGCCGTGCGCGTACTGGCGCTGCTCACCCTGGTGTTTATGGCCGGCTTCTGGGTGAGCCAGCAGTTTGCCTGGCTGGTGGTAGTGATGGTGGGCTTTAACCTCTTCTTCTCGCCGCTGGTGCCGCTGACCGATGCGCTGGCCAATACCTGGCAGAAGCAGATCACCATGGACTATGGCCGGGTGCGGCTGTGGGGCTCTATCGCCTTTGTGATTGGCTCGGCGCTGGTGGGCAAGCTGGTCAGCCTGTATGACTATCAGGCCATTCTGGCCCTGCTGAGCGTCGGAATTGCCTCGATGCTGCTTGGGATGCTGCTGCGCCCATCGGTAATGCCGCAGGGCGAAAGCCGTCAGCAGGAGAGCGCCGGCTGGCCGGCATGGCGCTCGCTGGTGGCCCAGAGCTGGCGCTTCCTCGCCTGCGTCTGCCTGCTGCAGGGGGCGCATGCCGCTTACTATGGCTTCAGCGCGATTTACTGGCAGGGAGCCGGGTATTCGGCCTCGGCCGTCGGCTACCTCTGGTCGCTGGGCGTGGTGGCGGAAGTGATCATTTTTGCCCTCAGCAACCGGCTGTTCCGCCGCTTTGGTGCCCGGGAGCTGCTCCTGCTCTCTGCCGTCTGCGGCGTTGTTCGCTGGGGGATCATGGGCTGGACTACCGAGCTGCCGTGGCTGATTGTCGCGCAGATCCTGCACTGCGGCACCTTTACGGTGTGCCATCTGGCGGCGATGCGTTATATCTCGGCCCGCGAAGGCAGCGATGTGATCCGCCTGCAGGCGGTCTACTCGGCGGTGGCGATGGGAGGCAGTATTGCGATCATGACCGTCTTCGCCGGCTTCCTGTACCAGCATCTCGGTCATGGGGTGTTCTGGGTGATGGCGCTGGTGGCGCTCCCCGCGATCCTGCTGCGTCCGCGGGTGGCAGCGCGCTAAGATTCCAGCATGGCGCGAATATGTTCCTGCTGCTGCGCATTCAACGCCTCGACGGCGTGGATGAGGGGCGGCGAGAACAGCGGCAGGGCGGTGGTGTAGGGCGTGACCACCAGGGCGGCCTCGCGCGGGGCGCCCTCCTTCTGAAAGGCCTGTAGCGTCACATAGCGAATGTTCAGCGGCAGCAGGGTTAACTCCCGCAGCTGCTGCTCAATCAGCTCCTCGCAGGCTTTATCCTCCCCGGTCAATAACACCACCTGTTTTTCATGCAGATCGCTCTCCTGCATCAGCCAGGCGCCAAAGATCACCGCCACCAGGCTCGACTCCTCCTCGGAGAAGCGCAGGCCAAACTCCGACTCGAGCTCGAACAGCACCTCCCGGGTGGTACGCATCAGGCGCGGGTAGAGGCGGTGGATCTCCTCGGGGAGGCTGTTGTCGATACCGATGCCAAACAGCGAGCGGTCCAGCGCCTGGGAAATATGCACATAAAGCTGATCGGTCAGCCCCTTCTCGTCGCTGAACTGCATGCCGGTTTGCCCATGAAAGCGGGCGATCATGCGGGTGATGGTGCGGCGCAGCCGGTCATCTTCCTGGTGCGCATCGCGAAGGGGATCCGGCGTGCGGAGCATCATAAACAGCAGCGCCAGGAAAGGTTGCTCATCGGCGTGGGGCACCAGCGCCACGCGGCGCTGCCAGTGGCGCACAATCTCCTGCGCCATCAGATATTCGTTACGTGACTGGGTCCAGTTGCGCTGGATCACTGAAAATTCCGGGCTCTGGCCCAGATGGTGCTGAAGCAGGCAGTACTGCAGATAGAGCTGCAAAAACTGCGTGTCCCGGGATTCAAACTGACGCTGCAGGCGGCGGGAGCAAAAATTAATCAGCGCCCGCAGATTGGTATCGTCATATAAAGTGCGGGCGATGCCGAGCTGCTTTAGCGCGATTTTCAGAGATGGGGTAAACTGCTGCGCGACGAAGTGGGGGCAGAGGCGTAACGCCCGGCGCAACCAGTGCAGCAGGCATAAACGTTGGTTCAGGTGGCTACCTTCAAGCAGGTAGCAGCCATCATGCTGTGTCGCAATGTCGAGCTGGTGATAGCGCTGGATCTCCATGCGCATCTCGTCGATATCCTGCCGGCAGAGGGCATCATCGACACCATTGATTTCACCGATGCGTTGCAGGTTGGCACGGAATCCTGGCACATAGAGCATCAACAGAACCTGGCAGCGGCGCTGCGAACTGGAAAGTGCAGATGGCATTTCGAGAGTCGTCATCATCTGTCGGGTTCCAGTGAGTGTGTTTGATAAGAATAGCTAAAGGATCTATGCCATAGCACAGGTTGCCGGGCTTTCCTTCAGGAATGCGGGTGAACATCACAGAATTTTTGACGTGAGGAAGAGATGCAAACAGTGAAACGCAGCGCAACGACGCTTTTTTTGGCGGTTTTGTCTTTTGCCGCCGCCGCGCACCCTCACAGCTTTATCACCCTGAAAACTCAGATCATGGTGAAAGACGACCAGCTTACCGGGCTGAAGATGCGCTGGGTGATGGATGAGCTGACCTCCGCCGATCTGCTTTATGATGCCGGAAACGCAAAGCCGGGGGATGAGATCTGGAAGAAGCTGGCGGCAGAGGTGATGGCCAACGTGCTCGGTCAGCACTATTTTACCGAGTTTTGGCACAACGGGGAGAAGGTGAAATTCCTCAACCGGCCCACCCAGTACGGTATGACCCGCGTTGATCATCAGGCGGTGCTGACCTTTATCCTGCCGCTGGCGGAGCCGCAGCCGCTGGCCGGGCAGAAATATACCTTTTCCACCTTCGATCCCTCCTACTACGTGGACATGAGCTACGCCGAGGATGACGATGTGTCGCTGCCCGCTGAGCTGCAAAAAAGCTGCGCCCTCACCATCGATACCCCGGAGCCCAGCGATGAGACGCTGAGTTTTGCCAGCTCGCTGGATAAAGACGATGCGCCTCCGGAAGATATGGATCTCGGCAAACAGTTTGCCCAGACGGTGACCTTACAATGTCAATAGTTCGTGCGCGCCGCGTCGCGGATCTCTGGCCGCTGGCGCTGTTTCTGCTGGTGGCGGTGTCAGGGGCCATCTGGCTGTGGCAGGCATGGCCGCAGGTAATGCGTCAGAGCATTCTCTGGCAGCGGGACGTCAATCAGCAGATGAGCGGCTTGCTGAAGGCGGTGGCCGAAAATCCGACGGCGGCGGGCGGGTCGCTGCTGGTATTCAGCTTTTTATATGGCGTGCTGCATGCCCTGGGGCCAGGCCACGGCAAAATCGTGATCACCACCTGGCTTGCCACCCATCCCTCAAAACTGAAATCGAGCATCGGCTTAACCCTGGCCTCCTCTCTATTACAGGGAGTGGTGGCGATTGCCCTGGTGGTGGGGGTATTGACCCTGCTGCAGCTCCCGGCGCGGGATCTGCACATGAGCAGCTTCTGGCTCGAGAAGGGAAGCTATGCCCTGGTGGGCGTGCTGGGGTTAATGCTCTGCTGGCGGGCGCTAAAAAAACTGCGGGCGTTGCTGCGTAAACCGACCTTTAAAGCCTTTACCCCGCATCACGTTCACGACGCCAACTGCGGCTGCGGCCATCAGCATCTGCCGAGCCCGACCCAGATCCAGCGCGCTGACGACTGGCGGGCGCGGATGATGATTATTCTGTCGATGGGGATGCGACCCTGTTCAGGGGCGATCATGGTGCTGCTGTTCAGTAAGGTGATCGGGGTGTTCAGCTGGGGCGTGGCCTCGGCGCTGGCCATGGCGGCGGGAACGGGGCTCACTATCTCTTCACTGGCGCTGCTGGTGCACGGTTTTCGTCAGCTGGCGGTCAGGCTTAGCGGTAATAAAGCGCCGGTACTGTGGCGACAGATCGGGTGGACAACGCTGGCATTAGCCGGTGGGGTGGTGTTGCTGGTGGCGGCGGTGATGATGTGGATCAGTGCAGTGCCGGTGGGCAGGGGGATGCGACCGTTTTAGCAATATTGCCCGGTAAGCGAAGCGCCACCGGGCAATATTCACAGAATTAACGCTTCAGCGCTTCACTCAGTTCGTCACGCATGTTCGCCAGCATGGATTTCACCACACGTGGGTTACCTGCAACGATGTTGCCAGACAGCATGTAGTTGTGGCCGCCGGTGAAATCACACACCAGAGCACCTGCTTCGCGAGCAATCAGTTCGCCAGCAGCGAAGTCCCATGGCTTCAGGCCAATCTCAAAGTAACCGTCCACGCGGCCAGCGGCAACGTAGGCCAGATCCAGCGCAGCAGAACCGGAGCGACGGAAGTCAGCGCACTCGGTGAACAGTTTGCCCAGGATTTTCATGTACGCAGGTGCGTGCTGTTTAGCTTTGAACGGGAAACCGGTCGCCAGGATGGTGCCGTCGAGATCGCGAGCGTTAGTGCCGCGCAGACGGTAACCGTTCAGCTGTGCGCCCTGACCACGGGTAGCGGTGAACAGTTCGTTACGCATTGGATCGTAAACCACTGCCACTTCAGTACGGCCTTTGATGCGTACGGCGATAGAGACAGAGAAGTGTGGCAGACGTTTAACGAAGTTGGTGGTGCCATCCAGTGGATCAATAACCCATTGAACATCCTGATCTTCGCCCACGTGCTCACCGCTTTCTTCGGTGATGATGGTGTGTTGCGGGTAAGATTTGCGAATGGTTTCGATAATCATCGCTTCTGCGGCTTTATCGACGTTAGTCACAAAGTCATTGCTGCCTTTCTGGCTGGTTTCTACGGAATCTGGAGTTTCGTAGTGTTTGGCAATTACATTACCCGCCTTGCGCGCTGCGCGCACGGCGATGGTCAACATAGGATGTTGCATCGGTTACTCTCACTGGATGTTAAAGAACGGGGGATACGAAAACGGCGCAGAGTATAGCAGCGGGATCGGATTATGTCTTCCGTTTATGGTAGCATGGGCGAATATTCTTCAGACACTGAATTCAAACGTAAAAAAATTATGCTGCAAAATATCCGAATCGTACTGGTCGAAACCTCACATACCGGCAATATGGGCTCGGTGGCCCGCGCGATGAAAACCATGGGCTTAACCAATCTCTGGCTGGTTAACCCGCTGGTCAAACCCGACTCACAGGCTATCGCGCTCGCCGCGGGCGCCAGCGACGTCATTGGCAATGCGCAGATCGTTGATACCCTGGATGAAGCCTTAGCGGGTTGCAGCCTGGTGGTTGGCACCAGCGCGCGTTCGCGCACTCTGCCGTGGCCGATGCTCGATCCGCGTGAATGTGGGTTGAAAAGCGTTTCCGAAGGTCAGCATGCGCCAGTGGCGCTGGTGTTTGGCCGTGAGCGCGTGGGGCTGACCAACGATGAGCTGCAGAAGTGCCATTATCACGTCGCCATTGCCGCTAACCCGGAATACAGCTCGCTGAACCTGGCGATGGCCGTGCAGGTTATTGCCTATGAAGTGCGGATGGCATGGCTGGCAACCCAGGAGAAAGAGTCCTACGCTGCGCCAGAAGAGACCCCGTATCCGCTGGTGGATGACCTGGAGCGTTTCTATGGTCATCTGGAGCAGACCCTTCTCAGCACCGGCTTTATCCGCGCCGGGCATCCGGGACAGGTGATGAACCGCCTCCGCCGTCTCTTTACTCGTGCGCGTCCGGAAAGCCAGGAGCTGAACATCCTGCGCGGTATTCTGGCGTCGATTGAGCAGAAGAATAAAGAGTAATGCGGTGGTGCCGGGTGGCGCTGCGCTTACCCGGCCTACAGGACCGTAGGCCCGTGCAAGCGAAGCGCCGCCGGGCAAAAACTGATGAGCGCACAGAAGGTTAAATACCTGACTAAAACAGTCAAGTAAATAGTTGACCAATTTAGTCGGGAATGTCAGACTTGGCCCTGCTATGCAATACCCCCACTTTACAATAAAAACCCCGGGCAGGGGCGAGTTTGAGGTTAAGTAAGACATGAGACTGACATCTAAAGGGCGTTATGCCGTGACCGCGATGCTGGACGTTGCGCTCAACTCCGAATCGGGCCCGGTTCCGTTGGCTGATATTTCTGAACGTCAGGGAATCTCCCTCTCTTATCTGGAACAGCTTTTCTCCCGACTGCGTAAAAATGGCCTGGTTTCCAGCGTCCGCGGTCCTGGCGGCGGATATCTGTTAGGTAAAGACGCGGGCAGTATTGCCGTTGGCGAAGTGATTAGCGCAGTTGACGAATCCGTCGACGCGACCCGTTGCCAGGGTAAAGGCGGCTGTCAGGGCGGCGATAAATGTCTGACTCACGCGCTGTGGCGCGATCTGAGCGACCGTCTGACCGGCTTCCTGAATAACATCACCATTGGTGAACTGGTTAACAACCAGGAAGTGCTGGACGTCTCTGGTCGCCAGCACTCGCACGAGTCCCATCGTAATACCCGCGCGCAGGACGCTATCGACGTCAAATTACGCGCGTAATAAAAAATAAGTATTTCAGAATCAGGCCGGGGCATAACTCGCCCCGCGTACTCGGTCGTACATCCAGCCGGTTGCCTGATTCCTTGCATTGAAGCGATGTACGGAGTTTAAAGAGCAATGAAATTACCGATCTATCTCGATTACTCCGCAACCACGCCGGTGGACCCGCGTGTTGCCGAGAAAATGATGCAGTGTCTGACCCTGGACGGAAACTTTGGTAACCCGGCTTCCCGTTCTCACCGTTTTGGCTGGCATGCTGAAGAGGCGGTAGATATCGCCCGTAATCAGATTGCCGAGCTGGTTGGCGCGGACCCGCGTGAAATTGTTTTCACCTCTGGCGCGACCGAATCCGATAACCTGGCGATCAAGGGTGCGGCCAATTTCTATCAGAAAAAAGGCAAGCACATCATCACCAGCAAAACCGAACACAAAGCCGTGCTGGATACCTGTCGTCAGCTGGAGCGTGAAGGGTTTGAAGTGACCTACCTCGCACCGCAGCGCAACGGTATCATCGACCTGAAAGAGCTCGAAGCGGCCATGCGTGATGACACCATCCTGGTCTCCATCATGCACGTGAACAACGAAATCGGCGTGGTGCAGGATATCGCTACCATCGGCGAACTGTGCCGTGCCCGCGGTATCATCTACCACGTGGATGCGACCCAGAGCGTGGGCAAACTGCCTATCGACCTGAGCCAGCTGAAAGTGGACCTGATGTCCTTCTCCGGCCACAAAATCTATGGCCCGAAAGGCATTGGCGCGCTGTACGTGCGTCGTAAGCCACGTATCCGTATCGAATCCCAGATGCACGGCGGCGGTCACGAGCGCGGTATGCGTTCCGGTACTCTGCCTGTTCACCAGATCGTCGGGATGGGTGAAGCCTACCGTATCGCCAAAGAAGAGATGGAAACCGAGATGGCACGCCTGCGTACGCTGCGTAACCGTCTGTGGGAAGGCGTGAAGGATATGGAAGAGGTCTACCTGAACGGCGATCTCGAGCAGGGCGCACCAAACATTCTTAACGTCAGCTTCAACTATGTTGAAGGCGAGTCGCTGATCATGGCCCTGAAAGACCTGGCCGTCTCTTCCGGTTCTGCGTGTACTTCCGCAAGCCTCGAGCCGTCCTACGTGCTGCGCGCACTGGGCATGACCGACGAACTGGCACACAGCTCTATCCGTTTCTCTTTAGGTCGTTTCACTACCGATGAAGAGATTGACTACACCATCAAGCTGGTTCGCAACTCCATTGGCCGTCTGCGTGACCTTTCTCCACTGTGGGAAATGTTCAAAGAAGGCGTGGATCTGAACAGCATTGAATGGTCACATCACTAATCGGTTTGTAAGGAGAATTCAACATGGCATACAGCGAAAAAGTTATCGATCATTACGAGAATCCACGTAACGTGGGCTCCTTCGACAACAGTGATGACAGCGTGGGCAGCGGCATGGTGGGTGCACCAGCCTGTGGCGACGTGATGAAGTTGCAGATTAAAGTCAACAATGAAGGTATCATTGAAGACGCGCGCTTCAAGACCTACGGTTGCGGTTCCGCAATCGCTTCCAGCTCCCTGGTCACCGAGTGGGTGAAGGGCAAATCCCTGGACGAAGCGCAGGCAATTAAAAATACCGATATTGCTGACGAACTCGAACTGCCGCCGGTGAAAATTCACTGCTCTATCCTGGCGGAAGATGCGATTAAAGCCGCAATCGCGGATTACAAAAGCAAACGTGAAGCAAAATAATTAGTTGAGGTTGTTATGTCGATTACCCTTAGCGACAGCGCTGCCGCGCGAGTAAGCTCCTTCCTGGCAAACCGTGGCAAAGGCTTTGGCCTGCGACTGGGTGTACGCACTTCCGGCTGTTCCGGTATGGCGTATGTACTGGAATTTGTTGACGAACCTGCGGCGGAAGATACCGTGTTCGAAGACAAAGGCGTGAAGGTAGTGGTCGATGGTAAAAGCCTGCAGTTCCTGAACGGCACTCAGCTGGACTTTGTCAAAGAAGGCCTTAACGAAGGGTTTAAATTCACCAACCCGAACGTGAAAGATGAGTGCGGCTGCGGCGAAAGCTTCCACGTCTAATTGCGTATCACCTGCTAACCCCACCGCAGCCAGACTGTGTGTGGGGTTTGTTTTAATCAGCTAACCCTGAGATTGTTATGGATTACTTCACCCTCTTTGGGTTACCAGCCGGGTATGAAATTGATACTCAGGCGCTGGCGGCCCGTTTCCAGGATCTGCAACGTCAGTACCATCCGGATAAGTTTGCCAGCGGCACCCAGGCGGAACAGCTGGCGGCGGTGCAGCACTCTGCGACCATCAATCAGGCGTGGCAAACCCTGCGCAATCCGCTGAGCCGGGCAGAATATCTGCTCTCGCTTCATGGGTTTGATCTCGCCAGTGAGCAACACACCGTCCGCGACACCGCTTTCCTGATGGAACAGCTGGAGCTGCGTGAAGAGCTGGATGAGATCGACCAGGCCAAAGACGAAGCGCGTCTGGAACGTTTTATTAAGCGCGTAAAAGGGATGTTCGATGCCCGCCATCAGCAGATGGTTGACCAATTGAATAACGAGACGTGGGACGTGGCGGCGGACACTGTGCGCAAGCTGCGTTTTCTCGATAAACTGCGAAGCAGTGCTGAACAACTCGAAGAAAAGCTGCTCGATTTTTAATTTCGGAAGCAATTATGGCCTTATTACAAATTAGTGAGCCGGGCTTAAGTGCCGCACCGCACCAGCGTCGTCTGGCGGTAGGCATCGACTTAGGCACCACCAATTCGCTGGTGGCGACCGTGCGCAGCGGCCAGGCTGAGACGCTGGCGGATGCGCAGGGTCAACACCTGTTGCCGTCTGTGGTCCACTATCAGCCCCAGGGCCACAGCGTGGGTTACGACGCCCGCGCCAATGCGGCACAGGATCCTGCCAACACCATCAGTTCGGTAAAACGCATGATGGGCCGTTCCCTGGCAGACATCCAGAGTCGTTACCCACATCTGCCGTATCAGCTGCAGTCCAGTGAAAACGGCCTGCCGATGATCGCCACCACTGCCGGTTTACTCAACCCGATCCGTGTCTCTGCCGATATCCTTAAGGCGCTGGCCGCCCGCGCGACCGCGACCCTGGAAGGCGAACTGGATGGCGTGGTGATCACCGTTCCGGCCTATTTCGATGACGCCCAGCGTCAGGGCACCAAAGACGCGGCGCGTCTGGCGGGCCTGCACGTGCTGCGTCTGCTCAACGAGCCGACCGCGGCTGCCATTGCCTACGGCCTCGACTCCGGTCAGGAAGGGGTGATTGCCGTCTTCGACCTCGGCGGCGGGACCTTCGATATTTCTATCCTGCGCCTGAGCCGCGGGGTATTTGAAGTGCTGGCCACCGGCGGCGACTCTGCTCTCGGCGGCGACGACTTTGACCACCTGCTGGCGGATCATATCTGTGAGCTGGCGGGAATCGCCGATCGGAGTGATGCGCGCCTGCAGCGTCAGCTGCTGGACGCCGCCATTGCCGCCAAAATCGCCCTCAGCGATGCCCCGTCCGTGACCGTTGAGATCGCGGGCTGGAAAGGCGACATCAGCCGCGAGCAGTTCAATGAACTGATCGCCCCGCTGGTGAAGCGCACTCTGCTGGCCTGCCGTCGCGCGCTGAAAGATGCGGGCGTCGAGGCACAAGAGGTGCTGGACGTAGTGATGGTCGGCGGGTCGACCCGCGTTCCGCTGGTGCGTGAGCGCGTGGGCGAGTTCTTTGGCCGCACGCCATTAACCTCGATCGACCCGGATAAAGTGGTCGCCATTGGCGCCGCCATCCAGGCCGATATCCTGGTCGGCAACAAGCCGGACAGCGAAATGCTGCTGCTGGACGTCATCCCGCTGTCCCTCGGTTTAGAAACCATGGGCGGCCTGGTTGAGAAGGTGATCCCGCGTAACACCACCATTCCGGTGGCGCGTGCGCAGGAGTTCACCACCTTCAAAGACGGCCAGACCGCGATGTCGATCCACGTCCTGCAGGGCGAGCGCGAGCTGGTCCAGGATTGCCGCTCGCTGGCGCGTTTCGCGCTGCGCGGCATTCCGGCGCTGCCTGCGGGCGGGGCGCATATCCGCGTCACCTTTCAGGTGGATGCGGACGGCCTGCTGAGCGTCACGGCGATGGAAAAATCGACCGGTGTCGAATCCTCCATCCAGGTGAAACCGTCCTACGGTCTGACCGATGGCGAAATCGCCACCATGATTCAGGACTCAATGAGTTTTGCTGCGCAGGATGTGAAGGCGCGCATGCTGGCTGAACAGAAAGTTGAAGCCGCACGCGTGCTGGAAAGCCTGAACAGCGCACTCACTGCTGATGCCGCGCTGTTAAGCGCCGCTGAACGTCAGGCCATTGACGACGCCGTCGCGCAACTGAGCGCGGTAGCGGAAGGCGATGACGCTGACGCCATAGAACAAGCGATTAAAAACGTTGATAAACAAACCCAGGAGTTCGCCGCACGCCGTATGGACCAGTCTGTCCGTACCGCGCTGAAAGGCCACTCCGTGGACGAGGTTTAATATGCCAAAGATTGTTATTTTGCCTCATGCGGACCTCTGTCCGGATGGTGCAGTTCTGGAAGCTGAGACTGGCGAAACCATCCTTAACGTTGCCCTGCGCAACGGTATCGAAGTGGAACACGCCTGTGAAAAATCCTGTGCCTGCACGACCTGCCACTGCATCGTCCGCGAGGGCTTTGACTCTCTTGCGGAGAGTACAGAAGACGAAGATGACATGCTGGATAAAGCATGGGGTCTGGAGCCGGAAAGTCGTCTGAGCTGTCAGGCGCGCGTCACCGATGAAGATCTGGTGGTCGAACTTCCGCGTTATACGCTTAACCACGCACGCGAGCATTAATATGGGACTGAAGTGGACAGACAGCCGTGAAATCGGCGAGGCGCTGTACGACGCTAATCCGGATCTCGATCCGAAAACCGTACGCTTCACCGATATGCATCAGTGGATTTGCGATCTGGAAGAGTTTGACGACGATCCTAACGCATCCAATGAAAAAGTTCTGGAGGCGATTCTGCTAGTCTGGTTAGACGAAGCAGAATAAAAACGTTACGGGCTGCCTTCAGGCGGCCCGTTTGCTTGTTGCTAATAAGGATAAATAAAAATGACCGAAGCGATGAAGATTACGCTCTCTACTCAGCCTGCCGATGCGCGCTGGGGTGAAAAAGCGACTTACAGCATTAATAACGACGGTATTACCCTGCACCTGAACGGCAGTGACGATTTAGGCCTGATCCAGCGCGCAGCGCGTAAAATTGACGGTCTGGGCATTAAACATGTCACCCTCGACGGCGAAGGCTGGGATGTGGATCGCAGCTGGGCCTTTTCGTCAGGTTACAAAGGCCCGAAAGGCACCCGTAAAATTGAGTGGGCCAGCCTCGACGCGGCGGCACAGAAAGAGCTGGAAAGCCGTCTGACCATCATCGACTGGGTGCGTGACACCATTAACGCCCCGGCGGAAGAGTTAGGCCCGGAGCAGCTGGCGCAGCGCGCGGTGGATCTGCTGAGCAACGTCGCTGGCGACAAGATGTCTTATCGCATCACTAAAGGCGAAGATCTGCGCGAGCAGAACTACATGGGTCTGCACACCGTAGGCCGTGGTTCTGAACGCCCACCGGTTCTGCTGGCGCTGGATTTCAACCCGACCGGCGACAAGCAAGCCCCGGTGTATGCCTGCCTGGTAGGAAAAGGCATCACCTTCGATACCGGCGGTTACAGCCTGAAGCAGAGCGCGTTCATGGACTCGATGAAGTCCGACATGGGCGGCGCGGCTACCATTACCGGCGCGCTGGCTTTTGCCATCACCCGCGGCCTGAACAAGCGCGTGAAGCTGTACCTGTGCTGCGCCGACAACATGGTCAGCGGTAATGCCTTCAAGCTGGGCGATATCATTCGCTACCGCAACGGCAAGAACGTCGAAGTGATGAACACCGACGCCGAAGGCCGTCTGGTGCTGGCCGATGGCCTGATTGATGCTTCCGCGCAGAAACCTGAGCTGATCATCGACATGGCGACCCTGACCGGCGCGGCGAAAACGGCGCTCGGCAACGACTACCATGCCCTGTTCAGCTTCGACGACAAGCTGGCGGCCCGTCTGCTGGCCAGCGCCGCTGCCGAGAACGAGCCGTTCTGGCGTCTGCCGCTGGCCGAGTTCCACCGCAGCCAGCTGCCGTCGAACTTTGCCGAACTGAACAACACCGCCAGCGCGGCCTATCCGGCCGGTGCCAGCACCGCCGCCGGTTTCCTGTCGCACTTCGTTGAGAACTATCACGAAGGCTGGCTGCACATCGACTGTTCCGCCACCTACCGTAAAGCAGCGGTCGAGCAGTGGTCTGCTGGTGCCACCGGTCTGGGTGTGCGTACCATTGCGAACCTGTTGACCGCAGAGTAATTGGCTTGCCCGGCGGCGCTGTGCTTGCACGGGCCTACGGGTTTTGTAGGCCGGGTAAGCGAAGCGCCACCCGGCGTTTTTTGAAGTTGTGAGTGTATGTCAGAAACCAAAAACGAATTAGAAACCCTGCTGGAGAAGGCGGCCACCGAGCCCGCCCATCGTCCGGCATTTTTCCGCACGCTGCTGGAGTCCACCGTCTGGGTGCCCGGCACCGCCGCGGAAGGTGAGCAGGTTGTTGAGGACAGCGCCCTGGATCTGCTGCACTGGGAAAAGGATGACGGCACCTCGGTGATCCCGTTCTTCTCCTCCCTGGAAGCGTTGCAGGAAGCGGTTGAAGATGAGCAGGCGTTCGTGGTGATGCCGGTGCGCACGCTGTTTGAGATGACGCTGGGCGAAACCCTGTTCCTGAATGCCAAACTGCCGACCGGGAAAGAGTTTACCCCGAGCGAAATCAGCCATCTGATCGGTGAGGAGGGCAACCCGCTCAGCACTCAGGAGGTGCTGGAGGGCGGTGCATCTCTGCTGCTGTCGGAAGTGGCCGAGCCACCGGCGCAGATGATCGACTCCCTGACCACCCTGTTCAAAACCCTCAAACCGGTGAAACGGGCGTTTCTCTGCTCCATCAAAGAGCAGGCTGACGAACAGCCGGTACTGCTGATTGGCATTGAGGCAGATGGCGACATCGAAGAGATCATCCAGGCGACAGGCAGCGTGGCGACCGACACCCTGCCGGGCGACGAGCCGATCGATATCTGTCAGGTGGTGAAAGGGGAGAAGGGCATCAGCCACTTTATCACCGAGCACATCACGCCGTTCTATGAACGTCGCTGGGGTGGCTTCCTGCGCGATTTCAAAAACAACCGCATTATCTGAACCATCACGGGGTGATCTTCACCCCGTTGCTTCCAGCAGCAGTAAATCCATTAGCAGCACCAGGTTCGACTCAAACGACGTCACCCCTGCGGCCTCGGCAGCGAAATGCACCGCTTCGTCGTACAGCGCAAAATGCAGATCCGCCATCCCCGCCAGCGTGTTTGCCGACGCCCGGGTAAAGGCCACCACCGTCATCCCCACGTTCTGCGCGATCCGCGCCTTATCCAGTACCTGCTCCGTTTCGCCACTGCGCGACACCGCGATGAAGACCTGATAGCGCGAGGCGTTGCTGAGAAAAATATTGCGGCTGTCGCCAGGACCGGAGATAAACGCCGTCTTGCCCAGCACCTGCAGTTTCTTGGTCAGGTACTCGGCAAACAGGTAGGAAAAGCCCGCCCCGTAGAGAAAGAAGCTCTCTTTCTCCCGCAGCAGTTCGCCAAAGCGGCGACGTTTTTCCGGTGTCGCCCACTGCAGGGTCTGCTGGTAATTAGCAATAAACTGATTAAACAGCGCGGGGAGTTCCGCCGTCTGGCTGGCTTCAGCTGCAATGTGCGGCGTATCGCTCAGCAGCTGCTTGCAGTGCCAGGTGAACTCGCTAAAGCCGCTGAAGCCCAGCTTGCGGCACAGACGCATAATAGTGGCGGTAGAGACAAAGGTCGCCTGCGCCAGCTCCCGCACGGTGATCTGGCCCACCAGCAGGGGATGTTCGGTGAGATGGGCCAGCACGCGATACTCTGCGCGGGTCAGAGACTCCCCGCGCGTTAACAGTGTCGCCAGACGGTTATCCATTACTGAGCCGGTTCAACCGGCAGATCGTCCCGGGCACCCCATTCACTCCACGCCCCGTCGTACAGCGTGACGTCGGTTTTGCCGAGGGTCGCCAGCGCCAGAATGACGACGCAGGCGGTGACCCCGGAGCCACAGCTGGCGACAATTGGCTGATGCAGATCCACGCCCTGACGAGAGAAAATCTCCCGCAGCTCGTCGGTGGTTTTCAGTTCGCCTTCAAACACCAGATCGCCCCACGGCACGTTAAGTGCGCCGGGGATATGGCCGCGTTTGAGGCCCGGGCGCGGCTCGTCGGCCTCGGCGTTAAAGCGCGGGGCAGGGCGGGCATCGACAATCTGCGCGGTCTGCTCGTGGCTTGCCAGCAGCACGTCGGTGACGCACTTGATCGCCCCGGCATCGAAGGTGGCTTCGAAATCGCCATCCGGCAGAGAGATATCGCCCTGCTGGAGAGGCAGCTCAGCCCGCTGCCAGCCGGCAAGACCACCCGCCAGAATCGACACTTTCTCCACGCCGAAGGTTTTCAGCATCCACCATGCTCGCGGAGCGGAGAAGAGGTTACCCTCATCGTAAACGACCAGATGCTTATCGCGGCTGATGCCCAGCTCGCGCATCGCCACGGCAAAGGCTTCCGGGCGCGGCATCATGTGCGGCAGGGGAGAGGTATGATCGGAGAGCGCTTCGATATCAAAAAATACCGCGTCCGGCAGATGTCCGGCGCGGTATTCCGCGGGCATATCGCGAAGGTGTTCCTGACCAGCAGGAGCCATACGAGCATCAATGATTTGAACTTCAGGGTCATCACTGTGCTCAATCAGCCAGTCGGCTGAGACAAAATACGAGGTGGACATGGGTGCCTCCATTAATGAATCCATTGATGGATTGTCGGTGTTTTTTCTGACACCGACAAGCGGACCACGTTCAACTCGCGAGCAAACCCTTATTTTTTCACTGCTTCCCCATCCTGCCAGGCTTTTTGCAGCGCTGGCCAGTATTCGCGGTTGGCCTCGATCATCTCATCCAGGATCGCTTTGGCATGCTCCATCGTCGGCACGGTGCGGTTCAGGGTGAACGCCTGCAACGCTTTTTCGTAGCTGCCTTCGATGGTGGCTTCTACCAGCAGTTGCTCCGAGGCCAGCTGCTGTTGCAGCAGGGTCTGGTGGAACAGCGGCACCTGACCGATGCGGATCGGCTCAGGCCCTTCGCTTGTAATATATGCCGGAACCTCAACCATCGCGTCGTACGGCAGATTGGTAATCGCCCCGCGGTTTTCCACCATCACCAGATGACGCTGACGCAGGTTAAACGCCAGCGAGCGGGCCACATCCACGATAAACTCGCCGTGCACTCCGACGTGGAAGGCATCCGACAGGATCCCGGTCTGTTTATACTCTTCCGCGGCGGCAAACAGCTTTTTCTCACGTCCGTTCATCACTTCGTTGGCGCGGGTGTAGTCCGGGTTCTGGTGCTCGACGATCTGGTTCGGCATCAGGTAGTACTGCAGATACGGGTTCGGCAGATATTCCGGGAAGTTATCCATGATCGGCTTGATGTTGCGCCAGGTTTTCACCCACGATGGATCCGAGTGCTGCGGGTCGGTTTTGGCCGCATCTTCGGTCAGCAGACCAAATCTGGCGATATGGCGACGCAGCTCTGGCAGCCTGTCCTCGCCGTCCACCAGCACGCGGGTAAACCAGCCGAAGTGGTTGAGGCCGAAGTAGTCCACCTCCAGCTTGTGGCGATCCACGCCGAGAATGGCTCCCATGTTACGCATCGCCGCCACCGGCATATCGCAAATGTTCAGTACCCGGGCCTCCGGGCGCAGGCGGCGCACGCCTTCGGCAACAATGGCTGCCGGGTTGGAGTAGTTAACGATCCACGCCTTCTCATGGGCATAGCGGTCAACCATGTCGATCAGCTCAACCATCGGCAGGATGGTGCGCAGGCCGTACGCCAGTCCGCCCGGGCCACAGGTCTCCTGGCCGACCACGCCGTGACGCAGGGGGATCTTCTCATCCTGCTCGCGCATTTTGTACTGGCCGACGCGCATCTGGGCGAAGACGAAATGGGCCCCGCTGAACGCCACTTCCGGGTCGCTGGTGACGCTAAACTTAATGTCCTGGCTGTGATCGCGAATCACCTTCTCGACCACCGGCGCGATGGTGCTCTGCCGCGCTTCATCGATGTCGTAAAGGCGAATTTCCGCCAGCGGGAATTTGTCCAGCTGCACCATCAGGCTTTTCACAATCCCGGGCGTATAGGTGCTGCCGCCACCGGCGATAGAGAGAATAAATGGGGGGGTAATCATGTTTATCTCCTTCAGAGAACCGTCTCGACCGCTTCTCGCATTTTTTTGACATGCAGCCCGTAGACCACCTGAACGTTGTTACCTTGCTTGATAATGCCTTTCGCGCCCGTCGCCTTGAGCCGCGGCTCGTCGATGATGGCTACGTCTTTGACCGTGACGCGCAGGCGGGTGTAGCAGTTGTCCACCACTTCAATGTTTTCGCGTCCGCCGAGGCCGACGACAATCGCCTCGCCCAGACCATCATTACTGCCTTTCGCCTGATACTCCTGTTTGCTGTACAGGCGGGTCTCCTGATCTTCCTCTTCACGCCCCGGGGTCTTCATGCGGAAATGCAGGATCAGGAAGCGGAAGACCACGAAGTAGAGGCTGAACATGATTAACCCGACCAGGATGTACATCGGCCAGTTGGATTTTTCGGTGCCCAGCGGCAGGTTATAGAGAATGAAATCGATGATGCCGTTGGCGCCGATAGCGTGAACCCCCAGCAGATAAAAGAGCATCATGCCGATCCCGGTCAGCACCGCGTGAACCACAAACAGCAGCGGGGCGACGAACAGGAAGGAGAACTCAATCGGCTCGGTCACCCCCACCAGCAGTGAGGTGAGTGCCGCCGGGATCAGAATCGCTTTCGCCGCGGCTTTACGTTCTGGCTTCGCGGTCATGTACATCGCCAGCGCGGCGGCAGGCAGGCCAAACATTTTGCTGATGCCGCGGGCATCCCATACCACGGTGCTGCTGAGCTGCTTCACCTCCGGACAGGCCATCTCGGCAAAGTAGATATTGCGCGCGCCCTGATAGGTGGCGCCGCAGACCTCCTGGGTGCCGCCCAGCTCGGTATAGAGGAAAGGGGTATAGACCAGATGGTGCAGACCGGTCGGCACCAGGATGCGCTCAAGGAAGCCGTAAATCGCCACCCCAAAGGCCCCGGAGCCTTTAATGGCTAAGGCCATGGCGCTGATGCCGTGCTGGGCAAAGGGCCACAGCTCGCTCATTACCACCCCCAGCAGCATCGAGACCGGCAGCATAATGATGGCGACGAAGCAGTGCCCCGAGTAGATCGCCATCGCGCCGTTAAACTGCACACCGGAGTATTTGTTATACAGATAACCCGACAGCGCCCCGGTAAGGATCCCGGCAAAGACGCCCATCTCCAGCACCTGTACCCCCAGCACCATGCTCTGCCCGGCAGCTTTCATCTGATCCGCGGGAGCCAGCGCACCCTGTAGCTGCATGGTCACGTTCATGGCGTTGATAAACACCACGAAGGTCACCAGGCCGATCAGCGCCGCGTAACCTTTGTCACGCGTTGCCAGACCGATAGGGATCCCCACGGCAAACACCAGCGCCAGGTTGACCAGCACCGAGACGGCGGATTTTGAAATCAGCTGGCCGATGCTCTGGATCAGTGGATGGCCGAGGAATGGCAGATACCCGGCAAGGGCGCCATTACCTAATACATTACCAAAAGCAATGAACAGACCGACTATCGGCAGGATAAGTACAGGTCCGTACAATGATTTTCCGAAATTTTGTAGGGCGTTCACGGCTCGTTTCATCTCGTTCTCTCTTATTGAACCGCGCACTCAGGGTGCGTCATAGCATTAAAATTAGCAGGGCAAGCGCGACCTTATCCAGCTATCTTATTGTTTTAAAAACAAATGACGTTAAAGGTTACATGTAACCTTTAACGCTGTGATCGCGCCAGCAACGAAATCTTTATCGGCACAGAAAAGTTTGCGAGGCGTTGTCCAGAATTGGAATCAACGCTTTTGTATTAATGAAACTTGCGGATAATACTTATCCCGACGACGACCAACAGGCCCGCAAGGCCAGGGATAAAGGATGAAACCGTTTCGCCTTGCCGCGCTGTCATTAGCGCTGCTTACCTCCATCACGCTTGGCGGCTGTGATGAGAGTGACGATAAAACCTCTTCAGCGGCACCCGCCACCGCCACTGCTTCCACCTCTACGCCAGCGCCTGCTTCTGCGCCGGTCAAGCCGGACAACGCCACGCTGGAGAAGCTGGCAGCACAAAGCCAGGGCAAAACGCTGTCCCTGCTGGATGCGTCTGAGATCCAGCTGGAGGGTGCCGCCGCCCTGGTGCTGACCTTCTCGGTGCCGCTGGATCCTTCGCAGGATTTCGCCCGCGCGGTGCACGTGGTCGATAAAAAAAGCGGCAAGGTTGACGGTGCCTGGGAGCTGGCGCCGAACCTGAAAGAGCTGCGCCTGCGTCATCTGGAGCCGAACCGCAACCTGGTGGTTACCGTCGAGCGCGATCTGCTGGCGCTGAATAAAAGCACCTTTGGCAGCGACGTCGAAAAAGCCATTACAACCCGCGATATTGCGCCGAGCGTGGGCTTTGCCAGCCGCGGCTCGTTGCTGCCGGGCAAGGTGGTGGAAGGGCTGCCGGTGATGGCGCTGAACGTTAATAATGTCGATGTCAATTTCTACCGGGTCAAACCCGAGTCACTGGCCGCCTTTGTCAGCCAGTGGGAGTACCGCAGCTCGCTCACCAACTGGGAATCCGACAATCTGCTGAAGATGGCGGAGCTGGTCTACACCGGCCGTTTTGACCTTAATCCGGCCCGCAATACCCGCGAAAAATTGCTCCTGCCGCTGGCGGATATCAAGCCGCTGCAGCAGGCGGGTGTCTATATCGCGGTGATGAATCAGGCCGGGCATTACAACTACAGCAATGCCGCCACCCTCTTTACCCTCAGCGATATCGGTCTGTCGGCACACCGCTACCATAACCGGTTGGATATCTTTACCCAGAGCCTGGAGAACGGCGCGGCGCAGTCGGCTATTGAGGTGCAGCTGCTTAACAATAAAGGGCAGGCCCTGGCGCAGGCCACCAGCGACGCCGATGGTCACGCGACCCTGCAGACTGACAAAGAGGCCGCGCTGCTCCTCGCCCGTAAAGACGGGCAGACCACGCTGCTGGATCTCACCCTCCCGGCGCTGGATCTGGCGGAATTTGCTATCTCCGGCGCGCCGGGCTTTAGTAAACAGTTCTTTATGTTTGGCCCGCGGGATCTCTACCGCCCGGGCGAAACGGTGATCCTCAACGGCCTGCTGCGCGACAGCGACGGCAAACCGCTCCCCGACCAGCCGGTGAAGCTGGAGGTGCTGCGCCCGGACGGCCAGGTGGCGCGCACCGTGGTCAGCCAGCCTGCTAACGGGCTTTACCGCTTTGACTATCAGCTTGATAGCGGGGCACAAACCGGGATGTGGCATGTCCGTGCCAGCACCGGCGATAACCAGCAGCGAATGTGGGATTTCCACGTCGAAGACTTTATGCCGGAGCGCATGGCGCTGAATATTGAAGGGCAAAAAGCCCCAATTTCGCCGCAGGATCCTGTCGCCTTCGACGTGGTGGGATATTACCTGTACGGCGCGCCCGCCAACGGCAACAGCCTGCAGGGCCAGCTCTTCTTGCGTCCGCTGCGGGAAGCCGTGGCCGCCCTGCCGGGCTTCCAGTTCGGGGATATTGCCGAAGAGAACCTGAGCCGCAGCCTTGATGAGGTGCAGCTAACCCTCAACGAGCAGGGACGCGGGCAGGTGAGCAGTGACAGCCAGTGGAAAGAGACCCACTCTCCGCTGCAGGTTGTTTTGCAGGCCAGCCTGCTGGAGTCCGGTGGACGTCCGGTCACCCGCCGGGCAGAGCAGGCCGTCTGGCCAGCCGCAACTCTGCCGGGCATCCGTCCGCAGTTCGCCAGCAAAGCGGTCTATGACTACCGAACCGATACCACCGTTAATCAGCCGATTGTCGAGGAGAACAGCCAGGCCGGGTTTGATATCGTTTACGCCGATGCCAGCGGAGCAAAAAAAGCCGTCTCGGGCCTGCAGGTGCGTCTGATCCGCGAGCGCCGCGACTACTCCTGGAACTGGTCGGAGAGCGACGGCTGGCAGTCACAGTTTGATCAAAAAGATCTGATCGAGGGCGAGCAGGCGCTGGATCTGGCCGCCGACGAAACCGGAAAAGTCAGCTTCCCGGTGGAGTGGGGCTCCTATCGTCTGGAAGTGAAAGCCCCGGACGAGGCGGTCAGCAGCGTGCGCTTCTGGGCAGGCTACAGCTGGCAGGATAACAGCGACGGAACGGGGGCAGCACGCCCGGATCGCGTCACCCTGAAACTGGATAAACCGGCCTATCAGCCCGGGGATAGCATCAAGCTGCACATTGCCGCCCCGGCAGCAGGGAAAGGCTATGCCATGATCGAATCCAGCGAAGGGCCGCTGTGGTGGAAAGAGATCGAGGTCCCGGCCGAGGGGCTGGATATGACTATCCCGGTGGATAAAGCCTGGAAACGTCACGATCTTTATCTCTCCACGCTGGTGGTTCGCCCCGGCGATAAATCCAAATCCGCCACGCCAAAACGGGCGGTGGGCTTGCTGCATCTGCCGATGGGTGATGAAAACCGTCGCCTGAGCATTGCGCTGGATAACCCACAGAAAATGCGTCCGAACCAGACCCTGGCTGTCAAAGTGAAGGCCAGCGTGAAAGAGGGGGCTACCCCGCAGAAAATCAACGTGCTGGTCTCGGCGGTGGACAGTGGCGTACTCAATATTACCGATTACGTTACTCCCGATCCGTGGCAGGCATTCTTTGGTCAGAAGCGCTATGGCGCGGACATCTACGACATCTACGGCCAGGTGATTGAAGGCCAGGGGCGTCTGGCGTCGCTGCGCTTTGGTGGTGATGGGGATGAACTCAAGCGTGGCGGTAAACCGCCGGTCAACCATGTCACTATCATTGCCCAGCAGGCGCAGCCGGTAGAGCTGGATGCCAACGGTGAAGGGACCGTTTCGTTACCGATTGGTGACTTCAACGGCGAGCTGCGTCTGATGGCTCAGGCCTGGACCGATGACGATTTCGGCAGCAGTGAGAGCAAGGTTATCGTTGCCGCGCCCGTTATTACCGAGCTGAACACTCCACGCTTCCTGGCCAGCGGCGATAACGCCAGGCTGGCGCTGGATCTGACCAACCTGACGGATAAACCGCAAACCCTGAACGTGGCGCTGACCACGGGTGGAAATCTGGCGCTGGAAGGTAGCCAGCCGCAGCCGGTGCAGCTGGCGGCCGGTGAACGCTCGACGCTGTTTATTCCGGTGCGGGCGCTGGACGGTTACGGCGAGGGGGAAATCGCCGCCCAGGTGAGCGGCCTGACGCTTCCCGGCGAAACCTTCGCGCCACAGCAGAAGAGCTGGAAGATCGGCGTTCGTCCGGCGTTCCCGGCGCAGACGGTGAACAGCGGCACGATGCTCAAGCCGGGTGAAAGCTGGCACGCGCCGGAACAGCATCTTGCTAATTTCTCTCCGGTGACGTTACAGGGACAGCTCCTGCTCAGCGGCAAGCCGCCGCTCAACCTGGCCCGCTATATTCGTGAGCTGCAGGCCTATCCATATGGCTGTCTGGAGCAGACCACCAGCGGCCTGTTCCCGTCGCTCTATACCAGTGCCGCCCAGCTGAACGCCCTGGGCATAAAGGGTGATACCGACGAGAAGCGCCGGGCGGCTATTGAGATTGGCATCTCCCGCCTGCTGCAGATGCAGCGTAACGACGGCGGCTTTGCCCTGTGGGATAAGGAGGGTCCGGAAGAGTACTGGCTCACCGCCTATGTCACCGATTTCCTGGTGCGCGCGGGCGAGCAGGGTTACAGCGTTCCGACGGATGCGGTTAACAATGCCAACAACCGTCTGCTGCGCTACCTGCAGGACCCGGGCATGATGGCGGTCCGCTACAGCGACGACACCCCGGGTAGCAAGTTCGCTATTCAGGCCTATGCCGCGCTGGTGCTGGCGCGTCAGCAGAAAGCCCCTCTCGGCGCATTGCGTGAAATCTGGGAGCGTCGTGCCCAGGCAAAATCGGGTCTGCCGCTGATGCAGCTGGGACTGGCGCTGAAGCTGATGGGGGATGCACCCCGTAGTCAGCAGGCGCTGGATCTGGCGATCAAAACCCCGCGCAGCGAAACCCAGAGCTGGATGGCCGATTACGGCAGCCCGCTGCGGGATAACGCGATGATGCTCAGCCTGCTGGAAGAGTACAACCTGCTGCCGGATGCGCAGAACACGCTGTTGAATGCGCTCTCTCAGCAGGCGTTCAGCCAGCGTTGGCTCTCCACCCAGGAGAGCAATGCCCTGTTCCTGGCGGGGCGTTCCCTGCAGAACCTCTCCGGGGCATGGCAGGCGACCACTACGCTGGCGGAAGGTAGTACCAGCGGAGATAAACCACAGGTGCAGAACCTCAACGCCGATCAGCTGGCTGCTCTGCAGGTGACCAACACCGGTACTACGCCGCTGTGGGTACGCCTGGACAGCAGCGGTTACCCGCAATACGCGCCGCAGCCTGCTTCTAACGTCTTGAAAATTGAACGTCAGATTCTGGCCACCGACGGCAGCAGTAAATCCCTCTCGTCCCTGAAGAGCGGTGAGCTGGTGCTGGTCTGGCTGAACGTTACCGCCAGCCAGAGCGTGCCGGATGCGCTGGTGGTTGACCTGCTGCCTGCCGGGCTGGAGCTGGAAAACCAGAACCTTGCCAGCAGCAGCGCCAGCCTGCAGGAGAGCGGGAGTGAAGTACAGAACCTGCTCAACCAGATGCAGCAGGCCGATATTCAGCATATGGAGTTCCGCGACGATCGCTTTGTCGCTGCCGTGCCGGTCAATGAATACCAGCCGGTGACGCTGGTCTATCTGGCGCGCGCGGTCACCCCGGGAACCTATACCGTGCCTGTGCCGCTGGTGGAATCGATGTACGTGCCGCAGTGGCGGGCAACGGGTGCGGCCAGCGGCCCGCTGACTGTCGTTCCGTAACGTGCAGTATCGGAAATGGATACGCTCCCGCTGGCTATGGCTGGTGGGGGCGATACTTCTGCTGTGGGGCGGCATCATTGCTGCCGATCGCCTGTGGCCACTCCCGCTACACGAAGTCAATCCTGCCCGGGTGGTAGTGGACGAGAAAGGCATCCCGCTGTGGCGATTTGCCGATCGCGACGGGATCTGGCGCTATCCGGTCACTATCGAAGAGGTTTCCCCCCGCTATCTCGAAGCCCTGATCCAGTATGAAGATCGCTGGTTCTGGGATCATCCCGGCGTAAATCCGTTCTCGGTGCTACGTGCTGCCTGGCAGGATCTTACTGCCGGGAAGGTGGTCTCGGGCGGAAGTACGCTGACCATGCAGGTTGCCCGCCTGCTGGATCCTCATCCCCGGACCTTCGGTGGCAAAGCGCGTCAGCTCTGGCGCGCGCTCCAGCTCGAGTGGCATCTCTCTAAACGTGAGATCCTGACCCTCTATCTGAACCGTGCCCCCTTTGGCGGCACGCTGCAGGGGGTGGGGGCCGCCAGCTGGGCTTACCTGGGGAAAGCCCCTGCGCAGTTGAGCTACTCCGAAGCGGCGCTGCTTGCCGTCCTGCCGCAGGCCCCGAGCCGTTTGCGTCCGGACCGCTGGCCGGAGCGTGCCGAGGCGGCACGCAATAAAGTGCTCAGGCGCATGGCCTCTCAGGGCGTCTGGCCCGCGCGTCAGGTGAGCGAATCGCAGGAGGAGCCAGTATGGCTGGCCCCCCGGCAGATGCCGCAGCTGGCACCCTTGTTCTCGCGCATGATGCTCAGCAAAAGCCGTGACACCAAAGTGGTGACAACCCTCGATGCCACACTCCAGCGCCAGCTGGAGGAGCTGGCGCTGAACTGGAAATCCCGGCTGCCGCCCCGCAGTTCACTGGCGATGATCGTGGTCGATCATACCGATATGAAGGTGCGCGGCTGGGTCGGATCGGTGGACATCAACGACGACAGCCGTTTCAGCCATGTGGATATGATCTCAGCGATCCGATCCCCGGGATCGGTGCTCAAGCCCTTTGTCTATGGCCTGGCGATGGATGACGGGCTGATCCACCCGGCCTCGCTGCTGCAGGATGTCCCGCGCCGCACCGGCGATTACCGTCCGGGGAATTTTGACAGCGGTTTTCATGGCCCAATCAGCATGAGCGAGGCGCTGGTGCGATCCCTGAACCTGCCCGCCGTGCAGGTGCTCGAAGCCTACGGGCCGAAAAAGTTTGCCGGGATGCTGCGTAACGCCGGACTGCCGCTGTTGCTGCCCGCAGGCGCTCAGCCGAACCTCTCCCTGATCCTCGGCGGTGCCGGGGCGCGTCTGGAAGATATCGCTGCGGCCTACAGCGCTTTTGCCCGTCAGGGTCGGGCAGGGAAGCTGCGCCTGCAGCCGGACGACCCCCTGCTTGAGCGGCCTCTGCTCTCGCCCGGGGCGGCGTGGATCGTCCGCCGCATTCTGGCCAACGAGGCGCAGCCGCTGCCGGATAGCGCCCTTGCTCAGGTAGTACCCCTGGCGATAAAAACCGGTACCAGCTATGGCTACCGTGATGCCTGGGCGATAGGGCTGAATGCACGCTACGTGATCGGAATCTGGACCGGCAGACCGGATGGTACGCCGGTGGCAGGGCAATTTGGTTTTGCCAGCGCGGTGCCGGTGTTAAATCAGGTCAACAACCTGTTGCAGTCGCGTTCGGCGCTGGATGAGGCGCGCCTGCCGCGCGACCCGCGCCCGGCCTCGGTGAGCCGGGGCGTGATCTGCTGGCCGGGCGGACAGTCTCTGCCTGAAGGGGACAGCAACTGTCGTCGTCGCCTCGCGACCTGGCTGCTTGAGGGGAGCCAGCCGCCGACGCTGCTACTGCCGGAGCAGGAGGGCATCCGTGGGATTCGTTTCCCTGTCTGGCTGGATAACAGCGGCAAACGCGTGGCGGCGGACTGCCCGCAGGCCCAGGAACAGAGCGTTGACGTCTGGCCTCTGCCGCTGGAGCCCTGGCTACCGCAGGCAGAACGACGGGCTGCGCGCATCCCGCCGGCATCTGCAACCTGCCCGCCGCTCGGCCAGGCTTTCCCGGCGCCGCTGATCCTCTCCGGTATTCGCCAGGGAGCGGTGATTAAGCGCCTGCCGGGTGAGGCGCGCGTGTCATTGCCTCTGCTGGCCAGCGGCAGTAACGGTGCCCGCTGGTGGTTTCTTAATGGCGAACCGCTAAATGCGCAGGGGCGGGCGTATACGTTGCATCTTGAAAATGCCGGAGAGTATCAACTGTTGGTGATGGATGAGGCGGGGCAGGTGGCGACCGCTGATTTTACGTTGCAATAGATAAAACAGGTTTTAGCCCCGATCTGTTGTTAAAACTCGTCTTATTTTAAAAAAATGTTACATCCATCCATAGGCAATGGCGTGAATGCTCATTATAATCCGCGCCATATATTTCGCATGAATGCAAAACAACAGAACAAATCACAGAGGTAATCATGGCTATTGAACGTACTTTTTCCATCATCAAACCAAACGCGGTGGCAAAAAACGTTATTGGCAGCATCTTTGCTCGCTTTGAAGCGGCAGGGTTCAAAATCGTTGGCACCAAAATGCTGCATCTGACCGTTGAGCAGGCTCGCGGTTTCTATGCTGAGCACGAAGGTCGCCCATTCTTCGACGGTCTGGTTGAGTTCATGACCTCTGGCCCAATCGTGGTTTCCGTGCTGGAAGGCGAAAATGCTGTTCAGCGTCACCGCGATCTGCTGGGCGCAACCAACCCGGACAACGCGTTGGCCGGTACCCTGCGCGCAGATTACGCTGACAGCTTCACCGAGAACGGCACCCACGGTTCCGACTCCGTAGAATCTGCTGCACGCGAAATCGCTTTCTTCTTCGCAGAAGGCGAAGTGTGCTCACGTACCCGTTAATTTAACGGTTTCGTTTACACATTATTTTCGTAAATGCCGCGTGCAGACGTGGCATCCCTGCGTCAGACTTTGTACAATGCAACGCCCCGGATGAGCAGACTGCTTTCCGGGGCGTTTCTTTTCAACCCTCCACGGGCCATAACGTGTAACAACGAGGCCGGAATATATTATGTCTGAATTAGTTAATACCTCCGAAGTCGCCATTCCTGCGGTTCCAAATAAAAATGGAAAAATCAACCTGCTGGACCTGAACCGTCAGCAGATGCGCGAGTTCTTCAAAGAGATGGGCGAGAAGCCGTTTCGTGCCGACCAGGTCATGAAGTGGATGTATCACTATTGCAGCGACGACTTTGATGACATGACTGACATCAACAAAGTGCTGCGCAACAAGCTGAAAGAGGTCGCGGAAATCCGCGCCCCGGAAGTGGTGGAAGAGCAGCGTTCAGCTGACGGCACCATCAAATGGGCGATTGCCGTAGGCGATCAGCGCGTTGAAACGGTCTATATCCCGGAAGATGATCGCGCCACTCTGTGTGTCTCTTCCCAGGTCGGTTGTGCGTTGGAGTGTAAGTTCTGCTCCACGGCGCAGCAGGGCTTTAACCGCAACCTGCGTGTGTCGGAAATCATCGGCCAGGTCTGGCGTGCGGCGAAGATCGTCGGCGCGGCAAAAGTAACCGGCACCCGTCCGATCACCAACGTGGTGATGATGGGGATGGGCGAGCCGCTGCTGAACCTGACTAACGTGGTTCCGGCGATGGAGATCATGCTCGATGACTTCGGTTTTGGCCTGTCCAAACGTCGCGTGACGCTCTCTACGTCAGGTGTTGTGCCTGCGCTGGATAAGCTCGGCGATATGATTGACGTTGCGCTGGCGATTTCGCTGCATGCGCCGAACGATACCATCCGTGATGAGATCGTCCCCATCAACAAAAAGTACAATATCGAGACCTTCCTGAATTCGGTGCGGGGCTACATTTCGAAGTCCAATGCTAACCAGGGACGCGTCACCATTGAGTACGTCATGCTGGATCACATCAACGACGGCACCGAGCATGCGCACGAGCTGGCCGCGCTGCTGAAAGATACGCCGTGCAAGATTAACCTGATCCCATGGAACCCGTTCCCGGGCGCGCCGTATGGCCGTAGCTCGAACAGCCGTATCGACCGTTTCTCCAAAGTGCTGATGGAGTATGGTTTTACCACTATCGTGCGTAAAACCCGCGGCGATGATATTGATGCCGCCTGTGGTCAGCTGGCCGGTGAAGTTATCGACCGCACCAAGCGTACGCTGCGTAAACGTATGCAGGGCGAAGCGATCGACATCAAGGCCGTGTAATTATTATGCTGCTACGGCGCATTATCTGCGCCGTGGCAGCGTAAGATGCGAATAAACAGTCATTGCACCGGTGTATTGATAATAATTACGGTGCGTTTTATATGACTTTAAGGCAGTATGTAACGACGCAACAACAGTTTAGCCTCACTGACAAGCCGCTTCTGTCAACGAAAACCTGACAGTGTTGTGCTGTCTTACTAAGGTTAACTGACCAGAAGTTTCGCGGTGCGGGTGGCATTGTGACTCACCGGCGCCAGAATCCTCAATTTTCACGTACCAGTAGTTGTAGCGAATGAATACTGAAGCCACTCACGACCAAAATGCAGCACTTTCCACTGGCGTTCGTCTTCGCAACGCCCGTGAACAACTCGGACTAAGCCAGCAAGCCGTTGCGGAACGCTTATGCCTGAAGGTTTCCACGGTCCGCGATATTGAAGAAGATAAGGCACCTGCCGAACTTGCTTCAACGTTTCTGCGTGGTTATATCCGCTCTTATGCGAAACTGGTGCATATTCCAGAAGAAGAACTGCTGCCGATGATGGAAAAACAGGCACCGGTCAGAGCGGCGAAAGTCGCGCCGATGCAGAGTTTTTCGCTGGGCAAACGTCGTAAAAAGCGTGATGGCTGGCTGATGAGCTTTACCTGGCTGGTACTGTTTGTGGTTATCGGCCTGACGGGCGCCTGGTGGTGGCAGAACCACAAAGCGCAGCAGGAAGAGATCACCACCATGGCCGACCAATCCTCCGCCGAGCTTAACGGCTCGGCAGGTGAGGGCGCGCAGAGCATCCCCCTGAATACCGACGCTTCAGCAACCGCCAGCGAACCGCCGGCGGTTACTGCCGGTACGGCGAATACGGCAACGGCGCAGACTACTGCGCCAGTCGTTGATCAAACTGCCCAGGCTCCGGCTGACAACGCCGTGGTTTCGCCTTCACAGGCAAACGTCGAGACGGCACCGGCAGCCACCGCGGATAACGCGGTTCAGCCTTTGCCATCCGATCCGGCGGGCGTGACCGCTGCAGCGGCCGACCCGAACGCACTGGTCATGAACTTCAGCGCCGATTGCTGGCTGGAAGTGACCGACGCGACCGGCAAAAAGCTGTTCAGCGGTCTGCAGCGTAAGGACGGAACGTTAAATCTGGCAGGCCAGGCGCCTTATAAGCTCAAGATTGGTGCTCCGGCAGCGGTCCAGATCCAGTTCCAGGGTAAACCTGTCGATCTGAGCCGTTTTATCAGAACTAACCAGGTTGCGCGTCTGACCCTCAATGCCGAACAATCAGCAGCACAGTAAGTAACAGACAGGCAACGCGGGAGATTTTCCATGCATAACCAGGCTCCTATTCCACGTAGAAAATCGAAACGTATTTACGTCGGGAATGTGCCAATTGGCGATGGTGCTCCCATCGCCGTTCAGTCGATGACCAATACTCGCACCACTGACGTGGCAGCGACGGTCAATCAGATCAAAGCGTTAGAACGTGTAGGCGCAGACATAGTCCGCGTTTCCGTACCGACAATGGATGCGGCAGAAGCGTTCAAACTCATCAAACAGCAGGTCTCCGTTCCGCTGGTTGCCGATATTCACTTCGATTACCGTATCGCGCTGAAAGTCGCGGAATACGGCGTTGATTGCCTGCGTATCAACCCTGGCAACATCGGCAGCGAAGAGCGTATCCGCGCGGTGGTCGATTGCGCCCGCGACAAAAACATCCCCATCCGTATCGGCGTAAACGCCGGTTCGCTGGAAAAAGATCTGCAGGAAAAGTACGGCGAACCGACTCCGCAGGCGCTGCTCGAATCGGCCATGCGTCATGTGGATCATCTCGATCGTCTGAACTTCGACCAGTTCAAAGTCAGCGTTAAAGCGTCGGACGTTTTCCTTGCCGTTGAATCCTATCGTCTGCTGGCGAAGCAGATCGATCAGCCCCTGCACCTCGGGATCACCGAAGCAGGTGGTGCGCGCAGCGGTGCGGTGAAATCAGCGATTGGCCTTGGTCTGCTGCTGAATGAAGGCATTGGCGACACCCTGCGTGTCTCGCTGGCCGCCGATCCGGTGGAAGAGATCAAAGTCGGTTTCGATATCCTGAAATCGCTGCGTATTCGCTCCCGTGGCATCAACTTTATCGCCTGCCCAACCTGTTCACGTCAGGAGTTCGACGTCATCGGTACGGTGAATGCGCTGGAGCAGCGTCTGGAAGATATCATCACCCCGATGGACGTTTCGATTATCGGCTGTGTGGTGAACGGTCCGGGTGAGGCCCTGGTGTCGACCCTGGGCGTTACGGGTGGCAACAAGAAAAGTGGTCTCTATGAAGATGGCGTCCGCAAAGATCGTCTGGATAATAATGACATGATCGATCAGCTTGAAGCCCGCATTCGCGCCAAAGCCACCATGCTGGATGAAGCGCAGCGCATCAGCGTGCTACAGGTAGAAAAATAACGTGATGGGAAGCGGTTCGCTTCCTGTGTATGATTGAACCCTTCGGTTATGAACCCCAGGGTTCATTTTTGTCTATAGAAAGAGAACAAACGTGGCAAAGAACATTCAAGCCATTCGCGGCATGAACGATTATCTGCCTGCCGAGACCGCCATCTGGCAGCGCATTGAAGGCACCCTCAAGCAGGTGCTCGGCAGCTACGGTTACAGCGAAATCCGTTTGCCGATTGTAGAGCAGACCCCGTTATTCAAACGCGCTATCGGTGAAGTCACCGACGTGGTTGAAAAAGAGATGTATACCTTTGAGGATCGTAATGGCGACAGCCTGACCTTACGTCCGGAAGGTACGGCGGGATGTGTACGCGCCGGCATCGAGCATGGTCTCCTGTACAATCAGGAGCAGCGCCTGTGGTATATCGGCCCAATGTTCCGTCACGAACGCCCACAGAAAGGCCGCTACCGCCAGTTTAACCAGTTGGGTGTCGAAGCCTTCGGTCTGCAAGGCCCGGATATTGACGCAGAGCTGATTATGCTGACCGCCCGCTGGTGGCGCGCACTGGGTATCGCTGACCACGTCTCCCTGGAGCTGAACTCCATTGGTTCTCTTGAAGCGCGTGCAAATTATCGTGATGCGCTGGTGGCCTTCCTCGAGCAGCATAAAGAGAAGCTGGACGAAGACTGCAAGCGTCGTATGTACAGCAACCCGTTGCGCGTGCTGGATTCCAAGAACCCGGACGTGCAGGCCCTGCTGAACGATGCGCCTTCCCTGGGCGATTATCTGGATGAAGATTCCCGCGAACACTTTGCTGGTCTGTGCAAACTGCTGGAAGCTGCGGGTATTGCTTATACCGTCAATCAGCGCCTGGTACGTGGTCTGGACTACTACAACCGCACCGTGTTTGAGTGGGTGACTACCAGCCTCGGCTCACAGGGAACCGTCTGCGCGGGTGGTCGTTATGACGGCCTGGTAGAGCAGTTAGGCGGCCGCGCGGCACCGGCAGTCGGTTTCGCTATGGGCCTCGAGCGACTTGTTTTGTTAGTTCAGGCAGTTAATCCGGAATTTAAAGCCGATCCTGTTGTCGATATATACCTGGTGGCCTCAGGCGCGGAAACGCAGTCTGCGGCAATGCAGCTTGCCGAACGTATGCGCGATGCGCTGCCAGCAGCTAAGCTGATGACCAACCACGGCGGCGGCAACTTTAAGAAACAGTTCGCCCGTGCCGATAAGTGGGGCGCGCGTATCGCACTGGTGCTTGGCGAGTCAGAAGTGGCTAACGGCGAAGTGGTAGTGAAGGATCTGCGCTCTGGTGAGCAAACAACGGTAACGCAGGACGGCGTTGCGGCGCACTTGCGCACTCTACTGGGCTAAGGAGAAGGACTGCGTGGAAATGTACGAGAACGAAAACGACCAGGTTGATGCGATTAAACGCTTCTTTGCTGAAAACGGCAAAGCACTGGCTGTTGGGGTCATTTTAGGTGTTGGCGCCCTGGTGGGCTGGCGTTACTGGAACAGTCATCAGGTCGATTCCGCGCGTGGCTCCTCCTTACAGTATGAAAATACCGTGAGCGCCATTAAGGCCGAACAGCCCCAAACCCTGGCGGCGGCAGAGAAATTTGCCGCAGACAACAAAAACACCTATGGTGCCCTGACGTCGCTGGAAGTGGCTCAGCAGTTCGTTGATAAAGGCGAGCTGGATAAAGCGGCAGCCCAGCTGCAGCAGGGTCTGGCAGCCGCAGGCAACGACAACCTGAAAGCGCTCATCAATCTGCGTCTTGCCCGTATTCAGGTGCAGCAGAAGAAACCAGACGAAGCGTTGAAAACCCTGGACTCTGTCAAAGGTGAAGGCTTTGCCTCAATCGTTGCCGACCTGCGTGGCGAAGCACTGCTGAGCAAGGGTGACAAACAAGGCGCGCGCAGCGCATGGGAAGCGGGTGTTAAAAGCAACGCCTCACCCGCGCTGAGCGAAATGATGCAGATGAAAATAAATAATTTGTCCGTCTGAGAGGGACCCGATGCAATTGCGTAAATTACTTCTGCCAGGACTGCTTTCCGTTACGTTATTGAGCGGCTGTTCACTGTTCAGCGGCGAAGAAGATGTTGTCACCATGTCTCCACTGCCGACGGTTGAAAACCAGTTTGCACCGTCTACTGCCTGGAGCACCTCCGTTGGTGACGGCATTGGCGATTTCTACTCCAACCTGCATCCGGCTTCTGCGGACGGCGTGGTCTATGCGGCTGACCGCAAAGGCACGGTAAAAGCCGTAAACGCCGATGACGGCAAAGAGGTGTGGTCGATTAATCTGGCTGAAAAAAGCGGCTGGCTGTCACGCACCCCGGCTCTGCTGTCAGGTGGTGTGACGGTGGCCGGTGGCCATGTCTATATCGGCAGCGAGAAGGCACAGGTCTATGCCCTTAACGCCAGCGACGGTTCCATTGCCTGGCAAACCCGCGTTGCCGGCGAAGCACTCTCCCGTCCGGTCGTCAGCGACGGCATGGTACTGGTGCATACCGCTAACGGTCAGCTGCAGGCGTTGAATGAAACTGACGGTGCGGTGAAGTGGACCGTTAACCTGGATATGCCTGCGCTCTCCCTGCGCGGTGAATCTGCTCCAGCCACTGCCTTTGGTGCAGCCATTGTTGGCGGCGATAACGGTCGCGTTAACGCCGTATTGATGCAGCAGGGTCAGCTGATCTGGCAGCAGCGTATCTCTCAGGCAACCGGTCCGACCGAAATCGACCGTCTGAGCGATGTGGATACCACCCCGGTTATCGTCAATGGCGTTGTCTACGCGCTGGCTTATAACGGCAATCTGACCGCGATGGATCTGCGTAGCGGCCAGGTGATGTGGAAACGCGAGCTGGGCTCGGTGAACGATTTTGTGGTGGACGGCAACCGCATCTATCTGGTGGATCAGAACGATCGCCTGCTGGCGCTGAGCACCGATGGCGGCGTGACGCTGTGGACGCAGAGCGATCTGCTGCACCGTCTGCTGACCGCACCGGCGCTGTATAACGGCAGCCTGGTGGTAGGTGATAGCGAAGGTTACATGCACTGGATTGACCCGAGCAACGGTCGTTTTGTCGCTCAGGAGAAAGTCGACGGTTCCGGTTTCCTGACCGAGCCGGTAGTGGCTGACGGCAAACTGCTGATCCAGGCAAAAGACGGTACGCTGTACGCGATCACGCGTTAATCACCGCGGTTGTAGTATACTCAACGGCTCCTGTTGCTTCAGGGGCCGTTTTGATTTTTTAAAAAACGCCGCAAACGCGACGTGATATCGAATTTTATGAGGCTTTAAACATGGTACCTGTGGTCGCGCTTGTCGGGCGCCCGAACGTTGGAAAATCCACTCTTTTTAACCGTTTAACACGCACCCGTGATGCGCTGGTTGCGGATTTCCCGGGGCTCACGCGTGACCGTAAGTACGGTCGTGCAGAAGTGGAAGGTCGTGAGTTTATCTGTATCGATACCGGCGGTATCGACGGGACAGAAGACGGCGTTGAAACCCGCATGGCGGAACAATCCCTGCTGGCGATCGAAGAAGCGGATATCGTGCTGTTTATGGTAGATGCGCGTGCGGGCCTGATGCCTGCCGACGTTGCCATCGCCAAGCACCTGCGCTCACGTGAAAAATCCACCTTCCTGGTGGCGAACAAAACGGACGGTATCGATCCCGATCAGGCGATGGCCGATTTCTGGTCGTTAGGCCTGGGCGATATCTACCCAATCGCCGCCTCTCACGGTCGTGGCGTTACCAGCCTGCTGGAAACCGCGCTGCTGCCGTACGTTGACGAGATCAACCCGCCGGAAGAGGTCGACGAAGACGCCGAATACTGGGCGCAGTTCGAAGAAGGCGAAGAGGGTGAAGAGGAGCCGGAAGACGATTTCAACCCGCAGGATCTGCCGATCAAGCTGGCCATCGTCGGTCGTCCAAACGTCGGTAAGTCAACGCTTACTAACCGTATTCTCGGTGAAGACCGCGTGGTGGTATACGACATGCCGGGCACCACCCGCGACAGCATCTACATCCCGATGCAGCGTGACGAGCGTGAATACGTACTGATCGACACCGCGGGCGTGCGTAAGCGCGGTAAAATTACCGATGTGGTTGAGAAATTCTCGGTAATCAAAACCCTGCAGGCGATTGAAGACGCCAACGTGGTGATGCTGGTTATCGATGCCCGTGAAGGCATCTCCGATCAGGATCTCTCCCTGCTCGGCTTTATCCTCAATAGTGGGCGCTCACTGGTTATCGTCGTCAACAAGTGGGATGGCCTGAGCAACGAAGTGCGTGAGCAGGTCAAAGAGATGCTGGACTTCCGTCTGGGCTTTATCGACTTTGCCCGCGTTCACTTCATCTCAGCCCTGCACGGCAGCGGCGTGGGTAACCTGTTTGAGTCCGTACGCGAAGCCTACGACTGTTCAACGCGTCGTGTCGGTACCGCGATGCTGACCCGTATCATGACTATGGCGGCAGAAGACCATCAGCCACCGCTGGTGCGCGGTCGTCGCGTGAAGCTGAAATATGCCCACGCCGGCGGTTATAACCCGCCTATCGTGGTGATCCACGGTAACCAGGTGAAGGATCTGCCAGATTCTTACAAACGCTATCTGATGAACTACTTCCGTAAATCGCTGGAAGTGATGGGTACACCGATCCGTATCCAGTTCAAAGAAGGGGATAACCCGTTTGCTAACAAACGTAACACCCTGACGCCGAACCAGATGCGTAAGCGTAAGCGTTTGATTAAACACATTAAGAAAAGCAAATAATCGTTGCTGTTCTGCTGAAAAACCCGCGCCCGTCGCGGGTTTTTTTATGCCTGAAAGGAATGAATAATTATTGATGTGATGTCAATCACTATTCATGTTTATCCAACATAAAATCTAAGAAATAAGACGATTGTCGAACTTTCGTCTTTTGAGGGTGCTCCGGGGGCTGGACAAAAGTTGCCTTAGGTTATCAAATGGTTAAATAACATTTCGCCGGATGTAAAAAAGCTACCTAATCGCTAACCGGGTGGCTGGCTTCCGGTGTTAACAAGCAACACGACACATCGTCTCAGGAGAATTATGCAATCCTCTGTTAATAAAAACGAAAGCCGAACTTTCTTCGGCCATCCTTATCCGCTCGGCGCGCTGTTCTTCACGGAGATGTGGGAGCGCTTCTCGTTTTACGGTATTCGTCCGCTACTGATCCTGTTTATGGCGGCAACCGTCTATGACGGCGGCATGGGGCTGGCGCGTGAAAATGCCTCCGCTATCGTCGGCATCTTCGCCGGGACCATGTATCTGGCCGCGCTCCCGGGCGGCTGGCTGGCGGATAACTGGCTCGGCCAGCAGAAAGCGGTCTGGTACGGCTCAATTCTGATTGCCCTCGGCCACCTGTCGATTGCGCTGTCCGCGGTGATGGGAAACAACCTGTTCTTTATCGGCCTGATGTTTATCGTCCTCGGCTCAGGCCTGTTCAAAACCTGTATCTCGGTGATGGTGGGCACGCTGTATAAGAAAGGCGATGCGCGTCGTGACGGCGGCTTCTCGCTGTTCTACATGGGCATCAATATGGGGTCATTTATCGCGCCGCTGATCTCCGGCTGGCTGATTAAATCCCACGGCTGGCACTGGGGCTTTGGTATCGGTGGCATCGGGATGCTGGTGGCACTGGTTATCTTCCGCCTGTTTGCCGTGCCGTCGATGAAGCGCTATGACAGCGAAGTGGGGCTGGATTCCACCTGGAACAGCCCTGTGGCGAAGAAAAAAGGCGTTGGCGGCTGGTTACTGGCCCTGGCGGCAGGTATCGCGATTATCGTGACCCTGATTGCCCAGGGTGTGATTGTCATTAACCCGGTCGCGGTGGCCAGCGTGCTGGTGTACGTCATTGCCGCCTCGGTGGCGCTCTACTTTATCTGGCTGTTCATGTTTGCCGGTCTGAACCGTAAAGAGCGCGCCAGGCTGCTGGTCTGCTTTATCCTGCTGGTGTCGGCGGCCTTCTTCTGGTCTGCGTTTGAACAAAAGCCGACCTCGTTTAACCTGTTTGCCAACGACTACACCAACCGCATGATCGGTGATTTTGAAATTCCCGCGGTGTGGTTCCAGTCGATTAACGCCCTGTTTATTATCCTGCTGGCGCCAGTCTTTAGCTGGGCCTGGCCGAAGCTGGCGAGCAACAACATTCGCCCGAGCAGCATCACCAAGTTTGTGATCGGCATTCTGTGTGCGGCAGGGGGCTTTGGCCTGATGATGCTGGCGGCGCAGAACGTTCTCAGTAACGGTGGGGCGGGCGTATCGCCGTTCTGGCTGGTGGGCAGTATCCTGATGCTGACCCTCGGTGAACTGTGCCTGAGCCCGATTGGTCTGGCGACCATGACCCTGCTGGCCCCGGAGAGAATGCGTGGCCAGATGATGGGCCTGTGGTTCTGTGCCAGTGCCCTGGGCAACCTGGCGGCGGGCCTGATTGGCGGTCATGTGAAGGCCGATCAGCTGGATATGCTGCCGGATCTCTTCGCGCGCTGCTCCATCGCACTGCTGATTTGTGCCGCTGTCCTGATGGTGCTCATTGTTCCGGTGCGTCGTATGCTGGAAAATACGCAGACAAAAAACGAGCCGAAACCCGTAACTAACGCCTGATATCTGCCCGACCTGGCCGGGGCGTGCGTTACGCTCCGGCCTTGCCAAAACAGAGGTGATACATGCAGATAGGGTTTGTTGGACTTGGCGCGGTGGTTGAAACCGCCTACTTACCCGCACTACAAAACACCTTTGGTACTTCCCTGCGCTGTCTGGGGTTTGATATCCAGCCAGACAGGACCCTTGATGGCGTCACCCGCTGTCCAACGCTCGCCGATCTTCTTGCTCGTCCTCTCGATACGCTGTTTATCACTACCGCATCGCTGCAGCACCTTGAGGTGCTTGAGCAGGCCCTGGCGTCCTCCATCCCGCGCATTGTGGTCGAAAAGCCGATTGTCGCCACCCTTGCTCAAATCGACAGAGTGAAAACGCTGTTGGCGAGACCGGAAGCGGCCTCCAGGGTGCTGGCCCTCGATCACTGGATGGCGCGCATTAACCTGGTGCAGCTGGGATTGGTCAGGGACTTGTCGGACATCGCCAAAATCCACGGTTTTTTACAGGAGCCGAGCGGGTTTAACGCGGCGGGGGAACCCATCGCGCTCAACTTTGCCACCGGGGAACCGGACACCCGCACGCTGCGCCATCCTGACGGGGTGATTCTGGATATTGGTACGCACGTGCTGGCGATGATGCGGGAGACGGTGCGTTACCTGGGCGGCGACGGCGATATTGCCCTGCAGGTTGTCACCGCCAGAGATCGTCTGGGATGCGATATCGCCAGAGGCGATCTAACCACCGCGGAAGGCGAGGCGCATCTTCAGGGGCAGGTCTGCGGCGTGCCGGTGGCGATCTGGCTCAATAAATATGCCGGGCCGTCCGGAGGACAAAAAGGGCTGCGGCTACATCTGCGGGATGGACGCGTGATGAGCCACGACCGGCGCGGGGCAGAAGATGTGCTTGAGCTGATCGAGGGCGACAAGATTCAGTCATGGCGTTTTGGTGGCACGATCTATGAGCGCTGTCTGGCGGAGCATATTCTGGGGGAGCACAGTCTGTTTGCACGGGCCCCGGCCGAAGTAAGCCGCACGACGCAGCGCAGACTGGAAGAGGTGGAGCTGCTGCTGACATTACAGCAGCAGCTGCGTGGCCCCCAGTGAACGCATCGTGTTAACATCAGTGCAGAACTGAATGTCCTTCAAAGGAGTCATCATGTCGATTACCTGCCCGGATTGTCATGCAGAGCTGGAGCCGCAAAACGGCGTGGCGCACTGCGAGCGTTGCAACAAAGATATCGCCATGGAAGCGCGCTGCCCGGAGTGCCATCAGCCACTCCATGTGTTAAAAGCCTGTGGTGCGGTGGATTATTTCTGCCAGAACGGCCACGGTCTGATCTCGAAAAAGCGCGTGGAGTTCGTCAGGGCTGACGCTTAATCGCAGACGCAGCCTTCGCCTTTCTGCCAGAGTTCGACCAGCGACTCTGGCGCTTCCTGCTCGGGAACCAGCACAATGATGTCGGTGTATTGCGCCTGATTGTGCCGGGTCCAGATGATCTGGATGCGAAAATAGCGCTGGTCGCCGCGGCCGGGTGACGACCGCTGGCCGGGCGGCTCTCCCCGTGGAATAGCCTGCTCCAGTATGTTTACCACGCGCTGGCGCTGCGCGCTGTTAAGCGTCGAGAGCGAGATCCGCCGCAACCCGCTGAGATGGGGAATATAGGCCACACCACCTTCACGCGCCAGCTCGACCACCGCGTCATCCGTCAGTTCCGGAACCTGCATTTACAACACTCCCACCTGTTTCCAGGCTTGCTCAATGGCTGCGGCGACGTCACCACCCGATCGCTTTTCACCGTGTGCTACCGTCAGTTTCGCAAAGGCGTCAAAATCTGCATCTTGCGCCAGCTGTCGATCGCAAACTGTGTCATACCAGGCATAACCGGCTTTCTCCCAGGCATGGCCGCCAATGGCCGTCGCGGCAAGATAAAACGCGCGATTAGGAATGCCCGAATTAAGATGCACGCCGCCGTTATCTTCGCGCGTTTTGATAAAGTCTTTCATATGCGCGGGCTGCGGATCTTTGCCGAGCAGGGGATCGTCATAGGCGGTTCCAGGTTCTGACATCGATCGCAGCCCTTTGCCATTAATCCCCTCGGCCAGCAGGCCTTCGCCAATCAGCCAGTCTGCCTCATTGGCGGTTTGCTTAAGGTGATACTGCTTCACCAGCGCGCCGAACACGTCTGATAACGACTCGTTCAGCGCACCAGACTGTTCAAAGTAGATAAGCCCGGCTTCCGTCTCAGTGACGCCGTGGCTTAGCTCATGGGCGACTATGTCTATGGCGATAGTAAAGCGGTTAAAAATCTCGCCGTCCCCGTCGCCAAATACCATCTGCTGCCCGTTCCAGAAGGCGTTCTGATACTCCCGGCCATAATGCACGGTCCCGGTGAGGATCAGCCCCTTGTTATCGAGGGAGTCGCGCTGATAGTTTTTCCAGAAAAAATCATGGGTGATGCCCAGATAATCATAGGCTTCGTCCACCGCCACGTCGCCGTTAGAGCGCTGCCCCTCATAGCGTACCTGGGTGCCCGGCAGCTCCTGGGTCTGCCTGGCGTCGTAAATGTCCCGCTCCAGCTGTCCGGCCTTATTAACGTGCGGCGCAACGGGTTTTCCCGGCATGTGGGCCATCAACGTCTGGACATGGGTCAGGGTCTGGCGGGCGCAGCGCTGCTGCGGCTCAGAGCCGCTCTCAATAATACGGCGAAGAATATAGGGCGGGATCACGCTAAAGGTTCGGGTCATGCGTCTCTCCTGTTATGGCAATGCCGAAAAAAGCAACAGCTTAAGTGTATGCCATAGTGGCGAAACGGCAGGCAAGTCGGATAAATCGCGGGGTGAAAAAGTGGCGCAACCGCCGCGCAGGGTTTAGGTTTTTAACGACCCAACACGAGGAACGGCATGAAGAAAAACCTGGCTCTGGCAATCACCGGATTTGCCTTAATCGCCGTCACCTATGGGATGGCGCGCTTTTCATGGGGCATCATGCTGCCGGATATCCGGCAGGCTATCCCTTTCTCCACCCAGGCTGCGGGCCTGATTGCCGCCTGCAGCTACGGGGCCTATTGCCTGTCGGTATTTTTCGCCTCGCTTCTGACGCAGCGCTTCGGGCCGCGCTTCCCGGCCGTTCTGGCGGCTTTAATAGCGGCGGCCGGTCTGCTGATTCTGGCCTTCGCCCCTTCGCCGCCGGTGTTGGCCGCGGGCTTGTTTATTGCCGGCCTGAGCTCGGGGCTGGCGTCTCCCGCCCTTGCCGGTGCCGTGAGCGTCGGGGTTAACCCCGAGCGGCAAACAGAGGTGAACACCGTCATTAATGCCGGGACCAGCGGGGGGATCATCTTGTCTGTACCGGTGCTGTTTTTTGTGCCGGGAGGCTGGCGGGTCGCCTGCGCAATCTTTGCACTGCTGGCGTTAGCCTCGCTTATCCCCGTCTGGCGCTATCTGCCCCGCACGGGACGCGCGGGTGAAGTGGCGCCGGGCTGGCGTAGCCTCATCCATCAACCGGGGATGATTCGGCTGTCCACTATTGCCCTGGTCAGCGGCATCGCCAGCGCCGCCTGGTGGAGCTTTGGCCCCGAGCTTTTACAGCGTCATACGGGGCTGGGTGACACCAGCACCAACGTCCTGTGGCTGGTGAGCGGCGGGGCAGGGGTGGCCGCGGTGTTCACCGGTAGCCTGGCGAAGCGCATCGGCATGCGCGGGGTCTATCGTGGATCGCAGATCTTTATGGCGGTGTCGCTGATTGCCCTGGCCCTGAGCAACGGTTTTGCCTGGTGGCTGGTGCCGGTAGTGGCGATGAGCGGGGCGGGATATGTGATTTTATCGGGCGTGCTGCTGGTGCAGGGGGCACGGGTCACAGAGCCTTCGCCAGCGGCAGGGGTAAGTGTTGCCTTCCTGATGCTGGCGGTCGGGCAAATTATCGGTTCGGTGCTTTTCGGTCAGCTGTATGGATTTATCGGCGCGGTAGGGGCGCTGCTGGCATTTTCCGCGCTATCGCTGGTGATGCTGGCGGTGGTGCCCGACGCCCGGACGTAATATCGCGTCAGGCCTTTTTGCGCGCGCGGGTTTTCTTCACCGGCGTCACGCCTTTCACTTCGCTTTCCACCCAGCCGTCTGACAGCCGTGTGGTGAGCAGATCCCCGGCTTTGACCTGTTTGGTTTGCTTCAGCACGTTGCCATCGGTCACGGTCGTCACGCTGTAACCGCGCGCCAGCGTCGAGAGCGGGCTGACGGCTTCCAGATGGGTGACCGCGTTACCAAAACGCTCGCGGGTGCTGCTCAGGTGCGCGCGCAGGTTATCCGCGAGGCGATACTCCAGCTGTTGAATACGCGTTTGCGCCCGATAAATACGCGGCTGCGGGTTGTGCTGATTCAGACGTTGAGTGGTGCGCTGCTGGCGCTGGACCGCCCGTTTAAGCTGATTATCCACCGCGAGGTTCATCCGCTGGCGCAGACGTTCCAGCACGGTTTGCTGACGTGCCAGACGCAGCTGCGGATGCTGCTGCTGCAGGCGGTGATGAAGCTGGGTAAAGCGACGGGTGCGGTTGGCGAGGAAATAGTCCATCGCCATCTCCAGCCGCTGCTGGCCGTTCTGCATCTGGCGCAGCAGTTCGAGCTGATTACGGCTCACCATTTCAGCCGCGGCAGAGGGCGTGGGTGCCCGCAGGTCGGCAACAAAATCGGCAATAGTGATGTCGGTTTCATGCCCGACGGCGCTGACCACCGGGATCTGGCTGGCAAAAATCGCCCGTGCCACGCGTTCGTCGTTAAAGCTCCAGAGATCTTCCAGCGAACCACCCCCGCGCCCGACGATTAGCACATCACACTCCTGACGGGTGTTAGCAAGCTGAATGGCGCGGACAATCTGCCCTGGCGCATCGTCACCCTGTACGGCTGTCGGGTAGATGATCACCGGTAGGGAAGGGTCGCGACGTTTCAGGACGTGCAGAATGTCATGCAGCGCGGCACCGGTTTTCGAGGTGATCACCCCTACGCAGTGGGCAGGGGAGGGGAGCGGCTTTTTGTACTGCTGATCGAACAGCCCTTCTGCCGACAGGGCGGCTTTCAGCTGCTCATATTTTTGCTGCAGAAGCCCTTCACCCGCTGGCTGCATGCTCTCAACAATAATCTGATAATCACCGCGCGGCTCGTACAGGGTGATACTGGCGCGAACCAGCACCTGCTGTCCGTGCTGCGGCCTGAACGTCACCCGACGGTTGCTGTTGCGGAACATCGCGCAGCGCACCTGAGCGGTGTTGTCTTTCAGGGTGAAGTACCAGTGACCGGATGCCGGCTGGGTGAAATTAGAAATTTCTCCGCTGATCCACACCTGGCCGATTTCCTGCTCAAGCAGCAAACGGACCGTCTGGTTAAGGCGGCTGACGGTATAAATTGAGGGGGATTGAGAGGATAACATGTGAGCGGGATCAAATTCTAAATCAGCAAGTTATTCAGTCGATAGTAACCTGATAAGAGGCAATCGCAAGCATTTTTTATAAAAAAGTGTAGATGCAATCGGTTACGCTCTGTATAATGCCACGGCAATATTTAACCACCCAGGTCAGAGATATTGCCCATGCTACGTATTGCTAAAGAAGCACTGACGTTTGACGACGTCCTCCTCGTTCCCGCTCACTCCACCGTTCTGCCGAATACTGCCGACCTCAGCACGCAGTTGACTAAAACCATTCGCCTGAACATTCCTATGCTCTCCGCGGCAATGGACACCGTGACTGAAGCGCGCCTGGCTATTGCCCTGGCTCAGGAAGGCGGCATTGGCTTTATTCATAAAAACATGTCTATCGAGCGCCAGGCAGAAGAAGTTCGCCGCGTGAAGAAACATGAATCTGGCATCGTTACCGATCCACAGACCGTTCTGCCAACCACTACTCTGCACGAAGTGAAAGCCCTGACCGAGCGTAACGGCTTTGCTGGCTACCCGATTGTGACTGCCGATAACGAGCTGGTGGGCATCATCACTGGCCGTGACGTGCGTTTCGTCACCGACCTGAACCAGCCGGTCAGCGTCTATATGACCCCGAAAGAGCGTCTGGTCACCGTGCGTGAAGGCGAATCCCGCGACGTGGTGCTGGCAAAAATGCATGAAAAACGCGTTGAGAAAGCGCTGGTTGTGGATGACAGCTTCCACCTGCGCGGCATGATCACCGTTAAAGACTTCCAGAAAGCAGAACGTAAACCGAACGCCTGTAAAGACGAGCATGGCCGTTTGCGCGTGGGCGCGGCGGTTGGCGCTGGCGCAGGCAACGAAGAGCGCGTTGATGCGCTGGTTGCTGCGGGTGTTGACGTCCTGCTGATCGACTCCTCTCACGGCCACTCCGAAGGCGTGCTGCAGCGTATTCGTGAGACCCGTGCAAAATACCCTGATCTGCAGATCATCGGCGGTAACGTAGCAACTGGCGCAGGCGCTCGCGCCCTGGCTGAAGCGGGTTGCAGCGCGGTGAAAGTGGGTATCGGTCCTGGCTCCATCTGTACCACCCGTATCGTCACCGGCGTGGGCGTTCCGCAGATCACTGCGGTCTCCGACGCGGTAGAAGCGCTGGAAGGTACCGGTATTCCGGTTATCGCTGACGGCGGGATCCGTTTCTCTGGCGACATCGCCAAAGCCATCGCGGCCGGTGCCGCAGCGGTAATGGTGGGTTCCATGCTGGCCGGTACCGAAGAGTCCCCGGGCGAGATCGAACTGTTCCAGGGCCGTTCTTATAAGTCGTACCGTGGGATGGGTTCTCTGGGCGCGATGTCCAAAGGCTCTTCTGACCGTTACTTCCAGACCGACAACGCTGCCGACAAACTGGTGCCGGAAGGTATCGAAGGCCGCGTGGCCTATAAAGGCTACCTGAAAGAGATCATTCACCAGCAGATGGGCGGCCTGCGCTCCTGTATGGGTCTGACCGGCTGTGGTACCATCGACCTGCTGCGGACTAAAGCGGAATTCGTGCGTATCAGCGGCGCGGGTATTCAGGAAAGTCACGTTCACGACGTGACCATTACCAAAGAGTCCCCGAACTACCGTATGGGCTCCTGATAAGTTTCCACGCCCGGCTATATGCCGGGCGATTTTGTTTCACTTGCCTCGGAATTAGCGTCAATGACGGAAAATATTCATAAACATCGCATTCTCATTCTGGATTTCGGTTCGCAATACACTCAGCTGGTCGCTCGTCGCGTCCGTGAGCTGGGCGTTTACTGTGAGCTGTGGGCGTGGGATGTCACGGAAGCACAGATTCGCGAATTCAATCCAAGCGGTATCATCCTCTCCGGTGGTCCGGAAAGCACCACCGAAGATAACAGCCCGCGCGCGCCGCAGTATGTATTCGAAGCCGGCGTGCCGGTGTTCGGCGTCTGCTACGGCATGCAGACTATGGCGATGCAGTTGGGTGGCCACGTTGAAGGGTCTAACGAACGTGAGTTCGGCTACGCGCAGGTTGAAGTTCAGACTGAGAGCGCCCTGATCCGCGGTATCGAAGACTCCCTGACCGCCGACGGCAAAGCGCTGCTGGACGTGTGGATGAGCCACGGCGACAAAGTCACCGCCATCCCGTCTGACTTCGTGACCGTCGCCAGCACCGAAAGCTGCCCGTTCGCCATCATGGCTAACGAAGAGAAACGCTTCTACGGCGTGCAGTTCCACCCGGAAGTGACTCATACCCGTCAGGGTCTGCGCATGCTGGAGCGTTTTGTCATCGACATTTGCCAGTGTGAAGCCCTGTGGACGCCAGCAAAAATCATCGACGATGCGGTTGAGCGTATTCGCCAGCAGGTCGGTGACGACAAAGTGATCCTCGGCCTCTCCGGCGGCGTTGACTCCTCCGTGACCGCGATGCTGTTGCACCGCGCCATCGGTAAAAACCTGACCTGCGTGTTCGTGGACAACGGTCTGCTGCGCCTGAACGAAGCCCAGCAGGTGATGGACATGTTTGGTGACCACTTCGGCCTGAACATCGTTCACGTTGAAGGCGAAGAGCGTTTCCTGACCGCGCTGGCGGGTGAAAACGATCCGGAAGCGAAACGTAAAATCATCGGTCGCGTGTTCGTGGAAGTGTTCGACGAACAGGCGCTGCGTCTGGAAGACGTGAAGTGGCTGGCCCAGGGCACCATCTACCCTGACGTGATCGAATCTGCGGCATCCGCAACCGGTAAAGCACACGTTATCAAATCTCACCACAACGTGGGCGGCCTGCCGAAAGAGATGAAGATGGGTCTGGTTGAGCCGCTGCGCGAGCTGTTCAAAGACGAAGTGCGTAAGATTGGTCTGGAGCTGGGTCTGCCGTACGACATGCTCTACCGTCACCCGTTCCCGGGTCCGGGTCTGGGCGTGCGCGTGCTGGGCGAAGTGAAGAAAGAGTACTGCGACCTGCTGCGTCGTGCGGATGCGATCTTCATCGAAGAGCTGCACAAAGCTGACCTGTACAACAAAGTCAGCCAGGCGTTCACCGTGTTCCTGCCGGTTCGTTCTGTGGGTGTAATGGGCGATGGCCGCAAGTACGACTGGGTTGTCTCCCTGCGTGCGGTTGAGACCATCGACTTTATGACTGCCCACTGGGCGCACCTGCCGTATGATTTCTTAGGCCGCGTCTCTAACCGCATCATCAACGAAGTAAACGGCATTTCGCGGGTAGTGTATGACATCAGCGGGAAGCCACCCGCGACGATTGAGTGGGAATAATCTACTAATCGTACCGGGTTGTTTATAACCTGATGAACGCATAAAAGCCCTCTCATTCAGAGGGCTTTTTATTTTCTGTGAACACTTTATACGCTATGCGTTCTGTTAACGGCGGATAACATTGACTGATTTTGTGTTTAAAAAGCGTAGACAACAGCATCAATACTATAAAGCCTCATTGATATTATGAAGTAAGTAAATCAATAAAGAGAACGTAATTACCCTAAAAAATGGTTTAATTTAATATCACTATGTGAGTTTTTGATTTTAAGTATTTAATTTATGAATGAGCTAATTGTTTATATATAACTTTTCCATCAATGATTTTTTTTCTTTATAAACAGATTAAACAACTGGCGAGCGTAATTTACATAGTTGCTTGTTCTGTTTTACTGATGTTTTTTATAACGCTCGCACTTTAACTCATATAATCAATGGCTAAATTGACTTTTATTACGCTGACGATATTTTCAACGCTTTACTTTTTAAGGTTATGAAAGGAAACGCATTATAAAGTGGTGTTCGTTTTTTGATCGGATAGGGTGGGTTGTTTTGAATTTTAAAATTAATTAAGCTTATTACTCCAGTAGCTAATAACACTGCATCTGGCCTTCGTATTGCTCCTGCTACGTATTCACATATTTAGTGATGATAATGATGGGGAGAGATGGCATTAGATTTATTTAAAAATGTTTTCTGGATAATTACATCTCCATTGGAATGAAGATGTGTTTGCCTACTTAAATAAGGATATATTATGACTGGTTTAAAAAAAATTGCGTTAGCATTTACCGTAGTTGCTCTTCCATATTCTGCACTGGCTGCGCCGACGGTGACATTTGAAGGTGAAGTAACCGATCAAACCTGTTCCGTAAATATTAACGGACAAACCAGCTCTGTGGTCATGCTGCCAACAGTAGCGGCAACGGAGTTTGGTACCACTCTGGCTAACGGTCAAACTGCAGGCCTGACGCCATTTACCATCTCCCTGAGTGGTTGTAAGTCTTCGACCTCAAGCACCAATATCACCACCAAATTCCTCGGTTACGATGTTGATAGCACCACCGGAACGCTGGGTAACCGCGCCACTACGGATGCGGCTACAGGCTATGGTATTCAGTTGACTTCCTCCGGTACAGGCGGCACCCCAGTAGTGTTGTCTGGCGTAACGAGCGTACCGGGTCTGGTGCTGGCGGCTAATGCCACCACAGCAAGCTACGAGTTTGGTGCTCAATACTATGTTGTTGATGCGACTACTGCTGCCCCAGGTAAAATCAGCGCCGTTGCGGAATACACAGTAAGCTACCTGTAATTAGGTACATTCTGGTCTGGCGGAGATCGCCGGGCCAGAGTATATATTCAGCTGTAAAAGGCGTGGAGCTCGAGGGATGTACAAGCTTTTCATTTTTTCTATTCTTTTTATTTTATCAGGCATAAACACCGCGTCTGCAAGCGTCGTGATGACAGGGACCCGCGTCATTTTCCCTGAGCAAGCAAAAGAAAAAACCGTTCAATTAAGAAATCCTGATAACAAAGCTTATCTTCTTCAGATGCAGATTGACGATCATGAGGAAATTAAAGAAAAAGCTGACAGCTCATCATCGTTTATTATTACCCCACAAATATTTCGTATGGAGCCCAATTCGGGGCAATCAGTCAGAATAAAGTACATTGGCGATAACTTACCACAGGATCGCGAGACTATTTTTTATTTCAGCTTTAGCCAGCTGCCTTTACTGAAAAAAAACGAACAGGCCGCGAATCAACTGGTTCTTGCTGTGACCTCACGAGTGAAAATTTTCTATCGTCCCAAAGGCATTGCTGGTGCACCTGCCGATGCGGTGAAGGCTTTACGCTTTAGCCTGGATGGCAAGCGTATTAAGGTGAGCAATCCAACGGGGTACCATGTCGTTGTCAGAAAAGCGAGTTTACTGGTTAATGGTAGAGAAATTACCCTGGCCGATTCGACCCTGGTAGCACCGAAAAAAGAGACCGAATGGACGCCTTCTGCGTCCGTATCCCGCCTGGCAGGAAGCCAGTTACGTTTAGTGGTCGTCAATGATTACGGCGTTGATAACGTGAATACCATTAACCTCTAAATAAACGTTTTTTCAATTCTTTGCTGTATGTTAAATCATTTGGGATGGATACCAAATCAATGAAATATCCTGCAATGCTATGCTTGATATTGGCATCGGTTTCTGCCGCGCAAGCTGCCTCTGAAAACGAGCACGTAAGTACAAATAATTCGACATCGGACAACGATTACGTGTTTGATAAGGATTTATTCCGCGGGGGGCGATTTAGCGAGGAATTATTAGGGCGTTTAACCAGGCCGAACAGTATCCTGGCTGGCCAGTATAAAATGGATATTTATATTAATAGCCAGTTTTCTGAGCAATATAATATCGATTTTATTGAGCAACCCGATGGTTCAGTGAAACCCTGCCTAACGCCTGAGATGCTGACAGCAATAGGCCTGAAGAATGTGGAGAATGCCGAGGGTACCTGCAAAATGATCGAGCAGGTTGCCAAAGGGAGCAGCACCTATGTTGATGCCTCCCGTTTTCGGCTGGATTTTACTATCCCTCAGATGCTGTTGAATAAAGTGCCGCGTGGCTATGTCAATCCGCGGGAACTGGATACCGGCAGTTCGCTGGGGTTTGCCAACTATATTGCTAACTATTATCACGTCTCCTATTCAGATAATGAAATGAGGGACAGAGATTCCGTATGGGCATCGCTGAACGGTGGGCTTAATCTCGGAAGCTGGCAGTATCGTCAATTATCCAACATCAACTGGGATAAAGAGGGCGGGAGTAAATGGAATAATATCCGCAGCTATGTGCAGCGGCCCTTACCCCTTATCCAGAGCCAGCTGATGATGGGAGAATTGATCACTAACGGGCGTTTTTTTTCCGGCCTGGATTATAACGGCGTGAGCCTGTCGAGCGATGAAAGGATGCTCCCGGATTCAATGCGGGGGTATGCCCCGACAATCCGGGGCGTGGCAACGTCGAATGCGAAAGTTTCCGTGACGCAAAACGGTACGGAAATTTATCAGACCACCGTCGTTCCCGGTGCCTTTGAAATTAACGATCTGTACCCCACCAGCTATAGCGGGGATCTTATCGTGACCATTACCGAGGCCGACGGTTCTGTCAGCCATTTTAGCGTGCCGTTTTCGGCTGTTCCTGAATCCATGCGCCCGGGCATCTCGCGCTACAGCGTTGAAATAGGTAAAACGCGGGATAGCGGGGAAGAGGCACCGTTCAGCGATCTGATTTGGCAGCGCGGGATAACCAATAGCATCACGGCGAACTCGGGGCTGCGTATTTCCGATGGCTATCAGTCAGCGTTAATAGGCGGGGTGTACGGCAGTTATCTGGGGTCGTTTGGCGTGGATGCCACCTACTCCCGGGCTGATTTACCCGACGAGGGCTACACCGAGGGCTGGATGGCACACCTTGCATGGAGCAAAACGTTCCAGCCAACAAGCACGACGGTGTCCCTTGCAGGTTATCGCTATTCCACTGATGGCTATCGCGATTTCAGCGATGTACTCGGCTTACGTGAGGCATGGAAGCACGGCGAGGCGGATGACTGGCAGTCCAGCACCTATCGTCAGCTTGCGCGCTTTGATGTGTCAGTCAGTCAGAGTCTGCAGAGCTACGGCAATATTTTCCTGACCGGTTCGGCGCAAAGCTACCGCGGCGACCGGAATAAGGATATGCAGCTGCAGTTTGGCTACAGCAATACTTTCGCGTATGGCATCGCCATGAACCTGTCCGTGGGACGGCAGCGGACGGGAAGTTATAACGATGATGAAGGAAGTATGCAGACCATGACGTCCCTATCATTTTCGATTCCGTTTGGTTCAGGTCCGCGTGCGGCAGATCTGACAAACTCCTGGACCCACTCTTCTGACGGCGGCGATCAGTATCAGACCGCTGTTTCGGGGATGGTGGATGAAGCCATGACCACAAACTACAACCTGAACGTGACCCGCGATCAGGAAAACAAACAGACCACCGTCGGTGGCAACCTGCAGAAACGAACGACGTTTGCCACGCTGGGCGTGAATGCTTCGCAGGGGAAAGGATACTGGCAGGCATCGGGTAATGCGCAGGGGGCATTTGTTGCCCATTCCGGCGGCCTGACGATGGGGCCGTATCTGGGCGATACCTTTGCGCTGGTCGAGGCGAAGGGCGCCACAGGGGCAAAAATCTTTAGCTCGCAGCAGGTGGTGATCGACAGCAATGGGTATGCGTTGGTTCCGGCAGTGACACCTTATCGCTACAACCGAATTTCCCTGGACCCTCAGGGGATGGAAGGCGATGCGGAACTGGTGGACAGTGAGAAGCAGATCGCCCCGGTGGCAGGTGCTGGCGTCAAAGTGGTGTTCCGTACCCGTACCGGTACCGCGCTGCTGATCCGTACCCGCTTTAAGGATGGTCAACCGGTGCCGTTGGGGGCGGATGTGCTGGACGAAAAGGGCGATATCGTCGGGATGGCGGGTCAGGGCGGACAAATCTATGTGCGGGCTGAAAAGACCGAGGGCGAGTTAGTGGTTCGCTGGGGTGATGACGCTGAAGATAAGTGTCGTATGCCCTATAAATTTCCTGCGGCTAAACAGGGAAATGCCTTACTTAAGCTCGACGCTGTATGTGTCAATTGATTGCATGGAGGACAAATGAACAAAAGGAATACGCTGCTGGTGAAGTTATGTGCAGCACTGTTACTGCTCGGGGTGGCACTGCCATCATGGGCGACATGTAATAAAAAGAGCACCTCCTTGCAGGCAGATAGCGGGTACAGCGCGATTATCCCCTTTGGAAAAATCAATCTGCCGGACCCCTATTTTGTTCCGGTAGGAAGCTTGCTCGCGAGCACCGTTGTACCCTCGACAAACTATACAACGCTTGGCGCGACAGGGAGTACCGTCTTTTGGGAATGTGACCAGGCCGATCTACCGAACATTTATTATCTCATCGCCACCAACGGTGACGATCGGGTTGGCGGCAATGTCGATATCGGCGCACGAGACGGTCTTGATGGTGTCTACGCAACCTGGTTTGCCTATGTGGGCTTACGCCAGACCATGTCTGGTGTCGTGGTCTCTCGCTACTGGAAAAAAGTGCCTATTACCACATACGGTACCGAGGGCGGAAAGATCCAAATTCGCTTGCAGGATATTCCCCCGTTGCAGGCAGAGCTGTACCGGGTGAGTACGCTTCCCCCTGCCGGGGTCGCCTCTTTTTGTGCGGGGATCGCCTATGCCAGCTCAGCCGGAAATATGTATACCTGTACCGAGCCTAACACCTACATTCAGCTGTCAGGTGATGACAACGTCTCCTTCAGTTTTGGCCATGATAAGCCCGGCGATGACTGTGCAACGAAATATGCCTTTTGGGGATCCGATAATGGTTTTGGCTATGGTATGCGTACCGCCAATAAACTCTATTCCAACCCCACTTGTGTGGCACGTAACGTGACGCCGTTTGTCCTGTTTCCAACGATTACAGCCAATGCACTGGAAGAAGGGCAGGAGGTAACCGGGAATTTCTCTGTCCGGGTGGAGTGCAGTGACGCAATGACGTCGGGGATTAATGACAGGCAAACCGCATTGGGCTTACAGGTCTCGGATGGTGCCTACAGTGCAGCCTCAACGCTGGGGCTTGTCAACGGCAGCGGCGGGGTCAGCGCGCTGGTTTCGGATAACTATTTTGATAGCAGCATGGCAAAGGGCGTGGGTATAACCGTGGCAAACAGCAAAGAACCTGCAAAGGCGCTGACGTTTGTAGGGCAACCCGGCATCGCGACGCTGACGCCGGGTGGCAACGCCGCAGGCTGGTATCCCGTCCTGCAAGGTGCAACCAAAGACGGTAGTTCTATGGCCGGATACTCCTGGTACACTTACGATTTTATTGCCACATTGAAAAAGTTAAATGGACAGACGGTCACACCGGGTAAAGTTCATGCCACTGCCTATGTACTGGTGAAGATGCAATGATCCGTTATATGGCAGCGCTCCTGGCCTGGCTCCTCATAATACCTGCTCAGGCAGGTGTTATGGCGTCATCAACGCGGGTGGTTTATCAGGCTACCGATCGGGAAAAATCGCTGATGCTGGTTAATACCAATGATTATCCCGTCATTGTGCAAAGCTGGGTGGACGACGGCACCGGCGATCCAGATTCCGCTCATGCCCCGTTTGTGATCCTCCCCCCGGTACAGCGCGTGGCACCGAAAGGGATCCAGTCGCTGCGTATTCTTTATAATCAGGAGCCGCTTCCGACAGACCGCGAATCGGTTTTCTGGTTGAATTTATATGAAATTCCATCTGCGATTGGCAAGGTTAAAGACGAGCGGAAACTCGCGTTGGCGATGAATACCCAGCAAAAGATCTTTTACCGTCCGAAAGGGATCTCTCTGTCGTTAAAGGATGCTGTTTCCCGGTTGAGTTTTCACCTTAAGCATGACGGCGCGCAGTGGTTTATCGAATGCGTAAACCCAACACCGCTGCACATCTCATTTACCTCTATCACCTTACTGAACGGCTCATCGGAAAGCGCGGTTCAGCAGCAGCCAGACATGATGACAGCCCCTTTTAGCACCAAAAACTATGCGTTTAAGGACGTAAGCAATTTAACAAATAAGGGGACAATACGGTTTCGTTACCTGGATGATGCCGGGGAACAACATTCTGTAGAGGGCAAATTATCATCTGGTTAGGGTGTCGGCCAGGACTAAGGATGCGCGGGACACTCCTCACGTCAACATGCACTGGAACACTTAACGGTCAGGCGCTTCGACTGACAGGCTGGATTGCTGTGCCTGCTTTTTTTCCTGATGATGATGCCAGGCGCCAATAGAGGAATAAATAAAACGGCCAAGGAAAAAGGATAAACTGATTAGCAGTATGATTCGCGTCATCCGAGTGTTAAACCGATGTCGTTTTCGCATACGTGTAGCCTGACTCACTGTCGTGTTCCTGAAAATACCCTGAGGGCGATGTGCCATTAAGGCATACGGAAGCCACAGGGGTCAATTATTCGGTTTGTAAAATTCCGTCAACGATTAATTCACCTGTTGTTATGTATATTATTAATTTATTTACACCATTGATAATTCGCACAAAATTATCGTTAAAAAACGTGAATATTCTTATTCGGCAATAATATTTTTGATTTAAGTCAAATCTCGCTCGCCATGGCTTACTAAAATCTTTCCTCCTTTCGTGTTTGCGTTATTTCGTCTGCACGACAACGTCGTCAGGTTGGATGCCTGTCTGAACTGCCCCTGGATGAGTGGGTTAACTATGGCATCTATGACTATCTTTTCGTTATACAAAAAATACAAAGACCGCTGGTGGGCATTGCCCCTGATCCTGCCGATCGTTCTGCTGCCCGTTGCACGACTTGCCACGACCTATACCCAGGTTCAGGGAAATATCGTGGTGCTCTATTACATGCCATTGGCGTTTTTATTGTCGATGATGCTCTTTTACGGCATGGCGGCGGTGCCAGGCATTGTGATTGCACTTTTTGTACACTATTACCCTTTGGTGGGCGGTTACGAGACCACCGTAGCGATTGGCCATTATTTGATTCCGATAACCCTCAGCTGGGGTGGATACCGGGTTTTTGTTCCCCGCCGCAATAATGTCTCCTATGGTGACGCCCGGCTGATGGCGCAACGGATGTTCTGGCAGATGCTCTGCCCGGCCACGATTTTTCTGCTGCTGTTTCAGTTCGCCGTCTTCCTTGGGGTCTACAAAACCCGGTTTGATCTGGCGGGGATCAGCACCCCGGGGATCCGCTCGCTGATTAACTACCAGGGCTTACTGGTCGGGTGCCTGACGGGCGTGCCGTTCTGCTATCTCATCATCCGCATTCTCCGCCATCCCCGCTATCTGCGAAGCCTGCTGTCGCAGATCGTGGGCCAGGTCGATCGTAAAGTGACGGTGACGGAAGTGATTATCTGGACCGCGGCAACCGGCGCACTGCTGGCGTTGCTTCTGTGGCCGATCAACGAAAACAGCACCATTTTCAGTACCAATTACACGCTGTCGCTGCTGATGCCGGTGATGCTATGGGGATCGATGCGCTTCGGTTATAAGCTGATGTCCCTTATCTGGACGCCGGTGCTGATTATCTCTATTCACTTTTTTGACAGCTACATTCCCCGGGCACAGGGTTACGACATTCAGCTCACCATCACCACCTCCAGCTACTTGGTCTTTACCTTCGTGGTGGTTTATATGGCGATGCTGGCGACGCGCCAGCGCACGATTAACATCCGCGCCAGACGGCTGGCATTTCTCGACCCGGTGGTGCACATACCTAATCTGCGGGCGCTCAACCGCGCGCTGGGGAAAAACCCCTGGTCGGTGCTCTGCTTCCTGCGCATCCCGGAGCTGGAGGTGCTGGGGCGTAACTACGGTGTTTTGCTGCGTATCCAGTACAAACAGAAACTGGCTGCGTGGATCCATGACTATCTGCAGCCGGATGAGTGCGTGTATCAGCTGTCCGGGCACGATCTGGTGTTGCGGCTGAATACCGAGCTGCACCAGTCCCGTATTGACGAGCTGGATCTACATATCAAACGTTTTCGCTTCGTCTGGGATGGGATGCCGCTCCAGCCGCAGGTGGGGGTCAGCTACTGCTACGTGCGTTCCCCGGTGGTGCATCTTTATCTGCTTCTGGGGGAGCTGAGCACCATAGCGGATCTCTCCCTGGCGACCAATCACCCGGAAAACCTGCAGCAGCGGGGCGCCATCAATCTGCAACGCGGCCTGAAAGACAAAGTCGCGATGATGAATCGTCTGCAGCGCGCGCTGGAAAAAGATGAATTTACCCTGCTGGCGCAGCCGGTGAAGGGGATCCGCGGCGATGACTATCATGAGGTGCTGCTCCGGCTGCAAAATGATGGTGCCGAGCTGATTGCCCCCGATGAGTTTCTGCCCGTCGCGCAGGAGTTTGGCCTCTCTTCGCGAATCGATCTGCTGGTGCTGGAGAAGACGCTGCAGTTTATGGCCGATAACCGGGAGAGTCTGCCGGGACAGCGTTTTGCCATCAATCTGTCGCCATCATCCGTTTGCCGGGCACAGCTGCCGCTTGAGGTGAGCCGCATGCTGGAAACCTATGGCATTGAGAGCTGGCAGCTCATTTTTGAGATCACCGAGAGCAGCAGTTTTGGCAACGCCGGGCTGGCCATGCAGACGATGAACCAGTTGCAGCAGATGGGATGCCGGGTCGCCATTGATGATTTTGGCACCGGCTACGCCAGTTACGCCCGCTTAAAAAATGTCGATGCCGATATCCTGAAGATCGACGGCAGCTTTATTCGCAATATCGTCAGCAACAGCCTGGATTACCAGATTGTGGCCTCGATTTGCCATCTGGCGCGGATGAAGAAGATGCTGGTGGTGGCAGAATATGTCGAGAGCGAAGAGATCCGTTGCGCCGCGGAGGCGCTGGGAATTGATTACTTCCAGGGTTATTTAATCGGTAAACCCGTCAGGCTGGAGTCTTTGCTGCCGCAACAGGCGCTCGCAACGAGCGCCTGAAGGGCAATCAGGCGGCGACGTTCGGAGAGTGCTCTTCTTCAATCTTCAGGCACCAGCCGGTAACGGCGCTCCAGTACTGCTGCTCTCTTTCCAGATCCAGCAGCACCAGCGCGTTCTGGCTAAACCAGTCGTGCGGGAAGCTCAGCGTCCAGTGGTTGTCGTCCGTAGTAAGCGTCAGGGTTGGCGGCGTGGTGGTCGCCTGACGCTGGTTGTTGAGCAGCACGCCCAGACGTAACAGCTGGATCAGCGGCAGGAACTGTTTTTTCTTGAACAGCGTAAAGCGCGGCAACTCGTCCAGCTTAACGGCTTTGCGATGATAGCGTACCAGCGAGGCCATCATAGTCTGCTGCTCCTGGTTGAAGCCAGGCAGGTCGCTGTTTTGAAGAATGTAGGCCGAATGGCGGTGCATCCCGCTGTGATTGATGTTCAGCCCGACTTCGTGCAGCATCGCCGCCCACTTCAGCAGGGCCGCCAGCTGCGGATGCGCCAGTTTTGGGTTCTGGGTTTCCCACTGCTCATACATATGGGTGGTGGTTTCCAGAACCCGCTTCGCCTGCTCACGATCGATGTTGTACTGATTCGCCAGGCTCTGCGCGGTACGGCTGCGAATATCCTGGTGACGGAATCGGCCTTCCATCTCGTAGAGTACGCCTTCGCGCAGCGCGCCGTCAGACAGGCGCAGCTCACGAATGGCCAGCGCATCGAACACGCCGCACAGGATCGCCAGACCCGGCACAAACACCGCCTTGCGCTCTTCGGACAGGCCAGGCAGGCTCAGGGCATCAAAGCTCTTATGCTTGATCACCTCTTCCATCAGCATCGACAGACGCTCCGGGGTGATAAAACCGTCTTTTTCGCCCATCTCCACCAGCACTTCATGTGCGGCTTTGATCGTACCCGAGGCGCCGAGCGCCACGTTCCAGCCCTGCAGTCGGTACTGCCAGGCGAGCGACTCCAGCTTCTGCACCGCAGCCATGCGCGCACGCTGGAAGTTTTCCCGGCTGATGGTTCCACCCGGGAAGTAGAGTTGTGCAAAACTGACGCAGCCCATCCGGCGGCTTTCCACCAGATGTGGCTCAAAGTTTTCGCCAATCACCAGCTCGGTGGAGCCACCGCCGATATCGATCACCAGCTTGCGGCCTTTTTCTGGCTGAGTATGTTCCACACCCATGAAAATCAGTCGGGCTTCTTCATTCCCCGAAATGATCTCGATAGGGTAGGGGATCACCTGCTCCGCACGCTTTAAAAATTCGGTGGCGTTCGACGCCTGGCGGAGGGTGTGGGTCCCGACAATGCAGACGCTCGATGGGGTGAAACCCTGCAGGCGTTCGGCAAACAGCGACAGGCAGTTCAGCCCGCGCTCCATCGCCTCTTCGCTGAGCATGTTGTCCGGCCCCAGGCCGTCAGCCAGGTGGACGCGCTGTTTCAGCCGACCGATGATCTGCATTGCACCATCGACTTCACGGGCAATGACCATGTGGAAGCTGTTAGAGCCAAGGTCGACCGCAGCAAACTCCTGCGGTCGTGGGGTCTTATCGTTTATCGGCATAGGTTAATCGGATTGCTCGAGTGATTTGATATAGTCGTAAATCGCCAGCTGTGCCCGCACTTTACGGCGATTGCCGCGCGGCACATAGCGGTTACTCAGTTCTTTATCGATATAACGTGCTTTTACAGTATCGCTTAACAATAAGTCAATGATATCAAGAATTTGTTGCTTCAGCCGCGGGTCAAGCAGCGGCGCCGCCACTTCGATGCGGTAATCGATGTTACGCGTCATCCAGTCGGCAGAAGAGAGGTAGACGCGTTTATCGCCACCGTTCTCAAAAATATAGATGCGATCGTGTTCAAGGTAGCGGTCGACGATGCTCGTAACGCGAATATTTTCACTGATCCCCTCAAGTTCAGGGATAAGCGAGCACATGCCGCGGATTAGCAGACTGACCTGAACCCCGGAACCGGAAGCCGCATACAGGCGATCCACCAGCCCTTTATCGACCAGGTTGTTGAGCTTCAGCGTAATGCCAGCCGGCAGGCCATTCTGGGCATTGGCGATCTCTTTGTCGATCATGTCATACAGCAGGCGACGGGAGTTCTGCGGCGACACCAGCAGATAGTCGAAGCTGACCGGGCGATACGGGTTCTCAATGAAGTTAAAGACCCGGCGCACCTCGTTGGTGATGCGCGCATCGGCGGTGAGCAGCGAGTAGTCGGTATAAATTCGTGCGGTCTTCTCGTTAAAGTTGCCGGTACCGATGTGGGCATAACGCACCACGTCCTCCCCCTCTTTACGGGAGATGAGGAACAGCTTGGCGTGGATCTTCAGCCCCGGGGCCGAGAAGATGACGTGTACGCCCGCTTCGGTCAGGCGGCGGGCCCAGTGGATGTTGGCCTCTTCATCGAAGCGTGCCTGCAGCTCCACCACCACGGTCACTTTCTTGCCGTTGTGGGCGGCGTGGATCATCGCATCGATAATGCGGGAGTCTTTCGCCACGCGGTAGATGTTGATTTTGATCGCCAGCACATTGGGATCGAACGACGCCTGACGCATCAGCTCCAGCACGTGCTCAAAGGTGTGGTACGGATAGTAGAGCAGGACGTCGCGCTCGCGAATGGCGTCGAAGCCGTTGCGGAACTTATCGAACCAGATATGGCGCAGGCGCGGCAGCGGCTTGTTCACCAGATTGGCTTTGCCGACATTCGGGAAGCCGATAAAGTCTTTAAAGTTGTGATAGCGGCCGCCCGGGACGATGGAGTCGTAGCGGGAGATGGTCAGCTTTTCACGCAGCATCTCGACCATCGCGTCCGGCATATCGCGCTGATAGACGAAGCGCACCGGCTCCGCAGTCAGACGCTGCTTGAGGCTGGAGGACATCAGCTCCATCAGGCTGGCCTCCATCTCGTGCACCAGATCGTACTCGGCGTCACGGGTCATCTTCATCGAATAGGCGTTCAGGGCGTCGTAATCGAAGAAGCCCTTGAAGATGTCGTCCAGGCAGTAGCGTAGGATATTATCCAGCAGGATCATCGGCTTGCGGCGACGCGGGGTTTCCGGCGGCAGATTAACGAAGCGCGGCACCTTGTCCGACGGGATCTCCAGCAGCGCATAGCGGATGCTGTCGCCGCGAATAATCTCCACCGCCAGATAGGTGTAATCATCCTTCAGGAACTGCACCAGATCGGTTTCGCGGTTAATCAGAATGGGGGTGATGTGCTGGCGCAGATAATGTTTGAAATAGTGACGCAGCCAGCTCTGCTGGTTGACCGAGAGCTGTCGCTCGTTAATCAGGAAGATTTGATTGCGTGCCATCTCCAGCAGCAACTCGTTATACAGACTGTCAAATTCCTGATCGGCTTTCAGAACCCGGGACTGGATCTTGCCCAGCAGATGACGCGAATTGGAATTTAAACCCTGCTCTTCGCTAATGATGATTCGGCGTTTCAGCTCAGCAAAGCGAACTTTGTAGAACTCATCCAGGTTATTGGAGTAAATCCCCAGAAAACGCATGCGCTCAATCAGCGGGTTACTTTTATCCGCTGCTTCCTGAAGCACGCGCTCATTGAAGGCTAACCAGCTTAGCTCTTTCTCGATGTATAACTTTTCCTGACCCATTACTACTCACACTCCAGTTCAATCACAGGACGTGGTAAATCCGTCTCGCCTTTATTATGGCGAGCATTTCCACTATATGTCCAACTGTGTCAGAAAAGTATGACAGTTAAATTTTTTATTGAGGGATAATAACGAGTTGCCGGGCAGACGGGGCAGAGGGTGTTGTAGGCCGGGTAAGCGATAGCGCCACCCGGCAAAAGACTACTCTTCGGCCGCGTGGCCTTGCGGGGGTAACGGCGCGCCATCCAGCCAGGCGGCACCGTCGCGCATTTCAAGGCGGCCATCAACAAACCAGCTGACCACTAGCGGATAGATGGCATGCTCCTGGGCCTGAACCCGGGCGGTGACATCCTCTTCGCTGTCGCCTGCAAACACCGGCACTTTCGCCTGCAGGATCACCGGGCCACCGTCCAGTTCGTCAGTGACAAAATGGACCGAGGTGCCGTGCTCCTCGTCGCCATTATCCAGCACCTGACGGTGGGTGTGCAGGCCGGGATATTTTGGCAGCAGGGAAGGGTGGATGTTCAGCAGTCGCCCGACATAGTGCGCCACAAAGGCCGGACTGAGGATCCGCATGTAGCCCGCCAGCACCACCACGTCTGGGGCGTAGGCGTCGATCTCCTGCACCAGCTCGCGATCAAAGGCCTCGCGGCTGGCAAACTGCGAGGCACCGAGCACATGGGCGGCAATGCCTGCGTCGCGGGCGCGCTCAAGGCCGAACGCGTCGGCCTTGTTACTGAATACTGCGCGAATGGTGCCGTTGATCTTCTTCTGTTCGCAGGCATCGATGATAGCCTGCAAATTACTTCCGTTACCGGAAATGAGCACCACTATGTTTTTCATTCAATGACCACACGCTGTTCGGAATCAGATGCTTTGATGATACCGATTTTCCACGCGTTTTCATCTTTGGCCTGCAGCAGCGCCAGGGCATTGTCCACTTCGCTGGCTGGGAGAGCGATCAGCATCCCCACGCCGCAGTTGAAGGTGCGATACATTTCATGATCGCTGACGTTACCGGCATCCTGCAGCCAGTTGAACACTGCCGGCCACTGCCATGAGGATTCGTCGATTACCGCCTGGGTGTTGTCCGGCAGTACGCGCGGAATATTTTCCCAGAAGCCGCCGCCGGTGAGGTGGGCGATGGCGTGAACATCCACGTTCTCGATCAGTTCGAGGATGGATTTCACGTAGATGCGGGTGGGTTCGAGCAGATGATCGGCCAGCGGTTTGCCTTCCAGCTCGGTGGTCAGCGGATCGCAGCCACTCACTTCAACAATTTTACGCACCAGAGAGTAACCGTTGGAGTGCGGACCGCTGGAGCCCAGCGCAATCAGCACGTCACCGTCGGTCACTTTGCTGCCGTCAATGATCTCTGATTTTTCGACAACGCCCACGCAGAAGCCAGCTACGTCGTAATCTTCGCCGTGGTACATCCCCGGCATTTCAGCGGTTTCACCGCCGACCAGCGCACAGCCAGACTGCAGACAGCCTTCAGCGATACCGCTGATCACGCTGGCTGCGGTGTCAACGTCCAGCTTGCCGGTGGCGTAGTAGTCGAGGAAGAACAGCGGCTCAGCGCCCTGAACCACCAGGTCGTTCACGCACATGGCAACCAGGTCAACACCGATGGTGTCGTGGCGTTTCAGATCCATCGCCAGGCGCAGCTTGGTGCCGACGCCGTCAGTGCCCGAGACCAGAACCGGTTCGCGATATTTTTGCGGCAGCGCGCACAGTGCGCCGAATCCTCCCAGTCCACCCATGACTTCCGGGCGGCGGGTCTTTTTAACTACCCCTTTGATACGGTCAACCAGCGCATTACCTGCGTCAATATCTACACCGGCATCTTTGTAGCTGAGAGAAGTTTTGTTGGTCACGGCTCAAGTCCCCACGCGATTGCATTGCGATTGTAAGAAAAATCGGCGCAATTCTAACAGTCCAGGCAAACGTTTGCGAGCCCATTCTGCAACAGAAAAAAGGGCCCCTGAAAATCCAGCAAAAATCGCGCGCTGGCACGCAAACTTGAACCCGTTCACGAAAATGAAACCGGGTACATTCTTATACTTGCAACCCCTTCGCTGAATGCACATCATTTCACTGAAACCGGTTTCTGTACTCTTTTTTGCCGATAATAAACGCTGAATGAGGGATATCGCATGTCAGGATTCAAAGAGGGTTTTCTGTGGGGCGGCGCGGTGGCGGCGCATCAACTTGAAGGCGGCTGGGAGGAGGGCGGGAAGGGCCCGAGCGTCGCAGACGTGATGACCGCAGGCGCGCACGGCGTCCCGCGCGAGATCACCGACGGCGTGCAGCCGGGCAAAAACTACCCCAACCATGAAGCCATCGATTTCTATCACCGTTACAAAGAGGACATCCAACTCTTTGCAGAAATGGGCTTTAAATGCTTCCGCACCTCGATTGCCTGGACGCGTATTTTCCCTAAAGGCGACGAGCAGCAGCCCAACGAGGCGGGCCTGCAATTTTACGACGATCTCTTTGATGAGTGCCTGAAGCACGGCATCGAGCCGGTAATTACCCTCTCGCACTTCGAAATGCCTTATCACCTGGTGAGCGAATACGGCGGCTGGCGTAACCGCAAACTGATCGACTTCTTTGTGCGCTTTGCCAGCGTGGTGTTTACGCGTTATCAGCATAAAGTGAAGTACTGGATGACCTTCAACGAGATCAACAACCAGGCCAACTTCCACGAAGATTTTGCCCCGTTCACCAACTCCGGCCTGCACTATCAGCCGGGTGAAGATCGCGAGCCGGTGATGTTCCAGGCGGCGCACTACGAGCTGGTGGCCAGCGCCCTGGCGGTAAAGGCCGGACGTGAAATCAACCCGTCGCTGCGTATCGGCTGCATGATCGCCATGTGTCCGATTTATCCGCTGACCTGCGCTCCGGACGACATGATGATGGCGATGAACGCCATGCATCGCCGCTACTGGTTCACCGACGTGCACGTGCGTGGTGCCTATCCGCAGCATCTGCTCAACTATTTTGCCCGTCGCGGTTTCGAGCTTGATATCACCGAAGAGGACAAAGCAGCGCTGAAGCAGGGCTGTGTGGATTACATCGGCTTCAGCTATTATATGTCGTTTGCCACCAAGGCGACGGCGGATAACCCGCAGCTGGATTACGACGAGAGTAAAAGCCTGGTCTCCAACCCCTACGTGCAGAAATCGGACTGGGGCTGGCAGATTGACCCGGTGGGGCTGCGCTACTCCCTGAACTGGTTCTGGGATCACTACCAGCTGCCGCTGTTTATCGTCGAAAACGGTTTTGGTGCCATCGACGTGCTGGAGAGCGACGGCACGGTGAACGATCAGTACCGCATTGACTATCTCAGCGCCCATATCCGCGAGATGAAAAAAGCGGTGGTGGAAGATGGCGTGGATCTGATGGGCTACACCCCGTGGGGCTGTATCGATCTGGTCTCAGCCGGCACCGGCGAGATGAAAAAACGCTATGGCTTTATCTACGTCGATAAAGATAACGAAGGCAACGGCACGCTGAATCGCAGCAAGAAAAAATCCTTCGACTGGTATCAGAAGGTGATTGCCAGCAACGGCGAGTCGCTTTAATTCTGCATTGCCGGGTGGCGGCTTCGCCTTACCCGGCCTACAACCCCTGTAGGCCCGTGCAAGCGCAGCGCCGCCGGGCATAAAAACTGCCGCTTACCCCTCCGGTTTTATTTGTCTCTTTTATACTCTCTGCAGCCCGTTATTCACTTTGGTTGATCCCGGTCAAGCAAGATGGGTATGGCGTAGTCCGCAAAAAGCGGTATAATCCGGCGATTTTTTTTGTGGCTGCCACCCGAAGGAGAAAGAGAATGAAGATTGTGGAAGTGAAACACCCACTCGTTAAACACAAGCTGGGCCTGATGCGTGAGCATGACATCAGCACTAAGCGCTTTCGTGAACTGGCCTCTGAAGTTGGCAGCTTACTGACCTATGAAGCAACCTCCGATCTGGAAACTGAAACTGTCACCATTGAAGGCTGGAACGGCCCGGTACAGGTTGAGCAGATCAAAGGTAAAAAAATTACCGTTGTGCCAATCCTGCGTGCGGGTCTGGGCATGATGGAAGGCGTGCTGGAGCACGTCCCGAGCGCGCGTATCAGCGTGGTTGGTATTTATCGCGACGAAGAGACGCTGGAGCCGGTTCCGTATTTCCAGAAGCTGGTTTCCAACATCGACGAGCGTATGGCGCTGGTTGTTGACCCGATGCTGGCGACCGGTGGTTCGATGATCGCCACTATCGACCTGCTGAAAAACGCGGGCTGCAGCAGCATCAAGGTACTGGTACTGGTTGCCGCGCCGGAAGGCATCGCCGCGCTGGAAAAAGCGCACCCGGACGTGGAGCTGTACACCGCCTCTGTCGATCAGGGTCTGAACGAGCACGGGTACATTATCCCGGGTCTCGGTGATGCCGGTGATAAGATTTTTGGTACTAAGTAATCGCATAACGATAAAAAAGCCGACTTTGATAGTCGGCTTTTTTTTGAATAAAACACACACAACCAATAATACTCAGAGGAAAACACTATGACGCGCCGTGCTATCGGGGTGAGTGAAAGACCGCCGCTTTTACAGACAATCCCGCTTAGTTTGCAGCACCTGTTTGCGATGTTTGGCGCAACCGTGCTGGTGCCAATCCTGTTCCACATTAACCCGGCCACCGTGCTGCTGTTTAACGGTATCGGGACGCTGCTGTACCTCTTCATCTGTAAAGGGAAAATCCCGGCCTATCTGGGTTCAAGCTTTGCCTTTATCTCCCCGGTACTGTTGCTGCTGCCGTTGGGCTACGAAGTGGCGCTGGGCGGCTTTATCATGTGCGGCGTGCTGTTCTGTCTGGTGGCTTTCATTGTGAAAAAAGCCGGTACCGGCTGGCTGGACGTGATGTTCCCGCCTGCGGCAATGGGCGCCATTGTTGCCGTCATCGGGCTGGAGTTAGCCGGTGTCGCGGCGAACATGGCGGGCCTGCTGCCTGCCGACGGTCAGGCGCCGGATACCAAAACCATTATCATCTCGCTGGTGACCCTGGGCGTGACGATCTTTGGCTCCGTGCTGTTCCGTGGCTTTATGGCGATTATCCCGATCCTGATTGGCGTGCTGGCGGGCTATGCGCTCTCCTTCGCCATGGGCGTGGTGGATACTACACCGATCGCCCAGGCCCACTGGTTCGCGCTGCCAACCTTCTACACTCCGCGCTTTGAGTGGTTTGCCATCTTCACCATTCTGCCTGCCGCGCTGGTGGTGATTGCCGAGCACGTCGGCCACCTGGTGGTCACGGCGAACATCGTCAAGCGCGATCTGATCCGCGACCCGGGCCTGCACCGCTCGATGTTTGCCAACGGCTTCTCGACCATTATCTCCGGTTTCTTCGGCTCAACGCCAAACACCACCTACGGTGAGAACATTGGTGTGATGGCCATTACCCGCGTGTACAGCACCTGGGTTATCGGCGGCGCGGCGATTATCGCTATCCTGCTCTCCTGCGTGGGTAAACTGGCGGCAGCCATCCAGATCATCCCGGTCCCGGTGATGGGCGGCGTTTCGCTGCTGCTGTACGGGGTAATCGGTGCCTCCGGTATCCGCGTCCTGATTGAATCGAAAGTGGATTACAGCAAAGCACAGAACCTGATCCTGACCTCGGTGATCCTGATTATTGGCGTCAGCGGTGCCAAGGTGCACATTGGTGCGGCCGAGCTGAAAGGCATGGCGCTGGCAACCATCGTCGGTATTGCCCTGGCCCTGATCTTCAAACTGATCTCCGTTCTGCGCCCGGAAGAAGTGGTCCTGGACGCGGAAGAGACAGAAAAAGTCTCCCATTGATCCTCTAACCGGGCGGCCGATCCGCCCGGTTCTCTCCCCGCTTGTTCCGTGTTAAACTCTGGGCCGATTCCGAGTAAGACCTGGTTGAGGTATTTCTGAACGCACCGGCACAGCTCTCTTTGCCACTTTATCTTCCCGACGACGAAACTTTCGCGAGTTTCTGGCCGGGTGATAACCCCTCTTTACTGGCTGCACTGCAAAACGTGTTGCGCCAGGAGCACAGCGGTTACATCTATATCTGGTCACGCGAAGGCGCGGGGCGCAGCCATCTGCTGCATGCCGCCTGTGCCGAACTCTCGCAGCGCGGGGATGCGGTCGGCTATGTGCCGCTGGATAAGCGTACCTGGTTTGTGCCGGAAGTGCTCGATGGGATGGAACAGCTGTCGCTGGTCTGCATCGACAATATCGAATGCGTGGCGGGGGATGAGCTGTGGGAGATGGCGATTTTTGATCTCTACAACCGCATTCTGGAGTCCGGGAAAACCCGGCTGCTGATCACCGGCGATCGTCCACCGCGTCAGTTAAACCTGGGGCTGGCCGATCTGGCCTCTCGCCTCGACTGGGGGCAGATCTACAAATTACAGCCGCTCTCCGATGAAGATAAATTGCAGGCGTTGCAGCTGCGGGCGCGGTTGCGGGGGTTTGAACTGCCGGAAGACGTGGGACGTTTTCTGTTAAAACGGCTGGATCGCGAGATGCGTACGCTGTTTGTGACCCTCGATCAGCTGGATCGGGCATCTATCACCGCCCAGCGAAAGCTCACCATTCCCTTTGTGAAAGATATCCTCAATCTGTAGGCCCGGCGCACGCAGGCTACCGGGCCATTTTACTTACTTCACAATCTCCAGCACCTGTTCAGGTGGACGGCCAATACGTGCTTTACCGTTTGCCACCACAATCGGGCGCTCGATCAGCTTCGGATTATCCACCATCGCCTGAATTAACACCTCTTCAGTGAGCGCGCTATCAGCGAGGCCCAACGTTTTGTAAAGCTCCTCTTTCTGGCGCATTAACGCTCTGGCACTGCTCATGCCCAGCTGGCTTAACAGCGTGCGCAGGGTATCGGCATCCGGCGGCGTCTCCAGATAGAGCACCACCTGCGGCTCAACGCCGTTGGATTTCAGCAGGGCTAGTGTTTCGCGGCTCTTTGAGCAGCGAGGGTTGTGGTAGATCGTAACCGCGTCAGACATCTCTTCTCCTTTACATCTTTTCATACGGACGGTAGCGCTGCTGCAGCTGGCGCAACTGATCGATGCGGGCATCGTAACGGGCCTGTTGCAGGCTACCGAGTTTCACCTGCGAGCTGGCGCTGCTCAGCAGGGAGATAGCCTGATCCAGGCGTCCGACCAGGGCGTAAGCTTCGGCGCGGGCCGCCAGCTCCTGATCGCGATGGCCAAGGGCGCCTTCCGCCTGGGCCAGCAGATCCCAACCGTTAGGATCGTCTTTATTACTGAAGGTGTAGCGGTTGAGAAGGGGCGCGGCTTGCTGCGGCTGTCCGCCCTGTAAATAAGCATTCGCCAGGTTGAGTTGCAGGACCGGATTAGTGCGTATTTCCCGGGCGCCTTTCAGACGGTTAATCGCATCCTGGGCTTTTTTCTGCCCTAAATCGATGTCGGTGGCCAGATCGAGATACCAGGCATTGTTGGCCTCTGCGGTCAGCAGCGGCTGCAGGTTCTTGCGGCCCTCATCATAGTTGCTGGCCTCCATCGCCTGTAACGCCCGACCGTACTGGGCCGCGCGCTGTTCACGCACGTTGCCTTTCGCCAGCGCGTCCAGCAGATCGTTGGTCAGCTGGTTACGCCCGGAGTTGTACATGCCGAGGCTTCTGACCTTCGCCATGTAGAAATCTTCCGAGGACTGCACCACTACCGGACGCATCTGGTTAGCACGGTTACGCGCATCCGACAGACGGCTTTCTGGCAGAGGGTGGGTCAGCAAAATTTCCGGTGGACGCGAGGAGTAGCGCGCCCGATCGAGTAACTTTTCGAGGAAGTTCGGCATCGCCTGCGGGTCAAACCCGGAGCGCTGCAGCACCTGTATACCGATGCGGTCAGCTTCCTGTTCATTCTGCTGGGTAAAGCTGATCATTCCCTGACGCGTACCCGCCAGCGTACCGGTCAGCGCCGCCATCCCCGCCTGCGGGCTGGCCATCGCCAGCAGAATGGAGCCCAGCGCGCCCACCCAAGTGAGCGGGGCGCTGCGCTTCTGATCTTCCATCGCGCGTGCAAGGTGGCGCTGGGTGACGTGGGAAATTTCGTGCGCCATCACCGAGGCCAGCTGGCTTTCGTTATCGGCGTAGCGGAATAACGCCGAGTGCAACACCACATTGCCGCCGAAGAAGGCGAAGGCGTTGATCTCATCGTTATTGATTAAATAGAAGTGGAAAGGGGTTTTCACCGAATCCGCATGGGAGACAAGGCGCATTCCCAGGGAGTTGATGTACTGCACCAGCAGCGGATCGTTAATCAGCGGCGCACTGCCGCGCAGCTGGCGCACGTAATAGTCGCCCATCTGCAGCTCCTGACCAATGGAGAGCGTGCTGCCTGCCGAGGTGCCCATGTCCGGCAATGATTCTGCAGAGTCAGCGAACGCAGGCACCATCTGGCCGGCGGCCAGCGCAGCGATGAGCGTCGCAACCAACGTTTTTTTCAACTGCCTGAACATAACCTCTGTCCTGTCTGGGGGGTGTGCTAATTTGACCGAATAACCCGCATATCGTTCACCTGGGGCTGCTCTGCGAGTGTAGCCGCGTCAGGGCGATAAGAAAATCCCTCTTTTCAGGCTTTTGCGTTTTGTGACAGAGCAAGAAAAAGCGAAAGTCTTTTCATTGACTCTCCGATACAATTCACCTTTTACGTCCAGCCATCATCTTCAGGGAAGGTTGCATGCTCGAGTTATTAATGCAGTGGTACCGCCGACGCTTTAGCGATCCGGAGGCCATTGCGCTGCTGGTTATTCTGGTTGCCGGATTTGGCATCCTCTTCTTCTTTAGCGGGCTGCTGGCCCCGCTGCTGGTGGCGATTGTGCTCGCCTATTTGCTGGAGTGGCCGACGGTCCGGCTGGAAAATATCGGCTGCTCCCGCCGCTGGGCCAGCATCATCGTACTGGTCTTTTTTGTCGGTATCCTGCTGGTGATGTCCTTTGTGGTGCTGCCGATTGCCTGGCAGCAGGGGATCAACCTGATTCGCGATATGCCTGGCATGCTCAGCAAGCTCTCGGATTTTGCCGCCACCCTGCCGCGTCGTTATCCGGCTCTGATGGATGCGGGCATTATTGATGCGATGGCTGAAAACATGCGTACCCGCATCATGACGATGGGGGACACGGTGGTGAAATTCTCCCTCGCGTCGCTGGTGGGCCTGCTGACGCTGGCGGTCTATCTGGTGCTGGTGCCGCTGATGGTCTTCTTCCTGGTCAAAGACAAAGAGCAGATGCTTAACGCAGTGCGCCGCGTGCTGCCGCGTAACCGTGGCCTGGCAGGGCAGGTATGGAAGGAGATGAACCAGCAGATCACCAACTACATCCGCGGCAAAGTGCTGGAGATGATCGTTGTCGGTATAGCCACCTGGATTGGCTTCTTCATCTTTGGTCTTAACTATTCGCTGCTGCTGGCGGTGCTGGTGGGCTTCTCGGTGCTGATCCCGTATATCGGGGCTTTCGTGGTCACCATTCCGGTAGTGGGCGTGGCGCTGTTCCAGTTTGGTCTGGGCACCGAGTTCTGGAGCTGTTTCGCAGTCTATCTGATTATTCAGGGCCTGGACGGTAACCTGCTGGTGCCGGTGCTGTTCTCGGAAGCGGTCAACCTGCACCCGTTAGTCATTATTCTCTCGGTGGTGATTTTTGGCGGGTTATGGGGATTCTGGGGGGTGTTCTTTGCCATCCCATTGGCAACGCTGATTAAAGCGGTGGTTCATGCCTGGCCGGATGTGCCGGCGGTTGAGGAGTAATCTGTTGCCCGGCGGCGCTAACGCTTGCACGGGCCTACGGGTTTTGTGCGGACTGATGCCCTCACCCCAACCCTCTCCCACGGGGAGAGGGTGCAAACACTAAAAACGGCAACTCAGGTTGCCGTTTTGCGTTTACCTTCAGGCGTTCTCTTTCACCCAGTTCAATACCACGTCGTGGTGATTGCTGGTTTTGAAGTCATCAAACACATGTTCAACTTTACCTTCGGCATCGATCAGGAAACTGATGCGGTGGATACCGTCGTAGGTTTTGCCCATAAAGGTTTTCTCACCCCAGATGCCAAACTCACCGCAGACCTGATGGTCTTCGTCGGAGAGCAGCGTGAAGTTCAGCAACTCTTTTTCGGCAAAACGAGACAGCTTTTCAGGCTTATCGGTACTGATACCCAGCACTTCCACGCCCGCGCTCTTCAACTCATCCATGTTGTCACGTAGACCGCACGCTTGTACGGTACAGCCTGGCGTCATGGCTTTCGGGTAGAAGTAGACCAGAACACGCTGTCCCTGGAAGTCGGTTAAATTTACTTGCTCGCCGTCTTGATCGGGCAGGCTAAATTTCGGTGCGATGTCACCGGCTTTCAGTGGATTCATTACTCAACTCCGTCTTGTTCATGCTGGGAATAATTGACGACGTTTATACTGCCTTGCGCATTTAATTCTGTACAGAGGGCTTTGAACGCTTGCTCTATATTTGATGCATCCTGAGAGGCCGGGCTGTGCGCGGTGATCTGGATAAACAGTTTAGGGATAGTGTGGCCTTCGCCCGGCTGGGTACGGGAGACCAGCTCGGCAATGTTCATCTGATGGCTATCAAACAGGGCGGTAAAGCGTTCGATTAAGTGCGGGGAATCAGTCACTTCCACCTGGACCCAGACGGTTGCCGGCAACGCTGGCTGCGGACGTGCGGTGGTGCGCTTCATCACGATTAACAGATCCAGCTCTGCGCCTTTTAACGGCAGGGTCGATTCAATTAAGGTGATGGCATTCCACGATCCGGAAAGCAGCATGATGAAGGTGAACTCTTCCCCCAGCATCGCCAGACGACTGTCTTCAATGTTGCAGCCGCAGCTACTGACGTGGCGAGTAATGGTGTTTACGATCCCCGGCCTGTCAGCACCCAGCGCAGTGATAACCAGGTAATGTTGTGATGATGTTGTCAAACCGGTTCTTCCTTTGCATGGTTTAGTCTTTCTAAGGAAAGCATAAAAAAAACCGGCATACAATAACCTGGAGGCCTCATGTCCCTTGCTTTTATTACAGCACCAAACGTACCATTGAGGCTCTTGCACGCACAGAGGATGGCCCATGTTCACGGGAAGTATTGTTGCGCTTGTTACACCGATGGATGAGAAAGGTAATGTCTGCCGGTCAAGCCTGAAGAAACTGATTGATTATCATGTCGCCAGCGGAACCTCGGCGATTGTTTCGGTAGGGACTACCGGTGAATCTGCAACGCTGAGCCATGAAGAGCATGGCGAAGTGGTCATGATGACCCTCGAACTGGCTGACGGGCGTATCCCGGTTATCGCCGGTACGGGCGCCAACGCGACCGCTGAAGCCATCAGCCTGACCCAGCGCTTCAACGACTCGGGTGTGGTCGGTTGCCTGACGGTAACGCCATACTACAACCGTCCGACCCAGGAAGGTCTGTTCCAGCATTTCAAAGCCATCGCTGAACATACTGACTTGCCACAAATCCTGTATAATGTGCCGTCGCGCACTGGCTGCGATATGCTGCCAGAAACGGTTGGCCGTCTCGCGAAAGTAAAAAATATTATCGGTATTAAAGAGGCGACCGGGAACTTAAGCCGTGTTCATCAGATCAAAGAGCTGGTTTCAGACGACTTTATTCTGCTGAGCGGTGATGATGCGACCTCGCTGGACTTTATGCAGCTCGGCGGCCACGGGGTAATTTCCGTGACCTCCAACATTGCAGCCCGCGATATGGCTGAAATGTGTAAACTGGCGGCTGCCGGTCATTTCCAGGAAGCCCGCGTGATTAACCAGCGTCTGATGCCGCTGCACAACAAATTATTTGTCGAACCCAATCCGATCCCAGTGAAATGGGCATGTAAGGAGTTGGGACTTGTAGCGACCGATACGCTGCGCCTGCCGATGACCCCGATTACCGACCACGGTCGCGAAACGGTCACTGGCGCGCTGAAGCATGCCGGTCTGCTGTAAAGTTTAGGGAGATTTGATGGCTTACTCAGTACAGAAGTCGCGCCTGGTGAAGGTTGCGGGTGTTTCGCTTGTTATGCTGCTCGCGGCCTGTAGCTCAGATTCACGCTACAAGCGCCAGGTGAGCGGTGACGAATCCTATCTGGATGCTGCGCCGCTTGCTGAACTTCATGCGCCCGCTGGCATGATCCTGCCCGTTCAAAATGGCGACTATAACATTCCGGTCACCAACGGGAGCGGCGCGGTAGGCAAAGCGCTTGATATCCGTCCGCCAGCACAGCCTCTGGCGTTAGTAAGCGGGGCGCGTACTCAGTTCACCGGCGATACCGCGACGCTGCAGGTTGAGAGCGCGCGTAATGCCGCGCTGTGGCCGCAGGTTGTCAGCGTGATTCAGTCGAAGAACTACACAATCACGCAACGCGATGACGCCAGCCAGACGCTGTCGACAGACTGGATCGAATGGTCCCGTCTGGATGAAGATCAACAGTACCGTGGACGTTATCAAGTCTCTGTTAAACCTCAGGGTTACCAGCAGGCGGTCGTGGTTAAGCTGCTGAACCTCGAGCAGGCAGGCAAGCCCGTCTCCGATGCCGCTTCCCTGCAGCGCTACAGCACCGAGATGCTTAACACCATCGCTGCGGGCCTCGACAAAAACGCAACCGACGCTGCCAATGCTGCCCAGAGCCGCAATGGCGCAACCTTCGACGTGCAGAGCGCTGCCGACGAAACCGGTCTGCCAATGCTTGTCGTACGTGGTCCGTTCAACCAGGTCTGGCAGCGTCTGCCTGCCACGCTTGAGCGCGTCGGCATGAAAGTGACCGACAGCACCCGCTCGACCGGCAGCATGGCGGTGACCTACAAGCCGCTGTCTGACAGCAGCTGGGAAGCGCTGGGCGCACGCGATCCGGGTCTGGCTTCCGGCGACTACAAGCTTCAGGTCGGCGATCTGGACAACCGTAGCAGCCTGCAGTTTATCGATCCGAAAGGTCACACCCTGACCCAGTCGCAGAACGATGCGCTGGTCGCTGTCTTCCAGGCGGCATTCAGCAAATAAAAAAAGAGGGCTGGTGAATCCAGCCCTTTTTATTTTCGTGCTACGCAAACGTGTGCGTGGCATAATATCTCCAGTTTTGAACACAAATCATCACACCAGGAGTAATGAAGATGCAGAAGCAAGCTGAGTTGTATCGTGGCAAAGCGAAAACCGTATACAGCACGGAGAACCCGGATCTGTTGGTGCTCGAGTTCCGCAATGATACGTCAGCAGGAGATGGCGCGCGCATTGAACAGTTTGACCGTAAAGGGATGGTGAACAACAAGTTCAACCACTTCATTATGAGCAAGCTGGAAGAAGCGGGCATCCCTACGCAAATGGAAGCGTTGCTGTCCGATACCGAATGTCTGGTGAAAAAGCTGGATATGGTACCGGTGGAATGTGTCGTCCGTAACCGCGCCGCAGGCTCCCTGGTGAAGCGTCTGGGTATTGAAGAGGGCATCGAGCTCAACCCGCCGCTGTTCGACCTGTTCCTGAAAAACGACGCCATGCACGATCCGATGGTTAACGAATCTTACTGCGAAACCTTTGGCTGGGTGAGCAAAGAGAACCTGGCGCGCATGCAGGAGCTGACCTTCAAAGCCAACGACGTGCTGAAGAAGCTGTTTGATGACGCCGGCCTGATCCTGGTCGACTTCAAACTGGAATTCGGATTGTATAAAGGCGAGGTGGTTCTGGGTGATGAATTCTCCCCGGACGGCAGCCGTCTGTGGGACAAAGAGACGCTGGATAAAATGGACAAAGACCGCTTCCGCCAAAGCCTGGGCGGTGTGATTGAAGCGTACGAAGCCGTTGCCCACCGTCTGGGTGTTAAACTCGACTAATCCCGTCCTGTCGCCAGGGGAACCTCTGTTCCTCTGGCATCTCACCTTTGTTTCCAGTGGTAATCTTGCCCCGAACCGCCTACGATCATATTTATTATTAAGATGATAATTTCGAGGTGGTTATGCGCTGGCAAGGGCGTCGTGGAAGCGACAATATAGATGACAGACGTAGTAGCGGTGGTCCGTCAATGGGTGGGCCGGGCTTCCGGCTGCCGGGGGGAAAGGGCGGTATCATTATTCTGCTGGTGGTCGTGGTAGCAGGTTACTACGGGGTCGACCTGAGCGGGTTACTCACCGGGCAACCGATGCCGCAGCAGCAGCAGGCGACGCGCTCCATCAGTCCAAATGAAGATGAAGCGGCGAAATTCACCTCGGTGATCCTGGCCACCACGGAAGATACCTGGGGTCAGCTGTTCGACAAAATGGGTCGCACCTACCAGCAGCCGAAGCTGGTGATGTACCGCGGTGCCACGCGTACCGGCTGTGGGACCGGGCAATCGGTGATGGGGCCGTTCTACTGTCCTGCCGATGCCACCGTCTATATCGATCTCTCCTTCTACGATGACATGAAACGCAAGCTGGGCGCCGACGGCGACTTTGCCCAGGGCTACGTCATCGCCCATGAAGTGGGCCATCACGTGCAGAAACTGCTCGGCATTGAGCCAAAGGTTCGCCAGCTTCAGCAGAATGCCAGCGAGAGCGAAGTGAATGCGCTGTCGGTGCGTATGGAGCTGCAGGCTGACTGCTTTGCCGGGGTCTGGGGCCACAATATGCAGCAGGAGGGCGTGCTGGAGGCGGGAGACCTGGAAGAGGCGCTTAACGCCGCGCAGGCGATTGGCGACGATCGTTTGCAGCAGCAGAGCCAGGGACACGTGGTGCCGGACAGCTTTACTCACGGGACCTCAGAACAGCGTTACAGCTGGTTCAAAAAAGGCTTTGACGGCGGCGATCCTGCCCAGTGCAATACCTTCGGTAAGGCTATGTAATTCTCAATGTCAGGGATGAATTTATCCGGGTTACCGGAACAACTGGCGCGGGAGGGGCACCGGCGATTACTGGTGCTGAGCGGGGATGAGACATGGACGCAGCAGCAGGCGCTGCTGCTGAAAGAAGAACATCCCGGAGATTGGCTGTGGGTTGGCGACGACGCCCCCCAGCTCCCGTCCTGTTCACCCCAGGCGCTGAATCAGCTGCTGGGCCGCGAGTTTCTCCACGCCATCTTCGATGCCCGCCAGGGCTTCGATGTCTCGGCCTTTGCGGCCGTCGGCGGCACGCTGCGGGCCGGAAGTATACTGGTTTTACTCACCCCAGCCCTGGCACGTTGGCCGGAGCTGCCCGACCAGGATTCGCTGCGCTGGAGCGACAGGCCAGAGCCAATCCCCACTCCTCGCTTTACTGAACATTTCTGCCGACATATCACGCGCGACCCGCAGGTTTTACTCTGGCAGCAGGGCGCCTCTTTTCCCCGATTGCAAACCCTGCCTGCCCCCGACTGGCACCCGGCCAGCGGTGAGCCGCAGCGGGAGCAGGCCGCGATCCTCGCCCGATTGACGACGATGCCCGCAGGGATCGCCGCCGTGACCGCCGCGCGCGGTCGTGGAAAGTCGGCGCTGGCGGGCATGCTGCTGCAACGCATTGCAGGCCACGCCATTGTCACGGCACCCGCCAGAGCGGCGACGGAGGTTATCGCCCGCTTCGGTGGCGACCGCTATCACTTTATGGCCCCGGACGCGCTGCTGGCTTCGGACGAGCGCGCCGATTGGCTGATCGTTGATGAGGCGGCGGCGATCCCCGGCCCGCTTCTGGCGCGGCTGGTGACGCGCTTCCCCCGGGTGCTGCTAACCACCACGGTGCAGGGTTATGAGGGCACCGGCAGGGGATTCCTGCTGAAATTCTGCGCCCGCTTTGCCGGGCTGCGTTACTTCACCCTGAGTGAACCGGTGCGCTGGGCCGCGGGCTGCCCGCTGGAGCGTATTATCGCCGAGGTGTTGCTGTTCGATGACGAACCCGACGAGCGCCTCCCACAGGGGGAGATCGTCTGTGCTCCGCTGGAGCAGGAGGCCTGGAGCCGTGATCCTGACCTTCCGGCGGCGGTCTATAAATTGCTCTGTGCCGCGCACTACCGGACCTCACCGCTTGATCTGCGGCGGATGATGGATGCCCCGGGGCAGCATTTTGCCGTCGCCCGAACGGCTGATGACGTCTGCGGCGCGCTGTGGCTGGTGGAGGAGGGGGGGCTGAGCCCGGCGCTCAGCCAGGCGGTGTGGGCGGGCTACCGCCGTCCACGCGGCAATCTGGTGGCGCAGTCGCTGGCCGCTCACGGCGGCTCCCCGCAGGCCGCCACCCTTACCGCCCGGCGGGTAACGCGCGTTGCGGTCCATCCCGCTCGCCAGCGTGAGGGCATTGGCCGGGCGCTGATTGCCACCGCCCGCCAGCAGGAGAATATCGACTATCTGTCCGTCAGCTTCGGCTATACCGAGGAACTCTGGCGCTTCTGGCAGCACTGTGGCTTTGTGCTGGTGCGTATGGGCAGCCACCGCGAGGCCAGCAGCGGCTGCTATACGGCGATGGCGATGCTGCCGCTTAGCCCGGCGGGGCAGGCGCTGTGCCAGCGCGAGCAGCAGCGGCTCTGTCGCGATGCGCCAGTCATTGAACGCTGGAATGGTGAAAAGATCCCGGTAGCGCCCGCTGGTGAGGCTACCCTTAATGATGATGACTGGCTGGATCTGGCTGGGTTTGCCTTTGCGCACCGCCCCTTTACGGCGGCGGTGGCCAGCCTGACGCGACTGCTGCAGGCGACGGATCTGTCGCTGGCAGGCGTGCGGGGCAAAATCGAACAGGGGCTGGACGACAGCGACCTGAGTCGCGCGTTAGGCCTCAGCGGACGCAAAGCCCTGCTGAGCCAGCTGCGTATCGAGACGGGCCAGGCGCTGACACAGCTGGACAGCGAACGCTGCCAGAAGCTGAAGCATACCGTTTTGCAATGGCAATTTTTTCAATGACTTCATCAGTAAACTGGCATGTTCATTCTGCCTGTCAGGCGTAGAATCCCGCTTATCAAATAAGGAGACTGCCATGAAACATGACCATTTTGTTGTCCAGAGCCCCGATCGTCCGGCTAAACAGCTACTGCTGCTGTTTCATGGCGTCGGCGATAACCCGGCCAATATGGCGCAGATTGGCAGCTGGTTTGCGCCTCTGTTTCCTGATGCTCTGGTGGTCAGCGTGGGCGGCGCAGAGCCGTGCGGCCCCGATGGTCGGCAGTGGTTTTCGGTGCAGGGCGTGACTGAAGAGAGCCGTCAGGAGCGGGTGGATGCGATCATGCCGACCTTTGTCGGGACGGTGCGTTACTGGCAGCAGCAAAGCGGTGTTGGCGCGAATGCCACCGCGCTGATCGGCTTTTCTCAAGGGGCGATCATGGCGCTGGAGAGTGTGAAAGCCGAGCCGGGGTTAGCCTCGCGGGTGATTGCGTTCAATGGCCGCTACGCGACCCTGCCGGAACGGGCGAATACGGCGACTACGATCCACCTGATCCACGGCGGGGAGGATCACGTCATTGAGCTATCCCATGCGGTTGCCGGTCAGGAAGCGCTGATCCGCGCGGGCGGCGATGTGACGCTGGATATTGTTGACGATCTGGGACACGCCATTGACGAGCGCAGTATGCAGTTTGCGTTGGATCATCTGCGTTTTACCGTGCCGAAACACTACTTCGATGAAGTACTCAGCGGCGGTAAGCCGAACGACGACGGCATTGTTGAGTTTTTATGAGGGCTAACCCTCTCCCCAGCGGGGAGAGGGTTAAGACATTACTTCTTCTGGTCCTTCTTCGGCCAGTCGTCTTCATCATCCCACTTGTCGTTAAAGTCACGATGTGGGGGGAGGTCAGGTTTGTTGGCGAGGAATTTCTTATGGTCAACGCGCTTGAGATCCTTGATCACGTTCAGCAGCACGCCTACCAGAAAAACCAGTACCAAAATCCACCAGTATTTAGCCAGCCAGTCCATTCGCTTATCCTTCTTCAGGGCAACCGTCAGGCGACGAGTTGCTCCATGATACGTTGATACATACGGGCCAGCAGCTGCAAATCAGCGGCATTCACGCATTCATTGATTTTATGAATGGTGGCATTCACCGGCCCAAGTTCGACCACCTGTGCACCCATACGGGCAATAAAGCGTCCGTCGGATGTGCCGCCCGTGGTCAGCAGTTGCGGTTTAATTTCATTATAGTGCGCGATAGCGTTAACCACCGCATCCACCAGCTTCCCGCGGCCGGTCAGGAACGGCTGGCCGGAAATCCACCAGTCCACGCTGTAGCGCAGCTGGTGTTTCTCCAGCAGGGCCGCGACGCGGGCTTTGATCATCTCGTCGGTCAGTTCGGTACTGAAGCGGAAGTTAAACTGTACAAACAGATCGCCGGGGATGACGTTGTTGCTGCCGGTGCCGGCCTGAATGTTGGCAATCTGCATGCTGGTCGGCGGGAAATAGTCGTTGCCCTTGTCCCACTCGATCCCCACCAGCTCGTTGAGCATTGGCGCGGCGCGGTGTACCGGGTTATCGGCCAGATGCGGATAGGCCACGTGCCCCTGCACGCCATGGATAGTGAGGTTACAGGTCATCGAGCCGCGACGGCCATTTTTGACCACGTCACCCACCACCTCAGTGCTGGACGGCTCGCCCACCAGGCAGTAATCCAGACGTTCGTTGCGCGCCATCAGCGCTTCCACTACCTTCACGGTGCCGTTTTTGGCGCTGGCTTCTTCATCGGAAGTGATTAAAAACGCCAGACGGCCTTTATGGTTCGGGTATTGCGCCACGAAACGTTCGGCGGCAACCACCATCGCTGCCAGGGAACCTTTCATGTCGGCCGCGCCGCGACCAAACAGCATGCCGTCGCGGATCGTTGGTTCGAAAGGGGGATTGATCCAGCGGTCAGCGTCACCGGCTGGCACCACATCAGTATGTCCGGCAAACGCCAGCGTTTCGCCCTGACCGCGCCAGGCCCAGAAATTTTGCGTATCGCCAAAATCCATAGGTTCGACGGTAAAACCAATCGCCCGCAGGCGTTCGATCATCAGCGCCTGACAACCCGCATCATCCGGGCTCAGGGAGGGGCGGCGAATAAGCTGCTGAGTCAGCTCAATGACCGGGCATGACATAGACTACACCTCAATAAAATAGGTTTGGTATTGGTTTTCGTTAAAACCCAGCAGCATAGGCTTACCGGGCGCCCAGAGCAATGGGCGTTTGATGATTGCTGGCATTTCAAGCATTAAGGCAGCGGCGCTGTCGGCATTATTGATACTGGCGCGGTGATTTTCATCCAGTTTGCGCCAGGTGGTGCCGCGGGTGTTCAGCAGCGCTTCCCAGCCCAGCTCAGCGATAAACTTCTGCATTAAATCAGCATCCAGACCGTCGACGCGATAGTCATGAAACCGGTAATCGACATGATTATCGTCCAGCCAGCGGCGGGCTTTTTTGATGGTGTCGCAATTTTTGATGCCGTACAGGGTGATCATGGTGAATCCTTTTGTCTTAATAGTGGCCAGTTGCTCAGTATTTTCGAAGCTTCAACAATTGCGGAAATATAACACATTTGTTTTATGACATTATTTTATATCCATGCCTGGCATAAATAACGTACAGGTTATGAATATTATTTCATCTTTATCGCATAGAAGTCCAGGCGCTAAAAAGTCGTGTAAGAACAGTCGCTAATTAATTTTTTCATCGTTAATCAAGGTTATTTCAAAATGTTGCAGTTGGTCACATAAAATTTATCGGACTGGACCCATATTATCTACAAGCCAGTCGTACCAACGGGGGTAGAGCAGAAGAGCTGATTAAAAAGTCTTCACAATGATGATATATTCTCGTAGAATGGCCATAATAATAAGAGAGGTAGTTATGATTGAACGTGAACTGGGGAACTGGAAAGATTTTATCGAAGGCATGCTTCGTAAATGACATTCAGGAAGAAATGCAAGAGCACTTAATTAGCTAAATAACTATAGTGTGAAAATAAACACACAAAAAAGGCGGCCGGTAAGGACGCCTTTTTCATTTTCAACATCTTATTTCTGTCGTTCCTTTAACGGGAAACGTCGACGGACCAGCACAAAGAACAGCGGAACAAAGTAAATGGCGAGGATAGTCGCGGAGATCATCCCGCCCATCACCCCGGTTCCCACCGCGTGCTGGCTGCTCGATCCCGCGCCAGAGCTGGTAGCCATCGGCAGCACGCCAAAGATAAACGCCAGCGAGGTCATCAGTATCGGGCGCAGGCGCTGACGACAGGCATCAAGGGTCGCTGCCATCAGCTCCTGACCTTTCTCATTCATCTCGTTAGCAAACTCAACAATCAGAATGGCGTTCTTCGCGGACAGGCCAATAACCGTTAGCAGCCCGACCTGGAAGTAGACGTCATTCTCCAGCCCACGCATCCAGGTGGCGAGCAGGGCGCCAATCACCCCCAGCGGCACCACCAGCATCACCGAGAACGGCACCGACCAGCTCTCGTACAGGGCGGCCAGACAGAGGAACACCACCAGCAGCGACAGAGCATACAGCGCCGGTGCCTGGGCACCGGAGAGGCGCTCCTGATAGGACATCGCAGTCCACTCAAGACCAAAACCGGCAGGCAGCTGCTGGACCAGATTTTCCATCAAATCCATCGCCGTACCGGTACTCACGCCCGGCGCGGCCTCACCGACAATCTCTACCGCCGAATAGCCGTTGTAGCGCTCCATACGTGGGGAGCCAGTCTCCCAGCGCGAGGTGGCAAAGGCCGAAAAGGGCACCATACCGCCATCTTTGTTACGCACATACCACATGTTGATATCGTCCGGCAGCATGCGATATTTGGCCGCCGCCTGCACGTAGACCTTTTTCACGCGGCCCCGATCCATAAAGTCGTTCACATAGCTCGATCCCCACGCGGTTTGCAGGGTGTCATTGATATCGTCAATGTCCACGCCGAGTGCCTGCGCCTTACGCTGGTCGATATCAATCTGCAGCTGCGGGCTGTCATCCAGACCGTTGTGACGCACGCGGGTGAGGGAAGGATCTTCCCCGGCCAGCTCCAGCAGGCGGTCGCGCGCGGCCATCAGCGCCACATGTCCGGCCCCGGCGTGATCCTGCAGCTCCATATCAAAACCTGCCGAACTGCCGAGCCCGCTGATCGCCGGTGGGCTGCTGGCGAAGACCCGCGCCTCTTTAATGTGGCTGAAGGCTTTAGTGGCGCGCTCGATAATGGCGAACGAGCTGCCGGTTTTGGCATCGCGCTCATCCCAGTCTTTCAGGCGCACGAACATACGCGCCACGTTCTGCCCGTTCCCGCCGGGGCCAGAGCCCACGGTGGCAAAGACCGACAGCACGCTATCCTTCTCTTTAGTGAAGAAGTACTGCTCGACCTGCTGGACCACCTTCAGGGTCTGCTGTTGGGTAGAGCCGCTGGGCAACTGCACCGAGGTGATGAACATGCCCCGATCTTCCAGGGGCAGGAACGAGGTGGGCAGACGCAGGAACATGAACACCATGCCGCCCAGTAGCAGGACGTAGATCAGCACCCAGCGCAGGCTGCGATGCAGTATCCGCCCGACGCCCGCCTCATAGCGCGCGGCGTTGCGGTTAAACATACGGTTGAACCAGCCAAAGAACCCTTTCTGGCCGTGCTGCTCACCCTTATGCAGCGGTTTAAGCAGGGTGGCGCACAGCGCCGGGGTGAGGATCATCGCCACCAGCACCGACAGCACCATCGCTGAGACGATGGTGATGGAGAACTGGCGGTAGATCGCGCCGGTGGTGCCGCCAAAGAAGGCCATCGGCACAAACACCGCCGACAGCACCATGGCAATCCCCACCAGCGCCCCCTGGATCTGCTTCATCGATTTTCGCGTCGCCTCGCGCGGGGAGAGCCCCTCTTCGCTCATGATACGTTCGACGTTCTCCACCACCACGATGGCGTCATCCACCAGCAGGCCTATCGCCAGCACCATCGCAAACATGGTGAGGGTGTTGATGCTATAGCCAAAGGCGTACAGCACCGTGAAGGTGCCCATTAGCACCACCGGTACCGCGATGGTCGGGATCAGCGTGGCGCGGAAATTTTGCAGGAACAGGTACATCACCAGGAACACCAGGGCGATGGCTTCCAGCAGGGTTTTCACCACATCCTCAATCGAAGCCTTCACAAAAGAGGTGGTTTCGTAAGCAATTTTGTATTCGAGCCCGTGGGGGAAATAGTGCGACAGCTCATCGAGGCGGCTGATGACCTGTTCAGCCGTGGCCATCTCGTTGGCCCCGGAGGCCAGCTTGACCCCCAGACCGGAGGCCTGCTTGCCGTTGAAGCGGCTCAGGTAATCGTACTTCTCCGCGCCCATCTCCACGGTAGCGACATCACCCAGCCGCACTTCCGAGCCGTCCTGGTTGACGCGCAGGGTGATATCGCGGAACTGCTGGGGGGTCTGCAACAGCGACTGGGAGTTGATGGTGGCGTTCAGCGCCTGCTTATCAATGGACGGCGTACCGCCCAGCTGGCCGACCGCAATCTGCGCGTTTTGCGATTCGATGGCGTCGGTGACGTCTTTTGCCGTCATCTGGAAACTGTTCAGCTTCGCCGGATCGAGCCAGATGCGCATCGAGTATTGCGAGCCGTAGGCGTCGATATCCCCCACGCCGTTGATGCGGCTGAGCGGATCCTGAATATTACTGGCGACATAGTCGGCGATATCCTGCTTATCCATCGACCCGTCGGTGGAGACAAAGGCGATGGTAAGGATGTTGGTATCGCCGGTTTTACGCACCGTCACGCCCTGATTCTGCACCGCCTGCGGCAGCTTACGCAGCGCGGACTGGAGCTGGTTCTGCACCTGCTGCACCGCTTCATCCGGGTCAGCGCCCGCGGTAAAGCTCAGCGTGACCGTCGCCTGCCCGGTAGCGCTACTCTGGGAGGACATGTACATCAGGTTGTCGAGGCCGGTCATGTTCTGCTCGATCACCTGGGTGACGGTATTCTCAAGGGTCTGTGCGGAGGCCCCCGGATAGTTAGCCGTGATCCGCACGTTAGGCGGAGCCAGATCCGGATACTGCTCAACAGGAAGGGAAAAAATGGCCAGCGTGCCGGTCAGGCACAACAGAATTGCCAGCACCCAGGCAAAAATGGGGCGATCGATGAAAAAATTCGCCATTAAAATAAGACCTCGTTTTGCTGCGCGTCGTCATTGTACATTGCCCGCATCACTCTAGCGGCAAGGCGGATGCCAAACGTGGAGAAATAAAGGAGATAATGTAAATTATCATGCGCTTTATCCGCGCGATTATCCTGAAGCGGTGAGTATTGCCCATCCCCATGGTTGAGCGGTGACATTCCCCCCTGATTTTACCGTTATTTACCCTCGGTACCGGCTGACGAGCGGAAACAGACGCTGACCTGCGTCCCTCCGCCGGGTGGCTGGGAGAAGTGCAGGGTGCCTCCGAGCCTGTCGGCGCGCTCGCGCATGATGTTCAGACCGTAGTGACCCGGCGGCTCGCTGGCGTCGCCAATTCCAATCCCGTCGTCGCGAATGCTCACCGTATGGCTGCCGTCCGGGGCGGTAACGCAGCTGACCTGAATATCGCTGGCCTGGGCGTGCTTGATGGCGTTCAGCACTGCCTCGCGCACAATCTGCAGCAGGTGAACCTGCATCTGGGCGTCCAGCGCCAGGGAGGAGAGCCGACAGTCGAGGCGCACTGTTGCGCTGGTCTGCTTCTGCAGATCGTCCAGCGTCTCCTGCAGCGCGGCGGGGAGGTTGGCCTGATTCAGGGTCAGGCGGAAGGTGGTCAGCAGCTCGCGCAGCTGGCGGTAAGCGGCATTCAGCGCCCGGGAGAAATCGGTAATGATCGCCTGCGCCGGCTCGTTCTCCTCCGGCACCGTATGTTTGAGCAGCGTCAGCTGGATACGCAGATACGACAGCACCTGCGCCAGCGAGTCGTGCAGCTCGCGGGCGATAGTGGCGCGCTCCTCCATCAACAGCAGCTGGTGGTAGTGCTTCTGAGCCTGGTTGGAGAAGAGGCCACGCCCGAGCATGGTGGCGACGTTTTTCATCAGTGGGATCGGAACGGCGCGCTGCCCGCTTTGCCAGCGCAGCTCACCGAAGCGGGTCTCCAGCATAATGACCGGCAGCACCTGCGTCTCAAGGTGTTCGGCGGCCTCGCCCTCCTGCATTTTCCAGCCGTCGCTGGTATGCAGCGCCAGCCAGGTAATTCCGGTGTATTCGCGCACGGTTTGCAGGATATGACGGAAACAGTGGCTGTCGATCTTGCTGGTGTTCATCTCCTGCGAACAGGTAAACAACATCTCCAGCTGCTGGTGGGCCTCGTGCAGATGGTGCGTCTTCTCCTCAACCGAGATTTCCAGCGAGCGATACAGGCTGTGCAGCTCGGTGGCCATATGGTTAAAGGTGCGGGAAAGTAGACCAAGCTCGTTCGGCAGATCGGTATCCGGGACCGGGGTATCAAACCGGCCCTGTTCGATGTGCAGGCTGGAGGCGACCAGATGATTGAGCGGGGCGACCACCTGCCGGCGGATCCGCCGCAGCGTGTTGAATGCCAGCAGGATGATGCCGATCCCGCCGGCAAAGGAGATGGCGAACACCAGCTGGATTTTATGTTCGGCGTAATGCTGCAGGGAGAGGACAAAGGCGTCAATACGCGCCACATACTCATCCATATGGTTCTGATACCAGGCGTAATCGCCCTGATCGAGCTTCTCGCTTACCCCGTGCCACGCCAGCTGCAGCTGGTGATAATGCTGTTGAACCTCATCCGGCACGTACCAGCTTTTCAGCGTCAGCAGGGCGGGGGCGTTCAGCGTTTGCTGCCAGGTCTGGCGATGGGGCAGCAGATCGGCGCTGCCCCGCTGCATATCGTAACCCAGGCGATAGCTCTGCATGCGCAATGACCCTGCCAGGTTGATCGCTTCGGCGTCGCGCTGACTGCTGGCGAGAGTAAACAGGGCGATGGCGCTGGTCAGTAGCGACAGCACAATGATGGCGAAAAAGGCCCGGGCAAGGCTGCGTGAAACCGGTTGTTTTACAATCACAAATCGCGTCCTGAGCTAATACGATACAGACCTGATAAGCGTTTCCGCGGAGGGAATGAAACGTAATTTCATCAGGAATGAAATTAATTGATCTGACACAGGTTCAGGCGAAATAGTTCGCGTTCCTGGGCAATTGAACATTGCCTGAATCCGTTGCGGTGGGTAAATACATTATTCATACAAAGAATAAGGTTATTCAGCCCAGCAGGGGAACCGTGATGAATCATTTTATTATGGCCAACAGCCAGCTCTGCATTGGATGTCGTGCCTGCGAAGTGGCGTGCGTCATGGCGCATCATAATGAACAACATGCCCTCAGCGCGCGCCATTTTACCCCTCGTATCACCGTGGTGAAAGAGGGCAACACACACAGCGCCGTCACCTGCCACCACTGTGAAAATGCCCCCTGCATCCAGAGCTGCCCGAACGGGGCCATCAGCCGGATGCGCGACAGCGTGCAGGTTGACGCGAAGCAATGTATCGGCTGCAAAGCCTGTGTGGTGGCCTGCCCGTTTGGCACCATGGAGATCGTCACCACCACCGCGCAGAAATGCGATCTGTGTCTGGATCGCCCCGAGGGCCCGGCCTGCGTGGCGAACTGCCCGGCGGATGCCCTGACGCGCGTTACGCCCGATACTCTGAACCAGCTGGCCCGCACGCGGCAGGTACGCACGGCGCGTCATGAGGCGCAGCCGTGGCAGACCGGGGCGGCGACCACTCCCCGGGAGCTCAGCAAGCGCGAGCGGATGTTTGCCCTGACCGCCCGCGGCGAGCCGGATAAACTGGCGCCCGAAGCACGAGCGGGTAATTTCAACGAAATTTATCTGCCGTTCCGCCCGGCGCAGGCCCAGCGTGAGGCCGACCGCTGCCTGACCTGCGGGGAGCATTCAGTGTGTGAATGGACCTGCCCGCTGCACAACCACATTCCCCAGTGGATTGAGTGCGTCAAGGCTGGGGATATCGACGCCGCGGTAGAGTTATCCCATCAGACCAACTGCCTGCCGGAGGTAACCGGCCGGGTCTGCCCCCAGGATAAACTGTGCGAAGGCGCCTGCACGGTGCGCGACGTTGCCGGGTCGGTGACCATCGGCAATATCGAACGCTATATCTCCGACCAGGCGCTGGCCAAAGGCTGGCGGCCCGATCTGAGCCATGTTACCCCGGTCAATAAGCAGGTCGCCATTATCGGGGCTGGGCCCGCCGGACTGGCATGCGCCGATGCGTTAATCCGTCGCGGGGTCAGCGTCACGGTCTTCGATCGCCACCCGGAAATCGGCGGCCTGCTCACCTTCGGCATTCCGGCCTTTAAGCTGGATAAATCCCTGCTGGCCCGCCGTCGGGAAATCTTCACGGCGATGGGCATCCGCTTCGTGCTCAACTGTGAGGTGGGTAAAGATATCCCGCTGGCGCAGCTGCTCAGCGAATACGATGCCCTGTTTGTCGGGGTGGGCACCTACCGTTCGATGAAAGCGGGCATTCCCCATGAGGATGCACCCGGCGTTTACGATGCCCTGCCGTTCCTGGTGGGCAACACCCGGCAGCTGATGGGGCTGCCGTCGTCGGAGGAAGAGCCCTTTGTCGATACCGCCGGGCTGAACGTGGTGGTGCTCGGCGGGGGCGATACGGCGATGGACTGCGTACGCACCGCGCTGCGCCACGGGGCTGCCAGCGTGACCTGCGCCTACCGCCGGGACGAAGCCAACATGCCGGGCTCGAAAAAAGAGGTCAAAAATGCCCGGGAAGAGGGAGCCGCCTTTGAATTCAACGTTCAACCGGTGGAGCTGACCCTCGACGAGACCGGGCGGGTTAACGGTATTCGCCTGCTGCGCACCCGGCTGGGTGAGCCGGATGCCCAGGGCCGCCGTCGCCCGGAGCCCATCGAGGGCAGCGAGTTTGTGATGCCTGCCGATGCGGTGATCATGGCCTTTGGCTTCAACCCGCATGCCATGCCCTGGCTACAGGCGCAGGGCGTCGAGGTGGATGACTGGGGGCGGATCGCCGCCAGCGTCGAGTCGCGCTACCGCTATCAGACCAGCAACCCGCAGATCTTTGCCGGGGGCGACGCGGTGCGCGGTGCCGATCTGGTGGTCACCGCGATGGCGGAAGGGCGACACGCCGCCCAGGGCATCGTCGACTGGCTCGGGGTTAATGCGCCCGCCGCGCATTAACCCGACGGACGACAACGCAGGCTTCACAGCGTAAAATGACTCCCATGACGCGCAACGGAGCCCGTATAACCTTGAAAATTGAACTGATTAAAGACAAGTGCCTCTCGGATAACTATTTCATTCTGCGCAACCTGACCTACGATTTGACGCGACGTAACGGCGAAGTGGTGCGCCACAAACGTGAAGTGTACGATCGCGGTAACGGTGCCACGGTCCTGCTCTATAACCCTGCGAAGCAGAGCGTGGTGCTGATCCGCCAGTTCCGTATCGCCACCTGGGTGAACGGCAATCCCGACGGACGCTTGATTGAAACCTGCGCCGGGCTGCTGGATAACGATGAGCCGGAAGTCTGCATTCGCAAAGAGGCGATCGAAGAGACCGGGTTTATTGTCGGTGAGGCGCGTAAGGTGTTTGAGCTGTACATGTCTCCCGGTGGGGTGACGGAAATCGTCCATTTCTTCGTAGCGGAATACAGCGATGCCCAACGTGCGGGCAAGGGCGGCGGCATCGAAGACGAAGAGATCGAGGTCCTGGAGCTGCCCTTTAGCGAGGCGCTATTGATGGTACAATCGGGTGAAATACGGGACGGCAAAACGGTGATACTCTTACAGTATTTGCGCAGTTCTGGGTTAATGGATTGATCTTATTATCCTTAATAAGATGTATTTTATATAAATCTATCCGATAAATCCGATTGAGTAAGCCCGGCCTGAGCAGGAAGATACGGTCTGTTTGTCAGTTTTTGCTTCCGGGATCCTGCTATTCATGCGTCACAGGCTTTTTCTTATCTTTATGCTCAGCGTGCTGCCCGCATCTCTGGTTCAGGCGGCACCTGCTCAGCAGTCGTTTACTGACTGGCAGGTGACCTGCAACAACCAGAACTTTTGCATTGCGCGCAATACCGGTGAGCATAACGGGCTGGTGATGACCCTGAGCCGCAGCGCCGGGGCGAAAACCGATGCGGTGCTGCGTATCGATCTCGGTGGGCTGGCGACAATCGATCCCAAAGCGCCCGCCATCGCGCCTCGCTTGCAGCTCGACGGCGAGCCGCTGCAGCTTGCTCCCCCGCACTGGCAGGTTACCTCCTGGCGTCTGACTACCGATCATACCGCCACCATTACCGCCTTGCTGACCACCCTTCAGCAAAAAAAGGCCATCACCCTCGCGGATGGCAAGCAGGTTATCTCCCTTGATGGACTGAAAGAGGCGCTGCAGTTTATTGACGCCCAGCAGAAGCGTGGCGGGAGTGAAACCGCGTGGATCAACAAAGGCGCGCAGCCGCCACTGAGCGTCCCGCCCGCACCAGCCCTGAAAGAGGTGGCGGTGGTCAATCCGACCCCCACACCCTTGACCCGTGAGGAGCGCAGCGATCTTACCGACTATGGCACCTGGCGCATCAACAGCAGCCAGTGTTCTCTCGATCCGACGCGTCGTGAAGTGCGGGTCACCGCCTTAACCGATGACAAAGCGCTGCTGATCGTCAGCTGCGAGGCCGGGGCGTATAACACCGTCGATCTGGCCTGGCTGGTGTCGCGCAAAAAGCCGTTTGCTTCCCATCTGGTGCGCCTGCGCCTGCCGTTTGTGCCGTCGAGCGACAGCAGCGAGATGGAGTTGATGAACGCCAGCTTCGATGAGAAGAGCCGCGAGCTGACCACCCTGGCCCTGGGGCGCGGGATTGCCGACTGCGGGATCCAGACGCGCTGGCGCTTTACCGGCCAGCGTTTCCGTCTGGTGCGTTACGCCGAAGAGCCGAGCTGCGATAACTGGCATGGACCCGACTCCTGGCCGACGTTATGGATCACGAGGTAAAAGCAAAACGGCAACCATTCGGTTGCCGTTTTTAGTCTGTGCACCCTCTCCCACAGGGAGAGGGCGGGGTGGGGGCATCAGGCCGCACAGCCGGGCAAGGCACTTACAGCACGCTCTGCGCCTTCTCCACCACGTTCTCCACGGTGAAGCCGAAGAACGGGAACAGCTTCTCGGCAGGCGCCGATTCACCATACCCGGTCATGCCGACAATCTTCCCTTTCAACCCGACATACTTGTACCAGTAGTCCGCGATACCCGCCTCGACCGCGACACGCGCCGTCACGTCAGAAGGCAGCACCGACTCACGATACGCTTCATCCTGGGCATCAAAGATATCCGTTGAAGGCAGGGACACTACCCGTACCGCATGACCTTCAGCGGTCAGCTTCTCCGCCGCCTTAACGGTGATCTCCATTTCCGACCCGGTAGCAATCAGAATCACATCTGGCTTGCCGCCGCTGTCTTTCAGGATATAGCCCCCGCGGGCGATATTTTTCACCTGCTCCGGCGTGCGCTCAATCTGCGCCAGGTTCTGGCGAGAGAGGATCAGCGCCGTCGGGCCATTATGGCGCTCCACCGCCAGCTTCCAGCCCACCGCAGCCTCAACCTGATCGCACGGCCGCCAGGTACTGAAGTTTGGCGTCAGACGCAGGCTGGCCAACTGCTCTACCGCCTGGTGGGTCGGACCATCTTCTCCCAGCCCGATGGAGTCGTGGGTGTAGACCATGATCTGCCGGGCCTTCATCAACGCCGCCATACGCGCGGCGTTACGCGCATACTCGACGAACATCAGGAAGGTAGCGGTGTAGGGCACAAATCCGCCGTGATGGGCGATACCGTTGGCAATGGCGGTCATACCGAACTCGCGCACCCCGTAGTGGATGTAGTTCCCGGCCAGATCTTCCTTGAGTGAGGTTGAGCCCGACCAGATGGTCAGGTTACTCGGGGCCAGATCCGCTGAGCCGCCCAGCAGTTCCGGCAGGATCGGGCCAATGGCGTTGAGGGTGTTCTGCGAGGCCTTACGGGTGGCGATCTTCGCCGGGTTGGCCTGCAGGTTCTCGATCAGCGCCTGGGTGGTCTCTTCCCAGTTCTCCGGCAGGCCGCCGCTCATGCGACGACTGAACTCGGCCGCCAGCTCCGGATGGGCTTTCTGGTAGGCGGCAAATTTTTCGTTCCAGGCCGCCTGCGCTTTTTCGCCCTCTTCACGGGCATCCCAGGCTTTGTAGATCTCTTTCGGGATCTCAAAGGCCGGGTATTTCCAGCCCAGTTTCTGACGGGTCAGGGCCACTTCTTCTTCCCCCAGCGCCGCGCCGTGGGACTCCTCTTTGCCGGCTTTGTTCGGGGAGCCAAATCCGATGACCGTGCGACAGATAATCAGCGACGGTTTATCGGTCACGCTTTGCGCTTCCTGAATGGCCGCTTTTAGTGCCTCAGGATCGTGGCCGTCAATCTCGTGCACCACGTGCCAGTGATAGGCTTCAAAGCGTTTTGCCGTGTCGTCAGTGAACCAGCCCTCGGTCTCGCCGTCGATGGAGATGCCGTTGTGATCGTAGAAGCCAATCAGCTTGCCCAGCCCCAGGGTGCCTGCCAGGGAGCAGACCTCGTGGGAGATCCCCTCCATCAGACAGCCATCGCCCATAAACACATAAGTGTTGTGGTCGACAATCTCATGTCCCGGCTGGTTAAACTGCGCCGCCAGCGTGCGCTCGGCAATCGCCAGCCCCACCGCATTTGCCAGCCCCTGACCCAGCGGGCCGGTGGTGGTCTCGACTCCTGGGGTGTAACCCAGCTCCGGGTGACCCGGGGTTTTCGAGTGCAGCTGGCGGAAGTTTTTCAACTCCTCCAGCGGCAGGTTATAGCCGGAGAGGTGCAGCAGGCTGTAGAGCAGCATCGAGGCGTGACCGTTAGAGAGAATAAAGCGGTCGCGGTCGTACCACGTTGGATCGTTGGGGTTATGCTTCAGGAAATCATTCCACAATACTTCAGCGATATCGGCCATGCCCATTGGTGCGCCTGGATGACCGGAATTGGCTTTTTGCACGGCATCCATGCTGAGGGCGCGAATGGCATTGGCTAACTCTTTACGGGACATAGTTCACTCCATGGCAAGGTTACAGTTTGGCGGCGAGCAGATCTTCGAGTTTGCGTTGGTCGACCGCGAAAAGACGGATCCCTTCTGACAGCTTATCGACCGCCATGGCGTCCTGATTATGCTCCCAGCGGAATTCGGCTTCAGTCATCGGTTTTGGTTTTGGCAGCACCGTTGAGGACGGCACCAGGCGGCGGATCACCGATTCCTCTTTATCCTGCAATTCCTGCAGCAGGTTAGGGGAGATGGTCAGGCGGTCACAGCCGGTGAGGGCGAGGATCTGCTCGGTGCGGCGGAAGCTGGCGCCCATCACGATGGTTTCGTAGCGGTGTTGCTTATAGTAATCGTAGATATTACGAACGGACTTCACGCCCGGATCTTCTTCCACCACGTAGGGGTCCATTGGCTGGCGGGCCTGATACCAGTCATAAATACGCCCGACGAACGGTGACACCAGGAACACCCCGGCTTCGGCGCAGGCGCGAGCCTGAGCAAAGGAGAAGAGCAGCGTCAGGTTGCAGTTAATCCCCTCTTTCTCCAGCACCTCGGCGGCGCGGATCCCCTCCCAGGTGGAGGCCAGTTTGATCAGAATGCGCGATTTCTCGACGTCCTGCTCCTCGTAAAGCTGCACCAGACGCCGCGCTTTGGCGATGCTTTTCTCCTGGTCAAAGGAGAGGCGTGCGTCCACTTCGGTAGAGACCCGTCCCGGGATGCTTTTCAGAATTTCGCTACCAATATTGACCGCCAGCTTGTCGCTGGCCTCGGCGACCTGTTGCTCTTTGGTTTTTCCGCGTCCTTTACCGTACGCAATCGCATCGTCAATCAGGTGCGAGAAGTGCGACAGCCCGGCGGCTTTCAGCAGCAGCGACGGGTTGGTGGTCGCATCCTGCGGCTGGTAATGGCGGATGGATTCGATATCCCCGCTGTCAGCCACGACCGTGGTGAATTGTTTGATGCCGTCTAGTTGGTTCATAAATAATTACTCCTTGGAAATAAAAGAGTTGGTGGAGTGTGTTAGATCACACTTCTGCGAAATTCGCGATGTACTTAACAAAAAAGCATAGCAGACGGACATGGTCTTGCTTTGATGGGCAGGTAACATGATTGTTATAAATTGATAACAATTTTTGTTTTTTGATGGTGAGAGTTTGGCAGCCTTCAAAGTTTGAACGGCGGGCAGCAGCGATACTATCCGCCACCCAGGGTGAACTCCGACCATAACAACATCACCCATTTTGAACGATACGTGAAAGGAACCTTACAATGGACGAGCAGTTAAGACAGAGTGCCCTCGATTTTCATGAATTCCCCGTTCCCGGTAAAATTCAGGTCTCCCCAACCAAACCCCTCGCGACCCAGCGCGACCTGGCATTAGCCTACTCCCCGGGCGTGGCCGCGCCCTGTCTCGAAATCGAAAAAGATCCGCTGGCAGCCTACAAATACACCGCCCGTGGCAACCTGGTGGCGGTGATCTCCAACGGCACCGCGGTGCTGGGGCTGGGCAATATCGGGGCGCTGGCCGGTAAACCGGTAATGGAAGGCAAGGGCGTGCTGTTCAAGAAATTCGCCGGTATCGACGTGTTTGATATTGAAGTGGATGAACTCGATCCGGACAAATTCATTAACGTGGTGGCAGCGCTGGAGCCGACCTTTGGCGGCATCAACCTCGAAGACATCAAAGCCCCGGAATGTTTCTACATCGAGCAGAAGCTGCGCGAGCGGATGAACATTCCGGTGTTCCACGACGATCAGCACGGGACGGCGATCATCAGCACCGCCGCTATCCTGAACGGCCTGCGAGTGGTGGAGAAGAACCTTTCTGACGTGCGCATGGTGGTCTCCGGCGCGGGCGCGGCAGCCATCGCCTGTATGAACCTGCTGGTGGCGCTGGGGATGCAGAAGCACAACATCGTGGTCTGCGACTCGAAAGGCGTTATTTACAAAGGCCGCGAGGCCAATATGGCCGAAACCAAAGCCGCCTACGCCGTGGACGACGACGGCAAACGCAGCCTGGCGGATGTGATGGACGGGGCGGATATCTTCCTCGGCTGCTCGGGCCCGAAAGTGCTGAACGAAGAGATGGTGATGAAGATGGCGCGCGCGCCGCTGATCCTCGCCCTGGCAAACCCGGAGCCGGAGATCCTGCCGCCGCTGGCGAAAGGGGTCCGCCCGGATGCCATCATCTGTACCGGCCGTTCCGATTACCCGAACCAGGTCAACAACGTCCTCTGCTTCCCGTTCATCTTCCGCGGGGCGCTGGACGTCGGCGCCACTGCCATTAACGAAGAGATGAAGCTGGCGGCGGTTCACGCCATTGCCGAGCTGGCGCACGCCGAGCAGAGCGAAGTGGTGGCCTCGGCCTATGGCGATCAGGATCTGAGCTTTGGCCCGGACTACATCATTCCAAAACCGTTCGATCCGCGTCTGATTGTTAAAATCGCCCCGGCTGTCGCTAAAGCGGCGATGGACTCCGGCGTGGCGACACGCCCGATTCAGGATTTCGATGCCTACGTCGATAAGCTGACCGAGTTCGTCTACAAAACCAACCTGTTTATGAAGCCCATCTTCTCCCAGGCACGCACCGACGCAAAACGCGTGGTGTTGGCGGAAGGGGAAGAGGCTCGCGTCCTGCACGCCACCCAGGAGCTGGTAAGCCTGGGGCTGGCGAAGCCGATCCTGATTGGTCGTCCGAGCGTGATCGAGATGCGTATTCAGAAGCTGGGGCTGCAGATCAAGCCGGGCGTGGACTTTGAGATCGTCAACAACGAATCCGATCCACGCTTCAAGGAGTACTGGAGCGAGTATTACGCCATCATGAAGCGCCGGGGGATCACCCAGGAGCAGGCCCAGCGGGCGGTGATCAGCAACACCACGGTGATCGGGGCGATCATGGTTCATCGCGGCGAAGCCGACGCGCTGATCTGCGGCACCATTGGCGACTATCACGAGCACTTCAGCGTGGTGCAGGAGATCTTCGGCTATCGCGAAGGGGTTCATACTGCCGGGGCGATGAACGCGCTGCTGCTGCCAAGCGGTAACACCTTTATTGCCGATACCTACGTCAACGACGATCCGACCCCGGAGCAGCTGGCGGAGATCACGGTGATGGCGGCGGAAACGGTGCGTCGCTTCGGTATCGAGCCGAAAGTGGCCCTGCTGTCGCACTCCAACTTTGGCTCCTCCAAATCGGCGGCGGCCTGCAAGATGCGTCAGACCCTGGATCTGGTGCGCGAGCGCGCGCCAGAGCTGATGATTGACGGGGAGATGCACGGTGATGCCGCGCTGGTGGAGAGCATCCGAAACGAGCGGATGCCGGACAGCCCGCTGAAAGGCTCAGCCAACGTGCTGATTATGCCGAACGTCGAAGCGGCGCGTATCAGCTATAACCTGCTGCGCGTCTCCAGTTCGGAAGGGGTGACCGTCGGGCCAGTACTGATGGGCGTGGCGAAACCGGTGCATGTGTTAACCCCGATTGCCTCGGTGCGTCGGATTGTGAATATGGTGGCGCTGGCGGTGGTAGAGGCGCAGACCCAGCCGCTGTAAGGGGGCTTCCCCTCACCCCGGCCCTCTCCCCAGAGGGGCGAGGGTGAAAAGACGGCTCCGTGCGGTTCCCTCTCCCCTTTGGGGAGAGGGTTAGGGTGAGGGGTTAAATCCAGTCCCGAACCTGAATAAACTCTTTCAGGGCAGCCTCGCGGCTGCCTTCTTTCGGATCAAAGTTGTATTCCCAGCGCACCAGCGGCGGCATCGACATCAGAATCGACTCCGTGCGTCCGCCGGTCTGCAGGCCGAACAGCGTGCCGCGGTCCCACACCAGATTGAACTCCACGTAACGCCCCCGACGATAGAGCTGGAATTCGCGCTCGCGCACGCCGTAATCGTGGTTTTTCCGCCGCTCGACAATTGGCAGGTAGGCGTCGGTATAGCCGTTGCCCACCGCCTGCATAAAGCTGAAGGCGGTATCAAAATCCGGGGTATTAAGATCGTCAAAGAACAGGCCGCCAATCCCGCGCTGCTCGTCACGGTGCTTCAGGTAAAAATAGTCGTCGCACCACTTTTTGTACTTCGGGTAGATGTCTTCACCAAAGGGCTGGCACAGGTCGTGTGCGGTCTGATGCCAGTGGACAGCGTCTTCTTCAAAGCCGTAGAAGGGGGTTAAGTCGAAGCCGCCGCCAAACCACCACACCGGATCGGCACCCGGTTTTTCGGCGATAAAAAAGCGCACGTTGGCATGGCTGGTGGGCACAAAGGGATTATGCGGATGCACCACCAGTGAGACGCCCATCGCTTCAAAGCTGCGGCCCGCCAGCTCCGGGCGGTGCGCGGTGGCCGAGGCGGGCATGGCATCGCCGTGCACGTGGGAGAAGTTAACCCCGGCCTGCTCGAACACGCCGCCGTTACGCAGCACGCGGCTGCGCCCGCCGCCGCCGGCTTCGCGCTGCCACTCATCCTGCTGAAATTCACCGCCATCGACGGCGCTCAGTTTCTGGCAAATTTCATCCTGCAACTGGAGCAGGAAGGTTTTGACCAGCTGTGCATTGGGTTTCATTAACGTTTCCTGGAGTGCGCTTTCTGGTTATCGAACCAGTTGAAGTAACTGATGATCCCGGAGGCGATGGCGTTGGCGATCTTCTGGCGAAACGCCGTGGTGCCCAGCAGTCGCTCTTCTTCCGGGTTGGTGATGAAGGAGGTCTCCACCAGCACGGAGGGAATCGACGGGGATTTCAGCACCACAAACGCCGCCTGCTCGGTGCCTTTGCTGTGCAGACGGTGCACCGGCTTAATCTTTTTCAAAATATGCGAGCCGAGGGTGAGGCTGTTCTTGATGGTGTCGGTTTGCACCAGGTCAAACAGCACCTGCTGGAGCAGATGATCTTTGTCAGTGGTTTTCTTTCCGGCCACTTCATCCGCACGGTTTTCACGGTCGGAGAGGTATTTTGCCATGGCGCTACTGGCGCCACGATTGGAAAGGGCAAATACCGAAGCACCCGCCGCCGAGGGGTTAGTAAAGCCGTCCGCGTGAATCGACATAAACAGATCCGCGCCATGCTTGTGGGCGATCTCCACGCGGTCGTACAACGGAATAAAGGTGTCGCCGGAGCGGGTCAGACGGGCGTCAATGCCGTTGCTGCGTAAAATTGACCGGACGTTTTTTGCAATCGCCAGTACAACATGTTTTTCTTTAGAGCCGTTACGGCCAATGGCGCCGGTATCGATGCCGCCGTGACCCGGATCCAGTACCACCACGCGTTTTCCGCCGCTTTTTTTGGCTTTGGGTTTACTGTGTCCGTTGCTGGTTTTAAGCGTGCTCTCGTCTTTTGCCTGAGCCTGCCTGGCGATGCCCGTTAACGTCAATGCCGCCAGCCCCGCTTTAAGAACCTGACGACGCGATGTGAGTGTTTTTAAGGGTTTGAATGTGCTCATGCGGCCTGAAGTGTAAAAAATGAGTGTCCTGGTGTTATATCGTATCGTCTTTTCCGTTACGACAGTCCGTGTGGTGAATTGTTTTACTTTTCATTTCAATACGTGACAAAGTGCCATTATGCCAAATTTCCTGACCTTTTTCGCTGGATATTGGCGAAAGAGGGCGTTCGCGTCATAATCACTGTTTTTGAACCCAAAAAGGCGGTTAATACCATGGAGATACGCGTTTTTCGCCAGGCAGACTTCGAAGAGGTGATCACCCTTTGGGAGCGCTGCGATCTACTGCGGCCCTGGAACGATCCGGAGATGGACATCGAGCGCAAGCTCAATCATGACGTCAGTCTGTTTCTGGTCGCCGAAGTGAATGGCGAAGTGGTGGGCACGGTGATGGGCGGTTACGACGGGCATCGCGGCTCGGCCTATTACCTGGGCGTCCACCCGGAGTTTCGTGGGCGTGGCATTGCTAACGCGCTGCTCAATCGTCTGGAGAAGAAACTGATCGCCCGCGGCTGCCCCAAAATTCAGATTATGGTGCGTGAAGATAATGACATGGTGCTGGGCATGTACGAGCGCCTCAACTATGAACATGCCGACGTGCTGACCCTGGGCAAACGCCTGATAGAAGATGAAGAGTATTGATTTTCACCCTGGCGACTATGACAGCCAAGGCCGGGTTCGCCTGCCGTTTCTGTTCTGGTGCGTGCTGCTGCTCCAGGCGCGAACCTGGGTATTGTTCGTGCTGGCCAGTGCCTCCCGCGACCAGGGCAACACGCTGCTGAACCTGTTTTATCCCGATCATGATAACTTCTGGCTCGGGCTGCTGCCGGGGATCCCGGCGGTGCTGGCCTTTTTACTCAGCGGGCGGCGTCATCTGATGCCGCGTATCTGGCGCGCGCTGCGCTGGCTGTTAATCCTCGCCCAGGTGGTGCTGCTGGGCTGGCAACCCCTGCTGTGGCTGAAGGGGGAAGCGCTAAGCGGCATCGGCATTGCCCTGCAGGTGGCCGATATCGTGGCGCTGCTGTGGCTGGTGACCCATCCCCGTTTACGCGCCTGTTTTACGCCCGAGAAAGATTAAACGGCACTTTTTAGCGATGCTGCACTCCAACAAGCGTTAAATTAACCAGAAAGGAACTCCCGATGAAATCGCTGCGTTTACTGTTATGCGCGCTCCCCGTTGTCCTGACGGGCTGTTCAACGCTCTCCGCCGTGAACTGGTCTGCGGCTTATCCCTGGAACTGGTTCGGCTCATCTACCGAAGTGACCGAACAGGGCGTGGGCAATATCACTGCCGCCACGGCGCTGGAACAGAGCGCTATCGAATCGGCGTTAGGCGGTGATTACCGTCTGCGCAGCGGCATGAGAACGCAAAACGGCACCATCGTGCACTACTTCGAAGCGCTGAAAGATGACCAGCTGGCGCTGGTGATTAACGGTGATAAATCCACTGTCGGGCGCATTGAGGTGCTGGACAGCGAAATCGAAACCGACACTGGGGTGAAAATCGGTACCCCGTTCAGCGACCTGTATCAGAAAGCCTACGGCAACTGCATAAGCGTGCCGGGTGACGACAGCGTGACGGTGGAGTGTAAGGCCGACGGTAGCCAGCATATCAGCTACCAGTTCAGCGGAACCTGGAACGGCCCGGACGGATTAATGCCTGCTGATGACACGCTGAAGAACTGGAAAATCAGCAAAATTATCTGGCAGCAGTAAATTGCGCCTGGACAAGCCGCCTCGCTGAAAAAGCGGGTATAATCGCCGCCATCTATGCCACGACGTCGTGGCATCTTTTTTTTCAGGAGGAGCGATGTCTCAGGTTCAGAGTGGCATTTTGCCAGAACATTGCCGCGCGGCGATTTGGATCGAAGCCAGTGTTAAAGGGGATATCGATGCCCTGCGTGCGGCCAGCAAAATTTTCGTTGATAAACTGGCCACCTTCCAGGCCAAATTTCCGGATGCCCACTGCGGCGCGGTAGTGGCGTTCGGCCACAACGTCTGGCGTCAGCTGAGCGGTGGGGAAGGGGCTGAAGAGCTGAAAGACTTTGTCCCTTACGGCAAAGGTCTGGCTCCGGCCACCCAGTACGACGTGCTGATCCATATTCTCTCCCTGCGTCACGACCTGAACTTCTCCATTGCCCAGGCCGCGATCGCCGCGTTTGGCGACTGCGTTGAGGTTAAAGAAGAGACCCACGGTTTCCGTTGGGTGGAAGATCGCGATCTGAGCGGCTTCGTTGACGGCACTGAAAACCCGGCAGGGGATGAGACGCGTCGTGAAGTGGCGGTAATCAAAGAGGGCGTGGACGCGGGCGGCAGCTACGTGTTCGTCCAGCGTTGGGAGCACAACCTCAAGCAGCTTAACCGCATGAGCGTGCCGGACCAGGAGATGATGATTGGCCGTACCAAAGAGGCCAATGAAGAGATCGACGGCGACGACCGCCCGGCGACCTCCCACCTGAGCCGTGTGGATCTGAAAGAGAATGGCAAAGGACTGAAGATTGTGCGCCAGAGCCTGCCGTACGGCACCGCCAGCGGGACGCACGGTCTCTACTTCTGCGCCTACTGCGCGCGTCTGTATAACATCGAACAGCAGCTGCTGAGCATGTTTGGCGATACCGACGGCAAGCGTGACGCCATGCTGCGCTTTACCAGACCGGTGACCGGCGGTTACTACTTCGCCCCCTCTGTTGAGCGTCTGCTGGCGCTGTAAAAATACTGTTCTTCCGTAGGCCGGGTGAGCGCTAGCGCCACCCGGCATTTTCCCCGCACCCTTATTCCCTTTTCTGCTTGCAAATCACCAAACGGTATATAAAACCGTTACTCCTTTAGTACTCGTTATAAATATGATGACCCTAAGAAAATCATCACAACGTTTAGGGTGCGCAATGGCCGTTACTGTACTGAAAAAAGGATCTCTGGTGCTGGCAGCTTCAGTGTTGCTGGTCGCTCAGGCGCAGGCAACCGAACTGCTGAACAGCTCTTATGATGTCTCCCGCGAGCTGTTTGCCGCCCTCAACCCGCCGTTTGAACAGCAGTGGGCGAAAGACAATAACGGCGACAAGCTGACCATCAAACAGTCTCACGCCGGTTCGTCCAAACAGGCGCTGGCGATCCTGCAGGGGCTGAAAGCGGATGTGGTGACCTACAACCAGGTGACCGACGTGCAGATCCTGCACGACAAAGGCAAGCTGATCCCGGCCGACTGGCAGAGCCGTCTGCCGAACAACAGCTCGCCGTTCTACTCCACCATGGGCTTCCTGGTGCGTAAGGGCAACCCGAAGAATATCCACGACTGGAACGACCTCGTACGTTCTGACGTGAAGCTGATTTTCCCGAACCCGAAAACCTCCGGCAACGCCCGCTATACCTATCTGGCTGCCTGGGGTGCTGCGGACAAAGCTGACGGCGGCGATAAAGCCAAAACCGAACAGTTCATGACCCAGTTCCTGAAAAACGTCGAAGTGTTTGATACCGGCGGTCGCGGCGCGACGACCACCTTCGCAGAACGCGGTCTGGGCGATGTGCTGATCAGCTTTGAGTCGGAAGTGAACAACATCCGCAAACAGTACGAAGCCCAGGGCTTCGAAGTGGTGATCCCGAAGACCAACATTCTGGCGGAGTTCCCGGTGGCGTGGGTGGATAAAAACGTCGAAGCCAACGGGACAGAGAAGGCGGCGAAAGCCTATCTCAACTATCTCTACAGCCCGCAGGCGCAGACCGTGATCACCGATTACTACTATCGCGTGAACAACCCGGACGTGATGAACAAACTGAAGGACAAATTCCCGCAGACCGACCTGTTCCGCGTGGAAGACCATTTTGGCGCCTGGCCTGAGGTGATGAAAACGCATTTCGTCAGCGGCGGTGAGTTAGACAAACTGTTGGCGGCGGGGCGTAAGTAATGTTTGCAGTCTCTACCAGACGTGTGCTGCCGGGCTTTACCTTAAGCCTCGGGACCAGCCTGCTGTTCGTCTGTCTGATTTTGTTGTTACCGCTCAGTGCGCTGGTGGTCCAGCTCTCTGAGATGAGCTGGTCCCAGTACTGGGAAGTGATCAGTAACCCGCAGGTGGTGGCGGCCTATAAGGTGACGCTGCTGTCGGCGTTTGTAGCCTCGATTTTCAACGGTGTGTTCGGCCTGCTGATGGCGTGGATTTTAACCCGCTACCGCTTCCCGGGCCGCACGCTGCTGGATGCGCTAATGGATCTGCCGTTTGCGCTGCCTACCGCGGTGGCCGGTTTAACCCTCGCCTCGCTGTTCTCGGTGAACGGCTTTTACGGTGAGTGGCTGGCGAAGTTTGATATCAAGGTGACCTATACCTGGCTCGGCATTGCGGTGGCGATGGCCTTTACCAGTATCCCGTTTGTGGTGCGAACCGTGCAGCCGGTGCTGGAGGAGTTAGGTCCGGAATATGAAGAAGCGGCCGAAACCCTGGGCGCGACGCGCTGGCAGAGTTTCCGCAAAGTGGTCATGCCGGAACTCTCTCCGGCGCTGGTGGCCGGTGTCGCACTGTCGTTTACCCGCAGCCTCGGCGAGTTCGGCGCGGTGATCTTTATCGCCGGTAACATCGCGTGGAAAACCGAAGTCACCTCGCTAATGATTTTTGTTCGTTTGCAGGAGTTTGATTACCCGGCGGCGAGTGCCATCGCCTCGGTGATTCTCGCGGCCTCGCTGCTGCTGCTGTTCTCGATTAACACTCTGCAAAGTCGCTTTGGTCGACGCGTGGTAGGTCACTGATGGCGGAAATCACTCAATTGAAACGCTACGACGCGCCCCGCATTAACTGGGGAAAATGGCTGCTGATTGGTACCGGCGTGCTGGTATCGGCCTTCATTCTGGTCGTGCCGACGGTGTACATCTTTGTCCAGGCGTTCAGCAAAGGCATTATGCCCGCGCTGCAAAACCTGGCCGACCCGGACATGCTGCACGCCATCTGGCTGACGGTAATGATTGCCTTGATTACCGTGCCGGTGAACCTGGTGTTTGGCATCCTGCTGGCCTGGCTGGTAACGCGCTTTGACTTCCCGGGCCGCCAGCTGCTGTTGACCCTGCTGGATATCCCGTTTGCGGTCTCGCCAGTGGTGGCCGGTCTGGTATATCTGCTGTTCTACGGCTCCAACGGCCCGCTGGGCGGCTGGCTGGATGAACATAACTTACAGATTATGTTCGCCTGGCCGGGCATGGTGCTGGTGACGGTCTTTGTGACCTGTCCGTTTGTGGTGCGCGAGCTGGTGCCGGTGATGCTGAGTCAGGGCAGCCATGAAGACGAAGCGGCGATTTTACTTGGCGCGTCCGGCTGGCAGATGTTCCGCCGCGTGACCCTGCCGAACATCCGCTGGGCGTTGCTGTATGGTGTGGTGCTGACCAACGCCCGCGCCATTGGCGAGTTTGGCGCGGTATCGGTGGTGTCCGGCTCGATCCGCGGCGAAACCCTGTCGCTGCCGTTACAAATTGAATTGCTGCAGCAGGACTACAACACCGTCGGTTCCTTTACCGCCGCAGCCCTGCTAACGCTGATGGCTATTTTGACCCTGTTTTTAAAGAGTATGGTGCAGTGGCGTTTAGAGAATCAGGCCAAACGCCAGCATCAGGAGGGAAATCATGAGCATTGAGATTGCCAATATTAAGAAGTCCTTTGGTCGCACCCAGGTGCTGAACGATATCTCGCTGGATATCCCTTCCGGACAAATGGTGGCGTTGTTGGGGCCGTCTGGCTCCGGTAAAACCACGCTGCTGCGTATTATCGCCGGTCTGGAGCACCAGACCAGCGGGCACATTCGTTTCCACGGCACCGACGTCAGCCGCCTGCATGCGCGCGATCGTAAGGTGGGCTTTGTGTTCCAGCATTACGCCCTGTTCCGCCATATGACGGTGTTCGACAACATCGCCTTCGGCCTGACGGTACTGCCGCGTCGCGAGCGTCCCAATGCCGCCACTATCAAGGCGAAAGTGACCAAACTGCTGGAGATGGTGCAACTGGCGCATCTGGCAGACCGTTATCCGGCCCAGCTTTCCGGCGGGCAGAAACAGCGCGTGGCGCTGGCTCGCGCCCTGGCGGTTGAGCCGCAGATCCTGCTGCTGGATGAACCTTTCGGCGCGCTGGATGCCCAGGTGCGTAAAGAGCTGCGCCGCTGGCTGCGTCAGCTGCATGAAGAGCTGAAATTCACCAGCGTCTTTGTGACCCACGATCAGGAAGAGGCGATGGAAGTGGCCGACCGGGTGGTGGTGATGAGCCAGGGGAATATCGAGCAGGTCGATGAGCCAGAACAGCTCTGGCGTGAACCGGCCACCCGCTTTGTACTGGAATTTATGGGCGAAGTGAACCGCCTGCACGGCACCGTTCGCGGCGGTCAGTTCCACGTCGGTGCCCATCGCTGGCCGCTGGGTTACACCCCTGGCTATCAGGGCCCGGTGGATCTGTTCCTGCGCCCGTGGGAAGTTGACGTCAGCCGTCGCACCAGCCTCGATTCGCCGCTGCCGGTGCAGGTGCTGGAGGCCAGTCCGAAAGGTCACTACACCCAGTTAGTGGTACAGCCGTTGGGCTGGTATGACGAACCGCTGACGGTGGTGATGCGCGACGAGGAGCCGCCATACCGCGGCGAACGGCTGTTTGTCGGCCTGCAACATGCGCGCATTTATCACGATAAGGATCGCATCGAGACGCGGGGAGATCTTGCTCTGGCGGAATCTGCCTGATAGGTTATTGACCATGTTTATCGCCCGGTGGCGCTACGCTTACCGGGCCTACAAAAGCACGGATGTAGGCCGGGTAAGCGATGCGCCACCCGGCTTTTTTATTGAGTAAAAATCGTGAATACACTCGAACAAACCATCGGCAACACCCCTCTGATCAAACTGCAGCGCATGGGGCCGGACAACGGCAGCGAAATCTGGATCAAACTGGAAGGCAACAACCCGGCGGGGTCGGTCAAAGACCGTGCGGCGCTGTCGATGATTGTCGAGGCGGAAAAGCGCGGAGAAATTAAACCCGGCGATGTGCTGATTGAGGCCACCAGCGGGAATACCGGCATCGCACTGGCGATGATTGCCGCCCTCAAAGGCTATCGCATGAAGCTGCTGATGCCAGACAATATGAGCCAGGAGCGGCGTGCTGCGATGCTGGCCTATGGCGCCGAGCTTATTCTGGTCAGCAAAGAGCAGGGGATGGAAGGGGCACGGGATCTGGCGCTTGAGATGGCGAACCGCGGCGAAGGCAAACTGCTCGATCAGTTCAACAACCCCGATAACCCTTACGCACACTACACGACGACCGGCCCGGAGATCTGGCAGCAGACCGCAGGCCGCATCACCCATTTCGTCTCCAGTATGGGCACCACCGGGACCATCACGGGGGTATCCCGTTTTCTGCGCGAGCAGGAAAAGGCGGTCACCATTGTCGGTCTGCAGCCCGAAGAGGGCAGCAGCATACCGGGCATTCGCCGCTGGCCTGCGGAGTACATGCCGGGTATTTTTAATGCCTCGCTTGTGGACCAGGTGCTGGATATTCATCAGCGCGAGGCGGAAAATACCATGCGTGAACTGGCCGTGCGCGAAGGGGTCTTCTGCGGCGTCAGTTCTGGCGGCGCGGTAGCCGGCGCCCTGCGGGTAGCAGCGGCAACGCCGGGGGCAGTGGTGGTGGCGATCATCTGCGATCGCGGTGATCGCTACCTCTCTACCGGCGTGTTTGGTGAGGAGAGCTATGCGCAGGGCGCAGGGATCTAAAGGCTATGGAAATGATTTTATTCCGGGACAACTCCCGGGCGCAGCAGACCGATATTGTGGCGGTGCAGTCCCAGGTGGTGTACGGCAGCGTCGGTAACAGCATTGCGGTGCCCAACATTCGCCAGCATCACCTCAACGTGACGGCGATCCCGACGGTGCTGTTCAGCAATACCCCGCATTACGACACCTTCTACGGCGGGGTGATCCCCGACGAGTGGTTTAGCGGCTATCTGAAAGCGCTGGGCGAGCGCGACGTGCTGCGCGAGTTGAAGGCGGTCACCACCGGCTATATGGGCAGCGCCAGCCAGATTGCCCTGCTGGCGGAGTGGCTGCGTGTGGTAAAGGCGCAGCATCCCGATGTGCTGATCCTGGTAGACCCGGTGATTGGTGACACCGACAGCGGCACCTACGTCAAACCGGAGATTCCGGAAGCCTACCGTCAGCACCTGCTGCCGCTGGCGCAGGGAATTACCCCGAACGTCTATGAGCTGGAAGTCCTTAGCGGCAAATCGTGCCGGGACAACGCCAGCGCCATTGCCGCTGCCAGAGGGCTGCTATCCGATACCCTGCAGTGGGTGGCAATCACCAGTGCGCCGGTTGCCGGTGATACTGACAGCATCCACGTAGTTTTAGTCTCCCACGATAACGTGACGGTCAGCGCTCATCCGCGCATCAAAGCCGATCTGAAAGGCACCGGGGATCTGTTCTGTTCTGAACTGGTCAGCGCGCTGGTGCAGAACGAGAGCGTGGCTGCGGCGATAAGCCGGGCAGGGGACAGGGTGACGCAGGTGATGCAGCACACCCAGGAGAAGGGGTACGACGAGCTGGTTCTCCCGGCCTGATAAACAAAAATGGCGCCCGAAGGCGCCATTTTTCTGTGCGGCAAGAAGTTACTTCTTGATGCGGATAACCGGGGTTTCACCCACGGTAACGCTGCCGGACAGTTTGATCAGTTCTTTGATTTCGTCCATGTTGGAGATAACAACCGGAGTCAGGGTAGACTTGGCTTTCTCTTCCAGCAGTGGCAGATCGAATTCAATAACCGGGTCGCCAACTTTAACGCGCTGGCCTTCTTCAGCGATACGCTTGAAGCCTTCGCCTTTCAGCTCGACGGTGTCGATACCGAAGTGAACGAACAGCTCAATACCGCTATCAGATTCGATAGAAAATGCGTGGTTGGTTTCAAAAATCTTACCGATGGTACCATCAACCGGCGCAACCATTTTGTTACCGGTCGGTTTGATAGCAATGCCATCACCAACAATTTTCTCTGCAAACACGACATCCGGCACGTCTTCGATGTTGACGATTTCACCAGACAGCGGAGCAACAATCTCAATAGTTCCGGTGTCGCTGTTGCCTTTGTCACCGAACAGTTTACTAAATAACCCCATTAGCCATCTCTCCTAAGCAGTAAATTGGGCCGCATCTCGTGGATTAGCAGATTGTTTTTTCTTCAATGAACTTGTTAACCAGCGTCATTAACTCGTCCGTTGTCGGTTGAGCAAGAGCCTGCTCTGCTAATACCTTCGCATCTTCGAAGTTCGTGTTACGGATGATCTTCTTAATGCGCGGGATGGAAATGGCGCTCATAGAGAACTCGTCCAGACCCATACCCAGCAACAGAAGTGTAGCACGTTCATCGCCTGCAAGCTCACCACACATACCAGTCCATTTGCCTTCGGCATGAGAAGCATCAATAACTTGCTTGATAAGCGTCAGCACGGACGGTGACATTGGCTGGTAAAGATGTGAAATCATATCATTACCACGGTCAACTGCCAGGGTGTACTGGGTTAAATCGTTGGTACCAATACTAAAGAAATCGACTTCTTTCGCTAAATGACGGGCAATCGTTGCCGCGGCTGGGGTTTCCACCATCACGCCGACTTCGATAGATTCGTCGAACGCTTTACCTTCGTCGCGCAGTTCCTGTTTGTAGATCTCGATCTCTTTCTTCAGTGCACGCACTTCTTCAACAGAGATGATCATCGGGAACATGATGCGCAGCTTACCGAACGCGGAAGCACGCAGGATGGCACGAACCTGGTCGCGCAGGATCTCTTTACGATCCATGGCGATACGTACCGCACGCCAGCCCAGGAACGGGTTCTCTTCTTTCGGGAAGTTCATGTACGGCAGCTCTTTGTCGCCACCGATGTCCATGGTACGGACGATAACCGCCTGTGAGCCACACGCTTCAGCTACCGCTTTGTAAGCAGCAAACTGCTCTTCTTCGGTTGGCAGCGCGTCACGGTCCATGAACAGGAATTCAGTACGGTACAGGCCTACACCTTCCGCGCCGTTGCGCTCAGCGCCATCAACGTCACGCACGGTACCAATGTTGGCACAAACTTCAACCTGATGACCGTCCAGCGTGATCGCCGGCAGATCTTTCAGTTTTGCCAGTTCGGCTTTCTCGGTGGCAACCTGTTCCTGAACGGCACGCAGCTCTTCGATTTGCTCGTTGGTTGGGTTGACGTAAACCAGATTGTTTACGGCATCCAGAATCAGATAGTCGTCGTTTTTAACCTGCGCGGTCACGCTACCGGTACCCACGATGGCTGGCAGTTCCAGAGAACGCGCCATGATAGAGGTGTGGGAGGTACGGCCGCCAGCGTCAGTGATGAAACCCAGCACCTTGTTCAGGTTCAGCTGTGCGGTTTCTGACGGGGTCAGGTCAGCAGCAACCAGGATCACTTCGTCCTGAATCGCGCTCAGATCGATGATGGCCAGGCCGAGGATGTTGCGCAGCAGGCGCTTACCGATATCACGCACGTCAGCCGCACGTTCTTTCAGGTATTCATCGTCCAGCTCTTCGAGAGCAGTCGCCTGACCTTCGATAATTTCATGCGCAGCGGCATCCGCTGTCATGTTCTTATCTTTAATCAGGGCTATGATTTCCTGCTCCAGCTCCTCATCTTCGAGCAACATGATGTGGCCTTCGAAGATGGCTTCTTTTTCTTCACCGAAAGTTTCGCCAGCTTTAGTCTTGATCGCTTCCAGTTGCGCAGATGCCTTTGCACGACCACTCAGAAAACGTTCAACTTCCTGACTAACCTTGTCGGCAGAAATTTTTTTCCGGTCGATGACGATCTCGTCTTCCTTCAGCAGCAGTGCTTTGCCGAAAGCGATACCCGGGGATGCTAAAATGCCTGAAATCATAACCCTACCTTACTTGTGACTGATTTTTACAAAGAACCCGGATACTTACTCGAGCTCAGCCATCAGTTTTACCAGATGCTCAACTGCTTTCTGCTCGTCTTCGCCTTCTGCGGAGATGGTCACAACGGTACCCTGAGTCAGGCCCAGAGTCTGCAGTTTGAACAGGCTTTTTGCGCTGGCGCTTTTGCCGTTGGAAGTCACAGTGATCTCAGAAGTGAAGCCTTTTGCTTCTTTAACAAACTGAGCAGCAGGGCGGGTGTGCAGACCGTTCGGAGCGGTAATGGTAACTTCTTGCTGGAACATTGTATTTCCCCAACTTATTGGTTTAGTGTTGTGGAACTAAAGTCTAGCCTGGCGGCAGGACTTTAGCCTGTATTGTTAGCACCGGCTTAACGGCACGAGGCACAGATGTGTCAAACGTATTCCGGTACTGGCATGTCAGGCTGCTGACGTCTCGTTCGACATTAAACATTATGCCGCGAAAGCAAGACTTGAACCAAATCATAAAATCGATTCAGCAGCGGGAATTCGTGTATCGATTAATTTCGAGCTTCAAAATAATTGTCAGCTTAAATACCAGAGCTAACAGGGTGAAGCAATGCCAGACGAGATAAAACTTTGAAGCAGGCCACAAAAAAGCACCCGGATGGGTGCTTTTTTACGCGATATTTACATTCTGGCACTACTGTTGCAATTCTTTCTCTGTGAAGAGATCGGCAAACAGTGCAGTACTTAAATAACGCTCACCCGAGGAAGGAAGAATAACCACGATATTCTTATTGGTAAAGGTTTCATCTTCGAGTAATTGCAGTGCAGCAGCGACGGCAGCACCGGAGGAGATCCCGGCCAGAATACCTTCTTCTTCCATCAGACGACGGGCGGTAGAGATGGCTTCATCGTTGGTGATAGCCACAACTTTATCAATCAGTTTCAGATCCAGGTTACCCGGAATAAAGCCTGCGCCAATACCCTGAATTTTGTGCGGGCCCGGTTTCAGCTCTTCACCAGCCAGCGCCTGAGCAATTACCGGGGAGTCGGTTGGCTCAACGGCAACGGTAATCAGATCTTTTTTACCTTTCGTGCCTTTAATATAGCGAGAGACGCCGGTCAGCGTACCGCCAGTACCCACGCCGGAAATAAAGACATCCACCTGACCGTCGGTATCTTCCCAGATTTCCGGGCCGGTGGTCTTCTCGTGAATCTCCGGGTTAGCCGGGTTGCTGAACTGCTGAAGCAGGAGATATTTTGCCGGATCGCTGGCAACAATCTCTTCTGCTTTCTGAATCGCACCCTTCATCCCTTTTGCGCCTTCGGTCAGGACCAGATTCGCGCCCAGCGCTTTCAGCAGCTTGCGACGTTCAATACTCATGGTTTCCGGCATGGTCAGGGTCAGTTTGTAACCGCGCGCGGCGGCAACGTAGGCCAGAGCAATACCGGTGTTACCGCTGGTTGGTTCAACCAGCTCAACGCCAGGTTTCAACACGCCACGCTTTTCCGCATCCCAAATCATATTGGCACCGATACGGCATTTTACGCTGAAGCTTGGGTTACGAGATTCTACCTTCGCCAGGATGCGTCCATTACCGATACGGTTCAGTCGAACCAGGGGCGTGTGACCGATAGTCAGCGAGTTGTCTTCAAAAATCTTACTCATGGCCTGTCCTTAACTGTTTGAAATTGGGATACCGACCCAGCATACCTGTTGATTAAGTATGGGGAAGTAAGGAATTCGCATATCTATATGCTGATGAGAAATAATGCTATCCAGTATGGAATAAGGGATGGCATAAGCCATCCCTTTATTTAACTTATTTCCACAACGCGTGTTTATCACGGTAACAGTCGACCCACATCGCCGTCGCGCCGCACACCGCAACCGGCATGATGAACAGATTCAGGAACGGAACCATGGTGAACAGGCTGGTCAGCGCGCCAAACTGCATGTTGGTCATCTTGCGGGCACGCAGGGCAGTGCGCATCTCTTTAAACGGGACTTTGTGGTTATCGAACGGGTAGTCACAGTACTGGATCGCCAGCATCCACGCGCTGAACAGGAACCATAGCACCGGGGCCACCGTCTGCCCGATACCCGGAATAAAGTAGAGGATCAACAGCACGATGGCGCGGGGCAGGTACCACGCGAACTTTTGCCATTCGCGTTTCATAATACGCGGCAGATCCTTCATGATGCCCAGCACCCCGGTATCTGGCGGTGTCGCACCCGTTAGCCGGGCTTCGAGTTGTTCGGCGAGCAGGCCATTAAAGGGGGCGGCAATCCAGTTGGCTATCGTGGAAAAGAGATACCCAAAGACCAGCAGGATGGAAATCACCACCAGCGGCCACAGCAGATAGCTGAGCCACTGCAGCCAGTCGGGTACATGGCTCATAATGGCCGGGATCCAGCTGTCCAGGCGAGTAAACAGCCACCAGAAGGCGCCTCCCATCAGCAGAATGTTAATCAGCAGAGGGAGGATCACAAAGCGCCGGATACCCGGGAGCGAAACCAGTTTCCAGCCCTGAGAAAAGTACCAGACGCCGCTGCGGGGAGGGGAAGATGTTGATGAAACCATAACCAGGTTGAGCTCCTTTTATCACAACCAGTGAAATTGCCTGCCTATATTAGCCAGTTGCGGCGCATTCACCAGTTCGGAAATGTTCGAAAAAACAGCAAAAAGCACGATTTAGTTCATCTTTATGCTGTGAATGCTCCCCATACACTTGCACTTGACGTAATCGGCAAATACTCTTAGTGAGTAAATGTTTGCCGTGGTGGCAAGGTGTTAGAACAACAGAGAATATAATGATGCAGGATTTGCGTCTGATATTAATCATTGTTGGCGCGATCGCCATAATCGCTTTACTGGTCCATGGGTTCTGGACCAGCCGTAAAGAGCGCTCTTCTATGTTTCGCGATCGCCCACTGAAGCGCATGAAGTCTACTCGTGACGACGATAACGATGACGATATCGAAGACACGGAAGACGAGGGTGTGGGTGAAGTACGTGTTCATCGGGCCAATACTGCGCCCGGCGCAGGCCATGGGGAGCAAGAAGCGCCTCGTCAGCCTCCGCAGCATCAGTACCAGCCGCCTTACGCATCTGCTCAGCCGCGTCCCGCTGCGCCGCCGCAGCCTGTGGTCGAGCCGGTACACCAGCCGCAACCGCAGCAGCATGAGCCTGTGCGCAAGCAACCGGCGCCACAACCCCAGTATGTTGCTCAGCCTGAACCGCAGCCGGTCGTGCAGCAGCAGGCACCTCAGCCTGTCGCGCCAGCGCCGCAACCGGCCCCTGCGCCTGCGCCTGTTGTTGAGCCAGAGCCGGTAGTTGAAGCCGCCCCAGTGGTTGAAAAACCGCAGCGCAAAGAGACGGTGATCGTCATGAGCGTAGCGGCCCATCATGGCACAACGATTAATGGCGAACTGCTGCTCAACAGCATTCACCAGGCGGGCTTTAAATTTGGCGATATGAATATCTTCCATCGCCACCTGAGCCCGGACGGGAGCGGTCCTTCCCTGTTCAGCCTGGCGAACATGGTTAACCCGGGCACCTTTGATCCGGAAATGACCGGTGATTTTACCACCCCGGGCATTACCATCTTTATGCAGGTGCCATCTTACGGCGATGAACTGCAAAACTTTAAGCTGATGCTGCAGTCTGCCCAGCATATCGCGGACGAAGTCGGCGGTATGGTGCTCGACGATCAGCGTCGAATGATGACGCCGCAGAAACTGCGCGAGTATCAGGACCGCATCCGCGAAGTAAAAGAAGCTAACGCGTAAGTTTCCGCGTTTGTTTCACACCACCTCAACCCCCGCATGTCGGGGGTTTTTCTCATTAATGGTGCGACATGGACTCAATCGAACAACAACTCACCGAACTGCGAACCACGCTTCGCCACCATGAATATCTCTATCATGTGATGGATGCGCCCGAAGTACCGGACGCGGAATATGACCGACTGATGCGTGAATTGCGTGAGCTTGAAGCGCAGCGTCCCGATTTAATTACTCCGGACTCACCGACCCAGCGTGTCGGCGCCGCGCCGCTGGCCTTTTTTAGCCAGGTGCGTCATGAAGTACCGATGCTGTCGCTGGATAACGTCTTTGACGAAGAGAGTTTCCTCGCCTTCAACAAACGCGTTCAGGATCGCCTGAAGCAGACCGATGCCCTGAGCTGGTGCTGCGAGCTGAAGCTGGATGGCCTGGCCGTCAGCATTCTGTATGAAAACGGCGTGATGACCCGCGCTGCCACCCGCGGCGACGGCACCACGGGCGAGGACATTACCACCAACGTCCGCACCATCCGTGCTATCCCGCTTAAGCTGCATGGCGAGAACATTCCGGCACGTCTGGAAGTGCGTGGCGAAGTCTTCCTGCCTCAGGCGGGCTTTGAAAAAATTAACGAAGAAGCGCGCCGCACCGGCGGAAAAATCTTCGCTAACCCCCGTAATGCCGCCGCAGGCTCGTTACGCCAGCTGGACCCGCGCATTACCGCGAAGCGACCGCTGACCTTCTTCTGCTACGGCGTAGGCATCCTGGAGGGGGGCGAGCTGCCTGATACCCACCTGGGCCGCTTGCTGCAGTTTAAGGCCTGGGGGCTGCCGGTGAGTAACCGCGTGCAGCTGTGCGATTCGCCGGAAGCGGTGCTGGCGTTTTATCGCCAGGTTGAAGCAGACCGTCCGACGCTGGGCTTTGATATCGACGGGGTGGTGATCAAAGTCAACTCCCTCGCGCTTCAGGAGCAGCTGGGCTTTGTCGCCCGTGCGCCGCGCTGGGCGGTAGCCTTTAAGTTCCCAGCCCAGGAGCAGATGACCTTTGTGCGCGACGTGGAGTTCCAGGTCGGCCGTACCGGGGCGATAACGCCGGTTGCCCGTCTGGAGCCTGTCCAGGTGGCCGGAGTGCTGGTCAGCAACGCAACCCTGCATAACGCCGATGAGATTGACCGTCTGGGGCTGCGCATTGGCGATAAAGTGGTTATCCGCCGGGCGGGGGATGTGATCCCGCAGGTGGTCAACGTGGTGGAGTCAGAGCGCCCTGAGGATACGCGTGCGGTCGAGTTCCCGACCCACTGCCCGGTGTGCGGCTCAGACGTTGAACGTGTCGAAGGTGAAGCTGTGGCTCGCTGTACCGGCGGTTTAGTCTGCGGTGCCCAGCGCAAAGAGTCCCTGAAGCACTTCGTCTCCCGCCGGGCGATGGATGTCGACGGCATGGGGGACAAAATCATCGACCAGTTGGTTGAGAAAGAGTATGTCCATACGCCGGCCGATCTGTTCCGCCTGACGCCGGGTAAACTGACCGGGCTGGATCGGATGGGGCCGAAATCCGCACAGAACGTGGCTGACGCGCTGGAGAAATCTAAAGAGACCACCTTCGCCCGTTTCCTCTACGCGCTGGGTATCCGCGAAGTAGGGGAGGCGACCGCAGCAGGGCTGGCGGCATACTTTGGCACGCTGGAGGCGCTTGAGAAGGCGACGATTGACGAGCTGCAAAAGGTGCCGGACGTCGGTATTGTGGTCGCCACCCACGTCTTTAACTTCTTCTTGGAAGAGAGCAACCGTGAGGTGATCGGTCAGCTGCTTAAGGAAGGCATTCGCTGGCCTGCGCCGCAGGTGATCAACGCCGACGAGATCGACAGCCCGTTTGCCGGGAAAACCGTTGTGCTGACCGGCAGCCTGAGCCAGCTCTCTCGCGATGACGCTAAAGCGCGTCTGGTGGCGCTGGGGGCAAAAGTGGCTGGCAGCGTGTCGAAGAAAACTGACCTGGTGATTGCCGGAGAAGCGGCGGGCTCCAAGCTGGCGAAGGCGCAGGAGCTGGGGATTGACGTGATTGATGAAGCAGAGATGCTGCGTCTGTTAGGAGAGTAACGTGGATAAAGCGCAGCTTATCGAGATAGCCAATATCGAGATGCCGTTCGGGAAGTATAAAGGCCGTCGGCTGATTGATGTGCCGGAAGAGTATTTGCTGTGGTTTGCCCGTAAGGATGAGTTTCCTGCCGGGCATCTGGGTGAGCTGATGGCGCTCACGTTACTGATTAAAACCGAAGGGCTGACCCAGCTGGTTCAGCCCCTGCGTCGCCCTTAAACTTTCGCCGTGCGGGCCTGCTCCTGGGCCTGCAACTCGTCGGTCTGGCGTTTATAACGACGCGCCATGACCGCGCAAATCATTAGCTGCAGCTGGTGGAAGATCATCAGCGGCAGCACCATCATCCCAATCACCGAGGTCGGAAACAGAATGTTGGCCATCGGGATCCCGTTCGCCAGGCTCTTTTTCGAGCCGCAGAAGACAATGGTAATTTCATCGGCTTTGTTGAACCCGAAGCGACGCGCGGCAAAAACGTTGATGCCAATGATAATCGCCAGCAACACCAGGCTGACCACCACGATAAACAGCAGCGACCCGACCCCGACCTTATGCCAGATGCCGTTCACCACGGCTTCGCTGAACGCGGAATAAACCACCAGCAGAATCGACGACTGATCGGTTTTGGCAATCCACTTCTTATGCTTCGCCACAAAGGCCCCGATCCACGGCCGGGAAAGATGCCCCAGCACAAACGGCAGCAGCAGCTGCAGCATGATTTTACCCACCTGCTCCAGACTGCCTTCCGCACCGTGCATGTCCATCACCAGCCCAACCAGCAGCGGCGAGAGGAAAATCCCCAGCAGGCTGGAGGCGGACGCCGAGCAGACGGCAGCCGCCACGTTACCGCCTGCCATAGAGGTAAAGGCGATTGCTGACTGCACCGTGGCCGGCAAAATACAGAGGTACAGGAAGCCGCTATACAGGGTTGGATCGACATTGATCGGCGCCCACCAGGCAAACAGCACGCCCAGCACCGGGAAGACGACAAAGGTGCTGCACATCACCCACAGATGCAGTCGCCAGTGGCTACCGCCAGAGATAATCGCTTCCCGGGAGAGTTTGGCCCCGTGCATAAAGAACAGCAGCGCGATGGCGGCGGTGGTAAGCCCCTCAAAAAAAGGAACAAAGCCACCGCGAGCGGGGAAGAAGGAGGCGAGCAGGACCACGACGATAAGGGTAATAGTGAACGGATCGAGAATGCGAAAAAGTTTCATAAACACTCCTGAAAACAGATAGCGCTATTGTGCTTTCTTCCTTTTGAGAAATAAAATTGATTTATTGCATCTATTCATGAGTAAAACAGATGAATTACTCGTTACGACAGCTGCGTGTATTTGTCACCGTCGCGCAGGCGAAAAGTTTTAGCCGTGCAGGCGAGATTATCGGCCTGAGCCAGTCGGCGGTCAGTCACAGTGTGAAAGAGCTTGAGCAGCAGACCGGCGTCCGGCTGATCGACAGAACCACCCGGGAAGTGATGCTGACCGAGGCGGGCCATCAGCTGGCGGCCCGGCTGGAGCGGATCCTCGACGAACTTTCCAGCACGCTGCGGGACGTAGGCCGGGTAGGACAGCAGCTCTCCGGGACGGTACGGGTCGCTGCCAGCCAGACCATTTCGGCGCATCTCATTCCGCACTGTATCGCGTTCAGTAATTACCAGTACCCGGATATCAATTTTGTGCTGCACGATCGCCCCCAGCAGTGGGTGCTGGAGAGTATTCGTCAGGGAGAGGTGGATTTCGGCATCGTCATCGATCCGGGGCCGGTCAGCGATCTGGAATGCGAAGAGGTGCTCTCGGAACCCTTTTTACTCCTCTGCCGCGACGACGATCCTCTTGCCGCCCTGGAGGAGGTCACCTGGCAGGCGCTGCACGGGGCGAAGCTGGTGTTACAGGATTATGCCTCTGGCAGTCGACCGCTGATCGATGCAGCCCTTGCCGGGCAGCAGGTGAGGGCGACGATTGTGCAGGAGATTGGCCATCCCGCCACGCTCTTTCCGATGGTGGAAGCCGGCATTGGCATCAGCGTGCTGCCAGCGCTGGCGCTGCCGTTGCCCCAGGGGAGCCGCTTAACGATCAAGCGCTTCACGCCTGTCGTCGAGCGTAAGCTGATGCTGGTTCGTCGCAAGAATCGCTCGCTGTCAGGGGCGGCGCAGGCGCTGTGGGAAGTGGTACGTATGCAGGCGCAGCAGTTGACCGAGGCCCGCATACGCGATCCACTTTTTACTACAGAGAAGTGTTAAACGTAGACATCAATCTGGCGATCGCTGGAAGGGGCCTTAACACCTTCTGCTTTGGCTTGTTGTGCCTCCTGTTTCTGCTGCGCTTCTTCCGCCTGACGACGCTGCAGCTGCGCAAGTTGTGCTTGCAGCATTTTGATCTGCGTTTGCAGTAGCTCTTGCTGTTTCTTTTTTTCTTCTGCCGAGCCACTGCCGTTGGCGACATCCTTCAGCTGCTGGGTCAGTTTGGTGATTTGCGAGGTCAGGCGGCTGATCTGTGAGGAGAGATCGTTCCCGCTCGAACTGCTGCCGCTACTGCGTTGGGGTTGTACGGACGCTGCGGATGTTTGAATAGTGGTCATGCTAATTTCCTCTGCCTAAAGAAGTGATATCGGCAGGGAATAGAAGGACTTGAGCCAGACTACCAGTATTGGCGGAAATTGCAGGAATTGCAGATAGCAAAAAAGCGCCTTTAGGGCGCTTTTTTACATTGGTGGGTCGTGCAGGATGACTCGCTTCGCTCGCCCTTCGGGCCGTCGCCATACGGCTCCGGTGCCTCACTGCGTTCGGCTCGAACCTGCTGCAGGTTCGAATCGTCCATATTGCAGATAGCAAAAAAGCGCCTTTAGGGCGCTTTTTTACATTGGTGGGTCGTGCAGGATTCGAACCTGCGACCAATTGATTAAAAGTCAACTGCTCTACCAACTGAGCTAACGACCCGAAATGGTGGGCGATGACGGGCTCGAACCGCCGACCCCCTCCGTGTAAAGGAGATGCTCTACCAACTGAGCTAATCGCCCATTTCGGAACTGCTATTGATAAGGTGAGAATGGTGGGCGATGACGGGCTCGAACCGCCGACCCCCTCCGTGTAAAGGAGATGCTCTACCAACTGAGCTAATCGCCCATTCTCAATTCTTATCAACACTGCGGCATCTATCGAAGTAGATGGTGGGTGATGACGGGCTCGAACCGCCGACCCCCTCCGTGTAAAGGAGATGCTCTACCAACTGAGCTAATCACCCCCGCTGTGTGGAGTCGCATTATAGGGAGAGTTGAAAATGAGTCAACGGCTTTTCTAAAGATTTTGTTCGTTCGTCGTAAAATTAAACAAAACGATCGTGAAACCACCAGTGATGCATGATTTCTAAACAAAAACGGCTATGAATAAGGATCTGACAGCAACAAGATTGAGGAATCAGGCGGGAGTGATAGAATATTGCCCACTTTCGTTTCCAGGATATGCCGGTTGTCGGCATCTTTATCACTGTAAGGCCACTTCATGAAAATCAAAACTCGCTTCGCGCCAAGCCCGACCGGCTATCTGCACGTCGGCGGCGCGCGTACTGCTCTCTATTCCTGGCTGTTTGCTCGCAACCAGGGCGGTGAGTTTGTGCTGCGTATCGAAGACACCGATCTCGAACGCTCCACGCCGGAAGCAATCGAAGCCATTATGGATGGTATGAACTGGCTTAATCTGGAGTGGGATGAAGGCCCGTATTTCCAGACTAAACGTTTTGATCGCTACAACGCGGTTATTGATGAGATGCTTGAAGCGGGTACAGCCTATAAGTGCTACTGCTCAAAAGAGCGTCTGGAAGCCCTGCGCGAAGAGCAGATGGCGAATAATGAAAAGCCACGTTACGACGGTCGCTGCCGCCACGATCATCAGCATCACGCCGCGGACGAGCCGTGCGTAGTGCGTTTCGCAAACCCGCAGGAAGGGTCGGTCATCTTTGACGATCAGATCCGCGGCCCGATCGAATTCAGCAACCAGGAGCTGGACGATCTGATCATCCGCCGTACTGACGGTTCTCCAACTTATAACTTCTGCGTTGTGGTTGATGACTGGGATATGGCGATCACCCACGTGGTGCGTGGTGAAGACCACATCAACAACACCCCGCGTCAGATCAACATCCTGAAAGCGCTGAATGCACCGGTTCCGGTTTATGCTCACGTGTCGATGATCAACGGCGACGACGGTAAAAAGCTGTCCAAACGCCATGGCGCGGTCAGCGTGATGCAGTACCGTGACGATGGCTATCTGCCGGAAGCGCTGCTCAACTATCTGGTGCGTCTGGGCTGGTCCCATGGCGATCAGGAGATTTTCAGCCGTGAAGAGATGATCCAGCTCTTCACCCTGAGCGCGGTAGGGAAGTCTGCCAGTGCGTTCAATACCGATAAACTGCTGTGGCTGAACCATCACTACATCAATACCCTGCCGCCAGAGTATGTTGCGACCCAGCTGCAGTGGCACATTGAGCAGGCAAACATCGACACCCGCAACGGTCCGCAGCTGGCCGACCTGATCAAACTGCTGGGTGAACGTTGCAAGACCCTGAAAGAGATCGCGGAAAACTGCCGCTACTTCTATGAAGAGTATGACGAGTTTGACGCCGACGCCGCGAAGAAGCATCTGCGTCCGGTTGCACGTCAGCCACTGGAAGTGGTTCGCGACAAGCTGGCCGCCATTACCGACTGGAGCGCTGAGAATGTGCATCATGCCATTCAGGCGACAGCAGATGAGCTGGAAGTTGGGATGGGTAAAGTCGGTATGCCGCTGCGCGTAGCCGTTACCGGTGCAGGTCAGTCTCCGGCGCTGGACGTTACGGTGCACGCGATTGGCAAAACCCGCAGCGTGGCGCGTATCAACAGAGCGCTGGACTTTATTGCTGAGCGCGAAAGCCAGCAGTAATCAGGACGTAAAAAACAAAACGGCAGGTTTCCCTGCCGTTTTTTATTCCGCTGGCTGATGAATGCTCAGCCGCACGAGAAAACCCTGTATCCCTTCCCGGGTAAGCAGCGTTTCAAGCCGCTCCTGTTCCGCTAAGGTCATATTCTCCAGCGCATTGATGATCCCAGGAAGCACCGCCACGGGCTTAGCGTCACCGTAGCTGGCTGCGGTTTCTGCCAGCTGGTAGAGCGCCTGGCGTTTACGAATGGCCGGAATATTCATGATGTGCGCCTTCACCTGCGCATCAATAAGAATGAGGCGCGCGCGTCCACCTTTTACCCCATTAATGCCTTCCGTCTTCCAGCCATTTTTGCGCACCCAGCGGTTTACGGTCTGCCTGGCGACGCTCAGCGTCTCCGCCAGCTCTTCGGTGGTCATTTTGCTACGTAATTTTTTCATATCAGTTCTGATCGCGAATCCCTAAGCGTTGTAACAATCCGGTGATCCCTTCCCGGAGTAATAAAGAGGTAAGCTGTTTCTGCTCTGCCGGCGTCATTTCATTGGCAAGTGTGATCAGCAAGGCCTGCAACGAGTTATCCGCGGAGGCTTCCGGTAATGTGGCCGCCTCCGGAGCCCGACGCGCATTGCGAATAAACTCCCGTACTTTCTCATTAACATGGACCAGACGCGCTTTACCGCCCTGAACGCCGGGTTTTGGCGAGGTGGACCATCCCTCTTTACGCACCCATTTATTGATGGTCTGGCGGCTATAGCCAGTGAGCCGGGCCAACTCTTCTGGCGTCATTCGTTCCTTGATCATGCAATTTCCTGAGTAAGAGTATGGGTAATTAGAGGTTCATTTTATAACACCGTTTTACTGGAAAACGTGACAAGATTAACTCATGGCTGCGAGCGTTCTCGCAATGTGATTCATTTGCTTGAATTTTCAGCGGTTGAACGCCAGAGTGAGAATTTGCCGTTGACACCCGGCAAGGGAATTCATATTATGCCGCCCGTCAACACGACACGCTTTACGCGATGGGGCTATAGCTCAGCTGGGAGAGCGCTTGCATGGCATGCAAGAGGTCAGCGGTTCGATCCCGCTTAGCTCCACCAAACTCTGAACCCAACAGAGTCTGGTGCGTAAACAACATTGTGGGGCTATAGCTCAGCTGGGAGAGCGCTTGCATGGCATGCAAGAGGTCAGCGGTTCGATCCCGCTTAGCTCCACCAAAATTTGAACCCTCGCCGAATGGCGGGGGTTTTTTTATGCCTGCAATAAACTCCTTTAGTTTCACCGCATTGACAAATAAATAGCCTTTTCCGGTAAAAACTTTACTAAATGTAATGACTTTTCCTGGCCTGGAATGTTGTATCAGGGTTTTAAAGAATCTATGATTAATATGAATTTAATAACGCCAGGTTAATAGTTAAATAAAATTAATGAAAAGCAAAAGTCATTTTAACGGAAAAAGCTTCGTGCTTGCTCTGGCGTTATGCATGATTGTCGTGCCATTTTCCCGCCTTATTTCCCCGAAATCTGTTATCGATGGCTTTGAGATTTATCTTGCCTGGATGCCGCTGAGCGTCATGCTGGCGATCCTATTATTATTCGGACGTCAGGCTGTCCTGCCAATTATTATCAGCTTCGCCATACTGAATGAATGGAACCTGGAACTGTCGGCAAAGCAGGATCTTATCTTGCTCTTTTGTCAGGTGTTCAGCACGCTGGGAGTCTGCGCCATGCTCCGCTGGCAGGTGGGGCCGCGCTGGCGCTACCACGTACCCAGTCGGTTCATGGCGGCGCGTATTACGTGGTTGGGATTTGTCCTGCCGCTGGTAATAAAACTGACAATGTTCCTGGCCGGCTATTTATGTGATTTTCCTGTTACTCTCGCCAATTTCACGGACCGCGGCTCGGTAATTTATCATGTTGTCGATATTCAAAGCCTGGTTTGCGCCGTTATCATCTTCACCATGTTGTTCTATTATCCGATAAGAATGGTTATTAATCCTAATTATGCCCGCGCATTCTGGCGAAGAAATATACATAATTCATTCTCATCCCGAAACCAGTTATTTACATCTGTATTACTTCTTTGCCTTATTGCTGGCCTTCTTCTGCTCTGTTTACCCTTTACTTCAGATATTATTGCTGGCTATCTGGTGCCTGTTATTTTCATTTTATTTACAATTGGCATTAGCCGCTTTCGCTATCCGCTGATTGTCCTTGGCTGGGCACTGAGTGCCCTGATGTTGCTCACCTACAACAGTAACTTTTTGCAGGGTGTGCAGAACGGCTACTCGCTGGCCTTCGTACTGTCAGTCCTGATCTCCTTTGCTATCTGCCTGGCTTACATGTCACGCATTTATCAGCGCAGCGAATGGCTCAAACGCGGCTGGCAGGAGAGGGCGCTGATCGATCCGCTGACCGGTTTACGTAACCTGCGCGCCCTGGAATCCTTTTTGACGGACAACAAGGGCACCACCCTGTGCTGTTTGCGGATGGATAATCTGGAATTCCTGAGCCGTCATTATGGCCTGATGATGCGCGTCCAGTGTAAACGCGCCATTATTCGCCAGCTGCAGCCGCTGCTGATGCCTAATGAACAGGTATTCCAGATCCCCGGTAACGAACTGGTGGTGGTGCTGAGCGGCCCGGAAACCGGGGCGCGGTTACAGCACATCGTGGATCACCTCAACAGCCGTAAAATCTACTGGAACAACACCGGGCTGGACATTGAGTTTGGCGCCGCCTGGGGAGGCGTGGAATACCAGTGCGGCGAAAGTCTCTACCATACGCTCGGGCAGCTCAGCTGGCTGGCGGAAAAGTCCTGCTCGGCGCATCAGGTCCTGTCGCTGAATAACAGCCTTGAGACGGTGTCGGGGCAGACGACCGAGCGCGTCCTGATGCTTAGCCGGGTGAAACGGGCCCTGGATGAGGGCGGTTTACATCTCTATGCCCAGCCGATCCAGCGGGGCGATGGGGTGGGCTACCACGAAATCCTGTCGCGGCTGGAGAGTGAAGGGGAGTTGCTGACGCCCGATAAGTTTCTGCCGCTGGTGGCGCAATTTAACCTGAGCCGGCGCTTCGATATCAGCGTGGTGGAAGCGGTACTGGTATGGCTGCGGGATCACCCCTCGGAAGACCGCTGCGCGCGTTTCTCGGTGAACCTGATGCCTTTAACGCTGATGCAGAAAGAGGTCGCGGCGGAGATCATTGCTCTGTTTGAACGCTTCCAGGTGAAACCGCAGACGGTGATCATCGAAGTGACCGAAGAGCAGGCCTTCTCGAATTCCGAAGTCAGTATCGCCAACATTCAGCAGCTGCGTCATTACGGCTTTAAACTTGCCATCGACGACTTCGGTACCGGCTATGCCAATTACGAACGTCTCAAGCGCCTGCAGGCGGACGTCATTAAGATTGATGGGTGCTTCGTGAAGGATATCTGTAGCGACAGTATGGATGCGATGATTGTGAAATCGATCTGCAATCTGGCGAAGACCCGATCGCTGTGTGTGGTGGCGGAGTTTGTCGAAACGGAGGAGCAGCGTGAGATGTTGCTCGCCTCGGGGGTGGATTACCTGCAGGGATATCTGATAGGTAAACCGCAACCGCTCAGTGAATAACAGACGTAAAAAAACCGGGGAGGATAAATCCCCGGTTTTTTTTGAGCTGATTACAGGACCAGTGCAGCGATAGACGCAGACAGGACGCTGACCAGCGTAGAGCCGTAAACCAGCTTCAGACCGAAGCGGGAGACCACGTTACCCTGCTCTTCGTTAAGGCCTTTAATCGCACCCGCGATGATGCCGATAGAAGAGAAGTTGGCGAAGGAGACCAGGAAGACTGAGAGGATACCTTCAGCGCGCGGGGAGAGGGAACCGGCGATTTTCTGCAGATCCATCATGGCGACGAATTCGTTAGAAACCAGTTTGGTTGCCATAATACTGCCGACCTGCAGCGCTTCGCTTGCCGGGACACCCATCACCCAGGCGACCGGGTAGAAGATGTAACCCAGAATGCCCTGGAAGGAGATACCCAGCACAGCAGCAAACAGGGCGTTCAGCGCGGAGATCAGGGCGATAAAGCCGATCAGCATCGCGGCAACGATAACCGCCACCTTGAAACCTGCCAGAATGTACTCGCCCAGCATTTCGAAGAAGCTCTGACCTTCGTGCAGATTCGCCATCTGCAGGTTCTCTTCACTCTCATCCACGCGGTACGGGTTGATCAGGGACAGAACGATAAAGGTGCTGAACATGTTCAGAACCAGTGCAGCCACCACATATTTTGGCTCCAGCATGGTCATATACGCGCCCACGATAGACATGGAAACGGTAGACATTGCGGTAGCCGCCATGGTGTACATGCGGTTGCGGGACATTTTGCCGAGGATATCTTTATAGGCGATAAAGTTCTCAGACTGACCGAGGATCAGGGAGCTTACGGCGTTGAAAGATTCCAGTTTGCCCATGCCGTTCACTTTAGACAGCACGGTACCGATAGCGCGGATCACAATCGGCAGAATGCGAATGTGCTGCAGAATACCGATCAGGGCAGAGATGAAGACGATAGGGCACAGAACCTTCAGGAAGAAGAACGCCAGACCTTCATCGTTCATTTTACCGAATACGAAGTTAGTCCCTTCGTTGGCAAAGCCGAGGAGGCTTTCGAACATCTCGGAGAAGCCCTTTACGAAACCCAGACCCACGTTGGAGTTCAGGAAGAACCACGCGAGCAGAACTTCAATAACGAGTAATTGAATAACATAACGAATGCGGATTTTTTTACGATCGCTGCTGACCAGCAACGCAAGCACGGCAACGACAACAAGTGCCAGGACAAAATGTAGGACGCGGTCCATATTTGCTCCAAATATGAGGCAGGTTTAATTTCGCTGCACATTCTATGAAACAAGCGTAAAGAAAACGAGATCAAAGCCACACTATAGTCACGTCCTGTGACGAGACTCAAAAATAGTGACATACGATACGTTTTTGTTATGTTGTGTAAATGAGTTAAAAGTTAAGTTTGTGTGCTACGCTTCACAAAGGTTGCGTGTATTTATCGTTCGGCAGCCTTTCCACGTTTTCAGCCTGCTTATTGTTCTTCGCTATCACTGTAATCAATATAACCATTTTAAATGAACTTGATAATCATTCGCATTTTGATAGCATTAAACATAGCAAAGGCTATATTTCTGAGGCAAAAATGACCAACAGTCGCATTGATGAGAGTACCAGTGGCAAAGCAGCACGCAAAATGCGGTTTGCATTAATGGGACCTGCGTTTATTGCCGCTATTGGCTACATCGATCCCGGTAACTTTGCGACCAACATTCAGGCCGGGGCCAGCTTCGGCTATAAACTGCTGTGGGTGGTGGTGTGGGCTAACCTGATGGCGATGATGATCCAGGTGCTGTCGGCAAAACTGGGCATCGCCACCGGCAAAAACCTCGCAGAACAGATCCGCGACCATTATCCGCGTCCGCTGGTCTGGTTTTACTGGGTGCAGGCCGAAATTATCGCCATGGCGACCGACCTTGCGGAGTTTATCGGTGCCGCAATCGGCTTTAAGCTGATCCTGGGCGTATCGCTCCTTCAGGGGGCGGTGTTAACCGGTATTGCCACCTTCCTGATCCTGATGCTGCAACGCCGCGGGCAAAAACCGCTCGAAAAAGTGATTGGCGGCCTGCTGCTGTTCGTGGCGGCGGCCTATATCGTTGAGCTGATCTTCTCCCAGCCTGACGTCGTCCAGCTCGGCAAAGGGATGGCGATCCCGAGCCTGCCCACCACGGAAGCGGTGTTCCTGGCGGCCGGGGTGCTGGGCGCCACCATTATGCCGCACGTAATCTATCTGCACTCCTCGCTGACCCAGAACCTGCACGATGGGTCGCGGCATGAGCGTTATTCTGCAACCAAATGGGATGTGGCGATCGCCATGACCATCGCCGGGTTTGTTAACCTGGCGATGATGGCCACCGCCGCGGCAGCATTCCACTTCAACGGTCATACCGGTGTGGCCGATCTGGATCAGGCCTATCTGACCCTCGAACCGTTACTCAGCCACGCCGCGGCCACCATTTTTGGCCTGAGCCTGGTGGCAGCGGGTCTTTCGTCAACGGTGGTCGGTACCCTGGCGGGGCAGGTGGTGATGCAGGGATTTGTGCGCTTCCATATTCCGCTATGGGTGCGTCGTGCCGTCACCATGCTGCCGTCCTTTATTGTGATCCTGATGGGGCTCGATCCGACCCGCATTCTGGTGATGAGCCAGGTGCTGCTGAGCTTTGGTATTGCGCTGGCGCTGGTGCCGCTGCTGGTGTTTACCAGCAATAAGACGTTGATGGGCGATCTGGTGAACAGCGTGCTGGTGAAACGGGCAGGGTGGGCGATAGTGGTGCTGGTGGTGGCGTTGAATCTGTGGCTGCTTATCGGCACGGCGTTAGGGTTATAAAAAAGGCGCCGCGAGGCGCCTTTTTCGTATCAGTGACGATGACCGTGTCCGCCATGACCGTGACCTTTGCGGCCGCGATGGTCATCACGATCGCGCCAGCCTTCACGGTAGCCGCGTTCATAGGCGTTACGTTTATCCCAGCCACGGTGGTAGCCGTTGTCATGTTTGTGCCAGCGTTTGCCACGCCATTCATAATTACGATGCCAGTAGCCGCGGTCACGCCAGCCGCCACCGTCCCAGTAGTTACCGTAATTATCGCGATCGCCAATTTGTAATTTTACGGATGGCAACAGGGTGATTTCGCCAGCATTAGCGACCAGCGGGGCTGAAGCCATTAATACTGCTGCCAGAATCAGGGACCTGAACATTATTATTCTCCTTCACGATCGGAGCCGTAAGCGGCTTGTTAACGCAATATTAAGGGGCGGTAAAGCCCCGGATAATCGCTTTAACTCCTAATTCAGAAGGCGTAGCACTTTTTGCTAAAAGTGCTTTTAAATAACGCTGCTCAGGATTGATTCTATTTCGCTCAGCTCCTCAGGGGTGAAGTGACGATTCGCCAGCATCCCCACCGCATCGTCGATTTGCGCCGTTTTGCTGGCACCGATCAGCACCGAGGTGATGGCCTCGTGATGTAATACCCAGGCCAGCGCCATCTGCGACAATTTCTGGTTACGGCGTTCGGCCAGGGCATTGAGCTGGCGCACTTTCTCCAGCTTCTCGTCGGTGACCTGATCCGGGTTGAGGAAGCGGCTGCCGCTGGCGGCGCGGGAATCTGCCGGAATACCGTTCAGATAACGGTCGGTAAGCTGGCCACCGGCGAGCGGCGAAAACGCAATGCATCCCACCCCTCTCTGCTTAAGCACATCCAGTAATCCTTCTTCCGGGGCGCGTTCCAGCATCGAAAACTTTGGCTGGTGAATAAGGCAGGGGGTGCCCAGATCGTCGAGGATGTCGATGGCCTGTTGGGCCAGCTCCGCCGGGTAGTTGGACAGCCCGACGTACAGTGCCTTGCCCTGACGCACCAGATGGTCGAGCGCTTTCATGGTCTCCCGGAGCGGCGTTTCCGGATCCGGGCGGTGATGATAGAAGATATCGACATACTCCAGCCCCATACGTTTCAGGCTTTGATCGAGGCTGGCAATCAGGTATTTACGCGACCCCCAGTCGCCGTACGGCCCCTCCCACATGGTATAGCCCGCTTTGCTTGAGATGATCAGCTCATCACGCAAATTGCCGAAATCTTCCTGCAGGATCCGGCCGAAGTTACGCTCCGCCGATCCCGGCGGTGGACCGTAGTTATTGGCAAGGTCGAAATGGGTAATCCCCAGATCGAAAGCACGATGTAAAAGTTGACGGCTGTTTTCGATCAGCGTGGCATCGCCGAAGTTGTGCCACAGCCCGAGGGAGATGGCAGGCAGCTTAAGACCGCTTTGCCCGCATCGTTGATACGACATTGATTGATAACGATTTTGCTCCGCCTGATAAACCATGAGTTTTTCCCTCTGCGTCAGATAGTCATTCAGTGTATACGTTTACACCACGACTGAGGCACACAGAGTAACGCGCAAAAATACGTAAAGCAGGGTTTCCATGATCTGAATATCGCCATTCCTGGACAGCTATCACGCTTCTTCAATACTCAAAGTGAAGTCAACATTATAAGGATAACAGTCATGCTTACCCCCTACACCGTCGCCGATTACCTGCTGGACCGCCTTACAGATTGTGGTGCCGATCATCTGTTTGGCGTGCCAGGCGACTACAACTTACAGTTCCTGGATAACGTTATCGCCAGCCCGGATATTGGCTGGGTGGGTTGTGCTAACGAGTTGAATGCGGCCTACGCCGCCGATGGCTACGCGCGCTGCAAGGGTTTTGCCGCGCTGTTGACCACCTTTGGGGTGGGCGAGCTCAGCGCCATGAACGGTATCGCGGGCAGTTTCGCCGAACATGTTCCGGTTTTGCATATCGTGGGCGCGCCGGGCAGCGCCTCGCAGAAAAGAGGGGAACTGCTGCACCATACGCTGGGTGACGGCGAGTTTCGTCACTTCTATAAAATGAGTGAGCCCGTGACCGTCGCCCAGGCGCACCTTACCGAACAGAATGCTTGCTATGAAATCGACCGGGTGTTGACCGAAATGCTCCGGGAGCGCCGCCCGGGCTACATCATGCTGCCGGCCGATGTGGCAAAAAAACCTGCCACCCCGCCTGTAAGCGCTCTCATTGATCGTATATATGAAAGCGACAGTTTCCGCCTCGATGCCTTCCGCCAGGCGGCAGAGAAAAGACTGGCGGCCAGTGAGCGCACCGCGCTGCTGGCCGATTTCCTCGTCCTGCGCTACGGCCTGAAAAGCCAGCTCCAGCGCTGGGTGGAGCAGACGCCCATGGCGCACGCCACCCTGCTGATGGGGAAAGGGATCTTTGACGAGCGCAAACCGGGCTTCGCGGGCACCTACAGCGGCTCTGCCAGTGCCGCCGGGGTCAACGAGGCCATTGAAGGCGCCGATACGGTGATCTGCGTGGGGACGCGCTTTACCGATACGCTCACCGCCGGGTTCACCCACAAGCTCACGCATCAGCAGACGATCGACGTGCAGCCGCACGCCTCGCGGATCGGGGATGTCTGGTACACCGGGATCCCGATGACTCAGGCGATTGAGGTCCTCTCCAGCCTGTGCCATCAGTACGCCAGCGCCACTACGGAAACCCGTCCCGCCCGGCAACTGCATGCAGTACACCCCGGGACGCTGAGCCAGGACAGCTTCTGGAAAACGCTGCAAAACTTTATTCGCCCGGGGGATATTATTCTCGCCGACCAGGGAACATCCGCCTTTGGCGCGGGCGCGCTGCGTTTACCTGAGGAGGTGAATTTTATCGTTCAGCCGATCTGGGGCTCGATTGGCTATACCCTTGCCGCCGCCTATGGCGCGCAGACGGCCTGTCCGGATCGCCGCGTGATTGCGATTACCGGCGACGGCGCGGCGCAGCTCACTATCCAGGAGCTGGGCTCGATGCTGCGGGACAAACAGTGCCCGGTGATCATGGTCCTGAACAACGAAGGCTACACGGTTGAGCGCGCCATTCATGGCCCGAATCAGCGCTATAACGACATTGCGCTGTGGAACTGGACGCAGATCCCGCAGGCCCTCAGCCTGAACTGTCAGGCCGAGTGCTGGCGGGTGAGTGAGGCGGTGCAGCTGGAAGAGGTGCTGGAGAGAGTGGCGCACCCGGATCGGCTTTCGCTGATTGAGGTCATGCTGCCGAAAGCCGATGTTCCACCGCTGCTGAGTGGCATCATCCAGGCGCTGGAAGCGCGTAAAAGCGCCTGATTATTTATCTTCGTTAGAGGCCGCCAGCATAGGTCTGCCCGCCAGCAACAGCCAGGCGGGCAGCATCACGATACAGAGGAGCGGCAGCAGGGTGGTTTCTGGCACCACCACTGCCGCCATAAACAGGCTCAGCCACGCATCCCGGGTGACAACCAGCACCAGCCCCAGAATCGAACAGGAAACGGTAATCGCCGCCGGGACCGCCTCGACGTGCTCATGCAGCATCAACCCCAGCGCGGCACCGACAAACACCGCCGGGAAAATCCGTCCACCACGAAAACCACAGGCCGCTGCCACCACCAGCGCCGCCAGTTTGATCAGCGCAAAGAGCAGATAATCTGAAACGCTGAACAGCTGACTGAATGCCATCTGCTGCATCTCATCCAGCCCTTTAAACAGCGTGATATTGCCGCCGATAGCGCCGAGGAGCCCCAGAATCAACCCACCTGTCCCGAGGATAAGTACCGGGTGCTTCAGGCGATGCATCAGCCGGTGCAGGCGCGGCAGGCACCAGACCGCCACCATCCCCAGCGCGATGGCGATGGCGACGACAATCGCCCCGCTAAAGATATCGGCCAGCTGCATCTGGCTGTAATGGGCGATGGGCAAGGAGAAGTGGGGATGGAAAAAGAGGCTGGTGGTCAGGGCACCCGCAGCAGCGGAAAGCAGTGGGGCGAACAGGCGATCCCAGAGGGGGATTTCGGTGTTGCCGCTCAGGGTCTGGGAAAAGATCAGCGCCGCCGCGACGGGCGTGCCGAACAGCGCGCCAATGGTGCCCGCCGAGGCGAGAATGGTCCAGTCCAGGGCGTTGACCCGGGGAAACACGCGCGATCCCACGGCAACGGCGAGGGCGATATTCACCGCCATCACCGGATGCTCTGGCCCGAGGCTTACGCCCCCCGCCAGGCCAATAATCAGGGCGATAATCAGCCCGGGCAGGGCGGCCGTATCCACCGGGGCACCAATCAGCGGCTCTGTCGCCGGGTCCGGCCCGGCATGACCGGGGCTGTAGCGGATCACCAGCCCCACGGCGATGCCGGTCAGGGTCAGGGTCAACACCACCCAGGTCGGAGAACTCGCGTTAAGGCCGACTGCGGAAGGTAACGACGTCCAAAGTACTGCCTGTAATACGGAGGCAACTTTCATGATCACAATCAGAATCAGGCTGGAGGCGACGCCAATAATCAGCGCGGGAGGGGCCAACAGCAGCATCGTTCTGGCTCGCGGATGGAGCATGATGATTTCCTTGTAAAAAATGGCGGTCATTACTTTGCACGCTCAGACTGATGCTAATAGTGCAAATGGTGCTGAAACGGTAAAGTTATTCTGTGACGAAGATCGATTATCCTGGGGTGCTTTTATTCAGGCCGTTGTTGTTATCGGGCCTTGAATTTAGAGTGTGCCAAAGAGTTATTTTGACTTTAGCGGAGCAGTAGAAGAATGACAAAGTATGCTTTGGTAGGAGATGTAGGAGGCACTAACGCGCGTCTGGCGTTATGTGACGTCAGTACGGGGGAGATCTCCCGCGCCAAGACCTATTCCGGGCTGGATTATCCCAGCCTTGAAGCGGTGGTTCGTGTCTATCTGACCGAGCATGATGTCAGCGTGGAGGATGGCAGTATCGCTATTGCCTGCCCGATTACCGGTGACTGGGTGGCGATGACCAACCACACCTGGGCGTTTTCCACGGCGGAGATGAAAGCGAACCTCGGGTTTGCGCATCTGGAAATTATTAACGACTTTACCGCGGTGTCGATGGCGATCCCGATGTTAAAGCCGGAGCATCTGATCCAGTTCGGCGGCACCCAGCCGGTGGAAGGTAAGCCGATCGCCGTCTATGGCGCTGGCACTGGGCTGGGCGTCTCGCATCTGGTGCACGTCGATAAGCGCTGGATCAGCCTGCCAGGGGAAGGTGGCCACGTCGATTTCGCGCCGAACAGCGAAGAAGAGGGCATTATCCTCGAAGAGCTGCGCGCAGAACTGGGCCACGTGTCGGCGGAGCGCGTGCTCTCCGGTCCGGGCCTGGTGAATCTCTACCGGGCGATCGTCAAGTCCGACGGAAGACTACCGGAAAACCTGCAGCCGAAAGACGTGACCGAACGTGCGCTGGAAGACAGCTGCACCGACTGTCGTCGCGCGCTGTCGCTGTTCTGCGTGATCATGGGGCGGTTTGGCGGCAACCTGGCGCTGAATCTGAGCACCTTTGGCGGGGTTTATATCGCGGGCGGCATTGTGCCGCGCTTCCTCGACTTCTTTAAATCCTCCGGTTTCCGCGGTGGGTTTGAAGACAAGGGCCGCTTCCGCGACTACGTCCGGGATATCCCGGTATACCTGATTGTCCATGACAACCCGGGCCTGCTGGGCGCGGGCGCGCATCTGCGTCAGACTCTGGGACAGGTGCTGTAATCCTTCCTCCCCGGTGAACGTCCGTTCGCCGGGGACCATCCTCACAGGTGCATCAGCTGGCGAAACTCTTTCACCTTGCTGCGACTCACCGGCACCTGAAAATCCAGATCCTTCAGCCGCAAAATATAGGTGTTGTTAAACCAGGGCTCGATCTCGCGGATCTTATGCAGGTTGACGCAAAACGAGCGGTGGCAGCGGAAAAAATGGCTGGTCGGCAGCTTGCCGCAGAATTCGGTGATGTTCATCGGCATCACAAACGACTCGCGGCGGGTATAGACAAAGGTCATCTTCTCATGCGCTTCGGCGTAGTAGATATCGTCCACCGGCGTCACGATGATGCGCTCATCCTTGATCAAATTGATGGTGTCATTTTCGCGCGTGACCGGCGAGGCGGCGACCTGTCCCGCGCCGGATTGCTGCTGCCAGGCTTGCTCAAGTTTTTGCAGCATGCTGACGATCCGCGACTCCTGATACGGCTTGAGAATATAGTCGAAGGCTTCCAGCTCGAAGGCCTCCACCGCATGCTCTTTCCACGCGGTGACAAAGACGATAAAGGGCTTGCTGGCAAACTGACTGATGTTTTGCGCCAGCAGCACGCCGTCCAGCGACGGAATATTGATATCCAGAAAAATGGCGTCGACCCTGTTGTGCTGAAGGTATTTCAGCACGTCCAGCCCGTCCTCAAAGGTGCCGACGATCTCCATCTGGCTATGTTCTTTGATAAGCCAGCTCAGCTCCTGTTGCGCGAGTATTTCATCTTCCACAATGATGACTTTCATGGGTCACTCTCTCCAGGGCGATAACAACGTCTGCGCATGAACGGGGGACCGTTCATTGGGCACATAAAAAGCGATCTCGGTGCCCGGCTCCAGGCGGCGAATGTGCAGCCCCTCACCATAAAGCAGCTTAACGCGGTGATGAACATTCAGCAGACCAATTTTATTACCGGGCATCTCGTTTGACTCCACCCGCTCAATCACCTGGGGATCGATACCGTGGCCGGTATCGCGTACCGCCACCCGGACGCGGTTGCCGCACTCCGCCACGCTTATCGTCACCACGCCTTTGCCCTTGCGCGGCTGAATGCCGTGAACAATGGCATTCTCCACCAGCGGCTGGATCAGCAGGCTCGGGATGACGCAGTTCACCTCTTCATCAATGTCATAGATGACGGTGAGCTTATCGCCAAACCGCGCCTGCTCAATGGCGATGTAATCCTTAATCTGGTAGAGCTCTTTTTTGATGTCGATCTGCTCATCATCCTTCAGCTCAATGTTATAGCGCAAATAGCGCGACAGATTGAAGATCAGCTGCCGGGCGGTGTCCGGATTGAGGCGGATCGACGAGGAGATGGCATTCAGGGCATTGAACAGGAAATGGGGATTGATTTTACTCTGCAGGGCGCGCAGCTCGGCTTTGTTGGCCATCTCCCGCAGCTGCTCGGCACGGGACACCTCCAGCTGGGTGGAGATAATCTGCGACAGCCCGACCGCCATCTCCTGCAGGGAGGAGGTAATCTGGTGCGCGTGGCAGTAGTAAATTTTTAGCGTGCCGGTAACGACCCCTTTTTCCCACAGCGGGATCACCAGCATGGAGTGGATCTCCGGGGTGCGGTGAGCTTCGTCGTTATTCTTGATGATGATTTTGCCATCGCTGATGGCCTGGCGGGTGGTGGGGCTGACGGTATCGTCATTATCCCGGTAGTTATGCTCTCCCACGCCCACGTAGGCCAGCACCCGATTAATATTGGTAATGGCCACCGCATCGGCGTGAATGTCGGTGCGGATGATGTCGCACACCTGACGCAGGGATTCGACATTAATATCGCGAAACAGCGGCAGGGTTTTATTGGCAATATCCAGCGCCAGCTTGGCCTGTCGGGCGGCGCTGGCCTCTTTTTCGCCCTCCACGCTCTGTACCAGCAGCACGATAAAGCCCACGCAGACGCTGCCGAGGATCATCGGGATGCCGATTTTCGACACAATATCCAGCCCAAGCTCAATGGTCGGTGCCCAGGCCACCACCAGGATCATGGTGAGAGTTTCGCAGATCATCCCGGCGATAATGCCCGCCCGCCAGTGCTGCTTTTTGGGAACCTTACGGTTGATCCAGCCCGACAGCACGCCCGCGATGATGCTGGTGATCAGGCAGGGGATCGCCGTCACGCCGCCGATATCGATCAGGTAACGGTGGGTCCCGGCGATGACGCCGGTGATGATCCCGACCCAGGGGCCAAACAGGATCCCGCCGGACATCACGGCAATTACGCGCACGTTGACCAGCGAACCCTCCACCGGCACCCCGGACCAGGTGCTGAACAGGGCAAACATTGAGAAAATGGCGGTCACGGCCAGCAGCTCGCGCGGCGAGTGGGCCGATTTATGCAGCAGCTCGCGGAACAGGCGGATACGGATCAGGAAGAACAGGCAAATCAGCATTAATGCCGCGCGATCGAAGACCGCCAGCAGCATATCGAATATTTCGTGCACGGGATGACCTGGGCAAACGGGAAACAACCATGATAAAAAACCTGACGCCCAATGACCAGTTATCCGTCAGTTTTATCAAATGGGGAGAAGGCGCACTTTTCAAATGGGATAGTTTCAGGTTGACCTGCCAGGTGCGCTTACGAGAAAACCCACCCGAAAGTCGTAAATCTATTGATATTAAAGTGTTAATAAAATGGCATCAGAAATGCCGCTATTCATTTTTACTTCCCGTTTTAGTCGCAGCAGAGTTCCTGTTTTAGCGCTACGTTTTTTTTTATTTTTCCCCTCTCGACAAGCCGAATTTTTTCGGGTTATTTTCTAAGCACGCCGCACATCGTGGCGACGTCGCTCGGACGGTCCGGGCGCTAACGTTATCTGAGGTATCTATGGCTGATTCCAGTCCTGAACGCCGTTTTTCGCGTATCGATCGTCTCCCCCCGTATGTTTTTAATATTACCGCTGAACTGAAAATGGCTGCGCGTCGGCGCGGCGAAGACATTATTGATTTCAGTATGGGCAACCCGGACGGCGCTACGCCGCCCCATATCGTGGAAAAACTCTGCACGGTCGCCCAGCGCCCGGATACGCATGGCTACTCCACCTCCAAAGGGATTCCCCGTTTACGCCGCGCCATCTCGCGCTGGTATCAGGACCGCTATCAGGTTGAGATCGATCCCGAGAGTGAAGCCATCGTCACCATCGGTTCGAAAGAGGGGCTGGCGCATCTGATGCTGGCCACGCTGGATCATGGCGACACGGTGCTGGTGCCGAACCCCAGCTACCCAATTCATATTTACGGCGCGGTCATCGCCGGGGCGCAGGTACGCTCTGTGCCGCTGGTGGAAGGCGTCGACTTTTTCAACGAGCTGGAGCGCGCTATCCGCGAAAGCTATCCGAAGCCGAAGATGATGATCCTCGGCTTCCCCTCCAACCCGACCGCCCAGTGTGTCGAGCTCGATTTCTTTGAAAAGGTGGTGGCCCTGGCGAAGCGTTACGATGTGCTGGTGGTACATGATCTGGCCTACGCCGATATCGTCTATGACGGCTGGAAAGCCCCGTCGATTATGCAGGTTCCCGGCGCGCGCGACGTGGCGGTGGAGTTCTTCACCCTGTCGAAAAGCTATAACATGGCAGGTTGGCGCATCGGCTTTATGGTCGGCAACAAGACGCTGGTGAATGCCCTGGCGCGCATCAAGAGCTACCACGACTACGGCACCTTTACGCCGCTGCAGGTGGCGGCCATTGCTGCCCTGGAAGGGGATCAGCAGTGCGTGAAGGATATCGCCGCGCAGTACAAACGCCGTCGCGATGTGCTGGTCAAAGGGCTGCATGAGGCGGGCTGGATGGTTGAAATGCCTAAAGCCTCCATGTACGTCTGGGCAAAAATCCCGGACGCTTATGCGGGGATGGGCTCGCTGGAGTTCGCCAAGAAACTGCTGCAGGACGCGAAAGTCTGCGTCTCACCGGGGGTGGGCTTTGGCGAATATGGTGATACGCACGTGCGTTTCGCGCTGATTGAGAACAGCGACCGTATTCGTCAGGCGGTGAGGGGGATCAAGAGTATGTTCCGGGCCGACGGGCTGTTGCCGCAGGGGACAAAATCCGCGTCTGAGTAAGCCAGTCAATAAGCATAAAAAAACAGGCGCCAATGGCGCCTGTTTTTTTGCATTTTCTTTGCTCAGTTCATCATCAGGGCAAAGGTGCCGACCCAGGCGAACACAATAACTGAAAAACCCATAAAGAAATATTTCACGTTCATCGCTCCGCGTATATCGTGATACGCATTAAATTCAGAGTCCAACTGAGTATAGAGAGGTGAAGTCAGGCCAGAGCGGAAATGAGAATTATCCCCGTTTTGGCATCAACTCCAGCTCAGAATTCTGTGCTTTCGGGTAGCCAGACGGCGCTAATGTACGCTTAAATTTGAGGGGTGACAAGAGGGGTTTTTTTAAATACTTTCCGCGACTTACGAGTGTCGTGGAACGGCGACAGTTTAATTTCCCAGGGTAATAAATTGCCCTTGAGCAACATAGCGTGCTAACGATAAATCAGGGTGATTACAGGTTATTGAAAAGGCTAGTTTCAAGGCGAAACTAACCTTTAGGAGAGGGTTACCGGTAGAGGGACGGTTCGCCTTCAGGACGGGTTTTGAAGCGGCGATGCACCCATAAATACTGCTCAGGCGCACGCATGATCTCTTTCTCGATCACCTGGTTGATATACGCCGCAGCGGCTACCTCTTCCTCAGGGTAATTTTCCAGTTCCGGCATGATAAACAGGCGATAGCCGCTGCTATCGTTTTTCCTTACCATCGTCACGGTCAGCATTACCGATTTAGACAGGCGTGAAATCACGAATGTGCCGTTGGTGGTGGCGACCTCTTTTACCGCGAAGAACGGGGCGAAGCTGCTGCCATTACGGCCATAATCCTGATCGGGGGCAAACCATACCGCTTCCCCTTTTTTCAGGGCGCCAACCAGCCCGCGTAAATTATTCCGGCTGATCATCGCTTTATTGGAGCGCATACGACCGCGGGTCTGCACCCACTCCATCAGCAGGCTATTGTGCGGCCGATAGGTGGCCATCATCGGCTGGCATAACCCCATCACGCGACCGCCCAGCTCCAGCGACATAAAGTGCACGCCGATCACCATTACGCCGCGGTGTTTAGCCTGCGCGCGCTGTAAATTTTCCAGACCTTCCACATCGAACCACTTGCGTACTCGATGGTCCGGCCAGAACCAGGCCATTCCGGTTTCCAGTAACGCCATGCCGATGGATTTAAAATTCTCAGTAATCAGATGCTCGCGCTCTTCGGGCGATAAGGCCGGAAAACAGAGTTCGAGGTTTCTGCGGCCGATAGATTCCCGGCGTTTAAGAAAACGACGCGAGAGGCTACCGAGGGTGGAGCCCAACCAGAGCAGCGCCGGGTAGGGGAGTTGTACGAGCAGCCACAGGACGCCCAGACCAAACCACGTAAACCAGTAACGGGGATGCAAGAGGGCGAGTGTGAATTTGCATTGAGACAAGATAAAACGACCTTTTTGAAGAGTGTGGAGGTAGCGCCAGACGGGCGATACGCCGTACTGTTTTTATGACCCGTCTTAATATTAATGGTTCCAGGTGGTTACCGTACAGGTCGACTGGTCTGATAATGCGTGTTGCCGCGTGGCGGCGTAATGTAGCACTGAATATATCTTAACGGCTATCACAACTTCACGCTTGAAAAACCAGCAAAAAACAGGCCTGTTTATTGTCCTGGAAAAGACCTTACTTATCACGCGTTTCGTAGCCAAAATCAAAGTCCATCAACAGATTCTGGCGTAGGGCGTGGTTTAACGGATAGCTGTAACTTTGCCCGATGCTGACCGCATGAATGACCCGCAGCAGCGCGCCGCCGCTCAGTGACGAGGACTCTCCGGTAATCGCCACGTCCGCACCCTGTAACCCATGACGCAAGGCATGATAGGCCGGCGAGGCCGTGATGCTGTTATTCATCAGGCTGAACATCCCAAGCAGCAGGCAAATCAGCAGCACCGGAAAGAGTAGCGCATGACGGTTAAGCAGGCGAACCGGACGCCACGAGGTGATATACAGCAGGGCCGCACTCAGGGGGAGCAGCAGCAGATAGAGCAGTTTTGCCAGATGGGTAAGCGCGCCGAGCAGTGAGAACATCAGCGCAATCGGCGGAACAATCACCGCCCGCGCCGCATCCTCTCCCGCTTTTTCATTCGCACCGCCCGGACCATAGCTGGCCAGCGCGGCCTGCAGGTGGGGGAGCTGCTGTTGCACGGCGTAATCAAGATGGGGGGCCTGCAGCTCAAGGGCAAACTGCTTAAGGGCGTCATCTTTGGGGTATTCAGAGCGAACCCGGCTTTGAGGGGGAAGCGCCAGCGTTTCACGCAGCCTGCTCTGCACCACGTCCAGCATGAAAAACGCCTCCCAGTCGAGTCGGGCAGGGATCATCGCCTCGTGATAACGCACGTTTTTCTGCGTCACGCTGGAATAGTCGAGATAGTCCTTATAAATGTCCGCACGCCCGCCAGCCAGGCTTTGTAATAGCCGAGGATCCCTCCCTCCTGGACGCTTATACTGTCGCGCAGATTCTGCGCAGTCTCGCTTTCCAGCAGCGGGTGATAACGGCTGACCGAGCTCATCAGCAGCGGCAGCATCGCCAGAAACGCTTTCCCCGAGGGGCTGGCCCAGGTCTGGCGCTGCCCGCCGTCTTCATCCAGCGGGATCCCCTCCAGCGTCTGGTGCCCGTCAATCAAGGATTGCTGGTAGAGCTGTGCCAGCAGCGATTTCTGGCGAAATTCGCCGGTACTTTGCGCGACCTGCTGTTCAATCACCCGTTCCACCGTCTGCCAGGTCACCACGCCGGTGAGCAGGCAGAGCGAAAACACCATGCTTGCCACGTACAGCGGGGGAAAATCGATGCCGCGTTTTTTTAGCCGGACGTTGCCTGCCAGCACCAGCTGGAGCACCAGCAGGGCCGCGGCGATGGCGGTTAACGCCCGGCCATAGCGTTCCATACTGTGGATGTCCTCGGGGGTGGAGAGACTTCCCACCAGGTCGAGCAGGCGCGAGTTAAATGCCAGCTCGCAGATGAGGTAGGTGAGGGTGATGATAATCACCAGACCGTTTTGCCAGAGAGGCAGGGTCGGGTGCCTGATATCAGGCCGGCTGCTCAGTTCACCGATGGCGCGTTCGGTCATGATTTCAGCTCCAGACTCGTCTGACGGCTTATCGCCGGCTGCCAGATCGGCTCGGGCAACGAATTATCCAGCACCGGCATCGCTCTGGGCTGACGTTGTTCTGCGGCTTTGGTCGGCGGGCGTTTTTTCGCTTTCACCGGCGGCGCCTCTTCTGGCGCTATGCTCCAGGGTTCCGGCGCGCGCTGCACGGGCATCGCCGGGGGCGGAATGTACGCGGGGCGGTAGTATTTTTGCACCGGCCGTCCCCGGCTGGCGGTATTGTCCCCGGAAGAGCATCCGCTAACCCCCAGGAGTAGCATGAACAGCATAAGCCCGCAGCGGGGTATGTTTTGCAGTGGCACGCTCATCAATGTGTCCTGACCCTGTATCACAGCGGCGTTATGGTCAGTATGTATTCGCCCTCAACATTCACGCCTCATGATTTTTTAGTATTCATGGCGGGCCCCTCATCTGAAGTCATGAGACCGAAGCGGCTGTCCAGGGTCATGGTCAACATATATTCGCCGTCCACGTTGACGGCACGCCAGGCGCCGCGCTCGCCAATTGCCATTCCCTGCAATTTCAGATGGGCGATCAGATCGGCAAACTCAGCCTCGTTAACCGGGCGCGGCTGCCAGAAGGTCCGTTTGTTGTCGGTAAAAATTGGCAGGAGCTGGATCTGCGGTATCGAATGACCGAGCAGCAGGCGGACGATAAACCCGTACGCGGGCATGCCACGCTCCCGGTATTCGCCGTTGCTGTTAAACACGGCGTTGCCAATGCTGTAGACCACCAGGCTCTCGCCCAGTCGGGCGGCATCGCCCGCCATATGCGGGCCGGAACCAATGATGAGATCGGCCCCGGCCTCGCTCAGGCGTTTCGCCTGTGCCCGCTGTCCGGCGGTGGTCCAGCGGTAGTCCAGCCCCCAGTGGGCCAGTACGATGGTGGTGGCCGGACGAGGGCTGGCTTTCTCCTGTCGCAGCTGTTCGATCAGCCCACCGCTCAGGCAGGCGACGCCCGCGCGGCGCGGCCGGGCGTAGAAGGCGCACTCCTGCTCCATATAGCGGCGATACCAGTAGGCGCTGAAAATCTTGTACTGCCTGCCACCCACCGTCAGCACCAGCGGGGCATACGCCTGCTGAGCATTGAGTCCGGCCCCGATGCAGGCGATCCCGCCATCGCGAAACGCCGCCAGGGTGCTGTGCAGACCCGGCAACCCGGCATCCATGGCGTGATTGTTACCCAGCGCTACCGCGTCGATGCCCTGTTTGCGCAGGGCGGCAACCGAGGCGGTCGGATCTCCGATCAGACAGAAGGGTTTGCGGCCCTCCAGGCTGGCGCTCAGGTCGGTGGTCAGGGCCGCTTCGAAGTTGGCAAGGGTCAAGTCGCTGCCGCGTAGCAGCGGGGCGATCGCCGCAAAGCTGTGGTCATACCCGTGCCGCTGGAGGGCGTCATCCATCCCGCGCGCCTGGCGCCGGCGGGTGTACCACTCGCCAAAATAGGTGTCCCCCAGCAGGGTGAGGGTGGCGGCTGGCTTTTCGATCTGCCGGACGACTGACGCTGGTGCGGGCGGTCGGCCTTCGGCGCTGGCCAGCAGTTCATCCAGCAGATAGTCGAGATGGAAGGCGTCATTAGCGCCGGCGGCGCAGGCCAGCCACAGCTCACCCGCTACCCACTGCAGCGCGACGCCCCAGCGCCCGGCACCGAACTGCCCCCAGGCGCTGCCGTCACTGTGCAGGTTGCCGGTTTTACGGTACACCCGCTCGCCGATCGCCGCCTCATACTCCCCCAGCCACGGCAACAGGTGCGGGTAGCGCTGGTGGAAATGGCGCATCAGCCGGGCAATATCGGCCAGCGTGGTGCGCTGCCCGGGGCGCGGGCGGCCGGAGACGTTATTGAGATGGGTGTGATGCATGCCCAGTGTGGCGCTCAGCGCCCGGAGCTGTTTCAGCGCCTCTGTGCTGCTGCCCGCCAGCAACTCCGCGAGGTGAATAGCGGCATCGCAGGCGGTATGGATCAGCATCCCCTGCACCAGCGATTTTACCGTTGCCGTGCTGCCCCGGGCCAGGCCGAGTGCCGGGTTGCCCTCCAGGATGGCGGCGGCAATGTCGCGCACCTTTACCGGGGTATCAAGAGTGATTTTTTTTGCCAGCAGACGATCCGCAATGCAGCAGGTCAGTAGCAGCTGGCTGAGATACGTCGGCGCAAAGGTGCTGCCGCTCAGCTGCGATATCCGCTGTTCGCCGGTGGAGAGATTGATCAGCAGGCGTGCGGTTTGCCCTTTCCCGAGCGCAGGCGGGGCCGCGAAACGGGCTTTCAGCAGGCCGGCGACCCGCTTAAAGTCGGAATTGCGCGCGCTGCCTTTGACCAGCACGATATCGCCGTCGCGCAACGTCGGGGCTACGGCCTCCACCAGTGCTTCAGCGGTAAGGAAGTGACCGCCGCGAACGCCGTCCGGCAGGGCATCGTGCAGGGCCGCCATCTCCTCGCCGTGTAAAAATGCCTGCTGGCAGCCCGCCGCCAGCAGGGGCTCTGCCAGCGCGCGGTGGATCGCCCCGGACTGCTCGCCGAGGTTGACGATCCGCCCCAGCAGGGCAATGACCCGGCCACCGCCGTCGCGGGCACGCTGCGCCGCCACCTCAAAGGCGTTGAGCATCGACAGGTATTCGGCGTTGTAGCTGTCGTCAATCAGGGTAACGGCACCACCGTCCGGCAGCGGCAGCGCGGTAATGCCCATATGTTGACCGTCGCCGCGCCAGGCCTCCAGGCTGGTGATACTCTGCGCCATGCTGACGCCCAGCAGCTCGGCGGCGATCAGCGCCGCCACCGAGTTAAGCACGCCACCCTTATCGGGCACCGTCAGCCGGTAACGCAGGGGCTGGTTGCGGAAGAGAAGGGTAATCTGGCACCCGTACGCGTCCGGGGTGAACGCCGTGATGCGCACGTCGGCGGCGGCGTCGAAACCGTAGCTGATGATGCGGGCGCCGTCCCGGAGGACGCTCTCTGCCACGCGGTCATACAGGGCCATGTCGCGGTTTAGAATGGCGTAGCCGCCCGGAATCAGACCCTGGCTGATGCGGGCTTTAAAGCGCGCCACATCCTCGAGAGAGGTGATGTTTTTCCCCACCTGCGTGATGCCGACTTCGGTCACGATGACGATATGCGGCTTGATACGTGGGCCGATCCCGCCGTTGCGCATCCACAGGGCCGAGATTGCCACCTCCATTACCACTGACTGCGGGTTGCAGGCGGTACGGGCCAGCGTGACCAATGCCCCTGTACGGGTGTTGTGGTTACCACGGCTCGCCACCACCGACATGCGGGGTGCAAGAATGCTGTCCAGCATCGCTTTGGTCGTGGTTTTCCCAACCGTTCCGGTGATCGCCACCACTTTGCCGTCAAGCCGTTGCCGGGCCGCTTCCGCCAGCCTCTGCAGCGCCTGATAGCTATTGCCCACCACCAGTTGGGGGAAGTCGGGAGGCAGATCCTCAAGGCGTCGCTGGACGATCGCCCCACAGTAGCGGGAGGCGTGACGGGAAAGCGACAGATGGGTATCGGTCCAGCCCGCGTAAATCCCGGTATTGCCGGAGCCCTTGAGCCAGGTGTCGGTATCCATGGCAATAAACAGGCAGGGGCGGGTGGCGTGCGCCTTGTCGTGAAAAAGGGCAATGTCGTCGGCACGCCAGTCCGCATCCGGACGATGATGCCAGATGCCGCCGGACAGTTTTTCGAGGTCGGCGGCCGTCCATCCCGGTGCGTCAGCGTGGCGTGGGCGGGGTGATGTCTGGCTCATGGTCCTGTCCTTACGGTTTTGGGGTATGCCCGCGCTGCGGACAAAGCTTAATGGCGTTGATCGCGGCATTACCCAGCAGATCGTGGTACTCCGGCGGAGCGGCGGGACGTTCGAGCAGCATTACCCGGTGGCCATGCTCGCGCAGCGCAGCGGCAAAGCGCGCCTGCAGATCGAACGGGGTGTTGCGATCCTGCGGGTTGCCGATCACCAGGATCAGCCGCAGGGGATCGGCGGCGATCCCGCTAATATGATCGAGCGGGTCCCAGGGATGAGGCAATCCCGTGCCGTCCAGCGCGGGGGCGGGGGGCGCATTGCGCTGCTGGCGCATACGCTGCGCCCGCTCCAGCAGCCCCCAGGCACCGGAGGTCAGCACCGCGCAGTCGATATCCCGCCGACCGGTAGCCAGCAGCGCCGAGGCGGCAGTGGCTCCGCCGCTGTGTCCGCTGAGGATAAAACGCTGAATACCGTATCGGGCTTTGATGGCGTTGAGGGTTGCCGCGATCGCCTGAAACTCTTCCGCCTGGCGGCGGCGGTAGTGGTTGCCGCTGGAGCCGTAGGTGCCGGGACGGGCGATAATAATCGTCGGCAATCCGGTCTGGCGCAGCATGGCCCGGGCCTGACGGCGCTGAGCGTTGGCGGTATTGCCGGGAATAGCATCCGGGGATCGTTTAATCTGCGCGACCCGGTCGCCTTTCAGTACCACCAGTGCCAGGGGAGCGTCACGCAGCGTGCCCGCGCTGAAATAGCGCATGCAGGCTTCGCCGCTCGGGTACTGCACCCAGGCGGCGTCGTTGCTGGTTGGACAGTGTTGTCGGCTGGGCGGTTGGTTCCACAGCAGGGGCGTCTCAGCGTAAGCGAAAACGCTTATCAGCAGCAGAAATCCTGACACACACCATCGACTCACAACACCGCCCCGGGGAAACAACAGACATACAGAATACACAACTTGTCATACATAATGGTATCATCGGTTAGGATTTTTCTGACAGGGTGCCTCTGGCGTTTTCAGGAGTTAACATGCCGCTCAGCGACTTACTTGCGCAAACCCGCCCGGCGATGGAATTGCTGGACGTTGCGCCTAAACCGTCGATTTGCCCCACCTGGGCGATCTTTTTTAGTGCCTCCGACAGTCAACGCCGTGCCCACATTGTGCAGGGTTGCGGCGACACCTTTGAACAGGCCTGGCAGCAGGGGACGCAGGCGCTACAGGCGTGGCAACAGCAGAGCGGCACTGACGTCTGTTGGCTGCGGGTTGACCTTGTCGATAAGGTGGAGGCATTGCGCTGGGACTCGCTGGAAGCCCGACTCGGCAAAACCAAGCGTAACTATTTTCGCTATGGCCTGAGCCTCGATCCGGCGTTTCGCTACGCCATGCTGGAGCAGGAGATTGCCGCTAACGCGCTGCTCTACCACGGTGACCACGGCGTCGCCACGCCGAATGCCAACAACCTGGCCCATTTCTCGCGCCGTCGCTTCGGGGCGGTGTTGAGCTGGCCCGAACAGCCTGACCAGATGCTCTGGCGCTTCACCACCCGGGCGCTGTTTTGCGACGGCGAGCAGTTGCTGCCCATCGAATCGACCGGGCGTAACAGCGGCTATCGCCAGCTCCCCGACTGGCAGGCGACGGCCCTGGAGCCGATGATCGCCTCGGCCACCGACTATCTGGCGCGCCAGATCACTGCTACCGGGCGCTACCACTACGGCTGGTTTCCCTGCTTCGATCGCGCCATTCCGACCTATAACGCCCTGCGTCACGCCAGCTCAACCTATGCCCTGCTCGAAGGCTGGGAAGTCACGCGCGAGCCAGAGCAGTTCGCGGCCATCGAGCGGGCGCTGAACGACCTCTGCACCAGCTTCATTCGCACCTATACCCTGCCAGATGGCAGCGAGGCCGATTTCCTGGTGGATACCGGGGATGAGATCAAGCTTGGCGGCAACGCGGTGTGCATCCTGGCGATGGCGAAATACAGCGAGCTGACCGGGGATAACCGCTACCTGGCGCAGATGGCGCGGCTGGCGAACGGGATCGGCTTTATGCAGGATCCGCAGACCGGCGGGTTTGTGCATGTGCTGAATGCCGGGGATCTCTCTCTCAAGGCAGCGCACCGCATTATCTATTACGACGGCGAAGCAGCCTTCGCGCTGATGCGCCTTTACGGCCTGACGAAGGCTCCACGCTGGCTGGAGATGGTCGAGCGGGCGATGGATCACTTTATCGAACAGAAGCACTGGCAGGCCCACGATCACTGGCTCAGCTACTGCGTCAACGAGCTAACGCTCTACCGACCGCTGGAGCGTTACTATCAGTTTGGGCTGGATAACGTGCGCGACCACCTCGACTTTGTCCAGAACCGGGTTACCACCTATCCCACGCTGCTGGAGCTGATGATGGCGGCATCAAAGATGATCGCCCGGCTGGAGACCTCGCCGCATAAGCACCTGCTGGCCGGCTTCGATATGGACGTGTTCAATCAGGCGCTGGAGACCCGCGCCCGCTGTCTGGCGAATGGCTTTTTCTGGCCGGAACTGGCGATGTTCTTTAAAAATCCGCCGCGGATCGTCGGCAGCTTTTTTATTCGTCACCACAGCTACCGGGTGCGGATTGACGACGTCGAGCACTACCTCTCTGGCTATGTCGCGTATCGCCAACGCTGGCGCGCCCGGTCAGACGAGCAGTAAGCGGCCTCTATGCGACCTCTTCGCTCCCTCATATCAGTGCGTTGTCGACGTTGGCTGTCGCTCTGGCTGGTGGCATTGCTGGTTATCTCGCCAGGGCTCGGTGCCGGGTGGGATTTCAGCGCCATCAGCACCCGCACCGAGCGGCTGTATGGCCCGGCCACCCCCGCCGCCCGACAGCGGATCGCTGAGTGGGCGGCCTTGCTTAACACCCCGTCGCAGGGCACGATCCAGGACAAGTTAAAGCAGGTTAATCAGTTTTTTAACGCCAGAATGGCTTTTCGGGATGATATCGTCGTCTGGAAGCAGCAGGATTACTGGGCAACGCCGATTGAATTTCTGCGTAAAGGGGCAGGGGACTGCGAGGACTTTGCGCTGGCGAAATATTTCACCCTGCGTGAAATGGGCGTACCCGCGAACCAGTTACGTATTACCTATGTAAAAGCACTCGAACTGAATCAGGCGCACATGGTGGTGACATGGTATTCCACCCCCACGGCGATCCCGCTGGTTCTGGATAATCTGAAAACCGCCATTCTGCCGGCCACCCAGCGTACGGACCTGCTTCCGGTCTACGCGTTTAACGGCGAAGGGCTCTGGCTGCCGCAGTCCGGCGGCAACAAACGCGTGGGCGACAGCAAACGGCTCTCCCGCTGGCAGGATCTTCTCACCCGCATGCGTGCAGAAGGATTTGAAATTAATGAATAGGATAGGGCCATGTCTCTTTATAAACAGCTACTGATCGGCATCTGTTTATTTACGTTTGTCATCTTCTGCGGCAACTTCGTGGTAACCCTTGAGAGTTCCCGCGAGCAGTACCGCAATCAGCTTAGCGCCCACGCGCAGGATGCGGCGACGGCGCTGGGGCTGTCGCTGACCACCCATATCGACGACCCGACGATGACCGAGCTAATGGTCAACTCCATCTTCGACAGCGGTTATTTTTATCGCATTCGCGTGATCGACATTAAGACCAATAAACCGATCATCGAGCGCAGCGATGTGCCCCAGAATACCCGCGTTCCGCAGTGGTTCGTGCGGCTGGTGCACCTCAGCCCCGGTGAAGGCGACGCCATTGTGATGCGCGGCTGGACGCAGGCCGCCCGGGTCGAGGTGGTCAGCCATCCGATGTTCGCCCTGGCCCGCCTGTGGAACAGCATTGTCGCCAGCTTTTTGTGGCTGACCGGCTGTAGCCTGCTGTTCCTGCTCGCCGCCACCCTGCTGTTACGCCGTATGCTGCGCCCGCTTAACTATATCGTCGACCAGGCGATGGCGATCACCCGCCGTGAGTTTCTCAATGTATCGGCCTTGCCGAAGACCCCGGAGCTGCGGCGGGTGGTTGAGGCCACCAACATGATGGTGACTCAGCTTAAGGTGTTATTCAGCGATCAGGCCCGGCGCACCGAATCCCTGCGTCAGGAGGCCTATCACGACAGTCTGACCGGGCTGAGCAACCGTCGGGCGTTTGATATGCAGCTGCAGTCGCGACTGAGCGATGAAGAGAACCCTGCCGGACACATCATGCTGCTGCGGGTCCAGAATCTGATGGGTCTCAACCAGCGTCTGGGCGGGGCGAAATCCGATCAATTGCTGGTGGCGGTGGCGGATATTCTTACCGGTCTGCAGCGCAACTATTTTCACAACGAAGGCTTTGTCGCCCGCGTGCGTGGCGGGGAGTTCGCTATTATCGCCCCGCTGATGCTGGGACAGGATCTGGATAACCTGAGCAACACCCTCACCACCCAGCTGAAGGCGCTGTCTGAAACCGGCATGAGTGACCTTTCGCCGGTGGCCCACTTCGCGCTGGTGCCTTTTAACGTCGGCGATACCCCGCAGGCGGTACTGGCGCAGGCGGATCAGGCCCTGGCGAGAGCGGAAACCGAGATGCGCTTCTTTGCCAGCCCCGATACTGCCCCGGCCGGTGAGCGCGAAGAGGATCATCACAGCTGGTACACCCGGCTGGACGCGGTGCTGACCAACGGCGCCTTCGAGCTCTTCTCGCAGCCGGTGTATGCGTGTAATAACCCGCATGTGGTGCTGCACCATAAGATCCTCGCCCGCATTAAAACCCGGGAGGGTGAGCTGGTGCCGGCGGGACGCTTTATGCCGTGGATCCACCGTCTCGATCTCAGCCGTCGCATGGATATCGTGATGCTCCAGCAGACCCTGCAGGAGCTGGCTAAATCGCCGCGCCCGCTGGCGCTGAGTATCAGCGGTGCCAGCGTGGCTGACGACCAGAGTCTGAAGGCTCTCCTGCAACCGCTGAAAGGCGCGCCGCAGCTGGCAGCCTGGCTGACCCTGGAGCTGGATGAGAACGAGCTTCCCGACGTCGAACGCGTCAACGTGCTGGTCAGTCGCCTGAAGGCGTTGGGTTGCCGTCTGGGGATCCAGCATTTTGGTGGTCGCTTCCATCTTATTGGCAATTTACCGCAGTGGGGTCTGGCCTGGATTAAAGTCGATGGCAGTTATATTCGCAATATAGACAGCGAAGATGATAAGAAACTGTTTATTGAGGCCATTTACTGGGCAACCCGCCAGATTAATCTTCCCCTTATTGCCGAACGAGTGGAAACAGCTGGGGAACTGGCAATTCTGGAAAACATTGGCCTGCATGGTGCGATGGGGCGCTATTTCGCTGACGCCAGTACACTGGATAGAAATTAACCTCACAGAGTGAATGGAGGCTGAAAATGTATTATGTAGAACGCGATACGGAAAGACGAATTATACGGGTGGAGCTGACGCCTTTTACCACCATGACGGAACAACATGATCTCTGCACCCCCGAGATTGACGAGTGGATGCGCCAGCGAGAAATCCGTGAAGCCACGCTGTATCAGCTGCAGCAGAGCGACCTTGAGATGGTGCGTGTGCTGGAGGATTTGATCGAGGTGCTGATGAGCAAAGGCGTCATCACCATTACCGACCTGCCACCGGCCGCGCAGGCGAAACTCACCAGCCGCGCGCAGGCGCGCCGCTCGCTGAGTGGTCTGGAAGGGTTAATCGCGGATGATGACGAGGGGCTTATTTAAGCTGCCTTCATTACCTGACGGATTAATAGGGAGCCATTAGCCTGACTCCCTGTTTTGATAGTGCATACCTTTTTAGATTCCTATTTATTCATGTCATCAATTAATATAGGGGGCTGACACGGACCTGCATCAATAAATTTCTTATTGAGAGGCGTATCCTTGTCAGCGTTGCACAGCAAATTACTAATACAGATTTAATTCTTTTTTAGCATTCTAAGCCTGAGTAAGGGATGAATTGGGCATGTAAAGGATTGAGGGAAAAAATATATGAGCGGCGTATCCGGGATCGTCAAAGCAGTAATAGGGCAGGTATTCGCAGTCAGTCCTGACGGCAGCACAAGGTTGCTGACGGAAGGCGACAGGATCCTCGACGGGGAACAAATTCAGACGGGCGCGACTGGCGCGATTACCTTATCGCTGGCGGACGGCAAACAGGTAGATCTGGGCCGTGACAGCCACTGGGACAGCACAGGGCACGTGGCCACTGACGCCACGGCATCCGAGCAGCAGGACGTGGCGGCTATTCAGCAGGCCATTGCCGACGGGCAGGACCCGACGCAGACTCTGGAGGCGCCAGCCGCAGGTCCTCAGCCCGTTAATTCTGGCGGTGAACCAGGCGGCAGCGGCGGCGGGTCGCATACCCACGTCGTGCTCGATTTAACCGCTGAGATTGTTGACCCTGATGCGGGCTACCCGACGACCGGCCTTGATTTCCCCGATGATGAGCCCCCGGAAGAATTAACGCTGCTCGATAGTGATGATTCGGATGCTGATGCAGATGCCGATTCTGATGCAGACGCCGATGCGGATGCGGATGCAGATTCTGACTCAGATGCCGATGCCGATGCAGACTCCGATTCTGATGCCGATGCGGACGCTGACGCGGATGCTGATTCCGATGCGGATTCCGATTCTGATGCCGATGCGGATGCGGATGCGGACGCTGATTCCGATTCAGATTCTGACGCCGATGCCGATGCCGATGCCGATGCCGATGCCGATGCGGATGCCGATGCCGATGCAGACGCCGACGCCGATGCCGACGCGGATGCGGATGCGGATGCGGATGCGGATGCGGATTCCGATTCCGATGCTGACGCCGATGCCGATGCCGATGCCGATGCCGATGCCGATGCCGATGCGGATGCCGATGCCGATGCCGATGCAGACGCCGATGCCGACGCGGATGCGGATGCGGATGCGGATGCGGATGCGGATTCCGATTCCGATGCTGACGCCGATGCCGATGCCGATGCGGATTCTGACGCAGATGCAGATTCTGATGCGGACGCCGATGCAGATGCTGATGCTGATGCCGATGCCGATGCCGATGCCGACGCCGATGCTGATGCTGATGCTGATGCTGATGCGGATGCAGATTCCGACGCAGACGCAGATGCCGATGCCGATGCCGACGCTGACGCGGATGCCGATTCTGACTCAGATGCGGATGCAGACTCAGATTCTGATGCCGATGCAGACGCTGATGCAGATGCTGATGCAGATGCTGATGCTGATGCGGATGCGGATGCGGATTCCGATGCAGACGCCGACGCCGATGCGGACGCGGATGCGGATTCCGATTCTGACGCCGATGCTGACGCGGATGCAGATGCAGATGCAGACTCCGATTCTGATGCGGACGCCGACGCCGACGCCGACGCCGACGCCGATGCTGATGCTGATGCGGATTCCGACGCGGATGCGGACTCCGATTCTGACTCAGATGCAGATGCCGACGCGGATGCGGACGCCGATGCGGATGCCGATTCTGATGCTGATGCGGATGCGGATGCGGATGCGGATTCCGATTCTGATGCGGACGCTGATGCGGATGCGGATGCCGATTCCGACGCGGATGCCGATTCAGACGCTGATGCCGACGCCGACGCCGACGCGGATGCGGACGCCGACGCTGATGCGGACTCCGATTCTGACTCAGATGCAGATGCGGATGCTGATGCCGATTCCGACGCGGATGCCGACGCCGATTCTGATGCTGATTCCGATTCTGACGCCGATGCAGATGCGGATGCAGACTCCGATTCTGATGCCGACGCCGACGCCGATGCCGACGCAGATGCTGATGCCGATGCAGACTCCGATTCTGATGCCGATGCCGATGCCGATGCCGACGCGGATGCGGACTCCGATTCTGACTCAGATGCAGACGCCGACGCGGATGCTGATGCTGATGCGGATGCAGATTCCGACGCCGATGCCGATGCCGATGCGGATTCCGATGCAGACGCGGATGCGGATTCCGATTCTGATGCAGACGCTGACGCCGATGCCGACGCAGACGCAGACGCAGATGCCGATGCCGATGCCGATGCCGATGCCGACGCTGACGCGGATGCCGACGCTGACGCGGATGCCGATTCTGACGCGGATGCCGATTCTGACTCAGATGCGGATGCAGACTCAGATTCTGATGCCGATGCAGACGCTGATGCAGATGCCGATGCAGACGCTGATGCAGATGCAGATGCTGATGCGGATTCCGATGCAGACGCCGATGCCGACGCGGATGCGGACTCCGATTCTGACTCAGATGCAGATGCAGATGCAGATGCGGATGCGGATGCAGATGCCGACGCCGACGCGGATGCCGATGCAGATTCTGACGCAGATGCAGATTCTGATGCCGACGCGGATGCTGACGCCGATGCAGATGCGGATGCCGATGCAGATGCCGATGCCGACGCGGATGCGGATGCGGACTCCGATTCTGACTCAGATGCAGACGCCGACGCGGATGCTGATGCTGATGCGGATGCCGATTCTGATGCGGATGCCGATGCCGACGCCGATGCGGATGCCGATGCTGACGCAGATGCGGATGCCGATGCTGACGCAGATGCGGATGCGGATGCGGACTCCGACGCTGATGCTGATGCTGATGCGGACTCCGATGCTGATGCTGATGCTGATGCTGATGCCGATGCCGATGCCGATGCCGATTCTGATGCCGATGCCGATTCTGACGCCGATGCCGACGCGGATGCGGATGCGGATGCGGATTCTGATGCAGACGCCGACGCCGATGCTGATGCTGATTCTGACTCAGATGCGGATGCAGACTCAGATGCAGATTCTGACGCCGATGCCGACGCGGATGCGGATGCTGACTCCGATTCTGACTCAGATACGGATGCCGACGCTGATGCCGATGCAGACGCTGACGCCGATGCCGATTCTGACGCGGATGCGGATGCGGATGCAGACTCAGATTCTGATGCTGATGCTGATGCGGACGCCGACGCCGACGCGGATGCAGATGCTGATGCTGATGCGGATGCAGACTCAGATTCTGATGCTGATGCTGATGCGGACGCCGACGCTGACGCCGATGCCGATTCTGATGCGGATGCGGATGCGGATGCCGATTCCGACGCTGATGCCGATGCCGACGCGGATGCCGATTCTGATGCTGATGCCGATTCAGACGCTGATGCCGACGCCGACGCGGATGCGGACGCCGACGCGGATGCGGACTCCGATTCTGACTCAGATGCAGATGCGGACGCTGATGCGGATGCTGATGCCGATTCCGACGCGGATGCGGATGCCGACGCGGATGCTGATTCAGACGCTGATGCCGATGCCGATGCCGATGCCGATGCGGACGCTGACGCTGACGCGGATGCCGATGCCGATGCCGATGCCGATGCCGATGCCGATGCGGATTCCGATGCAGACGCGGATGCCGATGCTGATGCGGATGCGGATGCAGATTCCGACGCGGATGCGGATGCCGACGCGGATGCGGATGCCGACGCGGATGCGGATGCCGACGCGGATGCAGATGCAGATGCAGATTCTGACGCTGATGCAGATGCCGACGCAGATGCCGACGCCGACGCCGATGCCGACGTCAAACTGACCGTTACCGTTACTCCTGGCGATAAGACGACCGAGACGTCAGATGACAAAATCATCCACATCAACGGCGGCAGCGGCGATCCGAACGGGTACGATATCCAGAACGGTGTCATCGTGGCGATCGGCAGTAACGTGCATGTCTGGCTGACCCCGGATAGCCCGGACGGCAAGATTCAGGGCGACTTCGTGCCGAAGGCCGACAGCCCGGATCAGATCCACTACTACACCAGCCAGGGTAACGCCAACGCCAACAATGGCGATAAGACCCATACCGATATCTTTGTGGTGGGAGATCATACGGGTGGCTACTACCAGCAGGGCGACTGGTCGCAGGATCACTATGAATTCCGACCGCTCAACGGCATTACTGGCAACCAGGGCTTACCGCAGAGCAGCGTAGGTAAGGACTATATCTTTGTTCAGGGTAATGAAGCTGACTACACCGTCACCGGTGTCGATCATCCGCAGAACGGCAAAAACAACGACATAGACAACCTGCATGTGGTCGATAACGATACCGGGAAGTCGCCGTTCCAGAATGCCAACGGCATCGAGGGCGTTGTTTTCGGCGACGGGCCTTCCGGAACGCACGGCGGTAGTACCACCGTCACCACCACGGCCACCCTGAACCTCGACGTGAATCTGGAAAGCTCAGACAGCAGCGACCATCTGACCAGCCTCACGCTGGGGGGCATTCCTGAGAATGCGACCTTTACGGGTAACTACACCAGCGTCAGTTACGACGCGGACAACAAGGTCTACCACCTGACCTTCGATAACGACACCTCGCACTTTACCGGCCAGGTCACTGTTGAACTCCCGAACGGTGATAGCGATTTCGGTGACATCACGCTGGAAGTGGGCTCTACCGCCGACGGTCAGCACCAAAGTGACTTTACCATTGACGGTAAAGAGGGCGGCACCGTCGTCAGCGAAAGCCACGGTGGGGAAGAGCATGCAGATGACGCTGTTGACGACGATCACCCTCTGATGGCCAGCCACAGCGTTGAGGAGAGCCATACCGATCATGACGGCGAGGCGAGCGATAAGCTGACGCATACCAGCAGCCTGGATGCTGACGATCATGCTGCCTCGTTAATTGATGACGATAATCTGATGCTCAACACCACCGCAGCGCCAATGGCCGATCATGCCAGTGATGCGCTGCTGAACGATGCGCAGAGTGAAAACCTCGCTACGCTGCAGAGCGCCGGTCCGGATCAGGACGAGCAGCTGAACTTTAGCGATCTCATTCATGACGAAGAGCATAACGATCTCAGCACCCTGATTCAGGCCGGGCCGCAGAGCGATGCGGCGGATGGTCCGGCGGAGATCGAACATGTTCCCGCTGAAGGTGGCGAGATAGCCGGAACGGAAGGTTACGATGCCGGAAACGAAGCGATGCTGGATAACTTGATCGCCAAACCGGAAGATCACGCCTGATCGTCTGCCGCGCAGAGTGCGGTTGGGCTCTGCGCGGCAACAACGATGATTTGAATTCAGGTCAGACGAAGGATCCCGTCCGATCATAAACCCGCAGGATGCATTTTATCCCTCGGTCTGATGGGATTTTCTCAGGTGGATAATGATCCACACTCAAGGGATGTGAAGGAAAAACAACAAGATGAAACACTATAGTCAGATTGTGATGGGTGCGGCGCTGGTGTTGAGCGCCACGCAGAGCCAGGCCACTACCCTGGAGCAGGCCGTAAAAGACAGCCTGCTGTGGCACCCGGAAGTTAACGCGTCGGTAAACAGCCGATATTCCGCCGATCAGGATCTTCGCGCCGCCAAAGGTGGCTATCTGCCGACCCTGGATCTCACTGCTGGCACCGGTTGGGAGCAAACCGATAACGCCAGCACCCGTGCAGGAGGCGATCATCTGCGTGATTTGCACCGCAGTGAATCCGCCATCAACCTTCGCCAGAACGTCTTCAATGGTTTTGCGACCACCAGCGAAGTGGGCCGCCAGAAAGCGACGGTCAACTCCCGGGCCTGGACGGTGCTGAATACCAGCGAATCCACCGCCCTGCAGGCGATCCAGAGCTATCTCGATGTGCTGATGCGCCAGAAGATGGTGGCGCTGGCAGAAGATAACCTTAAGAATCACGAGCGGGTGTTTGATCAGATCCGCCTGCGTACCGAGCAGGGCGTGGGTCGTCAGGCAGACTTTGAGCAGGCTCAGGCCCGTCTGGCACAGGCGCGCAACAATCTGCTGACCGAGCAAACCAACCTCGAAGACTCCCGTGCTAACTACCAGAGCGTCACTGGCAAAGAGCCTGATACTCTGGTGATGCCCGCTAAAATCGCGGTTCCCGCCTCGCTGGATGCCGCACGTTCGGTGATGCTGGAAAACAACCCGCTGCTGAAACAGGCCGATGCCGATGTGGAAGCGACCCGCCAGCGGTATGAGGCGGCAAAATCGCGCTTCTACCCGGATGTGAACGTTGAAGTCGGTCGTACCATGGATAACAACATCGATGGCACCCGCGGACACAGCCAGGAGTGGCAGGCGATGCTGCGCATGCGCTACAACCTCTATAACGGCGGCAGCGATCAGGCAACGCTCACCTCTTACGCCTACAAAATGAAAGAGGCGGAGGATGTGAAAAAGAATGCCCAGCGTCAGCTGAACGAAGATCTGCGTCTGGCCTGGAACGCCCTGAGAAACGCCCACCAGCAGGTGCCGATCGCCAAAGAGTATGCCGATCGCAGCGTACAGGTGCGTAGCGCCTATCAGGAGCAGTTCAGCCTGGGCGACCGCACCCTGCTCGATATGCTCGACAGCGAAAACGAAGTGTTTAGCGCTCAGCGCCGCTACGTTGAGCTGCAGTTTGTCGACATGTTTACCACCTATCGCATCAACGCCCGTACCGGTGAGCTGCTCAGGAACCTGAACATTCAGGCGCCGTCGGCAGCGCAGCCGCTTGATCAGGCGCAACGTACCCAGGCAGAGCTGCCTGAGTTAAAATAGGGCCTTTGAAGGCTGACGGGGGTTATGCCGGCTGACACCGGGACAACCCTCTCTTTTTTATCTGCGGCATCGGTCTGCAGAACACTGAGGCAGAGAATGACGCCTGATATTGACTCCTCCGAGCGCATTGAGACCACCCCGCAGGCGCAGGGCAGGCAGGATCCGCGGCAAAGTCATGACGACCCGCTCCTGGATGCGCTGATGATCGTCTGTAAATTGCATAACATTGCCACCAGCCGCAATGTCCTGACTACCGGCCTGCCGCTGGAAGCTCATACCCTGACGATTGAAACCTTTCCGCGCGCTGCCGGACGGGCAGGGCTCAAGGCGCGGGTGGTGCAGCGTCCGCTGGAAAACATTACTGCGATGTCTCTGCCCGCCATTCTGCTGCTGAAGAACAAGCAGACCGCGGTGCTGATTGGCTGGGATGAGCAGCAGCGCGCGCGTCTGCTGCCCAGCGAAACGGAAGGCGGTGAGATTACCGTATCGCCCGAGACGCTGGCGGAAAACTACAGCGGCCGGGTGATTTTTATCTCCCCGGAACATGAGTTCGATGCCCAGCCGACGGCCACGCTGCCGCGCACCAAAGCCTGGTTCCAGGACACGCTCAGGCTGTCGAAATTCCTCTACGTGGATGCCGTGGTCGCCAGCTTCCTCGTGAACCTGGTGGCGCTCGCCGCCCCGCTGTTTGTTATGAACGTCTATGACCGGGTGGTGCCCAACCAGGCCACGGCCACCCTGTGGGTACTGGCGATCGGCATCAGCATTGCGTATGTATTCGACTTTGTACTGAAGATCCTGCGCGGTATTTGCCTCGACCTGGCGGGTAAAAAGACCGACCTGGTGGTCTCCTCGGCGCTGTTCGAGCGGCTGCTGGGGATGAAGATGAAGCTCCGCCCGCCGCGGGTGGGGAGCTTCGCGCAGAACTTCCAGGAGTTTCAGTCGATCCGCGACTTCCTCTCATCGCTGACGCTGACCGCCTTTATCGACCTGCCGTTTACCCTGCTGATCCTGCTGGTGATTGGCATCATCGGGGGGCCGCTGGTGTTTATCCCGCTGCTCTGCTATCCGCTGGCGCTGCTGGTGAACTGGCTGATCCAGCGCCCGCTGATGTCGCGGGTCAAGAAAACCTATCAGCTCTCCAACGAACGCCAGGCGATGCTGGTGGAGACGCTTACCGGCCTGGATGCCATCAAGATCAATAACGCCCAGAGCGAGCGCCAGTATCAATGGGAACACCTCACCGGCCAGCTGAGCAAGCTGGAGCTGCGGGTGAAGTCGCTCTCCTATGTGGCGGTGAACTTTACCGCCTGGCTACAGCAGTTCAGCGGCGTGGCCATTATCGTGGCCGGGGTCTACATCATTATTGGCGGCAACCTGAGCATGGGCGGGCTGATTGCCTGCTACCTGCTGCACCGTCGCGCCATGATGCCCATCGGCCAGCTGTGCAGCCTGATCACCCGCTACCAGCGGGCGCGGATGACCAAGGCCACTATCGACCGGATGATGAACCTTGAGCAGGAGGTGCAGGATGACGAGGTGCCCCTGAAGCGGGAAACGCTCTCCGGCGCCATTGAACTGCGCGACGTCACCTTCGTCTACCCGGGCAACCAATACGCCTCGCTCAGCAATGTGTCGCTGACCATCCAGCCCGGCGAGAAGGTAGGGATCATCGGCCGCAGCGGGTCGGGCAAAAGCTCGCTGGCGAAACTGCTGGTCGGCTTTTATCAGCCGGACAGCGGCAATGTGCTGATTGACGGTATTGATGCCCGCCAGATCGATGTCCACGATCTACGCCACAACATCGGCTATGCCCCACAGGATATCCATCTGTTCAGCGGCACCCTGCGGGAGAATCTGGTCTATGGCGCCAGCTACGTTGACGACGAGACCATGCTGCGGGTCGCCACCCTCACCGGGGTGCACGAGTTTGCCCGTCGCCATCCGTCCGGGTACAACATGCAGGTGGGCGAGCGGGGGATGAGCCTCTCCGGCGGCCAGCGGCAGGCGGTGGCTTTAGCGCGTGCACTGCTGCTCGATCCGCCGGTGCTGCTGATGGACGAACCCACCAGCTCGATGGATAACACCAGCGAAGATCTGATTAAAAAGGCGCTGATACCGGTCATCAGCAACAAAACGCTGCTGATGGTGACGCATCGTGCGTCGCTGCTGACCCTGGTGGACCGTCTTATTATTGTCGATAACGGCAAAATTATTGCCGACGGCCCGAAAGAGAGCGTCATGAGCGCACTGAAGAAGGGACAAATTCATGCGAATCGTTGAGTCGCTTAGCCGCCTGATGAGCTGGCTGTCAGGAGATAAACAGCCCGCACCGTTCACCACCAACGAGGTCAACAAAGCCCTGCTGGATGATGCCCCACGGGTGGTGCGCGTCACGCTGTGGGCCATCTTTGCCTTCTTTATCGCCATGATCCTCTGGGCGTCGCTGGCGAATATTGATGAGGTGACGCGTGGGGAAGGGCGGGCCATTCCATCCTCGCGCCTGCAGAAGGTACAGAACCTCGAAGGCGGGATCGTGGCTGAGGTCTTTGTGCATGAAGGGGAGGTGGTGAAAGCCGGGGCACCGCTGCTGCGTCTGGATGATACCCAGTTTCGCTCCAACGCCGGGGAGTCCGACGCCGATCGGCTGGCCCTGCAGGCGCGGATCCAGCGTCTGACCGCTCAGCTTGACGATGCGAAAACGCTGACCCTGGCGCCGGAGATTGTGCAGAAGGCGCCGGATATCGCCAATGGAGAACTAGAGCTGTTCGCCAGCGTTAACAAACGTATCCAGAGCGAGCTGGACGGACTCAACGAACAGCTGGTGCAGAAGAAGCAGGAGCTGCTCGACTTCCAGGGCAAGGTCAGCCAGTACCGCCGTAGCCTCGGGCTGCAGCAGCAGGAAGTCAGTATGTCTGAGCCCCTGGTGGCCAAAGGGGCAATCTCAAAAGTAGAGGTGCTGCGCCTGCGTCGTGGCGTGGTGGAAACCCAGGGACAGCTGGACTCGGTGCTGCTCGCCATTCCCCGGGCGGAAGCGGCCATCAAGGAGATTGAGAGTAAGGTCAGCGAAACGCGGGGGCGTTACCGCAGCGAGGCGCTGGGGCAGCTCAACGAGGCGCGAACCGATCTCAGCAAAATTGAGGCCTCGGGCAAGGCGATTTCCGACCGGGTGAACCGCACCCTGGTGACTTCCCCGGTGCGCGGCGTGGTCCAGCAGCTGCTGGTCAACACCATCGGCGGCGTGATCCAGCCGGGTAACGACCTGGTGGAGATTGTTCCGCTGGACGATACGCTGCTGGTGGAAGCGAAGATTCGTCCGCAGGACATCGCGTTTTTACGTCCGGGCCAGGAAGCGACGGTGAAGTTCACCGCTTACGATTACACCATCTATGGCGGACTGAAGGGCACGCTGGAGCAGATCAGCCCCGACACGGTGACCGACAAAGACGGGAAGAGTTTTTACATTATTCGTCTGCGCACCGACAAAAACCACCTCGGTACGGATGAGAAACCACTGTTGATTATTCCGGGGATGGTGGCCTCGGTAGATATTATTACCGGTAAGAAAACGGTGATGGCCTATCTGCTGAAACCGATCCTGCGCGCCAGAGCGGAGGCGTTCCACGAGCGTTAAGAAGGGAGACAGACCACCTCCTGGAGAGGTGGTCTGTCAGGGTTACCACATCAGATCGTCTGGCACGACAAAATCGGCGTACGGATCGTCTTCGTCCTTCGCTTCCTGAGTCAATTCGCTGCTTAACACGATATAGCTCGCATCACGCTGGGAAATTTTCTCGGCGACGATGGCGGGGATAATCGCATATTCGCTCTCACGGCCCGCGTCGGCAACCAGACGCGCAATGGCGAGACGGCCATTGATCAGCTGTGCTTGCGTGGTTTTATCGACATAGATTTTTTTGATCAGGTTATTGTCGGTGAAGTTAAAACCGATATCGCCTTTTGCCACCACGATCCGGTTCATCTCGATTAACTGCTTGATCTGCGCCTTATACTCTTTCGCCAGGGCGGCCTGCTTCTGCTGCTCGCTTAACGCTTTATCACGTTCAACCTGCGCCTGCTTATTCACTTCAACCGCTTCGCGTGCTTCACGCGCCTGCACGCGGGATTTTTTGGCGGTGCGCTGCACTTTCGCCATTTTTTTGCTGGTGACTAAACCAGCTTTAAGCATCTGCTCTTGTAGTGTGAGTTTGGTCATGTTCGTTTCTGAAATCCGTCAAATGATTGGCAGATTATACCCTGGAGCGTTGGTGGCGTGCCAGGTGATGGACGCCCGGGGCACAGTATTCAGGAAAGCTGGAACGCCGCGGCGTCGGTAACCTGCGCAAAACCGGCATCGAGCAGACCCAGGGTCACATCATGAATGGCCTTTGCGCTGAGCTGATGGCTTTCCAGCTCAAAGCTGAGTACCGCATCTTTTAGCACCGTCATCTTTAACCCCAGATCGGCGCCCATTCTGACGGTTGAGTTAACACAAAACCCGGCCACAGCACCGATAACCACCACCTCAGCAATACGCGCCTCCTGGAGATAAGCCAGTAATCCCGTTGAGCTGAACGCGGAGGAGGTGTGTTTAATAAATACCGGTTCGTCAGCGCGCTCTTTGAACGCGTCAAGGGGCTGGCTTGATGGCGAGCTGTGATGGAGAGGGGAACCCTGCTCAGGCGTCTGGTGGCGTACGTGGATGACGGGGGTGCCAGAGGTTCTGAATTTTTCAATTACCGAGGTCATGTTTTCAATGCTGTTCTGCGGGAAGTAATCCACACCCTGTTGGATTCTCTCTTTTACAAAATTCTGCATATCGATGATGAGTAGCGCTTTTGACATATTACCCTCTGTAAACCGGACTGGTGGCATGGTAAGTCAGCGTTCAAGAGTAACTGTTTTTGCTCAGGAGCGTCAGCGCCCTGGTTTGGTGGGGGGGGGAGCTCCGATAGTCCGGAGCTCTGGCGTCTTAGCGAACCACGTTACCGTGCTGTACGCAGCGACCATCGTTGCAGTTAACGGCGTCCACTCTGGCGGCGCGGTGGTTTCTTGCCTGCGCGGTGACCGTCGCGGCCGCTACCGGGTGGTCGGAGTTTGCCACTACCGCAGCGCGCTCAACCGGGTGAAAGATAACCCCGGCAAACGCAGAGCAAGGGGCAATTAAGGCCAGAACGATCAGGATTCTCTTCATGTACTTTCTCCGTTATTTTTTGAGATGCGAATTTGTTTTAACGGCGCGAGAGTACAGCACAGCGATAGGGGGCGTTGTGGGTATGGGTGCTATTGGCTGGGAAGGATAAGTCGGAACGGAAGACGGGAGAATGTCCCCTGCAGACATCTAATGGATTCGATAAGTGCAGGGGATGTATGGGGAAATTTTGATGTGAAGAAAATTGTGCCCGCTGTTATGCCCGCAAAGGGTATTCACGATGCATTTTCAACTGGGGGAAGAGCGTGGTTTTTCCACTTGAGATAATCGGCATAAAGCCAGCGTGAGGATCTGCCGTACTTGATCGGAGGAGGGAGGTTTCCATTCTGGATTTGTTTATAGAAGTACCGGTCAGTGAAACCAGCATCTCCCATCATAAACTTCATGTCAATGAGTGAGTCGTCTCTGAGTTCTCGCATGGGTTTTATCTCCGGTTTGGGAATCGAACCTGAAAGCCAGGCAAAAAGAACCCGGCACGATGGCCGGGGATAGGGGGGATAACGTGGCAGTGCATTCGCACCCAATAGCCGACTCAGTGAATCAGCTATCAGTTGCTTCAGTCGTCTTCATCGTCCCAGTCTTCGTCGTAATACGGCGAGGCCAGAAGGGGGTTTGTTGCTGACAACATTTCACCTGCTGAACCCTGTCGTTGAAGTCGGCGAAGCGCTTCGTACAGTTCGAATGCTTCCGTACGCTCATCTCCAATATCGAGGGAGCACGCTACTTTGTGCGCCTCTGTAACCAGCGTTGCCAGCTGGCTACGAATATCCTGAATAGTGCTCATATCTCTCCTCATGCCGCACGCATAGCGCGAAGCCGTTTAATGTGCTCGCTCGTCTCCAGTTCGGCGCGGATCTGCTCCGCCTCCCGGTGGTCGAGGTGTTCAAAGTCGTTGTTAAATCGGTCGATTGAAGCGGTGTTGATTCGGCCCTGTCGCCAGTAGCGGACTATCTGTGAATTGCAGCTGTGGATGATGACGGGCCAACCGTGCTGGTCAGCGTAAGTCTGACTCCGTTGAATTAGCTGGAACATTGGGCACCACCTTAAATTCGACTACCCAGACCCACGGGTTGGCCTGCCAGCTGTCGTCGCCGTAGATAGATTTCCACAACTCTTCCCACGCCTGGAATCCATAAGTGGCAGGGCGGAATTCATAAAGACCACAACCAAATTCTTTGCAGATATCTCCCAGGGTTATGTCCTGCAACCGCTCGACCCGCACATCGGTGATCTCAAGCAGAATGCGGCTGGCCCAGCGCGGCATATGGATGGCTGGACGCCAGCGGCCTCCCTCCGGCCAATCTTCCGGCGTTGTAGCGCGGTACGCCAAATCGTGGCTGTTCTGGTCGATGTTGTAGCGCGCCCACGTCTCGCACACCCAGATGCGATCGCCTGGCTTTCCGTAAGGGCAGCTGATCAGCTTGATGCGTTCGTTAACTTCGTGCCCCGGGCCATCACCGCACAGCCAGGATAATTCGGCGACGCCGGGTGATCCTTCCGCAATATCAACACTGAGGCTTGGGCCAATGGCTTGCTTTAGCAGACGCCGGGCCTGAGTCTTCCGGCCATCGAGCAGCGCCCGCACCATATCTTCGTTGAAAATCATTCCGCGCTCTTTCACTGAATTCCCCTCTGCTTATTCCGTAACTCCATCTCACCCTGACACTCAACGCACATCGTGCATCCCGGATACGCTTTCCGGCGAGCCTCCGGCAGCGGTTCGCAGCATTCTTCACAGTGCTTTGCCGATACCGCATCACGGTTAATCCTGTGAGCACTCAACGCAGCATTACGCTGCAACTCTTCGACGGCTGATGCGTCGTCTGCAAAATCTGCCATTGTTCACTCCCGCTTAACCTATTTCTTTGGAATTAAGTTTCCCGCAGTGCACGCACTGGAGCGTATGAAGAGTCGCTATCCTATTAGGCCTGCTATCTGTAGATGACTTGTAGTAATGCCTTTCATTTGAGCTGATTACAGACCACTGATGCATGCCGAAAAAGCACCTCCAGTTTCTTTTGTCTTCCATTGTCAGTGTTCCCTGAACTGTCGGTTAATCCTGCTGACGGCAAACGCCAGCAATAAAAAAGGCCGCATTAGCGACCCGGTGATTTGTGCTGTCATGCGGCGCACTCCATACTGTCAATTCCACCCCTCACGGCGGTAACAATCCGATCCAGATATTGGTAATGATGGTTCGGAACGGACGGCCATTTTGCATACCATGGGTCATCACCAAGCAGGTTAAGCAGCTTGTCACCGACGAGGTAATTGCAGCAGCTCGCCTTCACATCATCAGCGCTTTCTGCCTCATCCCACATCGAGCGGGCTTCGTTGCCATCGATTTCCTGCTCCCGACGCAGCTTGATAATCTCACCCTTAACGAAAGCGAGATTGGCGTCATTGTCATCATCAACAGTGCTTTGCAGCTGCGGGTCGAAGTAGCCGATCAGGTACTCGTTGCTGACGCGCTTAATGAACTCCTGCACCGAGTCATCGCCCATTGCAAACCATGCGCCAGTCCACGCCTTTCCGTAGCAGGTGATGGTGATACGGCCTTTTCCAGGCTCATAGTTTTCAATCATCACGCGAACCGGGTCGAGGCGCTCAAGCTCCGTAAGCGTGAACGCCAGAACGTCAATTTTCTCTACCTTCATGACTCCACTCCATAGCGGCCCTGCATGCGGCCAATTTTGCTGATGAATCCAAGCTTATCGATGCCGATGGCGGCTATCTTCTGATAGTGCTTGTCGAGGATTGGCGGAACGACAGTGTTCCATTTGGGCTTTGGCCGGGCCTTCATCACCTGGCGGATTTCAGCCACGCATTTGCGGCATTGCGATCTGACGGCGTTTTCACTTTCTGGCGTCATGCGGCCTCCCGTCTGGCGAGAAGTTTCACCCCGAATGACATCAACTCATCCCGTTCCACAGTTGCGAAGTGGCAGTGTGTACGCGGGTATGGCCGCCAGATGAGCAACATACTGCCTTTGTTATTTCCAGAGACAGGCTTGCCGGTGACCGGGTTGATAAATGCCAGCCGCCCGGCGGTGATAAAGCGCACCTCGCTGGCCGTCTCGATAGCCTCACGGAACCAGCCGACAGAGGTATCAGCCGGAACCAGCATGACGGTGCCGATCTGATTCTTGCTCTCTCCTGCAGCCTTTTTCACAAACGGCGTGATATCGCTATAGGGTGGGTTCAGCCAGCAGTAACCGGGGATAGTGAGGTAATCACCCCACGGCGTCTCAAGCGTGTTCTGCTCGGCGGTGATGAACTTGCGGCATAGCGTGTTGCGCGGCGCTGCGGCGGCGTCCAGTTGAAAGCAGAATTCAGCATCCAGCGCTGCGAACAGAGCCGGTGGCGTGCGCCATAAATCACGCTGATCTGCTGGCGTTTTACTCCCGGTGTAATCGGTCATGCCGCCTCCCGCTTATTATTGAGTTCTTCGGCAAGTCGCTGGGCCTTGAACGGATTCTGAATAACCATGCCGCCCGGTAGCATCCACCCGCGACGTAAATTGGAATAAACGAGCGTCACCGATCCCACGCTGATGTTGTCGTGTGCATTTTTCATATATCACCGGGTTTACTTGATGATGAGAGAGGGCTTGCCGATCTTAATGCGCGCGCCGGGGATATCGATACCGGCATCGAGCTTATGCTTGATGGCTAACTTGTCAGCTTTGATGACCGTGTCGTACTCGACATATTCAGCGGGCAGGGAGGCGGCGTCGGTAATCTCAACTGACTTGGATGGGGCCCTGACGGTTACCTGGTGGATGCCAGCTTTGATGGTAGTCTTGCCTGCAGTATCGAGAGACCGGGCAACATACTCTTTCATGCTAACCACTCGGTTCTCGGCAGCCTTTGCACGTTCAGCCAGTTTGCGGGACTCCTCCTTGAGCGTCTCCGCATAGGCCTGCTCGTTTTTGCAGGCAGCCAGAATCTGCTCCACCTTCGCCTCAAGCTCCCACTCGATGCCGTCCAGGGTATCTGCAATCATCTCCGGATCCATATCGGAGTCAGTCAGCTTGGCGAAGTCATTGGCTATTTTGTAGAGGGCGGTCATTGCGCCACCTCCTCAAACTTCATTTTGCACTCGGAATAGATGGCCTGAACGTTCTGCTGCAGCTTCATGCCGGCCGTCATTCTGTAGGCTGTCTGGAAGTGCATTTTCAGATCGTGCATGGTTTCAGCGCGTTCCATCTCATCGCACAGCGCCGATACCCGGTCGTGAAGCTCCTGCTTTCTCTGCTCTTCCGACAGGATTACTTCACTCTCTGGCGTGTGGGCCATAACCGGCTCCTGGTGGATTCCCTCATCTTCGTTGATGACGTGGATCGCGTTATCCAGACGCTCAGCGCGGGGCCAGTACTTGCTGGCTCGCTTGACGATGGTCTTACGCGCCATCTCCTCCCAGAAGTTCTTCCAGGGGCCGTTCTTAGCCTTGCTGGTAGCTTCCGTCGCCTTGATTTCTGCCAGGCTCATTTCTTCCGTCAGGTAGTCACCATCAGGCGTTTTCACTGTGCAGTAACCGCCAACAACTGCGCCGCGGTCACCGAAGGCGTTATATTTGTGAGTAGGTGCAGTATCGAGGCCGTTTGACTCGTAGGTGTCGTTTGAGTAGACCAGTTTGCACTGACCCCACTTAATGGATCCGGTAGCCTGGGCGAGATGAAGCAGGCCCATATAGCTGATATCGAGACACACCATGCCGTCGCGCGGCACCAGATAAGCCAGTTTGCTCGCCGGGTTCAGCGTGATGCCGATGGCGGCCACGTTGATGATCGCGTTCTGCGCGCTGGCCGGGTTGCTGATTGCCGTTGTAGCCAGCCTGTCGTTTCGCTGAAATGCCTGAATTGCGAACTGGCTTTCTTTCGCCCACGTTACGGACTGATCGGTGACCGCCCCGGCAAAGAGCGGCTCCTGCTGTTTAACGAACTCAACGATGCTGAAGCTCATTATTTACTCCTGATAATCTGGTTTCAGAACGGGCAGCCGGTGCGGTGCTCCCAGTCATGCTCTGCCTGGGCGTAGGCCACTGCCGAAACGAAGTCGTTGTATGCCTCGGAAGCTTTATCGCTGCGAAGTCCTTCGTATGGGCTGGAGTCGATCGGCACGGAGAAGTGGAAGAGGCCGGACGGCTCTTTTGGCATCATGTCGATGATTTCCTGCGCCCGGTCGTCAATCCACTTCTCTTTCTCGTCGATTAACTGCTGCTCGACCCAGCGACGATCCTCTATGTGGTCGTATGCGCGATATGCGGCCATGGGTTACTCCTGAAATTGACGTGCGTCACCCGGCACCGATTGGCTGCTAGATGTGAAATGGGGTGGGGGATTACTCGGTTGGTGGAGGTGGAAGTGGCATCCAGTGTGAAACTTGGTAGGGGCTGCCTTTTTTCCCATAGACATCAAACCAACAGCCAACCCACAGGCCTTCGCCTTTATATCTCCCGTTCTCGATATTGAAATGCTCGTTACAAGAGATTCGAATCAGCACCTGCTCGCCAACATCCGGCATCCGCTCTATGCACTTAATCCACTGCATACTCACCTCCGCGCTGATTCGAATTACCGCGATACCACGGCATTCCCGCAGCTCTCTTCATCTCTTCGTTGGCTTCCATCCACTTGGTGCCGTTGCGTTGTGCAATGGCGTCACGGGCTTTCTGCTGGGCCATACGGAGTAACTGGTGATTGATGGTCATGACTTCCCCTCCACCTGCTTAAGCAACCCGGCATACGCCATCTGCGCCCGGTCTAAGGTGATTGACTCGCGCGGCTTCTCGACCGACGTTAGCCGCCATACATTCCCCGTTACCTTTCGTACTGTGTACTGCTTGCCGTTGTGTGTGACTGTCATAATCTCTCCGCCCGTTGGGCTGCTGAACTAGTGCAGACGCGTCATTGACGCAATATTGGTAGCGGTGGATGGCCGCCGTCTCATAACTGAGTCGCCTACTTGAAGCGACTGAGGTATGAAAAAAGCCGCTGGTTAGGCGGCCTTAATTGAATAGAGATAATCTTTGCCGGCCTGCGTTAGCTGGTAAGAGGCTGGCGCATATCGCGCGTCTTTGTTTCTGTCTTCCACCAGGCCTAGCGCCTCTAACTTCTCGCGCGTTTTTGGCTTCCAGTAGGATGGGTAATCACGGTAATGATCGATTTCCTTAAGGCACTCAATCATTGGTTTGGTTAGGTTCAAATGTCCTCCGTTAGCTGAGGTATGAGGCAATAAAAAACCCGCCGTAGAGGGTCAGATGTCAGTCAGTTGGTAGTCGCAAATCATCTCGCAACTACTCTTGTCCTCTTCATCTCGGGGTCGCAGCCCTACCTGCTGCGTTTCCTGCTTAATCTCACCCCAGCAAACTTGGGCCACTTCATCCGGCCATCCGTCACCCGCATCACCACGGTAGTAGTCGATGGCCTCATCAGCCGCTGCCTTCGCCTCTTCGGCTGTCTTATACGTTTCGAATCCGTTATCTGGGTCGAACATGAAAAATTTGTAACCCGCCATACCCTTACCCTCTGTAGTTACCAGCTAAAAGGCCGCGCTATGCGACCTGTTTCACTGAGCGAATTGTTGTCCACGACACCGAATGCTCTGCCGTCAGCTTGAAGTGGCGCTCGCACTCATAGCATTTGTGCTCTTCCTGGCAGGCGTCGTATGATTCATCGGTGGATATTTCAGCCTTGCACCATGGGCAGCGAGCCGCGTCTTCGTGCCAGAAATCCATCTCATCGTATTCATCATCAGGCACGATCCGGGCCTCTGCTTCTGCGAGACGCTGTCTGTTAATCTGCTCCTGACAGTCATTGCAACGCCATCCACCACGGCATCCCCATGCTGTCGTCGTGCTCCTTCTGTCGCCGCCACAATCAACGCATACATCATGCTTCTGGCAACGGGAATATGCCCATTCTTTAGGCTCGCCATTGCAATGGTCGCAGCCTTCAACCCAGTGCCAAACCCCATCAATTTCCTTTGAATACCAGCTCTTCTCTGGAGGAGTGATTTCAAAATCGCATTCCTGGATGCATTTCCCCCCCTGGACGATCCGCTTTCCGAACATCTGAGTGCTGCCACTTCTTACCCGTTCAATCCCAGGGAAGAGGCGAGGGTCGTTAATGACGCCCCGAATAATCTCCCCATCAATTCGTTTGCCCATACCCACCCCTTTGTTTATTCACCGCAGGCCACTCGACCCGCTGATTAGCGAGCTGTAACTTGCTTTGAATTGCGATGACCAGCTGCGAAGATTGCTACTTCTGGTAAGCAGCTGGCCCCGCCGGTATTGCTTTCACGAAGGCTGCCGAGCGAAGTGGCGCGGTCTACTCGTGACATATCCTGTTTTCTTTCCTGTGCCGCGTTCTGAGAAGCCTCAGCGCGACGCTTAGCCATCAGCTCACCACGTTTCAGATAACGCCGTGTAACGCTGTTGCTTGCGATTAAATTGGTCATACATCCTCCAGTGGTTGCTTTGGTGGATTGATAAATGTGACGTTGTGGCTCGCGTCGTATCAGCGCCTACCGCCATCCCGATTCGCTTATGAGATACGCCTCATGCCGCGTTACTTTTAGGCTCGGTCATCAATCCCCAAAGCAACTTCCTTTGGTCTCCCACAAGGGCGGGAGAAATTACCCCATCGATTTTAAAGAGCTGAGACTTCGTTCCGTGTCTAGGTGGTGCTTCCTGTTGATGAGATAAAGATACAGATAAAACTGTATTATCGTCAACAGACAAAACTGTATTTATTATCGTAATAAACATATGCACCTGTAATTTCGGAAGATTTATTTTTGTATAGGCGAAAAAAACCGGCATCAGCCGGTTCTTCAGGAGAGGGAGTTAGGGTTAGCGCTTGCGGCGGTAAATACGGTGCTCAATCATTACACCGATGATCACTAAGGGCTGTAGTGAGCTGTTAATGACAGGGTAATCATCATTCAGCGGAACAAGCTCAAAGTGCTGGCAGCCCATAGCGTCGGTAAACGTGGGGCGGTACTTCTTAAACGTGGCCTGATCTCCCCCATTCTTTGCAACTACGAACTCACCTGGTACTGGCTCCACCTCTGGGTCAACAATAATAACGTCACCGGCCTTAAAGTCCGGCTCCATGGAGTCACCCTCGATGCGGAGGGCGAAGCTGTGCTCTGACAAATCCAGATCCGTCAGGATGTATTCAAGGCTACCATCGAAAGCCTCTATAGGGCTCTTATCCGCAAGCGCACCCGCCTGCACGTAACTTATCAAAGGAACTCTCCTGCTGTTCACTTCGGCTATCGGCATAAATGCGCCGCCGTTCATAAGCCAGTCAGCGTCGCTGCGCAGCGCCTTGGCTATGCCAACTATATTACGCGGCTTAAGAGTTTTCCCGTCTTCAATGCTCTGCCAGGACTGCTGGCGAATACCGGCTCTCTCAGCTGCTTCTGTCTGGGTAAGGCCCAGCTCAATTCTTTTTTGTTTTACGCGATCTGCAAGGCTCATAAATCCCTCTCTCTGTATGCCTTGATAGTCACAGTTAAAACTGTAATTGACAAACAGAAATAACTGTCACAGAATACAGATAAAACTGTGGAGGTGATATGGAAACAATTTCTCAACGCCTCAAGCAAAAACGTGAAGAGATGAATCTGTCTCAGGACCAGCTAGCAAAACTGGCGGGTATGAAACAGCAGTCTCTTCAGGCCATCGAGGCAGGGACAACAAAGCGCCCACGTTATTTGGTTGAGTTGGCTCGTGCGCTTAAGTGCGATCCAGAATGGCTGCTCTTCGGCGACCCCCGCCAGGCACAGCACTGATTCAACACTAAGCACCATCGCTCTTTAACATCGCTGCACATCCTCTCCGCCCATGTGGAGATAACAAAAACGCATCATTGGGTGCGCATTAACTTATTCAACACAAGGAATTATCAATGAAGGATAAAGCAAGTTACAGCAAGCCAACACGTCAGGACGTAGATCGTGCCGAAACGGATCTGCTCATCAATCTGTCTGCGGTCACTCAGCGAGGTCTGGCGGAGATGGTGGGGTGTCATGAGTCGAAGATAAGCCGGACAGACTGGCGCTTTATTGCCGCCGTCTTGTGCTCGTTCGGGATGGAATCAGATATCAGCCCTATCAGTCGGGCCTTTCATCACGCGCTCAATGCGCTCACAAATGAAAAACGTCCAGCTGTTGGTAGCAGTCTGGACGCTTAATGACACTGTGTTACGTCAGGTAACGGGAGTAATTATGACAAAAGCTCGCAGAAAGTACCAGGAAAAAGAGGAGCGGCGCCATCCCGCCGAGCCGGAAGGTTTAGTTGTCACAGCGTCAAAGAACCGGGCGTTTGCAGAGCGTCTGATTGGCGTTATCCGACTGGCACTGATCACATCAGGGGTGAAGCATGGTCGTCGTTAAGTTAGCAGATTACCGGCATACCGCCGTACCAACGCAGGAGGCAGCCAGTATGGGGTATGTCTCTATACACCGCCAGTTTATGGATAGCCGGCTCTACAAGGACTCTCAGGCCGTTCATCTTTGGCTTCACCTGATCCTCAAAGCCAATCATGACGACGCCGTAGTTAACACCGACATTGGCCCGGTCACTGTAGGAAGAGGCCAGATGCTTACAGGGCGTCCTACCCTGGTCAGCGAGACCTTCATTCCTGACAACAAGGTGAGAAGTTTACTGCGGAGTTTTGAGGCTAAAGGGATGCTTCACATCAGCTCGATGGGCAAGAAATTCAGCCTGCTCACAATCGTGAAATATGACGATTTCCAGGCAAAAAATTGTCCAACGGTTGTCCAACGGTTGTCCAACGGTAACCCCAGTGATGACGCGCCTCTCAGCGAAGATTGTCCAACGGTTGTCCAACGGTTGTCCATAAACAATAAGTCTTTAAATAACTTACTACCTAAAGGTAGTAAGTATGTCGCCCCCGCCGAAGAAAAACAGGCTGAAAAGTCCAACAGAATTTCCTGCGAAGAAATCTGGAATGCTCTTCGGGAATGCGTACCTGATGCCAGGGGATGGAATGCCATCACTCCAAAGCGCCGTCAGCTGATCCAGAAGTTCTGGAGAGAGGCCAAGCCTATTGCCAAGCAGTTTGGTGATGCAGAGCCTTTCGGCATGACAGCTTTCAGACAGTACCTGAGCTACCTGCACACCTCCTGCAGATGGATGTTTGAATCCCGCTCAGACCAGAAGACAGGCAAGACCTGGCAGAAGCGCAACTACGAATTCATCCTGAATTCCGAGCTTTACGCCCAGGTTCGGGAAGGAGACCGTGATGACCGTTGATTTCGTGACCGTACCTCACAACGTTGAAGCAGAGCAGAGCGTGATCGGCGGCCTGATGCTGGTAGGCGATAGCAACGAACGCGCCCAGCAGGTGCTGGCAATGCTCAAGCCTGAGTCGTTCTACGTCCGTTGGCACCAGGTGATATTCACCGAGATGCGCCAGATGTACCGCGACAACAGACCGGTCGATGCTCTTACCCTCTTCGACGCACTGGAAAGCAAAGGGCTTGCGGAGCAGGTCGGTGGGTTTGCATACCTGGCGGAGATCGCCAAGAACACGCCCAGCGCTGCAAACATCGTGGCCTATGCCGCATCGGTCCGTGAAGCCGCTATGGAACGCTACGGCATCCAGCGTCTGACGGAAGCTACCGAGTTGCTCTATTCCCGCAACGGCATGAACGCCACGCAGAAGTTTGACGCTATCCAGTCCATTTTCACGCAGATGTCCGATCACTCGAAGACCGGAGCCCGCCGCGGCCTGAGGACGTTCTCAGACGTGATGGAAGACTGGGTGGATGACCTGGAGAAACGCTTTGATCCGGCAGGGGAGCAGCGCGGACTGAGTACTGGGGTTCCATCACTCGACCGACTCCTGGCGCCAAAAGGTCTGGTTAAGGGTTCGCTGTTTGTGATTGGCGCTCGCCCAAAGATGGGTAAGACGACCCTGTACAGCCAGATGGCAATTAACTGCGCTATCCGTGAGAAGAAACCTGCGCTGATGTTCAGCCTCGAGATGCCTGATGATCAGATCCTCGAGAAGCTGGTAGGGCAGAAGTCCGGCGTTAACCCGAGCATTTTCTACATGCCGGCCACCGAGGACGCTGACGATCAGTATAAGGGTGACTACGACGGAGACTTCAAAAAGGCCATGGGTACAGCTGCGCGACTGAGTGAGCTTGACCTGCTCTACATCGACGACACGCCGGGAATGACGCTGGCGCACGTTGTCGCTGAGTGCCGGAAGGTGAAGCGGCAGAAGGGTGTTGTCGGGATGGTGCTGGTTGACTATCTGACCCTGATGACCGCAGAGAAAGCCGACCGTAACGACCTGGCCTACGGGATGATCACCAAGGGGCTAAAAAACCTCGCCAAAGAGCTTGGTTGTGTCGTGGTGCTGCTGACCCAGCTTAACCGTGAGCTGGAGAAACGAACCAACAAACGCCCGTTACCAAGCGATTCACGCGACACAGGCCAGATTGAGCAGGACTGTGACTACTGGGTAGGCATCCACCGGGAGGGCGCTTTTGATGACAGCGTTCCGCCAGGCGAAACCGAGTTAATTCTGCGCCTCAACCGCCACGGCAGCACCGGCACGGTTTACTGCAATCAGGTGAATGGAGCTATCTACGACTGCGACCAGACGGCTGAACAAGCGCGCCGCCGTGAACAGGAAGCGAAACCAGCTAAGAAGGGTGGATTCTAATGAACACAGCAATGCAAATCATCATGAACTCAGATTGTCGGGAGTTCCCTGACACCCTCCTGACGCTGGAGTTATGCCGCGCCACTGCCCGGGCTGACGGTCGCAAAATTGGCGAATCCCTCCGGGCCTGCGCAAAGGTGAAAGCTCGTCAGGCGAAGAACCGCAATCTCTACAACACGCTGATCGAGATGTCCCGAAGCCAGTTCCCGGAAGTGCAGATGACCCGCATCCGTAGCTGCGTAGATCGGATGGAGAAGGCGCTGAGCCGTGAGGTCGGCAACATGACACTGACCGAGGATAACTTGCGCGAACTGCGCGGGGAGGCGGCATGAAACACTGCAGCCAATACGCGGAAATCATCCAGTACGTAACCAAACACCCAGGCTGCTACATGTCAGATATCCGTCGCGACACATCCATCCAGAAAGGGGCGATAGCTTCGGTGCTAACCAACCTGACCAGAGTTAACACTCTGCGCCGTGAGGGGTTCGAGAAACGCTACCGCTACTTCGTTGTGCGCCCGGAAGACCGGCCAGTTATCGCTCCTAAGCGGCAGCCAAAGCAAATTAAGCAGAACACAGCCAACCCACTTAACAACCTATTCAATCAGTGCCTGGCTTCGGTCAGGGGCGGGAGAGCATCAGTATGAATGAGCGCGAGCAATTAGCGAAAGATAACGGGATGACCATCGAGTTCGTGAACTGGTTTTTCGACAACAAGAAGGATGGCTGCGGAAACGTCTGGTTCATGATGATGGCAGCCATGTGGGAAGGCTGGAAGGTTCAGGAAGCCAAGTGCGCGGCGCTGGCTGCTGAAGTGCAAGCTGTGCGATGGGCTTGCGGACAGGTGTACATGAAAGGCTACAACCACGGGCACCTAAACACCGTTGATGGGCTTGATTATGCCAGTGAGACAGAGCTTGTAGAGCGGGGTGGGGAGGCGCTAGCTGATTTCACTGACCCGGATCATTGCGGAGTGGCTGCTGATGCTATCCTGGCTGAAGTGCGGGCTCAGGGTGTGGATATGTTTGCTTCAAAGTGCAAAGAAGAGTCGAAGTGTGCTCACTCTTCAGATTGCAGGGATTCGTGGTGGGTGTCCGGTGAAAATGCTGACGAGTTCGCCGCCCAACTTCGCCAAGGAGGTGCGGCATGATCTGGATCCTCTTATCGCTGAGCACTGGTTACTACAACTCAGGCAATATTTCAGGCATTGAGTTTAACACTCAAGAAAATTGCATTGAGGCTATGGAGCAGGTGAAAAAGCAGGACAAGGTGAACGCCGCGCTTATGTGCGTGAAGAAAGGGAAGGCAGCCAAATGAGCAATATCGATGTACTGTCGGCGAAGCTGAAAGCGGCGGCGCAGGACGAAATCATGTGTCGTGAAGCCTGCGACACATCAGATTTATGGCAGGACGTGGCCAGCCCTGAGAACGTGCTGGCGCTAACAGAGGCGCTGGAAGACTACAAAGCAGCATACGAAGAAGAAGCCAGAGACAAAGAGGTTCAGCGCGCAGTTATTGATGATGCGCTGTGCAAGTTGCTCCCCGGCATCCAGTACATGGACCCACCTGACGGCGGCAGCGTTACGCCACTGGAGCAGGTGCGCCGGATGGTTGCTGACTATCGTGAGCGTTTGAAGATAGCGGAAAGTCGATGCGATCACCGTAGCAAATTCTGGGACGTGTCAGGCGTACAGAGGTGCACACTTTGCGATAAAGCCATCTCCAGTGATGGAGATCAGCAGGTCGCAGAACTGGTCGCCGCTGGCATCATCACTAAGGTGGGGGAGTAGGGATATGGCTACTTTGCAGGAATTAATCGAATCTGAAATTTGTGACTTCTTTGCCGGATTCGGCAGCCCTGGAGAACCTGAAACTCCGGAAGATATGCAGTCTCAGTTGCTCGCACGAATTGCTCCACTGCTCGCCAGCATGGAGCAGGACCCGGTGTATCAAGCCTGCAAAGAGGCCGGCGTGTGGGTGGATATTGATCCTGCCAGTGTGATTTCGCTTCGAGCAAATGGGGAGCAGGTAAGGGCTCTTTACGCAGTACCGCAGTTACCGCAGCCAGAGGTGGTATCTGTGCCTGAGGGCGTGCTTAAAAGCCTCTTACCCGATGTTGAGAAGTCCGAGTTCTGGTTTGAGCATGATGGGAAAATCTTTTTTGAAGGCGTGAAGTTTAACAATGCGGTATTTGAAGCCTGCCGCGCCGCCATGCTTCAGGGTACTCACCGCGACTTATCACATCCAGTAGACCCACAGGTTGCTGAGTACGAGAAAATCATGCATCAGGCCATGCCGGATGGGTGGGTGGCTGTACCGGTTGATCCGACAGAAGAAATGCTGGATGAGTTCGACTCAATTACTGATTACGGCGCAGAAGACTCAAAGGACGCATGGAGCAGACTGATTGCAGCAGCACCGCAGCAGGAGGCGAAGCTGGCACTTGCCGAAGGCATGGCTCGGTACGGTGATGCAATGCAAAAGCTCGCAGATAATGGCGACTGAAAGTTGATAATCATTTCTCAAAACTAGTGGTATAATCACTGTGCCGCCGGAGTGAACGACCGGTGGTGCAGGCGCGTCATATTGGGGACGATATGACGACACACATCGAGTACACCAATACCCTGTCACCGATGCAGAAATGCACCGGCGATTTTCTGCATTCTGCGGTTTCCTGTGAGGGGGCCGTATGAACATCCCTCAATGCGGCATCAAGCTGCACTCCGGCAACTTCGCAGAAATCGGCAAGATGCTGCAGGAGCAACTCGCTTCCGGCCAACCTCTGCGCCTGCAGGTCAAAGAGTGGCGCGAGAAGCGTAGCCTCTCTCAAAATAGCCTCAGCCACATGTGGTACCAGGAAATCAGTGAATACCTGATTAAATCCGGCCGCACCGACACTACCCCCGAGTGGGTTAAGCGCAACCTCAAAAAGACCTACCTCGGCTGCGAAGAGGTCACCTACACCGACTTCATCACCGGCACCAAAGAAACCACCTGGGAGCCTCGCCACACGGCTCAACTCGATACGGGAGAGATGCATATCTTCCTGTGCAAAGTAGAAGCGTGGTGCGCTCAGTTTGGCCTGGTGCTGACTATCCCGAACGGCTGCGAATATCAGCAGCTGCGCGATAAGCAGGAGGCGTAATGGCTAGCCCTCTCGCTCGCATCATCACCAACGAAATCTACCGGGTCCGGACTCGCCGCAAGCGCAAGCCGGAACTCAAGCCATCCGAAATCCCAACCCTCAAGGGCTACACCGCCCGTCTTGTCGATCAGAAATGGCTGCGCCTGGCAGCAAGGAGAAATCATGCGTAAACCAGCCCGGCGTAAGTGTAAGGTCTGTAACGAATGGTTCCACCCGGCGTACAGCAATGTCGTCTGGTGCTGCCCGGCTCACGGCGCTATCTACGCATTGGAACTGAGAGCAAAGCAGAAGGTGAAAGAGGCGGCCAAGCGAATCAAGGAGCAGCGCCAGAAGGAGCAGGAAGCGCGAAGGAGCCAAGCCGAACGACGCCAGGCAGTTAAGCCACTCAGCCATTGGTTGCAGATGACTCAACGCGCCGTCAACGACTGGCGGCGCACTACGCTGCTGGCTGCCGGGTATGGCTGCATCTCATGCGGAACAAAGACCGCCTTTGCATGGCATGCCGGGCACTACCGCACTACGGCCGCCGCACCACAACTCCGCTTCAACCCGGACAATATCTGGCTGCAGTGCTCAGCTTGCAACGTTCACAAATCAGGCAATATCGAGGCCTATCGAGCAGCACTGGTTAAGCTGATCGGCGAAGAGGAAGTGCAGGCTCTGGAATCCAACAACGAAACCCACCGTTACACCCGCGAAGAACTGGACGGCATCCGCGCCGATGCCAGGGCGAAGCTTCGCGCCCTCAAACAGCAGGAGATCGCAGCATGAATAAAATCCATTACCCATGTGAAACGGCAGCGATCTTCCAGGACGTGCTGTTCGTCATGCGAGTTAACCATTACTCAGAGCTTCTGTGCGCAGCTGACAGAGCCGCAGAGTTCTATCTCAACTACTTCCCTTACGCGACGCTCGGAAACATCCGTGACGGCATCCTGTATAGCTTCGGTGGCCTGTATCTGAATGACTACGAGCTGATCCGGGAGGCAGCATGAGCACCCACAATACCCTCGCATTACTCAACTGGTACCGCTCAAAGCATGTTGCTGCGGTAAAGACACCTGCAGGCATTGTCTTTATGGGGATGCGTAACATCACGGCCGATCAGCGGAGGACGCTCCTGGCAATCCCGCAATCTGACCTCGAAGCAGCGCTGAGGATTCAGCAATGACCCGTGACCAGATAGCCCGATACCAGGCCGAAAGCGTCATGCGCGCCAAGATGCCGCCAGTAGCAAAGCACAGCCAGACCAAACAACCTCAGAAGGAAGCCGCTTAATGAACGTTCAATATTTGCAGTATGTGCGTGAGCAGTTGATCGTTGCGACTGCAGATCTGAGTGGGGCCACTAAGGGCCAGTTGGTCGCCTTTGCTGAAAACGCTATGTTCACTGCCACTCCGCGCAGCCGTTCCCGCGTGAAGGTGATTAACCCGGCTAACGGGAAACTGGTTAACCCGAGCAATCCGCCGATCCCCGGTAAGCAGTCTCGCGCCAAGGGGTCACACATCCCGCTGGTTCAGCCGGTCGAATACTCCACCGCATCGTGGCGTCGCGCGGTCCTGTCGCTGGATGAGCACCAGAAGGCGTGGCTGCTCTGGAACTACAGTGAGAACACACGCTGGGAGAACCAGTTGGCGATTACCCAATGGGCTTGGGGTGAGTTCAGGGCGCAACTGGGCGTGAAGAAGGTGGCTGGGAAAACGATGGACAGGCTGAAGGCGTTAATCTGGCTTGCGGCGCAGGACGTCAAAGAGGAGCTGGCTGGGCGTGACGTTTATGAATATCAGGCACTGGCCGAGTTGATAGGCGTGGCGAAATCCACCTTTACGGAAACATATCTGCCGCACTGGCTGGCAATGCGCAGCAGCTTTACACGGCTTGATAGCCACTCTCTTATCTCAGTAACGCGATCACGTTCACAACAAAAGGCGACAAACTTTAACTCAAGTCTTGCAAAACCGAACTGAAACGCATATATTTCATGTAAATCTGATATCGTCGCCATAGCTTTGGTTGCCGACTTAATTACACAAAAGAGCCCGAGGTTAACGCCTTGGGCTTTTTCGTATCTGGAATACCCCTGCCTGGGACCATAAGAGCTACGGCTCAAGCAACACCCTCATCTTGGCAGACCAGAACCTGCCTTTTTTATTTTCGGGCTCCGGGGATCACCCTCGACATCTCCCGTTGCTAAATAGCCCTGAGAGCCCGACCCAAATCAACGAGCACCACACCGGTGCCATCATGAAGAAATCGATTATGCAAGACAGACCGGATACCTGGGCCGTTATGCTTGCGTGGCTTGTAAACCACAAAAACGAAGCTGGCTATTCGGTTCTGGCTTTTGTCATGTCGATACTCGCTACCTCACGCGGCGCTAAATCAAAGTGGAAAGACCGGATCGCCGGCGCAACGATGTGCGGCATCCTCTGCTTCTTCGCTCAGCCCACGCTCACGGCCATATGGGCAATCTTCAACTGGAACTTTCCGCCTGAACTCTGCTGGCCTATCTCGGCTGGCGTGGGTTATGTGGGAGTGGATTCACTGTTCGCCTATGCGCGGCGTCGTCTTGGCCTGAATGAACCGGGAGAAAAAGCTAATGCTGACCCTCAGTAAATTCCAGCAAACCACTGGCGTCAGCTCTGCTCTGGCGCAGAAGTGGTTCCCGGTGGTCAACGCCGCCATGCAGAAATACGGCATCAACACCCCTCTGCGGCAGGCACACTTCCTCGCACAGGTGGGGCATGAGTCATCAGGGTTTGTGCATACCGAAGAGAGCCTGAATTATCGCTACGGTGCGTTGCTGGCTATGTTCGGCAACCGCATCAGCCAGGAAGAAGCGCTCAGGTATGGCCGGGTTGATTCGGGCCAGAATGCTCACCCTGCAGACCAGAAGATGATCGGCAGCATCATCTACGCCAACCGGAACGGGAATGGCGATAGGAATACTGGTGATGGCTATCGTTACCGCGGGCGCGGCCTGATACAGGTGACAGGGAAGGCGAACTACGCCGCACTGGTGAAGCAGCTTGGCGTTGATATCGTTCAGAACCCGGAGCTACTCACACAGCCTCAGTACGCCGCTGAATCAGCAGCTGCATGGTGGAGCAATCACGGACTTAATTCTGTCGCCGACTCTGATGATGTTACCCGCATCACCCGAATCATTAACGGCGGCACAAATGGACTGGAGGACAGGAAAGCCCGCTTGACTAAAGCTAAGGGGGTTTTATGTTCGGTTTAATCAGTTTATTCCGCTTTTTCAAAAACAACGCGCACATCCTCATCCCATGCGCATTCATCATCCTTGTTGCCATCTGCCTGTGGGGGCTAAATGCGCGCAACTACCAGCTTACTGCCACGAACGAAAGGCTTACCCAGCTTAACGACAGCAAGGATGTGCAGATTAACGATCTGAGGGCGAAGAATGACGATCTGGCGGGAAGCGTTAAAGAACTTGCAGGAGCGGTCAACAGGCAAAACGTTGTCATGTCGGAAGTGGCAGAGCAACGGGCAGAAGCCGCCCAGCAGAACAGAAAGCTACAGGGTGAGATTAAGCGTTACCTGGCAGCAGATAAGTGCGCTGTCGCTCCTGTTCCTGATGCAGCTGTTGAGCGGTTGCGCGCCGCAGCAGAAGCCGCCCGTGGAATACCGGGTGGTAAAGACGCCGGTCCTCAACCTGCCGGCAGAGCTAACGTCCCGCATTGATGTGCCGGATCTGCCCGATAACCCATCGTATGGCGACAGCGTTGCAATGAACGCGGAGCTATATGGGATCGTCGGGCAGTGCAATATCGACAGGACAGCAATACGCAAGATCCAGTCGCAGGACAAAGAACCTCATCCCTGAGGCTCTGGCACAGTCTCTCCTCTGGACTTTAAGCATAGAGAAATAACTGAGCCTCGCATTAGCGGGGCTTTTTTATGCCCGCGCATCTCACGCGCATTCCATCACGAGAGCCTTTCAGTAAGCGAGCCTGAGAACAGCCGTTATAGGTGGCGACCTCTCTCGGGCGGCTTTTCTGTGAGACAGGCTCACTTTCTAAAAGGTAAAGACGCTATGAATCACCCAAGCATTGTTATCGAAAATGTTCACGTCAGAAGTAATGAGCACGGCACCTATAACCTGAACGATATGCACCGAGCCGCAATGGCCGGTGGACTTGCGAAGAAGTGGCAGGTGCCTAGTCAGTTTATCGGTGCTGACGGAGTGCAGGCTTTTGTCGATGAAGTTTCCAAAGTGCTAAAAGACACTTTGGAGAAAAATCAGATACTTGATGTTATCCATGGTGGAGCTAATCGCGGGACGTGGGCGCATGAGTTGATCGCCCTAAAGTATGCTGCATGGCTTTCGGCATCTTTCGAGGTGAAGGTTTATCAGACTTTCCGCGATGTCGTGATGGGCAAGCTTTCCCTCTTTGCTGAGGCCAACAAGCTTGAGTTGGAGTATCAGCATAAGACCAAGCGCGTCAGTACGGCGGCTCGAATTATGAATAGTTGGGGTGTTGGTGGTGAAAAGCGCCGTATTGAATCTGAACGGATTCACATGCAGGAGCAGATTCAGTTAGTCATTCCCGGCCTGCCAAAAAAAGACGAAGCGGCGTAACCGGCTCAAAATTGAGCCCGTCTCTAAGAGAGCCACTTTCACAACGGCTTTCCATTCCAAAGCTCATCTGCGGGTGGGCTTGATAATGGGTTTCATCACAACAGGAGCACATATGGCAAGCGCCGAACTAACCCCATCACAGCAGATCCGTTTCGGTCTGTTATCGGCAGTGAACTTTGATACCGCTGCAGCAGCAGAAGCTATCAAGTTCGTGGAAGACGACCAGTTGAAGTATCAGCTGTTCATCCAGCACCTCAACCGCGTAACCAGCGAAAACGGTTTGGTTGCCCGTACCACTAAAGCCATTCAGGAAGCGAAGGAGACCCTGATCCTGTTCCCTTCGGAAGAATCGTAAAGGCATTACAGAAGCTCTTCACTGAGGGGCTTCGATAATGGATATCCCCTACAGCGGATAAATCACCTGCTATCCCCTTGAGAGGATAAAGAGGCGTTCATGACTGACACCTACAGAATCACCATCACCACCACTTCGAAAGAAACCTTCACCGGTCTGATGACTCGCAGCCAGCCTGAAATCATCAATGGCTTCGTGGCTCTTGCTACTGAAGAGGGTGAGTGGCGTTACTTCCGCCCGGACAGCGTGGAACAGTTCCTCTTTGTGCCGGTGGCGGAAGAGAAAGAGCCAGAGGAATGACCACCATGAAAACGACAGTTGGTGAATTCACTTTAACTCTTGATATGAGCGGTCATGTAGCGCGGTCCCTCGAAGTTCTTGATGAGCTGCAGCGCAGATTGAATGAGCTTAGCCCTCGCATATCAGAAGAAGAAGCGCTACGCATTCTCCTTCTCGACATGACCTTTGATTATCTGAAGGCTAAGAAATCAGAGGTGTGTTGAACCTACTCGCTTTGTATGTCTTCCCAACGGCGTCGGTAATCTTCCTTTTCATCTACACAGGAAGGACAAAGTAAACCGCCGTAATACATGTCATTCTGAATGGCGCTCTCAAGTTCATCACCTTCAAGAATATGTTGACAGTTATTATGATGCTCACCTGGATCCGTGACGCCATCACAAGCATGCGTTAAATACGGTTCAAGCACGAGCTTTTGCTTCCCGCTGAGATTTTCATAACCTTTATCAACGGCGAGTTGGGCTATTCCCGGCACCATCTGATTGGTGGCATGAAAACGGTCGTATTTGATCAATGTGCTTAACAGTGACTCAGTAGACATAAAGATTCCTCATATAAGGCAAGCCATGGCACTCACCGACAAGCAAGAAATGTTCTGTCGCGAGTACCTCATCGATTTAAACGCCACGCAAGCGGCTATTCGGGCGGGGTACAGCGCAAAGACAGCTAACCGCACTGCGTCCGAAAACCTGTCAAAACCTGACATCCAATCCAGAATTGCCGAACTGAAAGCGCAGCGCAATGATCTGGTTGGCATAAATGCGACATACGTCCTGAATCGGCTCGTTGAGATTGACCAGATGGACGTGCTCGACATCCTCAAAGATGACATGAGCCTGAGGCCGGTAAGCGAGTGGCCTTCATCATGGCGTCGTTACCTTAGCGGCTTTGATGTGGCCGAAATGTTCGAGGGTCGCGGGGAAGAGCGCGAGATGGTCGGGCTGCTTAAGAAAATTAAGTGGCCGGACAAAGTTAAAAACCTCGAGCTGCTCGGAAAGCACATTGATGTGATGGCTTTCAAAGAACAGGCGACGCATGAGCATACAGGCAAGAACGGCGGCCCGATCGAAATGGTGACGCTGACCAAAGAAGAATACAAGGCTGCACGGCAGGAGATGATGGAGGATGACGACTGCTGAGCAAAAGACATTTGCCCGCCGGGTTGAGTGTGAAGAGGACGGACTGTATTACGCGCGCTACTTCTTCAAGCAGCGAACCGGCGGCAAGATGATTATCGCTCCTCACCACAAGGTGATTCAGCAGACGTTGGACCGCGTTATCGATGGTGAGATTACGCGCCTGATCATCAACGTTCCGCCTGGGTACACGAAGACGGAACTGGCGACTATCAATATGATGGGCCGGGGGCTGGCGCTAAACTGCCGGGCCCGATTCATGCACCTGTCATATTCGCACAATCTGGCACTGCTGAACTCCTCAACTGCGCGCGGAATGATTAAGTCGCAGGCGTATCAGTCGATGTGGCCGATGTCGCTTCGCGATGACGCTGACAGCAAGGCGATGTGGTGGACTGAGCACGGTGGCGGCGTTTATGCGTCATCAGCTGCCGGGCAGGTTACCGGCTTTCGTGCCGGACACATGGAGCCAGGCTGGCAGGGCGCTCTGATTATCGATGACCCGGTTAAGCCGGATGACGCTTACTCGGAGATCGTCCGCGACGGCGTCAACAGCCGCTTTAACGAGACAATCAAATCACGACTGGCGATCGAGACGACGCCGATGATTGTCATCATGCAACGCATTCACTACCACGACCTGAGCGGTTACCTGTTGCGGGGCGGCAGCGGTGAGAAGTGGCACCACCTGAATTTACCAGTGCTGATCAACAACAGCCAGTCATACGCCGACCAGTATCCGGAAAACACCCACGCAATCCCGATTGACCACGGCCTGCCTGATGGCTGGTTATGGCCGTTTAAGCACAACGAATCGCACCGCGTATCGCTGTTCTCTCACCGGCGAACAGCCGAAGCCCAGTACATGCAGAACCCGAAACGCTTCAATGCGGAGGGCGCGCTGTGGAACGAGGAGATGATCAGCGCCGCACACGCGATGCGGATCACCCAGGAACTGGCCCGTACGATCGTGGCAATCGACCCGCAGGCGACAAACAGCGAAGAGAGTGACGAATCAGGCATTGCCGTCGCCAGTGTTTACGGTACCGGCGATGAGCGGCAATACAGCCTCGATGCGGATTACAGCGGGAAATACTCACCAAACGGCTGGGCTACCAAAGCCATTGAAGCCTATGAGCAGCACGAAGCTGATGCGATCGTCATCGAAACCAACCAGGGCGGCGATATGGCGGAGGACACGCTGCGCAATGCCGGGTTCGGCGGCCGCATCATCCGCGTGCATGCCAGTAAGGGCAAATACGCGCGTGCAGAGCCCATCTCCGCGCTGTATGCGCAGGGCCGGGTAGCTCACCGTGGCAGCCTCTACGAGATCGAGAACCAGTTCATGGAGTACGTGCCATCCACTGCGAAGAAATCACCTGACCGGCTTGATGCCGCGGTATACGCGCTCACCGAATTATCAGAACCACAATCAACCGGCATGTTGGTGCGCTCGCGCTGACGGAGGACACCGTGAACGAAAGCGAAAATAAACAACTCGCCACGAACGCCAGCATCGACCGCGAGCGGATGCGTTACGTCAACGCACTGTTCAATGGCACCAGTAATACCAAGCGTAAACGTCTGTATCAGGAATTCGGATACCCGCAGGATCTCTGCTTCGATGACTTCTACCGGGCGTACCGCCGCAATGCTATCGCCGGCGCCGCAGTGACGCGCATGGTTGACGGTTGCTGGGAGGATTACCCGGAAGTTTACGAAGGCGATCAGACGAAGGACGCCACCCGGCAGACAGCATGGGATAAGCGGGTCAACAAACTGCTTAAGCGCTGCTGGAAGCAGATTAAGGGCGCTGACAAACGTAACCTCGTGGGCCGTTACTCAGCGCTGCTCATCCAGGTTAAAGACAGTAAGCCATGGTGGGATCCTGTCGATAAGGCGATGGTCGGCAGGCTGCAGGAAAGGGCGCTCGTCCGGCTAATCCCGGTCTGGGAGGCCCAGCTCGACCCGGTCAGTTATAACGAGGACCAGAACAGCGAGGACTATGGCGCTGTCAGCATGTACTCGTTTACCGAAATTCCGGTACAGCAGCAGCGCAGCGGCCAGCCCGGGCGAATCATCAACGTTCATCCCGATCGCGTCATTATCCTGGCTGAAGGCTCGGATGACGGACGGCTTGATTCCGGCGAGTCGCTGCTGGAAGAGGGCTTCAACAAGCTGCTGGACCTCGAAAAGGTGTCTGGTGGTGCTGCTGAGGGGTTCCTGAAGAACGCCAGCCGGCAGCTCAACTTCAACTTCAGCGCCAAAACAAGCTTTGCGCAGCTGGCAAGGGCGCTGGGCGTTAGCGAGGCGCAACTCTCAGAAGGGATGGATGACCAGGTTCGCCGCCTGAATGACAGCACAGACAGCGCCGTCATCATGCAGGAGGGTGATACCAGCGTGCTTTCCGTGGCCGTTGCCGACCCGGAGCCAACCTGGCGGACTGCGCTCAATGAGTTCTGCGCCACCTTGCCGATCCCGGTGAAAGTGCTGGTGGGTATGCAGACTGGCGAACGGGCCAGCACGGAAGATGCTAAGGACTGGGCCAAAACCCGTATGAGCCGACGCAATGGCTTCCTGACAGACGTCATCACTGAGGTGGTTACCCGCTTCTGGACGCTGGGGTTTATCCCTCCTGCCAGCGGCGAAGAAGTCACCGTAGGATGGTCCGATCTGCTGGCTCCGAGTCAGGCAGAGAAGATTGCCAACATGGATAAGCTGGCTGACGTTGCCGTTAAATCGACAAACGCATTTGGCCGCTCGGCTATCACGGAAAACGAGATACGCGCGGCAGGCGAGCTACAGGCCCTGCCAGAACTTGATGACGAGGTGAAGCCAGATGGCAATAAGCCAAAGCCTGACCCACTGGCCGACCCAGAATCAGAAGCCGAAGAGTCCGGTAATACCACGGTCGAAAGTTGACCCCACGATGTCGCGTAAGCCAGTCAGCAGGATGGAGCGCAATATAGAGGACCGGTATTACGCGATTAAGTCAGCCCTGAAAGCCCTGTTCGACCAGCGCCTGACCGGGCGAGAACGAGAGGTTAACAGCCACAACTGGCACTTCCTGTGCCACGTCAACGGCGAGGATCCGAGACTCTACCGGGTCAACGCCGGAAAGTTCATCTACGACATGACCCCGCAGGAGCTGGCGGAGCTGCTGGAGGCGGTGCAGGGCATCCTTGATGACTATCTGCTGGACGGTGGTGAGAACAATCAGTGGGCGATGGATTACATCGTCGCTGAGGCGCAGCGCGGCACGCTGGAGGCCTTCAATAACCTCTCGCAACAATCGCCGTATTACTCCAGCCAGACGACACTACAGCAGCTTTTAAGCAGTCCCGGTTATCAAAACCAGATCGCCTCCGCCAGGCTGACGACATTCAGCGACTGGAAGGCGATCAGCGATGCCGCCCGGGCTGACCTGACAGGCATCATCACCGATGCGGTGGCGCGCGGGGTATCACCAAGAGAAACAGCTTCGGTCATCAGCAAAAGGCTGGACGTGAGCATGTCCAGAGCCAAGGCAATTGCCCAGACCGAGCAGGTCGGCGCGCTGCGGCAGGCTCAGTGGAACGAAACGGAGTGGGCTGCTGACCGGCTGGGGCTGAATACCGGCCTGCTGTGGCTGTCAGCGCTCAAGCCCACAACCCGCAGCTGGCACGCCAGCCGTCACGGCAGGGTGTACACCACCGAAGAGGTGCGCGACTTCTACGCCGTAAACGGGAACCGGTACAACTGCTACTGCAGCCAGATCCCGGTGCTGCTCAGTGACGACGGCAGCATCTTTAATGAAGGGTTGGCTGATAAGCTGGCGAAAGAGCGCCAGCTTTGGAAGGGGACTACTTGATTGGGGTAACCATTACCACTCTCAGTCCATTAATGGATGTTGCGCTTGATGCCGGGGTGTAATGAACAGAATCACGCATCGCTGCCTCAATAACCTCATCATCAAATGTGGTTAATTCTTTATCGCTACTGACATTGACGTCCCTGAAGGTTGGATCCCCATTAACCTGATAAGTAACCTTAAATAAAGCCATTGCAATCCTCCATAAGTGTTCGGTTTAAACAAATTACTGCCCGCTGATTAAGCGATCAAGAAACCTGAGGAATAATCGTGAAGCTATCCAGCATCCACGTTAAATCCCTCGCCATTAACGCCTCCAACATCTCAACGACCACCATCAACGGCCAGGAACACTACGTCATTCGTGGTGCGGTTCCGATCGTCGATGACATCGTGATGAATGGCGGCCTGTACCCGGCGGAGGAGATTAACAACAGCTACCAGACGATGGAAGGCAAGCTGATGCCTCTGCCGCACCCGATGGTAGATGGCAAGTATGTCAGCGCCAATGACCCGCGCGCCATCAACGCTTATCACGTTGGTGCCTGGGCGCAGAACGTCAGTAAGTCAGGCGATCAGGTCGTCATGGACGTTTACATCAACAAAGCTGTTGCTGAGACGAAACCTGATGGCAAGCGCCTGATTAACCGCCTCGACGAGATGATCGCTGGTACCAACACCGACCCGATTCACCTCTCAACCGGGCTGCTCACCAACAAAGAGAAGAAATCGGGCGAGTCGAAGGAGAAGAAGTACACCTGGATCGCCCGCAACATGCAGTTCGACCATATCGCCATCCTGCTGGATGAGCCGGGGGCCGGAACGCCGGAAGAGGGCGTTGGCATGTTCGTGAACGCTGACGGGCAGGAAGGGGAGGTCGAAACTGCCAATCTCATCGATGCGGCGAACAGTCTCAAGGACGGTCTGGTGAACAAGGTGAAGTTTTTCCTCACCCACAACTCCGACGCATCATTCGACGAAATCTACCAGATGCTGCGTGAGGCTATCCGCGCCCCGTCTGGCAGTGACGCTTATCGCTATGTGGTGACCGTCTGGCCGGACAAATTCATCTACGAAGAGGGCTCGAAACTCTTCCAGCAGAAATACCTCATCGATGACAACGCGGTAACGCTGGTCGGTGAGCCCATCGAAGTCGTGCGCAAACCCACTGAGTACGAAGTCAAAACCAACGGAGAACAAAACCCGATGAAACAGAAGATGATCGCCGCGCTCAATGCCGCAGGCGTAACAACCGAGGGGCTGACCGACGATCAAGTCTGGGATGCCTACAACCAGCAGATGCAGAAGAAAGCCGGTGGCGGCGACCCGGCTGGCGCTCAGGTGAATACTGATGCCATTACTGCAGCGGTAAACGCCGCTCTCACTCCGCTGACCGACAAAATCAGCCACCTGGAAACTCAGCTGCAGGCCAATGCGGAGAAAGACACCGCCGAGAAGCGCCAGGCGGTGAAAGCCAAGTTCCCGTTCATGACCGAAGCGGCGATCAACTCTCTGGCTCCCGAAGCGCTGAACGATATGTTCTCGCAATGCCAGACCAGCACCGGGCTGAACCCTGCATTCCAGGGTAACGGCGCACAAAGCGAAATCCTTACCATGGAGGCACCTGAATAATGGCACTCGCTCCTCGTTTCCATACCGTAATCGCGGGCCCGGCCCGCAAGAATGACCCGCAGGTCATTGAGGCGCTCTGCAAGGTAGCCATCCTGCCGGGCTCACTCGTTGAACTTGACGCTACCGGGCAGTGGATTTACCACGCAACAGCAGGCGGCACTGGCGTTCCCCTGACTATGCAGCACAACTACATCGGCGGTGGTGATATCCGTGATGCAGTGCCAGCAGGTGATACTGGCGCGGCCATCATGTGTGAAGACGATGTCGACTACCACATGCGCGTCAAGGCCGGGCAAGTGCTTCTGGAGAACGAAGGCCTGATCTCCAACGGTGACGGCACCCTGGCGAAGTCGACCACCCCGGCCACTGACCACATCCTCTTCTACTCACGCGAGAAAATCACTGTCGGCGCGGAAGCGCAGCTCGTGAAAGTTCGCAAATCAGGGAAAGCAACCGCATGAGCATGATCGTTTTCAACAAAAAGCTGGTTACCGAACATCACCAGATTAAGCAGGCGTGGAATCAGCTGCTGATGCAGCGCCAGGCCTTCAACATCAATCAGAACACTATCACCGCCCAGTATAACGGCGCGCTGGAAGTTAACCAGGCAGCGCTGATCTCCAAAGACTACTGGCGCGAAGTGGACAACATCACCACCCGTGTTTTCCGCAATGACGAAGGCAACGGTCTGCTGGATGACCTGCTTGGGCTCGGTACGCCGATCTCTATCGGCAAAACCGCCGCTCTGTACCGCGTTTCCAGCGAGGCCGGCAAGGTACATCGCACCCTGACTGGCCATGTGCCGGAAGAGCTGGATAAAGTCATCTACGACGAAGCAGGCGACCCGATCCCAATCTTCAACACCGGCTACAGCCGTGAATGGCGTGAATGGAACGGCATGCAGTCGGAAAACCTCGACGCGATGGCCGACGACCAGGAAGCGCACGTTGCGGCCATCCGTGAAGACATGGCTGACTACATGCTGACTGGGGACGCGAAGGTGAAGGTGAAGGGCTACGTCGGTGCAGGCATTACCAACCACGCCAACACCAATCAGGTGGATCTGAGCGCATCCGGTCTGAACATCGACCTGACGACCTCGACCCCAGATGAGTCGGTAGCGTTCTTCACCGGTCCGTTCGCGAAGCTCCTTGACGATAACTACGTGCAGGAGAAGGTGAAGGTGTGGGTGTCGCCTGACATCATGCGCAACCTGAGCAAACCGTATTCCTCCGCTGCCGGCTTCAAAGAAGGCACCGTGCTTGAGTACATCCTGCGCTACGGTCGCATCGAGTCTGTAAACCAGACCTTTAAGCTGACCGGCAACCACTTCATCGCGTACGTGCGCAATTCGCAGTACATCAAGACGCGCATCGCCGCGCCGGTGGGCACCTTCATGATCCCGCGACAGAATCCGTTCGACAACTACAACACTCTGGTATGGAGTGCGGTAGGTCTGCAGATCAAACGCGATTTCAATGGTCGCTCGAAAGTGTTCAACGCACAGGGTTAAGGGGCTTCGGCCCCTTTTCTTCAGGAGAGAACATGCAAAAGTTAAGAATCGAAAAACCGGGCTGCTGGGGCACGATTGATGGCGTATTCCAGCAACTGCCTGTAGGGCACGAGTTCATCGCGGCATCCGTTCCGCCAGCGTTCGCAGGCCGGGTGTCATTCGTCGGTGAAGTCGGTGAGCAGGAGCTTGAAGTGGCGACGCCGGGCGATAATCCTGCAGAGCAGGCAGAGCAGTCAGAGCAGGCAGAGCAGGCAGAGCAGGCAGAAACATCCTCTAAATCGAAGAAGGCGAAATAACCATGGCTGACCCAATCACAGCGGCAGACGTACAGGCGTTCCTCGGTGAGTTGGGTTACAGCATACCCGGGGCGCTGCTGGATCCGATCCTCTGCGTGGTAAACAAAATCATCCCGTGCCTCGATGGGGCAGGGTATGACGATTGCACCTCGAAGCTGATCCTGATGTACGCCGCCGCGCTGATGGCGACGTCCTCGGGCGCGCGCCGCATCAAATCGCAGGGGGCACCGTCCGGTGCCTCACGCTCATTTGAGTATGGCGACGACAGCATCACCTGGCTGCGCGATTCACTGGGCCGCCTCGATACCAGTGGATGCACCGGGGAATTGCCTATCAGCGCCGGTAATAGCGTCGGAATGTTCATGGTTGTCGGGGGCTGCTGATGACCTGGACATCTGTAAGCGTTCGTCTGCCTCGTTCTTTCACTCGCGTCTGGGTGCTGACCGATACCGGGCGGGAGACCACCGGCTACGTGAAATCGGACGGTGAGTGGTTCATCAACTGCCCGCGTATCCAGGCGACAGGCGCGAAGGTACTGAAGTGGAGGGAGGGCTGATGTCATCAGCTGCAAACTGGTCCTACACCGCCAAGGCCACCATCTGGCGCAAGGGTGCTGGCGGCAGGGACGAGAACGGCGATCCGATAAACGGCTACGCCTCGCCGGTAGTCATCATGGTCGATTATGAGGGCGGGCTATCAAAGCGTATCGGCAGCCTGGGCGCTGAAATCGTCGTGAAAAATACTGTCTGGACTGAGTACGCCCTGGCCGACGCCGGTGATTACCTGCTGATTGGCGAATCTACCGACGCCGATCCGGTTGCGGCCGGTGCTGACGAGGTACGCCAGGTTATCCGCTACGCCGACACGTTTGAGCGAGTGGCGGATGATTACGCCATCCTGACTGGAGTGTAGCTATGGGCATCAAAGTGCGCGGCGTTAAGCAGTCGAAAGCCGGGCTCAACCGCATTTTCAACGACGTGAAAGGGCGCAAGGTTGTCCTGGCGCTGCAGTCAGCAATGATAATCGGCAGCTCACAGGCCGCGCTTTACACGCCGATCGACACCTCAACGCTGTTGAATAGCCAGTATCGGGAGTTGATAAACAACGGCGTTCGGCTGACAGCGAGAGTGGGGTACACGGCTAACTACGCTGTTTTCGTTCACGATCCAAGTGTTCCTCAAACCTTCCGCCGCGCCACTGCGCAGAAAGAGTTCCTAACCAAAGGATTTGAAGACACCCGCAGCCAGATTGATGCCGTAATGCGCAAGGAGCTTTCATTATGACACCAGCCATGTACGAGCGCGTGCGTAATTATTTCGTTGATGCCGGGCTTACCACTGGCTTCATCGTTCAGTTGCTGGCATGGGACGATACAAAGAAATTAACCGACGCATTCATCGTGTTCAGGCCTAATGGTGGCACAGACATCCGAAATGACCTCGGTTCTGACCACTACGTACTGGTGGATGTCATCTCAGCCAAGGATAAGCGCCGCGCGGCAGCAGAGAAGGCTCAGGACATCATCAATTTTGTCGAACAGAACGACATTTCCGATGAGTGCCTTGGCCTTATTCAAAACCTAGGCAACATGCCGGCACCGATCATGACCGAAGAGGGGCGCCTGGTCTTCCGACTTCAGTTCATGTGCGTATACGGCGAATAACTCCTATCAACAACCCATCAGGCTGCCATCCGGCGGCCTTTTTTATTTGAGAGGTAACACATGCAAGGCTGTGCTAATGATTTTGGCAAGCTGATCGGGAAAGTGGCTGTGCTACGCATGGCCTTTGGCTGCCCCGACGCAGTGCCAGCGCTTTCCGAGTGGAAGCGTCTCGGCGCTATGACGACCAAGGGCATCGACTATTCGATGAACACCATCAACTCCGAGGCAGATGATGCTAAAGGGCTGGTGGAGAACCTGGTCAACAACATGGATCTGACGATCTCCGGCGAAGGGGAGTTTCGCAAGTCTGACAAAGATAACGAGATCGGCGCGTGGCGTCTGTCGAAATACATCTTTGACGAAGTTCAGGCAGGCCGTCAGCCTAACCTGTGGGTGCGTTTCGACTTCGCGGGTGAGAGCGCTGGAACCTATATCCAGGGTTACATGAACACCACTTCGTGGTCTGGTGATTTCGGAACCAACGATATTTCCACCTTCTCTGGGGAATGGAAAGTCTACGACGCAGACACCGTTGTATTCGAAGTCGCTGACTCTATCGCGGCCACCGGCGTTGAAGTCACACCTGCGACTGCATCTCTGGTCGTTGGCGCAACCCAGCAGTTGAGCGGTGCAGTTCAGCCAACCGATGCGACAAACAAGGCGATCACCTGGACGACCTCGGCACCATCTATCGCCACCGTCAGTTCAACCGGCATGGTAACGGCCGTTGCCGCTGGCACAGCGACAATCACGGCTACAACCGCAGATGGTGACTTCACCGATACCTGTGCTGTTACCGTGACTGCTGCACCGTAATCACTACAAAGGGCGGCGTGCTGCCCTTGATACTGGTTATGGAGAACGATATGACACCCTTGAAAGAGATTGGCGAGTGCCTGATTGGTGCTGGCGAGCAGGAATACTTCTTCCGGCCATCGTTCCGTAACATGACGCGGATCGGCGAGCCAGAGCATATCGTCCGCACTTTCTATGCGCTTTTCAATGATGACGTGGCGAAGATGCTTGATGCGGCCAGGGATATTCACAGTGCTATACCGGAGCATCAGCGCATGTTTTACGCTTACTACTTCGGTGATATTTCCCTGCCGAAGTGGGCTCTGGATGCAGCAGGTTCAGCTGCTTTTGTGCGCGAAGCATTGCTCTCGGCCATTAACGTCATTCAGTCCTGCTGTGACGAGGACGTTTCTGAACTGACTGGATGGCATGAGCCTTCGCGTACTGGCAGGCGCACATTCGTATGGCACCGCGGCGCGCTTCCGCCTGAGAACCTTATCTTGATAGCTCAGTCACTGATCATGCATGGCATTATCGGTCGGGCCAAGGTACGAAAACTGCAGAAGCACGAAAGCAAAGAAACGACGCCTGAGTTTCATGCGACTGAATACATCATGGCAGCGCGAAACCATTTCGGAATCAGCAGGGAAGAGGCTGAAAACCTCACAATGACCGAATTTGCGATGATGCTTAATGCAAAATACCCAGACCAGAAAGGCTTCACCAGGGAAGAGTACGACGCTGTTATGGACGATGACGATCGCCGCTGGCAGGAAATGATTGAGCGCGAAAAATCAGCAAGGAAAGCCGCCTGAGGTAATAATGGATGTACCGTAATCGCCTGACCGGGCGTAATATGGCTCGACAATAAAACTCAGGGGATAAGAGTGAAGAAAATACTTTTGGCTTTGGCTATTCCGCTGGTTCTGGCTGGCTGTAAGCCGGGTGAGGAAAAGGCAATTTCTCTGGCGCAATCTGAAGTTTCAGCCAATCTACTGGATCCTGGTAGTGCGCAATTCCGCAACGTGAAAGTTGCAAAAATGATGGATGCTGACGAGGGCCGTGTCTTTGCTATAGTTTGCGGGGAAATTAACGGCAAGAACGGTTTTGGGGCCTATGCAGGGTTTCACCCATTCTTCGTTGAGCTGAAAATGAAATCGAAAGGTATGTTCTCGAAAGGCGTCGATTACACGCTTGGCGAACATTTCCTGAGTTCGCGCGGCACGCCGCCACCGCCAGCCTACACCGAACGATGCCAATAAACGACACGAATGACTAACCCACCGAGAGGTGGGTTTTTTTATGCCCGGAGAAAAGTGATGTCTGAAAAAGCAGGCGAGATTTATTACGACATCGAGGCCGATGTTTCTGGCTTGCTGAAGGCGCAGGGAAAGGCCAATAAGTCACTCGACTCAATCGGCAACTCTGCCACCAACGCAGCCAAAAAGATGGATGAGCTGCAGACCAATATCAACCGCGTGGCCGGTGCTATTGCGGCGTCACTCGTTGTTGACTGGGGTAAGGCGTTTCTTGTTGCTGCTGACAACATGAGTCAACTCAACGCGCGCATTGAGCGTCTTACCGGTAGCGCTGCAGCGGCATCGCAGACGATGCAGAATCTGATGCGCATAAGCTCGGCAACTGGCGGCTCACTGCAGGACACGGCGAAACTGTGGGAAACCCTCAGCACGGCGTTGCGCGATACTGGGGCGACGAACGGCCAGATCATTCAGCTCACCGAGACTCTTCAGAAAATTGGGCGCATCGGCGGATCCTCATCCGAGGAAATGGCGAATGCGCTGCGCCAGTTCGGTCAGTCAATTTCCTCCGGCACTGTCAGGGCGGAGGAGTTCAACTCCATCCTTGAGCAAATGCCAGAACTAGCGCGCCAGATTGCCGCCGGGATGGGTGTAAGTATCGGAGAACTTCGCCAACTGATGCTGGACGGTAAACTGACGGCAGAAGATGCTCTCAACGCCATCCAGAAGAAAACCGGCTCAGTGAATGCTGAATTCGAGAAACTCCCGCGCACGCTTTCACAGGCCAATACCGCACTGACAAACTCATTCCTGTCGATGATTGACTCTGTTAACCAGGCAACAGGTGCAAGCTCAGGGATGGTAATGGTGATCGACTCGTTGACTGCTGCGCTCGATAGGCTGGTTGGTAAAGCGGTGTCTGCAGATGCTCAGATCTCTGATTTGAACAGTACTGCAGAGATGTTTAACCGTCGCGCGCGCACCTGGTCATGGCTTGGGCTTGATGGTTGGGCAGCCCAAAACCAGGCCCTTTCCACTCTTAGTGATCAGGCCGCAACTCTTGTTAGTGATATGCAGGCGGTAACTAAAGCATCAAACACTGCGGCCAATACCAAGCCGATCGAGATTAAGACCACCGCGACGGCCACTGGGAGCAAGTCTAAAGGAGGAGCGTCAGCAGCCCAGAAAGAGGCTGAGCAATACGCTAAAGCTCAAGAGTCTGTTAACCAAAAACTCGACGAACTGAAGCAGAAGGCCGAACTGTCAGCCGGAAGCGTTGGTGAGTTATCGCGAGCTCAGGCTGTGCTTAATGCACAGCAGTCTCTCGGTAATGATGCGACACAGGAACAGGTAATTCTGGCCGGGCAATACGCGGCTAAAGCCTGGGATAACGCCAACGCATTGCGCGCCCAGGCCAAGGCAGAAAAGGAGCGTACCGACGCTGCCAATAAGTTCAGCACCATCCAGGGTAAAACCAGCAAAACTGCCGGACTGGATAGTCAGTATCAGAAAGACATCGCGGACATCCAACAATACGCCCAACTTTACCCGCAGAAGATCGGGGAAGCTGAGGCGGCTCGCGCTGCTATCGAACAGCAATATCGGGATCAGCGTAACGCGGCGATGTGGGAAGAATGGGCGCAGCAGAACGCAGCCACACAGGCAGCAGCGGCGGCTTTCGACTCACTCGGTTCGGTTGCCAGTAATGCGCTGACGGGCATTGTCACTGGTAGCATGTCTGCCAGCGACGCAATGCGCAGTATCGGCATGACCGTGCTGAACAGTGTAATCAACACCTTCGTTCAGATGGGCGTTGAGTGGGTGAAGTCAGCCATCATGGGTCAGACGGCCACCACTGCTGCAGTTGCAGCATCGACCACTGCTCAGGCGGCAGGCATTGCCACCACGACGGCCACGTCTACCGCGGCGGCAGCGGCCACCACTGCAGCATGGACTCCGGCGGCCATTATGTCCTCAGTGGCTTCGTTTGGTGGAGCTGTTGCTATTGGCCTTGGCGCGATGGCTGGCATCCTTGCGCTGTCTGGCAAGCGCAAGAATGGCGGCCCGGTGAGTGCAGGCGGAATGTACCAGGTCGGCGAAGGTGGCATGCCGGAGATTTACCAGGCCAGTACCGGTAAGCAGTACATGATACCGGGCGACAACGGCAAGGTGATCAGCAATAAGGAGATGACTGCTGGCGGAGGTGGCGGGGTGATTTTGAATATCAACAATTACTCTTCAGCGTCGGTCGATGCACAGGCTACGCAGGGCAGTGACGGCACCTGGACCATCGATGCATTTATCGCTGACATGAATAATGGTGGCCCAGCAAGCCAGGCTATTACCAGCAATTTGAACGTTAAGCGCACGCCAAGGGGGCAGGGCTGATGCCAATTATCGACTATCCCGACTGGCTGCCGCTGGCGCAGAAGGCCAGCAAAAACATGACGCTCGATACCGGGTTCCAGACCGATCAGCCAGCGGTCGGCCCGGCTATTTTCGAGAATCAAACCGACGACCTGAAAGTGACCTGGTCGCTGACGTGGATATTCACCCTGGCGCAGGAGCGCGCTTTCCAGCAGTGGCTGCGCAGCCCAAACTATCTCAATCGTGGCCTTAACTGGTTCCGGATGAATATCAATCTGGGCGGCAGTGGCCTGCAGCTGCAGGAGCTTCACTTCACGCAGATGCCTGTGCAAACCAGTATCGACGGCGGGGTGGTGACCTGGACGGGAACGGTAATCGCTAACCACCTCTACAATGCCGACGACGAGTTCGACGACATCATTGTTGAGTTGCCGCCACCGTGGGATTCGTGGCTGGATATCGTGGTTACGGGTTACCCAGACGGACGCGATCCGGAATCACTTCCGAGGGTGCCGTAATGCCGAGCTTTAGGGAGTATAAGCAGCAGCGCCCGACGCGCGGACTGTACGACACCATCACGTTCTATCATCCATCCTTTGGCTATGTCCGCCTGGTCGATAAGCAGTTCTTCCCGAAGACGCTTGGCGGCCAGGCGTACACACCCGCCCGTTTTGAAATCGAAGAGAGCCAGCAGAGCGGTACGCCGGTAATCGACGCGACGGTGAAGCTTGGGCGGCTGTCGTCGGATATCAAAGCGCTGATGAAACAGTGGAAGGGTGCGGCCAGGCTGACTGCCATCACGGCCACGCGGCAGATCTTCGACAGCGGCGATGTGTCGGTGCCGATTAAGTCGTGGCAGCTTTACGTCAAGACGGTGGATATCGATGCTGATGCCGCATCGGTCACTCTCTCCGTCACCAACCCTCTGAACAACAATATTGGTCGCCTTTATGATCCAGTCGAGTACACGGGACTTCAGTACCTCTGATTTTGTTCGGAAGGTGATCGGCGTGCCGTGGGCTAACCGGGCCTGTTCGTTCGAGAAGGTGGATTGCTGGGGATTATGCGTGCTGTATTACCGGCATGTTCTCGGAATTGAACTGCACCAGACGCCGGACTACGAAGCCGGTGAGGATTTCTTCACCTGCTACCAGGGTGACGTCGTTTTCTGGCGCCAGCTTGATAAACCGGTAGAGGGCGGGATATTCGTCGGGTACCGCGGCACGCAACCGGCGCATGTTGGTCTGGTACTGAACCGGCAGGCGCTGCACTCGCGCGGCGAGAACGGAAGCGTACGCATGGACTCGTTGCTGGTCATTCAGCGAGCATTCACCAAAGTGGAGTTTTTTTCTTATGGCGTTGATTGAGCTTCAGCGTTTCCCGGGAACGCCAAAAGAACGCTACAGGGTGCCAAACGGCACCCTTTTTTATGACTGGCTGGCGGCCAATGACGCTACCTTTCACCGCGATCTGCTCATCGTCCGCAACGGCGTTAAGTTAGGCGACGATGAAGAACTGGCATTTGAACTGCGCGAACTGGACCGCATCCAGATATTCGACCAGCCGAAGGGTATCATTGGCGACATTCTCAGCCCGATTTTCAAAGTTGTCGGCGCGGTCTTCTCGTTCCTGGCTCCCAAACCGGCGATCGCTAATGCCGGCGGCAACACGATCGACTCGCCAAACAATAGCCTGACCGGTCAGACGAATACGGCGCGCGTCTACAAAGCAAAACCAGACATCTACGGGCAAATCCGCTCATACCCTGATTTGATCCAGGAATCGCTTTTTGAGTATGTTCGGCAGAATGAAAATGATGGTGGACTAAAGTTCGTTACAGAGTGGATGTGTGTAGGCATAGGAAAATACGGCTATGAGTCGGTACGTTACTCAGAGTCAAGCCTTGGAAGTATGCCAGGAGCCGAATACCAGTTTTTCCAGCCTGGTGAGGTAATCCCCACCATCAACGAAGGCTACGGGTTCGACGACGTCGACGGCCAGGAAGTGCCTGGCCAGAACGAATCGGACAATTTCCCGATCGAGACAGCCACCGCCAACACGGTTGTGAGCGGAACTTACTCCGGCGGGCAGATTGCAGTAAAAATCATCAAGCAGGCTGAGTTTGATTACTTCATGGGCCTCGTCCTTCCGCATGCGGTTACATTCACGATTAACGTAACCTACAGCACGCCAACCGGTAACGTCACGCAGGATGTCGATTTCTCCGGCACGCTGATATCGGCTGTCGAAACGAACGACGGCGCGGTGGTTAACCCGGTCCAGTGGTACACATTCACGATGGCGGATCTGATTGGCCCTCCTGACGTGCCGGCAACGGCGACAATCAACACGACGAAATTCATCCTCAACGATAATGAAGCGCTCGTGGTAGGACCGTTCTTCTCGCCGGTCGAGTCCTCTCAGTTGTGGCTGCACACTCAGGTGCAGCTGGGTGGGAAAAAGTCAGCTGACTGGAAGGTCACGATCTGGAAGATTGACGATGACTACAACCAGGTGCCGGGTACTCAGCAGACGTTCGCGTATCACCAGGGGACGCCGCACAAATCATCGAGCGAGGTATTTTACCGCACCGATAAGCTGACGCCGACCGGCGGTTTCGGAAAGTACGCCATTAACTTCCAGCGCACAGATAACTCGAGTGATGCCTCTATCCTGAAGGTTGAGGAGATCCACTCGGTCAACGTCAGAACCAACGTCGTGCATCCAACCGATACGCTGGTGCGCGTGAAGGTAAGGGCGACAGAGAACGCGCTGGGCAGCCGAGACCGCAAGTACAACGTACTGGTAACGCGCCATACCATCACCTATGACCTGGACACGCAGACGGTGGATTACACGCTGAGGCCGTCGCGCTCATTTGCGGATGCGGTGGCGCACACATGGCTGGTAATGGGCGCGCAGCCGGTAAGTAGCATTGACCTGTACGGCCTGTATGCAATCGCCGAAAGCCTGCCGGATGACCGGCTTGGGCAATTCGATTACACCTTTGATGACGAAAACGACTCGCTGGGCGACCGGGTGCGCGCGATCTGCAACGCCGCGTCGGTAATGGCGTACTGGGATGATGGGGTTCTGACGTTTACCCGCGATCAGAAGGTGGACTACCCGGCGGCGGTATTCAACCGGGCCAACATGAAAACGGACGAGTACAAAATCACATACGAGGCCACTTTGCCGGGAGGCTATGACGGTGTGCAGGTGTCATATGTCCATCCGACCACGAACAACAAGACCTACATCAACTACCGGGTACTGAATGGGGCAATCGTCGAGCAGGAGGCGGAGAACCCCAACAAACTGGAGATCGTCGGTTTCCGTGATGAGTTCCAGGCGCGAGAGCGCGCGCTGCGCGAAACGCGGCGCCTGATGTATTCCCGAGTCAGGATGAATGCCCGGGTGTTCGAAGACGGAATTATTCAGGCGGGCAGCGTTATTCAGATGCCAGACATCTACGACAGCAACCAGCAGCAGGGCTACATCACCGGGCGCACCGGTAACAATTTCGATACCAGCGAGCCGATCAGCTTTTCCGGCACGATGTATGTGCTGGTCACCGACAGTCTGGGCAACCCGACATTACGCTATCCGGCAACGGCGCGCAGCGACACGCCCTATGGCTTCACCGCGGCGGTGCCAGCGATACAGCTCAACATCTGGAACGGCGACACAGTGCAGCTCCCGTCGCGTTACCTGATCGCCACCGTGGAAGAACTGGACAGCCAGTTGTGGACCGTCAACAGCATCAAGCCCAACAGCGATAACACAGTATCCCTGACCGTCTCTGAGTACAGCGACAGCGTCTACCAGTAATCCCCACTCAATCCTCTCAACCCGGCCATTGCGCCGGGTTTTTTTATGGAAAATATATGGCCACTCAACCTACAAATCTGCCAGTGCCGAGTGAAACGCCGCGCGACCTGAAATTTAACGCCGGGAAAATCGACGAGTTTGTTACCTCCTTTGCGCAGCAGTATCTCGACCGGTTCGGTAATAGGCATTACACAATTGAAGGTCTGAAGCAGCTGGTTTTGCAGCAGATCTACAACCTCGGATGGAGTCTTGCTGGATCCTTCCAGGGAGGGGGAACGGTTGCTTCCGCCGGCGAGCTTTTACAAGATGAAAGCACCAACATTTGGTATCGCTGGGACGACCTTGAAACGCTGCCAAAAACGGTGCTGCCGGGTTCAACGCCAGCGTCATCCGGTGGTACTGGTGAAGGAAAGTGGCAACCGGTTGATGTAGCTGATGTTCTCCGCAAAGACTTAGCTAAACCTACGGGAGCCAGCCTGGTAGGAGTCGCTATCGGGAGAACACAAGCTGACAAGAACGCTGATGTGATTTGCGTCCTTGATAAGGAAGCGAAGGCCGACAGTACCAATGGCCTGGACGGCACAGACTCCACATCCGCATTTTTGGCGACAGCTGCTGAATGTTTATCAACTGGCAAAGCGATGAGTATTCCGAAAGCATTGAACGGTTATCGCCTCACGCAAACCATCGATTTACGCGGTGTGAACGTGCTCGATAACGACGCCACGATATACATCAACCACTCCGGTATCGGTATTATTTTCGGCGGAAACTCAAGCAACCCAAATAACCCTTCTCAGTCTTTCGGGACGGTGATTCGAGTAACCGGGACGGCAGGCCTTGCCAATCCCGACATGCGCGGCATAGGAGTAAAGGGTCAGAATATCTCCGTAGAGCGCTGTGATTATTTGCAACTGTATGCAGATGACGCACCAACTGTGAAGTTAACGGATTACTCATGCGGGTATAGCACGCTGACATTAAAGAAGGTCGATACTATCCAGCTTTATGGCATGAACGCGGGATGGATAAATGAAAATATTTTCTACCTGAACAGGACCAATAAAATCCTCTTTGTAGATGGGTCTTATCAGCATAACCATAACCACTTCCATCACGGCACCATGGAAGGTGCAGGCATCATTGATATGCCAGTGGGAAGCAGTAATTATCTGCATGGATTCCGATTCGAAAGGGTAGGCACCAATCCGTCCGAAACACTGAACATCAATTTTGGTGCTGAAACATGGAACAACATAATCGAGGCGACGTGGAAATCCACACCCGGATATGGCAATGAACCATATAACCCAAATAACCTGGTGACTGTAAACGACCTTGGCCGCGGCAATGCCGTATTCCATGCGCAGGACGAGTATGCAGACGAAGTAACGGTATTCGCTTTATCTGAAGCTACACCATTTGTTTCCTCTCTTAATGCTGGGCTGACCGGGGCGTTTTCCTTCAACACGGATCTGCATGGCGTGCGCTTCGTTCAACACCTGGTGGACGGGCGCTTTAAATGTCTTGGCAACTTTGGGCGGTTATTAATGGATGACCGTAAAATCCCGGTAAGGAACGGCGATATGTTTATGGTTTATTCTGACGTAGCGCTGTTCCGTCCGGTCATCTACCTGTATGACATGGCAGGCAAACTGATCCAGACAGAGCCATCAGACCCCAACGCGTTAACAATGCCTGGTAAGACCTGGGCTGCTGATGGGTATTACTCTCTCAGTTCAAACTCAAGGCAGATGTTTATAGGTATCGGTTCTGGAATTTCTGCGGTCAGGATGCAGATGAACTTCGGCGCGTCTACCGTGGGACAACTGTTCAAATACTTGCGGATCACCGCCAGATTCTATAAAGAATCAACCAGCGGAAACCGGAAAGCATTCGGTATTGTTCCAGTCGTAAAGAAAAGCGCAATGAGTTATTTCAATGCCTCAGACATCAACATGGCCAACATTGCTGAGGGTGTTCCATGCTATAAAAATGATATGACGGAGATGAAGGTGAATCTTCTCCGTCAGCGTTATCTGGTTAAAAGCGTGGCGGGTAATGTGATTACCGTGGCGGAAGCCTCAGTGCAATACTTTGACCAAGCCACCTCTGCATATGTTGTTTATACGTCAGGAACAGACAACCTCACAACTCAGGTAAGCGCAGTTTCAGGATTGACTATCACTCTTACTGGTGCAGTGCCGGCAGACATAGTCGCCGGCTCTCCAATCGATTTTATAGTTACCAAGACAAAGTCTCTGTCATGATTTACTGCCAGTAGAGTTATTAACTTGCTCCGTTATTAATCTGACAAGGCGCGCTGTTAGGCTCACTGAGTGGGAGTAAAGCACTCCCACTCCATTGCCTTACTCCTGGAAAATGTAAGCGCTCCATATTTTTCTGCGCATAAAAACTTCCCATCCTTTGAAAAAGTAATTTTATCCTGTTCCTTCAACAAGGAAATATTTGATCCTTCAAATATGTCAATTACTTCTAACCCATGCTTATAAGCTATAGCTGTAGCATATGAGTCACCTAATCTCACCAGGACCACAGGGACTACCGAATCGCTAACAATGCTCATGCTGCCGTGAATAGCATGGTTTTTATTTCTATCGAAAAGGATATAAGAGTTATGATGTGTTTTGATTCCACTGATGCTTTTATTTTTAATTTTGGATTGTGTTTTTTTCTCAAGCAGTTTATGCGCAATAGTATGGCTCAAAGATAATGAATTAATTTTATGCGTTGCATTTTGGATTTCGCTAGCAACGCCGCCATCCCAATATAAAACGCTTGATAGTTGCATTCTATGCGATAATTCTTTGTGGTCGTGAGTCATTACTGGGTGATATAAATTTGCTCCCCCCGACTCTTTTATTAGAGCTAATTTTTTTATTTTAGGGGCGCTATGAAAGGGGACGAAAACCTTCAGGAATTTGCCATCTTCATGATTCTGGTTATAGGTCAAGCGCACATCATTCTGCAAACTATAATCATCCTCATAACTCAAAATGCAGTTGGTAGCATACGCATTGATATATACCCCAAGGCATGAATGAGTACTGTCAGTTTCAAAGGGTGCATCCTGATGAACTTCCACAACATCCATTGATAATAATGAATTCTCAAGCCTGATAACATTTTCACTGAAATGATGCGCGGTCTGGACAGTGAAATTAGCTGAATAATCATGACAGTCATGGTTGAATTGATTGAAATGATTTAGTATTTCATTTCCAATAACCACTCCTATCTCGTAGGATAGCGCTCTTTTCGGATGGGCCTGGTGAGACTCATACAACGAATTCACTGAGTTTTCATTCAAATGAACCTTGAGCAATGTTTTAATATCTACGAACTGACACCCGATAGCCTGTGCAATATTTTTTCTCGACTTATAAACCATCGACTCCTCAAGGAATGCCCATCTGTTACAAAACCCCAATATAACTAAATTAGTTTGAGATGAAATAGTGGAATATATCTCTTCCATGACTTTTTCATTTTTTTCATTGAAGGCATACCCTTTGGCATTTCTCGCATATTCTTCATCATTAGGTATTGAATCAAAGAAAACATAGTCGTAATCTGCGAAGTTCAATGACATTTTGTCAGCAAATTGTATTCCCGGAGATGCCCCGACACACATACTTGTTACTTCGTGACCTTCAAGCGCGGCCTTTAACCCAAAACTCCACCCGTTGTTTAAAATTGAATTTGAGGTACCTAGAATCAAAATTTTCATTTAAATAATTCCGTAAATACTTTTATTAATATGAACTTGTTGATGTTTATCGGTAAAATAATAAAATTCTTTATGATTTTATTTTCATAGAGTTTAACAGAGTTAGTTGTGAAAACAATCTCGCTTATCATTACCCAAACAATAATGTTACAGAGATCACTCACAGATGGTAGGCGATTTTGTCAGGCGTCAATGTTTACATAGCGGGTACGTAACCTACCTGATGGACTACGTAAAGTTTTCTGCTGAACTGATTGATAGGCGTCACCGCATTGATCTGCACTCTCTTTAAATCTACTGTATATAAAAACAGTAAAGGAGTGCAGGTCATGCCCCGCCGTCACGACATTCACGCCGCATTTGTGGCCGCAATACAGCAAAACCCGAAAGGTTATCAGTGCCTTCACACGAACGACTTCATCCGTGAGCTGCGTGCCAGAAACTGGCATTTCAGCCAGAAAGATGCCAATGAGTGGATTGAGTTTTATCAGACCTTCTTCGTCGACAAGACGCCGGACGACAGCCAGAATCGGATATGGATGCTTTGTACGATGGGGAGGGTTCTCTGATGGCCTTCGCATCCCCAGCTAACGATTACGTAGAGAGCAGGTTGTCACCTGAGACTATCTGCGGGATCGGCATCGACAGCCGCATCCTGGAAACCTCGTCTGGCTTTGCCGTTATCGAACCGTGTACCAGGCTGGTACAGAATCAAGTTCTGCTGATTTTGTCAGGCGGCCGAACTCAGTTTGCCCGGGTCATGGGCAGGGCATTAATCACGGATGACGGTGAAGCGATAGAGGGATCTGCTGCGGAAGAGGTAGAAGTGATGGGGCGAGTGACGTACTTCATCAACAGTGCGATCGAAGACGACAGGGTGGTGTGATTGGTGGCATTACGCCACCTTTTCATCAAGCCAGTCAGCCCAGTACTGCATCATCTCACGACGGGTATCGAGATATGCGGCATGGTTGTAAACAGAGCGCGTGCCTCCGCTTACGTGGGCCAGCTGCATTTCTATAGCGTCACTGTTCCAGTGCTTCTCATTCAGCACGGTGCTGAACTGATGGCGGAATCCGTGGCCGCTTGTCTGGCCCTCATAGCCAATGTTGCGGATAAGGCCAAGGACGGAGTTTTCGCTGATAGGCTTCTTCCTGTCGGTTCTCCCGGGGAAACAAAGCTCATACTGACCGGTTACCTGTTTCAGGAAGCGGAAGAGTTCCACAACCTGATCTGACATCGGCACAACGTGCATCTTTCTACCCTTCATCACTGACGGGTCCACGCTGATTAGCCTGTTTTCAAAATCAATTCCTGTCCATGCCAGCGAGCGGAGTTCGACGGTACGCATGGCTGTATAGTGCAGCACCTGAGAAGCTATCTTTATAACAATCCACCCGCCATAGGCATTCATTGCCCGCTGGAACTCGTGTATGCGGTGCATGGGAAGGAAAGGGTAGTTCTCTTTTCTGTAACCACGCATGGCTCCTGCGAGGTCTCTTGAGGGATTGTATTTTGCCCGACCAGTGACAATTGCATAGCTGAACACCTCACCGCATCTGCGCCGCGCTTTGTCCGCGCGCTCCATCGCTCCTCTGTCCTCGAAGTTCCGGATCACCTTCAGTAAAACCATCGGCTCCACATCATCCATACGTAAATGACCGATTATCGGCAGCACGTCATCATCAAACATCCTCAGCATTTCATCTGCATAGCCTTTCGACCATACCTTTGATTTGTGGGCGTGCCACTCCCTGAAGATATCCCCGAACGAATCCGCGACAGCCTCTTTCTCTTTCTTCTTTATAGCCTGCTTCTGCTCGGCAGGGTCCACCCCGTTAAGCAGCTTCATTTTTGCTTCAGACTGTTTTGCCCTGGCTTCGGTGAGAGTGATCTCCGGGTAAGGGCCGATTACCAGCGTCTTCTCTTTCCCGTCGAACCGGTACCGCATTCGCCAGACCTTTTTGCCCGACGGTGGGACGAACAAAAACAGGCCGCCGGAGTCAGCAAGGCGAAAAGACTTGTCGGTAGGTTTGGCGGCGTCGATCTGCTTAACGGTAAGCATGCGGGCATAAATCCGTGGTCATTTTACAGTGTGCCCACAATATGCCCGCAAAATATTGTGGTAGTCAATTCCGGTTCGTTCTGGTCGGTTGTGTATGGATTGTTTGTATGGTGGGGGTTTTGGTCGATTTCGTTCGTGAGGGTGGAGGCTGGTTCTGGTCGAAGTGGTGTCCCCTGCAGGAATCGAACCTGCAACTAGCCCTTAGGAGGGGCTCGTTATATCCATTTAACTAAGGGGACAAAGCGGCACGAGTATAACGCCATTTATACAAGGCGTTAAGCTCGCCACCGCCTGACTGCTTAAAGTGTCGCCATTCAGGCCGAATTTTTATTCTCTTCCGCTTCCTCCTGCCGGGCCTGCTCTTTGGCTTTGATCTCGGCTTTGCGCTTATTCGACATATCGTTACGGATTTGCGCATGGCTCAGCAGGGCAAAAATAAAGGTGCCGCCGCAGATATTGCCTGCCAGGGTAGGGATCGCGAAGGGCCAGAAGAACTCGCTCCAGTGGATGGTGCCGTTAAAGACCAGATATAAAATCTCCACCGTGCCCACCACGATATGGGTGGTATCGGCCAGGGCGATAAGCCAGGTCATCAGAATAATAACCACGATTTTGGCCGATCCGGCAGAAGGGAACATCCACACCATGGTGGCGACGATCCAGCCGGAGATGATGGCGTTAGAGAACATTTCGAGAGGGCTATTTTCCATCACCCCGGTGCCGATTTTCACAAACGCGTCGCGGGTGGCCTCGTCAAATATCGGCATATATTCAAACGCCCATGCCGCCACGCCGGTACCGATAATATTACCGAATAACACCACGCTCCACAGGCGCATCAGCAGGCCGAAATTGCCCCATGTCGGGCTCTGCATCACCGGCAGTACCGCGGTGACGGTATTCTCGGTAAACAGCTGTTGGCGCGCCATAATCACGATAATAAAGCCAAAGGTATAGCCGAGGTTTTCCAGTACCATCCCGCCGGGGATGCCTTCAAACTGAACGTGAAAAATCCCTTTGGCCAGAAAAGAGGCGCTCATTGATAACCCGGCGGCGATAGCCGACCACAGCAGAGCCATGGCATCGCGTTCCAGCTCTTTTTCACCGTCCTGGCGAATATGTTCGTGGATGGCCATGGCGCGGGAGGGGAGGTGGTCCTCATCGACCTCAATCTTCTTTCCCCGGCGGTTCTCCTCGCTTTCAACTTCCAGCTCTTCAGTGTGTTTGTCTAATTTCTCTTCTTTGAGTTCGTCCATTGTGGTGCTCCTGATGTGACTGATACCCATAAGCGTAGCGGTTTTTATCTCATCGCCCGTGGGTATGCTCTTAAATTCCTGTTATGGCAATAAACGCGATACATCCCCGGCTAAGGCCGTATAAAATTGCCAGCCTAACGAAAACGTAAAGCCAGGCTATTCTGAGATCATAAAGAAGGTGCTTTATTGCCCCGATTTGTGGTCGTAGACATCAGTAAGCGTGCTGATACAATCACTTGCACATTTACAGACGGAGCGCGAAAGCGCCAGTACGGATGGCTTTTGGTGATAGCCATACTTAACAGGGAGAAAGATATGAAACTTCGGCTGTCGGTGGTTGCGCTGGGCACCACGTTGCTGATGGGCTGCGCCAGTTCTGGCGAGCAACAGGGGCGCTCCGATCCTTTGGAAGGATTCAACCGCTCCATGTATAACTTCAACTACAACGTGCTGGATCCCTATGTGGTGCGTCCGGTTGCGGTGGCATGGCGTGACTATGTTCCACAACCTGCCCGTAACGGGCTGAGCAACTTCACCAGCAACCTTGAAGAGCCTGCGGTGATGGCGAACTACTTCCTGCAGGGCAATCCCTATCAGGGGATGGTCCACTTCACCCGCTTCTTCCTGAATACCCTGTTAGGGATGGGTGGCTTTATTGATGTTGCCGGAATGGCGAATCCGAAGCTGCAACGCGAGCAGCCCCACCGTTTCGGTAGTACCCTGGGTCATTACAATGTAGGTTACGGCCCGTATGTCCATTTACCGTTCTACGGCAGCTTCACCCTGCGTGAAGACGGTGGTGATGCGGTGGATACCCTTTATCCGGTGCTGTCATGGCTAACCTGGCCGCTGTCGGTAGGTAAATGGACGTTGGAAGGGGTGGAGACGCGCGCACAGCTGCTGGATTCCGACGGCCTGCTGCGTCAGTCCTCCGATCCGTACCTCATGGTGCGTGAAGCTTACTTCCAGAACCATGACTTTATTGCTAACGGCGGCAAGCTGAAACCGGAAGATAACCCGAACGCGAAAGCGATCGAGAATGAACTCTCCGAGATTGATGCGGAATAAAAAAGAAAAGGTGAGCACGAGGCTCACCTTTTTTTATCGCTACCTAATTAGAACGCGTAGTTAAAGTTGGTCCCGAACAGCCACGCCTTACCTTCGGAAGTGAAGTTATACGCCGCTGCGCCTTCGCCCTCGGTGAAGCTCACTTTCTGACCATGCATGTAAGATGCGCCAACGTCGATAGAGGCATCATCGTTAAAGGCGTAGGACATACCGGCGCTCAGCCACAGACGGTCCTGATCCGGAATAGAGATAGAACGCTTGTTGGCCGGAACCGGGCTGTCATCAAAGGCGATACCGGTGCGGAAGGTCCAGTTCTTGTCGTAGTAGTAGGTGGTACCCAGCGCAATACGGTACGCGTCCTTAAAGCTTTCTTCTTTATAGAACAGGGTTTGATCGTTGCTGCCGGTGGCCTTCAGCTCCTGGAACTGGCTCCAGCTGGTGTAGGTCAGGCTGTAGTGGACAGCCCACTGTGGCGCCACCAAGTTATACCCGGAGACTTCCCACATTTCTGGCAGATGCAGCGACAGAGAACCACTCTCGGTGCGACCACCAGTGCCTGACGGAAGACCCATACTGCCCAGGATGCTGTTCAGAGCCGGGTTGATGGAGCTCTTATAATCGCCCTCGAAGTCGATTTTCACTTCTGAACGGTAGGTCAGACCCCAGCGGTTATTTTTATCCAGCTCGTACAGGATACCGGCGTTCCAGCCGAAGCCCCATTCGTCGCCTTTCAGGTAGGCAATCTGATCGTCAGGTTCGTTGATACCATTCAGGTAGGACGGCGGTACACGGCCGGTCAGCTGACGTGACAGCAATGGACCCAGCGAACCGGCATAACGCTCAATTTTGGCTCTCGCGTAAACGGCATCAAAGCCCACGCCAAAGCTCCAGTTGTTGTCGAGACGATAAGCCCCGCTCAGGTTCAGGTTGAGGGTTTCCAGATCGGTTTTACCGCCATAGATACCTGCCCCGTAGCTATCGTTAAATTCGGTTGCCAGACCGTAGTTGGAGGTAACAGACGCACCCCAACCAAACTGGTCGTTGATTGGCATAACAAAGTGCACGTTAGGCACCCATGCAGTAGGCGCGATGTTGTCCTGGTTTGCACTTTGTCCTGTTAAGGCGGAGTTACCCGTGACGTTCACATCAGGATCGATATAAACGGCACCGATAGAGAAAGTCGGGCGATCGAACATGGTGATCAGCGCCGGGTTACGGCTCGCGTTCCCTGCGTCATCAGCGATGGCACCTTCCCCGGAATAGGCGCGGCCCAGCCCTGAGGAGGAGAACTCGTTAAGCTGAAAGCCCGCTGACCAGGCGGAGGTGGAGACGATTGCCACTGCGATTGCGAGCGCAGTTTTTTTGAACAGGGTTTTCTGGCTCATGACCATAACCTCATTGAGTTATTTTTATTCAATATTTGTTACACACCGTAACAGGAGCGCGAAGTGTAGGGTCTGTGGTAACACTTAGAAATCAGACCAGTGGCGAGAGTATAGGTCTGACCAGATAGAATGTTGCAAGTGTGTTTATTAATATTTACTGATATGTTTTTCGAAACGGGATCTGGTTGGCAAAATTGTGACCAGTTCGCTTACTCCGAACGGGTGATTTTTGTTTTAGATCATTTTTACGTGTGATATTGCTCACTTACCCGCGTTTACGCCATTAACGACTGGAGCCCCTCCCGGGCGGGGCGTAAAATATCAGCATTGTGTCTATTTCGCGCCGTGCGCGACTACAGAGGAAATCTACTATGAGTAAATGCAGTGCTGATGAAACCCCGGTTTGCTGCTGTATGGATGTGGGTACCATCGTGGATAACACGGATTGCACCGCCTCTTACAGCCGTGTCTTCGCCAGCCGTGCTGAAGCCGAAGAGACGCTGGCAGCCCTCACCGCGAAAGCACGCGGCGTGGAGTCTGAACCGTGCGACATCTCTTCCACCTTCACCGAAGTGGACGGCGGGGTGCGCCTGGACATCGACTTCGTGTTCAGCTGCGAAGCTGAGTCCCTGATTTTCCAGCTCGGTCTGCGTTAATTTCCCTTCAACGCCTCTATTCATGGGGGCGTTTCGTTTGTGCTCTGTGGCTTCGCTCGCAATTTTTCTTCTCCCCGATTGGCTAATGTAAAAATTTGGTTAAGACTGTTATCAGGTCAGACCACTTTGCGTATTTGTTAGTCACAGGGGAGCGTTATGAGTCAGGCATTACCGCTAATCACCCGTCAGGGGGATCGCATTGCCATTGTCAGTGGATTACGCACGCCATTTGCCCGTCAGGCGACGGCTTTTCATGGCATACCTGCAGTCGATCTGGGAAAAATGGTCGTAGGGGAGTTACTGGCTCGCAGCGAAATACCGCCCGAGGTGATTGAACAGCTGGTCTTTGGCCAGGTGGTGCAAATGCCGGAAGCGCCCAATATCGCCCGTGAAATCGTGCTGGGTACCGGAATGAATGTCCATACCGATGCCTACAGCGTCAGCCGTGCCTGCGCCACCAGCTTTCAGGCGGTGGCGAACGTCGCGGAAAGCCTGATAACAGGTACCATTCGCGCCGGGATCGCCGGCGGGGCCGACTCCTCATCCGTATTACCCATAGGCGTCAGCAAAAAACTGGCCCGCGTGCTGGTGGACGTCAACAAAGCCCGCACCACCGGGCAGCGCTTATCGCTTTTCTCGCGCCTGCGCTTGCGCGATCTGCTCCCTGTGCCGCCTGCCGTCGCCGAGTACTCCACCGGCCTGCGGATGGGCGACACCGCCGAACAGATGGCGAAGACCTACGGCATCACCCGCGAACAGCAGGATGCGCTGGCACACCGCTCACATCAGCGCGCCGCTCAGGCCTGGGCCGAAGGCAAGCTGGCGGGAGAGGTGATGACCGCCTACACCCCGCCATACCGCGAGCCGCTCAGTGAAGACAACAATATCCGCGGCACCTCAACGCTGGCGGATTACGCAAAACTGCGCCCGGCTTTCGATCGCAAGCACGGCACCGTGACCGCTGCCAACAGTACGCCGTTAACCGACGGCGCGGCGGCGGTGATCCTGATGACCGAATCCCGCGCTAAAGAGCTGGGCCTGACTCCGCTCGGTTATCTGCGCAGCTATGCCTTTACCGCCATTGATGTCTGGCAGGACATGCTCCTGGGGCCAGCCTGGTCCACGCCGTTGGCGCTGGAGCGTGCCGGGCTGACGATGGCCGACCTGACGCTTATCGACATGCATGAAGCCTTTGCCGCCCAGACCCTGGCCAACCTGCAACTGCTGGCCAGCGAACGCTTTGCCCGGGATGTGTTAGGCCGGGCCCACGCGACGGGCGAAGTCGATGAGAGCAAATTTAACGTGCTGGGCGGCTCTATTGCCTACGGTCACCCCTTTGCGGCGACCGGGGCGAGGATGATCACCCAGACGCTGCATGAGTTACGCCGTCGCGGCGGTGGGTTTGGCCTGGTAACCGCCTGCGCGGCGGGTGGCCTGGGTGCCGCAATGGTTCTGGAGGCGGAATAATGGAGATGACAACAGCGTTTACCCTGCATGTGCGACTGGACAACGTGGCGGTAGTCACCATCGATGCACCAGGCGAAAAGATGAATACCCTGAAAGCCGAATTTGGCGGTCAGGTGCGCGCTATCCTCAAGCAGGTGCGTGAAAACAAAACGCTTCGCGGGCTGGTATTTATCTCGGCCAAGCCGGACAACTTTATTGCCGGGGCCGATATCAACATGATTGCCCGCGCGAGCAGCGCCCAGGAAGCGGAAGATCTGGCCCGTCAGGGGCAGCAGATCATGGCTGAAATTCATGCCCTGCCGATCCCGGTGATTGCGGCGATCCACGGCGCCTGCCTCGGCGGCGGTCTGGAGCTGGCGCTGGCCTGTCACGGGCGGATCTGTACCGACGACGGCAAAACGGTGCTGGGCCTGCCGGAAGTGCAGCTCGGCTTGCTGCCCGGCTCGGGCGGCACCCAGCGTCTGCCGCGGCTGGTGGGTGTCAGCACGGCGCTGGAGATGATCCTCACCGGCAAACAGCTGCGTCCGCGTCAGGCCCTGAAGGTCGGGCTGGTGGATGAGGTTGTTCCGCCGTCGATTTTGCTTGAATCCGCGGTTGCGCTGGCCCTGAAAGACAAACCGGCCGGGCGTCGCTTGCCGGTACGCGAGCGCGTGCTGGCAGGTCCGCTGGGCCGGACGCTGCTGTTCAGAATGGTGGCGAACAAAACCGAACAAAAAACCCAGGGAAATTACCCGGCGGCAAAACGCATTCTCGAGGTTATCCATATTGGTCTGACCCAGGGCAGCAGCAGCGGCTATGCCGCAGAAGCTAAAGCCTTTGGTGAGCTGGCGATGACCCCGCAGTCGCAGGCGCTGCGCAGCATTTTCTTTGCCAGCACCGAGGTAAAAAAAGATCCCGGTAGCGAGGCGGAGCCTGCACCGCTTGAGGCCATCGGCGTGCTGGGTGGCGGGCTGATGGGAGGCGGTATCGCCTTCGTGACCGCCAGCAAGGGCAAATTACCGGTGCGGATCAAAGACATCAATCCGAAAGGGATCAACCACGCCCTGCAGTACAGCTGGCAGCTGCTTGATAAGAAGGTCAAACGCCGCCATATCAAAGCCAGTGAGCGCGATCGCCAGCTGGCGCTGATCTCCGGTACCACGGATTACAGCGGATTCCGCCATCGCGATGTGGTGATTGAGGCGGTATTTGAAGATCTGGCCCTGAAACAGCAGATGGTGGCCGAGGTCGAAGCGCATTGCGCGCCGCATACTATCTTTGCTTCTAACACCTCATCGCTGCCAATTGGCGATATTGCGGCCCAGGCCGCGCGTCCTGAACAGGTGATCGGGCTGCATTTCTTTAGCCCGGTTGAAAAAATGCCGCTGGTGGAAGTGATTCCTCACGCCGACACCAGCCCGCAGACCGTCGCTACTATTGTAAAGCTGGCGAAAATGCAGGGTAAAACGCCGATTGTAGTGGCGGATAAAGCCGGGTTCTACGTTAACCGTATTCTGGCCCCTTACATCAACGAAGCCATGCGCCTGCTGATCGAAGGGGAAAAGGTTGATCACATTGATAATGCGCTGGTGAAGTTTGGTTTCCCCGTTGGGCCAATCCAACTTTTGGATGAGGTGGGAATCGATACCGGCACTAAAATTATACCTGTGCTGGAAAGTGCTTACGGGGAACGATTTAGCGCCCCTGCAAACATTGTTTCTGCAATTTTGAATGACGATCGCAAAGGCAGAAAAAATGGACGTGGTTTCTATCTTTACGATCCAAAAGGGCGTAAAAGCAAGAAGCAGGTAGACCCGGCGATTTATGGGCTTATTAAGCCCACCGGCGAGGGCAAATTATCTGCGACACAGTGCGCAGAACGCTGCGTGATGATGATGCTCAACGAGGCGGCGCGCTGCTTTGATGAGCGGGTGATTAAAAACGCTCGCGACGGCGATATTGGCGCGGTGTTTGGCATTGGTTTTCCACCTTTCCTGGGTGGCCCGTTCCGCTATATGGATAGCATTGGCGCGGGTGAAGTTGTTGCGATTTTACAACGACTGGCTGTGCAATATGGGCCGCGGTTTACACCGTGTGACACATTATTGCAGATGGCGGATCAGGGGCTGCGATTTTGGCCAGCAAAGGAAACTGACCCGGTAAATTAAGGTCAAATAAGAGTAAATCCGCCGTTGAAGGGTCTGGTCCTGTCTAATTTATAAACTGACATTGACTATACTTACGCCGTTGAGGTAAAAAACAGCGTTTCATTCAACGGATGGATCAGGCACAATGCCCGGCCATCGGGTTTTCTACCTCGTGATGTGTTCACGCGGGGTGTTAACACCGGTGATCCTGGTCAACAAAAGCGGTGCAATATGCAAGTTTTTATCATGCGTCACGGTGACGCGGCACTCGATGCTGCCAGTGACTCTGTTCGTCCTCTGACGCCTTGCGGCTGTGACGAGTCCCGTCAAATGGCAACCTGGCTGAAAGGGCAAAAAGTGGATATTGAACGTGTCCTCGTCAGCCCGTTCCTGCGTGCTGAACAGACACTGGACGTGGTGGGGGAGTGTATGAACCTGCCTGCCGGCGTCGATATCCTGCAAGAGCTTACCCCTTGTGGCGATGTAGGTCTGGTCAGTGCCTATCTTCAGGCCCTGAGCAGTGAAGGCGTTACCTCTGCGCTGGTGATTTCCCATCTGCCGTTAGTCGGCTACCTGGTCTCTGAACTCTGCCCGGGCGAAACGCCGCCGATGTTCAGTACCTCTGCCATTGCCAATGTCACCCTCGATGAAACGGGTGTCGGCGTGTTCAACTGGCAGATGAGCCCCTGCAATCTGAAGATGGCGAAAGCTATCTGACGTAAACCACATCCAGGCGGGTAGCCTCAGCCACCCGCCTGCCTGTCAGGGCAGCTCAGGCGGTTGCCACTCTTCAACTTCAATCAGCACCAGCAAGGCGGCATCTCCGCCGTACTCTTTGGGTGCCTGATGAAAAGCCATCACGTGCGGATGCTGGGCAAGCCACAGCGGCGTTTGCTGCTTCAGAATATGCTTCCCATGACCGTGCATCACGCAGGCGCAAAACAGATGTTCCCGGCGACAGGCGGCAATCAACGCTCCCAGCTCCTGCTTGGCCTGCATCTGGGTCAACCCGTGCAGATCGAGAAACAGCTCCGGCGAATAATCCCCGCGACGTAATTTTTTCAGCTCGAAATGGCTCACATCCGCGCGCACATATTTTACCGCGCCCTCGGTGTTCAGCAGCGGCTGGAACTCATCGGAAAAATAGTGGCTGGCGTCGGCCTGCTCCTGGATTAACCGTTTTACCGGTACTTCACTCACTTTTTTGCGTATCGGAGGGTGGACGATGGTGTCCTGCTTGATTTTACGCGTGCCGGTCATCAGCTGACGAAACAGCGTTTGATCCTCCTCGCTCAGCGATGTTTTCTTTTTCATGGGTCCGTCTCATCTCTTATTTCCGACAGTGTACCTGACTCGCCGCACGGCAAAACGCATTTTTTACCCGCAAGGCGTTAGCGACAATGCTGATTTATCGCCGTCTTCGTGGCACACTAGCCGCCGAAAATTTAGCGAGCATGCCCTGGAGAACATAGTGGATAAAATTTTTGTCGATGAAGCGGTGAATGAGCTGCAAACCATTCAGGACATGTTGCGTTGGGCGGTCAGCCGTTTCAGCGCGGCCAATATCTGGTACGGTCACGGCACCGATAACCCGTGGGACGAGGCGGTGCAGCTGGTGCTGCCATCCCTCTATCTGCCGCTGGATATTCCGGAAGATATGCGCTCTGCGCGCCTGACCTCCAGCGAGAAACACCGCATCGTTGAGCGCGTGATCCGCCGCGTCAACGAACGTATCCCGGTCGCCTACCTGACCAATAAAGCCTGGTTCTGCGGACATGAGTTCTTTGTCGATGAACGCGTGCTGGTGCCGCGCTCGCCGATCGGTGAACTGATCAACAACCAGTTTGCCGGTCTGATTGACCATCAGCCGGAGCACATTCTGGATATGTGTACCGGCAGCGCCTGCATCGCCATTGCCTGCGCCTACGCCTTCCCGGATGCGGAAGTGGACGCGGTGGACATCTCCTCTGATGCGCTGGCGGTAGCGGAACACAATATTGAAGAGCACGGCCTGATCCATCACGTAACGCCGATCCGTTCCGATCTGTTCCGCGATTTGCCAAAAGTGCAGTACGACCTGATCGTCACCAACCCGCCATACGTTGACGCAGAAGATATGTCCGACCTGCCGAACGAATATCGCCACGAACCTGAACTGGGTCTGGCGTCCGGCTCTGACGGCCTGAAGCTGACCCGCCGCATTCTTGCCTGCGCGCCGGATTATCTGACCGACGACGGCATTCTGATTTGTGAAGTGGGTAACAGCATGGTACATCTGATGGAGCAATATCCGGATGTGCCGTTCACCTGGCTCGAGTTCGACAACGGTGGCGACGGCGTCTTCATGCTGACCAAAGCGCAGCTTCTCGCCGCGCGCGAACACTTCAGCATCTATAAAGATTAATCCAACGGGCTTCGGCCCGTTTCACATTGCGCAAACACAGAAAGCTCAAACACAGAACAACGAAAACGGAGCCGTGATGGCAGGAAACAGTATTGGACAATTATTCCGCGTGACCACCTTTGGTGAGTCGCATGGTCTGGCGCTGGGTTGCATCGTTGATGGCGTACCGCCAGGCATCGAACTGACTGAGGCCGATTTACAACACGATCTCGACCGCCGCCGCCCCGGGACATCGCGCTACACCACCCAGCGCCGCGAGCCGGATCAAGTCAAAATCCTGTCAGGCGTCTTCGAAGGACGCACCACCGGCACCAGCATTGGCCTGCTGATTGAGAATACCGATCAGCGTTCGCAGGACTACGGCGCCATCAAGGACGTGTTCCGTCCGGGCCATGCCGATTACACCTACGAGCAAAAATACGGTTTCCGCGACTATCGCGGCGGCGGTCGTTCTTCCGCCCGTGAAACCGCCATGCGGGTTGCCGCAGGCGCTATCGCTAAAAAATATCTGGCGCAGAAATTTGGCATCGTGATCCGCGGCTGTCTGACCCAGATGGGCGATATCCCGCTGGCGATCGAAGACTGGGATCAGGTCGAACAGAACCCATTCTTCTGCGCGGATGCCTCAAAGCTGGAGGCGCTGGATGAACTGATGCGCGGCCTGAAGAAAGAGGGCGACTCCATCGGTGCTAAAGTCACGGTGGTGGCTGACGGCGTACCGCCGGGCTGGGGTGAGCCGGTCTTTGACCGCCTCGATGCCGATATCGCCCATGCGATGATGAGCATCAACGCGGTGAAAGGGGTAGAGATTGGCGACGGTTTTGACGTTGTGGCCCTGCGCGGCAGCGAGAACCGGGATGAGATTACGAAAGAGGGCTTCCAGAGCAACCACGCGGGCGGCGTGCTCGGCGGGATCAGCAGCGGGCAGCAGATTGTTACCCATATCGCGCTGAAACCGACCTCCAGCATTACCGTACCGGGGCGCACCCTGAACCGCGCGGGCGAAGAAGTCGAGATGATCACCAAAGGGCGTCACGATCCGTGCGTCGGGATCCGCGCTGTGCCGATCGCAGAAGCGATGCTGGCGATCGTGCTGATGGATCACTTCCTGCGCCAGCGCGCGCAGAATGCGGATGTGACGACTCCTCTTCCACGCTGGTAACCATGAAAAAAACCGCAATTGCTCTGCTGGCGCTGCTCGCCAGCGGGGCCTCGCTGGCGGCAACGCCGTGGCAGAAAATCACTCACCCGGTTGCCGGGAGCGCCCAGTCGATTGGCGCCTTTTCCAATGGCTGTATCGTCGGTGCCCAGGCGCTGCCGCTGCAGTCCGATACCTGGCAGGTGATGCGCACCGATCAGCGCCGCTACTTTGGCCACCCGGATCTGGTGCTGTTTATTCAGCGACTGGGCAATCAGGTGCATAACCTGGGGCTGGGCACGATGCTGATTGGCGATATGGGCATGCCTGCGGGCGGACGCTTCAACAGCGGCCACGCCAGCCATCAGACCGGGCTGGATGTCGACATCTTCCTCCAGCTGCCAAAAACGCGCTGGTCATCCTCCCAGCTACTGAAGCCGCAGGCGCTCGATCTGGTCGCCAGCGACGGTAAGCGTGTGGTGCCGTCGCGCTGGTCGCAGGACGTTTCCAGCATGATCAAGCTGGCGGCGGAAGATAACGAGGTGACGCGCATCTTCGTCAACCCGGCCATCAAGCAGCAGCTCTGTGAAGATGCCGGAACCGACCGCGACTGGCTGCGCAAAGTGCGGCCGTGGTTCCAGCACCGGGCACATATGCACGTCCGCCTGCGTTGCCCGGCAAACAGCCTTGAGTGTGAAGATCAGCCGTTACCGCCGCCAGGCGATGGCTGCGGCGCGGAATTACAAAGCTGGTTTGAGCCAGCGAAACCTGGACCCACCAAGCCTGTGAAGAAGACACCGCCGCCGTTGCCGCCTTCCTGCCAGGCGCTACTGGATGAGCATGCCCTGTGATGGACCAATTTACCGAGTTGTTTATGGTGTCGCCGCTGCTGCTGCTGGCACTGTTTTTTATCGCCATGCTGGCCGGATTTATTGATGCCCTGGCCGGCGGCGGCGGGTTACTGACCGTTCCGGCGCTGCTGGCGGCGGGGATGAGCCCGGCCCAGGCGTTGGCGACCAACAAGCTGCAGGCCTGCGGTGGGTCGCTCTCCGCGTCGATCTATTTTATCCGCCGTAAGGTGGTGAGCCTCGCCGATCAGAAGCTCAATATTCTGATGACCTTTATCGGGTCGACCTCCGGGGCGCTGCTGGTTCAGCATGTGCAGTCCGACATCTTGCGCCAGATTTTGCCGATCCTCGTCATCTGTATTGGTCTCTACTTTTTGCTGATGCCAAAGCTCGGGGAAGAGGATCGCCAGCGCCGCCTGCACGGTCTGCCGTTTGCCCTGATCGCGGGTGGCTGCGTCGGCTTCTATGATGGCTTTTTTGGCCCGGGTGCCGGGTCGTTTTATGCCCTGGCCTTTGTGACCCTGGCCGGGTTTAACCTCGCCAAATCCACCGCTCACGCCAAGGTGCTGAACGCCACTTCTAACCTCGGCGGCCTGCTGCTCTTTATCATCGGCGGGAAGGTGATCTGGGCAACCGGCTTTGTGATGATGGCCGGACAGTTTATGGGCGCACGGGTAGGATCGCGCCTGGTATTAAGCAAAGGGCAACAGCTCATCCGTCCGATGATTGTCATTGTCTCGGCCGTCATGAGTGCCAAACTTCTTTATGACAGCCACGGACAGGAGATCCTCCACTGGTTGGGGATGAACTAATGAACAGTACGCATAAATATGAACAGCTGATCGAGATATTCGACGGCTGTTTTGCTGATGATTTTAATACCCGTCTGATTAAAGGCGACGACGAACCGATCTATCTTCCTGCAGATGCTGAGCTTCCGTATAACCGGATCGTCTTTGCACACGGCTTTTATGCCAGCGGTTTGCATGAAATATCGCACTGGTGTATTGCCGGGAAAGCGCGTCGCGAGCTGGTGGACTTTGGCTACTGGTACTGCCCGGACGGACGTGACGCGGCGACCCAGGGACAGTTTGAAGATGTGGAAGTGAAACCCCAGGCGCTGGAATGGTTGTTCTGCGTGGCGGCAGGGTTCCCGTTCAACGTCAGCTGTGACAACCTCGAAGGCGACTTCGAGCCAGATCGTATTGTCTTCCAGCGCCGCGTTCACGCGCAGGTGATGGACTATCTTGAGAACGGCATCCCGGAACGTCCGGCGCGCTTGATCAAGGCTTTACAGAATTATTACCACACGCCGGAGATCACGGCGGAATGCTTCCCGTGGCCGGAAGATCTTTAATAGAGGAAAGAAGATGATCGCAGAATTTGAATCACGCATTCTGGCGTTAATTGATGACATGGTTGAGCACGCCAGTGATGATGAGCTGTTTGCCAGCGGTTATCTGCGTGGGCACCTGACGCTGGCCGTTGCCGAGCTGGAAGCCGGAGACGACCATTCACCACAGGCGGTGCACGCCGAAGTATCCCGTAGCCTGGAAAAAGCCATTCTGGCCGGCGAACTCTCTCCGCGCGACCAGTCGTTAGTGCTGGGGATGTGGGAAACCTTGTTTCAGAAAGCCAGCCTGAACTAATCGGGAATCGCCCGGTGGCGCTACGCTTACCGGGCCTACGCTTTAACCATCTTCCCCTTCAACAACTTCCTCACCCATAACCGGTTCGGATTCAGCGCCGCCAGCGTATGCGCATCTAGCGGGATCGGCTCGTGACTCATTTGCGCGGCAAGAACTTCTGCCGTCAGCGGCGCCGTACAGAGCCCGCGTGAACCCAGCCCGCCCAGCATAAACAGATTGCGGAATTCAGGAGCACTCACCGCCTGGTCTTTGTTGTTCACTAAATCCTGATACGCCGCCAGGGTGGCGTCATAGTCCGGCACCGCCCCGGTCATCGGGAGATGATCCCGGGTGGCGCAGCGAATACCGTTCCGCGCTTCTCCTGCGCTGACATTCACCTCACGCGCCCATGTCGCCTGGGGGAAACAGTCGATCAGCCGCTGACGGTTATGCTGCTGATCTTCGTCGCTGTACTGCGGCTCGGTCTGCCCACGGTGATAGCTGGCACCGATACAGTGCTGGCCATTGGTCGGGTTTTGCGGGGTCAGATACCCGTCGTAGCAGAGCACCTGACGCAGCTGGCTCAGCTGCGGGGCCGCCGGGATATGGCTGACCTGTCCGCCCACCGGATAAACCGGCAGCGGTGCGGTCTGGCTGAACTGGTTGATGCCATGCCCGTTTGCGAGCACCACGCTGCCGTGCTGCGCCTGCTCACCGCTGGCAAAGTGTAATTTCCACTGCGTATCGGTCTGCTCCAGAGACATAACCTGGCGGCCATAGTGCACCTGCAGGCCGAGGGTCTGCGCCAGAGTGATGACTGCGGCAGTAAGTTGCGCCGGGCACAGCCAGCCGCCGAGCGGATACTGGATCCCGCCGCAGTCGGTCGGCACCCCGGTGCTCTCTGCCACCTGTTGGGCGTCGACCGTCACGGCGATCTGCTCGGGCAGGCCCATAAGGAGCATCTGGTTAATTTTTTGCTGACTCTTCTCATCCCAGCCAAGCTGGGTGACGCCGCACCAGGCATGATCAAACGCCACCGGCAGGGCATCGTACAGACGACGGGCAAAGGTAAATGCCGTCGGGAAAAACTGGCTCAGCGCCGTATCCTGGGCACTCAGCAGAGGGTAGAGCGCCCCCTGACGATTACCGGAGGCCCCCGTTGCCGGGGCATCGTCGGCGCAGTAGAGCGTCACCTGCCAGCCACGGCGTAACAGCGCCAGCGACAGCAGGGCGCTGGCAATCCCACCGCCCACCACGGCGGTTTCCCGCCCGTCGCTGGCGGTGCGGGCAAACCACGGCGTGCGGGCAGGGGAGGGGCGATCCTGCTCCATTATCCCGACGAGCATTTGGCGCTTACGGCCAAAGCCTTTGGTTTTTTGCATGGTGAAGCCGGCTTCCTGCAGGCCACGACGCACAAATCCGGCGCAGGTAAAGGTGGCGAGCGTTGCCCCGGGGCGGGCCAGGCGGGCCATCGCGGCAAACAGCTGCGGGCTCCACATATCCGGGTTTTTGGCCGGCGCAAAGCCGTCGAGGAACCAGGCGTCAACCTGCTGGTTAAGGGAGTCATCGAGCCGATCAGTGAGGTCGTTGATATCGCCGAGCCAGATATCGAGCGTGACGCGCCCGCCGTCCAGCAGCAGACGATGGCAGCCCGCGATGGGCAGCGGCCACTGGGCCTGGAGCTGCTCAGCCCAGGGCGCTAATTCCGGCCAGTGCTGATGGGCCAGACGCAGATCGGCGGCGGCCAGCGGGAATTTCTCAAAACTGATGAAATGTAATCTTTGCAGCGTAGCCTCAGGGTGGGCCGCACGGAAGCGATCGAAGGCCTGCCAGAGGGTAAGAAAGTTCAGACCGGTGCCAAAACCGCTCTCCGCCACCACGAACAGATCGCGGGGATGTACCGGAAAACGGGCGTTCAGCTGATTTCCATCGAGGAAAACATAACGTGTCTCTTCCAGTCCGTTATCATTAGAGAAGTAGACATCATCAAAATCTCGGGAAACAGGTGTACCCTCAGCGTTGAATTCGAGGTTGGCAGGTTGTATGGCGTTTTGTTTCACGTAAGTTACTCGTCTGACAGGCTGTGCCGCGATCTTAACGATGTGCGTCTGTTGGTGCAAATTTCCGCAGAAATTGGCTGATCGGACTTGTTCGGCGTACAAGTGTACGCTATTGTGCGACTCGAAACTTAAAATAGTGCGACTTACAGAGGTATTGAATGAAACGTGCAGTGATTACTGGCTTGGGCATCGTTTCCAGCATCGGTAATAACCAGCAGGAAGTCCTGGCATCTCTGCGAGAAGGACGCTCCGGGATCACCTTCTCTGAAGAGTTTAAAGATTCTGGCATGCGCAGCCATGTCTGGGGTAATGTCAAACTTGACACCACGGGCATGATCGATCGCAAAGTGGTCCGTTTCATGAACGATGCCTCTATCTACGCCTACCTCTCCATGCAGGAAGCGATTGCTGATGCAGGTCTGAGCGAAGAGGTTTACCAGAACAACCCACGTGTGGGTCTGATCGCTGGCTCCGGCGGCTCGTCAAAAGCGCAGGTGTTCGGTGCTGACGCCATGCGTAGCCCGCGCGGCCTGAAAGCGGTGGGTCCTTACGTGGTGACCAAAGCGATGGGCTCAGCGGTATCCGCGTGCCTCGCAACGCCATTCAAAATTCACGGCGTAAACTACTCCATCAGCTCCGCCTGTGCGACTTCCGCTCACTGTATCGGTAACGCGGTAGAGCAGATCCAGTTGGGCAAACAGGACATCGTGTTTGCTGGCGGCGGCGAAGAGCTGGGCTGGGAAATGGCCTGTGAATTCGACGCAATGGGCGCACTGTCCACCAAATACAACGAAACGCCAGAAAAAGCGTCTCGTACCTATGATGCGAGCCGTGACGGCTTCGTTATCGCAGGCGGCGGCGGTATGGTGGTGGTTGAAGAGCTGGAACACGCTCTGGCCCGTGGCGCGCACATCTATGCTGAGATCGTGGGCTACGGCGCAACCTCCGACGGCGCAGACATGGTTGCACCATCCGGTGAAGGCGCAGTGCGCTGCATGAAGATGGCGATGCACGGTCTGGATACCCCAATCGACTACCTGAACTCCCACGGTACTTCTACTCCGGTAGGCGACGTGAAAGAGCTGGGTGCAATCCGCGAAGTGTTTGGCGACAACAGCCCGGCCATCTCCGCGACCAAAGCCATGACCGGTCACTCTCTGGGTGCGGCTGGCGTGCAGGAAGCGATCTACTCCCTGCTGATGCTGGAACACGGCTTTATCGCCCCAAGTATCAACGTGGAAGAGCTGGACGAGCAGGCTGCTGGCCTGAACATCGTCACCGCGCCAACCGAGCGTGAGCTGAACACTGTGATGTCTAACAGCTTCGGTTTCGGCGGCACCAACGCCACGCTGGTCATGCGTAAGCTGAAAGCATAAGCGTTTGAATGTATAGTAGAAGGGAGCCTGAGGGCTCCCTTTTTTATGCCTGAAATCGGAGTTATGCATGACGGCCGTTACCTCAGAAAAAAACGCCTCCTCCGGGAATACCTCCCTGTTCCGCATCGCCTTTGCGGTATTCCTGACCTATATGACCGTTGGCCTGCCGTTGCCGGTGATCCCGCTGTTTGTTCACCAGGAGCTGGGCTATGGCAATACCATGGTCGGCATCGCCGTGGGTATTCAGTTTTTAGCTACAGTGTTAACCCGCGGCTACGCCGGACGTCTGGCGGATCAACATGGCGCAAAACGCTCGGCGCTGCAGGGCATGTTTGCCTGCGGACTGGCGGGCGGTGCATGGCTACTGGCCGCGCTACTGCCGGTGGATGCTGCGTATAAATTCGCGCTGCTGGTGGTGGGGCGCTTAATTCTCGGCTTTGGTGAAAGTCAGCTCCTGACCGGCACTTTGACCTGGGGAATGGGGCTGGTCGGGCCCGCACGTTCCGGCAAAGTGATGTCGTGGAACGGGATGGCCATCTACGGTGCGCTGGCGGCGGGTGCTCCGCTGGGCCTGTTAATTAACAGTCAATTTGGCTTTGCGGCGTTAGCTGGTACCACGATGGTATTACCGCTGCTGGCATGGGCGTTTAACGGCACGGTGCGCAACGTTCCGGCTCATAAAGGCGAACGTCCCTCCCTGTGGAGCGTAGTGGGGCAAATCTGGCAGCCGGGGCTGGGGCTTGCGCTGCAGGGCGTAGGTTTTGCGGTGATTGGGACCTTCGTCTCGCTGTACTTTATGAGCCGTGGCTGGGCGATGGCCGGGTTTACCCTCACCGCTTTTGGCGGCGCGTTTGTCCTGATGCGGGTGCTGTTCGGCTGGATGCCGGATCGTTATGGCGGCGTGAAGGTGGCAGTAGCGTCGCTGGTAGTTGAAACCCTTGGCCTTGTGCTGCTCTGGCAGGCGCCCACCGAGCCGGTCGCCCTGCTGGGCGCAGCCCTCACAGGCTGCGGCTGTTCGCTGATCTTCCCGGCACTCGGTGTCGAGGTGGTTAAACGTGTCGCTCCACAGGTACGCGGTACGGCGCTGGGCGGTTATGCCGCGTTTCAGGATATCTCATACGGGGTCACCGGGCCGCTGGCAGGGCTATTAGCCACCTCGTTTGGCTATCCGTCGGTGTTCCTCGCGGGAGCGGTTTCTGCGGTGGTGGGGATTGTCGTCACTTTAGTGGCGTTTCGCAGGGCTTAGCTTCTTGCCCGGTGGCGCTACGCTTACCGGGCCTACAAGAACCGTAGGCCGGGTAAGGCGAAGCCGCCACCCGGCAAAACATCACGCCACCAGCCAGAAAATCGCCAGCGCAATGATTAACGCAATTAACATCAGCCCGGGGCGGGCAGACAGGGTTTTGAACGTCTCCACGACCGGCGCAAACAGCGGGCTGTAGATTGGCTGAATGTTTCGCGCCTCCGGCACACCCGCTTCTCGCTCGCTACGGCGAATAAAGATCTGATTCAACAGATCCTGCACCTGGGCGGTGGTCAGCACCGTCTGCGGCGTAGCCTGCCAGTTCTGGCGGGCGTAATCCTGAATGCTGTCCCACTCTCGGGTTTCCAGCGGCTGTTTCAGCGCCGCCTGCAGGCTGTGCAGCGTTGGCGCGGTCTGGGTGCTCAGGGTCTGGCGGGCCTGCAGCCAGGTGGCAAGATGGGTAAACTGTCTGGCCGGAATTAACTCTCCCGCCTTCACGCCCGACAGCTCCAGCATCGACTGCCAGATCAGTTTGGTCGGCTCGCCCGTGGCGGCGGCGAGTTTGGTCACCATCTGCTTAAGCGTATTGTGTTCGGCGGGCAGCAGTGGGCGTTCAGTGGCCTGACGCTGTTGTGGCTGTGGAATAGCGAGCTGGTTATTTTGCAGCAGCGTCAGCACCGTCTTCAGCTGGTCGGGCGTCAGCTGGCTCAGCGCCGTCTGGCCATACTGCTGGCGAATAAAATCGCTGACCGCCTGGCGGTTATTTCCCTGGCTTAACAGCTCTGTCAGCTGCGAGACCATCTGCCGGGTGGTGTGGTTCTGCTGCGCGGTGTTCAGGCGCTGGTTCAGGTTTTGCTCAGCCGCAGGGAAGTGGCGCGACAGCATGGGCGCATCACTCTTCAGGTCCAGATCGTGTTTGACCCCGGCCCACACCTCCGCATTTTGCTGCGACGTCAGGGCAATCAGCCGGGTGATCAGGCGTTCCAGTACGGTGCGCTGCTGTGTGGAGAGGGGCTGTTCGCCTGCGACATGAGACGGACGCGGGCCGTCACCCGGAGGTTGCGGCGGCGTACCTGAAATGGGCTGCATCGTCAAAAAATCCTTAAAGTCGTTACTCAGCGTAAACCAGGTTACGTATATGCCTGGCGGCCAGATTATGGCACACTTGACCGGTTAACTTCCTCTCAAACAGGTACTCAGACGTGAAAATCCTCGTTGATGAAAATATGCCTTACGCCCGCGAGCTGTTCAGCCGCCTGGGTGAGGTTAAGGCCGTTCCCGGACGCCCGATCCCGCTCGCTGAGCTGGATGATGCCGACGCGCTGATGGTGCGCTCAGTGACCAAAGTGAATGAGGCGCTGCTGTCTGGCAAAGGGGTGAAGTTTGTCGGTACGGCGACTGCGGGAACCGATCATGTGGATGACGCGTGGCTGAAGCAGGCGGGGATCGGTTTTTCCGCCGCGCCGGGCTGTAACGCTATCGCGGTCGTGGAGTATGTTTTCTCGTCCCTGCTGATGCTGGCCGAGCGTGACGGGTTTACCCTCGCCGATCGCACCGTCGGTATTGTCGGGGTAGGTAACGTCGGCGGTCGCCTGCAAAAGCGCCTCGAGGCGTTAGGTATCCGCACGCTGCTGTGCGATCCCCCGCGTGCCGACCGTGGCGATGAGGGCGATTTCCGCAGCCTGGACGAGCTGGTGGCCGAATGTGACGTGCTCACCTTCCATACGCCGCTGTTTAAAGACGGGCCCTATAAATCCCTGCATCTGGCCGATGAGGCCCTGATTAGCCGCCTGAAGCCGGGCGCTATTCTGATCAACGCCTGTCGTGGCCCGGTCGTGGATAACGCCGCGCTGCTGAAGCGTCTGGATGCCGGTCAGGATCTCAGCGTGGTGCTGGACGTCTGGGAGCCGGAGCCGGATCTCAACGTGGCCCTGCTGAATAAAGTGGATATTGGCACCGCGCACATCGCGGGCTACACCCTGGAAGGTAAAGCACGCGGCACCACTCAGGTGTTCGAGGCCTACAGCGCCTTTATTGGCAAATCGCAGCAGGTGGCGCTGGATACCCTGCTGCCGACCCCGGATTTTGGCCGCATTACTCTGCATGGCCCGTTGGATCAGGCAACGCTGAAAAGGCTGGTGCATTTAGTGTATGATGTGCGCCGCGATGACGCGCTGCTGCGAAAAGTAGCGGGTATGCCGGGTGAGTTCGACAAGCTGCGCAAGCACTATGTGGAGCGCCGCGAATGGTCTTCCCTGTATGTGATGTGTGATGACGCTGCGGCGGCATCACTGCTGCATAAGCTGGGCTTCAACGCCACTCATCACCCGGTACGTTAATGTCTTCTTAATGCTCCCTGGCGGATAACCCGCCGGGGACGCTTTTTTATTTCTGGAGTAAACCACCATGTCTGAAGGCTGGAACATTGCCATACTGGGCGCAACGGGCGCCGTGGGCGAAGCCCTGCTCGAAACCCTTGCTGAGCGTCAGTTCCCGGTGGGGGAGATCTTTGCCCTGGCGCGTAATGAGAGCGCAGGTGAACATCTGCGTTATGAGGGCAAATCGGTACGCGTGCAGGATGCGGCTGACTTTGACTGGACTCAGGCGCAGCTGGCCTTTTTCGTCGCCGGGGCTGAAGCCTCCGCAACCTATATTGAAGAAGCCACCAACGCGGGCTGTCTGGTGATTGATTCCAGCGGCCTGTTCGCCCTTGAGCCGGACGTACCGCTGGTGGTGCCGGACGTCAACCCGTTCGTACTGGCCGACTACCGTAACCGTAATATCATCGCCGTCCCGGACAGCCTCACCAGCCAGCTGCTGACCGCCCTGAAACCGCTGATCGATGAAGGCGGTTTATCCCGCATCACCGTGACCAGCCTGCTGTCGGCCTCCGCCCACGGTAAAAAAGCGGTGGATGCGCTGGCCGGGCAGAGCGCGAAGCTGCTGAACGGTATTCCGGTGGATGAAGAGGACTTCTTTGGTCGTCAGCTGGCCTTCAACATGCTGCCACTGCTGCCGGATCGTGAAGGCAGCGTGCGTGAAGAGCGCCAGATCGTCGATCAGGTGCGTAAGATCCTGCAGGATGAAGGCCTGATGATCTCCGCCAACTGCGTGCAGTCGCCGGTGTTTTACGGTCATGCCCAGATGGTGAGTTTTGAAGCGATGCGTCCACTGGCGGCGGAAGAGGCGCGCGACGCCTTTGCCCGCGTCGAGGAGATCGAGCTGTCTGAAGAGAGCGAGTTCCCGACCCAGGTGGGTGACGCAACGGGCAACGCCCGTCTCTCCATCGGTTGTGTGCGTAACGATTACGGCATGCCGGAGCAGATCCAGTTCTGGTCGGTGGCCGATAACGTCCGCTTCGGCGGCGCGCTGATGGCGGTAAAAGTCGCTGAAAAACTGGTGCAGGAGTATCTGTACTGATGTCAGAAGTGGAACAAAAGCCGGTCCATAAAATTGCCCTCGGGATTGAGTACGATGGCAGTAAATATTATGGCTGGCAGCGACAGAATGAGGTGCGCAGCGTCCAGGAGAAGCTGGAGAAAGCGCTCTCTCAGGTGGCGAATGAGCCCATCAATGTCCTGTGCGCGGGGCGTACCGATGCCGGTGTCCATGGTACCGGGCAGGTGGTTCACTTTGAAACCACTGCGGTGCGTAAAGACGCGGCCTGGACGCTGGGGGTAAATGCGAATTTACCTGGAGACATCGCGGTGCGTTGGGTCAAAACTGTGCCCGATGATTTTCACGCGCGTTTCAGCGCCACCGCGCGCCGCTACCGCTATATCATCTATAACCAGCGCCTGCGTCCGGCTGTATTGGGCCAGGGCGTAACGCATTTTTACGCGCCGCTGGATGCCGAACGTATGCAACGCGCCGCGCAGGCGCTGATTGGCGAAAACGACTTTACCTCGTTTCGCGCGGTTCAGTGCCAGTCGCGCACGCCGTGGCGCAACGTGATGCACATTAACGTCAGCCGGTATGGCGCGTATGTGGTGGTTGATATCAAAGCCAATGCCTTTGTACATCATATGGTGCGGAATATTGTTGGCAGCCTGATGGAAGTGGGCGCCGGACACCAGCCGGAGAGCTGGATTGCAGAGTTGCTGGCAGCGAAGGACAGAACCCTGGCAGCAGCAACGGCGAGAGCGGAAGGGCTCTATCTGGTCTCGGTCGATTACCCGGATCGTTTTGACCTTCCAAAACCGCCAATGGGCCCGCTGTTTTTAGCGGACTGATAGCCGTGCAATAAAGGTTTAGACAATATGGATTTTATTCGCTTTGTAATTGATTTTATTCTGCATATTGATGTTCACCTGGCCGAGCTGGTCGCTGATTATGGCGTCTGGGTGTATGCCATTCTGTTCCTGATCCTGTTTTGTGAAACCGGGCTGGTGGTGACGCCGTTCTTACCGGGCGATTCGCTGCTGTTCGTGGCGGGGGCGCTGGCCTCCCTCGAAACCAACGACATCAACGTTCACCTGATGGTGGTCCTGATGCTTATCGCCGCGATCCTTGGCGATGCGGTGAACTACACTATTGGTCGGCTATTTGGCGACCGGTTGTTCAGTAATCCGGACTCGAAGATTTTCCGTCGCAGCTATCTGGATAAAACCCATACGTTTTATGAGAAGCACGGCGGTAAAACCATTATCCTCGCGCGCTTTGTGCCCATCGTCAGAACCTTTGCCCCCTTTGTTGCGGGAATGGGTCATATGTCGTACCGTCAGTTCGCGCTTTATAACGTGACGGGTGCGCTGTTATGGGTGCTCAGCTTTACCTACGCGGGCTATTTCTTCGGTACTATTCCCATGATTCAGGAAAACCTCAAGTTACTGATCGTAGGGATTATTGTGGTCTCCATTCTGCCGGGCGTGATCGAAATTATTCGTCACCGGCGCGCGGCGGCAAAACAGGCAAAATAAAAGCACGACTGCGGTTCGACCACTTTTTTATCCAAAGTTTCGGGCTGTTATGTTTTAATGTGCAACATTCATGGTCTGTCGGGGGCAAAAATGGCATTATGCGCCCCTTACAGCAAACCTGGTTCAGGCAGAAAGGTTATCAATGAGCTGGATTGAACGAATTAAAAGCAACATCACCCCAACCCGCAAAGCGAGTATTCCTGAAGGGGTGTGGACCAAATGTGACAGCTGTGGCCAGGTCCTGTACCGTGCCGAGCTGGAGCGTAATCTGGAAGTTTGTCCGAAGTGCGATCACCACATGCGTATGTCGGCGCGTAACCGCCTGCATAGCCTGCTGGATGAAGGTTCTCTGGTTGAACTGGGCAGCGAGCTTGAGCCGAAAGATGTGCTGAAGTTCCGCGACTCCAAAAAATACAAAGACCGTCTGGCCTCTGCACAGAAAGAGACCGGCGAGAAAGACGCCCTGGTGGTGATGAAAGGCACTCTGCACGAGATGCCGGTTGTCGCAGCAGCGTTTGAGTTCTCCTTTATGGGCGGCTCAATGGGTTCCGTGGTCGGCGCGCGCTTCGTGCGTGCGGTAGAGCAGGCGCTGGAGGACAACTGTCCGCTGATCTGCTTCTCCGCCTCCGGTGGTGCCCGTATGCAGGAAGCGCTGATGTCGCTGATGCAGATGGCGAAAACCTCCGCAGCGCTGGCGAAAATGCAGGAACGCGGTCTGCCGTACATCTCCGTACTGACCGACCCGACCATGGGCGGCGTATCGGCAAGCTTTGCGATGCTGGGCGATCTGAACATCGCTGAACCGAAAGCGCTGATCGGCTTTGCCGGCCCGCGTGTTATCGAACAAACGGTTCGTGAGAAACTGCCGCCGGGCTTCCAGCGCAGTGAGTTCCTTATCGAGAAAGGCGCTATCGACATGATCGTTCGCCGTCCGGAAATGCGCCTGAAACTGGCAAGCGTTCTGGCGAAGCTGATGAATCTGCCGTCGCCGAGCCCGGATGAGCCGCGCGAAGGCGTGGTAGTACCGGATCAGGAACCCGAGGCCTGATAACTGAAAAGGGCAGGGCCAATGGCGCTGCCCTTTTGCTTTCTAACCGTAACTGAAAAGCGCGCAACATGGAAAATATCACTCTTCCCCAAGCCACGTCGCCCCTGGCCGCGTGGCTTTCTTATCTGGAAAACCTGCACAGTAAAGCCATCGACATGGGACTTGAGCGCGTCAGCCAGGTAGCGGCGCGCCTTGACGTTCTGAAACCGGCTCCTTTTGTCTTTACGGTGGCGGGCACCAACGGCAAGGGCACCACCTGCCGCACGCTGGAATCCATGCTGATGGCGGCGGGCTACAAAGTGGGTGTCTACAGTTCGCCCCATCTGGTGCGCTACACCGAGCGTGTGCGGGTACAGAACACCGAACTCGCTGAATCGGCCCATACCGCCTCGTTCGCAGAGATCGAAGCCGCGCGTGGCGACACGTCGCTGACCTATTTCGAATACGGCACGCTGTCGGCGCTGTGGCTGTTTAAGCAGGCGCAGCTGGACGTGGTGATCCTCGAGGTCGGGTTAGGCGGGCGGCTGGACGCCACTAACATCGTGGATCCGGACGTGGCGGTGGTTACCAGCATCGCGCTGGATCATACCGACTGGCTGGGGCCCGATCGCGAAAGCATTGGCCGTGAGAAAGCGGGTATTTTCCGCGCCGGTAAAGCGGCGATTGTCGGCGAGCCCGATATGCCGCACACCATCGCTGACGTGGCCCGGGAGAAAGGGGCGCTGTTGCAGCGTCGTGACGTCGACTGGCGCTACAGCGTGACGGAGAGCGGCTGGCGCTTTGAAGATGCCAGAGGCGCGCTGGACAACCTGCCGCTGCCGCAGGTGCCGCAGCCGAACGCCGCTACGGCACTGGCCGCCCTGCGCGCCAGCGGTCTGACGGTGAACGAGCAGGCCATTCGCGACGGCATTGAGCAGGCAATCCTTGCCGGACGTTTCCAGATTGTCAGCGACTCACCGCGTCTGATTCTGGATGTGGCGCACAACCCCCATGCCGCGGCTTACCTCGCCGGACGTCTCAAATCATTGCCAAAAACCGGGCGCGTACTGGCGGTTATCGGTATGCTTCATGATAAAGATATTGGCGGCACGCTGGCCTGCATGGAGACTGTGGTCGATAGCTGGTATTGTGCACCTCTGGAAGGCCCACGCGGGGCGACGGCTGAACAGCTGATGGAACATCTCGGCGAGGGCCAGAGCTTTGCCAGCGTCGAGCTGGCATGGCGTGCGGCGATGGCGGATGCCAGACCAGAAGATACCGTGCTGGTGTGTGGATCTTTCCACACGGTGGCACATGTCATGGACGTAATGGATGCGGGGAGAACCGGTGGCAAGTAAGTTTCAGAACCGTTTAGCAGGCACCATTGTGCTGGTGGCGCTGGGAGTGATTATTCTCCCCGGGCTGCTTGATGGACAGAAAAAACATTATCAGGATGAGTTTGCGGCGATCCCGCTGGTGCCGAAACCTGGCGACCGGGATGAGCCGGATATGCTGCCGGCGGCGACGCAGGCGTTACCTGCTCAACCGCCTGAAGGCGCGGCTGAAGAGGTGCAGGCGGGCGATGCCGCGGCACCGTCCTTAGACCCTACGCGTCTCGCGACCGGGAATAACAACGAACTGGATCCGGCGCCGGTGGAGCAGTATGCGCCAAAACCGGTGCAAAAACCAAAACCGGTTGAGAAGCCGAAACCGCAGCGCGATAACACCAGCCAGCAGCTGGCGGCGGCGACGGAAACCCCTCCGGCCAAACCGACGGCAGAAGAGAAACCTGCGCCAACCGGTAAAGCTTATGTCGTGCAGCTCGGCGCGTTGAAAAATGCCGACAAGGTCAACGAGGTGGTGGCTAAACTCCGTGGCGCGGGGTATCGCGTTTACACTTCACCTACGACGCCGGTACAGGGTAAAATCACCCGTATTCTCGTCGGCCCGGATGCATCGAGAGATAAGCTGAAGGGGTCGCTTGGCGAGTTGAATCAACTCTCCGGTCTGAGCGGCGTAGTGATGAACTACAGCGTGAACTGAGTTTTTCGCTGACTAAAAAACAGGCGCAGCAGATTGCCTGAGAAGGTAACCCGCCTGGGGCGCTGAATATTTTTTCAGCGCTTTTTTTATTTACGCGCGGGAAGGAAATCCCTACGCAAACGTTTTCTTTTTCTGTTAGAATTCGCCCCGAACTGGATGACAGGGCGTTTAATCGTGGGACGTATATGGTCTGGATTGATTACGCCATCATTGCGGTGATAGGTTTTTCCTGTCTGGTTAGCCTGATCCGTGGCTTTGTTCGTGAAGCGTTATCGCTGGTAACCTGGGGCTGTGCCTTCTTTGTTGCCAGTCATTACTACACTTACCTGTCTGTCTGGTTCACGGGCTTTGAAGATGAACTGGTCCGAAACGGAATCGCCATCGCGGTGCTGTTTATCGCGACGCTGATTGTAGGCGCCATTGTTAACTTCGTGATTGGCCAGCTGGTTGAGAAAACCGGTTTGTCAGGAACGGACAGGGTGCTCGGGATCTGTTTCGGTGCATTGCGAGGAGCGTTGATTGTAGCCGCGATACTGTTCTTCCTTGATACCTTTACCGGGTTTTCAAAAAGTGAAGACTGGCAGAAGTCGCAGCTGATCCCGCAGTTCAGCTTCATCATCAGATTGTTCTTCGACTATCTGCAAAGCTCGTCGAGTTTTTTGCCCAGGGCATAAACCCTGAGATGTGGCTTAACGAGGAAATGACGAATGTGCGGTATTGTCGGTATCGCCGGTTTCATGCCGGTAAACCAGTCTATTTATGACGCATTATCGGTGCTTCAGCACCGTGGGCAGGATGCTGCGGGTATCATCACCATTGATGCACACAACTGCTTCCGTTTACGTAAGGCCAACGGCCTGGTAAACGATGTGTTTGAAGCCCGCCATATGCAGCGTCTGCAGGGTAACATGGGTATTGGTCACGTTCGTTACCCTACCGCAGGCAGTTCCAGCGCCTCTGAAGCGCAGCCTTTCTACGTTAACTCTCCGTATGGCATCACGCTTGCCCACAACGGTAACCTGACCAATGCCCACGAGCTGCGTAAAAAGCTGTTTGAAGAGAAGCGTCGCCACATTAACACCACTTCTGACTCTGAAATTCTGCTTAACGTCTTTGCCAGCGAACTGGATAATTTCCGTCACTATCCGCTGGAAGCCGACAACATTTTTGCTGCCGTGGCGGCGACGAATCGTCTGATTCGCGGGGCCTATGCCTGCGTGGCGATGATTATCGGCCACGGTATGGTCGCGTTCCGCGATCCGAACGGTATTCGTCCGCTGGTACTGGGTAAACGCGATATTGGCGATGGCCGCACCGAGTATATGGTGGCCTCCGAAAGCGTGGCCCTGGACACCCTGGGCTTTGAGTTCCTGCGCGACGTGGCCCCGGGCGAAGCGGTCTACATCACTGAGAAAGGCCAGCTGTTTACCCGCCAGTGTGCGGAAAACCCGGTCACTAATCCGTGCCTGTTCGAGTACGTCTACTTTGCTCGTCCGGACTCCTTCATCGACAAGATCTCCGTCTACAGCGCCCGTGTGAATATGGGTACCAAGCTCGGGGAGAAGATTGCCCGCGAGTGGGAAGATCTGGACATCGACGTGGTTATCCCGATCCCGGAAACCTCCTGCGATATCGCGCTGGAGATGGCGCGTATTCTGGGTAAACCGTACCGTCAGGGCTTTGTGAAAAACCGCTACGTTGGCCGTACCTTCATTATGCCAGGCCAGCATCTGCGCCGTAAATCGGTACGCCGCAAGCTGAACGCTAACCGCGCTGAGTTCCGCGACAAGAACGTTCTGCTGGTGGATGACTCCATCGTGCGTGGCACCACCTCAGAGCAGATTATCGAGATGGCCCGTGAAGCGGGTGCGAAGAAGGTCTACCTGGCCTCTGCGGCACCGGAAATTCGCTTCCCGAACGTGTACGGCATCGACATGCCGACCGCCAACGAGCTGATTGCTCACGGTCGTGAAGTGGACGAGATCCGCCAGATCATCGGCGCCGATGGCCTGATTTTCCAGGATCTGAACGATCTGATCGACGCGGTGCGCGCCGAGAACCCGGATATTCAGCAGTTTGAGTGCTCGGTGTTTAACGGTATCTACGTCACCAAAGATGTGGATCAGCAGTATCTCGACTATCTCGACTCTCTGCGTAACGACGATGCGAAAGCCGTGCAGATGGCGAACGATCTCGAAAGCTTAGAGATGCATAACGAAGGTTAATCCTTATCGCAGGCGAGGGCGTCCGCCCTCGCTTGCAACTCCCGCCAAAATCCTGCACAGTCTGCCCTGTTACAGTAAGGGCGATAATATGAAACGATTGATAGTTGGGCTTTCAGGGGCCAGCGGCGCGATTTACGGCGTCCGTTTGCTGCAGGTATTACGCGACGTCGCTGACGTTGAAACCCATCTGGTGATGAGCCAGGCCGCGCGTCAGACCCTCTCTCTCGAAACCGATTACTCCCTGCGTGACGTTCAGGCGTTGGCCGATGTGGTGCACGATGCCCGCGATATCGCCGCCAGCATCTCCTCCGGGTCGTTTAAGACCGCGGGGATGGTGATCCTGCCCTGTTCCATCAAAACTCTCTCCGGCATCGTCAACAGCTATACCGATACCCTGGTGACCCGCGCCGCCGACGTGGTGCTGAAAGAGCGCCGCCCGCTGGTGCTCTGCGTGCGTGAAACCCCGCTCCATCTGGGCCACCTGCGGCTGATGACCCAGGCTGCCGAGCTGGGGGCGGTGATCATGCCGCCGGTGCCGGCATTTTATCACCGCCCACAAAGCCTGGATGACGTTATTAATCAAACCGTGAACCGGGTGATTGACCAGTTCGATATTGAACTGCCGGACGATCTCTTCGCCCGCTGGCAGGGCGTCTGACGGCAAAGTTGTCCTGCTCTGGGGCAGGTCAGCGCAACGTGCCCTGTTTCAGGGCAATTCTGCAACCGCGATCATATCCTCAACATTTAATTCCTTTTTTCCTTTCTTCCCACTGCGGTTCGTTTGGCAGACCTGCTATCTTTCACCATTAAGGCAATCTTGCAACCTTTCGTTAACATATTTAACGCCGTAATTTTGCACTAATTGCAATCTGGCATAAGACCTGCAAGGGATCGCCTGCAACAACACACAACATCATCTATTACAAAATAAAATCACGACACTTGAGGGTAATGTATGAAGAAGACGGTTCTGGCTCTGTCTTTGCTGGTGGGATTAAGTGCAGCGGCAAGCAGCTATGCGGCGCTCCCACAGACCGTACGTATCGGTACTGACGCGACCTATGCGCCGTTCTCATCGAAAGATGCGAAAGGCGACTTTGTCGGGTTTGATATCGACCTGGGGAAGGAAATGTGCAAACGCATGTCCGTGAAATGCACCTGGGTGGGCAGCGACTTTGATGCGCTGATCCCCTCCCTGAAAGCCAAAAAAATCGACGCGATTATCTCCTCGCTCTCCATTACCGAGAAGCGTCAGCAGGAGATCGCCTTCTCTGAAAAACTGTACGCAGCGGATTCACGCCTGATTGCGGCGAAGGGCTCGCCGATCCAGCCGACCATTGATTCGCTGAAAGGTAAGCACGTTGGTGTCCTGCAGGGCTCCACCCAGGAAGGCTTTGCCAATGCCAACTGGCGTGAAAAAGGCGTCGATGTGGTGGCCTACCAGAACCAGGATTTAATCTATTCCGATCTGGCGGCAGGGCGTCTGGATGCTGCTTTCCAGGATGAAGTCGCGGCGAGCGAAGGCTTCCTGAAACAACCTGCAGGGAAAGAGTTTGTCTTTGCGGGTCCGTCGGTCAAAGACAAAAAATACTTTGGTGACGGTACCGGGATCGGCCTGCGCAAGGACGATGCCGAGCTGAAAGCGGCATTTGATAAAGCCTTTACCGAACTGCGTAAAGACGGCACCTACGACAAACTGGCGAAGAAATACTTCGACTTCAATGTCTACGGCGACTAACCGTTACTGACGGGTGCGCACCATAATGGCTCCCTGTTATGGTGCGCCAGTAACAATTGCGAACCACAACGGTGCATATCCTGTGCCGCATTGGTTATAAAGTGAATAGTTAAGCACTCGCAATGCACTTTTTCGCGCGCGCGGGGCATAATCTTTTGCCTTGCCGCGGCGATTAATGGCACATTAAGAGCACCCCCGTCGGCGTTAAAATCCCGTAAGAAGACAGTCTGTTGAGGATAGATATGAAAAAACTGGTGTTGTCACTTTCTCTGGCTCTGGCATTTTCCAGCGCTACTGCGGCATTCGCAGCAATTCCGCAAAAAGTACGTATTGGTACTGACCCGACTTATGCCCCCTTCGAATCAAAGAATGCGCAGGGTGAACTGGTAGGATTTGATATCGATTTGGCGAAAGAGCTGTGCAAACGTATCAAAACAGAGTGTACCTTCGTTGAAAACCCACTGGATGCGCTGATCCCTTCGCTGAAAGCGAAAAAAATCGACGCCATTATGTCTTCTCTCTCCATCACCGAAAAGCGCCAGCAGGAGATTGCCTTCACAGACAAACTTTATGCAGCGGATTCCCGTCTGGTGGTAGCAAAATCCTCCGATATCCAGCCAACCCTGGAGTCACTGAAAGGTAAACGTGTGGGCGTGCTGCAGGGCACCACCCAGGAGACCTTTGGTAACGAGCACTGGGCACCGAAAGGGATCGAAATCGTCTCTTATCAGGGCCAGGAGAATATCTACGCTGACCTGACTGCGGGCCGCATCGACGCCGCTTTCCAGGACGAAGTTGCTGCCAGCGAAGGCTTCCTGAAGCAGCCGGTAGGTAAAGATTACAAGTTCGGCGGTCCGTCCATCAAGGACGAGAAACTCTTTGGCGTGGGCACCGGTATGGGGCTGCGTAAAGAGGACAACGAACTGCGTGAAGCGCTGAATAAAGCCTTTGCCGAGATGCGTGCGGACGGGACTTACGAAAAACTGGCGAAGAAATACTTCGACTTTGATGTCTACGGTGGCTAAACGCCCCACTCAATAACGTGCGACCCCTCCCGTTAGGGGAGGGGAAAAGACACGGCGTCACCACTCACGACACGACAGGGCAGGCGGTATGCTGTACGGATTTTCTGGCGTAATTTTACAAGGCGCACTCGTCACCCTTGAACTGGCTCTCAGTTCGGTAGTGCTGGCGGTGTTAATAGGCCTGGCGGGCGCGGGCGCGAAGCTTTCGACCAATCGGGCGCTGGCTCTGCTGTTTGAAGGCTATACCACCCTGATCCGCGGAGTGCCTGACCTGGTGCTGATGCTGCTGATCTTCTACGGTCTGCAAATCGCCCTTAACGGCCTGACGGATGCCATCGGTATGGCACAGATTGATATCGATCCGATGGTGGCTGGTATCATCACCCTGGGCTTTATCTACGGGGCCTACTTTACGGAAACCTTCCGTGGCGCCTATATCGCGGTGCCGAAAGGGCATATCGAAGCGGCCACGGCCTTCGGTTTTACCTCCTCTCAAACCTTCCGCCGGATTATGTTTCCGGCCATGATGCGCTTTGCGCTGCCGGGCATCGGCAACAACTGGCAGGTTATCCTCAAAGCGACGGCACTGGTCTCGTTACTGGGGCTGGAAGATGTGGTGAAAGCCACGCAGCTGGCGGGTAAAAGCACCTGGGAACCGTTCTATTTCGCCATCGTCTGCGGGGTGATTTATCTGGTGTTTACCACCGTTTCCAATGGTGTGCTGCTGCTGCTCGAGCGTCGCTACTCCGTGGGTGTGAAGAGGGCTGACCTGTGATCGAGATTATTCAGGAATACTGGAAATCGCTGCTGTGGACCGACGGATACCGCTTTACCGGTGTGGCGATCACCCTCTGGCTGCTGATTTCTTCCGTAGTGATGGGTGGCATTCTGGCGGTGTTTCTCGCCATTGGTCGCGTCTCCAGCAATAACTACATTCGCTTCCCCATCTGGCTGTTTACCTATATTTTCCGTGGGACGCCGCTGTATGTGCAGCTGCTGGTCTTCTACTCCGGGATGTACACGCTGGAGATCGTCAAAGGCACCGAGATGCTGAACGCGTTCTTCCGCAGCGGGCTAAACTGTACCGTGCTGGCGTTAACGCTGAACACCTGCGCCTACACCACCGAGATCTTTGCCGGGGCGATCCGCTCCGTGCCACACGGTGAAATTGAGGCGGCGCGGGCCTACGGCTTCTCTTCCGTGAAGCTCTACCGCTGCATTATCCTGCCGTCGGCGCTGCGCATTGCGCTGCCTGCCTACAGCAATGAAGTGATATTAATGCTGCACTCCACCGCGCTGGCCTTTACCGCCACCGTGCCGGATCTGCTGAAAATCGCCCGCGACATTAACTCGGCGACCTATCAGCCGTTTACCGCCTTCGGCATCGCGGCAGTGCTCTATTTAATCATTTCTTACGTCCTGATTAGCCTGTTCCGCAAAGCGGAAAAACGCTGGTTGCAGCATGTCAAACCTTCGACGCACTGAGAATTAAGATGGCTGAGAACAAATTAAACGTTATCGATTTGCACAAACGCTACGGCGAACATGAAGTGCTGAAAGGGGTGTCGCTGCAGGCAAATGCGGGCGATGTGATCAGTATTATCGGCTCGTCGGGGTCGGGTAAAAGTACCTTCCTGCGCTGCATCAACTTCCTCGAAAAGCCGAGCGCCGGCAAGATTGTGGTCAGCGGCGAGAACATTAATCTGGTGCAGGACAAAGACGGTCAGCTGAAGGTAGCGGACAAGCACCAGCTGCGGATGTTGCGTACCCGACTGACGATGGTGTTCCAGCACTTCAACCTCTGGAGCCACATGACGGTGCTGGAGAACGTGATGGAAGCGCCGGTGCAGGTGCTGGGCTTAAGCAAGCAGGAAGCCCGTGCCCGTGCGGAGAAATACCTGGCGAAAGTGGGTATCGACGCGCGCCAGCAGATTAAGTATCCGGTGCATCTCTCCGGCGGTCAGCAGCAGCGTGTCTCCATCGCCCGTGCGCTGGCGATGGAGCCGGAAGTGCTGCTGTTCGACGAACCCACCTCCGCGCTCGACCCTGAGCTGGTAGGCGAAGTGCTGCGCATCATGCAGCAGCTGGCCGAAGAGGGAAAAACGATGGTGGTGGTGACTCACGAGATGGGCTTCGCCCGTAACGTCTCCAACCACGTGATTTTCCTGCATCAGGGCGTAATCGAAGAGCAGGGCCACCCGGATGAGGTGCTGGCGAACCCGAAGAGTCCACGCCTGCAGCAGTTCCTGAAGGGGTCGTTAAAGTAGTTTTTGCCCGGTGGCGCAAGGTAAAAGCAAAACGGCAACCTGTTGCCGTTTTTTGTGTTTGTTCCCTCTCCCTGTGGGAGAGGGCCAGGGTGAGGGCATCAGGCCGCACCGTACTCAAGCCGGTAAACCCAGTCGTCATAGCGCACGCCGTTAATCTCATACGCCTGTTCCAGCACCTGGGTACGCACAAAGCCCGCTTTCTCTAACACCCGCACCGAACCACCATTATCCGCCAGCACATACGCGTTAACCGCCTTTACGCCCACCCGAATAAAAGCATATTCACAGACGGCCTGCAGCGCCTCGCTGGCAATCCCCCGGCCCTGCGCAGCGGCGATCACCGTATAACCAATATCGGCTTCTTCAGGATATTTAGCGCTGATTTGCAGCCCAATATCCCCCAGCGGGGTGTCGTCATCCTGGGCTCGAATGACAAAGGTGTGCGGAGCCGTCAGGCGGGCAGCAAACAGGCGGCGGGTCTCTTTTTCTGCGGCAATAGCGGCCATATAGCGCATGATTTCAGGCGATTCGCGAAGCCGCAGGAAGAAGGGCCAGTCAGCGGGCTCAAAAGGGGAAAGTGTCAGCCTGGGAGTGGTAATTGTGGCCATCGTAACGCCTTACTATGAGAACGGGCGGACCAATTTAACACAGCCGATCGGGTAGATTTAACCTACCACATCTCCCAGGGCTTCTTCTAAGTCGTACCACCTGAAGGCAAACCCGGCCGCCTCCAGACGCTTCGGCAGCGCGCGCTGACCGCCCAGCACCAGCACCGAGGATTCTCCCATCAGCAGGCGGATAGCGGAGGCCGGAGCGCGAACCACGGCCGGGCGATGTACCGCATGCCCCAGGGCATGGGCGAACTGCTCGTTGCGAACCGGGTAGGGGGAGACCATATTGAACGGGCCGCGCAGATCGTTATCCAGCAGCCAGAGAATACCATTCACCATATCGTCGATATGGATCCACGCCAGATACTGACGACCATTGCCCATCGGGCCGCCGAGACCCAGCTTAAACACCGGCAGCATCTTCGCCAGAATCCCGCCTTTTGGCGCCAACACTACGCCGGTGCGCAGCAGGCAAACCCGGGTCTGCTCGCTCTGCGCCCCGCAGGCGATCTGCTCCCAGCGGGCGCACAGCTTATGGGTAAATTCGTTGTGCGGCGGCTCCTCTTCGGTGACCACCACTTCGCCTAAATCGCCGTAATAACCCGAGGCTGAACCAGAGATAAACACCGACGGCGGCGTGTCGCTGGCCTTGAACATATCCACCAGGCGCTGGGTGATGTTCCAGCGGCTGTTGCACAGCCGCTGCTTATGTTCTTCCGTCCAGCGTTTGTCGGCGATGGGTTCTCCCGCCAGATTGATGACGGCATCAAAGCCGTTCAGATCCTGATGCTCGGTGAGCCCTTTCCAGATATTGATGCCGGAACCGAGTGCCTGACGCGCTTTCTCGGGACTGCGCGTCACCACCGTAAGCTCATGGCCGAGCGTCTGCAAACGAGGGATCAGATGCCGGCCTATCAGGCCAGTACCGCCGGTTATCAGGATCTTCATACAACCTCCAGGGTTACGCCTGGCGTTGCCAGCTTAACGTCATTGAGACGGAGTCGGCATAGCGCAGGGCGTGAAGTTTATCGATCTCTACTTCAGCATAGGTGACCCAGTGATGTTCACGTGCGATATCCAGCACATCCTGAGTTAATTTTTCCAGTAAAGAGAAGCGGTTACTCTCGACATGTTGAATGATGCTTTTGGTGACGGTGCGATAGTTCAGGGCGTCATTGATATCTTCACTGTCCCGGGCCTTGTCGGCCGGGTAGTGGATCACCACATTAACGACGATATCCTGACGGTTGGCGCGCTCCTCCTCTTTGATGCCGATATAGGTGCGCAGGCGTAAATTTTTAATACGAATAATCGCGTCGTGCTGGGACATTGCAGGCTTCCTCGGTGTCATTATTGCCACCATGATACATGAGGAAACCGTTTATATCTGCTGCACTTTTTGCATCGCGCGCTCGGTTGCCGGGCGGGTGCGGATGCGCTCAAACCAGTTGTTCACCGCAGGCCACGACGCCAGGTCGACGCGATGCTTTTCATGGGTATTGACCCACGGCCAGCAGGCGATATCCGCGATGCTGTAGTGCTCCCCTCCCAGCCACGGCGATCTCTCCAGACGTTTATTCAGCACGTTATAGAGTCGCTGCGTCTCAACCTGAAAACGTTCGATGGCGTAGGGGATGGGCTGCGGTGCAAAGTGGTTAAAATGATAGTTCTGACCAATCATCGGCCCCAGCCCGCCCACTTGCCAGAAGAGCCACTGCAGGGTGACGTGGCGCTCCCGTAACTCGCCGCTCAGCAGCTTGCCGCTTTTTTCCGCCAGGTAGAGCAGGATCTCACCGGACTCAAACAGGCTCAGCGGGGCACCGCCATCGTCCGGGTCATGATCGACGATGGCGGGGATTTTATTGTTAGGCGAAATGGCGAGAAACTCAGGGCGGAACTGTTCGCCTTTGCTGATCTCAACCGGCAGGATGCGGTAATCCAGCTGGGCCTCCTCCAGAAAAAGCGTGATCTTATGCCCGTTGGGGGTGGGGGCGTAGTAAAGGTCAATCATCGCAACTCCTGTCATAACGATTATTGCGGCATAGGATCGAGTATAGGTGGTGATGATAAATCGTGAGTTTTCATCAAGTGACAGCTGGGGCAGGAGGTTATATTTTGGATAGATACCCACCTTCCGAAGCGTTACGAGGATTTTATGAGCCAACCTGCGATTACCCTGTGGTCAGATGCCGATTATTACTCCCCTTACGTCATGAGCGTGTATGTCGCGCTGGCCGAGAAGGGATTGCCTTTCACCCTGAAGACCGTGGATCTCAGCCGGGGTGAAAATCGACAGCCGCAGTGGCGAGGCTATGCCCTGACCCGCCGCGTGCCGGTGCTGGAGATCGACGGCTTTGAACTCAGTGAATCCTCGGCCATTGCCGAATATCTGGAGGAGCATTTTGCCCCGCCGGAGTGGGAGCGGATCTTCCCTCACGATCGGCAAAAGCGCGCTCGCGCACGCCAGATCCAGGCGTGGCTGCGCAGCGATCTGGTGCCGATCCGTGAGGAGCGCTCTACCGACGTAGTGTTTGGCGGGGTGAAAAAACCGGCCCTCAGCGAAAATGCGCAGCGGGCGGCAAACCAGCTCTACGATGTCGCCTCGTCGCTGCTTGCCCACGGCCAGCAAAACCTCTTCGGAGAGTGGTGTATTGCCGATGCGGATCTGGCCCTGATGCTCAACCGTCTGGTGCTCAATGGCGACGACGTGCCCCAGCAGCTGGTGGATTACGCTAATTTCCAGTGGCAGCGGGCGTCCGTGCAGCGGTACGTGGCGTTGTCAGCGAAGCGGGCGGGCTAATATTCCGGTATAATGGGGCAGCTTTTCGACACAAGGAATTACTGATGAAGCTGATGTTTGCATCGGACATCCACGGCTCGCTGCCGGCGACCGAACGGGTGCTTTCGCTGTTTAACCAGAGCGGGGCGCAATGGCTGGTGATCCTCGGGGATGTACTGAACCACGGCCCGCGCAACCCGCTGCCCGAAGGCTACGCGCCTGCTGAGGTCGCCGATCGGCTCAACGCCTACGCGTCGCGGATTATCGCCGTGCGCGGTAACTGCGACAGCGAAGTTGACCAGATGCTGCTGCACTTTCCCATCACCGCCCCCTGGCAGCAGATCCTGCTGGAGAACTGTCGGCTGTTTGTGACCCACGGTCATCTGTTTGGTCCGGATAACCTGCCCGCGCTGAATGCTGGCGATGTGCTGGTTTACGGCCATACTCATATTCCGGTAGCCGGGAAACAGGGCGACCTCATACACTTTAATCCTGGCTCGGTCAGCCTGCCCAAAGGCGGTTTTTCCCCCAGCTACGGCATGCTGGATGGAAACCATTTGTGCGTTATGACGCTGAATGATGGCCAGGTTATTGCGCAGTCAGAGATTAATCCGTAATTTACTCCTTAACAGTAAACGCGCCGCGAGAGCGCTTTAAAGAGAAGGTTTCCCGATGGTGGAGCAGAGTCATTTGGCAAGTACGGAATGGGTGGATATTGTCAACGAAGACAATGAGGTAATCGCACAGGCGAGCCGCGAGCAGATGCGGGCGCAGCGCCTTCGTCATCGCGCGACCTATATCGTCGTGCATGATGGAATGGGCAATATTCTGGTTCAGCGTCGTACCGAAACGAAAGACTTTATGCCCGGCATGCTCGATGCTACCGCCGGTGGCGTGGTGCAGGCCGATGAGCAGTTACTCGATTCCGCTCGCCGCGAAGCGGAAGAGGAGCTGGGAATTGCCGGCGTGCCGTTTGCCGAACATGGCCAGTTCTACTTTGAAGATAGCCACTGCCGCGTCTGGGGAGGCCTTTTCAGCTGTGTCTCCCACGGTCCGTTTGCGCTGCAGGAGGAAGAGGTGAGTGAAGTCTGCTGGATGACCCCGGCGGAGATCACCGCCCGTTGCGACGACTTCACGCCAGATTCGCTGAAAGCACTGGCCCTGTGGATGAGCCGCAATGCCAGCAACGAGCCGGTTAAGCACGAAGAAGCTTAATCGCAACCATAAAAAAAGGCGACCCGCAGGTCGCCTTTTTACGTTGGGGTGCTGCTTACTGCTGGGAAGACTGGATCGCGGTCAGGGCGATGGTGTAGACGATATCGTCTACCAGCGCGCCACGAGACAGGTCGTTCACCGGCTTGCGCATACCCTGCAGCATCGGCCCGATGGAGATCAGGTCGGCTGAGCGCTGTACCGCTTTGTAGGTGGTGTTACCGGTGTTCAGATCCGGGAAGATGAACACGGTAGCGCGACCCGCAACCGGCGAGTTCGGCGCTTTGGATTTCGCTACGTCAGCCATAACTGCGGCGTCGTACTGCAGCGGGCCATCGATAACCAGATCCGGGCGTTTTTCCTGAGCAATACGGGTCGCTTCACGTACTTTCTCTACGTCGCTACCTGCACCAGAGGTACCGGTGGAGTAGGAGAGCATCGCTACGCGCGGTTCGATACCGAAGGCAATCGCGGAGTCAGCAGACTGGATTGCGATCTCGGCCAGCTGTTCAGCAGTTGGATCCGGGTTGATCGCACAGTCACCGTACACGTAAACCTGTTCCGGCAGCAGCATGAAGAACACAGACGAAACCAGCGAGCTGCCTGGTGCAGTTTTGATCAGCTGCAGCGGCGGACGGATGGTGTTCGCAGTAGTGTGAACCGCACCGGAAACCAGACCGTCAACTTCGTCCTGCTCCAGCATCAGCGTACCGAGAACCACGTTGTCTTCCAGCTGTTCGCGGGCAACGGCTTCAGTCATGCCCTTGCTCTTACGCAGCTCGACCAGACGGGCAACGTAGCTTTCGCGCACCACTTCCGGGTCCACGATTTCGATACCAGAACCCAGCTCAACGCCCTGAGAAGCAGCAACGCGGGTGATCTCATCCGGGTTACCCAGCAGCACACAGGTAGCGATACCGCGCTCGGCACAGATGGCTGCGGCTTTAACGGTACGCGGTTCGTCGCCTTCTGGCAGCACAACGCGTTTGCCCGCTTTACGCGCCAGCTCGGTGAGCTGATAACGGAAGGCTGGTGGAGAGAGACGACGGCTGCGCTCGGAGGTCGCGGTCAGGGATTCAATCCAGTCGGCATTGATGCAACCGGCAACGTATTCCTGCACTTTCTCGATACGCTGATGGTCATCAACCGGCACTTCCAGGTTGAAGCTCTGCAGGCTCAGTGAGGTCTGCCAGGTGTTGGTGTCCACCATGAAGACCGGCAGGCCGGTGGCAAATGCGCGTTCGCACAGTTTGCTGACGCGTGGGTCCATTTCATAGGCACCGGTCAGCAGGATCGCACCGATTTCCACGCCGTTCATCGCCGCCAGGCAGGCTGCAACCAGCACGTCAGGACGGTCAGCGGAGGTCACCAGCAGGGAACCTGCACGGAAGTGTTCCAGCATGTGCGGAATGCTACGCGCACAGAAGGTCACGGACTTCACGCGACGGGTGTTGATATCGCCTTCGTTAACGATGGTGGCGTTCAGGTGACGCGCCATATCGATTGCACGGGTGGCGATCAGATCGAAGCTCCACTGCACCGCGCCCAGCACTGGCAGGGAGCTATACTCCTGCAGTTTAGCCGGATCGATTTTCACGACTTTCGCTTTGGACGAGTCGTCGAAAATTTCAGACAGGTCAGGGCGAGTACGGCCTTGCTCATCAACCGGGGCGTTCAGTTTGTTAACGATAACGCCGGTGATGTTGGCGTTTTTCGCGCCGCCGAAGCTGCTGCGGGTCAGCTCAATACGCTCTTTCAGCTGTTCCGGGGTATCGGTACCCTGGGACATGACGAACACGATTTCCGCGTTCAGCGTTTTGGCGATTTCGAAGTTCAGGGACTGAGCAAACTGATGCTTGCGCGTCGGAACCAGGCCTTCTACCAGCACCACTTCCGCATCCTGGGCGTTAGCGTGATAGTTAGCGATGATCTCTTCCATCAGCACGTCTTTCTGGTTGCTGGAGAGCAGAGACTCAACGTGGCTCATCTTCAGCGGTTCAGCGGCTGGCAGGTTAGAGTTCGCACGAACGATAGTGGTGGTCTGGTCTGGGGCATCGCCACCAGCACGTGGTTGAGCGATTGGCTTAAACACGCTCAGACGAACGCCTTTGCGTTCCATCGCACGGATCACACCGAGGCTGACGCTGGTCAGGCCTACGCTGGTTCCGGTCGGGATCAGCATAATAGTACGGGACACGATTTATCCTCTTTCGTTACCGCCGAAATCAGGCGGGCTACAAAACAGCACCGCCAGCATTGCTGGCGGTGTGGAATCAGGCAGTCAGACGGTTCGCGTCTTGCGCGATAACCAGCTCTTCGTTGGTTGGGATAACCATTGCCAGAGTGGTGCCTTCTTTGTTGATGAAGCCAGACTTACCGAAGCGCGCAGCCAGGTTACGTTCATGGTCAACGTCAAAGCCCAGCACGCCCAGTTTGCCCAGGGACAGCTCGCGCACCATTGCTGCGTTCTCACCGATACCACCGGTGAAGACCACGCCATCCAGACGACCGTCCATCAGTGCAGTGTAAGAACCGATGTACTTCGCCAGACGGTGGCAGTAAACGTCCATTGCACGTTTAGCGTCTTCTTTCTCGGCATAGTTGTCTTCAACGTAGCGGCAGTCGCTGGTGACTTCGGTCAGACCCAGCAGGCCAGACTCTTTAGTCAGCATTTTGTTGATATCTTCAACGCTCATGCCCAGGGTATCGTGCAGATGGAAGATGATCGCCGGATCGATATCACCGGAGCGAGTACCCATCACCAGGCCTTCCAGCGGGGTCAGACCCATAGAGGTATCAACGCATTTGCCGTTACGGATAGCAGAAACGGAACCGCCGTTGCCCAGGTGGCAAGTGATGATGTTCACTTCTTCAACCGGCTTGTTCAGCATTTTCGCAGCTTCTTGCGTCACGTAGAAATGGCTGGTGCCGTGTGCGCCGTAACGACGAACGCCGTGCTCTTTGTACAGTTTGTACGGCAGGGCATAGAGGTAAGACTCTTCCGGCATGGTCTGATGGAACGCGGTGTCGAATACAGCCACGTTTTTGTCTTTCAGATGCGGGAAGGATTTCAGTGCTTCAGCGATACCGATCAGGTGAGCCGGGTTATGCAGCGGTGCAAAAGAGGCGGAGTCTTTGATGCCCTGAATAACGGAGTCGTCGATGATTACAGATTTGGTGTACTTCTCGCCACCATGAACGATACGGTGACCGATAGCAGTCAGCTGAGCGGACAGTTCTGGTTTTTGTGCCAGAATAGTGTTAACGATAAAGTTCAGCGCTTCGCTGTGAGCGGCGCCTGCACCTAAAGCCGCTTCCTGTTTGCTGCCGTCCATTTTCCACTTAAGACGTGCTTCAGGAAGATGGAAACATTCGGCCAAACCAGAAAGGTACTCTTCACCGTTGATCGCATCGATGATAGCGAATTTAAGTGAGGAGCTACCGCAGTTCAGAACCAGTACTAACTTACTCGACATGGAAGTACCTATTATTGATACGTGGCTAAAAAAACGTCAGTGAGTCAAGGATCGTAGCGCAAGATATCGCTGACATTTATGATTAACATCATGCCCGAAGTACATTTCGGCATGACGAAAGGAATACATATGATTTTATGCCATTTTGCGCATTTTTCCGGCAATGGCATAATGTGCGATAATTTGACGAGTGAACATTCCTCGTCTAAGGCCTTTGCAGGCCGGCACAGGATACCCGATACTGGGTAGCGCTGACAAAAGTTTTTGAACGATGTCATGACCAGTTGTGGTTTTGCACGAATTTTTTAATCTTTATATGTGAAGTTGAGGTAAGCCATGTCGACACCCGTGAACCCTTCCGTGAGCTTTTTTAGCCTGTTTCGCCGGGGACAGCATTATTCGAAGACGTGGCCACTGGAAAAGCGGCTGGCACCCGTCTTCATTGAAAACCGCGTGATCCGCGCGACCCGCCACGCTATTCGGTTGATGCCGCCCCTCGCCGTTTTTACCCTGTGCTGGCAGATTGCACTGGGTGGGCAACTCGGGCCTGCGGTGGCTACCGCGCTGTTCGCCCTGAGCCTGCCGATGCAGGGATTGTGGTGGCTGGGTAAACGTTCTGTCACACCACTGCCGCCGTCGGTGTTGTCCTGGTTCTATGAAGTTCGCGGCAAGTTGCAGGATGCCGGTCAGGCGCTGGCTCCGGTCGAGGGTAAACCCGACTATCAGGCGCTGGCCGATACCCTGAAGCGGGCATTCAAGCAACTTGATAAAACATTCCTCGATGACTTGTGATTGATCATCGAAACGATCGCTAAAAGAAGGCACAGTAACCCACCGTTACCGTGTCTTTTTTTACGCTGCCATGTGCAACAGGAGTCGAAAGATGGAAATGACCCACGCTCAACGTCTGATTTTATCTAACCAGTACAAAATGATGACGATGCTTGATCCCGACAACGCCGAGCGCTATCGCCGCTTGCAGACTATCGTCGAACGTGGTTTCGGTTTACAGATGCGCGAGCTGGATCGCGAGTTTGGCGAACTTAAGGAAGAGACCTGTCGTACCGTTATCGACATCATGGAGATGTACCACGCCCTGCATGTTTCATGGACTAACCTGAAAGATGCCCAGACCATCGACGAACGTCGTGTCACCTTCCTGGGCTTTGATGCGGCCACCGAATCCCGTTACCTGAGCTATGTCCGCTTTATGGTTAATGTGGAAGGGCGCTACACCCATTTCGATGCCGGTACCCATGGCTTTAACGCCCAGACCCCGATGTGGGAAAAGTATCAGCGCATGCTCAGCGTATGGCACGCCTGCCCGCGTCAGTACCATCTGAGCAGCAATGAGATCCAACAAATTATTAACGCCTGACGGAGGTTGATGTGCAGTGTAAAGGTTTTCTGTTTGATCTGGACGGTACGCTGGTCGATTCGTTACCGGTGGTGGAGCGCTCCTGGTGTCGCTGGGCCGACCGGCATGGCATCGACCATCAGGAGGTGCTGAATTTTATCCATGGCAAACAGGCCATAACCTCTTTACGGCACTTTCTCCAGGGGAGAAGCGAAGCAGAGATCCAGGCGGAGTTTACCTGGCTTGAGCAGGTTGAAGCCACCGATACCGACGGTATCACCGCGCTGCCGGGGGCGATTGAACTGCTCAAACACCTGAATGAAGCGGGGATCCCGTGGGCTATCGTCACCTCCGGCTCGGTTCCTGTGGCCCATGCGCGACACAAAGCGGCAGGGTTGCCGGTGCCGGAGGTGTTTATCACCGCAGAGCGGGTAACGCGCGGCAAGCCGGAGCCCGATGCCTTTTTACTCGGCGCGAAGCTGCTGGGGCTGGCGCCGGAAGCGTGCGTGGTGGTGGAAGATGCCGCCGCTGGTGTGCTGGCAGGTCTTAATGCCGGCTGCCATGTCATCGCCGTCAATGTTCCCGCCAACTCGCCGCGTCTGGAGGAGGCCGACCTCGTGCTCAGCACGCTGGAGGCCGTCGCCGTCAGCCGTACAGCCGACGGGAATGTAACCGTCTCCCAAAAAATGTAATCCCATGATATAGCCCCACATTGTTGGGGCTTTTTTATGGCACTATCGGCTTCACTCTCTTCTGACAAGGATCTGTTTTGAACGGTGAACTTATTTGGGTCTTAAGCCTGCTCTTTATCGCGATTATTCTGTTTGCGACCGGCAAAGTCCGCATGGATGCCGTGGCCCTGCTGGTGATCGTGGCCTTTGTGCTCAGCGGCACCTTAACCCTCCCGGAAGCCTTCTCTGGCTTTAGCGATCCCAACGTTATTTTAATTGCCGCCCTGTTTATCATCGGCGACGGCCTGGTGCGCACCGGCGTGGCGACCAGTATGGGCTCCTGGCTGGTCAGCGTGGCGGGCAACAGCGAAACCAAAATGCTGATCTTTTTGATGCTGACCGTCGCCGGGCTGGGGGCGTTTATGAGCTCCACCGGGGTGGTGGCAATCTTTATTCCGGTGGTGCTGAGCGTCTCGATGCGCATGCAGATCTCGCCCTCGCGCCTGATGATGCCGCTTAGCTTCGCCGGGCTTATCAGCGGCATGATGACGCTGGTGGCCACGCCGCCGAACCTGGTGGTCAACAGTGAACTGCTGCGTGAGGGGCTGGAAGGCTTTGGCTTCTTTAGCGTGACGCCGCTGGGGCTGGTGATCCTCGTGCTGGGCATTATCTATATGCTGCTGACCCGCTTTGCCCTGAAGAGCGATAAGCAGGATAAGCCTCGCGACGGCTGGAAGCGCCGCACCTTCCGCGATCTGATCAAAGAGTATCGCCTCACCGGACGGGCGCGTCGTCTGGCGCTCCGACCCGGCTCACCGCTGATTGGTCAGCGTCTGGACGACCTGAAACTCCGCGAACGCTACGGGGCGAACGTTATTGGTGTGGAACGCTGGCGTCGTTTTCGCCGGGTGATTGTGAACGTTAACGGCGTATCGGAGTTTCGCGCCCGGGACGTGCTGCTGATTGATATGTCCTCGGCGGATGTCGATCTGCGCGACTTTTGCAGCGAACAGCTGCTGGAGCCGATGGTCCTGCGCGGGGAGTACTTCTCCGATCAGGCGCTGGATGTGGGGATGGCGGAGGTGTCGTTGATCCCCGAGTCGGAGCTGCTCGGCAAAACCATCCGCGAAATAGGCTTTCGTACCCGTTACGGTCTGAACGTGGTGGGGTTAAAACGCGACGGCGTGGCGATGGACGGCTCGGTGGTGGACGAGCCGCTGGAACTGGGGGATATCTTCCTGGTGGTGGGCAACTGGAAGCTGATCACTCAGTTGGGCCAGAGGGGTCGCGATTTTGTGGTGCTCAATTTACCCATCGAAGTGAGCGATGCCTCTCCCGCCCACAGCCAGGCGCCGCACGCCATTTTTTGTCTGGTGCTGATGGTCGCCCTGATGCTGACCGACGAAATCCCTAATCCGGTGGCAGCGATCGTGGCCTGCCTGCTGATGGGCAAATTCCGCTGTATCGACGCTGAAAGCGCTTACAAAGCGATTCACTGGCCGAGCATCATTTTGATTGTCGGCATGATGCCCTTTGCGCTGGCGCTGCAAAAAACCGGTGGGGTCGATTTGGTGGTGAAAGGGTTGATGGAGCTGGGGGGCGGCTACGGCCCTTACATGATGCTGATGTGTCTGTTTGTCATGTGCGCCACCATCGGGCTGTTTATCTCCAACACCGCAACCGCGGTACTGATGGCACCCATTGCGCTGGCGATGGCGAAATCGATGGGGGTATCGCCTTATCCCTTTGCGATGATGGTGGCGATGGCCGCGTCAGCCGCCTTTATGACGCCGGTCTCGTCACCGGTTAACACCCTGGTGCTGGGACCCGGTAAATACAGCTTCAGCGACTTCGTGAAGCTCGGCGTGCCCTTTACCATTCTGGTGATGGTGGTGTGCGTAGTGATGATCCCGATGTTGTTCCCGTTTTAAAGCAGCGGGATACGGTTTTGTAGGCCGGGTAAGGCGCAGCCGCCACCCGGCAACACATTACAACGGTGAATCCTGGCTGATCTCATCCAGCGACAGCTGGAAGCTCGGGACAAACACTTCCATAAAGTAGTCCATCTCCTCACTGCGGCGCGACTCGAGGGTCTTTTCGAGGCGGGTTTTCGCCAGTAAAAACTCATGATTGCCGGCTGAAAGCTCTTCCAGACATTTCAGGTAGGCGCAGAGCGCGTCCGCCTGCTTGACGATCGATCGATCCTCTTCGCTGTAGCTCTGCTCGTCAATCAGCGGCTCGAAGATATCCCGCAGCTCTTCCGGCACCATATCGACCAGTTTTTGCTGAGCGATTTTCTCGATCGCTTTGTACTCCTGGGCAATTTGCGAATTGAAGTACTTCACCGGGGTCGGCAGATCGCCCGTCAGCACCTCGGAGGCATCATGGTACATCGCCAGCAGGGCGATACGTTCGGCATTGACCTGGCCGTTAAACTTGCGGTTTTTGATGGCTGCCAGCGCGTGGGCCACCATGGCAACCTGCAGACTATGCTCGGAGACGTTCTCGGTACGCACGTTACGCATCAGCGGCCAGCGGTTAATCAGTTTCAGGCGGGAAAGATGGGCGAAGAAATGACTCTGACTCATAAGTTACCTTTGGTCTTGCACAGCGACAGGTTTCATTGTGAGGGGAGGGGCGGTGAGATGCAAATCGGGCTGCCAGTGGCAGCCCGGGGGTCATATTACTGATGGTATCCGCCGAGGAATCGCCCGAAGCGGCTGATGGCCATCTCCAGCTCATCCTCACGCGGCAGGGTAACGATGCGCACATGGTCCGGCCATGGCCAGTTAAATGCGGTGCCCTGCACCAGTAACACCTTTTCCTGCAGCAGGAAGTCGAGGACCATCTTCTGATCGTCAAAGATGTTGAAGCGTTTGATATCGATTTTCGGGAACATATATAGCGCGCCGTTTGGCTTCACGCAGGAGACGCCCGGAATATCGTTAATCAGCTCCCAGGCGCGTTGACGCTGCTCATACAGACGCCCGCCAGGCACGATAAATTCACTGATGCTCTGATAGCCGCCCAGTGCCGTCTGGATCGCGTGCTGGGCCGGTACGTTGGCGCACAGACGCATGGAGGCCAGCATCTCCAGACCTTCGATATAGCCTTTGGCGTGTTTTTTCGGCCCGTTCAGCACCATCCAGCCCTGACGGAAACCGGCGACACGGTAGGTTTTGGAGAGCCCGTTAAAGGTGACGGTCAGCAGATCCGGTGCCAGCGCTGCAATGGAGTGGTGCTGCGCCGCGTCGTACAGGATTTTGTCGTAAATCTCGTCCGCGAAGATGATCAGGTTATGCTGGCGGGCCAGCTCGACAATCTCCAGCAGCAGCTCTTTAGAATAGACGGCACCGGTTGGGTTGTTCGGGTTGATGATGACGATCCCGCGGGTGCGGGGGGTGATTTTGGCACGAATGTCATCCAGGTCCGGGAACCAGTCAGCGGATTCATCACACAGGTAGTGCACCGCTTTACCGCTGGAGAGCGATACCGCCGCGGTCCACAGCGGATAATCCGGTGCCGGGACCAGCATTTCGTCACCGCTGTTCAGCAGGGCCTGCATCGCCTGGACGATCAGCTCGGAAACACCGTTACCAATGTAGATATCTTCTACGGTGACATCGCGCATGCCCTGCGCCTGATAGTGCTGCATGATGGCTTTACGCGCAGAGTAGAGACCTTTGGAGTCGCTGTAGCCTTGCGCCGTCGGCAGGTTGCGGATCACATCAACCAGAATTTCATCCGGTGCATCAAAACCAAATGGCGCCGGGTTGCCGATATTGAGCTTAAGTACTTTATTACCTTCTTCTTCGAGACGTTTAGCCTCTTTAAGAACCGGGCCACGAATGTCGTAACAAACGTTATCTAACTTGCTGGATTTTTCGATGGGTGACATGAATCTTTAACCTTTTCGCTGTTATTGCTACTTCCTGCCGTGGAAGTTAGCACGGAACAATGTACTCCTCGCTTGGCCGATTTTGAAGCGTTGGCAGAAGAAGATTTTGTCCATTCCCCGAAAGTGATATTGAAATTTTTAACTGTTTTTTAACTTTGCTTACATTTTATGGGCCATATTTTTATTGTTATTTGGTGATTTATTTTGGTTGTTGCGTATTAAAATGGATTTTACGCTGTAAAAAAGCCGCGTATTGAGCGACTTAGGCTGGCAGTGCTACAGTTTCCTACAGGAACATTTCGTAAAAGCTGAATGAAATGCAGTAGCGTTTACTTCCCTGCCTTTTTATATAAAGGTTGCCCGTGTGAATTTAATGTTAAGTATTATTAATCATTAAGTCTTGATCGAATTATTAGTTATTTCCAAATAAAGGCGAAATCGCAACTTTCGTTAATATAAATAAAATTAGTTTAGCGAGTTATCAATCAGGTTAAATCACTGGAAACGCAATAAGGCTTATAAATAAAAAGGTTTTAGGGTAAGATGTCACTGAGTTTAGCGAAGAAAGATAACAGGTCACTCCAGGCCTTGATACGTTAACCTTTAATAGTTTATTGTAATTGTTAGAATTATCTCTGCCTTGAGAAGTTAAGTGACACCATTGCTGCTTAACCTGTACTGCGATAAAGTTGACGTTGGAAATGCATCTTCTTTTATGGAATTTACATCATCCGGCAAACATCTATATATCTCGAACGTTGTTGAGAATAAAAATATCGTCAGATAAGTTGTTTCTGACCACTGATATACCCAGCACAATTACATTACGCAGGCACAATGCCAGACCGGGACGTCAGAGGATTTTTTTCAGAAGGAACTGTATTACTTTTACGCACACAGCTTAAACCCGGGGCAGCTCCGTACGAGCAACCTGTAAGTGAAAAGATATGATTAATGCAAATCGTCCGATACTGAATCTCGACCTCGATCTGCTGAGAACCTTTGTGGCGGTCGCCGATCTGAACACCTTTGCTGCTGCCGCGGCCGCAGTTTGCCGTACCCAATCTGCGGTCAGTCAACAAATGCAACGACTGGAGCAACTGGTGGGTAAAGAGCTTTTTGCCCGTCATGGCCGCAATAAGCTGTTAACGGAACACGGGATTCAGCTGCTGGGTTATGCCAGAAAAATCCTACGTTTCAATGATGAAGCATGTACATCCTTAATGTTTAGTAATCTGCAGGGTGTCTTAACTTTAGGTGCGTCTGATGAGTCGGCGGATACTATTCTGCCGTTCCTGCTCAACCGCATCAGTTCGGTTTATCCGAAACTTGCGCTGGATGTCAGGGTTAAACGCAATGCCTATATGGTCGATATGCTGCAAGAGCAGGAGGTCGATCTGGTGGTCACTACTCACCGTACCGGCCAGTTTGACAGTCTGACGCTGCGTACTTCGCCGACGCACTGGTACTGTGCCGCAGAATTTTCTCTGCAGCGCGGGGAGCCGGTTCCGCTGGTGCTGCTGGACGATCCCAGCCCGTTCCGCGACATCGTGCTGGCCACGCTCAATGCCGCCAACGTGCCATGGCGACTCGCCTATGTAGCCTCAACGCTGCCTGCGGTTCGCGCAGCGGTAAAAGCCGGGCTTGGCGTCACGGCACGCCCGGTTGAGATGATGAGTCCCGATTTACGGGTGTTAGGGAAAGCGGATGGATTGCCTGCGCTGCCGGATACGGAGTATATGCTGTGCCACAACCCGCTCAGCAAGAATGAACTGGCGCAGACCATTTTTAACGCCATGGAAAACTATGACAACCCCTGGCAGTACAACAATGTTACTCCGGAAGGGGGGGACGACTCCCTGGTGACAGAGCGCGATTTCGAGTAAACGAATCACTCATAATTTGATAACAATTGTTCCAACCAAAAAGAACCACTGCGGCTGAAGACCAGCAAAGTGGTTCTTTTTTTGCATCTGCCCCCTGCGGTTTACTTTACGTTTACGACAATCTTTTGCGATATCAATCGGATAGTTGTCCATCCTGCCTTGCAAAAATCGCTTCCCCGCTTCTCTCTAATGTCAATGGGCATGTTAAAAAAGCAGCAAAGATGTTGCCGTTTTTTTGATTGAATTAACAAAAGCGTGTCACAGATCAAGAAAATACTCCTCTTTGGGGGGAGGAATCAGCGGCAAATCCTGTCAAAATAGACGGGTAATCTTTGTATTAGATTGCTACGGACTCGATTCAACACCCCCACGCCGGAACGCGCCTCACACTTTTTGAGGGTAAAGGGCATTAAATGTTAATGAAGATCGAACGATGTAATCTAATGTGAAGAAACTTTTGTTAAAGTTGACAAAAGGTTATAGAAAGGAGTAAAAAACCACATCATTTTGCTGTCTATGTCTCATTTTTCGACAGTTAGTGTACGGTTATTTGTTCCTCCCCATGAATCGATGTGATGCCCATCTGCCAGAAAGAGCAGGGTTTTCAGGTATCACTTTTGATGAGTAAGCAATGAGTATGTCAACATCCACAGAAGTCATCGCTCATCACTGGGCATTCGCAATCTTTCTTATCGTTGCCATTGGCCTGTGCTGCCTGATGCTTATCGGCGGCTGGTTCCTCGGCGGTCGCGCCCGGGCAAGGCACAAAAACACGCCATTTGAATCGGGTATCGATTCGGTAGGTACCGCGCGTTTACGCCTGTCCGCCAAGTTCTATCTGGTGGCCATGTTCTTCGTCATCTTTGACGTGGAAGCGCTTTACCTGTTCGCATGGTCGACCTCCATTCGTGAGAGTGGCTGGGTAGGCTTTGTCGAGGCCGCAATTTTCATTTTAGTGTTACTGGCCGGTCTGGTTTATCTGGTGCGTATCGGCGCGCTGGACTGGACACCTGCACGTTCACGCCGTGAACGTACCAACCCGGAAAACAGTATCTCTAATCGTCAGCAGTAACAGCGAGGCAATAAGATGGATTATACGCTCACCCGCATAGATCCTAACGGTGAGAATGACCGTTACCCCCTGCAAAAGCAGGAGATCGTAACCGACCCCCTGGAGCAAGAAGTCAACAAAAGCGTGTACATGGGCAAGCTCGAAAATGCCATGCACGATATGGTCAACTGGGGTCGTAAGAACTCCATCTGGCCATACAACTTTGGCCTTTCTTGCTGCTACGTTGAAATGGTGACGTCATTCACTGCGGTGCATGACGTTGCGCGTTTTGGTGCAGAAGTACTGCGTGCCTCTCCGCGTCAGGCTGACCTGATGGTGGTAGCGGGAACCTGCTTTACCAAGATGGCGCCGGTCATTCAGCGTCTGTACGACCAGATGCTCGAGCCTAAATGGGTTATCTCCATGGGTGCTTGTGCAAACTCTGGCGGTATGTACGACATTTATTCTGTTGTGCAAGGTGTAGATAAGTTCATCCCGGTGGACGTTTACATCCCGGGCTGCCCACCGCGTCCAGAAGCCTATATGCAGGCTCTGATGCTGTTGCAGGAGTCGATTGGCAAAGAACGCCGTCCGCTCTCCTGGGTCGTGGGCGACCAGGGCGTGTACCGCGCTAACATGCAGTCCGAACGCGAGCGTAAACGCGGCGAACGTATTGCAGTGACCAATCTGCGTACACCGGACGAAATTTAATTTGCGCCTGTGGGCATGGAGATAACCTTCGCATATCACTATTCAAATAGCGCGAAGCCACGCCCGACAGTCACCACGGACCTTTTGCAATGGTGAACACTATGACCGACTTAACCGCGCAAGACGCCGCCTGGCAAACACGGGATCATCTGGATGACCCGGTCATTGGCGAACTGCGCAACCGTTTTGGGCCGGATGCCTTTACTGTTCAGGCCACCCGCACCGGGGTACCCGTTGTTTGGGTGAAGCGTGAGCAGTTACTGGAAGTGGTTGATTTCTTAAAGAAACTGCCTAAACCTTACGTTATGCTGTTTGACTTACACGGCATGGACGAACGTCTGCGTACTCACCGCCAGGGTTTACCCGCGGCGGATTTTTCCGTTTTCTACCACCTGCTCTCAATAGACCGCAACACGGATATCATGCTCAAGGTGGCGTTGTCTGAAAACGACATGCATCTGCCGACGATCACCAAACTTTTCCCGAACGCCAACTGGTATGAGCGTGAGACCTGGGAAATGTTCGGCATGACCTTTGACGGTCACCCGCACCTGACGCGCATCATGATGCCGCCAACCTGGACCGGTCACCCGCTGCGTAAAGACTACCCGGCGCGCGCCACCGAATTCGACCCGTTTGAGCTGACCAAAGCCAAACAGGATCTGGAGATGGAAGCGCTGACCTTCAAGCCGGAAGACTGGGGCATGAAGCGCGGTACCGACAACGAGGACTTCATGTTCCTCAACCTCGGTCCGAACCACCCGTCCGCGCATGGTGCATTCCGTATTATTCTTCAGCTTGATGGCGAAGAGATTGTCGACTGCGTTCCGGATATCGGTTACCACCACCGTGGTGCTGAGAAGATGGGCGAGCGTCAATCCTGGCACAGCTACATTCCGTATACCGACCGTATCGAGTACCTCGGCGGCTGCGTAAACGAAATGCCATACGTGCTGGCCGTTGAGAAACTGGCGGGTATCACCACCCCGGATCGCGTTAACGTGATCCGCGTGATGCTGTCAGAACTGTTCCGTATTAACAGCCACCTGCTGTACATCTCCACCTTTATTCAGGACGTCGGCGCGATGACCCCGGTCTTCTTCGCCTTTACCGATCGTCAGAAAATCTACGATCTGGTGGAAGCGATTACCGGTTTCCGTATGCACCCGGCCTGGTTCCGTATCGGCGGGGTGGCACACGATCTGCCGCGCGGCTGGGACCGTCTGCTGCGTGAATTCCTCGACTGGATGCCGAAACGTCTGGCGTCGTACGAGAAAGCCGCGCTGCGTAACACCATCCTGATTGGCCGTTCTAAAGGCGTTGCTGCCTATGGCGCGAAAGAGGCGCTGGAGTGGGGTACAACAGGTGCAGGTCTGCGTGCCACCGGTATTGATTTCGACGTGCGTAAAGCCCGTCCTTACTCTGGCTACGAGAACTTCGACTTTGAAGTCCCGGTTGGCGGCGGTGTATCCGACTGCTACACCCGCGTGATGCTGAAAGTGGAAGAGCTGCGTCAGAGCCTGCGCATCCTTGAGCAGTGCCTCAATAACATGCCGGAAGGCCCGTTCAAGGCGGATCACCCGCTGACCACGCCGCCACCGAAAGAGCGCACGCTGCAGCATATCGAAACCCTGATCACGCACTTCCTGCAGGTTTCCTGGGGCCCGGTCATGCCGGCGCAAGAATCCTTCCAGATGATCGAAGCGACCAAGGGTATCAACAGTTACTACCTGACCAGCGACGGCAGCACCATGAGCTACCGTACTCGTGTGCGTACGCCGAGCTTCGCGCACCTGCAGCAGATCCCGGCCGCCATTCGCGGCAGTCTGGTCTCCGACCTGATTGTGTATCTGGGTAGTATCGATTTTGTTATGTCAGATGTGGACCGCTAATTATGCACGAGAATCAACAACCACAAACCGAGGCTTTTGAGCTGAGTGAAGCAGAACGTGCCGCCATTGAGCACGAGATGCACCACTACGAAGACCCGCGTGCGGCGTCCATTGAAGCGCTGAAAATCGTACAGAAACAGCGTGGTTGGGTGCCGGATGGGGCGATCTATGAGATCGCAAAAGTACTGGGCATTCCGGCAAGTGACGTAGAAGGCGTAGCCACGTTCTACAGCCAGATCTTCCGTCAGCCGGTTGGCCGCCATGTGATCCGCTACTGTGACAGCGTCGTTTGTCACATCACCGGTTATCAGGGCATTCAGGCCGCTATCGAGAAAAAGCTCGATATCAAGCCAGGGCAGACTACCTTTGATGGTCGCTTTACCCTGCTGCCAACCTGCTGCCTGGGCAACTGCGACAAGGGGCCGACCATGATGATTGATGAGGACACTCACAGCCATCTGACGCCGGAAGCCATTCCTGACCTGCTGGAGCAGTACAAATGAAAACTGTAATTCGTACTGCTGAGACTCATCCGCTGACCTGGCGTCTGCGCGATGACAAACAGCCGGTATGGCTTGAAGAATACGAGAGCAAAAACGGCTACGCCGGGGCGCGCAAAGCCCTGAGCGGTATGGCGCCGGACGAAATCGTTAATGCGGTAAAAGACGCTGGCCTGAAAGGGCGCGGCGGCGCAGGCTTTTCCACCGGTCTGAAGTGGAGCCTGATGCCGAAAGACGAATCCATGAACATCCGTTACCTGCTGTGTAACGCCGATGAAATGGAGCCAGGCACCTATAAAGACCGCCTGCTGATGGAGCAGCTGCCGCACCTGCTGGTGGAAGGCATGCTGATCTCCGCGTTCGCGCTGAAAGTCTACCGCGGCTACATCTTCCTGCGTGGCGAGTACATCGAAGCAGCAGAAAACCTGCGTCGCGCGATTGCCGAAGCCACTGAAGCGGGCCTGCTGGGCAAAAACATTCTCGGCACCGGTTTTGACTTCGAGCTGTTCGTGCATACCGGGGCAGGGCGTTATATCTGTGGTGAAGAGACCGCGCTGATTAACTCCCTCGAAGGCCGCCGTGCTAACCCGCGTTCCAAGCCACCGTTCCCGGCAAGCTCCGGCGTATGGGGTAAACCGACCTGCGTTAACAACGTCGAAACCCTGTGTAACGTTCCGGCCATCCTCGCTAACGGCGTGGAGTGGTATCAGGGCATCTCTACAAGTAAAGATGCCGGTACCAAGCTGATGGGCTTCTCCGGTCGCGTGAAGAATCCTGGCGTCTGGGAACTGCCGTTTGGCACTACCGCCCGTGAGATTCTGGAAGACTACGCCGGTGGCATGCGTGATGGCCTGAAATTCAAAGCCTGGCAGCCGGGTGGGGCAGGGACGGACTTCCTGACTGAAGCCCATCTCGATCTGCCGATGGAATTCGAAAGCATTGGTAAAGCAGGCAGCCGTCTGGGTACGGCGCTGGCGATGGCCGTCGACCACGAGATCGGCATGGTACCGCTGGTGCGTAACCTGGAAGAGTTCTTCGCCCGTGAGTCCTGCGGCTGGTGTACACCGTGCCGTGATGGTCTGCCGTGGAGCGTGAAGATCCTGCGTGCTATCGAGCGTGGCGAAGGCCAGCCTGGTGATATCGAGACACTTGAGCAACTGTGTCGATTCCTGGGCCCGGGCAAAACCTTCTGTGCGCATGCGCCAGGTGCGGTTGAGCCGCTGCAGAGCGCAATTAAATATTTCCGCGACGAATTCGAAGCAGGCATCAAGCAGCCGTTCAGCAATACCCATTCAATCAATGGTATTCAGCCGAACCTGTTGAAAGCGCGCTGGTAAAAACAGAATTTTGATTAACGCTCGGAGTTAATTCGAGCCAACTGGAAGCATGCTAATGGCTACGATTCATGTAGACGGCAAAGAATACGAGGTCAATGGCGCGGACAACCTGCTGGAAGCTTGTCTGTCCCTCGGCCTTGATATTCCGTATTTTTGCTGGCATCCGGCGCTGGGGAGCGTCGGTGCTTGCCGCCAGTGTGCGGTGAAGCAATATCAAAACGCGGAAGACACGCGTGGTCGCCTGGTGATGTCCTGTATGACGCCAGCCACCGAAGGTACCTTTATTTCTATCGACGATACGGAAGCGAAACAGTTCCGTGAAAGCGTGGTGGAGTGGTTGATGACCAACCACCCGCACGATTGTCCGGTCTGCGAAGAGGGCGGTAACTGCCACCTTCAGGATATGACCGTGATGACCGGGCACAGCTTCCGTCGTTACCGTTTCACCAAGCGTACCCACCGTAACCAGGATCTGGGGCCGTTCATCTCTCACGAAATGAACCGCTGCATCGCCTGCTACCGCTGCGTGCGTTACTACAAAGACTACGCCGACGGCGAAGATCTGGGCGTCTATGGCGCACATGACAACGTCTACTTCGGTCGTCCGGAAGACGGTGTGCTGGAGAGCGAATTCTCCGGTAACCTGGTCGAAATCTGTCCGACCGGCGTCTTCACCGATAAAACGCACTCCGAGCGTTACAACCGTAAGTGGGACATGCAGTTTGCGCCAAGCATCTGCCAGCAGTGCTCCCTCGGCTGTAACACCAGCCCGGGTGAACGCTATGGCGAACTGCGTCGTATCGAAAACCGTTACAACGGTACCGTTAACCACTATTTCCTCTGCGACCGCGGTCGTTTCGGCTATGGCTATGTGAACCTGAAAGACCGTCCGCGTCAGCCGGTTCAGCGCCGTGGCGACGACGTCATCACCCTGAACGCCGAGCAGGCGATGCAGGGCGCGGCGGATATTCTGCGCCAGTCGAAGAAAGTGATCGGTATCGGCTCCCCGCGTGCCAGCGTCGAAAGCAACTTCGCGCTGCGTGAGCTGGTGGGTGCGGATAACTTCTACACCGGTATCGCTCAGGGCGAGCAGGAACGTCTGCAGCTGGTGCTGAAAGTACTGCGCGAAGGCGGGGTTCATACTCCGGCCCTGCGCGAAATCGAATCCTATGATGCGGTTCTGGTATTGGGTGAAGATTTAACTCAGACCGGCGCTCGCGCTGCCCTGGCGGTTCGTCAGGCGGTGAAAGGGAAAGCGCGTGAAATGGCAGCGGCCCAGAAAGTGGCTGACTGGCAGATCGCAGCGATCCTCAACATCGGTCAGCGCGCCAAGCATCCGCTGTTTGTCACTAACGTCGACAATACCCGTCTGGACGACATCGCGGCCTGGACCTACCGTGCCCCGGTTGAAGATCAGGCGCGCCTCGGCTTTGCTATCGCCCACGCGCTGGACAACAGCTCCCCGGCCGTTGAACTGGATCGCGATCTGCAAAACAAGGTTGACGTGATCGTGCAGGCGCTGGCCGGTGCGAAGAAACCGCTGATCATTTCCGGTACTAACGCCGGTAGCGCAGCGATCATTGAAGCGGCTGCCAACGTGGCTAAAGCTCTGAAAGGTCGCGGTGCGGACGTTGGCGTGACCATGATTGCCCGTGCGGTAAACAGCATCGGTCTGGGCATGATTGGCGGCGGCTCTCTGGAAGAAGCGTTAAGCGAACTGGAATCCGGTTCTGCTGACGCGGTGGTGGTGCTGGAAAACGACCTGCATCGTCATGCTTTTGCTGCCCGCGTGGATGCCGCTCTGTCTAAAGCGCCGCTGGTGATGGTTATCGACCATCAGCGCACGGCAATCATGGACAAAGCGCATCTGGTGCTCTCTGCGGCAAGCTTCGCTGAAAGCGACGGCACCGTGGTGAACAACGAAGGCCGCGCCCAGCGCTTCTTCCAGGTTTATGACCCGGCTTACTACGACAGCAACATTGTGATGCTGGAAAGCTGGCGCTGGCTGCACTCCCTGCACAGCACCGTGCTGAGCCGTGAAGTGGACTGGACCCAGCTTGACCACGTGATCGACGCTGCCGTGGCACAACTGCCGCAGCTGGCAGGCATTAAAGATGCGGCGCCGGAAGCCAGCTTCCGTATTCGCGGCCAGAAACTGGCCCGTGAACCGCACCGCTACAGCGGTCGTACCGCGATGCGTGCCAACATCAGCGTGCATGAACCGCGTCAACCGCAGGACAAAGACACCATGTTCGCCTTCTCGATGGAAGGGAACAACCAGCCGTCTGCACCGCGTTCGCAGATCCCATTCGCATGGGCGCCAGGCTGGAACTCCCCGCAGGCATGGAACAAGTTCCAGGCGGAAGTGGGCGGTTCTCTGCGTCACGGCGATCCGGGCGTACGTCTGTTTGAAGCAAGCGAAACCGGTCTTGAGTTCTTCTCCACCGTGCCGGCACGCTTCCAGGCGGAAGAGGGCAACTGGCGTATTGCACCGTACTACCATCTGTTTGGTAGCGACGAAATGTCCCAGCGTTCCCCGGTCTTCCAGACCCGTATGCCGCAGCCGTACATCAAGCTCAATCCGGCAGATGCCGCGAAGCTTGGCGTCAACGCAGGCGCGAACATCAGCTTTAGCTACGAAGGCCAGACAATCAGCCTGCCGCTGATTATCTCTGAAGGTCTGACAGCAGGGCAGGTGGGTCTGCCGATGGGTCTGCCTGGCATCGCGCCAGTGCTGGCGGGTGCGCGCCTTGATAACCTGCAGGAGGCAAAAGCATGAGTTGGTTTACGCCCGATCTTATCGACATCCTGCTGAGCATCCTGAAAGCGGTTGTTATTCTGCTGGTGGTCGTTACCTGCGGCGCGTTCATGAGCTTTGGTGAACGTCGTCTGCTCGGTCTGTTCCAGAACCGTTACGGACCGAACCGCGTGGGCTGGGGTGGTTCACTCCAGCTGGTCGCGGACATGATCAAGATGTTCTTTAAAGAGGACTGGGTTCCGCGCTTCTCGGATCGCGTGATCTTTACTCTGGCACCGATGATCGCCTTTACCTCGCTGCTGCTGGCGTTTGCTATCGTTCCGGTCAGCCCGACCTGGGTTGTGGCGGATCTGAACATCGGGATCCTCTTCTTCCTGATGATGGCAGGCCTCGCGGTCTACGCGGTGCTGTTCGCCGGCTGGTCCAGTAACAACAAATACTCCCTGCTGGGTGCGATGCGTGCGTCTGCGCAGACCCTGAGCTACGAAGTGTTCCTGGGTCTCTCCCTGATGGGCGTGGTGGCGCAGGCAGGTTCATTCAACATGACCGACATCGTCAACAACCAGGCCGACATCTGGAACGTGATCCCGCAGTTCTTCGGTTTTGTGACCTTTGCTATCGCGGGCGTGGCGGTGTGTCACCGTCACCCGTTTGACCAGCCAGAAGCCGAGCAGGAACTGGCCGACGGTTACCACATTGAATATTCCGGCATGAAATTCGGTCTGTTCTTTGTGGGCGAGTACATCGGTATCGTCACCATTTCCGCGTTGATGGTAACGCTGTTCTTTGGTGGCTGGCATGGCCCGTTCTTACCGCCGTTCATCTGGTTCGCGCTGAAAACCGCGTTCTTCATGATGATGTTCATTTTGATTCGCGCAGCATTACCGCGTCCGCGTTATGACCAGGTAATGTCCTTCGGCTGGAAAGTGTGCCTGCCGCTGACGCTCGTCAACTTGTTGGTAACGGCGGCTGTCATTCTCTGGCAGCAGCCATAAGGGGCTTTAGACCATGACCTTGAAAGAATTATTGGTAGGTTTCGGCACCCAGGTACGCAGTATCTGGATGATCGGCCTGCACGCGTTTGCCAAACGCGAAACCCGGATGTACCCGGAAGAGCCGGTATATCTGCCGCCGCGCTACCGTGGCCGTATCGTGCTGACGCGCGATCCGGACGGTTCGGAGCGCTGCGTTGCCTGTAACCTGTGTGCGGTAGCCTGTCCGGTCGGCTGTATCTCTCTGCAAAAAGCCGAGACGGTAGACGGTCGCTGGTACCCGGAGTTCTTCCGCATCAACTTCTCACGCTGCATCTTCTGCGGTCTGTGTGAAGAAGCGTGCCCGACCACGGCGATTCAGTTGACCCCGGACTTCGAGCTGGGCGAATACAAGCGTCAGGATCTGGTGTACGAAAAAGAGGATCTGCTGATTTCCGGTCCGGGCAAATACCCGGAATATAACTTCTACCGGATGGCGGGTATGGCAATCGACGGCAAAGATAAGGGCGAAGCAGAGAACGAAGCCAAGCCTATCGACGTCAAGAGCCTGTTACCGTAAGGAGAGGGGCAATGGAATTCGCTTTTTATATCTGTGGCCTGATCGCCATCCTGGCTACGCTGCGAGTGATTACGCACACCAACCCGGTGCATGCGCTGCTCTATTTAATCATTTCGCTGCTGGCCATCTCCGGGGTGTTCTTTGCGCTGGGCGCACACTTTGCGGGTGCGCTTGAAATCATCGTTTACGCCGGGGCCATTATGGTTCTGTTCGTCTTCGTGGTGATGATGCTGAACCTCGGCGGCTCGGAAATAGAACAGGAACGTCAATGGCTGAAACCGCAGGTGTGGATTGGCCCGGCAATTTTGTCGGCCATCATGCTGGCGGTGATCGTTTACGCCATTCTGGGCGTTAACGACCAGGGTATCGACGGTACGCCAATCAGCGCCAAAGCGGTGGGTATCACCCTGTTCGGGCCATACGTACTGGCGGTTGAACTGGCCTCGATGCTGCTGCTGGCAGGCCTGGTCGTGGCATTCCACGTCGGTCGCGAAGAGCGCGCTGGCGAGGTGCTGAGCAACCGCAAGGACGACAGCGCGAAAAGAAAAACGGAGGAACGCGCATGATCCCTTTACAACACGGACTGATCCTCGCAGCGATTTTATTCGTGCTGGGCTTAACCGGTCTGGTTATCCGCCGCAATCTGCTGTTTATGCTGATTGGCCTGGAGATCATGATCAACGCTGCCGCGCTGGCCTTTGTGGTCGCCGGTAGCTACTGGGGCCAGACCGATGGTCAGGTGATGTACATTCTCGCCATCAGCCTTGCGGCTGCCGAAGCGAGTATTGGCCTGGCGCTGTTACTGCAGCTCCACCGTCGCCGCCAGAACCTGAACATCGATTCAGTAAGTGAGTTGCGTGGATGAACATGCTTGCCTTAACCATTATTTTTCCGCTGATCGGCTTCCTGCTGCTGGCGTTTTCTCGCGGCCGCTGGTCTGAGAATCTGTCTGCAACCATCGGGATGGGCTCAATCGGTCTGGCTGCGCTGGTCACAGCGTATGCGGGTATCGACTTCTTTAGTAACGGACGTCAGGCCTACAGCGTGCCGCTGTGGACCTGGATGTCGGTCGGTGATTTCAACATCGGTTTCAACCTGGTGCTGGATGGTCTCTCTCTGACCATGCTCTCCGTGGTGACCGGCGTGGGCTTCCTGATCCACATGTTCGCCTCCTGGTATATGCGCGGTGAAGAGGGTTACTCCCGCTTCTTCGCCTACACCAACCTGTTTATCGCCAGCATGGTGGTTCTGGTGCTGGCCGATAACCTGCTGCTGATGTATCTCGGCTGGGAAGGCGTAGGTCTCTGTTCTTACCTGCTGATCGGTTTCTACTATACCGATCCGAAGAATGGCGCAGCGGCAATGAAAGCGTTCGTCGTGACCCGTGTGGGTGACGTCTTCCTCGCCTTCGCGCTGTTCATTCTCTACAACGAACTGGGCACGCTGAACTTCCGCGAAATGGTGGAACTGGCGCCAGCGCACTTCGAAGCAGGCAACAACATGCTGTGGTGGGCAACCCTGATGCTGCTGGGTGGTGCTGTGGGTAAATCCGCACAGCTGCCGTTGCAGACCTGGCTTGCTGACGCGATGGCGGGTCCAACCCCTGTCTCCGCGCTGATCCACGCCGCGACCATGGTGACCGCCGGTGTCTACCTGATTGCACGTACCCACGGTCTGTTCCTGATGACCCCGGAAATCCTGCATCTGGTGGGTATCGTAGGTGCGATAACGCTGGTGCTGGCAGGCTTTGCTGCGCTGGTGCAAACCGACATCAAACGCGTTCTCGCTTACTCCACCATGAGCCAGATCGGCTACATGTTCCTGGCACTGGGCGTCCAGGCGTGGGATGCGGCGATTTTCCATCTGATGACGCATGCGTTCTTTAAAGCGCTGCTGTTCCTCTCGTCCGGTTCGGTGATCCTCGCCTGCCACCACGAGCAGAACATCTTCAAGATGGGCGGTCTGCGCAAATCCATTCCGCTGGTTTACGTCTGCTTCCTGGTGGGCGGCGCGGCGCTGGCGGCACTGCCGCTGATCACCGCGGGCTTCTTCAGTAAGGACGAAATCCTTGCGGGCGCCATGGCAAATGGTCATATCAATCTGATGGTTGCGGGTCTGGTCGGTGCATTCATGACCTCTCTGTATACCTTCCGTATGATTTTCATCGTCTTCCACGGTAAAGAACAAATTCACGCTCACGCAGGGAAGGGGATCACCCACCACCTGCCGCTGATTGTGCTGCTGGTACTCTCCACCTTCGTTGGCGCGATGATTGTGCCACCGCTGCAGGGCGTACTGCCGGACACCACCGAGCTTGAGCACGGTCGCGTTCTGACGCTTGAAATCACCTCGGGTGTGGTCGCTATTGCGGGCATCCTGATTGCTGCATGGCTGTGGCTCGGTAAACGTACGCTGGTAACTGCCGTTGCCAACAGTGCGCCGGGCCGTCTGCTGGGCACCTGGTGGTACAACGCGTGGGGCTTCGACTGGCTGTACGACATGATCTTCGTGAAACCTTTCCTCGGCATTGCGTGGCTGATTAAACGCGATCCGCTGAACTCACTGATGAACACCCCAGCAATCCTCTCCCGCTTTGCAGGTAAAGGCCTGCTGTTCAGCGAGAACGGGTATCTGCGCTGGTATGTGGCGTCCATGAGCATCGGTGCGGTTGTGGTGCTGGCGCTGCTGATGGTGTTGCGTTGATCGTTAAGTGAATTTAATTCGAATTCGTTGAAAATCAGGCCCCTTCCGGGGGCCTTAAAAAGGAATGCAAATCGCCATGTTACTACCCTGGCTAATATTAATTCCCTTTATCGGTGGGTTCCTGTGCTGGCAGACCGAACGCTTTGGCGTGAAGATGCCGCGCTGGATTGCGCTGATCACCATGGGATTGACGCTTGCGCTTGGCCTGCAACTCTGGTTGCAGGGCGGCTACTCTCTGACCCAGTCCGCAGGTATTCCGCAGTGGCAGTCTGAATTCATTCTGCCGTGGATCCCGCGTTTTGGTATCACCATTCACCTGGCGATTGATGGTCTGTCGCTGCTGATGGTGGTGCTGACCGGTCTGCTCGGCGTTCTGGCGGTACTGTGCTCCTGGCGAGAAATCGAAAAATACCAGGGCTTCTTCCACCTGAACCTGATGTGGATCCTGGGCGGCGTTATCGGCGTGTTCCTTGCCATCGACATGTTCCTGTTCTTCTTCTTCTGGGAGATGATGCTGGTGCCGATGTACTTCCTGATCGCGCTGTGGGGCCATAAGGCGTCCGACGGTAAAACGCGTATCACGGCGGCAACCAAGTTCTTCATCTACACCCAGGCGAGTGGTCTGGTGATGTTGATTGCCATCCTGGCGCTGGTGTTCGTGCACTACAACGCAACTGGTGTCTGGACCTTCAACTATCAGGACCTGCTGAAGACCCCGATGTCCCACGGCGTTGAATACCTGCTGATGCTGGGCTTCTTCATCGCGTTTGCGGTGAAAATGCCGGTGGTGCCACTGCACGGCTGGCTGCCGGATGCACACTCTCAGGCACCAACGGCCGGTTCCGTTGACCTGGCGGGCATCCTGCTGAAAACGGCGGCCTACGGCCTGCTGCGTTTCGCCCTGCCGCTGTTCCCGAATGCCTCCGCAGAATTCGCCCCGATTGCCATGTGGCTCGGCGTGATCGGTATCTTCTACGGTGCCTGGATGGCCTTCACCCAGTACGACATCAAACGTCTGATTGCTTACACCTCCGTCTCCCACATGGGCTTCGTGCTGATTGCTATCTACACCGGTAGCCAGCTGGCGTACCAGGGCGCGGTGATCCAGATGATTGCTCACGGTCTGTCCGCAGCCGGTCTCTTCATCCTGTGCGGCCAGCTGTATGAACGTCTGCATACCCGTGACATGCGTCAGATGGGTGGCCTGTGGGGCAAAATGAAATGGCTGCCAGCGATGTCGATGTTCTTCGCGGTGGCTACCCTGGGGATGCCGGGCACCGGTAACTTCGTCGGCGAATTCATGATCCTGTTCGGCAGCTTCAAAGTGGTGCCGCTGATCACCGTGGTCTCTACCTTCGGTCTGGTGTTCGCTTCGGTTTACTCCCTGGCGATGCTGCACCGCGCTTACTTCGGTAAAGCGAAGAGTGAAATCGCTGCCAAAGAGCTGCCGGGGATGTCGCTGCGCGAGCTGTTCATCATCCTGCTGCTGGTCGTACTGCTGGTGCTGCTGGGCTTCTATCCGCAGCCGATTCTGGATACCTCGCACTCCGCGATGGGTAACATCCAGCAGTGGTTTGTTAATTCTGCTTCTACTACAAGGCCGTAAATCGCCATGACAATAACTCCACAACAACTGATTGCGCTGCTACCGCTGCTGATCGTCGGATTGACGGTGGTGGTTGTGATGCTCTCCATTGCGTGGCGACGCAATCACTTCCTGAATGCCACGCTGGCGGTTCTGGGTCTGAACGCTGCGTTAGTCTCCCTCTGGTTTGTTGGCCAGGCGGGCGCGATGGATGTCACTCCGCTGATGCGCGTTGACGGCTTCGCCATGCTGTACACCGGGCTGGTGCTGTTAGCCAGTCTGGCGACCTGTACCTTTGCTTACCCGTGGCTGGAAGGCTACAACGACAACAGAGAAGAGTTTTACCTGCTGGTTCTGATTGCTGCCCTCGGCGGTATTCTGCTGGCGAATGCGAACCATCTGGCGGCGCTGTTCCTCGGTATTGAGCTGATCTCTCTCCCGCTGTTCGGCCTGATCGGTTATGCCTTCCGTCAGAAGCGCTCTCTGGAAGCGAGTATCAAGTACACGATCCTGTCTGCTGCTGCGTCGTCCTTCCTGCTGTTCGGTATTGCGCTGATCTATGCTCAGTCCGGGAACCTCTCCTTCATGGCGCTCGGCAAGAGTCTCGGCGACGGCATGCTGCACGAGCCGCTGCTGCTGGCAGGTCTGGGCATGATGATTGTTGGCCTCGGATTTAAACTCTCTCTGGTGCCGTTCCACCTGTGGACGCCAGACGTTTACCAGGGCGCGCCGGCACCGGTATCCACCTTCCTGGCGACGGCGAGCAAAATCGCTATCTTTGGTGTGGTGATGCGTCTGTTCCTGTACGCACCGGTAGGCGAGAGCGAAGCGGTGCGTGTGGTGCTGGGTATTATTGCCTTTGTTTCCATCATCTTCGGTAACCTGATGGCGCTGAGCCAGACCAATATCAAGCGTCTGCTCGGTTACTCCTCCATCTCGCACCTGGGCTATCTGCTGGTGGCGCTGATTGCGCTGCAAAGCGGCTCTATGTCGATGGAAACCGTGGGCGTTTACCTGGCCGGTTATCTGTTCAGCAGCCTTGGCGCGTTCGGCGTGGTAAGCCTGATGTCCAGCCCGTACCGTGGCCCGGATGCGGATTCACTGTTCTCCTACCGTGGTCTGTTCTGGCACCGTCCGATCCTCTCTGCGGTGATGACGGTGATGATGCTCTCCCTGGCGGGTATCCCGATGACGCTCGGCTTTATCGGTAAGTTCTACGTGCTGGCCGTGGGTGTGCAGGCGGGTCTGTGGTGGCTGACGGCGGGTGTCGTTATTGGCTCTGCGATTGGTCTCTACTACTACCTGCGCGTTGCCGTGAGCCTGTACCTGAGCGCACCTCAGCAGCTCAACCGCGATGCGCCAGGTAACTGGCAGTACAGCGCCGGGGGTATTGTGGTGCTGATCTCTGCGCTGCTGGTACTGATCTTCGGTATCTATCCGCAGCCGCTGATTACCATCGTGCAGCACGCGATGCCGCTGATGTAGAAAACAAAAAACCCGCCTCGGCGGGTTTTTTTATGGTTTGCGCCCTCTCCCTGTGGGAGAGGGACGGGGTGAGGGCACCAGCCCGCAGCAGACTTAAGCCAGCTGCTTACGACTAATCAACGGCCCATCAATCTTCTTCGTTGAACGCTCCAGCACCTCTTCAATCACCGATGACAGCTCGTTCAGCTCGAACTTCGCCACATAGCCATCGGCTTTCACCTTACGGATATGGTCTTCGTTGGCGTTGCCGGACAGGGAAGAGTGGATCACCACCGGAATGTCTTTCAGGATCGCATCGGATTTGATTTTACGGGTCAGGGTAAAGCCGTCCATCTCCGGCATCTCGAGGTCGGTCAGCACCAGGGCGATCTTATCGGTGATCGGCACCCCTTCCGCCTGAGCTTGTGCCGCGAGAACGCCAATCTTTTCCCACGCCTCTTTGCCAGTGATATGCATCAGCGCCGGGATCGCCATCGCCTGCAAGCCTTTCTCCAGCATCGAGCGCGCCACTTTGGAGTCTTCCGCCACAATCGCCACGGCACCCAGCTTGATGTTGAACTGGGTGGTCTTCAGGTCGGTGGCATGCAGGTCGTGATTGGCCGGGGTGATGTCATACAGGATCTGCTCCACGTCCAGCACCATCGCCAGATCGTTGGTATCGGTCTTCTCGTCCAGACAGGCAATGCTGGTGATGTAGCGACCGCTGACCGCGGTTTCCGCCGCATGCACCTGCTTCCAGTCCAGTCGCATAATGTTCTCCACCGACTCGACGGCAAAAGCCTGCACGCTGCGGGCATACTCGGTGATCAGCAGAATGTTCAGACCCGTTGTCGGCTTGCAGCCTGCCACGGCGGCGAGGTCGATAACCGGGATCACCTGGTCACGAATATTAACCATCCCCATCAGGGGTGATTTCATGCCCGCCGGTTTGGTGAACGCTGGCATAGGCACAATCTCGCGAAGCTTAAAGACGTTGATGCCGAACAGCTCAGATTTGTTTTCGTTCATTGAGGTGCCGAGACGGAACAGCAACAGCTCAAAACGGTTCGACAGGGTCAGATTTGCCCTGTCATCAATGTCTTTCTGGAAATTATCCATTCTACCCTCGAGTGAAAAATACCTGCCTGTTAGGGGTTATCGGCAGACTCGGGGAAAACCAGAGCATTAAACACGCATCGCGGCAAAATCTTCTGCCAGCTGACAGTCGGCAAACAGGGCGCGGCACTCTGCCAGCAGCATGGTGCAGCCCTCTGCGTCATAGCGGGAGCTGACATGGGTAATGACCAGTTTCTTCACCTGCGCGTCGCAGGCAAGCCTGGCCGCCTGACGCGTTGAACTGTGACCGCGGCTGTTGGCCTTCTCCTCCATCGCGGCCTCAAGCGTGGCCTCATGCACCAAGAGATCGACACCCTGAGCCAGCGCGAGAGCGCTCTCGCAGGGAGCGGTATCGCCGAAAATAGCCAGCTTCTTGCCCGGGCGCGGTGGGGAGAGATAGTCTGCGCCATCGATCGTCCGTCCATCCTCGAGGGTAATGCGTTCCCCGCGCTTCAGTTGCTGGAACAGCGGGCCAAAAGGCACCCCGGCGGCAACCAGCGCCGCGCCATCGAGGGCGCCGGGTTTATCCTGCTCCTCAATGCGATAGCCGTAACACTCCACGGGGTGATTCATCGCCGCGGCGGTCACGGTATATGCCTCATCGCTGAACACCACCCCGGCGCTTATCTCGACAATCTCGAGGGGATAATCGGTCCAGGATCCGCTGATGCGCAGGCTGGTTTCGACAAACTCACGGATACCGGATGGGCCGTAAATGGTCAGCGGATGGATATTGCCCGCCATCGAGCGGCTGCACAGCAGCCCCGGCAGGCCAAAGAGGTGATCGCCATGCAGGTGGGTAATAAAGATTTTATCCAGCTTGCCGGGATGGCTGGCGGTGCGCAGCAACTGGTGCTGCGTCCCTTCGCCGCAGTCAAACATCCACAATCCGCCGCGGGTCGGGTGCTGTAAATCCAGCAGAATTGAGGTGACGTTGCGCGACCGGGTTGGCACGCCAGCGGATGTTCCTAAAAAAAGCAGCTCCATAATGTATTCAGCCTCTGTGCCGGGGACGAAAAGTCATTAGTATAACGGCTACCGACACGATAAGGAGACCCCGATGATCCAGTGGCAAGATCTGCACCATAGCGAGCTGACCGTTCCTGTTCTCTACGCTTTACTTCAGCTGCGCTGCGACGTCTTTGTGGTGGAACAAACCTGCCCTTACCAGGACATAGACGGCGACGACCTGGTGGGGGAGAACCGCCATATCCTCGGCTGGAAAGATAACCAGCTGGTGGCTTATGCGAGGATTCTGAAAAGCGACGACGATTTTTCCCCCGTTGTGATTGGCCGGGTGATTGTCAGCGGTCAGGCCCGGGGCGAAAAACTGGGCTATACCCTGATGGAGCAAACGCTGCGCTCCTGCGAAAAGCACTGGCCGAACAAGGCGTTATACCTGGGGGCTCAGGCGCATTTGCAGGCGTTTTATGCCCATTTTGGCTTTGCGCCAGTGACCGAAATCTACGATGAAGATGGCATCCCGCATATCGGAATGGCCAAAGAGACGGAACAAGCGTAGCAGGCAGAATCGGCAAGGATTGTCTATAGTTAGCGGACTGATGCAACCACAAGGAGAAAACTATGTCCTTCCAATCTTCGGAAACGCATGTTGATGATGATCTGACGCTGTTAAGTGAAACGCTGGAAGAAGTCCTTCGTTCTTCAGGCGATCCGGCCGATCAAAAGTACATTGAGCTGAAGGCGCGTGCCGAACAGGCGCTTCACGACGTGAAAACGCGCGTGAGCCATGCGTCGGATACTTACTATTATCGCGCTAAAAAAGCGGTCTATCGTGCAGACGATTATGTCCGTGAAAAGCCATGGCAGGGTATTGGAGTAGGTGCCGCCGCCGGTCTGGTGCTCGGTCTGCTGCTCGCCCGCCGTTAATTCAACACGCACGCTTCTCCCTGCCAAATCGTGGGTACTGCTTTTTCAGTCAACTACCCCGTATAATGTGAGGTTTTTGAGCCGGGAGAAGTTCGCGTGCACTCGATTTCCACCGCACTGGCAGGTCTTTGCCATCAGTTAGCAGACGATTTTCCTGATGCGCCTGGTCTGCATCACCTTGATGTCTCCTTTGCGCTCAACGACGCGTTTGACCCTCTCGCCTGGCTGAATGCCCAGCAGATTTTCCCTCAGTTTTACTGGCAGCAGCGTAACGGCGATGAAGAGTACGCCGCGCTGGGCGCGACGAAACACTTCTCCTCTCTCAACACTGCCCGCCAATTTTTACAGTGTTATCCGCAATGTCCTGACCTTCGGGCGGTGGGTATGAATGCGTTCGATCCGCACAAGGGCAACCTGTTCCTGCCGCGTCTGCTTTGGCAACGCCACGGCGGAACCGCGACGCTGCGGTTGATCCTCTGCAGCGCTACCTCGCTGAAAAACGATGCGCAATGCGCGCGCGAATTCATAGGCTCCCTCCAGGAGAGTCAGCCCGTTGACGCCGTTATCCAGCCGGTAGTGAGCGAAACCCACCGGCCTGAGAAATCCGGCTGGCTGGCGTTGGTCACCCGGGCAACCGACGCCATTGCCCGGGGCGAGTTCGACAAAGTGGTGCTGGCCCGGGCAACGGATCTGCAGTTCAAACTGTCGGTTAATCCTGCCGCCCTGATGGCCGCCAGCCGCCGGGTGAATTTCCAGTGCTACCACTTCTTTATTCGTTTTGATGCGACTCATGCCTTTCTCGGTTCGTCGCCGGAACGGCTGTGGCGGCGACGCGGAACCTTGCTGCGCACCGAGGCGCTGGCCGGTACGGTCGCCAGCCATCCTGATGATACCCAGGCCGCCCGCCTGGGCGACTGGCTGATGAATGACGATAAAAACCAGCGGGAAAATATGCTGGTGGTCGAGGATATCTGTCAGCGCCTGCAGCGCGATGGCGGGGTGCTTGACGTCCTGCCGCCGCAAATCGTGCGCTTGCGTAAGGTTCAGCATCTGCGCCGCTGCATCTGGACGGCGCTGCAACAGCCGGACGATGAACAGTGCCTGATGCGGTTGCAACCTACCGCGGCCGTTGCCGGTCTGCCGCGACATATTGCGTGGGAGTTTATCGCCCGCAATGAGCCTTTCGATCGGGAGTGGTATGCCGGTTCTGCCGGATATCTGTCATTAGCGCAAAGCGAGTTCTGCGTGGCGTTACGCTCGGCAAGCGTGCAGGGGAGCAGCGTGCGCCTGTACGCCGGCGCGGGAATTGTGAGTGGTTCCGACCCTGAACAGGAGTGGCAGGAGATTGAAAATAAAGCCGCCGGACTGCGCTCTCTGCTCCTAAAGGATTAATACTGAGTCGTACTTACCCGATTCATATCAAAATTACATCTTTTTCTATTATTTATACTACGTCGTAATATTGATACCGGACAATTCCATGTCAGTGAGTTCCTTTAACCGGCGCTGGGCGGCGGTGATCCTTGAAGCCCTGACCCGCCATGGCGTCAGGCACGTTTGCATCGCACCCGGTTCGCGTTCAACGCCACTGACCCTGGCTGCTGCGGAGAACCGCGCCTTTATTCATCACACCCACTTTGATGAGCGCGGTCTTGGGCATCTGGCGCTGGGGCTGGCGAAAGCCAGTAACGTCCCGGTGGCGGTGATTGTCACCTCCGGTACGGCGGTGGCGAACCTCTATCCGGCGCTGATTGAGGCCGGGCTGACCGGCGAAAAACTGGTCCTGCTGACGGCGGATCGTCCCCCGGAGCTGATCGACTGTGGCGCAAACCAGGCCATTCGCCAGCCGGGGCTTTTTGCCTCTCACCCCACGGAAACGCTCGCCCTGCCGCGCCCGACCCGGGATATCCCCGCCCGCTGGCTGGTCTCCACGGTGGATAACGCCCTTGGTGCCCTGCGTGCGGGCGCGCTGCACATTAACTGTCCCTTTGCCGAGCCGCTGTATGGCGAAATGGACGAAACCGATCTTGCCTGGCAGCAGGCGCTGGGCGACTGGTGGCAGAGCGATAAACCCTGGCTGAGCGCCCCGGCAGAACTCTCAAGCCCTAAACAGCGCGACTGGTTCTTCTGGCGGCAAAAACGCGGCGTGGTGCTCGCGGGCAGGATGAGCGCGGCGGAAGGTAAAAAGGTGGCGGAGTGGGCAAAAACCCTCGGCTGGCCGCTGATTGGCGACGTGCTCTCCCAGACCGGGCAGCCGCTGCCGTGCGCCGATCTGTGGCTTGGCAATGCGAAAGCCGTCACCGAGCTGGAGCAGGCGCAGATTGTGGTCCAGCTGGGCGGCAGTCTGACGGGGAAACGGCTGCTGCAGTGGCAGGCCACCTGCACGCCGGAAGAGTACTGGCTGGTGGACCCGCGGGAAGGTCGGCTGGATCCAGCCCACCATCGCGGCCGTCGGCTGGTGTCGAATGTGGCCGACTGGCTGGAACTGCATCCGGCGGAAAAACGTGCCCCCTGGGCCGCGGCTATCCCGGAGCTCTCCCGTCAGGCCTGGCAATTGACGGCGCAACACAGCGAAGAATTTGGCGAGGCGCAGCTGGCGCACCAGATTCGTCGCTATTTGCCCGAGCAGGGGCAGCTGTTTGTCGGCAACAGTCTGGTGGTGCGACTGATTGATGCGCTTTCCCGCCTGCCGGCAGGCTATCCGGTGTTCAGTAACCGTGGCGCCAGCGGCATTGACGGGCTGATCTCCACCGCAGCCGGCGTCCAGCGAGCCAACGCCCGGCCGACGCTGGCGATCGTTGGCGATCTGTCGGCGCTGTACGATCTCAACGCTCTGGCGCTGTTACGCCAGGCCTCGGCGCCCTTTGTGCTGCTGGTGATTAACAATAACGGCGGGCAGATTTTCTCCCTGCTGCCGACACCCCAGAGTGAGCGGGAGCGCTTCTATCTGATGCCGCAGAACGTGCAGTTTGAACATGCCGCGGCGATGTTCAGCCTCCGCTATCAGCGCCCGACGAACTGGGCCGAGCTGGAGAGCGCCCTGAATACGGCGTGGAGCAAACCTCGCGCCACGCTTATCGAAGTGATGGTCAACGACAGCGACGGCGCGCAGATGCTGCAGAGCCTGCTGGCGCAGGTAAGCCATCTATGATCCTGCAAGGGACGCCCTGCGCCGGTGCGCCAGGAAAACCCTGGCTGGTGTTCCTGCACGGATTTTCCGGCGATCGCCGTGAATGGCTGCAGGCGGGAGAGAGGCTGGGTGATTACCCCCGGCTGTATCTCGATCTGCCGGGCCACGGTGAATCGGCGTCCATTGCGGTGAGCGGATTCAGCGACCTGAGCGATCTGCTGAATCGCACCCTTGTTAGTTACAACATACTCAATTATTGGCTGCTGGGGTACTCTCTCGGCGGCCGCATTGCGATGTATCACGCCTGCCAGCGCCCAACAGGGCTGCAGGGGCTGATTGTTGAAGGGGCGCATCCGGGGTTACGAGATGACCAGGAAAAAGCAAGCCGCCGCGCCTCAGATGCCCAATGGGCCGCGCGTTTTCGGCATGAACCCTTAGAAGCGGTGTTTGCCGACTGGTATCAACAGCCGGTCTTCGCGTCGTTAACCGACCTGCAGCGTCAGGCGCTGGTGGCCCTGCGCAGCCGCAACAACGGCACGACCCTCGCCGCGATGTTGCAGGCGACCTCTCTGGCCGAACAACCCGATTTACGGCCTGCGCTCGCTGAGTGCGTAATCCCTTTTTTTTACCTGTATGGCGAGCGGGATGAGAAGTTCAGGGCGATTGCCCGGGAACTGCCCGCGACAGGCCATCAAATTTCCCATGCCGGACATAACGCCCATCGGGAAAACCCCGATGCGGTGGCCGAGCGTCTGGCCCAGATACTCCGTCTACCCATAAAGGACACTCTATGATCTACCCTGATGAAAACATGCTCTACGCACCGGTGGAATGGCAGGACTGCTCCGAAGGTTACACCGACATTCGTTACCACAAATCGGCGGACGGGATCGCCAAAATCACCATCAACCGTCCCGAAGTGCGTAACGCGTTTCGTCCGGTCACCGTCAAGGAGATGATCAATGCTCTGGCGGATGCCCGTTACGACGACAACATCGGCGTGATTGTTCTCACCGGGGAAGGCGAAAAAGCGTTCTGCGCCGGGGGCGATCAGAAAGTGCGTGGCGACTACGGCGGATACCAGGATGACTCCGGCGTGCATCACCTGAACGTCCTCGACTTCCAGCGCCAGATCCGCACCTGCCCGAAACCGGTAGTGGCGATGGTTGCTGGTTTCTCCATCGGCGGGGGGCACGTGCTGCACATGATGTGCGACCTGACGATTGCCGCAGAGAACGCCATCTTCGGCCAGACCGGCCCGAAAGTCGGCTCCTTCGACGGCGGCTGGGGCGCGTCCTACATGGCCCGCATCGTCGGTCAGAAAAAAGCGCGTGAGATCTGGTTCCTGTGCCGTCAATACAACGCTCAGGAAGCGCTGGATATGGGCCTGGTTAACACCGTGGTGCCGATTGCCGACCTCGAAAAAGAGACCGTGCGCTGGTGTCGTGAGATGCTGCAAAACAGTCCGATGGCGCTGCGCTGCCTGAAGGCGGCGCTGAACGCCGACTGCGACGGCCAGGCCGGGCTGCAGGAGCTGGCGGGCAATGCCACCATGCTGTTCTACATGACCGAAGAGGGTCAGGAAGGACGCAACGCCTTCAACGAGAAGCGCCAGCCGGACTTCAGTAAATACAAACGGAATCCGTAATGCGCAGCGTACAGATCTACCGCTGGCAGCTACCGATGGACGCGGGTGTGGTGCTGCGCGAACGGCGGTTAAAAACCCGCGACGGTCTGTTCGTTCATCTGCAGCAGGGCGATCGGCACGGGTGGGGAGAAATCTCCCCTCTGCCGGGCTTCAGCCGCGAATCGCTGGAGGAGGCCGAAGCCGCCCTGCGGGCGTGGACTCTCGCCTGGCGCGACGGCGAAGCGCCTCTGCTGCCTGGTCTGCCTGCGGTGGACTTTGGCCTCAGCTGCGCGCTGGCGGAGCTGGACGGTTCCCTGCCGGAAGAGGCGGATTATCGCGCGGCCCCGCTTTGCACCGGGGATCCTGACGAACTTTTTGCCGTGCTCGCCGCTATACCGGGCGAAAAGGTGGCGAAGATCAAGGTGGGTCTGTACGAAGCGGTGCGCGACGGGATGGTGGCGAATCTGCTGCTGGAGGCTATCCCGGATCTGCGTCTGCGCCTGGATGCCAACCGCGCCTGGACCCCGCTGAAAGCGCAGCAGTTCGCGAAGTACGTTAACCCGGCCTACCGGGACCGCATTGCCTTTCTCGAGGAGCCCTGCAAAACGCGGGCGGACTCGCTGGCATTTGCCCGGGAGACAGGGATCGCCATCGCCTGGGATGAAAGCCTGCGTGAAGACGATTTTGAATGGATTGCCCAACCGGGCGTTCGCGCGGTGGTGATCAAACCCACCCTCACCGGCAGTATCGCGAAGGTGCGCGAGCAGGTAGAAGCGGCTCATGCCCTTGGGCTGACGGCGGTGATCAGCTCCTCGATTGAGTCGAGCCTCGGCCTGACCCAGCTGGCGCGGATTGCCGCGCAGTTCACGCCGGGCACCGTTCCCGGCCTGGATACCCTGAACCTGATGCAGGCGCAGTTACTGCGGCCCTGGCCAGGCAACTCCTTGCCGTGTCGGGATCGCGAGGCGCTGGAGCCGCTGCTATGACCTTTTCCGACTGGCCGTGGCGGCACTGGTGCGCGCGTAAGGCTGAACACCAGGCGCTGCGGCTTAACGGCGAATGCCTGACCTGGCGCGAACTCTGCCAGCGTATCGATGCGTTGGCGAGCGGTTTTGTCCTGCAGGGGGTAAGGGAAGGGGATGGGGTAATGCTGCAGGCGCATAATCATCCCGACACGTTGCTGGCGTGGCTGGCGCTATTGCAGTGCGGGGCGCGGATCCTGCCGGTGAACCCGCAGCTGCCGCGTTCCGTTGTGGAGATCCTGCTCCCGCCCCTGACGCTGCGCTTTGCGCTGGTGCTTAACGGCGAGGGCGGTTATGCCAGCCTGTCTGCCCTGAAAATGGATCGGCATAAGGGGAGTACTGGCGCGGCCTGGCAGCCTGAACGACTGGCGACCATGACCTTAACTTCGGGTTCGACGGGGCTGCCGAAAGCGGCGGTGCACACCTGTGCTGCGCACCTTGCCAGCGCTGAAGGCGTGCTGGCCCTTCTGCCCTACGCCGGGGAGGACGACTGGCTGCTCTCCCTGCCGCTGTTCCATGTCTCCGGACAGGGGATCCTGTGGCGCTGGTTGCTGGCGGGCGCCCGCCTGACCGTGTTTGAAAAACAACCTCTGGAGCAGATGCTGCAGGGCTGTACCCATGCCTCGCTGGTGCCGACGCAGCTCTGGCGCCTGCTCAACGGTGAGGAAAAGGTGGCGCTAAAAGCGGTGCTGCTGGGCGGCGCGGCGATCCCGGGGGAGTTAACCCTGCGGGCTGCCAGCCGGGGCATTCGCAGCTGGTGCGGCTATGGTCTGACGGAGTTTGCCTCCACGGTCTGCGCCAAAGAGGCGGATGGCCAGACGGATGTCGGCTATCCGCTGCCGGGCCGGGAAGTGAAGCTAGTGGAGGGGGAAGTGTGGTTAAAGGCCGCCAGCATGGCCAGCGGCTACTGGCGTGATGGCCAGCTTGTCCCCGTCGCCAATGCGCAAGGCTGGTTCGCCACCCGCGATCGCGGTGAGATAGTGGACGGACGGCTGACGATCCTCGGTCGCATGGATAACCTCTTTTTCAGCGGCGGAGAGGGGATCCAGCCGGAAGAGCTGGAGCGGGTGATCGGCACCCATCCTCAGGTCAGTCAGGTGTATGTCGTTCCCCTCGATGACGTCGAGTTTGGACAGCGGCCCGTAGCGGTCGTCGAGTGCGAAGCGGGAGTGGATATCGCGCAACTGCCACTCTGGGTCGGCGATAAGCTGGCACGCTTTCAGCAGCCGGTGCACTGGCTGGTCCTCCCGGCCGAACTGAAAAACGGCGGGATTAAGATCTCCCGACGCGCTTTGCAACAGTGGGTATATCAGTCGTTGAAAGGTTGATTTGCGAGCCTGCTCGGGAAAGGAAATCAACACGCTTACCAGCAGCGCGCGCTGTGCTATTTTCCGGCGAAAGGAACTGGCGCAAGGGAAAATATGCACAGCCCATCAACACCTACGCCGCATGATGCGGTCTTTCGTCATATTCTGTCGCAGCCGGAAACGGCGCGTGATTTTTTAGCGATTCACTTGCCTGAAAAATTACGCGCGCTCTGTGATTTATCGTCGTTGCGGCTGGAGTCGGGCAGCTTTGTCGAAGAGGATCTTCGTCTCAGTTACGCCGATCTCCTCTGGTCCGTTAATACCGCTTCCGGCGAGGGGTATATTTATGTGCTGATCGAGCATCAAAGCTCCCCGGATCGGCATATGGCCTTTCGCCTGATGCGTTACGCGATTGCCGCCATGCAGCGACATCTCGACAAAGGGCATCGTGAACTGCCGCTGGTGATCCCTCTGCTGTTTTATCATGGCCGGATTTCGCCTTATCCCTGGTCGCTGCGCTGGCTCGACGGCTTTCAGGTGCCTGAGCAGGCCGAATCCCTCTACACAGGGCCCTTTCCCCTGATTGACATCACCTGCCTGCCCGACGAAAGCATCATGCAACACCGCCGGATTGCGATGCTGGAACTGCTGCAAAAGCATGTCCGACAGCGGGACATGCTGGAACTCCATGAGCAACTGGTCAGGCTGTTGGCGCTGGGATACACTGGCAACGCCCAGCTCAAAACGTTGCTCAACTATCTTCTCAAGGCCGGTCATACCGCCGATCCCGCAGCGTTTTTGCAGGCATTAGCAAACAGGACTAAGGATCATCAGCATAAGGAGACGTTAATGAATATTGCGCAATATCTCCGGGAAGAGGGCATGGCCCAGGGATTAAATCAGGGGCTGAGTCAGGGCAGAGCGGAAGGCATCGAACAGGAGGCGCTTCGCATCGCGAAGGTGATGCTGGAAAAGGGCCTGCCGCCGGAGACTGTCACTCAACTGACCGGGCTGGCACCCGAGATTGTCGAGCAGGCCAGTCATTAATCCTGCAACAAAAAACGGGAGCCTGAGCTCCCGTTCTGTTTTTACTTCTCTTCGGCTAAGCGCATCAGCGCTGCCTGAACCCCCGCCCCGTAGTCAGGATGAACCTCGCTGAACAGGGCAATCTGGCGCGCCTGAATAAATGCCGGCACATCCCGCATATCCCCGGCGATACGTGCAAACATCCGCTGGTGCTCTTCCGGGCTCAGCAGTTCAAACAGCTTGCGCGGCTGGCTGAAGTAGTCAGTATCCTCACGATGATTCCAGTGGTCAGCGGCACCCTCAAGCGACAACGGCGGCTCGCTGAAGTCCGGCTGTTCCTGGAAGAGACCAAAGCTGTTTGGCTCATAGGTAGCACCGTTGCCGCTGTTGCCATCCACACGCATCGCGCCGTCGCGATGGTAGTTATGGAACGGACAGCGCGGGGCGTTCACCGGGATCTGATGATGGTTAACGCCTAAACGGTAGCGGTGGGCATCGCCGTAGGAGAAGAGGCGACCCTGCAGCATGCGATCCGGTGAGAAGCCAATCCCCGGCACCACGTTAGCAGGCGACATCGCCACCTGCTCAACTTCCGCAAAGTAGTTATCCGGGTTACGGTTCAGCTCCAGCACGCCCACTTCCATCAGCGGATAGTCGCCGTGCGGCCAGACCTTGGTCAGATCGAAGGGGTTGTACGGCACCTTCGCAGCATCGCTTTCTGGCATGATCTGCACGTAAAACGTCCAGCGTGGGAAATCGCCTTTTTCGATAGAGGTAAAGAGATCGCGCTGGGAACTCTCACGATCTTCTGCGACCAGGCGTTTGGCTTCATCATCCTGCAGGTTAGCAATACCCTGTTGGGACTTGAGGTGGAATTTCACCCAGAAGCGTTCGTTGTTGTGGTTAATAAAGCTAAAGGCGTGGCTACCAAAGCCGTGCATGGTGCGATAGGAGCACGGCAGGCCGCGATCGCTGAAGTCAATGGTGAGCTGGTGCAGCGTTTCCGGCAGTTGAGAGAAGAAATCCCATTTGTAAGTCGGATTACGCAGGTTGGTACGCGGATCGCGTTTTACCACGTGATTGAGATCCGGGAACTTCAGCGGATCGCGCAGGTAGAAGACGGGCGTGTTATTTCCGACCAGATCCCAGTTGCCTTCTTCGGTATAAAACTTGATGGAAAAGCCGCGGATATCGCGTTCTGCATCGGCGGCGCCGCGTTCACCGGCAACGGTAGAGAAGCGCACAAAGAGATCGGTTTTTTTACCGACGGCGGAGAACAGCTTCGCCCGGCTAAAGGCGGTGATATCCTGGGTCACGGTAAAGGTACCGTAGGCGCCTGAACCTTTGGCGTGCATCCGACGTTCAGGGATCACTTCCCGGTCGAAATGCGCCAGTTTTTCCAGGAACCAGACATCCTGCAGCAGCATCGGTCCACGTGGGCCCGCTGTAGCAACATTATTGTTATGAACCACGGGGCAGCCGGAGGCGGTGGTTAAACCTTTCTTGCTCATGTTTTCTCCCTGATGTGTGAGTATTGGTCTTTAAATTTCCGTTTTGAGCGAAAGATAATCTAAAGAAGTTAGTCAGGGCGGGTATTGATCGGACGCAACCAAAGCGGGCGTAAAGTGTTTCTCAGAATTTAACATTGTTAAAACCTGTAAGTATCAACTCGTTACAATCTAATTTTTTTATTACATCACCTCAGCGTTGATCCCGGGCCGACTCACGTTAAAATCACGCGTTTTTGGAATTTATCTCAATAATTGTGCGGGATCACGACAATGAAAAAAGTGGCATTACTGGGCCTTGGCGGCCTGATGTTCGTTTCTGCGGCAGCAAACGCAATTTCCATCAGCGGCCAGGCCGGTGAGGACTACACCAACGTTGGCGTCGGTTTTGGCACGGAAACGTCGGGCCTGTTTGCGACCGGCAACTGGACCAATAACGACGATGAGGGTGACGTGGCCAGCGTCGGACTGGGCCTGAACGTGCCTCTCGGTCCGTTCCTCGCCACCGTGGGCGGGAAAGGTATCTACACCCACCCGAAAGACAGCGATGAAGGCTATGCGGCAGCAGTAGGCGGCGGCCTGCAGTGGAAAATTGGCAACAGCTTTGGTCTGTTTGGCGAGTATTACTACTCCCCGGACTCCCTCTCGAGCGGTATCGATAGCTACGAAGAGGCCAATGCCGGTGCGCGCTGGACCATCATGCGCCCGATCACCATCGAGGCGGGCTACCGTTACCTGAACCTGGCGGGCAAAGACGGCAACCGTGACAATGCGATTGCCGATGGCCCGTACGTGGGCGTGAGCGCAGGCTTCTGATCCCCCCGGCGCGGCGTCTGCCGCGCCTGTTTCCCTCTTCCCCCCACAGCCGATTGCGTTATAGTGTTTTCACCACAAATGCGGGAGAACACAATGATAAACGTGGAGATGCTGTCCACTGGCGATGAAGTACTGCATGGACAAATCACTGATACCAATGCGGCCTGGCTGGCGGATATTTTCTTTGAGCAGGGATTACCGTTAACGCGGCGTAACACGGTGGGCGACTCGCTGGAGGCGCTGGTCAACGTTCTGCGTGAGCGAAGCGAACAGGCAGATGTGCTGATTGTGAACGGTGGCCTCGGCCCTACCAGCGACGATCTGAGCGCGCTGGCCGCCGCCACGGCGAAAGGCGAAGCGCTGGTGCTGCACACCGAGTGGCTCAGCCATATGGAGCGGTTCTTCAGCGATCGCGGCAAGGTGATGGCCCCCAGCAACCGCAAGCAGGCAGAAATTCCGGCCAGCGCGGAGTTGGTTGATAACCCGGTCGGCACCGCCTGCGGCTTTGCCGTTCAGCTTAATCGCTGCCTGATGTTCTTCACCCCCGGCGTCCCGTCTGAATTCAAGGTGATGGTGGAAAAAGAGATCCTGCCGCGTCTGCGTCAGCGTTTTACCTTTCCCGAACCGCCAATCTGTTTGCGTCTCACCACCTTTGGCCGCTCGGAGAGTGACCTGGCCCAGAGCCTCGATCACCTGACGTTGCCGCCAGGTGTGACCATGGGCTATCGCTCCTCGATGCCGATTATCGAACTGAAATTAACCGGTCCGGCAACCGAGAAGGCCGCAATGCTGGCCCTGTGGCCTGAGGTGCAGCGCGTGGCGGGTGAGAACCTGATCTTCGAAGGCACCGAAGGGCTCCCGGCGCAAATCGCCCGCGATCTGCAGGCCCGCCAACTGAGCCTGACCCTCAGCGAGCAATTTACCGGTGGCCTGCTGGCGTTACAACTCTCCCGGGTAAGCGCTCCATTGCTGGCCAGCGAGGTAGTACCTTCTCAGGAAGAGACCCTGGCGCAAACTGCCCACTGGGTGGCCGAGCGGCGTGTGAAACATTTTGCCGGTCTGGCACTGGCAGTGTCGGGTGCGGAAGAGGATCATCTCAACTTTGCCCTGGCTACCCCGGAAGGCACCCACGCCCTGCGGGTGAAAATGAGCACAACGCGCTACAGCCTGGCAGTCCGTCAGGAGGTCTGCGCCATGATGGCACTGAACATGCTGCGCCGCTGGCTGAACGATAAGCCGGTGGCCAGCGAGCATGGCTGGATCAACGTCGTCGAATCGCTGTTCGTTGAGTAAAACCTGTGCCGGGGCCTTTCCCCGGCGCTGTTCAGCCCAGCGCCTTCGCCAGCAGGGTAATCGGATGTTCACAGCGCTTGCTGGTGGACATCTCAATCTGCCACTTGCAGGTTTCGCAGTCGGTCACCACGATATCGGCGCCGCTCTCTTCAATCTGGCGGAACAGCGGGGCGCCAATCGCCTGTGACGTTTCGTAGTTTTCACGCTTAAAACCGTAGGTTCCCGCAATACCGCAGCAGCGTGAGTCCAGCACCGTTAGCTCCAGCCCCGGAATCAACCGCAGCAGTTCAAGCGTATAGAGCGACCAGCCCATTTTCTCCATATGACAGGGTGTGTGATACACCACTTTCAGGGGCAATTTCCCCAGCGGCAACGTCTGCCCGCTATCCAGTTTGCGCCACAGATAACGCGTCGCCAGCTCGATGTGTTCGCGCAGCCCGGTATTATCCACGTCCAGCAGATGCGGGTACTCATCGCGCAGGGTGAAGGTGCAGGTGGACGAGGTTGCCAGCACTGGAATACCTTTGTCGACAATAGCCACCCTCAGCGACGCGACGTTGCTTTTGGCCTGCCTGCGCGCTTTATCGGTAAACCCGTTGGCAATCAGCGGTACGCCACAGCACTTCTCTTTATTCAGTAACTGAACGCCTGTTCCCATGGCGTTAAGCACCTTCAGCAGATCTTTACCCAGCTGCGGGTGGTTGTAATTCACATAGCAGCCGTGGAAAAAGGCCACCTGGTCAGCATACTTCGCCTGCTCCGTCGCGACGGACTTGTACCAACGGCGGAAAGTGCCGTGAGAATATTTGGGCAGACTGCGGTGATGGTCTATCTTCAGCGTGGCATCCAGCAGCTGGCGCACCGGTTTGAGAGAGGTCGCAGCATTCACCAGCGGGGCAAACGGCGTCGACAGGCTCCCCATCAGGTCAGTGTGGCTCAGAATAGCGTCCCGCAAGGACGGTTTTTGCCTGCTATAGCGCGCCCGGGCGCGCTGGATGATATCGCCGATCTTGACATCGGACGGACAGGCCACCTCACAGCGTTTACAGTTAATGCAGTATTTCAGCGCCTCGTCGTACAGTTTGCCGTCCTTCAGGCGCAGACGCTCGCCGTCCGGTCCGGCCTGTTTCGGACCAGGATAGCGCGGATTTACGCCGCTGACCGGACAGACGGTGGTACACACCGTGCATTTGATGCAGCTTTCAAAACGGGTATCGTTCATCGTTCAGCCTCCGTGCGCTGGCTAATCTGCTCTGCGACATACAGTGCCGTCACGGCGCAGACGCCGCCACCGCATCCCTGGGCGACAGGATCGTATCCGCCCAGCAGCGAGCCGATGGCAAAGAGATTACTGACTGGCTTACCGGCAAGTTGCGGATGTAGCTGATTATCGGCAATCACGCCGAACTGTTGCCAGGGCTGCGGCGAGAAGAAATCACTCTGATACCAGTCCGCGCGGGAGGCGCTTTGCCGCACATCCAGCCCCATAATGGCTTCCCGGATGCCATCCCGGCTGCTCAGCAGTCCGTTACTGAAGAAACTGCCGCTTGCCAGCACCGTATAGCGGGCAAGAAGCGGAATATCATCGTGATTGCGCGTCCAGATTTCACTTATCGCGCCGTCCGTCAGCGTCATTTTCTTCACTTCATCCCCCGCCATCCAGACGCCACCCTGCGCAACAAATTTGCGCTGCAGCTGGGTATGCAGGCGAATGCCGGGTACGGAAGGGGGCAGCGTTGGCAGCAGACCGAGAGTGCAGGGCAGACGAGCCGAGAGCCAGCGCCAGAGGCGGTTGTCGCGTAAGCCAAAGCAGGCGGGCATCAACAGCGCGTCACAGCTTTCGCCGAGCGGCCTGAGCGCGTCATACAGCAGCGACCATTTATCTTCGTTATCAAGGAAGCGGGCGATATTCACCGCGCGAAACTCGCTCGGGTTGTCGCGCAGAACATCCAGCTCGGGCAGCTCTATCTCTGCCGTTTCGGCATTAACCCCCTGACGGCAAAGTGACGCCGCCGCAAGATGGGGCTGAAAATCCAGAAAACCGCTGATACCCACGACCCGCACGCGCCCGGCACTGAACGGGGCAACGGGCACCTCCTCCGGACTGAGCCAGGCAGAGCGCAGGGTGCCGAGCGGCGTGACGCGCTGATGATTTTGCCTGGCGCTCCCCTTAAGGTGTGCGCCGCAGTCCGCCAGTAGCGCTTCGGCTTCCAGCGCAAAGCGGTCAATATGCTGCGCGCCAGTCAGGTGATAGGGGTGCTCTGGCGGCAGTTGATCGCGGTACGCTTCGTCTATCAGATCCAGCGAGCCCGACGAGAAGTGCAGGGCGCTCTGGCCCCGGGTGATAATGGCGCAGCGCAGCCCCTGCTTTGTGAGTTTGATGCCACAGAGCAGGCCCGCCAGTCCGCCGCCGACAATCACGGTATCAAATTTCATCCTGTTGCTCCTTTTCAAGACCGCACAGCCCCTGGTAGACCCAGCGGGTAAACTCGCTTTCACGCAGGGCATCACCCCAGGCGACAGGCTGAATGCCCTTCCAGCGCTCGTTTAAAAATGCGCTAAGCTGATCGAGCGACTGGGTGGCGGTAGTGGTATGAAAACGTTGCAGCAGCCCGGCGGCACGACAGGCGCAGAGCTCGCCCTGGCAGGTCCCCATTCCGACGCGGGTGCGGCGGCGGAGGTCGAGCAGGCTATTGACCGTCAGGTTCTCCACCGCGTATTGCACTTCCCCGGCGGTAACGGCTTCACACTCGCATACCAGACTGCGGCTCAGCCGCCCTTCACCCAGCCAGACCGGCGTTCTGTCGCCATGGCGATAGATGGCCGACCCGCGCAGAGGGGCCGGCAGAGAGATAATTTTTTGTAGAGTCTTTTCGGTGGATTGCCGCGATCCGGGCAGAGGCTGTTCTGCCGTCACGCACGATTGGGTACTGCCCAGTTTGTGGCAGACGGCATCGGTTGCCCACTCGGCCATCAGACGGTAGGTCATCAGCTTGCCACCGGTGATAGTGATAAACCCGTCCAGACCGTCACGCGCGGCATGGTCGAGCAGCACAATGCCACGGCTGACGCTACGCCCGCTCGGGTCGTTGTCGCTGGCGACCAGCGGACGCACGCCCGCGTAGGCGCGCAGAATACGCGTCTGCGCCATCACCGGCGCCAGTTTTTCCCCTTCACGCAGCAGGATGTCGACCTCTTCGGCGGTCACGCGGTTGTAATCAATCTCGCTGTAGTCCACATGGGTTGAGGTTGTACCAATTAACGAAATAGTATCGCCCGGGACGAGGATATCGGCGTCAGAGGGTGTGCGGCAGCGGTTGATCACGTGGTTATTGATGCGGTGGTCGAGGATCAGCAGCGAGCCTTTCGCCGGGAACATGCGCACCGACAGGTCGGCGTATTCCGCAATGCGCTGCCCCCAGATCCCCGCCGCGTTGACCACGACGGCGGCATACAGCTCGCCGTGTTCATTGTATTGCGTGTTAAACACCCGCACGCCGCAGATGCGATTACCTTCCCGGATAAGCCCGGTCACGTCGTGCCCGGTGAGGATACGCGCGCCATGCTCGCGGGCGTCCAGCATATTGGCGGCGGTCAGGCGGAACGGATCGACGGTGCCGTCAGGGACTTTTACCGCGCCGATAAGCGCCGGGTTAACCGAAGGTTCCAGCCGCCGCGCCCGCGCCGGGTCCATGGCCTCAGCCTGAATGCCAGCTGCATGACAGGCGGTGATAAAGGTATCCTGAAAGGCGAGATCATCCTCGGGAAGGGTGATAAAAAGGCCGTCGGTCGGTTCAATGCAGTGGCGGGCTATACGCCTGAGGATCTGGTTTTCAGCAATACATTCGCGCGCGGATTCATCGTCGGTGACCGCATACCGCGCGCCGCTGTGCAGCAGGCCGTGGTTACGCCCGGTTGCGCCTGTCGCAATATCATGGCGCTCCAGAAGCGTGACGCTTAAGCCGCGAAGGGCGCAATCGCGTGCGATCCCGGCGCCGGTAGCGCCACCACCAATGATTATCACATCGCTGAACCGAGGATCGTGAATGGTCATTGTCATCCCTCTGTGTTCGTTTTTTTATCATTTAGCCACACTAAAACTGTGGTTTGTTTGATTTCGAGCACAAACGAGCGATATTCGAAAGTGAAACGTGATTTCATGAGCTTTTTTGCGCATTCTGTCATATTTCTGTAACAATCTGTGCGTTGATTCACAGTAACAATCACTGAGATTTCTTAACATCGCGGCCTCGCTGGAGTCGGGGGCAGTTAAGCCCCTGTAAATTCAATACCTGGCCACGGAGGCTGTTATGCTCAGTATCTTCAAACCTGCGCCACATCGGGCGCGTCTGCCAGAGGCAGAAATTGATCCGCTATACCGCCGTCTGCGTTGGCAAATCTTCCTGGGGATCTTCTTCGGGTACGCGGCGTATTACCTTGTGCGTAAAAACTTTGCGCTTGCCATGCCGTATCTGGTGGAGCAGGGCTTTTCCCGTGGCGATCTGGGGTTCGCGCTGTCAGGGATCTCTATCGCCTACGGTTTTTCCAAATTCATTATGGGTTCAGTGTCCGATCGCTCGAATCCGCGCGTCTTCCTGCCTGCCGGTCTGATCCTGGCGGCAGCGGTCATGCTGTTTATGGGCTTTGTGCCGTGGGCAACCTCCAGCATTGCCGTCATGTTCGTCCTGCTGTTCCTCTGCGGCTGGTTCCAGGGGATGGGATGGCCGCCATGCGGACGTACCATGGTGCACTGGTGGTCGCAGAAAGAGCGTGGCGGTATCGTGTCGGTGTGGAACTGCGCGCATAACGTAGGGGGCGGTCTTCCGCCTCTGCTGTTCCTGCTGGGGATGGCCTGGTTCAACGACTGGCACGCTGCCCTTTATATGCCAGCCTTTGGTGCCATTGTGGTGGCGATTATTGCCTTTGCCCTGATGCGCGACACGCCGCAATCCTGCGGCCTGCCGCCGATTGAAGAGTACAAAAATGACTATCCGGATGATTACAGTGAGAAGCACGAAGAAGAGCTGACGGCAAAACAGATCTTCATGAAGTACGTGCTGCCCAACAAACTGCTGTGGTACATCGCGGTGGCGAACGTGTTCGTTTATCTGCTGCGCTACGGCATTCTGGACTGGTCCCCGACTTACCTGAAAGAGGTGAAGCACTTCGCGCTGGATAAATCCTCCTGGGCCTACTTCCTGTATGAATACGCCGGGATCCCGGGCACGCTGATTTGCGGCTGGATGTCGGACAAGGTGTTCAAAGGTAACCGCGGTGCGACGGGCGTCTTCTTTATGACCCTGGTGACCATCGCCACCGTCGTGTACTGGCTCAACCCGCCGGGCAACCCGGGTGTGGATATGGCCTGCATGATCGTCATCGGCTTCCTGATTTATGGTCCGGTTATGCTGATCGGTCTGCATGCCCTGGAACTGGCACCGAAAAAAGCGGCAGGCACGGCGGCAGGCTTTACCGGTCTGTTCGGCTATCTGGGTGGGTCGGTCGCAGCGAGCGCCATCGTGGGCTATACCGTTGACTTCTTCGGCTGGGATGGCGGCTTTATGGTGATGATCGGCGGAAGCGTACTGGCGGTACTGCTGCTGATTGTCGTGATGATCGGTGAGAAACGTCATCACGCGGAAGTGCTGGCACGTCGTCAATAAGGAACCTTGCCATGAAATTATCTCACTTAACAACCGGATTGCTGCTGGCGGGCCTGATGACAGGGTCCGCGCTGGCGGCGGATAAAATCGTTATCGCTCATCGCGGTGCCAGCGGCTATCTGCCGGAGCATACGCTACCGGCGAAAGCGATGGCCTATGCACAGGGTGCGGATTATCTGGAGCAGGATCTGGTGATGACGAAGGACGACCAGCTGGTCGTCCTGCATGACCACTATCTTGATCGCGTGACGGACGTGGCGGAGCGTTTCCCGGACCGTGCGCGCCAGGATGGCCGGTTCTACGCCATTGATTTTACCCTGGCGGAGATCCGTTCCCTGAAGTTTACCGAAGGTTTCGAGATTGAAAATGGCAAGAAGGTGCAGGTTTATCCGGGACGTTTCCCGATGGGCAAATCTGACTTCCGCATCCATACCTTCCAGGAAGAGATTGAGTTTGTTCAGGGGCTGAACCACTCAACCGGTAAAAATATCGGTATCTATCCGGAAATCAAAGCGCCGTGGTTCCACCACCAGGAAGGGAAAGACATTGCCGCGAAAACGCTGGAGGTGCTGAAACACTATGGCTACACCAGCAAGAAGGACAAGGTGTATCTGCAGTGTTTTGACGCCGCTGAGCTGAAGCGCATCAAAACCGAGCTGGAGCCGAAGATGGGGATGGATCTCAATCTGGTGCAGCTGATTGCTTACACTAACTGGAATGAAACCCAGGAGAAGAAGCCGGACGGGACGTGGGTGAACTACAGCTATGACTGGATGTTTACACCGGGTGCGATGAAGCAGATTGCACAGTATGCCGACGGCATCGGGCCGGATTACCACATGCTGGTGGCAGAGGGTTCCACGCCGGGCCACGTGAAGTTGACGACGATGGTGAAAGAGGCGCATGCCAGCAAGATGCAGGTCCATCCTTATACGGTGCGCGCGGACCAGCTGCCGGAATATGCGACGGATGTGAATCAGCTTTATGAGGTGTTGTACAACCAGGCGGGCGTGGACGGATTGTTTACAGATTTCCCGGATAAAGCGGTGACGTTCTTAAAATAAAAAAAAGGGCCGGAAGGCCCTTTTTTACATCTCGATCTCAATATCGCCTTTTGCCCTACAGCAGCAGGGCAAAATTTCCCCTTCGTTGATGAAGGCCAGCGGTTCGGTGATCCAGTCAACCTGACCGGTCACCAGGCGGCAGCGGCAGGAGCCGCAGTAGCCTTCACGGCACTGGTATTCAACTGCAATCCGGTGGGATTCCAGCGCAATAAGCAGGGAAGGGTGTTCTTCCTGGCACAGGAGTTCTGTGCCAGTCAGACGAAGCGTCACGCGGCTCATCAGAGCTGGAAGTCGCTCAAATCATCGGTGTTGACTTCGGAGTCAATCTGACCGACCAGGTAGGAGCTCACTTCCACTTCCTGCGGCGCCACCTGGACGTTATCGGACACCAGCCAGGTGTTGATCCACGGGATTGGGTTGGAGCGGGTCTGGAACGGCAGGTCAAGACCCACCGCCTGCATGCGGATGTTGGTGATGTACTCGACGTACTGGCAGAGAATATCTTTGTTCAGGCCGATCATCGAGCCGCCCTGGAACAGGTATTCAGCCCACTCTTTCTCCTGCTGCGCCGCCTGAACAAACAGGTCATAGCTCTCCTGCTTGCACTCTTCTGCAATCTCAGCCATTTCCGGATCGTCCACGCCGCTGCGCAGCAGGTTCAGCATATGCTGGGTGCCGGTCAGGTGCAGGGCTTCATCCCGGGCGATCAGACGGATGATTTTGGCATTGCCTTCCATCAGCTCGCGTTCTGCGAAGGCGAAGGAGCAGGCGAAGCTGACGTAGAAACGAATCGCTTCGAGAGCGTTTACGCTCATCAGGCACAGGTAGAGTTTTTTCTTCAGCTCACGCAGGTTCACGGTGACGGTTTTGCCGTTCACGCTGTGGGTACCTTCACCCAGCAGATGCCAGTAGCTTGTCATCTCAATCAGGTCATCATAGAAGTGCGCAATGCCCTGCGCGCGCTTCAGGATTTGATCGTTGGTGACGATATCATCGAACACAATCGCCGGATCGTTGACGATGTTACGGATGATGTGGGTGTAGGAGCGAGAGTGGATCGTCTCGGAGAAGGCCCAGGTCTCAACCCAGGTTTCCAGCTCCGGGATGGAGATCAGCGGCAGCAGCGCCACGTTCGGGCTACGACCCTGGATGGAGTCCAGCAGCGTCTGATACTTCAGATTGCTGAGGAAGATGTGCTTTTCATGCTCCGGCAGCGCCTGGAAGTCGATGCGATCGCGGGAAACGTCAACTTCTTCCGGACGCCAGAAGAAGGAGAGTTGCTTTTCAATCAGCTTTTCGAAGATGTCATATTTTTGCTGATCGTAGCGTGCCACGTTGACCGGCTGGCCGAAGAACATCGGCTCTTTGAGCTGGTCGTTTTTCGTCTGTGAAAAGGTGGTGTATGCCATGAGTGTGTCCTGTGAGAGATTTTGTAGATCGGGCAAACAAAATCGTAGGCCGGGTAAGCGTAGCGCCACCCGGCATTTACATTAAATCTTACATGCGCCGCTTTCGCAGCCATCATCCTGAATGGACGGGGCCAGATCGTCCTGCGCATCTTCCGCACCGTCACGGGTGTTTTGATAGTACAGGGTCTTCACGCCAAATTTATAGGCGGTAAGCAGGTCTTTCAGCAGCTGCTGCATCGGCACTTTCCCGGACGGGAAGCGTGATGGATCGTAGTTGGTGTTGGCAGAGATCGACTGGTCGATAAACTTCTGCATGATGCCCACCAGCTGCAGGTAGCCGTCGTTATTTGGCATTTCCCACAGCAGCTCGTAGTTGTTTTTCAGCAGCTCGTAGTCCGGCACCACCTGGCGCAGGATCCCGTCTTTCGACGCTTTGATGCTGACGTGGCCGCGCGGCGGCTCGATGCCGTTGGTGGCGTTGGAGATCTGCGAGGAGGTCTCGGACGGCATCAGGGCAGAGAGCGTGGAGTTACGCAGGCCGTGAGTCTTAATGGATTCGCGCAGAGCTTCCCAGTCAAGATGCAGCGGCTCGTTGGCGATCGCGTCCAGGTCTTTCTTGTAGGTGTCGATCGGCAGAATGCCTTTGGCGTAGGTGGTTTCGTTGAACCACGGGCAGGCGCCTTGCTCGATGGCCAGATCGTTAGAGGCTTTCAGCAGGTAATACTGAATGGCTTCGAAGGTCTGGTGCGTCAGATTGTTGGCGCTGCCGTCGGAATAACGTTTACCGTTTTTCGCCAGCCAGTAGGCATAGTTGATCACACCGATGCCGAGGGTACGACGACCCATCGCACCACGTTTGGCCGCCGGGATTGGGTAATCCTGATAATCCAGCAGCGCATCCAGGGCACGTACAGCCAGCACCGCCAGCTCTTCCAGCTCGTCGAGGCTGTTAATCGCCCCCAGGTTGAACGCGGAGAGCGTACACAGGGCGATCTCGCCGTTTTCGTCGTTCACATCTTCCAGCGGTTTGGTCGGCAGGGCGATCTCCAGGCACAGGTTGGACTGGCGCACTGGGGCAACGACCGGATCGAACGGGCTATGGGTGTTGCAGTGGTCAACGTTCTGGATGTAAATACGGCCAGTCGAGGCGCGCTCCTGCATCATCAGGGAGAACAGTTCAACCGCCTTCACGCGCTGCTTACGAATACTGTCGTCCTGCTCGTACTGAACGTACAGGCGCTCGAACTCATCCTGATCGGCAAAGAAAGCGTCGTACAGGCCCGGGACGTCGGACGGGCTGAACAGAGTGATGTCGCCACCTTTCAGCAGACGGGTGTACATCAGCTTGTTGATCTGTACGCCGTAGTCCATGTGACGCACGCGGTTGCCTTCCACGCCACGGTTGTTTTTCAGGACCAGCAGGCTTTCAACTTCCAGATGCCACATCGGGTAGAACAGGGTCGCTGCACCACCGCGCACGCCGCCCTGAGAGCAGGATTTGACTGCGGTCTGGAAGTGTTTGTAGAACGGGATACAGCCGGTGTGGAACGCTTCACCGCCGCGGATCGGGCTACCCAGGGCACGAATGCGACCGGCGTTGATGCCGATACCGGCGCGCTGGGAAACGTATTTCACAATGGCGCTGGAGGTGGCGTTAATAGAGTCCAGGCTATCGCCGCACTCGATCAGCACGCAGGAGCTGAACTGGCGGGTTGGGGTGCGCACGCCGGACATGATCGGCGTCGGCAGAGAAATTTTGAACGTGGACACCGCATCGTAGAAACGCTTCACGTATTCCAGACGGGTATCACGCGGATAGCCAGAGAACAGGCAGGCGGCAACCAGAATGTAGAGGAACTGGGCGCTCTCGTAGATTTCGCCGGTCACACGGTTCTGGACCAGGTATTTACCTTCCAGCTGCTTCACCGCGGCGTAGGAGAAGTTCATATCACGCCAGTGATCGATAAACCCGTCCATCTGCTTGAACTCTTCTTCCGTGTAGTCTTCCAGCAGATGCGTGTCGTATTTGCCCAGCTCTACCATCTTCACCACATGATCGAACAACGCTGGCGGCTCAAACTGGCCGTAAGCTTTTTTACGCAGGTGGAAAATGGCCAGACGGGCAGCGAGGTACTGATAATCCGGTGCTTCGCGGGAGATCAGATCCGCCGCAGCTTTGATAATGGTTTCGTGGATATCAGACGTTTTGATGCCGTCATAGAACTGGATGTGAGATCGCAGTTCCACCTGAGAAATAGATACGTTGTTCAGTCCTTCTGCTGCCCAGTCGAGAACACGATGGATTTTGTCCAGATTGATACGCTCGGTAGCACCGTCGCGCTTTGTCACCAGCAGACTCTGATTCATGTGGGTTTTTACCTGTCCGTGAAAAATGAAAATATCCCCCGCTTATCCACAGACCTCTGTGGATAAATACTATATATAGGGGTTGTGCGTTAAGCATAACGCAAGATGGTGAGTATTCTAGTAAGGATTCTTTTCAGCACAAGAGTTGATTTTGAGGTTAAATTCAGGTTGTGAAAGGGTAAAAAAGCGTAAGTCCTCGTGCCGTAAGGCCTGGACGTGATGTCAATAATGTAGAAAAAAAAATGAAAATTTGATCGACTGCTGATTTCTTCAACGGGTGGTCAAAAATGCGCAACTGAGGGTTGCGCATTCATCAGAAAAAGAGTGGCTAACCTTACTCTTTTTTTGCAGTGGTATGGAGCATGTAGTTAACGTCCACGCCCGGTGCCAGTTTGAACTTGTCGGTCAGGGGATTGTAATGCAGCCCGGTGATGTGCTGCTCTTTCAGCCAGGTGCCATCGACCCAGCCCAGCAATTCAGCGGGTTTGATGAATTTTTTCACGTCGTGCGTGCCCTTTGGCACCATCCGCAGCACGTATTCCGCACCGACTACTGCCATCAGCCACGCCTTGCCGTTGCGGTTGATGGTGGAGAAGAACACCTGGCCGCCCGGTTTCACCAGTGCCGCACAGGCTTTTACCACCGATTGCGGGTCGGGAACGTGCTCCAGCATCTCCATGCAGGTGACGACGTCATACTGATGGGCATGTTTCGCCGCGTGCTCTTCGACGGTTTCCTGCACGTACTCCACCTGAACGCCGCTTTCCAGCGCATGCAGTCGCGCCACCTGTAGCGGCTCGAAGCCCATATCCAGGCCGGTCACGGTAGCGCCTTCGCGCGCCATGCTCTCTGCCAGGATGCCGCCGCCGCAACCTACATCGAGCACTTTTTTACCGAACAGGCCGCCGGAACGCTCGGCGATATAGCCCAGACGCAGGGGGTTAATGCGGTGCAGGGGTTTAAACTCACCTTCAAGATCCCACCAGCGCGAGGCGACGGCTTCGAATTTGGCGATCTCTTCCTGGTCAACGTTGGGAGCCACCGGGGATTTTTCCGCATTCATGGACGCTTTTACTCCGTAATTTAAAGACGAGGAAGTATATCAGGATAACAAAGCAAATTAGTTTAAACCTAAGCGTGTGTGTTATAATTTCCGACCTTTGAATCCGGGATACAGTAGAGGGATAGCGGTTAGATGAGCGACCTTGCGAGAGAAATTACACCGGTTAACATCGAGGAAGAGCTGAAGAGCTCCTATCTGGATTATGCGATGTCGGTCATTGTTGGCCGTGCGCTGCCGGATGTCCGCGATGGACTTAAGCCGGTACACCGTCGCGTACTATACGCCATGAACGTATTGGGCAATGACTGGAATAAAGCCTACAAAAAATCTGCCCGTGTCGTTGGTGACGTAATCGGTAAATATCACCCGCATGGTGATACAGCAGTTTATGACACCATCGTCCGTATGGCGCAGCCATTCTCATTGCGTTACATGCTGGTTGATGGTCAGGGTAACTTCGGTTCGGTTGACGGCGACTCCGCCGCGGCGATGCGTTATACGGAAATCCGTATGTCGAAAATCGCCCATGAACTGATGGCCGATCTGGAAAAAGAGACCGTTGACTTCGTTGATAACTACGACGGCACCGAGCGCATTCCGGATGTGATGCCAACCAAGATCCCTAACCTGCTGGTAAACGGTTCTTCCGGTATCGCCGTAGGTATGGCGACCAACATTCCACCGCACAACATCACGGAAGTGATCAACGGCTGCCTGGCCTATATCGACGATGAAGAGATCAGCGTTGAAGGGCTGATGGAACACATCCCGGGTCCGGACTTCCCGACTGCGGCCATCATTAATGGCCGTCGCGGCATTGAAGAAGCGTACCGTACCGGTCGCGGCAAGATCTATATTCGTGCCCGCGCCGAAGTGGAAGCCGATGCCAAAACCGGCCGTGAGACCATTATCGTCCACGAAATTCCGTATCAGGTGAACAAAGCGCGCCTGATCGAGAAGATTGCCGAGCTGGTTAAAGAGAAGCGTATTGAAGGGATCAGTGCGCTGCGTGATGAGTCTGATAAAGACGGCATGCGCGTCGTGATTGAGATCAAACGTGACGCGGTAGGGGAAGTGGTTCTTAACAACCTCTACTCCCTGACGCAGCTTCAGGTCTCCTTCGGCATCAACATGGTTGCGCTGCACCATGGTCAGCCGAAGATCATGAACCTGAAAGATATCCTGAGCGCGTTCGTCCGTCACCGTCGTGAAGTGGTGACCCGTCGTACCATTTTCGAACTGCGTAAAGCTCGCGATCGTGCACACATCCTTGAAGCTCTGGCGGTTGCGCTGGCGAACATCGATCCAATCATCGAGCTGATTCGTCGTGCCCCAACCCCTGCCGAAGCGAAAGCAGGCTTAGTGGCTCAGCCATGGGCGCTGGGGAATGTCTCTGCGATGCTGGAACGTGCGGGCGATGACGCTGCGCGTCCGGAGTGGCTGGAGCCAGAGTTTGGCGTACGTGATGGCCAGTATTACCTGACCGAACAGCAGGCTCAGGCCATCCTGGATCTGCGTCTGCAGAAACTGACCGGCCTTGAGCACGAAAAACTGCTCGACGAGTACAAAGAGCTGCTGGAACAGATTGCCGAGCTGCTGCATATCCTTGGCAGCGCCGATCGTCTGATGGAAGTGATCCGTGAAGAGCTGGAGCTGGCCCGCGATCAGTTTGGCGATGAGCGTCGCACTGAAATCACCGCCAACAGTTCTGATATCAACATTGAAGATCTGATCAACCGCGAAGACGTGGTGGTCACCCTGTCTCATCAGGGCTATGTGAAATATCAGCCGCTGACCGACTACGAAGCACAACGTCGTGGTGGTAAAGGCAAATCTGCAGCACGTATTAAAGAAGAAGACTTTATCGACCGCCTGCTGGTGGCCAACACCCATGACACCATCCTCTGCTTCTCCAGCCGGGGTCGTCTGTACTGGATGAAGGTTTATCAGCTGCCGGAAGCGAGCCGTGGCGCGCGTGGTCGTCCGATCGTTAACCTGCTGCCGCTGGAAGCGAACGAACGTATTACCGCAATCCTGCCGGTACGTGAGTACGAAGAGGGCGTGAACGTCTTTATGGCGACCGCCAGCGGTACGGTGAAGAAGACCGCTCTGACCGAGTTCAGCCGTCCACGTTCTGCCGGTATCATCGCCGTCAACCTGAACGAAGGCGACGAACTGATTGGTGTGGATCTGACCTCCGGTTCCGACGAAGTGATGCTGTTCTCTGCCGCCGGTAAAGTGGTGCGCTTTAAAGAGAGCGCCGTGCGCGCCATGGGTCGTACCGCGACCGGCGTTCGCGGCATCAAACTGGCGGGCGAAGACAGTGTGGTCTCCCTGATTGTTCCACGTGGCGAAGGTGCAATCCTGACCGTCACGCAGAACGGCTACGGCAAACGTACCGCCCAGGACGAGTATCCAACCAAGTCCCGCGGCACTCAGGGCGTTATCTCGATCAAAGTGACCGAGCGTAACGGCTCCGTTGTTGGCGCGGTCCAGGTTGATGATGCCGACCAGATCATGATGATCACCGATGCCGGTACGCTGGTGCGTACCCGTGTGTCTGAGATCAGCGTGGTGGGCCGTAACACCCAGGGCGTTATCCTCATCCGTACTGCGGAAGATGAAAACGTAGTGGGTCTGCAGCGCGTCGCTGAGCCGGTGGATGACGAAGAGCTCGACTCCATCGACGGCAGCGTCGCAGAAGGTGACGATGAGATCGCACCGGAAGCGGACACCGACGACGATGCAGCGGATGATGCTGAAGAGTAACGTCTCCTGACGATAAAGGGCCGGTTTCCGGCCCTTTTCTTTTGTAGCACACGCAATTGCAGACAACCGAACATTGCGACCGCGCGCGTTTACCGCTACCTTAAGCCCATTCCTTTTGACCCTGATGGCGGAGCCTCGCCCCCTTGAAATACCTCGTCTCCTTTCGAACCACGCTGAAAGTTTCTCGCTATCTGTTTCGGGCGCTGGCGCTCCTGATCTGGGTGTTGATCGCCCTGTTTTCGGTGTTTTACATCGTCAACGCGCTGCACCAGAAGGAGTCGGAGATCCGTCAGGAATTTAATCTCAGCTACGAACAGTCCCAGCGCTACATTCAGCGCACCGCAGACGTCATGAAGGAGCTCAAGTACATCGCCGAGAACCGTCTGACGGCGGAAAACGGCGTGCTGGCCACCCGTGGGCGCGACAGCAAAACCGAGGTGCCCAGCTTTGAGCCGCTGTTCCCCGATTCTGATTGCTCTGCGATGGGCCCGGCATGGCGCGGGTCACTGGAGTCGCTGGCCTGGTTTATGCGCTACTGGCGCGATAACTTCTCGGCAGCTTACGATCTTAACCGGGTCTTTTTGATTGGTAGCGAAAACCTCTGTATGGCCAACTTTGGCCTGCGTGACGTGCCGATGGATCGTGATAACGCCCTGAAAAGCCTGCACGAGCGGATCATGAAATACCGCAATGCGCCGCAGGATGAGCGCGGCAACAATCTGTTCTGGATAAGCCAGGGCCCGCGTCCAGGGGTAGGGTATTTTTACGCCATGACGCCGGTCTATCTGGCCAACCGCCTGCAGGCGATGCTCGGCACTGAACAGACTATCCGCATGGAGAACTTTTTCACCCCCGGCAACCTGCCGATGGGCGTGACTATTCTTGATGAAAATGGCCACTCCCTGATCTCGCTGGCGGGGCCGGAAACCCGGCTCAAGGTTGACCCTCGCTGGATGCAGGAGCGTTCGTGGTTTGGTTATACCTCCGGTTTCCGCGATCTGGTGCTGAAAAACAGCCTGCCGCCATCGTCCCTGAGCATCGTCTATTCCGTTCCGGTGGATCTGGTGCTGGAGCGTATCCGCATGCTGATCCTCAATTCGGTACTGCTGAACGTGCTGGTGGGGATTGCGCTGTTTACGCTGGCGCGGATGTACGAGCGCAAAATCTTTATTCCGGCGGAGATCGACGCCCAGCGCCTCGAAGAGCATGAGCAGTTCAACCGCAAGATTGTCGCCTCTGCGCCAGTGGGGATCTGTATTCTGCGTACCCTGGACGGTACCAACATCCTCAGTAACGAGCTGGCGCATAACTATCTGAATATGCTGACACACGAGGACCGGCAGCGGCTGACGCAGATCATTTGCGGGCAGCAGGTCAACTTCGTCGACGTGCTGACCAGCAACAACACCAACCTGCAGATCAGCTTTGTGCACTCGCGCTATCGCAATGAGAACGTCGCCATCTGCGTGCTGGTGGATGTCTCCGCGCGCGTCAAAATGGAAGAGTCGTTGCAGGATATGGCCCAGTCGGCTGAACAGGCCAGCCAGTCGAAATCGATGTTCCTCGCCACCGTCAGCCACGAGCTGCGCACCCCGCTGTACGGAATTATCGGTAACCTCGATCTGCTGCAGACTAAAGAGCTGCCCCGGGGCGTTGACCGTCTGGTGACGGCGATGAACAACTCCTCCAGCCTGCTGTTGAAAATTATCAGCGATATTCTCGACTTCTCCAAAATTGAGTCCGAACAGCTGAAAATTGAACCGCGCGAATTCTCGCCGCGCGAGGTGATGAACCATATCAGCGCCAACTATCTGCCGCTGGTGGTGCGGAAACAGCTGGGGCTGTACTGCTTTATTGAGCCGGACGTGCCGGTATCGCTGGAGGGCGATCCGATGCGCCTGCAGCAGGTGATCTCCAACCTGCTCAGCAACGCCATTAAGTTCACTGATATGGGCTGCATCGTGATGCATGTCTCGAGGGCAGGGGACTATCTGAGCATCCGCGTGCGCGACACCGGTGTGGGTATTCCGGCCAAAGAGGTGGTCAAACTCTTCGATCCGTTCTTCCAGGTGGGAACGGGGGTGCAGCGTAACTTCCAGGGTACCGGTCTGGGGCTGGCGATTTGTGAAAAACTGATCAGCATGATGGACGGCGATATCTCGGTGGATACCGAGCCGGGTATGGGGAGTCAGTTTACCATCCGCATTCCGCTCTATGCCGCGCAGTCCCCGAGCATCGTGGTGGATGGATTAAGTGATAAACGCTGCTGGCTGGCGGTCAATAATGCCTCGCTGTATGCCTATCTGGAGTCCCTGCTGACGCCGCACGGTATTCGTGTGGCGCGCTACACCGGGCAAACACCGGATGCGGAAGACATACTCCTCACCGACGATGAGCTGACGCAGCCGTGGCAGGGCAAAGCGGCGGTGATCTTCTGCCGTCGCCATATCGGTATTGCTCAGGAGCGTGCCCACGGCGAGTGGGTGAACAGCGTGGCCTCGCCACACGAGCTGATTGCGCTGCTGGCGCGCATCTATCGTATCGAGATGGACGCAGGCGATGGCTCGGCAGCGCTGCCGTCCCCGGAATCAGCGCAGTCGCTGAACGAGGACATGATGATCCTGGTGGTGGATGACCATCCGATTAACCGCCGTCTGCTGGCCGATCAGCTGGGCTCGCTGGGCTATCAGTGTAAAACCGCGAACGATGGCGTGGATGCGCTGAACGTGTTGAGCAAAAACCATATCGACATCGTCCTGAGTGACGTGAACATGCCGAACATGGACGGCTATCGCCTCACCCAGCGTATTCGCCAGCTGGGCCTGACGCTGCCGGTGGTAGGCGTCACCGCCAATGCGCTGGCAGAAGAGAAGCAGCGTTGTCTGGAGTCGGGGATGGATAGCTGTCTTTCCAAGCCGGTGACGCTGGACGTGTTGAAACAGACGCTGTCGGTGTACGCGGAGCGGGTGAGGAAAACGCGAGTATAGGAGTGCGGCCTGATGCCCTCACCCCAACCCTCTCCCACCGGGAGAGGGTGCAAACATAAAAAAAGGCAACTTACGTTGCCTTTTTACATTTACCATGCCGCCGGGCATGTAGTTATCAGTCTTTATCTGCCGGACTCAGGGTCACGGAAGAGAGATAGTTCAGCAGGGCGATATCGTTTTCCACACCCAGTTTCATCATCGCAGATTTCTTCTGGCTACTGATGGTCTTGATGCTGCGGTTCAGCTTCTTGGCAATTTCCGTTACCAGGAAACCTTCTGCAAACAGACGCAACACTTCGCTCTCTTTCGGTGACAGACGTTTGTCACCGTAACCGCCAGCGCTGATTTTTTCCAGCAGACGGGAGACGCTTTCCGGGGTAAATTTCTTCCCTTTCTGCAGCGCGGCCAGCGCTTTTGGCAGATCGGTTGGTGCGCCCTGTTTCAGGACAATCCCTTCGATATCGAGATCCAGAACGGCACTTAAAATGGCCGGGTTGTTGTTCATGGTCAGCACGATGATCGAAATACTCGGGAAATGACGCTTGATGTATTTGATCAGCGTGATCCCGTCACCGTATTTATCTCCAGGCATGGAAAGGTCGGTGATGAGCACGTGCGCATCAAGTTTTGGCAGGTTATTAATCAGTGCTGTGGAGTCTTCAAATTCGCCGACTACATTCACCCACTCGATCTGTTCAAGTGATTTGCGAATACCGAACAGTACAATCGGATGGTCATCGGCAATAATTACGTTCATATTGTTCATGTATAAGGCTACCTTGCTACAGCAAGCTTTTGACATAATCGTCAATGTCGCTGATGTATTTTTCTATGCTGGCGGCATCTTTCTCACGAATAAGATGTTCCAGCGTTTCACATAATTGCTTGCCTGGAACCAGATTAAGCATGGCAAACACCCCTTTGAGCCGGTGTGCTGTCTGAGCCAGCGCTGCGAAGTCGTTCGCGGCGGATTCAGTATACAACCTCTTAACATCATCTGGTACTGTGTCTACGAAGAGAGAATAATAGCCGCTGGCCTGCAGTTCGGCATTTTCATTGCCGCCCAGTGGGGATTCCGGGATCGTTTCCTGCGCCAGTTGCTCCTCTATTAGTTGTAGTACAGCTTCCTGCATCGCATTGCTCATATTAAAGTTGACGCGCACCTGGCCGGGGCCAATTTTTCGCACGCCTGGCTCATCATCGCTTAAAAGCAAGCCCGAGGCAGTAAGATTAGACGGATTATCCGTTAAAAAGAGATCATATTCTTGACTTGCCAGCCTTTCGTCCGGGGAGATACAGGTCGCACCCCAGTTTTCCAGCTGACGCACCACGATACTGCGGATCTCATTCGACGTCACATCCACCATGATCACCACGTCGTCCAGCAGACCCTCATCGTCCTCGGTTTCCTGCGGGGTGGCCGGCATTTTCACATGCAATGAATAACGGGTGCCCAGCGACTCACGGGCTTTGATATTCAGGTGACCGCCAAGCTTACGTGCCAGCTGATCGCACAGCCAGAAGGTAAGGGCGTTGGCTTTGCCGTAGTTGTCACCCTGGGTATCGTTCAGGAACGGGAAGTGCAGGTTGTCGATTTCACTGGCCGTGACCCCTTCGCCGGTATCGAGGATACGGAAGGTGAGACGGTCATCGGCCGACTCATCGCTGCTCACTTCAAGCGTGATTTTGCCAATCTGGGTGGTAGTCACCGCGTACTGGATCAGCATCAGCAGGATGCGACGCAGCGCATCACGGTCGCCGTGGCGCTCATCGTTGGCGCGCAGCGGGTTGTTAATCAGCAGCTGTAGCCCTTTACGCTTGATGACCGGCAGCACCTCCGGCACCACCTCATCGATCAGATCCTGAATCGAGAACAGCGTAGCGGTGCTCTTCCAGCTGTCATTTTCCAGCATATTGGCGAGCTGGATCTCATCCACCAGGCGCACCAGCGTATCGGCATGACTGGACAGCTGTAGGCTTTCCGGGCTGCTTAACTGCGCTGCTTCGCTGGCCAGCGCCTTCAACGGCAGTTTGAAGGCGTCGCCAATATTCTGCATAAAGGCCGCCCGGCCCTGCTGGTTCTTCTCGTACAGCCTTTGAGCCTGCTTGAGCTTTTTATTAACCAGCACCTCGCGATCCTGATCGCGAATGATAAAAATCTGTGTGCGCGACGCCACCTGGCTGCGGAACTGGCGGATCTCGTACAGCTCATTGTTGATGGTGGCCTGAATCACGCCCTGATGCTGATCTGCCATGCTGGTAATGTTCTGCAGATTCAGGTGCGGCAGCAGGTGATCGGCGATCTTATTGCTGATCACCGTGCGGTTGGCCTCCTGGTCGTGCACCAGCAGACCGAGCGGCAGCACCGAGACAATCTCTTCATTCAATGCGCGCAGGACGCGCAGCTCGTTGCTGGTGCCGCTGGCGACGGGAACATCGCTCTGGCGACCCGGCTGCGAGCGGAAGGTGCTGTAACCAAACAGCGCCAGCGCCAGCAAACCGATATTGAGCAGCAGCGGCAGCAGGATATTTTGCAGCGTATCCAGCAGCAGCGTACCAAAAGGCACCTGCCAGACCAGACGCATACCGGTGGTGTTCAGGGAGGAAGCAATCTCGATTTTCGATCCGTTAAAGGAGATCGAGACGCTATCGGGGCTCTCTTTGTCCGTCTGCGCGCGCTGGTTTTGCACCGAAGTGTCCTGCTCGAGGCGGAAGCTGTCGAGCGGCATATCCGGGGGGATCAGATCGTTGATCGGCAGATCGAAGGCCACCACCGTCGCCAGATGGCCTGGCTGGTTGAAGGTGGTGCGCAGGGTAAAGTAGTGGCCATTCTGCCAGGCCAGTCGGCGCAGGGAAGAGAAGCTTTCGCGCTCATCCAGGGCATTGGCCTGCTGCAGCATCTCCGCACGACGGGAATCGACAATCGAACCCACCGACGACTCTTTAAAACCGGAGGAGAGGTCTTTCAGCGGCAGGGTGGAGATCAGGATCATGCTGTTGTCCTGACCGTTGAGATAGTACATCGACCAGGGCACGGTCTCCGCGCCCCACAGCGTATCGAGATAGGTCGACATGCGCTGGGTCATCTCCAGCGTAGCGCTGTCGTGTGAGCCAAAAATCAGGGCTTCGGTTTTGCGCCGCGTTTTCTCCAGATAGTAGACGTCCTGCTTCAGGCGCGTCTCCTGCAATCCTTCAGCGGAGGAGGTCGTTGGGGTGGCCGCGATGTTGTCGTAAATCTGCCAGGTTGCGTAGCGCCAGGTGTCGATACGTTTATGCATGGCGTGGCTGATATCAACAATCTGATAGCTTCTGTCTTTTAACCAGGTGTTCACCGCGCTCTGTACCATTACGCCCATGGTCACTAACAGCACAACGATCAATAGAAGAAAGAAACGGGTAATACTGCCCGGAAGCAGAGAAAATTTGTTCGCGGCTGTGGTTTCTGACTGACTCATTGATGTGTTTAACCCGTTATGGCTGCGCTTCAGGCGAATAGGGCAGTATAAAGCGTAATAATCGAATTTCCAGCTTCACGCCACTTAGAGGCTGACTTTTTCGCTCCGTTGCATGAGGCAGAAGGGATGTCTTAAATCTGTACGGTCGAACTTTCATTGTACAAATAAGGGACAATATATGGAAAAAATAGCACGAATTAACAAGAAATTAAATTAGACATTCTATTTTTAAGCTTAAAAATAGCACGCTAAGATTTAATTAATAGTCGTTATAGTTTCAGGCGGGTAGCACAAATATGCGGGATTTGCGTAAAGAAAGGTAAAAAAAAACCGAACGCATTGCATTCGGTTCAATTCTGGATAAACAGACATTCAAATATGAATGACGGTAATAAATAAAGTTAATGATGATAGCGAGAGATATTTTAGTAGCCGGATGAATTTTTGTTTTGGCAATCAGTGCTATAATGAATTTTTCTCTAACCTATTGAATTTAATGATTAATTTTAAAATTTTGTTTTTTAGTGCTTTATTTTTTAACTTTGCGTGCGGCAAAAAAGTTCCCTCATTTTTACAAATTGAAACATCTATGCGGCAATATGAAACATCTTAAAAGTTTTCGTATCATATTCTTATTGGATTATTCTGTATTTTTGAGGAGAATGAACTTGCCGACTGGTTAAGAGGGTTGATCAGTAAGCAGTGGTAATAAAAGACATATAACAGAGGGTTAAAATAATGAAAGTTAAAGTACTGTCCCTCCTGGTACCAGCACTGCTGGTAGCAGGCGCAGCAAATGCGGCTGAAATTTACAACAAAGACGGCAACAAATTAGATCTCTACGGCAAAGTAGACGGTCTGCACTATTTCTCTGATGACGAAGGCGCTGATGGCGATCAGACCTACATGCGTATCGGCTTCAAAGGCGAAACTCAGGTTAACGATCAGATCACTGGCTACGGTCAGTGGGAATACAACGTTCAGGCTAATGACACTGAAAGCAGCAGCAATCAGTCCTGGACGCGTGTGGCCTTCGCCGGTCTGAAATTCGCTGAAGCAGGTTCTTTCGACTATGGTCGTAACTACGGCGTGATCTACGACGTAACCTCATGGACCGACGTTCTGCCAGAATTCGGCGGCGACACCTACGGTTCTGACAACTTCCTGCAATCCCGTGGTAACGGCGTTGCGACCTACCGTAACCAGGACTTCTTCGGTCTGGTTGAAGGCCTGAACTTTGCTCTGCAGTACCAGGGTAAAAACGGCAGCGTCAGCGGTGAAAACGACACCGGTCGTAGCCTGCTGAAACAGAATGGTGACGGCTTCGGCGGCTCCCTGACCTATGACCTGGGCGAAGGCTTCAGCGTGGGTGCAGCAGCAGCCTCTTCCAAACGTACCGCAGACCAGAACGGCCCAGGCGTTTATGGCCGTGGCGACCACGCTGAAGTGTATAGCGGTGGCCTGAAATACGACGCGAATAACATCTATCTGGCAGCGCAGTACTCCCAGACTTACAACGCGACCCGTTTTGGTGACTCTCAGAGCGACGCCGACAACGCTGTTTACGGCTTTGCGAACAAAGCACAGAACTTCGAAGTGGTTGCACAGTACCAGTTCGACTTCGGCCTGCGTCCATCCGTGGCTTACCTGCAGTCTAAAGGTAAGGACATCGAAGGTAACGGCGACCAGGATCTGCTGAAATATGTTGATGTTGGCGCGACTTACTACTTCAACAAAAACATGTCCACCTATGTTGATTACAAAATCAACCTGCTGGATGCAAATGCCTTCACCGACCGTGCCGGCATCAGCACTGATGACATCGTAGCCCTGGGCCTGGTTTACCAGTTCTAAGTCTTACGCAGTAGTGCAAAAAGGGGCCAACTGGCCCCTTTTTTTGGCCTTACTATCAGCCCCTTACAAAGCCTGCTTTTTAGTGTACTCTTGCCGGTCTCAGGCTTGAGGATAATAACCAATGGAAATTACTTTTCTGCGCGTCGGTTTTCTGGCGACACTTTTTATGCTGTCTGCGTGCGATGCACCCACCCCTCCGGTCAAGAGCGAAACCGCTGCCGCGACGGTGCTGGAAGGCAAAACCATGGGCACCTTCTGGCGCGTTAGCGTGATTGATCTCCCGGCGGCCCGGGCGGAAGAGCTGCGTGGGAAGATCCAGTCCCAGCTGGACGGCGATGACCAGTTGATGTCTACCTATAAAAATGACTCCGCCCTGATGCGCTTTAATCACTCCCAGAGCACCTCCCCCTGGCCGGTGAGTGAGGCGATGGCCGATATCGTCACCGAGTCACTGCGGGTGGGTTATAAAACCAACGGCGCGATGGATATCACCGTCGGTCCGCTGGTTAACCTCTGGGGCTTTGGCCCGAACAAACAGCCGGTGAAAACTCCCGATCAGGCACAGATTGACGATGCCCGGGCGCAGACGGGCCTGCAGCATCTGACGGTCATCAATCAGTCCGGCAAGCAATACCTCGAAAAAGATATCCCCGATCTGTTCGTTGATCTATCGACGGTCGGAGAGGGCTATGCCGCCGATCACCTGGCACAACTGATGGCCGAAGAGGGGATCCCGCGCTACCTGGTGTCGGTGGGCGGGGCGCTGGTCAGCCGCGGCATGAATGCCAGCGATAAGCCCTGGCGCGTGGCGATCCAGAAACCCACCGATCGGCAAAATGCCGTGCAGGCCATTGTGGATATTAACGGCCACGGCATCAGCACCTCCGGCAGTTACCGTAACTATTATGAGCTGGACGGAAAACGCATCTCCCATGTGATCGATCCCCAGACCGGCCGCCCGATTACGCACAATCTGGTGTCGGTGACGGTGATCGCCCCGACAGCGCTGGAGGCCGATGCCTGGGATACCGGCCTGATGGTGCTGGGTACAGAGAAAGCCAAAGAGATCGTGCGCGAGCAGGGTCTGGCGGTCTATATGATCGTCCGCGAAGGGGAGGGCTTCAAAACCTGGATGTCCCCGCAGTTCGCCAGCTTCCTCGTCAACGGGGCGAATTAAAAAGCAAGGTTGCAGGTTTTTGTCGGGTGGCGTTCAGGCAGGCTAGGCGTATGCTTATATAAGGAGCCGATCATGAAAAAGCCGAACCTGATAAATGATGATCAACGCTGGCTGGCGGTGCTGGCCCGCGATGAGAGTGCCGACGGTCAGTTTGTGTTTGCCGTACAGACCACCGGCATCTTCTGCCGTCCCTCCTGCCGGGCGCGCCACGCTCTGCGCGAAAACGTTCGCTTTTACGCCGATGCCCGTCAGGCTGAGCTGGCGGGTTTTCGTCCCTGCAAGCGCTGCCGCCCGGATCAACAGGATCCCCAGGCGCAGCGGATCGCCACCATCGAAAAAGCCTGTCGCTTACTGGAGCAGGAGCAACCGCTGACGCTGGACATGCTGGCGCAAGCGGTGGCGGTGAGCCCGTATCACCTGCATCGTCTGTTCAAATCCTTCACCGGCATGACGCCGAAAGCCTGGCAGCAGGCGGCCCGGGCGAAACGACTCCGCGACGCCCTGGCCCAGGGCGAGAAGATCACCGATTCGGTGCTGGCGGCGGGTTTTCCCGACAGCAGCAGTTACTATCGCAAGGCTGACGCCACGCTGGGTATGACGGCGAAGCAGTACCGCAACGGCGGGGAGGAAACCACCGTGCGCTATGCCCTGAGCAACTGCACGCTGGGGCGCTGCCTGGTGGCGGAGAGCGCACGCGGTGTCTGCGCCATTTTACCCGGGGATGAGGACCGCGCCCTGATTGCCGAGCTGGAGACACTCTTTCCCCACGCCCAACGAGAACAGGCCGATGCCGCCTTCGCCGCGCGCGTCGCCCAGGTGATCGCCAGCGTGGATAATCACGCCGTGGCACTGGCCCTGCCACTGGATATTCGCGGTACCGCCTTTCAGCGTCAGGTCTGGCAGGCTCTGTGTGCCATTCCGGGCGGGGAGACCGCGAGCTATCAGCAGGTGGCCAACGCCATAGGTCATCCCGGTGCGGTGCGGGCGGTGGCCCGGGCCTGTGCCGCCAACAGGCTGGCGATTATTATCCCCTGCCACCGGGTGGTGCGTAGCGACGGCGGGCTCTCGGGCTACCGCTGGGGCACGGCCCGTAAAGCGGCGTTGCTGCGCCGTGAAGCCAATAAAGAGGAGGTATAATGCTGGATCTTTTTGCGGATGCTGAACCCTGGCAGGAGCCGCTGGCGCCCGGAGCGGTGATCCTGCGCCGCTTTGCGCGGGCAGGGGCCCCGGAGTTAATGCAGGGGATCGAACAGGTCGCCAGCGCCTCGCCGTTTCGCCAGATGGTCACCCCGGGGGGATACACCATGTCGGTGGCGATGACCAACTGCGGCGGACTGGGCTGGACTACCAATCAATGCGGCTACCTCTATTCTCCGGACGATCCCCTGACTGATACCCGCTGGCCGCCAATGCCGGACGCTTTTGCCGCCCTGTGCCATGATGCGGCCTGCGCGGCTGGTTATCCCGACTTTAAGCCGGACGCTTGTCTGATCAACCGCTACGCCATCGGGGCTAAACTCTCCCTGCATCAGGATAAGGACGAAGCCGACCTGCGGGCACCGATTGTCTCGGTCTCACTCGGCCTGCCCGCTGTCTTCCAGTTCGGCGGATTACGCCGTAACGATCCGCTGCAACGCCTGCTGCTGGAGCATGGTGACGTGGTGGTGTGGGGCGGGCCATCCCGCCTGTTTTATCACGGTATCCAGCCCCTTAAGCCGGGAGAACACCCTGTCACAGGGGAGTATCGCTACAACCTGACCTTCCGTCAGGCGGCGAATAACGAATAAAAATAAGAATTATTCTTGATGTAAGTGGCGAGCAGTTTACACTGCTGGCTGTTTTTTCTTGTCTGGATTGCTCTGCATGGAACTCCTGTTACTGGTCTGGCGTCAATACCGCTGGCCGTTTATTGCGGTGATGGCCTTAAGCCTGCTCAGTGCCGCCCTGGGCATTGGGCTGATCGCCTTTATTAACCTGCGTTTAATTGAAACGGTGGACACCACCCTGATGGTGTTGCCGGAATTTCTCGGCCTGCTGGTGCTGCTGATGGCGGTCACCCTGGGTTCGCAGCTGGCGCTTACCACCCTCGGTCACCACTTCGTTTTCCGCCTGCGCAGCGAGTTTATCAAGCGTATTCTGGATACCCAGGTTGAACGCGTCGAGCAGCTGGGCAGCGCCTCTCTGCTGGCCGGTTTAACCAGCGATGTGCGCTCAATCACCATCGCCTTTGTGCGTCTGCCGGAGCTGGTGCAGGGGATTATCCTGACCTTCGGGTCAGCCGCTTATCTGGCCTGGCTCTCCACCAAAATGCTGGCGATCACCGCCCTGTGGATTGTGATCACCATCTGGGGCGGTTACATGCTGGTGTCGCGCGTCTATAAACACATGGCGGTGCTGCGTGAAACCGAAGATAAGCTCTATAACGACTATCAGACGGTGCTGGAAGGGCGCAAAGAGCTGACCCTGAACCGCGAGCGCGCCGAGCACATCTTCAATAACCTCTATATCCCGGATGCCCGCGAATATCGCCACCACATTGTGCGGGCCGATACCTTCCACCTGAGCGCGGTCAACTGGTCAAATATCATGATGCTGGGGGCGATTGGCCTGGTCTTCTGGATGGCGAACAGCCTCGGCTGGGCGGATACCAACGTCGCCGCTACCTACTCGCTGACCCTGCTGTTCCTGCGTACGCCGCTGCTCTCCGCCGTCGGTGCGCTGCCGACCCTGCTCAGCGCCCAGGTGGCCTTTAACAAGCTGCGCAAGTTTTCGCTGGCCCCTTACAAAGCGGAATTCCCGCGCCCGCAGGCCTTCCCGGACTGGCAGACGCTGGAGCTGCGCAACGTCACCTTTACCTATCAGGACAACGACTTCTCTGTCGGACCGGTGAACTTAACCCTTAACCGCGGCGAGCTGCTGTTCCTGATTGGCGGTAACGGCAGCGGAAAATCGACGCTGGCGATGCTCCTCACCGGCCTGTATCAGCCCCAGTCGGGGGAGATCCTGCTGGACGGTAAACCGCTGAGCGCCGAAAAACCGGAAGATTACCGCAAGCTGTTCTCTGCGGTGTTCACCGACGTGTGGCTGTTCGATCAGCTGCTGGGCCCGGAAGGCAAGCAGGCCGATCCGGCGCTGGTGGAGAAGTGGCTGGCGCATCTGCAAATGTCGCACAAGCTGGAGCTGCAGAATGGCAAGATCCTCAACCTGAAGCTGTCGAAAGGGCAGAAGAAGCGCGTGGCGCTGCTGCTGGCGCTGGCGGAAGAGCGCGACATCATTCTGCTGGATGAGTGGGCAGCCGATCAGGACCCGCATTTCCGCCGCGAGTTCTACCAGGTACTGCTGCCGCTGATGCAGCAGATGGGTAAAACCATCTTCGCCATCAGCCATGACGATCACTACTTTATTCATGCCGACCGCCTGCTGGAGATGCGCAGCGGTCAGCTGAGTGAGTTGACCGGCGCTGAACGTGATGCCGCGTCGCGTGATGCGGTAGCCCGTACCGCCTGAGTATCAAATATGCCGGGGGCGGTTTCGCCGTCCCCGGTCTGTAACTGCCGCTTTTTTGTTCTTCCCGCCGATTCGTTTATTAAAATTTACACAACCCCACGCTATGCTTAATGCCAACTCATTTAATGGATTTATGAATTATGTCTGTATTGAATAAGAACAGCGCACGGCTGCGCGATGAAGAGCGTGCGCGCCTGATCTGGTTGATGACCACCGACAAAGCGCTTACCTCTACCCTGCTGGGTAAACTCACCCTGGCTGAGCAATATGACGTCGGCACCTTAGCCGACGATATTGCTGAGGTAGGGGCGCTGGTAGCCCATTTACCGCCGCCGGATCTTGCCGACACCCTCGAAGCCTTACCTTCGGAAGAGCGCCATGCCCTGTGGCGGCTGGTGCAGGATCACGAGCGTGGTCAGGTGCTGGTGGAGGCGTCCGAGAACGTCTGGGAAGATCTAATCGATGAGATGAGCGACGACGCGATCCTCGATGCGCTGCGTACCCTGGATATCGACGATCAGATCTATCTCGTTCAGCACCTGCCGCGCAACCTGACCGGACGCCTGCTGGCGTCGCTGCCGCCTCAGGAACGCGCCCGCGTCCACCAGGTCATGCACTATGAGCAAGACCGCGTCGGGGCGATCATGGAGTTCAGCGTGATCACCGTGCGCCCGGACGTCACCCTGGGCACGGTCCAGCGTTACCTGCGCCGGCTCGGTAAAATGCCGCAAAACACCGATAAGCTGTTTGTGACTTCCCGGGATAAAACCCTGCTCGGCGAGCTGGAGCTGCAGACCATTCTGCTCAACAGCGCCCAGAGCAAGGTCAGCGAGGTGATGGACCCCCAGCCGATGCTCTTCTCCCCGGAAGATGATGCTGAAAAAGCCGCCCGTACCTTTGAGCGTGACAACCTGCTCAGCGCCGCGGTAGTGGACGCCGTGGGCAAGCTGTTAGGGCGACTGACCATCGATGAGATTGTTGATGTGGTCTATAAAGAGACCGACAACGATATGCGCGCCCTCGGGGGCCTCAGTGCGGAAGAGGATGTTTATGCCCCGGTGAGCAAGGCGGTGAAAACCCGCTGGGCGTGGCTGGCGATCAACCTTTGTACCGCTTTTATTGCCTCCCGTGTCATCGATGGATTTGAACACACCATCTCCCAGCTGGTGGCCCTGGCCTCGCTGATGCCTATCGTGGCAGGCATTGGCGGCAATACCGGTAACCAGACCATCACCATGATTGTGCGCGCCCTGGCGTTGCAGCACATTCAGCCGGGCAACTTTACCTTCCTGATTTTGCGTGAGCTGGGCGTGGCGTTGATCAACGGCCTGGTGTGGGGCGGAATTATGGGTGGTATCACCTGGTGGCTATACGACGATATGGCCCTGGGCGGGGTGATGACCCTGGCGATGGTGCTGAACCTGCTGGTGGCGGCGATGATGGGGGTGATCATTCCGTTAACCATGACCCGCCTCGGGCGCGACCCCGCAGTGGGGTCGAGCGTGATGATCACCGCTATCACCGATACCGGCGGGTTCTTTATTTTTCTTGGTCTGGCGACGCTGTTTCTGCTGTAGCGGCGTTATGGCGTCGCAGGCGGGCAGGGAGGATCGCCATCAGGATAATCCCGCCCAGCACGCCAATTGCCAGATTGCCGGTTGAGACGGTGGCCGCGACGGTCACCAGCATCACCAGCGTTTCAGCCACAGGGGCCTCTTTGACGGTGCCCGGCTGAATACTGTGCCAGTTGAAGGTTTTCACCGCGACAATCGCCATGATCCCCGCCAGCACCGCCATCGGGATTTTGGCCATCACGTCGCTCAGGGCAGTGACCAGCAACAGCAGCACCAGCCCGGCGGCCAGGGTGGAGACGCGGCTGCGGCCTTTACCCATTTCGACGTTAACGATGGTCTGACCGATCATCGCGCACCCGGCGATCCCGCCAAAAAAGCCCGCCATGATATTGGCTACGCCCAGCCCCATGCTCTCGCGGCGCTTGCTGGACGGCGTGGCCGTCAGCTCATCCACCAGTTTCGCCGTCAGCAGCGACTCCATCAGGCCAACAAAGGCAATGCTCAGTGCGCAGGGCCAGATAATGCTCAGGGTATGCAGGTTAAGCGGCACCAGCATCTGGGTGATCCCCGGCAGACCGCCGCCGATCGAGCCTTCGTCGCCGACGGTCGGCAGCAGCTGGCCGCTGGTAACGGTAAACAGGGTCAGGACTACAATCGCAATCAGCGGAGAAGGAATACTTTTAATGTAGCGGGGCGCCCAGAGCACAATCAGCAGAGTCAGAACAAACAGGCCGACAATCAGCGGGCTTTTGCTCCAGAAATGCGGCACCTGGGCAAAGAAAATTAAAATCCCCAGCGCGTTCACAAACCCGGTCATCACTGACTGGGGAATAAAGCGCATCAGGCGCGCCATCCCCAGCGCACCAAACAGGATCTGGATCAGGCCCGCCAGCAGCACCGCCGGCAGAATATACTGCGCGCCATGCTGATGAACCATCGGCCCAATCACCAGCGCCACGGAACCCGCAGCGGCGGTCACCATCGCCGGGCGTCCGCCCATTACCGACAGCGCCAGGCACAGCACCACCGAGGCGAACAGGCTCACTTTCGGATCGACACCCGCCACAACCGAGAAGGAGATGACCTCCGGAATGAGCGCCAGGGCGGTGATGACACCGGCCAGGGTTTCACGCATCAACAGCGACGGAGAACGCAGAACCGATAAGGTCCGGGGAGAGGTATGGGTTTGAGACATAGTTTTTCGCAGGTTAGTGGCGCTGGGCAGGATCTGTGCGGCCGATCACAAAGGGCAGCATAGTAGCGGGAAAACGCCCAGGTTGCCAGCCCGGCAGCGTCATGCCCCTACAAACATCGCGACATTAATTATCATAATTACAATAATTATTTAACCTTTAAACAATATTTAATTATTGCTACCGTGGCGCCGCAATCGACTTCATCTGCATACATAGCGAACAAAACGCTTATTACGAAGGCACTAATTATGAAAAAAATGACTGCCCTGTTGCTGGCTGCGGCGGCAAGCTTTAGCGTTGCCCCGATGGCGGCGAAGGCTCAGGCATCGCAGGATCAGGAAACGGACGTTCTGTTAATTGGCGGCGGGATCATGAGCGCCACGCTGGGAACCTATCTGCACGAACTTGAGCCGAACTGGTCCATGACCATGGTTGAACGCCTGGACGGCGTGGCGCAGGAGAGCTCCAACGGCTGGAATAACGCCGGTACCGGCCACTCGGCCTTAATGGAGCTGAACTACACTCCGCAGAAGAAAGACGGCTCTATCAGCATTGAGAAAGCCGTGGAGATCAACGAAGCATTCCAGATCTCCCGTCAGTTCTGGTCTCACCAGGTGAACAGCGGCGTGTTGCACGATCCGCACAGCTTCATTAACACCGTCCCGCACATGAGCTTTGTCTGGGGCGACGACAACGTTAACTTCCTGCGCGGTCGTTATGCTGCCCTGCAGCAAAGCTCGCTGTTCCGCGGGATGAAGTACTCCGAAGATCACGCTCAGATCAAAGCGTGGGCGCCGCTGGTCATGGAAGGGCGAGACCCGAACCAGAAAGTGGCCGCCACCCGGACCGAAATTGGTACCGACGTGAACTACGGCGAAATTACCCGTCAGCTGGTGGGCTCTCTGCAGAAAAAAGAGAACTTCAACCTGTCGCTGAACAGCGAAGTGCGCGGCTTTAAGCGTAACGCGGACAACACCTGGAGCGTGACCGTTGCCGATCTCAAGCACAATGAAGAAGAGCACGTCATCAAGGCGAAGTTCGTCTTTATCGGTGCGGGCGGCGCGGCGCTGAAGCTGCTGCAGGAAACCGGTATTCCGGAAGCGGAAAACTATGCGGGCTTCCCGGTTGGCGGCCAGTTCCTGGTGTCGGAAAACCCGGAAGTGGTGAACCGTCATCTGGCGAAGGTGTATGGTCAGGCGTCCGTGGGCGCACCACCGATGTCGGTGCCGCACATCGACACCCGTATTCTTGACGGCAAGCGCGTGGTGCTGTTCGGGCCGTTCGCGACCTTCTCAACCAAGTTCCTGAAGAACGGTTCGCTGTGGGATCTGCTTAGCTCTACCACCACCTCGAACGTGGGACCCATGGTCGATGTCGGTCTGGATAACTTCGATCTGGTGAAATACCTGATTAGCCAGGTCATGCTCTCCGATGACGATCGCTTTGAGGCGCTGAAAGAGTACTACCCGGACGCGAAGCAGGCAGACTGGCGTCTGTGGCAGGCGGGTCAGCGCGTGCAGATCATCAAACGTGACGAAGAGAAAGGCGGCGTGCTGCGTCTGGGCACTGAAGTGGTCAGCGATAAAGAGGGCACCGTGGCCGCGCTGCTGGGGGCATCCCCGGGGGCATCCACTGCTGCACCGATCATGCTGCATCTGATGGAAAAAGTGTTCAAAGACAAAGTTGCCAGCCCGGAATGGCAGGCGAAGCTGAAGACCATTATTCCGTCTTACGGTACGGCGCTGAACGGCAACGTTGACGCTACCGAGCAGGAGCTGGAGTACACCAGCCGCGTACTGCAGCTGAAGTATGAAAAGCCGCAGGCACCGGATGCGGCGCCTCAGGCTGAGCCGCAGGCGACTTCCCAGCCGGAAAACAAACCGGTCGCGGATATCGCGCTCTGATACAAAAAAGCCGGGTTATCTGACCCGGCTTTTTTATTAACGCGCGACGGCGTTCCCGACCTTCTCGTCGGCCTGCCAGATGCGGTATTTCACCTCAATGTTTTCCGGCGTATAAACCACAATCGGCAGCTTGCTGTTGTAGCGCAGCAGACTGTGCTCACCCAGGTTAGCGGTCACAAATTTGGCGGTCTTTTTCCCTTCCGGACAGGCCATCATGGTAGAGACCGGCGAGGTGACCTTATCAAAGACGTAATAGTCATAGCCCCAGCCTTCCAGCGTCTTGCTGGTTAACTGCCCGCCGAGGCGGTGCACATTGCAGTCCACTTCCAGCGTCTGGCCGATCAACAGCTCAACTTTATAATTTGCTTCATCTTTCTGCGCGGGCAGGTCGATAACCTGGCGCTTCATCCCGTGCTCCGCCTGCGGATACGGGGCCGTTTTCTCAAGCGGTTGAGCGGCAGGGGCGGCATATGCGCTGGCACAGGCCAGGGCCAGCAGGGCGACGACGCTTTTAGGTGCGTTTTTCACAGTCATTCCTTTTTATGTCAAACGATTCACGCCTACACTATCATAAGTGGTGTTTATTGCCTTTATTTTATTTATATCTGGTTTATATCACTGGTTATTTGCCTTTATTGTGGTTTTAAATACTGGATTGGTGCCGGGGCGACGTTCGTGGTAGGGTGAGCGGCAATCATTGTTATTCATCTGTGAAGGAATAAATGCATGGTACGCCAAAAACTTAACACGCCGGCCGGGAAAAAATTTCTGCTGGCACTGCTGACGGTGTTTATGATCGCGGTGATTGGAGTGGGCCGTGTGACGATCGTCGGTGTGATTGAGCAGTACAACATCCCGCTGACGTCGTGGACCACCAGCATGTACGTTCTGCAATCGGCGATGGTGCTGGTCTACAGCACGGTCTTTACCGTTCTGCTGGCCATTCCGCTGGGGATTTTTTTCCTCGGGGACAGCGATAAGCACTGAGTTTTCCCGCTAGCAGGAGTGGCGCATGGTCTCCCGGTTTTCCACGCTGAGCCGGATCCCCAAAGGGGTCTGGGTGGTTGGCGGCGTCAGCATGTTGATGGATATCTCTTCGGAGATCATTCATAGCCTGTTACCGCTGTTTATGGTGACTACGCTGGGTGCCAGCGTCATCTTTATTGGCCTTATCGAAGGACTGGCGGAAGCCACGGCGCTGATCGTCAAGGTCTTCTCCGGCGCCATCAGCGACTATCTGGGGAAACGCAAAGGGCTGGCGCTGCTGGGCTACGGGCTGGGTGCAGCCAGCAAGCCACTGTTTGCGCTCGCCTCCTCGTCGGGGATGATCCTCGGGGCACGCTTAATTGACCGGGTAGGGAAGGGGATCCGCGGCGCGCCCCGTGACGCGCTGGTGGCCGACGTGACGCCGCCGGAACTGCGCGGGGCGGCATACGGGCTGCGTCAGTCGATGGACACCATCGGCGCGTTTCTTGGTCCGTTGCTGGCGGTCGGCATGATGCTGCTGTGGAACGACGATTTCCGCACCATCTTCTGGATCGCCGTTATCCCCGGCGTGCTTGCCGTCGCGCTGCTCTTTTTTGGCCTGCATGAACCCGCATCTCCCGTCACCCATAAACGCACCAATCCGATCAAAAAAGAGAATCTGAAACGCCTCGGGGCGAGCTGCTGGTGGGTGATTGGTCTCGGCGCGGTCTTTACCCTGGCCCGCTTCAGTGAGGCCTTTCTGGTGTTGCGAGCCCAGCAGGCGGATATTCCGCTGGCGCTGATCCCGCTGGTGATGGTCGCCATGAACCTGCTTTATGCCTTTTCTGCTTATCCGTTCGGCAAACTCTCTGACGTCATGAGCCACACCCGCCTGCTGCAGTGGGGGCTGGTAGTGTTGATCGCGGCGGATATCGTGCTGGCGCTCACCACCCACTGGGCGGGGATTATCCTCGGCGTGGCGCTGTGGGGCATCCATATGGGGATGACACAGGGACTGCTCACCGCGATGATCGCGAAAACGGCACCCGCCGATCTGCGCGGTACCGCCTTTGGTCTGTTCAGCATGGTGAGCGGCGTGGCGCTGCTGATTGCCAGCCTGGGCGCGGGGATCATCTGGGAAGTGTGGGGGGCGGAATATACCTTCTACGCCGGAGCGGCGATCTGCCTCGTGACCCTGGCTTATCTCCTCAGGCGACCGGCAGCGTTGTAAAGTGCGCAACTGCGGAAAATTATTCCGTTAAAAATTCGGAGAGTTAGCGCCGTTTTGTTACCAATGTGGTCCTTTCTATCAGGAGATTTTTATGAAAAGGACCACACTGTATTCCGCGCTGGCATCAGCTCTGCTGCTGCCGTCACTTTACGCTCATGCCGGCCCGCAGGCGCACGTTGTCTGCGCTTACAACCACACTCTGGGGGATGACGCCGTAATGATGTTCGGCAAAGTCAATCAGGCGATGTGGCACGACTTTTTTGGCAACACCCGCACCGATGCGTTCTCATCCTATGCCTCGCTGCGCAAGCAGTCAGAAACCACCTGCGATAACAAAGCCGACAGCTCGGCCTACTGGGTACCCTCCCTGCGTCTCCCGGACGGCACGGTGGTCAAGCCTGCTTACCAGAAAACTTACTACCAGGCGAACAACGTCGATCAATATCCCCTCAGCCCGTTCCCTGCCGGGCTGGCGATGGTGGCGGGGGATCATCACGGCACCAGGCCTAACTCGCGGATCACCTTTTTATGTGCCAACGGCAAAGGTTACAGCAATAAAATTGGGGAGGTGTGCGGCCTGAGAAAAGCCAAAGATGCGGTGCAGTTTAACATCGGCATCCAGTTCCCCAACTGCTGGGATGGCATCAACCTGAAGCCGCACCACGGGATGGCTAACGCGGCCTATGATGTGAAAGGGCAGTGTCCTTCCGGTTTCCCGGTGAAGATCCCGACAGTGAACATGAACGTGGCTTACGTGCTGCACGGTATCACCTCCCTGGATACCGCTAAAGCGCAGCTGTCCCTCGATCCCACCATGAACGGCGACGCGCGCGAGGAGCTCTGGGGCAGTCTGTACACCGCCCATGCCGACTTTATGAACGGCTGGACCGAAGAGGGGGCGCGCTTTATGACCGAGATGTGCATGAACCAGGGCATGGATTGCGGCACCAACGTTCCGTATGGCTATTCGAAAGCGAAGGCCAACGTCTGGGTGAGCAGCGAGGCGCCAACCACGCCGGTTCCGACGGCACAGACCCTGTTAATCCAGGATAACTGGAAAAACGGCGGTCGTACCCGTAACGTCGAGACCATGAGCCTGGTGAAATTTAAGATCCCTGCGCTGCCGACCGGCCAGGATCCGTCCCTGTTTAAGTACAAATTGCGTATCTTCGGTGGGAAAGTCGAAGCTAACGGCGCGGATCAGATCTTCTTCTATCCCGCCAGCAACGACTGGGATCCGGCCACCGTTACCTGGAAAAAACGGCCTTCCTGTAATTACAGTTCGGATGCGATCCTGTATCTCAACAACAAGCGTGAGTATCGGATGGTGGATGTCGACAAGGCGGTGCGTAAAGCGCTGGCCGCAGGGAAAACCGAGATCTCCTGGTACATCGGTGGCGACCGTCAGGGCAACCACTACCAGTTCAGCCCGGCGGATTCCAGAGAGAGCCTGATGCTGATGCTGACCGGGTACAAACATACTCCGGAAATCTGACAGGCATAAAAAAACCAACCGCAAGCGGTTGGTTTTTTTTGAGGAATTTTTGGTCGGCACGGAGAGATTTGAACTCTCGACCCTCGCCACCCCATGACGATGCGCTACCAGGCTGCGCTACGTGCCGACACGAAAATTTATACTACCTATTTCCGCGTTTAATGCAAGGTCAGTTCAGGTTAACTGATTAATTTTGAATCAGTTAGCGATGAACCGTTTTTCATCCGTCAACACCTGTAACAGCAGGCTGAGCTGCGGCGTCTGGTCGTTGAGTTTTTCACCCTGCAGGTTATAGGTTTTGTAATTCCCGTTGCTGCTCAGGACCAGCGTCAGGGCTGGCGTCGTGACGGCCAGCGTATTGTTGCTGGCGGCGGTCACCCAGTTGTGGCGACGGGTGGCGCTGAACAGATCCTGCCCCTGGGAATACTCATTGGCTGGCGTGCTGACGTGGAGCAGACGCTGCATCAGAGTGGTCATCACATCTTTATGATCGGTCAGCATGTTAATGCGCTGCGATGGCGTGCCAGGCCAGTGGATCACCAGCGGAACATGCAGGCGAGGGCGGGACCAGTCGACATCGTTGCGCTCGTTGCCCAGCGGCACGCCGTGACCCGCGGTGATCACCACCACCGTATTCTCCAGCTTGCCGGATTCACGCAGGGCGTTCAGCACCCGGGCAATCTGGGCATCCACATCGCCGGCAGCCTGAGCGTAGCGGCGGGCAAAGGTTTTCTGGTTACTGTCATCCAGGGTGGTGCCGTTGAAGGCAACCCAGGAGAACCAGCGGTTATCGTCCTGGGCATAGCGGTTCAGCCAGCTGATCCACTGTCCGGCGGTCTGAGCGTCGGACTGGCTGCGGGTGGCCGGCAGAGAGAAGTCGGACAGTAGCGCCTGACGGAAGAGCGGGCTGCTGAAGCCATCAGACGAGAACAGCCCCAGCTGGTAACCCTGCTGATTCAGGCCGGTGATCAGCGCCGCAGGAATACGCGACGACAGCACGCCGTCCATATAGCCCGGCGAAATGCCGTAGAACAGGCCGAAGATCCCGGTATCGGTGGCGTTACCGGAACTCATATGCTGGGTAAAGTTGATGTTCTTATCGGCAAACTCCGCCAGCGTCGGCATCTGCTTCTCAAAGCGCGAGTAGTTCAGGCCGTCAACGGTGATCAGCAGGACGTTCTGGCCCTGGCCCATATCACGGTAGCGCAGATCGCTGAGCGGATACTGCACCGATACCGCTTCGGGATCGCCTTGCTCAATCAGGCGGCGCTGATACTCCTGCGCATCCAGCAGGCCGTGTTTCTCGAGGAAGCGGCGGGCGGTCATCGGATAGGAGAGCGGCAGGTTTGCGCGCTGCATGGTGATCGGCCGATAGAAGTTGGCATCCGCCCAGATATACATGAAGTGCGAGCCGATAAAGGCCACGAAGAACAGAGCGGCAACCGGTTTGGCGTAGCGACGACGACGCGTCAGGCTGCGCAGCTTTTGCCAGCTCCAGGTGGCAAACAGCATCTCAATCAGCAGGATAATGGGCACGCTGATAAACATCAGCTGCCAGTCACGCGCGGTTTCGTTCTGGTCGGGGTTAATCACCAGTTCCCAGACGACAGGATTTAGATGCAGGTGGAAACGGGTAAAGACTTCGCTGTCGATAAGCAGCAGCGTCATGCCCACAGTGGCCAGGATCGCGGAGACAAACCGCATCAGCCGCTGCGACATGACGACAAAGGTCAGCGGGAAGAGGATCAGTAAATAGGTGGCGAAGACCAGAAAGCTGAAATGGCCTATGACGCTCATCCACGAATAGACGCGTCCGGCCAGTGTTGTCGGCCAGTCGGCGACAAACAGATAACGACTGCCCAGCACCATCGCCAGCAGAATGTTAAACAGGGCAAACCAGTGCCCCCAGCTAACCATCTGGGAGACTTTTTCACGGTAGCGCTGACGATTCGTCACCATAAACTGTCGTTCGTTTCCCTTAGTGCGCCTGGTCGTCGTTAACCGAGGACTGTAAGGCCTGAGCGAAAGATTTCGCGATCGCCTGGCGCTGGGCCGGCGCAACGCTGGTATTGATAAGGTTAGTCACCATATTGCCCAGAACCATCAGGGAAAGGTCGGTTGGCGCCTTATGTTTTTCCAGTACGTTGAGCAGCTCACTGAGCATTTGTTCAACGTGTTCATCACTGTAGCGGGAGAGTTGTGGCATAAATCGAAATCTGTTTGTAGAGGAAAGGGCAACATATTACCGTAGCAACAGCTTTTTTTCCCCTTTTTTATCTTCGGTTGCATACATGTCTGGCGGGTGGTTGAATACGGCCCGGTCTAAAAGGAGAGTTTATCATGAGTCTGGATATCAACCAGATTGCCCTGCACCAGCTTATCAAGCGTGATGAGCAAACCCTTGAGCTGGTGCTGCGCGATTCGTTACTGGAACCTACCCCTACCGCGGTTGACATGATCGCGGAGCTGCACCGGGTGTACAGTGCCAAAAACAAAGCCTATGGCCTGTTCAGCGAAGAGAGTGAACTGGCGCAGACCCTGCGCCTGCAGCGTCAGGGCGAAGAGGATTTCCTCGCCTTCAGCCGGGCCGCTACCGGCCGTCTGCGCGATGAACTGGCAAAGTACCCGTTTGCCGACGGTGGGATCGTCCTGTTCTGCCACTATCGTTACCTGGCGGTGGAGTACCTGCTGGTAGCGGTGCTGAACAACTTAAGCAGCATGCGCGTCAATGAGCAGCTGGATATCAGCTCTACCCACTATCTGGATATCAACCACGCGGATATCGTGGCGCGTATCGATTTGACCGAATGGGAAACCAATCCGGAATCGACCCGCTATCTGACCTTCCTGAAAGGGCGGGTAGGGCGCAAGGTGGCCGACTTCTTTATGGATTTCCTCGGTGCCAGCGAAGGCCTGAACGCCAAAGCACAGAACAAAGGCCTGCTGCAGGCGGTGGATGACTTCACCGCGGAGGCCGAGCTGGACAAATCCGAGCGCCAGAACGTGCGTCAGCAGGTATACGCCTACTGCAACGAGCAGCTGCAGGCGGGAGAGGAGATCGAGCTGGAATCCCTCTCTAAAGAGCTGGCCGGCGTCAGCGAAGTGAGTTTCCAGGACTTTACGGCAGAGAAAGGCTATGAGCTGGAAGAGAGCTTCCCGGCGGATCGCAGCACCCTGCGTCAGCTCACCAAATTTGCCGGTAGCGGCGGTGGGTTAACCATTAACTTCGATGCCATGCTGCTGGGCGAGCGCATTTTCTGGGATCCGGCGACCGACACGCTGACCATTAAAGGCACCCCGCCAAACCTGCGCGATCAGCTGCAGCGTCGCACTTCCGGCGGTAAATAACAGCCATAAAAAAACCCCGCAATGCGGGGTTTTTTCTCGATACGTTAGCGATTACGCGCGAACGAAGTCGATGTGAGACAGTTTTGGCTTGAACGGGTGACGCTGAACAGCCTGAACCTTCACTTTTTCTTCTTTACCGTCAACAACCAGGGTCAGAACTTCGCCGTAAAAACCAGGCTTGTCCTGCAGGTTCCACACTTTGTCGTGGTCCAGTTCGATTGCGATCGGAGCAGCTTCGCCGCCATAGATGATGGCAGGGAATTTGTTTGCTACGCGCAGGCGGCGGCTCGCACCCTTGCCCTGCTCTTTACGTGCTTCTACATTGATAGTTAACATTGATTTCTCTCTGTACATATTATTCCTGCTACAGGCGACCCAGCAGCAGGTAAGTGTTCAGCCTCACGGATGTGAAGCGGGCGGCATTTTATACTCAAATGACCCGCACATCAATGAAAAGTCCCTTTATCCCCGTAATTCATTGGCCCGGCGGTAGCGACCTTCATAATCAAAAACCTTTTCACGCACCTGCCAGAACTGCCCTTTTTTCCGCGCCACCACGAAGTCAGGGTGGCGCAGCAGCGGCTGTTGATGGACGATGTCCGCCGCGGTTATCCAGCGCAGCGGCACACCCGGCGTGCGGGTATGCGGGCGGATAAACAGCTGCTCAAAGGCGGTACGCTGGGCGGGCGTCTGCAGACGGAAGCGCTCACTCACATCAGCGCCATCCTCATCGTAATAGGTAATTTTCAGCCATTCGCCTTTCTCATCCGCGCCGTGGGCCAGCACCATCCCGCTGCAGCGCAGCACCAGCGCGTCCTTCAGCTTCAGGGCCGCTTTCAGCATATCGTCGGGATCGACCAGCACCGTATCGCAGGCGCGACAGCGGCGGGCGGCAATGTCGTTTTCGGCATTGCACTGCGGACAGTTTTTAAAGCGGAAGCGGTAGTCGCACTGCTCGCGATGGCCCTCGTCATCTTCAAACCAGCCCTGACAGCGGCGGCCAAAGTGTTCAATCAGGGTGCCATCGGCGGTGGTTTTGCCCCAGAAGGTGTTGGCAAACCCGCAGTCGGGACAAAATACCTGCACGGGGACGTTGTCACTTTTCCCCTTTGGCGCACCCACTTCCGGGGCGTACAGGTCGTGTGGGTTCCCGGCGTAATCCAGAATCAGGCAGTCGGTTTTGCCGGGGGCTAAACGCAGGCCGCGGCCGACAATCTGCTGATAGAGGCTGACCGATTCAGTCGGACGCAGAATGGCGATCAGATCCACGTGCGGGGCGTCAAAGCCGGTAGTGAGCACTGACACATTGACCAGGTAGCGGAACTGCTGCGCTTTAAAATCGTCAATCAGTCGATCGCGCTCGTTGCCCGGCGTTTCGCCGGTGATAAGCCGCGCTTCGCTGGGGGGCAGCAGGCCGGTGATTTCCCGGGCGTGCTCCACGGTGGCGGCAAAAATCATCACCCCTTTGCGTTCGGCGGCAAACTCCATTATCTGGCTGATGATGTGCGGGGTAATACGATCCTGCTTTTTCAGCTCGTGGTTGAGATCCGCCTCGCTGAACAGGCCGTTGCTCTGCACCTGCAGCCGGCTGAAATCATACTGCACTACCGGCATGTCCAGCCGCTCCGGCGGCGTCAGGTAGCCATGTTTAATCATGTAGCGCAGGGGCAGCTCGTAAATGCAGTCGCGGAACAGCGCCTTTTCATTGCCGCGCACCATGCCGTGATAATGAAAGCGGTAGATCCAGCCTTTACCGAGGCGGAACGGGGTGGCGGTAAGCCCCAGCAGACGGATGTGAGGGTTCACGCTCTTCAGGTGGGCCAGGATCTGCTGATACTGGCTGTCGTCGTCATCGCTGATGCGATGGCACTCATCCACGATCAGCAGCGAGAACTCGCTCTGAAACTTGTCCAGATTGCGCGCCACCGACTGCACGCTGCCAAATACCACTTTGCCGTGGCTCTCTTTGCGCTGTAACCCGGCGGCAAAAATATCGGCCTCGAGGCCCAGCGCCAGATACTTGGCATGGTTCTGCGCCACCAGCTCTTTGACGTGCGCCAGCACCAGCACGCGCCCGCGTGCCAGGCGCGCCAGCTCGGCGATCACCAGGCTTTTGCCCGCCCCGGTGGGCAGGACGATGGCGGCCGGTTCTTTATGCTGACGAAAGTGGGCGAGGGTGGCGTCCACGGCTTCCTGTTGATAGGGGCGAAGTGTAAAGGTCATGGTTACTCAGCTTTGTTATCCCGCATATAGTATGCCACGAAACTTTTTCCCTTGAGTGGCGAACAGAGCCCGTTATACTGAGCTGTTGTTAACTGCTTCTTTTCCGGGCGCCTCGTCCGGCTCCTGGCACCTTTAAGGCTAAAATTATTTCATGCGACTTGATAAGTTTATCGCTCAGCAACTCGGCGTAAGCCGCGCTATTGCTGCGCGTCTGATTCGCGGCAGCCACGTTACTGTGGATGACGATATTGTGCGAGACAGCGCGTTCAAACTCCAGCCTGAGCATCAGGTGGAATATGAAGGCAATTCGCTGACCCAGCAGAACGGCCCGCGTTACTTCATGCTCAATAAGCCGCAAGGCTATGTCTGCTCGACTGACGATCCCGATCATCCGACCGTGCTCTACTTCCTGGATGAGCCTGTGGCACACAAGCTGCACGCCGCCGGACGTCTGGATATCGACACCACCGGCCTGGTGCTGATGACCGATGATGGTCAATGGTCGCACCGTATTACCTCGCCGCGCCACCAGTGCGAGAAGACCTATCTGGTGAACCTCGAATCGCCGGTGAGCGACAGCACGGCAGAACAATTCGCCCATGGCGTCCAACTGCATAATGAAAAAGATCTGACTAAGCCCGCGGTGCTGGAAGTGATCACCCCTACCGAAGTGCGTCTGACCATCAGCGAAGGGCGCTACCATCAGGTAAAACGCATGTTTGCTGCCGTGGGTAACCACGTTGTCGGTCTGCATCGCGAACGGATCGGCGAGATCGCTCTCGACCCGGACCTTGCGCCAGGCGAATACCGCCCGTTGACGGAAGAAGAAATTGCCAGCGTTGGCCTCTCTTCCCGCTAATTTCAGGAGTTAACTGTGACCACCAGGCCACAATCGTCGTTCAGCATTGTCTTTATCCTTGGCCTGCTGGCCATGCTGATGCCGCTGTCCATCGACATGTATCTGCCCGCGCTGCCGGTGATCGCTGAGCAATTTGGCGTCCCGGCGGGTAGCGCACAAATGACCCTCAGCACCTATATCCTCGGCTTTGCCCTCGGCCAGCTGCTGTACGGGCCGATGGCCGACAGCCTGGGCCGCAAACCGGTGGTGCTGGGCGGGACGCTGGTGTTTGCCGCTGCCGCAGCGGCCTGTGCGATGGCGCAGTCCATCGATCACCTGATTGTGATGCGTTTCTTCCACGGCCTGGCAGCCGCGGCGGCCAGCGTGGTGATCAACGCCCTGATGCGTGATATCTACCCGAAAGAAGAGTTCTCCCGCATGATGTCATTCGTCATGCTGGTCACCACCGTTGCGCCGCTGGTAGCCCCGATGGTCGGGGGCGCGGTGCTGGTGTGGTTCAGCTGGCACGCGATTTTCTGGATCCTGGCGCTGGCGGCCCTGCTGGCCTCGGCGATGATCTTCTTCTTTATTAAGGAAACCCTGCCCGCTGAGCATCGGCAGAAGTTTCATATCCGCACCACTCTCGGTAACTTTGCCTCACTGTTTCGCCATAAGCGCGTTCTGAGCTATATGCTGGCCAGCGGCTTCAGCTTTGCCGGGATGTTCTCCTTCCTCAGCGCCGGGCCGTTTGTCTACATCGAGCTTAACCACGTCTCCCCGCAGCATTTTGGCTACTACTTTGCGCTGAACGTGGTGTTCATCTTTGTGCTGACCATGATTAACAGCCGCTTCGTCCGCAAGGTGGGGGCGCTGAACATGTTCCGCATCGGACTGTGGATCCAGTTCGTGATGGCGGTGTGGATGGTGGTGACTGCCTTCTTCGACGTCGGCTTCTGGACGCTGGTGGTGGGGATCGCGGCGTTTGTCGGCTGTATCTCGATGGTGTCGTCTAACGCGATGGCGGTGATCCTCGACGAGTTCCCGCATATGGCCGGGACCGCCTCCTCCCTGGCGGGCACTTTCCGCTTCGGCATTGGCGCCATTGTTGGGGCGCTGCTGTCGCTCGCGACCTTTACCAGCGCCTGGCCGATGCTCTGGTCAATTGCGTTGTGCGCCACCGGCTCAATTCTGTTTTGCCTCTACGCCAGTCGGCCCCGAAAAGCGGTGAAATAACGCACAAGAAAGGGTCCCGATGGGGCCCTTTTTTGATTCGGGTCAATCAAAACCGGTTTCTCTGAGGCCATGTTTGTTTCTTTTATGTAAAATATATTTGTGTAAATAGTCACAGCTTTGTACCTAAAAAGGTTGTGTTAGATCACAGAAACGGGTACATATAGCGCCGCTATCGATCTGAAACACTGACTAAAAGCCCTGATAAATAAGACGCCAGAGCCCGCAGGAACTGGGTGTAAGCGTTTTCTTACTCAAAACAGAGCAAGTGTTTAATGATGTGTTACTATAAATGTAAATAGATTGTGAAGTATATTGTGCTTCCGGGGAACAGACGTGAATACATTACAGCTCTCCATTATTCATCGCTTGCCGCAAAGCTATCGCTGGTCGGCGGGTTTTGCAGGCTCGAAGGTTGAACCGATTCCGCAAAATGCCGCGAACGGTGACAACTGTCTGGTGGCGCTCAAGCTGCTGGGCCCGGAAGAGGGCAACGCATGGCCGGTGATGGAAAAACTGAGTCAGGCCCTGACCGATATTGAGCTTTACAGCTCGGTCCTGGAGTGCGAAGGCGAGCCGTGCCTGTTCGTGAAAAGCCAGGATGAGTTCGCGGCGACCTGCCGCCTGAAAAACTTCGGGGTGGCGATCGCCGAATCCGTAGCAGGTCAGGCTCCTGTCTGAGCGTCAGCGTAACGCTAACAGCTGACGCGTATACTCCTGCGTCGGCGCGGCAAACACGCGCTGACACTCCCCTTGCTCGACCACCTCTCCCTGCCGTAACACAATCACCTGATGACACAGCGCGCGTACCACCTGGAGATCGTGGCTGATAAAGATATAGGCCAGCCGGTGCTTCTCCTGCAGATTTTTCAGCAAGGCCAGGATTTGCGCCTGCACGGTTTTATCCAGCGATGAGGTCGGTTCATCCAGAATAATCAGCTCCGGGCGCAGGATCAGCGCGCGGGCAATGGCGATGCGCTGGCGCTGGCCGCCGGAAAAGGCTGCCGGATAACGATGCCGGGTCTGCGGATCCAGCCCCACTTCGCTCATCACCCGAATGACCTCCTCTTCACGCGCCTGCGCGCTGAGGTCAGGCTGATGCACCCGTAGCCCCTCCTCAATAATTTGCTGTACGTTGAGACGCGGATTCAGGGAGGAGTTCGGATCCTGAAACACCACCTGTATCCGGTGGCGGACGGGCAACATCTGTCGGCGATCCCAGCGGTGCAGCGGCTGGCCGTCAAACATAATTTCCCCTTTTGAGGCGATCAGGCGCAGCAGCGCCAGCCCGGTCGTACTCTTCCCGGAGCCGGACTCGCCCACCAGCCCCAGGGTTTCTCCGGGGCGCAGCGTGAAGCTGACGTTGTTCAGCACCTGCTTATTATCCACCACCCGGCGCAGAAGGCCTTTGCGCACCGGAAACGCCACGGAGAGATCTTTTACGCTCAGCAGCGGTTGTGCCGTATCCGGCAGCGGAACGGGATCCCCGTCAGGTTCGCTGTTGAGCAGCCGCTGGGTGTAGGAATGCTGCGGGGCAGCTAACAGCGTCGCGGCCCGGTTCTGCTCCACGCAGCGGCCGCTCTGCATCACCGCCACCCGGTCGGCCAGCTTTTTCACGATGCTGAGGTTGTGGGTGATAAACAGCAGGCTCATGTTCAGCTCGTCGCGCAGCTCGCGTAACAGCTGGAGGATCTGCGCCTGCACCGTAACATCCAGGGCGGTGGTGGGTTCATCGGCGATCAACAATTCCGGGCGGGTCAGCAGCGCCATGGCAATCATTACCCGCTGGCGTTCACCCCCCGAGAGCTGATGCGGAAAATCCGCCAGCCGTTTGGCGGCGTTGCGGATCCCGGTGCGCTCGAGGCAGTCGAGCATCTCTCCGCGGGCCGCCTCCTTACGCATCCCACGATGCAGGGAGAGCACCTCGTAGAGCTGTTTTTCGAGGGTATGCAGCGGGTTCAGCGACACCATCGGCTCCTGGAAAATCATGGCGATCTTGTTGCCCCGCACCCCGCGCAGGGTGCGCTCGTCAGCATGCAGCAGTGACTGACCGTGAAACAGGATATCGCTCTGCGGATAGACCACCGGCGGGGCGGGGAGCAGGCGCAGCACGGAGAGGGCGGTGACGCTCTTCCCGGAACCCGATTCCCCCACCAGCGCCAGCGTCTCCCCGGCATCGATTTGCAGGGAAATATCATTCACCACGGTGCGCAGCTCACCCTGCTGGCGAAAGGCAATGGAGAGGGCGTCAATGTGAAGCAGAGGCTGGGTCATCTTACACCGCCTTATTCGGATCAAAGGCATCGCGGACCGCTTCGCCAATAAAAATCAGCAATGAGAGCAGCACGGCGACGGAGAGAAAACCGGCAATCCCGAGCCACGGCGCCTGCAGGTTGTTTTTGCCCTGTAACAGCAGCTCGCCCAGCGACGGCGACCCCAGCGGCAGGCCAAAGCCGAGGAAATCGAGCGAGGTGAGGGTGGTGATGGAGCTGCACAGAATAAACGGCAGGAAGGTCAGGGTGGCCACCATGGCGTTCGGCAGCATGTGGCGGAAAATGATCCCGCGATCGCTTACCCCCAATGCCTGGGCGGCGCGGATGTAGTCGAAGTTACGGGTGCGCAGGAACTCGGCCCGCACCACGCCCACCAGCGCCATCCAGCCAAAGAGTACCGTGATCGCCAGCAGCCACCAGAAGTTGGGCTGCACCACGCTGGAGAGCAGAATGATCAGGAACAGCGTCGGCATGCCGGACCAGACTTCGATAAATCGCTGCCCCCAGAGGTCAATTTTGCCGCCGTAATAGCCCTGAATCGCCCCGGCCAGCACCCCCATCACGCTGGAAAACAGGGTCAGCAGCAGGCCAAACAGAATCGAGATCCGCGTCCCGTAGAGAATGCGCGCCAGCACGTCCCCGCCGTTGGCATCGGTACCCAGCCAGTTTTGCGCCGAAGGCGGAGACGGGAACGGGGTGGTGGTGGCAAAGTTAATGCTGGTGGCACCAAAGCGGACCGGTGTCCAGAGCACCCAGCCGTGGTCGTTGAGCTGCGTCTGTAACCACGGGTCCTGATAATCCGCCGCGGTGGCGAAGGGGCCACCGAAGTCGCTTTCGCTGTACGTTTTCACCACCGGGACGTACCAGCGATCGTTAAAGTGCACCAGCAACGGCTTGTCGTTGGCAATCAGCTCTGAGCACAGGCTGAGGACGAAAAACAGGGCGAAAATCCACAGTGACCAGTAGCCGCGGCGATTGGCCCGAAAGCGAGCCCAGCGGGCCTGGTTGATGGGGCTTAAGCGCGGCATCAGCGACCCTCAAAATCAATGCGTGGATCGACCAGCGTATAGCAGATATCGCTGAGGATATTCAGCAGCAGGCCAATCAGGGTGAAAATATAGAGCGTGCCAAACATCACCGGATAATCCCGCGAGACGGTGGCCTCGTAGCCGAGCAGCCCCAGACCGTTGAGGGAGAACATCACCTCAATGAGCAGGGAGCCGGTAAAGAACATGCTGATAAAGGTGGCCGGGAAGCCGGCGATCACCAGCAGCATGGCGTTACGAAAAATATGTTTCCACAGGATGCCTCGCTCGCTCACCCCTTTGGCGCGGGCGGTGACCACGTACTGCTTGCGGATCTCGTCGAGGAAGGCGTTTTTGGTCAACATGGTCAGGGCCGCAAAGCCGCCGATCACCGTCGCCAGCACCGGCAGGGTGATGTGCCACAGATAGTCGGTGATCTTCTTGTACCACGGCAGAGTGCTAAAATCGGTCGACACCAGCCCGCGCAGCGGGAAGAGGTCGAAATAACTCCCCCCGGCAAAAAAGACGATCAGCAGCACGGCAAAGAGGAACGCCGGGATCGCATAGCCAATAATAATGAAGGTGCTGCTCCAGATATCGAACCGACTGCCGTTATACATCGCTTTGCGGATGCCGAGCGGGATCGAGACCAGGTAGATAATCAGGGTCCCCCACAGCCCCAGGGTGATGGACACCGGCAGGCTCTCTTTGATCAGATGCAGCACCGAGGCGCTACGGAACAGGCTGTCGCCAAAATCAAAGCGCAGATAGTCCCCCAGCATTTTGAAGTAGCGTTCGTGGATCGGTTTATCAAAGCCGTAGCGCTGGGTGATCTCGGCGATTACCTCCGGATCGAGGCCGCGCCCGCCGCGATAGTGGCTCTCATTGATATTGCCCACCCCGGTGCGGGGGTGGCTGGCGCGCATCCCTTCATCGCCCCCGCCGGGCATCGACCCGCTGTTGCCGAACTCGATGGCGGCAATCGCCTGATCCACCGGGCCGCCCGGGGCGATCTGCACGATAAAAAAGTTGATGGTGATAATCGCCCACAGGGTGGGGATTATCAGCAGTAAACGACGAAGTAAATAAGCGCCCATTGCGTATCCTTAACGCCGCTCGGCGGGTAATTTCGCCGCTTTGTTAACGTCATACCACCAGTTTTCAAACCCGAGCGCATAGACCGGGCGCTGGGCCGGCAGGGCGAATTTATCCCAGCGGGCTACCCGGTCCTGGGCCATAAACCACATTGGCAGCATGTAATAGTTCCAGGTCAGGACCCGATCCAGCGCCCGCCCGAGGGGCAGCAGCTTCTCTTTATCGCCCTGTGCGGCAACGATTTGCGCAATCAGGGCGTCGATGGCCGGGTTTTTCACCCCCGGCGCATTATAGGTTGAATCAATGTATTCCGAGGACCAGGAGATCTGCAGGTCAGTCCCGGGCCAGGGCATCGCCCGCCACAGGCGCGGCATCATATCGTAATCACGGTTGCGCATGCGGTTGGTGGCTTGCGAATTATCCACCTGGCGGATGTTCATGGTAATACCCAGCCGTTCAAGGTTGTGCTGGAACGGTAGCACCCACTGGTTATTACCGCCCGAGGGCAGCAGCAGCTCAAAGCTCAGCGGTTTGCCGGTTTGCTTGTTGACCCGCCGCTTATTTTTGATCTCCCAGCCAGCCTCGTCCAGCAGCTGACTGGCTTTCAGCAGGTTATTACGATCGTAGCCATCGCCCTTTGAGACCGGCGGCTGGAAGATGGTGGTAAACACCTCGGCGGGGATCGCGCTTTTCAGCGGGGCGAGAAGAGTCAGTTCCGCGGCATCCGGGTAGTCCTTTGCCGCGTACTCTGTATTCTGGAAATAGCTGTTAACCCGGCTGTAGGCGCCATAAAACAGCGCCTTGTTCATCCACTCAAAATCAAAGGCGAGGGTAATGGCCTGGCGAACACGGCGATCGCTGAATACCGGGCGCTGAATATTAAACGCCAGCCAGCGCGTATCCTGAGCGGAGTCGTTTTTCAGCGCCTCTTTCACGATAAAGCCACGCTCAAAGTTTTTCCCGATGTAGCGCGTGGCCCAGTTTTTGGCGCTGCTCTCTACCCGCATATCAAAGGCACCCGCTTTAAAGGCTTCGAAGGCCACGTTATCGTCCAGATAGTAGTCGTAGCGCAGAGTGTCAAAATTCCAGCGGCCCCGGTTCACCGGCAGGTTGGCCGCCCAGTAATCCTTCACCCTGGAGTAGATCAGATACTGGCCCATCCGCCAGCGGGTGATGCGGTACGGCCCGCCAGCCAGCGGTGGGGTGGCGAGCGGATCGCTGAGCTTGTGATCTTTCCAGAATTTTTCAGGCATCACCGGCAAGGTCAGCAGGCTCAGCATGTCCTCTTTATTGGGTTTGGTCAGCGTAATGCGCACCGTCAGCGGGGCGATGGCCGTCACCGTGGCCCCTTTATAGACCAGCCGGAACTGCGGTACCCCTTCGGTCATAAATTTATGGAAGGTAAAGGCCACGTCGCTGGCTCTCACCGGCGTGCCGTCATGAAAGCGCGCCAGCGGATTGATGGTCAGCTCCATCCACGAAAAATCATCGGCGTAGCGTGCCTGCTCTGCCACCAGCGGATAGTAGCTGCCGGGCTCATCGTCAGAGGTGGTGAAGAGGGTATCGTAGAGGGCGTCGGTGCGCTCGGCCGCCACGCCGCGCAGGGCGTAGCGGTTGAAGTTGTCGAAGGTACCAATGGCCGCCAGGGTGACGCTGCCCCCTTTCGGCGCAGCGGGGTTGACGTAATCGTAATGATCGAAGTTGATGGCATATTTCGGCTCGCCAATCACCGCGAACGCGTAGCTCTCTTTGATGGTTTGCGCCTGGCTGAGCCCACTCATCATCGCCATCAGCAGCACTATTATGCGCACAATCATTCCGCTACGTTTTCCTCTTACACTCTGGCCGGGCCGGATACCTGAATAATAAGTGACGTAGCGGTGGTTGGGAAATTATTCGCTGTCGGGATCTACATCCGGTTTCCAGGTCATAAGCTGCTCCAGGCGCATCGGGCGGCTGATCCAGTAGCCCTGTAGCAGATTGACGCCGTGATCGCGCAGCCATTTCGCCTGCTCGGGGGTCTCGACACCTTCGGCGATGGTCACCATATTCAGCCGCCGGGCGAGGGTCAGCACCGTGTCCAGCACCGGGGAGGTGACGGTCTCCATGCCGATGGCGTTGACGAAGCCCCGGTCGATTTTGAGATAGTCCATGGTGAAACGCTCAAGGTAGATCAGGGCGCTGTGCCCGGTCCCAAAGTCATCTACCGCGATTTCAAACCCTTCCAGATGCAGCCACTCAAACAGCTTCGTCGCTTCCCGCTGATTCAGCATATCGCGCTCGGTAATTTCGAGAACAATCTGGAAATGATCCGGTGGCAGCGAGGCGGCGAATTTGCGCATATCGTCCTTGAAGCTGTCGGCATGCAGATGGCCCGGCGAGATATTAATCCCCAGCTTGGAACCCGGCGGGAGGCATTTTTTCAGCGCCGGGGCGTCGCGCAGGATCAGGTCAAAGAGATGCAGCGTCAGCGGCACAATTAATTTCTGCGCTTCCGCAAAGCTAATAAAGGCATCAGGCGGGATCTCCCCGGCGCCGGGATGGTGCCAGCGCATCAGCACCTCCACGCCGCCCGGCTGCAGAGTAGCCGCATCCACGACCGGCTGATAGACCACGTGAAACTGGTTCTGTTTAATGGCGGTGAGGATCTCTTTCCGCGGATTGGCGCGGTTCATCAGCCCGTAGAAACAGAGCACCCCAATGCTGGAGCCGCACATCAGCCCAAACAGCAGCGCAAATTGCAGATCGGCCAGCGTCCAGGTTTCGGCGTACAGATGAATGGTGAGCGGCAGCCCCTCAATCTGGCTGGCGCGCGCAGGGTATTCCTTCAGGTCCGAAACAGGGATTAACTGGTTTGAATAGGTCGAAAAAGCGGTCTTGCCGATAATAAGGGCAATACCGGCAAATTCATCCTGGCGGGCGGTATATAACAGATAGGGGGTCAGGTTGAGATTAATAGAGGTAAATACCCCGCCTTTATCCAGCAGCGGATTTCGGTGCCATAACACAATGGCCGGTTTTTTCGGCATCATTGGCGTACCGGGCAGCAGGACCATATCGACCTCTTTATTGATGTCGATATCCGGCACCAGCTCGCTGAGGGGCACATGCAATGGCCCGGTTGCTGACGAGCAGAAGGCGATTTTATCTTTTACCAGCAGGAAGGCCCGGACGTTAAGGCTGAATGCGGCGCGGGAGGTTAGTTCGGCGCTGACTTCGTGACACTGGCTTAAGGTCAGCGGCTGCAATTCATCAACTGAGATGCGCAGCTCTTTAAAATAATCGGCCATGTAGTCATGGAGGTCGGTAATCAGATTATCGTATTTCACTTCCCGTTTGTGATAACTGAAAAAAAACTGCATACCGCCGCAGAGCAGGGCGACAATAAGACCGACAAGCACGCTGAGCATCAGCACTCTTCGACGGGTTGATAAATGGCGGGTAAACATAAATGTTATCGGATCCTGATGTGCCGCCCGCGTTATCATGACGGCTAAACTCACGCAACTATCAGACTATAGCCTGGAACGGCCAGACCTGATTTCCATGTTGAGGTACAAAAAAAAAGCACTGCATAAGCAGTGCTTTTTTACCATGCTGTCAGTCAAGGGAAACGGACAGCACAGGCGGTTAACTGCGAGTCAGTACACGGCGCGCTTCATTGTAGCGCTTTTTCCAGTACGGTTCGTTCATACTGGAGATCGTCACACCACTGCTGGTGGACGCGTGGACAAACTGGTCGTTACCAATATAGATGCCGACATGACGGCCGGTAGAACCCGCACGGAACAGCACTAAATCGCCGGTGCGTAAGCTGCTACGCGAGATCGATTTGCCCATTTCCTGTTGTTGATAGGTCGAACGCGGAAGTTCTAAACCAAACTGCTCGCGGAAAGTACGTTGTACGAAACCGGAACAATCAATCCCTTTACGTGTATCGCCGCCCAGGCGATAGCGCACGCCCTTCCAGCTAGCATACTGGTCCATTAATCGGGATTTAATATCCAGATTGCTGACCATTTTTTCAAATTCATCCTGAGAAGCTTGCAGTGAAGAGGCGTCTTCCGACCCCACAACACGCGTCTCAGGATGCATATTCTTTGCGGTATTCGATGCGCTACAAGCTGAAAGCAGAACCGCTACTGCAATCGCCGGGATCACCCGTGAGAAGTATCTCAAGATCGGTTGAGATTTGACCATGTTGTTTATTATCCCTTGAAGTCCTTAACGACAAATATCGTTATAAAAAAATGCCAAGCGAGACGAGACTAAATACCTGCGCACTATCAGACAATTCTTTATGGTCAAATCTGTGGCGAATCGCACAAATTTATTTACAACGATAATAATTGCAGCGCTGAGGTAAAACGAGTCTGAGAGTACCCGATCGGGACGGTCATTGCGAGAAAAAATATCCTTTTTTTTATAAGAAAATGTGATACCGAAAGTGAGCAACCGGCAAAGCAACAGGGTGACTTAATTTAGGTTAAGTATTGAACAACGCATTAATTTCTAACGTTATTACTATTACAGGAAGATGACAGCGGGGAAGGATGGAGGAAGATAATCAATCAGGGATCGGTGATAATCCCTGACTGAAACTATTAATTTTGGTTAGAAATTTGTTTTAAGATTGTTGAATTACCCGGGGCAGATAGCGATCAAATAAGCCTATTAAGCGATCGCTTAAGGGGGTCATCAGACACCATGGAAGCCCAATCAACGCCACTGAAAGGGATCCGACGGCAATATCGCTGAACCAGTGCGCGCCAATCATTACCCGCGGGAAAGAGAAAACCATAAAAATAATCAGGGCTAATGCGAAAGTCTTATGACCAAAATAGCGCCACATAAAGGCGGTGAAAATAAGCAGCATCATGCCATGATCGCCCGGGAAACTGTCCTTCGAGGCGTCTTTTGTCGAAATATGCAGCAATTCACTGACGCGGTAGATATCCGGGAAAAATAGCGTCGGACTCGAGCGTTTCACCGGAATAAGAGCCTGCGCCAGCTGGTTCAGGACCACTGCCGTCAGCAGCATCACCAGGCCGATCATCAGAATACGCCGCCGCCCGGCAGCACTCTCGTTGCGCCAGAAGGTCAGCATCAGGTAGCCCATCGCCAGCAGGGAGCAGGCGTCAAAGGCCCGGTTATTGGTGATCGCCACCAGCCACAGGAAGGCGCGACTCTCTGCCAGTTTCTGGTTAAAGAAGTGAAATATCCCGCTGTCCAGCGGGAACCAGAAACCGTGGTTGACCGGCAGATACCAGGATAAAAAGAGCGCCAGGCCAGCGAGGTTGAGCAATAAAATGGGAAGTAGTCGGGTTTTCATCATCATGCCCTGAGCTGTCAAAACAGGCAACGTTAGTCGCCCGAACCTAAACGAAGCTTCAACAAGCTCGACTGTAGGGCGTTCCAGTCGGTGTTAACCGCACTAATTAACTCTATTCGGCTATCCGGCGGCGTGACACCCTGGGTTTCGATGTGAAAATCGGCCCCCTGGCGATTGACCTGTAACAGCCCCTCGGGAATACGCATCACCCCCTTCACGCGGTCGACCGGTGCCAGCCGGACCCACTCCAGCAAACCGATGGTGTCGAAGCAGGTGTCGGCATCGAACACCCAGCCGCAGGCCTGATGCCCCTGGCCGCTGTTCAGGCTGCGACGCCAGCGCTGGTGAGCAGGCAGGCTCAACGCGGCCAGACCCTGTTTTTCGCCGTGGCTGTGGGCATGGGCAGCGCTGGCAGGCAAAGCCTGCAGATTACGCCGCGGCAGATCAAGCAGGGCATTATCGATATTCCCCTGGGTGGTGTGCGAGAGCTGACGTTCACCGCCGAAGTGCTGCCACCAGATATCCAGCGCGGCACGGCTTTCCGCGGTAGCGCGATCCTCTTTATTGGCAATGATGATGTCGGCGGCGGCAAGCTGATCGCGGAAATTCTCGTTCTGGACATATTTTTCGTCCAGCAGCTGACGCGGGTCGAGCAGGCACAGGGTGGCGCGCAAATCGATCCACGGCTCATAGACCGGGGCGGTCAGCAGGTCGAGGATCTGCTTCGGATGGCCCAGCCCGGTGGGTTCAATCAGCAGCCGGTCGGGCTTGCCCTGACGCAGCAGGGTGTTCAGCCCCACCTGCATCGGCAGGCCGTTCACGCAGCACATACATCCCCCCGGGATCTCCTTCACCAGCGCCCCGTTATCGGCCAGCAGGGCGCCATCAATGCCGATCTCGCCAAATTCATTGACCAGCACGGCCCATTTTTCACCGGGATCTTTATTCGCCAGCAGGTGCAGTATCGACGTGGTTTTCCCGCTGCCGAGAAAGCCAGTAATGAGATTGGTTTTAGTCACAGGTGCTCCAGGGATGATAAATGTAATGCTATAACAATTATCAGTAATCCTGCCGCAAAAGAACAGATCTGGAAAGGGGGAGGGCGAACGGGAGGCTTCCCGCTCGCCTGAAACGCACCGGTTAACCCTGGAGCGTATCGATAATGGCCTGGCGCGCGCCCGACTGGCGGATGCGCTGGTAAGCTGCGCTCACGGCCTCCACAAACTGCGGATCCTGCGGCAGGTCGGTGCCAAAGATTTCACTCAGCGCCAGCAGGGCGGTGACGCGCTCCTCTTCGCTGCTGGTCTCAACAATGGCGCGAATTTTATCGCTCAGCGGATCGCGGACATCAATGGCATTACCCGCATCATCCACGCCACTGACGTAACGCATCCAGCCCGCAACCCCGAGGGCCAGCAGCGGCCAGGCGGTATCGCGCTGGCGGTGGAGGCGAATACTCTCCAGCATCCGCTGCGGCAGCTTCTGGCTACCGTCCATCGCAATCTGCCAGGTGCGGTGCTGCAGCGCCGGGTTGGCGAAGCGGTCAATCAGGCTGTCGGCGTAGGCGGTCAAATCCACCCCGGTAATGCGCAGCGTCGGAGCCTGTTCTTCAAGCATCAGGCGACGGGCGGCGTCACGCAGGGCGCTGTCCGCCATGCAGTCGTTGATATGGGCGAAACCGGCCAGATAGCCGAGATAAGCCAGGAACGAATGGCTGCCGTTGAGCATGCGCAGCTTCATCTGCTCCCACGGCAGGACGTCCTGCACCATCTGCACGCCAGCCACTTCCCACTCCGGACGACCGGCGACGAAATTGTCCTCGATCACCCACTGGATAAAGGGCTCACAGCTGATAGCGCACGGATCTTCAACCCCCACTTCACGGGCGATTTCGGCCAGCGAGTCGTCGGTGGCGGCGGGTACGATCCTGTCCACCATGGTGCCGGGGAAGCTGACGTTGGCGGCGATCCACTCTGCCAGTTCCGGGGAACGCTTATGGGCCATCCCCAGCACCGCGTTTTTCACCACGTGGCCGTTATCGGGGATGTTATCGCAGGAGAGCACGCTGAACGGGGTCAGACCGCGCTCGCGACGGCGATGGAGGGCTTCGACGAGGATCCCCGGCGCGGAGTGCGGCGCATCGGGATGGTCAAGATCGTGAATAATTCGTTCATTGCGGGTATCGAGCTTGCCGGTGGCCGGATCTATGCAGTAACCCTTTTCGGTGATAGTCAGCGAGACAATCGCCACCTGCGGCTCGCAAAATTTCTCGATAATGGCCGCCAGCGAATCAAGCTTAGCGTTCAGGCATTCATGGACCGCCCCGACGATAATCGGCTGATTACCCTCAGCGCCTTTTTCCAGCACCGTAAACAGGTGATCCTGCGCGCGCAGCTGGCTCATCAGCGTATCGCCGCTAAACAGGCTAATCTCACATATCCCCCAGTCGCCGCCGTTGGCGTTGAGCACCCGATCGGTCAGGAGCGCCTGATGCGCGCGATGAAAGGCACCAAAGCCGAAATGGACGATACGGGAGCGTAATGCCTGGCGATCGTACTGCGGCTGTAACACGTGAGCGGGTAGCGCGGTGGAGGCAATTGTCTTCATGAAATAAACACCTGATTAACCATTAATTAACAATGCCAGTGTAAAGTTATATGACAGCAAATTGAATTGGTGAGCCGTAATTATCCGGGAACTGTGAGATGGATCAATCAATATAGCGAGACGCATTGACCTGTCTGGTCAGGCATGTATGGTAGTCGTCATCTCGGTAGATAATATTGGTATAACAACTTTAGAGGGTGAATCAATGGAACAAACCTGGCGTTGGTACGGGCCGAAAGACCCGGTTTCTCTTGATGATGTGCGTCAGGCTGGCGCAACGGGCGTCGTCACCGCACTGCACCATATTCCCAACGGTCAGGTATGGCCGGTGGAGGAGATCAAAGCGCGTCAGGCGCTGCTGGCAGAGAAAGGACTGACCTGGTCGGTGGTGGAAAGTATCCCGGTTCATGAAGAGATCAAAACCCACTCCGGCGACTACCAGACCTGGATTGCCAACTACCAGCAGAGCATCCGCAACCTGGCGGCCTGCGGGATTGATACCGTGTGCTACAACTTTATGCCAATCCTCGACTGGACGCGTACCGACCTGGAATATGAACTGCCGGACGGCTCAAAAGCGCTGCGTTTTGACCAGATCGCCTTTGCCGCCTTCGAGCTGCACATCCTGAAGCGCGACGGCGCGGCGGCAGATTACACCGCCGAAGAGCAGCAGCAGGCTCAGGTGTGGTTCGACAATGCCAGCGATGCCGATATTGAAAAACTGACCCGTAACATTATCGCCGGCCTGCCGGGTGCGGAAGAGGGCTACACCCTCGACCAGTTCCGCGCGCGTCTGGCGGAGTATGGCAACATCGACAAAGCCCAGCTGCGGGAAAACATGGCCGTCTTCCTGCGCGCTATCGTGCCGGTAGCGGAAGAGGCGGGCGTACGTCTGGCGATCCACCCGGACGATCCTCCGCGTCCGATCCTCGGCCTGCCGCGTATTGTCTCCACTATTGAGGACATGCAGTGGCTGAAAGAGACGGTGGACAGCATCAACAACGGCTTCACCATGTGTACCGGCTCCTACGGCGTGCGTGCCGATAATGACCTGGTGCAGATGATTGAAACCTTTGGCGACCGGATCCACTTCACCCACCTGCGGGCCACCTGCCGGGAAGATAACCCGAAAACCTTCCACGAAGCGGCGCACCTTGGCGGCGACGTGAACATGGTGGCGGTAGTCGATGCGATTCTGCGTGAGGAGCAGCGCCGTAAGCAGGCAGGCGATCTGCGTCCTATTCCATTCCGTCCGGATCACGGGCATCAGATGCTGGACGATCTGCGTAAGAAAACCAACCCGGGTTACTCGGCGATTGGGCGTCTGAAGGGGATGGCCGAGGTGCGCGGCGTGGAGCTGGCGCTGAAGATGACGAAGTATCCAGAACTTCTGTAGGTTCAGTTGCCGGGTGGCGGCTTTGCCTTACCCGGCCTACAACAGCACGAATAAAAAAACCGGCTCAATGGCCGGTTTTTTTGTAGGCCCGGTAAGCGCAGCGCCACCGGGCAATGACCACATTAGTCAGCACGACCCATATAGCGTTTTTCTTCGATATGGATGCGGATCTTCTCGCCTGCGGAGAGGTATTCCGGCACCTGCACCACCAGACCGGTGGTCAGGGTTGCTGGTTTGTTACGTGCGGAAGCGGAGGCACCTTTGATGCCTGGTGCGGTTTCCACGATCTCCAGATCGACGGTCTGCGGCAGTTCCAGTGCCAGCAGCACGCCATCCCAGGTCAGAACCTGCATATCCGGCATTCCGCCTTCCGGGATAAACAGCAGCTCTTCTTCAATCTGATCTTTGGTGAAGATGTACGGGGTGTAATCTTCTTTATCCATAAATACGTATTCGTTGCCGTCAACGTAGGAGAAATCGACATAGCGACGGGTCAGAGTAACGGTATCCACGATATCGTCGCCTTTGAAACGCTCTTCAACTTTCAGACCGGTACGCACATCAGCAAAACGCATTTTGTACAGCGTTGCTGCGCCACGGGCGCTTGGTGCCTGAATATCGATGTCTTTCACAATCAGCAGCTTGCCGTTGTAATTCAGCACCATACCTTTCTTAATTTCGTTCGCTCTTGGCATTGCAGTAATCCTGTTCACGGGAAGGTCAAAAATATCGCGTCAAAGTACTCGCGCGCGGCATTTCAGGCAAGTGGATTTCGTGGCTTTTGCTATCAATACGCAAAAGGTGTTACTGTGCGCGTCACGCCCGCGGGAGCGGCTTTCTTTCAGGTAAAGTACGTTTATGGATTGCCGTCCGGACTGCGGAGCATGTTGCACCGCCCCCTCCATCTCAAGTCCTATTCCCGGGATGCCCAACGGCAAGCCTGCTAACACCCCCTGCGTCCAGCTGGACGCGCAGCAGCGCTGCAAAATCTTCGGCTCGAGCTTGCGGCCGAAAGTCTGTGCCGGGCTCCAGCCGTCGCCTGAGATGTGCAGCACCTCGCGCGGGCAGGCCATGACCTGGCTGCTCGAACTCGAGGCGCTCACCGCGCCTTAAATATCCTTGATGCGCGTCAGGCAGAGCGTGGTGAGGATGCACATTCCCAGCGCAATCCAGAACACCGCATGATAGCTCCAGATCTCGGCCACTACCCCGGCCACCGAGCCTGCGATAATCCAGCCCACGCGGGTGGTATTGGTGTAGAGCGTCGTGGCGGCACCCGCCTGGCCCGGCATCAGATCCTGGAAGTAGAGCATGCCGATCCCGGCGAGAATGCCAATATAGATGGCGTTCAGCAGCTGTAATCCCAGCAGCACCACCGGTGAGTGAGCGCTCAGCATCCCGACGTAAAACAGCAGACCCGCAACGGCGGCAACGCGCATCAGGAAGCGCTTACCGAAGCGTTTAGCATAGTAGCCTGCAATCAACATCGTCGGGATCTCCAGTCCGGCGGCCGTGCCCATCATCACCCCGGCCAGCTTCTCGGACAGATGCAGCTCATTAATAATAAACAGCGGCATATTGATGATGTACAGGCTGTTGGTGCCCCACATTAAAGTGCAAACCGTAAACAGCAGCAGGGCGTCGCGCCGGTTACGGCGGGGGGATTCCAGCACCCCGGTGGCCAGCTTCGGCTCTTTGCGCATCGTCGGCAGGAAAAACCACACCATCGCCCCACAGACCACAAACGCCACCGCGGCGCTGAGATACATCGCCGTGAAACCAAACCCCATCGCCAGGGCGTAAGCCAGCGGCGGCCCGACCACCCATGCCAGTGATACCTGGGCACGCAGGATCGAGCTGAACATCACCGCCTCGCGGCCGGTATGGTCGGCATGCTCCCGGGCTAAGGCGAACAGCTGCGGATTAGCGGTAGAGCCAAAGCTGCTGAGAAAGACGCCGACAAACAGCAGCACGAAATAGTTACGGTTCCAGGCAAACAGCAGGCAGGCGAAAACGCCCATCAGGCAGCAAAAGACGATCAGCGATTTGCGGTCGCCTTTCTTGTCCGAACGTCCGGCCAGAAACTGGCTGACCAGGATGCCGATGATGGCACTCCCGGTAAAGAAGAAGCCGACCATGGCCGGACGGACATGCACCTCGTTGGTGAGGAACAGGCTCAGGGTCGGGGTTTGTAACGCCCCGGCAATCCCGGTGAGAAAGGCAACAATGAGAAATGCCGATGAGGTCAAATCAAATGACTTCGGAGAGGCAGCGGCGGGGGTCGTGTGCATGTTTCTGTATCAGTGATATGAAGAGAGGCGGAGTGTACGCCGCTTGTCAGAAAATAGACAGATATCCACACCCCTTACCCCACAAAAAATCAAAAAGGTATTTCATCCTGTCGCTGCGCTTGCTGAAGTTGCTGAAACCGAGCGGTGACTCGGTGTCGGAAGCGTGAATCTGAAGCAAAAATGTGCTGTAACTCTAAATTTTGCATGCTGAAATCAGCCATTACTTGCAAGGTAACGCGTAAAGCGCAAGACTTCTTGAAACGTTTCAGCGCTAATTGGTTTACCTAACCTAAACGGATTGGCGCCTTTTTTCACATTTAAGCTGAAACGATTCAATTTCAGCAGGAGTGGAGAACCATGTTCCAGTTATCCGTACAGGACATTCATCCCGGCGAACAGGCCGGTACTAAAGAAGAGGCTATCCGGCAGATCGCCGCCGCGCTGGTGCAGGCGGGCAACGTCGCCAATGGCTACGTTGACGGCATGCTCGCTCGCGAACAACAGACCTCAACCTTCCTTGGCAATGGCATCGCCATTCCACACGGCACCACCGATACCCGCGATCAGGTGCTGAAAACCGGCGTTCAGGTTTATCAGTTCCCGCAGGGCGTGCTCTGGGGCGAAGGCCAGGTGGCGTATGTCGCCATCGGGATTGCCGCCAGCAGTGATGAACACCTCGGCCTGCTGCGTCAGCTGACGCACGTCCTGAGCGATGACTCGGTGGCTGAACAGCTGAAATCCGCCACTACCGCTGAAGAGCTGCGCGCCTTGCTGATGGGTGAAAAACAGAGCGAAGCCCTGAAGCTGGATAACGACATGCTGACCCTCGACGTAGTGGCATCCGATCTGGTGACCCTGCAGGCGCTCAACGCCGGTCGCCTGAAAGAGGCCGGTGCCGTGGATACCGCCTTTGTGGCTCACGCTATTAACGATAAGCCGCTGAACCTCGGTCAGGGCGTCTGGCTGAATGACTGTGCTGAAGGCAACCTGCGCAGCGCTATCGCCGTCAGCCGTGCGGCCACGCCGTTCGATACTGCCGGTGAAAGTGCCGCTATGCTGGTTACCGTGGCGATGGCTGATGACCAGCCGGTTGAGGTGCTGAAGCGCCTGAGCGACCTGCTGCTGAACAAAAAAGCTGAACAACTGCTGAAAGCCGATGCCGCAACCCTGCTGGCGCTGCTGACCAGCGACGATGTGAATACCGATGAACTGCTGAGCGCCGAGTTTGTAGTGCGTAACGAACATGGTCTGCACGCGCGTCCGGGCACCATGCTGGTCAATACCATTAAGCAGTTCAACAGCGACGTTACCGTTACCAACCTCGACGGCAGCGGGAAACCGGCCAACGGTCGCAGCCTGATGAAGGTTGTCGCACTGGGCGTGAAGAAAGGCCATCGCCTGCGTTTCACCGCGCAGGGTGCGGATGCTGAACAGGCGCTGAAAGCGATTGGCGAGGCCATCGCGGCCGGTCTGGGGGAGGGCGCATAATGAGCAGACGTGTTGCCACCATTACGCTGAACCCGGCTTACGACCTCGTGGGCTTTTGCCCGGAAATTGAACGCGGCGAAGTGAACCTCGTGCGTACCACTGGCCTGCATGCGGCAGGTAAAGGGATTAACGTTGCGAAAGTGCTGAAGGATCTCGGGATCGACGTCACCGTCGGCGGCTTCCTTGGCAAAGATAACCAGGATGGTTTCCAGCAGCTGTTCAGCGAGCTGGGGATCGCCAACCGTTTTCAGGTGGTGCAGGGCCGTACCCGCATCAACGTGAAAATGACCGAGAAAGATGGCGAAGTAACCGACCTGAACTTCTCCGGTTTCGAAGTCACCCAGGCCGACTGGGAGCGTTTCGTCAATGACTCTCTCACCTGGCTGGGCCAGTTCGACATGGTCTGCGTCAGCGGCAGCCTGCCGTCCGGCGTCAGCCCGGAAGCGTTCACTGACTGGATGACGCGCCTGCGCAGCCAGTGTCCGTGCATCATCTTTGACAGCAGCCGCGATGCGCTGGTAGCCGGTCTGAAAGCCGCGCCGTGGCTGGTGAAACCGAATCGTCGCGAACTTGAGATCTGGGCCGGCCGTAAGCTGCCAGAATTAAAAGACGTGATTGAAGCCGCCCATGCCTTACGTGAGCAGGGTATCGCTCATGTGGTGATCTCCCTGGGTGCCGAGGGCGCGCTGTGGGTTAACGCGTCCGGCGAGTGGATCGCCAAACCGCCGTCGATGGAAGTGGTCAGCACCGTGGGTGCCGGCGATTCGATGGTGGGCGGGTTGATTTACGGCCTGTTGATGCGTGAATCCAGTGAACACACGTTACGTCTTGCCACCGCCGTTGCTGCTTTGGCAGTCAGCCAGAGCAATGTCGGGATCACCGATCGTACCCAGTTAGCCGCGATGATGGCGCGCGTTGACTTGAAACCTTTTAACTGACAGCAGGAGAGGCATAATGAAAACGCTGCTGATTATTGACTCTGCACTCGGACAGGCGCGCGCCTATATGGCGAAAACCTTGCTGGGTTCGGCGGGACATAAAGCACACCTTGATTTCATCGACAACCCGGGCGATGCCGAACTGGTCATCGTCCTGGGCGACAAGATCCCGGCCGACAGCTCGCTGAACGGCAAAAAAGTGTGGCTGGGCGATATCAATCGCGCCGTCGCCCACCCGGAACTGTTCCTGAGCGAAGCGAAAGGCCATGCGGCGCTGTATACCGCCCCTGTAGCTGAGGAAACGGCAACGGCTGTTTCCAGCGGTCCGAAACGCGTAGTAGCGGTTACCGCCTGCCCGACCGGCGTCGCGCACACCTTTATGGCCGCAGAAGCCATTGAAACCGAAGCCAAAAAACGCGGCTGGTGGGTAAAGGTTGAAACCCGTGGTTCAGTGGGCGCAGGCAATGCCATCACTCCGGAAGAGGTGGCGGCAGCGGACCTGGTGATCGTGGCCGCGGATATCGAAGTGGATCTGGCGAAGTTTGCCGGTAAGCCGATGTACCGCACCTCCACCGGTCTGGCGCTGAAGAAAACGGCTCAGGAGCTGGATAAAGCGCAGGCGGAAGCCAAACTGTTCCAGCCTTCAGGCAACACCGCCTCTTCGGCCTCTGAAGGCAAGAAAGAGTCCGCCGGGGCCTATCGTCACCTGCTGACGGGCGTCTCCTACATGCTGCCGATGGTGGTAGCGGGTGGTCTCTGTATCGCGCTCTCCTTCGCCTTTGGTATCGAAGCCTTCAAAGAGCCAGGTACCCTGGCGGCGGCGCTGATGCAGATTGGTGGCGGCTCGGCGTTCGCGCTGATGGTGCCGGTGCTGGCAGGTTACATTGCGTTCTCCATTGCTGACCGTCCGGGTCTGACCCCGGGTCTGATCGGCGGTATGCTGGCCGTGAGCACTGGCTCTGGCTTTATCGGCGGGATCATCGCGGGCTTCCTCGCAGGTTACGTGGCGAAGCTGATCAGCTCGAAGCTGAAACTGCCGCAGAGCATGGAAGCGCTGAAACCGATTCTGATCATTCCGTTGTTCTCCAGCCTGGTTGTTGGTCTGGCGATGATCTACCTGATCGGCAAGCCGGTCGCGGGTATCCTTGAAGGCCTGACCCACTGGCTGCAGACCATGGGCACCGCCAATGCGGTCCTGCTGGGTGCGATCCTCGGCGCCATGATGTGTACCGATATGGGTGGTCCGGTGAACAAAGCAGCATACGCGTTCGGCGTTGGCCTGCTGAGTACCCAGACGTATGCTCCGATGGCGGCGATTATGGCTGCAGGTATGGTGCCACCGCTGGCGCTGGGCCTGGCGACTATCATTGCCCGTCGTAAGTTCGACAAGGCGCAGCAGGAAGGCGGTAAAGCAGCGCTGGTTCTGGGCCTGTGCTTTATCACCGAAGGGGCTATCCCGTTTGCTGCCCGTGACCCGATGCGCGTTCTGCCGTGCTGTATCGTCGGCGGTGCCGTGACCGGTGCCATCTCCATGGCGGTTGGCGCAAAACTGATGGCGCCGCATGGCGGTCTGTTTGTTCTGCTGATCCCGGGTGCGATTACTCCGGTGCTGGGTTACCTGTTCGCGATTATCGCCGGTACGCTGGTGGCAGGTCTCTCTTACGCGGTGTTGAAACGCCCGGAAGCTGAAGTGGTTGCCGCGAAAGCAGCATAATTACGCAGAAAGATAAAAGGCAGAGGAAACTCTGCCTTTTTTTATTGCCTTTAAACGTGCAACGGGTCGCATTCTTTTGTAGAGCTGAATACTGTCTCTACAAATAATTGTGATTCTGTTCATGATCGTTTAACGATCCTTATTTCATTCCCTTTACTTCCCTCTCCTTACGCATAATATGAACATGTGTTTGCATGTAAACATATGCTCTAATAACTTTTAATGTTACCAAATCGCTTAATTGTCATTGCGATGGCCACGCGCCAGAGGATGTTCTATGCGTGAAAAGGATTATATTGTTGTTATTGGTTCTGCAAATATGGACGTGGCAGGATATTCACATGCTTCGCTCAATTACGCCGACTCTAATCCAGGGAAAATAAAATTCACCCCCGGGGGCGTAGGCCGCAATATTGCGCAAAATCTGGCGCTACTGGGTAAAAATGTCTGGCTCCTTTCCGCGGTAGGCGACGATTTTTACGGTCAGTCGCTGCTGTCACAAACCCAGGCCGCCGGGGTGCAGATCGATAAGTGCCAGGTTATTCCCGGAGAAGGCACCTCCAGCTATTTATCGTTACTCGACAATACCGGGGAGATGCTGGTTGCCATCAACGATATGGCGATTTCTGACCACATCAATCCGCACTATCTGGCCAATCATCTGGCGTTTATCCGTGCCGCAAAAGCGGTAGTGGTGGACTGCAATCTCAGCGAGTCAGCGCTCGGCTGGATCTTTGAGAACGCATGCCAGACGCCGGTTTTCGTCGATCCGGTCTCAGCCTGGAAATGCAGCAAGATTTGCGACTGGCTGGGGCATATCCACACCCTGAAACCCAACCGGCTGGAGGCGGAAACCCTGAGCGGCATCCCGCTCTCCTGCGCGGCGGACGCGCCGAAAGTGGCGGCCTGGTTTCATCAGCATGGCCTGTTCCGGCTGGTGCTGAGTATGGGCGGTGACGGCGTTTATTACAGTGAGAACGCGGGTGAAAGCGGCTGGTCAGCGCCGTTTAAAACTCAGGTAGTCAACGTCACCGGCGCGGGGGATGCAATGATGGCCGGGCTCGCTTTTTGCTGGCTGGCAGGTGTCACATTTAAAGATTCCGTTCGTTTTGCCCAGGGCTGCTCTTCGCTGGCGCTGGCTTCCGTATATACCAATAACCCTGATTTATCGTCTGAAAACGTTAACGCATTAATGGAGAGAGAACATGTCTGAATTAAAACTGCCTGCTGAGTTCCTGCAAATTTCTCCTGAGGTTCAGGACGCTTTAAATAATAACAAACCGATTGTGGCGCTTGAGTCCACCATTATTTCTCACGGCATGCCTTTCCCGCAAAATGCCCAGACGGCGCTGGAAGTTGAAGATGCGATCCGCCAGCAGGGGGTTATTCCGGCCACCATTGCGATTATTCGTGGCGTAATGAAAGTTGGGCTGAGTAAAGAGGAGATTGAATTATTAGGCCGCGAAGGCCATGCGGTGACCAAAGTCAGCCGCCGGGATCTTCCTTTTGTGGTGGCTGCAGGCATCAACGGCGCCACCACGGTGGCCTCTACCATGATCATTGCCGCGATGGCCGGGATTAAGCTCTTTGCCACCGGCGGGATCGGCGGCGTTCACCGTGGCGCAGAACACACCTTTGATATTTCCGCTGATTTACAGGAGCTGGCGAAAACCAACGTTGCCGTAGTTTGCGCCGGGGCGAAATCGATTCTCGATCTCGGCTTAACCACCGAATATTTAGAGACCAACGGCGTGCCGCTGATTGGCTATCAGACCCAGTCCCTGCCGGCCTTTTTCTGCCGCTCCAGCCCGTTTGAGGTCAGCATCCGTCTCGACAGCGCCGAGGCCATCGCCCGGGCGATGGCGGTGAAATGGCAGACCGGCCTCAACGGCGGCCTGGTGATTGCCAATCCCATTCCCGAGCAGTTTGCGATGGCGGAAGAGACTATCAATGCGGCTATCGACCAGGCGGTAAGGGAAGCGGAAGAGCAGGGCGTGACCGGCAAAGCCAGCACCCCGTTCCTGCTGGCCCGCGTGGCGGAACTGACCGGCGGCGACAGCCTGAAATCAAATATCCAACTGGTCTTTAACAATGCCCGCCTGGCCTGCGATATCGCGAAGGCTTATCAGCGTATGGCGTAACCCTCTCACAGGCAGTTTGCCGTCGCCTGTCTTCGCAGTGGAATCACGGATACCCGGCCTGTCGCCGGGTTTTCAGGTAAGGAAATCATTATGGACGTAATGAGAAGTCTGCTGGGTATGGCGGTACTGTTGGCGATAGCCTTCCTCCTGTCGGTCAATAAACGCCGTATCAGCCTGCGCACCGTCGGCGCCGCATTCGTATTGCAGGTGGCGATCGGCGGCATCATGCTCTATTTCCCACCCGGCAAATGGCTGGTCGAACAAGCTGCTATCGGGGTGAGTAAGGTCATGTCCTACAGCGATGCCGGCAGCGCCTTTATCTTTGGGGCGCTGGTCGGGCCAAAGATGGACACTCTCTTTGACGGGGCCGGGTTCGTGTTTGCCTTCCGGGTGCTGCCCGCCATTATCTTTGTCACCGCGCTGATCAGCCTGCTGTACTACATCGGGGTGATGGGGCTGCTGATCCGCGTGCTGGGCGGTATTTTCCAGAAAGTGCTGCGCATCAGCAAAATTGAATCCTTTGTCGCGGTGACTACCATCTTCCTCGGGCAGAACGAGATCCCGGCGATCGTCAAACCCTTTGTCGATAAGCTGAACCGCAACGAGCTGTTTACCGCCATTTGTAGCGGGATGGCGTCGATTGCCGGGTCGATGCTGATTGGCTACGCGGGGATGGGGGTGCCGATTGACTATCTGCTGGCCGCCTCGCTGATGGCGATCCCCGGCGGGATCCTGTTTGCCCGCCTGCTCAGTCCGGCCACCGAGGAGTCGCAGGTCACCTTTGAGAATCTTTCCTTCAGCGAGACGCCGCCAAAAAGCATTATCGAAGCCGCAGCCACCGGGGCGATGACCGGGCTGAAAATCGCTGCCGGGGTCGCGACGGTGGTAATGGCGTTTGTGGCCATCATTGCCCTGCTGAACGGTATGCTGGGCGGCATCGGCGGTTGGTTTGGCATCGAAAGTCTGAGCCTGGAAGGACTGTTTGGCTACGCCCTCGCGCCGCTGGCGTGGATCATGGGCGTCGAATGGCAGGATGCGACCCTGGCGGGCAGTCTGATTGGCCAGAAGCTGGCGATTAACGAGTTCGTCGCCTACCTCAACTTCTCGCCGTATCTGCAAACTGTCGGTCAACTGGACGTGAAAACCATCGCCATTATCTCGTTCGCGTTGTGCGGTTTCGCGAACTTCGGCTCGATTGGGGTAGTGGTAGGGGCCTTTTCTGCAGTATCGCCCCAGCGCGCCCCTGAGATTGCCCAGCTTGGCGTGCGGGCGCTGGTGGCGGCAACGCTCTCTAACTTGATGAGCGCCACCATCGCCGGGTTCTTTATCGGTTTAGCGGGCTCGTGACATTCAGGCCGGGTAGCGACACTACCCGGCTTTTTTACTGCGGATTGTTCAGCAGGGACCAGGCGTTATCCACTGACAGGGTCGGATTGTTAATGCTTTCACTGGCGCGGGAAAGCGCCGCGCAGGCGAGGGCAAACCGCGCCGCATCAGCAAAATCGCTCCCGTCGAGGAAGCCGTAGACCAGGCCCGCCATAAAGGCATCGTCGGCACCAAAACGGTCCACCACAGGGTGCTCAGGAGGGTTCAGCAGGAACGGCTCCGCGCCTTGCTCACTGCATAGCACCGAATCATCTTCCAGACACACCACAATCCGCTGCACCCCTTTCTCATGCAGGGCGGTCAGCGCGGCCTGACGATCGTCGCACTCCGCCAGAATCTGCAGCTCTTTCAGCGTCGGCTTGAGGGTATGGATGCGCGACAGCCAGGGCTTGATTCTGTCGGCTTTAAATTCTGAAACCGTGTCGACAAACACCGGAACATCTCCGGCGAGGGTAAAGACCCACTCCAGAGATTCTGCCGTGAGATTACAGTCGGCCAGCACCACCCCGGCATGGGCCAGCAGCTCGCGCGACTGGTTCAGCAACTGCGGCGTCAGCTCCTGCAGGATGTGCGTGTCGTTGATGGCCAGCACGGTGTCGTCCTGCGGATTAGCAATCGACAGGTAGGTCGCCGTGCTTTGCCCGTGCAGACGGATCGTGCTCTGAACGTTTACGCCCGCCAGCCGGGTTTGCTCCAGCAGGGTTTCGCCATAAAAATCACTGCCGACCGCGGATATCAGGTGTACCTCGCGGCCCAGCAGCGCCAGGTTATGGGCAATATTTCGCGCCACGCCACCTGCCGCGCACTGAATCGCCCCCGGATGGGAGGAGGGTTCAGGGAAGCGAATGTCGGCCACGCCGCGAATATCCATATTGATCGCGCCAAGCGCCACGCAATAATCCTGTTCGGTGAGGATATAGCCCTTGCCCTTGATTGCTCCTTTGCGCATCAAATCCATAATGTGCGCGGCCACGCGCGAGCGGCTGATATCCAGAATCTGGGCGATTTCATGCTGCTGAATAAGAGGGTTGCGCCGCAGGATCTTCAGGATCTGCTTTTCCCTTTCGTTCATCATTATGCGGTGGCCTCAGCGTGCTGCTGTGCTTTCAGCCAGGCGATCTCTTCCGCCCAGATATCCGGGTTAATGGTTTCCAGCACCAGCGGAATACCGTCGAAACGCGGGTCCTGCATGATAAAGCGGAACGCGTCGTGGCCGATATTGCCTTCACCGAGGCTATGGTGGCGGTCAACGCGGCTGCCAAAGGTGCTTTTCGCATCGTTGAGGTGCATGCCGCGCAGGTATTTAAAGCCCACAATGCGTTCAAATTCCGCGAAGGTTTTTGCGCACTCTTCACTGCTGCGCAGGTCGTAACCGGCGGCAAAGGCGTGGCAGGTATCAATGCAGACGCCGACGCGGGTTTTATCCTCCACGCCGTCGATGATGGCCGCCAGATGCTCAAAGCGGAACCCGAGGTTGCTGCCCTGTCCGGCGGTATTTTCAATTACTGCCGTCACCCCTTGAGTCTGTTCCAGCGCGATATTGATCGACTCGGCGATTCGCGCCAGACAGGCATCTTCGTCGATCTGCGACAGATGGCTGCCCGGGTGGAAGTTCAGCAGCGTCAGGCCAAGCTGCTCGCAGCGCTGTACCTCATCGAGGAAAGCCGCGCGGGATTTATCCAGCGCCTCCTGTTCCGGATGACCGAGGTTAATCAGGAAGCTGTCGTGGGGCAGGATCTGACCGGAGGTGAAATGGTATTTTTCGCAGGCCGCTTTGAACTCATCAATTACCTGAGTGGTTAACGGCGCGGCGCGCCACTGGCGCTGATTTTTGGTGAACAGGGCGAAAGCGGTCGCCTCAATTTCGGCGGCACGAATGGCGGCATTTGCCAGACCGCCAGCAGCACTGACGTGCGCTCCAACATATTTCATACAGGGACTCCTGTTAACCCGCAAACGCTTATGATAGCGGGTTAACAGGAGAAGGATGAAGTGGTTTATGCCAGCAGGCTGTGTACCGCCAGGTTAATGGCACCCCCGCCGACAATCAGCCAGACGAAGAGCACCAGCGCCATCAGCAGCGGTTTGGCTCCGGCCTTTTTCAGGGCGCTGACGTGAGTGGTCAAACCCAGCGCTGCCATCGCCATCGCCAGCAGTACCGTATCAAGGGTCACCAGCATATCCACTACCGCTTTGGGCAGCAGATGGAACGAGTTAAACACCGCCACCACAATAAACAGGATCGCAAACCACGGAATGGTGATTTTGCTCTTCTCGCCGTTGCCCGCCGGAGCAAGCTGTTTCACCCGCGCGGCCAGAATCAGCAGGAAGGGAGCCAGCATCATCACCCGCAGCATTTTGGCGATCACCGCCGCATTCTCTGCTTCCGGGCTGATGGCGTGACCCGCTGCCACCACCTGTGCTACCTCATGCATCGTCGAGCCGATATAAATCCCGTAGGTTTCCGGGCTAAACCAGTGCGCCACCAGCGGATACATCGCCGGATAGAGGAAGATCGCCAGGGTACCGAAGATCACCACTGTCGCCACGGCAACCGTCACCTTGCTGGCCTCGGCCTTCACCACCGGCTCGGTCGCCAGCACCGCCGCGGCGCCACAAATGCTGCTCCCGGCGCCAATCAACCAGCTGGTCTGTTTGTCGAGCCCGAACACCTTCTGGCCGATAAAGCAGGCCAGCAGGAAGGTACTGGTCAGGGTTAACACGTCGATGGCGATCCCGCTGACGCCCACGTCAGCAATCTGCGCGAAGGTCAGGCGAAAACCGTACAGGATGATCCCGAGGCGCAGCAGGTGCTGTTTGGCGAAGATCACGCCGCTATCACAGGGTTTGTAGATGTGCGGATAGACCGTATTCCCGACGACCATACCCAGCAGGATGGCCAGCGTCAGGGCACTAAATCCCGCCCCGGCCACCGCCGGAATACTGCCGCCCCATAAGGCCACACCGGTGACCAGCGCGCTCAGCGCCAGGCCAGGAATGTAGCGCCTGACTGAATGATGATGCTCCAGGGTGAGTGTTGTCATAGCCTTCTCCTTTTCTCTGGCTAAAAGGTTACGGCGCTCTGGCTTAAAAATAAAATTGATTATATATTTATAATTAATCTCTATAAGTGGTAAGCGGGGTGCTTACCGTTCCGGATGGTGACTATGCACATTACGTTACGCCAGCTTGAGGTCTTTGCCGAAGTGCTGAAAAGCGGGTCGACTACCCAGGCTTCTCAGATGCTGGCCCTGTCCCAGTCTGCGGTTAGCGCCGCACTGACCGATCTGGAAGGTCAGTTGGGCGTTCAGCTCTTTGACAGGGTAGGAAAGCGACTGGTGGTGAACGAGCACGGGCGACTGCTCTATCCCCGCGCGCTGGCATTGCTGGAGCAGACCGTCGAGATCGAACAACTGTTTCGTGAAGACAACGGCGCCATTCGCGTCTATGCCAGCAGCACCATCGGCAACTACATCCTGCCGGAGGTGATTGCCCGCTACCGCCGCGATTTCCCGGGTTTGCCGCTGGAAATGAGCGTTGGTAACAGCCAGGACGTGATCAACGCGGTGATCGATTTTCGGGTGGATATCGGCCTTATCGAAGGGCCGTGCCACAACGCCGATATCATTGCGGATCCCTGGCTGGAGGATGAGCTGGTGGTCTTCGCCTCGCCGGCTTCTTCTTTATTACAGCAGGAGGTAACCCTGGAGCGGCTGGCGCAGGCACCGTGGATTTTGCGCGAGCAGGGGTCAGGCACGCGGGAGATCGTCGATTATCTGCTGCTGTCGCACCTGCCACAGTTCCATATGGGCATGGAGCTGGGCAATTCGGAAGCCATCAAACATGCGGTACGCCACGGTCTCGGCATCAGTTGCCTGTCGCGCCGGGTGATTGCCGAACAGCTGGAGAGCGGCACGCTGGTGGAGATCCCCGTTCCGCTGCCGAACAAGCTGGTGCGCACCCTGTGGCGCATCCATCATCGCCAGAAGCACCTCTCTAACTCCCTGCAGCGTTTTCTGCGTTACTGCGAAATGTAATCCCGCCCGGCGGCGTTTTGTCCGCCGGGATCTATTCCGCACACCAATACCATTCTCTGCTTTACTTATAATCCTGGTCCGGTCATGAAGCTCTCTTATAACAGGGCATTTGTGCCGGAAGAGCTGGCGATCGTCTGCTACAATCGCGCCTCATTTTTTGAATGGACAGCATTTTCATATGGTTTCCGAAACTAAAACCACAGAAGCGCCCGCGCTACGTCGCGAACTCAAGGCGCGTCACCTGACGATGATTGCCATTGGCGGTTCTATTGGTACAGGTCTTTTTGTCGCCTCTGGTGCGACCATTTCTGCAGCGGGCCCGGGCGGCGCGCTCTTTTCCTATATCCTGATCGGTTTGATGGTCTACTTCCTGATGACCAGCCTGGGTGAACTGGCGGCGTACATGCCGGTATCCGGTTCATTTTCTACCTACGGTCAGAAATACGTGGAAGAAGGCTTCGGCTTCGCGCTGGGCTGGAACTACTGGTACAACTGGGCGGTCACCATCGCCGTGGATCTGGTGGCATCGCAACTGGTGATGACATGGTGGTTCCCGGATACGCCGGGCTGGATCTGGAGTGCGCTCTTCCTCGGGGTGATCTTCCTGCTGAACTACATCTCCGTGCGCGGTTTTGGCGAAGCGGAATACTGGTTCTCGCTGATCAAAGTCGCCACGGTAATCATCTTTATCATCGTAGGCGTGGCGATGATTGTTGGCATCTTCAAAGGCACCGAACCGGCGGGCTGGAGCAACTGGGCGATTGGCGATGCGCCGTTTGCCGGGGGCTTCTCGGCGATGATTGGCGTGGCGATGATCGTCGGCTTCTCCTTCCAGGGCACGGAACTTATCGGTATTGCCGCTGGTGAATCCGAAAACCCGGAGAAGAACATTCCGCGCGCGGTGCGCCAGGTCTTCTGGCGTATCCTGCTGTTCTATGTGTTCGCCATCCTGATTATCAGCCTGATCATTCCGTATACCGATCCGAGCCTGCTGCGTAACGATGTAAAAGACATCAGCGTCAGCCCGTTCACCCTGGTGTTCCAGCATGCCGGTCTGCTCTCAGCGGCGGCGGTGATGAATGCGGTGATCCTGACGGCGGTACTGTCGGCGGGTAACTCCGGGATGTACGCCTCTACCCGTATGCTCTACTCCCTGGCCTGCGACGGCAAAGCGCCGCGTATTTTCGCGAAGCTGTCCCGGGGCGGCGTGCCGCGTAACGCGCTGTATGCCACCACCGTGATTGCCTGCCTGTGCTTCCTGACCTCGATGTTCGGCAACCAGACTGTCTACCTGTGGCTGCTGAACACCTCCGGGATGACGGGCTTTATCGCCTGGCTGGGTATCGCCATCAGCCACTACCGTTTCCGTCGCGGCTACGTGAAGCAGGGTTATGACATTAATAATCTGCCGTACCGTTCCGGGTTCTTCCCGCTGGGTCCGATCTTCGCCTTTGTGCTCTGTCTGATCATTACCCTCGGTCAGAATTATGAAGCCTTCCTGGCTGACACCATCGACTGGGGCGGCGTGGCAGCGACCTATATTGGTATCCCGCTGTTCCTGATCATCTGGTTTGGCTACAAGCTGACGAAGGGATCGAAGTTTGTCAGCTATAGCGAAATGGAATTCCCGAATAGCTTCAAAAAATAAGCGCACTTCCTCTCTTTAACCCGCTCATCCGAGCGGGTTTTTTTATCTCCACAGTATGCCATCTTGACATAACTTTTAACAATTGAATTGATAATAGTTATCGTTTGCCTTATCATTATCGAATTAATAAAAAGCAGTTGTGAGCAGTACATATTTGATTTTGCTGTGTTTACCTCATGGAGATAGTAAATGTTTAGGTTGAATCCCTTCGTTCGGGGAGGGCTGTGTGCGTCTGCTCTGTCCCTGACCCTGCCGGTTGTTGCGGCGGAATCTGGCGACACTATGGTGGTGACCGCTTCGGCCAACGAGCAAAACCTGAAGGATGCCCCGGCCAGTATCAGCGTCATTACCCAGCAGGATCTGCAGCGTAAGCCAGTGCAGAACCTGAAAGATGTGTTACGGGACGTTCCGGGCGTGCAATTAACTGACGAAGGGGACAACCGTAAGGGGGTCAGTATTCGCGGTCTGGACAGCAGCTATACGCTGATCCTGGTTGACGGGAAACGCGTCAACTCCCGCAACGCCGTTTTCCGCCATAACGACTTCGACCTTAACTGGGTTCCGGTTGATGCTATCGAGCGTATCGAAGTGGTGCGCGGGCCGATGTCCTCCCTCTATGGCTCCGATGCCCTGGGCGGTGTGGTCAACATCATCACCAAAAAGATCGGCCAGAAATGGACCGGCACCCTCACCGCCGACACCACCATTCAGGAGCACCGCGATCGCGGTGACACCTACGGTGGCCAGTTCTATACCAGCGGCCCGCTGGTGGATGGCGTCCTCGGGCTGAAAGCCTTTGGTAGCCTGTCAAAACGCGATAAAGACGATCCTCAGGATTCAACAACCAGCGCCACCGGCGAAACCCCGCGTATCGAGGGCTTCACCAGCCGCGATGCCAACGTGGAATTTGCCTGGACCCCGAACGAGAACCACGATTTCACCGCCGGCTACGGCTTTGACCGTCAGGACCGCGATTCCGACTCGCTGGATCAGAACCGCCTTGAGCGCCAGAACTACTCCCTGAGCCACAACGGCCGCTGGGGCCTGGGCAACAGCGAGCTGAAATTCTACGGCGAGAAGGTGGATAACAAGAACCCGAGCAACAGCAACCCAATCACTTCCGAAAGCAACTCAATTGACGGCAAATACGTTCTGCCGCTGGGAGAGATTAACCAGCTCCTGACCTTTGGTGGGGAATGGCGTCATGACAAGCTGAAAGATCCGGTTAACATCACCGGCGGTAGCAGCAGTAACACCTCTGCCAGCCAGTATGCGCTGTTCCTGGAAGATGAATGGCGGATCTTCGAGCCGCTGGCGCTGACCACCGGCGTGCGTATGGACGATCACGAAACCTACGGCGACCACTGGAGCCCGCGTGCATATCTGGTCTACAACGCCACCGACACCCTGACGGTAAAAGGTGGCTGGGCAACGGCATTCAAAGCGCCATCCCTGCTGCAACTGAGCCCGGACTGGACCACCGGCTCCTGCCGCGGTGCCTGTGAAATTGTCGGTAGCCCGGATCTGAAGCCGGAAACCAGCGAAAGCATCGAGTTGGGTCTCTACTACAGCGGGGAAGAGGGCTGGTTAGAGGGCGTGCAGGGTAGCATTACCGCTTTCCAGAACGACGTAGATGATCGCATCAGCATTCTGCGTACCGCGAACGTTAATCAGGCGCAGGGCTACCCGAACTACGTCGGCCTGAACGCCGACGGCGAACCGGTGTTCCGTTACTACAACGTCAATAAGGCGCGTATCCGCGGCCTGGAGACGGAGGTGAAATTCCCGATTGCCGAAGACTGGCGCATGACGCTGAATTACACCTACAACGACGGGCGTGATATCAGCAACGGCGACAACAAGCCGCTCTCCGACATGCCTTTCCATACTGCGAACGGCACGCTTGACTGGCAGGCAACCCAGGCGTGGTCCTTCTACGTGCAGGGCAATTACACGGGTGAGAAACGCACCGTTACCGATGGGGATGCAACGCCGGGTGGCTACGTGGTGTGGAATACCGGTGGCGCATGGCAGGCAACCAAAAACGTCAAGCTGCGTGCGGGTGTCATGAACCTGCTGGATAAAGATCTCAGCCGCGACGACTACAGCTACACCGAAGAAGGACGCCGTTACTTTATGGCGGTGGATTACCAGTTCTGATGGTGGGATCGCCGGGCGGCGCTGCGCTTGCCCGGCCTACATAGGGCACTTGTAGGCCCGGTAAGCGAAGCGCCACCGGGCATCAGGCCGCACTTACTTCAACAACTGCTGCGCATGGAAGCGCAGATGATCTTCAATAAACGACGCAATAAAGTAGTAGCTGTGATCGTAGCCGGTCTGGATGCGTAACGTCAGCGGCCAGGCCTTCTGGCGCGCGGCTTCCGCCAACACCGCCGGTTGTAACTGGCTCGCCAGGAACTGATCGGCATCACCCTGATCGATAAGCGTCGGGATCGCCTGTTCCGGCTGGCTGGCCAGCATCAGCGCGCAGCTGTCCCATTCCTGCCAGGTCGCGGCGTCCTCACCCAGATAATGGCTGAACGCTTTTTGCCCCCACGGCACCTGAGCCGGATTCACGATCGGCGCAAAGGCCGAGACGCTGACATATTTACCCGGGTTTTTCAGCGCCATCACCAGCGCACCGTGGCCGCCCATTGAGTGGCCGCTGATGGCACAGCGATCGGAAACCGCAAACTCCGCCTGGATCAGTGCCGGCAGCTCATCGCGCAGGTAATCGTACATCCGGTAATGATTTGCCCAGGGTGCCTGAGTGGCGTTGAGGTAGAACCCGGCACCTTTGCCAAGGTCGTAACCGGCATCGTCTGCCACGTCGTCACCGCGCGGGCTGGTATCCGGCATCACCAGAGCGATCCCCAGTTCCGCCGCCACGCGCTGGGCGCCCGCTTTGGTAGTGAAGTTCTCATCGTTGCAGGTCAGGCCGGAGAGCCAGTACAGCACCGGCGGTTTTGCGGCACCGTTAGTTGGTGGCAGAAAAATGCTGAACGTCATGGCGCAGTTCAGCACCGCCGAGTCATGACGCCAGCGCTGCTGTCGACCTTCAAAACAGTGGTGCTCTTCGAGCAGTTCCATGCAGGGCTCCTTCAGGAAGGTTGTATAAAGAGATGAAGGTCATAATACAGATAATTCAATAACGAGTGAGTAACTTTCACTTCCGCATTAACGACATATCCTGCATCATGAATTTACGAAACTTTAACATCTGGAGTGGTCATGGCGCTGCGTATCGCGCTCAGCGGTTTTGTGGTTCTGGTGGTGGCGATGGGAATAGGGCGTTTCGCCTTTACACCCCAGGTGCCGCTGATGATTGCGGCAGGGCAACTGACCCTGACCAGCGCCGGGCTGGTGGCGGCCATGAACTACCTCGGCTATCTGGTGGGGGCATGGGATGCCATGCGCGCGCACCGGTTTGTCGAAGGCCGTCTGTGGCTGGGGATTGTTGGCGCGGTGGCGCTGACCCTGCTCTCGGCCGTCGCCGATAACGCTGTGGTCCACGGGCTGCTGCGGTTTGTCATTGGCTGCATGAGTGGCTGGTCGATGGTGCTGATCGCCGCCTGGACCAACGATCGGCTGGCCCATTTCGGTAAACCAGGCCTCAGTGCTGCGGTCTTCGCCGGGCCGGGGGCAGGCATTACGATAAGCGGTCTGCTGGCGGTTTGGATCCAGGCCCAGGGGTTGTCGGCCAGCGCGGCATGGCAAATCTACGGTGTGCTGGCGCTGGTGCTGATCGCCGTGGTGGCTCGCTATCTGCCGCGTGCCGGGCAGCTGCACCGCCCGGGTACCACGCCGGAGCCGCTGGCGCTGACCCGGGATCTGCGTCGTCTGGTCTGGAGCTACAGTCTGGCCGGGTTTGGCTATATTCTCCCGGCGACCTTTCTGTCGCAGATGGCGGCGCTGCGCTTTCCTGGCAGCGCGTTTGCCCAGTTTGTCTGGCCGGTTTTCGGCGTGGCTTCGGTGCTGGGCATTGCCCTGAGTATCGCTCTGCGCCATCTCTCCACCACGAATCGCAGACTGGCGCTGGTGCTCTGGCTGCAGGCGGTGGGGGTGATTGCTGCCTGGCTGTTGCCGGGGATGGCCGGTCTGGTGACCGGTGCATTGCTGGTGGGCGGCGGATTTTTATGTGCGGTACAGCTCTCGCTGCTTTACGGGCGTGAACTGGCACCGAATCATACGCGTTACATGGCCGGATTACTCACCACCGGCTATGCCATCGGGCAGCTAATTGGCCCGATGACCTCGGCGCTGTCGAGCTGGCTCACCCACCAGCTGGAGCCCGCTCTGGGCCTTGCGGGTATCGCCCTTTTCGTGGCGGGCGGGCTGGTCTGGCAGCGTCAGGTTGAAAGGTAACGGCAATTGCAATAATTATCGCGGTGAATACTGGATTATGCTCGCCGCCTCGCGCACAATGACTGCACATTTTGCCCCATGTAGGGCAGAAGCGCGCCACACCTGCAGGAGAAAAGAATGTCATCAATGAGTAAAGAAGCAGCTCTCGTCCACGAAGCGCTGGTTGCGCACGGCCTTGAAACCCCGTTGCGTCCACCGGTTCAGGATCTGGACAACGAAACACGTAAACGTCTTATTTCAGGCCATATGACCGAAATCATGCAGCTGCTGAATCTCGATTTGAGCGATGACAGTCTGATGGAGACCCCACGTCGCATCGCCAAAATGTATGTCGATGAGATTTTCTCCGGCCTGGATTACGCAAATTTCCCGAAAATCACCGTCATTGAAAACAAAATGAAGGTCGATGAGATGGTAACGGTGCGTGATATCACCCTGACCAGCACCTGTGAACACCACTTTGTGACCATCGACGGCAAAGCGACCGTGGCCTATATTCCGAAAGATGCAGTCATTGGTCTGTCGAAAATTAACCGCATCGTGCAGTTCTTTGCCCAGCGTCCGCAGGTGCAGGAGCGTTTAACCCAGCAGATCCTGATCGCGCTGCAGACGCTGCTTGGCACTAACAACGTGGCGGTTTCCATTGACGCGGTGCATTACTGCGTGAAAGCGCGTGGTATTCGCGATGCGACCAGCGCCACCACGACCACCTCGCTGGGCGGCCTGTTTAAATCAAGCCAGAACACCCGTCAGGAGTTCCTGCGCGCCGTGCGTCACCACGACTGATCATCAGGGCAGAATAGATGGAAAGAAATGTCACGCTGGATTTCGTTCGTGGCGTCGCTATTTTGGGTATTCTGCTGCTCAATATCAGCGGCTTCGGTCTGCCGAAAGCCGCTTATCTCAATCCCGCCTGGTATGGCGATATTACCCTCAGCGACGCCTGGACATGGGCGGTGCTGGATCTCTTCGCCCAGGTCAAATTCCTCACTCTGTTTGCCTTGCTGTTCGGGGCCGGCCTTCAGCTGCTGCTGAAGCGCGGTAAACGCTGGATCCAGGCCCGGCTTTCGCTGCTGGTACTGCTCGGATTTATTCATGGCCTGCTGTTCTGGGACGGCGACATTCTGCTGGCCTACGGGCTGGTGGGGCTGATCTGCTGGCGCATCATCCGCGATGCGCACGATATCAAAAATCTCTTCAATACCGGCGTGGTGCTGTTCCTTATCGGCGTGGCTATCCTGCTGCTGCTGGGGGTGATCTCTGGCGGCTCCACCAACCGTTCCTGGGTGCCGGATGCGGCCAACCTGCAGTACGAGCAGTACTGGAAGCTGGGCGGCGGAATGGAGGCCATCAGCAACCGGGCCGATATGATTGGCAACAGCCTGCTGGCGCTCGGGGCGCAGTACGGCTGGCAGCTGGCAGGGATGATGCTGATTGGCGCCGCGCTGATGCGTACCGGCTGGCTGAAAGGCGAGTTTAGCTTGCGTCACTACCGGCGAACCGGGATCTGGCTGGTGCTGGCCGGGCTGGCGATTAATCTTCCGGCGGTGATCGCCCAGTGGTATCTGCACTGGGATTACCGCTGGTGTGCATTTTTATTACAGGCACCGCGTGAACTGAGCGCGCCGTTGCAGACGATAGGCTATGCCGCACTCATCTATGGCTTCTGGCCGCAGCTCTGCCGTTACCGTCTGGTGATCGCGGTGGCCTGCGTCGGACGCATGGCGCTCAGCAACTACCTTTTACAGACGCTGATCTGCACCACCTTGTTCTATCGTCTCGGCCTGTTTATGCAGTTTGATCGCCTGCAGCTAATGGGTTTCGTCCTGCCAATATGGCTGGTAAATATCCTTTTCTCTGTTTTCTGGCTGCGTTATTTCCGTCAGGGGCCGCTGGAATGGCTATGGCGGCAATTAACCGCACGTGCTGCAGGGGTTTCGTTAAGTAATACATCCGGATAACGATCTGGATCACAATCATTAACAAAACGGATGTAACCGTTTTCATCCTTGTGAGCTTCTTCACGTAGTCCTCCCTTTCTCGCTGCCAGAATAGTCACCTTGCTAAACACAGGGGGTGTCTGTGAGTTGCTGCAATCTAAATAAGGGTGGTGAATATGATCACCATTCGTGACGTCGCGCGTCAGGCGGGCGTTTCTGTCGCCACCGTTTCCCGGGTTCTTAATAACAGCGCGCTGGTCAGTCCGGAGACGCGTGAGTGCGTAATGAAAGCCGTCACGGCGCTGGGCTACCGGCCTAATGCGAATGCTCAGGCACTGGCAACCCAGGTCAGTGACACTATCGGCGTGGTGGTGATGGATGTGTCCGACGCCTTCTTTGGTGCCCTGGTGAAAGCCGTAGACATGGTTGCTCAGGAGCACCAGAAAAATGTGCTGATCGGCAACAGCTACCACGAGGCGGAAAAAGAGCGTAACGCCATTGAGGTATTGATTCGTCAGCGCTGTAACGCCCTGATCGTCCACTCAAAAGCCTTAAGTGATGAAGAACTGTCTGCCCTGATGGAGCAGATCCCCGGCATGGTGCTGGTCAACCGCATCGTGCCTGGCTATGCCCACCGCTGCGTCTGCCTTGATAACGTCAGCGGGGCGATGATGGCGACGCGGATGCTGGTGAATAATGGCCATCAGCGCATCGGTTATCTTGCGTCAAATCACCGCATTGAAGATGACGAAATGCGTCGTGAAGGCTGGCAGAAAGCGTTGATGGAGCAGGGTATTACCGCCCCGGACAGCTGGATCGGCACCGGCTCGCCGGACATGCAGGGCGGGGAGGCAGCCATGGTGGAGCTGCTCGGGCGCAATCTGCAGTTGACCGCAGTCTTTGCCTACAATGACAGCATGGCCGCAGGGGCGCTAACCGCGCTGAAAGATAACGGCATTGCGGTGCCACAGCATTTGTCACTGATTGGTTTCGATGATATCCCCATTGCCCGTTACACGGACCCGCAGTTGACAACGGTGCGCTACCCCATCGCCTCTATGGCGCGGCTGGCCACGGAGCTGGCGTTACAGGGGGCCGCAGGCAAGCTCGATATCAACGCAACCCACTGTTTCATGCCGACTTTAGTGCGTCGCCATTCGGTTGCCATTCGGCAAATTGTGGTGCCGATCACTAACTAATAATTCGTCGTGATGTAACCGTTTTCAATTTGTGAGTAAATTCACAGTAAGTTAACAATGCGCTGTCTATGATGTCAGCGTTTTAGTGACTGAAACGCTATGTAACGGTGAGTAATCGTTTTTACTATAGCCACGGCACGTTAAACATCCAAAAAAACGCATTCTGGAGCGTTACCGACCAAGGAAGATAGAAATTTTATAAGTGGACTTCGGCGGGCAGTAACGTTTCTTTAACATGCCGCCGCCGATCGTTATTCACACGAACTACCCTGCATAAAAAAAACCGGAGATATCATGAATAAGAAGGTGTTGACTCTGTCTGCTGTTATGGCAAGCATGCTTTTTGGTGCGACCGCGCACGCTGCAGATAGCCGTATTGGTGTGACTATCTATAAATACGACGACAACTTTATGTCTGTTGTGCGTAAAGCCATCGAGAAAGAGGGCAAAGGGGCGCCAGACGTTCAGCTGCTGATGAATGACTCTCAGAATGACCAGTCCAAACAGAACGACCAGATTGACGTCCTGCTGGCTAAAGGCGTGAAAGCCCTGGCAATCAACCTGGTTGACCCGGCTGCTGCGGGCACCGTTATTGAGAAAGCACGTGGCCAGAATGTGCCAATTGTGTTCTTCAACAAAGAACCTTCCCGTAAAGCGCTGGATAGCTACGACAAAGCCTTCTACGTGGGCACTGACTCCAAAGAATCCGGCATCATTCAGGGCGACCTGATTGCTAAACACTGGGCTGCTAACCCGAACTGGGATCTGAACAAAGACGGTCAGGTTCAGTTCGTTCTGCTGAAAGGCGAGCCGGGCCACCCGGATGCTGAAGCACGTACCACTTACGTTATCAAAGAGCTGAACGACAAGGGTCTGAAAACCCAGCAGCTGGCGTTAGATACCGCCATGTGGGATACCGCGATGGCGAAAGACAAGATGGACGCCTGGCTGTCCGGCCCGAACGCTGACAAAATCGAAGTGGTTATCGCCAACAACGATGCGATGGCAATGGGTGCTGTAGAAGCGCTGAAAGCTCACAACAAATCTTCTGTGCCGGTATTTGGCGTGGATGCCCTGCCTGAAGCAATGGCGCTGGTTAAATCTGGCGCAATGGCCGGTACCGTGCTGAACGATGCTAACAACCAGGCGAAAGCTACCTTCGATCTGGCGAAAAACCTGGCAGACGGCAAAGGCGCTGCTGACGGTACCAACTGGAAAATCGAAAACAAAGTTGTTCGCGTACCGTACGTTGGCGTAGATAAAGAAAACCTGGCGCAGTTCACCAGTAAATAAGTTTTAGTATTTCACTGGGCGCAGTTTCTGCGCCCTTTTATCACGCGACGCGAGGCCGAGAAGGTATAATTATGGTCAGCACAACGACTCAGTCGTCCGGTGAATTCTTGTTGGAAATGAGCAATATCAACAAGTCTTTTCCCGGGGTTAAAGCACTGGATAATGTTAATTTAAAAGTACGGCCTCACTCCATTCACGCTTTAATGGGTGAAAACGGTGCGGGTAAATCAACATTATTGAAATGCTTATTTGGGATCTATCAAAAAGATTCTGGCAGCATTGTTTTTCAGGGGAAAGAGATCGATTTCCATTCTGCCAAAGAGGCGCTGGAAAACGGTATTTCGATGGTTCACCAGGAACTTAACCTGGTACTTCAGCGTTCTGTTATGGACAATATGTGGTTGGGTCGTTATCCGACCAAAGGCGTATTTGTCGATCAGGACAAAATGTATCGCGATACGAAAGCCATTTTTGATGAACTGGATATTGATATCGATCCGCGCGCGCGCGTGGGGACGTTATCGGTGTCACAGATGCAGATGATCGAAATCGCCAAGGCGTTCTCCTATAACGCCAAAATCGTGATTATGGATGAGCCGACCTCTTCATTAACGGAGAAAGAGGTGAACCACCTGTTCACCATTATCCGTAAGCTGAAGGATCGCGGCTGCGGCATCGTTTATATCTCGCACAAAATGGAAGAGATCTTCCAGCTATGTGATGAGATCACGGTGCTGCGCGACGGTCAGTGGATTGCCACTCAGCCGCTGGAAGGGCTGGATATGGACAAGATCATCGCCATGATGGTGGGTCGCTCCCTGAACCAGCGTTTCCCGACGAAAGAGAACAAGCCGGGTGAAGTGATTCTGGAAGTACGCAACCTCACGTCGCTGCGTCAGCCTTCCATTCGCGATATCTCCTTCGACCTGCATAAAGGGGAGATCCTCGGGATTGCTGGTCTGGTGGGGGCTAAGCGTACCGATATCGTGGAGACCCTGTTCGGTATTCGCGAGAAATCCGGCGGGACCATCACCCTGCACGGGAAAAAGATCAATAATCATAACGCCAACGAAGCCATTAACCACGGTTTTGCGCTGGTGACGGAAGAGCGCCGCTCAACCGGTATTTACGCCTATCTGGATATTAACTTTAACTCGTTGATTTCTAATATTCAGAATTACAAAAATAAAATCGGTCTGTTGGATAATTCCCGCATGAAGAGCGATACCCAATGGGTAATTGACTCAATGCGCGTGAAAACCCCAGGTCACCGCACGCAAATTGGCTCGCTCTCCGGTGGAAATCAGCAGAAAGTAATTATCGGACGCTGGTTATTAACCCAGCCTGAAATTCTGATGCTGGATGAACCCACCCGTGGTATCGACGTGGGTGCAAAGTTTGAAATTTATCAGCTGATTGCTGAATTAGCCAAGAAAGATAAAGGGATCATTATTATTTCGTCCGAAATGCCGGAATTGTTAGGGATCACAGATCGTATTCTGGTCATGAGCAATGGTCTCGTTGCCGGAATTGTTGAAACCAAAACGACAACGCAAAACGAAATTTTGCGTCTTGCGTCTTTGCACCTTTAAGATTAGGGGCTCCTCATGAGTGCGTTAAATAAGAAAAGTTTTCTTACTTATCTGAAAGAAGGCGGTATTTACGTTGTTCTTTTAGTCTTGCTGGCCATTATTATTTTCCAGGATCCGACATTCTTAAGTCTCCTGAACTTAAGTAACATTCTGACCCAGTCTTCGGTGCGTATTATTATCGCCCTGGGCGTAGCGGGTCTGATCGTCACCCAGGGTACTGACCTGTCAGCCGGTCGTCAGGTTGGTCTGGCGGCGGTTGTCGCGGCAACGCTTCTGCAGTCGATGGAAAACGCCAACAAGGTGTTCCCGGAGATGGCGACCATGCCGATTATCGTGGTAGTCCTGATTGTCTGCGCTATCGGTGCGATCATCGGTCTGATTAACGGCATCATTATCGCTTACCTGAACGTAACGCCGTTCATCACCACCCTGGGTACGATGATCATCGTTTACGGTATCAACTCCCTGTACTACGACTTCGTGGGTGCCTCACCGATTTCCGGTTTCGACAGCGGCTTCTCTACCTTTGCGCAGGGCTTTATCGCGCTGGGCAGCTTCCGCCTCTCTTACATCACCTTCTACGCCCTGATTGCGGTGGCCTTTGTCTGGGTGCTGTGGAACAAAACCCGCTTCGGTAAAAACATCTTTGCTATCGGCGGCAACCCGGAAGCGGCGAAAGTCTCCGGTGTTAACGTGGCGCTGAACCTGCTGGTTATCTATGCCCTCTCCGGCGTGTTCTACGCGTTCGGTGGTTTGCTGGAAGCGGGCCGTATCGGCTCTGCCACAAACAACCTCGGCTTTATGTATGAGCTGGATGCGATTGCGGCCTGCGTGGTGGGCGGCGTCTCCTTCAGCGGCGGTGTGGGTACTGTGCTGGGCGTGGTAACCGGTGTGATCATCTTCACTGTTATCAACTACGGCCTGACCTATATCGGCGTGAACCCGTACTGGCAGTACATTATCAAAGGCGCGATCATTATCTTCGCCGTTGCGCTGGACTCCCTGAAGTACGCGCGTAAGAAGTAAGATTGGTGATAATAAAAAACCCGCGTAATGCGGGTTTTTTTATGGTTGCTGGGGTTCATTTGCTAACAGCGACACGATAAGTGATTTTGAGGTGGGGACCAGTCCGGTTTCCAGCCCGAACGGTTTAAAGACTTTATTAATCATCTCCGCAGAAAAATTGCCTTTATCATTTTCCACTTCTGATAACGTCTTACGTGCCACCTTCACCAGACGAGCATAATCATCCTGACGCAGCCCTAAAACCTCGATCCTGAGTCGCTTCAATGCCTGGCCTTGCGTGATATTCCCCAGTAACAGGTCCCGGATAATGGCATGCATCACCGGTTTACGGTCCAGCGTATTGACTCTGGGTTTATTGGGTGAGAATCGCTGACGGCCTGATCCTGTAATGAGCGCTTCGTCCGCTATGGGGAGCGGAGAGGAGGGGAGACGCTGATTACGGCTGCGTAGATTTGCCAGCGTGGCACTCAGGTCTGACTGTTTCTTATCAGAAGATTTCATAACAATTTCCAGCGCGTCAGTTTATCGGCAATAAAGTTGAAACCAGTAGCGGGCATCTCAAGAATCTGCCCGGGCACACCACGGTCTTGTAAGCGTGCTTTAAGCCCAGCAAGCTGCGCTGATGTTTCCCGTAATGCAGCTAACAGTTGGGGAGCGGGAACTAAATCAGACAGCGCCTGAGCGATACCGTTGAAATCGTACTCACCGCCTGATTCATAGGGTGATGACCACTTTGTTGAGCGTGGTATCCCTTCCGGATCTGCTTTCATCGGGGCAAAATCGTATATGGGGGCCAGATAAATTTTATTTTCTGTTCTGATAAAAGCGGTATTACGACCGTGATTGTCACTGTTGCCAAACAAAATATTCAACAGGTCTCGGCGAACCCATTCGACAACAAAGTCAGGAATATTGAAATTATATCCCTGCTCGCAACACATATTACTGCGTGTGATTTTGTCGATTAATGTGCGAAGCGTTGTTTCATGATCGAGAGTAACCCCCGGGCCCTTTTGTAACAGGGAATAGACAGATTCCATCCCTAACTTGATTAACTCCCCTTGCGCATTTCTTGCGATATCAAAACGGGGCAGCCATAAGGAAGGGTAGCTACGACCTTCCAGTAGCCTCATCCCTTCGGTGGGGATAGTGCTGAACCCCATGGCTGTTAGCTCATGATAATAATGAAATTCAGCTCTCAATATATTGCAGTCGATTTCGTTTCGCGCACCCCGAGGGTACTTAACCAGATAATAACTGTCCTGGTTGTCAGGGTTATTTTGCCAGGTATCGATCCAGATCTTTTGTTCCTTGCTGCAACGCAACAATAATTTTGGCGCCTCCCCGCCGGCACCTGTTGCCCCACCGGCTGCAGCGCCTCTCTCCTGAGCATAATCGAGAAAATCGGCGGCGCGGTTAATAACATCTTCTACCGTAAAATAGTGCGCTTCCGCGCGCGGATGATAATCGGGAACGGATTCTTTAATACGTAGGTTACCAACAGGAGACATCGTGCCATATTTCAGCAGGATAAAATTTTGCTGGCCGATGGGTAGATCGTTAATGTCGAGATAGTTTATCCAGTAACGACGACTTGCGCCGCTTGGAATGATGTCATCCAGGAATCTCAGCCAGCCTGGTTTACCCCGATCATCAAAGTAGAGGGAGACAGGATAATTCAGTGAGACGGCACGATGATCGTCGTAGTCAAGAAAATCGATAGCATAATCAGAGAGATAATTGACTTCCGTGGTTCGCCAGTCGTCATTATCGCTATAAGGGAAAGTGACGATCGCAATGTCTTGCCATTCGCTGTACAACCACGCCTGTATTGTTAATGACTCCATTATCGTCTCCTCCTTGCCACATGAGTAAAATATTACGCATTAACCAGCAATTTGCCAGTTAATGTAACTTATATTACTCAGGGATGGGCATGGAAGGTTTTAATGTGTGCTACAGGACGCATTAAACTCAGGGGGTTACTTCTTCTTCTGCATCTCCAGCAGCTGCTCTGGCGTGACCGCCGGATAACCCTGGGCATCTTCCGGCACTTCGAGCATCGCCGGGATTGGCACCAGCGGGCCTAAGAAGCGCGGCTCACGTTTGAAGACATAGAGATCGGCCAGTGCCCCGAGGCGAGCACCAAATTCGCGCACCCGCACGGTGAGCATGTCTTTCGGTGACGGGACGGCATAACACTGCGCCTGAATGCCCATATGCAGGGCGATAAATAGCGCACGCTCGCAGTGGAAGCGCTGAGTGATGATGATGAAATCGTTGGTATCAAACACCTTGCGGGTGCGCACAATCGAATCGAGGGTTCTGAAACCCGCGTAGTCGAGCACGATATCCGCCGGGTCAACGCCTGCGGCAATCAGATCCTTACGCATGGTGACCGGCTCATTGTAGCTCTGCAGCGCGTTATCGCCGCTCAGCAACAGGTAGTTGACCTTCCCGCTGTTGTAGGCGTTGAGCGCTCCCTGAATGCGGTAACGGTAATACTGATTGATCACCCCGGTGCGGTAATACTTGGCGGTGCCGAGCACTACGCCAACCTGACGGTAGGGCAAGTCCTGAAGGTCATCAAAGATATAGGGAGCCGTTTTCCAGCTCATCCAACGGTCGAGGCCCAGCGCAGTCAGCAGCACAATGGCGATCAGGGCAACCAGGCTGTAAAACACGCGCTTTAACATACAGATGACTCTTACCAAAGGTGAAATTTCACTCAGGCTACTTTACCCGTCTGGTAAGCGCAAGAAACGGCGGTTTAATTGGAGGGATTTTCATCAATTGTGCGGGCATTGCTGCCCGCATCAAGGACTTACGCCAGCAGAACGCGGTCGATGCTGGTGCAACCCAGGGCGCGCAGCGTGGCCGCAGTGGCATCCCACTGGATCAGCGGAGCATCGGCTTTTTCCGCCAGAATGGCGCGCTGGATGTCCGGGTAGTCGTAACCGTTGAGGCTGAGCAGGTTCAGGGCGCCCTGCAGCGGGGGCAGCGTCGGGTTAAAGGCGGCGTTTTCGGCATAGCTGCCGGTGAAGAGTCGGCCATCGCGACACTCCAGCGCCACGCCGCTCGGGGAGTTACTGTACGGTGCGTGTGACTTGTTGGCGGCGAGAATAGCCGCCTTGGCCAGCGCGTCACCGCTGACGGCATAGCCATGATCCTGCTCATCCATCAGCAGGGATTTAATCTCCAGATCCTTCGGTCCGAAGGCGTCCGGCAGATAATCTTCCAGCGTATGAGGGGCGCGGCCCGGGAGGTTGATGCGCAGCTGCAAACCGCTGTTGAGCTCATTCATAAATTGACGACAGTGGCCGCACGGCGTGTAGTTCACGGTAATGGCCTGCAGGGAGTGTTCTCCGCGCAGCCAGGCGTGGCTTATGGCGCTCTGTTCTGCATGCACGGTCTGCTGCATGGTGGCCCCGATAAACTCCATATTGCCGCCGAAGTACCAGGTGCCGCTTACGCCGCGCGCAATGGCGCCGACGTTGAAATGAGAGAGGTCAGCACGGGCGCAGGCCGCCGCCAGCGGCAGAAGTGCAAAGGCCAGCGCGTCATCATCCAGATCGGTAGCACCTTTCAGGGCGGTGACCTGTTCAGCCGTCAGCAGGGCGGGGAAGTGTGCATCCGCCAGAACCGGGGCCAGGGCTGACTGCAAATTCTCTGCAAGCTGAGCGAAAGCTGATTGAAAACGTGGATGCATGGCGTTGCCTCTTAAAGGTTAATGGATCGGTAGTGTACGGAGCCGATGCGGCTTTATATGTGACTCAGATCTCATTATTTGTGCAACTTATGAAACTCAAATGAAAAATGCGCGACGCGTCGCAAATTTTAGCCCATGACCGCCAGAATAATCGGGAACAGGAACGGCGCGATCAGGGAGGTCATGATCCCGCAGATCACCAGCGCCAGGGAGCTGAATGCCCCTTCCTGATAATCCAGCTCCGCACAGCGGGCGGTGCCGAGGGCGTGCGAGGCGGTGCCCATCGCCAGACCACGGGCTGACTTAGTGCGAATGCGCATCGCATTCAGCAGCGTATGCCCTAATACCGCCCCGAGAATACCGACATAAATAACGCACACGGCGCTGATCGCCGGGATACCGCCGAGACTGCCACCCACTGCCATTGCGATCGGCGTGGTCACGGATTTAGGTAAAATAGAGGCCGCGATTTCCGGCGTCGCCCCCATCAGCAATGCCACCGAGGTACCGGTGATCATCGCCACCACGCTGCCCACCAGGCAGATGGTAATGATCGACTTCCAGCGGGCGCGGATCTGGTGCAGCTGTTCATACAGCGGAAACGCCAGCGCCACCACCGCAGGCTGGAGCAGATCGTTGAGGACCTTGCTGCCCTGGAAATATTTCGCGTAAGGGATGCCGGTCAGCAGCAGGAACGGAATAATCACCACCATCGCCACCAGCAGGGGGTTAAGCAGGGGGAACTTCAGGCGCACCGCCAGCTTGCGGGCGGCGAAGAATACCGCCACGGTAAGCGGCAGCGACCACCAGATATTGGCCATCATTTGTTCTGTCCTTTCTGTCCAACCACGTTACGTTCCCCATGCACCAGATGCGTGCTCCAGCTCACCACTAAAAATGCCACCAGCGTACTGATGGTGCAGGAGACAAATATCGGGCCAAACTGCGCACTCAGCAGGTCGTAATACTGCATCACCCCCACGCCAATCGGCACGAACAGCAGCGCCATATAGCGGATTAATACCGAGCAGCCGGGCTTGACCCATTTTGCCGGGAGGATTTGCAGCGCGAGCAGCACAAAGAGGATCAGCATGCCAATAATGCTGCCGGGAATGGTAATGGGCAGCAGGGAGGCGAGAAAGATACCCGCATAGAGGCAGGCATAAATCAGGATGAAGGCGCGCAGGTATTGCCAGACAACTATCAATGATTTCTTCATGGTGAAAGTCCTTAATGGAACGCATTCATCATACAATTAAAACCGGAAACGTGCTACGGATCACATCATGACTTTTGAGCATACCAGACATTACTTTCTGGAACGTTGGGCATTTCCCCAAACCGCAGGAGACAACGCGGCGCTGACAAGATACGATCAACAGATAAAGATAATGATGCTCAAATCCGGCCCTTACCCTTTACTGGAGGTAAACAATGCCATCAATTCTCATTAAAACCGCCGACGAGCTGGCTCGCCAGCGCCACGCGGGTGAACTGCTGGCCTCAGTGTTCACCATGCTGGACGACTTTATTAAGCCTGGCGTATCCACTATGGAGATCAACAATCGCGCCGAGGCCTTTATTGTCGATCAGCTTAAGTCCCGTCCGGCCAGCAAAGGGCAATATGATTACCCCTACGTGCTGAACACCTCGGTCAACGACGTGGTCTGCCACGGGATCCCTAAAGAGTCGGAACACCTTAAATCCGGGGCTATCGTCAACGTCGACATCACCCTCGAAAACGCGGGCATGATCGCCGACTCCAGTAAAATGTATCTCATTGGTGACGTTTCGCCCCTGGCCCGCCGGCTGGTGAAAGCGACCTACGAAGGGATGTGGAAGGGGATCAAGGCCGTCAAACCGGGTGCCACGCTGGGTGACATCGGCCACGCCATTCAGTCATACGTTGAAAGCCAGGGCTACAGCGTGGTGCGGGAATATTGCGGCCACGGCATTGGCAAGGAGATGCATGAAGAGCCGCAGATCCTGCACTACGGCAAACCTGGCGAAGGCCCTGTATTACAGGAGGGGATGGTCTTTACCATCGAACCGATGATCAACCAGGGCGGCAGCCGGATCAAAACGAAGAAAGATGGCTGGACGGTGGTGACCCGTGACAAAAAGCTCTCTGCCCAGTGGGAACATACCATCGCTGTGACCGCAGACGGGTTTGAGGTGCTGACCCTGCGTCCCGAAGAGTCCATTCCTGGTTAAAGCCGCAACCCACACGCATCTCTGTCCTGACGCTTCCCACCTTTCGCGGGAGCGGCTACTATAGCGCCTCTTTTTTGACGGGTACTGATATGCGTGTATTACTGGCACCGATGGAAGGCGTGCTCGATTCGCTGGTGCGTGAGCTGCTGACCGACGTTAACGATTATGATCATTGCATCACCGAGTTCCTGCGGGTGGTGGATATGTTGTTGCCGGTAAAATCGTTTTACAGACTCTGCCCGGAACTGCATCACCAGAGCCGCACCCCTTCCGGTACCCTGGTGCGGATACAGCTGCTGGGGCAATATCCCGAGTGGCTGGCGGAAAACGCCGCCCGCGCCGTTAAGCTGGGCTCCTGGGGCGTGGATCTGAACTGCGGCTGTCCATCGAAAATGGTCAACGGCAGCGGCGGCGGGGCCACGCTGCTTAAAGATCCCGAGCTAATCTACCGCGGCGCGAAAGCGATGCGCGAGGCGGTGCCCTCCCATCTGCCGGTCACGGTGAAGGTCCGTCTGGGCTGGGACAGCGGCGACAGGCAGTTTGAAATTGCCGATGCGGTGCAGCAGGCGGGTGCCAGCGAGCTGGTGGTTCACGGCCGCACCAAAGAGGATGGCTACAAAGCCGAACGCATTAACTGGCAGGCCATCGGCGAGATCCGCAGGCGTCTGACCATCCCGGTGGTGGCCAACGGCGAAATCTGGGATCGCGAAAGCGCCCTGGCCTGTATGGCAGAAACCGGCTGCGATTCAGTGATGATCGGGCGCGGGGCGCTCAACGTGCCTAACCTCAGCCGGGTAATCAAATACAACGAGCCGCGGATGCCGTGGCCGGAGGTGGTGACCCTGCTGAAGAAGTACACCCGCCTCGAAAAGCAGGGCGACACTGGCCTGTACCACGTGGCGCGCATCAAGCAGTGGCTGAGCTATCTGCGTAAAGAGTACGACGACGCGCTGGACCTGTTTCAGGAGATCCGCGCCCTGCAATCTTCGGCAGAGATCGCCCGGGTGATTCAGTCAAAATAAGCCAGGTTCGATCTGCGTCACGTTTTTCAGCGAGGCGCATTGTGGCATCGAATGAAACTGGTAAAGTGCGTTAACTGGATTGTTACTGCTGCGGCAGGCAAAACCTGATTTTCTGGCATCTGCCGGAGGTCAGGTTTTTTTGTTTCTGGGGCATGGAATGAAAATCGCCAAAATACTGAATAACAATGTGGTGGTTGTTCTGGATGAGCAGGGGCGCGAACAGGTGGTGATGGGCCGTGGGCTGGCCTTTCAAAAGCACCCTGGCGACGCGGTCCCGAAAGAGAGCATCGAGAAAGTGTTTGCCCTGCAAAGCGACGAGCTGGTGCAGCGGCTGGGGGAGTTACTCAGCCAGATCCCGCTGGAAGTGATGACCACCTGCGACCGCATTATCGGGCTGGCGGCGCAGCGGCTGGGCAAGCTGCAGGAGAGTTTGTACATCACCTTAACCGACCACTGCTACTTTGCGATTGAGCGGCAGAAGAAGGGGCTGGCGATCAAAAATGTGCTGCTGTGGGACATCAAGCGGCTCTATCCGCGCGAGTTTGAGCTGGGCCAGCAGGCCCGGGCCATCATCGCGAAACGGCTGGGTGTGGAGTTGGGTGAAGATGAAGCCGGGTTTATCGCCCTGCATCTGGTCACCGCCCAGCTCCACAGCGAGATGCCGGAGGTGATGCACGTCACCCGGGTGATGCAGGAGATCCTGCAGCTGGTGAAATACAGCTTACAGCTGGAGTATGACGAGGAGTCGCTAAGCTATCAGCGCTTCGTCACCCATCTGAAGTTTTTCGCCCAGCGGATGCTGACCCGCACCGTGGTCGCGGATGACGATGCCTCGCTGCACTCGGCGGTAAAAGATAACTACGCCAAAGCGTGGGTGTGCGCCGAGAAGATCGCCCGGCATCTGCAAAAGAGTTATCAGCGCGAGCTGACCACCGAAGAAATTATGTTTCTCACCATTCATATTGAGCGCGTGAGAAAAGAGGGGCGCTAAGTCCCCAATCTGGATTGTTACTGCACTACGCAGGCAAAACCTGAGCGCGGCTCCCGAAAGGGCGTCGTTCTCGGGTTTTTTTGTTTTTAGACTCAGTCAAACCCTGCCTGCGGGCAGTGAAGAAGGAAACAGAGATGGAATATCAAGCACTGGCGAAGGATATTCTCGGCCACATTGGCGGCAAAGAGAACATCGTCAGCCTGGTTCATTGCGCGACCCGGCTGCGTTTCAAACTGAAAGACAAACACAAAGCGGATGGTGAAGGGCTCAAGAAACATCCTGGCGTGATCATGGTGGTCGAAAGCGGCGGCCAGTTTCAGGTGGTGATTGGCAACCACGTTCACGACGTCTGGCAGGCGGTATGCCAGGAGGCGGGGCTTTCTGACGACGCGGCACCTGTCACCGAGGAAAAGGGCGAAAAAACCAGCCTTGGCGGCCAGCTTATCGATATTGTCTCCGGCATTTTTACCCCTTTTATCGGCGTCCTTGCCGCCTCGGGGATCCTGAAGGGGTTACTGGCGCTGGCGGTGGTGTGCGGCTGGCTGACTACCGACAGCGGTACCTACAAAATCTGGTTTGCCACCAGTGACGCGCTGTTCTTCTTTTTCCCGCTGGTGCTCGGCTATACCGCCGGGAAAAAGTTTGGCGGCAGCCCGTTTATCACCATGGTGATTGGCGGGGCGCTGGTGCACCCGACCATGATTCAGGCCTTCGAGGCCAGCCAGCAGGCGGGCGCGGCGGCCAATGCATTCCTCGGCATTCCGGTGATCTGGTTTAACTACAGCACCTCAGTCATTCCGATCATCCTTGCCGCCTGGGTCAGCTGCTGGCTGGAGAAGCAGGGCAATAAACGCCTGCCATCGGCGATGAAAAATTTCTTCACCCCGCTGATCTGCCTCGGCGTTACGGTACCGCTGACCTTTCTGGTGATTGGCCCGGTGGCCACCTGGCTCAGCCAGATGCTGGCCAACAGCTATCAGTGGATCTACGTGCTTGCCCCGTGGCTGGCGGGTGCCGCGATGGGCGCGGTGTGGCAGGTGTGCGTCATCTTCGGCCTGCACTGGGGGCTGGTACCGCTGATGATCAATAACCTCGCCGTGCTGGGCCATGACTCGATGCTGCCGATGCTGTTACCGGCGGTGATGGGCCAGGTGGGGGCCGCGCTCGGCGTGTTCCTGCGTACCCGGGATACCAGGCTGAAAATGCTGGCGGGCTCCTCGGTCACGGCCGGGATTTTCGGTATCACTGAACCGGCGGTGTATGGCGTGAATCTGCCTCTGCGTCGTCCCTTTATCTTCGGCTGCGTGGCCGGAGCGGTGGGCGGCGCGATTGTCGGTTTCTTCGATACTCACGTTTACTCCTTTGGCTTCGGCAACATCTTCACCATCGCGCAGATGATCCCCCCAACGGGGGTGGACGCCACGCTGTGGGGCGGGATTGCGGGAATGGTGGTGGCGCTGGTGCTGAGCTGTGTCCTGACCCTGATCGCCGGCATGCCTGCCTGCCCGTCTCCGGTCTCTTCCCCGGCGGTGGTTAACGCCGGTGAAGACATGGTCCTCTCCCCGATGTGCGGCACGGTGCTGGCGCTGGACCAGGTGCCGGACGCCACCTTTGCCAGCGGCCTGCTGGGGCAGGGGGCGGCGATTATTCCTGTCGATAACAAAGTGATTGCCCCCTTTGCCGGGGAGGTGGCCTCAATATTTGCCACTAAACATGCCATCGGCCTGCTAAGCGACAGCGGCATCGAAGTGCTGATCCATGTCGGGATCGACACCGTGAAGCTCGACGGCAAGCCGTTCACCACCCACGTCAAGGTGGGTGACAAAGTACAGCCGGGCGATCTGCTGCTGGAGTTCGACCGTCAGGCCATTCTCGATGCCGGATACGATCTGGCGACCCCGATTATTATCAGCAATAGTGACGACTACCGTGATGTCGCGACCGTGGCGGCAACCGCCGTTCAGGCCGGCGCACCGTTGCTTTGCGTCAGCCATCAATAACAGGAGAACGTAATGAAAACTTTCCCGGATGATTTCTTGTGGGGCGGCGCGGTTGCCGCGAATCAGGTAGAAGGCGCTTACCTGGACGATGGCAAAGGATTGTCCACCTCTGACGTCCAGCCGCAGGGGGTGTTTGGCCCGGTGGTGGAGCGGGTGGCGGGCGACAGCGGCATCAAGGACGTGGCGATCGATTTCTATCATCGCTACCCGGAGGATATCAAACTGTTCGCCGAGATGGGTTTCAGCTGCCTGCGTGTCTCCATAGCCTGGACGCGGATCTTCCCGAACGGCGATGAGCAGCAGCCGAACGAGGCCGGGCTGGCCTTCTATGACAGGCTGTTTGACGAGCTGGCGGCGCATAACATTACGCCGCTGGTGACCCTCTCGCACTACGAGATGCCGTGGGGCCTGGTGAAACAGTACGGCGGCTGGGGCAGTCGTCGGGTGATCGGTTTTTTCGAGCGCTACGCCCGCACCGTCTTCACCCGCTACCAGCACAAGGTCAAGCTGTGGCTCACCTTTAACGAGATCAACATGTCCCTGCACGCGCCAATGACCGGCGTCGGCCTGCCGGAAACCAGCAGCAAGGCGGAGGTCTATCAGGCGATCCACCATCAGCTGGTGGCCAGCGCACTGGCGGTGAAAGCCTGCCACGAGATCATCCCGGATGCGAAAATCGGCAACATGCTGCTGGGCGGCCTGGTCTACCCCCTGACCTGCAAGCCGGACGATGTGCTGGAAGCCCTGCAGGAGAACCGCGCCTGGCAGTTCTTCGGCGATGTGCAGTGCCGCGGGGCCTACCCGGGCTACATGCTGCGCTACTTCCGTGATAACGGCATTCAGCTGGATATCACCGAGGCGGATCGCGAGGCGCTGAAATCGACCATCGACTTCATCTCCTTCAGTTACTACATGACCGGCTGCGTCACTACCGACGAAGAGCTGAACCAGCAGGCGCGGGCCAACATCCTGAATATGGTGCCGAACCCGCATCTGGCCAGTTCAGAGTGGGGCTGGCAGATCGACCCGGTTGGCCTGCGCACCCTCCTGAACGTGCTCTGGGATCGCTATCAGAAGCCGCTGTTTATCGTCGAGAACGGTCTGGGGGCGAAGGACAAGCCGGACGCCGACGGCGTGGTGCAGGATGATTACCGCATCAGCTACCTCAACGACCATCTGGTGCAGGTGCGCGAGGCGATTGACGACGGCGTGGAGGTGATGGGCTACACCAGCTGGGGGCCAATCGATCTGGTGAGCGCCTCCAAAGCGGAACTCTCCAAACGCTACGGTTTTATCTACGTCGATCGCGACGACAGCGGGGCAGGTACCCTGGCGCGCAGCCGTAAGAAGAGTTTTTACTGGTATCAGGAGGTGATTGCCACCAAAGGCGCGTCGCTGAAAGACTGATGCCGCAAGGGCGCCCGGGCACACGACGGGCGCCTTTTCTATCTGTGTAAAGGTATGACAAAGTGTGGATTGCCACCGATTCCTAAAAAAATGAAGCGCAGCGGGCGTATTTTGCAGCCTTCTTTTTTATGTGAATAACCTGATGAAACCTTCACGTTTTTACTGTTTCTGCCTGCCTCTCTCCCTTTTCCTGGTTGCCTGTGCCCCTCACCATGATACGGCGGCCTCGCTTCATCAACAGATCCCCGCCATGAAAATAGAGACCGGGCTGGCGGCCGGGCAATGGCCCAAAAATGCGTGGTGGGAGGATTTCCACGATCCGCAGCTGACGGCCCTGATCGTAAAAGCCCAGGCCGACGCGCCGGATATGCAAATTGCCCGTCAGCGCATTGCCCTTGCCGAAGCGCAGGCCAAAATGGCGATGGCTGCTGAAGGCCCGGAGGTGGATTTCTCTGCCGATGCCGAACGGCAAAAAATGTCCGCCGAAGGGCTGATGGGGCCCTTTGCGATCACCGATCCGGCGGCCGGCACCACCGGCCCGTGGTACACCAACGGCACCTTTGGCGTTACCGCTGGGTGGGATCTGGATTTGTGGGGCAAAGACCGGGCCCAGGTGGAGGCCCGCATCGGGAAAGTTAACGCCCAACAGGCGGAGCTGGAACAGACCCGGCAGCTGCTTGCCAGCAGCGTGGCGCGCCTCTACTGGGAGTGGCAGACCCAGATTGCGATCGGGCATGTCTTAACCGCCATCAGGCAGGAGCAGGGGAATATTATCAGTACCGACCGGGAGCTGTATCAGCAGGGCATCACCTCGTCCGTGGAAGGGGTTGAAACCGACATCAATGCCGGTAAAACCGATGAGCGGCTGGCTGAGGTGAACGGCAACCTGAAAGCCATCGAGGCACGCCTTGAAGGCCTGACCAATACCCCGTCGGTAACCCTCGCCCCGCACGCCTTACCCACCGTTGCGACCACGCTGCCGGTCTCGCTGGGCTACCAGCTGCTGGCCCGCCGCCCCGATCTGCAGGAAGCCCACTGGTATATCGAAGCCTCCCTGCATGAGGTGGATGCCGCGAAAGCCGCATTTTATCCCGATGTGAACCTGATGGCGTTTCTGCAGCAGGATGCGCTGCACTTAAGCGACCTGTTCCGCTCCTCGGCGCAGCAGATGGGCGTCACCGCCGGCCTGACCCTGCCGATTTTTGACAGCGGACGCCTGAATGCCAACCTCGATATCGCCCAGGCCCAAAGCAATCTGTCGGTCGCCAACTACAACAAAGCGGTGGTGGAGGCGGTGAATCAGGTGACCCGTACCGCCAGCGAGGTCGAAACGTTAATGGAAAAAAATCAGCACCAGCAGCGCGTTGAGGCGGATGCCGCGCGGGTGGTGGCCCAGGCACAAGCGCGTTATAAGGCGGGAATTATCGCCGGAACGCGCGTCAGCGAAGCGCGAATACCGGCCCTGCAGGAACACCTGGCCGCGCTCACGCTGCAGGGGCAGTACATCGATGCCACCCTGCAGCTCACCTCCGCGCTGGGCGGCGGCTATCAGCACGGGTAGAAAATGAGAAGTAACTATACTTATCTCTTTGTCTTCTTTTTGGAGGTGAGTATGGGTTCAAACAATCGTGTGGCTATTGTGACGGCATCGGATTCAGGGATCGGTAAAACCACGGCGCTGATGCTGGCGGAGCGTGGGTTTGATATTGGCGTCACCTGGCACTCGGATGAAGAGGGGGCGATGAAAACCTGTCGTGAGATCGAGGCGCGCGGACAGCGGGCCGAGGCGATTCATCTGGATCTCAGCCAGCTACCGGACGGGGCGAAGGCGATCGAGACCCTGATTGAGCGCTTCGGACGTATCGACGTGCTGGTCAACAACGCCGGGGCGATGGTCAAAGCGTCGTTTCTGGAGATGGAGTATGAGCAGTGGCGATCCATTTTTAGCGTCGATGTCGATGGGGCGTTTCTCTGCTCGCAGATCGCCGCCCGGCAGATGGTGAAGCAGGGTGAGGGCGGGCGGATCGTCAATATCACCTCGGTGCATGAACATACCCCGCTGCCGGATGCCAGCGCCTACACCTCGGCAAAACATGCCCTCGGCGGCCTGACCAAGTCGATGGCGATGGAGCTGGTGCATCACAATATTCTGGTTAACGCCGTCGCGCCGGGGGCTATCGCCACGCCGATGAACGACATGGACGACAGTGAAGTGGAGCCGGGCTCGATGCCGAACATTCCGCTCGCAAGACCGGGGCATACCAAAGAGATCGCCAGCCTGGTGGCCTGGCTGTGTGACACCGACGCCAGCTACGCCACCGGACAATCCTTTATCGTCGATGGCGGCTTTATGCTGGGCAATCCGCAGTTTAAACCGGCGGAGTAAATCAGTGGCGATCCCGGCGTTTTAGCCACCAGCGTACCGCGAGAACCAGCACCACCACCAGGATCAGCCAGATCCAGTGGCGCAGGTGCTGGTTTAGCGAGTGCAGCCATGGCTCCAGTACTTCACCCCCGACGTACCCTAGGGTAGTGAAGATCAGCGCCCAGATGATGGCCCCGACAATGTTGAGCGGCAGGAAAATTTTTGGCGGCAGACGGCTGGCGCCGATCAGCAGCGGGCCGATGATGCGAAAGCCGTACATAAAGCGGGTACCGATGACGAACAGGTAGGGGTGACGCTGGATCAGTTGTTGGGCGCGGTCGATTTTCTTCTGATGGCGGGAAAAACGTCGCAGGATTGCCGGACCAAACCGCACCCCAACCAGGTAGAGCAACTGATCGCCGATCATCCCGCCGAGCGCCACGGCGGCCACCACCAGGGGGAAACGTAGCAGTCCCTGATGCGCCGCCACACCCCCCAGCAGGGTGATGGTTTCGCCTTCCGCTATGCTGCCAACAACCAACGCGGCATAGCCATACTGTGCAATGAGAGTATTGATATCCATGGGGTAAGCGTAGCCTTCCTGAGAAAGTCTGCATAATCATACACTCCGACATTCAATGAACCGACAACCGCCATTTCTTATGTTGCTCAAAAAATAATCGCAGGCTGCATTATACTTGAGGTATCGCTAGCGGGCCGACAACAAGGGGGCGTTATGAACCATGTCTGGGGACTCTTTTCCCATCCCGATCGTGAAATGCACGTGATCAGAGGCGAAAACGAAACGGTCAGCCATCACTATACCCACCATGTGTTGCTGATGGCCGCCGTGCCGGTGATATGCGCATTTATTGGTACCACGCAAATAGGCTGGGATTTTGATGACGGCAATATCGTCAAACTGTCGTGGACGACCGGCCTGGCACTGGCCGTGGTGTTTTATGCGCTGATGCTGGCCGGGGTGGCGGCGATGGGGCGGGTGATTTACTGGATGGCGCGCAAATATCCGCAGCGGCCTTCGCTGACGCACTGCATGGTGTTTGCCGGGTATGTGGCAACACCGCTGTTTCTGAGCGGGATTGTGGCGCTCTATCCGATCGTCTGGCTATGCGCGCTGGTAGGAACCCTGGCGCTGTTTTATACCGGTTATCTGCTCTATATCGGCATTCCTACCTTCCTGAAGATCAACAAAGAAGAGGGCCGAAGCTTTTCCGGCTCTACTCTCGCCATCGGCGTGCTGTTACTTGAGGTGCTGCTGGCGCTGACGGTTATTCTTTGGGGTTATGGATATCGTCTCTTCTGAGGTCACTGCATTGCTGGCGTAATTGCCAGCAATGCAGCATCTGTTCACGATTAACTACTGGCAGCAAGGCATCCGGACGGCTATGATGCCTTAGCCAGCCCGCGTTCGCGCCATCACCCGGGCGGTGTACGTTATTACGTGCATGAATAATTATCAGAAATCTCACCATGCTGAAATTCCGCGTTTCTTTACTGAGTCTTGCACTGTTGCTGGCTGTGCCAGTGGCGACCCCGGCGATCGCTAAACCTGCCGCTGTGGCTACTGCGGCCCAGCCGGAGATTGCCTCCGGTAGCGCCATGATCGTCGATCTGAATACCAACAAAGTGATCTACTCCAGCCACCCGAATCTGGTGCGCCCGATCGCCTCGATTACCAAATTAATGACCGCGATGGTGGTGCTCGATGCCCGACTGCCGCTGGATGAAAAACTGCGGGTCGATATCAGCCAGACGCCGGAGATGAAAGGGATCTACTCCCGGGTGCGCCTGAAGAGTGAAATCAGCCGCAAAAACATGCTGCTGCTGGCGCTGATGTCCTCGGAAAACCGCGCTGCGGCAAGCCTGGCGCATCACTATCCGGGCGGCTATAACGCCTTTATCCGCGCGATGAACGCGAAAGCGAAGGCATTGGGGATGGTTCAGACGCGCTTTGTGGAGCCAACCGGCCTGTCGATTCATAACGTCTCGACGGCGCAGGATCTGACGAGATTGCTGATTGCCACTAAGCAGTATCCGCTGCTCGGCCAGCTCAGCACCACCCGTGAAGAGATGGCGACCTTCTCGAATCCGGCCTATACCCTGCCGTTTCGTAACACCAACCATCTGGTTTACCGCGATAACTGGAATATTCAGCTGACCAAAACCGGCTTTACCAACGCCGCGGGCCACTGTCTGGTGATGCGTACGGTCTTTAATGGCAAGCCGGTGGCGCTGGTGGTGATGGATGCCTTCGGCAAATATACCCACTTTGCTGATGCCAGCCGTCTGCGGACCTGGATTGAAACCGGGAAGGTGCAGCCGGTACCGGCTGCGGCGCTGAGCTATAAAAAGCAAAAAGCCGCCCAGATGGCGACAGCGCAAAACGATTGAGTTGTTTGTAAATGCCCGGCGGCGCTGCGCTTGCACGGGCCTACGGGGTGTGTAGGCCGGGTAAGCGCAGCGCCACCCGGCAATACCGGGCACAATGCCTCTTACTCCGGCAGCGTCCAGTCACCGTCATTGAGGGGGCGCTGCATAATCAGCGTATCGCGCCAGTCCCCTTTCTTGTAGCCCACGCTTCTGAGCTGTCCCGCCACTTCGAATCCATGTTTTTTATGCAGGCGTAACGAACCGGCATTGTTTGGCCCATCCCCGACGATGGCGATCATCTGCCGCCACGGCCCCTCTTCGCTACGGGCAATCAGGGCGCTCAGCAGTGCGCTGCCAAAGCCGCGTCCGGGCGTGCTGGCCTCGACGTAAACCGAATCTTCAATGGTGTAACGGTACCCGGGGCGCGGGCGATAGAGGGTGGCGTAACTAAAGCCCACCACAATCCCCCGATAGAGCGCCACCAGCCACGGCAAACCCTGACTGGTCACCGCGCTAATACGCTGGCGCATCTCGTCTACGTCAGGGGGAACCTCTTCAAAGGAGGCGCGCCCGTTAAGGACGTGCCAGGCGTAAATGGCGGCAATGGCATGCGCGTCCTCCGCCTCTGCATCGCGAATCTGAACGTCAGTTTCGGAAAAAGTTTCAATAGCCGACATAGGTGTCCGCTCCTCGCAAAAAAGCCAGAGAAACGTTTCCCTGGCGACCCGTGGCTACTCTAGTACGATTTGTATGGGCTTAATAGCGGGCCCACCCTGGCTAACTGGTTTGATCAGTGGCTTGCGCACCATGCCCCGCTGTTTCAGGCTGCTCTTTCCAGTTTTTATGCTTGGTGGTTTTACCAATGCCCGGGTTCATGCTGTTTGTCGGGTCATTTTCGCGATAAAACTGCTTTAATGCGGCCGGGGCTTCGTAAATGTGACCCACATTGTGTTCCGCCGGGTACTGCGCGCCGCGCGCCTTCAACAACGCCAGCATCTGCGCCTTCAGGGCGTGGGCATCCACCCCTTTTTTGACGATGTAATCCTGATGGAAGACATAACACATAAAGTGGCCGTAATAGAGCTTATGTACCAGCTGGCTATCGATCTCCGGCGGCAGCTGCTCGAACCACTCGGTATCGTTGCGGCGCAGGGCGATATCCAGCGCCAGAATGTCTTCCACCTCGTCGGCGTGTACCGCCTGATAGCGGATCGCGGCCCCGGCGGCGGCAAAGCGGTGTAAAAAGGCCTTGCTGCCCTCTTCAGGGGTGCAGGCGAAGAAGTCGCCCTCGGCGCTTTTAAAGAATTCCGCCAGCCAGGTCTGCGCTTCGGCAATGCCGTCGCCCGACATTTTCAGCAGCAGGTGATGCTCGTACTTATCCCGCCAGCTTTTCATCCGCGGCGGCAGGTGCGCCGGGAAGGCATTGCCCAGCTTTTGCATAAAGCGGTCGGTAAAGTGCGGCTTAAACAGCGATACCTTCTCCAGCATCGCATCGGTGCGCCCCTTCATGGTGAAGAAGAAGGGCATCTTGTCGGTGCCGAGCTTGTCGATCATCAGGAAGGTATCTTTGCCGTAGCGTTCGGCAATGTCGTAGATATCCCGGTGCATATACTCACCGGCCACCGGCAGGTGGGTGAACTCCCCGAGGATGTGGCGACGAATGGTGGTCAGCACCTCAGGCTGGTTGGTGCCGATGTAAAACACCTGCTGCCGTTTCTCGGCCGGGAAGGTGTCGAGGCGCACGGCAAAGACGGCCAGCTTGCCGGCACAGCCGGAAGATTCAAACAGACGATCCGGGTCGGCGTTATAGCGCGCCGGGGTGTCGGCGTCGATCTCGCGTACCCGGGAGATGTAGTCATGATCGTGAGCATGGCGGCCGTCGTGCAGCACATCGCTGTCCTTGACGCGATCGTCATCCAGCTTGCTGAGGATCTGCTCCGGCGTGACGCCCAGATCGATACCCAGGTGGTTCACCAGGGTCAGTTTGCCCTGTTCATCAATACGCGCAAACAGGGACATTTCGGTATAAGCCGGGCCGCGCTGCACCAGCGAGCCACCGGAGTTGTTGCAGATCCCGCCGATCACCGAGGCGCCGATACAGGACGAGCCGATCACCGAGTGCGGCTCGCGGCCCAGTGGTTTCAGCGCCTTCTCCAGGGAGTAGAGCGTGGTGCCCGGATAGGCCAGCACCTGCTCGCCCTTGTCCAGCAGATGCAGCTTGTCGAGGCGCAGGGTGCTGATAATTACAATGTCGCGGTCGTAATCGTTGCCGTTCGGCGTGGAGCCTTCGGTCAGGCCAGTATTGGCCGCCTGCATCAGAATGATTTTGTCTGCCGCCACGCAGGCGCTGAGCACACGCCACAGCTCCAGCAGGGTGCCAGGGAAGACCACCGCCAGCGCGTCGCCTTGTCCGGAGCGAAAGCCCTTGCGGTAGCGGGCCGTTTTCGCGGCATCGGTCAGCAGGTGCGCCTGGCCTACCAGACGTGACAGTTCGTTAATGAAGCTGGTGTTATCAGAAGACATCGTCCACCCCTTGTGGTTATTCAAATGCGTGTCCAAAATCATAGCGCGATTAATGTTTAAGCGAACCAGTATTCACCAGAAAAATCAGAGAATAAACCCTGCAAGGTTCACAGGGTTTATGGCACACTGCGCTTTTCGTACGGTCTGGCCGCGACTATCCGGCGGTTATTGATGAGAGAGTAAACGAGATGAAATGGCTTTGTTCTGTAGGGGTAGCTGTGAGTCTGGCGCTGCAACCCGCGCTGGCTGATGACCTGTTTGGCAATCATCCGCTGACGCCGGAAGCCCGCGACGCTTTTGTCACCGATCTGCTCACAAAGATGTCGGTCGATGAGAAAATCGGCCAGCTGCGTCTGATTAGCGTCGGCCCGGATAACCCGAAAGAAGCCATCCGCGAGATGATTAAAAACGGGCAGGTGGGGGCAATTTTCAACACCGTCACCCGTCAGGATATCCGCAAAATGCAGGATCAGGTGATGGAGCTCAGCCACCTGAAAATCCCATTATTTTTCGCCTATGACGTGGTTCACGGCCAGCGTACCGTCTTCCCGATCAGCCTCGGCCTGGCCTCCTCCTTTAACCTCGAGGCGGTGAAAACCGTCGGCCGCGTGTCGGCTTACGAAGCGGCGGATGATGGCCTCAACATGACCTGGGCGCCGATGGTCGACGTCTCCCGCGATCCGCGCTGGGGCCGTGGCTCAGAAGGCTTCGGGGAAGATACCTATTTAACCGCAACGATGGGCAAAACCATGGTTGAAGCGATGCAGGGCAAAAGCCCGGCCGATCGCTACTCGGTGATGACCAGCGTTAAGCACTTCGCCGCCTATGGCGCAGTGGAGGGCGGGAAGGAGTACAACACCGTCGACATGAGCCCGCAGCGCCTGTTTAACGACTATATGCCGCCGTACAAAGCCGGTCTCGATGCCGGGAGCGGCGCGGTGATGGTGGCCCTGAACTCGCTGAACGGCACCCCTGCGACCTCCGATGCCTGGCTACTGAAAGATGTGCTGCGCGACCAGTGGGGCTTTAAGGGCATCACCGTCTCCGACCACGGGGCGATCAAAGAGCTGATCAAGCATGGCACGGCCTCTGACCCGGAAGACGCGGTGCGGGTGGCGCTGAAGTCCGGCATCAATATGAGCATGAGCGACGAGTACTACAGCAAGTATCTGCCGGGTCTGGTGAAGAGCGGTAAAGTCACCATGGCGGAGCTGGACGATGCCACGCGCCACGTCCTGAACGTGAAGTATGACATGGGGCTGTTTAACGATCCCTACAGCCATCTGGGGCCGAAAGAGTCCGATCCGACGGACACCAATGCCGAGAGCCGTTTACATCGCAAAGAAGCCCGCGACGTGGCGCGCGAAAGCCTGGTGCTGCTGAAAAACCGTCTGGAAACGCTGCCGCTGGCCAAATCCGGCACCGTGGCAGTTGTTGGCCCGCTGGCGGACAGCAAGCGTGACGTGATGGGCAGCTGGTCTGCGGCAGGCGTGGCCGATCAGTCGGTGACCGTGCTGACCGGCATCAAAGACGCGCTGGGCGACAAGGGCAAGGTGATTTACGCCAAAGGCGCCAACGTCACCAGCGACAACGACATCGTCACCTTCCTTAACCAGTATGAAGAGGCGGTGAAGGTCGATCCGCGTTCCGCGCAGGAGATGATCGACGAGGCGGTTAACGCCGCGAAGCAGTCCGACGTGGTGGTTGCCGTAGTGGGTGAAGCGCAGGGCATGGCCCATGAAGCGTCGAGCCGTACCGATATCACTCTGCCACAGAGCCAGAAGGCGCTGATTGCCGCGCTGAAAGCCACCGGTAAACCGCTGGTGCTGGTGCTGATGAACGGCCGTCCGCTGGCGCTGGTCGACGAGAACCAGCAGGCGGATGCGATTCTGGAAACCTGGTTCGCCGGCACCGAGGGCGGGAACGCTATCGCCGACGTGCTGTTTGGCGATTACAATCCGTCGGGCAAACTGCCAATGTCCTTCCCGCGCTCCGTCGGGCAGATCCCGGTGTACTACAGCCACCTGAATACCGGTCGTCCGTACAACGCGGATAAACCGAACAAGTACACCTCGCGCTATTTCGACGAAGCCAATGGCCCTCTGTATCCGTTTGGCTATGGCCTGAGCTACACCACCTTCACCGTTTCCGACGTGAAAATGTCGGCGCCAACGATGAAAGCGGATGGCACGGTAACGGCCAGCGTCGAGGTGACCAACAGCGGCAAACGTGAAGGGGATACGGTGATCCAGATGTACGTCCAGGATGTGACCGCCTCCATGAGCCGTCCGGTGAAACAGCTGCGTGGCTTCGAGAAGGTGCACCTGAAACCAGGCGAAACCAAAACTGTCAGCTTCCCGATTGACGTGGATGCGCTTAAGTTCTGGAACCAGCAGATGAAATACGCTGCCGAGCCGGGCAAGTTCAACGTCTTTATCGGTGTCGATTCTGCCCGTGTGAATAAGGGCGAGTTCGAGCTGCTGTAACAGCTGCCGGGTGGTAAGGTAAAAGCAAAACGGTAACCTTCGGGTTACCGTTTTTTGTGTTTGCGCCCTCTCCCCGTGGGAGAGGGTTGGGGTGAGGGCACCAGGCCGCACCAAGGCGTAGCGCCACCCGGCAATACCCAAACGGGGCCGCGTCACTGAATACGTGACCGGCCCCGCACTTTTTCTTTCCTTTGTCCTGAAACGCGTTTAACCCTCGCTTTTATTCCCCTTTCCAGACAATGAATTGTGATGATTTCCACATTTCATTTTTGCCTCCTGCGCCAAAACGTGACCCCCATCAAAAGCGCTTTATACCAGCGCATTCAGGCGTGATGACCTTCACTCTTCGCTCAAAATCCGCAGAAACGGCCCGCGAGCCGGGGGATAAAACCGCGTGTAATGCCTGTCACTTAACAGCTGACAGGTACCAACATGAAGCTCTCGTTAGAACAACTCGACCTCGACCGCAGCGGTCTGACTTCCGTTACCACTGCGCTGCAGAGCCTGATCGATACCATCGACCAGGCCGGGGGTGGCACGCTGGTGGTGACGCCGGGGATCTGGCTGACGGGCACGCTGGTGTTACCGTCCAACTTCACCCTGCATCTGGAGGCGGGCGCGCATCTGCTGGCCAGCCCCCACGAAGCCGACTATCTGGCCGCCGAAACCCAAAGCATGGCCGAGCAATCAAGGATGGCGCTGCTCTACGCCCGGGACGCGCATCACCTGACCCTGAGCGGCGCAGGCTGCATCGACGGCAATGCCAGCGCCTGGTTTGCCCCGCATCCGGACGCCCAGGGCTACCGCCAGCCGAAAACCCGTCGTCCGCGGATGCTGGTGCTGGAAGGGTGCCAGCAGGTGCGGATCCGCGATATCACCTTGTGTGACGCGCCGATGTGGACCGCGCACCTGGTCAGCTGCAACCATGTGTTCATCAACAACATCACCATCGATAACGATCTCACCCTCTCCAATACCGATGCCCTGGATATCGACAGCTGCCAGCACGTCCACCTCAGCGACAGCTATTTCAGCGCCGCCGATGACGGTATCTGCCTGAAAACCACCGCCAAAGCCGCGGAACTACAGCAGCCGATCGAGAACGTGACGGTCAACAACTGCATCATCCGCTCGAAGAGCTGCGCCATCAAAGTCGGGACCGAGACCTTCGCTGATATCCGTAACCTGGTGGTCAGCAACTGCATCATCTTCGAATCCAACCGCGCTATCGGCCTGGTCTCCCGGGATGGCGGCCAGTTCAGCCAGATGCTGTTCAGCAACATCATTTTCGACTGCCAGCACGGGGACCCCTGCCACTGGGGCAAAGCCGATCCGGTCTTTATCTCCGTCCGCCATCGCGCCCCGGATATTCAGCCGGGGGCGATAAGCCAGATCACCTTCTCGAATCTCAGCGGCAGCGGGGAAGGGGCCATCAACCTGCACAGTGATATCCCCGGCGCTCTCCACGACATCACCTTTAACGGCCTGAACTTCGCCCAGCGCCTGAGCGCCAGCGACGAGCAGGGCTGCTATGACCTGCGCCCGCCCTGCAACCCGCAACGTCCGACCGGGATGGGGCGGGATAACGCATATCTCGTCAACCCACACACCGGCCGCGCCCACGGGGTGGAGCCTTATCCGCACGGCCTGCCCGGGCTGTATGCCGCAGGGATTGAGGGATTACAGCTGCACGCTATCCAGATCACCCGTCCGCAGCCGTTACCCGCGGTCTGGGATGAAGAGAGCATCCGTATCGACCCGGCAAATTCAGGGGAACAAAAATGATAAAAAAAGTGCGAGAAATAAAACTGCGTAACTATGTCTGTTACGGACTGGCGGACGTGATTGGCTCCGGTGCCTTTACGCTGGTCAGCGCCTGGCTGCTGTTTTTCTTAACCACCTTCTGCGGGCTAACGCCGATTCAGGCCGGCTCGCTGTTTGCGGTGGCGCGTATTGTCGATGTGATCATGTGTCCGGTCATCGGTTACATTTCCGATAACTTCCATAAGACCGCGCTCGGCCGTCGTTTTGGCCGCCGCCGCTTCTTCCTGCTGGCCAGCATCCCGCTGGTGTCGGTCTACAGCCTGCTGTGGGTGGAGGGCTTCAGCTACTGGATGTACCTGCTGTTCTACATCCTGTTTGAGATCGTCTACACCATGATCATCATCCCTTACGACACCCTGTCGGCAGAGATGACCTCCGACTTTAAAAAGCGTTCTAAGCTGACCAGCGCCCGTATGTACATTGCCCAGTTGGCCGGTTTTGCCGCCGCCTTCCTGCCGGGCCGCCTGGTAGCCTACTTCGGTCCCGAATCCTCAGACTCGTTCTTCTACACCGGGGCTATCTTTACCGTCTCGTTCATGATCGTGCTCTTCTTTGTCTACTTCGGCACCTGGGAGCGCTCGCTGGAGGAGATCCAGCAGAGCGAAGTCCATGACGCAGAGGAGGCGAAAGAGCCCCTGGCGACCCGGGTGTACCACATCTACTACGACTTCGTCTCGACCCTGAAAATCAAAACCTTCCGCTCACACCTTGGGATGTACCTCGGCGGCTCGGTGGCGCAGGATATTTTCAACTCGGTCTTTACCTATTTCGTGGTCTTTGCCCTGATGACCTCCTCGGTGATGGCCTCTAATCTGCTCGGCGTCATCAACGCATTGCAGTTCTTTGGCGTCGGGATCGCCACCTGGCTGACCCTGCGTTATTCCCCGTCCCGCGCCTTTGCCACCCAGGCGTCGATGGCGCTGGTGGCTTTCGCGTTGCTGGTGTCGGCGTACTTCCACCAGACCGGCGGGATGGTGCTGCTGTATGTCGGGGCGGCGATTGCCGGTCTGGCGCGCGGCGGGATCTACGCCATTCCGTGGAACAACTACACCTTCGTGGCGGACGTGGACGAGATCCTCACCTGCCAGCGTCGGGAGGGGATCTTCGCCGGGTTTATGAGCCTGCTGCGTAAAGCCTCGCAGGCGTTGTCGATTTTCCTCGTCGGTGTGGCCTTGCAGATGTCGGGTTTTGTCTCCGGGCAGGCCGCCCAGCCGCAGTCGGCCATCAACATGATCATGGTGATCATGATTGTGCTCCCGGTGATCCTTACTATCTGGGGGATCTGGTCTGCCTTCCAGTTCCGCGTCAACAGCCGGACCCACGCCATTCTTAACGAAGAGGTGGCGCGCCTGAAGCAGGGCGGCAGCAAAGCCAGCGTCAGCGCCGAAAACCGTCAGGTCATCGAGAGTCTGACCGGCATGCCGTACGAGCACTGCTGGGGCGAGAACAGCGTCGGCTACCTCAACCGTAAACGGATGCTGGCGCGTCACGCCTCCCCGCAATTGAAAAATGCATAATCCTCAACCAGCACCGGGCCTCGTGCCCGGTCCGTTAAGACCACACAGATGACAGAACACAGCGTATTCATACAGCAAGGGATCTGGGCCCGGCTGGGGCTGCCCCGGGAGTTGAGCTGGGGCTTTATCGGCATTTTCCTGTTTATTACCGGCGCCACTATTGAGCAAAGCTGGCTGGCCTCGATGCTGCAAAACCGCGGCTATGACGCCTTCCACATTAGTCTGCTTTCGTCGGTGTTTGGCCTGGGTGTGGCGGCCGTCTCCTGGTTCTCGGGAATTGGTGCCGGAGTATTGGGCCTGCGTCGCCTGATGTGGGCCGCGACGGCGGTCTACTTTCTCGGCTCGATTCCATTTATCGGCTATGCCCTGCCGCAGGGCAACTACCCGCTGATGGTGGCCAGTTACGCCCTGCGCGGCGTGGCTTACCCGCTGTTTGCCTACTCCTTCCTGGTGTGGATCAACCAGCGCTGCGAGCCGCGGATCCTCGGCCGGGCAGTCTCCTGGTTCTGGATCGCCTTTGGCGTGGGGATGACCATCGTCGGGCCCTGGTACTCCAGCCTGATGCTGCCTGAAGTCGGCGAAACTGCCACCCTGCTGAGCGGCTTTGTCTTTGTGGTGCTCGGGGCTTTTTGCGCCCTGGTGCTCAATCGCGATCGCCCGCAGGCGGAGCAGGGGGGCAGCATTGGGGCGGCGCTGGCTGAAGGCATCATGGTGATGATTCGTGAACCGAAAATGCGTCTGGGGGTGATCGTCAAAACCATCAACGACATCGGCAAGTTCTAGCTGGTGATCCTGATGCCGGTCTACCTTCCGCGCTTTGGCTTCAGCATTGCACAGTGGCTTACCGTCTGGGGGCTGGTGAACCTGGTTAACATCTTCGCCAGCTACTTCTTTGGCTGGCTGGGGGACACCATCGGCTGGCGCAACACCGTGGTCTGGTTCTCCGGCACCCTGTGCGGGCTGGCGATGCTGGCGGTGTGTTACGCCCCGGTACTGTTTGGCGACAGCGAAACGGCGCTGTTCTGCGCGCTGGCGCTTTATGCCATCGGGCTGGGGGCGTTCGGACCGCTCAGCGCCCTGATCCCATCGTTATTACCGGATAACAAAGGCGCGGCCATCTCCTGCCTTAATCTGGGCTCCGGCCTGAGCAACTTTGTCGGCCCGCTGATTGTCACCCTGGGCGTGGCCCCGCTCGGCGTGGAAGGGACGCTGTGGGTGATTGCCATTCTGTACTTTGCCGCCAGCGTACTTACCCTTCCGTTAAAACTGCCGGACCAGGGCTAAAACCTCGCTTTTCGACTACGCTTTTCTCTCAAGCCTCTGAAAAAGGCGGCAAAATCATGAGGAAAGTGGAATGACTATCTTAAAGGGGATTGTTGGCTCAACGGCGCTGCTGGCGGCGTTGAGCCTGCCTTTGCAGGCCGCAGAGCCGGTAAAGGTCGGGTCAAAAATTGATACGGAAGGCGCGCTGCTCGGCAATATCATTTTGCAGGTGCTGGAGAGTCACGGCGTAAAAACCGTCAATAAAGTGCAGCTCGGCACCACCCCGGTGGTACGCGGAGCTATCACCTCCGGCGAGCTGGATATTTACCCGGAATATACCGGCAACGGGGCCTTCTTCTTCAAAGATGAAAACGACCCGGCATGGAAAAATGCCAGCGCCGGGTATGAGAAAGTCAAAAAGCTCGATGCTGAACAGAACAAGCTGATATGGCTCACACCGGCACCGGCCAACAACACCTGGACCATCGCGGTGCGTAAGGACGTGGCGGAGAAAGGCAAGCTCACCTCCCTCGACGATCTCAGCCGCTATCTGAAAGAGAAGGGCGATTTCAAACTTGCCGCCTCGGCGGAATTTATCGAGCGCCCGGACGCCCTGCCAGCCTTTGAAAAAGCCTACGACTTCAAGCTGGACCAAAGCCAGCTCCTCTCCCTGGCGGGCGGTGATACGGCGGTGACCATCAAAGCGGCGGCCCAGCAAACCTCGGGCGTGAATGCGGCGATGGCCTACGGTACCGACGGTCCGGTTGCGGCGCTGGGTCTGCAAACCCTGACCGATCCGAAGGGTGTTCAGCCGATCTATGCTCCGACGCCAGTGGTGCGCGAAGCGGTGCTGAAGGCCTACCCGGAGCTGGATGCCTGGCTGAAGCCAGTATTTGAAACCCTGGATGAGAAAACCCTGCAACAGCTGAATGCCAGCATTGCAGTGGAAGGGCTGGATGCCAAAAAAGTGGCGGCAGATTACCTGAAGCAGAAAGGGCTGGTGAAGTAGCCCCAGGACAGTTCAGTGCCGATAAGATGTCATAACCGCGTCCTGCTGCTGCTGGCTGTCATAGCCCTGGCCGCAGGCGCGTTACCTTTCGTTAATTTCGCCCCTAACCGGCTGGTGTCCGGAGAGGGGCGTGCCCTCTGGCAGGTGTGGTCGTTTTCCCCTGCGCTGCTGCTGTTACCGCTGGGCCTGCTGCTGGGGTTAACCCTGGCCCGCGGGCGATGGGCGTTAGTGGCGACGCTGGTGGTGTGCGAACTGCTGTTCGCCGGGCTGGTCTGGAGTGCCGGGCTGGCGGCGTCGCATCTCGCCACCGCGGAGAGCCCGCTGGCGCGTACCGCGGTGGGCAGCGGCCTGTGGCTATGGCTGGCGCTCTGCCTGCTGGCCTGCAGCGATGCCATTCGCCGGCTCAGCCCGCAGCCGATCTGGCGCTGGCTGCTGCAGGTGCAAATCTGGATCCTGCCGCTGGGGCTGTTATTCAGCGGCGAACTCCATTCTCTCTCCCTGCTGAAAGAGTATGCCAACCGCGAGGATATTTTTAACGCTGCCCTCGCCCAGCATCTGACCCTGCTGGCAGGAACCCTGGTGCCGGCGCTGCTGGTCGGGGTGCCGCTGGGGATGCTCTGTTATCGTCGTCCGACGACGCAGGGGCCGGTGTTTGCGGTGCTGAACGTGATTCAGACCGTGCCGTCCGTGGCGCTGTTCGGCCTGCTGATTGCCCCTCTGGCCGGGCTGACCCGCGCCTGGCCGTGGCTGTCGTCGCTAGGGATTGCCGGGACCGGCATGACCCCGGCGCTGATCGCGTTAGTGCTCTATGCCCTGCTGCCGCTGGCACGCGGGGTGCTGGCGGGGCTCAGCCAGGTGCCAGCCGAGGTGCTGGAGAGCGCCGACGCGATGGGGATGAACACCCGTCAGCGTTTCTGGCAGATACAGCTTCCGCTGGCGCTGCCGGTGCTGCTGCGTGGCCTGCGGGTGGTGGCAGTACAGACGGTGGGGATGGCGGTGATTGCGGCATTAATCGGCGCGGGAGGATTCGGGGCGCTGGTGTTCCAGGGCCTGCTGAGCAGCGCGCTGGATCTGGTCCTGCTGGGGGTGATCCCGACTATCGTCCTGGCGGTGGTGGTGGATGCGTTGTTTGCCCTGTGGATCGCCCTGTTGGGAAGGAAGACCAATGATTGAATTTCATGATGTAAATAAAACCTTTGCCGGGGAGCCGGCGGTCAGCGATCTGAACCTGACCTTTGCCGAAGGGGCTTTTTCGGTGCTGATTGGCACCTCGGGGTCGGGCAAATCGACCACCCTGAAGATGATCAACCGGCTGGTGGAGCACGACAGCGGCCTGATCCGCTTTGCCGGAGAGGAGATCCGCAGCCTGCCGGTACTGGAGCTGCGTCGCCGGATGGGCTACGCCATTCAGTCCATCGGGCTGTTTCCGCACTGGACGGTGGCGCGCAACATCGCCACCGTGCCGCAGCTGCAAAAATGGTCCCGGCAAAAAATCGACGATCGGGTGGATGAGCTGATGGCCCTGCTGGGGCTGGATCCGGTGCTGCGCGAGCGGTTCCCGCATCAGCTCTCCGGTGGTCAGCAGCAGCGGGTAGGGGTGGCGCGTGCGCTGGCCGCTAACCCGGAGGTGCTGCTGATGGATGAACCCTTTGGCGCCCTCGATCCGGTGACCCGCAGCGCCCTGCAGCTGGAGATGACCCGCATCCACCGCATCCTGGGCCGCACCATTATTCTGGTCACCCACGATATCGACGAAGCCCTGCGGCTGGCGGACCATCTGGTTTTGATGGATAACGGCAGAGTGGTGCAGCAGGGGACGCCGTTGAGGCTGCTGACCCAGCCCGCGAATAGTTTCGTGCGCGAGTTTTTTGGCCGCAGCGAGCTGGGCGTGCGCCTGCTGTCGCTGCGCACGGTGGGCGAGTCGATGCGGCGGGAGATCGCCGTCAGTCAGGTCAGTCCACTGCGGGCCTCCATGAGCCTGCGCGATGCGCTCTCGGCTTTTGTCAGCAGCGGCAGCGAAAGCCTGCCGGTGGTGGACGACGAGGATCGCCCGTGCGGCACCCTCTGGTTCCGCGATCTGCTCAATCAGGAGGCGGCGCATGACGTGGTTACGTGATCCGCTCCCGTGGCTGGTGGCCCTGTTCGTGGCGCTCCTCTTGTGGATGCCCCACAGCGGGCCGCTATTCAGCGCCCTGTTCCCGGAGCTGCCGCGCCCGGTCTATCAGCAGGAGAGCTTCGTTAGCCTGACGCTGTCCCACTTCTGGTTGGTGGGTGCCTCAAGCCTGATCGCGATTGTGCTGGGAGCCGGAGCCGGGATCGCCGTCACCCGCCCGGCCGGGCGTGAGTTTCGCCCGCTGGTGGAGACCATCGCCGCGGTCGGACAGACTTTTCCGCCGGTGGCGGTACTGGCGATTGCGGTGCCGGTGATGGGATTTGGACAGCAGCCCGCGATTATCGCGCTGATCCTTTACGGAGTACTGCCGATTCTGCAGGCGACGCTGGCGGGGCTGGCGTCAGTGCCCGCAGCGGCCATCAGCGTGGCGGAAGGGATGGGGATGAGCGGTTGGCAGCGTCTGCGCAACGTGGAGTTGCCGCTCGCCGCGCCGGTTATGCTGGCCGGGATCCGCACCTCGGTGATTATCAATATCGGTACGGCGGCCATTGCCTCCACGGTGGGGGCCAACACGCTGGGGACGCCGATTATTATCGGCTTAAGCGGGTTTAATACGGCCTATATTATCCAGGGGGCGCTGCTGGTGGCGCTGGCGGCGATTGTGGTGGATCGTGCCTTTGAGCGGCTGGCTAAGCGCCTCAGCCGACACCGCCACGGACAATAAACGAATACCCTGCCAGCATCACGCCGCCAATACCGCTAACGGCCATGAGAATGAACAGGGTGATAACCGCGACTTTGGTTGCCTTCATAATGTGCTCCTGATGTTAACAGAGCGATTATACGGTGAAGCACGGCTGTTAATGAACCATTAATTGCCTTTCAGCGGGAACACGGGATAGCCATGCGCCTGCCACTGCGTAAGCTGTTGCTTCTGCGCTGCGGTAGGGGACTCGCCGCACCAGACCAACAGCGTCTGCCCGTCGAACAGCTCCGGGCGCAGCTGCACCAGCGAGTGCGCCAGCACGTCGACGCGCCAGCCCTCCTGCGCGGCTATCCACGCCTCCAGCCAAAGGCGGGTGGTATCCTGCACATTCCAGCCCACAACCAGCGCATCCTTGCTGTTCTTCTTTCGCGCGGTGGCCAGACAGATGCAGATGTAGTTGATCAATACCCCGTCCAGCGCACTCAGCAGCGCCTGCAGCGTGGGCTGCTGGGACTGGAGTCGGCGGCGTAACGGGACGAACAGGTGCGAAATTAAGGTTTGCGCCGGGTATTCGCTGCCGCGCTCCTTGAGCCACACGCGCAGGCGATGCAGATGGCCGGATTGCAGATAACGCAGCAGCACCTCCTGCTGTTCGCGCCAGATGTCCTGCTCCTCCTGGCCCTCCGGGCTCAGTAGCGTCTTGACCTTGCCGACCTGCACGCCGTTATCAATCCAGCCCTTGATCTCCCGGATGCGATCGATATCTGCATCGGTAAACAGCCGGTGCCCGCCGTCGGTTCGCTGTGGTTTGAGTAGTCCGTAACGTCGTTGCCATGCGCGTAACGTTACAGGGTTGATATCACACAGGAGTGCCACTTCCCCAATCGTGTAGAGCGCCATGTTTTCCCCCGGCTTGCACATGCCCAGATTAACTGTAGACGCAGTTTGCTGAACCAGGAAGGATTGCTCTTTTTTTGCACTATTAATATGAATTTCGGAATACGTTGAGTAAAAGGTGTGATGCCTGACACGAAAACACATTTTTATCCGCGTGCTGCCAGGCAAGTTAAGACGCTTCAGTGTATGTTACGCGGTTTTAGCGTTGTGGTTTGTGGGCATGTACGAATTTAATCTGGTGTTGCTGCTGCTTCAGCAGATGTGTGTGTTTCTGGTCATCGCGTGGCTGATGAGTAAAACACGCCTGTTTATCCCCCTGATGCAGGTCACCGTCCGCCTGCCGCACAAGCTGCTCTGCTACGTTACCTTCTCCATCTTCTGCATCCTTGGCACCTATCTCGGCCTGCACATTGAAGACTCCATTGCCAACACCCGGGCGATTGGCGCGGTGATGGGCGGCCTGCTCGGCGGCCCGGTGGTCGGCGGGCTGGTGGGCCTGACCGGGGGGCTGCACCGCTATTCGATGGGCGGAATGACAGCGCTGAGCTGTATGATCTCGACCATCGTCGAAGGGCTGCTCGGCGGCCTGGTCCACAGCGTGATGGTCCGGCGCGGTCGCCCTGATAAAGTCTTTAGTCCGCTCACGGCGGGGATGGTCACCCTGGTTGCCGAGCTGGTGCAGATGCTGATCATTTTACTCATCGCCCGCCCGTTCGAGGATGCCCTGCATCTGGTCGGCAGCATTGCCGCGCCGATGATGGTCACTAACACGGTGGGCGCCGCGCTGTTTATGCGCATTCTGCTCGACAAGCGGGCGATGTTTGAAAAGTACACCTCCGCCTTCTCGGCCACCGCGCTGAAGGTCGCAGCCTCGACGGAGGGGATCCTGCGCCAGGGCTTTAACGAAGAGAACAGCATGAAGGTGGCCCAGGTCCTGCATCAGGAGCTGGATATCAGCGCCGTCGCCATTACCGATCGCGAAAAACTGCTGGCCTTTACCGGCACCGGGGACGATCACCACCTGCCCGGGAGACCGATTTCGTCCCCCTATACGCTTCGCGCGATTGAGACCGGTGAGGTAGTCTACGCCGACGGTAACGAAGTGCCGTACCGCTGCTCGCTGCACCCGCAGTGCAAGCTGGGCTCAACACTGGTGATCCCGTTGCGCGGCGAAAATCAGCGGGTGATGGGCACCATTAAGCTGTACGAAGCGAAAAACCGCCTGTTCAGCTCCATCAACCGAACCCTGGGGGAGGGGATTGCCCAGCTGCTGTCGGCGCAAATCCTTGCCGGACAGTACGAGCGGCAGAAGGCGCTGCTGACCCAGTCTGAAATCAAGCTCCTGCACGCTCAGGTCAACCCGCATTTTCTGTTTAATGCCCTGAACACCCTGAAGGCGGTGATCCGCCGGGACAGCGAACAGGCAACGCAGCTGGTGCAGTTTCTCTCGACCTTTTTCCGCAAGAACCTGAAGCGGCCGTCGGAGATTGTCACCCTGGCCGATGAGATCGAACATGTGAACGCTTATCTGCAAATTGAGCAGGCACGGTTTCAGTCGCGCCTGCATGTCACGCTCTCGGTGCCGGATGAACTGGCCTGGCAGCAGCTGCCGGCCTTTACCCTGCAGCCGATCGTCGAGAATGCGATTAAGCACGGCACCTCACAGCTGCTGGGCACCGGAGAAATTGCCATCACCGCCAGCCGCTTTAACCGCTATCTGGTGCTGGATATTGAAGATAACGCCGGGCTCTATACCTCAACTACCGAGGGCGGCGGCCTGGGGATGGGGCTGGTGGATAAACGCCTGCGCGCCCATTTTGGTGAGGATTGCGGTATTACCGTTGTCTGCGAGCCGGACTGCTTTACCCGCATAACCTTAAGACTGCCTCTGGAGGAGCACGCATGATGAATGTGCTGATTGTCGATGATGAGCCTTTGGCGCGGGAAAACCTGCGGTTTTTGCTGCAGGAGCAGAGTGATATCGAGATTGTTGGCGAATGTTCCAACGCCATCGAAGCCATCGGCGCGGTGCATAAGCTGCGCCCGGACGTGCTGTTCCTGGATATCCAGATGCCGCGCATCAGCGGCCTGGAGATGGTAGGAATGCTCGACCCGGAGCATCGACCCTACATCGTGTTTCTCACTGCTTTTGACGAGTACGCGGTCAAAGCCTTTGAAGAGCACGCATTTGACTACCTGCTGAAACCCATCGAAGAGCAGCGGCTGGAAAAGACCCTAAACCGTCTGCGCCAGGAGCGCAACGTGCAGGACGTGTCCCTGCTGGCGGAACATCAGCAGCCGCTGAAGTTTATCCCCTGTACCGGCCACAGCCGCATTTATCTCCTGCAGATGGACGACGTGGCCTTCGTCAGCAGCCGGATGAGCGGGGTATTTGTCACCAGCGGTGAGGGCAAAGAGGGCTTTACCGAGCTGACCCTGCGCACTCTGGAGAGCCGCACGCCGCTGCTGCGCTGTCATCGCCAGTATCTTGTCAACATGGCGCACCTGAAAGAGATCCGCCTGGAGGAGAACGGGCAGGCGGAGCTGGTGCTGCGGGCCGGGCAGACGGTGCCGGTCAGCCGTCGCTATCTGAAAAGTTTGAAAGAGGCGATAGGGCTGTAAAACTGGTACACTGCGCGGCAGAGCATCATCGACAGTTAAAGGCACACATGATTAGCAATGACATTCTTCGTAGCCTGCGCTACACCCTGAAAGCAAACAATAACGACATGGTGCGCATTCTTGCGCTTTCCGATATGGAATCCACGTCGGCAGGTTTCGACACCTGGATGACCAAAGAAGATGAAGACGGGTTTGTTCGCTGCCCGGACATCATCCTGTCAGGTTTCCTGAACGGTCTGATCTACGACAAGCGCGGCAAAGATGAGTCCGCGCCTGAGCTGGCGCTGGAGCGTCGGGTGAACAACAACACGGTGCTGAAAAAGCTGCGCATCGCCTTTTCCCTGAAGACTGACGATATTCTGGCGATCATGACCGAGCAGAAATACCGCGTCTCAATGCCGGAAATCACCGCCATGATGCGCGCCCCGGATCATAAAAACTACCGCGAGTGCGGGGACCAGTTCCTGCGTAATTTCCTGCGCGGATTGACGCACCGGGTGCATCACCCGAAAGCGTGATGCGGCAGGGTGCGGCCTGATGCCCTCACCCCGACCCTCTCCCACGGGGAGAGGGAGAAAACAAAATGCTATAAAAAAAGCCGGATGATTAATCCGGCTTTTTTGTTATTTCACCTGCTGACCAGGCTTCGCGCCTTCATCAGGGCTTAACAGGAAGATGTCCTTCCCGCCAGGACCTGCGGCCATCACCATCCCTTCCGAGATGCCGAAGCGCATCTTGCGTGGGGCGAGGTTCGCCACCATCACTGTCTGACGACCAATCAGCACCTGCGGGTCCGGGTAAGCAGAACGGATGCCGGAGAAGACGTTGCGCTTCTCGCCGCCCAGGTCCAGGGTCAGACGCAGCAGCTTGTCAGAGCCTTCGACGAATTCCGCGTTCTCAATCAGCGCCACGCGCAGGTCAACTTTGGCGAAATCATCAAAAGTAATGGTCTCCTGAATCGGATCGTCCGCCAGCGGGCCGGTAACCGGTGCGGCTGCGGCTTTCACCTCTTCTTTCGACGCCTCAACCAGCGCTTCGACCTGCTTCATCTCAATGCGGTTGTACAGCGCCTTGAAGGCGTTCAGCTTGTGGCCGAGCAGCGGCTGGTTAATGCTGTCCCAGCTCAGTTCGGTGTTCAGGAACGCTTCGGTACGCGCGGCCAGCTGTGGCAGTACCGGCTTCAGATAGGACATCAGCACGCGGAACAGGTTGATACCCATGGAGCAGATCGCCTGCAGGTCGGCATCGCGGCCTTCCTGTTTGGCGACTACCCACGGCGCCTGCTCGTCAACGTAGCGGTTAGCCAGATCGGCCAGGGCCATGATCTCACGCACCGCTTTACCGAATTCACGGCTTTCCCAGGCTTCGCCAATCACGGTAGCCGCGTCGGTGAAGGTTTTGTACAGCGCCGGATCCGCCAGTTCAGCCGCCATTACGCCGTCAAAACGTTTGGCGATAAAGCCGGCGTTACGGGAGGCCAGGTTGACCACTTTATTGACGATGTCGGCGTTGACGCGCTGGACGAAATCTTCCAGGTTCAGGTCGATATCGTCGATACGGGAAGAGAGCTTCGCCGTGTAGTAGTAGCGCAGGCTGTCGGCATCAAAGTGGTTCAGCCAGGTGCTGGCCTTGATGAAGGTGCCGCGGGATTTGGACATCTTCGCGCCGTTCACCGTCACATAGCCGTGTACGAACAGGTTGGTAGGCTTGCGGAAACCGCTGCCTTCCAGCATTGCCGGCCAGAACAGGCTGTGGAAGTAGACGATGTCTTTGCCGATGAAGTGGTACAGTTCGGCGTCGGAATCTTTCTTCCAGTATTCCTCGAAGCTGGTGGTGTCGCCGCGTTTGTCGCACAGATTCTTGAAGGAACCCATGTAGCCGATTGGCGCATCCAGCCAGACGTAGAAGTATTTGCCCGGCGCGTTCGGGATTTCGAAGCCGAAGTAAGGCGCATCGCGGGAGATATCCCACTGCTGCAGGCCGGATTCAAACCACTCCTGCATTTTGTTCGCCACCTGCTCCTGCAGCGCGCCGCTGCGGGTCCACGCCTGCAGCATTTCGCTAAAGGACGGCAGGTCGAAGAAGAAGTGTTCGGAGTCACGCATCTCTGGCGTCGCACCGGATACCACGGATTTCGGCTCAATCAGCTCGGTCGGGCTGTAGGTCGCGCCGCACACTTCGCAGTTATCGCCATACTGATCCGGGGATTTACATTTCGGGCAGGTGCCTTTCACAAAACGGTCCGGCAGGAACATGCCTTTTTCCGGATCGTAGAGCTGAGAGATGGTGCGGTTTTTAATAAAACCGTTCTCTTTCAGACGGGTGTAGATCAGCTCCGACAGCTCACGGTTCTCGTCGCTGTGCGTGGAGTGATAGTTGTCGTAGCTGATGTCGAAGCCAGCAAAATCCGTCTGATGCTCCTGACTCATTTCAGTAATCATCTGTTCCGGGCTGATACCAAGCTGCTGAGCTTTCAGCATGATCGGCGTGCCGTGTGCGTCATCTGCACAGATGAAGTTAACCTGATGGCCGCGCATTCGCTGGTAACGGACCCAGACATCAGCCTGGATATGCTCCAGCATGTGGCCGAGGTGGATTGAGCCGTTTGCGTACGGCAGAGCGCACGTTACCAGAATTTTTTTCGCGACTTGAGTCATAGTGGACATTACTTCTTTGGTAGTGAAAAGGGCTTTGATAGTACCAAATGGGGCATTATTAAGTAAGCACAAACCATGGCCTTTCAGGTAAACTTGTTCAACAAAGCTCTTATCCACAATAACAAAAGGAGTCGGGATGAGTTCTCAATCCCAGGCCAAATCACCGGAAGCCTTGCGCGCAATGGTCGCCGGAACGCTGGCTAATTTTCAGCACCCCACCCTGAAGCACAATCTCACTGCTCTCAAGGCGTTGCATCACGTGGCGTGGCTGGATGATACCCTGCATGTTGAGCTGCAGATGCCGTTCGTCTGGAACAACGCGTTTGAGACGCTGAAAGAGCAAACCAGTGCTGAGTTGCTGCGCATCACCGGGGCGAAGGCCATTGACTGGAAATTGTCCCACGCTATCGCCACCCTGAAGCGGGTGAAAAACCAACCGGGCATCAACGGCGTGAAGAACATTATCGCCATCAGTTCCGGCAAGGGTGGGGTGGGCAAATCCTCCACCGCCGTGAACCTGGCGCTGGCGCTGGCTGCCGAAGGGGCGAAGGTCGGTATCCTCGATGCCGATATCTACGGGCCTTCCATTCCGAACATGCTGGGCGCCGAAAATCAACGTCCAACCTCGCCGGATGGCACCCATATGGCACCGATCATGGCTTACGGCCTGGCAACCAACTCGATTGGTTACCTGGTGACCGACGACAATGCCATGGTGTGGCGCGGGCCGATGGCCAGCAAAGCGCTGTTGCAGATGTTGCAGGAGACGATGTGGCCGGATCTTGATTATCTGGTGCTGGATATGCCTCCGGGTACCGGTGACATTCAGCTGACGCTGGCGCAAAACATCCCCGTTACCGGGGCGGTAGTGGTTACTACGCCGCAGGATATCGCGCTGATCGACGCCAAAAAGGGCATCGTGATGTTTGAGAAGGTTGAAGTGCCGGTGCTGGGCGTGGTCGAAAACATGAGCATGCATATCTGCAGTAACTGCGGTCATCATGAAGCGATCTTTGGCGCAGGCGGGGCAGAGAAGCTGGCGGCGCAGTATCACACCCAGCTGCTGGGGCAGATGCCGCTGCACATTACGCTGCGTGAAGATCTCGACAGCGGGAAGCCGACCGTGGTCAACCGTCCTGAAAGTGAGTTTGCTGAGATGTATCGCCAGCTGGCGGATCGCGTCGCGGCCCAGCTCTACTGGCAGGGGGAAGTGATCCCGGGCGATATCGCGTTCCGCGCGGTGTAACATTTGGGTGCGGCCTGATGCCCTCACCCCGGCCCTCTCCCACGGGAGAGGGTGCAAACACAAAAAACGGTCACCTCAGGGCGACCGTTTTACGTTTACCTTGCGATTAACGGTGGTAGAAGATATCGCCGTTATACGCTTTGTAGATCTTGCCGTCGGTATCACCCACCAGCACGTAGTTCTCACCCATATAGGTCCAGTGCGTGCCAGCTTGTGGTTCAGGCAGGTTGCGCAGCTTATATTGCTTGATGGTGTACTCGGGTGTCAGATACTGTGCCGGGGCGAAATCACCAATCTTAAATTTCGTAAAATCGGCTACAAACTCCTGTTCCTCATAGGCCTGGATGCCAGAGGGTGCCGCTGCGGCTTGTGGTGCAGCAAACGCCGCGCTCGCCAGTGACATCAGTACGCCCAGAAGTAGAATTTTACCTTTCGTCATTTTTTCTCCAGATTAACCGTGGCCATTACTCTTGGTCTGCTGATTCGTGACCGAGCAACAGATACTCTATTTTATGTTTTGCCGGCTGGCTGGGCTGGTAAAAAATGTAACAAATCAACACATCCTTGTACATGCCGGGCTGGTTCTAATTATTTTTATCGTGAATGCATTGTTATTTTACCTTTATATTTTCTATGTTTCCTTTTATAAAATCCGAAAGCCATCCCCAATGCCACTATAGTCGTGTTCCAGTTGTATTATTTTGTTTGTAGAATGCTTATGATAAAGCCTAATTTATTGGTGTTGTTTTTGCTTTCTCCTATCTAAAGAAGTTACCAGACAATCGTCAGCCCGGCTGGTGCATTTCTTTTGTCAGGTTATTTTATTGTAACTCTCTGATATTAATTAATATTTTAAATATTAATTACGTATATCTATTGCCGGGAGTTATCCAGGAATTAATGGGCTATTAACGTAATTCGTAGAGTATTATTAATTAATGACAATCCCACTCCGCACCGGCGCGGGTTTTTTGGCCGCTCTGTTATTAGCAGTCTGCACAATTACGCCCGGCCAACATATCAATACTTCTGGGAAAAATAACGTTGCTGTCGCCGACAGTTCGCTTGATTTGGATAAGAAAGTGGATGTCTGGCCGTTAACACCCTCCGTCATTGAACAGCTCCGCGGCGATCGTGAGAAATCTCAGTCAAATCCGAATCTGGACGAGGAATTAAAAAACTGGGAATACCGGATTGGCCCCGGGGATGTGCTGATGATCACCGTCTGGGATCACCCGGAACTCACCACGCCGGCCGGGCAGTATCGTAGCGCCAGCGATACCGGTAACTGGGTTGGTGCCGACGGCACGCTCTTTTATCCCTATGTCGGTAAGCTCCAGGTTGCAGGCAAGACCCTCGCTCAGGTGCGCCAGGAGATCACCGCCCGGCTGGACAGGGTGATTGAAAGCCCGCAGGTCGATGTCAGTATCGCGGCGTTCCGTTCGCAGAAAGCCTATGTCACTGGCGAAGTGGTCAAATCTGGCCAGCAGCCGATTACCAATATCCCCCTGACCATTATGGATGCGATCAATGCGGCGGGTGGGCTATCGGCCGATGCCGACTGGCGCAACGTGGTACTCACCCACGACGGCAAAGATACGCGAATTTCCCTCTACGCCCTGATGCAGCACGGCGATCTCACGCAAAACCGCCTGCTGTGGCCCGGGGATATTCTGTTTATCCCGCGCAATGATGCCCTGAAAGTCTTTGTCATGGGCGAGGTGGTGAAACAGAGCACCCTGAAGATGGATCGCAGCGGTATGACGCTGGCAGAAGCGTTGGCCAGTGCCGGTGGTCTGAATCAGGACATGGCCGATGCGACCGGCATCTTCGTCATCCGCTCCACCACCGGGAAAAGCCCGGACGGCAAAATTGCGCGCATCTGGCAGCTGAATGCCCGCGACGCGTCTGCCATGGTGCTCGGCACAGAGTTTCAACTCCAGCCCTACGATATCGTCTATGTGACGACGGCGCCGGTCTCTCGCTGGAACCGGGTGCTGACCCAGCTGGTGCCTACCATCAGCGGTGTACATGATCTGACGGAAACCGTGCGCTTTATTAAGTCGTGGCCTGAATAATGATCCAGTCCATTCTGGTGGTGTGTACTGGAAATATATGCCGCTCCCCGCTCGGGGAGCGGCTCTTACAGCAGCAGTTACCGGCATTATCCATCGCTTCGGCGGGCATTTGCGGTCTGGCCGGTCATCCGGCAGATCGCCATGCCCAGCAGATCGCGGCGATGTATGGCCTGTCGCTGGCAGATCACGTTGCCCGCCCGCTCACGGCGGCAATGATGCGGGAATACGATCTGATCCTCGCCATGGAGTCAGGGCAAATTAACCGGATTTCGCTCATCGCACCGGAGGCGCGTGGTAAGGCCTTGCTGTATGGGCAATGGCTAAGGGAACAGGAGATCCCCGATCCGTACGGTAAAGGCATGGAAGCCTTTGAATATGTTTTTCGCCTGCTTGGCGAAGCAAGTCAGGAATGGACTAACCGACTTACAGTAAAGGGATTACGGTCATGTCGTCGAAAAACGTGAATGCACAGGGTTATGCTGTTGATAATCAAGAGTTGGATCTGGCACGTCTTCTGGGGGAGTTAATTGATCATCGCGTGTGTATTCTTAGCGTCACGCTATTGTTTGCGCTCTGCGGGACGTTGTATGCGTTATTTGCATCGCCGGTCTATGTCGCAGATGCCATGGTGCAAGTCGAAAATAAGCAGCAGAACAGCATTCTCAAAACCTTAAACCAGCTGGCGCCGGAGCGGGCATCGGATTCCGGCGCCGAGATGCAACTGCTGAAATCGCGGATGATCCTCGGTGAAACCGTGGAGGCATTGCGCTTACGCGATGAGATAACCCAGGTTCGTCTGCCGGTTATCGGTAAGGCCTGGGCGAAGCTTACCGGACAACCTGCCGCCGCAGTGATCCTCGATAATCTGACGCTTCCGGCCACCCAAAGCATGACCCTTACCGCCGAAGAGAACGGGCACTACCTGCTGGAAGGGGAGGGCTTTAGCGCGCGCGGTACCGTAGGGACACCGCTGCAGCACGCCGGAGTAACGATCGCCGTTCGCGAATTGACGGCACCGGCAGGGACGCGTTTCAGACTGCGGCAGCACGCGCAGCTGGAAGCGATAAACGCTCTGAGCCGCCAGTTTAGCGTCACGGAGCAGGGCAAAGAGAGCGGTATCCTCTCGCTGAGCCTGACCGGGCAGGATCCTGCGCGCATCGCCACCGTGCTGAATCACATTGCGCAGAGCTATCTGCAACAGAACATTGCTCGTCAGGCTGCGCAGGACTCGCAGAGCCTTAGTTTCCTTCAACGCCAACTGCCACAGGTGCGCGGTGAGCTGGAGTTGGCTGAAGAGCGTCTGAACACCTACCGTAAGCAGCGCGATTCGGTGGATTTGACCCTCGAAGCCAAGTCGGTGCTGGAGCAGATCGTTAACGTCGATAATCAGCTGAATGAGCTGACCTTCCGCGAAGCCGAGATCTCCCAGCACTTTAAAAAGGACCATCCCACCTATCGGGCGCTGCGTGAAAAACGTCAGACGTTAGAGAGCGAGCGGGAGCGGCTGAACAAACGGGTAGGGACGATGCCGTCGACGCAGCAGGAGATCCTGCGCCTCAGCCGCGATGTCGATTCTGGCCGGGCGGTTTACCTGCAGCTGCTAACCCGACAGCAGGAGCTGAACATCTCCCGCTCCAGCACCATCGGTAACGTACGTATTATCGATTCGGCGGTAACGCAGCCTGCACCCATTAAGCCGCGCAAGGCGTTAATCGTGGTCATTGCGACCCTGTTTGGCTTCTTCGTCTCGACAGGCGGGGTGCTGGCGAGATCGGCACTGCGACGCGGGATCAACGCCCCTGAACAGCTGGAAAGTGAAGGGATTAGCGTCTATGCCACCTTGCCTCATTCGGAGTGGCTGCACGGTAAAACCCGGGTGGGCAACCGCTATTTCTTCCACTACTGCAGACGGCATAAAACCACCGATGTGCCTTTTTTACCGATCGACAGGCCGCTGGATAATTTTGTCGAAGCGGTGCGCGGGTTACGTACCAGCCTGCACTTCGCCATGATGGATGCCGAAAATAACATTCTGATGTTCAGTGGCCCGTCTCAGGACTGCGGCAAAACGCTGGTCAGCACCTCGCTGGCAGCGCTGGTGACCCAGGTCGATCAGCGGGTGCTGTTTATCGATGCCGATATGCGTAAAGGCTACGTGCACAATATTTTTGGCCTGCGCAATGATGCCGGCCTGTCGGACGTGCTGTCAGGTAAAGTGGCCTTCCCGCAGGCAATTCAGACTTACGCCAGCGGCCAGTTTGATGTGGTGACCTGCGGGCATTATCCGCCGAATCCGTCCGAGCTGCTTATGCACGACCGTTTCCGCGAGTTTATGGTCTGGGCCAGCGCGCAGTACGACATGGTGATTGTCGATACTCCGCCGATTCTGGCCGTTACGGATGCCGCGCTGGTGGGCCGGGTGGCAGCCACCACGCTGCTGGTGGCGCGGTTTAACGTTACCAGCGTCCGGGAGATGGAGGTCAGCCAGCGTCGCCTGCAGCAGATGGGGGTCAACATTAAAGGGGCAATCCTGAACGACGTCGTGAAGTCGGCGGCCAGCTATTATGCTTCGGGTTACGATGCTTACGGCTATTCCGCAGCGCAGAGCGCAAAGAATAAAGCGAGATAACGAGGGGAATAAAGACCCGGCAGCGAGCGCTGCCGGGTTGAACAACTTACTTCGCCAGCAGCTCGTGCGCCGTGCGTTCCACCAGTGACAGCAGGACTTTGACATCCTCCAGCGTCACGATTGGGTTCAGCAGGGTCAGCTTCAGGCAGGTGATACCGTTATGCTCGGTCACACCGACGTTGGCACGGCCCGATTCCAGCAGCGCATCACCGATCTTCTGGTTGAGCAGCGCAATGGCCGCATCGTCCAGATTCAGTTCAGGGCGGAAGCGGAACAGCACGCTTGCCAGCTGGGGTGGCATCACCAGTTCCAGCTGTGGCTGTTCAGTCACATACGCGGCAACCTGCTGCGCCATGGTGACACCGTGATCGATGATCTCAGCGTATTTCTTCTGGCCCAGCGCCTCCAGGCTCATCCACAGCTTCAGCGCGTCGAAGCGACGGGTGGTCTGCAGGGATTTGGACACCAGGTTTGGTACGCCAGCCTCTTCGTCAAACTCAGAGTTAAGGTACGCCGCCTGATAACGCATCAGCTCATAGTGACGCGCCTCTTTCAGCAGGAATGCGCCGCAGCTGATGGTCTGGAAGAACTGCTTGTGGAAGTCCAGCGTCACGGAATCCACCAGCTCGATACCGTCGAGATAATCGCGATACTTCTCGGACATCAGCAGCGCGCCGCCCCAGGCCGCATCCACGTGAACCCAGATGTTCTGCTTCGCCGCCAGCTCTGCAATCGCACGCAGCGGATCGATAGCACCCGCATCCGTGGTGCCGGCAGTGGCAACAATCGCCAGAATCTGTTCGCCGTTGGCATTGCACTGCTCGATTTTCGCCGCCAGATCGTTCAGATCCATACGCGAACATTCGTCAGTTTTTACCTGAATAACGGACTGGTAGCCGAGGCCCATCAGCGCCATGTTCTTCTGCACGGAGAAGTGCGCGCTGTCGGAGCACAGAACGCGGATCTTACGCAGATCGCCCACCAGACCATCCTGCTGGACGGAGTGGCCCTGACGCGCGAAGAACGCATCGCGCGCCAGCATCAGACCCATCATGTTGCTCTGGGTGCCGCCGCTGGTGAAGACACCAGCGTCGCCAGGCTGGTAACCCAGACGGGTACGCAGCCACTCGATCAGTTTTATCTCGATAATGGTCGCAGACGGGCTCTGATCCCAGGAGTCCATGCTCTGGTTAGTGGCGTTGATCATCACTTCCGCCGCCTGGCTTACCACCAGGCTCGGGCAGTGAAGATGCGCCACGCACTGCGGATGATGCACCGCCAGGCTGTCTTTCAGGAAATATTCAACGGCACGCTCGATGGCGGTCTCGTTACCCAGCCCTTCCGGGCTGAAATCCAGGTTGATACGTTCGCGCAGCTCGGCGACCGTTTTACCCTGGTACATTTCCGGCTGTTTCAGCCACTGCATAACCGCCTGGGTGCTCTGCTCGATGGCCTGCTGATAGGCTTCGATGCTTTGCGCCGACGACGACAAAATCGGGTTTAAATCTGACATTGTATCCATTGTCTCCGGTTAGACTGGGCGAACGCCCGCAGCAAGCAGCGCCTGCTCAAATTTGTCCAGGAACACGTTCAGCTCCTGATCGCTGATCAGCAGGGAAGGCAGCAGACGCACAACGTTACCGTTACGACCGCCACGCTCCAGAATCAGACCGGCTTCGAAGCATTTCTTCTGGATCAGCGCAGACAGCTCGCCATCACCCGGGAAGCAGCCCATATGGTCAGCAGCTTCGTGCGGTTTCACGATCTCGATGCCGATCATCATGCCCAGACCGCGCACGTGACCGATGACCGGATAGCGTTTCTGCAGCTCAACCAGCTTCGCTTTCAGCCACTCGCCCTGGGCGGCAACTTTATCGGCAATGTTCTGCTCTTTGAGGATCTGCAGGGTGGTGAGGCCAGTGGCCATCGCCAGCTGGTTGCCACGGAAGGTACCGGTATGGTGACCAGGAGACCAGGCATCGAACTGCTTTTTGATACCCAGCACGGCCAGCGGCAGGCCGCCACCGACAGCTTTGGACATCACGACGATGTCTGGCTGGATACCTGCGTGTTCGAAGGCGAAGAATTTACCGGTACGGGCAAAGCCTGCCTGAACTTCGTCGAGGATCAGCAGAATGCCGTGCTCTTCGGTCACTTTACGGATGCGCTGCAGCCACTCAACCGGTGCCGGGTTCACGCCGCCTTCGCCCTGAACGGCTTCCAGGATCACAGCTGCAGGTTTACGCACGCCGCTTTCAACGTCGTTGATCAGGTTTTCGAAGTAGTAGGTCAGGGCTTTCACACCCGCTTCGCCGCCGATACCCAGCGGGCAGCGGTACTCGTGCGGGTAAGGCATGAACTGCACTTCTGGCATCATGCCGTCAACCGCTTCTTTCGGAGACAGGTTGCCGGTCACGGACAGCGCGCCGTGGGTCATGCCGTGATAAGCACCGGAGAAGCTGATAATGCCGCTGCGGCCGGTCACTTTTTTCGCCAGCTTCAGCGCGGCTTCAACAGCGTCCGCACCGGATGGGCCGGTAAACTGCAGGCAGTACTCTTTGCCCTGACCTGGCAGCATGGAGAGCAGGTATTCTGAGAACGCGTCTTTCAACGGCGTGGTCAGATCCAGGGTATGTAACGGCAAGCCGCTGGTAATGACACTTTGGATGCTTTTCAGCACATCAGGATGGTTATGACCCAGCGCCAGCGTTCCCGCTCCGGCCAGGCAATCCAGATACTCTTTATTATCCGCGTCGGTGATCCACACCCCGTCCGCCTTAGTAATAGCTAAAGGCAGTTTGCGCGGATAACTCCTGACGTTGGATTCCATTTCAGCCTGACGGGCCAGATAGGTTTCGTTAGTTTTGAAAGAAGAGGCATTCAAAGTATCAATACGGACTTTATCCGTCATCATATCACTCCTACAACCGCAGCTCAGCACGTGGCCACGATTGAATAATTAATTAAGAAAATGAGAAGGGCATCAAAAATCGCGGCCAATATAGAGCCTTTTTGCGTAGGGCTCAATGGTTAATTGTTTATCGTTTTGTTACGCGCGTTGAAACAACGCGCGTAAGCCGTAACCCCGCATGGCAACTGAGGTTTCCTGGGGGGCACTCCGGGGGAAAAAGTGGGGTATTTTAGAATGCTTTAGGACTACTTTGAACAACGTTCAGAATCCCGTGATCGCGACCATGGGTTTTATTCCATGACGCATCAGTGACGCCGTCCGCGTCGAGAGAAATCGACAGGATATAACCGGCTCCTTTGATCTCGTAAAAATTAGCATTCAACCGCTTCACCGTGGCTTTTTTGCCGTTGATGATGGCCTGGGTGAAGCCATTGTTGATGGTGGCTTTGATACCGTTAGCGCTAAAAGAGGCTTCGCGCAGCGGATCGGCAACATGGGCCGCCTGGCCATGTTGTACGGCGTCATGGGCATTTTCTAAGGCCTGTTTTTCGGCAGCAGCATTGATCGTGGCCTGACGGTTCTGGTCTGCGATATAGCACGCATCACGGCTGACGCCTTTTGCTTCACACTGCGCTAACCGCTGCTCTTCAGAGACGCAGCCCGCCAGCAACACAGCAACTACACCCACCAACAGAATCTTTTTCATACATTAACCTTAAAGGAGTGAGGAAGGTTTTCCCCGGTTGTTGATTCGATAATTATTATTGGCCTGGCCACTTTTTGCTGGTGTCTATATTAGAGACGCAACAGTGGCGCGCGCTGAATATCACGCAAGGGGCGTTTTCTCAGGTTGACGAAGATCACATTTAGCACGGATAGCTAAAAACTTGAGATTTGTCCTGGTGAATGGTTACTCACGAGTTACGGGAAGGTTTAAGGTATGTATGTCCTAGTTGTGCTGAGAGAAACGTTAGAACTCAGAAAGGTTAGCGCATTCCATTTTGCACGCGATTTATTCTACTGCAATGTATGTAATTGATATGATCGGTCTTAGGCGATTTCTTTATAATAGAACTACAGGGGCATTGCTACCCCTGATTGTTCAGAAAATTATTCAGCTCTAAATTTAAACATAATTAATAAAACGATAAAGCACAATGTTCCAATTACCATTGAAAAATATTTTATATAAAACCATGAAATGTCACTTTTGTCTAAATTTTTAAAAAAAATAATTTCCTCTTGTGTTAATGTCTTTTTTGTTGCTGGAAAATTCGTGAAAAGCAATGCGCAAATCAAATAGGACTCTTTATAACCCCAAAAGAAAAAACCACCATTTTTCCCCACTATCATTGAGAATGGTGTATACCCAAACTGTTTTTTAAATTTTTCGACTATAGCATCAAATTTTCTTTCTGTTAATTTACCATAGATTAGATAGAATAAAAAAGATAGAAAAAATAAAGACAGTAAAATGATTAAAGATATATCAAAGGGTTTCATTCAGTCTCCTCGAACAGGGTATAGAGCGAGTTACCTACTTTCTCTCCTCCCCAGTTGCCAGCCGTACCACCAGCGAAACCTAGAGTTCCACCAGCGATAAGTGTACAAGCCAGGCCTGCTGTTCCAGCGGTTCCAATGCCAAGGGCGATACACGGAGGAACTGCAAGAGAGCCTGTTAAAATACTGCCACCAACTCTCCCTGAGAAACTGCCTATTTCAGTGTATTTCTTCCTGATGCATTTAGCTTCACGACCAATTGAGCAAGCCTCATTTATCTCATTCATTGAGTAAACCGCACTGAACCCAATACCTACGTAGCCAGTATATTTCATAGCTTTAACGTATTTAGCTGCTCGTTCAATGTGAGTGGCATAGCCTTCAATGTCACTGATCCCCGTTCCATTCCATTTGTGGGTAATAGAACTGCTGGAGAGGCCGAGCGCGTTTTTTATTTTGGTATACTCTCCGAATTTCATCGCCTTATTCAGGAAGCTAACTTTGAGTATAGACTCAAGCTCTTTAAATAACTGGCTACGTCTCACGTAAAATTTTTCACCAATCAACGCACCTCTTGTTAAGTAGGTATTCTTATATGTATCCTGGATCTCTTTAAGAATTTTTTCGATATTCTCAAAGTATTTCCCAACAGGATCAGCGGCAAGGCCAATTCCAGTATCAGCGTATCTGGTGAAATTAGCTATGGTGGCGTAATGCTTATGGAGGAAGTTAGCTTCCTGGTGTGTCAACGGTTCCAGTGCGGTATCAATGCGCTGTTTTGCCGCTTTCATGTGAGCGATTTGTTCGTCGTCCTGCATTTCAGGATCAACCAGAAGCATAATCGAACCGGCTTTAAAGCTTTTGGCTGCCCCGTTCAGCGTAGCGAATAGCTCTTTGGCACCTGCTGGTGGAGTGCCTGTAAATAGCAGACGTTGCCAGGCTTCTGTAGTACCGCCGTAGGGGAGCACGGCGAAACCTGCATCTGTGCCTTTTTTCCTTTTCGCTGTCTGGGCGTGTTGTTCTGGTTCTGCCTCTGAACTTAAGTTCGGCATAAGTGCATTTGGTACAAGAGCAACAGCCGCAGCACTTGAATTTTTTGATAGATATGGAGTTTCTTGTTCGTAACAGTCAGGAATAGAAGGGATGAATTTGGCTTTGCAGGGGCAGGAACTGATACTATCCAGTGTTCCAGCCAGTCTTCTACCTTTGCCCCAGATGTCAGTGGTACCACCCAGTATTTTATATGTACCAGGATGCTTTCCGCATGACACCAGGTCACCTTCGCGCGCTCCGGCTACACCATACCAGCTTAGTGTTTCATCCCCTGTGAGTATCTTCCCTTTACAGGTTGTTGGATCACCAACCCGTAGATAAAAACCTAGCGCCATAATTCTCTCCGTTTGTTATGTCAAGATTTATGATGGCTATTCTATAAACAAAAACCTGGCAAGCAACAAACATCATACTTAAGTTAAATTTATTTTGTTTATATCAGCTTGGTTGAGTGTTGATGTAAATCAACCCCCAATTTGCTTTTCACGTTGAAAATATCACGATGCTTTTGTAACTGTATCAAGTACCGCCAATCATTGCTTATTTCAGGGATGAAAAGTAGAGTGCAACGGCGATTATTGCATTCGATTCGTCATAATGTCTGCTTTTCGGCATTGGCTGACTGGGTGAAAAACATTCGGCACCTACAGCAAACCTGAGGTCAAAGGTAAAGAGGAGGGATCGCTAAACGATATTGACATACGTTCCCCTTATCCTCTGCTTCTTTTGTGATTGATGGGTTGGACAGGGAGTAAACGGTTAGAATGAGAATAAGCCAAATAAAAATATATTTGGCTTTTTTTGTCACGCTTTGATAAATAGATAAGAGGAAATGACATTAGAAAGGAGTAAAATAGTAGTTATCAAAAATAATGTGAACTTGACTTTTAGCCATGATGTCATTTCATTGGGTAAAGTTCTGATGAAATCATAATGGTCTGAGTTCATACCTCTAACTATGAAATTGCTTTTTTTTACAATGAGAGGGAAGAAGAAATAAAAATATTTTTGGAATGTAAAAAATAGCCCCCCTGCCTGGGCAAGTATTATTCCATTTGGTAGAAATCCAAATCGCTCGCGGAAAAGTTCACACAATATAATATGATGCTTATTTTTTAATGCGGAATACCCATATGTTATGATTGTAGAAACCATAAAGAGTACGAATAAAATAGCAGATGTAATATTCACGCTATTTACCTATCGAGTTATAAATCATCTCACCAAAGCCTTCACCTTTGTCTGAGAAGTATTCACCAGCAAGGATACCGCCACCACTCCCAAGTATTACACCACAGGCTAATGCGCCAGCCCCACCCACCTCTATTGTTGTAACACCCAAAACTAAAGAGCAGATACCCATACCAATAGCACCTCCTGCATATCCGCCAGCAAGCCCCCCTGCGAAACTACCAATCTCAGTATATTTTTTCCTATTACATGCAGCCTCTCGACCGGTTGAACAAGCCTCATTTATCTCATTGATTGAGTGAACCGCACTAAACGCTATTCCAACGTAACCAGTATAACGCATCGCTTTGGTATATTTAGCCGCTCGCTCGATATGCGTTGCGTAACCTTCAATATCACTTATCCCTGTTTCATTCCATTTATGAGTGATTGAACTGGTAGATAAGCCAAGCGCATTTTTAATTTTCGTATACTCACCAAACTTCATGGCCTTATTCAGGAAACCAACTTTGAGCACACGGTCAAGTTCAGTGAATAGCTGAGCACGTCTAACATAAAACTGTTCGCCGATTAATGCACCTCTTGTTATGTAGGTATTCTTGTATGTATCCTGGATCTCTTTAAGAATCTTTTCGATATTCTCAAAATATTTCCCAGCTGGATCGGCTGCAAGCCCTATACCTTTATCGGCAATATTAGAGAAGTTAGCAATCGTGGCGTAATGCTTATGGAGGAAGTTAGCTTCCTGGTGTGTCAACGGTTCCAGTGCGGTATCAATGCGCTGTTTTGCCGCTTTCATGTGAGCGATTTGTTCGTCGTCCTGCATTTCAGGATCAACCAGAAGCATAATCGAACCGGCTTTATAGCTTTTGTCTGTACCGTTCAGCGTAGCGAATAGCTCTTTGGCACCTGCTGGTGGAGTGCCTGTAAATAGCAGACGTTGCCAGGCCTCTGTAGTACCACCACAGGGGAGAACAGCAAAACCTGCATCAATACCTGTTTTCTTTTTAGCTGCCTGTGCGTGTTGTTCTGGTTCTGCTTGCGGTTGTTGAGATGCAGCAAAAGCGGCTGCTGCGGTTGCCGCTTCTGCCAGATACCTTGCCGTCGCCTGAGAAGGGGATTCACCTGGGCCTATCCAGCCCAAAGGGGCTATGATTCGGTTAGAACCAGAAGGGCATCCACATAAAACGATACAACTGTCTACGGCGACAGGGATCTGGTGAATTGTGCGGTGTGGCTCACCTTCAACAACTTTCCCTTCTTTGCCACATTTCAGGCAAGCGGTGGTCTTGTCACCCAGAACAATTGGGCGGCGACCAAGGATGTTACCAAAAGAAAGTGATGGGATGAGTTTTGCGCCAGTTGTAGTTTGATCACCAAACAAAGCCATTCCCCGCCCTAAAACGTTTGGACGCATTCCCCCCATTTACGCCACCTTTGCAACAGTCAGAAAATCGTCTGGCATTGATTCACTCTCGCGAACAGTGAACACTAATCCATAATCTGGGGTGCTGATAATCACATCTCCGTTATCAAGCAAGCTACCAACCAGCGCAACTCCTTTACCTTCCCATTCGCTTAACTGCCCGGCGCTGGAGATGATGACAGCCTTCGTTCCGTCTGGATAAGTAACGGTTGCACCTTCTGTAATCATGCTGACCCATTGACCGTTATCAAGCTGGACTTTCATACCCTGGCTCGGATCTGGGTTAGGTTCATCTACAATGCCACCCCGAAGAGTGAGACTTCCGGCAACGGCTGCGCGATAGATGGCTATAACTGGATGGTGTTTGGCGTACTCTTGCTGTTCGATAACGAGTTGGCGGGCTTCTTCATTCATTTCGGATAGTTGCTTGTCGGCATAACGGGCAGCTTCAAAAGATGCGCTGATTTCCAGGGTAAGATCGTTGTTGTACTGTTTCATAAGTCCCTCTACTTGTTATAGAAATAATCACAGAGGTCATTTTACAAGCAATAACCACATGCACAACAAGTATTAGGCCTAAGTGAAACTATGTTTCTTGCATCGCTCCTTTTTTGCTGGCTGGGGTGGGGGTTATAAAAGGGGTTATGCGTATTTTCACAGTGAAGAAGCGATAACCAGGAGGGCGAGCTTGCGTCAGCATGCCACTTCCCCTAAGCTGGCAAAAAGTAAGTTAATTTGTACCAAATGACTCGGGGTGCCCTTCTTCGTTGAAGGCTGAGAAATACCCGTACCACCTGATCTGGATAATGCCAGCGTAGTTTTTTCAGGTGTGTTGAAAAACAACAACTTACACAAGTTTCTACCACAACGTAGATTCTTGAGGTAAGTTCATGAAAGCACCACAGGCTGTAAAATATACAGAATACCGCTCTAACGGCTATCAAACTCAAATCCCTTTCCCGGATGGTTCACGACTCCGCAAAGCTCTACTCACGAAAGACGCTAAGCAAGCGGCTAGGGTGATGACGTTGCTCAATCCTCTTATCTCACGAATCAAAACAGGTGAGGTTAGTAAGGATGATCTTTGCTCACATATTGATGACTTGATTAATCCAACTCACGAACAGAGAACCTACTCAAAAGTAATCTCTAATCGGGCAGCTATTGCCTGTACTCCTGAGCCGGATAAATATCTATCCCTTGCTGATGCTTGGGAGTTATGCCAACACATTAAAGGTACAGGTAACAGTAAACCATTAAGAGGTAAGAAAGTTACTGGTGCATGGTCGCGTGATCGTTCTATTAACGTTAACCGTCATATGCAAGTGCTCTTTGAATTGTTTGGAGCCGATAAGAATATTCACACCATCACGGAAGAAGATATGTTGATGGTGAAAGATGTGATTAAAAATATGCCTAAGCGCCGCCTTGCTCAATACAGCGGTTTAAGTATTGGTGAATTACTTGCTTGCGATGATGTATCCGATGAAGATAAAGCGGGTAACTCAACGTTAGTACAGCATTTCAAAACCTTCTCGTTATTCTTCAAATCATTCCTTACAGATGAAGAAAGGATATTAGAGAGATCTCCTATTGAGCGTATCAGCATCAAAGAAGTATGAATCGCCACGGATAATCTAGACACTTCCGAGCCGTTGATAATACTGGTTTTCATATTCTGTCGGTGACATCTGATCGCTGGAACCATGCCGACGCTTACTGTTATAAAACATTTCGATGTAATCAAAAATATCACTGCGGGCTTCTTCCCGCGTTCCGTAGCTCTTTTTCTTTATCCGTTCGCGTTTCAACAACTGGAAAAAGCTTTCTGCAACCGCATTATCATGGCAGTTACCGCGACGGCTCATGCTGCCCTCCAGGCCGTGTGATTTCAGGAACGACTGCCACTCATGGCTTGTGTACTGACTGCCCTGATCCGAATGAACCAGCACCTGTTTTTGGGGATTACGCCGCCATACAGCCATCAGCAGTGCGTTCAGGGCAATGTCCTTTGTCATCCGGGATTGCATGGACCAGCCGATAATTTTGCGTGAGAACAGATCAACAACCACGGCAAGATACAGCCAGCCTTCGCGGGTCCTGATGTAGGTTATGTCCGTTACCCAACGCTCATCCGGAGCATCCGGATTAAACTGTCGCTGGAGCCTGTTGGGCGACACGATACTGGCCTCGCCTTTACGTGCCCGCGGGCTCCGGTATCCGACCTGAGCCTTTATCCCGACACGTTTCATCAGTCGCCAGACTCTGTTCACTCCGCACTGTTGCCCGCTGTCCCGCAGATCCAGATGGATTTTGCGATAACCATAGACGCATCCCGATTCCAGCCAGAACTGTTTAATCTGTCCTGTCAGTCTCAGGTCTGCCTGATGGCGTTGTGAATGCGGCTGCTGAAGCCAGGCGTAAAAACCACTGGGATGAACATCCAGCACCCGACAGAGCAGGCGAACAGGCCAGCAACAGGAGTTGTCACGGATAAAGGCGTACCTCAGTCGGACAGCTTTGCGAAGTACGCCGCGGCTTTTTTTAATATGTCCCGTTCGTCGGTAACCCGCTTCAGCTCTTTCTGGAGACGGCGGATCTCGGCCTGAGCATCTGACTGTTCTTTATTAATGGAAGGATCCGGACCGTACTTCTTTATCCAGGCGTAAAGGCTGTGGGTGGTGATATCGAGACGTGTTGCAACGCTGGCAACAGAATAACCGCGATCAACAACCTGTTTGACTGCTTCAGTTTTAAACTCTTCGGGATAACGCTTACCGCTCATGGGCACCTCTCTTTAAGCCATCTTAAATGACTCGGAGGTGTCTGTTAAACCCGTGGCGATTCACAACATCAAGAGTAGCTAACCCCTCACGCCAGATGCTAGTAATAGGTGCTGGTTCAAACTGACAACGGTACTCAATGATTTGAGCAGTAGCAGAGAAAGTTAATAACGATAGTGAAGCAATGATGAAGCGCCCCATATGCAGTTTAGATGACCTGCCCCCAGGATTAGATACAAGGCTCAGTTAGTAATGTCGGATCCTTCACTCTCAGAATTACCCTTTCTCCAGCTCGCTGCAAATTCAGACGGCGTCTGATAATTCAGCGTGGAGTGCGGGCGACATTCGTTATAATCCTGACGCCATTCGCTGATGGTTTTCCTGGCATGATTGACGTCGCTGAACCAGTGTTCATTCAGGCATTCATCGCGAAAGCGTCCGTTAAAACTCTCAATAAATCCGTTCTGCGTCGGCTTGCCGGGCTGGATAAGTCGCAGCTCCACTCCATGCTCAAAGGCCCACTGATCGAGCGCGCGGCAGGTAAACTCCGGGCCCTGATCGGTTCTTATCGTAGCCGGATAGCCGCGAAACAGCGCAATGCTGTCCAGAATACGCGTGACCTGCACGCCTGAAATCCCGAAGGCAACAGTGACCGTCAGGCATTCCTTTGTGAAGTCATCGACGCAGGTAAGGCACTTGATCCTGCGACCAGTAGCCAGCGCATCCATGACGAAATCCATCGACCAGGTCAGGTTGGGCGCCTCCGGGCGGAGCAGCGGCAGACGTTCTGTTGCCAGCCCTTTACGACGACGTCTGCGTTTAACGCCCAGCCCGTTCAGATGATAAAGGCGGTACACGCGCTTGTGATTAACCAGAAGCCCTTCACGGCGCAGTAACTGCCATATGCGGCGGTAGCCAAAACGCCTGCGCTCCAGTGCCAGTTCAGTAATGCGCCCTGATAAATGGGCATCAGCCGCCGGACGCTGAGCGTCATAGCGGCAGGTCGACAGGGACAAACCTGTGAGTCTGCAGGCACGACGTTGCGACAGACCGGTCGCATCACACATCAACACCACGACTTCGCGCTTCTGGTCTGTCGTCAGTACTTTCGCCCAAGAGCCACCTGAAGCGCCTCCTTATCCAGCATGGCCTCGGCGAGCAGCTTCTTGAGTCTGGCGTTCTCTTCCTCAAGCGACTTCAGGCGCTTAACCTCAGGCACCTCCATGCCGCCATACTTCTTACGCCAGGTATAAAACGTGGCGTCGGAAATGGCGTGCTTACGGCAGAGTTCACGGGCAGAAACTCCGGCTTCAGCCTCGCGGAGAATACTGATGATCTGTTCGTCGGAAAAACGCTTCTTCATGGGGATGTCCTCATGTGGCTTATGAAGACATTACTAACATCGCGGTGTATTAATCAACGGGGAGCAGGTCAGCATCAGTCATTATTAATACCAATCCCTTATGTTTGTTTGATCACGTACATTAAGAGAACTACAGAAGCCCCTTCATATGAAAAGGAATCTCTCTGCATAGAGATACTGATTATATGTTGGGGCTTTTTTGTTTACGCAGGAACAAGGATAGTTAAAATGAAATTCAAAGATCTGAATGTTGGTGATTCGTTTGAATCAAAAAACTATGGAATATTCATAATTGAAGAGATACTTAATTCAAAGAATATCATAATCTGTTTCCCTGATACTGGTTATAGAACTACAGTTCAAGCTGGTAGCATCAGGAGCCGTAGCGTAAAAGACTCATTGAAACCTACAGTGTATGGGATTGGAGTTAAAGGTTACGAACTACCTTCTCAAGTTAATGGGAAGATGGTTAAAGAGTACGTTTGCTGGAAGGAAATGATCAGAAGGGTTGCAGATGAAAGACATTTAGAGCGTTTCCCTACATATCGTGAATGCTCTGTATGTGAAAGATGGTTGTACTATCCTAATTTCTACCATGACATTAAGAGTTTACATGGTTATCATGATTGGTACAACTGTGATAAGTCTCATCAATATAGCTTAGATAAAGATATTCTGATTCCTGGAAACAGAATTTATTCCCCTCATGCTTGCCAGTTCGTTACAGCAACTGAGAACAGTTTAGATGCAAATCGACGCCGCCATAATAAGCATTCAAAAGAAGCCCGCTAATGCGGGTTATGTAATATGTGTTATCGGGTTATTATTGCTCTCTTCTCTATCCATAGTGATAATCTTTCACACTTCACTTCAATACTTTCATTTAATCGAAACTTAACAAAGATACAATTGTGTTTCTTTGAAACATCACCTTCAATCATTGCCGTTTTAACACCTTGCTTTGTATTAATTATCATAAGAGCTAGACGTAAACTTTCAATATAAAAATGAGCATGTAAACCTTTTGTATACCCATAAAGAAAATGATTGGTAGTATAATGTATATCAAAACCCTTCAAACAAGGTTGAATAACTTCTTTTTCGAATGCTTCATGCTCCGGATTGACGAGTGGCCTTTCTCTTCTGATTTGATTAAAATTACCAATCAATTCTAAAGGTGCTACAGGAGGTGTGTAATTCTGTATTGACTCATCAGCGCTTATTATTCCCTTTTTCTCATGTCTTAACCTTTCGAAGATGTTTAAAATTTTTTCTACGTCATGTACGGTTAAATTTCTTACTTCTGTAATTCCCTCAAAGCCATTTCGGTCGCTATAAATCTTATTGGTGAAAAAACTTAGCAATGATTGTTCTATATTAACTGCTTCTTTTTCCTCACCGATAAAGACAGATGATTTTATAATAAAGTTATGTTTGAAGCTGTTTATCCTAACCCTGTGATTGATCTCTTCTACTCTTCTATGGGGGTCATTTGATATACCTATCTTGTAAATTCCAGTATTCAAGGAATCTTTCAAAAGATAGATATGATAGTTATAACCTCTGGAAGATGAACAACTAAAACGATCACCAACCCAATAATCTCTTTCAATTCTTGTATTACTAGATCTTCCGGCGCTTCTATTTCCTTTACTCATGTCAGAAAACCTTGCACGATAGTTAATTAATATGCGAATTCATAAATACCAGGTAGTGCGTACTCAACTTTTTCTTTTATTGGCATTTGCCAACGTAAAAGTTTTCTCTCTGTACTTAAGCTATAATGCTCAACAGACCGAACTTCATCTATAAATTCACTATTTAAACTTAACTCGAGCGCTTGTATTATTATCATGCAAGCATTCCAATATGCATTTATTGCTATTTTTATGTCATCCTCACATGAGAATTTCGTAATGAATTTTTTACTTACGTTATCTTCACCAGGAAATTTCATAACGTAGAGATCTTTATTTTCAATTGGTTTGAAAAATAAGATTCTATGCATATTGTCAAGAATAGTCTCAATAGATGCTATGTAATTAAATAATGAATTTACATTATCGCGTTGTGGGTTATCTAATTTTTCTTTCAATGCAATCCATAGATTATCTACTCGGCGTACGAAATTTTCATCAGCGATGAATACACCAGAACTAGTAGACGCCATTGGATAAGCATATCTATAAACTGAATAACAATTTTCAAACTCTAAAGTATATTTTTCGCCAACTACCAAAAAGCTTTTAAATGGTAAGCTTTCAAACATCTCAATAGTGTTTTTTCTATGAGAGTAAAAACCATCGGCCTTGTTTTTTCTTTCTGCTTCTTTTATCTGTTTATCAGTCTGAATGGTTCGATGTATGTTATTTACAACTACGCCAAAGGGAATTGATAAGGATAATAATCCTAACGGCAATTTGCTGATTTCAATGAATTTATTAAATCCATCTGCATCAAGTTTAAGATCGTATTCTCTCCAGCATATAAACCCTATCATTAAGAATGAAACTATAGGTATTATGATCGCTGCTTTAAATAATTGTTGATGAGTTAGAGGCTCAGCATTCATGTTGAATGCTTTAACCTTAAATAAATAGAAAATATGTAGTGCTAAATATAAGAGGAAGAGTGCAAATATACCTGAATTCAATGTCATTTTATCATGCCTTTGATATTTTATTATTGGTAAATTTTGGATCGCATAATAAAGAGTGCTAAAAGCAGCTTCACAAACACCCCAAGTATAAGTTTAGCTATTAAACTAACGCTTTTAACTCTCTTTACTATGAAATCTGATTGTCAATTCTAAATTGTTTTTGTGCCGAATGAAAGCGGGTTTAATATTTCGGATGATTTATAACCTTGCTCAATCCTCTTCTGTCAACCCTCCTCCCTTAAATCCCTCTGGCTCCCATGTACAGCGCTAGCGTTGCCGGATTAATGATGCTAACACTAACCTCTCTCACGTTACTACAGGCCGTTAGATAGCGGTTTCTCACGGCAATTATGTTTGTGGTAATTGTGGTAAAATATGTGGTAATCGTGTGGTAAATGGTTAATTAATGCCCAATCCATTGAATGAAAACAGCCACTCAGTTATAATCCGCTAAACACTTGATTCTTGTGTAATTTGACTCGGGGTGCTTTCCTTGTGAAGGCTGAGAAATACCCGTACCACCTGATCTGGACAATGCCAGCGTAGGGAAGTCAGATGCCCTTCGGGCAATCGCTTCTTCGCGCAAGGCAGGAGCGATACCATGCAGCCTGACCTGCTCAATTTACACGCCTTACACCATTTCCGAACCCGTTCCCCGCTGACCCACTGTATGACCAACGACGTGGTGCAGACCTTTACCGCCAACGTATTGCTGGCCCTCGGCGCATCACCGGCGATGGTGATCGAAGCCGAAGAGGCTGAACAGTTCTCCGCTATTGCCGATGCGCTGCTGATTAACGTCGGGACCCTGACCGCCTCGCGTGCCCAGGCGATGCGCCGGGCGATTGAAAGTGCGGTGGCGGCGGGTAAACCCTGGACGCTCGATCCGGTGGCCGTTGGCGCCCTGGCGTACCGGACCCGTTTTTGTCAGCAAATTCTCGCCCTCAAACCGGCAGCCATTCGCGGCAATGCCTCTGAAATTCTGGCCCTTGCCGGGATGAGTGCAGGCGGACGCGGCGTCGACACCACCGATACCGCCGCCAGCGCGCTGCCGGCAGCCCAGGCGCTGGCCCGGCAGACTAATGCGATTGTGGTGGTGACCGGGGAGGTGGATTACGTTACTGACGGGCTGCGGACCCTGACCATTACCGGCGGCGATCCGCTGATGACCCGCGTGGTGGGCACCGGTTGCGCCCTATCGGCGGTCGTGGCGGCCAGCTGCTCACTGCCGGGCGACCGACTGGATAATATCACCGCGACCTGCGGCTGGATGAAACGGGCCGGGACGCTGGCGGCAGCGCAGAGTCGTGGTCCGGGCAGTTTTGCCCCGGCGTTTCTGGATGCCCTGTGGGATCTGGGGGCGCAATCATGAAACGGATTAATGCCCTCACCATCGCCGGCACCGACCCGAGCGGCGGGGCCGGGATCCAGGCCGACCTGAAAACCTTCTCGGCGCTTGGGGCCTACGGCTGCTCGGTGATCACCGCCCTGGTGGCGCAGAACACCCGCGGGGTGCAGTCGGTCTATCGCATCGAGCCGGACTTCGTGGCGGCGCAGCTGGAGTCGGTGTTCAGCGATGTGCGCATCGACACCACCAAGATCGGCATGCTAGCCGAAACCGATATCGTCGAGGCCGTGGCGGAGCAGCTCCTGCGGCATCGGGTCAAAAACGTGGTGCTGGACACGGTGATGCTGGCGAAAAGCGGCGATCCGCTGCTGTCACCCTCCGCCGTCGACACGCTGCGTAAAAAGCTGTTGCCGCAGGTGGCGATGATCACCCCCAACTTGCCCGAAGCGGCGGCACTGCTGGATGCCCCGCATGCACAAAACGAGCGAGAAATGAAAGAGCAGGGCACTGCGTTACTCGCCCTGGGTTGCGGTGCGGTGCTGATGAAGGGCGGTCATCTGGATGACGCTGAAAGCCCCGACTGGCTGTTCACCCGCGAAGGAGCCACGCGCTTTACCGCCCCGCGTATCAACACCAAAAACACCCACGGCACCGGCTGTACCCTCTCCGCCGCGCTGGCAGCGCTACGTCCACGCCATGACAACTGGCCCGATACGGTGCAGGAAGCCAAGCGCTGGCTCTCTGCCGCGCTGGCTAAAGCCGATAGTCTGGAGGTGGGTCACGGTATTGGTCCGGTACACCATTTTCATGCATGGTGGTAAGCCTTATACTGGCAGGACACATCAGGCCTGAGAAAAACAGAGATGGAACAAGCGCATACCCGGCTAATTGCTCAACTGACTGAACGGATCGCTGCCCCTGACAATACGCCGCTGTATCTGAAGTTTGCTGAAACCGTAAAAAATGCGGTGCGCAGCGGGGTGCTGGAGCATGGAAATATTCTGCCAGGCGAGCGCGATCTGAGCCAGTTGACCGGGGTGTCGCGCATTACCGTGCGTAAAGCGATGCAGGCGCTGGAAGCAGAGGGTGTGGTGACGCGCGCCCGTGGCTACGGGACGCAAATCAATAACATTTTTGAATATTCACTCAAAGAAGCGCGCGGGTTTTCTCAGCAGGTGGTGCTGGGCGGTAAAAAGCCCAATACGCTATGGGTCAATAAGCGCGTGGTGAAGTGTCCGGAAGAGGTCGCTGCTCAGTTGTCGATTGCCCCGGAAAGTGATGTCTTTCTGCTGAAACGTATTCGCTACGTGGATGATGACGCCGTCTCGATTGAAGAATCCTGGGTTCCGGTGGCACTGATCCAGGACCCGGACGCCATTGGTATTTCGCTGTACGACTACTTCCGCAGCCAGAATATCTTTCCGCAGCGTACCCGTTCTCGCGTCAGTGCCCGCATGCCGGACATTGAATTTCAGACCCACATTAAAATGGATGACAAAATACCGGTGCTGGTGATCAAGCAGGTTGCGCTTGACCAGCAACACCGGCCCATCGAGTACAGCATCAGCTACTGTCGCAGCGATCTATACGTTTTTGTGTGCGAGGAGTAACTCCTCGCGCGTGGGGGCACAATCTCCCCCGCGATGGCTGACCACCCAGGCGGCCACGGCATTGCCCAGCATCACGGCCTCAGCAATACCCCATCCCGCCGCCAGGCCGGCAAGCGTGCCACCTGCGTGGCTGTCGCCTGCACCAATGGTGTCGACCACGGTGGCCGGAAAGGCAGGAACATGACCCGAGGCGTCAGCGTCATACCAGATCGCACCATCTTTGTCGTGACGGACAATCAGCACTGAGCCGAACCGTTGCTGCCAGTGGGCACCTAGCATCTCATCCTCTACACCCCATCTTTCAGCGGCAAGTTGTGCCTCCTGGCGATTGAGCGACACGATCGGCTTGCAGGCCATAATCCGTGTCATCAGCGCATCAGGAATATCCGCAATCCGTGGCCCAAAGTCGATAAACGTGGTCACGTCCTGAAGGCCTTCCAGCCAGCCTGTCAGTAACTCACCGCACGGCGATGCCAGCTGATAACCGGACAGATAGACCAGACTATTTTGCGGCACGTTAAGCGCATCAAGCCAGGGCTGCTGCCACTGATTCTCCACCCCGCTAAACGACATAAACGTTCGCTCGCCGTCAGGCTCCACCAGCGCCAGGCACCAGCCGTTATCGCCGGTTTCGGCTTCCACCACGCTGTGAAGATCCTGTCTGGCCATCGCTTGACGAATAATGTCCGCCCACACGCCATGGCCGACGGGCAGCGCATTTTGTGCGGTGATCCCCAGGCGTTTCAGGGCGATGGCAATGTTTAACGCGCAGCCGCCGATGTTGACGCCCTGCTGTTTGAGCTCGATATCACACCCGCGCCAGGGCAGGGCGTAGGCATCGGCGATAACGTCAATCACCGCTGCCCCCAGTACCGTGACCGGGCGTGTGGCGTGTAATGCGTCAAGACGCCGGGAAAAAGAACTCATACCGCCTCCCTTTGCTCCCGGTAGTGCAGGAGTTTTTCGCCATAATGGCCAAAATCGAGCTGGTTAACGGCGTCGAGTTCGTCCTTTAGCCCCGGGTCAATCGCCTGCACGCCGTGCAGGGCCCCACAGATAGCCGTTGCCATCGCGCCAATGGTGTCCGTATCACCGCCCAGATTGGCGCATAACATGGCGCAGCGGTTCGGGTCAGTACCGGCCAGCTCGACCATCGCAATCGCCGCCGGAACCGACTCAATGGTACTGGTTCCCGCCCCGACGAGTTGATACACCTGCTCGCTGGCGGACTCTGTGCCATTGGCATCCCGCACGGTTTTAAGCGCCAGCTCAATGCGCGCGGCAAGCGACGCACTGAAGGTGGTGGTGTTGGCTTCCTGTGCAGAGCGGGCAACAGCCGGCAGGGCATCGGCAATGTTCTGCCAGCGCTCACCGTCGATGGCGCACGATATCGCCCACGCAATCACCACCGCACCGGCGATGGCAAGGTCCGATTTATGGGTCGGGCTGGAGGCCAGCGCGACCTGTTCAACAAAGTGCTCCAGACGCGAAGCCGGGAGCAGGCAGCCCAGCGGGGAGGCGCGCATCGCTGCCCCATTGGTGACGCCGTTGTTTTCCAGTTCGCTGACCGGCTTGCCGTCGCGAATGGCGTTGAGGGCGATTTTCGATGTCGGGCCGAGTACGTTCTTATTAAAGGCGTCGAAGTCGAGCGCCCAGTGCAGGATGTGTTTGCCGATAACATCCGCATCAATCTGCCCGTCGCACTCGATAATCGCATCGGCCAGACACAACGCCATTGAGGTATCATCGGTGAACTCAGCGCGGTCGAAATAACAGGCCGCGTTATTTTCCGCCGGGCCGGGCAAGAAACGGTCAATCCAGCCGAAATGCGCTTTTACACGCTTTCTCGGCCACAGCTCCGATGGCATGCCCATCGCATCCCCTAAAGCCTGCCCGTAAAGCGCACCGAGAATACGTTGTTGTTTCATTTAACTTCCCCTTGTGTCAGCGCGGTATCGCCATCAACCACCTCAATTGCGGTGATCTCTTTATCCGATTCGCGGAAAAACAGCATAAACAGCACGGCAATCACCGCAATCATGATTGCACCAAACGTCCACATTCCGGCCCAGTTGAAGGTCAACCCATTCACCGGCTCTTTGTAAGCGAACATTTTTTCCATCATTACGCCGCCCAGACGGTAACCCAGCAGGCTACCAAAGCCCTGACAGCATAGCGTAATCAAGCCCTGCGCCGCGGTACGCATATGCGCCGGCGCTTTTTTGTCCACGTAGATGTACGCGGTCACGTAATAGAAGTCGTAGCTCACGCCGTGCAGCAGGATGCCGAGGAACAGCAGGGCGTAGGTGAAGTATTGTTCCGCTCCGCCGTAAACAAAGAAGCCATAGCGAATGGCGGCGGTGATAAGACCCAGCAACAAGACCTTCTTAATACCAAAGCGTTTGGTAAAGAATGGCAGAGCCAGCATAAAGAAAATTTCTGAGAACTGACCGAGCGTCATCCAGCCCGTCGCGTTTTTCATACCCACTTCCGTCAGATATCCGGTGGCGAAGATGTAGTAGAACGCCAGCGGCATCGCGAACAGGAACGAGCAGAAGAAGAATACCAGGAAGTTCTTATCGCGCAGCAGGATCAGCGCATCCAGCCCCAGCATCACCTTGAAGTCCAGCTTGCCGGTACTCTTCGGCGGCGTATTCGGCAGGAACAGCGCGAACACGCCGAGCAGGGCAGAGCTGGCGGCGGTCATCAGCAGCGGAATATTGGTGTCGGAGATATCGCTATAGCCCATCATCTGCGGCAGGAACCCACAGGCCAGGCCGGAGGCGATCCAGCCGATAGTGCCCATCACGCGAATGCGTGGGAAATCCGCCTCGACATCGTCAACATTAGCAAAAGCGATACTGTTGGTCAGGGCGATGGTCGGCATATAGGTCAGGGAGTAGGCCAGCAGCAGCGGGAAGAAGGTGCTGAACTGGGTTTGTTGCGCGGCGAAGTACATCAGAATGGCACCGGCAAACATCAGCACCGCCAGCACTTTCTGAGCAGCAAAGAAGCGATCGGTCAGCGAGCCGACCAGGATTGGCGAGAGGATCGCTGCAATCGCGGTACAGGCATAAGACCAGCCGATTTCTCCGGCGCTGAAGCCGCTTTTACTCAGCCACAGCCACAGCGGCACAAACCATGCGCCCCAGATAAACCATTCAACAAACATCATGAATGACAGTTGGACTTTCGTTTTCATTGTTTAATCCTGCATGTCAGAGAGGGTACGCCTTTAACATACCATTCAATGATACCTTTTAAATACCTTTGTGGTGATTGTTTGATCGGTGTAACAAAATTGTTGTACACGAAACGCGCCAGCGACCGGTACGGAAAAAACGCTGCGGGCGGTGGAAATAGAGGAGAGGCAGTACCAGGCTTAGTCTGCTCACAAAAATGTGAGCCTGGATAATTTGCGCCGACATCACGTCGGCACTGACGGGAGGAAAACCATGACTGATATTACGCAATTGCTGGGCAAAGATGCCGACAGCCTGTTACAGCATCGTTGTATGACCATTCCAGCCGACCATCTTTACCTGCCGGGTCACGACTACGTCGACCGCGTGATGGTGGACAACAACCGTCCGCCAGCGGTGCTGCGAAACATGCAGACGCTGTACAACACCGGACGTCTGGGCGGGACGGGGTATCTGTCGATCCTGCCAGTGGACCAGGGCGTGGAGCACTCCGCGGGTGCGTCCTTTGCCGCCAACCCGCTCTATTTCGATCCGAAGAACATCGTGGAACTGGCGATTGAGGCGGGCTGTAACTGCGTGGCCTCCACTTACGGCGTGCTGGCGTCGGTCTCGCGACGTTACGCGCACCGCATTCCGTTCCTGGTCAAGCTCAACCACAACGAAACCCTGAGTTACCCCACCGAATATGACCAGACGCTTTACGCCAGCGTTGAGCAGGCTTTCAACCTCGGCGCGGTCGCGGTGGGTGCTACCATCTATTTCGGCTCAGAGCAGTCGCGCCGTCAGATAGAAGAGATCTCAGCCGCCTTCGAGCGTGCCCATGAGCTGGGTCTGGTGACCGTGCTGTGGGCCTATCTGCGTAACCCGGCCTTCAGCAAAGACGGGACGGACTACCACGTTTCTGCCGATTTAACCGGCCAGGCCAACCATCTGGCGGCCACTATCGGGGCGGACATCGTCAAGCAGAAAATGGCCGAAAACAACGGCGGCTATACCGCGGTGAAGTTTGGCTATACCGACGATCGGGTGTACAGCAAACTGACCAGCGATAACCCCATCGACCTGGTGCGCTACCAGCTGGCGAACTGCTATATGGGCCGTGCCGGGTTGATCAACTCCGGCGGCGCGGCAGGCGGGGAAACCGATCTCACCGATGCGGTGCGCACGGCCGTTATCAATAAACGCGCGGGCGGGATGGGTCTGATCCTCGGTCGCAAGGCGTTTAAGAAATCGATGGCCGATGGCGTGAAGTTGATTAACGCCGTGCAGGATGTCTATCTGGATAAGAAAGTGACCATCGCGTAACCATACTGCCGGGTGGCGACTACGTCTTACCCGGCCTACAAACTTCATTCAAAAATCCCTCCCGATCCACTTCACACTTCCCCTGGCTTTTGTGAAAAGTGTCACTCCCCCCCGTGCAGATGCACAAGAAATGGTCAGCGCTTAGCGGAATTTGTCTAAGGCAGTGGATGAATTTTGCGCTTACAGTTAGTTTCGAAACAGCTTTTCAAAATGCTAAAGGCACTGAACCTACGTTGTTTTAAGGACTAATAATGAAAATCGAATCTGTAAACGTCACCGTCTTTCAGTATCCCACGCGCCGTGTCTCCGATACTGCCGGGCACTCCCACCCGGGCCCGGAGAGTCTGGCCAAAATGGCGATGCTGACCATTACCGCAGACGATGGCACCAAAGGGTATTCATTTGCACCACCGGAAGTGGTGCGCCCTTTTGTGGTCAATACCTTCTTTCGTAAAGTGATGGTCGGCCAGGACGCGTTCAATCGTGAGAAGATCTGGCAGGAGTTGGCACACTGGCAGCGCGGCAGCGCCCATCAGCTGACCGAACGCGCGCTGGGGTTTGTGGAGCAGGCGCTGTGGGATCTGATTGGCCGTAAACTCAATATGCCGGTGTGGAAACTGCTCGGCGGCTACCGCGACAAAGTCCCGGCCTACGGCAGCACTATGTGCGGCGATGACCTGCCGGGTGGCCTGTCCACGCCGGAAGAGTACGCCAGCTTTGCCGAGACGCTGGTCGCCCGCGGATACAAAGCCATCAAGCTGCACACCTGGATGCCGCCGGTCTCCTTCGCTCCTAATCCAAAGATGGACGTCAAGGCCTGCGCTGCGGTGCGTGAAGCGGTCGGCCCGGATATCGATCTGATGATCGACGGCTATCACTGGTACAGCCGCACCGAAGCGCTGTACATCGGCAAGGAGCTGGAGAAGCTCAACTTCGCGTGGTTCGAAGAGCCGATGGAAGAGGAGAGCATGTCCTCCTATGCCTGGCTGGCGGAAAATCTCTCCATTCCGATCATCGGGCCGGAAAGCCTGGGCGGCAAGCACCACAGCCGCGCCGACTGGATCAAAGCCGGGGCCTGCGACATCCTGCGCGCCGGATCGAACGGTGTCGGCGGTATTTCGCCGACCCTGAAAGTGGCGAACCTCGCAGAGTCGTTCGGCATGGACTGCGAAGTGCACGGCAACGGCGCGGCGAGCCTGGCGGTGATTGGCGCCATCAAGAACTGCCGCTGGTATGAGCGCGGGCTGCTGCACCCGTTCCTCGATTACGACGAACCGGCGGCGTATCTGCACAGCCTGATCGACCCGATGGATGATGAAGGCATGGTCAGCCTGCCGACGCGCCCGGGACTCGGCGAAGACATTAATTTTGCGTATATCGAAGCCAATACCGTCAGCCACGACTGACAAATAAAAACGTACCCTACAGGCGATATATACATGAAAAGAACCCTCCTCACCGGAGCGTGTTTACTCGCGCTCGCGCTGATGATGGGGAGCGGTGCGGCGTACGCAAAAACGCCGCCCGATCAGCTCATCATCGGTATGAACATGAACAACCTGCTGACTCTCGATCCGGCCGCGATGACCGGTAACGAAGTGGTCGGCATTGTGGTCAATCTCTACGATTCGCTGGTGGAACTGGACCCCAACACCCTCACCAACGTCAAACCGGCGCTGGCGAAATCCTGGGACATCTCCCCGGACGGTAAAACCCTGACCTTCCATCTGCGCGATAACGTCACCTTCCACTCCGGCAACCCGCTCACTGCCGAGGACGTGGTGTGGTCGATGCGCCGCCTGCTGCACCTGAACCTGGCTCAGGCCTCGGTGTGGAAATCTTATGGGTTTTCTAAGAAGAATATCGATCAGCAGATTAAAGCCCTCGATGACCACACCGTGCAGCTCACCCTGCCGAAGGCTAACGATCCGCAGCTGGTGATCTACTCCCTCGGCGCGCTGGGCAACCTCGGTGTGCTGGACCGCAAAACGGTACTCAGCCACGAGGTCAACAGCGACTGGGGCAACCGCTGGCTGACCACCAACGAAGCCGGTTCCGGGCCCTTTATGCTCGACACCTGGCAGGCCAAAGACGTACTGCGCATGCAGCGCAACCCGACCTACTGGCGCGAAGCGCCGAAGATGAACCGCGTGGTCCTGCGCCACTTCCAGGAGTCGCAAACCCTGCGCCTGATGGTGGAGAAGGGCGATCTGGATATCGCCAGCAACATGGCGGTGGCGGACATCAACGCCCTGCGTAAAGATCCGCAGCTGACGGTGGAAGCCGTGCAGAAGGGTACGGTCTACTACGTGGCGATGAGCATGAAGGAGGCGCACTTTGCCAACCCGAAAGTGCGCGAAGCGGTACGCTACCTGATTGACTATCAGGGTATCAACAAGGCGCTGATGCCGGGCTACGGCGTGCTGCACCAGCGGCCGATCAAGGCCGGGATGCCGTCAACGCTGCCGGATCCCGGCTACAAGCTGGATATCCCGCGCGCCAAAAAACTGCTGGCAGAAGCGGGCTACCCGGATGGCTTCGACACCACCCTGCGGGTGCTGGCAGATCAGCCGTTCCTTAATATCGCCATCGCCGTGCAGTCCACCCTGATGCAGGCGGGCATTAACGCCAAAATCATCACCGGCACCGGGAACCAGATCTACGGCGCGATGCGCGAGCGCAAGTTCGACATGCTGGTCGGACGCGGCGGCAGCGGGGTAGAGCCCCATCCGCACTCCAGCCTGCGCGCGCTGGTCTACAACCCTGACAACAGCGACGAGGCCCGGCTGACCAATTTCCAGGGCTGGCGCACCGGTTTTTACGACAAACCGCTGAACGAGATGATTGACAAGGCCCTGCTGGAGCGCGATCCGCAGAAACAGATCGCCGATTACCAGCAGATCCAGGTGCGTTACGACCAGCTGATCCCGGCCTTGCTCCCGCTGTCGCAGATGGTTGATTCGGTGGTTGTGCGCAACGAAGTCAAAAACTTCCAGTCGCATCCGTCGGCCACCACCTTCCTGCGCGAAGTGTACAAAACCGGAGGTGAAAAATGAGCGTTGTGATCCTCGCCCCGGGCTCCCGCACCCGCCGTTTCTCAAAACGGCTAACCCAGGTGCTGGTGACCCTGTTCGGCCTGCTGGTGCTGACCTTCTTTATTGGCCGGGTGATGCCGGTGGATCCGGTGCTGGCGATTGTCGGCCCGGATGCCGACCACAGCACCTATCAGCAGGTTTATCAGCAGCTGGGCTTTGACAAGTCCCTGCTGACCCAGTTCGGTATCTACCTTAACAACCTGCTGCACGGCGATTTCGGCAATGCCCTGCTGACCGGCAAACCGGTGCTGGATGACATTATGCGCGTCTTCCCGGCGACCCTCGAGCTGGCGACGATGGCGATTATTGTCGGGGCCGGTCTGGGTATCCCCCTGGGGGTGCTGGCCGCCGCACGGCGTAACAGCGTCTCAGATTATGTGGTGCGCATCATCAGCCTCGCCGGTTACTCCACGCCGATCTTCTGGGTCGGGATGATGGGGCTGCTGCTGTTCTACGCCTGGCTCGGCTGGGTGGGCGGTGCAGGACGGCTGGATCTGGGCCTGGATGGCCTTGTGCCGCGTCGCACCGGATTGATGACCGTCGACGCCCTGCTGGCAGGCAACAGCGCGGTGTTCTGGAACGCCATTAACCATCTGGTGCTGCCGGCCTCGCTGCTGGGCTTCCACTCCCTGGCCTACATCAGCCGCATGACCCGCAGCTTTATGCTGGCCCAGCTGTCGCAGGAGTTCATTATTACCGCCCGGGTGAAAGGGTTAACCGAGCGGCAGGTGATCTGGAACCACGCGTTCCGCAACATCCTCGTTCAGTTACTCACGGTGGTGGCGCTGGCCTACGGGTCGCTGCTGGAAGGGGCGGTGCTGATTGAAACTGTCTTCTCCTGGCCCGGCTTTGGCTCCTATCTTACCGGCAGCCTGCTGCTGGGGGACATGAACGCGGTGATGGGCTGCGTCCTGCTGGTGGGGATCATCTTCGTGATGCTCAACCTGCTCTCCGACATGCTGTATCAACTCTTTGACCCGAGGACGAAATCATGACCGTTTCTCTGGATACACCCCTGCAACCCGTTCGCAGCGAAGGACGTCAGCGTCTGGCGCGGATGGCCCGTCGCTCGCTGGGCTTTGCCGGGCAGATGGCGCGTAACCCGCTGACGGCGATTGGCGGCGGCATCATCCTGCTGCTGTTGATCGTCGCGGCCTTCGCGCCGTGGATTGCGCCGTACAACCCGCTGGTACAGGATCTGAATAACGCCCTGGTGGCGCCGAACGCCCAACACTGGTTCGGCACCGACGAGTTTGGCCGGGATATCTTCAGCCGCCTGGTGTACGGCTCGCGCATTACGCTCTATATCGTCCTGCTGGTCTCCGTGACCGTCGGCCCGCTGGGGCTGCTGCTGGGGGTTACCGCCGGGTACTTTGGCGGTAAGGTCGATGCGGTGCTGATGCGCGTTACCGATATCTTTATCTCCTTCCCAAGTCTGGTGCTGGCGCTGGCGTTTGTCGCCGCCCTCGGTCCGGGGCTGGAGCACGTGGTGATTGCGATTACCATCACTGCCTGGCCGCCGATTGCCCGTCTGGCCCGGGCCGAAACCCTCTCGCTGCGCCAGGCCGACTTTATCTCTGCCGTGCGTCTGCAGGGGGCCTCCCCGGTACGGGTGCTGTGGCGGCATATTGTGCCCCTGTGCCTGCCGTCGGTGATTATCCGTATCACCATGAACATGGCCGGGATCATCCTGACCGCCGCCGGTCTCGGCTTCCTCGGTCTCGGCGCACAGCCGCCGGAGCCGGAGTGGGGGGCGATGATCTCCAGCGGGCGCACCTACATGATGGAGTGCTGGTGGGTAGTGACTATTCCGGGGCTGGCGATCCTGATTAACAGCCTGGCGTTCAACTTCTTAGGAGATGGCTTACGTGACATCCTCGATCCTCGCAGCAACTGATGCGCCACTGCTGGACGTGCGTGACCTGCACATCGACTTTATCAACGGACGCGCGGTTACCAACGCGGTGCGCGGCGTCTCCTTTCAACTGGGGCGTGAGAAGCTGGCGATTGTCGGCGAGTCGGGCTCCGGCAAATCCACCGTCGGACGGGCGCTGCTGCGCCTGCACCCGGCCAAAGCGCAGATCACCGCCACCCGGATGCAGTTTGGCGATGTGGATTTGCAGAAGGTCAGCGAGGCGCAGATGCGCGGTATTCGCGGCAAGCGTATCTCGATGATCATGCAGGACCCGAAGTACTCCCTTAACCCGGTGGTCTGCGTCGGGGATCAGATTGCCGAGGCCTGGCTGACCCACCATCCGGGGCGCAAGGCGGAGGCGAAAGCCAAAGTGCTGGAGATGCTCGATGTGGTGCGCATTCGCCAGCCGGAGCGGGTCTATCAGCTCTATCCGCACGAGATTTCCGGCGGGCAAGGGCAGCGCATCATGATCGCTATGATGCTGATCACCGACCCGGAACTGGTGATCGCCGATGAGCCCACCTCGGCACTGGACGTCTCGGTGCGCCTGCAGGTACTGGGATTGCTGGATGATTTAGTCCAGTCCCGCGGGCTGGGGCTGATCTTTATCAGTCACGACATCAACCTGGTGCGCAGCTTCTGTGACCGGGTGCTGGTGATGTACGCCGGGCGGGTAGTGGAGTCGATTGCCGCCTGCGATCTGCACAACGCCCGGCACCCGTATACGCAGGGGCTGATCAATGCCCTGCCGGAGATGAATCACCGCCGCCCGGTGCTGCCGGTGTTGCAGCGCCAGGCCAGCTGGCTGACCGAATAAGGAGCGAAGATGATCGAGGTAAAAAACCTGAATCTGGCCTTTGGCGAAGGCGAGAAACGCAGCCAGGTGTTGTATGACGTCAATATTAACGTCCAGCCGGGGGAGATTTATGGCCTGGTGGGGGAGTCGGGCTCGGGTAAAACCACGGTGCTGAAGTGCCTGGCCGGGTTGTTCACCCACTGGGACGGGGCGCTGGCGATCAACGGTCAGCCGCTGGAGCGGCGCATCAGCCCCCAGCGCTGTCGGCTGGTGCAGATGGTGTTTCAGGATCCCTACGGTTCGCTGCACCCGCGGCATACCATCGGCGATATTCTGGAGGAGCCGCTGCAAATCCACGGCATCAACGACCGGGATCGGCGCATTCACGCGCTGCTGGATAAAGTGGGCCTTAATCGCGCCTTCCGCGATCGCTATCCGCATCAGCTCTCCGGCGGCCAGCGTCAGCGCGTGGCGATTGCCCGGGCGCTGATCCTCGAACCTCAGGTGCTGTTGCTCGACGAGCCGACCTCAGCGCTGGACGTCTCGGTGCAGGCGGAGATCTTAAACCTGCTGGCGGAGCTGCAGCGTGAGTCGAAGCTCACCTACCTGATGGTGACCCATGACCTGGGGGTGATCGCCCATCTGTGCCAGAAGGTGGCGGTGATGCAATACGGCAAGATCCTCGAAACCCTGACGGTGGATGACCTGGTGGCAGGGCAGGCGCAAACGGATTACACCCGGATGCTGGTCAACGCCAGCCAACAGTATTCCCGCGAGATGGCCCGGGAGGTGGCGGTGTATTAGTGGGTTCGGTGCGGCCTGATGCCGGGTGGCGCTGCGCTTACCCGGCCTACGATCTTGCCCCCTCTCCCTTGAGGGAGAGGGCTGGGGTGAGGGGGAACCGGCCGCACCAATCCCGTAAATTCAACGCAGAAGCGGGCAATCCGGCGGCAACCGGCACTGGAGGGCGCCAGGCAACAGCGCGATGCGGAAATGATCGCCGCTCAGCGGTTCGCCATCCAGATTAAAGGTCATGCCGTGTGGGGCAACGACCTCAAACCAGGCTGACTGACCGTCGATGACGTTCGGGCTCTCTTCCGGTCTGGTCAGCGTCGTCAGCAGCGCCGGAAGCAGTTCGTTGGCGGAAAAAATGCGCAGCTGGAGCTGTCCATCGTTAATCAATGCATCCGGGCAGAGCTGTTGCCCGCCTCCCGCCTGACGGCCATTGCCGATACCGATCACCAGCGCATCGCCCTCCCAGCGAAAGTTCTCGCCGCGAATTTCACACGTATCAGGCTTGAGTAAATCCATTCGCGCCAGACCGTGGATCAGGTACGAGACACCGCCCAGTGCGGCTTTCATTTTCTCCGGCGTTTCGCTGGTAATACGGGTGCCAAACCCGCCGGTCGCCATATTGATAAAGCAGGTAGTGTCGTTGACCCGGGCGATATCCACCGCCGTGGCTTTACCGGCGATCGCCAGCTGCAGGGCCTTGTCGAGGCTCTCGGGGATCCCGGCGCTGGTGGCAAAATCGTTGGCGGTGCCGAGCGGCAGAATGCCCAGCGCCGGACGCTGCGCGTCGGGCAGGTCTATCAGCGCCGTCGCCACCTCATTGATGGTGCCATCGCCGCCGCCCGCAATGACGGTCTCCACCCCAAGGTCGCACGCTTCCTGAATATAACGGGCTGCATCACCTTTCTCCCATGTCACGCGGACATGGATCACCACTCCTTCTTCCCGAAGAAGCGTCACGGCTTCGCGCAACAGGTCGTTGCCTGTCCCTTTGCCGTTCAGAATTAATAAACTTGCCGGATAGGTCGCCATCCACATTGCTCCTGTGCTGATCTTTCAAAAGTGTATCGCAGCGCGGACAAAAGCGGGTAAGAAGAGGATGAAAGGATAAAAATTAAATGAGTGGCGAGCCAAAACGTGCGCCACTCGGACCGGACTTTTATGAGGCGATGGCGCCATATGGGCATAACGCGAACACACAATCAGAGTGATGTTTGCAGTGGGTAATAAGGGTGCCATCGTTGCCAGGGCATCCCGAATTCGCGACAAATGATGACCAAAAGGTAGCGTTATAAGGGAAGGTGCGCAGGATATGAAGCTTTCTTAATGTGCCGTCTACGGCAATTCCGAAGGGGCCGGTAATAAGAACCGAGCCAGTGCTGATAAAGTAATCACCTTTATACCAGATTATCAATCTGAGATTTTTAACAGTCAGAACGTGAATGAATATTGTTCCGGTACGAGGGCACACCATCCTGTTTTCTACCACCCAGTACATATATTTCTCCTTCTCCTTAAGTGAAATTTCATTCATAAGAAGAATAGCATTCTATATGTGCCTGAATACCCAGCCTTTAATAAATTGATGATTTCAGTTACTTCTCGTTGAAAATAAAGATAAATTTACATTAATGACGCTTATGGAAGCGTTGTGATAGCGTTCTGTAAGAAGGGAGCGGGGCGTTTTTGAGACAAAAAAATTAGCCTGCGTAAGGGAGATTACTCAGGCTAAGGAGGTGGTTCCTGGTACAGCTAGCATTTATGGGTTATGTTTTTCAGCGTCATAGATAATACCCGTATCAAACGCAGCGGTATGTGATCGAATTCTAAGAATCATCTCATACCAGAAAATAACCCCTAAAATCACCCGACGTGCGGATTACGGGTATTTTCTCCGGTGAAATTACGCATCAGCAGGGCATAATCCAGGGAAATATCTTCCGGCACCGGCAGCCAGACGGTATGGCCGTCTCCCGGCGCGACCGATACCGCTTCACCTTTCCCGTTTTCCATATGTTCGAGGGTGAAGTTGACGTTGCCTTGCGGGGTCATCAACTCCAGGCTGTTACCCACGAGGAATTTGTTTTTCACCGCCACGGCTGCCAGAGGGCCTTTGCGCTCGCCGGTGAACTCACCGACAAACTGCTGGCGCTCGGAAAGCGAGTGACCGTAGTCGTAGTTCTGGTAGTCGTCATGGGTATGACGACGCAGGAAGCCTTCGGTATAGCCGCGGTGCGCCAGCCCTTCCAGGGTTTCCAGCAGGGTCGGGTCGAAGGGTTTGCCCGCCGCCGCGTCGTCGATCGCCTTGCGATAGACTTGGGCGGTTCGCGCGCAGTAGTAATAGGATTTGGTGCGGCCTTCGATTTTCAGCGAGTGCACGCCCATCTGGGTCAGGCGCTCAACGTGGGCGATGGCGCGCAGATCTTTCGAGTTCATGATGTAGGTACCGTGCTCGTCTTCGAACGCGGTCATGTACTCGCCCGGACGCTGGGCCTCTTCAATCATAAACACGCTGTCGGTCGGCGCCCCGATGCCCAGCGTCGGCTCAATGGTCTGCACCGGGATCGGCTCATGCTTGTGCACGATGTTGCCGACATCATCCTGCTTCCCTTCCTGGACCTTGTATTCCCAGCGGCAGGCGTTGGTACAGGTGCCCTGGTTCGGGTCACGCTTGTTGATATAACCCGAGAGCAGGCAACGGCCAGAGTAAGCCATGCACAGCGCACCGTGGACGAAAATCTCCAGCTCCATCTCAGGAACCTGGCTGCGGATCTCTTCGATCTCTTCCAGCGACAGCTCGCGGGAGAGGATCACGCGGGTCAGCCCCATCTGCTGCCAGAATTTCACCGTCGCCCAGTTAACGGCATTGGCCTGCACCGAGAGGTGAATATCCATCTCCGGGAAGTTCTCCCGCACCAGCATAATTAAACCCGGGTCCGACATGATCAGCGCATCCGGCCCCATCTCTACCACCGGTTTCAGGTCGCGGATAAAGGTTTTCAGCTTGGCGTTGTGCGGCGCGATGTTCACCACCACGTAGAATTTTTTCCCCTGCGCGTGGGCTTCGTTGATGCCGAGCTGCAGATTCTCGTGGTTGAATTCATTATTACGCACGCGCAGTGAGTAACGCGGTTGGCCCGCATAGACGGCATCGGCGCCATAGGCGAAGGCGTAACGCATATTTTTCAGCGTTCCCGCCGGGGAGAGGAGTTCCGGTTTAAACATGTTTGTTCTCGTTCTGATGACAGGTCAGATGCGCACACCAGGTGGGCGCCGGGAGGAGATCCCATACTTTAAGGGCGGGCATTGTAACGCTGCGGGGCAGGGAGGTAAACCGTTATCCGGTGAGCAGTTAAGGTCCCGGCTTAAGAATTTCCTTATGCATCTGGTTATTTATTCTCAACGACATCGCGCCGTTTCTCATACCTCGCCATAGCCGGGGTGACTATTATATCGCCTGGAAAAGCCGTTCTGGCCCACAGGGATGATTGCCGCGCAGGCTGCGCACAAAAACTTAATGATCACAGCATATTACCCGTAGAAGGCTACTTTTCAGGGTTTAATTTTAAGGACAATCTTTTATGCATGTTTCACGTAGGGTAGCGAATCGTTACGATCCTTTTTCCCGTCTGATGCACTGGGTGGTGGCGGCAGTGATTATTTATGCCATGTGTATGGGGTATATTCTTCATGCGCTGGAAGGGACACGCTGGTTCCACTTTTTCTCAGTGCTGAACATGTCTCTTGGCACCCTGGCAACCCCTATTATGCTGGTGCGCTTCATCTGGCGCTTCTTCCGCCCGTCGGTGCCATATCCTGCAAGCGTGGCAGGCCGTAAAAAACAGCTGGTGGTGTTTCTGCATGAAATCTTTTACCTGACAATCATGCTGGTGCTGGTTAGCGGGTTTTTAATGCTGCATAAGGACTACCATTTCTTTGGTTTAGTCCACGTTTCCCGGCCCGTTAACGTTGATGTGATTAACGACTTCTTCTTCAAAATCCATCGGGTGAGCTGCATCGTACTCGGTGTGATATTGCTCATGCACGTCGCGGCGGTAATCAAATACACCCTCAGCGGCCAACGCGAGATTTTGCGTCGCATGTTGTAAAGGGGTGACTTCAGAGGGGTGATATTCGGCAGGGGAGAGAAATAAATCCTTCAGATAACAAAACGCCGACGGCAGGACAGTACCGTCGGCGTTTCATTCACCGGGGCGATTAGAGATCGTCCTGGGTATGATCCACAATAATTTCCAGCGTTTTACGGATGATATCCGCTTTGACAACGTCGCGTGTGGACTCAATCTGCTGGATCAATCGTAAGATGATCGCTTTGTTGGTCAGCGGTTCCTTCGCCTCCACAATCGCGCCCACAATGGATTCAAGCAGCGCCCACTCTTCGGCTAACAAACCACCGGCGCTACGGAAATAGTTGGATAACGCAGCATTAGGCAGTTGTTCATAAAAATCTGGTTTCTGGAGCATTGCCTGACTCATAGTGTCGCACCGGTTAGGTTAATAAATGAATAATACAGTCAGTGTTTTTTGCTGTCGGCTTGCTGTCTGGTGCCAAACAGGGGATACACATTGCTGTTGTTTCGACCATCCGTGTCCCATTCCTGCTGTTCATTCATCGGCTTGCGTTGCGCGCCGCCCTTACCATCGTTGGAAATTTCCAGGATAATTTGGGAAAGCACATTCCGACGCTGGCCGTCTCGCTCTGTCGATAACATTTGTTGTAGCCTTTGCAGCAAAAGCTTCATGCTGATGGGGCCGTTATCCTTAAGCAGAGAAAGAGTGGCTTCGCCAATAAGTTCATCAGTAAGTCGTTCATGGTCACTTCTGTTCATAACTACGTCTCTGTTGCCACACCTACCTGTAAGAGGAATTGCGGCATTAAGTCAGTCTGTGGCGACAGTATAAAAAAACTGTCCCGAAGAAAAAACTGACTTGAAAACAATTCAATTAGCAGCTGTGGGCGTACGTCTCTTAACGATCAAACAGCAGGCCAATCAGCGTCTGGTAACGGCTCTCCTCTTCCTGATCCGTTGCCTGTTCCATCCGGTAAAGCAGTCGGGTGCAGATGGATTTTCGGTTGAGGATTTTCCCTTCCCGAAGGAGCTCCACGACGATTTGTCCCAGCGTTTCCTGCTGGGAAGGCTGGTTTGCTTTATTAAAATACTGGGTAATGGCATTGGCTGTATTCGGTGCAAACCCGTTCTCGCGCATATGTCACTCCTGAAATCCGCAGAGCTAAAAAATGGTTAATGTCTTGTTAACTGATGAATACTGTACAGGCTAATTGTACAAGTTAACAAATATATTTTGATCAATACGTGCTAAACCCTAAATATCAATGCGTTAACTGTAATAAAATGAGCAAAAAAGAAAGAAAATATTGTACATTTTCGGTGATTTTTGCCGTTATTTGCGCAAAAGAAAAAGGGTGTAGTCACCCCCGGATGGGTTAACAAGACGTAACGCCAACCATCTGATACTTTGGACTTTCATTCACCTCCTCTATTGGAAACATATGCTCACTACCATCATTTACCGTAGTCACTACCGTGACCACGTACCGGTTACTGTGCTGGAAGACATGGTTGTTGCAGCTAACAAAAAGAACAGCGAAGCCGGGGTCAGCGGCATTCTTCTGTTCAACGGCAAGCTCTTTTTTCAGCTGCTGGAAGGGCCGGAGGAGAGCGTAAGAGCCATTTACCGCGCCATATGTGAAGACCCGCGCCACCACAACGTGGTGGAGCTGCTGTGCGATTATTCTCCCTCACGGCGCTTCGGCAAGTGCGGTATGGAACTCTTTGATTTACGTCGATACGATCCTGAAGAGGTCCTGCAAAACGTGCTGGATAAAGGCACGACCAAGTACCAGTTGACCTATAACGACAGGTCGCTGCAGTTCTTCAGAACCTTCGTCGAAGAGAGTGAAAAAGAGAACTACTTTGAGCTGCCGTCAGGGGAGCAGTGGGACTTTATTGCCGATAATGATGCCCCCAGCGTTCGTTCCCTGACGCGGCGCTACAGCGAGGTGTGCAACTTTGCCTTCCAGCCGATTATCGATCCGCTGGCGCGGGAAATTGTCTCGCTGGAAGCCCTGATCCGCACCCCGGAAGGGGCCCTGTCCCGGAACTGGTTCGAGGGGTATGTGGGGGATGAACTTTACGAAGCCGACCTGAAAAGTAAGAGCGTTGCGTTTGCGATGGCCAGCGCGCTGGGGCTGGGCGATCAGAGCCTCTCTGTAAACCTGCTCCCGATGACGCTGGTCAACGTGCCCAATGCGGTCAGCTATCTGATTCAGGAGATAGAGGCCAACGGGCTGGTGCCTGAGCAGATCGTGGTGGAGTTCACGGAGAACGAAGTCATCTCCCGTCTCGACGAATTCACCGGTGCGGTGCGTGAGTTAAAGGCCGCCGGGATCGGCGTGACCATCGACCACTTCGGCGGCGGTTTTGCCGGGCTGCTGCTGCTGGCGCAGTTCCAGCCAGACCGGATTAAGATTAACCGTGACCTGATCCGCGACGTGCACAAGAGCGGTCCACGCCAGGCTATCGTGCTGGCCATCATCAAATGTTGTACAGCTTTGGAAATTCTGATCTCCGTGGTCGGTGTTGAGCAGCCAGAAGAGTGGATGTGGCTCGAATCCGCCGGGATTTCTCACTTCCAGGGACACCTGTTTGCCCACCCTCAACTTGCCGGCATCCCGCCTGTGTCATGGCCTGAGCCGCGCGACACCTTCTGAAACTGATACTCATCGGGCAGTGATACAATTCTGTTGTACAATATAACAAGTTGTACACCCCGGTGAGATTCGTTACCTTGGGTAACGAATATATCGGTCAGGAAGGGAGAATCGATGGCCTTTTACAGTATTGGCGATGTGGCTGAACGCTGCGGCATAAACCCCGTTACCCTGCGCGCATGGCAGCGCCGGTACGGGTTGCTCAAGCCTCAGCGCAGCGAAGGCGGGCATCGACAATTTGATGACGACGACATCCTGCGCATTGAAGAGATCAAGCGCTGGATTGAGCGTGGCGTGCCGGTTGGCAAGGTCAAAGCGCTGCTTGATCAAGGAAAAGCGCCTGAGCCCGGCGACTGGTCTGCGCTGCAGGAAGAGATGATTAGTACCTTACGTCAGGTTAACCCGACCAAACTGCGTGCGAAAATGGCGGCCTTCATTGCGCTCCATCCGGTGGATACCCTGATTGACAACGTCTTTGAGCCCCTGCGCAATACCCTGAGCCTCGATCGTGATACTGCACGCGCCATGCGCAGTCTGCTGGATGGCATTCTGATTGAGCATGCCGTATCAAGCCTCACTGCCTCGCGTGTTAAAGCGGGCAGGGATGCATTACTGATCGGGTGGGGAATTGAGGACCGTACCGGTCTGTGGCTGGAGGGCTGGCGTTTATCCCAGCAAGGCTGGCGCATTGATGTCTTTGCCGAACCCCTTGATTTACCCCATCCGGAGTTCTTCCCCGGGCAACAAATTCTGGTCTGGACGGGCCGGGTGATTTCTCCAGAACAGCTTCAGCAGCTGGACCACTGGCAAAAGCAGGGCTATGCCATCAGGGCATACGGCGCGGCGAACGCGGCCTGATCGGCTTACCCGCCGCAGCGGGTACTGTTTTTCCTCTTACTATCCCATACGGCACGCATCCGCTTCCCAGCGATACCCCACGCCATATACCGCCCGAATAAACGACTGATCCGCGTCGAGGGATTCCAGCTTGCGACGCAGGTTTTTGATATGGCTGTCGATGGTACGGTCGGTCACCACCCGGTAGTCATCATACAGATGGTTCAGCAGCTGCTCGCGGGAGAAGACCTTGCCCGGCTCGTGGGAGAGGGTTTTCAGCAGGCGGAACTCGGCGGGGGTGAGATCCAGCAGCTTGCTGCGCCAGCTGGCCTGGAAACGGCTTTCGTCGATGATCAACGGACTTTCGGCATCCAGCGCCTGCAATTCACGCTGCGGTTTGCAGCGGCGGAGAATGGTTTTCACCCGGGCCACCACTTCGCGCGGGCTGTAGGGTTTGCAGATGTAATCATCGGCGCCGATCTCCAGCCCCAGCAGGCGGTCGATCTCTTCGATTTTGGCGGTCACCATCACGATCGGCACTTCAGAGAAGCGGCGGATCTCGCGGCACAGGGTCAGGCCGTCGGTGCCGGGCAGCATCAGATCGAGCAGGATCAGATCCGGCGGGGTGTGGCGCACATACGGCAGAACCTGATCGCCGTGGCTGATAAGCGACGGGGCATAACTTGCCGCCCGCAGATAGTCGATTAATAACTGCCCAAGCTTAGGCTCATCCTCCACGATCAGGATGCGGGGTGTGTTTTCGTCAATGGGTAACTCAGTCATACTTCTCTCGATAAATCGCGTTCCAGCGGTAGCTCTACTGTAATGCTAACCCCGCCAAAAGGCGAATGGGCGGCGCGGATGGTGCCCCCGTGGGCCTCAACGATGTTGACGCAGATCGCCAGCCCCAGGCCGGAGCCGCCGCTGGCACGGTTGCGGGAGCCTTCGGTGCGATAAAAACGTTCAAACAGCCTGTTGAGCTGCTCGTCAGAGACGCCGGGCGCGGTGTCGGCAAAGGTCAGCGCAAAACGGTGATCTTCGCATTTGCCGGAAATACGCAGCATGCCCCCGGGGTCGGTATAGCGCAGGCAGTTTTCCAGCAGGTTGTTGAAGAGCTGCATCAGCCGGTCGCGATCGCCAAACACCACCGCGTTCTCCGGCAACGACAGCTCGATGCGCAGGTCGCGGCTGGCAAAGCGTTCGCGGAAGACGCCGCTGGCCATTTCCAGAATGTTAATTACATCCACCGGCGCTTTCTGATAGGCCAGCGCCCCCTCGTCGGACATCGACAGCTGATGCAGGTCGTCCACCAGTTTGGTCAGCGTGCCAACTTCCGCCTGCAATGAGGTGACGGATTCCGGGGTGAACTGGCGCACGCCATCCTGAATCGCCTCCAGCTCGCCGCGCAGCACCGCCAGCGGGGTGCGTAGCTCGTGGGAGATATCGGCCATAAAATCCCGCCGCATCTGCTGGTTCTTCTCAAGCGTACTGGCGAGCTGGTTAAAGTCCTGCGCCAGCTTGCCCAGTTCGTCCTGGCTGCGGGTATCCACCCGGGTGGTAAAATCCCCCGCCGCCAGTTGATGCGTGCCTTCCACCAGCCGTTTGACCGGGGCTAGCAGTCCACGCGCCAGCGGGAAGGTCGCCAGGGCTGCCAGCAGGGTAGAGAGGGCGACAATCAGCCAGCTGGTCTGGCGCTGCTGCCGGTCAAAGTTGATGTCGGTATTGCGCGTCAGCCTCTCCACCGGGGAGGCGATCACCCAGCCGACGGCAGCGCCGTTCACCGTAATGGCCCGCTTTGTGCCGTCCGGCGGCACCGGGGCGCGCGGGCCGACCAGCACTCTCATCTCCTGGTCGATCACCCAGAACTGGGTCCGCCAGCCGTGGGGAGGCATGCCCGGGCCGGGGCGATCGTCGTCGGTGTCGTGCTCCAGCGAGCGCAGGATCTGGAAAATAAACCGGTCATTGTTGCGTAAAAAACGCCAGTTGCCGTGCAGGGCGTACTGCTCGGCCAGGGCATCGCTTAACCCCTGTAGCCGCTGCTCGTTACCGTGTTTGATGTAGTCGATAAAGCCGCGCTCAAAGCTGACCCGCACCGCCCAGTGCATGGTGATCAGCAATACGATGCAGGTGGCAAAGATGGCCAGAAACAGCTTGCCGGTAATGCCGGGCCGCCAGAACTTCATGGTTCACTCCTTTTGCGCCGCCTGAGGACGACATTCTTGCTGGTATCATCCGGAACCCGGGCGAAAACAATGGCCGGCAGGGCGATAATCACCGCCATGCTCAGGTAGGTGTAGAGGAATACCTGATGGACGACGGGGCTGTCGGCGGTCAGGTGGTGCTGGCCGTACATGCCCAGCAGCAGCCCGGCGATGGTCACCCCGACGCTCATCGATAGCTGCATAATCATCGACAGCAGGCTGTTGCCGCTGCTCGCCTGCTCATCGGGCAGATCTTTCAGGGTCAGGGTGTTCATGGAGGAGAAGCGGATGGAGTTGATCATCCCCTGGCAGAACAGCACCAGCGGCAGGACGTAGTACCAGCCCAGCAGCGCCACGGCCATAAACAGCAGGCTCACCAGCGCCAGCCCGAGGGTGGAGGCTACCAGCACCCGGCGATAGCCGAGCGCGTTCACCACCTGGACCACAATGCGCTTCATCCCCATGCTGCCGAGCACCATCGGGATCATCATCAGCCCGGCGTGGAACGGTGAGAATCCGAGGCCAATCTGCAAAAAGACCGGGGTCATAAACGGCAGCATCCCGCTGCCGATGCGCCCGACAAAGCTGCCGAGCAGCCCCAGCCGGTAGGTGGTATTACGAAACAGGCTCAGGCTGAACAGGGCGCGATCGTTATCCCGGGCATGCCACAGATACCAGAGAATGGAGATCACCCCGATAGCGACCAGTCCGGCCAGTGACAGGGTGGAGATCCCCAGCCCTTTCTGCCCGTCCAGCGCCAGGGTGAGGGTCGCCATGCCCGCCGCCAGCAGGAAGAAACCCACCAGATCGAAGCGCCGGGTCTGCATTTTGTAGTTCGGCATCAGCCAGAGGGTGGCGATCGCCCCGATAATGCCCACCGGCAGGTTAATCAGGAAGATCCAGTGCCAGGAGGCATACTCCACCAGCATTCCGCCGAGGGCCGGGCCGAGCAGCGGCCCCACCTGGCCGGGCAGGGTGACGAAGGTCATCGCCGCCATGTACTGCGCGCGCGGGACGATCTTCATCACCGTCAGCCTGCCGACCGGGACCATCATCGCCCCGCCGACGCCCTGCAACACCCGGGCCATCACCAGCCCGTTCAGCGTCTCCGCCCGGGCGCAGAACAGCGATCCGGCGGTAAACAGCACGATGGCGGTAAAGAAGACATTGCGCACCCCGACCTTATCCGCCAGCCAGCCGCTGGCGGGCAGCATCACCGCCACCGTCAGCACATAGGCGACGATCACCATATGCATATGCAGCGGGCTCTCCCCCAGGCTTTGCGCCATTGAGGGGAGGGCGGTGTTTACGATGGTCGTATCCAGGGCCTGCATAAAAAAGCCGAAGGCGACAATCCATAGCTGCCAGCGAACGTTGGCGGGGAGATCAGTCATTAGCCGGTTACCGTCTCTTTCTGTTTACGTGAAAAACGCACCCGTAAGCGATCAAAGAACAGATAGACCACCGGGGTGGTGTACAGGGTCAGCAGCTGGCTCATCACCAGCCCGCCGACAATGGTGATCCCCAGCGGCTGACGCAGCTCTGCGCCGTCACCTGCGGAGATCACCAACGGCAGAGCGCCAAACAGCGCCGCCAGGGTAGTCATCATGATCGGACGAAAACGCAGCAGGCAGGCCTGGAAAATCGCCTCCTGCGGGGTCATGTTGCCGTTGCGCTGCGCCTCCAGCGCAAAGTCGACCATCATGATGGCGTTTTTCTTCACGATCCCGATTAACAGCATAATGCCAATCAGGGCAATCAGGCTGAACGGCGCGCCAAACAGCTCCAGCGCCAGCAGCGCCCCCACGCCCGCCGAGGGGAGGGTGGAGAGAATGGTCAGCGGATGGACGTAGCTCTCATACAGCACCCCGAGGACGATATAGACCGTGGCAATCGCCGCCAGAATCAGGATCACCTGCGAGTTCATGGTCTCCTGGAATACCTGAGCGGTACCGGCAAAGCTGCCGCGCACCGTTGAGGGCACCCCGAGCTGGGTCATGGCGCGATTAATAGCATCGCTGGCTTCCGACAGGGATTTGCCGGTCGGCAGGTTAAACGACACCGTTGACGCCGCCGACAGCCCCTGGTGGTTCACCGACAGCGGCGCGTTCGAAGGCTGCCAGCGGGCGAAGTACGCCAGCGGGATCGCCTTGCCGTCGTTATTAATCACAAACATCTTATCCAGGGCGCTGATGTCCTGGGTGTAGCGCGGATCGACCTCCATCACCACCTTGTACTGGTTCATCGGCTGATAGATGGTGGAGATCTGCCGCTGGCCGAAGGCGTTGTTCAGCAGGCTGTTGGCGGCACTGACATCGATGCCCAGTCGGGACATGGTTTCGCGATCGTAGGTAAGGGCCATCTCCGCGCCATTGTCCTGCTGATCGGAGTTAACGTCCGCCAGCTCCGGCAGAGCCGCCAGCGCCTTACGAATTTTCGGTTCCCACTCCCGCAAGGCGGCGAGATCGTCCGACAGCAGGGTGTACTGGTAGCTGGCGTTCGACTGACGCCCGCCGACGCGGATATCCTGCACCGCCACCAGGAACATGTTGGCCCCCGGCTCTTTGGCGAGTTTCACCCTGAGGCGGTCGATCACCTGCTGGGCGGTTTCGTTGCGCTCGTCGCGCGCCTTGAGGGTAATAAACATCATCCCGCTGTTGACCCTTGAGCCGCCGGTAAAGCCGGTGACGTTATCCACGGCCGGGTCTTCGCGGATGATCTTCATGAAATCCTGCAGCTTGCCGCGCATCGCCTGGAAGGAGATGCTCTGGTCGGCCTGAATGCCGCCCATCAGCACCCCGGTGTCCTGCTCCGGGAAGAAGGTTTTTGGGATGGTGATGTACATCCAGACGTTAAGCGCGATGGTGCCGATCAGCACCAGCCCGACAATCCGGGTGTGGTTCAGCACCCACTTCAGCGATTTGCCATAGCTTTCCTGCAGCGCCATCAGCATCCGGCCAAAGCCTTTTTTGCGCGGCTGCGACTGGGGCGGGCTGCGCTTAAGCATCCAGCCGCACATCATCGGCGTCAGGGTTAAGGAGACTAACAGCGAAATGCCGATCGCCACCGACAGCGTCACCGCAAATTCCCGCAGCAGACGCCCCGGAAGGCCGTCCATCAGCAGCAGGGGCAGGAACACCGCCACCAGCGACAGGCTCATGGAGAGCACCGTAAAGCCCACTTCCCGGCTGCCCTGCAACGCCGCCTGGAGCGGTTTCATCCCCGCTTCGAGGTGGCGGGAGATATTCTCCAGCACCACGATGGCGTCATCCACCACAAAGCCGGTGGCGATGGTCAGGGCCATCAGCGACAGGTTGTTGAGGCTGAATCCGCACAGGTACATGGCGGCAAAGGTGCCGATCAGCGATACCGGCACCGCCACCGCCGGGATCAGCGTTGCGCGTCCGGAGCGCAGGAACAGGAACACCACCAGGATCACCAGCGCTACCGAGATGATCAGCGACTGCTCCACCTCCTCCAGCGAGGCGCGGATGGTGGGGGAGCGGTCCTGGGCAATCTGCAGGTCGATGGCCGCCGGAATGGTCTCCTGCAGCTCCGGCAGACGGGCGCGGATGCTGTTCACCGTCTCAATAATGTTGGCTTCCGGCAGCTTGCGGATCATCAGCAAAATCGCCGGTTTGGCGTTGGTCATCCCGGCGTTGCGCACGTCCTGCACCGAGTCGGTGACGCTCGCCACGTCGCTTAAGCGCACCGCCGCGCCGTTGTTGTAGTGGATGATTAAGGGCTGATATTCCGCGGCGGTTTTAAGCTCGTCGTTGGTCTGGATCTGCCAGCGGTGGCTGGCATCCTCCACTGATCCCTGAGGTCTACGCACGTTGGCGTTGCTGATGGCGCTGCGCACGTCATCCAGCGACACGCCCTGGTTAAACAGCGCCTGCGGATTCAGCCCCACGCGCACCGCGGGCAGGGAGCTGCCGCCGACGTCGACATCGCCCACGCCGTCGATCTGGGCGATGGTCTGCGCCAGCTGGGTGGAGGCGAAATCGTACAGCTGCCCCTGGGAGTAAGTATCCGAGGTCAGGGTCAGGATCATGATTGGCGAGTCGGACGGGTTAGCTTTGCGGTAGGTCGGCCGGCTCGGCATCCCGCTCGGGAGCAGGCTTTGCGCGGCGTTAATCGCCGCCTGCACGTCCCGTGCCGCGCCGTTGATGTCGCGGTTAAAGTTAAATTCCAGAATGATGCGCGTGCTGCCGAGGGAGCTGCTGGAGGTCATCTCGTTGACCCCGGCAATGCGCCCGAGGGAGCGCTCCAGCGGCGTCGCTACCGACGAGGCCATGGTCTCCGGCGAAGCCCCGGGCAGCGAGGCGCTGACCATGATCACCGGGAAATCCACCTGCGGCAGCGGGGCCACCGGCAGCAGCCGGAAGCCGAGCACGCCGCAGAGGGTGATGGCGAGCGAGATTAAAATCGTCGCCACCGGGCGGTAAATGAAGAGGGCGAAAAACTTCACTTACGCCTCCTCTTCGTCACGTTTCGGGAAGCGGCTTTTGGTCCACAGCGCTAACCGGTCAAACAGCAGGTAGATCACCGGGGTGGTGAACAGGGTCAACACCTGGCTCACCAGCAGACCGCCCACCATGCCGATGCCTAACGGACGGCGCAGCTCGGCCCCGACCCCGGTGCTGAGCATCAGCGGCAGGGCACCGAGCAGCGCCGCGAGGGTGGTCATCAGGATCGGACGGAAACGCAGCAGGCAGGCCTGATAGATTGCCTCCCGCGGCGGCATGCCCTGCTCACGCTCGGCGGCGAGGGCAAAGTCGATCATCATGATGGCGTTCTTCTTGACGATGCCGATCAGCAGGATGATGCCGATGATCGCAATCACGTCCAGCTCGCTGCCCGCTAACATCAGCGCCAGCAGGGCCCCCACGCCCGCGGTCGGCAGGGTCGAGAGAATGGTGATCGGGTGGATAAAGCTCTCATACAGCACCCCCAGCACGATGTACATCGCCACCACCGCAGCAACGATCAGCCAGATGGTGCTCCCGAGCGCCGCCTGGAAGGCGAGGGTGCTGCCCTGGAATTTGGTCTGGATGTCGGTCGGGAAGCTGAGGTATTTCTCGGCGTCGGTGATGGCCTGCACCGCTTCGCCCAGCGAGTAATCGTCCGGGACGTTAAACGAGATGGTGGTGGACGGGAACTGATCCAGATGGTTCACCGCCAGCGGGGTATAGCGCTCCTCCACTTTGGCGATGGCGCTGAGCGGCACAATCCCGCCGCTGCTGCTGGTCAGGCGTACCGAATCGAGCGCCGCCAGGCCTGGGGTCTGTTGGGTGTCGTGCTCCAGCACCACCCGATACTGGTTGGCCTGGGTGTAGATGGTGGAGATCAGGCGCTGGCCGAAGGCGTTGTACAGCGCGTTATCCACGTCCGCCATGGAGATCCCCAGGCGGCTGGCGCTGTCGCGATCGACGTTGATGTACGCTGCGAGGCCTTTGTCCTGCCAGTCGCTGCTGACGTCGGAGAGCTGCGGTAGCTGCTGCAGCTCATCCACCAGCTGCGGCACCCAGGTGCTGAGGGCCTCGAGGCTGGTGGCCTGCAGGGTGAACTGATACTGGGTGCGGCTCACCGTGGTGTCGATGGTCAGATCCTGGGTCGGCTGCAGGTACAGCTCCACGCCCGGGACTTTCGCCACCGCGCTCTGCAGGCGGTCGATCACCGTGTTAACCCGGTCGTCACGATCGTCCAGCGGCTTGAGGTTGATCTGCAGGCGGGCGCTGTTGAGCGACGGGTTGGTGCCGTCGACCCCGACGAAGGCGGTCAGGCTCTCCACCGCCGGATCTTTCATGATCGCTTCCGAGACCGCCTGCTGGCGCTGGGCCATGCTGGCGAACGACACCGACTGCGGCGCCTGGAGGGTGCCCTGAATAATGCCGTTATCCTGGATCGGGAAGAAACCTTTCGGGATCATCACCCACAGCAGCACGCTCAGGGCCAGGGTGCCCAGCGCCACGCCGAGGGTCGCCCACGGGTGGTTGAGCACTTTTGCCAGCATGCGGCCATAGGCGGCAATAATGCGCTCAAACATCCGCTCTGAGGCGCGGGAGAAGCGGTTCTGCTTGCGCAGGGATTCATGGCTCAGCATGCGGGCACACATCATCGGCGTCAGGGTCAGGGAGACCACCGCCGAAATGAGGATCGCCACCGCCAGGGTTACGGCAAACTCGCGGAACAGGCGGCCGACGATATCGCCCATAAACAGCAGTGGGATCAGCACCGCAATCAGCGAGAAGGTGAGGGAGATAATGGTGAAACCGATCTCGCCTGCCCCTTTCAGCGCCGCCGCCAGCGGCTTTTCACCTTTTTCGATATAGCGGGAGATGTTCTCGATCACCACGATGGCGTCATCCACCACGAAGCCGGTGGCGATAGTCAGAGCCATCAGGGTCAGGTTGTTAATCGAGAAGTCGAGGAACACCATCACCGCGAAGGTGCCCACCAGCGACAGTGGCACCGCCACGGCGGGAATAATGGTCGCCGGAACGTTGCGCAGGAACAGGTAGATGATCATTACCACCAGCGCAATCGCCAGCATCAGCTCAAACTGGGTGTCGCTGACCGAGGCGCGGATGTTGGTGGTGCGGTCCGACAGCACCTTGACGCTGACGGATTTCGGCAGGCTGTCGATAAGCGTTGGCAGCATGGCGCGGATGCTGTCGGCGGTATCGATGATATTCGCCCCCGGCTGGCGCTGGACGTTCATCACGATCGCCTGCTGCTTGTTGGCCCACGCCCCGAGCCAGCTGTTTTCTGCCCCTTGCTCAACGGTGGCGACATCCCCTAAGCGGATCGCGGCCCCGTTCTGGTACGCGACAATCAGCTGACGATACTCATCCGCGGACTGCATCTGATCGTTGGCGGAGAGCGTCACCGCCCGGGTCGGGCCATCGAGGGAGCCTTTCGCCGAGTTGACGTTGGCGTTGCTGATGGCGGTGCGGATCGTTTCGCTGGTCAGGCCGAGAGAGGCGATCGCCTGGGCGTTCAGCTTCACGCGAACCGCCGGGCGCTGGCCGCCGGAGAGGGTCACCAGCCCGACGCCGGAGACCTGGGAGATCTTCTGCGCCACCCGGGTTTCCACCATGTCTTCGACCTGGGTCATCGGCATGGCGGAGGAGGTGACGGCGAGGGTCATGATCGGCGGATCCGCCGGATTGACCTTGCTGTAGACCGGCGGGTTAGGCAGGTCGGAGGGCAGCAGGTTGGTGGCGGCGTTGATCGCGGCCTGCACCTCCTGCTCGGCAACGTCCAGCGACAGGCTGAGCTGGAACTGTAACGTCACCACTGACGCGCCGCCGGAACTCTGGGAGGACATCTGCTTCAGGCCCGACATCTGGCCAAACTGGCGCTCCAGCGGGGCGGTAATGGCCGAGGTCACTACGTCCGGGCTGGCGCCAGGATAAAGCGTCACCACCTGAATGGTGGGGTAATCCACTTCCGGCAGGGCAGAGACCGGCAGGAAGCGGTAGCCGATGATCCCCGCCAGCAGGATCGCCACCATCAGCAGCGTAGTGGCAACAGGGCGCAGGATAAACAGACGTGACGGCCCGCCTGTGGCGCTCGGGGGCATCACCTGCATCAGGCGTTCTCTCCCTGTTTTTTATGGTCGCGTTTAGCAGGTGCGGCAGGGGTGTCGCTGTGGGCTTCCACCACTTCCACTTTTGCCCCTTCGGTCAGACGGTCGATGCCGTCGGTCACCACGCGGTCGCCTGCCGACAGCCCGGCGGCAATCACCACGCTCTGGCTGTCCTGAATGCCCGGTTTCACCAGGTGTTTGCTGACTTTGTTGTCGCTGTTCAGCACCCAGACGAAGTTGCCTTCATTGCCCATCTGCAGCGCCGCGGTGGGGATCACCACCGCATTCTCTTCGGTGGCCACCAGCATCCGGGCGTTAACAAACTGGTTTGGGAACAGGGCGTCGTCCTGATTGTTGAAGCGTGCTTTCAGCTTGATGGTGCCGGTGGTGGTGTCGATCTGGTTGTCGAGGCTCAGCAGGGTGCCGTCGCTCAGCTTCTGCTTGTTGGCGCGATCCCAGGCTTCCACGGTTAAGCTCTGCCCGGCTTTTTGCGCCTGGATCACGGTAGCGATATCGCTCTCCGGCAGGGTAAACACCAGGTCGATAGGGTGTGTCTGAGTGAGCACCACGATCCCGGTGGTATCGCCGCTGGAGATCTGGTTACCGATATCCACCTGTTTTAAACCCACGCGCCCGTCGATAGGGGCGGTGATGCGGCTCCAGTCGAGCTGGAGCTGCGCGCTGGCCACGGCGGCTTGATCCGCTTTGATGGTGCCGAGGCTTTCGCTCACCAGCGCCTGCTGGGCATCAAGCTCCTGGCGGGAGACGAGGTTGGTTTTCACCAGCTGTTGATAGCGGGCCAGATCGCGGCGGGCATTGGCGAGGGTGGCGGTGTCTTTCGCCAGCTGTCCCTGGGCCTGAGCCAGCGCAACCTTGAACTGGCTGGGATCGACTTCCGCCAGCAGATCGCCCGCTTTCACCTGCTGCCCTTCCTGGAAGTGGAGGGCGATCAGCTGTCCGTCAACGCGGCTGCGCACGGTAACGGTGTTGGCAGCGGTGATGGTGCCGAGCCCGGAGAGATAGCGCGGCACGGATTTACTGACCGCGGTCGCGGCCTGCACCGGCGCCAGAGGGCCGCTGCGCATCCCGTGGCGTCCACCGCCTGCCGGGCGCTGCGCCTGGCTTGACGCACCAGCAGGGGCCGAAGAGTGTTGATGCCAGTACCACGCGGCGGCAAGGGCCACCACAATGATGCCAGCGGCGATTACCCAGCGGGATTTATTGCGGCCTTTCATCGTTATACGTACTCATCCTGAAACTGTGCGGAAAATAATACTAGTTTAGTGAGGCAATGGAGCAGAAAAATGGAGGAAATATGGAAGACTGTCTGGAATTGTCTGGATTAGGGGCGACATTGCCGGGTGGCGGCTGCGCCTTACCCGGCCTACGGTTCGAGGGTTTTGCCGTTGTAGGCCGGGCAAGCGCAGCGCCGCCCGGCATTTCCACCTTAGCTGAAAACGACCTGCGCCCAACGGGCCAGACCGGCGGTGACGGAGCCAAAATCATCGCCCCCGGCAATCGGGATACCCGGCAACTGCTGCGCCAGCGCTTTTTTGATCAGCGGTGAACGGGCGCTACCGCCGGTGAGATAGATCACGTCCGGCTTTTCGTTGCCGTTATCCAGCGCCAGCTGCACCTGTTCCAGAATGCGCTGTAACGGTTGCGCCAGCGCCGCTTCCAGCCCCTGCTGGCTGATGGCTGTCGCCAGCTCATCGCTGATGAACGGCAGCGTTACGTCGTGCTCTGCGGCCTCCGAGAGCGCAATTTTGCTCTCTTCCGCGCTGCGCACGACGCGATAGCTCAGACGCTGACGCCACACTTTATGCAGCAGCGCCACTTTGTCGCCGTCCTGGGCGTCGCGCACCAGATCGTTAAGAAAACGTCCATTGGCGACGCTGTAGAAATCACTCTGGGCAGGCACATCGTTGATCGCCACGGCGTTCCACCACGGCAGGATCGGCAGGGCGGTGCCTTTTTCGGTCTGGCCGCCCATACCGAGCAGCGGCATCAGGCTCCGGAAGGCGAGGGCGATATCCAGGTCGTTACCGCCGATACGGCAGCCGCTGTGTCCCAGCAGGCTGGTTTCGCGATCCCGGCGCTGTTGCCATTGTGGGCCCATCAGCAGCAGCGAGCAGTCGGTGGTCCCGCCGCCGATATCGACGACCAGCACCCGTTTTTCACCGCTCAGGGTCGCTTCAAAATCGAGACCAGCAGCAACCGGCTCGTACTGGAACACCACGTCGCGGAACCCGGCACGCTGGGCGGCACGCTCGAGGATCCCCTGCGCCTGCTGGTTAGCCTCATCACCCCCCAGCCCCTGGAAGTTGATCGGACGGCCAATCACCGCCTGGGTGATCTCCTCCGTCAGCTGGGACTGCGCCTGCTGGCGAATATGCAGCATCATGGCGCAGACCAGATCTTCAAACAGCGCCACCTGCTGCGGCTTCAGGCCGCTGGCACCGAGGAAGGATTTCGGTGACTTAACGAAGTACACCTCCTCCGGGTCCTCAATATAGTGACCCAGCGACGACAGACCAAACTGCACGCTACCCGGGGTGACATCGATATCTTCGTCGCGGTTAAAGTTGACCGCGCGGCGCAGCAGCGCCTGCGTTTCCGTGCCGGTGGCCGGAACCTGGTGATGGCGGTACAGCCACTCACTCACCGCCTCGCGGGTCGGTGCGCAGAGCATCGACGGCAGCAGCGTGCTGTTATTTTCCATTTTCAGCAGCTGCGGCTGCCCGTTTTGCATTACTGCTACAGAGCAGTTGGCGGTGCCATAGTCAAATCCGATAAACACGTCAGCGTCCCCATGCCATTGAGAAGGGGCGAGACTTTAGCGAAATGTCAGGCTGGCGACAACAGGAATATGAAAGCAAGGCGCAACCCGCCATCTCCGTTTATGCTGAGACAGGACAACAAAAGGAGCGACGATGTTTACCCTCACCTGGCAGCCGCCCTATGACTGGCAATGGATGTTGAAATTTCTTGGCGATCGTGCGGTCGCCGGGATTGAAACCGTGACCGCCACCGACTACACCCGCAGCTTTGCCTGCCGGGGCTATCGGGGGCTGATCGAGGTTACGCCGCAGCCGCAGGCGGGCACGCTGGAGGTGGTGCTCAGCGACGGGCTGTTGCCGATTGCCGATCTCTGTCTGGAACGCATCACCCGCCTGTTCGATCTGCACTGCGATCCGCAGCAGATCGCCGCTACCCTCGGCACCCTCGGGGCCGCACGCCCCGGCCTGCGCCTGCCGGGTTCGATGGATACCTGGGAGCAGGGGGGGCGCGCCATCCTCGGGCAGCTGGTCAGCGTGGCGATGGCGGCGAAGCTGACCGCGAAGCTGGTGGCGCTGACGGGCGACCTCCTGCCGGAAGCGCCTGGCTATCGCTGCTTCCCGGAACCTGCCGCGGTGGCAGGGGCCGATCCGCTGGCGCTGAAGGCGCTGGGGATGCCGCTGAAGCGCGCGGAAGCGCTGATCCATCTGGCGCAGTCGGTGGTAGCAGGGGATTTCCCGGCGGAGGCACCGGAGGATATCGCCAGCGCGATAAAAGCGCTGCAGACCCGGCCGGGGATTGGCCGCTGGACGGCGAACTACTTTGCCCTGCGCGGCTGGCAGGCAAAAGATGTCTTTCTGGCGGATGACTATCTGATTAAGCAGCGTTTTGCCGGGATGACCCCGGCGCAAATCCGCCGCTATGCCGAACGCTGGCAGCCGTGGCGCTCGTACGCCCTGCTGCACATCTGGTACACCGACGGCTGGACGCCGTCAGTTGATGCCGAAATAACTGGTATTTAGCAGCAGTTCCAGCGGCTGCGGCTCACCGATGGTGTTGCCGAAGATATAGTCGATACCAATGCCGGAGAGGGTGTCCATCATGATCGGCTGGTTGCTCGGCCCGGCAATGGTCTTGATGCCCAGACGCTGGGCATGGCCCTGAATAATGGTCACCAGCATCTCATCCATCAGATTACCGTGGACGTTAATCACCAGCTCCGGATCGAGGAGCAGGTAATCGGCCATTTGCGCGCTCAGGTGGTTGAACACCTCCATATCGCGACCAACATGGCTCAGGATAATGCGGCATCCGGCCTGGCGCAGTTTATCCAGATTGTTGCGGGAGTGCTCATCCTCCAGCGTCAGCACGCTGACGTGCACCACCAGATGCAGCAGACGCGGCTGCAGCGGACTGGCGCTCAGCATCTCCAGCAGCTCATCCACCAGCGTGGCGCTGGCAAGACCGGCCATCGACAGCGGCAGGGCGACCCCGGTGCCTTTGCTGGTCAGTGGCGTGGCGAAATTGCGGAAAAACTCCTGCAGGATCCGTCTGTCGAGGGCGTGAATTAACTCAGGCTCCGCCAGTCCGGCCCGGAAGGCTTGCTCTTCCAGCATCTCGCCGTCGTTGGTCCACAGACGCAGGGCCAGCATCCAGAAGGTGCTGCTCTCGGGAACCCGCGGTGAGGCGACGCTGCGGGCGATCATCAGCAGATGATTGTCTTTGATCATATGCCACTGCTCGTCGAGGGAGATGGTGCCCGGCGCGTTGTGCATCCGTTCCTGCTGCGGCTCATACACCGTCACCACGCCGCGACCGTTATTTTTCGAGGAGTAGCAGGCGATATCGGCCTGCGACATCACCTCAGAGGCCTGATTGTTGCGCTCGTCGATCTGGGTGATCCCGGCGCTGGCACCGATCCGGTGCAGGCGGCCCTCCCACATAAAGTGATACTCGTTGATGGCGTCAATGATGCGACCCGCTATGTAGCGCGCGCTTTCGGTATTGCAGTCCGGCAGCAGCAGGCCGAACTCATCCCCGCCGAGGCGCGCCAGCATGTCGGTGGAGCGCAGCATGCTGAGCATCAGCGACGACAGCTCCCGCAGCAGGGCATCCCCCGCCGCGTGGCCGGCCGTGTCGTTGACCGCCTTAAAGCGGTCCAGATCGATAAACACCAGCGCGTGACGCTGACGGGTCTCCTGCACGGTATGTAACATCCGCTTGAGATAGGATTCGAAGCTGACGCGGTTCGCCAGGTGGGTGAGGGCATCGTGCGAGGCGTTGTAGCTCAGCTCGCGCAGCATTTTGCGCGACTCGGTGACGTCCTGAATGACCAGCACCGAGCCGATATTCTGTCCGTCGAGGGTGCTGAGCGGGGTAATGCTGTAGTGGATATCGTAGCTGCCGCCGTTGCGGCTGTGCAGCACCACGTCCTGTTCGATGTCGGTCCGGGACATATCCCCGCTGTGAATGTTCTCCATCAGCGGGCCGTTATCCCCGAAGGTAATATGCAGCACCGAGAGGATCGGTTGCCCCAGCGCATCCTGCTGCAGCCAGCCGCTCATCTTCTCCGCCACCGGGTTCATAAAGGTGACATTCATATTCACGTCGGTACAGAGCACCGCTTCACCGATGGAGTCGAGGGTAATATGCAGACGCTCTTTTTCCTGGAACAGCGCCTCATTCAGCTCCTTGACCTCGGTCATGTCCATATTGATGCCGAGCAGACGTTCCACTTCACCCTGTTTATTCAGCACCCGGTTCGCCAGGGCGCGGATATGGCGAATACCGTCTTTCACCCGGATACGGAACTCCAGCTTGAACGGAATGCGTGCTGCCAGCGAATCGCGCACCACCTGTTCTGCCAGGGCGCGATCTTCCGGCAGCATGCACTCGTGCCACAGCTGCCAGGTGGGTTTTACGTGGGCCGGGACTTCGTACATCTCGAACATACGCTTGTCCCAGCTGATGACGTTAGGTTTGACGTCCCACTCCCAGATGCCGATCCCGCCCGCTTCGTTGGCCAGGGTAATACGCTCCATCAGGCGCTTATTGACCCATTCGGTATGCTTGAGATCGTTAATGTCTTCGATCTGGGCGATAAAGTAGAGCGGCGTGCCGTCGGCGTGACGCACCAGCGACACCGCCAGCAGCGCCCAGACCACCTCTCCATTACGGGTGTAGTAACGTTTCTCCAGCGAGTAGCTGTTGATTTCGCCCTTTAACAGCTGGTCCAACTGCTCCAGGTCGCTTTCCAGATCTTCCGGCCAGGTTAACTGCTGGAAGTTAAGGGCGCGCAGCTCTGACTGGCTGTAGCCGAGGAACTGACACAGGGCTTTATTGGCCTGCAGCCACTGGCCGTCGGTGCTGACCAGCGCCATGCCGATGACGGAATACTCCATCGCATTGCGGAAGCGCTCTTCGCTCTCGGTAATGTGCTTGCGCTCTGCGCGGAACGCGTACATCACCATGGTCATGACGTTGGCGGGCAGCAGCATCATCAGGAACGGCAGCCAGGGGGCGTTGATCATCACGCTGGCATTTTGCGTCACCAGCGAGGTGGGATTTTTGGCGATCATTAACGACACCATCATCACCGTGACGAGGAAGACCAGGAAGGCTTCCAGGCGCGGGAGACGCACGGCGCTCCACATCAGCAGAACAATAATGGCCGTAAACGGCCACGGCAGAAACTGCAGGGCGATCCAGCTCAGGATCAGCGTTACCACCATGGTCAGCAGCGTTTCGAACAGCAGGCGCGGATTGCGGTGACGCAGAAGATAGTGCGGTTTGAACAGCAGGCCTAACGGCACCAGCGCCAGCGAGCCGATGGACTCCGACAGCACCCAGACCAGAAAACTGCGCACGGGCTCGTCGTTTGGCACCAGCAGATAAATCAGCACTCCGCCCAGCAGGGGAGGGATCACGGCGCTCCCGATGGCCAGACGGATCCAGTCTCCGAGGTTCTGCAGAGGATTGTAGCTGGGGAGCAGTTTACGCAGCAGCAGGGCCCCGACGAAGGCCTCTGCGATGTTGATGCCGGCGAACCACAGGTTGAGCGACTCCCAGGAGAAGATCAGCCCGGAGGCACAGATGTTACCGAGGGTGCAGGCGAGGGCGATCCCGGGCCACATCTTCCCGGCGTGACGATAAAACGCCACCATCATAATGGCGGTCGGGAACCATAAAGGTGCCAGAAATGTTCCGAAACGTGTTAGTTCAAGCGAGAAAAGAGTGAAGATGAAGGTAACCAGACCAAGACTGACAAGCCGTAGTAAAGGATGTGGCGTAGTTACCAAAACGCGCTGGTATTTTTTATTCATTACCGCTTTATCCGAAGACGCCATGCCGCCAGGAGCCAACTCCGGACGAATTCATTTCTAATTTGAATCATGCTAGTACAAACAATTTACAATTAATATGGTAGGCGCTCATAATTTGACATCACAGAGTTATTAAATACTTATCCTGCAAAGATTTCATCCTGGGTGCTGAAAAAGTGAGCGGGAAAATTTATGGCAGGGACGATCCGCCTGGACTTTGAACCCGTCTCGCATAACATTTCTATTCGACTGGTATCAGGCCCGTGAAATCCCTATAATTGCCGCGTTTGACGCTCAGGCGTCGTCCTTCCTTACATCCAGGTTACTCAATTTATGACTGATAAGTCTCATCAGTGCGTCATTATAGGCATCGCCGGCGCATCGGCTTCAGGTAAAAGTCTCATTGCCAGTACGCTTTACCGTGAATTACGTGAACAGGTCGGTGATGAGCACATCGGTGTCATTCCAGAAGACAGCTACTACAAAGATCAAAGCCATCTGTCGATGGAAGAGCGTGTTAAGACCAACTATGACCATCCCAGCGCGATGGATCACAGCCTGTTATTCCAGCACCTTCAGGCCCTGAAGAACGGCACCGCCATTGAGCTGCCGGTGTATAGCTATGTTGAACACACCCGTCTGCAGGAAACCGTTCGCATTGCCCCGAAAAAGGTCATCATCCTCGAAGGGATCCTGCTGCTGACCGACGCCCGTCTGCGCGAGTCGATGAACTTCTCGATTTTTGTCGATACCCCGCTGGATATCTGCCTGATGCGCCGCATCAAACGTGACGTGAACGAACGCGGCCGCTCCATGGATTCGGTCATGGCGCAGTACCAGAAAACGGTACGCCCAATGTTCCTGCAGTTCATTGAGCCTTCCAAACAGTATGCCGATATCATCGTGCCGCGCGGGGGTAAAAACCGCATTGCCATTGATATTCTGAAAGCGAAAATCAGCCAGTTTTTTGAATAACACGCGCGAATTGTGTACCGTTCAAAGATAATCGGGTTCGCCCTCCGGCTTTGTTGGCCAGAGGGCGCGATGCACCAAAGGAGAAAGTGGCATGCGTCTTTGTGACCGAGATATTGAAGCCTGGCTGGACGAAGGCCGTCTGACCATCACCCCGCGCCCGCCGGTCGAGCGGATTAACGGCGTCACCGTCGATGTGCGTCTGGGGAATAAGTTTCGTACCTTCAGCGGTCATACCGCGCCCTTTATCGACCTGAGCGGGCCGAAAGATGAAGTCAGCGCGGCACTTGATCGGGTGATGAGCGATGAAATCGTGCTGGCCGATGGCGATGCGTTTTACCTGCACCCGGGTGAACTGGCGCTGGCGGTCACCTTTGAGTCGATCACCCTGCCGGCAGATCTGGTGGGCTGGCTCGACGGGCGCTCCTCTCTGGCGCGTCTGGGGCTGATGGTGCACGTCACCGCGCACCGTATCGATCCCGGCTGGTCCGGGCGGATCGTGCTGGAATTCTTCAACGCGGGTAAACTGCCGCTGGCGCTGCGCCCGGGCATGATGATCGGCGCGTTGAGCTTTGAGCCGTTAACCGGTCCGGCGGCCCGTCCGTATAACGCCCGCCAGGATGCAAAATATCGCGACCAGCAGGGTGCGGTCGCCAGTCGTATTGATAAAGACTGAGCTTAAATCCGGTCCATTGAGGAAGCCATGAGAAGAGTTCTGACAACGCTGATGATTTTGCTGGTGGTGCTGGTTGCTGGCCTGTCAGCGTTGGTTCTGCTGGTCAACCCCAATGACTTCCGCGCCTACATGGTGCGTCAGGTCGAGGTCCGCAGCGGGTATGCGTTGAAGCTGGAGGGGCCGCTGCGCTGGCACGTCTGGCCACAGCTGAGCATCCTCTCCGGGCGCATGTCCCTTACCGCGCCGGGAGCGTCGGTGCCGCTGGTGGCTGCCGACAATATGCGCCTCGACGTGGCGTTGATGCCGCTGTTTTCGCATCAGCTGCAGGTCAATGAGGTGATGCTCAAAGGGGCGGTGATCCAGCTGACCCCGCAGTCTGAGGCGGTGCGTAACGCCGATGCGCCGGTGGCCCCGCGTGAGAACACCCTCCCGGATAAAGCGGAAGATGCCGGCTGGTCATTCGATATTGGCCGCCTGAAGGTGGCGGACAGCCTGCTGGTGTTCCAGCACGAAGGTGCCGAGCAGGTCACGGTGCGCAATATCAACCTGCAGATGGAGCAGGATGAACACCACAAAGGCAAGATCGACTTCAGCGGCCGCATTAACCGCAATCAGCGCGATTTGAAGCTTTCCCTCGCCGCCAATGTGAACGCCTCTGACTATCCGCACCTGCTGAGCGCTGAGATCCAGCAGCTGAGCTGGCAACTGACCGGCGTGGATCTGCCTGCACAGGGCATCAGCGGCCAGGGTACTTTGCAGGCGCAGTGGCGTGAAGAGCAGAAGCAGCTTGAACTCAATCAACTCAATTTACAGGCCAATGACAGCGCGATGACCGGCCAGGCCAGCGTGATCCTTGGCAGCGAACCGCAATGGAACATGAACCTGCAGTTCGACAATCTTAATCTGGAAAACCTGCTCCCGGCCCAGGCCGCCGCGGCCGCCGACGGCGAGGCGGTGCAGCAGGGGCAAACGCAGGCCAAACCTCAGCGCCCGGTGATCTCCTCCAACCTGGAGCAGCCCGATTACAACGGCCTGCGCGGCTTTAGCGCCGATATCCTGCTGAAAGCCAACAGCGTGCACTGGCGGGGTATGGACTTCAGCCAGGTCAGCAGCCAGATGACCAACAAGAACGGCCTTCTGACCATTGCTGAGCTGAGCGGTAAAATGGGAGAAGGGCATATCTCTTTACCCGGCACGCTCGACGTGCGTAAAGCGGTCGCCCGGTCCTCTTTCCAGCCGCGTCTGGATAATATTGAGATCGGCACCATTCTGAAGGCCTTTAACTACCCGATTTCGCTCACCGGTAGCCTGACCATGGCCGGTGATTTTTCGGGCAGCAAGATTGACGCCGACGCCTTCCGTCACCACTGGCAGGGCCAGGCCCATCTGGAAATGCAGAACACCCGCATGGAAGGGCTTAACTTCCAGCAGCTGGTGCAGCAGGCGGTGGAGCGTAGCAGCAACGTGAAGGTAAAAGAGAACGTCGATAACGCGACCCGTCTGGACAGCTTTGTCACCGACCTGAGCCTCAACGAAGGGCAGGTGACGCTGAATGGTATGCAGGGTGAATCGCCCATGCTGACGCTCGAAGGTAACGGGAGTCTGGATCTGATCAAAGAGACGGCCGACACCCGCTTCAAAATCCGCGTGCTGGAGGGTTGGCTGGGTGAAAGCAGGCTAATCGATTTCCTGAAAACCACGCCGATCCCGCTGAACGTCTACGGCAACTGGCAGGCGCTCAACTACAGCCTGCAGGTGGATCAGCTGCTGCGTAAACATCTTCAGGATGAGGCGAAACGTCGTCTTAGTGGTTGGGCGGAGAAGAACAAAGATTCGCAGAACGGCAAAGATGTGAAGAAGTTACTGGATAAGCTTCAGTAAGCGCTTTTTCCCCTCACCCTAACCCTCTCCCCAGAGGGGAGAGGGAACAGTCTGGTGCGGTCTTATAGACTGAACTCGATCGTGTTTTCTCCCTCTCCCCAGAGGGGAGAGGGAACAGTCTGGTGTGGTCTTATAGACTGAACTCGATCGTGTTTTCTCCCTCGCCCCTACGGGGACATCATGAACACTTGTTCGGGGACATGGTAGACACTTACAACTGAGGCATAAGAACCCGTTTATGGAGTCGCTTATGCCGTGGGATGCGAGAGATACCATGTCATTACGTACCGAGTTTGTATTGTTTGCCTCGCAGGACGGGGCGAACATCCGCGCGCTGTGCCGTCACTACGGCATCTCACCTGCCACCGGCTACAAGTGGCTTCGACGCTGGGCTGAGGACGGTTTATCCGGCCTTCAGGATCGTCCCCGCACGCCCCGTCATTCCCCGAACCGTTCATCAGACGACATTGCTGACCTGCTGCGCATGGCCCATGCCCGTCATGAACGCTGGGGCGCCCGCAAGATCAAGCGCTGGCTGGAAGACTAGGGGCACCGTATGCCCACCTTCAGCACCGTCCATAACCTGATGGCCCGCCACGGCCTGCTGCCGGGTGCGGCGCCGGGCGTTCCGGCCACAGGCCGGTTCGAACATGACGCCCCGAACCGGCTCTGGCAGATGGATTTCAAGGGCCACTTTCCCTTCGGCGGCGGGCGCTGCCATCCGCTCACCCTGCTGGATGACCACTCCCGTTTTTCCCTGTGCCTGATGCACTGCCCCGATGAACGGCGTGAGACCGTGCAGCAGCAGCTGGTCAGGGTGTTCGAACGCTACGGCCTGCCGGACCGGATGACGATGGACAACGGCGCCCCCTGGGGCGACACCACCGGCACCTGGACGGCGCTCGAACTGTGGCTGATGCGCCAGGGGATCCGGGTGGGCCACTCGCGGCCTTACCACCCGCAGACCCAGGGCAAGCTGGAGCGTTTTCACCGCAGCCTGAAGGCGGAAGTCCTGCAGGGTAAGTGGTTCGCGGACAGCAGCGAGCTGCAGCGCGCCTTCGACCACTGGCGGACGGTCTATAACCTCGAACGGCCCCATGATGCGCTGGATATGGCGGTTCCGGCCTCGCGCTACCAGCCGTCCGCGCGGCAGTACCGCAGCCACACCACACCGCCGGAATACGACGGGGGCGTGATGGTCAGGAAGGTGGATATCAGCGGGAAGCTGAGCGTGAAGGGTATCAGTCTGAGCGCAGGCAAGGCGTTCAGGGGCGAGCAGGTCGGGCTGAGGGAGATGCAGGAGGACGGTTGTTACGAGGTGTGGTGGTACAGCACGAAAGTGGGGGTGATCGACCTGAAGAAAAAGTCGATCACCATGGGTAAAGGATGTTAAAAAGTGTTCACCATGTCCCCGAACACCTGTCTACCATGTCCCCGGACCGTACACCCCGGAGGGGAGAGGGAACAGTCTGGTGCGGTCTTATAGACTGAACTCGATCGTGTTTTCTCCCTCGCCCCTATGGGGAGAGGGCGGGGTGAGGGGAACGCATCACAACTCGTAATCCACATCATCCTGCGTCATCAGCGGGATCAGCTGTACCTTCTGCACCCGGTGGTTTTCCACCTCCAGGGTTTTCAGCGCATAATCTCCCACCTGAACCTCTTCCCCCGGCTGCGGGATCCGTTGCAGATACTCCATCAACAGACCGGCAATGGTATGGTATTCGCGCTTATCGTCCAGCGGCAGCGGTACGTACTGCACCAGATCCTCCAGCGGCATATGGCCGTTGGCGGTCCAGCTGCCGTCAGCATTCTTCTGAATATCGTGCCGGGCGTCGATCTCCTCCACTTCGTTCGGCAGATTACCGGCGATGGTCTCCATCACGTCGCTGAGCGTCACGATCCCCTCTACAGAACCAAACTCATCCACCACGAAGGCGAAATGGGTCCGCGCGTTGCGGAACTGCTCCAGGGCCTGCAGCAGCGGCAGCACTTCCGGGAACACCAGCGGCTGGCGGATCAGCACCCGCAGGTTAAGCGGCTCGCCGCGCAGCTGCTGATTGAGCAGATCGATAACGTGCACCACGCCCAGCAGCTCCTCCTCCTGCTCCCCGCCGGTGACCACAATGCGGGTGTGCTGGTTTTTATCCAGCAGCGCACGAATGGTGCTCTCGGGCGTGTTCAGGTCGATATGTTCAATATCGTGGCGCGAAGTCATGATGCTGCTCACCGAGCGCTGGTTAAGATGCAGCACCCGCTCAATCATCCTGCGCTCCTGCGGGGCAAAGATCGGGCTGTTGTCATGGTCGGCCAGCAGCGAAGCCGTCTGCGCATCCAGCTCGGCATCCTCCTTTTTACCGCTCAGCAGGCGAATAACCGTGTCGGCGGTGCGCTGGCGCAGGGTCTGATTGGCAGAGAGGAAGCGGCGGCGGTTGAAGATGGCTAGCTGGTTCAGCGCCTCAATAATTACCGAGAAGCCAATCGCGGCGTACAGATAGCCTTTCGGAATGTGGAAGCCAAAACCGTCTGCCACCAGGCTAAAGCCGATCATCAGCAGGAAGCTCAGGCATAAAATTACAATCGTTGGGTGATCGTTGACGAAGCGGGTGAGCGCCTTGCTGGCCATTACCATCAGGGCAATGGCGATAATCACCGCGGCCATCATCACCCCAAGGTGATCGACCATCCCCACGGCGGTGATCATTGAATCCAGGGAGAAGACGGCGTCCAGCACCACGATTTGTGCCACCACAGCCCAGAATTTGGCCCCGCGCCGCTGGGTGGGGTTCTCGCTGTCCTTGCCTTCCAGCCTTTCGTTAAGCTCCATGGTGGCTTTGAAGATCAGGAAAAAGCCCCCAAAGAGCATGATCAGATCGCGGGCGCTAAAGCCAAATCCGTGGACGGTAAACAGCGGGCGGGTGAGCGTCACCAGCCAGGAGATAGAGGCCAACAGCAGCAGGCGCATCACCATCGCCATTAACAGGCCGGTGATGCGGGCGCGGTCGCGCTGAGCAGGGGGCAGTTTTTCGGCGAGAATAGCGATAAAGACCAGGTTATCGATACCGAGCACAAGTTCCAGCACCACCAGGGTGACCAGCCCGGCCCATATTGATGGATCTGCTATCCATTCCATAGTGTGAGTAATACCTTTTGTTATATGACAATTGTCACATTTCGATCATGGATACTGCACCTGAAAAATGCAATGCCAGCCGGGCATTTATCTGTACAGATTTTACTGAATCATGGTGGAAATAAACCCTGCGCTCTGTGGGTTAATATTGTGAATAGTCTGTATTATCGCAAAATAAGAAATATCGCAGGTCAAAGTGCTTCCTTCAATAAAGTCAATATCAAGCTATTCCTAAAAATGCAGAAGTGTGGCCGTTAATATTAATCTTAAAAGCCACGCCTTCGTTGATGTTTCCTTGCCTGCTATTCCGTTAGCTGCAACAATTCTTTCAGCATCAAATTGCGCTGTGTTTTGCTGCTATTTCTGTATCGGTTTAATGACATGAAAAACTTATATCGGGTTCGGAATTATCCGGCCTTTTATATTTTTCGTTATGCCGTGCCAAAGAGGGTGTTTACTCATAACGTACTGTTTAAACAGTAGATTGGTAACTGAAAGCCAAGGGCGGTAGCGTGCCTGAAAGCGTGTTAATCAGCCTCGATTATTCTGTCAATAGTCTGAATGCAAATAAGCCTCTTTTAGGACTGATGCCAGTTATATTTCACTTTTATTGACTGCATGCTAAAAGTAATACGCCTACGCGCTTATTTAAATGCACAGGATAATTACTCTTCCATAGTGATAAATAATCAATGATGAAATCCAAAATGAAATTGATGCCATTATTGGTGTCTGTGACCTTGATGAGTGGTTGTACGGTCTTTCCCGGCAGCAATATGTCAACATCGGGCAAGGATGTGATTAAACAGCAGGATGCTGATTTTGATATCAACCGCATGGTGAATGTTTATCCAATGACCCCGCAGCTGGTTGAACAATTACGCCCCCGCCCGGTTGTCGCACGGCCGAATGTCGACCTCGAGCAGGAGATCGCCAGCTACCAGTACCGCGTGGGGCCTGGAGATGTCATCAACGTTACCGTCTGGGATCACCCGGAGCTAACCACCCCGGCGGGGCAGTATCGTAGCTCCAGCGATGCCGGTAACTGGGTTCAGTCGGATGGCACCATGTTCTATCCCTATGTCGGCAAAATACGTGTTGCCGGCAAAACGCTCTCCCAGATTCGTAGTGATATTACCGGCCGTTTAGCGCAGTACATCGCCGATCCGCAGGTGGACGTTAATATCGCCGCATTCCGTTCACAGAAAGTCTATGTCTCCGGCCAGGTGAATAAATCTGGCCAGCAGCCGATCACCAACGTGCCGCTGACGGTGCTCGACGCCATCAACGCCGCGGGCGGGCTCACCGATGGCGCCGACTGGCGCAATGCGGTGCTGACCCATAAAGGTAAAGAGGAGCGTATCTCCCTGCAGGCGCTGATGCAGAACGGCGACCTGAGCCAGAACCGTCTGCTCTATCCAAGTGACATCCTGTTTGTGCCGCGCAATGACGACCTGAAAGTGTTCGTGATGGGCGAAGTGAAGAAACAGAGCACCCTCAAGATGGACTTCAGCGGTATGACCCTGACCGAAGCGCTGGGCAACGCGGAAGGGCTGGATATGAGCACCTCCGACGCCAGCGGCATCTTCGTGATCCGTCCGATCACCGGAAATGGTGGGAAGGGCAAGATTGCCAACGTCTACCAGCTGGATATGTCTGATGCGACCTCGCTGGTGATGGCAACCGGGTTCCGCCTCCAGCCATATGACGTGGTCTACGTCACCACCGCGCCGATTACGCGCTGGAACCGTGTGATGAACCAGCTGATGCCGACCATCAACAATATCCATACCATGACCGACACGGTACATCAGTACCACAACTGGTGATAACGATGTTTAACAAAATTCTGGTGGTTTGTGTGGGGAACATCTGCCGTTCCCCCACCGCTGAGCGGCTTTTAAAACAGTACCAGCCACAGCTGACCGTCGCGTCAGCCGGGCTGGGCGCGCTGGTCGGCAAAGGGGCCGATGAGCGCGCAAGTCAGGTCGCGGCAGAGCATCAGCTTTCGCTCGACGGGCATTGCGCCCGTCAGGTGACAGCCAGCCTGTGCCGGGACTACGACCTGATCCTCGCTATGGAAAAACGCCACATCCACGCCCTGTGCGATATCGCACCGGAGATGCGCGGCAAGGTGATGCTCTTTGGTCACTGGGACAATGAGCGTGAGATCCCCGATCCGTATCGCAAAAGCCATGAAGCGTTTGAGGCGGTTTACACCTTACTCGACCAGTCTGCCCGCCAGTGGGCACAGGCACTGAACGTTCAGCAGGGATAATAATGACAGCAAACGTAAAACCTTCTTCCTCCCCGAGTGCGGGCGGTGATGAGATTGATATTGGTCGCCTGATCGGCACCGTGGTCGAGGCGCGCTGGTGGGTGATAGGCATCACCGCGGTATTTGCCGTTGCGGCGGTGATTTACACCCTCTTCGCCACGCCGATCTACAGCGCCGATGCGCTGGTACAAATCGAGCAGAACAGCGGCAGCTCGCTGGTGCAGGACATTGGTTCAGCGCTGGCGAATAAGCCGCCCGCCTCGCAGGCGGAAATTGAGCTGATCCAGTCCCGCCTGGTATTGGGTAAAACCGTGGACGATCTGGATCTCGACATCGGCGTCAGCAAAAACACCTTCCCGGTGTTTGGCGCGGGCTGGGACCGGTTGATGGGCCGTCAGAACGACACCGTCAAAGTCACCACCTTTACCCTGCCTGCCGGGGGAGCAAGTCAGGTCTTCACCCTCGAGGTGCTGGGCAAAGATCAGTATGAACTCACCAGCGACGCCGGGTTTAGCGCCCGCGGCAAGGTGGGGGAGATACTGACTAAAGACGGCGTGAGCATGATGGTTAGCGCCATTCATGCCCAGAGCGGCAGCGAGTTCACCGTCAGCAAATTCTCGATGCTGGGAATGATCAATAACCTGCAGGGCAACCTGACGGTCACCGAAACCGGGAAAGATACCGGGGTGCTGAGTCTGACCTTTACCGGGGAAGACAAAGACAAAATCCGCGACATTCTCAACAGCATCACCCGCAACTACCAGGCGCAGAACGTAAAGCGCAAGTCGGAAGAGGCGTCAAAAAGTCTCGACTTCCTTGCCAAACAGCTCCCGGAAGTGCGCGGTCATCTGGATGAAGCCGAGAACAAGCTCAACGCCTTCCGCCAGGATAAAGATTCCGTTGACCTGCCGCTGGAAGCGAAGTCGGTGCTGGATTCGATGGTCAACATCGACGCCCAGCTCAACGAGCTGACCTTTAAAGAGGCGGAAATTTCCAAGCTCTACACCAAACGTCACCCTGCCTACCGCACGCTGCTGGAGAAACGCCAGACCCTGGAAGAGGAAAAAGCGAAGCTCAATGGCCGCGTCACCGCGATGCCAAAAACCCAGCAGGAGATCCTGCGTCTGACCCGCGACGTGGAGTCCGGTCAGCAGGTCTATATGCAGCTACTGAACAAACAGCAGGAGCTGAAGATCACCGAAGCGAGCACCGTGGGCGACGTGCGAATTGTCGATCCGGCCATCACCCAGCCCGGCGTGCTGAAGCCGAAGAAGGCGCTGATTATTCTCGGCAGCATTATTCTCGGCCTGATGCTCTCCATCGTTGGCGTGCTGCTGCGCTCCCTGTTTAACCGTGGGATCGAAAGCCCGCAGGTGCTGGAAGAGCACGGTATCAACGTCTACGCCAGCATCCCGCTCTCCGAGTGGCAGAAGTCCCGTGACAGCGTCAAAACCACTAACGGGGTTAAACGCTACAAACAGAGCCAGCTGCTGGCAGTCGGTAACCCAACGGATCTGGCCATCGAAGCCATTCGTAGCCTGCGCACCAGCCTGCACTTCGCCATGATGCAGGCCAGCAACAACGTGCTGATGCTCTCCGGGGTCAGCCCGTCCATCGGGAAAACCTTCGTCTGCGCCAACCTCGCGGCGGTGGTCAGCCAGACCAACAAGCGCGTGCTGCTGATCGACTGCGATATGCGTAAGGGCTACACCCACGAACTGCTGGGCACCAATAACGTTAACGGTCTGTCGGAGATCCTGCTCGGCAAGGGCGATATCACCCAGTGCGCGAAACCGACCTCCGTGCCTAACTTCGACCTGGTCTCCCGCGGGCAGGTGCCGCCGAACCCGTCGGAACTGCTGATGAGCGAGCGCTTCACCCAACTGGTGAAGTGGGCCAGCGAGAATTATGACCTGGTAATCATCGATACCCCACCAATCCTGGCGGTCACCGATGCGGCAATCGTGGGTCGCCACGCGGGCACCACGCTGATGGTGGCACGTTATGCGGTTAACACCCTGAAAGAGGTCGAAACCAGCCTCAGCCGCTTCGAGCAGAACGGCATTCCGGTGAAAGGGGTGATCCTCAACTCCATCTTCCGCCGTGCCGCTGGTTATCAGGATTACGGGTATTACGAGTACGAATATAAGTCGGACAGCAAGTAATGAGCCATTCGGGGAATACCATGACAACACGCCCTTTGATTTCTATCTATATGCCGACATGGAACCGTCAGCAGCTGGCGATCCGTGCGATAAAGTCGGTATTGCGCCAGGATTACGACCACTGGGAGCTGATCATCGTCGATGATTGCTCCTCCTCCTGGGAACAGCTGCAGCAGTTTGTCACTGACCTGAACGATCCGCGGGTGGTCTACACCCACAACGCCATCAACTCCGGTGCCTGCGCGGTACGCAATCAGGCGATCCTGCAGGCCAACGGTCAGTACCTGACCGGTATTGATGACGACGATGAGTGGACGCCGAACCGGCTCTCGACCTTCCTGGCTCATCAGCATCATCTGGTGACCCATGCGTTCCTGTATGCCAACGACTATGTCTGCGAGGGGGAGGTTTACTCCCAACCCGCCAGTCTGCCGCTGTACCCGAAATCACCTTACTCGCGCCGCCTGTTCTACAAGCGCAACATCATCGGCAATCAGGTCTTTACCTGGGCATGGCGCTTCAAGGAGTGCCTGTTCGATACCGAACTGAAGGCCGCCCAGGACTACGACATCTTCCTGCGGATGGTGGTGGAGTATGGCGAGCCGTGGAAGGTGGACGAGGCGACGCAGATCCTGCACATCAACCATGGCGAGATGCAGATCACCTCCTCACCGAAAAAGTTCTCAGGCTACTTCCACTTCTACCGCAAGCATCGGGACAAGTTCGATCGCGCCAGCCGCAAGTATCAGCTGTTTACCCTGTATCAGATCCGCAATAAGCGCATGAACTGGCGCACGCTGCTGACGCTGATCTCGGTGCGCAACGGTAAGCGTCTGGCTGACGGACTGCGGGGGAAATAATGGTGCTGGAAGATTGTCGCGCAAACAGCTGGAGCCTGCGCCCCTGCTGCATGGTGCTGGCCTACCGGGTGGCCCATTTCTGCTCCGTCTGGCGCAAAAAGAACGTCCTCAATAACCTGTGGGCGGCCCCGGTGCTGGTGCTGTACCGCATCATCACCGAGTGCTTCTTCGGCTATGAAATCCAGGCCGCGGCCACCATCGGACGGCGCTTTACCATTCACCACGGCTATGCCGTGGTGATCAATAAATTCGTGGTTGCCGGGGATGATTTTACCATCCGCCACGGCGTGACCCTTGGCAACCGCGGTCCGGACAGCCTTGCCTGCCCGGTGATTGGCAATAACGTTGAGCTGGGCGCCAACGTGGTGATGATTGGTGATATCACCGTAGGCAATAACGTCACCATCGGAGCCGGGAGCGTAGTGCTCGACAGCATCCCGGACAACGCGCTGGTGGTGGGCGAGAAGGCCCGGGTGAAGGTGATCAAATGAATATTCTGCAATTTAACGTGCGTCTCGCCGAGGGCGGGGCGGCAGGGGTGGCGCTGGATCTGCACCAGCGCGCGCTGCAAAAAGGGCTTCAGTCGCGCTTTATCTACGGCTACGGCAAGGGCGGCAAGAAGAGCGTCAGCCACGACCGCTATCCGCAGGTGGTGAAACATACCCCGCGTCTGACCTCGGTGGCGAATATTGCCCTGTTCCGTCTCTTTAACCGCGATCTGTTCGGCAACCTTAACAGCCTGTATCGCACCGTGACCCGCACCGCGGGCCCGGTAGTGCTGCATTTTCACGTCCTGCACAGCTACTGGCTGAAGCTGGAGGAGGTCGTGGCCTTCTGCGAGAAAGTGCAGGCGCACAAACCCGATACCACGTTCGTCTGGACCCTGCACGATCACTGGAGCGTCACCGGCCGCTGCGCCTTTACCGACGGCTGCGAAGGCTGGAAAGAGAATTGCCAGAAGTGCCCGACGCTCGGCAACTATCCTCCGGTGAAGGTGGATCGCGCTCATCAGCTGGTGGCCGGTAAACGTCAGCTGTTCCGCGACATGCTGGCGCTCGGCTGCCAGTTCATCTCCCCCAGCCAGCACGTGGCCGATGCGTTTAACTGCCTGTACGGGGCAGGGCGCTGCCGAATCATCAACAACGGCATCGACGTGGCCACTGAAGAGATTCTGGCCGAGCTGACCCCGGTCGCCGTGACGCCGGGCAAACCGAAAATCGCGGTAGTGGCCCACGACCTGCGCTACGACGGCAAAACCAACCAGCAGCTGGTGCGCCAGATCATGGCCCTCGGGGACAAAATCGAACTGCACACCTTCGGGAAGTTTTCGCCCTTTGACGGTGCCAACGTGATCAATCACGGCTTCGAAACCGACAAGCGCAAGCTGATGAGCGCCCTGAACGGCATGGATGCGCTGGTGTTCAGCTCCCGGGTGGATAACTACCCGCTGATCCTGTGCGAAGCGCTCTCCATCGGCGTGCCGGTGATCGCTACCCACAGCGACGCGGCGCGGGAAGTGCTGGAGAAATCAGGGGGGAAAACCTTCACGGAAAACGAGGTACTGCCGCTGGTGCAGCTGTCGAAAGCGGAGATCGCTCAGGCCGTTTTTGGCACTGACCTGGAATCGTTCCGCACCCGCAGCCGTCAGGCCTACAGTGGACAACAGATGCTGGAGGAGTATGTCTCGTTCTATCAGAATCTGTAGCTATCTGCTGCTGCCGCTGGTCTACCTGCTGGTCAACGTCAAAATTGCCCAGCTGGGTGAGAGCTTCCCCATCACCATCGTGACCTTCTTACCGCTGCTGCTGTTGCTGTTTGTCGACAAGATCAGCGTGAAAAAGCTGATGATTGCCCTGGGGTTGGGGGTGGGGCTGACGGCCTTTAACTACATCTTTGGTCAGTCGCTGGACGCCAGCAAATATGTCACCTCCACGATGCTGTTCGTCTATATCGTGATCATTATCGGGATGGTGTGGAGTATTCGCTTTAAAACCATCTCGCCGCACAATTATCGGAAGATCCTCAGGTTCTTTTATCTGGTCATCGGCATCATTGTGACGATAGCGGCGCTGGAGATGGCGCAAATTATTTTGACAGGCGGCAGTAGCCTGATGGAAATAATTTCGAAATATCTTATTTACAGTAATAGCTATGTACTGAATTTCATTAAATTTGGCGGCAAGCGTACGACGGCACTCTATTTCGAACCGGCATTCTTTGCTCTGGCGTTAATCTCAATTTGGCTCAGCATCAAACAGTTTGGTATCAAAACGCCCAAGAGCGATGCTATGATTCTTGCAGGAATAGTCCTGTCAGGATCGTTCTCCGGGGTAATGACCTTTATCCTGTTTTACCTTCTTGAGTGGGCGTTTCAGTATCTGAATAAAGAGGCGATCAAGAAAAAGTTACCTTTAGCGATCATTTCATTGTCGGTGTTCCTTGTCGGGGTGGTATTTGCCTTCCCGTATATTTCCGAACGCCTGGGTGATTTGGGGACCGAAGGATCGTCATCTTATTATCGTATTATCGGTCCGCTGGTGATGGTGGGTTACTCTTTAACCCATATTGATGGCGTAGTCAGATTCGGCTCACTTTACGAATATGTCGCATCATTCGGAATCTTTAACGGTGCGGACGTCGGAAAAACCATAGACAATGGCCTGTATCTGCTGATTATTTATTTTTCGTGGTTCGCAGTGTTATTAACGGCGTGGTATCTGTTCAAAGTTTTCAAAATGACGATCAGCGCTTTCGGTGATAATCAGAATTTTCGCGTACAGCTTTATCTTTTTACGCCGGTGTCGCTGTTTTTTACCGGGTCAATATTTAGCCCGGAATACGCATTCTTAATTGTTTGCCCGTTTATTTTGCGCAAGGCGCTTAATATTACGCATTCATAACGAGGTGGTTTATGTTACTCAGCGTTATTACTGTTGCCTTCCGTAATCTTGACGGCGTGGTAAAAACCTGGCGTTCGCTGCGCAACCTGGCCCGCGATCCCAGCCTCAGTTTTGAATGGATTGTGGTGGATGGCGGTTCCAACGACGGCACGGCAGAATTTCTCGAAAAACTGAACGGTGAGTTCAACTTACGTTACGTCAGCGAGAAAGACCGCGGTATCTACGATGCCATGAATAAAGGCATCGACATGGCGCAGGGTCGCTACGCGATCTTCCTCAACTCTGGCGACATTTTTCATGACGATGTGGCGCAGTTTGTACGCCAGCTCGGCGACGTGCAGGGTAACGCCATGATCCTCGGCGATGCGTTACTCGATTTTGGTGACGGAAATAAAGTGCGCCGGGCGGCGAAACCGGGCTGGTATATTTACCACAGCCTGCCGGCCAGCCATCAGGCGATTTTCTTTCCCGTCAGCGGATTAAAAACGTACCCGTACGATCTGCAGTACCGCGTCTCGTCGGATTACGCCCTGACCGCCAGAATGTATAAAGCCGGTTATCCGTTTAAACGTCTCCCGGGGCTGGTATCTGAATTCTCGATGGGCGGCGTGTCAACCTCGAATAATCTTGAATTATGCCAGGATGCCAAAAAAGTGCAGCGCGAAATATTGCGCATGCCGGGTGTGCTCGCGGAATTGTCTTATTTATTGCGTCTAAAAACGACCGGTAAAACAAAAGCCTTATATAACAAAGCCTGAATATAAGGAAACACGATGCAGGAATTAAGTGGCTTCTCTGTGCCAAAAGGATTTCGTGGCGCAGGCGGTATTAAGGTGCAGTTATGGTGGGCAGTTCAGGCGACGTTATTTGCCTGGTCGCCGCAAATAATGTACCGCTGGCGCGCCTTTTTATTACGTCTGTTTGGCGCAAAAATCGGAAAAAACGTAGTGATTCGCCCGTCGGTAAAAATTACTTACCCGTGGAAATTAACCTTAGGGGATAACGCCTGGGTGGGTGACGAGGCGGTGTTATATACGCTGGGTGATATTTCGATTGGCGCCAATTCGGTGGTGTCGCAGAAGTGTTATCTCTGCACCGGCAGTCACGATTATATGAGTCAACATTTTGATATTAATGCGCAGCCCATCACCCTGGGTGAGAAATGCTGGCTGGCGACCGATGTCTTTGTCGCGCCCGGTGTTTCCATTGGCGATGGCACCGTTGTTGGTGCGCGCAGCAGTGTTTTTAAATCGCTTCCGGCAAATAAGCTTTGCCGTGGCAATCCCGCAGTGGTGATACGCGAACGCGTTGAAACTGAATAACTTCTGATAAGTCTGGAGAAAATAAACATGTCTAAAGTCGCTCTCATCACCGGCGTTACCGGACAGGATGGTTCTTATCTGGCGGAACTCCTGCTGGAAAAAGGCTACGAAGTGCACGGAATCAAACGTCGTGCCTCCTCGTTTAACACCGAGCGCGTGGATCATATCTACCAGGATCCACATGCAGCAAACCCGAAATTCCACCTGCACTACGGTGACCTGACCGACAGCTCCAACCTGACCCGTATTCTGCAGGAAGTGCAGCCGGATGAGGTTTACAACCTGGGCGCGATGAGCCACGTAGCGGTCTCCTTCGAATCCCCGGAATACACCGCCGACGTGGATGCCATGGGTACCCTGCGTCTGCTGGAAGCCATTCGCTTCCTCGGTCTGGAGAAGAAGACCCGTTTCTATCAGGCGTCTACCTCCGAGCTGTATGGCCTGGTGCAGGAGATCCCGCAGAAAGAGACCACGCCGTTCTACCCGCGCTCTCCGTATGCTGTGGCTAAAATGTACGCCTACTGGATCACCGTGAACTACCGCGAGTCCTACGGCATCTACGCCTGTAACGGTATTCTGTTCAACCACGAATCCCCGCGCCGCGGCGAAACCTTCGTGACCCGTAAAATCACCCGCGCCATCGCCAACATTGCTCAGGGTCTGGAATCCTGCCTGCACCTCGGCAACATGGACTCCCTGCGTGACTGGGGCCACGCCAAAGACTATGTGAAAATGCAGTGGATGATGCTGCAGCAGGAAAAACCAGAAGACTTCGTCATCGCCACCGGCGTGCAGTACTCCGTGCGTCAGTTCGTTGAGATGGCGGCAGCCCAGCTGGGTATCAAACTGCGCTTCGAAGGTACCGGCGTGGAAGAGAAGGGTATCGTGGTCTCCGTGACCGGCCATGACGCACCGGGCGTGAAGCCGGGCGATGTGATTGTCCAGGTTGACCCGCGCTACTTCCGTCCTGCTGAGGTGGAAACCCTGCTCGGCGACCCAAGCAAAGCGCACGAAAAACTGGGCTGGAAGCCGGAAATCACCCTCCAGGAGATGGTGTCAGAGATGGTTGCCCACGATCTTGAAGCGGCGAAGAAACACTCCCTGCTCAAGTCCCATGGCTACGAGGTTGCCATCGCGCTGGAGTCCTGAGTATGAGCAAACAACGAATTTTTGTTGCCGGTCATCGCGGAATGGTGGGTTCCGCGATTGTTCGCCAGCTGGAACAGCGCGGTAACGTCGAACTGGTCGTTCGCAACCGTGATGAACTGAATCTGCTCGATGCGGGCGCGGTACAGGCATTTTTTGCCGAGCAGCGCATCGACCAGGTCTATCTGGCGGCGGCAAAAGTGGGCGGCATTGTCGCCAACAACACTTATCCGGCAGATTTCATCTACGAAAACATGATGATTGAGAGCAACATCATTCACGCTGCGCATCTGCATAACGTGAACAAGCTGCTGTTCCTCGGCTCATCCTGTATCTACCCGAAGATGGCCAAACAGCCCATCGCCGAGAGCGAGCTGCTGCAGGGCACGCTGGAAGCGACCAACGAGCCCTACGCCATCGCCAAGATTGCCGGGATCAAGCTGTGCGAATCCTATAACCGCCAGTACGGTCGCGACTATCGCTCGGTGATGCCGACCAACCTGTACGGCCCGAACGATAACTTCCACCCGAGCAACTCGCACGTGATCCCGGCGCTGCTGCGTCGTTTTCACGAGGCGACCGTCAGCAACGCACCGGAAGTGGTGGTGTGGGGCAGCGGTACGCCGATGCGCGAGTTCCTGCATGTGGATGACATGGCCGCCGCCAGCATTCACGTGATGGAGCTGGCACGCGAGGTGTGGCAGGAGAACACCGAGCCGATGCTGTCGCACATCAACGTTGGCACCGGGGTGGACTGCACTATCCGTGAGCTGGCTGAGACTATCGCTCAGGTGGTGGGATACAAGGGCCGCGTGGCCTTCGATGCCAGCAAACCCGACGGCACGCCGCGCAAGCTGCTGGATGTGACCCGTCTGCATCAGCTGGGCTGGTTCCACGAGGTGACGCTGGCGCAGGGGCTGGCCAGTACTTACCAGTGGTTCCTGGAAAACCAGCAGCGGTTCCGGGGGTAGATATGTTTTTAAGTCAGGAAGATTTTGCCACTGTGGTGCGTTCCACTCCGCTTATCTCCATCGATCTGGTGGTGGAGAACGAGCGGGGCGAGTTCCTGCTCGGGCAACGCACCAACCGTCCGGCGCAGGGCTACTGGTTCGTGCCGGGTGGGCGGGTGCAGAAAGACGAGACGCTGGAAAATGCCTTTGCCCGTCTGACACAGGCGGAGCTGGGGCTGCGCCTGCCGATGACGGCGGGGCAGTTCTACGGGGTCTGGCAGCACTTCTATGACGACAACTTTTCCGGCACCGGTTTCACCACCCACTACGTGGTGCTGGGCTATCGCCTGAAGGTGAATCAGGCAGACCTGCGTCTGCCTGATTCTCAGCACGATGATTATCGTTGGCTGACGCCTGAACAGCTTCTGGCCAGCGATAACGTGCATGACAACAGCCGGGCCTACTTCCTGGAACAGTCAGGGGTGCCGGGTTTATGAAAATTTTGGTGTACGGCATTAACTACTCCCCGGAGCTCACCGGTATCGGCAAATACACCGGCGAGATGGTGGAGTGGATGGCCAGCCAGGGGCACGAGGTGCGGGTCATTACGGCCCCGCCTTATTACCCTGAGTGGCAGGTGGGCGAAAATTATTCAAACTGGCGCTATCGTCGCGAAGAGGGGGCTGCCACCGTCTGGCGCTGCCCGCTGTATGTGCCGAAACAGCCATCGACTTTAAAGCGTTTGATTCATCTGGGCAGCTTTGCCCTGAGCAGTTTCTTCCCGCTGATGGCGCAACGTCGCTGGAAGCCGGATCGCATTATTGGCGTGGTGCCGACCCTGTTTTGCACCCCAGGCATGCGCCTGCTGGGCAAGCTCTCCGGGGCCCGCACCCTGCTGCACATTCAGGATTATGAAGTGGACGCCATGCTCGGCCTGGGTATGGCGGGCAAAGGCAAGGGCGGCAAAGTCGCGAAACTGGCCAGCGCCTTTGAGCGCAGCGGCCTGCACAACGTGGATTATGTCTCGACCATCTCCCGCTCGATGATGAACAAAGCGCAGGAGAAGGGCGTGGCGGCGGAGAAGGTGATCTTCTTCCCTAACTGGTCGGAAGTGGCGCGTTTTCGCGACGTCACATCTGACGACGCAGCAGCGCTGCGCGCGCAGCTGGGTCTGGCTGAGGCGCAAAAGATTGTTCTCTATTCCGGCAATATCGGTGAGAAGCAGGGGCTGGAGAGCGTCATCGACGCTGCCGCCGCGCTCAGCGATAAGCCCTTGCAGTTTGTGATTGTCGGCCAGGGGGGCGGTAAAGCGCGGCTTGAAAAGCTGGCCCGCGAGCGCGGCCTGCATAACATTCAGTTCTTCCCGCTGCAGTCTTACGACGCCTTACCGGCGCTGCTGAAGATGGCCGACTGCCATCTGGTGATACAGAAGCGCGGCGCGGCGGATGCGGTCCTGCCCTCCAAGCTGACCAATATTCTGGCGGTGGGCGGCAACGCGGTGATCACTGCCGAAGCCCACACCGAACTGGGCCAGCTGTGTGACAACCTGCCGGGGATCGCCGTCTGCGTGGAGCCCGAGTCGGTACCCGCCCTGGTAGAGGGGATCGAACAGGCGCTGAACATGCCCAAAGAGAACAGGGTAGCCCGTGACTATGCCGAACGCACGCTCGAGAAAGAGAACGTGCTGAGCCAGTTTATTGCAGATATTCGGGGATAAATCATGAGTAAAAATACGTTGTACCCGGTGGTAATGGCAGGTGGCTCTGGCAGCCGGTTGTGGCCGCTCTCCCGCGTGCTCTATCCAAAACAGTTCCTCTGCCTGAAAGGGGAACTCACCATGCTGCAGACTACGGTCAACCGCCTGAACGGCGTGATGTGTGAAAGTCCGGTGGTGATCTGTAACGAACAGCACCGCTTTATCGTCGCCGAGCAGCTGCGTCAGCTGAACAAGCTGACCGAAAATATCATTCTGGAACCTGCCGGACGTAACACCGCCCCGGCCATCGCCCTGGCGGCGCTGGCCGCCCAGCGCAGCAGCCCGGATTGCGATCCGCTGATGCTGGTGCTGGCCGCGGATCACGTGATCCAGCAGGAAGAGGCGTTCCGCGAGGCCGTGCGTTCAGCTATTCCTTATGCCGAAAGCGGCAAGCTGGTCACCTTCGGCATCGTGCCGGATATGCCGGAAACCGGCTATGGCTACATTCGCCGTGGCAACGTGACGCCGGGTGAGGGGGACAACCTCGCCTTTGACGTGGCGCAGTTTGTCGAAAAACCGAATCTGGAAACCGCCCAAGCCTATGTCGCCAGCGGCGAGTATTACTGGAACAGCGGCATGTTCCTGTTCCGCGCCGGACGTTATCTGGAAGAGCTGCGGAAGTACCGCCCGGATATTCTGGAAGCCTGCGAAAAAGCGATGGCTACCGTTGACCCGGATCTGGACTTTATCCGCGTTGATGAAGCCGCGTTCCTCGCCTGCCCGGAAGAATCGGTGGACTACGCGGTGATGGAACAGACGGCTGATGCGGTGGTGGTGCCGATGGATGCAGGCTGGAGCGATGTAGGCTCCTGGTCCTCGCTGTGGGAAATCAGCAACCAGACGCCGGAAGGCAACGTTCATCACGGGGATGTGATCAGCCATAAAACGGAAAACAGCTACGTCTACGCTGAATCCGGGCTGGTGACTACCGTCGGGGTGAAAGACCTGGTGGTGGTCCAGACCAAAGACGCGGTGCTGATTGCCGATCGCAACGCGGTGCAGGACGTCAAAAAAGTGGTCGAGCAGATCAAAGCCGATGGCCGCCATGAGCACCATATTCACCGCGAAGTGTACCGTCCGTGGGGCAAATATGACTCCATCGACGAGGGCGATCGCTATCAGGTTAAACGCATCACCGTGAAACCGGGCGAGGGGCTGTCGGTGCAGATGCACCATCATCGCGCCGAGCACTGGGTGGTGGTGGCGGGAACCGCCAAAGTGACCATTAACGATGTGGTGACGCTGCTGGGTGAAAACGAATCCATTTACATCCCGCTGGGGGCGACCCACTGCCTGGAAAACCCGGGGAAAATCCCACTCGATCTGATTGAAGTGCGCTCCGGCTCGTATCTGGAAGAGGACGACATCGTTCGCTTCGAGGATCGCTACGGGCGGGTTTAACCCCTGAGCGTGGCTTGCCGGATGCGCGTTGCTTATCCGGCCTACGAATGACGCAAAACAAAAAATTAAATTGGCCCTGTCCGGGTCGGGCCAACTGTTGCCTGAATAAGGGGTAATGATGCAAAAATTAACCTGTTTTAAAGCCTACGATATTCGCGGCAAGCTCGGTGAAGAGCTGAATGAAGACATTGCGTGGCGCATTGGCCGCGCCTACGGCGAATACTTAAAGCCAAAGACCATTGTGCTGGGCGGTGACGTGCGTCTGACCAGCGAAGCCCTGAAACTGGCCCTGGCGAAAGGGCTGCAGGATGCGGGCGTTGACGTGCTGGATATCGGTTTGTCCGGCACCGAAGAGATCTACTTTGCCACCTTCCACCTGGGCGTTGACGGCGGGATCGAAGTCACCGCCAGCCATAACCCGATGGACTACAACGGCATGAAGCTGGTGCGCGAGGGGGCTCGTCCGATCAGCGGCGATACCGGCCTGCGCGACGTCCAGCGTCTGGCGGAAGCCAATGATTTCCCGCCGGTGAACGAGGCGAAACGCGGCAGCTATAAAAAGAGTGATCTGCGTGAGGCCTATATCGATCACCTGCTGGGCTACATCAACCTGGCGAACCTCAAGCCGCTGAAGCTGGTGATCAACTCCGGCAACGGCGCGGCAGGCCCGGTGGTGGACGCTCTGGAAGCCCGCTTTAAAGCGCTTAACGTGCCGGTGACCTTCGTTAAAGTCCACAACACCCCGGACGGCACCTTCCCGAACGGTATTCCAAACCCGCTGCTGCCGGAGTGCCGGGCCGATACCCGCAACGCGGTGATTGAGCACGGCGCGGACATGGGCATCGCCTTTGACGGCGACTTCGACCGCTGCTTCCTGTTCGATGAAAAAGGGCAGTTTATCGAGGGCTACTACATTGTCGGCCTGCTGGCTGAAGCCTTCCTCGAGAAAAACCCCGGCTCGCGCATTATTCACGACCCGCGTCTCTCCTGGAACACGGTGGATGTCGTGGCTGCGGCGGGCGGCACCCCGGTGATGTCGAAAACCGGCCATGCCTTTATCAAAGAGCGGATGCGGGAAGAGGATGCGATCTACGGCGGAGAGATGAGCGCTCATCACTACTTCCGTGATTTTGCCTACTGCGACAGCGGGATGATCCCGTGGCTGCTGGTCACTGAACTGCTGTGCCTGAAGGGCCAGACGCTGGGTGAACTGGTGCGCGATCGCATGGCGGCCTTCCCGGCGAGCGGGGAGATCAACAGCACGCTCGCGGCCCCGGCCGAGGCGATTGCCCGCGTGGAGAACCACTTCGCTCTGCACGCGCTGGAGATCGACCGCACCGACGGGATCAGCATGACCTTCCCCCAGTGGCGCTTCAATTTACGCTCGTCGAACACCGAGCCGGTGGTGCGCCTGAATGTGGAATCCCGCGCCGATGCGGCGCTGATGGCGGCGCGAACGCAGGACATTATGGCGCTGTTGAATCAGTAATCCTTGCCCCTCTCCCGACGGGGGAGGGGCCCCTGAAACAGGAACAACGATGACAAATCTAAAAAAGCGCGAGCGAGCCAAAACGAATGCATCGTTAATCTCTATGGTGCAGCGTTTTTCTGATATCACCATCATGTTCGGTGGCTTGTGGATGGTGTGTAAACTCAGCGGGCTGCCCTTCCTCTACATGCATCTGCTGATGGCGCTGATCGCGCTGGTAGTCTTCCAGATGATCGGCGGCATGACTGACTTCTACCGCTCATGGCGTGGCGTCAAGATCGCCACCGAGCTGCTGCTGCTGTTGCAGAACTGGACCTTAAGCCTGGTGTTCAGCTTCGGGCTGGTGGCCTTCAACAACGACTTTGATAATCGCTTTGCTACCTATTTTGCCTGGTACCTGCTCACCAGCGTGGGGATGGTGGTCTGCCGATCGCTGATCCGCTACGGCGCAGGCTGGCTGCGTAACCGCGGCTACAACACCCGTCGGGTGGCGGTGGCCGGGAGTATGCCCGCCGGACTGGCGCTGCTGGACGGTTTTCGTAAAGAGCCGTGGCTGGGGTTTGATGTGGTCGGGGTTTATCATGACGCACAGCCCGGTGGCGTATCGGCTGACTGGGCCGGGAACTACTCCCAGCTGGTTGACGATGCCAAAGCCGGCAAGATCCACAACGTCTATATCGCCATGCCGATGAGCGATGAGGCCAGAATCAAAACCCTGATGCGCAAACTGGCGGACACTACCTGCTCGGTGATCCTGATCCCCGATGTGTTTACCTTTAACATCCTCCATTCCCGCATTGAAGAGGTAAACGGCGTGCCGGTGGTGCCGCTGTATGACACGCCGCTCTCCGGCCTCAACCGGGTGCTGAAGCGCGTGGAGGATATCGTCCTCTCATCCCTGATCCTGCTGCTGATCTCCCCGGTGCTCTGTGCCATTGCGCTGGCGGTGAAGCTCACATCTAAAGGGCCGGTGATCTTCCGCCAGACCCGCTACGGTATGGACGGTAAGCCGATTATGGTGTGGAAATTCCGCTCCATGAAGGTGATGGAGAACGACGAGGTAGTGACCCAGGCGACGCAAAACGATCCGCGCGTCACCCGCGTCGGTAACTTCCTGCGTCGTACCTCCCTCGACGAACTGCCGCAGTTTATTAATGTGTTAACCGGGGGCATGTCGATTGTCGGCCCGCGTCCACACGCCGTGGCCCATAACGAGCAGTATCGCGCCCTGATTGAAGGCTACATGCTGCGCCACAAAGTGAAACCGGGCATCACCGGCTGGGCGCAGATCAATGGCTGGCGCGGCGAAACCGACACCCTGGAGAAGATGGAAAAACGCATTGAGTTCGACCTGGAGTACATCCGCGAGTGGAGTCTCTGGTTCGATATCAAAATCGTGTTTCTCACCGTCTTCAAGGGCTTTGTGAACAAAGCGGCGTATTAAGATGAGCTTACGTGAAAAAACCCTCAGCGGGGCAAAGTGGTCGGCTATCGCCACGGTGATCATCATCGGCCTCGGGCTGGTGCAGATGACGGTGCTGGCGCGCATTATCGATAACCACCAGTTTGGCCTGCTGACCGTCTCGCTGGTGATTATCGCTCTCGCCGATACGCTGTCGGACTTCGGCATCGCCAACTCGATTATTCAGCGCAAGGAGATCAGCCATCTGGAGCTGACCACCCTTTACTGGCTGAACGTCGGACTCGGGATTGTGGTGTGCGTGGCGCTGTTTTTGCTGAGCGATGCCATCGCTGGCGCACTGAACAACCCGGAGCTGGCTCCGCTGATGCGCGCCTTGTCGTTTGCGTTTGTGGTGATCCCGCACGGGCAGCAGTTCCGCGCGCTGATGCAAAAGGAGCTGGAGTTCAGCAAAATCGGCATGATTGAAACCAGCGCCGTGCTGGCCGGGTTTACCTTTACCGTGGTCAGCGCCCACTTCTGGCCGCTGGCAATGACCGCCATCCTTGGTTATCTGGTCAACTCTGCTGTACGTACACTGCTGTTCGGCTTCTTTGGTCGCAAGATTTACCGCCCTGGCTTCCACTTCTCGCTCAAATCGGTGTCATCCAACCTGCGCTTCGGCGCCTGGCTGACCGCCGACAGCATCATCAACTACGTGAACACCAACCTCTCGACGCTGGTGCTGGCACGCATCCTCGGCGCCAGCGTGGCGGGGGGCTATAACCTGGCGTACAACGTGGCGGTGGTACCGCCGATGAAGCTCAACCCGATCATCACCCGCGTGCTGTTCCCGGCCTTTGCCAAAATTCAGGACGACACTGAAAAGCTGCGGATCAACTTCTACAAGCTGCTGTCGGTGGTGGGGATCATTAACTTCCCGACCCTGCTGGGGCTGATGGTGGTCTCCGGCAATATGGTGCCGCTGGTGTTCGGCGAAAAGTGGATTAGCATTGTGCCGATCCTGCAGCTGCTGTGCGTGGTGGGCCTGCTGCGCTCGGTCGGTAACCCGATTGGTTCCCTGCTGATGGCCAAAGCCCGCGTTGATATCAGCTTCAAATTCAACGTCTTCAAGACATTCCTGTTTATTCCGGCGATCGTCATCGGCGGCCATCTGGCCGGCGCGATGGGGGTGACGCTGGGCTTCCTGCTGGTGCAAATCATTAACACCGTGCTGAGCTACTTCGTGATGATTAAGCCGGTACTGGGCTCCAGCTATCGCCAGTACATCCTGAGCCTGTGGCTGCCGTTTTACCTGTCACTGCCGACGCTGGCGGTGAGCTATGGCTTAGGGCTAGCCCTTAACGGCCATCTCCCGCTGGCGGCGCTGCTGGCGGTGCAGGTCGCTGCCGGTGCGCTGGCCTTCGCGGTGATGATTGTGCTGTCGCGTAATGCGCTGGTGGTGGAGATCAAACGTCAGTTCTGCCGCAACGAAAAGATTAAAACGCTGCTTCGCGCAGGCTAATTTTAAGAGGTCATTATGAAATTACTGATTCTGGGCAACCATACCTGTGGTAACCGTGGTGACAGCGCCATTCTGCGCGGCCTGCTGGATGCCATTTACGCTCTGTCGCCGGAGACTGAAGTCGATGTGATGAGCCGCTACCCGGTGAGCTCCTCCTGGCTGCTGAACCGCCCGGTGATGGGCGATCCGCTCTACAGTCAGATGAAACAGCACAACAACGCTGCCGGCGTAATGGGTCGGGTGAAAAAGGTGCTGCGCCGCCGCTATCAGCACCAGGTGCTGCTCTCCCGCGTGACCGACACCGGCAAGCTGCGCAACATCGCCATCGCCCAGGGCTTTACCGATTTTGTTCGTCTGCTCTCCGGCTACGACGCCATCATTCAGGTGGGCGGCTCTTTCTTCGTTGACCTCTACGGCGTGCCGCAGTTCGAGCATGCGCTCTGTACCTTTATGGCGAAAAAGCCGCTGTTTATGGTCGGCCACAGCGTCGGGCCGTTCCAGGATCCGCAGTTCAACCAGCTGGCAAACTATGTGTTTGGCCACTGCGATGCCCTGATCCTGCGTGAGTCGGTGAGTCTGAATCTGATGCAGCGCAGTGAGATTGATACCACCAAAGTAGAGCAGGGGGTGGACACCGCCTGGCTGGTGGATCATCAGGAGGCGAACTTTACCCCCAGCTATGCGGTGCAGCACTGGCTGAACGTGGTGGGGCAGCAAAAAACCGTCGCCATCACCCTGCGCGAACTGGCTCCGTTCGACAAACGACTGGGCACCACTCAGGCAGCCTACGAAAAGGCCTTTGCCGAGGTGGTGAACCGGGTGCTGGATAGCGGCTATCAGGTGCTGGCGCTCTCCACCTGTACAGGGATCGACAGCTACAACAAAGATGACCGCATGGTGGCGCTGAATCTGCGCCAGCACGTCAGCGATCCGTCGCGCTACCACGTGGTGATGGACGAACTTAACGACCTGGAAATGGGCAAACTGCTCGGCGCCTGCGATCTGACCGTGGGTACCCGTCTCCATTCGGCAATCATCTCCATGAACTTTGGCACCCCGGCCATTGCCATCAACTACGAACACAAGTCTGCCGGGATCATGCAGCAGCTGGGGATGCCGGAGATGGCGGTGGATATTCGCCATCTGCTGGATGGCTCTCTGGGGGCGATGGTGGGCGACACCCTCGGCCAGCTGCCGGCCATCAACGAACGCCTGGCGGTGGCGGTGAAAGCCGAACGTGAGAACGGCATCAGGATGGTGAAATCGGTGCTGGATCGGGTCGGGGAGGGCAAATGAAGGTTGGTTTCTTCTTACTGAAATTCCCGCTGTCGTCCGAAACTTTTGTGCTTAACCAGATCACTGCGTTTATTGATATGGGTTATGACGTGGAGATTGTCGCCCTGCAGAAGGGCGACACACAAAATACCCACGCCGCCTGGACCCAATATGACCTGGCCAGCAAAACCCGCTGGCTGCAGGATGAGCCGCAGGGCAAGCTGGCGAAATTGAGTTACCGCGCCCGCCAGACCCTGCGGGGGCTGCATCGCCCGGGCACCTGGAAAGCGCTGAACGTCTCCCGCTATGGCGCCGAGTCGCGCAATCTGATCCTCTCCGCCATCTGCGGCCAGACGGCACAACCCTGGCGTGCGGATGTGTTTATCGCCCACTTCGGCCCGGCCGGGGTGACGGCGGCCAAGCTGCGAGAGCTGGGCGTTATCGAGGGCAAAATCGCCACCGTCTTTCACGGGATCGATATCTCCAGCCGCGACGTGCTGAACCATTACACCCCGGAATATCAACGCCTGTTTCAGCGCGGCGATATGATGCTGCCGATCAGCGAACTCTGGGCCGGACGGCTCAAAAGTATGGGCTGCCCGCCCGAGAAAATCACCGTCTCACGCATGGGTGTGGATATGCAGCGCTTCACCCAACGTCCGGTTAAAGCCCCGGGAAGCCCGCTGGAAATTATCTCGGTGGCGCGCCTGACCGAGAAAAAAGGGCTGCATGTGGCGATCGAGGCCTGCCGCCAGCTTAAAGAGCGTGGGGTGGCGTTTCGCTATCGCATCCTCGGTATTGGCCCCTGGGAACGCCGCCTGCGTACCCTGATCGAACAATATGGGCTGGAGAATTGTGTCGAGATGCCCGGGTTCAAGCCCAGCCATGAAGTCAAAGCCATGCTCGATGCTGCGGATGTGTTCTTACTTCCGTCAGTCACCGGCGCGGATGGCGACATGGAAGGCATCCCGGTGGCGCTGATGGAGGCGATGGCGGTGGGGATCCCGGTGGTCTCCACGGTGCACAGCGGCATTCCAGAACTGATCGAGCCTGGCCACTCCGGCTGGCTGGTGGAAGAGAACAACCCGGCGGCACTGGCCGGGCAGCTGGAGAGCTTTGCTTCACTTGACGATCGGGCGCTCTCGCCGGTGCTGCACAACGCGCGCCGGAAAGTAGAGACCGATTTCAATCAACACCTGATTAACCGGCAGTTAGCCACTCTGCTTCAGACGCTTTAAAAAGGGAGGCGATATGCCGAAAGAGATGACGCGACGCGCGTTTGTCACCACCTGTTCCGTCCTGGCTGCCGCACCGCTGATCGGCGTGCGGGCCGCCACCACCAGCAGCACGGTAGACATCAGCCGCTACAACCATCGTGACTGGATCGCGGCGTTCAAAAAGGCCTTTACCGACGGCGATACCGTGGTGGTGCCCGCAGGGCTGACCTGCGACAACATCAACACCGCCATTTTTATCCCCGAAGGTAAAACCCTGCGTATACGCGGCGCGCTGACCGGTAACGGGCGCGGACGGCTGGTACTGCAGGATGGGAGTAAAGTGATTGGCGAAGGGGAGGGGCGTAGCGAAAATATCACCCTAGACGTCCGCGGCTCCGACTGCGTGATCCAGGGGCTGGCGATGAGCGGTTATGGCCCGGTGACCCAGATTTACATCGGCGGCAAAAAGCCGCGGGTAATGCGCAACCTGCTGATCGACAACCTGCGGGTGACGAAAGCCAACTATGCGATCCTGCGTCAGGGATTCCACAACCAGATAGATGGCGCCAAAATCACCAACTGCCACTTCAGCTATCTGCAGGGCGATGCCATTGAGTGGAACGTGGCGATCAACGACCAGAACATCCTGATCTCTGACCACGTTATCGACCATATCGACTGCACCAACGGCAAGATTAACTGGGGGATCGGCATCGGGCTGGCCGGCAGCACCTACGACAATGCCTACCCGGAAGACCAGGCGGTGAAGAACTTTGTCGTCGCCAATATCACCGGCAGCAACTGCCGCCAGTTAGTGCATGTCGAGAATGGTAAACACTTTATTATCCGTAATGTTAAAGCCCGAAATATCACCCCGGACTTTAGCAAGAAAGCGGGGATTGATAACGCCACGGTAGCAATATATGGCTGCGATAATTTTGTCATCGATAACGTAGAAATGATCGACAGCGCAGGCATGTTAATTGGTTACGGGGTGATCAAAGGCAACTATTTGTCGATCCCGCAGAATTTTCGCCTCAACAATATTCATCTCGACAACCAGAAGCTTGCGCGTAAATTGCGCGGAATACAGATCTCTTCCGGCAATGCCACCTCGTTCGTGGCGATCACCAATCTCGAGATGAAGCGCGCTACGCTGGAGCTGCATAATAAACCGCAGCATCTTTTTATGCGTAATATCAACGTGATGCAGGATGCCACTGTCGGGCCCGCACTGAAGCTGAATTTCGACCTGCGCAAGGATGTGCGTGGGAAATTTATGGCCCGGGAAGAGACGCTACTCTCCCTGGCGAACATTAACGCGGTTAATGAGAAAGGCCAAAGTTCGGTGGATATCGACCGCATCGATCAGCACACGATTAATACGGAACGGCTGAATTTTAATCTGCCGAAGCGCTAAATATTAACCAGACACCATTTTGCGAAGATTCCTGGAATTTAAGCGCGCGGATTCGGACTGCATCCACTGGTATTCGTCTGGCAGCGGCGTAACATCTACGCCTGATTTGTAGCAAATCGTGCTGGCGAAACCAGGCTAAAGAGCTATAATTCGGCAACCATTTTAAGGTGGAAGAAATATGATTAATTTGAAAGCGGTTATTCCGGTAGCCGGTCTGGGCATGCATATGCTCCCGGCCACAAAAGCCATTCCTAAAGAGATGCTGCCGATCGTTGACAAGCCGATGATTCAGTACATCGTCGACGAGATTGTTGCTGCAGGGATCAAAGAAATCGTTCTGGTAACCCATTCTTCGAAGAATGCGGTGGAAAACCATTTCGACACCTCCTACGAACTTGAAGCCCTTCTGGAGCAGCGCGTTAAGCGTCAGCTGCTGGCGGAAGTGCAGTCCATCTGCCCGCCAGGTGTGACCATTATGAACGTTCGCCAGGCGCAACCGCTTGGGCTCGGTCACTCTATTCTGTGCGCGCGTCCTGTGGTCGGCGATAACCCATTTGTGGTTGTTCTGCCGGACATCATTCTGGATAACGCCTCTGCCGATCCGCTGCGCTACAACCTTGCCGCTATGGTTGCCCGTTTCAACGAAACCGGTCGCAGCCAGGTGCTGGCGAAGCGCATGAAGGGCGATCTGTCCGAATACTCGGTTATTCAGACCAAAGAGCCGCTGGATTCAGAAGGTCAGGTCAGCCGTATCGTTCAGTTTATTGAGAAACCGGATCAGCCGCAGACGCTCGACTCCGATCTGATGGCTGTCGGTCGCTATGTACTCAACGCTGAAATCTGGGCTGAGCTGGAGCGTACCGAGCCAGGCGCCTGGGATCGTATTCAGCTGACGGATGCTATCGCGGAACTGGCGAATAAGCAGTCTGTGGACGCCATGCTGATGACCGGTGACAGCTACGACTGCGGTAAGAAGATGGGATACATGCAAGCCTTTGTTCAGTATGGCCTTCGTAACCTGAAAGAAGGGCAGAAGTTCCGGGAAAGCATGAAGAAACTATTAACCAACGATTAACGATTGGTTGGTCGTTGACTAAACGGCAGTGGATCATTCCAGGCTTTCATAGGCCATGAGAATGACACTGCCGTTTTCTTTTTAAATATTTTCTTAAATTTCAGTCAGTTAATTGCTGCTTTTTTGTCTTGTTAGCCTGTTTTTTTCCCTTGTTTCTGCTGGCATTTAAGACGACAATTATTAATTGACTTGAACGCTGATCTGGCGCCATTTTGCCGGGGTCAGGCGACAACATATCTCTATTATGAACCACGTTCAGTGCACTGGTAGCTGTTAAGCCAGGGGCGGTAGCGTGTCTGAACTATTCAATCTACGGAAAATAACGCGTGAAAATTCTTGTTACTGGCGGTGCTGGTTTTATCGGCTCTGCGGTTGTCCGACATATTATTCAAAACACTCAGGATGAAGTCGTTAATGTCGATAAATTGACCTATGCAGGTAACCTGGAATCTCTGGCTGACGTGAGCGCCAGCCCGCGTTACGCATTTGAGCATGCTGATATTTGCGATAAAGCAGCGATGGACCGCATTTTTGCCGAGCACAAACCTGATGCGGTGATGCATCTGGCGGCGGAAAGCCATGTTGACCGTTCCATTACCGGTCCGGCTGCCTTTATCGAGACCAATATCGTCGGCACCTACGTCCTGCTTGAAGCGGCCCGTGCGTACTGGTCAACGCTTGGCGAAGAGGCGAAGAAAGCATTCCGTTTCCACCACATCTCCACCGATGAAGTGTATGGCGATCTGCCTCACCCGGATGAACACCCAGCGTCTACTGAGCTGCCGTTGTTTACCGAGACGACGGCCTATGCGCCAAGCAGTCCGTATTCAGCCTCGAAGGCCTCCAGCGATCACCTCGTACGCGCCTGGTTGCGTACCTACGGGTTCCCGACCATCGTGACCAACTGCTCGAACAACTACGGTCCTTACCACTTCCCGGAAAAACTGATCCCGCTGGTGATCCTGAATGCGCTGGACGGTAAAGCGCTGCCGATTTACGGTAAAGGCGATCAGATCCGCGACTGGCTGTATGTTGAAGATCACGCCCGTGCGCTCTATACCGTGGTAACTCAGGGTCAGCCAGGCGAGACCTACAACATCGGCGGCCACAACGAGAAACAAAACCTCGATGTGGTTCATACCATCTGCGATCTGCTTGATGAAATTGTGCCGAAAGAGGGTTCATATCGCGATCAAATTACCTACGTAACTGACCGCCCGGGCCATGACCGTCGTTATGCCATCGATGCCGATAAGATTAGCCAGACGTTAGGCTGGAAGCCGCAGGAAACTTTCGAGAGCGGGATCCGCAAAACGGTGGAGTGGTATCTGGCCAACACCCAGTGGGTGGAGAACGTGAAAAGCGGTAACTATCAATCCTGGATTGAACAGAACTACGGGGAACGTCAGTAATGAATATCCTTTTGTTCGGCAAAACAGGGCAGGTGGGTTGGGAGCTGCAGCGTTCGCTCGCCCCGCTAGGTAACCTGATTGCCGTCGATGTTCACTCTACCGAGTATTGCGGTGATTTCAGTAATCCTGAAGGTATTGCTGAAACCGTGCGCCGCATTAAGCCGGATGTCATCGTCAATGCGGCGGCCCATACCGCCGTAGATAAAGCCGAGTCTGAGCCCGAATTCGCGCAGTTGCTGAACGCCACAAGCGTGGAAGCCATTGCCAAAGAGGCTGAAAAAATCGGTGCCTGGGTTGTGCACTATTCTACTGATTACGTTTTCCCGGGTGATGGTGAAAATGCGTGGCGAGAAACGGATGCCACTGCACCTTTGAATGTGTATGGCGAAACCAAACTCGCCGGTGAAAAAGCTCTTCAGGAAAATTGTGCACGCCACTTAATTTTCCGCACCAGCTGGGTTTATGCGGGCAAAGGGAATAACTTTGCCAAAACCATGCTGCGTTTTGCCAAAGAACGCGCGGAGATGTCGGTCATCAACGATCAGTTTGGTGCACCAACAGGCGCTGAACTGTTGGCAGACTGCACGGCGCATGCGATTCGTGTGGCTATGAAACAACCTGAAGTCGCAGGGCTCTATCACCTGGTTGCAGGTGGCGTGACCACCTGGCACGACTACGCCGCGCTGGTATTTGACGAAGCGCGTAAGGCTGGCATTGAACTGGCGATTACTAAGCTCAACGCGGTACCTACCAGTGCTTATCCTACCCCTGCACTTCGCCCAAATAACTCCCGTCTGAACACGGAAAAATTCCAGCAAAACTTTGATCTGGTATTACCTCAATGGGATATCGGCGTAAAACGTATGCTGGCTGAGCTGTTTACGACTACTGCGGTCTGACCTTAAATTTAATGCCCGTTTACGGGCATTTTGCACATATAGAGATGATGAAATGAAAACGCGTAAAGGGATTATTTTAGCCGGTGGCTCAGGAACTCGTCTGTACCCGGTCACTATGGCTGTCAGCAAACAACTGCTGCCGATCTATGACAAGCCGATGATTTACTACCCGCTGTCCACGCTTATGCTGGCGGGTATTCGCGACATTCTGATTATAAGTACTCCTCAGGATACGCCACGCTTTGAGCAATTGCTGGGTGATGGCAGTCAGTGGGGCCTGAACCTGCAGTATAAAGTCCAGCCGAGTCCGGACGGTCTGGCACAGGCCTTTATCCTGGGCGAAGAGTTCATTGGTGAGGACGATTGTGCGCTGGTGTTGGGTGACAACATCTTCTATGGCCATGATCTGCCGAAGTTGATGGACTCCGCGGTAAGTAAAGAAAGCGGTGCTACCGTCTTTGCTTATCACGTCAACGATCCTGAGCGCTATGGTGTCGTTGAGTTTGATAAAGACGGTATTGCTGTCAGCCTCGAAGAAAAACCGGTTGAACCAAAAAGTAATTACGCCGTTACGGGGCTCTATTTCTATGACAACAGCGTTGTTGAGATGGCGAAAAGCCTTAAGCCGTCTCCGCGTGGTGAACTGGAAATTACAGACATCAACCGTATTTATATGGAGCAGGGTCGCCTCTCCGTTGCCATGATGGGACGCGGTTTCGCCTGGTTGGATACCGGTACACATCAGAGCCTGATTGAAGCAAGTAACTTTATTGCGACGATTGAAGAGCGTCAGGGGCTGAAGGTGGCTTGTCCGGAAGAGATTGCGTATCGCAAAGGGTTTATTGATGCAGAGCAGGTATTAAAATTAGCAACCGTATTATCCAAGAATGCATATGGTAAATATCTTTTAGGCTTGGTCAAATAGTATTTATTTTTAGTGCGTAATTTTTAAAGTTTGAATTTTGGAGTAAACGTGAGAAATTACATTAGCGTAATATCACATGGACATGCTGAATTAATAAAAGAAATTAACGCACTTCCATATTTGGCGAAAGAAAACATTGTCGTATTAAAATGTAATAATCCGGAAGATTATCCGGCACTTTCGTCGTACTGTGAAATGCATGGGATTCATTTATTGGCTGAAAGTTTTAGCCTGGGATTTGGAGAAAACAATAATTATGTTTTCAACCATTGCAGAAATAAACTGAATCTGCAGGATGATGACTATTTTATTGTCATGAATCCTGATGTAAAAATTGGAGATGCTGACTTCACAAGACTCCAAAATCATCTGATCAAGGATAATGCTAATTTAGTAGCAATAAATCTTTTCAAAGATGACGAGAGAACAATTTCAGACGATTCGATAAGGAAATTTCCAAATTTAATTCATTTCTTTAATTCATTTGTTTTTAAGAAAAATACCACCAAATATAATAAGCTTTCGATAAAAGAACCACAATGTGTAGATTGGGCAGCGGGGTCATTCCTTGTATTTAAAGCTAGCCATTATGCTGCGCTTAAGGGTTTTGATAAAAGATATTTTATGTATTGTGAAGATATTGATATCTGCTACCGGTCATACAAAATAAATTCACCAGTGATCTATTACCCTGATGTCACCGCTGTTCATTTAGCAAAACATGCAAACAGAGCTATCATTTCTAAACATTTTTATTGGCATTTAAAAAGTGTAATAACTTTTATGGTGAAAAGATATTTTTAACATATTGTGAATTATAACTAAATTAAAGATACTTTGTTTGTATTTGCAGAAACAAATTTTGATTGTCTTAAGTGAATCGCCTGGATAATATATAATTATCTAAAAGCGGCTGCGCAGCATAACAATGTAGTCATATAAGAGTATTAATTGATTAGCTATGAACAATAATAAAGTAATTGCCATTATTATCTTATTCAAGCCTGAATATGATGTTCTAAATTTATTACTCGATAGCGTTGTTGAGCAAGTCGAAAAAATCCTGATCATCGATAATACACCTGACCCACAAGTCAAAGAAATAGAAAAGCTCATTATTAAATTCGGTCAGAGAACGCAATACGTTCCTCTATTTGATAATGTCGGTATTGCAGCCGCACAAAATGTCGGCATAAAAATGGCGAAAGACAGTAATGCTTCTCACGTCTTACTCCTGGATCAGGATAGTATCTTACCTGAGAAAATGGTTGAAGGACTACTCTCAGAAGAGGCTGGTTTACTGTCTAAGGGTGTGTCAGTAGCAGCAATAGGGCCATCATATATTGATCAGAAAACGAATGAGTCAGTTTCTGCGGTAGAAGCATCATTCCTCAGAACCAAACGAAAAAGTCATAGTGGTACAAATGAGCCACTGCATAGTGATTACATTATCGCCTCAGGTTCTCTCATCAGGGTAGATGTTCTCAATAAATATGGTCTAATGAGAGAAGAATTATTTATCGATTGGGTAGATATTGAGTGGGGAGAAAGATGTCGCGTGAATAATTGTTATTCCTTCGTTTCTCAAAATGTCATTATGAAACATAGCATTGGTGATGAGCATGCGAATATACTTGGAAAAACAATCTATTTGCACTCAGATTTCAGGAATTATTTTATTGTAAGAAATGCAGTGTACCTGTCCAAGGATAAGGGCCTTCGTCTGAAATTACGTTTCTCAATGCTGTTTAAGGTCCCTTATTATATTATACTCTTCTCTCTGTTATCTAAGAGTAAGTTTTATTCCATGAAATTATTAAGCAGAGCAGCATTAGATGGGATGCGAAATAATATGGGTAAAGGCTATTTCAAATGACGGCATATTATTTAACTTATCTGTTAAGTTTGATCTCCACAAAAGCGATAACTTTCTTTAATAGCCGTGATAAAAATTTCGGGTTTTTTCTGTGGGCAACGTTTCTGTTATTACTTTCGCTTTTTGCCTCACTTCGTGGTGAGGGAGTAGATCGCGATTATTTAAATTATATTAGTTGGTTTGAACTCATAAATAATGAGTTTTGGGTTGCGGTTGAACAAAAGAAAGACATTGGCTTTGTTCTGTTATACAAGTCTTTGGCTTTTATAACAGAGCAACCATGGTTTTTTTTCTTTGTGGCAGGTTTTATTGCATTAGCTGTCAAAGCTAAGTTCGCTTCAAAACTGCAATTTGGGAATTTTGCCGCATTAATATTTATTCTTATTATATCGCGGTTTTATTTAGTTCATGAACTTACACAAGTACGCGCTGGTTTGGCGATTGCAATTGCATCATACGCGGCAATGACTCTGCTTAATGGCGAAAGATTCAAATCGCTGTTTTTCTTTGTTATTGCAATATCTATACATGTTTCAGTGATTATCATTCCTCTATTCCTATTGGTACGTAACAACTGGCCTGCTTTAAATAAACGTTTTATGCTACTTCTTATTCCTGTATTGGGTATTTTTTCAGGAGGAGTATCAAGCCTTTTATTAATGTTTATTGATTCGCAGAGAATCATGGTTTATATAGATACTGACGAAGCAGGTGCAATCTCACTACTGTCATTTTATTATTTAACCAGAATGGCTGTCTTCTATTTTATTGTCTTAAAGTTGTATCAACATACAAATAACATCCAAAAACTTGTATTGTTTTTCTCTTCGACAAGCCTTTTCTTTAATGCTGCATTTGCATGGAATAGCGTTCTTTCATTAAGAATGGTTGAGGTGTTGGGATTATTTGATATGGCTATGTTTGTAATGCCTTTGCTTTTTATGAAAAATAATAGTGTATGGTTATATAAAACAATGCTAATAGGTTTTTCCTTTGTCATGTTTTTCTCAACAACTAAAATAATACAGCCATATCATACTGTTCTGGAGTGGTGGTAACGAATGCTTGATGATGTAGAAATAAAAAGGGTCATTAGGAACTCTGGCTACATGCTCATTACGCAGGGAATTACATATATTTCCCCGCTATTAATTTTGGGCTTTTTAATAAAAAATCTCGGGATTGATGGATTTGGAAAATATGCAGTCTGCCTTGCTGTTGCAGCATATATACAAGTTGTAATAGATTACGGGTTTTCATTTACCTCAAGCCGTGCGATATCTCAGAACAGAGATAATAAAAATTTAGTCTCTAATGTGTTTTGGATGACAATCAGTATTAAAATTTTGCTAGCTGTTGTCATATTTCCTTTTTATTATTTCATAGTTAGCTATTTGGTTAATGATGATGTATTAAAAGAAGCATTGATTTTTGCCTATCTTCTCGTTCTCGGTAACTCTTTTTTACCAATTTGGTACTACCAGGGAAAAGAAAATCTTAAACCAATTGCTTTTTTAAATTTAATATCTCGCGCATTTTCATGCGCCCTCGTTTTGTTATTTGTCAAAAACAAAAATGATATCAACATTGCATTAATTTGTCAGTCTGTTCCTTCTTTGGTATGTGCACTGATTGCAATACTTATCCCGGTTTATAAGCAAGAAGTGCAAAATACAATACCAAAGATAAGTTTTGTGAAAGAAGAATTAGCTGCTGGCTGGAGCATGTTTACCGCAACCCTATATTCCGTGATACTAAGTAATAGTGCTGTATTCCTTTTAGGAATTATGACTAATCCTGTCATTGTAGGTGCCTATGCTACGATTGAAAGAGTTATTAAGGCATTTACATCATTATTTGCTCCTTTAACTCAGTCAGTTTATCCTTATAATTGTAATAAATTTAAAGAATCCATATCTTCTGGTTTGAATTCTGTTAATAAAACAGCCAAGCCAATTATGGTACTTGCTGCGCTGGGAAGTTTATTTATAATTATAGCAATGCTTTTTTATCATTTTTATTGGGTGGAAAATAAGATTGCAGGATTTTTGCAAATTGCAACTCTTCTGACTCTTTGGATGTTTTTTAGTGTATTAAATAATATTCTTGGTATTCAAACGTTAAGTGCTGCAGGCCACAGCCGGAGCTATAGCAATAGTTTTAAATGCGTAGCTATTTTTACATTAATATTAATGATTGTACTTATAAATTATTGGCAAAATGTTGGCGCTGCAGTATCGATGTTCATTGGTGAATTAAGTTTAACTATTTTACTGATAAGTAAAGTTAACAAATTAGTTAGTCTACATAAAGTTGAGTGATAATATGTCTAAGAAAATTCTTTTAGTGTTTGGTACACGTCCAGAAGCAATTAAAATGATACCGCTTATAAAGAAGATTCAAAATGATGTCCGTTTTGACTATAAAGTTTGTGTAACTGCTCAACATCGCGAAATGCTTGACCAGGTGCTTTCAATTTTTTCCATTACGCCAGATTACGATTTGAACTTAATGAAACGTGGTCAGCAACTGGTTGATTTGACAGCATCAATGATAATCAGTTTTTCCGAGGTATTACAAAACTACAAGCCTGATTATGTCCTTGTCCATGGCGATACCTCGACTACTTTAGCATGTACAATTGCTTCATATTATAATCAAATTAAAGTTGGACATGTGGAAGCTGGCCTCAGAACTGGCAATCTACTTTCGCCGTGGCCTGAGGAAGGTAACAGAAAAGTTGCTGGTGCTTTAGCTTCAATACACTTTGCGCCTACAGAAACCTCACGATCAAATTTACTCAAAGAGAATGTCCCGGATGACAGCATTTTTGTTACCGGGAATACTGTAGTTGATACTTTATTTTTGGCCAAAGAACTTATTAAAGCGGACCTTGGTTTTCAACAGGGAATCCATTCTAAATATAATTTCTTGCAGAATGATAAACGTTTGGTGCTCATCACGGGGCATCGTCGTGAAAGTTTTGGAAAGGGGTTTGAAAATATTTGTGAGGGAATCAAGGATGTCGCAAGACAGTTTCCTGATACCAATTTTGTTTATCCGGTTCACCTCAATCCACAAGTGCAAGAACCCGTTAATAGATTACTCAGTTCGGAGCCAAATATTTTCCTGATTCAACCGCTCGATTATCTTCCTTTTGTATACTTTATGGATCGCTCTTACTTTATTTTGACTGATTCTGGCGGTGTTCAGGAAGAAGCCCCATCACTCGGCAAGCCTGTGCTTGTAATGAGGGATACAACCGAACGTCCTGAGGCTGTAGAAGCGGGAACAGTTAGATTGGTTGGTACGAGTCGTGAAGCAATATTCAGCGGTATGAAAAAACTTCTGGATGATGCTGTTTTCTACAGCGAAATGTCACACGCCCACAATCCTTACGGTGATGGCAATGCCGCAGAACGCATCTTAGATGCTCTTGCAAACGCACACTAATTTTATATTTGCTCTGACACAATGGATTATTTATGATTCTCTTTATTGCTGATTATCCTACCGAAATAAATATACGAGATGGGATGATGCAGCGGATTGCTGCAATAGATGGTTTAGTAAGTGATGTTGAGCGAGTTTATATGAATGTTTCCTTTAAACGAAACATGCGTAGGACATCAGTAACCATCGGTAATTGCCGGGTAGAGAATATCAATTTCTTTGTTCATTTTAAGTTAATTACTGAAGAAATTAAAAGAGCCAGATTTATTTATTGCCACTCTGTCATTAATCTATTTAAAGTATTTCCAGTAATGGATTTTTCAAAGTTAATCCTTGATGTGCATGGTGTTGTACCTGAAGAACATAAATTTATGGGTAAGTCACTTTACTATCATTTATTTAATGTTGTTGAGCGTCGAGCTATTAAGTATGCACATAAAATAATTCATGTTACAAAGGCGATGGAGAATCACTTTCAAAATAAATATAATTTTGAGAATATAGCTGAACGCTCTTTGGTTTTTCCAATATTTGAATCACTTGCGGTGACGAAAAATATCGAAAAATGGAGCGAGAGCGAATTTGATTGCGTATATGCCGGAGGAACCCAAGCCTGGCAAAATATTGATATGATGATGGGGCTAATCAATAATAAAGAGAAGGATGGGAAGGAACGGTATAATGTTTTTCTTCCTGAACTACAAGTTCCCATGTTCAAGAAAAAATTTTCGGCAGTCATTGATAATGCAGGCATTAAAGTAGGTAGTCTTTCAAAAGAACAAGTCATTAATGTCCTTATGGAAAGCCATCTTGGTTTTATTCTGCGAGATGAAATTCTGGTGAACAGGGTTGCCTGCCCAACCAAATTAATAGAGTATCTGGAATGTGGGGTTATCCCTATTATTCATCATGAAAACATTGGTGATTTTTCTGTTTTAGGATATCAGTATCTCACTAAAGATGAATTCCTTGCTGGATTGTATACTGGCGAGGATTTAAAGATAAAAGCTGATATTAATTATGGCGTCATGCAAAAATATAAGGAAATGACGCATGTAGCACGAAGTGAAATAATCAAAATCTTACATGCATAAATATTTTCAATGCACTTTGCTGGCATGCGGAGTTTACCGTAACAACCAGGTTGGATTGTTTCTCTGCTCTGATATTTATAAATTTTTTAACCGCTTAATAAATCATACATTCCGAAATGTTAGTATGAAATTTATTAAGTTTAGTGTGTTTAGTAATTACTACTATTCATTCTGATGTTAACTGGGTTAACATCTGAGATACACTTTAAACCGTGCATGCTTTGCGCGGTGACCACACCTGACAGGAGTAAGTAATGTCCAAACAACAGATCGGCGTCGTCGGTATGGCAGTGATGGGGCGCAACCTGGCGCTGAACATCGAAAGTCGTGGTTATACCGTCTCCGTTTTCAACCGCTCCCGTGATAAAACCGAAGAAGTGATTGCCGAGAATCCAGGCAAAAAACTCGTTCCTTTCTATACGGTGCAGGAGTTTGTTGAATCTCTGGAAACGCCTCGTCGTATCCTGTTAATGGTGAAAGCAGGTGCTGGCACCGATGCAGCCATCGACTCGCTGAAACCGTACCTGGAAAAAGGCGACATCATCATCGATGGCGGTAACACCTTTTTCCACGATACCATTCGTCGTAACCGTGAACTGTCAGCTGAAGGCTTCAACTTCATCGGTACCGGTGTATCCGGCGGTGAAGAGGGCGCGCTGAAGGGCCCATCCATCATGCCTGGCGGTCAGAAAGACGCTTATGAGCTGGTCGCGCCAATCCTGACCAAAATCGCTGCGGTTGCTGAAGACGGTGAACCGTGCGTAACCTATATCGGTCCGGACGGTGCAGGTCACTATGTGAAGATGGTTCACAACGGTATCGAATACGGTGATATGCAGCTGATTGCCGAAGCCTATTCTCTGCTGAAAGGTGGCCTGAACCTCTCTAACGAAGAACTGGCGCAAACCTTCACCGACTGGAACAACGGCGAGCTGAGCAGCTACCTGATCGACATCACCAAGGATATCTTCACGAAGAAAGATGAAGAGGGTAAATACCTGGTTGATGTGATTCTGGATGAAGCGGCGAACAAAGGTACCGGTAAATGGACCAGCCAGAGTTCACTCGATCTGGGCGAGCCACTGTCTCTGATCACCGAATCGGTCTTCGCACGTTATATCTCCTCTCTGAAAGAGCAGCGTGTTGCAGCATCTAAAGTGCTGACCGGTCCACAGGCGAAGCTGGCAGGCGATAAAGCTGAATTTATCGAGAAAGTCCGTCGCGCACTGTACCTGGGTAAAATCGTCTCTTACGCGCAGGGCTTCTCTCAGCTGCGTGCCGCGTCTGATGAGAACAACTGGGATCTGAACTACGGCGAAATCGCGAAGATTTTCCGTGCCGGTTGCATCATCCGTGCTCAGTTCCTGCAGAAAATTACCGATGCGTACGCTGAAAATGCGAACATCGCTAACCTGCTGCTGGCACCATACTTCAAGCAGATTGCTGATGATTACCAGCAGGCGCTGCGTGACGTTGTGGCTTACGCAGTACAGAACGGTATTCCGGTGCCAACCTTCTCTGCTGCAGTCGCGTATTACGACAGCTATCGTGCTGCCGTTCTGCCTGCCAACCTGATTCAGGCGCAGCGCGACTACTTCGGTGCGCATACCTATAAGCGTACCGATAAAGAAGGTGTGTTCCACACCGAGTGGCTGGATTAATCTGATTTAACTCAGACACGTAGCGAGACCCGGTGAATGTCACCGGGTTTTTTTTATCCGTAATATCCCCGTGTTACCTCACCTGGTTCATCCGACAGGCTATACTGCAGCATAAATCACTATAATTGTCCCTTCCTGCAGCCAGCCATTCGCCTTGACATCAACTCGGCATACGCGGTAAAAACCCAAAAAGTTGCTTATTGCGGTGGGGCGGTTGTCGCTCCCGACACTTAACTTAAAGACGTTAATCCAATGAAAATAACAATCTCCGGAACAGGTTATGTGGGTCTCTCAAACGGGATCCTGATTGCACAGCACCATGAAGTGGTGGCCCTGGATATCGTGCAGGCCAAAGTGGATATGCTGAACCAGAAGATCTCGCCCATTGTGGATAAAGAGATTCAGGATTATCTGACTAATAAGCCGCTGAATTTCCGCGCCACTACGGACAAAGTTGACGCCTACAGCGGTGCGGATTTTGTGATCATCGCGACGCCAACTGACTATGATCCAAAAACCAACTATTTCAACACCTCAAGCGTGGAAGCGGTGATCAAGGATGTGACGGCGATTAACCCGAACGCCGTGATGATCATCAAATCGACCATTCCTGTTGGCTTCACCCAATCGATTAAAGAAGAGCTGGGTATCGATAATGTCATTTTCTCACCAGAGTTTCTGCGTGAGGGCAGGGCATTGTACGATAACCTGCACCCGTCACGTATCGTCATTGGGGAGCGCTCGGAGCGTGCGGAACGTTTTGCTGCTCTGCTGCAGGAAGGTGCCATTAAAAAGGACATCAATGTCCTGTTCACCGATGCGACGGAAGCTGAAGCTATTAAACTCTTCGCCAATACCTATCTGGCGATGCGAGTTGCCTACTTCAACGAGCTGGACAGCTACGCAGAGAGCTTGGGGCTGAACACCCGTCAGATCATCGAAGGCGTCTGCCTCGACCCGCGTATCGGCAACCACTATAACAACCCTTCCTTCGGGTACGGTGGCTACTGTCTGCCAAAAGATACCAAGCAGCTGCTGGCTAACTACCAGTCCGTACCGAACAACTTAATTTCTGCGATTGTGGATGCCAACCGCACGCGTAAGGACTTCATCTCCGACTCCATTTTGGCGCGTCAGCCGAAAGTGGTGGGGGTATACCGTCTGATCATGAAGAGCGGGTCGGATAACTTCCGCGCCTCCTCCATTCAGGGGATTATGAAGCGTATTAAGGCGAAGGGCGTTCAGGTCATCATTTATGAACCGGTGATGAAAGAAGATGAATTCTTCCATTCACGTGTGGTTCGCGACCTGGATGCCTTTAAGAAAGAAGCGGACGTGATCATCTCTAACCGGATGGCGGAAGAACTGTCTGACGTAGCGGATAAGGTCTATACCCGCGATCTGTTTGGCAGCGACTGATTTATCGATACCAAAAAAGCCCGGCATCATCGCCGGGCTTTTTTTTAAACCTTATAAAACTCGCGATACCAGTCCACGAAGTTCTTCACGCCCTCTTTAACCGAGGTCTGCGGTTTAAAGCCAATCACCTCATATAGCGCGGTGGTATCTGCGCTGGTCTCCAGCACATCACCCGGCTGAATCGGCATCATGTTTTTATCCGCTTCAATGCCTAACGCTTCTTCCAGCGCCGTGATGTAGTCCATCAGTTCGACAGGTGAGCTATTACCGATGTTATAGACTCGGTAAGGCGCAGAACTGGTTGCCGGGGAGCCAGACTCAACCGTCCAGTTACTGTCCGCTTGTGGAATAACATCCTGCAGACGAATAATAGCTTCAGCAATATCATCGATATAGGTGAAGTCGCGCTTCATCTTACCGAAGTTATAGACATCGATACTTTTGCCTTCGACCATAGCTTTGGTGAACTTAAACAGCGCCATATCGGGACGCCCCCACGGGCCGTAGACGGTAAAGAAGCGCAGGCCGGTCGTCGGCAGACCGTACAGATGGGAGTAAGTGTGCGACATCAGCTCGTTGGCTTTTTTGGTCGCGGCATACAGCGAAACCGGGTGATCCACGGAATCGTCAGTTGAGAACGGCATCTTACGGTTCAGACCGTAAACGGAACTGGAAGAGGCATACAGCAGGTGCTGCACCTTATTGTGACGGCAGCCTTCCAGAACGTTCAGATGACCCACCAGGTTGGCTTCGGCGTAAGCATGCGGATTGTCCAGCGAGTAGCGTACACCCGCCTGGGCGGCAAGATGGATCACACGGTCGAATTTTTCAGCGGCAAAGAGAGCTGTCATGCCCTCACGGTCGGCCAGGTCAAGCTTATGGAAGCTAAAGCTCGCGGAGGTCAGCCGATCAAGACGCGCCTGCTTCAGGTTCACATCGTAATAGTCATTGAGGTTGTCGATACCCACAACCTGATGCCCGGCATTCAGAAGCCGCTTGCTGACATGAGCGCCGATAAAGCCTGCTGCGCCAGTGACCAGAAATTTCATAACTGTCCTCATCTGTTACTTATCATGCCCGGTGCGTTAAATACCGGATTTAGGGTATGATAACGCGATGCGCAGGGTTACCAAACATCATATTTTCGATATGCCTCATCGGATTCCTATAGAAAATCCGTCAACAATCGATAAACTATATCTGAAACTTTATTATTTGCGCTTTTTGGCCTTGTAAGGATTATATGACGCAGAACAACAATAACGTGGTCACGCGGAGCTGTGACCCTGAGCAGGTTGATTTGATTGATCTTGTAATACAGCTGTGGCGTGGGAAATGGCTTATAGCTGCATTTGTCGTTATCGCTATTGCTATTGCCGGAGCATATCTTGTCTATGCCAAAGAGAAGTGGACTTCTACAGCGATCATTACCCAACCTGATGCGGCTCAAATTGGTAGTTATAGCAACGCGCTTAATATTCTTTTTGGTGGTGGGGCACCGAAACTAAATGATATTCAGGAAGGTGTGATTACTCGCTATAATGCCTCTTTCTCTGCGCTGACTCAGGCTCTTGAAAACCAGGCTGTTCCGGAAAAGCTGACAATCGAACCCGTTGTGAAAGGCCAGCCTTTACCTTTGAGTATTAGCTACGTAAGCGGTTCGGCTGAGGCGGCGCAAAAGCAGGTAGCGCAATATATTCAGCAGGTTGATGAGCAGATCCAAAAAGAGCTTGAAGTTGACCTCAATGACAACATCAAGCAGCAGGTCGTGACCTTAACGGATGTATTGGGTAACCAGGAGACCATCGCACAGGAGCAGAAAGATCTGCGAATCAGACAGATTACGGAAGCACTAAAGTACGCTGAGGCGGCTAATATCACCACCCCAAAAATCCAGCAGACTCAGGATGTTACTCAGGAAACAATGTTCCTGTTAGGTACAGAAGCGCTGCAATCCATGATTGCGCATGAATCTTCCCGTCCACTGACGCTATCTGACAGTTACTACCAGAACAAACAGAAGCTGCTGGATATCCAAAAGCTGAAAATCGATCCGACAACTATCCATGCCTATCGCTATGTGATGAAACCAAACTTGCCGATTCGCCGTGATAGTCCGAAACGTTCAATCGTTATGATCATTGCGGTACTGCTGGGTGGAATCATCGGCTCTGGTGTTGTATTAGGTCGTAATGCCATGCGCAACTACCAGGCCAGAGCCTAAACACATCCGCAAGCTGTAAAAAAAACCGGGTTTCCCCGGTTTTTTTATTTGTGTCGCTGACGCAGATTCTCAATCACCGTTGTTAAATCGAGATCCTGATCCTGCAGCAGCACCAGCAGGTGATACATCAGGTCAGAAGCTTCATTAGTCAGCTCGGCCCGGTCGTTCACAGTAGCGGCCAGGGCTGTCTCTACGCCTTCTTCTCCCACTTTCTGCGCGATACGCTTAGTGCCGCTGGCATACAGTTTCGCCGTATAAGAACTCTCAGGATCCGCGGTTTTGCGTTCAGCCAGCAGTTGTTCCAGCTGGTACAGGAACAGCCACTGGTGGCTGGCATCGCCAAAACAGCTGCTGTTGCCAAGGTGGCAGGTCGGCCCGATGGGATTAACCAGTACCAGCAGGGTATCGTTATCACAGTCAGGCGTGATGCTGACCACATTCAGAAAATGGCCGGAGGTTTCGCCCTTGGTCCACAGACGCTGTTTGGTGCGCGAGAAAAAGGTTACTTTACCGCTGTCGATGGTCTTCGCCAGGGCGTCCTGATTCATATAACCCAGCATCAGCACTTCACCAGACACCGCGTGCTGCACCACCACCGGCATCAGGCCGTCGGTTTTTTCCCAGTCCAGCTGCGCGCGTTGTTGCTCTGTTAACATACCCTGATCTCCACGCCCTGATTCGCCAGGAACGTTTTTAACTCACCAATATTAATGATCTGTTTGTGGAACACCGAGGCCGCCAGCGCGCCGTCAACATCGGCATCGCGGAAGGCTTCGAGGAAGTGTTCCATGGTGCCTGCGCCGCCCGAGGCGATCAGCGGCACGTGGCATACTTCGCGCACTTTCTTCAGTTGTTCGAGGTCATAGCCGTTACGCACGCCGTCCTGATTCATCATGTTCAGCACAATCTCACCCGCGCCGCGCTTCTGCACTTCCTGAACCCAGTCCAGCGTCTCCCATTGGGTGACGCGGGTCCGGCTCTCATCGCCGGTGTACTGGTTGACGTGGTATTTGCGGGTGGCGTCGTCAAACCAGGTATCAATTCCGACCACGATACACTGCACGCCAAAGCGGTCGGCCAGGCGGGTGATGAGTTCAGGATCGGCCAGGGCAGGGGAGTTAATGGAAATTTTATCCGCGCCGAAGGTGAGGATCTTTGCCGCGTCGTCTGCCGATTTAATCCCGCCCGCCACGCAGAATGGGATATCAATCACTTCCGCCACGCGCGCGACCCAGCTTTTATCCACCACGCGACCATCGCTGGAGGCGGTGATATCGTAAAAGACCAGCTCATCGGCACCTTCTTCCGCATAGCGTTTTGCCAGAGGAACGATATCGCCGATGATCTCGTGATTGCGGAACTGCACGCCTTTCACGACCTGACCATCACGCACGTCGAGACAAGGAATTATCCGTTTTGCCAGCATTGAATCGCCTCCTTAACCGTAAATTTTTCTTCCAGCAGGGCGCGCCCAACGATGACCCCACGTACACCAGTCCCGCGCAGGGCGGCAATATCATTCAAATCACCAATGCCGCCGGATGACTGAAACGCCACCTGCGGATAACGGGCGCAGACCTCTTCGTACAGCGACACGTTGGACCCGGCCAGCGTGCCGTCGCGGGAGATATCCGTGCACAAAACATGCTTCAGACCCACCGGCAGATAGCGATCCACCAGCTCCTCCAGCGTCACGCCGGAGTTCTCCTGCCAGCCGCTGACCGCCACCTGTTTATTACCCTGGTCGTCAATACGCACGTCCAGCGCCAGCACCAGCGCGTCGGCGCCAAAGCGTTTGAACCAGCCTTGTACCATCTCGGGATCTTTTACTGCGGTAGAACCTACCACCACGCGCGCCACACCCGCTTCCAGCAGAGCCGCTACATCTTCTTCGGTGCGCACGCCGCCGCCAACCTGGACCGGGACGTTAACGCCCGCCACCAGTTTTTTCAGCAGCGGGATCTGGCGTTTGGCGGGATCTTTCGCGCCGGTCAGGTCAACCAGGTGCAGCACTTCCGCTCCCTGGGCGGCATAGTCCTGCAGGCGCGGCAGCGGATCGTTACCGTAGTCGCGCTGCTGGCCGTAATCGCCCTGGTGTAGACGGACAACCGTGCCGTCAATTAAATCTAAAGCGGGAATAATCATCACATCTCCAGGAAGTTTTTCAGCAACTGCGCGCCAGCGGCTCCGGAACGCTCCGGGTGGAACTGCACGCCGTAGAAATTATCTTTCTGCACGGCCGCGGTGAAGGCTTCACCATAGTGGCACTGGGCGATGGTATTGGCGTTTACCGGCATCGCGTAGCTGTGAACAAAATAGAAATACGCCCCGTCCTCGATACCGCGGAACAGTCGGTCACCCGCTTTCGGATAGACCCGGTTCCAGCCCATGTGCGGTAGCGGCAGACCGTGGTCGGTCATTTTCGGCACATCCTCGTCGATGATACCCAGCAGATCCACGCCGTTAGACTCTTCACTCCGGCGGCCGAGCAGCTGCATCCCCAGACAAATACCCAGCACCGGCTGGGTACAGGCTTTAATCAGATCAACCAGCTCACGCTGGTTGATCTGATCCATCGCCGACTGCGCCGTACCGACGCCCGGTAAAAAGAGTTTGCTCGCGTGCAGCACCACATCCGGATCGCGGCTGACCAGCGGATCGTAGCCGTGACGCATAATCGCAGATTTCACCGAGTTGAGGTTGGCGCAGCCGGTATCAAGGATCACCACGTTCATTACAGCACTCCTTTCGACGACGGCAGGGTATCGCCTTCCACGCGAATGGCCTGGCGCAGGGTGCGGCCAAAGGCCTTGAACAGGCTTTCCACGCGGTGGTGATCGTTCTTACCTTTGGTTTTCAGGTGCAGCGTCAGGCCCATGGTGTAGGAGAGGGAGCGGAAAAAGTGCTCAACCATCTCGGTGCTCAGGTCGCCCACGCGCTGGTAGGTAAAGTCGGCTTTATATTCCAGGTGCGGGCGGCCGGAGATATCCAGCGCACAGCGGGCCAGGCACTCGTCCATCGGCAGCACAAAGCCAAAACGGCTGATGCCGCGCTTATCGCCCAGCGCCAGCTTCAACGCCTCGCCCAGCGCCAGGCCGGTATCTTCGACGGTGTGGTGATCGTCAATGTAGAGGTCACCTTTAACGCCGATCTCCATGCGGAAACCGCCATGGGTGGCGATCTGATCCAGCATATGATCGAAGAAGCCCACGCCGGTGTGGATCTTGCTGCTACCTTCACGATCCAGCCACACTTTCACGTCGATCTGCGTCTCTTTGGTGTTGCGCTCCACGTGGGCGTAGCGGTCACGTTTGGTCAGCTGCTCGTCAATCATCGCCCAGTTCAGGGTCTTACGCTGATAGCGCAGGCCCGTGATGCCCATGTTGGCTGCCAGCTCGATGTCCGTGGCGCGATCGCCGATCACGTAGCTATTCGTTTTATCCAGCGCCGTATCGGCCAGATACTGCTCAACCAGCTGCACTTTCGGTTTACGGCAGTCGCAGTTGTCGGCAGGCAGGTGCGGGCAAATCAGTACCTCATCAAACACCACGCCCTGAGAGGTGAGGATCTGCATCATCAGGTCGTGTGGGCCGTCGAAATCAGCCTGCGGGAAGCTGTCCGTGCCGAGGCCGTCCTGATTGGTGATCATCACCAGCTTAAACCCGGCTTTCTGCAGCTTAAGCAGCACCGGAATGACGTCGGCTTCAAAGGCCAGTTTGTCGAAACGATCGACCTGATAATCACTGGGTGGTTCCGAAATGATAGTGCCGTCACGATCGATAAAGAGGTACTTCTGGCTCATACTTTCTCCGCATTCAGGGCGTCGATAACGCGCTGGCTCTCTTCTCGGGTACCCACGGTAATGCGTAAGCAGCCACTCAAAGAGGGTTGTTTGTTCTGGTCTCGTAAGATAATGCCCTGATCCCACAAAGATTTAAATACTGCACTCGAGGCGGTGAAACGCGCCAGAATATAGTTGGTTTCCGAGTCGAAAACCTGCTCCACGCAGGGGATGGTTTTCAGCTGGCTGACGAGATACGCCCGCTCATCGACGATCTGCGCCACGCGGCTCCGCATGGCCGCAATGCCCTCTGGCGACAGCGCCTGGGCGGCGATATCCGCTACCGGCGTCGAAAGTGGATAAGGCGCAATCACCTTCATCAGCAGGTCGATCACCTCTTTATTCGCCAGCGTAAAGCCGCAGCGCAGCCCGGCGAGGGCAAAGGCTTTTGACAGGGTGCGCAGGATCACCAGGTGCGGATATTCTGCTAACCAGCCGGTCAGCGTCGCCTGCGGGCAAAACTCAATATAGGCTTCATCGGCCACCACCAGGGCTTTGCCGCGGGTCATCTCCAGCAGCGAGCGGATATCCTGAGGGTTAATCAGCTGCCCGGTCGGGTTATTCGGGCTGCAGACAAACACCACCTTCACGCCGTCGAGGTTATCGGCAATAGCCTGCAAATCGAGCTGCCAGTTTTCCAGGGCAGGCACTTTACGCAGTTCAACGTTGAAGGTTTCGGTGCTGACGCTGTACATCCCGTAGGTTGGCGGACAGTAGAGTACCGCGTCTTTGCCTGGCTCGCAGAAGGCGCGGATCAACAGTTCAATGCCTTCATCCGCGCCGCGGCTGACCAGCACCTGCTCCGGTTGGATACCGGCATAGGCGGCATAGTTTTCAATCACCGCTTTCGGCTGACACTCCGGATAGCGGTTCAGCGACTGCTGGGTCAGCTCGAAGCTGACGGCGGTAGGGAATTCATTGGCGTTCAGCCAGACGTCGCCATTACCACCCAGACGACGGGCAGACTGATACGGGGTCAGGGCGCGAACGTTGTCGCGAGCTAACTCTTCAATACTCATGCTTGCTCCTTGAGGGCGGCAACGCGCAGCGTTACGGCATTTTTGTGGGCGGTCAGCCGTTCAGCGGCGGCCAGCGTTTCGATGGTGGCGGCGAGCGACGCAAAACCTTCGCGGGAGAGTTCCTGTACGGTCATGCGCTTCTGGAAATCTGCCAGCCCCAGGCTGGAACAGGTTGAGGTATAGCCGTAGGTCGGCAGCACGTGGTTGGTGCCCGAGGCGTAATCGCCAGCGGACTCCGGCGACCAGTCACCGAGGAACACCGAACCGGCGCTGGTGATGCTGTCAACCAGCTCACGGGCATTGCGGGTCTGAATGATCAGGTGCTCCGGGCCGTAGAGGTTGGAAATGGCGATGCACTGGTCCAGATCCCGGGCCACAATCAGGCGGCTGGCGGAGAGCGCCTGGCGGGCGGTATCGGCCCGCGGCAGATCGGCCAGCTGACGGTCAACCGCTTCGCCGACCCGTTGTGCCATACCGGCATCCGGGGTCAGCAGGATCACCTGCGAATCCGGGCCGTGCTCTGCCTGGGACAGCAGATCGGAGGCCACGAAATCCGGCGTCGCGCCGCTGTCGGCAATCACCAGCACTTCCGACGGGCCAGCCGGCATGTCGATGGCCGCACCGTCCAGACGCTGGCTGACCTGACGTTTGGCTTCGGTCACAAACGCATTGCCCGGGCCAAAGATTTTATCCACCTTCGCGATGGACTCGGTGCCCAGCGCCAGAGCGGCAATCGCCTGCGCACCGCCTACCTTGAAGATCTCCTGCACGCCGCACAGTTGCGCCGCATAAATAATTTCATCGGCAATCGGTGGTGGCGAGCAGAGCACTACCTTACGGCAACCGGCGATACGTGCCGGGGTGGCCAGCATCAGCACCGTGGAGAACAGCGGGGCGGAACCACCCGGAATATACAAACCCACAGAGTCAACCGGGCGGGTCACCTGCTGGCAGCGCACGCCAGGCATGGTCTCAACGTCAATGACCGGCAGTGCTTGCGCGCGGTGGAAGTTGTCGATGTTTTTGACCGCCACCGCCATCGCCTGCTTGATGTCTTCACCCAGGCGGTTACAGGCGTCAGTCATTTCCTGCTCGCTCACCTTCAGCGCACCCACTTCGGTTTTGTCGAATTTTGCGCTGTACTCCCGCAGGGCATCGTCGCCACGGGTTTTCACATTGTCCAGAATCTCCGCCACGGTACGGGTAATGCTTTCCGAGGCCGAGATCGCCGGGCGCATCAGCAGGTCGCGCTGCTGTTCGGTGCTACAGGTGTTCCAGTCGATAACGGTGTTAAAGGTCATGGTTGTTACTCCATCATCTTCTCAATCGGTAACACCAGGATCGAACTGGCGCCCAGCGCTTTCAGTTTTTCCATGGTTTCCCAGAACAGGGTTTCGCTGCTGACCATATGCATCGCCACGCGCTGCTGATCCCCTGCCAGCGGCAGAATGGTTGGACGTTCAGCGCCCGGCAGCAGGGCAATCACTTCATCCAGACGCTCAGTTGGGGCATGCATCATGATGTATTTCGATTCGCGGGCCTGGATAACGCCCTGAATACGGGTCAGCAGGCGGTCAATCAACTGCTGTTTGGCTTCCGGCATTTCGCCGTCGCGTTGGATCAGGCAGGCTTTAGAGCGGTAGATCACTTCCACTTCGCGCAGGCCGTTTGCTTCCAGGGTGGCGCCGGTGGAGACCAGGTCGCAAATCGCATCGGCCAGACCCGCTCGCGGTGCCACTTCGACAGAGCCATTCAGCAGGCAGGATTTAAACTGCACCCCTTTCTGATCGAGGTAACGCTTCAGCAGGTGAGGGTAGGAGGTGGCGATACGCTTGCCGTTCAGCCCGGCCGGGCCGTCCCAGGCTTCGTCAGCCGCGGTTGCCAGCGACAGGCGGCAGCCGCCAAAGTCCAGACGGCGCAGGGTGAAATAGCGCGGGTCTTCGCCCTGCGCACGGCGGGTCAGGAGCTCTTCTTCCAGCACGTTTTCGCCAATGATGCCCAGATCAACTACGCCGTCCATCACCAGACCTGGAATGTCATCGTCACGCACGCGCAGAATATCAATCGGCATATTCTCTGCCAGCGCGATCAGGCGCTGTGTGTGCAGGTTGATTTTAATGCCGCAGCGCGCCAGCAGTTCGCGTGAATCGTCGCTAAGACGACCTGATTTCTGCATAGCTATGCGTAAACGTGAATTATCTAACATTGTCGGTTCCTCATGATCCTGTTGTAACTTGCCTGAACACGGTCCAAAAAAAAGCCCCCGGAAGATGATCTTCCGGGGGCTTTTTCTTGCGTTCATGCACCGCTGGAAGATCTAACTGTCTTCCAGCACACATCGCCTGAAAGACTAGTCAGGATGATGGTGATGATGGTGGTGTTTAAATTGAACGCGTGTCATAAAATTCTCGATGAATGCTTATTCATGTGATGTCGTTTAACCTAAACCACTTGCGCTATATAAAGCAAGGGCTTTTTTTTATCATTAAATGATTTCATATTGGCGCTATCAATTGTCAGTTGCGCATGGCTGGCGTAGCCTTAAAGCAGAGGCGTAAACGTCAGGAGAAAATGCATGAAAAAGGTCGCAATTGTCGGTCTGGGATGGCTTGGAATGCCGCTGGCCATGTCGCTACTGGGGCGGGGCTGGGAGGTCACCGGCAGTAAAACCACCGTGGATGGGGTCGAGGCGGCGCGGATGTGCGGTATCGAAAGCGTTGAATTGCGCCTGGAGCCAGAGCTGGTGTGCGACACCGACGATCTGGATACGCTGATGAGTGATGTGGATGCGCTGGTGATCACCCTGCCAGCGCGTCGCACCGGACCGGGCGAGAGCTATTATCTGCAGGCAGTACAGGAAATTGTCGATAGCGCTCTCGCGTACCATATTCCACGCATTATTTTCACCAGCTCCACCTCGGTATATGGCGATGTGGAAGGCGCCGTAAAAGAGAATATGCCGCGCCAGCCGGTGACCGCCAGCGGGCGGGTATTAAAAGAGCTGGAAGACTGGCTGCATAATTTACCCGGCACCCAGGTCGATATATTACGCCTTGCGGGGCTGGTGGGGCCCGGTCGTCATCCTGGCCGTTTTTTTGCCGGGAAATCAGCGCCTGACGGCCAACATGGCGTCAATCTGGTGCATCTTGAAGACGTGATCGGCGCAATTACCCTGCTATTACAGGCCCCGAAGGGCGGGCACATCTATAATATATGTGCGCCCTCTCATCCAACACGCAGTACATTCTATCCGGTGATGTCGCGTCAGCTTGGCCTGGCAGCGCCGCACTTCCACGATGCCCCCGGAGCGGGGAAGGGCAAATTGATTGATGGGAACCGCATCTGTCATGAACTGGGATTTGAGTATCTCTTTCCCGATCCGCTGGTTATGCCAATGGAGTAACGCCGCTGGCGGAGCGTAAGCGCACCACAAGGGGGTGAGCATGAAACCGCTGCTGGATGTCCTTATTATCCTTGATGCACTGGAAAAAGAGGGGAGCTTTGCTGCGGCGTCGGCAAAGCTGTTCAAGACCCCCTCTGCGCTCAGCTACACCGTTCACAAACTCGAAAGCGATCTGAATATTCAGATCCTGGACCGTTCCGGCCACCGGGCGCGCTTTACCCGCACCGGGCAGATGCTGCTGGAAAAAGGGCGGGACGTGCTGCATTCGGTGCGTGAGCTGGAAAAACAGGCCGTCAAGCTGCATCAGGGCTGGGAAAACGAGCTGGTTATCGGCGTGGATGATACCTTCCCGTTTTCCCTGCTGGCACCGCTCATCGAGGCCTTTTACGCGCGACACAGCGTCACCCGTCTCAAATTTATCAATGGCGTGTTAGCCGGTTCCTGGGAGTCGCTGGTGCAGGGCCGGGCGGATATCGTCGTTGGCGCGCTGCATGAACCGCCCCGGCTTAGCGATTTTGGCTTTGCCTGTCTCGGGCAACTGGAGCAGGTGTTCGTCATCGCCCCACACCATCCGCTGGCCCAGGAGCCGGAGCCGATCAACCGGCGGGTCATCAAAAGTTATCGCGCAATTGTAGTGGGTGATAATTCATTACCGGGCTGTACGGCCTCCTCCCAGCTACTGGACGATCAGGAAGCCATTACCGTATTTGATTTTAAAACCAAGCTGGAGCTGCAAATTAGCGGCTTAGGCTGTGGTTATCTGCCGCGATATTTAGCCCAGCGTTTTATAGAAAGCGGTGCGCTGGTCGAGAAACAGGTCATCGCTCAATCCAGTTATGATTCCGTATGGATAGGCTGGAATGAGCAGACTGCCGGGCTTGCCAGCGCATGGTGGCGGCAAGAAATTTTAGCAAATAGTGCTATCGCTGCCGTTTATGCGCAGGGCGCAGCTGAGAAATCAGCGGATTAATAAAAAATTTAACTTTAGGATGCCTTTCGATCTCTTGCATTTTTACTATCATTTAGGGAAAATGCGCCGCAGCAAACATGGAATAATCGACGATATAAAAGGCGTCGATTATTTTTTTTTGCATGTAAGAAAACCATTAAATCCAAGAGGCCGGGCTTCGTACCGGATAGATATTTACTAAAATCCGACAGTTGTTGTCGCTGAGGAAGAAAGAAATGGGGCAATCATTCGCTTACGTGGCGGTATTCACCGTAAAGGAGAATAACCATGTCGCATAACGCAACTCCAAAAACCTCTCGCGTGGAATTACGTAAAACGCTTACGTTGATTCCGGTTGTTATGATGGGCCTTGCCTATATGCAGCCGATGACGCTGTTCGATACGTTTGGTATCGTTTCAGGCCTCACTGACGGTCACGTAGCAACGGCGTATGCCTTTGCGCTGATCGCGATCCTCTTTACCGCGCTGAGCTACGGCAAGCTGGTTCGCCGCTTCCCGTCCGCAGGTTCTGCGTACACCTATGCACAGAAGTCCATTAGCCCGGCTGTTGGCTTTATGGTGGGCTGGTCATCCCTGCTTGACTACCTGTTCATGCCGATGATCAACATTCTGCTGGCAAAAATTTACTTCGAAGCGCTGGTGCCTTCCGTACCTTCGTGGATCTTTGTTGTGGCGCTGGTGGCCTTTATGACCATCTCTAACCTGCGCAGCATCAAGACCGTGGCCAACTTCAACACCCTGATTGTTATTCTGCAGATGGGTATTGTGGCGGTCATCGTGGGTCTGATCATTTACGGCGTTTCTCACGGTGAAGGCGCAGGTACGCTGACCAGCACCCGTCCGTTCTGGTCTGAAGGCGCGCATGTAGTGCCGATGATCACCGGTGCGACGATCCTGTGCTTCTCGTTCCTCGGCTTTGACGGCATCTCTTCTCTGTCTGAAGAAACCAAAGACGCTGAGCGTGTGATCCCGCGCGCTATCTTCCTGACGGCGTTGCTGGGCGGCATCATCTTTATCGGTGCCTCTTACTTCCTGCAGCTGTATTTCCCGGATATCTCTCGCTTCAAGGATCCGGACGCATCACAGCCAGAAATCATGCTGTATGTAGCAGGCAAAACCTTCCAGTGGGGCGTGCTGATCTTCTCCAGCGTCACCGTTCTGGCATCCGGTATGGCGGCACACGCGGGCGTTTCCCGTCTGATGTACGTGATGGGGCGTGATGGCGTGTTCCCGACTCGCTTCTTCGGTTATGTTCATCCGAAATGGCGTACCCCGGCATGGAACGTGCTGCTGGTGGGTGTGATTGCTCTGATGGCAATTAAATTTGACCTGGTTACTGCTACGGCGCTGATTAACTTCGGTGCGCTGGTTGCCTTTACCTTTGTTAACCTCTCCGTGATCTCTCAGTTCTGGATCCGTGAGAAGCGCAACAAAACGCTGAAAGACCACTTCAACTACCTGCTGATGCCGGTATGTGGCGCGCTGACTGTGGGTGCGCTGTGGATCAACCTGGAAGAGAGCTCAATGGTTCTGGGTCTGATCTGGGGTGGTATCGGTCTGATTTACCTGGCATGCGTAACCAAAAGCTTCCGCAACCCGGTTCCTCAGTACGAAGATGTAGCATAATTAATTGACTGCAAAGCCGTAGGCCCGCGCAAGCGTAGCGCCGCCGGGCAAAAAAAAGCCGGAGACATCGCCTCCGGCTTTTTTGTTTTCTCAGGTTACACAATTTCCTGCGCATACTGATACAGCGCTTTTAACAGCGCCTGCTTTTCAGCATTCCCTTCATACTCACCGTACAGCATCTCCAGCTCCTGGGCGTAAGCCTGCAAATACTCCGGCGTAAACACGTTGCGGCGATGCTGTAACCACCGTTCCTGCTCGGCCTCATCCAGGGTGCCGGGAAAATTACGCGCCCGGTAGTTAAAGATCAGCTTGTTAATGCGCCGATCGGCAAAAGTGATATCCAGGGCGGGCAGGTTACGGGGATCGGTCTGCAACACGATATTCATGGCAGAGCGGTCAGCGTCGCTGAAAAAGCCGTTATAGAGCTGGGCATCGACGTTCTCTGACGGAACGAACGGCTCCGCTTCGGCAAAAATCGCCACTACCTTCTCGCGCACCTGCGGGTTATCCCGCAGCAGTTTCAGGTTGTCGAGGCAGTGCTGACGGTTGATTCCCAGCCGTTCCGCATCGTCCGGGCGCAGGGTGTTGGCGGGAGCCAGCACCGGGCACTTGTTGATATGCACCAGCTTCACCGGCACCGCAGCATCATCGCCCAGCGCCTCTTTTGGGGTGTACAGCCGCTCGCGCAGGGTGTCGCTATCCAGCGTCAGCAGGGGGGTAATATCCCCGGCTAAATCCACCATAATCACCGCGTTGCGGTTGTCCGGGTGCCAGGCCAGCGGGGCCACCCAGCTGGTATTCCCGCGCCAGGCGCCGAACATCCCGGAGATATGCATCAGCGGCTTCATCTGCGGCACGTCAATCAGGGTGGTGAGTTTCTGCTTACTGCGATGGCTGAGCAGGTACTCAAACAGCTTCGGCTGCCGGGTCTTCACCAGCTTCGCCATGGCGATAGTGGCGTAGACATCGGCCATCGCGTCATGAGCGTTGCTGTGTTCAATGCCGTTCGCGCGGGTCAGATGTTCAAGGCGGAAGCTGGGGAGTCCGTCTTCGTTGTCTGGCCAGTTAATCCCTTCAGGACGCAGGGCATAGCAGGCGCGCATCACATCCAGCAGATCCCAGCGCGAGTTCTTGTTTTGCCAGCTCCAGGCGTAGGGATCGTAGAAGTTGCGGTAAAAAATATGCCGGGTCACTTCGTCATCGAAACGCACGTTGTTGTAGCCCACCACGCAGGTGTTAGGCACGGTAAACAGGTCATGAATGCGACGGGCAAACTCTGCCTCATTTACCCCTTTTTCCCTGGCCTCCTGCGGCGTGATGCCGGTGACCATCACCGCGCCGGGCTGGGGCAAATAGTCATCGGCGGGTTTGCAAAAGAACACTTCCGGCTCGCCGATGATATTGAAATCGGCATCGGTGCGGATGGCGGCAAACTGGGAAGGGCGATCCAGCGAGGGGCTGGTGCCAAAGGTTTCGTAGTCGTGAAATAAAAATGTAGGCAGCGCGGCGGAGTCAGACACCAGTAATACCATCCTGTTTATGAGTGACACCACTATGGTAAACCATCCCGCCTGGCACGCCGAAGGAAAAGCGCCGTCAGCCTGCAAATTTGCGAAGCATCGTCCGGAAAAAACCTGCGTGCTGTCACATTTTTTTGCAATTATTCCAGGTATCCAGCGGAAAACTTACGTAAAAAGGGCAACGATTTTAAATGACCTGAGGATATACCGTTGAAACGCCGTCTGTTTATTGCTGTTTCTTTACTCACTTTGAGCATTTCTTCCGCGCTGGCTGCCGACCCGATTAATTATGCGCCGCAGCCGCCAGCTATCCAGGCCGGTTCCTGGGTACTGATGGATTACACGACGGGGCAGATTTTAACGGCGGGCAACGAACATCAGCAGCGCAATCCGGCCAGCCTGACCAAGCTGATGACCGGCTATGTGGTGGATCGCGCCATCGACAGCCATCGCATCACCCCGGACGATATGGTCACGGTTGGTCAGGATGCCTGGGCCAAGGGCAATCCGGTATTTGACGGCTCCTCGCTGATGTTCCTGAAGGCGGGGGAGCAGGTTTCGGTGCGTGACCTCAGCCGGGGCCTGATTGTTGACTCCGGTAACGATGCCTGCGTGGCGCTGGCCGATTACGTGGCGGGTGGGCAGCCGCAGTTCGTCACCATGATGAATGATTACGTCAAAAAGCTGAATCTGCGCGATACCCATTTTGAAACGGTGCACGGTCTGGACGCGCCGGGCCAGCACAGCTCGGCATTCGATCTGGCGGTGCTTTCCCGGGCCATTATCCACGGTGAACCGGCGTTTTATCACATGTACAGCGAGAAGAGCCTGACCTGGAACGGCATCACCCAGCAGAACCGTAACGGCCTGCTGTGGGATAAGTCCCTCAACGTCGATGGCCTGAAAACCGGGCACACCTCCGGTGCCGGTTTTAACCTGATTGCCTCAGCCGTGGACGGTCAGCGCCGACTGATTGCCGTCATCATGGGGGCCGAGAGCCCGAAAGGCCGCGAGGATCAGGCGCGCAAGCTTCTGCACTGGGGACAGCAGAACTTCGATACCGTGCAGATCCTGCGTAACGGTAAGCAGGTCGGCATCGAGCGCATCTGGTATGGCGATAAAGAGCAGATTTCGCTGGGCACCGATCAGGACTTCTGGCTGGCGCTGCCGAAAGCGGAGCTGCCGAACATCAAAGCCAAATATGTGCTGGATAAAAAAGAGCTGGAAGCGCCTATCGCCGCGCATCAGCGGGTGGGTGAGATCGAGCTGTACGACCGCGATAAGGTGGTCGCCCACTGGCCGCTGGTGACCCTGGAAAGCGTCGGTAAAGGCGGGATGTTCTCACGCCTGAGCGACTATCTGCACCACAAAGCCTGACGGCAGAATGAGCAGGCTGGCGACTGTGCGAGCCTGCTCGCATAATAGACAGGTCATCATTGTTAAACCGCTTTTCTCTGCATTAGAGTGTATGTATATACAGTAACCAATCGGAGGTAGCATGGACTACAGCATCAAGCACCAGAATAAACGCAAAATCGCCGGTTTTCATATGGTTGGCCCCTGGGAGCAGACCGTTAAGCAAGGTTTTGAGCAACTGGTGATGTGGGTAGATGGCCGACATATTCAGCCGCTGGAGTGGGTGGCGGTCTATTACGATAATCCTGATGAAGTCCCGGCGGAAAAATTACGCTGCGACACGGTTGTCACCGTGCCGGACGATTTTGTCATCCCCGCCAACAGTGAAGGGGTGATCCTCACCGAAGTGGCCGAGGGCGATTACGCGGTAGCCAGCGCCCGCGTTGAGAATCACGACTTCGCCACGCCGTGGAACCTGTTCTTCGACAGCCTGCTCGAAGATGTCGATTACCAGATCGCGCCGAAACCCTGCTTCGAACGTTACCTGAATGACGGTAACGCCGACGGCTACTGGGATATCGAGATGTTTATTCCGGTCCAAAACCGGGTGGCGTAACGCTGCACGTATGCTTACGCTTCACAGGGTTTTTCTGCCGGATGCCACCGCTCCGGCAGAAAACGCAGTACAATCAGGGTTTGCCGTAATGCTGGAGAGCGTGTGCGCCCCGACAAAACTCTGACGCCCTTTGAAATCCGACTGTATCGCCACTACCGCACCGTGCACGGATGCCGTATCGCGCTGGCGTTTATCCTCACCTTTTTACTGGTGCGTCTGCTGGACGTGCCGGAAGGCACCTGGCCGCTGATTACGCTGGTGGTTATCATGGGGCCCATCTCCTTCTGGGGTAACGTGGTACCACGCGCCTTTGAGCGTATTGGCGGCACCATTCTGGGCTCGGCGCTGGGGCTGATTGCCCTGAAGCTGGAGCTGTTCTCCCTGCCGCTGATGCTGCTGTGGTGCGCAGTAGCGATGTTCCTCTGCGGCTGGCTGGCGCTCGGCAAGCGGCCCTATCAGGCGCTGCTGATTGGTATCACCCTTGCGGTGGTGATTGGCGCGCCGCAAGGGGATATGCACACCGCGCTGTGGCGAAGCGGCGACGTGATTCTCGGTTCCCTGCTGGCAATGCTGTTTACCGGAATCTGGCCGCAGCGGGCATTCCTGCACTGGCGTATCCAGATGGCGAACTACGTCACCGCCTTTAACCGGGTTTATCAGGCGGGCTTTTCTCCCAACCTTGTTGAGCGTCCGCGGCTGGAAAAACATCTGCAAACCATCCTTAACGACGTAGTAAAAATGCGCGGCCTGATTACGCCAGCCAGTAAAGAGACCCATATTCAGAAAGCTATCTTCGAAGCGATCCAGACCGTCAGCCGCAACCTGGTCTGCATGCTGGAGCTACAGATCAACGCCCACTGGGCTTCCCGGGCCAGTCACTTTGTGATGCTGAATGCCCGGACCTTAAAAGAGACGCAGCAGATGACGCAGCAGACGCTGCTCACCATCGCCCACGCGCTCTATGAAGGCAATCCGCAGCCGATCCTGGCCAATACCGAGCGGCTGAACGAAATCGTTGCCGAGCTGCGGCAGCTGATAAACGATCAACGCAGTGAAAACGTGGCGGAAACGCCCATTCATGGCTATGTATGGTTGAGCATGGAACTTGCGCGCCAGCTGGAGCTGTTGTCACATCTTATCTGCCGGGCATTGCGCAAATAAAAAGCGGCTATGCACGGTTGTGATGGCTGCTGCTTCGATTCAGCAGAAATTGAGGTTATGATAGGGACAAAGGAAAAATTATTGTCATCAGCAATCGCTGTCAGTAAGGTTAACGGCATCGCGGTTGTTTAAACGAATCCGAATCTCACATTATCAGGGGTGTAAAAATGGAAACTACCAAGCCTTCGTTCCAGGATGTTCTGGAATTCGTCCGCCTGTTCCGCCGCAAGAACAAACTGCAACGTGAAATCCAGGACGTTGAGAAGAAGATCCGTGACAACCAGAAGCGTGTTCTGCTGCTGGACAACCTGAGCGATTACATCAAGCCAGGCATGAGCGTTGAAGCCATCCAGGGCATCATCGCCAGCATGAAAAGCGACTACGAAGACCGCGTCGACGACTACATCATCAAAAATGCTGAGATCTCTAAAGAACGTCGTGAAATCTCGAAAAAGCTGAAAGTCATGGGCGAGATGAAGCACGCTGAAGCCAAAGGCGAATAAGCGCCGATGAACATGCTAAGCCTTCCGACCTGTCGGAGGGCTTTTTTTTTTTGCTGCGGTTTACCGAATCCGAAAAAGCAAAAAGCCTGCTCGAAAGCAGGCTTCTTAAATGTGGCTCCTCTGACTGGACTCGAACCAGTGACATACGGATTAACAGTCCGCCGTTCTACCGACTGAACTACAGAGGAATCGTTGTGGAGCGTTATCTTAGCGGCGAAAAAACTTTTGTCAAACCTGATCTTACCCGCTTTCGATCAACTGCTGATTCTGTCGTCAGTTTGACGTAATTACCAACATATTTTTGTGGGAAATACTTTGCAGGATCTGCATTTCTCCCTCATCATTTGAAATGGAGTTTCAACTTTTCTCGCTAAGGTCCATTTTGAACGTCACCTCCGCTTTACGCCAGGCCGTGATGCGCACGCCCTGGTATGCCAAACGTAAGAGTTACAAGGTTCTCTTCTGGCGTGAAATCACCCCCCTTGCCGTGCCTATCTTTCTGGAAAACACCTGCGTCCTGCTGATGGGGGTGCTCAGCACCTTCCTGGTCAGCTGGCTCGGCAAAGAAGCAATGGCAGGCGTTGGGCTGGCCGACAGCTTCAACATGGTGATCATTTCGTTCTTTGCGGCCATCGATCTCGGGACCACGGTGGTGGTGGCCTTTAGCCTGGGGAAACGCGATCCCCGACGCGCGCGCGCTGCCGCCCGGCAGTCGCTGGTGATCATGACCCTGTTCTCCATTGTGCTGGCGGCGGTGATCCACTATTTCGGGGAAGAGATCATCAACGTGGTGGCCGGCGAGGCGACCGGCGAGGTGAAAGCTCTGGCGCTGTCGTATCTCGAGATGACGGTGCTCAGCTACCCGGCTGCAGCGATTGCGCTGATTGGCAGCGGGGCGCTGCGCGGGGCAGGGAACACCAAAATTCCGCTGCTGATTAACGGCGGGATGAATATCCTCAACATTATGATCAGTAGCGTGCTGATTTACGGCCTCTTCTCCTGGGACGGGCTCGGCTTTGTCGGGGCCGGCCTCGGGCTGACGATCTCGCGCTATATCGGCGCTGTCGCCATTATCGTGGTGCTGGCGGTCGGTTTTAACCCGTCGCTGCGCATCAGCATCAAGAGCTATTTCAAGCCGCTTAACTTCGCCATTATCTGGGAAGTGATGGGCATCGGCGTGCCCGCCAGTATTGAGTCGGTGCTGTTCAACGGCGGCAAACTCCTGACCCAGATGTTCGTGGCCGGGATGGGCACCGACGTGATTGCCGGGAACTTTATCGCCTTTTCCGTCGCGGCACTGATCAACCTGCCGGGCAACGCCCTCGGTTCCGCCTCCACCATTATCACCGGAAAACGGCTCGGTAAGGGGCAGATCGGCCAGGCGGAACGTCAGCTACGCCACGTATTCTGGCTCTCGACGATTGGCCTGACCGCTATTGCCTGGGGGACCGCGCCCTTCGCCGGGCTGCTGGCGTCATTCTATACCCATGAGCAGGATGTTAAAGACGTGGTAGTGATCCTGCTCTGGCTGAACGCTGCCTTTATGCCGATCTGGGCTGCCTCGTGGGTGTTACCTGCCGGGCTGAAAGGGGCGCGCGATGCCCGTTTCGCGATGTGGGTCTCGATGCTCGGCATGTGGGGCTGCCGTGTGGTCGCGGGCTATACGCTGGGGATCATGCTGGGGATGGGCGTGGTGGGGGTCTGGCTGGGGATGTTCCTCGACTGGGCGGTTCGCGGGGCGCTGTTCTACTGGCGAATGATCAGTGGACGCTGGTTGCAGAAATACCCGCGGCCACAGCGTAATAATGTGGTAGTTGCCGCCTCAGAACGGGTAGTGAATGTGCAAAGTGGGGAATAAATCGGCAAACGATGCAAAATCTGCAATCTGCCTTTGACAACGCCAGGTGGCATCGCTAATATTCGCCCCGTTCACACGATTCCTCTGTAGTTCAGTCGGTAGAACGGCGGACTGTTAATCCGTATGTCACTGGTTCGAGTCCAGTCAGAGGAGCCACATTTAAGAAGCCCGCTTAAGGAAACTTAAGCGGGCTTTTTGCTTTTGTTAGTTCAAACATCACATCAAAACTCGATTCAAGATGGGTTGCTATCTGACCAGCACTTCATTCGCAATAGCAGTCGATATACATACCAGACGCTTATACCCTCAAGGTTTCCTGAGCTTCATACAGCGGATAATGGCCACTTTCTTCGTTCTTACACCATCAGCGAAACGGTAAATCCTGCTGAGCGGGCAAAATTTACTTTGTTCGTAATGAGAATAACAACGAGTACAAGGGCAATTGATGAATGTTGTCGCAATTATCAAATCGCAGCAAGAAAAGGGCTATTGAAGCAGATTCCAGTGAATAAAAATTTCGTAGACAAAACCTCTTTAACATGAAAGGTTTCATACACTGCTCACTTACAGAACGTTATTGCGAAATGTGATAAACATCAATAAGTTGTATAACACATCCTGTAAATGATAAAACATTCTCCCAAGAAAGAAGAAATGCCGTACTATCTCTGATATAAGCAAGAAAACTCAAGCTCAAGTTTCCTTTTTGCTGGAATGCTTGGGCTATTAAACACGAAGAATTTTGTGACGATGAATACAACCTTCTATCTTGAGCGTAATTTTACATACGGTGACAGAACATATACAGAGACAGATTTGCTGGCTGCATCAACCCATATTGTCGTATTAGCCGAACCCGGCGGCGGGAAAACGGAGCTGATGAAGAGCCTTGCTCAGAAATTGAATACTTCTGTCTTAAATGCCAGTGTATTTGCCTATATAGGAGCAGATAAAGAAAATAGCCCGCTGATAATTGACGCCGTTGATGAAGTTGCCAGGATCGATCAATCAGGTATTCATAAACTTCTTGCTCTCGTCAGAACATCAACCCCGACTCGCGTAATCATGTCGAGCAGATCAAGCGAATGGGGACAGGCTTCTACCAGTATTTTTGAAAAATTTCTTGGTTTCTCCCCGATGGTTGTGAGGCTGAGAGAGTTCGATCAAGACGAACAACACGCCATTTTTAAGCACCATGCGCCACAAGAAGACTTCTTTGCGTTCCAGACCGAAGTAACACGGTTTAGTTTAGACATGTTGTTACCAAACCCTCAGTTTCTGAAAATGTTCATCGATGCCTATTTAGAAAGTAACAGGCGATTTGCTGACAAACGTTCAATCTTTGCTTTAGCGGTCGAACGACTGGCTAAGGAAGCCAACCCAAATATCCCGAAAGCCTCTGTATCTCTTTCAGTTGCGCAGAAGATTTCATTTTCCGCCGAGGTTTATGCCAAACTTCTGTTGTCGGGCGCAGAGGGTGTCTGTACCACCGATGCGACTGCAAGCCGGATGTATCCCATGCTGCCAGCATTGTTTAGCGGCAGTACTGCCTGTTACGACATATTGTCAACGCAGCTTTTCAAGCCCGGCGATAAGGAAGACCAGCACCGCCCGGTCCACAAGATCGTTGCTGAATATTGCGCAGCGGATTATCTCATTAAACGAATAGCAGATCCTGTGGATGCCCTCACTTTAGCAAAGTGCTTGCCTGTTATTGCACCGAATGGTATTGCCAGAGATGAGTTGAGAGGTCTGCTCGGATGGATGGCGGCATTAGGCAACCGGTCGGTACAGGAATCCATTATTGAGCTTGATGCCTATGCGGTGCTCGCAAACGGCGATCCATCGCAACTTGAACGCTCATCGAAACGACAGCTCCTTCATCGACTTAAAGAGATTGAAGCCGCAGATCCTTACTTTCGTCGAAGCGATTTCTGGCGTCGGTTCAGCGCGGCTGGTTTTTTCACACAAGACGTTGTTGAAGAAATAAAGCCCCTTTTAACAATGGGCAATAATGGTCATTTACGTGATTTAATTTTAGAACTTCTGGCAGACTCTCCGATTAACAGTCAGTTGGTGTATGAATTGAGCCAGCTTACATTAAACCCAAACGAGTCTGAACATATCCGTACCTTGGCAAGCATATGCTTACTCAATGTAAAAGAATACGATTTCATTGACACTTTAGCCGTTTTGATTTTCGAAGCCAGTCATATTTCACTCAATATTGCAGCGAAAGTCATCGAAGTCACAGGACCAGAAAAATTTAACCACACATATCTCTCTGGATTCTTACGAGTCTGTGCGAATCTCTATCCCGATCACAAAGCACAATTTGAAAGAGTGGTAGGCACTCGTTATTTTATTAAGAAGCTAATCTCCTGTTTTCCACAGCAGACTCTTGAACTTCTTCTGGACGAATTAACCCATAATCTTCATTGCCACTGTGGGAAAAAATCCTATGAGTGTGATTGTCGTAATGGAATAAGCAAGATCGTCGGTTCAATGGTCGATCGCTATTTTGAACTGGCTCAAGCACCATTTGACCCTGTGAGGATCTGGCAATGGATAGGTAATCTCAATTTTCATCGCCAATGCCAACCCGGTCAAAGCAAATCGGTACAGGTGCTTCGGGAAAATGACACATTTCGTCAGGAGATCATTGCTTATGTATTCGGGCCATTAACGGACCGTAAAGAGATATTCAACATAAAAGTAGAGAAATTCGACGGACACCTGCACTCACACTCAGGCCTTCATCTTTGGAGGAATGACTATAAATTTATCCTCAATCTGGCCTTTGAAACAGATAACGTTGACCTGTGGGCGAGTTTTCTTGTCAACCATCAACGTTACAAAAATAGGGAAGAGCAAGGCCCGGATGATTTGCGGGCACAAATGCGTCAGCATACCCTTTCCAAACCCGCATTTATGCGCGAATGGGCCCGATTCAATAATGCGATGAAATTATCCGAACAGCAGCGTCCGGTTTGGAGATTAAGACATAGCCGAAGTATGAAACGTTATGACCGAAAGCAAAGGGAGATCCACGCCAGAAACATACAATTCGTTCATGAAAACAGAGAGATTGTAGAATGTGGCCGTCACTGGGGTTGTCTGGTGCGTTTTGCAGAACTTGTGCTCATGCATCCGGAAAGAATTGAATTAGAATTTGGTGACGAGAAACTAGTTCGGATAGCATTAAGAAATTGTCTGGATTTTATTGCTCCTGTGATTCCCACCCTGCCTGAACTGGCGGCCCTGCAATGTGAATCTAAGCACAGGTATTCTGAGATAGTTTTATATGCAGCCTGTCTGGAGATTTTACGCGCAGAAGGTAATCTAGAATGCGTCAATATTGCGTTGCTTACAGCATTAAGAACTAACATTCATATGGGATACAACTCAGTTTCTACGGAACAACGTAATGCCCTACAGGCGGAAGTTGACCGGCTTATTTTTCCTGACAGCGAAAGCGCTGAAAAGTATCTCCGACAGTACGTTGAACCCCAACTCGCTCAGCCATGCCCTTACCCTGAAATCTGGATGTTAAGTGGAGAAGAGGTATTTCGTCATTCACGCGCTAAACTTTCCATTGAATGGCTTCGTCGTTTTACTGATTTATCCCTTAACTCAATAGATACACTTTTTGAAATTGCTGCTCAATACGGCGATCGTGAGGATTTAAAAGAAATTATTGCAAAGCGTTGCTCGGATATGATGCTAGGCTGGCCTAATCCGACAGAAAATGAGGATATTGAACGCAAGCGAATATTTTGGATGGTACGTGAGTTCTACTTTTTTGAGGATATTACGAATACTTATTGGGCATGGCTAAAATCTGACAAAGATAATTTACTGCATTTTAATGAACGTTCCGGGCGCATGAGCCGAAGTGAGCACCGTGCCTGGCCGGTACTCACCTCAATTAAGGTTGAAGCCATTTTAGATGCTTTTATTGAACAATGGCTGCATGTTGATCTGCCTGATAGCTGGGGTAGTGATAGCCCTAAAGAAGAGAAAGCCTACCGCTTTTTGACTGATTTGATTTGGTCAATTAACTCGGACACTCCCGATGATGCAATACCGGTACTGAACCGTCTTCTTAATAATCCACGTTTCACCAATCTACATAAAGAGTTGCAAAGCATATACGCTGATCAGATAAGAAAAAAAGCACTCAGGGATTTTGAACCACCGAAGCCAGGCGAGATAGTCCAACGTCTAGATTGTGACTCAGTTGTTACTGTTGAGGGCCTGCGTCAGTTAGTTATTCAGGAACTTCATGATTTTCAGAAAGCGATTGCTGGCGGAGAGTTTAACTCGGCAGACCGCTTCTATGAGAAAAATGAACGCCTTGATGAGGTGAGGTCCACTGAGATTATTGCGGAACGCCTGAATTTAAGGCTTCAGCCTCAGAGCATTGCTATTACTCCTGAGCATCAGTTGAAAGGGAAAAACAGAAGTGATTTCACAGCATCTAAATTGATTGGCGGAAAAAGACGACTGCTCGTTACGGAAGTCAAAGGCCAGTGGCACAGAGAACTATATACTGCCGCTTCAGCCCAACTCTATGACCGCTACTCCATTCATCCTGATGCCGAACAGCAGGGTATCTTTCTTGTTATATGGTACGGAGAAAGCGAAACCGTTGCTGGCCGCAAAACACACGGAATTAAAGCCGCTCAGGAACTTAAAGTTAGTATTGAAGCAGTATTACCAGTTGATTTACGTGGTTTAGTTGATGTTTTCGTTTTAGATGTTTCGCGGTACAGTAAACATTAGCAACATTAATCCTACTTTAAATTTAACCTCATATTTCCAAGAATATGGCTAACTTAAAGTTAAATTGAGTATGATTACTCACTTGCTGGCTAAGGCAATGCCAGCAAGTGGAGTTAAATTTGAAAAGCCTGCTTTAAAAGCAGGCTTTCGCTTTTAGACGCAAGGCAAAGGCATCAGCCCCTACTCTCAGTGCACACGCACCGGAGCCGTCGCCGCAACCAGCCATGCACGTGCATCGCTGTTTACATGTGGCGAAAGTACTTCCCGCACCTGCTGGTGATACGCATCCAGCCACTGGATATCCTTTTCGCTGAGCAGATGCAGCTCCACCTGACTCAGGTCGATCGGGGCCAGCGTCAGCGAGGCGAAGCGGCAGAAGCCCGGCTGGCTCTCCACAATCTCCACCTGATTTTCAATGCGGATCCCATACTCATCGGCCAGATAGTAGCCCGGCTCGATGGTGATGATATTGCCTGCCACCAGCGGCCACGGGTTGACCTTCTTCGCGATACGTTGCGGGTTCTCATGGATCAGCAGCTGGTGGCCCACGCCGTGCCCGGTGCCGTGATCAAAATCGAGCCCCAGCTCCCACAGCCCGCGCCGGGCGAAGGCGTCAATCTGATGCCCGCAGGTGCCGGACGGGAACTGCAGGGAGATAAGCGATAAAAAGCCTTTCAGCACCGCGGTGTAGTGCAGACGACACTGGGCGCTCAGGGGGCCGAAGGCCAGGGTACGCGTGGCGTCGGTGGTGCCGTTATGGTACTGACCGCCGGAATCGTTCAGATAAAAATGGGCGCGGGTAATGGCCGCATTGGTCTGCTCGCTGGAGTGGTAATGGCACATCGCCGCATTGCTGGCCGAGGCGGAAATGGTGGCAAAACTCTGCTCGATAAAGCCCGGTCGCTGCTGGCGGAACATCAGCTGCTGCGCCTGCGCTTCCAGCTCGGTGAGCGGATTACCCGCAGCCTCCCGGCGAGGCACCTCGTGCACCAGCCAGGCAAGGAAGTTAACCCACGCCACGCCATCCTGCAGGTGGCTGTCGCGGTAGCCCGCCAGCTCGGTCGGGTTTTTATGCGCTTTCATGGCGGTGATCGGGTCGGCGCGCCAGAGGATCTCTCCCTGCGGCTCAACGGCAAAGCGCAGGGCGACAGGAGCAGAATCGGCATCCACCATCACCCGCTGCCCGGCGCACAGCTGCTGGCTGCGCGGCAGAAAATCGGCTTCAGAGGCCAGCGTCAGGCTCTCCAGCAGTGAGGCGGAAAGCCCCTGCGTTTTCTCAGGGGTGACAAACCACTCCACCGCGCCGTCGCGGCTCAGCAGGGCAAACGAGTTCGGCACCGGGCTCATGGGAATATCGCTCCCGCGCACGTTCAGCAGCCAGGCAATGTTGTCCGGTTGGGTGATAGCCAGATAATCGGCATTGCGCTCTGCCAGGAGAGCAGCCACGCGCTGGCGCTTATCGGCGCTGCTTTCACCGCTGATCTCGACCGGCATCTCGCGGATCGCGCCCACGGGCGGGGCCGGGCGATCCTGCCACAGGCTGTCGAACGGCGAATCCTTCAGGGCGACAAGTTCGCAATGGCTGGCGTTCAGCGCCTCGTACTGAGCGTTGGTCATCAGCAGGGCTTCAAAGGCAATCCTGGAGCCCGCTCCGACATGCCGATCCAGCCAGTCCGCCAGCGGATCGTTGTGCAGATGCAGGATCTCAATCTCCGCCAGGTCAACCTGTTCACGGGCCTGCACCTGATAGCGTCCGTCGACAAACAGCAGAGCGCGATCGCGCAGGATCAGGGCGTGGCCCGCTGAGCCATCAAAGCCGGTCAGCCAGGCGAGAACATCGTCATGCGGGTGGCAGTACTCGCTCTGAAAGGCATCGGTACGCGGGACGATGATGCCGTCCAGCGCCTGGGTTTCCAGCCACTGGCGCAGGGCAGAGAGCGGTGATGTGGTTTGCATAACTTTCCTTTTTTATGATTAGCGGAACGGCGGCTCGTTAAAGGTACGCAGTTTGCGCGAGTGCAGCTTATCCCCCTCGGCACGCAGCAGGTCGATGGCGCGAATGCCAATCTGCAGGTGCTCGGAGATCGCCCCCTCGTAAAAACGGTTCGCCTGGCCAGGGAGCTTAATTTCGCCGTGCAGCGGCTTATCGGAGACGCACAGCAGGGTGCCGTAAGGGACGCGGAAGCGATAACCCTGGGCGGCGATAGTGGCGCTCTCCATATCGATAGCCACCGCGCGGCTTAAGTTGAAGCGCAGCGCCGACGCCGAGTAGCGCAGCTCCCAGTTACGATCGTCGGTGGTGACCACCGTCCCGGTACGCAGACGCTGTTTAACCTCTTCGCCCGGCATGCCGCTCACCTCTTTGGTGGCGTCGTACAGCGCCCGCTGCACTTCGGCAATGCTCGGGATCGGAATGTCCGGCGGCAGCACCGCATCCAGGACGTGATCGTCACGCAGGTAAGCGTGGGCCAGCACGTAATCGCCAATCAGCTGGCTCTCACGCAGCCCGCCGCAGTGGCCAATCATCAGCCAGACGTCCGGACGCAGCACCGCGAGGTGATCGCAGATGGTTTTGGCGTTCGATGGGCCCACACCGATGTTGATCAGAGTGATACCCTGGCCGTCGGCGGTGACCAGGTGCCAGGCTGGCATCTGATGCTTCTTCCACGCCAGATCGGAGATGGCCTGCTCCGGGGCTTCGGTTTCGGCGGTGATCCAGATCCCGCCCGCGCAGGAGAGGGCGATGTACGGGCTGTCCGGATCGAGGATCTGGCTGCAACCCCAGCGCACAAACTCATCCACATAGCGGGTGTAGTTGGTGAACAGTACGAACGGCTGGAAATGTTCCGCCGGAGTGCCGGTGTAGTGACGCAGGCGCGCCAGCGAAAAATCAACCCGGCGGGCGTCAAAGTGCGACAGCGGGGAAAACTCCGCCGGATGGTAGATCCCGTCTGCGGTCTCATCCCCAATCTGCGACAGTTCGGTGGTCGGGAAGTGGCGCGTCAGGCCCGCGCTCATGGAGCGGTCCAGCGTCAGTTCGGAACCGTCGATAACATACGGATAGGGGATCTCATGCCGCGACGGCTCGACGGTGATGTGGGCGCCGTAATCCTGATACAGCAGCGTCAGCTGCTCTTCCAGATACGGGCGAAACAGCGTCGGCCGGGTAATGGTGGTGGAGTAGCAGCCAGCGTGGGTGAATCGCGCATAGGCGCGGGTCTTCGGCGTATTGGTGGCGCTACCATCCCAGGTCACGGAAAGCGAAGGATAAACAAAGAGGCCATTCATTCTGGCCTCTGCATCCGGGAGCGTTCCGTCTTTAATATACTCGCTGATGGCGCTGCGTAAGGCGTTGACCGCCTGGTCGTACAGCGCATCCAGCGTTTCCAGTGCCTGAGCCGGGGTCAGGCTGGAGCCCTTATTATTCATCTCTGTCTCCTTGTTCCACAGGTGTACGGCGTTCACCGATAGTATGTCACCTGGATGTGAAACTAAAGTATCAGGATGAAGCCGGTTTCATCAGCAGAGCCGTGGCGGCAGAGAGCAAACATCCGGCCAGCAGATAGATGGCCACGCTGTGCCAGTCCCCGCCGGAAAAGGTCACCAGCGCAGCGGCAATAAACGGCGTAAACCCGCCGCCCACCACGCTCGCCACCTGGTAGCCCACACCCGCGCCGCTGTAGCGGTAGCTCGCGCCAAACATTTCGGTAAACATCGGCTGCTGAACGCACACCACCATGTCATGGGCGATATTCGCCAGCAGGATAGCGAACACCACAATCCAGAACACCGACTGGGCTTCAAGCGCCATAAAGAACGGGAAGGTGCTAAGGGCCCCGGTTAGCGCGCCGGTGATATAGACACGACGGCGACCAAAGCGGTCTGCCAGCCACGCAAAGCAGGGAATGGTCAGGCAGCTGATACCGCCCACCAGCAGGCCAATATTGAGAAACAGCTCGCGGGGCAGGCCGAGGTTCTGGGTGGAGTAGCTCAGAGCAAAAGCCGTGACGATGTACATCGTCAGCAGTTCGCACAGGCGCAGGGCGATGATTTTCAGAAACGCCCCCGGATGGCGGATCAACGCATCCATCACCGGCAGACGGCGTTTTTCGGCGGGTTGCTGACGCTGCTGCTCGAATTCGGCGGACTCATCCATCCCTTTACGCACCCACAGGGCCGCCAGCACCAGCACGATGCTGAACAGGAATGGGATTCGCCAGCCCCAGCTCAGGAACTGCTCGTCGGTGGTAAGCGTGCTGATCAGCGAGACCAGCCCGGTGGAGAGCAGCAGGCCAACGCCATAACCCACCTGGACCCCGCTGCTGTAGAAGGCTTTTTTACGCGCCGGGGCGCTCTCTACCGACAGTAGCGCCGCGCCTCCCCATTCGCCGCCGACGGCGAAGCCCTGAACGGCGCGCAGGGTAACCAGCAGCACCGGTGCCCACCAGCCAATCGCGGTAAAGGAGGGCAGAATACCAATCAGCGCGGTGGCGATGCCCATCATCCACACCGTCAGCATCAGCATCCGTTTGCGGCCCAGTTTGTCACCAAAGTGGCCGAAGATCACCCCGCCGAGCGGGCGGAACAGAAAGCCGACGCCAAAGGTGGCAAAGGCGGCGAGCGTGCCCATCGCCGGGCTTATCTGCGGAAAAAATTCGCGGTTAAAGACCAGCGCGGCGGTAATGCCGTACAGCAGAAAATCGTACCAGTCGACAACCGCACCGGCAAAACTGCCGAGGGCCGCGCGGCGCGCGCGATGAAGCGATGGTGCTGTCCCATCGGGGGACGGGGATGCGAGGGTGGTGTCCATAGTGGTCCTGTCTGACGTTATTTTCTTATAGGTATAGGGAGAAGATCACTCACATTGCGGCCGCCTGAAAATAGCGACGGGTATGAGACTACCCCGACAGCAGGCAGGTGAAAACGTTTTTATCCTGGCGTGAGCTAAACGGGTGATATTTATCGACATGATGCGTGGTTATCTGGCGATAAACGCAGCAACAAGGCTATGCTTATCTGATACGTGGAGCGACAGAGGAAGGGAATGATGCGCCGTAGTACTATTTTGGGCTGTTATGCCGCATTACTGGTCAGTCAGAGTGCGCTGGCGGTGAGTTACCCGTTGCCGCCGGAAGGAAGTCGTCTGGTGGGGAGCCCCCAGGTGATCACCGTTCCGGCTGACAATAAGTTGCCGCTCGAGGCCTTTGCGGCGCAGTACGGGCAGGGGCTGAGCAATATGCTGGAGGCCAACCCGGGAGCCGATCCGTTTTTACCTAAATCTGGCTCGCAGCTGGTGGTGCCCCAGCAGCTTATCTTACCGCCCACGGTGCGGGAGGGGATTGTGGTGAACGTGGCGGAAATGCGTCTGTACTATTATCCGCCGGGAAGCAACACCGTGGAGATCTTCCCTATCGGCATTGGTGAAGCCGGACGGGAGACGCCGCGTAATTGGGTGACCGCTGTCGAGCGCAAGCAGGACGGGCCAACCTGGTCACCAACGCCAAACACCCGTCGCGCCTACGCCAAAGAGGGCAAAACCCTGCCCGCGTTTGTTCCCGCTGGTCCGGACAACCCGATGGGGCTGTATGCCCTCTATATTGGCAGGCTGTACGCCATTCACGGCACCAACGCTAACTTTGGTATCGGGCTGCGCGTCAGCCAGGGCTGTATACGTCTGCGTAACGACGATATTAAGTACCTGTTCGATAATGTCCCGGTGGGGACGCGGGTGCAGCTGATCGATCAGCCGGTGAAAGTCACCACCGAGCCGGACGGCAGCCGCTGGGTGGAAGTCCACGAACCGCTGTCGCGTAATCGCGCGGAGTTTGAATCCACCAATAAAGTGCCGCTGCCAATGACGCCTGCGCTACGCGCGCAGCTTAACGGGGCGGATGTGGATGCCGTACGGGTGAGCGGGGCGCTAGAGCGTCGGTCGGGGATGCCGGTGAATATCGGCTTCGGGGCGCAAAGCACGCCGCTGATGATGACCTCCAGCCAGTAAGCCAGACAGTTAAAGCACAAAGCCCGCAGAAGGAGACTTCAGCGGGCTTTGTGCTTTTCAGGCAGGTAAAGCATCCGTTAGCGTAAAATTACGCTGAGCTTGAATTGTTGGTTTTAATAAAAAGATAAATACTCTGCCGACTTATTAATCAGCTTATTAAAACCACCGATGTTTATGAAACATTTCAGGAGTGCCTTTCTTCCAGGTTTGCTGGCGCTATTTTACGTATCGTCAGTCTATGCGGGCGTGAATATCGGCGGAACGCGCGTGATTTACGACGGCGGGAAAAAGGAAGCGGCCATAGGCGTGTCTAATCCGGATAACGTTCCTTATCTTATTCAGTCATGGTTTGATAACCTGGACAATAGCCCCGGGAAAATCCCCTTTATTATTACACCGCCTTTGTACCGGCTGGATCGCGGTCAGGAGAATGTGATGCGGATAGTTCGGGCGGGGAATGTGCCGGACAATAAAGAATCCATGTACTGGTTAAATATCAAGGCCATTCCTGCGGCAGAAAAAAAGGCCAACTCACTGCAGATTGCGGTGAAAACGCGCATCAAATTAATTTATCGCCCAGCTTCATTAAAAAGAAAAGATCCTGAGGACTTTGCTCAGCAACTGCTATGGAAAATATCCGCGAATCATATTTCAGTGAGTAATCCGGGAAATTACTACATGAATTTTAATGAGATTACCGTTGCGGGAAAAAAGGTGCCTGAGCCGACCTATGTTGCGCCGGGGGCATCGGCCACATTTTCACTGCCGACTGGGGTCAGTTCCGGGCCTGTCACATTCAAACTGATTAATGACTTTGGTGGCGTCGGAGCGACCCATCACGTCACTATTTAACGCGTTTATCCTCCAGGGGCTGTAGATAAAAACTCATCATGCGCACGATATTATACTCCTGGTTATCACCCACGCGTCTGGCGGTTTTGATTGCACTGGCGTTGCCCTGTGTCATTCGAAGCGCCTGCGCCGGGGAGTATTTTAATCCGGCTCTGCTGGAGGTGGATAATCCCGCCATGAAAGGCGTTGATCTCTCATCCTTTGCTCGCGGTGCGCAGGTGCCGGGTCGATATCGCGTTGAGGTCGTTGTGAACGATCAACCGGTGGATACCCGGGAAATTGAATTCACATCGGTTGTCACGACGCAGGGCGACAAGAGCCTCCAGCCTTGCCTGTCGACAGGGTTGCTGCAAAGTTATGGTGTCAAAACCGATCGCTTTCCCGATCTCGATAAAGACCACGAATGCGTTAATTTGGCCGCTATTCCTCAGGCGGCTGCTGATTTTATCTTTGGGGCGCAAAAACTGTTGTTGAGTTTTCCGCAGGCGGCGCTTACTTCGCAGGCCCGCGGCTATGTTGCGCCAGACATGTGGGACGAAGGGATTAACGCCTTGCTGCTGAACTACAGCATCAGCGGGGATAATACCTGGGGCATAAATAGCACGACGAATAACAGCCAGAGCCAGTACGCTAACCTGCGACCGGGGATCAATATCGGTCCCTGGCGCCTGCGTAATTACACCACCTGGCGCCGCGATACCGACGGCAACGCGCAGTGGGATTCGGTTTACACCTATGCCCAGCGCAACATTGTCCCTCTGAAAAGCCAGCTGACGCTCGGTGACAGTTCATCGCCTTCCGACGTCTTTGACAGTATCCCTTTTCGTGGGGGGCAGTTAGCCTCCGATGATGAGATGCTGCCCGATAGCCAGAAAGGCTATGCGCCCGTGGTTCGCGGCATTGCGCGCACCAGTGCCCAGGTGGTTATCCGCCAGAATGGCTACATCATCTACCAGAGCTATGTTGCGCCGGGCGCATTTGAAATTACCGATATGTATCCGACCGGGGGAGCCGGTGATTTAAGCGTTTCCGTTAAAGAAGCGGACGGCAGCGTGCATGATTTTGTCGTGCCCTACGCCTCTGTGCCCGTTCTGCAGCGAGAAGGACGACTGAAATACAGCCTGACGGGCGGTCAGTATCGTCCCAGTGACAGCCAGGTTGAAAAGCGCCCGCTGATGCAGGGAACCGCCATTTATGGTCTGCCGAAGGGCTTCACCCTGTATGGGGGAATACAGGCGTCCAGCCCGTATCAGTCATATGCGATCGGCGTGGGTAAGAATATGGGGGAGTTCGGCGCGTTATCTGTGGATGCCACCCAAGCGTGGTCTCGTCCTGAGATGACGAGCCAAACGAGCGGGCAGGCCTGGCGCGTACGTTATAGCAAAAATTTTACCGATACCGGGACCAATTTCTCGGCGACCAGCTATCGCTACTCTACCGCAGGTTACTACGGTATGCAGGAAGTGCTGGACGCCGACAGCGAGAGCCAGTCGTTACAGGATCATCGGCGTAATCGCGCTGAAATGATGCTGAGTCAGACGCTCGGCCCTGCCTTCGGCTCGCTCACCGGCAGCGCCATCCGGGAGGCGTACTGGAATGCTGACAAGACGATGAGCTCGTACAGCGTCAGCTATAACAACGCATGGAACGGTATCACCTGGGGGCTGAGTTATACCTACAGCAATAATGCGAGCGGCGGGGACAAGACTTACGATAAAGATCAGATCCTGGCGTTAAATATCAGTATTCCTTTAGATCGATTCCTGAGTAATACCTGGGCCAGCTACAGTCTCAATACCAGTAGGAAAGGCGATACCACCCATACGCTGGGTCTGAGCGGCACGGCGCTGCAGGAAAATGCCCTGAGCTGGAATGTGCAGCAAGGATATGGCAATGACGGCACAGGCCATACCGGCAATCTTAGCGCTGATTATCACGGTACCTATGGCGAAGTCACCGGTGGCTACAGCGCCGACGAAAATATGCAGCGCATGAACTACGGCCTAAATGGTGGGATTCTGGTTCATGCCAACGGTGTGACGCTGGCGCAACCCTTTGGTGAAACCATCGCCCTGATTAAAGCCCCGGGGGCATCGGGCGTGGGGGTAACGGGCCAGACCGGTGTGAAAACTGATTTCCGGGGGTATACCGTCGCCAGCAATGTGTCGCCGTATTGCAAGAATAGCTTGAGTCTGGACACGGAAACGCTACCTGATGATGTGGAACTGCACTTAACGACCCAGACTGTCATTCCCACTCGCGGGGCAGTGGTCAGCGCGAAATACATCGCCAACGTGGGAAACCGCGTCTTAATGACCCTGACCCGGGGAAATGGGCAACCCGTCCCCTTCGGGGCCACCGTGACTCTCGCTACGAACAACGACTCTGGCGGATTTATTGTGGGGGATGAGGGCCAGGTCTACCTTACCGGCCTCGAAAACCGCGGTGAGCTGCTTGCACGTTGGGGTCTGGAAGCGAATGAACAGTGCCGAATTAATTATGTGCTTCATGACTCTGAAGCGGATACCGGAGTGGTGTTAAGCAATGAAATATGCAAATAAAATTATCGGCGCTAAAACCTTTGGCGCATTTCTGCTCATGGTATTTTGGTGTGCCAGCTTTAATGTGTTTGCTGACTGCGTATTTGCCGACGGGCAAGGCCCCCAGACCCTGAACTTTTCGCCCAACACTGTTATTGCCCAAAAAGATTTGCCCGTTGGCGCAGTGATATATTCAGGTTCAACCGGGTTGGGGCAAAAGCTGCTGGAATGTGACGGTAGTACTAACACTAACTATTATAAAATGACCTATCTTGGTGGCGTAATGACAGCCATTACCCATGCCTATGCAACCAATATTCCTGGGGTGGCTATTGCGGTAAATCTTTCGTGGGGATATCTGGACAACCCGCCGTCCACCGATAATACGGGAACAGGCGCCGTGCACATCCCTCCAATTAGCTATACCTTGTATAAAACGGGCGATATTCAGTCGGGGCAATTTACTGCCGGACAAATTGGCACCTGGTCGGTATCAGGCATTACGCCCGTGACCATTAACATGAGCGGTGGGGGCGTTACCCAGGTGGCCTGTTCAGTTACTACGCCTAATTTAACGTTCCCGATAGGTAATGTTTCAAAGGCAGATTTCGGTACAGAGCCAGGATTTACGCCTGAAAAAACCAGCACCCAGAATCTCGGATTAGATTGCGATCAATCTGCCAATATTAATGTCACGTTAAACGGACAACAAAATCCGGATGTCAGCGATCCCAGCGTAATGGCGTTAAATAATCAAGGTGGCGCAAATACCGCGCGAGGGATTGGGGTGCAATTATTGTATGACGGTAAGCCACTTATTATTAATACCAGACTTGCATTAAAAACATCCAGCGGCGGGAGAGAATCCTTTCCCATTACGGCCCGTTATTATCAAACAAGAAATTCTGTCACCGTTGGTGAAGCGAATAGTTCCGCTACGCTGACGCTGACATATCAATGACATTGTGTAATGTCTTAACATCATGCCAAGGTGGGCTAAAATGAAAAAATGTTTATGTTATTTGACTGCATCCATTTCTGCTGTTCTTTTTGCTGGCAATATTTATGCGGCAGAGAGCGTGAGTATTAATGTCACCGGGAAAGTGATTGCTTCTCCTTGTAAAACGCTGAATGGTGGCTCCGATGCGTTAAACGTCGACTTAGGACAGTCCCTTCAGGCGGATTCCTTGAAAGCAGCAGGTTCGGGTTCGGCAATGACGACCTTTGATTTACCGATTACCGGTTGTCCGGCAAGTACCTCTAACGTAAAAGTGACCTTTACCGGTACCCCGGATGCAACAGAGGCCACGATGTGGGCAAATAACGCGGCACAACCTGCAGCCAATACGGCCGTTGAGCTATCTCAGCAAACCACGGGTACCATTTTGAGCAATAACAGCTCATTGATCGGTGCAGTTGAAGGGGGCGGAACAACCTTTAAACTTCAGGCGCGTGTCTATTCAAAGACGGGAGCAGTGATGCCGGGCGACGTCTCTTCAGCGATCGTGGCCTCTTTCGAATATCAGTAAACCCGGCGGTGCCGATGCTATCGGCATCAGATCCAGAAAGCAAAAAGCCCGCTTAAGTTTCCTTAAGCGGGCTTCCGGAGATACCCGTACGAATATGAAAATTAATATTCTGGTTTCGGTTCTACGCTTTTAATGTTAAACCGAAACACTATCCAGACTTAATCTCTCCCGAAGTTCCTTCACCAGCGACACATCATCAAGTTCCGCACTAATCTCATGACGAATGGCATTACTGAACTTTTCACTGCGCTCGCAGCTATCATGATAGCCATGAGACAGCCAGTTCCAGCTTCCGAGAACAATGTAGCGGCCATCGATCAACAGCACCTTTTCATGCGTTCCTTCGGTCAGGCGGATAATATTGTCTTTTCCCAGTTGTTCCCGGTACTCAGCAACCAGAGATTCATCATTATCATCCGCACGATCCAGGCGCTGATGATAATAACCGTAATAGACTTTAACCTTGATGCCGCGCCGCTGTGTTGCTACCAGTTGCGCGAGTTCTGGCCGCTGATACCTATTCCCTACCCGGCGGATCCACGGGGTGATGATAACCAACTCTTGTTCACACCTGGACGCCAGTGCGTTAAATGCGGCGATATGTTCACAGTCACGATAGTAACGCTGTAAACGCGGTGTCTGGCTCAGGCTGGCGAAATTCGGATGCTGACTGCCCTGTTCAAGAAGGAAATCTTCAGCGACGCTGTCTGCAAGGACTTTCAGATAGCCACCTGCCTGGCGCAATCTGTGATGGTTACCTACCACGATAAACTGCTGTTTCGCTCGGGAAACAACAACATTCAACATGTTCGGGGCATCGTTTTGAAAGTTTGGATTATCCTGAGGATGAAAAATGACCGGGCTGTAAATGATAACTTCAAAGCCCACGCCCTGAAACTGATGCACAGTTCCAATGCAGTTTTTCTGCCAGTGATTCATGCGCTGGGCAAGACGCTTAATCAACAATGACTTCTGATTGCTGTAGGGCGTGACAATGCCAACATCGGCGGTCAGATCATAACCCGCTTCTTCCAGCTTATTCAGCAGCAGTTCAATCGCATCAACTTCATCCAGATTGGTGTTAACCATATCGCCTTTCTGGCCCTCGACGCTGTAGAACATCAAATGATGGCCACCTGATTTCTCAAAGGCGCTGGCAATGCGTTCGGAAGGGGAGGCGGTTTCCACGCTAACGCCATGATAGCCCGCCAACCTGATAAAGAGATCGGCAATGGGTTTCTGACACCGGCGATGCTCATCAAGAATTATGCCGTTGCCGGTATCATCTACCCGCCCGGAAAGTGTCCCTGCCGCACGGTGCCAGCCCGTAACGCTTGCTGGTGAGACCCGCTCATATAAAGTATTGTTGCTGGCGAAATGACGCTCACGTAGCTGTGTTTGCAGATTTTCCGATAGGTTTCTGATGGGTTCGATTTGCAGGGGATCGCCCACAATCATTGCTTTCTCGCTGCGACTTAATAGCGGTACCAGAGATTCAAGTGAAATCATGCCGGCTTCATCGCACAGCGCCAGGTGCCAGGGTTTGTGCCCCTTAAGTTCATCAAGCTTAGGATAACCAGCGACTTTCCATGCGGAGACCAGCGTGGTTGCCATCACCGGATATACCAGCGACAGCGCGCGATAAAATTCATCCAGCTTATCCAGCCAGCGATAATAGCCCGCACTGCGACGCTTACTTATCAACGCCCGCCAGTGAGTCAGAACTTCTTCAAGTTCACTTTTCCGTTTCAGTTGCTCCTGCCAGAGATAACCAATAGCAGCTTCAAACATCTCCCGGTGTTGTCTGATAAAGCGTTTTCGCAAAATGTCACACCAGTTACCTTCCGGATAATGCTGTTGAAATTGTGCGCTAAGCTGTTGCGCCCGGGCGACATAACGCCATTGCGCCTGCATTTCTGCTACCTCAGCACTGAGGGCCATAAGGTCATCTTCATGTTGAGCCTCAGGTTCAGAATGCAGGAGCATCTTCAGTAACGCTAAGTTATCTGGCTGATGCGATAGCCTTTCGCCTGCATCAGCCAGAGCTGCTAACTGCTGATGGGGTAGGGAGGAGAGAGTGAAATACTGAAAGTCCTCCGGTGCGGCAAAGCTCATTTGTTGCAGCCGTGCCGGGTATTTTCCTTCGAACAGGCGCGCCAGATGACGTTTTATCCCTTTACGTGGATAGTCGCGGTAATGCACTTCCAGTGCCGGACGTAGTGGTGAATCCATCCAGCGCAGAATTTGCTCCAGATTATGTTGTTGCGGCCATGTCGCCTGCAACGTCTGGTAAATTCTGCTGGCCTGCAGATGCTGTGTTTTTTGCTCGCGAAGTTCCTGAAGCCGCAGTTCCAGCTGACAGTCCAGGTTGTTCAGATCGTCGGGATGGCGTAGCGAAACGTCAATGCCAAGTACCTGTGCATGAGCGGCGAGTGAGGGGAGTTTATCAATGAAACGAGCCGGGAGCTCTTCCGCTTTTATGGTGTCCAGATCACAATCTACAACAGACTGTAACGCGGCTGCTTTTTCATTCAGATACGTGCGATAACAGCCGTTCAGTTCATCACGATGCCTGAGTAAAACAGCCAAAAAATCGCGCTGGCTTTGTTCGTTGTAATTTTCCTGTCGCCAGCGGTTTATGAGTTGCTCAAGCCGGGTAAGCTCGTGCTGCACCTGTTCGTTCGAGCCGCTATGAAACCACAGCCAGTCAAGATCCCGGGTAGCAGGATCGCTGCGCAAATCGTCAATGATATTTTCCACCGCTTTTATTGCTGTGGAAGTTACCAGCATGCCGAAGTTTTGATCCTTGCCATCCGCAATGGCCAGTGCTCTGGCCACCAGTTGTTGTGCGATGAGTGACTTAAACAGCGTGGTTTTACCCGTACCTGGCGCACCCTGCACGGCAATCAGGCGCTCATCCTGATTGATGGCCTGTATTGCAGCCATCTGTCCATGGCCCAGAGGGTAATGCGTTTCAAACAGACCTCCGGTCACCACGTCGTATATGTCCGGGGCATTCTCGTCATTATGGATATGGTTGAGGTACTGCTCCAGCAGAGGGAAGTCACCGACCGGGTTATTGCACAACCAGGTGAAATCTTCCGCATCACGCTTGAGGTTGTAATCTTCATTATGCAGCGGCGCGACCATGGCGTTAAACGCGGTTTCCAGGCCCTGATATTTATGTTTGGATTGTCGGGTCACCCATACCTGAAGAGCATTAAACGCCTCAAGGAAAGTGTCATATTTACAGCCGGTGAGAGCGCTGACGATACTCATCATATGGCGGTTTTCACCTAGCTCATTCAGCTGGATGCCAAACATTTCACGAAAAGCGAAGGGAAAAGCGCTGACCAACTGTCCATCTTTAACAGGAACTATTAGCGAGGTTCCGTCCTGTTCAAAGAATGATTTTGGGAGTGGAAAAGAGAATAGCGGTAGGTATTTTACGTTGGCCTTGCCACGTTCATTTTCGATACAACGTAGTACCGGAAACAGCAGATTGACAGGTTCAATATGGGTAATCTCACCCTTTTCACCATATTTGACGAAACGCCTGCGCCAGTTTTCGCGCATTTCAGACGTAACGCGGAGCGCTATACCGCTCTGGTTTTCTTCACAGTTGTCTTTACCGAGCATGAGTTGATGGTGCTCATGCACCTGGCTGGCCGGTATTTTACTTTTTTCCGCGCCACCGAGTTTCAGATAATCGTGCCACGCTGAAAGGATATCCTTAGACGATTTTTGCATTATGCTACAGAGCCTTAATCTGAGTATCTCCATGAAATTAATAACTTGAGATTAACACAGGTCCGGATGTTTTAACTCTGCTGACAGGTTTTATCTGTATGCAACTGTTGGCACCAAAGCAAAAAGCCCGCTTAAGTTTCCTTAAGCGGGCTTCTTTAATTTGGCTCCTCTGACTGGACTCGAACCAGTGACATACGGATTAACAGTCCGCCGTTCTACCGACTGAACTACAGAGGAATCGTGTGAACGGGGCGAATATTAGCGGCGTCGCCTGCACTTGTCAAAGGGTGATCCCACCTGTGTGAATCGTTTGCTGACAAAATCAGCAAAGTGGCGGTTTCAGCAACGGATTGCACGTTTTTGGTGCGCATATACCCCGAATGGGGCAGATCATAAACCGCTGTTTCATGTTTAAAAGCGTGGGCAATGATTAGATTTCCTTATTTTCCGCCGCTTAGCGGACTTATCGGACCTCTTTTAAAAACTGGCAAGCATCTTGCAAAACCCTCAGTACATTCGCGCCGGAACCGGCAACGCATTTCGTACAGGGGGCAAAATGAACTTAAGACGACTGAAATACTTCGTAAAAATCGTCGATATCGGTAGCCTGACCCAGGCCGCTGAAGTGTTGCATATCGCACAGCCGGCACTGAGCCAGCAGGTGGCCACTCTGGAAGGTGAGCTGGATCAACAGCTGTTGATCCGCACGAAACGCGGCGTAACGCCAACCGAAGCGGGCAAGATCCTCTACACCCACGCCCGCACTATTCTGCGCCAGTGCGAACAGGCCCAGCTGGCAGTGGGCAATGTTGGACAGACGCTGAGCGGCCAGGTGTCGATCGGCCTGGCGCCGGGCACGGCGGCCTCGTCAGTCACCATGCCGCTGCTGCAGGCGGTGCGCGCGGAGCTGCCAGAGGTACTGGTCTACCTGCACGAGAACAGCGGTTCGGCGCTCAATGATAAATTGCTCGGCGGACAACTGGATATGGCGGTGCTTTACGATCGCTCACCCGTGGCGGGCATCACCAGCCAGCCGCTGCTGAAAGAAGATCTCTTCCTGGTGGGAACGCGCGACTGTCCGGGACAGAGCGTGGATTTAACCGCGGTAGCCGAGATGAATCTGTTCTTACCTCGCGACTACAGCGCCGTGCGTTTGCGCGTCGATGAGGCTTTCTCCCTGCGTCGTCTGACGGCCAAAATCATTGGCGAGATCGACTCTATCTCCACGCTGACTGCCGCCATTGCCAGCGGAATGGGCGTAACGGTACTGCCTGAATCGGCAGCCCGCTCGCTCTCCAGCGCCGCCAACGGCTGGATGGCGCGAATTTCCTCGCCGTCAATGAGCCTGCCGCTGTCGCTGAACGTCTCAGCGCGCGGCGCACTGACACCACAGGCACAGGCGGTGAAGGAGATCCTGATGTCGCTGGTGAGCCGTCCATCGCTGGAGAATCGCGAGCTGCAGCTGGTCAGCTGATATTCCATAAAGGTATAAGTTGCGGGTTTTTATTATTTGTTCTCACGTCGGGCACGCTCTAACAATAGCGCTATGTCAGATCCGCCGGAGTGAACCGTGAATTTCCAGCAACTTAAAATCATCCGTGAGGCGGCCCGTCGGGATTACAACCTGACCGAGGTCGCCAACATGCTCTATACCTCCCAGTCGGGCGTCAGCCGTCATATTCGCGAGCTGGAGGAGGAGCTGGGCATTGAAATCTTCATTCGTCGCGGCAAGCGTCTGCTGGGAATGACCGAGCCCGGCAAGGCGCTGTTGACCATCGCTGAGCGCATTCTGAATGAAGCCAGCAACGTGCGCCGCCTGGCCGATCTTTTTACCAACGATGCCTCCGGCGTATTGACCATCGCCACTACCCATACTCAGGCCCGATACAGCCTGCCGCCGGTGATTAAGGCCTTCCGTGAGCTGTTCCCTGACGTACGTCTGGAGCTGATCCAGGGCACGCCGCAGGAGATAGAAGTCCTGCTGCAAAACGGCGGGGCGGATATCGGTATCGCCAGTGAGCGCTTAAGCAACGACCCGCTGCTGGCCGCATTCCCGTGGTTCCGCTGGCATCATAGTCTGCTGCTGCCGGTCGATCACCCGCTGACGCAGGTCTCTCCGTTGACCCTGGACGCTATCGCCAAATGGCCGCTGATTACCTACCGTCAGGGCATTACCGGACGCTCGCGTATTGACGAGGCCTTTAACCGCAAAGGCCTGACCCCGGATGTGGTGCTCAGCGCTCAGGATTCTGATGTGATCCGCACCTACGTTGAACTGGGATTGGGGATTGGGCTGGTGGCGGAACAGTCTGGCGGCGAGCTCGAGCAGAGTAACCTGGTGCGTCTCGATACCCGTCACCTGTTTGATGCCAACACCGTCTGGCTCGGGCTTAAGCGCGGCCAGCTGCAGCGCAACTATGTCTGGCGCTTTATCGAACTCTGCAACGCGGGACTCTCGGTGGATGAGATCAAACGCCAGGTCATGGAGTCCGAAGAAGTGGTCATTGACTATCAGATATAGCCCAACCGACCCCGCATCGCGGGGTTTTTTCTACCCCGGTTCCGACGCTGAACGCAGTTACATTGCATGATGAAGTTTCTTGCGAAGCCTCGTCCAGTTTCCCTCAGCCACACTTTCTTCCTCCCGTAAAAAAGATAATTTCTATATAGGCTTTAACCTATATAGATTTTAACCTATATTATCGGGGAGGACTTGTGTGGAAGATTGAAACGACGGACACGTTTGATCGTTGGTTAAGTTCGCTGGATGACCGGGAACGTAGCGCTATGCTGGCGGCGTTAATCGTATTGCAGACGAAGGGCCCGCTACTGCCGCGACCCTGGGCGGACACCATCAAGCGTTCCCGCTATCACAATATGAAAGAGTTACGGGTGCAGTGTGGTGGTCAGCCCTTGCGGGCATTCTTCGCATTCGATCCGTTCCGGACAGGGATCATCCTTTGTGCGGGTAACAAAGCCGGAAACGAAAAACGCTTCTATGAGGAGATGATCCCGCTGGCGGATCGTGAATTAACGGCTTATCTGAACAATAAAGAAGGAAAGGAGTGAGGTATGGGCAGAACGCTGGAACAGCTGCTTGCTGAGGAAAAACCTGAAGTAGTAGAGGCCGCCAAAGCTATAGCGGAGGAGATGCTCCTTAACATCCATCTGGCCGAACTGCGTGAGAAAGTGAACAAAACGCAGAACGAAATGGCCCAGGCGCTGGGCTTAAAGCAGCCGACGGTGGCAGGGATGGAAAAGGCCGGGCGTGACATCAAGCTTTCCACCCTGAAACGCTATGTTGAAGCGGCTGGAGGCAAACTGCGCGTCGAGGTCGATCTGCCGGATGGCTCCCATTACGGCTTTGCGCTTTAAATCTGCCTCAACCATTACACTAAGGAGAGCGTAATGATTCTGCCTGGAAAATGTACATCATTAAACCCTAATGTTATATTTAAATATAATATCTGGAGGGATTCTATGTACACAACACGTCTGAAGAAAGTGGGGGGCTCCGTCATGCTGGCAGTGCCTCCCGCGGTCTTGAAAACTCTGGGACTGCAACCAGACAGCGAGGTCGGCGTGACTATTAATAAGGGCTGTCTGATCGTTGAACCGCAAAAACGCCCGCATTATTCCCTGGCTGAACTGCTGGCACAGTGCGATCCGCAGGCAGAACTCAGTGAAGAAGATCGGGAATGGATCGATGGGCCTGCTGCAGGAAAGGAGATCCTGTAAATGGAGAGAGGGGAAATCTGGCTCGTTTCACTTGATCCCACCACCGGACATGAGCAAAGCGGAAAACGCCCGGTGCTTATCGTTTCTCCCGCTGCGTTCAATCATCTCACCCGCGTGCCTGTTGCGGTCCCGATCACCACTGGCGGAAAGTTCGCTCGTACCGCCGGTTTTGCGGTGTCTCTGGATGAAGTGGGCTTAAAAACAACGGGTGTGATTCGCTGCGATCAGCCTCGGACGATAGACATGGGCGCGCGACATGGCGTAAAGCTGGAGCGTGTGCCGGATAGCGTCATGAATGAGGTACTCGCGAGGCTCGGTACATTGTTAACATGACGAGAATCCAGGAAAGCAAAAAGCCCGCTTAAGTTTCCTTAAGCGGGCTTCTTAAATATGGCTCCTCTGACTGGACTCGAACCAGTGACATACGGATTAACAGTCCGCCGTTCTACCGACTGAACTACAGAGGAATCGTGTGAACGAGGCGCATGTTAATGGCCCCGCCATTTTGTGTCAACACTAAATTCAACGCGCTGATTCAATTGATTAATTAAGCCTCAGAGTGCTGGTTTAGTGTACTTGTGCTGCGGGATCGCCGCTCTGGCCGTCATTTTCACGTAACCGTTGCAGCGGGTCCTGTTGGTAAAACTGGCAAAAACGCTGCCACAGCGCCGGGAAGCGGGGGGCGAAAAGCTCGGGTGCGCTGAAGAAATATTCCGATAACACTGCAAAGCACTCAGCCGGATCGGTGGCGGCGTAGGCATCAATACTGGCTGCGCTTTCGCCCACCAGATCGATCTCATCCTGAATATTGTTCATCGCGGCGTGCAGATCGTGTTCCCAGCCAGCCACTTCACGCAGCGGGATAAAGGGAACGCCGCTGGCGCGATCGCCATTGCGGGTGTCCAGCTTGTGCGCCACTTCATGAATGATGAGGTTAAAACCGGATGCGTCGAACGAGTCCTGAATGTCCAGCCAGTTGAGGATAATTGGCCCTTGCTGCCAGCTTTGGCCAGACTGCACCATCCGCTGACTGTGCACCAGCCCGATATCGTCCTCCCATTCGTCGTCCACCACAAACGGCGCCGGGTAGATCAGCACTTCATGGAAACCATCCAGCCACTCGATACCCAATTCCAGTACCGGCAGGCAAAAGAGCAGGGCGATGCGGGTACTCTTACGATCGTCGAGATCAAAACCCTGGAGCGGGACCAGACGTTTTTGCTGTAAGAATCGCATGGCAAGCTGCACCAGACGCGATTTATCCTCATCCGATAAAGTGGACAGGACGGGGATCGCCAGCGCCTCTTCCCACGGCAATGCCGCGCTTCGGGCGGATTCATTCGATTTCCAGGGCCACTTAATCATCGCTTTGCTCGCAAACTCGTCACTTGAACAAAATTGAACGGTTATGGTCTGTTAAAATGCCAAATTACGCGGCATCATGGCAACCATCAAAACGGAGAGATGCCGGAGCGGCTGAACGGACCGGTCTCGAAAACCGGAGTAGGGGCAACTCTACCGGGGGTTCAAATCCCCCTCTCTCCGCCACTCTATCTCTTCAGTCAGTCTTTCCGCTAGCTTTCTCGTCAGACATCCTGTGCGCCGGGTACATTATCATTCCAGTTAAGGGAAGTAACAGCCCTTTACCGCTGCAAAACAATATATGTGAAGTAAATCAGGATGTTTACCCGAAGCGGTTGTATTGCGGGTGTTACTCCTGGTGACAATATTGTCTGAGCAGGGCAACCTGCTCGGGACGCAGACGATAGCGATACACGGGCCGACCAGTGGCACCATAGTGAATACTGGTGTGCAGAATGTTGATCTGAGCCAGCCAAATCAGATACTTGCGACAGGAAACCCGGGAGATATTAACAGCGTGCGCCAGATCGTCGGTCGAAAACTCGGTTCCCGGATGGGCATCAATCCACAGGCACAGCGTGCGCAGCGTCTGCGGGGTTAGCCCTTTTGGCAGACGTCGGCTGTCCGCCAGCCCTGGCGCGCCGCCGCGCAACAGCCGATCGACATCGGCCTGGTCATGATACTGCTGTGACGCCATCAGGGCTTTTTTCTCGCGCCAGCCGTTTAACGCCTCTTCGAAGCGCGGAAACTGAAACGGTTTGATCAGATAGTCCACCACGCCGTAGTGCATGGCGGTCTGAATGGTGGCGGCATCGGACGCTGAGGTGATCATAATGACATCGGTGTTGCGCCCCGATGCCCGGATAACCGGCAGCAGGCTCAGCCCATTTTCGCGTTGCATGTAGACATCCAGCAGGATCAGGTCGACCTGCCGGGCAGGGGCGTTCAGCACCGCCCCGGCTTCCGCCAGCGAGGTGGCTACGCCGCAGCAGCAAAAACCGTCCACCCGGTTAACGTACTGGCGGTTGAGATCGGCCACCATGGCATCATCATCGACAATCAAAACATGTATCACGTGCTTTTCCTTTCACTGTCCCAGGGAAGCTGAACAAAAAACTGGGTAAACACGCCCGGTTCAGATTCGACGGCGATCTCCCCGCCCAGGTTTTCAATATGCTGACGGGCGAGAAACAGCCCCACACCTCGGTTTTCCCCTTTGGTGGAAAACCCTTTGTTAAAAATGGCCTGCAGATGGTCGGGGGCAATGCCCGGCCCATCGTCACTGACCTCTGCGCTGAGCCAGCCCTGCTGATAGTGCAGCAGCAGGCCGATCTCCCCCTCGGGCTGCGCAGCCATCGCATCCAGCGCATTCTCGATCAGATTACCGAGTACGGTGATCAGCCCCGCCACCTGCTGTTCATTCGGGTTATCCGGCACCTGACTGGCGTCGGAGAGGATAAGGCTATACCCCAGCTCTCTGGCGCGGTTGATTTTGCCCAGCAGAAACCCCGCCACCACAGGTGATTTTACGTTGCGCTGCAGCGTGCCGACATCCATCTGCCAGGCATTGGCGGTCATCAGGACGTACTCTTCCAGTTTGGCATAGTGCTTCATATGCAGCAGGCCGAGGATCACATGCAGCTTGTTCATAAACTCATGGGAGTGGCTGCGCAGCACATCAAGATAGCTCACCATTCCGTCCAGTCGCTGTAGCAGCTGGCTGATCTCGGTCTTATCGCGGAAGGTGGTGATGGCGCCCATCAGCTGATTATCGCTTTTGACGGGCAGGGTGTTGCAGAGCAATAGCCGACCGTGGCAGTTGATCTCCTGATCCTGACGCGGCAGCCCGGTCTGCAATACCTCCCGCAGGTTCGCCAGCAGCGGCGTCTCGTGCAGGGCATGGCTGCTGGCGCTGGCATTCAGGATCTGCCGGGCGGCATGGTTGATCATCGTCACACGCCCCTGCTGATCCACCGCGATCACCCCCTCGCGCAAGGACTGCAGCATCGCCTGACGCTGTTCCAGCAGGGCGGAAATCTGATACGGCTCGAGGCCAAACAGCACGCGTTTCAGCATCCGCACCAGGCCCCATGCGCCGAGTGCACCCAGCAGGGCGCTGAACAGAACCAGCCAGATGGCATCCCAGCGGTTGCGGGCGATCTGCTGTTCGACTTTATTCAGCGAGATCCCCACCGCCACCACCCCGATCTGCTGATGCTGAGCGTCATAAACCGGGGTAAACACCCGCAGCGCCTCGTCGAGCACCCCGTGGTTGATGGCAACGTTCTCTTTGTCTTCCAGCGCAGGCTGAAGATCCTCCCCAATGAAGGTTTTACCGAGCAGGGCACCGTTAGGATGTGAATAGCGGATCCCACGCATGTCGGTGACGACGGCAAACAGCAGGTTATTACGCTGCATCACTGCCAGGGCCACAGGTTGAATAATGTTGCTGTCCGGAGGCAAGGATAAGCCGCGGATCACCTCCGGGCTGTCGGCCAGGGTTCTGGCAACCGCCAGGGCGGTATCCCGAACGCCATCCCGCGTGGCACGGGTAATTTGCGCAAAATAGAGCACAAAAATCACCAGCAGGATCGCGCCCGTTACGCTGTAGACCATCAGCGTGACCAGGGTGTTCAGTTTCATTGGGCGCTTGTGCGTAGGAGGAAGGGGCGGCAAATCGCGCATTGAAACTCCAGGAGATGCAGAAAGCGGGCATTATGGCTGATGGCGCTAATTTGTTAAAGCTATGTAAATCTGGTGGCGGTCAAAAAGCAAAAAGCCCGCTGCGTAGCGGGCTTAACAGAGGTTTGCCTGAAAATCAGAACTGGTAAACGATACCCAGCGCGAACTGGTCGTCAGAGTGACCGCCGGCTCGGGCTGCGTCGTCTTCATCCAGCAGGTTAAATTTGTATGCGGTGTAGACGTTCATGTTCTTGTTGAAGTAGTACCAGGTACCCAGTTCAACATAGTTCACGAGGTCGGCGTTAAATCCGCCACGACCGTTGCGTTCACCCAGATCTTTGCCTGTGGAATAGACGTAGCCCAGAGAAGGACGCAGGCCGAAGTCAAACTGGTACTGCACCACGGCTTCGACGTTCTGGGTTTTGTTGGCAAATCCGACATCGCCACCCGCCCAGGTCATGTTGCGGGTTTCACCGTACATCACCGCAGCGTAAAGGTTGTTGGCATCATACTTCGCTGCCAGAGACCAGACTTCAGCGGTATCGCCATAGCCGTCAGCAGACTGTTTGTTGGTGCGGTCAGACTTGCCATAGACACCCACGAAGCCAAAGCCGTCGAAGTTGTAGGCCAGCGAGGTGCTGTAACCGTCGCCATTAGCTTTTTTCACCTGGCTGTCGTGGTTTTTACCCTGATACTGCAGCGCAAAATCCAGGCCTTCAACCGCACCGAAGAAGTCCGTGTTGCGATAAGTCGCCACGCCGGTAGTACGGCCGGTCATAAAGTTGTCGGTGTGAACCCAGGAGTCGCCACCCCATTCCACCAGCATATCGGTATATGCACCGGCATCGTAGGCCACGCCGTAGTTACGGCCATAGTCAAATGAACCGTAGTCACCGAACTTCAGGCCAGCGAACGCCAGACGAGTGCTCTCATCCTGCTCGCCTTCCGGGGCGCTGGCGGTCATGTTGTACTCAAACTGGCCAAAACCGGTCAGGTCGTCACTGATTTGTGTTTCGCCTTTGATGCCGAAACGGGCGTAGGAGGTATCAACGTTTTCACTGTTGCTATCGTCGGTTTTGTCCCAGATATGCTCGCCGACCATCTTTCCGTACAGATCGAACTTATTGCCGTCCTTGTTGTAGATTTCAGCCGCGTTTACTGCGCCAGCGCTTAACAAAACAGGGACGAGAACTGCCAGAACTTTTCTTTTCATTATATATTCCCTTCAAAGTATTTTCTTAATGAATATACGTAACCCTCTCCGGGTTACGGGTTTAATACTATTTCAGGGCGGGATTTTACTGTTTAAAAATAAATGTAACCAAATCATTTGGACTATTTCAAAATATTAATAATAATTTCATTATATGTGATATTTATAGTTGCTGGATTTGTATATTTATTATCTATTAATATGTATATCAGTGGCTTATTGAATTTTTGGTTTCATTGGTTGTATTTATGCTTTTGCGATAAGGAGACGGTAAAAAAAAGCCCGATACAGTATCGGGCTAAGGATTAGGGGGAATTTGAGAGTTATTAATGGTGTAACGATAAAAAAAGCATATAACGTCGTTATCATTACACAGTTCTTCGTTTGAGAAAATGTCTTGTCCAGGATAAAAACAGTGCAATAAATCCTTTCTGTCCCTCCCGCCATGTCCGCTTAGAATATTTTTCAGTCAAATAAATACGACCGAATGATAAATGTGCTAAATATAATCTTGCGGAAGATGACCCTAACGCAAACTGGCGGCAGAAAATCTGCACCAGAGGGGTGCGTTCGATCGAAAAATGTGATTTATTTCACGGTTTGGATTGGCGATGTGAATGCGACGGCTATACTGTCGCGAAAAGGAAAGGACAATAACATGGAACAAAAACACAATCGCAGCCTGGGAGGCAAACTGGCCCTGTGGGTATTTTACGCCTTTTGCGGCTATTTCATCTGGGCGATGGCCCGCTATCTGTGGATCGTCAGTAAAGTCACCTCGGTATCGGGGCCGCTCATTGAGGACGATCTCGGCTCGACGTCGGGCAAATGGCTCAGCGCCCTGTGCGGTTTTCTGCTGTTAAGCGCGGTGGGATCGATCCTTGGGGCCATTGCCTGGTACACCCGGCCGCGTGATGTGTCAGAAGAGTAAATAATTGCTATTGTACGGCTTTTCACTTTATGGAAAGCACTATGGAACTCGTGCAATGGCAGCAACGTTTTGAAAGCTGGCTGAAGGCGCATCATGCCACCGATGATACCGCCCATGATATCTCTCATTTCCGTCGGGTCTGGAACACCTCACAGCGGCTGATGAAAGATCGGGCGGTTGATGCGCTGGTCATCCTGACGGCCTGCTATTTTCACGATATCGTCAGCCTGCCAAAAAATCATCCGCAGCGGGGCCGCTCGTCGCAGCTGGCCGCCGCGAGAACCACCGCCATCCTGCGCGAAGACTTTGCCGATTTCCCTGCCCATCACTATGCCGCTATCCAGCATGCCATCGAGGCGCACAGCTTCAGCGCGGGCATTACGCCGCTTACGGAGGAAGCGAAAATTGTGCAGGATGCCGATCGGCTGGAAGCCCTCGGTGCGATTGGCCTTGCACGCGTCTTTGCCGTGTCCGGCGCGCTGGGGGTACCGCTCTTCGACCCGGAAGATCCCTTTGCCGATGCGCGTGAGCTGAACGACCGGGCGTTTGCGCTGGACCATTTCCAGACCAAACTGCTGCGCCTGCCCGAGACGATGCAGACCGCCGCCGGACGACAGCTGGCACGCCAGAGTGCCGATGTGTTGATTCAGTTTATGGCCCGGCTCAGTGCTGAGCTACGCGGTGATTACGAGGGTATCGACGCCGCAGTGCTGCAGCGTTTCCGCGACAGTCTGTGATGCCTTTATGTGTTACTCTCTCCTCAGTCCCTTTTGGCCCGGTTAAATCTATGCAGGAAAATGTATCAGTGATGGAGTCCGCGCTTGTGCTGGCAGAGAAATCAACGGCTTCCGTTCAGGCGTTATTGAGCCAGCTCCTGGAAATATACGATGCCAGAACGCTGGCTCATCTTCTGAAGACTCAGGGCGACAGTCACTGGAGCCCGGCGATCCTCAAGCGTCTGGTAACCAGCGAGCGGGCAGGCCATCGCCTCAGCGACGGTGAATATAGCCTGCTGCAAAACCTGCTCCCACGCCCTCCGGCCTGTCATCCTCACTATGCTTTCCGCTTTGTCGATCTGTTTGCCGGGATCGGCGGCATCCGCCATGGTTTTGAGGCGATCGGCGGCCAGTGCGTGTTTACCAGCGAGTGGAACAAACATGCGGTGCGCACCTACAAGGCCAACTGGTATTGCGATCCGGATGCGCACCAGTTCAACGATGACATCCGCGAAGTCACCCTCAGCCACCAGAGCGGCGTCACGGACGACGAGGCAGCGCAGCACATTCGCAACGCCATTCCGGAGCATGACGTGCTGCTGGCGGGCTTCCCCTGTCAGCCGTTTTCGCTGGCCGGGGTATCAAAGAAGAATGCCCTGGGCCGCGCGCACGGTTTTGCCTGCGACACGCAGGGAACGCTGTTCTTCGACGTGGCGCGCATTATTGACGCTCGCCGCCCGGCCATCTTCGTCCTTGAGAACGTGAAGAACCTGAAGAGCCACGACGGAGGTAAAACCTTCCGCATCATCATGCAGACCCTCGACGACCTGGGATATGACGTAGCGGATGCCGCGGAGAGCGGGCCTGACGATCCGAAGATTATCGATGGTAAACACTTCCTGCCCCAGCACCGCGAGCGCATTGTGCTGGTGGGTTTTCGTCGCGATCTTAACCTGCGGGGCAACTTCACGCTGCGCGATCTTCCCGGTCTGTGGCCGGCACGCCGACCCACCATTGCCGATCTGCTTGAGCCCGTAGTGGACGCAAAATTCATTCTCACCCCGGTGCTGTGGAAATATCTGTATCGCTATGCGCAGAAGCATCAGGCGAAGGGCAACGGGTTTGGCTTCGGGATGGTCGATCCCACCAACCCGAACAGCGTTGCCCGTACTCTCTCGGCGCGCTATTACAAAGACGGGGCCGAGATCCTCATTGACCGGGGCTGGGATAAAGCCCTCGGTGAGCGGGATTTCGACGATCCGCAAAACCAGCGCCACCGTCCTCGCCGCCTGACGCCGCGCGAGTGTGCCCGTCTGATGGGCTTTGAAACCCCTCAGGGCTACCAGTTCCGCATTCCGGTGTCTGACACCCAGGCTTACCGTCAGTTTGGTAACTCGGTGGTAGTCCCGGCGTTTGCCGCCGTCGCCCGACTGCTGGAGTCGCGCATTCTGCAGGCGGTAGCGCAACGCAAGGCTGAGACTGTCGATGGCGGACGTTCATAATAAGGCCACCCGCAGTAAAAACATGCGCGCTATCGGCACGCGGGATACGGCCATCGAAAAACGGCTGGCTGGCCTGCTGACGGAGGTCGGTTTTGCGTTCCGCGTGCAGGACGCCAGCCTTGCCGGCCGGCCTGATTTTGTGATTGATAGCCACCAGTGCGTCATCTTTACCCACGGCTGTTTCTGGCATCGTCACGACTGCTATCTGTTTAAGGTCCCGGCGACCCGCACCGACTTCTGGCTGGACAAGATTGGCAAAAACGTTATTCGTGACAATCGCGATATTGCCTTGCTTCAGCAGCAGGGCTGGCGGGTACTGGTTGTGTGGGAGTGCGCGCTGCGCGGCAGGTTAAAGCTGGATGACAGGGCGCTCACCGAGCGGCTGGAGGAGTGGATCTGCGGCGGTGGAGAGACCGCGCAGATCGACACTCAGGGCATTCGCCCGCTTAAGGTTTCTCCGCCTGACACGGCGTAACCACCGGTTTGGCCGGTAACAGATACTTGCCCAACGTCACCAGCACCACCGCCATAATGATGATCCCCAGCGCCATCCACTCAACCGGGGAAAGCGATTCCCCGCCAAGACCCGTACCCAGCAGCACGGCCACCACCGGATTCACATACGCATAGCTGGTGGCGACTGCCGGAGAGACATTGCGGATCAGGAACATATAGGCATTAATCGCAATTACCGAGCCGAAAATGGCCAGATAACCCACCGCCAGGAAGCCGGACAGGTCGGGCAGGGTAGTCAGCTTTTCGCCAGAGATCATCGACGCCACCAGCAGCACGATCCCGGCGGTGACCATCTCAATAGCCCCGGCCATCATCCCGGTGGGTAATTCGATGCGTGAGCCGTACACCGAGCCGAACGCCCAGCTCATCGAGCCGATCAGGATCAGCACCGCGCCCCACGGATTGCCGCTCAGATTACCGCCGCTGTTGAGCAGAATAATACCCACCATCCCGATAGCGATCCCCAGCCACTCCAGCTTGCGCGTTTTGATGCCAAACAGGCGGCTAAAGCAGAGGGTGAACAGGGGAACGGTCGCGACCACCACCGCCGCGATTCCCGAAGGAACATTCTGGTGTTCCGCCACGGTGACAAAGCCATTTCCGACCGCCAGCAGCAGGACGCCGATCAGGGCGGCATTGAGCAGCGGGCGCAGCGGCGGCAACCTGTGACCGCGCAGGAATAAAAACGCCAGCAGCAGGACACCCGCAGAGAGGAAGCGCACGCCCGCCATCATCAGAGGCGGCCAGCTCTCCACGCCGATGCGGATCACGAAGTAGGTGGATCCCCAGATGATATAGAGCGCAAACAGCGCGCCCGCTAATGGTAAGACTTGCCTGAAACGCATACTCCCTCACAATGCAATAATTTGGTCGCATAGAGTTAACGTGAAAACTATCACGCTGGCGAGTTCTTTAATTGTGGTGATTCTGAATTATTTGTTGACTTAAACGGGAAAGTTTCGGGGTTGCGGGTTTTACTCCATACTGTTCAGGTTATTAACAAAAAAGAAGGAACGTAATTTTGGCGGGAAGTAGCTTATTAACACTGCTGGATGATATTGCCACCTTGCTGGACGATATTTCGCTGATGGGAAAACTGGCGGCCAAGAAGACCGCGGGCGTGCTGGGAGACGATCTCTCCCTCAATGCCCAGCAGGTCTCGGGCGTGCGCGCCAATCGGGAGTTGCCGGTGGTCTGGGCCGTGGCGAAGGGGTCATTGCTCAATAAAGTGATCCTCGTGCCGCTGGCGTTGCTGATCAGCGCCTTTATCCCCTGGGCCATCACGCCGCTGTTGATGGTAGGCGGGGCGTTTCTCTGCTTTGAAGGGGCAGAGAAAATATTGCATTCGCTCGAATCACGTAAGAATAAAGGAAAGGAGAGTCCGGAGGCGCGGCAACAGCGTCTGGAAGCGCTGGCCTCGCAGGATCCCGTCACCTTTGAGAAAGATAAGATAAAGGGCGCGATCCGCACCGACTTTATCCTGTCGGCTGAAATTGTGGCCATCACCCTGGGTATTGTGGCGGATGCGCCGCTGCTGAACCAGGTGTTGGTGCTGTCCGGGATTGCCATTGTGGTCACAATCGGGGTCTACGGCCTGGTGGGAGTCATCGTTAAACTCGACGACGTCGGCTACTGGCTGAGTGATAAAACCAGCGCCCTGGCGAAGATGATCGGTAAAGCCCTGCTGGTGATTGCCCCCTGGCTGATGAAGTCCCTGTCGGTGATTGGTACCCTGGCCATGTTCCTGGTCGGCGGCGGGATCGTGGTGCATGGCATCGCGCCGCTGCATCATGCCATTGAACACTTTGCCGAAGGACAAGCTGCTGTTATTGCAACCGTTTTACCTACCTTACTGAATCTGGTAATCGGGTTGATCATTGGTCTTATCGTGGTCGCTGTAGTAAAATTCGTCGGAAAAATGCGAGGTAGTTCACATTAATAGCTTGTGGCTATACCAGGCATAACTGCTATTTGTCGACTAAATTGATACAGTTTCACACTGATAAAGGAGGCGGTTATGGTCTTTCTGGTCAGCGATGAAGTTAAGCCAAAAAACGGCGGTCCACGAATGGTCGTTACCGGCTATGCAAGCGGAATGGTGGAGTGTCGCTGGTACGACGGTTACGGCATCAAGCAGGAAGCGTTTCGTGAAGATGAGCTTCAGCATGGTGACGGCATCCGGCGACAGGACAAGGCTTGAGTCACGCTACGCCCGGCAATGCCGGGCGTTTTTGTGCGCTATAATCGCTAACAGACAGTAATATTACCGTCCCCGCACATGCGGATGGCGCAGGTGGCTTTCAGGGAGTGTGTGTGCAGCCCGACGATATTGTAAGAAAAGAGGTTTTTGCGGCACCTCATCGTTTTCATCCGGGCCGGGTTGTCAATATCTGCTTTATTACCGTCCTCATCTTCTCCACGCTGCTGACCTGGCGCGAGGCTGTGGTGCTTGAAGACGCCTATGCCGCTACGCAGCACACGCATCTTGAGAATGTGGTTAACTCACTGGATCGCCAGCTGCAGTTCAGCGTGGAAAAACTGCTCTTCTTTCGCAACGGCATGCAGGATGCCCTTGAAACCCCGCTGGCCTCTACGGTGTTGCATGATACCGTCTCCCGCGTTAGTGACCTGCGGACAAAATCCTTCTGGCAACTCACCTTCGACGAGCGGCGCACCTTACCCTTAAATGGCGTTTCCGATGCCTTTGTCGAGCAGACCAACAGCCTGATACGCGACGACGAACGGCTCGAACAGGAGATGAGTGCCGCCTTCGAAATGGGCTATCTGCTGCGTATTAATGCTCCTCCTGCGCACGCAAAGCGCATCGTTTACGTCTCCCGGGCGGGGTTTTACATCTCTACCGAACCCAACAATGGGGAGCGGGACATAACCACCCGTTACTATCAGCTGGCGATCACCCCGTGGTTCACCCGGCAATCGGAGCGCGATAATCGCGCCCGCAGCGTGCGCTGGTTTACGCAGGCGGCTGAACGCGATCGCATCGTTACGGTCAGCGTCCCGGTCGACTATCAACGTTACTGGTACGGCGTGCTGGCGATTGATTTTACCCTGCAGGGGATCAAGAAGCTGTTGCAGGATGCGGTAGACGGTAATGGGGAAGGGGAGTTCCAGCTCTACGACAACAGCTTTACGCTGCTCGCCACGTCGGAGAGCGTCGCCCGAAACGCCAGCCAGTTTGATGAGCGCGAACGCGCGCAGATTGCCAGCGCGATGGAGAAGGATACCGAAGGGGAGATCCGGCTGGGGAGTCGGTACGTTAACTGGCAGCATCTGGACCACTTCGACGGGGTCCTGCTGCGCATCCACACCTTCAGGGAAGGGGCGCAAGGCGACTTTGGCAGCATTACCATTGCCCTGACGCTGCTCTGGCTGCTGTTCACCGGGATGCTGGTGGTCTCATGGTTCGTCATCCGTCGGATGGTCAGCAACATGTACCGGCTGCAACACTCGCTCCAGTGGCAGGCCTGGCACGATCCCCTCACACGGATCAATAACCGCGGCGCGCTGTTTGAGCGGGCAAAAGCGCTGGCGAAGCGATGCGAGCAACAGCAGCAGCCTTTCTCGGTGATGCAGATGGATCTCGACCATTTTAAAAACATCAACGACAGATACGGCCACCAGGCGGGCGATAAGGTACTGACCCATGCGGCAAGGTTAATTACCAGCACGATACGGGAGGCCGATGTCGCCGGGCGCGTGGGCGGGGAAGAGTTTTGCGTGGTCCTGCCAGGGGCCGGGCCTGAGGAGGCGATGCAGATTGCAGAGCGGATACGGGCGCGGATTAACGGCCGCGAAATTCTGGTGAAAAAGAGCCAGACGGCCCGCATCAGCGTGTCGATCGGCGTCAGCAGCGCCCGGGAAAACGGTAATTATGACTTTGAACAGTTGCAGTCCATCGCTGACGCCCGTCTCTATCAGGCGAAGCAGCGAGGACGCAATCAGGTCGTTGGTCAGGAAGAGAAGAAGTGATCCAGCCCTTCACGCCAGCCCGCAGGACCTGGCTGTTGGGTATGGTAAACCCGCTGCGGATCGTCGTTTTTTAGCTGTATGCCCTGGCGGTTAATACCTTTGATCACCACCGCCAGGTCCACGCTGTCCAGCAGCGGTGCGTCGTTTGGCCCGTCCCCCAGCCCTAAGGTGGTGGGCAGCATGCCGTCGCGCTGCAGGTACTGCTCGTTGAGCCAGCTGATGGCCTGGTCTTTGCCGCCCCGGGCGTCAAGGATATGCCAGAAGCGCGCGCCCTGAACAAACTTCAGCCCCAGCGCTTCCAGGGCCGTTTCAAACGCCGCCATCTCCTCGTCGCTGTCACGCCAGATCAGCGTAACCGAGGCTTCGTGCAGCCGCGCCAGGGCCGCTCTTTCGCGACTGAGGCCTGTCCACTCGCTAATCACCCGCTCGTCCACCTCATCGAAGGTGGTGAACTTGTATCCCGCGTCGGTACGCAGCTGGTTAATCACCTGGACAATATCGGCATGGGGAACCCCGCTGATCAGCCGGGGGGCGTCAGGGTGATCGTTCCAGCGCACATCCAGCTGGATCACCGCGCCGTTCTCCGCAATAAAGGGCAGACCGTCCAGGCCGAGATCGCGCTGTATCGCCTGCATCTCCGCCGCGGTTTTGCTGCTACAGAGAACGATCGGGATTTGATGGTCCTGTAAGGTCTCCAGCCAGCCAGCGGCGGGTTGCCAGTCGTAGGTGTGAATGTCCAGCAGCGTGCCATCCAGATCGCTATAGATGAGCAGCGGGTCCTCAAGTGAAGGCATAGCATCTCCCGTAACGGATAAAGGTCGTTTATAGGAATTTTCTTAAAAAAATAACGCGGGAAAAGTTCCACTTATGGAAACGATCCCGCTCAGGCCGCGTCCCAGGCTCGTTGGCAATCATATCTAAAAATTTAATTTCGCGTGGTAACTATACATGTGAAAAATATATCCTTGTCTTGCAAAATTTTTGCAGATAATGTCTACCCCACATCAGATTTCCTGGTGTAACGAATTTACAAGTGCTTCTTGCATAAGCAAGTTTCATCCCGGTCACCCCATGACCGGGATTTTTTTCGCCTCAGCGATTCACTTCCGTCACGCTAAAATCATGGATATCGAGCTCGAAGGCCTCAGCCAGCTCGCGCCAGGTGTGGTAATCCCGGTCATTCACTCTTACCCGTGCGGGGTCATCCTCGATGCGTTTTACCTCACTCTCGCTGATCTCATTGATTGCGGCGAGCAGGGCATCGACGTCAACATTCACTTCCCGTTTTGCCGTTTCGCTGTACTCTTTGACGGTCTTCATCACTCACTCCTCATTACAGGCTGTCCACCTGTAAGTATAGACCGTCGATAAAAACGTCAGTCACGCGGCAACACGCTGCCAGTTTTCACGTTTTGTTCTACACTGGCTCAAAACCAGAGGAGGATTTTATGAAGGTTAACGATCGGGTGACAGTCAAAACGGATGGCGGGCCGCGCCGCCCGGGTGTGGTACTGGCGGTTGAGCAGTTTAATGAAGGCACGATGTACCTGGTCTCGCTGGAAGATTACCCGCTCGGGATCTGGTTCTTTAACGAGACGGGTCACCCTGACGGCATTTTCGTCGAAAGCCAGGAGTAACGCGTGTGTCGGGTAGCGCGGGCTGGCCCGACCCGAATAGCGCACAGGAAAAATCTCTGGCATAGCCAGAGATCGGGGAGCAATAAAAAAGGGGAGGGGCGATTAACGCAGGTTAACGTAAATTCCGTTGGTCACATTATCTGTCAGACGCACAACATGATAGATCACTTGCTTATTATGCGTTTTTATCTTCCTTTTAATATTTCCTTTATGTGACGAAACCGTCTTGGCCTTGATATTCATCTGATCGGATATTTGAATCGTTCCCTGTCCGGCCATCCACATTCGCAGCATACTTGATTCAGTCCGGCTTAATGATAAAGTCGGAAAATTAAATTCTGCTACATTCTTTATCTCTTTGCTTAAATAATCCCCCACCAGGTCATCCAGTGACTCCGGCTTAATGGATTTAGAGCTAATCAGAAGATTCTGACGTACCCGCAAATATTCGTCGAAATGAAGATTGGCAATTGCCATAAATACAATAAACAGAGTGCCGGGATGCTGATTAATGATCTGCTTTATTTGCTGACTGTTGCCAGGATCGTGAATGAAACAGTCCTCATTAATAAACACCACACCAGGCGTCAAGGCCTCACATGCGGCGGCAAGTTCGTCAACGTTATGAACGTCGTTGATGTCTTTTTTCTTTACCCCTCTGCTGGCCAAATACCCGGTTAACCCTAGCCGGGTGTAACTGCATAAATCCATAATGATCGTTGACATGGTATACCCTCACTCAATGCATAACGATAATTTACCATCTGCCTGAGAGCTCTATAACCGCCATACGGGATGGAATAACATAATTACCTGTGAGCATTACAAGGACTTTCAGGCGAACTCACTATCCCGTAAAGTTACGTATAATTTGCCAGGAAACTTCTTAAAGTAAAGTAAATGTTGAATAATGTGAGGAGGATAAAAACATTCAGGCCGCACCAGATATACCCTGGTAGATGTTCCTTATCTTTGACTTTAGGATTATCCTCAAAGAAACAATATAAAACCCAGGGGTTATTATTTCGCTGAAAGTTCACTCACGATATTACTCAGCAGATTAAATACGTCACTGAATAAGCGTTCGCAGAAAGGGGCAATAAGGGGCATTAACAGAGAAATAAGCACCATGCCGACGGTCAGGGTGATCGGGAAACCGATGACAAACACCGAAAGCTGCGGTGCCATACGGTTCAGTAAACCCAGCGACAGGTTGAGGATCAGCAGCAGGGTAATCAGTGGCAGCGCAAGCATCAGGCCGTTGAGGAAGATCAGTCCTGCGGCACGGGTCAGGGCCATAAAGGCGTTACTGTTTACCGCTTCACCGCCAATCGGCAGCGTGTGGAAGGTATCCACCAGCATTGAAATCAGCCACAGATGACCATCAAAGGCCAGAAACAGCAGCATCGCCAGCAGGTCGATAATACGGGCGATAATCGGCATGTTGAGTCGGCTGCCCGGGTCGAAGAAGGTGGCAAACGACAGACCCATCTGTAAACCAATCAGCTCCCCGGCCATACGCACCGCGGCAAAGGCAAACTGCATTGTAAAACCGATCGCCACGCCAATCAGGATCTGCTGTAACCCAACCCACAGAGCCGGACCCGAAAATATCGGCACGTTCACCGGCGGCAGCGTCGGGGCAACGATAATAGTGATAAGAATACCGAGGCCGATTTTCACCCGCTTGGGGATCGACCGCTCACTGAGGATCGGCGCGGTGGAGATCAGGGCCAGAATGCGCAGTAGGGGCCAGAAGTAGAGGCCGAGCCACTCAAGCCATTGATCGCTGGTGAAGTGGATCATGCCCGGGCTTAACCGATGATGTACGGCAGGTTGGTAAACAGATTACGTATGTAATCCAGCAGCAGGTTCAGCATCCACGGCCCGGCAATAATCATCGCCACGAACACGGCGATAATTTTCGGGATAAATGACAGGGTCATTTCGTTAATCTGGGTGGCGGCCTGCAGGATACTGATAATCAGACCGGTGACCAGGGCCACCAGCAGCAGGGGAGCGGCAACGGAGATGGCGACTTTCATCGCTTCCGTGCCCATCATCATGACCGATTCTGGCGTCATTGCGCGCTCCTTAACTGTAGAAACTTTGCGCCAGCGAGCCGACCAGCAGCTGCCAGCCATCCACCAGCACAAACAGCATCAGCTTGAAGGGCAGGGCAATGGTTGCCGGCGGCACCATCATCATCCCCAACGCCATCAGCACGCTGGCGATCACCAGGTCGATAATCAAAAACGGAATGAAGATCGTAAACCCAATCTGGAAGGCGGTTTTCAGCTCGCTGGTGACGTAGGCGGGCAGCAGAATGCGCATCGGCACCGCTTCCGGCCCCTGGATCGGCCCGGCGTTGGCCAGACGGGCAAACAGCGCCAGGTCGGCTTCACGGGTCTGACGCAGCATAAATTCGCGCAGCGGCTGAGCCCCTTTCTCCATCGCCTCCTGCATTGAGATCTTGTCTTCGCTGAACGGCTGATAGGCATCGACATAAATCTTGTCGATCACCGGCGACATAATGAAGAAGGTCAAAAACAGGGACAGACCGAGCAGAACCTGGTTCGGCGGCGCCGAAGGGGTACCCAGCGCATTTCGCAGCAGACCGAAGACGATGATGATGCGGGTGAAGCTGGTCATCATCAGCAGGATTGCCGGGATAAAGGTCAGCGAGGTGATAAACACCAGCGTCTGAACCGACAGGGTCCAGCTCTGGCCACCCCCGGCCATCGGCGTGGAGATTATGCCTGGCAACTGAGCGTACACGGCGGGAGCAAACAGGCCAAGGCCTGCAAGCGCAAGGGATAAAACACGGCGCATCACGATCTCCCGGAACGCTTAAGCAAACTCTTCATCATGGCCTGGAAATCGGCCGGAACTTCTTTGCCTGTCTCTTCAGAGACCGGCGCAGGCGGTAAGGTATGCAGGATGTTAATTTGCGAGGCGGTGACACCCAGCACCAGCCGGGCATCTTCCACTTCGATAATCACCACGCGCTCGCGTGGCCCCAGCGAGGTGCTGGCCGCAAGCTTGAGCCCGCGCGCGCCGGCGGTTTTACCCGCCAGGCCAACGCGTTTTGCCAGCCAGGCGACAATCAAAATAAAGGCAATAATACCCAGCAGCGCACCGCTGACCTGCAGCAGCGGCGAACCGGTCACTGCAGAGGGTTGTGAGACGATGGCCTGGGTTTTCATCATTAACGGCTCAGACGACGCATACGTTCAGACGGGGTAATAATGTCGGTGATACGCACGCCGTACTTATCGGCGACAACCACTACTTCACCCTGGGCAATAAGGTAGCCGTTGATCAGAATATCCAGCGGCTCACCGGCCAGACCGTCCAGCGCCACTACGGAACCCTGGGTCAGGCGCAGCAGCTCTTTAATGGTCATCCGGGTACGGCCCAGCTCCACGGTCAGCTTGACCGGGATATCCATAATCAGATCGATATCCTGCAGCGTACCGCTGACGTCACCGCCGCCCAGCTGCTGGAACACCGCATCGGCCACGCTTTTGCTGGCCGGTGCTTGTTGTTCGTTTAACGCCTCAGCCCACAGATCGTCCAGTGCTCCGTTGTTGTCATCGGACGGATTGTTCATATCACTCATTTGGGCTGTTCCTCATTCAGAGAATTCAAAATCGGGTTAATCAGGTGCTCAACGCGTAACGCGTATTGATTGTTCACGGTGCCATACTGGCTGGTCAGCACGGGTACGCCATCCACATGGGCAATGATGCGATCGGGTTTTTCGATCGGCAGCACATCACCGGGTTTTAATTTTAAGATCTGCGACAACCGCAGTGGGACGTCGGCAAAGTTCGCCACCAGCTCCAGCTGGGAGTGCTGAACCTGGCGCACCAGGTTTTCGCGCCAGTTCTGGTCTTCGTGACGGGAGTTTTCCAGCGGCGGGTTCACCAGCACTTCGCGCAGCGGTTCAATCATGCTGAACGGCAGGCAGATGTTGAACTCACCGGTCAGGTTGCCGATCTCCACGTGGAACGGGGTGTTCACCACAATGTCGTTTGGCGAGGTGGTGATGTTGGTGAACTTCACCTGCATCTCGGAACGGACATACTCCACTTCCAGCGGGTGAATCGCTTTCCACGCGTCGCTGTAGCCTTCAAGAGCCAGCTTCAGCATGCGGTTGATGACGCGCTGTTCGGTATGGGTGAACTCGCGGCCTTCCACTTTAGTCGGGAAACGTCCGTCGCCGCCGAACAGGTTATCCACGGCGATAAACACCAGGCTTGGCGAGAAGACGAACAGGCCCGTGCCGCGCAGCGGTTTCAGATGGATCAGGTTGAGGTTCGTCGGCACCGGCAGGTTGCGGGCGAACTCATGATAGGGCTGAATGCGGATCGCGCCGACGGTGATATCCGGACTACGACGCAGCAGGTTAAACAGCCCCATACGGAACTGACGGGCAAAACGTTCGTTGATGATCTCCAGCGCCTGCAGACGCTCGCGCACCACGCGACGCTGGGTATTAGGATCGTAGGGACGAATGTCACTTTCGCCCGGTTTGCCCGGTTTTGGATCGTCGGTTTTATCGCTGTCGCCGTTGAGCAGCGCATCGATTTCCGCCTGAGAAAGAATACTGTCGCCCATGTCGTTACCGCAGAATGAAAGCTGTATACAGAACGTCAGTGACTTCCTGCTTAGGTTGACCGCTTACCAGAGGCGCAGCCAGCGTTTGCTTAATGTCCGCCACCAGTTTTTGTTTACCTTCATCGGTAGACAACTGCGTGGGATCCTGACGCGAGAACAGCAGCAGCAGACGGCTGCGCACTTCCGGCAGGTATTCGCTCAGACGGGTGCGGGTGGCATCATCTTTCAGACGCAGCGTAATGCCCACGTAAAACACGTGCTCGGCATCGCCCAGGTTAACGGTAAAGGTATCCAGCGCGAAAAAGACCGGGGCCGCGGGTGGCGGTGGCTCTGCTTTGGCTGCGGCTGACGGTGCTTTATTCATGCGCCAGTAGCTGTAACCTGCGGTCGCGCAGGCAGCGAGCGTAATTAACACCAGAAGCGGGATCCAGATGGAACGCTTACTTTTCTTGGTGATGGCGGAGTCAGTCATCTGATTCGTGCTTCCTGTTTCGGGACTGCTAATGAGGTGATTATCCCGTGTCCGCTCGCCGTCAAAGGGCCGAAAAGACGGAGATAATCACGCTACCTCTGACGTTTAGGTTTAGGCGAAGATATCGACAGCGTTGTTTCCACGTGCCGCGGACTGCAGGGAGGCAGGTACTGCCAGCAGCTCATCGCTCTCTTCATCGAATGTGCTTGCATTGCCGGAACGGGAAGTCTGCTGCTGATGCTGGGAAGAAGCCTGCTGCTGCCCGTTAAAGTTTTCACTGCTGATGCTGCTTTGCGTCAGTTCAATACCGTTTTCCGCCAGCTGGGTACGCAGCACCGGCAGGGCCGCTTCCAGCGCCGCACGGACGTGGCTATGGCCTGAGACCATCTGCAGCTGCGCCTGGTTATCATCCAGCTTAAGCGTAATCTGCACCTGACCCAGATCTTCCGGGTGCAGACGCAGCTCGGCGCTCTGCTGGCCCTGACGGGTGAAGAGGGTGATGTGCTGGCTGATGGTCTGCTGCCATTCGTTGCTGCCCAACTGGGCGCTGACCACCGGCGCGGCGGCAAAGGTCGGCTGCACTGAGGCCGGGGTGCTGACAATCGGCCCCATGGTGATGGTCGGCCCGGTCGGGGACGGGGTGCTCTCTGCCGCCTGCTTTGTCGTCGCGGCGGCAACGGCTGGCGTCAGTTGGGTGTTGGAGGCGAGCGTCGCCTCTTTATCCTGGGCTACGGCTTTGGCGGTGCGCAGGGCATCAGTATCCAGCGCAGGCTGACGGCCACGATCGCTGGTCAGAGAGGCCTTAACCTCCAGGCCCCCGGTGCTCACCGGCTGAGGTGGTGCGGCTGTGGTGGTCTGCTGGTGGGGCAGCATCGCCATCAGGGCGCTTAATCCCGCCAGCTCTTCATCGCTGAGTTCGGTTTTGCTGTCAGCCTCTTTCGCCGCCTGGGTCAGGCTTTTCAGCACCTCGCCTTTGACTGCGGGCAGCAGGCCGGAGGTCAGGCCCGGCTGGGTGACACTCTCGTCGGCGACGATGAGATCCTGATGCGCCAGCAGATCGGCCAGTTTCCCGGCGTCGGTGTCGGCATCAATATCGCTGGCGTCGGCTTTCAGATCCACGACGGCCCGCTTACCGCCTGCGGTCTGCAGATCGTTCAGCGTGAGACCGACCTCGTTGCCCTGGCCTTTGGCATCGGTTAACGCGCCCGCCAGCAGGGAAAGAAAGTCCTGCGCGCCGTCGGCCGCTTTTCCGCCCCGAACGCCCGCCGCAAGGTCGGTGTCGCTCGAAAGCAGTTGTTGAAGGGTGATCATTCCGGTCTCCTCATCGTTGCTCGCTGGGCAAATTCATCCATTTTTTTCTGATCGAGACGGCTTTCCGCCAGGGTTGCTGCGGCAACCTGCCGATCCTGCAAGGTTTGCCAGGCCTGTAAACGCTGTTTCTTCTCTCGCCAGAAGTTCAGGGCCCGGTCAACCTTCTCGGTCCACTGAAGCACCTGCTGGCGATGCTGATCTATGGCTTTCTCCAGGGTCTGGATGAACTGTTGATAGTTGATCCAGCGCTGGCTGCCGATGCCCTGGGCCATATCCGTGTTGAGGTTGGTGCGATACTCATGCTGGTAGTCAATCAACATCTTCAGCTGCTCTTCCGCCTGCTGATACCCGCGGCGCATTGCGCCAAGCTGCTGCGCGGCAGTATCAACGTCTTTTTCGGCCAGATCTTTCAGCGTGGATAATGCGCCGTGTTGTGCCATGACATTCGCCCTCTACTCGGTTACACCTGCGGGAAAATCATTTCCAGAGCCTGGATCGAGCTTTCCCAGTCGGCTTTCTCAAAAATACCCTGCTGCAGATAAGCTTCCAGATGCGGCCACAGGGCGATCGCCTTGTCGAGCATCGGGTCGCTGCCTTTGGCATAGGCCCCGACGCTGACCAGATCGCGGTTGCGCTGGAAACTGGAGAGTAGCTGCTTGAAGTTACGCACCCGGGCGTAATGCTTCTCGGTAATCAGGGACGTCATCGCACGGCTGATCGAGGCTTCGATATCAATGGCCGGATAGTGACCCGCTTCGGCCAGACGGCGCGACAGGACAATATGACCGTCGAGGATCGCACGTGCCGAGTCGGCAATCGGGTCCTGCTGGTCATCGCCTTCGGTCAGCACCGTGTAAAACGCGGTGATCGACCCGCCGCCGCTGATGCCGTTACCGGCGCGTTCCACCAGCGCCGGTAATTTGGCGAATACCGAAGGCGGATAGCCTTTGGTTGCCGGAGGCTCACCGATCGCCAGAGCGATTTCACGCTGGGCCATCGCGTAACGGGTCAGGGAGTCCATAATCAGCAGCACGTGCTGGCCGCGATCGCGGAAATCCTCAGCGATGCGCGTGGCATAGGCCGCACCCTGCATACGCAGCAGGGGAGAGACGTCCGCCGGGGCGGCAATCACCACCGACCGGGCGCGCCCTTCGGCACCCAAAATGTTCTCGATAAAATCTTTAACTTCACGGCCACGCTCGCCAATCAGCCCCACCACGATGACGTCGGCCTGGGTGTAGCGGGCCATCATCCCGAGCAGCACCGATTTGCCGACGCCGGAGCCGGCAAACAGCCCCATACGCTGGCCGCGACCGACGGTCAGCAGGGCGTTGATCGGGCGTACGCCGGTATCCAGCACGTGCTCGATCGGCGTACGTTGTAACGGGTTAAACGGTTGAGTGATCAGCGCCCCGGTTTCGGTGGTGTCGGGGGAGGGCAGGCCATCCAGCGGTTTACCGGCACCGTCCAGCACGCGTCCGAGCAGCGCCGGGCCGAGCGGCAACTGCTTGCCGCTGTGCAGTCCGTCGCCGGATAAATTTTTGGCATACACGCGCGCGCCGGGCAGGACACCTTCGACCTCTTCCAGCGGCATCAGGAACAGACGCTGGCCGTTAAAGCCAACCACTTCGCTCTCGACTTCGCGGATCTCGTTCCCATCCTGGCGTTCGATAATGCAGGTGGCCCCCAGGGGCAGCTGCAGGCCGGTCGCTTCCAGCACCAGGCCGGTGGCGCGGGTTAAGCGGCCATAACGGCGAACCGCAGGCAGTTGCGCCATTTTGGTTTCAAAATTGTCGAGGGTGTTGAGCCAGCGGGTCAGGCGTGCGGTCATCAGATGACTCCCGGTGCTGCCAGGCGGCACAGTTCCTGCCAGCGAGTGGCCACGCTGGCATCCAGATCGCCTTCATCGGCAGAGACTTTGCACCCGCCGTGATGGAGGGTCGGATCGCCACGCAGACGCCAGCCGTGCAGGCTCAGGGTCGCGCCGAGCATCTCTTCCACCCGCTGCAGATCGTCCGGGTGGACGCGCAGCTGTGGTTTGCCGCTGAACAGCGGCTCCTGCTGCAGCAGACCCTGGATCTGTTTGATCAGCGAGGAGTTATCCACCGGCGGGGTGTGGCCGATCACCTGACGGGCGGCTTCCAGCGCCATCTGCATCAGGCGCGAGGCGATAACGCTGTCCAGCGCGTCCAGAGTGTTCTGGAACTCGCTGACCAGCTGCTGCATCCGGGCATGGATTGGCGCCTGCTGGGCACGCGCCTGCTCAAGGCCTTGCGCCAGCCCCTGGGCCAGCCCTTCCTGATAACCTTGCTCCTGGCCTTTCTGCCGGCCTTCGTTCATGCCGGCCGTGTAGCCCTGATCGTGGGCCTGCATCTGGATCTGCGCCAGCTGCTGGGCACGCTGCTCCTCTTCGCTCAGCTCAGGCTCGTCGTTATCCTCACCTGCCTCGGCAGGTGCGATGGACGCAGGCACAAATTCCGCGCGAGGAGGGGAGAGATCGTCCGGAGTCCAGATCTTCCACGGCAGTTCATCAGACATAGGTATCCTCGCCGCTGCCGACTACCATCTCGCCGGTTTCGGCCAGACGACGCACAATAAGGAGGATCGCTTTCTGTTCGTTTTCCACCTGAGACAGACGCACCGGACCACGGTTGGCAAGGTCGTCGCGCAGGATATCTGCCGCACGCTGGGACATGTTGCGCAGGAACTTCTCGCGCAGCGGCTGTTCGGCGCCTTTGAGGGCGATAAGCAGCGATTCGGAGTCCACTTCCTGCAGCAGGCGCTGGATACTGCGGTCGTCCACGTCGACCAGGTTTTCGAACAGGAACATCTCGTCGATGATTTTCTGTGCCAGCTCGCCGTCGAATTCGCGTACCGCGGTAATAACCGCCTCTTCCTGCTGGGTTTTCATCAGGTTGATAATTTCGGCCGCCGTTCTCACGCCGCCCATTTTGCTGCGCTTGAGGTTCTGGCCGTCGAGCAGGCCGTTCAGCACTTCGGTCAGCTCCGCCAGCGCCGCCGGCTGGACGCCGCCGAAGGTGGCGATACGCAGCATTACATCGTGACGCAGACGCTCGTCGAACAGCGCCAGAATATCTGCCGCCTGGCCACGCTTGAGGTGGACCAGGATGGTGGCGATGATCTGCGGATGCTCGTCGCGAATAAGGTCGGCGGCGGTCTGCGGCTCCATAAAGTTGAGCGTTTCGATGCCGCTGGCGGTATCGCGGGTCTCGAGAATATCCTCCAGCAGGCTGGCGGCGCGCTCTTCTCCGAGCGCCTTGACCAGCACCGAACGCAGGTATTCGTTAGCGTTGACGTTGAGCGCCGCAAACTGTTCGGCCTCCTGCTCAAACTCCGCCAGCACGTCGGTCAGCTGCTTGTTGGAGATCTGGCGTACGTTGGCCATCGCCGCACTGAGAACCTGTACTTCGCGCTGGGAGAGGTGTTTGAACACCTCTGCCGCCCGGTCCTCGCCAATGGTCATCAGCAGGATGACGCTTTTATCCGTTCCGGTAAGGTTACTCATTTTCTGTACTCATCCACTGGCGAATGACCAGCGCCACGACGCGCGGATCGTTGTCTGACATTTCGCGAATACGCTGGCTCATCACCTCAGCACCCATGCGCTGGTTAGCACGGCGCTGCTGCATTTGTTCGTCTTTGCTGAGGCGCACTTCCACGGCTTCCTGCGTCTCTTCGCGCAGCATGGACTGCTCTTTCAACGCTTTGGCCTCGTCGGCGCGGCGGACAAGCTGCGGACGTACGGCTTTACGCCACAGCAGCCAGGCAACAATCACCACCAGCAGCCAGCGACCGGCTTCAATCAACTGATCGATAAACGACTGGGTTTTCCAGAACGGCAGTTCACCGCTGGTATCGTCCACGGCGCTGAACGGCGAGTTCACGACGTTGAGGGTATCGCCACGTTTCTCTGAATAACCCATGGCTTCACGGGTCAGGTTTTCGATCTGCTTCATCTGCTCGGCGGTCAGCGGCAGGGGCTTACCGTCCGCCAGAGCTTTGTAGTTGACGACTACGGCCACGGAGAGACGCTGCACTTCACCGGTGTTCATTTTGGTATGGCGAATGGTGCGGTCGACTTCGTAGTTAGTGGTTTCGTTACGGCTGCTGGTGCGCGGACCGGCGTTGGCGGCGGCAGTGGTTTGCTGCTGCTGCGCACCCTGCTGACCATTCTGCTGATTCTGCGCCGGAGCGTTAATCGGCGCGGTATTGGCCGGGGCAGGCTGGTTGGAGAGCGCACCCGGCACACCGCCAGGGTTTGGTCCGCCGACCTGCAGGTTTTCATTGACCTGACGCGAGCGCATCACGGCCTGGGCGGCATCGCCGTTCGGACGATACTGCTCTTCGGTCTGCTCTTTATCGGCAAAATCGATCTGCGCGGTGACCTGGGCATGAACGTTACTGGTCCCGACGATCGGGCCAAGAATGGCTTCGATGCGGCTCTGCAGGCGGGTTTCCACATCGGTGGCATATTTCAGCTGGGCGTCATTCAGATCGCGACCGCTGGTGTTGGATTTGGTTAACAGGCGACCCATCTGATCCACCAGGGTCACGTTGCCCGGCGGTAAACCTGCTACAGCGCTGGAGACCAGATGCACCACCGCGCTAATCTGCCCTTCATCCAGCGCACGGCCAGGCTGCAAATTGACGGTGACGGAGGCGGAAGGCGCTTTCTGTTCCCGGACAAACAGCGTCGGTTTTGGCATCGCCAGGTGCACGCGGGCGCTTTTCAGCGGACCGAGGGTTTCGATGGTGCGGGCCAGTTCGCCTTCCAGCGCGCGCTGATAGTTAACCTGCTCGCTGAACTGGCTGATACCGAATTTTTCCTGATCCAGCAGTTCAAAGCCCACTGCGCCGCCTTTCGGCAGACCTTGCTGGGCAAGACGTAAGCGGAGCTCATGAACTTTATCTGCTGGGACTTCCAGGGCGCCGCCATTATCCGAGAAGCGGTAAGGGACGTTCATCTGGGTTAACTGGGTGACGATTGCGCCGCCATCCTGATCCGAGAGGTTGCTGAACAGCGTGCGGTAGTCAGGTTGTTTGGCCCATAAAACCATCGCGACAACGATAGCGATAGCGGCGGCACCTGCCACGATCAATGGCACTTTAGGGTTCGCGCGCAGGCGGCTCATCCATTCGAGAGATTTAGTTTGAGGAGCGGATGTTGCTGACGCACTCATAGCGTACCTCGTGACTCATCGTGGATTTCATTATTCGTGTGGAGAAACAAAACAGACTCCCGGGTCGGCAAACACAACAAAAATTCCATAATCATGGCTGTGCCATTATTTGATGTTTCGGGATTTTCTATGCGTCAAATAACCTGGTTTTTTAACGCTATTTAACGCCTTTATCTCATTGACAGGCTGCTACTCTTGAGCGCGTAAAAATCCATCAGGGGAAAGTCATGGCAATACAGGGGATTGAAAGCGTCATCAGCCAGTTGCAGGCAACGGCAATGACCGCCCGTCATCAGAACGTGGCTGACGTGCAGTCAACCGTCAGCTTCGCGGGCCAGCTGCATGCGGCGCTGGACCGGATCAGCGATACGCAAACCGCCGCGCGCGTGCAGGGCGAAAAGTTCACCATGGGTGCGCCGGGTATTGGTCTGAACGATGTGATGACCGATTTGCAAAAAGCGTCAGTCTCCATGCAGATGGGCATTCAGGTGCGTAATAAACTGATGCAGGCGTATCAGGACGTTATGTCCATGCAGGTTTAGTCCTTCTGGTGCTGGCGACCCGACCGCTTTAATGCCACACTCTTTTTTTTCGACATAGACGGAACAATGATGAAAAAAATAGCAATGATGGCGGGGCTGCTGGCGTTAACCGGCTGTGTGCAGGTGGACCGATACGAGGACGTGATTAAACATCCCGTCCCGGCTGAACTGGCAGGGTACTGGCAGTCGAAAGGGCCGCAAAGCGCAATGGTCAGCCCGGAAGCGATCGCCACGCTGGTGGTGACGCAAGAAGGGGACACCCTGGACTGCCGGCAGTGGCAGCGCGTGGTGGCGGTACCGGGGAAAATGATGCTGCGTTCGGATGATTTTTATAATGTCACCCGCAAGCTGGATATCTACCCGTTGGATCGCGAAGGCAGCGCCATTGAGTATGACGGGATGAGCCTGCAGCGCGTGGATCGTCCGACCACCGAATGTGCGACTTACCTCAGCAAAAATCCGCTCGGCAGTAAGCTGCCGTAAGTGATTTGCAGGCCGGGCAAGCGTAGCGCCGCCCGGCTTTCCACCCTTTACAATACCTCTTCCAGTACCCACACGCTGACGCTGCCGCCGTTGCAGGTAAACACGCCGGTGCCGGTTTCGTCGGTCGTTACACACTCTTCGCAGTTGCCGAGGAAATCTTTCCAGTTTTTATTACCGTAGTTCTCCCCCAGCGTAATGGTCTTTTCACCCTCATCGCCGTTAGAAAGCACTACCACGCAGCCCGGCTCTTCCTCGGTGCCGCTGCGGCTGAAGGCGATGCAGTTAGGATGATCGAACCACAGGGTCTGTACGCCGTGGGCAAAACGCTGGCGGGCGAGGATCAGCTGGTCGAGCTGCTCGATCACCGGCATCTCAATATGGTACGTCTCGCCGTCACCGCCGGTGTCGTCATAGCTGGCCCCGTACAGATCGGGATAGAAGACGCTCGGCACTCCGTTCTCACGCAGCAAAATCAACGCGTAGGCCAGGGGTTTAAACCAGGCCTCGACCGGAGCCTCCAGGGCCTGTAACGGCTGGGTGTCGTGGTTTGCCACCAGCGTCACCGCGTGGAAGGGATCGGCCTCTACCAGGGTGCCGGTAAAGATCTGGCTCATGTCGTAATCACGTCCCTGCAGCGAGGCTTCATGAAACTTCATGTGCAGCGGGGCGTCGAACAGCATGGTTTTCCCGTCCACCTGATCGATGTAGTGCTGCAGTTTACCGACATCTGGCGACCAGTATTCCGCCACGATAAACAGCGGTTTCGGCGCAACCTCCTGCACATGCTCGATCCACTCTTTATAGAACCATGCCGGAATATGTTTCACCGCATCCAGACGGAAGCCGTCGCACTGGGTCTGTTCCATTGCCCAGCGCGCCCAGTATTTAATCTCCTCGGTCACCGCCCGGTTACGAAAATCGATGTTCTCGCCCATCAGGTAATCAAAGTTCCCCATCTCGTTATCGACCTGGTCGTTCCAGCCATCGCCGGTATAGTCATTGACGATCTTGAAGATGCCGTCTTCATCGGGGTTTTCGATATGATCGATGCCGCTAAAGCATTTGTAGTCCCAGACGAACGCCGAGTACTGTCCGGCCCGCACCGGGAAGGTGTAGCGGGTCCAGGCTTCACATTCGATAATCTCGTCATCGATCTGATTACGATCGTCCGCATTGACCCGCTGAACGCGGATAGCCTCTTTCTCATCGGCGCCCATCTTGTGGTTCACCACCACGTCCATCAGCACCGCAATGTCGTTGCGTTTTAACGCCCCGATAGCCGCCAGCAGCTGGTTTTTATCCCCGTATTTAGTGGGAATAGAGCCTTTTTGATCGAACTCACCGAGGTCGAAGAGATCGTAGCAGTCGTACCCGACGGAGTATCCACCGGACGCCCCTTTATAGGCCGGGGGCAGCCAGACCATGTTGATACCGATATCGTTTAAAAGGTCGGCGCGCTCGGCGACTTCCGGCCAGAGTTGGCCGCCATCAGGGTAATACCAATGAAAAAACTGTAAAAGGGTGGGGTTTTTCATCTTCCGTGCTCCAGTTTAAGAACACAGACAGTATGAGCGAGGCGGAGAAAGTTAGCGGGTGATATAACGAAATATAATCACCCGCTTGTCATCATCACCGGATTAAAGATCGGCGGGGAAAAGAATATTGCCAGAAAGACGTCCATAAGTTGCATTCAGATTATGTTGTCGGGAGGAGTGCCCAACCAAAGTTCTCAGCTCATCCATACGCTGCTGAAGCAAGGCCTTAAGCTCAATTTCGTTATCGATGATCTGTCTCAGCATGGGGCGAATTTGCGCCTGCACGTGCGGCGCAATCTCATTCGCATCCTGGAACTGGGTCAGCTTTTCAACGGCGCTCAGGTATTTCACTTCGAAGGTAATAAGTTCATCCCAACGCCCTGATTTTGACATAGCCAGCATCGCGGCGCTGGTGGTTAACAGCTGCTGATAGTGTTGGAGCAATCCCAGATTGGCTTCCATTAGTCATTGTCCCGCATATGTTGAGAATTGGGCCCTATCTCTTTCCAGGCATCCGCGATGTTGTTCAGCAACTCCATCACTTCATTAATGGCATCAATATCGTTATGGATATTGGCCTGTAAAAGACGCCGCGTCATATAGTCGTAGAGGCTGTCGAGATTGGTGGTCAACTCGCCACCCACCTCGTGATTCAGCCCTGACTGCAGACCGTTACTGATAATATTGATGGCTTTTCCCAGCGCCTGCCCTTTACCGGGAATGTCCCCTTGCTCAATCAATATCATGGCCTTTTTCATGGCGCTTAACGCGCCATCAAAAAGTAAAACCACCAGTTGATGCGGGCTGGCACTCAGGACGGCACTCTCAACGCTTACCTGCGCATAGGCCTGAATTCCCGATTTTGTATACATCTTAGAACCTCAACTCATCATTCATTAACTGTTCATAGCATTAAACTGCTGGGTCAGATAGCTTCCGGTTTGATCCATAGAGGAAACAAGCTGACTTAAGCTGGTAAATTGCGTTTTATACCGCGCCATAGTGGCGGTAATTTGTTCGTTAACACGGTCATACTGATCGGACAGGTTTTTTAACGTCTTGTTAATGCCGTCGGTGGCGCTTTTAACAGAACCTTCATTGCCTAACATGTCTTTTAAGAGGTTGCTGGTTTGCGTCGCCATGCCGGTGGTTTTACCGTCGCCTGACAGAAACGCGAGCACGTCGGTAGACTTATCCGTTAGGGCCTTACCTAACTTGGTGCTGTCTACAGTAAGCTTGCCATTGATATCCTGAGTTATGCCAAGTTGAGACAGCGTCGCCAGTTCGCCAGTACCTTGCGCAGACGAGACCATAGAGCGCACGCGTGTCTGGATATTACGCAGGGTGCCATCGCCCAACAGGTCACCGTTGCTGGAATCCTGAGAACCATCGCCCTGTTTCACCGCAGTATATTTCGTCTGGTTGCTGATGGTGGTCTGCAACGAGTTATACGCATCGACAAACGTCTGAATCGCATCGGTCATCGGCTTATTGTCTTTCACAATTGACAGCGTTTCCGGGCTACCGACGTTGGTCTTGGTAAGATTGAGCGTTACGCCTTCCGGGGCGTCGGTAATAGCGTTACTGCTACGGATAATCTTGATACCGTTAATGTTGACGATGGCATCCGCGGCCGGGACCTGAACCTTCATTCCTGTCGATGTATCGAGCGGATCGTGGCTAATGTATTTCGCCAGCTCGCTGTCGTCGGTGGTGATCGTCATTTCATTGGCGACACCGCTGTCACGGGAAGTCAGTGACAAATAATAACTGTTATCATCCGCCTTGATAATGCTGGCGGTAACGCTGCCCTGCTTGGTGTTAATCGCATCACGCACATCGGCAAGGCTGGTTTTGTCGCTGGCCAGCGTCACCGTCAACGGATCTTTCTGACCCGGCTGCTTGATGGTGATAGTGCGTGAATTCATGCTGCTATCGCCCAGATCGGTATCTTTGCTCGCCACTTTCGGGCTCAGCAGCGTCTGCGCGGCCGCCAACTGCGTTACTTCTACCGAGTACGAACCGGCTGAAGCACTGCTCGCCAGGGTCGCACTGAATGCGGTATTGGTACTGGTTACTTTTGACTGCGCAATCGCAGAGGTGTTTTTCAGCGCGTCTGAAGCAGTTTGAAACTTGGTTAGTGCAGTCTGAACTACGCCCCATGCAGTCAGTTTCGCTTTATAAGAGGTCTGCTGCTGCGTAATCGGCGTGAGTTTGGTCTGCTCCGCTGTCTGTAAATTGTCATACAACGTATTGAGATTCAGACTGGTGCCTGCGCCGAGTGAACTTACACTTGCCATTTTTTTCATCCTTTATTGAGACAATCGCTGGATGCTCTATCGGCAGAAATTGCGAAAAGATTAGCGTTTTTTACATTTATCAATGCGGAAATTAAGCGGAGAAAGATCGGGCAGTTTGTCCTTTTAAAAAAATGATTTTTTTCCTAAAGGTTAGGAAGGGGAGGTCGATAATCAGGTTAGCGGTGAGAAAGCCGTAGGCAGAAGCCTAAATCTGAAACTTTTTTTGAAGGAATACATCATGGCTGTTATCAATACTAACACCCTGTCTCTGACGACTCAGAACAACCTGACTAAATCTCAGTCCTCTCTGGGCACTGCTATCGAGCGCCTCTCTTCCGGTCTGCGTATCAACAGCGCGAAAGATGACGCTGCGGGTCAGGCGATCGCTAACCGCTTCACCTCCAACATCAACGGTCTGAACGTTGCTGCACGTAACGCCAACGACGGTATCTCTCTGGCACAGACCGCTGAAGGCGCGCTGTCCGAGATCAACAATAACCTGCAGCGTGTCCGTGACCTGACCGTGCAGGCGCAGAACAGCTCTAACTCTGCTTCCGACATCGACTCCATTCAGTCTGAAGTTAACCAGCGTTTGGCTGAAATCAATCGTGTCACCAAAGAAACTGATTTTAACGGTATCAAAATCCTTGACAACACCACCAGCCAAGACTTCTCCTTCCAGGTCGGCTCTCGTGATGGTGAAAAAATTGCTATCACCATGGATTCAAGCGCTGGCTGGAACCTCTACTCTAAGGATTCCGTTAAAGTACCCGCAGACGCAACTGATGTGCAGACCGGTGAACTGGCTCTGGTGAATGGCGAAGCACGTAAAGTTAACGCTGACGGCTTTGACGTTCGTGCCGCGGTAACTGCTGCAACTGCCGGTACTCCCGCTGTTGCTGGTAACGACGGTCCAGATGGCATCGCGGGTAACGGTGATGATGTCGCAGCTACACCTGCAGTTGCAGCCACACCTGCTTCCGGTCCACTGACCGATATTGATACAGCTATCAAAGCAGTTGACTCCCAGCGCAGCTCCCTGGGTGCCTCCCAGAACCGTTTCGAATCTACCATCACTAACCTGAACAACACCGTGAGCAACCTGACCGCTGCCCGCAGCCGTATCCAAGACTCCGACTACGCGACCGAAGTGTCCAACATGTCCCGTGCGCAGATCCTGCAGCAGGCTGGTTCTTCCGTACTGGCGCAGGCCAACCAGGTTCCGCAGACCATGCTGTCCCTGTTGCGTTAATTCGCACCGCTTGCCTAAACCCCGCTCCGGCGGGGTTTTTTATGCCTGTTTACCTATAACCCTAAATAACCCCCCATTTGCCCCCCTTTTCACACGATTAAAAACCCTGCAGAAACGGATAATCATGCCGATAACTCAACTAACGCAGGGCTGTTTATCGTGAATTCACTCTATACCGCTGAAGGTGTAATGGATAAACACTCGCTGTGGCAGCGTTATGTTCCGCTGGTGCGACATGAAGCATTGCGGCTTCAGGTGCGGCTACCGGCGAGTGTGGAACTGGACGATCTGCTACAAGCGGGCGGTATCGGGTTATTGAATGCAGTTGACCGGTACGACGCTCTGCAAGGAACGGCATTTACGACTTACGCAGTACAGCGTATTCGTGGTGCGATGCTGGACGAACTGCGCAGCCGGGATTGGGTGCCGCGCAGCGTCCGACGCAATGCACGCGAAGTAGCGCAAGCAATGGGGCAGCTGGAGCAAGAGCTCGGACGTAACGCGACGGAAACTGAGGTTTCGGAGCGTCTGGGGATCTCCACAGCTGACTATCGCCAGATGTTGCTCGATACCAATAATAGCCAACTCTTCTCTTATGATGAGTGGCGCGAAGAGCATGGCGATAGCATCGAACTGGTGACGGACGATCATCAGCAGGAAAACCCATTGCACCAGTTAATGGAAGGCAATGTACGCCAGCGCGTGATGGAAGCTATCGAAGCTTTACCGGAACGCGAGCAGCTGGTGTTGACACTCTATTACCAGGAGGAGCTCAATCTCAAGGAGATTGGCGCTGTACTGGAAGTAGGGGAGTCGCGGGTTAGCCAGCTGCACAGCCAGGCCATTAAACGCTTACGTACCAAGCTGGGTAAGTTATAGGTGATCCTTATCACCCGTTAAGTGCCGCACAACGTATTGACAACCAGGAGTTATCATGACGGTGCAGCAATCTAAAAGACGGCCATTAAGCCGCTACCTGAAAGACTTTAAACACAGCCAGACGCATTGCGCCCATTGCCATAAGCTGCTCGATCGCATCACGCTGGTTCGTCGCGGCGAAATCGTCAATAAAATTGCGATTTCCCGCCTCGATACTTTGCTGGATGAAGCCGGATGGCTGGAAGAGCAGAAGGAGTGGGTGGCGTTATGTCGTTTTTGTGGCGATCTGCACTGCAAGGAGCAGAGCGACTTTTTCGATATCATCGGCTTTAAGCAATTCCTGTTTGAGCAAACAGAGATGAGCCATGGCACGGTGCGCGAATATGTCGTGCGTCTGCGTCGCCTGGGCCAGCATCTGACCACGCAGCGTATCTCCCGTGACTTACTGACCAACGGCTATCTGGATGAAAATCTGGAGCCATGGCTGCCTGCAACCAGCACCAATAACTACCGGATTGCGCTGCGCAAGTACGCACAATTTAAAACGCAAATGCCGGTGTCGCCGAAGCAGAAAGTCCACCGCGAAACAACTTCTGATATATATTAAAAATGAATAACATGTAGCGCAGTCGTGTTTGACCTTGCGGCCGAACGCCCTACACTACACTCAAAATTCCAATGATATCGGGGTAAGTATGAAATTTGCACTTCTGGGTCGTCAGGCGCTGATGGGTGTAATGGCCGTTGCGCTGGTTGCCGGTATGAGCGTGAAAACGTTCGCGGCAGAAGGTCTGTTAAATAAAGTAAAAGAGCGCGGCACGCTGCTGGTTGGGCTGGAAGGCACCTATCCTCCGTTCAGCTATCAGGGTGACGACGGCAAACTGACCGGTTTTGAAGTGGAGTTCGCTGAAGAGTTGGCGAAACACCTCGGCGTGAAAGCGTCGCTGAAGCCGACCAAATGGGACGGCATGCTGGCCTCGCTGGACTCCAAACGTATTGATGTGGTGATTAACCAGGTCACCATCTCTGACGAACGTAAGAAAAAATATGACTTCTCCACCCCGTATACCGTCTCCGGTATCCAGGCGCTGGTGAAGAAAGGCAACGAAGGCGCGATTAAATCTGCCGCCGATCTGAAAGGCAAAAAAGTCGGTGTTGGTCTGGGGACCAACTACGAAGAGTGGCTGCGTCAGAACGTGCAGGGCGTCGATATTCGTACCTATGATGATGACCCGACCAAATACCAGGATCTGCGCGTAGGCCGTATCGATGCCATTCTGGTTGACCGTCTGGCGGCGCTGGATCTGGTCAAGAAAACCAAAGACACCCTGGCCGTTGCCGGTGATGCCTTCTCCCGTCAGGAAGCTGGCGTGGCGATCCGCAAAGACAACGACGATCTGGTGAAAGCGGTCGACGGGGCCATTGCTGAGATGCAGAAAGATGGCACCCTGAAGGCGCTCTCCGAGAAATGGTTCGGGGCAGACGTCACAAAGTAAGCAGTTGAATGCAAAAAAAGGCGCTTATCAAAGCGCCTTTTTTATTTCCTCGCCAGCAACGTGCATAATAAAAAAAGAGAGACTTAGACAGGGTTACGGAGGTTTTCATGTCATTACAGAATCTAACGCGTTTTCCGCGCCTCGAATTTATTGGCGCCCCGACGCCACTGGAGTATTTGCCGCGCTTATCGGACTACCTCGGGCGCGACATCCTCATCAAACGTGATGACGTGACGCCCATGGCGATGGGTGGCAATAAACTGCGCAAGCTGGAGTTCCTTGCGGCAGATGCCCTGCGCGAAGGGGCCGACACGCTGATTACCGCAGGGGCGATCCAGTCCAACCACGTGCGCCAGACCGCGGCCGTGGCGGCAAAGCTGGGCCTGCACTGCATCGCCTTGCTGGAAAACCCGATTGGCACCCAGGCAGAAAACTACCTCAGCAACGGCAACCGTCTGCTGCTGGACCTGTTCAATGTGCAGATAGAAATGTGTGATGCGCTGATCGACCCTGTGGCGCAGCTGCATGAGCTGGCCACCCGCGTCGAAGCTCAGGGCTTCCGTCCTTATGTGATCCCGGTGGGCGGCTCGAACGCGCTGGGTGCCCTGGGGTACGTTGAAAGCGCGCTGGAGATCGCCCAGCAGTGTGAAGGGGCGGCGGACATCTCCTCGGTGGTGGTGGCCTCCGGCAGCGCCGGCACCCATGCCGGACTGGCGGTCGGGCTGGAGCAGTTAATGCCGGACGTCGAGCTGATTGGCGTCACCGTCTCGCGCAGTGTTGCCGAGCAAAAACCGAAGGTTGTCACCCTGCAACAGGCTGTGGCCCAGCAGCTGGAAGTGAGCGCCAGTGCCGATATTATCCTGTGGGATGACTACTTCGCGCCGGGCTACGGCACCCCAAATGAGGAAGGCACCGAGGCGGTGAAACTGCTGGCGCGTCTGGAAGGTATCCTGCTGGACCCGGTCTATACCGGGAAAGCGATGGCTGGCCTTATCGACGGCATCAGCCAGAAGCGCTTCAAAGATGAAGGGCCGATCCTGTTTATTCATACTGGCGGGGCACCGGCTCTCTTTGCCTACCATCCTCACGTCTAAATCACAGGCAGAAAAATCATAATGCAAGAAAGTATTCAACTGGTGATGGATTCGCTGCCTTACCTGCTGAAAGGTGCGGTGTTTACGCTGCAACTGAGTATTGGCGGCATGTTCTTTGGTCTGGTGCTGGGCTTTATCCTGGCTCTGATGCGCATGTCAACGCTGCTGCCGGTGCGCTGGCTGGCACGTTTTTATATCTCCGTGTTTCGCGGTACGCCGCTGATTGCCCAGCTGTTTATGATCTATTACGGCCTGCCGCAGTTTGGTATCGAGCTCGATCCGATCCCGGCGGCGATGATCGGCCTGTCGCTTAACACTGCGGCTTATACTTCGGAAACCCTGCGTGCGGCGATCTCCTCCATTGAAAAAGGGCAGTGGGAAGCCGCCGCCAGTATCGGTATGACCCCGTGGCAAACCCTGCGCCGGGCCATTCTGCCCCAGGCCGCACGGGTAGCCCTGCCGCCGCTGAGCAACAGCTTTATTAGCCTGGTGAAAGACACCTCGCTGGCGGCTACCATTCAGGTACCGGAGCTGTTCCGCCAGGCGCAGCTGATTACCTCGCGCACGCTGGAGGTCTTCACCATGTATCTGGCCGCCTCGCTGATCTACTGGGTGATGGCGACGGTGCTGTCGGCGCTGCAGAACTATTTTGAAAACCAGCTTAATCGCCAGGAGCGTGATCCGAAATGAGTGCTATCGACGTTAAAAACCTGGTGAAGAAGTTTCATGGCCAGACGGTGCTGCACGGCATCGACCTGGAAGTGCAGGAGGGCGAAGTGGTGGCCATCATCGGGCCGAGCGGTTCCGGTAAAACCACGCTGCTGCGCAGTATTAACCTGCTGGAACATCCGGAAGGCGGAACTATCCGCGTGGGTGAGATCACCATTGATACCGGCAAGTCCCTGAGCCAGCAAAAGAGTTTGATTCGCCGTCTGCGTCAGCATGTCGGCTTTGTCTTCCAGAGCTTTAATCTGTTTCCCCATCGTACGGTGCTGGAAAACATCATTGAAGGGCCGGTGATCGTCAAAGGCGAACCGAAAGAGGAAGCCACTGCCCGCGCCCGTGAATTGCTGGCGAAGGTGGGGCTTTCCGGCAAGGAGACCAGCTATCCGCGTCGTCTCTCCGGCGGGCAGCAGCAGCGTGTGGCCATTGCCCGGGCGCTGGCGATGCGTCCTGACGTTATTCTGTTTGATGAGCCGACGTCGGCGCTGGATCCGGAGCTGGTGGGGGAGGTGCTGAACACCATTCGTCAGCTGGCGCAGGAAAAACGCACCCTGGTGATTGTCACCCATGAGATGAGCTTTGCCCGCGATGTGGCGGACCGGGCTATTTTTATGGATCAGGGACGGATCGTGGAACAGGGTCCGGCAAAATCACTTTTTGCCGACCCTCAGCAGCCCCGTACCCGGCAATTCCTCGAAAAATTCCTGATGCAATAGCATATTTGTTCTTAATTGCTCCGGAAATATTCACCGGAGCAATATATTCACCCCATATATGAATGCTCCCCTGATTTTATCCGGTTATTACCGCCCTAAGTACATAAAATGTGTAGATAATTATCCTTGAGACGATATTTTATACATATAAATAAGATTTATGTGTTAGTTTAAGAATCCATAATAATGATTATCTTTTACAGGGGCTTAATTCAGTCAGTATGAAGGATTTAGATTTTTTCACATGGCGGCGGGACTGCTTCCTACGTTTTCAGGAGATGACTTCTGCCGACGAGGTATATCCCGAACTTCAACGACAAACACAGAACCTGGGCTATGATTTCTTCTCCCTCTGCGTTCGTCATCCGGTGCCTTTCACGCGGCCTAAAGTCTCGGTACATTCCACCTATCCGCACCAGTGGATGGCCCAGTATCAGGCAGAAAATTATTTCGTCATCGATCCGGTGCTGAAACCTGAGAATTTCGTTCACGGGCATTTACCCTGGAATGATGCGTTATTCGCTGAAGCGCAACCCTTATGGGACGGTGCACGCGACCACGGGCTACGTAAAGGGATCACGCAATGCCTGATGCTACCTAATCATGCGATGGGCTTCCTTTCGGTCTCCAGCACCAGTCTGCCAGTGAATATCCTGGCGAATGAAGTGGTTGAATTACGTCTGCAAATTCTGGTGCAACTGGCGTTGACCACGCTGCTACGGCTGCAACATGAAATGGTGATGCCACCTGAGATGAAATTCAGCAAGCGCGAGAAAGAGATTCTTAAATGGACAGCGGAAGGGAAGACCTCTGCAGAAATAGCGATCATTCTTTCTATTTCTGAAAATACGGTTAACTTCCATCAGAAAAATATGCAGAAGAAATTCAATGCGCCGAACAAGACGCAGATTGCATGCTACGCGGCAGCGACGGGGATTATCTGACTACACTTCTGTTCTGCGTGGCAGGCGAGTAAACGGCTGAATGCACTGCGTTCAGCCGTTTTTGTTTTATTGACGGTAAGCTTGTTTGATCTGCTTAACGGTGCCGGAAAATACCGCGGCCTGAGCCTGGTCTTCCATCTCAGCAATCTGGCGTTCCATCTTAATGATCACACGGCCAGCGTCCGCTTGGCCCATCGCCTGCAGCATCAGAGTCAGCAGGGATTTCAGGCAGGAGACTTCCTGTGCCAGTTCTTGATTATTCTCCGCAGTGGCGAAATCAGGTGTGCTCATTTATTTTCCTCATGATAAAAACAGCGCTTTTGCGCATAGATCAAAGTTAAGGCGGCGGAGTATATCACAAGCCGTCAGGAAAAACGCAGTGCTTGTTTTTTGTACTTTCTCGCGTTTAGTTTATTCAATTGAACAAACATTAACTCTGATTTTTCTAAGACTTTAGTGTGGGTTAATTGTTTGGAGAAGGTAGACAAGAGGTTAATTATTGTTACAAATTTAAAAGGTGGATTTTAACAGCATTATATGCGCATTAAACTTTGTAAGTTTTTGAAAACATCCGCCTGAAAAAAGAGACCGAAGCCGCATTGCACAAGGCTTTAGTTTCCAGTTGATGTACAAGTTAATTTCCAAAAAAGGGAGCAATATCGGCGATATGCATTTTTTAACGTTTTCAGTTTCGGATAAAAACCGTTAATATATGCCGAATTAACTGTCTGTAGCCGTTATCCCTATTCTGGAGAATTTCCTTTGATCAACGTCCTTCTTGTTGATGACCACGAACTGGTGCGCGCAGGGATACGACGCATTCTTGAAGATATTAAAGGTATTAAAGTGGCTGGTGAGGCCTGCTGCGGTGAAGACGCCGTGAAATGGTGCCGGTCAAATACCGCGGATGTTGTCCTGATGGACATGAACATGCCTGGGATTGGCGGCCTGGAAGCGACGCGTAAAATCGCGCGTACCTGGGTTGATACCAAAGTCATCATGCTGACAGTTCATACTGAAAATCCCCTTCCTGCAAAAGTAATGCAGGCGGGCGCAGCCGGTTATTTAAGCAAAGGCGCAGCCCCTCAGGAGATGGTTAATGCGATCCGCTCCGTGTTTTCCGGGCAGCGCTATATCGCATCCGATATTGCGCAGCAGATGGCCCTCAGCCAGATTGAGCCAGAAAAGACCGAATCACCCTTTGCAAGTTTGTCTGAGCGCGAATTGCAGATTATGCTGATGATTACCAAAGGCCAAAAGGTGAATGAGATCTCCGAGCAGCTTAATCTCAGCCCGAAAACGGTGAATAGCTACCGCTATCGTATGTTCAGTAAACTGAACATCCATGGCGATGTTGAACTCACTCACCTGGCCATCCGTCATGGTCTGTGCAATGCCGAGACCCTAATTAGTCAGTGAGTGATGTGTTTGAATCCAGTGCTTTCCTGAAAACCGTTACCAGCCAGCCAGGCGTCTACCGGATGTATGACGCCGGCGGGACGGTTATCTACGTCGGAAAAGCGAAAGATCTCAAAAAGCGACTTTCCAGCTATTTCCGCAGCAATCTTGCTTCCCGCAAAACAGAGGCGCTGGTCGCCCAGATCCAGCAGATCGATGTCACTGTGACCCACACAGAGACCGAAGCGCTGTTGCTGGAACATAACTATATCAAGCTCTATCAGCCGCGTTACAACGTGCTGCTGCGCGATGACAAATCCTATCCGTTTATTTTTCTCAGCAGCGATACTCATCCGCGTCTGGCGACCCATCGTGGCGCCAAACATGCGAAAGGCGAGTACTTCGGCCCATTCCCTAACGGTTATGCCGTACGGGAGACCCTGGCCCTGCTGCAAAAGATTTTCCCGATTCGCCAGTGCGAAAACAGCGTCTATCGCAACCGCTCCCGCCCCTGTCTGCAGTATCAGATTGGTCGCTGCCTCGGGCCCTGCGTGGAAGGGCTGGTCAGCGAAGAGGAGTATGCGCAGCAGGTGGACTATGTGCGCCTGTTCCTCGCCGGGAAAGACGATCAGGTCCTGACCCAGCTGATTGCTCGTATGGAGAAGGCCAGCCAGGCGCTGAACTTTGAAGAGGCGGCGCGGATCCGCGATCAGATTCAGGCCGTGCGTCGGGTCACGGAAAAACAGTTTGTCTCCAACAATGGTGATGACCTGGACGTGATTGGCGTGTCGTTTGATGCGGGCATGGCCTGCGTCCATGTGCTGTTTATCCGCCAGGGCAAGGTGCTGGGCAGCCGCAGCTACTTCCCGAAAGTGCCGGGCGGCACCGAGCTGGGCGAAGTGGTGGAGACCTTTGTCGGCCAGTTCTATCTCCAGGGTAGCCAGATGCGCACCCTGCCGTCGGAAATTTTGCTCGATTTTAATCTGAGCGATAAGACGCTGCTGGCCGATTCGCTGTCGGAACTGGCGGGGCGTAAGGTGAATGTCCAGACCAAACCGCGCGGCGATCGTGCCCGCTACCTGAAGCTGGCGCGTACCAATGCGGCGACGGCCCTGAGCACCAAACTGTCCCAGCAGTCGACCATTCATCAGCGTCTTGCCGCGCTGGCGACGACGCTGCAGCTGCCGGAAGTGAAACGGATGGAGTGTTTCGACATCAGCCACACGATGGGGGAGCAGACCGTGGCCTCCTGCGTGGTGTTCGATGCCAACGGGCCGGTGCGTGCGGAATATCGCCGCTACAATATCACCGGCATTACCCCTGGCGATGACTATGCCGCCATGAACCAGGTATTACGCCGTCGCTACGGTAAAGCCATCGAAGAGAGCAAGATCCCGGACGTCATCATCATAGACGGGGGGAAAGGGCAGCTCGGCCAGGCTAAATCGGTATTCGCCGAACTGGACGTTCCCTGGGATAAGCATCATCCGCTGTTACTGGGCGTGGCAAAAGGTACCGACCGTAAAGCCGGGCTGGAAACCCTGTTCCTGGAGCCGGAAGGGGAGGGCTTTAGCCTGCCGCCGGATGCACCTGCGCTGCATGTTATCCAGCATATTCGCGATGAGTCGCACGATCACGCGATCGGCGGCCACCGTAAAAAACGCGCGAAAGTGAAAAACACCAGTACGCTGGAAACGATCGAAGGGGTCGGGCCAAAGCGTCGCCAGATGCTGCTGAAATACATGGGCGGTTTGCAAGGATTACTCAACGCCAGCGTGGAGGAAATCGCAAAAGTGCCGGGTATTTCGCAAGGGCTGGCAGAAAAAATCTACTACTCGTTGAAACATTGAGGGCTCTGTAGCAACATAGGGCTAATAATTACTGACAACAAACAGTTACCGTCACTATGCGATTAAACATCCCTACGTTGTTAACGCTTTTCCGCGTCGTCCTTATCCCTTTCTTTGTGCTGGCGTTTTATCTGCCCTTCGTCTGGGCACCTTTCGCCTGTGCATTGATCTTTTTCATTGCAGCAGTGACCGACTGGTTTGATGGCTATCTGGCGCGTCGCTGGAACCAGAGCACCCGTTTCGGCGCCTTCCTCGACCCGGTCGCGGACAAGGTGATGGTTGCCATCGCCATGGTGCTGGTGGTGGAGCACTACCACAGCTGGTGGGTGACACTGCCTGCCGCGACCATGATTGCCCGCGAAATTATTATCTCGGCCCTGCGCGAGTGGATGGCTGAACTGGGTAAACGCAGCAGCGTGGCGGTCTCCTGGATCGGCAAGGTGAAAACTACCGCGCAGATGGCGGCGCTGGTGTGGATGCTGTGGCGTCCAAACGAGTGGGTAGAATGGGCGGGTATCGGCCTGTTTATGGTCGCTGCGGTGCTGACGCTCTGGTCAATGCTGCAATATTTGAACGCTGCACGCGGCGATTTGCTTGATCAGTGATCGTTTCGCCGTAATTTTCAGCAAACGATCTTGAGTTAAGAAAAATAACGTTGACTCAAAGCGTCAGGTAAGTAGAATGCAACGCATCGAACGACGGCACGGTTCGTTAGTCGATAACAAAATCAAGTGATTAGCATAATGACTTGATGATTGCGGGAATAGCTCAGTTGGTAGAGCACGACCTTGCCAAGGTCGGGGTCGCGAGTTCGAGTCTCGTTTCCCGCTCCAAATTTAAGACAGTCGCATTTGCGGGTGTCAGTCGAAAGACAAAAGATTTAAGGCGCGTTAGCAAAGCGGTTATGTAGCGGATTGCAAATCCGTCTAGTCCGGTTCGACTCCGGAACGCGCCTCCACTTTCTTCCCGAGGCCGGATGGTGGAATCGGTAGACACAAGGGATTTAAAATCCCTCGGCGTTCGCGCTGTGTGGGTTCAAGTCCCACTCCGGCTACCATGGGAAAAAGAAGAATAATCAAAGCAATAAGCAGTGTCGTGAAACCACCGAAAGGTGGTTTTTTTGTGCCTCAAATCTGCTTCCCTCATTTCATGTCGTGATTATTGACCGCCTTCCGACGCTCTCCGCTGATCATCAGGACCTGCTGAACAGGTGCGAGAGGTTAGCCCCTTTCAGGAAAATAAACGCCAGCAGCAGGCCGCCCCACAGGGCCATGGTGATATAGCTGCTCACCCCGAGAATGTTCAGCCCGCTCTCCAGCATCTGCAGCAGGATCAGCGCCATCACCATGCCAAAGACTTTGCCAAAGCCGCCGTCAGGATTTACCCCGCCCAGCACCGCCGCCAGAATCGACACCAGCAGATAAGACTCACCATAAGAAGCTTTGGCCGAGTTCAGCTTGGACATCATCAGCAGGGCGGCAATCACGCACAGTACCGATGAAAGTATATAAACCCAGATAAGGGTTTTACGGGTGTTGATCCCGGAGTAGTGGGTCGCCTGTTCATTGGAGCCAATCAGGTAAAGGGTGCGTCCAAAGGCGGATTTTTCGAGGATCACCCACAGCACCGCCACCACGGCCAGAAAAACCAGTAGGGGTAGCGGAATGCCAAGGACGTTGGTGCTGTTGATGACCAGCACGTAATCCGGGAAGTTCGAGATAGACGAGCCTTTGGAGATCAGAATATTGATCCCCTTCAGCAGGGTCATGATCCCGAGCGTGGCTAAAATCGGCGAAACCCGCACCACGGCAATTAAAAATCCAATCACCGAACCTATCACTATCGCCATGGCTAATCCGGCAGCCAGTACCAGCAGCATGCTGCTGAGGGTTGGGGGATAGTGCGTGGCGACCCAGGCCATTACCAGCCCGCAGGCATTCATGGTGGCAATGATAGAAAGGTTTATCCCTCCGGTAAGAATGGTCACCGCCATGGCTAACGCCAGCACACCGAGGATCGGCATTTGCGAGGCGATGGACTGGAAGTTAGCTGAAGACCAGAAGACAGACGGGATGAGGAAGCTAAACGCGATCACGACGATGGCGATTAACAGACTGAGGTAAATCTCAACGCGATCCTGGGTTTTTCTGGCGCTCATGCTAATGCTCCCTGACCTTTGCGCTGACTCCAGGCCGTCATGCTGATGCTGGTGACAATCACCACACCGGTCACGACCGTATGCCAGTAAGAGGAGATCCCTAAAAGATTGAGACCGTTTTGGATAACGGCCAGTAAAATGACCCCCAGCAGGGTGCCGAGTAAGGTGCCGCGCCCGCCGACGATGCTGGTTCCGCCTAACACGACCGCCGCGAGCACCGTCAGCTCATAGCCGAGCAGGGAGTCGGGGGCGACGGTTAATACGGTCGCGGATTGCACCACACCAGCGACGCCGGACATCAGGCCCATATAGCCGTAGACAAACAGCTGTATTTTAAAGATGCCGAATCCCATCCGGGAGGCTGCCTCGCGGTTGCCACCCATGGCGTAAATCATCCGGCCGATGCTGGTTTTATTCATGATAAAACCGGTTAGCGCCACCACCACCAGCAGGGTGAGGATCGGCAGGCTCAAACCATAGTCGTAGCCATCGGCGGCAGTGAATTTAAACAGCATCACCCCCTCTTCAAACCACTCCGGATAGCTGTAGAGCCACACCCCTTTGGTCAGGTACAGCAGCAGGCCGTAAAAAATATTCAGGGTGGAAATGGTAATGATGATCGAGGGAACCTTAAGCCGGTTAACCAGCGTGGCGTTGACCAGGCCGAGGAGTAAACCCAGCCCGCCGGACAGCGCAAACGCGAGAGCAAAGTTGCCGCTGGTGCCCTGAATCAGGGTGACCATCACGTACTGGGAGATGATGGTCATCGCCGGGAAGGAGATATCGATCCCGCCGGAGATCAGGACGATGAACAGACCGCAGGCCAGGATGGTTAACATGGCGTAGTTGTTGATCAGGTCGTAGATATTGCCCAGCGTCATAAAGTCGGCGCTGGCAAACGACAGATAGCCGCCAATCACGATAATGGTCAGGCCGAGGAACAGCTCGTGAGTTTTCACCCCAATTTTATTAACCATTGACGACCTCTGCCAGCGCGGCCTCGGTGGTTTTTTCCGGGAGGATTTCCGCGACGATCGCCCCCTTGCGCATGACTAAAATCCGGTGGCTGTTAAAGTACGCCTCGTCGATCTCATCGGTGATCATCAGCACTGCGATCCCCTTGCGCGACAGGGCGGAGATGATCTGGTAGATCCCCGCTTTATTGGCAATGTCGACCCCGACGGTGGGGGAGTCGAGGATCAGCACTTTGGGGTTGATGGCCAGCCATTTGGCAATTGCCACGCGCTGGGCATTGCCGCCGGAGAGGGTATTCACCGGCAGGTTCACGCTGCCAATCTTAATGCTCAGTTGCTCGATAAGATCCGTGACGATGCGGTCCGATTTCGACCTGTCCAGCAGGCGGAAGGGGGTTTTCAGCCGCTGCAGCACGGTCGAGATAATGTTGTCGTTAATCGACTGATCCATCACCAGACCGGTGCTCATCCGATCTTCAGAGACGTAGCCTATTCCGGCTTTCACCGCATCCCGGTTGCTGGCGAACTGCACCGTCTTACCCTCCAGCACTATCTCGCCGGAATCCGGCTTTGTCAGCCCGAACAGGCTCAGGCACAGCTCCGTGCGCCCGGCGCCCAGCAGCCCGGTAATGGCCAGGATCTCCCCCTGATGGATCCGGAAGGAGATGTCTTGATACTGCTGATGTTTAGTCAGGTTTTTTACCGTTAGCGCCACCTCGCCAATCTTCTCAATCGGCGGCAGGACCGCATAAGAGAACTCCTTCCCGGTCATCAGGAAGGCGAGTTTTTTATTATTGATATCGCTGGCGGGATAAGTGCCGACCAGGCTGCCGTTTTTCAGCACGGTGATACGGTCAGAGATCTCCAGCACCTCATCCAGCCGGTGGCTGACAAATACCACGCAGATATCTCTTTTCTTGAGATCGCCGATCACCCGCAACAGCCCCTTCACCTCCTGCATGGTCAGCGAGGCGGTGGGCTCATCCATAATGATCAGCCTGGCTTCCTGGGCCAGCGCCCGACAGATGGCGACGATCTGACGTTGGGCGATGGGCAGGGAGTCGACGTTCGCATCCAGATCTAATCTCGCATCGATACTCTTCATCGTCAGCTCGGCGATGCGGCGGATCTCCCGCTTGTTGACCAGCAGATTGTGGTGGTGCTGGTGGATACCGATGTTTTCCGCAACGGTTAAATTGGGGAATAAAGAGAGATCCTGATAGATAACCTGAATCCCGGCTTTAACGGAGTCGATGGGCGAAAGATGGGTGTAAGGTTTGCCGGCAATGGCAATCTCAAATCCGGGATCGGGTTTGTAGACGCCGGAGATAATTTTAATCAGCGTCGATTTGCCGCAGCCGTTCTGCCCGGCCAGACAGTGAACTTCTCCCGGAAACAGCGTCAGGTTGATGTTATCCAGCGCTTTCACACCGTAGAAGGTCTTGCTGATCTTACCCAGTGAAATAAAGGGCTCCATGTCTACCTCTCAGGGGCGCATGCCGCACGCCCTGTCAGGGCGTGCGGGTTCAACGGATCAATACAGGCTATCGATATTCTCTTTGGTGACGCGCAGGACTTTGTGGAATTTGATGATGCGTTTTTCGCTATCCACATCAGCTTTACCGAGGTTAGGGATCTCCAGGCCCTGGGTGATCTCTTCGCCTTTCAGCACCTTGTCGGCAATGGCGGTGATGGCATAACCCGCAGAAGCCGGATCGTAGGTGATGCCCATGGCAATATCACCGCTTTTAATCAGCGAGGCGGCCTGGGATGGGATCATCATGCCGTAGACAAACACTTTGCCTTTCGCCCGTTTCTCTTTCACCGCGCGGCCTGCACCGATCGGGCCCTGAGAGCCAAATGAGACAATCCCTTTCATGTCAGGATGGGCTTTCATCAGATCGATGGTGGTACGGCGGGCGTCGTCGATATTCTCGGCCACCGGCATCCGGTTGGTGACTTCGTGCATATCCGGGTAGTGCTCTTTCTGGTATTTCACGAACAAATCCGCCCACAGGTTATGCTGCGGCACGGTCAGGCTGCCGACATAAATGACATAACCGCCTTTGCCGCCCATGGCTTTCGCCATCTCTTCCACGTTGTCGGCGGCAAATTTCTGGTTATCGATAATTTCCACATCCCAGTTAGCGCTGGGCTGCCCCGGGGATTCGTTGGTTAATACTACGATGCCCGCCTCACGCGCTTTTTTGAATACCGGCTCGAGAACATCGGCGTCATTGGGGACGATGCCGATGGCGGAGACTTTTTTAGCGATTAAATCCTCAATGATTTTGACCTGCTGCGGGGCATCGGTGCTGGACGGTCCCACCTGAGACGCTTTTATTCCGAGATCGCTGCCCGCTTTCGTTACGCCTTCTCCCATGCGATTAAACCAGGGCATGCCATCTATCTTTGAAATATTAACCACTTCAATTTCTTTCGCCATTGCAGAGGTCGAGAAAACCATCAACCCGAGCAAGCTCGCAGACAATAATTTTGTTAAGCACATTTTACTCATCTCATACCTCTGTAGGGTGGTAAAAAAAGTAAAGTAAAAATCTGGAAGTGTTGTTTGAGATAGCGGTGTTCATTTTTAATATTAGGTGAAATCACATGCAGCATCCCCATTAATTTAATGGGGAATAGCGTGCCAAATCTTATCCTTAAAGAATTAACAGTAAGGTTTTAAATTTATAATGTTATGGAGCCACCGGCTTATAGCATGGACTATTATGCCAATACTCTGTTTTGAGATTGTTATCACAAATATCCGTTGCTGAATTAAATAAATGGCACAGACGATCCCCTCGCCCCTGCGGGGAAAGGATGAGGGAACGCAGGCCGCACACTATTTAGCCGCTTTTGCCCCCCAGCCCTGCAATGTGACACGGCCGTGAAATGTGTCGGGTGCCAGCCGCTGTGCAAACAGCTAAGCAGGACGTTGCAGTATGCGCTGGTGGCTGATAACACCGCGCCAAGGATGGCGCCTCCCGCCGTCTGACGGGTACGAGATAAAAACCATCACGCATAAGCACTTTGGCCCGGATCTGGTGAAAGTCTTCGCGGTAAAAATCACTCTCTGAACCATCTAGCCCACACCAGCGGGCTTTTTTATGCGCCGCTTCGGTTGACGGACCGCCTTCAGCAAAATTTTGTATACGTATACAGTATTAATTTTAAGGGAGGGGGTTATGGGCAAAGATGGCAACTACAACATCATCTATCGCGGTGAACAACGAGACTACATTGCGCTGGGCAGGCGGATATTCGTTCAGCGCGCTAAAGAGGTGGGCGGTGGCTTCTGGCTTGCCGGATGTGGCCAGATTATTTTTGAGCTTGGCCTGGAGCAACCGAAGTCGCTATCAAACGGACTGGCGTTCCTGAACGATGCCGGTAGGGTTGCAGCCCTTCCTGATTGGGATGACGATTTTAAGCTGGAGGGATAAATGGCCTTCCCGCCCCCCGCGACCGACTATGTAGGGGTCGGTTTGGGAAACGGGAATTATTGTATGTCAGGAGCGCTTTTTAACCTATACGGGTAAGTGACGACACCCTATAGCGATAGCATAAGCCTTATCAAAAAACAGGCTTGCGTTCGACTGAACATCAGCCCCCTTATGCTATTGCGCGGTGATTCCATGCATCAGTAAACACGATATTGCCGTCGCAATGCTTCCATGTGATTTTTTCATATTGAATCTCGATTGACTCCGTGTGTGTGCCTGTTTGATTGCCCGGATACAAATTAGGAGTAATTGATACGACCTTTATATTTTCAAGAATGATATTGAAATATTCCGTTTCCACTCCAGAATCAAGAACTCGATACATTTTTAACGTTGCTGATTTCAATGTCATATTCTGGCTAATAGCTCGATAGAGGTAAGGTGTAGTCTTATCAAACTCTTTTTGCATTATCATTGGGGTATGAATACGTGTTCCCGTTAAGCGTCCAGTATTTGGGCATGACGGAATATTCATATTATGCGTAAGTGCTTTTATCTCAATGGCTCCTAGTCTCCCAGGAATTAAACAGGATCCTATAATTGGCGAGCCGTTTTCGTCAGTTAACCATAAATAAGCAGGATTTGACATTTTATTTATTCCTTGTCTTTAAATTTATAAAAGCGGTCTGCTAGTTTTGCTAATAGCAGCCCAGTTACAATTGTAATAATGATGAAAAACAGCGTTACAGGCCATGAATCAAAATAAGAAAGATAGAATATGCAAAGGCAGGTTATAACCCACGAGACCATATCCGCAAGCCATCCGACCACGCCATCAACGATTCTTTTAATATCCATTTATTTTTTTATTTGCCAAATCAATTAATTGATCAAACGTCGGTTCTCCTAGCTCGCGCCGCACTTGCAAAGCCTGAGCAAATGGAGTAATTGACGATTCAAAAAGGAAATATAACAAATCATAATCACGAGGACGTAAAACTTCGTATATTTCAGGATTGTCAATAGCAAGTTGTTGCGATGTTCTTATGCTGCGTTCCGCCATTCCTCCAAGGAGTAATAAGTTTCCTAAAAAAATACTATTCCGCATTTTTACGAAGAAGGTTACTCGCTCAATAATGGCTGCTGTTATTTTTGTAGTAATATATGAATTGGCGGAGGCTCGCCCGATAAGTGAAAATACTGTTTTACTATAGGTGCCATCCTTTTTCCTTTTGGTCAGGCGCTTTTCAAATTCTATAAGCGCTAACGCGATAGCTTCTTTTAATTGTTCATAATTTAGGAGCCCTCGCCGAACAGCAGCAAGTAGTCTTATTCGTTCTGTTTCACGGTGATAGCGAGAATCAGTATCAAACACCCCCCAAACCAGGTAACCAAAATCCAGAGGGACAGATAAAGCCCCCTCTGCAAAACCGATAGCTGAGTTTGGGTTTATTATTATGTCGGCTAAACGTTCAGCTATTTCCTTGATGCTATTCATTTCTGTGATATTTCCCATTCCTTCTCCCTCTGCAAAACCATCCCTTTCTCATGGTTTTATCATGCAATGCTCAACTGAGCAACGGTATGGAAAACAAACAACTTTGCTTGCTTCTGTTTAACAGAAAAATACTATGCCTCCGGCGAAAAGCCGGAGGAGCTAACTTAGAGGCGCGAAGCGACGACTATTACCTTATGTTGCGGTTATTGTGGTTTTTTGACTTCACGCCTGTACAACCCCGCCAGAATGCCGCCTAATAATGGCGCTTATTTTTTCATTCACAGTTAACAGGTCTGTTATTGATGAATCATCTCTATCACTCCGCGCCAGCTCCTGTCTGCTGTGATGACCATTCATTTTCAAGGGACAGGTAGCCATGCAGCGTCGACAATTTCTTAAAAACAGCGTACTTCTCTCTGCCGCAGGCTTAGTAGGCCCGGCCGTCGCCAGCCAGACTGTGGTACATAACAGCGCGCCGCTCGCCGCGCCGGTGATGCGCCGCCGTTTCGTCTTATCGCAAACCTATAAGCTGGCACCGCCCCAGGGCTCCAGCGGGGTGGTCAAACTCTGGATCCCACTGCCGGTGGATACCGCCTTTCAGCAGATGACCGGCCTGTCGTTCAGCGGCAACTATCAGCAGGCCTATATCACCACCAATAATAGCTACGGCGCGAAAACGCTGTTTGCGACCTGGCCGAAATCAGAAGGCGATCTACTCCTGCAGCTCGATCTGGAGATCGAAACGGCAGACTGGGAGCCGCTGAAACAGGACGCCCTGAAAAACTGGCAGGCGCCGGAGCAGATTGTCTACCCGCTGGCGGTGAAGCCGTACCTGCTGCCAACGACGCATACTCCGGTTGATGGCCTGGTGCGCGAAACGGCGCAAAAAATCACGGCCGGCGAAACCGATCCGCTGAAAAAAGCGCGCCTGATCTACGAGTGGGTCAGCAGTCATATGGAGCGCGATAACGACGTGATTGGCTGTGGCACCGGCGATGTGGCAACTATTCTGCAAAGCGGCAAGCTCAGCGGCAAATGTACCGACATCAGCTCGGTGTTTGTCGCCCTGGCGCGCGCCAGTGGTATCCCGGCGCGGGAGCTGTTCGGCATCCGTCTGGGCAAGGCCAACAAGCTGGAACGCTACTCGAAAAGCGCCTTCGGCAAGGCCGACAGCGCGGGCGTGTCCGACGTTAGCGGCGGACAGCACTGCCGGGCAGAATTTTATCTGGCAGGATATGGCTGGCTGCCGTGCGATCCGGCTGACGTCACCAAAATGCGTCTGGCGGAGAAAAAAGCCCATCAGGACCCCGATGTGCAGGCGGTAAATGCTTACCTGTTCGGCAACTGGGAGATGAACTGGGTGGGCTTCAACTACGGGCGCGATTTTGAACTCTATCCGGCGACGGAGCAGGGGGCAGTGAATAACTTTGGTTACCCCTATGCCGAAGTGGACGGCGACCCGCTCAATTTTTACGATCCAAAGGTGTTTACCTACCACTATGTCTCAACAGAACAACGCTAAAGGGGCGGGGCTGACCCTGCTGACGGCGGCTGCGGCGGCCGTCACCGCCGGGCTGTGCTGCGTCGGACCGCTGCTCTATTTGCTGTTTGGTATATCGGCTGCCGGTTTTGCCGGGCTCAGCCAGCTCGAATTCCTGCGGGTGCCGATGATCCTGCTCTCGACAGGGCTGATGCTGCGGGTATTCTGGCGGCTCTATTTTTCAACGCGGCCGTGGTGTACCGGGCGGATGACGCTGGGGCAGATGCGTCTGCTGTTCTGGCTCTCGCTGCCGGTGCTGTTGCTGGTGCTGTTCTACCCCACGGTGGTGGCCTGGTATTATGAGGTGATGGAATGAAACGACTGCTGATAACCGCGAGTCTGTTGCTGCCCCTGTGCGCACAGGCTGCAAACGAAAAAGTGGTGCTGGATGTGCAGGGCATGACCTGCTCGCTGTGCGTGATTTCGGTTAACCAGGCCCTGCGTGAAACGGAAGGGGTGGTGAAAGCGAAAGCGTCGTTGAAGACGCGCCAAACCGACGTTATCGTTCCGGAAGGTTTCCCGACCGGGACGTTATTAGAGGCGGTGGCGAAAACAGGCTATACGGCAACCGTGAACCGCATTGAAAAACCGTAAATATAATAATAATGCCTGATGGCTTAATTATTATTATCGTATTCACGTCTTTCTCAAATTTTGGGAAAGACGTGCTACCACGCAATTATTAATAAATTATGATGATATTGCTTCCGTTTGCGTAATATCTGGTTACACAGCGTTGACCTTCCCGCCTGCGCGCTCTATCTTTGGATTAGTTTCTCCATAAAACGCTCCATTTTTATCCCTATATCGCCGTCCCCGGCGGTTTGTTGATCCCTGGTGTCTGCATTTTATTGCGGCTTAGTGTGGATTAAGGTCAATATGAATATTACAGCGAGTAAATATACCCTCTGGATGCGCGATATTACCCTTAATCCGTGGGCAGCGTTTTATTTTCTCCAGTCGGTGCTGATTAATTACTCGTTTGGATATTCATTTAGCCTGCTCTATTCGGTAGCATTTTGCTGCGTCTTGTTTGTCCTCTGGCGGTTTGCCCCTCAGGTGCAGAAAGGGGTCATTCTCCTCTGCAGCCTGCTGGCGGCCATGTACTACCCCTTTCAACAGGCCTATGGCGCACCGAATTTCAATACCCTGCTGGCGCTCCACGCCACCAACGTCAATGAATCCGTCGAGATCCTGACGATATTCCCGTGGCACAGCTATCTGGTCTCTTTAGTCATTCTGGCGTTAGGCGGGGTGGCGCTGGCGCGTAAAATTGGGCCAAAACAGCCCTGGCGCCGCCTGGATATGTTGTGTCTGGCCTTCAGCGTGGCCTGTTTCTTTATGACCCCGGCGAAAAACCTCGTCTACTGGGGAAACTTCACCCTGCTGGATGTGGGTTATCCGGTGTTCCGCTTTGTGAAGGATGTGGTGATCAACAACCAGGAAGTGGTGCAGGAAAAGGCCCATATGCTGGAGCTGGCGAAGATGAAGGACAACTGGACCGTACTGGCGGTGAAGCCCCGCTACCACAATTACGTGATGGTGATCGGCGAAAGCGCACGGCGGGATGCCCTGGGTGCCTTTGGCGGACAGTGGAATAACACGCCCTTTGCCAGCGCTGTTAATGGCACGTTATTCACGGATTTTATCTCCGCCAGCGCCTCCACCCAAACCTCTCTGGGCCACTCCCTGAGCCGGGTGAGCGGAGGGAGCCCGGAATACCAGAATAACGTCGTCACCCTGGCGAACCGCGCCGGGTTCCGCACCTGGTGGTTCTCTAATCAGGGGCAAATTGGCGAGTACGATACCGCCATCGCCAGCATTGCGAAGCGTGCGGATGAGGTACAGTTTCTGCGCAAAGGCTATTACGAAGATGAAAATAACCCACGGGATGAAGCCCTGCTGCAGATGACGCAGCAGGTATTGTCCGCTCCGCGTACCGAGCCGCGGCTGATCGTCCTGCATCTGATGGGCTCACACCCGCAAGCCTGCGAGCGCACTCAGGGGAAATACCTCGAGTTTGTGCAGTCGAAAGAGACCTCCTGCTACATCTACAGCATCACCCAGACCGATACCCTGTTAAAAAAGCTTTATGAGCAGCTGCAAAATAGCGGTGACAGTTTCTCGATGGTCTATTTCTCTGACCACGGGCTGACCTATAAAGCCCGTCTGACTGGCGGGCAATATATGGCCCATGGCGATGCCTTCCAGCAAAACTATCAGGTGCCCTTTATGATCATGTCCAGCGACGACAAAGCACATCGCCTGATTAAAGCCCGGCGTTCTGCCAACGATTTTCTCGATTTCTTCTCGGTCTGGACCGGGATCGAGGCGAAAGAGATAACCCCGAAATACCCCTTTGTCTCGGAGCAGGATGCCGGCACGCCCTGGGTGATGAACTTTAAGCTGCAAAAAGTGGATTATGCGCAGCTTCCTGACGATCTCCACTGATCTTGCCCCCGGTCAGGCGCCCCCCAGATAGGCTTTTCTGACCTCCTGATTGCCCAGCAGCTCCTCGCCGCTGCCGCTCAGGCGGATCTGGCCGTTGACCATCACATACCCGCGGTCGGAGAGCTTCAGCGCATGGTGCGCGTTCTGCTCGACGAGGAAAATCGTCATCCCGTTACGCGCCAGCTCCCGCAGGGTCTGGAAGATCTGCTTCACCACAATCGGCGCTAACCCCAGGCTCGGCTCATCCAGCAGCAACAGTTTTGGCCGACTCATCAACGCCCGGGCGATGGCCAGCATCTGCTGCTCGCCGCCGGACATGGTCATTGCCCGCTGTTTGCGCCGCTCCTTCAGGCGTGGAAAGAGATCAAACATGCTCTGCAGATCCTCTGCCGCAAACTGATTGCCAATGGGGATGGTACCCATCAGCAGGTTCTCTTCGACGGTCATATCGGGGAAGATGCGCCGCCCCTCCGGGGCCTGGGCTATGCCCCCTGAGGCGACGTAGTGGGTCGATTTGTGGCTAATGTCCTCCCCGCAAAACAGAATTTGCCCGTTGCGCACCCGCGGCTGGCCGAAAATGGACATCAGCAGGGTCGATTTTCCCGCCCCGTTAGCGCCGATCAGCGCCACGGTTTCACCGGCGTTGACCTGCAACGACACCTGCTTCAGCGCCTGGATCACACCGTAATAGACATCCACCTGACGAAACTCCAGCATTGCCTCACTCATACACTGACCTCGCTCTCATCGGTGCCCAGATAGGCGGCAATGACTTTTTCATCGTGCTGGATCTGTGCCGGTTTGCCCTGGGCAATCACATCCCCGTGGTCGAGCACGATAATGTGATCCGATATCTCCATCACCATCCCCATATCATGTTCGATCAGCAGCACCGTAATGTCGTGGCGATCGCGCAGGAAACGGATGATGTTACTCAGCGTGTGGGTCTCCACCGGGTTGAGCCCGGCGGCCGGTTCATCAAGACAGATCATCTCCGGCCCGGTACACATGGCCCGGGCAATCTCGAGCCGCCGCTGCTGGCCGTAGGACATCTCCCCCGCCAGCCGGTTGGCGCAATCCACCAGATCCACCACTTCCAGCCAGTAAAAGGCCCGGTCCAGGGCATCGCTTTCCGCGCGACGGTAGGCAGGAGTGTTCAGCACCCCGGCCAGCAGGTTGCGGTTGACCCGCATGTGCTGCGCCACCAGCAGGTTCTCCACCACCGACATCTCGCGGAACAGGCGGATATTCTGGAAGGTGCGCGCCAGTCCGGCGCGGTTCACCAGGTGGGTGCCGCCAAACATCTTGTAGAACAGACGCTGGCCGAACTGCGCCGGGTTGATCCAGTCTCCCGGCTGGAATTTCTGCCCCAGGATCTGGATCACGTTGGTGGTTTTGCTCCGGGTGTTGAACAGGATATTGCCCCCGGAGGCCTTATAAAACCCGGTCAGACAGTTGAACACCGTGGTTTTTCCCGCACCGTTGGGGCCGATCAGGGCGGTGATGGACCCGCGCTGCACCTCGAGATTGACGTCGTTGAGCGCCTTGATGCCGCCAAAGTGCATCATCAGATGCTCGACGCTTAAGATGGTCCCGTTCATGGCGCCACTCCTTTGCGTACCGCAAAGCCGCTGCGGTTGATGCGGATCAGCCCGCGCGGCCGCCAGATCATCATCACCACCATTAATACGCCAAACAGCAGCACCCGATACTCTGCGAAGGTACGCAGCAGCTCCGGGGTAACGGTGAGCACGAAGGCCGCCAGCACCACCCCGAGGGTAGATCCCATCCCGCCTAACACCACGATGGCGAGGATCAGAGCCGACTCAAAGAAGGTGAACGAGGTGGGGTTAACAAACCCCTGATAGGTGGCGAAGAATACCCCGGCAATGCCCGCGGTAGAGGCTCCGAGGGTAAAGGCCGACAGCTTGACCAGGACATGGTTGAGGCCCATGGAGCGGCAGGCGATTTCATCTTCGCGCAGCGCCTCCCAGGCGCGGCCAATCGGCATCCGCGTCAGGCGGTGCTTGATGTAGAGCACCAGCAGGACCACCAGCAGCAGAATGGCGTAGATGAAGATGAACTTCAGGTTAGGGTTAAAGGTCAGGTTGAAGAACTCGTGGAACGGCACGCCGCCATCTTTCGCCCGTCGACCAAACTCCAGCCCGAAGAGGGTCGGAGGCGGGGCGGAGATGCCGTTCGGCCCGCCGGTAAAGGTCAGCCAGTTGTTCAGCACCAGGCGGATGATCTCCCCGAAGCCGAGGGTCACAATCGCCAGATAGTCGCCGTGCATGCGCAGTACCGGAAAGCCGAGCAAGGCCCCGGCCGCGGCGGCCATCAGCGCCGCCAGAGGCAGCATGGACCAGAAGCCGAGCCCCAGATACTGATAGCCCAGTGCCAGGCCATAGGCACCGATGGCGTAAAAGGCGACATAGCCGAGGTCCAGCAGCCCCGCGAGCCCGACCACGATGTTCAGCCCGAGGCCGAGCAGGACGTAGATCAGGCCGAGGATCGCCACCGTCAGCACGTACTTGGTGGCGACGAACGGAAAGCAGACCGCCAGGGCGATAATCAGGGGCAGGATCCAGCGCATCCGGCTTTTGTACTCCGGCGGCCGAACGTAAACCCCGGTATTATCGTTGTCGAAGCGGGCCATCCCCCGTCGTCCCGGCGCGGTGGTTAAAAAGGCACTCAGTAAAAAACGCCCGGTCATCACCGTGGCGATGATCCACGCCAGCCGCTGTCCTTCGAAGTTAAAGCTGTAGCCATCCAGCACCACCCCCACCACCGGACCAAAAATCACCAGCGCCACCATGCCCGCAAAAATGGCGTCGAGAATGCAGCGTTTTAGGGAAAAACCGTCGTGGGCAACGGGTTGCGAAACGAGTTGTGCAGTCATCTTTTTTCCCTCACACCTTGGCCACGACAGGGCGACCAAGCAGTCCCTGAGGACGGAAAATCAGGATTACTACCAGCAATCCAAACGAGAACACGTCTTTATAATCGGAGTTCACCATCCCGGAGAATTGCGCCTCGGCAATGCCGAGGATCAGGCCTCCCAGCATCGCGCCGGGCAGGGAGCCGATCCCGCCAAGGACGGCGGCGGTAAAGGCTTTGATCCCGATGATAAACCCGGCGTAAAAATCAAAGGTGCCGTAGTTCATGGTGATCAGCACCCCGGCCAGGCCAGCCATTGCCGCACCAATCACAAACACCAGGGAGATGATCCGGTCGGTATTGATGCCCAGAATCGACGCCATCTTGCGATCCTGCTGCACGGCGCGGCACATTCGCCCGAGCCGGGTGTTGCTGATTATCCAGGTGAGCAGCAGCATCCCGGTGAACGAGGCGATCAGAATGAAGACTTTGGTGTAGGTGATCTGTACAAAGCCTTCGCCAATATGAAAGCGCAGCACGCCGTCGAGCATGGTAGGCACCCCCTGCTGACGCGGCCCCTGGCTGATTTGGGCGTAGTTTTGCAGGATCAGCGACATGCCGATGGCAGAGATCAGCGGGGCCAGGCGCGTGGAGTTACGCAGCGGTTTATAGGCGATGCGCTCGATGGTCCAGCCGTACACCCCGGTCACCACGATGGTGAAGACCAGCGTGCCGAGGATCAGCAGCGGAAACGATTCCAGCCCGAAGAAGGAGAGAAGCGCCAGGCCGATGGCGCAGAGATAGGCGGAGATCATATAGACTTCGCCGTGGGCGAAGTTAATCATGCCGATAATGCCGTAGACCATGGTGTAGCCAATGGCGATCAATCCGTAGACCGACCCCAGCGTCAGGCCATTGATTAACTGCTGCAGAAAGAACGTTTCCATCATCGCGCGCTCGTGTTTTAGACCGCAGGTTGCGCTGCGGTCCTCGGGTTATAGTGCGTCGGTATGTCGCCATACCGACGTTGAGCGTGATTCCGTCCGCTTACTGCACTTCCTTATATTTACCCTTGTCGTCCCACTCATACACCACGTAGTCAGAGACTTTCAGGTCACCCTTGCTGTCCCAGGATTTTTTGCCCATCACGGTATCCACCGAATTGGCCTTCAGCCATTCGCTGGCTTTGGCCGGATCGGCCCCACCGGTGGCTTTAAAGGCCGCAGCAATGGCCTGGATGGAGGCGTAGGAGTAGAGGGTGTAGCCTTCCGGCTCGAATTTACTGGCGCGGAATTTGTCGATCACCGCTTTGCCTTCCGGGATCAGACGCGGGTCTTTGCCGAAGGTCATATAGATGCCGTTGGTGTACTGCGCGCCCCCGGCGGCGGTGACCATCTCTTCGTTGACGATACAGTCGCCGGAGAAGAATTTGGCCTGCACCCCTTGCTCACGCATCTGGCGCACCAGCGGGCCCGCTTCCGGGTGACAGCCGCCAAAGAAGACCACGTCCGGTTTCTGGGCACCGATTTTGGTCACCAGCGCGTTAAAGTCTTTTTCGCCGCGGGACAGGCCTTCGTACATCACGTCTTTGACATCACGTTTCGCCAGCGCCGCTTTGGTGGCATCCGCCAGCCCCTGGCCGTAAGTGTCTTTATCGTGAATGATCACCACCCGTTTGGCTTTCAGCTTATCAATAATGAAATCAGCGGCGACCTGGCCCTGCTGGTCATCACGGCCGCACATGCGGAACATGTCGCTCATGCCGCGCTCGGTGATCAGCGGGTTGGTGGAGCCGGGGGTGATAGCCAGTACGCCCGCGTCGTTATAGACCTCGGAAGCCGGCATGGTGGAGGAGGAGCAGAAGTGGCCGACCACCGCTTTGACCTTATCCTGGTCAACCAGACGGTTAGCGACCGAGACGGCCTGTTTCGGTTCACAGGCGTCATCGCCCTGCACCAGTTTGATCTTCTCGCCATTAATGCCGCCCGCGGCGTTAATGTCTTCCGCGGCCTGGGTCGCGCCGTGCCAGTACTGGTCCCCATAGGTGGCGTTCGGTCCGGTGAAGGGACCCGCCACGCCAATCACGATATCAGCCTGGGCGGAAAACGCCGTCACCAGACACCCTGCCAGCACAAGAGAGAGAGGACTTCTGATCAATTTCAGCGACATTATTATGTACCTTTTCTGAGTGTTTTTTGGCACAACCCTGTGTAGTCGAACGCCGGAGGCGTACCCAATCCAAAACGTGTTCAAAACGTAATGCACTAAACGGACGACATACCGCAGAAACAGGCGAGATTGCCTGAGGGTGATAACCCTCAGCACAACAGTAAGCAAAATGGTTGCCAGAACGGCAGCGTATTGCCTGTGTTTCGACAATTTTCAGTATAGAGCGCCGTTTTAAGCGGCCCGGCGGCATGAAGTGAAATTACAGCGGGGATCACATCTCATTAACAACAAAGCACATAAGTTGTGCAATGGTCACGATTTAGACGGAATTGCACCAGTAACGCGCCCCGGAACAACAGGGGAAGGGGACCGTTGAGCCTGCTTTCTGTGTTACCCTGCACGCAATTCTATTCTGCAGGAGATTTACCATGAGCGAAGGTCCATTAAACGAAACCGAAATGGAGTGGCTGGAAGAGACCTTAATGACCTACGGTCATGACGGCGAGTCCGTAATGGACGTCTCGGAGCTCGACGGGATGCTGACCGCGGTGCTGTCTGGCCCGGTGGTGGTTGAGCCGGATCGCTGGCTGGTGGCGGTGTGGGGCGGCGAGAAAAACATTCCGCGCTGGAAGAACGATCGCGAGATGAACCGCTTTATCGATCTCTGCTTTAAGCACCTGAACGATATTGCCGAGCGCCTTAGTGACTACCCGGAGCAGTTTGAGCCGATGTTCGGCATGAACGATGTTGAGGGTGAAACCTTTACCGTGGTGGAAGAGTGGTGCTTCGGTTATATGCGCGGCGTGGCGCTGACCGACTGGTCATCCCTGCCAGAGTCCCTGCGTGAGGATCTGGATCTTATCGCCCTGCACGGCTCCGAAGAGAACTTTGAGCGTCTGGATACCTTCAGTGAAGAGGAGTTCCAGCAGAGCATCGAGGGCATTCGTCCGGCGGCGCTGCGGCTGTATAATCACTGGATTGCCAACCCGCAAGAGCCAGTTGCCCAGCAGCCGGTGATCAACGGCACCAAAGTCGGTCGCAACGATCCCTGCCCGTGCGGCAGCGGCAAAAAATTCAAGAACTGCTGTCTGCATTAATAGTGCGCATTTCTGCCGGGTGGCGCTTCGCTTACCCGGCCTACAAAACCCTCTCGTAGGCCCGTGCAAGCGAAGCGCCGCCGGGCATTAATGCACGTTATCCCACTTCCGGAAGCAGCCCTGCCGCAATGCCAAACTGCACGAGGATTATCGCGATCCCGCAGGCGAAGACCAGACACAGCGCCGGTTTCCCGCCCGGCACCCGGTAATCACCGGCTGGATGATGCTTCCGGCTCTGCCACACCAGCAGCGACGGCAGCAGCAGCGCCAGCACCGCCAGCGCGACGCCTGCATACCCCAGCGCCATCACAAACCCACGCGGATAGAACAGGGCGAAGGCCAGCGGCGGCAGGAAGGTGATCGCCCCGGTCTGTAAACGCCCGCCCACAGTGCGGCTGCGCTGGAACAGGTCGGCAAGGTAATCGAACAGGCCCAGCGCCACTCCGAGGAACGAGGTCGCCAGGGCGAGGTCGGCAAACAGGTGTACCGCCAGCTCCACGTGCGGCGACGCCACCACTTCACGCAGGGCCTGCAGCAGCCCGTTCAGGCCGGTATGGCTCGCCAGCATCCCCATAAAGGTCGACGAGTTAATGCTGCCGAGGGTTACCAGCTGCCAGAAGATATAGGCCACCAGTGGAATGGCGCTGCCGGTGATAAAGATCCAGCGCAGCTTGCGCACGTTGCCATTCATATAGCTGACGATGCTCGGCACGCTGCCGTGGAAACCAAACGAGGTAAAAATCACCGGGATAGCCGACAGCGCCAGCCCTTTCTCCAGCGGCAGGGTCAGAAGATTGACCTTATGAATGTGCGGCGCCAGCAGCGCCAGCATCACCACCAGGAAGATGATTTTGGCCGAGAAGAGGAAACGGTTGAACAGATCCACCAGCGAGGTGCCCACGCAGACCACGCCGCCGCCGATCAGGGTAAAGAAGATCACCCCGGTGGTCGGGGTGATATCGGCGTTGAACCAGTCGTTGACGCTGGAGGCGATTAGCTCACCCGCACCGCTGATGTAGGCCGCGGTCAGGGCATACATCAGGAACATCATGCTGAAACCGGTGATCCACTGGCCGAAACGGCCCAGATAACGCCCGGCCAGCGACCCGAGTCCGGTATCGGCGGGAACGTGCTGATACACTTCCAGCAGCAGCAGGGCGGTATAACACATCAGCGCCCAGAGTGTGCCCAGTAACACCAGCGTGACGCCAAACCCGACCCCCGCCGCCGCCAGCGGCATCGCCAGCATACCTGCGCCAATCGTGGTTCCGGCGACGATAAAAATACTTCCCAGCGTTCTGTTCTTCACGTTTTCCTCTACAGCCTTGCACTATCGCGACAAAATCTGCGGCGCAGCGTAAGGGAAAAACGCAGGTTCGTCAAACCGCCGTTACAGGTGCTGTAAATGTAGCTTTACGATATTCATCGGAAGCCATCAAGAGGGGGAATTGAAAGCTATTTCTGCGCCAGCGCAAGGTGGGCAGGGGAGGAAGTAAAATATGCCGTCATTAAAAATAACGCGGCGCCAGAGGCGCCGCAGTAATATTAATTTTGAGCGTCAAGCGTCGACAGCTCTTTATCAATAAAGTACAACCCTTCACCAGATTTACCCGCCAGCGACAGTTTATCGAGAACGGATTTAAACAGCTTCTCTTCTTCGTGTTGCTCTGCCACATACCATTGCAGGAAATTAAAGGTGCCATAATCCTGGCTTATCATCGCCGCATGGACCAGGTCGTTAATTTTCTGGGTGATCAGCTGCTCGTGCTCATAGGTGGCGCGGAACAGCTCGTCCAGCGAGGCGTACTCAGCAAACGGCGACGCCACCGGGTTGATGCGCGGCAGGCTGCCAGTATCGGTAAGATAATCAAAGAGACGCTGCATGTGAGTCATCTCTTCCTGCGCGTGACGACGCATAAATGCCGCCGCGCCTTCAAAACTGTGATAGCTACACCAGGCGCTCATCTGCTGATAGAGCAGGGAGGAGTAAAGCTCCAGATTCATTTGCTCATTGAGCTTGTCGATCATTTCGGTTTTAAGCATGGTGTCGCTCCGTATTATTATTCACTGGTCAACGTGAGCGTCACTATAATTTGTTATTTATTTATTTGCAAAAAGTAAAATAAATATTTAAACGATCATAATACGAATGGGAATAAAACGCATTGCGGGTAACGTAAATAAATTAATGAGAATTATTCTGTTTCGTGTTTAATACTATTATTGCCAGCGGGATCGCTGGCAACGGAATTAATAATAGGTGACGACGACGGGCCGCGGGGTATAGCCATGACACTGATACTGAATGGTCATGGTTTCATTCAGGCACAGCGAGCCGCTGATGAGGCTACAGGTTTTGATCGGCTGCCCGTAGGCCATGGCCGTACTGTATCCCATCGCCTGGCATTCACGGGTCGCGGTACCGCTGGTGACGTAGTCGTCATAGCGGGCGTTCTGCAACATGGCCTGATCGTAATTGAGCATGACAACACCTGACGTGACGTCGACGCTGCTGACTTCTGCTTGCCGGGTAACGCCACAGCCTGCCAGTAACAGGAGCAGGCCGCCAGTGCATAATCTCTTCATAGAACACTCTGGATGCATGGAAATAACCTATACTAGCGGCTGATGTGTGCCGCAATGCCAGGATTAAACGCCTGTTCTGCCCCTTCTCTTTGCCACGAGCCCTTGCTCCTTCAATCTTAAGCCATCCGTTTATCAGGCGGCGGCAAAAACCTCTCAGGCACAAAATTGTGAGCGCATCTTTGTTTTTTGAAACTATTTTTCACTTAATTTGAAAGTGCGTTTGCTAAGTAGTAAGGTTGGACAGGTAAGCTATCCACAGCGGGACGCCCCGCATCGCATTCAGGAGACGAAGAATGAAAATTGCACTGATGATGGAAAACAGCCAGGCGCCAAAAAACGCCATCATCCTCAAGGAATTGAACGCCGTTGCTGAAGAGAAAGGTTTCCCGGTCTACAACGTTGGGATGAGCGACGAAAACGATCACCACCTGACCTACATCCACCTGGGGATCATGGCGAGCATTCTGCTGAACTCGAAAGCGGTTGATTTCGTGGTGACCGGTTGCGGTACCGGCCAGGGTGCGCTGATGTCCCTGAACATCCACCCGGGTGTGGTGTGCGGCTACTGCATCGATCCGGCTGACGCCTTTCTGTTCGCCCAGATCAACAACGGTAACGCGCTCTCTCTGCCATTTGCTAAAGGCTTCGGCTGGGGCGCAGAGCTGAACGTTCGCTTTATCTTTGAAAAAGCCTTCACCGGCCGTAATGGCGAAGGTTATCCGCCAGAGCGTAAAGAACCTCAGGTTCGCAACGCTGGCATCCTGAACCAGGTGAAAGCCGCGGTGGTTAAAGAGAACTATCTCGACACCCTGCGTGCTATCGATCCAGAGCTGGTCAAAACTGCAGTAACCGGTCAGCGTTTCCAGCAGTGCTTCTTCGAGAACTGCCAGGATAAAGAGATCGAAGCCTTTGTCCGCGGTATTATCGGCTAAGTTGCCAACGCCAGTGATAAAGCCAGCTTACGCTGGCTTTTTTTATGCCCGCTTGCTGGATACCGCACTGCCGGCATCTTTCACCAGCCGCAGGGTATCGACCATCCCCAACAGACAGACCAGCGCAATCGCCACAAACGCCAGCCGGAAGCTGATCCCCGGCAGCGCGTCCATCCCCAGCATTTCGCTACTCAGCTCCCCGAGACGGATCCCGATCGCACCGAGGGTGATCCCCAGCCCCACTGCCAGCTGAGTGGCGGTTGAGAACAGGGTGTTGGCATAGCTCATCTGCGGGGAAGGGACATCAGCAAAGGCGAGGGTGCTGATGGCAGTAAACTGAATGGAACGGAATACGCCGCCCAGATAGAGCACCAGCATAATGACCCACACCGGGGTTTGCGGGGTCAGGAATGCACAAGCCAGCAGGGCCAGTACGTTCAGCGCCCCGTTAATCAGCAGCAGCTTTTTAAACCCCAGCCCACGGATCAGCGGCGTGGTCGCCGGTTTGATGGTCAGGTTACCGACAAATACCGCCAGCACCAGCAGACCGGAGTGGAACGCATCCATGCCGAATCCCACCTGAAACAGCAGCGGCAGCAAAAACGGCACGGCGCTGATGGAGGCGCGAAACAGCGACCCGCCGTACATCGTCACGCGAAAGGTGGACACCTGCAGGGCGTCGAGGCGGATCATCGGCCATTCAGCGCGTCTGAAATGCCGCAGGGCATAGATCAACGTCACTACTCCGATGGCCAGCAGTGCAAGGGTGATCGCCGTATTCACGTCGTGCGCCCCCATCATCTCCATGGCGCAAACCAGGCTAACCATTGCCACCGAAGTAGCGATAAAGCCCGGGGTGTCGAACGGACGGCGCGTCTCCTCACAGATATCCGGGATAATGCGCAGCGCCAGCGCGATGGCAATCAGCCCCAGCGGGACGTTAATAAAGAAGATCCAGCGCCAGTTGGCATAGCTGGTGATAAACCCGCCCAGCGGCGGGCCGATAATCGGCGCCACCAGCGCGGGCCAGGTCAGGGTGGCGATGGCGGTAATCAACAGATGTTTCGGGGTGGTGCGCAGCACTGCCAGCCGCCCGACCGGGACCATCAGCGCGCCACCCATCCCCTGCAGGACGCGCATGGCAACGAACTGATCGACGCTGGTGGCGAGGCCGCACAGCACTGAGGCGAGGGTAAAGATGGCCAGCGCGAGGGTGAAGACTTTGCGCGCGCCAAACCGGTCGGCAATCCAGCCGCTGGCCGGGATCAGCACCGCCAGGGTGATAAGATAGGCGCTGATGCCGATGTTGAGATCCACCGCCTGTACGCCAAAGCTTTTCGCCATATCGGGTAGGGCGGTGGCGATCACCGTCCCGTCGAGAAACTCCATAAAGAATGCGCCAGCCACCAACAGCGCAGCGGGAGAGACCCCGCTGGCCGCGTTGCCGGAGATTTTTTCGCTCATTTTTCCTCTGCCACTTAAACTTTTTTTTTAAAAATTTACAGGAACATGCAGGGTGCTAATTGCCTGATTTGTATTAATTTTTAACAGGAACGCTGTTTTATTTTAAATAAACTGCCGTGATGAATATCACAAAATGATTGATTTTTGTGATGGCGGTCATATTATAGGCGCATCAACGATAACACCTGCATAACAATTAGCCGGAGCAAAACAATGAAATTGCGCAAAATCCTGAAAAGCATGTTCGAATCCTATTGCAAGACCTTCAAGGACGTACCGCCAGGCGCGATGTTCTGATAAAAAAACCTGCTTCGGCAGGTTTTTTTGTGCCTGCAGGCCGCAACAGGCCGGGCGTTTTGCTACTATGGCGGCCTTTCAAACAGGAGAAGCCTATGTCTCAAAACCTGAGTGCCGATCAGGAACTGATCTCTGACGTTGTTGCATGCCAGCTGGTTATCAAACAAATCCTTGATGTGATTGAAATCATCGCCCCGGCTGAGGTGCGCGAGAAGATGTCCAGCCAGCTCAGAAACATCGATTTTGCCAGCAATCCTGCCTCGGCCGACCCCGTCACGCTGCGTGCGGTTCAGAAAGCCATTGCACTGATTGAACTGAAATTCACCCCGCAGGGTGAGTCTCACTAAAATAAACCGACGTTTTGAATTTACAAATGGTTTTGTGAGAAGAATGTGAACGGGCGACCCCGGGTCGCCCGGAATGCAGGTTACATAAAGGTCTGCACCAGCAGATAGCTCACCGCACAGGCGCAGCTCACCCCAATAAGGCCCGGCAGAATAAAGCTGTGGTTGATAATAAACTTGCCGATGCGCGTGGTGCCCGAGCGGTCAAAGCCTATACAGGCGAGGTCGCTGGGGTAGGTCGGCAGAACAAAATAGCCGTACGACGCCGGGAAGAAAGCAATCAGCATCTTCGGATCGATTCCCAGCATTAATCCCATCGGCGCCACCGCCGTCAGGGCTGCCGCCTGGCTGTTGACCAGCTTCGAGACCAGGAACAGCACGATGGCGTAGGTCCAGGGGTGACTTTTCACTACCCCCTCCAGGGCCATCTTCAGTTCATCCAGATGCGCCTGGAAAAAGGTGTCGCTCATCCATGCTACGCCAAAGACCGAGAAAATCGCCACCATCCCGGCCTTGAAGACCGCACCGTTTGAGATGGACGCGGCATTCACTTTGCACACCATCAGCATCACCGCCCCGGCAATCAACATCATCATCTGGATCACCAGGTTCATCGACAGGGCCGTCATTTTGCCTTTCACCTCGAAGGCTGGACGCAGCTCGGGGAGGGCACCCAGCAGCACCACGACGGCAATCCCGGCGAAGAAGATCCAGGTGGACCAGTAGGCCTGCTTCGGGAAACGTTGATCCATTAAGGTGTCGGTACTGCCGTAGATGAACTTGCGCTGCTCAGGATCCTGCAGCCGGGCCTGAAACTCCTCGTCATCGGCCAGATCCTTGCCGCGTCGCAGACTCCAGAGGGCGGCAATCGCTACTCCCGCCAGCGAGGCCGGGACCGAAATGGCGAGGATCTGCAGAATGCCAAACGCCTGACCCACGCCGTGCTGTGCGGCAAGAATCGATACCAGCGAGACGACGGCAACCGACACCGGAGAAGCGGTAATCGCCATCTGCGAGGCAATAGACGCCACCGCCATCGGCCGTTCCGGGCGGATGCCTTTTTTCAGCGCGATATCGGCGATGATCGGGAACATGGTATAGACCACATGGCCGGTGCCGCACAGGAAGGTCAGCATCCAGGTGGTAAAGGGGGCGAGCAGGGTGATGTGTTGCGGATGTCGCCGCAGCAGCCTTTCGGCAAACTGCATCATCACGTTCAGTCCCCCGGCGGTTTGCAGCGTGGCGGCACAGCCGATAACGGCCAGGATCGTCAGCATCACGTCTACCGGAGGCTTACCGGGCTGAAGCCCAAAGACAAAGCTGAGAATAAAAAGGCCAATGCCGCTGATCAGCCCCAGTCCCATACCACCGAACCGGGTGCCGACTAACAGGCACAGAATAATGACAACAAATTCAACGGTAATCATACGTTTCCCTCGTCTGTGAAAATGAAATTTTCGCAAATCATTACACGGAGTAGGGTTATTCGGTGGGAGCCAGATCGGATTTGTTAAAGATTAATAAAAGCAAAGGGTTGGTGGTTCTGAAACAAAATTACCCGGCACAGGCCGGGTAAGTCATGTAAAGCGCAGGATCAGTGATGCTGGCAGTTGACGACGTTCAGCAGGTGACGATCGGTCTGTTCCAGCCCCATGCCGGTGCTCCGGGCCTGGCGAACTTCATCGAGGACGGTCTTCAGTAACACCCCATCCAGCTGTTGCTCTTTTTCAATATCATGCAGGAAGTTGAGCGTAGAGATATCTTCCATTTTTCGCGCTTCATCCGTTAATTGATTCAGCGTCAGGCAGCGTTGCTCATACTCCTCCAGCGTGCGCTGGAAAACCGCTTCCAGGCAGCTACAGTCTTCATCACTCATATCCACCGGTTTCAGAACCGGCATCGCGCCAGAGGCTTTCAGAAAATCGAAAACGCGCATCATCTGGGTGACGTTGCTCTGCGCCTGAGTGCGCAGGAAGGTCGCGGAACCGGTAAATTGATGTTCTGAACACCACTCGCTGAGGTGCAAAGAGAGGTTTGACGCGTGAAACTCCAGGTTCATCTGCGTATTGAGCTTGTTGATCATATCCGAGGCAGCCATATCCATTCCCTTTTCTTCGTAATGTAACCTAAAAAATAATCATCATTAACGATAGTTCACTTCAGAATAAAAGCATTCTGTTTTCCCTGTATGTGATCCCTTATTCACTTCAGTCATCGGGTAAAAATAATAATAACAGCGGATGGTTTATAAGAAAATCCTTATAAATATATTCTTACTAAACCTTACCTCCCATCAGCAATTAAAAATTGCGAAGAGATCAGAGCGACCTGTCTGGAAAGTAAAAATAGTTAACTGTTTGTAATTTATATAAATTTATAAAAGCGATACGATCTGATCGATTGCGGCATTTAATGTTTTACCGGATAACCGTGAGACGGGTGTTTAGCACATAAATTGATAATAATTTCCGCCAGGCGGAATAGAGATAATTCTTATATTTAAACATTTTTTACACCTGGTGAAAATTGCGCCAGATCATTTTTGCGGGAAAGCGTGGGATATGTGATCCAACAGGAAGTTTGCCGTCCCGCACTCTGAGAAAATGAAACATTGTTTTAATATGAAGGAGTTTTTTTATGGCAAAGGTTGCGGTGCTGCTGGCACCCGGATTTGAAGAGGCGGAAGCGATCATTACCATCGACATTCTGCGCCGTCTCAATATTGAGGTAGAGACCCTGGCCTGCGACGGGTCGCGCGCGGTGGTGAGCTACCATAATATCCCGATGGTCGCAGACCACACCCTGAGCGACAAAATCGATACGTACTACGACGCCGTGGTTTTACCGGGCGGCCCGCAGGGCAGCGTTAACCTCGCCGCCAGCGCAGAGGTGGTGCGTTTTGTCGCTGCGCATGACGAAGCGGGCAAGATTATCGCCCCGATCTGTTCCGCCGCCGCGCGCGTGCTGGGCGGGAACGGCTTGCTCAAAGGCCGTCGCTATGTCTGCTCGGGGGATCTCTGGCAGGCGGTTCAGGACGGCGTCTATGTCGATGCCCCGGTAGTGGAAGAGGGCAACCTCATCAGCGGCAAAGGCCTGGGTCATGCCTTCGACTTCGCCCTGACCCTCGCCGCGCGCCTGTTGGGCGATGATGCCCCGGTTCGCGAGCACGCCGAACACATCTACTATCCCTGGTAAGATCGCCGGGCGCGCGTGCGCCCGTCTAACAAGGATATCCTGGCTGAACTTATGGACTAATCTGCTTTAACCCTTTCTAATTGTCTGACAAATACCTCCGCATTTATGTCATTTCTCGCTGAATGTATGTACGCAATTACTGTAATTCTGCGGTGTGATGGCGCTCTCTTATGGATGATTAATTTCCCGCTAAAACTATCTCAAGCAAATGCGCTTTTAACACCTTTGGCGCTAATGCGTTGTTTTACGTCCGATTAAAAAAAATTGAGAAGTTGTTTCCCTACAAATTAGAACGCTAAAGCTGGAGTTAACCATGCACAAATTTACTAAAGCGCTGGCGGCCATCGGTCTGGCTGCCGTTATGTCACAATCCGCTATGGCGGAGAACTTAAAGCTCGGTTTCCTGGTCAAGCAGCCGGAAGAGCCGTGGTTCCAGACGGAGTGGAAATTCGCTGATAAAGCCGGGAAAGATTTGGGCTTCGAAGTGATTAAAATTGCCGTACCGGACGGTGAAAAAACGCTGAACGCCATCGACAGCCTGGCGGCCAGCGGCGCGAAAGGGTTTGTCATCTGTACGCCGGATCCAAAACTGGGCGCCGCCATCGTGGCGAAAGCGCGCGGCTACGACATGAAGGTTATCGCGGTGGACGATCAGTTCGTCAACGCCAAAGGCGCGCCGATGGATACCGTTCCTCTGGTGATGATGGCGGCGACCAAAATCGGCGAGCGTCAGGGCCAGGAGCTGTATAAAGAGATGCAAAAACGCGGCTGGGATGTGAAAGACACCGCGGTGATGGCCATTACGGCTGACGAGCTGGATACCGCGCGCCGTCGTACCACCGGTTCGATGGATGCCCTGAAAGCGGCCGGCTTCCCGGAAAAACAGATCTACAAAGTGCCAACCAAATCTAACGACATCCCGGGTGCCTTCGATGCGGCCAACTCCATGCTGGTTCAGCACTCTGAAGTGAAACACTGGCTGGTGGTCGGGATGAACGACAATACCGTGCTCGGCGGCGTGCGCGCCACTGAAGGCCAGGGCTTCAAAGCGGCAGACGTGATCGGTATCGGCATCAACGGTGTGGATGCGGTGAGCGAACTCTCTAAAGGGCAGGCCACCGGCTTCTACGGCTCCCTGCTGCCAAGCCCGGACGTTCACGGCTACAAATCCAGCGAAATGCTCTACAACTGGGTGACCAAAGGGGCAGAGCCAGCGAAATTTACTGAAGTGACCGACGTGGTACTGATCACCCGTGACAACTTCAAAGCCGAGCTGGAGAAAAAAGGACTGGGCGGTAAGTAATTTACTGTGATTGCGCCCCCCGGCATTAACGGGGGGCCAGACGTTCACTACTCGTTCCCTGGAGATGTTATGCACCAGTCTGAACCCTATCTCTCATTTCGCGGCATCGGTAAAACCTTTCCCGGTGTCAACGCGCTGACCGACATCAGCTTTGACTGCTACCCGGGTCAGGTTCATGCCCTGATGGGGGAGAACGGCGCCGGAAAATCTACGCTGCTGAAGATCCTCAGCGGTAACTACGCCCCCACGACGGGAACCCTGGCGTTACAGGGCAAAGAGGTCGCCTTTGCGGACACCACCGCCGCGCTGAACGCCGGCGTCGCCATCATCTACCAGGAGCTGCATCTGGTCCCTGAGATGACCGTCGCAGAAAATATTTATCTCGGTCAGCTTCCCCATAAGGGCGGCTTCGTTAACCGTTCGCTGCTCAACTATGAAGCCGGGCTGCAGCTGAAACACCTCGGGCTGGATATCGATCCCCAGACCCCGCTCAAGTATCTCTCCATCGGCCAGTGGCAGATGGTGGAGATCGCCAAAGCGCTGGCGCGCAATGCCAAAGTGATTGCTTTTGATGAACCAACCAGCTCGCTCTCAGCACGCGAGATCGAAAACCTGTTCCGGGTGATCCGCGAGCTGCGTAAAGAGGGGCGCATCATTCTGTACGTGTCGCACCGTATGGAAGAGATTTTTGCCCTCAGCGATGCCATCACCGTGTTTAAGGATGGCCGTTATGTTCGTACCTTCACTGACATGCAGCAGGTCAATCACGACCAGCTGGTGCAGGCGATGGTGGGCCGCGAGCTGGGCGATATCTATCACTGGGAGTCGCGCCAGTACGGCGGCGAGCTGCTGCGTCTGCAGGAGGTGAAAGCTCCGGGGGTACGCACGCCGATCAGCCTCACCGTGCGCAGCGGTGAAATCGTCGGCCTGTTCGGGCTGGTGGGCGCAGGGCGCAGCGAGCTGATGAAAGGGCTGTTTGGCGGCACCCGCATTACTGGCGGTCAGGTGTTTATCGACGGGCAACCGGTGGATATTCAGAAACCGGCGCACGCCATTCGCGCAGGAATGATGCTCTGCCCGGAAGACCGTAAAGCTGAGGGGATCATCCCGGTGCACTCGGTGCGGGACAACATCAATATCTCGGCGCGTCGTAAGACCATTCGTGCCGGGTGTCTGATTAATGATACGTGGGAGGTCAGCAATGCCGAACACCACATTCGCTCGCTCAATATCAAAACCCCGGGCGCTGAGCAGCTGATCATGAACCTCTCCGGCGGCAACCAGCAGAAGGCCATCCTGGGCCGCTGGCTGTCGGAAGAGATGAAGGTGATCCTGCTGGATGAGCCGACCCGCGGTATCGACGTGGGGGCGAAGCACGAAATTTATAACGTGATTTACGCTCTGGCAAAACGCGGCGTGGCGGTGCTCTTCGCCTCCAGCGATCTGCCGGAAGTGCTGGGTGTGGCCGACCGTATCGTGGTAATGCGCGAAGGGGCCATTGCCGGTGAATTGCTTCATGAACAGGCGAATGAACAGCAGGCCTTAAGCCTCGCCATGCCTAAAGTCAGCCAGGCTGTCGCCTGAGTAAGGAGAATAAGATGTCCTCTGTAACTACATCCGGAGCGCCGAAATCGGCCTTCAGCTTCGGGCGCATCTGGGATCAATACGGCATGCTGGTGGTTTTTGCCGCGCTGTTCCTCGGCTGCGCCATCTTTGTGCCTAATTTCGCCACCTTCATTAATATGAAGGGGCTGGGTCTGGCGATATCCATGTCCGGGATGGTCGCCTGCGGGATGCTGTTCTGTCTGGCATCCGGCGACTTCGACCTGTCGGTGGCCTCGGTCATCGCCTGCGCCGGGGTTACTACCGCGGTAGTCATCAATATGACTGAAAGCCTGTGGATTGGCGTAGCGGCGGGGCTACTGCTCGGCATGCTCAGCGGCCTGGTCAACGGCTTCGTTATTGCCCGGCTGAAAATCAACGCCCTGATCACTACCCTCGCTACCATGCAGATCGTGCGCGGGCTGGCCTATATCATCTCTGACGGTAAAGCGGTGGGGATTGAAGACGAGCGCTTCTTCACCCTTGGCTACGCCAACTGGCTGGGTCTGCCGGCGCCTATCTGGCTGACGGTAGGGTGTCTGATTATCTTTGGTTTCCTGCTGAACAGAACCACCTTTGGCCGTAACACCCTGGCGATTGGTGGTAATGAAGAGGCGGCGCGTCTGGCCGGTGTCCCGGTGGTGCGCACCAAGATTATTATCTTCGTGCTCTCCGGTCTGGTATCGGCGGCGGCGGGGATTATTCTGGCCTCGCGTATGACCAGCGGCCAGCCGATGACCTCTATCGGTTATGAGCTGATCGTCATCTCAGCCTGCGTTTTGGGTGGCGTATCGCTCAAAGGCGGCATCGGAAAAATCTCATATGTGGTGGCGGGGATCCTGATACTCGGGACGGTGGAGAACGCCATGAACCTGTTGAACATCTCTCCGTTCTCGCAGTATGTGGTACGTGGCCTAATCCTGCTTGCAGCGGTGATCTTCGACCGTTACAAACAAAAAGCGAAGCGTACGGTTTAACCCGTTTTTTTCCCTTCCGCGACCTAACTTTTAAGTGTAGTCGCGACCTTAACCCCCTTTCCAGCCGCAGCGGGAAGGGGGTTGTCAAATGGCGAGCCTCGTCACACTGTCTATACTTACACTGCTACTGAGATGTTAACAGTTTTTCATCTCGCCAACTGTAAGGAGGATCAGGGTGGCCGATACGTTAACTTCACCGCCGTTACTAACTGAAAACTATGCGTACTTTTTTGACCTCGACGGGACTCTGGCAACAATCAAGCCCCACCCCGATGAGGTGGCAGTTCCCGTAGAAGTGTTAGAGGCGCTGAATCAGCTCGCGCAGCTGAACCAGGGGGCACTGGCATTGATATCAGGGCGTTCAATCGCCGAGCTGGATCAGCTCGCCGGACCCTACCGTTTTCCGCTTGCCGGTGTACACGGGGCGGAGCGCCGCGACATCCATGGTCATCTGCAAACCGTTTCCCTTCCTCCTGATCTGGTCCAGACGCTGCATGCGCAGTTGACGACGGCGCTTTTATATCTGCCTGGTACCGAGCTTGAGGCTAAAGGGATGGCGTTTGCGCTCCACTATCGCCAGGCGCCCCAGTATGAGCAGGAAGTGTTTAACCTGGCGGAGCAGGTGGTGCGTGACAATCCGCAGCTGTCACTGCAGCCGGGTAAATGCGTCGTTGAAATTAAACCGAGGGGCATCCACAAAGGCGAAGCCATTTCTGCCTTTATGCATGAAGCGCCTTTCCTCGGCAGAACGCCGGTGTTCTTTGGCGATGACCTGACCGATGAGCATGGCTTTGAGGTGGTCAACCAGCTTAAAGGGGTATCAGTAAAAGTCGGCGCGGGCGATACCAAAGCCAGCTGGCGGCTGGCGACGGTGCCCGATGTCTGGCAATGGGTAATAAAAGCCGCTAACCATCAACAAGAAAAAGAAATAGCGCAAATTAACAGGAGAAAACCTTATGGGTCGCTTGATCGTAGTTTCTAATCGCATCGCTCCCCCGGACGACAAAAAAGCCAGCGCAGGTGGACTGGCTGTAGGGGTGCTGGGGGCGTTAAAAAGTACGGGGGGGCTCTGGTTTGGCTGGAGTGGAGAGATTGGTAACGAGGATAAACCGCTAAAAAAGGTGACCCGAGGGAACATCACCTGGGCCTCGTTTAATCTCAGTGAACAGAATTACGATGAATATTACAGCCAGTTCTCTAACGCTGTGCTGTGGCCAGCCTTCCACTATCGCCTCGACCTGGTGAAGTTTAAGCGCGAGGCCTGGGAAGGGTATTCGCGAGTAAATAACCTGCTGGCCGATAAACTGCAGCCGTTAGTCCAGCAGGACGACACGGTGTGGGTACACGATTACCATCTGCTGCCGTTTGCCAGCGAGCTGCGTAAGCGCGGCATTAACAACCGCATCGGCTTCTTCCTGCATATCCCGTTCCCGACTCCGGAGATTTTCAACGCGCTGCCGCCCAGCGACGAGCTGCTCGAAGCGCTCTGCGATTACGATCTGCTGGGCTTCCAGACCGAAAACGACCGACTGGCCTTCCTCGACAGCGTAGCCAGCAAAACGCGGCTGACGGCCCATGACGATGATTCGCACTCCGCCTGGGGCAAGCGCTTCCGCACCGAGGTCTATCCGATTGGTATTGAGCCGGACGAGATTGCTGGTCAGGCCTCCGGACCGCTGCCGCCGAAGCTTGCGCAGCTGAAAGAAGAGCTTAAGAACGTAAAAAACATCTTCTCCGTTGAGCGTCTCGATTACTCTAAAGGGTTGCCGGAACGCTTCCAGGCTTACGAGACCCTGCTGGAGAAATATCCCGAGCACCACGGTAAGATCCGCTACACCCAAATCGCACCGACCTCGCGCGGTGAGGTGCAGGCTTATCAGGACATTCGTCATCAGCTTGAAAACGAAGCCGGGCGAATCAACGGTCGCTACGGCCAGCTGGGCTGGACCCCGCTGTTCTATCTCAACCAGCATTTTGAACGCAAGATCCTGATGAAGGTGTTCCGCTATGCCGATGTCGGGCTGGTAACACCGCTGCGTGATGGCATGAACCTGGTGGCGAAAGAGTACGTCGCCGCGCAGGACCCGGCCGATCCGGGTGTGCTGGTGCTGTCGCAGTTTGCCGGTGCGGCCAATGAGCTGACTTCGGCGCTGATCGTCAATCCTTACGATCGGGATGATGTCGCCAACGCCCTGCACCGGGCGCTGGATATGCCGCTTACGGAGCGTATTTCACGCCACGCGGAGATGATGAAAGTGATTCGTGAGAACGATATCGATCGCTGGCAGGCGCGTTTCATCGAGGACCTGAACCAGATCACCCCCCGCAGCGTGGAGAGCAACCTGCAAAAAAAGGTCGCAACCTTCCCTAAACTTGCCTGAAAATAAATTCACTCAGCGCATTACACTGCGCTGAGTGGAATTAACAGCACATCAACTTTACTGTTGCTAACGATTGTCTTTGCGCAACAGGCTGCCCGCGAAAAAAAACTGTGATTATGATTACCACAAATCACCAGGTCGACCTCCTGATTTTGACATATATCAAGTATCCTCGCGCTTAATTCGCCTGACGCACAAAGTGTCTGGGCAATGGGATATTCTGCACGCGCAATAAGTTCGTTCAGAAATTGCTGGCTTTCCTCCTGAATAACGCCACGAATATCTTCCAGCATCGGTGCGGCCAGTTGATTGTACATCTCGGGATCGGCGGAAAGCGTGACGAGGGTGATGCGGGCCTGGGTCGGTCGGGCGATGGCGACCGCTTTGGCAACCAGTTGATGGCTCTCGGGAGAAACAGAAACAGAAACAAGGATATGGGAGTAACTCATAGTACCCTCCGGACCTGGCTGTACATTAGCGATTCCTCACCTTTAGCGCGCTTTTTTTACTTACGCAAGGGGGTGAGATGACATTCATGTGATGTTTATCATAATTATTCATTAAATATTCTTATGTAATGAATAGCGCTAAACCCTGCTTAGGGGGGTAAAACGGCTAACTTAACGGAAATCATACAAATAAAACCCCCTCAAAAACAAGGGGATTAACCCCTTTGCAACATTTATCCAGCCGTAAACGTAAGAAAATACTTACGTATTGACGCTGGTTTAATTCCTTTATTATCAATATCTTAATTCACTGTTTCTATCTTAGATATGTTAGGGGGTTTAGGAGATTTGTAATTTGTCAACCCCAGGCAAGTAACGTGCCGGTTTTGTTCATACTTGTGCATGAATATTCGACCAGAAAGAATATATCTGGCGGTTATTTGTTCATTAAATAGACAATTTAGAAGTGATACTGATGGATTTTTGGTTCAAATTCACCTAAATTATGTGACGTGTATCACATTTATTTTAAATTTCAGGCGAGGCTGCATTGTATGTCCTACATCGGACGGGTAGAGTTGCACCGAATTAGGAAAAATCTTAGTTAATTGTAAGAAGTGATAACTGTCAGGAAGCAATTATTGTTTTTCTTTACGAGATTCATCAATACAGAACTTAATTCAACTAGCGTTTTAGCCTTTTCTTCTTTTTTTTACCGGGGTTTTCCCGGCGACATCACGGGGTGCGGTCTACCGCACAAGAATATAGTGTTATTCGGGAAGGGAAAATGAACACATCCGAATTGCTAAAACACATTTATGACATCAACCTGTCATATTTATTGCTTGCACAACGTTTGATTAGCCAGGACAAAGCCTCGGCGATGTTTCGCCTGGGTATTCATGAAGAGATGGCGACAACACTTGGCGGCTTAACGCTGCCACAGATGGTCAAACTGGCCGAAACTAACCAGTTAGTGTGCCAGTTCCGTTTCGATAGTCACCAGACCGTGACCCAGCTGACTCAGGAGTCCCGCGTGGACGATCTGCAGCAGGTTCACACCGGTATTTTGCTTTCTACTCGTTTGCTTAACGAAATCAGCCAGCCTGATGACGCAGCCCGTAAGAAAAGAGCGTAATTATGAGTGAGAAGAGCATTGTTCAGGAAGCGCGTGACATTCAACTGGCGATGGAGCTGATTACGCTTGGTGCTCGTTTGCAGATGCTTGAAAGCGAGACACAGCTGAGCCGTGGTCGTCTTATCAAACTGTATAAAGAATTACGCGGTAGCCCGCCGCCAAAAGGCATGCTGCCGTTTTCTACCGACTGGTTTATGACGTGGGAGCAGAATATTCATGCTTCCATGTTCTGTAATGCCTGGCAGTATCTGCTCAAAACCGGCTTATGCACCGGCGTTGATGCAGTCATTAAAGCGTACAAACTGTATCTCGAGCAGTGCCCGCAGCCTGAAGAGGGTCCGCTGCTGGCACTGACTCGTGCATGGACGCTGGTGCGTTTTGTTGAGAGCGGATTGCTTGAATTATCTCGCTGCAACTGCTGCAGCGGTAACTTTATCACCCACGCTCACCAGCCTGCCGGCAGCTTTGCCTGCAGTTTGTGCCAACCACCGTCTCGCGCGGTAAAAAGACGTAAACTTTCCCGGGATGTTGCCGATAGTAATCCACAACTGCTGGATGAACAGATCAAACAGGCTGTTTAACCCGAACGTACGGGCAAGACTCCAGCAGCGGTAAGCAATTACCGCTGCTTTTTTTTGCCCCGCGAACAGGTAAACCCCCGAACTGTGTCCTCTGGCTAAAGTCACTAGCGGAAGGATGATGTCGTGCTTATCGTATTAGGTTACCTGGTAGTTCTCGGTACAGTTTTCGGCGGTTACATGATGACCGGCGGGCACCTTGGGGCACTCTATCAACCGGCCGAGCTGGTTATAATCGGCGGTGCAGGGGTGGGTGCATTTATCGTTGGCAACAACGGCAAGGCGATCAAGGGAACGTTAAAAGCGTTGCCGTTACTGTTCCGTCGTTCGAAATACACCAAAAGTATGTATATGGACCTGCTGGCGCTGCTCTATCGCCTGATGGCCAAGTCGCGTCAACAGGGGATGTTCTCTCTGGAACGTGATATTGAGAACCCGAAAGAGAGCGAGATCTTCGCCAGCTATCCGCGGATCCTGGCGGACTCGATGATGCTCGAATTTATCGTCGACTATCTGCGTCTGATCATCAGCGGCAACATGAACACCTTCGAAATCGAAGCGCTGATGGATGAAGAGATCGAAACCCACGAAAACGAAGCGGAAGTGCCGGCCAACAGCCTGGCGATGGTCGGCGACTCCTTGCCGGCGTTCGGTATCGTGGCGGCGGTGATGGGGGTGGTTCACGCTCTGGCCTCTGCGGATCGTCCGGCGGCAGAGCTGGGGGCGCTGATTGCCCACGCCATGGTGGGGACCTTCCTCGGGATCCTGCTGGCGTACGGTTTTATCTCTCCGCTGGCCACCGTATTACGCCAGAAGAGTGCTGAAACCACCAAAATGATGCAGTGCGTCAAAATCACGCTGCTCTCCAACCTGAACGGTTATGCTCCGCCGATTGCGGTAGAGTTTGGCCGTAAAACCCTGTACTCCAGCGAGCGTCCGTCGTTTATCGAACTCGAAGAGCACGTGCGCGCGGTGAAGAACCCAAACCAGCAGACGAGCACTGAGGACGCATGAAAAATCAGTCCCATCCCATCGTCATAGTCAAAAAGCGCAAGCACAAAGGCCACGGGGGCCATCATGGTGGCTCCTGGAAAATCGCCTATGCGGACTTTATGACCGCGATGATGGCGTTCTTCCTGGTGATGTGGCTGATCTCTATCTCCAGCCCGAAAGAGCTGATTCAGATAGCAGAGTACTTCCGCACCCCGCTGGCGACCGCGGTGTCGAGTGGTCCGCGTATCTCCAACAGCGACAGCCCGATCCCGGGCGGTGGGGATGACTACACGCAGAAGCAGGGTGAAGTGAAGCGCGAGCCCAACATTGATGAGCTGAAAAGACGTATGGAACAGGCGCGCCTGAAGAAACTGCGTGGCGATCTGGATCAGCTGATCGAAGCGGATCCGAAGCTGCGTGCCCTGCGTCCACACCTGAAGATCGATCTTGTTCAGGAGGGGCTGCGCATTCAGATTATCGACAGCCAGAACCGTCCGATGTTTAAAACCGGCAGCGCCGACGTGGAACCCTATATGCGCGATATTCTGCGCGGGATTGCTCCGGTGTTGAACGGGATCCCTAACCGAATCAGTCTCTCCGGTCACACCGATGACTTCCCTTACGCCGGTGGCGAAAAAGGGTACAGCAACTGGGAGCTCTCTGCGGATCGTGCCAACGCATCCCGTCGTGAGCTGGTGATCGGCGGACTGGACGATGGCAAGGTGCTGCGGGTTGTCGGCATGGCCGCCACCATGCGTGTGACCGACCGCGGACCGGAAGATGCCATCAACCGTCGAATTAGTCTCTTAGTGCTCAACCAGCAGGCGGAGCAGGCCATCCTGCATGAAAACGCCGAAAGTAAAAATGAGTCACTGGATGATTTAAAACAGCCAGGCCCTGTGCCGTCGGCTGCCGTTCCAACATCGCCACCAGCCAATCCGAGGTGATAGCGTGAGCATGGATATTAGCGATTTTTACCAGACGTTTTTTGATGAAGCCGACGAACTGTTGGCGGATATGGAGCAACATTTGCTGGACCTGGTGCCCGAGGCACCGGATTCAGAGCAGCTCAACGCCATATTTCGTGCAGCCCACTCCATAAAAGGAGGCGCCGGTACGTTTGGCTTTACCATTCTGCAGGAGACGACCCATCTGATGGAGAACCTGCTGGATGAGGCCCGACGCGGTGAGATGCAGCTCAATACCGACATTATTAACCTGTTTTTGGAAACGAAAGATATTATGCAGGAACAGCTCGATGCCTATAAAAGCTCGCAAGAGCCGGATGCTGCCAGCTTCGAATATATCTGCCACGCCCTGCGTCAGTTAGCGCTGGAAGCCAAAGGTGAGACGGCAGCCGTGGCCGTCAGCCCGGCAAAACTGAGCGTCGTTGATGCCGCCCCGACGGCCGCGCCAGCCCTTGACGACCGCGTGCGCGTGGTGCTCTCCGGTCTGAAAGAGAGCGAAGTGAATCTGCTGGAAGAGGAGCTGAGCAATCTGGCGACGCTGAGCAACGTGGTAAAAGGCAAGGACACGCTGGCTGCGACCCTCGATGGCGGCATCGGCAAAGATGACGTGGTCGCGGTGCTCTGCTTTGTGATTGAGCCTGAGCAGATCGACTTTGAAGCGGTTGCGGATGCACCGGTTGCCGAGGCTGCCGACGTCGCTGAGGTGGTCGAAGCCGCGCCTGCGGTACCGGCAGTGGCACCGGCGGCACCCGCGCTGAAGGCCGTTCCGGGCGAAGCCGCTGCACCAAACCGTGGCGAACGCGAAAAACCGGCCGCCCGCTCCAGCGAATCCACCAGTATCCGCGTAGCGGTAGAGAAGGTGGATCAGCTGATCAACCTGGTCGGCGAACTGGTGATCACCCAGTCGATGCTGGCCCAGCGTTCTAACGAGCTGGACCCGGTAAACCACGGGGATCTGATCACCAGCATGGGCCAGCTGCAGCGCAACGCCCGTGACCTGCAGGAATCGGTGATGTCCATCCGTATGATGCCGATGGAGTACGTCTTCAGCCGCTTCCCGCGCCTGGTGCGCGATTTGGCCACCAAGCTGAATAAGCAGATCGAACTGACGCTGATGGGCAGCTCCACCGAGCTGGATAAGAGCCTGATTGAGCGCATTATCGACCCGTTAACGCACCTGGTGCGTAACAGCCTCGACCATGGGATCGAGCTGCCGGAAAACCGCGTTGCCGCAGGCAAATCCCCGGTCGGGAACCTGATCCTCTCTGCGGAACACCAGGGCGGGAACATCTGTATCGAAGTGACCGATGACGGCGCAGGCCTGAACCGTGAGCGCATCCTGGCCAAAGCGATGTCGCAGGGGATGGCGGTCAACGAAAACATGACCGACGAAGAAGTGGGCATGCTGATCTTCGCTCCGGGCTTCTCTACCGCCGAGCAGGTGACGGACGTCTCCGGCCGTGGCGTGGGCATGGACGTGGTGAAACGTAACATCCAGGAGATGGGCGGCCACGTTGAGATCAAGTCGAAGCAGGGGTCCGGTACAACCATCCGTATCCTGCTCCCGCTGACGCTGGCGATCCTCGATGGCATGTCGGTCAAAGTGGCGGGCGAAGTGTTTATTCTGCCGCTGAACGCGGTGATGGAATCACTCCAGCCGCGTGAAGAAGATTTACATCCGCTGGCCGGCGGTGAGCGCGTACTCGAAGTGCGTGGCGAGTACCTGCCGCTGGTGGAGCTGTGGAAAGTGTTCGACGTGGACGGCGCCAAAACCGAAGCCACGCAGGGGATCGTAGTGATCCTGCAGAGCGCGGGTCGCCGCTATGCGCTGCTGGTCGATCAGCTGATTGGTCAGCATCAGGTGGTGGTGAAGAACCTTGAGAGCAACTACCGCAAGGTACCAGGTATTTCAGCCGCCACCATCCTCGGGGATGGTAGCGTGGCGCTGATCGTTGATGTTTCGGCGCTTCAGGGATTAAATCGTGAACAACGTATGGCGCACACAGCCGCCTGATTCAGTTAAGAAGGTAAAAAAATGACCGGTATGAGTAATGTAACCAAGCTGGCCGGCGAGCCATCAGGGCAGGAATTCCTGGTTTTCACTTTAGGTGACGAAGAGTACGGTATCGACATTCTGAAAGTGCAGGAAATCCGTGGCTATGATCAGGTGACCCGCATCGCCAACACGCCTGATTTCATCAAAGGCGTGACCAACCTGCGTGGCGTTATCGTGCCTATCGTCGACCTGCGCGTGAAGTTCAGCCAGGGCGACGTGGAGTATGATGACAATACCGTGGTGATCGTCCTCAATCTGGGCCAGCGCGTGGTCGGGATCGTTGTTGACGGGGTCTCTGACGTGCTCTCCCTGACCGCCGAGCAGATCCGCCCGGCCCCGGAATTTGCTGTGACGCTGTCCACCGAATACCTGACCGGTCTGGGTGCGCTGGGCGATCGTATGCTGATTCTGGTGAACATCGAGAAGCTGCTGAACAGCGACGAGATGGCGTTGCTGGATGTGGCAGCGAGTCACGTAGCTTAATTTCGTAAATGTAACATTCGTGGGCTTTTCCGTTCACTTTAAGAACGGGGAATATGTTACTTGCACAGCCCGTGAACGGGATAAGGGGGCCACCGCGGCCCCCTTATCAATCCCCGCGGCCCCGCGACGAAATCGGTGCTTCGCACTACGCTCACCTCACGACCTGCTGTCTGCGGTCGGCTCAACTCGACATCCTGTCTCGATTCGCCTCTGGCCGCCATCCATGGCGTCCAGCCCTTGCCATCCGGTCTCCGGTTCGCCGATTTCAGCGGGGACTCAACACCCGTGCCACATTCAGGCGACGGAGAAGCTGGAGGGGGTAATAGTCCGGCTGAAAATCGCTGAGGCGTTGACCGCAGGCCGGGGCGAGGCGCATGGATGCGCCGAGAGGGCGTGACCTACAGGGATGTAGGATCACGCCCGACCCGATAGCCGAAGGGAATAAGCCGAAGGGACCGCGAAGCGGCGATTTTCTTTGCCGGGAGCCGGGATTGTTAAGGGGGCGGCGATAGTCCCCTTAACACGTTCACCGCAGCGGGGAGTACATATGGCGAAAGAGTTATAGTGAACGGAACGTTTCCACAATTTTTACATAAGACTTAAGCTTCCTGGCTAGCCAGCTCCACCTCATCCTCCAGCAGCCCCTCATTCTGCGCCAGCATCGCCGTCGCCACGCCGTTCCCTAACACGTTAATCGCTGACCGCCCCATATCCAGGAAGTGATCGATCCCCATCAGCAGCAAAATCCCCGCCACCGGAATATGGAAACTCGGGATAGTCGCCGCCAGCACCACCAGCGCCGAGCGCGGTACCCCGGCAATCCCTTTTGAGGCCAGCATCAGGGTTAACATCAGCACCGTGATTTCCGAAAACGTCAGCTGAATATTGTACGCCTGGGCGATAAACATCGAGGCAAACGAGCAGTAGACCATCGACCCCACAAGGTTAAACGAATACCCAATCGGCAGCACAAACGAGACGATATTGCGCGAGCAGCCAAAGCGGGTCAGCTGCTCCAGCGTTTTCGGGTAAGCCGCTTCCGAACTGCTGGTGGTAAAGGCCACCAGGACAGGATCTTTCAGCATGCTCACCAGACGGAAGATCTCGTTTTTCAGCACCATATAACCCACCGCCACCAGCACCAGACAGGTGAGGACGATCGCCAGGTAATACCCGCCAATAAACGAGGCGTAGTTGAGCAAAATCCCCAGCCCCTGGGTGGCGATCACCGAGGAGATGGCGGCGAAGATCGCCAGCGGCGCAACGTACATCACGTAGCCGGTCACTTTCAGCATGATGTGGGAGACCACGTCCAGCGCGGCCACCAGCGGGGCGTTAAACTTCTCCCCCAGCGATGCGCCGCCAATGCCGAAGAACATCGAGAACACCACAATCTGCAGGATCTCGTTATTGGCCATCGCCCCGACGATGCTGGTGGGGATGGTGTGGGAAAGGAAACCTTTCAGCGACATCCCCCCCGTCGCCAGCCCGGTCTCGACCGTACCGGCCGGAACGGCCAGATTCAGGCCGCTGCCCGGGTGGAGCAGGGTGACGATAAACAGCCCGACCAGGATGGAGAGCACCGACGAGCTGATAAACCACACCATCGCTTTACCGCCCACGCGGCCAATGGTGGCGGTCTCACCCAGACGCATGATCCCCACCGTCAGGGTGCTGAACACCAGCGGCGCAATGACCATTTTAATCAGGCGTAAAAAGATATCGGTTAATAACGTGATGTTATCTGACCAGGCTGCGATTGCGTCAGGGGACGCGTACTCATGAATGACTGCCCCGGACAGGATGCCCGCCAGCATAAAGACCACGATGAAGATCGTGAGTCGGTTTGCACTTGCCACCAAAATACCTCATTAACGAAAAGGTGAAATTAAACAGCTGATGTATCTAATTTTAATTATTCAGCACATGAATGATTCATAACCTACGTTGAAGTAAAAAAGCGCGCTTTTCAATATTTTTTTAATATTTATCAGTTTTGTTAATGGCTGCGTGACGATATATTGTGATGTAGATCACATTACAATCAATATATCCTCCCGGTTTGTTTAAAACGCGGCGGGTTACATTGCGTATCTACATGTTTTAATAAGTAAAAAAGTGTCAATACGGTAATTGTATGAGTATTGTTGCAAAAAGTTGTTGAGATTGTATCCATAAAATAAATTTCACAATAACCACCCTGGCAGTGGCCTGATGGGTGCTAACAGACTGAGCGTTATCAAAAAATTGATAACTGCACGTGACATTTTCTGGAGGGTGGAAAATGAATAAAAAGCTCCTGATGCTGTTTTCCGGCGGCGTTCTGGCGATGGCAGCCGGCAATAGCCAAGCCGTTACCAGCAGCGGCACCATCGGCGCAACCCTGACGTTAACCAACGGTTGCCTGATTAACGGCTCGCCAACACAGGACGGCATTAACTTCGGTACCCTTGATTTCGGTACCCATCCGGCGACCTTCTCCACGCTGACCACCCAGTTGACCGGGGCCAGCGGCGGCAACACCTTCACCATTCAATGCACCACCGCCAGCTATACGGTAGCGATCACCGGGAATACCAACTCGACGGCTCCCGGCACCGTAGTCGGCACGCCGGGTACTCCCGCGCGCTATCTGGTGAATACATCCAATACCAGTCAGGGCGTGGCCTACAGCCTCTTCAGCGACGGCGGATTTAACAACATCATCGCCAACAACGCCCCGTTGCCAGTGACCTCCACCGCCGGGGGCGTTGACAGCTACACCCTGTACGGCCGCATCACCGGCGGGGGCAACAGCGTCACCGTGGTGCCAGGCACCTACACCGACACCATCAACGTCAGCGTCACCTATTAGCGCCAGCACGTTTTAATGCGCGTGAATAACCAAAAGCTCCATCACCGGGGAGAGGGACAACTGCGCGCTCTTTTTAGCCTGAGCATGCTGCTGCTTGCGGCGGGAACCAGCGAGGCGGTGACGACGCAATCCTTTCAGGTGAGCGCCACCATCACCCCCGGCTGTTCCGTCGCCGCAGGCAGCGGTGGCCTGCTGGGCACCCTGAACTTTGGCACCCACAGCGGGGTGGCGCGGGGATCGGTGAATACCAGCTTTGTGCCGAACGGTTCGCTGTCCATCGCCTGTACGCCTGGCGTGGCGCTGAGCATGAGTATCGACGGGGGCCAGTATTACACCTCGGTGCGCAATATGCAGCGCTCCGGGGCAACCGATCGGGTGGCGTACCGTCTGTACAGCAGCAGTTCCCTGGCGGCCAACAGTGAGATCGGGGTCAACCAGGCGGTGTCAGTGACATACACCAACAGCAACAACATTGCGCTACCGCTCTTTGGTGTGGCGCTTCTGACCGGGTTCAGCCCGGCTGGAAATTATTCCGATCAACTCACCGTGACCCTGTCGTGGTGATAAAGGGAGAAGGACGATGAAGGCACTTTCGGGAACTCGTACGCTCTGTCTGCTGATGGCGCTGGGTGCAACGCTTAACACTGCCCACGGGGCGGCCACCATTCTGCTGTGGCCTATCGACCCGTGGCTGTCGGCGGATACCAAAGCCACGGAGCTGTGGGTACAGAATCAGGGCAACAGCGCCACCACCATGCAGGTGCGAATTGTTCGCTGGCGTCAGGAGAATGGTCTTGAACGCTATACCGCTCAGCAGGAGGTGGTCGCCAGTCCGCCGATCGTCACCATTGCCAAGGGCAGCAAGCAGTTAATCCGCCTGATCAAACAGAGCGAGGTGCCAGCCGGCGTCGAGCAAGCCTACCGTATTATCGTGGACGAAATCCCTCAGCCGCAGGATAAGGCGACCCCGCAGATGGGACTCAAACTGCAGATGCGTTACTCCATACCGCTGTTTGTCTACGGGCAGGGGATCGCCACCATCAAGGATGGGGTGCACCACGCCCTGGCCGAGACGCGGGATCTCAACTGGCGGGTGATCCGTGAGAATGGCCAACCCGCTCTGCAGGTCCGCAACCAGGGCAATGTGCATGTCCGCCTGAGCCAGGTCACGCTGCAGCAGGGGGGACAAAATCGTACCCTCGCGGATGGCCTGCTGGGTTACGTGCTACCGGGCAGCGCCCGTAGCTGGCCGCTTCCGTCAGGGATCAGCCAGCCGAACCAGATGCGTGCGGAAATTAATGCCCGGGATACGCAATGGCAGTCGGCCCCCGTCAACTGAAGCCGTCGATGCTTATCCTGCTCTGCGTCAGCTCCGCAAGCTGGGCCGATCCTGGTGATGATATGCTGCCTCCACCGCCGGTGCCGCAGTCGGTCAATGACGAGGCGGTGTTCCAGCTGGTGCTGGTCGTTAACCATTATGACACCGGGCTGGTGGTGCCCGTCACCCGGCGGCAGGAGGAGTATCTGGTCGCCAGCGCCGATCTGCGCCGCGCGGGTTTGCCCGCCGAACAGGTCCCGCCGGGAGAGGTGAACGTCAGCCGCCTGCCGGAGGTGCGCACCGAGTACGACAGCACCGGGCAACGGCTGTTGCTCAGCGTGCCGCGAGAGTGGATCGGCGCCCGCGTCACCCCCTTCAGCGGGCAGATGGCGCGCAGCACGCCCCATTTTGGCAAAGGGGCGCTGCTCAACTACGACTTCTATACCAACCACACCGAACACAGCGGCGGTCAGGCCTCCCTGTGGCATGAGTTGCGCTATTTTGACGACCGGGGATCGTTATCCTCCACCGGTTACGTGCGGAAAAACCTGTCCGGCGGCAGCGGGCAGCAGGAGGGGTACGTGCGCTACGACACCACCCTGATGATCACCGACGAAGAGAATGCCACCACCTGGACCGCCGGGGATGTGATCAGTGATGCTCTGAGCTGGAGCAGCAGCGTGCGCATGGGCGGCATCAGCTATGGCCGCGATTTCTCCCTGCGCCCGGACCTCGTCACCTGGCCGTTACCGGAATTCTCCGGTGAAGCGGCGGTACCTACCTCGGTGGATCTGTTCGTCAACGGCTACCGCGCGGGCTCGACCCGTTTGCAGCCGGGACCCTTCACCCTCACCAATCTGCCTTACATCAACGGCGCCGGGGATGCGGTGCTGGTCACCACCGATGCGCTGGGTCGTCAGGTGAGCACCACCATGCCGTTCTACGTCACCAGCGATCTGCTCCGCCAGGGACTCAGCGACGGAGCCATGACCCTCGGCAGCCTGCGCCGCAACTACGGTATCGAGAATTTTGACTACGGCCCGGCGGCGGGCAGCGGCTCGTATCGCTACGGCCTTACCGACTGGCTGACCCTGGAAGGGCACGTCGAAGGGGCGGAGGAGCTGGCGCTGGGCGGGGCCGGAACCATCGTCAAACTCGGGCGGCTGGGGGTAGTGAACAGCGCCTGGACCCAGAGCAAAATGCGCGGCGACACCGGCGGGCAGGTCAACTGGGGCTACCAGTACAGCACTAACGCCTTCAGCATTGCCACCCAGCACAGTCGTCGCGATCGCGGCTTCGGCAACCTCGCCCTCTACGATCAGCCCACCGTTTATGATGAATATAACCAGCCTATCGCCACCCTGAGCCGCAATACCGATCAGTACTCCCTGACTTTTAACCTCGGTGACTACGGCAATATTGGTGCGGCATGGATCGGAGTGCAGAGTTTCGACGATCAGAAAACCGAGCTGCTGAACCTCTCCTGGAGCCGTAACCTGTGGGGCAGCAGCAGTATTTACCTCGCTGCCAGCCGGGATCAGCAGCAGGGCGACTGGACGGTGGCCCTGTCACTGCAGATCCCCCTCGGCGAGCGCGACAGCGCCGCCATCACCCTGGAAAACACCCCGGATGCAGGGAGCACCCAGCGCCTCAACTACAACCACTCGATGCCCACCGACGGCGGCTTCAGCTGGAATATGGCGTGGGCGCGCCAGTCGCAGGCCAGCAACTATCAGCAGGCCACGCTGGGCTGGCGTAATAACAACATCGAGCTGCAGGGCGGCGGCTACGGCGACCGCGACATGATGACCTGGTGGGGCGAGGCGATGGGCGCAGTGGTGCTGATGGACGGCGAGCTGTTTGCCGCCAACAAAATCAACGACGCCTTCGTGGTGGTCAGCACCGACGGGCAGCCGGACGTGCCGGTGAGCTATGAGAACCAGCCGGTGGGTAAAACCAACCGCAACGGCTATCTGCTGATCAGCGGCGTATCGGCCTATTATCCGGCCAGCTACAGCATTAACACTCTCAATTTACCCGCCGACACCCGTCTGAAAGAGACCGAGCGCCGGGTCGCCCTGCGGCGCAACAGCGGCTATCTGGTCGACTTCCCGATGGAGCAGGAGCGGGTGGCCAGTGTGATCCTTCATGACGGGGCAGGGGAAGCGATCCCCCTCGGCAGCCAGGTGCGACGCCAGGGGCGGGAGCCGGTGGTAGTGGGCTATGACGGACTCGCCTGGCTGGAGGATCTGGCGGACGTCAACCCGCTGGAGGTCATCACCCCGGACGGCAAAGGCTGTCGTATTACCCTGACCCTGACGGCGAACCCGGAGCATAAGCTGCAAACCTACGGACCGCTGACCTGTCGGGTGGCACCATGAAACGCCTCCTGCTGCTGGTGATGCTGATACTGTTTTCGGCGACCAGCTGGGGAGCGTGCCGGGTCAGCACCGTCAATGCCAGCTTTGGCAGCGTCACCTCGTTTGCCCTCAGCGGCAGCAATGAAGTGGCCACCACCGGGACGCTGGTGGTGAACTGCGATACGGTGCTCAACTTGCTGACCAACGATACGGTGACGCTCAACTTCACCGGCGCCTCCATCGCCGCCAGCAGTCGCGGGACGATGAAGCGTACCGATAATGCCACCATCACCGACGTGATCCCCACTCGCCTGTGCGGCCAGACTACCTGCAACGCCAGCAGCGAAGTGCAGATCGGCAAAGCCTATACCTGGAGCGGTTCATCGCTGCTGGGCCTGCTTGGGTCAAGGCAGTACAACATCCCGCTCTATTTTCGCACCGTCGCCGGGCAGAACGTCAGCGCCGGGCCCTATCAGGTCACCCTCAATTTCAACGTCAGCTACAGCGTCTGTGCGCTGGGGGCGCTGGGGCTCTGTACCTCCGCACAAACCGGTACCACACCGGTCAGCCTGACCCTCAACATGACGGTCACCAACGACTGCAGCGCGATGACCACCCCAAACGTCAACTTCAACAGCGCGCCGCTGGTGCAGAATTTCCCCACCGTCTCGCAGGCCATCTCGGTCACCTGCACCAAGGGCAGCGTCTATACCATCGGCATTAATAACGGCGCTAACGCCAGCAATAACGTGCGCCGGATGGCCAGCGGCAATAACCGCATGAGCTATGAGATCTATAAAGAAGCTACTGCCAATCGCTGGGGCAGCAGCGGCAGCGAACGCTGGTCCAGCGGTGCCTCCTCCCAGGTGAGCGCCGACGGGCTGCTGCGCAGCTACAACTACACCGCTCGCGTCCTGACCACTCAGGCCACCCCACCCGCCGGTAACTACAGCGACACCCTGGTCGTCGACGTCGCGTTCTGACCCTCGCTTTTCCCTTTCGCAAATGTAAAGTTCCTTCCAGTTGTGCCGATAACACCGAGAACAAATTCATAAGAAGGTGTTGTATGTTGAACCGTATGCGCGTTGTCACAATGCTGATGCTGGTGCTGGTTGTCTTCGCACTGCTGCAGCTTATTTCCGGCAGTCTGTTTTTCTCATCCATTAAGGCTAACCAGGACAGTTTTGCGGTTTCTAACCAATTCCGTGTTCAACAAAGCGAAATCACCTCCAGCTGGGATTACCTGCTGCAAACGCGCATCAACCTGAGCCGTGCCTCCGCGCGCATGGCGACGGATCCCTCTAAGCCGCAACCTGAGCTGATCAACAGCGCGCGCACCACGCTGGCGGAAGCGGACAAACACTTCAAGGCCTACAGTGCCATCACGCCACAGCCGTCGATGGCGCAAGTGAGCCAGACCATCAATGACAAATATCAGGACTATGCTGCGGCCCTGACGGAGCTGATCCAGTTCCTTGAGAGCGGCAATATGGACGCCTATTTTGCCCAGGCCACCCAGTCAAAGCAGAACGCGCTCGGTACCGCCCTGCGGGATTATGTCTCCGCGTCTGATGCCCGCAACCAGGAGGCGTTCAACGCCAGCGTGGCGGATTACACCTTTGCCAAATGGCAGATGGGGATCCTCGCCCTGGCGCTGGCGATCGTGCTGGTCGGGGTCTGGTACGGTATTCGCCATACCCTGCTTAATCCGTTGAACCGCGTTATCGAGCACATTCGTCAGATTGCCAGCGGCGATCTGACCCATACCCTGGCGATTGCCGGACGCAGCGAAATCACCCAGCTGGCGGTTACCGTTGACCATATGCAGCGCTCCCTGAGCGAGACGGTGGCTAACGTGCGCCAGGGCTCGGATGCCATCTACACCGGCACCAGCGAAATCGCGATGGGCAACAACGATCTCTCCTCCCGCACCGAACAGCAGGCGTCGGCCCTGGAAGAGACCGCGGCGAGCATGGAGCAGTTAACTGCCACCGTGAAGCAGAACGCCGACAACGCCCGTCAGGCGTCACAGCTGGCGAACAGCGCCTCAGAAACCGCTCAGAAAGGCGGCAAGGTGGTGGATGGGGTGGTGAAAACCATGCACGACATCGCCGGGAGTTCGAAGAAGATCGCTGACATCATCAGCGTGATCGACGGCATCGCCTTCCAGACCAACATCCTGGCGCTGAACGCCGCGGTTGAAGCCGCCCGTGCCGGTGAGCAGGGGCGTGGTTTTGCCGTGGTGGCCGGTGAAGTGCGTAACCTCGCCAGCCGCAGCGCCAATGCAGCGAAAGAGATCAAAGCCCTGATTGAAGATTCTGTCGCGCGCGTGGATACCGGCTCGGTGCTGGTGGAAAGCGCGGGAGAAACCATGAATGACATCGTTAACGCGGTAACGCGCGTGACCGACATCATGGGGGAAATCGCCTCGGCCTCGGATGAGCAGAGTCGTGGTATCGACCAGGTCGCCCTGGCGGTATCGGAAATGGATCGCGTCACACAACAAAACGCCGCGCTGGTTCAGGAGTCCGCCACCGCTGCGGCGCAACTGGAAGAGCAGGCGAGCCGTCTGAAGATGGCCGTTTCGGCGTTTCGACTTACTTCTGCACCTGGAAAAACGGGGTCATCGCGTGCCAGCCATCAGCCGGCAGCGCCGGTCAATGCACCGGCGCAGGTACGCGCGCTGACCACCGGAAAAGATGAGAACTGGGAAACATTTTGATCGAACGTTAAATCGCGGCTGCTGGCCGCTAAATGGGAGCGTGGATGTTTAATCGTATTCGTATCTCGACCACCCTGTTTTTGATTTTGATTGTCTGCGGGGTGTTGCAGGTTGGCAGTAATGGCTTGTCGTTTTGGGCTTTTCGCGATGGTTATCAGAATTTGCAGGAGATGCAGGACAGCAACCAGCAGCGGGCGTTGCTTACGCAGAGCCGCGCCGTTCTGCTGCAGGCCAGCACGGCGCTGAATAAAGCGGGCACCCTGACCGCGCTGAGTTATCCGCCTGATGATATCAAGGCGCTGATGACTACCGCGCGCAGCAGCCTGAAACAGGCTGACGGCATGTTCAAAACGTTCAACGAACAGGCGGCGATCAGCGCCAAAGACGGCGAGCTGAAAAAAGCGATGCAGACCGCCTTTAGCCAGTGGTACAGCGATCTGGATCATCAGGCTACCTGGCTGGAAAACAACCAGCTGTCAGATTTCCTCACCGCGCCGGTGCAGGCGTCGCAGGCGGCCTTTGATGCCAGCACCGAGGCCTGGCAACAGGAGATTAACCAGTTTGTGCAGGCGGCGGGTAACGACAGTCGCACCAGCTACCACATGTCGGGCGTTATTTTCGCCACCATGATTGTGCTGACCGCGATCCTGACCAGCGCCGCGCTGTTCTGGTCACGCAGAATGATCGTCCAGCCGCTGGCGATTATCAGCAGCCATTTCGACAGCATCGCGAAGGGCGATCTGGCGCGGCCGGTGGCGGTGTACGGCAAGAATGAAATTTCGGCAATTTTCGCCAGCCTGAAAGCGATGCAGGGCTCGCTGCGCGAAACGGTGTCCGAGGTGCGTCAGGGTAGCTATGCCATGCACACCGGGATCTCCGAGATTGCCGAAGGCAATAACGATCTCTCATCGCGCACCGAGCAGCAGGCGGCGTCCCTGGCGCAAACCGCGGCCAGCATGGAGCAGTTGACCGCCACCGTCGGGCAGAACGCCGACAACGCCCGTCAGGCTTCCGGTCTGGCGAAAAGCGCGGCGCAGACGGCGAAGAAGGGCGGCGAGCAGGCGTCCCACGTGGCGAATACCATGAATCAGATCGCCACCAGTTCGCAGAAGATTGGCGACATTATTAGCGTTATCGACGGCATCGCCTTCCAGACCAATATTCTGGCGCTGAACGCCGCGGTGGAAGCCGCCCGTGCGGGCGAGCAGGGGCGTGGCTTTGCGGTGGTGGCGGGTGAAGTCCGTAACCTTGCCAGCCGCAGCGCCAACGCGGCGAAAGAGATCAAGGTGCTGATTGAAGAGTCGGTCTCCCGGGTGCAGCAGGGCTCAGAGCTGGTGGATACCGCCGCGAAAACTATGACCGAGATCGTCAGTTCGGTCACCCAGGTGAACGACATCATGGGTGAAATCGCCTCGGCATCCGATGAGCAGCGACGCGGTATTGAGCAGGTGGCGCTGGCAGTGAGCCAGATGGATCAGGTGACACAGCAGAACGCCGCGCTGGTAGAAGAAGCCGCGGCCGCCACCGACCAGTTAGCGGGCCAGGCGGATCATCTCACCTCGCTGGTCGCAGTATTTAATGTGAATGAACGTAGTGAAACAGTTACAGAAGTCGGGCGGTCGCAGGCCGTACCAGTCGGAACCTGAACGTGATTAAGTAAGAAGGCGCTATGACATCACCACTGCCCTCAGGGCAATCGTCATTATTGTTACAGATGACACAGCGCCTCGCGCTGTCCGATGCGCATTTCCGTCGGATATGTCAGTTAATCTACCAGCGCGCGGGGATCGTGCTTGCCGATCACAAGCGGGACATGGTCTACAACCGTCTTGTGCGTCGCTTGCGGACGCTCGAACTGGATGATTTTGGTCGCTACCTCGGCATGCTGGAAGCGAACCCGAACAGCGCGGAGTGGCAGGCGTTTATCAACTCGCTGACCACTAACCTGACCGCCTTTTTCCGGGAAGCACACCACTTCCCGGTGCTGGCGGACCATGCGCGTCGCCGCAGCGGCGGCGAGTATCGCGTCTGGAGTGCGGCGGCCTCGACCGGCGAGGAGCCTTATTCGCTCGCCATCACCCTGGCCGATACCCTGGGAACCGCGCCGGGCCGCTGGAAGGTCTTTGCCAGCGACATCGATACCGAAGTGCTGCAAAAAGCGCAGAGCGGTATCTATCGTCAGGACGAGCTGAAAACCCTGTCGCCGCAGCAGCTTCAGCGCTACTTCATGCGCGGCACCGGTCCGCACGACGGGCTGGTGCGGGTGCGTAGCGAACTGGCGAATGCGGTGGAGTTCTCCATGCTCAATTTGCTGGAGAAGCAGTACAACGTGGCAGGACCGTTTGACGCCATTTTCTGCCGTAATGTGATGATCTATTTCGACAAAACGACGCAGCAGGAGATCCTGCGCCGCTTTGTACCGTTGCTCAAGCCGGACGGATTACTGTTTGCCGGGCACTCGGAGAATTTCAGCAATCTCGTGCGCGAATTCAGCCTGCGTGGGCAGACGGTATATGCGCTGAGTAAGGATAAAGCATGAGTAAAATCAGGGTCTTGTCAGTTGATGATTCGGCGTTAATGCGCCAGATCATGACCGAAATTATCAACAGCCACAGCGACATGGAGATGGTGGCGACGGCCCCCGATCCGCTGGTAGCCCGGGATTTGATCAAAAAATATAACCCCGACGTGCTGACCCTCGATGTCGAAATGCCGCGCATGGATGGTATCGACTTCCTCGAGAAGTTAATGCGTCTGCGTCCGATGCCGGTGGTGATGGTCTCTTCCCTGACCGGCAAAGGCTCCGAGATCACCCTGCGGGCGCTGGAGCTGGGGGCGGTGGATTTTGTCACCAAACCGCAGCTCGGTATTCGTGAGGGGATGCTGGCGTACAGCGAGATGATCGCGGAAAAAATTCGCACCGCCGCCAGGGCGCGGGTGGCCATGCACAAGCCGATGGCCGCACCCGCCACCCTGAAAGCGGGCCCGCTGTTGAGCTCGGAAAAACTGCTGGTGATCGGCGCGTCGACCGGGGGAACAGAGGCAATTCGCCATGTACTCCAGCCATTGCCGCTCTCAAGCCCCGGTATTCTGATTACCCAGCACATGCCGCCAGGCTTTACCCGTTCCTTCGCCGAGCGTCTGAACAAGCTGTGTCAGATCAGCGTGAAAGAGGCGGAAGATGGCGAGCGCGTTCTGCCGGGGCATGCCTATATCGCCCCGGGAGACAAGCATATGGAGCTGGCGCGCAGCGGTGCGAACTATCAAATCAAGATTCATGACGGGCCGCCGGTTAACCGGCACCGTCCGTCGGTGGATGTGCTGTTTCATTCGGTGGCGAAACATGCGGGGCGCAACGCCGTTGGGGTGATCCTGACGGGGATGGGCAACGACGGCGCCGCCGGAATGCTTGCGATGCACCAGGCTGGCGCCTGGACCATCGCGCAGAATGAAGCAAGTTGTGTAGTGTTCGGCATGCCGCGCGAGGCCATCAATATGGGTGGCGTTAGCGAAGTGGTCGATCTCAGTCAGGTTAGTCAGCAGATGCTGGCAAAAATCAGTGCCGGACAGGCAATACGTATTTAACGAGGAGTGTAGTTTTATGGCGGACAAAGAGCTCAAGTTTTTGGTTGTGGATGACTTTTCCACCATGCGTCGCATCGTGCGCAACCTGCTGAAAGAGCTGGGTTTTAATAATGTTGAAGAAGCGGAAGACGGCGTCGATGCGTTGAACAAACTGAATGCCGGCGGCTTTGGTTTTGTCATTTCCGACTGGAACATGCCAAACATGGATGGTCTGGAACTGCTGAAAACCATTCGTGCGAATGCCGCGATGGCCTCTATGCCTGTGCTGATGGTGACGGCCGAAGCAAAGAAAGAGAACATTATTGCTGCGGCACAGGCTGGCGCAAGCGGGTATGTGGTGAAGCCATTCACCGCTGCAACTTTGGAAGAAAAACTCGGTAAGATCTTCGAGAAACTCGGCATGTGAGGTACGGGAGATGATGCAGCCTTTGATTAAACCCACGGATGAGCATTCACCCGGCGATATAATTGCCCGGATCGGCAGTCTGACGCGCATGCTGCGCGACAGCCTGCGTGAGCTGGGACTGGATCAGGCGATTGCGGAAGCGGCGGAAGCGATTCCCGATGCCCGCGACCGTCTTGATTATGTTGTGCAGATGACAGCCCAGGCGGCAGAGCGTGCGCTGAACAGTGTTGAAGCGTCGCAGCCACATCAGGATGAGATGGAAAAGGGCGCGAAAGCGCTGACCAAACGCTGGGACGAGTGGTTCGAGAACCCTATCGAACTGTCCGATGCCCGCGAACTGGTTACCGATACCCGCCAGTATCTGGGCGACGTACCGGGCCATACCAGCTTCACCAACGCGCAGCTGCTGGACATCATGATGGCGCAGGATTTCCAGGACCTTACCGGTCAGGTTATCAAGCGCATGATGGACGTGATCCAGGAGATCGAGCGTCAGCTGTTGATGGTGCTGCTGGAGAACATGCCGGAACCTTCCGCGCGTCCGCAGCGCGAAAACGAAAGCCTGCTGAATGGCCCGCAACTCGACACCACCAAAGCCGGTGTCGTGGCAAGCCAGGATCAGGTCGACGACCTGCTGGACAGCTTAGGCTTCTGATAGCCTGGCGGCGCTTCGCTTGCACAGGCCTTCGGTGTTCCAGGCCGGGTAAGCGCAGCGCCACCCGGCAGAAATGCCACCTGTAAAGGTGGCGTTTTTCTTTATGCATCTGTTTCATCGCTTTTACGATAATCCTTCCAGAACCAGCAATCTGTCACGACTTCCGTTATTTCACATTCAGCCATTCTGATAGTCTCAGCAGGGTCTGCTGCTGGCCGTAGACAGCATGCGACGGGAGGGTAGCGACATGTATGCGTGATAAAAATCACCGTTGACACATGTCAACACTCGTAATAGGATCCTGGCAACGGAGGCGAATGAAGAAACATCCGAACAAGCATATTCAGGAGGCAATTGAATATGCCCTGAGGAATGGTTGGGTTTGGGTTCCTCCCGGTCATTCAGCGCACTGTTTCTGCAGGTTACGCTGTGGTAATCCAGAAGGTGAACATCGGGATCACCAAATGAGCGTATGGTCGACGCCGAAAAACGCTGAAAACCATGCCATGCAAATCATTCGCAACGTAAAACACTGCCTTTGATTTTGCCCGGTAAAGGGTGGCTGCTGCTGCTCTTTACCGAATACGAGACAATCTCTGACGAAAAACAAAGAGGTATTATGGCGCTTTATAACTTCACTCTGACCCTCTCAGGCGTAACTCACGAGACTGAAGGGCTGGAGGATGCGCTGTACGAAAGCGGATGCGAAGATGCGCTGATCTGCGCTTATGGCAACTCCGTCTATGTCGAGTTTGACCGTGAAGCTGGCTCCCTGGATGAAGCCATCTCCTCAGCGGTAAACAATATCGAATCAGCCGCCATCGGCGCTATCGTAGAGTCTGTCGACTCCGCCCTGGTCGGTTTGAGCGACATAGCCGAAATGACCCACATGTCGCGCCAGGCGATCGCCATGTTGAAAGACGGCACCCGCGGTAGCGGCGATTTTCCTTGCCCCATCCAGCGCATCAAAGGCCAGTCTCCGTTGTGGGACTGGGGCGACGTGGCTCACTGGCTGGCAACCAATGGCCGCTTAAACCAGGACAGCGAGCTGGTGGTTAACGCGCGTCTCCTTAGTAAGTGGAACCTGGTTCTCAGAAACAGCGCCTCAAAAGACTTTGAAGAAATTGCGGCTCTCGCCGCATCACTGGTGGCACGCCGCCGCAAACAGGCGGCATGTGCCTGAATAACCGCCTCCGATAACCCTGACTGCGCCGAAAGGCCTAAATCAGCCCTTTTATCGCCGCTTATTAGCCCATTGTTCATCCGCGGCTTTGGCATCATAGCGTCCAGACCTCTACCTGCGAGATGCTTGCCGTGGCAGAAGACAGCGACGACAAAACAGAAGCCCCCACACCCCACCGACTTGATAAAGCGCGTGAGGAAGGGCAGATACCCCGATCCAGAGAACTCACCTCCCTGCTGATTTTGTTGGTGGGCGTGTGCATTATCTGGATCGGTGGGGAGTCCCTTGCCCGCAGACTGGCGGGCATGCTCTCGGCCGGATTGCGCTTCGATCACAGCATGGTTAACGACCCGAACCTGATCCTCAGCCAGATTATCCTGCTGATCAAAAGCGCGATGGTCGCACTGCTGCCGCTGATCGTCGGGGTGGTGCTGGTGGCGCTGATATCGCCGGTGATGCTGGGCGGGCTGGTGTTTAGCGGTAAATCGCTGCAGTTTAAATTCTCCAAACTCAACCCGCTGCCCGGGATCGCCCGGATGTTTTCGGCGCAGACCGCCGCCGAACTGTTGAAAGCGCTGATGAAAGCCACGCTGATGGGCAGCATGGCCGGATTTTTTATCTGGCACAACTGGCCGGAGATGATGCGCCTGATTAGCGAATCGCCCCTTACCGCGATGAGCAACGCGCTCAACCTGGTGGGGCTCTGCTCGCTGCTGGTGGTGCTGGCGATTATCCCGATGGTGGGGTTTGACGTCTTCTTCCAGATCTACAGCCACATTAAAAAGCTGCGCATGTCCCGCCAGGACATTCGTGATGAATACAAACAGATGGAAGGCGACCCGCACGTCAAAGGGCGTATTCGCCAGATGCAGCGTGCCGCCGCCCGTCGCCGGATGATGGAAGATGTGCCGAAGGCGGATGTCATCGTCACCAACCCGACCCACTACTCCGTTGCGCTGCAGTATGACGAAAACAAAATGAGCGCGCCGAAGGTGGTGGCGAAAGGGGCAGGGCTGATTGCCCTGCGGATCCGTGAAATTGGTAATGAAAACCGTATTCCGATGCTGGAGGCCCCGCCGCTGGCGCGTGCGCTTTACCGCCATGCGGAAATTGGACAACAGATCCCAGGTCAGCTGTATGCCGCTGTGGCGGAAGTGCTGGCATGGGTGTGGCAGTTGAAACGCTGGCGTCTGGCTGGTGGACAACGGCCTGTCAAACCTGAGAATCTCCCGGTGCCTGCAGCGCTGGATTTTATGAACGAGAAGGACACTGATGGCTAATCTGGTGGCAATGTTGCGCTTGCCGAGCAACCTGAAATCGACCCAATGGCAGATTATGGCCGGGCCGATCCTCATCCTGCTAATTCTGTCGATGATGGTATTGCCGCTTCCGGCATTCATCCTCGACCTGCTTTTTACCTTCAACATTGCGCTCTCGATCATGGTGCTGCTGGTAGCGATGTTCACCCAGCGTACCCTCGAGTTTGCCGCGTTCCCGACCATTCTGCTGTTCACCACGCTGTTGCGCCTGGCGCTGAACGTGGCCTCCACCCGTATCATTCTGATGGATGGCCATACCGGCGGTGCGGCGGCAGGTAAGGTGGTTGAGGCCTTCGGCCACTTCCTGGTGGGCGGCAACTTCGCCATCGGTATCGTGGTGTTCATCATCCTCGTGATCATCAACTTTATGGTTATCACCAAGGGTGCGGGACGTATCGCCGAAGTGGGTGCACGTTTCGTGCTGGACGGGATGCCGGGCAAACAGATGGCGATTGACGCCGATCTGAACGCCGGAATTATCGCGGAAGATGAAGCCAAAAAACGCCGTTCAGAAGTGACCCAGGAGGCGGACTTCTACGGCTCAATGGACGGTGCGAGTAAGTTCGTTCGCGGGGATGCCATCGCCGGTATTCTGATCATGGTCATCAACGTGATCGGCGGCCTGCTGGTGGGGGTACTGCAGCACGGGATGGACATGGGTCATGCGGCAGAGACCTATACGCTGCTGACCATCGGTGATGGCCTGGTCGCCCAGATCCCGGCGCTGGTGATCTCCACCGCGGCCGGTGTGATCGTGACCCGCGTCGCCACCGATCAGGACGTCGGTGAGCAGATGGTGAGCCAGCTGTTTACCAACCCGAACGTGCTGATGCTGTCAGCGGCGGTACTGGGGCTGCTGGGCCTGGTGCCGGGTATGCCAAACTTCGTCTTCCTGCTGTTTACCGGTGCGCTGCTGGGGCTGGCCTGGTGGCTGCGCGGGCGCGACACCAAACCGAAGGCCGAGCCTGCGCCGATTAAAATGCCGGAAAACACCCAGGCGGTGGAAGCTACCTGGAATGACGTTCAGCTGGAAGATTCCCTGGGGATGGAGGTGGGCTATCGCCTGATCCCGATGGTCGACTCCCAACAGGACGGCGAACTGCTGGGGCGTATCCGCAGTATCCGTAAGAAATTCGCTCAGGACATGGGCTTCCTGCCGCCGGTGGTGCATATCCGTGACAATATGGACCTGCCCCCGGCACGCTACCGCATCCTGATGAAAGGGGTGGAGATTGGCAGCGGAGATGCCTATCCAGGGCGCTGGCTGGCGATTAACCCGGGCACCGCGGCAGGCACGCTGCCGGGGGAACAAACTATCGACCCGGCCTTTGGCCTGGCGGCCATCTGGATCGAAAGCGCCCTGAAAGAGCAGGCGCAGATCCAGGGCTATACCGTGGTGGAAGCCAGTACCGTGGTGGCGACCCACCTGAACCATATTATTGGCCAGTTCTCGGCGGAGCTGTTTGGTCGCCAGGAGGCGCAGCAGCTGCTGGATCGCGTGACCCAGGAGATGCCGAAGCTGACCGAAGATCTGGTCCCGGGCGTGCTGACCCTGACCACGCTGCACAAAGTGCTGCAGAACCTGCTCGACGAGAAGGTGCCGATCCGCGATATGCGTACCATCCTGGAAACGCTGGCGGAGCATGCCCCACTGCAAAGCGATCCGCACGAGCTGACGGCGGTGGTGCGCGTGGCGCTGGGTCGTGCCATCACCCAGCAGTGGTTCCCGGGGACCGGCGAAGTGCAGGTGATTGGTCTCGATACGCCGCTTGAACGTCTGCTGCTGCAGGCCCTGCAGGGCGGCGGCGGGCTGGAACCGGGGCTGGCGGATCGTCTGCTGGCGCAAACCCAGGAGGCGTTACAGCGTCAGGAGATGCTCGGTGCGCCGCCGGTGCTGCTGGTGAACCACGCCCTGCGTCCGCTGCTGTCGCGCTTCCTGCGCCGCAGCCTGACGCAGCTGGTGGTCCTGTCGAATATGGAGCTGTCGGACAATCGTCACATCCGCATGACCGCCAGCATTGGAGGCCAGTGATGCGTAAATTACTCTGGTTACTGGCGCTGCCGATGATGGCGCAGGCCGCAGGCGAGGGGGCCTGGCAGGACAGCAGTATCGGCCTGACCCTCAACAACCGCGGCGTGGCGGCCTCGTCACGCCCGCTGTCGGCAAAGCAGCCGGTCTCGGGGTTGATGACCCTGGTGGCCTGGCGCTATGAGCTGAACGGCCCGATCCCCGCCGGTCTGCGGGTGCGGTTGTGCTCTCAGGCACGCTGCACCGAACTCGACGGCGCCAGCGGCACCACGCATGCCTTTAACAACGTTCCGGCGGCCGAGCCGCTGCGCTTTATCTGGGAAGTACCCGGCGGCGGTCGCCTGATCCCCGCCCTGAAGGTGCAACGCAACGAAGTGATCGTTAATTACCGCTAACCGCCCGCTTTTTCGCCAGTTATCAGTCCATTCTGATGACTGGCTCGCATAATTGACCCCGTCTTTTGAAGCAAGAGAAACGCTGTTTTATAAAAGAGTGACGCGCGTAGTAAATCTCTTTGCATTTTTGCCAGTTGCCGTCCGGCGGTGGCAGAAACAGAAAGGTATCCGCGTAGGGATACTCTTACTGTAACCCTGTAGTCACTCCCGTTCCCTCCGGGCTAACCGGGAGTCATCTGAAACTTACAGGGTCGACGGTAATGAAAACACGTAAAATTGGACTCGCAAACTATCTGGCCTACGGATCGGGCGATTTTCTCGGGGCGGGAACCACAGCGCTGACGGCTGCCTGGTTGCTCTATTTCTATACCACCTTCTGTGGCCTTACGCCGATTGAAGCGACATTTATTTTTGCCGCGGCGAGGGTGCTGGATGCCGTCGTCAGTCCGCTGATGGGCTTCCTGACCGATAACTTTGGTACCACCTGGCTGGGCAAACGCTTTGGCCGTCGTAAGTTCTTTATCCTGCTCGGTATCCCCTGCGTCTTCAGCTACTCGCTGATGTGGGTCGGGGATATGGGCTTCTGGTACTACCTGCTGACCTACCTGATCTTCGATATCGTCTACACCATGATCCTGGTACCGTATGAAACGCTGGTGCCGGAAATGACCGACGATTTCAAACAGAAAACCAAATTCTCCGGCGCGCGCATCTCCATGGCGCAGATGTCAGCCATTCTGGCCTCGTTCCTGCCGGGTATTCTGCTGACCCACTTCGGGAAAGACAACGCCGTCTCCTTCTTCTATGCCAGCCTGGTATTCTCGGTGCTGTGCGCCCTGATGCTGACCTTCGTCTGGTTCTTCACCTGGGAGCGCCCGCGTGAAGAGTGGACCGAAGCCGCGCTGCGTGCCGAAGAAGAGAAGAAAAAACTGACCCTCGGCCAGAGCCTGAACCGTCTGTTCGTTGAGTTAAGCTCCACCCTGCGGATCAAAATTTTCCGTCAGCATCTGGGGATGTACCTCGGGGGCTATATCGCCCAGGACGTCTTCAACGCCGTCTTCACCTACTACGTGGTCTTTGTGCTGATGCAGGAGGCGTCGATGGCGTCGAACCTGCTGGGCACCATGGCTATCTTCCAGTTCCTTGCCGTCATCGCCATGATCCCGCTGTGCATCCGCTTTGGACCGGCGCCGTCCTACCGCATGGTAGTCGTGCTGTTCGGTCTGGCCTCTCTCTCCTACGCAGGGCTGTACTACGCCGGCATGAGCGATATCTACGCGCTGCTGCTGCTGGTTTCTGCTCTGGCGGGCCTGGGCCGCGGGGGGATCAACTATGTGCCGTGGAACACCTACACCTACATCGCTGACGTCGATGAAGTGATCACCGGTCAACGTCGCGAGGGCATCTTCGCCGGCATCATGACCCTGACCCGTAAAGCGTCGCAGGCGGGGGCCATCATGCTGGTGGGTATCGTCATGCAGATGTCCGGCTTTGTGAGCGGTCAGAAAGTGCAGCCCGAAGAGGTTAGCCACACCATTCTGATGATCCTGAGCGTCGGCACCATACTGGTCCTGTGCTGCGGCTTCCTGGTCTCCCTGCGCTTTAAGCTGAACTTACAAACGCACAGCACGCTGCGGGAAGAGACGGCCAAAATGCGTGAGTCCGGTCGAGCGATGCCGGAGGCCGCCACACCGCAGGCCCGCGCCACGGTCGAAATGCTGGCCGGTATGCCATACGACTGCCTGTGGGGTAACAACAACATCGGCTATCTGAATCGCAATAAACCTGCTGCACCGTCCCTGAAAGAACGTGCTCCACTGAATTCGACATACAACAGAGGTTAAGATTATGAAGGTTTGGCCTGTCAAACATAGCCCGTTACTGCGTCAGCCCGAGCGTTTTATCGCCAGAGATGAACTGAAAGCGCTGATCCAGAAAGTGACGCATAACCTGGTGAACATTCACGATAAAACCGGCGAGTTTTTACTGCGGCTGGACGACGGGCGGGTGATCGACACCAAAGGCTGGGCGGGCTGGGAGTGGACCCACGGAGTCGGTCTCTACGGTATCTGGCAGTATTACTGCCAGACCGGGGATGAAGGGATGCGCGATATTATCGACAGCTGGTTTGCCGAGCGCTTTGCCGAAGGGGCCACCACCAAAAACGTCAACACCATGTCGCCGTTTTTGACCCTCGCGTATCGTTATGAAGAGACGCGTAACCCGGCCTGGCTGCCATGGCTGGAGAGCTGGGCCGAGTGGGCGATGCTTGAGATGCCGCGCACCGATCATGGCGGCATGCAGCACATTACCCTTGCGGAAGAGAACCATCAGCAGATGTGGGACGACACCCTCATGATGACCGTCCTGCCGCTGGCGAAGATCGGCAAACTGCTTAATAAGCCTGAGTACGTGGAAGAGGCGGTATATCAGTTCCTGCTGCACGTGCAAAATCTGATGGATCGGGAGACCGGGCTGTGGTTCCACGGCTGGAACTACGACGGTCAGCACAACTTTGCCAACGCCCGCTGGGCGCGCGGCAACAGCTGGCTGACGATCGTTATCCCCGACTTCCTCGAGCTGGTGGATCTGCCGGAAAAAAACGCCGTGCGCCGTTATCTGGTGCAGGTACTGAATGCGCAGATTGCCGCCCTGGCGAAATGCCAGGACGAAAGCGGCCTGTGGCACACGTTACTCGATGACCCGAACTCCTATCTGGAGGCCTCCGCTACCGCAGGATTCAGCTACGGGATCCTGAAAGCAGTGCGTAAGCGCTATGTGGGAGCGGAGTATGCAGAGGTGGCCGAGAAAGCCATTCGCGGGATTGTGAAGAATATCTCTCCGGAAGGCGAACTGCTGCAAACCTCTTTCGGAACCGGGATGGGCAGCGATCTGGAGTTCTATCGCCAGATCCCGTTAACCTCGATGCCGTATGGTCAGGCGATGGCGATCCTCTGTCTGACAGAATATTTACGCAAATATTTCTGATTAGCGTATTAGAAACCGCCCCTTCAAACGTGGGGGCGGTTTTTTTATTTATATTATTTCTGAATAATTAATTTAAATATACACATGCAGTAAATGAGTAAATAAACTACATCATTCGTTATAATTTGTGAGTCAGTCCGCAATATATTTTTCCGGTCAGGCGTATTTTTATTTTGCGGCAGAAATTGTTCTTTCGCAAAAATACAAGGATGCATATTTATGAACATGGTACCCGGTGGCTGGGGAATAGATGTAAAAGTAAATAAAAACCTGTCAGGCATGTCGGCCGAACAAATGTCACTATTCGAGACCGCATTTCGCAACTTTGAGGGGGCGAAGTATACCCCGCTGCTCTACATCGGCAGTCAGGTTGTTGCAGGCATTCAGCATGCGTACATCGCGGAGTGTCGATTGGTAGTCCCTCATGCGGTAGCGCCGACGCTGGTCAAAGTGGTCATTTACCTCACGCCGGATAATCACATTTCCATTTCCCAGACCTCTGCCATTTAAACGCCGGTACGTTATTTTATCTCTGTGGCTTTATCAATAAGGATAGAATCATGTGGCAGAAGTCCACTGATGTTTTTATTGCTCTGGGTGCATCTGTTGCAGGTTATGAAAATAATGCGCCGGGTGTCCATATTCCCATCCCTTTATTTATTGTTCGTGCTAATTATAAGGGCGGCATACATCCCGGGAAATTAGCTTACGGGTTTGGAGCCTATATTCCCTTTGGGGGTAAGGAGTATATTTGCCGCGAATTTGAGGTGTACGTCGGACCGGTGAAATGGGTCCGGGCTCACGGCAAGGCGATCCCGGTAGGGGCAATTCAGGCGGGCGAAGAAGCCGATGGCAAAAAACTTTATGTGGCACGAGCAAAGTTCCCGAACGGGTTGTTCGTGGGTAAAGCCGGTACGCACCTGTTGAAAGGATGCTGTATTAGCTACCAGAATAAAGAGTGGGATGTTGAAGATTACGAAGTGTTAGTGGGTGATTACGACACCCTGTAATAAAACGTCCGCCTCGTCAGAGGCGGACGTTCTCGTCATTACATGCGTTCGACGGTTTCGATACCCAGGGTATCCAGACCCAGCTTCAGGGTCTTCGCCGTCAGCTGCGCCAGCTTCAGGCGGCTGTTGCGTACTGCTTCGCTCTCGGCGGAGAGGATAGGGCAGTGCTCGTAGAAGCCGGAGAACAGGCCAGCCAGATCGTACAGATAAGCACACATCACGTGCGGCGTACCGTCGCGGGCCACCACGGACAGCGTCTCTTCGAACTGCAGCAGACGGGCTGCCAGCTGTGCTTCGCGATCTTCGCTGATGATGACCTGCGCCTGGGCCAGCACGCTTTCGTCGATGTCAGCTTTACGGAATACTGACAGCACGCGGGTGTAGGCATACTGCATATATGGCGCGGTATTGCCTTCGAAGGCCAGCATGTTATCCCAGTCAAATACGTAGTCGGTGGTACGGTTCTTGGAGAGATCCGCGTATTTCACCGCACCGATACCCACGGCGTTGGCCAGTTTTTCCAGCTCGTCAGCAGGCATGTCCGGGTTTTTCTCGGCCACCAGACGGCGGGCACGCTCCAGCGCCTCGTCCAGCAGATCCGCCAGCTTCACGGTACCGCCGGCACGGGTTTTGAACGGCTTGCCGTCTTTGCCCAGCATCATGCCGAACATGTGGTGTTCCAGCGGCACGGAATCCGGTACATAGCCCGCTTTGCGCACGATGGTCCATGCCTGCATCAGGTGCTGGTGCTGACGGGAGTCGATATAATAGAGCACGCGATCCGCATGCAGGGTTTCGTAGCGATACTTCGCGCAGGCGATATCGGTGGTGGTGTAGAGGTAGCCGCCATCCTTTTTCTGGATGATGACGCCCATCGGTTCACCTTCCTTGTTTTTATACTCATCAAGGAATACGACCGTTGCGCCTTCGCTTTCCACCGCCAGCCCTTTAGCCTTCAGATCGGCGACGATACCGGCCAGCATCGGATTGTACAGACTCTCACCCATCACGTCTTTACGGGTCAGGGTCACGTTCAGACGATCGTAGGTGAGCTGGTTCTGGGACATGGTGATGTCCACCAGCTGGCGCCACATCTTACGGAAATACTCGTCGCCGCCCTGCAGTTTCACTACGTAGCTACGCGCGCGCTCGGCAAAGGCTTCGTCTTCGTCATAGTGCTTTTTCGCGTCGCGGTAGAAGCCTTCGAGGTCCGCCAGGGCCATCTCACCGGCGTTATCCTGCTGCTGTTTTTCCAGCCAGGCGATCAGCATCCCGAACTGGGTACCCCAGTCGCCGACGTGGTTCGCGCGGATCACGTTGTGACCGAGGAACTCAAGGGTGCGCACCGAAGCGTCGCCGATGATGGTGGAGCGCAGGTGACCGACGTGCATCTCTTTCGCCACGTTCGGAGCGGAGTAGTCGACAACGATGGTTTGGGCTTCTGGCTGCGCCACGCCCAGACGGTCGGATTTCAGGGCCGCATCAACGTGTTGTGCCAGGAAAGCGGGGTCGAGGAAGATATTGATAAAGCCCGGCCCGGCAATTTCGGTTTTGCTGGCGATACCCTGGAGATCCAGATGCGTCAGGACCTGCTCTGCGAGTTGTCGCGGCGCCATGCCCAGTTTTTTAGCCACTGCCATCACGCCATTGGCCTGATAGTCGCCAAACTGTACTTTCGCTGACTGACGAACCTGCGGTTCACAGTCTGCAGGTGCGCCTGCAGCAATCAGTGCCTGACTGACTTTTTCTGAGAGAAGAGCCTGAATATTCACCGGGATACCTTACATTTTTGACGCGGGCCATCATGCCGCCGCGCCCGTTAAAGAATTTAGGCCGGGAGTATACTGCAATTGCCCGTTGCCGTCAGCACTGGCTCAAATCAGCGGTTGGTCGCTGGCCGGCAACAGAGTAAATTAACGCTTTTGCATGACGATAAGAGTATCAATGATGGCGAACTGGCAATCTGTTGACGAGCTGCAGGATATTGCAGCTGATTTACCGCGTTTCATCGGGGCCTTTACGGCGCTTGCCGAACGTCTGGGTCTGGATATCGCTCCGCTGGCGGCGGATCATATCTCCCTGCGTTGCCACCAGAATGCCACCGCCGATCGCTGGCGGCGCGGGTTTGAGCAGTGCGGCGAGCTGCTCTCGGAAACCCTCATCAATGGTCGTCCGATCTGCCTGTTTAAGCTGCACGAGCCGGTTTGCGTCGCCCACTGGCGTTTCGACGTGGTTGAGCTGCCGTGGCCGGGTGAAAAACGCTATCCCCATGAAGGCTGGGAGCATATCGAAATCGTGCTGCCTGGTGACCCCGAGTCCCTGAATGCCCGCGCCCTGGCGCTGCTTTCTGACGATGGACTGAGCCAGCCGGGGATCATTGTCAAAACCAGCTCGCCGAAAGGGGAGCGCGAACGCCTGCCGAATCCAACCCTTGCGGTCACCGACGGCAGCGTGACGGTGAAGTTTCACCCCTGGACCATCGAAGAGATTGTCGCCAGCGAACAATAAGGAGGTTTTATGGCATTGCTTGAGATCTGTTGTTACAGCATGGAATGTGCCGTGACCGCGCAGGCGCATGGCGCCGATCGCATTGAACTCTGTGCGGCCCCGAAAGAGGGCGGACTGACCCCCTCTTATGGCGTACTGAAATCGGTGCGTCAGGCGGTGACCATCCCGGTACACCCGATTATCCGTCCGCGCGGCGGGGATTTTTGCTACAGCACCGGCGAATTTAACGCCATGCTGGAGGATATCGCCCTTGTGAAGCAGTTGGGTTTCCCGGGGCTGGTAACCGGCCTGCTGAATGAGGATGGCCATATCGATATGCCGCGCATGCGCCAGATTATGACCGCCGCGCAGGGGATGGCAGTAACTTTTCATCGCGCCTTCGATATGTGCGTAAACCCACAGCAAGCCTTTGAAAATCTGGCGGAACTGGGGGTGGCGAGGGTGCTTACGTCGGGCCAACAAGCCTCTGCCGAAAAAGGTATTTCATTAATTAAGGAACTAAAAGCGCAATCAGGTGTTCCAATAATAATGGCAGGTGCTGGCGTTCGCGCCGCTAACCTGGAAACGTTTTTACAGGCAGGGGTATTCGAGCTTCACAGCTCGGCAGGCAGATGGTTGCCGTCACCCATGCGCTATCGCAACACAGGCTTGTCGATGTCGACGGATGCCGAAGCGGATGAATATTCCCGCTATGGCGTGGACGGAGAGTCGGTTGCAGAGATGAAGGCGATAATCGAAAGGTATTGTCGTTAATACAGTTTTTACCGCGCATCATGTCGCCCAACATGATGCTTGTTTGTACCAGGCCCCTGCAATTTCAACAGGGGTCTTTTTTTGTCCGCAGTTTTTTGTAGGCCGGGTAAGGCGAAGCCGCCACCCGGCTAAACGCTACGGTTTGGTGGCAATCAACACCGCACGTACTGGCGCCGGATAACCTTCAATGGTTTTGCTGCTGTCATTCGGGTCGAGGAACTCGGCCAGCGACTCGGTGGTCATCCACTCGGTGCGGCGCTGCTCTTCGGTGGTGGTGACGCAGACGTCCGCGATACGGATATCAACAAACCCACACTTCGCCAGCCAGTTTTTCAGCGCCAGCGCCGACGGGATAAAGTAAACGTTACGCATCTGCGCATAACGATCGCCCGGCACCAGCACCGCATTTTCGTCGCCTTCAATGACCAGCGTCTCCAGCACCAGCTCACCGCCGCTGACCAGCTGATCTTTCAGCTGCCAGAGGTGTTCCAGCGGGGAACGACGGTGATAGAGCACGCCCATCGAGAAGACGGTATCAAACGCCGCCAGCGCCGGAAGCTGCTCAATGCCCAGCGGTAACAGGTGCGCGCGCTGGTCGTTGCCCAGCAGTTTTCGCACCGCTTCGAACTGACACAGGAACAGCTGCATCGGATCAATCCCGACCGCCAGATGAGCGCCCGCGCCGATCATGCGCCACAGGTGATAGCCGCTACCGCAGCCCACATCCAGAATGGTGCGCCCGGTTAAGTCGGACAGGTGCGGCAACACGCGATCCCATTTCCAGTCCGAATGCCATTCGGTATCGATATTCATGCCGTACAGGGAGAACGGCCCTTTACGCCACGGCATCAGATTGCGCATCAGCTTGTCGAGACGCACCATCTGACCTTCGCTCAGCGGCGCTTCGCTTTCGGCGGTGACGCTGTGCAGCAGATCCAGTTTGTACGGGGTCATCTCCGGCAGAAATTCGACCGCGTTGCTCCACTGCTTAAACTGACCGTGCAGGGACTCGCGCTGCCAGGAAGCGATCTGCGCCGGCAGGGTTTCCAGCCAGTGCGACAGGTGATTTTTAGCAATCAGCTGATAAAAGTTACCGAAATCGATCATACGTTACCGCCTTTTAGCGCCACCAGAGAGCCGAAGTTAAAGCACTGGAACCACAGCTCGCTGTGCTCGAATCCGGCCTTGTGCAGGCGAGCTTTGTGGGCTTCGACCGAGTCGGTCAGCATCACGTTCTCCAGCATGCTGCGCTTCTGGCTGATCTCCAGTTCGCTGTAGCCGTTGGCCCGCTTGAAATCGTGGTGCATGTTGAACAGCAGCTCACCAACGGTGGCATCTTCGAAGCTGAATTTCTCCGACAGCACCAGCGCGCCGCCAGGGTTCAGCCCCTGATAAATTTTGTCCAGCAACAGCTGACGATCGTCGGGCTCCAGGAATTGCAGGGTAAAATTCAGCACCACCATTGAGGCGTTTTTAATCTCGATATGGCGGATATCGCCTTCGATCACGTCAACCGGGGTGGGAGCTTTCCAGGCGTCGATATGACGGCGGCAGCGTTCAACCATCGCCGGTGAATTGTCGACGGCGATGATGTTACACCCGTCGTGCTTGATGTTACGACGAACCGACAGCGTGGCCGCGCCCAGCGAACATCCCAGATCGTAGACCTGCGTGTCGGGCTGAACAAAACGTTCCGCCAGCATGCCGATCATGGAGATGATATTGGAGTAGCCGGGAACCGAGCGCTGGATCATATCCGGGAAGACTTCAGCTACCCGTTCATCGAAGGTCCAGTCGCCCAGACTGGCGATAGGCGCAGAAAAAAGCGTGTCGCGATCTGACATAACGTAAAAATCCGGGAAAAATAAAGGGGCGTATTGTGCGCTAATGCAATGAGAAAACCAACTCCCACGGCATATACCACAGGTTAGCCAGCACCATTAGCACAAGCGAACACCAGGTGGCGCTCATGCCGGAGCGGCGCCAGCGGAACAGGCGTTGATGAAGGCCGTAGTAGTGCATCAGGCGCCCAAGGATCAGCAGCAGGCCGCAGACATGCAACATCCAGGTCTCAGCGCCGTTCATTTCCATAAACAACAGCAAAATCAGGGCAGCCGGAATGTATTCCACCGCATTGCCATGAATGCGGATCGCGGTTTGCAGCTCCGAAAACCCACCGTCGCCATAAGAGACGCGGTATAACATCCGCAGGCGCGCAACATCGAACGAAAACTTAATTAACAGCAACGCACCCAGCACCGCATACAGCGCGCAAACCATACAAACTCCCTGTTTTTTGGCAGATGGCACTTCTATGATAGGGGCTGGGATCAGAAAAGAGAAGATTGTTGCGGAATGTTAGGGGCGTCACCCATCGACGGCGCCACGTCCCGCAAGGCTTGCCAGAGAGCATCGACCAGTTCAGGCGCATGAGCAATATCGGGAGTGTGTAAAAAAAGATAAGGCGTACCGGCCTGCTCCCACTTCGCCAGGGTTTGCAGCCAGACGGCAAACAGCGCCTGGTTTTGCACCATATTGTCGCTGCCGATAAAGCGCACCATCGGATTGCTGGCAGTCATCACCGCATGTACCGGCACCTTCGGTTTTTTGCGCTGGGCATCGATGATCGCCTCGTTGTGCGGGATGGCGGCGTGCACCGGACGGCTGTCGAGGATGGTTCGATTGACGCCGCGCTCATGCAGACCGCGGTTGAGCGCTTGCTCCGCCTCGCCTTTCATAAAGAACTCAGGATGACGAACTTCCACGCCGTAGGTAAATTCCCGGGGCAGGGCGTCGAGAAACTGCCATAGCGCGGGCAGATCGCGGGGCCCAAAGGTGGCAGGAAGCTGAACCCAGTACTGGCCGATGCGGTTCGCCAGCGGCGACAGCCGGGTGAAAAACTCTTCGGTAAGATCGTCGCAGTTGCGCAGCGCGGCCTGATGGGAAATGGTGGCCGGGAATTTAAAGCAGAAGCGAAAGTCATCGCTGGTCTGCTCCCGCCAGCGCGCCACCACGTCGGCCTTCGGCAGGGCGTACAGCGTCGTGTTGCCCTCCACACAGTTAACATGTCGGGCATTCGTATTTAACTTACTGATTTCAATAATGCTCTGGTGCTGCTTTGCAGGCTTTGGGGCATCTGTGGGGCAAAACTCGCAAGCCTCTGATTCAGCATCGCGATCTGCTCACTGCTGCTGTCAGCCATCCACGCCCCGTACACATTGAAGACCATCTGGGCGCTCGCATGGCCCATCTGGCTGGCAATGAAGCTGGGGTTAGCGCCAGCTGACAGTGACCAGCACGCGTACGTGTGACGCGACTGATAAGCTTTCCTGTGCCTTATCCCTGCTCGCTTCTCCGCTGCATCCCACAAATCACCTATCGAGTCGACTTTGTAGATGAACCCGACATGCTGACATCTTCTGACCAGTTGAGGGTTGAAGACAAATGTACAGTCGTGGCTCTCCGTTCTGCCGTACTCGCGCAGCTGCACATCAATGTGATGCTGCTTTCCAAGCCTGGTCATTTCCGCCTGATTCCTCAGGACGCTGATCGCGGGCTGGATAAGGTGTATGACCCTGTTTGTACTCGCCTCAGTTTTCGGTAGAGTGAATTCGCCCAGTTTTGTATAATTACGCCTGATTGTTATTGTTCCAGCTTCAAGATCGATATCCTCCCAGGCCAGGGAGGTCAGCTCCCCGTGACGTACCCCTGTGTAAACTGCAAGTGACCACAGGTTTTTCGTCTGCTGATGCCGGCATGCATCGATCAGGCGAATAAATTCGTCACGAGTTAGCGGATCTGGCTCTGCCCTGGCTTTTTTAAGAGGCTTCATCCCCTCGAACGGGTTTGCCTCTACGTAGCCGTGATCTGCGGCAAACTGAAACATTCCGGCAATGGTTGTCATGTAATAATTCACGGTGACAACACTTCGTCCCTTCGCCGGAGCCTTTCCCTTCACTGGCGTCTGGTGACCGGTCAGCAAATCTTTCCTGATATACAGCAGTTCCTCTTTGGTCACCGCCGACACAAGCCGATTTCCCCCGATCCTGGGCACCACGTTCCTTGCGACTGACTCATAACGGTTGAGTGCGTTCGCGCAGATTTCCATCCTCTTCAGATCCAGCCACTTTTCTGCAAGCTCTGACACTGTAATTTCTTTTTTACCCACCCCAAAAGTCTTGAGGTTAGGGGAATCCGGAAACTGTGCCGCATACTCAAATGTGCCTGTACGGATGGCAAAACATACCGACGTCCGCAGTTCCCCGGCGATCTTCCTGTTCTTAGCGGTGTCAGGGACACCGAGACTTTCCCTGACACGCTTACCTTTAAAATTAAACCAGATGCGCAATGTGCCACCGTGGTTTTCGACGCCTGTTGGATATGTGACTTTATCCATGAACTCCTCCAGACGCCCAAGAGCGATATGAGATTACCTTTTTCATGGCATCAAATCACCCAGGCTGTTTGTTTTTCATCGAGGCGACCCATGCATCAACCGCTTTCCGGTTATACATGCACTCGCTGGATGGCTTCGGGTTTCCGTCCGGAGAAACGTGCACGTATTCCCGCCCGACCATCCAGCACTCTTTTCTGGCCCGGAGGATGGTTCCGGGCTTAAGCCCGGTGACCGCGATCAGCACCTTTTCGCTCACCCAATCATTCGGGACCAGCCAAACGACATCGGCAGTATCACGCATTAGTACCCTCCATTTTTTTCTCGACGCAGTTTTCCCAACCACCGCAGCTGTTGACCATTTCTCCCAACCTCGAGAAACAGGCGTTCATCCAGCACAATCCGCGGGGCGTTAGTGATGGCACGGTTCCCCAGTCAATGAAGTCCGAATTCTTTCGACCCATATAACGGATAAGGTCGAGCATGTTGATGTAATGTGCGCGGCGGCGATCTAAATCCCAGCCCTTTTCTTCCAGATACGAGTCGATAAAGCCCTTAAGTGACGGCTGGTCTAGCGAAATATCACCGTACTGGTGGCGATATACCGGGCGACGATGCAGGCTGACCAGATGGAACAAGTAGGCATCAGATAACCATGTCAGAGCTTGCTGGTGGGCTTCCTCCAGTGAGCCAGCGGGATACCGGAATTGCTTATTCATGCTAGCGTCCCTCCGGGGTATAAATCGCTTTGTCGTGGAGGTACGCGCCATTCCAGGTCTTTTTCATTGGCAGCTCACCTTTCATGTACAGCTGATACAGGCGGTGGCAGCCTTTCTCCAGCAGTACTGGCGTAAACTTCGTGAAAGCATCCTTGCCGTGCGGGGTGATCTGCGTCTGGTCTTCCGTCAGATATTTGTCGCGGGCATATGAGGCGACGCGCCAGCGTGGATCCTTCTCTGGGTCGCGTTGCTCGTTAAACACCCAGCCACGCTCGGACGCCCACCACATCATTTTGTTGATGTTGACGCCGCTCAGCGCCTTGCAGAATGCCGGGATCGTCATGCCTTTGGTGAAGTGCTTCTCCAGACTTTCAACAGTGGCGCTGAGGGTCCTGGTTTCCAGTGCAGCGGCTTCGGCGCGTTCTTCGGCTTCAATGACCATCAGCGCCAGTTCTTTACGGCTAAGTGTCAGCGGTGTTGCCGGTGAAGCGATGGTGCAACGCTGCGTAAAGTAGAATTCCACCAGGTCCTCGTGGTACCCCCACGCCTGATCCGTCTCCAGCATTTTCGCGTGGTTGGCCGCGCCGCGTTCTGTCCACAACATAAGAGAACGGGTTTTGTTGGAAATTTGCAGGTAACTAAAAGTCACTCGCAAATTAGCTAACTCTTCCCCTGTGACTTTGAAGAAATGTTTTCCTTCTGCAAAGCGGGCGGCGTTGCGCGAATAGTTCATCTTGATGTTGACGATATCAGTACCGTACCCGGCCGCCAGCTGTTCAGTGGTCACAACTCGCTGACCGCGATACTCGATGATCTGCAGGTCACGGGCCGCTACTGGTGCTAATTCTGCTTTCATTGCCATCTTCATTGCTCCTTAATGCAAAACGTGGTTGGCTAGCATTTTTTTACCGGCGCGCAACTGGGCAGCGAGATCTACAAATATCTCGTCGAGAAACTCTGCGAACCACGAATGACCGACTTCTTTCAGGCGCTGATCGTTGGCGTAGTAGAACTGGTAAACCGCCAGATAGCGTTCCTCAGGCTTGTGCTCGATCAGTGCGCACTCCACATGCTTAATCAGCAGATTTTCAATAAGTTCCCGGGTTAAGCCGAAAGTAAACTCCTCGGTTTTAAACTGGTATTGCCCGTTACGGAGTCCCCAGCGGTTTTCGCAGTTGATGAGATAAAGAAGGGCGACCGTACCGCGCATGGACTGGACGACGGTTTGAGCCCACTCATGCTGCTCTTCTAAAGTAAGGGAGCCTTTGCCATAGCGGTTTTCGTCAAGCATCCAACCAGGAATCGTTACGTCGGATTGCTTCTGGATTTCCTTCAGGCGAGCAACAAGCTGCTTCACGTTTTCTTTTTCAAGGTCGGTCATTTATCTTTCTCCCGGTTATAGGTTTCATGGCTCATTACTTCCCAGCTCTTGCCGCCATCGCGTGAAAGTAGCCGCCAGCGGTGATTAACCCTCAGGCTCAGATTCCCGGAGCCGATCATGCGGCAGGGGTGAATCCTCCTCGCTCTGAACTGGCGCAGGACGTGAGCCGCTTTGAGGTGAACCCACTCAGGAATTCGAATTGCAGTCAGCGTCACTTTTCACCTCCGCGAGCCGCAGCTCCATGTCGCGAGCCATTTCAATAAACGTGTCCAAAGCGCAAATGTGCTCGTCGGGAGATAGCCGCCGATCACACTTCACCTGCCCGTTTTCGATGTAGAGAACGACGCGGCCAGTGAAGTTAGGCAGAACATGCAGATCGATATTCAGAACCGGGCGGCAACCCGGGTTAAAGTTTTGCTGACTTAACATGCTTACCCTCCGCTACTGCTGGTTTATGCTTTTTGGCAAAATCGACCAGCTCTGCAATGAGATCGTCAATTAACTCTTTGCCGCTTTCCGTCAGGAACTCGCCGCGGCCGTTCACGTCTACGGCATTGCTATAAATTCCCCTGACCGCCTTAACCCCTTCAATATTCCCGAACTCGCTCACAGCCTGTTTTTCAAATCGGCTCAATAGGCCATCGAGAAGAATCTCTGTTAATTCGATTGTTTTTATTTCGCCTTTGGGCTGATTAATAATGATGCAATTGCTGCCTGTCTTACGGAGGTGGCGGAGTAATGCTGCTTTAAGAATTCGACGCCGATATGTTTCGATTAATTTATCCATCTAAATAATCCTTCTTTGCGCGCCTTCATTCGCCAGTACAATTTTCTCCTCTGTCTCGGTCCATGAATAAACAGAGCCAGCGAGGTCATAAGCCAGACCTAAAAGGCCATCGAGCTGGTAGCTATCAAAATCTTTGTGATGGGCGTGGATAGTTTGCATGAGAGCATTTAACTGTTCAGCTTTAACATTCACATTTTGGATATCTTGTCGTTTCTGCATAGACACAATTTATCTCCCATATGCTTTCTTTAGAAAAAGATTAGCGATGTGCCAATATCCGGCGCTACGCATTAATTGTGCTGTTTTATAAGCGGATTTATTCATCATAATAAAAACCCATTAAAAGGATGTAATATTCCCCAGCGATTAAGCTGTATTTATTCCAAATTAAATTAAAGGGATGGTTATTTGTTTTTGACTTTAACAGCCTGCTCTTCAATCAACCAGGCACATACATCACCTGTGAGTCTGCGCAGCAGCGAGGCAATAGCTATCACTTCGGAATCAGCTATACGGTCGGGATAAGACTCCATCATCCGGCAAATAATTTCTGCTTGATGCGCCCGCTCAGTTACCTGCTCTAATGAAATTTCATGCACCATTTTTTCCATCCTTAACGCCAGAAAGATACGAAGCTGCTTGTGAAATTTTATTAGTTGCAATTGTTAAATCCGCCAAATCGGAAATAACACCGGAAAGACTGCGAATCTTTTCATTCTCAATCTGTGCACATTCAGATAAATTAAAAATAGAATCGCTAATAAATCGAATGGCATGCAGAATGGAAATGGTTTTGGAATCGCAATCCAATGCAATATCGCCATAGTTAATGTCTGGTTCTTGTTTAGTAAACCGGAAATCAGGAATGTCTACGAGCTGAATAAAGCTTTTAGTGGCCATATGGTCTACCTCATGTTTAACCGTTAATCACTTAAGTCGTAATTAGAATGGCCTGGTTAAAGCAAGGTGTCAACCACTAAAGTAATTTTTTAATAATCGCTTTTGTAGTTTATTGAGTTTGAAGCATAAAAAAGGCCGCGTAAGCGGCCGGAGAAGTGACGGGTAAATTACCCGAAGCGTTTGAATGCTGCTGATTGTTTGATTAGAACCTTGCCCAGTATGTGGAACTGGCCTTCATCACTCTCTTCAATCTCCCAAGAGTTATAAAGTTTGTTGTCCGACAATACAATCAAGCTGGTTTTAAGCATCTGTAATCGCTTGATATGAATCGTCTTACCAAAAATAAAGACGTAGATCCCATCACCTTCAAAGTGACTGATCGATGTATCGACGAAAACGAAGTCCCCTGGGTCTATGGTCCCTTCCATGCTATCGCCGTTGACTGTAATGACTTTGATTGCATGAGCTGGTCGATTACCAAACATAAGCCTTGCCTGCTCCTCGGTGTACTCTATAGCCCTTATCGTTTCGATAAATTCTGAGGACACAAAAGTTCCGGGCCCGGCGCTAGCCTGCACATCGAGAACGTCAACCCGGTAGGTATCTTTGGCAGATTTAGGAGGTGGGTAATGCCCCGACTCTACCAGACCTGCTAAATATTTCGGTCCTTCCCCGGCAGAGAGCCATTCTGGCCTAACTCCTAATACTCGTGAGATCTCAACCGTTTTACGGGAGCCAATCGCCGCGCCTGAAGTGAGTTTCCATATACTGGATTGAGACATACCAACTGCTTTCGCAAGGGATGCCTGGGTGAAGCCGGCTTCCTTCATGGCTTCGGTTAATCGATCTGAGTATGTGTTTTTGTTCATTCTAATTACTCCATAAGTTGTTAAAAACTTAGCCTAAACGGCCTTTTAAGTCAAAAAGTAATTAGATGGCTTGCTTGTAATTATCATAATCGCTAAAGTAATATTTAATTACTAAGGGGGTATTATGATTTCAGAGCCAATCGACATAGCCATTCGGCGTGCCGGTAGCCAGGGGGCGCTGGCCAAACTTTGCGGCGTCTCTCAGGCTACGGTTTGGAAATGGCGTCACGGGAAAAAAGTCAAAGCTGAGCATGTTTTGAAGATTGTAGCTGCTGCAGATGGCCAGGTTGCTGCATATCAAATACGACCAGATCTGCCGGATTTATTCCCGCGTCCTAGCGACGATTAATGAAATGTCACCTGATTTTGAGCAGGTAGATCTGCCAGGGAGTTATAGCCAGGCAGACACAGAGTGGATTAAGCAGCAGCTATCAACTCTTACGTCAGCAGTACGGCAAAAAGCCACTCAGCGCTATGCAGCTGTGTATCAGGAAACGTTTGAAGCTGAGCCAGTTTCATACCGCAAGGAGAATCGGGCAAGGCACGAAGCAAACACACGGCTTCGCCTGTTCGTGAAGAATCACGGCAGGGCATTACAGGGGTATACCGCCGAACCGCCCCTGGCTGGAACGCAAGCGCGTTCTTGATTATTTCGGGTTTAAGGGTACCCGAACAGAAGCAGGCTTAAAGGTGCCTGTTCAGGTCGGCAACCAACTGACCCAAATCCTCATATGTACTAGGGAAGTAGTACGTTTTTATGGGGAAGAGGGAAAGGGGGGTAAGGGGGGGATTGGGTGTAGGGGTAGGAATAGGGCCTTTTCCAACAGGCGAGATCCATTGGTTAGGTAGATCTCAGTCTTAAGGGCTGAACCAAAAAAAAGCGGCCGTATCAGCAAGGTAGTACGAAAGCTGAAGGCGCAGAGAAACGAGGAAGGTTCTTCCTGGAAGAGTGAATTTCAGGGGAGCTGATTCAGAAGGGAGGCTGGCAACCTTTGGGGAGGCCGCCAGCCATGTGAGGGGAAATCCATGAAAACCACATCACAAAATTATTATCTCATCACCGCGGGGGCAGCACAATGCAGCTGACGATCACACCGAATTTTGCACAGGAGCGCGCGCTTAACATGTTGCGCCGGGACTGGAAGGCAAACGACACCTTCATGGTGTACTCGCCTACCGGCAGCGGCAAAACGGGGCTGGCCGCTTTCATTGTCGCCGGGTTTGTCAGGCGCGGCATGCGCGTTCTGTTCTGCGCGCCATACACCATCCTGATCGGTCAGACGGCTAATCGCTTTGTTGAATATGGCCTGCCGGGTGATGAAATTGGCTATATCTGGGCGGATCATCCGAACTACGATCCGTCTCTGAAAATCCAGATTGCCAGCGCTGATACGCTTATTCGCCGCGTGTTCCCTGACAACATCGATCTGCTGATTATCGACGAAGCGCACCTGCGTAAAAAACGCATCCTGCAGGATATCGAACGTCTGCGCGCTAAAGGCGTGAAAGTGATTGGCCTGTCAGGTACGCCGTTTTCACCGTTCCTGGGCAAATACTATGACCGGCTTATTAAACCTACCACCATCGGCGAGCTGATCCAGCGCGGGGACCTGAGCAAATACGAGTTCTACGCGCCCACTAAGCCGGATCTTAAAGGCGTAAAATCGGCCCCATCACTGGAGTTCGGCAGCGATTACAACGAGACGCAGCTGGCCGAGATTATGTGCGGCTCTACGCTGGTGGGCGATATCGTCCAGAACTGGCTGGAGCATGGCCGGGATCTGCCGACAATCGCGTTCTGCGTGAACGTAGCCCACGCCAATTTCCTGACTATCCGGTTTAACCAGGCTGGTGTTAACGCCGAGGTTATGACCGCCGACACTCCTGTGGAGGATCGTCAGACCATCATTCATCGCTTTGAAACCGGCGCTACCAAAATCATCGTCAGCGTGGGCGTCCTGGTGGCCGGGTTCGACAGCGACGTTCGCTGCATCATTTACGCCAGGCCAACCAAAAGCGAAATCCGCTGGCTGCAGGCGCTGGGCCGCGGTCTGCGCACCGCGCCGGGCAAAGAGTCCTGCCTCATCTTCGATCACAGCGGCACCGTACACCGCCTGGGTTATCCGGATTCCATCGAGTATGACGATCTGCCCGGCAAATCAGATGGTATGGAAGAAAGCGCGCGCCGCGCAGCTGAAGAACGCGAAGAGAAGCTGCCACACGAGTGCTCGCAATGCCATTACATGAAACCAGCTGGCGTCTACGTCTGCCCGAAATGCGGTCACAAGCCGCTGGCCGGTGAAGATATTGATACAGACACCGGGCGCAAGCTCAAAAAGCTGGGTACCGAGCAGCGCCAGCCCACAAATGCCGAGAAACAGGCCTGGTGGAGCCAGATCAAGTTTTACCAGCGTCAGCGTGAATCTCTGGGAAAAAAGCCGGTAAGCGATGGGTGGTGTAAGCACACTTTTCATGATCGCTTCGGAGAGTGGCCCAACGGCCTGAGCGACTACCCGATGGACATCACCCCTACGGTTTCGAACTTCATCAGGCACAAACAGATCGCCTTTGTGAAAGGGAAGGCTAAACGCCAGCAGGATGTAGCAGCAGAACCTGCGACTTCGCGTATTCGCCACGCGCATAACACGATTAACGAAATCAGGCAGCAGTTAGGGAAACAAGCATGAAGACGGCAGCAGCGGCTAAAGGCCAGTGGGCCATGATTTTTGAACATTATGGGCTTCCGCCGATCACCGGCAAAAACCACTTCAAAGGCAAATGCCCGCTATGTGACTCAATTGGTAAGTTCCGTATCGATGATCGTGACGGTGCCGGCACCTGGATCTGTACCTGCGGCAGCGGTGATGGATTAAAACTGGTTACGCAAACCCAGGGCAAACCCTTCAATGAGATCTGCCGTGAAATCGACGAGCTGATCGGCAATACCTTTGCTCGGGAAAAAATACCGGTCACCAGTAACGCTGGCAGCCTGCGCAAAAGGGTGATCAGTAAGTTTTCGAAGCTTGCACCGCTGCGCGGCACATCCGGCGCTGAGTATCTCAGCTCCCGTGGTGTCTACCAGCTTCCGCAGGACGCTATCAGATTCAACGACCATGAGCGCTACGGCGGTAAGGTTTTCCAGAGCCTGTATTCACTCGCAACAGATGACAAGGGCGAGCTTTGCTATCTGCACAGAACCTTGCTGGACGGAAACCGGAAGGCTCAGTTGAAAGATTCATCAGGGGCGAAGCGTCAAAAATCACTTCAGGAAGAAAGTTACCTGGATCACGCCCGTTCGGTGGCGATCCGTATGTTCCCCGTTTCCACCACGCTGGGCATCGCCGAGGGCATCGAAACAGCCCTGTCAGCGCACCAGCTTTACGGGGTCAACACCTGGGCAACCATGACCAGCGGATTCATGAAGAAATTCCGTGTGCCAGCTGGCGTGAAGAACTTCATCATTTTTGCAGACCGTGACGTCAACAGTGCTACCGGTTTAGCGGCTGCTATGGAATGTGCTCATGCCAATTTGATGGCAAAAAACGACCTCGAAAAGGTCAGTATCTACTGGCCGGATAATGGGGATTTTAACGACATGCTCATGAACGGCGATCAGGTTCGTGAAATGGTTTTCTATAAAAAACAGCAGGTGGCCGCATGAAACTGGAAGCAGCACTTAAACATTTTAGTCCTCAGGGAATGCATATCAGCGACAACGTAAAAGGAACCTCTCCGGATCGCCTCACAGGTACTGATGTCATGGCGGCCATCGGCACCACCAGCAGCCGTGCACGTTTCGGCCTGGCGGCGTTCTTCGGGAAGGCCGGGATCAGTAAAACAGATGAGCAGCTCGCGGTTCAGGCGCTGGCCCGTTATGCGATGGATTCCGCTCCAAAGAACGTGCGTAAAGCAGCTGGTGGTGAGTTCGGTTGGTGCATGCAGGTACTGGCGCAATTTGCCTTTGCTGATTATTCCCGTTCGGCGGCCACCAGCGCGGCGTGCAGCAGCTGCAGCGGTACCGGTTTTACGTCCCAGCTCGAGGATGTAATCAAGCACCCGGGGATTTTCGATGCAGACGGTGCTGAAGTTGTAGCCCCGAAGATCAAGCGTGAGTCGGTAAAACGTACATGCGGTACCTGCGGAGGTAAGAGGGTGATCCATGCCCGTTGCCGCTGCGGAGGTAAAGGCGAGGTGCTCGACCGTGCCGCGACGAAGGAAAAGGGGGCTCCGGTGTTTAAAACCTGTGGCCGCTGCTCTGGTAATGGCTTCTCTGCTGTCTCTTCTGCCACGGCACACCGAGCCATTCTGAAGCGTCTCCCGGATCTCCATCAGTCCTCATGGTCACGAAACTGGAAACCATTCTATGAAATGCTGGCGGACACGCTGCGCCAGGGAGAGCGGCAAGCCGCTGTGGAATTCGAGAAGGCTACAGCTTATTAATGTGATCGGAACAAATAGCGACATTTTATTGCACGATAGCGTTGACTTTGCATAAAGTTGTCCTGTATGCTTTCCATCGTGGGATATTACGCCTGCACGACATCAAACCCGCCTCTGTGCGGGTTTTTTTATGCCTGTAATTCTTCGCGCCACGCTCGGCGCAATCCAACCACAGAGCCTTTCAGGGGTGAGCCATAGGGAACGGTCGGTGTGACTGTCTCTGTGGGCCGATCATTCCTGAGCGCTGGCTCACCCGCTAAAAGGAAAGTCACTATGTTCGGTATCTTCAAAAAGAAAGCACGCAAAGCAATCGTCGAAGTGAAGAAGATGGAAAACCGCGACGCAGTAGAAGCGACCGTCTGGGGCTGCTACTCAATCGCATATGCCGACGGCACCTGCGACGCTTCAGAGATTGCAACGCTCGAAAAAACCATCCAGGCAAAACCAGCGTTTTCTGCATTTGCTGGTGAGATCGCCAGTATGAGCAGCAACATCCGTGCTCAGTATGAAGCCTCACCACGTTCTGCCAATGCGCAGGCAATGCGTGAACTCGGTGATGTGGCGGGAACGCCAGATGCGGTTGATGTTCTCTGTCTGTGCCTTGATGTCGCCGACAACGACGGTATTGGCGAAGACGAAGAGAAGCAGCTGAAAAAGATTGCCCAGGCGCTGCAGCTTCCTCTGGATCAGTATCTGTGATCGGCAATCTCCGCTGGGCCGCCGCCGGGGTGTTGTTATGCCTGGTGGTGGCTATCGACTTCACCAGCAAAATGATGTCCATCCTTGCTGATGGTGTGATGGTGGCCGGGGTTATTGCGCTCCTTTGGCCCCTGATTAAATCCAGTAAATAACACTGTGCAAAAGGTCATTCCGATGGCCTTTGACAGAGTGACACCCAGCCGCACAGCGGCCTTCTTTCCCCTCATCTTGAGAGGATTCACAGCACTGAGGGGGACCAATGTCCGATCCAATTTCCGGCACGGGGTTAGCCGGTGGCACCCTGGCGGGGGCAAGCGTTTATGGACTGCTGACCGGGACCGATTACGGTGTAGTTTTTGGCGCATTTGCAGGGGCGGTATTTTATATCGCCACGGCAGCCGACCTGGGCGCAGCACGCCGACTTGCTTATTTTATCGTGTCCTATATCGCTGGCATTCTGTGCTCCGGCCTGGTCGGGTCGAAGCTGGCTAACCTGACCGGTTACAGCGACAAACCCCTGGACGCCATTGGTGCCGTTATCGTTTCTGCTTTAGCCGTCAAAATCCTGACGTTCCTGAATAACCAGGATGTCGGCTCGCTGGTGGCGCTGATAACGCGCCGGGGAGGTTCAGGTGGTTCTAAATGACCCGACAGCAACTATCAACGCGCTGATCTGCGCTGGCGTAGTTCTGACTCTGATGTTTTACCGCCGGGGTGATTCACGGCATCGCCCGTGGGTTTCCCGCCTGGCATGGTTGATTACTGTCACGTACAGCGCCGTGCCACTGGCCTACCTTTGCGGCATTTATCCTCATTCATCGTGGGCTACCATTGGGGCCAACGTCCTTTTCCTTTCCGTGCTGGTGGCCGTCAGGGGCAACGTTGCGCGTCTGGTTGATCAACTGAGGCACTAATGAACCAATCACAATTTCAAAAGGCGGCTCGTATCAGCGCCGGGCTGGCCGCGCGCTGGTTTCCGCATATTGACGCTGCAATGAAAGAGTACGGTATAACCGCTCCGCTCGATCAGGCCATGTTTATTGCCCAGATGGGGCATGAGTCTGCCGGGTTTACACGGGTGGTTGAAAACCTGAACTATGCAGCTGAGAGCCTGGTACCAACGTTCGGTAGTCACCGCATTACCGCACAGCAGGCCGCTGCCCTCGGCAGAACGGCAATGCAACCGGCAAACCAGAAGGCAATCGCCAATCTGGTTTACGGGAATGAGTGGGGCAAAAAGAACCTGGGTAATCAGGTGGCGGGCGATGGGTGGAAATACCGCGGGCGCGGACTGAAGCAGATCACCGGGCTGAGCAACTATCGCAGCTGCGGCCTGGCGCTGAAGCTGGATCTTGTGACCCACCCGGAACTGCTGGAGCAGGATGTCTACGCTGCCCGATCAGCGGCATGGTTCTACGCATCTCGCGGCTGCCTTCTTCATTCCGGCGATGTTGAGCGCGTAACGCTGATCATCAATGGCGGCCGCAACGGGCTGGATAAACGGCGCATTCTGTTCAACCTGGCAAAATCCGTGCTGGTGTGAGGTCAATATGGGTATTGAAACGATCATCGGTCTGGCCGCGGCAGTGATAGCAGCCATTGCTGGCGCTTTTGGCCTGGGCCACGTTCGCGGCACCAGCAAAGCCGAAGCAAAAGCAGACCAGCAGCGAACCGAAGATAACGCCGCGGCCACGGTCGCTGTGGCAGAACGCAGGGTTGAAGCAACGAAAGAGGCCAGCAATGTACAGCAGACTGTTAACCATATGCCTGGCGACGATGTTGATCGCGAGCTGCGTGACTCGTGGCAGCGCCACGGTGGTAGTTGATACCGCCTGTGACTGGGTGAAGCCAATTTACCTGACCGATCATGATATTGATGTGCTGGATAAGCAGACGAAGAAAGACATCCTGGCGCATAACAAAGCGTGGCTGGCGAGCTGCAAATCTGCAAAGGCGCAAAAATATGCGCCCGAATAGCAGTTACTTTGTGGTTTTGAAAAGCTTCAAGTACTGATGGATAGGTTTTCCAGAGTGAGAATCATTCCCTGGCTCAGGTGTATCAGATAAAATTTTTGCAGCTAATTTGTTAGACGCCTGATTTTCAACCCCGACAATAGCCTCTACATAGAATTCATCGAAGGAATTTCTAAATCCGTATTGCATTTCTTCGATACTGGCGATGAGAAGCTGAGTACCGATGCCTTGCATTTTATATTCATCAGCTACTGCATAGCCAACGCCAAAACACGGCTTCCCTTCTACAAAATCTGCAGGGACATAAACAGCAACACCTTTAACAGTTTCTCCTTGAAAGAATGCATAAGTAAACCTGGGGGTGCCCTCGGCATCATCCAGAAGCACTTTCATACTTGGGTGAACTACACATGGTGAAGGTTTAATCAAGCCATTTGAAAAAGCGTGCTGAAAACTAATTAATGCATCTGTTGGATCAACGAGTTCAGGCATTTTGAATCCTATTAGTTTGTTGTGGGCAATTCAAAATACGACGTTCTTACGTTTAATTCTTTGACTTTACTAAGCCATGATTCGAAATTTTGAAGCAGGTTAAAGTTATTAAGTAAATCACTCAAAGCGCTTCGCACGCGCACATCTAAGAGAGTCTTTCAGCTGGGAGCTTGGGCAATCCGTTGCTCTTGGAGGACTTGTGTGAGACAGGCTCACGTCTAAAAGGAAAAAAGAATGTCCGAAAGTTCAAAGATTGATGAATGCCAAAGCGCGCATTGGTCCGTTAAAGTCCAGAAGGATCCGAGCGAGCGGACCGCGGGAAGCAATAAGACTATTACTGTCAATTCAACAAAGATCGTTCTCTCAGAAGAAATGCGTGAAGCTGTGGTGGATGCGGTAAATGATGCCCTTCAGAAAGCGACGAAGCCTGGCGGCTTACTCTGGAATAACCGCGGCGGTCGCTAAGGGGCTTTTATGGAAGTCTCTATTGATGGAGTAGCGTATGTACCGGCTGGTGCTACCTCCTCTCGAATCGGCATTGCTATAACGACGCACAACCGCGCTGACGTTTTGAGCCGCGCCCTGACTCAGCATATTAAGTTTTTACCCCCGGGTGCGCTGGTGGTTGTTATCGATGATGGCTCAAAACCTACAGCGGTAGTGCCCGACGGCGTGCAGCTGCTTCGCCATGAATCATCGCTCGGCATTGTCGCCTCGAAGAACGCCAGCCTGACCGCGCTGATGGATGCAGGGTGTGAGCATCTTTTTCTGTGGGATGATGACGCCTGGCCCATCGCCGATAACTGGCATCTTCCCTACATCGAATCACCCGAGCCACATCTGGCTTACCAGTTCCTCGATCTGGCTGGCCGCAATAAGCTGAATGACCTTTCGGTGCTTTACCGTGACGATCAGCATGTGGCTTATACTGGGCAGCGCGGCGTGATGCTGTATTACCACCGTAGTGCCATTGAGAAGGTCGGCGGATTCGATCTGGTATACGGTCGCGGCATGTACGAGCATCCCGATCTGGCGCTTCGGATTCACAACGCTGGTTTAACGTCGTGGGCGTTCGCTGATGTGGTTGGTTCTGAAAAGCTGATTCACTCAATGGACGAGTACGAAGAGGGCGTGCGCTCAATTCCACGGCCTGACCGAGAGGCACTGGTAAAAAGAAACGTTGGCATCTTCAACGCTCGACGCGACAGCGGTTATACCGGCTTTGCCTCGTACAGCAGAAATCCAAATCTGGTGATTACGACGCTACTCACAAGTCAGCCAGACCCACAGCGCGGCGGGAAGATGAAACCCGACCCGCAGGCTTTGCAGTCCTGGGCAGACTCAATATCCGGCGCGCTTCCGGTTGTCCTGGCTGACGAACTAAAAGAGTCTCCCAGCGGTGCCAGCTTGTGCGAGGTACCCGCATTAGACATGAGCCCTTACTTTGCGCGCTGGCTGCATATCTATCAGTATCTTCGTGCCCACCCTGAATACCATCTTGTCTGGTGTACTGACGGGACAGACGTTGAGATGCTGCGAGAGCCCTGGGCGGAAATGGAGCCGGGTAAAATCTATGTTGGCTCTGAGCACAAGACCTATGCCGACGAGTGGATGAAAGCAAACCACCACGGCAAAGCGTATAGCGAGTTCATTGAACTGCATCGGGATGAACCACTGCTTAACGCTGGCCTTCTTGGTGGCAGCCGTAAAGATGTAATGGAGTTTGCCCACCGCATCATCCGTCAGCATTACCTCATTGAAAGCCACCGTTTCTGGAAGATGGAAACAGCTCCCGCCACGCTGGTGGACATGGGCGCGTACGGTATGGCTGCAAAGTCATTCGGTGATCGTGTCGTTACTGGCCCTAAGGTCCATACTATCTTCAAAACGGATGGCTTCGGTAAGGAGGTGGCATGGTGGAGACATAAGTAGAGGCTGGAGCCTTAACCCCAGCTCTAAGAACTAAACTTTAGTCTTTGGCTGTTTCGTCTGGGGTTTCCTTTAACGATTCGATGTCAATTTCTGAATCGTTGGTCTCAAGTAGCTGTGTTAATACAATAAGATTATTGAACTCATTCAATAAGATTTCAGCGTCAGACTTAAGCGGTGTATCCGATGCGTCAAAAGCTGCATTAATTGCTTTCCTAACATTCTCAAGCATTTCATTCATACCGCCATTTTTTCCAATGGTCAGTAAAAGCGCACCAATTAACAGAGACTGAGCTTCTACCTTAGCCGCAAGCTGTTTAGCTTCAGCATCCATTTTGGAAATTTTAGCAATCACACCGAGAATCAAGTCTTTCATAATGCCCCCTGTTTTTTTGCGAGATTACCTCCTTAATATATTTGGGGCGAGGTTTATTTAATGGATATTGCCTATGTTGTGATCGCACATCCTTTACGAGCAGAACAAGCACTGTGTCTGGCTGACCAGCTTAACGCCCATATCTTCATGGATGAAGCAAAGCGAGGCGCGAACTGGAATCACCGGCGTGCGCTTGAATGGGCTGCAGAGCAATCCTGCCGGGTAGTGGTGCTGGAAGACGACGCTCTACCCGTTTCTGGTTTTACCGACCGGGTGATTGATTGGCTGGCCCGTTTTCCTGACGACATGCTGAGCTTTTATCTGGGTACTGGCCGACCGCCGCAGTATCAAAAAGAAATAGCCGGAATGCTGGTGGATGCTGATCGCCTATGTGGTGATCACATCGTGATGAGTAAGTTGATTCACGGTGTCTGCTATAGCCCACCCCCGGGCAGGTTGGCGAGTATGCTCAACTCATGGAATAAAACGCTGGCAGCTGATTACGCCGTCGGTGAGGCCTACGGCGGCAGAGTGATCTACCCGTGCTATTCGCTGGTGGATCATGCTGACCTGCCGACGGTTGAGCGCCACCCGGACAACGAGCCGAGGACAGAACGCCGCCGCGCATGGAGACTGGCATGAGCAAAGAGCCCCGCATATATGGCAGCCGATGGGATAAGGCCCGCCTGCGTTTCCTGCAGCAGCACCCGCTCTGTGTGATGTGCGAGCAGCAGGGTCGCATAACGGCGGCCACTGTTGTTGACCATATCGAACCGCACAAACTTAAAGATGCGCTTAAGTCGGGTAACCCGCTCGCCATCTCGAAGGCACAGCACCTGTTCTGGAGTAAACAGAACTGGCAGCCACTGTGCAAAGCGCACCACGACTCAACTAAGCAGAGAATGGAGAAGAGCGGCACAGTCATCGGCTGTGATGCCAACGGCTACCCACTCGATCCTGCGTCTCACTGGAGCACGTAATGAAAGACCTCAGTATTGAATACCGCGACGGTAAGTTTGTTCAGCTGGTGATCGATGGCGTGGTAATGAAGGGCGTGACCTCGATAGAGTTCTCCCACTCAGTCGGCCAGGACGTACCGACGCTGAGTGTATCGGGTCACTTATGGCCTGAACCTGAGAAGATCAATCCAGTCCTCCTGCAGGTAGAAAAAGACTCGGCCTAGCGCGGCGATGAAGCAGGGGATAGGCCTCAAATGAAATCATTTCAAATGCAATGATATCAAATGAGAATGAATCGCATCAGGGGTAGGGGGGGGATCAAATCTTCAAAACCTTTGCCCCAAATGACCGCCGCCAAAGTTTGATTTTAACGCTAACCCGATTTTTTCCGTTTTAAGGTGTTGACATATGGCAGATAAACGAACCCGCTCCGACAGTTCGGCGGCGGCGATTCAGGCCATGAATAATGCAGCAGTGGACACCATCGATCCGCCGTCCCATGCAGGTTTGGAGAAAAAAGCCGAACCATTCTGGCATGACAATATCAGATCGAAAGCCCTGGACAGCTGGACACCCGCCGACCTTCTGGCCGCTGTAGAACTGGCAAATAACCAGCTCTATATCACCGTTTTACGCAGAGATTTGCGCAAAGAAGAGCGCGTGCGCGGTGAAGGCAGAAACGAGGCCCTGATTAAAGACCTGCGGAAGCAAATTCCAGAATTGCAGCGAACCATCCTGGCACAGCGACGTGACCTGCAGATCCATTCCCACGCAACCAACGGCGAAAGCCGCGACCAGAAGAAACGCAACCAGAATGATCGCGCTGCCCGGGACACGCGAGCAGAGCATCAGGACCAGGACGACAACCTGATCGCCTTTCCCAAACACGGATAAAAGACTATGACGCGAGGTGAGCGCGTAATAGCGTTCATTGAGCGCTTTTGCATCGTGCCTGAAGGCAAGCTAATCGGGCAGCCAATGCGGCTCGACCCTTTTCAGAAAAAATTCATCCTGTCGATTTACGACAACCCCGCCGGTACGGACATGGCGATACTCAGCATCGCCCGTAAAAACGGTAAAACAGGGCTGATTGCCGGGATCCTGCTGGCGCATCTTGTGGGACCCGAAGCGGTACAGAACACGCAGATCGTCAGCGGCGCTCTCAGTCGGGAGCAGGCGGCCATTGTTTTTAACTTGGCAGTGAAGATGGTTAACCTCAATCCTAAGCTGCAGGAGCTGGTTCACATAACGCCCAGCGGCAAAAAGCTGATCGGGTTGCTGTGTAACGTTGAGTACAAGGCTTTATCTGCTGAGGGTAAAACTACACACGGCCTTTCGCCCATCCTTGCGATTCTGGATGAAACCGGGCAGGTAAGGGGGCCGCAGGATGATTTTATCGACGCCATAACCACGGCTCAGGGCGCACATGAAAGCCCGCTGCTGATTGTTATCAGCACCCAGGCGGCGAACGATGCCGACCTGCTGAGCATCTGGATAGATGACGCGGTTAAATCGAAAGATCCGCACATCGTCTGTCACGTTTACGAGGCCCCCAAAGAGGCGGATATCAGTAAGCGTGAATCATGGCTTGCCGCTAATCCGGCGCTTGGTACGTTCAGGTCTGAAAAAGACATGGCGCGCCAGGCAGAAAAAGCGGGACGCATGCCAAGTTTCGAGAACACCTTCCGAAACCTGAACCTGAACCAGCGCGTGTCTACAGTATCACCGTTCATATCCCGCAGCGTGTGGGAGCTGTGCGGCGGCTTACCGCAGAACACGGCGCGGAAATGGTATGCCGGGCTGGATCTGTCAGCCAGGAACGATTTAACGGCGCTGGTCATTGCTGGTGAAGCAGAAGATGGTGTCTGGGATGTTTTCCCCTTCTTCTGGACACCTGAAAAGACGCTTGAAGAACGCACCAAAACAGACCGCGCGCCGTATGACGTCTGGGTCAGAGAAGGCCTTTTACGCACGACGCCTGGCGCGTCCGTGGATTATTCATTCGTGGTCGCTGATATCGCCTCAATCATCGGTGATTTCGATATTACCTCGATGGCCTTTGACCGCTGGCGCATTGACCAGTTCAGGAAAGAGGCGGACGCCATCGGGCTGAGCCTCCCTCTGGTCGAGTTCGGCCAGGGTTTCAAGGATATGGGGCCAGCAGTGGACACCCTTGAATCGCTGATGCTTAACGGGCGGGTGAGGCATGGTATGCACCCGGTATTAACGATGTGCGCCGTGAACGCGGTGATCGTGAAAGATGCTGCCGGCAACCGCAAACTCGATAAATCAAAAGCAACAGGTCGTATCGATGGCATGGTCGCAATGACAATGTCCGTTGGTGCTGCCAATGGGGAAGTTACCGAACAGGGTGGTGACTTCGAGGACTTCATTTTCCGACCGCTGAGCATGTGATGGAAGAACCTAAATACACGATTGACCTACGAACCAATAACGGCTGGTGGGCAAGGCTGCAGTCCTGGTTTGTCGGCGGACGTTTAGTCACCCCAAATCAAGGCTCGCAAACGGGGCCAGTTTCGGCCCACGGCCACCTGGGCGATTCATCCATTAACGATGAACGGATACTGCAAATATCGACGGTGTGGCGCTGCGTTAGCCTGATTTCGACGCTCACTGCGTGTCTTCCGCTGGATGTATTCGAAACTGACCAGAGCGACAACCGAAAAAAAGTCGGCTTGAACAACCCGCTGGCTCGCCTGTTGCGCTATTCGCCCAATCAGTACATGACCGCCCAGGAGTTCAGGGAGGCCATGACAATGCAGCTTTGTTTCTACGGGAACGCCTATGCGCTGGTTGATCGTAACAGCGCTGGCGACGTGATCAGCCTGATACCGCTTCAGTCCGCCAATATGGATGTGAAGATGGTCGGTAAAAACGTGGTTTATCGCTATCAGCGCGATAGCGAGTACGCCAACTTTTCACAGAAAGACATTTTTCACCTTAAAGGCTTCGGATTTACGGGGCTGGTCGGCCTCTCACCTATCGCGTTTGCCTGTAAATCGGCAGGCGTGGCGGTGGCGATGGAAGATCAGCAGCGAGATTTCTTTGCGAACGGTGCCAAATCACCCCAAATCCTCTCTACTGGCGAAAAGGTGCTAACTGAGCAGCAGCGTTCGCAGGTTGAAGAGAACTTCAAAGAGATCGCTGGCGGCCCGGTAAAAAAACGCCTCTGGATTCTGGAAGCGGGCTTTTCTACTTCGGCAATTGGCGTGACACCTCAGGATGCCGAAATGATGGCGTCCCGAAAATTCCAGGTTAGCGAACTGGCCCGATTTTTTGGCGTACCGCCTCACCTTGTTGGCGACGTTGAGAAGTCAACGAGCTGGGGATCGGGCATCGAGCAGCAGAATCTCGGCTTCCTGCAGTACACCCTGCAGCCCTATATCTCGCGCTGGGAAAACAGCATTCAGAGATGGCTGATCCCGGCGAAGGACGTTGGCCGCATTCATGCTGAGCACAATCTTGATGGTCTGTTGAGAGGTGATTCTGCCTCCCGCGCTGCATTCATGAAGGCGATGGGAGAGGCAGGGCTTCGCACGATCAACGAGATGCGGCGAACGGATAACCTCCCGCCGCTGCCTGGCGGCGATGTGGCAATGCGGCAGTCGCAATACGTGCCGATCACCGATTTAGGAACCAACAAAGAGCCCCGCAATGACGGGGCTTAATTTTTATGGGGGCCACGATGCCTGAGATCGTAAAAACGCTGTCTTTCGACGAGACAGAAATCAAGTTCACCGGTGACGGGAAGCAGGGCATTTTCGAAGGATACGCATCTGTTTTCAATAACACCGACTCTGACGGCGACATCATCCTGCCCGGCGCTTTCAAAAACGCGCTCACCAACCAGACCCGAAAAGTGGCGATGTTCTTCAACCACAAAACATGGGAATTGCCGGTTGGAAAGTGGGACAGCCTCGCCGAGGACGATAAAGGCCTCTATGTGCGCGGCCAACTGACGCCAGGGCACAGTGGCGCTACTGACCTTAAGGCGGCAATGCAGCACGGTACGGTTGAGGGGATGTCGGTTGGGTTTTCGGTTGCTAAAGATGATTACACCATCATTCCCACTGGTCGCATTTTTAAGAATATCCAGGCCCTGCGTGAAATCAGCGTCTGCACCTTCCCGGCCAACGAACAGGCTGGCATTGCAGCCATGAAAAGTGTCGATGGCATTGAAACGATCCGTGACGTGGAGAACTGGCTGAGGGATTCAGTCGGTCTCACCAAATCACAGGCAGTTGGGTTAATAGCCCGGTTTAAGTCAGCGATTCGGAGCGAGTCCGAGGGCGACGGAAACGAAGCACAAATCAACGCTCTGCTTGAGAGCATCAAATCCTTCCCTTCTAATTTAGGAAAATAATTATGTCTGAACTCGCTCAAATTCAAAAAGCCATCGAAGAGTCCCAGCTGAAAATGACTCAGCTTTTCGATGCCCAGAAAGCAGAAATCGAAAGCACCGGCGTGGTGTCCAAACAGCTGCAGTCCGATCTGGCGAAAGTACAGGAAGAGCTGAGCAAATCCGGTACCCGCCTTTTCGATCTGGAACAGAAACTGGCTTCCGGTGCCGAAAACCCAGGTGAGAAGAAATCCTTCTCTGAGCGTGCAGCTGAAGAGCTGCAGAAGTCCTGGAACGGCAGCAAAGGCAGCTTCGATGCGAAGACCTTCAATAAATCCCTGGGCAGTACTGCGGCATCTGCTGGCAGCCTGATCCAGCCGATGCAGGTTCCGGGCATTATCATGCCGGGTCTGCGCCGCCTGACCATTCGTGACCTGCTGGCACAGGGTCGTATTTCCAGTAACTCACTGGAGTACGTGCGCGAAGAGGTGTTTACCAATAGCGCCGATGTGGTCGCTGAAAAGGCGCTTAAGCCTGAATCGGATATCACCTTCAGCAAGCAGACCGCCAACGTCAAAACCATCGCCCACTGGGTGCAGGCTTCGCGCCAGGTTATGGACGACGCCCCGATGCTGCAGTCCTACGTCAATGACCGCCTGATGTACGGTCTGGCGCTGAAGGAAGAAGGTCAGTTGCTGAACGGCGACGGCAGCGGGGATAACCTGGAAGGTCTGAACAAAGTGGCCACCGCCTACGACACATCGCTGAATGTCACCGGTGATACCCGCGCGGACATCATCGCTCACGCTATTTATCAGGTGACCGAGTCCGAGTTCAGCGCCTCCGGCATTGTCCTTAACCCGCGCGACTGGCACAACATCGCGCTGCTGAAAGACAACGAAGGTCGTTATCTCTTCGGTGGCCCACAGGCATTCACCAGCAATATCATGTGGGGCCTGCCGGTCGTTCCGACTAAGGCGCAGGCAGCCGGCACCTTCACCGTCGGCGGTTTCGACATGGCGTCTCAGGTCTGGGATCGCATGGATGCCACCGTGGAAGTCAGCCGTGAAGACCGCGACAACTTCGTGAAAAACATGCTGACCATCCTGTGTGAAGAACGCCTGGCGCTGGCTCACTATCGCCCGACAGCAATCATCAAGGGTACTTTCTCTTCTGGCTCATGATGGGGGAGGGCGGGGTAACCCGCCCTTTTAACGTATGGCGATAGATGTTCTGCAGGTTATCGGCCTCAACCTGTTTAAGCAGCAGATAGAGTTTGAAGAAGATGACCGGGACGAGCTGATCACGCTTTACGCCCAGGCAGCCTTTGACTACTGCTATCGATGGTGTGACGAGCCAGCATGGAAGGCGCCAGGTGATATTCCGGCAGCGGTTAAGGGAGCTGTGCTTCTGGTATTTGCTGACATGTTCGAACACCGGACCGCACAAAGCGAGGTTCAGCTTTACGAAAATGCTGCTGCTGAGCGAATGATGTTTATTCATCGCAACTGGCGCGGCAAAGCGGAACCTGAGGAGGGCTCCTGATGGAACCTGGACGATTCAGGCACAGGGTTAAAATCCTGAACTTCACAACCTCCCGGGATTCATCTGGGCAGCCAGTGGAGTCATGGAGTGGTGGCGATCCGGTTCCGGCAGAGGTGAAAGGGATCAGCGGCAGAGAGCAAATGTCAGGTGGCGCGGAGATGGCACAGGCAACGATTCGCATCTGGATGCGGTTCAGGCCTGAGGTACATGCTTCCTCCCGCGTAGAGGTGCTCAGCGGCCCATACAAAGGCCAATTACTGAATATTATCGGTCCACCTGTCGCCAACCCGAACGGTACTCGCCTGGAAATTCTGTGTAAAACAGGAGCTGAAAAGTGATCGGAACGAGCCTTGATTTTTCCGGACTGGCCGACATCGCAAAAGACCTTGAGGCGCTCAGTCGCGCTGAAAATAACAAGGTTCTGCGCGATGCCACGCGCGCCGGGGCCGAAGTACTCAAAGAAGAGGTGATCGCCCGCGCACCGGTACGTACCGGTAAGTTGAAAAAAAATGTGGTAGTGGTGACACAGAAAAGTCGACGCCGCGGCGAAATCTCTTCTGGCGTGCATATCCGTGGCGTTAACCCTCGCACCGGCAACAGCGATAACACCATGAAGGCGAATAACCCGAAAAACGCCTTTTACTGGCGCTTTGTAGAGCTGGGTACCGCGAACATGCCTGCGCATCCGTTTGTGAGACCCGCTTACGATACTCGCGAGGAAGAGGCCGCCAGCGTCGCCATTGCCAGGATGAATCAGGCTATTGATGAGGTATTGAGCAAGTGAATGAAGATAATATCTACGCCTTGCTTTCTCCCCTGGCAGAAGGTCGGGTATATCCCTATGTTGCGCCATTAGGTAGTGACGGGAAACCGTCGGTCTCTCCACCCTGGATTATCTTTTCCATCGTCGATGATGTTTCCGCTGACGTGCTGTGTGGCCAGGCAGAGAGCAGGGTTTCCGTTCAGGTCGATGTGTATTCCACTTCGATCGCTGAATCACGCTCTCTGAGAGATTTGGCGCTCGCTTCGCTTAAGCCGTTAAACCCTACAGAGGTGGTAAAAATCCCCGGATACGAACCAGATTATCGGCTCTACCGCGCCACCCTGGATTTTAAAGTTACCCCCTGATAAATCATTCACCAAACGAACCCGCTTAATGGCGGGTTTTCTTTTTCCAGGAGACAGCTATGTCTGCACTTTACGAAAAATCGCAGCTGACGAAGATCCTTATTTCCTCTGCGCCAGCCACCAAAGAAACGATGGACTCCGCAACCTTCCTCGATCTGAGTTGCACCATCAAAGAAATTCAGTTCACAGGCGGTCAGAAGCAGGATATTGACGTAACAACTCTTTGCTCTACCGAGCAGGAGAACATTAACGGTCTGCCTTCGCCGTCAGAAATCTCTCTTTCCGGTAACTTCTATAAGAATCCGGCGCAGGACGCCTTGCGCGATGCGTATGACAACGATACGACCTACGCTTTCCAGGTCATTTTCCCGTCCGGCAGGGGCTTTAAGTTCCTGGCTGAAATCCGCCAGCACACATGGTCTTCCGGTACCAACGGCGTAGTTGCGGCAACATTCTCCCTGCGCCTGAAGGGTAAGCCTGAAAACATCGAATCTGGTTCCTGAGGGGTTGCATGAAAAATATTAAAAACCTCGCCCTGGCAAAGATGTCGGGCTTTCGTCATAAGACGGTCGCCGTTCCTGAGTGGGAAGGCGTCAAAGTGGTTCTCCGTGAGCCGTCTGGTGAAGCCTGGCTGCGCTGGCAGGAAGTGGTGAAAGCGGGTGCTGATGATGAAAATGTGTCGGTATCTGAAAAGGCGCACCGTAACCTTTGCGCTGACGTGGTTCTCTTCATTGACGTCCTGTGCGACACCGATAAGCAACCGGTCTTCAGCGTCGACGAAGAAGAGCAGGTCCGCGAAATTTACGGCCCCGTGCATTCGCGCCTGCTTAAACAGGCCCTTGACCTGATCAGCAACGCGGAAGAAGCGCGGGAAAAGTCTCAACCCCTGGCGTAAAGTTCCTGATGTCGCTTGCGCTCCGCATGGGGCGCACGCTCTCAGAGCTTAGGCAGAGCATGACAGCAAGCGAGCTTCTGATGTGGATTGAGTTCGACAGGCAAAGCCCTGTTGGAGATGTTCGTGGTGATATTCAGGCCGCACAGATAGTCTCTGCCGTTTACGGTTCTCAGGGGGTAAAGGTGCCTCTGGAAGATGCAATCCTGCGCTGGGATGGTGGCGAGCAATCAGCACCTGAAGACCCCTTTGCTGGTCTTGAAGAGGCGCTTACTGCCGCGACTCAGTGACAAATCAACCATAAAAGAATAGGATCGGTTTTTTTATAATTGGTAAAGCAAATGAAAAAATTAGTTCTATTTATATTATGTTTTTGTCTTATCCCTATATCAAACGCGACTCAAACATTAGCGCCATTAGAATCAAGCGAACTGCAGAGTTATACTTCTACGGTTTGTGCTGAACATGCTAACCCTGAGCTTTGTAGTAAAGCGTTTTATAAATTCATGGGTTACATAAAAACAAACGATGACTACTTCTATTTCTGTAAGAAACAAAAAGAGATGGGCATGTCGATTAATAAAGAATCCTGCAATAAGTCGCAAGCCCTGAGAGAATTTTTAGATAACCCGGAAAGTTAATATCACAACAAAAAGCCTGCTTAGCGGGCTTTTTTTTCGCCTGGAGAAAATTGATGGCAACATTACGTGAGTTGATAATCAAAATTTCCGCTAACTCGCAATCATTCCAGACGGAAATATCCCGCGCATCGCGCATGGGTCAGGACTATTACCGCACCATGCAAAATGGCGGGCGACAGTCCGCAGCCGCAGCGCGCGAAAGCGAAAGAGCATTATCCGACCTTACTGATGGATTTGCATCAGCAGGAAGGGCCGCCGCCGCAGCTACGGCAGCTTTTGCAACTGGTAAACTTGTTCAGATTGCCGATGAGTGGAATTCTGTAAACGCGCGCCTTAAGCAGGCATCATCTTCTGCTGAGGATTTTGCAGTCACTCAGCGCCAGTTAATGGAAATTAGCCAGCGAACCGGCACGGCATTTTCCGATAACGCAAACCTTTTTTCACGCGCAGCAGCTTCAATGCGCGAATACGGGTATAGCTCTGATGAAGTTCTGAAAATTACCGAGGCTGTTTCAACTGGCCTTAAACTTTCAGGAGCAAACACCCAGGAAGCAAGTTCTGTTATCACACAATTCAGCCAGGCGCTGGCGCAAGGCGTTCTTCGAGGAGAGGAGTTTAACGCCGTTAACGAAGCAGGCGATCGCGTGATACGCGCACTTGCCGCAGGAATGGGAGTGGCTCGCAAAGACCTGAAGAGCATGGCTGATCAGGGGCAACTAACTATTGATAAGGTTGTTCCTGCACTTATGAGCCAGCTGGGCTCATTGCAGGGTGAATTTGCCAACATGCCGCAAACAGTTTCAGGTTCACTGCAAAAAGTTACCAACTCATTCATGGCCTGGGTTGGCGGTGTCAACCAGGCCACTGGTGCGACAGATGCGCTGTCTGGCGGATTAGATAGCGTCGCGCAAACGCTAGACTCTTTTACCTCCTCAGCGGTAAGTAGTGCTTTGAGTGATGTTGCTGACAATATGTCCACGATCACAACTGCTGCCGGTGCGCTTGTTGGAATTGGGCTGGCAAGATATCTCAGCGGAGTCGTAACGAGTGCTACGAGTGCAACAGGCGCACTGGTTTCTGCTGCCAAATCAGAAGTTGCTCTTGCAGTTGCACAGGATAAAGCTGCTCAGTCTGCTGTTGCCGCCTCAAGAGCTGAAGTTTATCGGGCTCAACAAGCTGTTCAGCGTTCCCGCAGTGCAGACATTCTGGCTGCTCAACAAGAGAAAGTTGCTGCAGCAGAAGCAAAAGTCACTGCAACTCAGACCATGCTGACCACCGCACTTGCAAGTGGAACTGCCACAGAAAAAGTCAGAGCCAGAACAGCTCTTGAACGTGCGCAGGCGGGTCTGGTGGCAGCTAAAAACGCTGATGCTCAGGCTGTTGCTGAAAGGCGCTTGGCTGCAGCCGAGGCAGCCAGAGATCGGAACCTTGCTAATCGAGTTTCCACGCAAAGCAATCTCAACAGTGTTACATCTGTGGGTACCCGCCTTTTAAGCGGTGCTATTGGACTCATTGGCGGCGTGCCTGGCTTGGTGATGCTTGGAGCTGGTGCCTGGTATGCGATGTATCAAAATCAGGAGCAAGCCCGTCGATCTGCACAGGAATATGCCAGTCAAATTGATGAAATCAGAGAAAAGACTTCTCGCATGTCTTTGTCTGAAACAGACGACAACAGAGGAAGAACTGTTGGTGCCTTGGTAGAGCAAAATCGCCTAGTTGGTGAGCAAGCCAAAAAGGTTGGTGAGCTGAAAATTCAAATCGACGGTTTGAATGCATCTCGCGGAAAGCCCGGCATAACCAGCGAAAACGATGCAAATATCCTGAGAGCCGTAGCGATAGTTACGGATCAGCTTGCCGTTGAAGAGGGAAAATTAAATGACATGCGAGATAAGTCTCGCGGCATTCAGCAGACTCTCGAAGAAATAGAGCGGCGCCGTAACGATTTAATACGCGAACAAGCCTGGCGTCAGAATGCAGTTTATCAGTCGCTGATCATGATGAATGGTCAGCATACTGAATTTAATAAAATTCTCGGTTTAGGCAACCAACTTCTCATGGCCCGTCAGGGGCTGGCTAACGTTCCGCTAAGACTGCCTCAGGCCGATCTCGATAAAAAGCAAACCGATGCACTTGAAAAGAGCCGTAGGGATTTGGAGTTATCACGCCTTAAGGGTGAAGAAAAGGAGCGCTTACGGCTCAGTTATGCCGCCGACGATCTGGGATTAACCAGTGACCCACAATTCCAGACAGGCCGTCAGGAGTTGATTAATAACGGTCTGCTGGAATGGCGAAATAATGAGGCCAACAAACCCCAGAAAAAGACGCCAAAATCTGATGAGCAAAAGACATCGGAGAAACTTGAGGAGTCTTACAAGCGCCTCATCAGCCAGCAGCAGGAACAGCTCGCGCTTGCTGGCCAGAGTACGGAGCTCGCTAAAACCAAATATCAGGTAACCCAGGGTGAACTGGGGGCTTTGTCTGAAACTCAGAAGACAGAGCTTCTGCGCAACTCCGCCGCGCTTGATCATCTTAATGCTGTTGAACGCCTTAAATCCCTGAATCAAGAACTGCTGAAGCCCGAGGAGGCGCTTCTAAAGACCACTCGCGAGCGCATTAAATTGTTACGCGAAGCAGCACCTGCGACAGAACAATATCGCGAAACGATGGAGCGCATATCGAAAGCTTCGGTTCAGGACGCCCCGAAATTTGGCGGTATCGATTCATCCGTCGGCGGTGCCAGCGGCGAACTTGTTCGAGTCGCTGATGCGCAAAAAGAACTGGAAAAGTGGTACGAAACACAGCTTGAAATGCAGAAGGAGTTGCTCGATCAGAAGGAGATTAACGAGCAAACCTATGCGGATCGTGTTGCTGAAATCAACAAGACGAATGCTTCGCAATTAGAGGATATCCAGGCGGGATATACATCTGCCAGTCTGGCCATGTTCTCTGATCTTGCAGGGCAGTCGGCGCAGCTGCTGCAGGGTATCGGACAGGAAGGTAGTCTTGCCTATAAGACACTGTTTATTGCCAGTAAGGCGGCAGCAATGGCGCAGGCAGTGATCAACACTGAACTTGCAGCAACCAAGGCTATGGCGGAAGGCGGGCTCATTATGGGGATCCCTGCGGCCACAGCAATCCGCGCCGTTGGTTATGCGTCAGTGGCGTTGATAGCAGGTCAGTCACTCGCTGGCATGGCTCATGATGGGATTGACCGGGTGCCGGAAACTGGAACCTGGTTGCTGCAAAAGGGAGAGCGCGTGGTAACCGCCAGCACCTCAGCCAAGCTCGATGCGACCCTGGAGAGGGTGCAGCAGTCCCGGCAGGCCTATGCCGGCGGCACCTTCCATATCCAAAATTCATTCACCGGCAAACCAGATGACGCAACACTGATGGCTATCGACCAGCGAAACCGGCAATTAGCAGCTTCGATCCGTAAAGAAATGGCCGCCCAGGTTATCAAACCAGACGGGGACTTTGGTCGGGCGCTGAAGTCCATTTACCCGAACCGGAGACGAGGATAATGGCAGATATTGTCTACCCACATGATTACCTGCCAATGCCGCTGCAGGATGGATATGGCTTCAAACCTGTCAGCCCCCTACAGCGAACTGAAACAACATCCGGCCGCGCCCGACAGCGCCGCAAGTACACATCAACACCAACCATCGCAACCGTGAACTGGATTTTCACTAAGCACAACCAGGCTCAGCTATTTGAGGCCTGGTTTCGGGATGCGCTTACGGATGGTGCTGCATGGTTTTTGATGAGGCTGCAAACACCGCTCGGCTGCCAGCAGTCCTATAAATGTAGGTTCACTGATATATACGAGGGACCGACGCTTGTTTCTCCAAAATACTGGAGATACAGCGCGCAGCTTGAATTGTGGGAGCGACCAATACTGCCGCCTGGTTGGGGTTTATTTCCTGAGCTGGTGGCGGGGTCGGATATTATCGATCTGGCACTGAATAAGGAGTGGCCCGAAGCATGACCAGTGCGGTTCTCAACCGGCTTTACGCATCCGGCGGTGATGAAGTCATTCTGGATACGCTGCAGATCACCGTTGGTGGTCAGAGTTACTGGCTAACCCGCGGCTGGGAAGACATTACAGTCACGCTTGAAACGGGTGACAAAGCGACGTTTACCGGCTCAGCAATCGACGTGGCGCTGCCGGCGCGCAATTCCGACGGCACGCAGGATCTAAAATTCGCGATCAGCAATATCGACGGCGTGGTATCGACCGCAATTCGCAACGCACTGGACAATCTTTCCACTGCCTCATTAACTTTCCGCCGGTACGTCTCCACCGATCTGTCAGCACCCGCAGCTCCCCCGTTCACCCTCGCGATTAAAGAGGGTTCCTGGACAGCAACGGAGGTGCAGATCACCGCCGGCTATATGAACATCCTCGATACGTCGTGGCCACGTTATCGATACACACTGACAGACTTCCCGGGTCTTCGTTACCTCCAGTAGGAAATCATCATGTTTAATCCTGACAAGTACCGTTCTGTCGAGTGGCAGAAGGGCGGACGCGCTTACCCCTCACTCGACTGCTTTGGCATAGTTAACGAAATTCGGCGTGATCTGGCACTGGCTCCATGGCCTGAGTTCGCCGGGATTACAAAAGATGATAACGGTCTCGACCGGGAGGCGCGCGGGCTGATGGCTGATCTGCAGCGTTGCGCGCCTGCGCCTGGCGCGGGCATTGCCTGCTATTCCGGCTCAGTGGTGACACATGTCGCCATCGTGGTGGAGATCGACGGCGTGCTCCATGCCGCCGAGTGTAATCCCCGCACTAACGTGACTTTCCTGCCGCTGGCGCGGTTCGCGCGTCGGTTTATTCGCGTGGAGTATTATCAGTGACGATCCGTATCTATCCGTCCCGGCTGCCCGGCGAACCGCTGGAAACCCACCATCATGAACCCCTGACACTCAACTCCTGGTTTGCACAGAACGTTGAGGGATGGACGCCTGATCGGCAGCACCCGGTTGCGGTTGAAATCGACGGCGTCCCGGTGCCGCCGACAGAGTGGGCTCTGTATGCCATTCGCCCCGACAGCGATGTAAGGATGTATCCGGTGCCCTACGGTACCGGTGCGGAAATCGCGCTATGGGCAGCTGTTGCTGTTGCGGTTGCCTCGGCGGCGTACTCGATTTACATGATGAGCACCATGCAGACGGGGGCAGCCAGTCAGCCCGGCAGCGGTGACCAGCTTGAGCTCAACCCGGCGAAAGCCAACATGGCAAAACTCGGCGACCCGGTACGGGAAATCTTCGGACGGTACCGCGTCTGGCCGGACTATGTTACGCAGCCGGTTAGCCGATTCGTTGGTGAGACCAGCTTCGTTACCAGCATGTTTGTCGCTGTTGGCGTCGGAAATGTATCATTGCCTAAATCCGATATGAGAATAGGCAATACGCCGTTCTCTGCATTCGGAGATGATGTCAGTTACACCATCTACCCACCCGGCGCGGACGTTTCTTCCGACAGCAGGACAGAGAACTGGTACAACTCCGGCGAAGTTGGCAATACCACATCAGGTACCGCTGGCCTGGATCTGGGCTCGAGCGGACCACAAACTGTCGGTATTAGCGCGGACGCGGTACTGGTCAGTGGCAACACCGTTACGCTCATATCAACGGGTAGCAGCGATGAAGATTCGGACGTACCGGAATCATGGGCTGCAGGCACAATTATTACTATTGAGGCTCCTGCCTCATGGAGCGTCTCGAACTCGGGCGGTTACAACGTCATTTACGGTGAAATGGACGAGCTGTCCCCGGTGGTGGGCATGCCAGTTAATCTTGGCTTCAACAATACTGATTATGATCTCGTGATAGCAAGTTACACCCCAGGGGTTGCTGCTGTTCCAGGCGTTGGCGGATCGGCGGCAAGTGTTCTGGCCAGCGCGGCCCCTTCGGTTTACGATTACTCCACAGCGCCGGTGACGTTCAATATTACGTGGCAAGGAACAACGTGGCCGGTGTCGCTGCTGACAAATTATGTGACCATGAGCGGGCTGGTTTCAACAATAACGTCTCAGCTGACAGGCTCCGGGTTGATCGCGCGCGACAACTCGGGTCGAATCGAAATTACTGAATCTTCCAGTCCCTTCTCAGGCGATACAATTACCCACAGCACCCTGCCGCAATCTGCGTTTGGGGATGCGCCTGTCAGCACGCCGGGCGTTAAATCATCTGGCGGCACGCCTGAAATTCGCGCCCATATTACACTGGCCTACAGCAGTGCGACCGGCAAGCCTTTTACAGGGATCCCGGCGGGCACGCAGCGAATCTCGATTGGTTATGCCGACAATAAATACCGTATTACTGACGTGGACAGCCAGACCATTACTGTCGAGCGCGTGTTAATTTCGCAGGTACAGCAGGGAACTCCACCTTCGACAGTTGAGGTGGTGACCGTTGACAGTACATGGCCCGGATTTACTGACCGAACCTTGCTGGATGCCAGCATTACCGGTGTCAATGATGATTACGACTGGGTGGGCCCGTTTCTGGTTTGCCCTGATGGTGAAACTACCAACCGGTTTGAGGTGAATCTCAATTTTCAGAACGGGCTGGTTAAGTACAGCGATAAAGGGAACAAGAAGAACAAGACCGTTGAGATCATTATCCAGTATCGGGACGCGTCGACTGCTGGTGAATGGACTGAACAGGTGCTGAGCTGGAAGAGGAAAACCGAGAATCAGATAGGGTTCACCCGGGCATTCGCCGTTCCTGCAGGGCAGTATGAAGTCCGAATGAGGAGAAAGGATCCTGTAGCCGGCGGCAGCACGCGTGATCAGGTCTTCTGGCAGGCGCTTCGCTCCCGACTATCATCCCGCCCACGTCGCTATGAAGGAGTCACGACGATGGCGTTGACGGTTCGGACCGGCAACCGCCTGGCTGCGCAGTCTGATCGGCGAATAAACGTCACACCTACCCGGCTTTATGATGGTCATGCCTCGCGCACGATTAGCGGTGCGCTATACCACGTGCTGGAATCCCTCGGCTTTAAGCCTGAACAGATTGACCATACAGCGATCGATGCGCTGGAGCAGAACTACTGGACGCCCCGCGGTGAGACGTTCGACTGGGCAACCGATGACAGTAAATCAGCATTGGAAGTGCTGAAGATCATCGCCGGGGCGGGGATGGGCTACTTTTTGCTGTCAGATGGCCTGGTGTCCGCCGGGCGTGAAGGGGTGAAAAACTGGACAGGTATGATCACCCCTCAGGAGACCACTGAAGAACTTCAGACCGCATTTAAGGCACCGAGTCAGGATGATTATGACGGGGTCGATGTCACCTACATCAATGGCACGACGTGGGCAGAAGAAACCGTTCAGTGCCGGCTGCCCGGGAACCCGACCCCCGCTAAGGTTGAGGATTACAAGCTGGAGGGGGTGGTGGATAAGGACCGGGCGTACCGAATCGGTATGCGTCGTCTGCTGGGTTATCTCCTGCAGCGCCTGCAGCATACGACCAGCACTGAGATGGATGCGCTTTGCTACCAGTTTATGGACCGCATCATCCTGACTGATGACATCCCCGGTAGCCAGACGCTGAGCTGCCTGATCACAGACATGAGCTGGGACAGGAATGTAATCACGTTGACGCTCAGTGAGCCGCCTGACTGGAGCTTTGCCAACCCCAGAGTGGTGATCCGCCACCAGGGGGGGCAGGCATCAGCACTTCTGGTACCGACCCGGATTGACGATTACACGCTGAGCATTCCATACAGCGCTGCGCTGGCGCCAGATGAATGGGAAATGGGCAGTCCGTATATTGAGCCGCCGCGTCTGATGTTCTGCTCATCTTCGCGCGTGGGATATGACGCACTGGTGGGGGAGATAACTCCCGGTAGCGACGGAACCAGCAGCGTAACAGCCATTCAGTACCATCCCGGAAAATATCAGTACGACGACGCGAAATATCCCGGCGACGTTGCTTAACACATCCATTCCCCAAATACTTTGAACCCGCTTCGGCGGGTTTTTTTATGCCCGGAGCGAGCATGACTAAATACGCAACGATGAATCCGCTGGGATCGACCAGCCCGTATGATTTATTCGATAACGCGCAGAACTTCGATATTGCTTTCAACAGCATTACCGCTGCAATGTGGCTGGACCGCTTTGGTAAGTCACGTCATACATGGTATGGGCTGGAGGCCATGGCGAAGGCAGCCATTGCCGCTTTCGGCTATATCACCATGGATTCTTTCCAGACCGGGGCCACACTGACGCTGCCTAACCAGGTTCTGCGCGATACCAGCACCGGTGAATACTATCGCTGGGATGGCACATTCCCGAAAGTAATTCCTGCCGGGTCGACGCCCGCTGCCAGTGGAGGTATTAGCATTGGGGCGTGGCTGAGCGTAGGCGATGCGGTGCTGAGAGGGCAAATATCCGACCCTGATGGCGCTGAAAAATATCCAGAATTGCAGATGGCACGCTGGCGTGATCAGGGGGATATTCGCGGCTGGGGGGCGAAGAGTGGAGGTGTCATTGATAGCGCCGCCGAGATAGCGGCAGCCATATCGTGGGCAGTTTCTACGGGTAACGACCTGACAGCATCTGGTGTTTTCCGCTGTTCTTCGGGGATTACCTTGCCTACGGGCCGCTACAGCCTTAACTTCACCGGCGCGAAGATTATCTTTGACGCCGGGGTTTCTGTGGCGGTAACAGTCGGTACAGCAGGCTCAGACCCATATCGCGGAACGATAAGGGGGCTTCAGATTGAAAAAACCAATTATGAAGGCTCTGATATTGGGGTATTACTGCTTAACTGTGTCGAAGCCGGAATTGAAAACCCTGTAGTAACCAACTTCTCAAAAGCCATTGCCTGCATCCCTGGCGCATCCAGCCGGGTATCCTATAGCACTATCCTTAACCCGACCCTGACGAATCACGAATATGGCTTCTATGCTAAACCCCCGGCCAGTTCCTATGTGAATGAAAATACCGTCATCGGTGGGCGTTTTGCTTCAAACGTAAACGGCCGACTGGTTGACCAGATTTATCTGGACAACTCTACTGGCCAGGGCGTCCAGCACAACCGTTTCATTGGCGTATCCATCGAAGGCTTTAACGGAGCTGGCGCATGCGGACGAACAGCGATTAACGTGGTCAACGATGCCAACCAGAATATCTTCTCGTTCTGCCGAACCGAGAAGTACGGCACTGGCTGGAGCAGTGGTTATTCTGTCACGTTCGGGGCAAACACAAGTGGTAACTTCCTGGAAGACCCACGTATTGATGTCACTATCTCTGACGCGTCCGGGCTGAACCAGTGGGATACTCGCCTGGGTGGGATAAAACGTGTTGGCCATTCGACTGCCGTATCAGCTAGTCCGATGCTGAAACTCATTCGCCAGCAGCCGTTAAATAACCCGGACACGAAGTTTGCTATTGATGTAGAGGATACTTACTCGGCATCAGGTGATGCGGGGTTCATTAAATACACATCCAAGCGAGGGTCCGGTAATGTCATTGAGATAACCACTTTCTATGGTGACGTGCTAAAGGTTAAGGGCGATGGCGAATTCGTAACCGCAATTAAGACTCCTTATGTTGAGACAACCTCAACCACCGATCCTAACTATTTCAACAGCAAGATTGTTACTGTCGGAGCGAAGACGCTGACGCCAGCAACAGCAGCAACCGGGCTGCTGGTATACAGCAATACGTCATCCAATACGGGAGGTGTCGGAGCAGAATTCATTACCAGTAATGTAGCCGGCCGACAGCATATCTCTTTCTCAAACCCGAATGGAGTGGTGGGCTCTATCTCCACTAACGCGAACTCCACCGCGTACAATACCTCTTCCGATGGCAGCCTCAAGTATGGAATTGAAGATGCTGCGGATCCCGGTGACATTATTGATGCCATTAAGGTTCGTCAGTTTTACTGGAAATCTGATGATAGCTATCAGGCTTATGGCGTCATTGCACAGGAGCTTTATGAAGCATTCCCGGACGCAGTAACAACCGGTGGTGACGATCCAGACGCTAAATGGTCGGTGGATTATTCGAAGCCTGTGCCGCTTCTGATTAAAGAGATGCAGCAAATGCGCAAAAGAGAGCAGTTGATGAATCAAAGGATTAAAGCCCTGGAGGAAAAATTATGAAAATTGAACTGACGGCAGAGCAATTGGCGACTATTGATGAAGCACTGCAACAACTGCCATATAACATTGCAAAGCCTCTAATCGACCACATCAACTTACAGAAAATTGCAGGGTCAGGGTGGCCTGTTAGAACTGGTTATGTAAACACACCATTTAAAATTACATCTGACCCATGCCTTATGACACCGGTAGTAGAGTATGTGCCTCCTATCGTTACTACAGGTCGTTATTCTTTTGAGGGTAATCCGTCAGATAAATACAGCACTACGCAGCTTTGTTAACCACCCTTTAACTCCTGGCGTCGGTATTGATAGACGTCGCCGCATTGATCTGCACTCACTTTAAAACTACTGTATATAAAAACAGTAAAAGGAGTGCAGATCATGCCCCGCAAATCAGACATTCACAGCGCATTTGTCGCTGTCATACAGCAAAACCCTAAAGGCTACCAATGGTTACGCACGGATGACTTCATTCGTGAGTTGCGCGCGAGAAACTGGCATTTCAGCCGAGCCGATGTCAACGAGTGGATAGAGCGCTATCAGCCGGACTTCACGGATAAGACAACTGACGGAACCGACAATCACTACTGGATCCTGCGCAACATGGGGATGATTCACTGATGGGCTTCGTATCTCCGGCAACCGGTTATGTCGAGCAGCGCCTGTCCCCGGCCAGCATCTGCACCACGAACGAAAGCCGCATCCTGGAAACGTCAACCGGGTTTGCAGTTATCGAGCCGGTCACCAGGCTGGTGCAAGGTCAGGTGCTGCTGATCCTCAGCGGCGGGCAGACTCAATTTGCACGGTTTATGGGGAAAGCGTTAATTACTGAGGATGGCGAAGTAATCGACGGCGAAGCTGCGGAAGAAGTCGAGGTCATGGGAAGGGTGACGTTCTTCATCAACAGCACGGACGCTGATGAAAGCCCTGTGTAAATGCAGCCTATAAAAAAGCCCGCACGGGAGCGGGCACAAATCCCTTAGTTTTGTTATCAACCCCGCGCTCATGACGCAGGTCGTTAACGTATCGGCAGCATGAGCCATAACTTTAGGTAGGGGGTATTAGCGCTTCGTTTAAAATCATCTACCTTTAATGAAGGTGAATCCCCCTGTGCGGTGGGGCAATCCAGTTGCTGTTCGTGTAAATATGCTTGCGGCTCGTATAACTGGTAACGAGTCACCGGGAGGCACCCGGCACCTTAAGCTGTTTGTTTGTGCTGATTTCATTTGCCTGCCTAATCAGCAGGCTTTTTTTTACAGCCCTGATGGAGGCTCAGATGGCAAGTTTTGCGTTTTTAGCCGTTTGGATTGTGGTGATCTTGTCAGGTCTTATCAATCTTTTGAGAACGTTATTAAATATCTGGTGCGGTCCGGAGCAATATTAAATCGTCCCGGATGACGCGTGGCCCTACCATAAACTGCTAGCGCTGCTGGCTCATTGCACTTGGTCATATTTGTTAGTCAGTGCTTTTAAGCCTGGCTACGAAAACATTAAGAAATGTTAATCATTGCACCTTTAGTTATAAAGAAACTGCGTATGATGTCAGTTCAGCAAACGGCGTGAGGCGTGGTACCCGTTATGAAATTCATCTGTCCTGCATGTAAAAGCAACCGGTTCTTTTTCACTTCCTTCAATCCCGTGTTAAACCTGCCACACGGTGCGGTATGTTCCGTATGTGGTACACGGCTGACTACGCGCTCCATCTCTCCAACTCCACGCAAAAGGCGCTGGCCTAAACGGGTGGTATAGATGCGCGAGGTCGTGAACACGGTGTCGTACTTCACCGGGCATGCACAGGCCGAGGACTGCTCCCCAGTAATTTGAGGGAGGAAAGAGAAACCCGGCGCGGTGGCCGGGTCGACTAGATGGATGCTTTCGCAAACTCGATGATAGATTTTTCATCGTTGTGACTAAAGTGAGCGAGGTTATTGCGATCAAATGTTCGCCTAATCTCATCCATTGCCTTTACTTCTGACGTGTTGGGATTTTTATGACCGTCAATAGTAAAAAGAACGTTAGCTAGATTTAGTAACTGCTCATCAGCCGCTCTCTTAACTTTTGATACCCATGAGTCACAGTGCTCCATCATCTTACCGGGCTCCTGTTGTACAAACGCCAAGGGTTTGATAGCACAAAGTACTTCATCCTCTTGCTTAGCAACAAACGGCATTGAAAATCTAATCAAGTCTCCGCCAAATGTTTCCTTGCGGAAAATATTCTGCAGTTCTGCATAAGAATTCAAACGCCCTTTTAGCTCTCTGGTAAGGATCTCTTCTCTACGTTCTTTGTTGTAATCTGTATGGTTAACAAATTTTGCATACAAGCGCTGTAACTCTTGCTCGGGGCTTTCAGCAAGAACGACACGTGTTGAACTGAAGTGGAAAATTGACTCCCGTCTCGCAGTCAAATAGCTGAAAAAATTTGCTACGTCATCGGCTGTTTTAACGTGTTTCGTCTGCTCTTGAGCAAAGGCCAGCTCCCTAGCAACAGCATCTTTGGCCAATGGGAAGATGGTGTCGTCTTTGAAGAAAGATGTAACCCTGGCATCATTGCTTTGAGTTAGTCGAAAGAGAAGTATGTGTTTTTGTGGCGCACAGACGACTACGCCTATGTTTGCAAACTCTTCAGTTTCAGCAAACGGCGCATATCTTACAATGCTGTATAGACATGGCGTAGTCATGTGATTTTACTCCAAAATAAATCCGTATCGTTACGGTTCAATAGCTTTTCAATCCGACCAAAACACTCTTCACGCTCATCTTGAGTCTCAGGCAGCCATTCATCAGGGATGCATTCCACACATAAAGGTAGGATTCCTTTAGTACGGGTAAGTTCATCTTCAGACTGGGGTCTGTCTACAATGTCGAACAACCACTTGCGATGACGCGGTGCATACACATGATAGTCAAAGGCATCATCGGTATCATTTTGGTCAAAGGCAAGATTGTGATCAATCAGGTAAAATCTATTGTTACGGTAATCGAAAATAATATTAACGTTACCACCTTGAGGTGATAGGGTTCGATCTGAGTTATTTATCCATCTATCAAAGAGATAGATTTTCTTCTGTTCCTGCTCGGCAACATTAGTATGAGCCTGGGTAAAAGTTATAGGTGCCACGCCTGGGATAAATTTTGTTGCGAATGCGTACCCCTCATTTAAGGCATTTCGCCATTGAGGCACATACTGGGTTAATGCTCTGTCTACGTATGCCATGCCAAAATCAGGTAATGAAAGCCCCAATTCCAGGCCAATGTGAGCTGAAACCCATTCTGCAATAAGCTGCACCCGAGGAACGCTAGGCATGCCCTTTACAACATAAAGCTCGCCATCGTCACATTTACAGAGGAACGGCTCAGTTGCACAGTCAGGTATCCGTCTAATAATTTCAGTAACGCGCAATGGTTCGATGGACATGGAATTGACGAATATCCTTTTCTTTTGGCATTTTGATGACGGATATTAGTCGAAAACCTCTATCGTGATAACCTGGAGTTTTATCAGGGTTTTCGAGGTTTTATTCTTCAACAAGCCACATATCCGCCTCTTCAAACATTTCTTCAAGCATACGATTCAGCTTTTCCCGATCACTTTTGCTGGCATCGCTGTTTAAGCCGTTCGCCTGCATCGGCTTAACCTTCACCTCTGCAGCGGGAAAGATCCGGTGCACCCGCTTTGTTAGCTCATTTAGAATTATTTCTCTGGCACCTGTTAATCCTTCTACATTCCGTTTGTCGTACACCAACTCAACGAACATAACTCCTCCAAAACAACAATAATTTACTAAACAATTTATACTGTTTATCCATACAGTGTCAACGGTGGGGAGCGCGGCTTTTTGAGGGGGGTTTTTGGGGCAGGGATGGGGCATAAATGCCAGTTTTGGGGCATGGTTGGGACATTTTAGCTCATACGAACTTTACCGAATTTCATATGATAGCTGTTTATAATGCATTGATTAAGCTAAAGAAAACACATGCTCTTGGGCGTTCTTTAGTGATTTGAAAAATTACCGCGTCACGCAGTTAAAGTGGCGAGCGTACTCCTCAAGACCGGTAATGCCCAGTCGCACCCATTTCGGGTGCGACCATTGGGGTAACCCCAGATAGATCATAGTGCGTTGATAATCTCTTCAGTGCTGCGCACCCGGGAAATGCGCGGGAAAATATGTGTCATACTGGCCTGGTGCTGCTCGGTGGTGGCCGTGCTGCAGGCATCTTCGGCGATCACCAGATTAAAACCCAGCTCCCAGGCGTTGCGCGCGGTGGACTCTACGCCAATGTTGGTGGCGATCCCGCACAGAATTATAGTGTCGATCCCGCGACGGCGCAGCTGTAACTCCAGATCGGTGCCGTAGAAGGCGCCCCACTGGCGTTTGGTCACTTCAATATCGCTGTCCTGCTTGCCGAGTGACAGCGGATAGTCCCACCAGTTGTCCGGCAGGGCGTGAGCCGCGCCCTGGGCATCGACAGGCTGCTTCAGCGCCTCGGCAAAGTCAGCGGACCAGCCTACGCGGACCATCACTACCGGGGAACCGTTGGCGCGGCATTTTTCTGCCAGACGGGCGCTGCGGCTGACCACCTCCTGTGCCGTATGCGGGCCACCGGCAAAGGGCAGGATCCCTTCCTGTAAATCAATGACTACCAGGGCGGTTTTAGCGGCGTCGAATGTCAACATGGTTTTTCCTGTTAAATAGTTAGCGTGGTGAATACCTTACGCTGCTATGGCGTGTTCCGGGCCTGATATTTTTGTTAATTTTTGTGAGAATATGCAAGATGCGAGCAGCAATCGCGCGTCTGGCGCGCTTCTCTCTTATCGTCTGGCGGAATTTCCAGTATAATAGCCGCCTTTTTTCATCCAGTTTGAAATACAAAAAGCTGCGACCTTGTAGCCTGCGGCTAAGTTAAGGGATATCTCATGCGTACAGAATATTGCGGGCAGCTGCGTCAGTCCCACGTCGGACAGCAGGTGACCCTGTGTGGTTGGGTTAACCGTCGTCGTGATCTTGGCAGCCTTATCTTTATCGATATGCGCGACCGCGAAGGCATCGTGCAGGTATTTTTCGATCCAGATCGTGCCGACGCGTTAAAGCTGGCCTCTGAGCTGCGTAATGAGTTCTGCATCCAGGTGACCGGCACCGTGCGTGCGCGTGACGACAAGAACATCAATAGCGACATGGCGACCGGCGAAATTGAAGTGCTGGCGACCGATCTGACCATTATCAACCGTTCAGAATCACTGCCGCTGGATTTCAACCACGTCAATACCGAAGAAGCGCGTCTGAAATTCCGCTACCTCGACCTGCGTCGCCCTGAAATGGCCGATCGCCTGAAAACCCGTGCTAAAATCACCAGCCTGGTGCGCCGCTTTATGGACGATCACGGTTTCCTCGATATCGAAACCCCGATGCTGACCAAAGCGACCCCGGAAGGCGCGCGTGACTACCTCGTGCCATCCCGTGTACATAAAGGCAAATTCTACGCGCTGCCACAGTCTCCTCAGCTGTTCAAACAGCTGCTGATGATGTCCGGCTTCGACCGTTACTATCAGATCGTTAAATGCTTCCGCGACGAAGATCTGCGTGCTGACCGTCAGCCTGAATTTACCCAGATCGACGTCGAGACCTCCTTCATGACCGCCGAGCAGGTGCGTGAAGTGATGGAAGCGCTGGTACGCAGCCTGTGGCTGGACGTGAAGGGTGTGGATCTGGGCGACTTCCCGATCATGACCTTCGCCGAAGCCGAGCGTCGCTACGGTTCCGACAAACCAGACCTGCGTAACCCGATGGAGCTGGTGGACGTTGCCGACCTGGTGAAAGAGGTTGAGTTCGCGGTCTTCTCCGGCCCGGCTAACGATGCGAAAGGCCGCGTGGCTGCCCTGCGTGTACCGGGTGGCGCGAGCTTAAGCCGTAAGCAGATTGACGACTACGGCAACTTCATCAAGATTTATGGCGCGAAAGGCCTGGCTTACATCAAAGTCACCGAGCGCGCGAAAGGCATCGAAGGCATCACCAGCCCGGTGGCCAAATTCCTCAATGCTGAGATCGTTGAATCCATTCTGGCGCGTACTGAAGCCCAGGACGGTGACATGATCTTCTTCGGCGCGGACAACAAGAAAGTGGTGGCCGACTCCATGGGCGCGCTGCGTCTGAAGCTGGGTAAAGATCTGAACCTGACCGACGAAGCCAAATGGGCGCCGCTGTGGGTTATCGACTTCCCAATGTTTGAAGACGACGGCGAAGGCGGCCTGACCGCAATGCACCACCCGTTCACCTCGGCAAAAGAGATGAGCGCGGCAGAGCTGAAAGCGGCACCGGAAGATGCGGTGGCGAACGCCTACGACATGGTTATCAACGGCTACGAAGTGGGCGGCGGTTCCGTGCGTATTCACAGCATGGAAATGCAGCAGACGGTGTTCGGTATTCTGGGTATCAATGAACAGGAACAGCGCGAGAAGTTCGGCTTCCTGCTGGATGCCCTGAAGTACGGTACCCCACCGCATGCAGGTCTGGCCTTTGGTCTGGATCGCCTGACCATGCTGCTGACCGGCACCGACAACATCCGTGACGTTATCGCCTTCCCGAAAACCACCGCCGCTGCCTGTCTGATGACCGAAGCGCCAAGCTTTGCTAACCCAACCTCCCTGAGCGAGCTGGGTATCGAAGTGGTGAAAAAGGAAGAGAAAAACTGATATGACATATAAGCTTCCCGTTTCTGTCTTAGTTGTCATTTATGCCCAGGACACGAAGCGGGTGCTGATGTTGCAGCGGCGCGACGATCCCGCGTTCTGGCAGTCGGTTACCGGCAGCCTGGAAGAGGGTGAAACCGCGCTGCAGGCCGCCGCGCGCGAAGTAAAGGAAGAGGTCACCATTGATGTTGCTCGCGAGCAACTGACCCTGAAGGACTGTCAGCGCACGGTGGATTTTGAAATTTTTAGCCATTTACGTCATCGCTACGCGCCGGGGACTGAACGCAATACGGAATCCTGGTTCTGCCTTGCGCTTCCTCACGAGCGGGAGATCGTGTTCACCGAACACCTGACCTACCGCTGGGTTAACGCGGCCGAGGCCGCAACCTTAACCAAGTCGTGGAGCAACCGGCAGGCGATTGAAGAATTTGTAATTAACGCCGCCTGAGAGGGCGCGCTTTTTGGAGAACTTTTTATGGCAGGTCATAGTAAGTGGGCCAACACCAAACACCGCAAAGCGGCACAGGATGCCAAACGCGGTAAGATCTTTACCAAAATCATTCGTGAGCTGGTGACGGCTGCCCGTCTGGGCGGCGGCGATGCGGCCTCCAACCCACGTCTGCGTGCGGCGATCGATAAAGCGCTGAGCAACAACATGACGCGTGACACCCTGAACCGTGCTATCGCCCGTGGCGTAGGCGGCGACGATGACGCGAACATGGAAACCATCATTTATGAAGGTTACGGCCCAGGCGGCACCGCGGTGATGATCGAGTGCCTGTCCGACAACCGTAACCGTACCGTTGCCGAAGTGCGTCACGCCTTCACCAAAACCGGTGGCAACCTGGGTACCGACGGTTCCGTAGCCTACCTGTTCAGCAAAAAAGGCGTGATCTCCTTCGAGAAAGGCGACGAAGACGCGATCATGGAAGCGGCGCTGGAAGCGGGTGCTGAAGACGTGGTGACCTATGACGACGGCGCGATTGATGTCTATACCGCATGGGAAGAGATGGGCGCGGTGCGTGATGCTCTGGAAGCAGCAGGCCTGAAAGCCGACGCGGCTGAAGTCACCATGATCCCGTCCACCAAAGCGGACATGGATGCGGAAACCGCACCGAAACTGCTGCGTCTGATCGACATGCTCGAAGATTGCGACGATGTGCAGGAAGTTTACCACAACGGTGAAATCTCCGACGAGGTTGCGGCGACGCTGTAATGGCTGAGCTCAAACCGACAACCGGAGAGGCGTGATGGCAATTATCCTCGGCATTGACCCGGGCTCACGCATCACCGGTTATGGCGTTATTCGCCAGGTCGGGCGTCAGTTGACCTACCTGGGCAGCGGCTGTATCCGTACCAAAGTAGAGGATCTGCCGTCACGCCTGAAGCTTATCTACGCAGGCGTGACGGAGATCATCACCCAGTTCCAGCCGGACTTTTTCGCCATCGAACAGGTGTTTATGGCGAAGAATGCCGACTCGGCGCTGAAGCTCGGTCAGGCCCGCGGCGTGGCGATTGTCGCGGCGATGAATCAGGATCTGCCGGTATTCGAATACGCCGCGCGACAGGTTAAGCAAACCGTGGTGGGAAATGGCGGGGCAGATAAAAGCCAGGTGCAGCACATGGTGCGTACCTTGCTGAAGTTGCCGGCCAATCCGCAGGCGGATGCCGCCGATGCGCTGGCCATCGCGATAACCCACTGCCACGTTACCCAGAACGCGATGCAAATAAGCGAATCGCGGCTCAATCTGGCGCGGGGTCGATTACGCTAAATGAAAAATCAGGCTGGATGTTTATCCAGCCTTTTTTTATGATGGCAGCGGTAAATTTTAGTTCTTAACGCAGGAGCGTCACGTGATAGGCAGACTCAGAGGCATCATCCTCGAAAAACAACCCCCGATAGTGCTGCTTGAGACCGGAGGCGTGGGCTATGAAGTGCATATGCCGATGACCTGTTTCTACGAACTGCCGGAAGTGGGACAAGAAGCGATCATTTTTACCCACTTTATCGTTCGTGAAGATGCTCAGCTGCTGTTTGGCTTTAATAACAAACAGGAACGAACGCTGTTTAAAGAGCTGATTAAGACCAACGGCGTCGGTCCAAAACTGGCGCTGGCGATCCTCTCCGGGATGTCGGCGCAGCAGTTCGTGAATGCCGTTGAGCGTGAAGAGCTGGCGGCGTTGGTGAAACTCCCTGGCATCGGCAAGAAAACGGCCGAGCGCCTGATTGTCGAGATGAAAGACCGCTTTAAAGGCCTGCACGGCGATCTGTTTACGCCAGCAGCCGATCTGGTCCTGACTTCCCCTGCCGGTCCGACTGACGATGATGCGGAGCAGGAAGCGGTTGCCGCGCTGGTGGCGCTGGGCTATAAACCTCAGGAAGCGAGCCGGATGGTCAGCAAAATTGCGAAACCGGACGCCACCAGTGAAACCCTGATTCGTGAAGCGCTGCGCGCCGCATTGTGAGGTAAAGGATGATTGAAGCAGACCGTCTGGTCTCGGCAGGCAACGTTCAGGCAGAAGATCTGGTGGACCGTGCGATCCGCCCGAAGCTGCTGGATGAGTATATTGGCCAGCCGCAGGTGCGCTCGCAGATGGAGATCTTTATCCAGGCAGCAAAACTTCGCGGTGACGCCCTCGATCACCTGCTGATTTTCGGCCCACCAGGGCTGGGGAAAACCACCCTCGCCAATATTGTCGCCAATGAGATGGGCGTCAATCTGCGCACCACTTCTGGCCCGGTGCTGGAAAAGGCCGGCGATCTGGCGGCGATGCTGACCAACCTCGAACCCCACGATGTGCTGTTTATCGATGAGATCCACCGTCTTTCACCGGTGGTGGAAGAGGTGCTCTATCCGGCGATGGAAGACTACCAGCTGGATATCATGATTGGCGAAGGCCCGGCCGCGCGCTCGATTAAGATCGATCTGCCGCCGTTTACCCTGATTGGCGCGACCACCCGCGCGGGCTCGTTAACCTCGCCGCTGCGCGATCGTTTTGGCATCGTCCAGCGTCTGGAGTTTTATCAGGTGCCCGATCTCCAGCACATCGTCAGCCGTAGCGCGCGCTATATGGGGCTGGAGATGAGCGAGGAGGGGGCCTTTGAAGTGGCGAAGCGTTCTCGCGGTACGCCGCGTATCGCCAACCGTCTCCTGCGCAGGGTGCGCGATTTTGCCGAAGTGAAGCACGACGGCACTATTTCGCTGGATATCGCCGCCCAGGCGCTGGATATGTTAAATGTGGATGCCGAAGGCTTTGACTATATGGACCGCAAGCTGCTGCTGGCGGTGCTGGACAAGTTCTTTGGCGGGCCGGTGGGGCTGGATAACCTGGCGGCAGCCATTGGTGAAGAGCGGGAAACTATTGAAGATGTGCTGGAGCCGTACCTGATCCAGCAGGGCTTTTTGCAGCGTACGCCACGCGGGCGCATGGCGACGGTGCGGACCTGGGATCACTTCGGTATTACGCCGCCGGAGATGCCGTAAATTTATAGGCCCGGTAAGCGTAGCGCCACCGGGCAACGCCATCAGCTGGCAGGCTTCTTCATCATGCTGAGGATAAACAGCGCAGCCGCACACAGCACCACCGACGGTCCGGCAGGGGTGTCGTAAAACGCCGAGAAGGTTAACCCTCCGGTTACCGCAATCATTCCCACGCCTACGGCCACGCCGGCCATCTGCTCCGGCGTGCGGGCAAAACGGCGCGCGGTGGCGGCAGGAATAATCAGCAGCGACGTAATAATTAACGCCCCGACAAACTTCATCGCCACGCCAATGGTCAGCGCGGTCACCAGCATCAGCAGCAGCTTGACGCGCTGCAGCTTCACGCCATCCACAAAGGCTAAATCCGGGCTGATAGTCATCGCCAGCAGGTTTCGCCACTGCCACAGCAGGATAGTCAGCACGATCACCACCCCGATGGCGATGGCGATCAGATCGTCCGGCGTTACCGCCAGCAGGTCGCCAAACAGATAGGCCATCAGATCTACGCGGATGTTGGACATCAGGCTGACCACCACCAGACCCAGGGAGAGGGCACTGTGCGCCATGATCCCGAGCAGCGTATCCACCGCCAGGTGCGGGCGCTTTTCCAGCCACACCAGACCGGCGGCCAGCAGCAGCGTCACCACAATCACCGCATAGAATGGATTGACATCCAGCAGTAAGCCAAATGCTACCCCCAGCAGGGAGGCGTGGGCGAGGGTATCGCCAAAGTAGGACATCCGGCGCCAGACGACAAACGAGCCCAGTGGACCCGCCGCGCAGGCGAGCATCATCCCGGCCAGCCAGCCGGGCAATAAGAGTTCAATCATGAGTTACCGTTTCCCCGGCGCAGGACAATGCGGCCCTGCAAATCATGGCGGTGGTTGTGATGGTGGCGATAAATGCCCAGCTGTTCGGCGCCGCGAGGGCCAAACATCGAGATAAACTCAGGGTGCATGGAGACCACTTCCGGTGTGCCAGAGCAGCAGATGTGATGGTTGAGACAGAGCACTTCGTCCGTTTTCGCCATCACCAGATGCAGGTCGTGCGACACCATCAGCACGGCGCAGTCCAGCTCTTTACGCAGCTGATCGATCAGGTCATACAGCGCCACCTGACCGTTGACGTCCACACCCTGGGTCGGCTCATCGAGCACCAGTAGCTGCGGCCTGTTCAGCAGGGCGCGGGCCAGCAGCACGCGCTGAGTCTCGCCGCCGGAGAGCTTTTGCAGAGGCGCTTCGATCAGATGCCCGGCCTGCACGCGCTTGAGCGCCGGAAGAATGTCCTCTTTACGCGTGTCGGGACGCAGACGCAGGAAACGGCTGACCGTTAACGGGAGAGTGGCGTCCAGATGCAGCTTCTGCGGCACATAGCCGATGCGCAGCTGCCGGTCACGCTTGATAAGGCCGCCGTCGGGTGCTACCAGGCCCAGCACCACGCGCACCAGCGTTGATTTACCCGCGCCGTTTGGACCGAGTAGCGTCAGAATTTTGCCGGGCTTCAAATCCAGCGAAACGTCAGAGAGGACGCGGCGCTGACCGAATGAAACCGAAATGTTTTCGAGAGATACCAGATTCGTCATATCAATTTTATGCTTGCAGAAGTCATCGAATGTTATAATATCACATTCCACCCACTCATTACGATGAATAGTCGCATTATGTTACAGAAAAATACGCTTCTTTTCGCAGCATTATCCGCTGCCCTTTGGGGTTCAACAGCACAAGATGTTAACGCCGCCGTTGTCGCTTCGCTAAAGCCGCTCGGTTTTATCGCATCCGCTATCGCCGACGGAGTGACAGAAACCCAGGTATTACTGCCAGATGGCGCCTCAGAACATGACTATTCCCTGCGTCCTTCAGATGTAAAACGCTTACAAAACGCAGACTTAGTGGTCTGGATTGGTCCGGAGATGGAAGCCTTCATGCAGAAATCCGCCAATCAGTTGCCGGCAGCCAAACAGGTTAGCATCGCTAATCTTCCTGGTGTGAAACCGCTTCTCATGAAAGGGTCTGATGATGACGATCATGACCACGATCACGGGGCGGCCGAAGGCGAAAAAGGTGACGAGCATCACCATCACGGTGACTACAATATGCACCTCTGGCTTTCCCCTGAGATAGCGCGCCTTTCGGCGGTTGCAATCCACGAAAAATTAGTGGAACTTATGCCGCAAAGTCGAGCCAAACTTGACGCCAACCTGAAGGATTTTGAGGCACAACTTGCCGCAACCGACAAGCAGGTGGGTACCGAGCTCGCACCACTGAAAGGTAAAGGATATTTCGTTTTTCATGATGCCTATGGCTACTACGAAAAACACTACGGTCTCACGCCGCTTGGCCATTTCACCGTCAATCCAGAGATTCAACCCGGTGCGCAGCGTTTACATGAAATCAGAACACAGTTGGTTGAGCAGAAAGCGTCCTGCGTTTTTGCTGAGCCACAGTTCAGGCCAGCGGTCGTTGAAGCCGTGGCAAGGGGTACGTCCGTGCGTATGGGCACCCTTGACCCACTGGGAACCTCTATCCAGTTGAGCAAAGCGAGTTATTCGCAGTTTCTCAGCCAACTGGCGAACCAGTATGCGAGCTGCCTGAAAGGAGATTAACGAGGAAGTGAATACGTGCAACAGATAGCCCGCTCTGTCGCCCTGGCATTTAATAATCTGCCCCGGCCCCACCGCGTCATGCTGGGGTCGCTTACTGTTCTCACCTTAGCGGTCGCCGTCTGGCGGCCCTATGTTTATCACCCGAATTCCACGCCAGTTATCAAGACCATCGAACTGGAAAGAAACGAAATTCGCTCACTGTTACCCGAAGCCAGTGAACCTATCGACCAGGCCCCGCAGGAAGAAGAAGCTATTCCGCAGGATGAACTGGATGACAAAATCGCCCCTGAAAGTGGCGTCCATGAATATGTGGTTTCAACTGGCGATACCTTAAGCAGCGTGCTTAACCAGTACGGTATCGATATGGGTGAAATCAGCCGGCTTGCTGCCGCGGATAAAGATCTGCGTAACCTGAAAATTGGTCAGCAGCTCTCATGGACCCTGACCGACAGCGGCGATTTACAGCGCCTGACCTGGGAAGTCTCCCGTCGTGAAACCCGCACCTATGATCGTGCTGATAACGGTTTCAAGATGAGCAGTGAAATGCAGCAGGGCGACTGGGTTAATAGCGCCCTTAAAGGCACCTTAGGCGGCGGTAGCTTCGTTGCCAGTGCGCGTGATGCAGGGCTGACCAGCGGTGAAATCAGTTCGGTGATCAAAGCCATGCAGTGGCAGATGGACTTCCGTAAGCTGAAAAAAGGCGACGCCTGGTCGGTGCTGATGTCCCGCGAAATGCTGGACGGCAAGCGTGAGCAGAGCCAGCTGCTTGGGGTTCGTCTACGCTCTGACGGTAAAGATTACTATGCGATCCGTGCCGAAGACGGCAAATTCTACGATCGCAACGGTACCGGGCTGGCGAAAGGTTTCTTACGCTTCCCGACCTCGAAACAATTCCGTGTCTCGTCGAACTTCAACCCGCGCCGTCTGAACCCGGTCACCGGTCGCGTGGCCCCGCACCGTGGTGTGGATTTCGCCATGCCGCAGGGGACACCGGTTCTGGCGGTGGGTGATGGCGAAGTGGTCATGGCAAAACGCAGCGGTGCTGCAGGCTATTACGTTGCCGTGCGTCACGGGCGGACCTACACCACCCGCTATATGCACCTGCGTAAGATGCTGGTGAAGCCGGGCCAGAAGGTAAAACGTGGCGATCGCATTGCGCTGTCGGGCAACACCGGTCGTTCTACCGGCCCGCATCTGCACTATGAAGTATGGATCAACCAGCAGGCGGTCAACCCGTTAACGGCGAAGCTGCCGCGTACCGAGGGGCTGACCGGCAAAGACCGCAGCGACTATCTGGCGCAGGTCAAAGAGGTTATTCCGCAGCTCAGTATTGATTAATACTGCAGCGATAAAAGCCGGGGCGTTACTGCACCGGCTTTTTCTTTTGTGCCTTACGCATGGCCTCGCTAAACTAACGCATTACTCTTTTAAGTGTCACCCGCCCTGGAAAAAGCATGGAAACCCAAAAAAACAACAGCGAGTACATTCCTGAATTTGAGAAATCCTTCCGTCATCCGCGCTTCTGGGGCGCCTGGCTGGGTGTATATGCCTTTGCGGGTATTGCGATGCTTCCCGCCTCCGTGCGCGACCCGCTGCTCGGTAAAGTGGGCCGTCTGGCGGGCAAGCTGGGTAAAAGCGCCCGCCGTCGCGCACAGATAAATCTCTTCTACTGCTTCCCGGAGAAGAGCGAGGCGGAGCGTGAAGCCATCATCGATGAGATGTTTACCACCGCGCCGCAGGCGATGGCGATGATGGGCGAGCTGGCGATACGCGGGCCGGAAAAGGTCGCCAGTCGCGTTGACTGGAAAGGGCTGGAGATCATCGAGGAGATGCGTCGCAATGACGAAAAGGTGATCTTCCTGGTGCCACACGGCTGGGGCGTGGATATTCCGGCGATGCTGATGGCGTCGCAGGGGCAGAAAATGGCGGCTATGTTCCACAACCAGGGGAACAAGGTCTTCGATTATGTCTGGAACACGGTGCGTCGCCGCTTTGGCGGCCGCCTGCATGCGCGTAACGACGGCATCAAACCCTTTATCAAGTCCGTACGCCAGGGCTACTGGGGCTACTACCTCCCGGATCAGGATCACGGGCCGGAGCATAGCGAGTTTGTCGATTTCTTCGCCACCTATAAGGCGACGCTGCCCGCCATTGGCCGGTTGATGAAGGTATGCCAGGCGCGGGTGATCCCGTTATTCCCGATTTACGATGGCAAAACGCATCGTCTGACGATTGAAGTACGCCCGCCGATGGACGATCTGCTTACCGCCGACGACAACACCATTGCGCGCCGGATGAACCAGGAGGTGGAGATTCTGGTGGGGCCGCATGCGGAGCAATACACCTGGATCCTGAAACTACTGAAGACGCGCAAGCCGGGCGAGAAAGAGCCGTACAAGCGCAAAGAGCTCTATCCGAAGAAATAAAAATACCCCTCACCCTGACCCTCTCCCCAATGGGGAGAGGGAAAAGTCACGTAGGCCGGGTAAGCGCAGCGCCACCCGGCAAAACAGCCGACTTATTCGACGGTCATCACGCGGGTGGTGTTGGTTGAGCCGATGGTGCTCATCACATCGCCCTGGGTCACGATAACGATATCCCCGGAGACCAGATAGCCTTTGTCGCGCAGCAGGTTCACGGCGTCGTTCGCCGCGGCCACGCCGTCGCTGTTGCTGTCGAAGAACACCGGCGTCACGCCGCGATACAGCGCGGTCAGGTTCAGGGTGCGCTCATGACGAGACATAGCGAAGATCGGCAGACCGGAGCTGATACGCGAGGTCATCAGCGCGGTGCGGCCAGACTCGGTCATGGTGATGATCGCGGTCACGCCCTTCAGGTGGTTAGCGGCATACATCGCCGACATCGCAATGGCTTCTTCCACGTTGTCGAACTGAATGTCAAGACGGTGCTTGGAGACGTTGATGCTTGGGATCTTCTCAGCACCCAGGCAGACGCGCGCCATCGCGGCCACGGTTTCCGCCGGATACTGGCCGGCAGCGGTTTCGGCTGACAGCATTACCGCATCGGTACCGTCGAGCACGGCGTTGGCCACGTCCATCACTTCCGCACGGGTCGGCATTGGGTTAGTGATCATCGACTCCATCATCTGGGTTGCAGTGATCACGGAGCGGTTAAGCTGACGGGCACGGCGGATCAGCGCCTTCTGGATCCCCACCAGTTCCGGGTCGCCAATCTCAACGCCCAGGTCACCACGGGCCACCATCACCACGTCAGAGGCGAGGATGATGTCATCCATTGCATCCTGGCTGCAGACCGCTTCAGCACGTTCCACTTTGGCGACGATTTTGGCATCGCAACCTGCGTCACGCGCCAGACGACGAGCGTAGTTCAGATCTTCGCCGCAGCGCGGGAAGGAGACGGCCAGGTAGTCCACGCCAATCTCAGCCGCGGTGAGAATATCGGCTTTGTCTTTTTCGGTCAGGGCTTCGGCAGAGAGACCGCCGCCCAGTTTGTTAATGCCTTTATTGTTGGAGAGCGGGCCGCCAACGGTCACTTCGGTGAACACCTTCATGCCCTGAACTTCCAGCACTTTCAGCTGAACGCGACCGTCGTCGAGCAGCAGGATATCGCCTGGCACCACGTCAGCAGGCAGGCCTTTATAGTCGATCCCCACTTTCTCTTTATCGCCTTCGCCTTTGCTCAGGTTGGCGTCGAGCAGGAACTTGTCACCGATATTGAGGAAAACTTTGCCTTCTTTGAAGGTCGATACGCGGATTTTGGGACCCTGCAGGTCACCGAGAATAGCTACATGACGTCCCAGTTTTGCCGCGATCTCACGGACCTTATCTGCACGTAATTTATGATCTTCCGGTGTGCCGTGAGAAAAGTTCATACGTACCACGTTGGCGCCTGCTGCGATGATTTTCTCGAGATTATTATCGCGGTCAGTAGCCGGGCCTAAGGTGGTAACGATCTTGGTTCTGCGAAGCCTTCTGGACATGTAATACTCCGTTGTCTGAAACAACCTGGTGTTGCGTGAACGATGATTCGGCACGTTGTCCGCCGTAATACCCACTGGCAACTTACCGAATGCCGAAAAAAGTAACAACTTTATCAGTGACGATCAGGGAACTTCACCCTTGATGAACAACTCTTTATCAAAACGCGATTCCTTAAGCGCTTCTTTGACACGCTTCAAGTTATCTCTGAATTTCGCCCCGCGGCGCAGGGTAAAGCCGGTGGCCAGCACGTCAATGACGGTCAGCTGCGCCAGACGCGACACCATCGGCATATAGATATCGGTGTCTTCCGGCACGTCGAGGGTGATCGCCAGCGTCGCTTCACGTGCCAGCGGCGTACCGGTGGTGGTGAGGGCAATCACCATGGCATCGTTTTCACGCGCCAGCTGGGCCAGTTCGACCAGACTCTTGGTGCGACCAGTATGCGATATCAGCACCACCACGTCATCTTCGTTACAATTCATACAGCTCATGCGTTGCAGCACGATGTCGTCGGAATAGATAACCGGGACATTAAAGCGAAAAAATTTATTCATTGCATCGTGAGCGACGGCGGCTGACGACCCGAGACCAAAGAAGGCGATCTTCTTGGCCTGAGTCAGCAGGTCGACGGCCCGATTAACCGATCCCATATCCAGCGACTGGCGGACCTGGTCCAGGGTAGCCATCGCCGATTCAAAGATTTTGCCGGTGTAGGCCTCCACGCTGTCGTCTTCATCGACATTGCGGTTTACATAGGGCGTGCCGTTAGCCAGACTTTGCGCCAGATGCAGTTTAAAATCGGGATAGCCACGCGTTTCCATGCTGCGACAGAAGCGGTTAACGGTCGGTTCGCTGACCCCCGACTCCTGGGCCAGAGTGGCGATGCTGGAATGAATGGCCTGAGCCGGGGCGGCGAGAATTACTTCAGCCACTTTTCGCTCGGATTTGCTAAGGTGTTCCAGTTGAAACTGGATTTTTTCCAGCATGTTCATTATTAACACGGCGCTCATCGGTGGAAACGATTTCATTAAGGGGTGAAATCGCGATTCGAATTAGCAAGAATATACCCCGGTGATGTGCTGAAAAGGGCAAACTCCGACAAAAATGTTGTTGTTTTTTTTCATTACTTGATCGCTGTCGGATTTTAGCAACGGCCTGGCAGAACAAAGTTTCACCCATTTGACCTTTATAACCCTGCGCGGGGCTATTGCCTGGCGAAATATCGCCGTATCGCACGCGAGGATAAGTGCAAATGGTTTCGGGAATGACATAAAAGCAGTAGAGTGCATGTAATAAAATTACAACGATATTCTGGCAAAAGCACCAGGGTATCCAACTGAGGAGAATGACATGGCGGTAACGCAAACAGCCCAGGCATGTGACCTGGTCATTTTCGGCGCGAAAGGCGATCTTGCACGCCGTAAATTGCTGCCTTCCCTGTATCAACTGGAAAAAGCGGGTCAAATCCACCCGGAGACGCGCATCCTGGGCGTGGGCCGTGCCGACTGGGATAAAGACGCGTATACCAAAGTGGTGCGCGAAGCGCTGGAAACTTTCATGAAGGAGAAGATCGATGAAAGTTTGTGGGATACGCTGAGTGGACGTCTCGATTTCTGCAACCTCGACGTGAACGACACCTCGGCCTTTTCTGAACTGGGCGCGATGCTCGATCAGAAAAATCGCGTCACCATCAACTATTTCGCTATGCCGCCAAGCACCTTTGGCGCCATCTGCAAAGGGCTCGGCGAAGCCAAACTGAACGCCAAGCCTGCACGTGTGGTAATGGAAAAACCGCTGGGTACCTCGCTGGCGACCTCCCGTGAGATTAACGACCAGGTCGGGGAATACTTCGAAGAGTGCCAGGTTTACCGTATCGACCACTACCTCGGTAAAGAGACGGTGCTGAACCTGCTGGCGCTGCGTTTCGCCAACTCCCTGTTTGTGAACAACTGGGATAACCGCACCATCGATCACGTGGAGATCACCGTGGCGGAAGAGGTGGGGATTGAAGGTCGCTGGGGTTACTTTGACCAGGCCGGTCAGATGCGCGACATGATCCAGAACCACCTGCTGCAAATCCTCTGCATGATCGCCATGGCACCGCCGTCAGATCTCTCCGCAGACAGCATTCGCGATGAGAAGGTCAAAGTGCTGAAGTCCCTGCGCCGCATCGATCGCTCCAACGTGCGTGAAAAAACGGTTCGCGGCCAGTACACCGCCGGTTTTGCCCAGGGTAAAAAAGTGCCTGGTTATCTGGAAGAAGAGGGTGCGAATAAAACCAGCAGTACCGAAACCTTCGTCGCCATCCGCGTGGATATCGATAACTGGCGCTGGGCGGGCGTGCCGTTCTACCTGCGTACCGGTAAGCGTCTGCCGGCCAAATGCTCTGAAGTGGTGGTCTACTTTAAGAACCCGGAACTGAACCTGTTCAAAGAGTCCTGGCAAGAGCTGCCGCAGAATAAACTGACCATTCGTCTGCAGCCGGACGAGGGCGTGGATATTCAGGTGCTGAACAAGGTGCCTGGCCTGGATCACAAGCACAACCTGCAGACCACCAAGCTGGATCTGAGCTACTCCGAAACCTTCAACCAGAACCATCTGGCTGATGCTTACGAACGTCTGCTGCTGGAAACCATGCGTGGCATCCAGGCGCTGTTTGTACGCCGTGACGAAGTGGAGGAGGCGTGGAAGTGGGTTGACTCCATCACCGAAGCCTGGGCTGCGGATCAGGATGCACCGAAACCGTATCAGGCGGGTACCTGGGGACCGGTTGCCTCTGTGGCAATGATCACTCGTGATGGCCGTTCCTGGAACGAGTTTGAGTAACCTGGCCGTTAATCCTTAGGGGTTATTTTACCGGTAACATGATCTGGCTCAGGCCAGTGCGCAATATTTAATCATTTAAGCTCCGGGTGGATTTCCACCCGGAGCTTTTTTTATTACACTGGCTGAAGCGATTTTGCCCCAGAGCTCCGGCAATCAAGCGTTTCAGCGATGTTATAGCCTGCTAAACACTTTGTTAATTCCAGAGCGCGGACAGATAAATGACAGGAGCTTCTATGAATTCGATTTTGTTACGGGTAACACAGCGCATTGTTGAGCGCTCGCAGAAGACCCGCTCAGCCTACCTCGCTCGCATTCAGCAGGCGAAGAGCGATACGGTCCATCGTTCGCAGCTGGCCTGCGGTAACCTGGCGCACGGCTTTGCCGCCTGCCAGCCAGAAGATAAAGCCTCGCTGAAAAGCATGCTGCGTAACAATATCGGCATCATCACCTCCTATAACGACATGCTCTCGGCGCACCAGCCGTACGAGACCTACCCGGGCATCATTCGTAAAGCGCTGCACCAGGCAAACGCCGTAGGGCAGGTGGCCGGTGGTGTGCCTGCGATGTGCGATGGCGTGACCCAGGGCCAGGACGGGATGGAACTCTCGCTGCTGAGCCGGGAAGTGATCGCCATGTCTGCCGCGGTGGGCCTGTCACATAACATGTTTGATGGCGCACTGTACCTCGGCGTGTGCGATAAGATCGTCCCGGGCCTGGCGATGGCAGCGCTGTCGTTTGGTCACCTGCCTGCGCTGTTCGTGCCGTCAGGCCCGATGGCCAGCGGCCTGGCCAATAAAGAAAAAGTGCGTATTCGCCAGCTGTATGCTGAAGGCAAAGTGGATCGTATGGCGCTGCTGGAGTCAGAAGCCGCGTCCTACCACGCGCCGGGCACCTGTACCTTCTACGGCACCGCCAACACCAACCAGATGGTGGTGGAATTTATGGGGATGCAGCTGCCGGGCTCGTCGTTTGTTCACCCGGATGCGCCCCTGCGCAAAGCGTTGACCGCCGCTGCGGCACGTCAGGTGACCCGCCTGACCGGGAACGGCAACGAGTGGATGCCGCTCGGTAAAATGGTCGACGAGAAAGTGGTGGTCAACGGTATCGTGGCCCTGCTGGCGACCGGCGGCTCCACCAACCACACCATGCACATGGTGGCGATGGCCCGTGCGGCTGGCATTCTGATCAACTGGGACGATTTCTCTGACCTGTCTGAAGTGGTGCCGCTGATGACCCGTCTCTACCCGAACGGCCCGGCGGACATTAACCACTTCCAGGCGGCGGGCGGCGTACCGGTGCTGATGCGTGAGCTGATGAAAGGCGGCCTGCTGCACGAAGACGTCAATACGGTGGCCGGTTTCGGCCTGCAGCGTTACACCCTCGAGCCATGGCTGAACGACGGCGAGCTGGACTGGCGTGAAGGGGCTCAGGCCTCGCTGGATGACAGCGTGATCGCCACCTTCGACAAACCCTTCTCTCACCACGGCGGCACCAAAGTGCTGAACGGCAACCTGGGACGGGCAGTCATGAAGACCTCTGCGGTGCCGGTGGAGAACCAGGTTATTGAAGCGCCGGCGGTGGTGTTCGAGAGTCAGCATGACGTGCTGCCCGCGTTTGAAGCCGGACTGCTGGACAAAGATTGCGTGGTTGTGGTCCGTCATCAGGGGCCAAAAGCGAACGGCATGCCAGAATTACATAAACTAATGCCGCCACTTGGTGTATTATTGGACCGCTGTTTCAAAATTGCGTTAGTAACCGATGGACGCCTCTCCGGCGCATCAGGTAAAGTGCCTTCTGCCATCCATGTCACCCCGGAAGCTTACGACGGTGGATTGCTGGCAAAAGTGTACGATGGCGATATCATCCGCGTTAACGGTCAGACCGGCGAGTTGACCTTACTGGTGGATGAGGCGGTCCTTGCCGCACGTAAGCCACATATTCCTGACCTGAGCGCTTCGCGCGTGGGCACGGGGCGCGAAATGTTCAGTGCGCTGCGCGAGAACCTCTCGGGCGCAGAGCAGGGCGCGACCTGTATTACGTTTTAAGACGACAAGAATTATCGATCTGGCGAGAGAAAAACTCTGATGAAAAACTGGAAGACAAGTGCAGAAGCAATCCTGAAAACTGGCCCGGTAGTGCCGGTGATCGTGGTTAACAAGCTGGAACACGCTGTGCCGATGGCGAAAGCGCTGGTTGCTGGTGGCGTTCGCGTCCTGGAAGTGACCCTGCGTACCGCCTGTGCAATGGATGCGATTCGCGCCATCGCCAAAGAAGTGCCGGAAGCCATCATTGGTGCAGGCACCGTGCTGAACCCACAGCAGCTGGCGGAAGTTACCGAAGCCGGTGCGCAGTTCGCCATCAGCCCGGGTCTGACCGAGCCGCTGTTGAAAGCGGCAACCGAAGGCTCCATTCCACTGATCCCGGGCATCAGCACCGTATCTGAACTGATGCTGGGTCTGGACTACGGTCTGAAAGAGTTCAAATTCTTCCCGGCGGAAGCCAACGGCGGCACCAAAGCGCTGCAGGCTATCGCAGGTCCGTTCGCCAATGTGCGTTTCTGCCCGACTGGCGGCATCTCTCCGGCGAACTACCGTGACTACCTGGCGCTGAAAAGCGTGCTGTGCATCGGTGGCTCCTGGCTGGTTCCGGCGGATGCGCTGGAAGCGGGCGACTGGGATCGCATCACTAAGCTGGCGCGCGAAGCGGTAGAAGGCGCGCAGCAGTAAGATGTTGTTTTGCCGGGTGGCGGCTCCGCCTTACCCGGCCTACGCCGATAATAAAACGGGCCATCAGGCCCGTTTTTTTTATCCTGCGACCTGCACGCTGGCGGCGGCCTGTTTCGCCCGCTCTACCGCCTCTTCCACGCTGTCACCCGTCGCCAGCGCCACGCCTAAGCGACGCGAACCTTCAATTTCTGGCTTACCAAATAGACGCAGCTGCAGGCCCGCGCCTACTGCTGCATCGACGTTATCAAAGGTGACGTTCTGGCTGGTCAGCTGGGGCAGGATCACCGCCGATGCCGCGGGACCATACTGACGCACGCCGCCGACCGGCAGGCCGAGGAAGGCGCGGACGTGCAGGGCAAACTCGGAGAGATCCTGCGAGATCAGGGTCACCATGCCGGTATCGTGCGGACGCGGGGAGACTTCGCTGAAGATCACCTCGTCGCCACAGACGAACAGCTCGACGCCAAACAGCCCATGGCCGCCCAGGGCCAGCACCACTTTGCGGGAGATCTCCTCGGCGCGTGCACGGGCCAGCGGGCTCATCTGCTGCGGCTGCCAGGATTCACGGTAGTCGCCATCTTCCTGACGATGGCCAATAGGATCGCAGAAGTGCACCCCATCAACGGCGCTGACGGTCAGGAGGGTGATCTCAAAATCAAACTGCACCACGCCCTCAACAATCACCCGTCCGGCACCGGCGCGGCCCCCCTGTTGGGCGTAATCCCAGGCCTGATCCAGCTGGTCGGCGCTGCGCACAAAGCTCTGTCCTTTGCCGGAGGAGCTCATCACCGGCTTAATGATGCACGGGTAGCCAATGTCGTTCACCGCCTGCAGAAAATCGCTCTTGCTGTCGGCAAAACGGTAGCGGGAAGTAGGCAGGGCCAGCTCTTCCGCCGCCAGGCGGCGAATGCCTTCCCGGTTCATGGTCAGCTTCGCGGCGCGGGCACAGGGCACCACGCGCTGGCCTTCGGCTTCCAGCGCCAGCAGGGTATCGGTGGCGATGGCTTCGATTTCCGGCACCACGAAGTGCGGTTTCTCTGCGGCAATCACGGCGCGCAGGGCTTCGCCATCCAGCATATTAATCACATGCGAGCGATGGGCGACGTGCATGGCCGGGGCATCGGCATAGCGGTCGACGGCGATTACTTCAATGCCTAAACGCTGGCACTCAATGGCCACCTCTTTGCCCAGTTCACCGGAGCCGAGCAACATTACGCGCGTCGCTGCCGGACGCAGCGCAGTACCTAAACGAGTCATAATCATCCCCCTGAAAAAGTTGCGCGCAGTATAAACGAAAACGTTTGCGTCTGTCTTGCTTCGCGGAAATCCATCGGGATGACAGGCGGTTATTTGCATCGCGGCCGTTTTGGACCATGCTTTTGGGGAGCCAATACAGGAGAACATGATGAACAAAACAGGGGTAGTGATGGTGCTGGCGCTGCTGGGTGCCAGCCTGACGGCGCAGGCCGCCGATGAGAAAATCGTGAAGTTTCCGACCTGCGAAGGTCAGAATGCCGAGGGCATGGCCGCCAGCGTGAAGCGGGATTATCTGCAAAACCGCATCGTGCGCTGGGCTGACGATCAAAAGAGGCTGGGGATGGCCGACCCGGTGGCGTGGATCAACCCTAAGGAGGTGAAGGGTGAAAAAGACCGCTGGACCGTGCCGCTGACGGTACGCGGGAAAAACACCGATATTCATTATCAGGTGAAGGTCGACTGCAAAGCGGGCAGCGCGCAGTATCTCGCGTCGAAGAGGTGAATTTTCGCTTCTTTTGTCAGCGTAGACATTTCCTGACATCCCCTCGCTTAGGCTGTGAAATTCATCCACCGTTAAGTGAGGGAAATCATGTCAAGCTGGTTGAATCAATTACAGTCTATGCTGGGGCAGAAAACGGGGTCCTCCTCGGGCGAAGGGCTGAGCAAAATGCTGTCGCCAGGGGCGCTTGGTGGCCTTGCCGGGCTGCTGGTGGCGAATAAATCCTCGCGTAAATTGCTGGCGAAATACGGCACCGGTGCCCTGTTGGCAGGCGGTGGCGCGATTGCGGGCTCCGTGCTGTGGAACAAGTACAAGGACAGAGTGCGTAGCGCCCATCAGGGCGAACCGCAGTTTGGTCAGCAGGCCTCGGCGCTGGATGTGCGCAGCGAAAGGCTGATCCTGGCCCTGGTCTTTGCGGCGAAGAGTGACGGCCACATTGACGATCAGGAGCGTGCCGCCATTGAGCAGCAGCTGCGGGAAGCGGGCGTGGAGGAGCAGGGCAGGGCGCTGGTGGCGCAGGCCATTGAGCAGCCCCTTGATCCACAGCGTCTGGCGCAGGGGATCAAAAATGAAGAGGAAGCGCTGGAGCTCTATTTCCTGAGCTGCGCGGCGATCGATATCGATCACTTTATGGAGCGCAGTTATCTCAATGCGCTGGGGGATGCGCTGAAAATTCCGGCTGACGTCCGCGAGGGGATCGAGCAGGATATTCGCCAGCAAAAACAGGCGCTCCCCGGCTAACTTTTTACCCCCGGGTATCCCGTTTCGCTTGCATCGTGCGCATGTTTTGCCAACCTTATAGGGTGTAAATCGTAAAAGAATCATACTGACATGCCACCTAAAGCCCAACGCATACCGCACGCTCTCACCGCGCACGGTGACACGCGTATCGACAACTATTACTGGTTGCGCGACGATACCCGCTCACAGCCGGAGGTACTGGACTACCTCCACGATGAAAATGACTATGGCCGCAGGGTCATGTCGACGCAGCAGGCGCTGCAGGACCGTCTGCTCAACGAAATGGTCGAGCGCGTCCCGCAGCGTGATGTCTCAGCGCCCTGGAGTCGCAATGGCTATCGATACCGGCACATCTATGAGCCCGGGAACGAATACGCCATCTATCAGCGCCAGTCGGTGCTCTGCGCCGAGTGGGAAGAGTGGGAAACGCTGCTGGATGCTAACCAGCGGGCCTCGCACAGCGAGTTTTATACCCTGGGCGGCATGGCGGTTTCGCCGGATAACGCCATTATGGCGCTGGCCGAAGACTACCTCTCCCGACGGCAGTACGGACTCCGGTTCCGCAACCTGGAGTCCGGGAACTGGTATCCCGAGATGCTCGATAACGTCTCCCCCGATTTTATCTGGGCCAACGACTCGGAGACGGTCTACTACATTAAAAAGCATGCCACCACGCTGCACCCCTTTCAGGTCTGGCGACATACGGTAGGCACTGCGTCCACCAGCGACGAGCTGGTCTATGAGGAGAAAGACGAAACCTTTTACGTCAGCCTGCATAAAACCACCTCGAAACACTACGTGATTATCTTCCTCGCCAGCGCCACGACGACCGAGGTGTTGCTGCTGGATGCCGAGCTGCCGGACGCTCAGCCCCTGTGCTTTATGCCGCGGCGCAAGGATCACGAGTACAGCCTCGACCACTTCCAGCACACCTTCTATTTGCGCTCCAACCGGGAGGGCAAAAATTTTGGCCTCTACAAAACCAAAGTGCGCGATGAACGCAAATGGGAAGTGCTGATCCCACCCCGGGATCAGGTGATGCTTGAAGGCTTTACCCTGTTTACCGACTGGCTGGTGGTGGAAGAGCGCCAGCGCGGGCTGACCAGCCTGCGGCAGATCAATCGTAAAACCCGGGAGGTGATCGGGATCGCCTTCGACGATCCCGCCTACGTCACCTGGATCGGCTACAACCCCGAGCCGGAAACATCGCGTCTGCGCTACGGCTACTCCTCCATGACCACGCCGGACACCCTGTTCGAGCTGGATATGGACACCGGGCAACGCAAGGTGCTAAAGCAGGCCGAGGTCAAAGGCTTTAACGCTGAGCTCTACCGCAGCGAGCACGTCTGGATTGTGGCCCGGGACGGCACCGAAGTCCCGGTCTCGCTGGTCTACCATAAGCACCATTTCCGCAAGGGCAAAAACCCGATCCTCCTCTACGGCTACGGCTCGTATGGCTCCAGCATCGATGCCGATTTCAGCAGCAGCCGCTTAAGCCTGCTCGACCGGGGCTTTGTCTTCGCTATCGCCCATATCCGCGGCGGCGGCGAGCTGGGGCAGAAGTGGTATGAAGACGGCAAGTTCCTGAAAAAGAAAAACACCTTCAACGACTATCTCGATGTCTGCGATGGGCTGCTCGAGCTGGGTTATGGCGACAGGAAACAGTGCTTCGCGATGGGGGGCAGCGCAGGCGGCATGCTGATGGGCACCGTGATTAACGAACGTCCGGGGCTGTTTAAAGGCGTGGTGGCGCAGGTGCCGTTTGTCGATGTGCTGACCACCATGCTGGATGAATCCATCCCGCTGACCATCGGGGAGTACGAGGAGTGGGGCAACCCGCAGGATGCAACCTACTACCGCTACATGAAAGGCTACAGCCCCTACGATAACGTCGAGGCGAAAGCCTATCCGCATATGCTGGTTACCACCGGCTTGCATGACTCCCAGGTACAATACTGGGAGCCCGCAAAGTGGGTGGCGAAACTGCGTGAAATGAAAACCGACGATAATTTACTGCTGCTCTGCACCGATATGGATGCCGGACACGGCGGGAAATCCGGGCGCTTTAAATCCTATGAAGGGGTGGCGCTGGAATATGCGTTTATTGTCGGCCTGGCGCAGGAGACATTGACCAGCCGGTCCGGCGAGGCGGATCAGGATCCGCCCAAATAGTGCTTTAACGTCAGACGCAGCTCGGGGCTCATTCTGTCGAGGTTGTTATACAGCCAGCGCAGATAGCCCGGATCTTTGTCTGCCACTTCTGCCACCGGTTTCCCGCGGTATTTACCGAAGGTGAAGGTGGTCAGCAGCGCCGGTCGTCCGGTGATGTCGGCCATCTCATCCGGGGTCCAGCCGGTGGTATTCATGATATCAATCAGCAACGCGGCGGTAATATAGCAGTCGTACAGGGCGCGGTGATGATGTAACCCTTCCGGCGTTCTGACGCTGAGTTTGCGCGACTTATAGAGCGCCATGTTGCTGTATTTGATGCCCGGCCATACGCGCCGGGCCAGCTTCATGGTACAGATCCATTCTCCCGGCATCTCGGGCAGAACGCGGCGATCGAAGCTGGCGTTATGGGCCACATACCACTGGCTACCGTGGTAATGCGGGATCACCTCTTCAATCCAGGGTTTGTCGGCCACCATCGCCTCGGTGATGCGGTGAATAGCCATCGCCTGCGGGCTAATAGGGCGATCCGGACGCACCAGATGGCTGCATGGATTGACGATCTGCCCGTTCACAACATCGACAGACGCCACTTCCACAATCCCTCCCTGCAGATCGCAGGTTTCGGTGTCGATGACACGTAGCATGGCTCTCTCCTGGCCGTAAAAGGTTTAGCGTAATGGAATGATCTCGCCTTGCCAACTCTGCTCCACATACCGACCCGTTAATAACACCTCTCCGGAATCGGCGCGAAGGATTAACTGTCCGCGGGCATCCCACAGGGCGCTACCGCCGTCGTGATTCGCCACCAGAACCGCAATCCCATAGCGGTGGGCAAAACGCTGCCACTGCGCAAATGAGGCGGGCCTCTCCGCTTCACTCACCGCCATACCGCGGGTAAACAGCGTGGCGTTGGGGGTGATATTGGGCGGCTCGGCGTGGGCATCGACAAGGGAGAGGCCGCTGTGTCGGCTCTCCAGACAGGCACCTGCACCATGCGGGTAGAAAATGGCCTGCGGCTGATCCGGGCTCAGCCACGCCAGCCCACGCTGACGCTGGCCGTTATCCTCCACCGTGATCCCGGCAATCACCGAGACGTTACACGCCTGGGCAGCTTCATGCAGCGGCGCGATCTGCTGGTGAGCGGGTGGGGCAGGGAGTTGGCTGTCTGGTAAGACCGGGCCGGTTAACGAGAGTTCCGGAAAGAGCAGCAAATTGCACTGCTGGTGTGCGGCGGCGATGATAAAACGTAGATGGTGTGATACGTGGTCGTCCACGCAATGATGGGTCGGCTGGTACTGAGCAGCCGCAATAGTCCAGTGAGACATCGTGATTTCCTTATGCACGGAGTCGCAGAGATTCATAAAGCCCCTGAATGAATCAGGGCTTTGTATCCTGGCATAATCTGTGTAAGGAACTGTAACCCGGCGTAAGGTTATTTAACTTTCGGCTCCCACGGCAGGCGCGAAAGGGTGACAGAGGTCAATCGATGCGCAATCAGACGCTGGCGAAACCAGTCGCGCAGATGCGCCGGTTGTTCCCGCTCTACCACCTCAGCGATAACCGGCATATTGTAGCGCTCTTTAAATGCCACGCCCGCAGCGGCTAAATCCACATTCACTTTGTCCATCTCCTCCTGGGGGAGGGTGGCGAGATTAATCTTCATAACCGTCTCCTTCATTTGCGGGCCAACGTTACCCAAACGGCGGCCTATTGACAAGCCCGGGCAGGATGATCCTCGACTGGAACATTATACAGAGTTATCCTCTGACAATCAGGCATAACAAAAAGGAATGTATGTGATGGCGATGCGCCTTTCCCGTGCTGTCTGCACGCTGACTCTGTTGTTGACGACGCTGACAACCCCGGTTGTCTTTGCACATGCCCATTTAAAGCATCAGTACCCCGCGGCCGATGCTGCCGTGGACGCGGCTCCGCAGGCACTGACGCTTAACTTCTCCGAGGGGATCGAACCGCGGTTTAGCGGCGTTCCGGTCAAGGATGATAAACAGCAGCCCGTTGAAACCGGAGCGGTAAAACGCAACGAAAAAGATCCGACCCAGTTGATCGTGCCGATGGCGTCATCCCTGACGGCAGGGACTTACCAGGTGGACTGGCACGTGGTCTCCGTGGATGGTCACAAAACCCAGGGTAGCTACCGTTTTAGCGTGAAGTAAATGCTGGCGTTCTGCTACGTTACGCTGCGCTTTGTCCATTTTTCCGCCCTGATGCTGCTGTTCGGCAACGCCCTGTACAGCGCCTGGCTGGCGCCTCTCTCCCTGCGGCGTTTACTGACGCGGCGCTTTCGCCGTCGGCAAAAAGCGATTGCGCTTATCGGTCTGCTCTCAGCCCTGATCATGCTGGCGCTGCAGGGTGGAATGATGGGCAATGGCTGGCAGGATGTTATCAGCCCGGGCACCTGGCAAGCGGTGCTGACCACGCAGTTTGGTCGGGTCTGGCTATGGCAGATGATGCTGGCCTTCGTAACCGTCTGGATTGCCTGGCTGGAACCCCGCAAAGCCGCGCCCCTGCTGCTGCTGTTTACCGCCGCGCAGTTTATCCTGCTGGCGGGAACCGGGCATGCGGCGATGCATGAGGGCATTCTGGGCAGGGTGCAGCGCAGCAATCATGCCCTGCATCTGCTGTGTGCCGCTGGCTGGCTGGGGGGCTTTGTTTTGCCTGCGTCTGTCGCGCGGGCGCTGGCGGGAGGCCGCTATCCTCACCATGATGCGCTTCTCGCGCTACGGTCATCTGGCCGTCGCCGGGGTCTTACTCACCGGGGCGATCAATACCCTGCTGATCCAGGGCTGGGCACTACCGTGGCACTCAGAATGGGGACGACTGCTGTTGTTGAAATGTGCGCTGGTGGCAATGATGGTGGTAATTGCCCTGGTGAATCGGTATGTTCTGGTGCCGCGATTTCGTTCCGGCGACGGACGTGAGCAACGTTATTTTATCAGGATGACGCAGACTGAGGTTGTGCTGGGGGCGCTGGTTCTGGCGGCAGTCAGCCTGTTCGCGACCTGGGAACCCTTCTGACGAGGTGGAACACAATGAAAAAAACCGTACTTTCTCTTTTATTGCTGGCCTGTTCCGGCACGGCGCTGGCGGCACCGCAGGTGATCACCGTTAGCCGGTTTGAAGTGGGTAAAGACAAATGGGCGTTTAACCGGGAAGAGGTGATGTTGACCTGCCGTCCGGGTCATGCCCTGTATGCCATCAACCCGAGTACCCTGGTACAGTATCCGCTGAATGACGTAGCGCAGCAGCAGGTCGACAGCGGTACAAGCAAAGGCCAGCCGATCGCGATTATTCAGGTTGATGACCCGGCCAACCCAGGAAAGAAAAAGAGTCTGGCGCCGTTCATTGAGCGCGCCAATACGCTCTGCTAGCTTTCCGTTTCCAATAAAAAAACCGCAGGCTTCTCTTCGGAAGCATTGCGGTTTTTGTGTTTAAGGACAGGCTAACGCTTTTTTTCAGGCCACTTTTGCTGCGGACTGGAAAACCTGGCGTCGTCATCTATTCTTAAAGTGCAAGGCGACTTAGCCTGCATTAATGCCAACTTTTAGCGCACGGCTCTCTCCCAAGAGCCATTTCCCTGGACCGAATACAGGAATCGTATTCGGTCTCTTTTTATCTGTTGAAAGTAAACGCATTTTCCTGTTGCGGACTTTAACAGTTGGGCAACATCCTCTGTTATTCCTTAAACCATACCACACTACGCCCGGCGGAAGTCCAGCGCTTTTTAGCGCTTGTGTTAAATTTTTGCCTGTTACCGATGAAAGCAGGTATTAGCAGCAAAACCGGGAGTGGATAGCCTGTTCAATCTCATCCAGCAGCTGAAAACGACGGCGATATTCAGCGCGTTTCTTACTGGCGATGCTCTCCAGCGATTTGCGCTCCATACCGGATGGCAGCGCCCAGCGAAAGGCATTGTCCTGCTTAGCGCCCAGTGAGGCCCAGAACTCATCGTAGCTGGCATGCAGGTGACGGCCTTTACTCAGCCGGTACCGCAGGGCACGAAAGACATGGCCCTCGTCGCTGACGCCGTAAAGGGCGCTGATACCTGACTGCTTCGCCAGATTGAAAACGGCTTCCAGCAGGATACGTTTAGGAAACAGGCCATAACAGGCGCGGGTAGCGTTTTTGATCGTCTCCCGGCCGACATCCCGGCGCGGCCCCTGCAGGCCACCAATCACCAGCGCGCTGCGCCCGTTTTCCGCGATCACGCCGAAGGTCAGGCTCGCCAGCAGGGTATTATCCCCGGCGCGTAACCAGAGTGTGGTTTCACCCTCACGCTCGGCCTTCACCGCTGAGGTGGCATAGATCGTATAGCTGGCCTCCTCTTTGGTGGCGAACTGGAGCAGCGGAAGCGGCGTCGGGCTGGTAAAGAGGTGAGCCAGGCCGCTATCCGGCAGGGCATCAATCCAGGCGTAGTGGTGCAGGATCGCCCCGGCGCGCTCACCGGCTGACAGCCCGCGAGTGAGATACTGGCGCTGGGTTTTCACCGGCAGCGTCGGCTGCGCCTTCAGCAGGGTTGAAAAATCATCCCGACGGGCGATCGTCTCCAGCATACGGGTGGTCGAAGACCAGAACAGCAGGGTGCGCAGGAAGAATTTCAGCCGGTAATCGCGTTTCTGCCATAGCGGCCCGGGCGTAAGATCGCCTTTCGCCAGCGCGAGAATAACGGAAGAACGGTGCGCGTATGGCACCTCAGCAGGCAGGATAGTATTTGACACGATGAAGGCCTCTTTATAATTCTGCGATTATCTTAAAGGTCATCGGATAATGATTTAACCGTTGCTAAGCCTTTATTTCCGCTTCGTTTAATATCGATTGAGGTTATTAAACCGCACGCCTTCTTGCCTCCTCAGTGGTCCATTCCGCAAGGACTATACTGATCCTGAGGAGGCGCTATGTATCTAAAACTTGATGGTCACAACTGGCGACACGTCTGGGTGGTAAGCGATCTTCACGGCTGTTATCAACTGCTTATGGAGGAAATAAAGCAGCGACATCTTAATCCGTATGAGGATTTACTTATTTGCGTCGGCGATCTGATCGATCGCGGGCCGGACAGCGTGAAATGCCTGCAGTTATTAAATGAAAACTGGTTTTATGCGGTGCGCGGCAATCATGAGCAGATGGCGCTGGATGCCCTGCATAATAAGAGCTTTGGACTCTGGTTAATGAATGGTGGCGTCTGGTTTGCCGAATTAAAGGGCGAGCAGCGGCAGCAGGCTGTGGATCTGTTCAGGCGTTGCGAAACGCTGCCGTGGATTATCGAAATCACCTGCGCTAACGGCGTGAACGTGATTGCCCATGCCGATTACCCGTCATCGCAGTATCACTGGGATAAACCGGTCGCGAAGCAACCCATTTTGTGGAACCGGGACCGCCTGCGGGACTTAATGAACGGCCATGAGGAGGGAATTGCCGGAGCCGATCACTTCTGGTTTGGCCATACGCCGCTAAGTAAGCGGTTTGATTGCCAGAACCTGCACTATATCGACACCGGAGCGGTGTTTGGCGGGTCGTTGACCCTGGCGCAGCTGCAGTGATTAGAGGTCGGAATACTCTTGTGCCGGACGCCAGAAGCCATCGATAAAATCCTCTACCGGATAGCACCCGCCGTGGCGGATCCGCTGATCGTCCATCGAAGCCTCACACTGGATTTCGGTACGGTAAACGTCCACGACCAGGTCTTCGCAACCCGCGTCCAGATAACAGATAAACAGCACCAGTGCGTACATCATGCCCCTCAGCATTCACTATCGTCTTAATATTGTAGGGGATGATTCAGGGAAGGGGGAAAAAGACAGACAAATAACCCGCCTGCGGGCGGGTTCTCTCTGAATCATGCAAGGCGCATGATCCAGGCATCGGACTGGTGATCGTAATGCTCGCGGTATAGCACGGAGTGTTCGCCATCGAGGAGAGCCGGGACGCTGGTGTCTGCATCCCAGGCGTCGAGTTGCATGCACAGATCGGGATCGGACTTGCAGGGGATGGTTAACGTTCGCTCGCCCTGCGTATCGCCGTTTAACTCGGCATCATCGATTTCGAATGCGCCAATGCGCACATTGGTTTTCGTCATAATGCTCTCCATAAACTCACTGTGGTCTGGTACGACCAGTATAGTCGCCCACTTTTCAGCCTGGTCAATGAAGAGCAAAAGCGCCAGTAAAAAAGTGCCTTTTTTTAGCTCGCGTCGCCGTTACCGGTAAACAGACGACCGTCGCGAACCAGTTCGCGTGGGTAACTGTTTTTCAGACGCGAGCCCACTTTTTTCGCCAGCCCGATGGGAAAACCCTGATACGTCACTACCGCATCATCCCCGGCAGGGCTCTCCTGCGGCCAGACATCACGGCCGCGATACCACTCTTCGGCTTCCTGCTGGGTTAAGGCAAAGGTATTGTCCTTGCCAGCCAGGGCGATCACCGCTTCATGCTGCCAGCGGTAACCTTTGTTGTGGGTTTCTGCCAGCCGAATGCCGAGGCGGGAGAAGCGCACTTTACCGATCAGCGGCTCAATCCCGGTCGGGAATAACCACACCTCTTTGTCGCGTTGCCACAGGCGCAGATTATCCCCCCACTGCAGACCCGCCAGATTTGCCGCAGCGGCGATCTGCCCGGCTTCACGGGTTTTGAGCGGCGTGAACGGGAAGTTGCTGACCTTAAATTTCGGTACCGGCAGCGGCGCGATAGCGGCGGTTTTACGCAACCGTGCCACGAAGAAGCCTTCGCAGTCGTAGATATGCGGGAAGACGTGCAGGAAGCCTTCCGGGGTAACGCACTCACCGGCGCTGGCGAACAGGTCATTTAGCGGCAGGAACTCTACGGCGTCGGGATACTGTTCCTGTAACCACAGGCAGACCGCTTCGTTCTCGTCGCGGTTAAGGGTACAGGTGGAGTAGACCAGAGTGCCGCCTGGGCGCAGGGCATGGAAAGCGCTGTCGATCAGCTCACGCTGGGTGGCGGCGATCTCCAGATTGCTGGCGACGGACCAGTTCTTCAGCGCGTCAGGATCTTTGCGTACCACCCCTTCGCCGGAGCAGGGGGCGTCCAGCAGGATCGCATCAAAAGCTTCCGGCAGGGCGGCACCGAACACGCGGCCATCAAAATGGGTCAGAGCCACGTTGCTGATCCCGCAGCGGCTGATGTTGGCATGCAGCACCTTAACGCGGCTGGCGGAGAACTCATTGGCGAGGATCGCCCCCTGATTATTCATCCGCGCAGCGATTTGGGTCGTTTTGGAGCCAGGGGCTGCCGCCACGTCCATCACCCGGGCGGGTGCGTTGTCGTCGGCAAACAGCGCGGCTACCGGCAGCATGGAGCTGGCTTCCTGAATGTAAAACAGCCCGCTCAGGTGCTCGGCGGTGCTGCCCAGCGGCAGGGCTTCTTCGTCGTCACGGTCGATCCAGAATCCCTCTTCGCACCACGGAACCGGGGTGAGTTGCCAGCCGTACGGGGCAACAAGCGTGAGGAAATCCGCCACGCTGATTTTCAGGGTATTGACGCGCAGGCTGCGGCGCAGCGGCCGCTGACAGGCAGCGATAAACGCATCAAGAGCGAGAGGGTCAGGCAGAGCCTGGCGCATTTGCGCCAGAAATTCATCTGGCAGATAGACGGGACGTTGAGACACGAGCGCACCACAGGGAGTAAAAGAGGCGCGCAGTGTACCATAAAGGCTCCGGTGGGTTGCACCGGAGCGCAGGCATTAACGTGGCAGGGCGGTTCCCCAGCTGCGCCACTCTTTCGGCTCGCTCTCCTGCAGCAGGAAGTGCTTGCCGGGTTGAGATTTCGGCGCCAGCGGCGTACCCGGCGGCGTCGCGAAGGCGATCCCCCCACGGATAAACTGATTAAAGGTCCCGGTTTTCACCACGCCGCCGGTCAGACCGAAATCGAGCGAGTAGCCGGAGGCCAGCCAGAAGACCGAGTTGTTACGTACCAGATGCTGATAACGATCGCTGATGCGCAGGGCTACCATCACTCGATCGGAGAGCGTCCCCAGCGTCAGGCCGGTAACCGTACCCACTTCCATTCCGCGGAACAGCACCGGCGTACCGATATCGAGCGATGCCGCATCAGGGACCTCCACCACGATGCTCAGGCCATCGAGATAGCGTGAATCGGTGATGGTCGCTTCCTGCAGCTCAAAATCACGGCGCGACTTGCCCTGTCCCGGCTCAACGTTGATATAGGGCTGGAGGATGGTATCCAGATGCTCAACACCCGCGGCAGAAATCTGCGGGGTGACCACTGAGAAACGCGTCCCGGCGCGGGCAAAGTTATCGACATATTCCGGGTACAGTACCGCCGTGGCCTGCACTTCATTGCGGGCGGTAATCAGTTTCAGGCTCTGGACCTGACCGATATCAATCCCCAGGTAGCGCACCGGCATCCCTTCGGCGAGCTTGCCCGCATCAAAGGCGTGTAGGGTGATCTGGCTGCCGACCGCGCGCGCAGCGGTTTCAGACGGATAGAGGATCCGCTTGTCACCCTTACGCTGGCTGGCGCTGGCGCCGCTCAGGTTATCAAAGCTGATGGCACCACGCAGGGCGCGGGAGAGCGGGGAGGCCTGCACCGTCAGCCCGCTGCCGTTAAGCTGCACTTTGGCCCCGCCTTCGGCCCAGAACACGCTGTTGCTGGTGAGCAGCTTGCGGTATTCCGGTTTGATATGCAGTTCGATGTCAAAGGCATTGGCACGCGGGCGGACCAGGATCACTTCACCCACTTCGAATTTGCGATACAGCACTACCGAGCCCGCCTGCACGTCCGGCAGGGTATCGGCCACCAGCGTGAGGGTGGTGGTCGGCAGATCGCTCAGGCTGTTTTCCAGGGCTTTGTCCAGGTTGGCATACAGCGGATAGCTGTCGCGCATGGCGCCTTTCTCACCCGGCAGGATACGGATCCCGCCGCTGATCCACTCGCTGGCGCTGGCCGCCAGGAACTCGACGCCGTCGAGCCCGACTTTGACATCCACCCGGCTGTTGACCACAAATTTACTGTCGCCATGCACCAGTTCGCGATACTCCGGGTCAATTGCCACCTCAAAGGTGACCCCTTTGCTGGTTAACGACCGCTCAAGCACCTGTCCAATCTGCACGCCGTGCAGGATCAGCGGCTGACCGGCGTCGATACCGTAGCTTTCCGGGGCGCTGAGCGTCACGGTCAGGACGCCGGGTTTTTGTAACAGCGCCTTATCGGCTGGGGCGATGACAAACTGGTTAACCGGTTCGCCGCCCCCGGGGATCAGCTCAAAGGTACTGCCGGTGAGCAGGCTGCTGACGCTGGGGTTGCTGAGAGACAGTTTAGGGCTACGCATTTCGATGCGCGTTTTTTCCCGCAGCAGATCCACCACGCTCGGGTCAACGGTCATTTCACCGGTCACCAGACCGCCCGGGTTCAGCGTCATTTTGGTGAGCTGCCCCACCTGGAGCCCCTGATACATCAGCGGGGTAGAGTCAGCTTTCAGACCATCCGCAGAGGGCAGGGTCAGCTTGACGATCACGCCGCGCTGGCTGTGGGCCAAATCTTTGTATAAGCCGAAATCATCTTCCTGGGTGGCAGGCTCGGATCCCTCCGGGGAATCGAAGGCGATGGCACCATTCACCAGCGCCGCGAGGCTTTCCAGCTTCACTTTGGCTCCGCTCAGGCTGAGGTCGGCATCAACCCCGGAGACATTCCAGAAACGGCTGCCTTTTTTTACCAGCGAGGTGAAGCGGCGTTCGATCAGCACGTCGATGGTCACCCCCTGCTTATTAGGGGTGATGGCGTAGTCATAGACGCGCCCGACGGGGATCTTGCGGAAATAGACCAGCGACCCGCTGTTCAGGGAGCCCAGATCCGGCGCGTGCAGATGAATCATCAGATCGCCGTTGTTGAGCCGGTATTTCGGCTGCGTATCCAGGGCGGTAAAGTGATCCTGTGGCTCACCTTTGCCCGGCATCATGCCGATATAGTTACCGCCGACCAGCGCATCCAGCCCGGAGACCCCTGCCAGCGAAGCTTTCGGCGTCACCAGCCAGAACTGCGTCTCTTCCCGTAGGGCATCCTTCATATCGGACTTGATGCTGGCACGAACCTCAATTTTATTCAGGTTCTTGTCCAGGGAGATATCCTGAACGGTGCCCACCTCAACCCCCTGGAAACGCACGGGCGTACGGCCCGCAACGATGCCATCGGCGCTCTGGAAATCAATGGTAATGGTATTGCCGCGATCTTCATAACTGGTCCAGATTAACCAGCCGGCGATCATCAGAGCGATAACCGGCAGTAACCAGAAAGGCGAAATACGACGTTTTGTTTTAACTCGCGCTTCAGTCGGCGAAGCTGGCGTTTCCTGACTCATGTGCATCCCAAAGTAAGCGGCTATCCAGCCATTCCACTGCAAGAATAGTCAATATCACCGCAGTGCCAAAATAGAGCGCTGCGGGTCCCATAGTAAAAGCAAGGAGCTGATCGCGATTGATCAGCGACATCATCAACGAAATAACAAACAGATCCAGCATTGACCAGCGGCCAATCCAGGTAACGAAACGCAACAGCAGTATGCGGGTTCTCAGCCCCTGTTCACATTTGAAATGAATACTGATGAGCAAAGTCAGCATCACGATGACTTTGGTAAAGGGCACCAGAATACTGGCGATGAACACCACGGCCGCGACGGCGATGTTGCTCTGCGCCAGCGAGACGATGCCCGACATAATGGTATCTTCCTGGCGCGCCCCGTTAACGTAAATCACCGAGATGGGCAGCAGGTTAGCCGGTAACAGCAACACCAGCGAGGCGATCAGCGCCGCCCAGCATTTTTGCAGGCTGTTGTGGCGGCGCAGGCGCAGCGGAATATGGCAGCGCGGGCAGCGGCCACGCCCGTCGGGCAGCCCGGTATAGTGACAGCCCAGACAGACCCGTAAATCGGTATTGTAGCGGGTGGCGGGGCGCTGGGGATAAAACCGCTCCCAGAGCTGCTCCACGTTCAGGTGAATCATGGTCAGGATGCTCAGGATCACCAGCGCGATAAAGGCAAACAGGCCGCTTCCCGGCTGCAACCAGGCATAATCCTGCACTTTGATCGAGGCGACGACGATCCCCACCAGATAGATATCGAGCATCACCCACTCTTTGAGCCTCTCGAGCATCAGCAGTACCGGGCGCAGGTTCATCCCCAGGATATTGCCCAACCACAGGTAGGCGATAGCGGCTACCAGCACCACCGGCGCGCCAACGGTACAAAACAGCACCATCGAAGCGGTCAGCGGATCGCCCTGTTGGGTCATCTGCCAGATCCCCTGCAGCAGGTTGGCGTCGATGCGCACCCCTAACAGGTGCAAACTAAGCAGCGGTTCGCTCCAGGCAAAGGGCATCAGCAGCATCATGGTGACGGCCATCGCGGCCAGCCGCGTCAGGGACCAGTCACGGCCATCGCGGATTTTTGCGTCGCAGCGCGGGCAGAAAGCACTTTGGTGTGATTTCATCTTTGGCAACGTAAAAAGCGTATCGCATTGGGGACAACGCTGATAATGTGCACGAGGCAGCGCATCGCCGACCGCATGCACAGTTATCTTCTTCGCCGGTGTTATTTTCGGTGTTTTAAGAGCCATCGGTCGCGCTAAAAAAGGATAGTTAATAGTTATCTTAACTCATGAATGGATTCATCTTGAGCATGAACGTAAATAAAGCTTATTTTAATAGGCTATGCTGTAATTTTGTAAGACAACCAAGTGATTGAATAATGAGCAAAACAGAATTCTACGCGGATTTGAACCGTGACTTTCAGGCATTGATGGCCGGTGAAACCAGTTTTTTAGCCACCCTGGCGAATACCAGCGCGTTACTGTTTGAACGTCTGTCTGATGTGAACTGGGCCGGTTTTTATCTGCTGGAAGGCGAGACGCTGGTGCTGGGTCCCTTCCAGGGCAAACTGGCCTGCGTACGCATTCCGGTTGGGCGCGGCGTGTGTGGTACCGCGGTCGCGCAGGACCAGGTGCAGCGTGTTGATGACGTCCACGCGTTCGACGGGCATATTGCCTGCGACAGCGCCAGCAATGCTGAAATCGTACTTCCTCTGAAAGTGAATAATCAGATTATTGGTGTACTGGATATCGATAGCACGGTCTTTAATCGCTTTACCCGCGAGGATGAGCAGGGGCTGCGCGAGCTGGTGGCGAACCTTGAGAACGTCCTCGCCGCGACCGATTATCATAAATTCTTTGCGAGCGTCGCAGGATAATCAACGGATAACGTAGCATTTAGCGATGGCGTCATTATAATGACGCCTGTTCATGCCTGCGGCTTGTCGGCAACGTCCGTTGTAATCAGGAAATTTCATGGAAAATCAACCTAAGTTGAATAGCAGTAAAGAAGTTATCGCGTTTTTGGCCGAACGTTTCCCACAATGTTTTAGTGCCGAAGGCGAAGCTCGTCCCCTGAAAATTGGTATTTTTCAGGATCTGGTAGAGCGTGTTGAAGGTGAGATGAACCTCAGCAAAACCCAACTCCGCTCCGCCTTACGTCTTTATACTTCGAGCTGGCGTTACCTCTACGGTATCAAAGCAGGCGCGACACGTGTCGATCTCGACGGCAACCCTTGCGGTGTGCTGGATGAGCAGCACGTAGAGCACGCCCGTAAGCAGCTCGAAGAAGCCAAAGCGCGCGTTCAGGCCCAGCGTGCTGAACAGCAGGCGAAAAAGCGCGAAGCTGCCGCGGCCAATGGTGAAGAAGAAGCGCCTCGCCGCGATCGCAAGCCACGTCCGGCACCGCGTCGCAAAGAGAACACCGAGCGTAAGCCACGTGCTGAGCAACCAGCGGCAAAAGCCCCGCGTGCGCCTCGTGAAGAGCCACGCCACACCCCAGTTTCTGACATTAACGCCCTGAGCGTGGGTCAGTCTCTGAAGGTGAAAGCGGGTAACAATGCTATGGATGCCACCGTACTGGAAATCACCAAAGATGGCGTTCGTGTACAGCTGACTTCTGGTCTGTCAATGATTGTACGCGCAGAACACTTGTTGTTCTAAAACGGAGGCCAGGCCCGGCATGAACACATTTTTTAAGCTCACCGCGCTGGCTGGCCTGTTTGCAATAACAGGCCACGCCTTCGCTGTGGACGAGATTACGCGTGTCGATCAAATTCCGGTATTAAAGGAAGAGACCCAGCACGCAACGGTCAGTGAGCGCGTCACATCGCGCTTCACCCGTTCGCACTATCGTCAGTTCGACCTCGACCAGGCTTTTTCGACAAAAATTTTCGACCGCTATCTGAACCTGCTGGACTACAGTCATAACGTCCTGCTGGCCAGCGATGTCGAACAGTTTGCCAAAAAGCAGTCTGAGGTGGGCGACGAGTTACGCAGCGGCAAGCTGGACCTGTTCTACGACCTGTATAACCTGTCGCAGAAACGCCGTTTCGAGCGCTATCAGTACGCGCTTAAGGTGCTTGAACGTCCGATGGACTTCACGGGTAATGACACCTTTAATCTTGACCGCAGTAAGTCGCCGTGGCCGAAAGATGAAGCCGAGCTGAATGCGCTGTGGGACAGCAAAGTCAAATACGACGAGCTGAGCCTCAAACTCACCGGTAAAGATGAGAAAGAGATCCGCGAAACGCTGACCCGCCGCTACAAATTTGCCATTCGTCGCCTGGCGCAGACCAACAGTGAAGATGTGTTCTCGCTGGCGATGACGGCCTTCGCGCACGAAATCGATCCGCACACCAACTATCTCTCTCCGCGCAACACCGAGCAGTTCAACACCGAAATGAGCCTCTCCCTTGAAGGGATCGGCGCGGTGCTGCAGATGGATGACGATTACACCGTGATCAACTCCATGGTTGCCGGGGGCCCGGCCGCCAAGAGCAAGGCGATAAGCGTCGGCGATCGCATTGTGGGTGTCGGTCAGGTTGGCCAGACTATGGTCGATGTCATCGGCTGGCGTCTGGATGATGTGGTTGCCCTGATCAAAGGGCCGAAAGGCAGCAAAGTCCGTCTGGAAATTCTGCCTGCCGGTAAAGGCACCAAGACCCGTATCGTTACTCTGACCCGCGAGCGTATCCGCCTGGAAGATCGCGCGGTGAAAATGACGGTGAAAACCGTGGGTAAAGACAAGGTCGGCGTGCTGGATATCCCTGGTTTCTACGTTGGCCTGACGGATGACGTCAAGGTTCAGCTGCAGAAGCTGGAAAAACAAAATGTTAAGAGCGTAATTATCGATCTACGTACCAACGGCGGCGGCGCCCTGACTGAAGCGGTTTCGCTTTCAGGCCTGTTTATTCCGTCCGGTCCGGTGGTACAGGTACGCGACAACAACGGTAAAGTGCGTGAAGATGCCGATACCGATGGTGTTGTTTACTATAAAGGTCCACTGGTGGTGCTGGTCGATCGCTTCAGCGCCTCGGCATCCGAAATCTTTGCCGCCGCGATGCAGGATTACAATCGTGCTCTGGTGGTTGGCGAACCGACCTTTGGTAAAGGTACGGTGCAGCAGTATCGTTCCCTGAACCGCATTTACGATCAGATGCTGCGCCCGGAATGGCCGGCGCTGGGCTCGGTACAGTACACCATTCAGAAGTTCTATCGCGTGAATGGCGGCAGTACCCAGCGTAAAGGCGTGACCCCGGATATCATCATGCCGACCGGGACCGAAGAGACGGAAACGGGTGAGAAGTTCGAAGATAACGCGTTGCCGTGGGATAGCGTTAACGCTGCCACCTACGTGAAGTCGGGCGATATTACCCAGTTTGGTCCGGCGCTGTTGAAACAGCACGACGAACGCATCGCCAAAGATCCTGAGTTCCAGTACATCATGAAGGATATTGCCCGTTTCAACGCCCTGAAAGCGAAACGCAATATCGTCTCTCTGAACTACGCTCAGCGTCTGAAGGAGAACGAAGAGGATGATGCAACACGTCTGGCGCGTATCAATGACCGCTTCAAACGTGAAGGTAAGCCACTTCTGAAAAAACTGGATGACCTGCCGAAGGATTACCAGGAGCCCGATCCGTATCTTGATGAGACGGTGAAGATCGCCATTGACCTGGCGCAACTGGAAAAAGACCATCCTGCCGGAAACCCCGCCCCGGCGAAATAATCCCCCAGACAGGCACAAGAAATTGTGCCTGTTTTTTTGTTAACAGCATTCTGCCGTCAGCCAGTCATTTCATTATGTAAAGTTGTGTCTTTCTGGTGACTTACGCCCTTCCAACGCTTGAAAATACGCTGAATACCCATACGATGTGGGTAATCGCATAGTGCGTTTTGTTAAATCGAGGTTAAAAGAATATTATGATGCGAATCGGGCTCTTCCTGCTCACCAACCTTGCGGTGATGGTGGTGTTCGGGCTGGTACTTAGCCTGACAGGAATTCAGTCGAGCAGCATTCAGGGCTTGCTGATCATGGCGCTGCTGTTTGGTTTTGGTGGCTCATTTGTCTCGCTGCTGATGTCCAAGTGGATGGCGCTCAAGTCCGTGGGTGGCGAGGTTATTGAACAACCGCGTAACGATATGGAACACTGGCTGATGACCACCGTGGCGAACCAGTCTCGCCAGGCGGGCATTAAAATGCCACAGGTGGCGATTTATCACGCTCCGGATATCAACGCTTTTGCTACCGGTGCGCGTCGCGACGCCTCTCTGGTTGCGGTCAGTACCGGCCTGTTGCAGAACATGAGCCGTGACGAAGCCGAGGCGGTTATTGCCCATGAGATCAGCCACATTGCTAACGGCGATATGGTGACCATGACCCTGGTGCAGGGCGTGGTGAACACCTTCGTTATCTTTATCTCACGTATTATCGCGCAGATTGCCGCAGGCTTTATGGGCGGGGATCGTGAGGAAGGCGAAGCAAGTAACGGCAACCCGCTGATCTACTTTGCGGTCTCAATGGTGCTGGAACTGGTGTTTGGTATTCTGGCGAGCATTATCACCATGTGGTTCTCCCGTCACCGTGAGTTCCATGCGGATGCGGGCTCTGCCAAACTGGTGGGCCGCGAGAAGATGATTGCCGCGCTGCAGCGTCTGAAAACCAGCTATGAGCCGCAGGAGGCTTCCAGCATGATGGCGTTCTGCATCAACGGTAAATCGAAATCGCTGAGCGAACTGTTCATGTCTCACCCACCGCTGGACAAGCGTATCGAAGCGCTGCGTAGCGGCGATTACCTGAAGTAACGGCTTCGGCCACGAATAAAAAAGCGCGTCTTCGGACGCGCTTTTTTTTATGCCTGCGAACGTGGCTGCGTCACCCGCAATCCGCTGATGATAGCCGCGACGGTAGCCAGCGTGCCGGCGGTCAGCAGCGCAAGGTGCGTGCCGCTTTGCCCGGCCAGGTTAAACATCAAGGCTACCAGCGCCGCACCGGTACTTTGACCCAGCAGGCGCGCAGTGCCCAGCATTCCGCTGGCCCCGCCGCTGCGATGACGGGGGGCGGCGGTAATAATGGTGTGGTTGTTCGGCGACTGGAACAGACCAAAACCCGCCCCGCACAGCATCATCCGCCAGATAATATCCAGATCCTGGGGTGCCGCGGGCAGCAGGGCGAGGGCAAAAAGCCCGGTTGCCATTATCACCATCCCCAGCGCGCCCAGTAATCCCGCATGCACCCGCTCTATCAGATAGCCTGCCAACGGGGCCATCACCATGGTGGCCAGCGGCCAGGGGGTTAACAGCAGGCCGGTTTCCACTTCCGAGCGGCCAATCACGCTCTGCAGAAAGAAGGGCAGAGAGACCATGGCCAGCATCTGCGCGCAGAAGGAGCATATTGATGTGCCGATGGAGAGGGAGAAGAGCGGGATCCGCAGCAGATCCACCGGCAACAACGGCACCGGCAGGGCCAGCTGACGGCGCACAAAGAAGAAACCCACCACCAGCAGCGCCACCACCTCGCCAGCGATCAACCTCAGGGATTGCCCCTGTGCGAAACCGCTCAGGGCGGTGATCAGCAGGCCAAAGGTAAGGGCGTTCATTATCGCGCTCGGCAGGTCGAATTTAGGCATGCTGCTTTTTGGGCCGTTGGCGGGTAAATAGCGCAGGGCGAACAGCAGGGCCACGATCCCCAGCGGGACGTTGATTAAGAACAGCCACTGCCAGGAGGCCACCGAGAGGATCGCCGCGGCAATGGTCGGGCCCGCCGCCGAGGAGACGGCGACAATAAAGGAGTTGATCCCCATTCCCCGGCCCAGATGTCGCTGCGGGTAGATAAGCCGAATCAGCGCGGTATTAACGCTCATCAGCGCCGCGCCGCCAAATCCCTGAGCGATGCGTGCCAGAGTCAGGGTGTGCAAGGTGTCCGAAAGGGCGCAGAACAGGGAGGTCAGGGTAAAGACCGCCAGTCCGCACTGATAAACCCGGCGGTAGCCAAACATGTCTCCCAGAAACGAGAACGACAGCAGGGAGATGACAATCGCTATCTGGTAGGCGTTAACGATCCAGATTGAACTGGCAGGGGAGGCATTCAGGTCGCTGGCGATAGTCGGCAGGGCGACGTTGGCAATGGCACCATCCAGTACGGCCATTGAAATACCGATGATAATGGTCGCAATGGCACCATAGCGCTGCGGTAACGGCAGGCCATCTGTGAGGGTTTTTATCATGAGAATGAATGAGCAATAGGGGTTATTATTAACAGGGTAACGATATTATCACTGTTATTTCGGTTATATGTCGCAGATTTGTAACCAGGTTCGCCAGGATTGATTGCAGCAATGCGGCGGCGAATTTATAATAAAAACCGGTTCTGAATTTTATAAAACACTTGCGTTGAGGTGATTAATGGCAATCGCGGATTTGGATAAACAGCCAGATTCTGTTTCTTCTGTGTTAAAGGTGTTCGGCATCTTGCAGGCGCTTGGCGAAGAGCGCGAAATTGGTATTACTGAGCTGTCCCAGCGTGTGATGATGTCAAAAAGCACCGTTTACCGCTTTTTGCAGACCATGAAATCACTGGGTTATGTTGCACAGGAAGGCGAGTCTGAAAAATACTCCCTGACCCTGAAGCTTTTTGAACTGGGCGCACGCGCGCTGCAGAACGTCGATCTGATCCGTAGCGCTGATATTCAGATGCGCGAACTCTCTCGTCTGACGAAAGAGACGGTGCACCTCGGTGCGCTGGATGAAGACAGCATTGTCTACATTCATAAGATCGACTCCATGTATAACCTGCGCATGTATTCACGCATTGGTCGCCGCAACCCGCTGTACAGTACCGCTATCGGTAAAGTCCTGCTGGCCTGGCGCGACCGTGAAGAAGTGAAGCAGATCCTCGAGAACGTCGAGTATAAACGCAGCACTGAACGCACCATTACCACCACCGACGAGCTGTTAGCGGTGCTGGATAAAGTGCGTGAGCAGGGTTATGGCGAAGATAACCAGGAGCAGGAAGAAGGCTTGCGCTGCATCGGCGTACCGGTATTCGACCGCTTCGGTGTGGTGATCGCTGGCCTGAGTATCTCCTTCCCGACGCTGCGTTTCTCTGAAGAGCATCTGCACGAATATGTGGAAATGCTGCACACGGCGGCGCGGAAGATTTCTGAGCAGATGGGTTACAACGACTATCCGTTCTGAGTTATTCCTGCATAAAAAACGCTGCCATCTGGCAGCGTTTTTTATGCTTTGCGTTAGCCGTTATCAATCACGATTTCGCTCTTTCGCAGCAGCGGGCAGCGGGAGAGACCGATGATGCCGCTATCAGAGTGAATATACTGCGCGGTGCTGAACCCGCGCGCGGTGAGGTATTGGCATTGAATCCCCAGCCCGGCAGCATTCTCTTTACTGCCCGTCAGCACGCCGTAGCCTGCGAGCAGTAAACCTGTCCAGATCAATGCTATAACAATCAGTGTGCGAATAAAAAAGCGCATTATTGCCTCATTTTTTTAATGACTGCCGCCCAGCCTAATCCATACATTCACGTTAACAAGTCTATGATTCCGAAAGGCTCGTCTTCACGTTACAGTTAGGCATGGTTTAAGTTGTGCATGATAACCTGGCATCAGGCAGTTATGGGACGGAGAGTGGAGTGAAAAAAATACGCTGGGTGATTCTGGTGCTGGTATTGGTGGCCTGTGTGTTGCTCTGGACGCAGACCATCAACGTGATGTGTGACCAGGATGTACAGTTCTTTAGCGGTATTTGTTCTATCAATAAGTTTATCCCCTGGTAACAGGCATTTTTATCGCAAATGATTTCCTTCCTTAACGCGAGTGGTAATATGAGCGTTTTTATTGGGGGGTGAAATGGGTGAGTTAGTGAATTCCGGGATGCTTAATGTGGTATCTCTGGCGATCTCGGTGGTATTGCTGGTAGTGGGGCTGGTGGTCTGGTTTTTCGTCAACCGTGCAAGCTCCCGTACCAATGAGCAAATTGAACTGCTGGAAACATTAGTCGATTTGCAGAAACGACAGAACGCGCTGCTGCGCCGCCTGTGCGAAGCCAATGAACCGGAAGAGAAAGAAGCACCAAAAGCGGCAGAAGAGACGGCTAACAGCCAGGACGATGACTTTATTCGTCTGGTAGCTGAACGCTAACCAGTCAGGGGAGGTGAGTATGGCCTGGAGCAATCCCTGGTATAACGCCTCCCTCGCGCATCATACCCCGCAGGGTTTTCGCAATACTGATGGATCTGAGCACCAGCCCGGCGATGTCGAACGCTGGCAGAAAGAACGCAAAGCCGCCGGCCTGCCGAAACCGCCCGAACAGGGTTACGACCAGTTTATCCGTCAGTGGTGGCAACCTGTCACCCTGAATACCCATGAAGAAGACGGCGTCTGGTGGTTGGGTCATGCCAGCCTGCTGCTGCGCCTGAACGGGAAGTACATTCTCACCGATCCGGTTTTTTCCCGTCGCGCCTCCCCGGTCTCCTTTGCCGGACCTGTCAGAAAAACGCCGTCGGTGATGAGCGTCAAGGCACTCCCGCCGCTCGATGCGTTGGTCATCTCCCATAATCATTTTGATCACCTGGACTCGGCCACGATCCGCCAGCTTCTGCGACGTTTTCCGCAGCTCACCTTTTTTGTGCCATTGGGCCTGGGGGAGTGGTGCCGTCGACGCGGGGCCCGGCAGGTCGTCGAGCTGGACTGGTGGCAAAGCTACGTCTTTGAGGGGATGGTGTTCACCGCCGTCCCGGCACAGCACTGGAGTATGCGCACCCTGTGGGATCGCAACCGCTCGCTATGGTGTGGCTGGGTCTTTGAGGGGCAAAACCAGCGTTTCTGGTTCAGCGGCGATACCGGCTATACCCCGGAGCTGCTGACCATACCGCAACGGCTGGGAAAACTGGATACCATTGCGATACCCATTGGCGCATATGCACCACGCTGGTTCATGGCGGTTCATCATATGGATCCGCAGTCGGCGGTGGCGCTCTGGCAAAAGCTGGGCATGCCGAAGGCGATCCCGATCCACTGGGGCGTATTTGAGCTGACAGACGAATCGCTGGATGAACCGGTCAGAGAGCTCTCTCAGGCCCTGAGGGATTTATTGCTGCCGGGCGATAACTTTCAGCCGTTACGAATTGGTCAATATTTATCCATATAAACTATTATGTGTTCGGTTAGTACATATTCCGTATTAAACCGACGCGGATCATATTTTATTTTAATCGAAACGTTTTGATTGCCTTTTTTTGAAGCAGGTTCATAAAAATATCATTATTTTGGTGCATAGCGACAATCAACGTTGCGGTGTATATAAGTTAAACAAGCGAAGCGCTCGATGCTGTTTTTTTCACGTAAACAAATGCCTGCCGTTACGTTTAAATGAGCATAACTTCGTACCAAATGTTCTAACGTAAATAACCGCATCACGAAATCGGCCTCGCTTGCTGGACGATATGAAGTTAATGGTCTAAGGTAAAAAAGTCTTTGATAACAGCGTCTACCCTGACGGTTACTGATCGAGCAACATACGGGCTATGTATACACGTAAGTGCATTACTGTGCAGATTGTGGCAAATCAGTCCCTGAATTTGTGCGGCTGATCGAGACACGTTTAAAAATGGCTTGCCATTATTTAAGTTGTGTGTGATAACACGGTTTGGGTCAAACGAGGTACAGTTCTGTTTATGTGTGGCATTTTCAGTAAAGAAGTCCTGAGTAAACACGTTGTCGTTGAATACCGCTTCTCTGCCGAACCTTATATTAGTGCCTCATGCAGTAATGTCTCAGTTTTATCTCAGTGAATGCCCGCGGGCGAAGAAAACATTTTAAGGAATTTTGCAAATGGCAAAGATTAAAGGTCAAGTTAAGTGGTTCAACGAGTCTAAAGGTTTTGGTTTCATTACTCCTGCTGACGGCAGCAAAGATGTGTTCGTACACTTCTCTGCAATCCAGGGTAACGGCTTCAAAACTCTGGCTGAAGGCCAGAACGTTGAGTTCGAAATTCAGGACGGCCAGAAAGGTCCGGCTGCTGTTAACGTAACCGCTATCTGATCGAACACCTGCCTAATCTGAAGCGTTTCGACGTTTCAGTTGCAGAGATAAAGCCTCGCCTGTGCGGGGCTTTTTAATGCAATTTTTTCAAAGTGTTACCACCTGCGTCTCTGTTTGCAGTTTGTTGCAAAGCTGCGAGAGTATTAGCATTGTTTTCCCCATCAGGGTGCAAATTTGCCGTTAAATCAGGGCGTTGTTATTCAGCCCTGGAGCTCTGGTGAAAAAGAAACCCGTCAATCCCGCAGCAAACTTCACCCCAATACGTTTTGCCCTTCTCTGTCTGGCCATCTTTGGCAGCCTGGTCTTCCTGCTGGGGCGCGTCGCCTGGTTGCAGATTGTTAAACCGGACCCGCTGGTCAAGCAGGAGGATATGCGCTCGCTGCGGGAAGTCGCTATTAATGCCCCGAGAGGGATGATTGTCGACAGGGAAGGCCGGCCGCTGGCGGTGAGCGTGCCGGTGCAGGCGGTATGGGCCGATCCGAAAACGGTACTGGCGAAAGGCGGAGTCGGGTATGACGATCGCTTGCAGGGGTTGGCCAGTGCGCTGCATTTGTCGCTCAGCAACCTTGCCGCGCGGATCAACAGCAATCCCCAGGGACGTTTTATCTATCTGGCTCGCCAGGTGGATCCCGCTCAGGCCCAGTGGATCGAAAAACTGCATCTGCCGGGTATCAGCCTGCGCGATGAGTCCCGACGGTTTTACCCGGCCGGACACGTGGTGGCAAACCTGATCGGCTTTACCAACATCGACGGGCAGGGAATCGAAGGGATCGAGAAAAGTTTCAACACGCAGCTCACCGGCAAGCCCGGCCTGCGCCGCGTCCGCGAAGATCGCTTCGGTCATGTGATCGAGAATATTACTGAAGTCCCGCCAGTTCCGGCCCATAACATTCAGCTGAGCATTGACGAGCGGTTACAGACTATCACCGAAGATGCGCTGGATAATGCCGTGGCGTGGAACAAGGCGGAGTCGGGCGCGGCAGTGCTGATCAACGTCCAGACCGGGGAGATCCTCGCTATGGCCAGCTTCCCGGACTTCAATCCCAATAACCGTGACGGCGCGACGCTGAATGATTTTCGTAATCGCGCCATCAGCGACACCTTCGAGCCGGGCTCCACTGTCAAGCCGCTGGTGCTGATGACCGCGCTACAGCAAGGGCTGGTGCAGCCAGACAGCGTTATCGACACTCATCCCTACACCCTGGCCGGACACCGCATCCGCGATGTTGGTTATTACCCGGAGCTGACGCTGACCGGCATCCTGCAAAAATCGAGCGATACCGGCGTGTCCCGGCTCTCGCTGGCGATGCCGATCCAGCGGCTGCTGGATACCTATCACGGGTTCGGCTTTGGTCGCTCTACCGGCCTCGGTTTAACCGGGGAGAGCAGCGGCCTGCTGCCTGAGCGTAAATTCTGGAGTCAGCTCGATCGCGCTACCTTTGCCTTTGGCTATGGCCTGATGGTCACTCCGCTCCAGCTGGCTCACGTCTACGCCACCATTGGCAGCAATGGCCTGGAACGTCCGCTCTCCATCACCCGTATCGATCCGCCGGTTATCGGCACTCAGGTGATGCCCGCATCCATTGTGCAGGAGGTGGAGCACATGATGGAGAGCGTGGCGCTGCCCGGCGGCGGTGGGGTTAAAGCGGCGGTGCGTGATTACCGGGTGGCAGTGAAAACCGGTACCGCGAAGAAAATCGATGAGGGTGGCAACTATGTTGATAAATACGTGGCCTATACCGCCGGCGTGGCCCCGGCCAGCCGTCCGGTGTTTGCCCTCGCGGTGGTGATCAACGATCCGCAAAACGGGGCCTATTATGGCGGGGCAGTCTCGGCACCGGTGTTCAGCCAGATTATGGGTGACGTGCTGCGCATCGAAAACATCAAACCTGACGGCTTACCGGCCGATTCCAGCCATCTCATCGTAATGCGTTAAGGCCGTTTTATAGCGGGGCGATTAGCGGTACACTTTCGCCCTTTATGATTGCCCGGAGTTCCCATGACATTCTGCTGTCCTCTTTGCCACGCGCCGCTGGCGCAAACGGATAAAAGTTACGCCTGCCCGCAGGGGCATCGGTACGATATGGCGAAAGAGGGCTATGTCAATCTGCTCCCGGTGCAGCACAAGCGTTCCCGCGATCCGGGCGACAGCGCAGAGATGATGCAAGCGCGCAGAGCCTTTCTCGACGCCGGTCATTATCAGCCCCTGCGCGATGCAGTCGCCGGTAAGCTGGCGACCTTACTGCCCGATAGCGCAACGTCGATTCTTGATATCGGCTGTGGGGAAGGGTATTACACCGCCGCTTTTGCCGATACTGCAGCGACAAAGGGTGCCGGAACCTTTGGTCTGGACGTCTCTAAATCCGCCATCCGTGCCGCAGCTAAACGCTATTCGCAGGTCACCTTTTGCGTGGCGTCCAGCCACCGACTGCCGTTTGAGGAGAGCAGCATGGATGCGGTAATCCGCATTTACGCCCCCTGCAAAGGGGAAGAGCTGGCCCGGGTGGTGAAAGAGGGCGGCTGGGTGATTACCGTCACGCCGGGTCCGCGTCACCTGATGGAGCTAAAAGGGCTGATTTACAGCGACGTTCTGCTGCATGCCCCGCACTCAGAACAGCTGGCTGGTTTTGCGCTCCGGGAGGAGCAGTCGCTGGCGTATAACATGTCGTTGAGCGGAACAGAGGCGGTGGCGCTGTTACAGATGACGCCGTTTGCGTGGCGGGCAAAACCGGAGGTGTGGGAGACGCTGGCAAAACAGGAACTATTTAGCTGCCAGACCGATTTTAGCATCCACTGCTGGCAGCGCGTCGGTTAACCGGCGAAGTGGCTCCACATGATTTGAGCCCCGATACCCATTAACACCACACCGCCGAGGATCTCGGCGCGTTTGCCTAACAGCGGGCCGATAAAGCGGCCGATCATCATCCCCAGGGTGGACATGATTAAGGTCGCGCAGCCAATTGCCAGCGCGGTAGCAATGATGTTCACCTGCAGAAACGCCAGCCCCACGCCAACCGCCATTGCATCAAGACTGGTGGCGATTGCCGTCGTCACCAGCAGCCAGAAGCCGTGGCGGTGAACGGGCTGGTCTTCATCGACATCATTACGAATGCCTTCGATAACCATACGCCCGCCGAGGAAGGTCAGCAGGATAAAGGCGATCCAGTGGTTCCACTCCAGCACGAACTGGCTGGCGAGCATCCCCAGACCCCAGCCGATCAGCGGCGTCAGGGTTTCAATCGCACCGAAGATAAGGCCGGTACGCAGGGCTTCAGAGAATTTGGGTTTGTGGAGCGTGGCACCTTTCCCCATGGAAGCAGCAAATGCATCCATAGACATACCAAAGGCCAGAAGAAGGGTTGCAGAGAGGTTCATCAGCGCGTCCAGACCGGGAATATCCATATGACACATCACTGCCCCCAGTAAACAGCAGTTGATGCATCTATGGTCTCGCCTGATCCTCTGCCTGACGCAGAAACAATCCGTACGTGCCACGTTTTGCAACGAGTATGTTGACACGTACATTTCCGGCATGCCGGAAATCGGCTACTCCCCAACGACGGGCGCAACCTTAACATATTTTGAGAAGTTAAAACAACAACCGGAAAGTATTATTCGCATGCTTGATGATAACGATTTTCATTTAGATTTTGATGTGAAAATAACGTTAATAATATGACGTGTATTACATCACCGAATATAGCTTTGGCTATATGACTGGATAAATTTATCGTCAAAATATAGCCAGTGCTATTATTTTATCTCATTGAGTTTTAACGAGTAATTTGTATATCTTCTCCAGGTCGTCAATATTCTTGACCCGGACGAGCAGGCGCCGCTGCTCTAATTGCATCACCAGCACGCCGTCTTCCGATAAATTCATCTCTTTAATACGGTTATATTCTATCCAGACATTGGCGAAAAAGAATCCAGTGGATTTGAAGATTATTTTCGGCACCCGCATCCAGAACAGATAAAACGCCATTAATGCCAGAGCGCATAATAACCATGTGGTTAATAAAGCCCCCTGGCTCATCACGTTGTTATAAATCAGGATCATCAGCAGGCCGGCAAAGATGACGGCATCAACGCGTCCGCGACGCAGCAGGGGGATGGTCAGCAGGGTCGCGCCGTGGCGGCGGGGCATGATCAATTCGTCGTAGATGGCATACGCCAGAAGGGCAACAATAAAGACAACCAGTACGATGTCCGTGACCGTCATTCATCCTCCGGATAAAAAAACGGGGGCGTACATGCCCCCGGTGTATTCAGTAAAACTTACAGACCCAGCAGACCGATAGCGTAACCTACGATACCGATAACGAAGAAGCCGACGATGATCCACAGCGCATTGACTTTCTTACGCAGCAGCCACATACAGGCGAAGGTTAACAGCAGCGGAACCAGGCCCGGCATCAGCTGGTCAAGGATGGTCTGCACGGTGGTGACGCGAGTCTGACCATCCTGGCCGGTGATGGTTGACACCACCAGCGGGATGTTGACGTGCGTCCACTTGTTCACCAGCGCCCCCATGACAAACAGGCCGAGGATTGACGCCCCCTCAGTCAGTTTCTGCAGGAAGCCGCCGCCCATATCCTGAACGATATCCACGCCTTTACGGTAGCCGTAGGCCACGCCGTAGTAACGGGTCGCCAGACGCACCACGTTGAAGAGGATAAAGAACAGCAGGGGACCGAGCAGGCTACCGCTCATGGCAATACCGGCACCCAACGCCGCGAAGACCGGACGCACGGTACCCCAGAAGATGGGGTCGCCCACGCCAGCCAGCGGCCCCATCAGACCCACTTTGATACCGTTGATGGCACCATCGTCGATCTCGGCACCGTTTGCGCGCTGCTCTTCCATCGCCAGGGTTACGCCCAGTACCGGGGCTGCAACGTAAGGATGGGTGTTGAAGAATTCCAGGTGACGCTTAATCGCCTGACGACGCGCTTCGTTATTTTCCGGGTACAGACGTTTAATCGCCGGCACCATCGAGAAGCAGAAGCCCAGCGCCTGCATACGTTCGAAGTTCCATGAACCCTGGAACAGGTTAGAACGGATGAACACGCCACGAATATCCCCTGGAGTCAGTTTTTTCTGAGGGGTAGTTTTAGTCATATCAACCATGTCGCTCACCTGCTAGTCCAGTTCGTTATCGAGATCGTTATTACCAGCAACCTGCGCACCACCGGCTACGCGGTTATATTTCGGGCTTAGCTGGATATAGAGGATAGCCATGACCGCACCAATCACACCCAGTGCCACCAGGTTGAAGTTGGTAAATGCCGCGGTAACAAAGCCGAGGTAGAAGAACGGCATCAGGTAGCCTGCGCGCATCATGTTGATGACCATCGCATAACCCACCACTACGATCATGCCGCCGGCAATGTTCAGACCGCCGGTCACCACCTCAGGAATGGCGTTCAGCATGCTCTGGACTTCGCTGGTACCCACAGAAATCGCCACGATAACCGCCGGGATAGCGATACGCATCGCCTGCAGGAACAGGGACGAGACGTGGATCCAGGAGAGTGCCGTCAGGTTGCCATTCTCCGCCGCCTTATCAGCCGCATGCTGGAACGCAACGGTGATGGTACGCACGATGATGGTCAGAACCTGGCCTGCAGCCGCCAGCGGGATAGCCAGCGCGATACCGGCGCCGATATTTTGATGGCCGGCGATAACCAGAACGGTAGAGATGATGGAGGCGAGAGCCGCATCCGGTGCTACTGCCGCACCGATGTTCATCCAGCCAAGGGCGATCATTTCCAGGGTACCACCGATGATGATACCGGTTTTCATATCCCCGAGAACGGCGCCGATTAAGGTACAGGCAACCAGCGGACGGTGAAACTGAAATTCATCAAGTACGGATTCCATACCCGCTATACACGCGACGATGAACACCAGCACAATCTGAAGAGTGGTAATCTCCATTGTACTTCTCCTATGACATAAGCTTTATGTGAAAATCAGCGCAGGGTTATTTCCCGACTTTGCCGATCAAATCCATCATTTTCAGTTTCTGATCGGTGGAAACTTTACGGGCCTCAAGTTCAATACCGCGGGCATTGAGTTTCTTAAAGGCTTCGATATCTTTCTCATCGACTGAAATCGCGTTGTTCACCTGGGTTTTACCCTGACGGAACGCCATACCCCCAATGTTGACAGACGTAATGTTTACGCCGCCTTCGACAACGCGTTCAACGTCGGTCGGATTGGTAAACAGCAGCATGATGCGCTCGCCCGCATATTTCGGGTTGTTATAGACGCGGATCATTTTGGCGACGTCCACCACGTGGGCGGTCACGCCCGGCGGCGCCACCTGGGTGAGGAGGGTTTTACGCACCGTATCAGCGGCCACTTCATCGCTGACCACGATGATGCGCTGGACGTTGGTCTCTTTGGTCCAGCGTGTCGCAACCTGACCATGAATCAGTCGGTCGTCGATACGCGCAAGGCCTATCTGCATGTAATCGTTCGGGCCCATGGGCTTCAGCGGGGCGGCGGCTTTAGGGGCAGCTGCGGCGGCAACCGGTGCAGCTTTTGCAACCTCAACCGGTTTCGCTTTCAGCGCTTTCACGCCTTCGCGACCGGTTTCGACCGCCAGCGCCACCAGCTCGTCAAAGCTCGGGTTGTCGTCGCGTGCCATCAGGGTCTCAACCAGCATCGGAATATTGACCCCGGCGACCACTTCATACTGGTCTTTATCGACAACAATGCGGCTGGCGGCGTTAAACGGGCTACCACCCCATGTGTCAACAAGGAACAATACGCCGCTGCTGGTATCCAGTCTGGAGAGTTGAGCCGTGTATTTCTCTATCAGTGTCTCGGCGTTTTCACCGGGAACGAAATCGATCCAGCCGACGTTTTCCTGTTCGCCTAAAAGCATTTCTGCGGTTTTAAGTAACTGCTCTGCAGCCCAACCATGTGTGCCTATAACAATAGCAATAGTCACTTGCTACCTCCTTTTATTATCGTTAATGCCCATCATGAGTCAGGACATTAGAGATCATCTTCGAAAGAACGAATCGATTCAGATAAGGGTTAGAGTTCAATTTACTAAGACTTACGCGATTTATTTTAGACAGTGAAAAAATAATTTATGTGATGAAGATCCGTAATTTAGCCTAAGCCAATGAGATATTTCTGCGATCAAAAAAAGCGCTGAAACATCTGTTTGCAAAGGAAAGTAAATCTTTGCCATAAAGCCCATGTCTCTGATATGTTTAGCGTCCGTTTACTTGTCAGGAGTATTGGGCAGTAGCCCACTGTATGGACCGTCACCGACGCCAGTCACACATCCGGCCAATTCTGGCCAGCCTTACCGGCGACTCTCGCCACTCACTGTTTACGCCTTCTACCGTTTCGCCCGCATCTGTCGCGGCGCCGTTTTGCCATTCCTTTAGCAGGAGCTTGTCATGGAATTCTTAATGGACCCGCAAATCTGGGTGGGATTGCTCACGCTGGTGGTGCTTGAGATCGTTCTCGGCATCGATAACCTGGTGTTTATTGCCATCCTTGCGGATAAACTGCCGCCTAAACAACGGGATAAAGCACGTTTAATCGGCCTCTCTTTAGCGCTGATCATGCGTCTTGCGCTGCTGTCGGTCATCTCGTGGATGGTGACGCTGACCAAACCCCTGTTCACTGTCTTCGATTTCACCTTCTCAGGGCGTGACCTGATCATGCTGGTGGGGGGGCTATTCTTGCTCTTCAAAGCCACAACCGAGCTTCATGAACGGCTGGAAAACCGCCAGCATGACGACGGACACGGCAAAGGCTACGCCAGTTTCTGGGTGGTGGTCATGCAAATCGTGGTGCTGGATGCCGTCTTCTCCCTCGACGCGGTGATTACCGCTGTCGGTATGGTGAACCACCTGCCGGTGATGATGGCTGCTGTGATCATTGCGATGGCGGTGATGCTGCTCGCCTCGAAGCCGTTGACACGATTCGTGAACGAACATCCGACCGTGGTGGTGCTCTGTCTGAGCTTCCTGCTGATGATTGGTCTGAGCCTGGTGGCAGAAGGTTTCGGCTTCCATATTCCGAAAGGCTATCTGTACGCCGCAATTGGTTTCTCGATCATTATAGAGATGTTTAACCAGATTGCCCGCCGCAACTTTATTCGCCAGCAGTCGAACCAGCCGCTGCGTGCCCGTACCGCTGATGCGATTCTGCGTCTGATGGGCGGCCGCCGTGAAGCCAAAGCGCAGCAGGACAACGATAACCATGCTCCGGTGCCAGTGCCTGAAGGCGCCTTTGTGGAAGAAGAACGCTATATGATCAACGGCGTGCTGTCGCTGGCTTCGCGCTCCCTGCGCGGGATCATGACCCCGCGCGGTGAGATCAGCTGGGTTGATGCCAGCCTGAGTGTGGAAGAAATCCGCCAGCAGCTGCTCTCCTCCCCGCACAGCCTGTTCCCGGTGTGTCGCGGTGAGCTGGATGAGATCATCGGTATTGTGCGTGCTAAAGAGATGCTGGTGGCGCTGGAAGAGGGGGCGAACGTTGAAGCCATTGCGGCCGCCTCGCCTGCCATCGTGGTGCCGGAGACCCTCGACCCGATCAATCTACTGGGCGTGCTGCGTCGTGCCCGGGGTAGCTTTGTGATCGTGACCAACGAGTTTGGCGTGGTGCAGGGTCTGGTGACGCCGCTGGACGTCCTGGAAGCGATTGCCGGTGAGTTCCCGGATGCTGACGAAACGCCGGAAATCATCAACGACAATGATGGCTGGCTGGTAAAAGGCACCACCGACCTGCATGCGCTGCAACATACGTTGGGTCTGGAACATCTGACCAACAACGATGATGATATCGCGACGGTTGCGGGTCTGGTGATTGCCGTTAACGGTCAGATCCCGCGTGCCGGTGATGTGCTTGAATTGCCGCCGCTGAAGATAACCATCGTGACCGCCAATGATTACCGCGTTGATCTGGTGCGCATTGTTAAAGAGCAGTCTGCCCACGACGAAGACGAGTAATCAGGGTAACGACGGCATCATGTTCCCGTTGTGAGAGGCTGGCGGAGGTGAACTCTCCGCCAGCCACTGCGGGAAATCCCGCAGTGGCATTGGCCGCGCATACAGGAATCCCTGCAGAATTTCGACGCCGTGCAGGCGTAGATGCTTAGCCTGGTCGCAGGTCTCCACCCCTTCCGCCACCAGCTCAATGTTCAGACGCTGGGCCAGGGCAATAATAATATCCGTCACCGTCGAGTTAACGGCATCGGTGCCAATCGCGGCGGTGAAGGATTTATCTATTTTCAGCACTTCCGGATTGAGTTTTTCCAGCCACGACAGCGAGCTGTTGCCGGTGCCGAAATCATCGATCGCCAGCTTGACCCCTTTCTGATGCAGGGCCTCCACAATGTTGTAATCCATCTCCAGCAGGGTATCGCGCTCGGTAAGCTCAATCACCAGCTGCTGCGCGGGCTCGGCGCTGAACCAGACGCTGTTAAGATCGTGAAGAAGCACCCCGTCGCGAAAATGTTTGGCCGCCACGTTGATGCCAATATGAAACCCCGACGCGGTGGGAAACATCGCCAGATGGCTGACGGTTTCGATCAGCACGTAACGGGTCAGGGGGACAATCAGGTTATGCTCCTCCGCCAGCGGGATAAAAATATCCGGGGCGATCCACCCCTGCCGCGGGTTGTTCCAGCGCAGAAGAATTTCTACCCCCACGCAGTCCTGCTTTTTGGCATCGATCAGCGGCTGGCAGAAGAGCTCAAACTCGCCGGCAGCCAGCCCATAATTGATCTCCCGGGTGAAACTCATGCGGCTGGCGGTGGCAAGCCAGGCGATATAGCCCACCAGCATGGTGAATATCACCGCCAGGGGCAGCTGTGAGGGCAGGTTTCTCAGGGCCAGATCCGTCGGGCCTGGGCCGTTCACGGTGATGGTGAACGGGAAATTGCTGGAGGCCTGCTGAAACACCGTCTCGTCGCTGTCAAACACCAGCGCATCCGAGAGCTGGCGGTCATAGTTCAGGTGCTTACCGCCGACGCTGAGGTTAACGTCGTTGATAATGGGCAGCTGGGGCTCCAGCAGCAGTCTGGCAATAAGATCGATATTCACAATCTCTATCACCCCATCATCGACCTGGCCCGGCACTGGGTACCACTGGATAAGCACCGGACTGCCCTGCAGCAGAGCATGATCGGTGGTAAGGAGCAGTAAAGGCTGAGAAGCGGGCAGCCGGGGCTGGAACTGGCTGATGGGGATATCGCGGTTTCCGAACATGCTGGAGCAATAGAGAATACCGTCCTTGATCAGGCCAATCGAGCGCACGGTTTGCAGGGAGGCGGCCTGTTTACGCAGTAAAAAATTTACCTCCACGCAGGGCAGGCCTATCAGCGGCTGCACCACGTCGCGCCCGGTCTCCAGCGGCTGCAGGATCTTATCCAGGGTCTCAACCGCATGCGATACGAAGGCGGCGGTAGACTGCTGATTTAAATTACGCTGCGAAATAAAGCCGATGATGAGCGAGCAGATGAGAGTGGAGAAGGACAGCACCAGGCAGACGATAATCCGTTTGCGGCGATAATTTTTAATTATCCTGTGAGCTGTTTGCATGCCACGGCCACCCGAATAGCCACTGGCGCCAATGCCCGTGGCAACTCAGCTAGTGTAGTGGGCATTATTTCAGGTAACGAGAAAAGTGCATGAAATTCGCCCATCTGTATCAGATGGGCGAAGGGGGTATGAAAGACGAAAGTTGCAGCAGGGCAGTCAGAGGATTAGTCGCACTGCACCTTGATCGCCAGGCCGCCGCGAGAGGTTTCGCGGTATTTGGCGTTCATGTCTTTGCCGGTTTCGTACATGGTTTCGATTACCTTATCCAGCGAGACGCGCGGTTCGCTGGTGCGGCGCATCGCCATGCGGGAGGCGTTAATCGCTTTCACCGAGGCGATGGCGTTACGTTCGATACACGGCACCTGCACCTGACCGGCAACCGGGTCGCAGGTCAGACCGAGGTTGTGCTCCATGCCGATCTCTGCCGCCACGCACACCTGTTCCGGGCTGGCGCCCAGCAGCTCAGCCAGACCGGCAGCCGCCATTGAGCAGGCCACGCCGACTTCACCCTGACAGCCGACTTCGGCGCCGGAGATGGAGGCGTTCATCTTATACAGCGCACCCACCGCGCCGGCGGCGAGGAAGTAGCGAATGTAGATATCCGGGCTCACCGATTCGATAAAGTGATCGTAGTAGGCCAGTACCGCCGGAACGATCCCGCAGGCACCGTTGGTCGGGGCCGTGACCACACGTCCGCCAGCGGCATTCTCTTCGTTTACCGCCAGGGCAAACATGTTCACCCAGTCGATGACGTTCATCGGATCGTTGGAATACTTGTCGGTGGTGACCAGCATCCGGCGCAGGGCAGAGGCGCGACGCGGTACGCGCAGCGGACCCGGCAACACGCCTTCTGTATTAATGCCGCGATCGATACAGGCACGCATGGTCTGCCAGACGTTAGCAAAATAGTCTTCAATCTCTTTCTTGCTGTGCAGCGCCAGTTCGTTCTGCATCACCATGCCGGAGAGGGACAGGCCGGTCTCGTGGCAGTAATCCAGCATCTCTTTCGCTGACTTGAACGGGTAAGGCACGTTCACGTCGCCCGCCGTGTCTTTGCCGAAATGCTCTTCGTCGACAATAAAGCCGCCGCCGATGGAGTAATAGGTTTTGCTGTAGACCACTTTGTCGCCGCTGAAGGCGTGGATCTGCATCCCGTTCTCATGCAACGAGAGGTTGTCGCTGCGAAAACGCATGCCGTCGTCCTGCGGGAAATCCACTTCCTGCCGGCCATTCGCCAGCAGCAGACGACCGCGCGTTTCCACGTCGCGGATAAACGCCGGAATGGCGTCAATATCTACGGTGTCCGGCATATTTCCGGCCAGACCCATAATAATGGCGATATCGGTGTGGTGGCCTTTACCCGTTAACGACAGTGAACCGTATACGTCCACCGCCACGCGGGTAATGCTGTCCAGTAATCCTTTTTCGACCAGGTCATCGACGAACTGTTTACCGGCCTTCATCGGCCCTACAGTGTGGGAAGAAGAGGGACCAATCCCCACTTTGAACATGTCGAATATACTAATCACTTTAACACTCCTGACAGGGTTACCGGGTTTCCAGTAACGATGTAATAACTTCGCATAGTGTAAGAGGGAAGCCCGTCGTCAGCTCAACTATTCACATGAATTAAACTAATGGCCAACGCGGGATTAACTAATAGCGGGAGGCGGATCGCAAAGGTGCAAAAAAGAGGCGAATGTAAAGTATAGTCAAGGTTTCAGGCCGATCTGCAGCGCCAGCTCGCGAATAATTCCCGCAGTCATGCCCCAGACAAAATAATGCTGATACCAGGAGAGCCATACCCGATGATCGTGGCCACGACGATGAATATCCAGGGGATGATAACGGCTCAGACGCAGGGCTTCGGCGAGCGGCATTTCGAACACCGACTCCACTTCATCCACGCTGGCATGATAGGGCAGGTTGGGAGGAATAATGCCCACCACCGGCGTCACCTGAAAACCGGTCACGCTGTCCACCGGCGGCAGGACGCCAATCACCTCGACCTTGTGCGGCGGAATAGCCACTTCTTCCTCGGCTTCACGCAGAGCAGCGGCAATTAACGAGGCGTCGGTGCTGTCCACCGCGCCGCCAGGAAACGCCACCTGACCGGCATGTTTGCGCATCTGCGCGGATCGTCGGGTCAGCAACAGGCCCGGCTGCTCCCGACGCACCACCGGGATCAGCACCGCCGCCTGACGCTGGTTTAACGACGTGCTGTTCACCTGCGGACGCAAAAGCTGAAAACGCGATAAAAAATTGTCGAGAGTCAGATCGTGGGTATTCACCAGTTAGCGCTCCAGTTGTTGCAGAATACGATTCACTTTATCAAAGGTTTCCTGATATTCCGCTGCGGCCTGGCTGTCAGCCACGATCCCGCCGCCTGCGGAACAGTAAATTTGTCCATCCACTGCCGTCAGGGTACGAATGGTAATGCTGGTATCCATGCCGCCGCACAGGCTCAGGTAGCCGATGCTGCCGCACCAGGCGTTACGGCGGTGAGGCTCCAGCTCGTCGATGATCTCCATCGCCCGCACCTTAGGCGCGCCGGTGATCGACCCGCCGGGAAAGGCGGCGCGCAGCAGATCGCACGCGGTCTGCGTGGGCGGCAGCCGGGCGGTAATGGTGCTCACCAGGTGATGGACGGCCGGGAAGGGCTCGACCACGAACAGCTCCGGGACGCGCACGCTTCCCGGCTCCGCCACCCGGCCAATGTCATTGCGCATCAGATCGACAATCATCAGGTTTTCGGCTCTGTCTTTCGGCGAGGCGGCGAGTTTCTCCGCCTGCTGACGATCGGCGTCCGCATCCGCGAGGCGCGGCAGGGTGCCTTTGATCGGGCGGGTCTGGATGACGCCCTCCGCCAGATGGATAAACCGCTCCGGTGAGAGGCTCAGGATAGCCCCCTCTTCGAGACGCAAAAAGGCACTAAACGGGGCGCGGTTGTTGGCATTCAGCCGGGTAAAGGCCTGCCACTCGTCGCCCTCATAGCGGGCCTGAAAACGCTGGGCCAGATTGACCTGATAACAGTCGCCGCTGTGCAAAAAGGCCTGCACGCGATCGAATTTTTGATGGTACTCCGCCGCGGACATATTGGCCTGCCAGCCGGAGGTCAGCCGGAACGCGGGCGCATTAGCGGGCACGCGTTGTGATTCGAGCCACGCCAGCCGGGCTTCTGCGTCGCCATGACAGACCAGCGACACCTGCTGTTTGCGATGATCGACAACGATCGCCCAGTCGTACAGGCCGACGGCCATGTCCGCCAGGGTAATATCACGCCCGGCCCGTTCCGGCAGCTGTTCGAAGCGGCGACCGAGGTCGTAGCCGAACAACCCCAGCGCGCCGCCCTGGAAGGGCAGGTCCGGGTTCGGCGAGCAGGGCAGGCCCATCTCATCCATAGCCTGCTGAAGCAAACTCAACGGGCAGGCGTCCGAGTGAACACCGTCGATCAGCGTATCCGCCCCGTGAGTTACCAGGGTGGTACGCGGGTCGGCCACCAGAATGTCAAAGCGGCTGTAGGGATGATCCGCATGGCCGGAATGCAGCAGCATCGCCCACGGCAGAGAGCTTAGCGGCGCAAACCAGAATTCTGCGGCGTCCGGGCGCCAGGGTAATGTCAAAACAGTGGGGGATAACGGGTTCATGGGTGGTAGACTACCGGGCAGCGTGAAATAATTAGCGCTGATAATTTAGCAGGAGTTGACGATGTTTGCAGGTTTACCTTCACTGAGCCACGACCAGCAGCAAAAGGCCGTCGAGCGTATTCAGGAGCTGATGTCCCAGGGGATGAGCAGCGGGCAGGCCATTACCCAGGTGGCAAACGAGTTGCGCGCCACCCATACCGGCGAGCGGATCGTGGCGCGTTTTGAAGATGAGGATGAAGAAGAGTAACGCCCTTACACTGCGGCGATAATCTTAATCTCCACCTTATACTGCGGTTTCATCAGCGTCGCCTGTACCGTGCAACGTACAGGCGCGTGACCTGCCACCACCCACTCATCCCAGGCTTTGTTCATCGCCGCGAAATCATCTTTGTTCGCCAGGAAAATCGTCGCATCCAGAATGCGCGATTTGTCGCTGCCCTGTTTTTCCAGTACCGCGTCAATCTGCGCCAGGGTATTGGCGGTCTGCTCATAAGCCTCGGCATCCAGATTGGCCGGGACGCCGGTGTAGTACAGGGTCTGGTTGTGGATCACCACATCTGACCAGCGGGCTTCGGCATCAATGCGCACAATTGTCATTTACGTTTCCTCGTGAGTGTCTGTTTCAGCAGGCAAGACTGCCATATTGTTTTGCCTGCGTCACTCTCGACTGGCGCCAGGGCGAGCGGCCTGACATAATCCCCTGTGCAAAAATACAGGGGGCAGAGTGGCAGACGATTTCGCAGCAGACGGACAGTTAGCAAAGGCAATTCCCGGCTTTAAGCCGCGTGAACCGCAGCGTCAGATGGCGCACGCGGTAGCCGAGGCAATCGACAGCGCCCGGCCGCTGGTGGTGGAAGCGGGCACCGGCACCGGTAAAACCTATGCCTACCTCGCGCCCGCGCTGCGTGCCAAAAAGAAAGTGATCATCTCCACTGGATCAAAGGCGCTGCAGGATCAGCTCTACAGCCGCGACCTGCCTACCGTGGCCAAAGCCCTGAAGTACAAAGGCCGTCTGGCCCTGCTGAAAGGGCGCTCCAACTACCTCTGTATCGAACGGCTCGACCAGCAGGCGCTGGCCGGGGGCGATCTGCCGGTGCAGACGCTCAGCGATGTGATCATCCTGCGCACCTGGGCTAACCAGACCCTCGACGGGGACATCAGCACCTGCGCCAGCGTGGCCGAAGACTCCGCCGTCTGGCCACTGGTCACCAGCACCAATGACAACTGTCTCGGCAGCGACTGCCCGCTCTACAAAGACTGTTTTGTGGTCAAAGCGCGTAAAACGGCGATGGATGCCGACGTGGTGGTGGTCAACCATCACCTGTTTCTCGCGGATATGGTGGTGAAGGAGAGCGGCTTTGGTGAGCTGATCCCCGAGGCTGACGTATTGATCTTCGATGAAGCCCATCAGCTCCCGGATATCGCCAGCCAGTATTTCGGCCAGTCCCTCTCGAGCCGCCAGCTGCTGGACCTGGCGAAAGATTTCACTATCGCCTACCGCACCGAACTGAAAGATACCCAGCAGTTGCAGAAGTGCGCCGACCGGCTGGCGCAAAGCACTCAGGATTTCCGTATGCAGCTCGGCGATCCGGGCTATCGCGGCAACCTGCGCGAACTGCTGGCCGATCAGCATATTCAGCGGGCGCTACTGCTGCTCGACGACGCCCTCGAGCTCTGCTACGACGTGGCGAAGCTCTCCCTTGGCCGTTCCGCGCTGCTGGATGCCGCCTTCGAGCGCGCCACGCTCTACCGCACCCGCCTGAAACGGCTGAAAGAGTTTAACCAGCCAGGCTACAGCTACTGGTACGAATGCAACTCGCGCCATTTCACCCTCGCCCTGACGCCGCTCACCGTGGCCGATAAATTCCAGGAGGTGATGGCGCAAAAACCGGGCAGCTGGATCTTTACCTCCGCTACGCTGTCGGTGAACGATGATCTGCACCACTTCACCGAACGTCTCGGCATCGCAGAGGCCAAATCCCTGCTGCTGCCGAGCCCGTTTGATTACGCCACCCAGGCGCTGCTCTGCGTACCGCGTAATCTGCCGCTGCCTAATCAGCCCGGCGCCGCCCGCCATCTGGCGGCGATGCTCAAGCCGATGATCGAGGCCAATAACGGCCGCTGCTTTATGCTCTGTACCTCCCACGCCATGATGCGCGATCTGGCGGAGCAGTTCCGCGCCACCATGACCCTGCCGGTGCTGTTGCAGGGTGAAACCAGTAAAGGCCAGCTGCTCCAGCAGTTTGTCACCGCCGGCAACGCTCTGCTGGTGGCGACCAGCAGCTTCTGGGAAGGGGTGGACGTGCGCGGTGACGCCCTGTCGCTGGTGATCATCGACAAACTGCCTTTTACCTCGCCGGACGATCCGCTCCTGAAGGCGCGAATGGAAGATTGCCGTCTGCGCGGGGGCGATCACTTTGATGAGGTGCAGCTTCCGGACGCGGTGATCACCCTCAAGCAGGGGGTGGGGCGCTTAATCCGCGACGTGGACGATCGCGGGGTGCTGGTAATCTGCGATAACCGGCTGGTGATGCGTCCGTACGGGGCCACTTTTATCGCCAGCCTGCCGCCGGCGCCGCGTACCCGGGATATCGATCGCGCAGTGCGTTTCCTGGCGGCGTCTGAGGCGGAGTAATTTACTGGCGGATGTGTTAAAATGCGCGCCTTTTTGTGACTGCCCCTTGCGAGAGCGCGACAACACATGCGAATTCTGGCTATTGATACCGCCACAGAGGCCTGCTCTGTTGCCCTGTGGAACGACGGTAAACTCTGTGCTCATTTCGAAGAGTGCCCCCGGGAACATACCCAACGTATCCTGCCTTTGGTGAAGATGATCCTCACCGAGGGCAACACCTCCCTGAATAACCTCGATGCCCTGGCCTATGGCCGTGGCCCAGGCAGCTTTACCGGCGTGCGCATCGGGATTGGCATTGCCCAGGGACTGGCACTGGGTGCCGAACTGCCGATGATTGGCGTCTCGACCCTTGCTACCATGGCTGAAGGTGCCTGGCGCAACACCGGTGCCACCCGCGTGCTGGCCGCCATCGACGCCCGGATGGGCGAAGTTTACTGGGCCGAGTATACCCGCGATGAGCAGGGCGTCTGGCACGGGGAAGAGAGTGAAGCGGTGCTCACCCCGGACGCAGCAGGCGAACGTATGAAGCAGCTTTCCGGTGAGTGGGCAACCGTCGGCACCGGCTGGCCGGCATGGCCCGATATGGCCAACGACAGCGGTCTGACCCTGGTGGACGGTAACGTGTTGCTGCCTGCCGCAGAAGATATGCTGCCTATCGCCCGTCAACTGCTGGCCGCAGGAAACACCGTGGCGGTCGAGAAGGCCGAGCCGGTTTATTTGCGAAACACCGTAGCGTGGAAGAAACTTCCGGGCCGGGAGTGAATCTCAGTATCAGAGCCTGAGAAAAAGGAGTCGCATCATGGCGGTTCAAAAATATGTTGTTCGTCTGCTGACCGTCGGGGCCTTTGCCCTGGCATTAACAGGATGTGTCTCTGTCCCTGATGCGATCAAGGGCAGCAGCCCGACGCCGCAGCAGGATCTGGTCCGGGTGATGAACGCGCCGGAGCTGTATGTCGGCCAGGAAGCACGCTTCGGCGGCAAGGTGGTGGAGGTGTTGAACCAGCAGGGGAAAACCCGTCTGGAAATCGCCACCGTCCCGCTGGACAGCGGCGCGCGACCGGTGCTGGGTGAAGCCTCGCGCGGGCGCATCTATGCCGATGTGAACGGTTTCCTCGACCCGGTGGATTTCCGTGGCCAGCTGATCACCGTCGTCGGTACGATCACCGGCACGGAGCAGGGCAAAATTGGCAACACGCCGTATAAATTTATGACCCTGCAGGCCAACGGCTATAAACGCTGGCGGGTAGTGCAGCAGGTGGTAATGCCGCCGCAGCCGATCGATCCCTTCTACTGGGGCCCGCATCCGTGGCGCTATGGATATGGCTACGGCTATGGCGGCTGGCCAGGTTACGGTCCCGGACCGGCTCAGGTTCGGACGGTAGTAACAGAGTAACTCCCTGTTAACACTGAAGAAGAAACAGCGGCCTGGCCGCTGTTTCGTTTTTTTTATATCCATAACAAAAATAAATAGTGACGCGCTTCGCAACCTTAAATCCGGACAATAAATAAACTGGTACGCTGAGTTAATATTATGTTAACGACTTGTTTATTAACCGGGGCTGTGATGACGACGAACACGCATTTCAGAGGTGATGTAGTGAAGAAGGTTTGGCTTAACCGTTATCCTGCGGATGTGCCTGCAGAGATAAATCCTGACCGTTATCAATCCCTGGTTGAACTGTTTGAAAACTCCGTGACGCGCTACGCCGATCAGCCTGCGTTTGTGAACATGGGTGAGGTGATGACCTTCCGTAAGCTGGAAGAGCGCAGCCGGGCATTTGCGGCCTACCTGCAACAGGGTTTAGGCCTGAAGAAAGGTGACCGGGTAGCGCTGATGATGCCTAACCTGCTGCAGTATCCGGTGGCGCTGTTTGGTATCCTGCGCGCCGGGATGATCGTGGTTAACGTCAACCCGCTCTATACCCCGCGCGAGCTGGAGCACCAGCTGAACGACAGCGGTGCGGCGGCGATTGTGATTGTCTCCAACTTCGCGCACACCCTGGAAAAAGTGGTCGACAAGACCCAGGTCAAACACGTCATTCTGACGCGGATGGGCGATCAGCTCTCCACCGCCAAAGGGACGCTGGTTAACTTTGTTGTTAAATACGTCAAACGTCTGGTGCCGAAATATCACCTGCCGGACGCCATCTCCTTCCGCCGGGCGCTGCACAACGGCTACCGGATGCAGTACGTTAAACCGGAAGTGGTGCCGCAGGATCTGGCCTTCCTGCAGTACACCGGTGGCACCACCGGGGTGGCGAAAGGGGCGATGCTCACCCACCGCAACATGCTGGCGAACCTCGAACAGGTCAATGCCACCTACGGCCCGCTGCTGCATCGCGGCAAAGAGCTGGTGATCACCGCGCTGCCGCTCTACCACATCTTCGCCCTGACCATGAACTGCCTGCTGTTTATCGAGCTTGGCGGCCAGAACGTGCTCATCACCAACCCGCGGGATATTCCCGGCCTGGTGAAAGAGCTGGCGAAATATCCGTTTACCGCCATGACCGGGGTGAATACCCTCTTCAACGCCCTGCTGAACAACAAAGAGTTCCAGCAACTCGACTTCTCGACCCTGCATCTGTCGGCGGGCGGTGGGATGCCGGTACAGCAGGCGGTGGCCGAGCGCTGGGTCAAACTCACCGGGCAGTATCTGCTGGAGGGCTATGGCCTGACCGAGTGCGCTCCGCTGGTGAGCGTCAACCCGCACGACATCGACTACCACAGCGGCAGCATCGGCCTGCCGGTGCCCTCAACCGAAGCCAAACTGGTGGATGACAACGATAACGAAGTGCCGCATGGCGAACCGGGCGAACTGTGCGTGAGAGGGCCGCAGGTGATGCTGGGCTACTGGCAGCGTCCGGACGCCACCGACGAAATCATCAAAGATGGCTGGCTGCACACCGGTGACATCGCGGTGATGGATGACGAAGGTTTCCTGCGCATCGTCGATCGTAAAAAAGACATGATCCTGGTCTCCGGGTTCAACGTCTATCCGAACGAGATTGAAGACGTGGTGATGCAGCACAACGGCGTACTGGAAGTGGCCGCGGTAGGCGTTCCGGCAGGCAGCAGCGGTGAAACGGTCAAAATCTTTGTGGTGAAAAAAGATCCTGACCTCAGCGAAGAGGCGCTGATTACCTTCTGTCGTCGCCAGCTGACCGGCTACAAAGTGCCGAAACTGGTGGAGTTTCGCGACGAACTGCCAAAATCGAACGTCGGGAAGATATTACGACGAGAATTACGTGACGAAGCGCGCGCCAAAGTAGACAATAAAGCCTGAGCTTCGTGTTAGTCACCCCAAAACGCTGGCCTGGCCGGCGTTTTTTTATGGGCGCAAACCAAAGAGAATATGATTTGAATTACCAGATGATCACCACCAACGACGAGCTGGCTTCGCTGTGCGATGTCACCTGTGACGCACCCGCCATCGCGCTGGATACCGAATTTGTCCGTACCCGCACCTATTACCCGCAGCTGGGTCTGATCCAGATGTATGACGGAAAAAATGTGTCGCTTATCGACCCGCTGGGGATCACCGACTGGGCGCCAATGCGTGCGCTGCTGCTGAATACCGCCATCACTAAATATCTGCATGCCGGAAGTGAAGATCTGGAAGTTTTCCTCAATACCTTCGGCATCATGCCGGAGCCGCTGATCGACACCCAGATCCTCGCTGCCTTTGCCGGTCGCCCGCTGTCATGGGGTTTTGCCGCCATGGTGGAAGAGTACACCGGGCTGGCGATCGACAAGAGCGAATCCCGCACCGACTGGCTGGCGCGACCGCTGACCGAACGCCAGCTCGACTACGCGGCGGCGGATGTCTTCTACCTGCTGCCGATTGCCGGTCAGCTGATGAAAGAGGCCGAAGCTTCCGGCTGGCTGCCTGCTGCCCTCAATGAGTGCCGGATGACGCAGCTGCGTCGTCAGGAGACCACCGATCCGAAAGAGGCGTGGCGCGATATCAGCAACGCCTGGCAGCTGCGCACCCGCCAGCTGGCCTGTCTGCAGCTGCTGGCGGACTGGCGTCTGCGTAAGGCGCGCGAGCGCGACCTGGCGGTGAACTTTGTGGTGCGTGAAGAGCATCTGTGGGCCGTGGCGCGTTACATGCCGGGTAGCCTGGGCGAGCTGGACAGCATCGGCCTTTCCGGTTCGGAGATCCGCTTCCACGGTAAAACCCTGCTGGCGCTGGTGGAGAAAGCGCAGGCGTTGCCGGAAGAGGCATTGCCGCAGCCGCTGTTGAACCTGATGGATATGCCGGGTTATCGCAAAGCCTTTAAGGCGATTAAAGCCCTGGTGCAGGAAGTGGCAGCGGAGAGCAAAGTCAGCGCCGAGCTGCTGGCCTCACGTCGTCAGATCAACCAGCTGCTGAACGCGCACTGGAAGCTGAAGCCGCAGAACGGTACGCCGGAACTGATGGCAGGCTGGCGCGGGGAACTGATGGCCGATCGCCTGAATACGCTACTGGAAGCGTATCCGCAGTAATCGCCCCGGTGGGGAATCCGTAGGCCGGGCAAGCGCAGCGCCGCCCGGCATCAGGCACGGTTATGAACGTGACTCTTCCGCTTCCGGCAGGGTCACGTTGAGCTCCAGAATCGAGATATCCCCGTCCTTTTGCTCCAGCTGTACGGTCACCATTTCCGGGTCAATCTGCACGTACTTACAGATCACTTCCAGAATATCTTTGCGCAGCTGCGGCAGGTAATGCGGTTCAGCGTCGCTGCGGCGGCGTTCTGCCACGATGATCTGCAGACGCTCTTTTGCGATGTTAGCGGTGCTTTTTTTCCGCGAGAGAAAAAAGTCCAGTAATGCCATAACTTATCCTCCGAACAGGCGTTTGAGGAAACCTTTCTTCTCTTCTTCGATGAAGCGGAAAGGACGTTCTTCTCCGAGCAGACGATCTACCGTGTCCGCATACGCTTTACCGGCGTCTGCGTTAGCGTCGAGGATAACCGGTTCACCCTGGTTAGAGGCACGCAGCACGGATTGATCTTCCGGGATGACGCCAACCAGTTTGATACGCAGGATCTCGAGCACGTCTTCCATACTCAGCATATCACCTTTATTAACGCGACCCGGATTATAACGGGTCAGCAGCAGGTGCTCTTTAATCGGTTCCTGGCCATTTTCCGCACGGCGGGATTTTGAGGCGAGGATCCCTAAAATTCGGTCGGAGTCGCGCACGGACGACACTTCCGGGTTGGTGGTGATGATCGCTTCATCGGCGAAGTAGAGCGCCATCAGCGCGCCGGTTTCGATGCCTGCCGGTGAATCGCAGACCACGAAATCGAACTCCATCTTTTTCAGCTCATCGAGCACTTTTTCCACACCTTCACGGGTCAGCGCATCCTTGTCGCGCGTCTGTGAAGCGGGAAGAATATAGAGATTGTCGGTACGTTTATCTTTAATCATCGCCTGATTCAGCGTGGCGTCACCCTGAATCACGTTCACAAAATCGTACACCACGCGGCGTTCACAACCCATAATCAGGTCAAGGTTACGCAGGCCGATATCGAAATCAATAACGACGGTTTTCTTTCCCTTCTGGGCCAAACCAGTAGCGATGGCCGCGCTGGAGGTGGTCTTGCCAACGCCTCCTTTACCCGAAGTAACAACAATAATGCGTGCCATAGAAATTCCTTGTTAAAAAGGGATCAATTCAACGGTTGAACGGTCAAAGCGTTGTCTGCGAGCCGCAGACGTGCCGCTTTGCCAGAAAATTCGGCCGGGATGTTATCACTCAGCCAGTAAACACCTGCGATGGAGACCAGCTCCGCCTCCAGGTGGGTACAAAAAATTTGCGCATCGCGATCGCCGCTGGCACCCGCCAGCGCACGGCCTCGCATTGAGCCATAAATATGGATATTGCCATCCGCAATCAGCTCCGCACCTGCGCTGACGTGGTTGGTCACAATCAGGTCACAGTTTGGCGCATAAATGCGCTGACCGGAACGCACCGGAAGATCAATCAATCGCGTTTTTGTGACAGGGGTAACAGGGAGTTCTGGCGGGGCAGGGGGCTCTGCGCGCGGGGCTTTGTCTTTGCCTTCGTTCAGCAGCGGAAGACCTGCCCGATCGATTTCGGCTTTCAGCTCAGCGTCTTTGCAGCCGCTGATGCCCACAATCCGCAGGCCGGTGGCGGTGACCGCCTGTTGCAAATGGTGCCAGTTAACCGGCGCTTCGAGGCCGCTTACGTTAATGACCACCGGCGCATGGGTAAGAAATGCGGGCGCCTGCGCGATTTTGTCTTCTAACGCCTGACGAATAACCTCGGGTTTTGCTTCATGCAAATGAACCACTGATAAGGTGAAGCTACTGCCTTTAAGCTCGATGGGCGTGTTTGACATCCTGGCCTTACTCAATTTGCTTTTACCACGACGTGTGCGCCGTGATATTCCGAAGAGTATCAGGCATGTTATAGTCACAATTATATTGAGGCAAGTCACCCTCCCGCTTAATTCAGAGTAAATATATGTTTTGTGTGATCTACAGAAGTACCCAGCGCGACCAGACCTACCTGTATGTCGAAAAAAAGGACGATTTTTCCCGCGTGCCTGAGGCCCTGATGAAGAGCTTCGGTAAGCCGCAGCTGGTGATGCTGATGCCCCTCGACGGGCGCAAGCAGCTGAGCAACGCCGATCTGGAAAAAGTAAAAACCGCGCTGGCCGAACAGGGCTATTATTTACAACTCCCTCCACCGCAAGAAAATTTACTCAAACAGCATCTTGAGGCGCAGGGGAAAAAATAGTTTAAGAATTATCTGTCAGCGTCACATTAACCGTTCAGGGGACGTCTATGTATCAACATCATAACTGGCAAGGAGCCTTACTGGATTATCCGGTAAGTAAAGTCGTCTGCGTAGGAAGTAATTACGCAAAGCATATTCAGGAAATGGGAAGTGCGGTTCCGGACGAGCCGGTGCTGTTCATTAAACCGGAAACGGCACTCTGTGATATTCGCCAGCCGCTGGCGTTACCCCAGGGGCTGGGCTCGGTTCACCACGAAGTGGAGCTGGCGGTGCTGATAGGTGCTACGCTGCGCCAGGCCTCTGAAGATCATGTGCAGAAGGCGATTGCCGGTTATGGTGTGGCGCTGGATCTGACCCTGCGCGACGTGCAGGGCAAAATGAAGAAAGCGGGCCAGCCGTGGGAAAAAGCCAAAGGCTTTGATAACTCCTGCCCGATCTCCGGGTTTGTACCGGTATCGGAATTTCAGGACGATCCGCAGAACACCACCCTGAGCCTGAAGGTGAACGGCGAGGTGCGTCAGCAGGGCTCCACCGCCGACATGATCCACAAGATTGTGCCGCTGATTGCCTATATGAGCCGTTATTTCACCCTGAAACCGGGGGATGTGATCCTCACCGGCACCCCGGAAGGGGTGGGTCCGCTCTCCGGCGGCGACGAACTGGAAGTGGCCGTTAACGGCCTGTCACTGAAAACCCGCGTGCTGTAACCCCCGCTTGCCGCCCCTTTTGGGCGGCAAAACTTGCATCGAGGTGCCAGACTGGTTATAAGGTGCGCTTTATTTTGACGTGTGGACATCCTTATGAGCGACATTCCTTTCTGGCAAAGCAAAACTCTCGACAACATGACCGACGCCGAGTGGGAATCGCTGTGTGACGGCTGCGGGCAGTGCTGCCTGCATAAGCTGATGGATGAAGACTCGGATGAAATCTATTTCACCAACGTCGCCTGCAACCAGCTGAACATCAAAACCTGCCAGTGCCGTAACTACGAGCGCCGGTTCGAGTTAGAGCCGGACTGCATCAAACTGACCCGCGACAACCTGCCAACCTTTGAATGGCTGCCGCCGACCTGCGCCTATCGCCTGCTGGCGGAAGGGAAGGAATTGCCGAAATGGCACCCGCTGCTGGCCGGTTCGAAAGCGGCGATGCACGGCGAGCGGATTTCTGTGCGCCATATTGCGGTGCGAGAATCTGAAGTGCGCGACTGGGAAGACCATATTATGAATCATCCCAACCGCAGCTAATAAAAAACCCGCCGCGGCGGGTTTTTTAATGCCCGGCGGCGCTTCGCTTGCGCGGGCCTACGAGCCTGTAGGTCGGGTAAGCGCAGCGCCACCCGACGTTTTTTTATCTGCCAAACAAATCGCGTTTTTTCGGTTTAAACGGCTGGGCAATCAGTACCAGCAGCGCCACGACCAGATAAGCGGCAAAAATGCCCACCAGCCACTGCGGCATCTCGAGGGTCAGGAACTCCCACTGACGCACAGAGCAGTCGCCGCTGGCCACGAACACCTGCGGCAGCCACTTGTCCAGCGGCAGCCAGCTCGGGAAGCTGGCGGCAAAATCACAGGTCTGAAACGGCGACGGGTGCAGCTGGATCATGGTGTGCTCCCAGGCCAGCTGAAGCCCTTTTCCGGCGCTGTACAGCCAGATAGCAATCGCACCGTAGCGCAGCGGGCTTTTTGGGGCGATGGCGCCCACCAGGCCTGCGCCCATCACGCCAAACAGCGCGCAACGTTCATAGATACACAGCACGCAGGGCTTCAGCAACATCACATGCTGGAACCACAATGCCACCATTTCGAGCGCGAAGGCGGTCAGGGCCAACAGCAACCAGGCTCCGCGTCCACGCGAGCACTGATTTAAAAATTTCAACATAATCATTTCCCTGGAACAGGTATAGAAAGCGCAGTGTAAACGAAAACAATTCGCGCGCCACTGTCAGCGCGCAAAATATAACGTAATCGGATATTTATCATTCGTCAGTGCAGCCGGGCAATAAATTACCCGGCTGACTCACTTAATGCGTCGCCAGTATACCCGCCTGCAGCATCCATTGGGTAACAGGAATGAGGGTAATTTTGACGCACAACAAACCGACGCCGGTTAATACCACCGTATAGGGCAGCGCCATCCACACCATCCGACCATAAGAGAGTCTAATCAGGGGAGCCAGCGCCGAGGTGAGCAGGAACAGGAACGCCGCCTGGCCGTTCGGCGTGGCGACGGAGGGCAGGTTGGTACCGGTGTTAATCGCCACCGCCAGCAGTTCAAACTGTTGCTGGTTTATCGCGCCGCTCTGCAGTGCAGATTTGGCCTCATTGATATAGACCGAGCCGACAAACACGTTGTCGGAGATGGCCGACAGCAGGCCGTTAAACAGATAGAACAGCGACAGCTGGGCGTCCGCCTCGGCCTGCAGCACATAGCGAATGATCGGCGCAAACAGCTGCTGGTCGACAATCACCGCCACCACCGCGAAAAACACCGCCAGCAGAGCGGTAAACGGCAGCGCTTCGGTAAAGGCTTTGCCGATGGCGTGCTCATCCGTCACGCCGGTAAAGGAGGTCGCCAGGATGATCACCGACAGGCCGATTAATCCCACCTCCGCCAGATGAAACGCCAGGGCGATAATCAGCCAGACGCCAATGATGCTCTGAAAAATCAGCGCCAGCTTCTGCTGACGAGTACGCTGGCTGCGGCTCTCATCGTCATAACGCTGTAATACCTCGCGAACCTGGGTCGGCAGCAGGGTGCCGTAACCAAACCATTTAAACTTCTCTACCAGCCAGCAGGTGAGCAGACCGCACACCAGTACCGGCACGCTGACCGGGGCCACGCGCAGGAAAAACTCGGTAAAGTTCCAGCCAACGGCTTTGGCGATGATCAGGTTCTGCGGTTCGCCGACCATGGTCATCACCCCGCCCAGCGCGGTGCCTATACCAGCGTGCATCATCAGGCTGCGCAGGAAGGCGCGGAACTGCTCCAGCACCTCGCGCTGTTGGGTATCGACATGGTTGTCATCGTGCAGGCTATCTTCCGGCTTTGCGGAGGCCACCCGGTGATAGATCCCATAGAAGCCGACGGCGACGCTGATCACCACCGCCACCACGGTCAGGGCATCGAGGAAGGCCGACAGAAACGCAGCCGCTACGCAGAAGGCCAGCGACAGCAGCGTTTTCGAGGGGATGCTCAGCAGCAGGCGGGTAAAGATAAACAGCAGCAGCTGCTTCATAAAGTAGATCCCGGCCACCATAAACATCAGCAGCAGGAGCACTTCGAGATTGTTTGCCAGCTCCTCTTTCACATGTTCCGCGCTGGTCATACCGATCGCCACCGCCTCGAAGGCCAGCAGGCCGCCCGGTAGCAGGGGGTAACATTTCAGCGCCATCGCCAGGGTAAATATGAACTCTGCCACCAGCAGCCAGCCTGCGGCGAAGGAGTCGACAACAAAGATAAGCGGGTTAAGAACCAGAAAAACAACCAGGGTTGCTTTATACCAGTCGGGGGACTGGCCTAAAAAATTGCGCCACAGGGCGCGGCTATAAGACATTTCCACAACAGATTTCCTTGCCCATCACATAATTACGGATTAAGTATACGCAAACCGGGCCAGGCAAGGGGCGCGGGCCGAAATTTTAAATGATAAAAATAAAACGGCGATCCCTTTTTTCTCGCCTCGCTGCGCTATCTGCCTCTGTCTGCCTCTGGTATGATGAGTGAATTTTGTAAAAAGCAGTTAATGGAAAACTCACTATGGTCATAAAGGCGCAAAGCCCGGCGGGTTTCGCGGAAGAGTACATTATCGAGAGCATCTGGAATAACCGTTTCCCCCCTGGCTCGATCCTTCCCGCAGAACGCGAACTCTCTGAACTGATTGGCGTCACACGTACCACCTTACGTGAAGTGTTGCAGCGACTGGCCCGCGATGGCTGGCTGACGATCCAACACGGCAAACCGACCAAAGTGAATAACTTCTGGGAAACGTCGGGTCTGAATATTCTTGAAACGCTGGCGCGTCTCGATCACGAGAGCGTTCCGCAGCTGATCGATAATCTGCTCTCCGTACGTACCAACATCGCCACCATCTTTATCCGCACGGCATTCCGCCAGCACCCGGATAAGGCCCTCGAAGTGCTGAACCGCGCTACCGCAGTGGAAGATCACGCCGATGCCTTTGCCCTGCTGGATTACAATGTTTTCCGCGGCCTGGCCTTTGCCTCCGGTAACCCGATCTACGGCCTGATCCTCAACGGGATGAAAGGGCTCTATACCCGCATTGGCCGTCACTACTTCGCCAATCCGGAAGCCCGCAGCCTGGCGCTCGGCTTCTACCATAAGCTGAGCGAACTCTGCTCTGAAGGGATGCACGACCAGGTGTACGACACCGTGCGTCGCTACGGTCGTGAAAGCGGCGAGATCTGGCACCGGATGCAGAAATCCCTGCCGGGCGACCTGGTCATCCAGGGACGCTAAAACAAAAAACCTCTCGCGTGAGAGGTTTTTTTTCGCCGGGTGGCGGCTGCGCCTTACCCGGCCTACAACATCTGCAACACGGGTAGGCCGGGTAAGCGAAGCGCCACCCGGCAAAACAAGCCGCACCGAATTACAACATATTCCCCTTAACCGGGCACCGTTCCAGCAGCTCCACGCTGCCGTCTTCATTCTGCTGCTCGAGCATAATGTCAAAGCCCCACAGGCGATGGACGTGCTTCAGCACTTCCTTGCGCCCTTTGTCCAGCGGGGCGCGGTTATGCGGGATATAGCGCAGCGTCAGGGAGCGATCCCCGCGCAGATCCACATTCCAGACCTGGATATTCGGCTCCAGATTGCTCAAATTGTACTGAGCCGAGAGCCGGGAGCGGATCTCACGATACCCCTCTTCATTGTGGATCGCCGAAATCTCCAGATAGTTGTTGTGATCGTCATCCAGCACCGTAAACAGGCGGAAGTCACGCATCACCTTCGGCGACAGGAACTGGCTGATAAAGCTCTCATCCTTGAAGTCACGCATCGCGAAATGCAGCGTCTCCAGCCAGTCGGACCCGGCGATATCCGGGAACCAGTATTTATCCTCTTCCGTCGGGTTCTGACAGATACGCTTGATGTCCTGGAACATGGCAAAGCCCAGCGCATACGGGTTAATACCGCTGTACCACGGGCTGTTGTAAGGCGGCTGGAACACCACGTTGGTGTGGCTGTGCAGGAACTCCAGCATAAAGCGCTCAGTCACTTTGCCTTCGTCATACAGGTGGTTAAGGATGGTGTAGTGCCAGAACGTCGCCCAGCCTTCGTTCATCACCTGGGTCTGTTTTTGCGGATAGAAATACTGACTCACCTTGCGCACGATGCGCAGGATCTCACGCTGCCACGGCTCCAGCAGCGGGGCGTTCTTCTCCATAAAGTAGAGCAGGTTCTCCTGCGGCTCGGAAGGATAGCGGCGCGCTTCCACTACCGTTTTCTCCTCCTCGCGTTTCGGCAGGGTACGCCAGAGGGTATTCACCTGGCTCTGCAGATACTCTTCCCGGCTTTTCTGACGGGCTTTCTCCTCCTGCAGGGAGATCTTCTGCGGTCGTTTGTAGCGATCCACGCCGTAGTTCATCAGCGCATGGCAGGAGTCGAGCAGCTTCTCTACCTCGTCCACCCCGTAGCGCTCTTCGCACTGGGTAATGTAGTTACGGGCAAAGATCAGATAGTCGACAATCGAACTGGCATCGGTCCAGCTGCGGAACAGGTAGTTATTTTTGAAAAACGAGTTGTGTCCGTAGCAGGCGTGCGCCATCACCAGGGCCTGCATGGTGATGGTGTTCTCTTCCATCAGGTAGGCAATGCAGGGGTTGGAATTGATGACGATCTCATAGGCCAGCCCCTGCTGACCATGCTTGTACAGACGTTCGGTTTCAATGAATTTTTTGCCAAACGACCAGTGGGTATAGTTAATGGGCATCCCGACGCTGGAGTAAGCGTCCATCATCTGCTCGGAGGTGATCACTTCGATTTGATGGGGATAGGCGTCCAGACGGTAGAGTTTCGCTACCCGGTCAATTTCTGCCAGATAGGTATCCAACAGCTCGAATGTCCAGTCGGGTCCATCGCTCAGACGTGTGGTGTCCTTATTCATGGAATCAATAGTAGCCATTAGCGCGCCCTCATTGTTGGTAGCTCTCTCTGTCTGGAGAACCTCTTTTCAAGCATAGAACACGCCATTCAAAAGCGTGCTGGGACGCTATTTTTTTCTTTGCGATTTCCCGTTTTTTCCGTGACGAAAAGGGGGTGTCCGGCAGAATAATATTCTGGTTAAAAATGCCGCGCAGCAGGAGATGCCAAAACCGTGCTACCCCCGTCAACAGGGGAAGGTGTGAGGTAAGTCACCATAAAAAAGGCCTATGTTGAATAATATTTTCGGCTGGGTTATCAATATGTAATCAGAAGATTGTTCTTTTGCTTATTAAGGGAGTGGCTATGCGTGTTGTCATACTGGGAAGTGGCGTCGTTGGCGTAACCAGCGCCTGGTACCTGAGTCAGGCCGGGCACGACGTGACGGTAATTGATCGTGAGCCGGGTCCGGCTCTGGAGACCAGCGCCGCCAACGCCGGGCAGATTTCGCCGGGCTACGCGGCGCCCTGGGCGGCACCGGGTGTGCCCCTGAAGGCGATTAAATGGATGTTCCAGCGCCATGCGCCGCTGGCGATCAGCCTCGACGGCACGCAGTTCCAGCTCAAGTGGATGTGGCAGATGCTGCGCAACTGCGACACCTCGCACTACATGGAAAACAAAGGGCGGATGGTGCGCCTGGCGGAGTACAGCCGCGACTGCCTGAAAGCGCTGCGCGCCTCCACCGGCATTCAGTATGAGGGCCGTCAGGGAGGCACCCTGCAGCTGTTCCGCACCGCCCAGCAGTATGAAAACGCCACCCGGGATATCGCGGTCCTCGAGGATGCCGGGGTCCCGTATCAGTTGCTGGAAGCCAGCCAGCTGGCGCAGGTCGAACCGGCGCTGGCCGAGGTGGCGCACAAGCTCACCGGCGGTTTGCGTCTGCCCAATGACGAAACCGGCGACTGCCAGCTCTTTACCCAGAATCTGGCGCAGATGGCAGAGCAGGCGGGGGTTAAATTCCGCTACAACACGTCGGTGGATAAGCTTCTGTACGAAGGGGACAATATCTACGGCGTGCTGTGCGGCGACGAGGTGGTGAAAGCTGACGCCTACGTAATGGCCTTTGGCTCTTACTCCACCGCCATGCTGAAAGGCATCGTCGATATTCCGGTCTACCCCCTTAAGGGTTACTCGCTCACTATCCCGGTGAAAGAGGAGAGTGGTGCCCCGGTTTCAACTATCCTTGATGAAACATACAAAATCGCGATCACCCGTTTTGATAACCGGATCCGCGTGGGAGGAATGGCGGAAATCGTCGGCTTTAACACCGAGTTGCTGCAACCGCGTCGGGAAACGCTGGAGATGGTAGTGGGCGACCTCTTCCCGCGCGGCGGCTTTATCGAACAGGCGACCTTCTGGACCGGGCTGCGCCCGATGACCCCGGACGGCACGCCCGTCGTGGGCCGCACCCCGTTTAAGAACCTGTGGCTCAACACCGGTCACGGTACGCTGGGCTGGACGATGGCCTGCGGATCGGGGCAGCTCCTCAGTGATTTGATCTCCGGGCGCACACCGGCCATTCCGTTTGATGATTTAAGCGTCGCGCGCTACCGGCCCGGGTTCACTCCGTCACGTCCACAGCATTTACACGGCGCGCATAACTAACAAGGAGTCGTCATGTCCCGTCCTGTTGTGGCTCAGCTGGATCTGCAGGCCCTGAAAGATAACCTGCAAATTGTCCGGCGCGCTGCGCCCGATTCACGCGTCTGGGCGGTGGTCAAAGCCAATGCTTATGGTCACGGTCTGGATCGCGTCTGGAGCGCGTTAAGCGCCGCCGATGGCTTTGCAATGCTCAATCTGGAGGAGGCGATCCTGCTGCGCGAGCGTGGCTGGAAAGGGCCGATCCTGATGCTCGAAGGCTTCTTCAGCAGCGATGAACTGCCGCTGTTTGATAAGTACCGCCTGACCACCAGCGTGCACAGTAACTGGCAGGTTAAGGCGCTGCAGAATGCGAAGCTGCATGCCCCGCTCGATATCTACCTGAAGGTGAACAGCGGCATGAACCGCCTCGGTTTCCAGCCGGATCGGGTCCACAGCGTCTGGCAGCAGCTGCGGGCGTTGAAGAACATCGGCGGGATGACGCTGATGGCCCATTTTGCCGATGCGGAAAAGCCGGACGGCATTGCTGAGCCCATGATGCGCATAGAGCAGGCGGCGGAGGGGCTGGACTGCCCGCGCTCGCTCTCTAACTCGGCGGCGACCCTCTGGCACCCGGAAGCGCATTTCGACTGGGTGCGTCCGGGGATCGTGCTCTACGGCGCGTCACCGTCCGGGCAGTGGCAGGATATCGCCAACAGTGGCCTCAAGCCGGTTATGTCCCTGCGCAGTGAGATTATCGGGGTTCAGACCCTGAAAGCGGGGGATACCGTGGGCTATGGCAGCCGCTACCGCGCCTCGGGCGAGCAGCGGATCGGGATTGTCGCAGGCGGCTATGCCGACGGTTATCCGCGTATCGCCCCAAACGGCACCCCGGTATGGGTGGACGGCGTGCGCACCGGCACGGTCGGCACCGTGTCGATGGATATGCTGGCGATTGATCTTACCCCCTGTCCGCAGGCCGGGATCGGCACGCCGGTTGAGCTGTGGGGCAATGAGGTGAAAGTGGACGACGTCGCGGCTGCGGCGGGCACCATCGGGTACGAGTTATTAACCGCGTTGGCCCCGCGGGTACCCGTGATTACGGTGTGAAGAGACGCCCGGCGGCGCTACGCTTGCCGGGCCTACAAAACCGTGCCTTGTAGGCCGGGTAAGGCGTAGCCGCCACCCGGCAAACCGACCGCACAGAATTATTCCTCGGCATCCTCCGCCACGCGGACGCCCACTTTCCGCACCCTGTTATCTTCTTTCTCCGCCACCGTCCAGATCATCCCGGCAAACTCCACCTGGTCACCTACCACCGGCGCGGCACCGAGCAGCTTCTGGATAATCTCGCCCAGCGTCTGCTGGTTATCACGATACTCCAGCCCTTCCTCCAGGCCGTAGATCAACGCCACGTCGGCAAATTTGGCGCTGGCTTCGAGAATAAAATCACCAAAGAAGCGCTGATCCAGCGCCACCGGCGGCGACTGGCTGAACAGCTTGCCGAGAGCAGGAAGGTCGCGCTCGCGGCCAATCACGCAGAGAATATCCCCCTCACGCAGCCGGGTGCTCCCGGTCGGGTGCAGCAGGGCGTTATCGCGGAACAGGGCGGCAATGCGCGTCTCCTCAGGCATATGCAGATCCCGCAGGGAGGCACCCACGCACCACTTGTCGGCGCTGAGCTGGTAGACAAACTGCTCCCACGGGTTTTCCGGATGAAGGTCCAGCCCCACGCGGGAGACCGGCCAGCCCACCGGTGGGATCACCACTTTGGCCTTTTTCGCCGCCCACGACAGGGACGTGCCCTGGAACAGCAGCGACACCAGCACCACGAAGAAGGCCACGTTAAAGAACAGGCGGGCGTTATCCAGCCCGGCCATCATCGGGAATACCGCGAGGATGATCGGTACCGCGCCGCGCAGTCCCACCCAGCTGATAAACACCCGCTCGCGCAGGTTAAACCCTCTGAACGGCAGCAGGCCAGCAAACACCGACAGCGGACGGGCAAAGAAGATCATCCATATCGACAGCAGCAGGGCCGGAATGGCAATCGGCAGCAGGTCCGACGGAGTGACCAGCAGCCCCAGCACCAGGAACATGCCGATCTGCGCCAGCCAGGCCAGGCCGTCAAAGTTCTGCAGAATGCCAAAGCGGTTGCGGATCGGGCGATTCCCCAGCAGGAAGCCGCACAGGTAGACCGCCAGAATGCCGCTGCCGTCCATCGCGGTGGTCAGGGCGAAAATCAAAATCCCGCCGCTCAGGGCCAGCAGCGGGTAGAGCCCGGCCGGCAGCGAGATACGGTTAATCATCTGTTGCAGCAGATAGCCCCCGGCGAGGCCGATGATGATCCCAAGGCCGAACTGCTGAATGATGTGCCAGGCGAACATCCAGCTCAGGCTGGTCTCATGCTGCTGGATCATCTCTATCAGGGTAATGGTGAGAAACACCGCCATCGGGTCGTTACTGCCGGATTCAATCTCCAGCGTCGAGCCGACACGTTCGTTCAGCCCTTTGCCGCCCAGCAGGGAGAAGACCGCCGCGGCGTCGGTGGAGCCGACGATGGCGCCAATCAGCAGCCCTTCCATGATATCCAGATTAAACAGCCAGGCTGCCATCATCCCGGTCAGGCCGGAGGTAATCAGTACCCCGACCGTTGCCAGCGACAGGGCCGGGCCCAGCGCCACGCGAAACGAGCTGGCCTGGGTGCGCATCCCGCCGTCCAGCAGGATCACCGCCAGCGCGAGGTTACTCACCATGTAGGCAAACGGGTAGTTATCGAAGGGGATCCCGCCGACACCATCAACACCCGCCAGCATGCCGATGGCGAGGAAAATAACCAGAATGGGGATGCCGAGACGAGACGAGAATGAGCTCAATAAAATACTGCAGGTTACAAGAACTGAACCCAGGATAAAAAGACTGATTATTGCTGCGGCATCCAATGTGTGCGTACTCCCTGCGTGACGCGGTGACTATTATTAAAACCCTAACATATTAATGCCCCTTACAGCGTGCTAATCCGGCGCTTAAGGGGCTTTTTTTATGCCTTCAGCACCGGATGACCGCTCAGGGTCAAACAGGTCTTACCTGCGGCATGAACAAGCGAAGCCTGCGCGCCGAGCGGCAGGGTGACGGTCTGTTGTTCATGACCAAAATCGAGCCCGCTGATAATCGGCACTGACACCCGGGAGCGCAGGTAATCGATCATGGTCGCCAGATCGTATCCGGCATCGTAATCATTGGCGGCCGCACCGCTAAAACTGCCGAGGACGATCGCCTGCTGGCGGTCGAGGATCCCCGCGTGGTACAGCTGGAGCAGCATGCGCTCAACCCGGAACGGATGCTCGTTGATATCCTCCAGCACCAGAATGCCGTTCTCAATGGCGGGCAGCCAGCGGGTGCCGATCAGCGACACCACCATTGCCAGATTGCCGCCCCATAGCTGGCCTGCGCGTTCACACGCCGGACCTTCGCCCTGCCACTCCACGGAGTAGGTTTTGTTTTGCAGCGCGCGCCAGAAATGATCCAGGGTAAAGGCGTCCAGCTCGGGGGCGCCAAAGTTGCCCGCCAGCATCGGGCCGCTAAAGGTGATGATGTTATGCAGTGCCAGCAGGCCCAGCTGGATAACGGTGAAATCGCTGTGACCGCAAATCAGCAGCGGATCCTGCTGCTGGCGTGTAGCCAGACCCTGCCAGTCGATCTGCTCCAGCAGGCGGCTGGCGCCGTATCCCCCGCGCACCGCCAGCACTATTTGGTTGTCACCCTCGAGGCGGGTGAGGGCGTTAATGTCGTTCAGCCGCTGCGCCTCGGTCCCGGCAAATCGCTGCTGGCGGCGGGGTATAATTATCTGATTTTGCACCTGATGCCCGTCGTCCAGTAAACGCGCAACGCCCCGTTGGGCCGCCTCCTGATTAATGCAGTAACCTGATGGTGCGATGAGATGAAACTGAGACATGGCATTTCCTTGCTGACTTATAAATCTAAATGTATATATCATGCCGCCTGAGCGCATCCTTCATCAAGCGGAGGATAGGGTAACAGCGATGAATGACCATAAGGACAGATGACGTGAAATTGAGATGGTTTGCTTTTTTGATTGTGTTGCTTGCAGGATGCAGTTCAAAGCAGGATTACAACAAAACCGAATGGAACCCGGAAGTGCCGGTCAAACGGGCGATGCAGTGGATGCCGATCAGCGAAAAAGCCGGTGAAGCCTGGGGCGTCAGCCCGCGTCTGGTGACCGCCATCATTGCGGTGGAGTCGGGCGGGAATCCAAATCTGGTGAGTAAATCGAACGCGGTGGGCCTGATGCAGCTGAAAGCCTCCACTGCCGGGCGAGAGGTCTACCGGCATATGGGCTGGAGCGGACAGCCCTCCACCAGCGAGCTGAAGAACCCGGAGCGCAATATCTCGATGGGCACCGCCTATCTGAGCATTCTGGAGCACGGGATCCTGAAGGGAATTGAGGATCCGGAAGTGATGCAGTATGCGCTGGTGGTGTCGTACGTTAACGGGGCAGGCGCGCTGCTGCGCACCTTCTCCTCGGATCGCAAAAAGGCGATTGCCGAGATCAACGACCTGGACAAAGACGAGTTCTTTGAGCACGTCGTGAATAATCACCCAGCCCCGCAGGCGCCGCGCTATATCTGGAAAGTACAGAAGGCGATGGACGCCATGTAATCCGTTGCCGGGCAGCCACGCGCTGCCCGGTCGCGATCAACGCACCTTGTTGGCGCGCTCCCGCGCTTCACGTTCCAGCGAGTAGATAATTCGCTGCAGTTCACGCTCCGGGCCTGGCCCGACATTGAGAAAACGGAAGCTCAGACGCGGCGTGGTGATGGTTTCGTTTTTGCTGTCCACGACCTTACGTTCACTCACCGTGATCAGCTGCGCATCGAAGAAGAAGCGACCCCAGCCGCCCATATCCAGTTCGATTTGCGAGAAGCGCATCCCCTCCACCAGTGCCTCAGGTTTTGCGCTATCCATCAGCGCCCCCATGCCGCCCAGCGACAGATCGTGCAGACGAAAACGGATCACGCTCTTGTCCGGCATTTTGGCTTTGCAGAAGTAGGCCGGATGCAGGGGGGCATTGATACGGAAAAACTCCCGTCGCTGGATACACCATACCGAGGCCGGCAGGGAGGTGATAAAGGCCGGTAGTCCCTGCCAGGTTCCCTGTTCCAGTTGCGGCAGGTCGAACTCCACCTTCGCCCCCTGGGTGTCGGCGGCCACGGTGATGATTTCTGCGCGCAGCACCGAGCGGTTTTCGTACTCCTGACTACCCAAATCCATCACCAGCCGTTCTGGCGTGGCATCCAGAATTTTGCTGATGAACTGGTTGTTCCCCCAGCTGATACGCACGGGAACGCCCTGTTTTTGCAGATCGCGTAATACCCCTAATACAGCCAGCGGATTAGTTTTCAGGAACTGCTCACTGTAATTACTCACGCCCGAGGGCTCCTCGATAGATGACAGTCTGTGGTTGCGTTATCGGCATCTGTGCGCGGAACTTAATACAAACCAGCAATTATTTTTTTCGTCAGAGCCGCAATTAAGTCAGTGTACTCAAAATGGTTTTCTGGCTATTGCCTATACTTAATTGACCTACGCAGACGGGTGTTCTGCGTAAGCTTAACTCTGCAAGAGGGCATCGCTATGGGTATCATCGCCTGGATTATTTTTGGTCTTATTGCTGGTGTTATCGCAAAATTCATCATGCCTGGACGGGATGGTGGTGGCTTTATTGTGACCTGTATCCTTGGGGTCGTAGGTGCGGTTGTCGGCGGCTGGCTGGCAACGATGTTTGGCATCGGCGGCAATGTATCCGGATTTAACCTGCAAAGTTTTCTGGTGGCCGTGGTTGGCGCTATTCTCGTGCTTCTCATCTACAGAATGGTACGACGCGCCTGACCCACGTAAAAACGGCTCTTGTTAAGAGCCGTTTTTTTGTACCGGGTGGCGGCTACGCCTTACCCGGCCTGGGACACCTTACTGCCCGACACTCTTCTGCGTTTGTGTCGATTCATCATTCGCGGCTGGCTGTGAGGTGGACGGGGTACTGGCCGCCGGTTGATTACTGGTGGCCGCTGGGGTGGTGGTCACCGGTTCATCATTCGCCGCAGGCTGCTGGGCGGGCAGTTTGTCGCAAGGGTTGGCCTGCGGGCAAACCAGATCCAGCATCTTCAGCGTCACGCCGTTGGTCCAGCCGAAGCCGTCCTGCAGCGGATATTCACCGCCACCGCCACCCGTGCCGGTAGTGGACACATCATATTTCTCCACCAGCTTCTGCTCGCGATCGTAGGTGTGCTGCACGTTGGTGAGGAAGCGCCAGGTGACGTCCATCGCCACTTTTTTATGCCCGTAGTTCTGCAAGCCTTCGGTGGCCACCCACTGCAACGGTGCCCAGCCGTTTGGCGCATCCCACTGCTGACCGCTGTTGACGTTGGTCGTCGCAATCCCACCGGCTTTCAGCAGCTGAGCCTCGGCGGCTGAGGCCGTCTTGTCCGCACGCTCCTGTGAGGCTGCCTGCACGTACAGCGGGAACAGCGCCGCGGCGGTCAGCTGATCGCGCACCTGTTTGGTTTTCAGATCGTAATCCGCATACCAGCCCTGTTTGTCGTTCCACAGATAGCGCTCCATCGCTTTCTGACGATCGGCTGCCAGACCCTCATAACGGCTGGCGGCTGCACTGTCGCCCCCATCCTGACTGGCTTTCGCCAGCAGTTTTTCCATCTTGAACATCAGGGCGTTCAGATCCACCGGCACGATGCTGGTGGTGCGGATCGTCCCCAGCTGCTGCGGATCGTCCATCCAGCGCGAGCTAAAGTCCCACCCGGAGGCGGCGGCGGAACGCAGATCGCGGTAGATCTCGGTCGCCGGGCGGTTCGGGTATTTTTTCGCGGTATTGATGTCATCCAGCCAGGATTCCGGGCGCGGCGTATCGCGGTTGTCCCAGTAGCGGTTCAGCACCGCACCATCGTCCAGCTTCACCACCCGCTGGCTGGCCTGACCCGGCTGAAGGGCATCCACCCCCTCCATCCAGTAGGCGTACTCTTTTTCCATCTGCGGACGGTATTTTTTCAGCGCCTCGCTGTCGTGGGTCGCCAGCAGTTCAACCATCAGGGAGAAGAACGGCGGCTGGGAGCGGCTCAGGTAGTAGCTGCGGTTGCCGTTGGGGATGTGGCCCCAGCTATCCAGTTCGTAAGCGAAGTTAGCCACCATATCGGCGACTTTGTCCCAGTGACCGCTCTCGGCCAGCCCCAGCATGGTGAAGTAGCTGTCCCAGTAGTAAATCTCGCGGAAACGTCCCCCTGGCACCACATAAGGTTTCGGCAGCGGCAACAGTGAATCCCACTTCCCGGCGCTGGAGGTGGTGCGGGTCAGCACCGGCCACAGGCCGTCGATATGCGCACGCAGGCTCTGCCCGGCTGGCGGAACGTATTTTTCATTTTCAGTCGGCAGGGTGAAGTTCATGTCGACAAAATGCCGCAGGTCGAAGCCGGACTGTTTTCGCTGCATGTGGTAATCAGCAAGGATCGCCTGGGGATCGTTTTTTGGCACCGCATCGGCAAAGGTTTTCTGGTCGGGGAAGAGTTTGGCGCTTTGCACATCGTTAAACAGAGGACCAAACAGAATGTCCGGGGGCTGTTTCTGGGTGCTGGACGAGTCGTCCGCATAGCTGAAGGCGGTGATCCCAAGCAGGATGCCGCCAATCGCCAGCCGCAGTGTAGGGTGGCGTTGAGGTCTCATCATGGTTGTTCTCCTAAGTTCGCTGGGCAGCGTGACCGCTGTCATCAATCACCTGAAAACCTTAGACGAATCTTAGCCACTTAGCGTGTCGGATAGCGCATTTTGCGCATAACCAGACAATTTACCGTTGCGGACAAACCACAGCGAAGCCGCTGTTTTTTCTGATATATGCCGGATCAATCCCGACATCTGCACTACCTTCATAACCAGGTTAAGCAAAAGGGAGTGCCAATGAAATCGTTACCTTTGATCGTGCCAGCCATCCTGCTTCTTGTCGGCTGTGGGGCGAACAACTCCCCGCCGCAGGCACCCATCCCTGGTGAAAGCACCTCCGCCAAAATGCGCACTCTGGAAACGGGCGCCCAGGTTATTCAGTCCCGCCCGCCGGTGGAGGCCATCAGCGCTTATCTTGACGGCTTTCATTTTTACAGCGGGGATAAAAACGGCCAGATGGAGGCCCATCACTACGTGACCGTGCTTAACGAAGAGGTTATGCAGGCGGTCATCTATGACGGCAATACGAAGGATGCCCGGCTGATGGGGGTCGAATACATCATCAGCGAGCGCCTGTTTAACACCCTGCCGCCGGAGGAGAAAAAGCTCTGGCACAGCCATCAGTACGAAGTGAAGTCGGGCAGTCTGGTAGCACCCGGCCTGCCTGCGGTGGCCGACAAGGCGCTGATGAGCAAAATCGTCAACACCTACGGCAAAACCTGGCACACCTGGCACACGGATCGCGACAAAACCCTGCCGCTCGGCATCCCGGCCCTGATGATGGGCTTTACCGGGGAAGGGCAGCTCGATCCGGCCCTGCTGGCGGATCGCGATCGGCGTCTTGATATTGATACCCAGGAGATTAAACGCCAGCGCGCCGATATCGTCGCCCACCCGGTGGCGAAAGGCGCCAATGCCTGGCAGCAGGGCGAGGTGATTCAGCTCCGGCGCGTGCAGGGGAGCGGGGAACACGGTCACGGCGACACCGCGCATTTTGGCACCGCCGAGCAGAGCCAGCAGACGCATTCACATTGATGAGGAGGCGATATGAAGATCCATCACCTTAACTGCGGGTGTATGTGCCCGCTGGGCGGCGCGTTTTACGATGGTTTCAGCAAGGGGCTGCATGCGCATCTGGTCTGCCACTGCCTGTTGATTGAAACCGAGCGCGACGGGCTGGTACTGGTGGATACCGGCTTCGGGCAGGGGGACGTGCGCGAGCCCTCCCGGCTGTCGGGCTTTTTCCGGGCGCTGAATAACATCCAGCGCCGGGAGTCGCTCACGGCACGCGCCCAGGTTGAGGCGCTGGGCTTCAGTGTGGCGGACGTCCGCCATATCATCCTGACGCATCTGGATTTCGACCACGCGGGTGGGCTGACCGATTTCCCTCACGCGCGCATCCATTTAATGCAGCAGGAGATCGACACCGCCCAGCGACGCCACAGCTGGCTGCAGCGGGAGCGCTATCGCCCCGGGCAATGGAGCGCCACCTCTGGCTGGGAGGGCTATCAGGTGCAGGGCGAGCGCTGGTTTGGCTTCGACGCGGTAACGGCGCTGAACGGGCTGCCGCCGGAGATCCTGCTGGTGCCGCTGGCCGGGCACACGCCGGGCCACGCGGGCATTGCCATCCGCCAGCCGCAGCGGTGGCTGCTGCACGGTGGCGACGCCTGGTTTTACCGGGATGAGATGCGCCAGCCGCAGCGCCACTGTACCCCCGGGCTGCGCTTTTACCAGTGGATGATGGCGATGGACAACGCTACCCGGCGGCACAATCAGCAGCGGTTGCGCGAGCTCTCCTGTTCGCACGCCCACGACATCACTTTTTTCTGTAGCCATGACGCACGGGAACTGGAAAGCCTGGCGACGCAGCCAAAACCGTCCTGATTACCGGAACTTAGGCGTGGCCTGCTTTCCGGGGGAGACGCCTAAAAATTATACTGGATATTTGAACAGGTATTTGTATACTATTAGAGCAAATTACCCATGTAATGTATGAGTGAGGGGTGAAACCTATGGTAATTCCTGTTGAAAATTTCCAGTCCAACGATCGGCTTGCCACCATCAGCAGCCGCGAAATCGCCAAAATGACCGGTATCGCCCATACCGAGGTGAAACGCATGGTGACGAGTCTGGAAACAGCGCAGCGTCTTTCGCAGCCGGTAACGGCCAGTCTGTACGAGCGCGAAGGTGAAACGCGGCAGGAGTTTTTGCTGAATAAACGAGACTCCCTGCTGACGGTTTCGCGTATTTCTCCGGGCTTTACGGCTGCCATGCTGGATCGCTGGCAGGAGCGGGAACGAAACGCCAATATCCCGGACTTCACTAACCCGGCGGCGGCAGCACGCGCCTGGGCCGAGCAGTATGAAAAATGCCATCGGGCGGAGGAGCAGCTGGCGCTCTGGGCCCCAAAGGCGGCGTTTTTTGACCAGTTCGTTAAGGTGAAAGAGGCGATGGGGTTCCGTCAGCTCTGTAAAATGCTCAAAGCCAAAGAGCCGCAGTTCCGCGAGTTCCTGCTGGAGCGCAATATCATGCAGCGCGTTGGCGGCAATCTGGTTCCGCCGCAGCACCATATCGACGCGGGTTATTTTACCCTGCACAGCGGCGTGGGCGAGAACCAGCATACCTGGTCCCAGGCGCGCTTTACCGCCCGCGGGGTGAAATGGGTGGCGGATCTGTGGTCGAAACATCTCTCCACTCTGGCCATCGAACTGCCGCGCGAGGATCGCACCGAAGGGAAAATGACCCAGCAGAGCTGGCTTTAACTGTTACCCGGTCAGATCTCCTGTGGGATCTGACTGGCTTCGCGTAACGCCCCTGGCGACTGGCCGACAATTCGCTTAAACGCCCGGCTAAAGGCGGCCAGCGACCCGTAGCCCAGCCGCAATGCCACGGTTTCAATCGCCTGATTCTCCTGACTGATATACTGGATCGCCAGCCGCATCCGCAGCTCGGTCAGGTATTTCGCCGGGGTAGTGCCGGTGGCGGTGAGAAACCGCTCGGCAAACACCGACCGCGACGTTCCCGCCTGTTTTGCCAGTTCCGCCACGCTCCAGTTGACCCCCGGCTGCTGGTGCATGGCGTAGATCGCCCGGCTGAGGCGCGGATCGCGTAGCACCTGGATCCAACCGGTGGCTTTCCCGCATCCGGATTCGACCCAGCCGCGGACAATCAGCGCTGCCACCACGTCCGCCAGCCGGGCGAGGATCCCGGCAAAGCCTACCTGGCGCGCCATCGACTCGCGCTCCATCGCCTCCAGCAGGGGATGGATCTCCGGCCACGTAGTCATCAGGCGACTGACCATCATCACTTCCGGCATCGCTTTGATCAGCGGCTGCATCCCACCGAGATCGAAATCCATACATCCGCTGAATATCACTACATTATCGCTGTCCGGGCAGGGCTCGCAATGGATGTCGCATACCGTGTTGCAGATGGGCTCGCTGGGAAAGGCCGACACCGGCGTCACCGTCGCGTCATCCCCGGAGAGCAGGGCGTGGGCATCACCGTTGGGGATAAACACCGCATCGCCGCTGTTCAGCGCGAACCGCGCCCCGCTGTGCATCTGCAGAACCGCCGGGCCGCGGCTGATAAAGTGAAATTGTGCTTTGCCCGGCGCATAACCAAAGGCCACGCCAAAGGGCGTGCTGGCTTCAATCCGACGGTATTTCACCCCTGACAGGCGCATGCCGCGCAGCAATTCACTGATCAAATCAGGCGACTGGATGGTCATTTCTCTATTCCCGGACGATTAATCAATAAGTGGAGATTATATGTCATAGATCGTCCACGGTGAACTGCCTATGCTTTGCGACATACATCACATTTTTATAACCGGAGAGTAACAGATGCATTCATCCATCGTCGCAAACGAGGCCAGTGCCCCGGCCAGACCCGCCTGGCGCGCGGTCTGGTCGTTGGGGCTGGGGGTATTCGGTCTGATCATCGCCGAGTTTCTGCCTGCCAGCCTGCTGACGCCAATGGCGGCCAGTCTGGGGGTCAGCGAAGGGGTGGCGGGGCAATCCGTTACCGCCACCGCGCTGGTAGCGCTGGTCACCGGTCTGCTGATTACTCCCGCCACCAAAAGCATCGACCGCCGCTGGGTGCTGATGTTCTTCTCGGTACTGCAGATTATCTCCAGCCTGATGGTGGCCTTCGCGCCCTCGCTGCATGTCCTGCTGATGGGACGCTTGCTGCTGGGGGTGGCGATCGGCGGCTTCTGGGCGATGTCCACCGCCACCGCGATGCGCCTGGTGCCTGCCAGCGACGTGCCGAAAGCGCTGGCCATTATCTTCTCCGGGGTGTCGATCGCTACCGTGGTAGCCGCGCCACTGGGCAGCTATCTCGGAAGTCTGATCGGCTGGCGCAACGTGTTTCTCCTCTGCGTGGTGCCAAGCCTGCTGGCGCTGCTGTGGCAGCTGTGGGTGTTGCCCTCCATGCGTCCGGAGAATAGCGCCAGCCTGAGCACTTTGATGCGGGTCCTGCGTCGTCCGGGGATGATGGGCGGCCTGCTGGCGACCATCCTGATCTTCAGCGGCCATTTCGCCTTCTTTACCTACCTGCGACCGTTCCTCGAGACGGTAGGGCAGGCGAGCGTTGAAACGATTTCGCTGATCCTGCTCGGCTTTGGCGTGGCGAACTTTGTCGGTACTTCGATTGCCGGACATCTGCTGGCGCGCAACCTGCGCCTGACCCTGGCGCTGGTGCCGTTCGCGATGGGGATCCTGGCCTGGCTGATGGTGGCGTTTGGACATCTGGCGCTGGTGGACGGTCTGCTGGTGAGCCTGTGGGGCTTCGCCTTCGGCCTGGTGCCGGTGGGCTGGTCAACCTGGCTGGCAACTACCGTTACCGACGAGGCCGAGAGCGCAGGTGGCCTGATGGTCGCCTCGATTCAGCTGGCGATCAGCGCCGGTGCGGCAGGCGGCGGGGCGGTATTCGATCTCAACGGGGCGAGCGGCGTATTTACTGCCAGCGGCGTGCTGCTGGTAGCGGCGATGGTAATGGTGTTTGCCGGGGTAAGGGTGAAACCGGTGGCAGCGGAGTAAGTTTGCATGCCCGGCGGTGCTGCGCTTGCCGGGCCTACAAAAACCGTAGGCCGGGTAAGGCGTAGCCGCCACCCGGCAGTGTCACTATTGTTGCGCTACTTTCTTCATTGGAATCAACGAAATCACCAACGCACCCAGCACCAGGAACCCGGCCACCATAAAGATCCCGGCGTTGAAGTTGCCGGTGACATCCTTCATCCAGCCCATCAGCAGCGGCCCCAGCGCGGCGCCGGTCATCCCGGTGGCGTTGATCACCGCGATCCCCAACGCCCGTGCGCGGAGTGAAATAGCGCGGTCCGGCGTCGTCCAGAAGATCACCATCGCGGCAAAGGCACCCGACGAGGCCATTACAATCCCGGTGAACTGCAGCATCGGATCGCTGCTGGTGGCGGTCAGGATCCAGCCTGCGGCGGCAAACAGATACGGCAGCAGGGTGTGGACTTTACGCTCGTTGTGCTTGTCGGAACGCTTACTCCACCAGACCATCGCCACGATAGTGCAGACCTGCGGGATGGCACTCAGGATCCCGATGGTCACGTTGCTGCTCTCCTGGCTGATGCTGCGCAGGATCAGCGGTGTCCAGACGCTGAGGGCGCTCAGGGTGTTGGTCAGGCAGAAGTAGGCGAGGGTATAAAGCATGATCGTTGGGGTGAACAGCTCCCGGAACATGCTGCGTTGCGTTGGCACCAGCGCGGCCTTTTCCCGCTGCTGGGCGCTCAGCGCATTGACGCGATCCGCCTCCAGCATCTCTTTCAGGCAGGCCTTGTCATCGCTGGTGAGCCAGCGGGCTTTATCCGGGCTGTCGTCCAGCCAGAACCAGACCACAAAGCCCAGGATCACCGACGGGAAGCCTTCCAGCAGGAACAGCCACTGCCAGCCTTTCAGGTTCATCACTCCATCGAGGTTGAGAATATACCCGGAGGCCACCGAGCCCAGCGCCATCGTCACCGGCATGGCAATCATAAACAGGGCATTGGCGCGGGCGCGGTAGTGCGCCGGGAACCAGAAGGTTAAATAGAGCAGCAGGCCCGGCAGGAAGCCAGCTTCGGCGATCCCCACCAGCATACGCAGCACATACAGGCTACCAGGGCCGGTGGCGAACATGGTGGCGGTGGACGCAATCCCCCAGACCACCATCAGAATGGCGATCCAGCGTCGGGCACCCACGATACTCAGCATCACGTTGCTGGGGATCCCGCAGATGACGTACATCACGTAAAACAGGGTTGTCGCCAGGCCGAACATGGTGCTGGTTAGCCCCAGATCGTTGCCCATCGTCAGCCCGGCAAAGCCGATGTTGATGCGATCCAGATACGAAAAGACGAACAGAATGAACAAAAAAGTGATGAGTCTGCGGAATAACTTTTTAATCACCCGCTGTTGACGCGGATCGAGCGTGGCGTCAGCAGGGGAAGGTGGAGCCAGCACGTCAGTGCGTGTCTGTTCCAGCGATGGACTCTCATTCATGAAAAGCTCCACATGGCGGTTATTGGTATTGTTGTGTCGTGCAACCTGAACACGTCGCTAACGTATAGGAAATCGCACATATAAACGTCAATGTTATGTTTGAAAAATGATACGCAATTGTTAATCTCGTAGCGTTTTCGAATCATATTGCGATATCGATCGGCTTTCGTGGCGCGCAGGTAATAACAGAAGGCATTGCCGGGCGTGAAGAGGCTATAGCGGGCGGACAATAGCGGGTATAATTGCCGCCATTGCATCACTGCCGGAACCTCATTGCATGAGTCAAACCAACACATCGTCAGACACCGGGGCCGCTTTTCATCGCGAAGAGTTCCCGTTCTACTGGATCGTTAATGTCTATGCGCGCTACACGCAAGTTATGGAAATCACGTTAAAAAAGGTGCAGCTCGATGTTTCCCGCTTTCGGGTGCTGATGATTACCGAACAGTACGGTAAAGCCAGCATCTCGCAGATCTCCGAATATGCGATGACCAAAATGCCTACCGTCACCAAAATTGTCGGTCGCCTGCGTGATGACGGCCTGGTGACTACCGCCAGCAGTGTGCAGGATGCCAGAGTCACCGAGGTAATGCTCACCGAGACCGGACGTGAAAAAGTGGCTGAAGCCCACCGCCTGGCCAGCAAGGTTTTTGAGAAGGGTTTTAAGGGCATGACCGCCGCCCAGATGGAAAAAATGAACCTTTCACTGTCGAAGGTGCTCGATAACCTGAACGAGCTTTGAAGTCGCCGCAGAGAGAATTGCGGTTTTGTGACAGCCTTAAAAATTCCAGATAACCCATATTAAAACAATGACTTAAATAAGAGTCGCGCTACGTCCTGGTGCGGCTCTTTTTTCATTTCCGCGCAGTTTTTATTGTTATTTATCATCGTCATAACCCTCCCTCTCGCAAGTGTTATAAAAATGTTTCCATGTTATTTTTGCGTAAAATTAACGTGAAAAATTACTTGAATATTCATCTAAATCTTCCATGATTGACCTGAGTTCAGGTAGGTCGAATCGCAGCGAAGACTGCCCGGCCGAATATGATTCGTTTTTTCTGGTTGAGGTGTGAATGATGCAGCCCGTTACTGAGAGCAATGGTTACGTAGAACGGTTTACCCTCGGCGAAGGCGATCTCTGCTTCGCGGTGAAAGACACCCTCGACATCGCCGGTTTCCCGACCCGTGCCGGCTGCCCGGCGCTGGCGACCAGCCCGGCGGCAAAGCAGCATGCGGAGGTGGTGAAAACCCTGCTCGGACAGGGCTGCGTCCTGACCGGAAAAACGACCCTGCACGAACTGGCGTTTGGCGTCACCGGGATTAACCCCTGGAGCGGCACGCCGGTTAACCCCGAATTTCCTGACCTGATCCCCGGCGGCTCCTCCAGCGGCTCTGCTGCGGTGGTCGCCTCCGGTGAGGTGGATTTCGCCCTCGGCACCGACACCGGTGGTTCGGTGCGAATGCCCGCCGCCTGCTGCGGCATCCTCGGCTTAAAACCGACTTACGGCCGCCTTAGCCGGGTAGGGGTGATGCCCGCTCACAGCTCGCTGGACTGCGTGGGCATCTTCGCCCGCGATGCCGATGTCCTGCGCCAGGTGCTGACCCGGCTGGCTATTCCGGTCGGCGCACCGCTGACAACCCTGCCTGCCATCGGCTTTATCCCGACCGCCACCCGCGACATTGACGCGCTGCTGCTGAATGGTCTGGCGCAGTGGGGCCTGCGCCCACAGCAGGTTGATCTCTCCCTGCTGGGCGATGCTCATCGTGCCGGGCTGACCCTCATCAGCCACGAAAACTGGCAGGCCTTTAGCCCGTTACTGAGCGATGACCGGGTCTCCGCCGACGTGGCAATCCGCATCCGCGCCGGGGAAAGCATTGATGCCGAGGCCCTGAATACCGCAGAGCACATCCGCCAGACGTTTACCGCCCAGGTCGATGCTCAAATGAAGACGACCCCATTGCTGGCGCTGGCAACCCTGCCGGAACTGCCCCCGACCCTGGAAGAGGCGAAAGATCCGCTGAGCGTGGTCAACCTGACCCGCCTGGTACGTCCGTTCAATCTCAGCGGCCACCCGGCGCTGACCCTGCCGATGGGTGAACTTGATGGCCGTCCGGTAGCCCTGCAGCTGATCGCCGCCAAAGGCTAGGAGGGCCTGCTGGTGCAGGCCGCCGAATGGCTGGCTGAACGACGACGCCGCTAACCATCCCGTTTTACCGAACACCGTTCCAACAATAACTCAGTGAGTACCACTCATTGCGGCAGCGCTCGTCTCTCTGCGGGCCGCACACTCTTTTCGGGAGGAAGCTATGTCAGCCGTTCATGTTCGTGAGGAGCTCGTTCCACTGCTGAATGACGTTGCGGCCCGCAGCGCCGATTTTGAGCAACAGCGTCATATCTCTGACGACATCATCGCCCGGTTTAAGCAGGTCGGCGTCTACCGCGCGCTGGTCCCCAAAATCTACGGCGGCGAGGAGTGCTCCCCGGCGCAGTTCTGCGAGCTGATCGAGCAGATCGCCACCGCCGATGGCTCCGCGGGCTGGGTTGCCAGCTTCGGCATGAGCCCGTTTTATCTCGGCGCGCTGCCGCCGGACACCCTGAAAGCGCTCTACCGCGACGGCCCGGATGTGGTCTTCGCCGGGGGCATCTTCCCGCCGCAGAAAGCGGTGCTGGCCGACGGCGGCTACCGCGTCACCGGCCGCTGGGGTTTTGCCAGCGGCAGCATGGGCGCGTCGGTATTTGGCGTCGGCATCCTGCCGGAGAGCGGCGAAGCTCTGCCGCGGATGGCGGTCCTGCCGCGCGACAGCGTGCAGATTGACCCGGTGTGGAACACCGTCGGGCTGGCCGGAACCGGCAGCCACGATCTGGTGGTTAACGATGCCTTTGTGCCCCGGGAGTGGACCTTCGTGCGCGGCGGCGCCCTGAACCTCGACGGGGCGCTCTATCGCTATCCGGTGCTCTCCCTTGCCACCCAGGTGCTGTCGGTGGTGGCCCTCGGCGTGGCCCGCGCCGCCCTGAATGAAATCTATGCCATTGCCCATCGTCAGCAGTCGGTGACCGGCGCCCCGCGGCTGGCGGATCGTCCCCAGGCGCAGATGCAGATTGCCCGCTGTGAAGCGGATCTGCGCTCCGCCCGGGCCTGGTTCTACGACGCCATCGACGATGTCTGGCAGGACATTCTTGCCGGGAACGAGCCTGACTGTGAGCAGATCAACGCCCTGCGGCTGTCGTCCACCCACGTCACCCGCGTGGCCGCCGAGGTCACCCGTCAGGCGCTGGCGCTGAACGGCATGGGCGGCATCACCATGAAAAGCCCGCTGCAACGCTACGTGCGCGACACCATGGTGATCACCCAGCACGCCTTTATGGGCGACCTCTCTTATCTCAACGCCGGTACGGTCTATTTCGGTGGCCAGCCTCTGCCGGGTTATTTGTAATTTTGACCAAAGGAGCAACAGATGAACCAGACAACAACCTTACGCGTGCTGTTTTGCATCGGCGTAAACCAGAACTTCTTTGATGCCAGCCCGGCAGAAGCCAAACAGGTGTGGGGCGCGTTCGGCGTGATGATGAAAGGCATCGACGAAACCCAGGGCATCCGGGTGATCGGCAACATGGATGACGACCGTCTGATGGTCGGCCCGTCCACCGCCTCGCCGTGGACCACCTACGTGCTGGCGGATGCCGACAACCTCGACAGCGTGGTGGCCGCCTGCAACCTGTTCCGCACCACCCCGGTGGGCGACGGGGAGAGCAAGCTGTGGAAGTACTGCAAGATCGAAGCCCGCGTCGGGCGCGAACTGATTATTCAGTAACGGAGCCCATCATGAGCCCACAGGATGCGCTGCGTTTACAGCAGCTGGAAGATCAGCAGGCAGCCCGGGTCTGTATCAGCAACTACATGCGGCTGTGCGATCGGCTGGAGAGCATGGAGACGGTGCAGGCCATCGGGGCGCTGTTCAGCGCAGACGCCTGCTGGGAAGGAGTGGGTGAGCCCTACGCCACCCGGCTGGGCAGACATCAGGGACGTGCGGCGATTGAGGCGATGATGGCGGGCTACGTCCGCCACCCGGCGCACTTTGCCCTGAACGCCCATTTTCTCTGTTCCGAAGCGCTGTATCAGGATGCCGACGGGGAGCTGCACGGCCGCTGGCTGATGCTGCAAACCTCCGCCTTTACTGCGGGCGGCGCGCACCTGAACGCGGCTGAGCTGCAGATTATTTTCCGTCGCGAGGCGGGGGAGATGACCATCCACCATTTCGCCACCCGCAACCTGTTCAGCAGGCCGGTAAGCCACTGGCAGGCGGCGGATGCGCTCCCGGTACCTGACAACAAGTAGAACCCCGACGACGAGCAGGAGAGAGATTATGCAGTGTGACCACATCATCAATGTCAAAAATATCGATACCAACGCGACAGTCCCAGGCCGGGAAGAGATTGCGGCCCTGGTCAAACATGACCGCGTCCACACCTCGCTCTATACCTCAGACGAGCTATTCCAGCTGGAACTGGACCGTATTTTCACCAGGACCTGGGTCTGGGTGGCCCACGTCAGCGAGATCCCCGAGACCGGCAGCTTCAAAACCACCGAGATCGGCACCCAGCCGGTGATCGTGGTCCGCGACCGCAAAGGCACCATTCACACCCTGCTGAACCGCTGCCGCCACCGCGCGGCCACCGTCTGCGAACACCGCACCGGCAAAACCAACAGCTTCGTCTGCCCGTATCACGGCTGGGGTTACGCCCTCGACGGTAGCCTGCGCGGCGTGCCGCACCCGGAAAGCTATGCCGATCAGCTGGAGAAAAACGAGCTGGGGCTAGTCTCCCTGCGTACCGAGCAGTATGCCGGCATGGTTTTCGCCACCTTTAACGAGCAGATCGAACCCCTGGAGGATTTCCTCGGCGCGGCGAAGAAGTGGATGGATCTGTTTATGAAGCAGGGGGCGGGCTACCCGATCAAGACTGGGCCTGCACACCGCTTCCGCTTCCCCGGCAACTGGAAAATCCAGCTGGAGAACACCACCGACGGCTACCACTTCCCGGTGGTCCACCGCTCCTTCCTGAGCTCGGTCGATAAGCAGACCGAAGAGATGCTGAACTTCGTCGACGGCAGCGGCTATGTCGAAGATCTCGGCAACGGCCACAGCGTGATGGTGATGATCCCCGAGCTGGTGGATCTGGAGGCCAACCTTGATGCGCCCATCCCGGAACGCTTTGTCGAGCTGGCGGACGAACTGCGCAAAGAGCATGACGAAGAGCAGGTGCGCCGCATCGTCCGTGCGGTGGGCGGCTCCGGCTTCAACCTCAACCTGTTCCCGAATATCGCCTGCTCGATGGCCTTCTTCCGCGTCCTGCAGCCCATCTCGGTGATGGAAACCGAAATCCACCACGCGGTGATCACCATGGACGGCGGGCCGGAGATAGCCAACCAGGCGCGTCTGCGTCTGCACGAACACTTCCAGGGCCCGATGGGCTTTGGCACCCCGGATGACTCCGAAGCCTGGGAGCGCGTCCAGCGCGGGGCTACCGCGGGGGATGACCTGTGGATCATGCTCAACCGCGGCCTGGCCGGGGAGTATCGCACCGATGACGGCCTGCGCAGCGACGTCAGCGCCGAAACCGGGATGCGTGCGGCCTACCAGCAGTGGAAAAAATTGATGACGGAGAGCGAAAAATGATGACCCCGGATTCTGTGCTGTTTGCGGCGATGTCCGTAATCAACCTCGAGGGCGATCTGCTGGACCAGGGCGAGTTCAACGCCTGGCTGGATCTGTGGCAGCACGACGGCCTGTACGTGGTGCCCATTGACCCGAACGAGAAGGATTTTAAAAACACCCTCAACTACGCCTGCGACGATCACCACATGCGCGAGCGCCGGGTGAAGCGTCTCTACAGCGGGGAGTCGATCTCCACCACCCCGCGGGCCAGAACGCTGCGCACCCTGTCGCGCTTCCGCCTGCTGGCGTCCAGCGAGGAGCTGATCGTGGTGCGCGGGGCGCAATCCCTGTGGGAGCACCGCAAAGGCCACAGTCGTCACTACGCGGCGGACATCACCTGGCACCTTAAGCCCCAGGACGGCAGGTTGCTGATTACCCAGAAGGTGATCCGCCTGGTCAACAGCGACGATGTGCTGCACAGCATCGGCTACATCCTCTGAGGAGCCGTCCATGACGCAAACCGTATTAGTGACCGGCGCGGCCGCCGGTCTGGGCAACGCGATTGCCGCTCATCTGCTGAAGCAGGGTTACCAGGTGGTGCTGACCGATGTCGATCTGGCTCGCGCCCGGGAGGCCGCGGATCGTCTCGATGACGGTCAGGGCCGGGTGCTGGCGCTGGGGCTGGATATCTGCCAGCCGCAGGATTTCGCCAAGGCGCTGGATGCCACTCTTGAGCGCTTCGGCAGCCTGCAGGTGTTGGTCAACAACGCCGCGCTGACCCTCGCCACGCCGGTGATGGAGATTGCCGTCGAGGAGTTCGACCGGGTGATCGCCACCAACCTGCGCGGCACCTTTGTCGGCTGCCAGACCCTGGGGCGCTACTTCGCCACCCGCGGCTACGGTCGCATCATCAACCTCGCCTCGCTGGCCGGGCAGAACGGCGGCACCGCCTCCGGGGCGCACTACGCGGCCTCGAAGGGCGGCATTTTAACCCTGACCAAAATCTTTGCCCGGGAGCTGAGCAAATCCGGCGTGACGGTCAACGCCATCGCCCCGGGGCCGCTGGATCTGCCGATGGTTCACGCCCTGGTGCCGGAAGAGAAGATGCCCGGCCTGCTGCAGATGATCCCGGTGGGTCAGCTAGGTGAAGCTGAGTTTGTCGCCCAGGCCGTGGCCCTGCTGGCATCCGAGCAAGCGTCGTTTGTCACCGGGGCGACCTGGGACATCAACGGCGGCCTGTTTATGCGTTAAGGAGTCAACATGCTGACATTACAGGTGATCGGGCGGGAGTTGCAGGGCGAGGTGGTCCTGCTGACCCTGGCGCATGCTGACGGGATCGACCTCCCACCCTTCAGCGCCGGGGCGCATATCGATCTGCATCTGGCAGAGGACCTGGTGCGACCGTACTCCCTGTGCGGCGACCCTAAAAATCGCCAGCACTACCAGCTCGGCATTCTGAAAGACCAAAAGTCGCAGGGGGGCTCCCTGGCCGCCCATGCCCTCAACGTTGGAGATCGGATCCAGGTCAGCGACCCGCGCAACCTGTTTGCACTGGATGCATCAGCCGGTCACAGCCTGCTGATTGGCGGCGGGATTGGCATCACCCCGATGCTGGCGATGGCTGCCGAGCTTCACGCTGCCGGGCGATCTTTCAGCCTGCACTACTGCACCCGCTCGCGCGACGGGGCGGCCTTTATTTCCCAGCTGGAGCAGGCGCCTTATGCCGACCGGGTTCAGCTGCACTTCAGCGACACCCAGCGCCTGAACCTGGCGGCGGTGCTGACCGACGTTCCGGCCAACACCCACGTCTACACCTGCGGTCCGGTTCGGCTGATGGATGCCGTTACTGAACAGGCCGCGGCCCTGGGGTACCGCCCGGAGCAGGTGCATCTGGAGTGTTTCAGCGCCGAAGTCGAAACCGGCGGCGCGGCCTTTGAAGTGTTTGCCGCCTCCAGCGGCATCACCGTGCAGGTGCTGGAGAACCAGACCATCGTCGAGGCGCTGGCGCTTGCCGGGCTGAAGGTGTGCGTCTCCTGCAAACAGGGGATCTGCGGCAGCTGCCTGACCGACGTGCTGGAGGGCGAGCCGGACCATCGCGACAGCTACCTGACCGACGAAGAGAAAGCCGACGGCGACCAGATTTTGTTGTGTTGTTCCCGGGCGAAAAGCGCCCGTTTAGTCATCGATCTGTGAGGAAACTTTATGACACTGCAAACCGAATTTCGTAATGCCATGGCGCAGCTGGGGAGTGCGGTCTCTGTGATCACCACCGACGGCCCGGCGGGCAAGTTTGGCTTTACCGCCTCCGCCGTGTGCAGCGTCACGGACACGCCGCCGACGCTGCTGGTCTGCATGAACCGCAACTCCTTCGCCAACGAGCACTTCAAGCGGAACGGCGCCCTGTGCGTCAACGTGCTCTCCAGCGACCACCAGCATCTCTCCGGGATCTTCGCCAACGCCAGCCTGCGCTCCGAGGAACGCTTTGGCTATGACTTCTGGCAGGTGCTGGCCAGCGGTGCGCCGGTGCTCAGCTCGGCTGTCGCCAGCTTCGACTGCCTGATCGACACCTGTCATGAAGTGGGTAGCCACACCGTCTTCTACTGCCAGGTGCAGGCGATCCGCATCAGCGAAGCGCCGCGCGGGCTGGTTTACTTCAACCGTCGCTACCATGCCGTCGGGCATGACCTGGAAGCGTAACACCCACAATAAAAGGTAACGCGGATGAGCAATGTCGTGACTCAAACCACCGCCGCTCCGGCTGCGGTGACGCAGGATGCCGGACAGCTGCGCAAGCTGGTGATCGCCTCGGTGCTGGGCAATGCCCTGGAATGGTATGACTTCTTCCTCTACGGCACCGCCGCGGCGCTGGTCTTCGGCCCGCTGTTCTTCCCGGTGGGCGGCGACCCGATGCAGGGCACGCTGCTGGCCTTCTCCGGCTTTGCGGTAGGCTTCCTCGCCCGTCCGCTGGGCGGGATCGTCTTCGGCCATATCGGGGATCGCTACAGCCGCAAGATGACCCTGATCATGACCCTGACCCTGATGGGGGCCACCACCTTTATTATCGGCTTGCTGCCGACTTATGCGCAGATTGGCATCTGGGCGCCGATCTCCCTCATCACCCTGCGCTTTTTACAGGGGGTGGCCTCCGGTGGGGAGTGGGGCGGTGGGGTGCTGATGCTGAGCGAAAACGCCCCGGCATCGCGACGGGGCTACTTTACCGCCTGGAGCCAGATGGGGGTCTCCGGTGGGTTTGTGCTGTCGGCCTTCGCCTTTTACCTGGTGCAGAAGCTGCCGGAAGAGGAGCTGATGAGCTGGGGCTGGCGCGTGCCCTTCCTGCTCAGCATCCTGATCTTCCTGGTCGGGGTCTATATCCGCAAAAACATCCGCGAGAGCAAGGCCTTCACTCAGGCAAAACCCGAGGCGAAGCACGAGAAGATCCCGCTAATGGTGCTGATCCGCGAACACCCGAAGGCGCTGCTGCAGGCCATCGCCCTGCGCCTGCCGGAGAACGGGGCCTCCTATATCTTCTTCACCTTCTCGGTGGTCTACGCCAGACACATCGGTATCGGCACCGGGGAGATCATCAGCGCCGTGACCCTGGCGATGCTGGTGGAGTTCTTCTCGATCCTGTTCTGGGGCGCGCTCTCGGATCGCATCGGCCTGAAGCCGGTCTACTACATCGGCGTCATCGGCCTGCTGGTGATGGCCTTCCCGTTTTTCTGGCTGCTCTCCACCGGGGACTACGGCTGGATCATGCTGGCGATGCTGCTGGGTCTGCCGTTCTGCCACGGGGCGATGATCGGCACTCAGCCCTGCATCATGAGCGACCTGTTCCCGGTGCGCGTGCGCTACTCCGGCCTGGCGCTGGGGCATGAGGTGGGCTCGATCTTCTCCGGCGGTCTGGGACCGATGCTGGCGGTGGCTCTGCTGATGTACTTCGACGCCTCCTGGCCGGTCTCCCTGCTGCTGATGGCTTATGCGCTGCTGGCGTGGATCGCCCTGCGCAGCCTGCCGTCGACAACGAAAAATAACGAGGTAAGCAAATGATTGATAAACGGATTGCCGCTACCGATGGTGCCGTGGCGGACATTTTCGACGGCGCGGTGGTGATGGTGGGCGGATTTGGCGCGGCCGGACAGCCCGCCGAGCTGCTGGATGCCCTGATCCGCCGCCAGCCGCGGGATCTGACCCTGATCAGCAACAACGCCGGGAACGGTGACTATGGTCTGGCGGCGCTGCTGAAAGCCGGTTGCGTGAAAAAAGTGATCTGCTCCTTCCCGCGCCAGACCGACTCGTGGGTGTTTGACGACCTCTATCGCCGCGGCGAAGTCGAGCTGGAGCTGGTTCCGCAGGGCAACCTCGCGGCACGTATTCAGGCGGGCGGCTCCGGGCTGGGGGCGATCTTCACCCCCACCGGGTTCGGCACCGAGCTGGCGGCGGGGAAAGAGACCCGCCACATCGACGGCAAAGATTACGTCCTGGAGTACCCGCTGAAAGCCGATTTCGCCCTGATCAAAGCCCTGAAGGCCGACCGCTGGGGCAACCTGGTGTATGACAAAACCGGGCGCAACTTCGGGCCGATCATGGCCGCCGCCGCCAGCTGCACCATTGCCCAGGTGAGCGAAATCGTCGCCCTCGGCGAGCTGGATCCGGAAGCGGTGGTCACCCCGGGCATTTTTGTGCAACGCGTGGTGACGGTTGCGCCCGCTCAGCTGCCGCAGACGGCATAAGGAGATCCCGTGAATAAACTGACCCATCAACAGCTGGCCGAACGCATCGCCCGGGACATCCCGGAAGGGGCCTACATGAACCTCGGCATCGGCCTGCCGACCCGGATTGCCAACTACCTCCCGGCGGATCGCGAGATCTTCCTCCACAGCGAAAACGGCATTCTCGGTATGGGGCCTGCGCCTGCGCCCGGCTGTGAAGATCCGGAGCTGATTAACGCCGGCAAGCAGCCGGTGACGCTGCTCGACGGCGGCTGCTATTTCCATCACGGCGACTCCTTCACCATGATGCGCGGCGGCCACCTCGATATCTGCGTGCTGGGGGCTTATCAGGTCTCCGAGCGCGGCGATCTCGCGAACTGGAGCACCGGCGAACCCTCTTCCATTCCGGCGGTCGGCGGGGCGATGGACCTGGCGATTGGCGCGAAGCGCGTCTATGTGATGACCGAACATCTGACCCGTCAGGGGGAGTGCAAGATCGTCAAAACCTGCACCTACCCGCTGACCGGGATGGCCTGCATCGACCGGATCTACACCGACATGGCGGTGATGGATATCACTGCGCAGGGCATCGTGGTGCGCGAACTGTTTGGCGACGTGACGGCGGAATATCTCCAGTCCGTCACCCCGGTGGCGCTGACCTTTGCCCTCAACGCCGAAACCGAGGAGGCGTGAATGGATCTCGAATATCGCCTCGATGGCCCGGAAGAGGCCCCGGTGCTGGTGCTCTCGAACTCGCTGGGCACCACCTGGCAGATGTGGCAGCCGCAGATGGCTGACTTCACTCAACACTTCCGCGTGCTGCGCTACAACACCCGCGGCCACGGTCGCTCTCCGGTGTCGGAAGGGGGTATCACTCTCGATTCGCTGGGGCAGGACGTGATCGCTCTGCTGGATCATCTGGATATTGAGCGCGCCTACTTCTGCGGCATCTCCCTCGGCGGGATGACCGGGATGTGGCTCAACCGCCACGCCCCGTCGCGCTTTCCGCGCCTCGTGGTGGCCAACACCGCAGCGAAGATCGGCGAGGCCAGAGGCTGGTTGCAGCGCGCCGCCACCGTGCGCCAGCAGGGGATGGCCCCGGTGGCCAGCACCGCGGCGGATCGCTGGTTTACCCCGGCCTTCCGCAAGCAGAACCCTGGCATGGTCCAGCTGCTGATCGACGATCTCGCCGACACCCCGACTGAAGGCTATGCCGCCTGCTGCGAAGCGCTGGCCGCGGCGGATCTGCGCGCTGAGGTGGCCGCCATGCTGCGCCCGATGCGGGTGATTGCCGGGGAAGAAGATCCGATCACCAACCTGCAGGAGGCGGAATGGCTCGCCGCCCAGGCGAAGCAGACCGAATACGTCGCCTTACCTGCCTCACACCTGTCGAACGTCGCCTGCCCATCCGGGTTTAACCAGCACGTGATCACCTTTTTAACCGCAGGAGCTGCGACATGAGTATCACCATTGAATCCCTGGCCTGCTGGCTGGTGGATATCCCGACTATTCGCCCGCACAAGCTGTCGATGGCAACCATGGGCTGCCAGACGCTGACCATCGTCCGCATGGAATGTGCCAACGGCATCACCGGATGGGGCGAAGCCACCACCATCGGCGGCCTGAGCTACGGTGCCGAAAGTCCGGAGGGGATCCAATCCGCCATTGAAACCTATCTGGCCCCGCTGCTGTGCGGCCAGTCATTCCACGGTGTGGCCGACCTGGCGGAGAAGATGAACGCCAGCGTGAAGGGCAACACCTTCGCTAAATCCGCCCTCGAAACCGCGTTTCTCGATGCCCAGGGCAAAGCACTGGGGCTGCCGGTCAGCTCGCTGCTGGGCGGGGCGCTTACCACGCGCCTGCCGGTGCTGTGGACTCTGGCGAGCGGCGACACGCAAAAAGACATCGAAGAGGGCAAACGCCTGCTGGCGGAAGGGCGGCACAACACCTTCAAACTGAAAATCGGTGCCCGCGGGCTGGATGTGGACGTTCGTCACGCCCTGGCGCTCAAAGCCGCGCTCGGGGATGAGGTCAGCATCCGCGTGGACGTCAACCAGGCATGGGATCTGACCACCGCCATCAAAGGAATGACCCGGCTGCAGGAGGGCGGGATCGACCTGGTGGAACAGCCGATCCCGCTGTGGGATCGGCAAGGGCTCATCACCCTCAGCCAGCGTTTTGCGGTGCCGATTCTGGCCGACGAAGCGGTGGCCACCAGCCATGACGGCTACGCCCTCGCGAGCGGCGGCTTTACCGGCGTGTACGCCCTGAAGATCGCCAAAGCGGGCGGCCCGGCGCAGGCCCTGAAGCTGGCGCACGTGGCGCAGGCGGCAGGCGTGGCGCTGTATGGCGGCACCATGCTGGAAGGCACGCTCGGCACCGTGGCCTCGCTGCACGCCTGGTCGACGGTAAAAATGCAGTGGGGCACCGAGATGTTCGGCCCGCTGCTGCTGAAGGATGACATCGTGGTCCGTCCGCTGGACTTCAGCCAGGGCGAGGTGACGTTACCGCCGGGGCCAGGACTGGGCGTCGACATCGACGAAGACAAGCTGCGTCATTACGCACGTTAAGAAAAGGAAAACGCGATGCTTTTTAAAGTGGAAATGACGGTCAACATCCCTTCCTCGCTGCCGTCGGCAGAGGTTGACGCGATCAAAGCGAAAGAGAAAGCCTACTCCCAGCGTTTACAGCGCGAAGGCAAGTGGCCGCACATCTGGCGCGTGGTCGGACAGTACGCCAACGTCAGCATTTTTGACGTGGCGGACAACCAGGAGCTGCACGACATCCTGACCGCGCTGCCGCTCTACCCGTGGATGGAGATCAGCGTGCAGCCCCTGTGCATGCATCCGTCCTCTATTCATCACGAACAGAAATAACAACAACAATCCATACTCTACAATGAGGAAGAAGCAATGACCGTGAATCCTGTACATCAAACTGAACTGGAATCCTTACTGGCGATCAGCAGCGGCTTAAATGCCACTGGCGGCAACGATCGACTGAAAAACATCATGCACCAGCTGCTGAGCGACCTGTGCAAGACCATTAAGCAGTTCGACGTGACTGACGAAGAGTTCTGGGTGGCGGTGAACTATCTCAACGAACTGGGCGGCCGCCAGGAAGCGGCGCTGCTGGCCGCCGGGCTGGGGCTGGAGCACTATCTGGATATGCGTGCCGATGAGAAAGAAGCCGCATCCGGCAACGACTTGGGCACCCCGCGCACCATCGAAGGGCCGCTGTACGTGGCCAACGCGCCGTTGAGCGAGGGTTTCGCCCGCATGGACGATGGTCAGGAGCAGGCTGAAACCATGTGGCTGCAGGGCCAGGTAACGGATCTGCAAGGTAAGCCGGTGGCCGGCGCGATCGTGGATATCTGGCACGCTAACACCCTCGGCGGCTACTCCTTCTTCGACCAGTCCCAGAGCGAATACAACCTGCGCCGCCGCGTCCGTACTGGTGACGATGGTCGCTATGCCGTGCGCAGCATCGTGCCGTGCGGCTACGGCTGCCCGCCGGATGGCCCGACTCAGAAGCTGCTGACCGCGTTGGGGCGTCATGGTAATCGTCCGGCGCACGTGCACTTTTTTGTGTCGGCCCCGGGGTACAAACACCTGACCACTCAGATCAACCTGAACGGGGATGAGTATCTGTGGGATGACTTTGCGTTTGCGACAAGGGCGGAACTGATTGCGGATCCGGTGAAGATTACGGACAGTGCCGTAGCTAAACAGCGGGATCTTGAGGGGGAGCATACAGAGGTGAACTTTAGTTTTACGCTGGTGGAGGCGAATGAAGGCGGGGAAGAGCAGAGAGGGAAGCGGGCACGGGTGATGGAGTGATTTCTAAGGTTTGAGGGCCGGGGCCGGAATGTGGCCCTGGTGTTTTGTTTTATGGAGGGATCACGTTTAAGGCTGGGTATAGAGAGGCCTCGCTTGAATGACTGTAAAGTGCCAGGAGCGGACGTGACTAACATCGTGGCACAAGAATAAATTGTAAGGAGTTCACTTTCTCAACCAGGACTTAAGTTCTATTACGTCATGCCGATAATGAAATTAATTTCAACATCGGTAGCTAAGGAAATAAACATTGAGGGATTTATCAAAATATACAAAATCTTTGGATTTGGCTAAGTACTATGTATATGCCTTTTATGACAAGGAGGATGAGTTCAAGAAGCCTTTTTACATTGGAAAGGGGAAGTCCGATCGCTGTCTTGACCATATCAAACGTCCTGATGAATCTCCGAAATCTGAGCGGATCAAAGAGCTTTTAGAAAGAAAAAACTTGGGTATCGATATTCTTCGCCATGGAATGGATGAATCAACGGCCAAACTTGTTGAGGCAACATGTATCGATCTCTTAGGTGTGGGAGAACTTACTAATAAAGTTCGAGGAAGTAGCTCTCTTATGGGACGCATCACGCTTGATGAACTCCAGCACTTGCTACTCAAAGAAGAAACCGAAATCGCATGTGAACATGCCGGGCTCGCCTTTCTTTTAAACAGTACATACAAGTCTGGTATGAGCGCATTGGAGCTATATGAGTCCACTCGCGGCATTTGGGCAAATATCCCTAAAGACGAGAGACTTAAATTTGCTTACGCAACTTATGGCGGGCTTGTCATGGAGGTCTATGAAATACAGTGCTGGGTGAAGGCTGGCTCTCAACAATACTTTACGCGTGATTTAAACATTACTATGGATACCAATCGCTCCGAGTTTGTTGGCCGAATTGCAGCTAAAGAAGTTAGAGACTTGTATGTGGGTAAATTAATCAAAAAAACACGCAGTCACGGAAGTCCATTTGTAAAAGTTGGGATTGTCTAAGATTTTTTTACAGATTTTAACTGACTCATCACCATGAGTCAGTTGATCTTTACCATAAAGGTAGCATCTACTTTCAAGGTCCAACGCGCGAAGAACTGAGAGTTAAGGGCTGAGTCTGAAGACGTTGAACAGAATGGTCAATGTGTGCTCCTCGCTCTTAACAGACATCCATTTGTTCTTAACTTGTAAATACGGGGGCATGGCGTTAATTGAACCGTATAATAACTAAAAACCCGGTCTTTTTTGACCGGGTTATCTCTTATGTAAAAGCGTTAATCAACTGTCAGCAACACTTAGTGCGCCGTAATATACGGCTCCTTCACGAACTCCGCCAACAGCCACACCATATCATGCAGCAAACCCGTCAATTCCTTCGCCACGCTCGGCGGCAGCGTGCCTGCCAGCAGCGCCTGCGTTAACGCCAGCGCATAGTCAACCTGTAACGCCGTTTCCTGCCAGCACTCCGGTACGCAGGAGGTGAACTTTTCCCCAACGATCAGCTGTGCGACCAGGTACGGTGGCAGATCGGCATCGCAGAGTTCTCTCAGCTGGCGCAGGCCATGCAGCAGACGCTCACAGAGCGCAGTGAATGCAGCTGCGTCATCAGTTTCAACCAGCACGCTCACCAGCGCGGCGCAGTGTTCGGCGGCCTCAAACAGATCCGCATCAGCCGGAAGGGGCAAGGCAATCAGTTGTTGAATAACGCTTTCGTCAGATGGGGTATAAGACAGATTAAAGAGAGTTGTCATGTCGTGTTCCTTTTTAAAAAATCTCCTCACCATCCATGAGTTCCTACGCTCATGAGTGGTAGCGCTGACGGAGGTAGGAATGCCGTACACGACAAAAACGGCCAGCCTTGCGGCTGCTCCGCCAGCGCCACCGTGATTTTAACGGGATGAGCGCTGTCGCGACAAAAAATATTGTCGTGTCGTGAAAGTACGGGTTCCTACGCCCGATTGCGGATGTGCCGCAACGCCGTCACTCTACGACGCCGATCCTCTGAAAAAAAGAGGTAATCCCGAATTACATAACCTTGCTTGAGGCTTTGCGAGGAGCTTTCCAGAAACGGCAATGCCGGGGCGCTTCGTTTGCCTGGCCTACAAAGTTGGCGATCCAGTGATACAGTGAATACAGGCAACCACGCACCAGGAGAAAAGCATATGAACGAACACCCGCTTCGCCAGATCATTAAGGCGTGTGACAGGGCGATCTCAGCCAAAGATTTCGATTCGCTGATGGAGTACTACGCTGAAGACGCCGTGCTGGTGGTGAAGCCCGGGACGATCGTCAGAGGCAAAAACAATATCCGCAGCGCGTTTATTTCTATCTCGGACTATTTTCAGGATCAGCTCATCGTCAAACAGGGCGAAATGGAGATTATCGAAGGCGGCGGCGATGCGCTGGTGATCATGGAAACACAGCTTTTTTACCCCGATGAACTGGGGGGAACCGCTGAGATAACACGTCGCGCAACCTATGTCTTCCGCCTGGAAAACGACCGCTGGCTCTGCACCATCGACAACTCTTACGGCACTTCGCTGTTAGATGGCGAGAATGCCTGAAAGTTGTGATCAGGTGGGGGTGACCAGCCCGATGCTGACCATGCCTTTATTCCAGATAATCTGATGCAGGGAGGTCTGAATGATGCTGGTGATAGTTTTCGGCGTTAACAGCGCCCAGCAGATACCGTCCCGGTGACGAACCGAGCGGTACGTTACGCCGGTTTCACCCGCCACACGCAGGCTGGCGCCCAGCTGTTGCGGTTCGTGGTAGTCAGTAGGGTGATACCAGGGATGGGTATCCGGCAGGCCGGTGATATCGACAAATGACGAACTGCTCAGCTCTGTTTCCAGGCAGCGATATTCGAAGCGCTCGAACTTCAGTTCAGGCACGTTCCGCCAGTAGCGCTGACAGTGGTAAACAACTTCGGCCAGCGCCGTTTCCTGGCTGTCCCCGAGGTAATACACACCAAAATCGCCATTCGAAAAGCGGCTGCCGTCGGGGTTGATATGGGTAAAGGCCGCCATTGCATAATGTGCGCCTCGGATCCCTAGCACCCACTCTTCACGCGGCAGCAGATCCAGATTCCCCACCTCCTGCGACAGGCGCGGGTTGGTTAGTTTCTGGATGTCGTAGAGAACGTCAAACTCCTCCGGGGTGGCAACGTCCTCAAACACGTAAATGGCCGGGTACTTGGTATGCAGCAGGCGATAGCCTTTGAAGGGGATTAGCGCTGTTCTGGGGATCTCAGGATGGATCATCCGGCCAGGCCTCCGCGCAGGACATCAACACGCCGGGCGACTTCATGCAGATTGCCGAACTCGCCATCCTCAATCAGGGATAACGGCGTTGCCCCATTAAAGTAAGCATTGTGGTTCTCCATGGTCATAAACCCGTAGACGTTCTCGGGGTTACTGAACACGATGCGCAGCGCCGAGTGCATATTCAGCAGGTAGCTGATCCGGGTTAGCTGATCGTGACTTAACGAGGCCGTCTTCGTATCGTTATGCCGGTACTTGTAGAGCGCCGCTCTGGAGAGTTGCAGTATGTTCTGCTGCTGCTCTGTGGTGCAGCCCCATTTTTCCAGAATGTTCATCGCAGCTCTGATGGCGATCAGATCGCGATCGCCGCGGGATTCAGAGGCAGGGTTCAGGTGCTTCGTCATAGGATGCCCCTCAGCTCAGATTGATTAATGTAGTCTTAGCATGAACTAAATATAGCAATCTGTCTACGTGAAGACACCTTTACCTGATTCCTGGTCACTCTGCTTTATAACGCCCGGATCTCCTTAGAGCGCAGGGTGATATGCACCGGCACCGATTTATACGACGGCGTGCCGCTCTCTTTATCGAGATAATGTAGCGGCACCAGCACGTTAGCCTCGGGGTAGTAAGCGGCCACCGTGCCGGGGGCGATGCTGTAGGCCACCAGGGTAATGTCGTTGAGGCGCTGCTGGCTGTCGGGCAGGGCGGTGGTGATATCCACCCGATCGCCATGCTCCAGCCCGAGCTGATGCATATCGGCTTCGTTCATAAACAGCACGTCGCGGCGGCCAAACACCCCGCGATAGCGGTCATCGAGGGCGTAGATGGTGGTGTTGTACTGGTCGTGACTGCGCAGGGTGACCAGACGCAGCACATTCTCACCTTCACCGGGGAGATTCTCCTCAACGCCGTCAAACAGGGAGAACATCGCTTTGCCGGTGGGCGTCGGCCAGATGCGCTCGGTGGGTGGCAGCGGCATGCGGAATCCGCCAGCAATTCGGATGCGCGCGTTGAAGTTCTCAAAGCCGGGCAGGGTCTGTTCGATCCGGTCGCGGATACGGTCGTAGTCGGCCACCAGCTCCAGCCAGTCGGTGTTGCTGTTCGTCAGAGTGGCGTGGGCGATCCCGGCGACAATGGCTGGCTCCGAGCGCAGCAACGGCGAGGCAGGTTTCAGCTTACCGCTGGAGGCATGCACCATCGACATTGAATCTTCCACGGTAATCGACTGCTGGCCGCTGCGCTGCATGTCCAGCTCGGTGCGCCCGAGACAGGGCAGGAGCCAGGTCTCTTTACCAACCAGCAGGTGGGTGCGGTTCAGCTTGGTGGCGACATGCACGCTGAGATCCAGCGCTTTCAGCGCCGGGAAGGCTTTGTCGTGATCGGGCATCGCTACGGCAAAATTACCCCCGAGGCACAGCAGCGCTTTGGCCTCGCCGTCGATCATCGCCTGAGCGGCCTGCACCGCGTCGTGGCCGTGGGCGGTGGGTGGCGTAAAGCCAAACACCGTGCCCAGCCGGTCGAGGAAGGCGGCGGTCGGTTTTTCGGTGATCCCCACCGTGCGGTTGCCCTGCACGTTGGAGTGGCCGCGCAACGGGCAGATGCCCGCCCCGGGCTTGCCGATATTGCCGCGCAGCAACAGCAGGTCGGCAATCAGGCGCACGTTGGCGGTGCCCTTGTTATGCTGGGTGATCCCCATGCCGTAGGTGATGATAGTGGCGCGGGATTTGGCGTAGATCTGCGCCACGTTCTCCAGATCGGCGCGGCGGAGCCCGGACTCCCGTTCAATGGCCTCCCACGATGTCGCGGCGATGTCGGCGGCAAATTCTGCGAACCCTTGAGTCTGGGTAGCGATAAAGTCGTGATCCAGCGCATCCAGCACCAGCAGATGTTTTGCAATCCCTTTTAACGCGGCGGCGTCGCCCCCGGCTTTCACCTGATAGTAGGTCGAGGCGATATCGGTGGCGCTGTACGTCGCCATCTCCCTGACGCTTTGCGGATCGGCAAAACGCTCTAACGCGGTTTCGCGCAGCGGGTTAAAAACGATAATCGGCACCCCCCGGCGGGCAAGCTCGTGCAGGGTGCCCATCATCCGCGGGTGGTTGGTGCCTGGGTTGTGGCCGATGGAGATCACCAGTTCGGTGTGGTCAAAATCCTCCAGCGAGACGGTGCCTTTACCAATCCCGATGGAGCGGGGCAGGCCGACGCTGGTGGCCTGATGGCACATGTTGGAGCAGTCCGGGAAATTATTGGTGCCCAGTTCGCGGGCAAACAGCTGATACAGGAACGCGGCTTCGTTCGAGGCGCGCCCGGAGGTGTAAAATTCAACCTGATTAGGTGCCAGGGCGCGCAGCACCTCCCCGATACGGGCGAAGGCCTCGTCCCATTCTACCGGGCGAAAGGTATCGCTCTGCGGATCGTATTTCATGGGATGGGTCAGACGGCCATAGCCCTCCAGCTCAAAATCACTTTTCTCCCACAGGGCGCTGACGGTGTGCTCTGCGAAAAACGCCGGGGTGACGCGCTTCGTGGTCGCCTCCCAGGTCACCGCCTTGGCACCGTTCTCGCAAAACTGGAAGGTGGATTTGTGTTCTTTGTCTGGCCAGGCGCAGCCCGGGCAGTCAAAGCCGTCGGGCTGGTTGGTGCGCAGCAGGGTGGCAGGAGCGTCAAAAGCATCCATCTGCGTGCGCACGGCAATCGCCGTGGCCTTTAAGGCTCCCCAGCCGCCCGCCGGACCGGCGTAATGGTGAATGCCCGGAACGGCACGTCGTTTATGATTCATCTTTACTCCTGCATGTTCTCAGCGTTTTGCTATCCCAATAACGCACCTGATTCTCTCAGTATCAGCCAGATTATCGCGTCTGACGGTTTTTCTCTGCTACAGATAATTTTCAAATTAATTACAAATTATTCACAGTTCAGTTCACAAAAATATCTTCCGGGTAATGTGAAGCAAGATTATTGGTTGTATATACATGTTCTGTCATGTGACGGGCGGGTCAGCGCAAGCGGGATGTTTGGCTGCCAGTAATCAGGCACTCAGAGAGGAAATTATGTCGTCTTTATCGTCTTCAGAAGAGCAGTCAAACAAAAACGGGACGCGGTTGTCGGAAACGCGATCCATCGATTACATCCCGGATGATGAACGCCACGGCCACCCCTTCAGTCAGTTTACGCTGTGGTTTGGTGGCAACCTGCAGATCACCGCTATTGTGACCGGCGCGCTGGCGGTGGTGCTGGGCGGCGATGTGGTGTGGTCGATCGTGGGCCTGCTGGTGGGGCAGGTGCTTGGGGCGACGGTGATGTCGTTCCATGCCCTACAGGGGCCGCGTCTGGGTCTGCCACAGATGATCATCAGCCGCGCCCAGTTTGGCGTGCTGGGTGCGGTGATCCCGCTGGTGCTGGTCTGCGTGATGTACGTCGGTTTCTCTGCCAGCGGCACAGTGCTGGCCGGACAGGCGATGGCGAAACTGCTGTCGGTGTCGAACGTGGCGGGCATGATCCTGTTCAGCGCGATCATTATCGTGATTGCAGTGCTGGGTTATCGCGTGATCCACAAGCTCGGCAAAGTGGCGAGCGTGGTGGGCGTACTGGCATTTGTGTATCTGTTTATCGCCCTGCTAATGTCCAGCGATCTGGGGGCGATTGCGCAGAACAACCACTTCTCGATGCCGATGTTCCTGCTGGCGGTGTCGCTCTCCTCTTCATGGCAGATCGCGTTTTGCCCCTACGTGTCGGACTACTCACGTTATCTGCCGCGCGACGTCTCCGGGGTGAAAACCTTCTTCTCAGTCTTCAGTGGCACGGTACTGGGCACTCAGGCGTCGATGACCCTCGGGGTGATCACCGCGGCGATTGCTGGTAGCGCTTTCAAGGGGCATGAGGTGAGCTATATCGTCGGGCTGGGCAAAAGCGAAGCGATGGCGATGGTGATCTACTTTGCGATCTGCTTCGGCAAAATTACCTTTACCACCCTCAACGCCTACGGCAGCTTTATGTCGCTGACCACTATCGTGTCGGGGTTCCGCAACCAGACCACGCTGAGCCAGAGAAGTCGGGTGATCTTTGTGGTGCTGATGGTGGCCATCTCCTGCGTGATTGCGTTGCTCAGTGAGCCCGCATTCCTGAAACACTTCACCCATTTCCTGCTGTTCCTGCTGGCGTTCTTCGTGCCGTGGAGCGCCATTAGTCTGACCGACTACTTTATTATTTCCCATAAAGCCGTCGATATTCCGGCGCTGTTCGATCCGCGTAAACGCTACGGCTACTGGAATTTGTTCGGTATCAGCGTCTATGCCGTTGGCGTGCTGATCCAGCTGCCGTTCATTGAGAACCCGCTCTACCACGGTTCGCTGACCTGGATTTTTGCCGGGAATGATGTGTCGTGGATCATCGGCTGGTTCTGTACGGCGGGGCTGTACTATGCCTTACGACGTTTTGATCGCCGGGTATTGCCGGAGCAGACTATCTACCCGGCATCGGGCAGGTAAGGGGAGAGATGCCGACCCTGAATGCAGGGTCGGCGTCGGTATTATCCGGCGTTAAAGGCAAAACCTTCGTCGGCCCAACCGGTCATGCCACCAATCATAATTTTCACCGGACGACCCAGTTGCGCCAGCTTCAGCGCTGCGCGATCGGCACCGTTGCAGTGCGGTCCGGCGCAATAGACAACGAACAGGGTCTCGGGTGGCCACTCCGCCATTCTGTGGGCTGTAATATCGCGATGGCGCAGATGCACCGCCCCCGGAATATGACGGCGAGCAAACGCCTCCGGGCTGCCCACCACATGCAGCAACACAAAATCGATATCGCCCTCTTTGAATGCGGTATGGACGTCGTCGCAATCCGTTTCCACACTCAGCCGTTGTAAAAAATGGTTCGCCGCGTTTTTTGCTGTCGCAGCAGGATAATCAGTCACATAGCTCATCGTTTCCTCCAGGTTTGAGGCTTTACTCTACGGCGGTAGCGCAGTTTTGACAGCTGGCAGAAATGCCATATACCATCAGGATCATGACAAAAATACCCTGAGTGCGGTGATGAATAATCCTCTGGTGGTTGCGCTGGCCTATGACGGCTTATGTACGTTTGAATTCGGCATTGCCGTGGAAATTTTCGGCCTTGCCCGCCCTGAAATGGGGGATGACTGGTATCACTTTGCGGTAGCGGGTGTCGAGCCGGGAGAGCTGCGCGCCACTGGCGGCATCCGGCTGATGGTCGACGGCGGGCTGGAATTGCTGGCGGAGGCCGGGACCATTATCGTTCCCGGCTGGCGGGGCGCCGATGTCCCGGTACCCGCCGCGCTGTGCGAGCAGCTGGTCGCCGCCCATCAGCGTGGGGCGAGAATTTTATCCATTTGCTCCGGCGTCTTTGTGCTGGCTGCCGCAGGGTTACTTGATAAGCGCCAGGCCACCACCCACTGGCGCTACACAGACCTGCTGCAACAGCGTTATCCCGCCATTCAGGTCACCCCTGACGTGTTGTATATCGATAGTGGTGATGTCCTGACCTCCGCCGGTAGCGCGGCGGGCATCGACCTCTGTCTGCACCTGGTGCGCCGGGATTATGGCAGCGTGGCGGCCAACCAGGTGGCGCGTCGGCTGGTGGTGTCCCCGCATCGTGATGGCGGCCAGGCGCAGTTTATCCAGCAGGCGGTGCCGGTCGCCTATGAAGGTCATCGGCTGGGCGCGCTGTTTGATTATCTGCTTGAAAACCTTGCCGCCCCACACAGCGTCGATTCCCTGGCAAAATTTGTCGGCATGAGCCCGCGCACTTTTCTGCGCCGTTTTGCGGCGACTACTGGCAAGACGCCTGCCCAATGGTTATTGCATGCTCGCCTGAGCCGCAGCCAGGATCTGCTGGAAAACAGCCAGCTGTCGATAGAACGGATTGCGGAGCAGGTGGGGTTTGGCAGCGTAGGGACGATGCGCCATCATTTCAGAAATCAGCTGGGGACAACGCCTGCGGCGTACAGGAGAGGGTTTGCAGAGCCAGCGGCATTACGAGGGGAGAGATTTAAGCCCGTATAATTTGAAAAGCTATCTTTTTGTATATAAAGTGTTAAATGTGATAAGGAGATGTTAAAGAGCAATCCAATAATATGTCAGGTAAAGGGTAAATGAAATTAATCATACAAATTCCCTGCTTTAATGAAGCTGATACACTTGCAATCACTTTGAATGCACTACCCAGACAGGTCGCCGGTTTTGATACGGTGGAATGGCTGATTATTGATGATGGCAGTACTGATGATACTGTCAACGTAGCCAGACAAAATGGTGTTGACCATGTCGTGAAACATGCAGCTAATAAAGGGCTAGCTAAAGCCTTTATGACCGGACTCGATGCATGTCTGAGCTTAGATGCTGGTGTTATCGTAAACACTGATGCAGATAATCAATATTCTGCTGAAGATATCCCATTATTAGTTGCCCCTATACTTGAACACCGCGCAGAGATGGTAATCGGTGAAAGACCTATTTCTACCATTGACCATTTTTCTCCTGTTAAAAAATATCTGCAAAAACTAGGAAGTTGGGTTGTCCGTGTGGCCAGTAATACCAATATTCCCGATGCACCAAGTGGATTCAGGGCTATGTCGAGAGCAACAGCACAAAAACTGATGGTTTTTAATGATTACACCTATACCCTGGAAACCATTATTCAGGCAGGCCAAAAAAATATCGCTATTACTTCAGTTTCAGTTCGGGTCAATGAAGACCTGCGGCCATCTCGTCTGGTAAAGAGTATTTCGTCCTATATTAAAAGAAGTATTATTACCATAGTCCGTATTTTTGTAATTTATCGTCCATTTCGGTTTTTTGGTGCTGTAGGGACAGTACTGTTTTCGGCTGGCTTCTTGTTAGGCATGCGTTTTCTCTATAAATATTTCACTGGCGATGGTGATGGCTATGTCCAGTCATTAATTCTGGCATCGATACTTATGGGAATGGGCTTCCAGACCATACTTGTAGCTTTTGTTACCGATCTTTTATCGGCCAACCGGAAACTTCTCGAAGACTTACGTTTCAAAGTTGCGCAGCTGGAATCAAGCCCGAATAATAAACCAGGGAATAATGATTAAGAACAGAGATATGAGGTGATTATGGGTTTCAAAGTTTCGGGTGGTAAGTCTGAAGACGGTATCGTATTCGGTAACGCTTATGACAAATATGGCTCTAAAAATCCCATTGTTAAATGGATGATGAATGGTTTTGACTCCTCTCTTGAAACTTTTGTATTACGAGCAAATCCAACAACGATTCATGAAGTCGGCTGTGGTGAAGGTTTTTGGGTCAATAAATGGAATGGCCAAGGGTTACAGGCTGTCGGCAGTGATTTTTCTCATGATGTAATCTCGTTAGCGCGAGAGAATGCGTTGGCGGCGGACCTTGCCCCTGATGTGTTTAATGCCAGGAGCATCTACGATCTCAAACCTGACGTTGACAGTGCTGACTTGATTGTCTGCTGTGAAGTGATGGAACATCTGGAAGATCCCGACAGAGCGATGAAGGTCCTGCAGACGCTGGTCAAACACTATCTGATCGTCAGCGTGCCACGTGAACCCGTCTGGTGCGCGCTGAACATGGCTCGTGGGAAGTATTTAAAAAGCTTTGGTAACACGCCTGGGCATATACAACATTGGTCAAAAAGCGCCTTTATAAAATTCACCGGTGAATTTTTCAAGGTAGTTGACGTGGCTTCACCCTTCCCCTGGACGATGTTGTTGTGCGTACCTTATGACAAAAAGTAAGCTAAGCAAGGTACTCAATATTGCAGGGAGTGTTATCGCACTCTTGAGTGTCCTGTTTGTGGTACACAGAATTACGGCGTATTGGACGCAGGTTCCTGCTGACACCTTCACGTTAAAACTACTTTTGCTGATCCTGATCCTGGCAGGCATCTATGGTGCCGCCAACCTCATCCTTGCCTCTGCCTGGCGCCTGTTGATGTTGGGGCTTGAGCAGGCCATTAGTTCCCGGATGGCAAACCGGATCTACGGCCTGACTCAGTTGGCCAAGTACGTTCCCGGCAATATTTTCCAGTTTGCCGGTAGGCAATTTCTGGCGATGTCTTACGGTTTCTCGGGGAAGGCAATTGCCAAAACGACTTTTCTGGAGTTACTGCTGTTAGTACTGACAGGGGCATTTTTTGTCTTATGGATGCTGCCCCTGTTATATCCGGCATTTAGTATCATCTATGGATTCATACTGTTCTTTGCTATCGCAGCATTAATAATGCTCGGTCTGATATGGCAGGAAAAGGGCAATTTCATTAACGTCGTCGCGCGATATTTCTTGTTTCTGTGTATTTCAGGCGGCGTTTTCCTATGTGTGCTGTATTCAATAATAGACAATGGCAACATCACACCTGCTCTGGTATTGCCTCTGATTGGGGCCTATATCATCTCATGGCTTGCGGGACTGGTTACGCCCGGCTCGCCTGCCGGAGTTGGTGTCAGGGAATTTTTGCTTATATTATTGTTGAAACCCTTCTTTGCCGAGGTTGATATTGTCCTGGCCGTCATCCTGAGCCGGATAACCACCGTTATCGGCGATTGCTTCTTTTACCTGTACTCTCTCTCGTTAAGATGATTACTATGAACAAACATAAAATCAGTATTGTTTGTATTGTTGTTTTTCTTTCATCACTCTTTCTGCTGCTGGGAGTAGGTTATTCAAAATCCTATCATCCCGGATTCTTCCCGGATGAATTTGCTCATATGGGATATGTGATTGATGTTATCAATAATCACTTTCCTGATTACAAAAATGGACTTATTTATTCAAGTAATAAGCTAAACTATCTCAACCATCCTGCATTATATTATATCATCGTCGGCGAGTTGGTGACTTTTCTGCATTTGCAAGATACATTTGCATATGCAGGTCGTTACGTAAATATGGTCGTTTCTGTAATTATAATTATATTGACATGTAAGATGATATACCTCGCTACCAAATCTACAATAGCTACTTTTGTAGGAGGGGCTTTTCTATTAACTATCCCTATGTTTGTGGTATTAGGTAGCGCAGTTAATAATGATCAAATAAACATACTCGGTTGCACATTGGTAATCTACGGATTACATGGTTTGATGAGGAGAGTCGGCGAAACTAAAATAATTACTTCAAATATTTTTTTAATTTGTTTAGGTGGCATTGTTGCTTCATTGAGCAAAGCAACAGGTTCATTAGCCATTCTATGCTTGCTTACATCAGTAGTTATTTTTAATTTTTACAACGTAATGCAGTTGATTAAAAAGATTCCGCTCAAGCAATTAATCTTTATAATATTATCAGTTGCAGTTGTGGTTTTTTATTTTACGTATGCTCATATAGTTTATGGTAAATTCTATCCTGCTCCTCAAAGCAACCCTGCAGTATGGTTTTTTATCGAACATCCGAATACTGAAAAAATGGATTTATCAGCATTTTTTCAGTATTTCTTCCGCAATAATTTTTTAAGCCTCATTTTACCCTATGGTCATGTACAATTTGCTGATAGTGAAATAAGAGTTGTCACATTAAAGATGATTTTATCTATGTCTGGCGTAATGGGGGGGTATGTCTTATTCAGGAAGCTTTTAAAGAAAAATGGCTATTTTAATCTTGAATTTTCTTTCATTGCCGCATTTGTATTGTTTTTGGGGCTGTACTTTTTTACTATCAGGCAATTACATATCAATACTGGCTATATTGGCGCAACGCAAGCCAGATACTTCTTTGGGTTTTTGCCTGTCATATCCTTAGTAATCGCTAAAGTAACATCTCTTATAAGTAATAAAATAATTAAAACCCTAGTATTAGCAGTGATGTTGGTTGGGTTGTTGACATCAATCTATCCCGCGCTAGTGAAGTTTTCTGAAATGCACATATGGAAGTCGAAATTTATTGTAGAACAACCACTCTACGATACAAATTATGGGTTTCTCACAAAAGGACGTACTTTTGATCAAATAATACTGGCTGAGTCAAAGTCTATTTATGGTGTTGAATTGATGCTGGCTACGTTTGCGAGAAAAAATCATGGCTATCTGACACTGGAGTTACTGGATAGCTCTGGAAAATCCATTGCCAGTAATACAGTGAAAATGGAACGTCTCAAGGATAATGCATATGTGTGGTTTGACTTGCACCACTCGGGTTTAATAGAAAACCAGCAGTATCGTTTACGTTTGAAATGTGATGAATGTACTCAGGATAATGCTATTACCTGGTGGGCATTTAAACAGGAATTTGAATCATCTGTTTTTTTACTTAACAGGTTCGGGCCTGCTACACGAAATATTTACTCCAGGGGAGAGGCCTACGTCGATGGTGCTCATGTGGGTGGAGCATATTCATTCCGCCTCTATTTCCAGTAGCATATCCACAATAAAAAATCCACGCAGGTGCGTGGATTCTTTGTCTGTTTAGCAGAGATTAAACGTTAAACAGGAAGTTCATCACATCGCCATCTTTAACGATGTAATCTTTCCCTTCTGCACGCATCTTGCCGGCTTCTTTCGCGCCTTGCTCGCCTTTAAAGGCAATAAAGTCTTCAAAGGCGATAGTCTGCGCACGGATAAAGCCTTTCTCGAAATCGGTGTGGATCTTACCCGCAGCCTGTGGCGCGGTCGCGCCAACAGGGATAGTCCATGCGCGCACTTCTTTCACGCCAGCGGTGAAGTAGGTCTGCAGGTTCAGCAGCTCGTAACCGGCGCGGATCACACGGTTCAGGCCTGGCTCTTCCAGACCCAGTTCAGCCATGAACTCGTCGCGGTCAGCATCGTCCAGTTCGGCGATATCAGATTCCACCGCAGCACAGACTGCCACCACCACAGAACCTTCGGCCGCAGCGATTTCACGCACTTTGTCGAGGTATGGGTTGTTTTCGAAACCGTCTTCGTTGACGTTAGCGATATACATGGTTGGCTTCAGGGTCAGGAAGCTCAGGTATTTGATTGCCGCTTTGTCTTCTTCAGTCAGGTTTTTCAGGGCACGCAGCATGCCGGCGTTTTCCAGCTGTGGCAGACATTTTTCCAGCGCAGCCTGTTCCGCTTTCGCGTCTTTGTCGCCGCCTTTGGCTTTCTTCTGCACGCGGTGCAGGGCGCGCTCGCAGGTGTCGAGGTCAGAGAGGGCCAGCTCGGTGTTGATAACCTCGATATCATCAGCCGGATCCACTTTGTTATTCACGTGGATGATGTTGTCGTTTTCAAAGCAACGTACAACGTGGCCGATGGCTTCGGTTTCACGGATGTTGGTCAGGAACTGGTTGCCCAGGCCTTCGCCTTTGGACGCGCCTTTCACCAGGCCAGCGATGTCCACGAACTCCATAGTGGTTGGCAGAATGCGCTGCGGCTTAACGATCTCCGCGAGCTGGTCCAGACGTGGATCGGGCATTGGCACGACACCGGTGTTTGGCTCGATGGTGCAGAACGGGAAGTTAGCTGCTTCGATGCCCGCTTTAGTCAGCGCGTTAAACAGGGTGGATTTGCCAACGTTAGGCAGACCAACGATACCGCATTTGAATCCCATTTCTGAATCACCTTAATGTCTTGATATTCAACACGTTAACATTAACGAGTCGAAGAAAAGTAAATAACTTTGCCTATTATACACGTAACCCGCAGCATGCGGGTCAAAAAAGGCGTCTCGCGCCGGTTATTGCGCTTTGAAAGCGTGCAGACGGTTGGTGGCCTTGGTTAAGCCATCCTGCAACCAGATTTCGGTGCAACGCGCCGCTTCGTCTACCGCGTCGTCGATCAGCTTCTGTTCCGAAGCCGGGGGCTTACCGAGGACAAAGCCGACAACTTTGTTTTTATCGCCCGGATGACCAATGCCGAGGCGCAAACGGTGGAAATTGGGATTATTGCCCAGTTTGCTGATGATGTCTTTTAGGCCGTTATGCCCGCCGTGACCGCCGCCGAGTTTGAATTTTGCCACGCCCGGCGGCAGATCCAGTTCGTCGTGCGCCACCAGGATTTCATCCGGATTGATACGGTAAAAGGTCGCCAGCGCGGCCACGGCTTTACCGCTTAAGTTCATAAACGTGGTCGGCACCAGCAGACGCACATCGGCTCCGGCCAGGTTAACGCGTGAGGTATACCCGAAGAATTTGGGCTCTTCGCGCAGGGGAGCGCGCAACCGCTCGGCCAGCAGATCAACATACCAGGCACCCGCATTGTGGCGGGTGGCCGCATATTCCGCGCCAGGGTTGGCCAGGCCGACAATCAGTTTAATCGTCACGTTTTTGTTCCTGAAAGTGCTAAGTCTGGCGCGTAGTGTACTGTCTGCCGGGTCGCTTGACAAAATTCTGCGCGCCGTTGCGTAGAAGATGAATAATACCGCCTTTGAACCATTAGAATTTCATGCTACTCAAAGGCTTATTTGTAAAGTTTTGTTGCCCCGATGTGCGTAAATGTGATCCCTGGCGCAATCAGCATAAGGGGTGTTGTCTATACTTTACACACAAGGATTAAGGAGATTATTCCCCTGCAACCCAAAGTTCCGGAGGTGACACATGAAACGCAGAAACGCTTCGTTACTCGGTAACGTGCTGATGGGGTTGGGATTGGTGGTCATGGTTGTTGGCGTCGGTTATTCCATTTTAAACCAGCTGCCGCAACTTGACCTGCCGCAATACTTCGCACATGGTGCGGTGCTGAGCATCTTCCTGGGTGCCGTATTGTGGCTGGCGGGTGCCCGCGTCAGCGGTCACGAGCAGGTCTGCGACAGATACTGGTGGGTGCGCCACTACGATAAGCGCTGCCGTCGCGATCAGCATAAGCACAGCTAATGTGCTAACCAATGAACAGCGAAACGGCTCCCTCTGGAGTCGTTTTTTTTTGCATCTCGTATTGACCCTCACGTAACGTAAGGCTCCAGAGTGACGCCACTGGCACAAGAAGGAGCTGTTATGTTAATTCAGGTCGGGGAACTGGCGAAACGCGCCGGGATCACCGTGCGCACCTTGCACCATTATGAGCAAACAGGGTTGTTGCTACCTTCTGCCAGAAGCGCGGCAGGTTACCGGCTCTACAATCTGGCCGATGTTCAGCGTCTGCATATGATTCAGGCGCTGGCAAAGGCGGGGCTGGAACTTGCTGAAATCAGGGACTTTCTGGAAAAAGATTCACTCTCGTTATCAGAGCTGCTCGAGGCACAAATCCGCCTGCTGGATAAGCAGGTGCGCAGCATTACCACGCTGCGCGACAGGCTTGTGGATTTGCGTACCGGGCTTGATACCCATGAGGATCTCGATCTGGAGTCCTGGTTACAGACTCTGGAGTTAATGAACATGTACGATCGCTGGTTTAGCAAAGAAGAGTTACAGCAGTTGCCGTTTGCACAGCACAAAGAGGCGCTGGCAGATATCTGGGCCGCTCTGGTTCAGGAGGCGAAAAGCCTGCTGGAGAATGACGTTGCGGTCACCGATCCCCGGGCGAGAGATCTGGCTACACGCTGGATGGCGCGTCTCGAGAAGGACACGGCGGGCAAACCGGAGTTTCTCACCCGTCTCAATGAGATGCACAGCGTCGAACCCCAGATGCGTGAGCAAACGGGGATCACGGCAGAGATGATGGATTACATTACCCGGGCCTTTGCCGAATCAAAGCTGAGCATCTGGCAAAACTACCTCACACCGGAGGAGATGGCCTTTACCCGGGCGCACTATTTTGATCGCATGATGGAGTGGCCGCCGCTGGTGGCGAAGCTGCACCAGGCCCAGACGGAAGACCTGGATCCCGCATCCGACGCCGCGCAGCAGCTGGCCGAAAACTGGCTGGCGTTGTTCCAGTCCTACGCGGGAACCAGCCCGGTGACGCAGCAAAAATTTCGCCAGGCGATGCAGCAGGAGCCGCATCTGATGAAGGGAACCTGGATGACGCCCGCTGTCCTTGAGTGGCTCCAGCAGGCGATCGGTATCATGATGCAGCGGCGAATGTCACAGATCCGCTAACGCTGCCTCGCGGTTCGGATAGAACGCCAGACGACCCGCAATGGGTTGCACCCCTGCGCGCGCCATGGTGCGCAGGGGCTGGAATTCGAGATTACTTACCCGCAGTTCACAGCCTTCCGGCAGGCGTTGCACAAAGCGCTGGAAGGCGTCCAGCCCGCCGGCATCCAGCACCGGAACCGCATCCCACTTCAGGACCACAATCCGTTTCCCGGCGATGCGCGACTCCAGCTCACTGAATAACCCTTCGGCGGCGGCAAAGAAGAGGGGACCGATCACCCGCAGCACCAGCACGTCGTCCGGCACTGTAACGTTAACCGTTGCCAACCGGGTCATGCGGGCAATGCGGCGCATAAACAGCAGCGAGGCCAGCACAATTCCGACGCTAATCGCAATCACCATGTCAAACAGCACGGTCAGCGACATGCAAATCAGCATCACAATGATGTCGTCCTTCGGCGCGCGGCGCAGCAGGTTCACCACTTTATGCGCCTCGCTCATGTTCCACGCCACCATCAGCAGCAGGGCCGCCATTGCCGACAGCGGGAGCCACGAGAGCAGGGGAGCCAGCACCAGCAGAGCGAGGATCACCAGCACCGAGTGAATCACTGCTGAGACCGGAGATGTCGCCCCGGCGCGCACGTTCGCCGCCGAACGGGCAATGGCCGCCGTGGCGGTGATGCCGCCAAAAAACGGGGCGATAATGTTCCCCAGCCCCTGGCCGACCAGCTCGCTGTTGGCTTTGTGTTTGGTGCCGGTCATGCCGTCCAGCACCACTGCGCAGAGTAACGACTCAATCGCCCCCAGCATCGCCATCGAAAAGGCGGCAGGCAGCAGGGCGCGCAGGGAGTCCCAGCTCAGGGTGAAGCTGGAGCCAGGCAGATTCCACGGTAGTATCAGTTGGGGCAACAGCTGCGGGATGCCGTTACCCTGGGAGCCATCCGCCAGCACATAGTGGAACTGCGAGCCGATAGTGGCGACGTGGCCGCCCAGCAGGTTCACCACTCCCATCACCCCACAGCCCAGCAGCAGGGCGGGCAGATGCCCCGGCAGGCGGATGCCCAGTCGCGGCCAGAGGATCAGCGTGCCCAGCGTCACCACGCCGATCGCCGCATCCCCCGGGTTTGCCGTTGGCAGCGCCATCGCCAGCGCACCCACTTTTTGCAGGTAATGTTCCGGAACATGGGCCATCTGCAGGCCAAGGAAATCCTTGATCTGCATGGTCCCGATGGTGATGCCGATCCCGGAGGTAAAGCCCAGGGTCACGGAAAGCGGAATGTACTCAATCAGCCTGCCAAAGCGCGCCAGGCCGAACAAAATCAAAAATACCCCGGACATCAGGGTCGCCACCAGCAACCCGGCGAGGCCGAACTGCTGGGAAACCGGATAGAGGATCACCACAAAGGCGGCGGTCGGCCCGGAGACGCTAAAACGCGACCCGCCGGTCAGGGCGATCACAATCCCGGCAACGGCGGCGGTGTACAGACCGTATTGCGGTGCCACACCGCTACCAATCGCCAGCGCCATTGCCAGCGGAATAGCAATAATGCCGACGGTGATCCCGGCGATCAGGTCACGGGTGAAGCGTGACAGGGTATATTTTTCGTTCCAGCAGGCGTCGATGAGGGCGCGGAAGGGCAGAACGTGAGAGGAAGCGTTTTTCACAATCATCATCCAGGTGCGCATCATCTGTCATATCAATGGCAGGTGAAGGAGGCATTAATCATACAAATAAATACCACAGACAAAAAAACCCGCCGTAGCGGGTTTTCAGACTGCGTCCGATTAGTGTTCGAACATTGCAGAGATAGATTCTTCGTTGCTGATACGACGAATCGCTTCGGCCAGCATCCCGGACAGGGTCAAAGTACGCACGTTTGGCAGCGCTTTGATTTCGTCACTCAGTGGGATGGTGTCACACACCACAACTTCATCAATGACGGAGTTGCGCAGGTTGTTCACTGCATTGCCGGAGAAGATCGGGTGAGTCGCGTAAGCGAATACGCGTTTAGCACCACGCTCTTTCAGCGCTTCGGCGGCTTTGCACAGAGTGCCGCCGGTGTCGATCATGTCGTCAACCAGCACGCAGTCACGGCCAGCAACGTCACCGATGATATGCATCACCTGAGAAACGTTAGCGCGTGGACGGCGTTTGTCGATGATCGCCATGTCGGTATCGTTAAGCAGTTTGGCGATAGCGCGTGCGCGAACCACGCCGCCGATGTCCGGAGAAACCACAATTGGGTTATCTAGGTTCAGCTGCAGCATGTCTTCCAGCAGGATTGGGCTGCCGAATACGTTATCAACCGGAACGTCGAAGAAGCCCTGGATCTGCTCGGCATGCAGGTCAACCGTCAGAACGCGGTCAACGCCAACACTGGAGAGGAAATCAGCGACAACTTTAGCGGTAATTGGCACACGTGCGGAACGGACGCGACGGTCCTGACGGGCATAACCAAAGTAAGGAATAACAGCAGTGATACGGCCAGCGGAAGCACGGCGCAGGGCATCGACCATGACAACCAATTCCATCAGGTTGTCGTTAGTTGGAGCACAGGTGGACTGGATGATGAAAATATCACCACCGCGTACATTTTCGTTAATTTGTACGCTGACTTCGCCATCGCTAAAGCGACCTACGGCGGCGTCGCCAAGAGAAGTGTACAGGCGGTTGGCAATACGTTGTGCTAGTTCCGGGGTGGCGTTACCAGCAAAAAGCTTCATATCAGGCACGAGAAGAACCTCAGGCATGCGTCCAGTGGTGGATAGTTCGCCGTAAACTGTGCGGGCCAGGCGAATGCTATCCAGGCGGTGTATTAAAGAGCGCGATGCAACGTCTGGAACAGGGTGACGTTGTCACCGAAACTCAGGTTGCGCCAGAATGGCCTGCTGCAGCGGGGAGACGTTCATACCACGCGCTACGAAACCATGCAGCCACTCTGGAGCCAGCTCGAGCACCTGACGTGCAGCGGATTCCGTATCAAATTCAGCAAAGACACAGGCCCCTGTGCCAGTCAGGCGCGACGGCGCGTATTCTAACAGCCAGGAAAGCGCGACATCAACCTCGCGAAAACGTTTTCTTGCGATAACCTCGCAATCGTTGCTGAATTCACAGTTTAATAACGTTTCTATTGACCTTATTGGGGTATCGCGCGGAAGGTCAGGATCTTTAAAGATAACCGGGGTCGGAATACTGACGCCCGGGTGGGCCACCAGATACCATTTTTCTGCGGGGTCGACCGGAGAGAGGATCTCGCCCACCCCTTCAGCAAAAGCGGCATGTCCGCGGACAAAAACCGGCACGTCGGCCCCGAGCGTAAGCCCGAGCGCGGCCAGCTCATCCACCGTAAGATCGCAGCCCCACAGATGGTTCAACACCACTAGCACGGTGGCGGCGTTAGACGACCCGCCGCCGAGCCCGCCGCCCATCGGCAAACGTTTTTCCACGCTGATATCCGCGCCGCTGCCCGCCGGCAAACGGCCGGAGCATTGCGCGGCGCTCATCAGCAGACGGGCGGCGCGCACGATCAGGTTATCCTCATCGGCCACGCCTTCGACCGGCGTCAGGAGACGGATCTGCCCGTCATCGCGCAGTTCAATGGAAATCGTGTCGCCGTAGTCAACAAACTGAAACAGCGTCTGCAGGGTGTGATACCCGTCAGCACGCTGTCCGGTGATATATAAAAACAGGTTCAGTTTCGCGGGCGAAGGCCAGTGGGTCATCATTTGACAATCCAGTTATCCATCTTCAGCTTAATGCGCTGGCTGCCTTCGGTCAGCTCCAGGCTGGATGGCAGGGCCGGTTTGCTGTTGCTGTCGTAGCCGCCGTAGACCACTTTCCAGCTTTTACCGTTCTGGCTGTAGTTCACTTCGCTGAGGCGATACTGGTCATCGAGTTTATAGTCGGTGGCGTCACCCGGCAGACCGAGGATCCACTGGCGCAGGCTGGTGATTGGAATAGGCATCCCGGTCAGCTTGCCGATCATCTCTTCGGCATCGGTGCCGGTGTATTTCTTGCCTTTATTGTCGGTAACTTGTGCGCTGCCAGGCTGGGCAATCAGCTCCATTTCCGTGCTGCCAAGCGGGTTCAGCAGCAGCAGGCGGTAGCGATCCTGGCCGGTCTGCTGCCAGAAGAAGCGGGCGTACACTTTCTGCTGATCGGACAGATAAGCAAAGGCGCCGCGGGTTTGATACTGGTTTAACGCACGCACCTCTTGCTGGTGCTGGCGCCACTGTGGCGAATCGGGGCTTTTGCCCGGCCCTTTCGGCGGCGTAATGGAACATGCGGTCAGCACCAGCGCGGCCAGGGGCAGCAGGCGAATCAGTCTGGTCATAATGATGGCAAATCCTTGAGATACGTGGCAGTTATATCGCTTAATGCTAGCGCCCGCATGCCGCAGCGTCTACGCTCATATTGTCTTAAATCATGAAATTAGCGTGGGGCACCTATTACTCCGAAAGGGGGCGGTCTCTTTTATTGATCTCGCGCATCCTGTATGATGCGGCCTGCTAACCTTATTAACGCTGGTACTACTCCCGCTCATATGACCCTTTTAGCACTCGGTATTAACCACAAAACAGCCCCGGTATCACTGCGAGAACGTGTGACGTTTTCGCCGGACACGCTCGACCAGGCGCTGGAAAGTCTGCTTGCCCAGCCGATGGTGCAGGGGGGCGTGGTGTTGTCAACGTGCAACCGTACTGAGCTCTATCTCAGCGTTGAAGAGCAGGACAACCTGCATGAAGCGCTGGTCCGCTGGTTATGCGAATACCACAATCTGAACGAAGAAGAGCTGCGCAACAGCCTGTACTGGCATCAGGATAACGATGCGGTCAGCCATCTGATGCGCGTGGCCAGTGGTCTCGATTCGCTGGTGCTGGGCGAGCCGCAGATCCTCGGCCAGGTGAAAAAAGCCTTTGCCGATTCGCAAAAAGGCCACCTCAAGGCCAGCGAGCTGGAACGTATGTTCCAGAAATCCTTCTCCGTCGCCAAGCGAGTGCGAACCGAAACCGACATTGGCGCCAGTGCCGTTTCGGTTGCCTTCGCTGCCTGTACCCTGGCGCGACAAATCTTTGAATCGCTCTCCACGGTCTCGGTACTGCTGGTGGGCGCGGGCGAAACCATCGAGCTGGTGGCGCGCCATCTGCGCGAACACAAAGTCAAAAAGATGATGATCGCTAACCGCACCCGCGAACGTGCCCAGGTGCTGGCGGATGAAGTGGGGGCGGAAGTGATCGCCCTCAGCGACATCGACGCCCGCCTGAGCGAAGCGGATATCATCATCAGCTCTACCGCCAGCCCGCTGCCGATCATCGGCAAAGGCATGGTGGAGCGCGCCCTGAAATCCCGCCGTAATCAGCCGATGCTGCTGGTGGACATCGCCGTTCCGCGTGATGTCGAGCCTGACGTCGGCAAACTGGCGAACGCCTATCTCTACAGCGTGGATGACCTGCAAAGCATCATTTCGCACAACCTTGCCCAGCGTAAAGCAGCAGCGGTGCAGGCGGAGACGATCGTCGAGCAGGAAACCAGCGAATTTATGGCCTGGCTGCGCGCGCAAAGCGTCAGCGAGACCATTCGTGAGTACCGCGGTCAGGCGGAACAGGTCCGAAATGAACTGACTGCCAAAGCGATGGCGGCCCTCGAGCAGGGCGGCGATCCGCAGGTCATCATGCAGGAACTGGCATGGAAACTGACCAATCGCCTGATCCATGCCCCAACCAAATCACTTCAACAGGCCGCCCGTGACGGGGACGACGAACGCCTGAACATTCTGCGCGACAGCCTCGGGCTGGAATAGCGCGCCATACCCATTTTATTATTATAAGGTGCACTTACGCCTATGAAGCCCTCTATCGTCGCCAAACTGGAAGCATTGCACGAGCGCCATGAAGAAGTTCAGGCGCTGCTCGGCGATGCCGCAACCATTGCCGACCAGGAACGTTTTCGCGCTCTTTCGCGCGAGTATGCGCAATTAAGTGATGTTTCAAAATGCTTTACCGACTGGCAACAGGTTCAGGAAGATATTGAAACCGCGCAGATGATGCTCGACGACCCGGAAATGCGCGAGATGGCGCAGGAAGAGCTGCAGGATGCCAAAGTCCGCGCGGAAGAGATGGAGCAACAGCTGCAGGTGCTGCTGCTGCCAAAAGATCCGGACGATGAACGCAACGCCTTTGTCGAAGTCCGCGCCGGGACCGGCGGGGACGAAGCGGCCCTGTTTGCCGGGGATCTGTTCCGCATGTACAGCCGCTACGCTGAATCCCGCCGCTGGCGCGTGGAGATCATGAGCGCCAACGAAGGCGAACATGGCGGCTATAAAGAAGTGATCGCCAAAATCAGCGGCGACGGGGTATACGGTCGTCTGAAGTTTGAATCCGGCGGCCATCGCGTGCAGCGCGTCCCGGCCACTGAATCTCAGGGGCGTATTCACACCTCCGCCTGCACCGTGGCGGTGATGCCCGAGCTGCCGGAAGCCGAACTGCCGGACATCAATCCGGCAGATCTGCGTATCGATACCTTCCGCTCCTCCGGCGCGGGCGGTCAGCACGTTAACACCACCGACTCCGCGATCCGTATTACCCACCTGCCAACCGGCATTGTGGTTGAGTGCCAGGACGAACGTTCCCAGCACAAAAACAAAGCCAAAGCATTGTCGGTGCTCGGGGCGCGTATTCACGCCGCGGAAATGGCCAAGCGCCAGCAGGCCGAAGCCTCCACCCGTCGCAACCTGCTGGGCAGTGGCGATCGCAGCGATCGCAACCGCACCTATAACTTCCCGCAGGGCCGCGTCACCGATCACCGCATCAACCTGACCCTTTACCGTCTGGATGAGACCATGGAGGGCAAGCTGGACTCCCTGATCGAACCTATCGTGCAGGAGTACCAGGCCGATCAGCTGGCGGCGCTGGCAGAGCAGGATTAATGGATTTTCAGCACTGGCTACAGCAGGCGATTAGTGCGCTGGCGGGAGGCGAAAGCCCCCGTCGCGATGCGGAGATCCTGCTGGAGCATGTGACGGGCAAAGCACGCACCTGGATTCTCGCCTTTGGTGAAACCGAGCTCACTGCTGACCAGCAGGCTCAACTTGACCAACTCCTGGCCCGCCGCAAGACCGGCGAGCCGGTGGCGCACCTGGTAGGGGAGCGAGAGTTCTGGTCGCTGCCGCTGTATGTCTCGGCGGCCACCCTGATCCCCCGTCCCGACACCGAGTGTCTGGTGGAGCAGGCCCTGGCGAGACTGCCCGCCACGCCCGCGCGCCTTCTCGATTTAGGTACCGGCACCGGGGCCATTGCCCTGGCGCTGGCCAGTGAGCGTCCGGATTGTCAGGTTACCGCCGTGGATGTCATGCCCGATGCGGTGGCGCTGGCACAGCGCAATCTTGCGCGTCTGGCGCTGCCTAACGTCACGGTGCTGCACAGCAGCTGGTTCACCGCCCTCGGCGATCGGCAGTTTGAGATGATCGTCAGCAACCCGCCCTACATTGATGAAGCCGATCCGCATCTTGCCGAAGGCGATGTGCGCTTCGAACCGCGCAGCGCCCTGGTTGCTGGCGATCAGGGGCTGGCCGATCTCAGCCATATCATTACTCAGTCTCGCCAGCACCTGGTGAGCGGCGGCTGGCTGTTGCTGGAGCACGGCTGGACCCAGGGTGAAGCGGTGCGTGCGCTCTTACTGCAGGCCGGTTTTGACCAGGTTGAAACCTGTCGCGACTATGGCGGCAATGAGCGTCTGACCCTGGGCAAACGGCCATGAACAGCTTCTCTGTGCTGATTACCTTGCATCTGGCCGCCGTCACCCTCACCATCAGCTTTTTCGCGCTGCGTTACTGGTGGCGTTACAGCAATAATCAGCTGATCAACGCCCGCTGGGTGCGCATTCTGCCGCACTGCATTGACACCGTACTCTTTGTGTCGGGTGCGGGGTTAATGTGGGTAACGGGTTATCTGCCGTTCACCGATGACGGTGCATGGCTGACTGAGAAGCTGTTTGGCGTTATCATCTACATCGTTTTGGGTTTTATTGCGCTGGGGCGTCATCGTCCGCGCAGCCAGCAGGTGGGGTTTATCGCCTTTCTGCTGGGGCTGGTGGTGCTGTACATCATCATTAAACTCGCCACCACAAGAATACCGTTACTGGGGTAAGTCATGGAGTCCTTGGCCGATTTCGAATTTAACAAAGTGCCGTTGTGCGATGGAATGATCAAAGTATCAGAGATGATCCGCGATGATTTCATTTCACAATATGTCTACGACGAGCTGGAGAACCTGGTGAGTCTGGCGCGTGAAGAGATAAGTCAGGCGCGCCCGCAGGACTGGCAACTGGAGAAACTGATTGAGCTGTTCTACGGCGAATGGGGCTTTTGCGATACGCGTGGCGTGTATCGACTCTCCGATGCCCTGTGGCTCGATCAGGTACTGAAAAACCGTCAGGGTAGCGCTGTCTCCCTGGGGGCCATTTTATTATGGGTGGCGCACCGCCTGGATATTCCGCTGGTGCCGGTCATCTTCCCAACGCAGATGCTGCTGCGTGCCGAGTGGCTTGATGGCGAAATGTGGTTAATCAACCCGTTCAATGGCGAAACCCTCGACGATCATACGCTGGATGTCTGGCTGAAGGGCAACATCAGCCCGATGGCAGAGCTCTACAACGAAGATCTGGACGAAGCGGATAACGCTGAAGTGGTGCGTAAGCTGCTGGACACCTTAAAATCGGCGCTGATGGAAGAGCGGCAGATGGAGCTGGCGCTGCGTGCCAGCGAGGTGCTGCTGCAGTTTAACCCGGAAGATCCGTATGAGATCCGCGACCGGGGTCTGATCTACGTCCAGCTCGAGTGCGACCACGTCGCGCTGACTGATTTGAGTTATTTCGTTGAGCAGTGCCCGGAAGATCCGATCAGCGAGATGATTCGCGCGCAGATTAATTCCATCGCGCATAAACAGATTACACTGCATTAATCTTAACTCCGATTCACCCTGAATAAGGCGATTCTATGAAACAAAAAGTGGTTAGCATTGGCGATATCAACGTGGCGAACGACCTGCCGTTCGTGCTGTTCGGCGGCATGAACGTTCTGGAATCCCGCGATCTCGCGATGCGTATCTGCGAACACTACGTGACCGTGACCCAGAAGCTGGGCATCCCGTACGTGTTTAAAGCCTCTTTTGACAAAGCCAACCGCTCCTCTATTCACTCTTACCGTGGCCCGGGCCTGGAAGAGGGGATGAAGATTTTCCAGGAGCTGAAGCAGACCTTTGGCGTGAAAGTGATCACCGACGTCCATGAAGCCAGCCAGGCGCAGCCTGTGGCCGACGTGGTTGACGTGATCCAGCTGCCAGCGTTCCTTGCCCGTCAGACCGACCTGGTCGAAGCGATGGCGAAAACCGGTGCCGTTATCAACGTGAAAAAACCGCAGTTCGTGAGCCCTGGCCAGATGGGTAACATCGTTGATAAGTTTATCGAAGGCGGTAACGACCAGGTGATCCTGTGCGACCGTGGCGCTAACTTCGGTTACGACAACCTGGTTGTGGACATGCTGGGCTTCAGCGTGATGAAGAACGTCTCTAACCAGTCGCCGGTGATCTTCGACGTGACCCACGCCCTGCAGTGCCGCGACCCGTTTGGTGCAGCCTCCAGCGGCCGTCGTGGTCAGGTTACCGAACTGGCGCGCGCCGGTATGGCAACCGGTCTGGCAGGCCTGTTTATCGAAGCGCACCCGGATCCAGCCAACGCGAAATGCGACGGCCCGTCCGCGCTGCCGCTGGACAAGCTGGAGCCGTTCCTGAAGCAGATCAAAGCGATTGACGACCTGGTTAAGAACTTTGAAGAGCTGGATACGTCCAACTAATCCAGAAAATGAAAAACCCGCGAAATAAAAGCAAAAAGGCAACGTAAGTTGCCTTTTTTTATGTGTTCTCCCTCTCCCTGTGGGAGAGGGCTGGGGTGAGGGCATCAGGCCGCACAGTGTAATGCCCGGCGGCGCTGCGCTTGCGCGGGCCTACGGGGACGATTTTCGCCCTCTCCCTGTGGGAGAGGGGCGGGGTGAGGGCATCACGCAAATATCGTCATCAGATAGGCTGCAAACAACGCCATATGCGCTGCGCCGTTAAGCACATTGGTGCGCCCGGTGGAGAACGAAATCTGGCACAGCAGCAGCGACGCTACCATCACAATCATCTCTGGCGCGCCCAGGCTGAAATGCAGATCGTTCCCGGTCAGGAAGGCAATCAGCGTCACCACCGGAACGGTCAGGGAGATGGTCGCCAGCACCGAACCAAAGAACAGGTTCATCGCGCGCTGTACCTGATTGTTCAATACCGCACGCAGTGCTCCCAGCCCTTCCGGGGAGAGAATTAACAGCGCGACCAGGAAGCCGGTAAAGGCCACCGGCGCGTTCAGCTCGGTCAGCAGCGTTTCCAGCGGGTTCGCATTCATCTTGGTGACGGCGATAACCGCAATCAGATGCACGACCAGCCAGATAGTATGCCACAGGCTACTGTGGGCAGACGGCTTGCCGTGGTGCGGGTCATCGTCGTCGCCCTCATCTTCATGCTCATACACGAACAGGCTCTGGTGCGTTTTGGTCTGGATCAGCAGGAATACGCCGTACATCGCCGCTGAGATCAACGCCACCAGCAGGGCCTGTCCGGTCGTAAAGTTGCCGCCCGGCAGTGCCATCGGGAATACCAGCACGATAATCGCCAGCGGGAAGAGGGCGATCAGATACTGCTTAATACCAAACAGGTTCAGGTACTGGGTTGCAAATTTGCGCCCGCCCAGCAGCAGTGAGAAGCCAACCAGCCCCCCGGTAACAATCATAATGATGGAGTAGAGCGTATCGCGCATCAGGGTCGGCGCCGCGTCACCGGTCGCCATCAGGGCAGAAATGAGGCTTACTTCGAGAATAACGACGGAAAGACTTAAAATCAGCGAGCCGTAGGGCTCTCCGAGCCGGTGGGCCAGCACGTCGGCGTGACGGACAACGCTGAAGGCACTGCTCAGAATACCAACAAGTGCCAACATATTGATGCCGATGACCACTGGCAGCGACTGACTACTTCCCCAGAAGAGCAGCACGGCCAGGGCCAGCACCGGGAAAATGAGAGACGTCTCCTTATGACGGGTTTTCACCGTCTCGTGTGCGGTTGTCATGTAATTCTCCAGAGTTGCAGGTGCTTATTATTGTAGACAGAAAAAGAGGACGTTAAATTAACAGATTACCGTTAAATTCTGATTATCTTTTACTTAATTTTACGGTATGAGGTGATTATTGTCTGAGAGTGACATAATAGACCATCTTTTATAAATATATCCTTAATAACAGCTAATTAAGAAAAATAATTATCCGATTATCAATTTGACTGGAAGCCTCAGCCATCGTCGACCACACTTATTAATTGATTAAAAAGAGGGGTTTGACATGCCATACAAATCGAAAAGCGATTTACCGGACAACGTTAAGCACGTACTGCCGGCACATGCTCAGGATATTTATAAAGAAGCCTTCAACAGCGCCTGGGATCAGTACAAGGATGAGGAGGACCGCCGGGGGGATGCCAGTCGGGAGGAGACCGCGCACCGCGTGGCCTGGGCGGCAGTGAAGAATGACTACGAGAAAGGTGATGATGATAAGTGGCACAAGAAGAAATAGCGCCAGCCTGATTGCCTGTGTTTATTAGTTTGCACCCTGCGCTTTGACTTTTGTGGCGGTTGCGCTATCGCTGTATTGCACCCGGCGAGTTTATTGCATATCGTCACGGTACTGCTTTCTAATTGAGCAGTAAAAAGACCCGGAAGGTTCATAAAAGTGTGCGCAGGGAAGCAGGCAGTGGCGGAGGTGCAATATGTTAACGCGTGATTTTCTTATGAAGGCTGACTGTAAAACGGCTTTCGGTGCGATTGAAGAATCGCTGCTTTGGTCAGCCGAACAGCGTGCGGCATCGCTGGCGGCAACGCTGGCCTGTCGCCCGGACACCGGTCCGGTGTGGCTCTTCGGCTACGGTTCTCTGATGTGGAACCCGGCGCTGGAGTTTGTCGAATCGGCCACCGGCACCCTGCCGGGCTGGCACCGCGCATTCTGTCTGCGCCTCACCGCCGGTCGCGGCAGCGCCTGCCAGCCAGGTCGTATGCTTGCACTGAAAGAGGGCGGGCGCACCACCGGCGTGGCCTATCGCCTGCCGGATGCGACGCTGGAAGAGGAGCTGGCCCTGCTGTGGAAGCGTGAGATGATCACCGGCTGCTATATGCCGAGCTGGTGCAAGCTGGAACTTGATGACGGACGCACCGTTAATGCGCTGGTGTTTATTATGGACCCGCGCCATCCGCTGTTTGAAGCCGACACCCGGGCACAGGTTATTGCCCCGCTGATTGCGGCGGCCAGCGGCCCGCTGGGTACCAATGCGCAGTATCTCTTCTCCCTCGATCAGGAGCTGACGCGACTGGGTATGCGGGATGATTGTCTGAATGAGCTGGTATCGCGCGTGCAGGCCTTGCTCGACGGCAGCCATCCCGACAGTCCGCTGAATGCGAGCTTCGCCTGAAAAAACGCCCGGTGGCCTTGTGGACACCGGGTTAACATTAAATGCGGAAATGTCCGGCGGTTTCAGCCAGCTCGCCTGCCTGACCCTGCAGGGCGCTGGCCGCGGCGGCCGACTCTACCACCAGCTCGGCGTTCTGCTGCACCATGCTGTCGAGGTGGGTTACCGCCCGGTTAATCTCCTGAATACCTTTCATCTGCTCGCTGGTGGCGACGGTGATCTCCCGCATGATCCCTGACATGCTGCCGATGCTGGTGACAATCTCATCCATACTCTGTCCGGCCAGGTGCACATAGCGTGAACCGGTCGCCACGCTGTCAGTGGTGGAGTCGATCAGACTTTTGATCTCTTTTGCCGCCTGGGCGCTGCGGCTGGCGAGGCTGCGCACTTCCCCTGCGACAACCGCAAAGCCACGACCCTGCTCACCCGCGCGCGCCGCCTCAACCGCCGCGTTGAGGGCCAGAATATTGGTCTGGAAGGCGATGCCGTCGATCACACTGGTGATATCGCCGATTTTGGTCGAGGCGGCTTCGATGGACTGCATGGTAGTGATCGCCCGGGAGACCACGTTCCCGCCGCGGGTAGCGGCCTCGGAGGCTTTGCCCGCCTGCTCGTTGGCGATGGCGGCCGATTCGGTCGACTGGGCGACGGAGGCGGTGATCTGCTCCACGGCGCTGGCGGTTTCACGCAGGCTTGAGGCGGCCCGCTCGGTACGGCCAGAGAGATCCTGGTTCCCGGCGGCGATCTCCTGGGCGGCGTTTTTCACCGAGGCGCTGGCGTCACGCAGCTGCACCATCACCACCGAAAGTTTGTCGCTGAAGGCGTTAAAGGCATGGGCGATCTGCGCCACCTCATCCTCGCCTTTCTCCGGCAGACGCTGGGAGAGATCGTTGGTGCCGTTGGCGATGGCGTGCATCGCATCGCGAATATCCGACAGGCGCTTCAGCAGGCGGGCAATCACGAAATGCACCACCACGGCGCTGAGCAGGACCAGGATCACCAGCGACAGGGAAGAAGCTTTCAGCAGGGTGCGCATCCCGGAGGTGGCATCATCGCTGTCGAGAGCAACGACCAGCTGCCACTGGGTTCCGGCAATCGGGGTGGCGGCAAAGGTTTTGCTCGCGTCGTTAAACTGGCCTTCGGCGTTCTTGCCGCTCTTGAGTGCATTCAGATCGACGCCGGTAATGACATCGGTGAAGGCTTTCAGGGTCAGGGCAGGGTCGTTGGCAGCGATCACCGTCCCGTCACTGTCAATCAATAGGCCGCTGCTGGCCGGGGTCGGACGAATGCCGCGCACGTTGGCGATCACGCTGTCCATTGCCACGTCACCCGCCAGCACGCCTTTCAGCTCGCCGTTCTCTTTCACCGGCACAGCAAAAGTGACCACCAGCTTCTTAGTGCCGGTATCGACATAAGGGGCCGTGACGATCGCCCGATCTTCTTTCACCGCCTGCTGATACCACGGGCGGATAGTCGGATCGTAATCGGCAGGCACGCCGTCCGGATTGGAGAACTTCGCGGTTTTGCTGGCATAGCCGACATAGACGTTGATGAACCCGCCCGCCTGCGCCAGCTGTTTGAACATGGGCACTGGATCGTCACTCAGGGCGACGCTCTGCAGGGAGTTAATAATAGTGGTTTTGCTGTTAACCCAGTCGGCGATTGCCAGGCTATGGCTGGCGCTGGTGCTGGCCAGCATATCGCGTTGCGATTGTTGATTGTCCTGGCGCGTGACCTGGAAATTAATCACGGTATTCAGAAGGAGCGCGGCGATCAGACATCCGACCGTCGCCGCAATAATACGAGCGCGAATTGACCTGAACATAATGTAATACCTGCTGTGTTGTTGTAAGAAGCCTATCGGCATCGGGCAGGCAAACTTGATGCTGGAACCGCGCTCATAAGAAAAAAATATTTCAGTTAAATCATTATTAGAAAGTTAATAGTTTATCGGCGGATAATGTCCACTGCGCCAGCTCCACCAGGGTGCCGATTTCCACCCCATCGATCAGCGGCAGGGCGCTGATGCCGCGGCCGTCGGTGCAGGTCTTGCACAGTTTCACCGGCACGTTTTGCGCGGTCAGGATCTCCAGCATCTGCTGAATGTTATATCCCTCGGCAGGCTTCTGGCCGCGCAGCCCGGCGGTTACCGCGTCGGACATTAAAAACAGGCGCAGATCCAGGTCGCTCTCCTGTTCGCGTAAGGCAATCGCCAGCCGCAGGCTGTTAAACAGGGATTCACTGCCATAGGCCGCACCGTTGGCGACTATCACGATCTTCTGCATCTTGACTCCTGAAAGGTAAAAAGGCATGAAAATTGCTTCTCTCAGTCAAACACTGACCCGGGAGAGGAAGCATGACTAACATCACCGGTGCCACCGAATGGTTTCAGCACGCCCGACTAATGCGTAAACAGCAGCTGTGCAAACTGGCGCAGTTGGGCCAGCTTGTCAGCCGGATCAGCCATCTTGCGCACATGCTACAGTGCGAGCGCGGGGCTTCCAACATCTGGCTCTGTTCTCAGGGCACGCTGTATGCCCTGGAGTGTAAAGCCAGCCGCGCGCTGGTGGATGAGCATCTCCGGGCGCTGCACCAGGCCCTGGGTACGCCGCTGATGGCCAGCGGTGCCCTCAGTGAGCGGGTGGGGAATGCCCTGCAGAGCCTGGAGCAACTTCCCGCCCTACGCGAGGCGATTACCGCCTGCGCGCTGCCCGCCGATGTGGCGATGGAGCGCTACAGCCGCACCCTGCGCAACCTGCTCAGTATCGTACCCCAACTCAATGACAGCATTGACGATCCGCAACTCGCCGGCAGGTTTGTTGCCCTTTACAGCCTGATGCAGGGCAAAGAGCTGGTCGGCCAGGAGCGGGCGCTGGGGGCGATAGGCTTTACCCAGGGCTTTTTCAGCGAGGAGATGCGCCAGACCCTGGTGGATCGTATTGACGGGCAGCAGGCCTGCTTCGAGATCTTTCTCTCCCTGACGCCTGCCAGCCTGCATGACCATTTCAGCCTCAGCGTGCCGGGGGCCGAAACCGAACAGCTGCGCCGCCTGGCCTGCACCCGACAGCCCGCTGCAGATAAGGGCGTGCTGGCGCTGCACTGGTTCTCATTGCAGACCGAACGTCTCGAACATCTGCGCGGCCTCGAAGAGATGCAGATTGCCGATCTGATGCTGGCGGTGGAGACCCTGATTGGCCGGGCCGATGAGGATTTACCTGAGGAGCCGCCGTCGCAGGAGCCGCTGTCTCTTTATCCGCAAAAACCGCTCCTGCCCCTGGTGCGCCAGCAGGCCCGGGAGATCGAACAGCTCTCCCGCCAGCTGGCCTCAATGCGCGATACCCTTGAGGAGCGCAAGTTGATCGATAAGGCCAAAAGCGTGCTGATGACCCATCAGCAGATGAGCGAGGAGCAGGCCTGGTGTCAGCTGCGCAAGATGGCGATGGATAAGAACCAGCGGATGGTGGATATCGCCCGGGCGCTGCTGACGGTGAAGGCGCTCTGGCAACAGTAGATGCACTCCCGCTGGGCAACGCTTGCATGGTTGAGGTGCGTTACCGCTGTCCGCTGGCATAAAATGCCCGGATTCTAAGAGGTTAAAAGCTGGCATCCCCTTTGCATTACTGAATTAACAATTTGAGACGACGCGCCAACGGCGGTGCGACGGTCTTCAGGATAAAGGCGTCCTGCAGTGCTTCGGCACTGCCGGGCGCTTTTTTTTGGCTTTTTTTCAGGAGTGAGCATGGTGGAATGGACAAGGCGGCGTTTTTTACAGGCCAGCGCGCTGGCAGGCGGGGCGCTGATATTACCGGGCGTCATGCAGGCTGCATGGGCCGCAGGCTCCGATAAACCGGAACTCGAGACGGTGCGCGTGGGCTTTATTCCGCTCACCGACTGCGCGCCGCTGGCGATCGCGGCCTATAAAGGGTTCGATAAAAAATATGGCTTCACCCTGGTGCCCACCAAAGAGGCCAGCTGGGCGGCGGTGCGCGACAAGCTGGTGGCCGGGGAGCTGGATGCCGCGCACATTCTCTATGGCCTGCTGTACGGTCTGGAGCTGGGCATCGCCGGCAAACCTAAGCCGATGGCCAACCTGATGACCCTCAACCAGAACGGCCAGGCGATCACCCTGTCGAGCGATCTGGCCCAACAGGGCGTGCGCGACGTCGAGGGTCTGAAGAAGCTGATCGGCCAGCAGGCGCCGGGCACCTACACCTTTGCCCATACCTTTCCCACCGGCACCCACGCCATGTGGCTCTACTACTGGCTGGCCAGCGCGGGCATTAACCCCTTTGACGACGTGCGCACCGTGGTGGTGCCGCCGCCGCAGATGGTGATGAACATGCGTATCGGCAATATGGTCGGCTTCTGCGTCGGCGAGCCGTGGAACGCCCGGGCCATTAACGATCGCATCGGCTTTACCGCTGCCACCTCCCAGTCTATCTGGCCGGAACACTCGGAGAAGATCCTCGGCACCCGTCAGGAGTGGGTTGACGCCCACCCCAACACCGCCCGGGCGCTGGTCAGTGCCCTGCTGGAGGCTCAGCGCTGGATCGACGCCTCGCCGCAGAATAAACAGGAGACCGCCCAACTGTTGTCCCGCCGCGCCTGGCTCAACACCAAAGAGCAGTACCTCACCGGGAGGATGCTGGGCGAGTACGACAACGGGGTGGGGCAGCGCTGGCAGGATGCTCACCCGATCCGCTTCTTTGAGGACGGGGCGGTCAGCTACCCGTGGCACTCCGACGGAATGTGGTTCCTGACCCAGTTCCGCCGCTGGGGGCTGCTGAAAACCGACCCGGACTACGCCGCCGTTGCCCAACGCATCAACCGCACCGACGTCTGGCAGGACGCCGCCACCGCAGTGGGCGGCATTCGCGCACCATCCTCGCCGCTGCGCAGCAGCACCCTGATGGACGGCACCGTCTGGAACGGCACCGATCCGAAGGCGTACGCCAACCGTTTTGCCATTCACCGTACAGGGGCATGATATGAAAAAAGTCAACACCAAAGCGGCACCCGCTGCGCCGGTCAGCGGAGAAGTGATCGCCCTGCCACCGGTGCAGGTGCGCCGTCGTACACCCGCGTTTGCTCGCCGGATGAACGACCTGCTGCAACGTCTTATTCCGGCTCTGCTCGGTCTGGGGCTACTGGTCATCGCCTGGCAGCTGGCGGCCATCAACAGCAAAGGCTTCCCGACCCCGCTCAGCACTCTGGATTCGGCCATCACCCTGTTTGCCGACCCGTTCTATCGCGACGGGCCGAACGATATGGGGGTGGGCTGGAACGTGCTGGCCTCGCTGCAGCGTGTCGCCATTGGCTTTGGCCTGGCGGCGATTGTCGGGATCCCGCTCGGCTTTATGATTGGCCGCTTTACCTTTCTGGCCCGCATGTTTAACCCGCTGATCGCGCTCCTGCGCCCGGTCAGTCCGCTGGCCTGGCTGCCGATTGGCCTGCTGCTGTTCCAGAAAGCAGAGCCCGCATCCAGCTGGACCATTTTTATCTGCTCGATCTGGCCGATGGTCATCAACACCGCCGAAGGAGTGCGCCGCATTCCCGAAGACTACCTCAACGTGGCCCGGGTCCTGCAACTCTCCGAGTGGACAGTGATGCGCCGCATTCTGTTCCCCGCCGTGCTGCCTGCGGTGCTGACCGGGGTACGCCTCTCCATCGGCATCGCCTGGCTGGTGATCGTTGCCGCCGAGATGCTCACCGGGGGCCTGGGGATCGGCTTCTGGATCTGGAATGAGTGGAACAACCTCAACGTCGAAAACATTCTCATCGCCATCGTCATTATCGGCGTGGTGGGTTTGCTGCTGGAGCAGGGGCTGATGCTGATCGCCCGCCGTTTCAGCTGGCAGGAAAAATAAGGAGCGCACATGAAACCATTAATTCAGGTCCAGGCCGTCAGCCAGCGTTTTTCCACCGCCAGCGGCGAGTTTCTGGCGCTGCAGAACGTCTCTTTTGATATCCACGAGGGGGAGACCGTCAGCCTGATCGGCCACTCCGGCTGCGGCAAATCGACGCTGCTGAACCTGATCGCCGGGATCACCTTGCCGACGGAAGGCGGGCTGATCTGCGACAACCGCGAGATCGCCGGGCCGGGTCCGGAGCGGGCGGTGGTGTTCCAGAACCACTCCCTGCTGCCGTGGCTCACCTGCTTCGACAACGTGGCCCTGGCGGTGGATCAGGTGTTCCGCCGCAGCATGAGCAAGACCGAGCGCCGGGAGTGGATCGAACACAACCTCGATCGGGTGCAGATGGGGCACGCCATCCACAAGCGTCCGGGGGAGATCTCCGGCGGGATGAAGCAGCGGGTCGGCATTGCCCGCGCCCTGGCGATGAAGCCGAAAGTGCTGCTGATGGATGAGCCGTTCGGCGCGCTGGATGCCCTGACCCGTGCCCACCTGCAGGATTCAGTGATGAAAATTCAGCAGGAGCTCAATACCACCATCGTGCTGATCACCCACGACGTCGACGAGGCGGTATTGCTCTCGGATCGGGTCCTGATGATGACCAACGGCCCGGCGGCGACCGTCGGCGAGATCCTGCGCGTCGACCTGCCGCGTCCGCGTAACCGGGTGCATCTGGCGGAGGAGAGCCGCTATCACCATATGCGCCAGCAGATCCTCCATTTCCTCTACGAAAAACAGCCGAAAGCGGCCTGAGGAGCATCACCATGCGCCTGGTCATCATTGGAAACGGAATGGCGGCAACGCGGCTGATTGAGTCGCTGACCGACCGCGTCCCCGGGCGCTTCGTCATCACCGTCATTGGTGATGAGCGGGCTCCGGCCTACAACCGCATTCAGCTCTCCCCGGTGCTGGGTGGCGAGAAAGAGGCGAACGCCACGCGACTGCACGATGACGCCTGGTATCGTGTGCGCGGCGTCACGGTGCTGAGCGGCGAACGGGTGCTGGCGGTAGAGTGCGAAGCGCGGATGCTGCGCACCGATAAACGTCTGATGGGGTGGGATGAGCTGGTGTTTGCCACCGGGTCCCGGCCCTTTGTGCCACCGATCACCGGCGTGGGTCTGCCGCATGTCTTTACCTTCCGCACCCTCGATGACGTCAACGCCATTCTGGCGACCCCCGGCCCGGCGATAGTGCTAGGGGGTGGGGTGCTCGGGGTAGAAGCCGCCGCGGCGTTACAACGTCACCGTTACAACGTCACTTTAGTCCATCGAGGCCCCTGGCTGATGGAGCAGCAGCTGGATCAGCAGGCCGGGCTGCTGCTGGAGCAGGCGCTGAGCGAGCGGGGCATCGACTGCGAGCTGAACGGCGGCCTGACGGCCATCAATCCAGACAGCGTCACCCTCAGCAACGGTCGCACTTTAGCCGCCACGCGGGTGGTGCTGGCCACGGGCGTGACGCCCAACATCGCCCTGGCCGAGGCCAGCGGCGTGCCGTGCGGGCGCGGCATTCGGGTAGATGACCAGATGCGCACTGCCTTAGAGGGCATCAGCGCTATCGGCGAGTGCTGCGAAATTGACGGCCAGACCTGGGGCCTGGTGGCTCCGTGCCTGGCTCAGGCGGAGATCCTTGCCGCCCGTCTGGCCGGGGAGAACGTCACCCCCTTTACCCCGCAGCAAAACGGTATGCGCCTGAAGGTGACCGGCGTGGAGCTGTTCAGCGCCGGGGAAGTCACCGCGCAACAGGATGACGCGGTGTGGACCAGCTGGGATCCGTTGACCCGCCACTACCGCCGCTTACTGGTTCGTAACGGCACGCTGGCAGGCGTGCTGATGATGGGGGAGTGTCGCAGCGCGGCCACCCTTACCGATTTACTGGCAACGTCAGAACCCGCCCAGGCGGACTGGCTGTTCGATCGATTCACTACGCAGCCGCTGGTTGCAGGACAAAACGCGATGACAAAACCTACTCTGATTGTGGTTGGGCACGGTATGGTCGGCCACCATTTTCTTGAAGACTGCGTGAACCGCGGTTTGCATCAGCAATACCAGATTGTGGTCTTCGGTGAAGAGCGCTATGCCGCCTACGACCGCGTCCATCTCTCGGAATACTTTGCCGGACGCAGCGCCGACTCGCTGTCGATGGTAAACGGTGATTTCTTTGCCGATAACGGCATTGAGCTGCGCCTGTCCCAGCAGATTGTCGCCATCGATCGCGACGCCCGGGTGGTGCGCACCGCAGGCGGGCACGAAACCCACTGGGATAAACTGGTGCTGGCCACCGGATCTTATCCGTTTGTACCCCCGGTGCCGGGGCGCGAGCTGCCGGGCTGCTTTGTCTACCGTACCCTTGACGATCTGGACCAGATTGCTGCCCATGCCAAAGGCTCCCGCACCGGGGTGGTGATCGGCGGCGGGCTGCTGGGGCTGGAGGCGGCCAACGCCCTGAAACAGCTCGGGCTGGAGACCCACGTGGTGGAGTTCGCCCCCAACCTGATGGCGGTGCAGCTCGATAACGACGGGGCCGCCATGCTGCGGCGCAAAATCGAAGCCCTCGGTGTGGGGGTACACACCAGCAAAGCCACCACTGAGATCGCCAACACCGACGCGGGCAAGGTGCTGCGTTTTGCCGATGGCAGCGAGCTGGCCGCCGACATGGTGGTCTTTTCCGCCGGGATCCGCCCGCAGGATGCGCTGGCCCGGAGCTGCGATCTGATGCTGGGCGAGCGGGGCGGGATCGCCATCGACAACCAGTGCCGCACCTCCGACGAGGATATCTTCGCCATCGGGGAGTGCGCCCTGTGGGAAGGTAAAATCTATGGCCTTGTCGCGCCCGGCTACCAGATGGCGCGGGTAGCCAGCGCCGCGCTGGCCGGGGAGGCGAACGCCTTCACCGGGGCGGACATGAGCACCAAACTCAAGCTGCTGGGGGTGGACGTGGCCTCGTTTGGCGATGCTCACGCCCGTACGCCGGGGGCACAGAGCTACCAGTGGACCCACGGCCCGCAGCAGATCTACAAAAAGATCGTGGTTAGCGCCGACAACAAAACCCTGCTCGGCGGGGTGCTGGTGGGGGATGCCAGCGAATACGCCACCCTGGTGCAGATGATGCTCAACGATATCCGTCTGCCGAAGGATCCTGAGACCCTGATCCTGCCCGCCGTGGCGGGCAGCGCCCCGAAAGCGCTGGGGGTGGCAGCTCTGCCGGAGAGCGCGCAGATCTGCTCCTGCCACAACGTCAGCAAAGGCGATATCTGCCAGGCGGTGAGCAACGGTGCCACCGACATCGGGGCGGTAAAACAGTGCACCAAAGCGGCCACCGGCTGTGGCGGGTGCAGCGCGCTGGTAAAACAGGTGATGGAGTTCCAGCTGGCAGCCCAGGGCGTGGAGGTGAAAAAGGATATCTGCGAGCACTTCGCCTGGTCACGCCAGGAGATCTACCACCTGGTGCGCGTCAACCGTATCCACACTTTTGAGCAACTGATTAGCCGCTACGGCCAGGGGCACGGGTGCGAGATCTGTAAGCCGCTGGTGGGCTCGGTGCTGGCCTCCTGCTGGAACGAATACCTGCTCAAACCGGCCCATCTGCCGCTGCAGGACACCAACGACCGCTACTTTGCCAACATCCAGAAAGACGGCACCTACTCGATTGTGCCACGCATGGCCGCGGGGGAAGTGACCGCCGACGGGCTGATCGCCATCGGCCAGATCGCCAAACGCTATCAGCTGTACAGCAAAATCACCGGCGGGCAGCGTATCGACCTGTTTGGTGCCCGGCTGGAGCAGCTCCCGGAGATCTGGCAGCAGCTGATCGATGCCGGGTTTGAAACCGGCCACGCCTACGGCAAATCCCTGCGCACGGTAAAATCCTGCGTCGGCTCCACCTGGTGCCGCTACGGCGTGCAGGATTCTACCGGGCTGGCGGTGGTGCTGGAGAACCGCTACAAAGGGCTGCGCGCCCCGCACAAGATCAAGATGGCGGTATCGGGCTGCACCCGCGAGTGCGCCGAAGCCCAGAGCAAGGACGTGGGGGTGATCGCCACCGACAAGGGCTGGAACCTCTACCTGTGCGGCAACGGCGGGATGAAGCCGCGCCATGCGGATCTGTTTGCCAGCGATCTCGATGACGCCACGCTCCTGCGCTACGTCGATCGCTTCCTGATGTTCTACATCCGCACCGCCGATCGCCTGCAGCGCACCAGCACCTGGCGGGATAACCTTGAGGGCGGACTGGAGTATTTGCGGGAGGTGATCATCGACGACAGCCTCGGCATTGCCGACGAGCTGGAGCAGGAGATGCAGCGGGTGGTGGACACGTATCAGTGCGAATGGCAGACCACCCTGCAGGACCCGGGCCGTCTGGCACAGTTCCGCACCCTCGACGCGCAGCCTGCAGCAACCAAACGCTGGCAGGCGGTTTGTTCTCTGGAGGAGATCCCCGAGGAGGCGGGAATTGGTGCCCGTCTGGGTGAGCAGCCCATCGCGCTGTTCCGCTTTGGCAAGTCGGTCTACGCCCTGGAAGACCGGGAGCCGGGCGGCAGCGCCAGCGTGCTCTCCCGCGGTATCCTCGGCGATGCTGGCGGTGAGCCGGTGGTGATCTCCCCGCTGTATAAAACGCGGATCCGTCTGCGGGATGGGCGTCAGGTCGATACCGGTGAAGTAGCGGTCCGCGCCTGGCCGGTGAAGGTTGACGGCGACCGGGTGCTGGTGGGCAGCGAAGAGCTGGTGATGCGTGCGGAGGCCTCATGAGTGAAACCCAAACGACCTGTCCCTACTGCGGCGTCGGCTGCGGAGTGATCGCAACCGTGGAAGATGGCACGGTGAGCGTGCGCGGCGACGACAGCCATCCGGCCAACTTCGGTCGGCTGTGTGTTAAAGGCTCGGCGTTGGGAGAGACCATCGGCCTGGCGGGCCGCCTGCTGCACCCGGAGGTGGACGACCAGCCGGTGAGCTGGGAGCAGGCGCTGGAGACGGCGGGTACCCGCCTGCGGGAAATCATCGACACCTACGGGCCGCAGGCGGTGGCCTTTTATGCCTCAGGCCAGCTGCTGACTGAGGATTACTATGCTGCCAACAAGCTGATGAAAGGCTTTATCGGCGCGGCCAATATCGACACCAACTCCCGGCTCTGCATGTCCTCGGCAGTGGTAGGCTACAAGCGCGCCTTCGGGGAGGACATCGTTCCGTGCAGCTACGACGATGTGGAGCATACCGACCTGGTGGTACTGGTAGGCTCCAACGCTGCCTGGACCCATCCGGTGCTCTGGCAGCGGCTGGCGCAGGCCCGCGCCGCTAATCCGGCGATGAAGGTGGTGGTGATCGACCCGCGGCGCACCGCGACCTGCGACATTGCCGACCTGCATCTGGCCCTGGCGCCGGGCAGCGATGCCGGGCTGTTTGTCGGCCTGCTGCACGCCATTGATCCTGCGCAGGCCAGCGACTGGCCGCCCGAGCGGGTAGCGGCGTTTTGCGACCTGCCGCCTGAGGAGGTCGCCACCTTTTACGCCTGGTTTAACGCCGCCCCGCGGGCGGTGACGCTCTACACCATGGGGATCAACCAGTCCACCAGCGGCAGCGACAAGTGCAATGCGATTATTAACGTCCATCTGGCGAGCGGCAAAATTGGCCGCGAAGGCTGCGGGCCGTTTTCGTTGACCGGTCAGCCCAATGCGATGGGCGGCCGTGAGGTGGGCGGTCTGGCGAATCAGCTGGCGGCGCACATGAACTTTACCCCAGACGATCTCTGCCGGGTGGCGCGCTTCTGGGGAACGGAGCGGCTGGCCCAGACCCCGGGGCTGATGGCGGTGGAGCTGTTCGAGGCCATTGCCCGCGGGGAGGTGAAAGCGGTGTGGATCATGGGTACCAACCCGGCGGTGTCACTCCCGGACAGCCATGCGGTCTGTCAGGCCCTGGCCGCCTGTCCGCTGGTGCTGGTCTCGGAAGTGATGCGCGATACCGATACCAGCCGCTTCGCCCACATCCGCTTTCCGGCGCTTGGCTGGGGGGAGAAAAACGGCACCGTCACTAACTCTGAACGACGTATCTCACGCCAGCGCGCCTTTCTGCCCGCGCCCGGCGAGGCAAAACCGGACTGGTGGATCATCGCCCGTCTTGCTGAAAAACTGGGCCACGGCGCGGCCTTTGCCTGGGATCATCCCCACGCCATTTTTACCGAGCATGCCGGGCTGTCGGCGTTTGAAAACCAGGGTGAACGGGCGTTTAACCTCGCTGAACTGGCACAGCTGACCCGCGAGCAGTGGGACGAACTGTCTCCCTGGCAGTGGCCCATTCATCGTGAGGCGTTAACCCACGCCCGTATTATCCCGGTCACTCCGCAGCCGCACGGCGCCACGCCGGATCTGCTCTATCCCTTCATGCTCAATAGCGGGCGACTACGGGATCAGTGGCACACCATGACCCGCACCGGCTATGTCCCGCGCCTGATGCAGCACCGGGATGAGCCGACGGTGGATATTTCCCCGCAGGATGCCGCCCGGCTGGGAGTTCAGGACGGACAGCTGACGCGCATCAGCGGCCCGCGTGGGCTGATGGTGGCCCGGGCGCGGATCGCTGCCGGGCAGCGCGCCGGGGAGCTGTTTGTCCCGATGCACTGGAACAGCTGTTTTTCGCGCCAGGGCAAGGTTAATGCCCTGGTGGAGGGACGCTGCGATCCCCATTCCGGTCAACCGGAAAGCAAGCAGACCGCGGTGCGGCTGATGCCCTGGCAGCCCGCCTGGCAGGGGGAGCTGTACAGCCGCGAGGAATTGACTCTGCCGACGCACGTCCACTGGTGGCGCAAGGCGACCGCCGGGGTGTCGCGCCTGACCCTGGCGGGGGACAAGCCGCTGCTGGAGTGGCTGATGGCACACTGCACCGGGCAGGGCTGGCAGCTGCAAATCGCGCAAACCGGCGAGCGTAGCAGCCTCCTGGCCTGGCATGACGGGGCGCTGATGCTGGGATTCTGGCAGGGCAGCGTATTACCGACGCTGGGGCATGCCTTTATTGAAGAGGCGTTTCGCACCGCCCCGGTGGAGCTGGCCGAACGTCACGCTCTGCTGGACGGGCAACATCCCGGGGAGCGCGTTGAGCCCGGGCGTATTATCTGTAGCTGTTTCAGCGTTGGCGAAAACGCGATCCGTGCGGCGATTGCACAAGGGTGCGACTCGGCGGCGGCGCTGGGGGCGAAACTGCGCTGCGGCACTAACTGCGGCTCCTGCGTGCCGGAGCTAAAGGAGATGCTTTCCGTGCGGGTGTAAGTGCCTGATGGCGCTAACGCTTATCAGGCCTACGGTCCCGTAGGCCGGGTAAGCGCAGCGCCACCCGGCAATCAGGCACCCTATTTCAGGATATTCCTGAAATTTTCCTTAGGGCTGAAATTTTTCCTCAACCGCGCTAAGGTGTTAACTCTGTTTTCATCAACACAGGCTCCCTTTCACGACGGTGATGGTTGTTTCTCCCCGCATACGCTGGCTGTTCCTCCTCCTCTGTACTCCCGGAGCCGTTCACAGTGCCCCGAATTCCTTTATCCAGCAGGCGCAAAACCCCTTTGATAATAACGGCGACAGCCTGCCGGACTTAGGCATGGCGACGCCAACGGGGGAGGGTGAAAAGCATCTGGCGGAGATGGCGAAAGCCTTCGGGGAGGCCAGCATGACCGACAACGGCCTGACCACCGAGGAGCAGGCCCGGCAGTTTGCCCTGAGCCAGGTGCGGGACGCGGTCAGTCAGGAGGTCAATCAGCACATCGAATCGTGGCTCTCTCCCTGGGGCAACGCCAGCGTCGATCTGCTGGTGGATGATGAGGGGCAATTCACCGGCAGCAAGGGCAGCTGGTTTATCCCCTGGCAGGATAACAATCGCTATCTGACCTGGAGCCAGCTCGGCCTGACCCAGCAGGAGGACGGCCTGGTGAGCAACGCGGGCATCGGCCAGCGCTGGGTGGCGGGCAAATGGCTGCTGGGTTACAACACCTTTTACGACAATCTGCTGGATGAAAACCTGCAACGCGCCGGGCTGGGGGCGGAAGCCTGGGGCGAATACCTGCGCCTGTCGGCCAACTACTATCAGCCCTTTGCCAGCTGGCGTGACAGCTCGGCGGTAGAGGAGCAGCGTATGGCGCGCGGGTACGACGTCACCGCCAAAGCCTGGCTGCCGTTCTGGCATCACCTCAATACCAGCGTCAGCTTTGAACAATACTACGGCGATAACGTCGATCTGTTTCATACCGGTACCGGGTATCGTAACCCGCTGGCGGTCAATCTGGGGTTGGATTATACCCCGGTGCCGCTGGTGACCTTCTCCGCCGCGCACAAGCAGGGGGAGAGCGGGGTGAGCCAGAATAACCTTGGCCTGAAGCTCAACTATCGCTTCGGGGTACCGCTGAAAAAACAGCTCTCCGCCAGCGAAGTGATAGACAGTCGCTCCCTGCGGGGCAGTCGCTACGATCCGCCGGAACGCGAGAGCCTGCCGGTGCTGGAGTTCCGCCAGCGCAAGACCCTGTCGGTATGGCTGGCCACACCGCCGTGGGATCTGCACCCGGGTGAGACGGTGGTACTGAAGCTGGATATTCGCAGCCGACACGGGGTGCGAGCGCTGCACTGGCAGGGGGATACTCAGGCGTTGAGTCTGACCTCACCGGCGCAGGCCAGTGACAGTGACGGCTGGAGCATTATTCTGCCAGCGTGGGATAACCGCGAGGGGGCGAGCAATCGCTGGAAACTGTCGGTGGTGGTGGAAGATAAAGCCGGGCAGCGTGTCTCTTCCAATGAGATCACGCTGGCATTAACGCAGCCGCTGCTGGCGCTGCCAGAAGAGGACCCGCGCTGGACGCTGCTGCCGAACGAGTAGACTCAGAAAATGCGTTCCTGATGGACCCACACCGCGGCTTCCACGCGAGATTTCAGCTTCATCTTCTTCAGCATATGTTTCACGTGCACTTTAACCGTGCTTTCGGTGATGTCCAGGCGACGAGCAATCATCTTGTTCGGCAGCCCCTGGGCAATCAGCTTGAGGATATCGCGTTCGCGCGGGGTCAGCTGGCTGACGTCGCGGTCAGAGGTAGCGCGGTTGGCGCGCAGGCTGGCCGCCAGCACCGGGGTCAGGGCTTCGCTCAGGACCATGTCACCGGCCGCCGCCTGCTGCAGGGATTTCAACAGCTCTTCCGGTTCCATATCTTTCAGCAGGTAGCCATCGGCGCCGCGTTTCAGGGCGGTGACCACGTCCTCTTCATGGTTGGAGACGCTGAACACCACCACCCGGCCGGAGAGCGATTTCTCGCGCAGCTTGTCCAGGGTTTCAAGGCCGTTCATGCCGGGCATATTCAGGTCGAGCAGGATCAAATCAGGATCGAGCGCCTCGGCCAGTTCAATGCCCTGTTCACCGTTGCTGGCTTCGCCCACGACGGTGATATCCGAGGCCATGCTGATAAGTTGTTTTACGCCGGTGCGCAGCATCGGATGATCGTCGATCAGCAGGATTGTGGCTGGCTCCTGATTAGACATGGTGTTCTCCTTGGGCAGTGAAAAGAGGCTTTTCGGGAATAAAGGTGACAATAACGTCCGTTCCGCCAGACTCGCCTGGACGGACCTGACAATCTCCACGCAGACTTTGTGCGCGGTCGCGCATAATAATCAGACCGTAGTGGTTACTTCTTTCGGCGTTGGCCGGTAAACCGCGGCCGTTGTCGCGCACCACCAGTTTGACCTGGTTGTCGTGTTGACTGACGGTGAGCGAAACCGCCGTCGCCCCGGAATGTTTCAGCGCGTTGCTTAACGCTTCCCGGGCGATCTGCAGCAGATGAATGGCCTGGTGAGAGGGGACAAACCGCGGTGGAAGCTGGTAATCCAGCGAGACGGTAAAGCCGAGCCGGGCGCTGAACTCCTGGCAGCTGGCCTCCAGCGCCGGACGAAGACCGGGCTCCGTCAGCTGCAGGCGGAAGGTGGTCAGCAACTCGCGGAGCTGCACCCAGGAGGTGTTCAGCTCATTGCGGATCTGGCTCAACAGCTGTTTGTGGCTCTCCGGCAGGTCGGTGTCCTGCATCTGCAGACAGCTGACCTGCATCTTCATACAGGAGAGCGACTGGGCGATGGAGTCGTGCAGCTCCCGGGCGATGGTGGCGCGCTCTTCCATCACAATCAGCTGCTGCTGTTTTTCCTGGTGGCGGTCGAGCGCCAGGGTGGCGGTCAGCTGCTCCACCAGGGTATCCACCAGCTGCTGCTGATCGTGGTTAAGGTGGCGTCCGGCCGGCAGGGTAGCCAGTAAAATGCCGTACTGTGTCAGGTTATCCGCCAGCCGCCACTTCAGGGTTGTGCCGCTGGTGGTCAGCGGCGGCAGGCTGCGCGGACAGAGGTGGCAGCCGATTTCATCGCAGCTCATATCTGACTGACAGGTAAATTCCTGGTGATTCTCTTCATCTTCCATGTCATACACCCGCAGCTCAATGTCGTGCAGCAGGGTCAGATTCTGCAGGCCGTTAAGCACCGGCGAGAGCCGCTCGCACAGCGGTACCTGAGAGTGCAGGCGGCGGTTGGCCTGCCAGAGGAAGGAGAGGATCTCGTTTTTCTGCTCCAGCCCGGCAGTTTTTTCCCGCACCCGCTGCTCCAGTACCGCATAGCTTTCGGCCAGCTCCCCGGACATGGTGTTCAGCGCTTCGCCGAGCATCGCCATCTCATTGCGACCGTTAATGTGCGCGCGTTGGGTAAAATCGCGCTGGGTAACCGCCCGGGCCACCGCCAGCAGCTGTCGCCAGGGATGCAACAGCCGGGCACGCAGCCAGATAATGGTGAACACCAGCAGCAGGGCCATAAACAGCACCATCAGCCGCTGCATCACCACTACCCGCGCAATGCGCTGTTCGGTGCTGCTGTCGAAGGCGGTGACCAGATTATCGATCCGGCTGACAAAAGCGGAGATATCACTGGCGACCGCGTCAGGGTTTTGTGCCTGCCGCAGGCCCGGTGCCAGCTGGTTTTGCCAGTAATCCTGCAGGGCTTTCAGCTGCGCCTGTTGGTCATCGTGCTGCGCCGCGCTTTGCAGCACCGGGCTGAAGGCCGTGGCATTCATCTCATCAAGGAGGACCTGATCTTTGGCTTCCAGCGGGATCGCCGCCAGCAGGCGATAGCTCTGCATGCGCAGCGAACCGGCTTTGTTAATGGCGTGCGCGCTGCCCTGAACGCCCTGCACCAGCCAGCCGGAAATTGCCATTCCCGCCACCCCGATTGCGGTAGACAGCATGACAATCAGCACCAGTTGGTTAACCAGCGTCAGCGGTGAAAAACAGCGTTTAAACATAGGGTAGTCTGGCTCCTGACAATGCCTGAACTCGGCAAGGGCTCTATTCTCAGCCATACCCTGGAGTATACCCATACCTAAAAAGGATTACCCATTAATTGCCATTTGTCTGATGAATGGGGGGAGGGGGTAAGCGGGGAGTAGCAGTCCAGTGAAAAACCACACCTTTTTTAGCGGAATGGGCTACTCACCAGGGAGTACATCAACTTTTTCCGCCGGAATTTGCCTGCCTTGCCCTTGATTTATATCAACTTCCTGTCGGCTTAAAACCCTGATCTTTGTAGCATCTTTTAAGAATCAGAGGTGTCTATGAGTCACGCAACTACCCCCGAAAGGGATTCCGGCCCGGTCATTACGGAGTGGCGTCCGGAAGATCCGGCGTTCTGGCAACAGCGCGGTCAACGCATAGCCAGTCGTAATCTGTGGATTTCCGTTCCTTGTTTGCTGCTGGCGTTCTGCGTCTGGATGTTGTTCAGCGCCGTCGCCGTTAACCTGCCAAAAGTGGGCTTTACGTTTACTACCGACCAGCTGTTTATGTTAACGGCGCTACCGGCGCTCTCCGGTGCGTTGCTGCGTGTGCCTTATGCCTTTATGGTGCCGCTGTTTGGCGGCCGCCGCTGGACCGCGTTCAGTACCGGGATCATGATTATTCCGTGCGTGTGGCTGGGCTTTGCGGTGCAGGATACCTCTACGCCGTTCAGCGTCTTTGTGATTATCTCTCTGCTGTGTGGCTTTGCGGGCGCTAACTTTGCCTCCAGCATGGCTAACATCAGCTTCTTCTTCCCGAAACAGAAGCAGGGTGGCGCGCTGGGGATTAACGGCGGGCTGGGCAACATGGGCGTCAGCGTCATGCAGCTGATTGCGCCGCTGGCGATCTCGGTTTCTATCTTCGCAGCCTTTGGCGGTGCGGGCGTTGAGCAGGCTGATGGCTCATACCTGTTCCTGCAGAACGCGGCGTGGATCTGGGTGCCGTTCCTGGTGGTATTAACCCTGGCCGCATGGTTCGGCATGAACGATCTGGCGGCGTCGAAAGCCTCCCTGAGCGAACAGCTCCCGGTGCTGAAGCGTGCCCATCTGTGGATCATGGCGCTGCTCTATCTCGCCACCTTCGGCTCCTTTATCGGCTTCTCCGCCGGGTTTGCGATGCTGTCCAAAACCCAGTTCCCGGACGTGCAGATCCTGCACTACGCCTTCTTCGGCCCGTTCATTGGGGCTCTGGCGCGCTCCACCGGGGGGATGATCTCCGACCGTCTGGGCGGTACCCGCGTGACGCTGGTGAACTTCGTGCTGATGGCGATCTTCTGTGGCCTGCTGTTTATGACCCTGCCGGTTAACGGCGTGGGCGGCAACTTTGGCGCCTTCTTCGCGGTGTTTATGGTGCTGTTCCTGACCGCCGGGCTGGGTAGCGCCTCGACCTTCCAGATGATCTCGGTGATCTTCCGTAAGCTGACCATGGACCGCGTCAAAGCGCAGGGCGGCGACGAGCAGCAGGCGATGCGTGAAGCGGCTACCGACACTGCTGCCGCGCTGGGCTTCATCTCTGCGATTGGTGCCATTGGCGGGTTCTTTATCCCTAAAGCATTCGGCATCTCGCTGGACCTGACCGGCTCCCCGGCGGGTGCCATGAAAGTGTTCCTTGTTTTCTATATCGTCTGCGTGTTTGTCACCTGGCTGGTATATGGACGAAATTCTAATAAAAAATAAGTAAGTTTGATTATCCGTTTGCGCGGCCTGGTGCCGCGCTTTTTTTATCCCGATATTAGTTACAACATACTTAAGGGTATAACCCCGGCCGCCGCGCAGCCGCTGTGATCGCCATCGCTAATCAGGGGGCTCTACCCCTTAATACCCCTCCAGGTATCTGCCACGCGTGCTTTTGTACGATAAATACAAAATATCCATATAAAACAGCAGGTTGATATGTTGGGTTTTGTACCGCTTTAGGGGTAGTCGCGGATTAGCCGCGCTTAACATCCCCCGTTCCTCTTGATCGTTATCAATTCTCACCATCTTTCATAGCGTTACCTTCGCTGCAAATCAGCAATGTCGATTTAGAGAGCCACAGGCTCCACACAGGAGATACCCGATGAGCAAATTTTTGGACCGGTTTCGCTACTTCAAACAGAAGGGTGAGACTTTTGCCGATGGGCACGGCCAGGTTCTGGAGACCAACCGGGACTGGGAAGACGGTTACCGTCAGCGCTGGCAGCATGACAAAGTTGTCCGCTCCACCCACGGCGTAAACTGCACCGGCTCATGCAGCTGGAAGATTTTCGTGAAAAACGGTCTGGTGACCTGGGAAATGCAGCAGACGGACTACCCGCGTACCCGTCCGGATATGCCAAACCACGAACCGCGTGGCTGCCCGCGTGGCGCCAGCTACTCATGGTATCTCTACAGCGCCAACCGTCTGAAATACCCGCTGATGCGTAAACGCCTGATGAAGATGTGGCGTGAAGCGAAAGTGCAGCACAGCGATCCGGTTGATGCCTGGGCATCCATTATCGAAGACGCCGACAAAGCGAAAAGCTTCAAGCAGGCCCGCGGTCGCGGCGGCTTTGTCCGCTCCTCCTGGCAGGAAGTGAATGAGCTGATTGCCGCCTCTAACGTCTATACCGTCAAAACCTACGGCCCGGACCGTGTTGCAGGCTTCTCGCCGATCCCGGCGATGTCGATGGTCTCCTATGCGTCCGGCGCCCGCTACCTCTCCCTGATTGGCGGAACCTGCCTGAGCTTCTATGACTGGTACTGCGACCTGCCGCCTGCGTCTCCGCAGACCTGGGGTGAGCAGACTGACGTGCCGGAATCCGCTGACTGGTACAACTCCAGCTACATCATCGCCTGGGGCTCTAACGTGCCACAGACCCGTACCCCGGACGCCCACTTCTTTACCGAAGTGCGTTACAAAGGCACCAAAACCGTTGCCGTAACCCCGGACTACGCCGAAATCGCCAAACTGTGCGACCTGTGGCTGGCACCGAAGCAGGGTACCGATGCCGCGATGGCGCTGGCGATGGGGCACGTGATGCTGCGTGAGTTCCACCTCGACAAGCCAAGCCAGTACTTCACCGACTACGTGCGCAAATATACCGACATGCCGATGCTGGTGATGCTGGAAGAGCGTGACGGTTACTACGCCGCAGGCCGTATGCTGCGTGCCGCTGACCTGGTGGATGCGCTGGGCCAGGAAAACAACCCGGAATGGAAAACCGTTGCTTACAACAGCAATGGCGACATGATTGCTCCGAACGGCTCTATCGGCTTCCGCTGGGGCGAGAAGGGCAAGTGGAACCTCGAGCAGCGTAATGGCGCGACGGGCGAAGAGACCGAACTGCGTCTGAGCATGCTGGGCAGCCAGGACGAGATCGCTGACGTCGGCTTCCCGTACTTCGGCGGCGAAGGGTCTGAGCACTTCAACAAGGTTGAACTCCAGAACGTCCTGATGCACAAACTGCCGGTGAAACGCCTGCAGCTGGCCGATGGTTCTACCGCGCTGGTGACCACCGTTTACGACCTGACCCTGGCCAACTACGGCCTGGAGCGCGGTCTGAACGATGAAAACTGCGCTACCAGCTATGACGACGTCAAAGCTTACACCCCGGCCTGGGCAGAGCAGATCACCGGTGTTCCGCGGGCGCACATCATCCGTACCGCGCGTGAATTTGCTGATAACGCAGACAAGACCCACGGTCGGTCAATGATCATCGTCGGTGCCGGTCTGAACCACTGGTATCACCTCGATATGAACTATCGTGGCCTGATCAACATGCTGATCTTCTGCGGCTGCGTCGGTCAGAGCGGCGGCGGCTGGGCGCACTATGTCGGCCAGGAAAAACTGCGTCCGCAGACCGGCTGGCAGCCGCTGGCGTTTGCCCTCGACTGGCAGCGTCCGGCACGTCACATGAACAGCACCTCTTACTTCTATAACCACTCCAGCCAGTGGCGCTACGAGACGGTGACTGCCCAGGAGCTGCTCTCCCCGATGGCGGATAAATCCCGCTACAGCGGCCACCTGATCGATTTCAACGTGCGTGCAGAGCGCATGGGCTGGCTGCCGTCCGCACCTCAGCTGGGAACCAACCCGCTGCGCATCGCAGAAGAGGCGAAGAAAGCCGGGATGACCCCGGTGGATTACACCGTCAAATCCCTGAAAGAGGGCTCGATTCGCTTTGCGGCTGAACAGCCTGAGAACGGTAAAAACCACCCGCGTAACCTGTTCATCTGGCGCTCCAACCTGCTGGGCTCGTCCGGTAAAGGCCACGAGTACATGCTGAAATACCTGCTCGGGACCGAAAACGGTATCCAGGGTAAAGATCTCGGCAAGCAGGGCGGCGTGATGCCTGAAGAGGTGGAGTGGAAAGACAACGGTCTCGACGGCAAACTGGATCTGGTGGTGACTCTGGACTTCCGTCTCTCCAGCACCTGCCTCTACTCCGACATCGTGCTGCCGACGGCCACCTGGTATGAAAAAGACGACATGAATACCTCGGATATGCATCCGTTTATTCATCCGCTCTCTGCCGCCGTTGATCCGGCCTGGGAATCGAAGAGCGACTGGGATATCTACAAAGACATCGCGAAGAAATTCTCCGAAGTCTGCGTGGGCCATCTGGGCAAAGAGACCGACGTGGTCACGCTGCCAATCCAGCACGACTCCGCCGCCGAACTGGCGCAGCCGCTGGACGTGAAGGACTGGAAAAAAGGCGAATGCGACCTGATCCCGGGCGTGACAGCACCGCACATCATTCCGGTTGAGCGTGATTATCCGGCAACGTACGAGCGCTTTACCTCTATCGGTCCGCTGATGGAGAAAATCGGTAACGGCGGAAAAGGCATCGCCTGGAACACCCAGACCGAAATGGATCTGCTGCGTAAGCTCAACTACACCAAAGCGGACGGCCCGGCCAAAGGCCAGCCAATGCTGAACACGGCGATTGATGCGGCAGAGATGATCCTGACCCTGGCCCCGGAAACCAACGGCCAGGTGTCGGTGAAGGCCTGGGCTGCGCTGAGTGAATTTACCGGTCGCGACCATACCCATCTGGCGCTGAATAAAGAAGACGAGAAGATCCGCTTCCGCGATATTCAGGCCCAACCGCGCAAAATCATCTCCAGCCCGACCTGGTCTGGTCTGGAAGATGAGCACGTCTCCTACAACGCCGGTTATACCAACGTTCACGAGCTGATCCCATGGCGTACCCTGACCGGCCGTCAGTCGCTGTATCAGGATCACCAGTGGATGCGTGACTTCGGTGAGAGCCTGCTGGTGTACCGTCCGCCAATCGACACCCGTTCTGTGAAAGCCGTTATGGGCAAGAAATCCAACGGTAACCCGGAGAAGGCGCTGAACTTCCTGACGCCGCACCAGAAGTGGGGTATCCACTCCACCTACAGCGACAACCTGCTGATGCTGACCCTGTCGCGCGGTGGCCCGATTGTCTGGATGAGCGAAGCGGACGCCAAAGATCTGGGTATCGAAGATAACGACTGGATCGAAGTGTTCAACAGCAACGGTGCCCTGACGGCGCGTGCGGTAGTGAGCCAGCGTGTGCCGGCCGGGATGACCATGATGTACCACGCGCAGGAACGTATCGTGAACCTGCCGGGTTCAGAAATCACCGAGCAGCGCGGCGGTATTCACAACTCCGTGACCCGTATTACGCCGAAGCCGACCCACATGATCGGCGGCTATGCGCAGCTGGCCTACGGCTTTAACTACTACGGCACCGTAGGATCGAACCGCGATGAGTTCGTGGTGGTACGTAAGATGAAGAATATTAACTGGTTAGACGGCGAAGGTAATGACCAGGTACAGGAGAGCGTAAAATGAAAATTCGTTCACAAGTCGGCATGGTGCTGAATCTGGATAAATGCATCGGCTGTCATACCTGCTCAGTCACCTGTAAAAATGTCTGGACCAGCCGGGAAGGTATGGAGTACGCCTGGTTCAACAACGTTGAAAGCAAGCCGGGCACCGGCTTCCCGACCGACTGGGAAAACCAGGAGAAGTGGAAGGGCGGCTGGATCCGTAAAATCAACGGCAAACTGCAGCCGCGCATGGGTAACCGCGCGCTGCTGCTGGGTAAAATCTTCGCGAACCCGCATCTGCCGGGCATCGACGATTACTACGAGCCGTTTGATTTTGACTACCAGAACCTGCACAACGCGCCGGAAGGTAAACACCAACCGATCGCCCGTCCACGCTCGCTGATCACCGGTCAGCGCATGGACAAAATCACCAGCGGGCCAAACTGGGAAGAGATTCTGGGCGGCGAGTTTGAAAAACGCGCCAAAGACCAGAACTTCGAGAACATGCAGAAGGCGATGTACGGCCAGTTCGAAAACACCTTCATGATGTATCTGCCGCGCCTGTGCGAACACTGCCTGAACCCGGCCTGTGTCGCCACCTGCCCGAGCGGTGCCATCTACAAGCGTGAAGAAGACGGCATCGTGCTGATCGACCAGGACAAGTGCCGCGGCTGGCGTATGTGCATCACCGGCTGCCCGTACAAAAAGATCTACTTCAACTGGAAGAGCGGTAAGTCCGAGAAGTGCATCTTCTGCTACCCGCGTATCGAAGCCGGGATGCCAACCGTCTGCTCCGAGAGCTGCGTAGGCCGTATCCGCTACCTCGGCGTGCTGCTGTATGACGCAGATGCGATTGAGAACGCGGCAAGCACCGAGCATGAGAAAGATCTCTATCAGCGTCAGCTGGACGTGTTCCTCGATCCAAACGATCCGAAGGTAATCGCTCAGGCGCTGGCCGACGGCATTCCGCAGAGCGTGATCGACGCAGCGCAGCAGTCGCCGGTCTACAAAATGGCGATGGACTGGAAGCTGGCCCTGCCGCTGCATCCGGAATACCGCACATTGCCGATGGTCTGGTACGTGCCACCGCTGTCGCCGATTCAGTCTGCGGCGGACGCGGGCGAACTGGGCAGCAACGGTATCCTGCCGGATGTCGAAAGCCTGCGCATCCCGGTGCAGTATCTGGCGAACCTGCTGACTGCGGGTGACACCCAGCCGGTACTGCTGGCCCTGAAACGTATGCTGGCGATGCGCCACTTCAAACGTGCGGAGACCGTTGACGGCGTCATCGATACTCGCGCGCTGGAAGAGGTGGGCTTAAGCGAAGCGCAGGCCCAGGAGATGTACCGCTACCTGGCGATTGCTAACTACGAAGATCGCTTCGTGGTGCCAAGCAGCCACCGTGAGCTGGCCCGTGAAGCTTTCCCGGAGAAAAGCGGGTGTGGCTTTACCTTCGGCGACGGTTGCCACGGTTCAGACAATAAATTCAACCTGTTCAACAGCCGCCGCATCGATGCGATGGATGTGACCAGCAAAACGGAGCCGCACCAATGATTGAACTCGTCATTGTTTCGCGTCTGCTCGAGTACCCGGATGCTGCCCTTGCGCAGCATCAACAGGAACTCTTTGATGCACTCGCGTCATCGGAAAACCTGGATAAAGAGGATGCCCAGACACTGGGCGTTTTCCTCCGCGACCTGCTGGCGCGCGATCTTCTGGATGCCCAGTCTGACTACAGCCAGCTGTTTGATCGCGGCCGCGCCACCTCGCTGCTGCTGTTTGAACACGTTCACGGTGAATCCCGCGATCGCGGTCAGGCGATGGTCGATCTGATGGCCCAGTATGAGCAGCACGGTTTGCATCTCGACAGCCGCGAGCTGCCGGATCACCTCCCGCTGTATCTGGAATATCTGGCGCAGCTGCCGAAAGAAGAGGCGCTGGGCGGTTTGCAGGATATCGCGCCGATCCTGGCGTTGCTGGGCGCACGTCTGCAACAGCGTGAAAGCCGCTATGCGGTGCTGTTCGATCTGCTGGTGAAGCTGGCCAACGCTTCGGTAGACAGTGAAAAAGTGGCGGAGAAAATCGCGGATGAAGCCCGGGATGACACCCCCCAGGCGCTGGATGCGGTCTGGGAAGAGGAGCAGGTGAAGTTCTTTGCTGACCAGAGCTGCGGCGAGTCGGAAATCTCTGCTCACCAGCGTCGTTTTGCCGGTGCCGTTGCCCCGCAATATTTGAATATCTCTACCGGAGGACAGCAATAATGCACTTCCTGAATATGTTCTTCTTCGATATCTATCCGTACATTGCGGGTTCGGTCTTTCTGATTGGTAGCTGGCTGCGTTATGACTACGGTCAGTACACCTGGCGCGCCGCCTCCAGCCAGATGCTGGATCGCAAAGGGATGAACATGGCCTCGAACCTGTTCCACATCGGGATTCTGGGTATCTTTGCCGGTCACTTCCTCGGGATGCTGACCCCGCACTGGATGTATGAATCCTTCCTGCCGATGGACGTGAAGCAGAAGATGGCGATGATTGCCGGGGGCGCCTGCGGCGTGATGACCCTGGTGGGCGGCCTGATGCTGCTGAAACGTCGTCTGTTCAGCCCTCGCGTGCGGGCCACCACTACCGGGGCGGACATTCTGATCCTCTCCCTGCTAATGGTGCAGTGTGCGCTGGGTCTGCTGACTATTCCGTTCTCTGCACAACACATGGACGGCAGCGAAATGCTGAAGCTGGTGGGTTGGGCACAGTCGGTGGTGACCTTCCACGGCGGGGCGTCTGAGCATCTCGACGGCGTGGCTTTTGTCTTCCGCGTGCACCTGGTGCTGGGTATGACCCTGTTCCTGCTGTTCCCGTTCTCCCGTCTGGTGCATATCTGGAGCGCGCCGGTGGAGTACCTGACGCGCCGGTATCAGATTGTGCGAGCTCGTCGCTAATCCGCTGTTTTAATCGAAACCCCGCTCTGGCGGGGTTTTTTTTCGCCCCAGCCGAGGTTGTTGCCCGCCGCAGCCAACAGAATCAAGGCTCCGCCGGCCAGTTGGGTGAGATTCAGCGAGTGGCCAAACACCAGATTATCGACAATCAGCGCCACCACCGGGTAGATAAACGACAGCGAGCCGATGATGGGGGTAGGGAGCTTCTGGATGGCGCTGTAGAGCAGCTGATACATGATCCCGGTGTGGACAATGCCCAGCGTCAATAAAATCCCCCACGGGAAATCGGCAGTTAAAGCGGGCATATGCGCCAGCGGCAGGAGCATCACCACGCCGGTCAGAACCTGAATAAAGGCGATATGCTGCGGTGCAATGGTCTTTAATTTGCGGGTGATGATAGCGGTGAGGGCATAGAAGAAAGCCGCACCCAGCGCGAGGCCGATACCCGCCAGCCATCCCGCCTCATGCCCGCCCGTCAGTTCGCTGGAGAGCAGAATCACCACGCCGCCAAAGGCGAGGAACAGCCAGCCCCATTTCACCAGGCTTACCCGTTCACCCAGCAATATCCCCATCAGCACCAGCATAAAGGGCTGAGTGTTATAGACCACCGTCGACAGGCCGATAGAGATACGCTCAAAAGCGGCGAACAGCAGCAGCCAGTTCACAACCAGCGCGACGCCGCCAAGAACGGCGAGGCCCAGCGTGACTTTGGTTAAGGGGCTGAAAGGCTGTTTACTGAAACGAATAAAGAGAAACAGCGCAATCGCGCCGATCAGACAGCGCCAGAACACCACCTCTGTTACCGGCAAACCGGAGAGCAAAACAAAGGCTCCAATGGAACCGGATATCAGCATCGCCAGGCTCATTTGCCAGACGCCCTGTTGGATTTCACGCATTGCACACCTCCTGATTAATGCCCTTATTGTTGAAAAAAAGTGTCCGGTTTAACAGGGCTGATCTAAGGTAAAAGACGTTAGTTGCTTTTATAAATTAGGTGAATGCTATGGATTACCTTATCGATGAGATCGACCGCCGGATCCTGGCCTGTCTGGTGGAGGATGCGCGTATGTCGCTGAAGGTGCTGAGCGGCCGGGTGGGGCTGACATCACCCAGCACCGCAGAGCGGTTAAAAAGGCTGGAAGAGCGGGGCGTGGTTCAGGGGTATGGCGCCCGGGTGAATCTGGCGGCGTTAGGCTATACCCTGCAGGCGCTGGTACGCGTGCGCCCGCTGCCGGGGTTATTGCATAAGGTGGATAAATATATCCAGGCGATGCCGGAGTGCATTGAAAGCGACAAAGTAACCGGTGAGGACTGTTTTGTTATCAGGCTGGTGGTGCGCTCGATAGAGCAACTGGATACGCTACTGGATGGGCTGGCAGAGCATGCCCAGTGCAATACGTCGATTGTGAAGAGTTCACCGGTGACGCGTCGATTGCCACCGTTGTAGGGATTTTGCCGGGTGGCGGCTGCACCTTACCCGGCCTACGATTTGGTTTTGTAGCCCCGGTAAGCGCAGCGCCACCGGGGAGAACAGGTGCGCGGGATCCGAAGAATAAGTATTTATTTTGAATTGTTTTTTAAGAGAAGTGATGGTGGTGGGGGAAGGATTCGAACCTTCGAAGTCGATGACGGCAGATTTACAGTCTGCTCCCTTTGGCCGCTCGGGAACCCCACCAGGGGTAATTCAGATTTTGAGGTAAAGCTTGAAGATGGTGGTGGGGGAAGGATTCGAACCTTCGAAGTCGATGACGGCAGATTTACAGTCTGCTCCCTTTGGCCGCTCGGGAACCCCACCACGGGGTAATGCTTTTACTGGCCTGCTTCCTTGTGGGGAGCGGGGCGCATCATATCAAATGACGCGCCCCTGTAAAGACTTCCTTTGCTAAATTGAATCGTTTGCCTGATTTTTACGCATAAAGACGCAAAGCTAATCGATTCATTTTATAAAGGATTAAAGAATAATCGTTCTGTTACCGTAGACAAACACGCGCTGCGCCAGCACCTGATACAGCGCCCGGCTTAAGACATTTTTTTCGACGTCGCGTCCTGCACGCATCATATCTTCCGCCGTGTAGGTGTGATCAACATGAATCACGTCCTGCATGATAATTGGGCCTTCATCCAGATTATCATTCACGTAGTGCGCCGTTGCGCCGATGATCTTAACCCCGCGCTCGTACGCCTGGTGATAAGGACGCGCGCCGATAAAGGCTGGCAGGAACGAGTGGTGAATATTGATGATCTTATTCGGGAACCGCGCAACGAAGGATGGCGTCAATACGCGCATGTATTTCGCCAGCACCACGTAATCCGGGTTGTGCGCTTCGATGGCCTGGGCCATTAAATTGTCATGCTCTTCGCGGGTGTGGCCTTCATGGCTCACCAGCTCAAACGGAATATCAAAGCGCTCGACCAGAGTGCGCAGCGTTTCATGATTGCCGATGACCGCGGCGATCTCCACATCCAGACCGCCGTAGTTAGCTTTCATCAGCAGATCGCCCAGGCAGTGCGCCTCTTTGGTGACGAGGATAACTACCCGGCGACGACCGGCGGGCGTCAGCTCGCGCACGGAACCTTCCGGCAGCGCGCCGTCCAGATCGGCCAGCAGCGTCGCGTCGTTGAAAATCCCTTCCAGCTCGGTACGCATAAAGAAGCGGCCGGTACGGTGATCAACAAACTCGTTGTTCTGCACGATGTTCAGTTCATGCTTATAGCAAATGTTGGTAATACGGGCGATCAGCCCTTTCTGGTCGGGACAAATGGTGCGCAGCACTTTGCGTTGTGTTGATTGCATTGCCGGAAAATCCTTTGCGTGTTTGCTGAAACGGTATCGTCAGGCCTTATTGCCCGCAACACTTTTTAAATTTTTTACCTGAACCACAGGGGCAGGGGTCATTACGACCGAACTGCGGACGCGTACCGTCAATATAGTACCACCGTCCGCCCTCCTTTAAGAAACGCGAGCGTTCGATGATGGCACCGGCTTTCCCGTGCTCGGTAAAGCGGGCAACAAAACTGACGAACCCCTCGTTCTCGTCTTTGCCTGACGCCGTTTCATACTGAGTCAGCCCGGACCATTGCGTGTTCGCAAAACCGGATTCGATCTCCTGACGAAAATCAGCAGCATGACATGACGGGTGCCAGGTCTTAACCAGGTAGTCTGCGTCCCGCATCACAAAAGCGGTATAACGGGACCGCATAAGTGAGGCCGGGTCCGGTGCAACCTGTTCACCAGTAAGATATCGCTGGCAACATAGGCTATACTCGTGAGCGCTACCGCAGGGACAGAGTTGAGACACGATTCTCTTCCTGAAACAATAAATGAATAAATGGCGCATAACGCCAGGGTGGCACTATGTTAACCGAGCGGTTGCAATGACGCTATGCCAGGAATCCAGGGGACGTTAAACAGGGCTAATGAGAAAAGTTAAAATCGGACTGGCGTTGGGCTCGGGAGCAGCCCGGGGCTGGTCGCATATTGGTGTGATCAATGCCTTACAACGTTTAGGTATCGAAATAGATATCGTCGCAGGCTGTTCAATAGGTTCTCTGGTGGGGGCCGCCTATTCGTGTGGCAAACTTCCCGAGCTGGAAACCTGGGTACGATCATTTAGCTACTGGGACGTCCTGCGCCTGATGGATCTCTCCTGGCAACGTGGCGGGTTGTTACGCGGTGAGCGCGTCTTCAACCGTTTTCGCCAGGTAATGCCTCTGACCGAATTCTCCAGCTGCCAGATGCCTTTCGGTGCGGTCGCGACTAACCTCAGCACCGGCCGGGAAATCTGGTTCACCGAAGGCGATATCCATCTTGCCGTACGTGCTTCCTGCAGTATGCCGGGCCTGATGGCGCCGGTTCCGCATAACGGCTACTGGCTGGTGGACGGCGGTGTTGTCAATCCTGTGCCCATTTCTCTGACCCGCGCGATGGGGGCTGATATCGTGATTGCGGTCGATCTCCAGCATGATGCGCATCTGATGCAGCAGGACCTCATGCCGGTGAATACCCAAACGGATGACGGCGCACTTGACGATCTCGCCTGGCATGAAAAGCTGCGCGGACGTCTGAGTCGTGTGGCGACGCGTAAACGGGTCGCTGCGCCGACCGCTATGGAAATTATGACCACCTCGATTCAGGTGCTGGAAAATCGCCTGAAACGCAATCGAATGGCGGGTGACCCGCCGGATATATTGATTCAACCTTTTTGTCCACAAATTTCAACGCTCGATTTCCATCGCGCAGAGGCGGCAATCACCGCTGGCGCGCAGGCAGTCGAAAAGAAAATGGATGAATTATTACCTTTGGTGCGGGCTTCTGCCTGAGCACGCTTTTTTTGATTACTTCAGCAAAATCTGACAGGCGATAGTACCGATAGCATGCCACTATTGATCTATTGTCAGCGCCGGGAGAGACCATGACACAGCCATTAGCCGGGAAACAAATTCTTATAGTTGAAGACGAGCCTGTTATCCGCTCACTACTGGATTCGTGGCTTTCATCACTGGGAGCAACAACAGCACTCGCAGGGGATGGTGTCGACGCCCTTGAAAAAATGGCGGGACTAAAGCCCGATCTGATGATTTGTGATATCGCCATGCCGCGGATGAACGGTCTGAAGCTGGTGGAGCATTTACGTAACGCAGGGGATCAGATCCCTATCCTCGTCATTTCTGCGACCGAGAATATGGCTGACATCGCGAAGGCGTTGCGTCTGGGCGTGCAGGATGTCCTGCTCAAGCCGGTGAAAGATCTTAATCGCCTGCGTGAAACCGTCCTCGCATGCCTCTATCCCAATATGTTTAATTCGCGGGTAGAAGAGGAAGAGCGACTTTTTCAGGACTGGGATGCGCTGGTTAATAACCCTACTGCGGCGGCAAAGCTTCTACAGGAACTGCAGCCGCCCGTGCAACAAAACATCTCCGGATGCAAAGTGAATTACCGTCAGTTGATGGCGGCCGATCAACATGGCCTGGTGCTTGATATCGCTCCGTTATCCGATAACGATCTGGCGTTTTATTGTCTGGACGTTACCCGGGCGGGAGATAATGGCGTGCTGGCGGCGTTATTATTACGCGCCCTGTTCAATGGTTTACTTCAGGAACAACTCTCGCATCAGGGACAACGGTTGCCAGAGTTAGGGAGTTTACTTAAACAGGTAAACCAGCTGCTGCGTCAGGCAAGTTTGCCCGGGCAATTCCCGTTACTGGTTGGTTATTACCATAGCGGCCTGAAAAATTTGATTCTGGTCTCGGCCGGACTTAATGCCACGCTTAATACTGGCGAACATCATATTCAGGTCAGCAACGGCGTTCCGTTAGGAACGTTAGGCAACACCTATCTTAATCAAATAAGCCACCGCTGTACTTCATGGCAATGCCAAATTTGGGGTACGGGAGGGCGGTTGCGCTTAATGTTGTCCACGGAATAATCAGTTGGAATTTAAACGGTAGATAGCTTTACCGTCGTTTCACCGGCAATGCTACTATCGGGACAAGTTTTCATTCGTATTTATCCTAATTAAGCGGTAGCGCGTCCTTTTCAGACCCGGACCTCATCCTCTGGCTGATATACTGAACGCGTTATTAATGCAGACTAAAGTTCAAAACATGAACAGTTCAGGAGAGTTTCAATGGCTGCCGTAAATTCGAAAGTGACAAAGGCCGTTATCCCGGTTGCCGGGTTGGGAACCAGGATGCTGCCAGCAACGAAGGCAATTCCAAAAGAGATGCTGCCACTCGTTGATAAGCCATTAATCCAGTATGTGGTCAACGAATGTATTGCCGCCGGCATTACTGAAATTGTGCTGGTAACACATTCATCCAAAAACTCTATCGAAAACCATTTCGATACCAGTTTTGAACTTGAAGCCATGCTGGAAAAACGCGTTAAGCGTCAGCTTTTACAGGAAGTGCAGTCTATTTGCCCGCCGCACGTGACTATTATGCAGGTCCGTCAGGGGCTGGCTAAAGGTCTGGGTCACGCAGTGCTGTGTGCTCATCCGGTTGTGGGTAACGAGCCAGTGGCGGTTATTTTGCCGGACGTTATTCTCGACGAGTTTGAATCCGATCTGTCTCAGGATAACCTGGCAGAAATGATTAAACGTTTCGACGAAACGGGCAGTAGCCAGATCATGGTTGAACCGGTTGAAGACGTGACCGCTTACGGTGTTGTCGACTGCAAAGGCGTTGAAATGAACCCGGGCGACAGCGTGCCAATGGTGGGCGTGGTTGAGAAGCCAAAAGCCGACGTAGCGCCGTCTAATCTGGCTGTGGTAGGGCGTTATGTCCTGAGTGCAGAGATTTGGCCGCTGCTGGCGAAAACGCCTCCAGGCGCCGGGGATGAAATCCAGCTGACCGATGGCATCGACATGCTGATCGAGAAAGAGACCGTTGAAGCCTACCATATGAAAGGTAAGAGCCACGACTGCGGTAATAAACTCGGTTACATGCAGGCCTTCGTTGAATATGGTGTTCGCCACCAGACCCTGGGTGAAGAATTTAAAGGCTGGCTGAAAGAGACGCTGGGCATTAAAAACTAACCAGACGCTAATGCGTTAAGCAAAAACCGGTGACAGCATGGCTATCACCGGTTTTTTTATGCGTCTTTTCAGCCTGGCCGCTCGGGAGCAGGTGAATAGCATCGCCTGAGTTATATATGACAGTATGTAACGGAATGTCACGCCGTATAAAATACAGGCATAAAAAATCCCGCATTAAGCGGGATTTTTCTGATAACTCTCTGACTTATTCCTTAATCAGGAAGTCGTCCAGTTGTTTGCCTTCTTCTTCCATCGCTTTCTTGATAACAGCTGGAGTACGACCCTGGCCGGTCCAGGTTTTAGATTCGCCGTTCTCATCGATGTAGCTATATTTAGCTGGACGCGCAGCGCGTTTAGCTTTGGTGCCTGTTTTAGCAGCAGCCATGCTGTTCAGCAATTCGTTTGGATCAATACCATCAGCGATCAGCATTTCACGATATTGCTGCAGTTTACGCGTACGCTCTTCGATTTCAGCAGCCGCGGCATTTTCTTCTTCACGGCGCTCGTTTACAACGACTTCTAATTTCTCCAGCATTTCTTCAAGCGTTTCCAGAGTACATTCTCTCGCCTGGGCACGAAGAGTACGGATGTTGTTCAGAATTTTAAGTGCTTCGCTCATTGTAGTAATCTCAAACTTATAATGTGGGGGGTTTGTTGAAGTAATAATAGAGGCATAAATTGATATATGCAATAGGTCAGAATGTAAGGAATTCAAAAAACGCCTAATATTTGGCATTATTATTAATAACGCTAACTTAAATTTCCGTGGCCAAAAGAGGGCTGTGTTATCAAAAGATGCGTTGTAAACCTGACGGGGAACGCATCTTTTGAGAGTAATTTTCTTCGGGATTATTGTTACTGCGGATAAATATCAACCTTTTGTATTAGTGCCGAAAACAGGGTTGCCCGCTGAAACTGTTAATTATTCCGGCTTCAATTTTGACCCCGTAACGACATTAAAATAACAGATTTTTCCTGAACTTACCGTTTTTAAAACCGTACTGTAATTCATGTTTTTACCGGTCTTTATCACCGTCTGGTGTATATCCCTTCACCGGTTAAAATGTTCCGCACCGCCTGCAAAGCGCGCTGCAGCACGGAAGACCAGACAAAATATGGTACAATCGCGCATCGGTAATAATACACATTGATTAGGGTTTAACGGCCAATGGCACAACTGTATTTCTACTATTCAGCAATGAACGCAGGTAAGTCGACCGCATTACTGCAATCCTCCTACAATTACCAGGAGCGCGGGATGCAGACCCTCGTTTACACCGCAGAGATCGATGACCGTTTTGGTAGCGGAAAGGTTAGCTCGCGAATTGGTCTCTCGTCGCCGGCAAAGCTATATAACCCGCAAACCAATCTGCTGGACGAGATCCGCGCAGAGGTTGCCAGTCAGGCTATACATTGTGTGCTGGTGGATGAGAGCCAGTTTTTAACCCGCCAGCAGGTGCATGAGTTGTCCGAGGTGGTCGACGAGCTGGATATTCCGGTGCTCTGTTATGGCCTGCGTACTGATTTCCGCGGTGAACTGTTTATTGGCAGCCAGTATTTACTGGCCTGGTCGGATAAACTGGTTGAATTGAAAACTATCTGTTTCTGCGGCCGTAAAGCGAGTATGGTGCTGCGCCTGGATCAGGCGGGCAAACCCTATGCGGAAGGTGAACAGGTGGTGATTGGCGGCAATGAACGCTATGTCTCAGTCTGCCGTAAGCATTATAAAGAGGCGCTGGTTGTGGGCTCTCTGACGGCCATTCAGGAAGCCTGTCGTCGTTAACGACGCTATTTCATTTCCTCTCTCTGTTCACTCTGTATAACAAACATAAAAAAACCCGCCGGAGCGGGTTTTTTATTAAGCAGTTAATTAAGCGCTTTTCTTCGCTTTCTTATCAGCTTTCACCGGCACTTCTACAACCGGTGCTGCGGGTGCAGATACGCCTTCGGAGTATTCACGACCGTAGTAGGTATCCAGCAGGATCTGTTTCAGCTCTGCGATCAGCGGGTAGCGCGGGTTCGCACCAGTACACTGGTCATCAAAGGCATCTTCAGACAGCTTGTCTACGTGCGCCAGGAAGTCTGCTTCCTGAACACCAGCTTCGCGAATAGACTTCGGAATACCCAGTTCAGCTTTAATGCTATCCAGCCATGCCAGCAGTTTCTCAATCTTCGCGGCAGTGCGATCGCCAGGTGCGCTCAGGCCCAGGTGGTCAGCAATTTCTGCGTAGCGACGACGCGCCTGCGGACGGTCGTACTGGCTGAAAGCAGTCTGTTTGGTTGGGTTATCGTTCGCGTTGTAACGGATAACGTTGCCAATCAGCAGGGCGTTTGCCAGGCCGTGCGGAATGTGGAACTGGGAGCCCAGTTTGTGCGCCATGGAGTGACACACACCCAGGAAGGCGTTAGCAAACGCGATACCTGCGATGGTGGCAGCACTGTGAACGCGCTCACGAGCAACCGGGTTCTTAGAACCTTCGTTGTAAGAGGCTGGCAGGTTCTCTTTCAGCAGTTTCAGCGCCTGCAGAGCCTGACCGTCAGAGAACTCAGATGCCAGCACGGAAACGTAAGCTTCCAGGGCGTGAGTTACCGCATCCAGACCACCGAACGCACAGAGTGATTTCGGCATATCCATCACCAGGTTGGCATCAACCACTGCCATGTCCGGAGTCAGGGCATAGTCTGCCAGCGGGTATTTCTGGCCGGTAGCATCGTCGGTTACAACGGCAAACGGCGTGACTTCAGAACCGGTACCAGACGTGGTGGTGATCGCAACCATTTTTGCTTTCACACCCATTTTCGGGAACTTGTAGATACGTTTACGAATATCCATAAAGCGCAGCGCCAGTTCTTCGAAGTGCGTTTCCGGATGCTCGTACATTACCCACATGATTTTGGCTGCATCCATTGGGGAGCCGCCGCCCAGGGCGATAATGACGTCTGGTTTGAAGGAGTTCGCCAGCTCTGCGCCTTTACGAACAACGGACAGGGTTGGGTCAGCTTCAACTTCGAAGAACACGTCCACTTCTACGCCAGCTGCTTTCAGCACAGAGGTAATCTGGTCTGCATAGCCATTGTTGAAGAGGAAACGGTCAGTCACGATGAGCGCACGTTTGTGGCCATCAGTAATCACTTCATCCAGCGCGATTGGCAGGGAGCCACGGCGGAAGTAGATAGATTTCGGAAGTTTATGCCACAACATGTTTTCAGCTCGCTTAGCAACGGTTTTCTTGTTGATCAGGTGCTTAGGACCAACGTTCTCAGAGATGGAGTTACCACCCCATGAACCACAACCCAGAGTCAGGGAAGGCGCGAGCTTAAAGTTATACAGGTCACCGATACCACCCTGAGAAGCAGGGGTGTTAATCAGGATACGTGCAGTTTTCATCATCTGACCGAAGTGCGCTACACGCTCCGGCTGGTTGTCCTGGTCGGTGTACAGGCATGAGGTATGACCGATACCGCCCATGGCAACCAGTTTCTCTGCTTTGATGACCGCGTCGTCGAAATCTTTCGCACGGTACATGGCCAGCGTCGGAGAGAGTTTCTCGTGAGCAAACGGCTCGCTTTCATCAACATCGGTCACTTCACCAATCAGGATCTTGGTGGTTACCGGTACGGAGAAGCCTGCCAGTTCAGCGATTTTATACGCTGGCTGACCCACGATAGCCGCGTTCAGTGCGCCATTTTTCAGGAGGATGTCCTGAACGGCTTTCAGTTCCTGGCCTTGCAGCAGGTAGCCGCCGTGGCTGGCGAAACGTTCGCGAACGGCATCGTATACGGAGTCAACAACGACGACAGACTGCTCAGAAGCACAGATAACGCCGTTATCGAAGGTTTTAGACATCAGTACCGATGCAACAGCACGTTTGATATCGGCAGTTTCGTCGATAACAACCGGGGTGTTACCTGCACCTACGCCGATAGCCGGTTTACCGGAGCTATAAGCGGCTTTAACCATGCCTGGACCACCGGTCGCAAGGATCAGGTTAATGTCAGGGTGGTGCATCAGTGCGTTAGACAGCTCCACAGAAGGTTGATCGATCCAGCCGATCAGGTCTTTCGGTGCACCTGCAGCGATCGCCGCTTGCAGAACGATATCGGCCGCTTTGTTGGTCGCATCTTTAGCACGTGGATGTGGAGAGAAAATGATTGCGTTACGCGTCTTCAGGCTGATGAGCGATTTGAAGATAGCAGTAGACGTTGGGTTGGTAGTAGGAACGATACCGCAGATGATGCCGATAGGCTCTGCAATTGTGATGGTACCGAAAGTGTCATCTTCAGACAAGACGCCACAAGTCTTCTCATCTTTATAGGCGTTGTAGATATACTCAGAAGCAAAGTGGTTTTTGATCACTTTATCTTCAATGATACCCATGCCGGATTCGGCAACGGCCATTTTAGCGAGAGGGATTCGAGCATCTGCAGCAGCCAGAGCGGCGGCGCGGAAGATTTTATCAACCTGTTCTTGGGTGAAATTGGCATATTCACGCTGGGCTTTTTTTACGCGCTCTACAAGTGCGTTAAGCTCTGCGACATTAGTAACAGCCATAATGCTCTCCTGATAATGTTAAACTCTTTTAGTAAATCAGCTGCTCGACACGAAAACAGTATAGTCAGCGCCATTGCCACTTGCTTAACTTACATAAAAACAAGGTGTTAACGTTTTTATCGTACCCCTGATTTACTAAAAGAGCCTCCCATCAGTAGCCTGGGTTCAGATACTGAATCTCCGTGGTGGCGTAATCAAGATTACTCACTTCTGAGTACGGAAAACATGATCTGTATCAATTTATCCATAAGCTGATACCTTTCAGCAGGGGTATTTTGGGGCATTGCCAACGATGTTAAATAATTGCAAAAGCAATTGAACCACAGGTATGCATTTAGTACACAAATATTTTACAGCGTCAAACCACTATAATTCACAATATTGTGATGAAGTGCATGCGTAAAAAGCGTATCTTCTGCGCGGTTATTGGCGTTGCCATTCTTTATCTTCAGTCTTGCTTATCAGCGGAGCTAACAGTGAGCCTATCGCTCTTTGATTTTCCAACTTATTTCAAGTTTTTTATTGGTCTGTTCGCGCTGGTCAACCCGGTGGGCATAATTCCCGTCTTTATTAGTATGACCAGCTATCAAACCGCGCTTGCCAGGAATAAGACCAACCTGACGGCGAACCTGTCGGTCGCTATCATCCTGCTGACCTCTCTCTATCTTGGCGACTCTATATTGCAGATTTTTGGCATCTCTATCGATTCATTCCGGATTGCCGGCGGGATCCTGGTGGTAACCATCGCGATGTCGATGATTAGCGGCAAGCTGGGCGAGGATAAACAAAACAAGCAAGAAAAGTCAGAGACCGCCATCCGGGAAAGTATCGGCGTGGTACCGCTGGCGCTGCCATTAATGGCGGGTCCCGGGGCGATCAGTTCCACCATCGTCTGGGGAACGCGCTACCACAGCCTGATGCATCTGATTGGCTTCTCCATCGCCATAGCGCTGTTTGCATTCTGCTGTTGGGGTGTGTTCCGCATTGCGCCCTGGTTGGTGCGACTCCTTGGCCAGACCGGCATTAACGTTATCACCCGTATTATGGGTCTGCTGCTGATGGCACTGGGGATTGAATTTATTGTCACCGGGCTGAAATCAATATTTCCGGGCTTATTGAGTTGACGATTTCAAATGAAAGAGCGGCGCCAGTGGCGCCGTTTTTTTTGTCATTATCAGCAAATCATATAATGAAAGTTGAAAATCGCTTTAACTATAATAAATTTTACTAATAATTTTGTTTTGTTAACTATCAACCACTTGTCTCCCACCCCGACACAGCACTGGTCACATTCCGCGCAATAAGACTGTTATTTTACTCACACGATACTCTGGGGCTTGCTGCGGGATAACTGAGATGATATTAGTAATTTGATGAATGAATTAGATGAATGTGCTAAATAATAGACAGTTGTTAATTTTTTGTACAAACAACGCCTCGTCTCCAGCACCGCGACGCCATCGTCGAGCACACTTTCTACATCCCATTGAAAAGCGAAGATTTTATCCGCTTTTGATGCGCGGCAGGGTAGCCCACAACATAACGGTAAGTTCCGTAAAAGAGAATTGGTTAACAAATTTGCAAAATGTATTGGCACCCGGGAAAGCCATTTGGTACTTTCCGGCCTTATATTTTCCGCAGAAATCTTTTAGATGAGAATCTTTTTCATTAACGATTCTGATCTAAAAGAATTAAGACGGGCCTCGACAGGGGAGGCCTGTTAAGAATCGACGCAAGGCGGCCAGACGAGCCGTTAGTAATAGTAAAGTCGGTGATAGCGAGAAGTAAAAAACGCCTGACAGCAGCATAAACTCCTACGTTGTCAGGGAACCCCAAAAAAGGGGAATTAAACAGGCTGGTAAAAAACCAGTAATTATAAAGAGTGGAGTACCAACACAATGTCCATCATCACAAAAAAAAGTCTGGTCGCGGCGGGGATTTTAACTGCGCTAATCGCGGGCAACGTTGCAATGGCTGCTGACGTACCTGCTGGGGTTCAGCTGGCGGAGAAGCAAACGCTGGTGCGTAACAACGGTGCTGAGGTTCAGTCTCTGGATCCGCACAAAATTGAAGGTGTACCGGAGTCTAACGTTAACCGCGACCTGTTCGAAGGTCTGCTGGTCACTGACGTAGACGGCCACCCGGTTGCCGGGGTTGCTGAAAAATGGGAAAACAAAGACTTCAAAGTCTGGACCTTCCACCTGCGTAAAGACGCAAAATGGTCTGATGGTTCCCCGGTTACCGCACAAGATTTCGTTTATAGCTGGCAGCGCCTGGCGGATCCAAATACCGCCTCTCCATATGCGAGCTATCTGCAGTATGGCCATATCGCCAATATCGATGACATCATCACCGCCAAAAAACCGATTACCGACCTCGGCGTAAAAGCCATTGATGACCATACCTTCGAAGTAACCCTGAGCGAGCCAGTTCCGTATTTCTACAAGCTGCTGGTGCACCCGTCCGTTTCCCCTGTTCCAAAAGCAGCGGTTGAAAAATTCGGCGAGAAGTGGACCCAGCCTGCCAATATCGTTACCAACGGCGCCTACAAGCTGAAAGCCTGGGTGGTTAACGAACGTATCGACCTCGAGCGTAATACCAACTACTGGGATAACGCGAAAACCGTTATCAACCAGGTTACCTACCTGCCAATCGCTTCTGAAGTGACAGACGTTAACCGCTACCGCAGCGGCGAAATCGACATGACCTATAACAACATGCCGATCGAACTGTTCCAGAAGCTGAAAAAAGAGATCCCGGCTGAAGTTCACGTTGACCCGTATCTGTGTACTTATTATTACGAAATCAACAACCAGAAAGCGCCATTCACCGACGTTCGCGTGCGTACCGCGCTGAAGCTGGCACTGGATCGCGATATCATCGTCAATAAAGTGAAAAACCAGGGCGACCTGCCGGCTTACAGCTACACCCCGCCGTACACCGATGGCGCGAAGCTGACCGAGCCAGAATGGTTCAAAATGACCCAGGAACAGCGTAATGCTGAAGCGAAGAAACTGCTGGCCGAAGCCGGGTATACCGCTGACAAGCCGCTGACCTTCAGCCTGCTGTACAACACCTCCGATCTGCATAAAAAACTGGCTATCGCCGTCTCCTCCATCTGGAAGAAAAACCTGGGTGCGAACGTGAAGCTGGAAAACCAGGAGTGGAAAACCTTCCTGGACAGCCGCCATCAGGGCACCTTTGATGTAGCGCGTGCAGGCTGGTGTGCGGACTATAACGAACCAACTTCCTTCCTGAACACCATGCTGAGCGACAGCTCGAACAACACCGCGCACTATAAGAGCGCAGAGTTCGATAAGCTGATCGGCGATACCCTGAAAGTCACTGACGAAGCGCAGCGCGCTGAGCTGTATTCGAAAGCAGAACAGCAGCTCGATAAAGACTCTGCGATCGTGCCGGTTTACTACTACGTGAACGCCCGTCTGGTGAAACCGTGGGTAGGTGGTTATACCGGTAAAGACCCGATGGATAATATCTACGTTAAAAACTTGTATATCATCAAGCATTAATGGCAATGAGTGGGGCGGGCAGTGCTCGCCCCACGGTGTCTACTCATCGTAATATTATATAGGCACACGCCAGAAGGTACGGGCAATGTTGAAATTTATCCTACGTCGCTGTCTTGAAGCGATTCCAACGCTATTTATTCTCATAACGATCTCCTTCTTTATGATGCGTCTCGCACCGGGTAGTCCATTTACCGGCGAACGTACGCTGCCGCCAGAAGTGATGGCGAATATCGAAGCGAAATACCATTTAAACGATCCGATCTCCACCCAGTATTTCAATTATCTGAAGCAGCTGGCGCACGGCGATTTTGGACCGTCATTCAAATATAAAGACTATTCCGTAAACGATCTGGTGGCGTCCAGCTTCCCCGTTTCGGCTAAATTAGGCGCCGCGGCATTTTTACTGGCCGTCATTCTTGGCGTTACGGCGGGTGTAATAGCCGCGCTGAATCAAAATACCAAATGGGACTACGCCGTTATGGGGGTGGCAATGACCGGGGTCGTCATACCGAGTTTTGTCGTCGCGCCCTTGCTGGTCATGATATTTGCTATCACCCTGAAGTGGTTGCCCGGCGGCGGCTGGAATGGCGGGGCGCTGCAGTACATGATCCTGCCGATGGTGGCGCTGTCACTGGCCTATATTGCCAGCATTGCGCGTATCACCCGTGGTTCGATGATTGAAATTTTGCACTCAAACTTCATTCGTACCGCGCGTGCCAAAGGGCTGCCGATGCGTCGGATTATTTTCCGTCACGCATTAAAACCTGCGTTATTGCCGGTTCTCTCTTATTTAGGCCCGGCGTTCGTCGGTATCATTACCGGTTCAATGGTTATCGAAACCATTTATGGTCTGCCGGGTATCGGCCAGCTGTTTGTTAACGGCGCCCTGAACCGCGACTACTCCCTGGTATTGAGTCTGACCATCCTCGTCGGTGCGTTGACCATTTTCTTTAACGCGATTGTTGATGTGCTGTATGCCGTCATCGATCCGAAAATCCGCTACTGACACTGGAGCTCGCCATGATGTTAAGTAAGAAAAATAGCGAGGCGCTGGAAAACTTCAGTGAAAAACTGGAAGTCGAAGGACGCAGTCTCTGGCAGGATGCCCGCCGTCGCTTTATGCACAACCGCGCGGCGGTTGCCAGCCTGATTGTGCTGGTGATTATTGCCCTGTTTGTGACCTTAGCGCCGATGCTGTCGCAGTTCAGCTACTTCGATACTGACTGGGGCATGATGTCCAGCGCTCCGGATAGCGAATCGGGCCACTACTTTGGTACCGACTCCTCCGGGCGTGACCTGCTGGTGCGTGTCGCCATCGGCGGGCGAATCTCGTTGATGGTGGGGATCGCCGCAGCCTTCGTGGCGGTGATTCTGGGCACCCTGTACGGATCGCTCTCCGGCTATCTCGGCGGTAAAGTGGATTCGGTGATGATGCGTATCCTTGAGATCCTCAACTCCTTCCCGTTCATGTTCTTCGTGATCCTGCTGGTGACCTTCTTCGGCCAGAACATCCTGTTGATCTTTGTCGCTATCGGCATGGTCTCCTGGCTGGATATGGCGCGTATCGTGCGCGGCCAGACCCTGAGCCTGAAGCGCAAAGAGTTCATCGAAGCGGCGCAGGTCGGTGGGGTCTCTACCGGCAATATCGTGGTCCGTCATATCGTGCCGAACGTGCTGGGTGTGGTAGTGGTGTACGCCTCCCTGCTGGTGCCGAGCATGATCCTGTTCGAATCCTTCCTCAGCTTCCTCGGCCTGGGTACCCAGGAGCCGTTGAGCAGCTGGGGTGCGCTGTTGAGTGATGGCGCGAACTCGATGGAAGTTTCACCGTGGCTGCTGCTGTTCCCGGCAGGGTTCCTGGTCGTGACACTGTTTTGTTTCAACTTTATCGGCGATGGCCTGCGTGATGCCCTCGACCCGAAAGACCGTTAAGGAGCGCCGCCATGACCATTATTGAAACGGCATCTGCGCCACAAACCCATCAGCTGGGCAATGCCCTGCTGGATGTGAAAGATCTGCGCGTCACCTTTAAAACGCCGGATGGCGATGTAACCGCGGTAAACGACCTCAACTTCAGCCTGCGGGCCGGTGAGACGCTGGGGATCGTGGGTGAATCCGGTTCCGGTAAATCCCAGACGGCCTTCGCGCTGATGGGCCTACTGGCGCAAAACGGCGTCATCGGAGGGTCTGCGACCTTTAACGGCAGAGAGATCCTCAACCTGCCGGAAAACGAGCTGAACAAGCTGCGCGCCGAGCAGATCTCGATGATTTTCCAGGATCCGATGACCTCCCTCAACCCGTACATGCGTGTGGGTGAGCAGCTGATGGAAGTTCTGATGCTGCACAAAGGGCTGGGCAAAGCCGAAGCTTTTGAAGAGTCGGTCAAAATGCTGGATGCGGTGAAAATGCCGGAAGCGCGTAAGCGCATGCGCATGTTCCCGCATGAGTTTTCCGGCGGGATGCGCCAGCGTGTGATGATCGCCATGGCCCTGCTGTGCCGACCAAAACTGCTGATTGCCGATGAACCCACTACCGCGCTGGACGTAACCGTTCAGGCACAGATCATGACCCTGCTGAACGAGCTGAAGCGTGAGTTCAATACCGCCATCATCATGATCACCCACGATCTGGGCGTGGTCGCCGGGATCTGTGACAAGGTACTGGTGATGTATGCCGGTCGTACCATGGAGTACGGCAGAGCGCGCGACGTGTTCTACAACCCGGCGCACCCGTACTCTATCGGCCTGCTGAATGCTGTCCCGCGTCTGGATGCGGAAGGCGAGGCGCTGCTGACCATCCCGGGCAACCCGCCGAACCTGCTGCGTCTGCCGAAAGGCTGTCCGTTCCAGCCGCGCTGCCCGCATGCGATGGAGATCTGCAACACCGCGCCACCGCTGGAAGAGTTTGCCCCAGGCCGTCTGCGTGCCTGCTTTAAGCCGTACGAGGAGCTGGTATGACTGTCATCGACGAAAAACGTAATGTCCTGCTCGAAATCGCGGATCTGAAAGTCCACTTTGACATTAAAGATGGCAAGCAGTGGTTCTGGCAGCCGGCAAAAACCCTGAAAGCCGTGGACGGCGTCACCCTGCGTCTGTACGAAGGGGAGACCCTGGGCGTGGTGGGCGAGTCGGGCTGCGGTAAATCGACCTTTGCCCGCGCGATTATTGGCCTGGTGAAAGCCACCGACGGTAAAGTGGCCTGGCTGGGCAAAGATCTACTGGGGATGAAGCCTGACGAATGGCGCGCCGTGCGTAGCGACATCCAGATGATTTTCCAGGATCCGCTGGCCTCCCTGAACCCGCGTATGACCATCGGGGAGATCATTGCCGAGCCGCTGCGCACCTATCATCCTAAGATGCCGCGGACTGAAGTGCGCGATCGCGTCAAAGCGATGATGATGAAAGTGGGCCTGCTGCCGAACCTCATCAACCGTTACCCGCACGAGTTCTCAGGCGGCCAGTGTCAACGTATCGGGATTGCCCGCGCGCTGATCCTTGAGCCGAAACTGATTATCTGTGACGAACCGGTCTCCGCGCTGGACGTGTCGATTCAGGCGCAGGTAGTGAACCTGCTGCAAAAACTGCAGCGTGAGATGGGCCTGTCGCTGATCTTTATCGCCCACGATCTGGCGGTAGTGAAGCATATCTCCGATCGCGTGCTGGTGATGTATCTCGGCCATGCGGTAGAGCTGGGCACCTATGATGAGGTGTACCACAACCCGCTGCACCCTTACACCAAAGCCCTGATGTCTGCGGTGCCGGTGCCCGATCCGGATCTGGAGAAGAATAAACAGATTCAGCTTCTGGAAGGAGAGCTGCCGTCGCCGATCAATCCGCCGTCCGGCTGTGTGTTCCGTACCCGCTGCCCGATTGCCGGGCCGGAGTGTGCGAAAACGCGCCCGGTGCTGGAAGGCAGTTTCCGCCATGCGGTCTCCTGCCTGAAGGTTGACCCGCTCTGAACGGATAACAGGTAATAAAAAAGGCTGCATTCGCAGCCTTTTTTTATTCGCGCCAGAGGATGTGGCACAGCTTGTGGTCTTTCTCGCGACACAGCAGGACGCGGGCAAAGATGTCGTTAATCTCACCGCCGTCGGTATCGGCCAGACCAATCACCACTTCTGCGAAGAAGTCCGGGTTCAGGTCATAATCGACATGCTCGGCCCAGTCTTCAGACGGGTCGAACAGCTCGGCACCGCCACGCTCTTCAAACTGCAGATTAAAGAGAATCACGTCCGCCGGATCGAGATTATCGACGGCCAGTTCGAGGAAGATATCGTAGGCCTGCTCGAGCGTTTCGTCTTCGGTCAGGCGATTGTTCAGATCCATTTCCATGATGACTACCTGTTTAACATCGTTGGTTGGGCACGTTTTACAGCAACGGACTAAAGAAGTAAAACAGTCGTTCGGTAATTCGCTGCCACAGCGGTCTTTTCACCCACAACCGCGCGTCCAGCAAGCGGGAGCGGGAGATATAGTCGTCCTGCACCGCGGCCAAATCAGCGCCAAAACCGGCGTCATCAATCACCAGGGTGATCTCAAAATTGAGCCACAGGCTGCGCATATCCAGGTTAACTGTCCCCACCAGGCTAAGCTCGCCATCCACCAGCACGCTTTTGGTGTGCAGCAGGCCACCTTCAAACTGGTAAATCTTCACCCCGGCGGCCAGCAGTTCGCTGAAGAAGGCCCGGCTGGCCCAGCCCACCAGTACCGAATCGTTCTTGCGCGGCAGAATGATGCTGACATCCACCCCGCGCTGGGCGGCGGTACAGATGGCGTGCAGCAGATCGTCGCTCGGCACGAAGTAGGGGGTGGTCATGATCAGATATTCGCGGGCGGAATAGGCCGCGGTGAGCAGCGCCTGGTGAATCAGATCTTCCGGGAAGCCCGGACCAGAGGCAATGGTGTGGATGGTATGCCCGCTGGCCTGCTCAAACGGCATGATGTTGGCATCAGGCGGCGGGGGCAGAATGCGCTTGCCGGTTTCGATCTCCCAGTCGCAGGAGTAGACAACCCCCATCGCGGTGGCGACCGGGCCCTCCATGCGCGCCATCAGATCAACCCACTGGCCGACGCCGGCGTCCTGTTTAAAGAAGCGCGGGTCCACCATGTTCATACTGCCGGTATAGGCAATGTAGTTGTCGATCAGCACCATTTTACGGTGCTGGCGCAGGTCCATCCGGCGCAGGAACACACGCAGCAGATTTACTTTTAAGGCTTCGACCACCTCCACCCCGGCATTGCGCATCATCGACGCCCAGTTGCTGCGAAAAAAGGTCACGCTACCGGCGGAATCGAGCATCAGACGGCAGTGAATCCCCCGGCGTGCGGCGGCCATCAGGGATTCCGCGACCTGATCGGCCATCCCGCCCGGCTGCCAGATGTAAAACACCATCTCGATGTTATGGCGTGCCAGCTGAATATCGCGGATCAGGGCATTCATCACGTCATCGGAGGTGGTCATCAGCTGGAGCTGATTGCCTTTGACGCCCGCAATGCCCTGGCGGCGCTCGCAGAGCTGAAACAGGGACGCTGCGACGTCGCTGTTCTCTTCGGCAAAGATATGTTTGCAGGATTTGAGATCGTTGAGCCATTTGGCCGTTGAGGGCCACATGGCGCGGGCGCGTTCCGCGCGTCGTTTACCGAGGTGAAGTTCGCCAAAGGATAAGTACGCGATGATGCCGACCAGCGGCAGGATAAAAATAATCAACAACCATGCCATGGCGGAAGGAACGGCTCTGCGCTTCATCAGGATGCGTAATGTTACCCCTGCGATGATCAGCCAGTATCCCAGAATGAGCAGCCAACTCACCACGGTGTAGAAGGTTGTCATAATAAAAAATCCTTTTGAAAGCGTATTGTTAAGAGTTTACGCGTCAGGATTTTTCTGGCAAATAAAAACGCCAGATAAAAGCACTGGTTTGCCGCAGGCAAGGGTCTATAATGAGCGCTCTGTTTTAGGAAGAGTTGTTAACATGAAGCGCAGTAGAACAGAAGTAGGGCGCTGGCGCATGTTGCGACAGACAGGTCGTCGCAAAGCGCGTTGGCTGGAAGCACAATCCCGCCGTAATATGCGTATCCACGCCATCAGAAAATGCAGTACGAACCGTCATCGCAATGCGTTACTGTTCGCCGTTCAGGATTACTGAATGACACAAGGGCACCCTCTGAGGTGCCCGATGTTTTTTAAAGATTCGCTATTTCGAAAAGGAGGATGAAGTGTTTGCGGATTTTGGTGTGCTTAATTTCTGGACCTATGTTGTTGGAGCCATTTTCATTGTTCTGGTTCCGGGTCCCAATACCCTGTTTGTCCTAAAAACCGGCATTGGTCATGGCGTCAAGAAAGGCTATCTGGCGGCCAGCGGCGTGTTTATCGGTGATGCGGTGCTGATGTTTCTCGCCTGGGCCGGGGTCGCGGCGCTGATTCAGACTACCCCAATACTGTTTAATGTGGTTCGCTATCTCGGGGCGTTCTACCTGTTATGGTTGGGCGGGAAGATGCTCTGGTCGGTGATCCGGCATAAACAGCAGGGCGAAGCGGGCGGTATCGAACCGGCAAAAACCATCATGAAACGCTCGCTGGTGCTGAGTATGACCAATCCGAAAGCGATCCTGTTTTATGTCTCGTTCTTTGTGCAGTTTATCGACGTACAGGCTAACAACACCGGCGTGGCGTTTATGATCCTCGCGATCACGCTGGAGGTCATCAGCTTTATCTATATGAGCTTCCTGATTTTCTCCGGAGCATTTGTCACACGCTACCTGAAAACCAAAAAGAAACTGGCGAAGCTGGGAAATGGTTTGATCGGTTTGTTGTTCGTTGGATTCGCGGCGCGGCTGGCGTCGCTGCACTGACAAGAAAGGCTCCTGATAAGGAGCCTTTTTTTATCCTAGAAAACTTTTTTAAACGGCTTCACCACGACGTTATCATATACGCCAGCCGCCACATACGGGTCGTCCTGCGCCCAGGCCTGCGCCGCTTCGAGTGATTCAAACTCGGCAATCACCGTCGAGCCGGTAAAGCCGGCCGCACCCGGATCGTTGCTGTCGACGGCAGGCATTGGCCCTGCAGTCAGTAATCTGCCTTCGTCATGCAGCAGCTGTAAGCGTGCCAGATGGGCAGGGCGCACGGAGAGGCGTTTTTCCAGAGAATCAGCAACATCTGCAGCAAAAATCACATAAAGCACAGCGGAGCTCCTTAACCATTAAAAGTGTGAATTACGTTATGTGAAAGTGCAGGGGACTGCAATGTAAAGATAGCCACATTGTTAAAACCCTGCGCACTGCGTGCCTTTTTTCGCCTGCCGGACGCTTTATTCAGGCGAAGTTTAACTGGCTTATTGAATATGATTGCTATTTGCATTTAAAATCAGGGCCTGGCTTTTTAACTGAAACGATTATGACTTCAATGACCCTTGAATTACCTCGCCGCTTTCCCTGGCCGACGCTGTTGTCCGTCGCAATTCATGGCGCCGTCGTTGCGGGTCTGCTTTACACATCGGTACATCAGGTTATTGAAATGCCAGCGCCCGCGCAGCCGATTTCTGTGACCATGGTGACGCCTGCGGAGCTGGAGCCCGTACAGGTAGCGCCACCACCGGAACCTGTCGCAGAACCCGAGCCGGAACCGGAACCTGAAATCGTTCCTGAACCGCCTAAAGAAGTGCCGGTAGTGATCCCGAAACCGGAGCCCAAGCCTAAGCCAAAACCGAAGCCGAAACCAAAACCGGTGAAAAAGGTGGAAGAGCGTCCGAAGCGTGAAGAGCGCCCGGTCGAGCCTCGCACTACTCAACCGGTTGAAAGAGCTGCCCCGACTCGCCCGGTGATGAACTCGTCCCCGGCCACCGCTAAGCCGGTTGCGGCGGCCCCTTCTGGTCCGCGTGCGCTGAGTCGTAACCAGCCGGTTTATCCGGCGCGAGCGCAGGCATTACGCATTGAAGGGCGTGTCCGTGTGAAGTTTGACGTGACCGCAGACGGGCGAGTGGATAATGTCGAAATCCTCTCCGCGCAGCCGTCGAATATGTTTGAGCGGGATGTGAAAACCGCGATGCGTAAATGGCGATACGAAGCCGGTAAGCCAGGCCGCGGGCTGATTGTGAATATCGTTTTCCGCCTCAACGGCGGGGCACAGATGGAATAATAAAAAAAGCCTCCGGATGGAGGCTTTTTTTTGGCCTGATTGTCAGACCTGCGGCAGAGGACGCGGTTTCCCGTCGTTATCCACCGCGACATAGATAAACAGCGCTTCGGTCGCTTTATAACGCTGGCCGATAGGCTCAGAAGAGACCTTTTTCACCCACACCTCAATGTTGATCGACACTGACGTATTTCCACGCTTCACGCAACGCGCGTAGCAACACACCACATCACCGACCGCGACAGGGCGCAGAAACGTCATGCCATCGACCCGGACCGTCACCACGCGACCCTGAGCAATCTCTTTGGCGAGGATCGCCCCACCCATATCCATCTGCGACATCAGCCAGCCGCCAAAAATATCGCCGTTCGCATTGGTATCGGCGGGCATTGCAAGTGTGCGTAAAACCAGTTCGCCCTGCGGGGCGTTCGTTGTTGTCATTATGGACTCTACTCATTACGGAGGACTTCAGGCGGGATGCTACTATGATTTACAGCCGGAGAGAACAGAAGAAAACGCCAGGCTTATTGAGCCTGGCGGGGGAGATTACTGCTTGTCGTCCTGCGGCATGTGGCGGTAGATGTAGATCCCGCTCAGCAGGGTGAAAATCAGCGTCAAGGCAGTCAGACCAAACACTTTGAAGTTGACCCAGATATTCTGCGGCAGCCAGAAGGCGATATAGATATTCGCCAGGCCACAGAGAATAAAGAACACCGCCCAGGCAACGTTCAGGCGCGACCAGACGCTCTGCGGCAGGGCCAGCTCTTTACCCAGCATGCGCTGAATAAGCGGCTTTTTCATTACCCACTGGCTGAACAGCAGGGCACCGGCAAACAGCACGTAGATAACGGTCACTTTCCACTTGATGAACTCATCGTTGTGGAAAAAGACGGTCAGGCCACCGAAAAAGGCCACCAGCACGAAGGTGATCAAGGCCATTTTTTCGACCTTACGGTAGCGCACCCAGCTGTAGATCAGCACCACCGCAGTAGCGACGATCAGGGCGGTGGTGGCCGCGTAGATGTCATACAGTTTGTAGAAGGCAAAAAAGACAACCAGGGGTAAAAAATCAAGAAACTGCTTCATTCTTCGAGTCCATCATCTGCGACGACCCGGGCGTGGTGCCCGGACCATCAGAAAAATTACTGGCGAATTAACGTATACAGGCGGAACAAATAGACCAGCAAGACCGCTGAGATCAGGTTGCTCACCGTATTCGCCACCACGGCACCGACGTTCGGGGTCAGGACGGCCAGGTTCGGGGCAAACAGCAGGAGCAGGGTTTTAGCCAGCAGCCAGCTCATCACCGCCGGGGCAACCAGACGCATATTAGACCATGCCAGCCGAATGCTGCTACGCATGGCGACAAAAATGCCCATTCTGTCCTGCACCACCATAATCGGCGCGAAGGCGAGCACAATCGCTAACAGCACCCCCGGCACCACGACCAGCATAATCCCTAATTGCACCAGCATGGTGGTTAAAAAGATCAGGATAAACAGTTTCGGCAGCAGTGGCGCGCTGGCGCCAATCGCCCGCAGGGCGCTGACGCGTTGCCCGGCCGAGACCAGTTGGATCATTAACAGTACGCCACCCGCCAGAATGGCATTGCCAATCAATCCGGAAAAGGTGGTCGCCGCAGAGGCACGCAACAGGATCTGCTGCTGCTCCGGGGACATATTTTGCACCATCTCAAACAGCCCGACGCTGCTGGTGACGGGATCGCCTTCACTCAGGCTGGCTATCTGCTCCTCACTCGGCGAAAAGGCATGACCAAGTACCACCGTGATTAATGCGCACAACAAGGCGATCAGTAAAAAAGTAACGAACTGATTGCGGAAGAAATTCCCCGTGTCACGGTAGACAGACTTCGCCGTGATAGACATGCACTCTCCTTGAGTATTGCAGATGTTAATTAGCGGGCAATTGTACCCTGGATAACTGCCTGGTGGCAGTATCAAGCCTTGTATGGAAAAGCATATCTTTGTAAAGCGCCCGTAATGCATCGCTGTAATTTTGCGCGGTGGTTATGCCGCTGCGCAGGGTTTGCCCGAAAAGGCAAAATTGATCCAGATAGCCACTACCAATTTTTGCGTAGGGTTAAAAAAATTAATTTAGATCAATGAATGTTAAATTGCTGAATCTAGTGTGATCTCTGTTGGATCACTTATTAATCATTTGTGGGTATATTCCGTTCCTCAATAAAACCATAACGAGGGAATGGATATGAAAAAAGCAGTGGTTGCAGCATTGATTCTGAGCACGTTTTCCGGTGGCGCCGTGGCCCACGAAGCAGGCGAGTTCTTTTTCCGCCTGGGAACCGCCACGGTTCGTCCCACAGAAGGTTCGGATAATGTGCTGGGGTTGGGCGGGTTTAACGTCAGTAACAATACCCAGGCCGGGATGACCTTTACCTGGATGGCCACCGACAACGTCGGCGTAGAACTGCTGGCGGCTACGCCGTTTCGTCACAAGGTAGGGACGGGCCCGACCGGGGACATCGCCACGGTTCATCATCTGCCACCCACCCTGATGGCCCAGTGGTATTTCGGCGACGCCGGTAGCAAGCTTCGCCCCTATATTGGTGCCGGGGTCAACTACACCACCTTCTTTGATGAGAAGTTTAACGATACCGGTAAAGAGGCGGGCCTTTCTGACCTGAGTCTGAAAGATTCCTGGGGCGTAGCGGGGCAGGCGGGGCTGGATTACCTTATCAACCGTGACTGGCTGATTAACATGTCAGTCTGGTACATGGATATCGACACCGAGGTGCGCTTTAAGGCGGGGGATCAACAGCAAAATATCAGCACCCGTCTGGATCCGTGGGTGTTTATGTTCTCGGCGGGATACCGTTTCTGAAAGTAAAAAGGCCCCGAAGGGCCTTTTTTACTATTTACGACCCAGTAACAGGCCGAGGACAATACCCACCGCACCTGCGGCAATAAGGCCGGTGAGCGGGTTATTTTTAACGGCATCGGTCACATCAGTCACCACGTCGCTGGCCTGTGCAGCATATTTGCGCCCGGCACCCTTCAACTGATGTTTAGGCGAATCAACGGCCTCGCCAAACTGCTGCTGTGCAGCACCGGCAAATTCATCCAGTTTGTTCTTCGCTTTTTCACCTGCGTATTGTGCATCATTATCAAGATTTTGGTCTGACATAACGTTCTCCTTTTGTAGTCAATGTAAAGCATAGACCCAATAGAGATATCCTGAAGAAAATGGGATTATTACCTGGCGCTACGCTGTCATTATTTCTGGATGAGATAGCGGATAGTCGGTCCGTCCTGCTGAATATCCAGCACCGTATAACCGTGGTTTTTGGCATCCAGCGGAATATTGTTGATGGATTGCGGACAGTCGCTGACCACCTCCAGGATCTCGCCTTTCTTCAGCTGCGGCATCGCTTCAAGGGTAGCCACGGCAGGGTAAGGACAAGGTTCGCCCACCATATCGAGGCGATAGTCGGGAACAATCTCTTTCATACGGCTTCCTCACGAATTTCAGTTTTCACGGCAGCGCGACGGAAGAAGCGTTTCTCCTGCGCCAGCACCAGTAAAAAGGCGATCAACAGCAAAAGGTAGGTCACCAGCAACCCACCCAGTGGACCAAAGGTGGTGAGAAGATTGACCTTGTCCCAGTTGGTCGCCAGCGCCGGTGCGAAATCATCCCAGTAAAAGGCCAGCAGGGTGGAGCCAATCACGTTACCCAGACCGACCCACCAGTAGTGGACCTGACCTTCCACCGCGCGGTACATCCAGCCCGTCTCGCACCCGCCGGCCAGCACAATCCCGAAGCCAAACAACAGCCCGCCGATGATGGCGTTCGGGCCTGCCCACATGATCTTGGGTGCCACACCCAGCTGGACGTAGCTGAAAATGCCGATAGCACTCACCGCCATCCCGGCGATGATCGCTTTGGCCATCATCGTGCGTCCGGTGATCCACATATCGCGAAACGCCGAGGTAAAGCAGATCTGCGCCCGTTCAATCAGCAGGCCAAAGCCGACGCCGAACAGCATCGCCAGCCCCAGTTTAGGCTGATCCAGCGCGGTACAGAGTGCCCAGGCCAGCATGCCGAAGAAGACCAGCATCCCCAGACGAAAGCGGCGGCGCGCCTGTTCCGGCTTCTGGGTTAATGGCGAAGCGGCGCTCACCTTTTGCATTTTGATCGGAATACGGAACAGGGGCAGCAGCGTAAAGCGAGCGCCAAAGTACGAGCCTACGGCGGTGGCCAGGGCAAAGAACCAGGCGTGCAGGGAGAACTGGGGGATCCCGGTAAAGAAGGCGGCCAGGTTACAGCCCATCGCCAGACGTGCGCCAAACCCGGCGATAATGCCACCGACCACTGCCTGGGCGATGCGGACCCGGCTGTGCGGCATACGCAGTTTGACATTGTTGGCCCACAGCGCGGCAGCAAAACAGCCGCCGAACATGCCAATGATCATCATGCCGTCGATACGGGTGAGCGGGGTACCTTCAAGGTGGATCAGTTTGAAGTAGCCCCACTCTTCGGTGTGAACGCCCGCCAGCTGCAGCAGCTGACCGCCCCAGCGGGTGAATTCGCCAGTAACGGCCCAGAAGGTGCCGGTGATGCCGAAGTAGTAGGTGGAGAGGATCCCTGCAGCAATAACGGCAGGAACGGGGGACCAGAACTTAATTAAATAAGCCTGTTTAAAGTATTGCCACGACATAGATAAACCTCTGAACTCAGAAGGATTAAGGAGGAAGCCTTAAAAGACGAGGGGATAATACACCGGGAAACGGGTTTGAAAAGCGTTAAATGCGCTAAAGCTCGAAGGGATCAATTTATATGGAAAGCCGTCTGGCAAAACCAGACGGCGATGTCATTACTGCGGACGGGTTGCCGCTTTCATGGCACTGGCAAACGTTTTCAGCTCGCTCAGCATCTGCTCAGGCTTATCGACATTGTTTTCGATAATTTTCACGATTGCCGAACCGGAGATCGCCCCGGCAGCACCGGCACCCAGCGCGGCAGAGACCTGCTCCGGCGCGGAGATACCAAAGCCCTGCAGCGGCGGAGCGGCATGATACTCCGTCAGTTTCTCGACCAGATGATGCAGCGGCAGCGCAGCTTTGTTCTCCGCCCCCGTTACACCGGCGCGCGACAGCAGGTAGGTATAGCCGCGACCATGAGAGGCGATCTGGCGCAGCAGTTCGTCGTCAGCGTTCGGCGGACAGATAAAGATCGGCGCGACGTTATAACGCATCGCCGCCTGGCGGAACGGTGCCGACTCCTCTACAGGAACATCGGCCACCAGAACTGAATCCACCCCCACGCGGGCGCACTCGGCGTAGAACTCGTCGATGCCGCGGTTAAACACCAGGTTGGCGTACATCAGCAGCCCGATGGGAATGGTCGGGTATTTCTGACGAATGGTGGCCAGCATTTCGAAGCACTGCGTCGGGGTCACGCCCGCGGCAAAGGCGCGCAGGGTAGCGGCCTGGATGGTCGGGCCGTCGGCCAGTGGGTCAGAGAAGGGAATGCCCAGCTCCAGCGCATCGGCCCCCGCTTCGATCAGGGTATCGATAATTTTCAGCGACTGCTCAGGAGAGGGATCCCCCAGGGTAACGAAGGGAACAAAGGCGCCTTCCTTGCGGGCTTTCAGCTCAGCAAACACGTTATCGTAACGTTCCATCAAATTTCCCCTCGTGCTTTCAGAATATCGTGAACGGTGAAGATGTCTTTATCGCCGCGACCGGAAAGGTTCACCACCAGCAGCTGCTCTTTTTCCGGGTTGTCTTTGATCATTTTCAGGGCATGAGCCAGGGCGTGAGAGGACTCCAGAGCTGGAATGATCCCCTCTTTACGGCACAGAGTTTTGAAGGCTTCCAGCGCTTCGTCATCGGTGATCGATACATATTCGGCGCGACCAATGCTGTTCAGGTGGGCGTGCTGCGGCCCAACGGACGGGAAGTCGAGCCCGGCAGAGATGGAGTACGACTCCTCAATCTGCCCTTCGTCGGTCTGCATCATCGGCGCCTTCATGCCAAAGTAGATGCCGACGCGGCCATGCTTCAGCGGTGCACCGTGTTCACCGGTTTCAATCCCGTGACCGGCTGGTTCCACACCAATCAGCCCCACGTTGGCGTCGTCGATGAAGTCAGCAAACATGCCGATGGCGTTAGAGCCGCCACCTACGCAGGCGATAACCGCATCCGGCAGACGCCCCTCTTTTTCAAGGATCTGCGCTTTGGTCTCTTCGCCGATCATGCGCTGGAATTCACGCACGATGGTCGGGAACGGGTGCGGGCCTGCGGCGGTACCCAGCATATAGTGGGCATTTTCATAGTTACCGGACCAGTCGCGCAGCGCCTCGTTACAGGCATCTTTCAGGGTGGCCGAGCCGCTGTGCACCGGAATCACTTCCGCGCCCATCAGACGCATACGGAACACGTTCGGGGACTGACGTTCAACGTCTTTTGCCCCCATGTAGATGCGGCATTTCAGGCCCAGCAGGGCACTGGCCAGCGCCGACGCCACGCCGTGCTGACCGGCACCGGTTTCGGCGATGATTTCGGTTTTACCCATCCGTTTTGCCAGCAGGGCCTGACCCAGCACCTGGTTGGTTTTATGCGCGCCGCCGTGGAGCAGATCTTCACGCTTCAGATAGAGCGTGGTGTTAGTGCCCTCGGTCAGGTTGCGACATTTGGTCAGGGCCGTCGGACGACCGGCGTAGTTTTTCAGCAGGTCGGTAAACTCAGCCTGGAAGAGCGGATCTTTTTGCGCGCTCACGAACGCCTCTTCCAGCTGGCGCAGGGCGGGCATCAGGATCTGCGGCACATACATGCCGCCGAATTCGCCAAAGTAAGGGTTTAATAATGTGGTCATCTTCTCTTCCTTAATATGCACGCAGCGTTTTGAACACCGAAGCCAGCTTGCTGGCATCTTTGATGCCCGGCTGCGACTCAACGCCTGAATTGAAATCGAGACCTGCGCAGCCCGCTTTAGCGGCTTCAACGCAGTTATCCGGGCCTAAACCCCCGGCGAGCAGGACGTTGTCCAGCTTCTCACCATTGAGCAGCGACCAGTCAAAACGCTGCCCGGTTCCGCCCTGGCCGTTATCCAGAACATATTTATCGACATGGTGCAGCGTGCGCGGCGGTAGGGTACCGGTCACGCTCAGCGCTTTCCAGATTTGCACCTGCGGGTTCAGCGCGGCGCGCAGGGCATCGATATAGGCCTGATCTTCACTGCCGTGCAGCTGAACGGCGGCGAGAGAAAGCGCCTCTGCCGTGGCCGCCACCTTTTCAAGAGTGGCATTGCGGAACACGCCCACGTACTGCAGTGGGGCGGCGGCAATCACTTCGCGCGCCTGGGTTTCGCTGACGTTGCGCGGGGAGGACTCAACAAAAATCAGCCCGCCGTAAATCGCGCCCGCTTCATGGGCCGCGGCGGCATCCTGAGGACGCGTCAGGCCACACACTTTGTTCTCACCCAGCAGAACGCGACGCACCGCCGCGCTGAGATCGGCCTGCTCCATCATGGCGGAGCCAATCAGGAAGCCGTTGGCGAAGTGGCTCAACTCGCGAACCTGAGCATAACTGTTGATGCCGGACTCGCTGATCACCGTCACGCCTGCGCCCAGACGCGGCGCCAGTTGACGGGTGCGGTTGAGGTCGATGGAGAGATCGCGCAGGTCGCGGTTATTAATACCGACCACTTTCGCCTCCAGGGCGATGGCGCGCTCCAGCTCCTCTTCGTTGCTCACTTCGGTCAGCACGCCCATGTTCAGGCTGTGCGCTACCGCGGCGAGCTGGCGGTACAGCTCGTCGTCCAGCACCGAGAGCATCAGCAGGCAGGCATCGGCCTGATAAAAACGTGCCAGCCAGATTTGATACGGGTCGATAATAAAATCTTTGCACAAAATCGGCTGCGGAGCGATCCCGCTGACGATCGGCAGAAAATCAAAGCTGCCCTGGAAGTACTTCTCATCGGTCAGCACCGAAATAGCCGACGCGTGGTGCTTGTAGATGGCGGCGATCTGGGCCGGGTCAAAATCGTCGCGGATCACCCCTTTTGACGGGGAGGCTTTTTTGCACTCCAGGATAAACGCGGTGCGCGCGCCCCGCAGGGCATCATAAAAACGACGGCTGCTCGGTACCACCTCATTCTGGAAACTGGCGAGCGGCTGCTGCTCTTTACGCGCTTCAACCCAGATGGCCTTATCGGCAACGATTTTCGCTAATACGGTCTGCATTGTTTACCCTCTTGCCGCAAGTGCGGTCACTCGATCGTAGGCTGCGCCAGAGCGCAACACGTCCATCACTTTTTGCGCGTTTTTATGGAGATCTTCTTCGCCGTGCAGACGCATCAGCATGGCGACGTTAGCGGCCACAGCGGCCTCATGCGCAGGCTCACCTTTACCTTGTAACAGGCGCGTCAGAATGTCACGGTTTTCTTCCGGGGTGCCGCCTGCCAGCTGCTCCTGGTGATATGGCGTTAAGCCAAAGTCCGCAGCTTCAAGCTGATAGCTTTTGATTTCACCGTTATCCAGCTCTGCCACCAGAGTTGGCGCATGCAGGGAGACTTCATCCATCCCGCCGCTGTGCACCACCGCGGCGCGCTGATATCCGAGCACGCGCAGGGTTTCGGCAATCGGCAGCACCAGCTCCGGGCTGTAGACGCCAATCAGCGCTAACGGCGGATGGGCCGGGTTGATCAGCGGGCCCAGCACGTTAAACAGGGTGCGGGTTTTCAGCTGCTGGCGCACCGGCATCGCGTGACGGAATCCGGTGTGATACTTAGGCGCGAACAGGAAGCAGACACCCAGCTCGTCCAGCGCATCGCGGGACTTCTCGGCGTTCATGTCCAGATTGATGCCGAAGGCGGCCAGCAGATCCGACGAACCGGAACGGCTGGAGACGCTGCGGTTCCCGTGTTTTGCCACCTTCATCCCGCAGGCCGCCGCCACAAAGGCACTGGCGGTAGAGATGTTGATACTGTTGCTACCGTCGCCGCCGGTACCTACGATGTCCGCAAACAGGTAGTCCGGACGCGGGAACGGGGCGGCGTTTTCCAGCAGGGCGGTGGCGGCACCGGCGATCTCCTGAGGCTGCTCACCGCGCACTTTCATGCTCACCAGCGCGGCGGCCAGCTGCTCGGGCTTCAGCTCGCCGCGTACTACGGCGGAGAACAGCTGGTGGCTCTCCTGCTGGCTCAGGGTCTGCGCCTGATAGAGTTTTTCCAGAATCGGCTGCAGGCTGTTGGTCTGCTCCAGCTTCTGCAGCGCCCAGTTCAGGGTCTGCTCCAGCAGGCGCGCGCCTTGCGAGGTGAGAATGGATTCCGGGTGGAACTGCATGCCACAAACCCGGTCTGCATCGTGACGCACCGCCATTACCATCCCGTTGTAGTGGGCGTTGATGGTCAGGCCCGCCGGGATATTGCTGCCTACCAGCGAGTGATAGCGCGCCACCGGCAGCGGGTTCATCAGCCCGGCAAACATCGCCTGGCCGTCATGTTCAATACTGGAGGCTTTGCCGTGCAGGATCTCACCGGCCTGACCGACGTAACCGCCGTAGGCCTCGACAATCGCCTGGTGGCCGAGACAGATGCCGATGATCGGCAGCTTGCCGCGCATGCGGGTCAACAGCTCCGGCATACAGCCCGCTTCACTTGGCGCGCCCGGGCCCGGGGAGAGCATCAGCACCGGGTTCTGCATAGTGGCCAGACGGTCGATTAAGGTCTGGGCCGGGACATGGTTACGGTAAATCACCACGTTGTGACCGTTTGCACGCAGCTGATCCGCCAGGTTGTAGGTAAATGAGTCGATATTATCGAGCAGCAGAATGTCAGCCATCAGAAAATCTCCTGTGCGTGATGGGCAGTCGCAATGGCGCGCAGTACAGCGCGGGCCTTATTGCGGGTTTCGTCAGCTTCAGACTGCGGAACCGAGTCGAGCACAACGCCTGCGCCCGCCTGGACAGTAGCGATCCCTTCTTCAACGTAGGCAGAGCGGATCACGATGCAGGTATCCAGATCGCCATGTGCCGTGAAGTAACCCACCGCACCGCCGTAGCTGCCGCGACGTCGACCTTCGGCCTGGGCGATAAGCTGCATGGCGCGGACTTTCGGCGCGCCGCTCAGGGTGCCCATGTTCATGCAGGCCCGGTAGGCGTGCAGCACATCGAGATCCTGACGCAGTTCGCCCACCACGCGGGAGACCAGGTGCATCACGAAGGAGTAACGGTCCACTTTGGTTAAATCGGCCACGTAACGGCTGCCTGGGGTACAGATGCGCGCCAGGTCGTTACGCGCCAGGTCCACCAGCATCAGGTGCTCGGACATCTCTTTCTGGTCGGTACGCATCTCCAGCTCAATGCGGCTGTCGAGATCGCGATCCAGAGAACCGTCGGCGTGGCGACCGCGCGGACGGGTACCGGCAATCGGATAGATTTCAATCTGACGGCTGGTGGCGTCGTACTTCAGGGAGCTCTCCGGCGAGGCGCCGAACAGCGTGAAATCGTTATCCTGCATAAAGAACATATACGGGCTGGGGTTGCTCTTCTTCAGCACGTCGTAGGCCGCCAGCGGGGACGGGCAGGGCAGGGAGAAGCGACGGGACGGCACTACCTGGAAAATCTCGCCAGCGCGAATCGCTTTCTGCATCTGACGCACCACCACGCCAAACTCATCGTCCGTCTGGCTGACATCACAACGCATCTGCTCCACGCGCTGCACCGGCAACGCCGGTGGCGCTTCATTCACCTGCTCCTGCAACTGGGCGATGCGCTGCTCCAGTCGCTGTTTCTCCGCCAGTAATGGCGTAAACAGGCTGGCCTGAATGCGGGTGTATTTTTTCTGGTGGTCGATCACCAGTAAGGTTTCTGCCAGATAGAAGCAGTAGTCCGGGCAGCGGTTGCCCTGTTCAAGCTCCGGCAGTTCCTCAAAACCGGCAACCAGGTCATAAGCAAACAGCCCGCCGAAGAACATCGCTTCGCGCTCATGTTCCGGCACGTTCACCAGCCCCTGCAGCAGACGGAAGGCATCAAACACCGACAGCGAGCAGAGGCGGGCATCTTCGTCCAGCAGCTGGCTCACCGGTGGGAAGTGCAGGATGCGCTGGTCCGGGCGATGTTCATTCTCGATGCCTGCCGGCAGCACGCCGTCCAGCAAACAGAGCAGCGCTGCGCCGTTTTCGGAAAGTGCCTGCAGGGTGACGGTGTCGCCCAGGGCGGTGATGCGCAGCGCGCTGTCAACCAGCAGCAGGCTTTTCAGATCGTCCTTACTGTCGATATCCGCAGACTCGAGCAGTAACGTGGCAGGGCGCGCGCCGCAGACCTGATGGAACAGGGCGGTTGGGTTGTGGCGATACGCCGCCTCGCGGGTCAGCAGTTCAAGGGTTGGTTTGGCTGTATGCATGTTGTTGTTCTCTTTATTCTGTTCATAAAAAAGCCCGCTCAGTGGCGGGCCAGGTATCTGTTTGCATGACGCAGACGTACGACACTGCCCGATTATCAGGAAGTGCGCCACCAGCCATGCAGAGTGAAATGTGCGGTCATTTTCAGATACCTCGTTGAGTGAACTTGCGTACTAGTTAACTAGTTCGATGGCGTAATGTCAACCCCCCGATTTCAGAATTTCACCACATAACGTTATTATGGCGGCGCAGATATTGAAGAAGAGTGACGGGAGCCGCTTTGAGCGACACGAATTACGCAGTGATTTACGATTTACACAGCCACACTCAGGCCTCTGATGGCCTGCTTACGCCCGAAGAACTTGTCCATCGCGCCCATGAGATGCGCGTCGGCACGCTGGCGATCACCGATCACGATACCACCGAGGCCATTGCGGCCGCGCGGGCGGAAATTGCCCGCAGTGAATTGCCGCTTACACTCATAGCAGGCGTGGAAATTTCCACCGTCTGGGAAAACCATGAGATCCATATCGTCGGGCTGAACATCGACATTGAGAACCCGACCCTGCGCGCGTTCCTGGACCAGCAGAAGGCGCGTCGCATTCTGCGGGCAGAACTGATCGCCGAGCGGCTGGATAAAGCCCACATCCCCGGCGCCTGGGAAGGGGCGCTGCGTCTGGCCAAAGGCGGCGCGGTAACCCGGGCACACTTTGCCCGTTTTCTGGTTGAGGCCGGGAAGGCGAATAACATCGCGGATGTGTTTAAAAAATATCTCGCACGGGGGAAAACCGGATACGTTCCTCCCCAGTGGTGTACAATAGAACAAGCTATTGATGTCATTCATCATTCTGGCGGAAAGGCGGTGCTGGCCCATCCCGGGCGGTATAACCTTTCTGCCAAATGGCTGAAACGTCTGCTGGCGTACTTTGCCGAACACGGCGGAGACGCGATGGAAGTCGCGCAGTGTCAGCAGGCGCCCAACGAGCGCAGTCAACTGGCTGAGTATGCCCGCCAGTACGGCCTCCTGGGCTCCCAGGGCTCTGATTTTCATCAGCCTTGCCCGTGGATCGAGCTGGGACGCAAGCTCTGGTTACCCGGTGGCGTCGAGCCAGTGTGGCAACTCTGGGAGCAGCCAACGCCAATTGAAGAGAGGGAAGTATGAGCCAATTTTTTTATATCCATCCTGACAATCCGCAGCCGCGTTTGATTAATCAGGCCGTGGAGATCGTGCGTAAGGGCGGCGTTATCGTCTACCCAACCGATTCAGGTTACGCTTTGGGCTGTAAGATTGAAGACAAAGGCGCGATGGAGCGCATTTGCCGGATCCGCCACATCCCGAACGGGCACAACTTTACCCTGATGTGTCGCGATCTGTCGGAGCTGTCGACCTACTCCTACGTGGATAACGTGGCGTTTCGGTTGATCAAAAATAACACCCCGGGCAACTACACCTTTATCCTCAAAGGGACAAAAGAGGTGCCGCGTCGCCTGCTGCAGGAAAAACGCAAAACTATCGGGATGCGCGTGCCATCGAACCCGATTGCCCAGGCGCTGCTCGAGACGTTGGGTGAGCCGATGCTCTCGACCTCGCTGATGCTGCCGGGCAGCGACTTTACCGAATCCGATCCGGATGAGATCAAAGATCGTCTGGAGAAACAGGTGGATTTGGTTATTCACGGCGGCTACCTCGGCCAGCAACCGACCACGGTCGTCGATTTAACGGAAGATGCCCCGGTAGTACTGCGTGAAGGGGTAGGGGACGTTAAACCTTTCCTGTAAATTCCTCTATTACGGGGCCATCTCATTAGCATAAAATTTTCGCTACTATGGCCCTGTTATTAACACCTCTCTTATTTTTTCGTACGTTTAATGTCTTGTTATTCTCTGAAAATGAGCCAGTGTCCGGAATGACACTATTCCCGCATGAATATGTAGATGTACGATACGTGAATACATATTTATAAGTAAAAGGGTTATCTATGGCGTTACAAGGGACGTTAATTCTGAACGGGGCAGACTATGCACCATTTAATTTGTACGGTGTGGGTGTGTTTATGGCGCACTCAGGTAAAGGCGTTTGTCGCAATAATGGGGGATGCCGAAATATTCCTGACAATGGCCCAATTCCACCCGGTAAGTATTGGATTGTGGATCGGCATGAGGGGAACTGGTTCTCGCAAAAGCAACTTGAAATTAAAGATTTTACAAAGAGAATACTGAATATCAGCCCTTTTGGTAAATCGGATTGGTTTGCCTTGTGGCGAGATGATTGGGGAATCGACGATAATGCCTGGATAGAGGGTGTTAAGCGCGGTAGCTTCCGTTTGCATCCCGGTGCTTCGTCAAAAGGCTGCATAACAATCGCTCATAATTCTGATTTTGCGATGATTTATAATGCGCTTATGAATACATCACTTGTTCAGGTTCCCTGTATGCGGTCGTTGATGGCGAGAGGATGGGTGGAGGTAGTTGCTGGTGGCTATAACAACATTCGTTCGTAGAATAAGTAAAGTTATTTATTTTATTGCATTATTTATAGTTGTAGGCCGCCTGATAGGTGACCCTGAACTCTGGTTTAACGATGACTTAGCCACACGCATTGGTCATATTATTTATGGGCCGGATGAGATTGGTGCGGATAATTTTTATGATCTGTATTTATATATTCACATAATTGCTATCTTGCCAGTAGCTATATTTATCTATGTCATAACAATGAAGTTAATCAAAAAAATAAGGAGCAAATAAAATGCCAATCCCTCCGTATATGTGGTTGAAAGACGATGGTGGCGCAGATATTAAAGGATCAGTCGACGTTCAGGATCGTGAAGGAAGTATAGAGATAATAGGGTTAAGCCACGGGATAAACCTGCCTGTAGACAGTGCTAACGGTAAAATCACCGGGACACGCCAGCACTCATCCATGATGATTGAAAAGGAAGTGGATAGCTCCACGCCCTACCTTTATAAAGCAGCATCTACAGGTCAGACGCTGAAAAGTGCAGAGATTAAGTTTTATCACATTAACGATGCAGGACAAGAAGTCTGCTATTACACGGTGTTGATGGAAAACGTGAAGATTATTGGCGTTAACTGCGCTGTACCTAACGTTAAATTATCGGGGAACGATAAAATGAACCACGTAGAAAGCATCAGTATCCAATATGAGAAAATCACCTGGCGCATAGTGGATGGCAACATTCAGCATACCGACGCCTGGAACGAGCGCCCTACAGCATAACGAAATCTGACGGCCATATCTGTACGAGAGAGCCGATCTGTTGGGTTTGCTTCAGGTTATCCATACCAGAACGCTGCTGCACAAAACTTGTTGAATCATTTAGTCTAAAATTCATGTAGTATGTGCGGCCATGAATCACTATGTGCGGCACCTTGCCCGCCATTTTGTGTGCTATGAAAGAGTTATAGATCAGCGAGTTAAGGTCTTTTTGGGCTTGACTCGTTGTTTTCGAAAGTATACCAGACGCCTGTGAAGGCCTACAAACAGCGCGTTGAATCAATAACTTATCGTGTGAGCTGAATCTAACCTATTGATTTGACAACAATGGATGTCACACGATGACAAACAAACGACTGTACAACAATCCCAAATTTACCACCAGACGCGGCAACATTTTCTATGTGAATTTCCGGTTGCCGTCTGGTGCGTTCTTTCGTCAATCTCTCGGAACTGATTCCCTAAAATTGGCTGAGGTGACAATGTCACGTTTAATGCCATATATCCCTCTTGTTCAAAGTGGGGCGATGTCAGAAGATGCTTTCAAAAATGAGATTGCAGGAGTGCGGAAGGCATCAAAGAGGGATGTTGATAAGTTTCTTGTGCATTGGTTGTCTATGAATGCTATCGAGGCGAAAACTATTCCAGAGGTCGGGAAATCGCATAAAAAAATGTTCCCTGGTGGGCACATTGATGTAGACAAATCCATTGATCAAGCGGCGGGATATGCAGATTACAACCTCCAGCAATTGCACACAGGTGACCAGGAGTTTGCCACGCTCATTAAGGCATCACTTACATTAGATAATCTCCAACCAGCGCCGGAAATTATACCCGATATCGAGGAGGCATCTAGCGAGTTAACAATGGCTAAGGCAATGTTATACCAGGCTTATGAGGCTTTTTATCGTGGTGATTTGCTGAAATACAGGCAACTGACACAGACCCTTGTAGAACAGGCTGAAGCTACCCAGCGTCAACATCCAGACCTACCACGCCTCCCGATCAAAGCGTTTATCTTAGGCGCTGAAAGAGAAATGACTGATCACAGTGAAACTGTAGAATCATCCAGTGATGACACACTACATCTCAAAGATGTCATAAAGATGTACTGTACGGAGAAGGGGGCGCACTGGGGTGTCACTCTTAGTCGTGATAACAATCGTTATCTTGAAGTGTTACTGGCGATCCTGGGGAATGTGCCTGTAAAGGATATTTCTAAACAAGATATGCGGCGGGTTTGGTCCGTAGTTAAGTCACTTCCGAAGCGTACACTTCCCAAATATTCAAAACTAACCACACAAGAATTGCTCGAACTAGATGACATCCCTGAAGAGGATTGTGCTTCATCTGCTAACGCCGGAAAACATTGGAAAATCTATTCATCATTGTTCAAAATCTTCTTGAAGGATGAAAAAGACATACTTGAAACAGCCCCGACAGAGGGGATAAAGATTGATGTCTCAGAGAAGCGTTACGGCAACTATGCTCGTCCAGAGATGAAGAAAATCGTGGGTCAGGCTCTGAAACTGGAGAATGATTCACCGTTCAAATGGGTTCTGTTGTTGCTGGCTTATACTGGTGCAAGGCGTAGTGAAATAACCCGATTAAAAGACGAACAAGTAAGAAAGGATGAGGCGACAGGCCGTCATTATCTTATGATCGCTGTAGATGGTGGCAAAACCGATGCAGCACAACGACAAGTCCCCCTTTCAGAACGTCTTATTGAATGTGGATTTCTGGAGTACGTCAGAGGCAAAAAGGGATTCCTGTTTTCAAGATTCGCTGGTAACCCAGAAGCATTCACATTGCAGTTTAAAGAGTTGCGTGATGAATTGAGTATTCCTGTTCTGGATGATTACGGAGATCGCCGTGTCGTACACTCCATCCGCCACAGTTGCATTTCTGAGATGATTTCTAAGACATCCAATCACGTTTTGGTTCAACAAATCGTAGGTCATGAGCATAGTCAGAGCTTGGGCATCACAGCCCGTTATACACACCGTGTCCCACTATCTGACCTGATATATGTAATTGATAATCTTGAATGGTTGTGATGCTTTACGGGTGACACAGTAACTGATGGTGTATTTCAGCGTCTGGGCTCCTGAGATATGAGTGAGAAACATACGGTGTGAAGGTGTCAGAAAAAAGCCCTCAGTCATAAACAGAGGGCCATTAGATTATTTGATTACTGCACATAGGCAAGCGAGCTACATTTCGGACACAGCCCAACGCATCAAAGTTTTCTCAAAGCCAGTCAGGTGGAGGTGTTCTATTCTGGGAGCTAGGGCCCGAAGTTTCGCCAGCAGGTCGTTAAGATGTTCTGATGGCAAGATAAGGTTCTTGAGCTGGGTCGAGATCTGAGTGGGAATTCCGTATTCATCTAACGCGGTGAGGAGTGGGTCGAGGAACATATTTTCAAGCTGCTCAGCAAAGAAGCTAAAATCGCCCGGCTCGATTCCTACTTTTGCCAGTACGTCGGCCTGAATGTTACTCACGGCCATGATGTCCCTAGGTAATCGGAAACACACCATATTTCTGATGAATTTCAGGCGTAGATTGATCGCTTCACTGGGAGTGTGTTCCTCTCGTCGATTCTCCACCGCGTCTCTTAGGTAAGCAGGCAGATTTTTCTGAGTTCGTAGCTCATTGATGTGCCACATTAATTGCAAGCTAGATGATATCCCATAGTCCATCAGATTACCGCCTTCCAGATTGTAGACAAGTTCACATAGGTAATTGAGCTGATTCGTCTCAGGGATGCCTTTCCAGTTCAGAAGCTTGTTGCCATCAGGCAGGTCACGAATGATCGTTTCTGCTACCTCGACTTGCCGCTCAATCGGAACGTGACGATTTTCTATCAGGGTTGCTGGCGACAGTATCGGGTTGGCGTATGCATCTTGAAGCCGACCACGTGAAATATCAGTATGAATCGCCACGGATAATCTAGACACTTCCGAGCCGTTGATAATACTGGTTTTCATATTCTGTCGGTGACATCTGATCGCTGGAACCATGCCGACGCTTACTGTTATAAAACATTTCGATGTAATCAAAAATATCACTGCGGGCTTCTTCCCGCGTTCCGTAGCTCTTTTTCTTTATCCGTTCGCGTTTCAACAACTGGAAAAAGCTTTCTGCAACCGCATTATCATGGCAGTTACCGCGACGGCTCATGCTGCCCTCCAGGCCGTGTGATTTCAGGAACGACTGCCACTCATGGCTTGTGTACTGACTGCCCTGATCCGAATGAACCAGCACCTGTTTTTGGGGATTACGCCGCCATACAGCCATCAGCAGTGCGTTCAGGGCAATGTCCTTTGTCATCCGGGATTGCATGGACCAGCCGATAATTTTGCGTGAGAACAGATCAACAACCACGGCAAGATACAGCCAGCCTTCGCGGGTCCTGATGTAGGTTATGTCCGTTACCCAACGCTCATCCGGAGCATCCGGATTAAACTGTCGCTGGAGCCTGTTGGGCGACACGATACTGGCCTCGCCTTTACGTGCCCGCGGGCTCCGGTATCCGACCTGAGCCTTTATCCCGACACGTTTCATCAGTCGCCAGACTCTGTTCACTCCGCACTGTTGCCCGCTGTCCCGCAGATCCAGATGGATTTTGCGATAACCATAGACGCATCCCGATTCCAGCCAGAACTGTTTAATCTGTCCTGTCAGTCTCAGGTCTGCCTGATGGCGTTGTGAATGCGGCTGCTGAAGCCAGGCGTAAAAACCACTGGGATGAACATCCAGCACCCGACAGAGCAGGCGAACAGGCCAGCAACAGGAGTTGTCACGGATAAAGGCGTACCTCAGTCGGACAGCTTTGCGAAGTACGCCGCGGCTTTTTTTAATATGTCCCGTTCGTCGGTAACCCGCTTCAGCTCTTTCTGGAGACGGCGGATCTCGGCCTGAGCATCTGACTGTTCTTTATTAATGGAAGGATCCGGACCGTACTTCTTTATCCAGGCGTAAAGGCTGTGGGTGGTGATATCGAGACGTGTTGCAACGCTGGCAACAGAATAACCGCGATCAACAACCTGTTTGACTGCTTCAGTTTTAAACTCTTCGGGATAACGCTTACCGCTCATGGGCACCTCTCTTTAAGCCATCTTAAATGACTCGGAGGTGTCTGTTAAACCCGTGGCGATTCAGATAACTCATTTTTCCACAATGTTGATAAAAAAATCTCAGAGAAACAGCAAGAGCAAAAAGAAGAAAAAACGCGTTTAGATGAAGAACGGGTCTTTTTATCTCAACTTGTCGAATCACTCGTGCCAAAAGTTGAGTTCTACAAAGACGGGCTGCTCGAAAGAGGAATCCATGCTGAATTGTCCTCCTCACCACGACATCTTTGTTTCAAAATGAAATACAAGGATGGGGGCCGACATGACCTTCTCTTGTCTGAAACGCAACGATTTGACGGGAGGATCACCATGACGACTGAATCAACCAATGATGATGGCCGTACCTATACATCTACAAATGGTAGTTCTTATGAATCAGGTAATTGGGATAATGACATCTTCATTCAGAAACTCGAAAAGCATATCAATGATTATCTGTTTTATGCCGAGCGTCACGGTGGTCTTTGAATAGCAGTTCCAAATGTTAAAATCTTACACATAGCCTCGCGCATCAGCGGGGCTTATTTTTGCCTATTTTCTGGTTATTTTTATTGAGAAAGCTTCGATGGATCTCGATATATTGAGGGCCGTATCCCTACATTTTCCGCTTCGACCATTGAGAACGTCACCTTAACCTTTTATGAGCACTGGCGCTGGTGGTAAGAAGCGACCATGTTAAGCAATCAAGCCACCAGCGGCAGAAAGCGGTGTGATACTTCAGGATTTGCACATGCGGCTACGCCTTGCCTCCGTGCCTTACTGACGTGCGTCACAGTAACTAACGTTGTATATAGAATGATTTTGGGATTGTTGGGCTTATCGGGATTTCTTATGTAACTTGTTGTTTTAAGTTATTATATAATCACATAGCAATGGGATTTCTTTGGGCGTTTATAGGTTAGAATGGGATTATTTAGTTCCGGAAAAAGAAAAGGGGCTGTTAGCCCCGATTAAACAGATATCATTGGTTTGATACCACCATCGACTTTTCTTTCCTCTATCCATTGTGCCGCCTGTTTTGGTTTCCAGTCCCGAGGGAACCAGTAGCGGGAACGGTCTACGTTTTGCCCATTGGTATAGATTCTTGACTGACGGTAGCCCAATTCTTCCAGCTTGCGCTTAACCTTATCAGGGCTTTCATTGAATACGTTTTTCAGCATATCCATTTTGAAAACCTTGTTGGATTCCAGCCAGTCGGTCAACTCAATATCCAGCATCGATCGAGATTGCTCTATCATGCTTGTTAACGTCGCTGTATGTTCGCAGCGGTTAGGATTAAAACCAGCCAGATCATATTGCTGAAACCAGAAGTAAAGCGCGTCAAGATTCCCTTGCTCCTGCAACCATTTATCCAGGCGGTCAATAAATTGCGTGGTATCTTCGCGATCCTGTTGGTGCTCAAGGTAGCTGACTGCATACCAACGCCGTTCGTTAGCATCAAGTTTCAGGGGGCGCTTCTCGTTACTGGCGAGAATAAAGCGGGTACAGGTATCAATCATCTGCGCCTGGGCGTATTTTTCTTCAATCTGCTGTCGCCGTTCGGTCAGTAGCGACTTAAGCTGTGTTTGCAAGGTCTTTGACATTGATTGGCAGTCATCCAGGAAGACCAGCAGGGAGGACGAAAGCACGGAGCTAAACTTCCCGGTCAGCTTTTCATAGGAATTAAGAAGTGACGCCTGCTTGTTCAGCAATGGGTATAAAATTTGATTAAACAGGAAACCCTTCCCCGTTCCGGTGTCACTGGTTAGCATCAGATGCCAGCTTGGCTTTTCTTCTGGGTGTTGAAACATATGCCCCAGCCACTGGCAAACGGTATGGCGCTCCTGAGCTATAGGGAAGAGACGATCCAGATACTCAAGCCACAGCGAAAGATCTGCATCTGGCGAACCTTCAGTTTCTGGCGCGTATGGCTGCCATGTATTGAGCACTGCCACACCATCAGCTTCATAGATCAGTGGAACAGCCTTACCCGGCGCGAAAGTTTTACCGGAAACAAACTTTAGACGTTGGGCAAGGGTATCGTGGACCATCGCCAGATTAGGTTTCACGTTTACTTCAGGCTGCTTTTTGAACCATTGAAGGAATAGATTGTACTCCGCGTGGTAGGGGTATGTTTTCCCCGTCAAAATGCTGTAAAGCTCCGGCCCCTGCTGGCGATTGAGGTATATATAACCCCTTTCTTTCATATGATTAGCGAAATTCAGTGCATGTAATTTCTTAGTTTGCTCCTGCTGTTCGCCGTAAACATCCACATCGTTTGCGGCGCGATCATCTGTCAGGTGTTCTGTATTCTGGTTCTGCATGTATCCTCCACTGAGGTGTTAAAAATAGCATTAATAAGGTCGGTATAGTGTTCTGGTGAACTAGAGATTTCAGTGAGCAGGCGGCGAACAAATACAGGAAGTGGCATATCTCCACGCGCGGAGGTTAGCCAATCTGCAACAGTTCCCGGTACGGTGATATCGTAGATTTTCATCATTGTTTTCCCTTTTCAACGGGGATTGATTTGTAACGTTCTGGGTCCTCTTCCTTAAGTTTACGGGCGGTTGCTATCGCACGGGCAAGGGCATCCGGTTCGATGGTTCTCTCGGGGCATTCGCGGCTCTGTGCGGTCATACAATTCCCTGTTTCAGCAAGTTGCGAAGTTGACCACGCATCGCGGATTGATTGGCTATTGCCTGTTCTTCTGCCTGCCGTCTGGCATCTTCAGCCGCTTCAGCAATCAATGTGTCGATCGCCAATTCCATAGCGTCGATCAGCTCGTTGTGGTACGCCTCTGAGGTTTTAACACGCAGTGCTTCAAGTTCCTGCTCAATCAATGAGGCTGGTTTTTGCAGAGTAACGGAAATCATCGATGAGTTGGCAATAACTGAAGCAGGCCCAGCAGGATGAAACCTCCAGCCTTCAAGGATCAGGCTCTGGAATTTATCCACCAGCCGCGCTGGGATATCGGAAAACTGCTGATATCGGTTATAGCGGGCTTCAGCGTTTTCAATACGGCGGTGCTGTGCTTCGGGGTCGGGTTGGTATCTGGCTGCAATCTCGTCAATAAAGGATTGTAGCTCCGGTGAAATTGCATTCTGGGTGCTTTTTTTCGTTGCCATAGTTGGTCTCCGTAATCGGTGAAAGTTGGGTATAAGAGATCGCTGGCGCGTGTGGTATGCGTCAGTCTCAGCTGCTTTATGCGGTCATTTGGTTGTATCAGTAAGTGGCGTTGAAAGCTTGGTTGCAGGTCGGGCAGAAGTTCGGACGGCCTGCGGTCAGAAGATACCAGCGGCAGACGGTTGAACGGTCAACAATGAAGTCGACCAGCCCAAGATCCTCAAATGAGGATAAATTCCTGTGCGTTGTCGATAAAGGAATACTCACCAGTCGGGACAAGTCGAGAGCCGTAAGCGGGATCTGGGTTTGCGCCAAGTAGTGGAGCAAATGGATTCTTGAAGTCGTCAGGGTCAGGCCTGCGAACTTAAGAATATGCACCAGCTTTTTACGTTCATCAGTTGATGGTGTTTTGAACGCTGGTGGAAGGTTACTGTACAATGCGTTCTCTCATAAGTTGTTTATCATAAAGGATATTTTATCACATCCTGTGATAAAACTCAACTTAAATGAGAATTATTATCAATTGATGTGTTGTAATCAAAAAAATATTCTATAGATTCGACAGCGGTATCAGGTACTACCTCAACGAACAGAGACAACGAAACCTGAAAACACAAGAGCCGGGGAAATCCCGGCTTTCTTATGTATGAAATTTTGTAAATTAACTGTCACACAGGCTGTACAACAATGAGGGTTACAATGTGTCAAAAACGCTGTATAATGAAGACAATCACATAGATTAAGTCTTTGAAAATAAAGATAATTTTATTTTTCCATCGACGCCTGTGAAGGCGACACCTGAAGGAAGCTCAATGAGCGAAAAATTACAGAAAGTGCTGGCCCGCGCCGGCCACGGCTCACGCCGTGAAATCGAAACCATTATCGAAGCAGGTCGTGTCAGTGTGGACGGTAAAATCGCCACCCTGGGCGATCGTGTCGAAATCGTGCCAGGCCTGAAAATTCGTATCGATGGTCACCTGATCTCGGTAAAAGAGTCTGCCGAGCAAATTTGCCGCGTGCTGGCGTACTACAAACCAGAAGGCGAGCTCTGTACCCGTAACGATCCGGAAGGCCGTCCGACGGTGTTCGACCGTCTGCCAAAACTGCGCGGTGCGCGCTGGATCGCTGTAGGTCGTCTGGACGTTAACACCTGCGGTCTGCTGCTGTTCACCACCGACGGCGAGCTGGCAAACCGTCTGATGCACCCAAGCCGTGAAGTGGAGCGTGAATACGCCGTTCGCGTGTTTGGCGAAGTCGACGAGAACAAGATCCGCGATCTGTCGCGCGGCGTGCAGCTTGAAGATGGCCCGGCCGCCTTCAAAACCATCAAATTTACCGGTGGTGAAGGCATTAACCAGTGGTACAACGTGACCCTGACCGAAGGCCGTAACCGCGAGGTGCGTCGCCTGTGGGAAGCTGTTGGTGTGCAGGTTAGCCGTCTTATCCGTGTACGCTACGGCGACATCCTGCTGCCGAAAGGGCTGCCACGCGGCGGCTATACGGAGCTGGATTTAACCCAGACTAACTATCTGCGCGAACTGGTGTCACTGACGCCGGAAACCACCTCGAAAGTGGCGGTAGAAAAAGATCGTCGTCGCATGAAAGCAAATCAGATTCGTCGGGCGGTCAAACGTCACAGCCAGGTCAGCAGCAATCGCCGCTCTGGCAGCCGTAACAACAACGGCTAAAAAAATAAAACCCGGCATCGCCGGGTTTTTTCTTAATAGTCGATACCGATTTGCGCTTTAATGCCGGCATCAAAGGCATGTTTGACCGGGCGTAACTCGCTGACCGTATCCGCCATCTCCAGAATATCCCGATGACAGCCGCGTCCGGTGACAATCACCGTCTGGTGTGTCGGACGGTTGTTCAGTGCCTCCACCACCTCCTGCAAAGGCAGGTAGTCGTAAGCCACCATATAGGTGATCTCATCCAGCAGCACCATGTTGAGCTTTGGATCGGCCAACATGCGCTTCGCCTGCTCCCAGACGGCCAGACAGGCCGCGGTGTCGGTGTCGCGGTTCTGGGTGTCCCAGGTAAACCCGGTCGCCATCACCTGAAACTCAACTCCGTGAGGCTCGAGCAGATTACGCTCGCCGTTCGGCCACTCTCCCTTGATGAACTGGATCACGCCTACCTTCTGCCCGTGACCCACGGCGCGGGTCGCGGTACCAAAGGCCGCGGTGGTTTTGCCTTTGCCGTTGCCGGTGAAGACGATAATAATTCCGCGCTCATCCTTAGCTGCGGCAACGCGGGCATCAACCTGTTCTTTCAGGCGCTGCTGGCGCTGCTGATGACGTTCATCACTCATTGCGATATTCCTGGTTTACGGCCGGGTTGGGCATCAAAGGTCATACCGGTTTTGCGGCGACTGTCGTCGCCCATCAGCCACAGATAGAGCGGCATGATATCGGCCGGGGTTTTCAGTTTAAGCGGATCTTCGCTCGGGAACGCACTGGCGCGCATCCCGGTGCGGGTGCCGCCGGGGTTGATGCAATTCACGCGCAGGTGGCGGCTCTGATACTCCTCCGCCAGCACCTGCATCATCCCTTCAGTAGCAAATTTCGAGGCCGCATAAGCACCCCAGTTGGCGCGCCCCTGACGCCCGACGCTGGACGAGGTGAACACCAGCGAGCCGGAATCGGACTGCAGTAATAAAGGAAGGAGTGCCTGGGTAAGGAAAAAGGTGCCGTTGACATTCACCTGCATCACCTGCTGCCAGATCGCCGGAGTCTGCTGATCCATCGGGCGCACTTCACCGAGGAAACCCGCATTATGCAATACCCCGTCCAGACGCGGATAATCTGCGGCAATACGCCGGGCAAGCTGCTGGCACTCTTCTGGGGTACAGGTTAACAGGTCGAGCGTATATTCGTGGGTCGGTGCGCCGCCCTCGCTGGCGATCGCTTGCGCAACGTCGCGCAGTTTATCTTCATTCCGCCCCAACAGAATGACGTGTGCGCCATGGCGGGCGTAAGTCAACGCCGCCTCACGGCCAATACCGTCGCTGGCGCCGGTGACCAGGATGATACGGTTTTGCAGTAGATCTTTTTTGGGTTGATAGTGCAAAGTCACTCCTCTGGCGCGCGTTGGCGCGGCCCATGCTGTGCGGTCTCTTTTCGGCTTTATGCCCGAAAGTGAGCAGGATATCAATCAGTCATCCGGAGAGTTCACTGTAAAATTAACAATTTGCAAACATTTTTCCGTGAAATGCCAATTCCTGAAGACGCCTCGCAAGGGTATCGTCAGGTGCGAGACGCCTGGCGAAGGCTGTTGTACACTGGGTGTGAAAACAAGTGGTTAAACCAAGGTGGACGCGTGGAATTACTTTCTGAATACGGTTTATTTCTGGCCAAAATAGCAACGGTAGTGATTGCCATTGCGGTGGTCGCAGTTCTGATTGTCAACCTGACGCAGCGTAAACGTCAGCGCGGTGAGTTGCGGATCACCCGGTTAAGCGAGCAGTACACGGAAATGAAGGAAGAGATGTCGGTGGCGCTGCTTGACCCGCATCAACAAAAGCTGTGGCACAAAGCGCAGAAGAAAAAGCTCAAGCTTGACGCGAAAGCGGCAAAGCAGAAAGCAAAGCAGGAGCATCGCGCCGAGGTGTCAAAACCGCGGGTCTATGTGCTGGATTTCAAAGGCAGCATGGATGCGCATGAGGTCTCCTCCCTGCGCGAAGAGATCACCGCCGTGCTGGCTGTGGCCAGAGCTGAAGACCAGGTTGTCCTGCGTCTTGAAAGCCCGGGTGGGGTGGTGCACGGCTACGGGCTGGCCTCCTCGCAGCTGCAACGCCTGCGTGACAAGCAGATCCCACTGACGGTGGCGGTAGATAAAGTTGCCGCCAGCGGTGGTTACATGATGGCCTGCGTGGCCGATAAAATCGTCGCCGCGCCTTTCTCTATTATTGGTTCGATTGGCGTAGTGGCGCAGATCCCCAACTTCAATCGTTTCCTGAAAAACAAAGATATTGACGTTGAGTTGCACACGGCGGGTCAGTACAAGCGCACCCTGACTCTGCTCGGTGAAAACACCGAGGAAGGGCGACAGAAGTTCCGTGAGGATCTTAACGACACGCACCTACTGTTTAAAAGCTTTGTGAAGCAGATGCGTCCAACGCTTGATATCGAGCAGGTGGCCACCGGTGAACACTGGTACGGCACCCAGGCACTGGAAAAAGGGCTGGTGGACCAGGTGGGGACCAGCGACGATCTGCTGTTGGGGCTGATGGAGGGCCGCGAGCTGGTAGGCGTGCGCTATATGCGACGGAAAAAGTTGATGGACCGCTTTACCAATAGCGCCGCAGAGAGTGCGGATCGTCTCCTGCTACGCTGGCTGCAGCGTGGACAAAAACCCCTGCTGTAAACAAAAACGCGAGGCCAGTGCCTCGCGTTTTGCTTTAATCGACCAGGTGATACTTTTCCGATAGCGCATGGGCCAGGTATTTAAACATGTTAAATACCGCCGTGCTGCGTGGGGTAGGTAGCCCCTGCTCATCGAGATAATACTCGCCGCTGAACACCAGCACGCCATTACGCTGTTCCACTCCAGTGGCTTCGATCCCTGCCAGAGTGTCTTCATGTTCACGAATGAGTTTATTTGCTTCGGCAAGTAACGTTGCGCGGTCAATTGGTTGGGTAGTTTGCTGCATTATCCCCTCCTTAAACAGTGATATTAGTCTACGCTGACGCGGTCCCGGGAGCAAATTTTCCCCGTTTTCGGGCATGCTGGGCAAGACGGACAGCGCTGGCGTGATTTGCTTTTGCATGCTAATAAAGTTGCGTAACGGATTTTATCAGGTAGAGTGTGCGCTTTCGTCATTCTGGCAATAGATTTGCTTGACATTCGACCTAAATCTCGTCGTGCAGTCACACCGGAGCGAGAAAAAGCCCGTAATCTCAACCACCTGGCTGAGGTCGTTTTTGGCGACTGGTCCGAATGGGGGTTGATATCCACTGATGACGTCGTTATATAGATGACTCGTCGCCAGTGGAAGGTGAACTCACGCGACGTATTCCTGGAAGAAACAAATTAGGTAAAGGTGAATATGGGTAAAGCTCTCGTTATCGTTGAGTCCCCGGCAAAAGCCAAAACGATCAATAAGTATCTGGGTAGCGACTACGTGGTTAAGTCCAGCGTCGGTCATATCCGCGATCTGCCGACCAGTGGCTCAGCCAAGAAGAGCGCCGACTCTACCTCCACCAAAGGGGCCAAAAAGCCTAAAAAGGATGAACGTAGCGCGCTCGTAAATCGCATGGGGGTTAACCCGTGGGATAACTGGCAGGCACAGTACGAGGTGCTGCCGGGTAAAGAGAAAGTCGTCTCCGAGCTGAAACAGCTGGCGGAAAAAGCCGACCACATCTATCTCGCAACCGACCTTGACCGCGAAGGGGAGGCCATTGCATGGCACCTGCGGGAAGTGATCGGGGGAGATGACACCCGCTACAGCCGCGTGGTGTTTAACGAAATTACTAAAAACGCGATCCGTCAGGCTTTTGAAAAGCCGGGTGAGCTGAATATCGATCGCGTTAACGCTCAGCAGGCGCGCCGCTTTATGGACCGCGTCGTGGGTTACATGGTCTCTCCACTGCTGTGGAAAAAGATTGCCCGTGGCCTGTCAGCGGGCCGCGTACAGTCTGTTGCCGTGCGGCTGGTGGTTGAGCGTGAACGCGAAATCAAAGCGTTTGTGCCAGAAGAGTTCTGGGAAATTGACGCCAGCGTGACCACGCCAGGCGGCGATACGCTGCCGCTGGAAGTCTCGCACCAGAACGATAAGCCGTTCCGCCCTGAAAACCGTGAGCAGACGATGGCTGCGGTTGCGGTGCTGGAAAAGGCCCGCTATCAGGTGCTGGATCGTGAAGACAAACCGACCAGCAGCAAGCCGGGCGCGCCGTTTATCACCTCCACGCTGCAGCAGGCGGCAAGTACCCGTCTGGGTTACGGCGTGAAGAAAACCATGATGATGGCTCAGCGTCTGTATGAAGCCGGTCACATTACCTATATGCGTACTGACTCCACCAACCTGAGCCAGGACGCAGTGAACATGGTGCGTGATTACATTGGCGATAACTTCGGTAAGAAGTATCTTCCGGAGAGCGCCAACCAGTACAACAGCAAAGAGAATTCACAGGAAGCGCACGAAGCGATTCGTCCTTCTGACGTTGCTGTGGTGGCGGAATCCCTCAAGGATATGGAAGCCGATGCGCAGAAGCTGTATCAGCTGATCTGGCGCCAGTTTGTTGCCTGTCAGATGACGCCAGCGCAATACGACTCCACCACCCTGACCGTCGGTGCGGGTGATTTCCGCCTGAAAGCGCGTGGCCGTATTCTGCGTTTCGATGGCTGGACCAAAGTGATGCCTGCGCTGCGTAAGGGTGATGAAGACAAAACCCTGCCAGCGGTCAACGCCGGGGATGAACTCTCTCTGGTTGAACTGACGCCAGCCCAGCACTTCACCAAGCCACCGGCTCGCTTCAGCGAAGCTTCGCTGGTGAAAGAGCTGGAAAAACGCGGCATCGGTCGCCCGTCCACCTATGCGTCGATCATTTCGACCATCCAGGATCGCGGCTATGTGCGTACGGAAAACCGCCGTTTCTATGCAGAGAAAATGGGTGAAATCGTAACCGATCGTCTGGAAGCTAACTTCCGCGAGCTGATGAATTACGACTTTACCGCGCAGATGGAAAACAGCCTGGACCAGGTGGCGAACCACGAAGCCGAGTGGAAGAAAGTGCTCGACAGCTTCTTCGGCGACTTCACCAACCAGCTGGAAAAAGCGGAAAAAGACCCTGAAGAGGGTGGCATGCAGCCGAACCAGATGGTGCTGACCAGCATCGACTGCCCGACCTGCGGCCGCAAGATGGGGATCCGTACCGCCACTACCGGCGTGTTCCTCGGCTGCTCAGGCTATGCTTTATCACCGAAAGAGCGCTGCAAAACCACCATCAACCTGGTGCCGGAAAACGAAGTGCTGAACGTGCTGGAAGGCGATGATGCGGAAACCAACGCATTACGCGCCAAGCGCCGCTGTAATAAGTGCGGCACAGCGATGGACAGCTACCTGATCGATCCGAAGCGTAAGCTGCACGTCTGTGGTAACAACCCGACCTGCGACGGTTACGAGATCGAAGAGGGCGAGTTCCGCATTAAGGGCTATGACGGCCCGATCGTGGAGTGTGAGAAATGTGGTTCTGAAATGCACCTGAAGATGGGGCGTTTTGGCAAGTACATGGCCTGTACCAACGACGACTGCAAAAACACGCGTAAGATCCTGCGTAACGGTGAAGTGGCACCGCCGAAGGAAGATCCGGTTCCCTTGCCGGAGCTGCCGTGCGAGAAGTCTGATGCCTACTTCGTCCTGCGTGACGGTGCGGCGGGCGTCTTCCTGGCGGCTAACACCTTCCCGAAATCACGTGAAACGCGTGCGCCGTTAGTGGAAGAGCTGTTCCGCTTCCGCGATCGCCTCGCAGAGAAGCTGCGCTATCTGGCCGATGCGCCACAGCAGGATCCTGAAGGCAACAAAACGGTTGTACGTTTTAGCCGTAAAACCAAGCAGCAGTATGTTGCTGCTGAAAAGGACGGTAAAGCCACCGGCTGGTCAGCATTTTATGTTGACGGCAAATGGGTTGAAGGCAAGAAATAAGCCTTAATTACCGTAACTTACCTGTAAAAGGGCCGGACATCCGGCCCTTTTTTATTGCCTGTTTATTATTTTTTGTTACGGGCTATACAGCAATGATATAAATGATATAGTGGTTATAGTTAATCCTTTTCTTATTATCAAATCGTCTTAAGCGATTGCCCGTGTGCGCTCAATCGGATGGTCCCGCATGAAACTACAGCAGCTTCGCTATATCGTTGAGGTGGTCAACCACAACCTTAATGTCTCCTCGACCGCAGAAGGTCTTTATACCTCCCAACCCGGTATCAGTAAGCAGGTCCGTATGCTTGAAGATGAGCTGGGGATCCAGATTTTCGCCCGCAGTGGTAAACATCTTACCCAGGTGACACCGGCGGGGCAGGAGATTATCCGTATCGCCCGCGAGGTGCTGTCGAAGGTCGATGCCATCAAATCCGTGGCAGGCGAGCATACCTGGCCTGACAAAGGCTCCCTGTATATCGCCACCACCCACACTCAGGCACGTTACGCCTTGCCGGGCGTGATTAAAGGTTTTATCGAGCGCTACCCTCGCGTGTCGTTGCATATGCATCAGGGCTCACCGACGCAGATTGCTGAGGCGGTCTCCAAAGGCAATGCGGATTTTGCTATTGCCACCGAAGCGTTGCATCTTTACGACGATCTGGTCATGCTGCCTTGCTATCACTGGAACCGCTCGATTGTAGTGACGCCGGAACACCCGCTGGCGGCCAAAACGTCGGTGTCGATCGAAGAGCTCGCTCAGTATCCGCTGGTGACCTATACCTTTGGCTTTACCGGCCGTTCAGAACTGGACACCGCTTTTAATCGTGCTGGGCTGACGCCACGGATCGTCTTTACCGCCACCGATGCCGACGTGATTAAAACCTATGTACGGCTGGGGCTGGGGGTAGGGGTAATTGCCAGTATGGCAGTCGATCCGGTAGCCGATCCCGATCTGGTGCGCCTGGATACCCAGGGGGTGTTCGGCCATAGCACCACCAAAATCGGTTTCCGTCGTAGCACTTTCCTGCGTAGCTATATGTATGATTTTATTCAGCGTTTCGCCCCACATTTAACCCGCGATGTGGTGGATACGGCAGTGGCGCTGCGTTCTAATGAAGACATCGAAGCGATGTTTAAAGATATTAAGCTGCCAGAAAAATAATACCCTGCGGTATCTTTCCTGCGGGAAGGATACCGTTATCCCTGCGTTTACCCGAATTAAAACCCCGCCTCACGCTTGCCATTCCTCAGAATAACCATAGAGTTTTAGCGCTTTCTGTACCTGTCCGTAACAAAAAGACAACCAAAATAGAAAATAAATAGCCGCTACGCAAATTCCTCGTTTCATTTATATATTTCCGCTCAAAAGATTAGATATTTCACGGTATACGATTGGTAAATTCGCTGGATTTTCAACTAAAGTTTCTTTAGGATTTATCTCAACCATGATTACTTATACCAATTGTTTGGTATCTAAATGATAAGCGATATCGATTGTATGAGGTTAGCAATGCCGTCAGGACGTCAGGATCCGCAACGGAACCCAGGACTTAAGCGTAAGGCCTGGCTGGCGGTGTTTCTCGGCTCCACGCTGTTTTGGGTGGTGGTGGCGTTACTGGTCTGGAAATTTTGGGGTTAACTATGACGGTACAGGGGCGCAGTGAAGCAGTGAAACCTATGTGTCAGCAACGTGACACTCGCCGCAAAGTCCGTAAAGAAGTTAAAGGGCAAGTGCCTGCTTCCTGGACACTGTCTCCGCAACAGCAAGCCTTCATTGATTCGTTCGCAGAAGACGATACCAAAAAACAATAATTCTGCCGCTCAGGCGTAGTGCATTAATAATCCAGTGCACTTTTGTACTCTTAAATAAATACACTTCAGCAATACCGAACTGAGCCAGACTCAGCCGTAAACAAATAAATAAAGACGGGTGTCACAATGATGAATAATATATCCGGAGTTAAATACTGGTCGTGGATCGCTGCGTTCTCCCTGTCGATTCTCTTCTGGTACCAGCTCATCTCCCTCACCTTACACTGAAAAATAAAGCCTCGCTAAAGCGGGGCTTTTTGTTTTTACCCTCTCCTGTAGTCTTAAATTTGTCCATTTGAGTTGTTATCAAATCGTTACGGTGACGATGTGTTATCTTTAATTACGGCCCTGATAAAGGTCAGGGTATCGCAATCCCGGTAATTAAGGAGGAGCTTATGTCGTTAACCTTACGCGAAGCCAGTAAGGACACATTGCAGGCCGAGAACAAAACCTATCACTACTACAGCCTGCCGCTGGCCGCCAGGGAGCTTGGGGACATCGCGCGTTTACCCAAGTCGCTTAAAGTGTTACTGGAAAACCTTCTGCGCTGGCAGGATGGGGACTCTGTCACCAGCGAGGATATCCACGCCCTCGCCGGGTGGCTGCAAAATGCCCATGCCGACCGGGAAATTGCCTATCGTCCGGCCAGGGTCCTGATGCAGGACTTCACTGGCGTCCCGGCGGTAGTCGATCTGGCGGCGATGCGCGAAGCGGTTAAACGCCTCGGCGGCGATACCGCCAAAGTGAACCCGCTTTCTCCTGTGGACCTCGTTATTGACCACTCTGTAACCGTGGACCACTTTGGCGACGATGAGGCCTTTGAAGAGAACGTGCGTCTGGAGATGGAGCGTAACCACGAGCGCTATGTGTTTCTGAAGTGGGGCCAGCAGGCCTTCAGCCGCTTTAGCGTTGTCCCGCCCGGCACCGGCATCTGCCATCAGGTCAATCTCGAATACCTTGGCAAAGCGGTGTGGAGCGAACTGCAGGATAAAGAGTGGGTGGCCTACCCGGATACCCTGGTCGGTACTGACTCGCACACCACCATGATCAACGGCCTTGGCGTGTTGGGCTGGGGGGTAGGGGGCATCGAAGCTGAGGCCGCCATGCTCGGCCAGCCGGTCTCGATGCTGATCCCTGACGTGGTCGGCTTTAAGCTGACCGGCAAACTGAGTGAAGGCATCACCGCAACCGATCTGGTGCTCACCGTGACTCAGATGCTGCGTAAGCATGGGGTGGTGGGCAAATTCGTTGAATTCTACGGTGACGGGCTCGATACGTTGCCGCTGGCTGACCGGGCCACCATCGCCAACATGGCGCCGGAATATGGCGCAACCTGTGGCTTCTTCCCGATTGATGGCGTAACGCTGGAGTATATGCGCCTCAGCGGGCGCAGCAGCGAGCAGGTCGCGCTGGTCGAGGCCTATGCCAAAGCGCAAGGAATGTGGCGTAACCCGGGTGATGAACCCGTGTTCACCAGCACGCTGGCGCTGGATATGGGCGAAGTGGAAGCCAGTCTTGCCGGGCCGAAACGTCCTCAGGATCGGGTGGCGCTGGCAGATGTGCCGAAGGCCTTTGCCGCCAGCACCGAGCTGGAGGTTAACACCGCCCACAAGGATAGCCGTCCCATTGATTATGTTATGAACGGCCATCAGTACCAGCTTCCGGATGGCGCGGTGGTGATCGCGGCCATTACCTCCTGTACCAACACCTCTAACCCCAGCGTGTTGATGGCGGCCGGGCTGCTGGCAAAAAAAGCCGTTACTCTTGGGCTGAAACGCCAGCCGTGGGTAAAAGCCTCGCTGGCACCGGGGTCCAAGGTGGTCTCCGATTATCTGGCCCAGGCCCGGCTGACACCGTACCTGGATGAGCTGGGCTTTAACCTGGTCGGCTACGGGTGTACCACCTGTATCGGGAACTCCGGGCCGCTACCGGAGCCTATCGAGACGGCCATCAAGCAGGGCGATATGACGGTAGGGGCGGTGCTCTCTGGCAACCGTAACTTCGAAGGCCGTATCCATCCGCTGATTAAAACCAACTGGCTGGCGTCGCCGCCACTGGTGGTAGCCTATGCCCTGGCTGGCAACATGAATATAAACCTCGCGACCGAGCCGTTGGGGCACGATCGCAAAGGAGATCCGGTTTATCTGAAGGATATCTGGCCGTCAGCACAGGAGATCGCCCTTGCGGTAGAAAAAGTCTCCACCGACATGTTCCGCAAAGAGTATGCCGAAGTGTTCGAAGGCACGCCGGAGTGGAAAACGATTGAGGTGGCGCGCTCAGACACCTACAGCTGGCAGGATGATTCGACCTATATCCGTCTGTCGCCTTTCTTCGACGAGATGCTGGCCGAACCAAAACCGCTGGAAGATATTCACGGCGCGCGGGTGTTAGCCATCCTTGGCGACTCGGTGACCACCGACCACATCTCCCCGGCGGGCAGCATTAAAGCCGATAGCCCGGCTGGACGATATCTGCAGAGTCGTGGCGTGGAGCGACGTGACTTCAACTCCTACGGTTCGCGTCGCGGCAACCATGAGGTGATGATGCGCGGTACCTTCGCTAATATCCGCATTCGCAACGAGATGGTGCCAGGGGTCGAAGGTGGGATGACCCGCCATCTGCCGGGCACGGAAGTGATCTCGATTTACGATGCTGCCATGAAGTATCAGCAGGAAGGCACGCCGCTGGCGGTCATTGCCGGGAAAGAGTACGGCTCCGGATCCAGTCGCGACTGGGCTGCAAAAGGACCTCGACTGCTGGGCGTGCGCGTGGTGATCGCTGAGTCGTTTGAGCGTATCCACCGTTCAAACCTGATTGGGATGGGGATTTTACCCCTGGAGTTCCCGCAGGGGACATCACGTAAAACGCTGGGGCTGACCGGGGAGGAGCGTATTGATATTGCGGATCTGCAAAGTCTGACGCCGGGTGCCACGGTATCGGTCAAACTGACGCGGGCGGACGGGCAAACCGAGATGGTGGAGTGTCGCTGCCGTATTGATACCGCGACAGAGCTGACCTACTACCAGAACGACGGCATCCTGCACTATGTGATTCGTAATATGTTGAATTAACGTGCTGTGACCAGCCCGGCATGCCTTGCGCTGCCGGGCTGTTATTTTTTATTCGCTAAGGAGATGCCCAAGCTTCGCCGCTTTGGTATCCAGATAGTGTTCGTTGTTCGGGTTGCGGCCCACGATCAGCGGCACGCGCTCAACGATGTTGATGCCAGCTTCGGTCAGGATCTCGACCTTACGCGGGTTGTTGGTCAGAAGACGCACTTCGTCCACGCCCAGCAGCTTGAACATATCGGCGCAGAGGGTGAAATCGCGCTCATCGGCAGCAAAGCCTAACTGATGGTTCGCTTCCACGGTATCGTACCCTTGATCCTGCAGGGCATAGGCGCGGATTTTATTCAGCAGGCCGATATTACGACCCTCCTGACGGTGATACAGCAGGATGCCACGGCCTTCTTCCGCAATGTGCGACAGGGCGGCTTCCAGTTGAAAACCACAATCGCAGCGCAGGCTAAACAGGGCGTCACCCGTCAAACACTCGGAATGGACGCGAGCAAGCACTGGCGTCTGCCCGGAGGTATCCCCGAACACTAACGCAACGTGATCCTGCCCGGTTGCCAGTTCTTCAAAACCCACCATCAGGAAATCGCCCCATGGGGTTGGCAGATTGGCTTCTGCCACACGTTTAAGCTGCATGTGATTCTCCAGAAAATGCTGACACGCCTTGTGTCTGTTGCCTGTTTGGCTGTCGGTATTGTCATATTTTGCCACAAGCTGCGCGGGTTCACCTAATCACCGCCAGCTTAACGAACGTTAAACGCACAATCCGACATTTTTACGCGGTTGTAATTTTTCGGTTATGATTGTGAGGCTTATCGAAAAAAGGAGACGACATGCTTTCTATTGCCCGCCGCACGGCAGTTGGTGCAGGGATATTACTCATTATGCCTGCGACGGTATGGATATCAGGCTGGCAGTGGCAGCCTGGCGCGGATAGCGGGTGGCTAAAGGCGCTGTACTGGATCACAGAGACGGTCACCCAACCCTGGGGCATTATTACGCATGCGCTGTTGTGCGGATGGTTTCTATGGTGCCTGCGTTTTCGCCTGCGGGCCGCCATTATGCTCTTTGCCATTCTCGCCGGCGTGATCCTGATCGGCCAGGGACTCAAATCCTGGGTGAAAGATCAGGTTCAGGAGCCGCGTCCGTTTGTCGTCTGGCTGGAAAAAACTCACCATGTCCCGGTCAACGACTTCTACAATTTAAAGCGTAAAGAACGCGGCGAGCTGGTGAAAGAACAGCTTACTGAACAACAGGCTGTTCCGACATTCTTACGTAAGCACTGGCAAAAAGAGACAGGATTTGCCTTCCCGTCAGGCCACACAATGTTCGCCGCGAGCTGGGCCTTGTTGGGGGTAGGATTGCTGTGGCCGCGTCGACGCACGTTCACTATCGCCATTCTGCTGGTGTGGGCGACGGGTGTCATGGGGAGCCGCCTGCTGCTCGGCATGCACTGGCCGCGGGATCTGGTGGTGGCCACCCTGATGTCGTGGCTGCTGATCACCTGTGCGACCTGGCTTGCTCAGCGCGTCTGTGGTCCACTCACGCCGCCAGTAGAAGAGAAGCGGGAAATAGCCGACAGGGACCAGGAAAGCTGACAGCGGTTGAAATTCTCATATTTAGCCGCAGATCTCACCGTGGCGCGATGCTTTTTCCGTTTCGCGCCCGTCCTTAAAATGGTAGTTTATAAGGCTGGCTACGCGATGTTGAACACTCTTTATTCGCTCAAACCACATAACGGGAAGTAATGTGAAATATTTACTCATTTTCTTACTGGTATTGGCGATTTTCGTCATTTCCGTCACATTGGGTGCGCAAAACGATCAACAGGTAACCTTTAATTATCTGCTGGCGCAAGGCGAATATCGGATTTCCAGCCTGCTGGCGGTACTCTTTGCGGCCGGGTTTGCGATCGGCTGGCTTATTTGCGGCCTGTTCTGGCTGAAAGTTCGGGTTTCACTTGCCCGTGCTGAACGTAAAATTAAACGTCTTGAATACCAGATTGCGCCCACGACCGACGTTCCGGTGAGTTCAGGTGTGCCGGTAGCGAAGGAATAATCAAAGATGCTGGAGTTGTTGTTTCTGCTTTTGCCTGTAGCCGCAGCCTATGGCTGGTATATGGGCCGCAGAAGTGCGCAACAAACAAAACAGGATGAAGCTAACCGCCTGTCACGCGACTACGTTGCCGGGGTTAACTTCCTTCTGAGCAACCAACAGGACAAAGCGGTCGACCTGTTCCTCGAGATGTTGAAAGAGGATACCGGCACCGTTGAGGCCCATCTTACTCTCGGCAATCTGTTCCGTTCCCGCGGTGAAGTTGACCGCGCCATTCGCATTCACCAGACCTTAATGGAAAGCGCCTCATTAACCTATGAGCAGCGTCTGCTGGCCGTACAACAGCTGGGTCGCGACTATATGGCGGCCGGGTTGTACGATCGCGCCGAAGAGATGTTTAACCAGCTGGTGGACGAAACCGATTTTCGCATCAGCGCCCTGCAACAACTCCTGCAGATTTACCAGGCCACCAGCGAGTGGCAGAAGGCGATCGACGTTGCGGAACGTCTGGTGAAGCTGGGTAAAGACAAACAGCGCGTCGAAATTGCCCATTTCTATTGCGAACTGGCTCTCCAGCAGATGGGCAATGAAGACATGGATAAAGCCATGGCGCTGCTCAGGAAAGGCGCTGCCGCCGATCGTAGCAGCGCGCGCGTCTCCATCATGATGGGGCGCGTGTACATGGCGAAAGGCGATTATCAGAAAGCGGTAGAAAGCTTGCTACGGGTCATCGAGCAGGATAAAGAGTTGGTCAGCGAAACTCTGGAGATGCTGCAAACCTGCTATCAGCAACTGGGTATGGCCGAAGAGTGGGTTGCTTTCCTGCGCCGCTGCGTGGAAGAGAACACCGGGGCGTATGCGGAGCTGATGCTGGCGGATGTCGTCCAGGAGCATGAAGGCAGTGACACGGCGCAGGTCTACATCACGCGTCAGCTGCAGCGTCATCCCACCATGCGCGTCTTCCACAAGCTGATGGATTATCACCTGCACGATGCAGAAGAGGGGCGTGCTAAAGAGAGTCTGATGGTGCTGCGTGACATGGTCGGCGAGCAGATCCGCAGTAAGCCGCGCTACCGCTGCCAGAAGTGCGGTTTTACCGCCTATACGCTGTACTGGCACTGTCCGTCCTGCCGCGCCTGGTCCACCATCAAGCCGATTCGCGGCCTCGATGGGCAGTAATTTTTAAAAAAATCTCATTTTAGTTACAACATACTCTAAGTCTGGCATCCAGGCTGGTCGGTGCGCGCTGCGGTCTGGCAGGAATGGAAATGGAACCTGTTAATTTCAGCGAGGCACAGGTAGAATGCACGCCGTTTATCATTCCCGCGCCGATGCGGCGCCCATCGACGAGAAGGTCCGGTCATGACGTCTGTAGCTCCCTCTTCTTCCCGCGCAGGTACTGAATCTCCTGTTGTTGTCGCTCTGGATTACAACAATCGCGATAACGCGCTTGCGTTCGTTGATCTTATTGACCCGCGCGACTGCCGCCTGAAAATCGGCAAAGAGATGTTCACGCTCTTTGGCCCGCAAATCGTGCGTGACATGCAGCAGCGCGGCTTTGATATCTTTCTGGATCTAAAATTCCACGATATTCCTAACACTACGGCCCATGCGGTAACCGCGGCGGCCGAGCTGGGCGTCTGGATGGTGAACGTCCATGCTTCAGGTGGGGCACGGATGATGACAGCCGCCCGGGTAGCCTTGCTGCCGTTTGGCAAAGACGCCCCCTTGCTGATTGCCGTCACCGTGCTGACCAGCATGGAAGCCAGCGACCTGCTGGATCTCGGCGTGACCCTGTCACCGGCTGAGCATGCCGAGCGCCTGGCGCGGCTGACCCATTCCTGCGGGCTGGACGGTGTGGTGTGCTCTGCTCAGGAAGCGGTGCGCTTCAAAAGTGCTATCGGTCAGGACTTTAAGCTGGTCACGCCAGGCATTCGTCCTCAGGGCAGCGATGCCGGCGATCAGCGCCGCATTATGACCCCGGAGCAGGCGCTGGCAGCGGGCGTAGACTATATGGTTATTGGTCGTCCGGTGACCCAGTCTGCGGATCCGGCTCAGACCCTGAAAGCCATCAACGCATCGCTTCACAAGGGGGTTTAATGCGCGATACCAACAGCCGCCTGGTCTATTCAACCGACACCGGGCGCATCGATGAACCGAAGGTGGAAGCTGAGCGCCCGAAAGGCGACGGCATTGTGCGCATTCAACGTCAGACCAGCGGACGCAAAGGGAAGGGCGTTTGCCTGGTGAGCGGCATTGATGCCGACGATGCCACCCTGACAGCCATTGCCGCCGAGTTGAAGAAAAAGTGCGGCTGCGGCGGATCGGTTAAAGATGGCGTGATTGAGATCCAGGGCGATAAGCGGGATCTGATTAAATCCCTGCTGGAAGCAAAAGGGATGAAAGTGAAATTAGCGGGCGGTTAATGCTTAGCAGAAACAAATAAGCCACGGTCGAGACCGTGGCTTATTGTTTTTATTTTGAGATAGCGCCAGAAACAACAGGGCGGTATCAAATGACTGCGGTGGTAATCTGTAAGTTATTTAACCTGGTGACCGATGATACCACCCACTGCAGCACCACCCAGGGTACCCAGCGTGCTACCGTCTGTTAAGACGGAACCACCGATTGCGCCTGCACCCGCACCAATCGCGGTATTACGATCTTGTCTGCTCATGCCGGAGCATGCGCTTAGTGATAACGCCAGCGTGACAGCCAGCATAGCAGCGGATAATTTTTTGCTGTTAATAGACATAACTCATTCTCCTGAAATAGTGATCCACGGAAATAGCTCTGCTTAAATAAGTGTAAAACTCTTAAGCCAGTTTTCCATGAAACTTGATTGCGCAGGCGTTACAAAATCACGCAGGTGATAGTTACTTCCTGTTATATCGCTAACAATAATTTTACGTCTTTATCACTGATCCGACAGGTAAATAGTCTTAAAGGCTGCGTCAGAATAATCTCAGAGCGAAAGGGCAGAAAAAACGCCCGACGAGGCGGGCGTAGAGGAGAGTCAGGCCGGTTTTTTGACGATATCGACGATCAGGCCTTCTTGCTGTAGCTTCTCGCTGTGGGTCGCTTTGATGCCCTCGTCAGTGATCACCCGATTGAAGCGGGAGACAGGGCCCATCGTGTAGGGATGCACTGCGCCAAACTTGGTGCTGTCGGTCAGCACAATGGCCTCAGCGCCTTTCTCAAGTACCGCGTTAACCACGTCAGAACGCATCATGTCCCGCCCGGTAAAACCAGTCTCCGGCTGCCAGCCATCAATACCGATAAAAGCCTTGCTGAAATGCACCTGCTGAACATACTGACGCGTCAGTGGGCCAACCATGCTTTCGCTTTTTTTCTGATAGATACCGCCCAACAAAATGACTTCGCTGCGCGTCTCTTTCAGGAGATGAGCAATGTAGCTGCTCACCGTCACGATGGTCACGTCCTCTTTCTGTTCAGCCAGCGTTCGCGCCAGCAGGGCATTACAACTGCCATTTTCGATAAACACCGTTTCGCCATTGTTGACCAGAGAAGCGGCAAACTCTGCCAGTTCACGTTTCAGGGCGTAGTTGTTCATCATGCGCGTTTCGACATCTTCGCTGTCCAGCGGCACGGCATAGCCATGTGCGCGGCGCAGATAACTCATCTTTTCCAGAAGATTGAGGTCCTGGCGGATGGTGACTTCTGATACGCCGGTGCTTTTAGCCAGATCAACGACGCTCATGCGACCCGTGTCGATCACCATCTGTAATATTATTTGTTGTCGGGAATTCATAGCATCCATATTAAAACGGCAGAGCCGTTAGTTGAAAACTGACATTACCATGTGGGCTGCTGCGACCCTTAAACTTCCCACGGCGATTTAGGCTGTGCTGCATCGCCGTTTTTCTGCGTGCCCGCCTGAGTCAGTAATTCTGATTTTAATATCTCGAGATTACGCAGAGCAGAGTTCACATCACCTGCAACCAGAATATCCAGCACAGTATCAATACGTTGGGCAACTTTCAGTGCATCGATATCAGACATAATCTCATCCCTAAATGAAAAGTGAATAAATTCAATGATGCAGAAATTGAAGGCAAAAGAGAAGGGAAAAAGTGTGCTAACGAAAGCACATTAATGGTAGTGATATTTTCGTACTTCTTTATACAGAGGACTTTAGTAGTGGATTAGTCTAATTCTGCGCGCAAGGCGCTTTTTTCTATGAGGAATTAGACTATGACAATTATCAATCAGGCTACCTGTAAACTGTTTACTGATTCTGTACGATTCACCCAACTCGCCGGTTACTACGAGGAGGAAAGACGCACCCTGTGGATGATGCTGCGAGCTCAGCCGCGCCCTTGCTTCAATCATGCCCTGATTGAGGAGATCATGAACCTGTCGTGGCTGGTCAGGCAGTCCGGGTTTGAGGTTGATTTTTGGGTAACCGGATCGCTGGTGCCAGATATCTACAACACCGGCGGGGATTTACGCTTCTTTGTTGAGTGCATAGAGAATGGTCGTCGCGAAGCGCTTCGGGCGTATGCTCGCGCCTGTGTGGACTGCGTCCATGCGGCGTCGCGGGGCTTTGATACCGGGGCGATCACCCTGTCGATGGTGGAGGGTAGTGCGCTTGGCGGCGGATTTGAGGCCGCGCTGGCGCACCACTTCCTACTGGCTCAGCGGGATGCGCGCTTAGGCTTTCCGGAGATCGCTTTTAATCTTTTCCCTGGCATGGGTGGCTACTCGCTGGTGGCGCGCCGTTCAGGCATGAAACTGGCAGAGGAGCTAATCTATAAAGGGGAGTCACACACGGCGGAGTGGTATGAGCAGCAGGGGCTGGTGGACGTGCTGTTCGAACCCGGTCAAGGCTACGTGGCGACACGGACCTTCATCGACACCTTACAACCTAAAATGAATGGCGTCAGAGCCATGCTGCGCGCCCGTCAACGGGTATTACAGTTGCCGCGCAGTGAGCTGATGGACATCACGGAAGATTGGGTGGACGCTGCATTCTGCCTGCAGCCGAAGGACGTGGCCTATATGCAGCGGCTGGTTCAGCTTCAGGATCGCCACACTGCATCAGGCCTGCGTAAAGCCAGCTAACGCGCGTTGCGTGCCTGGTAACGTTTAAACCATCGCTCGAATGCGACAGCGGGCATGGGCTTAGCAAACAGAAAACCCTGTCGTTCGTTGACGCCATTCTTCGTCAGAAAGGCGTCTTCTTTCGCACTCTCCACCCCTTCGGCAATGACCTGTAAATTCAGCGCCTGGGCAACGGCAACAATCGCGCGCACCAGCGATTGCGACACCGACTGCTTATGAATATCGCGGACAAAGGCCTGATCGAGCTTAATGGCATCGATGGGGAAGCGGGCCAGCTGTGATAGTGACGAATACCCGGTGCCGAAATCGTCGAGATGGATCTGTGCCCCCAGCTTGCTGAACTGCTGAATAACCGACAGCGCCAGCTCCTCGTTCTCAATCAGGCAGCTTTCCGTCAGCTCCACGTCAACCGGGCAGTACTCAAAGTCGAGATCCTTTAACGCCTGTTTCAAATCGCTAAAGATGGTTTGATCCGCCAACTGACGGGCAGAGACGTTGACCGCTACCCGCAGGTTGATGCCTTTATCACGCCATTTGGCGATCTGGCGCACCACGTCGAGCATAACCCAACGGCCCAGCGGTACGATGAGCCCGGACTCTTCCGCATAGGAGATAAACTCCAGCGGCGGGATCAGCCCGCGTTCCGGCGACTGCCAGCGAACCAGCGCTTCGAGGGTTCTGACCTCGCCCCGCCAGGTAATTTTGGGCTGATAGTGGATCACCAGTTGGTCGTTATCCAGCGCCTTGCGCAGGTTCGTGTCCAGCCACAGGTACTCAAAGACGCGCTGATTCATCTCCGGGGAGAAGACGCAGAACGTCCCGCGGCCGTTCTCTTTGGCGGTGTACATGGCGGTGTCGGCATTGCGGATCACGCTTTCACGGTCGGTTCCGTGCTGCGGGGCGAGAGAGATACCCAGCGAGCAGCCGGTATAGACTTCGATTAAACCAATCCGGAAGGGCTGGCGCAGTCGGGTCAGGATCCGCGAGGCCATGGCTTCCAGCGCGCCCTGGGAGGTGCCACTGGCCAGCACGATGAACTCATCCCCGCCAAGACGGGCCAGCACCTGCCCATCTTCCAGACAGCTGAGGATCGCCAGCGCCACGGCCTGTAACAGCTGATCGCCAAACATATGCCCGTAGGCGTCATTCACCTTTTTGAAATTATCGAGGTCAAGATAGACCACACCCACCTGGGTATCGCCGCGCGTGTCGATCGCTTCGGTGATCATATCGTGGATGGCATTGCGGTTTGGCAGGCCGGTGATGGTATCGGTATTGGCCAGGACCCGGAGTCGCTCCTGGGCGCGGCGCTCTTCGGTGATGTCCGTCCCGGAACAGATAAGGAAGATTTCGTTTTTACCGCTGCCGCTGTGCACGAATTTATTCCGAAACAGAAACAGGCGTTGCCCTTTGCGGGTTTTGATCCAGCGCTCCACTTCATAGGAGCTACCGTCGCGAAAAAAACCGCTGATATTGCGGCGGGAGGCGGCGGCTTCGCTGCGGCTCATAAACAGCTTGAAAACGTTCTGGCCGATGACCTCCTGCTCCTTCATCCCGGTGTACTCTTCGCTCAGGCGGTTAAAGCGCTGAATATTGCCGAGCCGGTCGAGGATGACAATCACCGAGTTGGCTTCGGAAACCACCTGTTCGGCAAAGGATAAACCCTGCGCCAGATCGCGGGCAACGGAGGGGGTATCATGCCAGGCGGAGGCGGTGCCAGCCCACTCTTTCTTGGTGATTTTACGGCCCACCAGATGCACCGGCACCTCGGTTCCGTACAGGGAGAGCGTCATGGTAATGCTGGAGGTGATCACCGTCATCTGGCGAATATGACTGGCCTGCTCATCGGAGAGCGCGACAACTTGCGTCGTATCGGCACTTTCACTGGCCGCAAGATGCAGAGCATTGCTGTCCGCCGTCAGTCGCCACCAGGGACTGTGGGTGCCCATGTAACGAAACAGCAAATTTTGCTCCAGATCGTCAATCATGCTCTCTCCCAGGCACACTTAATTGCACACATTGTGCATTTTCAGTCGGTTTAATCGCGTTAAAACGGCGGTGACCCCGAGCTAAACTTATTGTTTTTCCCAGTATTCTTAATAGTAGAACGAGAATAGCGAAAAAGGATACAGGCGAATGAATATTCTACAAATGCACCATAGCGTGAACCCGCCCGTCGCTAATAATTGTGATCGCTTTTTGTAATTTGTGGGAGGAAAAGGTCAGTAAAAATAGTGAGAATGGGTTTTAGTGGTAATAAAAAAGTCGGATCACCCGGGGTGGGTGAATCCGACTTTTTAGCAGACAATAATCAGACGGCTGGGCGGGCGATGACGCTGCGTGTTTCCATACGCACTTCAGCGATAGTGACGTCAATGACCTCGGTCACTTTAAAGGCCACTTCACCTTTGATCTGAACGGTGCCGTTCTCCTGGCTGCAGACCAGTTCATCACGCACGGCGTGCAGGAACGGAGCCGGAATGAAGGCCACAGCGCCGTTATCCACCAGACGAACGCGCATGCCGCCGCGGCTAATATCGATGATCTCGGCCGCAAAACGGGTATCAGTCCCGGCTTTGTCTTTCAGGAAGCGGGCATACAGCCAGTCACCGACATCGCGCTCCGCCATGCGGTTAAGGCGACGACGCTCCGCCATCTGCACGGTGGTTTCGTCCTGTGGACGGGCGATGGTGTCACCTTTAACGATCGCTTTCAGCAGGCGGTGGTTAACCATATCGCCATACTTACGGATCGGGGAGGTCCAGGTTGCATAGGCTTCCAGACCGAGGCCAAAGTGCGGGCCCGGTTCGGTGCTGATCTCAGCGAAAGACTGGAAACGGCGAATGCGGCTGTCGAGGAAGCCGGACGGCTGTGCATCCAGCTCACGACGCAGCTTGCAGAAGCCGTTCAGAGTCAGGACTTCCTGCGGATCAACGTGTACGTCGTGGGTCTTCAGCAGGGCAGCCAGCGTTTCGCTATTTGCCGGGTCAAAGCCGGTGTGCACGTTATAGATGCCGAAACCGAGTTTATCGCGCAGCACACGAGCGGCACAGATGTTCGCCGCAATCATTGACTCTTCAACAATGCGGTTAGCAATGCGACGCGGTTCAGCAACGATATCCAGCACTTCGCCTTTTTCACCGAGAATAAAGCGGTAGTCAGGGCGATCCTTGAACACCAGCGCATGGGTCTTACGCCACTCGCTGCGGCTCAGGCAGACGCGCTGCAACAGACGGATCTGTTCGGCAATGGCGTCACTGGCAGGCTGCCAGCTACCGCTGTTTTCCAGCCAGTCAGACACCTCGTCGTACACCAGTTTGGCTTTCGACTCGATGGTGGCGGCAAAGAACTCAATGTTCTCTTCGATGGTGCCATCGGCAGCAATGGTCATGCGGCAGGCGAGGACCGGACGCACTTCATTGGCGCGCAGGGAGCACAAGTCATCAGAGAGTTCGCGCGGCAGCATCGGGATGTTGAAGCCCGGCAGGTAGTTGGTAAAGGCGCGGATTTTGGCAGACTCATCCAGCGGGGTGCCTTCAGCAATCCAGGCCGTTGGATCGGCAATCGCCACGGTTAACAGCAGTTTGCCGTCAGCCTGCTCTTCCACATACAGCGCATCGTCCATATCTTCGGTGCTGGCGCTGTCGATGGTCACAAAATTGAGGGCGGTGAGATCGCGACGTTCCAGACCTTCGTCCAGCATCTCTGTCGCCGCGCCTTCTGGCGCTTCTTTTTCCAGATTATGGCGTGCCAGGGTGACCCACCATGGCACGAAGTGGTCGTCGCCAAAGGTAATAAACTGGGTCAGTTCGGCATAAAAACCGCGGTCGCCCTTCAGAGGGTGACGGCGCATCTCAGCTACCGCCCAGTCACCTTCTTTAAAATCATGCTCGACGCCGCGCTCGGCGCGGCAAGGGATGGCGTCTTTCAGCAGGGGATGGTCCGGGATGATGGACAGACGGTCATCTTTACGCTGCACCTTACCCACAAAGCGGGTCAGGAAGGGTTCAATCAGCTCTTCAGGCTCGGCGGATTCACGATCCTTTTGGCTATGGATCACGGCAGTAATACGATCGCCGTGCATCACTTTCTTCATCTGCGGAGGCGGAATGAAGTAACTTTTCTGTGCATCGACTTCAAGGAAGCCAAAGCCTTTTTCCGTGGCTTTTACCACCCCTTCAGCACGTGGCGTCTGGGAATGCAGTTGCTGTTTAAGCTGCGCTAGCAGCGGGTTGTCCTGGAGCATAGTGATCTATTTTCGTAGCCATTGAGCGGCTGACAGTTTTACGCGAATCTCACTGCTACAGCAAGCGCTCTTTAGGTAATTAGTATGGTTATTCGCCTCTGCCGATGGCGATTTTAAGCCGGTTCAACCAGCCGCAAAAAGCGCTCCAGGTCAGCAGGTTGATAGCCTGCGCCGGAGGGAGCCCCTCGTCTGTCAGCGGGGTAAATTGCGCAGCGCTGAACCGATCCGGGGAGCGCGCCAGCTGTTCCACGGCGCGTCTCACCGCCTCATCTGAAGCACCCGCTGGCTGGGCGGCATCGAGCCCGCTGACCAGGATTTCACCGGTGTAATCGAGGATCGCCGGTTCATGGCACAGCACCGGGGTGAGCTGCTGCAATAGCGGCTCGGCCTGCCAGCGTTCAAGGGAGGCCAGCTGTTGTGCATTGGCATTTCGTTGCTCAACGCCCGGGACGACTGGCTCCCAGGTATCCATGTTCAGCGCACTATCGTCAATCAGGGCGTGCGGCGGGATATGGTGCCCGGGCAGCCAGCGGACAGGATGGCCGAGCAGGGCCTGGAACACCGCCACCACCCGGGCCTGAAAGCCGACAAAGCCGATGATCTGGTTGATGGTCACAATGTCATACACCGTCAGGCCCACCTCATCGAGCTCCTGCTGCGCTTTGGTGTCGATCACGTCGGGTGAGCTGGCAAGCTGGCGGGCGTACTGGGTGATCTGGGCGAGACGGCGATTGCTTTCACGGGAGGAGTCGGGGCCGGGGAGCGGGGCGAGTAGCGCGGCGTAGTGATTACAGAGCCGCTGTACGCCACACACCTGGGCTACCGTCAGGGCGGTGCTGAATCGGTCATACGCGCTGAGCGTGCGCAGGCGATTGACCGGCACGGCGCGCGGGAAAAAGAGGTCGCACAGCGCCCGGGCCGGGGTCAACCAGCGTTCACAGGCCGCCAGCAGCGATGCCGGTATCGTGAGGTTCAGCAAAAAACGATCCGCGACCTGTGCGGCTTCGGGAACCAAAGGCAGGACTTCCGTCGGGCTGCTACTGGACTGGGTTTCGTGATACCAGTGGCCTTTGCCAGAAATACGGCGTTGTTCCATGTGCGTTCCTTGATCTCATAATGGCGATCAATATCCTGGCGTAAGGCGGATAAGCGGAAAAATATTGTTAGGTGATAACAAATAGCGGAACGGAATAACGAGGGGAAAAGCGGGGCGTAACAACAGGAAAACCTTCCCGCCGCAGCGGGAAGGTGACGAACTTATTTGATTTCCAGCTCGTTCATTGCAGCGATACTAAAACCGCCGTCAACGTGGACCACTTCACCGGAGATGCCAGCAGAGAGGTCAGAGCACAGGAAGGCCGCAGAGTTACCCACGTCTTCGATGGTGACGGTGCGACGGATCGGCGTAACCGCTTCGCAATGCGCCAGCATTTTACGGAAGTCTTTGATGCCGGAAGCGGCCAGGGTACGGATTGGACCCGCAGAGATCCCGTTCACGCGCACGCCTTCAGGCCCCATAGCGTTCGCCATGTAGCGCACGTTGGCTTCCAGAGAGGCTTTCGCCAGGCCCATCACGTTGTAGTTCGGGATGGCGCGCTCAGCACCCAGATAGGAGAGGGTCAGCAGGGCTGCGCCCGGGTTCAGCATGGTGCGGCAGGATTTTGCCATCGCCACGAAGCTGTAGGAGCTAATGTCGTGGGCAATTTTGAAGCCTTCACGGGTAACCGCGTTCACGTAGTCGCCATCCAGCTGGTCGCCTGGTGCGAAACCGATGGAGTGAACAAAACCGTCAAATTTCGGCCAGGTTTTTGCCAGCTCAGCGAACATGCCATCGATGCTTTCATCTTGTGCAACGTCGCATTCCAGAACAATGCTGGAACCCAGCTGCGCGGCAAACTCTTCTACGCGGCCTTTCAGCTTGTCGTTCTGGTAGGTGAATGCCAGCTCAGCGCCTTCGCGATGCATCGCCTGTGCGATGCCGTATGCGATGGAGAGTTTGCTGGCAACGCCGGTTACCAGAATGCGCTTACCGGAAAGAAAACCCATAGCTCTAATCCTTATAATCATTGTGGTGGCGGCTGCCGTCTTTCTGGGCACCCGTCGTTAAAACGCGGCGATAATAGCATGGGTCGCCAACAGAATTAATCCGACCACTCTGCAGAGCCGATCAGCGGTCTTTCCGCCAGGCGTCGGCGGTTAAGGCTTCGCCAAAATGCCCGGCAATTAAACGTTTGGTCAGATCGTGAAGCGGCGCGGCCAGCACCGACGCGGTACTGCCGCGTTCCACCACCGAGCCTTCATGCATCACCAGCACCTGATCGCTGATGTGCTTCATCATTCCCAGATGCTGGGTGACGTAAATATAGGAGATACCCTGTTTCTCCTGCAGCTCCAGCATCAGATTGATTAACTGAGAACGCATTGACATATCCAGCGAGGCCAGTGCTTCGTCAGCGATAATCACTTTAGGTCGCAGGATCAACGCGCGCGCCAGACCGAGACGCTGTTTCTGGCCCGGGGCCAGCATGTGCGGATAGTAGCTGACATGATCCGGCAGCAGGCCGACCATGCGCAGGGTTTCGATAATCTGCTTACGCCGCGCTTCAAACTCCAGATCGGTATTCAGACGCAGCGGGAAATCGAGGATCTGCGAGATACGCTGGCGCGGATTCAGCGAGGTCGAGGGATCCTGGAAAATCATGCGGATCCGCTGACTGCGGAACGAGTAATCGCCAAATTTCAGCAGATGGTCGTCAATCAATACTTCGCCATCGGAGGGTTCGATCATCCCGGCCAGCATTTTCGCCAGCGTCGATTTCCCCGACCCGTTCTCACCGATAATCGCCAGGGTTTGCTTCTCCCGCAGGGTAAAGCTCAGCGGCTTCACCGCTTCGACGGTCTGACGGTGGAATAAACCGGTGCGGTAGCGGAAGGTCTTACTCAGGTTGCGCACTTCCAGCAAGGTTTCGACCATGTCACTCTTTCTCCATGTTCAGCGGGAAATGGCAGGCAAACAGATGGTTTCTCGGCCCGGCAAGGCGCGGCGTTTCAATGCATTTTCGCTGGGCATACGGACAGCGTGGCCCCAGGCGACAGCCGATCGGCAGATGCTCCAGCAGCGGGATCGCCCCTGGCAGGGTGTTGAGACGGCTTTTATGCGGCATAGCGCTGCCAAAATCGGGGATCGCACGGATCAGCGCCTGGGTATAGGGATGATGCGGCATGGTAACCAGCTCTTCACTGCCGGCGGTTTCCACGGTCTGGCCGCAGTACATCACGTCAATCTTATCCGCCCATTTGCTCAGCATCTGCAGGTCATGGCTGATCAGCAAAATGGTGGTGTTGTTGTTCTGATTAAGCCTGGTGAGCAGGCGGAAAATCTGCGCCTGGGTAGTGGGCTCCATTGCGTTGGTCGGTTCGTCGGCAATCAGCAGGCGCGGCTGGTTGGCCAGCGCAATGGCGATCATCACTTTCTGACACTCGCCATCGGTCAGCTCATAGGGGAAACTGCGCATGGCGTCTTTGTGATCCTTGATCCCCACCCGGTGCAGCAGCTCGATGGCCCGGCGTTTGCGCCAACCAAAACGCTGCCACCAGCGGCCTTTATAGGTCCAGGCGGGAATGTTCTGCATCAGCTGTTTGCCGACACGCTCCGACGGATCGAGACAGGACTGCGGCTCCTGAAAAATCATCGACACGTTGTGACCCATCAGCTTGCGTCGCTCCCGGACGGAGAGGCGCAGCAGGTCGATATCGTCAAAGCGCATCCGGTCGGCGGTGACGCGCCAGTTATCTTTCGCCACGCCGCAAATCGCTTTGGCAATTAAGCTCTTGCCCGAGCCCGACTCACCTACCAGCCCGCGGATTTCGCCTTCGCTGAGAGTAATGCTGACGCGGTCGACCGCTTTCACCCAGCCTTCGCTGGTTTTAAATTCAATCGTCAGATTGCGAATATCCAGTAATGGCATTATTCCACCCCCGCCACGATGGCGCGACGAATGCCGTCGCCAAGCAGGTTCACCAGCAGCACGCTCATCATAATCGCCGCACCCGGCAGCATCACCGTCCAGGGAGCAACATAGATCAGTTCCAGCGCGTCGCCCAGCATCGCGCCCCATTCCGGGGACGGGAGCTGCGCGCCCAGATCGAGAAACCCGAGCGCGGCGATATCGAGGATTGCCATCGACAGGGCGCGGGTGATCTCGGTAACCATCCCGGAGGCGATATTGGGCAACACGGCGAACCACAGAATATTTAAGGTGGTAGCGCCATCCAGACGGGCGGCGACCACGTAATCTTTTTCCAGCTCATCGTGCACCAGGCTATAGACCGAGCGCACCATGCGCGGCAGCAGCGCCAGCCATACCGCAAACATGGCGTGGATCAGGTGCGGCCCGGAGAACGCCACCACGATGATCGCCAGCAGCAGCGACGGAATCGACAGCAGGGTGTCGAGAATGTGGTTCGTCACTGCCGAGCGCAGGCCGTGGGTTGAACCGGCGACAATGCCGAGCAGCAGACCGCACAGCGTGGCCGCCAGCGTCACCACAAAAGCACCGCCCACCGTTGGCGCCGCACCGCTCAGCAGGCGGCTTAAGAGATCGCGTCCGAGGTCATCGGTGCCGAGGAAGAAAGAGACTTCGCCGTAACGCGACCACGAGGGCGGTAACAGCTGATAGCCGAGGAACTGCTGGTCAATGCCGTAGGGGGCAAACCAGGAGCCCAGGATGCAGAGCAGCACCAGGCCGCCGCAGCCGTACAGGCCGATCATGGCGGTAGCGTCGCCGTAGAAGTTACGCCACGCGGTGCGCAACGCCCCGGGCGTGCGCTTTTCACTGTATACGCTATCGTAAGGCATACCATTCCTTATGTTTCAGCGGGTTAGCCATAGCGCCCAAAATATCGGATAACACGTTAACAATAATGACCAGCGCGCCAATCACCATCACACCAGCGGAGATCGCGGCGTAGTCCTGCTGGCGGATGGCGTTGATTAGCCAGCGGCCCAGGCCCGGCCAGCTAAAGACCATCTCGGTGATCATCGCCAGGGTCAGCATGGTGGAGAACTGCAGGCCAAGACGCGGGATCACTGGCGGGAGGGCGTTATGCAGAACATGGCGGCGTAAAATCGTCAGCCGCGACAGGCCGCGCGTGGCGGCGGCTTTAACATAGTTCTGATCAAACACCTCGATGGTGCTGATGCGCATCAGGCGGATCACCTCGGTGGTTGGCGCAACGGCCAGCGCCAGCACCGGCAATACCATGTGGCGCACGGCGCTGATAATCATCTCATGCCGCCAGACCGAATCTGAGAGCCAGGCGTCAATAATCGCGAAACCGGTCACCGTCTTCACCGTATACAGCAAGTCGAAACGACCGGACACCGGCAGCCAGCCGAGCGTCAGGGAGAAGAAGAGCGTCAGCAGCAGCGCCAGCCAGAACACCGGAACCGAGAAACCGAGCAGGGCAATGGCGCTGATTAGCTTATCCTGCCACTTGTTGCGGGTGATCCCGGCAAGCATCCCGACCGGGATCCCCACCACCAGCGCAAAGCCGAACGCCAGGATACACAGCTCCATAGTGGCGGGGAACACCTCTTTCAGCTGCTCGGCGATGGGCTGGCCGTTGATGCTGGAGACGCCAAAGTCCCAGTGCAGCACCCCTTCAAACCAGAACCACCACGCATTCCACAGGGAGGCGCCCTGCAGCGGCGCGTGGGGCGTGAAATAGCTCAGACTAAAGCCGACAAAGGTCAGAAAGAAGAGGGTGATCAGCAGCAACAGCAGCCGACGTAAGGTAAAAATAATCACGGTTTTTTCACCTCTTCTTGCTCTTCACGGGAGACGCCGGCAAAGGATGCGCTACCGAACGGGCTCAGCACCAGGCCTTTAATGTCGTAACGGTACGCCTGCAGACGGAGGGAGGAGGCCAGGGGCAGTACCGGCAGCTCTTTAGCCAGAATAATTTGCGCTTCGTCGTAGGCGTCGATACGCGCCGCCAGTTGCTGAGTCGAGAGGGCTTTGCGCAGCACATCATCGAACTCACGGTGGCACCAGTGGGCGTAGTTGGTCTGGGAGTCGATCGCCGCACAGCTCAGCAGCGGCCGGAAGAAGCTGTCCGGGTCGTTACTGTCGGTTGCCCAACCTGCCAGGGTTAAATCATGGTTCATGTCCATCAGGCGCGCCTCCTGAAAACGGCCTTCCACCGGAACGATCACCACCGTGACACCCACCTGGGCGAGGTCGGCCTGCAGCAGCTCGGCGGTCTTCAGCGGGCTGGGGTTCCAGGCCTGAGAGCTGGTGGGCACCCACAGCTGCAGGGTGAGGTTATCCGCCCCCAGCGCCTTAAGCTGTTCGCGGGATTTATCCGGATTATATTCGGTAATTTTAGCCTCGCTATCGTAAGCCCACGAGGCGCGGGGCAGGATGGAGGCGGCGGTTTCTGCGGTACCGTAATAAATGGACTGCATCAGACGCTGGTTATTGATCGCCAGCGCGAGGGCGTGCCGCACCGCCGGGTTATTCAGCGGCGGCTTATTGGTATTAAACGCCAGATAGGCGATGTTCATGCCCGGACGCAGGGTCAGGCGCAGACGCGGGTCGTCGCGCAGAATGGTCAGCTGGCTGGCGGCGGGCCAGGCCAGCACATCACACTCGCCGGTGAGCAACTTCGACAGGCGACCCGTTCCGCCGGAGCCTAAATCCACCACCACCTGGGGCATCAGCGGTTTGCCGCGCCAGAATTTTTCGTGGCGCTGCAGACGAACATACTGCCCGGCGCGATACTCCGCGATCTGGAACGGCCCGGTGCCCACCGGCTGGCGATCCATCAGCTCCTGTTTATCCTTCAGGGTCAGCTGGGTGGCGTACTCCGAGGACATCACCGAGGCGTAGTGCGTCGCCAGATGCCAGAGGAAAGAGGCATCCGGGCGGGCGAGGGTAAACTCGACGGTGCGGTTATCCAGCTTGCGCACGTTCTTTACCGTATCGGCAAATTGCAGGCTGTCGAAGTAAGGGAAACTGCCGCCGTTGACGTAGTGCCACGCATGGTCGCGGTTAAAAATGCGCTGGAAGGTGAAGACCACGTCATCCGCATTCAGTTTACGGGTGGGTTTGAACCATGGCGTGGTCTGAAAGTTCACATCGTCGCGCAGACGAAAACGGTAGGTCGCGCCGTTGTCCAGGACCTCCCAGCTTTCGGCCAGCTCCGGCACCAGGCGGTAGGTATAGGGATCGACATCCAGCAGGCGATCATAGAGCTGCGCGGCGAGGGTATCGACGATCAGGCCGCTGCTCGCTTTTTGCGGGTTGAAGGTGTTGACCTGCCCACTGACGCAGTAGACAAAGCCGCTGTCGCGAATATCGGCGCGATCTGCAGGCGTGGGCGCAGCAAAAGCCTGGCTACTTAACAGACCGAGCGCAATCAGGGACGAGAAAACCAGACGCATAATTTTTAAGGTTTTTAGTGACGATCTGCAAAGTGTATCGCACTTACACCTGCTTCGTAAAAATGTCTGCTGATAAGTGCTGATATTGTCAGCGCATCTGATGCTTTTTGAGCAATGCCCGCAATTGATGGTAGGTCAGCCCCAGCAGTTCAGCCGCCCGTTTCTGATTAAACTTGGCCTCCCGCAGACTCAGCTCCAGCAGCTGCTTTTCCTGCGCCTGCTGGAACTGACGTAAATCCAGCGGCAGGGTGGGGGAAGCGGCGTTGCGGGGCTTATCGACAGGTAATTGTGTGGGGCGATGGAAAGGATCGATGACAATCTCATCCAGCTCGGTTTCGCTGCTGCCATGACGATAGACGGAGCGCTCAACCACGTTTTTCAGCTCGCGGATATTACCGGGCCAGCGGTAGTCGAGCAGGGTTTCGCGGGCGTGCTGGCTAAAGCCGGGGAACAGCGGCAGGCCCAGCTCGCGGCACATCTGGATGGCAAATTGTTCCGCCAGCAGCATGATATCGCTGCGCCGCTCGCGCAGCGGGGGCAGGTTGACGACGTCGAAGGCCAGCCTGTCCAGCAGGTCGGCGCGAAAACGCTCCTGCTCGACCATCTCCGGGAGGTTGGCGTTGGTGGCGCAGACCAGTCGCACATTCACCTGTAACGGCTGGCTGCCGCCCACGCGCTCGAGCTCGCCATACTCAATGACGCGCAGCAGCTTTTCCTGCACCAGCATCGGGGCGGTGGCGAGCTCATCCAGGAACAGCGTCCCACCGTCGGCGCGCTCGAAACGCCCGGGGTGACGACGCTGGGCTCCGGTAAAGGCGCCCGCCTCATGGCCGAACAGCTCGGTATCGAGCAGGTTTTCGTTCAGCGCGGCACAGTTCAGGGAGATAAAGGGGCCATCCCAGCGCCCGGATAAATAGTGCAGACGATTGGCGATTAGCTCTTTCCCGGTGCCGCGCTCTCCGATGATCAGCACCGGTTTATTCAGCGGGGCCAGACGCGAAACCTGCTCCAGCACTTCGAGGAAGCTGTTGGCTTCCCCCAATAACGTATCTTTAAATTCAGCCATGATGAAATTAACCACTTATTGGTGTGATTCACTAAGCGAGAGTAGGGTGGAATGGGCGAAAAAGCAATCACCTTGCGTAAAATCAATAAGATAAAAAACTGGCACGGGATTTGTATTAGCTAAATAGCAGGGCTTAGCCCGATAACAGAACTATGAGGATTCAATTATGGGTATTTTTTCTCGTTTTGCCGACATCGTGAACGCCAACATCAACTCGCTGCTGGAAAAAGCGGAAGATCCACAGAAGCTGGTCCGCCTGATGATTCAGGAGATGGAAGATACGCTGGTCGAAGTGCGTTCAAACTCCGCCCGTGCGCTGGCCGAGAAGAAACAGCTTTCGCGCCGCATTGAGCAGGCGACCGCCCAGCAGAACGAATGGCAGGAAAAAGCCGAACTGGCGCTGCGTAAAGATAAAGACGATCTGGCCCGTTCCGCGCTGATTGAAAAGCAGAAGCTGACCGATATCGTCGCAACGCTGGAGCAGGAAGTGACGCTGGTGGACGAAACGCTCACCCGCATGAAAAAAGAGATTGCCGAGCTTGAGAACAAGCTGAGCGAAACCCGTGCCCGTCAGCAGGCGCTGACGCTGCGCCATCAGGCGGCAAATTCTTCCCGCGACGTGCGTCGTCAGCTCGACAGCGGCAAGATTGATGAAGCTATGGCCCGTTTCGAGTCATTTGAGCGCCGTATCGATCAGATGGAAGCCGAAGCGGAAAGCCACAGCTTTGGCAAACAGAAGACGCTGGATCAGCAGTTTGCCGATCTGAAAGCGGATGATGAAATCGGCGAGCAACTGGCCGCGCTGAAAGCCAGAATGAAACAAGACAATCAATAATAATATCTGCGGCGCCGGCTGGCGCCGCCACTCATCGTAAGACAAGGAGTAGACATGAGCGCGCTTTTTCTTGCCATTCCGCTGACCATTTTCGTGCTGTTTGTGTTGCCGATCTGGTTGTGGCTGCATTACAGCAACCGTTCTTCCCGAAGCGAGCTATCGCAAAGCGAACAACAGCGTCTGGCGCAGTTAACCCAGGACGCGAATAAAATGCGTGAACGTATTCAGGCGCTGGAAGCTATCCTGGATGCGGAACATCCGAACTGGAGGGATCGCTAATGGCCGGACTAAACCTGAATAAAAAATTGTGGCGTATCCCCCAGCAGGGGATGGTGCGCGGCGTCTGCGCCGGGCTGGCGCACTACCTCGACGTGCCGGTAAAGCTGGTGCGCGTGGTGACGGTACTCTCCATTTTCTTTGGCCTGGCGTTTATTACTCTGGTGGCCTATATCATTTTATCCTTTGTGCTGGATCCAATGCCGGACAGCGCGATGGACGATGAAAATGCCCCCACCAGCAGTGAACTGCTGGATACGGTGGATGCCCAACTGTCGGCAGGTGAGCAACGCCTGCGCGAGATGGAGCGGTATGTCACCTCTGATACCTTCTCGCTGCGAAGCCGTTTTCGTCAGCTTTAACGGAGAGAACTCATATGAATCAACGCTGGCAACAGGCCGGACATCGCGTTAAGCCGGGCCTGAAATTCGCAGGGAAGCTGGTTTTACTTACCGCACTGCGTTACGGCCCTGCAGGCGTGGCGGGGTGGGCAATTAAATCTGTCGCCCGTAAACCCGTCCGGATGCTGCTTGCGGTGGCGCTGGAGCCGATGCTGAAAAAAGTGGCTAACCGCGTCTCACGCCGATACTTCTCCCGCTAATTCCTCACCGCACCAGCCCTTTTCGCAATGAACGGGGCTGGCGACGTTTCTTCCTATTTCATCCTTTCTTTGCGTCAGTTCACATTAACGATCTGCGCGCCTTTATGATCGCGTTTTTCTGCCGCCTGGTCCGTTGACAGATATTTACCATGGGAGTAGATTGCCTTTCGTGGGACCGCTACCATGGAAAATAATGTGAACGACAAAATTAAAAACTTAATCAATCTTATTTACGGGAAAACGTTTTCTGAACGCCATGTTGAGATATTGTCAGAAAACATCGGTCGGGGCGCTTCTCTTATTAACGAGAGGCGTAAGCCAGGTTGGGATGAAAAAGATATCGTCCTGATTACCTATGCCGATCAATTCTTTGTGAAAGGGGAGAAGGCGCTGCCCGTTTTTACACGCTTTTATAATGCGTGGCTTGCACGCTCTTTTTCTCATGTCCATCTCTTGCCTTTTTATCCATGGTCATCTGACGATGGATTTTCCGTTATTGATTATCACCAGGTCGCGCCTGAAACAGGCACATGGCAGGATATTGCCGATTTAAAACAGTCGACCAGTCTGATGTTTGATTTTGTGTGCAACCATATGTCAGCCAAAAGCCAGTGGTTTGCGAATTACCTTAAACAAGCCCCAGGCTATGAAGATTTCTTTATTTCTGTCGCACCAGAAACCGATTTATCCGCCGTGACGCGCCCGCGGGCATTACCGCTCCTGACGCCTTTTACACTGGAGGATGGCAGCGTACGCCATCTGTGGACCACCTTCAGCGAGGACCAGGTCGATCTCAATTTCGCCTCGCCAGAGGTGTTGATTGCCATGGTGGACGTGCTCCTGCATTACCTGGCGGAAGGGGCCCGTTATATCCGCCTGGATGCGGTTGGCTTTATGTGGAAGATCCCCGGAACCACCTGCATCCATCTTGAGCAGACTCACCGCCTTATCCAGCTCTTCCGCGCCATTACTGATGCGGTCGCGCCTGGCACGGTGCTGATCACCGAGACCAATGTTCCCCATAAAGATAACGTTTCCTATTTTGGCGACGGGCAAAATGAGGCGCAGATGGTATATCAGTTCTCATTGCCTCCGCTTGTGCTGCATGCTATCCATCGTCAGGATGTGCGCGCCCTCTGTCAATGGGCAACAACGCTGGCTCTACCTTCAATCAAGACCACCTGGTTTAACTTTTTAGCTTCTCATGATGGCATCGGCCTTAATCCGCTGCGGGGTATTTTACCCGAGCCAGAGATCCTCTCCCTGGTAGAGAAACTCCAGCAGGAAGGGGCGCTGGTTAACTGGAAAAATAATCCTGACGGTACGCGAAGCCCGTATGAAATCAACGTAACCTATCTCGATGCATTAAGTTCAAAAGAGGCTGCAGAGGATGAACGCATTGCGCGCTTTATTCTGGCCCATGCGGTGCTATTAACTTTCCCGGGTGTGCCGGCGATCTATATTCAAAGCATCCTGGGTTCAGGTAACGATTATGAAGGGGTTAAACGTCTTGGCTATAATCGTGCGATTAATCGTAAGAAATACCCTGCCGGGCAGATTGATGCCGAACTGGAAAATAAACGTAGCCTTCGCCATAAGATTTATCATCAATTAAGCGATCTTATTGCCCTTCGTCGCACAGAAAAAGCATTTCATCCTGACAGTCAGGCTTTATTTGAAACATCAGGTGAACATACTCTTAAAATTACTCGTGTTGCCAATAAGGGTGAGCGGATAACGGCATTATTTAATTTTAGCGATCGTATTCAGTCTGTTTATTCGGAAAATTTATCCGGTACGGACCTGATTTCACACCAGGATATTCGCGGTACGGATCTGTCCCTGAATCCATGGCAGGTAATGTGGATTAAAGAACACTAAAAAGGACCCTAACAATGAAGACACCCAAAATTGTGCTGATCTCAGCACTGGTTTCGTGCGCCCTGTTGACAGGCTGTAAGGACGACAAAAAGTCTCAGGTCACCATCGAGTTTATGCACTCCTCAGTGGAACAGGAGCGCCAGGCGGTGATTACTCGTCTGATTGAGAAATTCGAGAAAGAGAATCCTGGCATCACGGTAAAACAGGTGCCGGTGGAAGAGGACGCCTACAACACCAAGGTCATCACCCTGGCGCGAACCGGCGCACTGCCGGAAGTGATCGAAGTCAGCCACGACTACGCCAAAGTCATGGACAAGGAGCAACTGCTTGATCGCGCCGCTATCAGCGACGCCATTAATGCTGTAGGGGAAGAGACCTTCTATGACGGCATCCTGCGCGTGGTGCGTACGGAAGACGGCGCGGCGTGGACCGGGGTGCCTATCAGCGCCTGGCTGTCCGGCGTCTGGTACCACAAAGACGTTCTCGCCGCTGCGGGCCTTGAGGAGCCACGCAACTGGGATCAATTGCTGAATGCCAGCCAGAGGCTCAACGACCCAGCCAACAAGCATTACGGCATTGCGTTACCCACGGCGGAAAGCGTGATGACGGAGCAGGCATTCTCGCAGTTTGCCCTCTCGGGTGGGGCAAATGTCTTTGATGCGAAGGGCGATATTGAAATTGATACGCCTGAAATGGCGAAAGCGCTGGCGTTTTATAAAGGGCTGGCGGCCACCACCATGCCGGGGTCCAACGATGTCATGGAGATTAAAGACGCCTTTATGAACGGCTCCGCGCCGATGGCCGTTTACTCCACCTACATCCTCCCGGCGGTGTTCAAAGACGGAAACCCTGCCAACCTGGGATTTGTCGTCCCGACGGAAAAATCCTCTGCGGTCTACGGCATGGTGACCTCCCTGACCATCACCTCCGGCCAGAGCGAAGAGGAGACCAAAGCCGCAGAGAAATTTGTCACCTGGATGGAGCAGGCCCAAAACGCAACCGACTGGGTGATGATGTCGCCGGGTGCGGCGCTGCCGGTTAACAAACTGGTGGTCGGGACCGAAACCTGGAAAAACAACGACGTGATTAAAGCCTTTGGGCATCTCCCTTATGAGCTAATCGCCCAGTTCCCTAATGTGCAGGTATTTGGTGCCGTGGGTGACAAAAACTTTACCCGCATGGGTGACGTCACCGGGTCCGGCATTATCAGTTCTATGGTGCATAACGTCACCGTGGGTCAACAGGACCTCAACGCGACGTTAAGCAGCAGCCAGAAGCGACTGACTGACCTGATCACACAACGATAGGCGCGCACTGCGGAAGGGAATTATGAAAACGTTGTTTTCTGGTCGTTCAGATATGCCTTTCGCCATGCTGCTGTTGGCCCCCAGCCTGATTTTGCTGGGGGGCCTGGTGGCCTGGCCGATGATATCCAACATTGAAATCAGTTTTTTACGCTTGCCGCTCAATCCGCGCATCGATGCGGTGTTTGTGGGGCTGGATAACTACATCCGCATTTTGAGTGATGCCGCGTTCTGGCACTCCCTGTGGATGACGTTCTGGTACACCGCGCTGGTGGTGATGGGCAGCACTGGGTTAGGGCTGGCGGTCGCCGTCTTCTTTAACCGGGAATTTCGCCTGCGTAAAACGGCGCGCTCCCTGGTGATTTTGTCCTACGTCACCCCGTCGATATCGCTGGTCTTTGCCTGGAAGTACATGTTCAACAACGGCTACGGCATTGTGAACTATCTGGGTGTGGATCTGCTGCATCTGTACGATCAGGCCCCGCTGTGGTTCGACAACCCCGGCAGCAGTTTTGTGCTGGTGGTGCTGTTCGCCATCTGGCGCTACTTCCCGTATGCGTTCATTTCGTTCCTGGCAATTCTGCAAACCATCGATAAGTCATTATACGAAGCGGCAGAAATGGACGGAGCCAATGCCTGGCAGCGTTTTCGCATCGTCACGCTGCCCGCGATTATGCCGGTGCTGGCCACGGTCATCACGCTGCGCACTATCTGGATGTTCTACATGTTTGCCGACGTGTATCTGCTGACCACCAAGGTCGATATTTTGGGCGTCTATCTCTACAAAACCGCCTTTGCCTTTAACGACCTCGGGAAAGCCGCGGCGATCTCGGTGGTGCTGTTCGTGATCATCTTTGCCGTCATTCTGCTGACCAGAAAAAGGGTAAATCTCAATGGCAACAAATAAACGCCTGCTGGGCCGGCTCGGTTTTTATCTGGGGCTGGCGGTGTTCCTGATTATCACGCTGTTCCCGTTCTTCGTGATGTTAATGACGTCGTTTAAGAGCGCGAAAGAGGCGATATCGCTGCACCCAACCATTTTGCCGCAGGCGTGGACCCTGCAGCATTACGTCGACATCTTCAACCCGCTGATCTTCCCGTTTGTGGATTACTTCAGAAACAGCATGGTGGTGTCGCTGACCTCATCGGTGATCGCAGTATTTCTCGGCACGCTGGGGGCATACGCCCTCTCTAAACTGCGGTTTAAAGGGCGGGCGACGATCAATGCCAGCTTCTACACCGTCTATATGTTCTCCGGAATTTTGCTGGTGGTGCCGCTGTTCAAAATCATCACTGCGCTCGGAATTTATGACACCGAGCTGGCGCTGATTATCACCATGGTGACCCAGACGCTGCCGACGGCGGTATTTATGCTGCGCAGCTATTTCGACACCATCCCGGACGAGATCGAGGAGGCCGCGATGATGGACGGCCTTAACCGCCTGCAGATCATCTTTCGCATTACCGTGCCGCTGGCGATTTCCGGTCTGGTGTCGGTCTTCGTCTACTGCTTTATGGTGGCGTGGAACGACTATCTGTTCGCCTCTATTTTCCTGTCCAGTGCCAGCAACTTCACCTTGCCGGTAGGGCTTAACACGCTCTTCAGCACGCCGGATTACATCTGGGGTCGCATGATGGCCGCCTCGCTGGTGACAGCACTTCCGGTGGTGATCATGTACGCGCTGTCGGAACGTTTCATTAAAAGTGGTTTGACCGCCGGGGGCGTAAAGGGCTGAGGCGGCCGATTTTAACAAGGAGTCAGTCATGAAGAAGTTAGTTGCGACAGCGCCCCGCATAGCGGCGCTGGTGGAATATGAAGATCGTCCGGTTGCCGTTCACGAAGTGAAGATTCGTGCCCGCTTTGGCGCACCGAAACACGGTACCGAGGTGGTGGATTTCCGGGCGGCGAGTCCGTTTATCGATGAAGAGTTTAACCCGGAGTGGCAGATGTTTACCCCCCGTGAAGAGGGTACGGCTCGTGGGATCGAATTCGGCAAATTCCAGCTGGGGAATATGATCGTCGGCGACATCATCGAGTGCGGCGCCGACGTGACGGATTACCAGGTCGGCGAGAGCGTCTGCTGCTACGGGCCGCTGCAGGAAACGGTGATTGTTAATGCCGTCAATAACTACAAGCTGCGCAAAATGCCGCAGGGCGCGTCGTGGAAAAATGCCGTCTGCTATGACCCGGCGCAGTTCGCCATGAGCGGCGTACGGGATGCGAACGTCCGGGTCGGGGATTTCGTGGTGGTAGTCGGGCTGGGGGCGATTGGTCAGATAGCCATTCAGCTGGCGAAAAAAGCCGGAGCATCCGTCGTTATCGGCGTCGATCCTATCGAACACCGCTGCGAGATTGCCCGCCGTCATGGGGCGGACCATTGCCTCAATCCGATCGGGACCGATGTCGGTCTGGAAATCAAAAAGCTGACCGGCAAGCAGGGCGCGGACGTGATCATCGAAACCAGCGGCTTTGCCGATGCGCTGCAATCCGCCCTGCGCGGGCTGGCCTACGGCGGAACAATCTCTTACGTTGCCTTCGCGAAACCCTTCGCAGAGGGCTTTAACCTCGGACGTGAGGCGCATTTTAACAACGCGAAAATTGTCTTCTCCCGCGCCTGTAGCGAGCCTAATCCGGATTACCCGCGCTGGAGCCGCAAGCGGATCGAAGAGACCTGCTGGGAATTGCTGATGAACGGATACCTCAACTGCGAGGATCTGATCGACCCGGTAGTGACCTTCACCACCAGCGCTGAAAGCTATATGCAGTATGTCGATCAGCACCCGGAACTGAGCATCAAAATGGGCGTCACTTTCTGAGCTAAGGAGAGCACACAATGAAAATCGCAACGCAAAACCAGGCCTTTTTCCCGACCAACATCCTGGAGAAATTCAGGTTCATCAAAGCGATGGGGTTTGACGGCTATGAGATCGACGGCAAGCTGCTGGTGGAGAATCTGGATGAGGTGAAAGCCGCCATTAAAGCCACTGGGTTACCGGTGACCACCGCCTGCGGCGGCTACGACGGCTGGATCGGTGACTTCATCGAAGAGCGTCGCCTGAACGGGTTACATCAGATTGAACGCATTCTTGAAGCGCTGGCTGAGGTCGGAGGAAAGGGCATTATCGTTCCTGCCGCCTGGGGGATGTTTACCTTCCGCCTGCCGCCGATGACCTCCCCGCGCAGCCTCGACGGTGACCGCAACGCGGTGAGCGCCTCGCTGCGCTGGCTGGATGAGGTGGCGGCGCGTACCGGGACCACCGTCTACCTGGAGCCGCTGAACCGCTATCAGGATCATATGATCAACACCCTGGCGGATGCGCGCCGCTATATCAAAGAGAACGCCCTGAAGCACGTGCAGATCATCGGCGATTTCTATCATATGAACATCGAAGAAGATTCGTTGACGGAGGCGCTGCATCACAACCGGGATCTGCTTGGGCACGTGCATATTGCCGATAACCACCGTTATCAACCAGGCAGCGGCAGCCTGGATTTCGCCACTCTGTTCGATCAACTGCGTGCCGACAATTATCAGGGCTACGTGGTGTACGAGTGTCGCGTTCGTGCTGACGATCCTGCGCAGGCTTATCAGGACTCCCTCACTTATTTGCGTGAATGCTAAGGATGACGAGCGTGATAAGTGCTTCAACAGCTTTGCCTCTGCGCGTCGCCATCATCGGCGCAGGGCAGGTTGCAGACAAAGTGCATGCCTCGTATTACGCCACGCGCAGTGATGTTCAGATGGTGGCTGTCATGGACAGCCGCCTGGAGCAGGCTCAGGCGTTTGCGGAACGTCATGCTATCCCTTCGGCATGGCAGGATGCGCACCAGATGCTACAGGCGGTCAAGCCGGATGTGGTGAGTGTTTGTTCGCCCAACCGCTTTCATTATGAACATGTCATTGCGGCCCTGGCGGCCGGATGTCATGTGATGTGTGAAAAACCGCCCGCCATGACCCCACAGCAGGCCGATGAGATGCGTCTTGCTGCCCGCAGGGCGGGGAAAGTGCTGGCCTATGATTTTCACCACCGTTTTGCCCTGGATACACAACTGCTACGTGAGGCCGTGCAGAGCGGCACCTTCGGGGAAATCTATTTCACAACGGCCCAGGCGCTGCGCCGCTGCGGTGTGCCGGGGTGGGGCGTGTTTACCAACAAATCCCTGCAGGGCGGCGGACCCTTGATTGATATCGGCATTCATATGCTGGATGCCGCGATGTATGTGCTGGGGTTCCCGGCGGTAAAACGGGTGACGGCGCACAGCTTTCAGAAGCTGGGAAATCGTAAAAACCGGGGGCAGTTCGGCGAGTGGGATCCCGCTCAGTTTACGGTTGAAGATGCCCTGTTCGGGACGATTGAGTTCTGCAATGGCGGCGTTCTGCGGCTGGACACCTCCTTTGCGCTGAATATCCGCGAGCAGTCGATCATGAATGTCTCCTTCTGCGGTGAAAAGGCCGGGGCAACGCTGTTCCCGGCCCATATTTATTACGACGAAGCCGGGGTATTACAGACAATCGCGCAGCGCGAAGAGGCGGACGATCAGCGGCATCTGCGCAGCATGGATGCCTTTGTTCGCCACCTGCTCGGTGAGCCGGTGATGATCGCCGATGCGGAGCAAGGGCTGGTGATCCAGCAGCTGGTCGCCGCGCTGTATCAAGCGGCGGAAACAGGGGAAAGCGTGACCTTATGTTGAACCTGTCTGTATTAACCGATCCGGGCTTCTGCCCGCATAGCCTGAATAAATACGCATCCATTATGGCTGGCGGTAATGGCTACATGGGGGTTCGCGCCACGCATGAAGAAGATTACACCAGGCAAACGCGCGGTATGTATCTTGCCGGTCTCTATCATCGCGCAGGCTGTAACGAGACTAACGAACTGGTCAATCTGCCTGATGTGGTTGGAATTGATATTGAGCTGGATGGCGAGAATTTTACCCTGCTAGCAGGGGAGATCCTGAGCTGGCAGCGAGAACTGGCTTTCGCCAATGGGGAATTGCGTCGCAGCGTCCTCTGGCGCTCGCCGGGAGGGAAACGCTACCGGCTGGAGAGCCGTCGGTTTGTTTCGCTGGATCAACTCCCGCTGGTGGCAATGCAGCTCTCCATTACGCCGGTAGATGACGCTTCGCAGGTGGTGTTAAAGACCGGCATTGATGCGACCCAAACCAATACCGGCAGGCAGCATCTGGATGAGATGTCGGTCAGAGTCTTCGACCAGCACTACCTGCAGGGGGGGTATGAGACGCAGGACCATGCCGCAGAGGTGGTGATGTCGGCATACTGCCGCCTGTCGACGGAGAGCGACAGCTTTTTTACCGCAAAAAATCGACGTATTACGGCCCACCAGGCATTCAGCATCCCGCAGGGTGACACTGTCACGCTGGAGAAGCTGGTATGGGTCGCACACCGCAGGGACAAAGCCCTTTCACAGGAGGCTTTCGCCCGGAATGCGCTGGCAGAGCTGAAAGTCTGTGCGGTGAAAGGCTACGCCGCCTTGCTGAAAAGCTCTGCCGATGCATGGGGAAAAATCTGGCGTGACGGGCGGGTGGAAGTGGCTTCCACGGAACCTCAGGACCAGATCGCGCTCGATTACGCCGTCTGGCATCTGACGGCCATGACGCCAGCCCATGACGAGCGCAGCAGCATCGGGGCCAAAGGACTCACCGGGGAAGGGTATAAAGGACACGTGTTCTGGGATACGGAAATTTTCCTGCTGCCTTTCCATCTCTTTACCCGGCCTCAGATTGCCCGCAGCCTGCTGCGTTATCGCTGGCTCAACCTCCCGGGGGCGCGAGAAAAGGCCCGCCGTAATGGCTGGCCAGGCGCGCTGTTCCCATGGGAAAGCGCCGCCAGCGGTCAGGAAGAGACGCCGGAGTTTGCGGCGATCAACATCCGCACCGGGACGCGACAGAAAGTGGCCTCTGCGCTGGCTGAACACCACATTGTGGCAGACATTGCCTGGGCCGTTGTCGCCTACTGGCAGGCGACGCACGATGATGACTTTATGCGCAATGAAGGCCTGAAACTGCTGATGGAAACCGCGACGTTCTGGATGGGGCGCGCCACAGAGGTTAACGGTCGTCTGGAAATCCATAACGTGATCGGGCCGGATGAATACACGGAACACGTGAATAACAACGCTTATACCAACTATCTGGCCTGGCATAACGTCGCCAGCGCTTGTCAGTTTATGGCGAGGTTTAAGCGTGAGGAGAGGCGTTTTACGGAAAATGCCAGCCGTTTCCTGGAACGTTTATGGCTTCCGGAGGCCGATGCCGACGGGGTGATCCCACAGGATGACAGCTTCCTGGCGAAACCGGTTATCGACCTGAGTCGCTACAAAGCGCAGGCGGGCAAACAGACCATCCTGCTCGATTACTCCCGGGCGGAAGTGAATGAGATGCAGATCCTGAAGCAGGCGGATGTGGTGATGCTCAACTACCTGTTACCGGAACGGTTTACCCCTCAGCAGTGCGCCGCCAATCTGGCGTTCTACGAGCCGCGCACCATCCACGACTCTTCTCTGAGCAAGGCTATCCACGGGATTGTTACCGCCCGCTGTGGCGACACGGAAGGGGCATACGCCTTCTGGCGTGATGGGATCGCTATCGATCTGGGGGACGATCCGCACAGCAGTGACGACGGCATCCACGCCGCCGCCACCGGCGCAATCTGGTCCGCCGTGATTCAGGGTTTTGCCGGATTGCAGATCGTGGAAGGGGAACTGCACCTTGCCCCGCGCATCCCTGCCCACTGGCAAAAGCTCACATTCCCGTTACGGTGGCGAAATGCGCGCATGCATTTCACCTTTGAGAATGCGGTGTTAACCATCGAAACCTCGGCTCCCGTCACCTTAACGCTGTGGGGCAAAACCCTTATGACTTCAGGTCGGCAAGTCTGGTCGCAGAAGGATTTTATAACGCCTGATGCTGGGACCGCTACCACGGAGGGAAGCCATGACGCCTGACGCCGTTGTGTTTGATTTGGACGGGGTGATCACCGATACCGCGCATCTGCATTTCCTTGCCTGGCGAGCCGTGGCGCAGGAGATCGGCATCACCTTTGACGAAAACTTTAACGAACAACTGAAGGGGATCAGCCGCATGGACTCCCTGCAGCGGATCCTGCAACACGGCGGGAAAGCCGGGGCGTTTAGCGATAAGCAGCGTCTGGCGTTGGCCGGGAAGAAAAACGATCTCTATGTCCGGTCGCTGGCATCGCTGACGCAAGCGTCACTCCTGCCGGGTATCCGCGAGGTGCTGGCGGAGATCCGCGCCGCGAAGGTCAAAATTGGGCTGGCTTCGGTTTCCCTTAATGCCCCGGGAATAGTGCAGGCACTGGGGGTACACAAGGCGTTTGATTTTTGCGCCGATGCGTCCCGTATTGCCTGCTCAAAACCCGACCCGGAGATCTTCCTCGCGGCCTGTGCCGGGCTGAAGGTACGCCCTGAAAGCGCCATCGGGATAGAAGATGCCGCAGCAGGTGTTGAAGCGATCAACGCGGCGGGCATGTTGTCGGTGGGGATTGGCTCGGGTCTGGAGCAGGCGGGACTACAACTTCATTCAACGCGGGAACTGACCTGGAAATGCCTGACCGATTTCTGGGCGTCCCGGCCGGTATTGATAAGGAACTAACAATGGCTCAACTCTCCCTGAAACACATTCAGAAAATCTACGATAACCAGGTCCACGTGGTGAAGGATTTCAACCTCGAGATTGAGGACAAAGAGTTCATTGTCTTCGTTGGGCCGTCGGGGTGCGGTAAATCGACCACGCTGCGCATGATTGCCGGTCTGGAGGAGATCAGCGCCGGTGAACTGGTAATCGACGGCGTCTGCATGAATGACGTCCCGGCCAAGTCGCGTGACATCGCGATGGTCTTCCAGAACTATGCGCTCTATCCACATATGACGGTGTACGACAACATGGCCTTTGGCCTGAAGATGCAGAAAATCGCGCCCGCGGTGATTGAAGAGCGGGTTAGCTGGGCGGCGCAGATCCTGGGCCTGCGCGACTACCTCACGCGTAAGCCCGGGGCGTTATCCGGCGGCCAGCGCCAGCGTGTGGCACTCGGCAGAGCGATCGTACGCGAAGCGGGGGTGTTCCTGATGGATGAACCGCTCTCAAACCTCGACGCCAAGCTTCGGGTACAGATGCGCGCCGAAATCAGCAAGCTGCACCAGAAGCTCAACACCACCATGATCTATGTTACCCACGATCAGACCGAAGCCATGACCATGGCGACCCGTATCGTGATCCTCAAGGACGGTATCATTCAGCAGGTGGGGGCGCCGAAGCAGGTCTATAACGAACCGGCCAATATGTTTGTGGCAGGCTTTATTGGTTCGCCAGCAATGAATTTTATTCGCGGGGCGATAGACGACCGCTATTTCGTGACCGAAACGCTGCGGCTGGCGATCCCTGCGGACCGGCTCGCCAGACTCAATGCGCTGGGATACCAGCGCAAAGCCGTGGTCTTTGGCATTCGGCCAGAAGATATTTTCACGCTTCAAAACGCTGGTGAGGATATTACGGCAAAAGTCAGCGTTGCGGAGCTGACGGGCGCGGAGTTTATGCTCTATGCCACCGTGGGCGGGCATGAACTGGTGGTCCGCGCTGGTGCGGCAAATGACTATGCCGCCGGAGATAATATCGGCATCCAGTTCGATATGAATAAGTGCCATTTCTTCGACGCTGAAACTGAAGCGGCTATTAGATAAGAAAGGTCTTCGCCGGGAATATTCATTTCCGGCTTTTTTGTGTGTAAATGATAAAGGACTATTTTAATGAGTACTCTACTAAAACGTGCTGCGCTCGTTCTGTGCGCAGGGATCGGCTGCGCGCAAGCAACCGAAACAGCTAAACAGTGGGAATTTAATATTGGAGCCATGTATGAAATTGAAAACGTCGAAGGGCAGGGTGACGATAAAGATGGATTATATGAGCCTTCCGTCTGGTTTAATGCCACATGGGACGCCTGGACGCTCTCGCTTGCCATGTATCAGGAAGGGCCCGTTGATTACAGCAGCATGACGCGTGGCACATATTTCGATCGGCCTGAGTTCGAATTACGTTATCGCTTTATCCGTTCTGATGACTTTACGCTGGGCCTGACCGGCGGGTTCCGTAATTATGGTTATCACTTTAAAGATGAACACGGCGCGAAAGACGGCAGCGCAAATATGCAGCGCTATAAAGTTCAGCCGGACTGGGATCTTAAATTAACCGACGACTGGCGCTTTGGCGGCTGGTTAGCCCTGTATCAGTTTGCCAACGATCTGGAGAAAACGGGGTATGCCGACAGCCGGGTTGAAACAGAAACCGGGTTTACCTGGGCTATTAACGAAACGGTCTCCGCGAAAGTAAATTATTATCTGGAGCGCGGATTTAATATGGATAGTTCGCGTAATAACGGTGAGTTTTCCACCCAGGAGGTTCGCGCCTATCTGCCCATTGCACTGGGGCAGACCACATTAACCCCTTATACCCGACTGGGCCTTGACCGCTGGTCGAACTGGGACTGGCAGGACGATCCGTCGCGGGAAGGGCATGACTTTAACCGTCTGGGCCTGCTGTACGCCTATGATTTCAATAATGGTTTATCCATGACGCTGGAGTATGCTTACGAGTGGGAAAACCATGACGAAGGCGACAGCGATCGCTTCCACTATGCCGGTATCGGCGTTAACTACGCGTTCTGACAGACGGATCCCCAGGGGCTCATGGCCCCTGGTGTTAACGCGCGACGTCGGCGAACGTTAAATGGGTATCCACCAGCACCTTACGTGGGGCGGGCTTACCTGCGATGCGCTTGAACAGAAGGTCGCAACTCTCTTCTCCCAGCTTACGCGTTGGGATATCAAAGCCTCCGGGTGCAGGGGTCAAAATGAGCGACAGCATCGGGTCACTGTAACCTGCCACCGCCACCTGTTCAGGGAGTACCAGCTTTAGTTCATCCGCTGCGCGATACAGGCTGAGCAACTTCATGCTGTCAGTCGCAAATACCGCGTCCGGCGGCGTGGCTGACGACAGTAATTCACGGGCCGCAGCAAGCGCACTTTCATGGGTATATCCCCCATCGATGATCCACTCCGGGTTAATCGCAATATTATGCTTTTCCAGGCTGGCTTTATAACCCGCCAGACGATCAACAGAGACGTGATAATCGAGAGGAGCATGCAGACAGGCAATGTTACGGCGCCCGTTCTTAATAAAATTATCCGTCAGTGTGGCGCTGTCGTGAAAATTATCGGTATCGACAGAGTAGATATTCTGATATTCACCTTCCACTTTCCCGATAACCACCACCGGTACGCCATAAGGGTCCAGCGTTGAGAAAAAGGATTCATCTGCCGGAGAGCTCAACATAATGATCCCTTTGATCATCTTTTGTTTTATTTTGTTCACGCATTTCAGCAGATCGTCTTCACTGCTTTTTGACGTTTGCAAAATGACGTCAAACTCTTCCTCTTCTGCTTTTGCAGTAATGGCATGCAGAACATCGGAGAAAAAAGGATTGCCGGCGGTGGTTTTAGTTGAGCGGGTCGAAATAACCATAATGGCGTCAAAGCCAGAAGAGGTCAGGGCGCGGGCCACTTTATTGGGCTGATAATTTAATTCTTCGATCGCCTTCAGCACTTTTTCCCGCGCTTCAGGGGAAATATTCGTTTGCTTATTCAGAACCCGGGACACGGTTGATTTCGATACGCCAGCAACGCGCGCAATATCATAGATGGTGGGTGACATACACCTTACTCACTCCGATAGACGGCAATGAGGGCCATCTTACTGGAGAAAAAACGGCAATAGCAATAATTATGAATTGATAATCAACGAACTGCCCCAATTTACTGTATTCTGAGGCAAGTGATTTCAGGCTTCCAGGCAATGAAGGATGACGATGAAGCGACTTAAAAATGAACTCAATTCTCTGGTCAATCGTGGGGTTGACCGTCATTTGCGCCTGGCGGTCACCGGACTGAGCCGCAGCGGCAAAACCGCGTTTATAACGGCGATGGTCAATCAACTCCTCAACCTGCACGCCGGGGCGCGTTTACCTCTGCTGAGCGCCGTGCGCGAAGAGCGGCTGTTGGGCGTAAAGCGCGTGCCGCAGCGCGATTTTGGCATTCCCCGTTTTACCTACGATGAAGGGCTGGCCCAACTCTATGGCTCTCCGCCCACCTGGCCGACGCCGACCCGTGGGGTGAGCGAGATCCGTCTGGCGCTGCGCTTTCGCTCCAACGATTCGCTGCTGCGTCACTTTAAAGAGACCTCCACCCTCTATCTGGAGATCGTCGATTATCCGGGTGAATGGCTACTCGATCTGCCGATGCTGACCCAGGATTATCTGAGCTGGTCGCGACAGATGACCGGTTTACTGCAGGGGCAACGCGCGGAGTGGTCAGCCCGCTGGCGTACGCTGTGCGAGGGGCTGGATCCGCTGGCCCCTGCTGATGAAAACCGGCTGGCGGCCATCTCAGAAGCCTGGACCGATTATCTGCATCAATGCAAAAAAGAGGGGCTGCACTTTATCCAGCCGGGCCGCTTCGTGCTGCCGGGCGATATGGCCGGTGCTCCGGCGCTGCAATTCTTCCCCTGGCCGGACGTGGACGCCGTTGGCGAATCTAAGCTTGCCCAGGCGGATAAACAGACCAACGCCGGAATGCTGCGGGAACGTTTCAACTACTACTGCGAAAAAGTGGTGAAGGGGTTCTACACCAACCACTTCTTACGCTTCGACCGCCAGATCGTGCTGGTGGATTGCCTGCAGCCGCTCAACAGCGGCCCGCAGGCCTTCAACGACATGCGTCTGGCCCTCACCCAACTGATGCAGAGCTTCCACTACGGGCAGCGTACGCTGTTCCGTCGCCTGTTCTCTCCGGTGATCGACAAACTGCTCTTCGCCGCCACCAAGGCGGATCACGTCACGGTGGATCAGCACGCCAATATGGTGTCGCTCCTGCAACAGCTGGTGCAGGATGCCTGGCAGAACGCGGCGTTCGAGGGCATCAGCATGGACTGTCTGGGCCTGGCCTCGGTGCAGGCCACCCAGAGCGGATTGATTGACGTCAATGGCGACAAAATCCCGGCGCTGCGCGGACACCGCCTGAGCGATGGCGCCCCGCTGACGGTCTACCCCGGCGAGGTGCCCGCCCGGCTGCCCGGCCAGGCGTTCTGGCAAAAGCAGGGCTTCCAGTTCGAAGCCTTTCGCCCGCAGACAATGAACGTTGACCAGCCGCTGCCGCACATCCGTCTCGATGCCGCGCTGGAGTTTTTAATTGGAGATAAATTGCGATGACCGAACCCTTAAAACCGCGGATGGATTTCAGCGGGACGCTGGAGCAGGAACAGCAAGAGGCCTTCAAGGCGTCACAAACTTTCGATGCGGCGCAGGCTGAGCAGTTTGCCCCGGTGGTGACTGACATGCTTCCCGCTGAAGAGGGACAGGCCGAAGCCGTGGTTGAGGCAGCCCTGCGCCCAAAACGCAGCCTGTGGCGCAAAATGGTCAGCGCCGGGCTGCTGCTGGCTGGCGTCACGGTGGTGGGACAAGGCGTACAGTGGGCGATGAACGCCTGGCAAACCCAGGACTGGGTGGCGCTGGGTGGATGCGCGGGCGGGGCGCTGATCGTCGGCGCAGGCGTGGGCTCCATTGCCACCGAATGGCGACGCTTATGGCGACTGCGCCAGCGCGCGCACGAGCGTGACGAAGCCCGGGATCTGCTCAATAGCCACGGCACCGGTAACGGACGGGCGTTTTGCGAAAAACTGGCGAAACAGGCCGGGCTGGATCAGTCTCACCCGGCGCTACAGCGATGGTATGCCGCGATCCATGAAACGCAGAACGACCGGGAAGTGGTCTCGCTGTATGCTCATCTGGTTCAGCCGGTGCTCGATGGCCAGGCGCGTCGGGAGATCAGCCGCTCGGCGGCAGAGTCGACCCTGATGATCGCCGTCAGCCCGCTGGCACTGGTGGATATGGCCTTTATCGCCTGGCGTAACCTGCGTCTGATCAACCGCATCGCCGCTCTGTACGGCATTGAACTGGGCTATTACAGCCGCCTGCGTCTGTTTCGTCTGGTGCTGCTGAATATGGCCTTTGCCGGCGCCAGCGAGGTGGTGCGCGAAGTGGGAATGGACTGGATGTCGCAGGATCTGGCCGCACGCCTCTCGGCCCGCGCGGCCCAGGGGATTGGCGCCGGATTGCTGACCGCGCGGTTGGGGATCAAAGCGATGGAGTTGTGCCGTCCTCTACCGTGGACAGCGGACGATAAACCACGCCTGGGCGATTTCCGCCGGGAATTAATCGGCCAGCTGAAAGAAACGCTCAATAAAAAACCGCAGTAGCCCTTCCGCCTCGCACATAATTCCGCCTCTCGCTTCACAGGCTGTCAATATTTGTTGACAGCCTTCTTCCCGATTGCCGATATCTGGCTTATCATTTCAGAGTTACTGTTTATAGAGTGATTTTCCCATGCGTCTGGAAGTGTTTTGTAAGGACCGTCTCGGCCTGACTCGCGAGTTACTCGATCTCCTTGTTTTGCGTAGCATTGACCTGCGTGGAATTGAGATCGACCCTATCGGGAAGATTTACCTGAACTTTGCCGAAATTGCATTCGATACATTCAGCAGCTTGATGGCTGAAATCCGCCGTATCGCTGGCGTTACGGATGTGCGCACCGTGCCATGGATGCCCTCCGAGCGCGAGCATCTGGCCCTCAGCGCGCTGCTGGAAGCGATGCCGGAGCCGTTCTTGTCCCTGGATCTGAAGGGCAAAATTGACCGGGCCAACCTGGCGAGCTGTCAGCTGTTTGCCCAGGAGCAGGACAAGCTGAGCAGCCACAATGCCGCCCAGTTGATCCCCGGCTTCAACTTCCAGCGCTGGCTGGAGAGCAACCCACGCTCGACCCATAGCGAGCATGTGATCATCAACGGGCAGAACTTCCTGATGGAGATCACCCCGGTCTACCTGCAGGGTGACAACGACGACCGCACTCTGACCGGGTCGGTGATCATGCTCCGCTCCACGGTGCGTATGGGGCGTCAGCTGCAAAATCTGTCCAGCCAGGATGTCGGCGCCTTCAGCCAGATCATCGCCGTCAGCCCGAAAATGCGCCACGTGGTGGAGCAGGCGCGCAAGCTGGCGAATCTGGCGGCGCCTCTGCTGATTACCGGCGATACCGGCACCGGCAAGGATCTGCTGGCCCATGCGGTACATCAGGCGGGCCCGCGCGCGGCTAAACCTTACCTGGCGCTGAACTGCGCCTCTATCCCGGAAGATGCCGTTGAAAGTGAGCTGTTCGGCCACGCCCCGGAAGGCAAAAAAGGCTTCTTTGAGCAGGCCAACGGCGGCTCGGTGCTGCTGGATGAGATCGGTGAAATGTCACCGCGGATGCAGGCCAAACTGCTGCGTTTCCTTAATGACGGTACGTTCCGCCGGGTGGGGGAAGATCATGAGGTGCATGTGGATGTACGCGTGATCTGCGCCACCCAGAAGAATCTGGTGGAGCTGGTGCAGAAGGGTGTCTTCCGGGAGGATCTCTATTATCGCCTTAACGTGCTGACGCTGAATATCCCGCCACTGCGCGATTGTCCGCAGGATATCATGCCGCTGACCGAGCTGTTTGTGGCGCGCTTTGCCGACGAGCAGGGCATTCCACGGCCTAAGTTTTCGGCCGATCTTAATACAGTGCTCACCCGTTACGGCTGGCCGGGAAATATTCGTCAGCTGAAGAATGCAATTTATCGCGCGCTGACCCAGCTTGAAGGCTATGAGCTGCGGCCGCAGGATATTTTGCTGCCGGATTATGACGCCGGTACGGTGGCGGTGGGCGAAGAGGCGATGGAAGGGTCGCTGGATGACATTACCAGCCGCTTCGAACGCTCGGTGTTAACGCAGCTGTACCGCAACTATCCCAGCACCCGCAAGCTGGCGAAACGGCTGGGTGTTTCGCATACCGCGATTGCGAATAAATTGCGTGAGTATGGACTGAGCCAGAAGAAGGGTGACGAGTAAAAGAAAAAGCCTCCGTAGGGAGGCTTTATTTTTGGTCTCAGGCTTTCAGCGCTTCCAGCGCGGCAGCATAGTCCGGCTCGGTGGTGATTTCATTCACCAGGTGGCTGAACACGACGGTGTCGTTTTCGTCGATCACCACAACTGCGCGGGCAGCCAGGCCTTTCAGGGCGCCTTCAGCGATGCCCACACCGTACTGCTCCAGGAATTCCGGGTTACGCAGGGTGGAGAGGGTGATAACGTTGCTCAGGCCTTCAGCACCGCAGAAACGGGACTGGGCAAACGGCAGGTCGGCGGAGATGCACAGCACAACGGTGTTGTCCATTTCAGTCGCCAGCTGATTGAATTTACGCACAGATGCGGCACATACGCCGGTATCGATGCTTGGGAAAATGTTCAGTACTTTACGTTTGCCGGCAAACTGGCTCAGCACGACGTCAGACAGATCTTTTGCCACGAGCGTAAACGCCTGCGCTTTGCTGCCAGTCTGAGGAATGGATCCTGCAACAGAAACCGGGTTGCCCTGGAAATGAACGAGTTGTGACATAGTTATCTTCCTGTTTACATATAGTTAACGTCGCCGGTAGTGTATGTCATCAGCCAATAACACAGCAAACCCTATTTACGCGAAGCCGCTATACAGGAGTGAGTGATGAGAACCCTCAAGGTTTATGAAGAAGCCTGGCCATTGCATACGCCGTTTGTGATCTCCCGGGGAACCCGGAGCGAGGCCTGCGTGGTGGTAGTCGAAATAGAGGAAGAGGGTGTCAAAGGGGTGGGGGAATGTACCCCGTACCCGCGGTATGGTGAAAGCATCGCCTCGGTGATGGCGCAGATTATGGCGCTGGGGCCGGAACTTGAGCAGGGGCTGAGCCGGGAAGCACTGCAGACGCTGCTGCCACCCGGTGCGGCGCGCAATGCCGTTGACTGCGCCCTGTGGGATTTAGCCGCGCGCCAGCAGGGGATCCCGCTGGCCGCTCTGGCCGGGGTGACGCTGCCGCAAACGGTGGTGACCGCCCAGACGGTGGTGATCGGCGAACCCGCGCAGATGGCCGCCAGCGCCAAAGCCCTGTACGCCGCCGGGGCGCGCCTGCTAAAAGTGAAGATGGACGATCGCCTGATCAGCGAAAGGATGGTCGCCATTCGCGGTGCAGTTCCTGAGGCTACGCTGATCGTCGATGCTAACGAATCCTGGCACAGCGAAGGGCTGGCCGCGCGCTGCCAGCTGCTGGCGGATCTGGATGTCGCCATGCTCGAGCAACCCTTGCCTGCGGGTGACGATGCCGCGCTGTCGAATTTCATTCACCCGTTGCCCATCTGCGCCGACGAAAGCTGCCATACGCGCGCGAGCTTGCCCGCCCTGAAAGGGCGCTACGAGATGGTGAATCTTAAGCTGGATAAAACGGGCGGGATCACTGAAGCGCTGGCGCTGGCCGCCGAGGCGCGGGAGAACGGTTTTGCGCTGATGCTGGGCTGTATGCTCTGCACCTCACGCGCCATTAATGCGGCGTTACCCCTGGCGGGCGAGGTGCAGTTTGCCGATCTTGATGGCCCGACCTGGCTGGCGGTGGACGTCTCACCGGCGCTGCATTACACCACCGGCGTGGTTCATCTCTGAGGTTCCCAGCGCAGCAGATCGGTCATCGCTCTCAGGTATTTCTCACTGGCCTCGTCGGAGGAGATCGGCGGGAACTCAGCGGTGATGCAGTGCAGGCTTAAATCAGCGCACCAGCTGCCGAACGATCCCGGGGTTTCATACCCGACGCTGGTGACCAGCGGCAGCGAAAACGCATCAGCCAGCCAGCGTCCCAGTGCGGTATGGGCCGGATCCTCAATGCAGGCCAGCGGATCGTGAAACGACACCACCCAGACCGGATGCAGCTTATGGATCAGGTGACACAGCGCTTCCGTTTCCGGCTCTGAGCCCGGTTTGTCACCGGTCAGCAATACCACATCCCGGTCCTGGGCGGCACTGTTCCAGCGGTAAACCGTCTCGCCTTCACGCCAGTTGGCCGCCGGGAAGTTACGATTTAAATCCACACCGCGGGCGTTGGCGCGCAGCCCCAACTGACAGCCGTCCGGGTTGACGGTTAATATGACATGGTGACGACGAAGATCCGGGGCGAGGGTGCGCAGGGCGCAGGAGAGGGTCACTATCGATGAGTTTTCATCCCCGTGGGTCCCGGCAATGATCAGGCCGCTGTTGCGATCGGCCTGCGGCGCAGGGAACCAGATCAAGGGCGCACCGAGGAACGAGCGGCCATAATGTTCGGTTCCAGGCGGGAAAGCACCACGTTCCGTTCTTGGGCGAGTAAGGGACATAGATGTTCCTGAATCAAAGTTATACTACTGGCAGTGTTGTGCAAAACACACGGTTAATCAAATAGTTTCAGTGCCGGGGCAAAACCGGCCGATATCAACTTTCCGACGGAAGTTGTTTGCATTTCACTGTTCTGAAACAAATAATTACGCATCTGCTCGTTACCCATCATTTCAAAGGGGATCTCATGAAGCATCCGGTTTCGTTGATTTGTTCTGCCCTGTGGTTGTGTGGCTTCTCTTCTTATTCCTTTGCTGCGGATGTGCCTTCCGGGACGACGCTGGCGCCGAAGCAGGAGCTGGTGCGTCATATTAAAGATGAACCGGCCTCGCTGGATCCCGCCAAAGCGGTGGGGCTGCCCGAGATTCAGGTGATCCGCGATCTGTTTGAAGGCCTCGTCAATCAGAACGAAAAGGGTGAACTGGTTCCAGGGGTTGCCACCCGCTGGCAGAGTAACGATAACCGCGCCTGGACCTTCACCCTGCGCGAGAACGCCCGGTGGTCTGATGGTACCCCCGTCACCGCACAGGATTTTGTCTACAGCTGGCAGCGCCTGGTGGATCCGAAAACCACGTCGCCGTTCGCCTGGTTTGCAGCGCTGGCGGGGATCAGCAACGCGCAGGCCATCATCGATGGCAAGGCTACGCCGGATAAGCTGGGCGTGACCGCAGTGGATAACAGAACCCTGCACGTACAGCTGGATAAACCGCTGCCGTGGTTTGCCAACCTGACGGCGAGCTTCGCCTTCTACCCGGTACAAAAAGCTAACGTGGAGAGCAGCGCGGAGTGGACCCGGCCCGGTGCGCTGGTGGGCAATGGGGCATACATTCTGAAAGACCGGGTGGTCAATGAGAAACTGGTTGTTGAGCGCAACACTCATTACTGGGATAACGACAAAACGGTGCTGCAGAAAGTGACCTTTATCCCGATTAACCAGGAGTCGTCCGCCACCAAGCGCTACCTGGCGGACGATATCGACATCACCGAGTCATTCCCGAAAAACCTCTACCAGAAGCTGCTGAAGGACATTCCGGGCCAGGTCTATACCCCGCCGCAACTCGGCACCTATTATTATGCTTTTAACACCCAGAAAGGGCCAACGGCGGATGCGCGGGTGCGTCTGGCGCTGAGCATGACCATCGACCGGCGGATTATGGCCGAGAAAGTGCTGGGCACCGGTGAGAAACCGGCATGGCATTTCACGCCGGACGTCACCGCAGGCTTTACCCCTGAGCCATCTCCCTTCGAGCAGATGAGTCAGGAAGAGATGAATGCGCAGGCCAAAACGCTGCTGCAGGCAGCGGGCTACAATGCACAGAAACCGCTTAAGCTGACACTGCTGTACAACACCTCGGAAAACCACCAGAAAATCGCTATCGCGGTGGCATCAATGTGGAAAAAGAATCTTGGCGTCGATGTGAAGCTGCAAAATCAGGAGTGGAAAACCTATATCGACAGCCGTAACACCGGTAATTTCGATGTGATCCGCGCTTCGTGGGTGGGGGATTATAACGAGCCGTCGACGTTCCTCTCGCTGTTGACCTCCACGCATACGGGTAATATCTCCCGCTTTAACGATCCGGCGTATGACAAGGTAATTAACCAGGCGTCGCTTGAGACTACCGTTAAGGCCCGCAATGCGGATTACAATACGGCGGAGAAAATCCTCGCCGAAAAAGCGCCAATTGCGCCGATCTATCAGTACACCAACGGGCGCTTAATCAAACCCTGGGTGAAGGGGTATCCGATCAACAACCCGGAAGATGTGGCGTACAGCCGCACAATGTATATCGAGAAGCATTGACGGGGCCTGCGTAAGACAGACTCTGCTGTAACCGGAACTGGCGCGATTATCAGCGCCAGTTTTCATTTAACAGTCAATTATAACTGCGCCCATTCTGATTTTTATTTTCCCTTATTAAATTCGCTGCGGCATCTATAAACCTCATTCATTTAACAAAGAAGAAGTATTGAGTATGAAAATAATACCCTGCTTTTTGTGGGGGACGTCTCTTTTTCATTCCGGCGAGAATGATTAAAGCCCTGAATATATAATTGCTATTTGATATTGCGTGTTGTGGGAAATTAACGATATCTGTTAGAGGGAAGTCTAGTTTTGGACCACGAGTTAGTTGATTCATTCTAATTAATTGGTCTAATATCGACCCCGGCGAACAAATGTAGATTTACTTAATAACTATTCCTTAAGGAAAAGGGACTGCTATGGCTGATACATTTCAGAATGAGGTGCCCAAGGCACGCATAAATTTAAAACTAGCCCTCCACACCGGCGGCGCTCAAAAGAAAGTCGAACTGCCGCTGAAGCTTCTTACTGTTGGGGACTTCAGTAATGGTAAAGAAAACCGGCCGTTATCCGAACGTGAGAAGATAAACGTCAATAAAAATAATTTTGACAGCGTACTTTCGGAATTTAACCCGGAAATTAACCTGGATGTGCAGAACACGCTGGCGGGTGAGGGTTTAGAAGAAAATATCCGACTGCAGTTTTCCAGCATGAAAGATTTCGAGCCAGAACAGGTTGCCCGTCAAATTCCTCAACTTCGCGCCATGCTGGCGATGCGTAATTTATTACGTGATTTGAAATCCAATCTCCTTGATAACGCCACTTTCAGAAAAGAACTCGAGAAAATTCTCAAGGATCCGGCGCTGTCTCAGGAATTACGCGACGAAATGAGTGCGCTTGCCCCGAAATAAAATGCGGGCATCTCTTTTAATGGATTAACCGGGAATATGCTGATGTCTGTGAATACTGAAACTGGCTCTGCTCAGGGGCAAACCACCGTACTGGAAAAAGAGGGCGTTTACGCCTCCCTGTTTGAAAAAATTAACCTCACCCCGGCGTCCAGCCTCGGGGATATTAATACGTTTCTGGATGATGCCGCGCTGGCCGATGCGCCTGCGGGCGAGCGCCTGACGGCCGCCATGCAGGTGTTTATGGACTGTATCCGTAAATCTGGCCAGCAGGTGGAAAAGCTCGACAAAACGCTGATCGATCACCATATAGCCGAACTGGACTTTCAAATAAGCCGCCAGTTGGATGCGGTGATGCATCATGAAGAATTCCAGAAGGTAGAGTCCCTGTGGCGCGGCCTGAAACAGCTGGTGGACAACACCGACTACCTGACCTGGCGCCGTGACCCGCTGCAGGCACATTTCTTCGGAACCCTGAACGCCGGTGAGGAACTGTGGGAACGGATCCGCACCCTGCTGAAAGAGACTGCACCGGACACGGCCGTGCTGACCTGCATGTACCGGACCCTGCAGCTAGGGTTTGTTGGTCAGTATCGCGCTCAGCATGATGAGCGTCGTGAAGATATTGTTCGCGCACTCGCGGAACGGGTGCCGGCCTTCACGCTTGCACAGGATGCTCCCATTGTTGCCCGGGCATCACGCCTGCGCAGCGGTCTTCGCGGGTACTGGCTGACCTGGGTTGTGGCCGCTGTCGCCTTGGTGGCGCTGTGGTTCTTCCTTTCGTCCTCGCTTACCAAACTGGTAAGCCAGATCGTCAGGCCGGGGTAAGCGATGCGGGATGCGTACCGAAGTCTGTTAACTGCCCTGGGTGCCGTGCTGGTGCTGTGGCTCATTCTGGGATTCTGGCCACTGTCCACGGGTAGCCGTGTGGCACTCAGCCTGCTGGTTGTTCTGGTGTCGGGGGTATGCGTACCATCGTGGAAATGAAGCTGTCACAGGTCAGCCAGCGCTTACACCGCCACTACGGCCTGACTACCCACATCGATGAATCGCTGTATGACGCGCTGACCGCCGCCTGCCTGCTGCCGGATACCGGCGCACGCAACGTCGACAGCCTGCTCAATCAACAGATTCTGCCGGTGCTGAGCCAGCAGCTGCTGACCCATATGGCGGCGAAGCAAAAGCCGCAGTCTCTGACGCTGGGATGGAATGATGAAGAAGGGATTGTGCTGGAGTTTGCCAATGTCTGAAGAAACTCAGGATCAATTCAATATAAAAGAAGGTGGTATCAGACTACTCACTCTTGGTGAGATAAAGTTGGCTCAATCTGTTTTTCTATCCACTATTGATTATTCGAAAGTATGGATCCACAGAGAGAGTTATCTTCCTTTCAATTTACAGGATAAGAATACGGCGATGACCCCAAATGGGGAGATCTATTTTCGTGATTTATATTTCGATGATTTCTCACAGACAACCGACAGTTTTCAGCATCTTTTCATCCATGAAATGAGTCATGTCTGGCAGCGTGAAAAAGGAATGAATGTGATCTTCAGAGGGCTGGTGAGCTGGATGGTGAGTTACCGTTATACCCTTGATGGTCGTCTCTTAAGCGAATATCCGATGGAGCAGCAGGCGCAGATTATTGCAGATAATTTTGTTTTACAGACATTTGGGTATGAAATCTGGAGTCACCTTGAAAATAAAAGATATCCCGATATTACGCTCGACGGGGATACTTCTGAGTCGGTGATACGTGAGGGATATAAAAATGCTTTGAGGGGTTTTCCATGGTGAGAAGTAACTATTTTATTAAGCTTAACTCTTTGTTGTTAGCGTTTTTTTGTCTTCCAATCCTGACGGGATGCCCTGGACCAGGTGACAGATTTCGTTTTGATGAAACTGCACTGGTGAGTAAAAAGGGTGATAATGTTTGCGTGAATATTGATAATGCACAAGATTATCAGCCAGTAGATATGGGTATCAATCTGCGAGGGACGCCTTCAAAGGAAAAAGATTTTAATTTTTCTCCCGGCCTTAAGGTTATTGAAGGTGAATTATGTATTCCTCCATCTTATTTTCATTTTGAAAATGGTAGCAAGTATATTGTTGAGTTTGTACTTCATCCAACACTTGATAATAAAGAGGCGAGAAGCTTTGTCGTTGGTGTCGGTATTAATAATAATCAAGTGTATAATTTTCCTTTGACAGATCGCGAATTCTCAAGGCCGTATGGTTCAATTAAGGTGCCAGAATAGCAAGTGTAATAAGTGTCCGCATTTATTTTTTTTGTAAATATATAGCTTAATCTTTTGTTTCCTGACGTTGGGGTGGCTAATAGATTGAAATTTTTCATCTTATTTCTGTTTGTTATCGTTGGTGTTCTATTTCTACCTGAGGCTTTTATTCACATATCTGTTAAGCCTTTTATTCTTATTAGTGATGATGAGAAATATGCGGTGGATAATTTTGAAATGATCTCACTGCTAATAAAGGCCTTTATGTACGCTGCCGGAGCTGGAGTAGTCATCACTCTTTTTTGTACTCGCTGAGTACCCCGATTAAACCTGCAATGTGCTCGTCGGCAATAGCGTCATGGACAGCAGGTTATCCCATGGAGTCAATATCATGAGTCTGACCGATACGCTTAAAAATACCCTGTCTGCATTAACTGAAAGTGGGCTGAACCGCTACCGCCTGGATATTCCATCCTGCACAGCAGCACTGGATGTGGAAAGTTTCACCGGCAAGGAGTTTATGAGTGAGCTTTACTACTATCAGGTTATCTTTACCAGCAGTGACCTGAATATCAGTTCAGCGCAACTGCTGACCAGGCCTGTCACGCTGACCATTGGGACAGGGCCGCTGATGGGGCTGACCGGGCAGAAAGTGGTACATGGCGTGGTGACGCATTTTAAGCGTATCAGTGGTTCACGTGACCAGGCGACATACCAGATCATTATTGAGCCGTTCTTGTCGCTGCTGCGCAAACAATTCCGTACCCACCGCTTTTTCGTCAATAAGTCGGTCCCGGAAGTTGTCACCGAAGTATTGCAGGAACATGGCCTGAAAGGCTGGGAGTATGAGTTCACCCTCAAAGCCGATTATCCGAAGCGTGAGCAGATAAACCAGTACAAGGAAAGTGACCTCGCTTTCATAGAGCGCCTGCTGGCCGAAGTGGGGATTTTCTACTTCTTCAGCCTGCAGCCGGAAACGCAAACCGAAGTGGTACACTTCGCGGATAAACAGAGTGCATGGACCTTCGGTAAAACGCTACCTCTGAACAGCCCGTCAGGGATGAATGACAATAAAGCCGATTCTGTATGGGGCGTAAACGTCCGGCAAAATGTGGTTGAGCGATCTGTCACCGCCAGTGATTACAACCACCGTGAAGCCCAGAATGTCCTGAGCTCTGTACCGGCGGACATGACCCGTGGTGAAGGTGATGGTGTGACTTACGGCGAGGTTTATCACTACCTGCCGCGTCATCTTGAACGTGGCGACAAAATCACACCTTCAGCGGAAACCGGCAACTTCTGGGCCCGCCTCGAGCACGAGCGTTTTCTGTCGGGGCAAACGACTGTCAGCGGATGCAGTAATGATGCCCTGCTTTCTCCGGCTCAGGTGCTGACCATCAGTGAACTGGCGATCCCGCCGACTTTACCCTCAGAAACGGATAATGGCATTATCATTACCCGCACGGGTTATATTGCCAGCCGTAAGAATGCTCTGTTAGTGACGTGGGAAGGTATGCCTTATTACGAAAACCGTTGCTGGCGTCCGGCTCCTAAAAAACGCCCTGTGGTTAGCGGTACCCTGATGGCGCGCGTGACCAGCGCCAAGGATAACGACATCTACGCCTGGCAGGATGCATCTGGCATGTACCGGGTGAAATTCGATGCTGATCGCGACGATAAACGCCAGGGCATGGAAAGTATGCCCGTACGCTTTGCCAAACCTTACGGTGGTGACAAATACGGCTTCCACTTCCCGCTGATACAGGGTACTGAAGTCGCCATTGCGTTCCACGAAGGCGATCCGGATCGACCGTATATCGCCCATGCCCTCCACGATTCCCGCCACGTTGACCACGTCACTGAGGCCAACAGCACGCGCAATGTTATCCGCACAGCTGGCCTGAACAAGCTGCGAATGGAGGACAAGCGCGGCGAAGAGCACGTTAAACTCAGTACTGAATACGGAGGTAAAACGCAGCTCAATCTGGGGCATAATGTCAATGCAGACAAAGGATTACGTGGTGAAGGTGCAGAGCTGCGAACTAATGACTGGGTCAGCGTTCGTGGAGGCAAGGGGGTTTTGCTTTCTGCAGATGCTCAGCCTGACGTCGGCAGTAAAATGCTTGAAATGGACAGGGCTGTAGAACAACTGGAGCAGGCACTCACGCTGGCAAGAAGCCTCCAGGCTGCTGCGAAAGGGGCACAGGCGACAGTATCTGACATCGACAGCCAAAAGACGCTAAACAGCTCACTGAAATATCTGAAAATGCCAGGATTGCTGGCAAGTGCTCCCGCTGGAATAGGCATTCTCAGTCCTGAGGCTGTCCGGCTTGCTTCAGGCGGGGCAAGTATTGGCCTCATGTCAGGTAAAAACACGGATATCAGTACCGGGCAATCATTCACTGTAGCGGCAAGCGAAGCTGTAAGTTTGTTTGCACAGGCCGCAGGAATGAAAATGTATGCTGGAGCTGGGAAGGTTGATATTCAGGCGCAGGCGGATGCCATGAATGTCTCAGCATTACAGGACATTGCTGTCGCCAGTGGTCAGGGGAGCGTGAAGGTAAATGCCAGCCAGGGACTGGTTTTAAGTTGTGGGGGCGCTTATATAAAGCTTAGCGGCGGGAATATTGAACTGGGATGTCCGGGGAATATCTTGCTGAAAGCGGCCAATGTTAACCAAACAGGACCTGCCACACTTGATACTCCACCTCTTACTTTCCCTAAGGGGTATGGCGGAACGTTTACTGTTACCGATCCTGAATCAGGTGATATCAAACCATTCACGAGTTATAGAGTCATCTCTTCAGATGGTGAGGTATATGAAGGAATATCTGACTCGTCAGGGAAGACTGCACCTTTTTATTCATCGACACCTGGTAATGTAAAAATTGAGTTTCCACGTGAGCAAAAGGATGAAGGTCTAGGTCATTGGGTTACCGTAGAACATGATTATCATGGTTTGAAAAATGCTGCCATCATGTCTATCAATCGACTTACATCAATGGGTGATTCTGGAAGGGCATTTTTTACTGAAGGTAAAGATTTTATGCATACAAAACGGGATAAAATTCAAGAATGGAGTCCGTTACCTTCTGATGCTGATGAAAATACGATAAATAATTCGGCGGTTCATCGTTATGGAGAGCAGAGACGGATAACGCAAACATTTCTTGAGGGGGATGATGCATGGCAAGTTAGTGGGACATCATGGCACTGGATGCCAGTTGTTGCAGATGAACTCTATGAGATCAAGGATAGCAAGTGAAACTAAACTTCAGTAAAGTCTGTTTATTCTGGGGGGGGATGGATGCTTTTTATGTCATCCGTTTTATTTGGTTAAACATAGAACAAGGGCTTATTCCTTTTGCTGATGATATTGTAAATTTCAATCAGCTTTACTCAGAGTATGGAGGTGGGGGTTGGATTTTATTAATGTTTGTTTTATCAATGATGTTAAACATGTCTATAGTGGTGTCTGCTATTCTTCTTATAATAAGTTGGAGTAAAATACGTTTTTTAGTGTTTTTGCAAATACCATTTAGAGTGCTGTTGATTGTCCCATCTATTTCCGTTATTCCTTGGCTATTGAAACAGTTCCATGTTAATAGCATAGTGTTTATTATTATTTTGCTTGTATTCTCTGAATCCACTAAATTTTTATCTTTTATGTTAACCAAGAACATAAAAAAGTAAGGGGGGCTCATGTCCAATAATTTTTTGATCACCTCTATTACTCATAGTAACGCTGTTGCGGTGTCTGGAAAGCAGAAACCGTATTGGGTCGAATTTCAATTGGTTGATGAGCAGGGTGACCCCGTGGCGAATATGCCATGGACTGTTGAAAGTTCGCATCCTGTTTCCGGACCAGTCGATAACTTTACGTATACAGGTCAAAGTGACTCAGATGGACTTATTCGAGTTGATATGCCCCATGGACTAGAATTGGTTCTGAAATTAGAATCGACTGCTTTAGTAAATGAAATGGAGAAGAGAGCGCTTCGCCCAAGTAGAGATGCAGAAACCGATTCTTTAGTTAGACAGCCTGCAGTAGATGCCGGTCATATCTGGCATTACGCCGTAGTCGGTGAACTTAGTACAGGTTATCCTAATATCGAATTACATAAAGGCGAAACCTTACCATCCTTCCATTTTCCACCTAACAAGTCTTTCAAAGGGCTTACCGTCCGGACAAATGAACTTGAAAAGCGGCATATTATTGAAATTTGCCCTTTTAGAGCATGGGAGTTGTTATTGCATCACCAGAATGAATATTCAATGGCAAATGCCATCAACCTCGGAGCAAGTGCCTCTCTGGCTTATGCCGATGATAAAGCACTCCGGCCGGAATCAATAACACGATTTTATATAAACCAGTGCCAAGATTTATCGCGTTTACCTCTGACCTGCCCCCAGGATTAGATACAAGGCTCAGTTAGTAATGTCGGATCCTTCACTCTCAGAATTACCCTTTCTCCAGCTCGCTGCAAATTCAGACGGCGTCTGATAATTCAGCGTGGAGTGCGGGCGACATTCGTTATAATCCTGACGCCATTCGCTGATGGTTTTCCTGGCATGATTGACGTCGCTGAACCAGTGTTCATTCAGGCATTCATCGCGAAAGCGTCCGTTAAAACTCTCAATAAATCCGTTCTGCGTCGGCTTGCCGGGCTGGATAAGTCGCAGCTCCACTCCATGCTCAAAGGCCCACTGATCGAGCGCGCGGCAGGTAAACTCCGGGCCCTGATCGGTTCTTATCGTAGCCGGATAGCCGCGAAACAGCGCAATGCTGTCCAGAATACGCGTGACCTGCACGCCTGAAATCCCGAAGGCAACAGTGACCGTCAGGCATTCCTTTGTGAAGTCATCGACGCAGGTAAGGCACTTGATCCTGCGACCAGTAGCCAGCGCATCCATGACGAAATCCATCGACCAGGTCAGGTTGGGCGCCTCCGGGCGGAGCAGCGGCAGACGTTCTGTTGCCAGCCCTTTACGACGACGTCTGCGTTTAACGCCCAGCCCGTTCAGATGATAAAGGCGGTACACGCGCTTGTGATTAACCAGAAGCCCTTCACGGCGCAGTAACTGCCATATGCGGCGGTAGCCAAAACGCCTGCGCTCCAGTGCCAGTTCAGTAATGCGCCCTGATAAATGGGCATCAGCCGCCGGACGCTGAGCGTCATAGCGGCAGGTCGACAGGGACAAACCTGTGAGTCTGCAGGCACGACGTTGCGACAGACCGGTCGCATCACACATCAACACCACGACTTCGCGCTTCTGGTCTGTCGTCAGTACTTTCGCCCAAGAGCCACCTGAAGCGCCTCCTTATCCAGCATGGCCTCGGCGAGCAGCTTCTTGAGTCTGGCGTTCTCTTCCTCAAGCGACTTCAGGCGCTTAACCTCAGGCACCTCCATGCCGCCATACTTCTTACGCCAGGTATAAAACGTGGCGTCGGAAATGGCGTGCTTACGGCAGAGTTCACGGGCAGAAACTCCGGCTTCAGCCTCGCGGAGAATACTGATGATCTGTTCGTCGGAAAAACGCTTCTTCATGGGGATGTCCTCATGTGGCTTATGAAGACATTACTAACATCGCGGTGTATTAATCAACGGGGAGCAGGTCACCTCAGCTCCATAAAGGCGGTTTTAGTTACAATACACTAGTGCAGGATGTACCATTTAGCGAGCGATATAATCCTCCTGTTTTCATGGATACCTCTAGAGACACGTCGAAGACTGATAATAAAAGTGGCAGCACCTCTGAAGGGGGGAATTCAGCAAAACCAGAGGGTGATACTCAATTGTATTATGTTTACAATACAGATAAAGTCATTGTCGCATGGAGAGGGACTGCAGGCTTGTACGATGTCGGAACGGATCTGGCATTTAGTCCTGTTAGCACTGAGGTATGTGATGTAAATAAAACTATGTGCACAAACTTGAGTCCTGCTGGAAAAGTGCATGATGGATTCCTAAGTGGATATAGTAGATCTGAACGGCTTTTTCTTCTGAGTTTGATGAGCTCTTAACTTTGATTAGAGCACGAAATTTATTTGTATGCGGCCATAGTTTGGGTGGAGCGCTTGCATTAATTTACTCTGCTGCGCTAAAGTCCGAAAAACCTTTGCTCTATACATATGGTATGCCCCGTACCTTTACCAAGGCGGCAGTACAGCAGTTATCAGAAATCACCCATTTCCGTCATGTAAATGATAATGATCCCGTTCCAGCAGTTCCACCCGAAGTGAGTCTAGATAATGCATTATATAACCTCTGGGGACCACTTGGGAAAACTTTAGGGATGTTGTGGTCTGTAGGAGAACTTCTGGCTTATCAAGCTATGTCTTGGGGGGATTGCTTCTGGCACCATGGTAATCCAGTTGTATTTCTGACTGCGACACAAAGTCGTGAGTGGCAAGAATGTAAAACAAGTTTGCCCGTACCGGCTGGTTGCATAAATTTAAAAAGGCTTCTTCCGATAAAAGCTAAATTATATCTTGTTCCTTCTTTTTCAGACCAAGAGATGCAAACTGCAGGCCGTAAACAAAAGGAGTTCAGAAAGTCCCTAACGGCTAGCAAGTTGGAAGAGATTTTTCCTGACGGACAAAACCCCGACCGTGGAGTAGATTTAACGTTTGGCGATCATTTCATGACTTCGTATATGCCTTACATGAATAATAAATTATTGGAACTAATAGATAACGAAGGATTGGTTGAAAAGCGGAATTTTACTGAGCATCTATATAATGTAGATCGTTTTAAAGAGCAAATGTTGGTACATAAAGATGAAATCCCTGAAAAGGAATATGAAAGAAATGAGATATTCCTTGATATAGAAGGGTTATTGAAAGCATCACTATCACCCACTCTCTCTGAATCTTATGGGAATGATGCGCTAGTTCGATTTGCCATTTATGGTGATGAGGTGATTGAAAATGCGTAATAAAAATAAATTCATTTTTTTACCGCTTGTCTTTTTTATAGTCGGAGGTTGTAGTCATGCCACAAGCAATGCAATTTCCCCTCCAGCGGATACCAAATGGGTAACTGTTGAGGTTAGTAATCCTTCAAAATACACAAGACCATTTCCTCTTGAAGTTAGATATATTTCACGTGAGTGCCAGAAAAAAAGAGTGAACGGATTTGATGGTTCTGTGGATGCGGAATCAAGCTATAACATTATTAAAGTACCTTTGCAACAGCAGAATGGTGATAAATGGAAAGGTACAGTCGCTATGACTGGCGGGGGGGAGTGTGTATGGAGCTTAAGCGCAATCAATGTGGGTATTGAATATATAGATGCTACACATCTTGGGAATGATTTAGTACCTGGGACTGCGGTTGGTGTAACTATTGCTTTTGATGCTGATGCTGCGCGGAATGGACAATTTGATACAGTGGCGGGGAATGATTTTAATTACACTCCAAAATACTATCCTTTTATAAAAAAATGGAATGATAGCCCTCAGTCTACTATGCGGGATAAATTATATCTTTTCGGTAAGGAAGAGGCGTTTTGGAAAGTGAAGTTGGACTATAAACCTAACGAAAATGTTTTAATAAATTACAATCCCTCTATAGACGAAAGTAAAAAAGTAATGATGATATTCCCTAATAAGAAGGGGAAAGATGCCATGTACTCTTTTGTCTATCCAGATGGGAGCGTCATTTCATCAAAGAACACAGCACCTGATTTTAACAAAGTCAACGGTTCTGGTGGGAAATAATCTGCGAATCAACTTTGTTTTTTCTCTTTGGAAGAGACGTGATTTTGCTTACCAGAATAAAATTAATGATGCTGCTTCTGGCGATTTTTATGGCAGGAGGGTGCAGTCGAGTGACCAATGGAGCACTCTCGCCGCCTGTAAATGCCAAATTTATAGCTATAGAAATCGCAATCCCTCTCATTACACTAAACCGTTTCCGCTTGAGGTCAGATACATCTCGTATGAATGCATGAAAAAGAGAATCAGTGGATTTGATGGCTCAGTTGTTACAGAGCCAAGCGATAATGTTATTGGGGACCTCATGCGGCAAGATAGCGGGGAGGCCTCATTCAGGTAAAAACAGGGATATCAGCACCGGGCAATCATTCATAGTAGCGGCAAGCGAGGCTGTAAGTTTGTTTGTACAGGCTGTAGGAATGAAAATGTATGCAGGGGCAGGGAAGGTTGATATTCAGGCACAAGCTGACGCCATGAATGTCTCAGCATTACAGGACATCACTGTCGCCAGTGGTCAGGGAAGCGTGAAGGTAAATGCCAGCAAGGAACTGATTTCAAGTTGCGGTAGTGCTTATATAAAGCTTAGTGGTGGGAAGACTGCACCGTTTTACTCATTGACACCTAGTAATGTAAAAATTGAGTTTCCACGTGAGCAAAAGGATGAAGGACCTGGGCATTGGGTTACTGTTGATCATGATTATCACGGGTTGAAGAATAGTGCAATTATGGCAATCAACCGCTTAACTTCTATGGGAGATGAGGAGCGTATTTTTAATTCTGAAGGGACGAATTCCATTAATGGATGATATATTTCCTTTTTACGGTATTTATCCTCAGCAAAAGGCATATTCGCTAGTCCTTTTTTCATTTTCATTACTATTGAATATATCGATTGTATTTGTCTGCTATTATTTTTTAAAAAAGTGGAAGTATGTGAATTGGATAGTTCATTTTCAAACACCATTCAGATTGTTCTTCATAGTTCCCTCTATTTCGATATTGCCATGGATGTTCAAAACTATGTCAATCAAAGTCGGAACGATATTTATTGTCGATGTATTCTTATTAGATGTAATTAAGGTTGGAACATTTTATCTTACAAGAAATAAGAGTTTGTGATTTTTTATCAAACCTGAATAAAGAGGGAGATTTATGGCAGGTAATTCATTAGTGACATCTGTGACACATACTGAGGCAAAAGCTACTGCGGGAAAGCAAAAACCTTATTGGGTCGAATTTCAATTAGTTGATGAGCAGGGCGATGCTGTGGCGAACATGCCATGGACTGTGGAAAGCGCTCATCCTGTTTCCGGGCCGGTGGAGGGGTTCACTTATTCTGGTCAGAGCGATGCTGACGGGCTAATCAGAGTTGATATGCCGTATGGTCTTGAGCTGAAACTGACACTTGACAGTAACCAACTGACAAAGGAAATGGAAAAGCGCTCTCTTGGCGTGGGTAGAGACCCTCTAAAAGACTCGATTGTTCGCCCAAAAGCCGAGGGAAGAGGCTATGTGTGGCACTACGCTGTTGTGGGCGAATTATGTCATGAAAAACCTGGTTTAGAGCTAAGAGACGGGGAAGAGTTACCCTTATTTCATTTTCCAGTCAGTAGTTCATTTAAGGGCGTTAAGGTCAGAACAAATGAACTTGAAAAACGCCATGTGATCGAAATTTGCCCGTTCAGAGCCTGGGAGCTAGTGCTCCATCACCAGAACGATTACTCTATGGCCAATGCCATCAATTTAGGGTTGGCCTCTGATTTAGCATATGATGATATAGATATCATTACGAAGTATTTTATTAATAAATGTCAGGACCTGTCGACGATACCATCCAGAAAAATCGGCAAATCGACAATTAATGCTTTAGTTGTAGATGTTCCCTATTCTAATAGATATTTTCTTCCAATAGATATTGATTCGACCAAAGCTGATGATCCTGAAGGAGATACGCAGCTTTATTATTTCTACAACAACAATAAAATAGTCATAGCATGGCGCGGGACTGCCAGTCTGACTGATGGGATAACTGATGCTTCTTTCAGGCCAGTAGAGTCCGATAGTTGTAATATCAAATCTGAATGTACTTCATTAGTTCCTGCTGGGAAAGTACATACGGGATTTTGGGCAGGCTATACCTTAATTGAAAGAATGTTTGAAAATCAGCTTAATGAACTTAGCAATAAAATAGAAGGTAGGGATTTGTTCATTTGTGGTCATAGCTTAGGAGGAGCGTTGGCATTAATCCACTCGGCAAGATTAAAGGAAAGCAAACCGCTTCTTTATACTTATGGTATGCCAAGAACGTTCACTAAAAATGCTGTAGATGCATTATCAAGTATTACTCACTATCGGCATGTAAACGATCAAGACCCAGTGCCATCAGTTCCACCTGAAGCTGATCTGGATAATCAGTTATATAAATTATGGGGGCCTTTGGGAGCAACGCTTGGTTTTTTATGGTCTGTCGCTGAACTTACTGCCTGGCAAATTGTAGAGTGGGGTGACTGTTTTTGGCACCATGGTAATACGGTCGCATTTTTAACAATAACCCAAAGCAGAAAATGGCAGCAGTGTAGTATTGAGCTTCCTTACCCAAGAAATTGTATGACCATTCAGGCAAGACTTCCTGAAAAAGTTAAGCTCTATCTTGTACCGTCGCTGGCACTCCAGGAAGCTAAGCAATCCGGGCAAGATCAAAAGGCTTTTAAAGCTTCGCTTACTAAGGAGGATCTTCAAGAATTTTTCCCCGAAGGCATGAATTCAAATAGAGGGATGCCTGCGAATGTTGGAAATCACCTTCTGACATCATATATGCCCTATATAAATAATAAATTGTTAGGCTTAGCTTATGAAAAAGGGTTTAGCGATGGAAAGTCCTTCACTGAACATGCCGAGAAAGTAGCATCCTTTAATTTACAAATGGCCCACTATTCAGGTGAAATCCCTAAGAATGAGCTTGACAGAAATAAAAAGTTTCTTTCGATCGAGGATTTGCTAAAAAATTCGCTTAGCTCAACCCTCTCAGCAGCATCCGGTTCTGATGCTCTTAAAAGATTTGGCCATTATGGTGAAGAGGACATGGAAAATGTTTAAGAGATTAAATTCATTCGTCTTGCTCCAGTTTGCTTTATTGCTAAATGGATGCGCTCAGGCAACTGACAGAACATTATCACCACCATCGAATTCTGATTGGGTTAATATTGAGATAAAAAATCCATCTTCGTATACAAAGCCTTTTCCTCTTGAAGTGCTTTACACATCAACGACGTGTAAACGTGAGTTGATGAGTATGCGGGATGGCAAACAATATGAGAAGGTGGGGTATAATCCAGTGAAAATCCCACTTCAGAATCAACATGATTCAGATATTTGGATCGCAAAAATAGCAAAAGATGGTGGTGGAAAATGTAACTGGAAACTGAGTGAATTCAATCTGGGTATTGAATACGTTGACGCTACTCATCTTGGTAAGGGGCTAGTGCCAGGAACCGCGGTTGGCGCGACAATGGCGTTTGATGACAATGCAACAAAATGTGGTCGATTTGATATATTTAAAGGTTCGGAACTTATTTTGGCTCCTGCGTATTACCCTTTAATAGATAGTAATAAAGATATCAGTGTGGATGATACCTTAAATTTATTTGGGAAGGTAAATTTTATACAAAAGAAGATAGTATCTTCTGCCAAAAATCTTCATATAAAGTTTGCGCCAACTCTTGATGAGTCTAAAATAGTCAGGATGATTGCTCCAACAGAACAAAAAGTTGGGGTGTACTATAAAATTATCTACCCTGATGGCACGATTGTGTCTGATGGAACAACTCACCCTGATGTAAACAGATTGAAGGATTAATATCAGCAGCATCCGGTTCTGATGCTCTTAAAAGATTTGGTCATTATGGTGAAGAGGACATGGAATATGTATAAGAGATTAAATTCACTCGTCTTAATCCAGTTTGTTTTATTGCTAAATGGATGCGCTCAGGCAACTGACAGAACATTATCACCACCATCGAATACTGATTGGGTTAATGTTGAAATAAAAAATCCTTCTTCGTATACAAAGCCTTTTCCTCTTGAAGTATTGTACGTATCTACGACGTGCAAGCGTGAGTTGATGAGTATGCGAGATGGTCAGCATTATGAGAAGGTGGGACTCAATCCAATAAAAATACCTCTTCAGGAAAAGAACTCATCCGGTGTATGGATCGCAAAAATAGCAAAAGATGGTGGTGGTAAGTGTAACTGGAAATTAAGTGAGTTCAATTTGGGTATTGAATATATTGATGCTACTCACCTAGGGAAGGGTTTAGTTCCGGGAACTGCAGTTGGCGCAACAATTGCGTTTGATGACAATGCAACCAAAAATGGTCTATTTAAAGTATTTGAAAATCCTGAACTTCTTTTATCTCCAACGTACTATCCCTTGGTACAAAATAATAAACGCATCAATGCAAACGATATGTTGAATTTATTTGGTGAGAAGGATTTCATGCAAATAAAAATGGTTTCTCCCGCCAAAGTTATTCAGGTGATATTTAAACCAACTCTTGATGAATCTAAACTTGTTAAGATGATTGCTCCAAAAGAGCATAAAGTCGGAGCGTTTTATAAAATCATCTATCCGAATGGAACTGTCGTATCTGATGGAACGACTCACCCTGATGTAAACAGATTAAAGAATTAATTTATGCGTAAGTGTATAAGTAAGGTATTCCTCAGCACGCTGACGTTCTCTATTGTTGGCTGTGTCAATGCGGATGATCGTACACTGTCACCCCCTGTGAATACTCAGTGGATTAATGTTGAAGTAAGGAATCCCTCATCATATACACAACCATTTCTTCTTGAGGTTTTGTATGTTTCGACTTCATGTAAGCGTAAGTTTATGAGTATGCGGGATGGTCAGCATTATGAGAAGGTGGGGTATAATCCACTTAAAATCCCATTTCAGAAACAAAGTGATTCAGATATATGGGTCGCAAAAATAGCTAAAGATGGCGGTGGTAAGTGTAATTGGCAATTGAGTGAATTCAACTTGGGTATTGAATATATTGACGCAACTCACCTTGGTAAGGAAATGGTGCCGGGAACTGCAGTTGGCGCAACAATTGCGTTTGATGATAATGCAACAAAAAATGGTCTATTTAAGACGGTTCATGGTGATATTAATTTGTCTCCGATATATTATCCATATATAAGGGAGGGAAGATTAAACTCTACAGAAACTACTTTGTCACTTTTAGGTGAGAAAAGTTTTATTTCCTTGAAGGCTGATGGTACTAATAAGATTAGTTTTATTCCTAGGTTAGATGAATCAAAAGTTACTCGGTATATTGGAGTGGCAAAGAAGGAGCCTGGCTCATACGCGAAGATAATTTATCCGGATGGAAGCGTAGCGCCAGAAGGTACAATAATTCCTGGTTTTAATAAAATCAATGCAAAGTAACTGCTAAATAAATATAGGTGTTTATTATGTCCAATGGCATCGTATTGATCGGAGACAAAAATTCTCACGGCGGAAAAGTGATCTCCGCCTCTTCCAATATTACTGTCGACGGGAAAAAAGCCGCATTGGTGGGTGATATGGTGAGTTGTCCGGTAGATAGGCATGGAACTAATCCTATCGTGGAAGGATCACCGCACCGGACATTTAACGGCCGGGCTGTTGTCGTCGATGGCTGCAAATGTCAGTGCGGTTGTACTGTAATTTCAAGTGCTCAGAACAGCACGGTAGGATAATCAATGGGCTGGGAAAGGACGAAAGCAACAACTATGGAGTTGCCTCCTGAGCCATCCTTTATGGGATGGCTGTTAGCAGGAGGTGTTGCCGCAGTTGTGGGTGTTTTGCTGTTTATCCTGCATGCGTCAGGCATGGTTAAGGCTCTGGCTGCATTCAATATCTGGTGGCTGGCATCCAGCCCGGTTCTTGGCTGGTTTTTCCTGTTTTGTTTACGGGGGTGGCTGTGGGGCAGAACCGTCAATGAACATCAGTTTTTGCAGAAGGAAGCTGAATATGGACAGCAACAGTGGGAGGCCTGGGCTGGACGCTATCTGACCGTACTTGGAAGTAGCATACTGCTACCTTCCGGAGTGACCTCTGACGCTATTGCTAAATCAGATGCTGCAGATGCACCGCAATTTCTTTCACTGACCAGCCATTTTGATGCGAAATCGACAGCGTCCACCTTCTTGCTCGAACTGGGTCTGGCCGGTGTACAAAATGCGATTGCGATCTTGCCTGCGGCAGTGCCGTTCAACGTCACCATTGTGAGCGACATGATTTCGTCTGACTTCGAGACTCAGTTTCGCGAATCATGGGGAAAAATTTACCCGGGGCATGAGGTAACAGGCTCGGTTTCATGTTGTGAAACTCTTTCTTTTGCCTGGGTCGAAGAGCGCCTTAAAAATCCCGTTTTCGATATTGATTTAATCCTGATATTGCAGCACCAGGGTGCTGAACAGTATTCCGATGCACTCGCAGCGATGGTAATTACCAGCGATGATGTTGCTGAAAAATATCACCTTCCTCACTCTGCCCGCATATTGCGACCGATGCCACTGGACATGGCAAATTTCAAGGCTGATATGGGATTGTTCCTTGAAACACAAACGATCGCCTGTCAGACATCAAACGTGTTTTGTGACTACGGGCACTGGAATGACGGGTTTGCTGATCTAATGACTGCATCTCAATCGCATCTGACACCGTGGGTGCCGCAGGAAATTGATGTACTGGAAAAATATAACGGTATTCCAGGGGCCGGGAGTGCGTGGCTTTTAGCCACATTACTGGCCGACATCGTGTCCGTCAGCAACAAACCTGTTTTAGGGTTGTTTACCTCAGGTACTGATCGTTTTGTCAGTACTGTTACCTCAGGGAGTGGAAATAATGATGCCGGGTAGTACATGGAGCAGAGGGGGACTTGCCGGCATAATAGCCTGCATCTCAGCGATTATAGTGGCCGTGATCCTTCATTTCGGCCCCTCGCATGGCCTTGATACCCGACTGAAGCAAGTGCTAGCATTTGTTGCCGTATGGATAGTCTTGCTGATTGTTTTCTATACGCCGTTTATGTTCCTGTTTATGAAGGAAAAGTACCATCGCTGGCGGGAACAGAAGAACAATGCGTTGCCTTCTGATGAATCAAGAGTTGCCCGGACTCTGCCACGCAATGTCACCGTTGATTCCATCCGTGACGCCATGCGTAACCTCTACGGTCGTCGCTGGGGGCGTAAAACACGCATCCTGCTGGTCACTGGCACCGTCTCTGAGGTGGAGCAACTGACTCCGGGTCTCACAGCTCAGTTCTGGCAGGAAGATCGGGGCACGCTGTTGCTGTGGGGCGGAGACCTCAACACGCCAGCCGACAGTGCCTGGCTGACCGCGCTGCGCAAACTGCGACGCCGTCCGGTGGATGGTCTGGTGTGGGTCACTTCGGCCTTTGACCAGCTCTCAGCACCAGGGCTGGAACAGCCGCTGCCGGTACCATCAGAAAGCAACATGGATTCCCTGTCTCATGCCATCAGTGCACGTATGGATAAGCTTGGCTGGCAGCTCCCGCTGTATGTGTGGTCCCTACACTCTCGCGCCGGTAAGCAGGAAGGGCGCATTACTCAGGCGACCGGTTGTCTGTTGCCTGCCGGTTGTCGTACCGAAGGGCTGGCAGAGCAACTCACTGCCCTGACGCCTGATTTGACTTCACGGGGGGTGCAACAGACCTGCAGCGAGGTGAAACATAACTTCCTGCTGATGCTTGCTGACCAGCTTATTCGCGAGCCACAGAGCGTGACTGCGCCGCTGTCGGTGATGCTCAATCCGTATCGCCCGCTGCCACTGGCTGGCGTGCTGTTCAGCCAGCCTTCTGCGGGTGCTGAACGTGCTGTGACGCATCACTGGGGCATGGATAAGCGCTGGGATATTCTGCCTGAATCTGTCCGGATGCTTCCTGCTGGACTGCGTCCGCGCAAACCGGGCATTCCATGGCGTAAAGTGTTTGCATCGGTTGTCGCCCTGGCGATGGTGGGCTGGGCTGCGTGGATGGGCATCGCGTATGTCACCAACCGCAGCCAGATAGATGGCGCTAATGTACAGGCCTCGACGGCTGCTCGACAGAATCAGCCCCTGGAGCAGCGTTTGCATGCCCTGTCGGAACTGCAGAAAACCCTGGCCCGCCTGCAGTACCGCTCACAACACGGCGTACCCTGGTATGAGCGTGCCGGGCTAAGTCAAAATGATGCGCTACTGGCCGCACTCTGGCCGCGTTATCAGGACAGCGCGCAGCCCCTGTTGCGCGATGCCGCAGCCCGCCATTTGCAGGCGCAACTGAATACCTTTAATGCCCTTCCACCAGGCAACCCGCTGCGTGAGCAGAGGGCTAAAACCAGCTATGACCAGTTGAAACTTTACCTAATGCTGGCCCGTCCGGAGCACATGGACGCCGCCTGGTTCAGCACGGCGCTGCTGAAAGACTGGCCAAAGCGTGACGACGTGAAAGACGGTGTCTGGCAGGGCATGGCCCCGTCACTGCTGTCGTTCTGGGGCGCGCAGCTGGCAACGCATCCGGAGTGGAAGCTCCGTGCCGATGATAGCATGGTCAGTCAGGCCCGCTCTCTGCTGGTTCGCCTGATGGGGATGCGTAACAGTGAATCGACCCTGTATCAGAAGATGCTCGCTCAGGTTGCTCATCTGTATGTCGATATGCGTCTGGAAGACATGACCGGCGACACCGATGCCTCCCGCCTGTTCAGTACCACCGAAATCATACCGGGGATGTTCACCCGCCTGGCCTGGGAGCAGGCCGTGCAGCCCGCCATCGAGAAAGTGGTGAAAGCGCGCCGGGACGAGCTCGACTGGGTGCTGACTGACAGTAAACGTCAGGCAACGACACAGGATGAAACCTCGCCGGAAGCGCTGAAAAAGCGTCTGATGGAACGTTACTTTGCGGACTACGGCGGCGCATGGCTTGAGTTCCTCAACAGCCTGCGCTGGAACCAGGCCACTACGCTGTCGGACTCCATTGACCAGCTGACCCTGATGGCCGACGTACGTCAGTCACCTCTGGTGGCACTGATGAACACCCTTAACGTGCAAGGCCGCACCGGGCAAACAGGTGAGGCGATTTCAGATTCCCTGGTGAAATCGGCGAAGAATCTGCTCGGGGGTGATAACAAGGATGCCATTGACCAGAGTGCCGGCGTTCACGGTCCGCTGGATGCAACCTTTGGTCCGGTCCTGGCGCTGATGGATAAGAACCGCACGGGAGCGCAGGAGCAAAGTCTGCAGTCATACCTGACCCGGGTGACACAGGTGCGTCTGCGTCTGCAGCAGGTGACCAATGCTGCCGACCCGCAGGCCATGACCCAGACCATTGCCCAGACCGTATTCCAGGGTAAAGCTGTTGATCTGACCGAAACCCGTGACTATGGCAGCCTGATTGCCGCCGGACTGGGCCAGGAGTGGAGCGGCTTTGGCCGCACGGTGTTTGTGAACCCGATGGAGCAGGCCTGGCAGCAGGTTCTGACCCCGGCGGCCGACAGCCTCAATGCCCAGTGGCAGCAGGCGGTGGTGGCTGAGTGGAACAGTGCCTTTGGTGGACGCTATCCGTTTAACAACTCCAGCAGTGATGTTTCCCTGCCTCTGCTGGCCAAATACCTTAACGGGGATTCCGGGCGTATCGCCCAGTTCCTGCAGACCCGCCTCAAAGGTGTGCTGCACAAAGAGGGTAACCACTGGGTACCGGACAGTATCAACTCGCAGGGGCTGGCGTTTAACCCGGCGTTCCTCAATGCCATCAACACGCTAAGTCATATCTCGGATGTCGCCTTCACCGAAGGCAGTGCCGGCATGAACTTCGAGCTGCGTCCGGGGACCGCCGATGGCGTGATGCAGACCGACATGATTATCGACAGCCAGAAGCTGACCTACGTGAACCAGTTACCTGCATGGAAGCGCTTCTCGTGGCCTGCGGATACGGAGGCTCCTGGTGCGAACCTGAGCTGGATCAGCACCCAGGCCGGAACCCGTCAGTACGCCGATATTCCTGGCGCCTGGGGCTGGATCCGCCTGCTCGATAAAGCCGCGGTCAGTGCTTACCCGGGTGTGGGCAGCAGCTACAGCCTGAGCTGGAAAGCCGAGGACGGCCGCATGCTTAATTACACTCTACGTACCGAAGCGGGAGAGGGGCCGCTGGCACTGCTGAAGCTGCGTAATTTCCGTCTGCCGGAAACCATCTTCAGCACTACCGGAGTTGCACCGTCAGACCAGGTTGCCAGTGCGAACAGTGATGCAGAGGAGGTCTACTGATGAGCACGCTCAATACCTTACTCAGTGCCTGCCAGACAGAACAGGAACCATTACTTGTAGCAACCCGTGAGCGTGTGGCGCAGTGGGACAGATGGCTTCAGCCGCTGTCCGGGCAATCGCCCGCTGGCGAAGACCCGGTCTATGACGATGACTTCCAGCAGATGCGCGAAGAGGTCAACAAACTTTCCGGTGCAGATACAGAACTCATCTGCCGGCTGGCAGAGAAGCTGCTAACTACCACCGCCAAAGATATCCGTGTTGCCACCTACTACTGCTGGGCGAAGCTGCATCGCGAAGGTGAGCAGGGCCTGGCCGAAGGACTCGAACTGCTGTGCGGCTTGCTGGAGCGCTTTGGTACTCAACTGCACCCGCAGCGTGACCGCAGTCGTAAGGCGGCGCTGGAATGGCTGGCGGGTTCGCGTATGACGGATTCGCTCTCACTCTACCCGGAAGTGGTCAGGATCGATGCGATGCGCACCACAGGCGCGCTGCTGCTGATAGCACAACTGACCGAAAATGAGCCGGAAGAAACCCATCCGGAACTTAACTCGTTATATGGCGCGCTTGAAATTCGTCTGCAGAAAGCGGGGGGCGTGGATGCGGTGGTACCGCAGAACGCCAGAACCAGCGAACCTCCTTCGTTTGCCAGTCACGACGATGGCCCGCCTATCGGGCGGATCACCTCTGGTCAGGATTTGCTGGCTCAGGCCCGCACACTCACCGAATATTTGCGTGAGCAGCCGGACGGCTGGCTGTCAGCACACCATCTGATGAAAAGCCTGCGCCATGACACCCTGCGGGCCATCCCTGCCCCGGATGCGCAGGGTCGCACGCGCATCGAGCCACCAAGGGCGGATCAGCGTGCGTTACTCAAACGCCTCTACCTGCAGCAGAACTGGGCTGAGATGCTGGAAGCGGCCGATAGCACCTTCTCCCGCGGTGCCAATCACCTGTGGCTGGATCTGCAGTGGTATATCCATCAGGCGCTGACGAAGTCCGGCCAGGAAACGCTGGCCGACATTATTGCCGCTGACCTGAAAGGGCTGCTGTCTCGCCTGTCCGGGCTGGAGACGCTGGCGTTCAGTGACGGTACCCCGTTTGCGGACGAAGTGACGCTGAACTGGATCCATCAGAGCGTGCTGGACAGCGTCGGTGGTTGGGGCAATAGCACCTCATCTGCCCCAACCACCGCCGATAACGATGGCATTCTGGCGCTGGAGCCGGAAGCCGTGGCACTGGCCGACAGTGAAGGACCGGATGCCGCGCTGGGCTGGTTACAGACCCGGCCGGGTATAACCACCGATCGTCAGAAGTGGCTGTTGCGTCTGCTGATGGGCCGCATTGCTGAGCAGTACGGTAAAAATGAGTTGGCGGTGCATCTGTTTGCAGAGCTGGGCGAGCGGGCCGATGAGCTCACTCTTACGAACTGGGAGCCTGAGCTGCTGTTTGAGGTTCAGGCCCGCCATCTGAAACTTCTGCGGCTGAAAGCCGGTCGCAGTGAGGCTGATAAGGTCCGCCTTACACCGGTAATGGATCTGCTACTGTCCGGACTTATTCACCTTGATCCGGCACGAGCTGCTATTTTATGTGGATGATGAATAACGAATCAAAGTGTAGGGACACGTTACCTGGATGGGTGGAAAAAAACATTTATCTATAAAGGGAATGCAACGCGTCAGGATTTTTGGTCTTTCGCTCTAATGAATGTAATTGTGGTTTTAATTATTGCTGCAGGAAGTTACTTGATCTTGGTTGAGGTTATCGCTGATTATACCAGTAGAGGTGGCATGGCGCTGGTGTGGATTTATTTTGTTTATCTACCTCTTTGCAGTATTGTTCCATTGATTTTATTTCTGCCCATTCTGTCTCTTGGTATAAGGCGTATGCATGATATTGGGAAGTCAGGATGGTGGTTTGGTGGTGCATTACTCTTTGAATTTGTGGGATGGCCCATCATTATTTCTGCTATTAATTATCTTTTGGTAAAATTTCTCAGTGAAGAAATAACTCTGTTAATGTTAAATGTAATTAATATGATATCTTCAGCCATTATTGTCCTTGGCGTTCTTTGGTTATGTTGTCAACCAACCAACCAAACAAGACCTTTCTGTATCACATACTGAATTGTAAATTTTTAGTGTTTCTCTTGAAAGTTAATTTTTTGTTGATAAGGATATTTACATGATTCGCAAGAACAGAATTTTGGCATTGTAATTGGCATTTTTTTTTGGTTTCTTAGGTCTGGATCGTTTTTATCTAGGTAAGATCAAAACTGGAATATTAAAACTCATAACCTTAGGCGGCTTTGGCATTTGGTGGTGTATTGATGCCACCCTGTTACTTTTGGATGCATTCCTTTATTCCTTGGGAAAAGACCGTGGGTTTGTGAAGGATAAACGCGGACAGGATCTTAAATATGGTCTTTCTGCTTATCGCTTTAAAGAGGGGTCATTCCAGCAGGACTGGTTTGCAGATGATTCAAATACTGGAGATAAAGAACCTATAGTCTCACATGGGGATGCTCAGTCTAAGGCGATACCTAAAAACTGGCTGGGGAGAAACTGGAAATGGGCAATTCCCTTTACCTTTGCTTGTCTGATGGCTGGTGTCTTTAGTGGCATAATATCAATGATGAAAAGTAGCGAAGTATACAAAGTGTCTATGGCGGCAGTGAAAGATGATTCCCGTAGTACGAATTTACTGGGTACCGATATCTCTGATGCATTTTTAGTTTCCGGGGAAGTCAGCGACAGTGCAGCCAGCATAAAGATCCCGGTCAGTGGAAGCAAAGGCAAAGGGAATGTTTATGTAAAGGCCACAAACACCACCGGGCATTGGAAATACCAGATTCTGACGCTGCATACTGAGAATGAAGACATCGATCTTCTGACAAAAAAATAATTCCTGACGTAATGTCAGTGAAGTGACATTCCCGGCGTTATTTAATCACGGGATCTCAAAGAAGTTGATTTCTACGGAAATACAAATGAAAGACCTTACCCTGCGTTATTACGACGCGGAAATGCGCTACCTCCGAGAAGCGGCCAAAGAATTTGCTCTGACCCACCCGGACCGGGCCGCGATGCTGGATCTGGATAAGGCCGGCACACCCGATCCGTATGTAGAGCGCTTGCTTGAAGGCTTTGCTTTCTCAATGGGGCGACTGCGCGAAAAGATTGATGACGACCTGCCGGAACTGACCGAAGGGCTGGTCAGTATGCTCTGGCCACATTACCTGCGTACCATTCCGTCACTCTCAGTGGTGGCGTTCACACCTGCGCTTCAGGCCGTGAAGATGGCGGAAGTGATGCCCGCGGGTCTGGAAGTGTACTCCCGCCCGGTGGGGTCAAAGAACACGGTCTGCCGCTACCGCACCACCCGCGATGTGATGCTCAACCCACTGAACATCTCAGGGGTGACCATGACCACTGAGCCCGACGGGCGCTCGTTACTGCGGATGCGCTTTGCCTGCAGCCCCCAGGCGGACTGGTCACATGCGGACCTCAGTCACCTGAGTCTTTATCTCGGCGCGGATGCGCCCGTCAGCAGTCAACTGCATCTGATATTGACCAAACGGCAGGCTGCTTTGTATATGCGTCTGCCCGGGCAGACCGACCGTATTCGCCTCGACGGATACTTCTCGCCGGGGGGATTTGCGGAGGAAGACGGGCTGTGGCCAAAAGGTGATACCGCGTTCAGTGGTTACCAGCTGCTGCTGGAGTATTTCACCTTCCGCGACAAGTTTATGTTTGTCCACCTCAACGGCCTGGACGGCATTGCGCCACCTGCCGGAGCAGAGTACTTCGACATTGAAGTTGTGTTCAGTACGCCGTGGCCATCAGACCTGCCGGTCACCGATGACGCGGTTCGTCTGCACTGTGTGCCGGTGATTAACCTGTTCACGCTGGAAGCTGACCCGCTCACCATCACCGGCCTTGAAAGTGAGTATCTGCTGCGCCCTAAGCGTCTGCAGGATGGGCATACTGAAATTTATGCGGTGGATTCGGTTACTGGCTCAAACCGCACCAGTGATGCGGAATACGTGCCGTTCAGCAGCTTCCGCCACAAAGGAGGGATGATGCGTCGTCATGCACCCCCGCGTTATTACCACACCCGTGTTAAGCGTGGCGTCACCGGTCTGTATGACACATGGCTTATCCTCGGCGGGCACCAGTGGGAAGATGACCGTTTGTTTGAGCGTGAGGCCGTGTCGCTGCAAATCACCGGCACCAACGGTCAGTTACCGCGTCGGGCATTGCAGAGCACGCTGCTCGACCGCTGTGAGCAGGTGGTGCAGACGCCGCTGACGGTAAGAAACCTCTGCAAGCCGACGCTGCCGGTTTATCCGCCTGCGGAAGACCGTTTCCACTGGCGGGTGCTGAGCCACCTCGGCTCCGGATTCCTGAACATGATGAGCACCGCCGAAGTGCTACGCGGCACGCTGGCGCTCTATAACTGGCAGGAAGATGAACTGAACACCCGCCGTCTGGAGGCGATTCAACATGTGGCACATCATCGCCTGCAGCGATTCGAACAGGGATTCCTTCTGCGCGGCCTGGATATTGAGGTGACCCTCGATAGCAACGGCTTCATCGGTGAGGGCGATATTCACCTCTTTGGTGAAATGCTCAACCGGTTCTTTGCACTCTATGCCGATATGAATCAGTTCAACCAACTTACCCTCATCGTACAGCCAGAAGGAAAATGCATCCGGTGGAAAGAGAACCACAGTCCACGTCTGCCCGGCTGATAGCGCAGCTGGGGGACCGGCTGCCACATATCAACTTTTACCGCTTCTGTCAGTTGCTGGAGCAGAGCCAGCCGGACAAACCGGTTACGGGCAGTACCTGGCAGGTACGTCATGAACCGGTACGTTTTCGGCCACACCCGGGGATGGGCTTCCCGGCATCTGAAATCAAAGGGATTGAGCAGCCTGAGCATTCGCACTTGCCGCCGACGGTACGCATCACCTTTATGGGGCTCTACGGCGCGGAGTCCCCGCTGCCGACGCACTATATCGATGACATTACCCAGCGACGGGAAGGGTATGAGGCCACCGCGGATTTCCTCGATATCTTCAACCACCGGCTGATTGCCCAGTACTACCGTATCTGGCGTAAATACTCATACCCGGCGAGCTTCGAAGCTGGCGGTAAGGACAATATCTCGCAGTATCTGCTGGGGCTGGCAGGGCTTGGTATCGACGGCTGCACGGACAGCATCGCGACCCCGGTTTCACGTTTTCTGGCACTGCTGCCGGTCATGTTGCTGCCCGGACGTACCGCAGAAGGTATGGCCTCGCTGGTGCGTCTGCTGGCACCCGGCACGCAGGCGAAAATCTGGCACCACGACAAACGCCGTGTGCCGCTGAAGAAGCTCCTGGCCATGAGCGTGCGCCAGCCTGTCACCCTGACAACCCGGCCGGTGATGGGCAGCTATGCCACCGACGTAAACAGCCAGGTACTGATGCGCCTGACTACCTCTGACCCAGCTGAAGTGCAGGGCTGGTTACCGGGCGGGGAGCTTCACATGGATCTGACGGCGCTGCTGCACGTGTATCTTGGGTCTCGCCTGGATGTCCGCCTGCAGTTGTGTGTCGACCGTAGCCTGCTGCCGGATGCGACAATGAGCGCTAAACCCAACGACGGAGCAGTGCAACTGGGCCGCACCGCCGTGATGCGGCCGCTGAATACAGCGAACACCGTCACGCACGCCAAAACTATAACCATCAATCTTGGCCGCTATGAGCGGGTACAGGAAAATATTCACCGCAGGGAGACCGATGAAGATGGCGATTACCGCTGCTAAATTTCCTCTGGCTGCGCTGGCCGTCGGTATCACATTGATACTGGCTGGCTGTGGGCTGACTCAAAAAGTAACAGATGGCACTGTTGCTGTGACCAAATCGATCTTTTATAAGCAGATAAAAACCCTGCATTTGGATATTCGCGCCCGCGAGGCCGTCAACAGCAATGCTGGCGGGGTGGCGTTGTCCACCGTGGTGCGTATTTATCAGCTTAAAGACCGGAAAACATTCGACACGACGGACTACCCGTCACTGTTTAAGGCTGACAGCCAAGCCATTAAAGCAGACCTGGTGGCAGAGAAAGATATCCGCCTGCAGCCGGGCGGGGCGGTCACGGTCGATATGCCGATGGATGAAAATGCGCAGTACGTGGCGGTGGCCGGGATGTTTATGTCCCCGGACCAGGCGAACAACACCTGGCGGGTGGTGCTGAGCCGCGATGACCTTGATCCGGATAAGGCACGCGTCATCGAAGCGGGCAACAACAGGCTGACCCTGCAGGCGCTGAAAAATGAGTGAGTCACCACGTCCGTCCCTGTATGAAATCCTGTACGGCAATTTCGCCGGCGGTCTTGATCTGCACAGCGTCAGCGAGGAAAACCAGGTCATTCTGTCGGTACTGGATAATATGCAGCGCATCCTCAACTGTCGCGCCGGTACGCTGGCGCATCTGCCTGACTATGGCCTGCCAGACATGACAAAAATCCTGCAGGGAATGCCGGGTTCTGCGCATCAGCTGATCACCACGCTGTCGGCGGTACTTCTGAAGTACGAACCGCGCCTGAGCAGAATTACGGTGGTTATGCTTGATCAGACCCAGCCCGGCGAACTGCGCTACGCCATTGACGCGGAACTCAAAGGCATCGGCCTGGTGCGTTACGGCACCGAATTTATGCCCGAAGGCCGGGTACTTATTCGCCATCTGAAACAGCAGCAGTATCTGGATGCCCGCTCCGCAATATAGTCTTTACTCTGGCTGAACCATCATGATAACTCTCTCTGAACGTCACCTTAAAACCGGTGGCGACCCGCGCACGCATGCGGATTTTGCCGCTTTGCGTAATGAAATGAACAAACTGACTCATCCGGCGCGTCCGGATGTGAACTGGCAGCAGGCGGAAAACCTCTGCCTGGCGCTGTTTGAACACAACGGTGTAGACCTTCAAACCGCCGCCTGGTACACCCTCGCTCGCGCACACCTGGCCGGGCTGTCTGGTCTGAATGATGGGCTGTCGATTCTGGTGGCGCTTATCACCCGACAATGGAGCAATCTGTGGCCGCAACCGGTGCCTGCCCGGATGGATATTCTCGGCACGCTCAGTAACCGGGTGCGTTGAAAGTACGTATGTTCCTGAGCCTGAACCGCTTCCGGAATACCTGCCCCCCGCGAAACCCTGGAAGCCTTTTGCTGCTGGTATGGCGACCATGCTGGTGCTGGCTGGAACCCTGGCATGGGGATGGGAGACGATGCGCCAGCCTGACCCGGTCCAGGAACAGATTGCCACAACGCTTTCTGCCGATCGGCGACAGCCGCCTCAGTCACCTGAGGCTGTTATTCGCCAGACACAGCAGTTATTGCAGTTAAAGCCGGACTGGGCTCTTAGCTATGGCGATAGCCTCGTGCAGCAGTTACTCATGCAGTGGCCTGAACAGGGCAAAGCCCTGGCGCAGCAGTGGCAACAGCAGAAGGCGGCTATTGCCCTGGCACCGGAAAACCTGACCGGCTGGCAGCAGGGAATGACACAGCTTGAGCAGCTGGCGAACCGGCTTAACGCCCTGGATCAACAGAAGGGTAAGTATATGACGGTCAGCGAACTGAAATCGGCGGTGTTCGCCATCATGCAGTCGCTGAATCGCACCGTACCGGTAGAGGAGCAGTTGCGTCAGCTCTCTGAGATCCCCGCAGAGCAGGACAATAACGCCGTCCGGCAGCGCCAGGTGGAACAGCATCTGCAACAGCTGATTGCCTCCTGGGCTGCGCTGAAATCAATCCAGACTGAATAAAGCCGAAAAGATGACAAGGACGACAACGTGTCAGCCAGAGAACGTTTTTTTAAAAAAGTGCAGGATAAAAACAACAGAGTTACGTCGGGCAAAAAATCCGCTGACGCAGAAGTCAGGGCATTCTGCTCACGAATGGATGAGCTTGCGCAGCAAATAAGCCAGTGGTTTGCGGGTTCAGGAATTGAGGTGACATTTTCCACCAGACACCTCCATGACCTGAGCGCGGTGGGCTACAGCCTGAACAGCGGGATATATCGGTATGACATCACCGCGATCCAGTTAAAAAACGGTGACCGTAGCGTCCGACTTCTTCCCGAGCAGCTCTGGAATGGCACCGAGACGGGTCTTGTGATCCTGCAAGTCGATGCGCCCGGTATCAGGCAGGTCTTTTATCTGAGCATGGCGCCAGAGACCGGATGGTTTATTCGGCGTCAATATCAGAGCGCAAAAGATAACGTCATCATGACGGAAGCGCTGTTTTTTGAGGCTGTTGACAGGCTGGCGTGAAGCCCGCGAGCCTGTCAACTCACTGACTGGCCTACTTCTGCAACAGTTCAGCAAATTTCGCCAGCCACTGCGGATGCGCAGGCCAGGCGGGGGCGGTAACCAGATTATCATCGACATACGCCTCATCGATACCGATGTCGGCATAGTACCCGCCGCTGAGTCTGACTTCCGGCGCACAGGCTGGATAGGCGCTGCAGGTGCGACCCTTCAGAACATCAGCGGCAGCCAGTAATTGCGCGCCATGGCACACGGCGGCGATCGGTTTACGCGCCTGGTCAAAGGCCTGCACCAGTTTGATGACCTGCTCGTTCAGCCGTAGATATTCCGGCGCCCGTCCGCCCGGAATTAACAGGGCGTCATAATCCTCTTCTTTCACATCAGCGAAATTGGCGTTGAGAATAAAGCGATGGCCTGGCTTCTCGCTGTAGGTCTGGGCGCCGTCAAAATCATGGATCGCCGTCATGATAAAGTCACCTTTGGCTTTGTCAGGACAGACCGCATCAACCTGATGGCCAATCATCTGCAGTGCCTGAAACGGCACCATCGTTTCGTAATCTTCAGCGTAATCCCCGACCAGCATCAAAATCTTCTTGCTCATCTTAACCACTCCTCAAGGAATATATTGAAAGACAGATGGCGACATCACGCCGCCAGCACTTTATTACGACCATCATTCTTGGCGCGATACAGCGCATCGTCCACGCGCTTAAACAGATCGTCAATACTCTCATCAGGGTTATGCCGCGCCACTCCAATGCTGACGGTAAAGCGGGGCAGGCCGGGGATGGTAATGCGGGCGATCGCCGCACGCAGGGTTTCTGCGATCTGCATTGACGCGTCCAGCGACGTGCGGGGCAGCAGCAGCACAAACTCCTCGCCACCCCAGCGGAAAACGTAATCGTCCTTCCGACAACAGCTTTCCAGCATCCGCGAGAGGGCAATCAACACCTCATCCCCTTTTTGATGCCCAAACAGATCATTAATACGCTTGAAATGATCCGTGTCCACCAGCAGCAGGCTGAACTCCTGCTGGGCCGGAAGATGATTCGGTGAGGCCTGATCGGTAAGGTGATAAAACTGGCGGCGATTGAGCAGCCCGGTTAACGAATCGCGTAGTGCGGCGTGTTCCAGCTCCTGCTCGAGCCGTTTTTGCTCGGTAATATCGTGAATGATGCACAGCATCAGTTTATCGCCGTAGATCTCAATCGGGCCGGCATAGGTCTGAACATGCCGGGTGGTGCCGTCAGCAAGTCGATGGACAAAGTTGAGCGGCTTATGGCCGCCGGGCAGGCGTGAGATCTCCGTCATCACCGGCATAATATTGCGCCCGAGGGTATTGATCTCCCAGGTGTGCTTGCTGCACATCTCCTCATGGGTGTAGCCATAAAAATTGAGCGCCGCGAGATTGGCATCAACCAGCAGACCGTCCCGGGCGGGATCGATTAACAGCATTGGCGCACTGTTGGTCTGGAAAAAGCGGGCGTAGAACCCCTGTTTTTTGCGTTGATAGGTGCCAGAGCTGGTGGCCTTGAGGCCCGTGACCGGCTGTCGGGCAATGCCTTCAAAAATAATCACCTCACCACAGCTGTCAAACACGGCCAGCGAGAGTCGACAGCTGAGGCTGGTCTGCTGGTTATTGACCAGCACGCTCCAGATCTCGATGATCTCTTGCTGGGTTTTTAAGTCGGGCACATACATCGCAAGCGTTGCCTGGGCATGTGCCGAGCAGACCCCTTTGCGCAGGCTGTCCAGCGTCGCGTCCTGCATGATCTTTTTTGCGGCTGTATTGGCGAACAGGACATCCTCCGTAACCGGGGATACCACCCATACGGGCGTTTTAAGCATATCCAGTGCAGCAAACCCTGTAGGCGACATAGCTCAGTCTCATTTATCGGCACATCAAATGTCTGAGAACCACGGCGGAGCGGAACGCGTGGGCTTCTTTGAAACATACTCTACTTCATTCGCTCAGGCAGGATTTTTTTGTGATATTCGTATGAAATTCGTATTAATTTTACCAACTGGAATAGTTTTATTCTCAACGGGTCGGCAGCATTGATTAAATTAATTTTCCTGTCTGCCCGAAGGAAAGGTAGTGCTGTTTTATACGAAAATGTGTTTAGTATCGGATTGAGGTTAAGAAAACATTAGGCTTTTTTTCAAAAAAATTATAAAAAGCATATTCGACACAAAATAGTTTAAGCCCGGCTAACGAATACAGCCTTAAAGCGTGCGTGCGGCTTAAGTGTATAATTAATCAGGGCCACTACTTTTCAAGGCATTAAGCATGCAATCTTCTTATTGTCAGATGTTAATGCATGGGAGTCCCGATCAAACAGGTTTTATCTCCTCCTTAAGGTAAATTCCAGAGCCTTTAAGATTAATAAATTGTCTCTACGAAATGAGGGTGAAAAATTAAAATCAGAATGCTATATATTCCCTATCATATGAAAATACCGCTGTGGGATATATTATGCTCAGAAACATTAGCGTAAGAACCTTTATTCTTTCTTATCTATTAGTCGTGCTTCTGGTAATTGATGGAATAGTCATTCTTTTAGCACCGCAAACATCTTTGTTAATTGCACTTAATATTTTATTCGTCGTCGCGTTCGTGCTCCTGCGGGTTTACATGACCCAATACCTGGTCGTGCCCATCAATACGGTTAAGAGAAGCATAGAAGAGGTGGTCTCCGGCAATCTGGGTGTCACGATCCCGGAATTTGGTGATAACTGCGCGGGGCGATTGATTCCGGGCATCAACACGCTGTCGAGCAACATCGCCACGCTGGTGCGCGAGATCCGTTCTTCCTCTGCGACCGCAATGAGTCTCTCTGAACAACTGGCCGCTCGCAGCTCAGCTCTGGCGGCAAAAACAGAGCTGCAGTCCGCATCGCTGATCCAGACCTCTGCCAGTATGGAACAGATGGCCGCCACCACTAAAAACACTGCCGATAACACCCGCCTTGCTAACGAGAAGGCCAACGTGGCGACCCGACAGGCGCAGAAAGGCGGGGAGCTAATGGGGCAGGTCGCCACCAACATGAACTCCATCACCGAATGCGCTCAGCAGATGACCGAGATCATCACCATGATCGACGGTATCGCCTTCCAGACCAATATTCTGGCGCTCAATGCGGCGGTCGAAGCGGCCCGCGCCGGTGACCATGGCAAAGGCTTCTCGGTCGTGGCCGGGGAAGTGCGCAGCCTGGCGCATCGCAGTGCCGAGGCGGCAAAAAGCATCAAATCCCTGATCGCCGTTACCAGCAGCAACGTTAACCAGGGGGCGATGGTCGTCGCTGAAGCCGAGAAGAACATGCAGGAGATCGTTAGCGGCTCCGGGCAGGTCAGCAAACTGATGGATGAGATCTCCACTTCAACCTATGAACAGGAGAAGGGCATCGCGCAGATCACTCAGGCGTTAACCGATCTGGAAAACGTCACCCAGAGTAACGTGGGGATGGTGGAGGAGCTGTCCGGCTCCTCGGCGGTGCTGAAAAATCAGGTAGTTGAGCTGCAGGCCCGCACGCGAAACTTCCATCTGGAACCGGCATCACTATACGATGGGCAGTTCAAACCCGCGCGAGCCTGATATCACAAGAGATATAAGAGCCTGGTTCGCCAGGCTTTTTTGTGCGTCAGGGTCCATTCAGGAATAGTCTCTTTTATGAATAAATTCAGCGCGATGGCGAGGTAAATGGTTGCTTAACCTGCCGGGGTGGCTAGACTGACAGCAAAGAACAGCTACTGGCGGAGGCGCTGTGGAAGGCTTAAAAGGATCGGAAGTTAACGTTCCTGACGCAGTTTTTGCGTGGATACTCGACGGTAAGGGCGGGGCAAGACCGCTCACCAACAATGATGTTATCGATCAGCAACATCCCTGCTGGCTGCACCTGAACTATACCCAGCCGGAGAGCGCTCACTGGCTGGCCTCAACCCCGTTATTGCCCAATAACGTCCGCGACGCGCTGGCCGGAGAAAGCCTGCGCCCGCGCGTGACCCGCATGGGCGAGGGGACGCTCATTACCTTGCGCTGTATTAATGGCAGCACCGATGAGCGGCCGGATCAGCTGGTGGCGATGCGCGTCTATATGGATGAGCGGCTGATTGTCTCCACCCGTCAGCGCAAAGTGCTGGCGCTGGACGATGTCGTCGGGGATTTAAAAGAGGGCACCGGCCCGGGCGATTGCGGTGGCTGGCTGGTGGATGTTTGCGACGCGCTCACCGATCATGCCAGCGAGTTTATCGAAGAGCTGCACGACAAAATTATCGATCTGGAGGATAACCTGATCGATCAGGTCATTCCCCCTCGCGGCTTCCTCGCGCTGCTGCGCAAACAGCTGATCGTTATGCGCCGCTACATGGCCCCGCAGCGCGATGTTTATGCCCGACTGGCGAGTGAGCGTCTTCCCTGGATGAATGACGATCAGCGCCGCAGAATGCAGGATATTGCCGACCGGCTCGGACGTGGACTCGATGAAATTGACGCCTGTATTGCCCGTACGGCGATACTAACCGACGAAATCGCTCAGGTCATGCAGGAGTCGCTCTCCCGCAGAACCTACACCATGTCGCTGATGGCGATGGTCTTTCTGCCCAGCACCTTCTTAACCGGGCTATTTGGTGTCAACCTCGGGGGGATCCCCGGCGGGGAGTTCCGCTTTGGCTTCTCACTGTTTTGCATCATGTTAGTGGTTTTAATAGGTGGTGTTGCATGGTGGTTACATCGCAGTAAATGGTTGTAAATTTGCACAATTTTGTCGTTCTGACAGGTCTGAAACGCCATTTTAATTGAGCGAGGTCAATAAACCCTTTACCCATAAGGTGCAATATCTCTTCCGCAGGTGAATGCAACGTCAAGCGATGGGCGTTGCGCTCCATATTGTCTTACTTCCTTTTTTGAATTACTGCATAGCAAAATTGATTCGTACGACGCCGACTTAAATAAGTCGGCTTTTTTTTGCCTGCAACCCAGCAGCGACTACCCTAAAAGAGTCATCCCGCTCTTCTGGAGGGTAATATGAGCATGCTTTTAACACTGCTGCTGCAACAGACGCGGCAATCGGACCCGGTCCCCACCGATCCGGTGCCTGTTCCCGAACCGATCCCACGCCCACAGCCGATGCCGGATCCGCCACCGGATGAAGTGCCCATTAAAATGTCGCATCAGAGGCGGAGATCTGCGAGGATACGCGCCTGCTGACTGTGTGTCTTTTACCGCGAGAATAACTGTGACTGCTTTTTCAACGCTGAACGTACTGCCTGCCGCCCAACTCGATAACCTTAACGAGTTGGGTTACCTGACGATGACCCCTGTACAAGCTGCCGCCCTGCCAGCGATCCTGGAAGGACACGATGTCCGCGTACAGGCGAAAACCGGCAGTGGCAAAACGGCAACGTTTGGCCTCGGGCTGTTACAGCATATCGACGCCACCCTTTATAAGACCCAGTCTCTGGTGCTTTGCCCGACGCGCGAGCTGGCGGATCAGGTCGCGGCTGAGTTACGTCGTCTGGCGCGTTTTCTGCCCAACACCAAAATTTTAACCCTCTGCGGTGGTCAGCCGTTCGGCGCCCAGCGCGACTCGTTGCTGCATGCGCCGCACATCATCGTCGCCACCCCGGGGCGTTTGCTCGATCACCTGCAAAAGGGCACCGTCTCCCTCGAGGCGCTGCAGACGCTGGTGCTGGATGAAGCTGACCGGATGCTGGATATGGGCTTTAGCGAGGCCATCGACGAGGTGACCCGCTTCGCACCGCCGTCGCGTCAGACCATGCTGTTCTCTGCTACCTGGCCAGAGGCGATTGCCGCCATCAGCGGCCGCGTGCAACAAAACCCGATCGCCATCGAAATCGACACCGTCGACGCGCTGCCGGCAATTGAACAGCAGTTCTTCGATACCACCCAGCGAGGCAAAATCCCGCTGCTGCAAAAGCTGCTCAGCGTGCATCAGCCGGCCTCATGCGTGGTGTTCTGTAATACTAAAAAAGATTGCCAGGCGGTATGTGATGCCCTGACCGAAGCCGGACAGAGCGCACTGTCGCTGCATGGCGACCTGGAGCAGCGCGATCGCGATCAGACCCTGGTGCGTTTTGCCAACGGCAGCGCCCGCGTGCTGGTGGCGACCGACGTGGCCGCCCGCGGTCTGGACATCAAATCCCTCGAGCTGGTGGTGAACTACGAGCTGGCGTGGGATCCGGAAGTTCACGTTCACCGTATCGGCCGTACTGCCCGTGCCGGTAACAGCGGTCTGGCGATCAGCTTCTGCGCCCCGGAAGAGGCGCAGCGCGCCAATATCCTGGCGGAAATGCTGCAAATTAAGCTCAACTGGGTCGATGCTCCGGCCAACGTCAGCGTTGTGCCGCTGGTTGCCGGGATGGTGACGCTCTGTATCGACGGCGGTAAAAAAGCCAAAATGCGTCCGGGTGATGTGCTGGGTGCGCTGACGGGTGATATTGGGCTGGATGGTGCCGATATCGGCAAAATCGCGGTGCATCCGGCGCACGTGTATGTGGCGGTGCGTCAGTCAGTGGCACAAAAAGCGTGGAAACAGCTGCAAAACGGCAAGATTAAAGGCAAAACCTGCAAGGTTCGTCTGCTGAAATAAGCGGGCGGGAGAGCGTCTCAGCGCGATCGCTGAGACGCTTAACGATTACTTCACTTCAATAACGTTCAGACGCATCTCGTCCAGCTGAGTGTCATCTTCTTCCGGCTGCCAGCCCGCTGGCTGCATCGGGATCTCTTCGCGATCGAATGCCAGATCGCCACCGTTCACCACTTCTGAACCGTGCTTAATGCCTTTGAAATCAAACAGGTTAATATCACTCAGGTGCGAAGGCACCACGTTCTGCATCGCGCTGAACATGGTTTCGATGCGGCCCGGGTAACGTTTGTCCCAGTCGCGCAGCATATCGCCAATCACCTGACGCTGCAGGTTTGGCTGGGAGCCACACAGGTTGCACGGAATGATCGGGAAGGCTTTCGCCTCGGAAAAACGCTCGATGTCCTTCTCGCGGCAGTAGGCGAGGGGACGGATCACAATGTGCTTCCCGTCATCGCTCATCAGCTTCGGTGGCATGCCTTTCATTTTGCCGCCGTAGAACATGTTCAGGAACAGCGTCTGTAAGATGTCATCCCGGTGGTGACCGAGAGCAATTTTGGTCGCGCCCAGCTCGGTAGCCGTGCGATACAGAATGCCACGACGCAGGCGGGAGCAGAGCGAGCAGGTGGTTTTGCCTTCGGGGATCTTCTCTTTGACGATGCCGTAGGTGTTCTCTTCGACAATTTTGTACTCAACCCCCAGCTGCTCCAGGTATTCCGGCAGGATATGTTCCGGGAATCCTGGCTGCTTCTGATCCAGGTTGACGGCAATTAATGAGAAATTGACCGGTGCGCTTTGCTGAAGATTGCGCAGGATTTCGAGCAGGGTGTAACTGTCTTTGCCGCCAGACAGGCAGACCATGATGCGGTCGCCTTCTTCAATCATGTTGTAATCCGCAATGGCTTCGCCTACGTTACGGCGCAGACGCTTTTGCAGTTTGTTGAGGTTGTACTGGTCTTTCTTGGTAATTTCTTGATTTTGCGACATTTAATAGTGGCTCAATTCGTTTGTGGCTAAAGCCGCCCAGGCGGCCCACCGTTAAGATGGGGGGCAGCAGGTCAACATGAAAAAGTATGGCGTGTATGGTACGGATTACGGCGGTGAATGTCAGCACGTTTTACAGCAAACGCCTGCCGCCTGGCTGGTTTTAAACAATAGACGCTATAGTTGTAGTCCATCCATAAAACGGGAGGTAGTCATGCAGTATGTTGAAAAAGATGACCCACGCGAGGCCCCGGAGTCGGGCGATAAAAAGCCCCAACCCGTCAAAAAATAGCTGACCGTGCGTCATGCCCACGCCACCGGCATTTGCTGGTGGCTTTTTTATGCCTTCACCCGCCCGCGCCACCCTGACGGCGCTCAGTAAGTAGTGCTGTATCGTCCTTGCGTACTCATCAAAAAGGCCCATGTGTTGTTGAAGATCAATTCTGTACGATAGAGAAGAGACAGGTACTGAAGGCGATAGTCAGCAAAAACACGACTGATACGATGAGGTGCTAACGATGGGTAAACAGTGGCAATTACTGATAGGTATGTTTGTTTTACTGGCAGTATTTTCATCCGCAAAAGCAGATACCACGGCGATGGGACTGACGTTAGGTAAAACCACGCTGCAGCAGTTCATTAAAGCCTATCCTTCCGCCCAGCATGAGGGGCGTAGTAAGTGGAGCGACGGTGATATTTTCTCTATTCCCAATAATGAACTGGGATTAGAGGGCGCAAAAAATAATGCGGTTATCTTCAATCAAGCGGGAAGGATCACCGCGATTATGCTTGAGCTGGATAAGACACGATTTGATGAAGTTCAGAGTATGCTCGAGCATAAATATGTGGCGCTGAAAAAACAGATCTCTTTCGCCGGTGACAAATACGCCAAATACCAGAATGAAAATGATTTAATCGAGCTCGATGCCCCGTATTTAGCACCCGTCATGAAACTCACCTACTCAGAACAACTCTTCCAGGAGGCCTGGCTGAAAAAGAGCGCGCAGGAATTTAGCCGCCGCTGATAACGGCGCAGGGGGGGAGGCTGGCTTACACTTAGCCGGTACGCGGCGTTCCGTCACGCCGTTCAGGCGAGTCATGCTTATCGGAAAGGAGCCAGTTATGGCAAATAAAGTCTCTGGCCAGTGCCACTGTGGTGCGGTCAGGTTTACCGTTGAACTCTCGGACGGGTTCAACACTATCCGGCGTTGTAACTGCTCGTTCTGCCGGATGCGCGGGGCAATCGCGGTCTCCGCGCCGTTATCCGGGCTGGACATTATTCAGGGCGCGTCGCTGCTGACCGAGTACCGGTTTAACACCCGGGCGGCAGTGCACTATTTTTGTTCGGTCTGCGGGATTTACACCTTCCACCAGCGTCGTTCAACGCCAGATCAGTATGGCGTCAACGTCGCCTGCCTTGAGGGCGTCTCGCCGTTTGATTTCCCGGAGGTGCTGGTGATGGAGGGAAGAGACCACCCTAACGACGGGGGTGGCGGTGTGGCCGGTGTGCTGAGCTATCGCGCTACCGACTGATAGTGCAGACATTTATCAGGGCAGGTCATGAGCACAGGGGATGTGCGATCAAGCAATTTTTCTCTCTTTGAATTTGCCTTTCACTACCCCGTCATAGAAACGTCCCTTTGAAACCACACTCAGGAAATCGTTAAAAATACGCACAGGCACGGACTGATATTGCCAGGCGCTGTGATCCCGAAAACGGACTTCCAGCGTCTCGTTGCTTGTATCGTAGGCAATCGAGGCGATGCGCGAAGATTTAACAGAATGGTGGTTCACGATAGCGAGTCCTCTACAGCCGGGCAGACATGAGATTTATCTTGTATCAGAAAGGTTAAGCGGCGCAACAAAATTTGAAGGCAAGGCGGCAAGGGATATAAAGCGTTAGCCCGCGCCGTAACGCGGGCTAATTTCATCAGAACTGGTAAACCAGACCGACGGCGACGATGTCATCGGTGCCGATGCCATTGTCTTTGTAGAACTGCTCGTCTTCATCCAGCAGGTTGATTTTATAATCAACGTAGGTAGACATATTTTTGTTGAAGTAGTAAACCGCACCGACTTCAGCATATTTAACCAGATCCTGATCGCCCTGACCATTGCCCAGGTCTTTACCTTTAGACTGCAGGTAAGAGACCACCGGACGCAGGCCGGAATCAAACTGGTACTGAGCCGTTACTTCGAAGTTCTGGGTTTTGTTTGCTACCGCGTCATCCTGGTTGCCGTACGGGGTCATGTTACGGGTTTCAGAGTACATGGCTGCCAGGTAGATGTTGTTGGCGTCGTATTTCAGACCAGTAGTCCATGCGTCCGCTTTGTCGCCGCCTGCGGTGGTTTCGTTAACCTGTGCATTGGTACGGTCAGAAGAGGTGTAGGCCGCCGCCGCGCTGAAGCCCATACCGAAGTCGTAGGAGGTGGAGATACCGAAACCGTCACCGTTCTCATGACGTACGTCACGGCCATTGTTGGTGCCTTCGTTACCGTTACCGCTGTCTTCGTTGTTACCCTGGTACTGCAGGGCGACGTTCAGGCCTTCAACCATGCCGAAGAAATCGCTGTTACGGTAGGTCGCCACGCCGTTCGCACGACCGGTCATGAAGTTATCGGCTTTGGTGTAGGTGTCGCCGCCGAATTCTGGCAGCATATCGGTCCAGCCTTCCACGTCGTACAGCACGCCGTAGTTACGGCCATAATCAAATGAACCGTACTGGTCGAATTTCAGACCAGCAAACGCCAGACGGGTCCAGGACTGATTTGATGAACCTTCGGTGTTGTTTGCCTGAATATTATATTCCCACTGTCCGTAACCGGTGAGCATATCGTTGATCTGGGTTTCGCCTTTGAAGCCGATACGCATATATGTCTGGTCGCCATCAGCACTGCTATCGTCGGAGAAATAGTGCAGACCGTCAATTTTACCGTAAAAATCTAATTTGTTGCCGTCCTTATTATAAATTTCAGCGGCATTTGCTGCGCCTGCCATTAACAGGGCAGGGATTATCAGAGCCAGTACTTTTCTTTGCATTGTGACTATTCCTTATGCTGTTTTTATATTTAATATTTTTAAACTTTCCATTGAACTTTCTGCGTTGGAAAGTGGTCTCATGCTAAATCACTCTTCCTTCCAGCGATAAAGCATAATTGTTACCAATTAAGTGAAATCTCAAGTATTTGCTGCCAGTGAAACAGTCATAAGTTCAGTGAATGCATTAAATAAAACTATATAAAACAAAAATTACTCATTTCTCAATAAACTCAGTAGACTCTGGTTTGTTATATGCCTGTAGTATTTTGTCCGTTTATTTGATAAATACTTTTCTGATTCATAACTGATATTTATTGCTGAACAGGATCACCCGCCAGTACTTTCCTGGCGGGTTTTTTTATAGCCAAAGAAAAGCCCGGACATGCCGGGCTATATATGTTATTCGCTGACCGACTTTTCGGCTTTCCCGGCTAGCTGCGCCAGGAAGTCGTAGCGTTTTTGCAGATCGGCGGCGGCATCCTTCCACAGCTGCTCTGCCACTTCGGGCTGCTGGGCGTTGAGGCGACGGAAGCGTTGCTCCTGCATCAGCGTCTCTGCCAGCGCATCCGACGGTGGACGGGAGTCCAGTGCCAGCGGCAGCTTACCCTCATCGGCACGACGCGGATCGAAGCGGTACAGCGGCCAGAAACCGGTAGCCGTCAGCTGGCGCATCTGATCGTGGCTCAGGGCCAGATCGTAGCCGTGCTCCTCGCATGGGCTGTAGGCGATGATCAGCGACGGACCCGGATAGGCTTCTGCCTCCTGAATCGCCTTCACGGTCTGGTTCAGCTGTGCCCCCAGTGAGATCTGCGCCACATACACATGACCGTACATCATCATGCTGACCCCCAAATCTTTGCGCGCCTTGCGTTTGCCGTGCTCGCCGAACTTGGTTACCGCCCCCAGCGGCGTCGCTTTTGACGCCTGGCCGCCGGTATTGGAGTAACACTGGGTATCCAGCACCAGAATATTGATGTTCTCGGTCAGGCTCAGGACATGATCCAGCCCGCCAAAGCCGATGTCATAGGCCCAGCCGTCACCGCCAATCAGCCAGATCGATTTCTCGACCAACGCATCGGCATCGGTTAACAGCTGCTCAGCGCCATCAACGCCCGCCAGATGCTGACGCAGCTCCGCCACCTGCTGACGGCGCACATCCGGCGTGGCCTCGCTGTGCAGGGTGCTGTTGAGCTCTGCCGGGATGTTGTCGGCAAACTGTTCCAGCAGACGCATCACGCGCACCCGGTGCTGATCCACCGTCAGACGGAAGCCCAGGCCAAACTCGGCGTTATCCTCGAACAGCGAGTTCGCCCACGCCGGCCCGCGACCGTTAGCATCGGTGGTGTACGGCGTTGACGGCAGATTGCCGCCATAAATCGACGAACAGCCGGTGGCGTTGGCGATCAGCATCCGGTCGCCATACAGCTGGGTCAGCAGCTTGATGTACGGCGTTTCGCCGCAGCCGGAACAGGCCCCGGAATATTCGAACAGCGGGGTGATCAGCTGCGAGGTACGAATATCAATGCGCTCGAGGCTGTTGCGATCGATTTCCGGCAGGTCGAGGAAGAAGTCATAATTCACCTTCTCCTCTTCCACATGCTCAAGGCGCGACATCATATTGATGGCCTTGATCTCCGGGTTCTGGCGATCTTTCGCCGGGCAGACTTCCACGCACAGGTTACAGCCAGTGCAATCTTCCGGTGCCACCTGCAGAACATATTTCTGGCCGCGCATGTCGCGGGATTTCACATCCAGCGAGTGCAGGCTGGCCGGGGCGCTCTCCATTGTCTCAGGCGAGACGACTTTGGCGCGAATAGCGGAGTGCGGGCAGGCCGCCACGCAGTGGTTACACTGTGTGCACAACTCCTCTTTCCAGATCGGGATCGCTTCGGCGATATTGCGTTTTTCCCAGCGGGTGGTCCCCATCGGCCAGGTGCCGTCCGGCGGCAGGGCGGAGACGGGCAGGGCATCGCCCAGACCGGCCAGCATCGCGGCGGTAACGGTTTTGACAAAATCCGGCGCGGCATCGGAAACTACCGGCGGGCGGTTCGGGCTCTGAGCATTCACCGGCTGCAACGGCACTTCCGCCAGCGACTCCCGCGCCAGGGCCAGCGCCTGCCAGTTGCGTTCCACCAGCTCCTGGCCTTTGCTGCTGTAGCTTTTGGCGATCGCGCCTTGCAGTTCCATCAGGGCGCTGTCGCCTGGCAGGATCTTCGTCAGATGGAAAAACGCCATCTGCATAACGGTGTTAATACGTGCCGCCAGGCCGCACTCACGGGCGATTTTTGCCGCATTAACGATATAGAATTTGGCTTTTTTCTGATTCAGCACCGCCTGTACTTCCTGCGGCAGCCGCCCCCAGACCTCATCGGCACTGTAGGGGGTATTGAGCAGGAATATGCCGCCCGGTTTCAGGCGCTCGGCCATCTGGTATTTGTCGATAAACTGCAGCTGGTGGCAGCCGACGAAATCGGCCTGCGACACCAGATATGCCGAGCGGATCGGCTGCTCGCTGACGCGCAGGTGGGAAACCGTCAGGCCCCCGGCTTTCTTCGAGTCATAGACGAAATAGCCCTGGGCATACCACGGCGTGGAGTTACCGATGATCTTGATGTTGTTTTTGGTGGCCGACACGCTGCCGTCGCTGCCCAGACCGTAAAACAGCGCTTCAAGCTTCGCGGTGGAGGGCAGGGTATTTTCCGGCAACGACAGCGACAGATTGGTCACATCGTCATAGATACCGACGGTGAAACGCGGCTTCGGCTTCGCGGCGCTCAGCTCGTTGAAGATCGCCAGCACGCACTCCGGACCGAACTCTTTGGAGGAGAGGCCATAGCGTCCGCCAATCACCCGCGGCAGGGTCTCGCGCTCGCCGCCGTTGAAGGCCTCGGCCAGGGCGGTCATCACGTCGAGATAGAGCGGTTCGGCCTGGGCGCCCGGCTCTTTGGTTCGATCCAGCACCGCCACCGACCGCACGCTCTCCGGCAATACCGCCAGCAGGTGTTTCGCGGAGAACGGGCGATACAGGCGCACCTTCAGAACCCCCACTTTTTCACCCCGGCTCAGCAGCTCGTCCACCACCTCTTCACAGGTACCGATGGCCGACCCCATGATCACAATCACGCGCTCCGCCTGCGGATGGCCGTAATACTCGAACGGTTTGTACTCGCGTCCCGTGGCGGCGGCAAAGTCGGTCATCGCCTGCTCTACGTGGTCATAGACCGCGTTGTACCACGGGTTGGTAGCTTCCCGGGACTGAAAGTAGGTATCCGGGTTGGCGGAGGTACCGCGGATCACCGGATGTTCCGGATTCAGTGCGCGGGCGCGGTGGGCGTCAATCTCCGCCTGCGGGAGCAGGCTGCGGATGGTGTCGTCGGAAATTGACACGATCTTGTTAATCTCGTGCGAGGTACGGAACCCGTCGAAGAAATGGATAAACGGCACCCGGCTTTTCAGCGTCGCCATATGGGAGATGAGGGCAAAATCCTGCGCCTCCTGCACGCTGGCGGAACAGAGCAGAGCGCAGCCGGTCTGGCGCACGGCCATCACATCGGAGTGATCGCCAAAAATCGACAGGGCGTGGGTGGCGATGGTGCGCGCTGCGACGTGCAGCACGAAGGGGGTGAGTTGTCCCGCCAGCTTGTACAGCGTCGGGATCATCAGCAGCAGCCCCTGCGACGAGGTGAAGGAGGTGGACAGCGCCCCGGTCTGCAGCGCGCCGTGGACGGTGGCAATCGCCCCGGCTTCTGACTGCATTTCGACCACGCGAGGGACATCGCCCCAGACGTTCTTCAGCCCGTTTCCGGCCCAGGCATCCGCCTGTTCAGCCATGGTTGAGCTGGGTGTAATGGGATAAATGGCGATCACTTCACTGGTGCGAAACGCGACGGACGCGACTGCGCCATTCCCGTCAATAGTTTGCATATGACACCCTTACATTGCGCAAAGAAAAAGGGACCCGTGACACGTCGACGCGTCCTGTTGTTATCTTTTTATTTTAGCAAAGGCCCGCTGAAACGATTTTCGCTTTTGTGTCCTGCTTATTAATGCCATCAATGGTTTGATCAAACTTTTGCCTGAAAATAGTCTGCAATTGTTTTGACAGCGCAGAAAACCGCGCTTCGGCTCTCGACGGCAGAGCGTGGGATGCCTATTATGCATAGGTTTTGCAATTCAATATGGGGAGAGAATATGCGCGCAGCATTTTGGGTAGGGTGTGCCGCTTTGTTACTGTCGGCCTGTAGCAATGAACCAGTACAGCAGGCTACCGCCGCGCACGTCGCGCCGGGGATGAGAGCGGCAATGTCCAGTTCCGGCGAGGCGAATTGCGCCATGATTGGCGGGTCGCTGTCCATTGCGCGTCAGCTGGATGGCTCAGCCATCGGCATGTGTGCGCTGCCTAACGGCAAACGCTGCAATGAACAGTCGCTTGCCGGCGGTTCGTGCGGGACTTACTGATTACTCAGCGCGCTTAAAGACCAGCGTCGTCTCTGCCGTCGCCAGGGTTAACACGTCTTCCGTCAGATCGACCTGCGTACCGTTACGCAGCATCGTGCCGATCGCGTGGTCCAGGTCATTGAGCTGTGGCTCGGTACACAGTTTTCGCGTCATGGCGAGCGCTTTTACCTTGAGCTCGCCATCTGACAGCTTGCCCTGTCCGCTGAAGCGGTTACACATCGCGCCGGATACGGCCAGGTCTTCCCCAAAGGCGATTTCTGGCGGGGTAGTAGCCGGGTTGATGGCGGTGCCATTGATGCTTTGCAGCACAAAGCGGTGCTGCTGAAGCTGTTCTTCCTGAACAGAGGCTTTTCCTGGATTGACACAGCCTGCCAGCGCCATGCTGAGGATCGTTACTGCGACGAGCGTTTTCATGGTTCTTCTCAATATATTCACTTCATAAATATCTAATGCATAGTCTATTGCGCTGGCGGGAATTGTCTTGCGGGAAAATCTGAAAACCGGGCGGGGTTTGTTCCCTCTCCCTTGAGGGAGAGGGGGAATTACATCACTCAGAACAACGCATTCGGACTCGCTTCGCCTTTCTCCAGCTGGCTCAGGTTCCCCAACGTGGTCTCCGAAATACTGATCAGCGCCTCGGCGGTCAGGAACGCCTGATGGCCGGTAAACAGCACGTTGTGGCAGGCGGACAGGCGACGGAACACGTCATCCTGGATCACGTCATTAGACTTATCTTCAAAGAACAGATCCCGTTCGTTCTCATATACGTCCATCCCCAGCGCGCCGATTTTTTGCGTTTTCAGCGCTTCAATGGCCGCCTGAGAGTCCACCAGGCCACCGCGGCTGGTGTTAACAATCATCACTCCATCTTTCATCTGGTTAAATGCGCTCTGGTTAAGCAGATGGTAATTGTCTGCGGTCAGCGGGCAGTGCAGGGAGATGACGTCTGACTCGGCATACAGGGTCGCGAGGTCGACATACTCCACGCCCATCTCCAGCGCGGCAGCGCTTGGATACGGGTCGAACGCCAGCAGGCGCATACCAAAGCCTTTCAGGATCCGCAGCGCGGCGATACCGATTTTACCGGTGCCGATCACCCCTGCAGTTTTGCCGTACATGGTGAAACCGGTCAGCCCTTCCAGCGAGAAGTTGGCATCACGGGTACGTTGATAAGCACGGTGAATACGACGGTTTAAGGACATCATCAGGCCGATGGCATGTTCAGCCACAGCTTCCGGGGAGTAGGCCGGTACGCGTACCACCTGCAGACCCAGCTCTTTGGCCGCGTCGAGGTCAACATTGTTGAAGCCCGCGCAGCGCAGCGCGATGTACTTCACGCCCTGTCTTTTTAACTCTTCCAACACTGGGCGACTGCCGTCATCGTTAACAAAAATACAGACCGCATCGAAGCCGTGGGCGGTTTTGGCTGTTTTTTCGTTAAGCAGAAAGTCGAAAAATTCAAGTTCGAATCCATATCCCTCGTTAACATGTTGCAGATACTTTTTGTCGTACTGCTTTGTGCTATATACCGCGAGTTTCATAAGACTTTCTCCAGTGATTTTGGAACTACGTTAGCATGATTAAAATAATCATACAAATTATAAAATATTATTGAATTCAATAAGTTCTGAGAATGATTTTACACCATCCCACCTCCCGCAGGTGAAATAGAGAAGGCGCGCTTTTCATCTCACAATAAAGCTAAATAAAACAAAAGCATAAAATTAATTTACTGCCGTCTCGCTCGATATAACTATAAGCGTAACTTATAGTTTCAGGGTGGCGACTTGCTGCATCTACAATCGGAGTTTCAAAATGAAATCCACCGCACAACATGTCTCAAAAGAACAACCTAAGCAGCCGCAAAAGAATCAAGATGAGCAGACCAAACAGAAACCAGGTAAATCGAAATAACCTCTCATAACGCAGTTTGACGGAGGCTTTATGGCTGATCGTCCCGACTATATTGATCCCATTCCTGATGATGAACCACTTCCTGGTGGCAGCGATCCCCTCCCGGGTGACACCGATCCACTCCTCCCGGGTGATGACATACCTGATGTGAATGACCCGCTGGATCCTGATGACCCTGATGTGATCAGAAGATAGGGTCAGAAACTGCTTTTCAAAACCGCCTCCGGGCGGTTTTTTGTTGCCCTGAATGGGCGTGGGCGGAGATTAAAAACGCTCACATTCATAATTAACACATCTATTCTTAAACAGGCCTTCGCTTCACCTGCCTGACGAAACATGCCACAATATTCCATACTGTCGGCTAATTTTTTGGCTAAATCAGGATATTAACTGCCCATGAGGGGTAAATACAAAGCCGCAATCGCGCTACTGCTGCTGATCGTTCTTTTGCCGCTGACGCTGCTGCTGACCCTTGCGCAGTGGGTCCCTACGCTTGCCGGGATCTGGCTGCCTGCCGGTACACGGATCGCGTTTGAAAAAAGCCCGCGCCTGACCCGCAACGCGCTGGTGATCGCCGATCTGCGCTATCTGGTAGACGACTGCGAAATCGCCCGCATCGAAGACGCTACCCTCAGCCACCCGAGCCGCTGGAAAATCGACATCGCCGGACTGGATCTCAACAGTGCCTGCCTGAGTAAAATCCCCGCCAGTGAATCCACGCCCGCCGCACCGCGAACGCTGGCCGAGTGGCAGTCGCTACTGCCCAATACCTGGCTGACCATCGATCGCCTGACGCTCTCTCCCTGGCAACAGTGGCAGGGGAAGCTAACCGCCTCGCTGACTCCGACGCGACAGGAGATCGCTTACCACGGAGATCAGTTTAGCCTGCGTGGCACACTCCGGGGACGTTCTCTGACCGTCAGCGACGTCACGCTCAATTTGCCCGATAACCCGCAGCCCGTGACCCTGGTGGGGGAATTTACCCTGCCGCTGGTGCCGGACGGCCTGCCGGTGCAGGGACATGCGGCAGCGACCTTCTCGGTGCCGCAGCTTCCGTCGCTGGTGGATGCCGATCTGGCGTGGCAGGACAATCAGGGCCAGCTGGTGATGGTAGAACGGGATAGCGGCGAGCCGCTGCTGGATCTCCCCTGGCAGATCACGCCCGACCAGTTGACCATCAGCGACGGGCGCTGGCGCTGGGATCGCGCGGGTATTCCGTTGAGCGGTCGCCTGGGGCTGAAGATCGATAACTGGCAGCAGGGCACGGAGCGCGCCGTTATCAGCGGGCGGATGAACGTCCTGACTCAGGGGGATGCCGGGAAAGGCAACGCGGTACTCACCTTTGGCCCCGGCAAGCTAAGTATGGATAACAGCGCCATGCCGCTGCAGCTCACCGGCGTGGCCAAACAGAACGATCTGATCCTCTATATCGGGTTGCCCGCCATGCTGACCGGTAGCCTGGCCGAGCCCCGGCTGGCCTTTGCGCCAGGGGCGCTGCTGCGCTCCCGCGGGCGAATTATTGATTCCCTGAATATCGATGAAGTGCGCTGGCCGCTGGCCGGGGTAGCGCTGACCCGCAAGGGTATCGACGGTCGCCTGCAGGCCATTTTGCGCGCCCATGAACAGGAGATGGGGGATTTCACCCTGCACCTTGATGGCCGGGCGAATGATTTCCTGCCGGATAGCGGCTTATGGCAGTGGCGCTACTGGGGTGAAGGCAACTTCACCCCGATGCAGGCCCGCTGGGACGTGGCGGGCAGGGGCGAGTGGCGCGACAGCGTGATTGAACTCAGCGAACTCTCAACCGGGTTCGACCAGCTGAAGTACGGCTCGATGCATGCCAGCGCCCCGCGAATGGTGCTGGACAGCCCGATCCGCTGGCAGCGCGATCCCGCCCGGACACACTTCAGCGGCGCATTATCCTTTGACGCCGGGGAAACCACCTTCACCGGCGGCAGCGTATTACCGCCGTCGACGGTCAAATTCAGCGTGGATGGCAGCGATCCTACCCTGTTCCAGTTCAAAGGCACCCTCAACGCCGAAGCGATCGGCCCGGTGCAACTGAACGGGCGTTGGGATGGGGAGCGTCTGCGCGGCCAGGCCTGGTGGCCGAAGCAGTCCCTGACCGTCTTCCAGCCGCTGGTGCCGCCGGACTGGAAAATGACGCTGCGCGAAGGAGAGCTGTACGCTCAGGTGGCGTTCTCCGCGGCGGCCGATCAGGGCTTTGAGGCCGGGGGCCACGGAGTAGTAAAAAGCGGCAGCGTCTGGATGCCCGATAACAAAATCAATGGCGTCGATTTCGTTCTGCCGTTCCGCTTCAGCGAAGGCACCTGGTCGCTGGGCACCCGTGGTCCGGTGACGCTGCGGATCGGCGAAGTGATCAATCAGGTTACGGCCCACAACATCACCGCCGATTTGCAGGGCGACTACCCCTGGAGCGAAGCGAATCCGCTCCTGCTGACCGACGTCAGCGTGGATCTGCTGGGGGGCAAAGTGACCATGCAGCAGCTCCGCATGCCGCAGCACGACGCGGCTCTGCTGCGGGTGAATAACATCTCCTCCAGCGAGCTGATTAGCGCCATCAATCCGAAACAATTTGCCATGTCCGGGCCGTTCAGCGGGGCGCTGCCGTTCTGGCTGGACAACGAGAAGTGGATCATCAAAGATGGCTGGCTGACCAATTCTGGCCCGATGACCCTGCGTCTCGACCAGGACACCGCTGATGCTCTGGTTGCCGATAACAGTGCCGCAGGGGCGATTAACTGGCTTCGCTATATGGAAATTTCGCAGTCGTGGACGACACTCAATGTAGATAATCTGGGTGAATTAACCCTGGCATCGACCCTCCGTGGCGCCAGCCGTTCCGGGGGCCAGACGCAAGCCGTTAACCTTAACTACACCCATCAGGAGAACCTGTTCACCCTCTGGCGCAGCCTGCGTTTTGGCGACAATCTGCAGACCTGGCTGGAGCAACACTCAGCATTACCGGATAACCGCTGCCCGACAGGCAAGGAATGTAAGGAACAACCATGAAAAAGCTGGCCGGTGGGTTCACCGCGATTGTGATCCTGACGCTGACAGGCTGTACGCCGAGGATCGAAGTGGCGGCGTCGAAAGAGCCAATCACCATCAACATGAACGTTAAAATTGAACATGAAATCCATATCAAAGTGGATAAAGACGTCGAGACGCTGCTGAAATCACGCAGCGATCTGTTCTGAGGTAGCCATGAAAAAATTCATCCCGCTGATGATATTGACGCTGGGGCTCTGTGCGCCCGCGCTGGCACTGACCCTCAACGAGGCCCGCAGTGCCGGACGGGTCGGTGAAACCCTGAGCGGTTATATTGCGCCACGGAGTCAGGATCGCGAGACGCTGGCGCTGGTGGAGCAGATCAACAAGGCCCGTACCGACAGCTATCAGAAGCTTGCCGACAGCAATAACCTTCCGGTGGATGAAGTGGCGAAAATGGCCGGGACAAAGCTGGTATCGCGCGCTAACGCCGGCGAATATGTCCAGGGGATAAACGGCAAGTGGATGCAGAAGTGATCAGCGGTGGCGTTTGCGGTACTCGCCAGGCGACACGCCAAAACGCTGCTTGAAGGCCGTGGAGAAGTGGCTGTGATCGGTAAACCCCCAGCTGTAGCCAATGCCCGCCAGCTTTTCATCGTCGCCGGTGGCGCGCAGCATCTGCGCGCACAGATCCAGACGGCGATTTTTAATGTACTGCGCCACCACCAGCCCTTTCTCGGCAAACATCCGGTACAGGCTCCGGACTGACATTCCGCACTCCGTGGCAATCCACTCCGGACGCAGGTGCTCGGCCTGAATATGGTCGTCGATCAGGCTCAGCACATGGGTGAACTGACGTTCCTTGCGCGGCGTCACGCTGTCACGCTGCTGCAATACCGGGCGCAGCAGGCAGACCATCGCTTCGAGGGCGGCTTCGCTTTCGGTTTCGCTTAATGCCGGGTTGTTCATGCTGTCCTGCAGCAGGCGATAGCTGAGCTGGACGGTGGGCAGGCTGCGGGAGAGCTTTTGCGCGCAGGTCACTTCCTGAAAGCGAAAGTGTTGCTCAAGGATCTGACGTGGCAACAGGAGCGAGATCTGACGTGATTTTTCCGGCCAGTAGATTGAGCAGGGGCGGGAGGCGTCAATCAGGGTGATATCCCCGGCGTTGAGCACAATCTGGCGGTCATCCTGCTCCAGTCCCGCTTCGCCTTCCAGCTGAAACACGGTGTAGAACCAGGCGTCGTTGCTGGTCTTGATCTCCTGACGGGTACGAAACAGATTCACACCGCCGGCAGTAACGGTGCTCAGTTTCAGATTGCCGGTCCAGGTCGACTCCAGCTCGCCATAAAACTCGCCGCTCATCGGCCGGGCAGCAAAACTGCCGCAAACCTGGTTAATCTGCGCCAGCCAGCGCTGGTAGTTGTCCTGTTCGTCTGCAAACATGTCATACCCGCTACGTCGTCAATGTTTAAACATTGTTGCATTTATGTTTCGAATTACCCGTGACATGGGGCGAAATCCAGGCAAAAACTCCGCTGCCCAACAGAGCGAAACGGCGGTATTGTCGCGTTTTGCGGTGCCTGTCACAGCGGACAAAGCGAATGTCACAGAGATAAAAGCGCATTCGGCAAAGCCATCTTAGACTGCGTTGACACCCTGCGAATAATAAGGAATCGCTATGTCTGATACACAGGTCGACGTACTGCCCAGCGTGCAGCAATTTCTGGATCGCCAACATGGCCTCTGGATTGAGGGACGCCAGTCCGCCTCCGACAGCGAAAAGCGTCTGGAGATCTTTAACCCGGCCACCGGCCAGGTAATTGCCTCGACGGCCGATGCCAGCGCGCAGGATGTGGACCGCGCGGTGATGTCCGGCTGGCGCGCTTTCGTGGCCCGCAGCTGGTCAGGTAAACTGCCTGCGGAACGTGAACGTATTCTGCTGCGCTTTGCCGATCTGGTGGAGCAGCACACCGAGGAGCTGGCCCAGCTCGAGACCCTGGAGCAGGGTAAATCCATTAACATCTCCCGCGCCTTTGAAGTGGGCTGCACCCTGAACTGGATGCGCTACACCGCCGGGCTGACCACCAAAATTTCCGGCAAGACGCTGGATCTCTCCATTCCGATGCCGCAGGGGGCCCGCTATCAGGCCTGGACCCGCAAAGAGCCGATTGGCGTGGTGGCCGGGATCGTGCCGTGGAACTTCCCGCTGCTGATCGGCATGTGGAAAGTGATGCCCGCCCTGGCCGCTGGCTGCTCCATTGTGATCAAACCGTCGGAAACGACACCGCTGACGTTGCTGCGCGTGGCCGAACTGGCTAGCGTTGCCGGGATCCCGGACGGCGTCTTTAACGTGGTGACCGGCAGCGGGGCGGTGTGTGGCACCGCGCTGACCAACCATCCGCATATCGCCAAAGTGAGCTTCACCGGCTCGACCGCCACCGGTAAACAGATTGCACGCGCGGCCGCCGATCGCCTGCTGGGTGTGACCCTGGAGCTGGGAGGTAAAAACCCGGCCATCGTCCTGAAAGATGCGGATCCGGCGTGGGTTATCGAAGGGCTGATGACCGGCAGCTTCCTGAACCAGGGCCAGGTCTGTGCGGCAAGCTCGCGCATTTACATCGAAGCGCCGCTGTTTGATACCCTGGTGAGCGGCTTTGAGCAGGCGGTAAAATCCCTGAGCGTCGGGCCAGGTATGTCCCAGGAGGCGCACATCAACCCGCTGGTCTCCCGTGCCCACTGTGACAAAGTGCAGACCTTCCTCGACGAGGCGCAGTCGCGTCAGGCCGAGCTGATCGTCGGTAATCGCGGCCCGAACGGTGAGGGCTACTACGTTTCGCCGACGCTGGTGGTCAACCCGGACGCCAGCCTGCGTCTGACCCGCGAAGAGGTGTTTGGTCCGGTGGTGAACCTGGTGCGCGTCGCCGACGGCGAAGAGGCCCTGCGCCTGGCGAACGATACCGAATACGGCCTGACCGCCAGCGTCTGGACGCAAAACATCAGCAAAGCGCTGGAGTACACCGACCGCCTGCAGGCCGGCACGGTATGGGTCAACAGCCATACCCTGATCGACGCTAACCTGCCGTTCGGCGGCATGAAGCAGTCCGGCACCGGCCGCGATTTCGGCCCGGACTGGCTGGATGGCTGGTGTGAAACTAAATCGGTGTGCGTGCGATATTAGGTAAAAGCAAAACGGTCACCTCGGTGGCCGTTTTTAGTGTTTGCGCCCTCTCCCTGTGGGAGAGGGTCGGGGTGAGGGCATCAGGCCGCACAATGCCCGTAGGCCGGGTAAGCGCAGCGCCACCCGGCAATTTCTCCGGAAGTAAGTTACGGTGTCACAATATTGAACCAGAACTCAAACTTATCCATATAACCCAGCATGGTATCCAGTTTCGTCCCGTCCCCGGTTACCTTCACCGCACCGCTCTCCTCAGCCTGTTTCAGGGTGGTCTCCTTGAGGATGATTTTATTTAGCGTATCGCGGTTAAGCGTAATGGTGGCGTCAGCATCGGTGGCTTCGGCATTGGCGGTGTGGTTCAGCACCCCGTTCTCCAGCTCCAGCTTGTACTTCCCGCCGTCACTGCCCAGATCGATATTAAATACCGATTTCGCCGTCCCGGCTTTGTCGCCGTTAATATGCACCGCCAGATAGTCGAAGAACATCTCCGGCGTCATCGCCCGCACTGTATCCGGGCTGGCAGTATTCGGGGTCGGGCCTTTCACCACGCCGTTACGCAGTTCCTGCGCCCCGGTGAGATAGAAGTTACGCCACGGGCCAGACTCCGCCTGATAACCCAACTGCTCCAGCGCATCCGCCTCCAGATTGCGTGCCGCCTGGTTGTTCGGATCGGCAAATACCACTTTACTCACCACCTGCGCCACCCAGCGATAGTTCCCCTGGTCGAAGTCGGTTTTGGCCTTCTGCAGAATGGCATCCGCGCCGCCCATATACTCAACGAATTTCTTCGCGCCTTCTTCCGGTGGCAGCTCGTCCAGAGTCGCCGGGTTGCCGTCGAACCAGCCGAGATAGAGCACGTAGGTGGCCTTCACGTCATGGCTCACCGAGCCGTAGTAACCGCGGTTCGCCCAGGTGTGCGCCAGCGAATCCGGCAGCTTAAAGTTGGCGGCGATTTCGTCCCGGGTCAGCCCCTGATTCGCCATACGTAAGGTCTGATCGTTGATATAACGGTAGAGATCGCGCTGGCTTTTTAGCAGATTATTGACGTTCTCTTTGCCCCAGGTCGGCCAGTGGTGTTGGGCCATCAGGACTTCTGCTTTATCACCCCAGCGCACAATGGCTTCGTTGATATATTTCGACCACGGCAGCGGCTCGCGGATCTTCGCCCCGCGCAGGGAGTAGGTGTTGTGCAGGGTGTGCGTCACATCCTCGGCAGTCTCGATCAGCTTTTTCTCTTCGATAAACCACAGCATTTCCGACGGCGCTTCCGAGCCCGGGGCGAGCATAAAGTCATAGGTCAGGCCGTCGATGGTCTCCTTCTGGCCATCTTTTTCGATGATATTGGTCGGCGCAAGCAGGGTAACGGTCCCGGCGGAAGTGGTGGTACCCAACCCGGCACCGACCTGGCCTTTGGCATCCGGTTTCAGCAGGTTGCCGTACATGTAGCTGGCGCGGCGGCTCATCACGTTCCCGGCCATAATATTCTCTGCCACCGCGGCTTCAATAAAGCCAGCCGGGGCGTAGATTTTCACCTTCCCGGCTTTAACATCGGCCTCATCCACCACCCCGCGCACGCCGCCGTAATGGTCGACGTGGCTGTGGGTATAGATCACCGCTACCACCGGCTTCTGCCCGCGGTTTTTAAAATAGAGATCCATCCCGACTTTCGCCGTTTCCGCCGATACCAGCGGGTCAACGACGGTCACGCCGGTGGTGCCTTCGATAATGGTCATATTCGACAGATCGAGGTTGCGGATCTGATATACCCCGTCCGTCACCTCAAACAGGCCGCTGATATTAATCAGCTGCGCCTGACGCCATAAGCTGGGGTTGACGGTATCCGGCGCTTTGTCGCCCTCTTTAATAAACGCGTATTGTTGCGGATCCCAGACCACGTTGCCTTGTTCACCTTTGATCACCTCCGTGGGGAGCGGGGCGATAAAGCCTTTATGAGCATCGGTAAAGTCGGTGTTATCGGAGAAGGGCAGTTGACTAAAGAGGGCGTTATTGGCTTGTTGGGTGGCAGCGGCGGCGTCTTTTGGCGCTTCTGCGGCAAACGCAGGAGTGCCAGCAGAAATAAAAAAGCCTGCAAGCGCAAGGCTTCTTGCTATCAGATTGAATCTCATCCTGAAAACCTCTCAATGTGCATACAGCGGCGTAGGGGAAACTTCGCGTGATGACCAGAAAAACGTTTTAAGAAAGGCAACCCGGACGGCATGGGTATGATTAACTATAAGCAGGCAAATACATTCAGCAAATAAATCCGTTAATGATAATTAATTATCGTGCGGCGGAATTGCCCGGCAGCAAGGTAAAAGCAAAACGGTCACCTCCGGTGACCGTTTTTTGTGTTTGCACCCTCTCCCTGTGGGAGAGGGCCGGGGTGAGGGCATCAGGTCGCACAGTGCCCCGACAATGCCCGGCGGCGCTATGCTTGCACGGGCCTACGGGTTTACTGCCCCTCTTTCTTCTTGCCCAAAGACGGCGTTTCGTCGAAGAAGTTCCAGGGTTTGAGCAGGGTATGCACCCACTCGGTTGGCATGATCGGCCACTCCTCCGCCCGCGCCACGTGGGTCGTACCGGTGGTCATCCACACCACGTTATCCTGCTTATCCAGCGACTCGTTATCCTTGCTGAACTGGCCCAGCCCCTGATCCTGGCTGGAGCGGTTCGGGAATTTCCCTTCCGGGTACATCTCGTTCGGATGGTATCGGGTCACCCACAGCTGTTTATCCATAAAGCTCAGACGGTGATAGATCCACTCGTCCGGAGCGAACTTCGCGCCGGTGGCCACCGGGTGCGTACCGCCCGCATACGGGATGATCTGGTAGGAGACCGGGTTGCCCATGCGGTTCTCCTTGCTGGTGTTGCTCAGCAGACGAATGGTGCCCGGGTCAAATTTTTGCGCCGCCTGCTGCTCGGTATCGATGTTGTACTGGTTGATTTGCAGGGTACTGGTACGTGGGCCGCCCGCGGTGTTCGGCTTCACCTCCGGATCCATCGCCACCAGGCTGTTGCTGGTGCCATCCACGTCCATATCCAGACGGAAGTTATAGATGTGCTGATGGGTGGTCCCGACGATGTTGTGGTCGATCAGGGTCCCGTATTTGGTATCCTCTTTGGCGCTCGGGTCGTGCATGGTTTTCGCCGTCACCCCTTTCACCGCTTCGATACCGGTCGCCCCGGCATCGATGCCGATGGTGCCGTTTTCGTGGAACACCCAGTCGAAGATGTAGTCGTAGTTGCCGACGGTACTGATCCAGCGCACTACCAGCTCACGACGCTCGGTGCTGACGTTCGGCTGATTCATCTCCTGATGCTTATACTCCGGCCCGGCGTAGCGTTCGAAAATCGCCATCGCCCGTGGGATCTCCATCGGCGCCCCGGTGTAATCCGGGATGGTCTGATTCAGCAGCACGGCATTGGACGGCACATCTTTGCCGCGCACCAGCGGGGAGGTCAGAGTGCCCATCCCGTAGTCGCCGGAGTCGAGATAAGCTTTGAAGTACCAGCCCACGTCCGGGTCGCCGTAAGGCACGATCATCCCCCCCAGCGATCCTTCATACATCACCTGGCGTTTTTTGCCGTTGTCGTTAAAGGTCACGGTGGAGATGATGGGCCCGACGCGGGAGTCGAGGCTCAGATGGAAGTCCCAGTTCTGCCAGTGGATCATATTGCCGGTGATGGTGTAGTTCTTGCCTTCCGGCTCGGTGATCTCCAGCGGTTTATGGGCGACCGGCTCGCGGTCGCGGCCGTCATAAGGACGAGGTTCCATCGGTACCGGGACAATCGCACCTTCTTCGATTTTGACGATCTTCTTCTCGATCAGATCCACCACCGCCACCAGGTTTTCAATCGGGTGCGCCCAGTAGTTACCGTCGCCCGTGTCCAGATAGCTCACCACTTTCAGCAGGCGATCTTCCTGCTTCAGGCCATCTTTGCCGTCAAAGTAGCCGACGGTCAGCGGGGTGGTCATCACCTTGCCCGGGTCATTGATCCCGCGTGTTTTCAGCGCGTCGGCATACTCCTGGCTGCCGGTGACGATCTTCTGTACCGCCATAAAGTCATCCAGCAGCACCATGCCGTGGGCATCTTTAATCGGCTCCCAGTGCATGATTTTCTTATCTTTCAGATCCACCAGCGCTTCGATAACGAATTTGCCGTCCAGCATGGTGACATTGGCCTGACGCGGCGCATCCACCGCCGTGCCGTTCAGCACGAAGTCCCACACTTTGGCTTTTTCCGGCTCGGCCAGAGCGATCTGGGTAAAGCGGGTATTGGGTTTAAAGTCCGGCGAGGCTTTCACAATCTCGACAGCCTGTTTAATTTCATCTGCGGACAGGGCGTTCAGCGGGTGCGGGGTCTTCTCCACCTGGAAGGTCTGGTCGAGGCCGGACTGGAACACATCGTTGACAAAGGTATCGGCGATCCAGGCCTTATTGTCCTTCATCACCACCGGTGCCTGTAGGGTGAGCGGTTTACCGTTGACGATGGCAGTGGTTGCGCCCGGCTTCACTTTGATGAAGGCCCCGTCTTTGCTGATGGTGTAGATCCCGGCATAGTCGTCCCATTTCACATCAGCGCCAAACTCGGCCAGGGTTTTGTCCATCTCGACCATATGCGCCGCGCTACCGTGAGCCAGCACCTGACCGGAAAAGAGACAAGCAACGGCCAACGCCAGCGCCGTTTTACGTGGAGAAAAGATTGAGGAGCTTCCCATGATTAACCTCTGTTGTATGTGTTGTTATCCACTCGGGACCGCTGTTCTGCGCGCGGTTTATTCATAGCCAACATAGCAATATCGCTGTGCGTACCGTTTGCCTGCATTTGCCAGATGTTTTGTCAGATGTGCCAGAAGCCGGGTAACGTGCGCGACGTTACCCGGTGGGAGGGGGATCAGGCGTCAAAATCGCCGTGCTGGCGGGAGACGAGGGTCAGAATCGAGTAGAGCGCCACCGGCTGCTGGTGCTGGTTGACGATCTCAACCGACCACTCGACCACGCCGGTCGGTTTCTCTTCCGCCGTGCGCTGTTTCTTCAGGGTCTTGCGCTTACAGGTCAGACGCACCTGGATGGTATCGCCCGGTTTCACCGGCTCGATAAAGCGCAGGTTCTCCATGCCGTAGTTGGCGATCACCGGCCCGACGCCCGCATCGACGAACAGCCCGGCGGCGGCGGAGATCAGGAAGTACCCATGCACCACGCGCTCGCCAAAAATCGACTCCGCCGCGCCAATCTTGTCCATGTGGGCGTAGAAATGATCTCCGCTCAGGCAGGCAAAGTTAACGATATCGGTCTCGGTCAGGGTGCGGCGCGGGGTCAGCAGGCTGTCGCCCGGCTGCAGCTCTTCGAAGTATTTGCGGAACGGATGGACGCGATCCTCCTGCACTTTGGCGCCACGCACCCACTGCTGGCTGATGGCGGCCAGCATGCTCGGGCTGCCCTGGATCGCGGTGCGTTGCAGGTAGTGTTTCACCGCCCGCAGACCGCCCAGCTCTTCGCCACCCCCGGCACGGCCCGGACCGCCGTGCACCAGCTGCGGCAGCGGGGAGCCGTGGCCGGTAGACTCTTTGGCCGACTCTTCGTTGAGGATCTGGATACGCCCGTGGGCCCGCGCGGCCCCGGCGATGAACTGACGCGCCAGGCGCAGATCGGCGGTCACCAAAGTCCCGGCGAGGCTGCCTTCCCCGGCGCGGGCCAGGGCCATGGCGTGTTCGCGGTCCTGATACGGCATCAGGGTGGCAACCGGGCCAAAGGCTTCGGTGGCGTGTACGGCCGGGGTTTCGTCCGGCTGCGGGCAGAACAGCAGCGTCGGCGGGAAGAAGGCCCCGGCGGCGTTCAGGTCGGCTTTACCGCCCAGACGGATCTGACAGCCTGCCGTCACTAAGGCATCCACCTTCTCCTGCACGTCAGCGCGCTGGTCGGCGTTGACCAGCGAACCCATCTTGATCCCTTCCTGGGCCGGGTCACCCACGGCCACTTTCTCCAGCCGGGCGATCAGCGCCTGGCTGACGGCTTCCACCTGCGCCTGCGGCACAATAATGCGGCGGATGGCGGTACATTTCTGTCCGGCTTTGGCCGTCATCTCCCGCACCACTTCGCGGATAAACAGGGCAAACTCCGGCTGCTCCGGAGTGACGTCATCCCCCAGCACGCAGCAGTTCAGGGAGTCGGCTTCCATGGTAAACGGAATCGATCGGGCGACGATGTTCGGGTGGACGCGCAGCATCTGGCCGGTGACGGCGGAGCCGGTAAAGGTCACCACGTCCTGATGATCGAGCTGGTCGAGAAGATCCCCCGCGCCGCCGCAGATCAGGCTGATGGCGCCGTCCGGCACCAGGCCGCTGTCGACAATCGCTTTTACCATCGCCTGGGTCACCTGGGCGGTGGCGGTGGCCGGTTTGATGATTGCCGGCATCCCCGCCAGCCAGGTTGGAGCCAGTTTTTCCAGCATTCCCCAGCAGGGGAAGTTAAAGGCGTTGATGTGGACGGCCACGCCGGATTTCGAGGTCAGGACGTGACGGGCGGCAAAACCGCCTTCTTTCGACAGGGGGATCAGTTCATCTTCCGGCCACAGGGTATCGTCCGGCAGTTCGCGGCTACCGAGGCTGGCGAAGGTGAACAGCGTCCCAATCCCGCCCTCGATATCTACCCAGCTGTCGGCGCGGGTCGCTCCGGTCTGCGCGGAGAGGGCATAGAACATCTCTTTCTGGCTCATCAGATGTTTTGCCACCGCTTTCAGCATTGCGGCGCGCTCGATAAAGGTCATGGCGTGAAGTGATTCACCGCCTTGCTCAATGGCGTAACGACGCGCGGCGGCCATATCCAGCCCTTCGCTGGTGACCTGCCAGAGGGTTTCGCCGCTGATGGCGTGCTGAATAGTGCGCTCACGGCCCCGGCCAGACTGCCAGGTGCCGGACAAAAAGCTGGCTAACTGCTGCATTTTTCTCTCCGAGTGGTTCGTAATTTCACTATAGATAGTTTGATTATGAATCATAAAATGCAAGGGATGTTTTAATGATTTGTTAACAGTGTGATCTTGTCTGACTATTCCTGCTTCCTGTTTTCCGCCGCAGAAGGGGCTCAGCAAAAGCCTTGCGAGCCACATCACAAAATAAACAAACACTCCTTGGGGTTATATTTAACCTTTGTGTAACTTTTAAGAAACTAAGTGATTCATCATTGAATGAAATTTACCAGTTAAACGAATCATAAGGGTGATGACGTGACGGAAGAACAACGCTTTGAACAGCGAATCGCGCAAGAGACGGCCATCGAGCCGCAGGACTGGATGCCTGACGCGTACCGCAAGACGCTGATCCGCCAGATTGGTCAGCACGCCCACTCCGAAATTGTCGGCATGCTGCCGGAAGGGAACTGGATCGCCCGCGCCCCGACGCTGCGCCGCAAGGCCATCCTGCTGGCGAAAGTGCAGGATGAAGCCGGACACGGCCTCTATCTCTACAGCGCGGCGGAGACGCTGGGCTGCGCCCGGGAAGACATCTACCAGAAGATGCTCGACGGCAAGATGAAGTACTCCTCGATCTTCAACTACCCGACCCTGAGCTGGGCCGATATCGGCGTGATTGGCTGGCTGGTGGATGGTGCGGCCATCGTTAACCAGGTGGCGCTGTGCCGTACATCGTATGGTCCTTATGCCCGGGCGATGGTGAAAATCTGTAAAGAAGAGAGCTTCCACCAGCGTCAGGGCTTTGAAGCCTGCATGGCGCTGGCTCAGGGCAACGAGGCCCAGCGGCAGATGCTGCAGGACGCCATCAACCGTTTCTGGTGGCCAGCGCTGATGATGTTCGGGCCAAACGACGACAACTCGCCGAACAGCGCCCGCAGCCTGGCCTGGAAGATCAAACGCTTTGGTAACGACGAGCTGCGTCAGCGCTTCGTCGATAACACCGTCCCGCAGGTGGAGATGTTGGGGATGACCGTCCCGGATGCGGATCTGCACTTCGATGCTGAAAGCGGTCACTACCGTTTCGGCGAGATCGACTGGCAGGAGTTTGACGACGTTATCAATGGCCGTGGGATCTGCAATCACGAGCGTCTGGCCGCCAAGAATAAAGCCTGGGAAGAGGGGACGTGGGTGCGCGAAGCCGCCCTGGCGCACGCAGAAAAACAACACGCCCGCAAGGTTGCGTAAGGGGAATCACGATGAGCAAAACATACTGGCCGTTATACGAAGTGTTTGTCCGCAGCAAACAGGGGTTGTCTCACCGTCACGTCGGCAGCCTGCACGCCGCCGACGACCGCATGGCGCTGGAAAACGCCCGCGATGCCTACACCCGCCGCAGCGAAGGCTGCTCCATCTGGGTGGTGAAGGCGAGTGAAATCGTTGCCTCGCAGCCGGAAGAGCGCGGTGAGTTTTTCGATCCGGCGGAAACCAAGGTTTATCGTCATCCCACTTTCTACACCATCCCTGATGGCATCGAGCACATGTGAGGTCCGGGATGAAAACGTTAACGCACTATGTTCTGCGTCTGGGTGATAACGGCCTGGTGCTCTCTCAGCGTCTGGGGGCCTGGTGTGGCCACGCCCCGGAGCTGGAGATTGACCTCGCGCTGGCCAATATCGGCCTCGACCTGCTGGGCCAGGCACGCAACTTCTTAACCTACGCCGCCGAACTGGAAGGGGCGGGCGATGAAGATACGCTGGCCTTCCAGCGCGACGAACGCCAGTTCAGCAACCTGCTGCTGGTGGAGCAGCCGAACGGCAACTTCGCCGACACCATTGCCCGACAGTACTTTATCGACGCCTGGCACGTGGCGCTGTTTACCCGTCTGACGAACAGCCGCGACCCGCAGCTGGCCGCCATTGCCGCCAAATCCATCAAAGAAGCGCGCTATCACCTGCGCTTCAGCCGTGGCTGGCTGGAACGCCTGGGGAACGGCACGGCGGTTTCCACGCAGAAAATGCAGCAGGCGATCAACGACCTGTGGCGTTTCACCGCCGAGCTGTTCGAAGCCGACGAGATCGACTTAGGCCTGGTGGCCGAGGGTATCGCCGTCGATCCGCGCAGCCTGCGTGACGAATGGGAAGCGGAAGTCTTTGCCGGGCTGAACGCGGCGACGCTGAGCGTGCCGGAAGCGTCGGCCTATCGCAGCGGCGGCCGTAAAGGGCTGCACACCGAACATCTGGGACCGATGCTGGCAGAGATGCAATATCTCCAGCGCGTCAATCCCGGCCAGCAGTGGTAGAGCAGGAGAGCACCATGCAACGTTTCGCTGAACCCGCACCCGCCGCCGTCCCGCAGATCTGGTCCCTGTTAAGCCAGATCCCGGACCCGGAGATCCCGGTGCTGACCATTACCGATTTAGGGATGGTGCGCAGCGTTACCCCGCAGGGTGAGGGCTGGGCCATCGGCTTTACGCCAACCTATTCCGGCTGCCCGGCCACCGACCACCTGATGGGGGCGATCCGCGACACGTTGACCGCTCACGGCTATGGACCGGTGCAGATCTCCATCCAGCTTGACCCGGCGTGGACCACCGACTGGATGACCCCGGACGCCCGGGAGCGTCTGCGCCAGTACGGCATCAGCCCCCCGGCCGGTCACAGCTGCCACGCGCATCTGCCCGCCGAGGTGACCTGTCCGCGCTGCGCCAGCACCCGTACCACGATGATCAGTGAATTTGGTTCTACGGCCTGCAAAGCGCTCTACCGCTGCGACAGCTGCCGGGAACCCTTCGACTATTTCAAATGTATCTGAGGTCGCCATGACAACGTTTTATTCCTTAACGGTGGCAAAAGTAGAACCCGAGACCCGCGATGCGGTGACCATCACCTTCGCGGTTCCCCAGGCGTTGCAGGAGGCGTATCGCTTCCGTCCGGGCCAGCATCTGACCCTGAAAGCCCATCTGGCGGGCGAAGAGTTGCGCCGCTGCTACTCCATCTGTCGCAGCGTTCAGCCGGGCGAGATCAGCGTGGCGGTGAAAGCCATCGACGGCGGGCGCTTCTCGCGCTATGCCCGGGATGAGATCACACAGGGGATGGCGCTGGAGGTGATGGTGCCCCAGGGTCACTTTGGTTATCAGCCTCAGGCGGAACGCGAAGGCTGCTATCTGGCGATTGCCGCCGGTTCCGGCATCACCCCGATGCTGGCGATCGTCTCCAGCACCCTGAAAACCGAACCCACCAGCCAGTTCACCCTGATCTACGGCAACCGCAGCAGCCAGAGCATGATGTTCCGCCAGGCGCTGGCCGATCTGAAGGACAGCTATCCGACCCGCCTGCAGGTGGTCAATATCTTCAGCCAGGAGACGCTGGACAGCGAGCTGCTGCAAGGCCGCATCGACGGCGAAAAATTGCAGGCGCTGGCGAAACATCTGATCGACTTCAGCCAGTTTGACGAAGCCTTTATCTGCGGCCCGGCGGCGATGATGGACGAGGCCGAGCAGACTCTGAAAGCGCTGGGCATGCCGGAAAAATCCTTGCATCTGGAACGCTTCAACACCCCGGGCACCAGCGTAAAACGCGCCCACACCGTGCAGGTGGAGGGCCAGAAAGTGACGGTGCGCCAGGACGGACGCGACCGCGAGATCACCCTTACTGCCGACGACGAGAGCATTCTCGACGCCGCCCTGCGTCAGGGGGCGGATCTGCCGTACGCCTGCAAGGGCGGAGTCTGCGCCACCTGCAAATGCAAAGTGCTGCGCGGGAAAGTGGATATGGCGACCAACTACAGCCTCGAGCCGGACGAACTGGCGGCGGGCTACGTTCTGAGCTGTCAGGCCCTGCCGCTGACCAGCGACGTGGTGGTGGACTTTGACGCGAAGGGGATGGCATGAGCGACCTGATTGTTACCCGTCAGGGTCGGGTGTTGCACCTGACTCTCAACCGCCCGGCGGCCCGTAACGCCCTCAACAATGGATTGCTGAGCGAGCTGGCAACTACTCTGGAAGCCGCAGCTGACGACCGCGAGATCTCGGTGTGTGTGATCTCCGGCAACGAACGCTTCTTTGCCGCCGGGGCCGACCTCAATGAGATGGCCGAGAAAGATCTGGTCGCCACCCTGAACGATATTCGTCCCCAGCTGTGGGGGCGCATCAACGCCTTCAGCAAACCACTTATCGCCGCGGTCAACGGCTACGCGCTGGGCGCAGGCTGCGAACTGGCGCTGCTGTGCGATGTGGTGATTGCCGGGGAGAACGCCCGTTTCGGCCTGCCAGAAATTACGCTGGGCATCATGCCCGGCGCGGGCGGCACCCAACGCCTGATCCGCAGCGTGGGCAAATCACTGGCCAGCAAAATGGTGCTGACCGGAGAGAGCATTACCGCCCGTCAGGCGCTGGCCGCGGGTCTGGTGAGCGACGTTTATCCCGAATCTCTGACCCTGGAATATGCTCTCCAGCAGGCGGCGCTGATGGCGCGTCACTCCCCGCTGGCGTTGCAGGCCGCGAAGCAGGCCTTACGCCAGTCTCAGGAAGTGGCCCTGCAGGCCGGGCTGGCCCAGGAGCGTCAGCTCTTTACCCTGCTGGCAGCCACCGAGGATCGCCGCGAGGGCATTGATGCCTTTCTGCAAAAACGCACCCCCGACTTTAAAGGACGCTAACCATGGATTTCATTCTGAGTCACGTTGAGCAGGGGGTAATGACCATTACCCTGAACCGCCCGGAGCGTCTCAACAGCTTTAACGAGGAGATGCATCTGCAGCTGGCGGCGTGCCTGACCCAGGCCGAGCGCGACGACAGCGTGCGCTGCCTGCTGGTGACCGGTGCCGGACGCGGTTTTTGCGCCGGACAGGATCTCAACGACCGCAACGTCGACCCGAACAGCCCCGCGCCGGACCTCGGGATGTCGGTGGAGAAATTTTATAACCCGCTGGTTAAGCGCCTGGCAAAACTGCCCAAGCCGGTGATCTGCGCGGTGAACGGCGTCGCTGCCGGGGCCGGTGCCACCCTGGCACTGGGCTGCGACATCGTGATCGCCGCCCGCTCGGTGAACTTTGTGATGGCCTTCAGCAAGCTGGGTCTGATACCAGATTCCGGCGGGACCTGGCTGCTGCCGCGCCTCACCGGCCGCGCCCGGGCGATGGGCCTGGCCCTGCTGGGGGAGAAGATCAGCGCTGAACAGGCGCACGCCTGGGGGATGATCTGGCAGGTGGTGGATGATGCTGAACTGAACGACACCGCCCACCAGCTGGCGTTGCATCTGGCCGCGCAGCCGACCTTTGGCCTGGGGCTGATCAAGCAGGCGATCAACTCCGCCGAAACCAACACCCTGGACGTACAGCTGGATCTGGAGCGTGACTATCAGCGCCTGGCCGGACGCAGTGCCGACTACCGGGAAGGCGTCAGCGCCTTCCTCAACAAACGCGTGCCGCAGTTTACGGGGAAATAAGATGACGACAATTCATACCGTGGCGGTGATTGGCAGCGGCATCATGGGGGCGGGGATTGCCGAAGTGGCGGCCAGCCACGGGCATCCGGTGCTGGTGTATGACATCAATGCCGGGGCCATCACCCGCGCCATTGACGGCATCCGCACCCGTCTGGAGTCCCGCGTGGCGCGGGGCAAGCTGAGCGCCCAGGCCTGCGAGCAGACGCTCCAGCGACTAAACCCGGTCACCGACATTCACGCCCTGGCGGCGGCCGACCTGGTGATTGAAGCGGCCTCTGAGCAGATGGAAATTAAAAAAGCGCTCTTTGCTGAACTGGCAGAGATCTGCCCGGCCAACACGCTCCTGACCAGCAACACCTCCTCTATCTCGATCACCGCAATTGCCGCCGACCTGCGCCACCCCGAGCGCGTGGCCGGGCTGCACTTTTTTAATCCGGCCCCGGTGATGAAGCTGGTAGAGGTGGTGAGCGGGCTGGCGACCTCGGAAGAAGTGGTGGCGCAACTGAGCGAGCTGGCGGTGAACTGGGGTAAACAGCCGGTGCGCTGCCAGTCCACTCCGGGCTTTATCGTTAACCGCGTGGCGCGTCCGTACTACGCCGAAGCCTGGCGGGCGCTGGAAGAGCAGGTGGCCGCCCCGGAAATTATCGACGCGGCGCTGCGCGACGGCGCGGGCTTCCCGATGGGGCCGCTGGAGCTGACCGACATGATCGGCCAGGACGTCAACTTCGCCGTCACCTGTTCAGTATTTAACGCCTTCTGGCAGGAGCGCCGTTTCCTGCCGTCGCTGGTGCAGCAGGAGCTGGTGCTGGCCGGGCGCTTCGGTAAGAAAAGCGGCCAGGGCGTCTACAACTGGCGCAGCGAGAGGCCTGCCGTGAACTGGCTGGAGACCCTTGGCGACACCTGGAGCGCCATGAGCGTGCAGCGAAGAAGTGACGGTGTCACCGAAATTGACGGCCTGCTGCTGATCGAGACTCAGGGCGAGACTGCCCAGGCGCTGGCAAACCGTCACGGCCAGCCGGTAGTGGTCATCGATCGGCAAGAAGGGGATGTAGCGGTGATTGCCGCCGCGGCCAGCAACCCGGCCTCCGCTACCCTGAAAGCGGTCCGGCATCTGCAGCAGCAGGGCAAGCGCATCCTGCAGGTGGCGGATTATCCCGGCCTGCTGATCTGGCGCACGGTGGCGATGATCGTCAACGAAGCCCTCGACGCCCTGCAAAAAGGGGTTGCCAGCGAACAGGATATCGATACCGCCATGCGCCTCGGGGTGAACTACCCGCGCGGCCCCCTGGCGTGGGGAGAACAGCTTGGCTGGCAGCGTCTGCTGATCCTGCTGGAAAACCTGCAACGCCACTACGGCGAAGAGCGTTACCGTCCGTCATCCCTGCTGCGCCAGCGCGCGCTTCTGGAGAGTAGCTATGAGTCATAACGCCTGGCGCAACGCCCGCGCCATGTATGAAAACGATGCCTGCGCCCAGTCCTGTGGCATCGACATTATTGAGATGGATGACGGCGTCGCCGTGCTGACCATGACCGTCACCCCGCAGATGCTCAACGGTCACAAAAGTTGCCACGGCGGCCAGCTGTTTACCCTTGCCGATACGGCCTTCGCCTACGCCTGCAACAGTCAGGGGCTGGCGGCGGTGGCCTCGGGCTGCACCATCGATTTTGTGCGTCCGGCCTTTGCCCATGACAAGCTCACCGCCACCGCGCAGGTGCGCCATCAGGGGAAACAGACCGGCGTGTACGACATTGAAATTGTTAACCAACAGCAAAAAACCGTTGCCCTGTTCCGTGGGAAATCCCACCGCATCGGCGGCACTATTACAGGAGAAGCATAATGCGTGACGCCTTTATTTGTGACGGGATCCGTACCCCTATTGGCCGCTATGCCGGGGCATTATCCGGCGTGCGCGCGGACGATCTGGGCGCCATCCCGCTGCGCGAGCTGCTGGTGCGTAACCCGGGTCTGGATGCGGAACGCATTGATGATGTGATTTTTGGCTGTGCCAACCAGGCGGGGGAAGACAACCGCAACGTGGCGCGCATGTCCCTGCTGCTGGCCGGGCTGCCGCAGACCGTCTCCGGCACCACCCTCAACCGCCTGTGCGGCTCCGGCCTGGATGCGCTGGGCTTTGCTGCCCGCGCCATTCGCGCCGGTGATGGTGACCTGATGATCGCCGGGGGCGTGGAGTCGATGTCCCGTGCGCCCTTCGTGATGGGAAAAGCCACCAGCGCCTTCCAGCGTCAGAATGAAATCTTCGATACCACCATCGGCTGGCGTTTTGTGAACCCGCTCATGGCGCAGCAATTTGGTTCTGACAGCATGCCGGAAACGGCAGAGAATGTAGCGGAATTGTTAAAGATTTCCCGTGAAGATCAGGACGCCTTTGCTTTCCGCAGCCAGCAGCGCACCGCTCAGGCTCAGGCCAACGGCATCCTGGCCCAGGAGATCGTCCCGGTGATGATTAAAGGCAAAAAAGGGGCGGTGACTGAAGTGATGCATGATGAACATCTGCGCCCGGAGACCACCCTCGAGATGCTGGCCGGGCTGAAAGCGCCGTTCCGCGCCGGTGGCGTGGTCACCGCAGGTAATGCCTCCGGCGTGAACGACGGTGCCGCAGCGCTGATTATCGCCAGCGAGGAGATGGCCGCGGCGCAGGGCTTAACCCCGCGTACCCGCATCGTGGCGATGGCCACCGCCGGGGTGGAACCGCGTCTGATGGGGTTGGGCCCGGTGCCGGCCACCCGCCGCGTGCTGGAGCGCGCCGGGCTTAGCATCAACGATATGGACGTTATCGAACTGAATGAAGCCTTTGCTTCGCAGGCGCTGGGCGTGCTGCGCGAGCTGGGGCTGCCGGACGATGCTCCCCATGTGAACCCTAACGGCGGCGCGATTGCTTTAGGCCATCCGCTGGGGATGAGCGGGGCCCGTCTGGCGCTGGCCGCCAGCAACGAGCTGCACCGTCGGAAAGGGCGTTATGCGCTCTGCACGATGTGCATTGGTGTCGGTCAGGGCATTGCCATGATCCTTGAGCGTGTCTGAACAATTATAAAAATGTGAGTACCCTACAATGAAAATCACAACGACAACGAAGCTGGATCCGATCGAAACCGCGTCCCTGGATGAACTGCAGGCCCTGCAAACCCAGCGCCTGAAGTGGACCTTAGAACACGCGTATAACAACGTCCCGATGTACAAACGCAAGTTTGATGCGGCGGGTGTCCATCCTGACGATTTCAAAGAGTTAGCGGATATCCGCAAGTTCCCGTGCACCACCAAACAGGATCTGCGCGACAACTATCCCTTCGACACTTTCGCAGTACCGATGGAGCAGGTGGTGCGTATTCATGCCTCCTCAGGCACTACCGGCAAACCGACCGTGGTCGGCTACACACAAAACGACATTGATAACTGGGCCAACATTGTGGCGCGCTCTCTGCGGGCTGCAGGCGGCAGTGCGAAAGATAAAATTCATGTGGCTTATGGCTACGGACTGTTTACCGGCGGACTGGGGGCGCACTACGGTGCCGAGCGTTTAGGCGCGACAGTGATCCCGATGTCCGGCGGCCAGACCGAGAAACAGGCCCAGCTGATCCGCGATTTCCAGCCGGACATGATCATGGTGACGCCATCCTACTGCCTCAACCTGATTGAAGAGCTTGAGCGCCAGATGGGCGGCGATGCCAGCCAGTGCTCCCTGCGGGTCGGCGTGTTTGGTGCCGAACCCTGGACCCTGGCGATGCGCCGTGAAATCGAAAAACGCCTCGGGATCACCGCCCTCGACATCTACGGCCTTTCGGAAGTAATGGGCCCGGGCGTGGCGATGGAGTGTATCGAAACCGCCGACGGCCCGACCATCTGGGAAGATCACTTCTACCCGGAAATTGTCAACCCGAACGATGGCACGCCGCTGAACGACGGCGAGCAGGGCGAACTGCTGTTCACCACCCTGACCAAAGAGGCGCTGCCGGTGATCCGCTACCGCACCCGCGACCTGACCCGCCTGCTGCCGGGTACCGCCCGCACCATGCGCCGTATGGATCGCATCAGCGGCCGCAGCGACGACATGCTGATCATCCGCGGCGTGAACGTCTTCCCGTCCCAGCTGGAAGAGGAGATCGTCAAGTTCGAGCACCTGTCGCCGCACTACCAGCTGGAGGTAAATCGTCGGGGCCATCTTGATTCGCTTTCGGTGAAGGTGGAGCTGAAACAGAGCAGCTTAACCCTGACCCACGAGCAGCGCTGCCACGTGTGCCATGAGCTGCGCCACCGCATCAAGTCGATGGTAGGGATCTCCACCGACGTGACCATTGTCAACTGCGGCAGCATCCCGCGTTCCGAAGGCAAAGCCTGTCGCGTCTTCGACCTGCGTAAGGCCGCTGCCAACGGCTAATCCCGGCCTGCTGACCCTCTCCGTATTGGGGAGGGTCAGGCTTTTGGGGCTATGCTATGATTCATCCGACATAATAATCACAACAGAATGAATCACATGAGTAAACTCGACGCCTTTATCCAGCACGCGGTCAGTTCCGTTCCCGTCAGCGGCACCTCGTTGATCTCCTCCCTGTACGGTGATGCGCTGTCGCATCGCGGCGGCGAAGTCTGGCTGGGAAGCCTGGCGGCACTGCTGGAGGGAATGGGATTTGGTGAACGCTTCGTGCGCACCGCGCTGTTCCGCCTGAACAAAGAGGGCTGGCTGGATGTGGTTCGCATCGGCCGACGCAGCTTTTACCGCCTGAGCGACAAAGGGCTGCGCTTAACCCGTCGCGCCGAGGCGAAAATTTACCGCGCAGAACTACCGGCCTGGGACGGCAAATGGTTGCTGCTGCTCTCCGAAGGAATGGACAAAGCCACGCTGGCGGATGTGAAAAAGCAGTTGATCTGGCAGGGGTTCGGCACTCTGGCACCCAGCCTGATGGCCTCGCCGTCGCAGCAGCTGGCAGACGTGCAGACGTTACTGCACGAAGCGGGGGTGGCCGAGAACGTCATCTGCTTTGAGGCGCATTCGCCGCTGGCGCTCTCCCGCGCCGCGCTGCGCTCCCGGGTGGAGGAGTGCTGGCAGCTCAGCGAGCAGAACGTCATGTATGAAACCTTTATCGACTCGTTCCGTCCGCTCCTGCCGCTGCTGCGGGAGGCCACCCCGGATGAGCTGACGCCGGAACGCTGCTTCCAGATCCAGCTGCTGCTGATCCATTTTTATCGCCGGGTGGTGCTGAAAGATCCGCTGTTGCCGGAAGAGTTACTCCCGTCGCACTGGGCAGGCCAGACGGCCCGCCAGCTGTGCATCAACATTTATCAGCGCGTCGCGCCGGGTGCGCTGGCGTTTGTCAGTGAGAAAGGCGAGACCAGCGTCGGCGAACTGCCGTCGCCGGGCTCTTCTTACTGGCAACGCTTCGGCGGCCTGACGCCTGCGTAAAGGAGGTAGTGTGCCTGTATATCAAATTGATGGGATGACCCCGGTTGTTCCGCCAGAGAGTTATGTCCACCCGACCGCGGTGCTGATTGGCGATGTGATCCTCGGCAAGGGGGTTTACGTAGGGCCCAACGCCAGCCTGCGCGGTGATTTTGGCCGTATCTTGGTGAAAGACGGAGCCAACATCCAGGATAACTGCATCATGCACGGTTTTCCGGAGCAGGATACGGTGGTGGAGGAGGAGGGCCATATTGGTCATGGCGCGATCCTGCACGGTTGCATCATCCGCCGCAATGCGCTGGTGGGGATGAATGCGGTGATCATCGACGGGGCGGTGATTGGCGAAAACAGCATTGTTGGCGCGGCCGCGTTTGTGAAAGCGAAGGCGGAAATGCCGGCCGACCATCTGATCATCGGCAGCCCGGCCAAAGCGATCCGGGTGCTGAGCGAGCAGGAAAAGGAGTGGAAAAAGCAGGGCACCCGGGAGTATCAGACCCTGGTGGATCGCTGCAAACAGACGATGCATCAGGTGGAGCCGCTGCACGAGGTGGAACCGGACCGTAAGCGGCTGGTGTTTGATGAAAATCTGCGGCCCAAATCCGCCGGTTGAGCGGCAAAACCCGCTTCATAACGAGATTGGGATCACGTAAATATCTGTTTTTATGATATTAAACAAGAAAATATAATAGGCCTCAATCTGAGGGTTGACACTGCGTCTATAATGAGTAAATTAGAACTCAGCACCACAGAGAAATAAATGTTTCACGGTGCGGTAATAGAGCAGTAACGAGATGCGATAAAGGCCACGAAGTAGTGTAGTTTGGGTCCTGGTAATAAGTAAACGCCAGCGTGAACACGCTTTCAGGCCATGCAGTAAATCAGTACGATCGCATGATGGGGAAGTTAACGCGATGATGTAAGGCCTTGTTTCAAAGAGTAATGGTCGCGACTTGGGTACGTAAGTATGGCGTTAAGAATATCGCGACGCAATTAAGGCAACGCATCAAGAGTATATATCGCGTGGGTGATGTACACGACAGGAAAAAATGTTATTTCACATACTTATCGAAGGAGGTAGCGTTAACTGGTTTAAACGGTAATCCTGTGAGAATAAGTACATCTTTGAAGTTGTAGTGTGTAATTAAGTTGATGAATGTTAATTATTAATTTGGTAGTACCCTAAAAGCCCCGGCAAAATATTGCTGGGGCTTTTTCATTTCTGTGGAGCTAATTCCCGTCCCGCTGTTGATGGTGTAAAAACGACCATTAATGTGCAGCCAGTTCGTAAAAAAAGAAATGCTAACTCTACGAGGCGTCTCGTAAAGATGCGGGAGAAGGCAGGGGAAATAAAAAACTCCCACCGGGCGGTGGGAGTGGGAAGTCTTATGCAGCGACCAGACCGTCGATCGCGGCTTTAGCGTCGGACTGGGCTTTGGTTGCCACTTCCGGACCGTATGCGATACCTTCAGCAAACACGAAGTTCACGTCGGTAATGCCGATGAAGCCCAGGAATACGGACAGGTACGGGGCAATCAGGTCAGTTGGGGTATCTTTGTGAATACCACCACGGCTGGAGAGCACAACCGCACGCTTACCGGTAACCAGACCTTCCGGCCCTTTCTCGGTGTAGCGGAAGGTGACGCCAGCACGGGCAATCAGGTCAAAATAGTTTTTCAGCTGCGTCGGGATGTTAAAGTTATACATCGGGGCGTTAATCACGATCACGTCGTGCGCCTGCAGCTCAGCAATCAGCTCATCAGAGAGCGCCAGCGCTTCCTGCTGACGTGGGGTCAGCGGCGCATCGCCTGGACGCAGAGCACCTACCAGTTCACCATCCAGTACCGGGATTGGCTGAGCGGCCAGATCGCGGACGGTGATTTCGTCACCGCTGTGCTGTTCACGCCACTGTTCAACGAAATAATCAGACAGCTGACCAGACTGAGAGTACCCTGCCAGAATACTGGATTTAAGAACTAATACTTTGCTCATGGGTGATTCCTTTTATGTATTTGATGAGGGGGGTTGCCCCGTTGCTTGCTGACACTTTATTCACAATCCTGTCGCAGGGATAGCGCAATATATCGAAGCCTATGTTCGAATTTTTTGAATAAGGCGCAAAAAGCACCGATGTGGTACTCTATATCAATCATTAAAAAGAGATTTTATCCGGCAGTGCACTGCCCGTTAACGCTATGACAGAACAACAGAAATTAACCTTCCCGATGCTGATGCAACAGTTGGAATCGCTGATGCTGCGTGACAAACAGCGGTTTGCCCGCCGTCTGCACGGGGTCAAGAAGGTTAAAAATCCTGATGCACAACAGGCTATCTACCAGGAGATGGCGAAAGAGATTGAACAGGCTGCCGGTAAGGTCGTGCTGCGCGAAGCCGCGCGTCCTGCGATCACCTACCCGGAAAACCTGCCCGTCAGCCAGAAGAAACAGGAGATCCTCGAAGCCGTACGCGATCACCAGGTAGTGATTGTGGCGGGGGAGACCGGCTCGGGTAAAACCACTCAGCTGCCAAAAATTTGTATGGAGCTGGGCCGCGGGCTCAAGGGCCTGATCGGCCACACCCAGCCGCGGCGTCTGGCGGCGCGTACCGTGGCAAACCGTATTGCCGAAGAGCTGCAAAGCGAGCCGGGCGGCTGTATCGGTTATAAGGTGCGATTCAGCGATCACGTCAGCGACAACACCATGGTCAAACTGATGACCGACGGGATCCTGCTGGCGGAAATTCAGCAGGACCGGCTGCTGATGCAGTACGACACCATCATCATCGATGAAGCGCACGAGCGCAGCCTGAACATCGACTTCCTGCTGGGCTATCTGCGGGAGCTGCTGCCGCGTCGTCCGGATCTGAAAGTGATCATCACCTCGGCCACCATCGACCCGGAACGTTTTTCGCGCCACTTCAACAATGCGCCAATCATTGAAGTCTCCGGTCGAACCTATCCGGTGGAAGTGCGCTACCGTCCGATGGTGGAAGAGGCCGACGACACCGAGCGCGATCAGCTGCAGGCCATCTTCGATGCGGTGGACGAGCTGGGCAACGAAAGCCCGGGCGATATCCTGATCTTTATGAGCGGCGAGCGCGAAATCCGCGATACTGCCGACGCGCTCAGCAAGCGCGACCTGCGCCATACCGAAATTTTGCCGCTGTATGCCCGTCTGTCCAACAGCGAGCAGAACCGCGTGTTCCAGTCCCACAGCGGCCGCCGCATCGTGCTGGCGACCAACGTGGCGGAAACCTCCCTCACCGTGCCGGGCATTAAATATGTCATTGACCCCGGCACGGCGCGTATCAGCCGCTACAGCTACCGCACCAAGGTGCAGCGCCTGCCGATTGAGCCGGTATCCCAGGCCTCGGCTAACCAGCGTAAGGGCCGCTGCGGACGCGTCTCGGAAGGGATCTGTATTCGTCTCTATTCGGAAGACGATTTCCTGTCGCGCCCGGAATTTACCGATCCGGAAATTCTGCGTACCAACCTCGCATCAGTCATTCTGCAGATGACCGCTCTTGGGCTGGGGGATATCGCCGCCTTCCCGTTTGTCGAAGCGCCGGATAAACGCAATATCCAGGACGGCGTGCGCCTGCTGGAAGAGCTGGGGGCAATTACCACCGACGAGCAGGCCACGGCCTACAAGCTGACCACGCAGGGTCGTCAGCTCAGCCAGCTACCGGTGGACCCGCGTCTGGCGCGGATGGTGCTGGAGGCGCAAAAACACGGCTGCGTGCGCGAGGCGATGATCATCACCTCGGCGCTCTCCATTCAGGATCCGCGCGAGCGTCCGATGGACAAGCAGCAGGCCTCCGACGAGAAACACCGACGCTTCCACGACAAAGAGTCCGACTTCCTCGCCTTTGTGAACCTGTGGAACTACATCGGGGAGCAGCAGAAAGCGCTCTCCTCGAACCAGTTCCGCCGCCAGTGCAAGCTGGATTTCCTCAACTACCTGCGGGTGCGCGAGTGGCAGGATATCTACACTCAGCTGCGCCAGGTGGTGAAAGAGCTGGGTATTCCGGTGAACAGCGAACCGGCGGAGTACCGCGAGATTCACATCGCGCTGCTGACCGGTCTGCTGTCGCATATCGGGATGAAAGATGCCGATAAGCAGGAATTTACCGGCGCGCGTAACGCCCGTTTCTCCATCTTCCCGGGCTCCGGCTTGTTCAAGAAGCCGCCGAAGTGGACGATGGTGGCCGAGCTGGTAGAGACCAGCCGCCTGTGGGGACGCATTGCTGCACGCATCGATCCGGAGTGGGTCGAGCCGGTGGCCCAGCATCTGCTGAAGCGCTCGTACAGTGAACCGCACTGGGAGCGGGCGCAGGGCGCGGTGATGGCCACCGAAAAGGTCACCGTCTACGGCCTGCCGGTGGTGGCCGCGCGTAAGGTTAACTACAGCCAGATCGACCCGGCGCTGTCCCGCGAGCTGTTTATCCGCCACGCGCTGGTGGAGGGCGACTGGCAGACCCGTCACGCCTTCTTCCGCGAAAACCTGAAGCTGCGCAGCGAAGTGGAAGAGCTGGAGCACAAAACCCGTCGCCGCGACATCCTGGTGGATGACGAGACGCTGTTTGAGTTTTATGACCAGCGCATCAGCCACGATGTGGTCTCGGCCCGCCACTTCGACAGCTGGTGGAAAAAGGTCAGTCGCGACACCCCGGATCTGCTCAACTTTGAAAAGAGCATGTTGATCAAAGAGGGGGCGGAGCAGGTCAGCAAGCTCGATTACCCGAACTTCTGGCATCAGGGCAACCTCAAGCTGCGCCTGAGCTACCAGTTTGAACCGGGCACCGATGCCGACGGCGTGACCGTTCACATCCCGCTGCCGCTGCTTAACCAGGTGGAAGAGAGCGGTTTCGAGTGGCAAATTCCCGGCCTGCGCCGGGAGCTGATTATCGCCCTGATCAAATCCCTGCCGAAGCCGGTGCGGCGTAACTTTGTCCCGGCCCCGAACTACGCCGAGGCGTTTTTGGGCCGCGTGACGCCGCTGGAGCTGCCGCTGCTGGATTCGCTGGAGCGCGAGCTGCGCCGGATGACCGGTGTGACCATCGACCGCGAAGACTGGCACTGGGATCAGGTGCCCGATCACCTGAAAATCAGCTTCCGCGTGGTGGACGAGAAGAACAAGAAATTGCAGGAAGGCCGTTCCCTGACCGACCTGAAAGACGCCCTGAAAGGCAAAGTGCAGGAGACCCTCTCCGCCGTGGCCGACGACGGGATCGAACAGAGCGGGCTGCATATCTGGAGCTTTGGTCAACTGCCGGAAAGCTACGAGCAGAAGCGCGGCAACTACAAGGTGAAAGCCTGGCCGGCGCTGGTGGACGAGCGCGACAGCGTGGCGATCAAGCTGTTCGATAACCCGCAGGAGCAGCAGCAGGCGATGTGGCGTGGGCTGCGCCGTTTACTGCTGTTGAACATCCCGTCGCCGATCAAGTATCTGCACGAGAAGCTGCCGAACAAAGCCAAGCTGGGACTCTACTTTAACCCGTACGGCAAGGTGCTGGATCTGATCGACGACTGCATCTCCTGCGGCGTGGACCAGTTGATCAACGCCGCGGGCGGGCCGGTGTGGACCGAAGAGGGCTTTGCGAAGTTGCACGAAAAAGTGCGCGCTGAGCTTAATGAGACGGTGGTCAACATTGCGAAGCAGGTCGAGCAGATCCTCACGGCAGTGTTCAATATCAACAAGCGCCTGAAAGGGCGGGTGGATATGACCATGGCGCTGGGGCTGTCGGATGTGAAGGCCCAGATGGCCGGGCTGGTCTATCGCGGGTTTGTCACCGGCAACGGCTACAAGCGTTTAGGGGATACGCTGCGTTATCTGCAGGCGATTGAAAAACGTCTGGAGAAGATGGCCATCGATCCGCACCGCGACCGGGCGCAGATGCTGAAGGTGGAAGCGGTGCAGCAGCGCTGGCAGCAGTGGCTGAATAAGCTGCCGCCGGCCCGTCGCGATGACGAAGATGTGCAGGAGATCCGCTGGATGATCGAAGAGCTGCGCGTCAGCTTCTTTGCGCAGCAGCTGGGAACGCCGTACCCGATCTCCGACAAGCGTATTTTGCAGGCGATGGAGCAGATCTCCGCCTAAAAAACGCCGGGCGGCGCATTCGCTTGCCCGGCCTACGGAGTCCTGTAGGCCCGGTAAGCGCAGCGCCACCGGGCATTTCCTCAGCCGTTGACCACTGCCAACGTAAACCCATCCCACCCCTTTACGCCCACCGTCTGGAGCGCCGTGGCGGTCAGGCGCGGGTTATCGCCAATCATCTCAATAAAGCGTCGCACGCCGTGCACCCGGGCATCATCGCTCTGGCCGTTAATCACCTCCCCGTCACGCACCACGTTGTCACCGATGATCAACGTTCCCGGTCGGGAGTAGTGTAGCGCCCACTCCAGATAGCCGGGATTGTTTGGCTTGTCGGCATCAATAAAAATCAGATCGAACGGGGGAACCTCGCCAAGCTGGTCGAGGGAGAGCAGCGCCGGGCCTTCAATCAGCTCAATGCGAGAGTCCAGCCCTGCCAGGTGGATGTTCTGGCGCGCGACCTTCGCGTGAACCGGATCGGCCTCAAGGGTAATCAGCTGCCCGTCCGGCGGCAGGGCGCGCGCCATCCAGATGCTGCTGTAGGCCCCAAGGGTGCCAATCTCCAGAATGCGCCTGGCCTGGGTCATGCGCACAAACAGCGCCAGCAGCTGCCCCTGATTGGCGGTGACGTCGTGCGCCGGTAAACCTGCGCGCTGGTTATTTTCCAGCACCTGCTGAAGCACCTCATCCTGAGGAATAAGCTCGGAAATCATGTAATTATCTACGGCAGACCACTGTTGTTGCATAGATTGACCCCTTAGTGAGAGTTTTGCCCGGCGGCGCTACGCTTGCGCGGGCCTACGATCCGATTATGCCGACCACCCACCCCCCAGCGCCTTATACAGATCGATCTGCGCCAGCAGCAGATTATTTTTCGCCTGCACCACGCTGGTCTGCACCGAGAACAGCGTCCGCTGGGCGTCGAGCACGTCCAGATAGGACGAATAGCCGTTGTTATAGCGGTTCTGCGCGATCCGCAATGTCTCCTGGGCGACCTCCTGCTGGGCCACCAGTTCGGTCAGCTGCTCGCCGTAGCGGGTGATAGCATCCAGACTGTCATTCACCTCTTTAAAGGCGTTGCGCACGGTTTTTTCATAGCTGTAGAGCGCCTGATTACGCTGCGACTGGCCGATATCCACCTGGGCATTCAGCGCCTGGCGGTTCAGGAGCGGGGCCAGAATACTGCCGCCGATGCTCCACAGCTCCAGCGGGTTGTCCAGCAGGCCGGGCAGGGTACGATCCTGGATCGAACCGGTTGCGGTCAGGTTGATCGACGGCAGCAGGCTGGCGCGCGCGGATGCCAGGGAGGCATCCGCAGCGATCAGCTGGCGTTCCGCCTGCACAATATCCGGGCGGCGATTAAGCAGCGACGAAGGCAGCTGCGATGGGATACGCAGCGGGGTCAGGGTGTCGAAATCCGCGCTGCGGGCGATGGCTCCCGGGTTGCCTCCCAGCAGCAGGGTCAGGGCGTTCTCCTGACGGGCAATCTGGTTCTGCACCTGCGGGATCTGCGCCCGCGTCGAGCGCAGCTCGGAGTCGGACTGCATCAGCTCCAGACGCGAGCTGTAGCCGGTCTGATACTGCCGTTGCGCCAGGTTGAAGGCCTCTTCCCGCGCTTTGAGGGTCGACTGCGTCACCCGGAGCTGCTCGTCCAGCGCCAGCAGGGTGACATAACCCGAGGCTACCGAGGAGGCAACGGTCAGATCCGCCGCGGCCGCCGCCGCTTTTTGCGCCTCGAGCGAGGCCCGGGCGGCATCGGTGGTGCGGCGGTTCACCCCCCAGATATCCACATCATAGCTGGCGGTCAGGCTCCCTTTGTACAGCGCGCCGTAGGTGGGCAAACCGGTGGCCGCCGACTGGGACCGGGCGCGACCCGCATTCAGATCGGCATCGAGGGTCGGAAACAGGTTGCCCTCACTGGCGTACACCCGGGCCTGATACTCATTGATCCGCTCCCGGGCAATCAGCACATCGCTGTTGTTGCGCAGGGCCTGATCCACGTAAGCGTTGAGAGGATTGTCGTGAAAATTGCGCCACCACATCTGCTCTGCCGGGCTGGCGGGGCCGGTGCTGGCCCGCCACTGGGCGGGGATCTGCAGGGTGGGTTTCGCCGGGGCGACATCCACCGACTGGCAGGCGCTCAGGGCGGTGGCAATCAGCAGGGCGATGAGCGGGCGGCGGATCATTCTGCCTCCCGGGTATCAATCGTCACCTGCACCGACATTCCCGGGCGCAGCCGTGCCGCGTCTTCGGCCTTGCCGAGCACCTCTATGCGCACCGGGATCCGCTGGGCAATCTTGACGAAGTTGCCGGTGGCGTTATCCGGGGTAATAGCGCTGAACTCTACCCCGGTGGCGGGGGAAATGCTCTGCACCCGGCCTTCATAGGCCTGGTCGTTCAGGGCATCGACGGTAAATTTCACCGGCTGGCCGACACGGAGGTTCGCCAGCTGAGTCTCTTTGATATTGGCGATCACCCAGTGCTGCGGCGGCACCAGGGTGGTGAGGTGGGTCCCGGCGGTAACGTAGGCCCCCAGACGTACGGCAATCTGCCCCAACTGGCCGTCGCGCGGCGCAACGATGCGGGTGTTCTGCAGGTCGATCTGCGCCAGCTCCAGCGCCGCCTTCGCGTTTTCGACATCGGCCTCCAGCGCAGCGCGGTTAACGATCGCGGTCTGCAGATCCTGGCGCGACATCTCCAGGGTGGCTTTCGCCTGGTCGATGTCGGCGCTGCCCTGGGCGGCGCTTGCCAGCGCGGCATCCCGCTCACGGATCGACAGCGAACCGTCGGCGGTAAGGTCCTTCACGCGCTTTAAGTCGGCCTGGGTTTTCTGGCTCTGGGCCCGGGCGTTTTTCAGCGCCGCCTCGTTACGCTGGATCACCGCTTCGGCGCTTTTGCGCTGTTGCAGGTTGTTGTTGAGGGTAGCGATTTTCATCGCCAGCTGGGCTTCGGCCTGATGCACCCGCTGGCGGTAGATGCGATCGTCGATCTGCAGCAGCAGGTCGCCTTTCTTCACCTGCTCAAAATCCTGCACCTTCACCTCGGTGATGTAGCCATTCACCTGGGGGCTGATAAAGGTGGTCTGGCCGCGCACGTAGGCGTTATCGGTAAACTGAACGTGGCGGGTAAAGGGCGGTAGCTGCCAGGCGTACAGGATCACCAGCACGCCAACGATACCGATCGCGGCGGCGGCGAACACTGACACCACGCGCAGATTATTACGGGTATTGGCCTGCTCTTTAGCGGCATCCTGCTGACTCATAACTTCTCCAGAAACATCATTAATTTTTATCCATTACTGACTGCCGGTGGCCTTTTTCAGCGCCAGACGGGCAGTGATGCGCAAGCGCAGCAAGCGCCATAAAATCCAGACCAGCGTGGCGGTGGCAATGCCAGCCGTCAGAAGATAAGTATCGTTGTAAGCGAGAATATTTGCCTGCAGCGTGCTGGCGGTTTGCAGCTGGAGCGCCGACTGGGTGCTCAGCAGGGCGCTGTCGCCAATCTGACTCTGGTACATCTGGCTGTACATTTGCAGCCGTTCAGTCACCAGCGGGTTGAGGCTGGTGAGCTGTTCAGCCAGCAGGCCAGAGTGGTACTTCTCGCGCCAGGTCTGAAAGGTGCCCAGAATGGCGGAACCCAACAGGCCGCCGAGGTTCTGACTCATGCCGAACAGCACCGAAAAGCTGACCAGGTTACGCGGGTCAGCAATGACGCCCCCAATCCCGGCCAGCATCGCCGGGGCGAGGAAGAAGGCGCTGCCGAACCCGAGCAGGAACTGGCTCAGCATCAGCTGATCCGGGCGGGTGAGGCTGGTGGACTGGCTGTCGAGCAGGGAGGCGATAATCATCAGCACCAGCGAGGTCACTATCGGCCAGGCCAGTCGGGTCGGTTTGATGGTCAGGCAGCTGACGGCGATGCCGCAGGCGATCCCGGCAAAAATCGCCCACGCCAGATGGGTCATCTGTTCGTTCTGCAGGCCGACATACTGCAGCCAGCCAATCACCCCAGTGTTCTGCTCCGCCAGCACGATGCGGATCAGCAGCATGATCAGCCCCAGGCGCAGGATGCTGCCGCTAGAGAGCCAGCGGGTGTTCAGCAGCGGGTTGCTGCGGTTATGCTCGAAGAAAATCGCCGAGACGATCAGCACCAGTGAACCCGCCAGCGCCCAGCCGATCCACGGCGCTTCAAACCACCAGTCGACGCGCCCGAGCGACAGCACCGCGCACAGCAGCGCCATCCCCGGGGCCAGCAGAATAAAGGTGATAAAATCTTTCTTCTCGAACACTTTGCGCCGGTCGCCGGGAGGCAGCTTGAGGGCGATCACGCAGCCCAGTGAGATCAGCGCTAGGCCGAGTTCGAAGAGGTAGAGCCCGCGCCACTCGTCCAGCTGCAGCAGCTCGGTAGAGAACAGCCGCGCAATGGGGATCGCCAGCGACGAGCCGGTGATGCCGATGGTCAGCGCCTTCAGGCGATGTTTCGCCGGCCAGGCCTGGATCTGATAGTAGATGCCCAGCGAACTCAGCGCTGCAGCCACCATGCCGTGGGCGGCGCGCACCATCAGGGCCGAGCTGAGATCGTTGACGAACAGGTGAAAGAAGGTGACCAGCACATACAGAACCAGAAAGCCTTCGGTGAAGGCGCGCAGGCCAAACTGCTGGCGAAACTTCACCAGCAGCAGGTTGATCGACACGTTGGTCATCACGTACACCGCCGGTAGCCAGGCGATCTCGGTGGACCAGGCGGAGAAGGTGCCCTGCAAATTTTGCAGGTTGGCCGCAACCATCGCATTGCCCAGCGCCCCGGTCAGGCAGACCAGCAAACCCACCACCCCATAGGCGATGCGTTTCGGGGTGCTGTGCACCGGCGTGGACGGGGAGCCTAACAGCATCGGCTTTTCGTGAGGCTGCCACTCGCGAGGAGCATAGGGGTCGCGTTGGGGCAGTCGCATAGCGGTAATTACCTGTCGCATTAATGAATGGTTAGTGGGCTAATGATTCTACGTCTGACGTAAAGACTGTTTCAAGTGAATATGATCATGCGAGGTTACGCAAATGTGAGCGAAAATATTTCAGAGGGATCCTCTGTTAACCCGTAGCCTATGCGTTACTCTGAACTTACTTGCTGGAAGGAGGTAACGATGAGTCTCACAATCTTCCCATCTCTGCCGGATAAAACCCTGGCTGCGGTCAATACCGTCGGGGCCTGGCTCGCTGAGGATAATCTGCCCTTCAATCCACCCGCGCTGCAGCCGGATCTGGTGGTGCTGGCCGGTAATGCGGTGATCCCCTCCATCGACGCGGCCTGTCGTCTGGCGTCGGAGCTGGCCATCCCTTTGCTGATCAGCGGCGGCATCGGCCATTCAACCACCTTTTTATACGCCGCCATTGCGCGACACCCGCGCTACAACAGGGTGCGTACCACCGGCAAAGCCGAAGCCACCATCCTGGCGGAGATCGCCCGGGAGTTCTGGCATATTCCACCGGAGCGTCTGCTGGTGGAAGATCAGTCCACCAACTGCGGTGAAAATGCCCGATTCAGCGCCGCCACCATCACCCATCATCACCTGACGGTGAAGCGCGGAATTGTGGTCCAGGACCCCACCATGCAGCGCCGTACCATGGCGACCTTTGCCCGGGTCTGGCGCGATAAGCCCGATGCTCCGGCGTGGACCAGCCATCCCGGCATCGTGCCGCAGCTGCAGAACAGCGAGGACGGGCTGGTATTCCGCGGCGGCGGTGAGGGGCTGTGGCCGGTGGAACGCTATCTCTCCCTGGTGCTGGGTGAGCTCCCGCGCCTGCGCGACGACATCAACGGCTATGGCCCGCTCGGCCGCGATTTCATCGTTCATGTCGATATTCCTGCTGAGGTTGAGACCGCCTGGCAGATCCTGCGCAACGACGTCATTCTCACCGAGGCGCTGGTCAGCCGCTCCCTGCTGTAACGCGTTGCCCGTTTGCGATGACTTTCCCGCAAACGGGCACGCTTTTGTTGTCGACTTGTAATAATTTCCGCCTGCTGACCCGTTTCTTTTATGAGATATCTCACAAAAACAGCGCGATAGACTGGGATTGCGGATCGGGAACTGTAGTTTTTAACAATAATTTTACTTGTTAAAAACAGTGCAATTACAGGAGCAGGTCATGACAGTACCCGTACAACATCCTATGTATATCGATGGACAGTTTGTAGCCTGGCAGGGTGATGCCTGGATTGATGTGATCAACCCGGCCACCGAAGAGGTCATTTCCCGTATTCCCGACGGCAGCGCCGAAGAGGCCCGCAAGGCCATCGACGCCGCCGAGCGCGCCCAGGCTGACTGGGAGGCGCTGCCGGCCATCCAGCGTGCGGGCTGGCTGCGTAAAATCTCCGCCGGTATTCGTGAGCGCGCCAGCGAGATCAGCGCTCTGATCGTGGCCGAAGGCGGCAAAATTCAGCAACTGGCGGAGGTGGAAGTAGCGTTCACCGCCGACTATCTCGACTACATGGCCGAGTGGGCGCGCCGCTACGAAGGCGAAATTATCCAGAGCGATCGCCCGGGTGAAAACATCCTGCTGTTTAAACGCGCCCTCGGCGTGACCACCGGCATTCTGCCGTGGAACTTCCCGTTCTTCCTGATTGCCCGCAAGCTGGCCCCGGCGCTGCTGACCGGCAATACCATCGTCATTAAGCCGAGCGAGTTCACGCCGAACAACGCCATCGCCTTTGCCAAAATCGTCGACGAGATTGGCCTGCCGAAAGGGGTCTTTAACCTGGTGCTGGGCCGCGGCGAAACCGTGGGTCAGGAGCTGGCGGGCAACCCGAAAGTGGCGATGGTCAGCATGACCGGTAGCGTGGGCGCAGGCGAGAAGATCATGGCCGCCGCGGCGAAGAACATCACCAAAGTGTGCCTGGAGCTGGGCGGTAAAGCCCCGGCTATCGTGATGGACGATGCGGATCTGGAGCTGGCGGTCAAAGCGATTGTCGACTCACGGGTGATCAACACCGGGCAGGTGTGTAACTGCGCCGAGCGCGTGTATGTGCAGAAGGGCATCTACGACCGCTTTGTGAACCGTCTTGGCGAGGCGATGAAAGCCGTGCAGTTTGGCAACCCGGCCGAGCGCAACGACATCGCCATGGGGCCGCTGATCAACGCGGCGGCGCTGGAGCGCGTGGAGCAGAAAGTGGCCCTGGCGGTGCAGGAGGGGGCGAAAGTGGTGCTGGGCGGTAAAGCGGTAGAGGGTAAAGGCTATTATTACCCGCCAACACTGCTGCTCGACGTGCGTCAGGAGATGACCATCATGCACGAAGAGACCTTCGGACCGGTGCTGCCAGTGGTGATGTTTGACTCTCTGGAAGAGGCGCTGAAGATGGCCAATGACAGCGACTATGGCCTGACGTCATCGATTTACACCCGGGATCTGAACGTGGCGATGAAAGCCATCAAAGGGCTGAAGTTCGGCGAAACCTACATCAACCGCGAGAACTTTGAAGCGATGCAGGGCTTCCACGCCGGCTGGCGTAAATCCGGGATCGGTGGGGCGGATGGCAAGCATGGCTTGCATGAGTACCTGCAGACTCAGGTGGTCTATTTGCAGTCCTGAGCCTGAAGATGCCCGGCGGCGCTTCGCTTGCCGGGCCTACAAAACTCACAAATCGGCACCGATCCCGTAGGCCGGGTAAGGCGTAGCCGCCACCCGGCGTTACAGGCTACACCTTTGTCGCAATCCAGTTCATCATCAACTCTGGCCAGACGGCCACCGGCAACCCCTGGGCATCGCGGATGCCGAACCCGTGTTTTCCTCGCTCGAAGATATGCATCTCCACCGGCACCCCCAGGCGGCGCAGGGCGTTGAACATCCCCAGGCTATTCTCAACGTTTACTGCCGGGTCGTCGGCGGCGTGCAGCAGGAAGGTTGGCGGCGCATCGCGGGTGGCGCGCTCCTCCAGCGAGTAATGGTGGATCTGCGCCTCTGTCGGGTTATCCCCGATCAGCTCATGACGTGAACCCGAATGATGATGCGCCTCGCGCATGGTGATGACCGGATAGACCAGCGCCATAAAGGCCGGACGGGCAGGGAACGCATCGGCGGCGTCCATTGGGGCATACACCGCTTCATCGTGCCGGGTGCCGAGGCTCGCCGCCACGTGCCCACCCGCAGAGAAACCCAGTACGCCAATGCGGGCCGGATCCAGCTTCCACTCCTGAGCCCCGGCGCGGATCACCCGCATCGCCCGCTGAATGTCGGCCAGCGGCGCGTCGGCCCCTTCTTCGTGACCATCCCCCGGCATACGGTAGGTCATCACAAACAGGGTATAACCGCGGGCATTAAAGAACGCGGCCAGCGCGCTGCCCTCTTTATCCAGCACCACGCGGCGATAAGAGCCGCCGGGCGCCACCAGAATACCCACGCCGTTAGGGCGGGCAGGGGCGTACACGGTGATCTCCGGCGCGCGGATGCCAGTAACGGCGCGATCGTAGTCGGAGGTCCCGGTATGGCGGGGTTCAGGGGTAAAAACGGCGTCGCTGGTGCGTGCGCCAGGGGCTTCATTATCGGGCCAGATGGTAAAGGTGGTCGATCGACCCACGGCTTGCGCCATCTGTTGTTCTAATGTGTCGCGGCTCAGTGCTTCCATGATAAGGCTCCCTCTCTGGAAAGCCTTTGTTATATCAGGGTTAACAAAATGAAAACCAGCACCGACTCACAGGTTGCGGACAGCAGGGCTGTCCGCGGCGTGTTTACAGGGCAGCGAACTTATCCAGAGTACGCACCAGCTGGGTGACAAACCCATATTCGTTATCGTACCAGGCCACGGTTTTCACCAGCTGGACGTCGCCCGCGTCGGTGACTTCCGTCTGGGTGGCATCGAAGATCGAACCAAAGTTTGAGCCGATCACATCTGACGAGACTATCTCTTCGTCGGTATAGCCAAAGGACTCGTTGCCTTCGGTGGCTTTTTTCAGCGCCTGGTGGATCTCATCCACGCTCACCTTTTTCTCCAGAATCGACACCAGCTCGGTCACGGAGCCGGTTTTGACCGGCACGCGCTGGGCATGGCCCTTCAGTTTGCCGCTCAGCGCGGGGATCACCAGCCCGATGGCCTTCGCCGCGCCCGTAGTGTGCGGGATGATGTTTTCCGCTGCGGCGCGTGAGGCGCGCAGATCTTTCCCGCGCGGGCCATCCACCAGCGCCTGGGTGCCGGTGTAGGCGTGGATGGTGGTCATGGTGCCGGCTTTGATGCCAAACGAATCGTGCAGCACTTTCGCCAGCGGTGCCAGGCAGTTGGTGGTGCAGGAGGCAACCGAGATAATGGTATCGCTGGCCTCGATGGTGTCGTCATTGACGTTAAAGACGATGGTTTTCATCTCCCCGGCCGGGGCGGAGATCAGCACTTTTTTGGCACCGGCATCCAGATGCGCCTGCGACTTCTCCTGGGAGGTGTAGAACCCGGTGCACTCCACCACCAGATCCACCCCGGCGGCTTTCCACGGGATATGTTTCGCCTCTTTCTCGGCGTATACCGAAATGGATTTACCGTCGACGATCAGGGAGTCTTCCGTAAAGTCCACGCTCCAGGGGAAGGGGCCATAGTTGGAGTCGTGTTTTAACAGGTAGGCCAGCACTTTCGGTGACGTTAAATCGTTAATTGCCACGACGCTGTTACTGTCCTGAGTTTCCAGTAACCGACGAAGAACCAGTCGGCCAATGCGACCAAATCCGTTAATGCCAATCTTACTCATGATCTTCTCCTGTGTGATGGACGGGACGTTGAACTCATCCAGGATTAGACCATGAAGCCCAGCGAGGCAATTGAAGATGGCTCATCTGCGCGGAAGTTTTTGAAAAGGCGGGGACAATAAATAATGAATTTTTAACTGAAGCTGGTTATTTTACCTTTTTGTTAGCCTTCTATTCAGGAAAGACTATGCGCAATAAATACACCGGCCTGCAGATTGCAATTCACTGGCTGGTTTTTCTGCTGGTGATTGTGGCCTACTGTGCCATGGAGTTTCGCGGCTTTTTCCCGCGCAGCGACCGCCCGCTGATCAACATGATCCACGTCTCCTGCGGTATCTCAATTCTGGTGCTGATGGTGGCACGCCTGCTGGTACGTCTTAAGTATCCTGCGCCGCCGATCGTGCCGAAGCCAAAACCGATGTACATCGGCTTATCCCATCTGGGCCACCTTGCCATCTACCTGCTGTTTATTGCCCTGCCGCTGATTGGCCTGGTGATGATGTATAACCGGGGCAACACCTGGTTTGCCTTTGGCCTGGGGATGCCGCACGCCGCCGAGTCCAATTTCGACCTGGTGGACACGTTGAAAGCCTGGCATGTCACCCTGGCGAACCTGGGATACTACATCATCGGCATTCACGCTTTTGCCGCGCTGCTTCACCACTACTTCTGGAAAGACAACACCCTGCTGCGCATGATGCCGAAAAAGCGTTAAGGGCAGCCGGTGTCTCATCAACAGCGTAAGGTGCTGGTTGCCACCGGCATCGGCCATTTTGTCGAATGGTTCGATTTTGGGCTCTACGGTACGCTGGCAACTATCATTGGCATGCAGTTCTTCCATACCAACGACCCGGCGACGGCGCTGCTCTCATCGTTTGCCGTGTTTGGCGCCGGGTTTGTGATCCGCCCGCTGGGCGGGCTGTGGTTTGGCTCCCTCGGAGACCGGATCGGGCGGCGCAAGGTGCTGGCCACCGTGATCCTGCTGACCTCCGGCGCCACCTTTACCATTGGGTTACTGCCCACCTACGCGCAGGCCGGGCTTTTCGCCACGGTCCTGCTGGTGCTGGTGCGGATGATCCAGGGGTTTGCCGCCGGAGGCGAAAGCGCAGGCGCCACCACCTTTCTGGCCGAATTTGCCCCCGCCAGTCGCCGGGGCTACTTCACCTGCTGGACCGACAGCTTCGGCTTTATGGCCTTTGTCGCCGGATCGGGCCTGGTGCTGCTGCTGACCGCACTACTGGGGGAGGCGGCGATGAACGACTGGGGCTGGCGCATTCCGTTCCTGCTGGCCGGGCCGCTGGGCTGGATTGGCCTCTATCTGCGCAACCATCTTCAGGACTCCCCCGAATTTGAGGCGCTGCGGAAAAGCCATCAAACGGAACCTGCGCCGCTGCACAGAGCCTTGACCACCGGCAGGCGGGCGCTGGGCTTCTGCATCGGGTTTGTGGCGATCAAGGCGGTGGTGCACTGGATGCTGCAAACCTTTATTCCTGCTTACCTGGTGGCGACGCTGCACTTCCCGGCGCTGGATGCGTATACCATCACCACCCTCGGGCTGTTGGCCGTCGCCGTGCTGGTGCCTTTTATGGGCTACTTGTCGGACAGGGTTGGCCGTAAGCCGCTGATGCTGGCGGGATGCCTCGGGTTGATCCTCTTCGCCTGGCCAGCCATGAAGCTGATGGCGAGCGGGGAGGTGTTCCCGGCGGTGCTGGGGCTGCTGCTGGTGGGGCTGTGCATTGCCGCCTTTGATGGGGCCAGCAATGCGGCGATGGCGGAGCTGTTCCCGACCCGGATCCGCTATGGCAGTATGGCGATCGCCTATAACCTTGCGGTGGCGTTGTTTGGCGGGATAACGCCGTGGTTGCTGGCCTGGCTGCTGACCGCGACCGGCAATCCGCTCTCGCCGGCGCTGTACGTGATGGCGGCGGCGCTGATTACCCTTCTGACGGTGCTGCGTGCCAGAGAGACTGCCGGGCTGCCGCTGCGGGCATAAAAAAGCCCGGCGGGGAAGGCCGGGCGAACAACAAAGCACAACAAGTTTTGCATCACTTAACAGATACTTACTTCAGGTCGCGGCGCGCCATGGCGTTGACCAGATACGACTGACGCTGGCTGAGCCTCACCTCACTGCTGGCGTCATTATCTCTTCTGAGCTGGAGTGCCGGACCGCTATCCGGTGAACGGGTACGCTCAGCGTCTCCCGGAATTATCCAGCCGACATCATCACTGGTGCGATGATTATTACGGGCATTGCGAACTCGTCTTCTTAAATGCAGCATATAACCTCCGCATAATTCATCGAACTGCCTGTTAATGGCGCGGTATTTATACCGCTCTGTTCGCCTCAACTATATTGTCTGACAAAAGAGGTCAGACCGAGAATATATTGTGAAACTTACGCCGCGGGTTTACGACCACCGCCCCGGCTATTTTGTCCGCCTTTTTTTCCCGCTTCGGATGCGCGCTGCGGGTCATTTTTAAAATTCCCGCCGCTGCTTTGTCCACCTTTGCGGCCGGCCTGGGATGCACGCTCCCGGTCTTCTGCGAAATTGCCGGAACCGCCTCGATGTTTAGTCATAACATGTCTCCAGTGTTTCGTTGAAAATATTTACTGAGAGGAAATTAACCTCTTCAAATGTGTGCACAAATAAATGTAGACAGAACGGCAGAAAGTTCAATAAGCCATTCGGCGCGATTTTATTCGCGGTCTGCATATATTTTAGGCGATTTCGGCGGTGGGGGAGAATATATCGGCGCTAATAAATAAGTTAGCAAAAGTTACATGCGGGCCGAATAATTTCAGCCTTAATTTTTACTGTGATACAGATCCGGAAAAATAAGCCTTATGGACATAATTAAGACAACTCTTAATAAGCCAGACCCTGCTTAACGGCTCTGCTCCAGCTCCACCGCCGCGCGGACCTGCATTAACGCCTGGCGTAAATTATCCACCGTCACCGACCCCAGGGCGATGCGGATCGCCTGCGGCACCGTGCCGGAGGTGGAGAACGGCTCGGCGGTCGAGACGGAGATGTTGTTGTCCATCAGCGCTTTCACCACCCGATCGGCTCGGGCCTCGTCCGCGAGGGGCAGCCACGCAAAGTACGATTCGGGATGGGTGATGCAGGGCAGATCCCCCAGCACCGCGTTGAGGACGGCTTGCCGCTGCCGGGCGTCGCGTCGTTTCAGGGTTTCAAACCGGGCCACGGTGCCGTCCTGGATCCAGTGACAGACCATGGCGGTCATGACCGAGGGGGTATTCCAGGTGGTGGCCCGGATAGCTCTCTCCAGCGCCGGGCGCAGATCCGGCGGACAGACCACCGCCCCGACCCGCAGACCGGTCGCCACATTTTTGGAAAAGCCGGTGACGTAGACCGTCCGTTCCGGAGCGAAGCTGGCGACAGGGGGCGGCGGGCGGCGGATCAGCCAGCCGTAGGCGGTGTCTTCGACGATCAGCAGATCGTGCTGCCGCGCAATCTCTGCCAGCGTCCTGCGCTGCTCCCGGCTCAGCACCCAGCCCAGCGGGTTGTGCAGGGTGGGCATGGTGTAAACCGCCCGCACGTGACGCCGCTGACAAAGCTGGCGTAGCGCCGTCAGGTCCGGGCCGGTTTCCGTGCAGGGAATGGCGAGCAGTTCCAGATGATAGAGCGCCGCCAGGGCCTTAAAGCCCGGGTAGGTGAGGGCATCCACCGCCACCACGTCGCCGGGCCGGAGCAGCCCCATCACGGTGACGGTCAGGCCATGCTGAGCCCCATTCACGATCAGCACGTTATCCCCCGAAGGTTGAAAATGTGGCCCCGCGAGGTGCGCGGCGACAATCTCCCGCTCGGTCTGCCTCCCGGCATGGGGCTGATAGCGCAGATGCGCTTCAATATCGCCCCCGGCGGCGACCTGCCGGAGCGCCTCCCGCAGCAGCTCACCCTGGCCCGGCAGGGCGGGATAGTTGAAGTTCAGATCCAGCACATCGCTGGCAACCGCATGCTGATCGATCCCCTGACCCGACGGCAACAGGATCTCCCTGACGAAGGTGCCGCGCCCGGTTTCCCCGCTCACCAGCCCCATCTTCTCAAGCTCGGCGTAGACCCGCGTCGCGGTGGCGAGGGAGATATGTTCCCGGGTGGCGAGCGTGCGGTGGGTGGGCAGGCGAGTACCTGCCGGGATCTGCGCCGAGCGAATCAATCCGGCGTAGCGATCCACAATCTCTTTGTAGCGCGCTTTCATCAAATGTATCCATGACAATAATTTGATTGTATTGAATGGGCGAGACTACCATCGGCTCCACAGAGGCTCAAGATCGGGAAGATAAGGGTAATGAATATTGCAGTAGATAAAAACGCGCTTTCAGGCTGGCTCAACGGCCTGCTGGGCGTCGTCATTTTCAGCGGTTCCTTGCCCGCCACGCGGGTTGCGGTGCAGGATTTCGATCCCTTTTTCCTGACCTTTGCCCGGGCCTCCCTTGCCGGGATGGTGGCCCTGATCCTGATCCTCGGGTGGCGGGAAAAACGCCCGCCAGCCGCGCGGATTGTGCCGCTGATGATGGTCTCCCTGGGCGTGGTGGTCGGTTTTCCGCTGCTGACCGCCCTGGCGTTGCGGCATGTCACCGCCGCCCACTCGATTGTCTTTCTCGGGCTGCTGCCGCTGATGACCGCCATTTTCGCGGTGCTGCGCGGCAAGGAGCGTCCTGCCCGGGCTTTCTGGATCTTCTCGGTGCTGGGCAGCCTGCTGGTGATGGGATTTGCCCTTACGCAAGGCGCATCGCTCTCCCTGACGGGCGATCTGCTGATGCTCGCGGCGGTGATCGTCTGCGGCCTGGGCTATGCCGAAGGGGCCGCGCTCACCCGCGAGTGTGGCGGCTGGCAGGTGATCAGCTGGGCGCTGATCCTGGCGCTGCCGTTTATGGTGGTGGCCTCCCTGCTGATGATGCCTGTATCCTTCAGCGACATCGGTATTCCAGCCTGGGCCGCGCTGGGTTATGTGTCGCTGTTCAGCATGCTGATCGGGTTTATCTTCTGGTACAAAGGGCTGGCCCAGGGCGGGATCGCCGCCGTCGGGCAGCTGCAGCTGCTGCAGCCGTTTCTCGGGCTGGCGCTGTCCGCTACGCTGCTGCATGAGAGGGTTAGCCCGCTGATGATGTTTATCACCCTGGGTGTGATTTTGTGTGTGATTGCCTCGCGGAAATATGGCCGCTGAAGGTAGAGCTGCTCCCTCTCCCTGAGGACTATACGGGCCGGGAACATGCGACCTCGCTGTTTTGCGAGACACCTTCCGGTAATGTTTTTCCTGGCTTGTCGCCTCGATCTTCCCGCAGTATCTTTTTGTTGCGCCTGCAAAGGACGCTGTCATTTGGTGGTTCCTCTCGTTCCTGGCGTAACTTGTCGGTTAGCCATTTGTCAAAGGCTATGATTTATTACTCATATCCCAATATGGGACTAAAGGATTGCTGAAGTCCCATATTGGGACTATCATTTGTGCATGAAGATCATCTCGGTGAAAATATTAAGGGATTTCTGGGCGGAGAACCCCGATGCTGAACAACCGCTAAGGGCTTGGGTGGATGAGGCTACAAAAGCTGACTGGAAAACCCCAGCAGAAATTAAAGTACAGTACCGCAGTGCCAGTATTCTTAAAGACAGGCGAGTGGTCTTCAATATCAAGGGAAACAGTTACCGGTTAATAGTTGCAATTGCCTATCAGCGTGGATGGATCTTCGTTAAGTTTATCGGAACGCATAAGGAATATGATGCAGTAGACGCGGATACGATTGACCTGGAGTAAACGATGAACATTAAACCTATCCGAACTGAACAAGACTATGAAGCGGCCCTGCGAGCGGTCGAACCGATGTTTGAAAATGAACCTGCACTGGATACACCAGAAGGTGACTATTTTGAAGTGATGTGCCTTTTAATCGAAGATTATGAGAAAAAGCACTATCCGATTGAGCCACCTTCCCCGGTTGAGGCCATTAAGTTCCGCATGGAACAGCAAGGTCTGAGTGCTAAGGATCTCGAGCCGGCCATCGGTAAGTCGAATCGTGTTTACGAAATTTTGAACGGAACGCGGACTCTCACTTTACCGATGATCCGCCGTTTGCATGCTCAACTTGGCATTCCTCTTGAAAGCCTGGTGGGTGTGTAACAGCGCAGTAGAAGCAAAAAACTAAGGTGCATGGAGCCGTCCCGTTCATGCAGGTGAGGGGATACCTCCATGCAACGTCCTGAAATATTTACAAAATCAATATTGTTAAACACATTAATCACTTATAAGCGAAGCGGTTAAGCAATAAACAGCTGCCGCTGCCCCATGACTTGCCTGCGCCCCTCGCTACGACTACTGTATATAAAAACAGTATTCGAGGAACGAATCATGGTGTTTTACCAACTTGCAGCATTGCGCGAGGTGATCGCGCTACCCCTTTTCAGCGATGTCGTGCAGTGCGGCTTCCCCAGTCCGGCGCAGGACTACGTGGAACAGCGTATCGACCTGAACAAATTGCTGATCCAGCACCCCAGCTCAACCTATTTCGTAAAAGCCGCCGGGGATTCAATGATTGATGCCGGCATTGGCGACGGCGATCTGCTGATTGTCGACAGCGGCAGAACGGCGCAGCACGGAGATATTGTGATCGCCGCGGTGGAGGGGGAGTTTACGGTAAAGCGCCTCCAGCTCAGACCCCGGGTGCAGCTTAACCCGATGAACAGCGCCTATTCACCGATTGTCGTGAGCAGCGAAGATTCGCTCGATATTTTTGGCGTGGTGACCTATATCGTCAAATCGGCGGATTAGCCTGCATGCAACGGCTCTTGCCCATCGCATATCGCTAAAATTTGCTCCCTCATCCACAGATGCCCGGGTGAGTTACCCAGCGCAGGACTGTAATACGCCTTCAGGGTGTACTGCGGTGTCGGGAAGGGGGGAGCAAAAACCACCAGATCTTTCATATCAAAGACCGACGCTATACCTCTTTTCGGCAGGGTGATCACCAGATCGGAGCGGGAGACAATAAGCGGGGCGATCATCAGGCTGGGCAGTTCAACAACGATCCGACGGCGGACCTGCTGACTTTCCAGATAACGATCGATCATCCCGCGAGTTTCCATCCACGGCCGCACCACCACATGCCCGGCACTCAGATAATGCTCCTGCGTCAGTGAATCCTGAATATCCGGGTGACCATGGCGCACGGCAACCACATAATCATCGGTAAAACAGGTCATGGATTCGATGCCGCGCCGGGGGGGTTTTTGCTCCTCTTCGAAACCCAGGGCGAAGTCGACCTTACCTGACAGCAGATCGTCGTCGGCATTAAAATCCCGCGAATAGACAATCTTAATGGTGATGCCCGGTGCCAGCCGGTTTACGCGCGCCACCAGCGCGGGCAAGATCACCGCGGCGGTGTAGTCCGTTGCGGCAAAGGTGAATGTCTCCCGGCTTTTTCCCGCCTCGAAGTGCCCGGGCTCGTGCAGGCAGGAAGAGAGGCTGCCTAACGCCGCGGAAACCTTCGCCGCGATGCTCTCCGCTCTGGCGGTGGGCACCATCCGGCCGCCGGTACGCACGAACAGTTGATCCTCAAGCGCCATTCGCAGGCGATTCAGGGCATGACTCAGCGCCGAAGGGCTAAGGGCCAGCTCATTGGCGGCATCCGTTACGCTGCCGTGACGGTAGAGAGAGTCGAAGACCAGCAGCAGATTCATGTCGATCTTACGTAAGGGCGAGTACATGTTTTTCCTGAATTCGGTTAACTGCATGTTATGCAGTTAATTATTGCATAACATGCAGCGCAAACATGCCAGGAACAAAGTAACCTGTCGCCCACAAAATAATGAAAAGGCAAAAACATGACCACTCCCGTATTCCGACAGGCAACCCCAGCTGACGTCGATCGTTGCTATGAAATTGAAATGACTTCCTATGAAGGGGATGAAGCGGCAACGCGCGAAAAAATTGCCACCCGCATTCACCGCTATCCGGAAGGCTTCCTCTGTATGGAGCTGGAGGGCAATGTCATCGGATTCATTAATGCGGGCTGTGCATGGGAAGTGGTGATGTCCGACGAGGAGTTTAAAGAGCTGGTGGGCCACGATCCGGATGCGCCAAACGCAGTGATCATGTCCGTGGTGGTTCACCCGGATTATCAGGGGAAAGGCTACTCGTCGCTGCTGATGCGTGAGTTCGTGTCACGCCTGAAGGCGATGAACAAAAAGACAATTCACCTGATGTGCAAAGATCGCCACGTCGATCTGTATGCCCATTTTGGCTACCGCTATATCAAGCCGTCGGCGTCCGATCACGGCGGGATGGCGTGGCATGAAATGATGATGATGCTCTGATTTAAACCGCCCGGGACGAGTATCACGCGATCCCGGAGGAGGATCACGTCAGGGAGAATTTTAATTTATCAATAAAAGTACTCACCCGGAGGGGAAGGTAACGTGTTGTCGGTAAAACGGCCCACACGGATAGATCCTGAGGACGGGCATCAGATAATTCAATTTCAACCAGCGTGCCTTCCTGAATCTCTTGCATGACATCCCAGCGAGTTAATTGCGCGATACCCAACCCCAGAACACACATCTCTCTGACACCTTCCACATTATCTGAACTGAAACGACCCTCAACGCCGACGCGCAGAATATCGCCATCACGCTCGAGGATCCATTGCGGTACGCTACTGAGTCTCAGACAGTTATGCTGCGTTAAATCCTCCACCGTCACAGGCTTACCCTTCGCGGTCAGATAGGCGGGTGAAGCACAAATGATCCGTGGATTATCGGTGATTTTGCGCGCGATAAGGGTCGAGTCCTTCAGCGGTGCAATACGGATAGCAACGTCGATACCTCTGCCAACGATATCAACCACGTCTTCGCTTAACTGCAGGTCGATGCTGAGCTCCGGATTCTCTGAGAGAAGTTCAGGGACCAGCGGCAAAATATTACGCCGCCCGAAGCCCGAGGGGGCTGTTATCCGCAGTAACCCTGAAGCCCCTTGCGTTGATGGCGAGAACAATGCCCTGGCGCCGGTCTCCGCATCAATGAGCGCCCGGGCATAAGGGATAAACTCCATACCCTCCTGAGTTAACGACACCGAACGGGTGGTTCTTTGTAAAAGGCGCGTTCCGAGCGCCTGCTCAAGCGAGGCGAGTCGTCTTGAAACGGCCATCGCTGAAATACCCTGCCGTTTCGCCGCCTGTGTCAGGCTGCGCATTTCGGTGATAACCAGAAAGAGGGACACATCCTGTAAATTCATGGCGACTCCGGTAGCGGAAACACAAAATAAAAAAACCACATTATAACTAAAATCGTTATACAGCCTTATCATTTTGGTCTGTTTATGGCCTTGCATACAATCATTATATTGTCTTTATGATTTAAACCTGTTCAGGAAAACCCATGAAGACATTGTCCTTATTCACGCCCGGTCATATCGGGAACGTCGCCTTAAAAAACCGCCTCGCGGTCGCCCCAATGACCCGCGTAACAGCGTCAGAAGAGGGCATAGCCGGTGAGCGCATGAAGACCTATTACGAAGATTTTGCCCGTGGCGGTTTCGGCCTGGTGATATCGGAAGGGATTTATATTGATAAAGCCTGGTCCCAGACGTATGCCTTTCAGGCGGGATTGACCAGCCCGGAACAGGTTGCGGGCTGGCGCAAGATTACTGACGCCGTCCATCAACAGAATGGCCGGATTTTTGCTCAAATCCAGCATTCTGGCGCGCTTTCTCAGGGGAACCATTTTCTGGACGGGACCGTTGGTCCCAGTGCCGTTCGCCCTGTTGGCAAACAAATGACGTTTTATCGTGGGGAAGGTGAATATCCCGTTCCACGAGAACTCAATGAAGAAGAGATTCAGAGCATTATTGATAGCTTTGCCGATGCCGCATCCTATGCTGTTTTCGACGCGGGCTTTGATGGCGTGGAGATCCATGGCGCAAATGGTTACCTGCTTGATCAATTTTTTACGGATTACACCAACCAGCGTACTGACTACTGGGGCGGAGACATTGCAGGACGTCTGCGCCTGAGTCTTGAGGTTATCAAGGCTGTCAGAAAGCGTGTAGGTCAGGCGATCCCGGTGGGTATTCGCATCTCGCAGGGAAAAGTGAATGACTTCTTCCATAAATGGGCGAACGGTGAAGACGATGCGCGAGTCGTATTTACGTTGCTCGCTGAGTCCGGGATTGATTATCTGCATCTGACTGAGTTTGAAGCATGGCAGCCAGCATTCCCTGAGAACCCACGCTCACTGGTTGAGCTGGCACGGAAATATGCGCCGCGGTTAACCATTATGGCTAACGGGAGTCTGCATGATGTATCCCGGGCACAGCAGGTTATGGATATGGGAGCGGATCTCATTTCACTTGGCCGCGGCGCGCTTGCGAACCATGACTGGCCTGAACGCGTGGCTGCCGGTGAAGCGGTACGTGAATTTGATAGCGCCATTCTGGGGCCCATAGCCGATATCAAAGATGCCGAACTTCCTGGGTGAGAGTAAATCCCTGGCCGGGCAAGCCACGCGCCGCCCGGCAAAAGGTGTTACTGAATACCGCCACCGAGCGACTGCCACAGGGTGATACGGTTTTCCAGGTCGGTTTGTTGTAACGCGATCAGCGACTCCTGAGCCGACCATAGCGACCGCCGCGCGGTAAGTACCGTCAGATAATCCCCCACGCCTGCCTGATAGCTGCGCGTTGCCACATCCAGCGTTTTTTGCTCCGCCGCGACATATTCGCGCTGGGCATCCAGCTGCTCGCTCAGGGTTTCACGACGGGCCAGCGCGTCGGCCACGTCCTTAAACGCGCTCTGGATGGTCTTCTCATAGGTGGCGATCAGCCCCTTCTTCTCCGCTTCCGCATAACGCAGTTGTGCCATGTTGTTCCCGCCGCTGAACAGCGGCAGGGTGATGGACGGCGCGAATGACCAGACCTTCATGCCGTGGCTGAACAGGGACGAGAGCGAATCGCTGCCGACGCCCGCGCTGGCGGTGAGCGAAATCGTCGGGAAGAAGTTAGCGCGTGCCGCGCCAATATTGGCGTTGGCGCTCAGCAGGTTATGTTCGGCCTCCTGAATATCCGGGCGACGCAGCAGCGTGCTGGAGCTGACGCCCGCCGGGATCAGCGTGATGGCGTTATCGCTCAGGCTTTCCAGCGTGCCGGGCAGCAGGTTGTCCGGCACCGTGTCGCCCGCCAGCAGATTGAGGGCATTTTTGTCCTGCATCACCAGCGTCTGATAGCTTGCCACGCTGGCGCGTGCCTGCTGATAAACCGCCATCGCAGAGCTGACGTCCGTGGCCGCCGCCACGCCGACCGCCTGCTGGCGCTTCACAATCTTGAGCGAGTTCGCCGCGCTCTCCATCGTTGATTTTGCCAGCGCCAGGTTGCTGTTATCGGCCGCCAGCGTCACCCAGGCGGTGGTCAGCTCGCTAACCAGCGTCAGGCGCGTATTCTGCGCGGTGAACTCGCTGGCGAGCCAGGTTTCGCGCGCCGCGCGCGACAGGCTCTGGTTGCGGCCAAACAGATCCAGCTCGAAGCTGGATACCGCGCCGTTGGCTTCATCGCTGGTCGCGACGCCGCTTGCCAGCGTGCGGCTGCGGGTGTGGCTCAGCTCCGCGTCCACCGTCGGGAACAGGGACGATCGCGTTTCGCCGTACTGGGCGCGGGCGGCGTCGATATCGGCAATCGCTTTTTGCAGGTCGCGGTTGCTGTTGAGCGCCATCGTCACCACGCCTTTCAGGCGTGCATCGTTCATCACCTGCTGCCACTGGCTCACCACGGCGGTGGCTTCGCCGTGTGCGCCGGGCAGGGTGGCCGGGACGGGGGCGTCCGGGCGCTGATACGTCGGGTCTAACGACACGCAGCCTGCGCTCAGCAGGGCTAAGACTAAAACAGATACACGAAACATTATGACCTCCGGTTTGCGTGCTTACCGGAGAACAGACGTTTCACCAGTACAAAGAATAAGGGAACGAAGAAGATCGCCAGCAGCGTAGCCGCCAGGGTTCCGCCGATGATGCCGGTTCCGATCGCCACGCGGCTGTTGGCCCCGGCACCGGTAGCAATCGCCAGCGGCGTGACGCCTGCAATAAACGCCAGCGAGGTCATGATGATCGGACGCAGACGCGTCTGGGCCGCTCGCAGGGCAGCCCGCGTCAGGGAGTAGCCTTCGGCGACTTTGGCCTCGGCAAACTCCACGATCAGGATGGCATTTTTCGACGCCAGGCCGATGGTGGTCAGCAGTGCTACCTGGAAGTAGACATCGTTGTTCAGGCCGCGCAGGGAGGCGGCCACGGCCGCACCCAGCACTCCAAGCGGGATCACCAGAGTGACCGAAATCGGCACCGACCAGCTCTCATACAGCGCCGCCAGACAGAGGAACACCACCAGGATCGACAGGGCGTATAGGCTCATCGCCTGACCGCTGGCCAGTTTTTCCTGTAACGACAAACCGCTCCATGCCCAGGTGCTGCCCGCCGGCAGGTTGTTGGCCAACTGCTCCATTTTGCTCATCGCCGTACCGGAGCTGGCGCCGCTGGCGTTCTCACCCTGGATTTCATACGCCGCCGAGCCGTTGTAGCGCACCAGACTTTCCGGGCCATACTCCCAGCGGGTGGTGGCGAAGGCGGAGAATGGGGTCATGGTGCTGTCGCTGCCGCGCACAAACCATTTATTGAGATCCGACGGCACGGCGCGGGTGTCGCTATCGCCCTGGATGTAGACCTTTTTCACGCGACCGCGATCGATAAAGTCGTTGACGTAGGTCCCGCCCCAGGCGCCGGAGAGGGTGCTGGTGACGTCACTCAGGGAGAGCCCCAGCGACACGGCTTTGTTGTTATCGATATCCACCTGCAGCTGCGGCATCTGCGGCAGATCGTTGGCGCGGACCGCGTGCAGAGAGTCATCCTGATTCGCTTCGCCAATCAGCTGGTTACGCAGCTTCAGCAGGGCGTCGCGGTCGGTGGTGCCGCTGGCCATCAGCTCAAAGGTGAAGCCATTGCTCTGGCCTAAACCGTCCACCGCCGGTGGCGTCATGGCAAAGATGGTGGCATCGCGGATGGTGCTCAGCTCCTGGGTGGCGCGCAGGGCAATGGCCTGGGCGGTGTTTTCGTCACCCTTACGTTCGGACCAGTTTTTCAGGGAGACAAATGCCATCCCGGCATTCTGGCCGCTGCCGCTAAAGCTGAAACCCTCGACGGTAAAGATCACGTCGGTATTGGCTTTCTCTTTGTTGAGGAACCACTCGCGCACCTGACGGCTGACCTCGGCGGTACGCACCGCGGTTGCGCCTGCGGGCAGGGTGTACTGCACCATGATTTCGCCCTGATCTTCCGTTGGCAGGAAGCTGCCCGGCAGTTTCAGCATGGCGAGCCCCATCGCGCCGCAGAGCAGGGCGTAGACCACCAGCATGCCGCCGGAGCGGCGCAGGGCGCGCAGCACCTTGTTCTGATACCCGTGCTCGGTTTTACTGTAGAAGCGGTTGAATGCGCCGAAGAAACCTTTTTTATGCGGGGTCGTGTGGCTCAAAATCGAGCCGCAGAGCGCGGGCGTCAGGGTCAGGGCTACCACCACAGAGAGGAACATCGCCGAGATAATAGTGACCGAGAACTGACGGTAGATCACCCCGGTGGAGCCGCCGAAGAAGGCCATCGGCAGGAACACCGCCGAGAGCACCAGCGCAATGGCGACCAACGCCCCGGAGATTTCGCCCATCGATTTCTCGGTGGCTTCCCGGGCGGGCAGCCCTTCGTCGCGCATAATACGCTCGACGTTTTCCACCACCACGATGGCGTCATCCACCAAAAGCCCAATCGCCAGCACCATCGCAAACAGCGTCAGGGTGTTGATGGAGTAGCCGAACAGCGCCAGCACGCCGAAGGTGCCCAGCAGAACCACCGGTACCGCCAGCGCCGGGATCAGCGTCGCGCGGATGTTCTGCAGGAACAGATACATCACCACCACCACTAAAATGATGGCTTCGAACAGGGTCTGAATCACATCCTCAACCGAGATCTTGATGAACTCGGTGCTGTCTTTCGGGTAGGCCACGTCGTAGCCTTCCGGCATCGACTTTTTGAACTCGGCGATTTTATCTTTCACCGCCGTGGCGGTGTTGAGCGCGTTCGCACCCGGTGAAAGCATCACCGCCATACCCGCGGCCGGATGACCGTTGAGCTTCGCGGTAGCGGTGTAATCTTCGCTGCCCATCTCCACGCGGGCCACGTCGCTGATGTGCACCACCGCGCCGTTGGACTGGCTCTTCACGATGATGTTTTTAAACTGCTCCACCGTCTGCAGGCGCGACTGGGCGCGGACCGTGGCGGTCAGCTGCTGCGCGTTAGAGGAGGGCAGTGCGCCGATTTTGCCGGCAGAGACCTGTACGTTCTGCGCTTCAATGGCGCTTTGCACGTCGGACGGCATCAGCGCGTAAGAGGCCAGCTTCGCCGGGTCGAGCCAGATGCGCATGGCGTATTCTGCGCCAAATACCTGCAGGCTCCCCACGCCCTCCACGCGCGCCAGCGGGTCCTGCATATTACTCACCAGCCAGTCGGCGATATCCGAACTGCTGGCCTGGTCCGTTTTGTCATACACGCCCATGATCAGCAGGAAGTTACTTTGAGATTTTTCCACCGTGATGCCGGACTGCTGCACCTCGGTCGGCAGGCGCGACTCCGCCTGCTGGACTTTGTTCTGCACCTGCACCTGGGCGGTGTCCGGATCGGTTCCCTGCTCGAAGGTGACGTTAATGCTCACCGACCCGTCCGAACTGCTGGTGGAGCTGAAGTAGAGCAGGTTATCCAGCCCGGTCAGCTGCTGCTCGATAACCTGGGTGACGCTGTTCTCCAGCGTCTGCGCGGAGGCACCGGTGTAGGTGGCGGAGATTTTGATCGACGGCGGGGCGACGTCCGGATACTGCGCCACCGGCAGCGAGCGGATCGCCAGCATCCCGGCGAGCATAATCAGAATGGCGATCACCCAGGCAAAAACCGGGCGGCGCACGAAGAAACGGGAAAACATCAGGCGTTTCCTCCCGTGGTTTTCATCTCTTCGGCTTTCACTTCCTGACCGGCGGTGACTTTGTCGGTGCCCTCCACGATCAGCTTATCGCCCGCCTTCAGGCCGCTCAGCACCAGCCATTTGTCGCCGTAGGTATCGCCCGTTTCCAGCTGACGCTGTTCCACTTTGTTACTGGCATTCACCACCAGGGCAGTGGCCGCGCCTTTGGCATCGCGGGTGATGCCCTGCTGCGGCGCGAGGATCGCCTCGTTCATGATGCCTTCGTCCACCTTAGCGCGGACAAACATCCCCGGCAGGAGCTGATGCTGCGGGTTGGGGAAAACGGCGCGCAGGGTGACCGAACCGGTGGATTCATCCACTGCCACTTCGGTCAGCGCCAGACGGCCCTTTTCGCTGTAGGCGCTGCCGTCTTCAAGGGTTAACGTCACGCCCAGCGTATCGCTGTTGGTGGCCAGCGTTTGTTTGCGTAATCGCAGCAGATCGGTGCTGGAGCGCGTCAGATCGACATACATGCGGTCCAGCCCGCGAACGGTGGCCAGCGCGGTCTCCTGCTGAGCGGTGACCAGTGCGCCCGGCGTGACGGAGGAGATGCCGATGCGCCCGGCAATCGGCGCGGTGACGGTGGTCCAGTTGAGGTTAATGCGGGCGCTCTCCTGCGCGGCTTTCTTTGACTCGACGCTGGCCTTGTCCTGGGCGCAGGTGGATTTTGCATCTTCTGCATCCTGACGCGACACGCCGTCGTCTTTCACCAGCTGCGCATAGCGCCGGGCTTTCTGACAGTCGGCCTGCACCAGCGCCTGGGCCTGTTTCAGCGCGGCCGCTGCTTCGTTGTACGCGGCGCGATAGCTGGCGGGATCGATCTGATACAGCGCCTGTCCGGCTTTCACGGTATCGCCTTCGGTAAAGAGCCTTTTTTGAATAATGCCGCCTACCTGCGGGCGCACTTCGGCGCTCATGGCGGCGGCGGTGCGACCAGTCAGCTCGCTGACCACGGGCACCGGCTGGCTCATGAGGGTGACAATCCCCACTTCCGGAAGCGGGCGATGGGGAGCAGACGTTTGTGCATTATCGCACCCGGTCAGGAGGAGTAATGCTGCGATGGAGGTTGTTATGGTCTTCATAATCTTTTTCCAGGGTGAACGAAGCCTGCCCTGCTAATGGCTTAACAGGGAGGAGGGCTATTTAAAGGCACAGCGATCCCGCATCTCCGGCAGCGCCGGAAATGACAAAAGGGGAAATTATTTATTTCCGCTAATTATTCACATGCGATTACTTCGCAGAGAAAAGTAGTTTTAAAATATTCTGATAAATGGGCTCTAATTGTTCTGAAGGGACTTTTAACGGCGTGAGTCGACGGTAAATGGTCCCCTCGATCATCACCGCGGTGATTTCCACGCAGCAGCGAATATGTTCATCGCTCAGGTGGGGAAACTGCTTTTTCAGGTGCACGCAGGCGTTGGCAAACATCCTGGCTTCGGCTTCAACCAGCATCGATGCCACCTGCGGGTTGCGCGTGGCCTCGGCGGACATTTCAAGCATCAGGGCATCATCGTCTTCGTTGAGGGTCTGTCGCCAGGCAAGCGCCTGCGGCATCCCTTCCACCAGGGTTTTGCCCTGCATCTCCTCGATGCGCGAGTCGATGATGCGGCGGATCATCTCTTCGATAATCGCATCTTTATTACTGAAATAGCGATAGATTTGCCCGACGCTGAGCTTCGCTTCGCTGGCGATTTGCGACATGCTGGCGGCATGAAATCCGCTGGCGCGAAAGCAGCGGCGCGCGGCAACGATGATCTCGTCCTGACGCTGTTTCTGTCGTTCTTCCAGCTTTGTGCTCATAAGGGCTGCCCTGTAAAAGTGAGAATGATCGTTCTCATTATGCATTTTGGGAGCCTATTGGAAAGACTTTTTTTATTTGCATAATGAATGAATATTTCCGGATTTAAAAAATGGAAGAAATAAGGATTTGTTATGAAGGTTAAGCCAGAGGGCAGGAAGAATATGAATAAAGTATGGGCATTAATAATACCGGCAGCTGTATAAGTTTGCGTTGAACTTAACGTAAGGAGTTAATGACAATGGCCTTAATAAGGGCGGCAGCGTTAAAAGACATTCCCTCCCTGCAAACGCTTTTTCTCCAGTTGGGCTACCAGACAGACCCTGAGAATCTGACGCGACACATTACCGAAGCGAATACCAGCTTCAACCTGTTAGTGGCTGAAGCAGAGCAGGACGTTTGCGGCGTAATTGTGGTGAACTTTATCACCCCCGTGCATGAGAGTGGCCTGTGGGCATTGATCTCCGCCCTGGTGATCAATGAGTCTGCGAGAGGAACAGGCATAGGCCAGAAACTCCTTATCGCCGCTGAGCAGCACGCCCTTGATAAAGGCTGTACGCAGATGGAGCTTTCAAGCAGTGAGAGACGCGTCAGGGCGCACCATTTTTATGAAAATAACGGCTATAAGGAGGTCAGGAAGCGCTTCGTCAAGTTGCTTGCTGATCCTCCTGCTGTGTGATTCCGGACGACTACGCCCCAAACGCCCCGTCGATGGTGTGCATCGCCCCTGTGACAAACGACGCCTCAGGGCCTGCCAGCCAGGCGACCATGCCCGCTACCTCTTCAGGACGCCCATGCCGTTTGATGGCCATAAAACTGTGCATCAGTTCCTTCATCGGGCCACTCTCTGGATTCGCATCGGTATCGATGGGGCCGGGCTGTACGACGTTGACCGTAATGCCGCGGGCGCCCAGGTCCCGCGCCAGGCCGCGCGCCAGCCCCTGCAGTGCGGATTTGCTGACGGCATAAGAGGCCATTCCCGGAACGGGCATACGATCGCCATTCACGGAACCGATGACAATAATCCGTCCGCCGTCCGGCATTTGCCGGGCCGCCTCGACCGCAGCATGGTAAGGGGCGTGAATGTTGATACGGAACAGACGATCGACGGCATCGCTGTCCTGCTCAAGCGCATCACCGAACAGAGCGATGCCCGCGTTAACGATCAGCACATCCAGCGGCCCGCTGTCACGCACCAGCTTTATTACCGCCTCCCGGTCGGCGCTGTCGGTCTGTACCGCTACGCTTCCGGTTTCAGTGGCGAGTTGCGCGGCGGCCTCTGGCGAGCCGGCGTAGCTGAAGACCACCGACGCGCCATCGGAAACAAAGCGCCGTACGATAGCCGCGCCAATCCCACGACTCCCGCCTAAAACCAGTACCGCTCTCTTTTGTAATGCAGCCATAATCTGTTCCTCATGATATTGTAGTGAGGATTACAATATTCGTCGGCAACGCATGCCGTCAAGGAGTAATGTAGTGATCACTACAAAAAATAGCCGTACCCCAGGGCGGCCTCGTCGGTTTGATCCTGAGCAGGCCGTTGAAACCGCGCAATATCTCTTTCATTCCCGAGGGTATGACGCGGTCAGTATTGCGGACCTGACTAAAGCGTTCGGTATCAATCCGCCCAGTTTCTATGCGGCCTTTGGCAGTAAATTCGGGCTCTATACCCGCGTGCTGGAGCGTTATAACCATACCGGCGCGATCCCCTTTACGGCGCTGTTGCGTCGCGATCGTCCGGTGGCTGACTGTTTGATAGACGTTCTGAACGAGGCGGCAAGACGCTACGTTGCCGATCCAACCGCCGCCGGGTGCCTGGTGCTGGAGGGCACCCATTGCAACGATCCCGAGGCGCGCGAGGCGGCGTGCGATCTGCATACTGCTGCTGAAAATAGTATTCGGGCTTATATCGCCGAACAGCACCCGCAGGACGCCGTTCGGCTGACTGACTTTATCAGCACGCTGATGTCGGGTCTGTCTGCGAAAGCACGGGCGGGGGATAGTCTCGAACGCCTTCAGGAAACCGTTCGTCTGGCAGGGCTGGCCCTGAAGCAATTACTTCCGCGCTGATGTGGGGAGATGGCTGGGAACCGCGTTTAACGACCTGCCCGGCACATTTAACGGTTATCCGACATACTGATCTTATTCCCGATCATGTTATTGCAGGAGACCATCATCAGCGGCTTCCTCTCTGTGGCAGTAATGCTGACAACATTGCTGCTCTTAAGCTTTCATGAGCCTGCGCACGCCGCGGACAAGTTGGTTGTGGCCGCAGCCTTTTTGCAAAGCGGCACAACATCCGATCCCGTTGCGCGCGCGCTGCAACGTTTTGCCCAACTTCAGTCTTACCAGGTGATGGTGCGCTCCGTCTCCTCGCAGGATGAAACCAAAGTCATTCGCTATAGCTACCGTAAACCGGGTCATGTGCGGATGGATTTTTCCACTCCACATGCCGGAGCGGCGCTCATCTATAATCCGGGTAATGGCAAGGTGAAGCTCTGGCCCTTTGGCGTAGGGACGTTCCCGGTTCTGAATCTGTCGCCCACGGATTCACTGATAACGGATGAAAATGGTCATCGGGTGGATCAATCCGACCTTGGCGTGTTGCTGAATAACATTCGGCATCTGCAACAGGGAGGCACAACCACCACCCTCGGGGAGGCGATTATCGCCGGGAAACCAACGCTGCATTTGTCGGTGGTCGGCCCCGAAGGAAAGACCGTCGATGCGGTTCATCACTATGAGATTTGGTTCGATAAGCAATCCGGATTGCCCATCAAAGTGGTCAGCTATGGACTGGCGGGCAAATTACTGGAAACCGTCCTGATGGAGGCCATGGCGATCAACGTGCGTTTCCCTCCTGATTTCTTCGCACCCTGACGGGAGACGAACGCTATGGCTGACTATCAGTTTTCCACCATCTGGCGGGTTGAGGCTTCTGTCCAGGAGGTATGGGATATTTTGTGTCATCCGGATTTGTGGCCCGAATGGTGGGAAAGCCTGGTGCAGATCGTCGAGTTAAAGAAAGGCGATGTGCGGGGGATTGGTGCTCTGCATCGCTATACCTGGAAGGGCGCGCTCCCGTATCACATCACCTTTGATATTCATGTCTTAACTATTCAGCCGCTGTCGCTTCTGGAAGGAGAAGCCAGCGGAGAGGTAGTCGGGCGCGGCGTGTGGTCGTTGTCCGATCACGGGCAAGAGACGATTGTCCGCTATGACTGGGATATACGTACCAACACCCGCTGGATGAACCTTCTTGCGCCGCTGGCTGGGCCCGTTTTTCGCTGGAACCACCATCAGGTGATGCGCGACGGCGCTAACGGGCTGGCCCGGAGATTAGGCACGCGTGTTGAAGTGTATGCCGGATGAAAGACCAGTGAACCGTATCCTTCCGGATACACATCGGCGGGCGAAGTTGCCCGCCAGAAACGACCGACTATGTGCAATAAATTACAGGCCGAATACTGCCTCAATTTCAATTGAGAGGTCGGGTGAGAAGAGGCGGCTGACTTCCACAAGCGAACTGGCAGGCAGGTGATCGCCGTAATTTCGGTATAACACTTTACGTAGCGCGTCGATCTCCGCAAAAGAGGTGATGAATATAGTCACTTTAATCAGGGCGGAAAAATCAGCGCCTTCTGCACTGACGATTTTCCTGATTTGGTTGAATATTTCTTCAGCCTGCTCGGTAATACCTTCATGTTGAGCCGCTGTGCCAAAGGCAGTAAGGCCGGAAATATAAAGCGTATTGCCATGCTTTACTGAATGGACATAAGGCGCCTTTACTTCCCCTAATTCAGGATAATTCTTTCTTATTACATTACTCATGCGGCAGGCCTTCTTAAAAGTGAACAAGCCACCACCTTAGCAGAAAAAAATCGCCAGATTGGAAAGTAAGGTCTAGATTGAATTCAGTTGCCACTGGTATGACCACATAGATAAGGCTCAACGCATGAATTCAATAATAATACCCGTAAATGAAGGCGGATTTCTGGCGGCCACGATATGGGAAAGAAGCGATGCCAAAGCGATGGTTATCCTTCACCCCGCAACGGCGGTTGTGCAGACATTTTATAAAGGATTTGCAGAGTACCTTTTTAACAGGGGATTCAGTGTCCTCACGTACGATTACCGTGGCACGGGCCTTTCAAAATCCGGGAAAGTCCGGAGCTACAGCGTCTCAATGTCAGACTGGATCGAGCAGGACGTCGGATGCATCACCGCCTGGGCTAAAGCGCGCTGCCCCGGTCTTAGCCTGCTGGCGGTAGGGCACAGTGTGGGTGGGCACGCCGTTCTGCTTTCGCCAGCTACGCACGCCCTGCAGGCCGCGGTGATAGTGGCCTCACATGCCGGGGTGACAAGCACCATAAAACAGACGACAGAAAAGGTGCGAGTCTGGTGCTTATTGCGCGTTCTGGCCCCGGTTCTTTGCCGACTCTTCGGGTACATGCCTGCCAGGCGTCTTGGGCTGGGCGAGGATTTGCCGGCGCCAGTGATGCTTCAGTGGGGGCGCTGGAGCGCAATGCCGGGCTATTTCTACGACGATCCAGACTGGGATGCACGCCAGCGGGCAAGCGAGATAACCTTACCCGTGCTGGTGATGGGGTTTGATGACGACCCCTGGGCTAACCCTGAAGCCATTACGCGGCTGATGGCGCCAGTGCGAAACGCCAAAATCGAACGCCGCGAGATACGGCGCGCCGATTTCGGTATTCCGGCCATTGGCCATATGGGCTTTTTCCGTAGCCGATGTGCGGAGAAATTATGGCCCGTCGTCGGTCAATGGCTGGAGAGACAGTGCCCGGATTGAACGATGCGGGCAGGGGGGCTCTGCTACCAGCGTGTCGCCTGCATATCAATCACAAAGCGATACTTAACGTCCCCTTTCAGCATGCGGGCAAAGGCAGCCTCAATATCCTCGCCGCCGATCGTTTCAACCTCGGCGGTAATATTGTGTTCGCCGCAAAAGTTCAACATCTCCTGGGTTTCCTGAATGCTGCCAATCGACGACCCGCTGATGCTTAAACGTCGGAACACCATGGGGGTAATATTCGGCGAGTTGTGTGGCTGGTCCGGAATGCCGACCAATACCAGGCGGCCATTGGTTTTCAGCGTTGCCAGATAAGGGTCCAGGTCGTGCGGGGCCGCTACGCAGTCGATGATAAAATCCAGCGAGGTCTGGCAGGCAGCCATTTGCGCGGCATCCCGCGATACCACGACCTGTTTTGCCCCCAGACGACGGGCATCGTCGCCCTTCCCGGGGGAGGTGGTAAACAGCGTCACTTCCGCCCCCATCGCACTGGCAAGCTTCACGGCCATATGGCCTAATCCACCCAGGCCCACCACACCCACACGATCGCCTGCTTTGACGTTGAAATGGCGCAGCGGCGACCAGACAGTCACGCCTGCACATAACAGCGGTGCAACTCCGGCAAGCGGCAGGTTTTGCGGTACAGAAACAACAAAATGTTGATCGACAATGATGCTCTGGGCATAGCCGCCCCGGGTTCTGTCGCCGGTATATTTATCAATGCCATTGTAGGTTGCCGTAAACCCCGCCTCACAGTACTGCTCTTCGTGGTGTTTGCAGAAATGGCACTCGCGGCAGGAGTCGACCATTACCCCCACACCGACGATATCACCGGGTTTAAAATGGCTGGCTTCGTCTCCAGCCTCCACCATGCGTCCGACGATTTCATGCCCCGGTACCAGGGGATACTCACTCACCGCCCATTCGTTACGCGCCATATGGAGATCGGAGTGGCACACGCCGCAATAGAGGATCTCGATTTTGACATCCTGCTTTTGTAAGGCGCGCAGCGAAACCTGGCCTGATACTAAAGGTTGTGCCGCGTCATGTGCGACTAAAGCGTTGATTTTCATCTTACCTCAGGAATGTGCTGGTGTTGGTTAACTCAAGGGGGCAGACTATAGTCAACAGGGTTCCATATTGATAGTAGTTACCATTTGGTGACCATAAGCAGAGGGAAGAACAATGCCAGCCTGGGTTGAGGGTAAACTCTTTTTCTATGCGGACTCGCCGCCGCGCCGCCTGATGGAGCTCTTTTCAGTGAAATGGAGCACGATGGTGCTGCACGCGCTGTACCACTGGCCGGATGAACGTGCCCGCACGGGTGAGTTACAGCGCAGCCTGCAGGGGATTTCGAAGAAAATGCTGTTCCAGACGCTGAAAGAGCTGGAGCAGCGAGGGTTGATCGCCCGCCATGTGTATGACGTAATCCCCCCCAAAGTCGATTACCGTCTGACCCCACTTGGCAGAACCTTTGCCGAACCCATTGAGCAAATGTACCAGTGGGGGTTAGAAAATCAGTCCGCGCTGGATGAAATGGAAGCCTGTTATCAGGCGGCGACGTCCAGCTGACTGCTTTGCAACAGCGGCCTGCCGCCTGGTGGGCTTATTTCAGTTTGAACCCCCGCGCCATCACCGTGTCGCGCAGGTTCTCTCTTCCCCCCATGTAATCGATGCTGGTTGCTGATTCCACCACCGAGCCCTGCCAGGTTTTCGCACGCATATGTTGTCGGACGCGGAAAGCCTGCCAGGCCTCCTCATAATCTTTAAGGTAATCGCGATAGCGGCCCTGATCGTACTGATTGTAATGCAGGATCATTGGCTGAGCAGGTCGGGGACGAATGCTGCTGGTTCGGCTTGCATCGGGTCGTCCTACAGCCATACCAAAAGTCACATAGCTAAGTGGCGGAAGATTGATCATCTCTGCGATCTCTTTCGCTATGTTGCGCATCACGCCCAGATAAACGATGCCTAATCCTGCCGATTCTGCCGCAACGGCGGCATTCTGCGCCGCGAGCGCTGCATCAATGGAAGACATCAGGAACGAATCAAGGTAATCGAAAACAATGGGCTCTTTGCCAGCCTCTTTAGTGATGTCGGCACCGCGGGACAAATCGGCTACCCACAGCAACAGGGCAGGGGCTTCTTCAATCCACGGGATCCGATCGACCGGCACTGAGCGAGCTACCCTGTCTGCAATACGCTGTTTTAACGCCGCATCCGTTACGGCAACCAGGCTCCACTGATTCAGGGCCGAGGAGTTAGAGGCCGACTGTGCCGCTGCGACCATCGTCTCAATCGCCCCCTCAGGCAGAGGATCAGGCAAAAATGTTCTGACAGACTTGTGGCGCAGGAGCGCTTCGACTTGTGGGGTCCAGATAATATTGTCTGGCTTCTGTTGCGCTGCGCCATAGCGTTCTTCCAGTAGTGCCTGCAGCTCGTTTTTCGTGGCGGTCATAATGTCATCGTCCTCATACGAATGTGATGACCGCAGAATACTGAGATTACGCGTGCAGATAATCCCTGTTTTTCCGACTTCAGTTTCCATGTGTGTGCACAATCCAGAAGCCTGGGATAGAATGGAGGGATGGATCATCTTCTCGCAATACGTACATTCCAGCGCATCGTTGAAACGCGCTCATTCACTAAGGCCGCTGCACACCTGGGGTTGCCACGCTCTACTGTCAGCAAAGCGCTCAAGGATCTTGAAGCGCACCTTGGCATCAAGCTGATACAGCGCACGACGCGATCGGTTACCTTAACGATTGAGGGCGCTGAGTATTACCAGAGAATCAGCAGGCTTGTCGCCAGGCTGGATGAGACTGAAACTGCCATGCGGGACAGGGGCGCTGCGGCTAAAGGAAGGCTGCGAATCGATCTTCACTCTTCACTCGCCAACTTTGTGTTGCTCCCCATTCTCGACGAGTTTCGGGAACGCCATCCTCATATCCAGCTCGCGCTGGGGATCGGCGACCGGCCAGTAAACCTTATTGAGGAGGGAGTAGACTGCGTTATTCGCGCAGGCGAGCTGGCGGATTCGTCTCTGATTGGCCGAACCTTATATAAAGATCGCTTAGTGACCTGCGCAAGCCCTGACTATCTTGAAAAGTTTGGTGTACCCAGGCGTGTCGCTGACCTTGAAAACGGGCACAGGGTGGTGGGTTACTTCAGCGCGGCGACAGGAGAAGCCTGGCCTCTTCGTTTCCGGAACCGGGGCGGTGAAAAGCAGGTGCTTAACTTCGATATCGCCACGAATGACAGTGCTGCGCTGATCAATATGCTTGTGCGCGGCATGGGAGTAGGGCAAACACACGCTTCTGTAGCAAAAAACTTTCTTCAGTCAGGACAGCTCGTTCCCCTTCTTGAAGACGCGACCCATACACGATTTCCTGTATCAATAATTTATCCGCCAACCAAGCAATTGAATGCGCGTCTCCGGCTTTTTATTGACTGGATGGTAGAGAGACTTTCCGGGTATCACGCCTGAAAAGCGTATCCGGCAACCATACCTCCCATAAAAAAAGCCGCGAGCGGTTTCCCACTCACGGCGACAGGTTCAGTGATGATCTGTTCTGGCGATCAGGCTGCTTTAACGGCTCTGATTTTTTTACTGCCAGCGGTATCTGCATCTGACTCTGTTTTATCTGTTGCAGGGGCGGCATTCAGCTCAGGGAGCTTGCTGGTACGCAGAATATGTTGCACGGCCTCTTTCTGCTCGGCCAGATACAGCCCAAGATTCTCAGCCTGGGTTTCATCCATCTGCATTTCGCTTTGCAACAGCCAGTCGGTGAACGCTTCTGCCAGGTCGAGCAGTTTGTCGTGAGCGTCAGCCTCTTTCTTACTGGCAAATGTCATTTTCTCTTCACCTTTTCTTACGACAACAAATTTTGTTTCAACAGCCATTATGCGCCCTCCGTACTGTAATTATATACAGTATAACAGCTCCGGGTTTTAGTTGCAGCAAAAAATGACATCGTCAGGTAGAAGGTGAGGAGACCGCTTGGGTTGGCATTCCTTTACAAATTGCCGCTTGCCCGCAGGCGTGCGGCTCACTATTCTCATTGCCCATGAATATCCTGACGGGTTCGGCTCATCAAAAAAACAGGCAACTGAAAGCCATCGTGCTTCTGGTGGTTGCCTGTTTTGTCATGCTGATCTGCCTGACTCAGCGGGCGAGTATCCTGCATAACATGCAGGTGAAAGCCGCCGCGCTCTCCCTGAGCGCTGAAAACAGCGTGCAGGAGCGCGTGTCGCCCGCCTTGTCCCCCTGTGAGCTCAGCGCCCACTCGCTGCTGAACGCCCAACCCCTCCATTTCGATACGCTTCTGCTGTTACCCGGTCTGCTGGTTCTGGTATTAGCGGTGCTGATCAAAATCAGCGTCCTGCCGAGACCGGTGATCCTTTTCCGACCTCCTTTACTTCGAATACACCTCAAAAACTGCGTTTTCCGTGAATGACTGAACTGGACGTTCCTGTTTAGTTAATTTTTTACGGAGAAAATAGATGAAAACCTTTTTCAGGAGCCTGTGGTTCCTGTTATTCAGCTTGTCTGCGGCCTCAGCTGCGGTACCGGGCTGGTCGATGAAGCCTGAAAATTCCCATGCTCAGGTTCACGTCTGGCATGATGCGCCCGCAGAGGGGAAAGTTCGTCTGCTGCTGGACGTGACCCCTAATGAAGGGTGGAAAACCTACTGGCGTACCCCCGGTGACGGCGGCTTTCGGCCGGTGATCGCGTGGGAGCCGCAGGCCAAAACGCAGTGGCACTGGCCCCGGCCTGTCCGCTTTGATTCTGCTGGCTTCAGTTCAGTCGGCTACGATCGCCGCGTTGTGTTTCCGCTCGAAGTGGCCACCGATGAGCAGCAGCGATTACGCGGGAAACTGACGCTTTCGCTGTGCAGCACGCTCTGCGTGGTCAATACCTTCCCGCTGGATATCAACCTGGCTTCCGGTCCGTCAGCGCAGTTTGCCGATGCCTGGGACAACGCGATGCGCGCGGTTCCGCCAGATAACGGCCCTGTGGCGGTCAAATCCGTCGCCGCTGACAATGACACGCTGACCGTCAAACTGACCTCCCCGGAAGGCTGGTCCCATCCCGATCTCTTTCCTGACAACCCGACGGGGGTGAATCTGTCGTCGCCGCAGACCGCGATCCTCGGTGACACGCTGACCGCCCGGTTTAACGTCAGCGATAGCCAGGGAAAACCGCTGGAGGCCTCCGGGTTGCAGCCGCTCTCTCTGCTGGTCAGCGATGGTGCGCAGAGCCAGCAGCTCAGGGTAGATATCAGCCCGTCCACCACGCTGTGGCAGATCATGGCCGTGGCGTTAGCGGGTGGCCTTATCCTCAACCTGATGCCCTGTGTTCTGCCTGTCCTCGGGATAAAACTCGCTTCGCTGATGACCCTGGCAGAAAGCAGCCGCCGTCAGACGCGGGTGCGTTTCCTGGCAACGGCGGCCGGGATAATGTTCTCGTTTCTGGTGCTGTCGGCGGTCATTACCGGCCTGCGGTTATCCGGGGCCTGGATTGGCTGGGGGTTTCAGTTCCAGAGCCCATGGTTCATCGCCGCTATGGTGCTGGTGACCTGGATTTTTTGTTTCAGCCTCGCCGGCCTGCTTGAAATTCGCCTGCCTTCCACTCTGTCCACCCGGCTGGCTACCGCCGGTGGCAACGGTATCGGCGGGAGTTTTCTGGAAGGCGCCTTTGCGACCCTGCTTGCCACGCCCTGTACGGCGCCATTCCTTGGTACTGCCGTCACCTTCGCGTTAGCGGCACCGGTGCATCAGCTGTGGCTTATCTTCCTGGTGCTGGGGCTTGGGATGAGTCTTCCCTGGCTGGCGATCAGCATTGTTCCCGGCGTGGCGCGCTGGCTGCCTAAACCCGGCCCCTGGATGGGAAAACTGCGTCTGGGGCTGGTGCTCCTGATGCTGGGCTCCTGTATCTGGCTGATGTCGCTGTTGGTAAAGGAGTGGGGCGCACGCTATGTGCTGATCGGCGGCGGCCTGATGGTGGCATTTTTCCTTTTCCGTTGCGCGAAGGCCATGCCGAACCACAAAGAAAATCTGCGCAGTCTGATGTTTAGCGTGCTGTTTGGCGCGGGGCTGTATGCTTTTCTGGCTCCCCAGCCCCAGGGGAAGGACGACTCCCCCCTGAACTGGCAACCGCTCAGCGAAGCGGCACTCAGTGAGGCGCTGAATGCCAGAAAGCGCGTGCTGGTGGATATCACCGCCGACTGGTGCCTTAACTGCCGGGTGAACGAAGTGCTGGTTCTTCATCGCCCTGAGGTGATCGCTGCCTTAAACCGCGACGACGTTGTATTGCTGCAGGGAAACTGGAGTCAGCCTTCTGCTGAAATCGAACGATTCCTGCGCCGCTACGGCGCCAGCGGCATTCCTTTTAACGCTGTTTTTGGCCCTGCAATTCCGCAGGGGCACGTGCTGCCATCCCTGCTTAGCAAAGACGCGCTGCTGACCACCCTGATGGGTGCGAATGCGGCTACATCACCTGATTACACTGAGGAAAAATAATGAACAAGATCCTGACCCTGTTAATTTTACTGATAAGCGCCACCACGCAGGCGCAGACCACTGATTTACCTGAACCGGTTAAACAAATGCAGAAGCAGGGCATTGAAATTATTAAGCCGTTCAGCGCCCCCGGTGGCGTGGAAGGCTGGGTGGGTAAATATCAGGACATGGGCGTCACGCTTTATCTTACCCCGGATAAAAAGCATGTGATTTCAGGCTATATGTATGATGCCGAGGGAAATAACCTGAGCGAGAAAATCATTAATGATGAGATTTATATTCCCGCCGGGCGCGAGATGTGGAAGCAGCTTACCGCCGCGCCAGGGATCGCCGAAGGCAGCCCGGACGCGAAGTGCCAGGTGGTGGTATTTGCCGATCCCTTCTGCCCCTACTGCAATAAGTTCTGGCACCAGGCCCAGCCTTTTATCAAGGATAAAAGCATCAACACCAAAACCTTGCTGGTTGGCGTGATCCGCCCGGACAGCGCCCAGTATGCAGCGGCAATTCTCTCCGCGAAGGATCCGGCTAAAGTCTGGTATGACCTGGAAAGCAGCGACGGAAAAACCAAACCGGCGCTGCAGGGCGACACTCCGCCTGCTGTGTTTAAACAGATCCAGCACAGTCAGCAACTGATGGAAAAACTCGGTGCCAGCGGCACGCCTGCCATTTATTACCTGAATAAGGCGCAAGTTCTGCAACAAATCATCGGCATGCCTGATGCTGCGCAAATGGCCGATCTGGTGGCCTGTAAATAAGCCACTCTGGCCATACGTCCTGTCCGCGCCAGAAGAAAGGTTGCGGACAGGACCTTGATTTATCCATCAATTCATGAATACTGTATAGATATACAGTTAAATGGATTTGATATTATGCAACTCATCTTTTCGCGCGTTATCGCGCCAGTCAAAGCGCGCCAATAATCATGTTTGCGCTGGTAGACGTGAATAGCTTCTATGCCTCCTGCGAAACCGTGTTTCGCCCGGATCTGAAGGGGCGCCCGGTGGTGGTGCTGTCGAACAACGATGGCTGCGTTATCGCCCGCAGCGCCGAAGCGAAAGGGCTGGTGACGATGGGGGCACACTATTTCAAGCAGAGAGAGATTTTTCGCCGCCACGGGATTGTCACCTTCAGCAGTAATTACGAACTGTACGCCGATATGAGCCACCGGGTGATGACCACCCTGGAAGAGATCACCCCAGGGGTTGAGATCTACTCCATTGATGAGGCCTTTTGCGATCTCACCGGCGTCAGCAATTGCCTCAATCTGGAGGCCTTTGGCCGTGAAATTCGACAAACGCTGCTGCAACGTACGCACCTGACCGTTGGGGTGGGTATTGCCCCCACCAAAACCCTCGCCAAGCTGGCGAATTTCGCGGCCAAGAAATGGCAGCGGCAGACCGGCGGCGTGCTCGATCTCTCCAGCGTCGAGCGGCAGCGTAAGCTGATGGCGGCGCTGCCCGTCGAGGAGGTATGGGGCGTTGGGCGGCGGTTGAGTAAAAGGCTGGATGCCATGGGGATTAAAACCGTGCTGGATCTGGCCGACACCCATACCGCCGTGATCCGCAAGCATTTCAGCGTAGTGCTTGAGCGCACCGTGCGGGAATTGCGCGGCGAATCCTGCCTGGGGTTTGAAGAGTTTGCCCCGCACAAACAGGAGATTATCTGCTCCCGCTCGTTTGGCGAGAAGGTCTCAGACTACGAGGCGATGCGCCAGGCCATCTGCAGCTATGCCGCCCGCGCCGCCGAAAAACTGCGGGCCGAGCACCAGTACTGCCGGTTTATCTCCGCTTTTGTGAAGACCTCGCCGTTTGCGCTGAACGAGCCTTACTATGGCAACAGCGCCTCGATTAAGCTCCTGACGCCCACCGAAGACAGCCGGGATATTATTAACGCGGCGACTCGCTGTCTGGACGCCATCTGGAAAGAGGGGCTGCGCTATCAGAAAGCCGGGGTCATGCTGGGGGATTTCTTCAGTCTTGGCGTCGCGCAGCTTAATCTGTTTGATGAAAATCCTCCCCGACGCAACAGCGCAGAGCTGATGGCGGTTATCGACCAACTCAATAAAAAAGAAGGGCGCGGAACCCTCTGGTTTGCCGGGCAGGGGATTGAACAGCAATGGCAAATGAAAAGAGAGATGTTATCTCCCCGATATACCACGCGTTTTTCTGATTTATTGCGGGTGAGATAAATCCTTATCCCAAAATTAGTCTGCTTATAAAAAAGAAATATAGGTGCAAAGAAAGTTATTTATACGATATATCCCTGTTCGATTAATAATTACTGTATGGTGGTGTTTCTACTCACTTGCCCGGAGGGGCTATTCCCAACCTAAAATTTGAGTGCCCGGTTTGCACAAGTACGCGATTTCGTTTTACCACGTTTAGCCCAACGCAAACCCAACCTCATGGTGCTGTTTGTTCCGTTTGTGGAACCCGACTCACCCCTCACTCATGCGTGCCACTCCCGAAAAGGAGACGCTGGCCAAAACAGGTTGTTTAAGTGTAAAGCGGGGGCCCAATCTGGGCCCTCCTGGATTATTTTTTACCGCTTCGCTTACGGCACTTTTATATTAATTGAGTGTTAGTAAATTCCAGTAAATAATAGTAACAAGTCATCCGCTTTATTTTACGCGTCGCTGATGTCATCAATTAATTCTGGCCCCTGGTTTTTTACATTCCCCACGGCCTTTGTAACGGCATGCCAGTGGAATGCGTCCGCGGGAACTGCACCCGTCTGCGCAATCTCTTCTGCTTCTTGCCCGCTCACCGACTCGCGCAGCCATTCCCGTGCTGCCTCTGGCGTTAACACCAGCGGACGCCGATCGTGAATATCCACCAGCCCTTTATCCGCCGCGGCGGTGACGATCAGGAATCCTTCCGCCTCATCTCCACGTTCAAAGGGCGTGCTGCCGATGGCCGCCATAAAGATGGGTTGTCCGTCGGCGCGACAGATAAAGTAAGGCTGCTTTTTATCCCCCTCTTTTTTCCACTCGAACCAGCCGTCGGCAAAGACAATTGCCCGACCATGGTTCCACAGCGGTTTAAACATCCGGCTGCTGGCAGCGGTCTCCTGCCGGGCATTGATCAGCGGCGGCTTGTCCCACCAGCCAGGGGCGTAACCCCAGAATACCGGGTCGAGATGCAACAGATCCTCGCGCTCGCTGAGCAGTAACACTTTGGTGCCGGGCGCCACGTTATAGCGGCCGATGGGTTGCGGGTCGTAGGGGATGTCGCAATCCGCTTCATCGGCCAGAAAGGCAAGATACTCTTCCCGGGTCTGCGCCTGGGCAAAACGTCCACACATAGTCACCTCCGGTGGTATATGTAAGTATTATAGGTTGTCTATTTTCCGGAAACGGGCAGGTTGCACTTGTGAGAGAGGGTATGACAGGAAAAATAATACTCACCATGCTGGCGTTTGCGGCGAACTCCGTCCTGTGCCGGGTGGCGCTGACGGACGGGCACATCGATCCGGCGACCTTCAGCGATGTGCGGATCGTCAGCGGCGCACTGTTCCTGGTGATGCTGATGAGCGTCAGAAAAAAGCCAGCATCGAAAATACATTATGACTGGCGGAGCGGTCTGGCCCTGACGCTGTATGTGCTGGCGATGTCCTGGTCCTATCTGCGGATCGATACCGGGACCGGGGCGCTGTTACTGTTCGGGACCGTGCAGACGGCAATGGTCATCTATGGCTGGCGGCAGGGAGAAAAAATTGGTGTGCTAAAGGGCGCGGGGCTGTTGCTGGCTGTCGCTGGAACCCTGCTGTTGCTGCTCCCCGGCGCGCATGCCCCGGAACCAACCAGCGCGCTGATGATGATCGGCTCCTGGCTGGCCTGGGCGTACTACTCGGTGAAAGGGAAAAGCATGCCGGAAGCCATACCGGCGACGACGGGGAATTTTATTCTCGCCGTCCCTTTCACCGTTGTTCTCTCGCTCTTGCTGTCCGGGGAAAGGTTTACCAGTACACCCGGACTGTTATTAGCCATGACGTCCGGGGCACTGGCATCAGGCGCGGCTTACGCCCTGTGGTATACGCTGCTGCCGAAGATGAAAGCCATGACCGCAAGTACGGTGCAGCTTAGCGTTCCCTGTCTTGCCACTCTGGGCGGCGTGGTACTGCTCGGCGAAACCTTCAGCCTGCGCATGCTGGTGTCGATGTGTGCCGTGCTGCTCGGCATTACGCTGGTCATTCGGGCCCGTGATGCTCGCTGATGGCCTGCGCCGCGCAGATGAGGGCGAGATGGCTCAGGCCCTGGGGCATATTGCCCACCCATTCGCCGGTGCGGGTATCAAACATCTCATTGAAGGTTTCAACGTTGCCGCGGTGGCACAGCGTCTCCAGAATTTCCTCCATCATCTCCTCGCCAACTGCTGGCTCGTCCATCGAGGCCCAGGCCTCTGCCAGCCAGAATGAACAGGCGATGAAGGTACTCTCCTCCTGCTCGACGCCGCTGTACCGGTAGACCATCGCGCTGTTATGGCCCAGCTCGCGATGGATAGCCTCATAGGTCAGCTTCATGCGTTTCGGGTTCACTTTCATGCCGTAGCGTGAAACCAGCGCCAGGGAGGCGTCCAGCTGCCCGCCGTCCCCGACGTAAAAGCAGTAGGACTGATGGGTTTCGGACCAGCAGTGCTCTTCAACCCAGTCGCGGATGCGGTCCCGCTCGCGTTCCCAGCGCGCCTTCCATGTCGGTTCGATATGGCTGTGCTCCGCCAGCACCACGGCGCAGTCCAGCGCCAGCCAGCAGGACATTTTCGAGTGGGTATAATGACGCTCTTCCGGCAATTCCCAGATCCCGGAGTCCTTCATGCGCCAGCGGTCGGCGCACTGATTGGCAAGATGCCCGAGGAAGCGCGAGGTGCCCGTATCCAGAATATGGCCCGCTTCGACAAACAGTTTTGCCACACCAAGCATATCGGCATACATGCTCAGTTGACGCTGGTCGCGGGCGTTATTGCCAATGCGTACCGGCTGCGAACCCCGGTAGCCCTGGAGTTCCGCGTAACGCTCTTCCGGTACCAGCTCGCCTTCGAGGGTGTAGCAGGCCTGCATCTCCGGGCCGTGTTTGATAATGGTTTTCGACAGCCAGGAAAACGCCGCCTTACACTCCTCAAGGGTGCCGAGGAAGGTAAAGGCTTTAATGATCAGGCAGGCATCTCTCACCCAGGCGAAGCGGTAGTCGTAGTTTTTCTCGCCGCCGATCCCTTCCGGCAGGGAGGTGGTGGCCGCCGCGGCTAGCGCGCCGGTTGGTGAATACCAGAGGAACTTCAGCGCCAGCGCGGAACGGATAACGTGATCTTTATAGAGGCCGTCGTATTTGAGCCCCTTCACCCAGTCCTGCCAGGCGGTGTGGCTGGTTTCAATGCGGTTATCAATCGCCTGAATGTCCGGCACCGCCAGCGGCTCGCTCTGGGTGACGAGCAGGGCGACAACTTCCCGGCTTCCCTTTTTGAGGGTGATCTCCGCTTCGATCTCTTCGTCATCAGCGTGAGTAATAACGACGTTTTCGCTGGTGTGCAGCATCGCCATCAGATCGCCGATATGGTAAACGCTCCCCTTGAAGGTATCTGACCGCCAGGGGGAGCGCGTTTCGACCATCGTCCCGAAGCGCAGATGGAGCCGGAAAGGCACGGTGCCGCGGACGCCTTCCAGCCGCCGGGCCAGTTCACTCCAGGGCAGACGCCCCGCCAGGGTGCTGTTAATCGATTCGGTTAACAACACCGTGCCATCTTTGGTCTCAAAACGGGTTTCCAGCACGTTGCTGTCCTCGCGATAGGCGCGCGAGACGGAATAGTCCACCGCAGGGGTCAGGCTGAAAAAACCGCCGATGGTCGGGTCCAGTAGTCGATCGAAAAGGGGCGGCGAGTCGAGATTGGGCGCGCTCCACCAGTCGATCGAACCATCCGGGGCGATGAGCGCCACCGAGCGGCCCTCACCGATCGCGGCATAATCCCCCAGACCAATAAATCCTTCCTCGCGCAACGGCATAGTGTATTTAGCATTTTTCAAATGAGTCATCCCTTCGTCTGGCGCAGCAGGCCGCGTTGTCTTTTCGTTACGGATAATTAAAGCGTGCCGTTGCCACCGTCTGCGCACCATACCTGGCCCGAACAATAGCTACTTTCATCGGAGGCAAGGGTCACGTAAAGCGAGGCAATTTCTACCGGTTGTCCCGGGCGATCCATCGGTGTGCCGGAGCCCATGCTGACGATCTTCTCCTGCGGCTGGCCGCCACTCACCTGCAACGGCGTCCAGTAGGGGCCTGGCGCCACGGCATTTACGCGTATGCCTTCGCTACCCAACTGTTTGGCCAGCGATTTGGTAAAGGCCACGATAGCAGCTTTGGTCTGGGCATAGTCCAGCACGATAGCGTCAGGATCGAAGGCCTGAACGGAGGAGGTATTCACAATCGCCGAGCCGGCCGAAAGATGGTTGAGGGCGGCGCGGGTGATCCAGAACATGGCATAGACGTTGGTTTTGAAGGTGGCGTCAAAGTCGGCGGTAGAGAGAGTGCGAATCGAGGTGGAGAACTGCTGACGCCCGGCATTGTTCACCAGGATATCAAGCCCGCCCAGCTCTGCGGCCGCGCGCTCCACAAGGGTTTCGCAGAAGGACTCGGTGCGAATATCGCCAGGGATAGCGACGGCTTTACGGCCTTCCGCCTGGATGAGTTTGATCACTTCCGCCGCGTCGCTCTCCTCTTCGGGCAGATAATTAATGGCCACGTCTGCGCCTTCACGAGCATAGGCAATCGCCACCGCCCGGCCAATCCCCGAATCACCGCCGGTGATAAGCGCTTTGCGGCCTTTGAGTCTGCCAGTGCCGCGATAGCTGGTCTCGCCATGGTCGGCCTGAGGCGTCATCTGCGAGGCGAGCCCCGGCCAGGGCTGAAGTTGCTCGGGGAAAGGAGGGCGAGGGTACTGATCCGGTGAGGTGTGATGCGACATAGCAGGCTCCTTATATTTCGGTGATGAATATAAAGCCTGGCATAATGTGATGGATATCGCGCTTTCAGGGGGAACATTTGAGAATTCAGCCCGTTAACGGGCTGAAGTTCAGGCGGGTTATTTATCTGCTGCCATTTTCATCTGCTCGGCAGACTTCAGATGCTGCTCAACCACCGGCGTATGTGCATCCGCCAGGGCCTTCACATCGGGATCCTTGATGTTTTTGGCGTCACTTTGCAGTTTCGACAACACCATCTTGTGGTCTTTGGTGCCGGCATTCTCCATATACATCTTGTCAAACGCGTCGCCGCTCTCTTTTTCCAGCTTATCGGCCATGGCTTTATGGGCTGGATCCGGCTCAGTCGGGAGTGTCACCCCTTTTTGTTGGGCGACCGCCTGGACTTTGGTCAGGGCAGCGCCGTGGTCATCGACCATCTTCTGGGCGAAGGCTTTGACGTCGCTGCTGTCTGCCTTGCTCAGCGCGATCTTAGCGGCGGCAACTTCATTGATATTAGCCTGCGCCATGTCCTTCAACGCTTTTTCGTCCCCGGAACTGAGCTTAGCCATGGAGCCGGTGGAGCTGGTCTGGGCTGCGGCGTCACTCTGGGCGGCGCTCGTCGACTGGGCCTGCACGCCGACAGTGCCGAACATGGCGGCGACTGCTGAGGCAATCAGCAGCACTTTCAGGTTGTTACGCTTTTGCATGTTGTTCTCCTGATGGTCATGGGTAGGGTTGATGTCAGATCATTAACCGTGCATTTCCTGCTGTCCAAATTACAACTGCAATGGTCAGTATAGTGGATGGGTGGGGTGTGGCAGCAGATTAAGCTATTGTCCTGGTCGGCGGGCGGCAGGAAATGACGGAAGGGAGAGGGCGGGAATAGCGTAGTGCGGCGTTCAGTGATTTAGTTCACATTTTTAGGGATGCTTGTTGTATTAAAAATCTGTCGAATTATATTTTGTAATCGATTACTTTTTAATGAGAACGATAATGATTAAAAAAACGCTTTTTTGTGGTGTCCTTATGATGGCAAGCATGGTGGGGTATGCCCACACCGAAGCACAGGACGATATAGCTCTTCAGATGTACACACTCAGAAATGTTGGTGATGTAGATACGCAGTTCGCAATGGCCAGAAAAGCGGGATTTTCACAGGTAGAGCTTGTCGGTGATCACCACCTGGATTTACCGACAATGCAGAAAATGCTAAAAAAATACCAGCTTAACGTTATTGCATCGCATGTACAGCTATCTGATCTTGAGAGCGACCGCGAAAAAATTGTTGCGTTTAACAAAGGCATAGGAAACTCTCACCTCGTTGTTCCATGGATTGAAGCTAATGAACGACCCACGACAAAACAAGGATGGATAGATTACGCCATGAGGCTTGATCGTATGGGAGAGACGTTAAGAAATGAAGGAATGTCGTTGTCTTACCATAATCATAACTTTGAGATGAAGAAGTATGATGATATGACAGCCCTGGATTTGATTATGAAATATACCCACCAAAACAATCTTAGCCTTGAGCTCGACGTGGCATGGGCTGCACGTGGAGGACAGGATCCTGGGTCAATAATTACAAGGTATTCAGGACGCATTTACGCGATTCATGCAAAAGATAACGCTGCTATCGGGATTCGTGATGACGAAATGAATTTCACTCCGGCGGGTGAAGGGTTGCTGGAATGGCGCTCAATCATCAATGCGGGGAGACGCAGTGGGGTTGAGTGGTATATTGTCGAGCATGACGCGCCAAAAGATCCCTGGGCTATCATTACGACATCACGTCATAACCTTAAGGAAATGCTTCAAAAACAGCCATAACAGGTTATGAAATACAGGCTCAGGTGATTTGCGAATCCCTGAGCCTGATTCAGGCTGAAACTGCATGTGTTAGTTCTATTTCTTCTCGCAGAATTTCGATGAGTTCCTTGAGCCCCTGGGGAACAAGGTTCAATCATTTGATGCTGTTCTTCCTTTAAGGAAAGCGACGGAAATCACTCTGCCTCGTAAGGGGCGTGAATAACGTCGCGTTAATTGTCTATATTGCTATCTGCCGTTCCGCGAGAGCATGTCTTGCTGCACTTGATGCCCATTCATCGGATTGGTCCAGGTGTTCAATCTCTGACTCTGCTATCGGCGTTACACGAATGAGCGGAACGGAACCGAAAGGCAAATTATCAATCCTGCGGCTATCACGGTTGAGGATGATTCGGGTCATTGGTTTATATTCGTCTGTAAGAGTGCAAAACAGGATTGCGCCATTTTTTTCTACATCAGCCGCAACCTGATATCCATCGGCAATGAGATCCCCCAGGTTAATCAAGAGATGAGCCCAGTCATCAATCTGCTGGCTGGTAATACTCGAAGCGTCTAATTCCATGAAAAGTTCGCATCCTACGCCATTTTCCGGGTCTGCAATGCCAGCCCAGGGCGTTGAGAGGCCATCAGTGGCCAGCGTTAATGTGGTGTTCCTCTTAATATTGAGCACCCGGCGATGGGGCCCGAACCATTTCGTCTGGTTGTGTACGTTCGCGTCATCTCGTTCAACCGTAAAGCCATCTGAGACGCTGCCATACCTTTCCCAGAAGGCTCGCCTTGCTACAGCAGCAACCTCATAAATCGGGTCATGAGGACCACGCGGCACAATTGTCTCATCGAATAATGTCTCAACCGTAACGCGCCCCCGTATTAACGGTATTTTAGACCTTGTCCAGTGAACGATAACCTTATTGAAGGGCTGTACCCGTGCTGCTTCGAGTTTCTCGACAACCTCCCGGACCTTCTGTAAGGCGTGGTTACCCTCTGCAACGTGACTCCCGTCGGCATACATGTAACCTCCGGTTTGTGAGGAGACGCCTGCCTGTTCGGTGATAAAGAACCATTCTCCTTTCACCGCACCAGCGGGCGCCTTGTCTAAGGCCGGGCGTAAGTCCCTTGCCGCATCAGAATTGGAATATGCTGTCATGTCTGTCCTTTAGCTTTATGTCTTATGCTCAGCCGATGCTTTCGTCAGCGTTGCGTCCGGCAAGATGAAAATCCGACCAGCCGTAGCCCTTTCGCAACCACTCTTTTAAATTCTTCGCAATCGGTATGCTCTGGCTGCGTACACTGCGCAACATGCTTAAGCCCTCGACTTAAAAGCTGCAGTTTGCGAATGGTCGCGTCAATCTCCCTCGATCGTTGATTAAGTTGCTGGCGATCTAACGCTATCTTACCTTCCGTCCCGAACATCGAGGCAATTTCATCCAGAGTAAACCCAGCAGCCTGTCCCAACGCAATCAGTTGCAGTTTACCAAGCACATTTTCATGGTACTGCCGTCTCAGACCATTACGGCCAACAGGTTTGATTAACCCTTTTTTTTCGTAATAGCGCAACGCTGAGGGGCTAACCCCGGAGAGCTCCGCAATTGCTCCGATATCCAGCTCTTTCATCATTGACTTAAACCACGCTTTAAGTTGCACACTGGCAACCAGCTTATCATTTCACGGAAAAAAGGGATCAGGCATTGGATATGATGATTATTGTTAAAACTGTCATCGTGGGCATTGGCGCAACGCTGGTGATGGATTTGTGGTCATGGTGTCAAAAATACATCCTTAAGGTTCCGCCACTGAACTATGGCCTGGTGGGGCGCTGGATATTAACTTTGCCCGAGGGAAAGTTTTACCATCATACGATTGCCTCAACGTCGCGAATGCCGGGGGAGTTATTGACTGGCTGGGGTTTCCACTATCTGATCGGGATAATTTTTGCTTTTATACCGCTTTTGCTGAACGGTACTCTCTGGCTCAGCGAGCCCTCTGTGTCAACAGCACTCCTCACAGGTCTGTTGACGTTACTGGCACCTTTCATGATCCTGCAGCCCGCGTTTGGTTTTGGCATTGCCGCGTCACGGACACCCCGCCCGTGGCTGGCACGCTTGCTTAGTCTGCTCACGCATATGGCATATGGATTCGGGCTGTATGTCGCGGCCTTTGCGATCGCTGCCTGACTTTTCGGGGAACAGCCGGGGGCGCTTCGCTTGCCGTTAGCAACCTGGCGGGATAACGGCGCCATTCCGCAGTTGGTCGGCGGGCGGCAGTAAATGACGGAATGCACCGGTTAATCGGGTTTGTACATATATTTATGAGCACTGTCAGCCCATTGGTGAACAGTTTTTTGTTGGGTGATTTCTCTTTATGCAAAGCATTAGCAAAGCAGCACAACACACTGATAACAATGGAACAAGCAGCGTCATTTTAAACCCTGCTACTTGCGCCATCAGACCGGCAATACCATTGCCAGTCATCATGCCTGTGCGCATGGCATTGGAGTGAAATGCTGATGCGAAGCCGCTACGTTCAGGCAACGCGTCCTGAATAAGAGAAATGCCTAAGCCGACAAAAATACCAAAGAATAATCCGTTGAAAAGTTGCAGCACAATCAGTTCGGTCATGTTAGTGGCCAGCTGAAGCAGGCTGTAATAGACGGCAGCAAAGAGAAATCCGACCATAATCAGTGGCTCTTTCCCTGTTTTCTCTGCCAGATGAGCTGCGGCAAGCATAACGGGAATCTCCATTATCGCGGTTGCACCCAGCAGAAAGCCCGGAAACGAAGCGGGTAAATTAAGCTCGTGTACCAGGTAGAGCGGCATAATGGTCAGGTACATGTTATTGGATAAATTTGCCAGCATCATTACTGCGCCCAGGGCCCAAATCATAGCCGTGATAGGGGCTTTACTGGCTTGAGCTGTTTCTGTTCTGCCTGTACTGACAGTTTTTTTATCCTTCGAAAGCAGAAACTGGCTTGCAAGTAAGGTTATGGCCGCAAGCAGGGCAGAGGCCAGAAAATTAAAGGTGAAGCCAAATCGGTCGGCGAAGACAAATGCCAGAGCCGGTCCGGCAATCCATACAATTGACACGCCTGAACGCATTTGCGTATTGAGTCGCGTAGCGTTAAGCCCTGCCGTCAGTGAATGCTTTCGGATCATCGACAGAAGTAACGGGATAGACGCATTGCCTGGCCCCATCAAGAAAATGCCGATGGCCAGCGCCTCAATAGGTTCACGACAGAAACTGAAGGCTAAACCCGCCAGAAAAAGCGACGTAACAGAAATCATGAAAAGCTGCCTGACTGAATGTCCCTTATCTGCAAGAGATCCCATCAGCTGGCTGAAAAACAATCCTGACAGGGCAAACCCCAGGCTGTAGAAAGTGATAAAAATTGGGCTAGCATGTAACCCATTTATTAAAAAAAGACTCATTACAGGCAATATGAAGGCGTATGAAATGGCGGTCATTACGTTAATGAGGAACAACCGCCCAGTGATTCCGGAAAAAAAAGCCATAAATAACAACATCTCCATGTAAGGTAATCTTCTTTTTAACACGGAAACGTCTCAGGATAGTGCACTATTTCACTTCATATGAGATGTGATGGTTTTGGGCTCTTAGAGCTTCGTCAGAAGATTTGTGTCCAGCTCCTGAGATATGCTGACTGAATGTCCGCTTGTCGCTCACAGCGGACATTCATGGTTTCTCATACGCAAAAATGGCTGTTGTCAGCTTACAAAATCTCGAATACCAGAACGTTCCAACCCTAATTCATTACATAAGGTTATTTCAGACTTTGCGAGGACCCTTTCAGAAAATCCATGCCAGGAGGCATTTAATTTCGGTCTGAGCGCGTTGCCAGAAAGACCACCGCTGCCCCAAGGGCGACGATAAGCGTGTCTTCAATCAGGCCACTTCGGGTCTGGCCTATCTGTGCCATGGCTTTTTTACGTGCCGCAAGCGTTGCATAGGCCATTGGCACCGCGGCAGAGATGGCGATAGCGGCCCCGATTTTTTCTTCTCCTCTGGGTGCCAGCGCAGCCCCCGCAATCCCTGCGCTGGCCACGCGTGCGGACAAACCCAAAAAGACGGTGCGGTCTGGCGCTGACTTCATCTTGTCGCCAAAGAGTTCACCTGCACCCATCGCTAATGCGCCAAATTTGAATAGCGGACGGTCCAGCAGCAAGAGCTTGCCCGAGGTGTCGCGCCCACTAAGGCGTGCTGCAGCAATGGCCGCCATCGGCGTCATGGAACGGCAGCTGGCGACAAGGCCAATCAGGGCGGAATAAACAAATTCGGTCATTTTCATCAGTGATCTCCCGGATAAATAAGATTTTTGTATTCCTTAAGCTTTTGAGGTGTCAACCAGCCACGATTTGCTTAATGAGCGCATCCACACGTCCCCATCATTCCAACGCGTTTTGTTTTTAGTGATTTATTACTGCTCAAGATATTTAAAGAGTAGCCATCCGCGCCAGGATGGCTATTTTTTTAATGGAGTGAAATACGGGCTACGCTGTCCGGCCCTTTGGTGGTGTTATCTTCGTTGAAATCCTGCTTCACGGTGACGTAAAGGGTGTCGCCATTAGGGGAGACGAGCAGGCTGTTCGGATGGTTGTCGAATTGCCAGGTGTTTTTCACCGCATAGCTACTCGCATCAATCTGGAGCACCTTTTTCGACTCGCGCTGGCTGATATAAATCTCATTGCGCTTAGCGTTAAATTTAATGCCGAGGGCATCTCCTGCCAGGCGCTTGATCACCTTGCCGCTCTTTTCATCAAATACCAGCGTAGTTTTCGCTTTCGAATCATCCGTTACGAACAGACGCCCTGAGGCAGGGTCTTCCGCCATGTTGAGAAACAGATAGGTGTTGTTGTCCCCTGGCGTCCAGCGCTGTTCAATTTTGTGCGAGTGGGGGTTAATCACCAGAATTTCGCCGCCGCCGTTTGCTGCATAGATACGATCGTTAAACGATGAGTAGATTATCCCGGTAACCCACTTACCCGCATTCTCAATGCGCGTTTTTAGCGTCATGGTGTCGGCGTCCACAACCGAGATAAAGCCCGGATCGGCAACCCCACCAATAAACAGTTGGCCCTTGTGAAACAGGATTTCACGTGCGCCGACGGGGTCACCGTCTTTATCCTTGCCTTTAAACATCAGGCGTTGCAGCACTTTACCGCTCTGGGCATCTACTTTTGAAACCCCGCCGTCCAGAGTGTTTGTGGTGTAGTAAAGTTTGCCGTTGTCATCAGCGGCCATACCAAAGTTTTTCAAGTCGGTGTGGGTTTCACCTTTCGTGGCGAGCGTTGTTGGGTCCAGCTGATAAAGCACGCCACCATTGACGCCCTTATAACCCTGTGCGCTCGCGACATATACCGCGTTTGCCGCCGGGGAGTACACCATTTCATACAGGCCGTCTGACACTTCTCGCTGGGTAAGGGAAGCGGGAGCCATTGCCACAGGTGTCGCGGCCAAAGCCATCTCTGACACCATGCCTGCACTCAGGGTTAACGCAGCGGTGAGGGCGCTGACAGCTAAAACCTTGCCTTTAATATGTTCAAACCTGTTTCTCATCTTCTTCCTGCCTGTGCAACGTGCTGAATTACGATAAATATACATTTGCTTACATTTCATTGACAAAACCACCTGCACATAATAAAGCAAATAATTATCATTACCATTCCTATTTAAGGGACTACATTACATAAAACAACAACATTCAACAGGTTAAATAATGACAACTTCTGGCAAGGATATCCGTGGGACATCGCCCGCAGCGGCGTTGCGTAAACCGTTTTCTCTTTCACTTTTGGCGCTGGCAATGAATGCCGTGCTCTCGCCTGTTCATGCGGCGCAGGACACCAGTGAACAGGAAATCGTGGTGAACGGTGAGGGGAGTGGAGGCGGCGATACGCAGCAGGATTACACCGTGAAAACGACCCGTGCCGGGACGAAAATGCTGATGGCGCCGCGTGACATTCCGCAATCCGTTAGCGTAGTGACACGACAGCGTATTCAGGACCAGGATTTGCAAACGGTCGATGAGGTATTAACCAACGCCACCGGTATCTCATCCCAGCAGGTCGACAGCGAACGCTCCAGTTATTTTTCCCGTGGCTTTGGCATTACCAATTTCTCCTACGATGAAATTCCCACGTCCATGGGGGATGCCTGGAACTACGGTGATGCCGCGGAAGATACGGCAATTTATGACCGCATCGAAGTCGTACGTGGTGCGACTGGCCTGATGACGGGGGCAGGCGACCCCGGTGCCACGGTGAATATGGTGCGCAAACGCGCTGACAGCAAAAACGTCACCGGCAATGTGAGTGCCAGCTACGGCAGCTGGAATAAACAACGCTACGTGGGTGATGTTTCTGCCCCGCTAAATTCAGACGGCAGCCTGCGTGGACGCGTGGTGGCGGGTTATCAGGACCAGGACAGCTGGCTGGATCGATATGGTAAGCGCAAGAAATTTCTCTATGGCGTCCTCGAAGGCGATCTCACAGAAAATACCACCGCTTCACTGGGGTGGGATTATCAACAAACGAACACAGCTAACCCGACCTGGGGAGGATTACCCAGCCTGTACAGTGACGGAACTCGCACCCATTACGATCGCAACGTCAATACGTCGGCGAACTGGACCGGTTACGCCGTCGAGTCGCGTAAGGTATTCGCTGACCTGACGCACAACTGGGATAACGGCTGGTCTTTCCGCTTAAACGGTACGCATGGCGAACAAACCTTTAACGATACCTTGCTCTACATTATGGGCAATCCGGATGCCGGTACCGGGGAAGGAACTACCGGCTGGGGCAGTAAGGATCGTGGCAAGCGCACCGTGGATTCCTTCGACTCTTACGCCAGTGGTCCATTCGAACTACTCGGGCGTCAGCATCAGCTCATGGCAGGAGCCAGCTACAGCCGACAGCATAATGCGACGTTCAGTAAAGATGGCCCGCTGGACAGCGACCAAATCGGCATATTTAACAATAACTGGGACGGCAGTGTAGCGGAACCTGAGTGGGGTGACTGGTACCGAAATGCAGACGATATTGTCAGGCAAAAATCGGCCTACACGGCAGTGCGTTTTTCGCTGGCCGATCCGCTGTCACTGATTGTCGGGGCTCGCTATACCCAGTACAGCTCAGACGGTAGCAGCGGTAATATGCGCAAGTACAACACCACGCCTTATGGCGGGCTTGTTTACGATATTAACGACACGCTTTCCGCTTATGCGAGCTACACCTCTATTTTCGCACCACAGACGAAACGGACCAAAGAGGGAGCATGGTTGTCGCCGGTGACCGGCAAAAACTATGAAAGCGGTCTTAAGGCCGACTGGGTGGATGGTCGCCTGACCACTAACATCGCTCTATTCCGTATTGAACAGGAAAATGCGGCGCAAGCCATCAGCGGCGAGTTTGTTAATGGCTCCAGTGAGCAGGCTTATCGCGCGACAAAAGGGGCGGTGAGCAAAGGGGCTGAATTTGAAGTGAACGGCGCCGTCACCGACAATCTGCAACTGACCTTCAGCGCCACCAGGTACGTCGCCAGCGATTCTGATGGGCGCTTTAATAGCTTCGCTCCGCAGACGCAGCTGAAGCTCTTCAGCCGCTATCGGGTGCCGGTGCTTCCTGAGCTCACCGTGGGCGGCGGCGTTAACTGGCAGAACCGTGTTTATAAGGATGTCTCAGGCCCGGATGGTGAGACCCAGCGCTTGTATCAGGGAAGCTACCCGCTGGTCGATCTGTTCGCGCAGTATCAACTGACTAAACAGCTGGCGGTGCAGGCGAACATCAGCAACCTGTTCGACCGGGAGTATTACGCCTACCTGGATAACTCGGCAGTTTACGGCGAACCGCGTAGCGCCTCGGTCAGCATGAGTTACACATTCTGATTTTTGAACATCTATTCGTATGCCTCTGAGACGGAAAATCAGGGGCAGATTTGAGCGAGAGTTGGACCTGATGTTGAACGATTGAGTTAACCGACGAATGACAAAACGCCGGAGTCATAATGTCCGCTTCGTGCCAGGAGCGGACGTCGCTGATGTCGTTCTACGAGCCCTATTGCTTTCTGTTAATAATCCAGTCAAATCTGTTGTCGGAGATCCGTTATCAACACGAAGTGAGATCAGTACGATCTCCGCGAGTTGTCGGATGAGAGATGACAATAAATTCTACGGGTGATTGGCTGTCGTTTCTGGCTTGATGTTTTGCTCCCGGGGGGATCTCAATCCCCTGCCTGGTCTTGACTTCATGTTTATCACCTTCCAGTTCCATCGTCAGGTTTCCTTCAAGAACGTAAAAAAACTGTCTGGCAATAGAGTGAAAATGTCGCTTTTCATGCGTACCTGGAGGCATTTTTTCATGAATAATTAACATGTCCTGCCGGTTAACCAGATACCAACCGTCGCAATTATCACCCCAAATATAATGCTCGGCATTGTCTTTTGAAATCATCGTTTTTGTCCTGTGCAATCGTTTCTTATTTATGGTCCTTTAGATACAGGCAGACTAACGCGATAAAGCCAGAGAGCACTACCACCATATTTAGAGTTGACTGCACTGGTTGAGATACCCGTCAGGAGAAGAACGGGGCAGAGGCAAGCAGAAGCGGACGTAAGCAATATCTGTATATATTTGTCGTTGGTGAGAACGGCGAAATTATCACCAACGATTTTTAATACCCCTAAATCAGGGTGTATCCTGACACCAGGCAAGTTGTTACAATCTTTTATGAATCAAGTTCCCCAGCGTCACTCGTTTTTAATGAGCCAGGAAGGCCCTGGAATAACGATGTCTCACAGCTTGCAGTTTCTCTTACCCTTAATGTACACAACCAGTCTGGCAAACTATGGTAAGTACGGCGCAAGTTGCGCCATGCCTGTTGCTGGATTCAAACTGTTAAAGAAACCTTCATAATGAATAAAATTTTGCTTCTGATCGCTGCACTTTTGGTCAGCAATTTTGCTCTTTGCAATGTCAACACCAGAATTCATCTTAAGACAGGTGTTAACAACTTTGATTTAAACAATGATGGTATAGCTGACTCCATCTTTATGGCGACTTATGACAACAATACATCTCATCCCAGTGAAACGCTTACCGTTTTTGTAAAAAGTGGAAAAAACTGGTTCATCGTACCGGTTCCTGATGATGATGGTTTCACGCTTGCAGATTTCAAATTGTCTGGCTCAGCTCTCAGGGTAAACAGCGTCGAACTGCACCGGTTTAAAGGAATTGCTTACCTAATCAGAGGGGTGAAATACGCCGGTAATGGCGATATTAGCGACAGGTCAAAAGTGAAATTTACTCGTTACAGGTTAGTAAGCAACAATGATGATCCTGGAACGTCAGCATTTTACTGGGAAGCAGCGGGTAGTTATTTCACCGCACAATTATTCAACAGTGTTGATGATGCCTTTCAGACGCTGAGTATGGAGACGTTTCGTTGAAACGCATGACATGGCTTATATTATTTTTAATAGCGCCTTGCTGCATGGCAAATAGCGAAAAAGTGTATCGCAGGCTTATAGAGAAATCTTTAAACCAACAGCCTCTGTGTTTGGGTGAAAAGCACTGGCCGGTATCTATAAAGCCTGGCAGTGACCAGTGGATTAATGCAAAAATGGAGGCGCTTGTCGATGCTGGATTAATAACACCCCATATAGAAACGGGAAAAAAGATTTGGAACTTAACAGAGTATGGACGCAGATTATTCAGTAAAAAGCATGATTTTTGCTATGGAACAATACGGGTGAGAGCAATATCTAAAAATCAGACAGGGAAGGGCGGAATAACTCTGGTTGAATTTACCTATTATATTGATGCTCTACCAGCCTGGGCAAAAAACCATTCAATACGTGTTGCTAACACCGATCTTGACAACCTTGTGACTGGGATTGACTCAGTGCGCTACATGGCTAAATTTTCACAGGATAGCCGGGGTAAAATGAAAATGCTCAACGAACCAGAACAACTGGATTTGTATTATTGAAGATGTAAGAAATTTTTCTTCCTCCCGGTCTGGCTAACAATTTTCTATTAAATACGCAACGGCAATGCCGTTCACTCACTGAAGGAGTTAATGGTAATGACTGTTTCTATAGGTGTGCTCGCAGGTATGGGACCCCGGTCTACGGCCCCGTTCATTGATATGCTCGTGACAGACTGTCAGATCGGCTATGGCGCGAGATACGATATGGATTTTCCTAAAATGCATATTATCTCGTTACCAACCCCTTTCTGGCCCGGTAAGGAAATTAATGATAATGCGATGATCGCTGCGCTGAAACAGGGGATAGATGAGCTCGTCAAGGCGAAGGTAAGTCTGATCGTCATTCCCTGTAATCTGGCACACTGCTACTTTACCGAAATGGAAGAGGTAAGCGCAGGTACCCCACTTCTGCATATCGCAGATAGCGCACTTGAATCTCTGCCGACTGATGCAACTAAAGTAGCCGTACTTGCTACAGAACCTACCCTGGCGGCCAGATTTTACCAGACGCGGATAGAAGCTTCTGGCAAAGAAGTTATTGATTCCCTGGCGCTGCGTGAAATGACTACATCGCTTATTGAGTTTGTTAAAACAAAGGGCTTTGGTGACCCCGGTGTACAGTCAATGTGGAGAAACTTAATGTCGTTAGCGGAAAGCCATAAGGTGGAGGCTGTTCTTGTTGCTTGTACAGATCTCAGCCCCCTGATAACTGAAAATCCCTTTAGCTTTGTCATCGTTGATACGGCGGCAAGCCTTTCCAGAGCGACCATTCAAAACTACAGGAGACTCGTCAACGGCAGTGAAAAGCGACAACAGTAACATCTGCCAACCTGTAGTCCGCTTCTCGCTCAAAGCGGACCCTTAGCGCCACATCCCCGTCCGCTCAATAACCATGAGAAGATCTGACCGACGTTATTCCACAAGATCGCCAATCCGTTTTTTCAACCTGGTCGACAGATAGGGCGCGCTGCAGCTCCCGGGCAAGCTTAATGCGCTGGCATTCACCGCCGGACAGCTCGGTGGCCGGCTGGCCAGGCTTCAGGTAGCCGAGGCCGGGCGAGGCAAGGGAGCGCTGGATGGTGTCGTTACAGATTTGAACGCGGCGTACGTCCGATAGGCCGTTGATCGATACTGACCAGACAATAGAACTTCAAGGGTAGACCTGAGAAGCGCATCGAACAATTGTCTGTTCCGGTAATACAGTCGTGACGAAATGGAATGTAAAGAAAAGCCGGGCGCGCTTCGCTTGCCCGGCCTACGTTCGAACTAAATCTTACAGCTCTCTGCGAATAATCTCCGCGCCGGCGCTTAACGCATTGAGCTTGCCGTTAGCCACCTGGCGGGACAACGGCGCCATTCCGCAGTTGGTGGAAGGGTAGAGCTTGTCAGCATCAACGAACTGCAGCGCTTTACGTAAGGTATTGGCAACCTCTTCCGGCGTCTCGATGGTATTGGTTGCCACGTCGATGGCGCCCACCATCACTTTCTTACCACGGATCAGCTCCAGCAGATCCATCGGTACGTGGGAGTTATGGCACTCCAGCGAGATGATATCGATATTCGAGGTCTGCAGTTTCGGGAACGCCTCTTCATATTGCCGCCACTCTGAGCCCAGGGTCTTTTTCCAGTCGGTATTGGCTTTGATGCCATAGCCGTAGCAGATATGCACCGCCGTTTCGCATTTCAGCCCTTCGATGGCGCGTTCTAATGCGGCGATGCCCCAGTCATTGACCTCGTCGAAGAACACGTTAAAGGCCGGTTCATCAAACTGAATAATGTCCACACCCGCCGCCTCTAACTCTCTGGCTTCCTGGTTGAGGATCTTTGCGAACTCCCAGGCCAGTTTTTCGCGGCTTTTATAGTGGTTGTCATAGAGGGTGTCGATCATCGTCATCGGACCCGGCAGCGCCCATTTAATCGGCTGGGTGGTGAGCTGACGGAGATATTTAGCATCCTCAACAAACACCGGCTTCTGGCGGGCGACAGCACCCACCACCGTCGGCACGCTGGCATCATAGCGATTACGGATCTTAACCACTTCGCGCTTCTCAAAATCGACGCCGCTGAGGTGCTCAATAAACGTGGTGACGAAATGCTGACGCGTTTGCTCACCATCGCTGACGATATCAATCCCCGCCCGCAGCTGATCGTCGAGGGATAAACGCAGCGCATCCTGCTTACCGGCGAGTAATTCCTCGTTTTCCAGCTTCCAGGGGGACCACAGGGTCTCAGGTTGGGCAAGCCAGGACGGTTTAGGCAAGCTGCCGGCTGTAGACGTGGGGAGCAATGTTTTCATAACAGGTGACCTTATATTTTTAATGAATCAACGAGCGTACTGAGCAGACCATTGCTCAAGAATATTCTTGTACGGGGTGATGAAATGTTTCTCAGTAAATTTGCCCTGCTCAATCGCTAACTGGCTACGCTCTTCGCGATCGTAAACAATCTTGGTTAAGGAGTGATCCTGGTTCGTCAGGCTGGGCTGGTAATAGTGCCCGGCAACCGAGTTCGCGTTATAAATCTCAGGCCGGTAGATTTTCTGGAACGTCTCCATGGTGCTGATGGTGCCGATCAGCTCAATAAAGCTGTAGTCATTCAGTAAATCGCCGATGAAAAAGAACGCCAGCGGGGCGGCACTGTTTGGCGGCATAAAATAGCGCACCTGCAGGCCCATTTTTTTGAAGTACGCTTCCGTCAGGGAGGACCCCTGCTGCTGATATTCGATGCCTAACACCGGATGTTCATTCCCGATGCGTTGATAGACATTTTTATTGGAGACGCTAAGGCAGATCACCGGCGGCTTGTTAAAGTTCTGCTGGTACGCTTCTGAATTCACGAAATGCTTGAAGATATTGCCGTGCAACGCGCCAAAATCCTGCGGAATGCTGAACTCGGTCTGCTGCTTATTGTGATCCGGCAGCAAGACGCTGAAATCATAATCCCGGACGTAGGAAGAGAAGTTATTCCCGACAATACCTTCAATACGCTCGTTGGTTTGTTTATCGACAATATTAGTTTTTAATATTTCGATTGCCGGGAAGGTGAAGCGGTTATCTTCCGCAGCAATATTCATCTCGACAGAGATAATGTCCAACTCAACGCTATAACGATCGCCTTTGGGGTTGTCCCAGTGGGCGAGGGCGTTAAACCGATTATCGATCATCGCTAAGGTATTACGCAGGTTCTGCTGGCGGTTGTCGCCCCGGGCCAGATTGGCAAAGTTAGTGGTAATGCGCGTGTTTTCTGAGGGATTGTAATTCTCATCGAACCGACTGCGTTTGATCGTAAAGGTGAAGTCTTTATTCATCGTCATCTCACTTCCTGAGCTCTGGCATAAAGAGTGAAACGATTTCATGTCACTCTTTATGTTACTGATACATTAATGCATCTTTTATGCCAGAGCCCCGGAACGAGTGAAAGCGACTAAATTTCACTACAACATGAGCCATCTTCATGATCGCTGAACCGATCAGTCAATTTTCTCCGAACGCTGCTCCAGATCCAGCGAGCTGGCGCTGGCCGGATCGAATAATGAGAGACTTTCAATTTGATCCAACATAATCACTTTTCGAAAGGCCATCGCGCTTCGGGGCTGGGAGTCGAGGGTAACGTCATGGTCGGCATACCACTTGCTGTAGTTGTGCTCAATGCACAGGTTTAGCGTCGTACCGTCACGGTAGCCGCTGAGCATCGGGATCAGCACGATATTGGCCGTCTTTTCGTATTCCAGCGTCGCGGTATGGATCATGCCGACGTAAATACGTCGCGACTTGAGGGTCACCAGCGCCAGCTCACCTTCCTCCATACACTGATACAGCAGCTGCTCAATACCGCTTGATTGCGACAGGCGTTTATACAGCTGTTTCCGGCCTTCGCCGTCCAGCCTGGCGCTGCCCGCCCAGTTAGAACGATAGAGACAAAACAGGATGGCAAAGGCCAGCATTACTACCACCGGCGCCTGGATGCCCAGAAAGCTCCAGTTCATAAAATCCACTTGCCAGTTAGCGTCGGGCTGCGCAGTAAGATGGAAGGTATTGGCAGCCCAGGAGGCACCGAGCAGCAGCAGCCAGAGCAGGCCGGTGGCGATCACCCCCTGCAGGACGAAAATACAGCCATACAGCGCGACCAGAAAATAGACATCCCAGCCAAAAGAACGCTTAATTTTAAACCGGGTGGAGAGGTCGCGGCTGGTGTACCAGTACCCGCACACCATCAGCACCATAAATATCGCCGTTCCCATTTCAGGCCCTCTTCAGCGCGTTAACATGGCGCAGAAAGTCCTCACGCACCTCTTTGCTCTTGTAGTTGACCGAGGCGTTACCGTCCTGATCGATAATAATACGGTCGCCGTCCTCGACGGCTTCAATGATTTCCTGCTGACTCATTACCTGCAGCAATGACTCCGGGCTGGAGAAGATCGACATGACCAAACGTCTCATCGCGGGGCATCCTTATAAACAAAAAGGTTAAGTCTGGCCGATCCCGGCTGCGGCTGCCTTAAGGTTATGCTGAAAATTTTCCTTACGGGCACACCTGAATAAATCCCGCTTCACACCCTCATGACGCGCGAAACCCACCATAATTAGTAGGGTTAAACAACACCAGGGGATAATCATGAAGGTCACAATCGATGAATTTAAAACGCACTTCCAGGGGGAAGTGCTTCTTCCGGACGATGCCGGCTACGACGAGGTGCGCCAGATCTGGAACGCCATGGTCGACCGCAAACCCGCAGTAATCGCACGCTGCGCGTCAACGGAAGATGTTATTCGGGCCATTCAGTTTGGTCGCACGCAACATCTGCTCATTTCGATCCGCGGAGGAGGACACAACATCGCCGGCAACGCCGTGTGCGACGACGGGCTGATGATCGACCTCTCGCTGATGAAGGACGTGCAGGTGGACCCGACCACCCGAACGGCCAGCGTCGGGCCAGGCTGCACGCTGGGAGATTTTGATCGGGCGGTGCAGGTCCATGGCCTCGCCACACCGCTGGGCATCAATTCGACCACCGGGGTGGCCGGCCTGACGCTCGGGGGCGGTTTTGGCTGGCTGAGTCGCAAGTACGGTATGACCATCGACAACCTGCTCTCGGCAGAAGTGGTCACGGCAGATGGCCGACAGCTTTATGCCAGCGAATCAGAAAACGCGGATCTCTTCTGGGGCCTGCGCGGCGGGGGCGGTAACTTCGGGGTGGTAACGCGCTTTGACTTCAAGCTCCATCCCGTTGGGCCGGATGTGCTGAGCGGGCTGATCGTCTTTCCGTTTAAAGAGGCAAAGCAGGTGATCACCCAGTTTGCCCGCTTCACCTGTAGCATGCCGGAAGAGCTCAATGTCTGGATGGTCACCCGCAAGGCACCACCGCTGCCTTTCCTGCCTGAGGCGTTTCACGGGAAAGAGATGGTGGCGCTCGCCCTGTGCTATGTCGGCCATCCTGAAATGGGAGAGCAACTTATCGCCACGCTGCGCGACTTCGGGACGGTGATTGGCGAGCACGTCGGCGTGCAGCCCTATGTCGCCTGGCAGCAGGCGTTCGATCCGTTGCTGGCGAAAGGGGCGCGCAACTACTGGAAGTCACACAACTTCACGCAAATCAGCGACGGGGTGATCGATGCCATCGTCGACTACGCGGCCAGACTGCCGTCACCGCACTGTGAAATATTTATCGGGACGATTGGCGGTGAGACGACCCGCATCGCCCCCGAAGCCATGGCCTACTCCAGCCGGGATGCGAATTACGTGATGAACGTACATGGCCGCTGGGAAACCGCCGCCGAGGATGAGCGCTGCATCGCCTGGGCGCGGGCGTTCTTCGCCCAATCCCAGCCCTTTGCTAGCAGCGGGGCCTATATTAACTTCCTCACTCAAGAGGAGACCGACCGCATCGCCTTCGCCTACGGTGCAACCTGGAACCGGCTGGTGGAGATCAAGAGCAAGTATGACCCGACAAATCTGTTCCGGATGAATCAGAACATCAAGCCGGTATGAGGTCGGTCAGAATGTATCAGCTAAGCCAGTCCGCAGCGAGTCGGACTGGCGTTTAGCGTTAACCGGGATCAGTTCTCTTCAGATTCACTTTCCGCGTCGTTATCGCCACCAAAACTGAGCAGTTCGGAGACTTTCATATTGCCGATCTCCTCCGCTTTCTGCTTAACGCTGTCGATTTGCTTGTTCGTCTCTTCCGACAGGGTAGAGGTGAGGGCGCTCTGTTTAGCTTTTTCCATTTCGCTGTTCACGGAGTGGGTTAACGCCTCTACCGAGGCATTCGCCTCTTGGGTCGTCTCTTCAACTTTGGATTTCGCTTCCTGCGAGAGCTCCATATCACAGCCCGCGAGGAGAACGCTTCCCGCAAGAAGGAGTGCCGGGGTAAGTTTGATCATAGTGGTGCAGGCCTTTTTCATTATCCGGACGTGTCGCAACGTCGTGGTGGTGGTATTTGCCAACATGATGACATGCCGCTTTGATATTTATTCGAGCGATAAAGTAAGAAAGCGCAAAGTTGGGTAAGCCAGTGGGACGCCACCTTTACCGGGCTGCGCAGAGATCACGGTTTACATCGCTGTAGCAGATCGCATACCATACCCCCCTACAGTATCCAGGAGCCCCTCCCATGCCACATTCACCTGAAGATAAAAAACGTGTCCTGACGCGCGTGCGCCGCATTCGCGGGCAGGTCGATGCCCTGGAGCGGGCGCTCGAATCCGGCGAACCCTGCCTCGCCATCCTGCAGCAGATCGCCGCGGTGCGCGGGGCGGCAAACGGGTTGATGGGCGAGATGGTTGAAATTCACCTCAAAGATGAGCTGGTGACGGGCGAGACTACCGCCGATCAGCGGGCCGTCAGAATGGCAGAAGTCGGTCATTTGCTGCGCTCTTATCTAAAATAAACACCTGACATCACTAAAAGGAAAGCAAGATGAAATCACGTGCAGCTGTTGCATTTGGCCCAGGCCAGCCGCTGAAAATTGTTGAGATTGATGTGGCACCGCCAAAGAAAGGCGAAGTGCTGGTCAAAATCACCCATACCGGCGTGTGCCACACCGATGCGTTTACCCTGTCGGGTGACGATCCGGAAGGCGTTTTCCCGGCGGTGCTCGGCCATGAAGGCGGCGGCGTGGTGGTGGAAGTCGGTGAGGGCGTCACCAGCCTGCAGCCGGGCGATCACGTCATCCCGCTGTACACCGCCGAGTGTCGCGAGTGTAAGTTCTGTAAATCCGGCAAAACCAACCTCTGCCAGGCGGTTCGCGCCACCCAGGGTAAAGGCCTGATGCCGGACGGCACCACCCGTTTCTCCTATAACGGCGAGCCGATCTATCACTACATGGGCACCAGCACCTTCAGCGAATACACCGTGTGTGCAGAAATTTCTCTGGCGAAAGTGAACCCGCAGGCACCGCTGGATAAAGTCTGTCTGCTGGGCTGCGGCGTCACCACCGGGATTGGTGCCGTACACAACACCGCTAAAGTAAAAGAGGGCGATACCGTCGCGGTATTCGGTCTGGGCGGGATCGGTCTGGCGGTGATCCAGGGTGCGGTGCAGGCGAAAGCCGGACGCATTCTGGCCGTGGATACCAACCCGGAGAAATTCAAGCTGGCCGGGGAAATGGGCGCGACCGATTTCATCAACCCGAACGACTACGACAAGCCGGTGCAGGAGGTGATTGTTGACCTCACCGACGGCGGCGTCGACTTCAGCTTCGAGTGCATCGGTAACGTCAACGTGATGCGTGCGGCGCTGGAGTGCTGCCACAAGGGCTGGGGCGAAAGCGTCATCATCGGCGTGGCCGGAGCCGGGCAGGAGATCAAAACCCGTCCGTTCCAGCTGGTCACCGGTCGCGTCTGGCGTGGTTCTGCCTTTGGCGGCGTCAAAGGCCGCACCCAGCTGCCGGGCATGGTAGAAGATGCGATGGCGGGCAAAATTCAGCTCGATCCGTTCATTACCCACCGCCTGCCGCTCGACCAGATCAACGAAGCGTTCGATCTGATGCATGAAGGTAAATCTATCCGCACCGTTATCCATTTCGGCGATAACTGATCCATCTTCTCTCCCGCTGTGCCTTTATGGGCAGCGGGACGACATTTCTTTAAAAATCATGCGAAAGTGTGACCAGTGTTGCGATTTTAGCCGTAATCAAATTCCTTGTAGTGCCGATGACTATTTTACAGGCGTGTTTGCACGCATCTTACCTCTAAGAGAGTCAACGGCTATGGACAAAACAACAACAGTTCGGGCGCAACATAAGCTGGGCTTCCTGCATCACATCAGGCTGCTTCCGCTTATCTCCTCGATTTTGGGTGGTATTATTTTGCTGTTTGCCCTGAGCGCCGGGCTGGCAGGCTATTTTTTACTGCAGGCCGATAAGGATCTGCGGGATGTGACCGCTGAAATCCAGGTGCGTACCGGGTTATCCAACAGTTCAAACCACCTGCGCACGGCGCGTATCAACATGATCCACGCGGGTGCCGCCAGCCGTATCGCGGAAATGGAGGCGATGAAAAAGAACATCGCCGAAGCTGAACAGCGTATTAAACAGTCCCAGGCAGGCTTTGCCGCCTATATGGATCGCGGCGTTCGTACTCCGGCGGATGAAGCGCTGGATGGCGAGCTGAAATCCAACTATCAGGCCTACATCGACGGTCTGCAGCCGATGCTGAAATATGCCAAAAACGGCATGTTCGAAGCCATCATTAACCATGAAAATGAGTCGGCGCGTCCGCTGGATGACGCCTATAACGTGGTGCTGCTGAAGGCGATCAAGATCCGTACTGACCGCGCAAATATGTTGACCGAAGAGGCGCACACCCGCACCCAGATGGGGCTGATCTTTATGGTCGGTGCCATTGGTCTGGCGCTGGTGATGACGGTGCTTACCTTTATCGTGCTGCGTCGCACGGTGATTAACCCGCTGCAGCGCGCGGCGAATCGCATTGCCCATATCGCCAAAGGCGACCTGACCCTGGCCGACGATCTCACCGGACGCAGCGAAATTGGCCGTCTGACCCACGACCTGCAAACCATGCAGCGTTCACTGGTGGGCACCGTTGGCACCGTGCGTCAGGGCGCGGAAGAGATCTACCGCGGCACCAGCGAAATCTCCGCCGGGAACACCGATCTCTCATCCCGTACCGAACAGCAGGCTGCGGCCATTGAGCAGACGGCAGCCAGCATGGAGCAGCTGACCGCCACCGTGAAGCAGAACGCCGATAACGCGCATCACGCCAGCAAACTGGCGGAAGACGCTTCCGGTAAAGCCAGCCGTGGCGGCCAGATGGTCTCCGGGGTGGTGAAAACCATGGGCAACATCTCTACCAGCTCGAAGAAAATCTCTGAGATCACCGCGGTGATCAACAGCATCGCTTTCCAGACCAACATCCTGGCGCTGAACGCCGCGGTGGAAGCGGCCCGCGCCGGTGAGCAGGGCCGTGGGTTTGCGGTGGTTGCCAGCGAAGTCCGTACGCTGGCCAGCCGCAGCGCCAACGCTGCGAAAGAGATTGAAGGGCTGATCAACGAGTCGGTGTCGCTTATTGACCAGGGCTCCGGGGAAGTGGTTGCTGCCGGTAACACCATGAGCGAGATCGTGGAAGCGGTGAAACGCGTGACCGATATTATGCTGGAGATCGCCGCCGCCTCAGACGAGCAGAGCCGTGGCATTGTGCAGGTCAGCCAGGCGATTTCGGAGATGGATAAAGTGACCCAGCAGAACGCCTCGCTGGTGGAAGAAGCCTCCGCCGCCGCCGCCTCGCTGGAAGATCAGGCTGCCCGTCTGACCGAAGCCGTGGGTACCTTCCGTCTGCACGGTATGACCCAGACCCGCAGCAGCAGCACAGTTGTCCCGGCCACGGCAGCTGCACCGCTGCGCCCGGCCGTTGCCGATGGGGATAACTGGGAAACCTTCTGATCCCAGCGCGTATCCTGCCCGGTGGCGGCTACGCCTTACCGGGCCTACAAAACCGTAGCCCGTGCAAGCGAAGCGCCGCCGGGCAAAAAGGGTTCATGTTTCGACATGAACCCTTTTTTTATTCCCCGCTATGCTGGTTGTAAGGGCTGAAGAGGAACAGGCGATGAGACAATGTATGCAGGTGGTTTGCGCCGCGTGGCTACTGGCCGGATGCGCATCAGGCGGCAGCGTGGGGATTGGCGGTGTAGGGATCGGCGGAGGCGGGGGGAGCAGCGGCGTAGGGGTTGGTCTCTCTTTTCCGGTGGGCGGCAGCACGTCGACCGCAGACAGCGGCCAGGCGGACTGCGACGGCGATGTTTATCGGGTACAACCTCGCTATCCAGAGCAGGCCGCGGCGCAGAACTACTCCGGCAGAGTCACGGTGTCGTTTAACGTCAAGCTGAACGGACGGGCGGCGGACTACGAGGCGGCGGGGGATAAACCCTTCTTCGACGAGACAAAGCGGGCGGTGATGCGCAGCTGCTGGCCAGCCGGGGTCAGGCAGAATCTGGTGGCAAGTTACCAGAACGGCAAGACGGCGATCTGGGTTGAGAACTCTCTGTCCGGCACACCGTAAAGACAAAAAAAACCGGCCACATCAGTGGCCGGTTTCACAATTACTGCTTATCAGGCAACGCGTACGCGATGATGTAATCCCCGCGATCCGGTGACTGACGTGCGCCACCCGCATTGATGATGATGTACTGCTTCCCGGTTTTCGGTGACACATAGGTCATCGGCCCGGACTGGCTGCCCACCGGCAGACGGTCTTTCCAGATCTCTTTCCCGTTGGCGGTATCGAACGCGCGCAGGTAGAAGTCCTGAGTTCCGGCGAAGAACAGCAGGCCGGACTGGGTGGAGAGCGACGCGCCCAGGGTCGGCATGCCGATTGGGATTGGCATATGCATGCGAATGCCCAGCGGACCGGTATCTTCCACGGTACCCACCGGAACCTGCCACACCAGTTTGCCGGACTTCAGATCGACCGCAGACATAGTGCCGAACGGCGGTTTCTGGCACGGAATACCCAGCGGCGACAGGAAACGCTCACGCATGGCGCCAAACGGTGTACCGTCCATCGGGACGATCCCCATCTCAATCCCGCTGGCGTTTTTAGCCACATTGGCGCGCGGCACCATGTAGTTCGCCAGCCCCAGACGCATATCGTTGACGAACATCAGGCTATTGTTCGGGTCCACCGACACGCTGCCCCAGTTCATCCCGCCCAGCGAGCCCGGGAACTGCAGGGAGCGATCCAGACCCGGCGGGGTATAGACGCCCTGATGGCGCATCTCTTTAAACTGGATGCGGCACAGCAGCAGGTCAACCGGCGTCGCACCCCACATATCCGACTCGTGCAGGGTCTGGTTGCCAATCATCGGCATGCCCACCGAGTACGGCTGGGTAGGGGAATAACGCTCGCCCTCGACATTCCCGGCAGGCACCGGACGCTCTTCCACTTTTGCCACCGGCTCGCCGGTTTCGCGGTTGAGCATAAAGATCATGCCCTGTTTGCTGGTCTGCACCAGCACCGGGGTCGAGCCGCCTTTATCATCCGGCAGATCGTACAGCAGCGGCTGAGAAGGCAGGTCGAAATCCCACAGATCGTGGTGGGTGGTCTGGAAATGCCAGCGGACCTGACCGGTTGCGGCATCCACCGCCACAATCGAGGAGCTGTATTTATCGTCCAGCTCGGTACGTTCGCCCGCGTAGAAGTCTGGCGTAGCGTTACCGGTCGGGAGGTAGATCAGGTTCAGCTTCGCGTCATAGGACATCGCTGACCAGACGTTCGGCGTCCCGCGGGTGTAGGTCTGGCCTTCCGGCGGCAGGCCGGTGAGGTTCGGGTTGCCTGGATCCCAGGCCCACGCCAGTTTCCCGGTATGCACATCATAAGCACGGACCACACCCGGCGGTTCACCGGTGGAGAAGTTATCCGCCACGCGTCCACCCACGACCACCACATTACCCGCCACCAGCGGGGTGGAGGTCTGCTGATAGTAGCCAGGCTTGATTTCACCCATGCCCACGCCAAGGTCAACCACGCCGTGGTCGCCAAAGTCGTCGCACAGCTGGCCGTTATCGGCGTTAAGCGCAATCAGACGGGCATCGGTGGTCGGCAGGAACAGACGGCGCGCACAGGCGGCAGGCTGAGTCTCTGTCGGTGACGTTGTCACCTTCGTAGTCTCTTCGAAATAGCCCAGCCCACGGCAGCGCTGCCAGTTGGGCGCAGTGGCTTTCGAATCGTAACGCCACTTCTCTTTCCCGGAGTCCACGTCCAGCGCCAGCACTTTGCTGTACGGGGTACAGACAAACAGCGTATCGCCAATCTGCAGCGGGGTGTTCTGGTCTTCCGCGCCGGAGCCGTTGCTCTGCGGAATGTCGCCGGTATGGGCAACCCAGGCCACCTTCAGATCGTTTACGTTCTGCTTGTTAATCTGGTCCAGTGCGGCAAAACGGTCGCCGTGGGTGGTGTTACCCCAGTGCGCCCAGTTCTTCTGCTGTTGACCTTCGGCGACCGGTTTAACCGGAACAGGTTCGTTAGCCGCGACCAGGGTTTGTGGCTTAAACATCCAGCCGATGCTCACCAGCATCACCACCGCCAGCACGGCAGCAATGGTGAACGCCGGGGCTTTGTTCACCGGTTGATCTGCGCCACGCAGGAACGGCCAGACGATGGCGGCGAGGAAGGCCAGCACCGCAAAGGTGAACAGGCGCGAGAACAGCGGCCAGAAATCCCAGCCCGCGTCGCTCACGGCCCAGACCAGCGAGGCGATAAACGCCACCGCGTAAAGGATGATGCCGCTGGCGCGAAGGCGCGCAATGAGGAACGCGGCGATCAGCATCACCACACCCATGATCAGGAAGTACCAGCTTCCCCCTACGGTGGCGAGCTTAAAGCCCAGCCCACCGACCGCCAGCCCGATGAGTGCCATCAGACCGACCAGCAGCCACAGCAGGATCCGGGGGAACCCACGTAGCGAATTACCTAAAGCCATTTCTGTCTCCTGAAATAATCTTGTCTTCGCTGGCCAGACAGCATTGCATCTGAACCAAATGGGTAACAGGAGAGAAGATTCATGATGAAAAAGTCGGACATAACGCCTTTAAAGCGTCTTAGAGATCACCGCTGCGTTATTTGAATGAACCATTTGGTGAAATCGGCGGGTATGATAAATCTGTTAAATTGTTTTGCGCAATTGTTAATGAATGATTTCGCATTATTTGAGTAACGGAAACAAAAAGCCCGTCATCAAGACGGGCATAGAGGAAGTGTGATCACACCGGCATGGATTTACGTATCGCGCTAAGCAGCGTCTGGGTGGCGGTGGAGAGTGGGGCCTCCACGCGGGTTAATACCCCAATCGGTTCGCCGGGGCTGGAGGTGGTTACCGGCAGCGCCACCAGCGTGCCCTGGCGCAGATCCTCTTTCACCGCCCCGGAAGGCACGAACCAGACATAGTCATAATCGACGGTCAGCTGGCGCGACAGGGAGGCCGACAGGGTTTCGATACAGCCCGACGGCAGTTTACACCCCTGCGTTTCCAGCAGTGTTTCTGCGGTCTGGCGCGGAACGGTGCCTTTCGGGGAGACCACTACCGGCCACTCCATCACCCGGCTGAGGGTCACGGTATCATTGAGGATCGGATGACGCGGGCGGACCACCAGCTTCAGGGATTCGAGAAACAGCAGCTCATAGTTGAGGCCGCTCATCAGCTCCGGGTCCGACATTCTGCCGATCCCCAGATCCAGCTCCCCGGACTTCAGCCCCGCCAGCAGCATGGTGTTATTCATGGTCGCCACCTGCAGCGTGATGTTGCGCTGCTGCTTGTGGAACTGGCCGATAACCGCAGGCAGAATGCCCAGCGCCGCGGTAGGGAGGGCCCCAATGCGCACCACATCCCCCGGCACGTCGTTGCGCCGCGTCAGGGACTGGCCCGCCGTATTCAGGGCATCAAGCACTTTAACAGCGTGGGTGAGGAACTGCTCGCCCACCAGCGTCAGCTGTGCACCCAGTCGTCCCCGGTCGAACAGGCGGGTACCGGTCAGCTGCTCCAGCTCGTTCAGCGTTTTGGAGAGCGCAGGCTGGCTCAGGTTAAGCGTCTCAGCCGCACGCCCCAGCGTTCCCTGTTGAGCGACGGCCACAAAAGTGTGCAGATGGCGCAGACGAATGCGCTGACTAAACAAACCATTTTTTTCCATAGGCGATGTTAAAAACAGAGGTAGCGAAGTGACAAGTAAAGTTGTTTAATTTTGATAACCTGCTAGCAAAATATTATTAACATTCAATCTAATTGAGTAACAAGCATTTTTTGAAGATGTCCATAAAGAGTTGTGCAGACGCCTGAATCGGTTAACGTCGTCACCACTCAGGAAATGAACAGCGCTCCATCTGGATCACAAATCGTAAATTCTTCCCGACGGCCGCAATGGCCTTCTCTACACTCCAGGTAATATTCACTGGAGGCATTAAATCATGGCGAACAACATCACGGCTGATGATATTCGGGAGAACTTTTCACAGGCGATGTCGGCAATGTATCAGCAGGAAGTTCCGCAATACGGAACGCTGCTGGAGCTGGTCGCAGATGTGAATCTGGCGGTACTGGAAAATAACCCGAAACTGCATGAGCAACTGGCCAACGCGGATGAACTGGCTCGCCTCAACCTCGAACGCCACGGGGCAATCCGTGTCGGTACGGCCCTGGAGCTGGCCACCCTGCGGCGGATGTTCGCCATTATGGGGATGTTCCCGGTCAGCTATTACGATCTCTCCCAGGCCGGGGTGCCGGTCCACTCCACCGCGTTTCGTCCGGTTGACGATGCCGCCCTGTGCCGTAACCCGTTTCGAATTTTCACCTCGCTGCTGCGCCTCGATCTGATCGACAACGTTTCCCTGCGCGAGAAGGCGGCAGAGATTCTGGCCCGCCGCAACATCTTCACCCCCCGTTGTCTGGAGCTGATTACCCTGCACGAGGCGGAAGGGGAATTCACCCCGGCGCAGGCTGAGGAGTTTGTCCATGAGGCGCTGGAGACGTTCCGCTGGCACCGCCATGCCACGGTGGATCACGACACTTACCAGGCGCTGCACAACGAACACCGGCTGATTGCCGACGTGGTCTGCTTCCCGGGCTGCCATATCAACCACCTGACGCCGCGCACCCTGGATATCGACCGGGTGCAGGCCCTGATGCCGGAGTATGGCATTGAGCCGAAGATGCTGATTGAGGGGCCGCCGCGCCGGGAGGTGCCGCTTCTGCTGCGTCAGACCAGCTTTAAGGCGCTGGAGGAGCCGATTCTGTTTGCAGGCGAACATCGCGGAACTCATACCGCTCGCTTCGGTGAGATCGAGCAGCGCGGCGTGGCGTTAACCCCGAAAGGACGCGAGCTATACGATCGCCTGCTGGCCGAGTCCGGTACCGGCAAGGATAACCTGACTCATCAGCTGCATCTCCAGGAGGTCTTCCGGGCCTTTCCCGACAGCGATATCTTCCTTCGCCGTCAGGGGCTGGCATGGTTCCGCTATCGCCTGACCCCGGCGGGCGAGTCGCACCGGCACTCTTTTGGCCCCGGGGACGATCCTCAGCCGCTGATTGAGCGCGGCTGGGTGGTGGCCCAGCCCATCACCTATGAAGATTTCCTTCCGGTGAGCGCCGCCGGGATCTTTCAGTCGAATCTCGGGAATGAAACCCAGGCCCGCACCCACGGCAACGCCAGCCGCGATGCCTTTGAGGAGGCGCTGGGGTGCCCGGTGCTGGATGAGTTCACCCTCTATCGGGAGGCGGAGGAGCGCAGCAAGCGGCGTTGCGGTTTGCTCTGAAAACGGTACTCTGCGGGGATGAGTCAGCAATGTAAGGTCAGTATGGAAAACGCCTCATCTCAGATAATTACCACGCGCCAGGGGGCGCTAAACGGCATCACGGATGGCGATGTGCAGAACTGGCGCGCCATTCCCTACGCCGCGCCGCCGGTGGGCGCATTGCGCTGGCGCTCGCCGCAGCCAGTTGAAAGCTGGCAGGGCGTACGTCAGGCCACCGCATTTTCACCGTCGAGCTGGCAGAGCAGTGAGTATTGCCAGCAGCTGGGCGGGGGCGATCCGGGGCGTTTCTCGGAAGATTGCCTCTACCTGAACGTCTGGTCGCCGGTTCAACGTCCGGAACCCCTCCCGGTGATGGTCTGGCTGCACGGGGGCGGCTTTACCATCGGCGCGGGCGGGTTGCCACCCTATGACGGGAAGGCGCTGGCACAGCGCGGCGCGATAGTGGTGACGCTGAACTACCGGCTGGGCCATCTGGGCTTTTTTGCCCATCCGGCGCTGGAAGGGGAAGAGGAGCGGGTGGTGCATAACTTTGCCCTGCTCGATCAGATCGCCGCCCTGGAGTGGGTGCGGGACAACATCGCCCGGTTTGGCGGTGACCCGCACAACATCACCCTGTTCGGCGAGTCCGCCGGCGCGCGCAGCGTGCTGTCACTGCTGGCCTCACCGCTGGCAAAGGGTCTGTTTCATAAGGCAATTGTTCAGAGCGGATATACTCTGCCGGATACGCCCCGGGAGCAGGCACTCAGAAAGGGCGAGGCGCTGGCGGCCCATTTTGGGCTGCAAAACGCTACCGCCGAGCAGCTGCGGGCGATCCCCCCGGAGGCGCTCTGGCCGCTGACGGCCCCGCTGAACGTGGCGCCTGCGCCCATCGTCGGGGATTGCGTGTTACCCGAGCCGATGCTGGAGGTCTTTTTCGCCGCCCGCCACCATCCGGTGCCGATCATGGTGGGCTCCAACAGCGACGAAGCCAGCGTGATGGCGGTGTTTGGTATCGATCTCGCGGGGCAGATTCAGAAGCTGCGCCGGGAGCGGCGGCTGGGGCTGGGGTTAATCAAGCTGCTCTATCCGGGGGTTAAGGATGATACCGAGTTAGGGCGCCAGGTGTGTCGGGATATGGCCTTCACCACCCTGGGGTTTGTGGTGATGCAGGCGCAACGGCGGGTAGGGCAGCCATGCTGGCGCTACTGGTTTGACTATGTCGCCGAAGCCGAGCACGCCACCTACGTTAACGGCGCATGGCACGGCAACGAGGTGCCGTATGTGTTTGATACGCTTACCCTGGCCGAGCCCGCCCGGCACTACGTGAATAACAACGACCTGGCGTTCTCAGCCCAGGTTGCCGATTACTGGGTTAACTTCGCCCGCCATGCCAGCCAGACGTGCGATATCCTGGATGGCCCGACGCGCTGGCCTGCCTGTCACCACGGGCGGGACGTACTGCTGCGCATCGGAGTGAATAAACATGCGGGATTTAAGCTTGAAAACCGCTTTATGCGCGCCAGGATGGGGCTGTTTAAACGGGTGATGAAGCACCACGTCAGCCTGGATTAAGCAGACACTCGCGAAAGGCGGCCAGTCCGGCCGCTTTGTCGCGCGACTCCCGCAGCACCAGTCGGTAGCTGGCCCCGGTTCTGACGCTGCTGGCGTAAGGCCGCACCAGCCGCCCGGCGCGGATGTCTTCCGCCACCAGCGTCTCGTCGGCAATCGCCACCCCGAGCCCCTGAATGGCGGCGGTGATCGCCAGATCCATGGTGTCGAAGTGTTGATTTTTGTGCATGACAGACGGCTGTGCGGTCTGTTTTTCCAGCCACAGCGACCAGTCGGTCTTATCCCGGGTCGGGTGCAGGAAGGTGAGCGACTCCACCGCTGAGCCCTGGCGCAGGGGGCTTAACACCGGGGTTAACGCCTCCTCAAACAGCAGATCCCCGGCGCTGAGCTGAGTGCCAAACACAATGGCGGCATCATAGGATTCGGTTTTGAAATTAACGCTGTGCTCGTTGGTGGTGGTCAGGGCGATCTGCAGCTCGGGCTGCTCGCGCTCCACCTGCAACAGCCGCGGCACCAGCCAGCGCATGGCGCAGGTGGGGACTTTAAGACGCACCACGGTTTGCTGGGCGCGGGCCTGATCCACCACCGTCAGAATCTGTTCATACGAGGCGCGCAGATCCGGCAGCAGGGCGCTGCCCTGGGAGGAGAGGCGTAACCCGCGGGCGTGGCGCTCAAACAGCGGAAAGCCGAACCAGCTTTCGAGGGCGGCAATCTTGCGGCTTACCGCCCCCTGGGTGAGGCACAGCTCTTTGGCGGCATGGGTCAGATTCAGATGCCGCGCGGTGACGATAAAGGCCTCAACGGCGGTAAGCGGGAACGAACGTCGCGACACGGAACCTCCAGGTATGATTTTTTGTCATGGCTATTATGACAACAATTCGATTGTCGCCACAATAGCCTTCGGGTTGAATAGTTATGCACTCTCTACCAGAGGAATTTCCGATGACGCTGCGTACTCCGATACAACCCCGTTCCAAACTGCCGGACGTTGGCACCACCATTTTTACCGTTATCGGTCAGCTCTCCGCTGAGCACAATGCCATCAATCTTTCCCAGGGTGCGCCGAACTTCGAATGCGATCCGGCGCTGATTGCCGGCGTCCACCGGGCGATGCAGGCGGGCCATAACCAGTATGCGTCGATGACCGGGCTGGCACCGCTGAAAGCGCGCATCGCCGATAAAATCGCCTCGCTGTATGGCACGCAATACGATCCCGCCAGCGAAGTGTTGATCACCGCCAGCGCCAGCGAAGGGCTCTACTCGGCCATCAGCGGGCTGGTGCATCCCGGCGACGAGGTGATCTACTTTGAACCTTCGTTCGACAGCTATGCGCCGATTGTGCGTCTGCAGGGCGCGACCCCGGTCGCTATCAAGCTGACGGTGCCGAATTTCGCGGTGAACTGGGATGAAGTCCGCGCCGCCATTACCTCGCGCACGCGGATGATCATCATCAACACGCCGCATAACCCGAGCGGGCAGGTCTTTTCTGCCGAGGATCTGCAACAGCTGGCAGCCATCACCCGCAACACCGATATCATTATTCTCTCTGACGAAGTCTATGAGCACGTGGTGTTTGACGACGTGCCGCATCACGGCATGGCGACCCATCCCGGGCTGGCGGAGCGCAGCGTGATCGTCTCGTCGTTTGGCAAAACCTATCACGTTACCGGCTGGCGCGTTGGCTACTGTGTCGCTCCGGCGGAGCTGATGGACGAGATCTGCAAGATCCATCAGTTTTTAATGTTTTCAGCCGATACGCCAATGCAGTACGCTTTTGCCGAGCATATGGCCGACCCGCAAACCTGGCTTTCGCTGGCGGCGTTTTACCAGCGTAAACGCGATCTGCTGGTTAACCTGATGGCGGATTCACCCTTCCGTCTGCTGCCGAGCGCTGGCTCGTTCTTCCTGCTGGCGGATTACAGCCACTTCAGCGACGAGCGCGACAGCGAGATGGTGAAACGGCTGATTGTTGACCACGGCGTTGCCACCATTCCGCTGTCGGCGTTTTACACCGACGGGACAGATAACAAATTAATCCGCCTCTCTTTTGCGAAAGATGAGGCAACATTACGGGCAGGTGCGCAGGCCCTGTGTCGGGTAACACCACGCTAAGGAGTTCAGTTATGAAATTAAAAGCCTTCGTTGTCGGCCTGGGATTGCTGTGTTCGTTCTCTTCCATCGCCGCAACAGAATTACGTTATGGCGTAGAAGCCGAGTATCCGCCGTTTGAGAGCCGTAACGCCTCGGGTGAGCTGGAAGGGTTTGATATTGAGCTCGGGAACGCCATTTGCGCCGCCGCCGCGCTGAAATGCAGCTGGGTGGAGACCTCGTTTGACGCGCTGATCCCGGGGCTGGTGGCCAAGAAATTCGACGCCATCAACTCGGCGATGAACATCACCGACCAGCGTCGTCAGAGCATCGACTTTACCCAGCCGATCTATCGTATTCCTTCCCAGCTGGTGGGCAAGACCGGCACCGCGGTCGATGCCACACCGGAAGGGCTGAAAGGCAAGACCATTGGCGTGTTGCAGGGCTCCATTCAGGAGACCTACGCTAAGGAGCACTGGGAAAAGCAGGGCGTTACCGTGGTGTCCTATAAAGATCAGAACATGGCCTGGGGCGACCTGCTGAACGGGCGTATTGACGCCTCGCTGGTGATGTCTGCCGCCGGGCAGGCCGGATTCCTCAGCAAGCCACAGGGGAAAGGCTTCGGCTTTATCGGCAAGCCGGTGGCGGATGACACTATCCTCGGAAGTGGGATCGGTTATGGTCTGCGTAAAGGCGACGAGGCCACTAAGAAGCAGCTTGATGCCGCCATTGATAAAGTCCGCGCTGACGGCACTATCGATAAGCTGGCGAAGAAGTACTTCCCGGGTATCGATGTCAGCGTAAAATAACAACAATTTCATCTTTTAGCCCCTGCCGACGATGTCCGGCAGGGGCTTTTTTATACTTTTCTTTACCTCCGTTTCGGGCAATTCTCCTCGACAGAAAAATCTTTCCCCCTTTGGGCAGATTCTCACCTGTCAATAATTGGATTCTTAATCATTTTTGTTTAGGCTGTGCCCTCTTAATGATGTTCTTTCTTGCCGTTGTTTCGCCGATGCGAAACCCACTCCCCACGACCATAAGGACGTTTTCCCAGGCATGAATCGCAGACGTTTTTTAAAAGGCTCAATGGCCGTTGCCGCACTGAGCGGGACTTCCGGACTCGCCGCGCTCTTTTCCCGGGCGGCCAGTGCGGCTGAATCGGATATTGCGGACGGTACGAGCCGTCGTTTCGACTTTTCCGTGCTGCAGTCCATGGCGCACGACCTGGCGCAAACACCGTGGGGCGGTGCGCCGCGTCCGCTGCCGGATACCTTAGCGACCCTGACGCCGCAGGCCTATAACAGCATCCAGTACGATGCGAAGCAGTCGCTGTGGAATAACATCGAAAACCGCCAGCTCGACGTGCAGTTCTTCCACGTCGGGATGGGCTTCCGCCGCCGGGTGCGCATGTTCTCTCTGGACAGCCAGAGCGCCCAGGCGCGTGAGATTCACTTCCGCCCGGAGCTGTTCAACTACCATGACGCGGGCGTCGACACCAAACAGCTGGAAGGCCAGAGCGATTTAGGCTTTGCCGGTTTCCGCGCCTTTAAATCTCCGGAGCTGGCGCGTCGCGACATCGTCTCCTTCCTCGGCGCCAGCTACTTCCGCGCGGTGGATGATACCTACCAGTACGGCCTCTCGGCGCGTGGCCTGGCGCTGAACACCTACGCCGATACGCAGGAAGAGTTCCCGGACTTTACCTCGTTCTGGTTTGAAACCGTCAAACCGGGCGCGACCACCTTTACGGTCTACACCCTGCTCGACAGCCCAAGCATCACCGGGGCCTATAAGTTTGTGATCCACTGCGAGAAGACTCAGGTGATCATGGACGTCGAAAACCATCTGTATGCCCGCAAGGATATTCAGCAGCTGGGCATTTCGCCGATGACCAGCATGTTCGCTTGCGGCAACAACGAGCGCCGCATGTGCGACACCATTCACCCACAGATCCACGACTCCGATCGTCTGGCGATGTGGCGCGGCAACGGGGAGTGGATCTGCCGTCCGCTGAATAACCCGCAGAAGCTGCAGTTCAACGCCTATACCGACAAGAACCCGAAAGGGTTTGGTCTGTTGCAGCTCGACCGTGATTTCTCGAACTATCAGGACATTATGGGCTGGTACAACAAACGCCCAAGCCTGTGGGTCGAGCCGCGTAACCAGTGGGGCAAAGGCACCGTGTCGCTGATGGAGATCCCGACCACCGGTGAAACCCTGGATAACGTGGTCTGCTTCTGGCAGCCGGAAAAACCGGTGAAAGCGGGGGATAAGCTGGACTTCCAGTACCGTCTCTACTGGAGTGCCAAACCGCCGGTCCGTTCTCCGCTGGCCAACGTGCTGGCGACCCGCACCGGGATGGGCGGTTTCCCGGAAGGCTGGGCCCCGGGCGAGCACTTCCCGAAAGTGTGGTCGCGCCGTTTCGCGGTCGATTTTGTTGGTGGCGATCTGAAAGCGGCTGCGCCGAAAGGGATCGAGCCGGTGATCACCCTCTCCAGTGGGGAAGCGAAGCAGATTGAGATCCTCTACGTGGAGCCGTTCGACGGGTATCGCATCCTGTTTGACTGGTACCCGACCAGCGACTCCACCGATACGGTGGACATGCGCATGTTCCTGCGCTGTCAGGGCGAGGCGATCAGCGAAACCTGGCTGTATCACTACTTCCCACCCGCAGCGGATAAACGCCAGTACGTCGATGACCGGGTAATGCGTTAAGCCTTTTGCGCCCTCTCCCTTGAGGGAGAGGGCTGGGGTGAGGGGGAGCATGCAGCTCCGGTATTACATTGCCGGGTGGCGGCTACGCCTTACCCGGCCTACAAAGGCTGACCGATGAACACCATTACCGAAGAAGAAATTATCCCCGTCAATGCGCATCTCGAACTGCGCGCCACCGATGAGCGTTACACCACCGAGCTGCACAATCTGGTGGTCAAAAACCGGGCGTATCTGCAGGACTACCTCAACTGGCCACAGTTCGTTGGCTCAGAAGAGGACACCCGCCAGAACATCCTCAGCAACCAGATGCTGCATCAGCGCGGTTACGCCAAAATGTTCCTCATCTTCAGGGATAACGTCCTAGCAGGCGTGCTGTCGTTCAATTCCATCGAGCCGCTGAACAAAACGGGTTATATCGGCTACTGGCTGGATGAAGCGCATCAGGGGCAGGGGATTTTATCTCAGGCGCTGGAGGCGTTTATCCGCCACTACGCCAGACGCGGCGAGATCCGCCGCTTTGTGATCAAGTGCCGGGTCGACAACCCCGCCAGTAACCAGGTGGCGCTGCGCAACGGCTTCCTGTTGGAAGGGTGCCTGAAAGAGGCCGAGTTCCTCAACGGGCGCTATGACGACCAGAATATCTACGCCCGGATCTGCACCTCATAATGCCCCGAGCAACGGCGTGCGCGTAATGTGCTGCGCGCCGTTAATCATCTTCTCGCCGCGCAGGTGAATCACGTCTCCGTGTGACGCTTCAATCACCGCGTCATCGGTAATTTCAATATGATGCTCGATCAGCACTTCCCCGTGAATGCGCGCCCGACCCTGGATCACCACTTTATCGTCAATCAGGATCGGCCCGCCGCGCAGCCAGGCGTTGCCGCCAATCAGGACGTGATGTTTGATCACGCAGTTACCCTCGACCAGCGCGTTTTCCGCCACCTGGGAGCTGTAGCGCAGGGTGGGGATGGCATCTTCTTCCAGCCCGGCGAGCAGGCGGGCGTTGCCATACACTTTGGCGCAGTCGCACACCCAGACGTTATTCACCTCGTTGCCCTCGAGCAGCGCGTTCTCAAACACTTCGGCACGATGCTCGACAAAGGCATAGCTGACGATGGCATTGCCGTAGATCTGCGCCTGGTGCACCACCCGCGACTGGCTGACGGTGGCCTCGCCGAAAATGCGCAGGATCTGATGCGGGTCTGGGGTCAGGCCTTTGGCGGCAATCACCATGCTGTTATGCAGGATGCGGGCGTTGTCGAACAGATGACACTCCCCGCGAACCACCGAAGACTGCACCGTGACGTTGTCACTTAATCGGGCGCCATAGCCGATCTCAGCCCCATCCACCCAGACGTTATCGCTTACAAAAGCCTGATGGCTGATAACGCAGGGCTGGGTGATCCGCGCATTGCCGCTGACCTGCGCGCCGGCGAAGACCACGCTGTTCTCATCGTAGATCCAGCAGTCGTGCTCGTGAGACAGGGCCGATTCGTCATCGATCCAGCCACCCCGGGTGCCTGATTTCACATCGCTGAAATCACGTTCGGCGATAATCTGGCGCACCTTTACCGCTGTTTTGGTCTCACCGTCCTGCCAGTGGTGCAAACGGCTTTCATCGCTAAGTCGATATTTTTTCATCACTGTGCCCGCAGTTGTCGTCTCCACTAAACGTAGCAAACTTTAGCTTGATCGAAACAGTGGCATCCGCAAATGAAACACCTTAAACTAGTATTTCAAATATATTTTATAGATTAAAATTTATGTATAAAACGCAACCGACTGAACGCGTTCTTAATTTACCCGCGGGTTACTACGGGATGGTGCTGGGAACCATAGGTATGGGCTTTGCCTGGCGTTACGCCAGCACCCTCTGGCCGGTGACGCGTTGGCCGGGGGAGATCCTGGTGACGCTGGCGATGGTGATGTGGCTCCTGCTGACCGCGGCGTTTCTCACCCGCGCGATACGCTTTCCGCGCAGCGTACTGGCGGAGATGCGCCACCCGGTGATGAGCAGCTTTGTTAGCCTGTTTCCGGCTACCACCATGCTGGTGGCAATTGGCTTCGTGCCCTGGTTTCGTCCGCTGGCGTTGGCCCTGTTCACCGTCGGGGTGGTGGTGCAGCTGAGCTATGCGGCGTGGCAGTCTGCCGGACTCTGGCGCGGCAAACACCCGGAGGAGGCGACTACACCGGGCCTCTATTTGCCGACGGTGGCGAATAATTTTATCAGCGCCATGGCCTGCGGGGCGCTCGGGTTTCACGATGCCGGGCTGGTGTTCCTCGGGGCCGGGGTTTTCTCCTGGCTGAGCCTGGAGCCGGTGATTTTGCAGCGTCTGCGCAGTGCCGGCGAACTGCCTTCGGCGATGCGCACCTCCCTTGGGATCCAGCTTGCACCCGCGCTGGTAGCCTGTAGCGCCTGGTTGAGCGTCAACGGCGGCGAAGCCGATACCTTCGCCAAAATGCTGTTTGGCTACGGCCTGCTGCAGCTGTTATTTACCCTGCGCCTGATGCCCTGGTATCTGTCGCAGCCGTTTAATGCGTCGTTCTGGAGCTTTTCGTTCGGCGTCTCGGCGCTGGCCACCACCGGTCTGCATCTGGGCCAGAGTAGCCCGTCCGGTTTTTTCCACGCCATCGCCATCCCGCTATTTATTTTTACTAACGCCATCATTGCGCTATTACTGGTGCGCACGTTTATCCTGCTGATGCAGGGGAAACTGTTGGTCCGTGCAGACAAAGCAACGCTTATGCAAGCTGAGGAAAGAGAATGACTGTGTTTGATGAGAACTACTTCACCGAAAAATATGGCATGACCCGCACCCACTCTGAGGTGGTGTATAGCGCAGGGATGGTTAAACCGGGCAAAACCCTGGATCTCGGCTGCGGCAACGGGCGCAACAGCCTCTATCTGGCGGCGAACGGCTTTGATGTCACCGCATGGGATAAGAATGCGGCAAGCATCGATAACATCGAGAGCATCAAGGCGAAAGAGGGCATTACCAACCTGCAGACCGCGATTAAGGATCTCAACACCCTGCGTTTTGACGGCGAATACGATTTTATCCTCTCGACCGTGGTGCTGATGTTCCTGCAGGCAGAAACCATTCCTGGCCTGATCGACAATATGCAGCGCCGCACCAAACCGGGCGGCTATAACCTGATTGTCGCGGCGATGGATACCGAAGACTATCCGTGCAACGTCGGCTTCCCGTTTGCGTTTAAAACCGGGGAGCTGAGCGGCTACTATGCGGGCTGGGAACAGCTGAAATATAACGAGGACGTCGGCGAGTTACACCGCACCGACGCCCAAGGGAATCGTATTAAACTGCGATTCGCCACGCTGCTGGCGCGTAAACCGGCTTAACCCTCTTTGCTCCCTCTCCCTTTGGGAGAGGGTTGGGGTGAGGGGATCAGGCCGCACCGATTCCTCTGCGGCGTTAACGCCCGGCGGCGCTTCGCTTGCACGGGCCTACAAGGTCACTACGTAGGCCGGGTAAGGCGAAGCCGCCACCCGGCTTAACGTGCCGCCAGCAAACAGAGCTGTAGCGCCGTATTATACGAGGCCTCGAACGATTTCAGCGGTAAAAACTCAAACTTCGAATGGAAGTTATGGGCACCGGTGAAGAAGTTCGGGGTCAGCAGCCCTTTTGCCGAGAGTGCCGCGCCGTCGGTGCCGCCGCGCATAGGGGTCGGTTTCGGCGTGATGCCTAAGCTCTCCATCGCCTCAAACATCAGATCTATCGCGCGACGGTCTTCACCCACCGCGTTACTGATGTTGCTGTAGGTATCTTCAATGTGCCAGCTCACCTTTGCGGTAGGGTGCTGTGCGGCAATTTTCTCCGCTACGTCGCCAATCTGCGCCTTGCGGGCGGCGAAGCTGTCGCGATCGAAATCACGAATATTGGCTTTCAGCACCGCCTCGTTTTGCCCGGCCTGGATGCCGTTAAACCAGATGTAGCCTTCGCGGCCTTCGGTGTGCTCCGGGGTTTGCAGGCGATCGAAGTGGCTGATGTAGTCGGTGGCCATCAGCAGCGGGTTCACCAGCACGCCTTTGGCCGACATCGGGTGCGCCGTCACGCCGGTAAAGCGAATTTCTGCCGCCGCGGCGTTGAAGTTCTCATAAACAATCTCTCCCAGCTCGCAGCAGTCGATGGTCCAGGCAAAATCGACGTCAAAACGCGCCAGATCCAGCGCTTTCGCTCCGCACAGACCAATCTCTTCGTCCGGCACAAAAGCCACCACGATATCGCCATGCCGATGCTCTGCAGTGAGGTTTTCCAGCACCGTCATTACCACGGTGACGGCCGCTTTGTTGTCGGCACCCAGCACGCTGGTGCCGTCGCTGAAGATGATCGCTTCGTTGGGGTAGGCCTGAATTTCCGGGTGCTCGCTGACCCGCAGCCAGATATCTTTTTCGGCATTCAGGCAGAGATCATCGCCTGTAAAAGTGAGGATCTGCGGATAAATATCCGGTGACAATCCCACGTCGACGGTATCGATATGGGTGATAAAACCGACCCGCGGCGCGCCGGGCACGTTGCCCTTTTTGACCGCCGTAACGGTGGCAAATTCGTCGATCACAATGTCGTCCAGACCCAGCGTTTGCAGCTCCATCGCCAGTGCCCGAGCCATCTCGTGCTGGCCGGGTGTGGAGGGCAAGGTTTTCACCTTCGGATCGCTCTGACTGGTGATAGCCAGATAGCGAAAGAAGCGTTGGGTTAATTGACTGGCGAGCGCGTGAGCCATGGTTGATCCTTCTTTATTTGTGTTATCAGGTGTTTGCACAATCACTTTAATGATATTTATGGTTTGGCACGACAAAAATTCATTAGCCGTCAAATTAAAAGACAGGAAAACGCGATGAAAAGCAACCTCACAACGTTGGCACTGACCGTCGCCGCGCTGACGGTCAGTTCCACCGTCGCCGCTAAAACGCTGGTCTATTGTTCGGAAGGATCGCCGGAGAACTTTAACCCGCAACTCTATACCTCGGGCACCAGCGTGGATGCCAGCGCCGTACCGGTGTACAACCGGCTGGTGGATTTTACTCCGGGCACGACCGATCTGGTGCCGAGCCTGGCCGAAAGCTGGGAGGTCAGCGAGGATGGTAAGGTCTATACCTTCCATCTGCGCAAGGGCGTTAAGTTTCAGAGCAACAAGCTGTTCACGCCGACACGAGACTTTAACGCGGATGATGTGATCTTCTCGTTTATGCGGCAGAAAGACGCTAATCATCCGTATCACAACGTCTCCAATGGCAACTACTCCAACTTCGAGAGCCTGGAGTTTGGCAAGCTGATCACCGCCATCGACAAAGTCGACGACCATACGGTGCGCTTCACCCTGGCCCACCCGGAAGCGCCGTTCGTGGCTGACCTCGGCTGGTATTTCGCCTCGATTCTCTCTGCCGAATATGCTGACGCGATGCTGAAAGCGGGCACCCCGGAGAAGGTGGACATGGAGCCGATCGGCACCGGGCCATTTAAGCTGGCGAAATACCAGAAGGACTCGCGGATCCTCTATACCGCCTTCCCGGAGTACTGGCAGGGCAAAGCGAAGCTGGATCGGCTGGTGTTTACCATCGTGCCGGATGCCTCCGTGCGTCTCGCCAAGCTGGAGAAAAACGAGTGTCAGGTGATGCCATTCCCGAACCCCGCCGATCTGCCGCGGATGAAGGAAAATAAAGACATCAACCTGATGAGCAAGGCGAGGCTGAATACCGGTTTCCTGGCGTTTAACACACAAAAGCCGCCGCTGGATAACGTCAAGGTGCGCCAGGCGCTGGCGATGGCGATCAACAAACCGGCCATTATCGAGGCTGTCTTCCAGGGCACCGGCACCGCCGCCAAAAACCTGCTGCCGCCGGGTGTCTGGAGCGCAGACAGTTCGCTGAAGGACTACGATTACGATCCGGATAAAGCCAAAGCGCTGTTGAAGGAGGCCGGGTTTGCCAACGGGATGACCATTGACCTGTGGGCCATGCCGGTGCAGCGTCCGTATAACCCCAATGCCAAACGGATGGCCGAGATGATCCAGTCCGACTGGGCAAAAATCGGCGTGCAGACCAAAGTGGTCACCTACGAGTGGGGGGAATATCTCAAGCGGGTGAAGGGCGGGGAACATCAGGCGGCGCTCATGGGCTGGACCACGGCGACCGGCGACCCGGATAATTTCTTCGGCCCGCTGTTTACCTGCACCTCGGCCAACGGCGGTTCCAATTCCGCCAAATGGTGTTATCAACCATTCGATAAAATTATTGCTGAAGCGAAATCTATTACCGATCACGATAAACGCGTGGCGTTATATCAGCAGGCGCAGCAGATGATGCACGATCAAATGCCTGCGGTAATGATTGCGCACTCAACAATATTCGAGCCGGTGCGTAAAGAGGTGACAGGCTACGAAATTGATCCGTTCGGTAAACATTTATTCTGGCAAGTGGATATAAAATAAACGTTTAATTCTGCCCGTCATTAAGACGGGCAATTTTTTTTCAATTTGTGCTGTCTTCATCATTTTTTGTCACTTTTCTTTCAGCCAACTTTTGCTATAACTTCAATTGCATATTTGCACTTAACAGGGATACACCCATTATGCGTACTAATACTTTATTTAAAGTTGCCGCGCTCTCCGGCCTGTTGCTTCTTGCTGGCTGTGCATCAAAAGTGGCTGCGCCTGAACAATATTCAGGTTTTTTAAAAGACTACTCCGGGCTCCAGCAAACCACCTCTGCTTCGGGTAAACCGACACTGCGTTGGGTTGATCCGTCTTATAACGAATCAAACTACGACAGCATTATCTGGAACAATATCACCTATTATCCAACGCCAAAGCCAACCACCCAGATCGGTCAACGCACGCTGGATGAACTGTTAAATTACACCAACACCAAAATGAAGACCGCAATCGGTCAGCGCAAGCCGATTGTGACCACGCCAGGCTCACGCAGCCTGATCTTCCGCGGTGCCATCACCGGTGTGAGCTCGCAGAAAGAAGGCCTGCAGTTCTATGAAGTTGTTCCTGTGGCGCTGGTCGTAGCCGGCACGCAAATGGCAACCGGTCACCGTACCATGGATACCCATCTGTTCTTTGAAGGTGAGCTGATTGACTCTAAGACCAACAAGCCGGTCATTAAAGTGGTCCGTAAGGGTGAAGGGAAAGAGCTGAATAACGAAAATACGCCAATGACCTTCGCGACGCTGAAGCAGGTTGTTGATGACATGGCGACCGATGCCACCATGTTTGATGTCAATAAAACCAAATAACAACAGACCGGCCTGCATCGAGCAGGCCGGTTTTTTTTACGCCATTCGCAGCCGCTTAAACCAGTTCTCCGGCCGGGCAAACATCACCAGATTCCCGGTTAAGATCAGCAGAAGCCCCGCAATCCCGTTGCTGTGCCAGACGTACCCTTCGTACATCGTCGAGAACGAGAGCGCCACCAGCGGGAACAGCAAGGTGCTGTATGCCGCTTTGCCCGCGCCAATTCGTCCGACCAGCGTGAAGTAAGCGCCAAAGGCAATCACCGAGCCAAACAGCGCCAGATAGAGCAGGGCGCCCATATAGCTCACCGACCAGACCGGCGTAAAGTCATCCCCACGGATCAGCGCAATCGCCCCCATCACCAGGGTGCCGTACAGCATCGCCCAGGCGTTGGTGGTCATGGTTTCCAGTCCGTTGCGCTGGTGACGCAGACTGATCATATTCCCGAGTGAGAAGCCGTAAGTGCCCAGCGCCGACAGGGCAATGCCGAACAGCAGACCGGCGCTCCAGCCGCTGGCTAACAGGTCGTTCCAGAACAGGGTAATAATGCCGAGCAGCCCCAGCGCCGCCGCCAGATAAAAACGCGTCGGCGGGCGCTGGCCAAAGAACAGGAAGCTGTTCAGGGCGTTATACAGCACCGCCATCGAAAAAATCACCGATTCGAGGCCGGTGTTGATATACCCCGCGGCGGTATAAAAGCACCAGAAATTAAAGCAGAACACGCAGCAGCCCTGCAGGGCGCAAAACAGGTGGTCGCGCAACGCCAGCGGGCGCAGACGGCGCAGGATTAACAGCACTGTCATGATGGTGGCGGTGGCGACGGCAAAGCGCCAGAAAATCGAGACCGGGGCGGGCACCGGCCCCTGTTGTAAGAAGATGGCAATCCACGTCGTTCCCCAGATAACAACTACCAGCGCGTACAGTAATGCGTTCATCGTTTTTTCTCTTATCAGCAAAGTCTGGAACCAGTATGGCGGCAGGGAGAACGGCCTTCTTTCACAGACTTGCGCCGGACTTGCATATTCTTGCGCTTTTTTCCCGCCGGGAAGTCAACAGGGCTGGCACTGAAGGGAAGATCTTTTTAGACTCAATGGTTCTTATTTATCAGGGTGTGAGTCGCTATGGCTGAGATGTACGGTGCCTTTGAAAATCTGCGCAAGCATAAAGCGGTATTGCACAATGCCGTGGCGCTGAATTCGGGTATCCAGCTGGCGGCCTGGTCTAATAAACGCGACACCATCACGCAATATTGCGATCACCATACCCTGAGTCTCTATATCGCCGACGGCTACGAGAGTTATCACAAAACCAGCGCGGGCTGGAAAAACGGCGGCGGCCCGGACCGTTTCTGTCTGATGCCGAAAGAGAGCGAGTCAAGCTGGGATATTCGCGACGATCTGTCGTTTATCCACCTCTACTGTACCGACGATCATCTGCGCAACGTCGGGGAGCAGATCTGGGACAAAAGCCCTTACAGCTTCACCCTCAACGAAAATCTGTTCGGCGATGATGCCAGCATTACCGCCCTGTACCGCCATTTTATCCTCGGCTGCGACTGGCAGCAGCCTGCCAATCAGCTCACGCTGAGCACCGCCTCCACACTGTTGCTGACCCATCTGGTGCAGCGGTACAGCAACGTGCAGTGGACGCTGCCAACGGTCACGGGCGGCCTGTCGCCTTTTGTGCTGCGCAACGTGCTCGGGTTTATCGAAGAGAATCTGGCCCAGCCGCTGACCCTGGCGGATCTGGCGGGTCAGGCGAGCTTAAGCGAGTTTCATTTTGCCCGCATGTTCCGGCAATCGATGCAGATGGCACCTCACCAGTATGTCATGCAGCGGCGGATGGAGAAGGCCAAAACGCTGGTGCGCTACACCCGCCAGCCGCTGACCGAGATCGCGCTGGCCTGCGGATTCAGCTCTGCCAGCCACTTCAGCAACCGCTTTCGCGTCGCCACCGGGCTGACGCCGTCCCAGCTACGCGCGTCGGGTGCGTAACAGCAGGGCATAGCAGACGCCACCCGCCACTAATCCCCAGAACGCCGAGCCGATCCCGGCAAGCGTCGCGCCGCTGGCGGTGAGCAGAAACGTCACGATTGCCGCATCGCGTTCGGCCTCATTGTGCAGTGCCTGATGCAGGCTACCGCCGATGGTGCCCAGCAGCGCCAGCCCCGCCAGGGTCTGGATCCAGCTTAACGGCAGGGCCGCCATCAGCCCGCTAATCGAACCGCCGAAAATCCCTGCCATTAGATAAAAGACGCCTGCCGCCGCCGCGGCCAGCCAGCGCTTGCTGGCATCCGGGTGCGCATCCGGGCTCTGGCAGATGGCGGCGGTGATTGCCGCGATGCAGATCGAGTAGACTCCAAACGGCGACAGCAGCAGCGCCAGCCCACCGGTAAAGACCATCAGCGGCGATACCGCTACCGGATAACCGGAGGCTTTAAGCGTCGCGAACCCCGGCGCATTCTGCGAGGCCATGGTGACCAGGAAGAAGGGCAGACCGATACTTACAAGCGTGGTCATATTAAAGGTTGGGGCGATAAATTCGGGCATCACCACCGCGAAGCTGAGCTGCTCGGTGACAACGTCACCTTTCAGCGCCGCCACCGCGCCTCCCACCAGAAGGGTTGCGACGATCGCATAGCGCGGCGCAAAGGCTTTAGTCACCAGCCAGGCCAGCAGCATACTGCCGCACAGCAGCAGATGCCCCTCGAGGTTGCTGAAGGCCTGCAAACCAAAGCGCAGCAGGACGCCTGCCAGCATTGCCGCCGCCAGCGAATGAGGAATGATCTTCATCAGCCGGGCAAACAGACCGCTGATGCCGCAAATCAGGATCAGGGCATTGGCAAAGATAAAAATGCCAATGGTCTCTGAGAGCGTTACTCCCTGCAAGCTGGTCGCCAGCAGGGCGGCACCGGGCGTCGACCAGGCGGTGAGCACCGGCGCTTTATACCACCACGACAGCGCCAGGGTGCTGATCCCCATGCCGATCCCCAACGACGTCATCCAGCCGGCAATCTGCGGTGCCGTTGCGCCTGCCGCCGCCGCGGCCTGCCAGATGATGGCCGCAGAGCTGGCGTAGCCCACCAGAACGGCAACAAAACCGGATAACAGGGTGGGAAAGGTGAGCGAGGATGGGCGCATGGGAACTCCGCTGTGCGTTATAACAGCCGCAAATGTATCACTGTGCGTTATAGCATACAAGTGCTACACTCGCGGCAACGGGAGGGACCATGGACATCACACAACATCTTGCCATCACACTGAAAACGCTGCGTCAGGCCCGCGGCTGGAGCCTGTCGAAGCTGGCTGAAGAGACCGGGGTGTCGAAAGCGATGCTCGGCCAGGTGGAACGCAACGAATCCAGCCCGACGGTCTCGACGCTATGGAAGATCGCCACCGGTCTGAACGTGCCGTTCTCCACCTTTATCAGCCCCGAAGCGGATAACCCGCCGGTGTTTGACCCGCAGCAGCAGGCGATGGTAGTCAAACCGCTGTTCCCCTGGGACGACACGCTGAAGTATGACCATTTCTCAATTACCCTCGCGCCGGGGGCACTCAGTGAATCCACGCCGCACGAAGCCGGGGTGATTGAGCACGTGGTGGTGATCAGCGGTGAGCTGGAGATGCAGATCGACGGCATCTGGCAGACGCTGGCCCCCGATACCGGCCTGCGTTTTGCCGGAGATAAACCGCACGCCTACCGCAACCGCAGCGGCCAGACGGTGCACTTTCACTCGCTTATCCATTATCCCCGCTAAAGGCACGCAAAACTGTTTCACTGGCCCATACTTCTGACTACAATAGCCGCCATTTTGACCATAACGGATAACGACGAAGTATGCGCCTGCCATCCCATCATCTTGAACTCTTAAGCCCGGCTCGTGACGCCGCCATTGCCCGTGAAGCGATCCTTCACGGTGCCGATGCGGTCTATATCGGCGGCCCTGGATTTGGCGCCCGCCATAATGCCAGCAACAGCCTGCGCGATATCGCCGACCTGGTGCCATTCGCCCACCGTTTCGGGGCGAAGGTGTTCGTGACCCTGAACACCATTCTTCATGATGATGAACTGGAGCCAGCGCAGCGTCTGATTACCGACCTGTACCAGACCGGCGTTGATGCGCTGATCGTTCAGGATATGGGTGTCCTCGAAATGGATATCCCGCCGATTGAGCTGCACGCCAGTACCCAGTGCGATATCCGCAGCGTGGAGAAAGCGAAGTTCCTCTCGGATGCCGGATTTACCCAGATCGTGCTGGCCCGCGAGCTGAACCTCAATCAAATCCGCGATATTCGCCAGGCGACCGACGCGACCATTGAGTTCTTTATCCACGGCGCCCTGTGCGTGGCCTACTCCGGACAGTGCAACATCTCCCATGCCCAGACCGGGCGCAGCGCCAACCGTGGCGACTGCTCTCAGGCCTGCCGTCTGCCGTACACCCTGAAAGACGATCAGGGCCGCGTGGTGGCCTTCGATAAACATCTTCTGTCGATGAAAGACAACGACCAGACCGCCAACCTTGGCGCGCTGATCGACGCCGGCGTGCAATCCTTCAAGATTGAAGGTCGCTACAAAGACATGAGTTACGTGAAGAACATCACCGCCCACTATCGTCAGATGCTGGATGCCATTATCGAGGATCGCGGCGGTCTGGCGCGCAGCTCAGCCGGGCGCACCGAGCACTTCTTTATTCCGTCCACCGACAAGACCTTCCACCGCGGCAGCACCGATTACTTTGTTAATGCGCGTAAAGACGACATCGGCGCCTTCGACTCCCCGAAATTTATCGGCCTGCCGGTAGGGGAAGTGCTCAAGGTGACGAAAGAGTATCTCGACGTGGAAGTGACCGAACCACTGGCGAACGGCGATGGCCTGAACGTGATGATCAAACGTGAAGTGGTGGGCTTCCGCGCCAATACGGTTGAGAAAACCGGCGAAAACCGCTATCGCGTCTGGCCGAACGAAATGCCCGCCGACATGTATAAAGCACGTCCAAATGCGGCGCTGAACCGCAACCTCGACCATAACTGGCAGCAGGCGCTGATGAAAACCTCCAGCGAGCGTCGTATCGCGGTGGACATTGAGCTGGGTGGCTGGGAAGAGCAGCTGATCCTCACCATGACCTGCGAAGATGGCATCAGCGTGACCCATACCCTGGACGGGATGTTTGAGGTAGCTAACAACGCCGAAAAAGCGCTGAACAGTCTGAAAGACGGGGTGGCAAAACTGGGTCAGACGATCTATTACGTCCGGGACATTCAGGTCAATCTGGCGGATGCGCTGTTTATCCCGAACAGCCTGCTGAACCAGTTCCGCCGTGAAACCGCCGAAATGCTCGACGAAGCCCGTCTGGCGAATTACCCGCGCGGCAGCCGCAAAGCGGTCTCTGTACCGCCGCCGGTTTACCCGGAAACGCACCTCTCATTCCTGGCGAACGTCTACAACCATAAAGCGCGGGCCTTCTATCAGCGCTATGGCGTTGAGCTGATCGATGCCGCCTATGAAGCGCACGAAGAGAAGGGCGACGTGCCGGTGATGATCACCAAGCACTGTCTGCGCTTCGCCTTTAACCTCTGTCCGAAGCAGGCGAAGGGCAGCATCAAGAGCTGGAAGGCGACCCCGATGCAGCTGGTGAATGGCGATGAAGTGTTAACCCTGAAGTTCGACTGCCGTCCGTGCGAAATGCACGTCATCGGCAAGATGAAAAACCACATCTTGAAAATGCCGCAGCCGGGCAGCATTGTGGCCTCGGTCAGCCCTGACGATCTGCTGAAAACGCTGCCGAAGCGTAAAGGCAGTTAATTAACGAAAGTGAGTATCCGGTTTGCGCGACTTCTGCCAGTGGTGGTGTTCGCGCAAACCTTCTGCTGAATCCTCTACCACCGCACGCAGCTCATCGCTGTCGGCTTCATGACGTAACTGCTGATCCACGTTCTTCACCCAAAAAAACTCATGTCCCTTGTGTCCTGCCATCAGCTGACCGGAAAATAACGCACAGGTCAGTAACACTATCGATAACGCTTTCGTAAACATTCTGCCACCACCCGGTTACGTTGAGCGGTCATCATGCCGATAGTTCAGTTAGGTTATTATTAGGATCTTCAAAGGCGCGAAAAGGTTTTGTCAGATTATGTCGGTGAATGGCGCACCGGACTATTCCCTCTCCCCTATGGGGAGAGGGTTAGGGTGAGGGGAAACATGCGGCTGTAGAGGTGGTTCCGTTCACCTTACGGTCCTTGCTTTTCTGTCACTACAGAACCGGTGAACGTGCTAAGGGGGCTCGCCGCCGCCCCCTTAGCAATCCCGGCTCCCGGCAATGAAAATCGCCGCTTCGCGGTGCCTTCGGCTTATTCCCTTCGGCTATCGGGTCGGGCGTGATCCTACATCCCTGTAGGTCACGCCCTCTCGGCGCATCCATGCGCCTCGCCCCGGCCTGCGGTCAACGCCTCAGCGATTTTCAGCCGGACCAGGGAACCGCTGTAAGTTATTTATTATCCTTGAATTTCTTTATTGCTTTATGGGTAAGTAACTCATGATTAATGCGCCTTGAACCCCGCTGCGGTCATCAGCACACGGAAGAACATCCCGACCAGCGTCAGCGCCAGCACGCTCCCGCCCCAGATAATCACCATCCACATCAGACGTTTCCAGACAGGTTGATTCATCAGTGATAGCCCTCCCCAGGCTGGACTTTGCCGCGAAACACGTAATAGCTCCAGAAAGTGTAGACAAGGATGATCGGGATAATGAATAACGCCCCCACTAACATAAAGCCCTGGCTCTGCGGAGGTGCCGCAGCCTGCCACAGGGTAATCGACGGCGGAATGATATGTGGCCAGATGCTGATCCCCAGCCCGCTAAAGCCGAGAAAGATCAACCCGAGGGTCAACACGAACGGCAGATGGTGGCTGCGCGGGTTACTCAGGCTGCGCCACTGCCACAGGCCCAGCACCACCACCAGCACCGGAACCGGCAGCAGGAAGAAGAGGTTCGGCAGGCTAAACCAGCGGTCGGCAATGGCGGGCTGGGAGAGCGGCGTCCAGATGCTGATCGCCGCGATAATCCCCAGCAGCGCCAGCAACAGACGTTTCGATACCTGCCGCATCCGCCCCTGCAGCGGGTTTTCGCTTTTCATCACCAGCCATGTGGCGCCTAAAAAGGCATAGGCCACCACCAGCCCCAGACCGCAGAACAGGTTGAACGGCGTGAACCAGTCGAACGGACCGCCGGCAAATGCGCGTCCGCTGACCGTAAAGCCGTTGATCACCGCTCCCACCACCATGCCCTGGGTAAAGGTGGCCAGTACCGAGCCGCCGATAAAGGCCTTATCCCAGAAGGGCCGGTGCGCGGGTGTGGCCTTAAAGCGGAACTCAAAGGCCACGCCACGGAAAATCAGCCCAATCAGCATTAAGGTCAGCGGGATGGTCAGGGCATCGATGATCACCGCATAGGCCAGCGGAAACGCGCCAAACAGTGCCGCTCCCCCCAGCACCAGCCAGGTTTCGTTCCCGTCCCACACCGGGGCGACGCTGTTGACCATCACATCCCGGTCGTCCGCGTCCTGGATGGCGGGAAACAGAATGCCAATACCCAAATCAAACCCGTCCATCACGATGTACATCAGGGTGGCGAAGACGATTATCACAAACCAGATCAGGGAGAGATCGATACCCATTATGGTGTCTCCTTGGTAGTAAATTCAGCGTTCGCTGCCGAGAGCGGGCGCGCCGGGCGACCATCGTTTTCGGTCGGGAAGGACTCTTCTTCCTGCGGACCCTTTTTAATCAGGCGCACCATGTAGCTGTATCCGACGCCAAACACCGAGGTGTAGACCACAATGAAGGCCAGCAGGCTGACGCTCATATGCAGATTGCCATGGGCCGATACCGCATCTTTGGTACGTTGTAGACCGTAGACGACCCACGGCTGACGGCCCACTTCGGTCGTCACCCATCCGGCGAGAATGGCAATTAATCCCGATGGACCCATCAGCAGGGCAAACCACAGGAAAGGCCGGGAGTGGTAAAGCCGCTGCTTATAGCGCAGCCACAGGGCGACGGTGCCCAGCAACAGCATCAACATCCCCAGCCCGGCCATAATGCGGAACGACCAGAAAACAATGGTGGAATTAGGTCGATCCTCTTTCGGAAATTCTTTCAGCGCCGGAACCTGCTTATCGAGGCTGTGGGTGAGGATCAGGCTGCCGAGCGCCGGGATCTCCAGACCGTAGCGGGTGCGTTCCTGCTCCATATCCGGCCAGCCAAATAGCAGCAGCGGAGTAGGTTCGCCGGGCGGGTTCTCCCAGTGACCTTCGATGGCGGCGATTTTGGCGGGCTGATGTTCCAGGGTGTTCAGGCCGTGCATATCCCCGACCATCGCCTGAATGGGGGCGACGATCAGCGTCATCCACAGCGCCATGGAGAACATGCGGCGAATGGCGGAGGTGTTATTGCCCCGCAGCAGGTGCCACGCCGCCGAGGCCGCAACAAACAGGGCGCTACTGAGAAACGCGGCAATCGACATGTGCAGCAGGCGATACGGGAAGGAGGGGTTAAACACCACCGCAAACCAGTCCACCGGCACCACCTGGCCGTTGACGATCTCAAAGCCCTGCGGGGTCTGCATCCAGCTATTGGAGGCGAGGATCCAGAAGGTCGAGATGATGGTGCCCAGCGCGACCATGCAGGTGGCAAAGAAGTGCAGCCCAGGTCCGACTTTGTTCCAGCCGAAGAGCATCACGCCAAGAAAACCCGCTTCGAGGAAGAAGGCGGTCAATACTTCATAGGTCAGCAGCGGGCCGGTAATGCTCCCGGCAAACTGAGAAAATCCACTCCAGTTGGTGCCAAACTGGTAGGCCATCACCAGCCCGGAGACCACGCCCATGCCAAAGTTGACGGCGAAGATCTTCGACCAGAAATGGTACAGCGACCGCCAGACGGGGTTTTTGCTTTTCAGCCATAACCCCTCCAGCACCGCCAGATAGCTGGCGAGGCCAATGGTGATCGCCGGGAAAATAATGTGGAAGGAGACAGTAAAAGCAAACTGGATCCTCGCCAGGTGAAACGCATCTAAACCAAACATGCACAACCTCAGGGTAAAACGGTGTGGCTGTTATGGTAAAGGGGCGGGAAGTCGAGTATCAGAGACAGTAAAGGGGAATTTAGCTATAACAGTTTGGGAGAATAGTATTAAAATACAACGCTGTTATGTCTTTGAAGCCCATGCTTGTAAATGTTTACGCCTTATTCAGGCCTGAGAATGTAATAATTCAAGGAGATGACGGGGCTAAAGCCCCGTCATAGTCAGCGGGCTAAACGCTTATGCTTATAACGGGCGAAAAGCCATATTAAAAAAGTCGTTAACAGCAGAGACAAAACCGATAAAGTGAAAATATAACGGTCGTACCATTGTGCTTCTGTCAGAAAACCAAACTTATCCGTGTAAATGTCATAGAGATAAATATCGGGCATAACGATGCATAACAACGAATAAACAAGGCACAGAAGCGCTAACTCCATCAGCCATATAACGACGCTTGTGCTAGGTTTCATCAATATACCTGTATAGTACCAAATGCTTTAAGCTCAGAGGTAATGAGTAAAGAACCGTTGCTTAATAATGCATGATGAAGGATTCGATAATGAGAATGGTTTGGCAATGTAATACAGCCTTCACTGATTCCAGAAGTGCCAGCAGGATGTAGACGAAAAGCACCACGTTCCACGTTACCAATAAACGTTGAATCATCTATAGCCCCATCATCCCGGTAAAGCGCAAACCAAAAGTCACGATTTGAACCGCTCTCCAGTTCTTTGAGCATATCGTGCCATCGGGACCCGGTGCCTCCGCGCGAACGGGTTACGATGAAATATTTTCCGGGAGGCAAGGGACCTTTCTTTTTCAGGGCAATAGCATCCGGATTATTTCTGTTGGCACCGGCATGTCCAGAATATGCCGGAAAGAATCCCAACCCAGGACAGCTTAAGGTAGACATCTGCCCACCGTTTAAATGAAAAGTGCAGCGGATCATCTCTCATTCCACGCATCAGAAAAAATAATATTTCCATCACAATGCTTCCATGTGATTTTTTCGTAGCGCAAAGCGATAGACTCGAGATGATTATGTTTTTCAGTGGAAGGATTTTTCACATCATGCATAAGAGGACAAACGGAAACGACCTTCACCCCTTCGAGGAGCATATTAAAGTACTCTTCTTCAAATCCGGCATCATTTATACGATACCATTTAAATTCTGCTGATTTGAGCGTTTGCCCGTGAGCAACGGCTTTATAGAGGTATGGACTGGAAGAGTCGAATTCTTTCTCAAAAACAAGTGCGCTATGAATGCGTGTACCGGTTATCTTTCCAGTATTGCTGTCCGTAGGTAAATGAAGCCCGTGACCAAATCCAAATATCTCAATACTTCCTTCACGTTCCTGAACATCTACAGAACCACGGATATCCGCGCCACCATCATCCTTTAACCACAGATAGGCCGGTATTGCCATGTCAAACTCCTTTTGTCAGTTAGCTTAAAAAACAGGCATTACTTAACAATGGTTTTATGACAAAGGCCAGGCATAACGTGCCATAGTTATTGTAAATATTTCATGTAGTTATATGCGAAATAATGATTGGGGGTAGTAAACGTCTCGCATAATATTGCCTACACGAGACGTTATTCCTTTATTCGTCGCGCCAGCCCATAGCGGGTGCAACATGCTTCAGAATCGACTCAATCACGTGCACGTTATACTCCACGCCCAGCTGGTTCGGCACGGTGAGTAACAGCGTATCCGCTTCGGCAATCGCTTCGTCCTGTTTCAGCTGAGCAATCAGTTTGTCAGGTTCGGCGGCATAGCTGCGGCCGAAAATGGCACGGGTTTTCTCATCCAGGTAACCCACGCTGTCGCTTTCGTTACGGCTGGAACTGAAGTACATCCGGTCGCGATCGTCCATCAGGGCAAAGATACTGCGGCTGACCGATACGCGCGGCGTGCGGGTATGACCCGCTGCGGCCCAGGCGTCGCGGTAGGCGCGGATCTGTTTTGCCTGCTGGATGTGGAAAGGCTCGCCGGTTTCGTCGTCCTTCAGGGTTGAGCTTTGCAGGTTCATCCCCAGCTTCGCGGCCCACACGGCGGTGGCGTTCGAACCCGCCCCCCACCAGATCCGATCCCGCAGTCCTTCGGCGTGCGGCTCAACGCGCAGCAGGCCCGGCGGGTTAGGGAACATCGGCTGCGGATTGGGTTTGGCAAATCCTTCGCCGCGCAGGGCGTCTAACAGCACTTCGGTGTGGCGACGCGCCATATCAGACTCGTTTTCACCTTCGCCTGGCACGTAACCAAAGTAGCGCCAGCCATCGATCACCTGTTCCGGAGAGCCACGGCTGATCCCCAGCTGCAAACGTCCGCCGGAAATTAAATCGGCAGAACCCGCGTCTTCCGCCATATAGAGCGGATTTTCATAGCGCATATCGATAACGCCAGTGCCGATCTCAATCTTGCTGGTTTTCGCGCCAATTGCCGCCAGCAGTGGGAAGGGGGAGGCGAGCTGGCGAGCAAAGTGGTGCACGCGGAAGTAAGCGCCATCTGCGCCCAGCTCTTCGGCGGCTACCGCCAGATCGATGGATTGCAGCAGGGCGTCGGCGGCGGTACGGGTGCCCGACTGCGGCGACGGCGTCCAGTGACCAAATGACAAAAAGCCGATCTTTTTCATGTCGGGTTATCCTGGTTTCAAATGATAAGCGTGGCCTTTACTTTACGGATTGCCTGAGGAATGAAAATGGGCTTTATTTCACAGAAGCCATCAAATAATTTGACCGATAACAATGACAGTTGGCTAAAGCACAGAATTTTATCTTTGAAAAGCGCTTGCATCCTTCCATCGGTTGTGCGTAAATGGATTTTCGGTTTGAATGCCAAAAGAATATCCGTCGCAGTCCCTTAAAGCATCTCTCAACACGTTGTGCCTCTCCGCAGCCTCTCTTGGGTTTTTTCTTTACGCTCTGAACGCTCTGATTAGTTTTTGTCTCAGACCTCTAATGCCGCTAAGGCCCAATTTAGTATTTGACGTTTTTACGTTCAGGAGATTTACATGAGTTCACATATCCATTTTCGTTGTCCTTGCTGTCATGGTTCGCAGTTCCGTACTTCCGCTTTCGACGTGTCTGAAAAAAATCCATTCGGTGCGAAGTGCATTTTCTGCAAATCCTCGATGATCACGCTGGATCATTTAGCGGCCTCCCGCCATGCGCGTCAGGTGCCGTTTGAGTTGCGTAAGTAAGTCAGTCGGGCGCCGTCACGCCTGCTGAAATCCTCACTACTATCTATAACAGTTTATTAATCCTACCTTTTTTCTCCTGCTGATATACACTGTGATGCAGCAAGGAGAACCCGATGAAAAAATACCAGCGCCTGGCGCAGCAAATCATTTCGCAGATCGAGCTCGGTGTCTGGCAGCCCGGCGATAAGCTGCCCTCCCTGCGTGAGCAGGTGACCAGCAGCGGAATGAGCTTTATGACCGTCGGTCACGCGTATCAGATGCTGGAGAGCCAGGGGCGCATTGTCGCGCGCCCGCAATCAGGTTACTACGTGGCGGCCCGTCCCACCGGGCAGCAGCCGATGCCGCCAGCGCAGGTGATGCGCGATGAAGCGGTGGATATCAATACCTATATCTTCGATGTCTTACAGGCCAGCCGCGATCCCTCAGTGGTCCCTTTTGCCTCGGCCTTTCCCGATCCGCGTCTCTTCCCCTTACAACAGCTGAACCGCTCTCTGGCCAACGTCAGTAAAACTGCCACCGCCATGAGCGTCATCGAGAATCTGCCGCCGGGCAACGTCGATCTGCGTCATGCCATTGCCCGCCGCTATGCCCAGCAGGGGATGAACATCTCCCCGGATGAAATTGTGATTACCGCCGGGGCCCTCGAAGCGCTGAACCTCAGCCTGCAGGCGGTTACCGAGCCGGGCGACTGGGTGATCGTCGAAAACCCCTGTTTCTACGGGGCCTTACAGGCGCTGGAACGTCTGAAGCTCAAGGCGCTGTCGGTGGCCACCGACGTGCGCGAGGGGATCGATCTCAACGCGCTGGCCCAGGCGTTAAACGACTATCCTGTGAAAGCCTGCTGGTTAATGACCAACGGCCAGAACCCGCTGGGCTTCACCCTCAGCGCCGACAAAAAAGCGCAGCTTATCGCCTTGCTCACTGAGCATAACGTCACCCTGATCGAGGACGATGTTTACAGCGAGCTCTACTATGGACGCGAAAAGCCGCTCCCGGCGAAAGCCTGGGATCGCAGCGACATGACGCTGCACTGCTCCTCTTTCTCTAAATGCCTGGTCGCCGGGTTCCGCATTGGCTGGGTGGCCGCCGGGAAACATGCCCGCCGCATTCAGCAGCTGCAGCTGATGAGCACCTTATCCACCAGTTCCCCGATGCAGCTGGCGCTGGTGGATTATCTCGCCACCAAACGCTACGACGCCCACCTCAGACGTCTGCGCCGCACGCTGGCGGAACGTAAACAACAGGCGTGGCAGGCCCTGCTGCGCCATCTGCCCGCAGAGGTGAAAATTCACCACAGCGACAGCGGCTACTTTTTATGGCTTGAGCTACCCGCGCCGCTGGATGCCGGGGAGCTTAGCGCCCGGGCGCTGGAGCATCACATCAGCATTGCCCCGGGGAAAATGTTCTCCACCTCCGATACCTGGACGCCGTTTTTCCGCTTTAATACCTCCTGGGCCTGGGGAGAGCGGGAAGAGCTGGCGGTGATCCAGTTAGCGCAAATAATTAGCGCCATGTTGAAAGGACAAAAATAGTATTTTCTCGCTATTGAACACCGCGCCTGAATAATTGTTTCTTATCCCGTTAATAACGCCGCAATTAATTTGCGGCGTTTTTTTATTATCGCTCATAGGAAATATGCATAACCTCTGCGCCAGCTAACCCCTTGTCTATAATCCACTTACCGGGGAATGCGCCCCCGGTCACAACCTGGTGAAATTTCTGCAGACCGCCGGGTGCGCGGCAATAGCGCGGTCTACGTTTAATTAAGGAGATATTCTACCGGCACGGCTGCCTTCTGATTTCATTACGACAGGAGTAATACGTATGAGCAAAAAATTTGCCCGTAGCAGCCTGTGTGCGCTCGGCATGACGGTGTTGACTGCGCAAGCGGCGGAGCCGCCAAAAGAGATCGGTCAGGGCGAAGGACGGCTGGATATTATTGCCTGGCCGGGCTACATCGAGCGCGGCGAGACCGATAAAGCCTATGACTGGGTCACCGCTTTTGAAAAAGAGACCGGCTGCAAAGTGAACGTCAAAACCGCCGCCACCTCTGATGAGATGGTCAGCCTGATGGCGAAAGGCGGTTATGACCTGGTGACCGCCTCCGGCGACGCCTCCCTGCGTCTGATCATGGGCAAACGCGTTCAGCCCATTAACCCCGACCTGATCCCCAATTGGAAAACCATTGACCCGCGGATCGTCAAAGGCGAGTGGTTTAACGTCGACGGCAAGGCGTACGGCACGCCGTATCAGTGGGGGCCAAACCTGCTGATGTACAACACCAAAACCTTCCCGACCCCGCCTGACAGTTGGGGCGTGGTATTTAAAGAACAAAACCTCCCGGACGGCAAAAGCAACAAAGGGCGGGTTCAGGCCTACGATGGCCCGATCTACATCGCCGATGCGGCGCTCTACGTCAAAGCCACCCAGCCCGATCTGGGGATCACCGATCCCTATCAGCTGACGGAGGCGCAGTACGCGGCGGTGGTGAAAGTGCTGAAAGATCAGCGTCCGCTTATCCACCGCTACTGGCACGACACCACCGTGCAGATGAGTGATTTCAAGAACGAAGGGGTGGTCGCCTCCAGCGCCTGGCCGTATCAGGCTAACGCCCTGAAAGGCGAGAATCAGCCGATTGGCACCGTCTTCCCGAAAGAGGGGGTAACGGGCTGGGCGGACACCACCATGCTCCATGCCGACGCCAAACATCCGATGTGTGCCTACAAGTGGATGAACTGGTCCCTGACGCCAAAAGTGCAGGGCGATCTGGCGGGATGGTTTGGTTCACTGCCGGTGGTGGCGGAAGGCTGTAAAGCCAGCACCCTGCTGGGCGACAAAGGCTGTGAAACCAACGGCTACAACTATTTCGACAAGATCATGTTCTGGAAAACGCCTGTCGCCAACGGCGGCAAGTTTGTGCCTTACAGCCGCTGGGTGCAGGACTACATCGCCATCATGGGCGGTCGTTAAGCGCCAGGGAGCGGATTATGACGTACGCAGTAGAGTTTAACGATGTCTCGCGCCTGTATGGCGACGTGCGTGCGGTGGACGGGGTAACGATCCGCATTCGTGACGGGGAGTTTTTCTCCATGCTGGGGCCTTCGGGCTCCGGCAAAACCACCTGCCTGCGCCTGATAGCAGGTTTTGAACAGCTGAGCGGTGGCACCATCTCAATTTTTGGCAAAGACGCCAGCGAGCTCCCGCCCTGGGAGCGCGACGTTAACACCGTCTTTCAGGACTACGCCCTGTTTCCCCATATGTCGATCCTCGAGAACGTGGCCTACGGGCTGATGGTCAAAGGGATCAACAAACCTACCCGTCAGGCCCAGGCGCGGGAAGCCCTGGACAAAGTCGGCCTTAGTTTCGCCGAGGCACGCAAACCCTCGCAGCTTTCCGGCGGCCAGCGTCAGCGGGTGGCGATTGCCCGGGCGCTGGTCAATCAGCCCCGGGTGCTGCTGCTGGATGAACCCCTCGGTGCGCTGGATCTGAAGCTGCGCGAGCAGATGCAATTTGAACTGAAAAAACTGCAGCAGGAGCTGGGCATCACCTTTATTTTCGTCACCCACGATCAGGGCGAAGCCCTGTCGATGTCGGACCGGGTGGCGGTATTTAACAACGGGCGGATTGAGCAGGTGGATACCCCGCGCGAACTCTATCTGCGCCCGCGCACACCGTTTGTGGCCAGCTTCGTCGGCACCTCGAACGTTTTCACCGACGCCCTGGCGCAGCGCGTCTGCGGCCTGACGGGGAGTTACTCCCTGCGCCCGGAGCATATCCGCCTCGACGGGGAGGGGGAAATCCAGGTTCAGGGCCGGGTCCAGGCCGTGCAGTTCCAGGGGGCCGCCACCCGTTACGAGCTACGCCTTGCCGAGGGGGAAAAGCTGCTGGTGAGCCAGGCGAACCTGACCGGTTCCGGGCTGGCGACAGGCGTGGAGCCCGGGCAGATGGTGACCGCCTCCTGGGCGCGCGACGCCATGGTGCCGCTGCATGAGGAGGGGTGATATGGACATGAGCGTTTCGCCTCCTCCGGCATCGCACGGCCTTGCGGGCCGCTTGTCAGCGCTGTTCTGGCGCAGACCGGCCCTGGGGCTGTTCTTACTTCTGCTCGGCCCGCTGATGTGGTTTGGCATCGTCTATCTGGGGTCGCTGTTTGCTCTGCTATGGCAGGGGTTCTACACCTTCGATGACTTCACCATGTCGGTGACGCCGGACCTGACCTTCGCCAACATCCGCGCCCTGTTTAACCCCGCCAACTACGACATCATCCTGCGAACCCTGACGATGGCGATCGCCGTCACTATCGGCAGCGCAATCCTCGCTTTCCCGATGGCCTGGTATATGGCGCGCTACACCCGCGGGAAGTGGAAAGCCTTCTTCTATATCGCGGTGATGCTGCCGATGTGGGCCAGCTATATCGTTAAGGCCTACGCCTGGACGCTGCTGCTGGCGAAAGACGGCGTGGCGCAGTGGTTTCTCAGCCATATGGGGCTGGAAGGGGTGCTGACCTCGCTGTTGACGGTACCCGGCATCGGCGGCAGTACGCTCTCCACCTCCGGGCTGGGACGTTTCCTGGTGTTCGTCTATATCTGGCTGCCGTTTATGATCCTGCCGGTGCAGGCGGCGCTTGAGCGTCTGCCGCCGTCTCTGCTGCAGGCTTCTGCCGATCTGGGCGCGCGCCCGCGGCAGACCTTCCGCTACGTGGTGCTACCCCTGGCCATTCCGGGTATTGCCGCGGGGTCGATCTTCACCTTCTCCCTGACGCTGGGCGACTTTATCGTCCCGCAGCTGGTGGGCCCGCCGGGGTACTTTATCGGGCAGATGGTGTACTCCCAGCAGGGGGCGATCGGCAATATGCCGATGGCGGCCGCCTTTACGCTGGTGCCCATTGTTCTCATCACTGTCTATCTGGCGTTCGTGAAGCGCCTGGGAGCGTTTGATGCACTCTGAACGCGCGCCGCTGTTCCTGAAAATTGCCACCTGGGGTGGGGTGATCTTCCTCCACTTCCCGCTGCTGATTATTGCCATCTATGCTTTTAATACGGAGGACGCCGCGTTCAGTTTTCCGCCCCAGGGGCTGACGCTGAAGTGGTTCAGCGCGGCGGCGGGGCGCAGCGACATTATCGAAGCGGTGACGTTGTCACTAAAAATCGCTGCGCTCTCAACGGTGATTGCGCTGGTGCTGGGCACCCTGGCGGCCGCAGCGTTATGGCGGCGGGAGTTCTTTGGTAAGAACGCGGTGTCGCTGATGCTGATCCTGCCGATTGCCCTGCCGGGGATCATCACCGGCCTGGCGCTGCTGACGGCGTTCAAGACCATCAATCTGGAGCCTGGTTTCTTCACCATCATTCTCGGTCATGCCACATTCTGCGTGGTGGTGGTGTTCAATAATGTGATTGCCCGTTTCCGACGCACCTCATGGAGCCAGGTGGAAGCGTCAATGGATCTGGGGGCTAACGGCTGGCAAACCTTCCGCTACGTGGTGCTGCCCAACCTGGGCTCGGCACTGCTGGCGGGGGGCATGCTGGCCTTCGCGCTGTCGTTCGACGAGATCATCGTCACGACCTTTACCGCCGGACATGAACGCACCCTGCCGCTGTGGCTGTTAAACCAGCTCGGCCGCCCGCGTGATGTCCCGGTGACCAACGTGGTGGCCCTGCTGGTAATGCTGGTGACCGCGATACCCATTCTGGGGGCCTGGTGGCTCACCCGTGACGGCGAAACCATTGCCGGCAGCGGGAAATAACGTTGATTTCAACAGGACAATACTATGCAAACTCAACTGCTGATTAATGGTGAACTGGTCAACGGCGAAGGGGAAAAGCAGCCGGTCTATAACCCCGCGACCGGCGAAGTACTGCTGGAGATCGCCGAAGCCTCCGCCGAACAGGTCGATGCTGCCGTGCTGGCCGCCGACCGGGCCTTTATCGAGTGGGGGCGTACCACCCCGAAATCCCGCGCCGAGTGCCTGCTCAAACTGGCCGACACCATCGAAGCCAATGCCGACACGCTGGCCCGGCTGGAGTCGCAAAACTGCGGCAAACCGCTGCACTGCGTACTGGGAGATGAGATTCCGGCGATAGCCGACGTGTTTCGCTTCTTTGCCGGGGCGGCGCGCACCCTGCACGGCTCGGCGGCAGGGGAATATCTGGAGGGGCACACCTCGCTGATCCGCCGCGACCCGGTGGGGGTTGTCGCCTCGATTGCCCCCTGGAACTACCCCCTGATGATGGCAGCCTGGAAGCTGGCCCCGGCGCTGGCCGCCGGGAACTGTGTGGTGCTTAAACCTTCTGAAATCACGCCGCTCACCGCTCTCAAGCTGGCGGAGCTGGCAAAAGAAATTTTCCCTGCCGGGGTGCTTAACGTGCTGTTCGGGCGAGGTAAAACGGTCGGCGATCCGCTGACCGGGCATGAAAAGGTGCGGATGGTATCACTCACCGGCTCTATCGCCACCGGGGAACACATCATCGGCCATACCGCCTCGTCCATTAAGCGCACCCATATGGAGCTGGGCGGCAAAGCGCCGGTGATCGTTTTTGATGACGCTGACCTTGACGCGGTGGTGGAGGGGGTACGCACCTTCGGTTTCTACAACGCCGGGCAGGACTGCACCGCTGCCTGTCGCATCTACGCGCAAAAAGGCATTTACACAAAGCTGGTGGAAAAACTGGGTGCCGCAGTCGCCAGCCTGAAGATCGGCGCCCCGGATGATGAGAGCACCGAACTCGGCCCGCTAAGCTCGCAGGCGCACCTCGACCGGGTGTGTAAAGCGGTGGATGAGGCCAAAGCCCTGGGTCATGTGCAGGTGATCGCCGGTGGCAGCAAGCACGACGGCAAAGGCTATTACTTCCAGCCGACCCTGCTGGCAGGCGCGAAGCAGGAGGACGCCATCGTCCAGCGGGAGGTGTTTGGCCCGGTAGTCAGCGTCACCGAATTTGACGATGAGGATCAGGTCCTGGAGTGGGCCAATGAATCCCAGTACGGGCTGGCCTCCTCGGTCTGGACCCAGGACGTGGGCCGCGCGCACCGGATCAGCGCCCGCCTGCAGTATGGCTGCACCTGGGTGAACACCCATTTTATGCTGGTGAGTGAAATGCCTCACGGCGGGATGAAAATGTCGGGCTACGGCAAAGATATGTCGGTGTATGGCCTGGAGGATTACACCGTGGTCAGGCACGTGATGTTTAAGCACTGATAAGCCTCACCGCCGGTTCAGGGAGACTGAGCTGGCGGTGATTTAATATATTCTCTAAGCGAATATATTAAATATTTATCTTTTATATCCCCGCGAGAATATATCGTCAGCTTTTTTTAACTATTACCCTAAATTAAATCGCCAGGCCGCCGATACCGAAGTAAATCCATAATAAAATCGCCCTGACCATGCTTGCAATTAATCATAACGAGATTGCCGGGCTCTCGCTTAAGTCCCGGAATACCAACAGTACTTTACTGTCCCAGACCATTGAACGGCTGTCGTCCGGCTTGCGTATTAACAGCGCGAAGGATGACGCAGCCGGGCAGGCGATTGCCAACCGCATGACCGCCAACATTAATGCGGATGGGGTGATATCCCGTGGGCTGGATGACGCGATAAGCCTGGCGCAGACGGCAGAAGGGAGTCTGAGCGATATCGGCGCTATGCTGATCAGAGCCAAAAGTCTGGCCATTCAGGCGGCAACTGGCACTTTATCGCAGTCTGACCGCAACAGTATCAATCAGGAGTATCAGCAGATCCTCGGGACGATTACTCAAGTCTCTGAGCAAACTGAAATATTTGGTCAATATCCGCTGGCAACGGATAAACCGGTATTACCGCCGCAATTAATTGGCGATGTTGCACCGCTGGACCGTAAATTCCCGGTGGCCGGAACAGATTACTCTTTCAGTTCCGGTGTTATTCCGCTGGCCTATATTCCCGCCGGATCGACCAATATCAAGATTGATATTGATTCACTGGGCCTGGATGACGATCTGCAGATATTTACCCGGGATGGCAAACATCTCGCGGGCACGCCTTTATCCGGCCCGGACGCGGACTATACCTGGGTCAGCCGTGGCATTACCGATGGCGCCAAAGCCACCGCTTCGGTGCTGACGGCCAAAAACGGATTCGACAGCGGAGCGGCGTATGACGACTCGCAGCTGATTTCTGGCGGAGCCAGCTGGAGCCTCAGCGGTGAAACGCTCAACTATAACGGGATGAACATAACCTACAGCGGGGATGGGGATCGTTATGAAGATGTGGCCTCCGGAGCCTGGAACGACGGCGCTAACGGCTCAAACCGCATCGAACGCGTTACGCTGGATACCGTTACGGAAGATTTGCTGGTGATGGTGGTCGGGAGCGGCTCCTTTACCAGCAATATTACCTGGGGAACCTTGCCGACACCGACGATCACCCCGGCAGTTCCGCCGAAGCAGAGCCGCCCCGTTGAGATAGTGACCAGCGCCAATTTCGGTGAAGCCATGCAGTCCACGACCATCGAGCCAACGCCGACAGATCTGAAGACGCTGCAGCTGGACAATACCGACATGATCACCGAGGCGGGCGCTCGCAAGTGCATGGGGTTACTGGATGCCGCGCTGGAGAAGGTGAGTGGCTATCGCGCGCAGTATGGCGCGGCGATCAACCGGTTCGAATCCAGTAAGGCGGTGCTGTCCCAGCAGAGCATCTCCCTGCAAACGGCCCGCAGCCGCATTCAGGATGCCGACTACGCCGCCGAGGCCAGCCAGCTTGCCCGGGCGCAGATCCTGGAACAGAGCCAGAATGCGGCCCTGAAAATGGCGAATCAGGTGCCGCAGACGGTGCTTGAACTGCTCAAAATGTAACGGGGGGCGGCTACCAGCCGCACACCTCGTGCTCATTCTCTGTGTCGTAGGCGCGCACCGTATTCACCAGGTCTTTTACTACCTGAGCGGCGACGTCCGGGATCATCAGCTCCATCGGGGCGTCCGTCTCGTAATCCACCGATACGCCGTTGCTGTTGTTGGTCACGGTGACGGTATAAGTTGCTTTGCCCATGATGTTACTCCTTCTCTATTTGCGACGTCTCAGTACGTCGGGTTCAACAAAAAAGTCGATATTGAAATACGTATCGTCGGTCATCACTTCGATATGGTGCCAGCGTTCAGGCGGGAATACGCCGAAATGCCCGGCTTCAATGATCAGAACGTTGTCGGGATCGGGCGAGGTTTCGTCAGCATAACCGAGGTAACGCACCGCACCCTGCATCACGCTGAGACGAGGATAGACGCCGGGCTGCGTCCCGGTATCGAGATGGCGTTTAAAAATCCCCGGCGGGGCGGTCTCTTTGGTCCAGAATGGGGTGGAACGGGTGTGAATACAACTTTGCGGAATACGCAGCATAACGTCCTCCTTATAAAAAGTGAGGATATTACAGCACGGATCGCCTACCGGGACTTAACAGAAAGTGCATTTAAAATGCGGCTTTAAAGTAGTACTCCTCAGTTGGGCTATACTTACTCATTCCGAAGGCCATAAAGGAGAGTCTTATGCTACACGTCGATAAAGACAAATCCCGTAAAGTACCCGACTCGGGGAACAAGAAGCCTCAGCCGGTGAAGAAGTAGTCCCGGAAATCAGGGCCGCATAGTGCGGCCCTTTTAGTTCAAAGCGTCACGCCAGAGATGTAGCTAAAGCTACTCAATTGTTAGTAACCATAAAATATATGTGGCTAATATGTAACAAAAAACTTGATCTGGTTCAACATTTGCCGCATATTGCGCGCGGTTATTGAACAGCAGATTGGGTGAATGAGATGACGTTGTACCAGAAAATGTTAATGTTTTACGCCATCATGGCGACCATCTGTGCGCTTATCACCTGGTTTCTCTCTAAAGATCGCAAACGCATCCGCTTCCTGAGCGCCTTCCTGGTGGGCTCCACCTGGCCGATGAGTTTCCCGGTTGCGCTGCTGATCTCTCTCTTCTAAAAGCCGCCCCTGCGCGGCTTTTTGCCGGATGCGGTGCAAGCACCTTATCCGGCCTACAAAATCTGGCAATGGTATTCCTCTGCGAAGAACTGTATAAATACACAGTCATCTGAAAAGGAGTGCATATGAACAGCTTTTATTCTCAACAGGCTTGCTGCGCTGTGCGCTGGCAGGATCTTCCAGGACACGGCGAACCGCTGGTATTTATTCACGGGCTCGGCTGTGCCTCTTCTTACGAATATCCCCGTATCGTCTGCGACCCTCAGTTCGGTTCCCGCCGGGCCATTCTTATCGATCTTCCCGGCAGCGGTTACAGCGATAAGCCTGAGACCTACGGCTATCAGACTTCAGCCCAGGCACAGGTCGTTATCGAACTGCTCAATCATTTAGCCATATCGTCATTCTGGCTGTATGGGCACAGCATGGGCGGCAGCATTGCGATCGAAACGGCAGAACTGGCCGGTAATCGTCTGCTGGGCCTGATCGTGTCCGAACCCAATTTCCATGCTGGCGGTGGCGCGTTTAGCCGGAATATTGCCGCCCAGACGGAAGAGGATTTTGTCACTACCGGATATCAGGCCATGCTGGAGGCTGAAACTTCATCCTGGAAAGGGAGCCTGCAAAGCAATGCCCCCTGGGCGGTATGGCGCGGAGCAGCGAGTCTGGTTAAAGGTGTACAGCCCAGCTGGAACGAGCGATATCTGCAATTAGCTTGTCCGGTATGGCTGATTTTTGGTGAGCTTTCACTTCCCGACAGCGATATGAAGGAGATGCGCCAGCAGGGTATTGAGGTAAAAATTATCCCCGATGCCGGACATTCAATGTCGTGGGAAAACCCGTCGGCGCTGGCGAAGGTGCTGGCTGATTGTATCCAGCAGGGTCAGGCGGGCCGATGAGGTTGCCGGATGCGGTGCAAGCACCTTATCCGGCCTACAAACTGCATGGTCCGTAGGCCTGATAAGCGCAGCGCCATCAGGCGAGCATGGCCTGCAACGCCTTGCGATCCTCCATCGACATATCGTGCGGATGCTGATACCCGATGTTATCAATCGCCTGGGTGTACAACGCCACCAGCCAGTCATAGACATAGGCCGTGGCCGCATGCACAGGCTGCTCGCCGAGGCGGGTCAGGCGGGGCGCACTGCTGTTGACCGTTGGGGTTACAAACACCGGCTGGCCTTTACGGATGCGGCTGGCAGGGCGGTCAGAAGCGGGCGTTTGCGCATAGCCGACCCAGCCCACGAAATTCCCCAGCGCGGCATGCAGTTGCGCGGCACTGCTTTTATCGGTATCGACAATCTTCTTCAGCTGAGCGAGCAGGTTCAGTCGATAGCTGGCGATCACCAGCACATCGCTAATCTGCTGTAACACCGCATTATCGAGACCCAGACGGCTGGCGACGGCTTCATCGCGGCTCCACTGTCGCAGGTGATTCACCCAGACCTGATGGGCGAGGCGGGCTTTGTCCGTCGGCTGCCAGATCTCATCGGCATCCTGGGCGCTGTCGGCAAACAGGTCGATGGCGTCGGTAAACAGGCCGTTGACCTGCTCTTCGCGCGGTTGTTGCACTGCGAGTAGCGTTTCAAAGGCGCGCAGCGGCGGGAGTAACCCTTCCAGCAGCTCGCCGTGACGGGCGGCGCTTCCCTGCAGGGTACGCACCATCGCTTCGGCGGCACCGCGCTGGGCTGCAGGATCCTGAGTCAATGGCGCCAGATACCCCTGCATCAGCTGATGCAGGTCGCGCTGATGGTGCTGGCGGAGGGCCAGCAGACGCGTTTGGCGCTGGGATGGCAACGTCGCCTGGGACAGCCACTCGATCACCCGCTGCATGCTGCTGCTGTCCAGCGCCTGCAGGGTGCCCCAGTGCTGACCGGGTTTGCCGAGCAGCTGCTGCACCGCTTCGTCGAGATTAGTCCGGCGGGTAAAGCGCGCATCCTGTGGGGTGATCGCCCACACCAGCCCCGGCAGGGCGGCGTCATCACCCGGCTGGGTCTCTTTCACCCAGTTGAGCAGCGTTTTTGCGGTTTTTGCCGTCTCGCCGTGGTGGGCGGTAGCGTTGCAGATCACCAGCACGTCCGGCTGGAGATGCTGGCGATAGTGCTCCAGCAGCCACTGCTGTTTGGCCTGGGCCAGGGGTAAATCAGGCTGGGTTGACGGGGCCGGAATATCGATAATATCCACTCCGGCCAGGGCGCTGTTTTCTACCGGCAGGATCAGCTCGCGGGTCAGCAGGGCCAGCACGTCCAGCGGGATGCTGATGGCGTTAAGCAGCTCGCCGTTGTGCAGCGGGTGCAGCACGGCCTGCTGCACGTCCGGCAGGGCCATGTCGCCCCGGGTGAGGAAGCCCTCGGTCGGCAGACCAAAGTTATCCACCAGCAGGCTCAGCGGCGCGGCCAGCGCCCGGGCATGACTGGTCTGATGCAGAATATGCGCCAGCTTCAGCCACTGCTGAGTCAGCTCCTGCTGTTCGCCCCACAGCAGCGACCAGACGCTGGCGCGGGTGCTCAGATCCAGCGACGGCAGCAGCAGGGCAAACTGGTGCCACAGGGCATCGTCCATCTGCTGGGCTGCGGCGGGCACCGTATCGCGCCAGTAGTGGGCGATGGTGCCAACCTCGGCGGGCGTGATCCCCGGTACGCTCTGGGGCTGACGCAGGGCGCGCCACTTCTCCAGCCGGGCTTCAATCACGGTTTTGTCTACCGCCGGCAGCGTGGCACGGGCCAGGAAGACCTGCACCAGTTCTGCCTCGGTGAGCAGACTCAGGCGCAGCGGAAAGGCGTCGTCCGCGATCTCTGCCGCGTTCGGGCTGAAGCGCAGCGCCATGTTGGTCAGAGCATGGCCGGGGTTGATGTGTGAAAAATAGTCAAAGGTCCGCTGGCCGACAATCACGTTCATGCGCTGATTGTCGCTGCCGCACAGGGTGGCGAGCAGGTGGGCTTTTGCCGCCTGGGCGTGACCGTACAAGCCGATGGTGCTTCCTGAGGAGAGCGCCCGCTCGATGGCGTGCTCCCGCGCGTCGGCTATCGCCAGTCTGGCCAGCAGGGCGTCGGCGTCGTTATCGAGGATCGGGGCGTGCTGGCGCGTTGTGTTGATCCACCCGATTAACGCCTGAGTTGTGGTCGTCGTGGCTATCATTTCAGGTATACGCTCCCGCTGTCGATCCAGTAGTGGCTACCGCTGTGTCGGCGGTCGGCCAGGGTATTCAGTTTAAAGGTCAGGGCATCGGGTGGCACCGGGGTGCCGTCCTGCAGCCAGGCATCGCTTAGTTCAAAGGCTTCCGGGCCATCATGTTTGTTCCCGCCGCACAGCTTCAGGCGCACGTTCAGAACCCCATCCCCGGCGATGGATTTCGCCAGTTCCGCCGAGTTGATGCTCAGGGTGTAGAGCGGGGTGGCAGGCCAGCGGGCATTCGCCAGCTGACGGAAGCCGAGAGTCACGTTACCGCGCAGCGGGAAGTGCAGGCGGGTATCCAGCTTCGCCCCCGGTTTGTCGAGATCGATATCCTGATACCAGACGTTCTCGTCGCGCAGGGTGTTGACGGTATTATCCAGCACGCCGAGATAACGCACGGTGGAGTAGGCCCCGATATCCGCCGCCTTAAAGTTGAAGCGCGGCAGGCGCAGATCCAGCGCCAGGCTACAGAGCATCGCCCCAACCGCGGCGGTGGATTTCGGGTTGCCGATCCGTCCCTGCTGGCTGAACGGATACCACTCGTGTACCCGGTACTTATCCAGCCACACCATCCGGCTGACCGGCACCGGCTGCAGATGGCGGATCAACGCCTGAACGCCCGGCAGACAGCCCGGACGCCCGGTGATCAGCAGGATATCGCAGGCGTAGTGGGAGATAGCTTCCGCCACCGCATGCAGTGGCGCGGCGAGGGTAAAGTGCCCGGCCAGCATCGCATCCTGCATCTCGCGGAAGTTAACGTGCAGCGGCACGGCGAACAGGTCGAACGGCTCAGATCCCGCAGGCAGAGCGTGTTCGATGGCCTGCTGGAGATAGTTCATCACATTGCGCGTCGGCTTGCGGGTGAGCAGATCGCCAAAGGTGGCGTGCAGCCCATCGAGCGGATTATCGATATCGCTGGCTTCCCACGCGGCGAGGATCGCATGCCCAATCGGCATAAACAGCTGCAGCGCCGTCTGCTGGCGCAGCACCGCCTGGGTGTCGATACGCCCGGAGTCGCCAAACAGCGAGGCCATCAGCAGTGAGGCATCGGCAATGCCGGACTTCTGCAGCTGCGTCTGCAGGGCCGGCAGGACATAACGCTGGATCACATCCAGCAGGGTGTCATCGCCCGCCACCTTAAAGCCTTCGCGGAACAGCAGTTGGGGGGTGATTTTGACGTTACTGCCCGAGCCATCGTCGAGCTGGTAATGGGTGATCGCCATATCGGTGGTGCCACCGCCGATATCAATCGAGGCCACGCGCAGGGCGCGACCCGTGGCACAGCCTGGCTCCGGCTCGCGATCCGGTCGGGCTACCGCCGCGAAGAAGGCTTCGGTCTGGCCGTTGTAATGGGAAATCGCTTCGTTATAAAGCCATACCAGCTGGCCGCAGCTGGCTTCGTCCCACTCCATCTGGATCTCCGGCACCGGCACCACGCTTTTCTCCTGCTGCTTACGGCTGGAGAAGTCGTCATCCTGCGGATGCCAGCCCATCGCTTTCCAGACGATGGCGATGGCTTCGAACATGCGGCGGCGGAAGATCTCGCGCTCCTGCTTCGGCATTGCCGACGGCAGGGTGAGGATCAGGGTGCGCAGCTGACGCGGCGACGCCGGGAAGCCCAGACGCAGACGGGTGGCGACGCTGTTGATCTGCCCCAGCGCCTGCGCCAGCAGTTCGCACAGCATGTGGGTCATCAGGGTGCTGCGGCTGTACTGCGGCGAGAAGACCGGCAGACGCTCATCCTGCGGCAGGGTGAACAGCGGCTGGCCGTCATCGTTCATCAGGTTCATCAGCGGGAAGGCGGTCGCCAGCGGTTCGCGCTGGGTTTTGCTGTTCATCTGGCTAAAGCGCCAGTCCTGCACCACCGGGGTTTCATCCCACAGGTAGCGGCGCGGGCTGGAGATGCCGCTGTTACCTTCGGTGCCCAGTCGCTGGGTGGCCAGCTTCCGCGCTTCGTCGCCGACGCGCACGATGGAAGGCCAGACAAAGGCGTCTTCCCGACCGCTCTCCACCGAGAAGTGCTGCTTGCCGAAGCGGGCTTCGGAAAACTCCAGACGGCTGGTAAACAGCGGCTCGTTGAGGAACTGCGGTTCGCTCAGTGAACGCACCTGCAGCTCGGCGGTCTGGCGCAGGCCGTCGTTGGCATCGCCGTGGTCTTCAATGATCACGCCGCAGGTGTGGGTATTGCCGACATCCAGAATCAGATCCACCGGGATCGCCGGGGTGCTGAGGGTATGGGTGACAAATTTCACTTCCGGCACGGTGAGCTGTTCGCCCAGCATCGCCATAATGTTCAGCCAGTGGGCCTGATACTCAAAGTTACGCATCGCCAGCTGGAGATCGCGCTCGGCGCGGTTCTCTACCCCCGCGGCATACTGGGTGAAGGCCTCGCGCAGCCAGCTGTCAATCCAGGTCTGGTCGAGGAAGTTCGCCACTTCGTCATCGCGCCAGGCCAGCGCGAAGCGGGTCCCGTTAAGAATGTCGTTCTCCACCGGCGACAGAGGGCTGGTGGCGTGGGCGGCAATCTGGCTGTCCAGCGCCAGGGTCACGCGGTGGCTGTTCCCGGCGTTGTCCGGAGTCTCCAGCTTGCGCACCTGCACCCGCGCCCAGTTATCCGGACCATCAACAAAGGTGCGCGGCGGGTTAAAGCGTAAAAACGGCACCGGCAGCCAGACGCCATCCAGCACCGCCAGCGACTGCTGGAGCAGAATGGTGCTTTCGGGTTTGACCACCTCCGGCTGTCCGCCGCCGGTGGTGGGCAGGGTGTAGCGGCCATTCACCAGATCGAAGTTCAGGCGCAGCAGGGGGCCGTTCGCGGTTTTACGCACGAAACGTCCGCTCTGGGCGGAGTCCTGTGGCGTCAGGCCAAAATCAAGAAACTGAACGCCGCTGTTCGCAATCAGCGTGACGCTCTGTTTGTAGTCGCAAAGGTTTACCAGCATAGGATCACGCACCTGCCTTCCTGAATGTCAATGGAACTACGGTTTTCGCGTCGTAGCGCGCGCTGCATTCCGCCACGTCGTTGGTACCGGCTTTACAGGTAATTTCCGGCATCGGGTAGCGCGAGCCGTCGGCGCAGCGGGCGTTGCCCCGGGTCTTGATCAGCAGCTCACCGTTGCTGTGCAGGCCGGAGAAGACCTCCACCCGGCAGACCACGTTGTCGCCGTGAACGACGCGGGCCGTCCCTTTATTGTTCTGGATCTGATAGCGCAGTGACGGCGGTTTGCCGGTGATCGGATCGGTTACATCCAGCATGACGCGCCAGCTGCCGTTAAGAAAACGGGTGGAGCCGGATTTCACCTGACCGGCCTCCATCACCATCGCCTCTTTCGGGATCGCGGCAATCACCACCGGTTCGGCCGCGACCGGGGCCGGGGCTTTCACGGCGGCGACTTCAGCCTGGTGCAGCGGTAAATTCAGCGGCAGAGGTTCGACGGCGGCAACCGGTTTTGGCTCGATCGCCACCGGGGCGGCCGCCACGGCTTTTACCGGCTCAGCGGTAGGGGCGTGCTTCTGCCACAGCAGCGGGCCGGCAACGGCAGCAACCACGACGGCGGCAACCGGCAGCGGCCAGAGTGGAAGGCGGCGTTTTTTCGCGGCCACCACCACCGGGGTTGGTTCCGGCTCAGGCTCGCTGGCGGTCATCACCGGAGCGGGATGGGCCTCGTACAGATCGTCGGCGGTGATATGCACCGTTGAGGGGGCAGCAACCAGCGGTTCATCGGCTTTTTCAAAGACGATGGCCGGTTCCGGCTCGGATTCAGGCTCGGGCTCAACAACCGGGGCAGGCATCGGGGCCGGCAGCAGGGAGGCGCGCAGGCAGTCGAGGATATCCTCCCGCGCATTTTCATTGAGGTTCACAAACCCCCAAAAGGTGATCACCGGCTTGCCGTCCACCAGGAACAGGAAGTTCTCGCCGGGAAACTGAAACGCTTTAGACAGCAGGGAACCAAACAGCTGCTGGGCGGTTTTTGGCGACTGGAGCGATTTTTTGCTCAGGGACTCGACGCTGGACAGGGTGCTTTCCAGCAGGCGCAGGGCCCGGAAGCGCGCATCTTCGTCGGCGGCTTTCCAGCTGGTCACGGTGCCTTCCGTGGGCGAGTACCAGTCTACCCGGTCGCCTTCATCATTGACCTGCGGGATCGCCAGGCAGTCAACAATCGACTGCTGTTTGCGCAGGCGCAGGGCCTCACGGATTTGCAATGCTGATTCAAAAACGGCCTGTCCGCCGCCGCCAACGGCCTGAAAATCATCAAGATTGCCGCTGCGTAAAAGGGTTTTTGCCACGATTTGGTCCCATAGACTTTTTCACGCGTCTACTTTACGAAATCTGCGGGCAAGCAAACGGCAGAAGAGACGGCAAAAGCGGCGATTTCTTACAGCATTGAGGCAGCGGAAAGTGCTTGACGTTGAATGTACCTTAAGGCAAATCACTCTCCCGCGGCTGGTGGTAAAATCAGCGGAAATAACTGCTTTAGAATAACCTGATAGTGTTTCGTTATTTGCCAGGGGAGAGGGGCTGTGCTGTTATTACCCTTCTATATAATAAAACCAAACAGGTAATAAACATGTCTACAGGGAAAACGCTCCTCGCGCTGGCATTAAGCGCGTTGTTACCGGCAGGTGCCGCCTCGGCGGCGAAAAACGACACCATTATCTATTGCTCAGAGGCTTCGCCTGAGTCATTCAACCCGCAGATCGCCAGCTCCGGCCCGACCTTTGTCGCCAGTTCGCAAGTACTGTATAACCGCCTGATTAACTTTGATCCGGTCAAAAATACCCCGGTACCGTCGCTGGCAGAATCCTGGACCATCTCGCCAGATGGCAAAACCTATACCTTTACCCTGCGCAAAGGGGTGAAGTTCAACAGCAATAAATTCTTCAAACCGACCCGCGACTTTAATGCCGACGACGTTATTTTCTCGGTGCTGCGTCAGAAAGACCCTAATCACCCGTACCACAAGGTCTCACAGGGCAACTATGAATACTTCAATGACGTCGGGCTGGATAAGCTAATCCAGGAGGTGAAGAAGGTAGATGATACCCACGTTCAGTTTGTATTGAGCGAACCGAATGCCGCGTTCCTCGCTGACTGGGGGATGGACTTTGCCTCGATCCTCTCTGCGGAATATGCCGACGCGATGCTGAAGAAAGGCACCCCGGAGAACGTCGATACCTGGCCGATCGGTACCGGGCCGTACGTGCTTCAGCAGTACAAAACCGATTCCCAGATCCGCTATCTGGCTAACCCGAATTACTGGGATGGCGAGGTGCCGACCAAACATCTGATCTTCTCCATCACGCCAAACGTTGAGACCCGTCTGGCGAAGCTGCAGACCAACGAGTGCCAGATTATCCCTGCGCCATCACCGGTGCAGTTTGATGTGATTAAGAAAAACAACGATCTGACCCTGCATTCGGTGGATGCGCTGAACGTCGGTTATCTGGCGTTTAACACCGAGAAAAAACCGTTTGATAACGTACTGGTGCGTCAGGCGCTGAACTACGCCACCGATAAAAAAGCGATTATCAACGCAGTGTTTATGGGCTCTGGCACGGTGGCAAAATCGCCGATCCCGCCGAATATGATGGGCTTTAACAAGGATCTGCAGGACTACGGTTACGATCCGGAAAAAGCGAAAGCGCTGCTGAAACAGGCCGGGCTGGAGCAGGGGGCGGAAGTAACCCTGTGGTCGATGCCGGTGCAGCGTCCCTATAACCCGAACTCACGCCGTATTGCCGAGATGATCCAGAGTGACTGGGCGAAGATAGGGATTAAAGCGAAGATCGTCTCCTATGAGTGGGGCGAATATCTCTCCGGGATGCGTAAAGGCGAGCACGACAGCGCGCTGTTTGGCTGGATGTCGGATAACGGCGACCCGGATAACTTCGCTGATGTACTGCTGGGCTGCAACAGTATTAAAACCGGCTCCAATGCTGCGCGCTGGTGCGACAAGGGCTATGATGACCTGGTCCAGAAAGCGAAGCTCACCAGCGACCCGGCTGCCCGCGCGAAGCTCTATAGCCAGGCGCAGGAGATCTTCTACCAGCAGGCGCCGTGGATTGCGCTGGCGAACGGCAAAACCTTCTATGCTACCCGCAGTAACGTCAGCGGGTATAGCGTCAGCCTGATGGGAAGCGATTTCTCGAAGGCGAAGCTTAACTGAGTCTGGTGCGGCCTGAGCCCCTCACCCTGACCCTCTCCCCATAGGGGAGAGGGAAAAAAATATAAGGAGTGACAATGTCACATTTAGAGGAAGTGATCGCCCGCGTTGATGCGGCGGTTGAGGAAAGCGTGATCGTTGATATGAACGAGCTGCTAATCGAATTAAGCGAAGATACCGAACTCAGCCGGGAAGATCGCTATACCCAGCAGCAGCGGCTGCGCAATACCATCGCCCATCACGGTAAACACTATAAAGAGGAACAAGAAGCCCGCGAGGAGAGCCTGACCAAAGGCGGAGTGATCCTCTGATGTCAGAATGAGCGCCTTGCCACCAGCCAGGCGCCAATGACCAGCAGCACCGCGCCGCAAACCGGGCCGATCAGCGCCTTCAGCGGCACCCCCTGACTGCGCACCACGTCCATTACCAGACCGCCAATCAACTGGCTGGCAACCAGCACCGCAATGGTCGTCGCGGCCCCGACATACTGATACCCGCTGATGCTGGCAAAAACGAAAAACGACCCCAGCAGGCCAGGGATTAAGGTCCACCAGCGCACCGTATGCACCAGCTCGCTGAACCCGGCCACGCCGTTTTTAATCAGCAGGATCGACACAAACAGCACAATCCCCACCAGCGAGTTGAGCAGCATGGCGATAAGAATGGTGCTCGAGGTCTGGGTAATGCGCACCATCAGGGTGTTCTGCACCACCAGGCCAATGCCTGCCGCCACCAGAAACACCAGCGTCAGGGAGTGATTCATCCGATGTTATCCGGGTCACTGCGCTCGTCGAGCTGTAACTGCATGAAGGTCAGATCCAGCCAGCGGCCAAACTTGGTGCCCACCTGCGGCATCTGTCCGGTGGTGACAAAGCCCAGCGTCTCATGCAGATGAAGGGAGGCGCTGTTCTGCGCTTCAATGCCTGCCACCATCACGTGTTTGCCAATGCGCCGCGCTTCTGCGATCAGGACCTTCATCAGCTCGCGACCAATGCCTTTGCCCTGGTGGTCCGGGTGAACGTACACCGAGTGCTCCACGGTATGACGAAAGCCGTCAAAGGCGCGCCAGTCACCGAACGAGGCATAGCCCGTCACCACCTCATTCTCCTCGCTTACCAGCACCGGATACCCCACCAGCTGGCGCGCTTCGAACCATGCGATACGGTTATCAGTATCCACCGTGGCATCGTTCCAGATCGCGGCGGTGTGCAGCACCGCGTGGTTATAAATTTCACCGATGGCGGCGCAATCCTCTTTGCAGGCGTGACGAATAATCATAGGGATCCTCGGGCTGAATGTGTTCACTATAGTGGTACGTATTGTCAAAATATTACACAGAGTGGCTGACTTAGCACTATGCTATAAGTCATATCTTTTTGTTATGTAAAAAAGCGCCTTGTAATCCATTACTTTCACTATAGTATTACGCGATGACAACTATGCCAGACAATATCAATCAACGGATCAGCGCCCGCATCCGGCTGGAGCGTGAAGCCCGCGGCTGGTCGCTGAGCGAGCTCGCGGAACGCGCCGGTGTTTCACGAGCGATGATCCATAAAATTGAACGCGCAGAGAGCAGCCCGACGGCCACGCTGCTGGCCCGTCTCTCCGGCGCGTTTGGCATCAGTATGTCAACGCTTATCGCGCGCGCTGAACTGCAGGAAGGCAAGCTGTTACGCTTTGCCAACCAGCCGGTCTGGCGCGACCCGCAAACGCACTATCTGCGTCGTCATGTCTCACCTCGCAGCGATCTGCCTATTGATATGGTGCAGGTTGAACTTCCCGGGGGGAGCGATGTACCGATGCCTGCCTCCTCTTATGCCCTTGCACGCCAGCTGATCTGGCTGCAGTCGGGTGAACTGGTCTTTCAGGAAGGCGATACCCGCCACGAAATGCGCGCCGGGGATTGCCTGGAACTGGGGCCGCCGAACGACTGTCGTTTTATCAACGAGAGTCGCGAACCCTGTGTGTATCTGGTGGTACGGCTCAATCAATCCGGCTCGTAATGCGAAGGCAGGCTGGAGGATATGCAGCTAGTCTCTAAGGACATTTGTGTAATCTGGAGTCATATATGAGTCAGCCTTCTACACCAAACCGTCGTTGGGTTCTCGCTTCGCGTCCAAAGGGCGCCCCGGTTGCCGATAATTTTCGCCTGGAGGAGCGTTCTGTTCCTCCGCTGGCTGAAGGGCAGATCCTGCTCCGTACCATCTGGCTGTCGCTGGACCCCTATATGCGTGGCCGCATGAGCGATGCGCCATCCTACTCGCCGCCGGTGGAGATCGGGGCGGTGATGGTGGGCGGCACGGTCAGCCGCGTTGAGCAGTCTAATCACCCGGACTATAAAGCCGGTGAATGGGTGCTCGGCTACAGCGGCTGGCAGGAGTATGACGTCTCCGACGGCAAGGATCTGGTCAAGCTGGGCGATAACCCTGAGCGTCCCTCCTGGGCGCTGGGAGTGCTGGGAATGCCTGGCTTTACCGCCTACATGGGGTTGCTGGATATTGGCCAGCCTAAAGAGGGCGAAACCCTGGTGGTGGCGGCCGCAACCGGTCCGGTGGGGGCTACCGTCGGGCAGATTGGCAAGCTGAAAGGCTGCCGGGTAGTCGGTATTGCCGGGGGCGCGGAGAAATGTCGCCATGCGACCGAGGTGCTGGGCTTTGACCAGTGTATCGATCACCATGCCGCCGATTTTGCTGACCAGCTGGCTAAGGCCTGCCAGACGGGGATCGACGTCTATTACGAAAACGTGGGCGGGAAGGTGTTCGACGCCGTACTGCCGCTGTTAAACACCGGGGCGCGGGTGCCGGTGTGTGGTCTGGTGAGTGGGTACAACAACGACGCCCTGCCGGACGGCCCGGACAGGCTGCCACTGCTGATGGGGACGTTGCTGAAAAAACGTATTCGCATGCAGGGCTTTATCATTAACCAGGACTATGGCCATCGCATCAAAGAGTTTCAGCAGGAGATGGGCCGTTGGGTCAACGAGGGCAAAATCCACTACCGCGAGCAAGTGGTTGATGGGCTGGACAATGCCCCGCAGTCGCTGATTGGTCTGCTGGAAGGTAAAAATTTCGGCAAAGTCGTGATACGCGTCGCGAAGGATAACTAATAGTACTTGTAAGGGCGGGTAAAACCGCCCTTACGGACTATGCAAAATTCTGAATAACGTCTTTAATAATACATGTCTACAATAACTCAGCCGCAAAATTGACGGATGAGATACCTAAAGAAATCAATTAATTTTAGTTCTGTTTTTATGCGGTCAAGAATACCAGGCATGCCGATACAGGATATATCATCACGCGTCGCTTCACGCCTTTTGCCCATTTGGCAAAGCGCGTTTTGCATCTGTTACAGGAATTGAACATGCTTGATTTGGATAATATTGAAAAAGCGCAGCGCATGAGTCTGACGACTCAGGTGGAAGTGGCGCTAAAAGGGGCGTTAATTGCCGGTTCGCTTAGGCCAGGGTCACGTCTTGTGACGAAAGAGATTGCCGATAAATTAGGCACCAGTATTACTCCGGTTCGTGAAGCACTACTGCGGTTGGTCTCCGCAGGCGTACTGCACGCTGCACCGGCTCAGGCCTTTCTGGTGCCTGAAGTGACACAGGTAGGGTATGACGAGGTCAACCGCATCCGTCGGGAGCTGGAGATGTTGGCCGTTGCCGCCGCCTGCGAACGCATGACGGACAGCAAGCTAGAGGAGTTGCGTAAACTCAGTGAGGCGTTTCACGACGCCATGAGCAACAACGATGTGGAGAAGTCTCTGGAGGCCAACCGCATCTTCCGCTTTACCCTGTACAAACACGCAGAAATGCCAACGCTTTGTACCCTGATCGAACAGCTGTGGATGCGGATCGGTCCCTGCTTTAGCTACTGGTACGATCAGGATATCGAACTTCCTGCGACCACCTATCGCTATGATGAATTGATCGACGCGCTGGAGAAACGCGATGTTGAACGGTGCCGCGCCGCCGTCGCTGAGGTCGTGGACAAAGCGAATAACCTGCTGCTGCAACAATATTTAGCTTAATATTTAACCGCCAGCGAAACGCTATATTTTTTAATATTACCGCTTCGCTTGTTTATACCCGGCAGACGAATGCCTGCCGGGTAGTTTAATTACTCAAAGCGGTAAGAGATTGATAACCCAACGCCATAATTACGTCCTGGCGCCGGTTCGTAATAACGTCCATTGGATTCATTAACGATCACCGACCCGATATATTCTTTATCGAACAGGTTATCCACGCGACCAAAAACATCCATCCCCCAGTTACCCAGATTCATCTTATAGCCGGTGTTCAGACCCACGACGGTATAAGAGGGCGCTTTGGCGTTATTCTCGTCATCGGCCTCGATGTCACTCATGTAACGCACATCCGATCCCGCATACCAGCCCTCTTCAGGCTGCCAGCCAAACGAGGCATAGCCCATGTTGCGCGCAATGCCTGGCATCCGGTTGCCGTTACAGTCTGCGTCGCCGCAGACGTTGCTGCGGTAGGTAGCATCCAGGTAGGTCCACGCCATTTTCAGCTTCCAGTTCTCGGCAAACTGCTGGTCAAGGCCGAGCTCCACGCCCTGACGACGGGTTTTCCCGGCGTTTTTGTAGCTGGTGCGTCCGCCTGCGCTGGCGTCCACCACGATCTCATCGTCAGTATCGGTACGGAACAGTGCCGCGGTGAACAGGCCGTTGCCGATCCGCGTTTTGCTCCCCACTTCATACGTGTTGTTGGTGGACGGCTTGAGGCCGAAGTTCAGGCCGCTCTGATTATCGGTGCGGTAGGAGAGTTCGTTGATGGTCGGGGTCTCAAAACCACGGCCTGCGGCGGCATACAGGTTCCATGCGTCGGTCACGCGGTACTTCAGCGCACCTGCCGGGAGCCATTTGTGATAGCTGGCTTCGCCGCTGTCATCGCCGTTGGCACCCTGCACATAGTGGTCGTTCGAGTCGAACCATACGGAGCTGTAGCGCACGCCTGCGTCGAGGGAGAGCTTATCCGTCAGCTGCCAGTTGGTTTGCAGGTAGGGATCGACGTTCCACATCAGGTTGCGCTCGTCGCGGCGTTTCGCCCCTTTCACGCCGTAGTCCGGAGTCCCGTTGTTCATCACGTAGTTTTCATAGCCGCGACGATCTTCACTCAGGTTTTCGTAGTTCAGGCCGGTGGTGAAGGTCATCGGTACCAGCAGCTCCCCGCGGTGGGTCCAGCGGGTGTCGATCCCCTGGTAGTGGCGCTGCATGTCGATCACGCCGCCCGCGTGGGTAGGACGCAGCTGGGGCTGGTACGGAATCGACTGGTACTGAGTCATCTCGCGTTCGCCCGCATAGGCCATCACGCTGAGGTCGTCCTGCGCGCTCAGCTGGCGCTCATAGCGCAGGCCAGCCTGGGTCTGCTTGATGGTCTTACGGGTGTTGTACTGATCCCCGCGCGGGGACTGGCGCGGGTTATCCCGCCACTCCTGATAGTCCAGGCCGCCGGGATCGTTGGCTTTCATATCCACGCTGTTGAAAATCAGGGTCAGCTTGCTGGCGTCGTCGATACGCACGCCCAGTTTGGCGTTGGCGAGGTTTTTACGCGCGCCGCTGTGATCGCGATAACCGTGGGTGGTGAAGCGGGTGGTGGAGACGGTGTAATCCACATCCCCTGGCTGAGTGCCGTCGCCCATCGCGCCGGTGGCCTTCATGCCGTAGCGCCAGCTGCCGTAGCTGCCGTAATAGCTGCTGGCCTCCACGGTATTAGGCTGGCGTCCGGTTTCGGTGGTCATGTTTATCACGCCGCCCGAAGCGTTGCCGTACAGGGCGGAGAACGGCCCGCGCAGGACCTCGACGCTCTCGATGCTGTTAAGATCGATATTGGACGTTTGCCCCTGGCCGTCCGGCATGGTGGCCGGGATCCCGTCGACATAGAGGCGAATACCGCGCACCCCGAAGGTGGAACGCGCACCGAAACCACGGGTCGATAACTGCAGATCCTGGGCGTAGTTCTGTCGGTTCTGGATTTGCAGTCCCGGCACGCTGCCAAGCGTTTCAGAGAGATTAATACGCGGGGTGGCGTGGCGCATATCGTCGCCGTTGACCACGCTGACCGCAGCAGGGGTATCCAGCTCAGAGAGCGTTTGTGGCGACGCGCTGACGATCATGGTCTGCTCTTCTGCCGCCAGGGTGGTGACAGGAGACAAAATAACAGGAACCAACAGCAGGGGAAGCGTTGCCTTACGGGCAGAAAAGATTTTCATTAATAAAAGCCGCTTAAGGAAATGACGAACCAAATGGAACATGTGCTTACATGGTAAATCTTTTGTAAATGTTTTGAAAACCATAACAGCACATAGCGTTAAGCAAAGTGTAGGTTAAATCGGCGGATCGTCCTGACGCGATCAAGAATTACTCCACATTGCGATAAATAATGATTACTATTCTCATCCATAATCAGGCGAAGCGATGACTTTGCCAGCCGGAAGCGATGTCAGCGATACCATTTACGTTAAAAGGGAGTTGTTATGAATTTACGTCACCTGTGCTCGCCGCGTCTGCGTGGCTCACTGCTGTTAGGTACTCTGCTGGTCGCCGGGACCTTTAATGTTCACGCTGCAGAAGAGATGCTGCGTAAAGCGGTTGGTAAAGGCGCGTATGAGATGGCCGTCAGCCAGCAGGAGAACGCGCTGTGGGTCGCTACCACGCAGAGCCGCAAAACCGATAAGGGTGGGGTGGTTTACCGTCTCGATCCGCTGACGCTGGAAGTGACCCAGGCGATTCATAGCGATCTGAAACCTTTTGGCGCGACCATCAACAACGCTACCCAGACGCTGTGGTTTGGTAACACCACTAACAGCGCGGTGACCGCAATTGATGCCAAAACCGGTGACGTGAAGGGCCGTCTGGTACTTGACGATCGTAAGCGCAGCGAAACCGTTAAACCGCTGCAGCCGCGTGAGCTGGTGGCCGATGACACCACTAATACCGTCTATATCACCGGCATCGGTAAAGAGAGCGTGGTTTGGGTAGTGGATGGCGAAACGCTGAAGCTGAAAGAGACCATTACCGGCACCGGTAAGTTCAGCACCGGTCTGGCGCTGGACGCGCAGGCGAAACGTCTGTACACCACCAACGGTGACGGCGAGCTGCTGACCATCGACACCGCGACCCACAAAATCATCGAGCGCAAGAAACTGCAGGACGACGGGAAAGAGCACTTCTACCTGAACCTGAGCCTCGACGTGAAAGGCCAGCGCGCGTTTATTACCGACTCTAAGCAGCCGGAAGTGCTGGTTGTCTCCCTGAAAGATGGCAGCGTCATCAGTAAAGTGGCCGCGCCGGAATCACTGGCTGTGCTGTTTAACCCGGCACGCAATGAAGCCTACGTGACCCACCGCGAAGCGGGCAAGGTGAGCGTGATTGACGCGAAAACCTATAAAGTGACGAAGACTCTCGACACCCCGACCTTCCCGAACAGCCTGGCGCTCTCCGCCGACGGTAAAACCCTGTTCGTGACCGTGAAGCAGAAGTCTTCCCGCCAGCAGGAAGCCACCCAGCCGGATGATGTGATCCGTATCGCGCTGTAAGGTGAGTGCCGTGCCGGGTGGCGGCTTCGCCTTACCCGGCCTACAACACCACGTAAACCCCAGGCCCGTGCAAGCGCAGCGCCGCCGGGCAAATGTGTTATTCCGGACGCTGGCACAGGCCGCTCGCCAGCTGCGTAAATACCGTAATAATGTCCGGCAGCGCTTTCTGTGGGTCCTGGCTGGCCGCTATCCACAAGGCAGCGCTCATGGCGGCGCTGTTTAACATATAGGCCGCGGCAGCTGCGTCCACGGGGTTTATCACGCCGCGTTCGAGCATTCTGATGATGCTCTGACGGGTCGACTCCAGGCAGCTCAGCTGACCCGGCCACTGGGCGGGATCGCCCAGAAACGCCGGGCCATCGAGCAGAACGATGCGTTGCACCTCCGGATCCAGCGCCATTTTGATATAGGCGACCCCTTCGGCTAACAATCTTTCCCAGTCATCAACCACTCCAGAGGCCTCAGCCTTAGCCCGTTGCGCCATTTCTCCATCAATCTGGTCGACAACTGCCGCGAGAAGTCCCTTTTTATCGCCAAAATTGTGGTACAGCGCCCCACGGGTCAGGCCGACGCTGGCCGTGAGTTCATCCATTGATGCCGCGACAAAGCCCTTTTCGGCAAAGGCTTTACGCGCTGCCGCGATCAGTTTTTCGCGGTTCTCTTCCATCGTTTCGCTGCGGCGTTTGGCCATCACAGGTTCTCCATCTTCATTTGACATACGCGGCGTATGTGTGATTAATTTGACATACGCCGCGTATATTAAATCATCCCTACGCGTTTTTCACCCTTAATACAGTACAGGAGACGCTATGATCCAGCGCGAACCGGTTTTCCCTGCCAACCGACATGCTCTCTATGAGGAGCACGGTTATTCTGCCGCGATCCGTTCCGGCGATTTGCTGTTTGTCTCCGGTCAGGTGGGCAGCCGCGCCGATGGCACGCCGGAGCCGGATTTTGCAGCTCAGGTGCAGCTTGCCTTTGATAACCTGAAAGCGACCCTTGCCGCGGCGGGGTGTACGTTCGATGATCTGATTGATGTCACGACCTTCCACACCGATCCGCAAAATCAGTTTGCAACGATCATGGAGGTCAAACAGGCTATTTTCCCCCAGCCGCCTTATCCGAACTGGACCGCCGTTGGCGTGACCTGGCTGGCAGGATTTGATTTCGAAATTAAGGTGATCGCCCGCATTCCGCAGTAACCGTAGGCCCGGGCAAGCGTAGCGCCGCCGGGCAAAAAGGTAGGTGCGGTCTGATGCCCTCACCCCGACCCTCTCCCACAGGGAGAGGGAGCACAGATAAAAAAACGGTCACCTGAGTGACCGTTTTGCTTTTACCTTGAGGTCTCTTCCACCAGCGGACCATCGCGCTTTTCATCGTCCGGATGAACCGGCGCGGTGCTGTGGATCTCATGCACGCGCTTACGCACGCCAAACCAGCCAGCCACCAGCAGGACTGCCAGCAGAGGGATCGTGGCGATGGTGTAAGTGCCGTTCGGGTAGTCGAACGCCATCAGCACCAGCACGCTGAACAAGAACAGGAGGGTCAGCCAGGAGGTGACCGGTGCGCCCGGCATTTTGAAGCTCACGTCAGCCGCGGTACCTTCTTTAATCGCTTTGCGCAGACGCATCTGGCACACCACGATAAAGGCCCAGGAGGCGATAATGCCCAGCGCCGCCACGTTAAGCACGATCTCAAACACCTGCGACGGCACCAGATAGTTCAGGAACACGCCGAAGACATACACCACCAGGGTCGCCAGAATGCCCGCGTACGGCACCTGCTGCTTGCTCATCTTCGACATAAACTTCGGCGCAGAACCGCCCATCGACATGGAGCGCAGGATACGGCCAGTAGAGTAGAGGCCGGAGTTCAGGCTGGAGAGCGCCGCGGTCAAAACCACAATGTTCATGATGCTGCCCACGTACGGCACGCCCAGCTTCGAGAAGAAGGTCACGAACGGACTCTGACCCGCCTGATAGGCGTTCCACGGCAGGAGCAGAACCAGCAGCACCACGGAGCCAACATAGAACAGGCCGATACGCCAGATCACGCTGTTGATCGCTTTTGGCACCATGTTCTCGGGATCTTTACATTCCCCCGCCGCCGTACCCACCAGCTCGATGGAGGCAAAGGCGAACACCACGCCCTGAACCAGCACCAGCGCAGGCAGCAGGCCGTGCGGGAAGAAACCGCCGTTATCGGTGATCAGGTGGAAGCCGGTCATGTTGCCGTCCAGCGGTTTACCGGTGCCAAGGAACACCGTACCCACCACCAGGAAGATGACAATCGCCAGCACCTTAACCAGCGCAAACCAGAACTCCATCTCGGCGAACCACTTCACGCCGATCATGTTCATGGTGCCGACAATCGCCAGTGCGCCAAGGGCAAACACCCACTGCGGCACATCGCCAAACGCGCCCCAGTAGTGCATGTACAGGGCCACCGCCGTGATATCCACGATCCCGGTCATCGCCCAGTTAACGAAGTACATCCAGCCCGCAACATAGGCGGCTTTTTCACCGAGGAACTCACGAGCGTAGGAGACGAAGCTGCCGCTGGACGGACGGTGTAATACCAGTTCGCCTAGGGCACGGAGAATGAAGAAGGAAAAGATCCCGCACACCAGATAGACCAGGGCGAGGGCCGGGCCAGCCATCTGCAGACGGGCGCCTGCACCTAAAAACAGCCCCGTACCGATAGCGCCGCCGATGGCGATCATCTGCACCTGACGGTTGCCCATCGCCTTGTGATAGCCCTCTTCGTGGGCGTTCAGCCAGCGACGTTTCGCGGCCTGATGATCGGCTGCGCTTTTATTGCTTGTTTTCATTGAGTTACCTGTTTACCTGTCAAAATCACTTTCATGATGTCCGTACCCGGCAGTCGCAATACAAACGATTGCTCTTGCACGGAAATGTGCTGCCTTTCCAGTCATTCTGCGTATGGATAAGGCAAAACATGGCGAAGCATCCTACCTGCAATTAATAATCGACGCAAAAAATAACGGGGCGAAAGTGATGTGTGTCGACGTAAATATCAGGCGCTGGAGATTGGCTGGAAAAAGTTACTGACGACCCGTATCCGCAGCCGTAAACCATCTCTTTTTAATCAGGTGCAGAAGCGACACGTCCGTGGGGTGAACCACCGCATGCAGCGCCCGGGTATAGTCCAGCACCAGCCCGGGTGTCCAGGCCATATTAGTGGCGCGCTTGCGCAGTTGCGCGGCGATCCACAGCTCCGGAATAAACAGCAGTCGCACAAAACCGCCCCGGGAGCAGCGCTCTTTTAAGGCCCCGTCGAGGGCCGCTTCGAGGGCATACGCCACGCTGCTGGAACAGTTGCGCCGGGTCAGATTGTAGGTTTCGGTTTGTCGGTACTGGGTCCAGAAATGGGTTAACGATGCCACATTGAAGGTGGAGAAGTGGATTTTGCGGTCAGACTCGCACCACATATTGGCTTCAAAGCGGTAATCCGGTTGATACTTGCCCGCCACCGTATTCGCTTCTACCGCTTTCAGAAGGTTGAAAAACTCCGAAGGCGAACGGTCGATCTCCGCCGCCGGATAGAGACTGATATAGAGGGCAGGAGGAACCTCAAGCGCCGCATGGCCGGTTGAGATCACCCCGTTGGCGTCGACAGCGGCGATATAGCGGTTGATCACCGGGCGCGGCAGGGTTTGCTGTTTAGCCGAACCTTCCGGGGTCCAGACGTGGACGATCAGCTGATGGCCCGGGGTGTTCGCTACCGCCTGGGGCAGCGTCTCACGCCGGGCGGTCATCAGCGTCTGCGGGGCGAGAATATCGAACACCGAGCGACCCTGGCGGATCTGGCGCATCCGCAGGGAGAGGATCACCGATTGCAGCCCGCCGGTGAGCATCACCATGCCGATAAACTGTGAGACGGTGCCGTCATGTTCGGTCGGAAAGGGCAGGAACAGGAAAATGGCAAACAGGATCTGTAACACCCCGGACAGCAGGGCCCGACGCCAGTGGGTAAAGCGCACCACCACCGCAGAGGCGATGGTAAACAGGCCGGTGATGAAGTATGCAATCCCGAAGACGATTGCCAGCACCAGGGTGCCATCGTGGCGACCTGACAGGATCAGAATGGCGATTAGCAGGAACACGCCGCCCTTGAAGTAAAAAATGCCGCGCTGAGTCCCTTTGGCCGCCGAGCCCAGTGTCAGCGACACCAGGCTGTCGAGCAGCAGAAACAGGCCAAAGACGTGTAGCGGGAAATGCAATCCGCCCTGCAGGCCATCAATAAAAATGGCTAGCCCCAGCCCGCCCCAGAGCATGCCTGCCACCATAAAGAAGGGGGCCGCTTTGCGGACAAACGCCGCCCCGGCGAGTAAAAAGGCGATCTGCAGCATGGTTATCCCTCCTCCTGCGGTGCGGGCTGAAACAGGCTTCCCTGGTCCTCAGACCAGAATGCGACAATCACCGGGCGATCCTTATCGCTCATCATCAGCATATTTCGCTCTGTTAAGATGATGGGCGGGTGGCCTGCAATCGCCAGCGTAAAACGAAACGTCTCTGCAACGGGCTGGTTGTTCGCCACCGCCTGCCAGCGGGCGGCCATCCGGGCCTGCTGTTGCGGATCGGGCACAAGGGCCAGCAGCGCTTCCCGGTGGGTGACCGGGGCTAACGCGGCGGCGAGAGTTGGGTCCGCATGGGGATCCCAGCTCATCCGGCCCGTTTCGGGATCGAGGGAGTAGGCCATCGCCCGGGAATGACGATCGGCCGTGCCGTGCATTTTCTGAGCGCGGATAAACACCAGCAGCAGGGCGGCGGCAGAAAGATAAGATTGCGCCAGTAGGACCGACTCTTCCGGCGTCAGACGGGCAAAATAAAAGGGGCCGGTTTCCCGCCAGGAGGCATAGATCACCCCGGCGCTAAACAGGATAAACGCCAGCGACGCCAGCCGATTCCCGCAGATAACGGTGGCGGCAGTCAGCAGAACCAACGGCAGGCAGGCCAGGGCGTAAATCACGGCGACATTGTCGCTGGGATCGGGCACGTCGCTGAAGATATACAGGGTCGCCAGCAAGACGGCGAAAACTAAACAGACACCCGCCAGCGACTCACGCCGCGCCTCTTTATCAGCCGGGGCCAGCAGACCCATCAGCGGCGGAGTAACAAACAGCGTGCCGGTGACGTTGGCGCTCCAGGCGATCCACAGCCACTGCATCTGCACGCTCCCGGCCAGCAGGGAGAGCCAACCGACCCCCGCCAGCGCCGCCAGGGCGCTGATGACAATCGTCGAGATCACCCAGGTAACGATTTTGTGCAACTGGTCGTAGCCCCGGGAAAAGTAGCGCACGCACCAGGCAATCCCCATCTGGCTGGTAAGCGAAAACAGGGCCACCACCAGCGAGACGTGAAACGTATGATGAAAGGTCAGCCCCAGCGCCAGGCGAGCGAGGAACAGGGTAAACCACAGCGCGAGCCACTGCTTTCGCGTAGCGATCAAAAAGGCGGCGACAGCCACGCCCGAGGGCAGCCAGATAAAAGCCACCCGACTCTCCGGGCCGTCGAGGAATAAGGAGATCCAGCCCAGCAGATAGTAGAGCGCCCCCCAGGCGAGTAACGAGACCGCAAACGTCAGTTTATCTGCTTTCATCCAGGCTCCCGGCAGCGACCGTCGCTTTAAAAAAGATATGACCTTTTCGCCGGGTTAGCCATTTTGCCGCGGCGTCAGCCGTTAAACACCGCAATCGCCTGCTGCAGGCGGGTGGTGCGCTGGGTAAGATGGTTGGCCGCCTGGGTGACGTGCTCCACCATCCCGGTGTTGTTATGGGTCATCACTCCGATACGGGAAATGGACTCATTAATCAGGGTCAGCGCCTGGGTCTGCTCCTGAGTGGCGTGGCCGATCTCTTTAATCAACGCCGACATGTTCAGCACGTTGCCGATCATGGTGGTTAGCTGGGTTTCAGTTTGCTCGACCATATTGACCCCGGCATTGACGCTGGCGACGTTCTTCTCGATAAGCGATGCGATCTCCTTCGCCGCCGACGCTGAGTGCTGGGCCAGATTACGCACTTCGGCGGCCACCACCGCAAAACCGCGGCCTGCTTCCCCGGCGCGGGCGGCTTCCACCGCGGCATTCAGCGCCAGGATATTGGTCTGGAAAGCGATACGGTCGATCACCGCGATGATATCGACTATCTGGCCGTTATCCCGCGACACCGACTGCATCACGCCGATGGTCTGCTTCATCACCGCTTCGCCGCTGTAAGCGCTGGCGCTGGTCTGGTCGGCCATGCGGATTGCGTCCTCCGCCGTCTGGGCCGTCTGTTGAACCGCGCTGGCAATCTCTTCCACCGCCGCGGCGGTCTGCTGCAGATCTCCCGAGGTCTCCTCCGAGCGGGCCTGCAGAGCGTCGCCTTCTTTAGCGACCTGCTGACTGATGGCGCGGATGCCGCTGATTTGCGTCCCGACATCATCCACCAGTGAATTCAGGTTTAATCCGGACTGATTGACCAGCCGCATCATCAGGCCAATCTCATCGACGCGATCGAAGTGGTAATAGTCGGTCTTGCGGCCCGAGACGACGCGCTGCATCTGTTTAACAATGGTTTTCACCGGGCGGCAGATCTGGGCATTAAGAAATATCGCCAGCAAAATAAACAGCACCGCCAGACTACCGGACTGCATTATTTCATCAGGAAGTAATAAAGGAAGGGCGAGGGCAACCAGGGCGGTAATACCAAGGGAGTAATTAACCCGTTTTGCAGTGCTGAGTCGTTTGAAAATAGAGAGAAAGGAGAATATACCCCGACGCACCAGCACACCTTTATAAAAGCGATGGCTTTTTAATTCGTTATTTCGTACCCGCTGATAAAGCGCTTCACTGGCATCGACCTCACGACGCTCAGGAATATTCCGCACCGAAATATAACCGGTCAAAGTGTCATTCTGGTAGACCGGTGTAACGTTGGCCCGCACCCAGTAGTGATCCCCGTTGTGGCGGCGGTTCTTTACCAGCCCGGTCCAGCTCTCGCCCTGCTGGAGGGTAAACCACATATCGCCAAACGCCTCCGGAGGCATATCCGGATGGCGGATCACATTATGCGGTTCACCAATAAGATGTTCTTCTTTATAACCACTGGCATCAATAAAGGCCGAGTTCGCATACGTAATATGACTCAGGGTATCGGTGGTCGACATTAAGGTCGACCCTTCGTTAAGCAAATACTCGTTTTGTGTAACGTGATTGTTACGCCTCATGAATAACTCCATGGTGATGTCTGTGTAAAAGAGTAGCCGCCCGATAAAAGAGTCAGGCAAGATTGTATATTTATTCTGTAATATTACGGCTGGCGTATTCTCCACAAAAAGTAATGAATTAGAAAGCGCCGCAATTAACTATTTTTTCGTATTAATGAGTATCCAGGTCATAAAAATGCAATCAGCGGGATGCAGAAAGTAAAGCAGGCGGGAAATAAACCGCCTTAAGGTAAATATTAAGAAAATAATGAATCCGTGGCCTAAACCATACCGCCGAAATCGTGTTTCATTAACAATGATAAAACATTATCATTGTTAGCCCGTTTTCCCCAACTCATCAGGAAATGTGATGAAAATCAATCTGGTTGGTACCAGCGGCAGCGGCAAGAGCACGCTTGCCCGCCGGATCGCCGCCGAACTGGCGCTACCCTGTATCGAAATGGATACCCTGTACTGGCGTCCCGACTGGCAGGGCACCCCGGACGACGTCATGTTCGCCAGGCTGGAGGCGGCGCTCAGCGCCACGCCTGGCTGGGTGCTGGACGGCAACTACAACCGCACCCGTCCGATAAAATGGCGCCACGTCGATCTGGTGGTGTGGGTTGATTACGGTCTGGCCCGCACCCTGCGTCAGGCGGTGACGCGGGCGGTAAAACGCGCCTGGACTCAGCAGGAGCTGTGGCCCGGCACCGGCAACCGGGAGAGCTTTCGCCGCACCTTTTTTAGCCGCGAGTCGATATTACTGTGGACGATCAAGACCTGGCGCAGCAACCGCGCACGCTATGAAGCCGACATGCAGAATCCGGCTTTTGCCCACATCCGCTTCGTGCGCATCACCTCCCGGCAACAGGCCGATGCCCTGATCGCTGAGCTTCGTGCAACGCTGTAATCTGACGCCTTATATCTGAAATCCGGCAAACCAAATGTAAATTAATTGTTTCTCAGCGGTGAAATCGCCCCTTAATAATGGCGACATGTTTAGTCAAACGAGATTGCAACATGTCCTGGCGAATCAGCATTCTGGATAAAAGTCCTGTCGCAGAAAACGAAACGGCCGCCGATGCGCTGGCGCGCACGCTGAGCCTGGCGCAGCAGGCCGAAACCCTGGGTTATCACCGCTTCTGGATTGCCGAACACCACAACACCCCACAGCTGGCGAGCCCGTCACCCGAGCTGCTGATTGCCTGGATCCTCGGGCAGACGAAACGCATTCGCGTCGGCTCCGGTGGGGTAATGCTGCAACACTACAGCCCCTACAAAGTGGCAGAAAACTTCAACCTGCTGGCGGCTATCGCCCCTGGTCGTGTGGATCTGGGCGTCGGCAAAGCGCCGGGCGGCCTGCCGCTCTCGACCCGGGCATTACAGCTCGGCCTCAGCCAGCAGGAGAAGGGCGACTTCGCCACCCAGCTGGCGCAGCTGAATGGCTGGATCAACCCAACATCACAGGAGGAGGCGGTTCGTGCCACCCCGTTACCGCAGGTGGCGGCGGCTGGCTTCCTGCTGGGGGCCAGCGCGGAGAGCGCGCGTCTTGCCGCCAGCCTCGACTGGGACTTTGTCTTTGCCGCCCATCTGAATGGCGACCCGGAACTGCTGCGTGAGGCGATCGTCACCTGGCGCGCCCATAGCGCCCGGGAGGTGATTGTCGCGGTGCAGGCCATTGTTGCCCCAACCCAGGCCCAGGCTGATGAGTTGGCGAAATCAGTGGAAGTGTGGGGCGTTGAGCTGGCCAACGGCCAGCGGGTCACCGTGGCCAGCGAAGAGCAGGCTTACGCCTTTGCCCGTCAGGCAGGCAGCGAGCCGCTGCGTATCGCCCGTCGCGCCCAGTCGCTGCTGGCAGGTACCGCCGAGTCGGTGCTCGCACAGCTGGAGGCGCTGCATCAGCAGTGGGGCATCGACGAGTTCATCATTGATACGCCGGTCGCGGAGGGCACCGCCCGGGTGCAGTCCCTGCGCCTGCTGGCCCAGGCCCGACAGCCGCGGGAGGTGGCAGTATGAGCCTCGAACAACAGCTGATCGCCTGGCGCCGCGAGCTGCACCAGAACCCGGAGCTCTCCGGGGAGGAAGTCCAGACCACCGCCCGACTGCGTCAGTGGTTAGGCGACGCCGGTATTAAGGTTCTGCCTTACGATCTGGCCACCGGCGTGGTCGCCGAGGTGGGGAAGGGTGATAAACAGATCGCCCTGCGAGCCGATATCGACGCCCTGCCGATTGAGGAGCGCAGCGGCGTAGCCTTTACCTCTCAGCGCCCCGGCGTGATGCACGCCTGCGGCCACGACATCCACACCAGCGTGATCCTCGGCGCGGCCCTGAAGCTGAAAGAACGGGAAGCCTCGCTGAACGGCCGGGTGCGGATCCTGTTCCAGCCCGCAGAGGAGAATTTCGGCGGCGCCAAAAGCCTGGTGCGCGCCGGGGCCCTGCGCGACGTCAGCGCCATCTTCGGCATGCATAACGAACCCGGTCTGCCGGTGGGCAGTTTCGCCACCCGTGGCGGACCGTTCTACGCTAACGTCGACCGCTTCGTGTTCCGCATCACCGGCAAAGGGGCGCACGCCGCTCGTCCGCATGAAGGCAACGACGCCATCCTGCTCGCCAGCCAGCTGGTCACTGCCCTGCAAAGCGTCGCCAGCCGCAACGTCAATACCCTCGATTCGGTGGTGCTGAGCGTGACCCGCATTACCGGGGGCAACACCTGGAACGTGCTGCCGGAGAGCGTCGAGCTGGAAGGCACCCTCAGAACCCATCGCACCGAAGTGCAGCAGAACGTGAAGGCCCGGGTGGCCGAAATCGCTGCTGGCTTTGCTGCCGCCTTTAACGCGCAGATCGACATCACCTGGTATGCCGGGCCTACCGCGCTGGTTAACGACGCCAACTGGGCCGAGTTTGCCACCTCGGTGGCTAGCGAAAGCGGCTATGAAACCCGGCATGCAGAACTGCATATGGGCGGGGAGGATTTCGCCGTCTACCTGCAGCAGATCCCCGGGGCTTTCGTCAGCATCGGCAGCGCCAGCCAGTATGGCTTACATCATCCGGCCTTTAACCCGGACGAAGCCTTAATCGAACCCGCCGCGCGTTACTTCGCCCGACTTGCGGAAAAAGCACTGAATCAACTTTAAGGGTAAGGAGGGAATATGTCCGCACCACGACAGCTGCGCCTGGGCACGATTTTGCACGGCGCCTCGGGGAATATGTCCGCCTGGCGTCATCCGGCAGCCCCGGCCGATGCCAGCATCAATTTTAACTTTGTCAAAGAGACGGCCCTGAAGGCTGAAGCGGGCAAGCTCGACTTTATCTTTGTTGCCGATGGTCTCTACATCAACGAGAAGTCGATCCCGCATTTTCTCAACCGTTTTGAGCCCCTGACCGTGCTGTCGGCGCTGGCGACCGTCACATCACGGTTGGGGCTGGTGGGGACGTTGTCCACCTCCTACAGCGAGCCGTTCACCGTGGCGCGCCAGTTCGCCAGCCTCGATCATCTGAGCAACGGCCGGGCGGGCTGGAACGTGGTGACCTCGCCGCTGGAAGGGTCAGCGAAGAATTTCTCCCGCGACAAGCACCCGGAGCACGCCCTGCGTTACCGCATCGCCGATGAGTATCTCGACGTGGTGAAAGGGCTGTGGGACTCCTGGGAGGGCGACGCCTTTGTGCGTAACAAAGAGACCGGGCAGTTCTTCGACCCTAAAAAGCTGCACACCCTCGATCACCACGGGGATTTCTTCAAGGTGGCCGGGCCGCTGAACATTGGCCGCACGCCGCAGGGCAGGCCAATCGTCTTCCAGGCCGGGGCCTCGGACGATGGCAAAAAGCTGGCGGCGAAACATGCTGACGCCATCTTTACCCACCATGAAACCTACGAGGAAGCCCAGGCCTTCTGGCATGACGTCAAAAGCCAGCTGAAACAGCATGGTCGAAGCGAGGACGAGCTGCACATCTTCCAGGGGGTGAGCGTGATCGTCGGAAAAGACGCCGACGACGTGGAGGCGCAGTACCAGACCACTGCCGCGCTGGTCTCCATCAACGATGCCCTGAACTATCTCGGTCGCTATTTTGAGCACCACGATTTCAGCCAGTATCCGCTGGATGAAGCCTTCCCGGACATTGGCGACCTGGGAAAAAACAGCTTTCGCAGCACCACCGATGAGATCAAGCGTAACGCCCGGGAACGCAACTTAACCCTGCGTCAGGTGGCACTGGAAGCCGCCTCACCGCGCCCGCGTTTTTCCGGTACCCCGGAACAGGTGGCCGACGGCTTACAGCAGTGGTTTGAAGGCTATGCCGCGGACGGTTTTATCATCCAGGGCGGCACCCCGGATACCTTCCCGCGCTTTGTGGATCAAGTGGTGCCGCTGTTGCAGGCCCGCGGCCTGTTCCGCACCGAATATCCCGGCACCACCCTGCGTGAGAGCCTGGGGTTAGACCAACCAGCAAATCAGTTCACACAACAATAAGAGAACCTGCCATGCAAAAATCATCGCTTATTCTGGCGCTCGCGCTGGCCTTTACCCCTGCCGTCTGGGCAGAGAACGTCAATATTAACGGCACCGGGGTCAGCCTCGAAGCCAACAAAACGCCGATCAATACCGCGAAAAACCCGCAGGCCATCGCCCAGCTTCCCGCGAGCTTTAAGCCGGTGGTACCGGGGAAATTCACCGTGGCGATTTCTGCGCAGAGCCAGCCGCCGCTGACGGTGTTTGCCGATGACAACAAAACCCTGATCGGCAGCGAGGCCGATATCGCCCGTCTGGTGGCCGACAGCCTCGGGCTGGAGCTGAACGTGGTGCCCACCTCCTGGGAAGACTGGCCGCTGGGCGTCGCCTCCGGGAAATACGATGCGGCGATCAGCAACATCACCGTCACCAAAGAGCGCAAACAGAAGTTCGATTTCGCCACCTACCGGAAAGATTCCCTGGGCTTCTACGTGAAATCCACCAGCCCGATTAAGAAACTTGAGAAGGCGGAAGATATCGCCGGTCTGCGGATTATTGTCGGCTCCGGCACCAACCAGGAGGCGATCCTGCTGGCGTGGGATGCAGAAAACCAGAAGAAGGGGCTGAAGCCGTTCACCCCGATCTACACCAAGGATGATGCTGCCCAGACGCTGGCGCTGCAGTCCGGTCGTGCGGACGCCTACTTCGGCCCGAACGTGATTGGCGCGTGGAAAGCGGCTCTCACCGGCAAAACCAAACTGGTGGGCAGCGTTGACGGTGGCTGGCCGAAAGCGGCGCACATCGCCGTGACCCTGAAGAAAGGCAGTGGTCTGGCCGAACCGGTGCAGACCGCCCTCAATGGGGCGATCAAGAATGGCGACTACGACAAGGTGCTGAACCGCTGGGGTGAAGGCGTGGAGCGCATCCCGAGCTCAGAAGTGAATCCGGCTGGCCTTGGCGACTAAGGAGAACCTATGAGCGACCTTTTTCGTGACGTTTCGCCGGAGGATGCCGAACTTCAGCCCATCATCGAGGGGCTGTTCGGGGAATACGCCGCGCGCTACGGGGACTACTTCTCCAAAGATGCTGAGATCGAACTGACCGAGTGGTATCTGGCGCCGCAGGGGCTGTTTATTGTGCTGGAGCGCGACGGGAAAATCATCGCCACCGGGGCGTACAAACCCTTCGATGATCACACCGCCGAGATCAAACGGATCTGGACCGACAAATCCCTGCGCCAGCAGGGGCTTGCCGCCCGGGTGGTGCAGGAGCTTGAACGCCGGGCGGTGCTGGCCGGTTACAGCCAGATCTACCTCACCACCGGTTTCCGTCAGCCGGAAGCGGTGCGGCTCTACCTGAGCCAGGGCTACGCGGCGCAGTTCGATCTCGACCGCGACCCGGAAGAGTACAGCCAGCCGCCGTTCGACGGGCGGCTGCGCTTCACCAAAACGCTGGTACGCGAAGCGTTCAGTAAATCGGCATGAGGAACGACCATGAACAACGTTGAAACCATCAAAGTGGTCCCGGCGCGCTACCCGCTGCGCACGGTGGGGGCGATTGTGGCGCTGTTTGTACTGGCGGTTGTCGTGCAGTCGGTGGCTTTTAACCCCCGCTGGGAGTGGAGCGTGTTCGCGCGCTGGTTCTTCGACCCGGTGATCCTTGAAGGGGTGGGGCAGACGTTACTCCTGACCCTGATCGGCACCGCGCTCAGCGTGGTGATCGGCGGCCTGTTAGCCCTGGCCCGGCTGTCGTCCTCGTGGCTGCTGAGTAGCCTCGCCTGGGGCTATATCTGGCTATTCCGCTCCCTGCCGCTGATTGTGGTCCTGATCATCCTCTACAACTTCTCCTATCTGTACGACACGCTCTCCCTCGGCGTGCCGTTCACCGGTATCACCTGGGGCAGCTTTGAGACCATCAACGTGCTGGGGCAGTTCTCCACCGCGGTGGTCGGGCTGACGCTGGTGCAGAGCGCCTATACTGCAGAAATTATCCGCGGCGGTTTCCTCGGGGTCGATCACGGCCAGTATGAAGCCGCTGCCGCGCTGGGTTTACCGGCCTCGCGCCGTACCCTGCGCATCATCCTGCCTCAGGCGCTGCGCACCATTCTGCCGGCCGGGTTCAACGAAATTATCAGCCTCGCCAAGGGCACGGCGATGGTTTACGTCCTCGCGATGCCGGAGCTGTTCTACACCATCCAGATGATCTACAACCGCACCCAGGAGGTGATCCCGCTCCTGATGGTGGGTGCCGTCTGGTATCTGGTGATCACCACTGTGCTCTCCGCAATCCAGCATCTGGTGGAACGTGCCCTGGCCCGCAGCGAGCGCCGCTCGGCGGTGAACACCACCCGCGCCACCCGCACCCGTTCCGTGACCACCCAAACCACACAGGAGCCTGTCCATGCAAGCCTCTCCTGAAGGACATATTTCCATTACCGGCGTGAGCAAGTTCTTTGGTCGCCACAAGGCGCTGGATAACGTCTCGCTGGAGATCCCGCCGGGCTCGGTGACGGTGATCCTCGGCCCGTCCGGCTCCGGTAAATCGACCCTGCTGCGCACCATTAATCACCTCGAACGCGTTGACGAAGGTTTTATTCAGATTGACGGGGATTACATCGGCTATCGCCGGGAGGGCAACACTCTGTATGAGCTGAAGGAGAAAGCGATCCTCAAACAGCGCATCAACGTCGGGTACGTATTCCAGAACTTCAACCTGTTCCCACACCTGACGGTGCTGGAGAACCTGATCGAAGCGCCCATCGCCCACAAGCAGCTGAGCCGTAAAGCGGCGGTTGAACGGGCCTACGATCTGCTGGACGTGGTAGGGCTGCGCGATAAGGCCGACGCCTGGTCCCGGCATCTCTCCGGCGGACAACAGCAGCGCATCGCCATCGCCCGCGCTCTGGCCCTGCGCCCACGGGTGATGCTGTTTGATGAACCGACGTCGGCGCTGGATCCCGAGCTGGTGGGCGAGGTGCTGGACGTGATCAAAAAGCTGGCCCGCTCTGGCACTACCCTGGTGGTGGTGACCCATGAGATCGGCTTTGCCCGGGAAGTGGCGGACCAGGTGGTGTTTATGGTTGATGGCAAAATCGTCGAACAGGGGAGCAGCGACGAGGTGCTGAACCGTCCGTCACATGCGCGAACGCGGCAGTTCCTGTCGAAAGTGCTGTAAGGAGAGAAGATGAAAAAGGGATTACTGGCGTTGTTGTTGGTGGCCTCTGCGAGCCACGCCGCGATTGATTTACAGGCTAACGAGCAGCCGCTGCCGGTGACGGTGGATAAGCAGGCGGTGGCGAAGATCCCCGCGAACTACAAGTTTGTCGAACCGGGCACCTTAACCGTCGCTATTTCGGCCCTCAACTCGCCGCCGCTGGCGCTGCTGGCCAGCGATAACCGCACCCGCATCGGCAGCGATCCGGATATCGCCCGGCTGCTGGCGGGCAGCCTGGGTTTAAAACTCAAGCTGGTGCCGACAGCGTGGGAGGACTGGCCGCTGGGCATCACCTCCGGGCGCTACGACGTGGCGCTGGTCAACATTGCGGTGACCGAGCAACGCAAACAGAAGTTTGATTTTGCCACCTATCGCGTCGATAACCTGGCCTTCTCGGTGAAATCCACCAGCGAGGTGCAGTCGATCAACAGCGCTGCCGATCTGTCCGGTAAAAAGGTGATTGTCGGCTCCGGCACTAACCAGGAGCGCATTCTGCTAGGCTGGAACGAGGAGAACAAAACCGCCGGACGCGAGCCTGCGCTGCCGGTCTACCTGACCGACGACGCCTCCGGCAATCTCTATATTCAGTCCGGCAGGGCGGATGTGTTCTTCGGCCCGCAGTCGGTTTCCGCCTACAAAGAGGCCCTGACCGGCAAAACCCGGGTGGTGGGCTTAGGGCCGAAGAAGGCGTATGTCGCCACCACCACCAAAAAAGGCAACGAGCTGGTATATGCCCTACAGGCCGCGCTCGACGGGGCCATCCAGCGGGGTGACTACCAGAAGGTGCTGGCCCGCTGGGGCGAGCAGGGCGAAGCGGTGGCGCAGTCGGAGGTCAACCCGCCCGGGATAACCTACTGAGGCTGCTCTACACTTAAGGCTTTGACCGAGGTATAGCCGATGATCAAAGTCTATGGCGTTCCCGGCTGGGGCTCAGCCATCAGCGAAGTGATGCTGACCCTCGCCGACATTCCGTATCAGTTTATCAACGTCGACGGGTTCGATAAGCCTGGCGAAACGCGTGAGCTGCTGGAAAAACTCAACCCGCTGTGTCAGGTCCCGACGCTTGAGCTGGAAAATGGCGAGATCATGACGGAAACGGCGGCGATTGCCCTGATGATCCTCGATCGCCGTCCCGATCTGGCCCCTCCGATCGGGAGTAGCGAGCGTCAGCAGTTTCAACGCCTGCTGATCTGGCTGGTGGCTAACGTCTATCCCACCTTCACCTATGCCGACTACCCGGAACGCTGGGCACCGGATGCCCCGGAGCAGTTGCAGCATAACTGCCGGGAGTACCGTAAATCGCTCTACCTGTGGCTGGATAACCACCTCAAAGCCACGCCGTACGCCTTTGGCGAGCAGATCACCCTTATCGACTGCTATCTGTGCGTGATGCGCATCTGGGGACCGCGTCCGGACTGGTTTGCCGCCAACACGCCGAAGATCACCGCCATTGCCGATAGCGTGGGTAAGCTCCCGAAACTGCACAAGGTGCTAAAAGACAACGACATACTCTGCTAGTCTGGAACCATTACTCAAAAGGAGCCCTGCCCATGCCACACGTTGATATTAAATGTTTTCCCCGCGATCTGAACGACGAGCAAAAAACCGCCCTGGCGGCGGATATCGCCGAGGTGATTACACGCCATCTGAACAGTAAAGATCGCTCTATTTCCGTGGCCCTGAACGAAGTCCAGGAAGCCGACTGGAAAGCGCAGGTCTGGGATACGGAAATTGGCCCGAAGCTGGATGAGCTGATTAAGAAGCCGGGTTATTCGATGTAAAAGCGTAAGTTATTCCCTCATCGTTGCGGTGAGGGAATAAAGACTGATTAAACCGTACTGGTATTTACCCGCTTGCCAATATCTTTCAGCTGAGAATATTTTTCCAGCAACTGCGGTCCGTCATCCAGACTCATTGCAAACATCCACATATAGGTCATTACCGAATAGATATGACCGGCATCCAGTCCGCCTTTGAACGACATGGTCAGGATGGTGCTGGCGAATAAAATGGCGGTCACCGTGCCGATGGCTAAATAGCCAAAAGCTTCCCGATCTGACAGTTTAACTCTGAGTCGCGCCAGCACATCGTAGTGCCTGGAGAGCGATGTCCTGGAGGCGTTGTTCACAAACGCCACCTCTTTTTCCAGCCGGTCGTTCAGTCTCAGGAATAACGCTTCGTTCCTGCGGGTAAATCCCGGTAAAAACAGGGCAAAGAAGACCAGGATAAGCAGACAGGCGACGCCGGTCCAGAACTGCAGCAGGAGCAACATCACCGCAGCGCCGATGATGGACGCGACAGAGGTCACCAGCACCGGCAGATGTTTCTCGAAGAAATCGACAAATTCACGCGACAGCGCCACGCGGGCAGCAATCGTCGACGCGCTGTGCTGCTCTTCACGTTGCGCAAGGATGACCGGAACCGCCAGTTCGGCATAGATGCGCGCAAAGGTGCGGGTGTCGATACTGCGTCTTGCCGCGCCGATCGCCCACATCACAAACACCATCACCGCATACAGCACGGCATGTAACGCCTGGCCGGAGATGATGGCGTTGATCGCAAACCCAGCCAGCAGGGGATAAAGCAGCATGGTGATGTTTTCAGCTGCCACCAGTAAGAAGGTCAGGACGAGTTTTCGGCTATGGCGTTGGCCCAGCAGTTTGAGCGTTTTGACCGCACTATTTGAGACTGCGGCAGGAGCCGCATTTTTTAAGGTAAGCATACAATTTTCTGTTAAGATAAATTTGAGCGGTTGCTCAAATTTGTAGGGCGAGTCTATTTGAGCACTTGCTCAAAGTCAACGTGGGCGTGTAGATGAAAGAAGCAAAAGAGGCGGTAAAAGCCAGGATTCTGGACGGGGCGATCGCATTATTTCTGGAGAAGGGGATCGCTAACGTCACCACGCGTGAGTTGACCGAGTCGTTAGGGATCTCTCGCAGCCATATTTACCATTACTTCAGCAACTGGCAGGCCCTGTGTATTGCCGCGCTGGATCGTTTTATGCGCGACGAACTGGAGACATTTACCCGTGAGGTGGCGTCGTTACCCTCCACGCAAAAAATGGAGCGCCTGGTGATCGATTTTTTACCCTTTGAGCCGGATGCCGCCTGGCAGCTGTATGGGTCAACGTGGCAGTTAGCGCTGCATAATGACGTTTACGCTGAATTTGTGGAATCCATCACGCAAGCATGGAACGAAATCGTCCGCGGCATTATTGAGGAGGGCGTAGCGAATGGGAGCTTTCGCGAGTGTGACGTCAGCCGCACCACGCGACAGCTGATTTCACTGTTGAATGGTTATGACGAGTTTCTCGGGGTCAGGCCTTCGGCAGAAAAGTGCGCCATGGTTGAAGCCGATATCGCCGATTTTATCCAACGATTTATTTATAAGGCGTAGGTCCGTGCTCTCGTAGGCCGGGTAAGGCGCAGCCGCCACCCGGCATTGCTGACCGCACACCACTAAACATACAGCTCCGGATGCGCCTCCAGCATCGCCAGCATATTATCCCGAATCTCATCCTGCGCGCCGGCCATCCACACCGCCTCGAGCGGCATCCCCATCTTTTCCGCACCGTTCAGCTTCACAAATTTCACTCCCGGCATCAGATAGCGGCTGCTCCAGGCCGGGACAATCGCCAGCCCAATCCCCGCCGCCACCAGGTTGATGATGGTCTGCTTCTCGTCCGCCATCTGTGACACTGTCACCTCAATCCCGGCGGTATGAAACAGATTCATGGTCAAATCATGGCTGTGCGGGCGGGAACGCCGCTCCGGCAGGATCATCGGCATGCCTTCCAGCTCGGCAATATCGACGGTTTCCCGGTCGGCAAACGGGTGGCTGGCAGGCAGAGCCAGAATCCCCGGCTCATTGCAGAGAAACGCCCGGCCAAACTGAGCGTCGAGCTGCGCGGGAGGGCGAATAAACACCAGATCCAGCCTGCCGCTTTTCAGTTTCGGCAGCAGATGGACGGTCTTATCCTCAAAGAGCTGGATCTCCACCGTCGGGTAGTGCTGGCGGAACAATTGTAGCAATCCCGGCAGCAATCCGATGGCCGCGCTGTCGATGGTGCCGACGCGCAACAGCGGCTGTGAACGGCGAGGATTTTGACGAAATTGCAACATAATCGCGTCGGCATGAGCGAGCAGTTTACGTGCCTCTTCCCGCAGCAATACCCCGTTCTCGGTGAGCGCCACCCGGCGGGTCGAACGGGTAAACAGCCGGGTGCCAAGTGTCTCTTCTAAAAGGCGAATATTCCTTCCCAGGGCAGAGGGCAGCATATCCAGTTTTTGGGCCGCCTGACCGAAATGCAGGGTTTCGGCTACCGCCAGGAAACAGCGCAGGTGTTTTAGTTCCATTTTGGCTCGCTCGCGATTATTGCATTTTTTTGTATAAACCGATGCGCATGATCATGCAAGAAATATCAGCATACTCATCAAGGCAGCCCGACTGCGTACCCTACAAAATAATTATGAGGAACACCTCACATGACCTGCACAATCGAACAACGGGTAATGCGCAAGATCACCTTGCGCATCGTCCCCTTCATCATGCTGTTGTACTTCATCGCCTTCCTCGACCGCGTCAACATCGGCTTCGCGGCGCTGACCATGAACGCCGATCTCGGCTTCTCCCCGGCGGTCTTCGGCTTTGGCGCCGGGATTTTCTTCCTCGGCTACTTCCTGTTTGAAGTCCCGTCCAACCTGATCCTGCACAAGGTCGGGGCCCGCATCTGGATTGCCCGGGTGATGATCACCTGGGGGCTGGTCTCCGGTGGGATGGCCTTTGTCCAGGGCACCACCAGTTTCTACACCCTGCGTTTCCTGCTCGGGGTGGCGGAAGCAGGCTTCTTCCCGGGGATCATCCTCTACTTAAGCTACTGGTTCCCGGCGCAAAAGCGCGCCCAGGTGACAGCAATCTTTATGGCTGCAGCGCCAATCTCTACCGCGCTTGGCTCGCCGATCTCCGCCGCACTGCTGGAGATGCACGGCCTGATGGGCTTTGCCGGCTGGCAGTGGATGTTTGTCCTCGAAGCGGTACCGGCGGTGATCCTCGGCGTGGTGGTGCTGTTCTGGCTCACCGATCGCCCGGAAAAGGCGAAATGGCTCAGCGAAGAGGAGCGCGGCTGGCTGATTTCCACCCTGCAACGTGAGCAGGCCGCTAAACAGGGCACGGCGCAGCACAGCGTCTGGAAAGGGCTGCTGGATAAACGCGTTCTGGCCCTGTCGCTGGTCTACTTCGGCACCTCCGCCGGGCTCTATACCCTCGGCATCTGGTCGCCGCAGATCATCAAAACCCTCGGCGTCTCCTCGATGACCGTCGGCCTGCTGAATGCGATCCCGGCGGTGATGGCGGTGGCGGCGATGGTGCTCTGGGCGCGTCATTCGGACAAAACCGGCGAACGCTCGTGGCACGTAATTGCGGCCTGTATCGTCGCGGCGGCCGGGCTGTTTATGGCGGGCAGTACGGCGAGCATCGTCGGGGTGATCCTCGCGCTGACCATCGTTAACTGCGGCATCAGCGCCTCTAAACCACCGCTGTGGAGCATGCCGACCCTGTTCCTGTCCGGGTCGGCGGCCGCGGCGGGTATCGCCACCATCAACTCACTCGGCAATCTGGGCGGCTTTGTTGGTCCGTTCATGATTGGTCTGATTAAGCAACAGACCGGGAGTTACACCTGGGGGCTGTGGTTTGTCGCCGGGCTGCTGATCCTCTCTTCACTCGTGGTGCTGTGGCTCTCGGCGTCCAGCCGCAAGGCGCAGGCCAACGACACATTAATTCAGTCAAAACATTAATTCAGTCAAAACATTAATTTAAGGAATAACAGATGAAAGATTACGCCATTGCAGCTATCCCCGCAGACGGTATCGGCCCGGAAGTGATCACCGCGGGTGTGGAAGTGTTACACGCGCTGGCCCAGCGTCAGGGCGATATGCGTTTCTCGGTGCATACCTTCGAGTGGGGCTCGGATTACTACAAAACCCACGGAGTGATGATGCCGGAAGACGGGCTGGAGCAGCTGAAAGCCTTCGACGCCATCTATTTTGGCGCGGTGGGGGCTCCGGACGTACCGGATCACATCACCCTCTGGGGGCTGCGCCTGCCTATCTGTCAGGGCTTCGATCAGTATGCCAACGTCCGTCCGACCAAAATCCTGCCGGGCATTCAGTCTCCGCTGCGTAAGGCGGTGCCGGGCACCCTCGACTGGGTGATTGTGCGTGAGAACTCCGAGGGGGAATATTCCGGCCATGGCGGTCGCGCGCACCGCGGCCTGCCGGAAGAGGTGGGCACCGAGGTTGCGATTTTCACCCGCACCGGGGTGACGCGCATCATGCGCTACGCCTTCCGTCTGGCGCAGACCCGTCCGCGTAAGCTGCTAACCGTGGTCACTAAATCCAACGCCCAGCGTCACGGGATGGTGATGTGGGACGAGATCGCCGCCGAAGTGGCGCGCGAGTTCCCGGACGTCACATGGGACAAAATGCTGGTGGATGCCATGACCGTGCGCATGACCCTTCATCCGGAGTCGCTGGACACCATCGTGGCGACCAACCTGCACGCCGATATCCTCTCCGATCTGGCCGGTGCCCTGGCGGGCAGTCTGGGGGTGGCCCCGACCGCCAACATCGATCCCGAGCGCCGCTTCCCGTCGATGTTCGAACCGATCCACGGCTCGGCGTTTGATATCACCGGCAAAGGCATCGCCAACCCGGTCGCCAGCTTCTGGACCGCGGCGCAGATGCTTGAGCATCTGGGCGAGGGCGAGGCCGCCATTCGCCTGATGGCCGCGGTGGAAAAAGTATGTGCTGAGGGCATCATGACCCCGGACGTGGGCGGCACGGCCAACACCCGCGAGGTTACCCAGGCGGTGATCCGCGCCATCGCAGAAGGCTGACCTATGGCACAACACGACGACAGCGCCCTGCGAGGGGCGCTTACTGAGATCTTCATGGCGGCGGTGAAAAGTGCCGACCCCCATGAAGCGCTGCTCAAAGCCCTGCCGGAGAAACCGCGTGGGCGTTGCATCGTGGTCGGGGCAGGGAAAGCCAGCGCCGCCATGGCTGCCGCGCTGGAAGCCGCCTGGCCGGATGTCGATCTGCAGGGCGTGGTGGTCACGCGCTACGGTCATGCGGCACCGACGCAAAAAATCCGCATCGTCGAGGCGGCGCACCCGGTCTCGGATGCGATGAGCGAAGTGGCCTCGATGCTGATGATGGAGCAGGTCAAAAATCTTACCGCCGACGACTGCGTCATCGCGCTGATCTCCGGCGGCGGCTCATCGCTGCTGGCTCTGCCGCGCAAGGGGATCACCCTGGCCGATAAGCAGGCGGTGAACAAAGCGCTGTTGAACAGCGGGGCGACCATCCACGAGATGAATACCGTCCGCAAGCAGTTGTCGGATATTAAAGGCGGACGGCTGGCACTGGCGGCCAGACCCGCCCGGGTGATCACCCTGATTATCAGCGATGTGCCCGGCGACGATCCCCAGAGCATCGCCTCCGGCCCGACGGTGGCGGACAGCTCCACGGCGGAAGAGGCGCTGGAGATTATCGCCCGCTATGGCCTGGAGCTGCCGGAGCCGGTGTTGCGGGTGCTGAACACGCCGCGCGCGCCGGTGACTGCTAAGGAGATAGACGACGATATCCGCCTGATCGCCACTCCTTCCGGTGCGCTGGCCGCCGCTGCAGCCGTAGCGCAGCGGATGGGCTACACCCCGTTGATTCTGGGGGATGCCCTGGAGGGCGAAAGCGCTCAACTGGGGATTATGATGGCCGGGATCGCCAAATCGGTGAAGCAGCACGGCCTGCCGGTCAAAGGCCCGGCGGTGCTGCTCAGCGGCGGAGAAACCACGGTCACGATTGGGAACGCAGGTGCCGGACGCGGCGGGCGTAATACCGAGTTCTTGCTCGCGCTGGCCTGCGCCCTGAAGGGCGAGGCGGGGATTTACGCCATCGCCGGAGACAGCGACGGGATTGACGGCACCGAAGATGCGGCGGGAGCGATTGTCACCCCGGATACGCTGGGTCGTACTTCGCTGGATGCGAAGGCGATGCTGCGCGGGCATGACAGTTACAGCTACTTTGCCGAAGCGGGCGATCTGGTGGTGACCGGCCCGACGTTAACCAATGTGAATGATATTCGGGTGATAGTGATCACCTGACGTGGGTTATGCCGGGCGGCAGCTGCGCTTTGCCCGGCCTACCACACCGATCCCGTAGGCCGGGTAAGGCGTAGCCGCCACCCGGCGTTGTTGTTTCGGAGCGGCTTGTTCCCCCTCACCCTAACCCTCTCCCTCAAGGGAGAGGGAACCGTTTGTGCCTCACCCGGCGTTGCAGCGCGGCCTGGTTCCCTCTCCGTAAATCACCCGTCCCCCCTTTGACAGGGCACTACACTGATCTACATACCTGCACGCGCTACCCCAGCGCGTGATTGTCATGTCCATTGAATAAGGATGCATCATGATCCGGTCCATTCCTCTCGAGCGTTATCGCAACATCGGTATCTCGGCGCATATCGACGCCGGTAAAACCACCACCACCGAGCGCATCCTGTTTTATACCGGGGTGAGCCATAAGATGGGGGAGGTCCACGATGGCGCGGCGATCACCGACTGGATGGCGCAGGAGCAGGAGCGGGGGATTACCATCACCTCGGCGGCGGTAAGCTGCTTCTGGTCCGGGATGGACCGCGGGTTTGAGCCGCACCACATCAACATCATCGACACCCCCGGGCACGTCGATTTCACGATTGAGGTGGAGCGCTCCATGCGGGTGCTGGACGGGGCGGTGATGGTCTATGACTCCGTCGGCGGGGTGCAGCCACAGTCAGAAACCGTCTGGCGGCAGGCCAATAAGTACCGGGTGCCGCGCATCGCCTTTGTCAACAAGATGGACCGTCCGGGGGCTGACTTCTTCCACGTAGTGCAGATGATGATCGACCGGCTGAAAGCCCACCCGGTGCCGATTGTGATCCCTATCGGTGCCGAGGAGCACTTCACCGGGGTGGTGGATCTGATCCACATGCGGGCCATCATCTGGGATGACGCTACTCAGGGGATGACCTTCAGCTATGCCCCGGTGCCGGACGATCTGCAGGCCACCGCCAAAACCTGGCGGGAGAAAATGGTCTCAGCGGCGGCGGAAGCCAGCGACGAGTTAATGGATAAATACCTCGAAACCAACGAACTCGACGAAGCGGAAATTATCCGCGGCCTGCGCAAACGCACGGTAGCCGGGGAGATCCAGCCGATGCTCTGCGGCAGCGCGTTTAAAAACAAAGGGGTGCAACGGATGCTGGATGCGGTGATTGAGCTGATGCCATCCCCCCTCGACGTGCCCGCCATCGACGGCGTGGATGAAAAGGGGCAACACGCCGAACGTCACCCCAGCGATGACGAACCCTTCTCAGCGCTGGCGTTCAAGCTGATGTCCGACCCCTACGTCGGGCAACTGACCTTTATCCGCGTCTACTCCGGGGTGCTGAAAAAAGGCGATGCGGTGTTTAACCCGGTGAAGGGTAAGAAAGAGCGCATCGGGCGCATCGTGCTGATGCATGCCAACGATCGCCACGACGTCGAGGAGCTGCGGACCGGGGATATCGCCGCCTGCGTCGGACTGAAGGATGTCACTACCGGTGACACCCTGACCGACCCCGGGGCAGTGATCACCCTCGAGCGGATGGAGTTCCCGGACCCGGTGATATCCCTCTCCATCGAGCCGAAAACCAAAGCCGATCAGGAGAAAATGGGCATCGCCCTGCACCGGCTGGCGGCGGAAGATCCCTCTTTCCATCTGCATACCGATGAAGAGTCCGGCCAGACCATTATCTCCGGGATGGGGGAGCTACACCTGGAGATCATCGTCGACCGCATGAAGCGCGAGTTCGGTGTCGAGGCCAATATCGGCCGTCCGCAGGTCACCTACCGGGAAACTATCCGCAAAGGGGTGAGCGACATCGAAGGTAAGTTTGTTCGCCAGTCCGGCGGGAAAGGGCAGTACGGCCATGTGGTTCTGAGCCTCGAGCCGCAGGCGCCGGGCAGCGGTTTTGCCTTTGTCGATGCCACCAAGGGCGGGGTGGTGCCGCGGGAGTACATTCCATCGGTGGAAAAAGGACTGCGGGAGGCGATGAACAGCGGCGTGCTGGCGGGTTATCCGGTGGTCGATATCAAAGCGACCCTGACCTTTGGCTCCTATCATGACGTCGACTCCTCGGAGATGGCCTTCCGCATGGCGGCGATCTTCGGCTTTAAGGACGCGGCGCGCAAAGCCGATCCGGTGATCCTCGAGCCGATGATGCACGTCGAGGTTGAAACCCCGGAAGAGTACGCCGGGAATATTATGGGGGATCTCTCCTCCCGACGCGGGCTTGTGCAGGGGATGGAGGAGCAGTTCGGCAGCCAGATTATTCGCGCCGACGTGCCGCTGGCGGAGATGTTCGGTTACGCCACCACGCTGCGTTCCATGTCTCAGGGACGGGCCACCTACAGCATGGAGTTCCACCATTACGCCGAGGCGCCGCGTGTCGTGGCTGATGAGATCATCGCCGGGCGGTCGAAAAAGTAGATCCTGGGGTGAACCATGAAGCGTCTGCATCTTGCTCTCGCCGCACTCATGGCACCCCTTACACTGCTGGGGTGCGTGGTGATGTCCGGCACCAGCCGCACTGACTTTTCCGCCACGAAGCAGGCGGATTTAGTCTTTATCGGCCTGCCTGCGCCACTGAACTGGCTGGCGGCGGGGATGCAGGGCACCACCTTTCCGGTCTCAAGCCAATTTTCCCTTACCGCCGCCCATGTCGCCGTGCCGCTGCTCAAGCCGGTGAGGGCGCAACATCCTGTTTGCGATGTGGCGGTGATTGGCGATAACAACCGCGGCAAGATCGTGCATCAGCTGGCGTACGCCAGGGTCGGGCGCAACGTGACTCTGTTCGGCTACAGCGCCATCAACAGCCTGCCCAAATCCAGCATGGGGAAAATCGACGGCTTCGTGAAACGTGACGGCTGTTACTACGGCATCATCACCGGCGCGGGGGCGGTATCCGGCATGTCCGGCGGGCCAGTGGTGGACAGCATGACCGGGGAGACGGTGGGGATCATCACCAACGTCATCCCCGGCAAAGGGGCGGTGGCATTCGTCGCGGTACAGGATTTTACTAACCTGCTGGACCGGCTGCGTATTCCCTATAAGAGTTACTGACCCGGCGCTTTGACCTGCTTCCCGCTGGTCACAAAGGTTCCCGCGCCGAGATGGTGCAGGGTATTGCGCTTATCGTCGTCAAACTGCCATCGCCCGTTTACGAATGCCCGTTCATCCGCTGCGGCAGAGACCACCTCGCCAAACAGGGTGTCATACTTTTCCGCCGCCGAGGTGGCAGGCAGCAGACGGCACTCCATCCACGCCAGACACTTCTCCTCAATCACCGGTAGCCCCAGCACCGGGCCGTTGAACGCCGGAATGCCGTAGCAGTTGAACTTATCCTCATCCCGGCCGCTGACGCTGCCCACTGCATACGTCCAGTTGGTGGCCGCCACGCCGGGAATGACGATCCCGAACCTGCCGCTGCGCTCGATCAGATCCCGCGACCAGGCGCTTTTATCCACCACGATGGCGATCCGTGGCGGCTCGAACTCCACCGGCATTGACCAGGCGGCGGCCATCACGTTGCGGCGGTCGATGGTCTCGTCGCGGCTGGTGATCAAAACGGTCGGGCCGTGATTCAACAGGCGGCTGGCGTGCATTAACTCAACGGGGCGGAAGTGGCTCATCGATTTTCCTCATAAATAGCGTCAGAGCATTAAACGGCTGAAAGCCATTGGAAATCAAGCTGCAACAAATGCGTAATTTATTCGTCACACAAGCTGCCTACAGTGGCGAGCATCAAATCCCAAAGAGGATAACAATATGCTCACTTCCATCACGCTCAAAGGCGTCTCGTACGCTTTTGGCGCGAACACCGTTTTGAATCAAATCGATCTGAATATCGAGCCGGGTAGCGTGGTTGCGCTGCTGGGGCCGTCGGGCTGCGGCAAAAGCACCCTGTTGCGTCTGCTGGCGGGGTTAACCCAGCCCGCAGAAGGGGAGATCCATTTTGGCGATCGCCTGGTGGCGAAAACCGGATGGGCCTTACCGCCGGAAGCCCGGGACATCGGCATGGTGTTCCAGGATTACGCCCTCTGGCCGCACATGACCGTGGCACAGAACGTGTCGTTCCCACTGCGAATGCGCCATATCCCGCGTCAGGAATGCGACCGCCGGGTAGCGCAGGCGCTGGCCCGCGTCGGGTTAAGCGATTTCGCCGACCGCAAACCGGCCGGGCTCTCCGGCGGCCAGCAACAGCGCGTGGCGCTGGCCCGGGCGATTGTCGCCGAGCCGCGGGTGCTGCTGTTTGACGAGCCGCTATCCAACCTCGACAGCGAACTGCGTGGCACCTTGTGTCACGAGATGGCCACGCTGCTGCGCCAGCTCGGCACCACCGCCGTCTATGTTACCCACGACCGCCGGGAGGCTGAAATTCTGGCCGATCGCATCGTGCATTTGTCTGCTGGCAGCGTCGCTGCCGATCGTTTGATTACATCCTCAGGGGAGTTCGCATGAAAGCTGCAATGTCCGTTAAAAAAGGAGTGCTGTTAGCCATGGCGTTATCGTCCGTTATGATGTCCAGCGCCCACGCGCTGACCGTCTACACCGCAGGCCCGGGGTCGCTGGCTAAAAGCCTCGCCAGCGGTTTTGAAAAGAAAACCGGCGTGAAGGTGGATATCTTCCAGGCGACTACCGGCAAAGTGATGGCCCGCCTTGAGGCGGAGCAGGCGAATCCGCAGGCCGATATTCTGATCTCCGCCTCCTGGGATACCGCAGAAGATCTGCATAACCGCGGCTGGCTGCTGCCGTACCAGAGCGCCAATGCGGCGAAGGTGCCTGCGGATCTGAAATCTGACGACTACGTCGCGCAGGGCATTTCGGCGTTGGGCATCGTCTGGAACACCAAAAGCGGCACCCCGGAGCCGAAAGAGTGGCGCGATCTGACCACCGGGGCCTTCAAAGATAAAGTCACTACCCCGGACCCGGCGCTGTCCGGCGCGTCGCTCGATCTGCTGATCGGGCTGCAAAATGGGATGGGCGATAAGGCCTGGACCCTGTTTGATGAGCTGAAAAAGAATGGCATGGTGGTCAGCGGCCCGAATGCCCAGGCGGTGACGCCGGTGATGCAGGGGGCCAAAGCGGCGGTGTTTGGCGCGGTGGACTATGTGTCGTATGGCAACATCAGCCAGGGCGAATCCCTGAAGGTGATCTTCCCGGCCAGCGGGACGGTGATTGCCCCGCGTCCGATGATGATCCTTAAATCCACCCAACACGCGGAGGATGCCAAAGCCTTCGTCGATTACGTCCTGTCGCCAGAAGGCCAGGCGATGGTGGCCGATGCCTGGCTGATGCCGGCCCGTGGCGACGTGCAGGCTAAACGCCCGCTGCTCAACGATTTGAAAATCCTGCCGACCAAAAGCGACGGTACCAGCGAACGCAGCGATATCCTCAAGCGTTTCAACACGCTCTTCACCTTATAATCACCTGACGGGGGCAACCCCGTCTTCAGGACTGTTTTGTGAACCCTAAATTCTTGTCGGTGACGACGCTGGCGCTGCTGGTGATCCTGGTGGCGTCTCCGCTCACGTTTATTCTGCTGCAGGCGGTATTTCCGCAGTTCAGCGCCGGCGTTTTCGCCGGGGCCTTTAGCGGCGTCGCGACGCTGCTGACCGAGCCGCAACTGCCCACCATGCTGGGCGGTACGCTACAGGTGGCGGTCGGCGTGGCGCTGGTCAGCGCATTGATCGGTTTTCCCCTCGGCGTGGCGCGCGGGCTGCTTAATCTGCCGCTGCCCCGGCTGTGGGATCTGCTGTTTCTGATCCCGTTTTTAACCCCGCCCTATATCGCCGCGCTGTCGTGGATGCTGGTGCTGCAAACCAACGGCTATCTGCAACAGCTTACCGGCCTCAACCTGAATAATCTGCTGTTCAGCCAGACCGGGATCGTGCTGGTGATGGCCCTGAATATCTTCCCGGTGGTCTATTTTGCGGTGTCGCGTAGCCTGCTGGCCAGCGGACAACGGCTGGCGCTGGTGGCGCGGGTACACGGGGCCAGCCCTGGCCGGGCCTTCTGGCATATCACCCTGCCGATGCTGTCGCCGTCGCTGGCGGCGGGGATGCTGCTGGCCTTCACCCTGGCGATTGAAGAGTATGGCGTGCCCGCGGCGCTCGGGACCCGTGCCGGGGTACTGATGCTCACCACCGATATCGAGAAAAAACTCGCTGAATGGCCGATCGATCTGTCGGGGGCGTCGATGCTCTCGGTGGTGCTGGTGACCATCGCCCTGAGCGCCTGGTGGCTGCAGAAAAAGCTGACCGGCAATCAGGACGTGACCAGTATTACCGGCAAACCGACGGAGAACATGGGCGCGGATGCGGGGGGCTTTACCCTGCCGATAGTAGCGCTGCTGGCCCTGACCGGGTTTATCGCGGTGATCCTGCCGGGAGCCTCCATGGCCTTGTCCGGGGTGCTGGGCACCTTATCGGGCGGAGTGACGCTCGCCAATCTGACTACCTCCCACTATGCGGCGTTGTTCAGCCAGCAGGGGGATGCCCTGTCGGCGCTGGGCACCAGCCTGTCGCTGGCCCTTGGCGCGGCCTGTATCACCGGCCTGCTCGGGCTGCTGGCCGCCTGGCTGGTGGTGGTGCAGAAGATCAAAGGCCACGGGCTGGTGGATGCGCTGTCGCTGATGCCTGCCGCGCTGCCCGGCGTGGTGGTCGGGGTGGGGCTGATCCTGCTGTGGAACCAGCCGTTCTGGCCGGTCTCACCTTACAACAGCTGGGCGATCCTGCTGCTCTCCTATTGTTGCCTGCTGCTGCCGTGGCCGGTGCGCTATGTCGGCAGCGCGCTGCGCCAGCTGGGGGGCAACCTCGAGCCTGCCGCGCGGGTGCATGGCGCGTCGGCATTGCAGGCATTGCGCTTTATCGTCCTGCCGCTGGTTTCTCCGGCAATGCTGGCGGCGATGCTGATGGTGTTTGCCATCGCCTCGCGGGAGCTGGTTACCTCGCTGCTGCTGGCCCCGGCGGGGACGCAGACCGTGTCGGTATTCATCTGGCGGCAGTTTGAGCAGGGATCGGTCGGGCAGGGAATGGCGATGGCGACCCTGACGCTGCTTACCGGGCTGGTATTAATGCTCACGGCGCTGGGGATCATGCAGCGCTCGGCTCGGGGATAAAAAGCACTTTTGCGACAGTGGACGGGTAAAAATAGTTTATAAACAAGGGAGACTGTAAAAGGAAACTGATTATGACCCCGTTTTTAAGCGCCTATTTCGCCCGTACCGGCTGGCAGCAGCCGGTCTCTGTGGACATCAACACCCTGCGGGCGCTGCATTTGCAGCACAACAGCGCCATTCCGTTTGAAAATATCGATGTGGTGCTGCCGCGGGAGATCCAGCTCGATGAGCAATCCCTGGTGGATAAGCTGGTCACCGCCCGACGCGGGGGCTACTGCTTTGAGCAGAACGGCCTGTTTGAGCGGGTGCTGCGAGAGGTGGGCTTTAACGTCCGCAGCCTGCTGGGCAGGGTAGTGCTGGCGAATCCGCCCCACATGCCGCCGCGCACCCATCGTCTGCTGCTGGTGGAGCTGAACGATGAACGCTGGATCGCCGATGTCGGTTTTGGTGGGCAAACGCTGACCGCGCCGATTCGGTTGATCGCCGAGGAGGAGCAGGCGACGCCGCACGGGGTCTACCGGCTGATCAACGATGGCCAGGACTGGGTGCTTCAGTTCCGCCATCATGACAACTGGCAGTCGATGTATCACTTCGATCTTGCCGCCCAGTATCAGACCGATTACGTGATGGGCAACTTCTGGTCCGCACACTGGCCGCAGTCCCATTTTCGTCATCATCTGCTGATGTGCCGCCATCTGCCGGACGGTGGCAAACTGACCCTTACCAACCTGCACTTTACCCACTGGCAGGACGGGCACGTAGTGGAGCAGATTAATTTGCCGGATGCCGGGGCGCTGTATCAGCTGATGCAGGAGCGGTTCGGGCTGGGGGTTGACGATCCGAAGTACGGTTTTTCGCTGGCAGAACTGACGGCGGTGATGGCCGGGTTTGAAACCCATCCGCAGGCGGGGAAATAGGGCGGGAAGGGGCGTTAGCCCCTTTCTGTTAGCCGATTAAAACCTTAGCGCGCATTCTCACGGCATCCAGTTCTTCGGCGGTTGCCGTTCCCTTTTTCACCGCGTTACGCGCCCGCCAGTCCAGATTTTTAATCTGATCGGCGAGGGCGACGTTGCGGCGTGAACCGCTAATAACCACTTCGAAGGGATAATTTTTGATCTGCGACGTGAGCGGACAACAGAGCATTAAACCGGTACGTCCATTGTAGGTGGCGGGTGAAATAACCAGCGCCGGGCGATGTCCTGCCTGTTCATGTCCTGACTGCGGATCAAAATCCAGCCAAACGATATCGCCCGCTTCCGGGATGTAGTCCATTACAGCAGCTCCTTACCTTGCGGTTCCCCGAAGGTGACTTCGTGATGCAGATTGTCGTCGGTGATCGCCGCGAGCAGCGATTCCAGCGTCGGTTCGTCCTTTCTGACCGGTGTCAAAATAATACGTCCTTCTTCGTCTACGTTAACGTTCACCACATCGTCAACGTGCAGTTCTGCCTCACGCATAACCGCGACAGGGAGCCTGACGGAAGGGCTGTTACCCCATTTTTTAACGGTGACCTGCGGCATAAAAACACTCCAGATGTTGATACAAAGTATCGCCATCTTAGGCGGGGTCATTCTGGTGTGTCAACATTGTCGATACAGTGGAAATGTTGCAATGCCGGGCGGCGCTGTTGTGCGGTTTGATGCCCTCACCCTAACCCTCTCCCACAGGGAGAGGGAACAAACATCAAAAACGGCAACGGGGTTGCCGTTTTGCTTTTACCTCCGCCACCCGGCGGGATGTATTGACCCGGACCTCCAGCGAGTATCTCTTCGCATGTCGCTGATGTTGAGTACAATAATGCCGCCTGGATAATAAACCAGGACGCTTATACTCATCATCACAAGGCATATTGATATGGAAATCTTGTCGCAGAATAAATTTAGCTCACTGGGCATGTTGCTGGGCGCTATCGCCCTGGTGCTTGGGATAGTGCATTTCTCTTTTGGTCCTTTCTCTTCACCACCTCCATCCCTGGAAACGGTGGTTGCTGAGCAGGTCGCTGCCGTTAAAAAGGGCATTATTGCTGGCATAACCGGGAAAACGCCTGCAATCGCAGAAAACCGCACTCTGGATGTTGACCGGCTTCTCCATAATGGTGGGATTGTTCTTGCCATCGCCGGGTTGGGGCTCGCGTTCATCGGCGGTATGCGAAAGGAGAATCGCTGGGGCATACGTGGCGCTATGGCGTTTGCCGGAGGCACCTTGATCTTTCATACCGTACTGTTTGGCATCGGGGTTGTTTGCGCCATTATTGTGCTAATGGTGATCCTTTCCATAGTGAGTGGTGTTTTGCCGGGTATCTAGCCAGTCGGTAACGCCGGGCGGCGCTGTCGCTTGCCCGGCCTACGGTGTAACGCGGTTTGTAGGCCGGGTAAGGCGTGGTTGTGCGGTCTGATGCCCTCACCCTGGCCCTCTCCCACAGGGAGAGGGAACAAACATCAAAAACGGCAACGGGGTTGCCGTTTTGCTTTTACCTCCGCCACCCGGCGTGGCTTAGGCCTACCGTCGGGATCTCACCAGCTGATAGCGCCGGGTGATGTATTCGAACGGCGCACTCCAGACGTGGACCAGTCGGGTGAAGGGGAAGAGCAGGAAGATGGTCATCCCCAGCACCAGGTGGACGCGGAATATAAATGCTACCCCGGTCAGCATTTCAGACGAGCCCCCGCGGAAGGTGAAGATCCCCTGCGCCCAGCCGACCAGCTTCAGCATTTCGCTGCCGTCCGGGTATTGCGCCGAAAACGGAATGGTCGTCAGGCCGAGCACGCACTGGGTCAGCAGAATGCTCATGATGATAATATCCGGCGTGGTGGAGGTGGCGCGCACCCGCTGATTAAACAGGCGACGATACAACAGCATCGAGCCGCCAATCAGGGTCAGCACCCCGCAGATCCCCCCGGCAATCATCGCCAGCTGCTGCTTGACCGCCATCGGCAGGAACCAGGCGTACATCCAGTGCGGGGTTAACATCCCGAACAGGTGGCCGAAGAAAATCCCAATAATGCCGATGTGGAACAGGTTAGAGCCCCAGTTCATGCCGCGCTTGTCCAGCAGTTGGCTGGAGGAGGCGCGCCAGGTGTACTGGCCGTAGTCATACCGCAGCCAGCTGCCGAGGAAGAAGACCGCGGCGCAGATGTACGGATAAATATCAAAGAAAAAGACGTTCAGATGGTGTGTCATTTTGGGCCTCCGGCGCTGACGTCTACGTACTGCGGCGCGACGTCCTGGCTAAAGCGTCGTTGATATTGCTGCATGGGCGAGCTGTCGCACGCCGTGGCGTTATCCTCAATAAATTTCACCTGCTCCTCTTCCCAGACCGCATCCAGCGCCTGGCGGGTATCGTCCCGTTTTTCACCTGCCACCTGCTGCGTGACACTGTCACTGGAGAGTTTGCTGCCCGCGAACCTGAGCAGGGCGTCGAACAGCTGATAGTGCGCCACCTGGCGCTGTTTCAGCCGTCCGCCAATCAGGGCCAGGATCGGCGCGACGTTCTGCAATCCCTCCCGGGCCTGCGCCTCTGGCACAATGCTCAGATACTCCAGATAGAGCGGCAGATAGTCCGGCAGCTCGCGGCAGTCGAGCTGAAGCCCGGCCTGCTCGTACTGATTCATCAGGTCGACCATCGCCTGACCGCGATCCCGGGATTCGGCATGCACATGTTCAAACAGCAGCAGCGAGGTGGCGCGCCCACGTTCGAACACCTCGCACCACTCCGCCTGGCGATCGAGCAGCGGGGCATTAAGGTACTGCTGCGCAAACGGCAGCAGCCCCGGCGCGTCCTGCGCCACCAGTGAGATCGCCTCGTCGCGGCTCTCCCACAGCGCCTCGTCCGGATACTCAATCAGCAGGGCGATAATTTTGAGGATCTGCATCACTCTCCCTCCCCGTGTTCGCGCACCTCGGTGATGTTGATGGCATCGATGCGGCTGCTGTTGAACAGGTTGAATTTAGTGTCGGAGCCGTGGCAGCCGTCGCCGAAGGTAAACCCGCAGCCGTTTTTCTCCGGGAAGGCGTCACGGGCCATCTCCCGGTGGCTGGTCGGGATCACGAAGCGGTCCTCGTAGTTGGCGATGGCAAGATAGCGGTACATCTCCTCCACCTGCTCGACGCTGAGGCCCACTTCCTCGATGGCGCGGGTATCGGTCACGCCTTCCACGGTCTGGGAGCGTTTGTAGTGGCGCATCGCCATCATCCGTTTCAGGGCGCGCAGCACCGGGCCGGTATCGCCCGCGCTGAGCATATTGGCCAGATACTGCACCGGAATGCGCAGGCTTTCGACCGCCGGGAGAATGCTGTCGGTCTGCGGCAGACCACCGGCATCGGCATAGGACTGGATCGGTGACAGAGGTGGCACATACCAGACCATCGGCAGGGTGCGGTACTCAGGGTGCAGCGGCAGGGCCAGCTTCCAGTCCATCGCCATTTTGTAGACCGGGGAACGCTGCGCCGCGTCAATCACATTCTGCGGAATACCTTGTTTAACCGCCTCTTCGATGATTGCCGGGTCGTGCGGGTTGAGGAACACGTCGCACTGACGCTCATAGAGATCGGTTTCGTGTTCAGTGCTGGCCGCCTCTTCAATACGGTCGGCGTCATACAGCAGCACGCCGAGGTAGCGGATGCGTCCGACGCAGGTTTCCGAGCAGACGGTCGGTTGACCGGATTCGATACGCGGGTAGCAGAAGATGCATTTTTCTGACTTGCCGCTCTTCCAGTTGAAGTAGATCTTTTTGTACGGACAGCCGCTGATGCACAGACGCCAGCCGCGGCACTTGTCCTGGTCGATCAGTACGATGCCATCCTCTTCGCGCTTGTAGATCGCCCCGCTCGGGCAGGTCGCCGCACAGCTCGGGTTCAGGCAGTGCTCGCACAGGCGCGGGAGATACATCATGAAGGTGTTTTCGAACTGACCGTACATCTCCTTCTGCATCCGGTCGAAGTTGCGGTCCCGGGCGCGCTTCTCGAACTCGCCCCCCAGCAGCTCCTCCCAGTTCGGCCCCCATTTGATTTTGTCCATCCGTTTGCCGTCAATCAACGAGCGCGGGCGGGCGGTGGGCAGGTGATTGCCCTCCGGGGCGCGGTGCAGATCCTGATAGTCAAAGGTAAAGGGCTCGTAGTAGTCGTCGATCTGCGGCATCTGCGGGTTGGCGAAGATTTTTGACAGCACCCCCAGCTTGCCGCCGAGGCGCGGGGTCAGCTTGCCGGAGATGCCGCGGATCCAGCCGCCTTGCCACTGCTCCTGGTCCTCCCAGTTTTTCGGGTAGCCGATCCCCGGCTTGGTTTCGACGTTATTAAACCAGGCGTACTCCATGCCTTCGCGCCCGGTCCAGACGTTCTTGCAGGTCACCGAGCAGGTGTGACAGCCGATGCATTTGTCGAGATTGAGCACCATGCCAACCTGTGAGCGTATTTTCATTTTTTCGCCTCCTGTACCTGATCCCGACCTTCGCCATCCAGCCAGTTAATGTTTTTCATTTTGCGGATCATGATGAACTCGTCGCGGTTCGACCCTACGGTGCCGTAGTAGTTGAAGCCGTACGCCAGCTGGGCGTAACCGCCAATCATGTGGGTCGGTTTCGGGCAGATGCGGGTGACCGAGTTGTGGATCCCCCCGCGTCGTCCGGTCACTTCTGAACCCGGAATGTTCAGAATGCGCTCCTGGGCGTGGTACATCATGGTCATCCCCGGCGGCACGCGCTGGCTGACCACCGCGCGGGCGGTGAGGGCGCCGTTGGCATTGAAGCACTCGATCCAGTCGTTATCCTCAATGCCCAGCTCGCGAGCGTCGGTTTCGCTGATCCAGACAATCGGCCCCCCGCGCGACAGGGTCTGCATCAGCAGGTTTTCGCTGTAGGTGGAGTGGATGCCCCATTTCTGGTGCGGCGTCAGGAAGTTCAGCGCCTTCTCCGGGAAGCCGTTAGGTGGGATCTCGCGCATGTGGGTCACGCTGCGGGTATCAATCGGCGGACGATAGGCCACCAGACTCTCACCAAAGGCGCGCATCCACTGGTGATCCTGATACAGCTGCTGACGTCCGGAGAGGGTGCGCCACGGGATCAGCTCGTGGACGTTGGTATAGCCCGCGTTGTAGGAGACGTGCTCGCTCTCGATGCCGGACCAGGTCGGGCTGGAGATGATTTTGCGCGGCTGGGCCTGAATATCGCGGAAGCGGATCTTCTCGTCTTCCTTGTTCAGCGCCAGATGAGTGTGCTCGCGGCCGGTGAACTCGGCCAGCGCCTCCCAGGCTTTCACCGCCACCTGCCCATTGGTTTCCGGGGCGAGGGCGAGGATCACCTCCGAGGCGTCAATCGCCGTCTCGATGCGCGGACGGCCTTTCGCCGGGCCGTCGAGCTTGACGTAGTTGAGCTTGCCGAGGAAATCGACCTCGTCCTGAGTGTTCCACGAGATGCCTTTCCCGCCGTTGCCGAGCTTGTCCAGCAGCGGCCCGAGGGAAGTAAAACGCTCGTAGGTGTCCGGGTAGTTTCGCTCCACCACGGCAATGCCCGGGGCGGTTTTGCCCGGGATCAGGTCGCATTCTCCTTTGCGCCAGTCGGCAATGTCGAACGGCTGGGAGAGCTCCGCCGGGGAGTCGTGCTGCAGGGGCTGCAACACCACGTCGGTTTCGGTCCCCAGATGCCCGACGCAGACCTCGGAGAAGACTTTGGCGATGCCCTTATAGATCTCCCAGTCGCTGCGCGATTCCCAGGCCGGGTCCACTGCGGCGGAGAGCGGATGAATAAACGGATGCATATCCGAGGTATTCATATCGTCCTTCTCATACCAGGTGGCGGTCGGCAGGACGATATCCGAGAACAGGCAGGTGCTGGACATACGGAAATCGAGAGTTACCAGCAGATCCAGTTTCCCCTCGATGGCGGCGGTCTGCCACTCCACCTCTTCCGGCTTCACGTCATCGGTATTACCAAGGTCATCGCCCTGGATACCGCTCTCGGTGCCCAGCAGGTACTTGAGCATGTACTCGTGGCCTTTCCCGGAGGAGCCGAGCAGGTTTGAGCGCCAGACGAACAGGTTGCGCGGGTGGTTTTTCCCGTTGTCCGGCTGCTCGCAGGCCATGCGGATATCGCCGGATTTCAGCCCCTGGGCGGTGTATTCTTGCGGCGATATACCTGCCGCCTCCGCCTGGGCTTTGATGTGCAGCGGGTTAAGGTTCAGCTGCGGCGAAGAGGGCAGCCAGCCCATGCGCTCGGCGCGCACGTTAAAGTCGATCAGGTGTCCGGTGAATTTTGAGGCGTCCGCCAGGGGAGAGAGCAGCTCCCGGGCGGTGAGTTTTTCATAGCGCCACTGGCTGGCGTGATTGTAGAAGAACGAGGTGCTGTTCATCTGGCGCGGCGGACGGTTCCAGTCCAGCGCGAAGGCCAGCGGCAGCCAGCCGGTTTGCGGACGCAGCTTCTCCTGGCCGACATAGTGCGACCAGCCGCCGCCGCTTTTGCCCACGCAGCCACAGAAGACCAGCATGTTGATCATTCCCCGGTAGTTCATGTCCATGTGATACCAGTGGTTGACCCCGGCACCGAGAATGATCATCGACCGGCCATGGGTTTTGTGCGCCGTGTCGGCGAACTCCCGGGCGATCTGTTCGATGTGGCGACGCGGCACGCCGGTGATCTGCTCCCCCCAGGCCGGGGTATAGGCTTTGATCTCGGCGTAATCTTTTGCCGCGAGCTCATCCCCCAGGCCACGATCGAGGCCGTAGTTGGCCAGCACCAGATCGTAGACGCTGGCGACCTGCAGCTGGCGGCCATCGGCAAGGGTCAGGGTTTTCACCGGCAGCTGGCGGACCAGCACCGGCTCCTGCTTCACGCTGCGGAAATGCGGGTTCTCATTGCCGCCAAAGTAGGGGAAGGCCACGCCGGCGACGCTGTCGTGGGTGCCGAGCAGGGAGAGCGTCAGCTCGGTCTCCTGACCTGCCGCCTGGGGTTCGAGGTTCCATTTGCCTTTTTCGCCCCAGCGGAAGCCGATAGAGCCATTCGGCACCACCAGATCGCCGGTGGCGGTAAAGGCGACGGTTTTCCACTCCGGGTTATTGGCTTCGCCCAGCCCGTCGGCGAGGTCGGAGGCGCGCAGCATTCTGCCGGGTACCAGGCTGCCGTCCTCACGCGGATCGAGCATCACCAGCATCGGCATGTCGGTATAGCGACGGCAGTAGTTGAGGAAGTAGTCGCTCGGGTTATCGAGGTGGAACTCTTTCAGGATCACGTGGCCCATCGCCATCGCTAAAGCGCTGTCGGTACCCTGTTTCGGTGCCAGCCACTGGTCGCTGAGTTTCGCCACTTCCGAAAAGTCCGGGGTGATGGCGATAGTTTTGGTGCCTTTGTAGCGCACCTCGGTAAAGAAGTGGGCGTCCGGGGTACGGGTCTGCGGCACGTTGGAGCCCCAGGCGATGATGTAGCTGGAGTTGTACCAGTCGGCGGACTCCGGCACGTCGGTCTGCTCGCCCCAGGTCATCGGCGAGGCGGGCGGCAGGTCGCAGTACCAGTCGTAGAAGCTGAGGCAGGTGCCCCCCAGCAGGGAGAGATAGCGGGTGCCGGCGGCGTAAGAGACCATCGACATCGCCGGGATCGGCGAGAAGCCCGCCACCCGGTCCGGGCCGTAGTGTTTGATGGTCCAGACGTTGGCGGCGGCGATAAGCTGGTTCAGCTCTTTCCAGTTCGAGCGGATAAATCCGCCGTGACCGCGCGCCTGCTTGTAGCTCTGGCTCTTCTGCGGGTCATTCTGGATGGCATTCCAGGCCAGTACCGGATCGCTGTGCTGGGCCAGCGCCTCGCGCCACAGCTCAATCAGCTTGCGGCGCACCAGGGGGTACTTCAGGCGGTTGGCGCTGTAGAGATACCAGGAGTAGCTGGCCCCGCGCGGGCAGCCGCGCGGCTCGTGGTTCGGCAGGTCGGGGCGGGTGCGGGGGTAGTCGGTCTGCTGGGTTTCCCATGTCACCAGGCCATTCTTGACGTAGATCTTCCAGCTACAGGAGCCGGTACAGTTTACGCCGTGGGTGGATCGCACAATTTTGTCGAACTGCCATCGCTGGCGATAGCTATCCTCCCAGTCGCGGTTGGTGTGCATCACCTGACCGTGTCCATCCGCGAAGGTCTCGCCTTTGAGTTTGAAATAACGAAAGCGATCCAACAATTTACTCATGACGTTTCTCCTGACGGAGCGACTCCCGCCCCGTGGTTACACTGCTCACAAAAAATTGAACTACTCGTTATGATTTGACGTGCTTCTGACGACGGCCATACACCAGCCAGGTGATGAACACGCAGACGATGTAGAACACCAGGAAGACCTTCATCGCCCCTACCGGCGAGCCGGTCATTGCCAGCGAGGTGCCGAAGGCTTTGGGGATGAAGAACCCGCCGACGGCGCCGATGGCCGAGATAAAGCCCAGCGCAGCGGCGGTGTCGGTAACAGCCTCTTTCTGGGCCTGCTCGTCCGTGCCGCCGTGCAGTTTGACTCTATAGACGGTGATTTGCCGGAAGATGACAGCGATCATCTGGAAGGTGGAGCCGCTGCCGAGCCCGGCGGTGAGGAACAGCCCCATAAACACCAGATAAAAGGCGGTAAAGTTGCCGGAGCCGGTGCCCGGCAGGGTGAAGAACAGCAGGGCGCTGAACACCGCCATAAAAACGAAGTTCACCAGCGTGACGCGCACTCCGCCGAGCTTATCGGAGATCACCCCGCCGGCAGAGCGCGCCAGAGCGCCGATCAGCGGGCCAAAGAAGGCCAGATGCAGGATATTGACGTCCGGGAACTGGGTTTTCGACAGCATGGCGAAGCCGGCGGAAAATCCTATAAAGGAGCCGAAGGTTGCCAGATAGAGCAGGCTCAGCAGCCACAGGTGCAGGCGCTTCAGCACCGGCAGCTGGCTGGCTATGGTCGCCTTCGAGCTGGCGATATCGTTCATGCCGAAGAAGGCGGCAAGGGTCGCCAGCAGCAGCAGCGGGGCCCAGATCCAGGCGGCATTGGCGAGGAACAGCGTCGAGCCATCCTCCTGCGGTACGCCGTGGACCCCGAGGAAGGTAAACATCGGCAGGAAGATCACCACCGGGGCCGCCATCTGCATCACGCTGACGCCCAGATTGCCCAGCCCGCCGTTAATGCCCAGCGCGCTGCCCTGTTTGGCTTTGGGGAAGAAAAAGCTGATGTTGCCCATGCTGGAGGCAAAGTTCGCCCCGGCAAAACCGCACAGCAGGGCGATAGTGATAAATACCGCATAAGGGGTAGCCGGGTTTTGCACCGCAATACCGAGCCAGACGCAGGGAATAATCAGAATAACGGTGCTTAATACTGTCCAGTAGCGGCCACCAAATATGGGCACCATAAAGGAGTAGGGGACGCGTAATATGGCCCCGGAGAGTGAAGGCAGGGCGGTTAACATAAACAGCTGATCGGTGGTGAAATTAAAACCCACCTTATTCAGATTTACCGCCACCGCGCTAAATAACATCCAGACGCAAAATGCCAGCAGCAGACAGGCAACCGAAATAACTAAATTTCGTCGCGCAATCGGTTTGCCTTTATTTTCCCAAAATGCCGCGTTTTCCGGTTTCCAGTTGCTTAACAAATAATGATTATTCTTCTCAGCTTGTTGTGACATATTACCCTCTTGCGTATCCGTAAATGGCAGAAAGAGAAATACAATCAGGCAGTTGCCTGAATTTTTGATGAGAAATTATTAGATGTGTTTTGGGAGTCTTCTGAAAGGATAGAGAAAAAAAGCGAACCCATGAGTTTATAAGGGAGAAGAGGGTCCGCTTAATGTGTTACAAATCGTAACAGTTAAGTAAGGCTGATGATTAACCCAGTTCCAGGGTAATAAGCGTCTCAAGATGTCGATTAAACGCGGCGTCATCCATTTCCGGCATGGATAAAACGTATAAGCCATCCAGCCCGCAGACCAGACCAATCAGCCGCCAGGCAATGTTTTCAGGAGTGTCTTTCAGCCTGAAGGCGTTCTGTTGTTCACCCGTCCGTATGATGGCGACCGTCTCCTGATGCCACATCTCCATGGTTAACACATAAGCGCCTTTTATTTCTGCATCGCGGGCGGCTAGCAGCTGGGCTTCCCGCCACAGACGAATATAGGGTTCAAAACTACGGTCGTCGCTGCCGAGCATGGCATGCAGCTTTTCGCGCCAGCTGGCGTTTTCTGCCACCACCTCAGCATCCAGCAGATCGCGGATCAGGCGGATAAAGGCCTGTGACTTGAGTTCGCCTGCGGAGGCAAAATGGTGATGGACCTGACCCGTCGCCACTTTCGCTTCGGTGGCGATCCGTCTTACGGTCATCGCGGTAAAGCCGTCGCTCAGCGCCACGCGCATCGCCGCCTGCATGATCTCTTCCCGCCGCTCGACCTTGCTCAGATAGCTCATTCTTTTCACTCTCAACTGGGGGACAACGAGTGTAACAAAAAAGCTGGACACGCGTTCAACTTTCCGTAGGATCGCAAACTGGACATGTGTCCAGGTTTGGAAAATAAGGATAGTTATGTTTCGTCAGTGGTTAGCGTTAGTGATTATTGTGCTGGTCTACATCCCGGTTGCGATTGATGCCACAGTGCTCCACGTCGCCGCCCCGACGCTGAGCATGACCCTGGCTGCCAGCGGCAATGAATTGCTGTGGATCATTGATATCTACTCGCTGGTGATGGCCGGGATGGTATTGCCGATGGGGGCGCTCGGGGATCGCATCGGCTTTAAGCGGCTGCTGATAATGGGCAGCACCCTGTTTGGCCTCTCGTCGCTGGCGGCGGCGTTTGCCCCGACTGCGGGGTGGCTGATTGCCGCGCGGGCCTCGCTGGCCATCGGGGCGGCGATGATCATTCCCGCTACGCTTGCCGGGATCCGCACGCTGTTTCCGGATGCGCGCCAGCGCAATATTGCCCTTGGGGTCTGGGCCGCGGTGGGGTCCGGCGGGGCGGCTTTTGGCCCGCTGGTGGGCGGGATGCTGCTGGCGCACTTCTACTGGGGATCGGTATTTTTGATCAACGTGCCGATTGTGCTGCTGGTGGTCTCCCTGGCGGCGCGGTTTGTTCCGGCCCAGCAGGGGCGACCTGAGCAGCCGCTGAACATCACCCATGCCCTGATGCTGATCGTGGCTATTTTGCTGCTGGTCTTCAGCGCCAAAACGGCCCTGAAAGGGGAGCTCTCCCCGTGGCTGGTGGCGGGCACGCTGCTGATCGGGGCGGCCATGTTGTGGACCTTTGTCCGCATCCAGCTGCGCGCCCCTACACCGATGATCGACATTCGCCTGTTCGGCCACCGCATTATTCTCAGCGGCGTGGTGATGGCGATGACGGCGATGATCGCCCTGGTGGGGTTTGAACTGCTGATGGCCCAGGAGCTGCAGTTCGTGCACGGCTTCACCCCGTTTGAGGCGGGGATGTTTATGCTGCCGGTGATGGTTGCCAGCGGCTTTAGCGGCCCGATTGCCGGGGTGCTGGTGGGCCGTCTGGGGCTGCGGATCGTGGCGACCGGCGGCATGGGATTAAGTGCGCTCAGCTTTACCGGGCTGTCGACGCTCGATTTCAGCACCCAGCAGTGGCAGGCCTGGTGCCTGATGGTGCTGCTGGGCTTTAGCGCGGCGAGCGCGCTGCTGGCGTCGACCTCGGCGATCATGGCCGCCGCGCCGAAAGAGAAGGCCGCCGCGGCTGGGGCGATTGAAACCATGTCCTACGAGCTGGGAGCCGGGCTGGGGATCGCGATCTTTGGTCTGCTCCTGACCCGCAGTTTCTCGGCGTCGATAGCATTGCCGTCGGGGCTGGATGCTTCACGGGCGGAACAAGCTTCATCTTCCATCGGTGAGGCGGTGAAGGTGGCTCAGGATCTGACGCCGTCGCTGGCGGAGTCGGTGATAGAAGCGGCGAAAACCGCGTTTATCACCTCGCACAGCGTGGCGCTGGGCAGCGCAGGCGCGATGTTAACGGTGCTGGCGATCGGGATTTGGTTTAGCCTGGCGAGGGTCGCGCAGCGGTAAAAACCTGCCCGGCGGCGCTGCGCTTGCCGGGCCTACGGTGTGCTCCCTCTCCCTGTGGGAGAGGGCTGGGGTGAGGGCAACCGGCCGCACAAAATTACGAATCGTAGGCCGGATAAGCGCAGCGCATCCGGCGTTTTATTCCGGGAAACTTCAGACCATGAATACTTCAGGTCCTTTTACATCAATGATATTGATGATACGTAGGGCCGCTTTGTTGGGCTTACTTTCATTGCGCTCCCATTTGGACACGCTTTCAACCGACATTCCGGTTGTTATTGCCAGGGCCGCCTGAGACATGTTGTAGCGCGTTCGGACTTCTTTAATCTCTCCACCGGTCATTTCGCGTACCGCCGGGATGTTACGGGCAGCCACTGCGGCATCGATGGATGCCACCGTCTCATCTTTCACAACACCTAATTTGTTGTAACGCTGAGCCATGCCCTGAATACGTTTCAGTCGTTCAGTCATCACAAGTTACCTCTAATCATGAAAAAACACGATTGCCCGCGTGCAATCATGCAGACTGACGCCTGGCAGGGCAAGCCGCTTTTTATAATTATATTTACTTAAACAGTGATACGTTTTTTGCCCGGCGACGCTGCGCTTGCCGGGCCTACGAAGGCAGAAACGGCGCGAACTGTAGGCCGGATAAGCGCAGTGCATCCGGCGTTTTTTTACGGCTCCTGCGCTGCGCTCAGCACGCTATGCAGCAGCACATTGGCGCCTTTCTCTGACCATTCCGGCAGGATCTTTTCCGCTTCGTTATGGCTGATGCCCTTCACGCAGGGGATAAAGATCATGCTGGCCGGCGCGATTTTGCTGATATAGCAGGTATCGTGCCCGGCACCGGACACCATCGGTTTTGCCGAATAGCCTAATGCAGCCACTGCCTGCTCGCTGCGCGCCAGGCAGGCGGCATCAAAGTTGATGGGCGCATAATCGAAAATACGCTCCACCTCTGCCGTGATGCCGCGCGCGGCAAGGCTCTCCGCCGCCTGGTGCAGGGCGGCTTCCATCGCCACCAGCGCCTCGCTTTGCGGATGACGGAACTCGACGCTGCACACCACCCGGGACGGAACCACGTTGCGCGAGTTCGGGGTGATTTCCGCCATCCCAATCGTCGCCCGACCGTCAGGCGCATGCTGATAGCCAATAGCTTCCACCTTCAGCGCCAGCTCCGCAAAGGCGGTTAAGGCGTCACGGCGGTTGTGCATCGGTGTGGTACCCGCATGGGCAGCGAAACCGTCGAGGGTGATGGTAAACCAGCGCTGGCCCATTGCTGCACGCACCAGCCCGATATCCACGGCTTCATCTTCCAGGATTGGCCCCTGTTCGATATGCAGCTCGTAGCAGGCGTGGATCGGGAAGGCGCGGGCAGGGCGCTCGCCGCGATAGCCGATAGCTTCCAGCGCTTCACGCACCGTGATTTTTGCGCTGTCGGTACGGGCATAAGCAAACTCCTGCGAGAGTTGCCCGGCCCAGACGCCGGAGGCCAGCATCGCCGGGGCAAAACGCGCCCCTTCTTCGTTGGTCCAGTTCACCAGCACGATATCGCGCTCGGTTTCAACCTGATGGTCGTTCAGGGTGCGCAGCAGCTCCAGCCCGGCCAGCACGCCGTAGATCCCGTCATAGTTACCGCCGAGGGGCTGGGAATCCACGTGCGAGCCGGTCATCACCGGGGGGAGAGTGGGATTCTTGCCCGCACGGCGGATAAACATATTGCCCATGCTGTCGACGTCACAGGAAAACCCCGCCTCCCGCGCCCAGTCGCGCAGCAGGTTGCGGGCTATCCGGTCTTCATCGCTTAACGCCAGACGGGTGACGCCTCCGGCGGGGGTGCCGCCGATGTGCGCCATCCTCTCCAGCGTCGACCATAGCCGGTCGGCGTTCACGCGGATCATGCTTTGTCCTTCGTGCTGCGGTAGCGGAAGTCACAGCACTTGCCGCCCTGCATGATGGTGGTGGTGCGGGTCAGCTCCACGTCCGGCGCGTAACCGACGATGAATTTCTCATCACGGGCGCACGACAGCAGGTGGCCGATCTCGCCCAGGCCCATCTCGTGATACATCTCGGCATAGCGGCAGCGGGTGACGTTGTAGTTGTACTGCTGGTCGTCGGCGTCGATCACCTTCACGTCCAGCGCGTTATCTTTCTCCCACAGATATTGCAGGGCGATAAAGCTCTTCACGTCCGCGCCGTTCGGCTCCTGGTTGGCAAATTCTTTGCCGGCGTTAATGGCGGCCTGCTCAAGGGCCTCACCAATCACCGCCTGGGCGCGGGTCTTGCCGATCTCGCGCACCAAGATCTCGTAAATTGGCTTAATAATTTCTGCTTCAATTTTGCGGCGGGCGAGAATGCCCAGCTCATTATTATCACTCATCACATTGCCTCACTGCGTTACTTAGCTTTTGCGCCGCCGAGTACGGTTTGCGGCTGCCATTTGCCGTCGACCACTTTATAGACGGTGAACGACGGGGCTTTCAGGTTGCCCTGATCATCAAAGGCGATCTGCCCGGTGACGCCGGAATAGCTGATGGCGCGCAGGGCCGGCAGGTACTCGGCCGGATCCACCGAGTCGGCTTTCTCCATCGCCGCCACCAGCACGCGCGTCGCGTCATAGGCGAACGGGGCGTGCAGTTCGATATGGGTGTGGTAGCGGGACTGATACGCCTGTTCGAACGCTTTGCCGCCAGGCATCTGGTCCACCGGCAGGCCCGGCTCCAGCGCCACCACGCCTTCACCCTCTTTTTGCGCCAGCTGCAGGAAGGTCTGGCTGACAAAGCCGCCCGCGCCCATCAGGGTGGCGTTCATCCCCAGCTGTTTGATACGACGCGCCAGCGGTGCCGCCTGGCTGTCCACGCCGCCGAAGAAGATCAGGTCGGCGTTTTTGCTGCGAATGGCGGTCAACACGGCGCTAAAGTCGACGGTTTTGTCGTCAACGTACTGGCGGTCGACAATCTTCACGCCCTGAGCTTCCAGGGATTTAATAAACTCGTCGGCCAGCCCCTGACCGAAGGCGGTACGGTCGTCGATCACCGCAATGCGTTTGGCTTTCAGGGTGTCGATGGCGTACTGCCCGGCAAACTGGCCGCCGTCATCGTCGTGGCCCATCACGCGGAAGCTGGTGTCGAAGCCCTGTTTGGTATAGGCGTGACCGGTCGCGACTGGAGCCACCTGGGCGATACCAGCATCGTGATAGACGCGTGCCGCCGGGATGCTGGTGCCGGTGTTCCAGTGTCCGACCACGCCCGCCACGTCACTGTCCACCAGACGCTGGGCCACGGCCACTGCGGTACGGGGATCCGACTGGTCATCTTCGGACTGCAGTTTGAAGGTCACCGCTTTGCCGCCGATGGTCGGGTGCTGCTTGTTGATGTCGTCAATCGCCAGCTGGGCGCCGTTCTCCAGATCCTTACCGATACGGGCAGACGGGCCGGTGAGCGGGCCCGCCAGGCCAATCACCACGGTTTCGCTGTCGGCGGCCCAGGCTCCGGTTGAGGCAAACCCGCTGAGCAGAATAGCGGCGCTGAGGGCGCTGATTTTTACGGTTTTCATTGTTATTCCCTGATGTTGGTGTGTTAAACGGGCATTTCGCCCAAATAAATCTGTGCAATCTGGCCATCGTCGAGCATCGCTTTCGATTCGCCATGATGAACGATGCTGCCGCTGTCCATCACCCACGCCTGGTCGGTCACTTCCAGCGCCAGGCGGGCGTTCTGCTCGATCAGCAGCAGGGCGACGCCGCGCTCGCGCAGCCCGGCGATCACCGCAAAAATGTTCTCCACCATCTTCGGCGCGAGGCCCATCGACGGCTCGTCGAGGATCAGCAGGCGCGGTCGGCTGAGCAGGGCGCGGTTTAGGGCCAACAGCTGCTGTTCCCCGCCGGAGAGCAGCCCGGCCAGCTGGTGCTGACGTTCGCCGAGGCGCGGGAAACGGTCGAAAATCTCGTCCATCTCCTGCTTGACTGTGACAGTGTCACGGCGCAGCCAGGAGCCCATCTGCAGGTTCTCCAGCACCGTCATGCGTGCGAAGATGCCGCGGCCTTCCGGGACCATCACCAGCCCGTCGCGCAGCAGCGCTTCGGCTTTCTGTTTGCGCACCGGCTTGCCGTTAAATTCGATATTGCCGCCAAAACGCTCCAGCCCGGTGATGGCCCGTACGGAGGAGCTTTTACCCGCGCCGTTAGCACCGATCAGCGTGGCCTGTTCGCCTTCACGCAGGCTAAAGGAGACGTCGCGGACCGCCTGGATCCCGCCGTAATGCACGTCGAGACGTTCCACTTTGAGTAATTCAGACATGGGCATTGCCTCCCAGCCAGGCGGCGATCACCGCCGGGTCGCGTCGCACGCTGTCCGGGGTGCCGCTGGCCAGCGTTTTGCCGTAATCCAGTACCGTCAGGCGATCGCAGATGCCCATCACCAGCTTCACATCGTGTTCAATCATCAGCAGGGTTTTACCGTCATCACGTATGCGGATCAGCAGTTCGCCGAGGGTGCCTTTTTCGGCGGCATTCATCCCAGCGGCGGGTTCATCCAGCGCCAGCAGCAGCGGATCGGTAGCCAGCGCCCGGGCGATCTCCAGCCGCCGCTGATGGCCATACGCCAGATCGCAGGCGCGGTAGTGGGCGAACTTCGCAATGCCGGTGTACTCCAGCCAGTGCCAGGCCTGCTCCAGGGTCTGCGCCTCTTCTTCCCGGGCGCGCTTGTGACGGCTCAGCGCCGCCCACAGCCCGTTGCGGGTCCGCACGTGGCGACCCACCATCACGTTTTCCAGCACCGACATCTCGTTAAACAGCCGCACGTTCTGGAAGGTGCGGGCGATGCCTGCGGCGGTAACTTTCTCGATCTGCGTCGGGAAGTAGGGTTTATCGGCAATGGCGAACTCCCCGCTGTCGGCCGGATAGAGCCCGGTGATCAGGTTAAAGCAGGTAGTTTTGCCCGCGCCGTTAGGGCCAATCAGGCCGTAGATCTCGCCCTTGTTAATCGACAGCGAGACGTTATCGACCGCCGTCAGGCCGCCAAAGCGTTTGGACATATTGTTTACGGTTAACAGGCTCATGCTTGCACCTCCTTGTGGCGCTTCGGCCAGATTCCCGACGGGCGAACCAGCATCACGCCCACCAGTGCCAGGCCGTAGAACAGCTGACGCAGGATCTCCGGGTCAATCAGCACCGAACCAAACAGCGCCTGCTGCACCGGGGCCGCCTGGCTGCGCAGTAGCTCCGGCAGGGCGGTGAGCAGCACCGCGCCGAGGATCACGCCCGGGATATGGCCCATCCCGCCCAGCACCACCATCGCCAGTACCGCAATGGACTCCTGTAACGTGAAGGATTCCGGGGAGACAAAGCCCTGGAAGGCACCGAACAGCGCCCCGGCCACGCCGCCAAAGGAGGCACCCATGGCGAAGGCCAGCAGCTTAAAGTTGCGCACGTTGATGCCCATCGCCCGGGCGACGTCTTCATCTTCGCGGATGGCGTGCCACGCCCGGCCAATGCGCGAGTGTTGCAGGCGCAGGCAGACAAAAATGATCCCGACAATCACCAGCATCAGCAGGTAGTACCACAGCCACAGGGCCGGGACTTTGACGCCGAACCAGTGGTAAACCCCGCTGAACTTGAGGCCGAACAGGTTGAGGGTATCGACACCGGTAATGCCTTTGGCGCCGTTGGTGATGTTCACCGGGCGGTCGAGGTTACGCATCAGGATGCGGATGATCTCCCCGAATCCGAGGGTGACGATGGCCAGATAATCCCCGCGCAGCTTCAACGTCGGGGCACCGAGCAGAATGCCGCACACCGCCGCGACCAGCGCCGCAATGGGGATAATCAGCAGATAAGAGGTGTGCAGCCCGTCCGGGAACCAGAGGTTGAGGATCGGGAACACCTCCGCCAGATGCGGGGAGGCCAGCAGCGCCGCCAGATAGGCCCCGACGGCGTAGAAGGCGATAAAGCCCATATCCAGCAGGCCGGTGTAGCCGACCACGATATTCAGCCCCAGGGCCAACATGATGTAGAGCAGGGCGAAGTCGATCACCCGCACCCAGTAGTTGCCGCCCAGTTGGGTAGCCACTACCGGTGCAAGGATCAGGGCAAGGACAAACAGCGTCATGCCGGACCAGAGTTTACGGCGGGTTGCCGGTGTTTTGAGTTCAATGGCAGTCATATTTTTCCCTTACGCCCTGTGCGCCACGCGCTCGCCCAGCAGACCCGCCGGACGGAAGACCAGCACCAGAATCAGCACGATAAAGGCAAACACATCCTGATAATTACTGCCGAACACGCCGTTCGTCAGCTCGCCCAGATAGCCCGCGCCCAGCGCTTCGATAATGCCCAGCAGGATCCCGCCAATCATCGCCCCGCGAATGTTGCCGATGCCGCCAAGTACCGCTGCGGTAAAGGCTTTGATCCCGGGCAGGAAGCCCATCGAGAAGCTGGCGTTGCCGTAGTTGCTGGCCATCATCACCCCCGCCAGCGCGGCAAAAATGCCGCCGATGGCAAAGGTCAGGGTGATGATCGCATTAGGATTGACCCCCATCAGGGTGGCGACCCGTGGGTTTTCCGCCACCGCGCGCATACCGCGGCCGAGGCGGGTGTACTCCACCAGCAGCCACAGGCCGGTCATGACGATCAGGGCCAGCGCCACGGTCACGATGCCGGTGACGGTGACAATCGCCGGAGGATGCGCTTCGCTGCCCGCGGTGATGGCAATCGGGTCCATCGGCAGGATCTGCGGGAACATCAGCGGATTACGTGACCAGACAATCATCGCCACGGTTTGCAGCAGCACCGATACGCCAATCCCGGAGATCAGCGGTGCCAGCCGTGGGGCATTACGCAGGCGGCGATAGGCAAAGCGCTCAACCGCCATCGCCAACAGGGCGCAGACCGCCATGGCGATCAGCAGCGCAAAGCCGAGCTGCAGCAGCTGCGGCATGGCCGGGAAATAACCGTTGAGGAGATTCAGGGCCGACAGGGTGGTCAGCGCCCCGACCATCAAAATATCGCCGTGGGCGAAGTTAATAATGCGCAAAATGCCATACACCATGGTATAGCCCAGCGCGATCAGCGCGTAGATGCTGCCCAGCATCACACCGTTGATCAGTTGTTGTATGAGAGTGTCCAACGTTCCTACCCGACAAATTGCTCTTTTCAGCGGGTAACATCTAATAATTGAATTAAATTGTGAAATACGCATATATTCTTTCTTATTATTTTTGGAGCTTGCGTTATCTGATTGATTTTCAAGGTAACGCTAAATGGCTGAATAACCTGATTATCCATAACAGATCAATATATGAATAAAACAGAACAATCCCTGGCGTTGTCAGCCTTTGCCGAGAGCCGACTGGCGAACGATCCGCCGCTGCGGGCAGTACGGGCCTTCGAGGCGATAGCCCGGCTGGGCAGCGTGACCCAGGCGGCCCAGGAGCTGGCCATCTCGCCCTCGGCAGTCAGCCATCAGCTGAAAGTGCTGGAAGGGTATTTGCAGATGCCGCTGACCGAACGCCAGGGACGTGGACTGATCCTCAGCCAGCAGGGGCGGGACTATTACCGCTCCATCCGCGCGGCCTTTAACGTCCTGCGTCAGGCCACCGGGCATCTGCTTGAGCAGGTGCAGACCCGCCAGGTGACCATCAGCCTGATCCCGCTGTTTGGCATGGGGTGGTTTATCCCGCGCCTGCCGGGGTTTATGCGGGCGAACCCGCAGACCGAAATTAACGTGGTCTACGCCAACCACCGCAACTACCTGAGCGATGCCTCGGATATGTCGATCCGCTTTGGTAACGGGCAGTGGGCGGGCTATCAGAGCGAGAAACTGATCTCCGGGCAGATGGTGCCGGTCTGTAGCCGGGCCTTTTTGCGCCTGCACGGGCATATCGATACCCCCGAACAGCTGCTGCAGATGCCGCTCCTGCACGACGAGGAGCGCACCACCTGGCAGCAGTGGTTTATCCAGCAGGGGGTAAAACGCCCCCTGCGCCGCAGCGGACCGATGTTTGAAGACGGGCTGTTAACCCTGGCGGGGGTGCAGGCGGGACTGGGCTGCGCGTTGATGCGCGAGCCGCTGATTGCGCCCTATCTGGAGAGCGGTGAAATGGTGAAGATTTTTGACCTGCCGATCGACGATGGCCGGGATTACTACCTGTGCGTGCGTCAGGACGGCGAGATGAGCCAGGACGGCAAGCTGCTGCAAAGCTGGCTGCGGCGGGTGGCGGGGCAGGAATAGTTACACCACCGGTGCAACAACGCCGGGTGGCGGCTACGCCTTACCCGGCCTACAAATCAACAAACGGTACCAAACCGTAGGCCGGGCAAGCGCATGCGCCGCCCGGCGTTGCCCTCAACCCCTCCGCGTGCGGGTAGCGTACCAGCACAGCAGCGACCCGGCGCACACCATCATCGCTCCCTGCCAGAAGCTAAACGACAGGGGCGCATTGAGTAGCACCGCCGCCAGCGCCGCTGACAGCACCGGGGTAAAATAGGAGGCCGCTGCCAGGAGCGTCACGTTGCCGTGCAGAATGCCGATATTCCACGACGCATAACCAAACCCCAGCGCCACGCCGCACATCAGCAGCTTGATCATCACCGGCACGCTGAACACCATCTCCGGCTGATCGCTGAAAACATATTTAACCCACAGGGTCAGGGCCGTCAGCAGCACAAACAGCGTGATCCCGTTCTGCCCATTCGCATATTTACTGGTCACGGTGCAGTAGGCCGCCCAGATAAAGGCCCCGACAAAGGCCAGGCCGTAACTCAGCGGGTTGGAGATGACGTTGCGGGCAATCTCCGTCGGATTGAGCCCATTTTCGCCGCCCAGTACCCAACTGACGCCCAGCAGGGAGATAAGCAGCCCCGGGATCACCCACAGGGTCGAGCGCTGGCGGTTAAACAGAATGGCAAACACGATGGTCAGGCTCGGCCAGAGATAGTTAACCATGCCTACCTCAATCGCCTGGTGCCGGGTAGTGGCGTAGCCTAACGACAGGGCGAGACAGATCTCATAGCTGACAAACAGCACGCTACCGGCGATCAGGTAGCGGGGCGAGAAACGTCGCAGATTGGGAAACCCGACCGTGACCAGACAGAGTAAACCGCTGAGCGTGTAGATCATCGCCGCGCCGCCTACCGGGCCCAGCCCCTCACTCACTCCCCGGATCAGGCCGACCATCGTGCTCCAGAGCACAATTGCGGCCAGCCCGATGAGTGTGGCTTTCTTTCTGTCCATCTTATTTCCACAGTCTTTACATTTTCAGGGGCAAATTTATAGCACTGTTTCAGTACCTTCCGCGAATTAATCTCCTCAACGCTACTCCTTAAGCAGTAACAAAACGGCTTCCCGCTGACTATTAAGAGGGCGAAGTTTTCCGATATTGATTTGCCGCAAAAAAAACAGGGGCTTTGCTGTTAGTTTTCCGCCGGAATTCTCATAGTTCTAACGAGGACAACGATGGACGTCAGCCGCAGACAGTTTTTTAAAATCTGCGCGGGCGGTATGGCCGGTACGACAGTGGCTGCTTTAGGGTTCGCTCCCAAAATGGCGCTGGCTCAGGCGCGCAACTATAAGTTGCTGCGCGCGAAAGAGATCCGTAACACCTGCACATACTGCTCCGTGGGATGCGGGCTATTGATGTATAGCCTGGGTGATGGCGCGAAGAACGCCAAAGAGTCGATTTATCATATTGAAGGCGACGCGGATCATCCGGTCAGCCGTGGGGCGTTATGCCCGAAAGGGGCGGGGCTGCTGGACTATGTCCACAGCGAAAACCGTCTGCGTTACCCGGAATACCGCGCGCCGGGTTCCGACAAATGGCAGCGACTCTCCTGGGATGAGGCCTTCACCCGGATTGCGAAATTGATGAAAGCCGACCGCGACGCCAACTTCGTCGAGACCAACGACCAGGGCGTGACGGTGAACCGCTGGACCTCCACCGGGATGCTGTGTGCCTCGGCGGCAAGTAATGAAACCGGCATGCTGACGCAAAAATTTGTGCGCTCCCTCGGCATGCTGGCGGTAGATAACCAGGCGCGCGTCTGACACGGACCAACGGTAGCAAGTCTTGCTCCAACATTTGGTCGCGGTGCGATGACCAACCACTGGGTTGATATCAAAAACGCCAACGTCGTGATGGTGATGGGCGGTAACGCCGCTGAAGCTCATCCAGTGGGATTCCGCTGGGCGATGGAAGCGAAAAACAATAACGATGCGACGCTGATCGTCGTCGATCCGCGCTTTACGCGTACGGCATCGGTGGCTGATATCTATGCGCCCATCCGCTCCGGCACGGACATTACGTTCCTCTCCGGCGTGCTGCTGTACCTGATCGAAAACAACAAAATTAACGCCGAGTACGTTAAGCACTACACCAACGCCAATCTGCTGGTGCGGGAAGATTTTGCCTTCGAAGACGGGCTGTTCAGCGGCTACGACGCCGAAAAACGCCAGTACGATAAATCTTCCTGGAACTATCAGTTCGACGAGAATGGCTATGCCAGACGCGATGAAACCCTGACCGACCCGCGCTGCGTGTGGAACCTGCTGAAACAGCACGTCTCCCGCTATACGCCAGAGGTGGTGGAGAACATCTGCGGCACGCCAAAAGCCGATTTCCTGAAAGTGTGCGAAGTGCTGGCCTCCACCAGTGCCGCGGACAGAACCACGACGTTCCTGTACGCGCTGGGCTGGACGCAACACACCGTCGGGGCGCAGAACATCCGTACTATGGCGATGATCCAGTTGCTGCTCGGCAACATGGGCATGGCCGGTGGCGGGGTCAACGCCCTGCGCGGACACTCCAACATCCAGGGTCTGACCGATCTCGGTCTGCTGTCGACCAGCCTGACCGGCTATCTGACGCTGCCGTCCGAGAAACAGACGGATCTGCAGAGCTATATGACGGCGAACACGCCGAAAGCGACGCTGCCTGACCAGGTTAACTACTGGAGCAACTATCCGAAGTTCTTCGTCAGCCTGATGAAATCTTTCTACGGCGATGCGGCACAGAAGGAGAACGACTGGGGCTTTAACTGGCTGCCGAAATGGGATCAGTCTTACGACGTCATTAAGTACTTCAACATGATGTCGAAAGGCCAGGTCACAGGCTATATCTGCCAGGGCTTCAACCCGGTGGCATCGTTCCCGGATAAGAACAAGATTGTCGCCAGCCTCAGCAAGTTGAAGTACATGGTGGTAATCGATCCGCTGGTGACCGAAACCTCGACCTTCTGGCAGAACCACGGCGAGATGAATGACGTGGATCCCGCCTCGATTCAGACCGAGGTCTTCCGTCTGCCGTCCACCTGCTTCGCGGAAGAGGACGGCTCTATTGCTAACTCCGGCCGCTGGCTGCAGTGGCACTGGAAAGGACAGGATGCCCCGGGCGAAGCGCGTAACGACGGCGAGATCCTGGCCGGGATTTACCATCGCCTGCGCGAGATGTACCGCACCGAAGGCGGCAAGGGCGTTGAGCCGCTGCTGCGGATGAGCTGGGATTACAAACAGCCGGATCATCCGGAATCGGAAGAGGTGGCGAAAGAGAACAATGGCTACGCGCTGGCGGATCTCTACGACGCTAACGGTGTGCTGATCGCGAAGAAAGGCCAGCTGCTGAGCAGCTTCGCCCAACTTCGTGATGACGGTAGCACCGCGTCGTCGTGCTGGATCTACACCGGGAGCTGGACCGAGCAGGGCAACCAGATGGCCAACCGCGATAATGCCGACCCGTCAGGGCTGGGCAATACGCTGGGCTGGGCCTGGGCGTGGCCGCTCAACCGCCGCGTGCTCTACAACCGCGCCTCGGCGGACATCAACGGCAAGCCGTGGGATCCAAAACGGATGCTGATCCAGTGGAACGGGACCAAGTGGACCGGGAACGATATTCCGGACTACAACACCGCCGCGCCGGGCAGCAACACCGGGCCGTTTATCATGCAGCCGGAAGGGCTGGGACGTCTGTTTGCCATCGACAAACTGGCAGAAGGGCCGTTCCCGGAACACTACGAGCCGATGGAAACGCCGCTGGGCACCAACCCGCTGCACCCGAACGTGGTCTCCAGCCCGGTGGTGCGTGTCTACGAGGAAGATGCCGTGCGGATGGGCAAGAAAGACAAGTTCCCGTACGTCGGCACCACCTATCGCCTGACCGAGCATTTCCACACCTGGACCAAGCATGCGCGACTGAACGCTATCGCTCAGCCGGAACAGTTTGTCGAGATCAGCGAGACCCTGGCACAGGCCAAAGGGATTGCCAACGGCGATCGCGTCAAGGTCAGCAGCCAGCGCGGGTTTATTCGTGCCGTGGCGGTGGTTACCCGTCGTCTGCAGGCCCTGAACGTTCACGGTCAGCAGGTGGAAACGGTGGGTATTCCGCTGCACTGGGGTTTTGAAGGGGTGGCGCAGAAGGGCTATATCGCCAACACCCTGACGCCTGCGGTAGGGGATTCCAACTCGCAGACGCCGGAGTATAAGGCGTTTCTGGTCAACATCGAGAAAGCATAAGGAGCGAATACATGTCGATGGAAACACAAGACGTCATCAAACGCTCCGCCACAAACGGCATTACGCCCGCGCCTCGCGCGCGGGATTACAAAGCTGAAGTGGCAAAGCTTATCGATGTCTCCTCCTGCGTGGGCTGCAAAGCCTGCCAGGTGGCCTGTTCCGAGTGGAATGATATCCGCGACGAAGTGGGCCATTGCGTCGGGGTGTACGACAACCCGGCAGATCTGAGCGCCAAATCCTGGACGGTGATGCGCTTTAGCGAAACCGAGCAGAACGGCAAGCTGGAGTGGCTGATCCGCAAAGACGGCTGTATGCACTGCGAGGATCCGGGCTGCCTGAAGGCCTGCCCGTCCGCCGGGGCGATTATTCAGTACGCCAACGGCATCGTCGATTTTCAGCAGGATAACTGCATCGGCTGCGGGTACTGCATCGCCGGGTGTCCGTTTAACGTGCCGCGCCTCAATAAAGAGGATAACCGGGTCTACAAATGCACCCTGTGCGTGGATCGCGTCAGCGTCGGTCAGGAGCCGGCGTGCGTGAAGACCTGTCCGACGGGCGCCATTCACTTTGGCACCAAGAAGGAGATGCTGGAGGTTGCCCAGCAGCGGGTCGATAAGCTGAAAGCGCGCGGCTACGCCAATGCGGGCATCTACAATCCGCAAGGGGTGGGTGGGACGCACGTGATGTATGTCCTGCACCATCTCGACCAGCCGGAGCTGTATCACAATCTGCCGAAAGATCCGGCGATCGATACCTCCATCAACCTGTGGAAAGGCGCGCTTAAACCGCTCTCTGCGGCGGGCTTTATCGCCACCTTTGCCGGGTTGATTTATCACTACATTGGTATCGGGCCGAACAAAGAGGTGGATGACGATGAGGAGGAACACCATGAATAAGTCAAAGATGATCGTGCGCACGAAGTTTGTTGACCGCGCCTGTCACTGGACGGTGGTGATCTGCTTCTTCCTGGTGTCACTGTCGGGGATTTCGTTCTTCTTCCCGACGCTGCAGTGGCTGACGGAGACTTTCGGCACACCGCAGATGGGGCGCATTCTGCATCCGTTCTTTGGGGTGCTGATTTTCGTGGCGCTGATGTTTATGTTCGTGCGTTTCGTACATCACAACATCCCGGACAAGCAGGATATTCCCTGGCTGAAAGGGATTGTGGAAGTTCTGAAGGGCAACGAGCATAAAGTAGCGAAGGTGGGTAAATACAACGCCGGACAGAAAATGATGTTCTGGACCATCATGAGCATGATTTTTGTGCTGCTGGTGACCGGGGTCATTATCTGGCGTCCGTACTTTGCGCACTATTTCCCGATGCAGGTGGTGCGTTATAGCCTGCTGATCCACGCTACCTCGGCCATTATTTTGATCCACGCCATTTTGATCCATATGTATATGGCGTTCTGGGTCAAAGGCTCGATTAAAGGGATGATCGAAGGGAGGGTGAGCCGCCGCTGGGCGCAGAAACACCACCCGCGCTGGTATCGGGACGTGGAACGTCTGGAAGCGAAAAAAGATGTTAGTGAAGGGATGAAGTAAGTGCCCCCCCGCTCCGGACGATGTTTCGGAGCGGGTTTTTGGGAGGTCAGGTGTTGGTGACTAAGGCATCGATTGCAGCAACCACCCGGGCCCTCGCACTTTGCATATTACTGACGAAATATTTACTGGTGAGCTTCTTTTTCTCCACGCTGGTAATGCCAGGCGTATTCATAAATAACGTCTGGAAATCGATATTAATGACAGCGGATGCCGGATTAATATGCCCCGATAGATTATTCCGATAACTTAACGGCAGGATTAAACGGGTCGATAAATCATCGTAATAATCATGCTGAATCACCATCAAGTAGGGATGTAATTCACTGGTTCTGCCCGATGGGTTTCGGTAGACGTCAAACTGAAAGCACATTAAATCCCTCCGAAAAAGGGATCGTCAGACAGTAAGCCGGCCTTAGCAACAAACTCATTCATAGCTTGCATGAATTCCTTATCGCGTTTGCGTTGTTCGATAAGTACTTCTGTCGTGAGTGCCGGACGTTGTACCACACCGGTTAAATGCTCGTTGACTGTGCTGCTCTGCGGGGTGTTCCGTTTCATTGTTATTATCTCCTGTGTTGGTGCAGCCATTATCAGTCGCCAACAATAAAAAACAATACCGAACCGCCTGGTAATTCAGGAATTGCGAGCATGCTTCCAGACAAAAGCAATACGGTGAAATCAGGCAAGATTATTGGGGAACACCCTCCCGATAAATAACCAGGAGGGCAGTAAGAGTCAGAACTTCTCTTTAATATAACGGAACGGATAAGCGGTTGGTTTAATTTTGCCGATTTTACGTTTCGGTAATTTGACCTCTTCTTCTGGCAACTCTTTATAGGGAATTTGCGTCAGCAGATGGGAGATAATATTCAGCCGCGCGCGCTTTTTATCCTCGGAGCGGGCAACAAACCACGGTGCCCAGGCGGTGTCGGTGGCGGCAAACATCGCATCGCGCGCCTCGGTGTACTCATCCCAGCGATTAAAGGATTTGATGTCCATTGGCGACAGCTTCCAGGTTTTGCGCCCGTCGTTGATGCGGTCGCGCAGACGCCGCTCCTGCTCTTTCGGCGTCACTTCCAGCCAGTATTTGATCAGAATAATGCCCGCATCGACCATCGCTTTTTCGATGATCGGCGCACCGTCGAGAAACTTCTCGACCTGGTCTTCCGTACAAAATCCCATCACGCGCTCCACGCCCGCGCGGTTGTACCAGCTGCGGTCAAATATCACGATCTCGCCCGCTGAGGGCAGATGCGGTACATAGCGCTGGAAGTAGAGCTGGCTTTTCTCTTTCTCGGTCGGGGCCGGCAGTGCCACCACCCGGAACACGCGCGGGCTGACGCGTTCGGTCAGGGCTTTAATGGTGCCCCCTTTACCCGCGCCGTCGCGCCCTTCGAAGACGACGCACACTTTCAGGCCCTTACTCACCACCCAGCGCTGCAGCTTCACCAGCTCCACATGCAGGCGGTGCAGCTCTTTCTCGTACTCCGTACGCTTAAGCGGGGCGGGGGGCGTTAGCTTCTCTACAGGTTTGGTTTTCTTCTTATCTTTATCTGCCATGATGCGTTCCTTTACAGGGGATCTGACGGTACGGTGCGACATAACACTTTGAAGTGTAATCAGGGCTGAGCTAGCTTGCGGAAAATATTCACAGCTCATCACCGTAACGTGAAAGATATCCTCTGCATCATTTACTTTTCCCGCGAGCGGATAGTTGTTCTTTGGTCGCCTTGGGCGGCACGTATCCCACATCCTCCACCAGTTTTTGCCCCTGCGGACCTAAGAACCAGTCGATTAGCGCCTGCGTCCTGGCCGACGGCGGGTCAATAGTGACCATATAAGCGTCCACCGTGAACGGATAGCTGCCGTTGCGGATATTCTCCAGGGTAGGGGCCACACCATCGACAGAGAGCAGACGCAGCCCCTCTTTTTTGTCCATCTGGCTGGCGTAGTAGCGGAAAGAGTAGCCCAGCGCGTTGGTGACGTTTTGATAGTTGGCGACGCGGCGCACCAAGCCGCCCATGCCGCTAACTTGTTCGCTCTGCATCGGTCTGCGCATCTCGAGTCCCTGCATCACCTTAGAGAGCATGACGGTCTGGCTGCCGGAGTTGACCGGGCGCTGGAAAGGAATGATGCGCTCATCCCGCCCGCCGACCTCGCGCCAGTTGTTGATTTTCCCGCTATAGATATTGCGGATCTGCTCGACGCTAAGATTACTCACCGGGTTGTCCTGACTAGCGACAAAAACAAACGCTTCCCGGCTAAAAGGGATCTGCTTCAGCTTAAGATTCTTATCGGCTGCGTCTTTCTTTTGTTCTGCCGACGGTTGCGCAACGAAAATCAGGTCGACTTTACCGTCAATCAGCCGTTGCCAGGCCTCCGCCGTTCTGCTGCTTTTAAGGTATTTATTCGCCGAATCCGCGTCCAACCCCTGATAAATCGCCTGCGCGGCAGATGCGTAAACTGGCCAGGCCGCCGTCGCGCCATCCAGGCGCGGCCATGCCTTGTCAATTTTCAGCGTCGGCTTGGTGACCGGTGTTAGTAGGTTGTTGTCAATAAACGGCCGATAGTCTTCCAGCGCAAAGTAGTCATGAATCGTTTTCTCACTCTCTTCAGCGATCAGGATGTTCTCACGGTGATAACCCTGATAGCCGACAACCAGAAGCAGAGCGCAAAACAAGCCGAACGAATTCCTGTACGCCTTGTAATCTCCCAGCGACTTACCGGCGCCTGCAGCGCCAGAAACGAACGCCACCATAAACAACGTGTATGTCACCAGAGGAACACAGAGCACAATCCACATTTTTCCACCGAAAAATGCCAGAAAAGTCGAGACAACGAACGGGATCGTGCCTATTCCCATCCAGACAAAGGCTTCATGGGTGAAGTCTCCGTCGCTGATAAACATGACCATGATCCAGAAAAGCAGGATATAAAAAATGGCAATCAGTATGGGCGTATAGCGTGGCCAAAAGCGGTCAGGCAGATGCATATATCGTCCCCATAAATATCCCACCGGTAAAATGCAGGTAGCCGCCGCGATCAGGGCAGAAATGACAGCCCCTCCCAGGTGCAGCGATTGAAGGATTAACATCCAAAGTAGCGTTCCAGCCTGGGCTAATGCAGGCAATACGATAAGGATCATAAGCAGAGAAAGTAGCCAGTATTTATATTTTTTGTTCATCGTTAAACATCCCTGTGGCGCTGTAAAAAATCAGAATCGAATTTATCTCACCCCTCCTTAAAAACGTCACTCAGAACTGTAATGAAGACGATGAAAATAAGAAAAATGCTTTCAGGCATCCATCATGTGCGCTGAATGTATTCACAAACCAGTGCGAATAAATGGAGAAATTCGCCGGACTACTGTTTTGAACTGGCTCACCATACAAGATTGTTCAATAATGCTGGTTGCAATTTTTTAACAACTGGTTGTGGTATGAAAAAGACGGTGTTTTCGTTAGCACTTGGCACCTTTGGCCTCGGCATGGCCGAATTTGGCATTATGGGTGTGTTAACCGAGCTGGCGCGGGATGTGGGGATCACCATTCCCTCCGCCGGAAATATGATTTCGTTTTACGCCTTCGGGGTGGTGATAGGGGCGCCGATCATCGCGCTGTTCTCCGGTAAGTTCTCCTTAAAGTCGATCCTGCTGTTCCTCGTAGCGCTGTGCCTTATCGGTAATGCGATTTTCACCTTCTCCACCTCCTATACCATGCTGGCGATTGGGCGGCTGGTTTCGGGTTTTCCCCACGGGGCGTTCTTTGGCGTCGGCACCATTATCCTGTCGCGTATTGCGCCGCCGGGCAAAGTGACGCTGGCGGTGGCCGGTATGGTCGCCGGGATGACGGTGGCTAATCTCGCGGGGGTGCCGTTCGGGACCTGGCTCGGGCATCATTTCAGCTGGCGCTACACCTTCTTCCTGATCGCCGCGTTCAACCTGTTGGTCATGCTGTCGATTGTCCTCTGGGTGCCGCAGACGTTTGATACCACCCAGCGTCGTCTGAGTGAGCAGTTCCACTTTCTGAAAAAACCGGAGCCGTGGTTTATCTTCGCCGCCACCATGTTCGGCAACGCCGGGGTCTTCGCCTGGTTCAGCTTCGTGAAGCCGTTCATGATCAACGTGTCGGGCTTTTCCGAAGGGGTGATGACCGCCATCATGATGCTGATGGGGCTGGGGATGGTGCTGGGCAACCTGTTCAGCGGCAAGCTCTCCGGGCGCTACAGTCCGCTGCGCATTGCGGCGATCACCGATCTGGTGATTGTCCTGTCGCTGCTGCTGTTGTTTGCCTTCGGTCAGATGCCTGCGGCCTCGCTGGTGATGGGCTTTATCTGCTGCGCCGGGCTGTTTGCGCTGTCGGCACCGCTGCAGATCCTGCTCCTGCAAAATGCGCAGGGCGGGGAGATGCTCGGAGCGGCGGGGGGACAGGTGGCGTTTAATCTCGGCAGCGCTATTGGGGCGTACTTTGGCGGGATGATGATTACCCTGGGCTTCAGCTGGAGCTACGTGACCTTGCCTGCGGCGGCGCTGTCGTTCTGCGCCATGTCGTCGCTGTTGATGTATGGGTATCTGAAAGGCCGCCGTGCTGGGGGGAATGCCCAGGCGTTAGCCTGAGAGTGAATTGCCGGGTGGCGCTGCGCTTACCCGGCCTACAAAATCAGTAGGCCCGTGCAAGCGCAGCGCCGCCGGGCAAAAAACACTCACATCACGCTTTCAAGATTGTGCAGGAAATCGTCGATCTGATCTGACGAGGCGGTATCTGCCTGATAGAGAATATCCAGCCTGACGTTCTTCAGGCCGCAAAAACCAAAAACACCTTCGACTAACTGGGTGCGTATCGCCGTCGAATAACCATGTTTATCGAAACCTGTAAGATCGCTACCCCCCGTCGCGATCAGGCGGACCGGAACATCGCGTAAATTTCCCACAATCCGGCCATCTTCCGCCACTTTGTAGGCCCAGTTCAGGGTGAGCACCCGATCAAACCAGCCTTTCAGCAGGCCAGGCACCGACCACCAGTACACCGGGAAGACAAACACCAGCATATCGGCCCGCTCCACACGCTGTTGTTCACGCAGAATATCGGCGGGAAGGGCACTGGCATCCCCGTGATACAGCGCAAGATCGGCACGTTGCATAGCTGGTGTAAAGGCTTCGGCATGCAGATCGGCCATCTCGACCTGAGTACCTTGTTCACGCAAGCGCGCAGCAATGCGCGCCGCCAGGGTGTGGGATAACGAATTTTCGACAGGGTGAGCCGTAACGATCAGCGCATTATCTATGACATCTGTTCCAGACATAACCACCTCAGCACGGAGTTAACGTGCTACCTATATTACTATTGGTAACTTATGTGTCAATCCGTCGGCAGCACTCATTTTGTGCTATTGGTACAGGTGTTCAGTACGCCAAACATCGCGCCGCTGAGCGTATTCTCCGCGACGTTACGCGCCAGTACGCCGTTGCTCGCGGCGGTGCTGAGCGCATCCGCTGCACCAATGATGGCCGTCAGCGCCGCTTCACCCTGCACCCCTTTCAGGGTGATATAGGGGGACAGCGCCATGCGCAGGCAGTCTGCACAATCGGCGACGCAAGCCTCGCGAAAGGTCTGCAGCGCCCGGGAGCCGGAGAGTGCAGCGGCGATAGGCCCGGTCTCTGGCCCGGCGCTGATCGCGCAATCAATATAGGCGGCACTGAAAAAGCGGACAGTCTTTTCCAGCGTTTTGTTATCGACCTTCAGCGTCTCACGGAATTTTTTTAACTGTTGGTCGCTGTAATCCTGATACAGCGCCATCAACAACCCTTCACGGTCGCCAAAGTGATCGTAGGGGATAGGCTTGGTGACATTCGCCCGCTCGGCCAGATACCCCAGCGTCAGTGCCTCGGTGCCTTGTTGACGCACAATCCCACGAGCAACCTCCAGCAGCTGCACCCGGCGATCCTCTTTTCTTAACCGCTTAACAACCATATTTCCCTCGCGCCCGTTGTCTACTAAAAGTAGTTTACACGGTTTATTGGCGAGGCTGAATTATAAAAGGCTCCCGTAGCGGGAGCCTGAATGCATTCATGGCAGCGAGGGCTCACCCAACGTTAACATCAGCCGGTTAGCCCAGGCGAAGAACGCTGCGGACTGGACCAGATCCAGCTGGGCGAGGGTATCCAGCCCCTGACGTTCCAGCTCGGCCAGATGCCCTGGTGTTACCGCAGGCGGGGTGACCGACAGCGCGGCAGCAAAATCAATTCCCGCCTGCCAGCGCGGGGACTGCCCGCTGCTCAGCGACTGCCCCGGCTCGACCGCCAGCAGCCTCTCCACGGCAGCGTTGTCCTTCGACAGCTGGCTGGATTTCCGCGCATGAACGGACGCGCAGTAGATGCAGCCGTTAATTTTACTGGTCACCGCGGCGGCCAGCTCTCGCTCCGCCCGGGACAGGCCGCCCGAGGTATAGAAAATGCCTTTATCGGTTAAGGTGCGCTGCTCCAGCACCGGCAGGTTGCGTCCCAGCAGGCGGAAATAGTCCGAGTCGGTATGGCCGAATCTGGCAAGGATCGCCTGCTCATCGGGGGTAAATTCCGCCAGCGGTTTGGGGGCCAGCCACGGCTCCCAGCCTAACTCCAGCTGAGTAAATTCCACCGGGGCCGCTTTGCCGTTTTTGGTCAGCGGCACGGTGTGCCAGTGGCCCGCGACCACCGGGGCATCGCTGGCCGGCACCGGTTTGTCATTGAGCAGACGCAGGCCGACAATCAGGCGGCTCTGGAAGCTGACAAAGGCGATCAGCTGCGCAAGGGTAACAATGCCTTCTTTGCTCCAGCCCGCCAGAGTGAGGGCGTTGATCGCCCCTGGGGTAGCCTGAACCGGCGAGAAGGTCAGCAGCCGGGCAAAGGTCAGGGCGGGGGTCAGGCGCACGGACGTCGGATCCGCCAGGCCAAACCCGGCGTAGTGGGCCGCCAGCGCGTCGGCGTTGTGCCATTTCGCCACTTTTGCTGCCACCGCAAAGCGCTCGTCCAGCGCAAAGTCGGCGTCCTGCTGACTGAATAACGTTTCGTAGCTCCCCTGCGCGTGACGCGTTGCCGCCTCGCGGGTGAGTCGTGCCTGTGCCAGCGGGGAACCCGGGGCGATCTCCGCCAGTCCGGCGAGAATATCCTGACTTAAAGCCATGGTGACTCCTTATAAAAGATGAGGGGCGATCTGCTCTGCGATTAACTCAATCGAACGCAAGGTGTCCTGATGCGAAGGCTCAACCGAATGCACCTGGAACGAAATGTCGGTGGCGCGCGTCAGGACTGAATCCTGCGCCAGCGAAGCGAGCACCGTTTGCGGCGCGCCAATATGGGCATCGAACTGGCGGATATAATCCGTGACAGTGTCACCAGTAAGGGCGTGCCCGGCGGCCTGATGCTGCTGCGCCTGACGGGTCAGCCCCGGTTCGGCGACCTTAAGGGCATAGGCATCGCTGTCGGCGACAAACGCGGTGCGCGAGGCCAGAATGCGAGGAGCAATCCCGGACGGCAGGGCGTCGAGATAGGCGTCGATTATCGGGTTCTGGATCGCATCCAGCGGCAGCGCAAGATTGTCAGCCGGGCGCGGTTGGGTGCGGGAGAGCATCAACCCATGGCCCTGCCGGGCGGCACGCACGGCGCCCTCCACCGAGAAGGTGGCGATCCATACCCGCTCCGTCAGCCCGGGCGCAGGCGGATAGAGATGGTTATCCGGATGGGCCAGGGAATCCCCGCGCCAGGCGCTGTTGATCAGGTGCAGGTGATCGGCAAAGGTGGCCGCCCGCTCGTTAATGGTCAGCCCGAACGGCAAAAACGAGGTCGGCGTCCCGCCGGAACCAAACCCCACCTCCAGCCGCCCGTCGGATAAGAGATCCAGCACCGCGGTGTCTTCCGCCACCCGCAGCGGGTTCTCCAGCGGCAGGGTGATAATGGCGGTGCCCAACCGAATGCGGGTGGTGTAGGCCGCTATATGGGCGAGGAACACCAGCGGCGATGGCAGGCCGCCCTCACGCTCGTGGAAGTGGTGCTGGGCGATCCAGGCGGTATCAAAGCCGTAGCGCTCGGCATGGCGGATCTGCTCTGTCGCCAGGCGATAGCGTTCTTTGGCTGGCACATCGTCCAGCAGACGGGTGAAGAATCCCAGGCGTTTACGCGTCATGCGTACTCCTTCTGTGAAAAGTGGGGAATGGCGGCGATCAACTCGCGGGTGTAGTCGTTCTGCGGGGCGGCGAACAGTGATTCCACCGCGCCGTGCTCCACGACCTGACCGCTGCGCAGCACGGTGACGCTATGGGCAATACGCCGGACGGTCGCCAGGTCGTGGGTAATAAACAGATAGGTCAGGCCCAGCTGCTGTTGTAACTGCTGGAGCAGGGCGAGGATCTGCGCCTGTACGGTGACGTCCAGCGCCGAGGTGGCCTCGTCCAGCACCAGAATGGTCGGCTCGAGGATCAGGGCCCGGGCAATGGCCACGCGCTGCCGCTGTCCGCCCGACAGTTCCCGCGCGGTGCGGGTTAACAGCTCCGGCGGCAGGGCCACCCGCCGGGTGACGCTCTCCACCCGTGCGGCGCGTTCGGCCTTGCTGACTGGGGCAAAATTTTTCAGCGGCTCTTCGATGATCTCAAACAGCGTCTGGCGCGGGTCCAGCGAGGCAAACGGGTTCTGATAGACGAACTGGATCCTCTGCCGCAATTGACGACGCGCCTCGTGGCTGAGGGTAGTGGCGTCGATGTCATCGATAATTACCTGGCCGCCGTCGGCCTGCTCAAAGCCGAGCAGGATCCGGGCGAGGGTGGTTTTACCCGAACCCGACTCACCTACCAAAGCGTGGGTGCTGCCGCGCTGCACGGCAAAGCTGACGTCATCCAGGGCCTGCAACTGATGACCTTTGCCCAGCGCAAAGCGTTTGCTGATCCCAATAGCCTGGATGGCCGGAGAGGCCAGAGCACGACCCGACACCGGGGCGATGGTTAACCGCTGGCCGTTCAGATCGCTCAGTAGCTGGCGCGTATAGGCGTGCTGCGGGGCGCGCACCACGTCGGCGGTAGCACCATGCTCCTGCACCTCGCCGTGGCGGAACACCAGCAGCCGATCGGCCCGCTGGGCCGCGAGGGCGAGGTCATGGGTGACAAACAGCACCGCGGTGCCGGATTCCCGCCGCAGGACGTCCAGCAGATCGAGAATGCGTTTCTGCACCGTGACGTCCAGGGCGCTGGTGGGTTCATCGGCAACGATCACGTCCGGGCGCAGGGCGATGGCGATAGCAATCAATACCCGCTGCTTCATGCCGCCGGATAGCTGATGCGGAAACTGCTTCATCCGCTGCTCCGGGTGGCTGAGCCCGACCTTAGTCAGCAGAGCCAGCACCTGTTTATCGCCCTCGGCCTTGTTGATTTTTTGATGCAGACGCAGGATTTCGCCCACCTGGGCACCGACGGTTTTCACCGGATTAAGGGAGTTACCCGGATCCTGCGGCACCAGGCTGATGCGCGCCCCGCGCAGGCTGTCGAGGCGTTTGGCCGACCACTGGCTGAGATCTTCCCCGTTCAGGCGAATGCTGCCCCCGTCGCGGCGGGCGTTATCCGCCAGCAGGCCGATAATCGCTTGCGCGGTGGTGGTTTTGCCCGAGCCGGACTCGCCGACAAAGGCCAGCATTTCGCCGCGCCCGAGGGTAAAGCTGACGTTGTGCACCACCTCGCGCCACTCCCGTCCGGTGCGGTAGCTGAGGGTCAGGTTTTCCACTGATAACACGGTCATGAGCGACCTCCGCTTAACTGACGGCTGATACGGTTGGTGGCCAGCACCACGGCGATCACCACCAGGCCGGGGAATGTGGTTAACCACCAGGCGGTGGAGAGATAGTTACGCCCTTCGGCAATCAGCAGGCCCCACTCCGGGATCGGCGGTGGGGTGCCGTAGCCGAGGAAGCTGAGGGTCGACAGCGCCAGGATGGCCTGACCAAACTGTAAGGTGGCAAAGGCCAGCACCGCGGTAAGGGAGTTGGGCAGAATGTGGCGCCACAGTACCGTCCAGAAAGTGCCCCCGCTGCCAAACGCTGCTTCGACATAATCGGTGTGGCGGATACGCACCACCTCTCCACGCGCCAGGCGGGCAAAGCTGGCGATCGACGCCACCCCAACGGCGATGGCGGCGTTAACCGTGCCAAAGCCCAGAAGAATGATCACCGTCAGCGACAACAGCAGCGAGGGGATGGCGAGCAGAACGTCCACCAGCCGCATCAGCACCGACTCCACCCGTCCGGCAAAGGCCCCGGCAATCACGCCGATAGCGGTGCCAATAAACAGCCCCATAGACACCGCCACCAGCGCGGCGCTCAGGGAGTGCGAGGCACCGTAGACGATGCGGGTATACACATCGCGTCCCAGCTGATCGGTGCCGAGCCAGTAGTCCGCCTGGGGAGCCAACCGCTGCGCCCCGGCAATGCCCTCAATTGGGCTGAAGTGGGTGAACAGACCCGGCGCGATGGCCGCCAGCGCGGCGGCGGCAATAATGGCCCAGGCCGGCCATAATCCCGGCTGCCAGCGCACTCCGCGCCAGGCGGGAATGCGCTTACGCGCCGCGGCAGCATAATCAACAAGGCTCATGCAGCACCTCCGGTAACGGTTTGCAGGCGGGGATCGAACAGCGGCATCAGCAGATCCACCAGCAGGTTAATCAGCACAAAACCGAGGGCAGAGATCATCACCACCGCCTGTAACACGGCGATATCCTGGTTATTCACCGCCTGCTGGGTCAGTAGCCCCAGCCCGCTGCGGCCAAACACGGTTTCGGTGATCAGCGCTCCGGCAATCAGCTCGCCCAGCAGCAGCCCGGCGATGTTCAGCACCGGCAGCAGGGCATTGCCGGTGACGTGTCGCCAGAGGACGGCGGTTTCGCTCAGCCCTTTGGCCCGCGCCACGGCGACAAACGGCTGGGCAGCCACCTGATCCAGACAGCGCATCAGGATCTGCGCCAGCGGGGCTGAGATCGGAATGGCGACGGTGATTATCGGCAGGATCAGCCCCTGCAATGGGGTCGGGTTAATCACCGGGATCAGCCGCAGCTGGAAGGAGAACAGCTGAATCAGAGCAATCCCCAGCCAAAAAGTCGGCAGGGAGATAAACAGCACCGGCAGGGACTGAATAGCGTTGCTGAGCCAGCGCAGCCCTGGCAGGCGCGAGGCCAGCGCCAGGGAGAAGGCCAGCACCACCGCCAGCGCAAAGGCGGGCAGCGCCAGGCTTAAGGTATCCGGCAGATTGGTGGCGATAAGCTCGCTCACCGCCACCCCCGCCTGAACGGAGAAACCAAAATCGCCGCGCAGCATCGCCCCGAGGGTGTGCAGATACTGTTGCCACAGCGGGCTGTCGGCCCCGTAAGCAATCCGCATCTCTTCGATTTGCGCCGGGCTCAGACCCAGATCCGGGTTCTGAAACTTGATCAGCACCGCGTCGCCCGGCAGCACCTGAAGCAGCACGAAGGACAAAGTAAACGCCGCCCAGAGCACCAGCAGCCCCAGCCCGGCCCGTCGCAGCAGATAATGGCTCATCATTGTCCCCTTAGTGTTTTTCGAGCCACGCGCCGTAGAACGACGGGCGACCGACCGCTTCAAAACTCACCCCTTTCAGCCAGGGCGCACCGGCAAACACCTGAGGCTCCTCGAAGATCGGGATCACGTAGGCGTTATCCAGCAGGTAGCGCTGGGCATCGCCGGTGAGCTGGAGGCGCTTCTGCGGGTCCACTTCGGCGGAGATGTTCACCAGCAGGTCGTTGAGCTTGTCGTCGCGGAAGCTGTTGACCTTGTCGCTGGAGCCGCCTTTTTGCAGCAGGGCGTCGCGGTTATTTGGGTAGAACATGCTCTTCACCACGTCCGGGTCGGCACGGCCCACTTCCGAGACGGTGAGCGGGGTTTTCAGCGGATCGAGGTTATCGAGAACGTGACTCCCGGCATCACCGGCCTTCACGTTGAGGGCAACGCCCACCTGACGCCACTGCTGAGCCACCAGCTGCAATACCTCTTTATTCTGCGGCTGCGGCAGGGATTCGTAGATGGTCAGGGCCAGACGCTGACCGTCTTTAGCGCGGATGCCGTCGCTGCCTGCTTTCCAGCCTGCTTCATCCAGCAGGGCGCTGGCTTTGGCCGGGTCGAAGGTCAGCTTGTCGCTGAGATCGACATACCCAGCGGCGGAATCGGCAATCACCGATTTGCCCTGCGGGTAGTTCGGCGAGAACAGGGTCTCAACCACCTGCTTCGCATTGGTGGCGTGGAGCAGCGCCTGGCGTACCCGCAGGTCGGCCACCAGTGGGTTATCCGGGCGGAAGCTGATGCTATCGTTTACCCCGCGAGTTGGGGCGGCATAGATGTGATATCCCTGCTCGGTGGCCTGTTTTTCGTCATAGGCCTGCACCTGACGGATAAAGTCGGCCTGTCCGGCCAGCAGCGCCCCGACGCGAACGCTGTCTTCCGGGGTCACCAGATAGGTGATGCCATCGAGGTTAGCCGGGCCCTGCTGGGCGAGGTTTTTCGGGCCCCAGGCGTAGTCTTTCCGCGCCTGAAGATTCACTTCCCGGCCCAGCTTCTCATCTTTCACCACAAACGGGCCGGAGCCGATGATATGTCGGGCGTCGCCCAGCTCTTCAAAGTTACGTTGTAACGTGCTCAGCGAGACCAGTCCCGAGCCAATGGTGGCGGTGCCCTGCAGGAAGCCCGGGGATGGTTTTTTGAAGTAGAACTTCACCGTCTGTGGGTCGATCACTTCGCTGCGATCGTAGTTGTTGATCACTTCAGACACCGGCAGGCGCTGGGCCTTATTGCCTTTTCCGTAGGTATCGAAGTTCTTCGCCACCGCGGTAGCATCCAGCGGCGTGCCGTCGGAGAAGGTCACCCCCGGACGGATTTTAAAGGTGTATTCGGTTTTATCGGCGTTGGTGGACCAGCTCTCGGCGATCCACGGCTCCACTTCCAGGGTCTTCGGGTTCTGCCAGGTGAGCTTGTCAGTGATTTGATTCAGGATCCCGCCGTTGGGGTAAAACCCGCCCGCCGGGGGATAGAGGTTGGTGTGCGCCTGCTGCTCCAGATAGACCAGCGTGCCGCCTTTAACCGGCGTATCGGCAGCATAAGCTGCCGTTGTCGCAAGAATAAGCGCCGTCAGCAGCGGCAGGCGAAATGGGGTTTGCATGGTGAATTCCTTATGTTTTTTCTTGTTAGCGTCGAAAGCATCTTCGGGCGGGGAAGAACAGAAAGGAACCAAGGAATTGAGCTAAGGATTTGCGGAAAGTGGAAATAATAAAACCGCGCCGGGAGTGGCGCGGTTTACGTAGGCCCGGCAAGCGTAGCGCCGCCGGGCATGCAACTTATGAACGGAAATCAATCACCATACGGCCGCGGATCTGGCCTTGCTCCATCTCTTTGAAGATGGCGTTGATATCCCCCAGCGGACGCAGCGCCACTTTCGGCACAACCTTGCCTTCGGCGGCAAACTGGAAGGCTTCGGTCAGATCCTGACGGGTGCCGACCAGCGAGCCCACCACCTGAATGCCGTCCAGCACCAGACGTGGAATATCGAGGCTCATCGCTTCCGGCGGCAGACCGACCGCCACCACGCGGCCACCGGCACGAACGGCATCCACCGCCGAGTTAAAGGCCACTTTCGCCACCGCCGTCACCACTGCCGCGTGGGCACCGCCGGTTTTTTCCTGAATGAATTTCGCGGCATCGTCGCTGCGGGAGTTAACGACCAGATCGGCCCCCATGCTGGTGGCCAGCTTCAGCTGTTCATCATTGACGTCAACGGCGATCACTTTGGCGTTAAAGACATTTTTGGCGTACTGCAGCGCCAGGTTGCCCAGCCCGCCGAGGCCATAAATGGCAATCCACTGGCCGGGTTTAATCTCCGACACTTTCACTGCTTTATAGGTAGTCACCCCGGCGCAGGTGATACTGCTCGCAGCGGCGGACTCCAGTCCATCCGGCACTTTTACCGCATAGTCGGCGGTGACGATGCACTCTTCGGCCATCCCACCGTCCACGGAATACCCGGCGTTCTTCACCGTACGACACAGGGTTTCGTTGCCGGAGTTACAGTATTCACAGTGGCCACAGCCTTCGAAGAACCACGCCACGCTTGCGCGATCGCCCGGCTTCAGCGAGGTCACGCCCGGGCCGATCTCCTTGACGACCCCAATGCCTTCATGGCCGAGGATCACCCCGGTCTTATCGCCAAAGTCGCCGTTCTTAACGTGAAGATCGGTGTGGCAAACGCCACAGCACTCCATCTTCAGCAGCGCTTCGCCATGTTTCAGCGGGCGCAGGGTTTTCTCGGTCACTTCTACCTGATGGTCTTGAGTCACGACAGCAGCTTTCATATGTATCTCCATTTTCATATTGAGGATCTGCGGGGCAGGTATGCGTCCAACAGCGCGACATACTCCTTAAGGATTAATTTTTTTAATGGTTGAGGCAAGGGCTGTGAAACATAATGTCATCATTTAAATGAGGTTTAGCGGAACGGTGATAGCAGAATAAGTAATAGCCTTAATGAGTGCGTGGGCAATATTTCTGCAGTAAATCTGTCATGTTTCTGACATTTCGAAACCGTAAGGTGTTGTCTTCTTAAAAACCGAAGAGTTAACAAGACAATGCATCTGGTAAAAAAACTTCTCGCTGTTAGCGTCCTCCTGTCCGCTTCTGTGCAGGCGCAGAATATCCTCGAATTTCCACAGCCTGATAACAACCCGGAAGAGTTTTATGCCGTCACCGAAATTCCGGCGGGTGGGATTATTAAATATGAAACGGATGCCAAAACCGGTTTTATCATTGCCGACCGCTTCCAGTCGATGCCGGTGGCCTACCCGGCGAACTACGGCTCGCTGACCCAGTCGCTGGCGGGGGATGGCGATCCGCTGGACGTGATCTTCTATACCCGCGCCCCGATGGCCCCGGGTACTCTGATTAAACTGCGCGCCATTGGCGTGCTGAAGATGATCGACGGCGGTGAGAAAGACGACAAAATTGTTGCCGTTCCGGCCAGCAAAATTGACCCGACCTATGACGACATCAAAGAGCTGAGCGATCTGCCGAAAATTGAGCAGCAGCGTCTGGAGTCGTTCTTCCGCGTCTACAAACAGCTGCCGGAAGGGCGCAAGTCGGTGGAGCTGAACGGCTTCAATGATGCCGCCACCGCGAAGCAGGAAATTAAACAGGCATGGGATGCCTGGAAAACGAATCAGCCGAAGTAAAAAAAATGGCCCGGCGGCGGCTACCCACCGGGCGATTTCCTACAGCTGCGCCGTCAGCGCGGCAATCTCCTCCTGCCACTGGGCCTGAAGCTGCGGCTTCTGATGCTTAGGCTTACGCAGCCGATCTTCTTCCAGCAACGTCTCCAGCATAATCAACCGTTCCAGCAGATCCTCATGTGACTCGGGTTCCTCTTGCCGCACGGCCTGAACCGGCACGGCGCTGACCCCGCTGCCATCCCGCAGGCGGGTAAACACCGCGTCGGCATCGTGCCATTCGCTGAGCTGGCCATGTTCAATCAGCCAGAAGCGGTTGCAGCTCTGGGTGATTAACTGCCGGTCATGGCTGACCAGCAGCACGCCGCCTTCGAACTGTTGCAGCGTTTCGGCCAGCGCCTCTTTGCCTTCCATGTCCAGATGGTTGGTCGGTTCATCGAGCATCAGCAGGCTAAAGCGGGCCAGCGTTAAGCCAATAAACAGCAGCCGGGATCGTTCACCCCCGCTGAGGGTGCTGACCTTTTGCCCGTGCCGGGCCCAGGCGAATCCGGCGGAGATCAGCGCCATCTTGCGATGCTGCGGGTCAGGCGCGAAGGGCTCAAGGGCGTCGATTAGTGTGGCGTCATCCGCCAGTTGATGCAGGGTCTGGTCGTAATAGCCCATGGCCACGCGTGGGTGGATCTTCAGCCCGGCATGCGTTTCGCTGGCAATACACTGCCGCCAGATCAGCCGCATCAGGGAGGATTTCCCGCAGCCGTTGCGCCCGACAATCGCTACCCGATCGCCGCTTTTAAGCCGGAGGTTTTCTGCCGAGAACAACGCTGGCAGGCCCGGCGCAGGCGGAACGCTGAGCGTGTCGATCTCCAGCAGCCGGTCCGCCCGCAGCGCATCGCCGCGCAGGGTCAAGGTCCAGGGCGTGCCGTTTGTCAGCGCCGTCTGGCTCTCCTTCAGCCGCTCCACCTGACGTTCCATCTGCTTGGCTTTGCGGGCCAGATCCTCGTTATCGTAGACCTTGCCCCAGGTCGCCAGCCGTTTGGCGCTGGCGGTGACCCGGTCGATCTCCTTTTGCTCGGCTTTATGGCGCAGGGCGTCGCTCTCGTCCTTCTCCGCCAGGGCCTGACGCGCCCGGGTGCAGGGAAGGGCGAAGTAGTGCAGGGTTTTATCGCGCAGGATCCAGCTGCCGTTGGTGACGGCATCAAGCAGTTGTCTGTCGTGAGAAACCAGCACAAAGCTGCCGGACCAGTTTTGCAGGAACTGCTCCAGCCACAGCAGCGTCGGCAGGTCGAGGTGGTTGCTGGGTTCATCCAGCAGCAACAGATCCGGCTCGTTAATCAGCGCCCGCGCCAGCAGCAGTCGGGTGTGCTGTCCGCCGCTGAGGGTAGCCGATTGCAGGCCGGTGTCCTGCGGGGTAAAACCCATGCCCGCCAGCAATGTTTCTGCCCGCCAGCGCAGGCTTTCGCGCTCGGCCACCGGCAGCTGGGCCAGCACCGCGTCGATCATGGTCAGCGGATAGACGGATTCAGGGAGATGTTGCTCAACCCGTGCCATCAGGCAGTGCCCGGCCAGCGCGACCGTCCCGGAGAGGGGCGTGTCTGTGCCGTCGAGGATCTTCAGCAGGGTACTTTTGCCGCAGCCGTTATCGCCCAGCAGACCAATGCGGTCGCCTTTTTTCAGGCTAAAGGTGAGGTCGTTGAATAGCGTGTCAAAGGCGGTATCAACACGGAGAGAAAGTGCAGTCAGTAATGTGCTCATTTGCTTACTCAAGAGTTACAGTCATGAAAATGCCTCGTCATACATCGCTGACGATAACCCGGTAAGCCCGAGAGAAGGGATTCAGTCTTAGGTGTCTTCGCTCAAGCCGAAGTTATCGCAGCACGAAACCGATAACGCTTGAGCAGGTGCGATCACCAAGGTGAAGTGAAATTTCAAAGATTTCACAGCACAGCATAATTAGCCTCCTTTTATATTCAGTGGGTTGATGAATGAAAGGAGTGTAGCGGGGTTTTGTATGGCCAGCAAGGGCACCAGCATAAAGCTGGTGGTTGCATTTTAAAACCACCTGACCTACCTTTAAATGGTTTTATTTTGAAACCATGTTACAGGAAGCTAACAGCATGAATGTGCAACCGAGCGCGCGTATATCACCCAGCCTGGTGTGGCTGTTCGCCATCGCCAGCGGCCTGAGCGTGGCGAATGTCTATTACGCCCAGCCGCTACTCGACGCCCTGGCACGGGATTTTGGCATCAGCCAGGCGGCGGTGGGAGGGGTGATCACCGCCACCCAACTGGGTTGCGCGCTGGCGCTGCTGTTTCTGGTGCCATTGGGGGACCGGGTGGATCGCCGTCGGTTGATGGCGATACAAATGGTGGCCCTGATTGTCGCCCTGATTGCGGTGGGGATGGCGCAGTCCGCCCCGGTATTGCTGGGAGGTATGCTCGCCGTTGGGCTGCTCGGCACGGCGATGACCCAGGGGCTGATCGCCTATGCGGCCAGCGCCGCTGCGCCTCATGAACAGGGGCGGGTAGTGGGAACAGCCCAGGGCGGGGTATTCATTGGACTGCTGCTGGCGCGGGTCTTTGCCGGGGGCATCAGCGACCTCGCGGGCTGGCGCGGGGTCTACTTCTGCGCCGCGCTCCTGATGCTGGCGATTGCGATCCCCCTGTGGCGACGGCTGCCGGTTCTGCCTCCGGCCTCGCGTACGCTGAGTTATCCCCGTTTGCTGGCCTCGATGCTGACCCTGCTACGTGATGAGAAAGTGTTACAGGTGAGGGGCATGCTGGCCCTGCTGATGTTCGCTGCCTTTAACATCTTCTGGAGCGCGCTCGTCCTGCCCCTGAGCGCGCCGCCCTACAGCTTTTCGCACACGGCGATTGGTGCGTTCGGGCTGGCAGGCGTGGTCGGCGCGCTGGCCGCGGCCCGGGCCGGGGAGTGGGCGGACAGAGGATATGCCCGGCGCACCAGCGGGATAGCGCTTCTGGCGCTGGTGCTGGCCTGGTGGCCGCTGTCGCTGATGGAGGTCTCACTCTGGGCGCTGGCGATCGGCATCGTGCTGCTGGACCTGGGCGGCCAGGCGCTGCATGTCACCAATCAGAGCCTGATCTTCCGCACCCGCCCGGACGCGCATAGCCGGCTGGTGGGGCTGTACATGCTATTTTACGCCGTCGGCAGCGGACTGGGCGCCATCGGCACCACCGTCACGTATGCGCATTTTGGCTGGCAGGGGGTATGTCTGCTGGGGGCTTTAGTCAGCCTGCTGGCGCTGGTGTTCTGGTGGCTGACGCAGCGTCAGGTCGCAGAAACCATGGTCTGCGCCACTGAACGCAGGTGAAATCCCGGCCGTACTGACGTAAAATTAGTTTTTTGCCACAGGTAACTTCAGCAATGGCTCTGATCCCTAAAAACTACGCGCGGCTGGAAAGCGGCTACCGCGAGAAAGCACTTAAAATCTATCCGTGGGTATGCGGACGTTGCTCGCGGGAGTTCGTTTATTCGAACCTGCGTGAATTAACGGTTCACCATATCGATCACGACCATACCAACAACCCGGAAGATGGCAGTAACTGGGAGTTGCTGTGTCTGTTCTGCCACGATCATGAGCATTCCAAATACACGGAAGCGGATCTGTACGGCACCACCGTGGTAGCCGGTGAAGACGCGCAAAAAGATGTCGGTGCGGCGACCTACAACCCCTTTGCCGATTTACAGGCGATGTTGAATAAGAAGAAATAATTGTCGAAACGCCGGGTGGCGCTGCGCTTACCCGGCCTACGAAAAATAATGCGCTGGTATTCCCGATTATTCTCGTTATTTTTTTTCGGGTCGTCGGTATGGCTAAGATAAATTTGCTTATTGACACTGGACGTGCATTAATAAAATCTTCGGTTCGACATACAAACGAACGTAAAAATTTTACTAAGTAGTTCTCATAACCTGGCGCTATCGCTGATATCCCCTCCCTTTGAGCCCAGACGTTTAATCCATTACGTTTATTATGAACGCTCACCTCTATTGATGCTCAACAGGAGTCAGTATGTCCGCAAGAATTACAGGCCTGGTAAAATGGTTCAAAGAAGACAAAGGTTTTGGTTTTATCTCCCCGCTGGACGGGAGTAAAGATGTCGCCGTACATTTTTCTGCGCTGGAAGATGATAACGTCGAAACGCTCTTTGAAGGGCAAAAGGTTGAATTTACCATCCGCAGTGACGACAAAAGGCCTACCGCCACCAGAGTAAGACTGTGCGACAGATAAACCGCATCACAGGTCTGCTTTAGCGATCGAACGTGAGTTATATTGCCAAATGAGCCGGTAACGCAACGAATGCATCCGGAGCATTTGGCAATTGCTGATTTTTAAATTCGCTGAGTGGATTTAAATAAGGTACTGCAGTACGGGCAGACAAGTTGAGCCCCTTTCTGTACGCGGCTAAAGCTATGTTCAGAATCTTTTGAACAGCCTGGGCATGGGCATTTTACTAAGTAATTACGACGGGCTTGCGTGTTTTTACGTCCGGACATAGGCATCTCCTGATTTAAGGGATTGCCACCTTACACGCTTAATCACCCCGATGCTTGTATTTATTTTTTTTGTCGGGCATTTAGCCATCCGGGTGGTTAAGTGGTTAAGATAAAAAACATAAACATTGCATAACTAATTTGCCTGTGTCTAAATGGCTCATCGGTTTGGAAAGCAGACCTTATGAAAGCAATTTTAGTAAAGCAGTCCTCAGTTCAAGTGTTATCACCCGATACCCTTCTTCATGAGCCTCCTCCTATAGTGCCTAATAAGTCACTCTAAAATACAGGCCACCATCGCCGCGGTTAAGTGGCTCATCAATTAAGGAAGTATTTATGTCTAACAAAATGACTGGTTTAGTAAAATGGTTTAACGCTGACAAAGGTTTCGGTTTTATTACCCCTGACGACGGCAGCAAGGATGTATTCGTACATTTCTCTGCGATTCAGAGCGATAATTTCAAGACCCTTGATGAAGGCCAGAAAGTTTCCTTCACTATTGAAAGCGGCGCTAAAGGCCCTGCTGCCGGAAACGTATCAGCGCTTTAATTTGCGCTTGATAATAAAAAACCCGCCTTGAGCGGGTTTTTTTTATTTTATATCGAGGTCCGACGGTAGCTACGATATTCCGGCTGCCAGAAGTTCTCGTCAATCGCCTGCTGCAACGCATCGGCAGAGGTTTTCACCGCCACGCCTTGCTGCTGCGCCATCTTACCCACGGCAAAGGCAATCGCCTTCGACACCACGTGAATATCCTTCAGCTCCGGCAGTACCAGCCCTTCACCGTTATTCACCAGCGGGGAGTGCTTGGCCAGGGTTTCGCTGGCGGACATCAGCATCTCATCGGTAATGCGTGAGGCGCCGGAGGCGATGACCCCCAGGCCAATTCCCGGGAAGATATAGGAGTTGTTGCACTGGGCGATCGGGTAGGTTTTATCCTTCCATACCACCGGGGCAAACGGGCTGCCGGTTGCGACCAGCGCATTGCCTTCGGTCCAGGCGATGATGTCCTGCGGGGTGGCTTCCACGCGGGAGGTTGGGTTCGAGAGCGGCATCACGATTGGGCGCGCGCAGTACTTATGCATCTCGCGGATGATCTCTTCGGTGAACAGTCCTGTCTGCCCGGAGACGCCGATCAGGATATCCGGCTTGACGTTGCGCACTACGTCGAGCAGGGAGAGCACTTCGTTGTCGGTATCCCAGTTTTTCAGGTTCTCGCGCTTTTGCACCAGTTTGGTCTGGAACGGAAGCAGGTTCGGCATCGCATCGGTGAGCAGGCCAAAGCGGTCCACCATAAAGACGCGCGAGCGGGCCAGCTCTTCGCTTAAGCCTTCCCGCTGGGTCTGGGCGATGATCTGCTCAGCAATACCGCACCCGGCGGAACCGGCGCCGAGGAAGACGATCTTTTGATAGCTTAACTGGTTGCCCGCCGCGCGGCTGGCCGCAATCAGCGTGCCGACGGTCACTGCCGCGGTGCCCTGAATGTCGTCGTTAAAGGAGCAGATTTCGTCGCGATAGCGATTCAGCAGCGGCATGGCGTTTTTCTGGGCGAAGTCTTCAAACTGCAGCAGCACGTCCGGCCAGCGATGTTTCACCGCCTGGATAAAGTCATCCACAAACTGGTAGTACTCGTCGTCGGTGATGCGCGGGTGACGCCAGCCCATATACAGCGGATCGTTGAGCAGCTGCTGGTTATTGGTACCCACATCCAGCACCACCGGCAGGGTGTAGGCCGGGCTGATGCCGCCGCAGGCGGTGTACAGCGACAGCTTGCCGATCGGAATGCCCATCCCGCCGATCCCCTGGTCGCCCAGACCGAGAATACGTTCCCCGTCGGTCACCACGATCACCTTGATGTTGTGGTTCGACACGTTCTGCAGAATGTCATCCATGTTGTGACGGTTCTGATACGAGATAAACACGCCGCGGGAGCGACGGTAAATTTCGGAGAAGCGTTCACAGGCGGCCCCGACAGTCGGGGTGTAGATCACCGGCATCATCTCGTCGAGATGGTTTTGCACCAGCCGGTAGAAGAGGGTTTCGTTGGTGTCCTGGATATTGCGCAGGTAGATGTGCTTATCGATTTCGGTTTTGAAGCCCTGGTACTGGATCCATGCGCGCTCGGCCTGTTCTTCGATGGTTTCCACCACTTCCGGCAGCAGGCCCAGCAGGTTGAAGTTACTGCGCTCTTCCATGCTAAAGGCGCTGCCCTTGTTCAGCAGGGGGAACTCCAGCAGAACCGGACCGGCATAAGGGATATAAAGGGAACGATGTCGGGTTGCTTTGTTTTCCATGTCACTCACTTAATTTTTGGAAATCCGTCCCTGGCACTGGTGTTAATCATTGTTGCTGTCGTGCCCGCAGGGGATGTCAGGCAGGTATTATAGAGGAGGTGGATGTTAAAAACCGCAACATACAAATAAAAACACCACCGGGATTAACGGTGGTGTCAGGTATGCTTTAGCGAACTTACTTAGGTTCGTGGCGTTTTCTGCCAGTGGCGTTGGTGACCTGCGTTTCGCTGTCACCCTCAATCACCACTTTACGCTGGTTAGAGAGCTTGTAGTTCAGTCCCAGAATATGGCGTGCCTGACGGTTCGATTTCATATTAACTCCTCAATCCTGTTGATAGTGATAAGGCGAACGAAATGTAACCCCTAAGGTTGCTGATCCAGCATAGCAGATTTTCAGAAACTGGCGTGCTGGCCACTGACGACGTAGTTAATGGTCTGCTGGTAGATGTCACTGAGGATGTCATTATCTGAGGCTTCCACCCATTTGGTGAGTTCCATCAAAATGTCATCTTCGGTGACAGCGCCCAGTTCTGCGCGTAAACCCTGTGCAATTGCATTTACCAGCTCCGGCTGTGCGGATGGTGTGGTTGCTGAAGTATAAGTAAACATAGTGCCTCCGTGTCGTTTTCTATTTAGTGTTCCGGTTCGCAATGACGTAATGCACATTCAGAATGGCAAAATTTTATCGTGCTGTGTGTAAGACTCGTCCTGGAAATAAAAATATCATAATCCCTGTTGTTTTAAGGATATATCATGGCTTCCAGCGACGCAGGTCCGTGTATTTTTCATAAGGCATAGGCGAGGGCCAGGATATCAATTCAATCACGCTTCCCCAGGGCGTTTTACCATAGCAAAAAGCATTGCCTTCTCCCTGTTCCGCCGGGAAGGAGAGCGGCTTAGGCTCGGTAAACATTTCGCCGCCCGCCGCCGTGAAACGGGCTATCGCCTGTGCGAAATCATCGACATAGAGAGCGAAATGCTGCAGGCCAAAATCACTTGGCCGCGCCGGGGGCTGCTGCTTCGGGCCGTGCATCTCAAACAGTTCAACGCCCGGCCCGTGAGGCATCGCCAGCATGCGAATGGCGCGAACCTCAGTTCCCGGGAATAAGCGCAACGTCTTCTGCTGGGCATCAGGATCGATATTTCCGTCCCCGGGTTCAACGGAACGATATATTTCTTTCGCGTTAAACGCCTGCTCAAAAAATAGCGTGGCCTGCTTAATATCCGGTACGGTAATACCGATATGGTCAATACCTCTTACGGGTGAATTCATTCTGTCCTCCTTTTTAAAAATTCAAATATAGCAGGTGAATATCTGCGCAATGGGATGAGAATGTTCCGTCTTGGCCGCAAAGCGCGATCTCTCTTCTATACTTAACCCCTTGTAAGCCAAAAGGAGAGCAATTTATGACAATTCACAAGCACGGTTCGGCACACTGGTCTGGCGATATCAAACGCGGCAAGGGGACGGTTTCCACCGAGAGCGGCGTCCTTAATCAGCAACCTTACGGCTTTAATACCCGCTTTGAAGGGGAAAAGGGCACCAACCCGGAAGAGCTGATTGGCGCGGCGCACGCGGCCTGTTTCTCAATGGCGCTTTCATTGATGCTGGGCGAGTCTGGTTACACCGCTGATTCCATCGACACCACTGCCGATGTGTCGCTGGATAAAACCGACAGTGGCTTTGCCATCAGCAAAATTGCATTGCAGAGTAAAGTGACCGTCCCGGGCATTGACCCGCAGCAGTTTGACGGCATCATTCAGAAGGCCAAAGCCGGGTGTCCGGTGTCGCAGGTGCTGAAAGCTGAAATCACCCTCGACTACACTCTGAACTAATCCTTTTGCCGGGCGCGATGCCCGGCTATCCCTTCACCGCCTGCGGAAAAACCTCCCCCAGCCACGCGATAAATACCCTTAAACGCTGCGTCACATGCCGGTTCTGTGGATACACTACGTAAAACGGGTAGTGCGGCGGACGCCATGTCGCCAGAATTTCCACCAGCGATCCCGCCTCAATCAGCTCCCTGACGGAGTAGCGAAAGGTCTGGATAATCCCTATCCCGGCAACGGCCGCCGCCAGATGCGCATTGCTTTCGTTGATCCCGATATGGTGCTGCAGGGTGATGTCCCGGGTTTCATCGCCGTGGGTAAAGCGAAACGGCACCGCGCGACCGGACACCGGAGAGAGATAGCTCACCAGCTTATGACCATTACGCAACTCCTCCGGGTAGGCGGGGATCCCGTGCTGCTTCAGATAGCCCGGTGTGGCGCAGGTGACCATCTCCGCATTGCCGATATGCCGGGCAATCAGGGATGAATCCCCCAGCGCGCCGCCGCGGATCACGCAGTCGACGTTACCGCTGATTAAATCCACTGGCCGGTCTGCCACCCCCAGGTCGATACGGATATCGGGATAGCGACGCATAAAATCCGGCAGCAGCGGGATCAGCACGTCCCGCGCTGTCGAGCCGCCCACATCGATTCGCAAATGCCCCTGCGGCTGAAGTTTTACCGCGCTAAAGGAGGTGTCGATATCTTCGATATCAATCAGCACCCGCCGGGCCTTGTCGTAATAATCCTCTCCTTCCGGTGTCGATGTCACCCGGCGGGTAGTGCGCTGCAACAGCCGCACGCCCAGATGCGCCTCCAGGGCTTTCACCAGCTTGCTGAGCGTAGCGATGGGCATGTTCAGGGAGTCCGCCGCCCGGGTAAAGCTGCCGGTTTCCACCACGCGCGTGAAAGCGCGCATTGCCATTAACTGATCCATAGAGCGGGCCCTTACAAGCGAGGATTATTTACGTGAGGAAAAAGTGATTTCCATTTTTGCTGATTTTTCGCTAATGCCGCAAGCGGTAGAGTGCGTCCACACCCACAACGCACAAGGTAAATCACATGAACTCAGCATTAGCAGGCAAAATCGCACTCGTCACCGGCGGCACCAGCGGTATCGGTCTGGCAACCGCAAAAGAGCTGATGGCTCAGGGGGCGAAGGTGTACATCACTGGCCGCCGTCAGGCTGAACTGGACAACGCCGTCGCCAGTCTGGGCGGGCAGGTGACCGGTATTCGCGCCGACGCGTCACGTCTTGCCGATCTCGATACGGTGTATGCGCAGATCGCCGAACAGGCCGGACGGCTGGACGTGCTGTTCGCCAATGCGGGCGGCGGGGATATGCTGCCGTTGGGCGCCATCACCGAAGAACACTTCGACCGCATCTTCGCCACCAACGTGCGCGGGGTGCTCTTTACGGTACAAAAGGCGCTGCCGCTGCTGGTTGCCGGGTCGTCGGTGATCCTCACCGGCTCGACCGTCTCCGTGAAAGGTACCGCTAATTTCAGCGTCTACAGCGCCAGCAAGGCGGCAGTCAGAAACTTTGCCCGCTCCTGGGCGCTCGATTTGCAGGGGCGCGGGATCCGGGTCAACGTCGTCAGCCCGGGTCCGATTAAAACCCCGGGGCTGGGAGAGCTGGTGCCGGAAGAACAGCGTCAGGGGCTGTTCGATGCCTTAGCCTCGACGGTGCCCCTGGGACGCATTGGTGAACCGGAAGAGGTGGCCAAAGTCGTGGCGTTCCTCGCCTCCGATGCCGCCAGCTTTATCAATGCCACCGAGCTATTCGTGGATGGCGGGATGGCGCAAATTTAACGCTGATAGAGCAGGGTGAGATTGCCGCCGAGGCGGCGATCCTCTGCTGGACGGCTGGCTTGCAGGCGTGACAGCGTGTCTGAATCGCAGTGAGTCATGGCGCACCAGGGCTCCAGCCACTCCAGATGAGCCTCATTCTGTCGCAACACATACCCCGCCAGCCGCGCCAGCGCACCATTGTTCTCTTTTATCACATCCACCTGATTGGCTCTGGCGAAACTGGCGATCATCACCAGCGGCTGCAGGGCATAATTGTGGTAGGCCTGCGCCCGCTGGCCGCGGCGCTGTTCATTTGCCAGCGTGCCGTCGGCAGCAATTTGCCCCGCGGCGATGCGATACTCTTTTAACGACCAGTCGAACAGATCCCGCCGGTCGAGCGCCACGGCGCTGGCTATCACCGCCCATGCTGCCCAGTAGCTGTGATTATTGGTGCTTTTCAGCGGCAGGTCGTCCCACTCCTGTACCACCCGATCCGCCAACTGGCCCAGCCAGCGTTCAGTGTCCTGTTGTCCGCCAGAGGATGTATCCGGCGTAAACTTTAGCTCCAGCCAGCTGCTGGCCAGCGTCGCCAGCGCCCATTTGCGCATGGCGCGACCGGTGTGGCTGGTCTCCGCGGAGAGTAACGCATCTGCTTTAGCCCAGGCCGCGTAGCCGTCCAGAATACATTTCAGGGTGTGCGGATCCCCGCTCTGTTTATAGCGCCACACCATCGTCGAGATCCCGCGTTCAAAGCCGACGACAGGTTTGATTGCCGTGCGATATGCCTGTTCGGCCTGCGGGTTGAGGGTGGCGCGGGCGCTGTCGGACCCCTCATATTTACTGCGCAGCGTCAGTGGGCCGGTATAGGGCGCGGGCAGGGGAACGCAGCCACCTTTTCCCGTGTGCGGTAGCGGCTGGGTAAAACCGGCGGGCGGCACCAGCGGAGCGGCGAGGGCGTACACCGGTAAACAGAGCAACAGCCGCAGCGTACGTTTCATTTTCATCTCCGCCAGAATTAAACATTCATATTGATTGTTTTTGAGCCGAATCGCTTCTTTCCTGATATATCCTTTTAATACTATTAGTCGATAAATGTAATTTATGTTAAACAATAGTTTATAAGGCCTAACACTCTATCGGGAACAATGACTGTGCTGACGACACTCATTTACAAAAGCCAGTTAAATCCATCCTGCAAATCTTTATCCCTCCTCACACTTGTTGAAAAGGCCAGGAAAAACAATACCGCGCTGGATGTCACGGGTATTTTGCTGTTTAACGGTCATGATTTTTTGCAGATCCTCGAAGGCTCTGAAGAGGTCATTGAGACCTTGTTCGCAAAGATCGGCCAGGACAAGCGCCATGACAGCGTGGTGGAGTTGATGCGTGATTACGGCCCGCGCCGCCGCTTTGAAAACGTCGGCATGCTGCTGTTCGCTCTGCGGATCGACACGCCAAAATCGGTGCTCTCATCGGTGTTGCGTTACAGCAAGCTGGATAATTATCTGGCGGCGGAAGACCGGGTCTTTAAATTTATTAAGACGTTTATCACGCAGCCCAAAAGAACGTCGGGCGGATCTCAGTTCCGGCCGGAGAGGTGGACACTGGCCGCGGAGCATAACCCCTTTGGCGATGCCATCGCCGGGCTGATTGATAATCAGGTCTGTCAGTTTGCCCTGCAGCCTATCGTGCAACCCACCGAGGGCAAAATTTCCTCGCTGGAGGCGCTGATCCGCAGCAACGACGGCGGGAGCCCCGAGCGGTTTTTTAGCACCCTCGATCAGGACAAAGTCTATGAAGTGGATCTGCTGACCAAGGCATACGCCTTTGCGCTGGCAGAAAAGATTGGCATTGGCGATCATAAAATTGCCATTAACCTGCTGCCGATGTCGCTGGTCAATGTGCCCGGCGCCGTCGATTTTCTGATGGATCAGATCCTCGCCCACCGGCTACAGCCGGAGCAGGTGGTGATTGAAGTCACCGAAAACGAGATGATCTCCGGCTTTAACCAGTTCAACAGCGCCATCAAGCAGTTAAGGGCTGCGGGGATTGGCCTGGCGATTGATGATTTTGGCTCAGGCTATGCCGGGCTATCGCTGCTGACCCGCTTCCAGCCGGATAAACTGAAAATCGATCGTGAGATTGTCAGCAACATCCATTTAAGTGGCCCGAAGCAGGCGATTGTGAAGTCGATCATCAGCTGCTGCACCGATATGGAGATTGCGCTGGTGGCAGAAGGCATTGAAAAAATTGAAGAGTGGTGCTGGCTGGAGTCGGCAGGCATCAAACGTTTTCAGGGCTTTTTATTCGCCCGCCCCAAATTAAACGGTGTGGGCGAAATTCACTGGCCGCAATTTCACCACGCTTAATATTTAGACGATTAACTATGCAGCAAATAATCATCCGCTAAACAGATAAAAAATTTCCATCTATGGCAGGGCCAAAATATCAGGTCCTGCTGTGCAATGTGATGATTTAAATAACTATTCACAGCATTATTAATATCTCTATAAATAAATAACTTTAATTCAATATTAAGGGGTGGATGCCGATAACACTTCAGACCGTTTTATTTCTGAGGTAGTTATGTCGTTAAAAAAGTCGTCCCTTGCCATTCTGCTAGCCCTGCTGTTTTTCTTTGTTGCCAGTGCCGCCAGTAATGTCTGGCTGGCCATTAAAAGCAATGATTCTCTGGATAACGTGAATAAAGAAATTCAGGTGGTGTTATCCATTATCGATCCCATTAACCACAGCCGTACCCTGCGCGTGCGGGTCATGGAGTACATGAAGCAGGTGGAGAGCGGTGACACCGCCGGTCTTGCGGAGAAGCTGGACTCGGTGAAGCTGGCGCTGACCAAAGCGGATGGCGCCTTCGCCGCCTTCAATGCCGCGCCGCGTCTGCCGGATGAAGCCCCGTTAGTGCAGGCTTATGATGATGCCTGGCTCGCCTACCGCAATCAGGGGCTGTCGCCGCTGATCGACGCGGCCTCGGCGCAGGATGCGGCAAAATTTGATGCCCTGATCCCAAAGATTTCCCGTCTCGACCGTCAGTATGAAATCGTCCTCGATCAGGTTCTGACGGTGCATCAGACATACGCGAAGCAGCTCAATGACGATGCGCGGGCGCATTTCGCCTCTGGCTTAACCATTATTGCCGCCTTTGCCGCGCTGTTTGTGGTGGTGATTATTGGGGTGAGCGTTCTGATGAAGCGCTTTGTCTTTGCCCCGATTAACCTGGCCCGGGAACACTGCAGCCAGATCGCCGCCGGTCAGCTGACGGAAGCCGTACCGCAGAAGGCGGGTTCAAACAATGAAATCGATCTACTGATGGGCTCGATGGAGCAGATGCGTCTGGCCCTGCTGGATACCATCTCCCAAGTGCGCGAAGCCTGTCGTACCGTTAATTACGCCTCGCAGGAGATCGCCTCGGGCAACATCGACCTCGCGTCACGTACCGAGCAGCAGGCGTCAGCCCTGACGGAAACCGCCGCCAGCATGGAGCAGCTGAGCGCCACGGTCGCCAATAACACCGACAATGTGCATCAGGCCGGTAAGCTGGTGCAGGATGCGGTGAACAATGCCCGTACCGGGGAGGCGGTAACCCGCGAGGTGATCGAGACCATGAACACCATCGCCGCCAACTCCCAGCGCATCGAAGATATCACCAGCGTGATCAACAGCATCGCCTTCCAGACCAATATCCTGGCCCTGAACGCCGCGGTTGAAGCCGCTCGTGCCGGTACCCAGGGCCGCGGTTTTGCGGTGGTGGCGACCGAAGTGCGTACCCTGGCGCAGAAGAGCGCCGTGGCGGCGAAGGACATTGAAAACCTGATTGCCCAGTCGGTCTCCAGCGTCAAAAACGGTTCGCAGCTGGTAAATCGTTCCGGAGAGGTGATTCATGCCATCATCAATTCGGTCAACAAAGTGAATGCGCTGATGGAGCAGATCTCGGTGGCGTCGGAAGAGCAGAGCCGCGGCATCGGCCAGGTCGGCCAGGCGGTGACAGAGATGGACGGTGTGACCCAGCAAAACGCCGCCCTGGTGCAGGAGTCCGCCGCCGCGGCCGCCTCGCTGGAAGAGCAGGCGAAACACCTTACCCAGAGCATCGCCAGCTTCAGACTGCCGGAACCGGCATAACACGGGGGAGCGCTCCGGTCTGCTGGTGCGGCCGGTTCCCCCTCACCCCAACCCTCTCCCTCAAGGGAGAGGGAGCCGATAGTGCCCAATAGTTATCTTCTCCGCACCCTTCGCAGTGACCCATCTCACATTAATTTCCTGGTCTATGCTTGATGTTCATGCGCGGTTTAACACCAGCGCATTTTCTCTTTTTCCCTCTGCTTCGCGATAAACGCCGGGCAACCCGAGGATCATGGGTCAAACGAGGTGGTGGAATGACTGCTAAATCTATTAGGTATTGGGGTTGTGAATATAGCGATGCGAACAGCGTTCGCTTTCATCTGTGGGCCAGCGGTCAGCATCACATTGCCCTGCGCCTGAACGACGAAACATTGCCGATGAACCCGACCGGCGACGGCGGATTTGAACTGACGGTCAACAACGTTGCCCCCGGTTCAGCGTACAGCTTTATCCTGCCTGACGGCACAACGGTGCCCGATCCGGCCTCCCGCGCTCAGCAAGGGGACGTTAACGGCCCGTCGCTGGTGTGCGATCCTCACAGCTATGTCTGGCGCAACACCCACTGGCAGGGCCGGCCCTGGGAAGAGAGCGTGGTCTATGAGCTCCATATCGGGACCTTTACCCCCGAGGGCACCTTCCGCGCGGCCGCAGACAAACTGCCGTATCTGGCCTCGCTCGGCATTACCATGATTGAGCTGATGCCGGTCTCCCAGGCCGGGGGCAATCGCGGCTGGGGCTACGACGGGGTTCTGCTGTATGCCCCGCACAGCGCCTACGGCACGCCGGACGAGCTGAAAGCCTTTGTCGATACCGCTCACGGGCTGGGGCTGTCGGTGGTGCTGGATATCGTCCTTAACCATTTTGGCCCGGAGGGTAACTATCTACCGAAACTGGCCCCGGACTTTTTCCATCCGGAGCGCATGACCCCGTGGGGGAACGGCATTGCCTATGACCTCGCCCCGGTGCGTCAGTTTATTGTCGAGGCGCCGCTGTACTGGCTGACGGAGTTCCACTTCGACGGCCTGCGCTTTGACGCTATCGATCAGATTGAAGACTCCTCCGACACCCACGTGTTGATTGAGATCGCCACCCGCATCCGCGCCGCTATCACCGACCGGCCGGTGCATCTCACTACCGAAGACAGCCGCAACGTGGTGTTTCTCCATCCGCGAGAGGAGGACGGCAGCGTGCCGCTGTTCACCGGGGAGTGGAATGATGACCTGCACAATGCCGTCCACGTGATGGCCAGCGGAGAAACCCACGCCTGGTACCAGGATTTTGCTGAAAAACCAGAGCAGTGGGTGGCAAGGGCGCTGGCTGAAGGCTTTTCTTATCAGGGGGAACGTTCCCCGCAAACCGGTGAGCCCCGTGGAGTGAAAAGTATCGCTCAACCGCCAACGGCCTTCGTCGATTTCATCCAGAATCACGATCAGGTAGGTAATCGTGCTCAGGGCGATCGCCTGTTGAGCCTGATTGGGGAGGATCGCACCCGGGTGCTGATGGCCGCGCTGCTGCTCTCCCCGCATATCCCACTGATGTTTATGGGCGAGGAGTTCGGTGAAACCCAGCCGTTCCTGTTCTTTACCGATTTCCACGGCGATCTGGCCCGCGCGGTGCGGGAAGGGCGCGCGAAGGAGTTCAGCGATCACGACGAGACGGTGCCGGACCCCAACGCGCCGGAGACCTTTGCCCGGTCGAAACTGGACTGGGACAAACTCAATCAGCCTGATGGCCAGAACTGGCTGCGCTTTACCCAGCAGCTGTTGCAGTTGCGCCAGCGGGCGATTGTCCCGCTGCTGGCCGGCGCACAGGGCGGTACCGGCCGGGTGCTGAAAACCGCGCCGGGCTGCGTGGTGGTGAGTTGGACCTTTACACAGGGCACGTTGTCGCTGGCATTTAATACGGGTGACCAGCCTCAGGTGATGCCCGATATCGCAGGTGAAACGCTGTTTGCCTGGCCGGAAGGCCGCACGGAGCTGCTCGCGAACACCGTTATTGTACGTTTTGCACAAGGAGAACCAACCTGATGATCCCCACAGCGACCTGGCGTATTCAGTTTCGCAATGGCATGACTTTCGATCGTGCCGCCAGTCTGGTGCCGTATCTGCAACAGCTCGGTATCAGCCATCTGTATGCTTCTCCAGTTTTCACCGCCGCCCGGGATTCGACGCACGGTTATGACGTCACCGATGCTAACGAGATTGACCCCACAATCGGCGGTCGCGCCGGATTTGATCGGATGGTCAGCGCCCTGAAGGCGGCCGGACTGGGGTTGATCCTCGATATTGTGCCGAACCACATGTCCACCTCGCTGGAAAATGGCTGGTGGCGGGATGTGATTGAGCATGGGGAGAAGAGTCGCTACGCCCATCATTTTGATATCGACTGGTCCCGACGGCTGACGCTGCCGTTTCTGGGGGATGATTTTGATGTCGTGCTGGCCAACGGCGAAATTAGCGTCCAGCGCGACCCTGAAACCGGTAAACCGGCGCTGGCCTATTTCGACACCTTCTACCCGCTGACTCCCGAGAGCTGGGAAGGGCGGGAAGAGGAGGTGCTGAGCCTTCGCGATCCGGCTGCCATTACGAAGCTGCACGACCAACAGCCGTGGCGGCTCACCAGCTGGCGCGATGCTCCGCGCGATCTCTCCTGGCGACGCTTCTTCGAGATCACCGGTCTGGTAGGCGTGCGGGTTGAGGACGACGCGGTGTTTGATGACAGCCACAGGCTGATCCTGGAGCTGGTGCGTTCGGGGGCGGTGGACGGGCTGCGTATCGACCACGTGGACGGCCTTGCCGACCCGCGCGGCTACCTGCAGCGTCTGCGGAATGAGACGGGGCCCGACTGCTATATCACGGTGGAGAAGATCCTCAGTAAAGGCGAGAATCTGCCCAAAGACTGGCCGATCTCCGGTACCACTGGCTATGAATTTATCGCCTCGCTGTCGGAAGTGCTGATTGACGACGATAAAATCGACGGCCTGCGCCAGGCCTATGACAGGGTGATGGGCCGCCCGGTGGATATGGATGCCGAACTGCGCGACGCCCGTCTGCTGATGGTGGACCGAAACTTTGCCGGGGAGTTTTCCACGTTGCTGAAGCTGGCGGCAAATCTTGCCCGGACCGAAGGCGTAAACCTGGGAGAGGAACCTCTGCGGCTGGCGCTGCGCGAACTGCTGGTGGCCTTCCCGGTTTACCGCACCTACGGCACCGCGCAGGGGATGTCTGCCGCGGATATGCGGCTGCTGAACCACGTGGTGTCGACGGTCAACGCCGATCCCGACGCCATCGCGCTGCTGATGCGTATTCTGACCGGCGAGCTCTCTGAGGAGGCGCGTGATACCGCCACTAATTTCCGTACCCGTTTCCAGCAATTGACCGGGCCGCTGATGGCGAAATCGGTGGAGGACACGCTGTTCTTCCGTCAGCACATGGATCTGGCCCTCAACGAGGTGGGAGCCGAACCGGTACCGCGCGCCTTCTCGCTGACGCGTTTCCACACCGAGATGGCCGCGCGGCGGGATCGTCAGCCGGACGCGCTCTCCGGCACCTCGACCCACGACACCAAGCGCGGGGAGGACGCCCGCGCCCGGCTCTATTCCCTGACCGAAGCGCCGGAGGTCTGGGCCGAGTGCGTGACCCGCTGGCAGCAGCTGAACCAGACTCATGTCCGCTTCCTGAATGACGGTACAGCACCGCGCGCCGCCGACACCTGGATGCTCTATCAGGCGCTGGCGGGGGTCTGGCCGCCGGAGCTGGATACGCAGGATGTAGCGGGGCTGAAGGCACTGGAAGCGCGTTTCCTCGCCTTTGTGGAGAAGGCGCTGCGCGAGGCCAAGCTGCGCACCGACTGGGTGGACAGCAACGAAGCCTATGAGACGGTGGTGCTGGAGTACGCCCGCCATCTGCTCTCACCGGACAATCAGGATTTCCTGCAAGACTTTACCTCCTCGCTGCGGCCGTTTATCCGCGCCGGGCTGGTGAACAGTCTGAGCCAGACGGTGATTAAACTCACCGCCCCGGGCGTGCCGGATGTCTATCAGGGCAGTGAGGGGCTCAACTTCAGCCTCGTCGATCCGGATAACCGCCGCGAGCCCGATTTCGATCAGCTCCGCCAGCAGATGGAAACGGCGGATCGGCAGATTGCTACACGCGCAACAAGCTGGCTGGATGGGCAGCTGAAGCTCTCCGTCACCCGCACGCTGCTGCATCTGCGCCAGCGCAAACCGGCGCTGTTCCGTCTGGGTAGCTATATGGCGCTCCTGACCCGTGGCGAACGGGCGGATAAGGCGATCGCCTACGCCCGCGTTGATGACGATGACGTGCTGATCGTAGTGGCACCGCGGCTGGCCCTGGCGAACGCCGCCCAGGCGTTTCCGGTAACCGGAGCGGCCCTGTGGGGGGCGACAGAGGTGGTGCTTCCTCCCGAGCTTGCCGGACGCAGCTACCGGGACTGTTTCAGCGGTGAAACCCTGACGTTGGGCGAAAGCCTGCAGTTGAGTGATGCACAGGATTGCTGGCGGGTGTTACTTGCCTGCGGCTAATGATTATTACTGTTCGAGGGAAAGACATTATGGCTTATGACAAAATTTATGAAATTCAGCCGGGGCAGAGTTATCCCCTTGGGGCGAATTACGATGACAAAGGGGTGAATTTTGCCCTCTTTTCGGCCTGCGCCGAACGCGTTGAGCTGTGTCTGTTTGACCCGAGTGGTAAATCTGAAATTGCCCGTCTGGAGTTACCGGAGTACACCGATGAAGTCTGGCATGGCTACGTCCCGGATCTGAAACCGGGGGCGCTGTACGGCTATCGCGTGTATGGCCCTTACGATCCGGAAAACGGGCACCGTTTCAATCCGCATAAGCTGCTGATTGACCCCTATGCAAGAGCACTGACCGGGGAGCTTATCTGGAACCCTTCCCATTTTGGCTATGAGCTGGGGCACGAAGAGCTCGATCTCAGCTTTGATACCCGGGACAGCGCGCCCTATACCCCGAAATGTCGGGTCATCGACCCGCGGGTGTTTGACGGCCAGGATCCGCATCGCCCGGCGGTGCCGTGGTCCAGCACCATTCTGTATGAAACCCACGTGAAGGGCTTTACCCAGCTCAACCCGGCGATCCCGCCTGAACTGCGCGGCACCTTTGAGGGGATGGGGCATAAAGCTACGGTGGACTACATCAAGAGCCTCGGCATCACCTCCGTTGAGCTGCTACCGGTACACGCGTTCCCGGACGACCAGCATCTGCTTGAGCGGGGGCTGAAAAACTTCTGGGGTTATAACACCCTGAACTTCTTCTCCCCGGCGTCGCGTTACGGCGGCCCGAACGGTATTCAGGGCTTCCGCGACATGGTGCGCGCTTTCCATGATGCCGGTATCGAAGTGATCCTCGACGTGGTTTATAACCACACCGCCGAGGGTAACGAGTTAGGCCCGACGCTGTCGTTCAAGGGGATCGACAACTTCTCTTACTACCGCACCATTGCCGGGCAGCATCGCTACTATGTGAACGATACCGGCACCGGCAACACGGTGAATACCTCGCACCCGCGTGTGCTGCAGATGGTGATGGACTCCCTGCGCTACTGGGCGGAATCGATGCATATCGACGGCTTCCGTTTTGACCTCGGCACCATTCTCGGGCGCGAGCCGGAAGGGTTCGACCAGCGCGGCGGCTTCTTCGATGCCATGATGCAGGATCCGACCCTCTCAAAGCTGAAACTGATTGGCGAACCCTGGGACATTGGTCCTGGTGGCTATCAGGTAGGGGGCTTCCCGCCGGGCTGGTGCGAGTGGAATGATAAGTATCGCGATACCGTGCGGGAGTACTGGCGCGGGGATAACGTGTCGTCCGATTTTGCCGCGCGTCTGCTCGGCTCCGGGGATCTGTATGACCAGCGCGGGCGTCGCCCGTGGGCGAGCATCAACTTCATTACCGCCCACGACGGTTTCACCCTCAACGACCTGGTCTCATTCAACGAGAAGCACAACGAGGCGAACGGCGAGGATAACAACGACGGCCACAATGATAACCGGTCATCGAATTACGGCGCCGAAGGTCCGACCGATGACGAGCAGATCAATGCGATACGCGAACAGCAGAAACGCAACTTCCTTACTACGCTGCTCTTCTCCCACGGTACGCCGATGCTGCTGGCCGGGGATGAGTTTGGCCGCAGCCAGATGGGTAACAATAACGGTTACTGTCAGGACAGCGAGATCAGCTGGGTGCACTGGGAAAATCTCCCGGAAAGCGCCGAGACGCTGCGTAACTTCACCCGCCATGTGATCGAGCTGCGTACCAGCCAGCCGCTGCTGCGCCGCGAAAGCTGGCGTGACGGGATGGAGATCACATGGTTCAATGCCGGCGGCGGGCCGCAGCTGCCAGAGCACTGGGATGAGGGCACCACCCTGGGACTCTACCTCACCCGGCCCGATCTGCATGGGCAGAAGGGGATCTGGCAGGAGGTGCTGCTGTTAATCAATCCGTACGAAGGGGAGGTACCGTTCCGTATCCCGGAATGCGGTGAAGAGGGCTGGGTGCTGGAGCTGAGTACGGCTGGGGATGAGGACCAGGGGCAGTCGGTGAGCCCGGATACTGATTTTCCGCTGCCAGGCCGCAGTATCGTGCTGTTACGGCGGCCATAACGCGGGGCGTTACTTGTTGGCCCGCGCTCTGTCCCACGGGCTGGTGGATTCGGCGTCAGTCGGCGCGGGATCCTCCAGCGAGTCCAGATAGAGGGCTTCGACTTCGGCGCGGGCCCACGGGGTACGGCGCAAAAACTTGAGGCTGGATTTGACGCTGGGAACGCTGTTAAAACAGTTGATTTTAATCAGTTTTCCCAGCTGCACCCAGCCGTAACGCGCCACCAGGGCATTGATCTGCATCTCAAGCGTGACGCCATGCAAAGGATCTTTCGAAGGGTGAGCTGTCACAGGCATCCTTTTATTATCTGGAAAGGGGCGGAAAGCGGGGAAGGTTACAAGAAAAGCAGGGGGCCAGCAAGCGCCTTAACGGGCTCCCGAACCTAAGGAAAACGCGATGTTGATAGCCCAGATTTCAGATATTCACGCCGCTCCCGACAACGATCATCTGGCCCGTTTTGACCTGGTACTCGGGTGGCTGGCACAACTCCAGCCTGACGTACTGGTGCTTTCCGGGGATTTAACCGACGACGGCTGGCTTGAGGGGTATCAACAGATCGCTGCCCGTCTGGGTAAGGTGCCTTATCCTTCCTTAATACTGCCGGGTAACTCAGACGATCGTCGTCTGATGCGTTCGGTATGGGGAGAGGACGCCTGGGCGAAGGATGCCTGCGACGGCGCGCTGCATGCCGTTTATGAGGTTGATGGTCTGCGTCTGATTGGGCTTGATTCAACGGTGGAAGGGCATGAGCACGGTTCTGTGACGGACCATTCTGGCTGGCTGGAGATGCAGCTAAACCGGGCCGACGCTTTGCCTTCGATACTGTTCCTGCATCATCATCTTTTTGCCTCCGGAATACCGACCCTGGATCAGACCCTCTGCAGGGGAATTGATCGTCTGGAAGATATCATCAGCAGCGCTGTGACCAGACCGCTTGCCCTTGCTTCAGGGCACGTACACAGACCGATAGCAGGAATGTTTGCGGGCATTCCGGCACATATTTGTGCCTCCGTGTGTCCGGCCAATCCGGTCTGGTTTGGTATCGAACGGGTTCCTCCCGCTGAGGATGCGCCGGGTCTGATGATCCACCGTTACGTGAATAGTGTGTTGACCAGCCATCATGTGAGGGTTTAACCGCCCGGGATGTTTTTGAAACGCTGTTCCTATATACTCTCTCTCCCGATCCCGCAGCTATTGACCCGATGAAAACAGATCATAAAAACCGTCGTGCCTTTCACTTCTCCGCCTTTCGCAATCTGTTTGCCGCTCGCTTCCTCACCGTGCTGGGCAATGGCATTGCCCCCATCGCGCTGGCTTTTGCGGTCCTGGATATTGGGGGATCGGTTTCTGATTTAGGTGTCGTTGTCGCGTCCCGGTCAATCTTCAATGTACTGTTCCTGCTGCTGGGCGGCGTCCTGGCGGACCGCTATTCCCGCAGCCGGGTGTTAGTTTCGTCTTCGCTGGTGGCAGCCGTCTCGCAGGCGATAGTGGCCTGGTCGGTACTGGACGGTTCCGCCACAGTGATCGGGCTGGCCTTGCTGGGGGCGCTCAATGGCGCCGCCGCCGGGATCGCCTTGCCGGCTTCGTCGGCGCTGATCCCTCAGACGGTTCCCGCGCAGAAATTGCGTGAGGCTAACGCCTTTCTGCAGGCGGGTATTTACGGTGGAACGGTGATCGGCGCGTCGCTGGGGGGTATTCTGATCAGCTACGTCGGCCCCGGCTGGGGGCTGGCCATTGATGCGCTGGGCTTCGCTGCCGCGGCGCCGCTCTACTCTTTGATCCGCGTGACGCGACTGGATGCCGGGACATCGCAAAGCAACATTCTGCAGGACCTGAAAGAGGGATGGAAAGAGTTCGCCAGCCGGGCCTGGGTATGGGCTATCGTCGTCCAGTTCACCATTATTAACGCCGCCTTCAGTGGCGTAATGATGGTGCTCGGGCCGGTGATTGCGGATGCCTCCTTTGGGCGGGCGCACTGGGGGATGATTATTGCGTCCCAGAGCGTGGGCCTGATCGTCGGGTCATCTCTCGCCCTGCGCTGGCGTCCACGTCGAGACCTCTTCATTGGGGTCATGCTGATGTCATTCTGCGCCTTACCCATCTTCATGCTCAGCCAGCTTGCCGCTACATCCTGGCTTATGGCCGCGTTCTTTATGGCTGGCGTCACCTTTGGTCTGTTTGGCGTGGCCTGGGCTCAGTCGCTGCAAACCCACATTCCCCCGGAAAAGCTGGCGCGTGTCTACGCCTACGATGCGGTGGGGTCGTTTGTGGCCATTCCCTTCGGTGAGCTTATCGCTGGCCCGCTGGCGATCCAGTACGGCACCAGCAACGTGCTGCTGGTCTCCGCCGTTGCGGTGGTGATCGCCACGGCAGGGGCCTGCCTGGTGCCGGCTATCAGACGGCTCGAGAGTGGTTCTCAGGTGACATCGCGCACTATTGCCCCGGAAAACCACCCGTAGGCCGGGCAAGCGAAGCGCCACCGGCATTTACTTTCTGAAAGACGCAGCATCGGCATGCTATTCTTGTACGCGCAGGGCATTAAGAAGTTCCCTGAAAGCCGGTGAGGCCTGATGACGATGAGGATAATAGAGATAAAACCCGTCCCAGAAAGGGGAATAAGTTTCCAGAACCCTTATCACTTCACCTTTTTCAATCCAGGGCTGGGCAATTTCTTCAGGGACATAGGCTAGCCCCAGCCCGGCTAAAGCGGCATCAAGCACATGATGTATGTCATTGAATACAAGCTGGCCATCCACACGTATTTTTAGCTCCTGTCCATTCTCCATAAATTCCCAGGCGTATAGCCCACCGCCGGTAAGAAAACGGTAGTTGATACACGTCTGGTTGATTAAATCCTGTGGCGTAGAGGGCTGCTGGTGGTTGGCGAAATATGACGTTGAACCTATTACTGCAAAACGAAAATCCGGGCTGATACGCGCGGAAATCATGCCGTTGGCTAACTGATAACCCATTCTGACGCCCGCATCAAATCGTTCGGTCACGATATCGGTTAAACCATTATCCTGTACCAGCTCAACGGTGACCTCTGGATAGCGCAGGATAAATTCCCGCAATTTGGGCAGCAGCACGCAACTGATAGCAAAATCAGGGGCATTAATTCTTATGGTTCCGGATGGGGTGTCTTTAAACACGTTGAGCGCTTCGAGCTGCGTTTCAATACCATCAAAATGTGGACCGATCCCCTCCAGCAAACGCTCTCCGGCCTCAGTTGGCGTCACCGCACGGGTAGTACGGGTCAGCAACCGGACGCCAAGTCTTTTTTCGAGGTTAAGTATAGTGTGGCTCAGAGCAGACTGAGAAATGCTCATTTTTGCCGCTGCCTTTGTGAAGCTACGTTCCCGTGCGACGGCAAGAAACGCCACTAAATCATTTACGTTATTTCGTACCACCAGCAACACCTCTTAATGACTTAAACACGGTTTTAATTGATGAAAATACTTCATGATTCTAACCCATATTACACCGCTAATTTTCTTAGCCTCGGGACTTTATAGTTATGTCATCCCTGTATTGTCTCAAGGTTTAACTATGAAATTCCTCACCACCCCATTGCTGACTGCCGTAGCGCTAATTGTTAGCGCTACGAGTTTATTCAGCGCGTCTGCTCTGGCAAACAACGCCACACTGCGCGAAACCGCTTCTGGCCCGGTTATCGGCACGGAAAAAGAAGGTGTTATATCGTGGCTAGGTCTGCCTTATGCCGCCGCCCCGATTAAGCAACTGCGCTGGCAACCGCCGCACGCCGTTGCATCCTGGACCACACCGAGGACAGCCAACACGCTGGCAAGCCAGTGCGCGCAAAATGCCGATCTCGGTGATTTTGCAAGGGCTGGTGGCAGTGAAGATTGTCTCTATCTCAACGTTTATCGCCCTGCTGAACTGAAAGATACAGATAAGAGGCAGCCTGTTTTTGTCTGGATACATGGCGGTGCACTGCAGGTAGGTCAGGGGGGAGATTATGATCCTTCCAGACTTGTCAGACAGGGACAATCCATCGTGGTCACGCTGAATTACCGTCTGGGTACCTTTGGCTTTCTGTCCGTGCCAGGCCTTGATATGGAGGGGCATGAATCGGGTAACTACGGACTAATGGATCAACAGGCCGCGCTGCGTTGGGTACAGAAAAATATATCTGCATTTGGCGGCGATCCCTCAAACGTGACCATCGCCGGAGAATCTTCAGGGGGCAATAGCGTCATGGCGCACATTGCCGCGCCAGGTTCAGCGGGGTTATTTCAGCATGCAATCTCCATGAGTGGTGCAGCCATTATGTCTCGCTATCCGGCTTTCGGCGCGCCACGTCCTCTTAGCGTGGCGCAGAAGACGGGGTCAGACTTTGCCCAAGCGCTGGGTTGTAGTCCTGAAGATAGTGCCTGCCTGCGTGCGGTTCCGACGCGGCGGGTACTGGATGTGCAGGGTGCCTATCTGCATAACCAGCTCATCATCGATGGCCGTGTTATCCCCGTCCATCCTGCAGATGCCTATATGAGCGGCAACATTAATCCTGTCACGCTGATTAACGGCACAACGCGTGACGAAGGCCATTTCTTTGTGGCCTTACCTGAATTAACCCATGGAAAGCCTCTGCAGGCAAAAGACTGGCCCGAGTGGGTCGGCCACCAGTATGGCGAGACGCTGAAGTCCAGGGTCCTGGCTGAGTATCCACTCAGCAATTATGAGAACCCGAGCGAAGCCTTTGCCGCCACGGTCACAGACAGCCTGTTCTCGTGCCCGGCGCGAGCGCTGAACCAGGCGCTTTCGGACAAAATTCCCGTATATGCTTATGAGTTCAGCGATCGTACAGCCCCATCTTATATCGGACCGACGACATTCCCCCTGCTTGCGGCGCATACCTTTGAACTGGCCTATCTGTTTCCAGGATTCCATGGCGCAAGTACAACCCGTACCAAACTGAATCCTCTACAGGAAAAGTTATCGGCCGACATGGTGAGCTACTTTGTGGCGATGGAAAAAATGACATCATGCAAAGACGCATGGCCTCAATTCCGCTCGCAACGCGATAACTACATGACCTTCGCCTTGCCCACGGGGACGATGGTGTTGGGACGTTTCTCAGATGATCATCACTGCGCATTCTGGGATCAACAGGGCATCTATTGACCGTCATTTATTCAACAGACCACAGAAGGAAACCATCATGAAAGACAACATCAAAGATAAAGTCATCGTTATTACTGGCGCGTCAAGTGGTATGGGCGAGGCGGCCGCGCGCCATCTGGCGCAAAAAGGCGCCCGCGTTGTACTGGCCGCCCGACGCGCTGATCGCATCAAGGTTATCGCTAATGATATTAACGGAGAGGGAGGTGAGGCGCTTGCAATGGTGACGGATGTTACCAGCCTGGAGGACGTTAAAAAATTGGTCGATACCACAGTGGCTAAATGGGGACGGATTGATGTGCTCATTAATAATGCCGGCGTGATGCCGCTTTCTTCCCTTGATCAAGCGAAGGTGAATGAATGGGATCAGATGATTGACGTCAACCTGAGAGGGGTACTGCACGGTATCGCTGCGGCTTTACCAATAATGAAAGCCCAGAAATCTGGTCATATCATTAATACGGCTTCGGTTGCCGGCCATCTGGTCTTTCCTACCTCAGCGGTCTATTCAGCCACCAAGTTTGCGGTACGAGCCTTAACTGAAGGCTTGAGAAACGAAGCCAGTGCCTGGAATATTCGCGCCACGATCATTTCACCGGGAGCCGTATCAACGGAATTACTTGAACATATCAGCGATAAGGATGTGCAGGCCGCTAACCAGGAGTATGTCAGTAAGGTGGGCGTCCCCCCTGAGACCTTTGCCCGGATGGTCGCGTTTGCCATCAATGAGCCGGAGGATGTGGGCGTTAACGAAATTATTTTCCGTCCAACCGCTCAGGAACTGTAAGAGAGGGGATGTTTATAACGAACCCTCTCAGACCGGGAGGGTTCGACTAATGACTATTATCTTCTGGCAGAAACTACGACCCCCAGCGGGTTCGCAGATACCGCACCGCCTCCTGCGCCTGGGGCTGATTCAGGTTGTTCTCTCGGAACAGGATAGTGCCGTCGATCTGCGGCTCGGATTCGTTCAGATCCAGCTGTTTTTTCAACTCCGGCACGCCACCTTGCACCGTCCAGTCGGGCTCCTTGCTCGACGGCTCGCCCACCTTATACAGCGCGACACCAATGTAGAGCCGGGTATGGGTTGGTTTCACCACGCCAGCCCACCATTTCGCCAGCACGTCATAGCGCGCCGCATCGCGGGAAAACGGCCAGTAGATCTGCGGGGCGATGTAGTCCAGCAGACCCTGCTGCACCCAGCGTCGGCTATCGGCGAAAGACTCGTCGTAAGCTGCGGCACCCCGGGTATCGGACCCGGCCGGATCGTGAGAGCGGTTACGCCATACTCCTGCCGGACTCACGCCAAATTCAACGTTGGGATTGATCTGCTTAATGGTCCGCGACACCTGGGTAATCAATTGTTGGGTATTATCACGTCGCCAGTCAGCTTTCGAGTCAAAACTCTGCCCATACTGGCGGTACGTCTGGTTATCGTTGAGCGTTGAGTTCGGGGATTCCGCATAGAAGTAATCATCGAACTGCACGCCGTCCACCGGATAGCGCGATACCACTTCCGCCACGATGCTGGTGATCCATTCCCGGGCTTCCGGAATACCGGGGTCGAGGACATAGCGATCGCCTGCGGTGCGGATCCACTCCCGATGCAGAACAAACACGCTCGGCGGGTTGAGCGACAGGGTACGGTTCAGCTCCGCGACCGTGCCGGGCCGGGTATTGGTTGTCACGCGGTACGGATTAAACCAGGCATGGACCTTCATCCCACGCTTGTGCGCTTCATCGAGCATAAACTGCAGAGGGTCGTAGCCCGGATCCTGACCGATTTGGCCGGTCAGCATATCCGACCATGGCAAAATCTTTGATGGCCATAACGCCGTGCCGTCCGGTTTGACCTGGAAAAACACGGTGTTAATCCCGAGACTTTTCAGGTTATCCAGCTTATCGGTCAGGGCCTTTTGCTGCATGGCGATCCGCGGTGCGGCAGGGCGACCGTTCACCGACGCCAGCGGTGGCCAGTCGAGACGAGAGACGGTCGCCAGCCAGACGCCGCGCACCGGCTCATGAGGTCCTGTTTTATCCGGCAGGGGCTGTTTAGCGACCGGCGGAAGCGGGGTGACCAGTGATTTGGGTGGGGTAGAGCTGCAACTGACCAGTAACAACGCCCAGGCGATCAGCGCGCCGGAGCGTTTAAGGTTGGTAGCAAGCTGAGAATGACGTGAGCAGGCGATGATAGACTCCATTTCTACAGTGTGTCGCCGGGAACATTTATTTTGGTTCTATTCGGAGGTAAGTCAATCTCAGCGAGGGGGGGGCAGATAATAATCATCCCGATTTTGTTGCGCTATTCTTACCGGCCGTTGGCTGGTGGCCTCATAACCGAGCCACATCACGGATCAAACTATCTTATCAATAGTTACAACATACAATGCTGTTATTACATTATGGCACCTTAACATTGTGCCCGTTGACCGTAGCCTCGCAGAAAAGCGGGGCCGTTTGCGACCGACGTAGGATCAATACGTTAGCGCAAACGGCGACGGCTGAACAGGTTAATCATCTTACCGTCAGGAAACAGAATGCCGGTAAGCTGACCCCCTGACTTTCTCAACGGCGACTTTCCCGGCGATAAACGCATGGTCCGAATTGTAGTATTCCCATTCGCTGTAACGTCCGGCGAGGGTGATGCCATGCAGCAACAGCCATTTGCGGATCGTTTCTACGTTCTCCTTCCTGCTCTGATCGTAAATCACGTAGGCGTAAGGGATGTCGATTTGGTTGGCGGTGATAATCTCATCCTCGGCCGAAATGATCCCGGATTCGATGCACTCCTTAATGCAGCGGTCGATCAGCGCCTGGCCATCGACCGGCAACGGTTTATCCGGTGAGTAACTGATTTCGCAGGTCAGGCCGCAGCTGCCGGGTGGACTGCAGAAGGGACTGGCGTTGCCCTGAACAAAAATGCGGTGGAATACCGTCTTACTGGCGTAGTAGATCCAGTGTTTGTCGGTAAGATTGTCGCGGCCAATCCCCAGATTGACGCAGCGAACCGAGACGTGGCGCAGGCCTTTCGCTGCTTTACGGACTTCTGGCGGCACCTCATCCCCCATCAGGCGAATCAGTTCCGGCAGCACCAGGGTGCTGATCATCCGTTCATAGCGATACTGCCGTCCGTCTGCGAGGGCAACAATATGCTGATTGGCGTAAATTTTACTGACTTCAGCCCCGGTCTCGATCCGGCCTTTGATGTGCGGCAGGAACCCGTTCATCAGCGCCTGGAAACCACCCTGTAGCGGATAACCGAAGCGGGCATTTGGCCCCATCGGCTTCGCAGTCTCGTTCAGGGCACCCTCGATAATCTGCTCCAGATCGGGCAGGGGGACGCGACCACCCAGCCAGGATGTCTCCATTTCCGACAGCGGTACCGTCCAGAGCTTTTTGTTGTAAGGAATGGCGAAATGCCGGGCGATCCCCTTGCCCCACGTCTCATAGATGAAGGCTTCAAAACTGTCTTTACGGGGGGCTTTTTCTGCCGGATCGGCGCTGATGTAGTCCGGCACCGCGCCATCGGCACAGCAGTCGTGGTGATGCTTACCCTGACCGGTTTTCTCTGTGCAGTTCGTCATGCTCTGTACGTCAGAGCCTGTTCCGTAGCGCGCCTCGATAGCCCCCAGAATGCACTCTTTAACAACCGTGGCCGGCAGACCGTAAAGCGATCCCTGGAACGGGTAGCGGGTATAGACGCCGTCGGTATAGACCCAGGCTTCGCGGATCTGCCAGTGGATATTGTCCCCCAGTAACGTCTTGTACAGCGCCAGCACCTCTTCGTCCGCGGAAAACATAATGTGGCCCGCATAGTCGAAGGTAAAACCTTTGTCCTGAATCGAGCGGCAGAGCCCTCCAACCGTGGTATTGCGCTCAAGTAACGTCGCCCCTTCACCATAGTGATAGGCCGCGCTCAGGCCGGTAGGCCCGGCCCCGAGGATCAAACACTTTTCGGTTTCCGTATGGGCCTGTTTCGCTGGTATCAGGCGTAAAACCGGCTCGGAAGAGGCGTCCTCCGGGTTGCTATCCGCTGCATTGACCGTCGCAGCGGAGGCATCCAGATAGTGTGAAAATGCGCTCTCAATCAGCTCGTGCATGCTCTGCACGGTTTTATCCCAGGAGGTGCTGGCGATAATACGCTGCATCATCTGCTGCTGCGCTTGTCGGGTCTCTTCCGGCAGCGCCAGCGCCTGTTCACAGGCGGCGATAAACGCTGACTGGTCGTGAGCGACGGCTACCACGTGGCTATAGGGTTTTTCGACATCGGCAATGGCGGTGCTCACCACCGGAAGCTGCGCGGCCATGTATTCGAGCACTTTTGTCGGGCTAATAAAACGCGTGGATTCGTTCAGCGCGAACGGCATCAGGCACACATCCCAGCCGGCAAGAAACTGGGGCAGCGCCTGATACGGCTGCATGCCGGGATAATGGATGTTGCTGCGTCTGGGCAGGGTGGCGGGATCGATCTTCACCACCGGGCCGACCATCACGATCTGCCACTCCGGATGTGAATCCGCCAGGGCGGCAATCAGCGATAAATCCATCCGTTCATCAATGACCCCGTAATACCCCAACCGCGGATGCGGAATGTCGTCCTGCAGCGGATGATGATTCCCGCGATCCAGTGCCTGTTCAAAATGGACCGCATCGACGCTACTGGCAAAACAGTGAATGTTCGGGTGACGTCCTTTTCTTGCCTCATACAGGCTCGGGCCGCCGGTAAAGACAATATCCGCCCGGGTCAGGAGGGCTGACTCACGCTGCAAAAGCTGGCGGGGGGCTTTCTCAAAGGCGGCGAGCTCATCCATGCAGTCGTAAATCACGATTGCCGGAGTAAATACCTTCAGCAGCGGAAGCGCCATCGGTGTATAGAACCAGACCACCGGGGTTTCGTCCGGCTCCCGAAGCTCTGTCAGGAGCGTTTCCAGAAAAGCAATCTGCTCGTCATGGAATCCTGGCGTCGTTGACGGGGTGTGCGGCTGAACCACGGTGACGTTCGGTGCGGGCCGGGAGAGCTTCAGCTCAGGTTTGTCCGCTGAATACAGCGGCTCTTCGATAAAGACGATGTGATAGTGCTGGGCAAGACGTGTCATCAGATGCTGTGGACGCTGAAAGACAAAGTCCCAGCGCAGGTGACTAAACACATAGATTTTTTTCATATCTGATACCTCTGTGCCGTTGCAGGTAAAGGCGCCTGATGGCTGTTGAAAATATTCCAGCCGGGACTGGGTTTGCTTAAGCGCGCGTGCATAAACGGTATTAAGATGTCGCTCTTTATCCGGGGAAATGTCCCATAAACCGCAGTGATGCCAGACGGCATTATTTTCCCAGTCGGGGCGGTCAATAATGGGGTAAAGACAAATTCCGGAGAGCTCAACGCCCGCCAGCTGAGCCTGAGCCACCTCAGAGGCGACGTCGTTAATCCAGGCTCCACGTCCACTGCCAACATGGCTTGTTTCGGCAAGCAGAATAGGGCGGTGATAGCGTTCATAAAGTTCCTGCAACATCTCGTGTAATCGTCGTCGTCGGCGATCGCCAAGATGCCAGGGAAGGCGCTGGTTGTTTCCCGTTATCCACTGGTTGTCGTGGTAATAATTGGCCCCGATCAGATCCAGATAACGCGGGTGGCCACCCAGCTCTGGCTCATGCCGTCCCGCTAACATGTCCCACGCCTGGAACTGCGCGGTACGCAGTGCCTCGGTTTCCTCTTTGGTCGTGGGGTCGTCGTCGGGAGAAATCAGATGAACAATTGGGTCACAGTGCAAAATTCTCGCCCGGGGATCGGCCGCCCAGATGGCATCGCAGCCAGCCAGGGTGGCGCGAACCAGTTGCCGTTTGATTTGTATACCGTTTATGTCTGCAGGAAGGGCGGCAGGAAACAGGCCCACGGCAATACCCCAGGCGGTGAAGGAGATTTCGTTGACCGGGGAGTAGACCGGCGGCTCCTGATACCAGGGGCGCAAGAAGGCGGCCAGCGCGCCGCACAGCCGGGCGAAACGCGCCACAAATTCATCTGAGAAAAAATCGACATCGTCTGGCCAGCCGTAATGACAAATCGTCCAGCAAATCTGGATACCGTTCTCCTTTGCCGACACCATTTTTGCGGTGACAGTGCTAAAATCGTAACCGCCTGATTTATCAGTCAGTCGCCAGCCAACGCTCTCTCTGACCGTGGCGATATTAAAAGGGCTAAGCGCCCTGTAATCATCGTGATGTCTGCTGTCATGGCCCGTTTCATGATCCATGGATAGGGCATGACCCTGCCGTGTAACAAAATCCGCACCCTCAAACCCCGCCTGCCAGAATGAGTGAAAAATAGGCATCTCACTGCTCCCGTATGGATAGTGCTAATCAATAAAAAACAAACCGGCATGGTATTTAAATGGGAAAATTAATTATCCCTTTCAGGATTCAATACTCGGCACAATAATAAGAACCTCACTACGTTTTACTTCAAGTCCAGGCATATTTATCCCCTCCACTTATTTGATTAAACGCGAAACAGAGTCAAAAAAAACCACCCGGAAGTACCAGGTTTGTTTCAACATCCCTTGCAGAAATAAGTGCGAACCAGATTTACCGCTCTCTTATCTTTAAATCATAGACGGGAACGCTGATGAACAGCGGGGTCTTTTCATGGGGTGTCGGCTTCGGTTTACAAAAAGATGATTAAAATCATTGGTGGATAGCGATGCTTTTTTTACATGTCACGCTTCGGTTAAGCGACATTATTTTTTATTGTCCGCGTAAAGTATTAGATGCCGGTACGTTAGTTTCCCGTCACCGCGTGTTTTACACGCCTGAATTAACGGACCGGCAACTCAGCCTCTACGGTTAATTATTTTTGGCGGGCTCTAATTACGGGGTGAATATAAAAACAAGAACCTTCTAAGCGCAATAAATAAACTACTGCAATATAAAAGCTATTTGTAGTTACAACATACAATACATCCTCTTTTAAAGATAAACCTCAGCATAGTGCTCATTAACAAAGTCTGGCAGAACAACAGGGCGGGAGCGGACACGTATCCTTTACAGAGGATAAATTGCACTTAACCCCTGAAGGGGTTATTCTCATTTTATCCCCTGTAGGGGATTTTCTCTAAATATCCGCTATGGGGGATAATCATGAAAGTGACATCAGCAGACGCTCTGGCACAGGCCGTCCGGGATCAGCGTAAGGTCAATAAGTTAACCCAAACGGCGACGGCTGAACAGGTTGGCATCAAACAAACCACCGTATCGGATTTCGAGAACAAACCGGGCTCAACCAAGCTGGAAACCTTGTTCAAAATTCTCGCGGCGCTGGATCTGGAGCTGCACTTGGTGAAACGCGGTGCTTCGCTTCCGGATAACAACGCCTGGACGAAGGAGTGGTAAGGGTGCGCGCACAACGTCTGACTGTCGCGATGAATGGCGACGTAGTGGGTACGCTGCATCGTGACGGCAGCGGGGCGATGTCATTTCAGTATGCCCCGGAGTGGCTGGCAGAGCCCGGTTCACGCGGAATTTCCCTCTCACTGCCGCTGCAGCACAGCAGGATCAAAGGCGCGCAGGTCTTTAATTTTTTCAGTAACCTGCTGCCTGACTCCGAGGCGATTATTGCCCGGATGCAGGCCCGTTTCCAGGTTGAGACCGCCCATCCCTTTGATCTGCTTGCCAGCGTGGGGCGGGACTGCGTCGGCGCTATTCAGCTCTATCCGCCCGGGCAGGAGATCCCTCCGGTAAAGAATATGGTGGCTGAACCGCTGGATGACAAGCAGATTGCCGCGCTGCTCGACGGATATCAGATGGCACCGCTGGGGATGACAGAGGAGGGGGCCGATTTCCGCATTTCGCTGGCCGGGGCGCAGGAGAAAACGGCGCTGCTGTGGTATCAGGATCGCTGGCAGCGGCCCCAGGGCAGTACCCCAACCAGCCATATCTTCAAGCTGCCGATCGGCAGAATCGAACAGAACAACATCGACCTGAGCGAAAGCTGCGAGAACGAATGGCTGTGCCTGCGCATCGCAAAAGCCTTTGGTTTCCCCGTTGCGCATGCCGAAATGGCGCGGTTTGGCGGCAAAAAAGTGCTGATTATCGAGCGTTTCGATCGGCGCTGGGCCCGTAGCGGCTGGCTGATGCGTCTGCCGCAGGAGGATTTTTGTCAGGCCCAGGGCGTCTCACCGGCGCTGAAATATGAGTCGCATGGTGGGCCCGGGATCGCCGACGCCATGAAGCTGCTGCTTGGTTCGCGCCTGGCGGGACAGGATCGCGAGATGTTCTTTAAGACGCAGATCCTGTTCTGGATGCTGGCCGCTATTGATGGCCACGGTAAGAATTTCAGCCTCTTTATTGAGGCGGATTCCTCATTTCGCATGACGCCGCTGTACGACGTGATCTCCGCGTTTCCGCTGTTCAAGGCCGGGGGGATCCCCATCAAAAAGGCCAAGATGGCGATGGCGTTGCAGGGTAAGAACCGGCAGTACCATTTTGCGATGATCCAGCCGCGTCACTTTATCAGCACCGCGGCCTTTGCAGGTTTTTCGCAGGAGGCTGCCCGCCGTTTGATGACGGAGATGGCCGAGCGCACCGACGAGGTTATCGCCTCCGTCAGGGCTGAACTGCCGTCAGATTTCCCGCCGCAGGTGAGCAAGGCTATTTTCGACGGTCTGGCCAGCCAGGCGGCAAGGATAGGGCGTTTCAATGGGTTGGCCACGTAATCTCAAGGGATATCAGTACCAAAAATGGTAGGTAATTGAGATATATTTACAATTGTAAATGATATTTATTTTCATTATCATTTTTCTTTACGTAAGCAACTGTAAAGAATAATGACATGAAAAACGCCTCTGCCGTAAAGAACAAAACCCTGTGTGCCCTCGCCATTTGTCTGGCTATGCACTCTGGCTCGCTATTCGCTAAAGAGTTCACTGAGAAGGATTTTCTCGTCCAGCCGCTGGGGCCGGGAGTCTATGAGCTGGCCTATGATAAAGGCCAGAATACCCTCTATGCCGCCTCTGCACCCTCGTTTGATAAAGACAAGACGGCAGGGCTGGTCTTCCAGCTGGCGGCATCCACGCTGAACATTGAACACCAGATCCCGACCGAACGTCGCACCTTTGCCGTCGCGCTGGATCAGGAGCAACACATTCTCTATCTGGGCAATGCCCTGGAAGGGTCGGTCACGCTGCTCGACACGCGTAACAATAAGGTCATCAAAACGATCCAGCTGAGCGACGATTCAGATCCGAATAAGAAAGCCCACGTTCGGGAATGCCGGGCTCACGGAGTATCTGTCTGGTGTACTGAACCTGCTGGCAGAAAAGGGGTTATGGGCAGCAACGTTCGGCACCGGCTTCCTGACCGCGTTCCTGTCGTCGGTGATGAACAATATGCCGACGGTGCTGATTGGCGCGCTGTCGATTGACGGGAGTACGGCGACTGGCGTCGTCAAAGAGGCAATGATTTATGCCAACGTGATTGGCTGCGATTTAGGCCCGAAAATCACCCCGATTGGCAGTCTGGCAACCCTGCTTTGGCTGCATGTGCTTGCCCGGAAAAATATAACGATCACCTGGGGTTATTACTTCCGCACCGGCATTATCATGACTCTGCCCGTGCTGTTTGTCACTCTGGCCGCGCTGGCGTTGCGGCTTTCCATCACTTTGTAATGAGATAAAGATATGAGCAACATTACCATCTATCACAACCCGGCCTGCGGCACTTCACGCAACACGCTGGAGATGATCCGTAACAGCGGTAACGAACCGACCATTATTTATTATCTCGATACGCCACCGACCCGTGATGATCTGATTAAACTTATTTCAGATATGGGAATTACGGTGCGTGCATTGCTGCGTAAGAATGTTGAGCCTTATGAACACCTGGGCCTTGATGAAGAGAAATTCAGTGATGAGCAGTTGATTGATTTTATGCTTCAACATCCGATCCTGATTAATCGGCCGGTAGTCGTTACGCCGCTTGGCACTCGTCTTTGCCGCCCTTCAGAAATAGTGCTGGATATTCTACCTGAAGGTCAGAAAGGAGCGTTTACCAAAGAGGACGGCGAAAAGGTCATTGACGAAACGGGGAAGCGGGTTAAGTAACCTGTTTTTTTCGTCTCATTTTTATCGTATTCGGGTGTCTGTCTGTACCATGCAGACGCTCGCTTTTTGTAATGCCAGCTAAAGAAACAGGCTTAACGTAGGATATTTAATGAGATGGTCACTCCCTCCTTCCCGGTACTATGCTGAGGACAGGCTTTCATTCGGAGAACTATCATGGAAAACATTGCGCTCATTGGTATCGATCTGGGTAAAAACTCTTTCCATATTCATTGCCAGGATCGTCGCGGGAAGGCTGTTTACCGTAAAAAATTTACCCGGCCAAAGTTGATCGAATTTTTGGCGACATGCCCCGCTACAACCATCGCAATGGAAGCCTGTGGCGGTTCTCACTTTATGGCACGCAAGTTGGAAGAGTTGGGGCATTCCCCAAAGCTGATATCACCACAATTTGTCCGCCCGTTCGTTAAAAGCAATAAAAACGACTTTGTCGACGCCGAAGCTATTTGTGAAGCTGCATCGCGTCCGTCTATGCGTTTTGTGCAGCCCAGAACGGAATCTCAGCAGGCAATGCGGGCTCTGCATCGTGTCCGTGAATCCCTGGTTCAGGATAAGGTAAAAACAACCAATCAAATGCATGCTTTTCTGCTGGAATTTGGCATTAGCGTTCCCCGAGGAGCTGCCGTTATTAGCCGACTGAGTACCATTCTTGAGGATAATAGTTTGCCTCTTTACCTCAGCCAGTTATTGCTGAAATTACAACAGCATTATCACTATCTTGTTGAGCAGATTAAAGATTTGGAATCCCAGTTGAAACGAAAGTTGGACGAAGATGAGGTTGGACAGCGCTTGCTGAGCATTCCCTGCGTCGGAACACTGACAGCGAGTACTATTTCAACTGAGATTGGCGACGGGAAGCAGTACGCCAGCAGCCGTGACTTTGCGGCGGCAACAGGGCTTGTACCTCGGCAGTACAGCACGGGAGGTAGGACGACATTGCTGGGAATTAGTAAGCGAGGTAATAAAAAGATCCGAACTTTGTTGGTTCAATGTGCCAGGGTATTCATACAAAAACTGGAACACCAGTCTGGCAAATTGGCCGATTGGGTCAGGGATTTACTGTGCCGGAAAAGCAACTTTGTCGTCACTTGTGCTCTGGCAAACAAGCTGGCCAGAATAGCCTGGGCCCTAACGGCACGACAGCAAACTTATGTAGCATAACGGCAGAAATACACCGGTTTAAAGAATTACTGATCTGGTTTTGCGAATACTGATATTGATGATACTAACGGCCCACCGGCCTGTTGAGGAACCTGTAAAACGGAAAGGCTCATTGAAGCCGTATATTTTCTGGAGGTTCATCAGGCGCGGAACTCATCAAGGCGCGGGAATAAAATCCCATTCAGACGCCGGATAGATTCAAGCAAGCCAACTTGTCGTCAAAATCGGTGTTGCAAAAACGGGAGTGACCATAGATTCCGTTTTCCAAGCGGACCCCGGGAAGTGGTGCTGGATAAGAAGCATCAGCGTCTTTATGTCTCCGGCATTGGGCGCAAAGGTAAAGGTTTGCTGTGGGTCGTGGATACACATAAGCAGGCGCTGGACAAGACGCTGGAAAAACTGGAGCCCGTCGGTTTTGCCGTGGATGGGGCAGGCGACAAGGTTTACGTTGTCTCCGGCGCCGGGGAGCTGATCACCCTGGATGGTAAAACCTCGCAGCCGCTTGCCCGCGTAAAAGTCGATCCTGCCGATCCGGAACATTACTTCCTCAACATCGCGCTCAACACCGCGAAAGGGGTGGGGTATATCGCGGACACCAACACCAAAGATGTACTGGTTGTGGAGCTGAATTCCGGCAAACTCCTGCACCGTGTCCCGACACCTAATTCCGTTGCCGTGCTCTACAACGCCGCGCGCGATGAAGTCTATGTCACCCATCGCAACGATCGTCAGATTAGCGTGATCGACGCGACCAACAACCGCCTGAAACACACCATTAAAACCGCGGCGATGCCTAACAGCCTCGCGCTTTCTGCCGATGCACGCACGCTCTACGCCAGCGTCAAGCAGGATGAGAAAGCAAATAACGCTGATTACGTGCTCAAGATTGATTTAACCCAGTTCTAAGGATCCTGTTGTGATAAAGCAAACACGCATGGCCGTGGCGGTTTCGCTCGCCCTGGCTAACCTGCCGGTGGCCGTTTTCGCCGCAGAAAACACCGCTGTGAACGAAGATGAACTGGTGGTAACCGCGACCGGTTTTAGCCAGGAACGCCGCGAAGCACCAGCGACAATCTCCGTGGTGAATGAAAAAGAGCTGAACACTCGCTCGAATCAGAACGTCACCGAAGCCCTGCGCGAAATGCCGGGCGTGCTGGTCGGTAACGGTCACGGCAGCCTGGCGACCGGCGATGTGCAGATGCGCGGGATGGACTCTACGTATACTTCATACATGGTGAACGGTATCAAACAGGCCACCCGCGAATCTCGCCCGTATGGACACCATATCGGCACTGAAGCCGCCTTTATGCCGCCGCTTTCCGCCATCGAGCGGATCGAAGTGATCCGCGGGCCGATGTCCTCCCTGTATGGCTCTGACTCCATCGGCGGTGTAGTAAACGTTATTACCAAAAAAGCCTATAACCTGGAGACGTGGACCGGAGTCCTGGAGGATAACTACTTTCTGCAGGAGAAGAGCGAATACGGCAATACCAACCAGACCAACCTTTTTTTAATGGGGCCGGTGATCCCGGGCAAGCTCGGGGTGAGTGTGGCTGCCGATTATCTCGATCGCCGAGATGATGACAGCATCAACGATGAACGCTTTGTGAAGCATCAGTCCGGGAATCTGGACGCGACCATCTCCATGTCGCCGACCGATACCCAGCTCTGGGATCTGAATGCCACCAAAGGCAACCAGGAGAAGACCCATAACGACAAGCAGTGGTACTGGGGATTTGATCGCGATGCGGCCTCGCTGTCGCAACATGCCTGGTATGGCGATATTCTGGAAGTGAAGAATTTCGTCAGCTACGAAAAAGCCAAAACCGAGTACCGCGTCCCGGGGATGTCATCGCAGTTTATTACCCAGAAAAACTACGAGGCCAACAGCGCCAACACCTTTACGCTGGGCGATCACAAGCTGACGCTGGGCGTGAACTTTACCCGCAACGAACTGGACGATGAGTTCGGTATCAAGGATAAAGAAGCCCCGGGCGTTACGCCGGTGAGTGAAATTACGCGCGACGGCTGGGCGGTATTTGCTGAAGATGCCTGGATGATCGTTCCGGACTTCACCCTGACCACCTCGGCGCGTCTGGATCACGACAGCTATTTCGGTTACCACGTCACGCCTAAGCTCTACGGCAACTGGACCATCGATGAAAGCTGGGCGCTGAAGGGCGGCGTCTCTGCCGGCTATAAGAAACCGGATCTGCGCCAGAATAACGAAGGCTTTACCAGCGTATACGGGGCTTATCCTTACTCGGAAATCGGTATCGGGAATGACGATCTGAAGCCGGAGGAGAGCGTCAACACCGAGCTGGGCCTGTACTGGCAGCAGGATGCGCTGGCGCTGGACGCGACGCTTTTCTACACCAAATTCAAGAACAAAATCAGCGACCATCTCATTTGTACCGCGTCGGACACGCAGAAGTGTACCTATAACGGGTATGTCGCCGATACCGTCTTCCAGTACGCCAACGTCAGCGATGCGCAGATCTACGGTCTGGAGCTGAACGGCGACTGGCAGGTTACCGCTTCCCTGAAAGCCAACGCCAACTATACGTACACGCACAGCGAACAGCAGAGCGGGGAGTATAAAGGCTATGCCCTGAGCGATTTCCCGGAAAGCATGGCCAACGTCTCCCTGACCTGGAACGCGGTGAATGATCTCGAGCTGTGGACCAAAGCCAGCTGGCGCAGCAGTTCCCCGGACATTGGCAAATCGAGCGAAACGGACGCCTACGCGCTGGTCGACCTGGGCGCGCGTTATCATCTGAACAAGAACGTGACGCTGATGACCGGCATCTATAACCTGTTTGATGTGAACCCGATCTATCGCACCTCTTACAACCAGTCTTCTATGCTGGAAGGTCGCCGGTATAACTTTGGTGCCCGTATCGAGTTCTGATCCCACTGCCGGAGCCTGCGGGCTCCGGTCTCTTCGGCTGGTTAAAACGTTCTACATGTGATACTTAAACTGGGATACAACAAACCAGGATAATAAAAGATGTCGCAGAACAAAATTGCCCACAAAGTACAAAACCTCCAGTCATCCGCGATCAGAGAATTATTAAAACACAGCAAGATGGAAGGGGTGATTTCACTCGGCGGGGGCATTCCCAATCCGGATCTTTTCGATCGTGAAGGGCTGGAACTGGCTATGGAGAAGGTGCTCTCCAGCACCTGGAAAGAGGCGTTTCAGTACGGTTTGAGCGAGGGCAGCCCGGAGCTGCGCGGTGCCATCTGCCAGTTGCTGAGCGGCAGGGGGATTAACTGCGGCGTGGATGACGTGGTGGTGACCTCCGGCTCCCAGCAGTCGCTGGATATTCTGGCGCGGGCGCTGATTAACCCGGGCGACATCGTGGTCGTCGAACGCCCAACTTATCTTGCTGCGCTGCAGGTGCTGCAGTTAGCGGAAGCTAACCTGATGTCGGTGGGGACCGACGGCGAAGGGATGATCATCGATGAGCTGGAAGCGCTGGTTAAGACCACGCGCGTCAAAGCCGTCTATATTGTGCCAACGTTCGGTAACCCGGGCGGCGTCACTCTGGCCGAGCAGCGTCGTAAGCAACTGGTGGAATTATCCCAGCGCTACGATTTCGTCATCATCGAGGACGATCCCTACGGTGAAATCAACTTCACCGATAAGACCTTCACGCCACTGAAAGCCTGGGCGGCAGAGATGGGCTGCAGTGATAACGTCATCTACACCTCCACCTTTTCAAAAATCCTCGCGCCGGGCGCAAGGGTTGGCTGGTTAGTGCTGCCGGACTGGATAAAGCGTCAGGTGGTGATCCTCAAGCAGGCGACCGACCTGCACACCAGCTCGTTATCGCAGTCGCTGACGTATCACTACCTGGAGAGCGGCCGCCTGGCCGGGCAAATCGACCTGATCCGCGAGGCTTATAAACACAAATGCCAGATCCTGTGTCAGCACGTAGAGAGTGAGCTGAGCGATCATCTGACCTTCCATAAACCGATGGGCGGCATGTTCCTGTGGGCGAAATTCAAATACGAGATGAACACCACGGAGTGGCTGAAAAAGACGCTGAACAACGGCGTGGTCTATGTGCCTGGGGAGTTCTTCTACTGCAACGAGCCGGATCATGCCACGCTGCGTATGTCTTACGTCAGCGTCACGGATGAGAACCTGAAAGAAGCAGTGGCGCGGTTAAAAGCCTCCCTGTAAGTTCCCGGAACGGGTGGCCCAGGCCACCCGTTTTTAACTTATCAGCTGCGAATAAATTCCAGTAAATCTTTGTTGATGGTATCTGGATGTGTGGTGTGCATCCCGTGCGGATAGCCCGGATACACTTTCAGGGTGCTGTTGCTGAGAAGTTCATCCTGGAGCAGGCTGGCGTTCTTGTAAGGCACAACCTGATCGTCATCCCCCTGCAAAATAAGCACCGGCAGGGTGATCGCTTTCAGATCGGCGGTCTGATCCGTTTCTGAAAACGCTTTAATGCCTTCATAGTGCGCCTTCGCGCTACCAATCATCCCTTGTCGCCACCAGTTCTGGATGGTGCCCTGCGAAATTTCAGCCCCGTCACGGTTAAAACCGTAGAACGGACCTGTCGCCACGTCGAGATAGAACTGCGCCCGGTTTGCCGCCAGCGCTTTACGGAACCCATCAAACACCTCAATTGGCGTGCCGCCCGGATTGTCTGGCGTTTTGACCATCAATGGCGGTACGGCGCTGATCAATACGGCTTTCGCCACCCGCCCCTGCGGTTGACCGTATTGCGCCACATATCGCGCCACCTGGCCACCGCCGGTGGAGTGGCCGACATGTACCACGTTGTGCAGATCCAGATGCTCAACAATGGCAGAGACATCGGCCGCGTAATGGTCCATATCATGGCCGTCGCTGACCTGATCGGAACGGCCATGCCCACGACGGTCGGAGGCGATGACCCGGAAACCTTCCGCTAAAAAGAACAGTAACTGGTTATCCCAGTCATCCGCGCTTAATGGCCAGCCGTGATGGAAGAAGATAGGTTGTGCATCTTTGGGGCCCCAATCTTTATAGAAGATACTGACATTATCTTTTGTGGTGACAAATGACATGGTAGACCTCTCGGGGAGTGAAAAAACCTGAGTGAAGTGGCTGAGCCGATACGTGACGACGAACAGCCGCTTAGAAGTCTAGTTGAGATAATTAGCGATTGCCTCCAAATGAGTAGTTCAGCGATTTGCGCAGTCGGCTCAGGCTGAACACCACCGATGCGACAGAGGCGGCGACGGCGATCCACAGGGCAATATTAACGGCTTCAGTCGACATAACGGCCAGCAGGATCCCGACCACCGCAGCGCCCAGGCACTGCCCAAACGTCCGCGCGATGGACAAGATCCCGGAGGCATAGCTGGCATACTCCCGGGAAACATTCGCCAGCATCTCCCGGTTGTTGGGGCTTTGGAAACAGCCGAACCCAATCCCGCACACCAGGCTACGTAAGCAGATATCCCACATGGCAGGCGTGGCGGGCAGCGTCGCCAGCAGGATCAACCCGACAACAAAAATCACCAGCCCAAGGGTGGAGATCAGCGGCGCGGAAAACGTATCGGCCCAACGGCCTGCATGGGGGGCAATCAGCACGATGCCGATCGGCCAGGGGATAAACAGCAGTGCGGACACGACAGGGCTGTAGCCATACACAGTCTGAAACAGGAAAGGCAACGCGATGAAAGTAATGCCCTGGCTGATAAAAGAGGCCAGCGATGTTAAGGCGGCGAGGGTAAAACGCCCATTGTGGAAAATGGCGGGCGGCAGTAACGGCGCGCGGACGCGGCGGATATGCCAGATAAACACAACCGTGCAACCCAGGGCGAGGAGCCCCCAGCAGAGCGCCTCGTGAGGGCGGGAAAAGCTGTTGGCCATCATGATCGTTGAACCCAGAAGCGTCGCCGACAGCACTGCTCCGGGTAAATCGAACCCAGCCAGGCCGGACGTGACGTGTCCCGGTAATGCCTTGCCTGCCAGCACCAGCGCGAGGGTTCCCGGAATCAGATTAATGGCAAACAGCCACTGCCAGCTCAGGATATCGAGGATGGTGCCGCCCAGCACGGGGGCGATCGCCGTACTGGACGCAATCAGCAGGGCGTGCAGACCCAGAACGCGCCCGAGCAGTCGCCCCGGAAAGACGGAGCGCAGGATCGCCGGGGCGATACTCAGTGTGGCCGCGCCGCCGATCCCCTGCAGAATGCGCATTCCGATGAGCATCTCCGGCGTTGTTGCCAGCACGCAGCCCAGTGATGTCAGGGTGAATGTCGCCAGGCCCGCCAGAAAAACAGGCCGCGTTCCGTAGCGGGCCGCAAACGCGGCGAAAATGAGCAACGTCATGGCCGCAGAAAGCAGATAACCGTTGGCGAACCAGACGGCAAGACCCGCGGGCACCTGCATGGCTTGCGCCATCGAGGGCAGGGCAATGTTAATCATCGTGCCATCGAATACGCCCATCAGCGTGGTCATCATCACGGCGATCATAACCCGGGCGCGCGCCTGGCCTGGCAGCCCTTCGTCACCGGGTTGGTTTGAAAATAGCGTCATCATCTGGAATCCTCGAGGGTGTTGAAATGAAGAAACTATATTCCTGGGGTATAGAGTGCGGAAGATGCAGCGTTTACACTTAATCATTGCACCGAACGCCTTATCTAAGCTCAGAGGTTCTCATGTCCGATCCTGATTTTAACTTGCTCGTCGCGCTCGACATTCTGCTGGCAGAGGCCAGCGTTGCAGGGGCAGCGCGGCGTTTAAACCTGAGCACATCAGCCATGAGCCGCACGCTCAGCAGGCTACGGGAAGTAACGGGGGATCCGATCCTCGTGCGGGCAGGACGCAATATGGTGCTTACGCCCTGGGCTGAAGCGTCCCGGGATCGCGCCCGGAACGCGGTGCATGAGGCGAGGGCGGTGCTGCAACCTTCAATGGAAACGCTTAACGTGCAAAATCTGGCGCGGTTTTTCACTATCAGAGCCAATGATGGATTTGTCGTCGCGTTCGGTCCGGCGCTGATTGCCGCCGTGGCTGAAGTGGCTCCTGACGTCTGCATCCGCTTTGCACCGAAACCTGAAAAAACATCCCGCTATCTGCGCGAGGGCCTGGTGGATCTGGAGATTGGCGTGCAGAGCAATATGGGCCCGGAAATTCGTCTCCAACGACTTTTTCAGGACAGATTTGTGGGTGCGGTTCGTAAGACGCATCCGCTGGCATCGTTACCCAGCATCGGCCTCAACGACTATGTCTCCTGGGGCCATGTGGTGGCCGCGCCTGACGGATCGTTACACGGGTTTGTGGATGATGCGCTGGCAGAGGCAGGGATGACGCGAAAGATTGCAAGCGTGGTGCCCGGATTTCCGACAGCGTTGTCCGTGGCGCTGGCGTCCGATCTTGTCGCCATGGTGCCGGCGCTCTATCTGCAAAACCCGCACATGACAGAGCAACTGCATGTTTTTGAGCTGCCCTTTAAAACCCGCACCATAACGGTATCGCAGATGTGGCATCCCAGAATGGAAAACGACCCCGGCCATCGCTGGCTGAGAGAGAGGGTGATTGCGGTGTGTCGGACGGTGGGACAGTGAATCCGCGCGCCGAATCGCACATCTTCGATTCGGCGCGCCAGACTTTAAACGTGCAGTTCAGCGACGACCTCAGCAACACTTTTCACGCTGCGAATGCTGCCAATGCCTGTACCGAGGGAGATATAGCCCTCGTCAGTATTGCCTTCAAGCATCCCCAGACGCAGACCACGTAATCCGCCCATCACCTTCGCCAGCTCCTCTTTGCTGGCGCCTGATTTATCCAGCGCCACCAGTTTGTCGGCCAGTTTGCCCGGCAACGAACGGTAGTAATCCGGCAGCGTGCGGAACAGGCGCATATCCAGTCCATTAGCGGCGATAATTTTGTCTTTCACGGATTGCGGCACGCGGCTTTCAAGGGTGCTGATAAATACCGAACCGGCAAACACACCCTGTGCGCCCAGGGCATGCGCGGCTCTGGCGGTTCGGTGATCGGTGATCCCGCCTGCGGCCAGGACAGGGACATTTTTCACCGCGTCGGCAATCAGCGGCACAATGGAGAAGGTGCCTAACGCAACGCCAGGCAAGGTGCCACCTTCATCAAATCCTGTCGCCACAATAATATCGGCTCCAGCGGCTTCCGCGTCCCGGGTGTTTTCCGGGGAAGGGTTGATATCCCGGTAGATGATTTTGATCCCTGCGGTTTTCAGCTCATCAAACAGGGCAGGGATAATGGAACCTTCGCCGTAGCCGGTGTAGACAACAGCATGCACCGCTTCCTCTGTGATGACTTTGACAATGGAAGGAGTCCAGATGTCATTTTCTGCCGTCGGGATCAGATTCACGCCGAAGGGTTTCTCGGTGAGCATTTTGGTTTTACGGATTTCTTCGCGCATTTTCTCGGCGGTCGCTTCCGGTGTTGAGACCGCGGTTTCGGCCGTTAATCCGGCATTTGGCCCGAGTACCCCCATACCACCGGCGTTACTGACTGCCGCCACCAGGCGGGCATCTGTCAGCCATGACAGTGGCCCCTGAATGACGTTTTTTTCAATCCCCAGAATATGACTAACACGTTGATTTTGCATAAGGCGTTTCCTTTAACTAAGACGGTCTGTAACTGGAATAGCGTTAGTCTACTCGCCGAATTTGTTCCAAAAAATAGCGAATATGCTTCATCACTTTTACAAAATCAGTAACAATGAGGGCGTTATCCACTACGGCAAAAGTGCGCGCTATGCAAATCAACGTTTACGAACTGATGCGGATCTTTATTGAGATCGTTGAGTCAGGCAGCTTTTCCCAGACATCAGAAAACCTGCAGATCCACCGGCCCGCAGTGACCAGGGCCATCAAGCAACTGGAACAGCACACAGGTGTGCGTTTGCTTCACCGCACGACCCGACGCATCAGCCTGACACCCGAAGGGGAAGAGTTTTACCGCAGCAGTAAGCCATTGCTGGAACAAACCGATAATTTATTAGGCTCTTTCGTTGCAGGCCGTTCATTGTGTGGCCAGCTTCGGGTGGATATGCCCGTGTCGATTGCCGCACAACTGGTGGTGCCAAAACTGCCGGATTTTTATCGCCATTATCCCGGGATTGAAGTGGTGCTGAGCAGCTCAGATCGGCGTAAAGATATGCTGCGTGATGGCCTGGACTGCATCGTGCGCGTCGGTCCGCTGGATGAAGGTGATTATGTGGCGCGATCGCTGGGTAAGATTAAACTGGTGACCTGCGCCAGCCCGGCATACCTGGCGGAGTATGGCGTACCTGAAACGCTGGACGACCTGCAGAATCATCAGGGCGTGAACTGGTTCAATGTTAACAGCCGACAAATTATGCCGTGGGTGTTTCAGTCGGCGTCAGGCATCGAGGAACTTAATCTGCCGGGGAAACTGGTGCTGGATAACTCTGAGGTTTATATTGCAGCGGGTCTGGCCGGGCTGGGGTTGTTGCAGGGCATGGATTTCTTTTTACGTCCGTATATCAATGATGGGCGTCTGGTCGAAGTGCTGCCAGGTCATCCGGTTCCGGCACGACAGTTATCCGTGCTTTATCCGCATCGACACATTTCACCGAAAGTGCGAGCCTTTACGCAGTGGCTGGAGACGGTGTTGAAGGCGCATACATAAGGATGTGAAAAGCGGAGGAGGAGAGAACCGTCCTGAATAGCGGGAGTTATTAAAGCGGTAAATGCCGGGCGTGGTACTGAGGAGATGGCTGACCTGAGTATCGCAATATCGCATTTAACATAATATACATTATGCGCATTGATGTTGTAATGGCTCAATAGTAATGTCCGCCTGTGGCTCAATTCAGATGTCCGCGCTATGGTAAGCTTCACTGGTCCGTTTAAACTACCGGGAGGCATATCATGAGCGCAGAAAGCTCAGGAGTGTTTACTTTGAAAGAGATCAACCGGATCAAGATTATACAGGACGTCATTGAACGTCGCATCACAACGCGCCGTGCGGCCGAGCACCTCGGTATCAGCGACAGGCAATGCCGCAGACTTCTTGCCCGTTACCGTGAAGGCGGACCGCTTGGTATGGCCAGCAGACGATGTGGCATGCGTGGTAACCGCCAGTTGCCACCCGGGCTCGCAGATCAGGCTCTGGAACTGATCAAGACGCGTTATGCTGATTTCGGTCCGACTCTGGCGCGTGAAAAGCTCGAAGAACTCCACGGACTGTTTCTTGGCAAAGAAACTGTCCGGCGCATCATGGTGCGGGCTGGCTTATGGGTTCCCCGTAAACAACGTGCCGCAAGGATCCCTCAACCACGGTACCGGCGTCCGTGTACTGGTGAGCTGATACAAATAGATGGCTGTGATCACGACTGGTTTGAAGGCCGTGGCCCGGCCTGCACCGCGCTGGTCTATGTTGATGATGCAACCAGCAAACTGATGGAACTGTTGTTTGTTAAATCGGAGTCCACGTTTTCTTACTTCGAAGCCACGCGGCGCTATATCGATAAGCATGGTAAACCGCTGGCACTGTACAGCGATAAAGCCGGTGTTTTTCGTGTTAACAATAAACACGCCACAGGCGGAGACGGGCATACTCAGTTTGGGCGAGCCATGCATGAACTGAACATCCAGACTATCTGTGCAGAAACCAGTTCCGCCAAAGGGCGTGTAGAACGAGCTCACCTCACTTTACAGGATCGTCTGGTCAAAGAGCTGCGGTTACAGGGCATTTGTTCAATGGAGGCTGCAAATGACTTCGCTGAGGCCTATATGGCTGACTATAACCGCCGTTTTGGCAAAGTACCGCGACATGATTTTGACGTACACCGTGCTGTAGAACATGATGAGGACCTGGGGCTTATTTTCACTGTTCGTGAAAAACGTAAAGTCTCAAAATCGTTGACGATACAATATGATAAAATGTTGTACCTGATTGAAGACAGCGAACTGAGTCGCCGTGCAATAGGTAAATATATCGATGTGTATCACTATCCTGATGGCAGAAAAGAGCTGCGCCTGAACGGTACGCTACTTCCCTACTCTACCTACGACCGACTGTCAGAAATCGACCAGGGCGCGATTGTCGATAACAAGCGTCTTGGCCGAACCCTGGAGTTTATCAGTCTGGTGCAGAGCAAGCGGGATAACACGCGCTCTCAGTCAATTCCCGCTGGAGATGGCCCTTCCCGACGACGGCCAAAGCAGGAAGGGAAGAAATCCCAGCGCTCACTGGATAATGATGACATGCTCGAAGCACTCAAACAGCTTCAGTCACGTTCAGAGGACATTTTTGGTAAAAGAGCCCGCTGATGGTACTCACTGGCCGGACAGTGGTTGCTCACCAGTTGATATTGTCCGGCCAGACCCATGATGTATTATTCATTTCGTTCAGCATCTTTATGTCCTGCTTTTCACGGGCATACTTACCCCATAATGAATGAAAAGAACGAACAATACTGATTAACTGCTTTTTTCTTTGCTCCGGAGATAGGCTGATAAAATAGCAGCACCTGCTGTCAATATTATCCTCAATGAAATTAAAATCAGAGTCTGATGCATATTTTACTGTTAGCATAATATCATTCGACGTTGTTCTCTCAGACTCTGTTAATGCTGATTCTATCAGGTATTCAAAGGCATACATGACAGACAGCTGGTTTTTGTCTGTCTGAATATAACCCATTGAGTTTCTGAGTATTGAGGACTGTACCAGGACCAGAGGCCATAAAAGCTCAACACCATAAAGCTTATATGTATCATGTTGATCATACTGATGTTGCTCAACACGACGATTACCTTCCCGTGCTTTACGAATATCATAGGCAAGGGATAACATAAATCCGTCTTTAACTTTAATCAGTGGGCTTTCATCCACGATGTAATGAATGAGTTCATGTAATTCATTCAGGGCTTCTGAATCTCCCCACAGTATAAAACCTGCATTGTTCGGCGTTAACTCGTATCGAAGCATGGGCTCAATCATCCTGTTGTTTCAGTCGGAGGAAAGTCTATCAGTAAAGAGAATGAGAGATCAAAGTGGTCATTTTAATTGAGCTGGATAACGGACATTTCAATTGAGCCTTGACAGATGTTTATAACCGCGAAATAGTCCTGTCTGCTCAGGACTAAGAGACTTAAGATGTCAGACACGTGAATTCGCCAACATGGGATTCAGACTCGCAGACCAGCTCGATGTTCATCTGGCCCAGGATACCGTCCGGTCGCGTCTTTTCTATATTTTGTAGGCTGTGTGAAATTACGCTGCAGACTATGATACTTGTTGCTGATCACCTGTCGTTTCCGCAAAGGATAACTGTATGACTGATGCGCACCCGGATGAAGAAATGATTAATCGGTCTGCCAGAAATGGCTGGCTGATCGTTTCCGCCCGCTTTATCTCCGATTTCGGCGCTTTTTTAAACATGGTGGCATTATCCACCTATGTATACGTGCTAAGCCAAAGTGTGATGCAAGTGAGTATTTTTCTGGCCTGTCGCGTTACCGGCGGAATTTTAGCAAGCTTGTTTGGCGTCCCTTATTTCAGACGTTTCACCGGACGCCTGCCCCTGGTAATACTGGATGTTCTTCGCGCGGCGCTGCTGGCATCATTATTAATTTTTCCTTATTCCGTACAAATCTATCTTTTGCCTTTTATCGCTCTGGGAATTGGCATAGGCAATTCGATGTTTGCAATTGGGCTAAACAGCCAGTTGCCATACTGGGTGGATGATTCCCGCCGGGTTGCGACTAATGCCTGGTTAACGTCAGCATCTGCGACCGGTGCGGTTACGGGTAGTATGGTGTCGGGTATTTTGCTGGCTGCAAACGGTTATGAGCTGGTATTCATCACCAATATTCTCACTTACCTCCTTGCGGGTTTATCTATTATGCCTTTACGCTTTCTGGTTACCCCGGCGGGCGTAGAGAAGAAAAATCAGCGTAAAGAGTGGAGTAATCTTGTTAAAGGGCTTAAAACAGCACCGCTGATGGCAGGCATGTTGCTGGTAACTATGGCTGATACTCTCGGGAGCGCTGCCCATAACGTAGGGTTTCCTGTCATTTCAGAGCTTCTGACGTCTGAATCGCCAGGAAAAACGATGGGTCTTCTGCTGGCAGTCTGGGCCGGTGGGAAATTTGCAGGTGCAAGAGCGGCAAATTATCTTTTGCTTAAGCGAGGGATACGAACTGAGCGTTTATTCTTTTATGGTGTGGCATTAATGTCGCTGGGGTTTATTTTAACGTTCCAACAAAACGCCGTCTCTCTGGCATTATTCTTTATTTTCTTCGCAGGCACTGGAGATGGACTTGCGGATGTTAGCCTCATCTCACGCATCCAAAGTGAAGTTGAATCATTAAGGCTACCTATTTTTAGCCTGATCACGCTCTTACAGATGACAGGTTTTGGTGTTGGAATGCTGATAGCGGCGCCCTTCTATATCTGGCTAGCCCCCTCAGTCGTCATTATTATTTTCCATGGAATTCCATTACTCACGTTGGCCTTTGTGTGGCTATATATCCGACGAAAACAGCGCTCACATTAAAATAAAGCCTGAGGATCCTCAGGCTTTATGTTCCACGCTGGCTATCATCACCATCAATCCTGCAAACGCACCAACATCCTGACCCGACAAGCATAAATAATCGCGCACAGCAGCAGGCTCAGTAATGCAGTGCTGATAAATACGCCCGCCCCGGTCATGGCCAGCATCACGCCGCCGATCAACGGCCCGAGAGCTACCCCCAGCGTCGTTAATGTTGAAGCCCCCAGATAAGCACCGCGATGCTCAGCCGGTGCCAGTTGATCGAGCAGAATATTCAGGTTCGGCATCAGAATCGCCTCCCCCATACTGAACACGACGGTGACCGTCAGCCATGGCCAGACTTCCGTCGAACGCGTGGCAAACATGCAGAGCTGCGACAAAGCAAAAATGGCGCCACCCAGCAGAATGCGTTTTGGCAGGTTAATCTGCGCCAGAAACCGCATAATAAAACTCTGGAACACCAGCACGGTACAGGCATTGGTCACCAGTATAAGGGTAATCAACTTAACCGCCGCGTTGCCGTCAAGTAACATCAGGTATTGCGGCAATACAGCTTCGTAATGGATAAACACAATGCTGCATAAAATGCTGCACAGCAGTGCCGCAATATAGATTTTGTCCCTGGCAATGATTCCCATTACCTGATGCAGCTTAATCGCCGGTGCGCTGGCCCCCTGCTGTTCCCGCACCAGTTTACCCGCCGGGATAAACAGCAGCACGTAGACAAAAAACGGCAGATAGGTCAGCCCGGTGATCAGGAACGTCCCCTTCTGGGATGTCAGGCCAAAGACTATCCCGACCAGCGGACCAAATACTGCCGCGACGTTGATCAGGTAATAACGCATTTGCAAAGCAAGTGCACGGCGGCGGCGATCGCCAAGCAAATCGCTCATCAGAGCACGCACCGGAGGATCAACCCACGCAAAGCACACGCCAATGATCATCAGGCCGGTAATAAACAGCCCCATCCCGGTGGCCTGCGCCAGGGTGATATAGCCTACGGCAGAAAAGCCACAGCCCAGCAGAAGAATGATCCGGCGCCCTAACCTGTCCGAAATCTGCCCGCCATACATGCCGAGCGCCACCGATAACAGCGCACTGCTGGTCATCGCCACGCCAATGGCAATCGGCGACATATGGTAATTCTGCGTCATGATCACCGCGATAAACGGCCATGCCATAAAATAACTAAAGCGAACAATGAAGGTAAAAAAGAGCAGCGCATGGACAGTTGCCGGGAAGGTTTTTAGCGTCTGAAACAGACCCGGTACCGCACTCACTTCAGCGGCAGGTTTTGTCGTCATAAGTTATCCTGATAATTATTTTTATTAACATGTTGGATCGCTATGAAATATAAGCGCCTAAATATTATTAAGATTATTCATCAGCAGCTGCAATATAAATGTTAACAAAATGTATAATTTGCCAGCTTATGATGTGAGGGCTATTGGTCGCAGAGAAATATAAGGGAAAGGATGAATCAGGCTATGGAACGCGGTAGTTAATCCTAAAAACGACCGGCAACCCGCTGCAGGCTACCGGTCTGAGAAGACGCAAAATCAGCTGGCGACCGTCCCACCAGCAAAACAGTCTTCGTCCAGCGTCAGGCTGGCAATTTTATGCACCGGGCCAGACATGCTGACCTGAAAATTGTCATCAAAGCTGATTTGCAGCTGCCCACCGGGCATATTCACGCTGACCCGATTATCGACCCGGTCTAATTTGCGCATAACGCTGGCTGCTGCACAGCTGCTGCTGCCGGATGCCATCGTAAAACCGGCGCCCCGCTCCCAGATACCAATACGCAGCGTAGTGCGATCGACGACCTCAACCAGCTGGACGTTGGTGCGTTTCGGGAACACGGGATGATTTTCTATTTGCGGCCCTAAGCGGTGAACCAGCGCCAGATCGAGCTTATCCACCAGCACAACACAGTGTGGATTGCCCATTGAGACCAGCGATACCAGGATAGTTTCATCCGCCAGCTTTAAGGGATGATTCAGCACTTCAGGTTGGTCAATCAGCGCGGGCAGTGCCGCCGGACTGAAATTCGCCTGCCCCATCTCCACCGTGATCTGATGCGGATCGTCATGTACCCGGCAACGTACATCCCCACCTGCGGTGTGCACTAAAAACGGCTCGTGTCCGACGCGGCCAATATCGAAAAGATAGCGAGCATAGATGCGCAGACCGTTACCGCTTTTCTCGGCTTCTGAACCGTCCGGATTGATGATGCGTAAGGTGGGCTGATGTTGATCCCCACTGTCAATAAGCAGACCGTCAGAGCCTACACCATAATGGCGATGGCACAGGATACGAATCTGCTCAGTGCTCAGCTGCTCTGCGACAGAACGGTGGCACACCAGGTAATCATTACCGAGCCCGTGATATTTATGGAATAACAAAGGTGTCATGGATAGCGTTCTGAATTTGTTTATTTAACAAATACATTACCGTATTTTTTAGCCCGCAGGACAAAAAAGTGAACGCTGCTTTCGTTCATGTTCAATAAGCCACTCTTTACGTGCGATCCCTCCCCCGTAACCGGTCATTGCCCCCTCTTTGCTGATAATCCGGTGACATGGAATTACAATGGCTATCCGGTTAGCGCCATTTGCCGCAGCCACCGCGCGCACGGCAGTCGGTTTTTCAATCTGCCCGGCAAGAGATTGATAATAGGATGTCTGACCGTAAGGAACGTCGCGTAACGCCTGCCACACGGCGCGCTGGAAATCCGTGCCGGGGGCATCCAGCGTGAGATCAAAATGTTGCCGGGTACCAGAGAAGTACTCATGTATCTCTCTTACCGCCTGGCGGGTATGACTATTTTCCCCCGCCATGATCCTCGCCCTTAACAGACGCTGGAGATCGCGAAACTCTGTCTCCAGCATACGACGATCGGTAAATTCCAGCAGACACACGCCCCGTTCCGTGGCGCACACAAACATGGGGCCAAGCGTGGTGGTGAAACGGTGAATAACGATCACCCTGGTCTTTTCGGTTGGCGCGACGCCCGTAAGACGTTTACAGGTATAGCCAAAACCGCTTAGTGACTCGTAACCACTGTCAAAAGCGACATCGGTCGCGTTACGCCCACCTTTTAACTCCTGCAGGGCAATATTAATCCGCTGCATTCGTTGAAATGCCTGAAAAGTAATACCGTGATTTTGCAGAAACCAGCGTCGTACCCGCTCGGGGCTAATGTCATGGTTACGTAGAGCCGTATCGCTTATCCGGGTTTTAGGATCGGCACGAACAAGCTCAAGCGCCTGTTCGATGAACGTCGGCGCACTGTGCGCATTTTCAGTGGGTCGACACACTTTACAGGGACGGTACCCGGCATCGAGGGCAGATTTAAAATCTGTATAAAACTCTACGTTCTCACGTTTCGGTTTCCGCGCCCGACATACCGCAATACAGAATACCCCTGTCGTTTTGACGCCGACATAAAATACGCCGGTATACCCGGAATCACGCTCAAGTAATGCCTGATACCAGAGATCGCACTGCTTACTATCGAGCACTTTCATCAATAAAGACCTCTGCAAATGACTGCTGCGCCTGGATACGTTCCAGCAAATTCTTCAGCTGCAACTGAATAGCCGAATGTACAACGTTCCCCATTGAGATACGGCTTACTCCTGCTTGCTTCAGTCTCCCGAAGGTCGCATCCCAGACATTAGCGATAACTAAGGGTGTGTGTTGATGGTGAAGTTCAGCGAAGGTCATGATTCTCTCCTGTAATAAGGTACAGGGTGAATCTAAGGGATTCGATGAATCCCTCACAACCGAAAATCGGACGACCACTTTTTAAGGGGCATACCCCCTGGCCGTTATAAAGCTTTGTCTGTAAACAGCGGTACGTTACAGGCCGAGGAAATATGGTCCAGATAAACGCGCAGCGCCTCTGTGTACGGGAAGCCTTTCACAATCGTCAGCGAATTCAGGATCGGGAAGAGATAAAAATCGGTGATACTGACAGGATGTCGCCCTTGCAAATACGCCTCGATTTTACCGAGCGCTTCCACCAGCGTGTCGATGTAGGTCTGGCTATTCGCCATCAACGTATCCAGATCGCCAAAGGCGTTAATCTCGCGCTGAGTATAGGCCTCGCGCGCGGCGGGTGTGGCGAGTTCTTTAAAATCGGCGCGGGTAAAACGCGGGATCGCCAGATTGAATACGGCACGCGTATTCTCTTTGCACCAGGCGTCAATGACCGGATTGCACTCCCCGGTAATAACCGGCGCGCCATCAAGCTGGTCAACGTAGTGAACGATATCCATGCTTTCCGGCATGTATACGCCCTCTTCTTTCTGCAGGATCGGCACAACCTTTTTACCTACCATGCGGGTTGGCGTCTCCGCATCCCCTTCCATGATCACGCCCAGCTCAAAAGGCACTTTTTTGAGGCCGAAGATCATTCTCGCGCGGATACAGAACGGGCAATGCTCATACACATATAATTTCATAGCACTCTCTTTTCAGAACAGTTCGATAACAGGATGTCTATGCCATAGCATCTGGCAAATCGGGTCAAGGTTTCCAGCCTAACTTTAGTAGGTTGAGTCAGTTGCAGGCTGGAAATGAACGTTATTATCAGTACAATCGATGTGACAATAATGTTAATGAGAGCGCGACATGAAGTTATTCTCCACCGAAAGGACGGACGTTTATCTGCTGACGTCCGATCTGGCAGACAGCCTCCTGCTTTTCCTGCGGGAAAACCGATCGCATTTCGCGCCCTTTGAGCCCTTGCGCAATGAAGAATATTTCACGCTGGAGAGCGTATCTCAACGAATTGAGAGTGCGCAGAGCGATTACAACGCTAGAAAATGCCTGCAACTGGTTTTCACCTTAAAAGGCGAGAATAAAATAATCGGCAGCATTAACTTCACCAACTTTATCTTTGGTGTTTTCCAGGCGTGCTATCTCGGCTTCTCGCTCGATCGCGCTTATCAGGGGCAAGGACTGATGCAAGAGGCGCTGAAGGAATCGCTGAGTTATGTGCAGGTCAATTACCGCTTTCATCGGATTATGGCAAACCACCTACCTGATAACGCACGCAGCAGTAAAACCCTGGCCAGCCTCGGCTTCGTTAAAGAGGGGTATGCGCCCTCTTATCTCAAGATCAATGGGGTCTGGCAGGACCACGTGCTCACCTCCCTGGTGATTCCAGAAGTGGATTAAGATGACCGGACCCGGGTAACGATCCACATCCCGGCAAGCATCGATAAAACAAACAGCAGCCCCTTGCCGATGCCCGCCCCCAACAATATCAGCGACGGCCCGGGACAAATGCCTGCCAGCCCCCAGCCCAGACCAAACAGGATCGCGCCCACCACCAGTGTGCGGTCAACGGTGTTATTCTCTGGTAGCAGAATCGGCACCCCGCAAAACGCTGTTTTTCTGCCTTTCACCAGCGCAAAGCCAATTATCCCCACCGCAATCGCCCCAATCATCACGAAGGCAAGTGAGGGATCCCAGGCCTGAGACAGATCCAGAAAACCAAGCACCTTTTCAGGATTCGCCAGACCGCTAATCAGCAAGCCGGCGCCAAAAATCAGACCACACAGAAACGCCATAATTACCAGCATCATATTTTCCTCAGCCCAGCCATAAACCGGTCAGCGTTGCGGTAACAATGCCGACAACCATAAAGGTCAGCGTGGCGACCAGAGATCGCTTAGAAAAGCGCGACAGTCCGCAAATGCCGTGCCCGCTGGTACATCCCGAGCCGAGACGTGTCCCGATGCCCACCAGCAAACCGGCCACGATAATCACCGGCCAGGAGGCCTGAACGTTAATGTCCGGCAACGGGAAAAACAGCATAAACAGCAGCGGCGAGCCAATCAGACCGGCTATAAAAGCGATCCGCCACCCTTCTTTCCAGGTCTGCTTCGTCAGCATGCCCGCCAAAATGCCGCTGATACCGGCGATACGCCCACAAAAGTGAATCAGCAGTATGGCGGCAAGCCCGATTAACAACCCGCCGCCGAGGCTACTCAGCGGCGTAAAGTGAGTAAAATCAATCGACATGATTGTCTCCTGCCTGTGGGCAATAGAGGTCATACAGGGTATTGAGCAGCGCGAAGATCCGCGGATCCTCAATCCGGTAGAAAATCTGTTTGCCGGTGCGTCGGGTTTCCACCAGCTTTAAACGGCGTAGCACCCCCAACTGCTGGGAGAGCGTAGGCTGGTGGATCCCCACCGCCTCTTCGAGTTGCGCGACGCTCGCTTCCCCCTGACTTAACTGACACATCAACAGCAGCCTGTCCGCATTGGACAAACCGCGTAAAATCTCCGCGGCACCTGACGCCGCCTGTTTCATTGCATCCTGAATATCAGTATCTGCCATCACAGCCATGGTTTGCATCCATCAATATATAATTTTATATAATGTAATTTAGTATATTGTATGCCGGGCCGTGCTGCAAAAAAAAACCGGCAGGGATCCTGGGATCGCTGCCGGTTATTCCTGGCAAAAGTTTATATTTTCAGTTCAGGCACCAGGGCTTTTTTGTCCGACATACAGGTCTGCCACGCCTTGCCCGGCTCGCCGTTATCCAGCACCGAGGAGGTACGATACTCCACCGTGCGGGTATGCTGGCCAGGCACCACATACTCTATGGTCGTCCAGCGGGTATTGGCATCCTGTCCTTCGGCGGTGAGTTCGATGGTCTGGTTTTTCACAATCTCGGCGCACTCGCTCGCCGCGGACTCGACTTTGCGAAACTTCTTCTCTTCGGGGGATGTGCCCTCATTGGACATACACCCGGTAAACAGCAAACAGGCGAGAGAGATCAGGCTGATTTTTTGCAGCATCATGCAGTCCTTTTATTAAATAAGCATTAGCTGAAGCGTAGCTTATGCGGCTGCGCTCTTCCTCTGTTTAGCGGAGCTGGCTGATGTTTGCATCCAGTTTTTATATTCAGCGCCTCGCCTCGAGATTTGAAACCGTATTCACTCCCACGCCAGCCCGTTGCGCCAGTTCGACCTTGGTAAACTGGCGTCAAATACGCTCCAGGCGTAACCGCTCACACATTGACTTGACGATCTCATCAGGCTTTTTGAAGTCTAAATCCATTATTTTGTACCTTAACCGGGCATTAAGGTGTTAAACCACATAATACTGTAATTAAACCTTAATCACAGAAACACCTTGCCCACCGACCGCCTCCACCCAGCGGCTGTCGGTATCGGCCTCAACCACCACAGTATTAATTAGCGATAGCTCACCGATCCTGAAGGATGATGCAGTGTTGATTTTTTCCGGGGAGGCCAGCACTACCGTTTCTGCAGCTCTGCCGGAAAATGCACGTTTGATGCACGCTTCTTCATAATCCCCGGTGGTTAACCCGGCGTCAGGATGTATCCCGGTCACCCCCATGAAAAACAGATCGGCATGGATATGCGCAATACCTTCTATGGCCGCAGCACCTACCGTGACCACCGAGTGGCGGAACAGCCGCCCGCCAATCAGGATCACCTCCACCTGCGGACAGTCCACCAGCGCCAGAGCAATGCCCGGGCTATGGGTCACGGCGGTGAAAGAGAGATCTGCAGGCAGGCAGCGCACCAGCTCAGCGGTGGTGGTCCCCCCGTCGATAATCACCACCTGACCCGGGGAGATCAGCTCCGCGCCCTTCTTCGCCACCCGCTTTTTCGCCTCAATACCCAGACTGCTGCGCTCGGCAAAACTGGAGACCGCCTGTGATGCCGGTAGTGCGCCGCCGTGGACTCGCTGTAAGCGGCCGTCAGCCGCCAGCTCGCGCAAATCCCGACGAATGGTATCTTCCGACACCTCAAATTCCAGGCTGAGGTTTTTTGACAGCACCTGCCCTTCGGAACTCAGTTTTTCGAGGATCAGCTGTTTGCGTTGACGAGTGAGCATGGGTCTTTTCCTGATGTTGCATGTTTAATCTTGATATTGCACGAACGTGCAGTTTATGATGTCCACTCTACGTAAACAGGAGGCACCGTGCAATCAAATCGTGCAGAAGTACGCATTCTCGACAGCAAAACGCTGTCAGATGACTGGTACACACTCAAAAAATATACCTTCGATGTGCGCCGCCGTAACGGGGAATGGCAACGCCAGAACCGGGAAGCTTACGACCGGGGTAACGGCGCGACCATTCTGCTCTACAACCGCGACAAACGGACGGTGATCCTGACCCGCCAGTTCCGCTTTCCGGTGTACATCAATGGTCACGACGGCTATCTGATTGAAACCGCCGCCGGTCTGCTCGATAACATGGCGCCGGAACAGCGGATTAAAGCCGAAGCCGAAGAAGAGACCGGGTATCAGATCGACCGCGTGGAGAAGGTTTTCGACGCCTTTATGAGCCCCGGCTCAGTCACCGAGAAACTCTACTTTTACATCGCGGAGTATCGTCCTGCCGATCGCAAAGGCCAGGGAGGCGGAATTGAAGCCGAAGGTGAAGATATCGAGGTGCTGGAGTGGCCTGTTGACCAGGCGTTGCAGGCCATCGATGACGGCCTGATTGTCGATGGCAAAACCATCATGCTGCTGTATCACGTTGCCCTGAAGGGGATCCTCTAGCGAATCACACCGACAGAAACGGATTTCTGTCATCATCATCTACACTTCTGGAAAGAACAAACCGGAGATGACTGCATGACCGACTGGAACCCCGCTCTCTATCTGCAGTACGGCGCCGAACGTACTCGCCCCGCCTTAGAGCTCCTCTCCCGCATTGCGCTGGATGAGGTCACCGATGTGGTCGATCTGGGCTGCGGGCCCGGCAACAGCACGGCGCTGCTGCAACAGCGCTGGCCTTCGGCACATATCACGGGCGTCGATACCTCACCCGCTATGCTGACAGAAGCCAGAGCCGCCCTGCCGGGCTGCCATTTTGTTGAGGCCGATATTCGCCACTATCGCCCGGAACAGGCGTTGAGTGTGATTTACGCCAACGCCTCATTGCAGTGGGTGGAAAACCACTACGAACTGCTGCCGCATCTGGTCTCGCTGCTAAAACTGCACGGCGTGCTGGCGATCCAGATGCCGGATAACGATCTCGAGCCAACCCATGTGCTGATGCGGGAGGTGGCATCTGAACAGGATTATCCGGATCGCGGCCGCGCTGCCCTGCTGGGCGTCCATGCGTATTACGACATTCTGACCGAGGCGGGATGCGAGGTGGATATCTGGCGTACCACTTATTATCACCAGATGAGTTCACATCAGGCCATTATCGACTGGGTAAGCGCCACCGGCCTGCGCCCCTGGCTGCAGGAGCTGAATGAGCGCGAGCAACAACGCTATTTGCACCGCTATCATCAGCTGCTGGAGGAGCAGTATCCGCTGCAGGAGAACGGGCAGATACTGCTGGCTTTTCCGCGGTTGTTTATGGTTGCCCGACGCGAACCGTAACTACGCTTTCGCCTCTTTCAATAGCTGCTGGATCACCTGCTCCTGCTTGTCGTTATTCCCCTCCCCAAACGAGGCGTAGCGCAGCTGGCCTTTGGCATCGAAGAAGTAGTGCGCTGGCCAGTAGCGATTACCGAAGGCCGTCCAGATCCTATAGTTGTTGTCGGTAACCACCCGGTACGGGAGTTGCCATTTGTTGATGGCCTGCTGCACCGACGCCAGCGGTTTTTCCCACGGATACTCCGGCGTATGTACCCCAATCACCACCAGTCCCTGGGCCTGATATTTGTTGGCCCACTCGCGAACGTGCGGCAGGGCGTGCTGACAGTTGATGCAGTCCCAGGTCCAGAAGTCGATCAGCACCACGTTGCCTTTTAACGACGCCGGAGTGACCGGCTCACCGTTCAGCCACCCGGTACCGCCCTCAAGCGACGGCATAGCGCTGGTGGTGACCGGTTGCGCGACCGGCTGGAGGGTCGGCTGAGGCTGACTTTCCGGCGCCAGCTGCAGCAGCGTTTTCTCCAGACGGTCGGCCACGCCGTTTGCCCCCTGAAAAACGCTATTCAGCCCGAACGCGGTAAAGGCGACCGACATCAGCATCGCCACCCCCGCCGCTTTTCGCAGCCCGTCCATCAGTCCTGATTTGCTTTTCAGTCGCGCAATCAGTGCCTGCCCGCTAAAGCCGAGCAGCGCGAGCATCACCGCACAGCCGCTGCCGTAGGCCGCCAGCAGGCTACCAGTAGCGACGGGGTTATGCCCTGCGATACTCAGACTGAGAATGGCCCCTAACACCGGCCCGGCGCACGGCGACCACAGCAGCCCGACCGCCAGCCCGGCAAGCATCGCCGAGGTTATCCCCCGGGTGCGGGTGCTGCGGGAATTAATCGTATTACCGAGGCGTAATGCCGGGCCAGCAATGCGCTGCGCAAAAGTCGGGAAGATCAGGGCCAGCGCGGTAAGGCTCAACAACCCCTGCGCAATCCAGCGCCCGACCAGGGTCGCGCTGACCACCCAGTCGCTGGCGACGGTGATCAGGCTGGCGACCAGGGTAAACATGAGCACCATGCCGAACAGCATGGCGATAAGCTGGCGCTTCTGCCCACGAAAGCCGGCGAACAGCAGCGGAATAACCGGAAGCGTACAGGGGCTGAGCAGGCTGACCATGCCCCCTAAAAATGCGATCACGAGAAACATAACAGACCTCACTAAAGCGGTTGGCTGCGACGAGTGCAGTGAGGCTATTACAGCGTGGGGATGTGTCTGGCATATGCGCAGGATTGGGGGTTTTGTCAGATGGTGTATTTGTGTAACGGGGGGATACAGTACGGTACAAATGGCGGGTTGCGTGCGGACTGACTGCCCGGCGGCGCTACGCTTGCCGGGCCTACCAGGGCAAAGGAAAGGTTTTGTAGGCCGGGTAAGGCGCAGCCGCCACCCGGCAATTCACACCACCGGCAAGGTAATCCGTGCGCAAAGCCCGCCTTCAGGCAGGTTCGCCAGCTGCAATTGACCATCAATCTGGGCGGTGAGCTGAACGGCAATCGCCAGCCCAAGTCCGGTGCCGCCAGTTTCCCGGTTGCGGGAGGATTCCACGCGGTAGAACGGCTGTAACACTGCCGCCAGCTCATGTTGCGGAATACCCGGGCCGTTATCCACCACGGCGATTTGCACTCTGTCGTCGTGCACCGTCAGCGTCACCTCTGCGGCGTCGCCAAACTTCAGGGCGTTATCCAGCAGATTGGTCAGGATGCGGTGCAGCGCCTGCGGACGGGTAGCAAAAGGGACGGCAGTACGGGTCGCGTTAAACTGCACGTTTTTACCCGTATCGGCGTAATCACAGACCAGCGTATCAATAAAGTTATAGAGATCGACCTTGCGCAGCGGCTCGGGTGATACCCCAGACGAACGGGCGTAGTCGATCCCCTCCCGCACCAGCCGAGTCATGCTGTCCAGATCCTGAGTCAGTTTGTCGCGCAGCTCCGGCTGGTCGGCCATCTCCACCCGCAGCCGCATCCGGGTAATGGGGGTCTGCAAGTCATGAGAAATGGCGGCGAGGATCTGCGCCCTCTCCTTCAGGGAGGTCTGGATCCGGTCCTGCATCGCATTGAACGCCCGCGCGGCGTGGCGCACCTCCAGAGGGTCTTGCTCAGTGAGCGTCAGCGGATTGGGGCTGGTGGGCTCGAGGGTATCCACTGCCCGGGTAAAACGTGTGAAGGGACGCACCACCTGGCGCACCGCCAGCCAGGCGCAGATCACTACCAGGAGCAGCTGAATAATAAACACCACCGGCAGCCAGCGGGCCACCGGCGGCATCCGGGGAGTAAGATCCAGCGTCAGCGGCGAGCCGTCGCGCAGCGTCAGGTGCGCCTGAATATGCGAAACCGGCCCCGGTACCGCCGTGAAACGCAGCGGATACTGGGTCGCCAGCGTCTCCGTTAACGTGCGGACTGCATCCCGGGAACGGGCGTCAGCGGGCGGAGCCCCCGGCTCCCCCGGCCCCAGCAGATAGTGATAGTTATCCCGATCGAGGCGCGGAAGCCACTGCGCCCGCTCATTCGCCGGCAGCCGATCCAGAATCGCCACACTGGTGGAGACATCGTCCTGCAGATTGCCCAGCATCACGTTGCGCACGCTGCTCATGCGCTCGGCCATCACCAGGGTCAGGCTCAGGCCGTTGGCAAGCAGCAATCCCAGCAGGACGATCACCAGCAGACGATAGTGCAGCGAACGCGGCCAGAGCCTCACTCTTTAGCCTCAAGAATGCTTACCGGCATGGAAAAGACATACCCTTCGCTGCGTACTGTTTTTATATACAGTGGGGTGCGCGCATCCTCATTCAGACGCTGACGCACGCGGCTGACCAGCAGATCGATGGAGCGCTCAAAAAGCTCGGCATCCCGCCCCTGGGTGAAGTTAAGCAGCTGATCGCGGGTTAATACGCGCTGGGGATGATCGACAAACACCCGCAGCAGACGGTACTCCGCCCCGCTCAGCGCCACGATGGTGCCGGAGGCATCCAGCAGATGACGGGCGCTGGTGTCGAGCTGCCAGTCGCCAAAGGCGATGATCCGCCCGGCTTCGGTCACCTGGAGGTTGGGCGGCAGCGTGCGATGGCGGCGCAGTATGGCTTTGATCCGCGCCAGCAGCTCGCGCGCTACAAAGGGTTTGACCACATAGTCGTCCGCACCCATCTCAAGGCCCAGGATGCGATCCATGTCGTCGTGGCGCGCGGTCAACATCAAAATCGGCAGATCTTTATGTTGGCCGCTGCGCAGCTGGCGGCACAGGGTCAGTCCGTCGTCGCCGGGCATCATGATATCCAGCACCACCAGATCGACCGCCTGTTTATCGAGCACGGCGCGCATCTCTTTGCCGTTGGCGGCGCCGGTGGCGCGGTAGCCCGATTTCACCAGATAATCGACGACCAGCTCGCGAATATCCCGGTCGTCATCAACGACAAGAATGTGATCGGTTGTCTCCACCCTAAGCTCCTGTTTATCAGCAATGCGCCAAAAATAGCATAGATTGCTTACAACTTATCCGCATCCACCACCGCCTTAACGAAGTCCTGCGGATCTTCCTGGGCCGGGTTGTGGCCAATGTTGCCGGTAAAGGTGCGATGCTGATATTTACCGGTGAATTTCGCCGCGTACACCTCAGGTGCCGGGTGCGGTGCACCGTTATTGTCGCCTTCGATGGTGATGGTCGGCACGCTGATGGTCGGGCCAGCCGCCAGCCGTTGTTCATAGCTGTCGTAGCGGCGCTCGCCTTTTTCCAGTCCCAGGCGCCAGCGATAGTTGCTGATGGTTACCGCCACGTGATCCGGGTTATCCAGGGCTTTGGCGCTGACGTTAAAGGTGGCATCACTGAATTTCCAGCCGGGCGAGGCCAGCGTCCAGATGAGTTTGGCAAAGTCATGGGTGTTGGCAGCATAGCCCTTCTCGCCGCGCTCGGTGGCGAAATAGAACTGATACCACCACTGCAGCTCGGCCTGCGGCGGGAGCGGTTTTTCCCCGGCCTTCTGGTTGCCAATCAGATACCCGCTCACCGAAACCAGCGATTTAACACGCTCCGGCCACAGCGCCGCCACGATATCCGCCGTTCTGGCGCCCCAGTCATAACCGGCGAAGACCGCACGTTTGATTTTCAGGGCATCCATCAGGTTAATGACATCTTTTGCCATAGCCGCAGGCTGACCGTTGCGCGGCGTGTCTGCCGACAGGAAATGCGTGGTACCGAACCCGCGGTTGTACGGGACGATCACCCGGTAGCCTTTGGCAGCCAGCGCGGGAGCGACCTGGGCGTAACTGTGAATGTCGTACGGCCAACCGTGGAGCAGGATCACCGGCTCGCCGTTTTTTGGGCCGATATCGACATAGCCAATATTCAGATCGCCCGCGTCAATCTGGCGGATTTGTTTAAAGGCGGCGGCATAGTCAGGGCCTGCCGCTTCGGCCTGACAGGCAGAAACGGTGGCGAAAGAGAGCGTCAGAGCGAGGGTTGAGTAAGCCAGTTTGTTCATCATGGTGGTATCTCCGGGTTATGAATAACACCCGCTTATCTCACCACCATGATGTATGGCGAATATGTGCAAAGTTGCCGGTTTTGCAAGGTGCTGTATCCTGCTCCGGCGCAGATACACTGGGATACAAACTCCTACGTCAGCTGGTAATACTTGTCCGGCATTTTGCGCGCCGGGATCTCCTGCTCATCATTCATCTGCAGCAAATCAATCTCCATCGCATTGCAGATGGCATCCAGCGGCAAGTCGTTATTCTCGACGCCGAACGGCTCCTCCAGCTCTTCCGCCAGGGTATCCAGCGAGATAAAGGTGTAGGAGATCAGTACCGACACAAACGGCGTCATGTAGTGCAGGTCGCTGACCAGGGCAAACGGCAGCATGATGCAGAACAGGTAGACGGTGCGGTGCAGGATCAGGGTGTAGGCAAAAGGCACCGGGGTATTGGCGATACGCTCGCAGCCGGCCAGCACGATCGACATATCATTCAGACGAATATTCAGGCTGTGGAACAGAATGTCCGACAGCTCCCCTTTCCGGCGTCTTACCGCCAGCCACTCTCCCATGATCAGCAGGATGCGGTTGGCAGGCGAGCTGGAGTCCATCGCCAGGCGCAGGTTCTCCTCGGAAAGATAGGCCGACAGCTGGTCGGCCTGCGGCTGTTTGCGCAGGGTCATGCGCAGGCAATGGGCAAAGGCAATTTGCAGGCGAACAAACTCACCCAGCGCCGGATCGTCCGGCAAGGTGTTTTTGACTTCGCGGAACAGCGAGCGCGAGGCAATCATCAGCTGGCCCCACAGCAGGCGCGCTTCGACATAGCGTGCGTAGCAGGCGTTGTTGCGGAACCCGAGGAAGATCGCGATGGCGACCCCGAGAATGCTGAACGGCGCTACCGTCAGCCGGATGCCCAGCGAGGTATACCAGGGCAGCATCAGGATCACGACGATAGAGAGCAAAAAGTTAAGAAACAGGCGGGAAAAGATTTTGGTCAGCACGGAACCGTGCCAGACAAAAATCAGGCGCAACCAGTGCTGTTGAGGACGAACAATCATAGTCAGCTTCATCGGGAAAAAAGAGCGGTGACTATTAAACGTGATCGTCGTCACGGTTGCAAGTATGTTAAAAAATGATGACGTTTTTGCGAGGCGGATGGCAGGCCGCACGGGGGCTAAGATGTGGCGTAACAGGAAGAGGTTAAAGTATGTTGTAACTAATACGGAGAAGAAGAAAAGTTATCTGCGGTATGCTCCCCCTCACCCCAGCCCTCTCCCACAAGGGAGAGGGAGTCAGCCCTGTAGGCCGGGTAAGCGCAGCGCCACCCGGCAAATTCTAAAGGATTAACACAGCGGTTTAACCGCTGCGCGCATCCCTTTCAGCACAATGGCATCCAGATCCAGCGCAACCTGCTCTACCAGGCCATTGACCTGAGTCAGGTCCTGCTCCCAGTGCTCGCTGACGCTCAGCACCGCCGTCACCAGCTCACGGGTGGTGATCTGCTGGTCATGATGCTGGGTCCACAGCTGCTGGAAACGGGTGATCCAGTGTGCATCGTCCTGCACCGGATAGCTTTCGCCGTTACGTTCTGCGCGGTAGAAGGCAATCAACGCCGCCAGGGCAAAGGTCAGACGCGCCGGGAGTTTGCCGCTGGCCTGCTGCCCTGCCAGAAGCTGCGGCAGAATGCGGGTGCGGTATTTGGTCATACCGTTAAGGGCGATCGACAGCAGCTGGTGTTTGATATACGGATTGCGGAAACGGCCCGTCACGGCGCTGGCGAAGGAGGCCAGCTCATCACGCGGCAGATCCAGCACCGGGATGATCTCTTCATGGATCGCTTTTTCAACAAACGCACAGATCTCGGTGTCGTTCATCGCCTCACCCACGGTATCCAGCCCGGCCTGGAAGGCCACCGGCACCAGAGCGGTATGCGCCCCGTTGAGGATCGCCACTTTGCGCTCTTTGTACGGCTTGATGTCATCAACAATCAACACGTTCAGCGCCAGCTTATCGAGACGCAGCTCCTGCGCCAGTGATTTCGGCCCCTGGATCACAAACAGGTAGAAGTGTTCAGCGGTATCGAGGAAAGCATCGTGATAGCCGAGAGAGGCTTCGAGCTGGGCCACTTCGTCGCGTGGATAGCCGGTCACGATACGGTCAACCAGGGTTGAGCAGAAGCTGTTAGCGTCGTTCAGCCACTGGGTAAAGGCCGCTGGCAGCGCCCACTCCTGAGCATAACGCAGCACCAGTTCGCGCAGGGCGTCGCCGTTATAGTCAATCAGTTCGCAGGGAACGATCACCCAACCTTTATCGGCGGCACCGTTGAAATGGCTGAAACGCTCGAACAGCAGACGCGTCAGTTTTGCCGGATAGCTCACCGCAGGCGCATCCTCGAACTTATCCCCGGCGTGATAGCTGATGCCCGCTTCGGTGGTGTTGGAGAAGACAAAGCGCATCTCCGGGTTGTGGGCCAGTTTCAGGAACTCATCGTACTGGTCGTAAACGCTGATTTCGCGGTTAACTGAGCGGATCAGACGCGCGTCGCTGACCGCTTCGCCCTGCTCGTTCAGACCACGGATGATGGTGGTATAGAGGCCGTCCTGGGTGCTCAGTGAAGGCGGGAAATCGCTTTTGATCGGGCGGACAATCGCAATACCGGCGTTGAGGTCGGTATGTTCATTGAGCAGGTCAATCTGCCAGTCAATAAACGCGCGCAGGAAGTTGCCCTCACCAAACTGGATGATACGTTCAGGATAGAGAGCACCGGGGAAATCACGACGGTTCAGTGTGTTCACAATGGGGTCCTTGTAATGATTAGTCATACAGCCTGATAAGATTGGTACGATAACTTATCAAAACTTAACGACCACAAACCCCGGTCTGGATCAAACCCGGTGCGAATTGTGACAGGATCTATAAGAATTTGTAGAAGACTGAGGTAGCCGTCATCTCACCGTCGGGCATCAGGGCATAGCGCGGGATCTCCCCCACTTTTTGCCATCCCGCCCGTTGATAGAAGGTCTCCGCCCCGCTGCCGGTGGCCGTATCCAGCACCAGCACGGTTTTACCCTTGTCGCGGGCCACGTTTTCCAGAGCCTGCATCAGTCGTCCGGCATCACCGTTGCGGCGCGCGTTCTGGTGAACCAGCAGTTTGGCAACATCTGCCCGGTGCGGCTGGTTGTCGGGCTGATCGGTGATCAGCTGCACGGTGCCGGTGATGTCGCCTTCGGCATTGGTCGATATCAGCAGGGTACGCTCCCCGCGCCCGACGCTGTCGGCCACGCCACGCCAGAATGCGCTGGCCTGCTCATGGCTGTAGGGCAACATAAAGCTCACCGACGCGCCGCCGGTGACACAGCTGTGCAGGATGTCAGCTAATTGAGGGTGGTGCGCAAGGATATCCTCACGCGAAAAGATCTGAATAGCAGGTGATGGCATCATTATTCTCCTTTTTATCAACGGCATCACCATGCGCTTTACATTTTTGTAACACAAGGGCCTGTGTCAGAGGATTTTCTTATCTCAGCATCCGGTGCCGCGCTGCTGTTTCATGGAGTACATCATCTCATCGGCCGTGGTCAGCCAGCTGGCCAGATCGTCGCGATCGTGATCAAACTCTCTGACGCCCCAGGAGAAAGAGAGCGCCCACGGATACTCGGCATGCTCATTCCACACCGCGGCCTGCTCGGTCAGATACTGCATGGCGATCCACGCCCCCTTCTCGTCGCTGTTGGCAAACAGGATCGCAAACTCATCCCCGCCGTAGCGCGCCAGCACGTCGGCCTGGCGGAAGGTGGAACTCAGCAGACCGGCCATCGCCTTCAGGGCGTTATTGCCATCGGCACGACCGTACCGGGCGTTAATCTGTTTGAAGCGGTCGAGATCCAGCCAGGCGAGGGTCAGCGGCTCAGCCCGACGGCGTGCGGCGCTGATGGCGTAGGTAGCAAGATGATGTAAACCACGGCGGTTATACAGCCCGGTCAGGTCGTCGACGATGTTGGCGCAGATTGCCGCGAACTCAGCCTCCACCAGCGCCGCCAGATCGGCCAACGCCTCAACGTCAGAGGACGAAAACTGCCGCGGCTGGTGGTCGATAATGCACAGCGATCCCACCGTCGCACCGTTGGGCAGATGCAGTGGATGACCGGCATAAAACCGGACAGGATTATCGTCGGTCGCCAGCGGATTATCCGCAAAACGGGCATCGTCGAGGGTATCAGGCACTACCAGCGGGGCATTACTGAGCACGGTATGGCCGCAAAAAGAGAGATTTCGCGGCAGATTGGTGGCGTCACCGCCATCGGCGGATTTAACCACCACCACATGCTCGTCCACCAGATTGATCATCGCCACCGGGACGGAAAACAGGCGTTTTGCCAGCCGGGTCACACGGTCATAGCTCGGGTGATTCTCGATCTCCAGCAGCCCGGATTCGCGCAAGGCGCTGAGACGCTCCACTTCATTGTTGGGTCGTGAGGGTGATTTCATTGGGGGCTCCGGACATCAGGCTTTTTAAAAGCTTAGCGCATCCTGACGCCGCTTAGTGGGCAAAGATGCGGTTTTTCCCTTCACGTTTCGCCTGGTACAGCGCAATATCGGCCGCCTGTAACCAGTCTGTAACATTTTTCATTTCCCGGGTGGCGATGGCGATGCCAATACTCATCGTACACTGGACCACGTCTTCCGCTACGCCATCGATCACGGCGGCAGCATCCATAATGCGGGTCGCGACAACGTGCGCCTCGTCCAGGGTCGTATCCGGCAGCAGGATCACAAACTCATCCCCGCCCAGCCGCGCCGGGGTATCGCTCTGGCGGGTGGCGATATGCAATATCTGTGACACTGTCACTAAAAGCATATCCCCTACCTTATGGCCGAAGCGATCGTTAACCTCTTTAAAGTTATCGATATCAATAAACATCAGCGCCGATTCGCTGCAGGTCTGCCGCAGCTTGTGCAGCTCATGATCGATACGCTTCTCCAGCAGACGCCGGTTAGCAATGTCGAGCAGCGGGTCCATCATCGCAATGCGTTCCAGCTCGCGCGATTTAAAGCGCAGCCGCATGGCGATACTGTTGGTGAGCACGCTCAGCGCTACAGTATAGATGCCAATCAGCGGCAGCGTGGCGTACATCGTACGCTCCGACACCCAGGGAACCAGCGCCATCCCCTGCGTCAGCCAGCTGGCCATGAAGACCGCCAGCATCACCGCTCCGGCTTTTTTCATCAGCGGGAACCCCCCGGCCGCCAGCCGATCGGCCAGTAGGATAGTAGCAATGGCGACGGACGGCAGCGGGTTCGCCGACATCATGGCGATCCAGAACCCGCCCGCGCCGGCGTCCAGCACCAGGTTTTGGTGTTCGGTACTCAGCGGCGCGGCAGAGCGACGTGCACGCCAGAAGGCCAGCGTCGGCCAGATAAAGGCGTTGATCGCCAGAAGACCCATAAGCCAGGGTGAACGTTGCTGTTCCACCAGAACCGAAAGAATGGGGAAAAAGCAGAGAAATGTTCCAAGCACTCGCATCAGGAACATGCGTTTGATAAACCGTCTGCCAGGCACGCGAGGGGATTTACTGAGTCTGTCAGATGCGTTCATCACACGAATTTTCCGAAATAATCACCCCATTATATTATTGACGTACAAAATACGTATCAAGGCATTTATCAGTTTCGTGAATATATGCTACTGGCCCATGTGCCGTGCAGGCAAACGATTACAGCGGTTCCGATGCCGCAGCCTTTTGCGCAGCAGACGTTATCTCTGTCATTCGGGCGCTGGTGCGATTTCGCCCTGCTTTTTTCGAGCGATACAGATAATCATCCGCTTCGCTCATCAGACGATTGAAAACGTCCGTCAGCTGCCACGACTCCGATTTTCCGTTGCCCAGACCAATGCTGACGGTCAAAAACAGCGCCTGCCCGCGCCAGTTGAACGGATACTGTTCAATGGTGGTACGGATACGTTCCGCCAGGGCGTAACCCTGCTGTGCCGACGTGGTATTAATCACCACTGCAAACTCCTCCCCACCCATTCGCGCCACCAGCCCCTCGCTCCCCACTGTCTCCTGCACTTTACGGGCAAAAGCCGCCAGGACCGTATCGCCGCACTCATGACCGAAGTTGTCGTTGATGCTTTTGAAATAGTCGATATCCAGCAGCATGACGGTTAACAGCGGGCTTTTGCGTGTTCCCTCATCACGCTTCAGCGCTTCATACAGCCCGGAACGGGAGTAAACCTGGGTTAAAAAGTCATAATCGGCACGCAGGGAGACCTGTCGGATCAGGGAGTTGATGGCCGCCATGCTGACCGACACCATTATCGGGCAGATGGCCATGGTGGCGATCCCCAGACGGGCGGAGAACATCATCGGGGTGGTGAGCGGCGTGGTCGCCACGATGGTAATAATGGAGTTGGCGACCAGGGTGATCTCCACCGCCCCGGTGACAAAGGTCAGCAGGCAGGTTGCCGGCAGCGAATAACGTACGGCGCACCAGATCAACGCCGGCATCGGAAACGCCAGCGCACCGGCCCCGCCGATCGCCACCGAGGCCACGACAGAGATCACCAGTAGTACCACCGGCATCAAATGGCTGGCGCGCAGGGTCCGGGTGAACGCGGGCCAGGTGATGGTCAGCAGACAGGGAACGATTAACACTCCGGTGGAGAACTGTTCGCTAAACCAGTCGGCGACCAGCGGCCAGAAGGTGCGATTGTCCAACCCGACTGACGACAGCGCCCCGACCAGGGCGCACAGTAGCGCGGCCAGCAGGCAATAGTTAAACAGTCGCAGGGCATTGACCGGATCCGGGGTACTGTTTTTCAGCCGCCTGTCGCGCTGAACCAGCAGCGCAACGGTGACAATAAACATCATATTCGAGAGGTTAATGCCCAGCGAGGTGATACCCCAGTTGGTGGTGATGAGGTCGTACAGCAGCATGGCAATGTACGATATCGCATAGTAGTGCAGCCGGTTGAGGTAAGCATAACGGGCAAACACCCCCGCCATCACCCCATTCAGCGGCCAGAACATCGACAGGGACTCCACCAGACGTAGCTGCGCGCCAATAAAATAGAACAGCGTGGTCAGGACAAATATGCCCACCGCATTACGTAAGGGACTTTGCGGCTGAAAAAGCGCGAAGGTTCTGGTGGAGGCAGAAGACATGCAATATCAATCCATAGGGTTGCTTTTAACAATGATTTTCACCCGCGCGGGTGAATGTTAAAAGTTTGGGATTAATGTATATCACATTAGGGGTATGACAATCACCACCCCGTTAAGGGGGGGTTAACGGTCCGGCGGTCAGCCCCCGCCGCAGGAGCCGCTTAATAGACCGAACGCCCCAGCTTCTGGCTCAGACGCTCCAGCACCGCGACGCCCGCCAGAGAGTTACCCGTCTCGTCCAGCTCCGGGCTCCAGACCGCAATGGCCATCTCGTGCGGCACAATCGCCACCACCCCACCGCCAACTCCTGATTTAGCAGGCAGCCCCACCCGCCAGGCGAATTCACCGGCGCTCTGATACATGCCGCTGGTCGCCATCAGGGCATTCACCTGTCGGGCCTGCATAGAGGTGACCACGGGCTCAGAGAGATGCGGCGCATAGCCCTGCGCGGCCAGAAACAGAAAGGTGTCAGCCAGTTCGACACAGTTCATCTTCAGCGCACAGTAGTGAAAATAGTTTTGCAGAACCGTCGGCACGTCGTTATGGAAATTACCGAACGACTTCATCAGCCAGGCGATCGCCGCATTGCGCGCCGAGTGTTCGAACTCCGATCGGGCCACGGCAGCATCGTAGGCGATATCACTCACCCCGGAGAGCTGACGCACGATCTCCAGCATCCGCTGTCGGGGTGCGCTAAGACGACTCTGCAGCATATCGCACACCACCAGCGCCCCGGCGTTGATAAACGGATTGCGGGGCTTGCCCTGTTCGATCTCCAGCTGTAGCAGGGAGTTAAACGGCTGGCCGGAAGGATCTTTCCCCACCCGCTGCCAGATCTCATCCTCGTCATACTGGCGCATGGCCGCCACCAGGCTGAGGACTTTCGAGATCGACTGAATGGAAAAACGCTCGGTGGCATCCCCGGCCTGGAAGTGCTGGCCGTCGACGGTACGAATGGCGATCCCAAGCTTGTTGCCGTTAACCGAGGCCAGCGCCGGGATGTAATCGGCCACTTTACCCTGGCCCAGTAAGGGACGTACTTGCGCCAGAATGGCTTCCAGCATCTGATTATTGATGTTCGCAGCCATCGGTTGCTCCTTGCTCACAGGCCAAAAACGGCCTGCGAGTATAACAGAGGCTTATGGATGACGTCAGGCAGGAAGTCGGAAACGCGAGACCGCCTGTAACAGCAGGCCGGATTCATCATGCAGCCGTTGGGAAGCCATGGAGGCGGTGTTAACCAGGTCGTCGGTCTGGCGCGCCACCTGATTCAGGGCCTGCAGCTGGCCGGTCATCCGGTGAATGCTGTCGCCCTGGCTGAGGGTGGCGGCGGAAATCTCATTCAGTAAGCTGCAGAGATTGCCCACAAGACCGATCACCTGCTGCAGGTTATCCTCCAGCCGGGTGACCGCTTTCGAGCCATCTTCAATACCCTGCAACGAGTGGTTAATCAGCTGCTGAATGGTTTGCGTCGAGTGGCTACTTTTGCGCGCCAGCAGGCCCACTTCCCGCGCCACCACTGCAAAGCCACGCCCCTGATTCCCGGCATGCGCCGCTTCGATGGCCGCATTCAGCGCCAGAATATTGGTCTGAAACGCCACGTTATCGATGATCGCCACAATGCCGCGCATCTCGGAAGAGCGCTCCACAATTGCCGCCATCGAAGCGTTCACCGTCTCCATCATCCGATCCCCGCCAGCCGCCATCGCCCGCGCCTCGTCCGCACGGGAGCTTGCCAGCCTGGCATAGCCGCTGTTGCCCTCGACGTGGGTCTCCAGATCGGCAATGTGCGCGGTGACCTCTTTCAGCTCCTGCGCCTGACGCGCCGACTGGTGATAGAGCTTCTGATTGCCCTGCGCCAGGGAACCAATATTGGTCACCATCGAGGTGGTCGCCTCGCTGACCTGGGTCACCAGCTGCTGCAGGCCCTGCTGGAGGGTATCGACGCTGTCACCAAGCTGCGCCATCTCGCGGTTGAAACGCTTCACGCCCGGCGGCGGCGCGGAGAGATCCCCCGCCGCCAGCAGATTGATATGGGCGATCAGGCGACGCAGGGGCACGATCACCCAGCGCGACATCGCAAACCACACCGCCACGGCGATCGCCACCAGCACCACCGGAGCCAGTAGATAGAGGAACTGCAGACTGGAGAGGCTGGCGGTCAGCAGTTGACGCCCTTCTGCGGCGCGCTGGGCGCTGGCCTGCTGATAGCGGGCGTAGTTGTCATTGAAATCGGCCTGGAAAGCCTGGGCGGGTACGGCAAAAAAGGCGTCAATCGACTGGCTGTTGACCAGGCCGTCAGCCTGTTCGCGGATGGCATCGAAGAACAGCTGATAGCTGTTGAGCAGCGCCTCATCCCGCGGCGGCTGCATCGCCTGCCACGCCTGCCAGGCCTGCTGAGAATCCCGTAACGCCTGCTGGGCCTCATCCATCAGGCTGTGCCAGCTTCCGTCCGAGCCGGTCTCTTTATCCTGCATAAAGTAAACCCCCGCCCGGTTAAGCAGATCGCTGGCCGCCAGCAGGGATATCCGCGCCTGATCGACCTTCGTCTGTTGCAGGTACGCCATCTGATTGCGCTGTTCATTGCGCTGGGCATCACGCAGCGAGACGGAGAGTAAAACCGAAGAAGAGATTTGCAGGGCGGAAAAGAGCCCGATAATGCAGAAGATCCCCGCCAGCAAACCAAACTGCCGGGGAGTAAAGCGGCGGAAAATTTTGGTTAAGTTCATAATTGTATTCATTAACAATGCCTTAGACGTGGGCCAGTCTACGCAGTGAAAATGACAGAACTATTTCAGAATCATGACAGGCGCCCGGCGGCGCTGTTCCCCTCCACTCCAGCCCACACCCTGAGGAAGAGGGTTAGGGTGAGGGGGAATATGCGACTCAGGTGGTGGTTCCGTTCACCTCACGTTCCTTGCTTCTCTGATACGCCAGAACTGGTGAACGTGCCAGGGTGGCTCAATCGCCACCACCCTGGCGACCCAGGCTCCCGGCTAAGAAAATCGCCGCTTCGCGGTCCCCTCAGCTTATTCCTCCAGGCTTTCGGGTCGGGCACCAGCCTGCATCCCTGCAGGCTATGCCCTCTCGGCGCGTCCCTGCGCCTCGCCCCGGCCCTCCGGAAACGCTTCGGCGATTTTCAGCCGGACCAGAGAGCCGCTGTAAGTCATTTATTAGTATGTAATTATTACATTGCTTTAAGGCAATAAAATAATCGGGGTTTCCTCAGTCTTCAGGGAGAGGAAGTAACTCCTGTAGGCCGGGTAAGCGCAGCGCCACCCGGCACAACACCGACGCTAGATCACACCCGGTCTTTCCACACCGTCTGCACATTACAGAACTCATGCAGGCCAAAGCGCGACAGCTCCCGGCCAAAGCCGCTCTTCTTCACGCCGCCGAAGGCCACACGGGCATCGCTGGCGCTGTAGCCGTTGATAAACACCCCGCCGCACTCGAGCTGGCGGGCAAAGCGATCCGCCGTTGCAGCATCGGCGGTAAACACCGTCGCTGAGAGGCCGAAATCGCTGTCGTTGGCCAGCTGAAGGGCATGATCCGCATCGTTTGCCACCGTGATGGCCGCCACCGGGCCAAACAGCTCCTGGCGAAACGCGGTCATGTTCGGGGTGACGTTGCCCAACACCGTCGGCGCATAGTAGTTCCCTGCCCCCGCCACCTTCTCGCCGCCCAGTAACAGCGTCGCCCCTTCGGCCAGCGTGGCCTGTACCTGCTGATGCAGCTCGTCACGCAGATCGTAGCGCGCCATCGGGCCGAGGTAGTTTTCCTCTGCGTCCGGCGCACCCATTTTCAGGACCGCGGTGGCCTCTACAAACCGCCGGCTGAATTCATCCGCAACCCCCGCCTCGACGATAAAGCGTTTGGCGGCGGCACAGACCTGTCCGGTGTTCTGATAGCGGCCGGTGACCGCCGCTTTGACCGCCAGATCCAGATCGGCGTCATTCAGAACGATAAAGGGATCGGACCCGCCCAGTTCAAGGACGCATTTTTTCAGCGCCGCTCCGGCCTGAGCACCAATCGCCGCTCCGGCACGCAGGCTGCCGGTGACGGTCACCGCCGCAATGCGCGGATCGGCAATCATCTGGCTTACCCCATCGTTAGTGGCATTCAGCTGGCTGAACACCCCCTGGGGGAAACCCGCATCGTTAAAAATCTGTTCGATCAGGTTCGCGGCACCCAGCACGTTCGGGGCGTGTTTCAGCAGATAGCTGTTGCCCGCGAGGATAATCGGCACCGCGCCGCGCAGCACCTGCCACAGAGGGAAGTTCCACGGCATCACCGCCAGCACTGGGCCCAGGGGGCGATATTCGATCACCGCGTCCGCTACCTGGGTCGCCTCGGTAGAGAGCATGGCCGGGCCGTGGTCGGCATACCAGTCGCAGAGACCGGCGGATTTCGCCACCTCTGCGCGCGCCTGGGCGATGGGTTTGCCCATCTCCCGGGAGATCATCCGGGCCATCTCTTCGCCGCGGCTGCGCAGGGCGTCGCCCAAATCACGTAATTTTTGCGCACGCGCCGCTACCGGCACGCTGCGCCACTGACGAAATGCGGCATCGGTTTGCGCGAGGGCATGTTCAACCTCGGTGACGGTCGCCCACGGCCACACGGCCAGGGTTTCACAGTTTGCCGGGTTGATGGACAGGGCATGGTTAACAGAAGGTGTAGTCATGATCGGCTCCGTGTAATAACAGTTGCTTCATTGTGGCGCACTCTGCTATTTCTTAAAAATGAATAATAGTGACCACCTTATTCACGAAACGAGAACGATATGGATCTGACCCAACTGGAAATGTTTAACGCCGTCGCCCAGACCGGCAGCATCACCCAGGCCGCGCAGAAGGTGCATCGCGTGCCGTCGAACCTGACTACCCGCATCAAACAGCTGGAGGCCGATCTCGGCGTGGAGTTGTTTATCCGCGAGAATCAGCGGCTGCGCCTCTCTCCGGCGGGGCATAATTTTTTGCGCTACAGCCGACAGATCCTCGCCCTGGTGGATGAGGCCCGAATGGTAGTCGCGGGCGATGAACCTCAGGGGCTATTTACCCTCGGGTCGCTGGAGAGCACCGCCGCGGTGCGTATCCCGGCCTCGCTGGCGCAGTTTAACCAGCGCTATCCGCGGATTCAGTTTGCGCTGGCGACCGGCCCTTCCGGGACGATGATCGACGGGGTGCTGGAGGGCACGCTGAGCGCGGCGTTTGTCGACGGGCCATTAACCCACCCGGAACTCGAAGGGATGCCGGTCTACCGGGAGGAGATGATGCTGGTGGTGCCCGCCGGGCAGCCGAAGGTGGATCGGGCGCTGGCAATCAGCGGGCGCGATATCTATGCCTTTCGCGCCAACTGCTCCTATCGCCGCCATTTCGAGAGCTGGTTTCATGCGGATCGCGCCACGCCGGGGCGCATTCATGAGATGGAGTCCTACCACGGCATGCTGGCCTGCGTGATTGCCGGGGCCGGGATTGCGCTGATGCCGCGCTCCATGCTGGAAAGTATGCCCGGCCATCATCAGGTGGAAGCCTGGCCGCTGGCAGAGAACTGGCGCTGGCTCACCACCTGGCTGGTGTGGCGCCGGGGGGCGATGACCCGCCAGCTCGAAGCGTTTATAGCACTGCTAAACGAAGATCAGCCACCAGCGCCTTCTCCATAAAAAGGCTCAATGGATCGGGGGCGTATGGGGGAAAGGCCTCGCACATCTGGTATCCGCAACGCTCATACAGGCGCACGGCTGCCAGCTGCTTGATCCCGGTCTCCAGCCGCAGGGTATGACAGCTCCGGCTGAGGGCTTCATCTTCCAGCGCCGCCAGCATTTTTTCCCCCAGCTTTTGCCCACGATGGGTCGGATCAATATAGACCCGCTTCATCTCCCCGCTGCCGTCAGCGTTCAGCACCACGGCTCCGCAGCCGACGGCGTTAAGCTGGCGATCGCGGATCACCATCATGATCAGGCTGTGCTCCGGCAGCCCGGTCAGATCCAGCAGATGGTTGCTTTCCGCCGGATAGAGCGCGCTCTGGTAACTGTCGAGGTCGGCAATCAGGGTGGTGATATCCGGATGGGCGGGCGATTCTGAGGTAATGGAATACATGGCAGGCTCCTTTTGTCGTTTTTCTCCACCATAGCGCCGGGCGGCGAAGGAACAGGCATATTTTTAACTTATAGCTGCCGCCAGCCATTGCGCGCCCTGCCGTCGGGGGGTAAGTTTGGGCACAATCACGGTTAAAACATCAGGAAAAACAATGAACACCAAAGCCCGCAAAGTGATGATTATCGGGGCCGGAAACGTCGGTACCTCCGCCGCGTACGCCCTGCTGAACCAGAATATCTGCGAAGAGCTGCTGCTGGTGGATATCAACCAGCCGCGCAGCGAAGGCCACGCCTGGGATCTGTCAGATGCCGCGGCCTATATGCCCGGGATGATGACCATTTCCACCCGCGAGGCCAGCGACTGTGCCGATGTGGATATAGCGGTGATCACCGTCTCCGGCGGCGCGCTCAAACCGGGGCAGACCCGGCTGGATGAGCTGACCGCCACAGCCCGCATTGTGAAAAGCATTGTGCCGCAGATGATGGCGGGCGGGTTTAACGGCATTTTCCTGATTGCCACCAACCCGTGCGACATCATTACCTGGCAGGTGTGGCAACTCTCCGGCCTGCCGCGCAATCAGGTGATTGGTACCGGGGTGTGGCTGGATACCACCCGTTTGCGCCGCACCCTGGCCCAGGCGCTGGATATAGGGGCACAGAGCATTGACGCGTTTATTCTGGGCGAGCACGGGGATACGCAGTTCCCGGTGTGGTCCCATTCGTCGGTCTACGGCTCGCCGATTGCCGAGGTGTATCAACGCCACACCGGCAAAACGCTGGATTTTGATGCGCTGGCGGAGCGCGTGCGCAAACAGGGGTTTGAGATCTACGCCCGCAAGGGTTGCACCGAGTACGGCATCGCCGCCACCATCGCTGAGATCTGCCGCAATATCTTTACCGGCAGCCACCGGGCGCTGGCAATCTCCTGCATTCTGGACGGGGAGTATGGTGTGGACGGCGTGGCGATCGGGGTACCAGCGGTGCTGGCCCAGAGCGGCGTCCAGCAGATCATTGAGCTGAAGCTGGCAGAGGATGAACTGCAAAAATTCCGCCATTCGGCGGAGGTGATCAAAGCTAATATCGCCCGCCTGCCCTGAGCCTTAAGGCGCCAGGGTCAGGGTGGCATCCAGCTGGCTTAAGGTCTGCTGCACCCCTTCGTCCAGCCGTTTGTCGGTGACAATATCGGTCAGGGTGTTGAGGTGAGCCACGTTAAACAGCGACCAGGCGCCATATTTCGAGCTGTCGGCCAGCAGCACGCGACGCCGGGCGTTAGCAATCAGATCCCGCTTCAGGGCCGCTTTCTCTTCCGTCGGGGAGGTAATGCCGCGCTCCAGATCCCAGCCGTTACAGCTGACAAAAGCGATATCCGGCCAGACGTTCTGCAGCAGGCGGCGACCGTGCTCGCCAATACAGGACTGGCTGGAGTCATCGATGCGCCCGCCAATGATCGTCACCTCAATCTGCTTAAACTCCGACAGAAACAGGGCGATATGAAGATCGCTGGTGATGATGCGCAACGGCAGATGGGTCAGTTGGCGAGCGAGTTCAATCATGGTGGTGCCCGCATCGAGCACCACCGCGTCACCAGCTTTCACAAAGCTGGCGGCCGCGCAGGCGATGGCGTGTTTCTCCGCCAGGCTACGCTGCATTTTTTCGCTGGTGGTGGGCTGGGAAGGAATAAACCGGTTCAGGGTCACGCCGCCGTGGGTGCGGCTGATGACCCCCTCCTGATCGAGCTTAATCAGATCCCGGCGAATGGTCGCGGGCGAGGCATCCGTTGCCGCCACCAGCTGATCCACCGTCACCAGATTGTGCCCTTTCAGGTAGTCCATTATCTGTTCTAACCGGCTATATCCCTTCATATTATTCCCGTGTGATTTGCATCGCTAACTGGATAGAGACCGTCATGCTCTCAGACTTCGCTTTACCTGTCCACGCAATGTCAAACGCGGTGCCATGGTCGGCAGAAGTACGGATAAACGGCAGCCCGGCAGTGATGTTCACTCCGTCATAAAACCCAAGTAATTTCAACGGAATGTGACCCTGATCGTGGTACATCGCCACCACCATGTCGTACATCCCTTCATGGCACTGCATAAACACCGTGTCCGGCGGGCACGGCCCTGACACATTCAGCCCTTGTGCCTTCATCGCCTGTACGGCCGGACCGACAATCTTAATCTCTTCGTCGCCAAACAGACCGTTCTCTCCGGCGTGCGGGTTGACCCCGGCCACGGCGATGCGCGGATTCTTATATCCCACGCGCTTCAGGAAGGTATCCGCAATGCCAATCACGGTTTTTACCCGATCCTGGTTGAGGGTATCAAGGAATTTGCGCAACGCGATATGGGTGGTGATGTGGATCACCTTCAGCTGATCGGTATAAAGCACCATGGCGTAATCTTTACTGTCGGTGAGGTGCGCCAGCAGTTCGGTATGGCCCGGATAGTGATGGCCCGCCAGATGCAGCGCCTCTTTGTTTAGCGGCGCGGTGGCAATGGCCTTCACCTCGCCCGCCATCGCCAGCCCGGTGGCGCGACGCACGCAGCGATAGGCCAGATCCCCGGCCTGGGCCTGCACCACGCCGGGCTGCAACGCCTCGGGATCCGCCAGGGGTTCATCCAGCACGTTAATAATGGCCGGGCCAAACTGCGCCTCGCTGACGCGGCTAATCACGCGTAACTCCGCCGGGGCGGTGATGCCTTTTGCCAGCACCCGTTGCAGGGTTCTGGCACACCCCACCACCACCACCTCCGCGCCGGACAGTTCGCCCTCGGTCAGGGATTTAATAATGATCTCCGGGCCGATGCCCGCCGGGTCGCCCATGGTTACAGCAATGATATTAGTCACTCATCTTCTCCTCGATAAAATGCAAAACCTCAAGCAGCGTGGATTCAGTACCAAAACCGCCCGCTTTGGTCATGACTGGCCCCTGCCAGTGACAACCCAAAAACCGACCAAACGGCACGCAATGCGCCACTTGTCCGCGAATGGCAAACCCTTGCGCGTTGAGCGCGCGGGCAACCGCCATCGCCACATCGCCGCCGGAGACATACAGCGCCGCCGGGTTGTGGCTCTCAAGCACGTTGCGCGTTAACGCCCCCAGAAATGCGCTGATGGTCTCCCCCAGTGCAGCGCGGCTTAATTCGCGCTGCTGACACAGGGAGTCGATCTGATGCCGGGCCTGAGTATCGGCGCAGGTATGCACCACGCAATGCTGGCGCGCCGCCAGCGCCGCAGCGATCTGCTGCTGATAACCCGCCAGCGCACCGTTAAACACATCATTAATATCAATCAGTACCGTACTAACATCAGGGTGGCTGCGGATGAGCTGGATCTGCTGTTGCGCAATCTCACTCATCGAACCGATTACCGCCAGCAGCTGACGCGGGGTAGCCAGACGGCGCGCCAGGGCATCGCACAGCCCGGCGGAGCCTACCAGCAGCGGACGCTCAATGCTGGCAAAGGCCGCACTGACAATCTGATCCAGTTCGTCGTCGCTCTGCGCATCCACAATCATCAGTTGCGCATCGCCCTCTAGAGCCGCTGCCAGCTGCGCCGGGGTAACCACCACGCTTTTCAGCCCAGTTTGCTCCGCCAGCACTGCCGCGATATGGGCATGACGCACCGGGGTTTTCGGGTCGCTGGCAAATTCGGTCTCCGTGACCGGCACGCCCTTCACCAGGCAGACGCCGTTTTGCGTGGTACGTCCCGCTGCCGGGAATGCCGGGGCGATAATCGCCTGACGCTGACCGCTAAGACGCAGCAGCGCCTCGACTTCTGCCCCCGGGTTGCCGCGCAGGGTGGAGTCGATTTTCTTCACCAGCCATTTTGCGGCATCAATCTCGGCGGCAAAGCGCGCCAGCTTTTCAGCAGCCTCTGATGCCGCCAGCGCCCGACTGTCGCTATTAATAACCAGCGCATCGGTGTCGCCGGTAAAGGGAGTCTGAAACGCCACGCTGACTTTTTTGCCGCTTAACGCCAGGCTGACGCCCGCATCGTTAGCGCCGGTAAAGTCATCGGCGATCACCACCACTTCTCTGTTCAGGTTGTTCACTTACATCCTCAAAGGTTCGCATTTTCCGTTAATGATTATATTCAATCATGATTGATTATATGTGAGCAAGATCAAGTTATTCAGTTTGCGAATAAATTATAAATTTAGACACACGATGACTGTGATTGCCTTTTTTGAGCGAAATTAATCACAGACACAGCAACAGGAGAGCAATGTGTTAACCATTAACAGTACGATTATCAGCGGTGCAGGGGCCATCCCGGCCCTCGCGCCCCTGCTGGCCGGCAAGACGCGCCTTTTACTGGTCACCGACGGCAATATCGCCCGTCTGGACGCGGCCCGCGCTATCCGCACTCTGCTGGAAGCGGACAACCGCCACGTCAGCGTGATCGACAGCGTGCCGCCGGAGCCAACCGATCATGACGTTCGCGCCCTGCTGACCGGGATCAACGACACCGACGTTGATCTGGTAGTGGGCGTGGGCGGCGGCAGCGTACTGGATGTGGCGAAGCTGCTCTCCGTCCTGTGCCATAACTCTTCTCCGGGGCTGGACGCCCTGCTTGCGGGAGAAAAACCGACCGTTCGCCTTCCCTCATTATTGATTCCGGCCAGCGCCGGCACCGGTTCTGAAGCCACGCCGAACGCGATCCTCGCCATCCCTGAGCAGAGCACCAAAATCGGCATCATCTCCCCGGTGCTGCTGCCGGATTACGTGGCCCTGTTACCGGAACTCACCACCAGCATGCCGCCGCACATTGCCTCTTCGACCGGGATTGACGCGCTGTGCCACCTGATCGAGTGCTTCACCGCCACCGTGGCGAATCCGGTGAGCGATAACGCGGCGCTGATTGGCCTGCGCAAGCTGCTGAACAACATCGAAACCGCCTGCGCCGAGCCGCACAACCTGGCGGCGAAGCTGGAGATGCTGTGGGCCTCGTACTACGGCGGCGTGGCCATTGCCCATGCCGGTACCCATCTGGTGCACGCCCTTTCTTATCCGCTGGGGGGCAAATACCACCTCCCGCACGGGGTAGCCAACGCCATTCTGCTGGCGCCCTGCATGCGCGTGGTGCGCCCGAACGCGGTCGAAAAATTCGCTCAGGTGTGGGATCTGGTGCCGGGCGCCGATACCTCCCTGTCGGCAGAAGAGAAATCTCATGCGCTGGTGGAGTGGTTTGCCGCCCTGGTGCGTCGCCTGAATTTACCGGACAACCTCGAAACGCTGGGCGTGCCGCGGGATGACATCGCCTCCCTGAGTGATGCGGCACTGAACGTTAAGCGCCTGATGAACAACGCCCCGCGTCAGGTCAGCCATGCCGAGGTGCAGGGCATTTACCAGACCCTGTTCCCCGAAATGTAAACATCGAAGGAGTGAGAAATGCGTAACAAGATTGAAGGCGTGCTGACGGCGATCGTCACCCCCTTTAGCGAGGATGGCGGTCTGCATCTGCCGGGCCTGAAACGCCAGATCCAGCGGCAGCTCGCGGCGGGGAACGGTATTTTCTGCGGCGGCACCAACGGTGAGTTCTTTGTCCTGACCGAAGAGGAAAAAGTGGCCGTCACCCGCACCTGTGTGGAAGAGGTCGCCGGACGCGCGCCGGTGGTGGCGCACATCGGGGAGATCTCCACCCGGGCCACCATTCGCCTCGGCAAGCAGGTTGAAACGCTTGGCGTGGATGCCGTTTCGGTGATCACCCCGTGGTTTGTCCCCCTGACGCAGGCGGAGCTGATTACCCATTACACCGCCATCGCCGATGCCCTGACGGTGCCGGTCTTCCTGTACAACATCCCGGCGCGTACCGGCAATACTATTGAGCCGCAGACCGCGCGCGCGCTGGCCTCGCACCCGAACATCATCGGGATTAAAGACAGCGCGGGCAGCTATGAGAGTCTGAGCGGTTTCCTGAAGGCCGCCCAGGATATCGATGGTTTCGACGTGCTGAACGGCCCGGACTCGCTAATCCATCAGGGCTTTGTCGAAGGTTGTTCCGCCTGTATTTCCGGGCTGGCCAACGTCGCACCGGAGGCGATCAACGCCATCTGGGCGCGTTTCCATGCGGGCGATATCGACGGCTCGCGTCAGGCGCAGGAAGGGGTGACTGAACTGCGGACCCGTTTATACAACGTGGCCTTCTCCCCGGCAGCCGTGAAAAAGGCGCTGCAGGTGATGGGCGAAGAGGTGGGTGAAAGCCGCTACGCGGTGGCTTTCGATGCGCAACAGACTGAACAGATCCGCCAGATAGTGACAACGTCACTTCAGTAACCGGCGTTTGATTTCGTCCATAAGAATACCGGGTGCCGCTGGCGCCCAGGTTTCCTACGCCCTGAAGAGAGGCAAAGATGAACAACTTTACCGCTGAAGATACCCTGATCATCGTAGGCATTGTGATTGTCTACATCCTGTTTACCACCTGGCTGACCTTCCGGTTGCGCAGTAAAAACTCCGGCGATTTTATGGAAGGCTCCCGCGCAATGCCGGCATTTATCGTCGGGATTTTGCTGATGTCGGAGTACATCGGCGCCAAATCCACCATCGGCACAGCGCAGGCGGCGTTCGAGGATGGCTTTGCCGCCTCCTGGTCGGTGATCGGCGCAGCCATTGGTTTCCCGCTGTTTGGCCTGCTGCTGGTGAAGCGCATCTATAGCACCGGCAAAATCACCATCTCCGGGGCGATTGCCGAGAAGTACGGCAACAGCACTAAAAACATCATCTCGATCATCATGATCTACGCCCTGCTGCTGGTGAACGTCGGCAACTATGTCTCAGGTGCGGCGGCGATCTCCACCGTGCTGAAGGTTAACCTGCCGGTCGCGGCCTTTATTACCGCGATTGTCAGTACCTTCTACTTCGCCTTTGGCGGCATGAAGGGCGTGGCCTGGGTCACGCTCCTGCACAGCGCCCTGAAGTATTTCGGCATCCTGGTGATCATGGGCTTTGCGCTCTCCAAAACCGGCGGTTTTACGCCAATGATTGAGCAGATGCCTTCTTACTACTGGACCTGGGATGGCAACATCGGGGCCAGCACCATCTTTGCCTGGCTGATTGGCACCATCGGCTCCATCTTCTGTACCCAGTTTGTGATTCAGGCGATTTCGTCCACTAAAGATGTGAAATCGGCTAAACGTTCGACCTGGGTGGCCTTCTTCTTCTGTCTGCCGATTGCGCTGGCCATTGCGGTGATTGGCGTGGCGGCAAAATATCTGCACCCGGAGATCGACAGCCTGTACGCGATGCCGATCTTCCTGCAGGACATGAATCCGTGGCTGGCCGGTTTAGTGACAACGTCACTTGTGGCTTCGATTTTCGTTAGCGTCAGTACCGTGGCGCTGGCTATTGCCTCGCTGGTAGTGAAAGATTTCTACGTGCCTTACCGCAACCCAACCCCGGAGCAGGAATTTAAAGCGACCCGCTGGATATCGCTGCTGATTGGTTTCCTGCCGCTGATTTTCGTCCTGCTGGTACCGGAGGTGCTGAAGCTGTCGTTCTTCACCCGCGCCATTCGTCTGTCGATTACGGTGGTGGCAGTGATCGCCTTCTATGCCCCGTTCTTTAAGAGCGCCCGCGGCGCGAATGCCGGCCTGATTGGCGCCTGCGTGGTGACCTCGGTGTGGTATCTGCTGGGCGACCCGTTTGGTATTAACAATATGTATATCGCGCTGATCACCCCGGCGGTGATTATGGTTCTCGACCGCCTGATCCCAAATAAAGCGGATCGTAAAGCGCCTGCCCCTGTTCAACATAATGGAGTCTGATATGTCTGTAACCGTAACCCGTGACGGGATTGTTCGCCAGACGCCGCAGGATGCCCGCGTGGAAACGGCCATGCTGCCCTCTTCCTGCCCGCAGAATCATGCAGCCAACCTGCTGCCGCTGCCGGATGGCTCCCTGATGTGCGTCTGGTTTGGCGGCACCCAGGAGGGGATCGCTGATATTTCGGTATGGGGATCGCGTCTGGCCGCCGGTAGCAACCAGTGGAGCGAGGCGGTGAAGCTGTCGGACGACGCCAGCCGCTCAGAGCAGAACCCGGTGCTGTTCCTCGCCCCGGACAACGTGCTGTGGCTGCTGTGGACCGCGCAGCTCTCCGGCAATCAGGATACCGCCATCGTGCGCTACCGTAAGTCTGAGGATCTAGGCAACAGCTGGGGCGAGATCGCCACCCTGCTGGATAAGCCTGGCACCTTTATTCGCCAGCCGATTACCGTGCTGGAGAACGGCAACTGGCTGCTGCCGGTCTTCTACTGCCGCACTCAACCGGGCGAGAAATGGGTGGGTAACGACGACATCAGCGCGGTGAAAATCTCGGAAGACCAGGGAAAAAGCTGGCGCAACGTCGAGGTACCGGAGAGCCTCGGCTGCGTGCACATGAACATCACCGCCCTGAACAACGGCCATCTGGTGGCGCTGTACCGCAGCCGCTGGGCGGACAATATCTATATCAGCCAGTCGCTGGACAATGGCGAAAGCTGGTCGGTGCCGGAGCCGACTGAACTGCCGAACAACAACTCGTCGATTCAGGTCACCACCCTTGCGAGCGGCGAGCTGGCGCTGGTGTTCAACCACATGAGCGCAGCGGGTGCGCTGGAGCGTCGCGCCTCGCTGTATGACGAAATCGACGACGGCGACGGGCGCAAAGAGCCGGAAGTGAAGGACGGTCGCGCCGCTTTCTGGGGCGCACCGCGCGCGCCGATGACGGTGGCCATCTCTGCTGACGGCGGCAAAAGTTGGGCCTGGCAGCGCAACCTCGATGAGGGCGACGGCTACTGCATGACCAACAACTCGCTGGAGAAACTCAACCGCGAGTTCTCCTATCCGAGCATCAAACAGGGTGCCGACGGGTCGCTGCATATCGCCTATACCTACTTCCGTCAGGCGATCAAGTATGTGCGCGTGTCGCCGGAGTGGGTAAAGGAGGCGCAGCAGTGATTATTGGTCATCTTAATGCCCTGCCGCTGGCCGGGCTTCCGACGGTGCTGCGGCAGATCCTCGATCGCGCCGACTGTACGCTTACGGCGCTGTCCGCCCGGGACGATGGACGCTGGCAGCCCGAAGGCTGCCCGTGGTTCTGTCATATCGGCCCGGCGCAGACCCAGCCACTTGCCGACAGGCATACCGAGTATCACCATCAGTGGGCTGATATTCAGGTGGTGCTGGCGGGAGAGGAGACGATCCGCGCCGGGATGCAGTCTGTCGCGCAACCTGGCGACGAAGAGCGCAAACCGGATCTGTTTATTGCTCCTGACGCGGTGCACCCGGTGAGCATCACCCTGAAGCCCGGTGATTTCGCGGTGTTTCTGCCCGGGGAGCCGCATCAGGCGCTGTGTGCCGTTAACCAACCCATGACCGTGCGCAAGGCGGTGTTCAAGGTGCCGCGCGCCCTGCTGGAGGTGTGATATGTGCCATGCGATTATCACCGGGGCCAGTTCGGGGATTGGCGAAGCTATCGTAACCCGCCTGCTGGCAGAAGGCTGGCAGGTGACGGGGTTAAGCCGACGCGGTGTGGAATGCGGACATCCGAATTTTACCAGTGTAAGCGTGGATCTTAGTGACAGTGTCACGCTAGCAGCCGCGCTGAATACCCTGCCGGTGCCACAGGCGATAGTGCATGCCGCTGGCATGATGGCGGCTGCCCCGCTCGGCGAGCTGGACCCGGCGGTCAGCGCCCGGCTATGGGGGCTGCATATTCATGCCGCGGAGATCCTGTTCAACCATTTTGCCCCGCGGATGACAGCGGGCGGACGGCTGGTGGCGATCGGGAGTCGTACCTCACGGGGTGCCGCAGGACGTTCGCAGTATGTGGCGACCAAAGCGGCGCTGGTGGGCATGGTACGCAGCTGGGCAGCCGAGCTGGCCCCGCGCGGGATCACCGCCAACGTGGTGGCCCCGGGGGCGACGGCAACACCGATGCTGAGTGCGCCAGGACGGGAGGCGTCACCGCCAAACGTGCCGCCAATGGGGAGGCTGATCGCCCCGGAAGAGGTGGCGGCGATGGTGAACTATCTCCTGAGCGCCGAGGCCGCACCCATCACCGGGCAGGAACTGGTGCTGTGTGGTGGGGCGTCGTTGGGGTGATGTGCGGCCTGATGCCCTCACCCCGACCCTCTCCCACAGGGAGAGGGAGCAAACACTAAAAACGACAACCTTCGGTTGCCGTTTTGCTTTTACCTCCGCAGGAACACGGTGCCTTTGAGATAAAGCGCTGCCTGGCCGCCAATCAATACCCGGTCACCCTTCAGCTCGCAGCGGAGATCGCCGCCGCGGGGGGAGACCTGCCGCGCCTGCATCGCCGTTTTACCCAGCTTCTCGCTCCAGTACGGGATCAGCATGCTGTGGGCGGAGCCGGTGACCGGATCTTCCGCCACCGACTCGCCCGGGCAGAAGAAGCGGCTGACAAAGTCATATTCATCCCCCGGAGCGGTGACGCAGACCATCTTATCCAGCGGCATCATGCCGTCGATGTCCGGCGTTAATGCCTCAACCTGCTGCTGGTTTTCCAGCACCACCATGTAGTCGCGCCCTGCCCGTACCTCTTTAGCCCCGGTGATGCCCAGAGTGCTGAACAGTAACGCTGGTGGGTTGTCTACCACCTCACTGCTCCATGCCGGGAAGTTCAGGGTCAGCCAGTCGCCGCTGCGGGTGACTTTGAGGTCGCCGACAAAGCGTGTGGAGAAGACAATCTCGGTGTGCGGATAGTCGAGATACTCAAAAATCACATGGGCGCTGGCGAGCGTGGCGTGACCACAGAGGTTAATCTCGTACTGCGTCGTAAACCAGCGCAGCTCAAAACCCGCATCGGTGCGCACGAAAAACGCGGTCTCCGACTGGTTATGCTGCTGGGCCATCTTTAACAGTACCTCATCCGGCAGCCACTCCTCGAGCGGGCAAACGGCTGCAGGATTCCCACCAAACGCGCGGTCGCTAAACGCATCGACCAGATAAAATTCGATTTCTTTCATTGGGTTAACCCTTATCGTTAGCGTAAAAACAGATGACCTTTCATATACAGCGATGCCCTGCCGCTCATTAATACCCGGTCGCCCTTCAGTTCACAGCGCACATCGCCACCGCGGGCAGAAACCTGTCGGGCGAAGAGCGAGGTTTTATTTAACTTTTCACTCCAGTATGGGATCAGCATAGTGTGGGCCGAGCCGGTGACCGGATCTTCCCACAGGGCCGCGCCCGGGGAGAAAAAGCGGCTGACGAAATCGTATTCACCCTCGCCGCGGGCAGTGATCGACACCTTATGCTCCCCGGGGGTCATGGCATTAATATCCGGCGTGACCGCCTCAACCTGTTGACGACTCTCCAGCACAATCACCCAGGCGCGCCCTTTGCGGGCTTCGACGTAGTGTTTGACCCCTAGCGCGGCAAGCATCTCTGGCGGCGGGGTCTGCGGCTCGCTCGGGCAGGCAGGGAAATCGAGAGTCAGCCAGTCGCCCTCGCGGGTGACGGTCAGCCTGCCGGAGGCGGTATCAAAATGGATCCGGGCGTCGGAATAGTCCAGCTCGTTAAACAGTACCCAGGCGGTCGCCAGCGTGGCATGACCGCAGAGGTTGACCTCGCCGTTAGTGGTGAACCAGCGCAGCTCGATGCCGCCCTTGTGGCGCACAAAAAAGGCAGTCTCGGACTGGTTGTGCTCCCGCGTCATGCGCAGCAGCGTCTCATCCGGCAGCCATTCCGGCAATGGACACACTGCCGCCGGGTTGCCGCCAAACGAGACCTCACTGAACGCATCCACCAGATAAAACTCAATTTCCTGCATCGCCTGACCCACTGTTAACGTTATGTTGCATCCTATATTTATGGAAAATAACCGGTTTCACCAGCTATTAGTTTTAGGATGGAGTGAGATCCAGATCACAAAACGATTGTATTTCCACCAGGGAAGGATTTAAGATCGTCCCACTTCATTGACGTAACGACTCCCGGACATCCCATGACAACTCACACCGTTTCCCGCAGGGTCGCGTGGCTACGCGTGGTCACGCTCGCCGTTGCGGCCTTTATCTTTAACACCACTGAATTTGTTCCCGTCGGCCTGCTCTCGGATATCGCCAGCAGCTTCGGCATGGAGACCGCGCAGGTGGGGATCATGCTCACCATCTATGCCTGGGTGGTGGCGATGATGTCGTTACCCTTTATGCTGCTCACCAGCCAGATGGAGCGGCGCAAGCTGCTGATCGGGCTGTTTGTCCTGTTTATTGCCAGCCATGTGCTGTCGTTCCTGGCGTGGAACTTCACGGTGCTGGTCATTAGCCGGATCGGGATTGCCTTTGCGCACGCTATTTTCTGGTCGATAACCGCCTCGCTGGCGATCCGCCTGGCCCCGGCCGGGAAGCGCGCCCAGGCGCTGAGCCTGCTGGCTACCGGCACCGCGCTGGCGATGGTGCTCGGACTGCCGATCGGGCGCATCGTCGGGCAGCTGTTCGGCTGGCGCACCACCTTTTTCGTTATCGGGCTCGGGGCGCTGTTCACCCTGCTGTGCCTGATCAAGCTGTTACCGAAACTGCCGAGCGAGCACTCCGGATCGCTGAAAAGCCTGCCGCTGCTGATGCGTCGTCCGGCGCTGATGAGCCTCTATCTGCTGACGGTGGTCGTGGTCACCGCGCACTACACCGCCTACAGCTACATCGAGCCGTTTGTACAGACCATCGCCGGGTTCAGCGCCAGCTTCGCCACGATACTGCTGTTGCTGTTGGGCGGCGCGGGGATTATCGGCAGCCTGCTGTTTGGTAAGCTCGGCAACCGTCACGCCTCGCTGCTGGTGAGCAGCGCTATTGGTCTGCTGCTGGGGTGTCTGCTGCTGCTGCTGCCCGCCTCGGGTAGCGAGACCAGTCTCGCGCTGTTGAGCGTCGTCTGGGGTGTGGCGATTATGATTATCGGCCTTGGGATGCAGGTGAAAGTGCTGGCCCTGGCGCCGGATGCCACGGACGTGGCGATGGCCCTCTTCTCCGGGATTTTCAATCTGGGGATTGGCGCAGGCGCGCTGGTGGGGAATCAGGTGATCCTGCATCTGTCGATGGCGTCGATTGGCTATCTGGGGGCGATCCCGGCGCTGGCGGCGTTAATCTGGTCGGTGTTGATCTTCAGGAAATGGCCTGTCGCTCTGGAAGAGCAGCCGCATCACGGCTAGAGAGGTGACCGGGTGGCAGCGCGCCACCCGGCTTTGTTAGTTAGGGTAGGTTTGAATAATTTCCAGCACGCCGTTAATAATAAACTGCACGCCCATACAGACCAGCAGGAAGCCCATCAGACGGGAGATCGCTTCGATACCGTCTTTGCCCACCCAGCGCATAATCGCGCCCGAGCTACGCAGACAGCCCCACAGGATCACGCCGATAATGGCAAAAATCAGCGGCGGGGCAATCATCACCACCCACTCCGGGAAATCAGAGCCACTGCGCACCGTCGAAGCGGAGCTGATGATCATCGCAATGGTCCCCGGGCCCGCAGTGCTTGGCATCGCCAGCGGCACGAAGGCGATGTTCGGGGCCGGTCTGCCCTGCTTATCTTCCAGCGCGTCCTGGGCGTCAGCAGCATCCGGTGATTTCGGGGCCGGGAACAGCATCCTGAAACCGATAAACGCCACGATCAGACCACCCGCAATGCGCAGCCCGGGAATGGAGATCCCGAAGGTGTTCATGACCAACTGCCCGGCGTAGTACGCCACCATCATGATCGCGAAGACGTAAACGGAGGCCATCAGCGACTGATGATTACGCTGTTCACGGTTCATGTCGCCCGCGAGGCCGAGGAAAAGCGCAACCGTGGTTAACGGGTTTGCCAGCGGCAGCAACACCACCAGCCCAAGGCCAATTGCTTTAAATAAATCAACCATTTTATAGAGTTGTCCTTAGCAAAATTTTACCAGCCAAGTATAGGGTTAAAACGACCGTAACAACCATGCTCACATCGTAAGTATTATTTTCGCCCCGCAATCAATTTACCCCAGTGATATGACGTTCCGTGAAGCGGGCAAAAATGTGATCTGAATCGCTTTAGCAAATCGTGTCATAAGCTAATGCATTCAGTTGACTTATAGTTGCCTGAGCAATAATATCTGCCGTGATTAAACTACTTGCCAGGGCAACCATTGTGAAAAGCACCAGTGACCTCTTCAACGAAATCATTCCGCTGGGTCGGCTTATCTATATGGTTAACCAAAAGAAAGACCGCCTGCTCAATGACTATCTGTCACCGCTGGATATCACCGCAACCCAGTTTAAAGTGCTCTGTTCTGTGCGCTGCGAAGTGTGTATCACCCCGGTTGAGCTGAAGAAGATCCTGTCTGTCGACCTCGGTGCGCTGACGCGCATGATGGATCGTCTGGTCTGCAAAGGGTGGATTGAACGCCGCCCGAACCCGAATGACAAACGCGGCGTACTGGTGCAACTGACCAGCGACGGCGCGGCAATGTGTGAACAATGTCATCAATTAGTAGGACAAAAACTGCACCAGGAACTAACAAAAAACTTAACGGCGGACGAAGTGGCAACGCTTGAGCATTTGCTTAAGAAGATCCTGCCGTAAACAGAAAGAGGTATGACGATGTCCAGACGCAATACTGACGCCATCACTATTCATAGCATTTTGGGCTGGATCGAAGATAACCTGGAGTCACCGCTCTCACTTGAGAAAGTGTCCGAGCGTTCAGGTTACTCAAAATGGCACCTGCAACGGATGTTTAAAAAAGAGACCGGCCACTCATTAGGCCAGTACATCCGCAGCCGCAAATTAACGGAAATCGCACAGAAGCTGAAGGAAAGTAACGAGCCGATCCTGTATCTGGCTGAGCGTTACGGGTTTGAATCGCAGCAGACCCTGACCCGCACGTTCAAAAACTACTTCGACGTTCCACCGCATAAATATCGCATCACCAATATGCGCGGGGAATCCCGGTATCTGCTTCCGATCAATCACTGTAACTGTTCATCGCCTGTATAAAGACGTACCGAGGAAATTATGAAATTATTCGCTTCCGCTGTTTTCACCGCCCTGGTGCTGGTCTCCGGCCAGAGTTTTGCGGAGCAAACGCCAGGTGTTTCGCCGCAGAACAGCCGCGACACCATGATCCTGCCAACGGCTAATGGCCAGTCGCCCCACGATTTAAACCATATGGGCGCAGGCAGCGACAAATCCGACGAATTAGGCGTGCCCTATTACAATCAGGGCGTCTGATTCGTTTTGGCCCCGCCCGTGCGGGGCTTTTTTTACCCTTTGACCCGTGCCGCCCGACGCATCCGCAGGCCGAAGACGTTAATATAGAGCCCGGCCATCACCAGCAGCGCCCCCACCAGCTGCAACGCGCCCAGTTTTTCATCCAGCAACAACGCCGCACTGGCGATACCCACTACCGGGACCAACAGCGACAGCGGTGCCACCCGCCAGGTTTCGTAGCGACCGAGCAATGCCCCCCAGATGCCGTAACCAACAATGGTGGCGACAAAGGCCAGATAGAAAAGCGACAGAACAGTAGTCAGATCGAGGGTGACCAGGCTATGCAGCATTACCGTCGGGCCATCCAGCAGATATGACGCCGCCATAAAGGGCACAATCGGGATCAGGGCGCTCCACACCACCAGGGACATCACCGCCGGACGCGTCTCAAGCTGCATGATCTTTTTGTTGAAGATATTGCCGCTGGCCCAACAGAACGCCGCCGCCAGGGTCAGTAAAAAGCCCAGCAGCGCGACGTGCTGCCCGTTGAGGCTGGCTTCAGCCAGCACCAGCACGCCGACCACCGCGAGGGCAATTCCTGCCAGCTGTTTGCCCTGCAGACGCTCGCCAAACACCAGCGCCCCGAGGATGATGGTGAAGAACGCCTGAGCCTGCAGCACCAGCGACGCCAGCCCGGCGGGCATGCCGAAGTTAATGGCGCAGAACAGAAAGGCAAACTGACCGAAGCTGATGGTCAGGCCATAGCCGAGCAGCAGACGAAACGGGATTTTCGGGCGGGCAACAAAAAACAGCGCCGGGAAGGCCACCAGCAGAAAGCGTAAACCGGCCAGCATCAGCGGCGGCATGTTGTGCAATCCGACTTTGATCACCACAAAATTCAGCCCCCAAACCACCACCACCAGCAATGCCAGCAGCCCGTCTTTGCGTGTCATACCCTGCCCCTGTTTATTAAATTTTTGTAAACACTCTTCAAAGTAACGAAAAAAAACGCCGACGAACAGATCATTAATTCTGGCAGTCAGGCGAAGCACTTAGGGATAAATTTGGAGCTATACAAGCCTCTTATGCCGTGATAATCCTGATAAGACATAACAAAAACTTCACACGCAATTGTCGGGCAGGAAAATGAAATCATCACTCAGGCGCTCAACCGCAGCGCTGCTGGCGTCGTCGTTGTTACTCACCATTGGGCGCGGCGCGACGTTGCCGTTTATGACCATCTATCTCACCCGCGTCTACAACATGAGCGTGGAGAATATTGGTTATGCCCTGACGGTGGCGCTGACTATCGGGGTGGTTTTCAGCCTGGGCTTTGGCATCCTGGCCGACAAGTTCGATAAAAACCGCTACATGCTGATCGCCATTACGGCGGTGGCGCTAGGCTTCCTGGCGATCCCGCTGGTGGATAACGTGGTGCTGGTGGTGCTGGCCTTCGCGCTGATCAACTGCGCCTATTCGATCTTCTCCACGGTGCTGAAAGCCTGGTTTTCCGATGTGCTGAACCCGGCGGAAAAGGCGCGGGTCTTCTCGCTTAACTACAGTTTCCTCAACATTGGCTGGACCATCGGGCCACCATTGAGCACCCTGCTGATGATGTACAGCCTGCAGCTGCCGTTCTGGATGGCGGCCTTCTGCGCCGCCTTACCGCTGGTGCTCATTCAGGTTTATGTGCAGAAGAGCGTGGTGGCAGACAGCGAACAGGCCCCGGTGCCGTGGCAGCCGTCGGTGCTGCTGCGGGATCGGGCGCTGTTCTGGTATACCCTCTCCGGGCTGCTGGCCTCCTACGTGGGCGGCTCCTTCGCCAGCTGTATTTCTCAGTACGTGCTGGCTGCCGATTACGACAGCGATTTTGCCCAGAACGTGGTGGCGGTGGTGCTGCCAGTGAATGCCGCAATGGTGGTGTCGCTGCAGTACATCATTGGCCGCAAACTGTCGGCGCGTAACATCCGCCCGCTGATGACCCTGGGCACCCTGTTCTTCGTCCTCGGTCTGGCCGGGTTCATGCTCTCCGGGGAGAACCTGGTCTACTGGGGGCTCGCCGCGGCGGTCTTTACCATTGGCGAAATCATCTATGCCCCGGGCGAGTATATGTTGATCGACAACATCGCCCCGCCGGGGATGAAAGCGAGCTACTTCTCCGCTCAGGCGCTCGGCTGGCTGGGTGCGGCCTTTAACCCGATGATCACCGGGCTAATCCTGACCCATCTCCCGCACTGGTCGCTGTTTGTGATTATGATGGTCGCTATTGTGCTGGCGTGGATGATGATTTTGCGTGGAATGCGGGTAAAGGCGTGGGTTGATATGCCTCGTGTAGCTTAAGAGCAGTGCCCGGCGACACTTCGCTTGCCGGGCCTACCTGAACTTCACCAAATGTCGACATTCGCATTTTTACGCGAAAACACGGTGGTTCCAGCTATCTTCGTAGAGAATGTTGCCATCGATATACTTCCATAGAATTTTTTCATAACGCAATTCAATATCTTCAAGGTGTTTGCTTGTTACACCACTGGGATGCAAATTTGGAGTAATGGCGGTAATTTTGACGTTCTCCATGACAATATTGAAATATTCCACTTCCAAACCAGCGTCATTGGTTTGGTACATTTTTATTGTTGCTGTTTTTAATATGCGACCTTCACAAAGTGCTCGAAACAACAATGGTGTGGTTCTATCAAACTCCTTTTGCATCTTCAAAGGGGTATGAAGTCTGGTTCCAGTTAGTTTGCCAGTATTAGGATCTGCAGGTAACCAAACATGGTGGTTAACAAAACGTAACTCGATAGAGCCAAGCCGGGCTGGCATAACACAGGACCCTACAATGGGTGAGCCATTCTCATCTGTTAACCATAAATGTGCTGGATTGGACATGCTTTTTATCCTCTTTATTATTTTTTAAATTTAAACCAGAGAAAAACGTGCAAACAAATAAGAAATAAAATAAATAATCCTGTCAACTTGATTGCAGCATCTGGAAAGAAGGAGACTGCGAGCATAGCAAATAAAATAATAGCCAAACAACATCCCCACCCCCATATAAACAAGATGAATTCTTCTTTTAACCATTTTTTTAAGCATCCCATCATCTACCTCACTAGCCTGACAATCAAATCCACCAGTTCATCATCTGATATAAGCATGGGATTTAAATAAGGGCTACGCGTAATTAATGGCTCGATAATAAAATACATCATTTCAAGATTTCGTTCATACAGCGCCTGATAATAAAAAGCATTAAACTCCTTAAGATTATCAGCGCAATTTGCAGCTTCATGAACTATACCATACACGCTGAATGATATTGCTGAAGCTGTTACACTTCCTTTAAGAATGAGCGTTCGGACCTGACTTAAACGCCCATGCACGATGGTCTGAAAACTATAGCTTTGACATACAGCAGTTGCCACAGAAATGATCAGTAGTCGATTGGTGGTTCCTGTTGTTGATAGATAAACACCAGCACCTACAAGCTTACGAAGGATATTCTGAATACGCCCTTCTGTTTTATTTTTAAAATGAACTTCTATATACAGACGAATCATTTCAAAAATAACATCACGATCTTTATACAATTGTATAAGACCTGAAATAAACCTTAAATCTTCATTTTTAAGTTTCGTGCAAACATCCTGGTAATTTTCCATAAAACACGAAGTGTAATACGATGCACGGGTGACACCATCTCCCATCTGTTTGAGAGTTGAAGCGACGTTGTCCTTTACGCCTGCCAGTGCCTTATCTAACTTGAGAGCAATAATTCTATCAGCTTGCACAGAAGTAATGATTGAATCATTGAAATGCATATTCACTCCCTCCAGTTGATCATCTTTTCATATGTGTTTTACAAATGGGATATAAGCACACATAAAATGAAGGGGGTATTAATGAATTCCGAAAGATTTTGTAGGCCGGGTAAGGCATAGCCGCCACCCGGCACACATGCCGCACCGAATTAATGGTGCAACATCTCCTCCACCACCTGCTTTGTATACATTTCGTTTGGATAATAGGTCGGCCAGTTATCCATCTCTTTTAATAACGCCTCGTGGGAGGTGTTGCCCATAAAGATATGGAAATGGGCAGACTGGCGCGGGCCGATGGTGTGGTCGCTGAACTGGACAAACTTCGGTGCCTTGCTGCTGGCATCCTTACATTCAAACAGGTAACGCACGCCCTTCTTGCCGGAGGCATAGGTCAGGATCTTGTAGCCGTTAGAGACATATTCACAGCGGCTGACGTTTTTGCCGGTGTGGAACTCCATCACATTGTTCTCAATGCCGATGGTCTCTACGTCGGTGGCGTAGCCGGTGCGATAATAGGCTTTCACCTGGTCAAAGGTTTTGCTGTTGTCTATCCCGGCTTTCTTTTTGAATACCGGGTCGAGATCGCCGCTCAGCAGGAACGGATAGACTGACTGCCAGACGCCGTCCCAGTTGGAGAGCGGCCGATCCTTCACCTCTTTGTCGTCAAACACGCCGTTGGCCGCTTTTTGTTCCGCCTCGGTCATCTGATGGCCGTGCGAGTGGGCATACAGCTGGCCGCTGACCAGCAGCGCCCCCAGAGTCATTGCATATTTACCAATAGGTCCTGCCAAGATAACGTCCTCACTCCATTTTAAAGAGTTTTGGATGTTATATTATAACATACCGCAAAACAACCCCGTTATATTGCCACCAGGCCGCGAACGCCCTCCTGTTCCATATTTTCCCCGCGGCCGCGCTGGATGATGCTGCCCCGGGACATCAGCAGATAGCTGTCGGCCAGCTCGGCGGCAAAGTCGTAAAACTGCTCCACCAGCAGGATCGCCATGTCGCCCCGATTCGCCAGCTGACGGATCACCTGACCAATCTCCTTAATCACCGAGGGCTGGATCCCCTCCGTCGGCTCATCAAGAATCAACAGCTGAGGACGGCTCGCCAGCGCCCGGCCAATCGCCAGCTGCTGCTGTTGCCCGCCCGAGAGATCGCCCCCCCGGCGCTGCTTCATCTCCTGCAATACCGGAAACAGTTGCCAGATCTCCTCCGGCACCTGCTTCGCCTCGCGCGCCGGAAAACGTGACAGCCCGAGCAGCAGATTCTCCTCCACCGTCAGGCGGGGAAAGATCTCCCGCCCCTGGGGCACATAGGCCACCCCCGCCTGCACCCGCTGATGTGGTCTGGCGTGGGTAATGGGTTTGCCCTGCCAGAGGATCTCCCCGTTACGCGCCGGGATCAGCCCCATCAGGCATTTAAGCAGCGTGGTTTTGCCCACCCCGTTACGCCCGAGCAGACAGGTGATTTCTCCGGGCAGCGCTTCAAAGCTGACCCCGCGCAGGATGTGGCTCCCGCCGTAATACTGATTCAGTTCGTTAACCTGTAGCATCCGCGCTCCTTAGCGTCCGAGATAGACTTCAATCACCTGCTCGTTGGCCTGCACCTCGCGCAGCGAACCCTCCGCCAGCACCCGCCCCTGATGCAGAACGGTGACGTGATCGGCAATGGTTTCGACAAAGCCCATGTCATGCTCCACCACCATCAACGAGTGCTTCCCCGCCAGAGTGCGAAACAGTTCGGCGGTGTACTCGGTTTCAGCATCGGTCATCCCGGCGGCCGGTTCGTCGAGCAGCAGCAGATGCGGCTCCTGCACCAACAGCATGCCGATCTCCAGGAACTGCTTCTGACCGTGCGACAGCAACCCGGCCCGACGATGCCGCTCCGCGCCGAGGCGCAGCAGGCTCAGCATCTCGTTGATCCGGTCCCCCTGCTCGCTGCTCAGCCGGGCGCGCAGGCTGGCCCACACCGATTTATCCCCCTTCATCGCCAGCTCGAGGTTCTCCCACACCGTCAGGGCCTCAAACACCGTCGGCTTCTGAAACTTGCGTCCGATGCCCTGGCGGGCAATGGCGATCGAATCGAGGGTGGTGAGATCCGTGGACTGATCGTATATCGCCCGCCCGCTCTGGGGCCGCGTTTTGCCGGTGATGACATCCATCAGCGTGGTTTTTCCCGCGCCGTTGGGGCCTATTACGCAGCGCAGCTCGCCTACGCCGATATTGAGCGACAGGTCGGTCAACGCTTTAAAGCCGTCAAAGCTGACGTTGATCCCCTCCAGCTGCAGCACCGGGTCGGTCTGGTCGCGGTAGCGGTCCCCGGGCAGCTGACGGGTAAATAATTGCTCGCTCATTACTGGTCTCCTTTGCGGAACAGTCCCGTTACGCCGCGGGGTAAAAACAGCGTGACCGCGATAAAGATCAGCCCGAGGAACAGCTGCCAGTATTCCGGCATCGCCACGGTAAAGATGCTTTTTGCCCCGTTAACCAGCGCGGCGCCCATCACCGGGCCGATCAGCGTGCCGCGTCCGCCAAGCGCGACCCAGATTGCCGCTTCGATGGAGTTAGTCGGCGACATCTCGCCGGGGTTGATGATCCCCACCTGCGGGACATACAGCGCCCCGGCCAGCCCGCACAGCACTGCGGATAAGGTCCAGACCAGCAGCTTAAACCCGCGGGGATCGTAGCCGCAGAAGGTCAACCGGTTTTCCGCGTCGCGCACCGCGGTCAGGATGCGGCCAAACTTACTTTTTGCGAGCGCGTAACCCACTCCCAGCGACGCCGCCAGCAGCAGCACGGTGGCAATAAACAGGGCGATACGCGTCGAGGTGGCGGTGACCGAAAAGCCCAGCAGCGTGGTAAAGCCGGTGAAACCGTTGTTGCCGCCAAAGCCGGTTTCATTGCGGAAGAACAGCAGCATCCCGGCGAAGGTCAGCGCCTGGGTCATGATCGAGAAGTAGACCCCTTTGATTTTTGAGCGGAAGGCAAACCAGCCGAACAGCAGCGCCAGCAGGCCGGGGACCATCACGATCAGCACCAGCGCCCAGGCAAAATGCTGGGTGCCCCACCAGAACCAGGGCAGCTCGCTCCAGGAGAGAAACGACATAAAGGCCGGGAGTCCGTCCCCCGCAGCCTGGCGCATCAGGTACATCCCCATCGCGTAGCCGCCGAGGGCAAAGAACAGGCCGTGGCCCAGAGACAACATGCCGGCGTAGCCCCAGACCAGATCCAGCGCTACGGCGACAATCGCATAGCAGAGGATTTTGCCCACCAGGGTCAGCATCCAGGTGGAGACCGCCAGCGGATGGGTGGCGGGCAGCAGGGCCAGAAACGGCAGCACCAGCAGTGCGGCGAGAAGCAGGCCGAGGAGTATCGGTACGCTGCGCGGCGCTCTCCGCGCCAGGGTTAAGGTCAGTGGCTGGCTCATCAGTCGATTACCCTCCCTTTCAGTGCAAACAAGCCCTGAGGACGTTTCTGAATAAACAGAATGATCGCCACCAGAATTACGATTTTGCCGAGTACGGCCCCCATCTGCGGCTCGAGGATCTTATTGAAAATCCCCAGCCCAAAGGCCGCCGCCACGCTGCCGGCCAGTTGACCCACGCCGCCGAGCACCACCACCAGGAAGGAGTCGATGATATACCCCTGGCCCAGCTCCGGCCCGACGTTGCCCAGTTGCGACAGCGCCACCCCGCCGAGACCGGCAATGCCGGAACCCAGCCCGAAGGCCAGCATATCGACACGTCCGGTGGGCACCCCGCAGCAGGCCGCCATGCTGCGGTTTTGCGTCACCGCCCGCACGTTAAGCCCCAGCCGGGTTTTGTTGAGGATCAGCCAGGTGAAAAAGAGCACCAGCAGCACAAAGCCCAACACCACCAGCCGGTTCCACGGCAGGATCAGGCTGGCATAGACCTGCACGCCGCCGGAGAGCCACGCCGGGTTAGCGACCTCGAGGTTTTGCGCCCCGAAGATCATGCGCACCAGCTGGATCAGCATCAGGCTGATCCCCCAGGTCGCCAGCAATGTTTCCAGTGGGCGGCCATAGAGGTGACGAATCACCGTGCGCTCCAGCGCCATGCCTACGCCTGCGGTAAGCGTGAACGCCACCGGCAGCGCCACCAGCGGATAGAAGGTGAGCCACTGCGGGGTAAACTGCGCCATCGCCTGCTGCACCATCCAGGTGGCGTAGGCCCCGAGCATCAGCATTTCGCCGTGGGCCATGTTGATCACCCCCAGCAGGCCGTAGGTGATCGCCAGGCCGAGCGCGGCCAGCAGCAGAATGGAGCCCAGCGACAGGCCCATAAACGCCTGGCCCAGCAGGTCGCTGATGGTCTGACGGTGTTGCATCTGACGCAGGCTTTCCGCGGCGGCTTCCCGCACGCCGGCGTCCGGCTCGGTCTGCGCATGGGTATATGGCAGCAGTCGGGACTGCACCTCCGGATCGCTCGACTCGCCCAGCAGCGTGACGGCCTGCTGGCGCACCGCTGGCTGGGTGCTGGTCAGTTGCAGGCTGGCAACGGCCAGGCTCAGCACCTGACGCACCGCGTCATCGCTCTCGCTTGCCAGCTGACGCTGTAAAAAAGGCAGCATCTGCGGCTGGGGATCGCGCTGGAGCTGTTTCGCCGCCGCCAGCCTTTCAGTGACACTGTCACCTGCCAGCTGATGGGTGGCGAGCGCCGTGGCGGCCAGCACCCGCAGGCGGTTGGTGAGCCGCACGGCTTTGGTGGCCCCCTCGGGCTGGGCGGCTTCACCGAGAGCGGTTAAGGCGCCGTTTTCCCGGGTGAAGGCCTGCTTATGGCTATCGATAAAGACATTTTCCTGCTGCAAGGCGCGCAGCAGCGCCAGCCGGGCGGGATCGGGTGCGGCGGCCCACTGCTCGAGCAGCACCGCCTGCTGGCTGCGGCTGGCAGCCACAAAATTATCGGCGTCCGTTGCCTGTGCCATCCCTGGCAGCAGTCCGGCAAGCCATACGAGAGCGAAGATCATGCGCATGACGTTCATGGCTTTACCTCTTTATGATCCGGATTCAGTTGCTGGCGGTTTTGATCGGGGTGTCGGGCTTTTTGTCATTCCCGGCGATGTACGGGCTCCACGGCTGGGCACGCACCGGGGCTTCGGTCTGCCACACGACGTTGAACTGGCCATTACCCTCGATCTCGCCAATCATCACCGGCTTATGCAGGTGGTGGTTGGTGGCATCCATGGTCAGGGTGAAGCCCGACGGCGCTTTGAAGGACTGACCGGCCATGGCGGCACGCACTTTATCCACGTCGGTGGTACCCGCTTTCTCTACCGCCTGGGCCCACATGTGGATCCCCACGTAGGTAGCTTCCATTGGATCGTTGGTCACCACCGTGCCGGCGTTCGGCAGCTTCTGCGCTTTGGCCCAGTTTTTATACGCGGCGACGAAGGTCTGGTTGGCCGGGTTATCCACAGACTCGAAGTAGTTCCAGGCCGCCAGGTTGCCCACCAGCGGTTTGGTATCGATGCCGCGCAGCTCCTCTTCACCCACCGAGAAGGCGACGACCGGCACATCGGTGGCTTTTACGCCCTGGTTCGCCAGCTCTTTGTAGAACGGCACGTTGGAGTCACCGTTGATGGTAGAGACCACCGCGGTTTTGCCTGCGGCAGAGAATTTCTTGATGCTGGCGACGATAGTCTGGTAATCACTATGGCCGAACGGGGTGTAGACCTCTTCGATGTCTTTATCCTGAACGCCTTTCGAGTGCAGGAAAGCGCGGAGAATTTTGTTGGTGGTGCGCGGGTAAACGTAGTCAGTGCCCAGCAGGAAGAAGCGTTTCGCTTCGCCGCCGTCTTCGCTCATCAGGTACTCCACCGCCGGGATGGCCTGCTGGTTAGGTGCGGCCCCGGTGTAGAAGACGTTCGGTGACATCTCTTCCCCTTCGTACTGCACCGGGTAGAACAGCAGACCGTTCAGCTCCTCAAACACCGGCAACACCGATTTGCGCGACACCGAGGTCCAGCAGCCAAAGACCGCCGCCACCTTATCCTGGCTCAACAGCTGACGGGCTTTCTCGGCAAACAGCGGCCAGTTGGAGGCGGGATCCACTACTACTGGCTCCAGTTTTTTGCCCAGCACACCGCCTTTGGCGTTGATTTCGTCGATGGTCATCAGCGCCACGTCTTTCAGCGGCGTTTCAGAGATCGCCATCGTGCCGGAGAGCGAATGCATGATGCCAATCTTGATGGTGTCGGCTGCCTGCACGCTGAAACTCATCCCCATGGCCACTACGGAGGCCGATAAAGCAAAGGCTTTGATTAAGGTACGACGATGCATAATTTTCACTCCTGAAAAACAACGCTGTGCGAAATCGTCCGTTACGGCGTGGACGCAGAGAAAGCATTCAGGATTAGTCAGAGCAAAAAGGATGCCAGAATGAAAATTCAGTGGGATCAGGGAGCTGGAGAGGGTTTTAAACGCGGATGCGGATCAGAATGGCACAGCGTTGCACTTTATTAATGCAACGCTGTGGACAAGCACTTACCAGACTTCGCTGGCGATTTGCGTGACCAGGCGAACCTTATCCCACTGCTGGGCTTCGGTCAGGGCGTTGCCCTCTTCGGTGGAGGCAAAGCCGCACTGCGGGCTGAGGCAGATCTGCGCTTTCGCCACATACTTCGCCGCCTCTTCCAGACGTGCTTTCACCCCTTCCGGGTTTTCCAGCTCGCCGCTTTTGGTGGTGATCAGGCCCAGTACCACCTGCTGTTTGCCCGGACGGACAAAGCGTAACGGGGCAAAGTCGCCGCTGCGATCGTTGTCGTATTCGAGGAAGAAAGCATCAACGTTAACGGTGCCAAACAGGATTTCAGCCACCGGCTCGTAGCCCCCTTCGGAGATCCAGGTCGAGCGGAAGTTACCGCGACAGACGTGCAGCCCGATGGTCAGATCGTCCGGCTTACCTTCCAGGGCCTTATTCAGCACGCGAGCATAGGTGCGCGCCAGCTGGTCCGGGTCATCTCCGCGCTCGCGGATCTGGCGGCGCTGATCGTCCGAGCAGAGGTAGGCCCAGACGGTGTCGTCCAGCTGCAGGTTGCGGCAACCGGCGTTATAGAAAGCGTGGATCGCATCGCGCCAGGTTTGCGCCAGGTCATCAAAGTACACATCCAGATCCGGATAGACGGTGGCGTCGATATCCTTACGCCCGCCGCGGAAGTGCAGCACGCTCGGGCTCGGGATGGTCATCTTCGGCTGGGCGGTACCGCTGACGCTCTGCAGATAGCGGAAGTCGTCCAGCATCGGATGGCTGCCGAACCCCAGCTTGCCGGTGACGCGCACGCCGTGGGCTTTGGTCTGCACGCCGTTGAACTGGATCCCCTGGTTCGAGTCGTAACGCTCTACGCCCTGCAGGCCATCGAAGAAATCAAAATGCCACCAGGCGCGGCGGAACTCACCGTCAGTCACCACCTGCAAGCCGCAGGCGCATTGCTGCTCCACCACATGGCGAATCGCCTCGTCTTCTACCGCACGCAGCTGCTGCGCGTCGATCTCACCGCTGGCAAATTTCACCCGCGCCTGTTTGATGGCGTCGGGACGTAAGAAACTGCCTACCACATCGGCGCGGTTCGGGGCGTGTTGTCGCTGCATGCTTATCTCCTTTAACTGTCGCCAGGTAATTGCCGACAGTGATAATTCATTATGTGAACTTTAGCCTTCTGGATGGCTATATGTCCAAAAGATGTCATAGCGCCCGCCTCCCGGCAAACGAGAAAAATTCATGGGTGATGAAAAAAATTCATGTTGAGCGAAAGACAAAAAAAAACCGCCAGAGACTGGCGGTAAATGCTTGCATGGATAGATTTGTATTTTGATATCTACGGACCCGGTATTCCATACCGGGCTGCGGATCCTGACCAGGTTAGCATGAGCAAGATAAATGAAGGTTAAACGAGGTTTGAGCTGGTGGACGATGTCCGATAACGCGCAACAAGCCAGACGACTGTGCAGGCCGCGACCGGCACCAGCCAGTCGAGCAGGCTGGCCAGGTTCCAGACCTGCCAGTCAAACCCGCCCCACCACGGCATGTTGGCGCGCTTGCCGTGACCAAACAGGGCGATCCAGCGGTATTCCGCCTGAGTCTGTTCCCGGGCGATAAACCACAGACAGCCCATTGCTCCGCCGATGCCCCATTTGCCCAGTCTGAGGCCGCAGAGGCACTGGAGAGTTACGGCGGCTAAGGCGTGCAGTAGAGGGGAGAAATCCATTATGGTGTCCATAGCTTATTGTTTGGGCAAAAACATGCAAGATTAGCTCTTATCTTTGGCGAAACCACATTGTAACTGTTTCAAGACCTCGTTGATCCCTCTGCTGACAATCCTGTCCTCCCGCATGATCGTTCCGAGAGTGCGATAATGCGGGGGGACCATCGAATGCAGGCTAAGCCCCTCTCGTTCTTCCATGACGTCGACTGCCATGCGAGGAACGATACTGTAACCCAGCCCAGCACGAACCATCCGTTTAATAGCTTCAATGCTGCCAAGCTCCATTACAGGGCGGGCAGCATATCCGGCATCGCGGAACCACTCATCAATCAGGGAACGGGTTCCGCTTCCGGGCTCAAAGATAATCAATGGCAGCGGCAACAGGTCGTCCGGAGAAAGCGCTTTTGCGCTCCGCCCGGAGAGATCTTTTTCCATGATCACCACAAACTCATCCGTGCCCAAGGGGCTAACGCTCAGGCATTTGCCTGCTGCCGGTAGTGTAACCAGACCAATATCGATACGATTTTCTTCCACGCCCCGCACGATATCTGACGTATTGCCTGTGCGGACATCCACTTTCAACAGAGGATGGCGGAGTCGCAACTGTTGCAGTAAGGGCGGCAGCAGGTGAATGCAGGCCGTTGCGCCTGTCCCGACAACAACTGTGCCAGTGATTTCGTCCGAATGCAGGGATACTGATTCAACAGCAGCGCCGACGGCTGCATCAATTTTCATGGAATGCTCAGAGAGAGTCATGCCAGCAGGCGTGGGCTTTATTCCCCGGCTGGTTCGCTCAATAAGCCGAACCTGAAACACCTGCTCCAGTTGTCTTATCTGCAGACTGACGGCGGGTTGCGATATTCCAAGCGCTTCAGCCGCCCCGGAGAAACTCCCCCGGCTGATGACCATCCTGAAGGTCACAAGGTGATCGAGGTTAAGGGTTGCCATCTCAAAGTTTTCCTTATGCCGCAGATAAGCTCCACGGTCTGTCTGAAATTATTCATCGGGATTAGGCTCTTTTTATGATTAGAAGAGGAGTTGTACCAGTGAAAATAATTGAAGCCGACGAACAACATATTCCTGCCATTCAACAGATTTATGCTTATCACGTATTACATGGCACTGCCAGCTTTGAAACCACCCCACCAGATATCGCTGAAATGGCAAATCGCCTGAAAAAGGTACGTGCTGCAGGATTGATTTGGCTCGTAGCGATTGATGAAGGCCAGGTCTGCGGATATTGCTATCTCTCCTTTTACCGGGAACGACCTGCATATCGCTTAACCCTGGAAGACTCGATATATATCGATCCTACGTTTCTGGGCCGGGGTATCGGCAAGCGGCTATTAACCCATGCGATAACCTGGGCAGAAACACAGGGTTTTCGTCAGCTCGTGGCCATAGTGGGTAACAGCGAGAATGACCCCTCTATTGCCCTGCATAGTGGCGCAGGCTTCAGCATGACGGGCACACTCAGATCGGTCGGATTCAAACACGGACGTTGGCTTGATACGGTCCTCCTGCAGCGCACGCTCGGACAGGGCGATGCCACGCTTCCGGAGAGACAATATTGAAAAACGGAACTCTGTCAGGCCGCATCGTTTTTTGCATCGGCATGACGCAGCTTATCAACTGGGGGATTACGTTTTATATGCCCGGAGCGCTAGGGAATGCCATCATGGCGGAGAGGGGCTGGACGCCTGTGATGACTTTCTCCGGTTTGACTGTCGCCATGCTGGTTATGGGGCTGGTTTCGCCGCTCACAGGTCATGTCATGGCCCGCATCGGCGGACGCGCGATGATGATGACGGGTACCCTCGCTATTATTGTCGGCTGTTTTCTTATGGCTTTTGTTCATACCAGCACAACGTGGATTGCGATATGGGTGCTGACGGGCATCGGTATGCGGCTTTCCCTTTATGACGCCGCGTTTGCCATGCTGGTGGAAACCGCAGGTACAGGCGCCCGGCGGACAATCTCTCACATTACCCTGCTCGGCGGTCTGGCTTCAGCAGCGTTCTGGCCGATAGGCGATGCCCTGTTACATTTCACCGACTGGCGACATGCCCTCATCGTTTACGGTTGTGCGGGCCTGGTAAGCCTGCTCTTTCTGTACGCCGTTCCGACAGGCGATCCGGTATCACCGCCCACTACCGATCGGCTCACAATTGCGACGACAAGGGAAGTGGAGAGTCGAAAAGCGTTCATCAGCGGCCTGTGGTATGCGGCCCTGATTGCGTTGCTCAGTTTTGTCTCGACCGGCGTATCGACACAGTTTCCCCGCATACTGACCGCGTTTGGGCTGCCTGCACTGGCTGGCATGCTCTGGGGTCTGGGACAGGTCACCGCCCGTCTTCTGGATGTCATCGCCGGTGCGCGCATCTCCGCGCTAAACCTTAACCTTATTATCGGCATCCTCTTGCCACTCTGTTTTCTTGCTGGCCTGATGGGTAGCACGACTCCCCTGGCTGCCATCTCCTTTGTACTGGTTTACGGTGCCGTAAACGGCCTGAGCACGATTGTGAAGGCCCTCCTTCCGCTCGCCTTGTTTGAACCGCAGCAGTACGCCCGAAGAACAGGCGTATTGCTGTCACCGGGCTTTTTCCTCGCGGCGCTTGCTCCGGGTGTCTATGCCATGCTGATAGAAAAATATGGCATATCCGGTATGCTGCTTATTTCCGCTATTATAACCCTGTGCATTTCAGCAATTTCCGTGGTGCTCTGGAAACGACATATTGCTGAGCAATTGATCCAGCACCGTTGATGTCGCGCGATTTATCGGAAAATTGATCATAGCTAAGCAATGGTTTTTGAATCAGCCAATCTTCCAGAACGGGCGACTGCAGATTTTTTTAACATTCCAGTATCTGACCGGATTATTGCTGTATTTGTTGACTATTTCATCGGAATTGACGGAAGCATCAGGAACGAAGTCAGAAGGGACCTGCACAGCCTTGTTTCCTGAGACTATATAGTAATATTTCCCGGCTTCTGGAATGAGTGAAGAGTTAGTACTTTGAATAAATCGTCCGGAACTGTTGATCTGCGATACAGAGTACAGAACATCCGGTTTCACCTTGCTTACTATTATATTCCCTTTAGCCTGAAAAACGTTAGAGTCAAGTTCATAGCGATCGGACATATCGTAGCAATTGTCTTTGCTGTTCATGGTGTATGAACCCAGATAGATGGTCCCTACATTGCCCTCACGGTTAAGAACATACAACGTCGCAGCATCACTTCCATTGTAATTATCATAATCAAGTGGTAATACCTTGGCACACCCTGTAAGTCCAATTGAGATCATTGCTAATATCAGGGTTTTATTCAATTTCATATCGTCCTTTATTATGCATAGTTTGTTGTCCATATTAAATACAATAATTTGTCAGCGTTTTCAAAGAGTAATTCTCATGGAGCGTATGACTTCCCCTCGCTCATAACGGCCAGGCATGCCCTCGCCACCAGTGCCTTGCTGGTGACGTACAATGTAGAGAGTTTGTTCAGGGCACGGGTATGGAGGTGGAAGAACAGAGTGCCTTTAGGATTATCCTTAGGATTAATTATACAGTGCATTTGCCATGCCATCATCCGTGGCCAGAAGATGTTCCCGAAGTTGCGATTATGTCAAAGGGATTACATATAATTTTTAGCCATTGGCTACTTAATAAACTCCCACTCGACTGGTCTAATATGTAGCGTTCATTAATCATGTCATCATTTTTTCGAATTATACAAACAACAGGGTCATTTATGAAAAAGTTAATCATGGTAGCGCTGATTGCAGGTGCAGTTTCCGGCTGTGCTCAACAATCATTTTCGGTAAATAAAGGAACAACGTTCGCGCCACAGAAAGTCACAACGCACCATTTCTTCGTTAGCGGTATCGGCCAGTCTAAGCAAATCGACGCAGCTCAGGTGTGCGGCAGTGCAGACAAAGTCGTTCGCACTGAAGTGCAGCAGACTTTTGTGAATGGCCTGCTGGGCGTTGTTACCTTTGGTATTTATACGCCGCGTGAAGCGCGCGTTTACTGCGCCAAATAAAGTTTTCGTCGGCAGGGATTATTCCTGCTTATACGGAAAAAGAGCCGGGCATTGCGCCCGGTTTTGTTAGTACACTGCCTTACCCTACCCAGATTCTCGACTTCTTTCGCCCCGCCCTCGATAGATTCGCTGTAATCCATGATTAACGCCATACGTCTGAGTATTGCAAACTGCGTTCAATCGAAAACAAGGATAAGCAGCACCTGTCCTGTGTTACCGGTGACCAGCTCGATAATTTCAAACCCTGCCGATGTTTCGAGAATACGGGTGTCCATGCCCACGCTGCAGATAGTGTCAGGACAGAGCCAGCGTTCTACATAGTCCGTTGCCAGTAATACGAAGCCGATTACAAATCTTCGTGCCGACTGAAGAGCATGAATGTTCGGCCTGGCCCTCACAGGTCAAAATATCTTCAAATGTCGAGACCTGGATTTCAATCAAGTCATTGGGCACAGGCAAAAGGGTGTTGACACTAGCAACGATCCAGCGGCCAACAGTAACTGCCCCCTTACACAGAGAAATTTCATACCCAATTTTAATCATTCAGTTAATTTTTCTTCATAAAGCTACAGGGCGGAGCGCTGAGATTCATCAACAAATGATCCACCATTTAGACGAAAAGTGATGACTTTTTTCTGAGTTTCCAAATTTGGAGGTAAACACCACCTTTCCACCGAACGTAATGTTTCTCCTTCAAAAAAACCGTTTGGTACAGCTGAAATGATGCGGACATTTCTTGGATGTCCATCAAAACCGACTGTATAAGACACTGTTACCACCCCTTCGACCCGAAGCGCCTGAGCTTTTGCTGGGTAGTATGGGTATTGCATGCTTACTAACCCATTGCACGATTTAATTTTACTTCCAGAATCATCTTCTCTTTGGTTGAAATTATGGTGGCATGCGGTAGCAAAAATTAGCACTGATATAGCAATGAATTTTTTCAAATTAAGACCTGATCGATAAATTTTGAACGGAATTTATAATTGCTTTGGTATTGCGGTCACTGAGCAAAAGGCGCTCATTGAGCGCCTTTCATACATTACAGGGGGCTGTTTTCATCAAGCATAGTAACTTTCCATATTGGCTGGCTGGTATCGTCAATTCGCCAGAATGTCTTGCTACCTGCAGTGCCGCTTAATGAATACCCCACCAGCGCCAACACATTTAGCTGATTGCCATTGTTGTCTAAATAAGAATAATAATCTTTTACTCTGTAGCCCGTATCTTGTACCGTCGAAACCGCCTGATCGTCGTTATAAGTCAGATCGGGTGTAAAGTCCTGAATCGTTTTATTGGAAAAGTCGCGTTGTATTGTCTTCGCTTCATAATCACTAACGACAAAGGCCGCATTAGCCGGGAAATGCTTCAGTACGGTAGGCAGGTCAGGCGCTGCGGCATTAACTGTCATCATGCCATGTTTAATGACATACGCATTGAGCCAGCAGCCAAACAAGGCAGATTTGGCATCATGGAAATCAGGATCTGAAAGCCCTGGGAGCTCCTTCACTTGCTTACCTGCCATGCGTAGAGCCACAAAATCGGTACAGGTTGAAACATTTGCCTGATTCCCGTCATTAAGAATCAGCGTAAGCGGCGAATTATTAACCATCAACTCGCCACCGGCAATGCTATATGAGCTGAAAATTAATCCTGTAATAATATAAGCGACGCGCTTCATAAAAACCCCTACAGAAACAATGCCTATATCATCAAATATCTCAGACTTGATGACAAGACAATAGAAACAATAAAGTCCTGCAATTGAGCCGGGTTTTGAATAAAAGTGAGGGCTGATAGTATGCGGCGTCAGGCCTTCCTGCTTAGCGCGAAAATGTATGGCCATTAGCTCTTTGGTGAATTTAGTCATGGGTGAGTCCTCAAATCCGTCTGAGGTTAATTTCTATGCAAATCAACAATTGCTTACAGCGCATATTTAATCGTCTCACTCGTTACTATGCAGGGGCAGGCGTGGTATGTCCCCTCTTTCATCAGGCTTGTTTTACCGCCAGTTCGATAGTGGTAGTGATTAAGGATTCATTTTGGGGAGGAGTTTTGGGGAAGAAAAAATCGGTCAAAAAACCGGGCATCTCGCCCGGTTCTTTTTCCAGCCTGAAAAAATCCCTTACGCACTCAACCCACGATTCACCAGCATCGGCTCAATCTGCGGATTATGCCCGCGCCACTGGCGATAAAGTTCCGCTAAATCACTGCTATTCCCACGGGACAAAATCGCCTCGCGGAATTTCTGTCCGTTTTCACGGTTCAGTCCGCCCTCTTCCACGAACCACTGATAGCCGTCATCGGCCAGCATTTGCGTCCACAGATAGGCGTAATAGCCCGCCGCATAACCGCCACCGAAGATATGGGCAAAGTAGCTGCTGCGATAGCGCGGCGGTACGGCGGCGAGATGGAGTTGTTCCCGCTCCAGGGCTGCGGTTTCAAAGGCCTCGACATCCTCTGGCGCTTCGTTGGCGGTTAATCCGTGCCAGTTCATGTCCAGCAGCGCGGCGCTGAGCAGCTCGGTCATGTCATAGCCTTTATTAAACTGGGTGGCGCTGAGCATTTTCTCCCGCAGGGCGTCTGGCATCGGCTCCCCGGTTTCATAGTGGCGGGCATAGTGGGCAAAGACCTGTGGATGGCTGGCCCAGTGCTCGTTGATTTGCGACGGGAACTCGACAAAATCGCGCGGTGTGTTGGTGCCGGAGAGCGTGGCGTAACGCTGGCTGGCAAACAGCCCGTGCAGGGTATGACCAAACTCGTGGAACAGGGTGATGACATCATCCCAGGAGATCAGCGCCGGCTGGCCTGCCGCCGGTTTTTGGTAGTTGCAGACGTTATAGATCACCGGACGCGTACCAAACTCATGGGACTGCTCGACAAAATTCCCCATCCACGCCCCGCCGCCTTTGGAGTCGCGGGCGAAGAAGTCGCCGTAAAACAGCGCCATCCCTTCTCCGTGGTGGTCGAAGATCTCCCAGACGCGCACATCAGGATGGTAAACCGGGATGTCGCTTCGCTCGACAAAGGTAATGCCGAACAGCTGGGTCGCCGCCCAGAAGACGCCGTCGGTAAGCACCCGATTGAGGGCAAAATAGGGCTTAACCTGCGATTCATCGAGGGCGTACTTCGCCAGCCGCACGCGCTCGGCGTAAAACGACCAGTCCCAGGCCTGTACCTCAAACCCGCCCTGTTCGTCATCAATCACCTTCTGGATATCGGCCTGCTCCTGCAGTGCGCGCCCGCGCGCAGCTGGGACAATCCCGTGCATAAACGCCAGCGCAGCGGCGGGAGTTTTGGCCATCTGATCGGCAATTTTCCAGCTGGCATAGCTGTCGAAGCCCAGCAGTTCCGCCTGACGCGCCCGCAGCGCAACCAGACGCCGTACCAGCTCGCGGGTGTCGTTGGCATCGTTTTTTTGCGTACGCAGCCAGCCCGCTTTAAACAGATTTTCCCGGGTCTGGCGATCGCGCAGCTGTTGCAGGGCCGGTTGCTGGGTGGTGTTCAGCAGCGGAATCAACCAGCGATCGCTGAGCCCTTTATCCGCCGCCGCCTGGGCTGCCGCAGCCAGCTCTGCCTGGCTGAGCCCATCCAGTTGATGAGGATAATCCACCACCAGCCCGCCCGCCTTATCGGCTGCCAGCAGACGCTGGTTAAACTGGCTGGTGAGCGCGGCAGACTCGGTATTGATGCTTTTCAGTTCCTGCTTTTCAGCCGCTCCCAGCCGGGCTCCGGCGAGAATAAAGCGCTGATGCAGCTCCTCAATCAGGCGCAGGGACTCCGCGTCCGGGGCCATCGTCTGCCGGGCATTATAGACAGCATCAACCCGGGCGAAGAGCGCATCATTCAGCCAGATATCATTGGCCAGCGCCGCCAGTTCGGTAGAGATCGCCTCTTCTAACTGCTGCAGATAATCATTGGTATGCGCCGAGGTCATGGCGAAGAAGACGTTGCTTACCCGGCTCAGCAGACCGCCGCTCTTCTCCAGCGCCAGCACGGTATTGGTAAAGTCAGGTGCCGCCGCAGACCCGGCGATCGCGGCGATCTCCTCGCGCCTCTGGCGGATAGCCTCGTCAAAAGCCGGACGATAGTGGCTGTCGTCGATCAGATCAAAATGCGGCGCCTGGTACGGCAGCAGGCTGGTTGCGAAAAAGGGATTAGTGCCAGACATATCAGACTCCTGAATACGATGAATTTCACCAGAGTAGGCCAGCCCGGCAGTGGCTGCAATCTCTGTCACCATCAGGGGTCGAAAAGTCGCCTTACTCTGCGTCAGATCACATGCTATGGTAGTACTACACAAAAAGCGTTGAGGAACAGTGACATGATTATTTTAGTTACCGGGGCGACAGCAGGTTTTGGTGAAAGCATCACGCGTCGCTTCGTCGCTAACGGGCATAAGGTGATTGCCACCGGCCGTCGTCAGGAGCGTCTGCAGGAGCTGAAAGAGGAGCTCGGGGACAGCATTCTGACCGCGCAGCTGGACGTGCGTAACCGCGCATCCATCGAAGAGATGATTGCTAACCTGCCAACTGAATGGCGCGACATCGACGTGCTGGTCAACAATGCAGGGCTGGCGCTGGGCCTTGAGCCTGCGCATAAAGCCAGCGTCGAAGACTGGGAAACGATGATCGATACCAATAACAAAGGTCTGGTGTATATGACCCGCGCCGTGCTGCCTGGCATGGTCGAGCGCAACCGCGGTCATGTCATTAACATCGGCTCCACGGCGGGCAGCTGGCCTTACGCGGGCGGCAACGTCTACGGTGCGACCAAAGCCTTTGTGCGTCAGTTCAGCCTGAATCTGCGCACCGATCTGCACGGCACCGCTATTCGCGTGACGGATATCGAGCCGGGTCTGGTTGGCGGGACGGAGTTCTCCAACGTGCGCTTCAAAGGCGATGACGACAAAGCAGGTAAAACGTACGAGAACACCACTGCCCTGACGCCGGACGATGTCACCGAGGCGGTCTGGTGGGTGGCTACCCTACCGAAGCACGTCAACATCAACACCGTTGAAATGATGCCGGTCAGCCAGAGTTTTGCTGGTCTGAGCGTCCATCGCGGATGATTTTTCCGGACCTGGCCTGCGGGCCAGGTCTGGGATGCCCGGCAAAAGAATGGTAGTATTTACCGGTTAATTCTCTGAGAAATCACAACCAATGGCCGCTGAATCGCAACTTAATCCGACCCAACCCGTTAATCAGCAGATTTACCGTATTTTGCGCAGCGACATTGTGCATTGTCTGATCCCTCCCGGAACGCCGCTCTCGGAAAAAGAGGTGTCGGTCCGCTTTGATGTCTCCCGCCAGCCGGTTCGCGAAGCCTTTATTAAACTGGCTGAAAATGGCCTGATTCAGATCCGCCCTCAGCGCGGCAGCTACGTGAATAAGATCTCCCTCACCCAGGTGCAGAATGGCTGCTTTGTCCGTCAGGCCATCGAGTGCGCCGTGGTCCGTCGCGCGGCAAGTCTGGTGGACGATCATCAGTGCTATCTGCTGGAGCAGAACCTCCACCAGCAGCGCATCGCCATTGAACGTAAGCAGCTGAATGACTTTTTCCTGCTCGACGACGAGTTTCACCAGAAGCTGGCGCAGATTGCCGGCTGTCAGCTGGCGTGGGATACCATAGAGAACATTAAGGCGACGATGGATCGGGTGCGCTACATGAGCCTTGACCACGTCTCACCGCCGGAGATGTTACTGCGTCAGCATCATGATATTTTCACTGCGCTGGAAAAGCGCGACGCCGATGCGGTCGAAAAAGCGATGACCCTGCATCTGCAGGAGATTGGCGAGTCGGTGCAGTTAATCCGTCAGGAAAACAGCGACTGGTTCAGCGAAGAGTAAGAGATCCGCATCCCGTCGAATGCCAGGGATGCGGGAATGCATTTAGCGCACCACTAATACCGGAATTTTGGCATAGCGTAATACCGATTCGGCATTCGAACCCAACAGATGCGTTGTTACCCCCGGCTTTTTCGAGCCGATAACAATGATATCGAACTCCCCTTCTTTACCCAGCGCGATAATTTCATCGCGCACGCTGCCAAACCGCACCAGGGTATGAATATTCTCAGCCGGAATATCAAACAGCCGCTTTAACGCATTCATCTTTTTGTTGGACTCTTCGGTCATATAAGCCTCGAATTTGACAATATCCGAGGAGAAGCCCCGCAGCATGGCGCGACTGTTGACCGGGAGAACATTTAATAACGTAATTTCAGCATTATCCGCCCGCGCCAGAAATGCCGCGTGACGCACCGCCTTATCGCTTAAATCCATTTCAAATACATCGACAGGCATCAATATCTTCTTATACATACGCCTTTCTCCTTATATCGATAATATGTTGCTTAACGATATTCAGAGTGACATGACTTTATCAAACGAAGGTTAAACGACTGGGTCAGGAAATAAGCGGTATGAGTAAAGAAATGTGGGAATACGATCATGCCGCCGGAAACGGCGGCATGTGGAGGGGGTTAAATCTGCGCGGCGTAGTGGGCGACGGTGGCTTTCGCCCCGTTCCTCAGCAACGCAGCGTAAGCGTTCATCACTGCTTCCACAAAGACGCTGTCGTGCGGCAACTCCTGACCGAAAATGGTCTCAATCCCCAGCAGGGCTTTCACGCGGCTTTCACCTTCGGCACTGCCCTGTACCGCCGCCTGGATCACCGGCAGCAGCGGATCGCATACCTCGATAGCTTCGCCGCGTTCATCGACGCCACCGACATAGCGCATCCAGCCCGCAATGCCCAGCGCCAGCAGTGGGAAGCTGCGCTGGTGCACCCGGTGCCAACGCACGGAGTCCAGCATACGCTGAGGCAGTTTCTGGCTACCGTCCATGGCGATCTGCCAGGTACGGTGGCGCAGCGCCGGGTTGCTGTAGCGGTCGATCAGCAGATCAGCGTAACGGGCCAGGTCCACCCCGGTGACTTTCAGCGTCGGGGCCTGCTCGTTTAACATCAGCGCGTGGGCGGCACGCTTGTAGTTCGCGTCTTCCATGCAGTCGTTGATGTGCTGATAGCCCGCCAGATAACCCAGATAGGCGAGGAATGAGTGGCTGCCGTTGAGCATGCGCAGCTTCATCTCTTCGAACGGGATCACGTCGGCCACCAGCTCGGCACCCGCTTTCTCCCAGGCCGGACGTCCGGCGACAAAGTTGTCTTCGATGACCCACTGACGGAACGGCTCGCAGGCCACCCCCGCCGGATCGCGCACGCCGGTAATCTGTTCGATTTTGCTCAGCGTGTCGGCGGTGACGGCAGGCACGATACGGTCGACCATGGTGGACGGGAAGGTGACATTGGCTTCGATCCAGTCGGCCAGCTCGCTGCTAACCGCCCGGGCATAGGCACAGGTCACATTGCGCATCACATGGCCGTTCTCCGGCATGTTGTCGCAGGACATCACGGTGAAGGCAGGCAGACCGGCATTTTTACGTCGCGCCAGCGCTTCCACCACCACACCCACCGCAGAAACCGGCTGATGTGGATTCTGCAGATCGGCGGCGATCAATGGGTGATCCAGCATCAACTGCCCGGTGGCTGGCGCATGGCAGTAGCCTTTCTCAGTGATGGTCAACGAGACGATCGCCACCTGCGGTTCGCACATGGCTGCCAGCACCGCTTCCAGCCCATCCACCTGGGCGTGCAGCGCTTTTTTCACCACCCCAACCACCCGCGCCGTCCAGGCATCGGCTGACATTTCGGCGACGGTGTAGAGGTTATCCTGAGCCTTAAGATCCGCGATCTGCTGCTCGCCGCCGATCAGGTTAACTTCGCAGTATCCCCAGTCGCTGCCGTGATCTGCTGCCAGCATATCGGCATACACCGCCTGATGGGCGCGGTGGAAGGCACCAAAACCCAGATGCACGATGCGCGACTGTAAGGCATCGCGGTTGTAGTGAGGAAGCGTGGCTTGCGCATGTAATAACGGATTTTTCATGATAGTACTCGTTAAAAGTGATTAAGCGATGGATCCGGGCGGGTAGTGCTTACCCGCCCGGCTTACTAACCCAACTAGAATGGTAGGTGGCATAAAAAATTCTCTGCCGTTAACCATACTGATTGTTGATATGTCGATATTGATTTACGTTAACTTTTCACCATCTGGTGTGACATCAATTGCAAGTTGTGTGACAGCATTAAAATGCTGTAAACCACTCACCCGTTCGTGGTGACGCTTTCCCGCGGTTGGGATGCGACCGGAGTCAGCTCCGTCCAGAGCCTGTCATAGTCATGGCCCGTCAGGTCCTCCACGATGCGCCGCACGTGGGGTTCAACCGCCGCTTTAGAACCATTGGCCCGCAGTCGCTCCACCTCTTCCACGAAGATCTGGTGAGTCTGTTTATTCAGACGGAACGTCAGTGCCTGCCAGAGGGCGAGGATCAGCAGCCCGGCGGTACCGATAAACATCAGCATGGCGATCATATGAATCGCTTCCGGCGGCTGGACCTGACTCCCCTTCACGAAGCCCCCGGTTTGCAGCAGAAAACCGACCACAAAGGTGGCGATGGCAACGGTGGTTTTGCGCGAAAAAGTCATCACCGCGGCGAACAGCCCTTCCCGGCGCTGACGGCTGACCATTTCGTCAATATCGGGAATGAACGGGAAGACGTTCCACGGGGTGAATTCCAGCACGCAGCGGCCCACCTGATACAGCCCGGCCAGGATAAACAGCGTGAAAACGGTATTCAACGCCGGGATCTGGTACACCGCCAGGAAACCGGCCAGGCACAGCATCATCACCAGATAGGCAAAAACGTACAGCCGGGCCGGACCGTATTTGATGATCCCGAGGCCAGCAATGAGCGTCACCGGCAAACCAACGATACTCATCGACAGCAGGCTGCCCGCCAGGGATGACGAGACGTTCAGGCAGTAGACGCAGAAGAAGACAAAAACGGTGTTGTAGACATCTTTGCCGGTGAACGACAGCAGATAGATCGCCAGATGCTTTCTGAAAGCGCGGATTTTCAGCGTCGAGGCGTAGGATTTGAACAGCTCTACAACCATTCGCAGTTTGTCAGAGAAGCTGGTGGGCAAGGCTGACTTTTCCAGCTCGGCCTGCATCTCCGGGGTGAGCTCCCGCTCCCAGGTCACTTTCCACGAGATAAAGACGCAGACCATGAACAGCACCGCGAAGATCACGCCGTTAATCAGGTAGGCATTGGCGCTCTGCTCGCCAAAATAGCCGATCAGCAGCCCGGGGATAAAGGTTGCCAGGAAGGTGCCGGAGGCCGAGAGGAACATGCGGCAGGTGGAGAGTTTGGTGCGGCCGTTAAACTCTTTGGTCATCTCTGACGGCAGCGTTTCCCACGGGATCAACACCATGGCGGCAATGATTTCAAACGCCAGATAGACCGCGAGGTAGAAACCGTAACTCATGCCGTCGAGCCACAGCAAGGCGTAGACCAGCATCAGCGGCGCGCCAATCAGCAGGAAAAAGCGCCGACGGCCAAATTTCTTACCAAAATAGTTCTTATAGAAGTGGTCGGTCAGGCTGCCCATAAACAGGCTGACTACCGCATCGACAATACGGGCGATGGCAACGATCGAGGCCGCTTCCATTGGGGACAAGCCCACAAAGGTGGTGTAGAAAAATAGCAGCCAGGCGCCGATGACGGTAAAGGCGCCGCCGCCCATAATATCGGTTAATCCGTATCCAATACTCACCGGTATGGTGATGTTTTTCTTTGCACGAGACATACAGTTTCCTTACCTGAAAAAAATCCAGTTAATTCCCGATGCTTCCCTGAAAAGGTTGGTAATAGCGTTGTGTTTTGCGAGGGATAAAAAAAGACTCCCCTGCGTTGGCAGGAGAGTCATCAGGGTCAGGAGATAGCGCGATGTTTATTGTTGATGCCCAGCGCGGCAGATTTGTCTTCTGCGGCATCCTCCAGGATGCTCAGATCGCGGTCGCGCACTTCCGGCATCAGCAGGGCTGAGATTAGGCCGATGAAGGAATAGAGCATCACCATCACCACAATTGGCCACCAGGAGCCGGTCATGTTGCAGAAGATCCCCGCCAGCACCGGACCAAAACCAACCGCCACCAGACCGCCCGCCTCTTTCGATATCGCCATTCGGGTGAAACGATTTCGTGAACCGAACATCTCAGCCATGGTGATATTTTCCAGGGCAAAGAGTCCCAGTACCGCGAAGTTATGGATCACGATAATCGACAGCATAATCACGCCAGGCGTATAGGATTTATCGACAATAATCGACAGCATCGGGTAGGCCAGAATAATGGCAGAAATGCTCAGCAGAATATAAGGCAGACGACGGCCATATTTATCCGACAACCAGCCCAGCAGTGGGATAGTAATAAAGCCGAGGATCGAGCTGATCATTAAGGCGTCGGTCGGGATAGCTTTATCAAACAGCAGCGTCTGTACCAGATAACCGGCAAGGAACGTCTGGATCAGACCGGAGTTACCCGCCTGGCCGAAACGCAGGCCGGTTGCCAGCCAGAACGATTTGCTCTTCATCATCGCACCCAGGGTGCTTTCCTGCACAGCCGCCTGTACCGGGGCTTCTTCGGCATTAACCTGCTCGAAGACCGGGCTCTCTTTCAGGTTCATACGCAGCCAGATGGCAAAGATCATTACTACCACGCTGGCAAGGAACGGCACGCGCCATCCCCAGGCCAGCAGTTCTTCGCGGTCGAGGGCAAAGAACATCACCGCCCAGATCGCCGTGGCGCTCAGGGTGCCGCAGTTAGTACCCATCGCCACCAGCGAGGAGATAATGCCGCGTTTTCCTTTTGGCGCATATTCCGCCAGCATGGTGCCCGCGCCGGAGATTTCCGCCCCTGCGCCCAGGCCCTGGATAACACGCAGTGTCACCAGCAGCACCGGCGCGAAGATACCGATCTGTGCATAGGTCGGCAGCACGCCGATCAGCGTGGTACAGATCCCCATCATGGTGATGGTGATAAACAGTACCTTTTTGCGCCCCACGCGGTCGCCCATTTTGCCGAAGATAAAGGCCCCGACGATACGGGCGATATAGCCCGCGCCGTAGGTCCCCATCGCCAGAATCAGCGCCATCGCCGCCGATTGTTCCGGGAAGAAGATCTCGTGAAAGACTAACGCTGCGCCCAGCGAGTAAAGCTGGAAGTCCATGAACTCTAACGCGGTTCCGAGCCATCCTGAGACGGCGGCTTTGATCAGGTCAGATGTGGATCTTTCATGTTGTACTTGAGTCATAATGGCTATCTCAACAGGGTAAGATGCGTACCGCTAAACCGCATTCATAGTTATTAGAACGTCAGCAACACCTTGCAGCACTGCCGCTGGTCTTTTTCAAACAGTTCGATGGCGTCTTTTACATGCTGATACTCAAAGGAGTGAGTAATCAGTTTGTCGGGATCGATAAGTCCCTTCGTCAGCCAGTCGATCACCACCGGGAACTTATTGGCGTTCAGTCGTGAGGAGAAAATCGACAGCTCTTTGCCGGTGATCCCCTGCTGCACGATCTGACTCGGCTCGCTGGAGAAGCCCATCAGCACGATGCGCGCCGCCGGTGCGGCCAGAGTGATGGCTTCCTGCAGAATGGACGGATGGCAGGCCGCATCAATAATCAGCGTTGGCTTGATGCCCTTCTCTTCCAGCAGCGCCGGCAGGGACTGGTTGCCATTGTTAATCACCCAGTCCGCCCCGCTGCGCTGGGCCATTTCCAGACGCTCGTCGATGCGATCGACCACAATCACCTGTTTCACCTTATAAACGCCCTTCAGCGCCTGGACGGTGACCAAGCCCATCGGACCGGCACCGTAAATCAGCGCTACGTCCTGCTCGGTCGGACTAACGTGTCCGGTAACGTTGGCGGCGATGGTGAAGGGCTCAATCATCACCGCGTGCTTGTCGCTGATGGAGTCCGGAATGACCTTCGCATTTTTAGCCGGGACCGCGGCGTATTCGCTGAAGCCGCCATCGCGATGGACGCCCAGCACCACCAGCGAGGCGCAGACGTTCGGTTTACCCACCGAACATTGATAGCAATGTCCGCAGCTGATAACCGGATCCACCGACACGCGCTGCCCCAGGCGAGCAGTATCAACGCCGTCACCAACGGCATCAATCACGCCGAAAAACTCATGGCCGATGACACGCGGGTATTTGGCGAACGGGTTATGGCCGCGATAGATATGGCTGTCTGAACCGCAGATCCCCGCCAGCTTCACCTTGACGCGCACCTCGCCCGCTGCGGGGGTCGGTAATGGGCGATCTTCGATAACCAGCGTATTCGGTTGTTGAATAACGATACTTTTCATCTTCTGCTCCTTTACCAGTTCCACAGCGTGCCGTCTTCCAGACGGGCAACCGGCAGGTAGGCTGGATCGTAGGGATATTTTGCCGCCAGTTTTTCATCAAACTCGATGCCCAGGCCCGGCTTATCGCCCGGATGCATGTAGCCGTCTTCGAAGGTCCAGTTGGTGTTGAAGACCTCGAGCATCTGCTCGGAATAGCCCATGTACTCCTGCACGCCAAAGTTCGGTACCCACAGGTCAAAGTGCAGCGCCGCCGCGTGGCAAATCGGGGAGAGATCCGACGGGCCGTGAGAGCCGGTACGCACCTGATACAGCGAGGCGAAATCGGCAATCCGACGCATCCCGGTGATGCCACCCGCATGGGTAATGGTGGTGCGGATATAGTCGATCAGCTGCTCTTCAATCAGCTGTTTGCAATCCCAGATGCTGTTAAACACCTCGCCCACCGCAATCGGGGTGACGGTATGCTGGCGGATCAGGCGGAAGCACTCCTGGTTCTCGGCCGGGGTTGGATCTTCCATCCAGAACATGCGGTACTGCTCGATGCTCTTGCCGAAGCGCGCGGCTTCAATTGGCGTCAGGCGGTGGTGCATGTCGTGCAGCAGGTGCTCATTAAAGCCATACTTGCTGCGCACGGCGTCAAACAGTTTCGGGGTAAAATCGAGGTATTTTTCGGTTGACCACAGCTGTTCATCCGGCCAGTTGCCTTTGGTGGCAGGTTCATACGCCAGCCCTTTTCCTTTAGACATGCCGTAAGTGGTTTTCATTCCCGGCACGCCGCACTGGACGCGGATGGCCTTGAATCCCATCTCTTTATGACGGGCGTAATCTTCCAGCACATCGTCGATGGTGTGGCCGGTGGTGTGACAGTAAACCATCACCCCTTCACGGGAGGCACCGCCCAGCAGCTGGTACAGCGGCATGTTGGCAGCTTTGGCTTTGATGTCCCACAGCGCCATGTCGATGGCGGAAATCGCCGACATAGTGACCGGGCCGCGACGCCAGTAGGCGCCTTTGTAGAAGAACTGCCAGATATCTTCGATACGGTGGGCATCCCGGCCAATTAACTGCGGGCAGAGATGATCTTTCAGATACGAGGCCACGGACAGTTCGCGGCCGTTTAAGGTGGCATCACCCAGACCGACGATCCCTTCGTCGGTGGTGATTTTCAGCGTGACAAAGTTGCGCCCTGGACAGGTGACAAATACTTCAGCCCCTACAATCTTCATTTTCCGGTTCCTTACATCTCTTGTTGTGATGCAGGAAATTTACGCAACAACCCTACTACCATACAAGTATGAAGATCGAAAAATCCCCGCTTGATCACAGATTGGGCGCTTAAGCGCGCCCCCAGCCTGCTACGATAATCATCATGCCGCACAGCGCGATGGCGGCGCCAGCCCAGTCGTACGGGCTTAACTTAACGCCATCCACCACCCGCAACCACAGCAGCGCGGTGCAGACATATACCCCACCGTAGGCGGCATAGACGCGTCCGCTGGCTGCGGGATGGAGCGTTAACAGCCAGACAAACAGCGCCAGGGCAACGCCCGCGGGAATTAACAGCAGCACCGACGCGCCTTTCTTCAGCCACAGCCAAGGCAGAAAGCAGCCGATAATTTCGCACAGCGCGGTGGCAAAAAAGAGCAGAGTTGTTTTAAACATATTTAACGTTGTCTAAGGAGTGATGCGGTATCATACCCGAATGTGAAAGGATCCTTTCCACATACCCGATATGGGTTTGCCCTCAAAATGGACTGTTATAGAATCTGCGGTGGGATTCGAATTTCCACCATTCATAAGGAAATCGCTATGCGTAAATTGAGCACACGCCTCTGTCTGGTTGCCCTGCTGGCCTCGGTCTTCGTCGCGCCAGTATCCGCCAACACCAGCAAACTGATTATTGAATCCGGCGACAGCGCCCAGAGCCGCCAGAATGCCGCCATGGATAAAGAGCAATGGAACGACACCCGCAACCTGCGCCATAAGGTGAACACCCGCGCGGAGAAAGAGTGGGATAAAGAAGATGTGGCCTTTGATGCGCGGGATAAATGCCAGCAGAGCGCAAACGTCAATGCCTACTGGGAGCCGAACACCCTGCGCTGCCTGGATCGCCGCACCGGCCGCACGATGGCCCCCTGATTTCAGTCCAAACGCACCGCGCAGTCTGCTGCGCGGTGGTTAGTAATACTCAATGCTGTTTTTGATGGTGTACTTCCGCGACACCGCAGGCTTCACGCTCGCATCCACAATCACCAGCTCGCACTCCTCCGGGTTGTTATGCCGGTCGTACTCGCAGGTCTGCTTCACATTTCCCAAGGGTTTATCGTTCAGCAGACTGACCGCGGTATAGTCCATTCGCTTGCGCTTGTCGGCCGACGGGGTCGCCGTAATCGTCAGGTGTTGCTCCCCGGCCACGGTAGTTTTACCCAGCGGATAGCCGTCGGTATCGTAGCGATAGCGTATTTCCATATCTTTGCCGTGGGCGCTCACGATAAACCCGTTGTCATCGGTATCCCATGAGACGCCCGAGGCAGGCATCTCCGCCAGCTGGCACTTACCCTGCAACCGCAGCTTTTTCTGCTGAGTCTGGGCATCGAGATAGTAGTTGGCATCCAGCACCAGAGCGATGCCGGAGTTCGACTCCAGATCCTGCATTTCCAGGCTGTCAAAACACCCTTCTGCCGACAGCGTCCCGCTAACGCGCTTCGCCACTTCCCCTTTGTCATTGAAAAGCGTCTGGCTGAAATCCTTCACTGGCCCACGAAGCGGATCAAAATCGAATTCGTTAGAAAAGCTGGCCATCTCTGGCGTAAACGACAGCGGTGCGCTGGTGTTGTCACACCCCACCAACAGACCCGCCAGGAGAAGCATAAGCGCGTGTTTATTCACATGACCTACCGATAGATGAAGATAATTGCCCGTCATAGTAGCAAATACAACCATTTACATTAACCCTGCTAATATTATAGTCACACACAGTCGTAAGGAGGCAGATATGACACGGTTACCTTGGATTACTGCACTTTTGCTGGCGGGCATTGCCCCGGCCGCGCTGGCCGCGCCCGACAACTGCGAGCGGATCAAAAGCGATATTCAGCAGCGAATTATCAACAATGGCGTCCCGGAATCCGGCTTTATGCTGAACATTGTGCCGAACGATCAGGCCGATAAACCCGACGCCGAAGTGGTGGGTCATTGCGCCAATGACACTCTAAAAATCCTCTACACCCGCACCAGCAGCGGAAACTACCCGGTCAGCGGAGGCGGCACCCAGGCCCCGGCACCGCGCGAGCCACAGTAAACGTTCTCCCCCGTTAAGGCGGGGGAATCCCCTTTGTTTTGATATACATTAAGATTATCTCCCCCTTAATGGGTAACACTCTCACTCCATTAGCCCGATCCTAATCACGGCTGAAAACGTTCATTAATAAAGAACATAATGGAGTGAGCCATGTCAGATAATGCGCAAAGCGGCGGGATCAGCCGCCGCACCCTCGTCAAATCCACCGCCATCGGGTCGCTTGCGCTGGCCGCCGGCGGTGTGTCATTACCCTTCGGTTTACGCCCTGCCGCTGCCGCACTCAACACGTCGCTTAATTCTGGCGCGGATAAAGTGGTGTGGGGAGCCTGCTCGGTGAACTGCGGCAGTCGCTGCGCGCTGCGGCTGCACGTCCGGGATGAGGAAGTGTACTGGGTCGAAACGGACAATACCGGCGACGATGTTTACGGCAACCATCAGGTGCGCGCCTGCCTGCGCGGTCGCTCGATCCGTCGACGGATAAACCATCCCGACCGCCTGAATTACCCCATGAAACGCGTCGGTAAACGCGGCGAAGGCAAGTTCGAACGCATCAGCTGGAATGAGGCGCTGGATCTGCTCAGCAACAGCCTGCGTGACGTTGTGGCTAAATACGGCAACGAAGCGGTCTACATTAATTACAGTTCCGGAATTGTCGGCGGTAATATCACCCGCTCCTCGCCCTACGCCTCTCTGGTGGCGCGTCTGATGAACTGTTACGGCGGATTTCTTAGCCATTACGGTACCTACAGCACGGCGCAAATCGCCTGCGCCATGCCCTACACCTACGGCAGTAACGACGGCAACAGCACCTCCGATATCGAGAACAGCAAGCTGGTGGTGATGTTCGGCAACAACCCGGCGGAAACGCGTATGAGCGGCGGCGGGATCACCTATTACCTCGAACAGGCGCGGGAACGCTCGAATGCGCGCATGATCGTCATCGATCCTCGCTACACCGACACCGCCGCCGGGCGCGAAGACGAGTGGATCCCGATCCGGCCGGGCACGGATGCGGCGCTGGTAGCCGGTATCGCCTGGGTGCTGATAAACGAAAACCTCGTCGATCAGCCGTTCCTCGATAAATATTGTGTCGGCTACGACGAAACTACGCTCCCCGAGGGCGCGCCTGCCAACGGCCATTACAAGGCCTACATTCTGGGCCACGGCGAAGATGCAACGGCCAAAACCCCGGACTGGGCCGCGGCTATCACCGGTATTCCCGCAGACCGGATTATCAAGCTGGCCCGGGAGATCGGTACGGCCAAACCGGCGTACATTTGCCAGGGCTGGGGCCCGCAGCGCCAGGCCAACGGCGAGCTAACGTCAAGGGCCATCGCCATGCTTCCGATCCTCACCGGCAACGTCGGGATTAACGGCGGCAACAGCGGCGCGCGTGAATCGACCTACACCATCACCATCGAGCGGATGCCGCTGCCGGATAACCCGGTCAAAACGCAGATCTCCTGCTTCAGCTGGACCGACGCCATCGCCCGCGGGCCGGAGATGACCGCTACTCGCGACGGGGTGCGCGGCAAAGATAAGCTCGACGTGCCGATTAAGTTCATCTGGAACTTCAAGGACTTGAAGCGGACCCTTAGTAGGCCTGAGGTCCTGCATTGAGTCAAGACCTTGTGTCATTCTTTGTGCCAGACTTGTGTCATTAGACGGGATGTCTAGACGGCTGGTCAGGACCCCCGGTGGCCTCGGTCTGGACTTGAGGCGGGCTATGGGGGGAAGTCTGCTGGCTTAATGTATTAGATGGTCATTCACATTTTTCTGTCAGAAACCATCGGTCCCACTGTGAGTCCAAACCTAAGCCCCCAGAAGCCCACCCACAGCCTTAGACAGAGTGTCGAATACATTTACACCGAGTCGACCGGAGAGGACCATATAGAGGCCCACAGAGAGGAACACGAGTTTATAGACCAGAGTCAGGAGGGACCTTAGGTCTGCGGAAGTCATAGACATTGGCTCCTCCTTCGCCTGTATACTACCATACCAGTAATAAGGCCCAGACCATTAGTCCAGACCGTAGTTAGTTAATCACAGTGACAGGCCACCACCTGAAGTCCTGCTGATATTCAGTCCAGACTTACCCCTGCTCATGGTCTTACCTCCCTCGGTCTCCTGACCTTGGGTATCGACTACAGCTTGCTGAGCGTCATCTGGAGGAGCTACAGGAGGAGCTACAGGAGGCGGGACCGAAGCCCCACCTTGAGTCCCACCACCACCTGTCAGGCCCTTGGCGATGGACCTGAAGCCTTTACTAATGCTCTTACCCATTGGTCTTACGCTTCGGTCTTGGTGAACTTCAGGCGTTTGACTACAGGCAGGACGGCAGTAGCTGAGCCAGTGCCCATCTTGATGGTCGTAGCAGCTTCAGCGACAACGAACACTTTACCGAGGATTTCCAAGTCGTGGGACTGAGAGTCGCCATCACGTGAAAGGACGACCGTAATATTCTCACCGTCGTGACGGAAGCAGCCGAAGCTCAGGGCCGTGAAGCGTTTAGCCAGCATGAACACACCTTTGTCCTCACCGTTGTAATACGCGATGTCGGTACCCAGCATATCCACGATAGCGTCTTCACCAGAGAAGCCCTGTTTAGCAGCCAGACGGGACAGCGCTTTCAGTTGGGACTCATGGGCGATGATGCCGTAATCAGACACTTCAGAGCCGAAAGAGGACTCGGTGTTCTCAAACAGAGCGTCCATGATAGCGTCTGCCTTAGTGGTCAGGCTTCCAGTCAGGACTGGCAGCTCTACGGTCTTCAGCAGCTTGGAGGACTCCAGAACGTCAACCATGCGAGCGTTGATGGTACGGACCACATTCTCACAGATGTTCATAGCGTCCTGCTGGAGTGTGCCATGAGTGAAACCAGTGGAGGACTTGGCGTCCCACAGTTTAGTTTGCTCCGAGATGAGGATTGCCTGTTCGATAGGTTCGACGACAATCTCCTGACCAGACGGAACGGTCACGACTTCAGGTCGCTCACCACCGCGTACAGGGACGACCACAGAGCGGTCAGACAGAGTGTGGGCGATGATTGGGGTAGGCAGGCTATTGCGGGTAGGCAGGACTTCTACAGGGAACGGAATGTTATCCTGAGCGTCTTTAAGTACACCGTTCAGCATAGCCTTAACCGTCTTAGCTAACTGGAGGGCATAGACCTGTGGGTCAGCGTTAGTTGGCAGACCTTCGTTAACCTGAATGTTGTCGGTGTCGGTGATACGTACTGGCTCAATGCCGAACTGATAGCTATCTTTAATCATGGTCATAATAATCAATCTCCTAAATTAGTTTTAGATACTGTGGGTCCCGACATCAGGTCAGGACCACTTGTGTGTCTGTCTTAGAGGCTGTCCATCCAGTTACCGCCTGACTCAATGTCAGCGACGATAGCGGCACGGGAGCGACCAGCGGAATGGGTAGCACTGCGCAGGTTCTCACCATAGGTCCGGCGTTCAGCTTTGACCTGTTCGCGGCGCTGTAGCTCTTTCTGCCACTCTGCATCGGTCATGTTCTCTTCACGCATACGCTCAGCCTGAATGCGCTGCTCTTTAGCGATACGCTCAGCCTCGGCTCGCTTGTTCTGCTGGCGACGTTGGTAGGCGATCATCAGGTCATTACTGAAGAAGTTACCAATAGCTACGCCAGCTTCAGCCAGAGCTTCCAGTAACTCCATAGACTCACGGCTGGTAGACGGCAGGCCTGACAGGTAGCCCGGAATGAGGGTCTTGATAGCGAGCGACAGCGGATAGGACTGACCGTCCAGACTCACAGTATTTTCATAGAGATTGATGTCGGTGACTGACAGTTTCCAGTCTTGGTTATTGAATAACATAGTAATTACTCCTCTTGAGAGTTGAGACTATCGGTACCGCAGACACAGTTATGCCTACGGGTCTCCCCGCATCGGTCATCTCAAAAGGTTTTAAATTAGGTTTGGTATGGTCAAAGACCTTGCGTGGGAATTTCCACTCAAGACTCCAGCTCACTACGGGCGGTCCGGAGATTTCCGGAGCGGTCATCAGACGATAGGTTTATGCGGCGGTCTTTTCTGCCCCATAAGGTTAAGACTCTAGTTTGGCGAACGCCCGACGTAACTGATTATTCAAATCACGGTCGACCAGCATCGCTATAAGTTCGTCTCGACTGTAGTACGGGCGCTCAGAGTCAGCGACTCCAAGTCTCAGCAGGGACAGGAGGTGACGAGTGGGAAGACCACGGTAACGAAGGGTCGCTTTGCCAATAGGTGTACGAGGGTCAATCATCATCTTAGAGTCCCTCCACTCGTGCAGCCCAGGCGCTACCTGCGGGGAGCAGACTCAAGGCCTTATCCTTGGTCACGTGACCAGCTTTGACAGCCTTATACAGGCGCTCAGGCTTGCGTCCGTCCGCTTTACTAAACAGGGTAGACATCTGGTGATGGGCGTAGTCTCGGTCAGCGTTAGAGTGTCGCTCCAGTAGCTCAGCTTCGGCGTGATAGCCCAGCTCCACCATCTTGTTGACGACAACGGTCTGGACTTCAGGCATCGCCAGAATGGACTCAAAGGCAGCGTAGACCATATCCTCAAAGTCATAAGACACCCATCCAGCGTACCGGAGCGTAACTTGCTTATTAGAGAAGATGTGCTGTGTAGAGCCGACCCGCTCACTCCGCAATTTTACCGGAGTGGCTGCAAATCGTCTCGCCTCTTTGGTCTTCCACTCGGAAGGGGCCTTACCCCTCGGTAGCTTCAGGGTCTTCCAGATTTCGGTCAGGTTCCACATCCCGTCCTCATTCGCTTTGAATGGTTGACCGTCGATGTAGATGATGTGGTTAGCGTTAAGGTTTGACATATCGTTGTACTCCTTTTGTTATGCCTCCTGAAGTCACACCCTGAGAGCCTACTCAAGCCCCCAACGATAGGGAGACTCACAGGCAACAGGAGACATACAGAAAGACTTGAGGTGATGATGAGGTCGTGTGAAGACCAGAGATGATGGTGGTGGTGGTGGTGACTGCTCAGTTTTGAGCGGTAACGCCCTGTCTTCACGGCCCGCATTTTTTGCGGGACGGTAGAGAATCGCTTAGCGTCTTTGGTCCTCCACTCGGAGGGAGACTTCCTCGCCAACCAGCTCAGTTTTGAGCGCGTCAAGTCCACTACCAGACGGTAGGAAAGTTTTCCGTTCGGTTGCAAAGTTTTGCATCTGGTGTCTGGAGTGACCCGGTGTCTCTACATGTACATATAAAGGTGAGACCGCATGTCAGGACGAGCTGTAAGGACCCCAGATGGTGAGCGGTGATAGACTTAAGCCAATGAGATGACTGAAGAACGCTAACGAGCTGGAGGTCGATACAGGAGGTCTGACAGAGGCTGTCTTGCCTTGGGATGTCTTCTGAGAAAGACTTAATGTCGGGAGAGCTTCCGCATAACTTGACGCATCAAGACCGGAGGCGGAATGCATGGTCCCTATAGTGAGGGTATAAGATTTGCGACCATGTTTACTTTGGCTGGCTGGACTTAAAGTTCTTCTTATGGGAATTGTGATAACACAATCCATAACAAGATAAACTCATGGTCTCCTCCAGCCTGCTGGTCAGGACTCAAAGCCCAAACCTCAGACACCACTGGTCTAACCTCTTTGAGTTTCCGCCTGTCCTCAATGGATGGCAGACCTCAGCAATGATGTCTTGGTTCTTCAGTTATCCGCGCAGCGATTATCGCAGAGCCAACTTAAAGTCGGATGCGGTCTTCTGCTCCCCGCCTGTCAAAAGGGAAGATAACCTACGTTAAAGAGAATGGTCTCAGGCGCAAGGTGATTTAACACTAGGCGTCTGCGGATGGTTTCCAATCGGTCCGCTACCGGAAGCCTGAGACTAAATGAATGTGTGTATGGGTCGAGGGCTAGGGGTCCCCTATAGTGATAGTTTAGTCCCCTTCCCTATAGTGAAGGTATAATGCCCGCTAATTGTAACCCTTGTAAACTATATCAATTATAATATTTCGCAGAACCATATCTATCCTTAAAATGCTAGTTAAGCCCCTACGTTCAGACGCTAGGCCACATTGACACCCCACTGACCCCGAAAGCTAACATCAGGTTTCTACGCTCGGCTGCCGGAAGGTCCTCTTCAGAAGGCCTGTAACCGTTATCATAAATCTCATGGTCAATATGCTTTGCCATCTCAATGTATTTCTTAAGGAGGTCGGCAGTTAATCCCCGGAATTGTTCGGAGTTTACCGCCAAGACACCTCTTGCAATATCGTCTTGGTTATCCAAATGATCCGCTGAGAAATTATAGCTGGAAGTGTACGAATCGCCGTGAGCAATTGCATCTCTTACCTCAAGACACTCTTTGATAATTTGATAAGGTTTTGTCCCCATATAATTAGTAAAGCCGCACAATTTTAACGTTTTCTTGTGCATTGTCTTTCTGCACTCTGGTTTCGTCTTATCGTAACCGGGGTCAACCTGTTTTCTATAGAAGATGAACATAGCCTCAATAGCAAAGGCAGTGAATATGATACCTGTACGATAATGGTGCTCACGCTCCCACTCCTCGGTCGCCAGACCTGCTAACCCCAAACAGGTTTCAGCAGTAATCATACATTCATATGACGGCTTATTTTCTTTACGGACTTTAAACTCTTTAACCATTACGATTCTCCACTCACATCCCTACCAGTGCCAGATTTAGCGCATCAGCCAGACGTCCTACCGCGTGCCCCTTCCCGTACAGGTCGTAAGTGATTGACTGCGAGCTATGACCTAAGATGCCCTGAGCGTCCACCAGATTGACACCACGCTCTTTCATACGGGTCGCCAGCCAATGCCTCAGACTATGAAGCGAGACGTTATCGGCGTCTGGCAGGGCCTCAGTCAGGACCCGAGAGTTAAACCAGCTAGAGTAGGCGCTCGGTGTCATCCCGAAGAGAGGACCATCATCAGGCTGAGCGTCTACCCACGACAGGAAGGACGTCAGGTCAAACCCATAAGCGCCATCGGTCAGCGGTACAAGTCGGACTGAATGCTTGTTCTTTACGGACTTCCCGTCCCCATCTTCATTAATGTCGATACAGACCAGTCCATTGTCCAAGGTTACAATGTCACGTTTAATCAGGTGGCAGACCTCAGCAGACCTAGCTCCAGTGACCACAGATACCAGAGTCGCCCATCTGCGAGCCTCAGAGGTCGTGTGAGCGGTGTGTCGCGTGAACTGATACTCAGCCTCTACCCGGACAAGAAGTCTCTCCAGCTCCTCGTCAGTGAATGCTCTACGCTTGGAGTCTACATCCTTAGTTAACTTCATGCGCTCAATCGGGTTGCGGCCCTCAAGTTGCCCATTCATCAGGCCATAGTCCAGACACATCTTCGCCTTGGTCAGTAGCTTGTTAATCGTCGATGGTCTCACCTCAGCAGACAGCATAGCGTCCCTCACTGCCAGCCACTCAGAGCGGGACATCAGGTCCATGCCAGAAGTAAGGAACCGGGAGACGGTATTCAGTGAGGACGAGAGGTCCTTGTAGCTGGATGTCTTCAAGGTCTGAACCTTCTCAGCCAGCAGTGAGGACACAAGCTCAGAAAAACTACAGATAGCGACCTCAGGTTGGCGCTCCTGCGTGAATACTTCTGGGCTGACTCCCTGCTCGTTACTCAGAATTGCCATAGAGTCGCATATAGTTGAGTAATCCGTAGGGTTATTCATCACAATATCAATCAGGCCAGAGGTATCACCAGTGTCTACCCTCTGCTGTGCTGCGGTCAGGACTTCAAGCGCTAACCTTATGCCCTTCTGCTGGTCCAGACTCAAGGCTTGCGTAGCGGCTAGCTCCCTCAGGTTGGACTTCTCGTCGACCAGAGTAGCGACCTCAAGTCCATTCCAGTAATCGTCACTAGCGTCTGTCAGAAACTGCTCAGCCATAGACCGGAGATGCTCTGTAAGCTCCTGTAGTGAGACTTCAGGCCTATCCAACATGAAGGTCTTAGCTGTGGCTGCAAGCTCTCTCTGACGCATTGTGGCTACTCTCCTGTCTGTGCTGCGGGTCGATACTGAAAGAAACGGGATGGTCTGTCCCTTGAGTCTGAAGCGGATAGTATATCGACCATTGGCTCTACGGACTAACTGAGGCGTAGCCAATAGGTTGATTTGTGTCAGCCTTGTGTCAGGACTTGAGGTGTAGACTTGCTGATACAGATAGGGAGACCCAGAGAAAGAACTGGATGGATATACAGTATTGTCATGGTTAATGTCAGTCATATCAGGACCTTAAGTAGCGTTGAGTCAACTACTTCAAGTCCGTCCATCCGTCTGACAGTGGAGTCCATCTGGAACTACGCCGGCAACACCATCATCAACCAGCACTCGGACATCAACAAAACCCACGACATTCTGCAGGACGAGAGTAAGTGCGAAATGATCGTGGTAATCGACAACTTCATGACCTCGTCGGCGAAATATGCCGACCTGCTGCTGCCCGATCTGATGACCGTCGAGCAGGAGGACATTATTCCCAACGATTATGCCGGGAATATGGGCTACCTAATTTTCCTCCAGCCGGTGACCGCGCCAAAATTCGAACGTAAACCTATCTACTGGATCATGAGCGAAGTGGCGAAACGCCTCGGGCCAGATATCCATCAGCGCTTTACCGAAGGCCGTACTCAGGAGGAGTGGTTGCAGTATCTGTACGCCAAAATGGTGGCGAAAGATCCGCAGCTCCCCTCTTACGAGGCGCTCAAAGAGATGGGCATCTATAAGCGAAAAGATCCCAACGGTCACTTTGTGGCCTACAAGAAATTCCGCGACGATCCTGAGGCCAACCCGCTGAAAACCCCGTCGGGCAAAATCGAGATCTACTCCAGTCGGCTGGCAGAGATCGCCCGCACCTGGGAGCTGCAGGCGGATGAAACCATCAGCCCGCTGCCGGTGTATGCCTCCACCTTCGAAGGCTGGGACTCGGACGATCGCGGCCAGTTCCCACTCCAGCTGTTCGGCTTTCACTATAAAGCCCGCACCCACTCCAGCTACGGCAACGTGGACGTGCTGCAGGCCGCCTGCCGCCAGGAAGTGTGGCTCAACCCGGTGGATGCCCGGGCGCGCGGCATCCAAAACGGCGACATGGTGCGGGTCTTTAATACCCGGGGCGAAGTGCGCATTGCCGCCAAAGTCACGCCGCGGATCATGCCGGGGGTCAGCGCCATGGGCCAGGGGGCGTGGCATCAGGCAGATATGCAGGGCGACCGCGTTGACCACGGCGCCTGCATGAACACCCTGACCACGCACCGTCCGTCGCCGCTGGCGAAGGGCAACCCACAACACACCAATCTGGTGCAAATCGAGAAGGCGTAAGGAGTAGCCGATGACCACTCAGTATGGATTTTTTATTGATTCCAGCCGCTGCACCGGGTGTAAAACCTGCGAACTGGCGTGCAAGGATTACAAGGACCTGACCCCGGACGTCAGCTTCCGCCGCATCTACGAGTACACGGGCGGCGACTGGCAGGAGGACAACGGCGTCTGGCAGCAGAACGTATTTGCCTACTACCTCTCCATCGCCTGCAACCACTGCGAGGATCCGGCCTGCACCAAAGTCTGCCCCAGCGGGGCGATGCACAAGCGCGAGGACGGCTTTGTGGTGGTGAATGAGGATGTCTGCATCGGGTGTCGCTACTGCCATATGGCCTGCCCGTACGGCGCCCCGCAGTACAACGCCGCCAAAGGCCATATGACCAAGTGCGACGGCTGCCATGAGCGTGTCGCCGACGGTAAAAAACCGATCTGCGTCGAGTCCTGCCCGCTGCGGGCCCTGGACTTCGGCCCGATTGAGGAGTTGCGTCAGAAACACGGCAAGCTGGCCGCCGTCGCCCCGCTGCCGTCGGCGCACTTCACGAAGCCGAGTATCGTCATTAAACCCAATGCCAACAGCCGACCCACGGGTGATACCACCGGCTATCTGGCCAATCCAAAGGAGGTGTGAGATGGGAAATGGATGGCATGAATGGCCGCTGGTCATTTTTACCGTGTTCGGTCAGTGCGTCGTCGGGGCATTGATAGTGGCAGGCGCAGCCTGGATCCGCGAGCACGACCCGGTGGTACGCTACCGCCTGGTGCGCAGCATGTTCTTTTTATGGCTGGTGATGGGGTTGGGTTTTGTCGCCTCGGTGCTGCACCTCGGCTCGCCGCTACGCGCCTTTAACTCCCTGAATCGCGTCGGCGCCTCCGGCCTGAGCAACGAAATTGCCAGCGGGTCGCTGTTCTTTGCCGTCGGCGGCTTCTGGTGGCTGGTGGCCGTCCTCGGCAAAATGCCGGCAACGCTGGGCAAGATCTGGCTGGTGCTGAGCATGGTGTTGGGGCTGGTGTTTGTCTGGGCGATGACCCGCGTGTATCAGATTGATACGGTGCCCACCTGGCATAACGGCTACACCACCCTGAATTTCTTCCTGACGATGCTCCTCGGCGGCCCGCTGTTTGCGGCCCTGCTGATGCGGCTGGCGAAGGCGCATTTTAATGCCCATGTGGCGGCAGGGATCGCCGTGGTGGCGCTGCTGATCGGCGTGGCGGCAGTGGTTATGCAGAGTCATGATCTCGGGAACATCCACACTTCCGTCCAGCAGGCCAACGCCCTGGTGCCGGATTATGGTTCCCTGCAGGTGTGGCGTATCATACTGCTGGCGGCCGGGTTGGGCTGCTGGCTCTGCGCGCTGGTGCGGCGCAAAGTCCCGACGTTACCGGGACTCACGTTGGGGCTGCTGCTGGTGGTGGCCGGAGAGCTTATTGGCCGTGGCGTCTTCTACGGCCTGCATATGACCGTAGGTATGGCGATTGCCGGATAATGTGTCAGCGCGGGGCAACCCGCGCCGTTCAAGGAATGCAGTAATGAATGAAGGTTTTGCGTTTACCGCCCGGGTCCTGGGCGCACTGTTTTATTTTGCCCCGGACAGCGAGCAGGCTGCCCCATTGGTGACAGCCCTGACTCAGGGCGACTGGCAGCAGGACTGGCCGCTGCCGCCCGGGCAGTTAGCCCCCCTCGCCGACGCCCTGCGCCAGCCGTCTGACGAACCGCTCCCCGATGCCTGGCAGCGGCTATTTATCGGCCCCTGGGCGCTGCCCGCCCCGCCATGGGGATCGGTCTGGCTGGATCGCGAATCGGTGCTGTTCGGCGACTCCACCCTGGCGCTGCGTCAGTGGATGCGCGACAACGGCATTGTCTTTGAGATGGCGCAGAACGAACCGGAAGATCACTTCGGTACCCTGCTGCTGCTGGCCGCCTGGCTGGCAGAAACAGGGCGTGATGCGGAGCGGGATCAGCTTCTGGCCTGGCATCTTTTGCCGTGGAGCACCCGTTTTCTCACCGTGTTTGTCGAAAACGCAGGCCACCCGTTCTACCGGGCGCTGGGACAGCTGGCCCAGCTGACGCTGGCCGACTGGCAATCCACGTTGTTGATCCCGGTGGCAGAGAAGCCGCTCTACCGGTAACCTTATTCCTGGCTGCTCACCGCTGGTGAGCAAGCCAGGCCCGCCAGCCGCCAAACGAAGTGATATCTTTTGCCCCCTGCAGACCATACGCCTCGCAGATAAATCCCGTTAACCAGCGTCCGTCCTCCAGTTCAACTTTGCCGAGCCCCAGTGGTGCCGGGATCCCGGCCAGAAACGATCCCACTTCGGTATGGGGCAGATCCCACACCTCAACGGCGATGGCCACCCCCTGTTCGCGGTCGCGCACCATGCCGGGGCGTTTACCGTCGGCCAGAGCATACAGCCGATAGTGCGGTGCGCTGCGGGTGGTCTCGCGGAGCGTTGCCCCCCGCTGACGCAGCTGATGGTTCAGCGCCAGCCCGTCGAGGTGTGCCCCGCAGACCACCACCGACAGGCGATCGTGGCTGGCGGTGGTAACGGGTGAAGCCGCCTGAATCTGGCGATCGCCGGGCAAAGCCAGCTTCAGGTGACGTTGTAACGCCCCGGCAAGGCTGAGCAGATACTGGTCGGTAAAAGCCCGCCCAAACAGCGTCACGCCTGACGGCAACCCATTCCCCATCACGCCCGCAGGCACCGCCACGGCAGCATAGTCCAGCAGGTTCATAAAGTTGGTGTAGACCCCCAGCTCGGAGTTGCGTTTTACCGGCTCCTCCGCAAGTTCCGCCAGGGTCACCGGACGCGGATAGGTCGGGGTTAACACACAGTCCAGATCCGCCATTATCCCGTCGCAGAGCGTTTTGAAGTGCTGAAGTTTGTACTGGGCATCAAACGCCGCCACCGCGTCAGTTCCGGGGGCTTTGCGCAGTACATCGCGGATCACCGGCAGAACCGCCTCCGGCTGCTGCTCAATCAATTTCCCCGCAACGTGATAGCGCTCGGCGACCCACGGGCCGTCGTAGAGTAGCGTTGCCGCGGCTAAAAACGGAGAAAAGTCGATGGTCACCGGGATGCCACCCAGCGCGATTAAACGGTTTTTTGCAGAGTGATATAGCGCTTCGCTCTCAGCGCAGCCGAGAAACTCCAGCCGGTCCGGCACGCCAAAGCGGAAACCTTTTTCAGGTACGCCGAACGCCTGCGCCCCGTTCCATGCCGGATTAGCGCGGCTGTAGTCATCCCGCGAGTCTTTCACCGCCGTTAGCGCCAGCAGCTGGCTGGCTTCGGCGGCGGTGGCGGTAAAGAAGGTCACGCAGTCCAGAGTGCGGCAGGCTGGCACGACACCCGCCGTAGAGATTAACCCTTTGGTTGCCTTTAGCCCGACCAGATTATTCAGCGCGGCCGGCACGCGGCCACTCCCGGCGGTATCGGTGCCAAGGGCAAAGCTGGCCAGCCCGAGCGCCACCGCCAGGGAGGAACCCGCGCTGGAGCCTCCAGACGGATACTCCGCATTAACGCTGTTGCGACAGGCGCCCCAGGGCGAGCGGGTGCCGTTTAAGCCGGTGGCGAACTGGTCCAGATTGGTTTTACCCAGCGGAATGGCCCCCAGCGCAATCAACTGGCCGACGATAGTCGCATCCTGTTCTGCCCGGTAGGCAAACGCCGGACAGGCGGCAGTGGTCTCTATCCCCGCCAGATCGATGTTGTCTTTGATGGCAAAGGGCACGCCGTAGAGCGGCAGCGTCTGCGGTGACGCGCCCTCCAGTGCGGCCAGATAGGGCTCCAGCTCTTCGGCGGTAAGCAGATAAATAAAGGTGTTGAACTCCGGGTTCAGGGCCTGCGCCCGCTCGCGCAGAGTGGTCATCACCTCCCGCGGCGTGAAGCGGCCCTCGCGGTAAGCCTGCGCCAGTACATCGAGGCGTAAATCAAAGGGATGCATCATGCTGTTTTCTCCAGAACCACCACACACTGACCCGCCCGCACCGAGGAACCAGGCTGGACGCGCACCTGACTAACCACGCCGTCCCGTGAGGCCACCAGCGGGATCTCCATCTTCATCGACTCCAGCACCACCAGCACATCACCTTCGCGCACCGGGGTACCGACCTCAACGTTCACCTGCCACAGATTGCCGGATATCGGGCTGTCGATCCCGGCCTGTCCCGGCTGAAGCGGAGCATCCTCGCCCTCCTCCGCCAGCACGTCGCTGCTGTCGAAGTGCGCCTGGCCGTTGGCGATCCAGCGCTCACGCTCGGCGTTAAATGCCCCCTGCTGATGAGTGCGAAACGCCTCAATGCCCTGGGCTTCGTCAGCGAGAAATTGCTGATATTCGGCAAGCTTCAGGGTGGTCTGTTCGATGCGCAGCGGGTAGCGCCCGAGCGGGAAATCGCGGCGGATGGTAAGTAGCTCGTCGGCGGAGACCGGGTAGAAGCGGATCTGATCGAAGAAGCGCAGCAGCCAGGGCTTGCCGCCAAAATCCTCTACCGCATGATAACGGCTCCACATCTGCAGCGTGCGCCCAACGAACTGATACCCGCCCGGCCCCTCCATACCGTAGACGCACAGATAAGCCCCGCCGATCCCCACCGAGTTCTCCGCCGTCCAGGTGCGGGCCGGGTTGTATTTAGTGGTGACCAGTCGATGACGCGGATCGAGCGGCGTCGCCACCGGCGCGCCGAGATAGACATCCCCCAGCCCCATCACCAGATAGCTGGCGTCGAACACCGTTTTGTAGACCTCGTCGATATTCGCCAGATCGTTAATGCGACGAATAAATTCGAGGTTGCTTGGACACCAGGGCGCGTCCCGGCGCACGGTGGTCATGTATTTGTCGATGGCTTTCTGGCAGGCCGGATCGTCCCAGGAGAGCGGCAGCCAGACGACGCGCGACGGCACCTCCAGCGCATCCTGCAGGCACACGTCCTGCCACAACCCAGCGACCACCTCCAGCAGCGCTGTCAGGCTGAGCGCCTCAGGCTGATAGTGTATTTGCAGGGAGCGAATGCCCGGCGTCAAATCAATCACCCCGTCCAGGGCTCGCGCTTCCAGGGCCTGCATCAGGGCGTGAGCGCGAAAACGCAGGACCAGATCCAGCTCCGGATCGCCAATCTCCAGCAGCAGATGGGTATCGCCGGAAAGCCGCGCCACCAGCCGTTTATCGCCCTGCCCCTGCTCCAGCACTACTGGCGAGGTGATTTTGGCTGGCTGCCAGTCGACCACCAGCGGGTGCAGGCTGGCGATTTGCGCCTCCTCTGCCTGCGCCAGACGTCGGGCGGTAGCAATGTCGACGGGCACAAAGCGCACTTTATCCCCCGCTTTCAGCTGCCCGACCGCGGGCAGATCGGCCTCGATAATCGTGACCGGGCAGACAAACCCGCCCAGGCTCGGGCCATCCGGGCCGAGGATCACCGGCATATCGCCGGTAAAATCCACTGCGCCGATGGCATAGGGGTTGTCGTGAATGTTCGACGGATGCAGACCCGCCTCGCCGCCGCTGTCGCGCACCCACTCGGGTTTAGGGCCGATGAGGCGCACGCCGGTGCGGCTGGAGTTGAAATGCACTTCCCAGTCGGTGGTGAGGAAGGTCTGCATGTATTCAGGAGTAAAATATTCCGGCGCGCCGTGCGGGCCGTAGATCACCCGCAGTTCACGCACCGCGCCCAGGGTGGTACGCAAGGCCTGAGGCAGGTGCTGTTCCGGGCATGGCGCGGTCAATGGCGCAACGTGCAGCACATCCCCGGTACGCAGGGCGCGTCCGGCGTGACCGCCAAACTGCCCGAGGGTAAAGGTGCTTTTGCTCCCGAGGTAATCCGGGACGTTAAATCCGCCGCGCAGGCACAGATAGCTGCGCACGCCGTCGTTAATGATATCTCCCATTCGCAGCGTCATGCCGCGCTGCACGGTAAAGACCCGGTTGTTTTCCAGCGGCTCGCCGTCGAGGGTAAGGTCAATCTCTGCCCCGGTCACCACCAGCTGGGCATCGCAGTTAAATTTCAGCGTCGGGCCACTGAGGGTGATCTCCAGCGCCGCGGCGCGGTCATCATTGCCCAGCAGACGGTTGCCGAGACGCAGCGCCCGGCTGTCCATTGGTCCCGATGGCGGCACCCCGACCGCCCAGTAGCCAGTGCGCCCTGGGTAATCCTGCACCGTGGTTTGCGTTCCGGCGCTCAGCACCTCCAGGGTAGAAGCCTGGTAGGTTAGCCCCTCCAGACAGCGGGTCCAGGGCTCGCCGCTGGCGAACGGGGTAAAGGTTAAGATCTGCTGCAGGTAGCTGCGGTTAGTCTCCACGCCGTACAGATGAGTGTTACCCAGGGCGGCATGCAGGGTCTCCATCGCCGCATCGCGCGTGGGTTGCCAGGCGATGATTTTCGCCAGCATCGGATCAAAAAATGGCGGGACTTCACAGCCGGACTCTACCCAGGTATCGATGCGCAGAGAGCGACGGTCATCCGCCGGGAACACCACCTCGGTGAGCAGGCCCGGCGAGGGCTGGAACTGACGACCGGGATCTTCCGCATAGACTCGCGCCTGAATGGCATGGCCGTCAGGTTGCAGGCTATCGCGCAGTTCCGCCAGCGGCGGCAAGGTTCCGGCTGCCAGCTCAATCATCCAGCGCACCAGGTCCACGCCCCACACCTGCTCGGTGACGCCGTGCTCCACCTGCAAACGGGTATTCACTTCGAGGAAGTAGAACCGCTCTGCGTTGCTGTCGTAGACAAACTCCACGGTGCCCGCGCTGCGGTAGTTGACCGCTTTACCCAGGGTGATCGCAGCATGGCACAGGGCGTCCCCCATCCCGTCGGGCAGGTTCGGCGCAGGGGTCTCCTCAAGCACCTTCTGGTTACGTCGCTGCACCGAGCAGTCGCGCACGCCGAGGGCGATCACCTCACCCTTGCCGTCGCCAAACAGCTGGACTTCGAGATGCCGTGCCCGCTCGATGTACTTCTCAATAAACACCCCCGCATCGCTGAAGTTGTTTTTCCCCAGCCGCACCACCGCATCGAAGGCCTCGAAGAGTTCGGCGGCGGTAGAGCAGACGCGCATGCCGATCCCGCCCCCGCCCGCGGTGCTTTTCAGCATCACCGGGTAGCCGACCTGTTCGGCGGCTGTCAGCGCCTCATTCACATCCGCCAGCAGTTCGGTGCCTTCCAGCATCGGCACCCCGTGGGCCCTGGCCAGCGCCCGGGCGGTATGTTTCAGGCCAAAAAGTCGCAGTTGCTCCGGCGTGGGGCCGACAAAGGCAATACCCGCGGTCTCGCAGGCTTCGGCAAAGGCGGCGTTCTCCGAGAGAAAACCGTAGCCCGGATGGATCGCCTGAGCACCGCTGGCTTTCGCCGCGGCAATGATTTTTTCACTGACCAGATAGGTGTTCGCCGCCGGGCCGTCGCCCAGGCTCAGGGCCTCGTCGGCCTCGCGAAGATGCAGGCTGCTGATATCCGCTTCGGAATAGACCGCCACGCCGCCGATGTTCATGGCGCGCAGCGTGCGCAGAATGCGGCAGGCAATCGCCCCGCGGTTGGCAATCAGGAGTTTCGTCAACATAGTTCAGACTCAATCGTGGCGGGTCGTCCCGCCGAAAATTGGCTCACCGCATGGTCGTCCACGGGGAAAAAACGTTTACGGCAGGATGCGTCCGGCGCGCACCTCGAACAGGCGGTAAAGCATCTGGCGCAGGCGCTGCCAGCGGGTGGGCGTCAGTTCCATACCAGTACCTCCGCCGGGGTCGGGTTCCAGCCGTTGCAGGGGTTATTCAGCTGCGGGCAGTTGGAGATCAGCACGATGACGTTGCACTCCGCGCGCAGTTCGACATATTTCCCCGGGGCGGAGATACCGTCGGCAAAGGTCAGCCCGCCCTCCGGGGTGACCGGCACGTTCATAAAGAAGTTGATGTTGGCCCCGATATCGCGCTTTTGCAGGCGGCCATCGTGCAGACAGGCGCAGAGGAAGTTGTCCCGGCAGCTGTGCATATGGCGCTTGTCGAGGGCATAGCGCACGGTGTTACTCTCCTGGGCGCAGGCCCCGCCGAGCGTATCGTGTCGTCCACAGGTATCAGCCACGATGGTCAGCAGCGGGTTGCCGAGATTGGAGTAGAGCACGCTCCCGCTGGTCAGATAGGCGTTGTTCTGCCGACGCAGCGTGCGCTGAGCGTCGTAGCGCTCCCGCGGGTTTTCGGCGCTATAGAACAGGGTATCCACCGCCTGGTTACCCTCCAGATCCAGCAGGCGCAAGGTCTGGCCCTTTTTTACTTCAAACAGGTAGGGCTCGCCCGCCGGGATCACGTGGCGGAAGGTCGCCTCTTCAGGCTTTTTTTCGCTGACAATGGTCATCTTGCGGCTCCTTACAGGGCGAAAAGTTGGGTGTTGGTGATGGCGCGGCCGTTTTCCGGGCGCGTGAGGAGTGCGTTAATGGCGCCCTCCTCGTCCTCTGCCTGCCGCCAGCTCAGCTGCACCGGGCGCGGGGCATACTCGGTGGACGGGTCCATCGGATGCTGTAGGGCGGTCATCACCATCAATGTGTCCATCGGGGCGAACAGCTCGACGTAGCTGCCCGGTTGGGAATGGTCGCGGTGGAAGCTGAACTGCCCGTGATCGTCCACGGTCACTTTGCTGAAGAAGTTCACCACCATCAGCAGGTCTTCGAGGTTGAGATCCCACTTGCCCATCTCCACCAGTAGGTTGTCGGTGCCGTTACGGTAGAAGCCGTTGCGCAATTCCTGATAGCGTCCCTGGCCATATTTTTCCGTCACTTCGGCGGCATTGAGCACCCCGCCAAAGGGATCGTGCCAGCCTGCGGTATCAGCGGTAATGCCCGCCAGCACCCGGCCCATATCGGAGTAGAAGCAGTGACCGGCGGTCAGGCGCGCGGTGTGCTGGCCTTTCAGAGTGTCCGGCAGGTTCAGGCGTTCGCTCTTCTCGTGCGGATTGAGCATCATCAGGCTGACGTTCGCCCCGCCGTCGAGGTCGGTCATACGCAGGATCTGTCCGCGCTTAAGCACAAATGAGAGGTGGCCGCCGCCAGGCAGGATCTCTTCACGTAAAGTCGTCATAGTGTTAACCCCTTAAGGCATAAACGTTGTCGGGAGCCGAACCGCTCAGCGCGGAGAGCCGGGTCTCGTTGAGCGGAATGTCGTAGGCAATGCGCGCCCCGTAGGCGTTCGGAGCCTGCGGATCGAGGCGCACCTTGTCGAACACCAGCAGGCGGGTGCCGAGGTTGAAGCCTTCGGAGAGATCGTGGGTGACCATAAACACCGTCATGCGGGTTTCGCCCCACAGCTGCAGGAGCAGCGCGTGCATATCTTTGCGGATGCCGGGATCCAGCGCGCCAAAGGGTTCGTCCAGCAGCAACACTCGGGGCTGCATAATGAAGGCCTGGGCGATAGCTAAACGCTGCTGCATCCCGCCGGAGAGCTGGGCGGGATATTTGTCGAGGGCATGGCCGAGACCGACCTTATCCAGCATCTGCGCGGCCTGCTCCCGCGCGGCGCGTTTTTTCGCGCCAAACAGTCGTCCGAACAGCGGGGATTGCGGCAGTTCGAGGCCGATAGCGACGTTATCCAGCACGCTGAGGTGCGGAAAGACCGAGTAGCGCTGGAACACCACGCCCCGGCGGTTGTCCGGTTCGGCGGTGAGCGGTTTACCGTCCAGAGTGATCGTTCCCCGGCTCGGCGTCTCCTGCCCGAGCAGCAGACGCAGGAAGGTCGATTTCCCGCAGCCGGAGGCGCCAACCATCGAGCAGAACTCACCCTCGTTGATCTGCAGATTCAACCGCTCCAGCACCACATGGTCGCCGTACTCCTGCCAGATATTGTTGATGGTGATAAAACTCATGCTTTACCTCCTTCTGCCCATGGGAAACAGCGTTTGTGCAGCTGGCGCAGGGCCAGATCCATCAGCCAGGCCAGCAGCGTGATCCACAGGACATAGGGGATAATCACATCCATCGCCATATAGCGGCGGACGAGGAAAATGCGATACCCCAGCCCGGCGGTGGAGGAGATGGCCTCCGCCGAAATGAGGAATAGCCAGGCCGAACCAAGCAGCAGGCGCAGCGAGGTGAGCAGGCGCGACAGCAGCTGCGGCAACACCACCCGCAGCACCAGCGTCCAGCTGTTAGCCCCCAGGGTCTGGGCTTTGATCAGGATCTCGGGTGGGATTTCACAGGCACGATGCTCCAGATCCCGGGCCAGCATCGGGGTGATGCCGATAACAATCAGCATGATTTTTGACAGCTCATCCAGCCCGAAGACAATAAACAGCACCGGTAAAATCGCCAGCGGCGGGACCATCGACAGCACCGTCATCAGCGGCGACAGCGACGCGCGCCACAGGGGGAACACCCCGGCGGTGATGCCGATGCACAGGCCGATCAGCGAGGCGATCGAAAGCCCCACCAGCAGACGGGCCAGGCTCACCAGGGTATCGACCCAGAACAGGTACTCGCCGCTGCGTTTATCCGGGGTAAAGGCCATCCGCGAGATCGCATCCAGCATCTGCTGCAGGCCGGGCAGCAGCTTGTCCTGGGGGTTGGCCTCGAGGCGCACCGCCGAGCCAAAAAAGTAGACGGCCAGCAGCAGGACAAAGGGCAGCATCACCAGCATCAGCCGCATGCCCGGGGTAGGATGACGATTAATTTGTCGCATGGAGACTCCGTCACTCATTACAGCTGGCCCGCGGCGGCCATCTTCACGAAGCTGTCGTCAAAGCGCAGTTTGACATTGCTGGCATCGCCCTGGGTTACATTGCCCGGGAAGCTCATCCCGATAAAATCAGCGCTCTGTGCGCCATCGCCCAGCAGCCCTTTATCGAAGGAGAACGCCGCCACGCGCTGCATGGTTTTCGCCAGATCCGCCGAGGTGACAAAGGCGATGTTGTCCTGCGGGGTGTAGAACAGGTGGGTGGTTTTCAGCTGCGCCTGATAGCCGGTGAGATCGGTGCCGGACGCCGCCGCCATCGCATTCAGGGCGTTCGCATCCTGGGCCTTCATCAGCCCCATCATCTCGTACCATGCCCCGGTCAGCGCTTTGCCCAGCGCCGGGTTGTCCTTCAGGGTTTCGCTGTTGACCACCATCATGTCGATCAGCTCGCCGGGCACCTGCGAGGAGCTGAACACCTCGGTGGTTTTCGGTGTGCCTTTGATAACCGAGAGCTGCGGGTTCCATGCCACGGCGGCCTGCACATTTTGCGTGGCGAAGGCCGAGACGATATCCGCGTCTGAAGTGTTGACCACGGTGACGTCTTTCTCCGCCAGCCCGGCTTTCTCCAGCCCGCGCACCAGCAGGTAGTGGGAGACGGACAGTTCCGGCAGATAAATCTTCATGTCTTTGAGGTCGGTAAGGGTTTTGCCCTCGCCTTTCATCACCACGCCGTCGTTACCTTCCGAGTAGCTACCAAGGATCAGCGCCGTGGTGTCCACCCCGCCCGCCGCGGGAATGGTCAGCGCATCCATGTTGGTCATGGTGCAGCCGTCAAACTGGCCAGCGGTGTACTGGTTGATGGATTCGATGTAGTCGTTGAGCTGCACGACGTTGATTTTGATGCCGTACTTGTCGGCCCATTTATCGATGATTTTGTTAGTGCTGATGGTGCCCCAGGGCATCCAGCCTGCGTAGATGGTCCAGCAGACGTTGAACTCTTTTTTAACGGCCGCAAAGGTGGGGAGACTGACCAGCATCGCCAGCGAAAGTACAAGAGAGCGGAGTAATGGCGTTTTGTTCATGCTTGACCTCTGAGTGGCACAAAATAAGGGGGCAGCGCGACACCGTCTGGTGCTGCTGTCTCCCGGGCTTTTGTCCCGCCGTGTAACCTCTCAGAGGTCGCCAGCTCTTGGACCAGCCATTCACCAAAGTGAACCGGAACCCTAGCCAGCTATTGTCATGTTGTGTGGTGCTGCCCTTCGTGATTGGTGGTTGCAAAGGGTGTGCCAGGAATTTTTTGTGATGTTTATTAGTGGTTTAGGGAAATTTGCGGATTGGGTCTCACTGTTTTGGGGAGGCGGTGCGGGGTGGGTGCACTGTGGTGGTGCTCAGGAAAGGCTGGTTAGATGGGAGTTGGTTAATCACGTATTTGGGCAAAGTTGATGAACTTAATGCCCGAAACAGAGGGTCCGCTTTGTGCCAATAGCGGGCGTTATTAGCATCGTTTTTTATTAACCGTGAGCAGTTCACAGGGTATGCGGTTTGCGCAATGAGGGCTGAGTCTGGAAGCCTTCCAGGCAAATCAATTGGCTTCACCCTTCAGCCGGTGCCGATAATATTTCAGGACAACGAGTGTCACGATCTGGCCGTAAATAAAGCCGCCCAGCCCGGCAAATATTACGGTGCCGACCATGCCGCCAAAATGCGCTCCAGCGCCGCTGAAGGCCCCGCAGATGGCGAGACCGCACCAGGTCTGCCAGTGCCTGAAGGCCGATTTATACGCGCTCCGCCACCGTCTTCCGCGCTCCCGAAAAGATAAGTCTTTTAGTTCGGTAATACTTTTTAGGGTCCAATAGATTTTCACGGTGATTTCCTTGTTCCGTTTCCTAAGTAAAGGAAAACATAAAACGTCGGCATAGGAAAGGATTGCTCAATGTCCACTGTTCGCTCAGAGCGGACCTACGCCCACTCCTCGCCCGTCCGCCACTTCCCGGGGCGGCTCGAATTCATCGCTATTGCGCGCTCATATCCTTAACAAACCAACCCTCAAAAACTGTACGTCACCTTCAAACTCCCCGTGGGCGACGTTTTGCGTTGAACAATGGGACTATCACCCGCATCCCCCGTCAACTGCGTTGCACCCGCTGAGGCAAGCACGCTCCAGCGCGAGGTGAGCCTGTGGGTCCAGTCCAGATTCATCGACCAGGCATAAATACCGGCTCCGGCGTCATGTCGGGCAAATCCCGATGCGCTCGACTGGGCGGAACTGACACCATAGTACGTCTGCATATACTTGTCGGATCCCCAACTACCTGTCAGCGCCAGCGTCACCTCATTTTTTGGTGAGGTATAGAGCGGGCTGATGATACCGAAATGCACCGCCTCCCCGTTGTCTCTCTCAGAAACCGGAACCTCAGCCTGCAGCTGCAGATGAAGCCAGTCGGTCACCTTATACCCCAGCCCAGGCACAACGATGGCCGAGCCTTTGATGTCGCCCATACCCCGAAGGTAATCGCTGCCGGAGCTGATCGAATCACTGCTCACGTCTTTATCTTTACGGCCTGTTCGATAGCTCACTGCGGCGCTGTAATCCAGGTTGCCGATGTTGTTGCCGTAACCAACACCTCGCGTGGTGCCGATAAAGAAGCCGTTTGCCATGGCGTAATCCACCACCTGCGCCGCACTGACGCGGCTTTTATCCGAACCCGAGTAGCGTGGCGCGACATCCACGCCTCCGCCCAGTGTTAAGACGTTACCCTGGCTCTGTTCTGCCGCCAGTACAGGCGTGGCCAGTAACGCCAGAACGACGCCCGGCACGATGTTTTTCAGGCTGCGGCCCGAGAGCAAGTGTGGGGACGTATGACGCAGTTCGATGTTTCTCATTAAAGAAGTCCTTCTGGATTCAAATGGTGACGATGCAAGCGGTTAAACGCCAGAACGCCCATTTTGAATACTGACCCTAAGGTTCTTATGAGCCGAAAATGAAGAAAGACTGAAGCGCGCGCGGGTGCTGTAAACCGGATAGATTTCCTGATACCGTTTTTTCTTAAGATGTTCTTCATTCACGGTTGATACAGTTACCAGTGTGAAAATTCTACTAATCGAAGACGACCTGGATTTGGGTAATGGCGTACGTATCGCCCTTGCCGATCAAGGATTTGACGTCATATGGGTTCGCCGTAAAGAAGATGCACTGCATCAGCTTGACGTCTGCGTGCCAGAACTTATTTTGCTCGACCTGGGGCTGCCCGACGGCGACGGCATGAGCCTCATGACGCGCTTACGCCAGCAGCTTAAGGGGATCCCCGTCATCATCCTGACGGCGCGAGGCACGCTGCAGGATCGCCTGTGCGGGCTGGATGCAGGTGCAGACGACTATCTCGTTAAACCTTTTGTTCTCGCCGAACTGCTGGCGCGGGTAAGAGCCCTTGCGCGGCGCAGTTACGGTTTCGAGAATGAGACGATAGAAATTCGAGGCTTATTCCTTCATATGCCGACGCGTCGCGTGACGGTAAACGCGCGTCACGTCGAACTGACGGCCAGTGAATACGCGCTGCTTGAAACGTTGATGCTGCGTGCTGACCGCGTGATAACGCGACGGTTTCTGGAAGAACGGATATTCGGCAACAAAGAGAACCTCAGTAATGCGCTCGACGTGCATATGGGGAATTTGCGGCGAAAGATCGGCGACGGTTACGTGCGAACGGTGCGTGGCGTCGGGTATGTTATTGATACCGTTGCTGTTCAGAAGGTAACGACTTAATGCGAAACGCGTGGTATCACCTGAGGCGCCCAACGCTGGTACGCCGAATTATCATCGCCCAGATGCTGCTGCTTACCCTGCTGTGGAGTCTTTTTTTAACCTTCATTCTCTGGGAGGACCTGCGCAGCCCTCCCATACTCACGGGCAGTAAGACTTACGAAACGCTTTTTACCCTGGTTGAGCGAATGGACGAGCGCCCGCAGGCGCGAACCGAAGTCCTGGAAGCCTTCAGCAAGGCGTTACGCGAAAGCTATGGCGGCGGTGAAGATCCCGCACTATCGATTAACCTCATCGTTCGCAAGAACGGTGCCGTTATTTTTTCATCTGCGGGCGCACCTGTGGGGGTAACCAACACCCGTCCCGGAGAAATGCAGCATGTTCAGAGTGAAGGTCGAGCCTGGACCAGCCGCACCCTTAAATCCGCTCACGCCGACGTGGAAGTCACCCTGTTCACCCCTGCCAGCGGCTGGAACTTCTTTATCTACCTGAACTCGCGCGGCTATTACATCCTGCCGCTGCTGGTCTGTTTCCCTTTTCTTCTGTTCCCCGCGTGGCTGTCAATTCGCATTGCCATGCGCCCCTGGAACAAGGTGGTCAATGAAATTTCATTGCGCACGCCAGACGATCTCTCCCCCTTAGAAGCTGTACCAAAACACAGGGAGCTTCGCCAGATGGTGGATGCAATTAACGACTTTCTCGCCAGGGTGCGAGAAAGCGCGGAAAGGGAGCGGGTTTTCATTGCCGATGCGGCTCACGAACTGCGAACGCCGCTGGCGGCGATGCGAATCAACGTGGAAGCGTTGCAATCGTATGTACTCAGCCAGAGCCAACAGGAATTGCTTGCAGGGATTGTTCGCAGCAATAGCCGTGCTGCGCGTCTCGTCAATCAGTTGCTGCTGATGATGCACAGTGAAGCACGCATTGACACAGTTATGGAGCCCGTACCGCTGATGTCCCTCATCCAGGATCGAATGGCTGCGCTGGAACCGTTAGCCTCTGAGCGCAGGGTTGAGCTGGAGTTCTTCGCTGAAGATGAAGTTTGGGTCTCAGGTATCCGGGAATGTCTGATGTCGCTGATCGACAATTTGATTGAAAATGCCGTGAAGTACAGCCCTGAGGGTGGGCGGATTCAGGTGGATGTTCGTTCATTAGAGAAATCCACTCAGCTACACGTTTCCGATGCAGGGCCCGGCATTCCGGTTGAATTACGCGAGCGCGTGTTCGACCGATTTTTCCGCGATCCCAATCAACTGCAAAGCGGGAGTGGACTGGGGCTTGCCATCGTTAAAGCGGTGGCGCAGCAGCACAACAGCTGTGTAAACCTGAGCACTTCCGCAGAAGGTGGCCTGATGGTGACGGTTGACTTCCCGAACCGCACGTTTAGCTAAACAGGAACAGGGGGTTCGATCGCAAATGCCGCAGATTGCTTCAAAATAATTACCGTATTTGTTATATTGTTGTTTATTGCTTATTCACCTCTGCGGCGCCAAAAAGAACAAGATTCACCGCAACCCAGGATACAAAAATGTTAGATTATCGCTTCCCGACAGCTTTGCAGATGGTTCTCAGCGTAGCAATGGCGGAGCAATTGGGTGAACGTTCGACGAGTGCGATTCTGGCCTACGGTCTGGAAGCAAACCCGAGCTTCATCCGCAAACTGATGGTTCCTCTCACGCGTGACGGTATTATCGTCTCCACGCTTGGCCGTAACGGCTCTATTCATCTTGGACGCCCGGCGGAAGAGATCACCCTGCGCGATATCTACCTCTCCGTCATCGAAGATAAAAAGCTGTGGGCATCACGTCCTGACGTACCGGCCCGCTGCGTAGTCAGCGCTAACGCCTGCTGGTACTTCAAGTCTATCTCCGAAGAAGCGGAGCAGGCTTCGTTACAGGTACTGGCGCGCCACACCGTGGCAAGCGCGCTGGAAGAAGTGAAAAAAGCCGATACCAGCGGCTGCGATCCGGTGCCTGAACTTATCGCCAAGTATAAAGAAGCCCTTTAACTTTCTTTAAATGCAAAAAAAACCGCCTTGCTATGAAGGCGGTTTTTTATTATCTGCAACATCCCTACGCGGGCAGAACATCCCTTTCCGCTTTTTTGCCGCGCGTCACAAACTTACGCAGCGTCACGTAGAACACCGGCGTCAGGAACAGACCAAACAGCGTCACCCCCAGCATCCCGGAGAAGACCGTGATCCCGGTAACGCCGCGCACTTCTGCGCCCGCGCCATGGCCTAGGATCAGCGGAATGGTCCCGGCAATAAAGGCGATGGAGGTCATCACAATCGGGCGTAAACGCAGGCGGCACGCCTCCAGCGCGGCTTCCATAATACCTTTGCCCTGAATTTCCAGCTCGCGGGCAAACTCCACGATAAGAATCGCGTTTTTACACGCTAGCCCCATCAGCACCACCAGCCCCACCTGCACGAACACGTTGTTATCGCCACCGGTCAGCCAGACGCCAAACAGCGCAGAGAGCAGAGTCATCGGCACGATGAGGATCACCGCCAGCGGCAGTGTCCAGCTTTCATACAGCGCCGCCAGCACCAGGAACGCCAGCAGCACCGCGACCGGGAAGACGATCAGCGCCGTATTGCCCTGCGTCGCCTGCTGGAAGCTCAGGTCCGTCCATTCAATGTTCATCCCGTTCGGCAGGATCTGCTTCGACATTCCGTCCAGCTGCGCCATCGCCTGCGAGGACGAAAGTACGCGCGGGTCGGCATCGCCAATCAGATCCGCCGCCGGGTAACCGTTGTAGCGAATCACCGGGTCCGGGCCGTAGGTGGTCGTGATATTCACCATACTGCCAATCGGCACCATCTCACCCTGGCTATTGCGGGTGCGCAGATTCGCAATGTCTTCCACGCTGTCGCGGAACTGCCCGTCGGCCTGAGCCATCACGCGCCAGGTACGCCCGAACTGGTTGAAGTCATTCACGTACGACGAGCCCAGATAGGTTTGCAGCGTACCGAAAAGATCGGTCAGCGACACACCCTGCGCTTTCGCCTTGTCACGGTCAACCTGCACGTCCAGCTGCGGAACGTTAGCCTGGTAGGTTGAGATCGGGAAGTGCATTCCCGGCGTCTGCATAATCGCACCGGACATGGTGTTTACCGCATTTTGCAGCGCGCCATAGCCCAGACCGCCGCGATCCTGAATGTACAGCGAATACCCCGACCCCTGACCCAGCCCTAAAATCGGCGGCGGCAGGATGGAGAAGCCAAAGCCCTGCTGGATTTGCGCAATTTTCGCGTTGATCTCCGCGTTAATTTCCGCCGCAGTATGTTTACGCTGGTCGAACGGCTTCAGGCCGAAGAAGACCGTCCCCGTATTCGGCGTATTGGTGAACTGCAGCGCGTTCAGCCCCGGGAACGCGACCGCGTAGTCCACGCCTTCGGTATTCATCCCGATTTCGCTCATTTTGCGGATCACCGCATCGGTGCGCGCCAGCGATGAACCTTCAGGCATCTTCACGCCGCCAATCAGGTACAGCTTGTCCTGCGTCGGAATAAACCCGCCAGGAACCGCTTTAAACATGACGCCTGCGGCACAGAGCAGCAGCAGATACACCCCAAACACCGCCCCGCGTCGGCCGAGCGTTTTGCCCACCAGCCCCTGATAGCCGTTCGAGCTACGATGGAAAAAGCGGTTAAACGGACGGAAAATCCAGCCGAACAGACGATCGATAAGCCGGGTCGGGAAATCTTTCGGCGCGCCGTGCGGTTTTAACAGCAGTGCCGCCAGCGCCGGAGAGAGCGTCAGCGAGTTAATGGCGGAGATGACCGTGGAAATCGCGATCGTCACCGCAAACTGCTTGTAGAACTGCCCGGTAACGCCCGAGAGGAACGCCATCGGCACAAACACTGCGCACAACACCAGCGCAATCGCGATAATCGGCCCGGACACCTCCCGCATCGCCTGATGCGCCGCCGCGAGCGGAGCAAGCCCCTCTTCAATGTTTCGCTCGACGTTTTCCACCACCACGATGGCGTCGTCCACCACGATACCAATGGCTAATACCAGCCCGAACAAACTCAGGGTATTCAGCGAGAAGCCCAGCAGATAGAGAATGCTGAAGGTCCCCACCACCGACACCGGCACCGCGATCAGCGGAATGATCGACGCGCGCCAGGTTTGCAGGAACAGGATCACCACCAGCACTACCAGCACCACCGCTTCCAGCAGCGTTTGCACCACTGCACGAATGGAGTCGCGCACGAAAACGGTCGGATCGTAAGGTGCCGCCCACTTCATATCTTCCGGGAAACGGGTCGACAGTTCGTCCATTTTCGCGCGCACCGCGTTAGACAGATCGATGGCGTTCGCCCCTGGAGACTGGAAGATACCAATCCCGACCGCGTCTTTGTTGTTCAACTGGGAACGCAGCGCATAGCTGCCGGACCCCATTTCGATACGCGCCACGTCGCGCAGGCGCACGACCGTACCGTCCTGCGTCGTTTTCAGGACAATATTGCCAAACTCTTCTTCGGTATGCAGACGGCCCTGGGCGTTAATGGAGATCAGGAAATCGCTCTCTTTCGGCAGCGGCTCGGCGCCAAGCTGCCCGGCAGATACCTGCACGTTCTGCTCCTGCATCGACGTGACCACATCCGAAGCGGTCAGCCCGCGAGCCGCCACCTTGTTGGGATCCAGCCATACGCGCATCGCGTATTCACCCGAGCCGAAAATCTGGATCTGACCGACGCCGGGCAGGCGTGCCAGCTCGTCCTTCACCTTCAGCGTGGCGTAGTTACGCATATAGAGGGAGTCGTACTTACCGTTGGGCGAAAACAGATGCACCACCAGCGTCAGCGTCGGGGACTGTTTCTGGGTGGTAATACCCAAACGCCGCACGTCTTCCGGCAGACGCGCTTCGGCCTGCGCGACGCGGTTTTGCACCTGTACCTGCGCCTGATCCGGATCGGTTCCCGGACGGAAGGTGACGGTGGTCACCAGCACGCCGTCGGAGCCCGCGACGGACTTCATGTACATCATGTTCTCAACGCCGTTGATCGCCTCTTCCAGCGGCGTCGCCACGGCCTCAGCAATCACTTTTGGGTTGGCCCCCGGGTACTCCGCGCGCACCTGCACGCTTGGCGGCACGACGTCAGGATATTCGCTCACCGGCAGCAGCGGGATGGCGATTAACCCTGTGATAAAAATCAGAATCGACAGCACCGCGGCAAAAATCGGCCTGTCGATAAAAAAGCGGGAAAAGTCCATGGGTCGGATTCTCAGGTAAGGGATCAGTTGAGGGTGCTGGTGGCGGTCATGGCAACGGTTTTGGCGTTAACCGGCATACCCGGCATAAACACTTTTTGTAAACCCTCGACGATCACTTTATCGCCTGGGTTCAGCCCCTGCCGCACGATGCGTAGACCGTCTGCCAGACGTCCCGGTGTGATATCGCGACGCTGTGCTTTGCCCTCTTTATCAACCACGTAAACATACTTGCGATCCTGATCGGTCAGCACCGCCTTATCGTCGATCAGCGTGGCTTTGAATTCCGCGCTGCCCGGCAGGCGTACGCGGGCAAAAAGGCCCGGCGTGAACTGACGCTGCGCGTTATCCAGCAGCGCGCGCATGCGGATAGTGCCGGTACTCGGCGTTAGCTGATTATCCAGAAAATCCACTTTGCCCTGATGGGGATATCCCTCCTCGCCCGTCAGGCCAATCTCGACCGGTAGCGCCGTGTGATTGCTGGACGCCCCCTGCCCGCTGCGGGCCAGATTTTGATAGTGAAGGTAGGTCGACTCATCCACGTCAAAGTAGACGTAAACCGTCTTCTGCGAGACCAGCGTGGTGAGGACGCTGGCGCTGTCACCCGCGGTGACAAGATTACCGCTGGTAATCAACGCGCGGCTGGCGCGGCCATCGATAGGCGCGGTGACTTTGGTGAAATCGAGGTTAAGTTGCGCGGCATCAACCGCCGCCTGTGCCGCGCGAATGTCGGCCTGCGCCTGGGTGGCAGCCGAACGACGTTGCTCCCACTCTTCGCGGGATACCACGTTGGTATTGACTAATTTATCGGTACGGTTCGCTTCACTACGCGCCAGGTTGGCCTGTGTTTTGGCTCTCGCCAGCGTGGCCTGCGCCTGTTCCAGTGCGGCGCGATAGGTTCTGTCATCGATAGTGAACAGCACCTCGCCCTTTTTTACCTCCTGGCCGTCGGTGTAATTCACTTTATCAATGTAGCCGGAAACGCGCGGGCGTAGCTGAACACTCTCCACCGCTTCGATTCGGCCGTTAAAGCTATCCCACTGGCTGATGGATTTCACGACCACGTTAGCTGCACTGACAGCGGGTGCTTGTGGCGCAGCGTTTTGCGCGACGCTGTCATCGCACCCGACGAGCAACACGGAGGCGAACATCGCCCCCAGTGCGCTCAGATGAAAGTTACCCCAGGTTTTTTGCAGGCTCATTATTTTTATTCCGGTAATTGTAGCCGCCGGGCAAGACGCAGGGGAGGCGCTGCGCTACTTCCTTTGTCCGGTGGCTGGCTTAAGGCCATTTGTGTCGTTCATCGCCACAAAACTGTAACAGTTGCGAATACACTATTCCCGGCGATTGTAGGAAGGCGCCTAACTAAGTGCAAGAATAATTGTTGCACTTAATGTGCTATTTGAGTCGATGTTAAAACACCCGTTTCGCTCAGGGATTTAAATGCAATAATAAAATTTGCAATTAACCGAAAAACGCGCCACCTTTAAATGCAACAGATAAAGATACCTTTATACAGGCAGCGTGAGGATAACCAGATGAACACTGGCGCATTTATGCATGATTTACTCGACTGGATCGACAACAACCTGGATAGCCGTCTGGATATTGAGTCCGTTGCCAGGCGTTCCGGCTACTCAAAATGGCATCTCCAGCGTCTGTTTAAGGAACATACTGGCTATCCCCTCGCTGGGTACATTCGCGCGCAAAAGCTGCAAAAATCGGTTGAGCGCTTAACCCGCAGCGACGAGCCGATTTTGAACGTGGCGATCGCGCTGGGCTTTGACTCCCAGCAGTCCTTCAACCGCAGCTTTAAGCGTCAGTATGGTCAGGCGCCTGGGGCATGGCGGCGGAGTATGGGTGGCCCGGAAACGCAGCAGCTACGCCAATAATGCATATTTTGCTGCAACGTCGATCTGTAGCCGCAACACTGTGTATAAACATAGTGCAGCGAGGTGCACAATGGCTGTTGCAAAGCGCAATGCAGATGGATGAAATGCAGGCTGAAAAGATCAGAAATTACTAACACTAAAAGCCATATTGGCTGAGCAATGCACCTCCACTGACTTGAGTTAGCATCAACTTAACCGAATTTTTAAGGAGTCTGTGACCAGACTCCGTTGATTATCACACTGACATGCTATAAATGCCCTCCGTGATTCAATTGCGAACTCCCGGGTAGCGGAGGGTTTACAGCAGGCGTTCACAGAGTGAAGAGCGTGTTGCGGGGTCGTCAGTTTCGAGCAGCACGCTGACCAGGGCGGCGCAGCGATCGGCAGCGCTGTAACTGCCCTACCCAGTGAATATCTCCCAACGCAAGGCAGCCAGTATGAAACGCGAGAGTGCATTAGTTTTAGAAGAGCTTAGATCCCAATTGCGGCCCGCGTCGGTGGCACAGGTCGGCGGTTTTCGCCCTGGTGCAGACCCTCTGACGTCCTGGTTTTTAAAAGGTGTTCATCTTCCAGGAGAAGGATTGCCCGTCTGGAAGGGTCAGCCGATGTTTCCACTTCTTCAGATCCGTACGGATGAGCTTCCGGTGATCCCTGAACAACTAAAGGGCATCGCCCTTCTGGTGCTGTTTCACAATAGGGAACATCATCCCTTTGACCAACCTCATGGCGAGGGGTGGCTCATTCGGGAATATGCCACGCTTGAAGGGCTTGAGTTATTACCCGAATTAGAGACGCCGTATCGCCCATTTCCTGTTCGCTGGGTGAGCGTTAATGATGATGCGCCGGGATGGGAGGACGCCTGGGATATTATCGACCTTTCTGAGGTAAATGATGATACGCAGGCCAGCGACAGCTTCTTTGATGATTTTAACCGCTACGGGGGAACGAAAGTCGGGGGGTATCCGATGGAGATCCAACATGGTGTGGGGATTGAGGACTTTGTTTTTCAGGTGGGTTCGGAAGAAAAAGTAAACTGGATGTGGGCGGACAATGGTATTGGCTACTTTCACCGCTCAGCTGAGGGAATTTGGCACTTTTCATGTCAGTTCTACTAGTAGTACAACGTTCGATACTCGCTTATAGCGAAATTGCACAATTGTCCGTAAGTGTCAAAAGCAGACGATGACGTGTTATGACGATTTCTGGATTATCCGTAAAATTGCTTATACCTGCCTCGCCCCAAAAACCCCATAAACATCAAGCCATTATAGAAACATTTTTTAACATTACCTGTTTACATTGTAATGATTATTTATATCATCTTGATAATCACTATCACCTTAGCGGGTGATGTTCTTGCGGTGCCGGGCATTAGCGCCTCCGACACCTCGTAAAATCAGGATGATCATAATAATGAAACCGCGTTACCTCTGGGCTTTAAACCCGTGCTTGTTAATGATGTTAGCCGCTAATGCCTCGGCTGAAGGACAAAAAGAAGAGTCGCTGGTGGTCTCCGCCAGCCGCACAAACCACAGCATTACCGATATGGCGCAGACCACCTGAGTCATTGAACAGGCTGATATTGAACAGCAGGTTCAGGGGGGTAAAGAGCTTAAAGAGGTGCTGGCGCAGCTGATCCCCGGGATGGATGTCAGCAGCCAGGGGCGAACCAATTACGGTATGAATATGCGCGGTCGTTCGATGATGGTGATGGTCGACGGCGTGCGGTTAAACTCCTCGCGCAGCGACAGCCGCCAGTTGGACTCAATCGATCCGTTCAATATCTCCCGCATTGAAGTTATCTCCGGCGCAACCTCCCTCTACGGCGGCGGCAGTACCGGCGGCTTAATCAATATCGTCACCAAAAAGGGCCAGCCGGAAACGGAAGTCGAGTTCCAGACCAGCCTCAAAACGGGCTTCAACAGCCATAACGATAATGACGAAAACATCGCGGCGGCGGTCAGCGGCGGCAACGACAACGCTTCAGGACGGCTTTCCGTCGCGTATCAACGCTTTGGCGGCTGGTACGACGGTAAAGGCAATGAGGTGAACATTGATAACACCCAGACCGGTTTGCAATACTCTGACCGTCTGGACGTGATGGGCACCGGTACCCTGAATATCGACGATCATCAGCAGCTGCAGCTCACCACGCAGTATTACAAAAGTGAATCCGACGGTAAGCACGGTCTCTATCTTGGCGAGAACTTCTCGGCAGTGACCGGTTCCGGCGACGCTTACAACAAAAACAATCTCGACTCCGACCGTATTCCGGGCACCGAACGCCACCTGATCAACCTGCAATATTCCAACACCGATTTCTGGGGTCAGGATCTGCTCGCTCAGATTTACTACCGCGATGAAAGCCTGACCTACTACCCCTTCCCTACGCTTGCAGGCGGCCGGGTCACCAACATTGGTGCATCCCAGCAAAAGACCGATTTCTACGGGGGCAAACTCACCCTCAACAGCAAACCGCTGGATGCGTTGACCCTGACATGGGGTGTCGATGCCGAGCATGAAACCTTCGACGCCAATCAGCAATTCTTCGACCTTAACAAAGCGGCAGCCAGCGGGGGTATGAAGCTGGATAATGCCTACAACGTGGGACGCTATCCGGGTTACAGCATCACCAACCTCGCTCCGTTCCTGCAATCGAGCTACGACTTCTCCGCGATCACCCTGAGCGGTGGCGTGCGCTATCAGTATACGGAAAACAAGGTCGATGACTTTATTGGTTACGCCCAACAGCAGGGTATTGCCACCGGCAGAGCCACCTCGGCAGACGCTGTGCCAGGCGGGAAAACCGACTATAACAACCTGCTGTTTAACGCCGGTATTCTGGGTCACCTGACCGAGCGCCAGCAGCTGTGGTTCAACTTCTCCCAGGGCTTTGAGATCCCGGATCTGGCGAAATATTACGGCTCCGGCACTTATCAACTGGTAAACGGCCATTATCGTCTGGTCAACAGCGTGAACGTGAACGACTCAAAACTCGACGGCATTAAGGTTGATGCGTACGAGCTGGGTTGGCGCTACACCGGGGATAACCTGCGCACGCAGATTGCCGGGTACTATTCGCTCTCTGACAAAACCATCAACATCAACAAAAGCGACATGACCATCAACGTCGAAGATGACGAGCGTCGCATCTATGGTGTTGAAGGCCAGGTGGACTATTTCTTCACCGACAGCGAGTGGAGCACCGGCTCAAACTTCAACGTCATCAAATCGGAAACCCGCGTCGACGGGAAATGGGAGAAGCTGACGGTAGACAGCGCCAGCCCGTCCAAAATGAGCGCATGGGTCACCTGGGCGCCCGGCAACTGGACGCTACGTCTGCAAAGTACGCAGACCTTTGATTTGTCTGACGAAGCCGGTAAGCGTATTGAGGGCTATAACACCGCTGACTTCTTAGGCAGTTACCTTCTGCCGGTGGGCAAGCTGAGCTTCAGTGTCGAAAACCTGCTGGATGAAGATTACACCACCGCATGGGGACAGCGTGCCCCGGGTCTGTACAGCCCAACCTACGGTGCTGAGAACCTCTATACCTACAAAGGTCGCGGCCGTACCTTCGGCCTGAACTACTCAGTCTTATTCTGATACGCATTAACTGCCGCCTGCATAGCGGGCGGCAGTTGACAGATGTCATTACCCCGGTAAGAATGCTGTACATTAAAACAGTATTTAAGGGGATGTGTGATGTTCGTTGAACTGGTTTACGACAAAAGAAATGTTGCGGGACTCCCCGGTGCAAGGGAGATCATCCTGGCTGAGTTAACCACCCGGGTGCACCGGATCTTTCCGGATGCCGAGGTGAAGGTAAAACCAATGCAGGCCAACGGCCTGAACAGCGATGCCAGTAAAAGCGATCGGGAGAAGCTGAACCGCATGCTGGAGGAGATGTTTGACGAAGCCGATATGTGGCTGGTTGCGGAGTGATTTAACGATCCGGAGACCGCTTCGTGGCAGAAGCAGACGTGATTAAAACCAGCGTCTATAATCCAGAACGTTTGCAAAAAAGCGCTGCTTTGAGGTTTCCGACATGACGACCTTCCATCAACTGACTGCCACCAGCCTGCGTGGCGAGCACATCTCTATGGCCGACTATGCGGGTAAGGTCGTTCTGGTGGTGAATACCGCCAGCCATTGTGGCTTCACGCCGCAATACGCCGGTCTTGAGATGCTCTACAAAAAATATGCCGATCAGGGGCTGGTAGTACTGGGCTTCCCCTGCAACCAGTTCGGTAAACAGGAACCCGGCGGTGCCGACGACATTGCGCAGACCTGTAACATTAACTACGGTGTGAGCTTTCCAATGTTCGGGAAAGTGGAGGTTAACGGCCCCGCTACGCACCCGGTGTTTCGTTACCTGAAAGAGGAACTGCCCGGCGTGCTGGGTGGTCGGATCAAGTGGAACTTCACTAAGTTCCTGATTGGACGCGACGGTAAACCGCTCAAGCGTTTTGCGCCGATTTCTACGCCGGAGAAAATTGAAGATTCTATTGTTGCTGCGCTCAAAATCTAAGTGGAAACCGGATGCCTGTTCACATTAATAAGTTAAAATAGCCTTACGGAGCAAAGCCAGTTTCTCTTTTAATACCTATAAAAAAATATAATTATGAATAAAAGTTATTACTTCGAAAATAAATACAAGAAATGGTCCATTACAGCCGTGACACTCATCATTGCGGGTTTATGGTGCTGGTATATGTTGTGGGCATCCCAGCCTCTCCCATAAAACCATTCTACAAAAATCGATACCTGAATGGTTAACGTATATTTCTTTCAGCATACTGATGGGAAGTTTCTCTTTTATCTACGCTTTTTATCGTCGCACTTTTAACAAAACATTAAAGTATCTTAGTAATGCATTTCTCGGCGGTTTTAGCCTGGGATTTTTATTGAGCTTAAACTGTTACGATGTCTATGTTTATCTCTTCCCGGACAACATAATTGGCTATGAATCGGAATATGAGGTTGTCTTCCCGGGGCCATCGAGAGGTAAGCATGGGCATTGTGAAGCAGGGATCTGGATAAAAGATCAGAACACTACCAGATGGATACAGCTTTGTACCAATAAAGAGTATCTGCGCAGCCACCGTAAGCAGGGAATGACAGGAGTATGGGTAACAGCTCGCGTAAATAAAATTGGGACGTATATCGTTAACTACGAATTTATTTACAGGTAAATGTAGTATTACTTCTCTTTCAGCCCGGGGAAATATGGCCTGGTAAAACTCATCTGAAGGTATCGCTCAATTTTTTAAGCAAAGACGTTCCAGAAAGGCAACGCCGGGGGCGCTGCGCTTGCCCGGCCTACAAAATCACATTCAGATTTTCAGGGTATCAATCACCGCCCTCAAGGCGGGTGATACGTTGCGGTGCGGATAGTAGAGAAACAGCACATCCATGCGCAGGCTGTAGCGCTGCAACACCCGGATCAGCGTTCCCCGCTCCAGATCGTCCGCCACCAGCTCGACCGGCACATAAGCCAGCCCCAGGCCGAGCCGCGCGGCTTCGGCTTCCATATAGCTGTCAGAAAAGGTCCACTGTCCTTCGGGGCGATGGGTAATGCTTTTGGCGTCCAGAACCAGCTCCCACTGATAGAGTCCGCCGTCGGCAAACTGATAGGCAATGCAGGGGTGGGCCGCTAAATCCGCGGGGATCTGGGGAAAGCCGTAGCGGCGCAGGTGGTCGGGCGTACCGACCACCGCCATCTCCATGTCGGGGGTAATGCGTACCGCGACCATCCCCTGCCCAACCTCAGGCCCCAGCCGGACGCCGGCATCGAACCGCTCGGCGATGATATCCACGAAGCGGCTCTCATTCATCAGCTCCAGGCGGATATCCGGGTAACGCTGTTTGAATATTGCCAGCTTTGGCAGGAGACACTTCTCGATAGCGTGCTGGCTGGCATTGATGCGCACCGTGCCGGAGGGCGTCTCACGATAATGCGCCAGAGTGGCGAGCCCGGTATCCAGCGCATCAAACCCGGACTCGGTGGTCTGATAGAGCTGCTCCCCGGCCTGGGTCAGCGACAGCCTGCGGGTGGTGCGCACCAGCAGCTGGACGCCCAGCCGCGCTTCGAGGTCGCGCACAGAACGGCTGATCCCCGACTGGGCCAGCCCCAGCCGCTGCGCGGCGGCGGTGAAGCTGCCCTCCCGCACCACCTGCATAAACAGGTACAGCTCGTTGTAGTTTTCCCGCTTCGCCATCACCCTCTCCCCTCAATAATTCATAACAATATGGTATGAATCTTAGCAGTATTCGGCCTCTAATCAGCACTATTACTGCTAACTATACTGGACTCCACACAACAACACAGCCCGGTGCCTCCTATGAAAACATTCACCCGAAAACTGACAACTGCCATACCCGCGATGCTGCTGTGCGCATCCTTAAGTGGAGTAACGACAATGAGTTATGCAGATACCACCAATCCGAACGCGCCCGTTTCGATGATCACGAAGTGGGACAAGACCTTTGCCGAAAGCGATAAGGTCGATCACCGCAAGGTCTCCTTCCAGAACCGCTACGGGATCACCTTAGTGGCCGATATGTACCTGCCGAAAGACCGGGGCGACCGCAAGCTGGCGGCGATTGCAGTAAGCGGGCCGTTTGGCGCGGTTAAAGAGCAGTCAAGCGGCCTGTATGCCCAGACCCTGGCGGAAGAAGGATTTGTGACCCTCGCGTTCGATCCCTCTTATACCGGCGAAAGTGGCGGCCAGCCGCGGAATGTCGCCTCTCCGGACATCAACACCGAGGACTTTAGCGCCGCGGTTGATTTCCTGGGATTACAGAAAGAAGTTGATCGCAACCGCATCGGTATTCTCGGCATCTGCGGCTGGGGCGGGATGGCGCTGAACGCGGCGTCTATGGATACCCGCGTGAAAGCGGTCGCCACCAGCGTGATGTACGACATGAGCCGCGCGATGGGCCACGGCGTGGGCGATGGCAAAGACCGCTACTCTGCGGCCGATCGCCATGCCGTGCTGACGTATCTGAACGAACAGCGCTGGAAAGATGCGGAAAGGGGCACCTTTGCCCACGGCGGCCACGATATTAATGTCGACCAGAACGGCAAAGTGACCGCGGCTGACCGCATTTTGCCCGAAGCGTTACCGGCAGATCCGCATCCGGTCCTGAAAGAGTTCTTTGATTACTACCGGGTGCCGCGCGGCTTCCACGAACGCTCCGTGAACTCCACCGGCGCATGGACCGCGACGATGCCGCTGTCGTTCATGAATATGCCGCTGCTGAGCTATGCCAAAGAGATCACCATCCCGACGCTGATCGTCACCGGTGAAAAAGCGCACTCACGCTATTTCGCTGAAGATGCCTACAAAGCCGTTGGCAGCAAGCAGAAAGAACTGGTGATTGTCCCGGGCGCTAACCATGTCGATCTGTACGACAACGTCGCCGGTAAGATCCCGTTTGCACAGTTTGAGCAGTTCTTCAAAACCAGCCTGAAATAACTCTCTACGCCGCCTGTCTCTGGCAGGTGGCGTTACCCCTTCCCTTCATGAAATCTGATTATGTCCACACTGAGCCAAACCACACAGACTAACGAACGCGCGTACTGGGGCGGCATTTTTGCCATGACCCTGTGCGTATTTGTCCTGATTGCATCGGAGTTTATGCCGGTCAGCCTGCTGACCCCCATTGCCAGCGATCTGGGCGTCACCGAGGGTCTGGCGGGCCAGGGGATTGCCATCTCCGGCGCGCTGGCGGTCATGACCAGCCTTAGCCTTTCGCATATTGCCGGGAATATGAATCGTAAAACCCTCCTGCTGGGCATGACGATTCTGATGGCGGTGTCGGGGCTGATTATTGCGTTTGCCTCCAGCTATCTGGTCTATATGGCCGGACGCGCCCTGATTGGGATTGCCATCGGCGGCTTCTGGTCCATGTCGGCAGCGACGGCCATTCGCCTGGTGCCGCAGCATCAGGTCTCCCGTGCGCTGGCGATTTTCAACGGCGGTAACGCCCTGGCGACGGTCGTGGCTGCCCCGCTCGGCAGCTATCTTGGTGCCACCATCGGCTGGCGCGGGGCCTTCCTGTGTCTGGTCCCTGTGGCAACCGCAGCGTTTATCTGGCAGTGGTTTAGTCTGCCCGATATGAATGGCAATAAAAGTCAGACCTCACGCGGGACCGTTTTTCGCCTGTTCCGTCTGCCGGTGGTGTCTACCGGTCTGCTGGCCTGCGGCCTGTTCTTTATGGGTCAGTTTGCGCTGTTCACCTATGTGCGTCCGTTCCTGGAGACCGTCACCCACGTCAGCGCCTCCGGCCTATCGCTGATCCTGCTCACCATCGGTATCGCGGGTTTTATTGGCACGCTGATCGTTGCCTTGTTCCTGAATGCCAGATTCTATCTGACGCTAATGGCTATTCCGCTTCTGATGGCCGCCATTGCCGGGCTGTTAATCCTGGTCGGGCACAGCCTCTGGATCGTCGCCCTGCTGTTGGGGTTCTGGGGTCTGCTGGCCACGGCGGCGCCAACGGGATGGTGGACGTGGATCGCCCGTACCCTGCCCGAGGATGCAGAAGCCGGTGGCGGGCTGATGGTGGCGGTGATCCAGCTCTCAATCGCGCTGGGCTCCACGGCAGGCGGAATGGTGTTTGACCATATCGGCTTGCAGAGCACCTTTGCGATGAGCGCTATTTTGCTGCTGAGCGCGGTGGTGCTGACCGGGTTCACCGCGCGGAAGAGCGCTACCGGGAAGTAGCCAGCCCCGACGGGTGGTGGATTATGTCGTTACACATCACCTGTAACTCATTGAACAGTCTTGCCACATGGAAACCATCGCACACGGCGTGATGTATCTGAATGGCGAGAGGCAACAAGACTTTCCCCTCATGTTCATAGTATTTCCCAAAGGTGAACATGGGGGCAAAGAAGTTCTGCATATTAGCAACGTTGATATTAAAGTTGGTAAAGGTCACCCAGGGAATTGAAGAAACGAAAAATACATTATCCGGCGACGCTCCTTTAGGCCAATAAGCAAGGTTATTCCCGTAGCGGGCAACATCTTCCGAATAAACCGTCTGGAAGTGTTGAATATTGCCATCGTATTGACTCCATAAGGATGAAAAGGTCTCGGTTTCATTATGGAAAATGGTATAGCTTGGATGAACTCTGTTCCATATAACCAGCTCATTGTTCTTCATGGCCATACGGAACTCCGTATGCCTGTTTACGATTTCAGACAGGAGGGAAATCACAGTAGGGTAAAATTTCCAGCCAACCTTTTTGATATGCTTTAACAGCGCAGTAATGTCTACCAGAACCGTTTGGTTAATTGTCGATTGAGCAAACGACTGAAATACCTCAAAGTGCTCCTTTCTTGCCCAACCAGATAGATCAACAGAGGTATATTCCGGGGTTGTTGTTTTCATTTTTAGCCTTTGATTAGCAAGAATATATACGATGTTAGCCTAAGCTTTTTCTTAAGTTAAGCAAACACTCGGGTGCCGGGGGCGCTTCGCTTGCCCGGCCTACGACTCTAAAGCCCGTTATCGGTTACTGAACGCCAGTTTAGCGGCAAAGCATAAAAAGAGTCCCCCGGTTGCACGATCCATGGCGCTGATAACACGGGGTCTTTTCAGGATAGCGGATGCAAAGTGCGTGGAGATGATTAGCGTGATTGACCATAGGGTGCCGATCAGGACATGAATGCCGACGAGGATAAATGTCCAGAGGACCGGTGAATGCCCGGCGGGGATAAACTGAGGTAGAAACGACACATAAAAAATGCCCATCTTGGGATTGAGTACGTTGCCGAGCATCCCTTTGACAAACCAGTTCCCGTGCGCAGTCGTGTCATCCGCGTTCTGACTGAAAGAGGTTCGGGGGCGCATCAGTAATTGCACGCCCAGCCAGCAAAGGTAAGCCGCCCCGCAGATTTTCAGTACTGTATAAGCGAGCGTTGAAACCGCCATCAGAGCGCCGAGACCGAGCGCGACAAGCGCTCCCCAGACGAAACAACCAGCATCAATTCCAAGCGCAGCCTGAAAAGCCTTTTTACCCCCTTCAGCACAGGCGGTTCGAAGAATGAGTGCCGTATCCAGGCCAGGGGTGAGAGTAAGCAAGAGTGCCGCGAGAGAGAAAGCGAGAAGTGAATCGGTAACCGACATTTTCTTTATCCGAAAGCGTGGATGTTACCGAGTTACTTTTTCCCAATCAATTCATTGAAGCTATTTTTGTTATAAAAAGTCCTGCATCAGGTCTGAAACAATCTCTGCCGCCGGACGAATGGATTTGATGACGGAAATACCTGTGCCGGTTGACACAACACCCCGATCAAAATTCCCCAGCCTCATCGCCTGCCACAGCGAGTGATAGCCATTCATGGCCTTAAACATGGTTTCACGATCCGTGTTCTGAGCATCTAACTCTGCCAGCTTTGGACTCAAATCGGTGGGCAAGCTACGGTAATAGGCTGGCAGTGTGCGGAACAACAGCAAATCCTCTGCCGTGGAGTCGACAATCAGACGTTTAACTTTTTCAGCCGCTGGGTTTTCAAGCGCAGTCAAAAAAAGAGTGCCCGCATAGACCCCTTCAGCCCCCAGAGCCATTGCGGCACGCACGCCGCGCACATCACCTATTCCACCCGCTGCGATGACCGGCACGTTCACGCTATCAACTATCATGGGAACGATGCTGAATGTGCCAATCACCCGGCTCGGTACGGTCCCACCTTCGTCAAAACCTGTGGCGACGATGATGTCGGCTCCTAATTTTTCTGCTTCTTTTGAATTAGCGATAGTGGGCGTCAGAGCGCGATAAAGGGTTTTTATGCCGTGGCTTTTAAAGAATTCAAATATCTCTGCATCCAGCACTTCATTGATAAGCACTACCTCTACGCCTTCTTCGACCAGCATCTCAGCAGTGGGCCGCCAGAAACTCATATCCGGACCGTTAATCAGGGTCGCAGCAAAGGGTTTATTCGTCAGTTTTTTAACTTTTCGGATCTCCTTCCGCATACGATCCAGCGCCACAAAGCGCGAGCCTGGCTGACTTTCTTGCCCGGCGTGAGGACCCAGCGTGCCCAGCCCACCCGCGTTTGACACCGCAGCAACCAGTTCCGCATTGGTCAGGAAATACAAGGGTGCCTGAATGAGTGGATAGCGAATGTTTAAGATGTTAGTGACGCGGTTATTCATTTTTAAATCCTGGAGAAAATCAGACTGGAGAATTTTACCCTTTGAAAAATGGAATGGAATCATCAAAAATAGGAACATCATTCCCAAAAATGGAAAGAACAATGGATTTTAATGCAACGAAATTGTTCATCGCGGTGATGAATGCCGGAAGTTTATCTGCGGCGAGTGACAAAACAGGGGTCCCCATCTCCACGTTAAGTCGAAAAATTAATGAGCTTGAGCAGGCCTTGAACGTTCAACTCCTGGAACGCTCACGACAGGGTGTTAGGCCAACCCATAAAGGACAACAGTTCTTTGAACAGGCTCGTCTGGGTATCGAATTGCTGGAGGATGCACAAAAGTCGGTAACCTCAGCCCACAACTTACAGGGTAAGTTACGTCTGTCCGTGCCCCCTAATTTCTCTATCTGGTGGGATTTACTGATCGAATTTCAGCAGCGCTATCCGGATATCAATGTCTTTTGTCATTCAAGCGAAAGAGTCGTTGATTTGTTTGAAGATGGCGTCGATGTTGCGCTAAGAATGGGCAACTTAAATACGGATGATGTAATTGCTAAACCTGTCATGACAGTGGAAGTTTTATTCGTGGCAAGTCCCTCATTATTGGCCCGACATGGTACGCCAACGTCACTGGCTGAAATGGGCCGACTTCCTGTTGCTGCCTGGGAAAGCCTGAATCAGAGTTCTTTTGAATGGGGGTCAGGAACGGAAAAAGTAAAATACGAACCCTTCTTTTCCACTAATAATGTCCAGGGATTAATACATTACGCACTGAGTGGTATGGGCGTCACACAGCTCCCCGATTTATTAGCCAGGCCCTGGCTGGAGAACGGTGAGCTGATAGCGCTTTTGCCCGAAACAGCCAAACAAGTCCTGCCATTGCACCTTGTTTACGCCCGTCATAAACATCCTTCAGCCCTTGTGCGGGCCTATCTGGATTTTTGCGAAGAATGGGTGGCAAAACTGCGTTAGCGTTTCCGGTGAAGGTCCATGCGCCTGTCAGGCAGAAAGCACCCTGTAGCTGCGCATAAAACGGGACCTAACTTCTCGACTGATCAGCCTCAACGTTTACGCTGACGTTAAGCCTTTTGGCTTCCATCGTTATTAACTGTTGGGCAACGGCCATATCGCCGCCATGAACGCGATCTATCAGGTTCTGGATGAGCGTCACCATCAAAAAACTCTGATTAGCAGGAGAGAAATCTGTTATATCAATCCCGCTGTCCTGGAGCTGCTGGTGTGCTGCTCTTTCTGTTTCTTCAACAATTTCAGCCGTTTTCTGTTTCATCTGGTCAAGGTGTGCAAAGACGATACGGTTTATCATGTCGATTTGTTCTGGCGTGAAATTTTTGTCCATTTTTATCCCTCATGACGGTTTGAAACGCAAAAAATTGCTGCTATCGGAATAAATATAATAAATGAATTAATCACTGCTTAAATAGTAAGACTTTCTTAAGTTTGAAAAGGCCAGAGGCCGCCGCTGGCATCTGGCCAGATGAGGGATTAACGCATGGTCAGGCCGCCATCAATAGAGATGGACTGGCCTGTGACGTAGGATGATGCGTCACTGGAGAGCCAAAGCACCACGTCAGCAATCTCCTCCGCCTTGCCATGACGCTGCATGGGCACGCCCTGCACCATCGCCTCCAGCGCCTCTTTTTGACCAGCGGCAACCATGGCGTCAACCATCGGGGTCCAGATCAGCCCCGGGCAGACGGCGTTGACGCGAATATTGCGCGCGGCATATTCAAGCGCAGCACTTTTTGTCAGGCCCAGCACCCCATGCTTGGCGGCATGGTAGTTAGCGCGTTGTGCCCCGCCCACAATCCCGCCGATCGAAGAGCAGTTCACGATAACGCCGCTCCCCTGGTTACGCATCTGCTGCAGTTCATACTTCATGCAGCCCCAGACCCCGCGCAGGTTTACCGCCGTGACGCGGTCGAAATCCTCTGCGGTGGCATCGGCGATCTCCGCCAGCACATTCTGAATACCGGCGTTGTTGAAGGCGATATCGAGACGGCCAAAGGTGGCGACAGTCTCCGCCACCATCGCCGCGACGTCATCCAGATCCGCCGCATTGCAGGTCACCGCTCTGGCGGTGTAGCCCGAAGCCACCAGCGACTCAGCGGCCTGCTTCACCGCCTCTGTATTGATATCCGCCAGCATCACGGAGGCGCCCGCCGCAGCGTAGGCTTTTGCGGTGGCAAGGCCAATACCCGAAGCTGCACCGGTCACTAAGGCAATTTTATTTTCGAGAGAATAAGTCATAAATAATTTCCTGATTGAAGACGAAGCGTGTTATTAAAGATTTTTACTGAAGAACGCAGCGAGTTTCTCTACCGCCGGATTAACGAACTGCGGTTTGTCATATAAATCAAAATGCGATGCGCCAGGAATAATCGTCAACTCCTTCGGCTGTTTGGCATTATCATAAGCCTGCTGACTAAATTTACGGGTTTCCGCTTTTTCTCCGGCAATTAATAATACCGGCCGGGGAGAAATATCCGCCATATGCTCGAGCGGATAATACGCCATATGTAGCCCCGGGCTGGTCACCACATACCGGTTGCGGGCATTCGGATGCGCGCCGCGTGGGGTGAGATAATACTCCGTCGCTTCGCGCACAAAGTCAGGCGTGCTGGCATTAACGCTATCCCGCGCCGGGAGCAGTTGTTCAACCCGCAGCGGAGCACCGGCGGCCTCTTTATTTAACTGGGCATCGACGCTTTGCAGTAATTTCACCCTGTCGTCAGCAGAGACCGGCGATCCCTCAATACCGTTACGGGTGGCATCCCCGATATCATAAGTCACCACCCCGGCAACCGCTTTAACCCGCAGATCGGTTTGCGCTTCGTGGAGGGTATAGCCCCCGCCAGCACAGATCCCCAGGGTTCCGATGCGGGCGGCATCAACCTGCGGGAGAGTGCTCAGATAGCCAATCGCGCTGCGGATATCCTGCACCCGGTCGGCCGGGTTTTCGAGGTCACGCGGTAAGCCTCCGCTTTCACCGTAGTGAGAGGCGTCATAGGCCAGGGTGATGAAGCCGCGTTTCGCCAGCTGTTGTGCGTACAGACCCGACGTCTGCTCTTTTACTCCGCCCCAGGGATGGGAAACCACAATCGCCGGGTATTTTTTCGCGCTATCGAAATTGGGTGGCAGGTAGAGATTGGCCGCCATGTTGATGGTGCCGTTCTGAAATGAGACTTTTTGCGCGTTCATGACATTAATACCTTCCGCAACGGTCGTTGGCTCTGTTTGTGCAGAGAGTGCCGTATTGGCAATAAGTATTGATGCCAATAATAATGAAACCTTAGATAAAGACATGAGGCCTCCCGACCGATATTATTATCAGTTTGATTGAAGTGTTTTAGGGTTAATTACAACAAAGCTATGGCGTGAATAATAATATTCACCAGAATCAACTTAATACAGTTAGACTATTTCCCCAATCACGCCCGGAGATATTTTCCCGGCTATCCGCATTTGCCTGGAGGTAAATATACATAACGTCATCAACCCCGACCAGCCCTGCCTGTTTCTTGCATTTATAAACAGAATTCATTAATCTTTTTAAGCCCCACTTATCCCCTTTATCGCTTCTTAGTGAGGAAGACATGGCTCGAGAGGGTTTCAGCGATCTATTAGCACTTATCGCGATAGCGCAGACCGGGAGTTTTACCCGGGCAGCGGCACAACTGGGCGTCACCCAGCCCGCCCTGAGTGCCAGCATCCGCGGTCTGGAGGAGCGGCTTGGCGTGCGCGTGTTGCTGCGCAGCACGCGCCGGGTCACCCTGACGATGGCGGGTCAACACCTGGTGGACAGGATCGTGCCGGAATTTGCATACATCGAGAAGGAGCTGGAATCCCTGAACGACCTGCGGGACAAGCCAACCGGCACCCTGCGCATCACCGCCATTGACTACGCCATCCGCCAGGTGTTGTGGCCTAAACTCACCCCTTTTTTGCAGCAGTATCCGGACATCACCGTTGAGCTGATCAGCGAGTATGCCAGCGTCGATATTGCCGCGAGAGGCTATGACGCCGGGGTCAGATTTGGCATGGAGCTGGCGCAGGATATGATCTCGGTGCGAATCAGCCCGGACGTGAAGAATACGGTTGTCGGTTCGGCAGATTATTTCACGCGCTTTCCCCTACCCGAGCGGCCTGAGGATCTCACTCAACACAGGTGCATCCGGCTGCGCACCTCCACCTACGGCGGCCTCTATGACTGGGAGTTTACCGAGGATCAGCGTGAGTTCGCCGTCAGGATCGGCGGCCCCGTCATCTGTAATAACGCCTACGACATTCTCGAGGCCGCAAAAGCGGGCCTGGGTCTGGCCTACCTGCCACAGGATATGGTTCAGCCCTGGCTGGATTCAGGCGAGCTGGTGTCGGTACTCGAAGCCTGGTGCCCGCTCTGGCCGGGCCTGCATCTCTACTACCCTAACCGACGCCAGCATTCCCGGGCGATGACGCTGATGGTTGAGGCGTTGCGGTTCCATGAGCAGCAGCCCTGACGGGGCTTTTAACGCATAAACGAGGCGGAATATGTCAGGTGAAATCTTCAGGGATATCGTGGCGTTTATCACTATCGCCCGGGAACGCAGTTTTACCCGGGCGGCCGCTGAACTGGGCGTTTCTCAGTCGGCGTTAAGCCACACCATCCGCAATCTTGAGGCGCGGCTGGGGCTACGGCTGCTGATCCGCACCACGCGCAGCGTCTCTCCTACGGAGGCAGGGCTGCGCCTGCTGGAGCGGGTGTCACCCCGCTTCGATGTAATTGCCGATGAACTGGCCTCCCTGAGCGAGCTGGGGAGCAAAATCGCCGGTACCGTGCGGATAACGGCGTCGGATTTTGCCTGGAATACCTTCGTCTGGCCGCGCCTTTCTCCTGCCTTGCGTCACTATCCTGACGTACAGCTGGAGGTATCCAACGATCCGGCCCTGACGGATATTGTTGCTGACCGTTTTGACGCCGGTATCAGGCCGGGCGACAGGCTCGGCAAAAATATGGCGTCAGTCCGCATATCACCCGACTGGCGAAACGTGATTGTCGCCTCCCCGGATTATCTCTCCGGAAAAGATCTCCCGCTCACGCCCGAGGATTTAGTCCGGCACGCCTGCATCAACACCCGATACTCTATGAAGGAGGGGATCAGCCCCTGGGAACTGAAAAAGGGAGACGGCGTTCAGGCCTGCCGTGTCGATGGTCCTCTGATCTTCAACACGGTGTATGCCGCCCTCGACGCCGCGCTGGCGGGATATGGCCTGGCTTATGTACCGGAGATACTTGCCCGCCCGGGGCTGGAAAATGGCCGTCTTCAGGTAGTGCTTGAGGCCTGGTGTCCGCCGCGTCAGGGGTTCCATATATTTTATTCCAGCGAGCGTCAGCTCCTGCCGGCACTCTCGATGATTATTGAGACATTACGTTATGAGCCAGGGTTCATGTAAACACGACATAAAAGGGAAGTTCAGATGCTATCGCTATACACACTCAATGACCTGCTCGGACTGCTTGTTTTTGCACGGAAATATCCCTTTCTCCGCAATGACCTGGACTGCCTGATCGTTGCATGGGCTGAAGATCAAATCACCGCAGGAAATGATTCACAGACGCTGTTAATCCTCGCTTCACTGGCGCTTGATAATCAACCTGAACGGGCCGAGGTTGAATTGTATTTGTCACGGTACTTGTCAGAGCAGCGGATAGATCTGCCCCCGCTCAAAACAGCGGCACTGGTCTGGCTCAAGCTATTTATGCGTCAACTTTCCCAGTGCACGTCCATCCATGAGGTAGAACAGAAAATGTATTTTCTGGTGTGTTACTGGCTTGAACCTGACGTAAAGATTTTCACGGCGGTGATCGATACCCTGAAATCGCTTTACTGGCATCTCTACGATGAATGGGAGGGCCCGGGCACAAGCGAAGCAGTAAGGATGAAAGAGTCAGAATGCCTGGCGCTGATTAACCGTGAGATGCTGCCCTGGTCCCGTAAAATTGAGAACCCAGACTGGCTGGTTTTGCTTGCGCGGTAATTTTTACCCGCATCCTGAAAGATGCCTTTCATGTGTGCATAATTTCATCAGATTCGAATTCCTTATCGCGTTCCGGAACCTGTATGCATGCCCCCCTGTATTCAGCGAGCCGCAGGCAATCCTTAAAAACCTGCCAGCAAACATCCAGCATTACCGGCAGGTTTTTCGTTACTCGCGCTGCACGTCAGCGAGGATTTTTGCCATCCACACGCGGTCAATTGCCCCCGTCTCGTAATGCGCGAGGGTAAAGATCTTGGCCTGACTCATCATTAGCGCCAGTTCGGGGGTGATATTGAAACTTGCCGCAACTTCATGGCGCTCAAGTTCTGGCCGACGCTTACGCCGTTCAATACGAAAGCGCAGCTGGTTGTATTTTGCCCAGCCGATCAGCGCCAGACTGATAAGACAGGCCACCAGCAGGTAGATACTCAGCGTACTGAGCGTGGTGTAGAACGGCCTGGTCCCTATAAAAGGATCATGTTCAATTGCGGTTATCAGACCATTGTAAATCAGCCAGCTAAACCCCAGCCAGGCCACGATCGTTAACAGGGCATCCAGCGCGCGTGGAAACAGCCGTTGTTCAGTAAAAATTAAAGGTTGGATCATGGTTTTAATCTCCCAATACCGCGATCGGGACTCACCCAACGAGCTCTGCTGCGTTTGCGGCGCAGCATGACTTTCGGGAAAGCCACAAGCGTAGTGAACAGGCTCAACATCCAGTACACCACCGGAAACCAGATAATCCAGAACAGAGACGCCGCAATACCTTTCTCGTAGCGTCTTTCAATAATCAGACTGACCGCGAACTGCAACAGACAGACCACGCCCAGCATCAGGCCAGTAAAAGCCGGTGGGAAAAGATGTTGAACATATAAAGAATCGGGCATCGGAATAAGCAGCCCGAAGAGGAACAACAGAATGCTGACGGCATAGGCAAAAGCCCATGCGGTTGACATACAAAACTCAATAAACAGAGGCCACATACGTCGGTACTCCCAGCTCCACAAGCGACGCATATTGACAATAAATACCTCCGCGCCCCCCTGTGCCCAACGCAGACGCTGCTTCCAAAGCCCTTTTAGCGTCTCGGGCATCAAAATCCAACACAGCGCACGAGGTTCGAAGAAAATTGACCAGTGGCGCAGTTGTAACTTCCAGCTGATATCAATATCTTCCGTGATCATATCCGGGCTCCAGTATCCCACCTCTGCCAGGGCGCGACGGCGATAAGCGGCAATGACACCGGAAACGGTAAAGACCTGACCATAGACGCGCTGGGTACGCTTGATAAGGCCGATGATAGATGAAAACTCCCCCACCTGGACTCGCCCCACCAGCGTTGAACGCGTACGGATACGCGGATTACCGGTCACCGCCCCCACGCGAGGGTAATTGAGCAGCGGGGCGACCATATACACTGCCGCATCCTTATCCAGCAGCGCATCACCATCAATACACACCAGAAAATCACTGCGTGCCGCCGCAGCACCCGCCTGCAGAGCTACCGCTTTACCCTGATTTTCCGCCAGGTGTATCACCCGCAGCCGCGAATATTCACTCGCCAGCTTGTCCAGCACGGCCGCGGTGCTGTCGATAGAACCGTCATTAATAGCAATCACTTCTATATTTTCATAACGTTGCGCCAGCGCCGCTTCGATAGTCTCACGGGCATTCAGCCCTTCGTTAAAGCACGGCACAAGAATGGAAATCAGCGGATTGCCTTCGAGTACAGGTGGCGGTGTGCCCGGCCCCCATGGCCAGTGGCGCTCGCGGTGAAACCAGAAGTAAAGTCCACCGCTAATCCAGAGGGCCGACATAAACAGCGGCCAGAAAAAGACGAAATCAAGGATCACTTCACCGGTAAAAATCACCGCCACGCCGAGCGGAAAACTGAACATCAGGCAAAGGATCAGGAAGGCGATGAGGCGATCGGTCATTTTTGCGGATACCAGTAGGAGGAAAAAGCAGAACGGATCTCTGCCATCCGGGGTTGATCGTTAATGAAATCGTCCGGGTAGTAGCCATAGTTTCTGGCACCGCTCAGCTTGAGCTGCCGCATCCACCCGTTAAGCATTTCACCGCTAATGCTGTCCTGCCCTGCCCCCTTACGCCAGTCGCGTGCCTGAAGTTCAAAAACCGTTTTATCCAGCGCGCCCGGGAAACGGGCTACCTGCCCGACGAGTCTGTCCAGCCAGGCATTGGCATCGTTGACCGGGACATTTTCCATCAGCGGCATCGCCATCGGGGCTGTCCAGTCGTAGGTGCCGAGAAAATCATTCAGGTTCTGCGCAAACCAGGTTTCGCTCTGCGGGTCCAGTATCGGCATGGCGTAAATGTTGCGGGCGGTTTTGATCTGTGGACCGCGCACCGCACGCACGGTTTGCGTGAGCTGTCGGGTAAAATCAATCAGGGCGCGACTTTTAAAGCGCGTCCAGCGCGCCAGCAGTTGCGGGTTGGCGCGGATCTGCGCAAGGTCTTCCGGGAAGCCTGCTGAACGATAGGCTTTGAGCGCATCCGGGGAGGCATCCTCAAAGTCGGTCAAAAAAGCGTCGTCATGGAACAGAATGCCGCTGAAGTTGGCATGCCGCGCCAGGTCCTCGTAGATGTCGTTGATTCTCTGTCGGGCAACCGCATTCCAGGGTGATAAGCGCAAGTACTGGCGATTATCTGGCGCACTTCGTCCGGTGTCTGACGACCACGCCGCCACGCGTGGCACAGAGGGGTCTAACCCAAACGCCAGGACCGGCATCCAGGCGTAAACCTTCACCCCGGCACGGGTCTGCAACTGCCAGGAAACGAAGTTAAACAGATCCGCCCGCATAGGTAGCCAGCGACTGCGGAAATAGAGCGCATTGACGTTGCCGTCCCCTTTCGGATCGGCATAGGCCTGTAAAAAGACATGGGTTATCTTCATATCGAAAACCCGCTGAATGAGCAGATCGATATTTTTACGCTGTTGAGTCGGGTTTTTGTCGTACACATAGTCGAGATCGACATGCATAACCCGCATGGTTTCAGGTTCCCTGACCTGAGCTATCTGGCTGGCGAAGCTACGCAGCGAAGGGTTATTGGAAATCAGCACCCGGGGAACATCTTCCAGATTTGCGGCATTCGCCAGCCCCTGGTTCAGGGTGAAAGCCATCTGGTAGCCCTGCTGATGCGCGATCTTCAGTGTGGTCCCGCTCGCCGCCCCGTAAGGCCAGACCCAGGCTCGCGGTGCTTTCCCGGTGACCTCTTCGATTTTGCCCGTAATGCGAGACAGGTCGGCACTCATCCGCTTTTCAAACTGCGCATCCGTTTCGTACTGTCCGCTGGTTTTATCGTAAAAACGGTTAGCGGCTGCGGGTTCCTTACTGCCTTGCGGATTGGCCTGATGGCCGTAATGGGAGGCCCAGGTGTGCGCCCCCACTTCCACGAGCCCCGACTCGCTGGCCTCGCGTACCATCTTCCAGGTGGCAAATTTTTCCCGCGGCGTTTTTAGTCCGCCAAAATCCACCAGCGAATGTTCCGGTGCATCCACCCAACTGCCGACAGGTGCCCACAGAGCAGGCCATTTGAACAACCGAAGCAGCGGCAGAACGCGCGTTGAGAAGCTACTGTATCCATCATCAAAGGTCAGCATCACCGCCTTTTCAGGCAAGGTGATTTTTCCGGCATGGGCATCCAGCACCTGCTGCACGCTAATCGGGTGGTAGCCGTTATCATGCAACCAGGCAAACTGGTCGTTCAGGGCGCTGGTGCGCACGGACAGATAACGCTGATCGGCGGCACCGTCCTCCACGTCATGCCAGCCCAGCACCAGAAAGCTGTTTGTGGGCCAACGCTGATCCGCATACAGCGCCGGCCGCTCGGCGGGAGGAAGATAACGCGGTGCCGCGGCCAATGCACACATGCTCATCATCATCCACCCAACTATTACCCTCGCGGCGAGAAGCCATCGTTTCATCATCAAGCGCCCTTAAAACCTGACATTCAGATCAAATGCGAGGGCAATATTGCGCTCCCGCTTACCGTCGTAAGGACGCTTATCCCAGGTAAGTGTCACCCCGGCATCCACTACGTTATTCCATTGAATACGTTGCCCGTAACCTAACTGATTGATGGCCCCAGCGCTGTACCCCTTTTGCCAGTATCCGCCCGCCCCCGCCTCAAACTGCTGCTTCCAGACCGTATCGTAATGGCGGTACAGCACATGTTCGGCGCGCAGCCCTGCTACCGCCGAAACATCACGTTTGGGGTTGTAATAAGGCACATTTTCTTTGCTGTTATGGCTGCCGCCGATGCCGGGGATAAAATCCAGCGTAAAACGTGGCAGCGTCCAGAGGCGTTCTTTACCGCTGATGCCATATTCCAGTCGATCGTTGCCGTCGGTGAAATGGGCGCCGGAAAGTGAAAGTTGATATTCGCGTCGTTCGTTCTGATACCAGCGTAACCACAGATCGCCACCATTGGCGTTTACCCCATTGCGCAGGGCACGCAGCGGCGTGTTACGTGATAGCCGCTCCGCCGAGCCCCCGACCCGCCAGCTGTCGCTGAAATCGTACCAGCCAGAGAGGCGTCCGCCGATTTTCTGATCGCTGCCATCGTTGCGCCCGGAGACCTCCATTTCGGCCCAGCTATCCCTTGACCTCCATTCCGCGCCCGCCAGCAGGTCCCGACTTATACCCTTCCCCTCCTCAAAATCGCCACGGGCAAAGTTGTAGCCGGTAAACAGTCGCCAGTTTTGGTTAATGGGTGGGCTATAAAGCGCCGCGTTGAGGGTAAAATCATTTTTGCCACTGACCGGACTGTCGGATGAGATGCCCTGAGACCCTGCTATCCGCAGTTCAGCTTTGTTATGCACCTCCATCAGTCGTTCAAGCTGCAACGTGGCGGCGTCATCCGGGCTGCGGGTGATCACATCCTTCGTCAGTTCGTCGGCCTGCTGCCACTCCTGAAGCTCCATGGCCGTCCATGCTTGTTGCCTTTCCAGCGCCAGGTTGCTGGGTTCCAGGACTTCGGCAAGCTTAAGTTCGCGCTCTGCGGCACGAGGTAATCCTCTCGCCAGCAGCACTGACGCATAGGCAATACGCAGTGCCTGGTTACCCGATCCTGTACGCGCCAACTGCTCCGCATGCGTCTCGGCTGCAGGCAAATTATTGACGGCCACCAGATATTCGGTTCGTAAGGTTCTGGCCAGCAGCCAGTTGTCATTGGGCTGCGGCGTGGGAGAACCATAGACCTTTTGCAGATAAGGGGTCTCTCTGGTGTAGGCATCCAGTTGCTGCTCCGCTTCGTCGAAATGGTTGTTATCGAGACGGGCAAACAGCAGTTCCTGTTGATCGTCCATGGTCATCGGCTGTGATGCCAGGGTCGAGCCACGTGGAAAATAGATGCTTTCAAGCAGCGACTCGGCTTTGTCCGGCTGCTTCTGCGCAAGATAGGCAGAAGCGACCCATCTTCTGGCGTAGTCAGGAACCGGCGTTCCGCTCGCCTCGAGCGATTCAAATTCGGCTATCGCCTCATCCATGCGTTTACGGATCACCAGCGCCCCCAGCCGGTCAATTCTGGCGCGTCGCACATCACCTTGCGCCTCGGGCTGTTGTTCCCACGCGGCAATCAGCGCGTCATAGCGAGCCAGGGCTTTATCGGCCACCAGGAATCGTTCATCTTCATTGCGGGTGGGCGTGAACGCAGCGCGGACGGTTTGCGCCGCCGCATCCAGTTCAAGTTGACGTGTAATGGCATCAGGCTGCGGGTAACGCTCTGAAAGGGTCAGCGCGGGGCCGGCAATGCGGTTGGCCGACATGGCAGCCAGCAGCGTGGGCACCACGTTTTTGTTGTGGTCTGAATCGGTATCGATTTGGCTGGCCGCCAGGACTGAATCCCAGTTTTTCCCCTGAGCATGATAAACATAAGCCAGCAGTGCCTCCCTCTCTGGCCCCGGCTCCTCGTCTGCCCAGCGTTGGGCTTCGGTGATGGCCTGCTCGTTGCGATGGGCATCTGCGAGCGTCATTATCCAGCCTGTGCGGGCATCACTATTGCCAGGCTCAGCGTGCAAAACGGTTTCCCAGACGGCCAGCGAGGCATTCCACTGCTTTTGGTTACGCAGCGCGCGGGCGGCAGCGATTTGCCCTCTGGCAGGGATGACCATGCTTTGGCGATAACGATCCCATACCGCCAGCGTCTCAACGTCATTATTGGCCCATGAGGAAACCTGAAGCCAGTCAGCAATCTCTCCCGCCGTTAACTGGGTCTGCTTTTCGCGAACGGCAAGGTATTGCAATAAAGGCTGGCGGTCGCCATCCCGCGCCTGAATAATAAGTTCGTCGTAGGTAGAGGTTTCGGCATATACCCATGTCGGGAATAACATGCTCACCATTAATAAGTATCGTCCTGAACGCAAGGGTTTAATGACGCAAGAGGAGCAGAAAACTCTGAACATAGCTAACCCTTTTTCTCTGTTTTAACGTGAGCTTTTCATTTATTCATGACTAGAAGATGACGAAAATTTAATAACTAAGCAAGCAACAAAAAAGCGCAGATGAATTTAAAATATCATGCTTTTTTCGTATTTATCATTATCAAGGCAAGGGCTACGTATTATCACGCAACACCTGGGCACCGCTCCAAAAGTTAGCAGCCACATTTACCTTTTACCAACCCATAAAATAAAAAAACACGCCGGAGCGTGCTTTTCATGTTAATTTCACCCTTTCGTATTAGACTTTTTCTGCATACTCAGTAAAAAGTGCTGGCCAACGTCTGTTAAAAATTCTTATCCAGAGAAAGCGTGACACTCCGCTGTCGATAATCATAGAAATCGATATTGCTATCGACCCGTTTATAGGTGAAATTCAGTTTCGGCATAACCCCAAAGAAATAAAGGTCGCGATGCCAGAGCGAGAGGTTATAGATCTGTTCGTTATCTTTCCGTCGTGTCGAGAAGATATCACTGTCGGCCTGGTAATTGCGTCTGGCAATGGCCGTGGTGGCGGCAAAGGAGAGTTGCCAGGGCATATCAACCTGCACCCCGCTGCGCAAACCTACCCGATGGTTAGATTCACTGCGAGTGAAGGTCTGCTGATCGAGCAGATCGAAGCCGGCAAATCCTGACACCCGGTTACTGAAGGCATGGGACAGGGTTGTGGAAGAGTAACGATTTTGTCCGCGCAAGAATCGATAATCTTCATCATCATAATCCAGTTTCTGATATTCCAGCGCCTGACTCACCTGCCAGGTAGGGGTAAGTAAATAACTGTATTCGCCGCGGACGCCAGGGCCAGAAGAGTACGCCTCGGTGCCATACCATCTTTTTTCATAAAAAGGCAACAGGGCAAACTGTTGGCGGAAATTACGCCATTGATATCCAGCATAAGCACGGGTGGTAATATCATCAAAATCATGATTATTCCAGTAACTCTTACCGTTTACCGTACCAAGGAATCGCAAGCCATGCTGATCGTAGAGTTGAACATCTTTTTGTAATGCGCCATTGAACCAGAAACCTTCTCCGCGCTGAGGGAAACTATCCTTATTACGAATAAACAGGCGATCGCCAACCCGAATGGTTTTACCTGATGAAGCATTATTCACATTGCTGTCATTCAGATAACTCACGCTGAATGAACCCGTTAATGCGCTGCCTTTCTGAATGCGCTCAAGATATTGTGCAATGACCTGCTGAATATTCTCAGGCGGATTGCTTTGTAATACACGACGAAATTGATAATCAGCGGCGTCAAACTGACGATTTTCAAACATGGCACGCGCTAAATCCAGACGCACCGCAGCAAAGTCAGGATGACTGCTCAGAATAGCGCGATAGTGTTCAATCGCCTCTGCATAATGTCCCTGACTGCGCGCCAGACCGGCTTTTGCAAAATGAATCAGGGTAGAATCCGGATTGGGTGACGCCGCATAGACCGGTAAAATGGCACGAACCATCGGCCATTTTTCTTCACGAATGGCCTGATCGAGCAGCGCCATCGCCAGCTCTGGCTGTTCCGCCAGTTGAGCATTGGTAACATGCAGCGTCTTTTCGCCAGGCACGGTGCGCTTGTCCGGCGTGGTCAGTCGTTCAAAGTGGGGAGCAGCAGGAATCGAGTCGGTTTCCGGCGGCGCAGCAAACGCAACGCTGAGCGGGCACAGCAAACTCAGTGCGCCAGTACGCAAAATATTCATAGAAAGGCTTACCATCTGAAGGTCCGGTCAGCCAGGCTGACCGGAAAACGATTTATTGACGTGTCGCGCCAAAGGATGCGTTTTTAGTCGTGTCTGCAAACTGCGCCAGACCGCCTAACTCTTCAGCCGTGGGGCCGTTGAAATGACCGGTGAAGGTCCCCGCCTGCTCACCGGATTGCGCACTACCGGTGAAACCACCGTTGGCAATGTTGCCCTGCATCGCAACTTCGCTACCAAAGACTTCATTTCCGGCAATGGTACCGTTGATGGTTTTCGCCGCGAAATCAATGTTAAAGCGAGCATCACTCAGGATATTTTCACGCATACCGTAACCCACATAGGTCGCCGTTCCCTGGGTTGGCACGTTAGCCGCCAGCGTGGCATCCCCGGTGTAGAAGACCTCATGCTGACCTTTTTCATACTGTGTCCAGGTACCAAACGTGGTGTAACTCATGCGACCGCAGCACCATGACGTTGAGGAGACCGGGGAATGGTCGTCACGGGTGAGCCGTTGGGTTTGCGTCAGGCCCGCAGAGATCCCGGTGCCGCGCATAACGTATTCACGGCCCTCTGGGGTGGTGTAGGTCCAACCAGAAATGGTACCCCCGGTGGTCAGACTGACCGGTGCCGTGGCAGGGGTTTCCGGTGTGGTGGCAGGAGTTTCCGGTGTGGCACCCGTATTGCCGTTATCCGTTTGCACAGGCGCAGTGGTTACCGGGGGCGTGCTGTCGCTACCGCCACCACCGCCACCACCGCCACCACATGCAGTCAGTACAAAAGCAGTCAGTAATAAACCAGGTTTTAAGATCCCCATACGCTAAACGTCCTTGGTTGTGAATAAATTCGTAGGATTTGTAACAAAATTTTTTACGAATAAATTTACGTCAAAACATTCAGCATCTCTAATGAATAGTTCTTATTTCCGGTAATTCTAAGATTAATCTTAGCCGCCGTTAATACAACGTTACGCCTACGGATCGGTTAATCAGCGTTAATTTGAGTTAAGTCGATTAATTAGCGCTTTTTGCACGCACTTTCTATTATGTGCCCTTATTCATCCTCTCTCTTGATCATGACAAATAATGTCACTTAGGACGTGCGGACTGCAGCCTGCATCAGAAAATTCATAACGACAGGCAAGGCGATGTTCAGACACCAAAAGGACTTAAGAATGTTTGGTTCGTTGCTTAATAAATCCGGATTCAGTTACTCACTAAAATAAATTCACAATGAATCCGGATTCATTTTTTACAACATAGGCTTAGTCTTTTTTTGTTTATCCATGTAATTTATGACGGCATTCTGCCATGCAGGATCAATCAGCTCTATTTTCGTGTTTCCCATAGAAAGGCTTGCCGTACCGCTCTCACAGCCCATTCCTGAGGTAGGCATTGGTTTTTCACACCAAACAGGAAATACACCACCAGTTGATACCGGCCCGTACTTATTCAAGGCAGCCTCGACCATATTTTTTTCATTTTCTTTCGTCCAAGGTATTTCATAGAGGACCTGCGAAACAGCCATCGGATTAGATTTGTTATAAGGAACTCGGGGTTGGAAATTCACCTGCATACGGGTTCCATTATCTTCGTATACCAGGTGCATAATCTGCTGACTCCCTGTAACGATACTTGGAGTCTGACTTTCCATCGACTTTGATGCCCTTATTTGAGCAGGCTTTATACCAAAGTTTTTCTGCATTGCAGCTTGCGCTTCTTCAATGCTCATTCCCGTTTTAACACCACCAATGTCAAATGATTTAACATCTACGGCCTTAACAGGAGGAATTGCATTTGCTGATACAGACATAAGTGAAGAAGATAAAGCTACTAAATATAAGGGGTATTGCAGGCGAATTTTCATTTTCCCTCTGATAATTGCAATGAATTTAAGATTGTAATTTACATCCACAAAGTTTGCTTTGCAACTTAACGGGAAAATTCTCATCTGGTTAATTGTGAATATGCCAACAAACTGCGGTCATTATTTTATTTTAACAATATTACTTGCCTATTTTTTGACAATTTCCTCGCGTTTGGCACGGCGACACTATCGCTCCGGCTCCACCCGACCATCCATCAGGATATACTGCGCCGCTTTACGCGCATATTGATCAATTAAAGGAACAAGCCGAGTGAAATGCTCGCTGGCACAATGCGCATCGAGTGCTGCGCGGTCGGGCCACTCTTCAATGAAAATAAAATGCCCTGGATCTTTTTCATCCCGGTACAAATCATAAGCAATACACAGGGGTTCTTTCTTCGTCGCCGCGATGAGTTCGCGGTACAAAGGGAGAACGACGTCGACGAACTCGGGTTTGATAAAATCTTCGGCGATAACTTTTAACATGTTTAATAAACTCAGAAGTACTCTGTTTCGTGATTAGAAATCCACAGGAAGAAAGAACCGCGGTAGTCGTCATCAGTGGAGGTTATCAGTGAGCATTTATCTGCATTGCCATCTGGGGTGTAAGCACAGCTCTGCTTCACCCGGACAGTGCGCTCCTCTCCTTTTGACACTATTTCTGAATCAATAAATTGCGCGCTTCCGGATGGGTAAAAGATCCGCTTGTCCAGTCGCTCTTTGTAGTTTCTTACCCGTACAGGGAACTGGCTATGTTGATATTCATATCGCTCTACAACCTCTCCCGTACTTTTATCAACCATCGTTTCAAGCAACCCGCGCACATTATAGCTGAGCAAAAACTTGCCCTTTTTATTCTCAAGCTCGGTAATTTCGCAGCGTTTATTGATTTTTCCAGTAATACGCTCGCCTTTGAATGAGCTCAGTACGCCATCCTTGTTTACCAGATGGAATTCCCGGGGAGTGGCCCTGTCGATCATATTGATGTGGGTAAAGCACCCGCTGGGGTCATATCTCACTTCTGTCATAACCTGCAATTTACCCTCAACGTCCCGGACCCACTGAAGGCTATGTTTAACGTTGCCGGTTGTTGCATCATGCTGGAACAAAAGCGCAGCATTTAAGACCGCAGGTTTGAACTGCGTATAGGCAGCGGCATGAGATGACATTGCCAAAAAACAGAGACTGAAAAGCACCCTTGCTTTCATTAACCATTCCTTTATTAATCCGATTGCACGCTAAGGTGACAGGAGACTCATGTTACCAAATTCTTTGCAAATAGCCGCGAAAAATCAAAATCTTAACTTAGTCTAAGTGGTAGATTCCTGCGCTCCAGTAACCCTTACCCTGCCGACGAAGCTCTTTCCAGCCCAACGATATGAGTACCCTTGCAATCAGCCGATTCATCACCCCATGCCCCATAAGCAGCACAGGGCCGTTTGATGCTTTTGCACATGTTACGAGGATATCCGCAGCCTGAACGGCGCGTTGTTTAGCTGTCGCCAGGGGCTCAACATGAGGGGAGATGCCACACAGCCACATAATACGGAAAACTGACGCCCATAAAGTGGGGGCTAACCTAATACCGGGTATATGGAATGCGGGCAGGTCAGCTTCTCTGAAGACGTCATCAATGCGATCCGGTGTACGCCCTAATGCGTGCAGGGAGGAAATCGCTCTGGGAAGAGGACTGCTCAGGATCTGCAATGCGCTGGATGCTAACGCCTGACTGGATTGCGGAGGCATATCGCTGCCCGTATCTGAGAGATTATAGTGTGAAATCCACTCTGCCATCTCCAGGCTTGTTACTCTTGAAGCACCTGTAAAAGCAGGCCTTCCATGACGCATCAAAATAATTTCCATACCGTGCTTCTTGTTGTGGTCCTTTTGTCGTAAACAGACTAACGCGATAAAGGCAGAAGGAACTACTACCCTATTTAGGGTTGACCTGCTCTTAAACACTCTTAAAAAGGACGCATGCACCATGCTTAAAATCCTCGGCAAAACCACCTCCATCAACGTGCGCAAAGTACTCTGGACCTGTGAAGAAGTCGGTCTGGACTATCTGCAGGAAGATTACGGCAGCGGCTTTGCCTCGACGGAAACCGACGCCTTCCGCAAGCTGAACCCGAACGCCATGGTGCCGGTGCTGATCGACGGTGACTTTGTGCTGTGGGAATCCAACGCCATCTGCCGCTATCTGGTGCGCAAAACCGGACGCGATGACCTGCTCCCCGCAGATCCGCAGGCCTGCGCCAATATAGAGCGCTGGATGGACTGGCAGGCAACGGAATTCAACAACGCCTGGCGCTACGTCTTCCCGGCGCTGGGGCGCAAAAACCCGGAATTCAACGATCCAGCGCGGATTGCGGCGGGAATTAAGGAGTGGAACCACCACATCATGATCCTTGAGCAGCAGCTGCAACACACCGGGGTGTGGGTGGCGGGCGAGACCTTTACCCTTGCCGACGTGGTGCTGGGGCTGTCGGTGAACCGCTGGAAGATGACCCCGTTTGAGAAGCCGCAGGTTCCCGCCATAGAGGCATGGTTTGAACGCTTAAACCAGCGCGAGGCGTTTTTACGCCACGGGAATAATGGAATGCTGTGAACATAGCCCGCCCGATGCTTAATAATCGCTTTCTTAGCAGGGTTATTTTAATTAATTACTAAATCCACACAGGCCTCCGGTGCCGTAATAATTAAGCGCTATCCTGGACAACCCGTGAATTGTCTTTGCTAGCCTGATTATTCAGGCAAAGCTCAAACCGGAGGTATTCTTTGCTGATTAAACTCAAGAAAGAACGAACGCATCAGGAGGATCGTCGGCTTGCCCTCTGGCTGGCTACCTCCGCAGGATTACTGAATGCCATTGCGCTGGGGGCCTTCGGTTTTTTTCCTTCCCATATGACCGGCAACACCTCACAATTTTCCAGCGAAGTCTCCTCAACGGATCTGAACGATATTATTTTCTTTGCCACCATTATTCTGTCATTTGTGACGGGCGCAATCATTGCGCGAATTATTGTTTTATGGGGCATCATGCATAATGTGCGGCTCATTTTTTGTCAGGTTCTGTTTATTGAAGGGTTATTACTGGCCGGCGTCTCTCTGTATGAGATGTTTTTCCATACCTTCACCACCAATCGGGAAATTATTGTTTTCCTCTGTGGCCTGATGGGGATCCATAATTCAACCTCCACCCAGCTTTCCGGCGGTCGGGTAAGATCCACCCACATAACCGGCACCTTAACCGATGCAGGCATTTCGCTGGCCTCCGTGGTGGTAGCGATGCTACGCCGGGATTACTCCAAAGATACGGCAGCTCAGAGAAGCCAGCTTAAAACCCATCTCACCACCCTTTTCTCCTTTATCACCGGGGGTATCGCGGGGCTGATACTGTTCAGGTGGTTTGACTTTCATGCGATGCTGGCGCTGGGGCTGATGTTGGTTTTCGTGGCCACCTTCTCCATCATTAATACCTCGCTACGGGTGCGAAAAGTCCGCGCTGCGTTTAGCAAATAACGGCCGCCGCCCATTCATTAAGTGACGGTGTCACTTAATGAATTTATCTTTAAGACTATTCTGTCTGCCCCTGACCAGGCCTTATCCCATAAGGCTTAACCGTGGGTTTCCCTCACTTTCATAGGGTTACAGATTTTACCGCTTCGCTGGAACCCTTCCCAAACGCTTGCTATAGCTCAATTACCCCTGCCGATTCATGGCATAACAACAGGCAACCGGTGGTTGCTATAACGCATGCGCACAGGGAGACACATCGCAATGCATCCATTATTCAAACGTTCGCTGCTTTTTGTCGGCGCGATTATTGTGGTCGTCGCCCTCCTCGTCTGGGGAATTGGGCTCGAGACGATCAAAGCGCGCCAGGTTGACCTGGTCTATCTCGGGCAACAGCATCTGATTTTAGTCTTCTCGTCCATGTTCTTCGCTCTGCTGGTCGGTATCCCCAGCGGTATTTTGCTGAGCCGTCCGGCCGCGCGAGGTATCGCCGAATACGTGATGCAGATCTTTAACGTCGGTAACACCCTGCCACCGCTGGCCGTTCTGGCTCTGGCGATGGTGGTGCTTGGCATTGGCGATACCCCGGCGATTATCGCCCTGTTCCTGGCCTCGCTGCTGCCGATTGTGCGTAACACCTATGCCGGGCTGTGCTCGGTGCCTGGGTCGTTACTGGAAGCGGCGAACGGGATCGGGATGACCAAATGGCAGCGTCTACGCCAGGTCGAAATTCCTAATGCCTGGCCGGTGATGCTCTCCGGGATCCGCATCGCTACCGCGATTAACGTCGGTACTGCCCCGCTGGCCTTCCTGATTGGCGCCAGCAGCTATGGCGAGCTGATTTTCCCGGGTATTTACCTGAACGACTTCCCGACCCTGATCCTGGGCGCGGCGGCCACCGCCCTGTTCGCCCTGATTCTGGATACGCTGCTGGCGGCGCTGGGTCGTCTGATGAGCCCGCATCTCGCGCGATAATTATAACAAGGAGCTTCTATGAGACTGTTTACCGGCCTGACGGCGCTGTGCGCCGCCGCGCTCTTCTCCAGCCAGGCGCTCGCCGCACCGCTGATTCTGGCGACCAAGAGCTTTACCGAGCAGCATATTCTCTCGGCCATGACCGTGCAGTACCTGCAAAAGAAAGGATTCCAGGTGCAGCCCCAGACCAACATTGCGACGGTGATTTCCCGCAATGCGATGATTAACAAGCAGATCGACATGACCTGGGAGTACACCGGTACGTCGCTGATCATCTTTAACCACATCAACAAACGCATGTCCCCGCAGGAGTCTTACGAGACGGTGAAACGTCTTGATGCCAAACATGGTCTGGTGTGGCTCAACCCTGCGGACATGAACAACACCTACGCCTTTGCCATGCAGCGTAAGCGCGCCGAAGCGGAAAATATCAACACCATGTCGGAGCTGGTCGCTAAGATCGAGCAGGTGCGTAAAACCGACCCGGACAACAACTGGATGCTGGGTCTGGACCTCGAGTTTTCCGGGCGCAGCGACGGCATGAAGCCGCTGCAGGCCGCCTATAACCTGGAGCTGGATCGCCCGCAGATCCGCCAGATGGACCCCGGTCTGGTCTATAACGCGGTGCGCGACGGCTTCGTTGACGCCGGGCTGATTTACACCACCGACGGGCGCGTGAAGGGCTTCGACCTGAAGGTACTGGAAGATGACAAAGGCTTCTTCCCGAGCTATGCGGTGACCCCGGTGGTGCGTAAGGACACCCTGGAAGCCAATCCGGGTCTGGAGGAGGCACTGAACACGCTCTCCGCCCAGCTCAATAACGACGTTATCACCGAGCTCAACAAGAAGGTGGATATCGATCATCAGTCACCGCAGCAGGTCGCCCGTGATTTCCTGCGTAGCAAGCAGCTGCTGTAAGGAGGCGCTATGGATACGGTTCACTACATTATTGATAACTGGGGCTATCTGTTAAGCCTGACGCTGCAGCATCTGTGGCTGGTGGCGTTAGCCGTGGGCCTGGCCATCATCATTGGCGTGCCGCTGGGCATTCTGATTGTGCGCCACAAATGGCTGGCGACCCCGGTGCTGGGGATTGCCACCATCGTGCTGACCATCCCGTCGATTGCTCTGTTCGGCCTGATGATCCCGCTCTTTTCCATGATCGGTCAGGGTATTGGCGCCCTCCCCGCCATTACGGCGGTATTCCTCTACTCGCTGCTGCCGATTGTGCGTAACACCCACACCGCCCTCGACAGCCTGCCGCCAGGTCTGCGCGAAGCGGGTCGCGGGATCGGCATGACCTTCTGGCAACGTCTGCGCTGGGTAGAGATCCCTATGGCGCTGCCGGTGATTTTTGGCGGGATCCGTACCGCCGTGGTGATGAACATCGGCGTGATGGCGATTGCCGCCGTCATTGGCGCGGGCGGGCTGGGCCTGCTGCTGCTTAACGGCATTGGCGGAAGCGATATTCGTATGCTGATTGCCGGTGCACTGATGATTTGTCTTTTAGCGATTGTGCTCGACTGGTTACTGCACCGTCTGCAGATCGTTCTGACTCCAAAGGGGATTCGATAATGATAAAACTGGAAAACCTCACCAAACAATTTTCACAGAAACAGGGCCAGACCTTTAAGGCCGTGGACAACGTCAACCTGAACGTGCCCGAAGGGGAGATGTGCGTCCTGCTCGGCCCGTCCGGCTGCGGCAAGACCACTACCCTGAAGATGATTAACCGCCTGATTACCCCAAGCAGCGGCAAGATCCTGATCAACGGTCAGGATACCAGCGACATGGATACCGTCACCCTGCGCCGCAACATCGGCTACGTGATCCAGCAGATTGGTCTGTTCCCGAACATGACCATCGAAGAGAACATCACCGTGGTGCCGCGAATGCTGGGCTGGGACAAAGCCCGGTGCAAAACCCGCGCCGAAGAGCTGATGGATATGGTGGCGATGGACCCGCATAAATTCCTCAACCGTTATCCGCGCGAGATGTCCGGCGGTCAGCAGCAGCGTATCGGCGTGATCCGTGCTCTGGCGGCGGATCCTCCGGTACTGCTGATGGATGAACCATTCGGTGCGGTTGACCCGATCAACCGCGAGGTGATCCAGAACCAGTTCCTCGAGATGCAGCGCAAGCTGAAAAAGACCGTGATGCTGGTGAGCCACGATATCGACGAGGCGCTGAAGCTCGGCGACCGCATCGCCGTCTTCCGCCAGGGGAAAATTGTCCAGTGCGCCAGCCCGGACGAACTGCTGGCCAAACCGGCGAATGAGTTTGTCGGCTCGTTTGTCGGCCAGGACCGTACCCTGAAGCGCCTGCTGCTGGTCTCGGCGGGAGATGTGACCGATCAGCAGCCGACCCTGACCGTGCGCCCGGCGACGCCGCTGCCTGAAGCCTTCGCTATCATGGATGACAACGACATCCGCGCGGTCACCGTGGTGGACGAAAACGGCAAGCCGCTGGGCTTTGTGAAGCGCCGCGAAGCGCGTCATGCCAACGGCACCTGCGCCGATCTGATCCACCCGTTCCGCATGACCGGCAAGGCGGAAGACAACCTGCGCGTGGTGCTGTCGCGTTTGTACGAGAGCAACACCAGCTGGATGCCGATTGTCGATGAGGACGGGCGCTATAACGGCGAGATTTCCCAGGACTATATTGCGGAATACCTCAGCTCTGGCCGCACGCGCCGGGCGCTGAATATTTATAGCGAAAGCTAATCCTGTCAGCCGGGCTCTGCCCGGCTCTTTACGTTGCTAACCCCCCGATTTCCCCTCACAATATTGTATCTTCCCTGTTTACGCGTAACCCATGCATCGACTCCATGCTTACCCTGATATCCGCGCGATGTTTCGCAGGCTGCTGATTGCCACCGTCACCGGCGTGCTGGCAGCGCTGGCCGTGGCGCTGTTTCGTCACGCCATGTATTTGCTGGAGTGGCTGTTTCTCAGTAATGAGAGCGGCAGCCTGGTGAATGCGGCCAGCGCCCTTTCGCCCTGGCGCCGCGCACTCACCCCCGCGCTGGGCGGGCTGGCGGCCGGGCTGTTGCTATGGGGATGGCAGCGCATGACGGCGCAGCGTCCGCATGCGCCTACCGACTATATGGAAGCCCTGGAGACGGGCGACGGGCAGTTTGACTATGGTGCCAGCCTGGTGAAATCTCTGGCATCATTACTGGTGGTCGCCAGCGGTAGCGCCATTGGGCGCGAAGGGGCGATGATCCTGCTGGCCGCCCTCGCCGCCTCCTTTTTTGCCCGGCGCTTTACGCCGAAATCAGAATGGAAACTGTGGATCGCCTGCGGGGCCGCCGCCGGGATGGCCAGCGCCTACCACGCCCCCTTAGCCGGGAGCCTGTTTATTGCCGAGATCTTATTCGGCACCCTGATGCTGGCCTCGCTCGGCCCGGTGGTGATTGCCGCCGTGGTCGCCCTGCTCACCACTCGCCTGCTCAGCCCCGACGCCAGCACGCTGTATGAAGTACATTTCAGCCAAACGCTCACCGGGGTGGATTACGCCCTGATGGTCGGCATGGGCCTGCTGGCCGGCATCTGCGGCCCGGCGTTGATGTGGTTAATGGATTTCAGTCACTCCCTGTTTCTGCGCCTGCGGCTCTCGCCGCCGTGGCAGCTGGCGCTGGGTGGGCTGATCGTCGGTCTGCTGTCGCTGCTGACGCCAAAGGTGTGGGGCAATGGCTACAGCGTGGTGCAGGGGTTTCTGCTCGCGCCGCCGCTGCTGTCGGTGATTGCCGGGGTATTCATTTGCAAGCTGCTGGCCGTACTCGCCAGCAGCGGCTCGGGGGCACCGGGCGGGGTATTTACGCCCACGCTGTTTGTCGGCATGGCGACCGGAATGCTGTTTGCGCAACTCTTAATGCTGTGGATACCCGGGTCTGAAACCGCGATTTTGCTCGGGCTGGCGGGGATGGCGACGCTGCTCGCTGCGACGACGCACGCGCCAATCATGTCGGCGCTGATGGTCTGTGAAATGACCGGGCAGTATCTGCTTCTGCCCGGCTTGCTGATTGCCTGCGTGGTGGCGTCAGTCCTGTCGCGGACGTTACGCCACGACTCGATCTACGGGCGACACACTGCTGAAAGTCGAGAGGTCGATGTAGTGCGCTAGCTCGCGCTGCTCAGCGCGGGGCAGATACGGCAGCTCGCCCACCAGCGGACCCGGCAGCTTTTTACTCAGCACCTCAATGATTTCAGCATAGTGGGCCAGGCCCGGATTAATGCGGTTTGCCACCCAGCCCACCAGCGGCAGGCCGTCATTGGCAATCGCCTGTGCCGTCAGCAGGGCGTGGTTAATACAGCCTTCCTGAATGCCCACCACCATCAGGACCGGGAGTTGCTCCTGCACTACCCACTCTGATAACGGACGCAAATCATTCATCAGGCTGCGCCAGCCGCCGGTCCCTTCCACCACCACGTGATCGACCTGCTCGCTCAGGCTGGCAAGCCCGTTTGATAACAGGGTGTAATTAACCAGCCCGCTGTGCGCCACGCTGCTCTCATCTTCGCTGAGCGCAATGGGGTTCACTGCGTGATAAGGCAGTTCAAGCGAGGAGACGCTTTGTAACACCAGCGCATCTTTATTGCGCAATCCCTCTGGCGTCTCTTTACTCCCTTTTGCTACCGGTTTGTACCCTGCTACGCGCTTCCCGCTGGCCATCAGGGCTTGCAGTAAGGCGCGGGACACCACCGTCTTACCGACAGAAGTATCAGTACCCGTTACAAAGAAACGCTTAAGCATCACTCACTCCACCGTTATGCTTTGGAAATATAAATCAAGGAAATAATTCAGTGGGGGAAGTCTAAGGCATGCGCTATCCGCTCAGTTTGAGATAGCGCAATTTTTGGTAAGACTACAGGAATCTGTTAACCCTGCAGGAGACGGATCAGCAGGGACCCGTTGTACATCGCATCTTTCACCAGCGCCGCACCGGCCATCGTCCCCTGATTGGTAAACTGGGTGCTCTCCACCACGATATGTTTACTGTAGGCCGGAAGGGACTGCTGGCGGATGGAGTCGGCGATCGCCGGGAAGAGGACACCTGCCGCCTGGCTCAGGGGCGAACCGATCAGGATCTTTTGCGGGTTAAAGAGGTTAACCATGATGGCAATGATGCGCCCGACGTTGGTGCCCACGCCGGTAATGATATCTTTGGCCAGCAGATCTCCCTGCTGGGCGGCCGCACACAGCGACGCCACGGTCAGGGGTTGGCCGTGCAGCGTCGAGCTCATCGACTGGCCGAGCCGGAGCTGGGCCAGTTCCATCACGCTATCGACGCTGGCAATGGTCTCCAGGCAGCCGTGGTTACCGCAGTAACAGCGTTTGCCGTAAGGATCAACCTGGGTGTGGCCAATCTCCACCAGGCTGCTGCTCCCGGCGTGTAACAGACGGCCATCGGTGATCACCCCGGCGCCCACGTTGTGGTCAATCACCACCTGGATCACATCCCGCGCCCCACGCGAAGCGCCGAACAGCGCCTCGGCCATGGTCCAGGCGCTGATGTCATGCTGAATATAGACCGGCACGCCGGTGTGGTTTTTCAGCACCTCTCCCAGCGGCATCTCTTTGACGTCGTCGTAGAACGGCATCCGGTGGACAATACCATTTTCGGTATCAATGATGCCCGGCATGGTGATGGCGATGGCGGTCAGACGCTCCAGCTTCTGCTGGTGATGAATAAAGAATTGATCGATAAGCGCGGTGATCCGTACCTCAAGCGGCAGCTCAGCTTGCAGCGCCAGCGGGAGTTGCTCTTCCACCACCAGCTTGCTACTGAGATCGCGCAGCGCCAGGTAGATCTCGCCCCGGCTGATACGCAACGAGAGGTAGTGCCAGGCTTCGGTTTCCACCACCAGCCCTACCGCCGGACGGCCACGGCTGCCCGGCTCCTGAATTTCGGTCTCCTGCACCAGATGCGCCTCGAGCATTTCTCGTACAATCTTGGTGATACTGGCAGGTGCCAGTTGCGCAAGGCGGGAAAGATCGATGCGCGAGACCGGCCCAAGCTGATCAATCAGGCGATATACTGCACCCGCATTGGTCTGCTTAATCTGATCGATATGCCCAGGCTGACTATCAGCAACCACCACGTACTCCCTTATTTTCGAGCTTCGAAATAAACTGTGGGCTATGGTGAAGCACTTCTACAGTGATCGTCAAATTTTTACTTAGCCTTGTGATTTACAGCACATTTTTACCCGCTTTTTTTGCCGCTTAACCGCCCGACGAGGCCTGAATCAACAGTTTTTTGAAACGTTGTGCCGCAGCGCTGAGCTCATGATGCTTCGACCATACCAGCCACATCTCTGACACCGCATCCGGTTCGGCTATCGCTACCCAGCGCATTTCATTCAGCTGCAGGCGTTTAAACGAGGCCGGCAGGATAGACACCCCCAGCCCGGCCGCCACCAGGCCGATAATGGTCATCGCCTCACCCACCTCCTGGGTGATGACCGGGGTAACACCGTAGCGGCGCAGCAGCCCCAGGATGTCGTCATACAGGCCGGTGCCAACACGCGGATCAAAAAAGACAAACGGCTCGTTGGCCAGCTCGGCAAGAGAAATGGCCGGTTTGGCCGCCAGAGGGTGATCCCGGTGGATCATCACCAGCAGCGGCTCGCGCAGCACCCGCTGCCACGCCAGGGTATCCGGCAGCTGGGTATTGCGCATCAGGCCGAGATCCAGCGAACCTTCGCTCAGCGGGACGATCTGCTCCCGGGTGTTAATCTCCCGGGTCTGGATATGCACGTCCGGTGAGAGGCGGCGAAAGGTCGACAGGGTGTGCGAAATGGCGCGGATAAAGGGCGCAGACGAGGTGAACCCGAGGCGTAACTCCCCGGTTTCGCCATGATGCAGGCGTTCTGCCCGGGCGGCCGCCTCGTCCACCTGAATCAGGATCTGGCGGCTGTCCGCCAGAAACTGGCGCCCTGCCGCCGTCAGCCCTACGCTGCGGTTGGTGCGGGCCAGCAGACGAGCTCCCACCTGCTGCTCCAGGGCCTGGATCTGCTGGCTCAGCGGCGGTTGAGAGATATTCAGCCGCGCCGCGGCGCGACCAAAATGCAGCTCCTCAGCGACGGCGACAAAGTAGCGCAGATGACGCAGTTCGATATTCATATCTTTAACGTATCATTTGAGATTATTAATATATTAGACAGAATATTTACATTTTCCTACCCTGATCCCTGTGGTCATACCCGTCACCAGAAATCACGGGGATGTTGAAGCAAGGAACTTACGTGAGTCGTACAACAACGGCTGATATCGCCCCGACAGATGATATCGATATACCAACCAGGCCCCGTCCGGTTCAGTTAATCAAACGCGGCACCCCGCAGTTTATGCGCGTCACCCTGGCGCTGTTCTCCGCCGGACTGGCGACCTTCGCCCTCCTCTACTGCGTGCAACCGATCCTGCCGGTGCTGTCGCACGAGTTTGGCGTGACGCCTGCCACCAGCAGTATCTCGCTCTCAATCGCCACCGGGATGCTGGCGGTCGGTTTACTCTTTACCGGGCCGCTGTCGGACGCCATCGGTCGCAAACCGGTGATGGTCACCGCCCTGCTGCTGGCCTCGGTCTGTACTTTGCTGTCGACGATGATGACCAGCTGGCACGGGATTTTGATCATGCGCGCGCTGATCGGCCTCTCCCTCAGCGGCGTGGCGGCGGTGGGCATGACTTACCTTAGCGAGGAGATCCACCCCAGCTTTGTCGCCTTCTCGATGGGGCTCTATATCAGCGGTAACTCTATTGGCGGGATGAGCGGACGGCTGCTGAGCGGGGTCTTTACCGACTTCTTCAACTGGCGAATTGCGCTGGCGGCGATCGGCTGCTTTGCGCTGGCATCGGCGCTGATGTTCTGGAAAATCCTGCCGGAATCGCGCCACTTTCGCCCTACCGCCTTGCGACCTAAAACACTGCTGATTAACTTCCGCCTGCACTGGCGCGATCGGGGCCCGCCCCTGCTGTTCCTGACCGGATTCCTGCTGATGGGCTCGTTTGTCACCCTGTTTAACTACATTGGTTACCGACTGATGCTCGCCCCCTGGCACCTGAACCAGGCCCTGGTCGGCCTGCTGTCGGTGGCCTACCTGACCGGGACCTGGAGTTCACCGAAAGCCGGGGCGATGACTACCCGCTTCGGCCGCGGCCCGGTGATGCTGGCCTCGACGGGCATTATGCTGGCCGGGGTCTTGCTGACCCTGGTCAGTAACCTGTGGGTGATTTTTGCCGGGATGCTGCTCTTCTCCGCCGGCTTTTTTGCTGCCCACTCGGTCGCCAGCAGCTGGATCGGCCCGCGCGCCCGTCGCGCCAAAGGTCAGGCGTCTTCGCTGTATCTGTTTAGCTACTATCTGGGCTCCAGTATCGCCGGGACGCTCGGCGGCGTGTTCTGGCATCAGTACGGCTGGAACGGCGTGGGCGGGTTTATTGCATTGATGCTGTGTGGGGCGTTGCTGGTGGGCAGGAGCCTTCATTGTCGTTTGAAATAAACTCATCAGGTGATCACCAGTAGCAAATCTATCTTTGGCTTTATTTACGACCCCGTACTGGTGCAAAACGAGTGCGGGTTTTTCGTTTTTAATCATTCTAAATCCCATATCAAGCATTACTAAACAATAGCTTACCGCATATTGTTCATTTACTCATCATTGCATACAGGTTAGGCTTTCAACGGATTATCCATACATATCATAAGGAAAATGAAATATGGCAATACCGGCTTATCTTTGGCTAAAAGACGATGGCGGCGCTCTCATCAAGGGTTCTGTAGATGTAAGGCACCGTGATCAATCCATAGAAATCACATCATTCAGCCATAACCTCTATATCCCGACCGATGGCAATACCGGAAAACTTACAGGGACACGCGTTCACGGTGCCCTGATGTTCGAAAAGGAGTTCGACAGTTCATCCCCTTATCTCATGAAAGCTGTAGCTACAGGGCAAACTCTTCAAAGTGCGGAGTTTAAATGGTATCGCATCAATGATGCAGGCCAGGAAGTTGAGTATTACAACATGTTCCTGGAAGGGGTGAAGATTGTTTCAGTCACACCAATGATGCACGACACAAAAACTGTGATAAATGCAGGTCACCTTGAGCAGGTACAATTACGCTACGCTAAAATCACGTGGACATTCAAGGACGGAAATATTCAGTATTCCGACGCATGGGCAGAACGTGTAACCAGGTAACTATGCATGGATAGTGTGGAAGAACTTAACGGAACGTATTTCTATAAGGGATACTCCAACCTTTCCGCCGGAGAGTTGCTCTTTTGGATTTTTCTTGATGAAGCGGCTGAACAGTTCGGAACAAGCGATCTTTTAACCGTTGGGCTAATTCTGCTAGGTCAACCTGAAATAGCGACAAGAGGCAAACCTGGAGGGACAACCCCCGGAACATCACCACTCAGCTCACAGTTACGTCACTGGCTGAACATCGAAACCAGACGCTTACCCACCTTGACTAACTCAAGTATCAGAAGGATGAAGTTTGCCTATGTTACCAATCTCGGTGCATTTGTGGGTCGATGGATTCCTGTCCTTGGGATTTTTGTTATTGCTGCTGATGTCTCAGCCATCGCTTATAAGGCGACAATGAAATACAACACCATAGCCAGAGGAAACGACAAGTTATGGTGACAAATGAAGATGTGATTAGCTGGTACTGTGAACGGTTCAACAAACCTGCCCTGTTTACCAGGAAGTCATGGCCCGTAACCCTTGATACCAGCCTCTCCACAGGTGATTACGTTTGGGCAAGTGAAACAGGGGCAGACATCATGAGGGAATATTTTCAACGCTTTGATGTGGACCCTGCCAACTTCGACTTTTACCGATACTGGCCTGAGGAGACATTTATCCTTTACTCCTTATTCACTAGCGGAAAGGACGACGGTGAACCAGAACCGCTAACACTTCGTATGCTTGCTGAGTCTGCAAAAGCAGGTAAATGGTTATATGACTAACAATCAAAGGGGCGATTAGGCCCCTTTTTCATATCAGCACTCTGCGGTGGCCAGCCCATTCCTTTTCCTCGCCTCAAACGAATACATGAAAAGTGCATGAATCGCTCATAAATCACGGTAAACTCACCTGAACACATCCATCTGAACGAGAACAAGAACTATGCAGAAAAACGTTTCTTATCAGCAACTCACCCGTACCTTCCAGCGTCTCTCCCGCTTCTCCCACCTCTCCTCCATCGCCAGTTGGGACATGTTTACGATGATGCCAGCAGGGGGGAGTACTGCCCGCGGCGAAGCGCTGGCTGAGTTGAGCGTCCTGCAACACCAAATCCTGACCGATGCAAAAGTGGCTGACTGGCTGCGTAATGCCGAAAGCGAAGATCTGAACGACGTCGAACAGGCCAACCTGCGGGAGATGACCCGCCACTATCAACAGGCTGCGCTACTGCCGGAGTCGCTGGTGGAAGCCAAATCGCTGGCGGGCAGTAAATGCGAGCATGCCTGGCGCACCCAGCGTCCGGCCAATGACTGGCCGGGCTTTGCCGCCAACCTGAAAGAGGTGGTGAAACTGAGCCGGGAAGAAGCCCGCCTGCGCGCCGACGCCAAAGGCTGCACCCCTTACGATGCGCTGCTGGATATTTTCGAACCGGACATGACCAGTGCCCGCCTCGACGTGCTGTTTGGCGATCTCAAATCCTGGCTGCCGGACCTGCTGAGCCAGGTGGTCGAGAAGCAGGCGCAGCAATCCTTCGTGCCGCCGCCGGGCCCGTTCCCGACGGCGATCCAGCGTGAGCTGGGGCTGGAGGCGATGAAGACCCTCGGGTTCGATTTTAACGCCGGTCGGCTGGACGTCAGCGCCCACCCGTTCTGCGGCGGCGTGCCGGAAGATGTGCGCATCACCACCCGTTACGACGAAGAGGAGCTGCTCAGTGCCCTGTTTGGTGTGATCCACGAAACCGGTCACGCCCGCTACGAGCAGAACCTGCCGCGCAACTGGCTCGGCCAGCCCATCGCCCTGGCGCGCTCTACCGCCATCCACGAATCCCAGAGCCTGTTCTTTGAGATGCAGCTTGGGCGCAGCAAGGCGTTCCTGAACCACCTGCTCCCGGCAGTGCGCGAGCGGTTCGGCAGCCAGGCGGCCTTTACGCCGGAGAACTTTGTCGCCTGGAACCAGCGCGTCAAGCCCGGCTATATCCGCGTGGATGCTGACGAGGTCAGCTATCCGGCGCACGTGGTGCTGCGCTACGAGATCGAGCGAGCGCTGATTAACGGCGACATCGAGGTGGAGGACATCCCGGCGCTGTGGGATGAGAAGATGCAGGCGTGGCTGGGCTTATCGACCAAAGATAACTACCGCAACGGCTGTATGCAGGACATCCACTGGACAGACGGCGGCTTTGGTTACTTCCCGTCGTACACCCTCGGGGCAATGTACGCCGCCCAGCTGTTCGCTGCGGCCAAAAAAGCCCTGCCGGATCTGGACGCCGCCATCGCCGTCGGGGATTTCAGCGCCCTGTTCGACTGGCTGCGCCAGAACATCTGGCAGCATGGCAGCCGCTTCACCACCGCCCAGTTGATCGAGCAGGCCACCGGGGAAGATCTCAACAGCCGCTACTTCCGCGACCATCTCACCTCGCGCTATCTGTAATACCTCCCGCCGGAGCCTGCTCCGGCGTTTTTTTCCCTTTATGCAATAAGAAGATGATTTTGCACATATCTACGTGCCGTCACTTTCTGTATGAGGTATTGACCTGTTCGCATAATCAAGCTGTTAACAGACCAGGCATAAATCATAAATAAAGGGATAAATGATGAAAGACATTACCAAAAATATAGCTATTGCCCTGTTGTGTGCGGTGAGTTCCGGCACTTTCGCCGCGACGACCCCGGCCACGGACAACACGCCGCAAGAAGCTTACGACGATATCACCCGCTCACTGGACGACCTCCACCCCATCACCTTCCAGGCGCCCGCCGAAAAGTACAAATTGCTGGTGTTTATTGATAACCAGTGTAGCTACTGCAGCACGGTGGTGAAAAACGTTAAAAAGTATACGGACGCCGGGTTAACCATGTCATTTTTGACCGTTGCCCCGAAATCGATTCGCGACTCGGTGATAGAAGATATGGGGCGCGTATGGTGCTCCACCGATAAGACGAAAAGCCTTCAGCAGGCAATGGCAGGATTTTTACCTGATAACGACACTACCCCGGCCTGTTCCGATCTGGTCACGCGTCAGTCCGCGCTGGCAGACAGGCTGGGCATCACCGTCACGCCGGTGATGGTGGTAGTCGAGCCCGAAACGCGCTCAATAGTGGGAAGCCAACCCCCGGCAGCCATTCTCGCGGCATTGAAGAAATAACGATAACGCGTACGAGCGGGCTCGTTCGTACGCGTTCCACCCGCCTTTGTACATTGCGTTACACGCCGTCACCAATCACTCACGGAAGCCCTCAGTTTTCAGGGATATAGTTCTTTCAACGGCCCCGCAGTGGGGTTAAATGAAAAACCAAATTCGAGGGTAGGATGATGAAAAAAGTATTAGCTCTGGTTGTTGCCGCTGCAATGGGTCTCTCTTCTGCTGCATTCGCTGCTGACACCGTCGCCAACACTGCTGCACCAGCGGCAACCGCAGCACCGGCTGCGAAAACCGTGCATCACAAAAAACACCACAAAGCTGCGGTACAGAAAGCGCAGGCTGCTAAAAAGCAGCATAAAAAAGCGGTGAAGAAAGAAGACGCGGCGCCGGTTGCTCAGAAAGCGCAGGCTGCCAAAAAACACCATAAAAAAGCCGTTAAACATGACGCTGCAGCCCCGGCAGCAAAACCGGCTGCATAAGCCGCCTTACCTTAACGTGCCCTGAGGGGTGCGTTGGTCCCCGGCGCTGAACCACCCTGGTTGCAGCGCCGTTTTTCTATCCGGAGGGCGTTATGTTTCAGCGCTATCGGTTTGAGTTCATTCTTATCACGCTTATTTTATGCGCACTTGTCGCCAGTGTGTTTTATATTTCATGAATGTAGCACGCTGATTTTACTCCCACTTTCGCGCTGTCCCGTCTATAGTTAATAACCAGGGTTCATATTTAATAATCATAATTATCCCCCTTCAGAGTGTGATATGCGTAAATCTGTTGTGGTTGTACTGGGAACGTTTTTTCTCTTTTCTGGGCTGAGTCATGCGGACGATGGCAGCGACGACGCTGCGAACGTCAAAAAAGAGGTACAGACGCTGTTTTTTGGTCATGACGACCGTACGCGTGTCGCCGATCCGTCCAGCTCGCCGTGGGATGCCATTGGCCAACTGGAAACCGCCAGCGGAAATCTGTGTACCGCGACCCTCATCACTCCCCGGCTGGCGCTGACCGCCGGTCACTGTCTGCTGGTGCCGCCGAACGGTAAACCGGATACCGCCGTTGCCCTGCGCTTTGTGTCGCTAAAAGGCAGCTGGCGCTATGAGATCCACGGCATTGAAGGACGCGTTCCGTCATCACTGGGACGGCGGCTGAAAGCCGACGGCGATGGCTGGATCGTGCCGCCGTCTGCCGCCTCGTGGGATTTTGGTCTGGTGGTGCTGCGTAATCCGCCGTCGGGGATCACCCCGCTGCCGCTGTTTACCGGTGACAAAGACGCCCTGACCGCCGCCCTGAAAGCGGCCGACCGCAAGGTAAATCAGGCGGGCTACCCGGAAGATCATCTCGACGTGCTTTATACCCATCAGGACTGCATCGTCACCGGCTGGGCGCAAACCGGCGTGCTGTCGCATCAGTGCGATACTCTGCCCGGCGACAGCGGCTCGCCGCTGATGCTGCAAACCGCCGAAGGCTGGCAGGTTATCGGGGTACAAAGTTCCGCCCCTGCGGCCAAAGATCGCTGGCGGGCCGATAACCGCGCCCTGTCGATTACCGGTTTTCGAGACAAGCTGGAAGAGCTGGCCCAGCAGTGATTTAACACTGTCGCTGCTGGCGTAGCGCCCTAATCGCCTCTATTGGCATCGGCTGGCTGTACCAGAAGCCCTGCAACTGATCGCAGCCCGCCAGCCGCAGCAGTTTCATCTGCTTCTCGTTCTCCACCCCTTCGGCCACCACGGACATCCCCAGAGCGCTGGCGATGCGTACCGTGCCGCTGACCAGCGCCGCGGCCTGCTCGTCACGATCCACCAGCCCCGCCAGCGATTTGTCGATCTTAATGGTGTCGAAGTTAAAGCGCCTGAGATAGCCGATGCTGGAGTAGCCGGTGCCAAAATCGTCCAGCGCCACGGCGATGCCCTGGGCTTTAAGGTTGCTGATGGCTGAGCGGGCCCGCTCGGGATTTTCCAGCACGTAGGTTTCGGTGACTTCCAGCTGCAGGCGCGTGGCCGGGAAGCGGCTGAACTCCAGCGCGCCGGCCACTTTGGCCTCAAAATCCGGGTCGCGGAACTGGGCGGGTGAGATATTGACCGACAGTTTTAAATCCGCGAAGGGCTCCAGATCCTGACAGGCCCGGCGCAGGACAAACTGCCCCAGGGCGTAAATCAGTCCGCTGGTCTCGGCGATGGTGATAAACACGTCCGGCGGCAGCGGCCCTTCCGGGCGCCGCGGCCAGCGCACCAGCGCCTCCACGCTCACCATTTTCTGGCTGCGCGCATCGATGATCGGCTGATACCAGACATCAAACTCTTCACGTTCAAGGCCGCTGCGGATCTGGCCTTCAATCGCCACCTGGCGCTCGCGGACGCTGTTCAGCTCCGTATCATAGTGCGTCACCCGCCCCTTGCCGGTGATTTTGGAGTGGTACATGGCGATATCGGCGCGACGGAACAGCTCCGAGCTGGTGCACTCCACCAGGGTGCCGCTGGCGATGCCGATACTGGCGCCAATATGGATGGTGCGCTCCCCGACGCGGATCGCGTTGTGAAGATAATCGAGGACAAAGCCCGCAAAGGCCGAGGCCAGCGCTTCGGCGTTCTCTCCGCCGATGGTCATGGCAAACTCGTCCCCGCCCATGCGGGCCAGCATACCGTCCTTCGGCACGTTGTCGCGTAACGCCCCGGCGATGATCACGATCAGCTCATCCCCGACCTCATGACCGTAGATATCATTCACATCTTTAAAGCCGTCGAGGTCGATAAAGACCACGCTTTTGCGATCGGTATCGCCGCGCAGGCTCACCCGCTCCAGCTCTTCAATCAGCGCCCGGCGGTTAGGTAAATGGCTGAGCCAGTCGGTACGCGCCACTTTTCGCGCCAGGTTCTCACCGCGCGCCAGTTTATACAGCCCCACGCAGCTAAAGAGGATGAACAGCAAAATCAGCGCCGCGGTGAACAGCACGATCCGGGTGATGTCCAGCGAAGCGGCCTTCGCCGCGGCGGCCCCCGGCAGGCGCGGCGTCCACGACAGATAGCCCAGCACCTCGCCCGAGGCGCTTTTCAGCGGCACGCTCACGTCGGTGATCTGCTCCGGGGTAAAGGTCAGATCGTCGATCTGAAAGGTGTTCCCCAGATCGCGCAAAATTTGCGGATTGATGTGGCGGGTGATGACCAGAAAGCGGCGGGTATTATCCCCTGCCTGCAGGCTACCCATCGTGGGGCGGATCAGTCCGACGCCGACAAAGGCGATCCCCGCGCGGGTGCGGGTGATCCCGGCGTAGATATTTTTATCCGATTTCAGGGCGTTGGTATGCATTTGGATCAGCGATATCAGGCCATCGCCAAAGAAGTCGAGGTTTTTTTCCGTGAAAGGCTGGCTTCTGAATGAGCCCCACAGCACCCGGAAACGTTCGTCGAGCACAAAGGTGCCGTCATACAGGTTATTCACCTTGTAGCCCGCGCCCCAGGTGTTATAGAGCCAGTCCACGTCTAGCGCCGGGCGGTAGGCTTCGCGCACCGCGTCATCCCAGACGGCATTATCAATCACCAGCGACCAGACCCGGTTGACAGAGGTCTGAACGGCACCCTGTACGGAGAGGGCCGTGCGCTGTTCGTCGATTTCATTGGCTTTACTGCTGATAAGGTTGAGCGAGAGGTAGAGCAGGATCACAACCGAGACGATTAAGCCGAGCCCTGCCATAAAAATCATGACAAACAAGGTTTTTGCAGAAGGGATTTTACGCCAGCTTAAAGGGGTATGCATTCATTCCTCATTATGTTAATGCCCTCAGACTAAGCGTAATACAGGTCATGAATTTCGCTGCCTGTAATGGCAGGCAGCGAGAGTATCAGGCCAGTTTTATCATGATCATCCCGGCGAGCAGCAGAAGCAGGCCAATCCAGCCCTTCTTATTCAGCCGTTGCCCAAACAGGATCCAGCCCGCCGCCAGCGTCGCCGCAATCCCGAAACCGCCCCACAGGGCATAGGCCACCGACAGCTCAATACCTTTGACCGCCTGCGACAGGGCGCTGAAGGCGGCGAGTACCGCCGCAATCGACAGCAGGCCGAACACTTTGCGGCGAAAACCGTCGGAAAACTTCAGCAACACGTTGGCGGCAATCTCCAGGACGATGGCCAGCGCCAGCCAGGCGCCATGAACCCACTCAAACTGTGGCATGGGTCGCCTCCTTGCGCTGTTTTGCCGGTTTGCGGGTGCCGGATTTAATGAATATTATTCCAGCGACCAGCGTCGTCAGACCCGCCATTTTCATTAGCGACAGCGACTCATCAAACAGTAAAACGCTAAAAAGGGTGATTAAGAAAATACCTACCCCTTCCCATAATGCGTACGCCACGCCCAGCGCGATTTTTTTAACCGCAAAAGACAAGAAAATATAGGACAGCGCAATCATCGACAGCATTAAAATATAGCCGCTGTGACCACCGCTGATGGTGGCCCATTTCATTGAAAGTGTGCCGGTTATTTCAGCAACGATAGCCAGGGCTAAGAGGATCCAGTAAAACATATTTTTTCTCCTGCTTGAGAATATAATCCTTCGCGGCTCGCCAAAGGTGGCAGCCGGGTAAAAACGAATGAAGATTCAGCCGGGCGCAAAGCGCCAGCACAGGCAGAGAGAGGATCTACAGCGCGTTGCGCCAGTGTTGCTCGCCAGACAGCAGGCAAAAAGAGGAGGATAAAGCAGAGATGTTTGAAAAATGCGTCCTGAACAGATTGTCCATAAAATTACAATTATCTGCGGTGTTGCTTCTCGTCAGTGCAGATGAAAATTGTCTCCGGTAGTTAAACACAGCTGATTTTTACCACAAGCCAGGATTTTACTCAAAGCCTTTTCATTTCTTTACCCTTACTGTTTGTGTTTGGTTAATTTTTTAAACGCCCCGCGCCGTTAGAATATATAAAAAGAACGGTACCAGGAGCCAGCATGGCCAAACACATTATTACTCTCAACGGATTAAAAATAGTCATCATGCTCGGCATGCTGGTGATTGTGCTGACGGGGATCCGCGTTGCGGCGGATATTATTGTGCCCTTTATTCTGGCGCTGTTTATCGCCGTGGTGCTGCATCCGCTGGTGCGGTGGCTGGTGCGCCTGCGTCTTCCCCGGGTGCTGGCAATCACCCTGCCGATCCTGCTTATCGTGATCTTCATGGCGTTGCTGGTGGCCTATCTGGGCACCTCGCTGAATGAGCTGGCGCGCACCCTGCCGCACTACCGCTCCTCGCTGGCCGTGCCGCTGCTGCATCTGGAACCCTGGCTGCAGCGGGCCGGGATTGAGGTATCGATGGAAGAGCTGCTGAAGTACATCGATCCCAATGCCGCCATGACCCTGGTGACCGCCCTGCTGTCGCAGCTTTCCAGCGCCATGACCGCTATCTTTTTACTGCTGCTGACGGTGGTATTTATGCTGCTGGAGGTGCCGCAGCTGCCGGCGAAGCTCCAGCCTCTGATGACCCGCCCGGTGGAAGGCATGGCTGCGATCCAGCGCGCCCTCGACAGCGTCTCGCACTATCTGGTGTTAAAGACCGCCATCAGCCTGGTGACCGGGCTGGTGGTCTGGGGAATGTTGGCGGTGCTGGAGGTCCGGTTCGCCTTCGTCTGGGCGCTGCTGGCCTTTGCCCTGAACTATATTCCGAACATCGGATCGGTGCTGGCGGCTATCCCACCGATTGCGCAGGTGCTGGTGTTCAGCGGCTTTTACCCGGCGCTGGTGCTGCTGGCGGGGTATCTGTTTATCAACCTGATCTTCGGCAACATTCTCGAGCCCCGGTTAATGGGGCGCGGACTGGGCCTCTCGACGCTGGTGGTATTTTTGTCGCTGATCTTCTGGGGCTGGCTGCTGGGGCCGGTGGGCATGCTGCTCTCGGTGCCCCTGACCATTATCGTCAAGATTGCGCTGGAGCAGACCTCCGGCGGCAAAAGCATTGCGCTGCTGCTGAGTGATATGAGCCATGCGAGCTAAGGGGTATCGCAGGTAAAATCCAGCAGCGGCTTGTGGTCTCGCCCCGTCTGCCGGTAGTCGGCCAGGGCCGTCTGCCAGGCACTGAACGGCAGCAGCCGGGCGCCACTGTAGTGGCTGCTGGTCAGCAGCGGCCAGATTTCGATAAACGCTGCCTGCCATGCCTGCGGGCTAAGCGCGTCGAAGTGGTTGCGAATATGAAACCAGTGCATCGGCGGGAAGTGACGCTGTAACGTAAAGGGTTGTCCGGAGAGCAACCCGTAGCAGATAAATGCCGCGCTGTTACGCATTGCACTTAAGATGGTCTGCGCCAGCTCGCCCCCCGTGGCGTCATAGACAATATCGCTGGCGGCGGCGATGGCGCGCACGCTGTCGCTCTCCTGCTGCGTTATCGGGACGATCCCCATCCCCCGCAGCCTGTCGGCATGAATTGCCGAGCGGTGAATGCCGTACACTTCCGTCGCCCCACGCCGGAGCGCCCACTGTCCCAGCAGAATGGCGCAGTCCGATCCGGCGGCGGTCAGCAGCACCCGTTTACCCTGCACAGGCCAGAGGTTGAGCATCAGCCAGGCCGCCAGAGGGTTGATAAACGCCCGCGCCGCCAGAAGAGTATCAATAGTATCCGGAACCGGGATCGCCAGCGCCGCCGGGCAGTCGACATAGTGCTGCCAGGTGCCTTCTCCCCGTAGCGGAAGCACCCGCTGGCCCAACAGGTGGGTGAAACCGACGGGGGCGGCAATCACCCGCCCTACGCCTTCATATCCGGCGATGGCGGGCAAGCTAATGCGATGCCGGTAAGCACCGGTGATGGGGATCAGATCCGAGGCGTTGACCGGAGAGAGCAGCATCTGCACCCGGAGCATGTCCGGCTGCAGCGGCGCTTTTACCGCGGTTTCCCGCTGCAAAACTGACTCAGGCTCACCAAACTGGCGGTAGCATAATGCGGTGTTGTCCATGATCTAGCGGCTGCGTTTAGCCAGTCGCTCGCGGGTTTCGAGTTTTGCCTCGCTGGACTTGCGCAGCGCGACATAACAGGCCCCGCTGCCGCCGTGGTGAGGCTGGGCCACACAATAGGCCTGCACCGCCTCGAACTCCGTCAGCCAGCGCGCCAGATAGCTGCGCACAATGTTGGCGTGAGACTTATCGTCGCGTCCTTTACCGTGAATGATGATCAGATTGCGTAAGCCGTCGCGCTCCGCCTGGCGGATAAAGGTAAACAGCTGCTGGCGGCACTGCTCAACGGGCTGACGCAATAAGGTGAGGCTCGCCTGACGGGGGTATTTGCCCGAGCGCAGCTTATCGATGACCCCCAGCTGCACCCCTTCCCGCTGAAACGAAAGCGGCTCTGCCAGAGGAATAACATCCAGAAAGCCGGTGGTGAGAAAGTTATCCAGCTGGCTGGTGTCCACGGGCTGACGGATGCGCGTTGTCGGGGCGGGTTGCCAGTGAACGTCGGCACAACGCCTGAGAGGCTGGACATCCTCCATCGCGTTGAGAAAAAGCGATTTATCGTCTGGGTTCATGGCATCCTCCTGCTTAGCTGACAGGGTACTATACCTGCCCCTTTCTCGGGGCTCAATGCGGCGTCGATTGACTATTAAAAAAATAATAATCAGTTCAGTTAATTTAATAATTAATGTAACTGGACTAAAACGAAATTTTATTAATGATTAACTTTATGACTTACATTAAATTTTTATGATCGCGTGGACTTAATTTCTTTATTTATCACCAAAAGATGTTATACATGAAGGTATCTGCACAATGGAAATAATAAGCAGAGATGCATGTGGAGCAATGCTGTGTGTACTGTGGAGTCTATTGGATGTCGATGGGCTCCATTTTTTTATCCTCATACTGTCTAATAAATAACCTGCCGGGCATGCCGTCTGAATTGTGTGATTAATGCGGTAGTCAACGGCGTCTGTCGGGAATCCCTTCTTTGAATAAGGTAATAGGTCGCTTTCGGTAACGGTTCTTTCACCGGCAACATCACCAGCCTGTTGGCCAGCAGCGGGTCGCAGCCCAGCTCCTGCGGCAGAATGCTGAGAAAATCGCTCTGCGCGACCAGACTAATACAGGACGAAAACGTTTCGCAGACCACGCCTATATGGGGGATCTGATCCCGGTGGGAAAACATCTCTTCCAGCTGCTTATAATAACTGCCTCGCGGCGTTGGCATCGTCCAGCTATATTTAAGTAATTCGCTAATAGATTCAGCTTCTATTGCCGGATGGCCTGCCCGACAAAATATCGCAAAAGGCTTCTCAAACAATTTTTCGAACGTGAATTCATGATCATACGGCCCCTGGTAATAGGTATTGATGGTAAAATCAAGTTCCCCCTGGCGTAATTCATTAATCATCGAAACTAATTGTCCTTCCATAATACGCACCTTGACCTGCGGATGCTGCTGATGGAAGCGGGAAATGACCCCGGGCATTAACAGGCGGGCAATGCTGGCCCCCATCCCGATATTAATCTGTCCGGCCTGCTGGCCCTGCCGCTGGCGAATATCGTCCTGGGCGCTGCGTAACTCCTCGAGGATCAGTCTGGCGTGCTGGTAAAAACTCTCTCCGCACTCGGTTAAGGTCACCCCTTTGCTGCGGCGAATAAACAGCTGCGCCGCGATGCCCTCTTCCAGCTCTTTAATGGATTTGGTTAACGCCGGTTGCGACAGATTCAACGCCCGCCCCGCCCCACGGATGCTCCCTTGCTGCGCCACTTCCACAAAGGCCCGCAGCTGATGAAATTTTACCTGGAATGTCATGTCGGCACCGATAACCGTTGTTTATCAGAGTAAAGAAACTGTCATCTACTGTAATGGAATTGATTGTGCCAGGGTAAGCCACGAACGGTTAAATCTGTGAATAAACGGTTAGTGATAAGTAAAAACTATCACAGTGTGAAGCAGTTCACATATTCTTATGATGACAGGAAACGATATGCATACACTGGCGCAGGACCTGCAAACCCTCTTCCCGCAACTCACCGCCTGGCGACGCGACTTCCATCACTTTGCCGAGTCCGGCTGGGTGGAGTTCCGCACCGCGGCAAAAGTGGCAGAAGTACTGGATCAACTGGGCTACGAACTGGCGATGGGCCGCGATGTGGTCGATGCTGACAGCCGGATGGGCCTGCCCGACGAGGCCACCCTGGCCCAGGCCTTTGCCCGCGCCCGTCAGCAGGGTGCGCCGGAAAAATGGCTCAGCGCCTTTGAGGGCGGATTTACCGGGATTGTGGCCACGCTCAATACCGGCCGACCGGGGCCGACGCTGGCGTTTCGGGTCGATATGGACGCGCTGGATCTGGATGAATCCACTCAGGATGAGCATCTTCCGGCCCGGGAAGGCTTTGCCTCCTGCAACAGCGGCATGATGCATGCCTGCGCCCACGACGGCCACACCACCATTGGACTCGGGCTGGCGCACCTGCTGATGCAGTACCGCGCGCAGCTGAACGGCACCATCAAACTGATCTTCCAGCCTGCCGAAGAGGGCACCCGCGGCGCACGCGCCATGGTTGCAGCGGGCGCACTCGACGGCGTGGACTACTTCACCGCCATCCACATTGGCACCGGCGTACCGGCGGGCACCGTGATCTGCGGCAGCGATAACTTTATGGCCACCACCAAGTTTGACGTGCGCTTCACCGGTGTAGCGGCGCACGCCGGGGGCAAACCCGAAGAGGGACGCAATGCCCTGCTGGCCGCCGCCCAGGCCGCCATTGGCCTGCACAGCATCGCCCCGCACAGCGAAGGCGCGTCCCGCGTCAACGTCGGCGTGATGCAGGCGGGGAGCGGGCGTAACGTCGTCCCCGCCACTGCGTTGCTAAAGGTAGAGACCCGCGGCGAGAGCGAAGCCATTAATAACTATGTGTTCGAGCGCGCGAAAGCGGTCATTGACGGCGCGGCGGCGATGCACGGCGTCAGCACCGAGCTGCGTCTGATGGGTGCAGCGACCTCCAGCGCCCCCTCCCCGGCGTGGGTGAACTATCTGCGCGAGCAGGCATCCCAGGTGGCCGGTGTGGAGCAGGCCATCGACAGAGTAAAAGCCCCTGCCGGATCGGAAGATGCCACCCTGATGATGGCCCGGGTTCAGCAGAACGGCGGCCTCGCCTCCTATATGGTGTTTGGCACCACCCTGAGCGCCGGACACCACAACGAAAAATTCGATTTCGACGAGACGGTGATGCTCATCGCCATCGAAACCCTGGCGCGAACCGCGCTTAACTTCCCGTGGACGCGAGGTGTGTAATGCAGAGCATGTACCGTTTTATTGAGGATGCTATCGACACCCGATCTCAGCACTTTACCAGGATTGCCGATGAGATCTGGGATCATCCTGAGACCCGCTTCGAAGAGTTCTGGTCCGCTGAACGGCTGGCCAGCGCCCTGGAAGCGGAAGGTTTTAGCCTGACCCGCGAGGCGGGCGGCGTGCCGAACGCCTTTATCGCCAGTTACGGCGAGGGGCAACCGGTGATTGCCATTCTGGGGGAGTACGATGCCCTGGCAGGGTTAAGCCAGCAGGCGCACTGCGCCACCCCGCAAACCGAGACCCCGGGGGCCAACGGCCACGGCTGCGGGCATAACCTGCTCGGCACCGCCGGGCTGGCGGCTGCGGTGGCGGCAAAGTCCTGGCTGGAGCAGCACGGCGGCAGCGGGACGGTGCGTTTTTACGGCTGCCCTGGCGAAGAAGGCGGATCGGGTAAAACCTTTATGGTGCGCGAAGGGCTGTTCGACGACGTGGACGCCGCGGTCACCTGGCATCCGGAAGCCTTTGCCGGGATGTTTAACGTCAGCACTTTAGCCAACATCCAGGCGGCGTGGCGTTTCCACGGTACCGCAGCCCATGCCGCCAACTCCCCGCATCTGGGGCGCAGCGCGCTGGACGCCGTCACCCTGATGACCACCGGGACCAACTTCCTCAACGAGCACATCATTGAAAAAGCCCGCGTCCACTACGCCATCACCGATACCGGCGGGATCTCTCCAAACGTGGTGCAGGCCCAGGCGGAAGTGCTGTATCTGATCCGCGCCCCGGAGATGGCCGATGCGCAGCAGATCTACGAGCGGATCGAAAAGATTGCCCAGGGCGCAGCGCTGATGACCGAAACCAGCGTTGAACGCCGCTTCGATAAAGCCTGCTCCAGCTATCTGCCGAACCGCACGCTGGAGGCCGCCATGTACAGCGCTCTTCAGCATTTCGGCACCCCGGCATGGAGCGTGGAAGAACGCGCCTTTGCGGCGGAGATCCGCGCCACGCTGACCGACAACGATCTGCAAAACAGCCTGAAAAATATCGCCGCTACCGGCGGAGAAGACGGCAAGCAGTTTGCCCGTCGGCATCAGCAGACCCTGCTGGTGGATGAGGTTGCCCCGTATGCCATCACCGATAACGTGCTGGCGGGCTCCACCGACGTGGGCGACGTCAGCTGGAAAATGCCGGTCGCCCAGTGCTTCAGCCCCTGCTTTACCGTCGGCACACCGCTGCACACCTGGCAGCTGGTGGCCCAGGGCCGCACCTCTATCGCCCATAAGGGGATGCTGCTGGCCGGAAAAGTGATGGGCGCTACTGCCCTGGCACTGCTGCAGGATCCGGCGCTGCTGGCCGCCTGCCGCGAGGAGTTTGCTCAACAGTTAAATGAAAAACCGTACGTCTGCCCGATCCCAGAAAACGTGACGCCGTCACCTTTAAAATAATAAAACATAACAACACAACACTCCCGAGGAACGCCCATGAGTATGTCTTCCATACCTTCGCATTCCCCTACCGGTAAGCTCTATGGTTGGGTTGAAAGAGTCGGCAACAAAGTGCCGCACCCTTTCCTGCTGTTCGTTTATTTGATTGTGATCCTGGCCGTGGCCACCGCCGTGCTGTCGGCCTTTAACGTCAGCGCCCGCAACCCGGCCGATGGCAGCATGGTGGCAGTTAAAAACCTGCTGAGCGTCGAAGGGCTGCACTGGTTTTTACCGAATGTGATCAAAAACTTTAGCGGCTTTGCCCCGCTGGGGGCGATCCTCGCCCTGGTGCTGGGTGCCGGACTGGCCGAACGTTCCGGCCTGCTGCCGGCCCTGATGGTGAAAATGGCCTCTCAGGTCAACGCGCGTTACGCCAGCTATATGGTGCTGTTTATCGCCTTCTTCAGCCATATCTCCTCGGATGCGGCACTGGTGATTATGCCCCCGATGGGCGCGCTGATCTTCCTCGCCGTCGGGCGTCATCCGGTGGCAGGCCTGCTGGCGGCGATTGCCGGGGTCGGGTGTGGTTTTACCGCTAATCTGCTGATCGTCACCACCGACGTGCTGCTCTCCGGTATCAGCACCGAAGCGGCCAAAACCATCGATGCTGCGATGCACGTCAGCGTGATCGACAACTGGTACTTTATGGCCAGCTCGGTGATTGTGCTGACGATTGTCGGGGGGTTGATCACCGATAAGATCGTGGAGCCACGTCTGGGCAAGTGGCAGGGTAGCAGCGACGAGAAGCTGGATGCGCTGTCGCCGGAGCAGCGTCGCGGGCTGCGGGTTGCCGGAGTAGTGTCCCTACTGTTTATCGCCGCCATCGCCCTGATGGTGGTGCCGGAGAACGGCATCCTGCGCGATCCGGTCCAGCACACCGTGCTGCCCTCGCCGTTTATCAAAGGCATCGTGCCGCTGATCATCCTCTTCTTCTTTGTGGTGTCGCTGGCGTACGGCATCGCCACCGGGAAAGTGCGTCGTCAGGGCGATCTGCCTCAGCTGATGATCGAGCCGATGAAGGAGATGGCCGGGTTTATCGTAATGGTGTTCCCGCTGGCGCAGTTTGTGGCCATGTTTAACTGGAGCAACATGGGCAAGTTTATGGCGGTGGGCCTGACCGACCTGCTGGAAACTGCCGGCCTGAGCGGCGTGCCCGCGTTTGTCGGCCTGGCGCTACTCTCCTCCCTGCTGTGCATGTTTATCGCCAGCGGCTCGGCCATCTGGTCGATTCTGGCCCCGATCTTCGTGCCGATGTTTATGCTGCTGGGCTTCCACCCGGCCTTCGCGCAGATCCTGTTCCGCGTGGCGGATTCCTCGGTGATCCCGCTGGCCCCGGTGTCGCCGTTCGTGCCGCTGTTTTTAGGCTTTCTGCAGCGCTACAAGCCCGAGGCCAAACTGGGTACCTACTATTCGCTGGTGCTGCCCTATCCGCTTATCTTTTTAGGAGTATGGTTGCTCATGCTGGTGGCATGGTATCTTGTCGGCCTGCCCATCGGGCCGGGGGTCTACCCGCGACTGAATTAAGGAAGAGCATATGCTGAGATTACTCGAAGATAAAATTGCCACCCCGCTGGGTCCGCTGTGGGTGATTGCGGATGAGCAGTTCAACCTGCGCGCCGTCGAGTGGGAGGAGCACAGCAACCGGATGGTGGAGCTGCTCAATATCCACTACCGGGCGCAGGGCTACGAGCGTATCAGCGCCAGCAATCCAGGCGGGCTTAGCGATAAGCTGGCCGCCTGGTTCGAGGGCGATCTCAGCATTATTGACACTCTGCCGACCGCCACGGCCGGCACCCCTTTTCAGCGTGAAGTCTGGCAGGCGTTGCGATCCATTCCCTGCGGTCAGGTGATGCATTATGGTCAGCTGGCGGAACAGCTCGGACGCCCGGGCGCGGCGCGCGCGGTGGGTGCCGCAAACGGGTCAAACCCGGTCAGTATTGTAGTGCCCTGCCATCGCGTGATCGGCCGCAACGGTACCCTGACCGGCTATGCCGGCGGGGTGCAGCGCAAGGAGTGGTTGCTGCGTCACGAAGGGTATTTATTGCTGTAGTTCCAGGCTTTTAGTGCTTAATTTTCCTTATGTTAGCGATAAAGTCCGCAGCTAATTTGTGGAATTTCAAGAACATGCTACCGCATTCACGCTTCTTGTCCTGATTGATGGTTTACCAGGCTTACGCCGGGTCCAAAAAGATGTTAAAATTGACCAATATCAATTAAGGCTTGAGCAAACCTATGATCCCGGAAAAGCGAATTATTCGACGCATTCAGTCTGGCGGTTGTGCTATCCATTGTCAGGACTGCAGCATCAGCCAGCTCTGTATCCCGTTTACCCTGAATGAGCACGAGCTTGATCAGCTTGATAATATTATCGAGCGTAAAAAGCCGATTCAGAAAGGGCAGACGCTGTTTAAAGCGGGAGACGAACTGAAATCGCTGTACGCTATCCGTTCTGGCACCATCAAGAGCTATACCATCACCGAGCAGGGCGACGAGCAGATCACCGGCTTCCACCTGGCGGGCGATCTGGTGGGCTTTGATGCCATTGGCACCGGTAACCACCCGAGCTTTGCGCAGGCGCTGGAAACCTCAATGGTTTGCGAAATCCCGTTTGAAACCCTCGACGACCTGTCAGGCAAAATGCCGAACCTGCGCCAGCAGATGATGCGTCTGATGAGCGGTGAGATCAAAGGCGATCAGGACATGATCCTGCTGCTGTCCAAGAAGAACGCTGAAGAGCGTCTGGCGGCGTTTATCTACAACCTCTCCCGTCGTTTCGCCGAGCGCGGTTTTTCTCCGCGTGAGTTCCGTCTGACCATGACCCGTGGCGATATCGGTAACTATCTGGGCCTGACCGTGGAAACCATCAGCCGTCTGCTGGGTCGTTTCCAGAAAAGTGGGATGCTGGCGGTGAAAGGCAAATATATCACCATTGAAAACGGTGAAGCGCTGGCAGTGCTGGCGGGCCACTCGCGTAACGTGGCATAACGTCCTCTGATTCCCTGCCAGATCGATAATTTTACTGATTTATTGATCTGGCAAATCTTCCCCTCTGTTTCATTTCAGATATATAGGTTACTCTTTTAATTACAGACTGTGGTGACAGTAGTAAGGAGACCTGTATGGCAAAGTATCAAAACATGCTGGTGGCCATCGATCCTAATCAGGACGATCAACCGGCGTTACGACGAGCTGTCTATTTACATCAACGGATTGGTGGCAGAATTAAAGCGTTTCTGCCGATATATGACTTTTCTTACGAAATGACCACCCTTCTGTCGCCTGACGAACGCACCGCTATGCGTCAGGGAGTGATCAGCCAGCGTACCGCCTGGATCCGCGAGCAGGCAAAATTCTATCTTGAAGCCGGTGTCCCCATTGAGATCAAAGTGGTGTGGCACAACCGTCCGTTCGAAGCCATCATCCAGGAAGTGGTCAGCGGCCAACATGACCTGTTGCTGAAGATGGCCCACCAGCACGACAAGCTGGAAGCGGTGATCTTCACCCCGACCGACTGGCACCTGCTGCGTAAATGCCCGTGCCCGGTGTGGATGGTGAAAGACCAGCCGTGGCCGGAAGGCGGTAAAGCGGTGGTGGCGGTGAATCTCGCCAGCGAAGAGAACTATCACAACGCCCTGAACGAAAAGCTGGTGAAAGAGACCATCCAGCTCGCCGAGCAGGTCAACCATACCGAAGTCCACCTGGTGGGCGCCTACCCGATTACCCCGATCAACATTGCTATCGAACTGCCGGAATTTGATCCGAGCGTGTATAACGACGCCATTCGCGGTCAGCACCTGCTGGCGATGAAAGCGTTGCGACAGAAATTCGGTATTGATGAGAAGTTGACCCACGTCGAGAAAGGTCTGCCTGAAGAGGTGATCCCGGATCTGTCAGAGCATCTGCAGGCGGGGATCGTGGTGCTGGGCACCATCGGTCGCACCGGTATCTCTGCCGCCTTCTTGGGTAATACGGCGGAACAGGTGATCGATCATCTGCGCTGTGACCTGCTGGTCATTAAGCCGGACCAGTATCAAACCCCGGTTGAACTGGACGACGACGAAGACGATTAACTCACAGTGAAAAGCCCGCCATAACGGCGGGCTTTTTTTTAGCTCTGAGTGACGGGCTGCGGCGGCTGTTGCGAGCCCTCGCCCTCTTTCATCCAAGGCGCATGCAGCACCATGCTTGGCAAGGCCAGTTTTACTCCTTCATCATTCAGGCTCTCAAGAATACGGATATTGATCTCCTGCTGGATATCCATGTACTTGTTGTAATCCGCCGTGTTGACGATATGCACCACTTCAAAGGTGAGCCTGTCCTTATCAAAACCGAGCAGGTGGGCGCGGTCAAAACGCGTTTCGCCGATGTCAGTGATGATCTTCTTCACGTTATCGCCAATAACCCGCAGCTTTTCCGGCGGCGTATCGCTGGCCACGCCGAAGGTAAAGACGATACGACGGGTCTGCATCCGCTTGTAGTTATGCAGGGTTTGCTGAAGCAGGATCGCATTACCGCAGACAATCTGTTCCCCGCTCAGGCTGCGAATACGCGTCGTCTTAAGGCCAATATGCTCCACCGTCCCGGCCACGTCGTTGAACACCACAAAATCCCCGATCTCAAAGGGCTTGTCGAAACCAATGGAGAGCGAGGCAAAGACGTCGCTGAGAATGGTCTGTACCGCCAGCGCAATGGCAATACCCCCTACCCCCAGGCTGGCCACCAGCGCGGTGATGTTAACGCCTGCGTTGGCCAGAATAGACAGCAGCATCACTGACCAGACAATCGCCCGCAGGATCAGCCCGGTGATCACCAGGGTAACCGGGTTTTTGTGGCTGCCCGGGGCCAGCATCACGTGCCGTAGCCAGGAGACCACCCCCTGATCCATCCACAGCGCCACCTGAATTGCCAGCACCAGGAACCAGGCATGGCTCAGGGCGCCGTAGAGGCGATCCGGCAGTTCGACAAACCGTAGGCTAAACAGAAAGGCGACCACAAACAGCAGCACCCGGCTGGTTCTGTTGAGCATTTCCGTGAGGACAAAATGCATTTTGTGGGTGGCGGGATGTTTGTCACCCCAGTTGGTAATGCCCTTATGGACAAAGGTGATGAGGCGTTTCAGTAGCCAGTAGATCAGCAGTGTTACCACCGTCACCGTGGCAAAGCCAATCCAGAATCTGGGGGTCATCATTAACGTCAAAAAATCGAAACGTGACAAGAACTGCATGCTCCCTCCTCCCTTTACGCAAAAAAGGAAAGTATAGACAGTGAGCGTGCACAGCCTGCAGAAATGAGAAAACCGCCCAGATGGGCGGTTTTCTATCGACCGTAAATATGGGTTACAGCGCTTTCAGGATCGCATCCACGCTGGCTTTGGCATCGCCAAACAGCATGTGGGTGTTCTCTTTGAAGAACAGCGGGTTCTGTACCCCAGCGTAACCGGTGTTCATGGAGCGTTTAAAGACGATAACGTTCTGCGCCTTCCACACTTCCAGAACCGGCATACCGGCGATAGGACTGTTAGGATCGTCCTGCGCGGCCGGGTTAACGGTATCGTTCGCGCCAATCACCAGCACGGTATCGGTGTCGGAGAAGTCGTCGTTGATCTCGTCCATCTCCAGCACGATGTCGTACGGCACTTTCGCTTCCGCCAGCAGCACGTTCATGTGGCCCGGCAGACGCCCGGCAACCGGGTGAATACCAAAGCGCACCTTGATGCCGCGGGCACGCAGACGCTCGGTGATTTCCGCAACCGGATACTGAGCCTGCGCTACCGCCATGCCGTAGCCCGGGGTGATGATCACCGTGTGGGAGTTCTTCAGCATGTCAGCGGTATCTTCGGCGTTGATCTCACGATGCTCACCCACCTCTTCATCACCGCTGGAGGTCTGTCCGTCGGTGCCAAAGCCCCCGGCAATCACGCTGAAGAACGAGCGGTTCATCGCCTTACACATGATGTAGGAGAGGATTGCCCCGCTCGAACCGACCAGCGCACCGGTCACGATCAGCAGGTCGTTGCTCAGCATAAAGCCCGCCGCCGCTGCCGCCCAACCGGAGTAGGAGTTCAGCATTGAGACCACCACCGGCATATCTGCGCCACCGATGGAGGCTACCAGATGCCAGCCGAATGCCAGGGCGATAATGGTCATCACCAGCAGAGCCAGCACCTGCATGCCCACGCTGTCGGTGCGCACAAACACTACCATCAGCAGGAAGGAGACGACCAGCGCCGCCAGGTTCAGCTTGTGACGGTTTGGCAGCATCAGCGGTTTAGAAGAGATCTTGCCGCGCAGTTTGCCGAATGCCACGATAGAACCGGTAAAGGTCACCGCACCGATGAAGATCCCGAGGAACACTTCGGTCAGGTGGATGTTCACCAGAATCGGCTCCATCCCCGGCTCGTGATACAGGTAGCTGTTAAAGCCCACCAGCACCGCTGCCAGACCCACGAAGCTGTGCAGGATCGCCACCAGCTCCGGCATTTCAGTCATTTCAACGCGCTTCGCCAGACGGATACCAATCGCACCGCCGATGATCATCGCCACCAGGATCCACGCCACGTTGCCGGTGTCCGGCCCGAAGATGGTGGCAATCAGCGCAATCGCCATCCCGGCGATACCAAAGTTGTTACCCTGCTGCGACGTTTCATGTTTTGAAAGCCCCGCGAGGCTGAAAATAAACAGGACCGCGGCAACGATGTATGCAGCTGTAACTAATCCTCCAGACATAGGTTACCCCTTATCCCTTACGAAACATTTTCAGCATGCGCTGAGTCACGGTGAAACCACCGAAAATATTGATACTGGCGATCAGTACCGCGATAAAGCTGAGGAAACTGACCCAGCCGCCGTGACCAATCTGCAGTAACGCCCCGACCACGATGATCCCGGAGATGGCGTTGGTGACCGACATCAGCGGCGTATGCAGCGCATGGGAGACGTTCCAGACCACGTAGTAACCCACTACGCAGGAGAGCGCAAAGACGGTGAAGTGTCCGAGGAACTCTTTCGGTGCGACGTCTGCCAGCCAGCCGAACAGCACGATAGCCAGCGCCATAAAGGCAAACTTACGCCACGGGGACGCCGGTTTTTCCGGCTCTTTTGGTGCCGGCGCGGCTTTGGCTGCTGCCTGCGGCTGCGCAGAGACCTGAATCGGCGGTGCTGGCCAGGTGATTTCACCCTCGCGAACCACGGTTACGCCGCGCACCACTACGTCGTCAAAATCAACGGTGATATTGCCGTCTTTCTCTTTGCACAGCAGCTTCAGCAGGTTGACCAGGTTGGTACCGTACAGCTGAGAGGACTGGGTCGGCAGACGGCCCGGCAGATCGGTATAGCCGATCACCTTCACGCCGTTAGCGGTTGTAGTAACCTCGCCCGGAACGGTGTATTCGCAGTTGCCGCCATTTTGCGAAGCCAGATCGACGATCACGCTACCGGCCTTCATGGAGTCGACCATTTCACGGGTAATCAGCTTCGGCGCCGGTTTACCCGGGATCAGCGCGGTGGTGACAATAATGTCCACCTCTTTCGCCTGGGCGGCGAACAGCGCCATCTCGGCTTTGATAAAGGCTTCGGACATCACTTTGGCGTAACCGTCGCCGCTGCCAGCCTCTTCTTTAAAGTCCAGCTGAAGGAACTCGGCGCCCATACTCTGCACCTGCTCCTTCACTTCCGGACGGGTGTCAAAGGCACGGACAATCGCGCCCAGGCTGTTGGCTGCGCCAATGGCGGCCAGACCAGCAACACCTGCCCCGATAACCATCACCTTCGCTGGGGGAACCTTACCCGCCGCGGTGATCTGTCCGGTAAAGAAGCGACCAAATTCGTGTGCAGCTTCGACGATGGCGCGGTAGCCCGCAATATTCGCCATTGAGCTGAGGGCGTCCAGCGACTGCGCACGCGAGATGCGCGGCACAGAGTCCATCGCCATCGCGGTGACGCCACGCGCCGCCAGCTTCTCCATCAGCTCCGGGTTTTGCGCCGGCCAGACAAAGCTCACCAGCGTGGTGCCCGGATTGAGCAGCGCGATCTCATTCTCTTCCGGTGCATTGACCTTCAGAATAATGTCCGAATGCCAGACGTTATCGCCGTCGACAACCTCTGCGCCAGCCTGAATAAACGCCTCGTCATCGAAACTTGCCAGCTTGCCCGCGCCGCTTTCAACCGCGACGGTAAAACCCAGTTTGAGCAGCTGCTCCACCGTTTTTGGTGTCGCCGCTACGCGGGTTTCATTGGCAAACCGTTCTCTTGGTACCCCAATACGCATAGTAATCCCTTCCATCGGTTTTTGATGATGGTTTGTCGAACATTCATCACGGGTATACAACAGCAGTGACAGGACTTAACCTGCCACTCACCTCTACCCGCAGAAAATAAAACAGTAACAAACTTTCTATAACCTACTGAAAATACCGCCTGTGATCCACAGCAAGAAAACACTATTTATGACTTTATCTGTCAAAAATAAGCGATCGGGGTCTCAGACAGGCATATCTGCTCTTATTTCACCGCCAGGGCCGATGTTTAGCTCAGGCGAAGCGGCAAAAACACGATATAGCCCCAGCCAGAAACAACTTATTAACATTAAATCAACCAGTGGAAGTTATATGCTTTATGAGTTTTACTGGTCAAACGCGTGTTTTTTCAACATATCAGTAAAGGTTATATATTTTGGCAATTTACTCCGCACCGGTCGTGAAAAATCGCGCAGACAGCGACGGGTGTTAAATGCCATAATCGTCAACGTTTTCAAATTAACAATTAGACCAGTACCTGGTTTGCGTAAGGCGAAGGATTATTTTTATGAAGCTTAAGAACACTCTCCTGGCGTCCGCACTCCTTGCTGCGACCGCCCTGTCTGCCAATGCCGCAACAGAGTTAACGCCGGAGCAAGCGGCTGCTACGAAACCTTACGATAGCGTTACGATCGTAGGTCGTTTTAACTCCATTGGCGATGCGGTCAATGCCGCCTCCAAACGCGCCGATAAAGAGGGCGCCGCCGCATTTTACGTCGTGGATAACTCGGAATACGGCAGCAGCGGCAACCAGCGCGTAACCGTTGCACTGTATAAAGAGAATGCCCCAAAAGCGGAAGTGCAGAAAAATCGCGTTATCAACAATGTGATGGAGCTGCCTAAAGAACAGGCCGTGATGCTTGAACCGTTTGATACCGTCACCGTTCAGGGCTTCTACCGCAGCCAGCCGGATGTGAACGACGCCATCACCAAAGCCGCGAAGGCGAAAGGGGCTGACTCTTACTACATCGTTCGCCAGATCGATGCCAACGATGGCGGCAACCAGCGCATCACCGCCTACGTCTACAAAAAAGACGCCAAAAAACGCATCCTGCAGAGCCCGGATGCGATCCCGGCCAACTCTGAGGCAGGTCGCGCAGCGATCGCTAAAGGCGGCGAAGAAGCGAAGAAAGTGGAAATCCCTGGCGTGGCAACCAGCGCAGCGCCTGGTGCCTCCGTTGCCGGTGTGGGCCGTTTCTTTGAAACCCAGACCACCAAAGGCGGCCGTTACAGCGTTACCCTCAACGACGGCACCAAAATTGAAGAGCTGAACAACGCCACTGCTGCGCAGATGGTGCCGTTCGACAGCATCAAGTTCACCGGTAACTACGGCAACATGACCGAGATCTCCTACCAGGTGGCGAAGCGTGCGGCGAAGAAAGGGGCCAAGTATTACCACATCACCCGCCAGTGGCAGGAACGCGGTAATAACATCACCATCAGCGCCGATCTGTACAAATAAGTCATCAGATACCCGAAGGCGGCGTAATGCCGCCTTTTTTTTGGCTTTCTAAGCACAATTCAGCCCTTCCTCATTGCATGCCTTCGTGACACTCCGTAAAATCCCGCGCCTTAGTGTGATCCACCATTTTTATGCGCTTCGACGAAATAATTATTCTGGATCTGACCCTTTTTAAAAAGGAAGCCAATGGAAAAGAAACTTGGCCTGAGCGCTTTAACTGCGCTTGTTTTAAGCTCCATGCTCGGTGCAGGTGTATTCAGTCTGCCGCAGAATATGGCAGCCGTTGCCAGCCCGTCCGCGCTGCTTATCGGCTGGGGGATCACCGGTGTCGGGATCCTGCTGCTGGCCTTCGCCATGCTGCTGCTTACGCGCATCCGTCCCGATCTCGACGGCGGCATTTTCACCTACGCCCGTGAAGGCTTTGGTGAGCTGGTGGGCTTCTGTTCCGCATGGGGCTACTGGCTGTGCGCGGTGATCGCCAACGTCTCTTATCTGGTGATCGTCTTCTCTGCGCTGAGTTTCTTTACCGATACGCCTGAACTGCGCCTGTTTGGCGATGGCAATACCTGGCAGTCCATCGTCGGCTCCTCGGTACTACTGTGGTTCGTCCATTTCCTGGTGCTGCGCGGCGTGCAGACCGCTGCGAGCATCAACCTGGTCGCGACCCTGGCGAAGCTGGTGCCGCTGGGGCTGTTTGTGGTGCTGGCGTTTATCGCGTTTCGTCTCGATGTGTTCAGCATGGACTTTTCCGGCGTGGCGCTGGGCGTCCCGGTCTGGGAGCAGGTGAAAAACACCATGCTCATCACCCTGTGGGTGTTTATCGGGGTGGAAGGCGCGGTGGTGGTATCGGCCCGGGCGCGCAATAAGCAGGATGTTGGCCGCGCCACGCTGCTGGCGGTGCTGGCTGCGCTGACCGTTTATCTGCTGGTTACCCTGCTCTCCCTGGGCGTGGTCGCCCGCCCTGAGCTGGCGGAGATGCGTAACCCGTCGATGGCGGGCCTGATGGTCAAAATGATGGGGTCCTGGGGCGAGGTGGTGATTGCCGCCGGGCTGATCGTGTCGGTCTGCGGGGCCTATCTGAGCTGGACTATTATGGCGGCCGAAGTGCCGTTCCTGGCCGCGACGCATAAAGCGTTTCCCCGTCTATTTGCCCGTCAGAACAAAAACAGTGCCCCTTCCGCCTCGCTGTGGCTGACCAACATCAGCGTGCAGGTTTGTCTGGTGCTGATCTGGCTCACAGGTTCGGACTATAACACGCTGTTAACCATCGCCTCGGAAATGATTCTGGTACCCTATTTCCTGGTGGGCGCATATTTGTTAAAAATAGCGACCCGCCCAATGCACACCGTCGTGGGAATGGGAGCCTGTATTTATGGCTTATGGCTGCTGTATGCCTCTGGTCCGATGCATCTGCTGCTCTCCGTGGTACTTTATGCGCCTGGGCTGCTGGTGTTTATTTACGCCCGACGTACGCATCAGCTGCAACACGCGCTTAAACGCCGTGAAATGGTGTTGATTGGAATGTTACTGGTTGCCGCATTACCGGCAACGTGGATGCTGATGGGATAAGCGACTTTTCCCATCGTCGAACGGATAAGGAGAATACGATGGGACACGCAAAGCCGCTCCCGATCCTGATTACTGGCGGAGGCCGTCGCATCGGCCTCGCGCTTGCCCACCACTTTCTGAATCTTCATCAGCCGGTGATCGTCAGCTATCGGACGAAATATCCCGCGATTGCCACCCTGTGCGAGGCGGGCGCGACCTGCATTCAGGCCGATTTTTCCACTGACGAGGGAATTCTGGCCTTTGCCGAGCGCGTGAAAGCCGAAACCCCGGCGTTACGCGGTATCATTCATAACGCCAGCGCATGGATGTCGGAAACTCCGGGGACCTCGCTAAGCGAAACCCTCTCCTGCATGCTGCAGATCCACGTTCACGCCCCCTACCTGCTGAACCATGCCCTGCAGGATCTGCTTCGCGGTCATGGCCATGCTGCCAGCGACATCATCCACTTCACCGACTACGTGGTAGAACGGGGCAGCGATAAGCATATTGCCTATGCCGCCAGCAAAGCCGCGCTGGATAACATGACCCGCTCGTTTGCCCGCAAGCTGGCCCCGGAGGTGAAGGTCAACGCCATCGCCCCGTCGCTGATCCTATTTAACGAGCACGACGATGCCGACTATCGCCAGCAGGCGCTAAATAAATCGCTGATGAAGATCGCCCCCGGTGAAAAAGAGGTGATCGACTTAATCGACTACATTCTGACCAGCTGCTATGTGACCGGCCGGTCGTTCGGTGTCGATGGCGGGCGGCCGTTACGCTAGTGAAAACGGCTCCAGCAGAAGATTAACACCCAGGCGCTGAGGCACCAGCAGACCACTGCCCCGCCCAGCGCCAGGGGCAGACGCATCACGCCGATGAAGTACCACAGCGACAGCAGATAGAGGAAGTACGGAATAATTGCCCACATGCCAAAGATAATGGTGGTGCGCAGCGCCTCGATGCCGCGCTCGGAGGCGACAATATAGTGCGCAATCAGGGCAAAAGTCGGGAACAGCGGCAGCAACCCGGCGATGTAATAATTTTTTGTTTTTGCCAGTATGCCAATCAGTAAAACCACCAGCGCGCCGATGGCCGCTTTTATCACCAGTCCCATCCCTTTTCCCTTAACAACTGAATAACAATCCCCGGCAGCATAGCGGAACGGCAACTATTTGCGAATGATTAATGTAAGGTTAAGGTTATGCGGTGTATGTTGGTTTTTTTCGCAGACGCAGACTGGCTATGAACAAGATCGTATACGTTGAAGATGAACCCGAAGTCGGCCAGTTGATAGCCGCGTATCTGGCTAAACATGATATGGACGTTATCGTCGAACCGCGCGGGGATCGTGCCGAAGAGCTAGTGGCGAGCGAAAAACCCGATCTGGTGCTGCTGGATATTATGTTACCCGGTAAAGACGGTATGACCCTGTGCCGGGATCTGCGTGCCCGCTGGCAGGGCCCGATTGTGCTGCTGACCTCCCTCGACAGCGACATGAACCATATTTTGTCCCTCGAGATGGGGGCCAACGACTATATTCTGAAAACCACCCCACCGGCAGTGCTGCTCGCACGCCTGCGCCTGCATCTGCGCCAGCACGTTGCGGCCTCCAGTGATGCCCCCGCCCCGCTGTTAACCCCGCATAAAGCCCTGAGGTTTGGCACGCTGTCCATCGATCCGGTGAATCGTCAGGTTCTGCTGTCCGGTGAGCAGGTGGCGCTGTCGACGGCGGATTTCGATCTGCTGTGGGAGCTGGCGACCCATGCCGGACAGATCATGGACCGGGACGCGCTGCTGAAAAACCTGCGCGGTGTCAGCTACGATGGCATGGACCGCAGCGTGGACGTGGCGATCTCCCGCCTGCGCAAAAAACTGCTGGATAACGCCACCGAACCCTTCCGGATTAAAACCGTGCGCAATAAAGGCTATCTCTTCGCGCCGCACGCCTGGGATATCTGACTCTCTCCTGCTGATTAATCTTTTGCGCCCGCCCGCATAATATGTATTATGTTATAACATAACAATTATGAGGATGGGATTGTGGTAATCAAAAAGATGGTGCTGGCGTCGGTTCTGGCAACCTTCGCGCATTCGGTTTTTGCGGCACCGGTTTATCCGCTGACGATAGAAAACTGCGGGATCAAAGAGACCTTTACGCAGGCCCCGCAGCGGGTGGTGACTGTCGGGCAGCACGAGACGGAGCTCCTGTTGGCGCTGGGGCTTGAAAAGAAGATCAGCGCCACGTCAGTCTGGTTTGGTCCACTCCCCGATACGCTGGCGGAGCGCGGTAAGGGAATAAAAAAACTGGCAGATAACGCCCCATCCTTTGAAGCGGTGACTGCACAAAATCCCGATCTGGTGCTGGCGCAATATCACTGGCATATCGGGCCGCAGGGGGAAACAGGCACCCGCGAGCAGTTTGCCACGCTGGGTATTCCGACATGGATTTCCCCCGCCGACTGCATCGGCAAAAGCGTCACCGACAGCTCGAATTCCGACGGCGCCCGCAGCACACCGTTCTCCATCGCGGAAATCGAACGTGAAATCGATGAGCTGGCTACCCTTTTCGATGTCCAGCCGCAGGGAAAAAAACTCAACGAGGCGCTGAACCTGCGTATTCAGAAGGCACAGACGCGCGTTGCTTCTCAGCACGTCAAACCGTTGAAAGTGGTGTTCTGGTTCTCCAGCAGCCGTCTGAAAGGCGACCCCTGGGTGGCGGGCGATTATGGCGCGCCGGGCTGGATCAGCCACACCCTGGGACTCAAGAACATTATTGATTCCCGGGATGAATGGCCCGCCGTAACCTGGGAACACATTGTCCAGGCGCAGCCTGACGTGATTGTGATTGCAGAGATGTCCCGGCGGCTTTACCCGGCTGATGATGTGGCTGTTAAAAAAGCCTTTTTGTACGATGACCCGGTAACCAGAAACTTACCCGCCGTGAAAAAAGGCCACATTATTGTCGTGCCTGCGATGTCCCTGAATCCATCATTGCGCAATGTCGATGCCGTCGAGGCGATGAGTGAAAAACTGGCGGCGTTTCAGGCTGAACGATGAACATAGTGACTCTCAGTGTTCCCTTTATCGCGCCGCGCTGGCGACAGCCTGGCCTGATGGCTGTTGGGTTACTGACGCTGCCGTTAATGCTGGTTTTCGCCGCGACCGTGGGTGATATGCCGGTTTCGTATACCACTGCGGGCAAAGCCATCCTCAACGGTCTGGGGCTGGGCACCTGGCCTCTGCCGCAGGTTGAGGAAGGCATTGTCTGGCAGTACCGCATGAGCCGGGCCCTGATGGCGGCCTGCAGCGGAGGGGGGCTGGCACTGTGCGGTCTGGTGATGCAGGCTATTCTGCGTAACCCGCTGGCCGAGCCCTATCTGCTGGGGATCTCCTCGGGGGCGTCGCTGGGCGCGGTCTGCGTCATGTTGCTGGGGTTGGGTGGCAGTACGCTGGGTATCAGCGGGGGTGCCTTTCTGGGCGCCTGCTGCGCGTTTGGGCTTATCATGCTGATCACCCACGGCATGACCGACAGCCCACCACGCATCTTGCTGGCGGGCATCGCCGGCACGCAGCTGTTCAACGCCATGACCGCGTACATTGTCAGCACCTCCGCAAATGCGGAGCAGTCGCGCAGCGTGATGTTCTGGCTGCTGGGGAGTCTGAGCGGCGTTCGCTGGCCAGATGCCCTGCTGGCTCTGGCGGTGGTGTTGGCCGGATTTACGGTGATATTCACCTTTTCGCGTTCGCTGGATACCTTTACCTTCGGGGACGATGTTTCGACCACGCTGGGCGTGCCGGTAGCCCTCGTGCGCATGATGCTGCTCCTCACCTGTGCGCTGGTGACCGCGGTGATGGTCAGTATCATTGGCGCGGTGGGGTTTGTCGGGCTGGTGATCCCGCATATTACCCGGATGCTGTGCGGTCCCGGGCATCGCCGCGCCATTCCCCTGACCTTCCTGATCGGGAGTCATTTTATGATCCTCGCCGATGTGGTTTCCCGGACGCTTATTACTCATCAGGTGCTCCCCATTGGCGTGGTGACCGCGCTGGTGGGCGCGCCCGCTTTTGTGGTTCTGCTGTATCGCAGCCGGGAGAAAAGAGTATGACTATTTCATTACGCGGACTACAGGTGACCCTGCAGTCGCGAAAAATCCTGCACGGTATCGACCTGGATCTGGCGACGGGTGAAGTCGTTGGCCTGCTGGGGCCGAATGGCTCGGGTAAATCCACGCTGCTGCGCTGTCTGGCCGGGTTATTGCCGCGTCATGCGCACCACATCCGGCTCGACGGTACCCCGCTCAACGAGATCCCCCTGCGGGAGCGGGCCAAACAGCTGGCGTTTGTGCCCCAGCACGCTGAGGTCGATGGCGATCTTTGCGTTGAGCAGATTGTTCGTCTGGGACGCACCCCGCACCGCAGGGGACTTTTTGGCTGGAACGAAACCGACGACATCGCGGTTGAGAACGCGATCCGGCTGATGAAACTGTCCGGCCTGCGTCACCGGCTGTGGCGGCAACTGTCCGGCGGGGAGCGGCAGCGGGCGCAAATCGCCCGCGCCCTGGCCCAGCAGCCGGGGCTACTGATCCTCGACGAGCCCACTAACCACCTGGATATTGAGTATCAGCTGGAGCTGATGACGTTGATAACGCAGCTGCCCGTCACGGTGGTGGTGGCGCTGCACGATCTTAATCTCGCCGCCAACTACTGCCAGCGGCTGGTCCTGCTGAAATCAGGTACAGTGATGGCCAGCGGGCCGCCTGATGCCGTGTTGACTCCGGATCTGATCGAGAATGCCTGGCATGTTAAAGCGAACGTCATTAAGCGAGGCGCTACGTTAAATATTCGCTATGCCATGAGGCAGCCGATTGCGTAAAGTGTGCCATGTCCCTTCCTCTGGCGGGGCAGCATCATTAACGCGTTGTAGTTGGGTGATATGTAATGAAAAAACTGTTCGTGCAGTTTTACCTCCTGCTGTTTGTCTGCTTCCTGGTGATGACCATGCTGGTCGGGCTGGTCTACAAGTTCACCGCCGAGCGCGCAGGCAGGCAGTCGCTGGATGATTTGATGAAAAGCTCGCTCTATCTGATGCGCAGCGAACTGCGTGAGATCCCCCCTCACGACTGGGCGCGCACCATCAAAGAGCTGGATCTGAATCTCTCCTTCAAGCTGCGCATCGAGCCGCTGAAGAAGTACAGCCTGGATGCCCCGACCATGCAGCGCCTGCGTAGCGGTGACATCGTGGCGCTGGACGATCAGTACACCTTCATCCAGCGTATCCCGCGCAGCCACTACGTGCTGGCGGTTGGTCCGGTGCCCTACCTCTACTTCCTGCACCAGATGCGCCTGCTGGATATCGCCCTGCTGGCCTTTATCGCCATTTCGCTGGCCTTCCCGGTGTTTATCTGGATGCGGCCTCACTGGCAGGACATGCTGCGCCTCGAGGCCGCCGCCCAGCGCTTTGGCGACGGACATCTGACCGAGCGGATCCATTTCGACAGCGGGTCCAGCTTTGAGCGCCTCGGGGTGGCCTTTAACCAGATGGCCGATAACATCAATGCTTTGATCGCCAGTAAAAAACAGCTGATTGACGGTATCGCCCACGAGCTGCGCACTCCCCTGGTGCGGCTGCGCTACCGGCTGGAGATGAGTGAAAACCTGACCGCGGCGGAGTCGCAGGCGCTGAACCGTGATATCGGCCAGCTTGAAGCGTTGATAGAGGAGCTGCTGACCTATGCCCGCCTCGACCGTCCGCAGAATGAACTAAAGCTCACCACCCCGGACCTGCCCGGCTGGCTGCGCAGCTACGTTGAGGACGTCCAGAGCGTCAACCCCCAGCGCAGGCTGCTGATCGACAGCATGAACGGGGACTATGGCGCGCTGGATATGCGTTTGATGGAGCGGGTGCTGGATAACCTGGTCAATAACGCCCTGCGCTACAGCGATAACACCCTGCGGATTTCGCTGCAGCTGAACGGCAGTCGCGCCACGCTGTCGGTGGAAGATGATGGCCCCGGTATCGCGCCAGAGGCTCGCCAGCAGGTGTTTGAGCCTTTTGTTCGTCTCGACCCGAGCCGGGACCGCGCCACCGGTGGCTGCGGCCTCGGGCTGGCGATCGTCCACTCTATTGCCCAGGCGCTGGGGGGCGACGTCAGCTGTGACGCGAGCGATCTCGGCGGAGCCCGGTTCTGCTTTACCTGGCCCGTCTGGCACCACATCGCCCTGCCAATCCCTGACTGACCCAAACCGCACGCTGGCCTGACCCGGCGTGCTGTGCTATAAATTGAGTATGTTGTAACTAATGTGGTGTGCTATGGCAACTTACGATCTGCTCGAACGCTTAAACTCAACCTTCCGCCAGATGGAGCATGAGCTGGCACAACTCACGGACGATCTGCAGTCATGCCGCTTACTGGCGGGCCGCGTCTTTTCCCTGCCTGACGTCGCCAAAGGCGCCGAGCACGATCCGCTCAACGCCATCGCGGTGAAGCAGCACATCGGCAAGGAGGCGCTGGCGATGGCGCTGCAACATTACCGCCACCTGTTTATTCAGCAGCAGTCGGAAACCCGCAGCAGCAAGGCCGCCGTGCGCCTGCCGGGAGTGATCTGCCTGCAGAGCGATGCCGCCCACAGGGCGCAGCTGACGGACCAGATCGCGAGCATTAACGCCCTGAAGGCGGAATTTGAAAAAATCGTCACCGAGGAGTCGGGACTGGCCCCTGCCGCCCGCTTTGAGTGGGTGCATCATCAGTTGCCGGGGTTGATTACTCTCAACGCCTACCGCACGTTAACGGTTATCAACCACCCCGCCACCCTGCGCTTCGGCTGGGCCAATAAGCACATCATCAAAAACTTCACCCGCGATGAAGTGCTGGCGATGCTGGAGAAAAGCCTCAAGTCCCCGCGCGCCGTGGCGCCCTGGTCCCGGGATCAGTGGGTAGAGCGGCTGGAGGCGGAGTACACCGCCATTCATTCCCTGCCGGCGGAGGCGCGGCTGAAGATCAAACGGCCGGTGAAGGTGCAACCCATCGCCCGGGTCTGGTATGCCGGGCAGCAGAAGCAGGTCCAGTACGCCTGCCCGACGCCGCTGATCGCCCTGTACGACGCTGACCAGGGGGCGGTGATCCCGGATATTGGTGAACTGCTGAATTACGATGCTGATAACGTTCAGCACCGCTATAAACCGCAGGCACAGCCGCTGCGCTTGATCATCCCGCGGCTGCACCTGTACGTTGCGGAGTAACTATTTCAGGCTGCCAACCATCTCTTCCGGGCGAACCCAGCTGTCGAACTCGGCCTCGGTGAGATACCCCAGCGCCAGGGCGGCGGCTTTCAGGGTCAGCCCCTCTTTGTGCGCTTTTTTAGCAATTTCTGCCGCCTTATCGTAGCCGATATGGGTATTGAGCGCGGTCACCAGCATTAACGACTCGTTAAGCAGCTGGCTGATGCGCTCGCGGTTCGGCTCAATGCCCACCGCGCAGTGCTCGTTGAAGCTCTCCATTCCGTCCGCCAGCAGTCGCACCGACTGCAGGAAGTTATGGATCACCATCGGGCGATAGACGTTCAGCTCAAAGTTGCCCGAGGCCCCGCCCATGTTCACCGCCACGTCGTTGCCCATCACCTGACAGCAGAGCATGGTCATGGCTTCGCACTGGGTCGGGTTGACCTTGCCCGGCATGATGGAGCTGCCCGGCTCGTTCTCAGGAATGCTGATCTCGCCGATGCCGCAGCGCGGCCCGGAGGCAAGCCAGCGCACGTCGTTGGCGATTTTCATCAGCGAGGCCGCCAGCCCTTTCAGCGCCCCGTGGGCATGGACCAGCGCATCGCAGGTGGCCAGCGCTTCGAACTTGTTCGGCGCGGTGACAAACGGCTGGCCGGTGATGGTCGCCAGCTCTTCCGCCACGCGCACAGCGTACTCAGGATGGGTATTGAGCCCGGTCCCCACCGCGGTACCGCCCAGCGCCAGCTCTGCCAGGTGCGGCAGGCTATGGTCGATATGGCGCAGGTTGTGGTCGAGCATCGCTACCCAGCCAGAGATCTCCTGGCCGAGGGTCAGGGGCGTGGCATCCTGCAGATGAGTACGGCCAATTTTGACGATATCGGCAAAGGCCCGGGCTTTGTCGTCGAGGGTCTGTTTAAGGACGTTCAACTGGGGGATCAGCTGCTCGCGCAGGGCAATTAGCGCCGCCACGTGCATCGCCGTCGGGAAGACGTCGTTGGAACTCTGGCTTTTGTTGACGTCATCGTTGGGGTGGATCTTGCGCTCCATACCGCGCACGCCGCCGAGCAGTTCGCTCCCGCGGTTGGCCAGCACCTCGTTCATGTTCATGTTGCTCTGGGTGCCAGAGCCGGTCTGCCAGATGGCGAGTGGGAATTCATCGGGATGCTTGCCGGCTAGCACTTCATCGGCAGCGTTGATAATAGCGGTGGCTTTTTCCGCCGCCAGCAGGCCTAGATCCTGGTTTACTTTGGCGGCAGCACGTTTGGTCAGCGCCAGAGCCTGGATCAGCGAAACCGGCATTTTTTCAGTGGAAATGCGGAAATGTTCCAGCGAACGCTGGGTTTGCGCGCCCCAGAGTTTGTCCTGCGGGACGTCGATGGCACCCATCGAATCTTTCTCACTGCGTGAGGTGGTCATTACTTTCTCCTTGATAACACTGAAGTGGATTGCTCACAGCTCAAAGAAACAAGTATTGATGAGAACGGGGAAAGGGTATGGCGCTTTGTGCGCTCTTTTTGTTGCCGGGTGGCGCAGCGCCACCCGGCGGGTTTTCAAACTACTTCACACAGGCCGCACACTGAGAGGACTGGATCTGTTTGAAGAAGTCGTTGCCTTTGTCATCCACGAGGATAAAGGCCGGGAAATCTTCTACTTCAATTTTCCAGATTGCTTCCATCCCCAGCTCCGGGTACTCCACGCACTCGAGGCTCTTGATGCTGCCCTGCGCCAGCACCGCGGCCGGGCCGCCGATGCTGCCGAGGTAGAAGCCGCCGTGTTTGTGGCAGGCGTCGGTCACCTGCTGGCTGCGGTTGCCCTTCGCCAGCATGATCATGCTCCCGCCGTTGGCCTGGAGCTGATCCACGTAGGAGTCCATGCGTCCGGCGGTGGTTGGGCCCAGGGAGCCAGAGGCATAGCCGTCCGGCGTTTTTGCCGGGCCTGCGTAGTAGATCGGGTGATCTTTAACGTACTGCGGCAGCCCTTCGCCGTTATCCAGACGCTCCTGCAGCTTCGCGTGCGCAATATCGCGACCGACGATAATGGTGCCGTTCAGCGACAAGCGGGTGGAGACCGGGTACTGGGACAACTGGGCGAGGATCTCGCTCATCGGACGGTTAAGGTCAACGTGGACCGCTTCCCCCTCGCCCGCTTTACGCAGTTCTTCCGGGATGTACTTGCCTGGGTTGTTTTCCAGTTTTTCGATCCAGATCCCGTCCCGGTTGATCTTGGCCTTGATGTTGCGGTCCGCCGAGCAAGAGACGCCCATCCCGACCGGGCAGGATGCGCCGTGACGCGGGAGGCGGATCACGCGGATATCGTGGGCAAAATATTTACCGCCAAACTGCGCGCCGAGGCCGAGGTTCTGCGCTTCCACCAGCAGCTCCTGCTCAAGCTGGATGTCGCGGAACGCCTGACCGTGCTCGTTACCTTCGGTTGGCAGGCCGTCGTAGTATTTGGTGGAGGCCAGCTTGACGGTTTTCAGGGTGCTTTCAGCCGAGGTGCCGCCGATGACAAACGCGATATGGTACGGCGGGCAGGCCGCGGTGCCGAGGGTGCGCATCTTCTCCACCAGGTAGTTTTTCAGCTTGCCCGGAGAGAGCAGCGCCTTGGTTTCCTGATAAAGATAGGTTTTGTTGGCTGAACCGCCGCCTTTGGCGATGCAGAGGAATTTGTATTCGTCGCCGTCGACGCTGTAGATGTCGATCTGCGCCGGCAGGTTGGTGCCGGTATTCACCTCTTTGTACATATCCAGCGCGGCGTTTTGCGAGTAGCGCAGGTTGTCTTCGATGTAGGTGTTATAGACGCCGTGCGCCAGAGCCGCTTCGTCGCCGCCGCCGGTCCAGACGCGCTGGCCTTTTTTACCGGTGATGATGGCGGTGCCGGTGTCCTGACAGGTCGGCAGAATGCCTTTCGCCGCGATATCGGAGTTACGCAGGAACTGCAGGGCGACGTATTTGTCGTTCTCACTGGCCTGCGGATCGCTGAGGATATCCGCCACCTGCTGCTGATGCGCCGGGCGCAGCATGAAGGAGGCATCGTGGAAGGCGTGTTGCGCCAGTAAGGTCAGCGCCTGCGGGTCAACCTTCAGGATCTCCTGTCCTTCAAACTCAGAGACAGAGACGTGGTCGCGGGTCAACAGGTAATACTCGGTCTGATCCTTTGCCAGCGGGAAAGGATCCTGATAATGGAAGGGTTTATTCGACATTGATCTCTCACTTACGACATTGCTGATTATGGTTCAGGCAGATGTTCCGTTTGCCCTGCTTAAAAGCGAGTTGGCTTATCCTACACAATTTTTTAACAAAAACTGAGACTAGTACGACTTTTTCCGTGTGCAGGTTACTTCCGGACGGTTTATTGCTTTAATACGGGCAGTTAATTCCACATTTGAAACAGGGCTTGATAATGCAAAAACTCATCAACTCAGTGCAGAACTACGCCTGGGGAAGTAAAACTGCGTTAACGGATCTCTACGGTATCGCCAACCCGGACAATCTGCCGATGGCAGAGTTGTGGATGGGCGCGCATCCGAAGAGCAGCTCAAAAATTTCCGATGCCCACGGGGTGCGTTCCCTGCGCGAGGTCATCGACGCGGATAAAACCACGCTGCTGGGCAGTAAAGTCGCCGATCGTTTTGGCGAACTGCCGTTCCTCTTTAAGGTGCTGTGCGCCGATCAGCCGCTCTCCATTCAGGTTCACCCGAACAAGCAGGCCTCCGAAGCGGGCTTTGCCAAAGAGAATGCGGCGGGTATTCCCCTGGATGCCGCCGAGCGTAACTATAAAGACCCGAACCACAAACCGGAGCTGGTGTTTGCCTTAACGCCGTTCCTGGCGATGAACGCCTTCCGCGAATTCTCTGAAATTGTCTCCCTGCTGCAGCCGGTGGCCGGGGCGCACAGCGCCATTGCCCACTTCCTCGAAAAGCCGGATGCCGATCGCCTGAGCCACCTCTTTGCCAGCCTGCTGAACATGCAGGGCGACGAAAAATCCCGCGCGCTGGGGGTGCTGAAAGCGGCGCTTAACAGCCAGCAGGGTGAGCCTTGGCAGACCATCCGCGTCATTTCTGAATTCTACCCGGACGACAGCGGCCTGTTCTCGCCGCTGCTGCTGAACGTGGTCAAACTGGAGCCGGGTGAAGCGATGTTCCTGTTCGCCGAAACGCCGCACGCCTATCTCAAGGGCGTGGCGCTGGAGGTGATGGCCAACTCCGATAACGTGCTGCGTGCGGGCCTGACGCCGAAATACATCGATATTCCTGAGCTGGTGGCTAACGTTAAATTCGTCGCCAAACCGGCGGCAGAGCTGCTGACCCAGCCGGTGAAAAATGGCCCGGAGCTGGACTTCCCGATCCCGGTGGAGGATTTTGCCTTCTCGCTGCACGACCTCAGCAGCGCCGAAGCTGAGATTGCCCAGCAGAGCGCGGCGATCCTCTTCTGCGTCGAGGGCGAAGCGGTGGTCAGCAAAGGCGACGAGCGTCTGGTGCTGAAGCCGGGCGAGTCGGCGTTTATTGCCGCCAGTGACTCGCCGGTCAGCGTCGGCGGCGTGGGCCGTCTGGCTCGGGTTTTCAACAAGCTCTAGTGGTCTACTGAATTTTTTAACAATTGTTGCTAAGCTATTGGTAATCTTATGACCTCACCGGGCGGTTTTTACCGCTCGGTTTCATTTTAGGGATAATCACGATGAAGAAATCGGTTATAGCTGCAGGCGTTATTGTTGCATTAGGGGTGGTCTGGACAGGTGCGGCCTGGTATACCGGGAAACAGCTGGAGAGCCATCTGGCAGAGATGGTGGCGCAGGCCAATAGCGAACTGAAGCGTACCGCACCGGAAGCCGGTCTGGAGCTGGGCTATCAGGATTACCAGCGCGGGCTGTTCAAAAGCCATCTGCAGCTGGTGCTGAAACCAGCCGCTGGCACGCAAAGTCCATGGCTGCAGCCAGGGCAGAGCCTGATCCTGAACGAAGTGGTTGATCACGGCCCCTTCCCGCTGGCCCAACTGAAGCATTTTAACCTTATCCCGTCCATGGCCTCGGTGAAATCGACGCTGGTGAACAACGAAGCCTCTAAGCCGCTGTTCGATCTGGCGAAGAATGAATCCCCGTTCGAGGCCAATACCCGCATCAGCTATTCCGGTGATACAAGCTCCGACATCGCGCTGAAAGCGCTGAATTACGAGAATGGCGATGAAAAAGTGGCCTTCAGCGGCGGCAATTTCCAGCTGGATGCCGATCGTGATGGCAAGGCCTTCTCCCTGAAAGGTGAAGCGGCAAGCGGCCTGGTGAATGCCGTCAATGAGTACGGCCAGAAAGTGCAGCTTACCTTCAACAACCTGAAAACCGAGGGCAACAGCCATCTGACCGACTTCAACGAGCGGATCGGCGATCAGAAAGTGACTCTCGATAAGCTGGCTATCGCCATTGAAGGCAAAGAGATGGCAGTGCTGGAAGGGACAGATCTGAACGGTAAAGCTGAGCTGTCGAAAGATGGTAAGAGCGTCAACAGCCAGCTGGATTACAGCCTGAAGAGCCTGAAAGTGCAGAACCAGGATCTGGGTACCGGCAAGCTGACGCTGAAAATCGGCAATATCGACGGCCAGGCGTGGCATCAGTTCAGCCAGCAGTATCGTACCCAGAGCCAGGCGTTGATGGCAGATAAAACGCTGATGGAAAACCCGGCCCTGTATCAGCAGAAAGCGACAGAAGTCTTCTTCAGCAGCCTGCCGATCCTGCTGAAAGGCGAGCCGGTGGTGACCCTGGCGCCGCTGAGCTGGAAAAACAGCAAAGGCGAGACCAACTTCAACCTGTCGCTGTTCCTGAAAGATCCGGCCACCGCCACGGGTGAAGCCCAGACCCTGACTCAGGAAGTGGATCGCAGCGTGAAATCGCTGGAGAGCAAGCTGACCATCCCGATGGACATGGCGACCGAGTTCATGACCCAGATTGCGAAGCTGGAAGGTTATAACGAAGATGACGCTGGCAAGCTGGCCAGCCAGCAGGTTAAAGGCCTGGCGGCGATGGGTCAGATGTTCCGCATCACCACCGTGGAAGATAACGTGATCAGCACCAGCCTGCAGTACAGCAACGGTCAGGTAACCCTGAACGGTCAGAAAATGCCGCTGGAAGAGTTTGTCGGCATGTTTGGCGTTCCGACGCTGAACCTGGGCGTACCGGGCGCACCTGCCGCGCCAGCGGTTCCGGCACCACCGGCCGCACCGGTTGTACCGCAGCAGTAAGCGTATAAAACCCCTCTTCGAGGGGTTTTTTATTGCCGGTCATCCTTTCCAGCCGGTGAGGAAGTCCATCAGCAGGGCGTTCACTTTCTCCGGCTGTTCCTCCTGCGGCAGATGGCCGCACTCTTCAATGGCATAAGCCCTGAGATCGTCCGCCATTTCTGCCCAGACGCTCGGCATATCGAACAGTTTCCCTACGGCGTGAAAATCATTGCCCCACAGCGACATCACCGGGCAGGCAATTTTCACCTCCGCATCGGCCAGATCCTGCGCCACATCCTCGGCGTTGGCACGATAGTCCGCCATCGCTCCGCGCACGGCACCGGGCGCCTGATACGCCCGGACGTAGGTATCGAAGGCCTCACCGCTGATGGTGGCGGGATCGTAGGTCCAGTCCGAGAAGAAATGGCGCAACCAGATATGCTCCCGACCGGCAATCAGGGCTTCCGGCAGATCGGGCACCAGATGGAACAGGAAGAACCAGTAGGCGCGGGCGATAGAGGCGTTGAGATCCCGCGCCACGATACGCGTCGGCACGTTATCCATCACCACCAGACGATCCACCAGCTCAGGGTAATCTTTCGCAAAGCGTGTCGCGACGCGCGCGCCGCGGTCGTGCCCCACCAGCACCACTTTCTCCAGACCCAGGGCACGCATCAGCTCCCGGATATCCCGCGCCATGTTGCGTTTATCGTAGCCGGAGGCCGGTTTATCGCTCTCCCCGTAGCCGCGCAAATCCGGGGCAATCACCCGGTAGTGCTTTGCCAGGACCGGAATTTGATAGCGCCAGGCGTAGTTGGTTTCCGGAAAACCGTGGAGCAGGATCACCGGGGCGCCTTCTCCCTCTTCTACCACGAACTGACGAATGCCATTAGCCGTTACGGTGTAACTTTTCATGATATTTTCCTCTTCTTATTTCAGCAGGGGCACGTCGGGCGCACGTTGATAAGGGCCATACATTGCCGGGTTCCAGCTGTAACCCTGGGCACTGGTGGTGATATGTCCGATGCCTGGGAAGGCCAGGTGTGCCGCCGCCATCCACTCGCCGTCTTTCGCCAGGGCGTTAAACTCCTGCCCCCGGGAGGCGGTGGCTTTTTTGCCATCCACATCAAAGCGAATCGACACTTCCGGGTGCGGGAACTGCACGGCCGGGGCGTGGATCAGATCCCCGATAAAGTTGATAGCCTTCCCTTCAGAGGCAAAGCGATACACCGTGCTGCCAGGGGTATGGCCAACTGCGTAGGCGGTCTGAACTTCAGGAATGGGTGAGGCTGGCGGAACGAAGGTTTTCAGATGTCCGGTCGCTTTATAGGCTGCCAGGGCGTGCTGTGCGATGGCGAAATACTCCTTCGCATTGGCGGGCGCGCTGGCCTCTTTCGCCGGATCCAGCCAGTAATCGGCTTCACCCTGCGGCACATAAACGGTGGCATTGGGGAACAGCGCCTTACCCGAGGCATCGCTCAGGCCGCAGACGTGGTCCAGATGGAGGTGGGTCAGGAAGATGGTGTCCACCTGCTCAGGGCGATATCCGGAGGCCTCCATATTGGGAATCAGTTGCCCGGCGGTTTGCGGCACGCAGTGGCCCGCCCCGCTGTCAATCATCACCAGATGTTTCCCGGTATTCACCAGAAAGGCGTTAAACGAGGTGGGCATGCGTTCGGCATCGATCTTATGCTGCGCCAGCAGATCGCGAATTTTGTCGGCCGCGAGCCCTTTCAACAGCGACGGCGAGAGATCGTTATAGCCATCGAACAGCGCCGTCACCTCATTTTGCCCCACCGCCAGGCGGTAATACCCCGGCACCTGCTGACGCACCTGAGCGGGGGCATCTGCCCATGTTGAGCCCATCAGAAACAGGCTGCTGAGGGCCAGAACCGCTGTCATCTTTTTCATTGTCACTCCGAATTCACTGTTTATCAGGATGTGGAGAGACTATGGCGCTATAACGATAATTAGTGTAGATGTGTAATTTGATAGGTCAGTATAACGGGATGCGAGATAATGAGACTGGACGATGTGGAAGTCTTCGTTGAAGCGATAAAAGCGGGCAGCCTGGCGGGTGCCGCGCGTCGACTGTCGATGAGCGCTATGGCTGCGTCGCGCTGCCTCAATAACCTGGAAGCCGAGCTGGGGGTCCGACTGGTGCATCGCACCACGCGATCCCTGTCGCCGACCAGCGATGGCGAGGTCTTTTTACCCCACGCCCAGGCGCTGCTGGAAGATAAAACCAATGCCCTGGCCGACCTGTTTCCCGATGGCGCCCACCTATCCGGGCGGCTGCGCATCACCGCCTCGGCGGCGTTTGGCCGCAAGATCATCGCCCCGATGCTGCCCGACTTTATGCGCCAGCATCCGGCCCTGCAGGTCGATCTGCTTGCCACCGACGAGCAGGTGGATATTGTCGGGAAAGGGATCGACGTGGCGTTGCGCATCGCCCCGCTGCGGGACAACCGGCTGGTTGCCCATCGGCTGTGTGACAATCCCCGCGACCTCTGCGCCAGTGCCGATTACCTGGCGGCGAACGGCTATCCGAAAACGATCAGCGATCTGGCGGCGCACAGCTGCTTAACCACCTCTGACACCACCCACTGGTCGTTCGACCAGGCCGGGCAGCGGAGCAGGCAAAAAGTGTCGGGGCGGTTTTCGGCGAACTCCATTGAGGCGATCTTTGAAGCCTGCGTAGGGGGAATGGGGATCGCTAACTTATCCCGCTGGTACGTTGCCCCCGCGCTGGCACAAGGCCAGTTGGAGCGGATCGTTCTGCAGGATGCCGAGCCGGAAGCGCTGGCGGTGTGGGCCGTTTACCCCACGTCGCGGCTGATCCCTGCGAAAGTGCGAAAATTTGTCGAGGCACTGGAGGCGCGGCTGGTGCTGAACCCGCTCACGCCATAACCCTGAGGCTACTTCACCGTCACCAGCCGGGCCGACACAATCTGGTGCCCGGCCGGCACGTCGGATTTCTCAATTCGCTGCATCATGCGGTCCGCCAGGGTATAGCCCATCTCCCGCGCCGGAGTCGTCGCCCAGACGATAGGCAGATCGTCCAGCGCATTTTCTGATACATCCGCAAAGGCACCCAGCGCCACCTGATGGCCAAAGAAAGTTTCCACTCCGCCGTCCCCGCTCTGGCGTCCGGCGCGGATCAGGCCAAACCAGGCCCCCATGGCGATGACGTCGTTGTAGCAAATCACGGCGCTAATGGTGGGGCTGGCGCGCAGTAATGTGCCGATCGCCTCGGCCGCCTGCTTCTGGCTGGAACCACACTCCACCACCCACTCGCTGTGAAACGGCAGGCCGTATTTGATCAGCGTCGAGCAGTAGCCGCCCACCCGTTCGGCGCGGGTCAGGGACGAGCTTTGCCCACCCAGCCAGGCAATCCGCTGATGGCCGCGACGAATAAGATGTTCGGTCAGCATTTGTGCTGCCTGCATGTTGTCCGGACGCAGGGTGTCGGCTTCGTCCAGATAGCTGGCGCGGGAGGCAAACACCAGCGGCACGCCCTTCTCCGCCGCCCGCTCGCACAGTTCATTGCTCGCCCCGGAAGCACCGGCAACGATCACGCCGTCCACTCCCTGGGTCAGGAGCATATCGAGGCGCTGAAGCAGCTGATCGGCCTCACGCCCGCCGTGGAGCAAAAAGACCATCCGCCCCTGGGCTTCCAGCGCTTCGGTCAGGCCCACCGTCAGTTCAGCATAGAACGGCGAGGTGAGGTCGCGAACGATCAGGCCAATCACCCCGCTCTGCCCACCGCGCAGCGCCGAGGCCTGGCGATTGCGCACAAATCCCAGCTGTTCAACCGCATCGTTGACGCGCTGTCCCGTCGCGGAGGAGATCCGCCCTTTCCCGCTCAGCACCAGCGAAACGGTGCTAACGGAAACGCCCGCCGCCAGGGCGACGTCATTGATGGTGATCTTTTTCGCTACAGCCATGTGGTGGCGTGACTCCCTGATAATGAGATCGGTAAAACGTTTTATCAATACGTTATCTTTATACTCTCTGCCAAAGCCTGAGAATGTGATTAAGCGCGCACTAAACTTTGATAAAACGTTTTATCTTCTCGCAGCACTGAGGCAGGTAAATCTATTTTAACAATAAAGGAGTCGTTTTATGACGGCGAAAGCAGCACAAAAAATCTCGCTATGGGAGTTTTTCCAGCAACTGGGTAAAACCTTTATGCTGCCCGTGGCACTGCTCTCCTTCTGCGGGATCATGCTGGGGATCGGCAGCTCCCTCAGCAGCCATGATGTGATTACGCTGATCCCGTTCCTGGGTAATCCTGTGCTGCAGGCGATCTTTATCTGGATGAGCAAGGTCGGCTCCTTTGCCTTTAGCTTCCTGCCGGTGATGTTCTGTATCGCTATCCCGCTGGGGCTGGCCCGCGAAAACAAAGGCGTGGCGGCGTTTGCCGGTTTCGTTGGCTACGCGGTGATGAACCTGGCGGTTAACTTTTGGCTGACCGCGAAAGGCATCCTGCCGACCACCGACGCGGCGGTGCTGAAGGCCAACAACATCCAGAGCGTGATCGGGATTCAGTCTATTGATACCGGGATCCTCGGGGCGGTGATCGCCGGGGTGATCATCTGGATGCTGCACGAGCGTTTCCACAATATCCGCCTGCCGGACGCGCTGGCCTTCTTCGGGGGTACCCGCTTTGTGCCGATCATCACCCTGGTGGTGATGGGACTGTTTGGTCTGATCATTCCGCTGGTCTGGCCGGTGTTTGCTATGGGCATTACCGGCATTGGCCGTATCATTAACAGTGCCGGTGACTTTGGCCCGATGATCTTCGGCACCGGCGAACGCCTGCTGCTGCCGTTTGGACTCCAGCATATCCTCGTGGCGCTGATCCGCTTCACGGAAGCAGGCGGCACCATGGACGTCTGCGGGCACGATGTCAGCGGCGCGCTGACCATCTTCCAGGCGCAGCTGAGCTGCCCGACCACCCACGGCTTCTCTGAGAGCGCCACTCGCTTCCTGTCTCAGGGTAAAATGCCGGCCTTCCTCGGCGGCCTGCCGGGTGCCGCGCTGGCGATGTACCACTGCGCCCGTCCGGAAAACCGTCATAAGATTAAAGGTCTGCTGATCTCCGGCGTGATTGCCTGCGTGGTGGGCGGCACCACTGAACCGATCGAGTTCCTGTTCCTGTTCGTCGCGCCGGTGCTGTACCTCATCCACGCCGTGCTGACCGGTCTGGGCTTTACCACCATGGCGGTACTGGGCGTGACCATCGGTAACACCGACGGCAACGTGATCGACTTTGTGGTGTTCGGGATCCTGCACGGCCTGTCGACCAAGTGGTATCTGGTCCCGGTGGTGGCGGCGATCTGGTTCGCGGTGTACTACGGCATCTTCCGCTTCGCCATCACCCGCTTTAACCTGAAAACGCCGGGTCGCGATACCGATACGGCCACCAGCGTTGAACAGGCCGTGGCGGGTACGGTGGGTAAATCTGGCTATAACACCCCTGCCATTCTGGCGGCGCTGGGTGGTACGGATAACATTACCTCGCTGGATAACTGCATCACCCGTCTGCGCCTGTCGGTGGCGGATATGTCCAAAGTGGATACCAACGCCCTGAAGGCCAACCGCGCTATCGGCGTGGTACAGTTGAATCAGCATAATTTGCAGGTGGTCATCGGCCCACAGGTGCAGTCAGTGAAAGACGAGCTGGCGACCCTGATGCGAACAGTAGAAGCCTGATGCCGCAGCCCCCTCGCCATGAGGGGGTTTTATTTTAAGGACCAACGTCATGTTTGATTTTTCTGCCGTCGTGGATCGTCACGGCACCTGGTGTACCCAGTGGGACTATATTGCCGACCGCTTCGGCGCCGCCGATCTGCTGCCTTTTACCATCTCGGATATGGATTTTGCCACCGCCCCCTGCATCATCGACGCCCTGCAGACCCGCATCGGCCACGGGGTGTTTGGTTACAGCCGCTGGAAGAACGACGAATTCCTCGCCGCGGTGGCCCACTGGTTCCGCCAGCGCTTTAACAGCGAGATTGATACCAGCGCCCTGGTGTATGGCCCCTCGGTGATCTACATGGTCTCTGAGCTTATTCGTCAGTGGTCCGACGCTGGCGATGGGGTGGTGATCCACACTCCCGCCTACGACGCGTTTTACCATGCCATTGCGGGCAATAACCGTCAGGTTGTCTCCGTCGGCCTGCACAAAACAGCGGAAGGCTGGCAGTGCGATATGGCCGAACTGGAAGCGGTGCTGGCCCAACCGCAGAACAACATTTTATTACTCTGTAGCCCGCACAACCCGACCGGCAAGGTCTGGACCCGGGACGAGTTAACGACCATGGCTGAACTCTGCGCCCGCCACAACGTGGCGGTGATCAGCGATGAAATTCATATGGACATGGTGTGGGGTAATCATAAACATACGCCATGGTGCGACGTGGCGCAGGGCAAATGGGCGCTGCTGACCTCCGGCTCCAAGAGCTTTAACATTCCGGCCCTCACCGGGGCATATGGCCTGATCGGGGATGAGGCCAGCCGCACGGCGTATCTGCAGGCGCTGAAAGGACGCGACGGGCTCTCTTCACCCTCGGTGCTGGCATTGGTGGCACATATCGCCGCCTACCAGCAGGGTGAAGCCTGGCTGGATGAACTGCGCGCGTATCTGGAGGCCAATTTACGCTATGTGGCCGACAGGCTGAATGCCGCTTTCCCGACGTTAAACTGGCAGCCGCCGGAGGCGACCTATCTGGCGTGGATCGATCTTCGTCCGCTCAACATTGACGATAAGGCGCTGCAAAAGGTGCTGATTGAGCAGGAGAAGGTAGCGATCATGCCAGGATATACCTATGGCGACGAAGGTAACGGCTTTATCCGCCTCAACGCCGGTTGTCCGCGCAGCAAGCTTGAGGAAGGGGTTAAACGCCTGATTGCTGGCATCAACGCCCTGGTGTGATTTATTTGCGCAACGGAATTATCCATTGCGCAAATAGCTTTTTACTCCGTTTTGTTTTTATAATGGCCCGCACTTCTACTAATAAAGAGTGCGACCATGATTGATACCACCCTCCCGCTAACTGACGTTCATCGCCACCTTGATGGCAACATCCGCGCCCAGACCATCCTTGACCTCGGTCGTCAGTATAATTTAACCCTGCCCGCACAAAGCCTTGAGACACTGATCCCGCACGTGCAGGTCACGGAGAACGAGCCGGATCTGGTCAGCTTCCTGAGCAAACTCGACTGGGGGGTAAAAGTGCTGGCCTCGCTGGATGCCTGCCGTCGCGTCGCCTTCGAGAATATTGAAGATGCCGCGCGCAACGGTCTGCACTACGTCGAGCTGCGTTTCTCCCCGGGCTACATGGCGATGACCCATCAGCTGCCGGTCGCAGGTGTGGTAGAAGCCGTGATCGCCGGCGTGCGCGAAGGCTGCAAAACCTTCAATGTGGAAGCGCGCCTGATTGGCATCATGAGCCGCACCTTCGGGGAAGATGCCTGCCTGCAGGAGCTCGAAGCCCTGCTGGCCCACCGGGACCAGATCACCGCCGTGGATCTGGCGGGCGACGAACTGGGCTTCCCGGGCAGTCTGTTCCTCTCCCACTTCAACCGCGCCCGCGATGCTGGCTGGCACATTACCGTCCATGCCGGTGAAGCGGCAGGTCCGGAGAGCATCTGGCAGGCCATTCGTGAGCTGGGTGCCGAACGTATTGGTCATGGGGTGAAGGCGGTCGAAGACCCGGCCCTGATGGACTTCCTGGCGGAACAGCGCATCGGGATTGAATCCTGTCTGACCTCAAACATTCAGACCAGCACCGTGGCGACGCTGGCGCAGCATCCCCTGAAAACCTTCCTTGAGCACGGGGTGATGGCCTCGCTGAACACCGACGATCCGGCGGTTCAGGGTGTGGATATTATTCACGAGTATACGGTTGCCGCCTCGCTGGCTGGGCTCAGCCAGGCGCAGATCCGTCAGGCGCAGATCAACGGTCTGGAGATGGCCTTCCTGACCCCTGCCGAGAAGCAGGCGTTGCGCGATAAGGTCGCACGCGGATAAGAAAAAGCCCGGCAATGTTGCCGGGCTCTGTTTTTAAGCGAGGCACAAGGTCGCGCGATGCTTCGCGGACTCTATCCCCAGCTCGATCAGTTCCATAATCTGGATCGCCTGGCTTGCCGGGACCGGGTTTTCCCCGTTGCCGTTCAGCGCATCGCGGATCCCGGCATAATAGGCCGGATAGTTGCCCGGCAGCGTCAGCCAGGTCTCTTCCACACGCTCTTCCCCTTCGACGCGGGTCAGCACGCCGTCACGCATGTCATAGCCCCAGTCTTCCTGCGGCAGACGCTCGCCGTTCTTGAGACGATCTTCCTGCGGGTCGAGACCATATTTCACGTAGCTGCCGCGGCTGCCGTGCACGATATAGCGGGCCGATTCCGCTGCGGCCATCATGGTGCCATGCAGCACCACGCGACGCTGCGGGTAGCTCAGCACGGCGTGGAAGTAGTCGGTCGCCTGCGCGCCTGGGCGCAGCTGGGCCAGATCGACGTTGAGGCTCACCGGCAGACCGAACAGGTTAACGGCCTGGTCAAGCAGATGCGGGGCCAGATCGTACCAGATGCCGCTGCCCGGACCCGCCTGCTCACGCCAGCGGTTACGCACCTGGGGACGGAAGCGATCGAAGTGGGATTCAAAGAAAGCCACTTCCCCGAGGGAACCATCGGCAATCAACGCCTTCACGGTCAGGAAGTCGCTGTCCCAGCGGCGGTTATGGAAGACGGAAAGCAGTTTGCCAAGGCTTTTTGCCAGCGCGTCCAGCTCTCGGGCCTGTGACAGTGTCACGGTAAAAGGCTTATCCACCACCACATGTTTGCCCGCCTCCAGCGCCGCTTTCGCCAGCGGGAAGTGAGTGTCATTCGGGGTCGGGATAACAATCAAATCGATATCAGGATCGTTAAACAGATGCTTCGGCTCGGAAACCACCGGAACCGTCGGCCAGTCGGTATGCACTTTTGTTGCATCGCTGCTGGAAATTGCCGCCAGCTCCATCCCCGGGGTGCCGTCAATCAGCGGGGCATGAAACGTTTTACTCGCATAACCATAACCTATTAATCCAACACGGATTTTATCGCTCATGAAGTCGCCTCTCATCTTTTGACACCTATATTTCACACCATCTTTTATCTGGTCACAATAGATTAATCCGGGGTTTCGCGCCTTACGGCGACACATGCAATCAGTAATTTCTGATTAACAATTATAACTCGCTGAATACAATCGCAAAACATCGCTGCAAAGCGCTTGCCCGACCGCATTGCGCGCTGTAAAATTCTTAATCTGTATTTATGGATAAAACAAAATAACGAATCATGACGACAATTATTAATCGAATTATTGAGTTAGCCGGTTGGATTGTGTTGGGGGTGTCAGTGATATTGCTGGGAGTCGCCAGCCATATTGACAACTATCAGCCGCCGGAGCCGGTCAACAGCGTCACTCACGCTAAGCCGCATGCACTACTCAAAAATAGTGACATATGATGTCAGTTGCGTATTGCCAGCCGTCATGAACAGCGTTAACCTTCATCGCCAGGCGTCGACCGACGCCTGATTTCACCAGTAAAGAAAATTCTTATTTTTGCCGATGCGCTTTGGCAGCTGTTTACGTCTTTTTTGAACCGTTTATTATTCGCTCGAATTACTCCTTTGATATCACTCCTCTTATATGGAAAATTATTAATATGACTGTTCAGGACTATTTATTAAAATTTCGCAAAATTAATTCCCTCGAAAGTCTGGAAAAATTGTTTGATCATCTGAACTACAGCCTGAGCGATAACCAGGAGATTATCAGCATGTACCGTGCCGCGGATCATCGCCGCGCTGAGCTGGTCTCTGGCGGACGTTTGTTCAACATTGGCGAAGTGCCTAAGTCCGTGTGGCGTTACGTGCTCTAAGAGGGTAGTCATTCCCCGGAAATGTTATATACTCTCGCCCCTGCAAATTTGCAGTTTGCGCTGTTACTGAATTGGGAGAGAACATGACCACAATGGCTGGAGAAAGAATTAGCGGCTGGTTACTGGCTCCGCTTGCCTGGCTGCTGGTAGCATTATTAAGCGCCTCGCTGGCGTTGGTCCTTTACTCCACGGCATTAATTACGCCACATGCGTTAAAAACGCTGGGCGCGCAAAATACCGTTAATATTGTCATGTGGTTTATTTCTTTCGCCTTCGCGATTGCGATGTGGTACTACACGCTCTGGCTGACCATTGCGTTTTTCAAACGCCGTCGCAGCGTGCCTAAACACTATATTATCTGGCTGCTGGTTTCCGTATTACTGGCCGTGAAAGCCTTTGCGTTCTCGCCCGTCTCCGATGCGCTGGCGGTGCGTCAGTTACTCTTCCCTCTGCTGGTGACCGCGCTGTTTGTGCCCTACTTTAAGCGTTCGGCACGCGTGAAGAACACCTTTGTGAACCCGTAATAACCTTACAGTTAACCTGTTGTCGCCTGCGGTGGTTTGTCCGATAATAGGCGGCTTTTTTATTTCAGGCTGAATAATGACCGATTACTTACTGCTCTTTGTCGGCACGGTGCTGGTAAACAACTTCGTCCTCGTGAAGTTCCTCGGCCTGTGCCCGTTTATGGGCGTGTCCAAAAAGCTGGAAACAGCGATGGGGATGGGGCTGGCGACCACCTTCGTGATGACCCTTGCCTCGATCAGCGCCTGGTTGATTGACACCTGGATCCTGATCCCCCTCGGCCTGTTCTATCTGCGCACGCTGGCCTTTATTCTGGTTATCGCGGTGGTGGTGCAGTTCACCGAAATGGTGGTGCGTAAAACCAGCCCGGCGTTATACCGCCTGCTCGGCATCTTCCTGCCGCTGATCACCACCAACTGTGCGGTGCTTGGCGTGGCGCTGCTCAACATTAACCTTGGGCACAATTTCCTGCAGTCGGCGCTGTACGGCTTTTCGGCTGCGGTCGGCTTCTCGCTGGTAATGGTGCTGTTTGCGGCTATCCGCGAACGCCTGGTTGCCGCCGATATCCCGGCACCGTTCCGCGGTAATGCTATCGCGCTGGTTACCGCCGGTCTTATGTCTCTGGCCTTTATGGGCTTTAGTGGTCTGGTGAAGTTGTAATGAATGCAATCTGGATCGCCATCGCAGCCATCAGCGTACTGGGGCTGCTTTTTGGCATCATACTCGGTTACGCCTCACGCCGCTTCGCGGTTGAGGACGATCCGATCGTTGAAAAAATTGATGAGCTGCTGCCGCAAAGCCAGTGCGGGCAGTGCGGCTTTCCTGGCTGTCGCCCGTACGCCGAGGCGGTGGGCAACGGCGGGGAGAAAATTAACCGCTGTGCCCCCGGTGGCGAAGCGGTAATGCTGAAAATTGCCGCGCTGCTGAACGTTGACCCACAACCGGTCGATGGCGATGAGAGCGCGCAGGAGCCGGTTCGCATGCTGGCGGTGATCGATGAACCCAACTGCATCGGCTGTACCAAATGTATTCAGGCCTGTCCGGTGGATGCCATTGTCGGCGCGACGCGCGCCATGCACACCGTGATTGAGGATCTCTGTACCGGCTGCAACCTCTGCGTTGCCCCCTGCCCGACGCAGTGCATTGAGTTACGCCCGGTAGCGACGACGACCGACAGCTGGAAGTGGGATCTTCAGACCATTCCAGTGCGCAATATTCCTGTGGAACAACATGCTTAAGTTATTTTCTGCCTTCAGAAAAGAGAAGATCTGGGATTTCGACGGTGGTATTCATCCGCCGGAGATGAAAACCCAGTCCAGCGGCACGCCGCTGCGCCAGATCCCACTGGCTAACCGTTTTGTTATCCCGCTCAAGCAGCACATCGGTGCTGAGGGCGAGCTGTGCGTTAAGGTCGGTGATCGGGTATTACGCGGTCAGCCGCTGACCTTTGGCCGCGGGCGTATGCTGCCGGTGCATGCCCCAACCTCCGGCACCGTCGCGGCGATTGCTCCGCACACGGTGGCCCACCCTTCTGCCCTCTCCGAGCTGTGCGTGGTGATTGACGCCGATGGTGAAGACCGCTGGATCGAACGCGACGGCTGGAGCGATTTCCGCAGCCGCAGCCGGGAAGCGCTGATTACCCGTATCCACCAGTCTGGTGTCGCCGGTCTGGGCGGCGCGGGCTTCCCGACCGGCAACAAGCTGCAGGGCGGTGGCGACAAGATCCAGACCCTGATTATTAACGCCGCTGAGTGTGAGCCGTACATCACCGCCGACGATCGTCTGATGCAGGACTGCGCCGCGCAGATCGTCGAGGGTATTCGTATCCTCGCCCATGTTCTGCAGCCGAAGGAAGTGCTGATCGGCATTGAAGACAACAAGCCGCAGGCGATCTCCATGCTACGTGCGGTGCTGGCGGGCAGCCACGATATCAGCCTGCGGGTGGTCCCGACCAAATACCCCTCCGGCGGCGCCAAGCAGTTGACCCAGATTTTAACCGGCAAGCAGGTTCCGCACGGTGGACGCTCCTCGGATATCGGCGTGCTGATGCAGAACGTCGGCACCGCCTATGCGGTGAAACGCGCCGTTATTGACGGCGAGCCGCTGACCGAGCGCGTCGTCACCCTGACCGGGGAAGCCGTCAGCCGTCCTGGCAACGTCTGGGCGCGCCTGGGCACGCCGGTTCGTCATCTGCTGGACCAGGCCGGGTTCTGCCCGAGCGCCGAGCAGATGGTGATCATGGGCGGGCCGCTGATGGGCTTTACCCTGCCGTGGCTGGACGTTCCGGTGGTAAAAATCACTAACTGCCTGCTGGCCCCGTCCGCCAGCGAGATGGGCGAAGAGCAGGAAGAGAAAGGCTGCATTCGCTGCAGCGCCTGCGCCGATGCCTGTCCGGCGGATCTGCTGCCCCAGCAGCTGTACTGGTTCAGCAAAGGACAGATCCACGACAAAGCGAAAGCCCATAACCTGGCCGACTGCATTGAGTGCGGCGCCTGCGCCTGGGTCTGCCCGAGCAATATCCCGCTGGTGCAATACTTCCGCGTCGAGAAGGCCGAAATTTACGCCATCGCCCAGGAAGAGAAACGCGCTGCCGAGGCCAAAGCGCGCTTTGAAGCTCGCCAGCAGCGTCTGGAGCGTGAAAAAGCCGCCCGCGAAGAGCGCCATAAGAAAGCCGCGGTTCAGCCTGCGGCCAAAGATCAGGATGCGATTGCTGCCGCCCTGGCCCGCGTGCGCGAGAAGAACGCCACCGCCGCCCAGGATGTGGTGATCCCGGCCGGGGTTCGGCCGGACAACAGCGAGGTCATAGCCGCCCGCGAAGCACGTAAAGCCGAGGCCCGCGCACGTCAGGCCGAGAAAGCCCAGACCACCGCCGCGCAGCCAGAAGCCGATCCGCGTAAAGCCGCCGTCGAGGCCGCTATCGCCCGGGCGAAGGCCCGTAAAGCAGCCCAGCCGGACGAGATTCAGTTAGCGCCGACCCCGGTGGACCCACGTAAAGCGGCCGTCGAAGCGGCGATTGCCCGGGCGAAGGCCCGCAAAGCGGCGCAGACGGACGAGACAAAGGCAGAACCGACTCCCGTCGATCCGCGTAAAGCCGCGGTCGAAGCCGCCATTGCCCGTGCGAAAGCACGCAAAGCGGCACAACAAGAAGAAGAACCTGCGGCCAATGACGATCCGCGCAAGGCGGCAGTCGCTGCTGCTATCGCGCGCGTTCAGGCGAAGAAAGCCGCACAGAAGGCAGTCAACGAGGATTAAATGGTTTTCAGAATCGCAAGCTCCCCTTATACCCACAACCAGCGCCAGACATCGCGCATTATGATGCTGGTCTGTCTGGCCGCGTTGCCGGGCATCGCCGTGCAGGTCTGGTTCTTTGGATGGGGTACGCTGCTGCAGATCCTCCTCGGCTGTGTGAGCGCGCTGGCGGCTGAAGCCCTGGTCCTCAAACTGCGTAAGATGGCGGTAAGCAAGATCCTGGCGGATAACTCTGCCCTGCTCACCGGCCTACTGCTGGCGATCAGTATTCCGCCGTTCGCCCCCTGGTGGATGGTGGTGCTGGGGACCGTCTTCGCGGTGATCATCGCTAAACAGCTATATGGCGGCCTCGGGCATAACCCCTTTAACCCGGCGATGATTGGCTACGTGGTGCTGCTGATCTCCTTCCCGGTGCAGATGACCAGCTGGCTGCCGCCGCACGACATCGCCGCAACGGTGCCGGGCTTTATGGATGCCCTGCAGGTAATCTTCTCCGGCCATACCGCCAGCGGTGCGGATATGAACACCTTACGCATGGGCGTGGACGGTATCAGCCAGGCCACCCCGCTCGATACCTTTAAAACCTCCCTGCACGCCGGTCACAGCGTGGAGCAGATCCTTAATTACCCGATTTACAGCGGCGTGCTGGCCGGTGCGGGCTGGCAGTGGGTTAACCTGGCGTATCTGGCCGGGGGGCTGTTCCTGCTGTGGCAGAAAACGATCCGCTGGCATATTCCGGTGAGCTTCCTGGTTACTCTCGCAATCTGTTCCGGGCTGGGCTGGGCATTCTCGCCGGAATCGCTGGCATCGCCGCAAATTCATCTGCTTTCCGGCGCGACGATGCTGGGGGCGTTCTTTATTCTGACCGATCCGGTGACGGCCTCGACTACCAACCGGGGTCGTCTGATTTTCGGTGCGCTGGCCGGACTGCTGGTATGGCTTATCCGCAGCTTTGGCGGCTATCCGGATGGCGTGGCCTTCGCCGTGCTGCTGGCGAACATCACCGTACCGTTAATCGACTACTACACGCGTCCGCGCGTGTACGGCCATCGCTAAGGGACTCGCCATGTTAAAAACGATGCAAAAACACGGCGTGACGCTGGCGCTGTTTGCCGCGGTACTGACCGGTCTGACCGCCCTGGTCAACGGCTTAACCAAATCCACCATCGACGAGCAGGCGGCCCTTCAGCAAAAGGCGCTGTTCGATCAGGTGATCCCGGCGGAGCTCTACGATAACGACCTGCAAAAAAGCTGTTATCTTGTCGAGGCTGCGCCGTTAGGCAAAGGGACCCACCGTATCTTTATCGCCCGCAAAGGGGATGCCCCGGTGGGCGCGGTGATGGAAACGACCGCCCCGGACGGCTATTCCGGCGCCATCCAGCTGCTGGTGGGCACCGACTTCTCTGGCACCGTGCTGGGGACCCGCGTCACTGAGCATCACGAGACGCCAGGGCTTGGGGACAAAATCGAAACCCGTCTTAGCGACTGGATTTTGCATTTTGCTGGTAAAACCATTCACGGCAGTAACGACCCGGCGTTTGCGGTGAAGAAAGACGGCGGTGAAATCGATCAGTTTACCGGGGCGACCATCACCCCGCGCGCGGTGGTGAATGCCGTTAAACGTGCGGGCGTCTATGCCCAAACGCTGCCGTCGCAACTTAACAATCTGCCCGCCTGTGAGGAGTGATCATGAGCCAGGTTAAAGAGGTTATCGTTCAGGGGCTGTGGAAGAACAACTCCGCCCTGGTGCAGCTGCTGGGGATGTGTCCCCTGCTGGCCGTCACGTCGACCGCCACCAACGCGCTGGGTCTGGGTCTGGCCACTACCCTGGTACTGACCCTGACCAACCTGTCGATCTCTGCCCTGCGTCGCTGGACGCCGTCAGAAATTCGTATTCCGATCTACGTGATGATCATCGCCTCGGTGGTGAGCGTCGTGCAGATGCTGATTAACGCCTACGCCTTTGGCCTCTATCAGTCGCTGGGGATCTTTATCCCGCTGATCGTGACCAACTGCATCGTGGTGGGCCGCGCCGAAGCCTTTGCGGTGAAGAACGATCCGCTGATTTCGGCCCTCGATGGTTTTGCCATCGGCATGGGGGCCACCGGGGCAATGTTCGTGCTGGGCTCGATGCGTGAAATCCTCGGCAACGGCACCCTGTTCGACGGCGCAGACGCGCTGCTGGGCGGCTGGGCGAAATCGCTGCGCATTGAGGTGTTCCACACCGATACCCCGTTCCTGCTGGCGATGCTGCCGCCGGGCGCGTTTATCGGCCTCGGCATGATGCTGGCGGTAAAATACCTGATTGATGAGAAACGTAAGCGCCGCGCTGCTGCACGCAGCGTAGAGGAAGGGATCCCTGAGAAGGCCTCATGAATAAAGAGAAGCGTTTAACCATTTTGCAGCGCCTGCGGGATAACAACCCGCACCCGACCACCGAGCTGAACTTTACCTCGCCGTTTGAACTGTTGATTTCGGTCCTGCTCTCTGCGCAGGCCACCGACGTGAGCGTGAATAAAGCCACTGCGAAGCTCTATCCCGTCGCCAACACCCCGCAGGCGATGCTGGAGCTGGGCGTAGAGGGTGTGAAGTCCTATATCAAGACCATCGGCCTGTTTAACAGCAAAGCCGAGAACGTGATCAAGACCTGCCGCATGCTGCTGGAGCTGCACGGTGGCGAGGTGCCGGAAGATCGTGCCGCGCTGGAAGCCCTGCCCGGCGTCGGGCGTAAAACCGCCAACGTGGTGTTGAATACCGCCTTCGGCTGGCCAACCATCGCCGTGGATACCCATATCTTCCGCGTCTGTAACCGCACCAACTTCGCCCCTGGCAAGAATGTCGAACTGGTGGAAGAGAAGCTGCTGAAGGTGGTTCCGGCGGAGTTTAAGGTCGACTGCCATCACTGGCTGATCCTGCACGGGCGCTACACCTGTATCGCGCGTAAACCGCGCTGCGGCTCCTGTATCATTGAAGATCTCTGTGAATATAAAGAGAAAACTGACCTCTGAAACCGTCTCACGACGGTTTTTTTATGCGCTATATTCCTTACGCAAAGTATGACTTCCTGCTGATAACACCTTTTACAGCCATTCCCCCTGACCCACACTCCCTTCCTTGCGGATTATTCGGCTATATAACAATCAAACAGGTTAATTGTTTTTTTGTCAGCGAAATTTTCTATATAAATGTGATCGAGATCACCCTGTTCACACGGTGTTAATTTTATGTATCGCAAATGCCGATAAAGCCTTATTGCATTGAGAAATCAACCCTGATAACCCGAAGATATGACCGGATATATTTCAGAACTTAGCCCATATCACTGCATAACACCTTTTACAGCAGAACATATCGCCACCTGCGCACTTTTTCGGCTAACGGATAGTGAAAAAAACCAGTTTCAACGCAACGGTGAAATTTAACGCTAAATAACATTTAGGTTTCTGGCGCATTATAGCGCTGGAGTTATATGTAACAGAGTATTACAAATGCCTTGCCAGACGGGTCAGGATAGTGAACATTACCCGCCGTTTCCCCTCCCACTATAACTATAAAGCGGATGGACTACGGTCATCACGCTATGAACACCCCCGTTAATATGGGATGTAAAAAAAGAGGTATATGTGTCTACTGCAAACAATAAACCAGCTGAGGAAAGCGTAAGTCTTAACGCTTTCAAACAACCGAAATCGTTCTATCTCATTTTCTCCATTGAGCTGTGGGAACGTTTTGGTTACTACGGTCTGCAAGGGATCATGGCGGTTTACCTGGTTAAACAACTGGGTATGTCCGAAGCTGATTCCATCACGCTGTTCTCTTCTTTCAGTGCTCTGGTGTACGGTCTGGTCGCAATCGGCGGCTGGCTGGGCGATAAAGTGCTGGGGACCAAACGTGTTATTCTGCTGGGCGCCATCGTTCTGGCGATCGGTTACGGTCTGGTTGCCTGGTCTGGTCATGATGCCGGCGTGGTGTATATGGGTATGGCGACCATCGCGGTCGGTAACGGCCTGTTCAAGGCGAACCCATCGTCCCTGCTCTCGACCTGCTACAACAAAGATGACCCACGTCTCGATGGCGCATTCACCATGTACTACATGGCCATCAACATCGGTTCCTTCTTCTCTATGCTGGCGACCCCGTGGCTGGCAGCAAAATTCGGCTGGAGCGTGGCGTTTGCCCTGAGCTTCGTCGGGATGCTGATCACCGTGGTGAACTTCCTGTTCTGCCGCGGCTGGGTGAAAGACTACGGTTCCAAGCCTGACTTTGCCCCGGTACAGATGGGCAAACTGCTGGCGACCATCGTCGGTGTTGTCATTCTGGTTGCCGTTGCCACCTGGCTGCTGCACAACCAGGGTATCGCCCGTGCGGTGCTGGGCGTGGTTGCGCTGGGTATCGTCTGCATCTTCGCGAAAGAAGCTTTCGCTATGCATGGCGCAGCGCGTCGTAAAATGATTGTTGCCTTCATCCTGATGGTTCAGGCAATTGTCTTCTTCGTTCTGTACAGCCAGATGCCAACCTCGCTGAACTTCTTCGCCATCCGTAACGTTGAGCACTCTATCCTCGGTATCGCGTTTGAACCGGAGCAGTTCCAGGCCCTTAACCCGTTCTGGATCATGATTGGTAGCCCGATTCTGGCCGCTATCTACAACAAGATGGGCGACCGCCTGCCAATGCCGCACAAGTTCGCGGTGGGTATGGTGCTGTGCTCTGGCGCCTTCCTGGTGCTGCCGCTGGGTGCGGAATTCGCCAGCGACGCCGGTATCGTCTCCGTCAACTGGCTGATCCTGAGCTACGCTCTGCAGTCCATCGGTGAACTGATGATCTCCGGTCTGGGTCTGGCAATGGTTGCGCAGCTGGTTCCACAGCGTCTGATGGGCTTCATCATGGGTAGCTGGTTCCTGACCACTGCCGGTGCCGCCATCATCGCCGGTAAGATCGCGAACCTGATGGCCGTGCCGTCCGACGTGACCGATCCGCTGCAGTCTCTGCATGTTTACGGCGACGTATTCCTGCAGATTGGTATCGCCACTGCGGTTATCGCCGTGCTGATGATGCTGATCGCACCGAAACTGAATCGCATGACTCAGGACGACGACATCGACGCCAAAGCGAAAACCGCGACCGCGTAATGTCATCGGGAAACGACTGAATTGAAGCCGCTAACTGTGCGTTAGCGGCTTTTTTTTTATTCTGTGCCGCACTACCATAGAGTAAACCTACGTAAACAGGAGTGACCGATGAAACTGTTCTATAAACCAGGCGCCTGCTCTCTTGCCTCCCATATTACGCTGCGCGAGAGCGGTAAAGACTTCACCCTCAACGGGGTTGATCTGATGAAGAAGCGTCTGGAAAACGGCGATGATTTTTTCGCGGTGAATCCTAAAGGCCAGGTCCCGGCCCTGCTGCTGGAAGACGGCACCCTGCTGACCGAAGGGGTGGCGATCATGCAATACCTGGCGGATGGCGTGGCCGATCGCCAGCTACTGGCCCCGACCGGCAGCATCGCGCGTTACAAGACGCTTGAGTGGATGAACTACATCGCCACCGAGCTGCACAAAGGCTTTACCCCGCTGTTCCGCCCGGATACGCCGGAAGAGTACAAGCCGACCGTTCGCGCCCTGCTGGAGAAAAAGCTGCAGTATGTGAACGAGTCCCTGAAAGACGAGCAGTGGATTTGCGGTCAGCGCTTTACCATTGCCGATGCCTATCTGTTTACCGTTCTGCGCTGGGCTAAAGCCGTGAAGCTGAATATGGAAGGGTTGAGCCATATCGATGCGTACATGCAGCGTATGGCGGAGCGTCCTGCCGTGGCGGCAGCGCTGGAAGCGGAAGGGTTGAAGTAAGTTTTTGCCGGGTGGCGCTGGCGCCTACCCGGCCTACGGTTTTCCAGGCCCGAGCAAGCGCAGCGCCGCCGGGCATTATGATGCTAAAGCTGGGTCGCGCTAAAGAGGTGCTCCGGCTGCGCAATCTGGTCCTGAGCGGCCACCACCTGCAGCTCATACTCCTGCATATTTTTCGTGGCGATCATAATCTCATACACCGCTGCCGTGACGTGCTCCAGCGCATCACGCACCGTTGCCCCCTGCAGCAGTTTCACCAGCAGCAGGCCGCTGGTCACATCCCCGACACCCACCGGCTGACGGCTGCCGAAATCCACCAGCGGACGGCTGATGTGCCAGGCTTCGTCTTTCGTCACCAGCAGCATCTCAAAGCGGTCCGGGCTGATCCCGGCGCGGGCCAGGTGCTTCACCAGTACAATTTCCGGGCCCTGGGCAATCAGTTCCCGTGACGCCGCAATAGCCTCTTCCACGCTGTTGACCGGATGCTCGCAGAGGATCTCCAGCTCAATAAGATTCGGGGCGATGATGTCGCTGGCCGGTAAGGCATGACGAACATGAAACTCCGCAACGCCGGGCGCCACGATGCAGCCCTTTTCCGGGTGACCCATCACCGGATCGCAGAAGTATTTCGCCGCCGGATTGGCCGCTTTCACCTGTCGAACAATACCCAGAATATGCTCGCCCTGCTCGGCTGAACCCAGATAGCCACTCAGCACGGCGTCACAGGTTTTGAGTTTGTCGATCTCCGCGATGCCCTGGACAATCTCTGTCAGATGAGCAGGCGGCATCACGCAACCGGTCCACTTACCGTATTGCGTATGGTTGGAGAACTGAACGGTATTTAATGGCCAGACGTTGGCCCCGAGACGACGCATCGGAAATTCCGCGGCGCTGTTGCCAGCATGCCCAAACACGACGTGGGACTGGATGGCGAGGATATTCTTCATTTTCTTACCACAACCCTGAAAAAATAAAGGGGCATGGTTTCCCATGCCCCTGTGCTTTTATGATTACTTCCAGCAGATCAGACAGTAATTCTTTTTGCCGCGACGCAGTAAGGTGTAGCGGCCAAACAGGCGATCGCTGTCCACGAAGGTATACTCCTCGTTGGACTGTTTTTCGCCGTTGATGGTGATTGCGTTCGAGGCGATAGTTTTACGCGCCTGACCACGGGACGGCTGCAGCCCGGAGTCCACCAGTGCCTGCATCAGGTCTGCCCCTTTCTCCATCTCAACCATCGGCACGCCATCCTGCGCCAGCTGTTCGAAGTCAGCTTCGCTCAGATCGCTCAGGGTACCGTTGAACAGGCTGGCGGTAATGCGCTTCGCGGCCGCCAGGCCCTCTTCACCGTGCACCAGCTTCGTGACCTGCTCCGCCAGCACGTACTGGGCGCGCGGGGCTTTGCCGCTGTTCTTGTCTTCTTCTTCCAGGGCGTTGATCTCTTCCAGATCCATAAAGGTGAAGAACTTCAGGAAGCGATAGACGTCAGCATCTGCGGTGTTGATCCAGAACTGGTAGAACTTGTACGGGCTGGTTTTCTTCGGATCGAGCCATACCGCGCCGCCTTCGGTTTTACCGAATTTGGTGCCGTCGGCTTTGGTGATCAGCGGTACGGTCAGACCGAAGACCTGGTTCTGGTGCAGACGACGGGTCAGGTCGATACCGGAGGTGATGTTACCCCACTGATCGGAGCCGCCAATCTGCAGCGACACGCCGTGCAGGTTGTTCAGGCAGGCGAAGTCATAACCCTGCAGCAGGTTGTAAGAGAACTCGGTGAACGAGATCCCCTGGTCGTCACGGTTCAGACGCTGTTTCACCGCTTCTTTGTTGATCATCTGATTAACGGAGAAGTGCTTGCCGATATCACGCAGGAAGGTCAGCACGTTCATGCCGCCAAACCAGTCGTAGTTGTTGGCAGCGATCGCGGAGTTTTCACCACAGTCGAAATCGAGGAACGGGGCAACCTGTTTGCGGATCTTATCCACCCACTCCTGCACGGTGTCTGCCGTATTCAGTTTACGCTCAGCGGCTTTAAAGCTCGGATCGCCAATCAGACCCGTTGCGCCGCCCACCAGCGCCACAGGTTTATGACCTGCCAGCTGGAAGCGTTTCAGGCATAACAATGGAACAAGATGCCCCAAATGCAAGCTGTCGGCGGTAGGATCGAAGCCGCAATAGAGCGCGATCGGGCCTTGCGCCAGTCGCTCTGCTAACGCTTCCTCGTCCGTCACCTGGGCTACCAGCCCCCGCTCTTGCAATTGTTTAATCAAGTTACTGCTTGCCATCAAATTCTCCATGTATAAAACGACTGCACCTCTGCCGGTACACGACTTTTCGCCAGACGCGAAAGGTACATAGAATAAAGCGCTGACACCCGTTGTACCAGCGCTTAAAAGAACAAATTTAGGGGATTAAGGGGCCAGACGATCGATTTTCCACGCACTGTTCTCGCGCTGGTATAAAAAGCGGTCGTGAAGGCGGTGCTCACCGCCCTGCCAGAACTCCATCTGCTGGACAGAGACGCGGAAACCGCCCCAGAAACTCGGCAGGGGCACTTCGCCCTGCTGGAACTTCTGTTTCAGCTCGAGGAATTTGCTCTCCAGCACGCCGCGGGCCGAAATGCGGCTCGACTGCTTCGAGACCCAGGCCCCAATCTGGCTGTCGCGCGGACGGCTGTGGAAATACTTCACTACTTCCAGGGTGGAGAGGCGCTCAACGGTGCCGGTGACCATCACCTGACGCTCCAGCATATGCCAGGGGAAGAGCAGACTGATGCGCGGGTTGTTTTCGAGGTGGTGCGCTTTGCGGCTGCCGAGGTTGGTGTAGAACACCAGCCCTTTCTCGTCGTAGTGCTTGAGCAGCACAATGCGCTGGTAAGGTTGACCCTGTTCGTCGACCGTCGCCACCACCATCGCGGTGGGATCGGCCAGCCGGGCGTCACAGGCCTGTTTCAGCCAGTGCTCAAACAGCACCAGCGGCTCGGCGGGGAGATCCTGGCGACGCAGGCCGCCTTTGGTGTATTCGCGCCTGAGGTGCGCGATGTTCTGCAATTCGTCGTTATCTGACATGGCGTTAGCTGACATTGACAATGGGTGACGCTATTGTGCGCCGCCCCCTGCAAAATCTCAACGCTTCGGATTTTCGATCTGACAATTGTTCAGCACAACGCGATCGCGCTTGTAGACCGTCGCGCTGTCGCCCTTCGACCAGAACACATAGACGCCGTCGCTGTAGCGGGTGCCGGAGGCAGACATCCCCTGCTTAAGCGTCAGCAGCTTGTTGTCATAGACGAAACTGACTTCCTGACGGGGATTGTTGAGCTTCACGGTGAGCGGCTTTTCGTCGCACTGGTACGCCAGGGAGTCGGTTTGCATGCGCTCAACAAACTGGTTGTAGACGCTACAGCTCGCCAGCAGGAAGGGGGTTAAAGCAAGAAGCAGTTTTTTCATGGGTGAGTTCCGAAGACTTTCCTGGTCCCGGAGGGCGCGAACGCCCTCCCGTTTTTTCGTGTCATTCTACCCAGTGCGCCTTTAAGCGAAATTCGGTTAACTCTGATTTTGCCGCGGATTGGCTGGAAAAACAGCACCTAACACGCTGGCTTCCCGCGCGCCGGTCACGGAAGGGAGATTTCCCGGCAGGCCCGCCACCGTTCGCCACGCCAGCCAGGCGAAGGCCAGCGCTTCCATATCATCGCCGCTGATCCCGGCCTTGTCGGTGCTGCTTACCTCCGTGCCCGGCAGCAGACCGGCCAGCCGCGCCATCAGCAGCGGGTTACGGCTGCCGCCCCCGCACACCAGCAGACGATCGCAGCCGCCACTCAGCAATACCTGTTCAGATACGGAGACGGCGGTGAGCTCTGCCAGCGTGGCCTGCACGTCCTGCGGCGCCAGGCCCGGGAAGTTCGCCAGCTGGCGTTCCAGCCAGCCGTAATTGAAATACTCGCGGCCGGTGCTTTTCGGTGCCGGAGCGGCAAAATAGGGATCGCACAGCATGCTTTGCAGCAGCGGGATAATAACCTTGCCGCTGCAGGCCCACTGGGCATCTTTATCATAGGGTTTGCCCGACTGACGCCAGATCCAGGCATCCATCAGCATATTTCCCGGCCCGGTGTCGAACCCGCGTACCGGCTGCCCGGGGATCAATAAGGAGAGATTGGCGATCCCGCCAATGTTAAGCACCATGCGGCGCTCCGTCGGGTGCGCAAGCAGCGCCTGGTGGAAGGCTGGCACCAGCGGCGCGCCCTGCCCGCCAAGGGCCATATCCCGGCGGCGGAAGTCACCCACCACCGTCACCCCGGTTTTGGCCACAATCTGGTTGTTATCCCCAATCTGCAGAGTATGAGGCGCATCGCCCACCGGCTCATGCCAGACGGTTTGCCCGTGACAGCCAATCGCCACCACATCCTGAGGGCGCAGATCTTCCTGTTTCATCAGCGCCAGCACGGCATCAGCGAACAGACGGCCCAGCTGCGTATCCAGCTGACCCAGCTGCGACAGCGTAAGCTGTTGTCCCTGGCAGATATTCAGGATCGCTTGTTTGGTTTGCTGGGGAATGGGCCAGCTCAGGCTTGCCTGCTGCGCCACCATATTCTCGTCGATAGCTGCGAGAACAACATCCACGCCATCCAGACTGGTTCCTGACATTACGCCAATGTAGCGACCCGATTTCATCCGTTTTCCTTACTCCGCTGGGTTGATGGCCCACTCCACCATAAACCCGGCATCAATTCCATGACGCGATAATACTTTTTAACAATACCTGGACGTAACGGTCATTCCAGGAATTATCCTCATCGGATGTGGGGTGAACTCAGAGCCTGTTTATATCTGGTTAAGCCAGAATCAAGTACTATTCTCCTATTGTTTAGGCGAAGATAGGATCTATGGCACCTGATGCCATATAATTTAGCCATAACGGATGCTCACAGAGCGTTTTTTGGTGAACAGGAGATTCAAATGATTTTACGTGTACTGGCCGTTTCGCTGGTTGGATTCACTCTGGCTGGCTGTGTTAATGATAGCTCCCTCTCCGGGGATGTTTACAGTGCATCTGAGGCGAAGCAGGTACAGCAAGTCACCTACGGCACCATTGTGAACACTCGCCCGGTACAGATTCAGGGTGGTGATGAGAACAACGTGATCGGTGCTCTTGGCGGTGCGGTACTGGGTGGCTTCCTCGGTAACACCGTGGGCGGCGGTACGGGCCGTTCCCTGGCAACTGCGGCAGGCGCCGTCGCCGGTGGCGTTGCCGGTCAGGGCGTTCAGGGTTCGATGAACAAATCCCAGGGCGTTGAGTTAGAAATCCGCAAAGACGACGGCAACACCATTATGGTGGTGCAGAAACAGGGCAACACCAAATTTGCCGCTGGTCAACGTGTCGTGCTGGCAAGCAATGGCAGCCAGGTTACCGTCTCCCCGCGTTAATGACATTATGGGCGTGGTCCTATGACCACGCCCATTTACAATATATAACACTGCACTGAATATATTTACACAATACATTCAGCAAACATATAATTAACATCCGCTTCTCTTGCTCCTGCGCAAAGTATTCCCCCTGCGTTCATGAGACTATTCGCAAACCCTCTTTTTCTATTTATTACTAACACACAACATCCAGGGTTTCGATGAGCCGTTATATAAAGAATAACTACGTCCAGTTTTGGCTGGGATGCATTATTGTTATCGGAATTTTACATTTTCTGTTTACCGGACTGGAAGATAAGGTCACCTCATTTTCACCAATTTTATTTCCGATGCTGACCATATTTTTACTGGTCTTTCATCTCTTTATTGCCTGCTTTATGGTTATGAAATACTGGTGTGACAGACAGCGCTTATATCTGATCGCGTTTGCTTTCGCCTATGTCGGTTCCGCGATGCTGATGGTGGGAACGCTCTCCAGCTACCCGGCATGGCTGGACCAGCATCAGTTCAACGTTGTGAACTACAACGACGCGATGATCTTCTTTACGTTTCGTCATCTGTTAATGGCGGTAATGTTTATTGCTTCGGCCCTGCTCTATTTTATACGTAACAGACCGCTCACCCGGACGTTTCACCTGGCCGTTATTGTTGGGGCAGCTATTTATACTGCCGGAATAGTGGCCCTGGCCTGGCTATATTCCAGCTTTTCGCCTTTGTTATCATTAGATCTGGTTGATAATGAAACCCGGAAATATATGCTGCTGTGGAAAGAGGCGATAAACGTTGCCTTACTCCTCGTCTGGATTGTTTCATTAGCTACCCTGATGATTATTACCCGCGTGCGCAATATGTTCTGGGTCGGAGGTAATTTTATCTGCGTCTGCTATATCGTGACGCTGGCGATGCTGTTTCTGGGCGGTCACGCGGAAGATATTACCTGGTATCGCGCCCGGTTATTTGAAACCGTCGCCACTCTGCTGATTATTTTCGTCCTGCTGTATGACGTATTTAATCTCTATCGCAACTCGCATCTGAAGTACCAGCAGTCTTACCAGAATTCGATTCGCGATCCCCTGACCCGTCTCTACAATCGTAGCTATTTTTACGACGCATTGAACCAGACGCTGCGCACGGCCAGTGAAAACCACCCGGTCTCGGTTATCGTCAGCGATCTCGATCGGTTTAAGCGTATTAACGACAACTACGGGCATCTGCAGGGGGATAAGGTGCTGCAGTTTGTCTCCCAGCTGCTGATGGATTCGGTACGGCCCCAGGACATTGCGGCGCGTATTGGTGGGGAGGAGTTTGTCCTGATGTTAACCCATACCTCTTCCGACGCAGCCCGCCAGGTTGCAGAGCGGATACGGTTAAAACTGAGCAGCGTTGACAAAGCCAGTTCAGAAGGACAACTCCCCGAGCCTGTTACCATCAGTATGGGCGTGTTTACCGCCACCTCGCCGGAAACCAGCGCGGAAGCGTGCGTCGAATGCGCAGATAAGGCGATGTACGAGGCGAAAGAGACCGGGCGTAACCGGGTGGTGGTATTTCAGTAAAGAAAAAGCCTTGCGTTCGCAAGGCTTTTTTAGAGGTTAGTCACGGGATTGTAGCTCGTGGATATTGCTTTCAAGCCGGGCGACCAGCGAGATCAGCAGTTCCAGTTCAGCCGGGCTGATCCCGGCGAGGATTTCACCGCGCGTCTTACAGATCACGGCTTCCATCTCAGTGATAATCGGCGTGGCTTTCTCGGTAAGTTTAATCCGCTTGGCGCGACGATCGCTGGCGCAGGTCTGACGCGAAATCAGCCCCTTCTCTTCCAGTTGGTCGAGCGTGCGTACCAGTGATGGCTGCTCGATGCCAATCGCTTTTGCCAGTTGGATCTGTGACTGGTCGGGTGGCAGCTGATGGATATTATGCAGCGTGACCCAATGCGTCTGTGTCAACTCCAGAGGTTTCAGGCGATGGTCAATCAGAGCACGCCAGATGCGTACTAACCTTGCCAGATCAGAACCTAGTGGCGATTCCAATTTCATCTCCTTATAATTAGCTTGCTAAGTTATTATACTGATTTTAGAATAGTGTGCAGCATTTATATTGCCAAAACAAATGCAATACTGGATAAAAACAAAATGACTCTCTGCTTTACATTGAGTTAAGACGCCCCCGGGCGATATGCGGCTACTTTTAGTCACTTCCCCCAATGCAAAGGAACCGGCTCGTGAATTTCACGTTTAACGCCACGGGGTTACCGCTTCAGGATCTGATTGTCGGCGCCTCGGTTTACTTTCCTCCCTTATTCAAGGCGGTAATGCTGGGTTTTCTAATCTGGCTTGTCACCCACCGCTTGTTGCGCGACTGGATCTATTCCGGTGAAATCTGGCACCCGATGTTGATGGATCTCTCGCTGTTTGTGCTCGCGGTGTGCCTGAGTCTGGCTCTGTTGATTGTGTGGTGACGATACCTGTGAAAACCATTAAATATTTTTCATCCTTACTCGTTCTGGCCCTGGCGGTGATCGCGGGCTGGTGGCTATGGAATTATTATATGCAGTCGCCCTGGACCCGTGACGGCAAGATACGCGCCGAGCAGGTTAGCGTAACGCCGCAGGTGTCCGGCACCATTACCCGGCTGCAGGTCAAGGACAACCAGTTCGTTCATGCCGGTGACGTGTTGTTTTATATCGATGAGACCCCCTATCACATCGCGGTCCTCAATGCTGAAGCGCAGCTGGCGAAATCCCAGTCCGATCTGGCGAAAGCCAATAACGAAGCCAACCGCCGCCGCCATCTTTCCCGGAACTATATCTCTGCAGAAGATCTGGATACCGCCAATATCAACGTTAAAGCGATGCAGGCCAGCGTGGCCGTGGCCGAAGCCACCCTCAAGCAGGCCCAGTGGCAGTTGACCCAGACGGTGGTCAAAGCCCCGGTTGATGGCTGGGTCACCAATCTTTCTACCCGGCCGGGCGATTACGCGTCTACCGGTCAGCCAGTTTTCGCCCTCGTCGACAGCCATTCATTCTATGTGGTGGGCTATTTTGAGGAGACCAAACTCCGGCATATCCATGAAGGCGCCCCGGCGCAGATCGTACTCTACAGCGGCTCGAAAAGGTTACAGGGGCATGTGTCCAGTATCGGACGCGCCATCTACGATCAGAGCGTGGAGACCGATTCAGGGCTGGTCCCCGACGTTAAACCCAACATTCCCTGGGTGCGGCTGGCGCAGCGCATCCCGGTGCGCATCGCCTTTGACCAGTTGCCGACGGACCTGACGCTGGTCTCCGGCACCACCTGCACCGTCTCCATCGGACGCGCCCGGTGAGTGTGCCCGCATTATCCTGGCGCAACCTGCCGTGGCTCAAGGCAACCCCGGCGCAGTGGCGCTATGCCCTGCGTAACGGGATTGCGATGTGCCTGGCACTCACCGTCGCCTATTGTCTCAACCTGGATGAACCCTACTGGGCGATGACCTCGGCGGCAGTGGTCAGCTTCCCCACCGTCGGGGGGGTGATCAGTAAAAGCCTGGGTAGGGTGGCGGGCAGCCTGCTGGGGGCCACCGCGGCACTGATCATTGCCGGACATACGCTTAACGACCCGTGGCTCTTTCTGTTCAGTATGGCGGCCTGGCTGGCGATCTGCACCTGGGCCTGCGCCCATTTCAGCAATAACGTCGCCTACGCCTTTCAGCTGGCCGGTTACACCGCGGCGATCATCGCCTTCCCGGTGATCGATATTGTCGACATGACCCAGCTGTGGGATATTGCCCAGGCGCGCGTGTGTGAAGTCATTATCGGCATCCTGAGCGGCGGGGTGATGATGATGATCCTGCCCAGCACTTCCGACGGTACCGCCCTTATCAGCGCCCTGAAAGCGATGCACGCCCGGCTGCTGGAGCATGCCAGCCTGCTGTGGCAGCCCGACAGCAACGATGCCATTCGTCTGGCCCATGAGAAGGTCATCGCCCAGATCCTGACCATGAACCTGCTGCGAATTCAGGCCTTCTGGAGTCACTACCGTTTCCGTCGGCAAAATGCCCTGCTCAACTATCTGCTCCACCAGCAGCTGCGGATGACCAGCGCTATCTCCAGCCTGCGCCGTATGCTGCTGAACTGGCCTGACCCACCGGCACAGACCCGGGAGGTCATCGACCAGCTGCTGGCCGCCCTCGCCCGGCCCGATGCCGATTTCTATACCCTGGCCCGCATCATCGCTCCGCTCAACCCGGGTGCTGAGGGCGACTATCGCCATCGTGCCGTCTGGCAGCGGCTGCGCTATTTCTGCCGCCTCTATTTGCGCAGCAGCCGCTGGATAAAGGCAGTTGAAACGGCCACCCCGGTGACGGAGTTCGCCGTCCCACGTAGCCCGGCACTGGCCCGACATACCGATAACCTGGAGGCGCTGTGGAGCGGCTTTCGCACCTTTTGCGCCCTGAGTCTGGTAGGCGCCTGGACCATTACCGCCCAGTGGGACGCCGGGGGAGCAGCCCTGACGCTGGCGGCGATCAGCAGCGTGTTGTACTCGGTGGCGGCCTCGCCTTTCAACTCCCTGACGCTGCTGCTGCGCACCCTGATCCTGCTCTCGCTGTTCAGCTTTGTGGTCAAATTCGGCCTGATGGTGCAGATCTCCGATCTATGGCTGTTCCTGCTGTTCCTGTTCCCGTTGCTGACCACCATGCAGCTGCTGAAGCTGCAGATGCCCGCCCTCGCCGGACTGTGGGGACAGCTGATCGTCTTTATGGGATCGTTTATTTCAGTGACCAACCCGCCGGTGTATGACTTTGCCGATTTCCTGAATGACGATCTGGCAAAAATTCTTGGCGTAGGGCTGACGTGGCTGGCCTTTGCGGTATTACGTCCAGGCTCGGATGAACGGAAAAGCCGCCGTCACATCCGCGAGCTGCGGCGGGGATTTGTCGATCAGCTCAGTCGTAAACCGCAGCTGAGTGAAAATGGTTATGAATCGCTGGTGTATCACCATGTGAGCCAGCTTAACAGCAGTCAGGATGCGCTCTCGCGCCGCTGGCTGTTGCGCTGGGGCGTGGTCCTGCTCAACTGCAGCCACGTGGTATGGCAGCTGCGCGGCTGGGAGACTCGCTCCGATCCACTGGCACAGGTGCGGGATGTCGCGGTGTCGTTACTGCGCGATATCATGAGCGAACGCGGAGTACAGCAGCGGCCGCTGGCCGCCACTCTTGATGAGCTACAGCGCATCTGCGATGTCCTTGGGCGTCATTCGCAACCGGCCGGTCAGGAGCTGGCGGCCCTGATCTGGCGCCTGCACTGCTCGCTGTCCCAGCTGGAACAGGCGCCCGCTCCGGGCACCTTAAGCGATCAAATTACGCCGCAGGCGTAACGCGCCCCACCACCGCCAAGCGGTTTAGGATGATCGGACATGTTGTCGCCGCCAACATGGATCATCAGTGCTTTACCTTTGACCTCATCCAGCTTTTTCAGGCGCGGCGCAACCACCGGGTCGGTGGCTTTTCCGTCGTTATTGACCACCAGCGCGGGGAGATCGCCGAGGTGGCCCATGCCTTCCGGCCCTTCATGCTTGCCGGTGTTCTGTGGATCGAGGTGCCCGCCCGCAGCCTCAGCGGCGGAAGGTTTACCCTCTTTCATGGCGGGTTCGCAGGAGCCTTTGGCGTGGACGTGATAACCGTGTTCGCCCGGCGGGAGGGCTTTGAGATCGGGGGAAAACTCCAGGCCTTTATCTGTTTCGGTAATTTTCACCGTCCCGATGGACTGGCCAATCCCCCCAGAGGTGACGAGGTTCATCTTTACTTCTTCACTGGCAGCCTGCGCACCTGCGCAGACCACCAGCGTCAACGCTGCCAGAGTAAAACGCTTCATATGACCTCCTTCGGTTATTTTTTGCCCCTTAAGTTTATACCAGGGGCAAGAATTTCACCGGAAAGTCAGATAAATACGGAATTACGGCACGTCGTAACCCAGCGCGGCTTTCCGGATGCGGAACCACTGCTGGCGCGTCATCTGCAGCTGCTCTGCCGCCAGGGCTGAACGCACCCGTTCGATTTTACCGGAACCGATAATCGGCAGCGGCTGCGACGGCAGACGTAAAATCCAGGCGTACACCACCTGCTCGATGGTTTCGGCATTCATCTCCTGGGCGACCTGAGCGAGTTCATCGCGCAGCGGCTGGAAGGCGTCGTCATTAAACAGACGACCGCCGCCGAGGCAGGACCAGGCCATCGGCCGGATGCGCAGCTGCTGGAGCTGATCGAGGGTCCCGTCCAGCAGCAGTGGCTGGTATACCGGCGATATTTCGACCTGGTTGGTCGCCAGGGTGAACGGCAGACGCGACTGGAGCAGGGCAAACTGCGCCGGGGTAAAGTTGGACACGCCGAAATGGCGCACCTTGCCGCTCTGGTGCAGGGCGAGGAAGGCTTCAGCAACCTCGTCGGCATCCATCAGCGGATCCGGGCGATGGATCAGCAGCAGGTCAAGATAATCGGTGGCCAGATTGGTAAGGGACTGCTCTGCACTGCTGATGATGTGGTCGCGGTCGGTAATGTAGTGACCGAGGGCATGCTCTGGTTTGGCCGTGGTGGCAATGCCGCATTTAGTGACGATCTCCATCCGCTGACGCAGCGCGGGAGAGAGCTTCATGGCCTCACCGAAGGCCGCTTCACACTGGTAGCCGCCGTAGATATCGGCATGATCTACGGTGGTGATCCCCAGATCAAGATGTTGTTCAATAAAGCTGACCAGCTGTTGGGCGGACATGTTCCAGTCCATCAGACGCCAGTAACCCATCACAAAACGAGAAAACTCAGGGCCCTGCGGGGCAAGGGTAATACGCTGAACCATAGCAATTTCCTTAAAAAAAGTCTGGGGAGAGTATACGCATTCGCGGCGCTAAAAAAGTGAGGGTTGCTGCGGTTCTTCGCTTTCGGGGGCTTTGTTTGCGCGTAATTTACGCAACAGACGCTGACGACACAGGCGCAGGACCTCCTGCTTCTGGGCATCGCTAAAGGATTGCCAGTTAAAACGCTCTTCCCGACTGCGCATGCAGCCGCGACAGAATCCCCGCTCGTCAGACTGGCAGATACCCCGGCAGGGACTCTGGACGGGAAAGAACTCCAGTTGTTCAGCCACACGACCCTCCCGACACCCAAGATTTAGTAAAGTGAAGACCTTAAGCCGGGGTAACGCAAGGCGTCAATCACAGAATTGTGGCATTAAGGTTTCACTAATCTTCGCTCCCTATACTCGCCTCATCAATACGATGCAGGCTTAATGATGATGATCAGCTTAAAAAAGTTACAGTGTAACGACACAAGATTCACGCTGGGCTGTGCCCTCTTATTTACGCTGTTAAATGCCCTGTTTATTCATCGCAGCTGGCAGGTGATCTCCCCCGCCCGACTGCATGACGTGCTCTTCGCCCTCACCGTGCCGCTGGTGCTGTTCTGCGGCTGGGTGATTGTATTCAGCATCCTGAATATCCCGCTGATCCGCAAACCGTTGCTGGTGCTGCTAACCCTCGGCTGCGCGGCAGCGACCTGGTTTATGTTTACCTACGGAGCGGTAATCGACCAGAACATGATGGTCAACGTTTTTGAGACCAACTCCCAGGAAGCCACGGCGCTGGTCACCCCGCAGCTGGTGCTGTGGCTGGTTGTCGCCGGGCTGGTACCTGCCAGCGTGCTGGCAATGATCCGTATCCGCCCCGGTAAGTGGTGGCAGATCATGTTAATGCGTCTCGCGGCCATTCTCGGAAGCACAGTAGTGATTATTCTGGTAGCGGCGGTCTTTTATAAGGACTACGCCTCGCTGTTCCGCAATAACAAAGGCATCGTCAAAATGGTCACGCCGGCTAATTACGTCAGCGCCATCGCCAAATACAGCAAGGCCCGCTGGTTCGCCGGCGATCAGACCTTAATCCGCCTCGGTGAAGATGCCCGTAAAGGCCCGGTGCTGCTGGCAGAGCAAAAAAAGACCGTACTGGTGCTGGTGATCGGGGAAGCCTCCCGGGCGGAGAACTACTCACTGAACGGTTACCACCGTGAGACCAACCCTGAGCTGAAAAAAGAGAATGTGATTAACTTCCCGCAGGCCTCCTCCTGCGGCACCGAAACCGCCGTCTCGGTGCCCTGCATGTTTTCGGGAATGCCGCGGAAAAAATATGATGCCGACCTGGCGCACCATCAGGAAGGGTTAATGGATGTGCTGAATCACGCCGGGATCAACCTACTGTGGCGGGATAACGATGGGGGCTGTAAAGGCGCCTGCAACCGCATTCCCCACACCGACATGACCCAGTGGAAGCTGGATCAGTTCTGTAAGGATAAATCCTGCATCGATGACGTGGACCTTTACCGCCTGAATGAGACGCTGGATGGCCTGAAACAGGATACGGTACTGGTTATCCACCTGATGGGCAGCCACGGCCCGGCCTATTATCAACGTTATCCGGCGCAGTACCGTCGCTTTACCCCAACCTGCGACACCAATGAGATCCAGGACTGCGATCATCAGGCGCTGATGAATACCTACGACAATACCATTCTGTATACCGACAGCGTGGTGAGCAGAACCATCGATGCCCTGAAAGCTCGTCAGGGAACGATGAACACGGCGCTGGTCTATCTCTCGGATCATGGCGAATCGCTGGGGGAAAACGGCCTGTATCTGCACGGCACGCCGTACCTGCTGGCCCCGGAGCAGCAGACCCATATTCCGTTTATGTTCTGGCTGTCCAGGAACTACCAACAGAGCTTCGGCGTTGATGAGCAGTGTCTGCGCGACCAGGCGGCAAAAGAGACGGTCTCGCAGGACAATCTGTTCTCCACGATGCTGGGAATGATGAACATTCAGACGTCGGTCTATCAGCCGGATATGGATCTGCTCAGCCACTGCCGTCGAACATAAGGCTTGCATTAGACCGATTGGTCTACTACATTGACGACATGAATAAGCATACTGAACACGATACACGCGAACACCTTCTGGCAACCGGGGAGCGGCTTTGCATGCACCGCGGGTTTACCGGAATGGGGCTGAGCGAGCTGCTGAAAACCGCCGATGTGCCGAAGGGGTCGTTCTACCACTACTTCCGCTCTAAAGAGGCGTTTGGCGTGGCGCTGCTGGAGCGCCATTATGCAGGTTACCATCAGCGCCTGGCGGCGCATTTCGCCAGCGGCGTGGGAAACTGTCGGGATCGTGTTCTGGCTTATTATCAGGAGACGCTGGCCCAGTTTTGTGCCCAGGGCATTATCAGCGGCTGTCTGACGGTAAAACTCTCTGCCGAGGTCTGCGATCTCTCTGAAGATATGCGCACCGCGATGGATAAAGGGGCCACGGGTGTGATCACCCTGCTGGCGCAGGCGCTGGCGAAAGGCCGGGATGAGAAGTCACTCGCTTTCACTGGCGAACCGCTCACTCAGGCGCAGGTGCTCTACTCCCTGTGGCTGGGCGCCAATCTGCAGGCCAAAATGTCCCGCAGTGCGCTGCCGCTGGAGAGCGCGCTGGACCATGTTAAAAACATCATTGCTACGCCTGGCGTTTAACAGGCGTTTTTATTTCATGAATTACTAGACGACCGGTCTACTCAGGAGCCACTATGTCAGCCGAAAAACTCTTCACCCCGCTTAAAGTGGGCGCGATCGTTGCACCAAACCGCGTCTTTATGGCACCCCTTACGCGTCTGCGCAGCATTGAGCCGGGCGATATCCCCACCCCACTGATGGGCGAATATTATCGCCAGCGCGTCAGCTCGGGTCTGATCATCTCTGAAGCCACTCAGATTTCCGCCCAGGCCAAAGGCTATGCCGGCGCACCTGGCCTGCACAGCCCGGAGCAGATCGCGGCGTGGAAGAAGATCACCGACGGCGTGCACGCCGAAGAGGGCCGCATCGCGGTCCAGCTGTGGCACACCGGCCGCATCTCGCACAGCAGCATCCAGCCTGGCGGCGAGGCACCGGTTTCGGCCTCTGCCCTCAACGCGGGAACCCGCACCTCCCTGCGCGATGAAAATGGCCACGCCATTCGTGTCGACACCACCACGCCACGCGCGCTGGAGCTGGACGAGATCCCTGGCATCGTCAACGACTTCCGCCAGGCTGTCGCCAATGCCCGTGAAGCCGGTTTCGACCTGGTCGAGCTGCACGGTGCCCACGGCTATCTGCTGCACCAGTTCCTGTCACCGTCTTCTAACCATCGCACCGATCAGTACGGCGGCAGCGTAGAGAACCGCGCCCGTCTGGTGCTGGAAGTGATTGATGCTGTTTCAAACGAATGGAGCGCCGATCGCATCGGGATCCGCGTCTCGCCGATCGGTTCGTTCCAGAATGTCGACAACGGCCCGAACGAAGAAGCCGACGCGCTGTACCTGATTGAAGAGCTGGCTAAACGCGGCATCGCTTATCTGCACATGTCCGAGCCAGACTGGGCGGGTGGTGAGCCATACACCGACGCCTTCCGCCAGAAAGTGCGCGACCGCTTCCCGGGCGTGATCATCGGTGCAGGCGCGTATACGCCGGAAAAAGCAGAAGATCTGATCAACAAGGGGCTGATTGATGCCGTGGCCTTTGGCCGCGCCTACATCGCCAACCCGGATCTGGTGGCACGCCTGGAACGTAAAGCCGAGCTGAACCCGCAGCGTCCGGAGAGCTTCTACGGCGGCGGCGCGGAAGGTTATACCGATTACCCTTCTTTATAATCCCTTCATTGATAGCGGCGACGATTCGCCGCTATACTAAAACATCGTTTCTGTTCAAGATGATAAAAAGCTAAGAGGATACTATGCGCCTACTTCACACCATGCTGCGCGTTGGCGACCTGCAACGTTCTATTGAGTTCTACACCAACGTACTGGGTATGACCCTGCTGCGCACCAGCGAAAACCCGGAGTACAAATACTCTCTGGCGTTTGTCGGTTACGGTCCTGAGAGCGACGAAGCCGTTATCGAACTCACCTATAACTGGGGCGTTGAGAGCTACGACCTGGGCAACGCTTACGGCCATATCGCGCTGGAAGTGGATAACGCGGCCGAAGCTTGCGAGCGTATCCGCAGCAACGGCGGTAACGTCACCCGTGAAGCGGGTCCGGTTAAAGGCGGCACCACGGTGATCGCGTTTGTTGAAGATCCAGACGGTTACAAAATCGAACTGATCGAAGCCAAAGACGCGGGTCGCGGTCTGGGCAACTGATCCCTGCGGGCGCGCCATGCGCCCGTTGTTTTACTGCATCTCATAGCAAAATTTGCCATAATGCCCACTGCTTTTTTCCCCTTGTAAGAGATCCAGATGTCCGATAACGCTCAACTTACCGGTCTGTGCGACCGTTTTCGTGGTTTTTATCCTGTAGTCATTGATGTCGAAACCGCTGGATTTAATGCCAAAACCGATGCGCTGCTGGAGATTGCCGCCATCACGTTGAAAATGGATGAACAGGGCGATTTGCTGCCGGACTCCACGCTGCACTTTCACGTTGAACCCTTTGAAGGGGCCAATCTGCAGCCTGAGGCGCTGGCGTTTAACGGCATTGATCCGCATAACCCGCTGCGTGGAGCGGTCAGCGAATATGAGGCGCTACATGCCATTTTCAAGATGGTGCGCAAGGGCATGAAGGACCAGAACTGTAACCGTGCCATTATGGTGGCGCATAACGCGACCTTCGATCACAGCTTTATGATGGCCGCCGCCGAACGTGCGTCACTGAAGCGGAACCCATTCCACCCGTTTGTCACCTTCGATACCGCCGCATTAAGCGGGCTGGCGCTGGGACAAACCGTACTGTCGAAAGCCTGCATTACCGCCGGAATTGAGTTTGACGGCACCCAGGCGCACTCTGCCCTCTACGATACCGAGCGGACAACGGAACTGTTCTGTGAAATTGTGAACCGCTGGAAACGCCTTGGCGGCTGGCCGCTGCCGGAAGCCGACAACAACGCATAAAAAAAGCGACCCTAAGGTCGCTTTTTTATTTACCGGGCGCGGTGTATCACTCGGCGCCTGGCTCTTCTGATTTGTATTTTGCAGCCGTCTCTTTGATCAGCTGTTGCAGTTCGCCACGCTGATACATCTCAATCAGGATGTCGCAGCCGCCAACCAGTTCGCCGTCAACCCACAGCTGCGGGAAGGTCGGCCAGTTCGCGTATTTTGGCAGCTCAGCGCGGATATCCGGGTTCTGCAGAATATCAACGTAAGCAAAACGTTCGCCACAGGCCGACAGCGCCTGGACCGCCTGAGCGGAGAAACCACAGCTTGGCAGCTTCGGAGAACCTTTCATGTACAGCAGGATCGGGTTTTCAGCAATCTGCTGCTGAATTTTTTCAATAGTAGTGCTCATGTTTTGCTTCCTTTAACTTCTGTTACGGCAATCGTCTGACATTGTAGCGTTTCAGACCGACAACGGAAAATAACATTTTTGTCACTTATATGATTTTACCGCGCGTCCCTTAAAGTTGCATTCACAACCTAACTTATCGCGCGATTACCGGCGCTTTTGTTCAGGTAATGCACAAATCGCCCCAATGAAATTCTGATTTTTTGCACTCGCTAACGAAACACAGTTTTAGATGCAAAAAGTTTATTAACGCCGGGCCTTTTTATAGATTAGAATCGACGAGTTTTGTAAATCATAAGCCGGTTTATTTATAACCTGCAATTACCAGAGGATTGCCCAGTGGCGCGAATAAATACATTCTCGATCACGCTCTGTGCTTTGCTGTTTACTTCTCTCACATTCACGCCGATGGCTAACGCCTCAGAGCAGGCGCGGCCTTCTGCCGCGCATAAAACGCATCTGGCGAAAGCGACCGAACCCAAGAAAAAAAGCAGTACCAGCAAAACCGCAAAAAAAGAGAGCACCAGTAAAAAGAGCAGCACCAAAAAAAGCCTCGCTAAAACACAGTCAACGAATTCCAGTAAAAAAAGCCGAACCACCTCCCGCAGCGCCAGCCGAACCACGCAAACCGCCTCCCGCGTTGTGACAGAAAAATGCACTGCCCGCAAAGGGCGTAAAGCGCATTGTGTTAAAAGCAGCAAAACCACCACCCTTGCCGAAGCGCATAAAGTCCGGGTGCAAAAAGCCCAGAAGACGGCAATGAATAAGCTGATGGGTCAGATTGGTAAACCTTATCGCTGGGGTGGCAGTTCGCCGCGTACTGGCTTCGACTGCAGCGGTCTGGTCTATTACGCCTATAAAGATCTGGTTAAATTCCGCATTCCGCGCACCGCCAACGAAATGTACCACCTGCGTGACGCCTCTCCGGTCGATCGCGGTGAGCTGGAGAGCGGCGACCTGGTGTTCTTCCGCACCCAGGGTCGCGGCACCGCCGATCACGTCGGCGTCTACGTTGGTAATGGCAAATTTATTCAGTCGCCTCGCACCGGCCAGGACATTCAGATCACCTCCCTGAGCGAAGACTACTGGCAACGTCATTACGTTGGCGCACGTCGCGTGATGAAGGCTAACACCCTCCGTTAATCCCCTGCCCCGCTGGCGTCTCAGCGGGGTAAGTTCCTCTTTTGCATAGGCTTTCAATTTGCTACTCTACCCCTTCATTCAATAGGGTTATTGAATGGATCACTATAATAAGGAGAGAAGCAATGTCGTTTGAATTACCTGCATTACCGTATGCAAAAGACGCCCTGGCCCCGCATATCTCGGCGGAGACCCTGGAATACCACTACGGCAAACACCACCAAACCTACGTCACTAACCTGAACAACCTGATCGGCGGCAGCGCCTTCGAAGGGAAAACCCTGGAAGAGATCGTGCGCACGTCCGACGGCGGCGTGTTCAACAATGCTGCTCAGGTGTGGAACCACACCTTCTACTGGCACTGCCTGGCACCCAATGCAGGCGGCGAACCGACGGGCGAACTGGCTGCGGCCATCGCTGCTGTATTTGGCAGCTTCGCGGAATTTAAAGCGAAGTTTACCGATGCCGCGGTGAAAAACTTTGGCGCAGGCTGGACCTGGCTGGTGAAAGAGGCCGACGGCAAGCTGGCCATCGTCTCTACGTCTAACGCGGGAACGCCGTTAACCACCAGCGCTACCCCGCTGCTGACCGTCGACGTATGGGAACATGCGTATTACATCGATTACCGTAATGCGCGCCCGAACTACCTTGAGCACTTCTGGGCGCTTGTAAACTGGGAATTTGTGGCGAAGAACTTCGCGGCATAATGAACACGCCGAAGGGAACTCCTTCGGCGTTATTTTTATTCGGTGGCGCAAACCGGCTCGGGTTGTTTTCGCCCGGAGGCAAAGACCAGAATAAGTCCCAGGGCTGCAATAATCGCCCCCATCACCGGGACAAAGCTGTAACCCATCCCGCTGGAAATAACTGCCCCACCGGCAGCCGCCCCCAGCGCATTCCCCAGGTTAAAAGCACCGATATTTACCGACGACGATAAGCCTGGCGCATCGCTGGCCACGCGCATAACGCGCATCTGCAGCGGCGGAACCACCGCAAAGGTCGCCATACCCCAGACTACCATCGCCACGGCCGCGCCCACTTCATTACGCGCCAGCCACGGAATCGCCAGCATAATCACGATCAGCAGGAGTAAAAAGCCTTTCAGGGTGCCACTTACGGACTTGTCCGCCAGTTTGCCGCCGAGATAGTTGCCGATGGAGAAACCAACGCCAATCAGCACCAGCATGGCGGTGATAAAGGCCGGCGTCGCCTGGTTGATATCATGCAGCACCGGGGCAATGTAGGTGTAGAGCGTAAACATCGCGCCAGCCCCAAGCACGGTGGTCAGCAACGCAGATAACACCTGCGGACGCAGCAGGACCGCCAGCTCTTTGCGCACCTCCGGCTTTTCACCCGCCCCGCCCGCTGGCAGGGAGAAGAACAGCGCGATCATTGAGACCACGCCCAGCAGCGCGGTGGCCAGGAAGGACATGCGCCAGCCAATCATTTCACCCATCCAGGTTGCGGCCGGCACGCCGCCGATATTGGCGATGGTCAGGCCCATAAACATGGTGGCGACGGCGCTGGCCTGCTTGTGCTTCGGCACTACGCTGGCAGCGACCACCGACCCGAGGCCAAAGAAGGCGCCGTGGTTCAGGCTGGTCAGAATTCGGGACAGCATCAGGGTGGTGTAATCCGGGGAGAGCGCCGACAGCACGTTACCGACGGTAAAGATCGCCATCAGGAAGATCAGCGCGTTACGGCGACCGCGATGGGACAGCAGCAGGGTCATCAGCGGCGCACCCACCATCACGCCGATGGCGTAGGCGCTGATCAGCATGCCCGCAGCGGGAATTGAGACATCCACGCCCCGGGCGATAACCGGCAGCAGGCCCATCGGGGAAAATTCGGTGGTACCGATACCAAAGGCGCCAATGGCCAGGGCCAGCAGCGGAAAATTGATTCTCATACTTCAACTCCAGACACCGTGTCGTCAGGCGACACAGAACAATGAAGGCGAAAGCATGACACCAATCACAAAAAATGAGAAGTTAACAATTTGGCAAAAGATTTTTGCCGGGCGCGTAACAATCAGCGCAGGAACGAGGGAGAGCGGAACTCTCCCGCATCAATCAGTGCAGTGCCGCAGTCAGACCGCTGGCAACAATCAGACTCAGAACAATAATGGTGGTAATCAGCGAAAACTTAAGATCGGTACTCATCAATTTTTCTCCTTTTAATCACCCTATGAAGAGTGAGCCTGCTCATTTTTACACAGTTCCGGGTAAAAATCTTGCTGGATTTAGATTGATATCGGTTTTTGCTCTTCCCCTTTTGGCCAAGATAAGACAAAATTCCACGCTAAATTTATTAGCGTACCGGCCATTGACCCCCTCCTGACGTCCTGTGTCGTTTTCCCGGCGTACCGCAATTCAAATTGCGCAATTAGGGCGAGTGAAGGCAAACGTTTACCTATTGGTTTTTCAGGAGCTTAGATATGGTCTGGAGTGACATCTGATGGCAACAATTAAAGACGTGGCGAAACGCGCAAACGTTTCCACTACAACCGTATCACATGTTATTAACAAAACCCGCTTTGTCGCGGAAGAGACCCGCAACAACGTCTGGGCGGCCATTAAAGAGCTGCACTACTCTCCCAGCGCCGTAGCCCGCAGTCTGAAGGTTAATCACACCAAATCGATCGGCCTGCTGGCGACCAGCAGCGAAGCGCCCTATTTTGCGGAAATTATTGAAGCAGTTGAGAAGAACTGCTTCCAGAAGGGCTACACCCTGATCCTCGGCAACGCCTGGAACAGCCAGGAAAAACAGCGCGCCTATCTGTCGATGATGGCGCAGAAGCGCGTCGACGGCCTGATGGTGATGTGTTCCGAATACCCGGAATCCCTGCTGTCGATGCTGGAAGAGTATCGCAATATTCCGATGGTGGTGATGGACTGGGGCGAAGCGAAGGCCGACTTTACCGACTCGGTGATCGATAACGCCTTTGAAGGCGGATACATGGCCGGACGTTATCTGATCGAACGCGGTCACCGCGAAATCGGCGTGATCCCGGGAGCGCTGGAGCGCAACACCGGTGCCGGACGTCTGGCGGGCTTTATGAAAGCGATGGAAGAGGCCTTAATCACGGTCCCGGAAAACTGGATTGTGCAGGGCGACTTTGAACCGGAGTCCGGCTACCGCGCCATGCAGCAGATCCTCTCCCAGAGTCCGCGCCCGACCGCCATCTTCTGTGGCGGAGACATTATGGCAATGGGTGCGCTCTGTGCTGCCGATGAGATGGGCCTGCGCGTTCCGCAGGACGTTTCGCTGATCGGGTATGATAACGTGCGCAACGCCCGCTTCTTTACCCCGGCGCTGACCACCATCCACCAGCCAAAAGATTCGCTGGGGGAGACCGCCTTCAACATGCTGCTGGACCGTATCGTCAATAAGCGCGAAGAGTCCCAGTCAATTGAGGTGCATCCGCGCCTGATCGAACGCCGTTCCGTGGCGGATGGCCCGTTCCGCGACTACCGCCGTTAATCCTCTCCGGGAGCCAGCACCTCTGGCTCCCGCAGCCACTCCCGGTTCATCGTTTCACTGTCTCCCAGATACTCCAGCAGCCAGGCCAGGGCCGGTGACATATCGTTTTGTTGCCAGGTCAGGCAGCAGGCCGCATCCGGAAAGGGATTTTCCAGCGTCAGCTCGACCCACTTCCCGCTGTCGATCCACGGCCGGGCAAAATGCACCGGCACCATCCCCACGCACAGACCAGCCGAGAGGCAGGTGGCGGACGATTCCCAGTCCGGGGTGACGATCCGCCGCTGGTTATCCAGCAGCCAGGTGATGCGTTTCGGCAGCGAGCGGGAGGTATCCTCGCGCACCAGCGAGGGCCAGTTGCGCAGGGTATCATCGCTGAGCGGTCCTTCCATGGCGGCCAGCGGATGATGGCTGGCGACCACGCAGATCCAGCTCAGGGTGCCCATATCACGAAACGCATAGCGTCCCCCGACCGGGATCGCCTGGGTGGCGCCGATCGCCATCTCTACCCTGCCGTCCGCCAGCGCGTCCCAGACGCCGTTGAAGACTTCCTGCGAGACACGCAGCTCGACGTCGGAAAAGTGGCGGTAAAAATCGACAATCATCTGCCGGGTGCGCTCTGGGCGCACGATATTATCCACCGCAATGGAGATATGGCTCCGCCAGCCGTTGGCGATCTGCTGGCACTGTTCGCGGGTGATCTGCATTTTTTTGATAACAGACCGCCCCTCTTTGAGAAACCACGTCCCGGCAGGCGTGAGTTCCACGTCCCGGTGACGCCGCTCAAACAGCGGTACTGCCAGCCACTCCTCCAGCTGACGCACGGTGTAGCTGATGGCGGACGGGACGCGATGCAGTTCCTGCGCTGCTCCGCTGAAGCTGCCGTTACGCGCCACGGCATCCACCACTTCAAGAGAATATTCTGACCACATTTTCTGCCTGCAAAATTTTTGAATGCAACCGCCAAATATTAGCGTTTCACAAGCGGGTTTGCACTCCCTACACTCAGCGGCTACCCAAACCTGCGCCCAAACGGAGTAATAAAATAATGACACCCGGGAAAGGATTTTTAGTCTGGCTCGGCGGCTTAAGCGTGCTGGGCTTTCTCGCCACCGATATGTACCTGCCTGCCTTCGCCATCATGCAGGAGGATCTGCAGACCCCGGCGGCGGCCATCAGCGCCAGCCTGAGCCTGTTCCTGGCAGGCTTTGCCTTTGCTCAGCTGCTGTGGGGACCAATGTCCGACCGCTTCGGCCGTAAGCCGGTTTTACTGGCGGGCTTAGCCATTTTCGCCCTCGGCTGCCTCGGTATGCTGTGGGTTCGCGATGCCACCTGGCTGCTGGTGCTGCGCTTCATCCAGGCGGTGGGGGTTTGTGCCGCAGCGGTCACCTGGCAGGCGCTGGTGACCGACTACTACCCGGCCTCGCGCACTAACCGTATTTTTGCCACCATTATGCCGCTGGTCGGACTCTCTCCGGCGCTGGCCCCGCTGCTCGGCAGCTGGATCCTCGCCCATTTCAGCTGGCAGGCGATTTTTGCGGTGCTGTTTGTTATCACCCTGGTGCTGATGATCCCGGCCTTTAGCCTGAAGCCAGCGGCAGTGAAAAATGAACAACCTAAACAGCGCGTCACCTTTTTATCGCTGTTGCGCTCGCGTACCTATCGCGGCAACGTCCTGATTTATGCCGCCTGCTCTGCGAGCTTCTTCGCCTGGCTGACCGGCTCGCCGTTTATCCTCAGTGACATGGGCTACAGCCCGGCGGCGATCGGCCTGAGCTACGTGCCGCAGACCATCGCCTTCCTGATTGGTGGCTATGGCTGCCGTGCCGCGCTGCAAAAATGGCAGGGTCACCAGATGCTACCGTCGCTGCTGGGCCTGTTCGCCGTCAGCGTGATCGGCACCTGGGCGGTCGGGTTTATCCCGGGCGTGGGTCTGACTGAGCTGCTGATCCCCTTCTGTCTGATGGCGGTGGCGAACGGTGCGATCTACCCAATTGTGGTGGCCCAGGCCCTGCGTCCTTTCCCACAGGCGACCGGCAGCGCCGCCGCGCTGCAGAACACCCTGCAGTTGGGTCTCTGCTTCCTGGCGAGCCTGCTGGTGTCGTGGCTGATTGCCACCCCGCTGCTGACCACCACCAGCGTGATGGTGGCGACTGTGGTGCTGGCGGCGCTGGGCTATCGGATGCAGTACATCCCCGCCAGCCAGCGGGATGACAGCCTGCAGGCCGAATCGTCACGCGCCTGACAGGATATTTAGTTAGCTTGCTAACAATATCCTGTTGAATCACTGCGATATCAGTCCTATACTCACTGAAGCGTTCTGATAAATACTAAAAATATTAAGTGTTAACGGGAGCCGGAGCGCTCCCGTTTTACCATGGATGGCCTTTCGGCAAGGGTCCTCTCCCTTCCTCTGTTCTACGTCGGATATTAGCCTCACGGGTCACTCCCGTGAAATTTCTCACTGTCCATAAAGAGCGTCTACGCTGTTTATGGGTTCTGATCACATCAGGTGATGGAGAAGCTATGAGTTCATCGTGTATAGAAGAAGTCAGCATCCGGAATGATGACTGGTTCCGGATCGTCAACGAATTGCTGAGCCGCGCGGGTATCACCATCAACGGCCCGGCATCCTCCGATCTACAAATTAAACACCCCGATTTTTTTAAACGCGTCCTGCAGCAGGGCTCGCTGGGTCTTGGCGAGAGCTATATGGACGGCTGGTGGGAGTGCGAGCGGCTGGATATCTTTTTCAATAATGTCCTGCGGGCGGGCCTGGAAACACAGCTTCCCAGCCACCTGAAGGATACGCTACGGATCGCCACCGCCCGCCTGTTCAACCTGCAGAGTAAAAAACGTGCCTGGATCGTGGGTAAAGAGCATTACGATCTCGGGAACGACCTGTTCAGTCGCATGCTCGACCCCACCATGCAGTACTCCTGCGGTTACTGGAAAGAGGCAACCACCCTCGAACAGGCCCAGCAGGACAAATTACGGCTGATCTGTGAAAAACTGCAGCTGAAACCCGGCATGCGGGTGCTCGATATCGGCTGTGGCTGGGGTGGGCTGGCGCATTTTATGGCGCATCACTATGGCGTCAGCGTGGTGGGCGTGACCATCTCCGCTGAACAGCAAAAAATGGCTCAGGCGCGCTGTGAGGGGCTTGATGTCACCATCCTGTTGCAGGATTACCGCGACCTGCGCGACCAGTTCGATCGTATTGTCTCTGTGGGGATGTTTGAACATGTCGGGCCGAAGAACTACCGCACCTATTTTGAGGTGGTGGATCGCAACCTCAAGCCGGATGGTCTGTTTCTGCTGCACACCATCGGTTCACAAAAAACCGATCATCACGTCGACCCGTGGATCGATAAATACATCTTTCCGAATGGCTGTTTACCCTCAGTTCGCCAGATTGCCAATGCCAGCGAAGCCCATTTTGTGATGGAAGACTGGCATAATTTTAGTGCTGATTACGATACGACCCTGATGGCATGGCATGAACGTTTCCTCGCCGCCTGGCCGGAGATCGCAGACAACTATTCCGAACGATTTAAACGGATGTTCAGTTATTACCTGAATGCCTGCGCCGGGGCGTTTCGCGCCCGCGATATTCATCTGTGGCAGGTGGTGTTCAGCCGCGGCGTGGAGAACGGTTTGCGGGTGGCACGCTAAATAAAACACCCCGGCTTGCCGGGGTGTTTTTTTATCACGCGTCGTTGAGCGTCTGTTGGATGGCGGCTGCCTCTTTGGCTGCCAGTACGCGCTCCACGGTATCGACCACCGCCTGGGTTTGCGGATCGATTTCAATATTGACCCGATGGCCCAGCTTTTTATTGCCGAGGGTGGTGCGCTGCAGGGTCTCCGGGATCAGGTGCACGCAGAAACGGGTTGGGGTTACTTCCCCCACCGTCAGGCTGATGCCGTCCACGCCAATAAATCCTTTATAAAGGATGTATTTCATTAATGACGGATCCTGAACTTTAAACCAGATCTGGCGGTTATTTTCTGAGGTCAGGATTTTAGAAATTTCAGCCGTGGTCATAATATGGCCTGACATTAAATGACCGCCGATTTCATCGCTGAATTTTGCCGCGCGCTCAACGTTAACGATATCGCCTTCAGCCAGTTCACCCAGGTTGGTGATGCGCAGCGTTTCCTTCATTAAATCGAAACTGATCAGGTTCCCGTTGATCTCGGTGACCGTCAGACAACAACCGTTGTGCGCAACCGATGCCCCGGTCTCCAGCCCATCGAGCATCTCATCCGGCAGGGCCACAACATGGGTTCTGAAGTTGGGTTTTTCATCAATGGACACCAGTTTCGCGGTGCCCTGCACAATACCAGTAAACATGCTTACGACTCCTGTTTGTTCCTTCGGTGATGACACCGTTTTATCGCACCACAATAACAGTTGAAAATAGAGGTTGCCAGTACCCCACCTTTTCTGGCGATTTTTTCACTAGATAATTAGCTTATCCCCGCTACAATAGCTTGAATTCCCCTCGTCTTTTTCTTGCTGCATTTCGCAGCGGCTTTTTCTTTATCAAATAACAACAATATCAAAGGTGTTCACGTGCAGAAGTACTTGATTGAAGCGCGTCAGTTATTAGCCCTGGCGATCCCGGTAATACTTGCGCAAATTGCCCAGACCTCGATGGGATTCGTCGATACCGTAATGGCAGGCGGTTACAGCGCCACTGATATGGCCGCGGTCGCCATCGGCACCTCTATCTGGCTGCCGGCTATTTTATTCGGTCACGGCCTGCTGCTGGCGTTAACCCCTACTGTTGCCCAGCTCAACGGCTCCGGACGTCGGGAACGTATCGCCCATCAGATCCGCCAGGGCTTCTGGCTGGCGGGTTTTGTCTCGGTGCTGATCATGATTGTCCTCTGGAACGCGGGCTATATTATTCACGCCATGCGCAATATTGATCCGGCCCTGGCAGATAAAGCCGTCGGCTATTTACGCGCCCTGCTCTGGGGGACGCCTGGTTATTTATTCTTCCAGGTGGCGCGTAACCAGTGCGAAGGTCTGGCGAAGACCAAACCGGGCATGGTGATGGGATTCATAGGCCTGCTGGTCAATATTCCGGTGAACTACATTTTTATTTACGGTCATTTCGGCATGCCGGAACTGGGTGGCGTCGGCTGCGGCGTGGCGACAGCGGCGGTGTACTGGGTCATGTTCTTCGGTATGCTGTCTTACGTGAAACGCGCCCGTTCCATGCGCGATATTCGCTACGAAGCCGGTTTCAGCAAGCCGGACATGGCGGTGGTGAAACGTCTGATGCAGCTGGGCCTGCCCATCGCGCTGGCGCTGTTCTTTGAAGTGACGCTGTTCGCGGTAGTTGCCCTGCTGGTCTCCCCGCTGGGCATTGTCGACGTGGCCGGTCACCAGATCGCCCTTAACTTCAGCTCGCTGATGTTCGTTCTGCCGCTGTCGCTCGCTGCCTCCGTGACCATTCGCGTCGGGTATCGCCTCGGCCAGGGCTCAACGCTGGATGCGCAAACCGCCGCCCGCACCGGGATTGGCGTTGGGGTGTGCATGGCGGTCTGCACCGCGCTGTTCACCGTTACGCTGCGGGAGCAGATTGCCCTGCTCTATAACGACAACCCGGAAGTGGTGATCCTCGCCTCCCAACTGATGCTGCTGGCGGCGGTGTATCAGATCTCCGACTCGATTCAGGTGATCGGCAGCGGCGTGCTGCGTGGCTATAAAGATACCCGCTCGATCTTCTTTATTACCTTTATCGCCTACTGGGTGCTGGGGCTGCCGAGCGGTTATATTCTGGCCCTCACCGACCTGGTGGTGGATCGGATGGGCCCCGCCGGCTTCTGGATGGGCTTTATTATCGGCTTAACCTCTGCCGCAATCATGATGATGCTGCGCATGCGCTTCCTGCAGCGTCAGCCATCAAGCGTGATTTTGCAACGCGCTGCACGCTAATTGCGCACCAGCCGCCTGCGGGCGGCTACTTTCTCTTCGTTTTGCGCGGGAATACAGCAATCGCGTGAAATCTGGAAGAAATTTGCAGTTTTCCTCTTGCCTGATGCCCGCACTGCCGCTAATATTCGTCCCCGTTGTCACACACAACAATGCGTTCATAGCTCAGTTGGTTAGAGCACCACCTTGACATGGTGGGGGTCGTTGGTTCGAGTCCAATTGAACGCACCATTCTCTACAGTGCGTCCGTAGCTCAGTTGGTTAGAGCACCACCTTGACATGGTGGGGGTCGGTGGTTCGAGTCCACTCGGACGCACCATTTCAGTAAGTCCTCAGCAGTTCCTTTTTTACTCTCTCGCTAATCAAACACCGTTTTAAACATCTTACTCATGCTTCCCGCATACCGTACTGATGCCGCTGACACACCGCACAGCGTTCCGTTTCCGGATCAAAGGTATAAAACGCCCGATGGCAGCAATGGCAGGATTTTTGTATCCAGCTGAAGCGCTGCACCCTGTTTTCACTTAACTGTTTTTCAATGCGAACCGCCTTCACGGGACAGACCACCGCACAGCTGTTGCAGCCGGTACAGGAGGACGACGAGAACGTCAGCGCCCCCTCGCTCAGGCTCAGCGCCCTCTCTCCACAGACCCTGGCGCAGGCGCCGCAAACCGTACACTGCCCCTGATCCAGCGACAGCTGATATTCGCTGATCGCAGAAAAAGCCTGACGACGGGCCCGAAGCCCGATGCTCACGGTGGCAGACTGTACGTCCGTTTCGCTGGCCTTGATAAAGTGTCGCCGCCCGGTGTTGATCGCTTTTGGCGGCGGGGGAAGGATCTGCCAGACCGGGGCATTCAGCGCCCGGAGCCGGATATTCAGTGTCGCAACGGCACGCACCCAGCCGGGGAAGGCGTCCATTTCCATCTCCACCGCGCGGATCCCGTGCTGCTTATGCCACATCAGTAACTCCTCAACGGACGGCTCCAGCGTGGAAAAAGGCGCCACCAGCGTCGATGCGGTATAGCGGCGGGTTTCAGGTCGAAGGTTTTGCAGCGCATCCGCCGGACAGACAAACAGGCAGCGGCCGCATTGCAGGCAATCCAGCTCGTTAATGGTCGGCGTGCTGGACGTTGCGGTGATAGCCTGCACCGGACATACCGCCACGCAGGCCTGGCAGTCGTGGCGGGGAAACTGTTTGCGCAAGCAGGACTCCCCCACGCCGGGCGGCGCGGGGGGCTGCGTCAGGCGAAATAGCGCCATCAGTTAATGCAGAAGAACATAAAGCGGAACAACACTTCAGACAGCACCAGCAGCAGGCTGCCGACCATCAACCCGAACTTACCCTGACGCCAGGCGCTTACTGCAAACAGCAGCGCGCCGAGTACGGATAAGGTCCAGCTAAACAGTCGCAGACCGCTGAGCTGGGTGAAGATCGCCATCGGCTGGTGTGGCAGCGTCACCACTCCGCTCAGGCTGGCGTTGGCCAGATACGCGATATAGTCCGGCTGCGCCAGCAGACGGATGGCGACAATCGCCACCACCATCGCCGCCGCGAAGCGCATCACCGACTGCCGCTCCCGGGCTACGGACCGGGCTTTCAGCATCGGCAGCCATGCCAGCGCCACCGCGCCCAGCACACCAACGGCGCCGTAAAACATCAGCCAGGTGTTGAAATGGCTCCAGGTAATGACCGACGTATGGGCATAGATCGCGCTCATGCACCAGACATCGATCAGCCCCAGCACCACGGCAACGGGCAGTAACAGCGGGATCAGCTGCTTTCTGACCAGCATCACCAGCGTGCAAAGCCCTAACGCCGCCAGATACAGGCTGGCGAAGACGATCTCACGACTCAACCATGAGCTGGCGACGTGGCGCAGAGCGTTAAACGCGTTCAGCGGATAGCCGAGGTGCAGAGTAGAAACCACCAGTCCCAGGCCCCCGGCCACGCAGGCGATCAGCATCCCCGGCAACAGCTGGGGTTTAACCTCCGGCACGCGCGAACCCGCCCGGGCGGACAAGGCCAGGAAGAGAGTCATGCCCACCGAGCCCTGAACCAGCAGGGTAAAGATCAGAAGCGGTAACTCATGCATGCGGCTGTTCCTCTTTTTCTGCACCCTGATGCGCTTTAATCACCAGGTTAGGCCTGGTAATGGACGAATCCGGCAGGCCCTGCACGTCACAGAGGTTGCCGTACTTCGCGCGCAGCTCCTCGATCGGCCCGAACTGGATCGCCCCCAGTGGACAGGTGGCAACACAAATCGGCTGCTCGCCTTTGGCCTGTAAATCCACGCAGAAATCGCATTTTGACATCTGGCCGGCCTCCTCATTCATCTGCGGCGCGCCGTAAGGACAGGACCAGGCGCAGTACCCGCAGCCGACGCATTTATTGGTATCGACGCGCACAATGCCGTCCCCCGGGCGCTTATGCATCGCCGTGGTCGGGCAGTTTTTGGTGCAAATCGGATCCGCGCAGTGGTTGCAGGAGATCGACAGGGTGAAGGCATAGACGTTATTGGTATAGCCGCCCTGCCCGGTCGGGATAAACCCGCCGCCCTTCACCTCATAGACGCGGCGGAAACGGCGTCCCACCTCAAGGTTATGCTTGTCCTTACAGGCCACCTGACAGGTTTTACACCCGGAGCAACGTGACGAGTCAATGAAAAAGCCAAGCTGCTTATCGCTGACCGGTGGGTATTCCTTATACTGCTGACTCATACTTTGCGACCTCCACAAGCATGGTTTGATGAGAATTGCCTTTCGCAAGCGGAGTAATACGTGCGGAGCTCAGGACGTTGGCACATCCGCCGTGATCAACGCCCTCGGCATCCGGCTGCCACCAGGCCCCGGCCTGCATGGCGACTACCCCAGGCATAATGCGCATGGTGACTTCTGCCGGGACCTGGCAGACACCGCGCTGATTGTGAATACGCACGCTATCCCCCTGCCGGATCCCCCGCTTCCGGGCATCCTCCGGGTTGATCCACAGTTTCTGGACCTGCACTTCCTGCAGCCAGGGGTTGGCATACTGCGTGGAGTTGGCGCGGTTTTTCCCTTTCCAGGTGATCAGCTGGAGCGGGAACTGCTTCGCGAGCGCATCTTCCGGGCCTTCGTGCGCTGGAACGTAATGCGACAGCGCCGGGATCTCCGGGTTATTCATGTCATACAGACGCTTTGAGAAGATCTCAATTTTCCCGGACGGCGTCGGGAAGGGATGATTCTGCGGATCGCGGATGTTGTCTTCAAAGGCAATATGCGGCTTGCCCTTAAACAGATGCTGACGTTTTTCCCGCAGCTCGGCGAACGTCGGCAGATGTTCATCCGGCATGGAGAGACGGGTCTGCTCCCAGATATGCTCAATCCACGCCTGCTCGGTGCGGCCTTCGCTGAACTGCGGCTCAATCCCCAGCTTAGCGGCGACTTCACGCTGCCAGTCATAGTCAGAGCGGCGTTCAAACTCCGGCTCAATCAGCTTCTCTGACAGGATCAGATAGCTTGCCGTCCCCCAGGTTTCCCCGATGTTCCAGCGTTCCATAAAGCTGGTTTCCGGTAACAGCAGATCCGCATAGCGGGCGCTCGGGGTCATATAGAGGTCGCTGGCGACGATAAACTCGATCTTTGACTCATCCTCCAGCACCTTCACCGCCTGATGCAGATCCGGGTTCTGGTTCGCCAGGTAGTTGCCCGCCAGCGAGAAGAGGATCCGGATATTGCTCTGGAGCTTATCCCCGCCTTTCAGCCCCTGCTCTGCCGTCACCTTGCTGGCATCGTCGGCGGCCTGCACCCAGTTCATGATCGAGATGCTCTCTTTGACCGGGTTATCTGGCATCTCCGGGCCGGCGGCGAATTTACGGTTGCTGCTGCCGCCATAGCCTGCTGCCCAGCCGCCCTTAATGCCGACGTTGCCGGTAAGGGTTGCCAGCAGCGTCGACCCGCGGGCAGTACGCTCGCCGCAGTTATGGCGCTGCGGACCCCAGCCCTGAATCAGGGCCGCCGGTTTGGTGTTGGCGTAATCCCGCGCCAGCTGGCGAATCGTCTGGGCCGGAACCCGGGTGATCTTTTCCGCCCATTCGGGGGTTTTAACCTGACCGTCTTTATCCCCCATCAGGTAGGCCACCAGCGACTCGTTGGCGGGGACGCCCTCCGGCATGGAGGCCTCGTCAAAGCCCAGGGTATAGCGATCGATAAAGGCTTTATCGTGCAGATTTTCGCTGACGATGACGTACATCATCGCGTCCATCAGAGCGTTATCGGTAGCAGGCAGCAGCGGGATCCACTCATCGGCCAGCGACGCCACGGTATCGGAGTAGCGCGGATCGACGACGATAAAGCGGGTGCCGTTCTGTTTCATCTGCTGAAAATAGTGGTTGGTGTGGCCGAAGATGGTTTCGGTCGGGTTGTGCCCCCACAAAATCACCAGCTTTGTATCGGCGAGGGTATCCAGCGAGTTACCGCTGGCGGCCGTGCCGTAGGTATAAGGCGTGGCGGCGGCGGTATTGCCCATACTCACCGAGTGGTAGTACTCCAGATAGCCCCCGGTGAGATTGAGCAGACGACGCATCATCTTATCGCCGGAGAAGGTGCCCCCGCTGGTAGCGGTATTGTTATGCACAAAGCGGCACGCCGGGCCATATTTGGCGGTAATGCGCTGCAGGTTGTCGGCAATCAGCGTGGTAGCTTCCTCCCAGGAGATGCGCTCAAACTTCCCCTCGCCCCGTTTGCCGACGCGCTTCATCGGATATTTCAGGCGATCCGGGTGGTAGACAAACTTGCGATAGCTGCGACCGCGCACGCAGGCGCGCATCACCGGCATCTCTGGATCGAGCGCGCTGTCCGGGCGAGTGGTGATCTGGGTGACCACGCCGTCGGCGACGTGGGCGCGGATATCGCATTTACCACCGCAGTCAAAGGTGCTGCAGGTCTGGACGACGCGTTCCGCAGCGCCAGCGGCTTCAGGTGTCGTTCCGGTTTCGCTTTTGGCGGCAAAGGCCTTGCCGGACATCACAAAGGGCAGCGTCACCAGCGCTGAGCTGGCCTTGAGCAGTCCCCGGCGCGTGATGTCGGGAAAAAGCGCGTCCCTTTTTTCTTTGCGTTCTGACATGTTGTTCCCTCTCAAAAAAGAGGTGCATTCTTCCCTATAACCCCAATTCGGTATTTGATATGAATCAATTGAGAAAATGTGCCCTGTACTAAGCACGTTATTTTTATTTTATTTAGCTAAAACAATTGAGTATGCGAATGTTATTTTTCATATACATTCATAAAACTAATGAATTAGGGGTATGCCACCACTGCCGATTTGCTCATTTTGCGTTTTCAACCACACTTATTTTTCATGGATTAATAACGCGCGTGCCTGAGGCGATTGTCAGGCAGGCAAAAAAAGGGTGAGCATTGATGAAAAGGATCGCCATTATCGGCGCAGGGCCGACCGGCATTTATACGTTTTATTCCCTACTGAACCATCGGACGCCGCTTTGCATCACCGTTTATGAGCAGGCTGAAAAAGCCGGGGTTGGCATGCCCTACAGCGACGAAGACAACTCAAGACTGATGCTGGCTAACATCGCCAGCATTGAAATCCCGCCCATCTTTTCCACCTATATTGACTGGCTGCGTACCCAGGACGATGCCCATCTGGCGCGCTACGGTGTGGAGAAATCGACCCTGCACGTGCGCCAGTTCCTGCCGCGCATCCTGCTGGGGGAATATTTCCGCGATCAGTTTGTACAGCTGGTCGAGGAGGCGAAAAAAGCGGGCTTTGAAGTAGAGGTGCGCGAGTCCTGCCAGGTGACCGACGTGGAGGCCACGCCTGAGGGGGTTAATCTCTGGGCCGAGGGTGAGCCGACACCGAAGCCGTTCGATCTGGCGGTAATCGCCACCGGGCACGTCTGGCCGGATGAGGAGGCCGCATCGCGATCCTTCTTCCCGAGTCCGTGGTCCGGGCTGATGGAGGCCAGAATCCCCGCCTGCGACGTCGGCATTATGGGCACCTCGCTGAGCGGGCTGGATGCGGCGATGGCGGTGGCCGTTCAGCACGGCACATTTATTGAATCCGAAGATGAACAGATCCAGTTCCGGCTGGATGAGGGCAGCGAGGCGCTGAAGATTGTGCTGATGTCCCGCTCGGGGATCCTGCCCGAAGCCGACTTTTACTGCCCGATCCCCTACGAGCCGCTGACCATCGCCACGGAAGCGGCAATAGATGCCGCTATCGAACAGGGCTCAGAAGGATTACTGGATCGCATCTTTGACCTCATTGTGGCCGAGCTGCAGCACGCCGACCCGCAGTGGAGTAAGGCGGTGGCGTTAGAGACCCTGACGGCTGACACCATTCGCGAGGCCTGGTTTGCCGACCGGGAAAAACAGGGTCCGTTCCGCTGGGCGGTCTCTAACCTCGATGAAGTGGAACGCAACAAGCGCGACAAACGCACGGTACCGTGGCGCTACACCATCCTGCGGCTGCATGAGGCCGTGGAGAAGATTGTTCCCCATCTGACTGAAGAGGACAGAGAGCGCTTTAAGGTCGGTCTGGCGCGCATTTTCATCGACAACTATGCGGCGATCCCCTCCCAGTCGATCCGCCGTCTGCTGGCCCTGCGCGAAGCGGGCGTTATCAGCATTCTTACCCTCGGCGCTGATTATGAGCTGGCGTTGAAAGAGGATCGGACGGTGATCCATGTCGAGGGCGAAGCCTGGTATTTCGATGTGTTTATTGACGCGCGCGGGCAGCAACCGCTCAAAACCAAAGACCTGCCGTTTCCGGTCCTGCGCCACCAGCTGGAGTCCGCCGGAGAGGATATTCCCGATGTCGGCGATGATTACACCCTGCTGGCCCCCGACTACCTGCGCGGGAAAATTGCTTTCGGTGCCCTGCCGTACCTGATGCACGATCGCCCCTTTGTGCAGGGGCTGGTGGTGTGCGCCGAGATTGGCGAGGCGATGGCCAAAGCTGCCGTGCAACCCGCCTCGCGCGTGCGCAAATGGCTGCGCTTTACCCCGGACTGAAGGCGGTTTCGCAGGCGGCGGCCAGCGCCAGTAAGGAGGATTCCTCTCCGGCACAGGAGAGTATTTCGAGCCCTACGGGGAAGCCGGTTTGCGTGCGACCGCAGGGGAGCGTGATGGCGGCAAACCCGCTGATGGCCGCCAGTTCGGGGCCACAGCCGGGGGGCATTTTCTCAAGGCTGTCGGCAATCCGGCTCACCGTTGGGTAGAGAAAACCGTCGAGTCGCCCCTGCTCTGCTATCTGCCCCAGGGCCTGTTGCAGCCGACGCCGCAGCTGCCGTCCGGCAAACCACTCCGGCGTTTTTAACCTCTCGCTGGCGAGCATCCGGGTCAGGAGCGGCATAAACTCCGGCAAAAATTGCCCGGAGGCAATAATCCCCCGGAGCCCCGCAGGCGCGCCGGGCTGCTGCTGTAACCAGACATCAAACCCCACGCGAAACTCATACAGGCTCAGACAAGTGGCACTCGCCACCTCGGGCAGGATCGGCAGGTCAATCTCCACGATCGTCGCGCCGTGCCGCCTCAAGGTGGCGATGGCGTCATGCCAGACGGCCAGTTGCTGAGGATCACGCCCTTCCAGGGCTCGGATAACGCCTAACCGCACGCCTTTCAGCGACAGAGGTTGAACAGTGTCAGGCGTCTGGCCATGGATAATCGCGTGCAGCAGAGCCGCGTCCTGGACGCTGTGCACCATCGGCCCCACCGTGTCTTTGCTCAGGGAGAGCGGCGCGATGCCCTGCATTTGCGCCCGGCGCACCCGCGGCCTCAACCCCACCAGTCCGGTATAGCTGCACGGGATGCGGATCGAGCCGCCGGTATCGGTGCCGAGCGCGCCTTCAGCCATCCCGGCCGCCACTGCCGCCGCGCTGCCCCCGCTGGAGCCGCCTGCGGTGATACCCGGAAACTGCGGGTGACGCACATCCCCGCCCAGCGTGCTGCGGGAGCGGACGTCGAAGGCAAACTCAGACATATTCGCCCGGGCGAGAATAATCGCCCCGGCCTGGCGCAGCCGACGCACCACCAGCGCATCCGTTGTCGCCCGTAGCTGCGCCAGCGCAGCGCAACCTAATGTCAGGGGCAGCCCGGCGCAGGCGATATTATCTTTGACGATCAGCGGCACACCGTGCAGCGGGCCTAACAGACTACCGTCACGCCGCCTCTGGCGCTCAGCCGCCTCAGCAAGGGCATTCGGGTTGATCCCGAGAATGGCGTTCAGCTGCGGATTCGCATCAATAGTCGCCAGCCGTCGGGTTATCTCCGCCACACAATCCGCGGGGGGGATCAGCCGTTGTTTTTTCATAGCATCCTTTAGCCTGCCGGAGGCCAGGCTCTCGCCCGACCTCCTGTCGCCTTTAGTCGCGCAGCCCGGAGGTGATGGTATCCAGTGCCTCTGGACGCAGACGGATCTCCGCCGCGCGGCGGTGGGCCTGCATCCCCTCGGTACGGCTCTGGCGGATCGCCGGTTCGGCAATGGCGGCGATACCCTGCTCGTCGATCCACTGATGGGTACAGATCTTAACGTAAGCCCCTACCCACAGCCCGCCGGTATAGCGCGCCGCCGCCATGGTCGGCAGAGTATGGTTGGTGCCGCAGCATTTATCCGAGAACACCACGCTGGCATTCTGGCCGATAAACAGCGAGCCGTAATTGCGGATTTTCGCCGCCGTGCCGTGCGGATCCCGGGTATGGACCTGCAGATGCTCGGTGGCCATGTAGTCTGCGAAGGCGATTAGCTGCTCCTCGCTGTCACAGACCACAATTTCACCCTGACGACGCCAGGCCTCGCCCGCCGTAGCGGCGGTAGGCAGGTTTTTCAGCTGGCGTTCGATCTCTGCCAGGGTGCCTTCGGCAATCGCCCGGCTGGTGGTTGCCAGCCCGACGCGGGTATGGACATCATGCTCGGCCTGGGCCAGCAGGTCGGCGGCAATAATGCGCGCATCGGCGCTGTCGTCGGCGATGGTGAAGATCTCGCTCGGTCCGGCCAGGGCGTCAATCCCCACCTTGCCGAATACCTGGCGCTTGGCCTCGTTCACAAAGGCGTTGCCCGGCCCGACAATTTTATCCACCGCCGGGACGCTTTCGGTGCCCCAGGCCATGGCGGCGATGGCCTGCGCCCCGCCGATTTTAAAGATCCGATGCGCCCCGGCGAGATGACAGACCGCAATCATCGCCGGGTGCGCCGCGGGCGGCAGACAGGCAATGATCTGCTCACATCCGGCCACCGTCGCCGGCACGATGGACATTACCGGCGCGGAGAGGATCGGGTAGCGGCCTCCGGGGACGTAACAGCCCACCGTCTGGACGGGGATAATGCGGTGCCCCAGATGGACGCCGGGCAGGGTTTCTACCTCCAGCGGCTGCATGGTGGCGAGCTGGGCTTCGGCAAAGCGGCGCACCTGCTGGATGGCAAACTCGCTGTCGCGGCGGGTCTGGGGATCCATCTCCCTGAGTGCGGTCTCGATCTCCTCAGCGCTGACTTCAAACTGCGCCGGCACCACCTTATCAAACTGTTGAGAATAGCTTCTCAGGGCCGCGTCGCCGTCAGCTTTTACGCGCTCAATAATGGCGCTCACCGTGTCGGTTAACGACCTGTCGGCCTGCGCATCCTGCCCCTGGGGACGTTTAATCCAGCTCACCTGGTCAACAATTGACTGTACAGACATTACGCTTCCTCCATTTGACCCAGTTTGATTTGCGCCAGCAGCGCCAGGTGATCGTAAACCACCCACTCGTCGACGATTTTGCCGTTGATAATGTGGTAGTGAGACATGCCCATCACGAACAGGCGTTCACCGGTCGGTTTACCCAGCTCGCCGTAGCCCAGATGATGCCCCTCAATAATCCAGCGCACCGCCACCTTGGTGCCGCCCTCCTCGCACGGGTTGGAGCAGATATGCTGCGGCAGCCAGGCGCCGTCCGGGATCATGCCGATCAGGGCCAGGGTCTGATGGGTGACCGACGCCGTGCCGTACAGCTCTTTCATCAGCGGGCCGTGCCACTGAACGTTCGGGGCGTAGACCTCTTTGATCTTGCCCAGCATCCGGCGGTTGTAGATTTCGTGCAGCCAGCGCAGGCACTGCTCTTCGGTGTCGGTGTGGGCAATGGAGACGTCGCAGACCATTTCCGGCGGATACTGCCCCAGCATGCGGCCGTTTTCGCCGATGTCGGTGACGCGAAAGCCCTTGTCGAACTGCTCTTTCGCCATGTTAAAGGCGATCTCGTCGGTATTGAGCCCGAGCTGCTTCATCAGGGACATGTTGTCGCTCACCACCCACTCCCGGTAGATCTTGTTCTCGTGGATCATGCAGTCGGCCACGGTGCGGGTGACGAAGGTGCGGTTGGTCGGCTTGCCGAGGTGGCTGAACTGAGTGTGGCGTCCGCTGCCGGTCACCAGGTGCGAAGTATAGAAACCGTCCACGTCGTTACCATTCCAGATCACCTGGGTAGCCATGCCGCGGCGCTCCGGGAAGGCCACCAGACGCTGAAGGGTATCCTGCACCACCTGCTCGCGGGTATAGAGCGTGCCCAGCGCGTTATATAACACGCAGTTGTGGGTATAGTGGGTGTAAATTAATCCCACGTCGCGTTCATCCCATATTTTATGGGTACAGCGAACGATGTAATCGACAATATCGGTATAACACTCATCGAATCCACGTAATGATTGCGCCCGCGGACGTTTCTCCGGGACTAAATCAATAAAGTCCCGGCGTTCAATTTGTAATACCGGTTCGTCGCGGGTAAGTTTACTGTTTTTTTCGGGTACGGCTGGCGCTTTATTTGTTGCTTCGGTTGAAGACATATAAACTCCTGCATCTATTTTCAGACAATACGATCCCGCACCCGGAATGGATGGAGAAGAGAGCCGCAACAGATATTGCGGCAGAATTAAAAACGTTTTTTAGATAACGATATTTCGCTTAATTAACGAGTTGTGACCAGATAGCTAATTCATCAATGCCTAAATATTCGCGAATAATTAACCCATCGCGTAATTCCAGCTGGCTGATACCGGTAATGGAGACCGGTTTACGGGTCGGTACGCCAAATTTTCCGTAGCCGTCGTGCCAGGTCAGCAGCGACCAGCGCAGGGAAATGCGCACCGGCTCGTTGGGGTCCCGACGCACGATCAGGTGGTGCAACTGCACTTCGCTGTCGGCAAAGGAGGCCCGGTAGCCCGACAGCAGCGCGGCGATCTCCTGCTCGCCGGTACCGATGCAGTGCCCCGGCGCATAGAGCGTGGCGGCTGGATGATACAGGCCCGGCACGGTGCCGCTGTTGCCCCCCGCCCACATCGTCAGATAGCGCTCCACCACGCCGGCAATCGGCCCGTCGACATCGTCGCCTTCAGGCCCACCCGCCCAGCGCGCGTCGAGGGTTTCCGCGCTTTCACGCACCATTCCCAGCTGATCCTGCATCACGCCCAGGTTGCGCGCGAACGCCTGCACGTTGAGTCCTAACTGGGCCACAATCGCCGCCCGGTCCTGCAGGAGCCACTCCTGGCGCACGGCTCCCTCGGCGCAAATCCGGTCGGCCCAGGTACGCACCCAGACGGTTTTCCCGGTTGGCGGGCCGAAGAAGCCCTCCCCCTGATGGCGGATGCAGGCAATCGTGCGCTGGGCAGCGTAATGCTCATCCCCGGGGTTTTGCGTCACCAGAATGTCTTCCGTCAGCACGGTACGCTGGGGGAAGCTGTGCATCGCCTCCAGGGTCAGGCGCATAAACTGCGAGAGATCGTTAAGCTTCTTCTCCGGGGTGATAAACACCACCGGCGTGGCGTAAAAATCGGCCAGTTGGCCAATGTCCTTCTGCTCCCAGACCACATGCGTCAGGGTAAGAATAAACTGCTGGATAGAGTCGAACTGGGGGCTGAATCCCGGCAATCTGCTCATTTGTCCTCCTGGGTCTGGAACACGTAATTACCCTCTGCATCAATAGTGCCCGTATGCGGGCGGCGCGCAGAGTGGCGTACCACCAGCCTGCCCGGGACGATGACCTGTTCAGGTTCAATAGTGCCGCTGTCGATCTGCTTCATCAGTAGCTCCACCGTGGCGGCAACCATCGCCTCCACCGGCTGCGAGGCAGAGGTTAAGGCGTAGGATGCCCAGCCGGACGGGCCAATATCGTCGTAGCCAATGATCGAGACGTCCTCCGGGATGCGCAGGCCAAACTCGTACCGCGCCACATCCATTACGATGACGGCCATATGATCGTTGGCGACGAAAATGGCATCCGGCGCGGGCGTGGCAGAGAAGAGCGCGTATGCCGCCCGGGCAGTCTGCTGCGCATCGTAATTACCGTTAACCACCCGGACGTCGTCAGTCCCCTGCTCCTGCAGCGCCGCCAGATACCCGCGCTGGCGAGCTATGTTGACGGACGAGTCCGCCACGCCGCCCACGTAAGCAAAGCGCTGGTGACCTGCGGCCAGTAAAAATTCAGCAATCTGGCGGGCAGCCGCCTCGTTATTGCTGTTGACGCTGGAGGCCATGCCGCTCTCTTCGCTGCGGTTAAACAGCACCACCGGGATCCCGGCGGCGAGGCACTCCTCGGAGAGATCCAGCGACAGCGTCACCGAAGCCAGCACGATGCCGTCCACGCGATACTGCATGATCTGGTCGAAAATCCGATCCACGTTCCCCTCGCGATCGCCGACAAACAGCAGCAGGTGGTAGTTGAGGGTGTCCAGCTTTTGCGCCAACGCCTCCAGCACCTGGGGGTAAAACTGGTTATCAAAATAGGAGATCACCACCCCGATGATCCGCGACCGGGCGGTGTTAAGCGAACGCGCAATGGCGTTCGGCCGATAGCCCAGCTCCCGTGCCGCCTTGAGCACTTTTTCACGCGTGGCCGGTGAGATGCTGGCGCCCGGCGTGAAGGTGCGCGACACCGCCGACTGTGATACGCCCGCCAGCTGCGCCACCTGCTGAGAGGTCACCGCTGTAAAAGTCTTACGTTTCATTACCCTGAGTCCTTATCCCTTTCGCTTCCCCATTCTGGCACAGATTCAAGGCGTTAAGCCGATCACCTGCGATGTTCCCCGCAAAACTGTGCCTCAGGAAGCGGGTACTTTTTAGTCTTACACCATCTTTGCATGCGTATGCAACAGCCTAAATTATTTTTTTCACAATGGTGACAAACGACCTTTACAAAATTGAAACCTTTTCGTAACTTCAATTTTTGAATACGTATGCAGCGCAGTTTTCACACCGTCAATGGTACCGGGCATATTGGGCAGTCACCAAAAGGAGTGAGCCGGTAAAAGTCGTACTTGACTGGTTTTAACCCATTACGTTTTAAGAGGTTCACAACCATGTTTCGAGCACTGTTACGCCGACCGGAAGCCCGGCTGTTCTTTATCATCAGCGTGTTGTTTTTTATCTGTATTCATAGCATCGATGCATTTCTGGCCCCGATGATGATCAATCAGGGGATGGAGCCGCAGGTGATGGGGATCATCATGGGGGCCAGCGGTCTGGCGACCCTGCTGATCCGCTTCCCGCTGGGGATTGTCTCCGACGTGGTAAAGAGTCGGAAAATCTTTATCCAGTTCGCGCTGGTCCTGCCGATCATCGCCTGGCCGCTGGCCTGGCTGGAGCCGAATGCCATTACCCTGTATCTGGCGAAAGCGGCAGACGGGGTGACCGCCGCCACCTGGGTGCTCTACAACATCCTGTTTATTCGCTACTTTGATCGCAAAGAGGCCCCCGCTGCCGTGGCGCTGCTGGCGCTGGCCGGGCCGGTGGGGGTGTTTCTCGGCAACTGCATCGGCGGCCTGTTGATTCACTATTTTGATAACAACATCGCCTTCTTCGTCTCCTGCGTGTCGGCGCTGGTGGCGCTGTATCTCACCACCCGCATTCGCGATGTCCACGACCCGGTCAAAGCCCCGACGCTGAAAGCCTGTATCGCCGGAGCCCGCCTGCAGCTGGCCGACCGTTCGGTGTGGCTAATCGGTATTCTGGCGACCCTCGTCATCCTGGTGCCTTTTGCCACCCGCGACACCCTGACGCCGATCTACGCCGAACAGCTGGGCGGGCGGGCCGGAATTTTAACCCTGCTGAGCAACATCCATCTGATCTTCTACGCTCTCGCCATTGCCCTGTGCAGCAGCGTGTTCTACCAGCGCCTGGGCCTGATGAAGACCGCGGTGCTGGGCATTGTGCTGCAGGTGGTGTCGACCTTTGGCATCCCCTTCACCAGCAATCTCTATCTGATCTATCTCCTGCAGGCGCTGGCCGGCTTCTCCTTCGGGATGGCATTCGCGGCCTTTATGTCCCTGAGCGTGGTTAACACTACCTCCGATGAGCAGTCGACGCGGATGGGACTGTTCCAGACCATTTACTCCTGCGGCATGTTTGCCGGGCCGGTGATCATGGGGGTGATGATGCAGCACATTAATCTGTCGTCCGGGTATCTGTTTATCGCCGCCCTGTCGATTGTCGCGGCAATTGCCACCCCGCTTTCGGTGCGCTGGGTCTATTCCCGTAAAACACCGGCCACGGCTGAATTATCCCTTAATAACGCCCTCGCGCCCGCGCGCGACCAGTAATTTTTATTCCCGATAAATTTATCCCGGCCCGCCGGGAGGGTACCCCTCATCATAAATAGAGAAGGAAGATAGTGTGGCTTATATACTTAAAACCAGTAAACCGGTTCAGGAACGTCAGGATGCGCAGCGACAAATAAGAGAAACGGTAGAGCTTATCCTTGCGGATATTGAAAAGCGCGGCAATAAAGCCATTCGCGAATTATCCATTAAGTTCGATCGCTATGACCGGCAGGATTATCGCCTGAGCGAGGCAGAAATTAATGCCTGCATCAAAAAATTAAGCCGTCAGGATATTCACGATATCGAATTCGCCCAGGAGCAGGTCTTTAATTTTGCTCGCGCGCAAAAAGCATGTCTGCTTGACCTGGAAATTGAGACCCGCCCCGGGGTGATCCTCGGCCATAAAAATATTCCGATTAACGCGGTGGGCTGTTATGTCCCGGGGGGGAAATATCCGCTGCTGGCCTCGGCGCACATGTCGATTATTACTGCCAACGTGGCGGGCTGCTCCCGTATCGTCAGCTGCGCCCCGCCGTTCGGCGGCGAGCCTGCCCCGGCGATCGTGGCGGCGCAGAAAATGGCTGGCGCAACCGAGATCTACGCCCTCGGCGGCATTCAGGCGATTGGCGCGATGGCGCTCGGCACCGACTCCCTGGCCCCGGTGGATATGCTGGTCGGGCCGGGCAACGCCTTTGTGGCGGAGGCCAAGCGCCAGCTGTTTGGCCGGGTCGGGATTGACCTCTTCGCTGGCCCCACCGAAACCCTGGTGATTGCCGACGACACCGTCGACGCCGAGATCTGCGCCACCGACCTGCTGGGACAGGCTGAACACGGGGTCACCACCCCGGCTATTCTGCTGACCAACTCAATGACCCTGGCCAAAGAGACGCTACGGGAGATTGACCGCCTGCTGGAAAAACTGCCCACCGCCGACATCGCCCGCCAGGCCTGGCACGACTACGGGGAGATCATCGTCTGCGACAGCTACGACGAAATGCTCGCCGAAGCGGACCGCATCGCCTCCGAACATGTCCAGGTGATGACCGACCGCGACGACTGGTTCCTCGCGAATCTGACCAACTTCGGCGCCCTGTTCCTCGGTCCGCGTACCAACGTCGCTTACGGCGACAAGGTGATCGGCACTAACCACACCCTGCCGACGCAAAAGGCGGCGCGTTACACCGGCGGCCTGTGGGTCGGCAAGTTTATGAAAACCTGCACCTGGCAAAAGGTGCTCAGCGATGAAGCCACCGCCGAGATCGGCAGCTACTGCTCGCGGCTGTCGCTGCTGGAGGGCTTTGCTGGGCACGCCGAGCAGGCCAACGTTCGCGTGCGCCGCTACGGTCAGGTGGAAGTGCCTTACGCCACTCCGGCCCCGGTCAGAGAGAAGGTATAACCCATGACCTTTCCTGAGATGCCCTCCTTTGGCCTGCACGGTAAGCGCGCCCTGGTGACGGGCGGCTCCAGAGGGCTGGGGTTCGCCTGCGCCGTCGCCCTGGCCCACGCCGGGGCACAGGTGTGGATCGCCGCCCGGGATCGCCAGGGGCTGGACGGTGCCGCCACCCTCGCCGCGGAACATGGGCTGGGGCTGCACCCGGTGGCGCTGGATATCACCGACGTGGCGCAGGTTGAGTCGGCGCTCGCCGGGCTGCCCGCGTTCGACATTCTGGTGAACAGCGCCGGGCTGGCGCGCCACGAACCATTTCTGGCCGTCAGCGAGGAGAATTTCGATGCGGTGATGGCGATTAACCTGCGGGCCACCTTCTTTATCAGCCAGCGGGTGGCGGCGCGGATGCGCGACCAGCAGATCGCCGGGTCGATCGTTCACCTCTCCTCGCAGATGGGGCACGTCGGCGGTCCGCGGCGCAGCGTCTACTGCGCCTCCAAATTCGCCCTGGAGGGGCTCACCAAAGCCATGGCGCTGGAGCTGGGCGAGGACGGGATCCGGGTCAACACCCTGTGTCCGACCTTTATCGAGACCGCGCTCTCGGCACCGTCGCTGGCCGACCCCGAGTTTCGCCGCTACGTGCTGGACAACATCAAGCTGCCCCGGCTGGGCAAGGTGGAAGACGTCATGGGGCCGGTGGTGTTCCTGGCCTCCGATGCCGCAGGAATGATCACCGGCAGCGCGCTGATGGTCGACGGCGGCTGGACCGCAACGTGAGGAGTGAGACTGTGGATAATCACGCCCTGCCGCTGGTGCTGCTCGGCGGCACGCTCTGTAACGCCCGGCTCTGGCAGCCCGTTCTGGCCCGGCTCAATCTGTCGGCCGTGATCTGCCCCCGGCTGACGGCGGAAACCTCGGCGGAGCAGGCCTCGCGGCGGCTGCTTGAACAGCTACCACCGCGCTTTCTGCTGGCCGGGTTTTCGCTGGGGGCGATTGTGGCGCTGCAGATGGTCGCCGATGCTCCCGGACGCATTGCCGGGCTGGCGCTGCTGTCGGTCAACCCGCTTGCCGATAGGCCGGAAAATGGCGCCCTGCGGCGCGAGGCGGTGCGCGACGCGCAGGAGCAGGGGCTGACGACGTGGCTTTCTGGCGCTTTATGGCCGAAGTATGTCGCGCCGTCACGCACCGACGACCAGGCCTTACAGGATCTGATCTGCCGGATGGCAGAGGAGAGTGGCCTCGATAGCTTAGTGACGCAGACCGAGATCGCCATTACCCGCCGGGACAATCGCCGGGCGCTGGCCGCCCTTGCCTGCCCGATCATTATTATCAACGGCGTGCACGACCCGATCTGCACGCCCCACCACCACCAGCTGGCTGCACAGAGCGCCCCGCAGGCGAGATGCGTCACCCTCGCCGCGGCCGGGCACTTCACCCTTCTCGAAGTACCCGATGAGGTCGCGCCCCCGCTAGGCCAGTGGATTCAGGAGTGTTCCAGTGCGTAAAAACAGACTCAGGGTGATGCCAGAAAGCAGCGCCATTATTAACGGCTGGCTGGCGATCCCCTCCAGCTACAGCGCCGAGATCCTCGGCCATCAGGGCTATGACGCGGTGACCGTCGATCTCCAGCACGGGATGATCGACTTCGCCAGCGCGCTCACCATGTTACAGGCGCTCTCCGCCACCCCGGCGGTACCGTTGGTGCGGGTGGCCGATAACGATCCGGCGCAGATCATGCGCATGCTGGATGCCGGTGCCTACGGCATTATCTGCCCGATGATCTCCACCCCGGAAGAGGCACGACGCTTTGTCGCCGCCTGCCGCTATCCGCCGCTGGGCAATCGCTCCTTCGGTCCGGCGCGCGGCTTGCTGTACGGCGGGGCCGATTACCCTCAGCACGCCAATGATGAAATTCTGACCCTGGCGATGATCGAAACCCGCGAAGGGCTGGCGAACCTTGATGCCATTCTGGCCACCGAGGGGCTGGACGGAGTGTTTATCGGCCCTAACGATCTCTCCCTCACCCTGACCGGCAGCGCCAGCGCCGAATCCCGTCACCCGGAAATGCTGGCGGCCATTGAGCTGGTGGTCAGCCGCTGTCGTCAGCAGCAAAAAATCGCCGGGATCTTTTGTACCTCCGGCGAGGCCGCTGCCCGCCGTATCGGCGAAGGCTTCCAGTTTGTCACCCCCGCCAACGATGTCATGCAACTTGGCCGCGCCTCACGCGAAGCTGTCGCCCAGGCGCGCGGCAACGCGATCCCCACCACCGGCGCATCAGGCTATTAACAGGAGAGAATAATGAAAGCACGTCACATTACCCCGGAACAGGCCAGAAGCCGTCTGGTTGCCCCCGAAGATATGGTCTCCTGCAATCTGGCGTTTATTGATTGCAAACTTCCCGGCTCGCACCTGAAGCAGAACTACTCCTTTATTGGCCCGGGCGTGACCCAGTCCTCGGCTCAGGTGGTGAATATCCCGGAACCGCATGGATTTAACATCGGCGCCGCGGCGATGCCGAAAGGGGTGACCAATAACCTGCATCTGCACTTCACCGCCGAAGTGTTTTTGATCCATGAGGGGACCTGGCGATTCCGCTGGGGAGCCAACGGCGAAAACGAAGCCGAGTTCAGCGCCCCGGCCATTCTCTCCATTCCGACCTGGATCTTCCGCGGCTTTACCAACGTCAGCAAAGAAGAGACGTCCGGCATGGTCTACACGGTGCTGGGCGGCAACCATACCGGGGGGATCATCTGGCATCCGTCAATTCTGAATGCGGCCAGCGAGTACGGCCTCTATCTGAGCAAAGAGAACATGCTGATCGACGTCAACGCGGGGGATACCCTGCCGGAACCGGGAGGGCTGCTGGCCCCGCTGCCTCCGGAAGAGATAGCCGCCCTGCGCCACTACTCTGTCGACGAGATGCGCCAGCGGGCGGTCACCGGTGAGGATCGCCGCTGGTCTGCGGCAGGCCTGCTTGATTCGGTGCTGCCGGGCCACGGGGGGGAGATTGCCCCGGTGATTGGCTTCGGTATCAGCCAGGATAAACACGCCGGGCCCGCCATCGTCAATCCGCACGGCTTCTCGGTGGAGTGGCTGCGCCTGAAATCCGATCATGTGGTCGGCCGCCACCTGTGCCCGGACGTGCAGGTGATCATGGTCTTTAAGGGCACCCTGGAGGTGACCTGGAACCTGGAGGGGGAAGAGGTGAGCATTATCGCCCCGGAACGCTCGGTGATTTCGGTCCCGGAGAACAGCTGGCGGCGTTATCGCGCCCTGGACGGCGACATGGAGTGCATTCTCACCACCCAGGGCGATCAGCGTAAACGCGTCTACTGGGATGAGGCGATCCTGGAGCAGGCCAGAGCGGCCAATCGCTGCCTCGATCCGGATGGCTACGTGACGGCGGTGGATCTGCTGCCGGAGACGGCGAAGCGGGCGGGTCTGAGACTGGAAGTGATGCCTTAAGCGGTTGCAGGGCGGGAGATCCCGCCCTGCACGCTGACAATTACTCGAAGTAAACGCCAGGATTGTCTGACAGAGAAATGAAGGTTTTCGAATCTTTATCCAGGGCGAGAATTGCCCCGCTTTCAATATCGTAAACCCAGCCGTGCAGGCGGATAGCGTTGTTACGCAGGCCGACCGCCACCGAAGGGTGAGTTTTGATGTTGCTCAGCTGGGCGAAGACGTTTTCCTGCACCATGGCATTCACTTTGTCAGTCGGGCTATCCCAGGTTTTATTCTCCACCACCGCTTTCGCGGCATCGGAGTAACGCAGCCAGTGGGATACCGCTGGCATCGGATCGAGGTTGGCGTTGTCGGCAATGGCCTTCATCGCGCCGCAGTTAGAGTGGCCGCAGATCACGATGTCGGTAACGCCCAGTGCCACCACCGCGTATTCGATGGTTGCGGAGACGCCGCCTGGCTCAGGCCCGAACGGCGGCACGATGTTGCCAGCATTACGAATGACAAAGAGCTGTCCCGGATCCTGCTGGGTCACTAACTCCGGCACCAGACGGCTGTCGGAACAGGAGATGAAAAGCGCTTTGGGATTCTGGCTGGAGGCCAGACTGCGGAAGAGGTCTTTACGTTGCGGAAAAACTTCTTTTTGAAAGCTGAGAAAACCTTCAATGATATGTTGCATAGCAATGTCTCATTTTATTGTGATTGTACAGGCATGATCGAGATCACGGTTTTTTGAGTTTACCCACCGTCCCCGAGTTCAGACAAGCAATATATTTCTGGACCGACCGCCTGACAATCTCCCGCGCTTTGGCGGAAATGTTCTGCCCTTCAAAGGCGCCGTAGAGCCGTTCAAAGCGCACATTCTCCAGACGCGCGCCGATCGCGCTCACCTCACCTGCCGGCAGCGGAAGCATATTCGGGTAGCTCCACATAAAGGAGACCGCGTCTTTTCCGGGGGTCACCTGCAGGATATCCCCCGCCAGCAATACGCCCCCCTCGACATTCCAGTGCAGCACCGTCCCACCCGCAAAGTGACCGCCCAGCCGCAGGAGCGTAACGCCAGGGGCGATCTCAAGGGAATCCCCCTCCCAGAAGCGCAGGGCGGGACTGTCCCGCATCACCCACTGCCGATCGCTGGCATGCAGATAGACCGGGGCATTAAAGGCCGCGGCCCACTCCTGCATGGTGGTGTAGTAGTGGGGATGGGAGATGGCGATAGCGTCAATCCCGCCCAGCGCCGAGACCAGGGCATGGGTGGCGGGATCGAGGTTGGCGATGCAGTCCCAGAGCACATTGCCCTGCGGGGTACGTAGCAGGATCGCCCGCTGGCTGATGGCAAACGCCGGGACGGTTTTGATGCTCAGAAGGTTGGCCTCAAGCTGTTGCCACTTATTGGTGTGGGTGGTGGTCAGGGTGGCGAAATCGACCCATTCCTGCCCCGTCGCGGGCACGTACTGGCGTTCATCCTCGCAAATGGCGCACTGTTGCGGTTCGAGGTCATAAGACGTGCCGCAGGTTTTACAGATGGCGATCATGACTCCTCCTTTGTCGGATAAGTGATGAGTATGGCAAGGATTATCCTTATGTGCGCTGGGGTGCCTCAGGCTATGGTTTTGCTCTATAATACGACCTGGAACAAAAACCGAACAAAGCAGGTAAATGATGGAAATTGATCTCAACAATCTGGTGTTTGACGGGCTGGATGAAGCGGAAGAACGTAACGCAGAACGCCTTGAAGATGCGGATAAAAAAGCCCAGGCGATTGTAGCGGACGATGACTGCGGTGACGCCTGCAAGATCTGATGTAAAAAGCCGGGTGGCGGCTGCCGCCTTACCCGGCCTACAACACCCGTAGCAATTAATTATTACGACGTAGTCATACTGTCAATTGCTTGCTGGGCGCAGGCTTCATCCAGATGCCCACCCGGCGCGCCGCCGATCCCGATGGCACCAATCACTTCATCCCCTTCCTTAACCGGTAAACCACCCGCCAGCAGCAGCAGGCCCGGGATATCACGCAGGTTCTGTGCCCCCGCATTGCTTTGTGCGGACTCCATCACTTTGCCCGAGGCATTTTTGGTACTGAGCGCGGTAAAGGCTTTCATCTCGCTGGCTTTCAGGGTGTGCGGACCGGCGTTGTCGGTGCGCTGAACCGCTTTAACCACCCCGGCACGATCCACCACCGTGACGCTGACCTGATAATTTTTGTTCGTACAGGCCTGAATGGCCGCGCTGGCTAAAGCGTTCGCCTGAGTCAGGGAGAGACTTTTTTGCGTCACGGACTGGGCGTGCGCCGATACGCTGACCATCCCGGCTACACACACTGCTGCCATCATTAACTTTTTCATCGCACATCCTCGGGTAAGTGGAAACAGATGCAGCGTACCGAGATGCGTACTGAAATGTTATTCGGTCGATTACGCAGTTACCCTGGTAGTTCTACGGATTGCAATTTGTCGTATTCCCGAATGGCCTGTACCAGGCTGGAGACCCCCAGCTTGACGAACACCGCGGCGCGGTGCGCCTCCACCGTTCGGGGCGAGAGGTTCAGCCGGGCGGCGACCTCTTTATTACTGCTCCCTTCCATCAGGGCCAGCAGCACCTCGAGTTCCCGGGCGGTGAGCTGCTCAAACAGCGCTCTGACCCGTCTGGCCTCCTGCCAGCGCCCCACCCGCTGCTGGCTCTCCGCCAGCGCGGCGGTAATGGATTCGATCAGCTTGTCAGCATCCAGCGGCTTGGTGAAAAACTCAAACACCCCGTTATGAAACGCCCGCCGACAGGCATCGATAGTGCCGTGGCCGGTCATCAGGATCACCGGCAGCAGCGGCCAGGGCCAGGCCCTCTCCTCCAGCCAGGCCAGCCCGCCTTTGCCCGGCATACGCATGTCCAGCAGCAGGCAGCCGGTCAGGGCCTTTTCGTCGCCGTGGGCGGCGGTAAAAGCTGCAATACTCTCGTAAGGTTCAACGCGCCAGTGCATCCCGGAGAGCAGAAAAACCAGCGACTCCCTGACCGAGGCATCATCGTCAATTAACCAGATGACATTATCCATTTTCCTGACTCCCGTGATAAGCAAACTGCAACCGGACCCTGGCCCCGCCCTGCGGGGCATTATCCAGGGTCAGGGTGCCATTCATTCTGGTGACTAATGACTCGGTTAAGGTCATGCCCAGGCCGATGCCGCCCTGCCGCCCGCTGTAAAAGGGCATAAAAGCGTTGAGTAAGGCCTCCGGGGTAAAGCCCGGCCCGCCGTCAGTGATCTCTATTTGGATAAATTCGCCGCTGCGCTGGCTGTGGATATGCACCCAGCCCGCCGCCCGCTCCCGCTGCGCCTGGATGGCGTTGCTGAGGAGGTTGTGCAGTACCTGCTCCAGCCACAGCCGATCGGCGCAGAGCGTGCGGGCATCGGGGGCGAAATCATGGGTGAGACGAATATGTCGGGCGGTGCGCTCGTGCTCCAGCAAGTTGCCGACCTGCTGCCAGCAGCTGGCCAGATCCACCTCGTCCAGGTCCACTCTCTCCTCGGTGACATGTTCGCGAAAGCGGGTCAGCAGCTCGGCTATCCGCTGGGTCTGTACCAGCGCCGAGCCGAGGGCCTGAGACACCGCCTCGGGATTGCCCTGATGCAGCTGGCGCTGGGCCCCCTGGATCCAGGTCTGCACCGCCGTCAGGGGCTGGTTAATCTCATGCACGATCCCGGCGGTGATCTCCCCCAGGGTATTGAGCCGGGCATGCTGATAGTAGCGGGCGCGCTGGTCGGCGTTCTGGCGCTGCTTACGCTGCCAGAGGATCACCCCACCCGCCGCAATCACCCCGGCCCATCCCAGCCAGAGCAACACAAACGGCATCGGGGCAACGTTCAGCCACGCCGGTCGGGCCTCGGCCCGCAGGATAAAGGGTTGAGTGTGCTGGGGGAACTGCCGCTGCCAGTGCCAGAAGGCCTCTTCGGAGGGAGGCGATGCGTCGCCGCGCAGATCCAGACTGAGGCGGGTAAAGTGCGGCCAGGCACCGATCACCGACCGGGTATCGATCAGCACCCGGATCTGACGCCAGGGGTTATAGAGCCAGTATTGCGTGTCGCCCACGGGTTCAACCCGCGCGGCGTCGAGGGCGCGCCCCTGGGTCTTTTGCAGGTCGCGTATTTGCGGGAATTTTTTACGCAGCGCGGCCAGATTTTCATCGCCATTCAACAGGGGCAGCACCGACTCATTCTGGGTGAGGACCGCTCCGGTTTCAGCAAAGGCGGTGGCAAACGCCCGGTCCAGATCCCAGTACTGACGGCGGATCTGTTCGGCATACAGCAGCACGCTGCTCAGTAGACAGGCAATCAGCCAGATCAGAAGCCCACGTTTTAAAAATTTTCGGCTGTTCATTTAGTTAACTGGCGCTGGTAAAGGACGCCAGAGACCTTAGCAGGAAGCTAAGCCGGGGACAAAACTTGCGGAGATTTTTGGATGTTAGCGTCCAGCTTGAGTTGGGTATTTTGCTCACGAGCTGCCAGAGAAGCGGGAAGAGATGCTACATCAGGCTCATTATCAGCTGTTTCGCCATAACCACCAGCGAGATCACCACTATCATCAGGATCAGCCTCACGGAGGATGTTGACGCTTCCAGGTTGCTGAACGAGATGGAGTGTTCAGGCTTTGCCTCTGAGTCACCTCCTGTATTTTCTTCTGTCGGCGTTGTCGCTTCTGCCTGGGTGCTGTCATTTGCTGGTTCCTCTCGCTTATGGCCTAACTCGTCGGTTAGCCACGCATCAAAACAGCCCGTATGCCCTCAAGGTCCACTCTGTTCAGGTTAAGTAGGGATTTTGGCGAGGTTGTGAAATGCAAAATTAGCGTTCACATATTGTAAACAGCAAAGGGCAGTTGTATCATGTTCACATAATGTAAACGGATGGAACGACCGCAAGATGCACGTAATTTCAAAAGAACCTTTTGAGGAAGCGGCAAAGCAATATCCCAACGATTCGTTAGCCATTCGGGCGCTGTACCGCGTAGTGCGCGAGACGGACTTCTCTTCTCCAGCTGAGATGCGAACTCTGATACCGAGCCTGGATAATTTTAAGTACCGGAATAAGTGGTGGGTTTTGGATGTAGGGGGCAACAACTTGAGGGTTATCGCCTATATCAATTTCGTGAATAAGCGCTTCTATGTGAAGCACATCGCAACCCACGCTGATTACGACAAGTTGACCCGCTATTACAGGGAGAACAAAGAATGATTACCGACACTGCAAAAGCCATTGAAGCAACCAAACAACTCGTAGCTGCTGTCCCCTTCCTGGGGGGCAGTTCGTCCGAAAGCGATTATCGCGAAGCGATGGAGCTGGTGGACTACCTGATCGAGAACGACGACGAGAACCCACTTATTGACTTCCTGGCGAGCAAGATTGCCGACTATGAAGATAACAGCCCTCGTTTCGCTGAATTCAACAAAGCTATCGCCGAAATGCCGGTCGGCGTTGCACTGCTGCGAACCTTGATTGACCAGCACAAGCTGTCTTACTCAGACCTTAAGGATGAGATTGGATCTAAATCATTGGTTAGCCAAATCCTGTCAGGGCAGCGCTCGTTAACTATCACCCACATAAAAGCACTTTCCGCGCGTTTCGGTGTAAAACCTGAGTGGTTCCTATAACCGAAAGATATAACTAAATCACCATCAGGTGATTTAGTTATGGTTAGATTTCATATGTAAGGAAACTTCCATGTCAGACGAAGAAATAAAGCCAGGGAATGAAAAGGCTCTTAGTCCAAACCAGTCTCTGTCAGAGGCAATAAAAGATAAGATTTTCAATAAAATATATTTTTATATTTTAGTTTCTTTCCTATTGATAAACTGGCAGGAGATATTAATTCTATTCAAATCAAATGAAGATATTTTTTATACATTGTCTATTATCTTTACAAGTCAAATGTGGTTCGACTATATGCTTCCGGCTTGGTTTGCCCATTTCGGCTTGCCAATCCTATTTGGCACCCTTGCATCAGCTTTAACTCCTTTTGTAACATATTGGATTTCAAAGGTTACAGCCAAAAGGTTTGCTAAAATTAGGCGAGCAGACAGAAAAGCTGATCTTGAGGTTGAAGATGAATTTCAAGACCTGCGAATCAAGCTTGTTACAAAAACAAACAAGGCAGATAATCTTTTAAATAGAATCAATTTATTAGAAATGCAAAACGCAACCATGTCAAAGAAAAACACCCAGCCTCAGGAACATAGAAGACAGTTGTTTTTTGGCATTAAAGCATTTGTTGATTATTATGAAACAAAGGGGGAATTGAAAACACCAGAAGGTGAAATAACTACCGCTGCTAATGAGTAAGCATAAGTGGCGTATCATACGCCACCTTTTAACATATTCCATAAACATCTTTTCTGCCTGCACCGGTGGTGTTCCAGTCATCACCAGAGCGTCAATAAACGACTGCTGCTTCTGCATCTTGTTATTTTCTTTCTCTTTCTTTAACGCTGCCTCTTTGTCGGCGGCACGCTTCTTCTGGTTATCAGAGAGTTTTCTGGCTTTGGTTAACTGCGTTCTGAGCTGCTCTATTTTGCCAGAGTCCCTGGCAAGCTTTGAGCTCAAGGCGGCTTGACGTCTTTGATAGATATCCCATTCACGCTTTGCCGCTACAACGTTCGTTTTAGCGTTACGGTTACGGCTAAACTCCTTTTCTTCTGATTTGCCGAAATGCGTGTGGTACGGCACTTATCATCCCTAAAAGCTATTTGCGCCGCAGCCTCTGTAAGGCGCGGGCGATACTAAGCTGCCAGCTGGACGACTGCAACCTGGTGAGCGCGTGGATAACGTGCTTACACGCGACACCTCGAAGTTTTGGGTTTTTGATTTTGGGGTAGGCATACTCTTTCGGCGGTGCCAGCGCGAAGTTACCCGCTGTGGCGATATAGCGATACCAATACTGGTGGCGGGGCGTGCGCGGAAGAACGCACACCTCGTTCCAGTAAGTTTCCCGCACATGGCGGTGTTCAGCGTTGCGTTTGCTCATGGAACCACTCCGGATCGATATTGGCGATGTCCACGCCATACAGGCTGGCAACCGGCAAAATGGATTCAATAATACGCTGCGCGCTGTTCTCTTCCGGTTTTGCGGCAAAAAACCGCCGTAACGTACTCATCAGTTTGCCCATTGCCTGTTCCTCATCTGTTCAGCCTGGATGCAGTAAACCAGCAATCTGCCCGCGGTGGAAATGCCGATTCCGGCAATAGTAAAGACGATATTGGCATTTGGCGGTCGGGGTCGGTTATGGGAGCGTAACAGGACAAAACAAAAAACAGACTCAGAGGAACTTATGGCAATACAGACAAAACTGGCGCTGGCACTTAGTTTGTTGGCCGCAGGCGGGATTGTTTCTGGTCAGGCGCAGGCAGATCAACTGGCCGATATCAAGGCGGCGGGGGTGGTGAAAGTCGCCACCTTTGATGCCAACCCGCCGTTTGGCTCGGTGGATGCCAAAAGCCACGAGATCGTCGGCTATGACGTGGATTTCGCTAAAGCATTAGCCAAAACGCTCGGGGTCAAGCTGGAGCTGGTCGCCACTAACCCGGCTAACCGCATTCCGCTGCTGCAGTCGGGCAAGGCGGATCTGATCGTGGCGGATATCACCATCACCCCGGAGCGCGCGCAGGTGATCGATTTTTCCACCCCCTATTTCGTGACCGGGCAGCAGTTCCTGGTTCCGGCCAAAGGAGCGGATAAACTGGATGCCTATAGCAAGGCGCGGATCGGGGCGGTAAAGGGCACCACCGGGGAGCAGGCGCTGCATCAGCGTTTTCCGCAGTCCCGTGTGCTCTCCTATGACGATATCCCGCTGGCGCTGACGGCGTTGCGCAACGGCAACGTGCAGGCCATCACCCAGGACAGCACCATTCTGGCGGGGCTGCTGGCCCAGGCGCCGGACAAAGCGAACTTTAAAATTCTTCCTGACCTGCTGAGTAAGGAGGAGATCGGCGTCGGGGTGAAGAAGGGCGAAACCGCGCTGCTGAAAGTGGTGAACGACGAGCTTGTGAAGCTGGAGAGCAACGGCGAGGCGGCGAAGATCTACGATGTCTGGTTTGGACCGCAGACCCCCTCCCCGCAGCCTCGCGCCTTTAAAATAGAAGCCCAGTAAGATGTCAGGTTTATTCTCACGCTCCGCGGCACCTGCCGCGGATTTTTCACATCTGGCGCAGGCCAGCGTCACCTTTTCAGAGGTGGCAAAACGCTACGGCGATCGTCCGGTGCTGAAGGGCATCAACCTCAGCGTCACGCCCGGAGAAGTGGTGGCTATTCTCGGGCCGTCGGGCTCCGGTAAATCGACGCTGATCCGCCTTATCAATCAGCTGGAAACCCTGACCTCCGGCGACATCCTGATCGACGGCAAATCGACGCGTCAGCTCTCCCGCCAGGCGTTGCGGCAGTTGCGCAGCCGGGTCGGGTTTGTCTTTCAGCAGTTCAATCTCTACAGCCATCTGACGGCGCGGCAAAACATCGCCCTGGCGCTGAAGCACGTGCACGGCTGGCGGCCCGCCGAGGCCGACACCCGCGCCGAAGCGCTACTGGCGCAGGTGGGCCTGGCGGACAAAGCCGACCACTACCCCGAGGCGCTGTCCGGCGGGCAGCAGCAGCGGGTGGCAATCGCCCGGGCGCTGGCCTCCTCCCCGCAGATCATCCTGTTTGATGAGCCCACCTCGGCTCTCGACCCCGAGATGATTGGCGAAGTGCTGCTGGTGATGAAAGCCCTCGCCCACAGCGGGATCACCATGATTGTCGTTACCCATGAGATGCAGTTTGCCCGGGAGATTGCCGACCGGGTGGTGTTCATCGATGGCGGGCACATTCTGGAAGTGGCCCCGCCAGAGCAGTTCTTTCAGCATCCGTCCCATCCGCGCACCCAGCGTTTTCTGCAGAAGGTGCTCAACCCGCTGCATCCGGGAGCGGTGTGATGCCGGCCCTCGACTGGCAAGGGGTGCTGACCGGCCAGCCCTTGCAGTGGATCCTCTCCGGTTTTCTCACCACCCTGTGGGTGACCCTGGCGGGAATGGTAGTCGCCAGCCTCATCACCCTCGCCTGCCTGGGGTTGCGTCTCGCCGGCGGTCGCATCGGCGCAAATATCGTGGCCCTGTGGGTCTCGCTGTTTCGCAACACCCCTCTGCTGGTGCAGCTCCTGTTCTGGTATTTCGCCGCCTGGAACGGACTGCCTCAGGATTTTCGCACCTTCGTGATGGATGAGCATTCCTGGGCGCTGCTGCCGGGCCAGGTCTGGTGGTTTACACCCGAATTTCTCTGCTCCGCCTGGGGGCTGGGGGTCTTTACCTCGGCCTTTCTGACCGAAGAGATCGCCGCTGGATTGCGCGCCGTCTCTGCCGGACAGCGGGAAGCCGCTCTGGCACAGGGCTTTTCCGCCTGGCCGCTGCTGCGCTACATCCTCCTGCCGCAGGGGCTGGCCAACGCCTGGCAACCGGTGGTGGGTCAGTATCTCAACCTGATGAAGCTCTCGTCGCTGGCAAGCGGAATTGGCTTTGCGGAACTGACCTATCAGGTGCGGCAGATAGAGAGCTATAACGCCCACGCGCTGGAAGCGTTCAGCGTCGGCACGGTGCTGTATCTGCTCACCGGCGTGGCGATGGGCGTACTGCTGACGAAACTGGGTCCCACAACTGAACGGCGTAAAAAAGTCGCCCTTACCGCCCGGAGTGAAGAGAAATGTTGGCCGGACTGACCGTGATTACCGATAACCTGGATTATCTGCTGTGGGGGCGGGCCGCAGCCGGTCAGCCCGGCGGCGTGCTGCTGACGCTGCTGATGGCCTTCGGCGCGGCGGCGCTGGCATTACCCGCCGGGATTGGGCTGGCGGGTCTGGCGTGGCGATTTCCAGGCGCGATCCGCAAGGCGCTATTCCTGTGGGCCGAGATTATCCGCGGGATCCCGCTTATATTTGTCATTTTCTGGCTGTGGTATCTGCTGCCGCTCATTACCGGGGGCGACCTGCCGGGGGCGCTGACCGTCACCCTGGCGCTGGCGTGGTTTACCGCGGCGGCGGTGATGCACTCGGTGCTGGCCGGACTGCGGGCGTTGCCCGACGGGCAAACTGAAGCGGCGCAGGCGCAGGGATTTGGCGCGCTGCAAACCCTGGGATGGGTGCTGCTGCCGCAGACGTTGCGCAACATATTGCCGTCGCTGGTGGGGATTTTTATCAGCCTGCTGAAAGATACCTCGCTGGCCTTTATCGTCAACGTGCCGGAGCTGACCACCGTCGCAGGCCAGGTGAACAACCGGGTGCAAATCTACCCGGCGGCGATTTTTGTCTTTACGGGGGTGGTCTATTACCTGCTGTGCTGCGGGATTGAACAGCTGGCAAAACGCTGGCAGTTTAACCGGCCAGCGCTTTGACCACGGTTTCCATCGCCTGGGTCGTCAATTCACTGCGCTTTACCCGCTGGTTCGCCAGCGAGGTGCGCAGGACCCCGGCGATGACAATATGCTTTGGCTCCTGCCCGAGATCGCGCATCTCCAGAACGACTTTGCCTACCACGCGACACATCTCCTGATACAGCGCTTCGTCTTTGGTTACATTGCCCATGATCTTCACTCCATTGCCTGAAAACGTCAGCTTAAAGCATTCATAAGCCTTATACAAAAAAGAAGCCCGGCGAGAGACTCACCGGGCTTTTTAAAAGCAGAATCAGGGGATTAGTTGTTAACCGGGATCACGGCGCCTTTGTATTTGGTGCGGATCCAGTCCTGAATTTCTTTAGAGTGCAGCACGTCCACCAGCGCCACGATATCCTTCTTCTTCTCATCGCCACGGTGCACGGTGATGATGTTGGCGTACGGGTTGTTTTCACCGCTCTCTACCGCGATCGGGTCGTGAACCGGATCCAGACCGGCGTCGATGGCGTAGTTGGCGTTGATGACCACCGCCGCGCCTTCGTCATTGTTATACATCTGCGGCAGCAGAGAGGCTTCAACGTTCGGGGTGAACTGCAGTTTTTTCGGGTTCTCAACGATATCGCTGATGCGCGCGGTCACTTTGTCGATGCCCGGCTTCAGCTTGATCACGCCCTCTTTCTCGAAGATAGAGAGGATACGACCCTCTTCAGAGACGGCATCACGCATGATGATCTTGCCGCCTTCCGGCAGATCTTTCAGCGACTTGTATTTTTTGGAGTAGATACCGATCGGCTCGATATGGATCGCCCCGGCGCTGACGAAATCGTACTCTTTATCCCCGGCGTGATCTTTCAGCACGCTGTTCAGGTAAGGAATGTGCTGGAAGTAGTTGGCGTCGATGTCACGGCCGGCCAGAGCGGTGTTCGGCAGGATGTAATCCTGGAAGGGTTTGATCTCCAGGTCGATACCCTGCTTCGCCAGAATCGGCTTCGCCTGCTCCAGAATTTCCGCGTGTGGGGTGTTGGACGCGCCCACGGTCAGGGTGTCAGCCCAGGAGGCGAAGCTCAGGGCGCTGAGGGTTGCTGCGGCGATCAACGTCAGTGTCTTTTTCATGATGATGGTTCCTGTGTATGTATTATTAGCGTTTATCTAACAGTGAAGTAATGATGTCGCCGCAGAACTGGATAATGAAAACGATGATCAAAATGGTCACCGTTGCCACCAGCGTGACGTCACCATGGTTGCGCTGGAATCCTTCCAGATAAGCCAGATTTCCCAGACCACCGGCACCAATCACCCCCGCCATTGCGCTGTAACTGACCAGCGCAATCAGCGTCACCGTGATCCCTGAGACCAGAGCGGGTGATGATTCCGGCAGTAAAACCCGAAAAATTAAGGTGCTCAGTCGGGCACCCATTGAGCGCGTCGCCTCGATCACCCCTTTGTCCACTTCACGCAGGGCAATCTCCACCAGACGGGCGTAGAACGGCGCGGCGCCAACAATCAGCGCGGGCAGCGCGGCGTTCGCCCCGAGGATGGTTCCCACCACGGTTTTGGTGAAGGGGATCAGCAGTACAATCAGGATGATGAACGGGATCGAGCGGAACACGTTCACCACAATCGAAATCACGCTGTAGACCGTACGGTTGTGGAACATGCCACCCCGGGCGGTTAAAAACAGCGCCAGGCCGAGAACCAGCCCGAGGACAAAGGTCGCAACGCCGGAGAGGGCCGTCATGTACAGCGTTTCAAGCGTTGCCGCCCAGAGCTGGTCCCATTTCAGGTGTGGGAAGAGATTCTCAGCCATGTTTAATTACCTCGCCTTCAATATCACTGTGCTGCAAATCGGCGAGGATATTGTTCAGTTGTTCTTCTGTTGCCACCACGTGTAGCCAAAGCTGGCCGAACACGCCGTGAGCGGTTTGCGTCATTTTGCCGTGCAGGATGTTAAACGGCAGGCCGTAGCGCAGGGTCAGCTCCCCGACAATTGGCTTGTGGGTGCTGTGTCCGGTGAAGGTCAGCTTGATGACGGTGCCTTCCAGCTCGTTCGCCAACTCGGTGTTGAAGGTCTCTTCTTCGGCGTACTGGCTCACCTGACGGACAAACTGTTGCGTAATCGGCTGCTGCGGATGGGTAAAGACCTGCAGCACTTCCCCCTCTTCCACCACTTTGCCGTTTTCCATCACCGCCACGCGGTCACAGATTTTGCGCACCACATGCATTTCATGGGTGATAAGAACGATGGTCAGCTTGAAGCGACGGTTAATGTCGAGGAGCAGATCGAGGATCTGATCGGTGGTCTGGGGGTCCAGCGCCGAGGTGGCCTCGTCGCAGAGCAGCACATCCGGGTTATTCGCCAGCGCCCGGGCAATGCCGACGCGCTGCTTCTGCCCACCGCTGAGCTGGGCCGGGTAGGCCTGTTCGCGGCCCTTCAGCCCCACCAGCTCCACCAGTTCCGCCACGCGGGCTTTAATTTTGGCTTTTGGCACCCCGGCGATCTGCATCGAGAAGGCGATGTTCTCGTTTACCGTGCGGGACCACAGCAGGTTGAAGTGCTGAAACACCATACTGATTTTCAGCCGCGCCTGGCGCAGGGCCTCGCCTTTCGCCGCGGAGATATCTTGGCCGTTAATGGTCACGCTGCCGGTGGTCGGTTTTTCCAGACCATTCAGCAGACGAATTAAGGTACTTTTACCTGCGCCGCTGTAGCCAATAATTCCATAAATTTGTCCCTGCTCTATCGCCAGGTTTACGTTGTCAACGGCGGTCAACGCCACTTTTCCGTTGTCAAAAATCTTCGAAATATTCCTGAGTACTATCATTCTTAGAGTAATCCGTTCGCCTGTGGCGGTTTAGCAGTATGGATGTCCAAACGATAGTAAACAGCCGTTATTAGCTTTTAAACGACTGAAAAGGAATATCTTATAACTTACAGCGATATACCCCGTGCGCACTGGTAATAACCGTAAAGCGTATTTTCAGCAATCAATAGTTACGGAATGAATATGTGGACTCGCCCAAACACTTTGCGGCGTTTGACGTAAGGATTTCTACTGGCGCAACATCCTGAGGGGGAACCTTAACGCATTGATAACAATCTATTGTGAAACGCTATATAAAATTTTTGAAACGCTGTTTTTCTTTCCCTTTTGCGCATCTTTCAGCGTATAATGCGCGCCTAATCCCTGATGAATGGTTTCAGCGCTTGGACTACAAAAAACAACGCAATCAACTTTCCCTCTCTCCCTGGGCTGAACCACAGGCACACATTCTTCTGCACGCTCATTTGATGTCTCCTATCCTTAGTGCGTGTCACAAAAAATTTCGCAACACAGGTTTGACTCTGAGGCCCTGCGCCCCCGGAGCGAGATTTCCATATCCTTCTCAACTTAAAGACTAAGACTGTCATGAAAAAGACGAAAATTGTTTGCACCATCGGCCCGAAAACCGAATCTGAAGAGATGCTGACCAAAATGCTGGAAGCCGGCATGAACGTTATGCGTCTGAACTTCTCTCACGGTGACTATGCTGAACACGGTCAGCGCATCCAGAACCTGCGCAACGTGATGAGCAAGACCGGTAAAAAAGCAGCAATCCTGCTGGATACCAAAGGTCCAGAAATTCGTACCATTAAACTGGAAGGCGGTAATGACGTTTCGCTGAAAGCGGGACAGACCTTCACCTTCACCACTGACAAGTCCGTTGTCGGCAACAGCGACATCGTTGCTGTAACCTATGAAGGCTTCACCAGCGACCTCTCCGTTGGCAACACCGTACTGGTGGACGACGGCCTGATCGGTATGGAAGTCACCGCTATCGAAGGCAAAAATGTTGTTTGTAAAGTGCTGAACAACGGCGACCTGGGTGAAAACAAAGGCGTTAACCTGCCAGGCGTTTCCATTGCCCTGCCAGCGCTGGCAGAGAAAGACAAACAGGACCTGATCTTCGGTTGCGAGCAAGGCGTTGACTTCGTTGCTGCCTCCTTCATCCGTAAACGTTCTGACGTGGTTGAAATCCGTGAGCACCTGAAAGCGCACGGCGGCGAGCACATCCAGATCATCTCCAAAATCGAAAACCAGGAAGGCCTGAACAACTTCGACGAGATCCTCGAAGCGTCTGACGGCATCATGGTTGCACGTGGTGACCTGGGTGTTGAAATCCCGGTTGAAGAAGTGATCTTCGCGCAGAAGATGATGATCGAGAAGTGCGTTCGCGCACGTAAAGTGGTTATCACCGCTACCCAGATGCTGGACTCGATGATCAAAAACCCACGTCCAACCCGCGCTGAAGCCGGCGACGTGGCGAACGCCATCCTCGACGGTACCGATGCAGTAATGCTGTCTGGTGAGTCCGCGAAGGGTAAATACCCGCTGGAAGCTGTTTCCATCATGGCCACCATCTGCGAGCGTACCGACCGCGTGATGCCAAGCCGTCTTGATAACAACAACGACAGCCGTAAACTGCGTATCACCGAAGCGGTGTGCCGTGGCGCGGTAGAAACTGCCGAGAAACTGGAAGCACCACTGATCGTGGTTGCCACCCAGGGCGGTAAATCTGCGAAAGCCGTGCGTAAATACTTCCCGAACGCGACCATCCTGGCTCTGACCACTAACGAGATCACTGCTCGTCAGCTGGTACTGAGCAAAGGCGTTGTGCCACACCTGGTGAAAGAGATCGCCTCTACGGATGATTTCTACCGTCTGGGTAAAGAAGTGGCCCTGCAGCTGGTTGAGCGTGGTCTGGCGCAGAAAGGTGACGTTGTGGTGATGGTTTCCGGTGCGCTGGTACCAAGCGGCACCACTAATACCGCATCTGTTCACGTCCTGTAATAATACCGAACGAATTAATTTGTTTAAAAAGCGTCCTTCGGGGCGCTTTTTTTATTTCCGCTATCAACCAAACTTATTAAAAAAGCAAATCGGGTTTTTCTATTTAACGGGCACGTAATCTAAGATGAATCCGATGAAAATTGTCTGTTTTTGCACAATATTTTTCACGAAATAGTCAAAACAGGTGTTTCTTTGAGCGAACGATCAAAAATAGGCATATTCCCATCAAAAAAATATTCTCAACCTAAAAAACTTTGTGTAATACTTGTAACGCTACATGGAGATTAACTCAATCTAGAGGGTATTAATAATGAATCGTACTAAACTGGTACTGGGCGCGGTAATCCTGGCTTCTACTATGCTGGCTGGTTGTTCTAGCAATGCTAAAATCGACCAACTGTCTTCTGACGTTCAGACTCTGAACGCTAAAGTTGACCAGCTGAGCAACGACGTGAACGCAATGCGTTCTGACGTTCAGGCTGCTAAAGACGACGCAGCACGCGCTAACCAGCGTCTGGACAACCAGGCTACTAAATACCGTAAGTAATAGTACCTGTGTTAATAAAATGGCGCACATTGTGCGCCATTTTTTTTGCCCCGTATTTCGCTTTACTGAATCGCCTGTTCATGCCCGCCTTCCGGCAAGCGACTGTTCTGCGCTGACAAGCTACCGCTCTGTACCTGCGACTCACCACCTGCCGAGACCACCACCGGGATCCCCGCCCGACGCGCCAGGGCTTTATTCACCAGCTGCTTATCGCTTCCGTCCTGCGTGATAAACGAGCTTAACCCGGCAGATTGCGCGATAGTCAGGGTTTGTGGGTTTTCCCCCTCCGCCGTCGCCAGCGGACGATGCACTTCAACATAGCGCTTACCGTCCGGCTCCACCGAGAACTTCACCGGCTCATTGATGATCTGCACCCGTGTACCCACCGACGCCTGGGCGAATAGCGCCTTGATATCCGCGGCATTCATACGCATACAGCCGGAGCTGACGCGCAGCCCGACGCTATCCGGTGCGCTGGTGCCGTGAATGAGGTATTCGCCGTTACCCACGCCCAGACGCATTGCAAAGCGCCCTAACGGGTTATTGGGCCCTGCCGGCACCACCGGGGGCAGTTTAATGCCCTGCTCCAGCGAGCGTGCTCTGATGCCCGCTGTGGGGGTCCAGGTTGGATTGGGGATTTTCTGGCTGATGCGGGTGACGGTGACCGGTGTATCCAGCCCCAGTTGACCAATGCCCAGCGGATAGACCTGGACGCTGTTTTCACCCGGTGGATAGTAGTAAAGCCGCAGTTCTGCCAGATTCACTACAATCCCTTCACGTGGGGTGTCCGGGAGCAACATTTGCGAGGGGATGGTGATTACCGTGCCCGGGGCCGGATAGACCGGGGCGATGGTATTATTGGTTTCGAGTATTAAGTGCGCAGCGGTATTAAACCGGCGCGCAATGGCCTGCAGGTTATTATCCCCTTCCTGAATGATATACGTCTGGTTTTGCCCGATAAGCCGACTGCCCGCCGGCGGCAAGGGATAATCCATCGCCAGGGCGCTATTAATCGCGCTGAGCGAACCAAAGAAAATGAGAGAGACCAGGGACGCGCGCTTCATACTGAGATTCCTTATTCACTGACTGAACGTCAGAAAGCTGAAAAACCCACGAGGCGGGAACCGCCTCGTGAAACAGAATGATAGCTGTCTGGTAAGTTTAGCTAATGTTGGCGGCTTTGGTGCGGATTGCGCGGATCATTGCCTCAAGCCCCTGAGAGCGGGAAGGCGTTAAATGCTGGGCCAGCGCCATTTTTTCAAACCACGGGCGCACGTCAAAGGCGACAATATCCTGAGGGGACATCTGCTGATATAAAATAAACACGACAGCAATAAGGCCTTTCACTATTGCCGCATCACTGTCGCCGGCTAATTCAATCATTCCGGCGTCATTCTGGTGCATTATTATCCACACCTGGCTCTGACAGCCCTGAATACTGTTTTCCGGACTGTGCGCCTCCTGGCTCAACTCAGGCAGGCGCTGCCCCAGCTCAATAATGTAGAGGTATTTCTCTTCCCAGTTTGCGCAACGCGTAAAGTTACGCAGCAATTTGTCTCTGTCTGGCAACGCAGCCATCTTTTCCCCTCTTTCAGCCCAGCAGATGGTGGATACGTTTCAGCCCTGCCACCAGTCTGTCGACCTCTTCCATTGTGTTGTACATCACCAGCGATGCGCGGCACATCGCCGGTACCTGATAGAACGCCATCAGCGGCATGGCGCAGTGGTGTCCGGTGCGCACCGCCACCCCGTAGTTATCGAGAAAACTGCCGACGTCATAGGCGTGGTGTTTCCCCAGATTAAAGGCGATCACCCCCTGACGGTCTGCCGGGCCATACAGGGTCAGATCCGGCACGCTGGCCAACTCTGCCAGCGCGTAGTGCATCAGCGTCTGCTCATATTCGGCAATGGCATCCAGGCCAATGGACGAGACATACTCTATCGCCGCCCCGAGGCCGATAATCCCCCCGGTGTTGGGCGTCCCGGCTTCAAAACGCCAGGGCGCCCGGGCGTAGGTGGTGCCTTCGCTCAGGCTGACGGTAGCGATCATCGATCCGCCCCCTTCCCACGGCGGCATCTTCTGCAGGATGTCGTCTTTAACGTACAGCACGCCGATCCCGGTCGGGCCGTACAGCTTATGCCCGGAGAAGACGTAGAAATCGCAGTCCAATGCCTGCACGTCCACGGTGTGGTGCATCACCGCCTGGGCCCCGTCCACCAGCACTTTTGCGCCGACCTGGTGCGCTTTAGCAATGATCTCCGCCACCGGGTTTTCGGTACCCAGCACGTTGGAGATTTGGGTGAGGGTCACCAGCCGGGTGCGCTCGTCCAATAGCGTCTCAAGCCGTTCAAGCTGTAGGGTGCCGTCCTGATTGAGCGGGATCACCCGCAGTTCGGCTCCGACGCGTTCACACAGCATCTGCCACGGCACGATATTAGCGTGGTGCTCCATCTGGGTGATGATGATGTTATCCCCCGCATGGACCTCGGCACTGCCCCAGCTGTTGGCCACCAGGTTGATCCCTTCGGTGGTGCCGCGGACAAACACCAGCTCTTCCGGGGAGCGGGCATTCAAAAACGCCGCCGCCCGGGTACGGACGTTCTCCATCCGCTGCGTGGCTTCGGCGCTGAGGGTGTGGATCCCCCGGTGCACCGCGGCATAACCGTGCCGGTAAAACTCTGCCTCGGCCTCGATCACCTGCGCGGGCTTTTGCGCGCTGGCGGCGCTGTCGAGATAGGCAAGCGGCAGACCGTTCACTTCACGGGTCAGGACCGGAAAATCCGCCCGCACTCTCTCTACAGGAAAACTCATGCCACACCTCCGGGCAGACGCTGACCGATACGCGCCAGCACCTGCTGTCTTAAGGTTTCATCCCCGAGCGCTTCGGTCAGCTCGGCGGCAAAGGCGTAAATGATCATCTTCTCTGCCGCCTGCTTGTCGATCCCGCGGGAGCGCAGATAGAACATCTGCTCGTCATCAATCCGACCCACCGTTGCCCCGTGGCTGCACTTCACATCATCGGCATAGATCTCCAGCTGCGGTTTGGTGTCCACCTCCGCCAGCCGACCCATTAGCAGATTGTTGTTGGTCATCTGCCCGTCGGTTTTGATGGCGTGCTGCGCCACGTTAATCAACCCGTTAAAGACCGCCCGGCCCTTATCGCTGACGATGGTTTTGTGCAGCTGACGGCTGTTGCAGTAGCCCTTGTTGTGCTCCAGCCAAGTGCGGGTGTCGCACACTTCGGTTTTCACCGGCATCGCCAGGCTGTTGATGCGCAGCGTGGTGTTTTCGCCGTTCAACTGGGTGCTGGTGTTATGGCGCAGTACCGCCCCACCCAGCAGGAAGCTGTGGCTGTAGGCCGCCGCATCGGCGGCAAGCAGCAGATCGTTATGGGCGAAGTGGTGGCTTGCCGCATTCTCAAACGCCAGTTTGATATGGTGCAGCTGAGCGTTGGCCGCCACGTTCATGGTCAGACGCGAGCCGGTGAAGTGCCGCATCTCATTAAGACTAACGTAATGCTCAATGATGGTTGCTTCTGCACCCTGCGCCAGCTCAAGATGATGGCGGTAATGAGCAGTATTAATTTCTTCGCCTGCCAGACCCTGAGTTACATGTAGTAAGAGCAACGGCTTAGAAGGTCGTAGGTCACGCTTCACGCGGATATGGGTCACGCTCTGGGCCAGGCTCTCGGTGAGGTGCAGAAACAGCTCCGGCTGCACCGGTGCCGTCAGGCTCTGACGCTCATCATTAATAATGACCTCAAACCCGCTATCGTCAGGGCTGTCGCTCAGTTCGGGGCTAAAGCGCCCGTCCACAAACACCAGCCGGGTGGCGTCAAGGGTCAGCGCCAGTGCATCCCGATCGGCGGAGGTTACGCTGGCAGGCCGGGTAACGAACTCGCCGTTAAGCAGTCCGTCCAGCGGAGTATATTTCCAGTTCTCATGCTTACGCGTCGGCAAGCCGAGGCGCAGCATCTGCTGCAGGTGCTGCTGGGCCTGCTCAGAGCGCGTCCCGCCCTGGGCCTCAAACAGACGGTGCCACTGCTGCAGCGCGTTACTGCTGTTCGCTAAGCCAGCCATAGCCCTGCTCCTCCAGCTGTTTCACCAGCGTGAAATCACCGGATTTCACAATCCGCCCCTGATAGAGCACATGCACGTAGTCCGGCTTGATGTAATCGAGAATACGCTGGTAGTGGGTGACGATGATGAATGACCGCTTGCCGTCACGCAGGGCATTGACGCCGTCGGCGACAATCTTCAGGGCGTCGATATCCAGCCCAGAGTCAGTTTCATCGAGAATGCACAGCTCTGGCTCCAGCACCGCCATCTGCAGAATGTCGTTACGCTTCTTCTCCCCGCCGGAGAAACCAACGTTGACCGAGCGGGTGAGCAGGTCTTCCGGCATCTTCAGTAGCTGGATCTTCTCTTCCATCAGATCCTGAAAATCAAAGCGATCCAGCTCCTCTTCGCTGCGGTATTTGCGCACCGCATTCAGCGCGGTCTGCAGGAAGAACTGGTTGCTGACGCCCGGGATCTCCACCGGGTACTGGAAGGCCATAAAAATGCCTTCCCCCGCACGGTCTTCCGGTGACATCTCCAGCAGATCTTTACCCTTAAAGTCTACCGAGCCGCCCACCACTTCGTAATCTTCGCGCCCGGCAAGGGTCGCCGAGAGCGTACTTTTCCCTGAGCCGTTCGGCCCCATAATGGCGTGGACTTCACCCGGACGAACCTCCAGGCTCAGGCCGCGCAGGATCGCTTTATCTTCCACACTGACCTGTAAATCTTTAATGCTTAACATGTGCTTTCCTTAATCCTTAACCGACGCTGTGTTCAAGGCTAATCGCCAGTAATTTCTGCGCTTCAACGGCAAATTCCAGCGGCAGTTCAGAGAACACATCCTTACAGAAGCCGTTGACGATCATTGAGATGGCATCCTCTTCGCTGATGCCGCGCTGCAGGCAGTAGAAGAGCTGATCTTCCCCGATCCGCGAGGTGGTGGCTTCGTGCTCCAGCTGGGCGCTGTTGTTCCGGCACTCGACGTACGGGAAGGTATGCGCCCCGCAGTCCGGGCCAATCAGCATCGAATCACACTGGGTAAAGTTGCGCGCGTTAGTCGCCGTCGGCATGATCTTGACCAGTCCGCGATAGCTGTTCTGGCTTTTACCCGCCGAGATCCCTTTCGAAATGATGGTCGATCGGGTGTTCTTGCCGATGTGGATCATCTTGGTGCCGGTGTCGGCCTGCTGATGTCCGCTGGTAAGCGCCACCGAGTAGAACTCGCCGATGGAGTTATCCCCGCGCAGAATGCAGCTTGGGTATTTCCAGGTGATGGCCGAGCCGGTTTCCGACTGGGTCCAGGACATCTTGCTGTTTTCGCCTTCGCACAGGGCGCGCTTGGTGACGAAGTTCAGAATGCCGCCGGTATTGTTATCCCCCGGGAACCAGTTCTGCACCGTCGAGTATTTTACCTCGGCGTCTTTATGGATGATCACTTCCACTACCGCCGCGTGCAGCTGATAGCTGTCGCGAACCGGGGCGGAGCAGCCCTCGATATAGCTGACGTAGCTGCCCTCATCCGCCACCAGAATGGTGCGTTCAAACTGCCCGGTTTTCTCGGCGTTGATGCGGAAATAGGTCGAGAGCTCCATCGGGCAGCGCACACCCTTCGGCACATAGATAAAGGTGCCGTCAGAGGCCACCGCCGCGTTGAGCGCCGCAAAGAAGTTATCGTTGCTGGGCACCACGGTGCCGATGTACTTCTTCACCAGTTCCGGGTGGTCGTGGATGGCTTCGCCAAAGGAGCAGAAGATGATCCCCTGCTCGCCCAGCTTTTCCCGGTAGGTGGTGGCCACCGAGACGGAGTCGAAGATGGCATCTACCGCCACCTCACGCCCTTCCCGCACCGGCACGCCGAGCTGCTCGAAGGCCTCTTCCACCTCTTTGCTTAAATAGGCGTTGGCCCCGGTCTGCTGCACCGCACCCGGTTCCGAGGCGCAGGTATCGTCGCAGTTGCCGCACGACGGCGCCGAGTAGTAGCTGTAATCCTGATAGTTCAGCTTGTCGTAGTGCGCCTTCAGCCAGTGGGGCTCTTCCATCTCCAGCCAGGCTTTAAAGGCATTGAGACGGAACTCCAGCATCCAGTCAGGTTCATTACGCTTTGCAGAAATGGCGCGGATGACCTCTTCATTGATCCCTTTTGCCAGCTCATCGGTCTGCAATTGGGTGAAGAAGCCCTCTTTGTAATTAATGTGGCCGCCGGACCAGGTGTTGACGTCGTCACTTGCTTCAGTATGTCGAGACATAATACCGCCTATACCCCAAAACTTTCGCCGCAGCCGCATTCGTTCTGGGCTTTCGGGTTATTGAATTTGAATAACTGGTTTAAGCCTTCGCGCACGTAGTCCACTTCGGTACCGTCAATAAACGGCATCGCCTGCAAGGGGACATAGAGTCGGGCGCCGTCCTGCTCAAAAAGCAGATCGTCCTTAGCCGGTTCGCTGACGGTATCCAGTACATAACCAAAACCGGCGCACCCGGTCGTCTTAACGCCTAACCGCACGCCCAGCATGCCCGCCTGCTTGCTCACCAGCTCGCGAATATGCGCCGCTGCGGCAGGTGTTAGCGACAATCCACGCCACGCAAATTCCGTCGGATCAAATGTTTCTGAATGCTGTTGCATATATCCACCTCTTGTAGTGCGCCCTCAGGGCATAACACCATGTTAGTGATAATGATTATCACTTCAACCCCTCAGTTGCAGGGGCATTCGGCTGAACCGCCCTTTTTGGCTACTTTCATTAAGCATAGACCCTGCTACGGGGGTTAACAGGGTTGATCACATTTACTTAAACGACTGATAAAAAGCGTTATTTCCCCGTTATTCGCGGCTGAATGGGATAAATGCAAAATATGTATAGAAAATGCCTATTTTTGAGATAGGGAGTTGGCCGACGCGGCTGCTCATACCTGTAAGCGTATTCTGAAAGGGCTGGGGCACTGGCGATGGAGGGCCTTCGGGTGCGCTATCCTTGTCATACAGGACCAGCATCAGGAGGGGGATATGCTTACTGCACTATTGATAGTCGCCATCCTTGCCGGGGTCATTACGGGTCTGGTTATTGTGTCTGCCATGCAGGATGTAAGAGACGATTACTGATCATCGAACAGAGGACCGGCACCGTCGGTGGAAATGGATTACTGACCTCACAATAAAGGCCGCAGAAGCGGCCTTTATTGTGTCTCACTATCCTTCGTTCAGATAGTCACGTAACAGATTTGGTCGGCAATTTTTTTGTGCCATTTTAGTTAATAGCGCCAACAGTTGATAATCGCTATGCAGTGCGAATTTTTTCATGATGTTATATTTATGGGCACAGACGGTTTTGTAATTAATCCCTAATTGGTCAGCAATTTTCATCACCGGTTTTCCCAGATACAGATTGGCCATAATTCTTGTCTGCTTACGCGATAAGCCTTTATGCTGACAAGCGGAACAGGAACGGTTACGGGTACCCGCATCGTTGCTGTGTAAGGCTTCCAGTGCTCTGGCCAATACCTGCTGAAAATCGGCCAGAGAAGCATAGCGTGAAATGAAGATCATATCACTGAAACAGATCGGCAAGGTTTTCGGAGTCGTGGTGTGATCGTTGATTACACCAATAATTCCCCCCTGCTTGCGGGCCAGTAATTCAGGCGAACAAAGAAAGGGTTCGCCAGCACAGAGAGAGAGGACAATGATATCGGCGCGACTGATATTTTCACGGCTAAAATTGGTAGTAATTTGAGTTTCGTAAGAGAAATTCATCCTGAAATAATCGACGATAAAGGTTTTCAACCCATGGCAATAAAGCGCATCAAAACCCCTCAATAGCACATTAATCTTCAATTACGATCTCCTCTTGCCTTAGTTGTACTGTAATGTCACCGCAACAGCGACAGCTATTGTGCCAGGCGTAACCCCGCCAGCCTGCGAATAGGTCACGGCCTGCATGGCCATTGATAATGTGCGATCGGCTGCGACAGTTTGGGTAATACTTTGCCCGGAGCCCTTTATATTCCCGGTACGGGTTTCAATAATGCCTAGCGCAATATTTTCCGCTGAACCGCTATTTTTATAATAATCGCCTCCTGCGACCGGGTCGGTAGTGCCGGTAAAGGTTGTTGTTACGCTACGTGTTCCTTCCGGGCATTGGGAAAAAGAGAGCGTGAAGGGAACCGGAGTGGATAACGAACCCGGTGTGGCCATATTTTTTGCCTGTATATCGCCTAAATTAACGATAATATTGCCGTAATTCACGCTATAGGGAGATCCAATCGAGGTGTAATCACACCCAAAGCTGTAGAGCGGAAAAACAATCCCTGCCAGCAGTAATATGAGCCTGATAATACGCATTTGTTAATCCACACAATGAAAGATTAATAACATACAGAAGCAGCATGAATAATATCGCCGCCCGCTTGCTTTATATTGAGCGTATAGTGAGTCTGGCAGCGCTGGTTCTCCCCTTCGCCCCATTTCACCGTTAATTTCCCGTCCGGTTGTAAACCGGATAAATAGACCTGTCCGGCATCGCCCACAATAAAGCCCGAATGCCCTGCGCCAGCTACTGTTGCCATCGCACCAAAAGGAACGGGTCTGCCATTTTGTTGAGTGAGCGTCATCAGTACCCGAAGCCCGACGTTAGCTACATAATCGGCACGAACGATTGCGCCCCGGGTGGGGAGCACGGTTTTCACTGTCTGTTCCAGTTCGACATCGGTGGGCAACGTCTCGGTCAATAATGAGATATCGTTTTTCCGGTACGGAGTGATATTGCCAATCAGGGTATAGCCCCGATAATCGGTTTTAACCCCGGACTGATTCTGCACCCCGATTCCCGCCGCACCTGGGGCTTTAACCAGCACGTTGGTTTCTGCCAGCGGCTGAGAAAAGGTGATGCCATCAGCATGGGCCACCACTCCGCCCTGCAGGGCGTAATTCAGCCGTTCGCTGTGCTGGTCATAGCTGTAACCAGCCGTTGCCTCGCCGTAAGTGCCTTTATAATCCCCGTTGATATTGCCGGTATAGCCAACATTATTGGTGCCATAACCTTGCTGCACATTCCAGCTCAGCGCATTGCTTTCCAGCGCCGTGCCGTTCACGCCAATATTATGCGTCGTGCCACTGTTTTTACTGGTGGTAACGCCGTAATTCGCCCACGTCTGCGGCAGGAAACTCGCCAGCGGAACGCTGACATTAAAGGACAACATCCGATCTTTATCATAACGCCCGCCACTGCTGGTCGAACCGGTGCTGCCATTTTCACTCCAGGTATAGGTCAGTCCATAGCTGACGTTACGCCAGAAGTTGTTGTAGCCCAGGTTCCATGAAGTCTTCGTTTTTCCGGCGTTCCAGTAATCTTCCCGGACTGCGCTGAACATCATCGATCCCAGGTTATTCCCCAGCGTCTGGCTCATCGTCAACTCTGCGCGGTTGCGACGTCGTTCGCTGAGCGCACTGTCGTTGCCCCACGAGTCCAGTACCTCCTGCATGCCGTAATAGCCATTCGTGGAGTAGCGATACCCGGCAATAGCAAATTGCGTTCCGGTGCCAGCAAAATTTTTACTGTAACGCGCCCGCCACGACTGACCGTTCACTTTTTGCATCTGGTGCGGGGTGGACCAGCCCTGGGTGACATCAGCCGAAAGTGCGCCGAAATCCCCCATATTTTTACCCATACCGATAGCCAGAGACTGGTATTTACTCGCCTCCTGAATACCGCCATACAGGGTCAGGCCATAAGGAAGACCGTAGATCGCGGTCAGTTGTCCGAACGGGGTCGGGTTGACGCGGTGATCCCAGGAACGATACTGCCCGCCTGTCACGGCATATTTCAATTGCCCTTCACGCTGCAGTACCGGTAAAGAGGCGAATGGCACGGTAAAATGCTGCACGCTGCCATCGGCTTCTTTAATTGTTACATCCAGATCCCCTGCGCCGCCGGTCGGATACATATCGGTAATTTCAAAGGCACCTGGGGCGACATAGCTCTGGTAAATCTGATAACCATTCTGGCGAATCACTACCTGCGCATTGGTGCGGGCGATCCCCCGGACTACCGGTGCATAACCTTTGAGCGAATCCGGCAACATGTCATCGTCAGAGGCCAACTGCCCGCCGCGAAAGGGCATGCTGTCAAAAACATCTGCCGGTGCGGTACTGTCTCCCAGAGTAAGCAGGGATTTCAGGGGGATGATAGTCCGTTGAGCCCAGGTGTAGACCGTATCCCACTGCGACCGGCCCACGTCATCACGTGCCCAGGTGGTGTAATTTCGCAAGCGCCACGGGCCGACGTTGATGCCTGGACGCAGGTTCGCGTATTGACTGTTGGCATGGTCACTGTTTTTTCCGACGTTATTCGCCCCGCTCAGGTTGTAATTGAGTATGGCGGCGGTGATGCCTTCATCCCAAAGCGCAGGTTGCACATAGCCTCTCGCCTGCATCGACAGTGCCGCCTGCGGGATGCTGATGATCAGGCGCTGACTGGCAAACTGAAAGTCGGTGCTGGCCTGCGGTATGGCCGTCAACGTGGCGCACTCTGTATCGGGCTTACCCAGCTGAGGAAAACGCTCCGTTCTTACTCCCCACTGCCGAAGCTGTTCCACGCTCAGGCAGGGTTCAAGGTACTCATCACCGTGACTGTCTTTCACTTTTTTAAAGGCGATGTCCTGCGTATCCATCAGCCGATCGTCAATAACAATATCAACGTGGTAAGTACCCGCAGCCTGCGAACCGGTTTCAAAGCCGGATAAATCGGCCTTATCGATGCCGGGATTATCAATTTCAATCAACTCGGGGTTAAAAAACTCACGCGCCTTTGTGTCATTTGCTAAGCCAGCCAGTGGAATAAGGATCCATGCCAGACGATGTAATGCATATATCCTGGTCGTCATTTAATGTCGCTCCCTGAATATGACACTTCACGGCATCAATTCTCACGGGCTTGCCGTATGCGCATCCCCTGCACCGCCGTAGTCATTAATGATTTTAAATACCACTGCACCGTTACTGACCTGCGAGGGTAAAGGTAAGGTGGCCGTTGAATGAGGTAGTACCCACGAGACATTCTGAAGTTGTTTTCCGCCCACCGTGATTTCATTAAAATTCATGACGTAATCCGTAGGGTTTGTAACCTGAATGCGATCTCCTACCCGCCGCCAGACTAATTTACTGGCCTGTTCCTCTGGTGTTGAACGTTTTAATCCTGCAGGACGATAGATGAGTTTAATTCGGCTTTTTACGGCAATTTGTAGTGAGTTTACCGCGGTGGTGGCTGAAGGAATTGATTTAATATTCAGCCAGAATAAACTCTCCCGATCCTGAGGTAATGTTCCGGTCAATACAATGCGTTCGATATTTTTTTGGCCTTTATCAAGGCGGTAAAGCGGTGGCGTAATAATAAAAGGCACTTTCCCGCCCCCCTCACTCTGCATATCTATCCATGACTGCACCAGATAAGGCGAATCATCCGGATTATTTACGCTGAGCGAGGCTTCTTTTTTGCTGCCATCAAAAATGACGCGTGTTCCGCCTATAATGATACCTGCCTGTGCAGCAGTACTACCCGCCATCATTAGACCAACAAGCAAAATGTTGCGAAGAAAGTTCATTTTTTTACCTCAATAAAACCGGGGCCGGGATCCGGCCCCATCTGATATCCGACGGGAGATCAGTTATAAACAATAGAGAAATTAGCGACTGAGTTTGCCGGCCCCGCCGTCACGCCTGACGCTGTCGAAATATACTGCGCATAGAAATTCAGAACATTATCCTGGGCGCTGCTGAGTACGTAGCTGTAGTTATTATTACCATGCAGGGGCAGATCGCTTTTATCGGCGGTCATCAGGTTAATCGCCACACCCGTAGCGGCCCCCACCACGGAGTTGTTGATGGCCAGTAAGCTGGCATTGGTTGTATCTGGCGTACCATCAAAACGCACTTTTGCCGTTGTGACGGAAGGTGGACAATCTTTTAATACAATATCGAAGCCTTTTGCGGCTGTTTTGGCTCCAACCCCCGGGAACTCAGTTCTGTAAAAATCGCCTAACACCACGGTCTGATTTTGTGATGCCACAGCCACATCACAGGCTGAGTCCAGAATATTTCCAGCAAAGTTGACCGTTCCTGCCGCCGCAAAGGCGCCGGAAGAAGAAACGACTGCCAGAGCTGAAAATGCCATAGTCAGAATATTTTTTTTCATAGAGTTATTCCTCATTGCTTTTAATTATCACCCTTTTGTGGGCAGCCGAATCCGTAAGGCATTGGTTACCTTTTTCTATTTTCGCGCCCTTTTATTAGGTCCATTATTGCAAGCATAAATAGTAAACTGCGCTGCCACACAACCCAGATGCTGTTCAATTTATGCCCACAGCTCGTCAATCTATATAATGAGCTCACCAAACTCAAATTATTTCTCAGTCTAATTGTAGACTTTGCAATGACCGCTTTTGACAGGCTCAAAGAGAGAGGTTTCACGTTGCAACGGCGAGACGATCAAGGCTTTGTTGAATAGTGCTGGCCCTATCTCTCCCGGTCCATAAATAGACTATAAGAAGAAATTCTTTGCAGATCAGGTTATTAACCACTGATTAATACGTTCGGTCTATTTTTAGACCCGCCACTGATATTCCCTATATGAATGGTTTCTAAGATAATTACGTTGTGTAAGACGTAGACAACAATGCCAGTAAGATTGAGGTTCCCTGATGAATACCAGAATGGTGACAATAAATACCGATCCCATGAAAAGTGGTCAGGCTTTAAAACCCTTTACAGACATAAACAAGCTGATGAATTATGTCCTGCCTTTCACCGAAAGGATGACGATTAATAAAGGCGACATAGTGCAATACTATGAAGCGGACATCAGACAATGCCTGGTGTTATTAAGCGGCAGCGTGGCGTTACATCGTCGTGGCGACAGCGTTGTACTGAACTCCGAATCCGCTCCGTTTATTCTTGGCGTCAGTAGTCAGTATTGCTCAGAACATTTATACGCCCGGGCGCTGGAAACATCCGAGGTTGCACGCCTTCCGATGGAATTATTCAATCAAATCGTCACCAATGAAGGGCTGTGGGAACATTTTGCGAAATTGTTAATCTACGCGGTATCGCGAGTGTATGAGCATTGTTCGCAGATCGCGCAGTTATCCGCTTACGACATTATTCGGCTGCAGCTAGTGGAGTTATTACAAGAGCCAGAAGCCGTCAGGCTAAATACCACAGCTGCAGCCTATATTAAAAGCCGCACCTATCTTTCCCGAAGCGGTATTATGCGCATACTTTCAGAACTGCGAACCGGGGGTTATATCGCCATGCAGCGTGGCGTGCTGCTTGATATCCACCATTTGCCGCAAAAATATTGATAACAGCAGCACGGCAACGGGTTCAGTAACGCTGGCTGGCGCTATAATCACCTTCATCACGTTACCTTACGTCAGCAGGCCAGAAAATGTCATTACCCGATCTGACTCCCGGTGCGGTTCAGCATGGATCGCCCTACTCGCAGGAGCTTATTACTCATCTGCAACCCTATGCGACGCTGCACGACGTCCAGCGGGGAGAACGGTTCGATTTTATGGTCAACGGACAGGCGATGTGTTATCTGATCCTTGACGGCGGGATTGCGTTATATCGAAAAAGCAATGATATGTTGCTTTCTACCGCCAAAAGCCCTGCGGTTTTCGGTCTGGCAAACCTGACGGATATCTACTTTGACGACTACTTCAAAACGATTAAGCCCTGTAAAATTGGCATTCTTACCACGGATGCTGCCAACCATGTGTTTAAAGAACATATGCTCTGGGGACTGGTCTCCCGACATTTGATGTTTCTTTATAACCGCCTTTATAACGAAATTATGCCCCAGGGTACCCCCACGGCTTACGAGCTAATTCGTCATCAGCTTCTGGCACTCATGAAGGAAGAGGAGAGTTTCCGCGCCAGGGTGACGGCTGAGAGGTATATCCGGGATAAAACACAGCTCTCACGCAGCGGCGTGATGCGTATTCTTGCCGATCTGAAAGCGGGCGGATATGTTGAGATGGAAGAAGGCAAGCTGATTAAAATTAACAAGCTTCCGGCTAAGTATTGAACCAAAAAGAAAGCCCTTAAGACTACCAAAGGTAATCTTAAGGGCTTCTTGCTCCATCCGGCGCTTATCTCCGGCACTCGTACTGGCTTAGCTCTTGAAGGAGCATAGGAATAGTCTCATAAACTTTGAGGCGCGAATTAACATAAATTGCTGCCCGCCAGGAAGCGCTGAAATTTCAACAAGATAGAAAAGAAAAAAGGCCGCTGTCGCGGCCTTTCGTTTTATACCACAGCGGTGGTCAGCCGCGAGGAGCAGCACAGACGCTGCTGTTCATCGAAGATGTCAATCTGCCACACCTGATGCCGCCCGCCGGTATGCAGCGCGCGACATACACCGCGTACCCGCCCGCTGCGCACGGAACGGATGTGGTTAGCATTCACCTCCAGCCCTACCACCTTCTGCTCCCCTTCGGTACAGAGATAGCCCGCCACCGAGCCCAGGGTTTCGGCCAGCACTACTGACGCGCCGCCGTGCAGCAGGCCAAAGGGCTGATGGGTACGGCTGTCCACCGGCATGGTCGCCTCCAGCTCATCCTCGCCGATGCGGGTAAACTGAATGTCCAGCAGCCCCACCATGTTCCCGTCGCTCATGGCGTTTAACGCCTGAAGGGTCACCGCACGTTTCCAGATCATCCCATAATCTCCAGTAAGGCCTGCAATGGATGGCGCACGCCGCTACCCTCGACGCGCTTGACCTGGCTGCGACACGAATAGCCGGTCGCCAGACAGCGATTGCGCGGCAGGCGCTGCATCGCCTGGTGCCAGGAGAGCTCATAGATCCCCAGCGAGTTTTTATGATTCACCACCTCATGGCCGTAGGTCCCGGCCATGCCACAGCAGCCGACGCTGACGCTCTCGAGCTTCGCACCAAAGCGGGCAAAGATCGTCGCCCACTGGGCAGGTGCGCCCGGCAGCGCGGTCACTTCGGTGCAGTGGCCGAACAGATACCATGATTCGCCGCTGGTCTCCTGGGCGGTTTGCGCATCGACAATCGTCGGGAGCCATTCATGCACCAGCATCACGTGGAATTCGCCGCGCTTGTCGCCGAGGGTCTGCTTGTACTCGTCGCGATAGCAGAGCACCAGCGCCGGATCGACCCCGACCATCGGCATTCCCAGCAGCGCCACCCGGCTGAGGAAGTCAGAGGTTTTTTGCGCCGTTTTGGCGAAACGATTGAGGAATCCTTTGATGTGCTGGGCTTTACCGTTCGGCGAGAACGGCAGGAGTACCGGCTGATAGCCTAACCGCTCGACCAGGCGAATAAAGTCAGCCACCACCTGCGCATCGTAATAGCTGGTAAAGGGATCCTGCACCACCAGCACGGTTTTCGCTTTTTGCTCCGGACTCAGGGCTTCCAGCTGCTCCAGGGTCAGATTGGCGGAGCGGTGGCCCACCAGCTGACGCTGCAGGGACGGGGTGGAGAGCAGCGGCAGGTCAATCATGCCGATATGCTTTTCGGACAGCTTGCGTACCAGCGGCTGGTTGATAAAGAAGTTGAAGGTCTTCGGTGCGCGGGCCATCAGCGGGGCATAGCTCTCAACCGTCGCCACCAGGTGATCGCGCACCGGGCGCAGGTAACGGCTGTGATAGAGCTGCAGGAAACGCGAGCGGAACTCCGGCACGTCGATCTTAATCGGGCACTGGGTGGAGCAGGCTTTACAGGCGAGACAGCCCGACATCGCCTCTTTCACTTCGTGGGAGAAATCGTACTCCCCTTTGCGCGCATGCCAGCTATTGCGGATGCGTTCGACAAGGGTGCGCAGGCTGGCGCGTTTTTCCGGCAACTCTTTCTCCAGCGCCAGGGGATCCACGCCGCGGTCGGCCAGCAGACGCAGCCACTCGCGCACCAGGGTCGCACGCCCTTTCGGGGAGTGGATACGGTTGCTGGTGATCTTCATTGACGGGCACATCGGGCTTTTGGCATCGAAGTTAAAGCACAGGCCGTTGCCGTTACACTCCATCGCGCCGCGCCAGGAGGCGCGCACCGCAATCGGGATCTGGCGATCGAAGGTGCCGCGTTTAACCGCGTCCACCTGCATCATCGGGGCATCGACGCCCGCTGGCGGGCAGATTTTACCCGGGTTGAGGCGGTTATGCGGATCGAAGGCCGCCTTAATTTTGCGCAGCTCGCCAAACAGCGCCTCGCCGAAGAAGGCCGGACTGTACTCTGCGCGGAACCCTTTCCCGTGCTCGCCCCACAGCAGACCGCCGTACTTCGCGGTGAGCGCGACAACCTCATCGGAGATTCCCTTCATCAGCATCTCCTGCTCCGGATCGCACATGTCCAGCGCCGGACGAACGTGTAGCACCCCGGCGTCGACATGGCCGAACATGCCGTAGCTCAGGCCGTGGCTGTCGAGCAGGGCGCGGAATTCCACAATGTAGTCGGCAAGGTGTTCCGGCGGAACGCAGGTATCCTCGGCAAAGGGGATCGGCTTGGCTGCGCCTTTGGCGTTACCCAGCAGGCCCACCGCTTTTTTACGCATCGCATAGATACGCTCGATACCGGCCAGCTCGTTGCACAGCTGCCAGCCAATCACTCCGCCCTCGCCCCGGGCGATCAGCTCGTCCAGCCGCTGGCACAGGGCATCGACCTGGCTTTCGATGAGTTCGGCGTCATCACCGGCAAACTCAACGATATTCAGGCCCAGCATCTCTTTGTCGGGCACGTCGGTAATCAGCTCGCTGACCGAGTGCCAGACGATATCTTCCCGCGCCAGGTTGAGCACTTTCGAGTCGACGGTTTCAACCGACAGCGCGCGGGCATCCACCATAAAGGGGGCATTGCGCAGCGCGGAATCAAAGGAGTTGTACTTCACGTTCACCAGACGGCGCACTTTTGGCAGTCGGGTGATGTCGAGACGCGCTTCGGTGATAAAGGCCAGTGTGCCTTCGGAACCGGTCAGGATGCGGGTCAGATCGAACTGGCTCAGGTCGTCATTAAAGACGTGGCGCAGATCGTAGCCGGTCAGGAAGCGGTTCAGTTTCGGGAATTTATCGATAATCAGCTGACGGTTATCACGGCAGCTCTCCAGCACGGTGCGGTAGATGCGCCCGGCGGTGGTGTTGTCCTTGCCGAGCGTCTCGGCCAGTTCGACCGGCACGGGCTGGGTATCAAGGATATCGCCCCCCAGCAGCACCGCCCGCACGCCGAGGACGTGATCGGAGGTTTTGCCGTACACCAGCGAGCCCTGACCCGAGGCGTCGGTGTTGATCATCCCGCCGAGGGTGGCGCGGTTACTGGTCGAGAGCTCCGGGGCAAAGAAGTAGCCGTAGGGCTTCAGATACTGGTTGAGCTGATCCTTGATCACCCCGGCTTCTACCCGCACCCACCCCTCTTCCGGGTTGATTTCGATGATGCGGTTCATATAGCGGGACATATCGACAACGATGCCGGTGTTCAGCGCCTGGCCGTTGGTGCCGGTGCCGCCACCGCGGGGGGTAAAGATCAGCGAAGCGAAACGCTCCTGGGAGGCCAGACGGGCCAGCAGGGCCACATCAGCGGTAGAACGGGGAAAAACGACGGCATCGGGAAGTAGCTGGTAGATACTGTTGTCGGTCGCCATGGTCAGCCTGTCGGCATAACTGGTGGCGGTATCGCCGGTAAAACCCTGTTGCTCCAAAGCCTGCAAAAAATTGACCACCAGCTGAACGACGCCAGGTGCCTGAGAAATTTGTGGGATCATTACTGTCGACCCTGCCCCATCTGAATTGTTGTAGATAATCGTTTGCGTTGTATCTCACATTTTGTATCACATTTTATTCATATGCGCCCGACAGAATTACAGGCAGAATCAGCCTGTTAAAAATCGCTGAAATCACTAATGATTAGAGTGATGCGGTTTCCTGTTCTCACCGGCCTTTCCGGTGTATTTCAAAGGTAAATTTCAACTATGGTCAATCGACACCAGCCCAGGGACGTTGCACAAGTTTTGCTGTCGGTGCTGTTTCTGGCAATCATGATTATTGCGTGTCTGTGGATTGTTCAACCCTTCATACTTGGCTTCGCCTGGGCGGGGACGGTGGTGATCGCCACCTGGCCGCTGTTTCTCCGGCTGGAGCGTTTGCTGTTTGGTCGCCGTGCGCTGGCCGTGCTGGTAATGACGCTGCTGCTGGTGCTGCTGTTTGTTATTCCTATCGCCTTACTCGTTAACAGCCTGGTGGACGGCAGCGGTCCGCTGATCGCTAACTTCACCAGCGGGGAGATGACGCTCCCGACGCTGGACTGGCTGAACGACATCCCGCTGATTGGCGATAAGCTCTATGCCGGCTGGCATAACCTGCTGGACATGGGCGGCAGCGCGATCATGGCAAAAGTGCGGCCCTACATTGGCGCAACCACCACCTGGTTTGTCGGTACCGCCGCACACCTGGGCCGCTTTGTGGTCCACTGCGTGTTGATGCTGCTGTTCAGCGCCCTGCTCTACTGGCGCGGCGAGCAGGTGGCGCTCGGGGTTCGTCACTTTGCGACACGTCTGGCGTCGGCCCGTGGCGATGCGGCGATGCTGCTGGCGGCGCAGGCCGTGCGCGCGGTGGCGTTAGGCGTGGTGGTAACGGCGCTGGTGCAGTCGGTGCTCGGCGGGATTGGTCTGGCGATTGCCGGCGTGCCGTACGCCACCCTGTTTACAGTGCTAATGCTGTTAACCTGTCTGATGCAGCTGGGTCCATTACTGGTGCTGGTCCCGGCGATTGTCTGGCTCTACTGGAGCGGAGATACCACCTGGGGCACGGTGCTGCTGGTCTGGAGCTGCGTGGTGGGCACGATGGATAACGTCATCCGCCCAATCCTGATCAAGATGGGTGCCGACCTGCCGTTAATCCTGATCCTCTCCGGCGTTATTGGCGGCTTGATTGCCTTCGGGATGATCGGTCTGTTTATCGGGCCTGTGCTGCTGGCGGTCTCCTGGCGTCTGTTCTCTGCATGGGTGCAGGAAGTGCCGCTCCCGCCAACTGACCCGGATGTCCTGCTCCAGAGGCTTCAGGACGAGCGTGAGCTGAGAAAGTAATTTCCCCCGTTCTGGTGGGTTCGCCCACCAGAATGTTAAGCGTCACTTATCATTTGGATTTCCCTTAAGCGCGGCTTAACCCGCTTTTATCTGCAATTGCCTCATTCCCCTCATAAAATCTTCACTTTCTTTAAACTATTGAGACAAATCTGATCGACGCAAAAATTCACCATGCCTACTATTAGGTCACGGTTATGAATCAACAACACCTTGATTTATAAGCATGGAAATCCCCTGAGTGAAACAACGAATTGCTGTGTGTAGTCTTTGCCCGCCTCCCACGGTGGGCTTTTTTTTATCCAGAATTCGGCAACTATAAAGAAAAACTCGTCATTACAGCGGGTTAGTGCGCTCTGAATAAAAAAGGCGAGGACCGAAGTCCTCGCCTTTATGCGTTGCAGAAACGTGACGTTACTTGTTCAGTTCCGCCAGGCTCAGCCAGGTCTGCACCACGGTGTCCGGGTTCAGGGACAGACTGTCGATCCCCTCTTCCATCAGCCATGCAGCAAAGTCTTCATGGTCGGAAGGTCCCTGACCGCAGATGCCAACGTATTTACCCTGTTTCTTCGCCGCGCGGATGGCCATCGACAGCAGCGCTTTCACCGCCTCGTTACGCTCATCAAACAGCGCAGAGACTACGCCAGAGTCACGGTCCAGACCCAGCGCCAGCTGCGTCATATCGTTGGAGCCGATAGAGAAGCCGTCGAAGTGTTCCAGGAACTGATCGGCCAACAGGGCGTTGGACGGGATCTCACACATCATGATGATTTTGAGGCCGTTCTCGCCGCGCTTCAGCCCCTGACGGGCCAGCTCGTCGACAACCGCTTTCGCCTGATCGACAGTACGCACGAACGGCACCATGATCTCGACGTTGGTCAGCCCCATCTCGTTGCGCACGCGTTTCACCGCCTCGCACTCCAGCGCAAAGCAGTCGCGGAAGCTGTCAGAGACGTAACGACCGGCGCCGCGGAAGCCCAGCATCGGGTTCTCTTCTTCCGGCTCATAACGCTCGCCGCCCACCAGGTTGGCATATTCGTTAGATTTGAAGTCAGAAAGACGCACAATGACGCGTTTCGGGTAGAAGGCTGCGCCCAGAGTGGCGATCCCTTCGGTCAGACGGCCAACGTAGAACTCTTTAGGCGAGTCGTAACCCTTCATCATCTCGCGGATCTCTTTCTGCAGCTTCGGATCCTGGTCGTCAAACTCCAGCAGCGCGCGCGGGTGAACCCCGATCATGCGGTTGATGATGAACTCCAGACGCGCCAGGCCAACGCCTTCGTTTGGCAGACAGGCGAAGTCAAAGGCGCGGTCCGGGTTGCCGACGTTCATCATGATCTTCAGCGGCAGGTCCGGCATGGTGTCCACGCTGGAGCTCTTCACGCTAAAGTCGAGGATCTCGGCGTAGACGTAGCCGGTATCGCCTTCGGCACAGGAGACGGTCACGTTCTGATCGTCCTTCATGCGCTCGGTGGCGTCACCGCAGCCCACCACGGCCGGGATACCCAGCTCGCGGGCGATGATCGCTGCGTGACAGGTACGCCCGCCACGGTTGGTGACAATCGCCGCCGCCTTTTTCATGATCGGTTCCCAGTCCGGGTCGGTCATGTCGGTCACCAGCACGTCGCCCGGCTGGATACGGTTCATTTCGCTGATGTCGTGGATCACCTTCACCGGGCCAGCGCCGATGCGGTGGCCGATGGCGCGGCCTTCCGCGATGATGTTGCCCTGGGCATGCAGCGTATAACGCTCCATCACCTGACCGCGGGAACGCACGGTTTCCGGGCGCGCCTGGACGATAAACAGTTTGCCGGTGTTGCCATCTTTGGCCCATTCGATATCCATCGGACGGCCATAGTGCTTCTCGATCTGTACCGCCTGCTTCGCCAGCTCCTGCACTTCGGCATCGGTCAGCGAGAAGCGGTCACACTGCTCCTGCGGCACATCTTCAATCCGCACCTGCTTGCCATGCTCCTGAGTCGGAGCATAGATCATGCGGATTTTTTTCGAGCCCATGGTGCGACGCACGATAGCCGGGCGATCCGCTGCCAGAGTTGGCTTGTGAACGTAGAACTCGTCCGGGTTAACGGCGCCCTGCACCACCATCTCGCCCAGACCCCAGGCGGAGGTGATAAAGACCACCTGATCGAAACCCGATTCGGTATCAATAGAGAACATCACGCCTGACGAGGCCAGATCCGAACGCACCATGCGCTGCACGCCAGCCGACAGCGCAACGCCGCGGTGGTCATAACCCTGATGCACGCGGTAGGAGATCGCGCGGTCGTTAAACAGGGAGGCAAACACATGTTTTACTGCCACCAGCACGGCATCGTAGCCCTGCACGTTGAGGAAGGTCTCCTGCTGCCCGGCGAACGAGGCGTCCGGCATATCTTCTGCGGTGGCAGAGGAGCGCACGGCAAAGGAGGCCTGCGCATCATCAGCAGAGAGCTGGTTATAGGCGTCGTGAATGGCTTGTTCCAGTTCAGGCTGGAAAGGTGTATCGATGATCCACTGGCGGATTTGGGTCCCGGCCTTTGCAAGCTCAGAGACATCATCAATGTCCGTGTTATCCAGTAGTTCGTAAATGCGCTGGTTTACGCCGCTTTGGTCCAGAAAATAGTTAAAGGCATCGGCGGTAGTCGCAAATCCATTCGGTACGGAGACACCCATACTGGACAGATTCGTAATCATTTCACCCAGGGAGGCATTTTTGCCTCCAACTCTGTCTACATCATTCATGCCGAGTTGGTTATACCAAAGCACCAGCGGTGACGAGCCATTGTTGGACATCGAAACAATCCTTTTGTGATATATGAACGGGTTTTAAGAAACTCCTTACTGCGTATTTATACTGTCATATTTATTCGCGCTAAAAAAACGGTGAATCGTGTAAGCACTTTTATTTTTTAGCTTTTCAGACTGTTCCCGCTTAAATCCTAACCTGATGATTCTTATGGAATCCCACAAAAAAACTCAGACTTTAGGGTGATTTTTAAAAATGAAACACCCCTTTCATTAAAAATAAAAATAGCGTTTCATTTTTAATTTCCGTCCGGCGTTGACTGTTGTATTTTACTTTTTTAATTTATGCTTTCAGTCAATTACATCTGATATACAGAGTGTGCAAAATGGATAATGCTGTCGATCGCCACGTTTTTTATATTTCCGATGGTACGGCAATCACCGCCGAAGTGTTGGGCCATGCGGTGATGTCGCAATTCCCGGTTTCTATCAACAGCATCACGCTGCCGTTCGTGGAAAACGAGAGCCGTGCCCGAGCGGTGAAAGACCAAATTGACGCCATTTTCCAGCAGACCGGTGAGCGTCCGCTGGTGTTCTACTCAATTGTGATCCCGGAAATCCGCAATATCATTCTGCAAAGTGAAGGCTTCTGTCAGGATATCGTGCAGGCGCTGGTGGCCCCGTTGCAGCAGGAGCTGAAGCTGGACCCGACCCCGGTGGCACACCGCACCCACGGCCTGAACCCGGCGAATATCATCAAGTATGACGCCCGTATCGCCGCCATTGATTACACCCTCGCCCACGATGACGGTATCTCAATGCGTAATCTCGATCAGGCCCAGGTCATTCTGCTCGGCGTTTCGCGCTGCGGTAAAACCCCCACCAGCCTCTATCTGGCGCTTCAGTTCGGGATCCGCGCGGCGAACTACCCCTTTATTGCCGACGACATGGACAATCTCGTCCTCCCGGCAGCGCTGAAACCCCTGCAGCATAAGCTCTTCGGCCTGACCATTAACCCGGAGCGGCTGGCGGCGATTCGCGAAGAGCGCCGGGAGAACAGCCGCTACGCCTCAATGCGCCAGTGCCGTCTGGAAGTCGCCGAAGTCGAAGCCCTGTACCGCAAGAACAACATTCCGTGGCTGAACAGTACCAACTATTCGGTAGAAGAGATCGCCACCAAAATTCTCGACATTATGGGCCTCAATCGCCGCATGTACTAACAGGCTAGTACACAAGTCCATAATCCTTTATACTCCCACACCATCACAGGGCACGCAGGTGCCCTGCACTTGAATTCAGCGGGGATTGGTTTAAGGTGATGCCCATCACTTCCCGGTAAGCTACCGATGAAGCACTACATTCTGAGAAATACCATGAATAAAACCGATGAACTCCGCACAGCGCGTATCGATAGTCTGGTCACGCCAGCTGAACTGGCCCAGCGGTACCCTGTTTCTGCGGCAGTGGCAGAAAACGTGACAACGTCACGCAAACGTATTGAAAAAATCCTTAACGGGGAAGATCGCCGCCTGCTGGTGATTGTTGGCCCCTGCTCTATTCACGACCTTGATGCCGCAATGGACTACGCCCAGCGCCTGAAGGGACTGCGGGATAAACACCACTCCCGTCTGGAAATCGTGATGCGCACTTACTTCGAAAAGCCGCGCACCGTGGTGGGCTGGAAAGGGCTGATCTCCGATCCCGATCTGAACGGCAGCTACCGGGTGAATCACGGCATTCAGCTGGCGCGCAAGCTGCTGCTGCAGGTCAACGAGCTGGGCGTGCCTACCGCCACCGAATTCCTCGATATGGTGACCGGACAGTTTATCGCCGATCTGATTAGCTGGGGGGCCATTGGCGCCCGCACCACCGAAAGCCAGATCCACCGTGAAATGGCCTCGGCGCTCTCCTGCCCGGTGGGCTTTAAAAACGGTACCGACGGTAATACCCGTATCGCGGTGGACGCCATCCGCGCCGCGCGGGCCAGCCATATGTTCCTGTCTCCGGACAAAACCGGTCAGATGACTATCTATCAGACCAGCGGCAACCCGTACGGGCACATCATCATGCGCGGCGGCAAACAGCCGAATTATCACTCTCAGGATCTGGCGGAAGCCTGCGATACCCTGCGTGAGTTCGACCTGCCCGAGCAGCTGGTGGTGGATTTCAGCCACGGCAACTGCCAGAAACAGCACCGCCGTCAGCTGGACGTCTGCGATGAGATTTGCCAGCAGATCCGCAACGGCTCAACCGCTATCGCCGGGATCATGGCCGAAAGCTTCCTGCGCGAAGGCACGCAAAAAGTGGTGGTCGGTCAGCCCATCACCTACGGCCAGTCGATTACCGACCCTTGCCTGAGCTGGGAAGATACCGAGGTGTTGCTGGATAAACTTGCCTCTGCAGTTGACAGTCGTTTTTAAAAGCTATGCCGGGTGGCGGCTTCGCTTACCCGGCTTTTTCCCAGGCCGCACCATTCCCACCTCACTGTTTTTTCATAAAACGCTTGCCGTCAAAATCGATTTGTTGATAATGATTATCATTGTTACATTGATTGCTATTTTGAAAAACATTATGTCACGTATGGATAACACTGCAGCAACGCTCACTCGTCCTGAAGACAAAACACAGCCTGCCCCAGGCGCAACCGACCGTCGCATCGACAGTAAACAGCTGTTGGGCGAGGAAGGCCGCGTCATAATTGAGCATGACGGCCAGCACTACCTGCTGCGTCAGACACATGCCGGAAAATTGATCCTCACAAAATAAGTTCCCCCCCGCCAGCCACCCAGGTTCCCCCAGGCAGCCAGCGCTTTTCACTTTTAAATGGAGAGTGGCTCATGCCATACCTGAATACCGCGTCTTTACGCCCGTCGCTGCTGGCGCTGGCGATTGTCAGTGCCCTGCCGGGAGCGGCGGTTGCCGCCACCGACGACATGACCGTTACCGCCACCGGCAATGCCCGCAGCGCCTTTGAAGCCCCGATGATGGTCAGCGTCATTGATGCTACCGACCCGGAAAATCAAACCGCCAGCTCCGCCGCCGATCTGCTGCGCCACGTGCCCGGCCTGACCCTTGACGGCACCGGGCGCACCAACGGCCAGGACGTCAATCTGCGCGGATACGATCGTCGCGGCGTACTGGTGCTGGTGGACGGCGTGCGTCAGGGCACCGATACCGGTCACCTGAACAGTACCTTCCTCGACCCGGCGCTGATCAAGCGGATTGAGATCGTGCGCGGGCCGTCTGCCCTGCTGTACGGCAGCGGCGCGATGGGCGGGGTGATCGCCTATGACACCGCCGACGCGAAAGATCTGCTCCAGGCCGGACAAACCAGCGGCTACCGCGTATTTGGTACCGCCGCCACCGGCGATCACAGCCTCGGCATGGGGGCCAGCGCCTTTGGCCGTACCGACACCCTCGATGGTCTGGTGGCCTGGTCGAGCAGGGATCGCGGAGATATCCGCCAGGGCGGCGGCGGTACCGCGCCGAATGACGAATCGATCAACAATATGCTGGCGAAAGGCAGCTGGCAGATGGATCAGGCCCAGTCCCTGAGCGGCTCGCTGCGTTACTACAACAACGCCGCGCAGGAGCCGAAAAACCCGCAGACCATCGAGGCGGACGACAGCAGCAATCCGATGACCGACCGCTCCACCATTCAGCGGGATGTGCAGCTCGGGTATCACCTCGCCCCGGCAGGCAACGACTGGCTGAACGCCGATGCCCGCCTCTACTGGTCTGAAGCGCGTATCAATGCCCAGAATATCGACGGCAGCGGTGAATTCCGCCAGCAGACCACCAAAGGCGGCAAAGTGGAGAACCGCACCCGCCTGTTCGCCGACTCCTTCGCCTCGCACCTGCTGACCTACGGCGGCGAGTATTACCGTCAGGAGCAGGAGCCGTCCGGTGCCACCACCGGCTTCCCGGATGCGAGCATCGATTTCAGCTCCGGCTGGATCCAGGATGAGATCACCCTGCGCGATCTGCCAATCACCCTGCTGGGCGGTACCCGCTACGATAACTACCGCGGCAGCAGCGATGGCTATGACGATGTGGACGCCGATAAATGGTCCTCCCGCGCCGGGATCACCGTCTCCCCCGCGGACTGGCTGATGCTGTTCGGCTCTTATGCCCAGGCCTTCCGCGCCCCGACGATGGGCGAAATGTATAACGACGCCAAACATTTCTCCATTGGCCGGTTCTACACCAACTACTGGGTGCCGAACCCAAACCTGCGCCCGGAAACTAACGAAACCCAGGAGTACGGGTTTGGTCTGCGCTTTGACGATCTACTGCTGGCAAACGATGCACTGGAGTTCAAAGCCAGCTACTTTGATACCCATGCCAAAGATTACATCTCCACCACCGTCGATTTTGCCGCTGCGACCACCATGTCCTACAACGTGCCGAACGCCAAAATCTGGGGCTGGGACCTGATGGCGAAATACTCCGCCAGCCTGTTCAACCTCGACCTGGCCTATAACCGCACCCGCGGCAAAGACAGCGACACCGGCGAGTACATCTCCAGCATCAGCCCGGACACCGTCTCCAGCAAGCTGGATGTCCCGCTGGCGCAGAGCGGCTTTAGCGTCGGCTGGATCGGCACCTTCGCCGATCGTTCCACCCACGTGAGCAGCAGCTACAGCCACCAGCCGGGCTACGCGGTGAATGATTTCTACGTCAGCTATCAGGGGCAGCAGGCGCTGAAAGGTGTGACCACCACCCTGGTGCTCGGCAACGCTTTCGACAAAGAGTACTGGTCTCCGCAGGGCATCCCGCAGGATGGCCGCAACGGCAAGATTTTCGTGAGTTATCAGTGGTAATTACCCTGCCCCGGTTCTGCCGGGGCATTTATCCCGAAGGAAGAGACAATGAATCACTACACACGCTGGCTTGAACTAAAAGAACAGAATCCCGGGAAATACGCGCGTGATATCGCGGCCCTGATGAACATCAGCGAAGCCGAACTGACCTGGGCCCGGGTAAGCCACGATGCATGGCGTCTGCACGGCGAAATCCGCGAGATCCTCGGCGCGCTGGAAGCCGTGGGTGAAACCAAATGCATCTGCCGTAACCAATACGCGGTCCACGAGCAGGTAGGCACCTTTACCCATCAGCACCTGAATGGCCACGCCGGACTGGTACTCAACCCGCGCGCCCTGGATCTGCGTCTGTTCCTCCACCAGTGGGCCAGCGCGTTTCATATCACCGAGACCACCGCCCGCGGCGAACGTCAGAGCATCCAGTTTTTCGACCATCAGGGCGATGCCCTGCTGAAGGTCTACACCACCGATAACACCGACGTCTCCGCCTGGGGCGACCTACTGTCGCGCTTTATCTTTGCCGATAACCCGCCGCTGGCGCTGAAAGCTGCCGATCCGGCAGTCAACGTGGCCAGCGCTGATGCGCCAACGGTGGACAGCGAGTGGCGCGCCATGACCGACGTGCATCAGTTCTTTGGCCTGCTGAAGCGCCACAGCCTGACCCGCCAGCAGGCGTTCCGCCTGGTGGGCGACGATCTGGCCTGTCAGGTGGATAACAGCGCCCTGTCCCGGCTGCTGAACAGCGCCCGTGAGGATGGCAACGAAATCATGATTTTCGTCGGCAACCGCGGCTGCGTGCAGATCTTTACCGGCGCGGTCGAGAAAGTGGTGCCGATGAAGGGCTGGCTGAACATCTTCAACCCGGCCTTTACCCTGCATCTGCTGGAGGAGACCATCGCCGAAAGCTGGGTGACGCGCAAACCCACCGCCGATGGCCATGTCACCAGCCTCGAACTCTTTGCCGCCGACGGGACCCAGATCGCCCAGCTGTACGGTCAGCGCACGGAAGGCGAGCCTGAACAGAGCCAGTGGCGTTCGCAGATCGACGCCCTGACGGTAAAAGGGCTGGCCGCATGAGAAAACTGCTCGCCGTCCTTGTCGCGCTCCCGCTGGCCGCCTTTGGCGCCGCGCAGGAGAAGATCGTTGCCCTCGGCGGCGACGTGACGGAAATTGTCTACGCCCTGGGGGCCGAAGGTTCGCTGGTGGCGCGCGACAGCACCAGCCAGTGGCCGGAGCAGGTCACCGCCCTGCCGGACGTGGGCTACCTGCGCCAGCTCAATGCCGAGGGGATCCTGGCGATGCGCCCTACGCTGGTGTTAGCCAGCGCCCAGGCGCAGCCGTCTCTGGCCCTGAAACAGGTCGGGCAGAGTCAGGTTAATGTGGTGACGGTGCCGGGCAGTAACGCCCTCAGCGTAATCGACGAGAAAGTGCGGGTGGTGGCCCAGGCGACGCACCGCGTTGCACAAGGGGAAGCCCTGCGCCAGCGCCTGCAGCAGGAGCTGGCCGCACTGCCCACCTCACCGATCAATAAGCGGGTGCTGTTTATCCTCAACCACGGCGGGATGACCGCTATGGCCGCCGGGCAGGATACCGGTGCTGATGCGGCGATCCGCGCGGCCGGTCTGCAAAACGCCATGCAGGGGTTCTCCCGCTATCAGCCGCTCTCCCAGGAAGGGGTGATTGCCAGCCAGCCCGATCTGGTGGTGATTTCACAGGATGGCGTAAAGGCGATGGGCGGAGAAGCGAATCTGTGGAAGCTGCCAGGTCTGGCGCAAACCCCGGCCGGGCGTAATAAACAGGTGTTGCAGATTGACGATATGGCGCTGCTCGGGTTTAGCGTGCGCACCCCGCAGGCCATCGGGCAGCTGCGCAGCAAAGCCGGGCAGTTGCCCTGATGCCTCGCCGGATCGGCTATTCCCTGTGGGGTCTGGCAATGGTTCTGGCGGTGATGACGCTGCTGGCCACCGGTTTTGGCGCGTTGCGCCTGCCGGTGACCCTGCTGTGGAGCAACAGTGACGAGGCGCTGCGCCAGATCTGGCTCACCATTCGCCTGCCCCGGGTGCTGCTGGCGCTGGTGATTGGCGGCTCGCTGGCGCTGGCGGGCTGTGTGATGCAGGGGCTGTTCCGCAACCCCCTCGCCGATCCCGGATTGCTGGGGATCAGCAGCGGTGCCGCCTGCGCCGTCGCGCTGTGGGTGGTGTTGCCGATAACCCTTCCCGCCCTGCTGATGCTTTACGCCCCGATGCTGGCGGCCTTTCTCGGCGCGCTGGCGGCAACAATCGTGATCTTCCTGCTCAGCCAGCAGCGGGAGAGTTCGCTCTCGCGGCTGCTGCTGGTGGGGATCGCCATTAACGCCCTGTGCGGCGCGGCGGTGGGCGTGCTCTCCTGGGTCAGCAATGACGCCCAGCTGCGCCAGCTCTCACTGTGGGGAATGGGCAGCCTCGGCCAGGCCCAGTGGTCCACCCTGCTGGCGGTCACCTCGCTGATGATCCCCACCGTGCTGGTGATCTGGCGGCTGGCATCAGCCCTGAATCTGCTGCAACTGGGCGAGGAGGAAGCGCACTATTTGGGTATCGACGTGCGGCTTGTTCAGCGTGTGTTGCTCCTGTGCAGCGCCCTGCTGGTGGCTGCTGCGGTGGCGGTCAGCGGAGTGATTGGTTTTATTGGCCTGGTGGTACCGCACCTGATGCGGATGTGGCTGGGCTCCGATCACCGGGCGGTGATCCCCGGTTCGGTGCTGGCGGGGGCGTTTCTGCTGCTGATCGCCGATACCGCCGCGCGGACGCTGGTCGCCCCGGCGGAGATGCCGGTAGGATTGCTGACCAGCATTCTTGGTGCCCCCTGGTTCCTGTGGCTAATTTTCCGTCGTGGAGGTCAGCATGGGTGAATCCTTCATTGCTGAAGACTTGTCTTATCGCGTGGCAGACCGGGCGGTAGTGCGTGACGTCACGCTGTCGCTCGCCCGGGGCGAGCTGGTGGCGCTGATCGGCCCCAACGGCGCAGGGAAATCGACCCTGCTGCGCCTGTTAACCGGCTTTCTTAAGCCGGATGCCGGGCGCTGTTTGCTGAACGGAAAGCCGCTGGCGGGGTGGAGCACCCAGGCGCTATCGCGCCAGCGGGCAGTAATGCGCCAGCAAACTCAGTTGGGCTTTGACTGGCCGGTAGAAGCGGTGATCGGGATGGGACGTGCCCCCTGGACGGGGCAGCCTGAGCCGGAGATCGTCAGCGAGGTGATGCAGCTTACCGGCTGTGAGCCGCTGGCCGGTCGTCAGTATGGGGCCCTGTCGGGGGGAGAGCAGCAGCGCGTTCAGCTCGCCCGGGCGCTGGCACAGCTGTGGTGCGACGGCGCACCGCGGGGCTGGTTGTTTCTCGATGAGCCGACCTCGGCGTTGGATCTTTACTACCAGCAGCATCTGCTGCGGCTGCTGAAGGCGTTGACTGCGCAAAGGAATTTGCACGTCTGCGTGGTGCTGCACGATCTCAATCTGGCCGCCTTATGGGCCGACCGGATTGTGCTCCTGCATGAGGGGGAAATTGTCTCTCAGGGAACGCCGCCGGCGGTGCTGCAGGCCGATGACCTGGCGCGCTGGTACGGGGCGCAGGTGCATGTGGGGCAGCATCCGTTGAACGCTACCCCCCAGGTGTTTCTCGCGCCCTAACTCGAGCAACTCACTTCCAGCCGCTTACCCCAGTCAGGTGGGCGGCTGACATAATCATCGCTGCGATCGGCGAACGGCGTCCGGAGGGCTTCGTGTAACCGATGCAGCTCAGCGTAATCCCCTTTCTCCGCCTGCTCAATCGCCCGCTGTGCCAGCCAGTTGCGCAGCACCATTGCCGGATTAACGGCATTCATCTGCGCCTGACGCTCATCATCGGCGATGTTCTCCTGCTGGAGACGCGTGCGATAAGTCGCAAACCAGTCATCAAAGGCCTGCCGGTCGATAAACTCGTCACGCAACGGTGAGGCAGCGCTGTGCTGCTCGGTTTGCCCCAGCATACGGAAGGTGCGAGTGTAGTCGCTGCCTTCCCGTGCCATCAGCGCAAACAGGGTATTCAGAAGTTCATTGTCGCCCTTCTCCTGAGTCATCAGCCCCAGCTTGCGGCGCATCAGTTTGCCGTACTGCTGCAGCAGAACCTCCTGATAGCCATCCAGCGCGTCGTTGAGGGCATCAACATCGATAAACGGCGACAGGGACTGCGCCAGACGCTGCAGGTTCCAGATGCCCACTGCCGGCTGGTTATCAAAGCTGTAGCGGCCCTGATAGTCGGAGTGGTTACAGATGTAGCCCGGCTGGTAGTCGTCAAGGAAACCGTACGGGCCGTAATCCATCGTCAGGCCGAGGATCGACATGTTATCGGTGTTCATCACCCCGTGAGCAAAGCCGACCGTCTGCCAGCTGGCGATCAGTGAGGCGGTACGCGCCACCACATCCCGGAACCAGAGGATGTATTTATCGGCGTCGTCCTGCAACTGCGGCCAGTGATGCTTGATGACAAAATCCGCCAGCTGGCGAACTTTTTCTGGCTCGCGGCGATAGTAGAAGTGCTCGAAATGACCGAAGCGGGCGTGGCTCTGAGCGGTGCGGATCAGCATCGCCCCCTGCTCCATAGTCTCACGCGCCACCGGCGTGTCGCTGGTCACGATCGACAGCGCGCGGGTGGTGGGGATCCCGAGATAGTGCATGGCTTCTGAGGCCAGGCTTTCGCGGATAGTCGAGCGCAGCACGGCGCGCCCGTCGCCCATCCGTGAATAAGGGGTCAGTCCGGCCCCTTTAAGGTGCCAGTCCATCGTTTGCCCGTTGGCAAGCTGCTGTTCGCCGAGCAGGATCCCCCGCCCGTCCCCCAGCTGTCCGGCCCAGACGCCGAACTGATGGCCGCTGTAGACCTGGGCCAGCGGCTGCATGCCCGGCAGCAGGGTTTCGCCGCCAAAGACGCCAGCGCCCTGCTCGGGGCTAAACAGCGAGTCCGGGATCGCCAGTTCGGCGGCCAGCGCCGTGTTATGCCAGATCAGGCGGGCATTATTCAGGGGAGTGGGTTTCAGAGCCGTATAAAAACCGGGTAATTCGTCATGCCAGTGCGCGGTAAAAGACAGGGTCATAGGTCCTCCTGCTTTTAGTGTAGTGGGTTTATCAGATGTTAAACACCAGGCAAGAAAAGGGTTATCCCTGCACCAGGGTGGTAATGCGTTCAAGGGGAACGGCAGGCCATAACCCGCCCTGCATGGCGCTAAAGCCAAATGCCGACAGGCGCTGCAGGACAAGCTCATCGTCCACGCCTGCCACCATCAACGACTGACAGTAAGGCGAAACCTGAGTCATGATCGCCCGTAATAACAGTTCGAATGTATTATCATTTAAATGCTGTTGAATGAAGTTTTTATCCAGCGCCACACGTTTAAACATGCCATCAAAAATGGCTTTAGTGGAGGCATCCCCGGCGCCAAAATTGCCCAGCACCAGAGGAAAACGCAGGGCAAAGTCCATCAGAGCCGTATTCATATTGCCTTTATTCAGATCCGGATAATTCTCATTAATGCAGAACTCCAGCCACGGATGTTGCTCACCTATTGCAACCCCATTTTCTTCCGTTAACAGGTATTCAACAATGACCGGAGAGATATTTATCCATGCCGTCAGCTGTTGCTGAATAAAAAAGAGTTTGCAGCTGTCGAGCATTGCCAGCTGTTCCTGAAACAGCGTCAGCTCTTGCGCGGGAGACAGGTACGGGCGCACCAGCTCCGTCGGAATACGGACCTGATTATCCACCCCGACAAAGTTCACGACTATTTCAAGGCCGGTAAGCGCCCCAGAATCATGTCGCGCAGGGAGTAATAACAATTCAGACTGATAAGCAATATCCAGCATCACAATCATGGCGTCCGACCCGGTTTAAAAACGATACAAGACATCCTGAAACATATGCTGAAGCAATTCAACTTTATGGATTTTAATAAGATTAATTTCATTCGTTCCATTAAATATTCGGATTTTCCTTAGTCCTGAAATAATCTTATCCTGGATACCGCTTAATAGCCAGTTGTCGCTAACAATAAGAATTGCATCAAATTAATTCAGCGACTAACTATTTCTCCACAATTAAGGCGGGCTAATGAATTTCATTTTCAGATGAAAGAAAATGTCGCGCCAGGGGGCGCGACAGGACTAAATACGTCGGGCTTGCCAGAAGTTTTTGCGCCAGTAGACGTTATTAAGAGAGGAACGCATCACCCCCCGGCTGGTGGAGGCATGAATAAACTGGTTATCGGTGTCGTAAATCCCGACGTGCAGCCCGCTTTCGCCGGAGCCGGTTTTAAAGAATACCAGGTCGCCCGGGAGCAGATCGTCTTTATCAATTTCGGTGCCGATAGTTGCCTGCTGGCGGGTTTCGCGCGGCAGCTTGAGCGCAAACCGATCGCGGAAAGTCAGCAGCACAAATCCCGAACAATCAATTCCGCCACGCGACATGCCGCCGTAGCGATAAGGGGTGCCGCCCCAGTTATGCAGCTGATCGTTCAGGCCTGCAATCACGGCAATAGAATCAGACAGCCGCGCATTCGGCGGCGGTGCGCGATGGCTGCTGCATCCTGCAAGAAATAGCGCGGCCACAAGGAGAAAACAGAATCGCATTCCTGACGAATCCTCTGATTTTTTGTGCTTTCTGTAATTTAGCCTGTGAATATGTCGCTCTGCAACAAGCGGCTATTCCTGCGACGTCGAAATGATCATTCTGTGACCTTCGATATCCAGCCGACGGAAGGACATGTCGTAGGCTTTGGCCAGATTCGGCGGCGTCAACACGCTGTCGCGCGTGCCGCTGGCGATCAGCTGACCCCGCTTCAGCAGCCAGACACGATGGGCGTGGCGCAGCGTGTGGTTCAGATCGTGGCTGCTCATCACCACCGCAATGCCCTGGCGGGACAGCGCGCTTAACAGCCGGTCGAGCGCCACCTGCTGGGCGACGTCGAGACTGTTCATCGGCTCGTCCAGCAACAACAGCTGGCCGTGCGGGTTGCCGCTGGGGTGAATTTGCAGGATCACCGCAGCCAGCCGCACGCGCTGCCACTCCCCGCCGGAGAGCTGGCTGACGTGTCGCGACAGCTTATCCTCAATCCCCAGCGCCGCTGCTACCTCGCTTAACAGCGTTTTTTGCTGACTGTCGTACTGATGCAGCGTCAGATAGTGCCAGACCGGCATGGCAAAGGGCGCAGTTTGCTGCTGCGCCAGATAGGCCCTGCGGCTGGCCAGCGACGCGGAGGACCACCGGGAAAGGGATTCTCCCTGCAACAGGATTTCGCCCTGCCCGGCGCTCAGCCCGGCCATACGCGAAAGCAATGTGCTTTTGCCTGCTCCGTTCGGGCCGACCAGGTGCAGGATCTCCCCCGCATTCACCTGGGCGGAAAGCGGCTGCAGACGCCCGTGTTCCGCCACGCCATTGAGCTGCATCAGAATCGACATTACTTCGCGAGTGCCAGCTTAATCGCTTCCATCAGGATCGGGTCCTCAGGCGTCATATCCGGCGCAAAACGCTGGACCACTTCCCCATCGCGGCCAATCAGGAATTTTTCGAAATTCCATAAGATGTCATCCGGATAGAGCGGCGCGCGACCTTTGCTCGCCAGACGCTCATAAAAACCGCTGCTTTCAGGCGCGACAGCCACCGGTGCGGCGGCAATCAGTTTTTGATACAGCGGATGGCGCGCTTCGCCGTTGACCTCGACTTTGCTGAACATCGGGAAGGTGATGCCATAGGTGGTGCTGCAGAAGGTTTTGATCTCCTCTTCGCTACCTGGCTCCTGGCCGAGGAACTGGTTGCACGGGAAACCCAGCACGGTAAAGCCATCCTTTGCCCAGGCTTTGTGGATGTTTTCGAGCTGCTCATACTGCGGCGTCAGGCCGCATTTCGATGCCACGTTCACTATCAGCAGTACCTGGCCTTTGAACTCTTCCAGGGTGGTGGTTTTGCCATCAATGGTCGTTACTTCAGTGTTCAGAATATCGTTCGGCATAGCATTCTCTCAGGTTGTGGTTCAGATGGGCTGTACTTAACGTCCGGCTTTTAAGAGTAGCCAGATAAACACGGGTGCGCCCAGCGTTGCGGTCACTACCCCAATGGGCAGCTCCGCGGCGTTGAGTGCCAGGCGGGCGATAATATCAGCGCAAAGCAGCGTTGCGCCCCCTGTCACCGCCGCAGCGGGCAGCAACAGCCGGTGATCGGTAATACCACACAAACGCAGCATATGGGGGATGACAAGACCAATAAATCCAATCGCGCCAGCCAGGGCCACGCTCACCCCCACCATCCAGCCGATGGCGACCACCAGCGTGTTGCGCCAGAAGGTGAGCGGCAGGCCGAGCTGGCGGGCGGAAATCTCCCCCAGCACCAGAATGTTCAGCGGCGCGGCCTGAAAGCAGGCCCAGACGATAGCCGGTGCCAGCAGCAGCATCAGCCAGCCCTGCCCCCAGTCCACGCCGCCGAAGCCGCCCATCATCCAGTACATCAGCTGACGGAGATCGAAGGCGGTGGAGAAATAGACCGCCCAGGTCATCAGGGCGCTACAGATGATCCCCAGCGCCACCCCGGCAAGCAGCAGGCGGCTCACGGAGAGATGGCGACGGGCAAAACGCAGCAAAATAAGGGTAATAATCAGCGCCCCGACGATGGCGCAGAGGCTTAAACTCCAGCCCGATAGTGCCCCGCCACCGAGCATCACGGCGGCAATCAGCCCGACCCCGGCGCCGTTCGAGACGCCCAATAATCCTGGCTCTGCCAGCGGATTATCGAACAGGGCCTGCATGATGGTTCCGCTAAGCGCCAGCGCCGCGCCTACCAGCACCACGGCCAGGGTACGCGGGAGGCGAATTTGCCAGATAAACAGCTCCCCCCGGGGAGTAAACCATGCCTCAGGCCCGATCCACCGATCGCCGGCGCAAAGGCTCACCCCCAGCGCGATCGCCAGCGCCAGTGACAGAAAGAGCAATTTACGCAGATCGGAGCGGTACTGCTGACGGGCAAATTCGGGCATTGGAGTCATTTTGCGGGTGAATGATGTAATTGATTTTACGGCGGGTTTACAGCAGCGCAAAGAAAAAAGGCCGCATCAGCGGCCTTTTTGGTTAGATCATATCACTCTGCTTTGGGTGAAGCGTTTTCGACACGGCTTTTTAACTTCTGGCCGGGTCTGAAGGTCACCACGCGGCGGGCTGTAATGGGAATATCCTCACCCGTCTTCGGGTTACGACCCGGACGTTGATTCTTGTCGCGCAAATCAAAGTTACCAAAGCCGGAGAGTTTTACCTGCTCACCATTTTCCAGAGCGCGACGGATCTCTTCGAAAAACAGCTCAACCAGCTCTTTGGCATCCCGTTTGCTAAGCCCAAGCTTATCAAACAGATATTCGGACATTTCAGCTTTTGTAAGCGCCATAGGTTCAATCCCTCAATGATGCCTGGAATCGCTCTTTTAATGCCTCTACACATTTGGCGACGGTAGCGGCAATCTCCTCTTCTTCGAGTGTACGGCTGGTATCCTGAAGGATTAGGCTGATAGCCAGGCTCTTAAAGCCCTCTGCTACGCCCTTGCCGCGGTACACGTCAAATAAGTTTACGCCAACTACCTGATTTACGCCAACTTTCTTACATTCGGCCAAAATATCTGCGGCAGGCACATTTTCGGCCACTACAACGGCGATATCACGACGGTTCGCCGGGAAGCGAGAAATGTCCTGAGCCTGAGGAATGACGCGGTCTGCGACCTTGTTCCACTCCAGTTCGAACGCCAACGTACGGCCATTAAGATCCAGCTTGCGCTCCAGCTCCGGGTGCACAACACCAATGAAACCAACGCGTTCACCTTTCAGATAAATCGCGGCGCTCTGGCCCGGATGCAGGGCTGGAATAGCTTCAGCACGGAACTCAATTTCGGACAATTTACCGGTCAGATCGAGCACCGATTCCAGATCGCCCTTCAGGTCATAAAAATCAACGCTGTTTTTGCTCAGATCCCAGTGCTCTTCATAGCGGTTGCCGCAGATAGCGCCTGCCAGCATCAGATCCTGACGGATGCCGAGGTTAGCCTGGGTGTCCGGCACAAAGCGCAGACCGCTTTCGAAGATGCGCACGCGGCTCTGCTGGCGGTTCTGGTTGTAGACGATGGTGTTCAGCAGGCCGGTCAGCAGGGACAGACGCATGGCGGACATTTCGCTGGAGATTGGGCTTGGCAGGATCAAGGCTTCCTGGCCCGGGTGGATCAGCTGCTGCACCTTTGGATCAACGAAGCTGTAAGTGATCACTTCCTGATAGCCTTTGTCGTTCAGCATGGTTTTGACACGCTTCAGAGAGAGGTCGGCTTCACGATGGGAACCCATCACCAGGCCAGCCTGCACCGGCTCATCAGGAATGTTGTTGTAGCCGTAGACACGGGCAACCTCTTCCACCAGATCTTCTTCGATCTCCATATCGAAACGCCAGCTTGGCGCCACGGCAGTCCACTGGTCCTGTCCTTCGGTTACTTCACAGCCCAGACGGCGCAGAATGTCGCTCACCTGCGCATCGGCAATGTGATGGCCAATCAGGCGATCCAGCTTGCTGCGACGCAGAGTGATGGTCGCAGGCTTCGGCAGATGGGCTTCGCTGGTGACATCGATCACCGGACCGGCTTCGCCGCCGCAGATGTCGATCAGCAGGCGGGTGGCACGTTCCATCGCTTTGTACTGCAGGGCCGGATCCACGCCACGCTCATAGCGGTGAGACGCATCGGTGTGCAGACCATGACGGCGTGCGCGGCCGGTAATGGACAGCGGGCTGAAGAAGGCACACTCCAGCAGTACGTTCCGGGTTTCATCATTCACGCCGGAGTGGTCGCCGCCGAAGATACCGCCCATCGCCAGGGCTTTGCCGTGATCGGCAATGACCAGGGTGTCGGCATTCAGTTTGGCTTCGCTGCCGTCCAGCAGGACCAGCGTTTCACCCTCTTTCGCCATGCGCACGACGATCCCGCCTTCGATACGATCTTTATCGAACGCGTGCATCGGCTGACCCAGCTCCAGCAGGACGTAGTTGGTTACGTCAACCACCGCATCGATAGAACGGATGCCGCAGCGACGCAGCTTCTCTTTCATCCACAGCGGCGTTGGCGCCTTAACGTTGATACCTTTCACTACACGGCCCAGGTAGCGCGGACAGGCGTCAGCAGCTTCAACCTGAATTGGCAGGGTGTCGGTGATAGTGGACGCAACAGGGGCGATCTCAGGCGCGTTCAGTGCGGTCTGGTTCAGTACTGCTACGTCGCGGGCCACACCGATAATGCCTAAGCAGTCGGCACGGTTCGGGGTGACGCTGATCTCGATAGTATTGTCGTCGAGCTTCAGGTATTCGCGCAGGTCGGTGCCAATTGGCGCATCCGCTGGCAGCTCAATGATGCCGGAGTGATCGTCGGAAATACCCAGCTCGGAGAAGGAGCACAGCATGCCTTCAGACGGCTCGCCACGCAGTTTCGCCGCTTTTATTTTGAAATCGCCCGGCAACACCGCACCAACGGTGGCCACGGCCACTTTCAGGCCCTGACGGCAGTTTGCCGCGCCGCAGACGATATCGAGCAAGCGTTCGCCGCCCACGTTAACTTTGGTAACACGCAGTTTGTCTGCGTTCGGGTGCTGGCCGCACTCCACGACTTCACCGACCACCACGCCGTTAAAGGCGCCGGCAACCGGCTCAACGCCGTCCACTTCCAGGCCTGCCATGGTGATCTGGTTAGAGAGCGCCTCGCTGTCGAGCTCGGTGTTCACCCATTCGCGTAACCACAGTTCACTGAATTTCATTGTTCTGTCCTGCCCTTATTTAAACTGTTTGAGGAAACGCAGATCGTTTTCGAAGAAAGCGCGTAAGTCGGTCACGCCATAACGCAGCATAGTCAAACGCTCCATCCCCATACCGAACGCAAAGCCGGAGTACACTTCCGGGTCAATGCCGACGTTACGCAGAACGTTCGGGTGCACCATGCCGCAGCCCAGCACTTCCAGCCATTTACCGTTTTTACCCATCACGTCAACTTCTGCGGACGGTTCGGTGAACGGGAAGTAGGACGGGCGGAAACGAACCTGCAGATCTTCCTCAAAGAAGTTGTTCAGGAAATCGTGCAGCGTGCCCTTCAGGTTGGTGAAGCTGATGTTTTTATCAACGATCAGGCCTTCCATCTGATGGAACATTGGGGTGTGGGTCTGATCGTAGTCGTTACGATAGACACGGCCCGGGGCGATGATGCGGATCGGCGGTTCCTGCTCCTTCATGGTACGGATCTGCACGCCAGAGGTCTGGGTACGCAGCAGGCGGGTAGCATCAAACCAGAAAGTGTCGTGGTCAGCACGTGCCGGGTGGTGGCCTGGGATATTCAGGGCATCGAAGTTATGGTAATCGTCTTCGATTTCCGGGCCAGTCGCCACGGTAAAGCCGAGCTCACCGAAGAAACTTTCAATACGGTCGATAGTGCGGGTGACCGGGTGCAGACCACCGTTCTCAATACGACGCCCCGGCAGGGAGACATCGATGGTTTCGGCAGCGAGACGTGCGTTCAACGCGGCGCTTTCCAGCGCGTTTTTACGCTCGTTCAGTACCTGCTGAACCTGCTCTTTGGCTTCGTTAATCACCGCACCTGCAGCCGGGCGCTCTTCTGGCGGCAACTCACGCAGGGTAGTCATTTGAAGGGTCAGGTGCCCTTTCTTGCCCAGATATTCGACGCGGACGTTGTCTAACGCGGCAACATCTGAGGCCTGGTTAATGGCGGCCGTTGCACTGGCAACCAGCTCTGCGAGATGTGACATGGTTTTCCTCGTTATGTAGCGATATTTACAAGCGGCAGATACGAAAAAAGCCTCCATCAGGAGGCTTTCTGGCGCTGTTTTCCGTTTCGTCTTTCACGCGCTAGCCCCCTGATATCAGGTGCTAAAGTAAAAGAAGAAGCGGAAAATAGCAGCATTCATGCTTGCATTACCTTGTGTGGTAAGAGACCTAACGCCTTATTGAAAAGGGTCGGCGAAAAATTGTCAACGTTTTGATGCTGTTGAAACGAAAAGAGGGAGCAGAGCTCCCTCTTCAACTGGCTTATGCCAGAGCTGCTTTCGCTTTTTCGACCAGCGCGGTGAACGCTAACTTGTCGAATACTGCGATGTCAGCCAGGATCTTACGGTCGATTTCAACAGAGGCTTTTTTCAGGCCGTTGATGAATTTGCTGTAAGAAATACCGTTCTGACGTGCTGCTGCGTTGATACGCGCAATCCACAGTTGACGGAACTGACGTTTACGTTGACGACGGTCACGGTAAGCGTACTGACCAGCTTTGATAACTGCCTGGAAGGCAACGCGGTATACGCGTGAACGCGCACCGTAGTAGCCTTTGGCTTGTTTCAAAATTTTCTTGTGACGTGCACGGGCAACTACACCACGTTTTACGCGAGCCATATGTGCTCTCCTGTATCTATTCTAATTAAAAAGTTAAAAAACGTTAACGACTTATGCGTACGGAAGGCACGCGATTACCAGGCCCAGATCGCCTTTAGAAACAAGGCCTTTTGGACGCAGGTGACGTTTACGCTTAGTAGATTTTTTGGTCAGAATATGACGCAGGTTTGCGTGCTTACGCTTAAATCCACCACCACCGGTTTTTTTGAAGCGCTTAGCAGCACCGCGTACGGTCTTAATTTTTGGCATTTTAATAACTTCCACTTCGCATTGTTAATAAACGAAACAAAGGCGAACAAAATCTGTGAAGCCTTTCGGCTCCACAGAAATTGCTACTTGAAGGCCTACTGTTTCTTCTTAGGAGCAAGCACCATGATCATCTGGCGGCCTTCGATCTTCGTAGGGAAGGATTCGACTACTGCCAGTTCACTCAGATCGTCGCGGACGCGGTTAAGCACTTCCATGCCGATCTGTTGGTGGGCCATCTCACGACCGCGGAAACGCAGTGTGATCTTGGCCTTATCGCCCTCTTCGAGAAAGCGTATCAGGCTGCGGAGTTTTACCTGATAATCGCCATCGTCGGTACCAGGACGGAATTTGATTTCCTTAACCTGGATAACTTTTTGTTTCTTCTTCTGTTCCTTGGAAGACTTACTCTTTTCATAAAGGAACTTGCCGTAGTCCATGATACGACAAACTGGCGGTTCGGCGTTAGGGCTGATTTCAACTAAATCTACTCCAGCTTCTTCAGCCTTTTCGATCGCTTCTCTCAGACTCACAATCCCCAGTGGCTCACCTTCCAGATCTGTTAAGCGAACTTCCTGGGCGCGAATCTCGCCATTGATACGATTCGGACGTGCCGTTTGAACTCGTTTTCCGCCTTTAATACCTTATTCCTCCAGTTGTTGAAGACTGCGGCTGCGAATCTCTTGTTGCAGCTTCTCAATCACTTCATTTACGTCCAGGCTGCCCAGGTCTTTACCACGGCGGGTGCGAACGGCAACTTTGCCTGCTTCCACCTCTTTATCACCACAGACCAACATATACGGGACACGACGTAAAGTGTGCTCGCGGATTTTAAAGCCAATCTTCTCATTTCTCAAGTCTGCTTTTACGCGAATGCCCGCATTTTGTAGTTTCTGCGTCAATTCTTTAACGTAATCAGCCTGAGAATCAGTAATGTTCATCACTACCACCTGCACTGGCGCAAGCCAGGTTGGGAAGAAGCCCGCGAACTCTTCGGTCAGGATGCCGATGAAGCGCTCCAGTGAACCGAGGATAGCACGGTGAATCATTACCGGCACCTGACGCTCGTTATCTTCGCCAACATAAGAGGCGCTTAAACGCTGCGGCAGGGAGAAGTCCAGCTGTACAGTACCGCACTGCCATGCACGATCGAGACAGTCATACAGGGTAAATTCAATTTTCGGACCGTAGAATGCGCCCTCGCCCAGCTGGTATTCGAACGGGATACCGTTCTCTTCCAGCGCCACGGCGAGATCCGCCTCAGCACGATCCCAGGTCTCATCGCTACCGATACGTTTTTCCGGACGCGTTGAGAGTTTGACCACGATCTTCTCGAAGCCAAAGGTGCTATACATATCGTAGACCATACGAATACAGGCGTTAACTTCATCACGTACCTGATCCTCAGTACAGAAGATATGAGCATCATCTTGCGTAAAGCCACGAACACGCATCAGACCATGCAGTGCGCCTGATGGTTCATTACGGTGGCAGCTACCGAACTCTGCCATACGCAGCGGCAGATCGCGATAGGATTTCAGACCCTGGTTAAAGATCTGAACGTGCCCCGGGCAGTTCATTGGCTTGATGCAGTATTCACGGTTCTCAGAGGAGGTGGTGAACATCGCATCTTTGTAGTTGTCCCAGTGGCCGGTTTTTTCCCACAGCACACGGTCCATCATGAACGGGCCTTTCACTTCCTGATACTGGTACGCTTTCAGCTTGGAACGCACGAAAGTTTCCAGTTCGCGGAAGATAGTCCAGCCATCGTTGTGCCAGAAGACCATACCTGGCGCCTCTTCCTGCATGTGATACAGGTCGAGCTGTTTACCGATTTTACGGTGGTCACGCTTCGCCGCTTCTTCCAGGCGCTGCAGGTACGCGTTCAGGGCTTTTTTGTCAGCCCAGGCGGTACCGTAGATACGCTGCAACATTTTGTTGTTGCTGTCGCCACGCCAGTAAGCGCCCGCGGTTTTCATCAGTTTGAAGTGATGGCAGAAGCGCATGTTCGGCACGTGCGGTCCACGGCACATGTCGATGTATTCTTCGTGATGATACAAGCCAGGCTTGTCATCATGAGCAATGTTCTCGTCAAGAATAGTGACTTTGTAGTTTTCGCCACGCTTCACGAAGGTTTCACGCGCTTCGTGCCAGCTGACAGTCTTCTTGATGACGTCGTAGTTGCTCTCAGCCAGCTCGTGCATACGCTTTTCGAGGGCTTCGATATCTTCCTGGGTCAGCGTGTGGTCAAGGTCAACGTCATAGTAGAAACCGTTGTCGATAACCGGGCCGATAGCCATTTTGGTGTTAGGCCACAGCTGCTTGATCGCATGACCGAGCAGGTGAGCGCACGAGTGACGAACGATCTCCAGACCTTCTTCGTCTTTCGCGGTGATGATCGACAGCTTCGCATCGTTTTCAATTAAATCGGAAGCATCAACCAGCGCACCGTCTACGCGGCCAGCAATAGTGGCTTTCGCCAGACCCGGGCCGATATCCAGCGCAACATCCATTGGGCTGACGGCGCGGTCGAAATGGCGTTGGCTGCCATCAGGAAGAGTAATTACAGGCATTTTATGTCCTTATTTGCAGTGATGCCCCACACATAAGAGCATATGCAAAGAAAATAATCTTTAATTTACAGTGAATTGCAAAGCCATCTGACCAACAATCGTCAAATTGGCCCGCAATCATGCACAGGATCGAAATCAGAAAAATGGCAATTTACGATCAGCCTGTTGATGGTAACACTAACGCCAGGGTGAAAACACCCTTACGGGCAGATTGAACGCGTTAGTACTTTTGCATGAGTTTAACGTTGAAATTCAAACAGCTTCTCGCAATACCGGGGGGCTGGGCTATTCTTGAACAGGTCCTTCAACACGCTATGGGGCATATTATGAACGTATCCAGCAGAACAGTCGTTATCCTGAACATTCTTTCTGCCACCGCATTACTCGTGATTCTGGCAGATAAGTTTCACTGGTTTTGAAGCTCATAGTTGCAAGCGCCTGACGCTTTGACATCCCGGCGAAGCGCAATTATTTTTGCTCTTTGGTAAACTACCGCCACCAAAGAACAAGGATGATTTGATGCCGACAAAACGCTTTTCAAAAAAATACTGGAAGATGGTGATTGTGTTAATCACCCTTTGTGCTGCCCTGCTGTTATTCCGTTGGGCAGCCATGCTTTGGGGTTAATCTCATCTTCCCTCTTCTGTAAGTTAACGTTGTTACGCTTTTTTGCGTAATCCCAACGAATATAAACTTACGTTTTAATTATCTTTACACAAAATACAGAAATAAAAAAACCGGTACATCAGAATCCGGTTTTTTTTAGCGGTAATAACAGCCAGCAAATGAATTTATCGTGTTTGACGAATCAATCAGGACCATTCACCGGCAACCAGTTTATGCACGTCGAACGCGTCATCCATGGATTGCCCGGTAGATTGCGAGCCCGGGGCGATGTTCGATCCGGCTTCTACATCAGAGGCTTTCGTGATGCCAATTTGTGTAGACGTGTCACTGGCAGAGTTATATGCAGAATCAGCGGCAAATGCGCCGAACGACAGTGCAGAAAGCACTATTGCTGCAGAAGCAGTTGTGATTTTATTCATGATGTTTTTCTCTTACTGAATTAATACAGACCAACTTAGAGCAATATCTAACTTATCCTCATAGTTTAGATCTGGATCACACTTTTGCATAGTCAAAATATTTATCAATTCGTGTCAAATAAACTGAATGTTAACAAAGCGGGGAATTATGGAGAAAATATGGAGATATCGGCTGCGGCTATATTTTAAAACACTGTTTATTATTTATCAGCACAAAAATTAAAAACGGGCCAATATATTATTGGCCCGCTGCGATTACATTTTGTAACCCAGAGAGACGGTAGTTCTGCGATCGGTATGTTCCGGTGCAGAGGCTGGTGGCTCAGAGTTCCAGGTCACATTGTAGGCAACCTTCAGCCCGAAATGGGCGTTAATCGCCACGTTCAGCGCAGTCTCAGAGTTGACGGTAGTGTCGTCAGCGCCAAAGACAGAGACGCCCTGGGTAAATTTGGCGTTATCGGTCATCTGCCAGGCATAGGTCCCGGACGCATAGCCCAGCGGCTGGGTTTCGGTGTCGCCGTCAGTATATTCGTCGTAACGTACACCCGGACCAAATTCAAAGCGGAAGCTGTGTACCGGACCGTTCAGGAACTGACGACCATAACCGGCCGTTGCTACATCACGCTGGCGATAGCCGTTGTAGCGGTCGGTCAACCAGCTTGCCTGGCCGAAGAGGTAGTCAACGTCAGTCATGTTGTAACGGCTACGCCCACCCACCGCATATTTCTCGGAAGAGCGCTCATCGTTAGATGAGGTATTGCTGGCGTTACCCCACAGCGACCAGGCGGTGCTGGTGCCGTACCAGGTCATAGTGGTGTCAGCGGTCAGGGAGGAGCTTTTGGTATTGCCTGATTGCGCCAGATAACCTGCGTTCAGGTTGCCTTCAAAAGGTTTCTGTGCAGTGGAGGGATCGTCCATGACAGTAAAAACGGAATCATCGGCTGTTGCATGCATTGACGCAAACAGGCCTCCCGCTACCATCATTGCAGCGGGTACTGTCTTTAAAAGCTTCATTTATAAAGAGTCCGTACAACAAAAAAAGAGACCATTACGGTCCCGGAAACTTTCTTGCGGATCAATGCCATGAGATCCAACGAAAGGTAACAAATTATAAAAAGGCTCAAATAACATAGCAATGATTTCTTGTTTCATTTTTGGAATAAGAACGATCTTAAACCAGCCGGTTATTTATAAATAAACGTCAGGGTACGTAACGATATTCATATTTAAAATCATATTGTTATTTACTTTCCCTTCCGCGGGTTAGGTGCCAGGCTTAAGGCTATCCTCATTCAAAGGAGATCAGCATGGATCGTATCTTTACGTTGACGCTCTCCCCTTCTCTGGACAGCGCAACCCTGACGGCACAACTCTATCCTGAAGGTAAACTCCGCTGCAGCGCGCCGGTATTTGAACCCGGCGGCGGTGGGATTAACGTGGCGCGCGCCATTGTGCACCTGGGCGGAAAAGCCACTGCCATTTTTCCCGCGGGCGGCGCCACAGGTGAGCATCTGGTCTCGCTTCTGGCTGATGAACAGGTCGCCGTGGACACGATTGAGTCCCACGACTGGACCCGGCAAAACCTGCACGTGCATGTTGAATCCACCCACGAGCAGTACCGTTTTGTGATGCCCGGTGCGACGCTGAGCGATGATGAGTTTCGCCAGCTGGAAGAGAAAGTGCTGGCCATCGAGAGCGGCGCGCTGCTGGTGATCAGCGGCAGTCTGCCTCCCGGGGTCAAAACCGAACGGCTGACGCAGTTGATCCGCGCTGCGCAACAGAACGGCATCCGCTGCATCGTTGACAGCTCCGGGGAGGCCCTCAGCGCCGCGCTGACCCTCGGTAATATCGAGCTGGTGAAACCCAATCAGAAAGAGCTGAGCGCGCTGGTCAATCGCGATCTCAGCCAGCCGGATGACGTGCGCCGCGCCGCTGAAGAGCTGGTGAAAAGCGGCAAAGCCCGGCGAGTCGTGGTGTCGCTCGGCCCACAAGGTGCGCTGGCCGTGGATGAGACCGGTTCAGTGCAGGTTGTACCGCCGCCGATGAAAAGCCAGAGCACCGTCGGCGCGGGTGACAGCATGGTGGGGGCCATGACCCTGAAGCTGGCGCAGGGTGCCTCCTTACGGGAGATGACCCAATACGGCGTGGCGGCAGGCAGCGCGGCGACCATCAATCACGGTACCCGGCTCTGTTCCCTGGATGACACACAGAAAATATTCACTTATCTGACCAATGCGTAATCATGGCCCTCCCGGTGACCCGGCGAGGGCGACAAATGGCATGAATCGTCTATGCTAAAAAAACTTTCGTGATAACAACGAGGTGAATTATGAGCAGTGGAGAGATCGCTCGCTACGTGGTAACCGTCAAAATTCATGAAGACTCGCTGACAGAACTCAATGAAATCAACAACCATCTTACCCGCGGCGGTTTTTTACTGACCATGACCGACGAGGATGGCACGCTGCACGAGCTGGGGACCCATACCTACGGACTGATTAGCGCGTTGAGTGAAGACGAGGTAAAAGCGCTGACCACGGGTCTGGTAGAGAGCGCCACCGGTAAAGCGCCCCAGGTTGAGGTGACGAGCTGGGAAAACTGGCACCAGCAGCAACAATAAATGCCATAGGGTCAACCAAACGGCCCAGATGTGCGTTAGTTCGTGTTTTTTGACCATAGTTTCACGCTAACTTTATGATCTGGCAGACAACATGGGAGAGCTATCATGTGGCAGGCTATCAGTCATCTTTTAAGTGAACAACTGGGCGAAGGTGAAATTGAACTGCGTAACGAGCTGCCAGGGGGCGAGATCCACGCCGCATGGCATCTTCGCTATGCAGGACGCGACCTCTTCGTAAAATGTGATGAACGCGAGCTGTTACCCATCTTCACCGCGGAAGCTGACCAGCTGGAACTGCTCTCCCGCAGCAAAACCGTCTCCATACCCCAGGTCTGGGCCGTCGGCAGCGATCGCGACTACAGTTTTCTGGTGATGGACTACCTCCCTGCCCGTCCTCTCGATGCGCACAACGCCTTCATTCTGGGGCAACAGATTGCCCGCCTGCATCAGTGGAGCGAGCAGCCGCAGTTCGGTCTCGATTTTGACAATGACCTCTCCACCACGCCGCAACCTAACGCCTGGCAACGACGCTGGGCGACCTTCTTTGCTGAACAACGGATCGGCTGGCAGCTGGAGCTGGCGGCAGAAAAAGGGCTGGAGTTCGGCAACATCGATGCCATTGTCGATCATATTCAGCAGCGTCTGGCCTCGCACCAGCCGCAGCCATCGCTGCTGCACGGCGATTTATGGTCCGATAACTGCGCGCTGGGCCCGAACGGTCCTTATATCTTCGATCCGGCCTGCTACTGGGGAGACAGGGAGTGCGACCTGGCTATGCTGCCGCTGCATCCTGAGCAACCGCCGCAGATTTACGACGGCTATCAGTCGATCTCGCCGTTACCGGCCGGTTTTCTGCAAAGACAGCCGGTGTATCAGCTCTATACCCTGATGAACCGCGCCATTCTGTTTGGCGGCGAGCATCTGGTGACTGCGCAGAGGGCGCTCGAGCGGGTGTTGGCAGCGTAACGCACAGACTGCCGGGCAGCACTGCCCGGCAACGAATGCTTATATCAGCCCGAGGAGGGAGAACAGGAAGTACCCGGCGACGATCATCAGCACCGGCAGCACATAGAGTGTGAAAATTTGCAGGAATATGGTGTGATTCGGTACCACGATACGCGATTCGATCTGCTCGCGGCTTAACCCCTCTTCTCCTTTCGCGTTCTCCAGAATCAGCTGTGCCTCCAGTCCTTCGCGAATCATACGGGTTTGTCGACGCATCCGCGCCCCTGAAGCCTGCAGCGCCAGGGCAATAAAGATCAGGGCAAAAATAATCCAGAACGCGATATTCATCCCCTGCCGGAAATCGGGCGTCGGAGAGTTGTACCAGAAGAAATTCAGAAATGGCGTGTTAAAGCGCATCATCTCGATCATGACGTGGGCAAAATCCAGCATCACGGCATTGATCCCGGCCTGCTTTTCGCTGTGGTCATAGATAAATTTCAGGACGGAAATAATGGTTGAGATCACTGCCGGGATAAAAATTATCCATCCGGCGATGATCTTCAGTATCGCTACACGTCCAGCTTGTTGATATGTCATCGGTTCCTCATTTTTAAAATACATCCTTTGAGGCTAAGTCTACCTGCTGGATGTCATTTTCGCCCGTTCTTTGCAGGCGATATGGTAAATTGCCAGGGTTAGGTAGCCTTTACCTCTGATCAACACCCACGAAAGGAGAAGTTGCATGTCGACGCCGCGTCAAATTCTTGCAGCCATTTTTGATATGGATGGATTACTGATTGATTCCGAGCCGCTCTGGGATCGTGCTGAACTGGATGTGATGGCCAGCCTGGGCGTGGATATCACCCGCCGTCACGAACTGCCGGACACCCTCGGCCTGCGCATCGATATGGTGGTTGAACTCTGGTACGCCCACCAGCCGTGGGTGGGACCAGGCCGTGACGAGGTAACCGACCGCATTATCAACCGGGCCCTGACGCTGGTGGAAGAGAACCGCCCGCTGCTGAAAGGGGCACGTGAAGCTGTGGCCCTGTGCAAAGCGCAAGGGCTGAAGGTGGGTCTCGCCTCCGCTTCGCCGCTGCATATGCTGGAAAAAGTGCTGATTATGTTTGATCTGCACGACAGCTTTGATGCGCTGGCCTCGGCAGAAAAACTGCCTTACAGCAAGCCGCATCCGCAGGTGTATATGGACTGCGCCGCGAAGCTGGGCATCGATCCAACCTGCTGCGTGGCGCTGGAAGACTCCGTTAACGGCATGATTGCCAGCAAAGCGGCGCGGATGCGCGCTATCGTCGTCCCCGCTGAAGAGAACCAGCATGATGCCCGTTACGCGCTGGCGGACGTCAAACTGGACTCACTGCAGGCGCTCACCGCCGCCCATCTGCGCGGATAGTTAGCGACCGCGGGTAACGCCCTGTTGCCCGCAAATATGATCCATCTAATATTTTTAAAACATCATTTCATTTCCATTTGATATTCCATTCTGCTGCTTCTATGCTTATCTCAGAACAACTATACCCCCCTACTTTCTGAGGTCTGTATGATACTGGATGCCTTTAATCTTTCAGGAAAAGTTGCCATCGTTACCGGCTGTGATACCGGCCTCGGCCAGGGCATGGCGCTGGGTCTGGCTCAGGCAGGCTGCGACATTGTGAGCGTTAATCGCCGTGTCCCGGAAGAGACCGCCGCAGGCGTGAAGGCCCTGGGGCGTCGGTTTTTGGCCATTCAGGCCGATCTCAGCAAGCAGGATGGCATTGACGATATTGTCGGGCAGACGGTCGCCGGGATGGGACGGGTCGATATTCTGGTTAATAACGCCGGCACCATCCGTCGGGAAGATGCTCTCTCCTTCAGTGAGAAGGACTGGGATGATGTGATGAACCTCAACCTGAAATCGGTCTTTTTCCTCTCCCAGGCGGTGGCCCGCCAGTTCATCGCTCAGGGGCAAGGGGGCAAAATTATTAATATCGCCTCCATGCTGTCGTTCCAGGGTGGGATCCGCGTTCCTTCCTATACCGCGTCAAAAAGTGGCGTGCTGGGGATCACCCGTCTGCTGGCTAACGAGTGGGCGCAACATGGCATTAACGTCAACGCCATCGCACCGGGCTATATGGCAACCAACAACACCCAGCAGTTACGCGACGACGAGCAGCGCAGCAAAGCGATCCTCGATCGCATTCCGGCAGGTCGTTGGGGTAAGCCGGAAGACTTACAGGGCCCGGCGGTGTTTCTGGCTTCGTCAGCCTCGGACTATATCAACGGCTATACCATCGCCGTGGATGGTGGCTGGCTCGCCCGTTAACAGGTTTGTGACAAAGAGTTACACCGTCACCGCTTCCGTCTACTGTATAAAAACCCTATACTGGATGCATCGACAGTTTAGTGGGTTTTATCATGACGGCGGAAGGTCATCTGCTCTTTTCTCTCGCCTGCGCAGTGTTTGCCAAAAACGCTGAGCTTACACCTGTGCTGGCGCAGGGTGACTGGTGGCATATCGTGCCATCGGCAGTGTTGACCTGCCTGTTACCTGATATCGATCACCCCAAGTCGCTGCTTGGCCAGCGGCTGAAGTGGATCTCCAAACCCATTGCCCGCGCCTGCGGCCATCGCGGCTTTACCCATAGCCTGCTGGCGGTATTTGGCGTTCTCACCCTGTTCTATTTAAAAGTCCCGGATAGCTGGCTGATCCCGGCGGATGCCATTCAGGGGATGGTGCTGGGTTATCTGAGCCATATTCTGGCGGACATGCTGACGCCGGCGGGCGTTCCCCTGCTGTGGCCCTGCCGCTGGCGTTTCCGTCTGCCAATCCTCAGACCGCAAAAAGGTAACCAGCTGGAGCGCGTCCTGTGCATGGCTCTCTTCGCCTGGGCGGTGTGGATGCCACAGACGGTGCCGGAAAACGGGGCCGTGCGCTGGTCGTCGCACATGATCAATTCCCTGCAGTTTCAGTTCAACCGCTTTATTCATCATCAAAGTGAACAGTAACTGGCCAAATTTAGCCGTTTTTGCATAACCCATTCCATTTGGATATAAGCGACCAGATCACACTTCTGATAATCTTGCGCCAATAAGGTCGGACCTAATACCGATCTGCAATTTAATCAGGAGAACGGGGATGAACTTTCCATTAATCGCGAACATCGTGGTGTTCGTCGGCTTACTGCTGTTGCTGGCGCAGTCGCGTCACAAACAGTGGAGCCTGGCAAAAAAAGTACTGGTCGGTCTGGTGATGGGTGTGGTCTTTGGCCTCGCGCTGCAGGCCATTTACGGTGCCAGCAGCCCGGTGCTGAAAGAGTCTATCCAGTGGTTTAACGTGGTGGGTAACGGCTACGTCCAGCTGCTGCAGATGATTGTTATGCCGCTGGTGTTTGCCTCTATTCTGAGCGCAGTAGCCCGTCTGCATAACGCTTCCCAGCTGGGTAAAATCAGCGTTCTGACCATCGGCACGCTGCTGTTTACCACTTTGATCTCTGCCCTGGTGGGTGTGCTGGTCACCAACCTGTTTGGCCTGAGCGCAGAAGGTCTGGTGCAGGGCACCGCGGAAACCGCGCGCCTGACCGCCATCGAGACCAACTATGCGGGTAAAGTTGCGGATCTCTCCGTACCGCAAATGCTGCTCTCCTTTATCCCGAAAAACCCGTTTGCCGATCTGACCGGGGCCAACCCGACGTCAATCATCAGCGTGGTGATTTTCGCTGCCTTCCTCGGCGTGGCGGCACTGAAGCTGCTGAAAGATGACGCCCCGAAAGGCCAGCGCGTGCTGGCCGCCATCGACACCCTGCAGAGCTGGGTGATGAAGCTGGTGCGTCTGGTGATGCAGCTGACCCCATACGGCGTTCTGGCGCTGATGACCAAAGTGGTGGCAGGTTCTAACCTGCAGGACATCATCAAGCTGGGCAGCTTCGTGGTCGCTTCATACCTCGGTCTGGGCATCATGTTTGTGGTCCACGGCATTCTGCTCGGCGTGAACGGCGTCAGCCCGCTGAAATACTTCCGTAAAGTATGGCCGGTACTGACCTTCGCCTTTACCAGCCGCTCCAGCGCGGCATCTATTCCACTGAACGTGGAAGCGCAGACCCGTCGTCTGGGCGTGCCGGAATCGATCGCCAGCTTCTCCGCCTCCTTTGGCGCGACTATCGGTCAGAACGGTTGTGCCGGTCTTTATCCGGCGATGCTGGCGGTGATGGTAGCGCCAACGGTGGGCATTAACCCGCTGGATCCGGTCTGGATTGCGACCCTGGTCGGGATTGTGACCGTGAGCTCTGCTGGTGTGGCCGGTGTGGGCGGCGGCGCGACCTTCGCTGCGCTGATCGTACTGCCTGCGCTGGGTCTGCCGGTAACGCTGGTGGCACTGCTGATCTCCGTTGAACCGCTGATCGACATGGGCCGAACCGCGCTGAACGTCAGCGGCTCCATGACCGCCGGTACGCTCACCAGCCAGTGGCTGAAGCAGACCGACAAAGCGGTACTGGACAGCGATGAACATGCAGAGCTGGCGCACCGTTAAGCACCTCCCCTGCTAAAAAAAACCGCCTTCAGCAATGAAGGCGGTTTTTTATTGTCTGTTAATCCTCAACGTCTTCTTCCTGGCGGACCTGCGTCGCCCAGCGTTGAGCCGACTCGGGCACGGTAAACGTCGGTGAGCGGCGAAAACGCTCGCCAATCAGCACAAAGGCCACATATTTGCCGCGTAATAACCAGACGTCACGAAAGCCATCCATTTTGCTGGCATGTTCTGGCGGCGCGGGTTCAACGCGGGGCTGGTAACTGATAACAGGACGATTTTGTTGGCGAAGAGGTTTCATAAGCAGCGGGTTCACTAAAGCAAACTCTAAAATCAGTAAATTCCTATGATAGCCGATTGCCCCTCCTGCGTCGCGCCCCATGTGCCATCTCAGCGTAAGCGGTAGCCAGGGATCGGGTTATCACCCGGTGCTCGCCCTGTAATGTTCTATAGTTATTGAGTTTTAACGCAAATATGACCGCGTTTCGGTAATAAAAACAGGAGACGAGTGCAATGTCGCAAAATGATAAGACTCACCACCCACAGCAATCCCCGGTCCATGACGAAAATGAAGCCAAACCCGGACTGGACTCGCTGGCCCCCGACGATGGTTCCCACCTCGCCAGCCCGGTTCCTACCCCGCCAGGCCAGGAGCCAACCGCGCCCGGCAGCCTGAAAGCCCCGCATACCGGCAATGAAAAGCTGAACGCGCTGGAGGCGGTACGCAAGGGCGGCGAAAACTTCCCGCTCACCACCAACCAGGGTGTGCGCATTGCTGACGATCAGAACTCGCTGCGCGCCGGCACGCGCGGCCCGACCCTGCTGGAAGATTTCATCCTGCGGGAGAAGATCACCCATTTCGACCATGAGCGCATCCCGGAGCGTATTGTCCACGCTCGCGGTTCAGCCGCGCATGGCTATTTTCAGCCTTACAAAAACCTGAGTGATATCACCAAAGCCGCCTTCCTTTCTGACCCGGATAAAATCACCCCAGTGTTTGTCCGCTTCTCCACGGTGCAGGGCGGCGCCGGCTCTGCCGACACCGTGCGCGACATCCGCGGGTTCGCCACCAAGTTCTATACCGAAGAGGGGATTTTTGACCTGGTAGGCAACAATACGCCGATCTTCTTCATTCAGGATGCCCACAAGTTCCCCGATTTTGTCCATGCGGTTAAGCCGGAGCCTCACTGGGCGATCCCCCAGGGCCAGAGCGCGCATGATACTTTCTGGGATTACGTCTCGCTGCAGCCTGAAACCCTGCATAACGTAATGTGGGCGATGTCCGACCGCGGCATTCCCCGCAGCTACCGCACCATGGAAGGCTTTGGCATCCATACCTTCCGCTTGATCAATGCCGAAGGCAAAGCCACCTTCGTGCGCTTCCACTGGAAACCGGTGGCCGGCAAAGCCTCACTGGTGTGGGATGAAGCGCAGAAGCTCACCGGGCGCGATCCGGACTTCCATCGTCGCGATCTCTGGGAGTCCATCGAAGCCGGCGACTTCCCGGAATATGAGCTCGGTTTCCAGCTGATCCCGGAAGAGGACGAATTCAAATTTGATTTTGACCTTCTCGACCCGACCAAACTGATCCCCGAAGAGCTGGTGCCGGTGCAGCTGGTGGGCAAAATGGTGCTCAACCGTAACCCGGATAACTTCTTTGCCGAGAACGAACAGGCCGCCTTCCATCCAGGGCACATCGTCCCGGGGATGGACTTCACCAACGACCCGCTGCTGCAGGGGCGTCTGTTCTCCTACACCGACACGCAGATCAGCCGTCTCGGCGGGCCGAACTTCCACGAGATCCCGATCAACAAGCCAACCTGCCCGTACCATAACTTCCAGCGCGACGGGATGCACCGGATGGAGATCGACACCAACCCGGCCAACTACGAGCCGAACTCGATCAACGACAACTGGCCGCGCGAGACCCCGCCGGGGCCAAAACGCGGTGGTTTTGAGTCGTATCAGGAGCGCGTGGAAGGGACCAAAATCCGCGAGCGCAGCCCCTCTTTCGCCGAGTATTACGCCCATCCGCGCCTGTTCTGGCAGAGCCAGACGCCTGTTGAGCAGGAGCATATTATTGGTGCCTTCAGCTTTGAGCTGAGCAAAGTGGTGCGTACCTATATCCGCGAGCGAGTGGTCGATCAGCTGGCACGCATTGATATCACTCTCGCCCAGGGCGTGGCAGACAATCTGGGGCTCACCCTCACCGACGAGCAACGCAATCTGGCGCCACCGCAGGATGTCTGCGGCCTGAAAAAGGATCCGTCCCTGAGCCTGTATGCCGTGCCCGGTGGTGATATCAAAGGCCGGGTCGTGGCGGTATTGCTCAACGATAACCCGCGAGCCAGCGACGTGCTGGCGGTGCTGCAGGCGCTGAAGGCCAAAGGGGTACACGCGAAGCTGCTCTACTCCCGGATGGGTGAAGTGACCGCCGATGATGGCTCGGTGCTGCCGGTGGCGGCGACCTTTGCCGGATCGCCGTCATTGACCGTCGATGCGGTGGTGGTGCCCTGCGGTGATATCCAGAGTCTGCTGACCAATGGCGATGCTGCCTATTATCTGCTGGAAGCCTATAAGCACCTCAAGCCGATCGCACTGGCAGGTGATGCCCGTCAGTTCAAACCGCTGTTGAAGGTGGCGGATCAGGGCGAGGAAGGCATTATCGAAGGCGATACCGCGGCAGGCGCGTTTATGGACGAGCTGGTCGTGCAGATGGCGGCGCACCGGGTCTGGTCGCGTCGCAGTAAAATCGCCAGCATTCCGGCGTAAAAAAAGCCGGGTGGCGCCGTGCCACCCGGCAGTATCCTGGGCCGGGTAGGCGAAACCGCCACCCGGCACTTCTCACAGATCCCTGAACGTCCCCAGACGATACCCGCGCTCGGCAATCGCATATTTCAGCGACGTCGAGGTGAGCACATCCAGCTCCGTCAGACGCGGCCAGCAATAGGCGCTTTTACGGATAGTGTTATCAATGAAAGCCGGGTGCGCCATCACCTCCAGGGAGCGTTCGCCCTGCTGCACGGAATGATCCAGCACGCTCAGGAACAACTCCTCACCGATCTCCTCGCCATAAAACGCGCTGCTGAAACCGTCAGTGGTTGGCGGCAGCTCAGCACTCTGTTCCCCGAGCCCCTCGACCTGACGATCCACCCGCAGCGCCACCCCTTTGCGGCGGGCAAACTCGGCCACCACCGGGAAGATGACCGGGATCATATGCACATGGTGATGGCTGTCGATATGGGTCGGCTCGCGGCCAAAGAGATCGACGAAGCGGTTGAACTGACAGTCCAGCTCGCGGGCAATCTCCTCCAGCGGCAACGTCCCCTGCCCGGCCATCTCCCAGATCCATTTCCCCAGCAGCCCCTCCCGCGTCAGCCCAGGCATCGGCGTCAGCGGCATGCCGAGAGTCAACACGAAGTGCATCCCGACACCCAGTTCCGGCAGATCCCGGCTGAGCGCGGCGGCGTGCTCAATGGCATCGCCGTTGACCATCGCGGTAGTCGAGGTCACCACGCCGTGTCGACAGGCTTCCACGATGCCGTAGTTCTGCCCTTTTGAGAGGCCATAATCATCGGCGTTGACGATCAGCAGATATTCCATTGGGCCCCCTCTCAGTGCTGCTCGCTTTTGAGTTTATCGATAGCGGCGGCAAAATTCGGCAGCCATTTCTCATGGGCCAGAATCAGGTCGCGCGCCAGCTTCTCGGCATCGCGATCGGACTGCACCAGCGGGCTCAGGTTCAGGGCCAGCAGCACGTCGTTCAGCTCGCCGCTGAGTGCCGCCTGGCTTGCCGCTACTTCAAAGCCCTTGATGGTGTGGATCAGCCCCATCACCTTGTCATCGAAATGGGTCAGACGCGGATGCGGCTTCGCGCCCTCACGGCCGAGGATGCAGGTCATCTCTACCGCCCAGTCGGCCGGGATATTATCAATGTGGCCATGGTGCGGCACGTTGACGTAGTGCTCCGCCTGCTTGTCGTTGTAAATGGCGTTGATCACTTCGCAGGCGGCGTCGGAGTAGTAAGCCCCGCCACGCTGCTCCAGCTCTTTCGGCTTCACGTTCAGCTCCGGATCCTTGTAGAGATCGAAGAGCTGTTTTTCCACCTTCTGCACCACCTGCGCCCGGGCGCCGCCTTTGTAGTACTCGCCCATCTCAATGGCCAGCATCTCTTTCAGCTTGAAGTAGTAGAGCAGATAGGAGCACGGCAGCAGATTGAGCGAGCGGATCAGCCCTTCGCTGAACGGCAGGTCGAAGATATTCTTCACCGAGCTGGCTTTCAGAGTGCCGGATGCCACGCCGTCCAGCAGCTCGGCAAAGCGTGACTCGCCGTTGACCAGCACATCTTTGATGAAGACCATGTGGTTCAGGCCGAACAGGTCGATGGAGAGTTCATCGTTGTCGGTCAACGCCAGCACATCGCGGATAAACATCTTCATGCCGATCGGAATATTGCACACCCCGATAAAGCGTTTGAAATCGGTGTGGCGGTAGACCGCCTCGGTCACCATCCCGGCCGGGTTGGTAAAGTTGATCACCCACGCCTGAGGGCAGATCTCCTGCACGTCTTTAATGATGTCGAACACTACCGGAATGGTACGCAGCCCTTTGAACAGGCCGCCAGCGCCGTTAGTCTCCTGCCCCAGATAGCCGTAGCTCAGCGGAATGCGCTCATCCAGCTCGCGGGCCTTCAGCTGGCCGACGCGCAGCTGAGTGGTGACGAAATCGGCGTCTTTCAGCGCCTGGCGACGATCGAGGGTTTTATGCACGGTCATCGGTACGCCCGCTTTTTTCACCATCCGCTGACAGAGGTCGAAAATAATGTCGAGCTTCTCCTGGCCTTCAGCCACATCCACCAGCCACAGTTCGCTGACCGGCAGTTCATGATAACGCTTGAGGAACCCTTCCAGTAATTCCGGGGTATAGCTGCTTCCGCCGCCGATGGTCACTACTTTCAGTTTCTTTTGCATAATATTCTCCCTGGGAGATCGACCATTTGAGTATAGCGATCCCGTCCCACTTATTTGGGCAAGTATTGAAGTCGATATTTCCGGCGGCAATTCCGCCGGACGTTAATTAATAACCGTGATATTTTTCCGGTAGCTGTTAGGTGTAAATGAGGTCAATTTCTTAAAGGTCTTAATAAACAGGCTCGGACTGCTGTAACCGGATTCGTAAGCAATATCCGTCACCGAATAGTTGGTGATCTCCAGCTGTTTTCTGGCGAAATTGATCCGTATTTCATTAATAATTTGCACCGGCGTTTTCTGATAATAACGCTGGGTCGCCCGGGTCAGGTACTCTTGCGATTTACCCGACAGCGCCACCATATTCTCCAGCGCGTTTTCACCAAAGCGCAGTTTATCGTGCATCATTTCAACGGTAGTGCGCAGCCATTGCGGAATATCGTCCGTCACCTGCTGCTCTTCACGATAGTGGCGTAAGCGGTTGACGACGTAGAAGGTCACCGTTTCGATGAATTCATCAAATTCATTGTCACGAAAGTTAAGCGAGGCAATCACGGTGTCGATCCAGTTCAGGAATTCACTTTTGACGTGATAGACCTGCGAGGCGACAAAGCAGAACGGCAGCAGCGGCGCGTAGTGGGTGTCGAAGAAGCGTTTACTGATACCCACGTTGAGAATGCGCGTGGCACCGAAGTCGTAAAAGCTCTGATGGTGCGATCCCATCGGGATGAAGACGAAGTCCCCGCGTTCCAGCAGCACCCGCTTGCCGTTGATCTCCTGGAAATAGCGGCCGGTCAGCACAATGGTGAACTCATAGTAGTCATGCTGATGCAGACCGCTGATGCTCTCCACCTTGTTGTAGATAAACACATGAAAATTTTTACCATTGAACAGCTGTTGTTCCCGGGCGGTAGTGATTTCCATGGCGCTGACCTCCTGCTATCAGTCTGACTTACTGCATTTTCTCGTGAAGTTCGATGAGTTCCGCCACCAGCTCACGGGCCAGCATGGAGGTCATCAGATGGTCCTGGGCGTGTACCAGCACCAGGCTCACCTTCATCTTACCTTCACCCTGATCGCTTTCGATCAGTTTTGTTTGCACCAGGTGCGCTTCGTTCAGTGCGGTGCGCGACTGGGCCATCATCTCTTGCGCACTGTCGAAATCGCCCTGCTTGGCTTTTTTCAGGGCCCCATACGCCAGACTACGGGCCTGTCCTGAGTTGATGATAAGCCCCATCACCACTTCTTCAAGGTCGTTCTCTGCAACCTCTTCTGCTTGTGCAACAACATTCTCTAAATCAAACATCTCGGTTTCTCCTGTACTGACGCGGGTTGCCCCGCGTCATACGACATCAGAATTTCAGTGCGAGGGCGATCTCTTCTTCGCTCTCTTCTTCATCGATAGTGGTCTGGGCCTTGTTGGCGATGGCAACGAACGGCATGTAGAGCAGGGTTGCCACCCCAAGGTTAAATATCGCCAGCAGGAAGGCCGCTACGCTGCCGTTGGTGTTGAAGAAGGCACCCAGGCCAGCGGGCATGGTCCACGGCGCGATGTTGGTCACCGGCGGGATGATCCCCAGGTAGTAGGCGGTCAGGGTAATAGCGGCCAGCAATGGCTGCACCAGGATGAACGGAATGAACATCACCGGGTTCATGATAATCGGCAGACCGAAGAGGATAGGCTCGTTAATCTGGAAGATGCCTGATGGCAGCGCCAGCTTCGCCACCTGACGGTGATCCGCACGACGGGAGGTGATAAACACCGCGATGATCAGACCCAGCGTCGCCCCGGTACCGCCCAGGAAGATATAGGAGTCGAGCATCGGTTTGGCCCACACGTGGAAGGTTTTACCGGCCGCCAGCGCCGCGTCAACGGAGCCGTACTGCTGATAAAGTGCCACGTTTTCCAGCGCCCACGGGGTCATGATGCCGCTGTCCAGCGCCGCCAGCGCCAGCGAGCCGTGCACACCGAAGAACCACAGCAGAGAGGTGAAAATCACGTAAGCCCAGCCCACGACGCCACCCATGGAGGCCAGCGGTGTAGAGATGGTGTCCATGATGATCTGGTGGAAGTTGGTGCCCCAGTGAGAGAGCGCCCAGGCGAGGGTCCCCATGATGGAGAGGATAATGAAGCCTGGGATCAGCGCCGAGAAGGAGCGGGACACTGATTCTGGCACGCTGTCAGGTAAACGAATCACCCAGTTGCGACGAATAATAAAAGTAAACATCTCCGCCACGACCAGGCCGATCACGATACCGGAGATGATGTTTGCCCCGCCCAGCCAGTTGGCCCCAACCGCGTAGGCTTCACCGACGCTGTAAGGGGTCACGGTCATAAAGGCCGCGACAGATAATAAACCGGCGGCCAGCGAGTCGACTTTACGCTCTTCCGCCAGCGCCATCCCAATAAAGAAAGGTGCCATCAGCGACATGATACCCAGCGTACCGTTGTACACATTGCCGCCGATGGCCTTGAAACCATTTAACGTTTCAATAGTTGAGGGATCTAAACGCACACCTAATGAATAGAAGAAGGAACCATCACCGAAGCTAAGAAAAACGTTATTAATTAAAACGAACATGGCCCCGGCCAGGGTTAACGGCATTACCTTAATAAAGCCGTTTTTAATGGCGTTGACATGCGGTTGCTTTCCTATTTTAACTGCAAAAGGAAGGAGTACCTTTTCAAGCGCAGCAATAAATCTACTCATAGAAAATGCCCTTAAATGCCGCAATAATATTGCGGCGTAAGTGTGTGTGAAATTGCTCTTTGACGGGAAAAATAAAAAATAAATTAATTAGCAGCTTTTTTAATCGCCGCTACAGCAGCTTTAAGAACACCCAAACCATCCACTTTGCCGTACAGCGCAGAGTCGATCACTTCCACCGGTTTATTCGGTAACAGACGTTGAATTTCCGGCAACATATAGGCAATTTGCGGCCCTAACAGCACCACATCCGCATTGATACCCTTCTCACCTGCCAGGGTTTCCGGGAAGGCTTCGATCACAACAGGTACTTCGTACTTTTCTGCCTGCGCGCGCATCTTAGACACCAGCAGTGACGTTGACATGCCCGCTGAGCAAAACAGATAGATATATTTCTTTTCCATAGCAATTTCCCTCTTATGTGCTCACCGCTTGCGCCGCGATATCCCCGCCTTGACCGACCGGAATCCCTCGCTGGCATATCTGATAGATGGAGTATACGGCAACTGATTTCCCAGGGATAATTCGAAAGGGAGTGCAATTGTCTCTCCTTGACCTGTCGTTATGACACTCTTCACATTTTAGGTAAATAATTCGCGGTGAGAATTAAGGTGGGTGGCGACGTAAAAAAACCGGCCTGCTGGCCGGTTTGTCTTTTTGCTCAGGAAAAGGTGTTATCAGGCCTTAGGTGCCTGCGGATCAGTATCGTATTCCGCACAGGTCTGGTAGCCGGAGTTAATCACGTGGCCAGTATCGTCGAGGGCCACAAAGTAGGTTTCTGTTTTACCATCGCGTTGACCCAGGATATAGGTCTGGCAAGTACCACGGGCGTGGATCATCGTCACCTCAGATGACGGCTTACCGGCAAGCTGCTGTACCTGTGCACGGCTCATGCCTTTTTTAACGTCTTTTACGACAGGCTCTTTAAACTGATCCGTGGTACGGTCATACGCAGTACACCCTGCCAGTAAAGTCATTACAGCCGCTGCGCCTAACATTCCTGCTAAATTCTTGTTCATATTCCGTCCTCTTGTTTATCAGCGTGTTAAGTAAGCCTGGAATAGAAAATCACATTTTTCAACCTTAAGCGTGACGGCAAAGTTTTTTCGGAAAATTCCTGTAATGCACGCATAAGCTGCTAAATCGGCCTGGTTCGCCCAATTCAAATCTGTGATCCTTGTCGTTTTCCGCATGACGAGTTAGCTTTAACAGAACATTCATCAGGCAAATTTGTGTAACGGAGGGGCTAAATGGCTCTGCAACAAGAAATTATCCAGGCGCTGGGTGCCAAACCCACCATCAATGCGGAAGAAGAGATCCGCCGCAGCGTCGATTTTTTGAAATCCTATTTAACCCGCTTCCCGTTTCTGAAGACGCTGGTGCTGGGCATCAGCGGCGGTCAGGACTCCACTCTCGCCGGGAAGCTCGCCCAGATGGCCATCAGCGAACTGCGTGCCGAAACGGGTAACGAATCCCTGCAGTTTATCGCGGTGCGCCTGCCCTTCGGTGTGCAGTTCGACGAACAGGATTGCCAGGATGCCCTCGAGTTTATTCAGGCGGATCGCGTCCTGACCGTGAACATTAAAGAAGCGGTGCTGGCCAGCGAAAAAGCGTTGCGCGACGCGGGCATTGAGCTGAGTGACTTCGTGCGCGGCAACGAAAAGGCCCGCGAGCGGATGAAAGCCCAGTACAGCATCGCCGGGATGACCAGCGGCGTGGTGGTGGGCACTGACCATGCGGCAGAGGCACTGACCGGGTTCTTCACCAAATATGGCGATGGCGGCACCGACATTAACCCGCTGTTCCGTCTCAACAAGCGCCAGGGCAAACAGCTGCTGGCCGCGCTGGGCTGCCCGGAGCATCTGTATAAGAAAGCCCCGACTGCGGATCTGGAAGACGATCGCCCTTCCCTGCCGGATGAAGCCGCGCTGGGCGTGACCTATGAAAACATTGACGATTATCTGGAAGGCAAGACGCTGGACGAAGGCACCGCCCGCATTATTGAAGGCTGGTATCTGAAGACCGAACACAAACGTCGCCCGCCGATCACGGTATTCGACGACTTCTGGAAACAATAATTCTGACGGGGCGGCATCTGCCGCCTCTTTTTTAACCACACCACAGCTGCTACACTGTATGCCTGAACAGTATCAGGAGTACGTTGTGAGCAGGCGTCAATCGGCACCGCGGCTTGAATTCGAAGCAGCCGCTATCTATGAATATCCCGAACATCTGCGTCCGTGGCTTGAGGCACTGCCTAAGCAGCCTGGCGTCTATTTCTTTCATGGCGACAGCGATGCCATGCCCCTTTATATCGGCAAAAGCGTCAATATTCGCAGCCGGGTCCTGTCGCATCTTCGCACCCCGGACGAGGCCGCCATGCTGCGCCAGTCCCGGCGTATCACCTGGATCCAGACCGCAGGTGAGCTGGGCGCTCTGCTGCTTGAGGCGCGTTTAATTAAAGAGCAGCAGCCGCTGTTCAATAAACGCTTACGCCGCAATCGCCAGCTCTGCTCCCTGCAGATCACCGAGGGCAAACCGCAGATCGTCTATGCCCGCGAGGTCGATTTTTCACACACCCCGAATCTGTTTGGCCTCTTCGCCAACCGCCGGGCTGCGCTGCAAACTCTGCAGACGCTGGCCGATGAGCGGCAGCTCTGTTATGGCCTGCTGGGGCTGGAGTCGTTAACTCTCGGGCGGGGCTGTTTCCGTTCCGCCCTGAAGCGTTGCGCGGGGGCATGCTGCGGGAAAGAGAGCGTGGAGGATCATCAGCAGCGATTAGTCGAGGGGTTACAGGCGATTGGGGTTACCTGCTGGCCGTGGGACAGTGCCGTGGCGCTGAAAGAGTCGCGCCCGGACATGACCCACTACCATATCATTCACAACTGGCTATGGCTGGGCGCGGTCGACAGCCTGGACGAGGCGGCGGACCTGCTACGCACGCCCGCCGGTTTTGATCAGGATGGGTATAAAATTCTCTGTAAGCCGCTGCTGACCGGCAACTATGAGATCATTCCCCTCAGTGTCCCGGAAGCCAGAAAATCTCGCTGAACAGCAACGTTCCCTCTTCCTTCAGCAGCCGCAGCGTATGGTCGCCCTCATGCCACCATGCGCCCTGATCGGCGGTGAGTAGCTTCTCGCCCAGCTGCCACGCGCCGCTCAGTACAAACACCACCCCGCCGCGTGACGCAAAGGTGGTGAAGGTGCGATCCGCCACCCGCACCTTCGCCCGGCAGCGGTCCCGGCGGGTCATAATGTTAAAATCCATCGACATTTGCCCCTCCATCAGCTGCGCCTTAACCGGCAGATCGCCGGCAAAGCTGAAGGGCTGATGACGCTGCAGCGTATGGGTAAACGCCTTCCCGCCATCCAGATGCACTTCTCCCCCTTCCAGCAGGGTGATCACCCGATCGATGCCGGGGGAGACCGAAAAGTCGCCGTTGCTGGCCAGAGAAGCGATACTGGCACGCCAGTTAAATTCCCGGGTTGCAGGGGGAAAACAACATATTTCGCGCGTCTCCCCGGCCCCGTTGCGCCAGAGGCTGATCGGCATTTTGCGGATATCAAAGAATTCCATCACCACTCCAGATGGCGCAATAGGCGCCAGAGCGTCCCGCACAGGGCGGTCGCGTTTTGTTTGTTATCGTTAGATCATCACTGTGTAGTATCGGCAGATGTGCACCACGGCCTTAGCCTGACGACGAAAAAATCCGTAACGCCAGACATTTCAAACACATTGTGCAAATCAATAACAGGAGAATACCGGGATGGCGGCGGCTGGCAAGAGGCGGGAAAAGAAAAAACCGCCGGACCTGTCCACAGCGTATTCGCTTGGGTGAACAGGACTCCGGCGGTCTTGAATGGCTTAACCGATTATTCGGCTGGTGGGGTCATTTTACCTTCCGGCGCGGAACGTTCTGTCAGACGCTTCTCAAAATTGGCATCAAACTGCTTTTTCTGTTCCGGGGTCAGAATGTTGTAAATCTTGTTCTGGGTTTCCATGTGCGCCAGCATGCGGGCCTTGTTCTGCTCGGCCATTTTGTCGACCTGCGCCTGAGCTTTCGCTTTATCGAAGCTGTCGCTGGCGATGATGTCGTGCATTGCGCGGCGCTCTTCCACTGGCGGACGCTTCATCTGGTCACGCTGGCTTTTCATGATGTCGCGGATCTGCGTTTTCTGTGCATCCGTCAGGTTCAGATCTTTAAACATCATGTCGTGATGCATACCCGGCTTGCCTTTATGGTGCATCATTTTGCTTTCGGCCGGCGCTGCGGTGGTGGTAGCGGTATCCGCAGCGAACGCCGCGCCGGTAGCGCCCAGAGCCAGGGTAGAGGCAACAAACAGTGCAGTTAATTTACGCATAATTTTGTCCTTCCTTTTCAGTTATTCTTCGGCGCTATGCCGTGTTGACGATATTCACTTTACGGGGATTATCGTCAATTAATCAGAGCAACAGTAAAACAATGAAAGTGTAAAAAACAAATTATCGTCAAATATGGAGAAAATAAGGATAAAGCGTGGAGAGTTGAAACAAGAATATTCATCTGGCTGATTTTAAAGAGATTGTGAAGGAGTATACCGGCAAGAAGATTAATAATAAAGCAAACAGCCAGGAATAATCTGTAATAAAACGCCAGATATCAGAAACGACTGAGAAAATAAACGACCCCACCGCATTACGCTGATGGGGTCGCGGGGTTTTCAGGTGATTTTTTCCAGCATCAGCCCGGCGCGCAACCCAAAGGCCACGGCGGGATTGGGGAACAGAACATACTCGGTCGGCTTTTGTACCTGGTAGCGTTCATCGCCATCCTCCGCCAACAGCACGCCCTGGCGGAACGGGGTGAAGTTCAGGGTGTGCGCCGCCATGTGCAGCACGAAGGCCTCGCTGCGGCGGGTGATCTGCTGCACCACCCGATACTGCTCGACCTGTGCCACGTGCGGCTCTGGTGCCTCGCCGTTCAGCAAGGCATACAGCGCCTGATGGGTAGCGGCGAAGCGGGCCAGATCGTTATGGCCGAACGGCAGCGCCTTGCCCAGCTCCAGCGTACAGGCCAGGGCGCCAAAGCGTTCGCAGCTGAAATGGGTGAAGGTCCCGCCCGGCGCCTGATGAAAGACCAGCGCCTCCAGGCCGGCATCTCCCAGCCATTGAAGAAAGGCCGCATCCCATGGCTGACTGCGCTGGGGCAGCACGCCAAAACGTTCATGATACGAGGCGCGGATGGCGGTATGCAGATCCAGATGCCAGCGATCGGCCCCCGCCTGCTGGTAAAACGCCGCTACCCGTTCCTCCAGCAACGTTACCCGGGCGGTTTCGTCGCAGGCCGGAAACTGCGCCCCGCGTCCGCTGAACAGGCGATTGATATCACAGGTCAGGTAGCGCTTGCCGGCCCTCAACGCCGGAGGATTACCAAAGATAATCAGCAGACGACAGCGCAGCGTCAGTTCGCCCCGAAACAGCGACCGCACCAGCAGGTCAACGATCTCTACCGGGGCGGTTTCGTTGCCGTGGATCCCGGCCGACAGCACCAGCGAGCGCGTGCTCGCCACTTCCGGGGTCAGCTCCAGCACCCCGCGCGCCAGCCAGCGCCAGTCAAAGGACGCTCCTCTGCCCTCCCGCTGAGCGGGCGTTTCATCGGCCATCGTCAGCGCCAGAAAGTTTTCCATCACGCCTCCTTTATTGCTGGAACGGGTAGACAGAGCCGAGCTGCAGAATCTGGCTCAGAGCATCCAGCGCCTCGCGCCCTTCGCGCAACAGCTGCGGATCCACCAGGTCGGCCTGGATCAGACGGTCACGGTAGTAGCGGTCCACCCAGTCATTGAGGGTGTTGAACAGGGTCTCGTTCATCATCACCGCCGGGTTGACCGCCCGCAGCTCCTCAGGGGTCAGCACCACGCGCAGGCGCAGACACGCCGGCCCCCCGCCGTTAGCCATGCTCTCGCGCAGGTCGAACACCCGCAGTTCACTGATGGGGTTATCCTCCGCCACCAGACCGCTCAGATAGCGCCAGACGCCCGGATGCGCCTGCGACTCCTGGGGCAGGACCAGCATCATGCTGCCGTCGTCCCGGCTCAGCAGTTGGCTGTTAAACAGGTAGGTGGCAACGGCATCCTTAACCGAGACCGCCTCGGTCGGCACCTCGATGGGCATAAAGCCAGGGACGCGATCGCGCAGGGTTTGCAGCAGCGCGGGCTGGTCGACGAATGCCTGCTCGTGGCAGAACAGCACCTGACGGTTCGACACGGCGATGACGTCGTTATGGAACACCCCCTGGTCAATCACCAGCGGGTTTTGCTGGGCGAAGAGGATCTGCCCGGGATTGACCTGGTTCAGCCGGGCAACTGCCTGGCTCGCGGCCAGGGTCTGACGGGCCGGGTAGCGGGCCGGCGCCTCATGGCCTCCCTCTTCACGTCCATAGACAAACAGCTGCAGGCCCGGCTCGCCGTAGTCGCCGCCGAGGCGGTTATGGTTGGCCGCCCCTTCATCACCGAACATCGCCACCTGCGGCAGCGCCGTATGGACGGTGAAGCGAGCCTCGTCGCGGAAAATGGCGCGCAGCACCTTCTCGGTGGTACCTGCTTCACTGGCGCGGTGGAACTTGTTGTTCAGGTTGGCAACGGTGAAATGCACTTTTCCGTCGAGGGTGTCCGCCGACGGGGCCACCGTCGCGGCATTGGCGACCCACATCGAGGAGGCCGAACTGGCGGCAGAGAGCAGCTGCGGCATCCGGGTGCCCGCCCTCTCCACCACCTGCTCATCGGTGCCGGTAAAGCCGAGCTGACGCAGCACGCCGACGTTAGGCCGCTCCTGTGGCGGGATCACCGCCTGGGGAAAGCCCGCATCCGCCAGCGCCTTCATCTTCAGCAGCCCCTGCTTCGCCGCCAGCCGTGGGTTAGAGATCTGAAAACGGTGTTTGGTCGAGGCCTCATTGCCAAACGACAGCCCGGCATAGTGGTGGGTTAACCCCACCAGCCCGTCAAAATTGACTTCACGCGCTTTCATGACGTTTCCCCTGAATAAAATCGAGGCCCGGGCTCAACTGCTCCGGCAGGACGATGGCCGGGGTTTCGAGGCTCGCCATGGGCCAGGCGCAGTAATCCGCCGCATACCAGGCGCTGGCGCGATGGTTCCCGGAGGCACCCACTCCGCCGAACGGTGCGGTACTGGCCGCGCCGGTAAGCGGTTTGTTCCAGTTAACGATCCCGGCGCGCGCTTCCAGCAACAGCTGGTCAAACTTGTCGCGTTCCGGGGAGATCAGCCCGCACGACAGGCCGTAGCGCGTGGCGTTGGCCATGGCGATGGCCTGGTCGAAATCGTCATAGCGCCAGACGCAGAGCAGCGGGCCAAAGACCTCTTCATCCGGCACATCGCGCACGCCGGTCATCTCGACAATCCCCGGGGTTAATAACGAGGTGCCCGCCCGGACCAGACGCGGATCGAGCAGCGACTTGCCGCCGCGGGCAACGTGCTCCCGCCAGACGTGATAGACGTTTTTCGCCGCCTGCTCGGAGATCAGCCCGCCGATAAACGGCTGGTCGTTGTCATCCCACGCGCCCGGCAGCAGATGGCCGCTCACCTCCACCAGACGGGCGAGGAAAGCGTCACCTTCGGCACCGTTTTTCACCAGCAGACGTCGGGCGCAGGTGCAGCGCTGTCCGGCGGTGATAAAGGCCGACTGAATGGTCAGGTGGACCGCGGCGTCGATATCCGCCGGATCGTCAACGATCAGGGCATTGTTGCCGCCCATCTCGAGGGCCAGAATTTTCTCCGGCTGTCCGGCCAGCTGGCGGTGCAGCTGATAGCCGGTCCCGGCGCTGCCGGTGAACAGCAGGCCATCGATATCGTCCAGCGCACTCAGCACCTGACCGGTTTCGCGCCCGCCCTGGACGAGATTGAGCACCCCTGGCGGCAGCCCGGCCTGCTCCCACAGTTTGACGACTGCCTCGCCGCTCCACGGCGTCAGCTCGCTCGGCTTGAAGATCACGGTATTACCCGCCAGCAGCGCCGGCACGATATGGCCGTTCGGCAGATGGCCGGGGAAGTTATAGGGGCCAAATACCGCCAGCACGCCGTGCGGACGGTGGCGCAGGCTGGCGGCCCCGTCGGCCATCTCAGTATGCTGCTCGCCGGTACGGGTATGGTAAGCCTTCACCGAAATGGCGATTTTATTGATCATCGCGGTAATTTCGGTTGCCGCTTCCCAGCGCGGTTTGCCGGTTTCGCTGGCAATCACGCGAGTCAGTTCCTGCTTGTTGGCCTCCAGCAGGGCAGCAAATTTCTCCACGATGGCCTGACGGGTGCTGAACGGCAGTTTCGCCCAGCCCGGGAAGGCCGCGCGTGCCGCCCGGCAGGCCTGCTCAACCTGTGCGGCGCTGGCGTCCGCCCCCTGCCATAACACCTCCTGACCTACCGGATTGTGTTTGGTGCGGGGTTCAGCTTCGCCGGTTACCCAGTCGCCGTTAATCCATAAGTTCATGCTGTTTTCTCCTCAGCGCACAGGCGCACCATGCGAATACGATCGCCGGCGCGGCATTTCAGGGCATCCAGTTGGGCTGGGGTCAGCACCAGACGTTCACAATCGGGATCCACGCGGATCAGCGTGGCGCGGAACTGGTCATACTGTTCATTAGCGACCAGACAGGCAGGCCACTCGCCCGGCGCAGGCTGGCCTTCGGCCACCTCCACCAGACGGCTTTTGCGGATCGCCCGCACCCGGTCGATATCGCACTCCAGCGTCGGACCGCCGTCAAAGATGTCGACATAGTTGCGGTAGCGGAAGCCCTCTTTTTCCAGCACCGCACGCGCCGGGGCGGTGTGCGGATGGACTTCGCCAATCACCGCCTGCGCCTCGGGGCTGAGGAAATGGGTATAGATAGGATGTTTCGGCATCAGCTCGGCAATAAAGGCTTTCTGCCCGGTGCCGCACAGGTAGTCGGCCTTGCTGAACTCCATCGAGAAGAAGCGTTCGCCGAGGCTTTTCCAGAACGGCGAGAAGCCGGTTTCGTCGATCACGCCGCGCATCTCGGCCACCACTTTTTCGTTAAAGCGATCGCGGAAGGCGGCCATAAACAGAAAGCGCGATTTCGAGAGCAGATAGCCGTTGCCCTCTTTGCGCCAGTCGGGATCGAGAAACAGGCTACAGAGTTCGCTGCTACCGGTGTGATCGTTACTGAGAAACAGCGTCGGCAGCGCGTTATAAACGTTGAGCTCTTTTGAGGCGTGCACCAGGGTGCCGACACGGTAGTTATACCAGGGATCGTTCAGACCCACCGCCACCTCAATGGCGCAGATCCCGGCCACGGTGCCGGTAGTGGACTCTTCCAGCACAAACACGTAACCCTGTTCGCCTTTCGGCAGCGTCCCTTGCCAGGTCTCCAGCGAGCGCTCGATGCGCGCCGAGAGAGTATGTTCATCAACCGGAAGCGAGGTCAGCCCGCCTCCTGTTTTACCGGCAAGCTGCATGAGGGCGGATAAATCCCCGCGCTCAATGGGACGGATGACCATCATGATGACACCCCGGACTTCACACGTTCACAGGCCAGCGCAAAGCGATCTAACCCGGTCTGCACCTCTTCCTCGCTGACGATCAGCGCAGGCGCAAAGCGCACCACGTTAGCCCCGGCGATCAACACCATCACGCCCGCTTTTGCCGCTTCCTGAGAAATAAGTTTAGCTTTTCCGGCGAACTCATCCGTGAGCACGCAGCCAATCAGCAGCCCCAGACCGCGAATTTCTTTGAACAGGCCGGTTTTACCGTTAATGGCCTGCAGGCGCTCGACAAACCACTCGTGACGCTGCTTCACGCCGGTCAGCACTTCCGGGGTGTTGATGATATCCAGCACCTGACCGGCCACCGCCGACGCCAGCGGGTTGCCGCCGTAGGTGGTGCCGTGGGTGCCGACGGTCATTACCCGGGCGAATTTGTCGGTGGTCAGCATCGCCCCTACCGGGAAACCACCGCCGAGCGCCTTGGCGGTAGAGAGCACGTCCGGGGTGACGCCGTAGTGCATATAGGCATACAGCTCGCCGGTGCGGCCAACGCCGGTCTGAACTTCGTCAAAAATCAGCACCGCGTTGTGGCGGTCGCACAGCTCGCGCAGCCCCTGCAGGAAGGCTTTGTCCCCAGGCAGCACGCCGCCCTCGCCCTGCATCGGCTCGACGATCACCGCGCAGGTGCTATCGTCGATCAGCTCGCTGGCCGACTGCAGGTCGTTATAGACCGCGTGGCGGATATCCGGCGGCAGCGGGGCAAAGTCCTGGGAATAGGAAGGCTGGCCGCCCGCGCTGACGGTAAACAGGGTGCGACCGTGGAAGGCATTTTTGAAAGCGACGATGCCGCTCTTCTGACTACCAAAATTATCGTGGGCATATTTACGCGCCAGCTTCAGCGCTGCTTCGTTAGCTTCGGCCCCGGAGTTACAGAAGAACACTTTTTCGGCAAAGGTGGCGTCGATCAGTTTTTTAGCCAGCCGCAGCACCGGCTCGTTGGTGAAGCCATTCCCGGTATGCCAGAATTTCGCCGCCTGGTCGTTGAGCGCCTGACGCAGCGCCGGATGGGCATGGCCCAGGGCGTTAACCGCAATACCCCCGGCAAAGTCGATATACTCTTTACCCTGTTGATCCCACAGGCGTGAGCCCTCTCCCCGTACCGGAATAAAAGCCGCCGGGGCGTAAACCGGCATCATCCATTCATCAAAGTTTTCACGCGTAATTGACAGAGACATAGCGACCTCATCCGGGTAAATAAAAGGTTGATTAAATGTTAAATATTTTAGTGTTTGCGCTGTAAATGTAGATTGCAGCGATCGTGCCAGCCAGCGATAAAAATGCATAAACGGGATGGGGTAACGTAATATCAACAGGTTACGACATGGAGTTATTCACTGTTATTGCATATAAAGTGAATATTTTTACAACAAGCGCGGCTTTGCCGGATGAAAAACAGAAGTTTTATGCAGAAACGAAATATAATTCTGGAATTGTGATCGCTGGCGAAATTTGTGGTCTTTTTACGCGCCATCGCGGGGCATCACGCGCCAGATCGGTGCAAAAATTGCACTGTCGCCGCGATCTGTCGCAGTAATTGGTGGAACATACGCAGCGGCGGCAGTCAGCCTGGCGAAATTCTGCTACCATCCCTGCACTATTCACCTTGCACTGGCAGCGACTATGAAATTTGTCTCTTTTAATATCAACGGCCTGCGCGCCCGTCCTCATCAACTGCAAGCTATCGTCGACCAACATCAGCCTGACGTCATTGGCCTGCAGGAGACAAAAGTCCACGACGATATGTTTCCTCTCGAAGAGGTGGCAAAGCTGGGTTACAACGTCTTTTATCACGGCCAGAAAGGCCATTACGGTGTGGCCCTGCTGACCAAAGAGACGCCAGTCTCGGTGCGTCGCGGCTTCCCGGGCGATAATGAAGAGTCCCAGCGCCGTATCATCATGGCGGAAATTCCTTCACCGCTGGGCAACATCACGGTGATCAACGGTTACTTCCCGCAGGGCGAGAGCCGCGACCATCCGCTGAAATTCCCGGCCAAAGAGAAGTTCTATCAGGATCTGCAGTCGTACCTCGAAACCGAGCTGAAAAAAGAGAACCCGGTGCTGATCATGGGCGACATGAACATCAGCCATACCGATCTGGATATCGGCATCGGCGAGGAGAGCCGCAAACGCTGGCTGCGCACCGGGAAGTGCTCCTTCCTGCCGGAAGAGCGCGAGTGGATGGCACGCCTGATGGACTGGGGTCTGGTGGATACTTTCCGCAGCGCCAATCCGGAAACTCAGGATCGCTTCTCGTGGTTTGATTATCGCTCCAAAGGCTTCGATGATAACCGCGGCCTGCGCATCGACCTGCTGCTGGCAAGCCCAGTGTTGGCAGAGCGCTGCATCGAAACCGGGATCGACTACGAGATCCGCAGCATGGAAAAACCGTCCGACCACGCCCCGGTTTGGGCGACCTTCGACGTAAAATAAGTGGCTGCGGATAGTCGCAAAATCCTGCTTCTGTGCGCCCTTGTGGGCGCATTTGTCGTTATTTATACCCAACTGCCCCCCGGCGTTTTGACGCTGGAAAATCTTCAGGCCCGGCATCTGGCACTGCTGCATTACTGCCAGCAGGCGCCACTGCAAAGCGCCGCTCTCTTCTTCACTCTCTACGTGCTGGTCACCACCCTGTCGCTGCCGGGCGCTGCGCTGCTGACCCTGCTCGGCGGGGCCCTGTTTGGTCTGTGGCCAGGGATTGTGCTGGTGTCGTTTGCCGCCACACTCGGTGCGACGCTGGCGATGCTGGTCAGCCGCTATCTGCTGCGCGACTGGGTCCAGCGCCGCTTTGCCGGGCCGATGCGCACCGTCAATGACGGGGTCGCCCGCGACGGGGCGTATTATCTGTTTGCCCTGCGCCTGATGCCGCTGTTTCCTTTCTTTGTGGTCAACCTGCTGGCCGGTTTAACCAGCATCAGGGTGAGGCGCTACTGGTGGGTCAGCCAGCTCGGGATGCTGCCCGGGGCGGTGGTGTATCTCAATGCTGGCCACCAGTTAGGGCAGATCGCCTCGCTGCGTGATATCCTCTCGCCGGGCGTGGTTTTCGCCTTTACCTTGCTGGGCCTGCTGCCGCTCGCCACCCGCTGGCTGTTTGCCCGCTTTTCCCGAACGTCTTCATAACAGGGGGCATTATGCGCCGTGTGCGTTTGTGCATGTTTCTGACTGGCCTGCTGATCGCAGGGCACGCGCTGGCTGATGACAGCTGGCAGAAAGTGAAAGAGGAGGCCCGGGGCCAGACCGTCTGGTTTAACGCCTGGGGCGGCGATGCGGCGGTGAACCGCTACCTGGACTGGGTGAGTGGCGAAATAAAAAGCCACTACGCCATTACCCTGAAGATTGTCCGTCTGGCGGATGCCGCCGATGCGGTGAAACGCATCCAGACCGAGGCCAGCGCCGGGCGCAACACCAACGGTTCCGTCGACCTGCTCTGGGTCAACGGCGAGAACTTCCGCACCCTGAAAACCGCCGGGCTGCTGCAGACCGGATGGGCACAAACGCTCCCTAACTGGCGTTATGTCGACACCACCAAACCGGTGACGGAAGATTTTGCCATCCCGACCGAGGGGGCAGAGTCGCCATGGGGCAGCGCACAGCTCACCTTTATCGCCAGCCGCAAGACCCTGCCTGAACCGCTGGCAGATCCGCAGGCGCTGCTGGCCTGGGCCGCTCAACACCCCGGCACCGTCACCTACCCGCGCCCGCCCGACTTTACCGGCACCGCATTCCTGGAACAGCTCCTGCTGACGCAAACCACCCAGCCGGAGGCCCTCAAACAGCCGCCGGACAGCGCCACCTTTGCCGCAGTCACCGCCCCGCTGTGGGCGTATCTGGATAAACTGCATCCCCACCTGTGGCGCGAGGGCAAAGATTTCCCGCCGTCACCGGCGCGGATGGATGCCCTGCTGGCCAGCGGCAATTTAGGCCTGTCGATCACCTTTAACCCGGCCCACGCCCGGCAAAAGGTGAACAGCAAGGAGCTGCCCGCTGACAGCTACAGCTTTGGTTTTCAGCAGGGGATGATTGGCAACGTGCACTTTGTGGCGATCCCGGCCAACAGCTCTGCCAGCGCGGGTGCGAAAGTTGTCGCTAACTTTTTACTCTCGCCGCAGGCGCAGATCCGCAAGGCCGATCCGGCCCACTGGGGCGATCCGAGCGTGCTGGATCCACAGACTTTGCCTGCCGCTGAGGCCGCCGCACTGCGTCAGTTTATCCCGGCAGAACTCCCGGCGACGCTCGGGGAACCTCACGCCGCCTGGGTTAACGCGCTGGAGCAGGAATGGCTGCGTCGCTACGGCACCCATTAAGCGGCCTGGCCTGGCTGCTGATGGCGGTGGTGTATCTGCCGCTGCTCCCCGCCGTCGTCCTGCTGTTGCCCCCGGTCTTCTCACTGGAGAACTGGCTGGCGCTGGCGGCCGATCCTCAAATACCCCAGGCGCTGATCGCCACCCTGGTTTCCACCCTGATTGCCGCCGCCGGGGCGCTGCTGCTGGCCCTGGCGGTGGTGGCCGCGCTGTGGCCCGGCAGCCGCTGGCGACGGCTGTGCAACCATCTGCCCTGGCTGCTGGCGATCCCCCACGTGGCCTTTGCCGTCAGCGTGCTGCTGATTTTTGCCGAAGGCGGCGAGCTCTACCGCCTCTGTTCGATCTGCTCCCCGGTGCTGGATCGCTACGGGATCGGTCTGGGCCTGACCCTCGCCGTTAAGGAGAGCGCGTTTGTTCTCTGGGCAATTTACGCCTCGCTGCCGGAAAAAGATCTGGCGCAAAAAGTGACCGTGCTGCGATCCCTGGGCTATGGCCGCTGGCAGGCGCTGAGCTGGCTGATCCTCCCCGCCATTGCGCCCGCGCTGGGGGCGGTGATGCTGGCGACGATCGCCTGGACGCTGTCGGTGGTGGATGTGGCCCTGATCCTCGGGCCGGGTAATCCTCCCACCCTGGCGGTGCTGGCCTGGCAGTGGCTCTCGCAGGGCGATGCGCAGCAGCAGGCCAAAGGGATGCTGGTCTGTGTGATCCTGATGGTCATCCTGGAGCTGATCGCCGTCGCGCTGTTTCTCGGCTGGCGACGCTGGCGGCGTACTATTCCGGATGTCTCCGGGGAGCGCCCGACGCCGCGCCCGCTGCGGGTGGGAAGCACCTGCGCCCTGCTGTTGCCGCTGGCGGGTATCGTCAGCGTGGCGGTTCTGGTGCTGGTGGCAGGCAACGCCAGCGTCTCCCGGGAGACGGCGGGTGTGAGCCTTGCGCTGGGGCTCGCCTCGGCGGCGCTTGCGCTGGGAATGATCCTGCTCTGGCTGGAGTGGGGCCCGCAGCGCGGAGCCTTCTGGATCTGGCTGCCGCTGGCGCTCCCTGCCCTGCCGCTGGTGGCCGGGCAGTATCAGCTGGCGCTGCTGCTGCAGCTCGACGGGCAGTGGATTGCCATCCTGTGGGGGCATCTGCTGTGGGTGCTGCCGTGGATGCTGCTGGTGATGCAGCCAGCCTGGCGCCGACTCGATCCGCGCCAGTTCCTGATTGCCCGCACCCTCGGCTGGGGATCGCTTAAAATATTCTGGCTGATCAAATGCCCGCAGATGATCCGCCCGGCGCTCACCGCCTTTGCGGTCGGGTTTTCCGTCAGTATGGCGCAGTATCTGCCTACCCTGTGGCTGGGCAGCGGCCGGTTCGCCACCCTGACCACCGACGCCGTGGCGCTCAGCAGCGGCGGCAGTAGCGCCGTGCTGGCGGCCCAGGCGCTGTGGCAGTTGCTGCTGCCGATGCTGGTTTTCGCCACCTGCATCTTGCTTTCCCGGCTGGTTGGCCGCTTTCGACAGGGGTTACGTTAATGCTGATGGTCAAGGATGTTTCACTCTCGCTGCGCCAGACGACGCTGCTGCACAATGTCAGCTTCACCGTGCCGCCCGGCGATATTCTCACCCTGATGGGCCCCTCCGGCAGCGGTAAATCGTCGCTGTTTGCCTGGATGGTGGGCGCCTTGCCTGGCGATTTTCGCGCCGTGGGGGAGCTGTGGATCAACGCCCGGCGCTGCGACACGCTCCCCACCGAGCAGCGGGGAGTGGGCCTGCTGTTTCAGGATGCGTTGCTCTTCGATCACTTCAGCGTCGGGCAGAATCTGCTCCTGGCGCTCCCGGCAACTATCAAAGGCGACCAGCGTAAACAGCAGGTGATTGCCGCCCTGGACGCCGCCGATCTGAGCGGTTTCTTTCCTCGCGATCCCGCCACCCTCTCCGGGGGACAGCGCGCCCGGGTGAGCCTGCTCCGCGCCCTGCTGGCCCAGCCCCAGGCGCTGCTGCTTGATGAGCCCTTCAGCCGTCTGGATAAAAATCTGCGCGACCAGTTTCGCCGCTGGGTGTTCGCCGAAGTGCGCGCCCGGCAGATCCCGGTGGTGCAGGTGACCCACGATGAGGACGATATTCCTCCGAATGGGCAGGTGCTGCCGATGGCAGGCTGGCAATGAATCCCGTGACATCCTGCGCAAACGCAACGTTTTTTGTCGGGCCGGTTGCCACAATGTCGGCTCATTTTTTTACGATCGGGCATTTCGATGAAACGTGTTTCTCAATTGACCGCGCTGACCGCCGCTTTAGGTCTCGCCTCTTTCTCAACCTTTGCCGCTGATATGTCGCACTCCCTGACGCTGACAGAGCTTCAGCAGCAGCAAGGTTCGATTATTGATACCCGTGCCAGCGCCTTTTACAACGGCTGGCCGCAGACCCTGAACGGCCCTTCCGGCCACGAGCCTGCCGCCCTTAACCTCTCCGCAAGCTGGCTCGGGGCGATGAACGCGTCCCAGCTGAAAGCCTGGGCGTCGCAGCATCAGCTGACGCCGACCACGCCGGTGGCCTTATACGGTAGCGACAGCGATAACCAGGCCGTCAAGGCACGGCTGGCTCAGGCGGGCTTCAGCCAGGTCACGCTGTTAAGCGATGCCCTGAAAACCCTGGATCGCCTCCAGCGCCTCGCCCACTTCGAACAGCTGGTCTACCCGCAGTGGCTACACCAGCTCCAGCAGGGTAAGCCGGTGACCGCCGCCCCTGCCGGGGAGTGGAAAGTGATTGAAGCCGCCTGGGGCGCACCGAAATTTTATCTGCTGAGCCATATTCCCGGCGCGGGCTATATCGACACCAACGAAGTGGAAAGCGAGCCGCTGTGGAATAAGGTCTCTGATGCCGATCTGAAGGCGATGCTGGCGAAACATGGCATCCGCCATGACACCACGGTGATCCTCTATGGCCGCGACGTGTACGCCGCCGCGCGCGTGGCGCAGATCATGCTCTACGCCGGGGTGAAAGATGTTCGCCTGCTGGACGGGGGCTGGAAAGCCTGGGACGCGGCAAAACTGCCGGTCGAGCGCGGGACGCCGGATAAGGTCACGCCAGCCGCCGATTTTGGCGCGCCGATCCCCGGTCAGCCGCAGCTGATGCTGAATACTGACCAGGCCCGGGGCCTGCTGCATCGTAAAGATGCCTCGCTGGTGAGCATCCGCTCGTGGCCCGAATTTACCGGCGTGACCAGCGGCTACAGCTACATCAAACCGAAAGGTGAGATCGCAGGCGCCCGCTGGGGCCATGCCGGAAGCGATTCGACCCATATGGAAGATTTCCATAACCCGGATGGCACCATGCGTACCGCAGACGATATCGCCGCCATGTGGAAGCAGTGGAACATTCTGCCGGATCAGCAGGTAGCGTTTTACTGCGGCACCGGCTGGCGGGCATCAGAGACCTTTATGTATGCCCGGGCGATGGGCTGGAAAAAGGTCGGCGTTTACGACGGGGGCTGGTACGAATGGAGCAGCAACCCGCAGAACTCGGTTGTGACCGGTGAACGCGGGCCAGAAAGTTCACTCTGATCCTGGCTGACGCTGAACCTCTTTCAGCGTCAGATAGCCACTCCAGATGCGCGTTGCGGTGGTGAGCCAGCACAACGCGCCAAACACCCACGCCAGCCACGCAAAGTGCGCCGGAAACAGGCAGAAAAGCACAAACAGCAGAATGGTTTCGCTCCCTTCCGTCAGCCCACCCAGATAGTAAAACGACTTATGGGCGTAGCCCGGATTGTCGATGTCGTGCTTCGCGGCGAGCGTCGCAAAGGCCAGAAAGCTACTCCCGGTGCCGATAAAGGCAAACAGCAGCCAGGCGGCGGGCAGCGCATTTACCGCCGGATTGGCCAGCGCAAAACCAAAGGGCACCAGGGCATAAAACAGAAAATCGAGGGCGTTATCGAGAAAGCCCCCGGCATCGCTCAGCCCGCGCCGCCGCGCCAGCGCTCCATCGAGCCCGTCCAGCAGCCGGTTCAGCACAATCGCCACCAGCGCCGCCAGATACCAGCCCAGGGCCAGAAACGGCAGGGCCAGCACCCCAATGGCAAAGCCGATCAGCGTAATGCCGTCCGGGGTGATCCCCGGTTTATCCAGCTTCATCACCAGCCGGTTGAGCAGCGGTTTCAGACGTGGGTGCAGATGACGGTCAAGCATGGGGTTTCTCTCCGGGCATGGCGCATAGCCCCTGGGAAGGGATCTCCAGCGCGGCATTAAAACGCGCCGACAGGTTCTGGAAAGCGAGCAGCGCGGTCATCTCGGTGATCGCCTCCTCACTGAAGTGGCGACGTAACGCTGTTTTAATGGCATCGTCAACCACCGGGGGGGTGGCAGTCACCGCCTCGGCATAGGCCAGCGCGGCGCGCTCTTCGTCGCTGAAAAGCGCGCTGTCGCGCCATGTCGCAACGGCCTGCACCTTCTCCAGCCCACCGCTGCGTTCCGCCAGGCGCAGCGCATTGGCGTCGATGCAGAACGCGCAGTGGCACACCTGCGAGACGCGGGTCATCAGCAGCGAACGCAGCCCCGGGTCGAGAGGCGATTTTTTACGCTCCAGAAAGCCGACAAACAGCGCCACCAGCCAGAAGAGCCGGGGCATTCTTCCCCACCAGCGCAGCGGATTGAGCACCGCGCCATAATGTTTTTTCTGCATCCTGGCGATTGGCGTTAAACTGACGGGGATGGATTCGATGGGTTTAACCCAGACGGGTGGTAACTCTTTCACAGGAGGCTCCCTGGTCGCTGATAAGTACGCCGATCCTAACGCTTTCTCTCTCAACCATTATTGACGATCATGCTAAAAACACTCGATGTTGTCTGCGCTATTCTCGAACGGGATGGCAAAATTTTACTGGCGCAGCGCCCGGCGCACGCCGACCAGCCGGGGATGTGGGAGTTTGCCGGCGGCAAAGTGGAGGCCGGGGAAACGCAGCCTGACGCCCTGGTGCGTGAGCTGCGCGAGGAGCTGGGCATTGAGGCCCGGCCCGGAGGGTATATCGCCAGCCACCAGCGGGAAGTGTCCCGGCGGCTTATCAACCTGCACGCCTGGCACGTCCCGGCGTTTACCGGCACGCCCACAACGCATTACCACACCCAGCTGGTGTGGTGCACGCCGCGCGAGGCGCTACGCTACGATCTCGCCCCGGCGGATATCCCTCTGCTGGAAGCCTTTATTCTCTTACGCGACGCCAGACCAGCGGATTGGTGCTAATCGCCTGCGGATCGCGCTGACACTGCAACAACACGCCTTCGGCTTTTACCACCGATCCTTCTGAATAGTTCTGATCCTGATAGATGCAGCACTGGTTGCACGGCGGCGGGCGCTGACCGCTGGAGCTGAAGATCTCCGGCGGGATATTCACATCTACACCCCCGGTACTAAATCGCTGGTCGGCCTGACTGCTGGCCGCGAAAATTCCAAGCAAAACAGCCATCACAATATGCTTCATCGACGCCTCTTCCTGTTGTGTCCTGATATTCACTATAACGGTAAACCAGCCGACAAACTTTAATCCCACCGATCATCGTTTTTTGTTATGACCCGGCGCGTTTAATGAATTTAACTTGAGGGCGAAATTTAGCTTGCGTCACAAAGTGCATCGGGTGGTATAGTCGAAAAACACAACAACATGCATCTTTTTGTTACAAATAAAATAATCCCAATATATTAGAGGAACTTATAGTTATGGACCAGGCGTGCTCTCTTGAATCCTTTCTGAATCGTGTTCAACAGCGTGACCCGCATCAGAGCGAATTTGCTCAGGCCGTACGTGAAGTGATGACCACGCTGTGGCCATTCCTGGAACAAAACCCCCGCTATCGTCAGATGTCCCTGCTTGAACGCCTGGTTGAGCCCGAGCGCGTGATCCAGTTCCGCGTGGTGTGGGTGGATGACCGCAATCAGGTACAGGTCAACCGCGCCTGGCGCGTTCAGTTCAGCTCGGCGATTGGCCCGTTCAAAGGCGGGATGCGCTTCCACCCGTCGGTTAACCTGTCGATCCTGAAGTTCCTCGGCTTTGAGCAAACCTTTAAAAACGCCCTGACCACCCTGCCTATGGGTGGCGGCAAAGGCGGCAGCGATTTTGATCCGAAAGGTAAGAGCGAAGGCGAAGTGATGCGCTTCTGCCAGGCGCTAATGACCGAACTCTATCGCCACCTGGGCGCGGATACCGACGTACCGGCCGGGGATATCGGCGTGGGCGGTCGCGAAGTGGGCTTTATGGCCGGGATGATGAAAAAACTCTCCAATAACAGCGCCTGCGTCTTCACCGGAAAAGGGCTCTCCTTCGGCGGGAGTCTGATCCGCCCGGAAGCCACCGGTTACGGTCTGGTCTACTTCACGGAAGCGATGCTGAAGCGTCACGGGATGAGCTTTGATGGTATGCGCGTCGCGGTGTCCGGCTCCGGCAACGTGGCCCAGTACGCTATCGAGAAAGCAATGGAACTGGGTGCCCGGGTGATCACCGCCTCCGACTCCAGCGGCACCGTGGTGGATGAAGCGGGCTTCACTACTGAAAAACTGGCGCGCCTGTGCGAGATCAAAGCCAGCCGCGACGGTCGCGTGGCCGATTACGCCCGCGAGTTCGGTCTGACCTACCTGGAAGGCAAACAGCCGTGGGCTGTCCCGGTCGATATCGCCCTGCCGTGCGCTACCCAGAACGAACTGGACGTGGATGCCGCGCACCAGCTGATCGCCAACGGTGTGAAAGCGGTAGCAGAAGGCGCCAACATGCCAACCACCATCGAAGCTACCGACCTGTTCCTGCAGGCTGGCGTGCTGTTCGCACCGGGTAAAGCGGCGAACGCCGGCGGTGTGGCAACTTCAGGCCTGGAGATGGCGCAGAACGCCGCGCGTATGGGCTGGAAAGCCGAGAAAGTGGATGCGCGTCTGCACCACATCATGCTTGATATCCACCACGCCTGCGTCGAGTACGGCGGGGAAGAGAAGCAGACCAACTATGTCCGCGGGGCAAACATTGCCGGGTTTGTGAAGGTGGCGGATGCGATGCTGGGTCAGGGTGTGATCTGATTCTGTGTGGTGCGGGCTGATGCCCTCACCCCGGCCCTCTCCCACGGGGAGAGGGAGGAAACATTAAAAAAGGCAACGCAAGTTGCCTTTTTGCTTTTACCTCGTAGCCGCCACCCGGCAATTCCTCAGGCCGCACTCTTCTTCTTAAACTTTTTCTTCTTGTCGCCACCCGGCGCAACCATGCCGCGAAAATCCCTGACCGAGGTGTTCCGTGCTTGGTTAATCAGATCGAATAACGTGCCCACCAGCGGCTGCATAAAATCCTGATAACGACACTGCTTTTCGCTGATCTGGGTCAGGACCGACTCCCAGTGCGCGGTCATGTCCGGTCGTGCGGCCATCTCCGGCAGGGAGTGGATCAACGCCTTCCCGGCGTCCGTCGCGTGAATATAACGCCCTTTCTTATGCAGAAAACCGCGCTTAAACAGCAGCTCGATGATCCCGGCGCGGGTCGCTTCCGTTCCCAGTCCGTCAGTGGCGCGCAGGATCTTCTTCAGATCTTTATCCTGCACGAAGCGGGCAATACCGGTCATGGCCGAGAGAATGGTGGCATCGGTGAAGTGGCGCGGCGGCTGGGTCTGTCGCTCCACCACTTCGCCCTTCTCGCACAACAACTCGTCATCTTTTTTCACCACCGGCAGCGGCGTGCCGTCGTTCTCTTCGTCCCGCTCTTTATTGCCCAGCAGCGTGCGCCAGCCCGCTTCGGCAAGGAAACGCGCTTTGGCGATAAACTTGCCTTTGGCGATCTCCAGCTCAATGACGCACTTGCGGAACAGGGCATCCGGGCAGAACTGCATCAGATACTGGCGGGCAACGAGGTTATAGACCTTGGCTTCGTTCTCGGTCAGATTGACCTTGCTGCTGCGCGCCGTCGGGATGATGGCGTGGTGAGCATCCACCTTTTTATCGTCCCAGCAGCGGTTGCGGGTGTCCGGATTGACCACCGGCTGCGGCACTAGATCGGGAGCATGAGCGGCAATGGCGTTCAGCACCGCGTGGCGTCCGGCGAAATGCTCTTCCGGCAGATAGCGGCTGTCGGAACGCGGATAGGTGATCAGCTTGTGCGTCTCATACAGCTTCTGGCAGATATCAAGCACGTTTTGCGCGCTCAGGCCGTAGCGTTTTGCCGCCTCGATCTGCAACGCCGACAGGGAAAATGGCAGCGGTGCAGGTTCTGATTCCCGTTTATCGTTATAGCTGGTGACGACGGCGGGCTGGCCCTGAATGCGGGTGACCACGTGGTCGGCCAGGGAACGATGCAACAAACGCCCCTCTTCATCCTGATACGGCTCGCAGGCCTCGCTCGGCTGCCAGATGGCGGTAAAACGCTCCTCCTTCGGGGTGACGATATGGGCTTTCACTTCGAAGAAGTCTTTGGCGACAAAGTTCTCGATCTCTTCATCGCGGCGCACCACCAGCCCCAGCACCGGGGTCTGCACGCGGCCCACCGAGAGCACCCCCTGATAACCCGCGTTACGCCCGAGAATGGTGTAGGCGCGGGTCATGTTGATACCGTAGAGCCAGTCGGCGCGGGCGCGGGCCAGGGCCGAGACGCACAGCGGGACAAACTCGCTGTTGGATCGCAGACGCGAGATGGCGCGCTCTACCGCCTGTGGGTTGAGATCGTTGATCAGACAGCGCTGCACCAGCTTGCGCTTTTCTGGCGCAAGGCTCAGGTAGTCCAGCACCTCGTCCACCAGCAGTTGCCCTTCCCTGTCCGGGTCACCGGCGTGGATCACTTCCGCGGCGTCTTTCAGCAGACGCTTAATGACGTTGAGCTGTTTGGTGACCGACGGGCGCGGCTGTAGCTGCCACTTTTCCGGCACGATGGGGAGATCGTTAAGATTCCAGCGCGCGTAGCGGCTGTCGTAGGCGTCCGGCTGGGCCTGCTCCAGCAGGTGACCGATACACCAGGTGACCACCTGCCCGTTCCCGCACTCGATATAGCCATCGCCTTTGCGGTGCGGTTTAGGCAGCACATCGGCGATAGCGCGCGCCAGACTCGGTTTTTCGGCAATAAATAACCGCATTGAGTTAACGGATCTCAATCATCGGACGACCGCCACGGGCCCGCACCAGCTCGCCAATGGCGGTCAGGGTGATCCCGAACTCAGCGGCGGTCGCCTGGACGTCGGCTTCTGCCTCCGGGGTCACCGCCAGCAGCAGGCCGCCGGAGGTCTGGGGATCGCACAGCAGATCGCGCCACTCGGCAGGCATGTCGCCCATCAGATGACCGTAGCTGGCAAAGTTACGCTGCGTACCACCCGGGACAGCGCCCTGGGCAATATAGGCTTCAACGCCCGGCAGCTTCGGCACGTCCTGGTACCAGACCTGAGCCTGCACGCCCGCCCCCTGGCACACTTCGCTCAGGTGGCCCAGCAGGCCAAAGCCAGTGACGTCGGTCATCGCCTTCACGCCGTCGATGTTGGCGAAGGCGGCCCCGGCGAGGTTCATCTGGCACATCACCTCTGTCGCCAGCCCTTTGTGTTCCGGCAGCAGCAGGGATTTTTTCTCGGCAGTAGTGAGTACGCCAATGCCCAACGGCTTGGTGAGGAACAGCTTGCAGCCCGCTTCAGCGGTACTGTTACGTTTAACGCGTTCGGTTGGCACTACACCGGTGACCGCCAGGCCAAAGATGGGCTCCGGCGCATCGATGGAGTGACCGCCCGCCAGCGCAATCCCCGCCTGCTGACAGGCAAAGCGTCCGCCCTCGATCACCTCGCGGGCGATCTCCGGGGCCAGGGTATTGATCGGCCAGCCGAGGATCGCAATCGCCATGATCGGCTTGCCGCCCATGGCGAAAATATCGCTGATGGCGTTGGTGGCGGCAATGCGCCCGAAGTCGTACGGATTGTCGACGATCGGCATAAAGAAATCGGTGGTGCTGATAATGCTGGTCCCGTTACCTAAATCGTAGACGGCGGCATCGTCGCGGGTTTCGTTACCCACAAGCAGATTCGGGTCGACAAACTTCGCCTGCTCGCTATGCAGAATGGTTTCCAGCACTTTGGGGGAAATTTTACAACCGCAACCGGCTCCATGGCTGTATTGCGTTAAACGAATGGCTTGCTCGCTCATGACAATCTCCTTTCATTACAATTGCACTATGTTAGCGCTCATTCCATTAAGTGATAAGTATGACTGTCTGAATTCTGCTGCAGTTGTTCAGGATCCAGACAGTTTTTGCGCAGGGAGATCAGAAACGGGTGACAAACGGCGTGGTGTCGGGCACGGAGACGGTGGTCGACGCCTTCAGCTGCGGGGTGCCCAGATAGAGGAAACCGACGATTTTATCGTCTGCACCGCAGTTCAGTCCTTCGCGGACCACCGGGCTATCGGTTAACGCGCCGCTGCGCCAGATCCCGTTATACCCCTGGGCGACGGCCGCCATCTGCATGGCCATCACCGCACAACCAGCCGACATCTCCTGCTCCCACACCGGCACCTTGTGCTGCGGCTGGCATTTGGCGACCACGGCGATAATCATCGGCGCACGGAACGGGGCGTTGCGGGCTTTTTCAATCGCCTTCTCATCCTGCCCGGCGGCCACGGCCCCCTTCTCCAGCAGGGCGCTGAAGCGATCGCGTCCTTCACCTTCTATGATAAAGAAGTGCCACGGCTGCAAGGTACCATGATCCGGGGCGCGCATCCCGGCGCGGAGAATGTTGTCCAGCTGTTCGCCTGCCGGGGCGGGCTCCGCCAGGCGCGACGCGCTACGACGATTAACGAGCAGTTCGAGTGCATCCATGGGGTTACTCCTGTCTTGAAATTTACTCAAAATTAACACGACGGCAGATTTTGTTACAGCGTGGCAGGCGATTCCTGCTGACAAGTGGCGGTCGGGTCATTACGATAGCCCGACAACACCGTCCAGTGGCGACGGGAAGGTAATTATCTGGACAGGGAGAATACATGCGAACCCTCTGGCGACTGTTTGCCGGCTTTTTTAAATGGACGTGGCGACTGCTGAATTTCGTCCGCAATCTGGTGATGAACATCTTCTTCATCCTTATTCTGATGGTGTGCGTGGGTGTCTGGATGCACATCAGCTCCACCAGCCAGGCCCAGAATGCCGGGCGCGGCGCGCTGCTGCTCGACATCGCCGGTGTGGTGGTGGATAAACCCTCCACCAGCAACCGTCTGGGCGTGCTGGGCCGCCAGCTGTTTGGCGCCAGCAGCGATCGTCTGCAGGAAAACTCGCTGTTCGATATTGTCGATGCTATTCGTCAGGCAAAAGACGATCGCAATATCACCGGCATCGTGCTGGATCTGAAGAACTTCGCCGGGGCGGATCAGCCTTCGATGCAGTACATCGGTAAAGCGCTGCGTGAGTTCCGCGACAGCGGCAAACCGGTGATTGCGGTGGGCGATAACTACAGCCAGGGGCAGTACTATCTGGCGAGCTTTGCCAATAAAGTGTGGCTCTCACCGCAGGGCACCGTCGATCTGCACGGTTTCGCCACCAATGGTCTTTATTACAAATCCCTGCTCGATAAGCTGAAAGTCACGACCCACGTGTTCCGCGTCGGGACCTATAAATCGGCCGTTGAGCCGTTTATCCGCGACGACATGTCCCCTGCCGCCCGTGAAGCGGACAGCCGCTGGATCGGTGAGCTGTGGAAAAACTACCTTGGCACCGTGGCCGCCAACCGTCAGATCACCCCGGAGCAGGTCTTCCCGGGTGCGCAGGCAGTGCTGGACGGGCTGCGTAACGTCGATGGCGATACGGCGAAGTACGCCCTGAACAGCAAGCTGGTGGATGCCCTGGGCTCCAGCGCCGAGATTGAAAAGTCCCTGACCAAACAGTTCGGCTGGAGTAAAGAGGAGAAGAATTACAGCGCGATCAGCTTCTATGATTATCAGGCGAAAAAACCAGCTGATACCGGCGACAGCATTGCCGTGGTCTTCGCTAACGGCGCGATCATGGATGGCGAAGAGACACCGGGGAACGTGGGTGGCGATACCACCGCCTCACAGATCCGCGACGCGCGTCTCGACCCGAAAGTGAAAGCCATCGTCCTGCGGGTGAACAGCCCGGGCGGTAGCGTCAGCGCCTCGGAAGTGATCCGCGCTGAACTGTCAGCGGCCCGCGCCGCCGGTAAACCGGTGGTGGTCTCCATGGGCGGAATGGCGGCATCCGGTGGGTACTGGATCTCGACCCCGGCGAACTACATCGTGGCGAACCCAAGCACCCTGACCGGTTCCATCGGCATCTTCGGCGTGATTAACACCGTGGAGAACAGCCTCGACTATCTGGGCGTGCATACTGACGGTGTGGCGACCTCGCCGCTGGCGGATATCGCCATCACCAAAGCCTTACCGCCGGAAGTGTCGCAGATGATGCAGCTCAGCATTGAGAACGGCTATAAGCGCTTTATCACCCTGGTGGCCGACTCCCGTAAGCAGACCCCGGCGCAGATCGACCAGATTGCCCAGGGCCATGTCTGGACCGGCCAGGATGCGAAGAGCAACGGACTGGTGGATAATCTGGGCGACTTCGATGACGCCGTAGCCAAGGCCGCCGAACTGGCGAAGCTGAAGCAGTGGCATATCGACTTCTATCAGGATGAGCCGACCTTCGTTGATCTGGTTATGGACAGCTTCTCCGGCTCGGTGAAAGCCATGCTGCCGGACGCGCTGCAGGCGTATCTGCCGGCACCGGTCGCCTCGGCGGCGAAGGCAGTCAAAGCGGAGGGCGACAAACTGGCCGCCTTTAACGATCCGCAAAACCGCTACGCGTTCTGCCTCACCTGCGCTAACGTGCGTTAATCCCCATCCCCTCTTCTGCGAAGAGGGGATTTTTCTTTGAAGCCCAAGAACATTACATCATGCAAAAGAAATCAATCTATGTGGCCTATACCGGCGGTACCATCGGTATGCAGCGCTCGGAAAATGGCTATATCCCGGTTTCGGGTCATCTGCAGCGCCAGCTGGCGTTGATGCCTGAGTTCCATCGCCCGGAGATGCCGGACTTTACCATCCACGAGTATGACCCGCTGATGGATTCGTCCGACATGACGCCGGAAGACTGGCAACATATCGCCGACGACATCAAGGCGCACTACGATCAGTATGATGGCTTCGTGATCCTGCATGGCACGGACACCATGGCGTTTACCGCCTCGGCGCTCTCCTTCATGCTGGAAAACCTCAGCAAACCGGTGATCGTTACCGGCTCGCAGATCCCGCTGGCGGAGCTGCGTTCTGACGGGCAGATCAACCTGCTCAACTCGCTGTACGTGGCGGCCAACTTCCCGATTAGCGAAGTGAGCCTGTTCTTCAACAACCGCCTGTATCGCGGCAACCGCACCACCAAAGCGCATGCGGACGGCTTTGATGCCTTTGCCTCCCCGAACCTCTCCCCGCTGCTGGAAGCCGGGATCCATATCCGCCGCCTCGGTACACCGCCTGCCCCCCATACGACGGGCGAACTGGTGGTGCATCCGATTACCCCGCAGCCAATTGGAGTGGTGACTATCTATCCAGGTATCTCCGCCGACGTGGTACGCAACTTCCTGCGCCAGCCGGTAAAAGCGCTGATCCTGCGCTCCTATGGTGTGGGCAACGCCCCGCAAAACGGTGAGTTCCTGAAGGAGCTTCAGGAGGCGAGCAGCCGTGGGATCGTGGTGGTCAACCTCACCCAGTGCATGTCCGGCAAAGTGAATATGGGCGGCTATGCCACCGGTAATGCCCTGGCACAAGCGGGGGTGATTAGCGGTTTTGATATGACGGTGGAAGCCACCCTGACTAAACTTCACTACTTACTGAGTCAGGATCTGGATGTGCAGTCGATTCGCACCGCGATGATGCAAAACCTGCGTGGCGAACTGACGCCAGACGAATAAGGAGTCCGCATGAAACAACGAGCCCTGTTACTGGTCGATTTACAGAATGACTTCTGCGCTGGCGGCGCCCTGGCGGTGGCCGAAGGCGACAGCACGGTGGACATCGCCAACGCGCTGATTGAGTGGTGTAAAGCCCGCGGTGAAGCGGTAGTGGCCAGCCAGGACTGGCATCCGGCAGATCACGGCAGCTTTGCCAGCCAGCATAACGTCGAGCCCTTCACCCAGGGCGAGCTGGATGGCCTGCCGCAAACTTTCTGGCCCGATCACTGTGTGCAGCAGACCGAAGGCGCAGAGCTGCATCCCCTGCTGAACAGCAAGGCCATCGACGCGATCTTCCAGAAAGGGGAAAACCCGAACATCGACAGCTACAGCGCCTTCTTTGATAACGGTCACCGACAGAAAACCGGGCTGGATCAGTGGCTGCGCCATCATGAAATCGTTGAGCTGATTGTGATGGGCCTGGCGACCGATTACTGCGTCAAATTTACCGTACTGGATGCGTTGCAGCTGGGCTACCAGGTTAACGTCATCACCGACGGCTGCCGCGGGGTCAACATTCAGCATCAGGACAGCGCTCAGGCGTTTATGGATATGGCGTCAGAAGGCGCCACGCTGTACACGCTGGCGGACTGGCAGGAGACGCAGGCGTAGTGCGCCTTTGTGCCGGGTGGCGCTTCAAGGTAAATGCAAAACGGTAACCTGGGTTACCGTTTTTTATGTTTGCGCCCTCTCCCCGTGGGAGAGGGTCGGGGTGAGGGCATCAGGCCGCACTATCCTCCATTAGTCCCATAAAGTGAACTGCCTCGCACTCTCAGCGAGACGGCAATGCTATTCTTTTTTGGCACTTTTTTCGCCACGCCCTTACGTGGCGTGCTTGTTTTTTACCGTCAAAATTGAAGAGGAATTGCTATGAAACTTTTGCCCTTGTTGGCAGCCTTACCCCTGCTTTGCGCGTCCGTTGCTTCCGCCAGCTCCCTGATGTCGGTGGGCTATTTTAATGGGGGTGGCGACGTCACCGCCGGACCGGGCGGGGATATAAATAAACTCGATGTTCGCCAGATCACCCACCTGAACTACTCCTTCGGTCTGATCTATAACGACGAAAAAGACGAAACTAACCCGGCGCTAAAAGAGCCGGGCAAACTGCACCAGATTTGGCTCTCGCCGAAAGTGGCTGCCGACCTGGCTTTGCTCCCTGTCCTGCGCAAACAAAACCCCAATCTCAAGGTCCTGCTCTCCGTAGGCGGCTGGGGCGCGCGTGGTTTCTCGGGGGCGGCATCCAGCCCGGAGACCCGGGCGGTATTCATCCGCTCCGCGCAGGCGATCGTGGAAAAATACGGTCTGGATGGGATCGACCTCGACTGGGAATTCCCGGTTAACGGCGCATGGGGACTGGTCGCCAGCACTCCAGCGGATCGGGACAACTTTACCGCCCTGCTGAAAGAGCTGCGTACCGCGTTTGGCAATAAAAAACTGGTAACCATCGCCGTCGGCGCCAATGCAGAAAGTCCGAAAAGTTGGATTGACGTGAAGGCGATTGCACCGTTACTCGATTACATCAACCTGATGACCTACGACATGGCGTACGGCACTCAGTACTTCAACGCCAACCTGTATGACTCCAGCGCCTGGCCGACCGTGGCCGCGGCGGATAAATACAGCGTCGACTTCGTGGTGAACAACTATCTGGCCGCCGGGCTGAAGCCACAGCAGATGAACCTCGGCATCGGCTTCTATGGCCGCGTGCCGAAACGCGCCGTGGAGCCTGGCATCGACTGGAGCAGGCCGGATGCACAGAAAAACCCGGCAACGCAGCCTTATTTCAGCGCGCAACAGATCGACCTGTTCAAATCGCTGGGCTATGACCTGACCAAAGACACCTACGTGAAGTACAACGATATCGTGAAGATGTTTTTAAACGATCCGCAGAAACGCTTTACCGAGCAGTGGGACGATCGGGCCAAAGTGCCGTGGCTGTCGGTGAAGGGGGATGAGGGTAAGCCGCTGTTTGCCCTCTCTTATGAGAACCCGCGGTCGGTGGCGATTAAAGCGGAGTACATCAAAGAGAAAGGCCTGGCCGGGGCGATGTTCTGGGAGTACGGCGCGGATGACAACAACCAGTTGGCGAAGCAGCTGGCGGAGTCGCTGGGGATTAAGTAAAACATAAGCCCTCTCCCCAGAGGAGAGGGCTTCAACCCGCAGGATTACTGCATTTTCAGGGTCGCAATCGATTTTGGCGCGATGCCGAAATCCTCTTTCAGCTGCTGCTTACTCTTCATCACCATCTGCCCCTGGGTGTCGATGGTCATGTGCTGCGCGTCAGTGTTATTGCGCGCCTGCCACAGCATGACTAACTGGAGGCAATTCTCTTTCTGCTCCGCGGTCAGCGCCACGCCATCGGCCCATTTTCCCAGCTCAACTGCCGTGACCAGACGCTGATAAACATCCGGCGTCATGCCGTTAATCATCTCTTCAATATTCATGTTAAATCGGGCTCCGAAGGAATAATTTGCTGAATCGATTTTTCAGCCTTTCGTCTGGTCGCCGTTCTGGTCGTCAGTGAAGCTTAATGAGGCGGAATTGACGCAAAAACGCTCCCCTGTCGGCTGAGGGCCGTCCGGGAAGACATGACCGAGATGGGCGTCACAGTTTCCACAGCGAATCTCAATGCGCTCCATACCGTGGCTGATGTCCTTGAGATAGTGAATGGCCTCTTCACTCACCGGTTCATAGAAGCTCGGCCAGCCGCAGCCAGAATCGTATTTGCTTTGGGAGTTAAACAGTGCAGCATCACATACCAGGCAGTGGTAGACACCATCGCGCTTGTTATGCAGCAGACGCCCGGTAAACGGCGGTTCCGTACCGTGGTTTTGCGTCACGTAGAACTGCATTTCTGTGAGGTTTTTTTTCAGTTCATCGGGGTTTTGTTGATTCGACATAGGCTTACATCTCGCAGTTGAAACAGACAACTTTTACCCTCGATTCTAACAAAACATTAACACTGAAGTATGAACTTTTGATCTAAACTTACTCGTTGCGCAGAGGCACTCAGACAAATGTGATCTACTCCACGTTTTTATGTGGTCAGCCCTTTAAAATTCCGTGCGCAGGCCCCATATGGGTGCTAGCTCCGAGGGAATGTGAGGTGAGTCAATCGAGCAAAGGTAATGCGAAGGATTGATTTGTCGCAATGATTGACACGATTCCGCTTGACGCTGCGTAAGGTTTTTGTAATTTTACACGCAACCTTTTATTCACTAACAAATAGCTGGTGGAATATATGACTATCAAAGTAGGTATCAACGGTTTTGGCCGTATCGGCCGTATTGTTTTCCGTGCTGCTCAGGAACGTTCTGACATCGAAATCGTTGGTATCAACGATCTGTTAGACGCTGAATACATGGCGTATATGCTGAAGTACGACTCAACTCACGGTCGTTTCAACGGCACCGTTGAAGTGAAAGACGGCCACCTGGTTGTCAACGGCAAAACCATCCGTGTTACTGCTGAAAAAGATCCAGCTAACCTGAAGTGGAACGAAATCGGTGTTGACGTTGTTGCTGAAGCAACCGGTATCTTCCTGACCGACGAAACTGCGCGTAAGCACATCACCGCTGGCGCGAAAAAAGTTGTTCTGACTGGTCCATCCAAAGACAACACCCCAATGTTCGTTAAAGGCGCTAACTTCGAGAAGTATGCTGGCCAGGACATCGTTTCTAACGCATCCTGCACCACCAACTGCCTGGCGCCACTGGCTAAAGTTATCAACGACAACTTCGGTATCGTTGAAGGCCTGATGACCACCGTTCACGCTACCACCGCTACTCAGAAAACCGTTGATGGCCCGTCTCACAAAGACTGGCGCGGCGGCCGCGGCGCAGCTCAGAACATCATCCCATCTTCTACCGGTGCTGCTAAAGCTGTAGGCGTTGTACTGCCAGAGCTGAACGGTAAACTGACTGGTATGGCGTTCCGCGTTCCAACTCCTAACGTATCTGTAGTTGACCTGACCGTTCGTCTGGAAAAAGCTGCTTCTTATGAAGAAATTAAGAAAGCAATCAAAGCTGCTTCCGAAGGCGCAATGAAAGGCGTTCTGGGTTACACCGAAGATGACGTTGTTTCTACCGATTTCAACGGCGAAGTGTGCACTTCCGTGTTCGATGCTAAAGCAGGTATCGCACTGAACGACAACTTCGTGAAACTGGTTTCCTGGTACGACAACGAAACCGGTTACTCTAACAAAGTTCTGGACCTGATCGCTCACATCTCCAAATAAGTGAGATGAGAATCTGATCCAAAAAGGCGACCTCGGTCGCCTTTTTTTATGGCATTAAAGACAGAGGATTGCGTAATGATTAAAACAATTTTTGCACTTCCGGTAGTCGAACAACTTACCCCTGTGCTCTCCCGCCGCCAGATCGATGACGTTGAAGTGATTGTGGTCGAACATCCGCAGGTTCAGGCTTCTGTTGCCCTGCAGGGCGCACACCTGCTCTCCTGGCAGCCCGAAGGCGAAGTGGAAGCGCTGTGGCTGAGCGACATCACCTCCTTTAAAAAAGGGGCGGCGATCCGCGGCGGCGTGCCAATCTGCTGGCCGTGGTTTGGCCCGGCTACCGAGCAGGGCCTGCCGTCACACGGTTTTGCCCGCAACCTTCCGTGGACGCTGAAGGCGCACAACGAGGATGAATCCGGCGTGGTGTTGACCTTCGAACTGCAAAGCGATGACGAGACCCGCAAACTGTGGCCGCACGACTTCACCCTGTACGCCCGCTTCAAGCTGGGTAAAACCTGCGAGATCGAACTGGAAGCGCACGGTGAATTTGAAACCACCTCTGCCCTGCACACTTATTTCAACGTCGGCGACATCGCTGCCGTCACGGTGAATGGCCTGGGTGATAGCTTTATCGACAAAGTGGATAATGCGAAAGAGGGCAAACTGAACGACGGTTCACAGACCTTCCCGGACCGTACCGACCGCGTCTACCTGAATCCGGAAGCCTGCAGCGTCATCGAAGATACCGCGCTGAATCGCGCTATCGAAGTTATCCATCATCATCACAGCAACGTGGTGGGCTGGAACCCGGGCCCGGCGCTCTCAGTCAGCATGGGTGACGTTCCGGATGACGGCTATAAGACGTTTGTCTGCGTGGAAACCGCCTGCGTCAGCGAACCGCAAACTGCATCGGAAGAGAAACCTACCCGTCTGGGACAGACCATTCACATTGTGAAGCGGTAATCCCCTGCCCTTGCCCTCTCCACGCTGAGAGGGCATGAGCTCACTTCACACCACGTCCAACGCCGTTTTCTGTTTCGGCGCCGGGAAGGCCGCATCCAGCTGCGTTATCGCCTCCGCAGACAGGGAAATATTTAGCGCGCCTGCATTCTCTTCCACATGCTGAACGGATGATGTTTTCGGGATCGCCATGACCCCGCGGTGACGTATCACCCATGCCAGCAGAACCTGCGCCGCCGTGACGTTGTACTCTTTCGCCACCGCATTCACTACCGGATGATTAAACAGCCCGGAACGTAGCCGCCCGGCCTGCGCCAGCGGGCAGTAAGCCATCACCGGCATCGACTGCTGCTGACACCACGGGAGCAGATCGTATTCGATACCGCGCGAGGCGAGATGGTACAGCACCTGATTGGCGGCACAGGCCTGGCCGCCCGGCACTTGCCAGAGTTCCTGCATATCCACATAATCGAGGTTCGACACACCCCAGCGGCCAATTTTGCCCTGCTGTTGCAATGTCTCCATCAGCCGGACGGTCTCATCCAGGGAATAATTCCCGCGCCAGTGCAGCAGATAGAGGTCGATATACTCGGTACCGAGACGGCGCAGGCTGGCTTCACAGGCGGCGATCCCTTTTTGCCCGCCGGCATTCCATGGGTAGACCTTGGAGACCAGGAATACCTCGTCGCGCAGGCCTTTAATGGCTTCACCGACCACCTCTTCTGCACCGCCGTCGGCATACATCTCGGCGGTATCAATCAGCGTCAGTCCGCGTTCAATGCCCGCCCGCAGGGCGTTCACCTCCTGCTGACGCTGAGCCGCTTTTTCACCCATATACCAGGTGCCCTGCCCGATGGCCGGCAGCACGATATTGTTGCCAACGTTAACGGTTTTTTCGCTCATCACACTCTCCTGTTTATCTGCACCACCCCAGGACAAACGGAGCGCAGGCGCTCCGTCATGATGCACATATTGCATCACCCTAAAAAAAACGGAGCGCAAGCGCTCCGTTGTAATGCACAAATTGCACAGTAAAGATGCACAATCAGAAACTGTAGGTCAGGCCCACCGACATCAACCCGGTCCAGGACTTGTCGACCATCGGGCTGTCTTTCACCTCATCGCTGAGGCGGTTATAGCGACCGGTGGCGTAGACGTTCCAGTCAGACGCAAACTTATAGCTCGCGGTCAGCTCCAGGTACGGGTTCCAGCCATCGTCTGCATCATAGCTGTTGAGGCCGCTGCGACGGGACTCTTTATGGGACACGCCATAATAGTAGTCGTTGTAGTTATCACTGTGGTATTCCACACCGATACCCGGGGTGAGCGTCAGCCCGCCGTTGGTGTAACGGTACAACCACGCCAGATCCCAGATATAGCCGTTACTGTTATCGAGCGTATCACCCGCCAGGGCGGTGCGCAGGAAACCGTACTCGGTATTATGGACCCAGGAAACCCCCGCCATCATGGTGCTCTTACGTTTATCGAGCTGGCGAAGCTGATAGCTGTCGCTGTCGCCTGGCTTGAAGTGCGTCGGGTCGTAATAGGCCATGATGGAGAGTTTGTCGGTCTGGTCGTTCCACAGATAGTAGCCACCGCCCAGCCCGCGGAACCAGAAATTATCCCCTTCATAGGTGATAACCGGTACCGGATAGATATCACGGTCATATTGTTTATAAGGGCTGTTGATTACGCCGACACCAGCACCAACTGACCACTGATTCTCCGCGTATGCTGTACTCACTGAGGTGGCAACGATAATCCCCAGTGCCAGAAGTTTGAGTTTGGTCACAATCCATTCTTTCCTGTAGTCAAATAATCAGCGGGTGAAGTGTAACCGTCATTCCCCCCATTTCTCAAAATTTTTTGTCAACTAATCAATTTGATTAACCCCTTATTTTGTGTGCGACAAATGACGGAACGCTGTCAGTCAGATTACCGTTCAGTGAAGGAAGGAGGTTTATCTAAAAATATTTGGCTGAATTTCTGGATGAGTTATTGATATGTCATTGAAATTAGATTTTGCGTGCAGGCAAGTTTTGCAAATGCCATCTACGCTTAATTTTAAGAAGCTGAATACCGGATCACCCCGCGGTTTTAGCGCCCGACCTGGCACACGGGTTGCTGCTCTTGCAGTGAGGTGCAACGGGTCCCGCTTCCGGGAGCCTCTACTATTCATATGAACGGCTCTCTTCCTGTGCTAAAAAACGAAAGGACGGCATGCCATGAATATATTCGATCACTATCGCCAGCGATATGAAGCTGCCAAGGACGAAGAGTTCACACTGCAGGAATTTCTTGCCATCTGTCGGCAAGATCGCAGTGCCTATGCCAATGCGGCAGAACGACTATTGATGGCTATTGGTGAGCCGAATATGGTTGATACTGCCCAGGAGCCACGGCTTTCCCGTCTGTTTTCGAATCGGGTCGTCGCCCGATATCCTGCGTTTGAAGAATTTTACGGCATGGAAGATGCCATCGAGCAGATTGTTTCCTACCTGAAACACGCTGCTCAGGGTCTGGAAGAGAAGAAACAGATCCTGTATCTGCTGGGTCCCGTCGGCGGCGGTAAATCCTCCCTGGCTGAACGGCTGAAAGCGTTGATGCAGCGCGTGCCGATTTACGTGCTAAGCGCCAACGGCGAACGCAGCCCGGTCAACGACCATCCGCTGTGTCTGTTCAACCCGCAGGAAGATGCGCAGATCCTGGATAAAGAGTACGGTATTCCCCGTCGCTATCTCGGCACCATCATGTCGCCGTGGGCGGCGAAACGCCTGCATGAGTTTGGCGGTGACATTACCAAATTCCGCGTGGTGAAAGCCTGGCCGTCGATTCTGGAACAGATCGCGATCGCTAAAACCGAACCGGGTGACGAGAACAACCAGGATATCTCTGCGCTGGTAGGTAAAGTGGATATCCGTAAACTGGAAAACCACGCGCAAAACGATCCTGACGCTTATGGTTATTCCGGTGCGCTGTGCCGCGCCAACCAGGGGATTATGGAGTTCGTCGAGATGTTCAAAGCGCCGATCAAGGTGCTGCATCCGCTGCTGACCGCCACCCAGGAAGGTAACTACAACGGTACTGAAGGGATCTCTGCCCTGCCGTTCAACGGTATTATTCTGGCGCACTCCAACGAATCTGAGTGGGTCACTTTCCGTAACAACAAAAACAACGAGGCCTTCCTTGACCGTGTTTACATCGTCAAAGTGCCTTACTGCCTGCGGATCTCCGAAGAGATCAAGATTTACGAAAAACTGCTGAACCACAGTGAGCTGGTTCATGCCCCATGCGCCCCGGGGACCCTGGAAACGCTGTCGCGCTTCTCGATCCTGTCGCGCCTGAAAGAGCCAGAAAACTCGAGCATCTACTCGAAAATGCGCGTCTACGACGGTGAAAGCCTGAAAGATACCGATCCGAAAGCGAAATCCTACCAGGAGTATCGCGACTACGCCGGTGTCGACGAAGGGATGAACGGTCTGTCCACGCGCTTTGCGTTCAAAATCCTCTCCCGCGTGTTCAACTTTGACCACGCTGAAGTGGCCGCTAACCCGGTACACCTGTTCTACGTCCTGGAGCAGCAGATTGAGCGTGAGCAGTTCCCGCAGGAGCAGGCTGAACGTTACCTCGAGTTCCTCAAAGGCTATCTGATCCCGAAATACGCCGAGTTTATCGGCAAAGAGATCCAGACCGCCTATCTGGAATCTTACTCCGAGTACGGGCAGAACATCTTTGACCGCTACGTCACCTATGCTGACTTCTGGATCCAGGATCAGGAGTATCGCGATCCGGATACCGGCCAGCTGTTTGACCGCGAGTCACTGAATGCGGAACTGGAAAAAATCGAGAAGCCTGCCGGGATCAGTAATCCGAAAGACTTCCGCAATGAGATCGTCAACTTCGTGCTGCGCGCCAGAGCGAACTTCAGCGGACGCAATCCGAACTGGACCAGCTACGAAAAACTGCGCACGGTTATTGAGAAGAAAATGTTCTCCAATACCGAAGAGCTGTTGCCGGTCATCTCCTTTAATGCCAAAACCTCAACCGACGAGCAGAAAAAACACGACGATTTTGTCGATCGCATGATGGAGAAAGGCTACACCCGCAAACAGGTTCGCCTGCTCTGCGAGTGGTACCTGCGCGTGCGTAAATCGTCTTAATAGCCCGAAAAGCCCGGCGGCGCGTTGCTTGCCGGGCCTACTACAATGTTCCGTAGGCCGGATAAGCGTCAGCGCTACCCGGCACTTACGGGCACTGAAAGTTGGCAAATGCAGTACGGGGGGCATATGACCTGGTTTATTGACCGGCGTCTTAACGGCAAAAACAAGAGCACGGTGAATCGCCAGCGCTTCTTGCGTCGTTATAAAGCGCAAATCAAACAGTCGATCTCCGAGGCCATTAACAAGCGTTCGGTCACCGACGTAGACAGTGGGGAGTCCGTTTCCATTCCGACGGACGACATTAGCGAACCGATGTTCCATCAGGGACGCGGCGGTTTGCGCCATCGCGTTCATCCAGGTAACGACCACTTCATCCAGAACGACCGTATCGAACGTCCGCAAGGCGGGGGCGGCGGCGGTGGCGGGAGTGGTCAGGGCCAGGCCAGCCCGGACGGGGAAGGTCAGGACGAGTTTGTGTTTCAGATCTCCAAGGATGAGTATCTGGATCTGCTGTTTGAAGATTTGGCCCTGCCGAATCTGAAGAAAAATCAGCATCGTCAGTTGAATGAGTATAAAACGCACCGGGCCGGTTTTACCGCCAACGGCGTACCGGCCAACATCAGCGTGGTGCGTTCCTTGCAGAACTCGCTGGCGCGCCGCACGGCGATGACGGCGGGGAAAAAGCGTGAACTTCGCGAGCTGGAAGCCAGCCTGGAGACCGTGGCAAACAGCGAGCCCGCGCAGCTGCTGGAAGAGGAGCGTCTGCGCAAAGAGATCGCCGAACTGCGCGCCAAAATTGAGCGCGTGCCCTTTATCGACACTTTTGACCTGCGTTACAAGAACTACGAAAAACGTGCGGAACCCTCAAGCCAGGCGGTGATGTTCTGCCTGATGGACGTTTCCGGCTCGATGGATCAGGCCACCAAAGATATGGCCAAGCGCTTTTATATTCTGCTCTATCTGTTCCTGAGCCGAACCTATAAGAACGTGGATGTGGTCTATATCCGCCATCACACCCAGGCGAAAGAGGTGGATGAGCATGAGTTCTTCTACTCGCAGGAGACGGGCGGCACCATTGTTTCCAGCGCCCTGAAGCTGATGGATGAGGTGGTGAAGGAGCGTTACGATCCGGCGCAGTGGAACATCTATGCGGCGCAGGCCTCGGATGGCGATAACTGGGCGGATGATTCGCCGCTGTGCCATGAAATTCTGGCGAAAAAACTGCTTCCGGTCGTGCGTTACTACAGCTATATCGAGATCACCCGCCGCGCCCACCAGACGCTGTGGCGTGAATATGAACATCTGCAATCCATGTTTGATAACTTCGCGATGCAGCATATTCGCGATCAGGACGACATCTATCCGGTCTTCCGGGAGCTGTTCCACAAGCAATCAGCCACCAGCAACAGTTAACTCCACCGCCGGTCACTGACCGGCGGTGTTACGATCGCCTCAGAATGTCACATTCATTTTCGCCCAGACGGTGCGGCCAGGCTCATTCACCGGCGTATCGGATGAATAACCAAAGCTGCTGTTCCCCGCCAGGTTAAGATGTTCGCTGTAGCTCTTGTCCAGCAGGTTATCGACACCGCTGCTCAGCTTCAGGAACTTATTCACTTTATATGCCGCGTTGGCGGAGAGGATCGCGAACCCGGCGCTCTGATCGAAATCTTTCCCGACCACGTTACCTTCGTTCATCGCCACCCGGTGTTGCGGGCTGACCATGCGCAGCAGGCCGGTTGAACTCCAGTCGCCCTGCTCCCACGTCAGGCCAAGACGCGCCTCCAGCGGCGGCATTTGCGGCAGCGGCTGATGATCGTCGGTGTTCTGACCCCAGGAGTAGTTAAGGGTGGCGTCGGTTTTCCACTGGTCGCTCAGCTGATACGAGGCCCCCATCTCGCCGCCCATGATGGTAGCGTCCACGTTGTCGGCCTGGCTGACGTGGCTGTAGTTCGGATCGTAGCTAAACAGGATGAAGTCGTTGATGCGCCCGACGTAGGCGGAGATCCACCCGGTGGTGTGCTCGCCTTTGTACTGGGCGCCAATGTCGAGCTGGGTGGTTTTCTCCGGCTTCAGATTATCAAACACGTCCGCGGTACCATCAGGCCCGTAGGTCGGGGAGAACAGTTCCCAGTAGTCCGGGAATCGTTCGGTATAGCCCAGCCCGGCGTAAACCATGGCCGGCATCGTGCCCAGGTTATGCTCCACGCGCAGGAAGCCCGCCGGGAGGGTATCTTCCCGGCTGTCGCTGCCGACGCCGGTATAGTTGTCCACCTCGACCTTATCCAGACGCGCGCCGCCGATAACTTTGCTCAGTTCGGTGGCATTCCACGTCAGTTCGCCAAAGGCGCCGTAATCGTGGAAACGGGCATCTTCCTGCCAGCCCTGGTTCTCGTCATCTTCATTGCTGCGGTGGGTGTTGGTCTGCATGTCCACCCCGCTTTGCAGCTGGAAATCAGACCACAGCCAGGTGCCCATCATTCTGCCGCCAACGGTACGGCGATCGACCTGTTTCTCCATCGGCATCGACATGTCCATCGAGCCCATGGACATACCACCCCCCATGGTGCCCGCAGAGCGCATGGAGTAGTTATCCATGATGTGGTTGGCGTAGTTGTAGTAGATGCTCATGTCCAGCGAGTCGAAGATTTCGCCGATATGATCTTTCTTAAAGCGCAGGCCCAGGCTTTCGCGTTTGAACTGGGAGCCATCCATCCCGCGCCCGGCGTAGCTTGCGTCCCCATTGCCCTGCCCGGCGGTCAGCTCCAGCAGCGTGTCGGCATCCGGCGTCCAGCCGATGGCAAGATCGGTGTTCCACTTGTCCCACTTCGAGGCCACGCGATCGCCATTGCCATCTTTGTAATCGCCGGATTTCGATTTATTGCCGTTCAGGCGGACATAGCCCTGGTCATTACCAAAGCTGACGTCGGCGTTCTCATCGAAGCGATCGCTGGAGGCAGCGAGGAAGCTGGCATCGCCCTTGACGCCCGCGCTGTCAAAGCGCAGCGGTTCCCGGTCGAAGCGCACCGTCCCGGCGGAGTTGCCTGGCCCCCAGAGCACGGTTTCCGGTCCTTTGGTCACGGTCAGCAGATCGTAGCTTTCTGGCGAGATGTACGAGCTCGGGGCATCCATTCGGGACGGACACGCCCCGAGCATCTCGCTGTCGTTGGTCAGCAGACGCAGACGGGAGCCGAACATGCCGCGAAACACCGGGTCGCCGTTGCTGCCGCCGTTACGGATCTGGCTGAAGCCGGGAATGGTTTTCAGGTAATCGGAACCATCGCTGGCCGGTACCGGCTGACGCGGCGTTTTTGGCGAGGTTACGATCTCCAGCGGCGAGAGAACCGGGGCGGTCACGGTGATCACATCGCCATCATTAAGCTGCGGCGCGGCGTTTTGCTCGGCGCCAGAGGCAGTGCAGGAGAGCGCGACCAGCAACGACCACGCCAGCGGATGGGGTGAAAATCTTACTTTATTCATTACGGTACCTGGCTAAAAGTGTCGGTGTGTACCGCTACAAAGAACGAATCCCTTTGTTCAGAGAATTACCGTAACGAGCAGGCACATGAGTCAGGCCGAAATTCTGCCGGGGTGTGCCATGTGGAACAACGTTTACTGAAGAGAATAAGAAGTGCAGAAAGGGGTTGAAAAATCATACAGCCAGTGAATAGCACCCTGGCAGTACCGCACCCGATTATAGTTTTTTTGCGGGATAAGCCTTTTTACCCGCCGGTAACCGCGTAAAGTAAGCAGGCTAACTTTTTTGCAAGGATAACAATATGATTGACCCGACTCTGCTCATACTTCTGGGGCTCGCTGCGCTGGGCTTTGTCAGCCATAACACCACCGTCGCCATTTCCATTCTGGTACTGATCATCGTGCGGGTTACGCCGCTCAACACCTTTTTCCCGTGGATTGAAAAGCAAGGACTGACCGTCGGGATTATCATCCTCACCATCGGCGTGATGGCGCCGATCGCCAGCGGCACCCTGCCCGCCTCGACGCTGATCCACGCCTTTATGAACTGGAAATCATTGATTGCCATCGCCGTGGGGGTGTTTGTGTCGTGGCTGGGCGGGCGCGGCGTCACGCTGATGAGTTCCCAGCCGACGCTGGTAGCCGGACTGCTGGTAGGCACGGTGCTGGGGGTGGCGCTGTTCCGTGGCGTGCCGGTCGGCCCGCTGATTGCCGCCGGGCTGGTGTCGCTGTTTATCGGGAAGTCGTAGCCAGACTGGCGATATACCGCGCCGGGGTCTGACCCAGTCCTTTTTTGAACATGGTGATAAACGCAGTGGTGGAGTCATAGCCCAGATCCTGGGCCACTTGCTGCACCGACTGGCCGCGGATCAATCCCTGCAGGGCCACAATCAGCTGGAGCTGATGCCGCCAGCGGCGAAAGCTGAGCCCGGTTTCACTCACCACCAGCCGGGCAAGGTTGCGCTCACTCATCGCGAAATGGCGCGCCCACTGATGCAACGTCTGCCATTGTGCCGGAGAGGCAGCCATGGTCTCACTCATCAGGCGGATTTTAGGGTGCGGAGAGACCGGGAGTTGAAGTTGCTCTTCGGGCTGGCGGGGCAGTTCATCAAACAGCACCTCCACCAGCCGCTGGGTGGCGGGCTCCTGCTTTTCAGGGCTGCGCGCCGCCAGGGTCAGGATCAACTCCCGCACCAGCGGCGAAATTTTTAGCGTGCAGCAGCGGTCCGGGAGCGTTACGGCGCCGGGCTCGATAAACAAAAAGCAGAGCCGGGCGCTGGGGGTGGCTCTGTTGCTGTGCGGCAGCTGGCCGGGGATCCAGACCGCAAACTGCGGCGGCACCATCCACATGGCGTTCTCCACCTCACAGGTGATCGCCCCATGCAGGGCCAGGATCAGCTGCCCTTTGCGGTGCTGATGTCGGGGAATACGCTGCTCGTCCGCCACCACGCGCACGTGAAACGCCACCGCGGCGTCATGCTGACTGTCGGGATCGTACCCTTCAAGGCCCAGACCGATCATAATCTTGTCCGATATTAGCGATAATCTGTCATTTTAGCTTGATTTCAACCGTCCTGAAAATGCGTATCCTGTAGCCTCATTTCGACGTAAGAGATAACAATGACCATAGCCCTTCCGACTACCGGCAAGCAGCGGGCGCTGCTGATTGCCGGGATCCTGCTGATTGCCACCTCGCTGCGGGTGACCTTTACCGGCGCTGCGCCGCTGCTGGACGCTATCCGCGCCGATTATGGCCTGACTACCGCCCAGACCGGACTGCTCACTACGCTCCCCCTGCTGGCCTTTGCGCTGATCTCGCCCCTGGCGGCTGGTCTCGCCCGCCGCATCGGCATGGAGCGCAGCCTGTTTATCGCCCTGTTGCTGATCGTCGCCGGGATCGCCCTGCGCTCCCTGCCCTCCGCAATGCTGCTGTTTGGCGGCACGGCGGTGATTGGCTGCGGTATTGCGCTCGGCAACGTGCTGCTACCGGGGCTGATTAAACGTGATTTCCCCGGTCAGGTGGCGAAACTGACCGGGGCGTACTCCCTGACGATGGGGGCCGCGGCGGCGCTCGGTTCAGCACTGGTGGTGCCCGTCGCCCTGAGCGGTGCAGGCTGGCACGGTGCGCTGTTGATGCTGATGGTGTTTCCCCTGCTGGCGCTGCTCCTGTGGCTGCCGCAGTGGCGCCAGCGCCCTGTCGGGTCGCTGAGCGGTGCGCGGGCGCTGCATAGCCGGGGCATCTGGCGCTCAACGCTGGCCTGGCAGGTGACGCTGTTCCTCGGGATCAACTCGCTTATCTACTATGTAATTATTGGCTGGCTGCCGGCGATCCTGCAGAGCCACGGCTACAGCGAAACCGAAGCCGGGTCCCTGCACGGGCTGTTACAGCTGGCAACCGCCGCACCGGGGATTGTGGTGCCGCTGATCCTGCTTCGGCTGAAGGATCAACGTGGCGTGGCCGGACTGTCGGCAATGATGTGTGCGGTGAGTGCCGCGGGGCTGTGGTTTATGCCGGATCTGGCGGTGATGTGGACGCTGATTTTTGGCTTCGGTTCCGGGGCCACCATGATCCTCGGCCTGACCTTTATTGGCCTGCGCGCCAGCTCGGCGCATCAGGCCGCGGCCCTTTCCGGGATGGCGCAATCGGTGGGCTATCTGTTGGCTGCCTGTGGCCCCCCGCTGATGGGGAAAATCCACGATGCCAACGGCGACTGGCGGATCCCGCTGCTTGCCTGTGCGCTGGTTTCACTGGTGATGGCCCTCTGCGGGATGCTGGCCGGGCGTGACCGGGAGATCACGTCCGGCTAAGTCAGCCTTCAGTAATTCTGTGCTGCGCGAAGCAGAGCGTGCACCAGCGGGGCCGGTCGGCCTGCCAGCGCGGCGCGCTCATGCTGGAACAGCGTGGCGATAAAGAACGGGTGCGTCACCAGCTCTACGGCACGGATCTCACCCTGCGCGTCCCAGCCGGTGACGCGCATATCACCCTTCTCCAGCTCCTGCGCGAACTCAGGCGAAACACCGTAATTGCAGTGATAACCCTCTTCGATCTCTTCCTGGCCATAGGCTTTGGCAATCAGGGTATTGGCGCGCAGTTCAATGGTGTCGCTTTGCTCAACAAGCGAGCAGGTCAGCGGGGCAATCACCATCCGGCCTTCGGTATCCGTCTCGGCGTGGGCCGCATCCTGCCAGCCCAGGACGTTGCGGGCATATTCAATCAATGCATGCTGGAAGCCGCCGCAGGTGCCAAGAAACGGGACGCTGTTTTCACGGGCGTAGCGTGCGGCAATAAACGCGGCGTCAACATTTTTGTACGGGCTGGCCGGAACCAGCCAGATAGCGTCGTAGCCGACCAGATCTTCCGGGCTGGTTAATTCGGTGGTCGCCAGCCAGTCGTAGTCGGCCGTGATGTCCAGCACCGCTGCGGCATCGTCAATGGCCAACGGGATCGCCTGGTGAGCCAGAACGTCAGGATTGTAGTCGCCAACCAGTGCAATTCGGAGGGTATTTTTTACCGCGGAGAGTTCCATAGAGTGATCCTTATGCCAGACAAATATCAGATAACATAAGGAACCTCAGACTACCGATCTTTCGTTGATATCACAATACCTTAAAATACGTGGGCAGATTGTGATAGCGTTGAAGCGCTATAGCGTGGCAGGGAGAAGGAGCAAAAAAATGATTCAGTGCAAACGTCTGTATGATGAGGCCAGTAAAGAGGATGGCTATCGGATCCTGGTGGACCGGCTCTGGCCGCGGGGGATGAAAAAGGAGGCGCTACTGTGCGATGAGTGGTGTAAAACGCTGACCCCATCCAATGACCTGCGTAAGGCGTTTCACAGCGAGACAATCGACTTTGCCAGTTTCAGCCAGGCCTATCGTCAGGAGCTGGCGCGGCATCAGGAGGAGGGGCTGCGGATTGCCCGCCTGGCGGACAAGCAGACCGTGACGCTGCTGTATGGGGCGAAAGACCGGCAGCAGAATCACGCTCTGGTGTTAGCCGACTGGCTGCGTCAGCTTTAAATCAATCCAACATCAGGGCGTCGAGCGTTTCCGGCGCCTGTTCAGGGGTGATCGGCATCAGATGTTCCGGGCGCACAAACGCAAACCCCAGCTGATTATCAAACGAAAACACGTCGCCGGTCACCAGCCACAGGGCACGTTCTGCACCCGGCGGCAGTTCTGTCACGATCCCGTTGACGGGGTTCAGAAAACGCTGCCCCGGCTGGCAGAGGCTGAATAACTCAACGGATTTTCCGATATTGCGACGCCCTGCTGGCGTGCGGGCACCGATAATCATCGCCAGGTTGCCCGGGTTTAACTGAAACATATTTCCTCGAATTTGGCTGCTGAATACTTAGGAATAATCTTAGTGCAAAGTGTATCTCAGCCAACGAGCCCTGTCACCAGGGTGAAGGGGTGATCTGTTCTCCATGATTTCTTCATCATGGTGACAAGTTTCCTTGCTAGAGTGGCGCTGTTCTCACTTGACCAGAGAACATCATTCCGTAATCAAGATCTATTTTCCCCGGCGCGTGCCGGGGATTTTTTTATCCGTCAGAATTTACTGTTCCACGCCAGAATATATGAAATGTCGTCAATTCATGTTCTACTACCCGCAGTCGAATCTTTCAGCAAAACAGACAGGTACAGAGGTCTTCTGTAGGGGAGTTGAGCAGCGTCATGTCGGATATTATTCTTGCCCGTGTTTCAGAAACGCTTAGCACTGAGCAATCACTTGAGAGCCTGGTGCGTCAGCTGCTCGAAATGCTAGAAGTGGTCACCGACATGGAGTCGACCTATCTCACCAAAATCGATATTAATGCCCGCCTGCAGCATATTCTGTACGCCCGAAACAGCAAACAGATGCAGATCCCGGAAGGGCTGAGCGTTCCCTGGGGCGAGACCCTGTGCAAGCGGGCAATCGATTCTGACTGCTTCTTCAGCAATAACGTGGCCGAACACTGGGGTGACTGTGATGCGGCAAAATCGCTGGGCATCACCACCTACATGAGCATACCGATTCATCTGACGGATGGTTCCCTGTACGGCACCCTGTGCGCCGCCAGCTCCAGCAAACATCCCCTGAGCGAACGCGGCGAGCACGTCCTGAAACTCTTCGCCGGGCTTATCGCCCAGAACATCGAGAAAGAGTCGCTGGTCAGGCAGTTGCGCGAAGCCAATGCCGCCCTGATCGCTTACTCCTATACCGATGCCCTGACCGGTCTGCCAAACCGCCGCGCCATCTTTGAAAATCTCACCACCCTCTTCTCGCTGGCGCGCCATCTGAACCGTAACGCCATTATCGCCTACATCGATCTGGATGATTTTAAGCTGATTAACGATCGCTTTGGTCATGAGGCGGGCGATCAGTTTTTGGTTGAGGTGGGCAAGCGCCTGAACGACGGGCGCGGCGACGATGAGATCGTGGGCCGGCTCGGTGGGGACGAATTCCTGGTCGCCTGTCTCTGTCAGGATCGCGAGAGCGGCGAGCAAACCTCATTAAGCCTGGTGAAAACGCAGCTGAGCGCGCAAATTGCTGGTGAATACTGGCTGGGGGATGTGCACCTTGTCTATCCGGGTGCCAGCCTCGGGGTAATTGAGGTGGATCCTGCTGAACTTGATGCCGACAGCGCGCTGCGGGCAGCCGATGCTGCCATGTACAGCGATAAGAAAGGCAAACTTAAAACGCCCTTTCTCAATATCGATTAACCCCGTAAACTCGACGGGTTTTGCATTTACTGACAGGTGGTAGCATGCGGCTTGGTATTCTGTTCCCGATCGTGATTTTTATCACGGCGGTCATCTTTTTAACGTGGTTTTTTGTCGGCGGTTACGCTGCGCCCGGGGGATAAGTGAGAAAAACGACCATTATTATGCTGATTGTCGCCATCGCGGCCGTTGCCGGTAGCCAACTGGGCTGGTGGTAAGAGATGCAAAAAGACCGCCGATAATGGCGGTCTTTTTGTCTGAAGCGTCGGTTTAGCTTCTCACTTTACGGTAGATAAACAGCACTACCAGTGCGCCAACCACCGCTACCATGAAGCTACCGAAGTTGAAGCCATCGACTCTGCCGAAACCGAAAAGGGTACTGATCCAGCCCCCAACGACGGCACCGATGATCCCCAGTATGACCGTAACGATGAATCCACCGCCATCTTTGCCCGGCATGATCCACTTAGCCAGAATACCCGCGATAAGCCCAAAGATAATCCAGGATATGATTCCCATAGCTGCTTTCCTCTCTGTATGGTTTTTGTCGTCAAATCAAATACACACAAAGCTTAGCACAGGATTCAGAATTGCAAGTTTGTGATTACCATCACGTGAGAAATTTAAGAAAAAAACGATAAACCGACGTTCCGCACAAACATTGGGGTTGTAATCGTTAATGAGAAATATTATCTTTCTCAATACTGAATAGTTGAGCAAATCACTCAGGTATTCAGTACGACATTGCTCACATTGCTTCCAGTATTTCTTGCCCACGTTACGTGGGCTTTTTTTTTGCCCTGCCCACGTGATTTGATCGTTCCGCTATTTGCTATTACGCTTATCAGCACAATTCATTCATAGCCAGAATGGTGTTGATAACATGAACGTAACCAGTCGATTCGTGATCTGTATTAACCTTGTTTGTGCCAGTTCGTTGTTGTTGATTCTTTCTGACAAATTTAACTGGTTTTAATGTGAGCAGGCCCGGCACCCCGCCGGGTTCTTCGCCTTAATCATCCCCTTCGATCAAGAATCCCGCGCGACGTATCGCCTCCTTGCAGTCTGTGACGCCTGCGGCGTATCCGGCTTCGATATCGCACACCGGGCTGGCGCTGGTATAAGGGAGCTTCACTTCTGTGGCGAGCTGTTGTTTCAGCCGGGCGTTCTCCTGGCGAAGGGAGAGCAGTTCGGCGGCAAGGTCTGCAAGAGTGGCAGGCGTTGGTGCAGAGATGTCGCCTGTAGTGAGGCGATGAAGCCATGTGTCGTCAATCATGGTCCCTCCTGCTGGATATTAGCGTCACTAAACGCAGGATGGGTTCCAGAGACGGAACCCACCGCGGTGTAGGGCAGATCGTGTACGCAAGTGAAGAGGAATAGAGTGGGTAGCCTAGTGGCGTTCCGGTTCACACCAGGCATTCATTAACTGCCGCAAAACGTAGATAAGCCCCGACACAATCAGAAGCGCGGATAAGGCTGCCAGCAACGCAATTGTCATAAGAAACTCCATGTTCTCAGGTTTGTTTCTTGAAAATCTTAGAACGTATTTTTCATTTGTCATCTTTTATTGATTTAAGAATGACGCAACCGCGCTGGAGAACCGTTCTGGCTGATCGAGCATGACAAAATGAAAACTGTCATCGATACGCGTGAAATGGATTTCGGATGCAGCGGCATAGGCTTGACGGTACATCGTCTCCACGCTGGCTGCAGGTATCCCGAATAAAGGGTCATACGCATACACGATCTCAATAGGCGCCCGAATGCGGCCAAGCTCGGGACGTAAATCAGTAACCATCAGTTCATACACTGCATCCGCAACGGTTTTGCGATCAGAATTGATCCCCGCCGCCGCCAGTGCAGGTCTCACCGCCTCGGTCTTCGCCAAACGGGCGATGGAGGTATTCTGAAACGCTACGAATTGCTCCGCAGACTGGGACAGTAGCCAGTCCCGCATGGCGGTTGCATGCGGGACCGCCGTTTCGCTGGTCGCCGCAGGGTTAATCGTCAACGTATAGAATGGCAACGCATCGACGATCATCAAGCGACCGACCAGGTCGGGATAACGGGCCCCCAGCATCAAGGCGATCTCCCCCCCAAGAGAGTGGCCAATGATCACAGGGGCTTTGATGTGCTGGGTGTTGATATATTCCGCGATGGCATCAACTGCCGGAGCGATGACCTTCCCCTCCGGGTTGGAAATAGCAGGTGTACCCGCAAATCCCGCAAGTTCGACAAGATGAATGCGGTGGCTCGTACGTAAACCTGAGGCTAAATCGGCCCAAACGTCGCGAGACGACGCCAGCCCCGGAATCAATATGACATCCGTTCCTGTGCCTTCGGTCTGTACAGAGATGCGCTGCGAGTTTGGTTGTTCTGAAGCCCCAGCCAGTGGCTGAGCGGCGGACGCCGGGACTAAGATTGACATCAGTAAAAGAGTTCCTCCGATCATTGCACGGATATTTGCGGTACGCATTAGATGACCCTGTTTAAAATATTTACTAACCCATCATCCCTGAAGCTATCTTGATGTTGATAACCGTTTGAGGGCTATGAATAAAAAAAACGGGAGCCCATCGGCTCCCGTTTTCATATAACCCGAGATTCAGATTACATGTTCGCGATGATCGCGTCACCAAACTCTGAACATTTCAGCAGCTTAGCGCCTTCCATCAGACGTTCGAAATCGTAGGTTACGGTTTTGGCGTTAATCGCGCCTTCCATACCTTTAACGATCAGGTCTGCGGCTTCGAACCATTCCATATGGCGCAGCAGTAGTTACACGCAATCATTGTAAGCCATTACTTTATATAAGAATGATAACACAAAATCAGATTTTATGGCTTGCTTGACCTGCTTTATAAGCCTTTGTTTTTGCCGTAATTGCTTAGAGTTTTGATAACCACTTTTCAAGCCGAAAAGTGCCTTAACCGATCAAAACTATTTGTCTGTTAAGTGCCAGAAGTGGACATTGTGACAGTCAGGAAGCCCTTATCTGAACGAAAAGAAATAATGTCGTTGGGATGGTTTACTTTACAATGTCGGTTTTGAACAGCCTACAAAACAGGTGAGCACGTGCATGCCAACATGATTGAATACCTAAATATTTTCATACAGGTTGTTGAGCAGGGTAGCTTCACGAAAGCTGCTGATGTACTTCAGATTCATCGCCCCACTGTGAGCAAAGCGATACAGCAGATAGAGCATGATCTGGGTGTAAAACTCATTTATCGCACAACCCGAAAGCTGAGCGTTACTGCTGAAGGGGATGAGTTCTATCATCATGCCAGGCATGTTCTGGCCGAAGTTAATGACATGATGGCCAGTTTTTCACCGACACTTCCACCGCGAGGACGCCTGAGACTTGATGTGCCCCTGGCGCTGGCGCATTCCATATTGATCCCTAATCTCAGGCATTTTCAGGCACTGTATCCAGGTATTGAAGTTGTGCTGGTTTCTTCCGATAAAAAAACTGATTTGATTACGGAAGGCGTAGATTGCCTTGTCCGCCTGGGTGCGCTTCAAGATTCTAGTTTTATATCCAGACGTCTTGGTGACATCCGGATGGTTACCTGTGCAGCCCCGTCTTACCTGCAGCAGCAGGAGCGGCCAGAAACACTTGCGGATCTGGATAAACATCGGGCAATTAACTTTTTTAGCGACCACAGTCGTGACGTCATGGAATGGAAGTTTATCGAAGATGGGAGCATTGTTTCGCTACGCCCTGCGGGCAGCCTGCTGGTTGATAATTCCGATATTCTGCTTTCTTGTGCTCTGGCTGGTCTGGGCATTATCCAGGCTACTTACGATGCCGTTGCTCCCCATATTGCTTCCGGCGCTCTTGAAGAGATTCTGCCGCAATACCCATCGGTGTCAAAGCCCGTGTCAGTGATGTATCCCGACAGACGCTACCTTTCTCCAAAAGTGAGCGTCTTTATCGACTGGTTCAGTGATATTCTGGCCACGCAGATCCGCTGAAGCAGGCGGATTGTTAATGGATAATTAATACTGAAGTTCCCTCTCAGCTATTTCTGGTGTGTTCGTAACAACGTAGATTGTTCACAAATGATTCGGGCATCCCTTCGGCATTATTCTGAAGGTGTGCCTTTAACTGGAGAGAGTTGAATATGTCTAAAGTTATTACCTTTAACCGCACCGGTGGCCCGGAAGTGCTGGAAGTTGTTGATGTGAAGGTGCCTGCACCGACAGCGGGTGAAGTGCAGATCCGCGTACATGCGATAGGTATCAACCGTGCAGAAATCATGTACCGCAACGGCCAATATGTTATTGAGCCGGAATTTCCGGCACGTCTTGGTTATGAAGCGGCCGGCGTTGTACAGGCAGTAGGTGAGAATGTAGATGAGTTTACCACTGGAGATCGGGTAAGCGTGATCCCTTCATTTATGTTTAATGAATACGGCATGTATGGTGAAGTGGTCAACGCACCGGTTCATGCTGTCGTAAAGCATCCTGAAAACCTTTCATTCGAGGAAGCCGCCGCAAGCTGGATGATGTATGTCACCGCTTATGGTGCGCTGGTTGAGTATGGCAACCTTCAGGCTGGTCAGAATGTCGTGATCCGCGCAGCATCAAGCAGCGTGGGTCTGGCTGCCATACAGATTGCTAACATGCTGGGTGCAAACCCAATTGCACTCACACGGACCTCTGAAAAAAGCGAAATGCTCCTTAAAGCTGGCGCAGCCGCCGTCATTGCTACTGCGGAGCAGGATATGGTTGCTGAAATCAGTCGTGCAACAGATGGCGCAGGTGCCCATATTGTTTTTGATCCCGTCGGTGGGCCGGACGTGGCAAAACTGACGCAGGTGATGGCACCACAGGGTATGTTTTTCCAGTACGGCGCGCTCGATAGCCGTGACATGCTTGTGCCTGTATTTGATATTCTCGGTAAGCATCTCACCCTGCGTGGATATGAGCTGTTTGAAATCACGACGGACTCTGAAAAAATGGCGCGCGCAAAATCCTTTATCACAGAAGGCTTGCGAGTCGGCAAACTGAAGCCGGTCATCGATAAGACGTTCCCGTTCGAAGAGATTGCAGACGCCCAGCGCTATATGGAGTCCAATGGACAGGTCGGCAAAATAGTTGTGACCGTTGAGTAATCCTTACCGCAGCATTCTATAAATGAGTTTTGCGCAGCCTGGATATTTCCAGGCTTTTTATTGTTCGTGGTTTCGATACTATGGCTCCGGCAGGTACTGGCTTCGATTTCCACTACTCGAAAATTAAATGTCCGTTTCTCGCTCATAGCGGACATTAAAACTCATTAGGGAGGATCATCTGATCCCCCTAACTACGCACCGCTTCTTGCACCGTGCACTTATCACCATCACCATCGACGCTGTTGATGAAGTACGTCACCCTGCCCATACCTCGACATATTCCGCCGCGTTCCGTTCGACGCTTCGCCATCATCCGCGATTAAGGCCTTTCCTCTGAGCTTAGCGAACTGCGTCCTTACACCGCTGAGGAGCAGCAGCACTGCCGGCTGGTTTCGGATTGTGCGTTTTAACCAAAGTATTGCATTCATCGGTTGAACTCACAACCATAAGCGGACATAACGAAGAGAGCACCATCTCTCAGATGATGGCCAGATTACATTGCCAAATTAAATAAGAGGTAATACATCTAACAGCGCCACGCTTAAACATGCCACCCAAACGAATAACGTAGCAGACGTAATAAAATATATAAAAATTTGAACCACACATATTATATACGTCGAAGATATGCTTTCTCTTTTTGAAGCCATTCCAAAGGCTTCGGCAAGGCTCCGCCGCTTCGTAACAATAAAAAAAGACGGTCGCCAATCTTTAAAGGGCAAAATGGTTCTATAACTTTGCCTCCGGCATGAACAAACCAGATATTCATTCAGCACCTGTGAATTATCTATGTTGTGTTTTGTTATCGAGGCGGTAATACTTGCATTACAAATCGTGCCTCACCCAGAACAGATAACCCTAATTATCTTTATCTCTACAGTTATTTTTTATATAAGAATAATCCTAGTATTTTTTACCACTTTTTTATTTGCCATCCCAAGATGATGATCTACATTTATAAACGTTGGCAGAGAACAATCACTCTTGTTAACGTATCCCTTTCATTTTTATCTAAAGAGGAACTATATATGACTGAGCATCGCGGCGGTTCTGGTAATTTCGCGGAAGATAAAGAAAAAGCATCTGAAGCAGGTCGTAAAGGAGGCCAGCATAGCGGTGGTAATTTCAAAAACGATCCGCAAAAAGCTTCTGAAGCTGGCAAGAAAGGCGGACAAAATAGCCATGGCGGCGGAAGAAAGTCTGAGTAGACATATATTGTTGTTAATGTGTTGTCGTAAAATGCGAAACGCATTTTCACTAGCTAATATGTGAACATGAAAGAGCCATTAGCGGTAATCCTGATTGCAGATGTTGGGATTGCCGCTTTTGCGTCAATTATATTTACTTCATCATGAAGTTAATTGAAACTGAAGGGATAGCATACTCCTTAATGTTCGAGGCCGAATCGTTGGGCATTTTCTGCCGCTGCAAGTACGAGGCACGAGAGACACAAAGTAATTTGCTGGCTCGCACTGACACCATCACTGCTAGAGTATTCTGAACCACGTATGCTTCTCGATCACAGCAGACGTTAAACGCTATGTTGAATATCCACCTGCTCTTCTGGATCTGTTTCAGCCATAGCAGCCGCGGCCTCCAGCTGGCGCTGATTCCAGATGCTGTCCACAGGCATCTCTACACGGATGGAGACGTACTGATCGGCAGGAATGTCGATCGGGTCGCACTCGTTAAACCCTTCTCGTTCGTTGCGGGCGAAGGTCGGGGACCCCGGGTGAGTGCGATGGTAGGTTTTCACCAGTACAGAACCGTCAGCATTCACTTCATAGTCAAGCCATACCAGCGGCTGTCTGTTGCGGTCTTTCGGGATGTCAAAGCCACCATCTATACCACCCCACTCAGCATCGGCGTTCAGGCCCATACAGCCGCTCACCAGATACTCACCAATACCCATGCGCGTTACGACACACCCCTCTGATTCGTCATTGGTCTGCGCGGTGCCATCATGGAAGATCTGCACGATAGGCGATGCGCCTTTCAGCGTGCCGTCTGCCGCTTTGGTAGTGTTCGTGGTGGTGTAAACTTCGCACAGTTTCCCGTTCGTGCCAGCATCAGAAGAAAGTATACGCAAGTACATTCTCGGCGCGGTTGCAACAATGGTGGGAATGACAACCTGATAAACTGTGTTTGCATCAAAGGGGACGAGCAAAAGCGATGCGTTATCATCAATGCCGCCAAGCTTCATTTTAGAAAGGTAGGTGCCAAATCCCAGGCGCTGCTCCTGGTTTATGGCCTGGAGAACTGTAGTTCCCAGACCAAACGCGCCAACCTCCATTACATTACCAGACGTCGTCCCGACATCACGCTGCGCAGCTGATTTCAGTCCGGCGATGTCCGCAGCGGCCAGGCTGATAGTATCTTTTCTGTTTGCCATGTTGTGCTCCTTATGCCCACACGCGAGCCGGTGTTTTCGGGGTAACAACAAAGTCGTTCAGCCCGGATAGATCGAGCGAGTCATTCATGGCCCGCAAATTGGCGTGATAGCCGGGTTCGGTGGTGTACTTGATCATTTCGTTTTCTTCACCGGGATTGATAACTTCGGCAGGAACAGTAATAACGCCGACAACATCCAGGATGGCAAAGGAGTGATATAAACCGCCCTGCTCCTCATCATTCACAAACCCTACCGCGATTAATTGCTTTCGCATTTCACCAGCATCAGTAAAGCGCAGATATAAGTCTTTCATTAGCGGAGTCCATTAATTTGATTGGGAGTTAACAGGCGATGCCAGATCCGGAAATTGCAGATGTGATAAACAACGTAGGGGTTACTTTGAATCCTCAGTGATGTTGCACCTCCTGTCGCCACGGTTGGACCCTGCGTTTTAGCGTTACTGTTTCCGTTAAAATATGCAGTAATGGTGTCTGTAACATCCTGTGATAAAGCAAAAATCTTTTGACTAAATGGATAAGCTACCGAATTTCCGGCACCACCGGACCCACGATACGAATACATCATCGAAGCGGTTAAGCGAGTGATGATATCGTTCCTTGCGCCAGGGCATGTGACGATGTCTGCATAACCTACTGTCGGTTGTACGTATCTGTTAACTGAAAGTTCAAATGCAACCACCCGGTTGATTAAGTCCCCGGAAAGCCTGTAGCCGACGTTACCGGAAGCCTGGAGATCGAATGTATCAGCGGCTCTTGTGGTAGCTGCAGAACCGGTTGGAATATAGCTGGTTGCAATGGGGTTCTTTTCACACTGAGCCATTTGAACGTAAATCACCGCACCAACTGGGAGGTTGGTGCCGCTATTAAGCCATATTCCCCCCGTTACAACCCCTGCGCTTGCCGCTGTAAAGGTAACGCTCACATATACATATCCGTCACCCCCGAGTGACGACTCGTAGGTTAGCCCTGCGGTGGCACTCATGTACCCCCCAGTATTGCCATCAAAGAAGGAATCAGCTATTTGCGCACCATCAAGCGTAAACCTGAATCGTATTCTGTATGAAGTGGCTTTCACCCTGGCGGATAAAGTAACTTTGTCACCAATTGCTACGGTGATATTTGAGCTTGCCGTCGTCTGATGATTCGCGCTCGTAGCAGCGTTGACTGTTCCTCTGAAGGTATTTGCCTGAGTTGATCCGTCCACAACCAGGGCTTTATCAAGCGTGCCATTGCTGCTCCATTTTGTCGGGTCTTCACTATTCAAAATATAATTAACAGAAGCCCCCTCCATCAATAAACCCTCTCGTTCAAAGCGTGGTTCATTAATAGCGGCAGTCTGGAGAACACCAGATTTATCAATATACGTCGCCGTCGTTGACCGGGTAAAAGTTGCCGACTTTGTTGGTAGCTCCAGCACCTGTCCCGAAATAGTCAGCGTGTCATATGGTGCAGAGCCCGCCAGCAGGCGCAGATCGTCATTAAGTGGTGCCCAAACATCAGGGAACGGCGCCTCCTCATATGGTACAGAGGTCAGTTGCTGGGCGGCGGCCAGCGATGCTGCGGAGCTGCTTGCGCTGGCCGCTGCGTTGGTTTCTGAGGTCTTTGCGTTCGTTTCTGACGTTTTCGCATTGTTTTCTGAAGTCTTGGCGTTTGTCTCAGATGTTTTTGCGTTCTTCTCAGACGTTGCAGCTGCGGTCTTTGATGAGTTCGCGTTCGTCTCTGAAGTTTTGGCATTCTTCTCAGACGTTGCAGCTGCCGCGGCGCTGGTGCCTGCCGCGTTCGCAACGGCGATCAGCTTCGACCAGCTCGGACCCGTTTTTTTCGAACCGTCAGCCAGGGTTACGGTGACGTCACCGGTACCCGATAAAATCAGGTCCTGGTTTACGATATCAATTTGCGCCTGGCGAAAACCTTCCGTGACGGCTTTAGCTAAATCGTCATCAAGTGTGGCCATTCGTGTTGTCCTTAAAATGAAAAACCCAGCCGGAGCTGGGTTGTGTTGTTCAGAGAGCTTGAGGGAGAAGTGAATCGCCACGGGTTTAACAGACACCTCCGAGTCATTTAAGATGGCTTAAAGAGAGGTGCCCATGAGCGGTAAGCGTTATCCCGAAGAGTTTAAAACTGAAGCAGTCAAACAGGTTGTTGATCGCGGTTATTCTGTTGCCAGCGTTGCAACACGTCTCGATATCACCACCCACAGCCTTTACGCCTGGATAAAGAAGTACGGTCCGGATCCTTCCATTAATAAAGAACAGTCAGATGCTCAGGCCGAGATCCGCCGTCTCCAGAAAGAGCTGAAGCGGGTTACCGACGAACGGGACATATTAAAAAAAGCCGCGGCGTACTTCGCAAAGCTGTCCGACTGAGGTACGCCTTTATCCGTGACAACTCCTGTTGCTGGCCTGTTCGCCTGCTCTGTCGGGTGCTGGATGTTCATCCCAGTGGTTTTTACGCCTGGCTTCAGCAGCCGCATTCACAACGCCATCAGGCAGACCTGAGACTGACAGGACAGATTAAACAGTTCTGGCTGGAATCGGGATGCGTCTATGGTTATCGCAAAATCCATCTGGATCTGCGGGACAGCGGGCAACAGTGCGGAGTGAACAGAGTCTGGCGACTGATGAAACGTGTCGGGATAAAGGCTCAGGTCGGATACCGGAGCCCGCGGGCACGTAAAGGCGAGGCCAGTATCGTGTCGCCCAACAGGCTCCAGCGACAGTTTAATCCGGATGCTCCGGATGAGCGTTGGGTAACGGACATAACCTACATCAGGACCCGCGAAGGCTGGCTGTATCTTGCCGTGGTTGTTGATCTGTTCTCACGCAAAATTATCGGCTGGTCCATGCAATCCCGGATGACAAAGGACATTGCCCTGAACGCACTGCTGATGGCTGTATGGCGGCGTAATCCCCAAAAACAGGTGCTGGTTCATTCGGATCAGGGCAGTCAGTACACAAGCCATGAGTGGCAGTCGTTCCTGAAATCACACGGCCTGGAGGGCAGCATGAGCCGTCGCGGTAACTGCCATGATAATGCGGTTGCAGAAAGCTTTTTCCAGTTGTTGAAACGCGAACGGATAAAGAAAAAGAGCTACGGAACGCGGGAAGAAGCCCGCAGTGATATTTTTGATTACATCGAAATGTTTTATAACAGTAAGCGTCGGCATGGTTCCAGCGATCAGATGTCACCGACAGAATATGAAAACCAGTATTATCAACGGCTCGGAAGTGTCTAGATTATCCGTGGCGATTCAAAGATTACTTTTTGAGGGATTGTCTGAAGTAATTATCGTAAGGGTCACAGTCTATGTACATAACCCTCAACCCAGCGACCCAGGGTTTTATTGTCAGGCTTACGCTTCCCAGCGTTGACTGATAAACCTCCGTGCTGTTCGTTCTCCATCTGCCATTACTGGCGATACCGGCACCGGCGCAGGTGTAATTCGAAAATCCATAGTTCGGGTGTGCCGGGTCCTGGGGAATATACATAAAGCTGGTAATTCCCGTAGTTACTGCCAGCGGTCGATCTGACTCCATATAAGACTGGGTTATGAATTTTGCGTCCAAGGGGAGGCAGTTGTTGTGCCACACCATTACCCCATCGCGGTACATGTAGAACCCTGCCGCAGGCATGGGGGGCAATACTTTTGCAAATATATACGCCCTGGTCGGATACTGATTCTGTCCCGCATTAGCAAACTGCAGCTGATATGTGCCCCCACTTTCTATTTGGTTAAAGAAGGATCGGCTAAGAGCTCCTCCTTCGTAATTGCGGTTCCGCATGAAAACCATGATACCGGCTCCCACACGGACACCGGTATCAACAGTTCTGGCACCGGCCTCGATATCAATCACGTTCGCCAGCACAAAAGGGGTGAAGTCAGGCGCGAGCTTTACGGTTTTCACGCCAGACGGGTACTGATAAAGAGCAAACCCGGTGTATGTCGTATCAGCGCCTGTTTTTGCTGTTGCTGTCACCATCAGCCGCAGCGGCACAGTGGTGTTCCATGTCAGTGTGCTGCCTGAGACTGATGCGGTGATCGTGTTATTTTGCTCATTGTTAGCCAGGGTGTTATTCATGGCCGTAACGGCAAGATCAAAACCGGGAGCTGAATATGCTTTTGAGCCACTACCATTTACGACGAGGTGATCAATAACATAGGTGAACCCCATAGAGTTGGTGGCATCAAAGCCGGTGCCCTCAATAAACATCTGCATCATAACGGTTTACCCATTACCACCAGGGGCCTGTTAGCGGCGTCATAAAATACAATCCTGTCCGCATTGATTTTAAGCTGACCGCCACCAGTGCTCCCGTTCATTTCAAGCGTGCCCCCCTTATCCAGCCGCCACCCGGCAGAACCTGCTACATAATTGACCGACTGAATGAAGTTACCGATCTTGGCGTTATCGATAGACCCGTCCTGGATGAACACCGAGCGCAAAAACAGCTGCCCGCCGGTGGCGGCAAACACCAGTTCCTGCCCGGTGGTCGTCGGGTTATAAACCGCAAACGTGTCGGCGCTGACGAGGAAGTTAGAGGAGCCTGCGGCATCAATGCCCAGCTGGATACCCAGTCAATCAGGTAATAGTTCGTCGCGTCCTGTCTGGTGGACAGGTCCAGTCTGAACTGATTCATCGTGGTTTCGGTCAGCCACGGGATATTGTCGAACTCCACCGTTGCGATACCGTTGGCGTCATAGGCAGGCTCGGCGACGGTGATCATGTTAGTGTCGTTGAATCCACCCGTACCACGCCACCGCAGCTGCCCCGCCCAGCCGGGCGCACCGACTTTCCTGATGCGGAGTTTAACGAAGCGATAGGACGAGGGGTTGATAGCCAGTGATCCCGGCGATGCCACCCACGGATCGGTGGCATGGTTCGCAGGTCGTATCCACCCGTCAACGATTGTGGGAGTTCCGTTCCCGGTCCAGCCCTCTACCGTCGAATCGAAGTACCAGATTTTCGCCGGGTCGAACTGGGAGCCGGTGCCCGCCGATATCTGCGCGATCTGCTGCGCCAGCGAGTCGGTGGTGGTCTGAATCGTCTGGTTGACGTTGCTGATATCCGCGACGCGCTCGTTCTTCTCGGTCAGCAGCGCCTGCCCCCGCGCCGTTGCCTCGTCGGTGATGGCTTTCTTACGGTCCGTGACCTCCTGCGCCAGGCCCGCTTTAGTCGCCGCCGACTCTGTCGTTACTGCGGTGATGTCGTCGCGCGCAGACTGGATATCTTCACCCAGATCGGCAATGTCCGAAACGAGGTTTTTATAGCCCTCGGTCTGTTCAAGCGTGTCGCCGATCATGTCGAGATAATCACCGGCGTTAGAGCTGGACTGGCCTGCCGCCCACTCTGTCCAGTCTCCGGTGTTGCCGATACGATCCACCAGGCGCGCGCGGTACCACTGGCTGACGCCCGCCCGCATCGGCCCATGCTGGTAATGCGTGGCCGGATACGGCACCAGCGCCAGTAATTGTGGGTTAGCCTTGTCTTCGGTGGTGGCGCGCTGAATTTCGGTGTATGCCGTATCACCAGAGCCATCCGGGAAAGCCCAGGTGATGTCGATAGCCCAGACAACATCGTCCGTGGCGGCCAGTGCCTGCGGCGTTCCAGGCCTGCCGTTTTTGCCCGTAAGATAGGTGGTGTCAGCATAACCCCACGGCGAGCTTGAATCCTGGGCGTTCAGCGCGCGCACCCGCACGTCATAACTCCCGGTGTAGATCCCCTGCACCGCAAATCCCTGGGCGCTGCTCACCGGAACGTTTATCCAGTCGCCATTATCCTTGCGCCACTGCGCCTGGTACCGGATCGCGCCATCTACCCTGTCCCAGGACGCATTCATGGTGGCGACGGTGAGTCCCTGCTCGATATGGTCGGTTTCGGTAAGGATGATGTTTTTCGGTGCCGGCAGAACGCTTACCGGCGTGACGGTGACCGGCGCCGGGGTAATGCGTACACCGTCATCGATATAGCGGTATTTATTCGGGTCATGCTGAACCGCGGTGATCGTAAAACCACCGTTGCTGTCGTCGTTCGCCCGGATGGATGTCACACGAAAATACTGGATAGCCAGGTTGTCGCTGTCGATGGCCCACACTGCGCCGGATTCAGGCGGCAGCCTGAAGGGGGTGGTGACCGTCACCGTCTGTTTATCCGCGCTGATGGACGCGATTGTCCGCGTCTGCGCCTTGCCGTCCGGCAGGTTGACCACCAGGCGATCGCCAGCAGCGTAATCAGCGGGACGATCAAGCGTAACGTTCCGCCCGTTTACCGCCCGGATGCGTCCGCCGTTCTGCCTGCCGGCGCGGAACGGGTCCGCGATACCGATAATTTCCGCAGGCAGGGGAATATAACCGTCCAGCCCCACGCCAAATGACACCGTTCCGTCGCGCGCATTAGACAGCAGCGCCCAGCGGCCCCGGCGGTGCGCTTCACTCTGGGATGTGCAGCCAATCGCCGTCATCGACATCTGGTTGACCTTGTACCGCTTCACCAGGTCGGAATCGTAGACACTCTCAACAGTATCGCTGTAATGGTTCTGCGGATCAGACCAGGACACCAGGGCAGACGAGTAGCGGTTTTTGTAGCTGCCGCCGCCGTAGGTAAACAACCCGTCAATCACGTTTGATGCGTGGTAGGTAAAATCCACTTCATCCTGCGGCACATCCGCGCGCACGTAAATCTGGTCGTTGCCCCAGAAGGTGATCCCCCGGAATATCGCCGCCAGATCGCTGAGAACAGTGTAGGCGTCCTGCTGGCTCTGGATGTAGACGTTGCAGGTGAAGCGCGGCTCGGTACCACCCGCCCCGTTCGACACCTTCTGATCGCAGTACTGCGCAATCGCATACAGCTCCCACTTATCGATCATGGCAGCATCGATGCGGGTGCCCATGCCGTAAATCTCATCCAGCACCAGATCGTAAAATACCCAGGCCGGGTTCCAGCTGCTGAATATCCTGCGTGAAACTCATATTCACCCCATAAAAAAACCGCCCGGAGGCGGTAAGTCATTCTGGATTTGAAGATAATCAGGGAGCAAAGGACTGCTCGAACGTGAACGCTACTGTCGCTTTTTTTCCGGAGGGGAGCGAAACACTGAAGGAATCAGCCTTCATCCGATAGAGCTTCTTCTCCCCCCAGGGGTTCGTCCACCAGAACGATTTTGTAATGTGCGACATAAGGAACGCACGCAGCACTGCGGCCTCGCTTCGTGTGCCCGTCCAGTCAAGTTCCCAGACTTCGGACTTGTCATTGATCCCCATCCCGGCGATCTGTTTATACCCGTCGCCAAACTGGGACTGAAGCGTACGGGCGCTTTCCGTTCCCCGGGCAGTTTTACGGGTGCCCCAGCTGAATGTGTCTGTCACCGCTACCCCCTTGGGTAAAGTACACCACCTGGCCCCAGCTCCTTTTTAAGCCGGTCAGTGATGGTCTGCTGAACAATGCCCTGAAGCTGCCGCGCCGTTCCAATGGTGTCCGCCTGGCTGGACTCGCCCCCCCCCTGCTGACTGACACTGACCGGTGCATAAACGCTGATCCCCCGCGTGGCCGCAGCGGGCATATTGCCGCCACCCACCAGTCCGCCGGACGCGTAACCGCGCATCATACTGTACAGATTTCCCACCCCGATCCGGCTGGTCGCCTCTTTGGTAAAAACGAACTCCCCGCGATGAACCACCCCGGCAGGTTCATATTTACCGCCCGATCCGGTATAGCCGCCCCCGGCAAATCCGATAGCCGAACTGACAGCGCCCACGATCCCCACTCCCGCCTGTTTAAGGGCGATCTGCGCCAGCATCGAAAGCGTTGAGCGGGTGAAGTCACTCCACTTTGCTTTACCGGTGGTAAGCATGTCCGCAAGGTTTTGCGTCATTCCGTCAAAGGTGCTGGCGGCTACATTTTTCATCTGGCCGTACGCGTCACCCGCAGAATCGGCGTAATCAGCCCAGGCGGATTTCCCACCAGACAGCCAGTCACCGCGCATTTTATCCTGTTCCTGATAATATCCCTGTAGCGCCTGCAGCTCTTTCTGGTAGCCCTGATCTTTTTCAGACCCGCCGCCATTTTTCCAGCCCTGTAGTAACTGAGCCTCTTCATTGCGCCGCTGTGCAGCACGACTACTCATCCCCGCGCTTTCCGCCAGCGCCCGGGTTTTCTCACCCATCTGGGTAACGTATTTTTGCGATGTATCCTGCATCGGCATCCAGTTCTTCCCCGGTGTACTCCGCGTCGGTGAGATAAACGGCGACGGCCGGGAAATCTCCCTCTTCGAGCACTGCTGGCCTACCGTCAAAATAAATGGCGTCAGTACCAATCGCGCTTTCCAGCGCGTCAAGAATCAACTGTCGGATATCACTGTGTTTCATTTTGTCAGAATCAACCTGAGTTGGTTTGTAAGGGATGCCCGGAGCTCTTTGGGCATATCCGAGTCCATGAGCTTCGGCAGCTCAGCTTTAAATGCCGTGGTTAAAGGGGCTGCCAGAGGAATGCTGACCACTTCGATCGGATAACGAGGCTTTGCTGTTCGCCTCATGACGTGCCAGCGACCATTTTTAAGCTGCTGAATGAATCCGCCCGGGAAACGGAACGGTCCAATGCGCAGCACGCTGTTGGCCCCTTTCTTATCCCGTTTTCTGCGGGAAAGGCGCACGCTGGCGGTACCGAGTTTTATGGCCGGTAAATTGCCACGGTTTACACGGATAAGCGCGCGGGGTTTATTAACCGTCGCACGTCTCAGCCTGGCGCGTTGCTTTACCAGTTTTCGCGGTACGCGGGTATCTTTCGACACGACTGCCACGCTGCGGCTGACGGCCCGGTTTGCCACGCGGTTAACGGCCTGTGCCGACGCACGCGGAACAGCCGTTTTGCTGATGCTGTTGAGATTCTCTATCGCCTGCTCAAGGCCTTTAATGGACATGCAGCCTCCTTAACGACGGCGGGTACCGGCGGGCGGGCTCCCGTTACCCAGCCAGATATGGCAGGATCCACAATCGTCAGGGCCAATTCGCTCAACCCAGAAAGCTCGCCCGTTAATCATCAGGGTGTCCATGCGTTCCAGCTGCTGAACAGTGGCGGTTTCCACAAACAGGGTCGGACTGGTACCTTCAACCCGAATCCCCACACCGGCATAACCAATATTCTCTAGATCATCGAAAACGCCCATCAGGGTGACACCTGACAAAGCGCCTGACATCACCTTTGCATCTGCGCCCATCACACTGCGTATAGCGCCATCCGCTCGCGACATGGCCTCGTCAAAGAGATTATCGTAATCAGCCATGCGGTCCCCTTCAGACTTCTCTAGCCAGCCCCTTTGCGATCAGCTCGTCTGCATCCTGTTTGGATACGCGAATGATCACACCGGGCTCAACGATGGAGACCGGTTCGTTACGCGTGGCATGCAGCGCGTCAATATGCAGGGTTGCCAGCGTTTCTACTGTTACCCGGTCATCGGTTGTGGTCGCTTTCGTTTTTTCTTTCGCCGCGTCAGCAATATCAACGTCGGTGCTGCCGGTGCTGCCGGTGCTGCCGGAAGCATTCTCCTCTCCATTTTCACCGTCAACCGAACCGGCATCTCCATCCAGCTCCTCTTCAAGCTCAGCAATACGCATCGACAGCTCCTGGATGGTGCCGCTGGTATTCACGTCACGGCCCAGCATTTTGCCCAGCTCTTTCAGCCGGGCGATAAGTGTTTCTTTTTCAGTCATGGAAACTACTCCGAAAAATTGGCCCCGAAGGGCCACCAGGTGGAAGTTACGCGAGTTTCACGGATACAAATTCGTCCGAGTCTGCCAGCAGCATCAGCGGCGCGGACTGGATCATAGTGAATTCACGGGCCGGGTCACCGGACTGCACCCAGTTTTTCGGATAGCGTGCGGACGCGTTAATGCCCTCGCGCTGCGCGTCCACATCCTGGATACAGCCATAGGTCCGCAGACCGCGCGCCTGTGTGTTACCCAGTACCATGGTGTTATCCGGCAGGTAATTCTTCTGCACGCCCCCTTCAACGTACTGACCGGCGTACACGACGATTGCCACATCGCCGTACATACCCTTATAGGAAACCGCCTGACCGAGATCCTTGAGTGCGGTTTCCAGCTCAGAGTTAGAGCCGCGGCGGGTATCCAGCTTGTCTTTGACGGCCTTAAAGGAGCGGAACAGTGACCAGCCTTTTGGATCGAACACGATGATGTTGACCACGCCACTGGCATTCACCGCATACGTCTCGATGTCATCGGTCGGATCATAGGTTTCTTTGTCCCGGACGGACCAGGCCGCAGCACCCGCCTGAACAATGTTGTTTCTGGCGCTGCGCTGCATATCCACCTCCACCGGCTCGAATGCCTCCCCGGTCATGGTATATTTACCGCTGAGCACGGCGGATACGGCCTGCATTTCTTCTACCTGCGCAATCGCCAGCTCTTCATCTTTCATGTTCTGCAGAATGATGCGGCGGCGGCGATAAGCAGGATCAGCTAGGTTCTGTGGATCTTCATCCGGCAGACGACGCAGGGTCATCTGCGGGTTTACTTCGTGCTTGGGCTTAACATAACCAGGCGTAAATTCTGAGGTTGTGCCACCGCGCGAGCGGATGACCTTGCCGGAAATAACAGGCGAGACATAGAGCGCCATGTTAACCAGGCCCGGGATTTGCGACAGGTACACCTTCTCAGTGCTGAAGGGATAGCTTTCGCGGAAGAAGATGCGAAGGAAAAGCGGATCGAACTTAAATTTCTTCTCATTGACCGCCAGCAACTGGGCAGTGGTATAAATTGACATAGATTTTTCCCGTAAAAAAAGCCGCACAGGCGGCTTTTATGGATGAATGTGAGTGTTAATAAAGGGTTTAGATGATGCTGACGGCCGTGCCGGTAAACGCATTATGCTTGATATGCTCATCTGTCACAGCTGAAGGCCAGAGAACATCTTCAATGCGGAATGAGCCGGATTTATAAAATGCCAGCTCCACGCTGCTCTGGTCTGCCGCTACGGCAAGAATACCGCATGCCGCGCCAGCGTGAGCGCCGTCCCAGACCGTTAACTTGCCCGTATGAGTGGTGTCATGGCCGGCGTGGAGGCTGTCAGTTCGCCAGGTGCATATGCAGTATGTGCCGGGTCACTGTTGCCGAGCGGCTGTAAATGGGTAAAAACTTCAGTCGTTGCCATAAGAGCCTCTTAAACGGGGGTGTTTAACAAATCGTCACCTGCTCCAGCAGATGCATTACCTGTCGATAGCGCACCGGGTGCTGTTTCCATCAGGCGATCCAGTGCCGTATCGGAACGCGCCTGGGCACTTTGCGGTGCCGCGGCCAGAATGCGCTGTGCGCTTTCGACCGTCATACCCGGCGTTTCGGCCAGTGCACGCGCCTGTGACTCACGTCCTTTCGCCTCTTCGCAGTTCAGGATCCCCATGATTCGGCCATTTTCGGCACTCACCGCTGCGGCGACCTGGGCACTGACCTCTGCCGGGGAAGCAACAACTGCAGCAGCGGATTCGACAGTATTTGTCTGTTCTGCTGACGCGGTTGCTTGAATAGCATCCGCAGCTGCGGCTGATGCGGTGGTTACTTTTTCCATATTTCCTCCAGGGGAGATTGTTTTTCGTTTGTTAAGTGACTCGCGCATCACGTTCAGCGCGTCAGTGTTATTGACCAGCTCTTCAGCCAGACCGGCATCCACCGATTCCTGACCGGAAAATACAGCCGCTTCGGTATCCAGCACGGACTGCACGGACATGCCTGTATAAGCGGCAACCTTTTCGGCAAACATCCGGCGCGTGGCGTCGATCCGCGTCTGAAAATCATCGCGAACGTCTTTCGGTAGTTTTTCGTAAGGGTTGCCATCAACCTTGTGATCGCCGCTGTAAATCAGGGTCACCTCGACGCCCTGCGTTTTCAGGGCAGCGCCGTAGTTGCTGTGCGCCATCATCACGCCGATTGAGCCCGTACGCGCGGTCTGGGTGACCAGACGGCGGGAAGCGGCGCTGGCGATAAGTTGCCCGGCGCTGCAGTTCATATCGTTTGCCAGCGCCCAGATGGGCTTGATACCGCGCATCCGTGCAATAATGTCGGCGCAGTCGAATGCACCGGACACCATCCCGCCAGGCGTATCCATATCGAGGAGAATGCCGTCGACGCCGGGATCGCTCATGGCCAGCTGCAGGCGGGCAATGATCCCGTTGTATCCCGTCATGCCGGAATAAGGCTGCAGCGAACGGGTTTTACTGACCAGCGTGCCGGAAACGGGCAGCACCGCGATACCGTTCGTTATCTGGTAACTACGCGACGGCCGGGGCACCATCTCCTCATCATCACCAAAGAGCGCCAGCGGTTCGGCAATCTGCTCAGCACCAGGCGTTGCGCCAGACACCGTATCCGTCAGTCGAGTGATCCCCAACTGGCCTGCCAGCGCGCAAAAGAAAACCCGCGCATAGGCGGGTTCAAGCATCAGCGGCTCATTAAAGGCCATGCTGGCAATATGCGGGAGATTACGCAGTTCTGGCGTCATCTTTATCCTCCTCGTTTGATTTTTTCAGCCCGGATTCAAAAGCGGCTGCCGCCCAGGCCGGGGGTTTAAGACCCGCGCTCCGGCGCTCCATAGTTTCACGTACCTGCTGAGAAAATATTTCCTGATAGTCATCTCCGCGTTTGGCGCACTCCTTCTCATAGGTGCTGAGGCCGGCCTCGATCAGCATTACAGCCTCCTGCACCTCCTTCAGGCCATCAATAGCCATGCGCCCCGAGCCGATCCAGTTTGCGTTACCCCATGAAGTTCTCGCTTCCTGGAAGCTGAACCTGGCTTTGGATGGGAGCGTGACAACCCGGCGCGCAATCGCCTCTTCCAGCCAGCAGACAAACATCTGACAGGCCTGCCGGGCTGCTACGAACTTGCGTCGACCCATAAAGAACGCCCAGGATTCATTGGCGCTGGCGCGTGCGGTGGAGTAACTCATCTGGGAATAGTTACGCGAGAGCTGCTCGTATGACACCCCCAGCCCGGCGGCGATATAGCGCAGCAGTGACTGCTCAAATGTGGAATAACCGTTATCCGTATCCTGTGCTGACTGCAGATTCAGTGAATCACCAGGCATCAGGTGCGGGACTTTGGCACCACCGAGCCGAACCGGCGCCGCGGTGTAATACGATGCCATTTCACCCAGCCAGCCTGTCATTTTGCTTTGCTGGTCTTTACTGTCAGAGCCGAGAATAAAGTCCATCGCCGTCTGCGTATCCAGTTCGCTTTCAATGGTGGCCGCATACATCGCTTTCACGATCGCACTCTGCAGTTGCGTATTTTGCAGGGTGTCGAGCATCTTCATCTGCTCCATCACGCTGTAAAACACGTTGGCACCGCGCGTTTGCCCGTCTTCAAGCGGCTCGAACACATGGATAAACGATGGTCTGCCCCCATGGAGTTCGCGGGGAATATACGTCCATTTCTGCGCCATCCAGCCCGGATAACCATCCTCGCTTACGTAGTAGCCCAGCGCCGCACCAGCATCGTTTATGCTGACACCGGCGCGGCAGTTCCGGGTGTCCCCCATGTTATTGGGATTGCTGACGCGCTTCGGACTGACCATCTTGAATTGCGTGCGGAAAAGCCGCGTTGAATCACTGTCCCAGGTGGGCTGCACGAACAACTCACCGTTGAATGCGTGCGTCGCGACCCCCTCACGGATCATCATCGTAAACGTTCGCTTGCGCTCGGCATCAATCCCGCAAAAGTCATCTTCAGCATACTCATACCAGGCGGCTTCCACCTCCCTGGCAAACGCGCGGCACTCCTCTTCTTTAATACCGAGATAACGCCAGCTCGGGCAGTAACTCAGTCTGAAAAATGACCCAACGATGTGATCCTGGTGAAGTTGTACGGCGTTTGCTGCGTAGCCGTTATTTCGTACAAGATCGTCAGCACGGGCGTTTCCACGTGATAAATTAGGCAGGAGCGCCGCATCAGCACTTTCGATGGGCGGATTCCAGGAGCGCAACTGGCCGCCAAATCCGCCGCCACCGCCGTGATACCCGGCATATTCGCGCAGGGATGTTTTACCGTCTGGGCCCACTAAAGCTGGTAATTTCATACATAAAACCCTGCCGGTCCCCGGCGCCGTGAAGTGGAGCCAACCTGAGATTCGAGGTCAGCAATGTATTTTTTCAGCTCGCTGACTGAGGTAGCTGTAAATTCCACCCTTCGACCATCTTTCTGTACCGTTGCCACCCGTTTACCCATCATGAGGTCATGTAATGCAGTGCGTGCTGCCTCCAGATCAGCCTGTGTCGCCATTATTCTTCTCCGGATAATGCCCGGGCGTAATCCGCCAGGGTTTTGTGATTTTTACGCCCGCTGTCTTCCTCCAGCAGAGTTGCCAGAAGAGAATCGAGATTAAGCTGCCATCGCGAAATGCTGATCCGCAGGGCTGCAAGTGCGTAGACAAAGCAGTCGAGCGCCTCATTTCGTCGCTTTTTGCTGTCCCAGACGATCTTTTTCTTACCGTCTACCCACTTCTCGACCTGCTCCTCAGCTGTCAGCTGCTGAGCTTCGGCTAAATCATAGATTTCAGGGTTATTAGGGAAATGCACTGCTCCGGCGAGGGGTTCACCGGCCTCTGGCACGAGGGTGAAACGGTTATAGATTTGCTCTTTAGCCGTGTCGGTGCCCACTTCCGTGAGATAAACACCGTTTTTGTTGCGTTTGCGCGGCATGCTGGCAACGGGTTTACCGTAGACAGATGCCCCTTTAATGGGTATCAGGCGGAACAGGCCATGCTTTTTCGAGCGGTTGTAAACGATGGTCGGATCGATACCGCCGATATCCCAGCAGATGCGTGAAACCGACATTTCCACCCCATTTTGCCGGGTATATGTCCGGTTGATAGCCTCATCAATCCGAAGCAGAGTAGCTTCATCGTCATGACGGCCCATGATGATCTGCCTGTCGATAAGCCAGCTTTCTTCGCCGGGCCCCCAGCCCCAGACCCGCATTTCATAACGGTCAAGCTGGGAGTCAATACCGGCTGTCAGGTAGGCCACCCGCTCCGGTACCGCGGCACCAAAGTGCTCCTTACGTTCGGCCATTACGTCTGCATCGGGGCGGTCACCAATTTTCGGCTCCCATGTTTCGCCAAGCGTGGTATTAACGAAAGTCTTGCGCTTGCCGGTATCCCCTTTTGTCTTGATCCAGTCTTTGACGATTTGCACCCAGGTCGTGAAGGGACTGTAGGCAGTCCAGATATGAAAAGTGACGCTGTCAGGTGGATCAATTTCGGTACCGGATGATGAAAACCAGCACAGGCCGTCCCGTGTCCAGATCCCCGTCTCCCCGCAAAGATAACGGGCCTGCGCGAAATCGAGCTCCTGCTGCTTAATCACACAGGCGTTATGCTCGCAAAGGTAAAACACACTGGCAGGCTCACCCGGCGTCCACTTGAAGCCGAACGGCGTCTCTTTATCGCCGAATTTCAGGTACTGCTCTTCCCCGCAATGCGGGCAGGGAACGTGGAACCGCAAAAAATGCTGCGACTCTTTCGCGGCACGCTCAATCTGGCAGGTGCCCCTGACTTTTGGCGTGGATCCGCGGATGGACTTGGGCCAGACCGAGCCTTCAATTCGTTTATCACCCAGAAACGTCGGGGAGCCCTCTTTCTCGATATCTTCATCAAAGGCGGCCAGTTCGTCATAGCCCGCCACATCGACGGATTTCTCGCGATAGTTTTTTGCGGCCTTCCCCCCCAGACACCAGAATCCACGCCCGTTTGAAAAACGCTTCATACTGAGGGTATTGTCCCGGTGTTTTTTGCCATACCAGGGAGCCAGCGCCAGCAAGGTGGGAATATCACGGATTGTCGGCTCGACATGCGACTTCATAAAGTTCTCGGCATCGCCGTCAGTCGGCAACCAGATAAGGGAGTTTCGCTGCTTATGCTGGATGAAATACGCATAAACCCCGAGCAGCATCTTTGAATAGCCAACACGGGCAGACTTCACGACATTCACTTCACGGATATAGTCGTTGCCCATGGCATTCATGATCGCACGCTGGAAGGGTAAGGTTTCCCAGCGTCCCTCCTGATAAGCAGACTCTTTCGGGAGGTAATAGTTATCGTCTGCCCATTCAACGGCAGTCATTGGCAGGGGTCTGACCAGAACAGAGAGCCCTTCCTTTACCGCATGAACAAAGTTATTCATCTGTATTTCTGTAATACTCATCCGCAAACTCCTGCATCCTCTCCGCAGACTCAACGCATTTATTAGCTCCCTTTGCAACCAGCTCTTTGAGATAAGCCAGCTGGCGATCATTTAATTCAGGGAATCGTCTCTGCATCGAAAGCGGAATGCTGTCCAGAACGGATGCCAGCTCCCCGGCCAGGCGAGATAGCGCAAAAATGGAGAAGGCCGTATCAATCACCTTATGCTCAGCTATCTGATTTTTTAAACGCTGCGCGATCGCCTGTTCAGAAGTCAGCTCGATTCTGGCAACCAGCAACGCCTCTTCATGATCATCATCGCTGCCATCATCCGTACGTGAGTAGCGGTTACGTTGAAGATAAGAAAGATAGAAATAGCGCCACTCATCTATGTCGAGTTCACCGCGTTTCTTTGAAACTGGCGCACCCGGTAGTTTTTGCAATCTGCGCAACTGCCGTTCCGTCAGGCGTAAATGTTCCGCCACCTCCACCTGAGTTGCCACAAGTCACCTCATCTGTTCCTGATCTGCTCTCCCACCTAAAAGACGGTCTCATCCGGTAAAATGAACAAAAAATCGCATGTCCGGTTCTAGGAAATCATATTTTATTAATTTTCAATCAATTAGTTCCTTAACGAACCGGACATTACTTCTGGGAAATTTTCATAAATAGCGAGAATCTGCGAGGTCGCCGCCCCGTACCAAGCCGATATGCCGGAAAGGACCCGCAAACGATAATAAATATCAATTGCATTGATGCGCGTACGATGCACAATAAAAAAGGCCGCTATTGCGACCTTGTCTTTAGAAGGTGAGGTTATAGAAGTTTAATTTTTACGTCATAGCCTTCCAGGCCTGTCATCGTTTCGCGAGCAACAAATTGAATTTCAGTAATTTCTTTTCCAGTTTTTTTTTGTAGTTCTGAAATTTTCTTGGCTATCAGAGCGGCAATGTCTTCTTCTGCCTTTTGCGTCAGCGCTTCAATTTTCATTTTTACCTCTTCTGATTCATTTACTGTTTCCATTTTCAAGCAAGGTGACAATTTCTGATTAACAGTCCTTACCCATAACTGGATATAAATTATAGACTATCAATATTGCATACGCTGAATACGTAGAGAATTTGCTTTCAAATTCTTTGACATAGCCCCCCACTAAGTTAGTTCTGCTCACGTTGATGACGATAAAAAGCCCCTGTATTTCTACAAGGGCTTTGGGCATATGGTGCCGGGTGCCTCCCGGTGAGCCTTTGGGTCAACCACCCGTGACTCGCTGCTTCAGTCTTTCACGATGAGCGCCAGTGAAGAAGAGCCATCAGGTTACTTAGCCCCGCCGCTGAGGGGGATCCACCATAATCTTTAAATTGTGAATTCTAAAATCATCTCACTTATCGATAAACTGAAAATGACCATTGATGCCGCTTACGTACAGTTCAAAGGTATTTATTCACTGCACTTATTACTTCTTCTTTGTTCAGCTCCCGATCAGAAGCAACAAAAATATCGATGTGATCGCCTGTTAATGAATGTATTTCAGTAAGCATTACTTTTAACGATACTTCATCACCATTTGGGTAATTCCGTATAATAGATGTTACTGGTTTAAGCACATTTATGACTTCTACCTGTTGCGAGTTGAAGAAAACCAAAACTTTTTTCATCGATTTGCCTCAATCCATATGCGTCTGTTTTCAGGCAATTGTCATTTTGTCTTCAAAGAAACGCTGATACTTTTAAAAAAACCATGCTGCTACATGATCTCAATTAGCACTGCTTATATTCCAGCCCGTATTACTCCGGGGCCGCTAGGCGAAATACGATTCATAAATAAGCAATACACCTTTCTCATAACCATTTCAGGAGTGGTGAGTTGAGTCTATACATAAAAAAAAGTTAAGCATCCTTTAAAAAGAAAAGGTGTCGAATGTGTTGACTTATAGCATACATTAACGCAATAAACCTACTAAAGCAGCGAAATCAACTGGTTTCACACCATAATCCCTCGTAAAATCTTTATCGTTTTTCATCATCAGGTGTGCTCTGTAATGGCAACCATACTCATGCATTCGCCGCGCTCGCCTAGCGGATTCTTCGCTCTGTGGTCATGCACAGCCAGCTCGGAATTGGCGCTCTCAGTAATGCTTTTCTCATCAACCTTTACCAGAGGCTAAGCTGGCTCTCTAATGAGAGAACCGTTAGAAGGCCATTGCTCTGCGTTTGCCGCCATACAGCTGCTGCGAACTAGCGCTTTGAGTGTTTTGTTCGTTTGACCTTAGGCTGACATATCGATCCTATTATCCGCTACTGGGGATACTTTCTAGTAAGGCATAAGTCAGCGGAATAGATAAAAGTTGCAAATAAATTGCAATTTCTAACGAAAGTGTTATTGTCCCCGCGCTATGAAAGCAAGAAGCACATAAGAAGAAAAATAGTTTGACTCAAAGTTGCCCCACACCGGGGCTTTTTTTTTGTTTTTAGCGTCGTATCCCGCCTAACTAGCGTAACCGGCTAACATTTTAGCCTTTCTTTTTTAAACGAACTTTAATCCGTTTGCATTGATTAATGTTACCACTTACCTGTCGGGGTATGAAGCACCTTCTCTTCCAGGACTATTCCTATAAAGATATTCCAGCGAAATAATTATGGTAATAAAGTAACGATGACCTGCCCCCAGGATTAGATACAAGGCTCAGTTAGTAATGTCGGATCCTTCACTCTCAGAATTACCCTTTCTCCAGCTCGCTGCAAATTCAGACGGCGTCTGATAATTCAGCGTGGAGTGCGGGCGACATTCGTTATAATCCTGACGCCATTCGCTGATGGTTTTCCTGGCATGATTGACGTCGCTGAACCAGTGTTCATTCAGGCATTCATCGCGAAAGCGTCCGTTAAAACTCTCAATAAATCCGTTCTGCGTCGGCTTGCCGGGCTGGATAAGTCGCAGCTCCACTCCATGCTCAAAGGCCCACTGATCGAGCGCGCGGCAGGTAAACTCCGGGCCCTGATCGGTTCTTATCGTAGCCGGATAGCCGCGAAACAGCGCAATGCTGTCCAGAATACGCGTGACCTGCACGCCTGAAATCCCGAAGGCAACAGTGACCGTCAGGCATTCCTTTGTGAAGTCATCGACGCAGGTAAGGCACTTGATCCTGCGACCAGTAGCCAGCGCATCCATGACGAAATCCATCGACCAGGTCAGGTTGGGCGCCTCCGGGCGGAGCAGCGGCAGACGTTCTGTTGCCAGCCCTTTACGACGACGTCTGCGTTTAACGCCCAGCCCGTTCAGATGATAAAGGCGGTACACGCGCTTGTGATTAACCAGAAGCCCTTCACGGCGCAGTAACTGCCATATGCGGCGGTAGCCAAAACGCCTGCGCTCCAGTGCCAGTTCAGTAATGCGCCCTGATAAATGGGCATCAGCCGCCGGACGCTGAGCGTCATAGCGGCAGGTCGACAGGGACAAACCTGTGAGTCTGCAGGCACGACGTTGCGACAGACCGGTCGCATCACACATCAACACCACGACTTCGCGCTTCTGGTCTGTCGTCAGTACTTTCGCCCAAGAGCCACCTGAAGCGCCTCCTTATCCAGCATGGCCTCGGCGAGCAGCTTCTTGAGTCTGGCGTTCTCTTCCTCAAGCGACTTCAGGCGCTTAACCTCAGGCACCTCCATGCCGCCATACTTCTTACGCCAGGTATAAAACGTGGCGTCGGAAATGGCGTGCTTACGGCAGAGTTCACGGGCAGAAACTCCGGCTTCAGCCTCGCGGAGAATACTGATGATCTGTTCGTCGGAAAAACGCTTCTTCATGGGGATGTCCTCATGTGGCTTATGAAGACATTACTAACATCGCGGTGTATTAATCAACGGGGAGCAGGTCAACGATATGCATTTGCATGCCCTTATAAGCAGACCGAATTTCCTGCTTATAAGGGTTTTCTTTTGTGAACTTCATATGGGATATAGTTTCAAGCAGCTACTTCAGGCACTGTGTAATAATAAATTCCTGCAGGTAATCTACCTGCTTTGTTACAGTGGCTATTCGCTCCCTGAGGGTGAAATAATTCCGCTCAGCGGAGCCTGTAAGTCGGGGGCCGGAAGCATCGCCCAGGCTGCTGGTTGAGGACGCTCCGTCCGCGGGACAGGTTGCGTAGAGTTGCAACCGGCGCTTACCAGTAGCAACATCGCGTTGAAGCTGATCAATATTTTCCCGGGCATCTGCCAGTTCCTTCGTGTATTTCGCATCAAGAGCTGCAACGTCGCGCTGGCGCTTCTGCAGATCACTTATTGTGTCTTTCGCAAGCTTCAGGTTGTGTTCGGCAGTGTCGGCGCGCTGACGCTCATCTTCAGCTTTGCCGAAGAACCAGAACGCAAGCCCACCGAATACCATTATAACAACCAGTAAAAGCAAAGGCTTCCAGTCAAAGGTCATTGCTGCTCTCCGCCAGGCACATGGATCGCTCCATCTCTCGTCGGTTCTGAAGACCTTTCCACTTCATACCACCAGCGTAAACCCAGCGACGCATTTCTTCGCACGCTCCGTCGTGATCACCTTTGTTCAGCTTGCGCAGCAGCGTTGACTTCGAGAACGCGTCAGAGCCAACGTTAAAGACGAAGCTGTAGAGCGCGGCGCGCTGATACTCGCCCAGCGGCACCTTAACCAGATTGTCTACCGTACGCTTGGCTGGCTGGAGGTCTTTCCATAGCAGGCTGTCACATTCGCGATCGGTATATTTCTTCCCTCTCACGATATCCCGTCCAGTATGGCCATCGCAGACAGTCCACACCCCGACGACGTCTTTATACGCTTCGTACTTACGCCCTTCTACGCCATCCTGCCCACCGAGAAACAGCGAGGCGATAAGCATTACACCGCCACCAGCAGCGGCGATGAGTTTGTTACGCAGGCTACTGGTCATTGGCATCTAATCATCTCCGACTTTGACAGCAGGTCCGTACTTCTCCAGCGCCTTTACCTGCGCATTTGCAACTTTACGTTTGAAGTACCAGTTAATGAGCCCGGTAATGATTATCCCGGCAATGCCAGCCAGTACGCCGATGGCGCTCCATTCGTCAGGGCTCAGTTTTGTGAGGACGCCGTTCAGGATGGTTCCTCCTGAGGTGCCAAGGGCGACTCCGGTGACAAGTTTGCTCATACGGGACATTTCTCTCACCTCGCTGGGATGCGGGTGCTATTTGGTAAGGGATCAGGCTCTCCGAATGAATTACCGACAAAGTGAATGCTCGGTTCCGGGAGACTAAGATAAAAAAGGCCCGCGTTTTCAGCGGGCCCAACTGAGTTTAAATCTAAGTAGGTAGGCATGTTGCCTAGCCACCATCCGTATTGCAGCTGTGTCGAGCAGCGTTACTGACCGGTCAGGATATAAGGTTAATGGCTATGGCTTGGTTCACGATTAAATAATAGCACTACTAACGAAGCGCATATAAAAAAGCCTGCTTTTGCAAGCAGGCAATATTAAACCCAGGTATTGATACTAAGACAGGTGCCGGGTGCCTCCCGGTGACTCGTTACCAGTTATACGAGCCGCAAGCACACTTACATATATTTCAACTGGATTGCCCCACCGCACAGGGGGATTCACCGCTTAAAAGTCTATACCATATATTGAAGCGCACCGGTGTTTATTTCAAATATGTGGTGGCCTTAACGGTCCTGCTAAAATTTCAGCCTCTCCGTCATCACAAATATCATCGCCCTGTGTGAGATGCCAGATACCTGTAATGATTCTGCCTATTTCAGGGTCTTCAATTTCGACGTCAGTGTAATAAGCAATCTGAACCCTGCCGCCGTACTGTATCCAGTAAAAACCTGGTTCCATAATGATCGCCCTCTTCAAGCTCTGACAGAACTTATCAAGACGACAGTATCTGATATGTTAACCGGAATCCATGCGGGATGTGGGCGGCAAAGCCTATATCAGAACCGTGCAAAGAAGCTCATTATTGAGTGTGATGCCGGGTGCCTCCCGGTGACGCTGCGCCAGACCGCAGAATCGCGCTACTCACTTGCCATGTCTAGTCGCCCCGCCGCATAGGGGGATTCATCACAGGCACAGCCTAGTCCTCTTCCTGCCATAAAGCTATTTTTATCTGTGTATTTATTCAGTATAACCAAAAAGACCAGCGGTGCTGTGCTGGCTAAAGTCATATAAAACAAAAAGGCCGCCAATCGGCAGCCTTAGAAATCTGTGGTAATTGGACTGTAGTGCCGGGTGCCTCCCGGTGACTCTATGCTAGATCACAGAATCGCGTCATTCACCTCCAAGTCTAGTCGCCCCACCGCATAGGGGGATTCACCACAGGCGCAGCCTAATCGCCTTTCTTCAACAAAGCTAACTTTATTTACTCAGTATGAAAAAGAAAAAGGCCAGCGGTGTTAAGCAGTCCAGAATCATGTAAAACAAAAAGGCCGCCAATCGGCAGCCTTAGATATAGATGATACTGAGGTTGTGGTGCCGGGTGCCTCCCGGTGACCCTGCGCTAGACCACAGAACCGCGTTCTTCAAACCCGACTCGTTTTGCCTAGCCGCCCCACCGCTGAGGGGGATTCACCACCCGCGCACTGTACGTGGCTTGCATCTTTAAAGATACATATCATTTGCTATTTATTAATAATAAAAAAACCCCGCCGGAGCGAGGTTTCGTAATTTGTTTGATAAGAGCTTTTCGACGCTGCCATCGTGGCGCAGCTCTGCCAAGCATGAATGAATTATTCATCTTTCTGGCCCGTTTTCAACATAAATTGAAATATTTTTTAAGAGGCCTCTCAGTTTTGCTCCGTTTTCATCTGCCGGCACACGGTCAGAAACACCTTTGCCTGGAAGATTTCAAGGCACCACCGCACGCGCTTACGCGCTTCGCCGTCAGTGAGCCAGGGGGCCACGTGCTGCAACTCCCGCGTGATGTCGGACATCTTCTTGCGGGTGGTATAGAACTGCCGGCCAACCAGATACACCGGGTCGTGCAGGTCGAAGGTGTTCAGCATGATCTGCTCGATAAAGTCAGCATCATCGCGGCGCTCGCTCTCTTCGATCAGCGCTGACAGGGTCACCGGCCACAGAATGGACCGGGCACGCAGCGCTGCCTGAACGCCACGGAACCCCTCTTCCCTCGCCTGACCCAGCGCCTCAGTGATGCGCGACAGCTGAGTGTCCGACCACTCCGATTGCTTAACCTCAGACCAGAACTGGCTGAAATTCTCCAGACGGTATTGCGCGCGGGTTTTACCGCCGACGCATTCGCCCCAGACCGTCAGCAAGGATTTGATCCATGCAGACTGAACACTCTTAAGAGGCGTGAACTTCCCGAGGTAACTTTTTCTCGGTGCAGCAGCTGCTTTACCCAGACCTTCGATATGAATGCGGCGTTGACGTGGTGTCATCCTGTACTGCTCCTTAAGCCAGAACGCCGAGCGCAAATGCCCGGTCCAGCACTCTGATTATCATTTCCGGCTGAGTACCGTGCTTACGCTCGAATTTCACCGGATCGTCATGTAGTTCGGTATGGTGCTGGCGGCACAGGGGGATCACGAGACTGTCGTGCGCCTTCGTTCCCATGCCACCCTGGCCCCAGCCGATTAGATGGTGTGGATCATCTGACGGTCTGCCGCAGCACTCGCAGGGCTGCGTCTTAACCCATGCCAGATATTTGGGTTTGTCCCAGCGGGTCCGCTTTGGCCGCTTCATCAGGGTCTGAGGGGATTCGGGATCCACAAGTACGCTCACTACTGGCTTAATGGCTCGAACTTCAGGTAGCGCGCGGGCCTTGTCGGCGATGATGCTGGTGGCCGGTACCGCCGGTACGATCTCGCTCTCACGGTAAGTCTCTTTCACAGCTGTCAGGCGTAAAGCTTCGCGGGCAACTGATTCTGGCAGCGCATCAGTGACGCCGACACGAACAGCCCACCAGCACAACTCAGGCAGGGATATCTCGCGGGTCTTATCGATCGCCAGCGCCGACCGGGTAGTGTCCAGCACCCAGTCGATGACGTTCTGACGCGCCAGCTCCGCCAGGCGCTCGGTGAATTGTTCGCGCAGCTGGTTGTCGCAGTGGCCACAAAGAAGAATTGCGCCGGGCTCATGCCGCATGGTAGTCAGTTCGTGATAGTGGTAGTCGCTGTGCTGGTACTGGCATGTGCCGCCGCCGTGGCGCAGCAACCAGTATACGGGCCATCTAAATCCTCGTATTACCAGCCGAGCTGGTGGTCATTGGTCAAAACTCGATTACGTAAAAAGTGGAGCCAGGGCCTGAAGGTGGGCGATCATCACGCCGGCAAGCTCTCCGGGTAACAATGCAGCGTTGGCAAGTAGGTTTTCAAAACCCTCCTTCGCTTGCTTCGCGTTCGGCAGGCCCAGCAACTTTGCCTGGTGATGCTCGCCGGTCTCTTTTATTGCATCGGCCACCAGCTCAATATCGGTTTTACCCTGTCGAAGGCCATGCTTTCTGGCGATCTCAATGGGCATTGCCAAACCGATCGCGTTTGCGAGCTGCATGACGTGAGCCGTGTACTTGCTGGAGTTGGTTTCGTTTTTCAGGTAGCGATAGAGGTTCTGCTTGTTCACTGTTATCCCTCTGCCACCCTCCCGGGCCCACTGTTCGGCCACCAGCTGCGTAATAACGTCCTGCGCCTGCCCGGGAAGAGTGAGCTCCCATTCACGAACAGCTGCCAAGATAGACTGGCGTCGTAAGTTGTCTCTGCGGCGAGGTTCATAATGATTTTTCGATTTCAGCGGAGCGGCATTCTGCTGGTTAATATGTTGAAAAGTTACCGAGTGCATGGTCAGGCATCCTTTTGAGGTAAACCATCGGTGGGGTTTGGATACAGATCAGGGCGCAACTCGTGCGGAGTTACCTGCCAGTCCAGAGCCCTGCAGGCATTAAGAACTTCAGTGCTGGCAACTTGAGTGCGAAACCAGACTGATACTGTCTGCGAGTTCTTACCCAGGCGGCGAGCTAGTTCAGACTGACTTCCACACAAAGAAATTATTTTTTGTTGAATGGCTTCGTTCATGGTTCCTCCTAGTTTAGGAATCACATGATTGATAAATAATTTGTCAATGTCAAGAAACTTAATCAATCACAACTGAAAAGAAACTTTGTATGCTTGCTGATAGGTTTAATTTGGATCCGAATATGAACTTCGAAGAACGACTATTAAGAGCTCTTGAGGAAGCTGGCATATCTCAATCTGAGTTAGGCAGAAGAGTTGGCGTCAATTCTCAAACAGTCAGTAACTGGTGTAATACAGGTAACTTTCCTCGCAAGGAAAAGCTTGCATTATTCCCTCAAGCCCTTGGAAAACCACTATATTGGTTTTTTATGACTGATGAAGAAGAGGCTCAACTTAAGGCCACTACAGCTAGCAAAACTGTGTTAACTGAAAAGCAGGCTGCTTTGTTAGAGGTGTTTGATCAGCTTCCAGAGGTAGAGCAAACACGCTTCGTTCAGTTGGCTAGTGATCGCCTCGAAGAGCTCGATAGGTTTATGGCAGAGTTCTTGAGCAAAAGAAAAATAGAACCGACGCCGAACAAAGACTAAGACAGAACAAAAACGCCGCTTTTAGCGGCGTTTTTTTTGTATCCCGCCAACCTAAAACCCCTTCTAAAACAATCATTGAAATAAAATATGTCATAATCAGTTTGACTGATGACAAATTTATTTGTAGTCTGATTTCACAAATTCAGTCATCCAGGCAGGACGCCCACGTAGTAGCTGCCGGCGGCATATGAAACACCGGATGAGATGACCAGAGAATGTGCTTTGCGGTGAACCAGCTATTTGCTGAGTTTATCGAGTTTTTCAGGCGGAGAAGCGACTGACCACCGCAGCTGGGGCGCCAGCAAAGCACATACAAACAATGCGCAGCAGATAGTACCGTTCCGCTTGCCAGCGTTACAGGCTGATATAGGAGTAAAAATTGTGGATTACATGGACATCAGAAAGAGTGAGCTTTATGCACATTGCAAAGGCTCACTCTGGAGAAATGGGTCTGGCTGGAAAGCATATAACCCTATTTCCATTCGTCTTCTGCGAGCTTCTGGTTAAGAAAGACTTCGAATTTTACATAGAGTTTTTCAATCTCTTCAACAGGATCGTGTTGGTCTGAAAGATTTCGACCGGATGAGATTTGAGCAGAACGGTAGGAGTTATATGTATCAACCGCTAGGCGAGTTAAATACAAGACCTTCTCTTCTTTTTCCACAGTTAATTCCCTCGTTACAGTATGGGAATTACCACAATAGCACTGAAGTTAGGGCCGCGATACGACAGGCAAAATTAAACAGGAGATAACCATGATCGACTACGCACGTAATCCCGTTAAACAGCAGGCTATTCGCCTCAACATTGTTGAAGTCCTGATCCGCAAGTTCTGCTACTTCATGGCGCAAAAAGGCAATCCAGAGCTCAACGCATGAACTCGCTTTTCGCCTTAATCGTTAACGTCTGCGCCCTCACCGGGGAATGCTCAGACATCATGCTCGGGGTTTATAAGACCGAGGCGGTTTGTGAAGCAGCTGCCGCAGAGCAGCACGTTAAAGGACAGTGTTACCCGTACAAACCGGCTGACGACCAACAGCCAGCGTTACATTTTTAATCGAGTTTTGACCAATGGCCTGACTGGCCCTGAAGGGATCCATTATGGAATTTGGAATGAAACGAGTGATGGCATCTGTACAGGCTGTTGCGGTTCTGGAAAGAATCTACTGCGGCAAGCCAGTACCCCTCGCCACACTGAGTAAAGAATCGAAGCTCTCAGTTTCCTACCTGGAGCAAATTTTTAAGCGGCTGCGCAGCGGCAAGCTGGTCACCTCACACAGAGGACCGGGCGGCGGATATAGCCTTCGTGAAGGTGATATCTCAGTTTCAGCAGTCATCCGCGCAGTCAGCAAGATCCCGTCGAATACCACGTTCGACCCGGTTCTTGTTGCACTTGACGGAGTGCTTATCTCTCAGCTGGCGAACAAGCCCAGCGCCCGATAAGCACAAAACCCGCGCAAGGCGGGTTCAGTACCCGGTCAGCCGACCAAAGCTTTCCGGAATCGAGTTTTGACCAATGACCACTACCTAAGCAGCGCTCATTAGCTGTTGGGTATCTTACACCCAAACGAGGCTCCACCATGGAATTTTTTTATCATATTAAGGCGACTCAGAAATCCGGCAAACCTGACGGTGTTATCTGGTTCAGTGCCAATACGGCGTCACGCGCTGCGCTGCAGCTGGACGTCGCGCTGGAAGATGTAGGTATCGAAACTGGCCGCGGTAAGGACTACGCCAAGCCTGTTCGTACCGACATGCCTGTTGTTGACGATCTACCTGAAGAAGGCGTGATTGATTACACCTGGTGCAAATGCTACGAACTGGCTGACGACCAGCGAACCTGGAATGTGATTGCCGGCACTGCGCAGCAACCTCATCCAGACGGAAAAGTTGTTGAGGGTACCGACACCACTATCGTCGATAGCGTGGATATCGAAACTGGCGAAAGCATTGTTGATGCAGATGGTACCGAAACGGTTTGTGATGCGGTAAGAGAGTTCCGCGAGCGCAAACTTCCGGTATTGACGACCGTCGCCACCCTGCCTTTCCGTCAGCGTCTTCTGGCGCAGTTCATCGCGGACAAACATTATCTCTACCACGTCGACGAAGAGCAGAAGAAGGCCATACTGGAGCTTGAGCTGGATGTGGACAACAGCTACGTGCAGAACCTTATTCTGGCCGCCGAAAATGTTGAGGGCTTCAAGAAAGCACATGAGCCCGACATCTGGAAAGTGGTCAGTGCTCTGAAAACCATCTTCCCAGTTGATGGAAAACGCACAGAGCTGTCTGTCGTCATCCAGTTCTTCAAAGCGTGGTTCAACACCGGACACATTGACCGCGGGATCCTGACGCGAGAGTGGGCCGCCGGCAATCGCATTAACCTCGTGCAGCGCACTGACTCAGGGACCAATGCTGATGGTGGATACGTAACCGACCGCGGCACTGACACACAACATACCCTGGACACCCTTGATCTGGAAATCGCCTGCGCCCTGCTGCCGATGGACTTCAACCATCGTGAAATCCCGGGCAGCATTGCGCGCCGCGCCAAAGAGATTATCGCGAACAAAGAAGAGCCGTGGAAATCGTGGAGCAAGATCCTGCGCAACCAGCCTGGCGTTCTGGCAGTGAACCGCGCGGCGATCTTCAACCTGGTGCGCATCGCGCCGGAGGATATCCACCTGAACCCGGTTGCGCATCTGGAGTTCGTTAACCAGACGATGACAGCTGAATTCAATGCTGCAACTGAGTTGCTGCCGCTGCCTGCGCCAGCTGCTGAACCTGAGGTGCCAGCAGCACAGCCGGGCGGCGGCGGAAAAACCGATCGCAACCCTAACTACAAACCCGACTTTGACGGGCTCGATACTGAGATTGCGTTGGCAACGCTGTCAGCAGATTTCAATATTTACGACATTCCAAGTGATGTTTTCCGCCAGGCGAAGGCTATCGTCGCTGCGAATGACAGTCCGTTTAAAGAATGGTCTGAAGCTTTGCGCGCAACGCCCGGTATTCTGGATTACTCCCGCGCTGCAATTTTTGCGCTGATCCGTAGCGCTTTTAAAGGGATTCATTTCGAGCCTAAGCATATTCGCGGACACATCCACGCAAACCTGACCGAAACCGACCACGAGAATCCTACAGCGGAAGTGCTGGCGGCGGCTCGCCACACCCCAGAGGTTAGCTGGGAAAAAGAAATTAACGAGAAGATTGAAGCGGAAAAAGCAGAGTTAGCCAGTCAGCCGCAGGTCGCGAACCTCGGCGGCGGCATGTTCTCCATCGAAGGCCTGATGAACGAAAAACAAACAGAAAATGATGACCGTTCACCGGTTAATGAGGAGACCACCAGCGATGTGCAGATGGAAGAGACTAACCCGGCGGAAGGAGAAAATAGTGATGCGGTTTCACCAGACGAAGGCGCTGATGCAGCTGCTGCGCAAACAGATGCCGTAGCGGGAACCATCTGCACTGGCTGTGGTACCGAAGGTGGCGGCGGTTGCCCTGACTGTGGTGCCGTGGCTGGCGATGCAACCTATGCGGTAATGGAGGGGGGCCTGAAAGAGGAACTGGAGGCACTGGGGGCAGATACCTCAAAATCGGAAACCATGTTCACGCACCTGATGGTGGATCTCGAGACAATGGGTAAAAAACCAGGCGCGCCGATCGTTTCTGTGGGAGCAGTATTCTTTGACCCGGCCAGCGGGAAAACCGGTGCTGAATACTATCAGGTGATTAGCTTGGAATCGTCGATGTCATTCGGGGCCAGGCCAGATGCCAGCACCATCCTCTGGTGGTTGAAGCAATCGCCGGAAGCACGATCTGCAATCGTGGTGGATGATACGGTCGGCCTGGTGGAAGCGTTGGAGCATTTCCTCGACTTCATTGCTGAAAACGCAGCTAACGGCTCGAAGAATGTGCAGCTCTGGGGGAATGGTAGCTCTTTCGATTGCTCACTTCTGGAAGCAGCTTTCGAACTGGCCGACACTCCCTTCCCGATCCCGCACTGGAACTATCGGGATGTTCGTACTGTTGTCGAACTGGGCAAAGCTGTTGGGCTGAACTCGCGCTACGACATCCCTTTTGAAGGCGATCAGCATAATGCCCTGGCCGACGCCCGCCACCAGGTCAAATACGTATCAGCTATCTGGCAGCGCCTGACAGCAATCTGATTTCAGTTTTTCAGCCAATGGCCCGTTTCTGGGCCATTATGAGGTAAAGCATATGATCCAGATGTTAACTCTTGAAGAATGGGCCGCTGAAAAATACAGAAGCAACCCTCCAAGCGTGTCGACACTTCGACGATATGCAAAACAGAATCAGTTTTCTCCACCAGCAATGAAGCAGGGCCGCTTATGGCGTGTTCGTGAAGATGCTGAACTGGTAGGTGAACTGACCGCGCCGGTAGTTAAGAAGAACGATTCCATATTGCTACAAAGGATTTTGAACGATGGCTGCCAGACCACGTAAAAACAATGTATCTGTTCCGAACCTTTACCCCCTCTACAGCAGGAAGGTGAATAAAGTTTACTGGCGTTATAAACATCCAATTACTGGCAAATTCCATGCGTTAGGCACTGATGAGGCCGAAGCTGTAGCGATCGCCACGGAAGCAAACAAGCGCCTGGCAGAACAGAGAACCCGGCAAATTCTGGCGATCAGCGACAGGATCGCCACCAGTAAAGGTAAGGCGATCACGGTATCAACATGGCTCGACCGATACTGGAAAATTCAGGAAGAGCGTCTGGCTACTGGCGATATCAAGCTGAACACGTTCAAACAGAAAAACAAACCGGTTTCGTTATTGCGAGAGCGTGTCGGAATGAAGTTACTGCCATCAGTGGATGTTCGCGATATTGCCCAGCTGCTCGATGAGTACGTCGCTGCCGGCCAGCCGAGAATGGCTCAGGTAGTGCGAACGGTGCTGGTTGATATTTTCAAAGAGGCTCAGCATGCGGGTGAAGTTCCTCCAGGTTACGATCCTGCCTCAGCGACCAAAAAACCCCGCAGAAAAATCACTCGCCAGCGCCTTAGCCTGGAGGAATGGCAGAGGATTTTCGATATTGCAGACAGTAATCATCAATATATGGGGAATGCAATGCTGCTGGCATTGGTGACGGGCCAGCGCCTCGGTGATATTTCCAATATGAAGTTTAGCGATGTCTGGGATGATCACCTGCACGTGCTGCAGGAAAAGACAGGGAGCAAAATTGCCATCCCTCTATCGCTTCGCCTTAACGCAATAAACTGGAGTTTGCGGGATATAATTTCTCGTTGCAGGGATTATGCTGTCAGCCCTTATCTGGTTCATTTTTTCAGAGCCACCTCTCAAGCGGAACGTGGCTCGCAGGTTAGATCCAATACGCTGACAACAAATTTCAGCAAGGCCCGTGATAAAGCTGAGATACCACTGGAAGAAGGCAAGACGCCGTCTACTTTTCACGAGCAGCGTTCTTTAGCGGAAAGGTTATATAAAGCGCAGGGTGTGAACACGAAAGAGCTTCTTGGACATAGGTCCCAGCAGCAGACTGATGGCTATCATGATGACCGTGGGAAGGACTGGACGACAATCGCGATATAGGATTTTGGGGTGGGGTTTTGATAACTTGTTTTGATAAACTTTTGATAACCGTTCAAAAACTAATAATAAAAAACGGGAACCAACAAGCTCCCGTTTGCATACAACCCAGATTCTGGATTACATGTTTTCGATGATCGCGTCACCAAACTCTGAACATTTCAGCAGTTTAGCGCCTTCCATCAGACGTTCGAAATCGTAAGTTACGGTTTTGGCGTTAATCGCGCCTTCCATACCTTTAACGATCAGGTCTGCGGCTTCGAACCATTCCATGTGACGCAGCATCATTTCTGCGGACAGGATGATGGAACCTGGGTTCACTTTATCCTGACCAGCGTACTTAGGCGCTGTACCGTGAGTCGCTTCGAACAGGGCGCACTCGTCACCGATGTTCGCGCCTGGTGCGATACCGATACCGCCAACCTGCGCCGCCAGGGCGTCGGAGATGTAGTCACCGTTCAGGTTCATACAGGCGATAACGTCGTACTCAGCCGGACGCAGCAGGATCTGCTGCAGGAACGCATCGGCGATCACATCTTTAATGATGATCTCTTTGCCGGTGTTCGGGTTCTTGATCTTCTGCCACGGGCCGCCGTCGATCAGCTCACCACCGAACTCTTCCGCCGCCAACTGGTAACCCCAGTCTTTGAACGCGCCTTCGGTGAACTTCATGATGTTGCCTTTGTGAACGATAGTCACAGAGTCACGGTCGTTGGTGATCGCGTATTCAATCGCTGCACGAACCAGGCGCTTGGTGCCGTCTTCGGAGCATGGCTTGATACCAATACCGCAATGTTCAGGGAAGCGAATTTTCTTCACGCCCATCTCATCGCGCAGGAATTTGATCACTTTCTCTGCGTCGGCAGAGTCAGCTTTCCACTCGATGCCCGCGTAGATATCTTCGGAGTTCTCACGGAAGATAACCATGTCGGTCAGCTCAGGGTGTTTAACCGGGCTTGGGGTGCCCTGGTAGTAACGCACCGGGCGCAGGCAGACGTACAGGTCGAGTTCCTGACGCAGAGCAACGTTCAGGGAGCGAATACCGCCACCGACTGGCGTGGTCAGTGGGCCTTTGATGGCAACGCGGTAGTCACGGATCAGATCCAGCGTCTCAGCTGGCAGCCAGACATCCTGGCCGTAAACGTGGGTAGATTTTTCACCGGTGTAAATTTCCATCCAGGAAATTTTACGCTCGCCTTTATAGGCTTTCTCAACAGCGGCATCCACCACTTTCAGCATTGCTGGGGTTACGTCAACACCGATACCGTCACCTTCGATGAACGGGATAATCGGATTGTGTGGGACGTTCAGCTTGCCGTCTTGCAGGGTGATCTTTTTACCTTCCGCCGGAACTACTACTTTGCTTTCCATTAACCTCTCCTTCGGGCGCTTCTGGTTGTTACTGATCTTATGTTAATAATTTGTAATGAGCCCTTCGATAGTACCTGAATGTCTGGCGCCATGAAAGGCATTCGTTATTAGGCTATAATGCGGCAATTGATAACGTCTGAAAATACCATGCAGAAAACTTCTTTTAGAAATCACCGGGTTGAACGATTCAGCACACGACAAGCCGCCAGGCCGCGCAAACCGCGCGAGGCGACACGCGTCATAGTGTTCAATAAACCCTACGATGTGCTGCCGCAGTTTACCGACGAAGCCGGGCGCACTACGTTGAAGGATTACATCCCCATTCAGGGGGTTTATGCCGCGGGCCGACTCGATCGCGACAGCGAAGGGCTGATGGTGCTCACCAACGACGGCGAGCTGCAGGCCAGGCTCACCCAGCCCGGGAAACGCACCGGCAAAATCTACTACGTGCAGGTTGAGGGCATTCCGGATGACGACGCGCTAGCCGCATTGCGTAACGGCGTCACGCTGAATGACGGCCCTACCCTGCCCGCGGGCATTGAGCTGGTGAGCGAGCCTGAGTGGCTCTGGCCGCGCAATCCCCCCATCCGTGAACGCAAATCGATTCCCGTTTCGTGGATAAAAGTCACCCTGTATGAAGGCCGCAACCGCCAGGTGCGTCGCATGACGGCCCATGTCGGGCATCCGACATTACGTCTGATTCGCTACGCGATGGGCAGTTACACGCTGGATAGCCTCGCCAACGGTGAGTGGCGGGACGTTACCGAACAAGGAGAACATCATGTTTAAGCCGCACGTCACGGTGGCCACGATTGTCCACGCCGAGGGCAAATTTTTAGTGGTGGAAGAGACCATCAAGGGCAAAGCGCTGTGGAACCAGCCTGCGGGCCACCTTGAAGCCGACGAGACGCTGGTTCAGGCCGCGCGTCGTGAACTGTGGGAAGAGACCGGCATTCATGCCGAACCGCAGCACTTCATCCGCTTACATCAGTGGATCGCCCCGGATAAGACCCCATTTTTGCGCTTCCTGTTTGCCATCGAGCTTAGCGAAATGTGCGCCACTGAGCCGCACGACAGCGATATCGATCGCTGCCTGTGGGTGGATGCCGACACGATCCTGACCGCCACCAATCTGCGTTCGCCGCTGGTTGCGGAGAGTATTCGCAGCTACCTCACCGGCAATCGTCTGCCGCTGGAGACGATTGGCGAATTTAACTGGCCGTTTACAGAGGGTGTCAATGCCGGGGGCGCGTGATAGAATACGCCGCCTTGAAGTTCAATGTCGTGAGTATTCCAATGTCTGAAAGCCAAAAAAAAGTGATCGTCGGCATGTCCGGCGGCGTCGATTCTTCCGTCTCTGCCTGGCTGTTGCTGAAACAGGGCTATAAGGTTGAAGGCCTGTTCATGAAGAACTGGGAAGAGGACGATGGCGAGGAATACTGTACCGCGGCTGAAGATCTGGCTGATGCGCAGGCGGTCTGCGACAAGCTCGGCATTGAACTGCACACCGTCAACTTTGCGGCAGAGTACTGGGATAACGTGTTCGAGCATTTCCTGGCTGAATACAAAGCCGGCCGCACGCCGAACCCGGACATCCTCTGCAACAAAGAGATCAAATTCAAAGCCTTCCTCGAATTCGCCGCTGAAGATCTGGGCGCTGACTACATCGCGACCGGCCACTACGTGCGCCGCGCCGATGTCGACGGCAAAAGCCAGCTGCTGCGCGGTCTCGACGGCAACAAAGATCAGAGCTACTTCCTCTATACCCTCGGCCACGAACAGATTGCCCAAAGCCTGTTCCCGGTGGGCGAGCTGGAAAAACCGGAAGTGCGTAAAATCGCTGAAGAGCTGGATCTGATCACCGCCAAGAAAAAAGACTCTACCGGTATCTGCTTTATCGGTGAGCGTAAATTCCGTGAATTCCTCGGCCGCTATCTGCCTGCCCAGCCGGGCAAAATCGTCAACGTGGATGGCGACGTGATTGGCGAGCACCAGGGATTGATGTACCACACGTTAGGCCAGCGCAAAGGGCTGGGGATCGGCGGCACCAAAGAGGGTAGCGAAGATCCGTGGTACGTCGTCGATAAAGACGTAGAAAATAACATTCTGATTGTGGCCCAGGGCCATGACCATCCGCGTCTGATGTCCATCGGCCTGATTGCTCAACAGCTGCACTGGGTCGATCGCCAGCCGCTGAAAGGCACGCTGCGCTGCACGGTGAAAACCCGTTATCGTCAGACCGATATTCCCTGCACTATTACCGCGCTGGACGACGACCGCATTGACGTGCGTTTTGACGAGCCGGTTTCTGCCGTAACCCCGGGCCAGTCTGCCGTCTTCTACAGCGGTGATATCTGCCTCGGCGGCGGTATTATCGAACAACGCCTGCCGCTGACTGCGGTTTAATGCGATTACACACAGAAAGGAGCCAGTGTGGCGAAGAACTTTTATGACATCACCCTGGCGCTGGCGGGAATTTGCCAGTCTGCCCGTCTGGTGCAACAGCTGGCGCATCAGGGTCATTGCGATGCTGACGCGCTGCACGTTTCGCTCAACAGCGTCGTGGATCTGAACCCCAGTTCAACTCTCGGCGTCTTTGGTGGTAGCGAAGCGAATCTTCGCCTCGGTCTGGAAACCTTACTCGGTGTGTTAAATGCCAGCAACCGTCAGGGGCTGAATGCGGAACTGACGCGTTACACCCTCAGCATGATGGTGCTGGAGCGCAAACTGAACGCTGCCAAAGGGGCGATGGATACCCTGGGCGATCGCATTGCAGGTCTTCAGCGTCAGCTCGATCATTTTGATTTGCAGTCAGAAACGTTACTTAGCGCCATGGCCGGTATTTATGTGGATGTTATCAGTCCACTGGGGCCGCGGATCCAGGTCACCGGATCCCCTGCCGTCCTGCAAAGCCCGCAGGTACAGGCCAAAGTGCGTGCCTCGCTGCTGGCCGGTATTCGTGCCGCAGTGCTGTGGCAACAGGTCGGCGGTGGCCGCCTGCAGTTAATGTTTTATCGTAATCGCCTGACGACTCAGGCAAAACAAATTCTTGCTCATTGTTAACCTCCCGGAGTTGCGAACTATGGAATTATCCTCACTGACCGCCGTTTCCCCTGTCGATGGACGCTACGGCGATAAAGTCAGCGCGCTGCGCGGGATCTTCAGCGAATATGGTCTGCTGAAATTCCGTGTCCAGGTTGAAGTACGCTGGCTGCAAAAGCTGGCCGCGCAGGCAGCGATCGCGGAAGTTCCTGCTTTTGACAGCCAGGCAAACGATTACCTTGATAAAATCGTTGCGGAATTCAACGAAGAAGACGCCGCGCGCATTAAAACCATCGAGCGCACCACCAACCACGACGTGAAAGCGGTTGAGTATTTCCTGAAAGAGAAAGTGGCCAGCGTTCCGGCGCTGCACGCGGTATCTGAATTTATTCACTTTGCCTGTACCTCTGAGGATATTAACAACCTCTCCCACGCGCTGATGCTCTCTACCGCGCGTGAGGAAGTGGTTCTGCCATACTGGCGCAAAATCATCGACGCGGTGAAAGCCCTGGCGGTGGAGTATCGCGATATCCCGCTGCTCTCCCGTACCCATGGTCAGCCAGCCACCCCGTCCACCATCGGCAAAGAGATGGCTAACGTCGCCTACCGTATGGAGCGTCAGTACCGCCAGCTGGAGCAGGTGGAGATCCTCGGCAAAATCAACGGTGCGGTCGGTAACTATAACGCCCACATCGTCGCCTACCCGGAAGTGGACTGGCACCAGTTCAGCGAAGAGTTTGTTACCTCTCTGGGCATCCGGTGGAATCCGTACACCACGCAGATCGAGCCGCACGACTATATCGCCGAGCTGTTTGACTGCATCGCGCGCTTCAACACCATCCTGATCGACTTCGACCGTGATGTGTGGGGCTACATCGCCCTGAACCACTTCAAGCAGAAGACCATCGCCGGTGAAATCGGTTCTTCCACCATGCCGCACAAGGTTAACCCAATCGACTTCGAAAACTCCGAAGGCAACCTGGGTCTGGCCAACGCTATGCTGCAACACATGGCCAGCAAACTGCCGGTATCACGCTGGCAGCGCGACCTGACCGACTCAACCGTGCTGCGTAACCTCGGCGTGGGCATTGGCTATGCGCTGATTGCGTATCAGTCTACCCTGAAGGGTGTGAGCAAACTGGAAGTGAACCGCGAGCGCCTGCTCGACGAACTGGATCACAACTGGGAAGTGCTGGCGGAGCCGATCCAGACCGTGATGCGCCGCTATGGCATCGAAAAACCGTACGAAAAACTGAAAGAGCTGACCCGCGGCAAGCGCGTTGACGCCGAAGGCATGAAGCAGTTTATCGACGGACTGGAACTGCCAGAAGACGAGAAAACCCGCCTGAAAGCGATGACCCCGGCCAACTACATCGGCCGCGCCATTGCGATGGTTGATGAGCTGAAATAACGCTTTTTACCCTCTTTCCGCCCGGAAAGAGGGTTCCCTCCCCTCCGGTTTACGAAATGTTTATCCCTGTCGCAACATAATCAGCTTAAACTATTCAGACCATTCATATTAGGGAGAAGCGATGATGCGCGTACTGGTTGTTGAGGATAATGCGTTGCTACGTCATCACCTGAAGGTTCAGCTTCAGGAAATGGGGCATCAGGTGGACGATGCCGAAGATGCCAAAGAAGCCGACTACTATCTCAATGAACATCTGCCCGATATCGCCATCGTTGATCTCGGTCTGCCTGATGAAGATGGCCTGTCGCTAATCCGCCGCTGGCGCAGCCACGATGTCTCCCTGCCGGTGCTGGTCCTGACCGCCCGCGAAGGCTGGCAGGATAAGGTTGAAGTGCTGAGCGCCGGCGCGGATGACTACGTTACCAAACCGTTCCATATCGAAGAGGTCGCCGCCCGCATGCAGGCGTTGATGCGCCGCAACAGCGGTCTGGCCTCGCAGGTGATCTCCATTCCACCGTTTCAGGTGGATCTCTCCCGCCGCGAACTGGCCATCCATGATGAGGTGATTAAGCTCACCGCTTTTGAATACACCATTATGGAGACGCTGATTCGCAACAGCGGCAAAGTGGTGAGCAAAGATTCCCTGATGCTCCAGCTCTACCCCGATGCCGAGCTGCGCGAAAGCCATACCATTGATGTGCTGATGGGGCGTCTGCGTAAGAAAATTCAGGCGCAGTATCCAGAGGATGTCATTACCACCGTGCGCGGTCAGGGCTATCTGTTCGAATTACGCTAAATGAAAAAACTCTTTCGTCACTTTCTGCCATTGTCGCTGCGGTTTCGTTTTCTGCTGGCCACGGCGGTGGTGGTGCTGGTGCTCTCGCTGGCCTACGGGATGGTGGCGCTGGTGGGCTACAGCGTCAGCTTCGACAAAACCACCTTCCGTCTGCTGCGCGGGGAGAGCAATCTGTTCTATACCCTCGCAAAATGGGAAGACAATAAAATTACCATCGATATGCCGGAGCATCTGGATCGCCAGAGCCCGACCATGTCGCTGATTTACGATGAGAAAGGCAAGCTGCTGTGGGCCCAGCGCGATGTCCCCTGGCTGATAAAAACTATCCGCCCGGAGTGGTTAAAATCCAACGGTTTTCACGAGCTGGAAGCGGATGTGGACGCCACCAGCCTGCTGGTGGGTAACGACCGGAACATGCAGAAAGAGCTGGCCGAGATCCGCGAGGACGACGACGACAGCGAGCTGACCCACTCGGTGGCGGTCAATATCTACCCCGCCACCATGCAGATGCCGCAGCTGACCATTGTGGTCATCGATACCATTCCGGTGGAGTTGAAACGCTCTTATACGGTGTGGAACTGGTTCGTGTATGTGCTGGCCGCCAACCTGCTGCTGGTGATCCCCCTCCTGTGGCTGGCCGCCTGGTGGAGCCTACGCCCCATCGAGTCGCTGGCGAAAGAGGTGCGCGAGCTGGAAGAGCATCATCGCGAGAAGCTCGACCCCAACACCACACGGGAGCTTACCAGTCTGGTGCGCAACCTGAACCGGCTGCTGAAAAGCGAGCGTGAACGTTACGACAAATACCGCACCACCCTGACGGATCTGACGCACAGCCTGAAAACGCCGCTGGCGGTGATGCAAAGCACGATGCGATCCCTGCGCAGCGCGAAACTGAGCGCCGATGAGGCGGAGCCGGTAATGCTGGAGCAGATCAGCCGTATCTCCCAGCAGATCGGTTACTACCTGCACCGCGCCAGCATGCGAACCGGCAGCACCCTGCTGAGCCGGGAGCTGCACCCCGTCGCCCCGCTGCTGGACAGCCTGACCTCGGCCCTGAATAAGGTTTATCAGCGCAAGGGAGTGAACATCACCCTCGATATCTCGCCAGAAATCAGCTTCGTCGGCGAAAAGAACGACTTTATGGAAGTGATGGGCAACCTGCTCGATAACGCCTGTAAATACTGCCTGGAGTTCGTCGAAGTCTCCGCCCGCCAGGGTGAAAATGAGCTGCATATTATCGTTGAGGACGACGGCCCGGGGATCCCGCAGGGCAAACGCGACCAGGTGTTCGATCGCGGTCAGCGTGCCGACACCTTACGCCCCGGACAGGGAGTTGGCCTGTCGGTTGCGCGCGATATTGTTGAGCAGTACGACGGCCGGATCGACACCGGCGACAGTCTGCTGGGTGGCGCGCGCATGGAGGCGATTTTTGCCCGCCAGCATCTGACAAGCGACGAGAGTAAAGCGTCCGGGTGAAAAAAGCGTGATTCTCACACGCAGGCGCTGAGCTTCCGTTATAATCCGAGTCAGTAAAAGCCTGCGGAATATAAATATGGATTATCAATTAGCCCTTAACTGGCCCGACTTTATCGAACGCTACTGGCAGAAACGCCCGGTAGTTCTGAAACGCGGCATCACCAATTTCGTCGATCCGATCTCTCCCGATGAGCTGGCCGGCCTGGCCATGGAGAGCGAAGTCGACAGCCGCCTCGTCAGCCATAACGAGGGAAAATGGCAGGTCAGCCACGGCCCGTTTGAAAGCTTCGATCACCTGGGCGAGAGCAACTGGTCCCTGCTGGTGCAGGCGGTCAATCACTGGCACCAGCCCGCCGCAGCCCTGATGCAACCGTTCCGCGCCCTGCCCGACTGGCGGATGGACGATCTGATGATCTCCTTCTCCGTGCCGGGCGGCGGCGTCGGCCCGCATCTGGATCAGTACGACGTGTTTATCATTCAGGGTACCGGTCGCCGCCGCTGGCGCGTAGGTGAGAAGGTGCCGATGAAGCAGCACTGCCCGCACCCTGACCTGCTGCAGGTAGATCCTTTTGTCGGCATCATCGACGAAGAGCTGGAGCCGGGGGATATTCTCTACATCCCGCCGGGCTTCCCGCATGAGGGTTATTCCCTTGAGAACTCGATGAACTATTCGGTGGGCTTCCGTGCGCCAAGCGGTCGCGAGATGATCAGCGGATTTGCCGATTACGTTCTGCAGCGCGAGCTGGGCAGCCATCGCTTCAGCGATCCGGACGTACCAGCCCGCGAGCACCCGGCCGATATCCTGCCCGAGGAGCTGGATAAGCTGCGCGGGATGATGCTGGAGATGATCAACCAGCCGCAGCATTTCAACCAGTGGTTCGGGGAGTTTATCAGCCAGTCCCGCCACGAGCTGGACGTCTCCCTGCCGGAGCCGCCGTATCAGCCGGATGAGATTTACGATGCGCTGCAGCAGGGTGACAAGCTGGCGCGTCTGGGTGGGTTACGCGTGTTGCGCATTGGCGAAGAGGTGTATGTCAACGGCGAGCAGCTGGATTCCCCGCACCGTCCGGCGCTGGAAGCGCTTGCCAGCCATACGGTGCTGACTGCCGCGCTGTTCGGTGATGCGCTGGAAGATCCCTCCTTCCTCGCCATGCTGGCGGCACTGGTCAACAGCGGATACTGGTTCTTCGAGGACTGAGTCGTTTTATTGCCGGGCGGCACTGCGTTTGCCCGGCCTACAACGCATGCGTGACAATGCCCGGTGGCGCTTCGCTTACCGGGCTTCAAACCACTACTGCTGCTTCGCGGTGAGCTCCGCAATCCGTACGATTACCTGCACCGCTTTCTCCATTCCCTCGAGCGTCACGAACTCGTGCTTGCCGTGGTAGTTGTAGCCACCGGTAAACAGATTCGGGCACGGCAATCCCATAAATGAGAGCTGGGCGCCGTCGGTGCCGCCGCGGATCGGTTTTAGCTGCGGTTCGATACCGCAGTCGCGCATCGCCTGCTGCGCTACCTCCAGAATGTACGGATGCTCGATCACCTTTTCATGCATATTGTAATAGCTGTCTTCAATGATCAGCTCAATGTAGCAATCCGGGTGCAGCCCTTTGCCCACCTTTTTGGCGATATCCATCATTTTGCGTTTACGCGCCTCAAACCCGTCGCGGTTAAAGTCGCGGATGATGTAGTGCATGTCCGCCCGATCAACCGTCCCTTTGATGCTGGTGAGGTGATAGAAGCCCTCATAGCCCTCGGTCTTTTCCGGGCTCTCGTCTGCCGGAACCTCGGCATGAATGCGCGCCGCCAGCGACAGTGCATTCACCATCACCCCTTTCGCCGTGCCCGGGTGGACGTTGTTGCCGACGATGCGGATATTCACCGACGCCGCATTAAAGTTTTCGAACTCCAGCTCACCCACGCCACCACCGTCAACGGTATAGGCCCAGCGGGCATCGAACGCCTCAACGTCGAAATGCTTCGCCCCTTTGCCCACCTCTTCATCCGGGGTAAAGGCGACGCGGATATCCCCGTGCGGCACCTTGTTCTGCTTCAGTACCGCCAGCGCGGTCATGATCTCTGCCACCCCGGCTTTATCATCGGCCCCGAGCAGCGTTTTGCCGTCGGTGGTGATCAGCGTCTGGCCGAGCAGCTGGTGTAACACCGGGAACATCACCGGGGACAATATTTCGTCGCCCACTCCCAGCGCAATGTCGCCGCCGCGATAGTTCTCAACAATCTGCGGATTCACGTTTTTACCGCTAAAATCCGGTGAGGTATCAACATGGGAAATAAAACCAATGGCCGGAATATCGCCGCTCACACTGGCGGGGAGCGTCCCCATCACCGTCCCTTTATCACTTAACGTGACGTTGACCAGCCCCAACTCTTCCAGTTGCGTCTTTAACAGCTGTAACAGTTTCCATTGTCCTTCGGTGCTCGGTACCTGACGGACACCCGGTTTAGATTGGGTATCCAGCGATACGTACTGTAAAAAACGCTCAAGTAATTTATCCATGCAGTCACCCTCACTTTTCGTGACAACATTATCAGTAAGCATCAAAACCCAAATATTGCGTCAGGTCACTTTTATCCCGTAAACGAGAATATTTCCGTTTTTCGCCGCTTTCGATAATAAATGTAGCTTATCAATGGGTAACAAGGATTGGCGATTACAGCGTATTCCCGTAGAATGTCCGCCCTCATTACGTATCACCAAGGTGGCTAACCACAAACCCCGCTGCGATAAGCATTTGCAGCGTCGATATGGGACTGAATCAAAAATTGAATACACAACCAGCTTCACTGTCACCGTTGGTGCAACTGGCCGGAATTGGTAAAAGCTTTGACGGAAAAACCGTCATTTCCGACCTCGATTTGACTATCAACAACGGCGAATTTCTTACGCTGCTTGGCCCATCGGGCTGCGGTAAAACGACAGTGCTTCGCCTTATCGCCGGGCTGGAAAACGTCGATCACGGCCATATTCATCTTGAAGATCAGGACATCACGCAGGTTCCTGCTGAACACCGACACGTCAATACCGTCTTTCAAAGCTACGCCCTTTTCCCGCACATGACGGTTTTCGAAAACGTCGCCTTTGGCCTGCGGATGCAAAAAACCCCGGCCAGTGAGATCACGCCCCGCGTCACCGATGCCCTGCGCATGGTGCAGCTGGAGACGTTCGCCCAGCGTAAGCCGCACCAGCTGTCAGGTGGACAGCAGCAGCGCGTCGCCATCGCCCGCGCGGTGGTCAATAAGCCGCGCCTGCTGCTGCTGGATGAGTCCCTGTCCGCGCTGGATTACAAGCTGCGCAAGCAGATGCAGAACGAGTTAAAGGCGCTGCAGCGTAAGCTCGGGATCACCTTTGTGTTTGTCACCCACGATCAGGAAGAGGCTCTGACCATGTCCGATCGCATCGTGGTGATGCGCGACGGCAAAATCGAGCAGGACGGCACCCCGCGTGAAATCTACGAAGAGCCAAAAAACCTGTTTGTCGCCAGCTTTATTGGCGAAATCAATATCTTCAGTGCTACGGTTATTGAACGCCTCGATGACCAGCGGGTGTTAGCTAACGTCGAAGGTCGCGCCTGCAATATCTTCGTTAACTTTGCCGTGGAACCCGGGCAACAGCTCAACGTCCTGCTGCGCCCGGAAGATCTGCGCGTCGATGAGATCCACGACGAGACCGAAGCAGAAGGGTTGATCGGCTATATCCGCGAGCGCAACTACAAAGGGATGACGCTCGAATCGGTGGTCGAACTGGAAAACGGCAAACTGGTGATCGTCAGTGAGTTCTTTAACGAGGACGATCCTGACTTCGACCACTCGCTCAATCAGAAAATGGTCATTAACTGGGTAGAGAGCTGGGAGGTTGTGCTGGCTGATGAAGAACACAAGTAAGTTCCAGAATGTGGTGATCGCCACTATCGTCGGTTGGCTTGTGTTATTTGTCTTTTTACCCAACCTGATGATCATTGCCACCAGCTTTTTGACCCGCGACGATGTGCATTTCGTCTCGCTGGTCTTTACGCTGGATAACTATGCGCGCCTGCTCGATCCGCTCTATTTCCAGGTGCTGCTCCATTCGCTCAATATGGCGCTGATCGCCACCGTCGCCTGTCTGGTGCTCGGCTACCCTTTCGCCTGGTTTCTGGCGAAGCTGCCGTCGAAGGTGCGTCCGCTGCTGCTGTTTCTGCTGATTGTGCCCTTCTGGACCAACTCCCTGATCCGCATCTACGGCCTGAAGATTTTCCTCAGCACCAAAGGCTACCTGAACGCGTTTCTGCTCTGGATCGGGGTGATAGACACCCCGATCCGCATTATGTTTACACCCGGGGCGGTGATCGTCGGGCTGGTCTATATCCTGCTGCCGTTTATGGTCATGCCGCTCTACTCCAGCATCGAAAAGCTGGATAAACCCCTGCTGGAAGCGGCGCGAGATTTGGGTGCCAGCAAGCTGCAGACCTTTATCCGCATCATCATCCCGCTGACCATGCCGGGGATCATTGCTGGCTGTCTGCTGGTGATGCTGCCGGCGATGGGGCTGTTCTACGTCTCCGACCTGATGGGCGGCGCAAAGAACCTGCTGATCGGTAACGTCATCAAGAGCCAGTTCCTGAACATTCGCGACTGGCCGTTCGGCTCGGCGACCAGCATCACCCTGACGGTGGTGATGGGCCTGATGCTGCTGGTCTACTGGCGTGCCTCGCGCTTGCTTAACAATAAGGGTGAACTCGGATGATTGGTCGACTGCTTCGCGGCGGTTTTATGACCGCCATCTATGCGTATCTCTACATTCCGATCATTATTCTGATCGTCAATTCATTCAACAGCTCGCGCTTTGGCATCAACTGGCAGGGGTTCACCACCCAGTGGTACAGCCTGCTGATGAATAACGACAGCCTGCTACAGGCGGCGCAACACTCGCTGACGATGGCTATCTTCTCGGCCACCTTCGCCACCCTGATTGGCTCCCTGACCGCGGTGGCGCTCTACCGCTACCGTTTTCGCGGCAAGCCCTTCGTCAGCGGGATGCTGTTTGTGGTGATGATGTCCCCGGACATCGTGATGGCCATTTCGCTGCTGGTGCTGTTTATGCTGCTGGGGGTACAACTGGGCTTCTGGTCGCTGCTGTTCTCGCACATCACCTTCTGCCTGCCGTTTGTAGTGGTGACGGTCTACTCCCGTCTGAAGGGCTTTGATGTGCGGATGCTGGAAGCGGCAAAAGATCTGGGTGCCAGCGAGATGATCATCCTGCGCAAAATTATCCTGCCGCTGGCGATGCCCGCCGTGGCCGCAGGATGGCTGCTCAGCTTTACCCTGTCGATGGATGACGTGGTGGTGTCGTCGTTTGTCACCGGCCCGAGCTATGAAATTCTGCCGTTGAAGATCTATTCAATGGTGAAAGTCGGCGTCTCACCGGAGGTGAACGCGCTGGCGACCATTCTGTTGATGTTATCGCTGGTTCTGGTGATCGCCAGCCAGCTTATTGCTCGTGATAAAACAAAATCTCAGGGGACGTATTAATGAAAAAATGGTCACGCCACCTGCTCGCGGCAGGCGCTCTCGCAATGGGTATGGGCGCTGCGCACGCGGACGACAGTAAAACGCTCTACTTCTACAACTGGACCGAGTATGTGCCGCCGGGCCTGCTGGAGCAGTTCACCAAAGAGACGGGCATCAAGGTTATCTATTCCACCTACGAGTCGAATGAAACCATGTACGCCAAGCTCAAAACCTATAAAGATGGCGCCTACGATCTGGTGGTCCCGTCGACCTATTTTGTCGACAAGATGCGCAAAGAGGGAATGATCCAGAAGATCGACAAATCGAAGCTAACCAATTTTTCAAACCTCGATCCGGAGATGCTCAACAAGCCGTTTGACCCCAATAACGATTACTCTATTCCTTATATCTGGGGCGCGACGGCGATCGGGATCAATACCGAGGCAATGGATCCTAAAGCAGTGACCCGCTGGGCGGATCTGTGGAAGCCGGAATACAAAGGCGGATTACTGCTGACCGACGACGCGCGCGAAGTGTTCCAGGTGGCGCTGCGTAAGCTGGGCTACTCCGGCAACACTACCGATCCGAAAGAGATTGAAGCGGCGTATCACGAGCTGCAAAAGCTGATGCCAAACGTTGCGGCGTTCAACTCCGATAACCCGGCTAACCCGTATATGGAAGGGGAAGTCAACGTGGGGATGGTGTGGAACGGTTCGGCGTACGTGGCGCGCCAGGCCGGCACGCCGCTGGAAGTGGTGTGGCCTGAAGAGGGCGGGATCTTCTGGATGGACAGCCTGTCGATTCCGGCCAATGCCAAAAATGTGGAGGGTGCAATGCAGCTGATTAACTTCCTGCTGCGCCCGGATGTGGCTAAACAGGTGGCGGAAACCATCGGCTATCCGACGCCAAATCTGGCCGCCCGCAAACTGCTGAGCCCGGAGGTAGCGAACGACAAGTCGCTCTACCCGGATGCGGCAACCGTCAGCAAAGGCGAGTGGCAGAACGACGTGGGCGACGCCAGCCGCCTGTATGAAGAGTATTACCAGAAGTTGAAGGCGGGTCGTTAAGTCCGGCAACAACGCCCGGTGGCGCTTCGCTTACCGGGCCTACAACGGCGTATACCGTAGGCCGGGCAAACGCAGTGCCGCCCGGCGTTTTTTCTACAAACCTTTCAAAAGTTTATCCACAAACTCCGGCACCACTTCGCTCGCCAGTCCGTAGGTTTTCTCTTCAAACTCGCTGCCTACCTGGCTCGGCTCAAGGTTCAGTTCCACCGTGTGCGCCCCGTGCAGCTTCGCCTCGTGGACGAATCCCGCCGCCGGATAGACATGCCCGGAGGTGCCAATGGCGATAAACACATCCGCCATCGCCAGGGCGCTGTAGATCTCATCCATTCCCAGCGGCATTTCGCCGAACCAGACCACGTGCGGACGCAGCGGAGACGGGAACTGGCAGCAGTGGCATTTATCATCGAGAGTGACATCGCCCGGCCAGTTGAATACCTGCCCGCTGCCGGAACAGCGCACCTTCAGCAGTTCGCCGTGCATATGGATCACGTTCTTGTTGCCTGCGCGCTCGTGCAGGTTGTCAATGTTCTGGGTCACCAGCAGAAAACGATCCCCCAGCGCCTCTTCCAGCCTGGCCAGCGCCAGATGCGCCGCGTTAGGGGCGATCTCCGGCGACTGCAGCTGACGGCGACGGGCGTTGTAGAACTCCTGCACCAGCTGCGGATTCCGGGCGAAGCCTTCCGGCGTCGCCACATCTTCTACGCGATGCTCTTCCCACAACCCGTCGGTAGCGCGAAAGGTTCGAATGCCCGACTCGGCGGAGATCCCCGCCCCGGTCAGGACTAACACTCTTGGCTTTTCCATCAATTCTGGCAGCGCCCCATCCTGAAAGAAAATTCGCTGGCGTAAGCGTTCACGCAAGCGGCGTTTGTTTTTACGAAAACGGCTGAGTCGATGTGACCGGCGCGACAGCATAGTAACCTCGTATGACTAGCGGGTGAGATGGAGGAATGCGGCACCGCGCATCCCCCCGGCGTCGCCATGGCGTGCGCGCTCAATGCGCGGCACGCGGGCGACCGGCAACAGATGACGCGGCAACCGACCGGATAACCGCTCGGCGATGGCCGTAAAGTTCGATAATCCCCCGCCGATCACCAGCAGGTCAGGATCGACAATGGTCAGGATGTTGCCCAGACACACGGCAAGCAGATCGAGATAGCGTTCCACGTGCTCAATGGCCTGTTCATCACCCTGCTCCCACAGCGTAATGATTTCTGGCGCCTGTCGTTTTTGATGATAGAAGTGTTCATAAAGCCACGCAAATCCGCCGCCCGAGAGGTAATTCTCAATGCAGCCGTGCTGGCCGCAGCCGCAGCGAAGGAGCGGGAAATCGCGTCCGACCACCTCCAGGGCATCCACCGGCAGACGAATATGGCCGAACTCACCGGTGATATAGCTGCGCCCGGTAACCGGTTTGCCGTCAACAACGATCCCGCCACCGACGCCGGTGCCGAGGATCAACCCCATCACCAGCGGATACTGCTGGAACTCGTCATCCCAGGCTTCGGAGAGGGCAAAACAGTTGGCGTCGTTGTCGAGGCGCACGTCGCGTTCGAGGAGTCTGGTCAGGTCGGCGCGCAGCGGCTTACCGCTGGCGGCAGGGACGTTGGCGGCATACAGCGTGCCGTCGCCGGTTTCCGGCATCCCCGGAATGCCAATGCCCACCGAGCCCTTCACGCCGAAGCGTTCATCGGCCTGGGCCACCAGCGCGGCAATGGCGGTTAAGAATTCATCGTAGCTTTCGCGCGGAGTGGGAACCCGGGTTTCCCACTGCAATTTCAGGTTGGTATCAAATACGCCCAGCGCAATTTTGGTGCCGCCAATATCAAATCCATAATACATAACGCATTCCTCTGTTGATTTGGCGGCAAACACCGCTAAATCATGACGTAATTACTGGCCACTTAATACCCTCGCCGGGTCGATTCGGCTTGCGCGACGCGCCGGATACCAGCTTGCCAGCAGACTCAGTAAAAGTGCTGTAACCAGCACATAAAAAACGTCCAGCCAGTGTAATTCCGATGGCAGGAAGTCAATAAAATAGATATCGCCCGACAGGAACTGATGGCCAATAAGGGATTCGATGCCGTTGATAATCGGCGTCAGCTGTAGCGACACCACCACGCCGATGACCACGCCGCACAGGCTGCCAAACAGCCCTGCCAGCAGACCATACCAGACGAAAATGGCACGAATAAGACCGTCTTTTGCCCCGAGGGTACGCAGCACCGCGATGTCGCCGCTCTTGTCTTTTACCGCCATCACCAGGGTGGAGACGATGTTGAAGCAGGCCACGCCGATCACCAGCACCATCGCCAGATACATGATGGCGCGGATCATCTGAATATCACGGTACATATAGCCGTAGGTGCCGATCCAGCTCTTGATGTAGACATAGCTGTCGGTCACTTCCCCGGCATCGCGCACCAGCTTGTTGGCGTTAAAGACGTCGTTAACCTTAAGGGCGATCCCGCTAACGCTGCTGCCCATATCAAGATACTGACGCGCATCTTCCAGCGGCACCATGGCAAAGCTGTGATCCAGCTGACCACTGAGCTGCAGAATACCGGTCACGTGCAGACGCACGCGCTTCGGCTGCTGCAGCTTATGATCGGCGCTGGCGTTGGGGATCATGATCGACACCCAGTCGCCCTGCTTCACTTTCAGCGCATCGGCCACGCCCTTGCCGATAATGATCTGCTGATCCCCGGCTTTAAAGTTGGCCCAGGCATCCTTCTGAATAAACTGCGGCAGCGCGCTGAGTTTCTCTTCCTGACGGGGATTAACGCCTTTCACCTGGATGGCGCGCAGATTCGCCCCGCTCTCCACCAGCCCGGTAAAGTTGATGTAGGGCGCAGCGGCGGCAATGCCCGGCACCTTTTCCACTTTATTCAGCGCGTCGGTCCAGTTATTCCACGGCTGGTTCACCGGCTCAATTTCACCGTGCGGCACCACCGCCAGAATGCGGTTATTCAGCTCACGCTCAAAGCCGTTCATGGCGCTGAGGCCGACGATCAGCACCGCCACCCCCAGTGCAATACCGATGGTGGAGATAACAGAGATCAGCGACACCATGCCGCCGCGACGACGACCTCGGCTAAAACGCAGGCCGATGAGTAACGATAACGGTGAAGCCATCAATCCGCTCCCATCAGCGTCAGCTCGGTATTCAGGTGACCGTCACGCATCTCCAGTTGGCGGGACATGCGTTTCGCCAGTTGCAGGTCGTGGGTCACCACCAGAAACGCCGTGCCCTGAGAGGCGTTCAGCTCCCCGAGGAGCTGGAAGATGCTGTCGGCATTGCGCGCGTCGAGGTTACCGGTCGGTTCATCCGCCAGCACCAGGCGCGGGTTGTTGACCAGCGCACGGGCAATCGCCACACGCTGACGCTCGCCGCCGGAGAGTTCGGATGGGCGATGATTACCGCGATGGCCGAGACCCACCGCTTTCAGCATATCGCTGGCACGGGCGTTAATTTCAGCCGGTTTCTTTTTGCCGATCAGCAGCGGCATCGCCACGTTTTCCAGCGCCGTAAAGTCCGGCAGCAGGTGGTGGAACTGGTAGATAAAGCCCAGGGAGCGGTTACGCAGATCGGCCTTGGCGCTTGAGGACATCGAACTCAGCGGCGTGCCGGAGAAGATCACATCCCCGGAGGTCGGCGTATCCAGCCCGCCGAGCAGGTGCAGTAAGGTACTTTTCCCGGAGCCGGAGGTGCCGACAATAGCCATCATCTCCCCTTCCCCGACGCTGAAGCTGACATTGTGCAGGACGTCCGTCTGCACCGTGCCTTCCTGATAGCGTTTGCACAGGTTGTCGCATTGCAACAGGATCTTATTCATAACGTAAAGCCTCAGCGGGTTGGGTGGCGGCAGCGCGCCATGAAGGATAAAGCGTAGAGAGTAAGGCAATGACCATCGCCACCAGGGCGATACCCACCACCTGCAGCGGCTCAATGGCCACCGGCAGCGCCGCACCGTCAAGCAATGCGCCAATGATCGGCATCAGGTTGTTCAGCTGGCTGGCGAGCAAGGTGCCGAGCACCGCCCCGAGCAGCGCGCCGACAATCCCGGCGCTGGCGCCCTGGACCATAAACACTGCCATGATCTGCCGCGGCGTCAGGCCCTGGGTTTGCAGGATCGCCACTTCTCCCTGCTTCTCCATCACCATCAGGCCAAGGGAGGTAATAATATTAAACGCGGCGACCGCCACGATCAGACTTAGCAGCAGGCCCATCATGTTCTTTTCCATGCGCACGGCCTGGAACAGCTCGCCCTTACGTTCGCGCCAGTCCTGCCACTTCGTGCCTTCCGGCAGGGTTTGCTGGCTCAGGACATCCACCTTCAGCGGCTCGTTGAGCCACAGACGCCAGCCGGTGATATTGCCGAGCGGGTAGCGCATCAGGCGCGACGCGTCCTGGATATTGACCAGCATCTGGTAGCCGTCCACTTCGCTGTTGGCGGCAAAGGTGCCGATAACGTTAAACAGGCGCTGGCTTGGCAGACGCCCCATCGGGGTGAACTGGCTGGCGGAAGGGACCATCACCCGCAGCTGATCGCCGCGGTTAACGCCGAGCTGGCCGGCAAGCTGTTCGCCGAGGATCACGTTGTACTGACCGGGAGCCAGATCGCTTTGCTTGACGTTAACCAGGAATGGCGTGAGGGGATCCTTTTGTGCCGGGTCGATGCCGAGCATCACCCCAACCGCCACGCTGCGCGCGCTCTGCAGCACCACGTCACCGGAGGTGATCGGTGCCACGCGGCTCACGCCCTGCAGCTTAACAGCGCTTTCTGGCAGTTGCTGCGGATTGACCGACCCGTTGCTGGAGGAAAGAATGGCCTGAGGCATCAGCCCCAGAATGTTATTTTGCAACTCGCGCTCGAAGCCGTTCATGACGGAGAGAACCGTCACCAGCGCCATCACGCCTAGCGTGATGCCAATGGTTGAAAGCCAGGAGACAAAGCGACCGAAACGGTCCGCGGCGCGCCCACGCATATAACGTAAGCCTATGAATAGTGCGACAGGTTGGTACATGAAATCCGTCTGTTTGCTGGTAGCAGACCCACGAGTATATAAGCGAATCCGCTAAGGGTAAATGACTGATACCCGAAGCTTTGCTAATCAATTATCCGAAAAAACAGGTTAAATCAAGGCAGTACCCGCTGACTGACCCCTCCCTTCAATACCGCGTCCTTTGCAGTTTTTCTGAAAATCATCCGCTTACAGACTCTTACCCGTTACATCCTGTCAGCCGCTCAACACACTTACCCGCTCGATGACGTTAAAAACAGAGGACCCGGTAAGCGATGAAACAAAAAGCACTATGGATTAACCAGATAAAAGGGCTGTGCATCTGCCTGGTGGTGATCTACCACTCGGTGATCACCTTTTATCCCCACCTTGAGGCGCTGCACGCTCCGCTTTCGGTGCTGCTCGCTAAATGCTGGGTGACGTTCAATCTTTATCTCGCCCCCTTCCGCATGCCGGTGTTCTTCTTTATCTCGGGGTATCTGGTCCGGCGCTATATTGATGAGGTGGACTGGAAAACCTGCCTCGACAAACGGCTCTGGAGCATCATCTGGGTGCTGGCGCTGTGGGGCGTATTGCAGTGGCAGGCGCTAACCCACCTTAATGCCTGGCTGGCACCGGAGCGGGATCTGAATACCGCCTCGAACGCCGCCTATGCCGACTCGCTGACCGGCTTTATCACCGGGATGCTCACCGCCAGCACCAGCCTGTGGTATCTCTACGCCCTGGTGGTCTATTTCACTCTCTGCAAGCTGCTGAGCCGCTGGAAGCTGCCGCTCATCGGGCTGCTGGCCCTGGTCAGCATTGCGATCAACTTCCTGCCGCTGCCGTGGTGGGGAATGAACAGCGTGGTGCGCAATATGATCTATTACAGCCTCGGAGCCTGGTACGGGGTGCAGCTGATGGCGTGGATGCAGACCCGGGTATGGCGCCGGGACGCGCTGGCGGTGGCAGCGTTCGGGGTGGTCTCCGTCGTACTGTGGTTCGTCGGCGTTCCCCTGCCGCTGTCGCTGCTGTCGATTCTGCTGATCATGGCGCTGTTCTACCGCCTTGAGCAGCGTTTCACCGTGGGGCCTGACAACCTGCTGAACGTGGTGGGCTCGAACACCATTGCCATCTACACCACCCACCGCATCCTGATCGAAGGGGTCAGCCTGGTTATGATCCACCAGCTAAACAGCGGAACCTGGCCGGTGTGGGCAGAGCTGACCCTGGTGCTGATCTACCCGTTTGCCAGCCTGCTGGTCTGCACCCTGGTAGGACTGGGGGCGCGTAAACTCTCCACTGCGCTGACCGGGGATTTCTTCTTTACGCCGCCTGCCCGTCTGACCCCGGCTCAGGCCACGCGCTAGCGCCCCTGAAGGGGCTTTTCACGCTGTGTGCGGTTACGATTTGCTAATGTAAAACGATCAAGGATAATAAAGACATTGTGTATCAGTGATATGCCCAATAAGAGATCCTGACAAAGCCATGCCTGAACAATATCGTTTTTCCCTGCCCGGCAAAGCGGGCGACCAACGCCAGTTGGGTGAACTGACCGGGGCAGCCTGCGCCACGCTGGTTGCAGAGATCGCAGAGCGCCATCAGGGACCGGTGGTGCTGGTCGCGCCGGACATGCAAAACGCCCTGCGCCTGCATGATGAGATCCGCCAGTTTACCGATCAGCTGGTCACCAGTCTTGCCGACTGGGAGACCCTGCCCTACGACAGCTTCTCACCGCACCAGGAGATCATCTCCTCGCGCCTCTCCACGCTCTATCAGCTGCCCACCATGCAGCGCGGCGTGCTGATTGTGCCGGTGAATACCCTGATGCAGCGCGTCTGCCCGCACAGCTATCTGCACGGGCATGCGCTGGTGATGAAAAAGGGCCAGCGCCTGTCGCGGGATGCCCTGCGCGTCCAGCTCGACAGCGCCGGCTATCGCCATGTGGATCAGGTTATGGAGCACGGGGAGTACGCCACCCGCGGCGCCCTGCTGGATCTCTTCCCGATGGGCAGTGCGCTGCCGTACCGTCTCGATTTCTTCGATGACGAAATCGACAGCCTGCGCCTGTTTGACGCCGACACCCAGCGCACGCTGGAGGAAGTGGAGGCCATCAACCTGCTGCCGGCGCACGAGTTCCCGACCGACAAAACCGCCATTGAGCTGTTCCGCAGCCAGTGGCGCGATAAGTTTGAGGTTAAACGCGACGCGGAGCATATCTACCAGCAGGTGAGTAAAGGCACCCTGCCAACGGGGATCGAATACTGGCAGCCGCTGTTCTTCAGCGAGCCATTGCCTCCTCTGTTCAGCTACTTCCCGGCCAATACCCTGGTGCTCAACACCGGCGATCTGGAAGCCAGCGCTAACCGTTTTGAGAGTGAAACCCGGGCGCGGTTTGAGAACCGTGGCGTGGATCCGATGCGTCCCCTGCTGGAGCCTGAGCTGCTGTGGCTGCGCACCGACGAGCTGTTCAGCGAGCTGAAACGCTGGCCGCGGGTGCAGCTGAAAACTGACAACCTGCCGGACAAAGCTGCCAACACCAATCTGGCGTATCAGACGCTGCCGGACCTCGCGGTGCAGGCGCAGAATAAATCCCCGCTGGATAACCTGCGTAAGTTCCTCGAGGCCTTTACCGGGCCGGTGATCTTCTCGGTGGAAAGCGAAGGCCGCCGTGAGGCGCTGGGCGAGCTGCTCAGCCGCATCAAAGTGGCACCGAAGCGCATCCTGCGTCTGGATGAAGCCAGCGGTACCGGGCGCTATCTGATGATCGGCGCCGCCGAGCATGGCTTTATTGATACGATCAATAACCTGGCACTGATCTGCGAAAGCGATCTGCTGGGGGAGCGCGTGGCGCGCCGTCGTCAGGACAGCCGCCGCACCATCAACCCGGATACGCTGATCCGCAACCTGGCGGAGCTGCACCCCGGCCAGCCGATTGTCCATCTCGAGCATGGCGTGGGCCGTTACGCAGGGATGACTACCCTGGAAGCGGGCGGCATCAAGGGCGAATACCTGATGCTGATGTACGCCAACGACGCCAAACTCTACGTGCCGGTGTCGTCTCTGCACCTGATCAGCCGCTACGCGGGCGGGGCGGAAGAGAATGCGCCTTTGCATAAACTGGGCGGCGACGCCTGGGCGCGGGCGCGGCAGAAAGCGGCGGAAAAAGTACGCGACGTGGCGGCAGAGCTGCTGGACATCTACGCCCAGCGCGCGGCGAAGACCGGCTACGCCTTTAAACACGATAAAGAGCAGTACCAGCTGTTCTGCGACAGCTTCCCGTTTGAAACCACGCCGGATCAGGCTCAGGCGATCAATGCCGTGCTCAGCGACATGTGCCAGCCCCTGGCGATGGACCGACTGGTGTGCGGCGACGTGGGCTTCGGCAAAACCGAAGTGGCGATGCGCGCCACCTTCCTCGCGGTAGAGAATCACAAACAGGTGGCCGTACTGGTGCCCACCACTCTGTTGGCGCAGCAGCACTACGATAACTTCCGCGACCGCTTTGCCAACTGGCCGGTGCGCATTGAGATGCTGTCGCGTTTCCGCAGCGCCAAAGAACAGGCGCAGATCCTCGAGGAGGCCAGCGAGGGTAAAATCGACATTCTGATCGGCACCCACAAGCTGCTGCAGAGCGACGTTAAGTGGAAAGATCTGGGCCTGTTGATTGTCGACGAAGAGCACCGCTTTGGCGTGCGTCATAAGGAGCGGATTAAAGCGATGCGCGCCGATGTCGATATCCTGACCCTCACCGCCACGCCGATCCCACGCACGCTAAACATGGCGATGAGCGGCATGCGCGATCTGTCGATTATCGCTACTCCACCGGCCCGTCGTCTGGCGGTGAAAACCTTCGTGCGCGAATACGATAACCTGGTGGTGCGCGAGGCGATCCTGCGTGAAGTCCTGCGCGGCGGCCAGGTCTATTATCTCTACAACGATGTGGAGAATATCCAGAAAGCGGCCGACCGACTGGCGGAGCTGGTGCCGGAAGCACGCATCGCCATCGGGCATGGGCAGATGCGCGAGCGCGAGCTGGAGCGGGTGATGAACGACTTCCACCACCAGCGGTTTAACGTGCTGGTCTGCACCACGATCATCGAAACCGGGATCGATATTCCTACCGCCAATACCATCATTATTGAGCGGGCGGATCACTTTGGCCTGGCCCAGCTCCACCAGCTGCGCGGTCGCGTCGGGCGTTCACACCATCAGGCCTATGCCTGGCTGATGACTCCACACCCGAAAGCGATGACCACCGATGCGCAAAAACGTCTTGAAGCGATTGCCTCGCTGGAAGATCTGGGTGCCGGCTTTGCGCTGGCGACCCACGACCTCGAGATCCGCGGCGCGGGCGAGTTGCTCGGGGAAGATCAGAGCGGCTCGATGGAGACCATCGGTTTCCAGCTGTATATGGAGCTGCTGGAAAACGCCGTTGATGCCCTGAAGGCAGGCCGCGAGCCGTCGCTGGAAGATCTCACCAACCAGCAAACGGAGGTGGAACTGCGAATGCCTGCCCTGCTGCCGGATGACTTTATCCCGGATGTGAATACGCGTCTGTCGTTCTATAAACGCATTGCCAGCGCCAAAGATGAAGCCAGCCTCAACGAGATCAAGGTGGAGCTGATTGACCGCTTTGGTTTACTGCCGGATCCGGCGCGCAACCTGCTGGATATCGCCCGTTTACGCCAACAGGCGCAGAAGCTGGGGATCCGCAAGCTGGAAGGGAATGACAAAGGCGGCATGATTGAGTTTGCTGAGAAGAACCATGTCGATCCGATGTGGCTGATCGGCCTGTTGCAGAAACAGCCTCAGCACTATCGCCTGGACGGCCCGACGCGTCTGAAATTCACCCAGGACCTGGCGGAACGGAAAATCCGTATGGAGTGGGTGCGTAACTTTATGCGACAGCTGGAAGAGAACGCCGTCGCCTGACCCCTCCCGGGCGATCCTGCGATCGCCCGGCCTTATTTCCCGCGCAATTTACAACTCTTTGCAATCCGCCTGGATTTCCCGACACGACTATTCGTCATAATTATCGATTAACTTTCAGATAACAATAATCTTTATTGCTATGGATTCTGGTGATGATGACGACTTCGCGTTTTACCCGTTGGATATCGATGGTTGCGCTGCTCTCGACCCTGGCGCTTGCTCTGCCTGCGCAGGCCAATACCTGGCCCCTACCCCCGGCGGGAAGCCGGTTGGTGGGCGAAAACCGCTTTCATGTGGTGGAAAATGACGGCGGCTCGCTGGAAGCGATTGCCAAAAAATATAACGTCGGCTTTCTGGCGCTGCTGCAGGCTAACCCCGGCGTGGATCCCTATGTACCCCGCGCGGGCAGCGTGCTGACCATTCCGCTGCAGACCCTGCTTCCCGATGCGCCGCGGGAAGGACTTGTGATTAACCTCGCCGAGCTGCGTCTCTACTACTACCCGCCGGGTAAAAATGAGGTCACGGTCTACCCCATCGGCATTGGCCAACTGGGGGGCGATACGCTGACGCCAACCATGGTGACCACGGTGTCGGACAAACGCGCTAACCCCACCTGGACCCCGACTGCCAATATCCGCGCCCGCTATAAAGCCCAGGGCATTGAACTGCCTGCGGTAGTGCCTGCAGGGCCGGAAAACCCGATGGGGCATCATGCGATCCGCCTTGCGGCCTATGGTGGCGTTTATCTCCTGCATGGCACCAACGCCGATTTTGGCATTGGCATGCGCGTCAGCTCCGGCTGTATTCGCCTGCGTGACAATGACATCGAGACGCTGTTCCGCGTTATTCAGCCCGGCACCAAAGTGAATATCATGAATACGCCGATCAAGGTGTCGGAAGAGCCCGGCGGCGTGCGGCTGGTGGAGGTACATCAACCTCTGTCAAAGCAGCTGAATGACGATCCGCAGACCTTACCGATTGTGTTGAATGGTGCCCAGCAGGGCTTTAAAGCCAGCGCAGACGAAACGGTGATGGAGCGTGCGATGGAAGCCCGCTCGGGAATGCCGGTGGATGTTACCCGCCATTCGGAGGTTCAGGCTCTGTAAGCCTTAGAGATAAAAAAAGCTCTGCAATCGCAGAGCTTTTTTTCGCAGTGGCATTAATGAGGGTTAAGCCATGCTTATTTGTAGATCACCGCAGTACCGTGCAGGGTGTTCGGGCCGGTAACAGAGGTGATACGGTAAGATTTAGCACCCATCTCTTCCGCTTTTTGCGCTAACTGGCTTTCCAGAGAGCTAAGGTTAGTCCCACCATTCGCGGAAATCGTACCCACTTTTTGTTGATCGGCAGGGGTAGACTGAACCTGTACAGCGGCGAAGCTGGCAAACGAGAGTGAGCTTAGTACGGCAGCGGCGATCAGTGTTTTTACGTTTTTCATGATAAGAACCTTATGCAAGTGATAGGATGTCGTAAGCATTAACTTAACGATCGATAACTAAATGATAAATGTGATCTGCATCACGGTCAAATTCTTTTTATAACGATCGTTAAAATAAATTTAAAATCGTTAAAATTCATATTGATATAATGAAATTAATTTTATGAATTCAGCGCTGGCTGCAAAGAGGGATTATTTTTATAATGGTCGTTCAACAAACCAACAGAGGTACAACGGCTCATGACAACCGATGACACGCGTTGCGCAAAGAAAAGCCGTGGCCGACCAAAAGTGTTCGACAGGGAAGCGGCGCTGGATAAGGCCATGACGCTGTTCTGGCAGCATGGGTATGAAGCCACATCGCTGGCCGACCTGGTCGCAGCGACCGGGGCTAAAGCGCCTACGCTGTATGCAGAATTTACCAATAAAGAGGGGCTGTTCCGCGCGGTGCTGGATCGTTATATCAGCCGTTTCGCCGCCCGCCATGAAGCGCAGCTGTTCTGCGAAGAGAAGCGTGTCGAAGATGCGCTGGAAGACTACTTCACCGCGGTGGCGACCTGCTTTACCAGCAAAGAGACGCCCGCAGGCTGCTTTATGATTAACACGTCAGCCACGCTGGCGGCGTCATCAGAAGAGATTGCCCACACGGTTAAATCGCGCCATGCGATGCAGGAGGAGACGCTGTGCCGGTTCCTCGAACAGCGCCAGCAGCGCGGTGAGATCCCCGTACACTGCGATCCGCAAAAACTGGCCCAGTACCTGAGCTGCATTTTGCAGGGAATGTCGATCAGCGCCCGGGAAGGTGCCAGCCTGGAAAAACTGCAGACCATCACGCAGATCACCCTTCGCCTGTGGCCTGAACTCCTGAAAGCTTGATCCGCAGGGCGGTTTTCCGCCCTGCCCCCCCACTTTCAGACAAATCTGCTTAAAGATAGGTAAAATCTATCACCGCATCTCTGCCGCTTGCTATCCTTAACGGGTGATTATTGATGTGCTAATGGTTAGGCGCATAGGTCATAACGGAGCTGTTCTGGCTATTCACATTCAGAAGGAGAATAAAAATGATTTTGCTATTACCATTTTTCAAGGTGTTAATGGTGATCACATTGTTATTCGGTCTCTGGGTCTTATGTGGTGGGTCAGTTTTATTTGCTTTCTTGTCTGTCCTGATAACAGGATTTTTATTACTGAGACAATATAACGAGTTTGACCTGTAACCCCTGTAGCCCAGTCACTACCCCGGAAAGACCTTATTCCTGCCGTGAGTCGCGCGGCTGCTAAGGTCTTTTTTATGCGCAAAAAAAGCTCCCCAGCCTGAGCGAATGGGGAGCTAAACGCAGAGAACAGATTTTTTTATGCTTTGTTATTCAGTACCAGCTGACCATCACTGTTAAGGGGGATTTGCGTGCCGGGATCTTTATCCATACGGATCTTGCCCTGCTGATCGCCAATTTTGTACGTCACATCGTAGCCGAGCATTTTTTCTGACTTGTCATACACCGTTTTACAACGCTGCTGCGTCGAGGTGTAGGTGTCGCGCTCCTGCAGTGCGCCCTGCGCCTGATTGCCGGCATAACCACCGCCCAGCGCGCCCACCACCGTGGCGACATCTTTGCCGCGTCCGCCACCAAACTGATGACCAATCACGCCGCCCGCTACCGCACCCAGTACGGAACCGGCGATGCGGTTTTCATCCTGCACCGGACGACGGTGCGTCACGGTCACGTTCCGGCACTCCTGACGGGGTGTTTTAACCGTCTCTTTAATCGGTGTTGCCGAAACGACCTGCGCATACTGTGGGCCACGTTCAAAGACATTGAGACTGGCAACTGCCGCCACGCCTAACGCGGCAGCCACGCCAATCCCTATACCTGCCACCATGGATTTATTCATGGGACAACCTCCTTTTTATTGCTATTGGTAACAATTCTGCAACCAAAGCAGGTCGTTAGCAAATCAGATAAGGGAGTAAAAATGTGGGAAGAAGCGGGAAAACGGCCTGATTAGGAGAACTCTTAGGCTTCTGAGGGGGAATTAGCAGTGTGATATGCTGAAAAAGCCCCTCCGGCGAGTGCGGAGGGGCTAGGGTCTTAGTGCAGCTTAAGGCGTGGTCGGATCACGCGGTTGATGCTGCCAACCAGCATCATCAGCCCGGTTTTGAAGTAACCGTGCAGCGCAACCTGGTGCATACGGTACAGCGAGATATAGACGAAGCGCGCGATACGCCCTTCTACCATCATCGAGCCGCGCATCAGGTTGCCCATCAGGCTACCGACGGTGGAGAAGTTAGAGAGCGACACCAGGGAACCGTGGTCTTTGTAGACGTAGTTCTTCAGGGTTTTGCCTTTCGCCTGCGCCAGAATATTATGCAGCGCCAGGCTGGCCATCTGGTGAGCGGCCTGGGCGCGCGGTGGTACAAACCCGCCTTCCGGACGCGCGCAGGAGGCGCAGTCACCGATAGCGTAAATGTCCGGATCGCGGGTGGTTTGCAGCGTCGGCTCAACCACCAGCTGGTTAATGCGGTTGGTTTCCAGACCGCCAATCTCTTTCATGAAATCAGGTGCCTTGATGCCCGCGGCCCAGACCATCAGATCGGCTTTGATGTGTTCGCCATCTTTGGTATGCAGGCCCTGCTCATCGGCGCTGGTGACCATGGTCTGGGTCAGAACGCGTACGCCCATCTTGGTCAGCTCGCTGTGAGCAGCGCCGGAGATGCGCGGCGGCAATGCAGGCAGAATACGTTCACCCGCTTCCACCAGCGTCACGTTCAGCGCGTCGTTGGTCAACCCTTTGTAGCCGTAGCTGTGCAGCTGTTTGACCGCGTTATGCAGCTCCGCAGAGAGCTCCACCCCGGTAGCCCCGCCGCCAACGATGGCGATGTTCACCTTGCCGTTTGCGCCAAGGTTATTGGAGTATTTCAGGAACAGGTTGAGCATCTCCTGATGGAAACGACGCGCCTGGTGTGGGTTATCGAGGAAGATGCAGTGCTCTTTCACGCCCGGGGTGTTGAAGTCGTTAGAGGTACTGCCCAGCGCCATCACCAGCGTGTCATACGCCAGCTTGCGCTCCGGCACCAGCAGCTCGCCCTTCTCATCGCGCAGCTCAGCCAGGGTAATGGTTTTGCTTTCACGGTTGATATCCATCACCGAGCCCAGCTGGAACTGGAAGCCGTGGTTGCGTGCATGCGCCAGATAGCTCAGCGCGTCAACGCCCTCATCCAGTGAACCGGTAGCCACTTCGTGCAGCAGCGGTTTCCACAGGTGGCTGTGGTTGCGATCGACCAGCGTAACCTTGGCTTTTTTACCGCGTCCAAGCTTCTTACCTAACTGCGTAGCCAGTTCCAGACCGCCAGCACCACCACCCACAATCACTATCTTTTTCAATGGCGTAGTCAACGTGACCCCCTAAATTATTAACCAATTGTTAACTAAAAGTTATGAAAATAACCTTTAGTTAACAACAAGTTACATCAATGAAACCATTCAACTGTCATGAGAATAACATGTTCGGTGCATTGGTCATACCAAAATTGATGTGCATCAAGTTTTGCCGCTTAAAATTCACTCAAGCTTAGCAAAAAGAGAGCCCGGCTCACGTTACGTGGCCGGGCTTGAGGTGAAATCAGGAATTAACCTAAGGTCTTGAACGCTTTGATGCGCTGCAGATGGGGGGCTATATTCTTGAACTTATGCGTCTGCTCTTCATCCCAGACAATTTCGTAGTAAGGGTGCAGCAGTTCCGCGGCACGTGGGCTATTCAGCGCCTCATCGTTGCGGGAGAGGATCACCAGACAGCGATCGCGGTTCTTCTCGCGAAAGTTGCTGACACACTTGGTGGCGATATCGACATACTCTTCCGGCCTGTCGATCTTGCCTTCCATGTTCTCGTTCGGGAACAGGTTTGGATTGAACACCACCTGGCGAATATCACACAAGAACCCAATCCGCTCCGCCCAGTATCCTCCCAGGCCGACGCCGCAGATCAACGGACGCTCGTCGATATTCAGCTGCAACATTTTGTCCACTTCCTTCAGCAGATGTTGCATATCATGCTTCGGATGACGCGTGCTGTAGCTAATCAGCCGCACATCCGGGTCGATAAACTGCAACTGCAGGACCTTCTCGTGATTACCGGGACTGTTCGAATCAAAACCGTGCAAATAGATGATCATCGTATCCTCGCCACACTACGCTTGCCAGGAGGGGTTATTGCCCCGCTTTATGCGCTTGCCAGCGCTCATGAAGCGCCTCAAGCTGCGCATTCACCGATTTCCAGCGTGCTGTATCCCGCAACTCCTGACGGCTAAAAGAACCTTTATGATACAATTGTGTAACACGTTCAGCCTTGATCGGCGACAGGTTATCTAACACGCTCACGGCGCCTTTACGATTATTGCAGACCAGGATCATATCGCAACCCGCATCCAGCGACGCCTGACCGCGTTCCGCATAGCTGCCCATGATCGCCGCCCCTTCCATGGACAAATCGTCAGAAAAAATCACGCCGTTGAAGCCCAGCTCCTGACGCAGGACGGTTTTCAGCCAGTGCGGTGAACCGCTGGCCGGACGCGGATCAACATCGGTGTAGATCACATGCGCAGGCATGATGGCATCGAGCTTGTTGTCGGTAATGAGCGATTTGAAAATCGACATATCCCGGGCGCGGATCTCCGCCTCTGGGCGCGGGTCGCGCGGGGTCTCTTTATGAGAATCCGCCGTAACGGCACCATGACCCGGGAAGTGTTTGCCGGTGGTTTTCATACCAGCCTCGTGCATCCCGTCGATAAAGCGGGTGGCGACCTGCAACGCTTTCTGCGGCTCCTCGTGGTAAGCACGCTCCCCGATGGCGGCGCTGATATGGCCCACATCCAGTACCGGGGCAAAGCTGATATCAATATCCATGGCGATCATCTCGCTGGCCATCAGCCAGCCGGCCTCCTGCGCCAGTTTGCCGCCCTCTTCCAGGCCTAGCAACGCTGCAAAGGACTGGGCTGCGGGCAGACGGGTAAACCCGTCGCGAAAACGCTGTACGCGGCCTCCTTCCTGATCCACCGCCACCACCAGACGGTGATGAGAAGCCTCGCGGATCTGGCGTACCAGCTCCCGCAGCTGCGCCGGATCGTGATAATTGCGCGTAAACAGGATCAGGCCACCCACCAGCGGATGCGCCAGAATCTCGCGCTCCTCCGCATCCAGCTCATAACCTTCCACATCCAACATGACCGGACCCACACGAACCTCTCTTATTCTGTCGTTTCAAGCTGGCGCCAGATCTCATCGGCCAGCGTAATAAATTGTTTATCTTGTGATTGTTGCCAGCGCAGCTCAAACCAGCCTGCCATCAGCATCAGCACCCAGGGGCGCCAGCGATTCACCTGGCGTTGCAGCCGGGAGAGATCAAGCCGCGCGATCTCGCTGTAGGCGGCGAGCAGCTGCTGACGCTGGGCGTCACTCTCTGTCCAGACGCTGGCCAGCTCCAGGGCAACGTCGCCGTCTCCGGCATATTCCCAGTCCAGCAGCCGACAGCCGGTGGCCGTATGCACGATATTACCTGCATGAACGTCCATATGCAGCGGTGCCAGTCGCAGCGGTCGCGGCTCACCCCGTTTACGCAGCCGCTTATGCCATCGTAGCCATAACGGCGTACGTCGAGACGGCGAGGCCTGCAGCCAGTACTGCTCCATTAGCGGGGCCAGAGTGATTCGCCATCCGAATCGGCGCTGTTGATGCAGATGATACAGCATCGCAGCCAACGGGGATGCGGCGGGCAACCTGGTTTTGATCTCACCGGTCAGATAATCGACCGCAATCCAGCCAGGGCTGTAAAAGCGCGGCTGGGGGGCAATGTCGGCGGGAAGATAGCGGAGCGCATGGTACTGGCGGCGGAAATGGGCTGGCGTGGCCAGCGCGGCATGATACTGACGCAGCACCAGGCGTTGTCCGGCGTGCTCAATAATGCAACTCGCGCCGCTCAACCCGGCGTGGGTCTGCGGCGCGAAAAGGCGATACTGCGGGAAAAAGCGCGACAGCAGTGTGTCGCGCGTCAGATTACTGTTGCTGAACTGCACCTTTACCCGACCAGATAATTTCACCTGTCTGAACCAGCATCAGCTGCATCTGCAGCGCTGGCGAGTTGACGTTGCCGGTCGCGCTTGAGTAGAGGACATATTGCGCCCCTACGTTGCGGGCAATGCCGATGGCTTTACTGCGCGAGCCCAGGCTGTCCTGCGGAGAAAGGCCTAACTGCTGCTTGGCCACCGCCAGCTGCTGCGCGGACACCAGGGTAAACTTGCCGTTGTTCGCCAGCGCATTGCGCAGCGTTTCGGTGGCTTCCCCGGCATTCAGGCTGCCGTTGGTACGGTTGTTGACGCTGTCCACCAGCAGCACGCTGCCAGCGTTGACGCCCTGGGCCTGCAACATCTTACCGACCATCGGCTGCATCGCCCCGTTCCAGTCGTAATGACGCTCACGCGGTGCAGGCTGAGCGGGTTCCTGATGCTCGATCGGGCCTGGTTGCTCAGGGACGGACGGCACGGTAGGTACGGTTGGCACAGGCTGGGTCGGTTGAACCGGCTGCTCAACGCCCGGTTTCACCTCTTCTACCGGTGCAGGTGGTTGCTCAGTGCGGCTAATACAGCCCGACAGGAACAGTGCAAAAGCCGTGACAAGCGTGTAACGACTGATGTTTTTAATCAAAATTCACCCCTTAGAGATATAGATAAAGTCTGACCTTATGCGCGCCAAGATAGTTTGCGCTGCCGTAAAGTTTGACCGACGAATTCGCCGGGATTGTCACGCTGCGCGGTGCCTCAAGTGGATGCATTTCCAGGCCACGGGCGTCATACCAGAAAAAACGGTAATGGACGGTAATCGCCTCATCTCTTTCATTGAACAGCACAGAGGAAGCGGATGGTTGAATTTCACTGATCGTTAGCGAAGGCTTGTCGGCAGTAATTCCTGCCGCCAGCACTGATGATTCCATTACCAGCGTTTGCTCATCATTGACGGGGATCGCTGGCTGAGATTTACATCCCACAAGAGCCATCACCATGAACAGCATCGCAATCCGTCCTGCAGGCATGTTAAAGACCTTTATGCGCCAGCATCGGTCCCAGCGGGCGACCGCCGAGCAGATGCATATGAATATGATAAACTTCCTGACCACCGTGGCGGTTGCAGTTCATGATCAAACGATAACCGTCTTCTGCCACGCCTTCCTGCTCAGCAATTTTCGCGGCTACTGTCAGCATACGGCCTAAAGCCAGTTCATGCTCAGTTTTCACGTCATTTACCGTCGGAATCAGAATATTAGGAATAATGAGGATGTGGGTGGGTGCCTGGGGAGAAATATCGCGAAAAGCGGTAACCAGTTCATCCTGATAGACGATATCCGCCGGGATCTCGCGACGGATAATTTTACTGAAAATGGTTTCTTCAGCCATGAGATTTTCCTTGTTCATTTAATCTGGCGACGTGCCCGGAGACAACACCCTCGGCGCAGGCGCAATATTATGTGACACGACTCAAGAGTATGAGCGACTTTCTCTAATCCTTTCAACCTTATCCCTCGAATTCTTTCCTTATAGCGCAATTTATACGCTGCTGCTCGTCGCGCCCTCCCCTTAAATCTTAAAACATAATTTCAGATACGCCTGAAACGTCTGTTTACAGGTTTAATCACAATGCGTATATTTCGCATTTGCATTTACATGCGCATTTTATACATAGAAAACGACCTCAGACTGTGCTTACGGATCTGGGGCATCACATTCACACTTCACTCAGAAAGGTTTGTTGATGTCTTTCATGAATTATACCAGGGACGGGCAACGCCAGCCTGTCGCTAAACCCTCGCTGCTGGCAGCCTGTATTGCTTTCGCGTTGACTCCTGTCGCCAGTTTTGCCGCGCCGGCTGAAGAGACCGTTATTGTTGACGGTTCCACGCCGTCGGGTACCGCTGACGAAAGCCAGGACTACAGCGTAAAAACCACCACCGTGGGCACCAAAATGCAGATGGTGCAGCGTGATATTCCGCAGTCGGTCACGATCGTCAGCGAACAACGCATGGAAGACCAACAGCTGCAGACCCTGGGCGACGTGATGGATAACACGATGGGGATCAGCAAAAGCACCACGGACTCCGATCGCAGCAACTTTTACTCCCGTGGGTTCGAAATCGACAACTACATGGTTGACGGCATCCCGACCTATTTCGAATCACGCTGGAATCTGGGTGATTCTCAGTCTGACACCGCACTGTTTGAGCGGGTGGAAGTGGTACGCGGCGCCAACGGTCTGATGACCGGCACAGGCAACCCATCCGCAGCCATCAATATGGTGCGTAAGCATGCCACCAGCCGCGAATTCAAAGCCAATCTGTCGGCAGAATATGGCAGATGGAACAAACAACGTTACGTCATGGATATGCAAAGCCCGCTGACGGAAGATGGCAATCTGCGCAGCCGCATCGTGGCGGGTTATCAGGATAGCGACTCCTGGCTCGATAACTACAATCAGAAGCGCACCTTCTTCTCCGGTATTCTGGACGCCGACCTGGGCACCAGCACCTCGCTGTCCGCTGGTTACGAATATCAGCGTATCGACATCAATAACCAGACCTGGGGTGGTTTGCCGCGCTGGAACACCGATGGCAGCACCAAACATTACGATCGTGCGCACAGCACGTCTCCAGACTGGGCTTACAACGACAAAGAGTTCAATAAGGTCTTCTTCACCCTGAAGCAGCGCTTTGCCGACGACTGGCAGGCCACTCTGAATGCGACCCATACTGAAGCGAAATTCGACAGCAAAGCGATGTATATCGATGCCTTTGTGAATAAGAGCACCGGCATGCTGGAAGGCCCTTATTCGAACTATGGTGCAGGCTTTGATTACATTGGCGGCACCGGCTGGAACAGCGGCAAACGTAAAGTCGATGCGGTAGACCTGTTTGCTGATGGGGGTTACGAGCTGCTGGGCCGCCAGCACACCATGATGATTGGCGGCAGCTTCAGTCGTCAGACCAACCGTTACACCAACTCATGGGCTAACGTCTACCCGGATGAGTTCGGTAGCTTCTACGACTATAACGGTTACTTCCCGGAAACCAACTGGGGATCGCAGTCGCTGGCTCAGGATGACACCACCAATATGAAATCGCTGTACGCCGCGACGCGCATTTCACTGGCCGATCCTTTGCATTTGATCCTTGGCGCCCGTTATACCAACTGGAGCGTTGACACCCTGACCAATGACATGGAGAAAAACCACACCACGCCTTATGCGGGTCTGGTTTACGACATCAATGACAACTGGTCTGCCTACGCCAGCTATACCTCAATCTTCCAGCCGCAGAACTACCGCGACAGCTCGGGAAAATATCTTGATCCGATCACCGGGAATAACTACGAAGCGGGTCTGAAATCCGACTGGATGAACAGCCGTCTGACCACCACGCTGTCCGTGTTCCGCATTGAGCAGGATAATCTGGGACAAAGCACCGGCCGGACCATTCAGGGCTCCACGGATGTGGCTTACGAGAGCGTAGACGGTACCGTGAGTAAAGGCGTTGAGTTTGAAATCAACGGCGCGCTGACGGATAACTGGCAGATGACCTTTGGTGCAACGCGTTATGTTGCGGAAGATAACAACGGCAAGGCGGTAAACCCGCAGCTGCCGCGCACTACCGTAAAACTGTTTACCAGCTACCGTCTGCCGGCAATGCCTGAGCTGACCGTTGGCGGTGGGGTTAACTGGCAGAACAGCGTCTACACCTACCAGGACACGCCTTACGGTACCTGGCGTGCATCGCAGGGCAGCTACGCGCTGGTGGATCTCTTCACTCGTTACCAGGTCACGAAGAACTTCTCCCTGCAGGGTAATCTGAATAACCTCTTCGATAAGACCTACGACACCAACGTTGAAGGCGAAATTGTGTATGGCGAACCGCGTAACGTGAGCCTGACCGCAAGCTATCAGTTCTGATAAATCATCAGACGTCTAAGGGAGCCAAATGGCTCCCTTTTTTGTGCCGGGTGGCGCTACGCTTACCCGGCCTACGGTCGGAGCTTTTGTAGGCCGGGTAAGGCGCAGCCGCCACCCGGCATTTCCCCAACCACAGGCAATAAAAAAGGCAGCCATTCGGCTGCCTTAGTCTCCCCAGGTCACAACTTAGTTGCTGCGGATGTACTCATCCATTTCGGTTTTCAGGTTATCGGATTTAGTACCGAAGATAGCCTGTACACCGGAACCTGCAACAACTACGCCCGCTGCGCCCAGTTTTTTCAGACCCGGCTGGTCAACTTTCGCGATATCAGCAACGCTCACACGCAGACGAGTGATACACGCGTCCAGGTTAGTGATGTTCTCTTTACCGCCGAACGCTGCAACCAGTGCCGGAGCCATTTCGCTGGTGCCGGTCGCTTTAACGTCGTCAGATGCATCTTCACGACCTGGTGTTTTCAGGTCCAGTGCTTTGATCAGCACGCGGAAGATGGTGTAGTACGCCACCGCGTAGCACGCACCCACGATTGGGAACAGCCACAGTTTGCTGCTGTTACCGGACAGAACGATAAAGTCGATCAGACCGTGCGAGAAGGAGGTACCGTCACGCATACCCAGCAGGATACAGATTGGGAACGCCAGGCCAGCCAGCACCGCGTGGATGATGTACAGGATCGGCGCAACGAACATGAAGGAGAACTCGATCGGCTCGGTGATACCGGTCAGGAACGAGGTCAGCGCGGCGGAGATCATGATACCGCCCACTTTTGCACGGTTCTCTGGTTTAGCAGAGTGCCAGATTGCAATCGCAGCAGCCGGCAGGCCGTACATTTTGAACAGGAAGCCGCCAGACAGTTTGCCTGCAGTTGGGTCGCCTGCCATGTAGCGAGGGATGTCGCCGTGGAAGACCTGACCTGCTGCGTTGGTGTATTCGCCGATCTGCATCTGGAAAGGAACGTTCCAGATGTGGTGCAGACCAAATGGCACCAGGCAACGCTCAATGAAGCCGTAGATACCGAACGCCACAACCGGGTTCTGGTACGCAGCCCACTGGGAGAAGGTCTGGATTGCGGAACCAATCGGTGGCCAAATGAAGGAGAGGATCACACCAGTGAAGATCGCCGCCAGACCAGAGATGATTGGAACGAAACGCTTGCCTGCAAAGAAGCCCAGGTACTCAGGCAGCTTGATGCGATAGAAGCGGTTAAACATATATGCCGCAATAGCACCCGAGATAATACCGCCCAGAACACCGGTGTCAGCCAGGTGTTTTGACGCGATCTCTTCAGGTGGCAAGTGCAGAACCAGAGGTGCAACCACAGCCATGGTCTTAACCATGATGCCGTATGCAACTACAGCGGCCAGCGCAGATACGCCGTCGTTATTGGTGAAGCCAAGCGCAACGCCGATGGCGAAGATCAGTGGCATATTAGCAAAAACAGAACCGCCTGCTTCGGCCATCACATGAGAAACTACGGCTGGCAGCCAGCTGAAGTTTGCAGAACCGACGCCCAGCAGGATACCTGCGATAGGCAGTACGGATACCGGCAGCATCAGCGATTTACCGACCTTCTGCAGGTTAGCAAATGCATTCTTAAACATAATTGAGAGTGCTCCTGAGTATTTGTGCTTTTTTTACGTTTTCACGCATTGGCCCGGGGGGAGAACCGTGCCGTGGACAGGACATCTAAGCGCCCTTTATTTATTACACAGAGTAAAATAAATCCGCGTATCTTTGTTTGACGGCTATCACGTTTCAGCGCAGGGTAGCTGAAAAACTTTCAGATTTTTACAAAATTAATTGCCAAATGTTTCCAGAAAGCTCTTCACCGCCCCCACATGGGCGGTGAACTTTACTCGTTTTGGCTATTAATTACGAGCCATAAAAAAATAGATTAATCAGGCAGATTGCAGGCGGGAGGGATCGATATGAAACAGGCTGGCAAAGTTATCAGTGGTAATGCGTGCCAGTTCTTCAACCTCGACGCCTTTCAAAACGGCCATATACTCGGCCACGTCCCGTGTCATCGCGGGTTGGTTCTCTTTGCCGCGATGCGGTACCGGAGCCAGATAAGGGGAATCTGTTTCCACCAGCATGCGATCGAGCGGCACGTAGCGCGCAGCATCACGAAGCTGCTCGGCGTTACGGAACGTCACGATCCCGGAAAACGAGATATAAAAACCCAAATCCAGCAGCTTACCCGCTGTTTCTCTGTCTTCAGTGAAACAGTGTAGTACGCCGCCGCAATCCGTCACCTTTTCTTCGTACAGGATCGCCAGCGTATCGGCGCGCGCGTCGCGGGTGTGGACAATGACCGGTTTGTTCAGCTCCCGGCCAATGCGGATATGGTCGCGGAACGATTCCTGCTGGCGGGCTTTGGTTTCCGGGGTGTAGAAATAATCCAGCCCGGTTTCACCCATCGCCACCACGCCCTCTTCCGCCGCCAGACGGCGCAGATCTTCAACATCGTACGCCTCATCCTGATTCAGAGGATGCACGCCGCAGGAGAAGACCACGTTGTCGCGCACGCCCACCAGCTCGCGCATGGATTTGTAACCAGGTAACGTCGTGGCGACCGCCAGACAAAATTTCACATCGCGGGCGGCGGCTTTCGCCAGCACGTCATCAACGTTTTTATGCAGGGATTGATAATCCAGGCCATCAAGATGGCAGTGTGAGTCGACTAAAAACATAATGTGTCTCTCAGAGAGGGGATACAGGCAGCGTCGTGCCCGGTTGCAGGTAATGCTCGATAGTGAGTAACAGGTCGGTCAGGACAAGCTCCCGATTCAGCCCCGTCACGCTGAGTAGTTGTTCACGGCACTGGCAGACATCATGAAGAATAGCCCGCAATGCAACACCCGGCAGGCGCTGCGCCAGGCTACTGACGAGCGGCCAGGCATCGGCATTAGTAAGCAGAGTTGCTCCCTGCTGAATTTTAAGGGCATCCAGCAGCAGAGCCGCCAGCCAGTGCAGGCGATCCGGAGCCTGCTCATGGTTCAGGATCGGCAGTAGGCTCAGCCAGTCCCCGCTGTCCGGTACCGCGCCGAGGGCCTGACAGAGTTGTTGCCGTTGCGTCTGGACGTTGGGCTGCAACAGGGCCAGCGCCGCAGCAGGTGCCCCGCCGCACAGCCGCAGCGCGGTTAGCGCCGCCTCTTGTGACGTTGTCACTTCCCGCGCAAGCCAGCTGATAGCCCAGGCTTCCTGCGGCACGCTGAGAAGATGCAGGCGACAGCGGCTACGCAGGGTCGCCAGCAGTCGTCCAGGTTCACGGCAGGCCATCAGGAACCAGGTATTTTCCGGCGGCTCTTCGAGGGTCTTTAACAGCGCGTTGGCCGCCGCCTCGGTAAGCTGGGCGGCATCCTTCAGCCAGACGACTTTCGCCCCGCCAAGTCGGGCGCGTTCGTAGAGCTTTTCACTGACCGCGCGCACCGCATCGATGCCCAGCGTGGTCTTGCCCTTCTCCGGCTCCAGCGCGTAATAATCCGGGTGCGTTTCCGCCTGCATCAGCTGACAGCTGCGGCACTGGCCGCAGCTCTTATGCCCCTGGGGCTGCTGGCACATCAGAAAACGGGTGATGGCATAGATCAGCGCCTCGTCGCCCATGCCCGGCAGCGACTGGATCAGTAACGCATGATGCCCCCGACCGGACTGATAGCTGTTCACCAGCTGTTCAAAGTGCGGGCGCAACCATGGGTACCATTTCATGCCTGTTGTTCCTTCAGCCAGTCAGTGACCGTTGTGCGAATGTCGTTCATCACCTCTTCCAGCGACTGGGTCGCATCGATGGTGCGGATTGAACTGTCCTGGGCGGCCAGCTCGAGGTAACGAGCGCGGGTGCGATTAAAGAAGTCCAGCGACTCCTGCTCGATACGATCCAGTTCGCCGCGGGCGCGGGCGCGTTTCAAACCCACTTCAGGTGTCACGTCGAGATAGAGCGTCAGGTTCGGACGGAAATTACCCAGTACCGCGTCGCGCAGCGTGCCGAGCATCTGCTGGTCAATACCGCGTCCACCGCCCTGATAGGCCTGGGTGGAGAGATCGTGACGATCGCCAATCACCCAGCATCCCCGTGCCAGCGCAGGCTTGATTACGGTTTCCACCAGCTGAACGCGCGCGGCGTAGAACATCATCACTTCGGCTTTATCGGTAATAACTTCATCCCCGACCGATTTGATGTCCAGAACCAGGCTGCGCAGTTTTTCAGCCAGCTGGGTGCCACCCGGTTCACGGGTGAAGATCATCTCTTCGATGCCACACTGTTTGAGCGTCTCGACCACTACGTCACGTGCGGTCGTTTTCCCGGCGCCTTCCAGCCCCTCAATGACGATGTAATTACTGCGCATTTTTTTCCTTAAGTGCCTTCAGATAGTCCTGGACCGAACGATTATGACTGGCAAGATTGGTGTTAAAAGTATGTCCCCCCTTTCCGTCGGCGACGAAATAGAGATACGGCGTTTTTGCCGGATGCGCGGCGGCATTCAGCGATGCCTGACCCGGCGTGGCAATTGGCCCCGGGGGTAAGCCGCTAATGACATAGGTATTATAATCGGTTGGGGTTTCCAGGTCTTTACGTGAAATCTTGCCCTTGTAATTCTCACCCATACCGTAAATCACCGTCGGGTCGGTCTGCAGACGCATACCGATGCGCAGGCGATTGATAAATACCGAGGCAACCTGATCCCGCTCACTCGCCACCGCCGTCTCTTTCTCAACGATCGAGGCCATGGTGAGGAACTGGTTTTGATCTTTATACGGCAGGTTTTCCATCCGCCCTTCCCAGGCTTTATCCACTGCTTCGACCATTTTTTTATGCGCGCGCTGGAGCAGTGCCACATCGGTGGTGCCTGCGGTGTACATCCAGGTATCCGGCCAGAACCAGCCCTCTACCCACTCGGGATGCTCAAACTTCAGCACCTGAGCGACGGTGGCATAGCTGTCGTCTTTCAGGGTGTGCTTGATGTAAGGGGCATCGCGCAGCTGTTTCAGGTAGTCGCTCAGGCGCATCCCTTCCACGAAACGCAGCGGGAATTGCGCCTCTTTGCCGCTCTCAAGCAGCTCCAGCATCTCTTTGACGGTCATCCCCGGCGTAAAGCGGTATGTCCCGGCTTTGAAATGGGACAGCTCCGGCTGCACGCGTAATAACCACTGGAACACGCGCGGACGGTTAATCACCTTCTCGCTATACAGCTGCTCGCCCAGCGCCAGTCGTCCGGTGCCCGGTTTCAGAGTAAAGATCGTCTCTTCAGCGATCAGAATTTGACTGCTCGCCAGCTGGCGAACCTTCCACATCCCCACACCAGCGGCAATGCCCAGCACGACAAGGATGAGGAGAATAAAGCGCAACATTTTCTTCATGACTATCTGGTTTGCTCACACAGAGGGGCTAAAAATGCGTACAACTCACGCGATGAAAAACGTTGAGAACCATACTGACGAACCGGCACGACGGGCATCAGCGCATTGCAGACCACCATCTCGTCGGCCTCAGCCAGCGCGGCCTCGCGGGCATGCACGTCGACAATGCGATACCCGGAGTGTGCCAGTTGCTGGAGGCAAAACTGGCGCATCAGGCCGTTGACGCCAGCCTGATCCAGCCGGGGGGTAAAAACGTCCTTCCCCTGACGCCAGAATAAATTCGCCGCACAGCATTCCGTAATGAACCCTTCGCTGTCAAGAACCAGCGCCTCGTCGGCATCGGTCTGTTCAAGATGGGTACGGATCAGCACCTGTTCAAGCCGGTTAAGATGCTTGATCCCGGCCAGCTGCGGGTTACGCCCCAGCCGCACCGGGCTTAATGCAAGGGTGATGCCCTCACGACGCCAGCCATCATAATGGACGGGCCAGGCCGATACTGAGAGAAGTCGTGTCGGATGCAGGCAGTTCGCCGCGCTGTATCCTCTGCCGCCGCTTCCCCGGCTGATAATGACCTTCAGCACGCCACGCTCGTTCCCGCGGGCGAGCTCAACCATTTCACGCTGTAACGCTGCCCACTCAACAAAGGGGATGAGCAGTTTTTCACAGGCTTGCTGCAAGCGTTGCAGGTGAGCATCCAGCAGACAGACCTGGCCCGCCACAATGCGTGCCGTTGTGAAGCAGCCGTCACCAAACTGAATAGCCCTGTCGCTCGCCGGGAGCGTTTCCTGCGGTATGCCATTGATCAAGAACATGATGGCTCCTTATGAATGGTCGAATAGTCTGGCAGGAAGGTGGGCCGCGGACAAGGGAATAAAACCGAATAAAAAAGGCCCGACAAGCGGACCTTTTTTATTGATGTGCCGGGAAGGTAATTATCCGCCCCGGCAATCAGCCTCAGACCTTTTTGAAGATCAGAGAGCCGTTAGTGCCGCCAAAGCCGAAGGAGTTACACAGGGTGTACTCCAGACCGCTGACCTGGCGCGCTTCGTGTGGAACGAAGTCCAGATCGCAACCGTCATCCGGGTTATCCAGGTTGATGGTCGGCGGAACAGCCTGATCGCGCAGCGCAAGGATGGAGTAGATGGATTCTACTGCACCCGCCGCACCTAACAGGTGTCCGGTCATGGATTTGGTCGAGCTCACCATCACGCGACGGGCTGCATCACCAAAGACAGACTTAACGGCCTGCGCTTCAGCTTTGTCGCCTGCTGGCGTGGAAGTACCGTGCGCATTCACATAGCCAATCTGGCCTGGTTCGATACCCGCATCGCGGATCGCGTTAACCATTGCCAGCGCAGCACCTGCCCCATCTTCCGGCGGAGAGGTCATGTGGTAAGCGTCGCTGCTCATGCCGAAACCAATAATTTCTGCATAGATTTTCGCGCCGCGTTTCTTCGCATGCTCGTACTCTTCCAGCACGACCATACCGGCACCGTCACCCAGCACAAAACCATCACGGTCTTTATCCCACGGACGGCTTGCCGCCTGCGGGTTATCGTTGCGGGTAGACAGGGCTCGCGCTGCGCCGAAACCGCCCACACCCAGCGGGGTACTGGCTTTTTCTGCACCGCCTGCAACCATTGCATCGGCATCGCCATAAGCGATGATACGCGCCGCCTGGCCGATGTTGTGCACACCAGAGGTACAGGCAGTAGCAATCGAGATGCTTGGGCCACGCAGGCCAAACATGATGGTCAGGTGACCCGCCACCATGTTAACAATCGTTGACGGAACAAAGAACGGGCTAATCTTACGTGGACCACCATTTACCAGAGAGGTATGGTTTTCCTCGATCAGGCCAAGACCACCAATCCCGGAGCCGATAGCGGCGCCGATACGGGTTGCGTTCTCTTCCGTAATTTCAAGGCCAGAATCCTGCATGGCCTGAACGCCAGCGACAATTCCATATTGAATGAAGGCATCCATCTTGCGCTGTTCTTTGCGCGAGATGATCTCTTCACAGTTAAAATCCTTTACTAAGCCAGCAAATTTCGTTGCATAGGCGCTAGTATCGAAATGGTCGATTAGGCTGATGCCACTCTGACCGGCAAGGAGAGCGTTCCAGGTAGACTCTACGGTATTGCCGACAGGAGATAACATGCCAAGTCCGGTCACAACTACACGACGCTTAGACACGCTTGTCCTCCAGGGAGGGATAAAAAAAGAAAATCGAGGGACTACAAAAGAAAAAACACAGGCGGTCGAATGACCGCCTGGAGATGCTCACTTACGCCTGGTGACCGTTGATGTAATCAATGGCAGCCTGAACGGTGGTGATTTTCTCAGCTTCTTCGTCCGGAATCTCAGTATCAAACTCTTCTTCCAGAGCCATTACCAGCTCAACGGTGTCAAGAGAATCTGCGCCCAGGTCTTCAACGAAGGAAGCGGAGTTCACAACTTCTTCCTGCTTAACGCCCAGCTGCTCGCCGATAATTTTCTTAACGCGTTCTTCGATAGTGCTCATACTCTTAAATTTCCTATCAAAACTCGCTTTCGCGATGGTTTTCGTAGTGTATAAAATGTTGAAAAATTTGCAACTAAATCCCGGCAGGTCTTACCACGATTTTACGTTATTTTGAGGCCATTGGCCCTAATAACGCAAATATTTTCTAACGTGATTAAACCATATACATCCCGCCATTGACGTGGAGAGTTTCACCAGTGATGTAACTCGCTTCGTCAGAGGCTAAAAATGCAACCGCGCTGGCGATTTCTTTAGGGTCGCCTAAACGACCCGCTGGAACTGCCGCCAGCGTACCCGCACGCTGCTCATCGGTCAGCGCACGCGTCATGTCCGTTTCAATAAAGCCCGGAGCAACAACGTTTACAGTAATCCCGCGGGACGCAACTTCGCGTGCCAGCGACTTACTGAAACCGATCAGACCTGCTTTCGCCGCAGCGTAGTTAGCCTGACCAGCATTTCCCATGGTACCAACCACAGAACCGATAGTGATAATACGCCCATGACGCTTCTTCATCATAGCTCGCATTACCGCTTTTGACAGACGGAACACAGATGACAGGTTGGTTTCGAGAATATCGCTCCACTCGTCATCTTTCATTCGCATCAGTAAGTTGTCGCGAGTGATTCCGGCATTATTGACCAGAATATCCACTTCGCCAAATTCTGCGCGAATATTTCCCAGAACAGATTCGATAGATGCAGGATCGGTCACATTCAACATCAGACCTTTACCGTTCGCACCCAGGTACTCGCTGATCGCCTGCGCGCCGCTTTCGCTGGTCGCGGTGCCGATCACTTTCGCGCCACGCGCGACGAGGGTTTCAGCGATAGCACGGCCAATACCGCGGCTTGCACCGGTGACCAGTGCGATTTTTCCTTCAAAACTCATGGTATTCCTCTTTCTTACTGCGCGAGTGCCGCTGACAGTGCTTCCGGCTCATTAATGGCCGACGCGGTCAGGGTATCAACAATACGTTTAGTCAGACCGGTGAGGACTTTGCCCGGGCCCACTTCATACAGGTGCTCAACGCCCTGTGACGCCATAAACTCAACGGTTTTGGTCCACTGAACCGGGCTGTACAGCTGACGAACCAGCGCATGGCGGATCGCCTCTGGCGCGGTTTCACACTGCACATCAACGTTATTCACAACCGGAATGGCTGGAGCATTGAAAGTGATTTTTTCCAGCTCAACCGCCAGCTTGTCCGCAGCAGGCTTCATCAGTGCGCAATGCGACGGTACGCTCACCGGCAGCGGCAGCGCACGTTTGGCGCCTGCGGCTTTACAGGCAGCGCCTGCACGCTCAACAGCTTCTTTATGACCGGCGATAACCACCTGGCCCGGCGAGTTGAAGTTTACCGGAGAAACCACCTGACCTTCTGCAGATTCTTCGCAGGCCTTTGCAATGGACGCATCATCCAGACCAATAATGGCCGACATGCCGCCCGTGCCTTCCGGCACCGCTTCCTGCATAAATTTGCCGCGCAGTTCAACCAGACGCACAGCATCCGCAAACGCAATCACCCCGGCGCAAACCAGCGCAGAGTATTCACCCAGGCTGTGACCGGCCAGCAGTGCTGGCGTTTTACCGCCCTGCTGCTGCCAGACGCGCCACAGTGCGACCGATGCGGTCAGCAGTGCAGGCTGGGTCTGCCAGGTTTTATTCAGCTCTTCGGCTGGCCCTTGCTGGGTCAGCGCCCAAAGATCGTAGCCCAGGGCATCCGACGCTTCACGGAAGGTCTCTTCGATGACCGGATACTGCTCCGCTAAGCCGGACAACATTCCAACGGCCTGAGAACCCTGACCGGGGAACACAAAAGCAAATTGCGTCATTTTTTTATCCTTATACTAGAAACGAACCAGCGCAGAACCCCAGGTGAAACCGCCGCCGAAGGCTTCGAGCAAGACCAGTTGGCCTCGCTGAATTCGTCCATCGCGCACCGCTTCGTCAAACGCGCAGGGCACTGATGCTGCAGACGTATTGCCATGACGATCCAGCGTCACCACAACGTTATCCATAGACATGCCGAGTTTCTTAGCCGTGGCGCTGATAATGCGCAGGTTCGCCTGATGCGGCACCAGCCAGTCGAGAGCAGAACGCTCCAGATTGTTCGCTGCCAGCGTCTCGTCAACGATGTGTGCCAGCTCGGTCACCGCCACTTTAAAGACTTCGTTACCGGCCATGGTCAGATAGATAGCATTGTCCGGATTAACCCGATCGGCGTTTGGCAGCGTCAACAGCTCACCGTAGCTACCGTCCGCATGCAAATGCGTCGAGATGATGCCCGGCTCTTCAGATTGTCCTAACAGGACAGCTCCTGCACCATCACCAAAAATAATGATCGTCCCGCGATCGGCAGGATCGCAGGTACGCGCCAGCACGTCAGCACCGATCACCAGCGCGTGCTTAACGGCGCCAGATTTCACGTATTGATCGGCAATGCTCAGCGCATAGGTGAAACCTGCGCAGGCAGCAGCAACGTCAAATGCCGGGCAGCCTTTAATGCCCAGCATGTTCTGAACCTGGCACGCTGCGCTCGGGAAGGCATGCGTCGCAGAGGTGGTGGCAACGATAATCAGGCCGATGTCGTCTTTATCAACACCCGCCATCTCCAGCGCGCGTTGTGCGGCTTCGTAGCCCATGGTGGAAACTGTTTCATCTGGCGCGGCAATACGACGTTCACGGATACCTGTACGCGTGACGATCCACTCGTCAGAGGTATCGACCATTTTTTCCAGATCGGCGTTGGTTCGCACTTGCTTTGGCAGATAGCTGCCGGTACCTAAAATCTTCGTATACATGTACGCTCAGTCACTTTTTGCTAATACAGATCCCAGGCGAGCGGCAATCCGCTGTGGGACTTGTCGCTGCACCGCCTGCACTGCCTGTTCAATCGCGACGGTAAAGGCTCGCTGATTGGCCGCACCGTGACTCTTAATCACAATGCCGCGCAATCCTAACAGACAGGCGCCATTATACTGGTCGGGGTTGAGGTGACTGAATCGCCGCGCCAGGCTCTTTTGTAACCAACGCTTCAATATAATCAGCCACCAGGACCGTTTTTTCCCCTCTCCCTGCGATTTAAGCAGAGAAAGAAACATTCTCACCACCCCTTCCATGGTTTTTAATGTAACGTTTCCTGTAAACCCGTCACACACCAGTACATCCGTTTTTCCGGTCAATAATTCGTTGGCTTCGAGATATCCAATATAGTTGATGGACGGCTCATTTTTTAGCCGCTCAGCCGCCTCACGGATGCTGTCGAGACCTTTAGTCTCTTCCTCACCAATATTCAGCAAGGCCACGCGGGGATGAGAGATCCCCACCACTTCCTCTGCCAGCACCGAGCCCATTACGGCAAACTGCGCCAGCATAACACTGTCGCAGTCGACGTTGGCGCCTAAATCCAGCACCACCGTTTTGCCCTTTTGCTGGTGCGGCAGTACCGTCACCAGCGCCGGGCGCTCAATCCCTTCAAGGGGTTTGAGCAGTAATTTTGCCAGCCCCATCAGCGCACCGGTATTGCCGGCGCTGACGCAGGCCTGGGCGCGTCCTTCTTTTACCAGCTCCAGCGCAATGCGCATTGAGCTTCCGCGACTGCTGCGGATCGCCTGCGAGGCGCGGACATCACTGGCAATAACTGACTGGGCAGGAATAATCTGCAGACGTGAACGTTGTTCGAAGTCAGCTTTTGCAAGTAATGGCGTGATAGTGTCGGGGTTGCCGACTAAAAGGAGAGTGAGTTGCGAATTAGAGTTCAGTGCCTGCAATGCTGCAGGCACTGTCACGGAAGGGCCAAAATCTCCCCCCATGACATCTAACGCCAGGGTTAGACGTGTCAAGGTATCGTCGCAGCCTGGTTCGGTATATCCCCGTTTGCACGGGGAAACCCTCACTAAGCCTAATCACGCTGACGCGTGATTACTTAGTGATAACCTTGCGGCCGCGGTAGAAACCGTCAGCGGTGATGTGGTGACGCAGGTGTTGTTCACCAGAAGTCTTGTCTACAGACAGGCTGGTAACTGCAGTCAGCGCGTCATGGGAACGACGCATGCCACGTTTGGAACGGGTTGGTTTATTCTGTTGTACGGCCATGGACCTTACTCCTTAATTACTTACGCTTTAAACTGGCTAATACGGCAAATGGGTTTGGTTTTTGCGCTTCATCAGGCAGTTCCCCAAAGACCATGTCCGCCTCGGACACTTCACAGTGTTCAGAATCATGCACCGGAACCACAGGCAAGGTGAGGATGATTTCATCTTCAACCAGCGCCAGCAGATCGATTTCACCGAATTCGTTAACCTCAATCGGCTCATACGCTTCCGGGAGTGCTTCAGCCTGCTCGTCTGAACGAACCGGACTAAAACAATATGTTGTGTGAACATGAAGTGGGAACGGTTTCCCGCAACGCTGACACTCGAGCGTGACCGACACCTTTGCATCACCGGTAATCACGGCAAGGCGCTGGGGATCGATCTCAAACGACATGGTGCATTCCACATCACTGTCCACACTGACTACGGATTCGGCGATACGCTCAGCCTGATCACGAGTATAGATACCTTCGTAATCAAGGCGTTTTTGAGCCGTACGAACCGGATCAAGAGTCAGGGGTAATTTTACCTTTTGCATAGGGCGCGCATATTAACTTTGTAACGTCATAGAGTCAAAGAAAAAGGCAACCTCAGGCTGCCTTTTGCCAATTATTCGCACACATTGCGGCCTGTAGTTTAAAATGGCTGGCATCGATACGCTATATCTGGTGAAAAAAATATGCCAAATCTCATTCTCGCCTCTACGTCACCCTACCGCCGCGTGTTGCTGGAAAAGCTGGGCCTACCTTTCGAATGCGCCGCGCCGAACGTGGATGAAAGCCCACAGCCCGGTGAATCGCCACGCCATCTGGTGGTCCGTCTGGCTCAGGAGAAAGCGAAAAGTCTGGCAGCGCGATTCCCCGATCATTTGATTATAGGTTCCGATCAGGTTTGCGTCCTGGATGGGATGATCACCGGTAAACCGCACACCGAAGAGAATGCCCGCCAGCAGCTGCTAAAAGCACGCGGCAGTATCGTCACCTTCTACACCGGCCTGGCCCTCTATAATTCATCTACGGGCCATTTACAGACCGAATGCGAGCCCTTTGACGTTCACTTCCGCCATCTCAGCGAACAGGAAATTGACGACTACGTGCGAAAGGAGCGGCCGTTAAACTGCGCGGGCAGTTTTAAGAGCGAGGGGCTGGGGATTGCATTGTTTGACAAGCTGGATGGGCGTGACCCGAACACGCTGGTGGGATTACCGCTGATTGCGCTGTGCCAGATGCTGCGCCGGGAGCATTATAACCCGCTGATGGCGTAGCCATTTGCTTCGCCCGGCGGCGCTACGCTTGCACGGGCCTACGGTTTTGTAGGCCGGGTAAGCGCAGCGCACCCGGCATTAATTTCCGCGCAGAACTTTAAGACAGCGCTTCAGCTGTTCGTCCAGCGGGGCCTCAATGCGCATCACCTCGCCGGTACCCGGATGGGTAAACTTCAGCGCGGCGGCATGCAGGAACAGGCGAGACAAGCCCGTTCCTGCCAGCTGTTTATCAAACTCACGGTCACCATAGCGATCGTCGAAGGCAATAGGATGGCCCGCATGCAGCGTGTGAACGCGGATCTGGTGGGTACGTCCGGTCACCGGGCTGCAGCGCACCAGGGTGGCAAATTCATAACGCTCTTCCACCTTGAATCGGGTTTCTGAGGGTTTGCCTTCCTGACTGACGCGAACGATACGCTCACCGCTTTGCAGAATGTTTTTCAGCAGCGGCGCCTGCACCACTTTGACATGGGACTGCCACTGCCCGCGCACCAGCGCGAGGTAATCTTTCTGCATACCTTTCTCACGCAGCTGCTCGTGCAGCGAACGTAGCGCCGAACGCTTTTTAGCGACCAGCAGCACGCCGGAGGTATCGCGGTCGAGACGATGAACCAGCTCAAGGAAGCGGGCTTCCGGGCGCAGCGCGCGCAGACCTTCAATCACCCCGAAGCTTAACCCGCTGCCGCCGTGTACCGCCGTACCCGAGGGTTTGTTCAGCACCAGAATATGATCGTCTTCATATAAAATCACATTCGTCAGCGCGGCAACTTTATTCAGATGCGGCGACACCGCCTCTTCTTCGCGCTCGGCTACGCGCACGGGCGGGATGCGCACTTCATCACCCGCTTCAAGTTTGTATTCAGGTTTGATGCGCTTCTTATTTACCCGCACCTCACCCTTACGCAGGATGCGATAAATCATACTCTTTGGCACGCCCTTCAGTTGGGTGCGCAAAAAGTTGTCAATACGTTGCCCCGCTTCATCTTCGGTAATGGCAACCATTTTTACGGCTGGAGTCTCTGTTTTCATGGTGGGCGATTCTAATTATCGTCAGCCATTAGCGCCACTCATTTTTCTATGCTTATATTTACCTCTACCCGGTCAGGGTTTCGTGCACGCAATCGATTTGGTGGTTATTAAACCAATCATTCGAAAGAAGTGAAGAAACTGTGAGTAACCGGGTGATAATTGGTAAAAGTCATCTTGCTATAACCCGGCTAGCAATGGAATAATGCTGTTGTTTTCCGCGTTAAATCCGGGTTTTGTAAGGATGTCGACGGAATGACCAATTTTGTCTGACCGATCATCCACGCAGCAATGGCGTAAGACGTATTGATCTTTCAGACAGTTAGCGGGCTGCGGGTTGCAGTACTTACCGGTAAATGGAATCTTCTCTGGAGAGTTTTACCCAGGCTATTCCCCTGATAATCGCGCTGTATTTCCGTATGAAATACAGGCAACCGACACTTTGCGCCTCTTAAGCGAGCGACAACCGTGAGGTTGGCGACGTGAATAGACACGAGGCCATCGGTTCATACCCCGGAAAGCGTCACCTTGCCCGCAGCTTAGTCGTCAATGTAAGAATAATGAGTAAGTTACGATGAAAAGAATGTTAATCAACGCAACTCAGCAAGAAGAGTTGCGTGTCGCCCTTGTGGATGGGCAGCGTCTGTACGATCTGGATATCGAAAGTCCTGGACACGAACAGAAAAAAGCGAACATTTACAAAGGCAAAATCACCCGCATTGAACCGAGCCTTGAAGCCGCATTTGTAGATTACGGTGCTGAGCGTCATGGTTTCCTCCCCCTGAAAGAGATCGCTCGCGAATACTTCCCTTCCAACTATAACGCCCATGGCCGTCCGAACATCAAAGATGTGCTGCGTGAAGGTCAGGAAGTTATCGTTCAGATCGATAAAGAAGAGCGTGGCAACAAAGGTGCCGCACTGACCACCTTTATCAGTCTGGCGGGTAGCTATCTGGTGCTGATGCCAAACAACCCGCGTGCGGGTGGTATCTCTCGCCGGATTGAAGGCGATGACCGTACCGAGCTGAAAGAAGCGCTGGCCAGTCTTGAACTGCCAGACGGCATGGGCCTGATTGTCCGTACCGCAGGCGTAGGCAAATCTGCCGAAGCGCTGCAGTGGGACCTCGGCTTCCGCCTGAAGCACTGGGAAGCGATTAAGAAAGCCGCTGAAAGCCGCCCTGCTCCATTCCTGATCCACCAGGAAAGCAACGTCATCGTGCGTGCCTTCCGTGACTACCTGCGTCAGGACATCGGTGAAATTCTGATTGATAACCCGAAAGTGCTTGAGCTGGCTCGCCAGCACATTGCCGCGCTGGGTCGTCCTGATTTCACCAGCAAAATCAAACTGTACACCGGTGAGATTCCGCTGTTCAGCCACTACCAGATCGAATCGCAGATTGAATCCGCCTTCCAGCGTGAAGTCCGTCTGCCGTCCGGTGGCTCTATTGTTATCGACAGCACCGAGGCGCTGACCGCTATCGACATCAACTCCGCACGTGCAACCCGCGGCGGCGATATCGAAGAGACGGCGTTCAACACCAACCTCGAAGCGGCCGATGAGATTGCGCGTCAGCTGCGTCTGCGTGACCTGGGCGGCCTGATCGTTATCGACTTCATCGACATGACGCCAGTACGTCACCAGCGCGCGGTGGAAAACCGCCTGCGTGAAGCCGTGCGTCAGGATCGTGCGCGTATCCAGATCAGCCATATCTCCCGTTTTGGTCTGCTGGAGATGTCCCGTCAGCGTCTGAGCCCGTCCCTCGGTGAATCCAGCCACCACGTCTGCCCACGCTGTAGCGGCACCGGCACCGTGCGTGACAACGAATCTCTGGCACTCTCTATCCTGCGTCTCATCGAAGAAGAAGCGCTGAAAGAGAACACCAAAGAAGTACACGCCATTGTGCCTGTACCGGTCGCCTCCTACCTGCTGAACGAAAAACGTGCGGCGGTAACGGCTATCGAATCCCGTCTGAGCGGCGTACGCTGCGTGATCGTGCCTAACGACCAGATGCAAACCCCACACTACTCCGTACTGCGCGTGCGCAAAGGCGAAGAGACCTCTACCCTCAGCTACATGCTGCCTAAGCTGCATGAAGAGGTGATGGCTCTGCCGTCCGAAGAAGAGTACGCCGAGCGTAAACTTCCGGAGCAACCAGCCCTGGCAGCCTTTGTGATGCCAGAAGCGCCACCTGCGCCAGCGCAGGAGAGCGTGGTAGCTCAACCCGCAGCGGCTAAACCGGCGGCAGAAGTCAGCCAACCTGCTGAACAGCCTGGTCTGCTGAGCCGCTTCTTCAGCGCGCTGAAGAAAATGTTTGCCGGCGAAGAGCCACAGCCAGCTCCGGCACCGGTTGAGAAGAAAGAAGAGAAGCAGGAACGTTCACCGGATCGTCGTAAGCGTCAGAACAACCGTCGCGATCGTAACGAGCGCCGCGACAACCGTTCCGAGAATAACGAAGGTCGTGAAGGCAGCGAAGGCCGTGACAATCGCGATAACCGTGAGAGTCGCGACAACCGCGAAGGCCGTGGTGAACGCCGTGAAGGACGTGACGATAACCGTCGCAACCGCCGCGAGAAGCCGCAGCAGAACACGGAAGATCGTGAAATTCGTCAGCCGGTCAGCGAAGACGCCGACAAAGGCAGACAGCGTGATGAACAGCAGCCACGCCGCGAGCGCAACCGTCGTCGTAATGATGACAAGCGTCAGGCGCAGCAGGAAGTTAAAGTTCTGAATCGCGAAGAAGAGACCGTGCAGGATGCGGATCAAGAAGAACGTGTTCAGGTCATGCCGCGTCGTAAGCAGCGTCAGCTCAACCAGAAAGTGCGTTTCGAGTCTCAGACCGAAGAAGCGGCTGTTGAAGCGGTAGCGCCTCAGGCTGAACCCGTCCAGAGCACCGAACTGGCGAAAGTCGACCTGCCTGCGGTAATCGAAAATGCCCCTGAGCAGGAAGAGACCGGCGAAGGCCGTGACAACGCAGGCATGCCGCGTCGTTCACGTCGCTCTCCGCGCCACCTGCGCGTGAGCGGTCAGCGTCGTCGCCGTTATCGTGACGAGCGTTATCCGCTGCAGTCACCAATGCCGCTGGCTATCGCCTGTGCGTCACCAGAGATGGCTTCCGGCAAAGCCTGGATTCGTTATCCGGTTGCCCGTCCTCAGGAGCAGCAGTTTGACGAGCAGAACGTTGCTGTTGACGCGGTTGCCCCTGTCGCACCAGTCGTTGATGAGGTTATCACCGAGGCGGCGGCAGTGGTTATCCCTGAGCCACAGGTTGCTGAAGTCGAAACTTCACATCCGGAAGTGATTGCCGCGCCTGTGACAGAACAGCCGCAGATTATCGCGTCTGAAGATGTGGTTGTCGCAGAGCAGGTAGTTGAAGAAGCGAAGGCTGCCGAGCCGGTTGAAATCACCGAGGAAGTCGCTGAGCCACAGCCGGTCGTGGAAGTTGAAGTGGAAACTGACGTTCAACCTGAGGTTGAAATTGAGGTTGAACCTGTTGCTGACGTGAAACCTGAAGTCGCTGAAGTGAAACCTGCCGTGGCTGAAGTTAAATCTGACGACGCGGAAGTCAATGCGCCGGAAGTGAAGCCAGCGCCAGCCGCTCAGGTTAATGCTGACCTTCACCACGCCACTGCGCCTATGACCCGCGCCCCGGCACCGGAATACGTTCCGGAAGCACCGCGTCACAGCGACTGGGTACGTCCGGCGTTTGATTTTGATGGCAAAGGTTCTGCTGGTGGTCACAGCGCAACGCACCAGGCCACAGCGCCTGCCACGCGTCCACAGTCGGCTGAATAAGCCTGCTTAAGCGCAAAAGCCGACCTTCGGGTCGGCTTTTTTATTGCCTCTGTTCAGGCCTGCGCATGCCGGCGATTTCAGGCATCACCTCTCGCATCATTTCCAGAAAGCGGCGCAGACGTGCCGGGTAATACCGTGACCACGGATAGACCAGATGCACCGGCAACGCGGCCGGCTGCCAGTCAGGCAACAGGTGTACCAGCCTGCCCTCACGAATGTCGGCTTCCACTGTCCAGCTTGATACCACCGCTACCCCCAGCCCGGTTAAAGCGCTTTTACGCGCCACGTACAGGCTGTCGGTACTCAGCCGCGGTGAAATAGCCACCCGCAGCGGTTGTGGCGCTCCCGCGTGGAACAGCTCTACGTGCTGACGATAAAAGGTATTGAGTGCCACCCAGGGCAGCGCAGAGAGATCTTCTGGCTTATCAACCGGAGCATGACGTGCAAGCAGTTCCGGCGAGGCCACAATACTGCGCGGAACCTCGGCCAGTAATACCGACACCGTACCCGGGTCGATCTCCGCCCCTACCCGGATGGCACAGTCGATATTGTCACTCAGGAAATCGGCCGAGCGGTCATTGAGCATCCACTCCACGTTCAACCGCGGATAGCGCAGCAGAAACGCCGTTAACGGCTCCAGCAGCTGCTCCTGCCCGAAGGCATGCGGGGCGCGAACGCGAAGCACTCCCACCGGTTCATCTTCTGTCTGCCCGACTTCATCCTCCAGCGCATGCCAGCTGTCAATCACCCGTCGGGCATGCTGATAGCAGCGTTCGCCATCATCGGTCAGCTTCATGGCATGGGTGGTGCGCAGGATCAGACGTACGCCGAGCAGCGTCTCCAGCGATTGCAGGCGACGGCTCACGGTGGCCTGGGTCGTTGCCATCTGCACGGCGGCGGCAGAAAGGGAGCCTGTCTCAATGATGCGCACGAAGGTTCGCATCAGTTCGACCCTGTCTATACGCTCTGAACGTTTCATGATTTATCCGGTTATACGTTACACGTATAAGTGTTTTAGCACTGCGCCGGCTACCACCGCAAGTCGGGCTGGTAAAGAATAGCGACACACCCGAAATGAGGAACTGCATATGAACACCAGCACCTTAACCCCAGCCGTCAGCCGTTGGGTCATTTTTATCCTCGCCATCGGCGCAGGCTTCAGCGTCGCTTCCATCTACTATGCTCAGCCGCTGCTGCCGCTGATGGGGGCCGATCTGCATCTCAGCATTGAAGGGATGGGGATGGTGCCAACGCTTACCCAGGCAGGCTACGCGCTGGGGATCCTTTTCCTGCTGCCGCTGGGCGATCGCTATGACCGTCGCACCCTGATAGTGATAAAAAGCATCGCCCTGGCGGGGCTGCTGCTGGCCTGTAGCCTGACGGGGCAGATCCACTCCCTGCTGCTGGTCAGCCTGCTGATTGGTATGGCGGCCACCATGGCGCAGGATATCGTTCCGGCGGCGGCTATTCTTGCTCCGGCAGGTAAACAGGGGAAAACTGTCGGGACGGTGATGACCGGTCTGTTGCTGGGGATCCTGCTCTCCCGGACGGTGAGTGGCGTGGTGGGTGAAGCCTTTGGCTGGCGCGTCATGTATCAACTGGCCGCGGGCAGCATTGCGATCCTTGCCGCCGTGATGTGGTTGATTTTGCCTCGCTTCGCGGTGCCGTCGAATCTGCGTTATCCGGAACTGATGCGCTCCATGGCGCACCTGTGGCGTCGCTACCCGGCGCTGCGTCGTGCCGCGCTGGCCCAGGGCTTCCTCTCTATTGCCTTCAGCGCCTTCTGGTCTACGCTGGCGGTGATGCTGATGGAACACTATCAGCTGGGCAGCGCGGTCGCCGGTGGATATGGTATTGCCGGTGCCGCAGGCGCGCTTGCAGCGCCGCTTGCAGGTGGTCTGGCCGATAAACTCGGTGCCGGTAAAGTCACCCAGCTTGGTGCCGCGCTGGTGACCGTCTCCTTCGCCCTGATGTTCCTGATGCCCGCCCTCGGTGTACACGGCCAGTTGATCCTGATTGCTGTCTCTGCCATAGGCTTTGATCTCGGTTTGCAGTCAAGTCTGGTCGCCCATCAGAACCTGGTTTATGGCCTTGAGCCGCAGGCACGTGGTCGCCTGAACGCCCTGCTCTTCACCGGCGTGTTTATCGGGATGGCGCTGGGTTCGGCGCTGGGTAGTCAGCTGTATACGATGGCAGGCTGGCCGGGCGTGGTTGCCCTGGCGACGGTGACCGCAGGCATAGCGCTGGCTATCCGTCTGGCAGAAAACGCCCGCACCAGCACCTCGGTAATGCAGAATTCCTGAAAAAAAAAAGCCCAATCCGCGAGAACGGATTGGGCACACAGAACATAACCAGTTTCAAGTCATGTCCAAAGGTCAAAACTGTTATCTGTTGAGCTGGAACAGAGACATACCCTGCATATCGCTGAACGCTTTATAGGATGCCTGAAGGGCCGCCTGCTGCATGGTGTATGAGGAGATCGCCGCGTTCCAGTCAACGTCAATGAGATCGCTCATCTGCTGGGTCTGGCCTAACGCACGATCACTGCCCAGCGTATCGAGGGCATCGAGTTCAGTCAGTTTGGTCCCCAGATCAGCGCGCACGGTCAGGACGTTATCCAGCGAGTTACGCAAGCCGCGGTTCGCCTTATCGATATCCAGACTCAACAGATCAGCCTTCGTTTGATCACCGTCAACCGGCTTATTCAGCGCTGCAATCGCATTATCGATAATTTTGAACAGATTCTTTTCCGGAGTACTACCATCCGGCTCTGGCGCAGCATTGCTGGTAAAAGATTCAAAGACTTCACTGCCAGTATGGCTGATCTGCATGTTACGCGCGGAATCAACTTGCTGTCTGATCGGCGTGTCACCGCCGTCATATTTTCCGGACGCCTGATCGAACGCCGGGGCATCGGTTTTATAGCCGGCAAAAATATAGCGTCCGTTGCCGTCGGTACTGTTTGCCAAATTCACCAACTGATCGCGGATACCCTGTAAATCGGTGGCAATCGAGTTGCGGTCGTTGTCACTCAGGGATCCGTTGCCCGCATAGACAATTTTATCCTGCGCCGATTGCAGTGCGGTGGTCACCTGAGCCAGGACGCTTTCCTCGAGCCCCACGCGCTGGGAGGCAAAAGAGCGGGCCAGCTTGAACTGGCTGTTCTCCGACTGCGCCTGGGACAACACTACGGCCTGAGACGCAGCGATTGGATCGTCAGAGGGACGGTTTACACGTTTACCGGTGGACATCTGCTCACCGTAACTCAGCCACTTGCTCTGGGAATCGGTGATCCCACGCATGTTCTGCTGATACATCATCTGGGTGCTAATACGCATCGTTGACCTCGGCCTTAGCGAATATTAATTAACGCGTCGAAGAGCGTGCTGGCGGTTTGCAGCACCTGGGCATTGGCCAGATAGTACTGCTGGAAACGCTGCAGGTTGCCGTACTCTTCATCGAGGTTAACCCCGGAGATCGACTGCTGCTGGTTGCTCAGCTGCGTCGTCACGTTTGCCTGAGTGGTACTGCTGGTTTTCAGCGTCGCGGTTTTGCTGCCGACGGTACTCACCAGAGAGGCGTAGGCATCGTTAAAGGTTTTGTTGCCGCCAACCTCTTTGCTCTTCTGCAGATCCAGCAGCGCCTGACCGTTACGGTTATCACTTTCACCACCGGTTGGGTCAGAGGCCAGCGCCAGTTTTGACTCATCGCTGATCGCCAGATCCATATTGACGATGGCATTGGCGACAGGCTTCACGATAAAGCTGTCTTTATTGTTTGCCGCGCCCGATACGTTAACCGTCAGGCCATCGAAGGATAGGTTGCCGTTACCGTCATTGGTGGCATTGACCGTGGTTTTATCAGACAGACGGGTGATTTTCCAGCTGGAGCCATCAAACTCCATCTTGTAGTCGGTGGCCTGCACCTTAGCGCTTTCTGCAGGGTTTACCGTCGCGGTGACGGCGGCCGAACCGCTATTTTTGCTGTTGCCCAGCACCGCTGGCGCACCGATATCAAATAATTTACCGCCAGCATCACCTTCTGTGTCAAAGCCCTTTGCGTGCTGGGTGTTCATCGCGTTAGCGAAGGAGAGCGCCAGCTGGTTAAGGGTGTTGCGCGCAGTGTCGAGCTCTTCGGTACGGAAGGTTAACATCCCGCCCAGTGAGCCATTGGTCAGCAGTTTTTCCGGGATCTCCACCGGGCCCGAGGTGCCGTCGACAAACGCCACCGTGGTACGGGACGGATCGGCGCTGGACTTCACGGCCGCCAGCTGGTTGGAGGTGCTGCCCTGGACCAGGTTATAGCCATTGCCAAAGGAGACGTTATAGGTGCCGCCATCCTGGACCGCGACTTCAACGCCCACAATCTGGTTCAGCTCGCTCACCAGCTGGTCACGCTGATCGAGCAGGTTGTTCGGGGAAGCCCCGGCACCTACGCCGGTCAGACGGGAGATCTGATCGTTCAGGTTAGCAATCTGTTTGGCGTAGTTGTTGATCTGCTCAACGCTGGTGCCGATCGCGATATTGATCTGCTTATCCTGATCGCGCAGGTACTGATCGTTGACCTTGAACTGGTTCACCAGGCCAGCGGCCTTGCCCAGCACCGTCTGGCGCGCCGCCGGATCTTCGGCGTTGCTGACCAGGGTCTGCAGGCTGCCGAAGAAGTCCTGCAGGGTGGTCGCCAGGCTGTTGGTGCTACCGGACAGTACATCGTCAATTTTAGACATCTGCTGGTAGCGGGTGGTCAGGGCACTGCTCTGGTTCTGCGCGGCGCGCAGCTGGTTGGTAATGAATGAGTCATATTCGCGCTGTACCCCGGAGACATACACGCCGTTGCCAACCCAACCGCCGCCTGTCAGGGTGCTGTTTGAGGCGCTCAGCACCGTGGTCTGACGGGTATAACCCGCCACGTTGTAGCTTGAAATGTTATTACTGGCGGTATTCAGCGCAGCCTGTGCCGCGCTGAGGCCACTCATGGCGCTGTTGATCAAACTGGACATGGGGGTTCCTTTTATACTTTCAGACACGAGTCCTGCTGGAGATTATCGGCAGCCCCCAGCCGGACTTGAGAACTTTCAGAACAGATTTTCGATATCGTTGCTGTAGGCTTTGCTGACTTTCTCACCCATCGCTTTTAACTGCTGGATCATGCTGGTCAGCTTGCGGGCGTACTGCGGATCGGTGGCGTAGCCCGCGTTCTGCAACGCCTGCGCGCCCTGCTCTGCCGTTGCGGCCTGGGTCACTGCCGCATAGCGTGGGTTACGGCTCAGCACCCCGACATAGTCTGAAAGCGCCTCCAGATACGAGCTGTAGACGCGGAACTTCGCTTTAATTTTCTTCGCTTCACCGTTTTCATATTCGGTGGTGGTGATCTCGGTGGTTGGCCCTTTCCAGCTTCCCGTGGCCTTCACGCCAAAGATGTTGAAGCTTGGCTCGCCGTTCTCACGCCTGATCTGCCGTTGCCCCCAGCCGGATTCCAGCGCCGCCTGGGCCAGAATCAGGTGATGCGGCACCCCGCTCTGCTGGCTGGCGAGACGCGCCGGCAGCGAGAGCTGGGCCAGGAAGTCTTTGCTGTCCCCGGTGAGCGGTTCGTCGTTACTTTCTGGCGCTTTCGGCACGGCTTTGCGCACCATCTGCGTCAGGGCCTGGTTTTGATAGCTGGTCACCTTTTCCAGATCGAACTTCATCGGCACCTGCTGCGGGGCCTCTTCCGGCGGCACGCCCTGGGCGGCCGCCATCTGCTTGACGATCACATCCGCCAGCCCGAGTCCTTTACCGGAGGTCATCTGCTGCGCAATCTGCTGGTCATACATGCTGGTGTACAGACGGGTTGAATCGCTGCTGAAGATGCCGTCTTTCGGCAGCGCCTCACGCATGCTTTTCAGCATCATCTGGACAAACATCCCTTCCACCTGGCGGGCCACCGGGCGGATATTACCCGCCGGATCTTTGCCCGCTTTGGCTTTCAGGTCGTTGAGCGACTGGGTATCCCAGGCCGCGCTGCTCAGCAGTTTGCTATCGGTCAGCATCAGATAATTTCCACTTTGGCGCGCAGGCAGCCTGCACTCTGCATGGATTGCAGAATCGACATCAGATCGATTGGGGTTGCGCCCAGCACATTCAGCGCACGCACCACGTTGTTCAGGTTAGCGCTGGAGCGCACGCTCTGCAGTGAGCCACCACTCTGACGCATATCAATCTGGGTCTGCGGCGTGACTACGGTTTCACCGCCGCCAAACGGCGTATCCGGCTGGCTGACGTTAGCCGAGCGGTTAACGGTGACCGAAAGGTTGCCCTGCGCCACGGCACAGTTGTCCAGGGTCACTTCACGGTTCATCACCACCGAGCCGGTACGGGAGTTGATGATCACTTTGGCATCCTGCGGCGTAACGTTGACTTCCATGTTCTGGATGTCCGCCAGCAGGCGCACCTGGTTGCTGCCGCCGCTGGAGACGCGGATCTGCACGGTGCGGGCATCCAGCGCCGTGGCGCTGCCATAGCCGCGACCGCGGTTAATGGTGTCCGCGATCTGCTGCGCCATGGTGAAATCGTCGTCGTTCAGCTGCAGGTTGATGGTGTTCCCGGCCCCGAACTGGGTCGGCAGTTCACGCTCAATGATCGCCCCGTTGGTAATACGGCCACCGTTAAGCTGGTTAACCTGCACGCTGCTGCCGCCTGCGGACGCACCTGCCCCGCCGACCAGAATATTACCCTGGGCGAGAGCATACACCTGGCTGTCCACCCCTTTCAGCGGGGTCATCAGCAGCGTACCGCCACGCAGGCTTTTCGCGTTACCCATGGAGGAAACCACCACGTCGATGGTCTGCCCCTGGCGGGAAAAGGCCGGGTAGGAGGCGGTGACCATAACGGCCGCCACGTTTTTCAGCTGCATGTTGGTCCCGGCCGGCACCGTGATGCCGAGCTGGGAAAGCATGTTGTTCAGACTCTGGGTGGTGAACGGGGTCTGGGTCGTCTGGTCACCCGTACCGTCCAGCCCGACCACCAGGCCGTAACCGATCAGTGAGTTTTCCCGCACGCCCTGGACGCTTGTGAGATCGCGGATACGGTCGGCGTGGACAACGGTTGCCACCAGCACCAACAGGATCCCGAAGAGGGATTTAAACATAGGTCACCTCGCTTACATCGGCGATAAATTAAGGAAGAAACGCTGCAACCAGCCCATATTCTGCGCTTCATTGATGTAGCCGTTGCCGACGTACTCAATGCGCGCATCGGCCACCTGAGTGGACGGTACGGTGTTGGAGCCGCTGATGGTGCGAGGGTTAACCACACCGGAGAAGCGAATGAACTCAGTGCCCTGATTGATGGCGATCTGTTTTTCACCCACGACATGTAAATTGCCGTTCGCCAGCACCTGGTCCACGGTCACCGTCAGAGTGCCGCTAAAGGTGTTGCTGGCATTGGCGCCGCCTTTACCGTTAAAGGAGTTGCCGCCAGAGGTCTCGACATCGGCACGGGCATTACCGAAGAGCCCTTCGAGGTAACGCGGCACGGTGTCAAAGCCAAAATTGGTTTTCCCGTCGCGGCTGGCATTCGCTGAAGAGCTCTTGCTGGCGCTGACGTTTTCCTGCAGCTGAATGGTCAGCGTATCGCCGATATTACGTGGGCGACGGTCTTCAAACATCGGCTGATAACCGTAGTTAATCGGCTGCGCTGTCTGGAAAATAGAGCCATTCGCGACCGGCGTCGGGCCAGGAATGGGTTGGGCGGAAGTCGCACCCTGCACCAGAGGTTGAGACGGAACCCAGGCGCAACCGGTCAGGGTAACGGCCAGGAGGGTCACTATCGGATAACGAATCGCCGCGTGTTTTTGCATTGCCTTCATCTTCGAAAACAGGGAGCCGGTGCAGCGCAAACCGCACCGGACTACACCTTAGAGTTGCGTCAGTTTCTGCAGCATCTGGTCGGTCGTCGACACTGCTTTACTGTTAATTTCGTACGCGCGCTGAACCTGGATCATATTCACCAGCTCTTCCGCGACGTTGACGTTTGAGGTTTCCACATACCCCTGATACAGCAGACCTGAACCGTTCAGCCCTGGCGTGCTCTCATTCGGCGCACCGGAGGACTGGGTTTCGATGTACAGGTTCTCACCGATGCTTTCCAGACCGGTGTCGTTCATGAAGGTGGTCAGGTTAAGCTGGCCGACCTGCACCGGAGCGGCCTGACCCTGCTGGGTCACGCTCACGATCCCGTCACGCCCGATGGTGATGCTTAGGGCATTCGCCGGAATGGTGATCGCTGGCTGCACCTGGAAACCGCCCGCCGTAACCAGCTGGCCGTTCTGATCCACCTGGAACGAACCGTCACGGGTGTAAGCCGAAGTTCCGTCCGGCAGCTGCACCTGGAAGAAGCCCTGGCCTTTGATCGCCACGTCTTTGCTGTTGTTGGTCTGGGACAGGTTGCCCTGACTGTGCAGACGTTCGGTCGCGACAGGACGAACACCGGTACCGATCTGCAGACCGGATGGCAGCGTGGTCTGTTCAGACGACTGGGCACCTGGCTGGCGGATGGTCTGGTAAAGCAAATCTTCGAAAACCGCACGCTGACGTTTAAACCCATTGGTGCTCACGTTCGCCAGGTTGTTGGCGATGACATCCATATTGGTTTGCTGTGCGTCGAGGCCGGTTTTCGCGATCCATAAAGAACTGATCATAAGGTGTCCTGTTAACTCATTGACAGCAGCTGGTTGGCGCGACCGGCGTTTTCATCAACGCTGGAGATCACCTTCATCTGCATTTCAAAACGGCGCGCGCTGGCGATCATGTCGGTCATCGCCGCGACCGGCTTAACGTTGCTGCCTTCCAGCACGCCAGACATGACGCGAATGGTCGGGTCAGCCTGTAAGGTGGCGCCACGGGTGGCCTGCGCCGCCTGGGTCAGACGGAACATACCGTCGTCGCCACGCTGCACTTCAAAACCTTCGGCTTTGACCAGCTTCAGGCGGCCAACCGGTGCCACGGTGTTTGGCGGATCGCCAGGGTTCAGGGCCGAGATGGTCCCGTCTGCCGCGATGGTGATCTCCGAGCCTTCCGGCACGGCGATCGGGCCGCCTTCACCGATAACCGGATGTCCCTGGATGGTCAGTTGCCCGACCGCATCCACCTGGATATTCCCGTTACGGGTGTAGCCTTCGCTGCCGTCGGCGGTTTGAACTGCCAGCCAGCCGTCCTGCTGCAGCGCCACGTCGAGCGGGCGAGAGGTATAGTCCATCTGCCCTGGCGTCATGTCGGCGCCCGGCGTCGATGCCGTTACCAGCGTACGCGTCGGCAGGGTAAGGCCTTCCACCGGGACGGCGCGCATGGCATTAAGCTGTGCACGGAAACCCGGCGTCGAGGCGTTCGCCAGGTTACTGGCGGTGACTGCCTGCTGATTGAGCGTCTGACTGGCAGCGCCCATCGCGGTATATATTGCGTGATCCATTAAGCTATCCCGTCAGCCACTTAGCGGAGGTTAACCAGCGTGTTGAGGATCTGATCCTGGGTTTTGATGGTCTGCGCGTTCGACTGATAGTTACGCTGCGCGACGATCATATTGACCAGCTCTTTACTCAGGTCGACGTTGGAGGCTTCCAGCGCGCCGTTGGTCAGGGTACCGAAGTTACCGGAACCGGCGGTGCCCAGCAGCGCCACGCCCGAAGACTGGGTAGCAGACCAGACGTTGTTCCCTTCAGACTGCAGGCCTTCGTTGTTGGCGAAGTTCGCCATCACGATCTGACCCAGCACCTGGCTTTGTTCGTTGGAGTAGTTGCCGACCACGGTACCGTCATCGTTGATCTGATAGCTCACCAGGTCGCCCGGCTTGTAGCCGTTCTGGTTGGTTGCCACGATGTTGTTCGCCCCGGTGTTCTGCTGCATGGAGTTCAGGAAGCTCAGGGAGAAGGTCACCGGCAGCGCGCCGCTCAGTGGCTCGGAGGTCACGTTGATAGAGGCGTTAGCATTTGGGGTAGCGCTCAGGACACCGGCAGCATTGTAGTTATAGACACCTTGCAGATTACCGCTAGGGTCGAAGCTCATCTGCGCAGACTTGGTGATCTTACCGTTGGTGACGCTGCCGTCCTGGGTATAGAGATCCCACTTGTTGTCTGCCGTTTTCACGTAGTAGACATACATGTTGTGGGCATTACCCTGGTCGTCGTAAACGGTGATGGTGCCTTTCTTGTTGAAGCTGTCTGAATCCGGGTTGGCGTTGGTCGCGTCAAACGCGATGCTCGGCACGCTGTCAGTGGAGTTCAGGTTGATCTGCTGCGCCGCGGTGCTGGTGGCTTTGGCGGACATCAGGTCATTAGGAATGGTGATTGGCTGCGGGTTAGCACCGGTCTGCACCGTCGGCGGGCTACCTGCTGCCGGGAAGCCGGTCAGCTGCAGGCCCTGCATGTTCACCAGGTTGCGGTTTTCGTCCAGGCTGAACTGGCCGTTACGGCTGTAATAGACCGAACCGTTGCTGTCGAGCATACGGAAGAAACCGTTCTGGCTGATGGCCACATCCAGGCCGCGGCCGGTGTTGGTGGTGGTACCGTCTGAAAAGTCCTGGGTGATCCCGGCGACTTTTACGCCCAGACCGACTTTGGAACCGGCGAACATATCCGCAAATGACGCGCTACCGGACTTAAAGCCGTAGGTCGCGGAGTTGGCAATGTTGTTACCAATGACGTCGAGGTTAGTGGCTGCAGCATTCAGGCCGCTGACCGCTTGTGAAAAGGCCATGAGTTACTCCTGGTAAATGTTAGGGCTTAAATAATCTGCCGAACTTCGTCGAGCGTGGTGGTACCGTAAGTCCCGAGATCCAGCGTGTTACCGCCGCCGCTGCGAATCACACCCTGCACCAGTGCAAACTGCAGTGGCTGTGCCACCAGCTGCGTGCTGCCGCTGCTGGCGGAAATCGCGACGTTGTAAGAGCCGTTTGGCGCCGTGCTGCCATCGGTTACCGTCCCGTCCCAGGTAAAGGTATGGACGCCCGCTTTCAGCTCGCCAATGTCAATGGTGCGTACCACGGCACCGGTCTTATCGGTGATGGTGGCGGTCACTTTGTCCGCGCTCTGCTGCAACTCAACACCAAACGGGGTGGTTGAGGTGGTGGTCGAGCCTTCGGCACCGCTGGTGCCTGCCAGAACGGTAGAGCCCGGGATCATCACGCCATGGCCAATCAGCGTGCTGGCCTGCATCGACTGGCTGTTGTCGATCTGCCCGGAAATAGAGCCCAGCGTGGTGTTAAGTTTCTCGATGCCGCTCACCGTACTGATCTGCGCAAGCTGCGTGGTCAGTTCGTTGTTCTGCATCGGGTTAGTCGGGTCCTGGTTTTTCAGCTGTGCCACCAGCAGGGTCAGAAAGCTGCCCTGCAGATCGGAGGCATTGCTGCCGGTGAGGGAGCTGTTGCCGGTGGTGCCGCTGACGCCAGTGGTAGCCGTCCTGTCATTTACATTGACTGCAATGGACATTGATCTCTCCTTTACTGGCCCAGGGTGAGCGTTTTAAGCATCATGCTCTTCACGGTATTCAGGACTTCTACGTTGGCCTGGTAGCTGCGGGAGGCCGACATGGTGTTGACCATCTCGCCAACCACATCCACGTTCGGCATTTTGACGTAGCCGCTGGCGTCGGCCAGCGGGTTGCCTGGCTCGTACACCAGTTTGTCCGGCGCCTGGCTCTCGATCACGTTGGCCACTTTTACCCCGCCGGTTTGCGCACCCGGCGCAGCATCCACCTGGAATACCACCTGCTTGGCGCGGTAGGGTTGACCGTCCGGGCCCGTTACGCTGTCGGCGTTCGCCATGTTACTGGCGGCAACGTTCAGACGCTGGGATTGCGCGGTCAGCGCGGAACCCGCGATATCAAAGATATTGAGTAAGGCCATTATTAGTTGCCTCCCTGCAGAACACTCATCATGCCTTTAATCTGCCCGCCGAGAACGGTCAGCCCCATCTGGTACTTGAGGCTGTTATCGGCGAACTGCGTACGCTCCCGGTCCATATCGACGGTATTACCGTCCAGGGATGGCTGATCCGGGATGCGATAAAGTAAATCGGTATTCGGGGTAGTGACGGTCTCTGCGGGAATATGACGTGCAGAGGTCAGCGCAAGGGCAACACCGCTGTTCTCGGCCCGGCCACGCTCCATCACTTTCTTTAATTCACTGGAAAAATCGATATCACGCGCCTGAAACCCGGGGGTATCGGCGTTGGCGATATTGGCGGCCAGAATCTCCTGACGCTGGGCACGCAAGTTGAGCGCTTCTTGCTGAAAACGTAGCGCGGCGTCGAGTTTATCGAGCATGTCTCCTCCGCTGATGGCAAAATTTCAGTGGATAGCTTAAATCTCAACCCGTCTCCGTCATCGACGGAATAAGCGCAAAATGCGTCGCTATTTATTGCGTTGATGCCCACCCGCTACAGGTAGAATCCTGCTCATTCTGTAATCCGACGGTAACGGGCGATATGACATTCAAACGTGGAGTGACCGCAACCCTGCTCCTCTGGAGCTCCCTCTCTCAGGCGCAGGATCTGAATGGTCAGCTGACGGCGTTTTTTGCCCAGCGACTGGCAGGATTCAGCGATGAGGTGTCGGTTCAGGTCCGCACGCCAGCCAGCATGCTCCCAACCTGCGAAACGCCTCAGTTCAGCGTCCCTGGCAACACCCGGCAGTGGGGCAACGTGAGCGTGACGGCACGCTGTGACAATGAAAAACGGTTTATACAGGTTGCAGTTCAGGCGACGGGCGATTATGTTGTCGCGTCCCAAAACATCCCCCGGGGTGGGGCGTTGCAGCCGGGTAGCGTGACGCTGAAACGCGGCAGACTGGATCAGCTTCCGCCGCGCACGATTCTGGATATCAACCAGGTGCAGAACGCCGTAAGCTTGCGCGATCTAGTGCCCGGGCAACCTCTGCAACTGTCGATGCTGCGCCAGTCATGGCGGATCAAAGCCGGACAGCGGGTGATGGTGATCGCCACTGGCGAGGGCTTTAGCGTTAACAGCCAGGGTCAGGCCCTGAACAATGCGGCCGTTGCGCAAAACGCCCGCGTCAGGATGACCTCAGGCCAGGTTGTGAGCGGTACCGTCGATTCTGATGGGAATATTCTGATTAACCTATAATCTTTTTAAAGATTATGCGGCGACTGCCGATAAATCATTAACAAATGATAATGTCAGGCGCTTACGCCGCCAACCCTCGATGAGGACACCACAATGAGCATTGATCGTACATCGCCCCTGAAGCCGGTTAGCACTGTACAGCCTCGCGAAATGAATGAGACTGCAACGCCAAAAACGCGCCTGCAAAAATCAGCAGCGGCCGACAGCACCAGCGTTACGCTGAGCGATGCCCAGGCGAAACTGATGCAGCCGGGCAGCAACGATATCAACATGGAACGTGTTGAAGCGCTGAAAACCGCGATCCGTAACGGTGAGCTGAAAATGGATACCAGTAAAATCGCTGACGCGCTGATCCAGGATGCGCAAAGTTTCTTAGAGTAATCGCCGTATGAGTCGTCTGACGGAAATAATGGATCACATGACGGTCGTCCTGAACGACCTGAAAACGGTAATGGACGCCGAGCAACAGCAGCTCTCTGCCGGGAATGTGAACGGCAGCGCGCTGCAGCGCATTACCGAAGATAAAAGCTCCCTGCTGGCCACGCTGGATTATCTGGAGCAGCAGCGGCGCACCGAGCAGTCCGCGCGCCAGAGTGCCAATGATGATGTCGCCGAACGCTGGCAAACGATTACTGAAAAAACTCAGCATCTGCGCGACCTCAATCAGCACAACGGCTGGCTTCTTGAAGGGCAAATCACCCGCAACCAGCAGGCGCTGGAGGTGCTGAAGCCGCATCAGGAGCCGGCACTGTATGGCGCCAATGGCCAGACATCCAGCTCACGCAGCGGCGGGAAGAAGTTTTCGATCTGATTGTCCGGATGAGACAGACAGAGAACGGGGAGCACCGACAGGCGCTCCCCTTTTTGCGTTACGCCGTACGGCGGGCGAACTCTTTCACTTTGAAGCCCAGAACCGCGAGAGTCGCGAAGTACGCCACAACCCCCACCACCACTACGGCCATCAGGCGCAGCAGACGATAAGGCATGGTGCCCAGCGCCCAGTCCGGCATCACGTAAAGCATGCCCACCAGCGCCGCAGCCATTACCAGCACCGCAATCACCAGCCGTAAGAGGAAGCTCGCCCAGCCCGGCTGCGGGGTGAAAATCTGCTGCTTTCTCAACTGCCAGTAGAGCAGCCCGGCATTCAGACAGGCCGCCAGACCGATGGACAGGGACAGACCGGCATGCTTCAGCGGGCCGATAAAGGCCAGGTTCATCACCTGGGTCATGATCAGGGTCACGATGGCGATCTTCACCGGAGTCTTGATGTCCTGACGCGAGTAGAAGCCCGGAGCCAGCACTTTCACCACAATCAACCCCATCAGGCCGACAGAGTAAGCCACCAGCGCCCGCTGGGTCATCAGCGCATCGAAGGCGCTAAATTTACCATACTGGAACAGGGATACCACCAGCGGTTTGGCGAGGATCCCCAGCGCCACCGCGCTCGGCAGCGCCAGCAGGAAGCAGAGGCGTAACCCCCAGTCCATCAGACGGCAGTACTCATCCTGGTTGCCGCTGGCAAAACTGCGGGAGAGTGACGGCAGCAGGATCGTACCCAGCGCTACCCCCAGCACCCCGGACGGAAACTCCATCAGGCGGTCGGCGTAGTACATCCAGGAGACGGAACCGGAGACCAGGAACGAGGCGAAGATGGTGTTGATGATCAGCGAAATCTGGCTCACCGAGACGCCAAGAATGGCCGGCCCCATCTGCTTCACCACCCGCATCGCCCCGGCATCGCGCAGGTTAATGCGCGGCAGCACCAGCATGCCGATCTTCTTCAGGTGCGGCAGCTGATACGCCAGCTGCAGTACCCCGCCCACCGTCACCGCCCAGGCCAGGGCCAGCACCGGCGGATGGAAGTGCGGCGCGGCAAACAGCGCAAAGCCGATCATGCTGACGTTGAGGAACGTTGGCGCAAATGCCGGGACCGAGAAGCGGTTCCAGGTGTTCAGGATCGCCCCCGCCAGCGACGCCAGCGAGATCAGCAGAATATAGGGGAAGGTAATGCGCAGCAGCTGCGAGGTCAAGGCAAATTTATCGGCGGTATCGGCAAAGCCGGGCGCGGTGACCATGATCACCCAGGGCGCCGCCAGCATGCCGATCACCGTGACGATCGCCAGGGCGAGGGTCAGCAATCCCGAGACGTAGGAGACAAACACCTTCGTCGCGTCTTCCCCCTGCTTGCTTTTGTATTCCGCCAGAATGGGGACAAAAGCCTGGGAGAACGCGCCTTCGGCAAAGATACGGCGCAGCAGGTTAGGCAGTTTAAACGCAACAAAAAAGGCGTCAGTCGCCATCCCTGCGCCAAAGACCCTTGCCACAATGGCGTCGCGCGCAAAACCCAGCACGCGCGAAAACATGGTCATCGAGCTGACGGCAGCCAGCGATTTTAATAGGTTCATTAACGTGAATTTCCACTACCAGACGGCAAAACGCCTGCAAAGCAGGCGTGATTCTCGCCGGGTGGCGCTGCGCTTACCCGGCCTACAAGACAATAAACGCGCCTAGTCTACTCGTAAAAACGCGAATTGCTATGGGCAGATGTTACCGCAGGTTATTCGCTCATGGCCTCGCGCCAGAGCTTCTCCACGATGCGCTGGGCCCGGATCGCCTGTTCGCCTGCGGTTTCAGGAACCGTCTGATTTTGCACGCATTCGATGAAGTGACGCGCGCAGCCCGCAAAGCCGCGCTGCTCAAGGGTGCTTTGCCAGCCCGGGATGGCCGGCGTAACGACGCCACTCCCCCGCTCCTCGCGCCACTCACGCATATCGGTAATGTCCAGCAATGCGCCATCCGTCACCGCCTGGATCCACTCCCGCTGGCTGCCCGCCCGGCGGTGCATGGAGGTAGTGATCTGCAGATTACCGGCGCTGAAATGGTGCTCGGCATAGACCATCGCCCCGTTCTCGTTGGTCTGCAGCGTACCGCCGGTAAGCCGGGCATCATTGCCCGCCAGCCACAGGGCGGTATCCACCACGTGCAGATAATCATCCAGCAGGGTAAAGCGCAGATCGTTGGGCCCGATGCTGTCGGCGCGGTGTTTATCCATCCGCAGGGATGCCGCACCGTTCAGCTGGGTTTTCAGCTGCTGATAGAGCGGCGCGAAGCGGCGGTTAAAGCCGACCATCAGGGTGAGCTTCTTCTGGGCAGCGAGGTCAATCAGCCGCTCGGCGTCGGCCAGGTTATCGGCCAGCGGTTTATCGACGCAGACATGCACGCCCGCCTGCAGCAGCTCGCTGACCACCTGATAGTGGGTAACGGTGGAAGTGTGAACAAAGACCACATCACACTCGCGGGCCAGATCCTGTAACGACGTATAATAAGGCATGCGCAGGGACTCGCAGATCCGCAGCGCCTTATCCCGCGACGGCGACCAGGCCCCCTGCAACGTCCAGTCTGTTGCGGCGCTCAGCACCGGCAGCCAGGCTTTCTGGGCGATCCCGCCCAGTCCTACAACGCCTACACGTAATTTTGTCACCGTTAATCTCCCAGATGTGCCAGCAGCGAATCGAGTCGCTGTTTCAATTCTTCGACTTCATTTTCCAGCGCCTCAACGCGGGCCAGTAAGGTCTCATCCGCGACCGGGGCCGCAGCCTCAGCTGTCGTGACGGCGGTATCAACCTCACCGCTGAAGAGGTGCATATAGCGGCTTTCGCGCTTGCCCGGCTCACGGGCCAGACGCAGGACAAAAGGCCCATCTTCCCGGGCGGCAAGGCCCTCGAGCGCCTGCTCCACCTCCTGCATATCCGCGAACTCGTGCATACGCGCGGCCCGGGTGCGTAGCTCGCCCGGGGTCTGCGCCCCGCGCAGCAGCAGGGTGGCGACGAGCGCCACTTCGGCCGGGTTCAGCTTAAGGGCACCAAACTCGGAGTTGCAAAAACGCTGTTCATATTTGGTGACGCGATTGCCAAAGCCGCTGACGGTGCGCAGATAGTGGCGCTTAACCAGCGCATCAAGCTGCTCCTGCACCTCATGCTCGGCGAGGTTCATCACCGGCTCACGGTTGGTCTTCTGATTGCAGGCCAGGGTGACCGCATTCACCGAAAGCGGATACTGTTCCGGGGTGGTGACCTGTTTTTCCAGCAGGCAGCCGATAACGCGCGCTTCTGTGGCGGTTAACTGATATTTCATCTCTGTTCCTTAGCGCCCCGCGCTCCACTCTTTGGTTGTCAGCGCCGTCAGGACATGATCGCGCCATTCGCCGTTAATCAGCAGGTACTCTTTGGCATAGCCCTCTTTTTCGAACCCGAGGCGTGCCAGCAGATCGCCGCTGCGCTGATTGTGCGGCATGTAGTTGGCCATAATGCGGTGCATATGCTGGGTCCGCTGCATATAGCGGATAGCGGTGGTCAAGGCCTCAAACATCAGCCCCTGCCCCTGCCATTTTTGTCCGATGGAGTAGCCCAGGTAGCAGGCGTGAAAAGATCCCCGCACCACGTTAGAAAAGTTGGCGATCCCGACGATCTCTTTCTCTTCCGGATCGAGCAGGGCAAAATAGAACGCCGAGCCCTGCTTGTGGAACTCGGCAATCATGCTCAGCCGGGCCTGCCAGCCGGAAGGATAGCAGTGGCTTTCATCCCGCACGGGTTCCCAGGGTTTTAAAAACTGACGATTCTCAGCGTAGTAGTCCGCCAGACGCCAGGCATCACGCTCGTGCACCAGACGCACCACCAGCCGGTCGGTCGTCAGGCGAACTTTCGGCACATTACTGCGATAGCCAAACATGGATACAACTCCTTCATGTTACAACCTTGACCCGTTAGCTTTACTATACCTGCGCCGTTGCCATTCGGGAAAACAGTGACATAGCATTTTGATGTCTTTTCACATTTTTCGATGAAAAGCCTCAATCAAAGTCCCCTTTTGATAAAAAAATATTGTCGCCTGCGCGGTGGGAAAAACGCCGGCGAAACCGCAGAATATTAGCGCACTCATCATCTTTGTTCCCCTGGAGGGGAAATGTCCCGTATCTCACAGGCCCGGCGTCTGGGCAAATGTTTCCTGCTTGTCGATAACATGCTGGTTGTCCTCGGCTTTTTCGTCGTTTTCCCGCTGATTTCGATTCGCTTTGTCGATCAGATGGGCTGGGCGGCGCTGATGGTCGGTATTGCGCTGGGTCTGCGCCAGTTTGTTCAGCAGGGGCTGGGGGTGTTTGGCGGCGCCATTGCCGACCGCTTCGGGGCCAAACCGATGATCGTCACCGGCATGCTGCTGCGGGCCACGGGATTTGCCACCATGGCTATCGCCCATGAGCCCTGGCTGCTGTGGGTCTCCTGCATTATCTCCGGTCTGGGGGGCACGCTGTTCGACCCGCCGCGCACGGCGTTAGTGGTCAAACTGATCCGGCCTCAGCATCGCGGACGCTTTTTCTCTCTGCTGATGATGCAGGACAGCGCCGGTGCGGTGGTGGGCGCGCTGTTGGGCAGCTGGCTGCTGCAGTATGATTTTCGTCTGGTCTGCGCCACGGGCGCGGTGCTGTTTATCCTCTGCGCAGCCTTCAACGCCTGGCTGTTACCGGCATGGAAACTCTCCACCGTCAAAGCGCCGGTGCGCGAAGGGCTGGGCAGGGTCTGGCACGACAAACGCTTTATCACCTATGTGCTGACCCTGGCGGGCTATTACATGCTGGGCGTGCAGGTAATGCTGATGCTGCCGATCATGGTCAATGATGTGGCGGGTTCCCCGGCGGCGGTGAAGTGGATGTACGCCATTGAAGCCTGTCTCTCCCTCTCCCTGCTCTACCCGATTGCCCGCTGGAGCGAAAAACGCTTCCGCCTTGAGCACCGTCTGATGGCGGGCCTGCTGCTGATGTCCCTGAGCATGCTGCCCATTGGGATGGTGGGCTCCCTGCAGCAGCTGTTTATGCTGATCTGCACCTTCTATATCGGCTCGATTATTGCCGAACCCGCCCGCGAAACCCTGAGCGCCGAGCTGGCCGACCCGCGTGCGCGCGGCAGCTATATGGGCTTCAGCCGTCTCGGGCTGGCGATTGGTGGTGCGCTGGGGTATGCCGGTGGCGGATGGTTGTTTGATGCCGGGAAAGCCTTCAATCAGCCGGAGTTACCGTGGGTCATGCTGGCCTTAATCGGGGTGATCACCTGCTTCGCGCTGGGCTGGCAGTTCAGCCACAAACGTCGCCTGCCCGGCATCCTCGAGCCTGGCGCCTGATCGCACAGATATCAGTTTTTTCTGCTGGTCTGACACACTCTCCCCTGACATACTGGCGCGTCAGGATTGAAGCGCTGACATTATGTCGAGGAAAACCATGAAAAAATTCGTTATTGCCACTGCGTTGATCTTCAGCGGCCTGCTGGTTGGTTGTAATCAGCTCACCCAGTACACCGTCAGTGAGCAGGAGATCAACCAGGCCCTGCAAAAGCGCAATAACTTTGCGAAAGATATCGGCGTTCCGGGCGTGGCCGATGCGCATATCGTCCTGACCAACCTTGCCAGCCAGATTGGCCGCGAAGAGCCGAATAAAGTGATGCTCTCCGGGGATGCCAGCCTGGACATGAACTCGCTGTTCGGCAGCCAGAAAGCCAATATCAAACTGAAATTAAAAGCGCTGCCGGTCTTTAATAAAGATCAGGGCGCCATCTATCTGCAGCAGATGCAGATCACCGACGCGGTGGTGTCGCCGGACAAAATGAAACCGGTCCTGCAAACCCTGATGCCATACCTGAATCAGTCGCTGCAAAACTACTTCAACCAGCAACCGGCCTACATCCTGCGCGAAGATAACAGCAAGGGTGAAGCCCTGGCGAAAAAGTACGCAAAAGGAATCGAAGTGAAACCGGGTGAGATTGTTATCCCCTTCGTCGATTAACCACTGAGGCGCTTCGGCGCCTTTTTTTTGTGGAAAAGAGTGCAAACGAAAACGTTTCCCTCTATTCTTTGTGTCCGGCAAAAATCATCTCACTCAGCCGGAGCCTATCCATGACTGCACCATCCCAGGTTTTGAAAATTCGCCGCCCAGACGACTGGCATATCCATCTTCGCGATGGCGATATGCTCAACACCGTCGTGCCGTATACCAGTGAAATTTATGGCCGCGCGATTGTCATGCCAAACCTGGTGCCGCCCGTCACCACGGTCGACGCGGCGATTGCCTATCGCCAGCGCATTCTTGCTGCCGTGCCTGCCGGACACGATTTTACCCCGCTGATGACCTGTTATCTGACCGACACGCTCGATCCCAACGAGATCGAACGCGGCTTTAACGAAGGGGTCTTCACCGCCGCCAAGCTCTACCCGGCCAACGCCACCACCAACTCCAGCCATGGCGTAACCAGCATTGATGCGATTATGCCGGTGCTGGAGCGCATGGAGAAACTGGGGATGCCGCTGCTGGTGCATGGCGAAGTAACCCATGCCGAGATCGATATTTTCGACCGCGAAGCGCGCTTTATCGACACCGTGATGGAGCCGCTGCGTCAGCGTCTGCCTGGTCTGAAAGTGGTGTTTGAACATATCACCACCAAAGATGCGGCCGAGTACGTGCGCGATGGTAACGAGCTTCTGGCCGCCACCATTACCCCGCAGCACCTGATGTTCAACCGCAACCACATGCTGGTGGGCGGCGTGCGCCCTCACCTCTATTGCCTGCCAATCCTCAAGCGTAATATCCACCAGCAGGCGCTGCGTGAACTGGTTGCCAGCGGCTTTGAGCGTGCCTTCCTCGGCACCGACTCTGCGCCGCACGCCCGTCACCGCAAAGAAGCCAGCTGCGGCTGTGCAGGCTGCTTTAACGCGCCTACCGCGCTGGCCAGCTATGCCCAGGTGTTTGACGAGATGAACGCCCTGCAGCATTTCGAGGCCTTCTGCTCCCTGAACGGCCCTCGCTTCTACGGCTTGCCGGTTAATGAGACCTTCGTTGAACTGGTTCGGGAAGAGAGCAGCGTAGTGGAATCCATAGCCCTGACGGATGACACCCTGATCCCGTTCCTCGCGGGTGAAACCGTACACTGGACGGTAAAACGCTAAAAATTGTTGGCCCCCTGTTGTAAGTTCGACAATATAACTGTATAAATAAACAGTATATTACACAGGGGGCAACTATGCGTATCGAAGTGACCATTGCCAGAACAACTACTTTGCCTGCCGGGGCGCTGGACGCACTGGCGGGTGAATTATCCCGCCGTATAAATGACTCCTTTCCCGAACGCGATGGTGCTGTCACCGTGCGTTATGCCAGTTCAAACAATCTGTCGGTGATCGGCGGCGCCAAAGAAGATAAACAGCGCATCAGCGAAATTTTACAGGAAACCTGGGAGAGCGCTGACGACTGGTTTATTACCGATTAGTTTTATGCCTCATTGTTTTTTTTTGCCGGGTCGCCCCGGCTTTTTTTCGTCTGTTTAACGTAACTGCGAATAATCTGACTGACTCCGTCAAAAATCATCAGCAAGATGATGTTTTAATGTTCAAACAATCCTAAAAGGCACAAATTTGTTGTGCTGCCTGTTTCTTTTTCCCTTCAGAAGCCTTATTTATTGATATACTGAAATTGCTTCAGAAAAACACGCATTGAACCTCACAGTCGTTGTCATTTAACACGTATTCAGGGGGTTATGATGGAAAAGAATAATGAAGTCATCCAGACACATCCACTTGTTGGCTGGGATATCAGCACTGTAGATAGCTACGACGCACTGATGCTGCGTTTGCATTACCAGACCCCGAACCACCCTGACACCGATGAAGCGGAAGTTGGGCAGACGCTATGGTTAACAACCGACGTCGCACGTCAGTTTATTTCTATTTTAGAAGCCGGCATTGCAAAAATAGAATCCAGTGACTACCAGGCAAATGAGTACCAGCGACATTAATGTAATGTCTCAATCTCACCCAAAAAGGCACCTTACGGTGCCTCATTTATTTCGCCCTTGTATAACCGTCCCGTCTTAATTACCCTGCTAAGCAACGAAACGCGTAAAGAGAATCTGATGAAATACGATCTAATTATTATTGGCAGCGGATCTGTCGGTGCAGCGGCAGGTTATTACGCAACCCGGGCCGGTCAAAACGTGCTGATGATTGATGCCCATATGCCGCCCCACACCGAAGGGAGCCACCACGGTGACACCCGTCTGATGCGTCACGCTTATGGGGAGGGTGAGCGCTATGTGCCGCTGGTGTTGCGAGCGCAGGCGCTGTGGGATGAGCTAGCCGACATCAGCGGTGAACCGGTCTTTGAACGCACGGGCGTCGTCAATCTCGGGCCGTCCGGGTCGTCATTCCTGGCAAACGTTGAGCAGAGCGCCCGCCAGTTCAATCTCAACCTTGAGCGCCTGGATGCGGCGGCGGTGATGAAACGCTGGCCTGAAATTCAGGTTCCCGAGGGTTATATCGGTCTGTTTGAGGCTGAGTCCGGGGTCCTGCGCAGCGAGCTGGCGATCAAAACCTGGATTGCGCTGGCGAAAGAAGCCGGCTGCGCGCAGCTGTTTAACTGCCCGGTCACTGCGATTTCCCATCAGGACGACGGCGTCACCGTCGAGACCCCGGAAGGCCCGTACCGCGCAGATCGTCTGCTGGTAAGCGCCGGCACCTGGGTCTCGCGTCTGGTGCCAGACCTGCCGATTCAGCCGGTGCGTAAGGTCTTCTCCTGGTTCCAGGCCGACGGCCGCTACAGCCATCAGAACCACTTCCCGGCCTTTACCGGCGAACTGCCTGATGGGGATCAGTTCTACGGCTTCCCATCGGAGAAAGATGCGCTGAAGATCGGTAAACACAACGGCGGCCAGGTCATCTCTTCTCCGGAAGAGCGCAAGCCGTTTGGGGCTTATCCTGGCGACGGCTCTGAAGCCTTCAAATTCCTGCGCAACGTGCTGCCAGGCATCGGCGGCCTGTTACACGGGGCAGCCTGCACCTATGACAACACGCCGGATGAAGACTTCATCATCGACACCCTGCCGGGCCATGACAATACGCTGCTGATCACCGGTCTGAGCGGCCATGGATTCAAATTCGCCAGCGTGCTGGGGGAGATTGCCGCGCAATTCTCTCAGCAGATCGCCCCGCCGTTTGATCTCACGCCTTTCTCCCTGTCGCGCTTTAGCCGATAATGCTGTCAGGCTTCGGGTTGCCGAAGCCTTTCATTTCTTCCATTACCGGTACCCTCATGCGTCGTATTGTGAATTATGTGGTCAATAATATTCGCGAGCATCTGATGCTCTATATTGTGCTGTGGTCGCTCCTCGCGCTGCTCGATATTCTGTACATTGTATTTTTCTGATGAAAAATATTGACATAAATTGACGATTCTTAAGATAACTATAATTTCAAAATAAATTATTTGAACATCATAAAATCGTCATAACCCGCCTGTCATCAGCGCCGATCACATATCACTAACAATCACATTGACCATTATTGCCAATTGTTATTCAAAATAACTGAAAGAATAAAATTAATAATGAATATCTGTAAATATCATTTGCATTAATGTTTCACCCACGCCATTTTTAGCGCTTGCGAATTAATAACGGTATTCACAATGCAGGTGCGTAATTCCCCCACACGCTATGGCGTTATTTCCATGAGTTTACACTGGCTGATGGCTATTGCGGTGTATGGCATGTTTGGCCTTGGATTATGGATGGTGACACTCAGCTATTACGATGGCTGGTATCACCAGGCACCCGAGCTACACAAAAGCATCGGCTTTATGCTGATGATGGCCCTGGTGGTACGTCTGCTGTGGCGCCATTTCTCCCCGGTGCCTTCGGCGCTGAAAAGCCAGTCGCGTGCCACGCGCCTTATCGCCACTGCGGCGCATATTGCGCTGTATGCGCTGCTGTTCGCCATTCTTATCAGCGGCTATTTAATTTCCACCGCCGACGGCAAGCCGATCAGCGTCTTCGGTCTGTTTGATGTCCCTGCCCTGCTGGCAGATGCCGGGGCGCAGGCCGATCTGGCCGGAACCATTCATCTGTGGCTGGCCTGGGGCGTCGTCATACTTTCTGTCCTGCATGGTCTTGCGGCCTTCAAACACCACTTTATCGACAAAGATGCCACCCTGACACGTATGTTGGGGAAAGCGTCACCTGACTCTGGAGCATAAAATGAAAAAAAGCCTGCTGGGATTAACCTTAGGTTCTCTGCTGTTCACCACCGGCGCCGCGGTGGCAGCCGACTACAAAATTGATAAACAAGGTCAGCACGCCTTTGTGAACTTCCGTATCCAGCATCTGGGCTACAGCTGGCTGTACGGCACCTTCAAGGATTTCGACGGTTCCTTCACTTTCGATGAGAGCAATCCGGCGGCCGATAAAGTCAATGTGACCCTGAATACCAACAGCCTGGATACCAACCACGCCGAGCGTGACAAGCACCTGCGCAGCGCCGATTTCCTCAACGTGGCTAAATTCCCGCAGGCCACCTTCACCTCCACCGAAGTGAAAAAGGATGGTGACGGCCTGGATATTACCGGTAATCTGACGCTGAACGGCGTGACCAAGCCCGTTAAGCTAGATGCAAAACTGATTGGTCAGGGTGATGACCCGTGGGGCGGTAAACGCGCAGGGTTTGAAGCGACAGGCAAAATCCACCTGAAAGACTTTAACATCACCACCGATCTGGGCCCGGCGTCGCAGGACGTGGAGCTGATTATTTCGGTGGAAGGGGTTCAGCAGAAGTAATGCCCTCGCCCGGTCAGCATCATGCGACCGGGCAAGGTTTCAGGGTCATTCCGGATCGGGAATACCCAGGCGGGTGTTCAGACGTCCACGCGATTTATTGAAGATCTTATTGCCGTTCTCGCGACCCGCACGACGGCGGCGCTGCTCCTCTTCCGGCAACATACTCTCCTCGCTACACAGCTCGCTGCAGCAGCCGTTGAACTTTTCGGCGCAGGCCGGGCACTGAATAAACAGCAGATGACAACCGTCGTTTTTACAGTTGGTATGGGTGTCGCAGGCGGTGCCGCACTGATGGCAATGCGCGATCACATCGTCAGAGATACGCTCCCCCATCCGCTCGTCAAAGACAAAGTTCTTGCCGATAAAGCGCACCGGCAGGCCCTGTTCGCGCGCGCGACGGGCATACTCAATGATCCCACCCTCGATATGCCAGACCTTGTTGAAGCCCTGGTGCTTCATGTACGCGCTGGCTTTTTCACAGCGGATGCCCCCGGTGCAGTACATGACAATTTTCTTGTCCTTATGCTCCTGCATCATCTCAACCGCTTTTGGCAGCTGCTCACGGAAGGTGTCCGCCGGGATTTCAAGCGCGTTTTCGAAATGGCCCACTTCATATTCGTAGTGGTTACGCATATCGATAAACACGGCGTCGGGATCGTCGAGCATGGCGTTAACATCGGCCGCTTTCAGGTATTCGCCCACGTCGCTGGCGTTAAAGGTCGGATCGTCGATGCCGTCGGCCACGATACGTTCGCGCACTTTCAGGCGCAGCACCCAGAATGATTTGCCGTCATCGTCGAGGGCAACGTTCAGACGCAGGCCGTCCAGCGCCGGATCAAAGGCGTAGAGGAATTCACGCAGGGCGTCGACATTGCTTTCCGGCACACTGATCTGGGCGTTGATGCCCTCGTGCGCCAGATAGATACGGCCAAAGACGTTCAGGGCGTTTAAGGCTTTATACAGCGCGTCGCGCGTCGCCTTTGGGTTAACAATGGTGAAGTACTTATAGAACGAGATCGTCGTGCGCGGCTCGGTTTCAGCCAACATGCGCGCTTTTAGCTCTTCGTTCGAAATGAGGTTGTGTAACACTGGCATGGTGTACGGTTCCTGCAATCGTAGTGAGAATGAAAATCGGGCGGCATCATATAGCAAACAATGAGAATTTACATCCCTTCATTTTGCGCTACATTTCTCACCCTGAAATGCCGGGGCTATAACATTTGCTGTTTTCATGAACATTTCGACGCCGTGCGTTTTGGATATGAAACGAATAATGCGACAATCTGCCAACAGGACGTATCATAAACAGGAATGACATGACTCAATTACCTAAATTTTCCACTGCGCTATTACATCCTCGTTACTGGCTGACCTGGGCTGGCATCGGTTTATTGTGGTTACTGGTGCATCTTCCCTACCCGCTGATCTACCGCCTTGGCTGCGGCATGGGTCGACTGGCGATGCGCTTTATGTCTCGCCGCGCATACATTGCCCGCCGCAATCTGGAACTTTGTTTTCCAGAAATGAGCCAGCAAGAGCGTCACGAGATGGTGGTCAAAAATTTTGAATCCGTCGGTATGGGGCTGATGGAGACCGGGATGGCCTGGTTCTGGTCCGACAAACGCATGGCGCGCTGGACCGAAGTGACCGGCACCGGCATGGCACCCGTGCATCAGCTCCAGGCGCAGAAAACCGGCGTACTGCTGATTGGCGTCCATTTTCTGACGCTGGAGATCGGCGCGCGGATGTTCGGCATGCAGGCGCCCGGCATTGGTGTCTATCGCCCGAACGACAATCCGGTGATCGACTGGCTGCAGACCTGGGGCCGGATGCGCTCCAACAAAAGCATGATCGACCGTAAAGACCTCAAAGGGATGATCCGGGCCCTGAAATCCGGCGAAGTGATCTGGTATGCACCGGACCATGACTATGGCCCTGGCGCCAGCGTCTTTGTACCCTTCTTTGCCGTCGATGAAGCGGCCACCACTACCGGCACCTGGACGCTGGCCCGTCTGTCACAGGCGGCGATTGTGCCCTTCGTACCGCGCCGCAAAGCCAATGGCAAAGGCTATGAACTGATGATGCTGGAACCTGAGTGTTCCCCCCCGCTGGACGATGCGAAAACCACCGCCGCGTGGATGAATGAGGTGGTTGAGAAGTGCATCCTGCTGGCGCCGGATCAGTATATGTGGCTGCATCGCCGCTTTAAAACCCGCCCTGAAGGCGTGCCTTCCCGCTATTAATCTCCTGTACTGCGGCCTCTCCGGCCGCACCGCCCTTTTGACTTATCATGCCCTCCGCCATTGCAGCAATCATCACCCAGGCGCATAATTAGCAGGCTTATTACCTTCTTAAAATGATGATGCCGCCGCGCATCATAACGCGGATAGCTATGTCTCCCTCAGAAACGCCAATTAACTGGAAGCGGAACCTCACGGTGGCCTGGCTGGGCTGCTTTCTTACGGGTGCCGCCTTTAGCCTGGTGATGCCTTTCCTGCCGCTGTATGTCGAGCAGTTGGGCGTCAGCGGCCACAGCGCCCTGAACATGTGGTCGGGGCTGGTGTTCAGCATCACCTTCCTCTTCTATGCCATTGCATCTCCATTCTGGGGCGGGCTGGCCGATCGTAAGGGGCGTAAAATTATGCTCCTGCGTTCGGCGCTGGGCATGTCGGTAATTATGGTGCTGATGGGGATGGCGCAAAACATCTGGCAGTTTCTGATCTTACGCGCCGTGCTGGGGCTGCTGGGTGGGTTTGTGCCCAATGCCAACGCGCTGATCGCCACGCAGATTCCCCGTCATAAAAGCGGTTGGGCGTTGGGCACGCTCTCTACCGGTGCGGTGAGCGGCGCCCTGCTTGGCCCGCTGGCCGGCGGATTGCTGGCGGACAGCTACGGCCTGCGTCCGGTATTTTTCATCACCGCGGGCGTCCTGTTTGCCTGCTTCCTGCTGACCTTTTTCTGCATTCGGGAAAACTTCACTCCGGTGCCCAAAAAAGAGATGCTCCATGCCCGTCAGGTGTTCGCCTCGCTGAAAAACCCTAAACTGGTACTCAGCCTGTTTATCACCACGATGATCATACAGGTGGCGACCGGCTCCATCGCGCCGATCCTGACCCTGTACGTGCGCGACCTCGCGGGCCACGTGAGCAACATCGCCTTTATCAGCGGCTTAATCGCTTCGGTCCCCGGCGTGGCCGCGCTGATCAGCGCCCCACGGCTGGGAAAACTGGGGGATCGCATCGGCCCGGAAAGGATCCTGATTGTCGCTCTGGTGATCTCCGTCCTGCTGCTTATCCCGATGTCCTTCGTGCAATCGCCGTGGCAGCTGGGCGTGCTGCGCTTTTTACTCGGGGCCGCCGATGGCGCCCTGCTGCCAGCGGTTCAGACCCTGCTGGTCTATAACTCCACCAACCAGATCGCCGGGCGTATCTTCAGCTACAACCAGTCGTTTCGTGATATCGGCAACGTCACCGGCCCACTTCTTGGGGCCGGGATAGCCGCCAGCTACGGTTTTCGCGCGGTGTTTATTGTGACCGCCTGCGTGGTGATGTTTAACGCCTTTTACTCCTGGATCAGCCTGTCGCGCGCCGTTCGTCGACCGCAGCCAGATAAGACCCCTGCGCCTGATTAAGACAACTCCGTGAAGGCTTTTGCCGCTTTCATACTTGCAATTATGGAGAATCAGCTATTCTTTCCCTGAACACCATGTCAAAACACAGGGAGACGCCGATGACTATGTTTGCCACTCTAGAGGCAGAGTAAAACAAAATACATATTGTTTTATTGGCGTTTTTTCTTGAGCTGATTGCTAGTACTTCAACCGTCTACCAACATATGTCATCACTAACGCCCCGTCATGTACCACTCAGAATCAGTACTAGCATCTTGATCACATCGTCCAGTACTACAGGTGGCAACCATACGCCGAACACTGCCAGTACTACAGGTGCAATAACGTAGTTGTACACAATCAGAAAAACGAACACATACGCAATGTAATGCTTCCATGAGCTATCACCCTTAACACTACGGTTAGTCTTTGCCTTGACAGTCTTGTTAGTCTTGCCCTGCCCCAGTAGCTTTAGTAGCCATCCCTTCACTAACTCAATCATGTTAAGTCCTCCAATAGTTCACGAATTTTTTGCATATGCTCCTTATCCATTCCTGCTTTGAATTTGAATTTCGCCATCAGTGCTTTATTCAAACTACCCCACTGAGAACACAACATACAAATAAGTGCCGATTCAGCATGTAAGGCTTCGGCATATGTTGGATAACACGCCAGAATACTTTTTTTATACGGTTCTCCCGCTTCGATCATCTCATTCACTGATTTACTGGAACTGGTGTAATCGTTCCAGTTTGACTGTTTAGAAGTACTCTTAATCTCTGAGACATTTTTAACCGACTTCCATACTCGTTTCTGACCAATATAGAATTCACCGCTGTTCGGGAACTGAATTATATATACAAAACACGCCGTTTCTTCTGGGATGAAATCTTCATCCTGATACCACATTGCCCACTTCAATTCTTGTTCGTCATTTGACGCCATTTTTATCACTCCTTGATAAATACATTCATACACATATTTATGAGGAAACATCAAAATGAGCATCGAAACAGACGTAATCGAGTTACTGAAAAAACTTGAAGGCACTAAACAATACCAGACCAAAATGAAGTATTTCAGAAATGGAATGTTCCATATCTATAAAGACTCAGAAGGTTTTGAAACCATCGGGTACGGCCATCTGGTTAAATCAAATGAACGTAGTAAATTCGTGAACGGAATTACAGAACAGCAAGCCGATCAATTACTCCTGGTCGATTACCAGAAAGCAAAACGTGATGCTGATTCATTCAATCTGGATGTACCAGAACGTTGGAATGCATTAGTTTCTATTCTCGTATTCCAGTTGGGTAAAACTGGTTACTCTAAGTTCGTGAAACATCTTGCAGCATTGAAGAACCACAATTACGCTACTGCAATTGCAGAACTGAAAAACAGCAAATTGTACCAACAGACCCCGAACCGTATCGATCAATTACTGTACTGGGTAACAAACTAAAACAAAAAGGCCAGCTATTATTTATATACAGTTAACTTAAACGTGTATAAAGTGTACTAAAGCAGATGGATCTGCTTTTTTTTCACCCCAAAACTAAGCAAAGTATACAGTGTGTATTGTGTATTCTACTTAAAGGAAAACATGATTTGTCATCAGTTAAAGTCAGGGCAACGATTGTAGAAGATAACACTGGTATCAAAAGCCAAATCCCTATCCTTCTGACAGAGCAGGGAGAGTTGAGTGTGGTAACAGATTACCTGCTTAAGTTAGAAGCCGACGATGTAAGCCACTCGGTAATGAATGGGGTCCTCCAGGCTGTGTCCTTATTGCTGGATTACATGGAGGCAAATAGAGGCGACTTTGACGACCCAATGCTGCTCTTCCAGACTTTTTCTAAGCGTTTATATACTGGAACGATTGGCGAGAATGGGATTGACCCTTCAGGTTTGTATTGGGTGCCGGCCTCAACCAGTAACGTGAATAAACATATTCAACGACTGACTGCCTTCACCGACTGGCTGGCACACAAACAAGGTGTAGAGTCTGTGAATCCGTTGTGTGAAGCGACCCGGCATGAACAGAGGTTAAATTACGCCGCATGGTATCGCAAAAATCAGAACGATTTTTTAGGTCATATTGAAGATAAAACTGTTAACAAAACCATCCGTAAGGCTAGAACGATCAAAGGCCGTACTCCTCTCACAATAGCTGAACATGATGCTATCGCATTTCCCGAAATGCACTGGGAAAAATTCTATATGTGTGGTGTTGGTGGCTCTGGCGATCCACGAGTGGCACTAAGAGATAAATTAATTCTTCTGCTTATGCACGGTGGTGGGGTGCGCGAAAGTGAGGCGTTAACACTTTGGGTGACGGATGTATTTGAAGACCCGTATAACCCAGACAGTGCTGTGGTCAGGATCTATAACGAGACTGATGGTAAGGCCCCTGAAGGTTGGCGTAATCGCTCTGGTGCATCAACCAGAGCGGCATATTTAAAAGAACAATATGCCCGGATACCACGACAGCGAATGAAAGGAACTGCCCGACTTGGCTGGAAGAACCGCGTGGTTGATCATAAAGATAATTACCTACAGGTTCAGTGGTTTCCTGCCGACTATGGAAAAGTGTTTATGTCACTCTGGAAAAACTATCAAAAGTATCGCGCCAGTATCGACTGTCACCACCCTTATGCATTCATTTCTTTTCATCACAGCGCCCTCGGTAACCCTTACACAATTTCCGCTTTTCATGACAACTACATCAATGGATTAAAACGAATTGGTTTAGAACCAAACAAGGCAGAAGGTTTAGGCCCTCACGGACATCGACATAACTACGGAAGACGATTAGAGCGTTCAGGGCTGAGCCCGCTTGTGATCCGCCGTTGCATGCATCACAAGTCTCTGGATTCACAAATCCCATATACAGGCAAAGGTCAGAAAGAAATTTCGGACGAACTCACTAAAGCTACACTGCTGCTGGCAAACCCTGATTCGAAAGTCAAAATTCTTGACTGGAAAGCTCTAACTGAACATGGCTTTAATGACATTGACCCGCAGGGTTATTTCACAGGCCGGAATCCAAAGCTGAGAGGTAAATAATGTTGCCACCAAAAAGCAAAAAAAATGATGGGCGTACATCCGACTTAGCTTTCTTATGGATGCTGACTACGCTTGGCGCAGAATGGCGGCAATGGCAGGAGCTGGCAGCAAAGTGGATGGCAACACAAACCCTCGGTATAAGTGATAAACGCGAGGCCCTGGGACGCTTCTTTGAGTCCTATATTGCTGAGTACGCCCCGTATGCAATAAGTGATTTGTCATTATTTTTTAAAGGCTACCAGGGACATAAGTGCTCCAGTGAAGAGTTTGAGCAAATTATAAGGAGCACTGTTGCCGCATCCGCGAACATTCAAAAAGGCATGAACTATGCTTATGAATTCATTGATTTTGTTGTCAAAGACGTTTTTTCGGAAAAAGATAACTATGGCAATTTAGTTCCATTGGTTTTAAATCCACTCCGAAAAATTAAAAAAGGATATGTTGCTACAGAAACAGTGCGCAACCCCTTACCATATCGCTATATTCAGAACCTGCGCCAGATCCTTTGTCCATTACCGGATAAAACTGAACTCACCATTATCGGTCAGAATCTTAAACAGGAAGAAAAATTACTTCCTGCCTGGCATTACCGTCACTTTAAATACTGGGTTTGGGCGCAGCATGCTGGGAGCGACTGGTTTGAAGTCGGGCCAGAACTGATTGATAAAAATGACCCCGACTGCGTATGGCGTACCAGAGAAGTGACCCGTAAAGGTAAAAAAATCACCCTTTATCAAATCTGGTCGCCTGTAAAAGCAATGATGATTTTCATTAAGCTCCACCTGCCACTTCGTTCCTCGCAGGTTCGTATGCTGGACAGCGGAGAAGCCGATACGTGGCGCTATGAAAATGGTCGATGGATTCTTAACACTCGACATGATTTCGCCCTTGGCAGTGCAAAGCGCCCATTTGGAAAAGGCATATTCCGTCGGATTTACGATACCATGACTGGACTATACTCGACGGGGTTGTACATCAATACCAACAAGACTGCTGACCAGAATAAAAATGAACTGGAACGTGGTTACATCATACCGTGGCAAAACGAAGAAGTGCTGTACTGGCTGGAGAAATTGAGGAACTGGCAAGAAAAATACAATCCGATTGCGAAGCCTACCGAATGTACTTTGCTGCTGAGAAAGCATATACACCACCAGGGATCAGACAGACAACTGAAAAGTATGGGAGAAATCGCTTTTCTGTTCCGTGACGCATCTGCCAGAGGCGAGGATAAACAAAAACCTATTCCTTATAACGCGTCAGATTCATTCTGGTATCAATTGCTGCTTGAATTAGAAAATCAACTCGCAGCCCGCGGGGATACCCTGGATAACGACGAGCGTTTGAAGCTGGTTGTGGATTATCCCGAGGGAAGAATGAAAGGTACAGCCACGCTGTTTCCTCTTCACAGCCTGCGTGTCTCTCTCATCACTGCGTACACAATGGACACACAACTGCCATTACCTGTAATTTCAAAACTCCTAGCAGGCCATACTCGCCTGTTGATGACCATCTATTACAACAAAATCACACCTTCTGTCATGGCAGATAAAATGAGCGAGGCACATGACACTCTGGATGTTAAATCCAGGCTGTCGGTTCGCAACTTTCTCAAAGATGCTTCAATGGAGCAGATTCAGTGCAGGATGGCATATCACAGCGAGGGGAGTATCCAGACAGCTCTGGTTAATCGTAACCCGATTGGCTGGGAAGAGCGTTCGTGTGGGCTGTGCCTGATGGGAGGTAACACCGTGAAGCCTGATGAAATTAATACCCTAGGAGGATGCTGGAATGGTGGGGTATTGATAAAAGACTCAGGCTCCGCTGCCAGCCGTATTTATGAAAGTGTCCCCCATGGGCCTCAAAACTGTATTCGTTGTCGATGGTTTATCACCGAGGCCCGGTTCCTTCCTGCGCTCAATGCCCAATTTAACCAGCTGAGTTACAGGGCACACCAGGCTTCTGCCTTATCTGTGGAAATTGAAGGTGAACTGGACATACTTAAAGATGAACAGTTTTTCTTTGAGGAACAAGGAAAACCCTTTATCAGACATGATGAGCTAAAGGCACTACAGCGCCGTTATGAAATACAGCAAGCAGAAGCAGATGAGTATACGAAAGACTGGATTGCGTGTTTTGAACTTATTAACAAAATCATTCGTGTCGAAGAACTCAGGAAGGACGGCGACCTCAAAGATAAATTGATTGCGGTTGGCTCAGAGCAGGACGTTTGTCATGCTCTGAAGTTTATCGAAACTGACTCGGAATTATTGCATCTGTCTTTATTGTGCGAGGATGCTGAGTTCTATCCAGATTTGCTGGATGAACTTCGCAAAACACCGGTCATTCAAAAGCGTTCTGTGCAGCTGAGTCGGGTATTAATGAAAAAAGGTTTTGAGCCTGTTTTCATGGAAATGGACGATAAACAGCAGCTTATTGCTGCCAACGCAATGCTGCGCCAGATGGCTAAAATAGCTGATCCTGACGATAAACTTGAAGGATACCGCAAGGTGGTCGGTTATATTGAGGCAGGTGAATACCTGACTAATAATAACCTTTTTTCTGAGGGGATTCAGTCCCTTACCAGCAAAGCCATTCACCTTAGTCACATTGCCCTGCCTGACTTACTGGAGAACTAATGGAATTAAATATTGATATCATTCTTGCTGATTTGAAAGAAGGCAAAGTAAAGCGGACTCAGCAGAACCTTGAAAAGCTTAATGACACCTTGAAGAAATATGCTGAATCAGGCCAGCGAGACTTCTCCATCACAAAGATTGGGTTGGTGTCCGCTGCCGATGGCGGTCTTGCTTATGAAGCCCTGCGGGCTACCCGTAACGAGCATTACCGCACACTGATAAAGGCCTGGGCAGCCACTTGTAATACCAGTATCCAAAAGCCATTATCCGGTACCTCCCGGTCTAAATCTGTTCCCGCAGACTATAAACTTTTAGAGCGCATCCCGGACCTGGCGGTACGCGCCTTGTTTGGCCAAATCATTGCCGAGCGTAACCGCTACCGCAATGAAGTAAATCTGCTCAAACAACATGCCAATATCATCATCGACAAACGCCCCGTGCGGCAGTTTCAAACGACACCAGAATCTACGGTGGAGGTATTACCGTCCCTGTCAGGAATTCTCACCCACTCAGAAAAGAAAGCCCTGGCGTATTCCATATCTGAGGAATGCATGGATAAGAACAACTGGCAGATTACCCAGGCCGGGCAAGTAAAAGACACGGACTACAACAGTGAAGTTTTTCCACGAGGTTTTGTCACAGGGCTTCGAAAGTTATTGGATGTGGCAGATGAATAACGGCAAATGGCTATGTAAGCATTCCACATAATTGTCACCATTTTTCCCGTCTGGCGGGAGAAAATTCATATTGAAGTGGTTTACTGAATTTGGCCACCTGAACAGAGGTGATATGCTCACCTCAGAACAACACAGGTGTCATAATGAAAAAAAGAAATTTCAGCGCAGAGTTTAAACGCGAATCCGCTCAACTGGTCGTTGACCAGAACTACACCGTGGCAGATGCAGCCAGCGCTATGGATGTCGGCCTTTCCACAATGACGCGATGGGTGAAACAATTACGTGATGAACGGCAGGGCAAAACACCAAAAGCCTCCCCCATTACCCCGGAACAAATTGAAATCCGTGAGCTCAGGAAAAAGCTACAACGTATTGAAATGGAAAATGAAATATTAAAAAAGGCTACCGCGCTCTTGATGTCAGACTCCCTGAACAGTTCTCGATAATCGGGAAACTCAGGGCGCGTTATCCTGTGGCCACTCTCTGCCATGTGTTCGGGGTTCATCGCAGCAGCTACAAATACTGGAAAAACCGTCCTGAAAAGCCAGACGGCAGACGGGCTGTATTACGCAGTCAGGTACTTGAACTGCATGGCATCAGCCACGGCTCTGCCGGAGCAAGAAGCATCGCCACAATGGCAACCCAGAGAGGTTACCAAATGGGGCGCTGGCTTGCTGGCAGACTCATGAAAGAGCTGGGGCTGGTCAGTTGCCAGCAGCCGACTCACCGGTATAAGCGTGGCGGTCATGAGCACGTTGCTATCCCGAATCATCTTGAGCGACAGTTCGCCGTAACGGAACCAAATCAGGTGTGGTGCGGTGATGTGACCTATATCTGGACGGGTAAGCGCTGGGCGTACCTCGCCGTTGTTCTCGACCTGTTCGCAAGAAAGCCAGTGGGCTGGGCCATGTCGTTCTCGCCGGACAGCAGGCTCACCATGAAAGCACTGGAAATGGCATGGGAAACCCGTGGTAAGCCCGTCGGGGTGATGTTCCACAGCGATCAAGGCAGCCATTATACGAGCAGGCAGTTCCGGCAGTTACTGTGGCGATACCGGATCAGGCAGAGTATGAGTCGGCGTGGAAACTGCTGGGATAACAGCCCAATGGAGCGCTTCTTCAGGAGTCTGAAGAACGAATGGGTGCCGGCGACGGGCTATGTAAGCTTCAGCGATGCAGCTCACGCAATAACGGACTATATCGTTGGATATTACAGCGCACTAAGACCGCACGAATATAATGGTGGGTTAACGCCAAACGAATCAGAAAACCGATACTGGAAAAACTCTAACGCGGTGGCCAGTTTTTGTTGACCACTTCATATTTGTCTTTCTCTTCTGTTGAGGAAGCTGGAGTTGAAGGTTTGTTCGAAGATAAGGAAAGCTCAATCCCTAAAACAGTAAACACTCTGAATAGCCTTTCAAAACTGGCACTCGATGGATTGGATTCGAAACGTGCATAAGCTTGCTGTGACACTCCTAATCGCTCTGAAATAGCTTTCTGTGTGAGTCCATTAACTTTGCGAAAACCAATCAATATTGGACGTAAATGATCAAGATGCTTTATCGGATAGGCTTTATTCATTTTGAGATAACCACGCGTTGTTGCGTCTGAAACATGCTTCTGGAGTCTCATTTAACAACGTACAGGGTGTTAAAACAAGAATACAAACTATAGATTGTTAAACAAACATGTAGTAGCGCTTAAACCCTTATTGAAAGGGCTTTCTGCATGATGCTCGACTCAGAGAACATTATGAGTATGTTGCAGGATCTCTAAAGGTGAATCGTTCGTTTGCGAGAACTTAAGCTGTATGGAGGAAGAGGTCCTGAAAGAAGGCGTGGAGTGCGATCACTCGTGAAAATGGATAGCGCCTGCGTCCTTGTTGCCTAAGGATGGAGAATAGCGCAAGTCAGCCGCGCCTTGTGCGTATCGCGTGGGCAGTTCTCACTACCAGTTAAACTTTCTGCCGGTTAGCAGGGCAAGCGCTGTGACCGGCGTAACGACGAAGCACTTCCCCTATGGATAGACAGATAAGTTCTCTGATAGAAAGCAATTTATTATATTTAAAACACCATCCAATAATTTACAAAATAAACATTAAAAGACTCTCTAAATTAAATTCAGAGTCTCGTCATGAGATTTACAAATACATGATTGAAATGAATCGCTTTGAAACTGGCTGTTCAGACCTGATTAAACCTGCAAATTGTTTTTGCTCAGGGTGTCCCTAAGTGAAAAACTACTCACAAGTACATGAACAGGCTCTGTTTTTTATTATCTGGATAATTTGCCATTTCCTTTCAAAAGTTAGAAATCAAACCCAAATAACTCTTCCTTTTTTTATCCAGAAATGAGATTGACAACCATCTTTTAGCCATACAGAAGGATACAGGGAAGGTAAACTGTTATCGTCAAGAGCATAATCCCATCTGGGGTTGGCTTCTTCTATAACCAGTAACTCAATGGTTCGCTCACATCCACAGGGACACTTAAATCCAATACACCAATCCTCCGTGCCCTCTCTGGCGAGAATTATGGAACGAAGAGGCATCTTATCCGGTAATGAATCCTCATTAACGATGATCAGTTGCCTTGCCGGAAGTAAATATTCAAACTTGCGTAGAAAATAATAAAGAACCTTGTTGAAAAAAGACATTACATATCTCCCAGTTCAGGAATACCCAAAAGTGGTTCTTTCCTGCCAGCGGCTATACGGGGATTGGGAGCCCTGGCAATTGCATCTTCATCGATATAGTCCTCTTCAACGCCAGAAAGACTGAACAACGTTCGCGCATATCCCTTGTTAGGGTATTCACGAAAAGGGAAACATCTGGCGATATATTCCAGTACACATGCTGCCGCTGCCCTCATGTTCAGTGTTATTACAGCTGGAGCCTCTTCCTGTAGCCCTGTGATGTAACCTCTTTCGACTTGCTCGTCATACTCTTCTTCGCTCAGGTTTTCACGGTAGATAAGCTCCGGGGTGTATACATGCCGATCAGATAACGTAGAGCCACCGGGTTTTACATAGTCTATCCGTCCCGTGACATCCGTAATTTTTCTTCCATCCTCAGGATCAACATGCGTTGGTATTTTTACACCCACATCAAGCAGTGGGATTAAAAATGACGAAGCAATGCGATCTGCAATCATCCGAGCCTGGAAAGTATCAACACAGCAAAAAATCACATCTGCATTTGCCGCTGACAGAACGGCTTCTCGCGAGAAGATGGTGTCCTGAATGGGTTGGGCAATATCTTTTCCTCGTATATTGCGAATAGCTTGCGCAAACATATCAACCTTCGACCGGCCGCTCAGGGCATCATCAAGAGTCGAGTTCAGGATCCTGTTCAGATTTTTCTTTTCAATATGATCATGATCAATAAGAACTATTTCCCCAAATCCTAGCCGGGCAACCTGTTCGGCCACAATTGAACCTGTGCCAGATACACCAATGATAGCTGCGGTAAGTTTGTTAAAGGTGTCAGTCATACCCGATGTAAAAGCTATCGGTTGCTGGCTTAACTCATAAATACCATCCCACCAGTAGTGAATATCATCACCTGCGACAGTTACTAAATCCACATTCTCAGCGTATTTCCCCTTACGATAGAGCCGTGCACGCATGCTTCCTTCAGAGACCATAATTGCTGAACCATGAACAGTGTCAACGCCCTGATAAAGAGAAAGCATCGTCTGAGCATCACTTGCATCATCCGTATCCGAGAATTCAAGCAAACCGCCGGGATGTGAATGTACAAGAATAACTGTCATTAAAGTTTCTTCAGCGGCATCAATGGCTTTCTCCAGATAGCTACCAGGCCATGATATAAAGTCACTCGTCCTGGATACGCACTCTTCATATGGAACCGGAATTAGCTCCTTTGCCATGAGCTTCAGACGAACTCCTTCATAACGGTTACACACCAGGATTGCAGCCGCCTCTTTTCCGTCTCCTGGAAAAAGATGTTTCTTCAGAGAAGTATGGAGTTCCTGAGTTAAGATTAGACGACTTCCGTGGCTCATTGCTCCACCTCCTTTTGCAGACAACCATCAGCCATGGCCAGTTGAGAAATAACTGAATCGGTCTCAGGATCCCATGAGCGATGGCGAGACCATCGCTGATACGCAACACTATCAATAACCGCCGTAGCTTCCGTAGCCGGAATGTTGACGCCATTGACCCGAGCCAATGGTGGATAGACATAAAACATATCCAACATGTTTACGGGATAGCCAGATGTTATCGACAGTGCCAGATTTACCTGTTGATGATTATATCCTTCCGGCACCTCAAAACCGTGAATAATCAGCCATCGTGCATTGCCGTTCAGGCTGGTCTCCCAAAAATACCCCATTTCGTTAAGATAGCGCTCATCACTGGGCAGAAGACTGAACTCACGGCGCTTGGCAGGGGACTCTTCGCCATTGTTCACATCTTTCGGCGTAAGTCGCAGTTTCTCTATCCCGGGCGTGCGCAAATCGATGATATCATCAATATTCTTCTCAACTTTTGGCTGCCCTTCAACTTTGAGAAAGATATGCCATGCCTGATTGGGATTCAGCCCTGCCCGGATAACAGCATCCCGGATGACAACGGTCGGGGTATCAAAAGTAAATTCCTTACCCTGAACATTCAGCTTCCACGTTGCCTTTCTGCTGATGAAATGCTCAATCCCATCACCATCCAGATCGATAATCTGGTCATTTTGTATTTCAAGATCGGCTTCGTCTTCACGTTCAAGAAGAAGTTTTTTATTGTCGTCAATGTTTCCGAGCTTACGGACGTTATAACCAGTGATTAAGCGGCATGGCCACTCAAGACGTGCCCCGTCAATTGTAAAAAAATACGTGCGATCTGATTCAATAACGATGAAACGGCGAACATCAGAGCCAAGATGGACAACTTCATCAGGACGGATATCTTCCAGTGAACCATTCGGAAGAAACATCAGGACAACAGGCATTTGATCTGGTTTAAAACCTGATGCAGCAGAAATCTGTGAACCGTTTGGTGTACGGTCCTCAAGCGCGACCTGACGGAAAACGAGATGTTCATCTGCCACCTCAATGAAGTGGTCGTGGGGGTATTGGGAACGAATCTCTTGCATAAATATCTCCAGGAGTTCTTCAGCAGTAGCGCTTCAGAATCTCATTAAATAAAGCTGTTTAACCAGGTGTCAGAAAAAAACTGAACCACTGCGAAAACTATACATGCAGCAATCTGGTTAAATCAAGCTGTTTAAGCGGAAATATTTGGACCGGAGTATATAAACTCAATGCCTCCTGTTGGTGAGGACACTTCAGACCTCATGATAACCCCTTCACTGGAAAGTTTTTTAAGCCTTGTGCTCGCATTTTGAACTGATATGTTGAGAGACTTAGCGACATTTGCCGTACTAACGCCATTACGTCCTAACACGACGTCAAGCAACGCCTTTGTCGAGCTTTTCGCTTCAGGGCCAATAACCCGCACTCCGCCAGCCAAAACCACTATCATAGACTGTTGCTTTGCAATGGCAGCATAGTCCCAGTTATCGATGAGATCTGTTGAGCTGACATCGGTGATAAAGAAATACTTTTCCCCACAAAGCTGCTTTGCAAGCGCAATGACACTTTCACGTGGAAAAGAGGAATCGGTAGCCACAATTCCTTCAAGAGAGATTTCAAAAGACTTGCAGCCAGGGTTTGAGTCAACGACATTTTGAAGTCGCTTAAACACTTCCCGCCCCAAAACATTTCCAAATGGATGGTTATTGTTTTCAGTGAGTTCCAGCAGTTTGACTTTCATACAATCCTGCTTCTTATGGTTAATTTAAGGAGATGATACTAATCATAGCCCAGGAAAAAATCAAAGCAAACTTGTGTGCCCTTAATCAACGCGAGCCTTTTTTTGCTGGTAATTTCAGTTATAACACCATTCTTGTAGGTAATTCTCAACTCAAAGTCAGGTTGTCGGACAAGAACAACAGCATCATATTTTGCGGCCAGATCCTGAGAACGCTTCAGACCCAGTCCCCGAGCTGCCTCGTCAGGTGCAGACCCAAATTGGCTCAACCCACCATTTTTAAGCGCATGGGTAACCAAGAATAAATCAGCATCTTCGCCTGATGACTCCAGTTCCTCGAAAATTTCAGGATAATGTTTTTTAAGATTACGTTTCAATGTCGTGGCAATACCCAAACCACTATCTGAAATGACGGTCTGAATGTGGCGCCGCTTACCTTTATATAACTGTAACGCTGCAAACCCAGGAATCGGGCTCTCACTGTGATCCCGGACATTACCAATCAGCTCTGAAAATATGGTGAACACCGCCATGTAGTACTTTTGGCCGGCATGGACTACAAACTTCTTAGTTAACTTTACAGGGATAGAGTTATCAAAATCATCAAGGTCTATAGAGGCTATCTCAACCAGATTGTCACTGTTTCCCTGATAGCGTTGTGCCCTTGAATTCGTTGGTCTCTCAGGCTTGACTAACACATCAGGATGCAAATGATCAAAAAAACCTAACCGGTTCAGGTAGTTTTTCGCAGAAGGGCATTTGCTAAAATCGAGTTCTATGGATTTTCCAGAATATGCAGCCTGATTTGCCAATGCAATTATCCTTGCTCCAGCCGCCAATAAAATAGAGCAACTTTCCGGGAAGCTTATGCTGCATCTGCGCGCAGAGGCGCTCAACAGACATCCCGAAGCTGATAAGTTAGCTTCAAAAATATTTTCATCGATCCAAGCGTCGCCATCCAGAACCAGAACATATTCATCGTCAACATACCATTTCCATTCGACCCGTTTGAGTCCCTCTGCATGGCTATATAAAAATGAATTCAGGGCTGACTTGTCAGCATATCCGAGAGTTTTAGCTATCTGTTTGCCTGTCAGGCCGGGAGATTCCCGAAGCAGCTCTTTGATTTTCTCTGTATCGAACAGCATTCGATAAAATCCTTAAAGAGAAATTATTCCTTTCCCTGTCCGGCAACTACCGGCCCCCTGTAAAGATTCACAGGCTGAGAAAGAGCAGAGGGGTGCATCTGATGTAACAAAGCGATAATTATATGTGGTGCTCCGGTTCGAGGTAAACAGCCGACAGGATAAAAATGCAGATCCTGCGAGTCCTTTACATCTCAGCGCCTGGAGTATCTGTCGAAACACTTCATATCAATATCAACTGATGAGTAGACGAGGGATGCCTGTTTAGTGACCTGAGTGCATTTTACGCATGGGATCTGAATAAATGTGATGAAGAATTGCGAGCAATAGAGCAGAAAATTTGAGGGAGATATGCATATAAAAAATCATTATTAGGCAACACGTCGGACTGAGTTATTGTCGCCTAATAATAATGATATTCATTTAGCTTGAATGTGAATAGCTACATTATTAAGACACAATAGTAAGGTGTATGAGGCAGCAGGACCGCCACCTTTGAAATTTTTAGGAAGAAAATCGTACACACCGCTATACACAGTGTGTACATCTTAAGATGTAGGCCAAAACATTAATATGTAATCATTATTTTCAAGTCACAATCAATAAACACCCTATTAACTGTATACTCAAGTATGCTGGCCTTAGTTGTTTTTCGTGCTGCAATTCTAAAATGGTCAATACGCGTGACAGTTTCACATCAATTTCGTTGATTTTCATCTGAACGTTTTTCAGTTCGCTTTCTAAAACAACCTGCTCATTTTCAATCTTGTCTAAACGTTGCTTCAATAACTTCTGTTCAGACTGTAAATCTCCAATGCGACGTTCCAGAGCCTCTGTATCCTGTTTAAACTCACGGTATCGTGTAAATGCAAATCCCAGTACTGCCACGGTCGCACTTACACCCGCAATTAATGTTCCTGTAATCATCATACGCAAACCCCGAGAAATAGACTCAGCGTAACGATTGTCCATAATGGCAAGCCAACAGTATGCAGTGCAGCCAGTCCTACTACTGCCGCTGCATAGATGCCAAACTTGATTAATTTTTCTTTATCCATGTTATTATCCTCTCTCAATTGTACTGAGAGTATTTATTATTTTTATTGTAAAAACGGCTGTTTTAACTGTACCAGGTAGTACTGAATGTCCAGACCTTTAACGAACAATTTGTATACGTCAATTACCTGCACCTGGTATACATCATCGTAATATTGCCAATCAACAATATCACCACGGTTCAGTACTGGCATATCGTCACCCATGAATGCAATGTTCATGAAGTCATGCCCCATGACATCTACCCCATAATCTTTGAAGTACTTAGAATCGATGAAAGCCTGATTAAATGGACGGTTACACATCAGTACTTCATAACCGTCTAATGTGATGTTTTCTGTTACTTCTTCACTGAAATGCTCTTGCATTAGTTTCTCCTGAATATGAATGTTCCTTTCATATTATTTATCACTAATCTCGCTTTTTGTTCAGTTTCGTCAAAGAAGTCATAAATCATCTTACGTTTTTTCTTCTCATATTTACCGATAATACGTTTACTGCGTTTCTTCTTTTTTAGACTGGTATCAATCAAATACTTTTTACCGTTCTGTTCCACTACCTTGTACTTCTTGCCCATCTGGGTATGCAGTCCTGCAATGTTGCCTTGTGCAGTCATACGAGCGTTAGCCGTTGGGATAATTTTGTTAAACGTTGCCGGATCATCTGTCAGTACTGAACGCAGATATGCAGCCTGAGAACCACGTACAATGATTTGGTTAGTCCTGGTTCCATTACCGTGCTGAATGAAATTGAAGAATATCGCCCGTTTGGTGAACGCAACAGAACCACCCTCAACACTGTTGTTGATGTCATCCTGAATCTGTTTCGATAATGCACGGCATCGTTTTGTTAATTCTGATTGAAAATCTGTGATAAACACTTTGCCCTGACTATTCAGTACTCGTACTGCATCGGCGGGAGTTGCCCCCCGCCTAAAATCGCCTGATATCATTATGCTCTCCCTACGATTACGGTAATATTCCCGTTGAATGCAACCACACTGTTATTAGAACGCTGTTCGATTGTTAGTGTTACTGCAACCTGAATCGCCACGGGTTTAACAGACACCTCCGAGTCATTTAAGATGGCTTAAAGAGAGGTGCCCATGAGCGGTAAGCGTTATCCCGAAGAGTTTAAAACTGAAGCAGTCAAACAGGTTGTTGATCGCGGTTATTCTGTTGCCAGCGTTGCAACACGTCTCGATATCACCACCCACAGCCTTTACGCCTGGATAAAGAAGTACGGTCCGGATCCTTCCATTAATAAAGAACAGTCAGATGCTCAGGCCGAGATCCGCCGTCTCCAGAAAGAGCTGAAGCGGGTTACCGACGAACGGGACATATTAAAAAAAGCCGCGGCGTACTTCGCAAAGCTGTCCGACTGAGGTACGCCTTTATCCGTGACAACTCCTGTTGCTGGCCTGTTCGCCTGCTCTGTCGGGTGCTGGATGTTCATCCCAGTGGTTTTTACGCCTGGCTTCAGCAGCCGCATTCACAACGCCATCAGGCAGACCTGAGACTGACAGGACAGATTAAACAGTTCTGGCTGGAATCGGGATGCGTCTATGGTTATCGCAAAATCCATCTGGATCTGCGGGACAGCGGGCAACAGTGCGGAGTGAACAGAGTCTGGCGACTGATGAAACGTGTCGGGATAAAGGCTCAGGTCGGATACCGGAGCCCGCGGGCACGTAAAGGCGAGGCCAGTATCGTGTCGCCCAACAGGCTCCAGCGACAGTTTAATCCGGATGCTCCGGATGAGCGTTGGGTAACGGACATAACCTACATCAGGACCCGCGAAGGCTGGCTGTATCTTGCCGTGGTTGTTGATCTGTTCTCACGCAAAATTATCGGCTGGTCCATGCAATCCCGGATGACAAAGGACATTGCCCTGAACGCACTGCTGATGGCTGTATGGCGGCGTAATCCCCAAAAACAGGTGCTGGTTCATTCGGATCAGGGCAGTCAGTACACAAGCCATGAGTGGCAGTCGTTCCTGAAATCACACGGCCTGGAGGGCAGCATGAGCCGTCGCGGTAACTGCCATGATAATGCGGTTGCAGAAAGCTTTTTCCAGTTGTTGAAACGCGAACGGATAAAGAAAAAGAGCTACGGAACGCGGGAAGAAGCCCGCAGTGATATTTTTGATTACATCGAAATGTTTTATAACAGTAAGCGTCGGCATGGTTCCAGCGATCAGATGTCACCGACAGAATATGAAAACCAGTATTATCAACGGCTCGGAAGTGTCTAAATAGATGCGCGGAATAGTAGATCACTGAAAGGGAACTCAGCCCGGATTGTGCGATCTGATCAATCGCCAAACCAACCAAAACCACCAACCGGACTGAGCGATGCCGATCATAGCACCAATACCCCGTGGCGAACGACGCCTGATGCAGAAAGCTATTCATAAAACGCGCGATAAAAATCATGCCCGCAGACTCACGGCCATGCTGATGCTTCATCGGGGTGAACGGGTCAGCGATGTTGCCAGAACTCTCTGTTGTGCTCGTTCATCCGTTGGTCGCTGGATTAACTGGTTTACGCACTCAGGTATTGAAGGCCTGAAATCCTTACCCGCAGGGCGCTCCCGACGCTGGCCTTTTGAACATATCTGCACCCTGTTACGTGAGCTGATAAAGCATTCTCCCGGCGATTTTGGTTATCAACGTTCACGCTGGAGCACCGAATTACTGGCATTAAAAATCAATGAGATAACCGGTTGCCAGTTACATGCAGGAACCGTTCGCCGCTGGTTGCCATCTGCGGGGCTTGTATGGCGCAGGGCCGCGCCAACTCTGCGTATCCGTGACCCACATAAAGATGAAAAGATGGCGGTAATCCACAAAGCGCTGGATGAATGCAGCGCAGAGCATCCGGTATTTTATGAAGATGAAGTGGATATCCACCTTAATCCTAAAATCGGTGCGGACTGGCAGTTGCGCGGACAGCAGAAACGGGTAGTGACGCCGGGGCAGAACGAAAAATACTATCTGGCCGGCGCACTGCACAGTGGCACGGGTAAAGTCAGCTACGTGGGCGGCAACAGCAAAAGTTCAGCGCTGTTTATCGCTCTGCTGAAGCACCTGAAAGCCACTTACCGGCGGGCGAAAACAATCACGCTGATCGTTGATAACTACATTATCCATAAAAGCCGCGAAACACAGCGCTGGTTGAAAGCAAATCCCAAGTTCAGGGTAATTTACCAGCCGGTTTACTCGCCGTGGGTGAATCATGTGGAACGGCTATGGCAGGCACTTCATGACACGATAACCCGTAATCATCAGTGCCGCTCAATGTGGCAGTTACTGAAAAAGGTCCGCCATTTTATGGAAACCGCCAGCCCATTCCCCGGAGGAAAACATGGTCAGGCAAAAGTGTAGCGGTATTAGGCGCAGCTATTTAGATTATCCGTGGCGATTCAGTATTGTAAAATGACTGATAGTTATATTCGAACCAGGCTAGTTCAAACTCTTTTGCAATAGCCTGAATAGTACTGTTAGGACTGTACAGGCGGTTAATATAAAAACCTGCTGTATCAGTTACTGATGGGTTCTGTGCTATCCATCGCCCACCAGCTACCATCTTAATACGCTGTGACTCTGTTATTTCTTTCTGGCATTCTGGGCAGTGTAATTTTGCAGTACTGGAATCTGGGATGTCACGCTTGCCTACTTTCTTCCATTCGAACTTTACGTTCTCCCATTTCAACGTATGTTCATGCTGGCAGTGAATACATTTTACAAAGTATTCACGTTGATCTGAGTTCTGGTACTCAACATCAATTGCATCGCCTGCAAATGTAGGCGTTGAACTTATGAGGATTTTGGCTTCGGCTCCGAAATCAGTAGCCCTCTGCTCAGCTAAACGTATCGGGTTCCCTTCTGGTGAGTTCTGGTCTATTGCCGATACTTCATCAAGTATGATTCGCTTGAGCGTTTTACCTCGTAAAGCACGGGCACTACCTAATGTAAGAAAATATAAAAAAGTACCGTCTTTTAATTCGGTCTGTTGTTGGTTATTTGCTTTAGTTTTGTCGTTCTTATCTGTGACTAATTCTTGAAGTACTGGTATTTGCTCTATGGTCTTGTCAATCTTCGCTGACTTCCACTGTTTTAATTCTGACAATGAACTCTGGGCAATGCCAATATTAGAACTATCAGTACCCATCCAATAGAACAGTGCTGAGTTCAGTAGTGTAGTCTTTGCAATCTGGGCACTAGTTTTATAAACAACTTTGCGGTACTGGTCAGACTCAATAATATCTAGCATTTCTTTCTGAAATGAATATAGCTTTAACTTCTGTCCGGCTGCTGCACCATCAGGTAGTACTAAATGAGTCTCAGCCCATTCACTGGGCTTTAACTTCTGTGGAGGTTTGATAATTGGTACTGCATTTTTCAGTACTGTTATTGTCTTGTTCATTTTCGGCATCCTTGCCTTGTTCGTCCTCTTCTGGTACTTCAAATTTCATATCGCCAATTTCATTGAGCATTTCGTCAATTCTGGCCTGTAATACACGTTTAACTTTCAGTACTGAATCTTGTTCGAAAACTTCATGTTGAATTTTGTTCGGTAGTGAGCGGATATAATCACGTAACGTTTTAAAGTACTGGGTAAGTTCTTTATGAACTTCGTCGGCTTCGATTAGTTGATCCAGTTTTAACTTTACTTCGGCTTCGGCTAAATCTGCTTCTGCCTGCATTTTGCGTAGTCGTGCCTGGTCGATCTTGTCTCGTACATCACCATCACGTAGCGGCGTTAAGATGTTGTCTACGATCCATGCACGTGCATTCTCTTCTGTGTCTGTAGGCATCCCGCGTTTCTGCCATGCCAGTACAGTACTGTGTTCATAACCGTAATCACGGCCCAGCTTTCTGATTGAAATAGATTCGGACATTTTTATTTTCCTGATTATTGTTATTATATTTATCAGGGTTCAGTACTTCATCTGGTGCTTTGTCATCTAGTGAGAGTAAGTGATCCACGTGTTTTTCAGTATTATAAGGATCACTATTATCACGTGGATCACTTGCCATTACTGAATATCAAAATGACGAACGGATTCAGTACTGAATATTTCCTGGTGTGGTTCATTGATCAAAAATCGCACATACGCAAAAAACAACTCGCTGCCGAAACTACGCGAGGCTTGGCCTGTCTGGGAGTACCTTTTAATGCTTCTGTATCGCTCTGTATGCGACTGTACTGAATTAAACGCGTCCGTGCGTTAATATTTCTAGCGTTGTTTATGAAGTGATACAGGCTGTTCTGAAAGGTGTTCTAAATAGTAATCACGGATTGCTATAACTTCTTCTTTATAGAACGTATGGTTAACACCAGAATACAGTTCTTCTATAGTTTGCCAGTACTCAACATTCATAAAGTCTTCGGCAACAGTCAGTAATAGGCAACATGCCCTGCCCAGTTCTTTAGCGGTTGGTTCTTCCGAACCCTGTTCAAACTTCGAAATTAGTTCTAAAGCGTTGTGTGTCAGCTTGATACTTTCATCAGCAGACAATGATTCAAATGCAATAGTTTCATCTGCAATAATTCGTACAATTTTCATACACTTCCCAGTGCTATTCTTTTGACTCCGGTCAGTCTGGATCTTATCTGTACTGTCTGCAATACTGTACAAATATACAGTATAAAGAGAGGGTATAGGGATGGGTAACAAAGATGGGTATGACGCGTCGATCACCAGTGGCATACAGCGGTTCGTACATCATGGGCAATGGGCTACTGTGTGCTACTGGGGATCGTCGTTAGAAGAGTACAGGATCGGTGATAAGGTCTTTTTCCAGAATGAGTATAGGCAGTACTGGTTAGGTCAGATTCAACCTGATTGCTTTGTACTGCTCTATCCTGAACCTCTACCACGAGTGCTAGACGGCCTTACCTATCTGGACTCAATACAGCGTATGCACCAGATACACGACGATGATGATTGGTTCTGTGACCAGGGTGAACTGCCGTTCTAACAGTGCCAGTGGTAATCAGGGCAATAGAGTAATACCAGGCCCTGCATGAAGTTCTGTTGATCGGGTTCTGGATGGCTGAAATAGATATGCAGTACTTCACTGTGTTCATCGTAGTGCATATCTAATTTGATTAGTGGCTCTGTATCGATAACTGCTAGTAGTTCCTGAACCATCTCGAAATAGAGTTCAGTACTTCCATAGACTGGTAAATGTATAGATGTTCTCATAGGGTAAATTACTCATGTATGTTTGAGTATTTACCCCATAGTTAAAGTATTGCTTTATTTGTTAATGTGTTGAGCAATATTTTTTGCAACCTGTACTGCTATGTCATCCCAGGCACTTTCAAGTGTACCTGTCTGGCTAGTACCGCCGATGACAGGATCGTTTTTATGTGACGTGAACTGTTGAGACCAGGTTTGACCGTTCAGGTTGAACGTTGCATTAAATGTGACCGACCCAACGTCAATTGCCGGTGTGATGTTGAACATACCCGCTGAATATTCGAAACCGGAACGGGCTTCAATTACTGTAATGGTTAATTTCTGTCCAGAAGGATTAACATCAGCGAAAGTGCTCACTGCTTCTTCTATGCGTGAAGAGAGTGCAACCCCAGTTGGTACGCGTGTACGAGAACCGCCACCGACAAAACCATCAGCACCTTGTATATCAATACGCTGTGGGAAATCAGCAGGATTCCATACGATAGATAGTTTTGGCTTTTCACCCTGGATATGAACTGATTTCATTTCTGAGACTGAAGGATAAGAGAGACGGTTATTGAATGGTAAACTTACTGCACATCCTGTTAGCCCTACCGTTACTGCAAGAACCGCCAACGCTTTTACCAGCTTCATTTATTTTTCCTTAATTGGTATGGTACATAAAATAAGTCGCTGATATTTTAAGAATTATCTCATTGATATGCAATACGCGATTCGATGCCAGTACTGTCAATAGTTCACAGTTACGATTTAGTACTGGCATGAAGGCGTTCAAAGGTGGCAGTACTTTTACATCGAGTCCACGTCTACGCTAACCCGCACATTGCCTTTATATCGAATTTTAAAATGGTACGCCTTATCGCATGTGACGTTTGAAGTTGTCTCGGCTGAGAACCAGCTCGTTTCGGTCTTGATACTGTTCACCTGGTCGCACTGATAGCCAGATTGTGTGATTTCTCGTTGTGCCTTCTCCGCATCGTCTTTCGCAGCGTTGTCATCAGCGGCTAAAGCTGAGATTGAAGTCATCATCAGAACTAACCCTATAATTTTAATCATTAAAATTCCCCAGCACTTAAAGGTTGCTTATCCGTTGCAAAATGGTTCACCACTTTACCGATCGGTCAAATCGTTATTATTAATTACATCAATAGGCAATAACGATCAATGTTTAAGATATTTCCCCTACCTATTCTGGTAGTTAAGGGCTACTGATAAATTACGTTTACCACTAAAGTAGTGCTGTTTAGGCTTCGCCTGGGCCTTCATTGCGTGGGAAATGATCTGATGCAGTGGGCGTATACAAGACGTACACGAATCGTTTATAACTGTTTCTATCCCACTACCTTTAGTAGGGGTAAACAAACCATTACGAGGGCTTAAATCGAGATGACATAAAGTTGTGGCGGGAAGTCGTAGTACTTTCAATTCTAATTATTCAAATTTAAATCAAAAATCATATATTATATAGCGGGTTAAATATGGAAATCATTGGCTTACTAGTTTTAGCATGGTTAGGTTATGTAATTTTGGGCGGGTACAACAAGGCAAAAACACGTAGATATCATGCAGTAGTTGCACGGGCAAAGAGAACCATAGATGAAACGGATGAACTTTATCGTCCAACCTGGATTAATAATGATAACAAAAGGAATGAATTTATTGAGGTCGTGAGAAGTCTCAGCTCAAAACAAGGTGTGCCAGGTAATTACTTAGACCACCTTTTTAACAATGAGGCTTTCAACCGCATGGCGATAATGAAATTCACAGCCATCTTAGAGCAAAATAATTTAAGTTTTACAGATCAGAAAATGGCTGTTAGTGAACTCATTCGCGATTTGTGGAAAGATGGCGTTGAAATGCCCCCATCCAATACAAACCTACAAAAGATTATCACCTTCCTTGACACCAAAATTTTTAACGGTTTTGATGCTTCTGCTGTTGCAGCACGTTTATATCTGGATGCTAATTTCATACACGCGGTTGAAACATTCAATAATCCATCTTCTGTTTCTTTTGAAGAGAAATATGGTGATATTATTTCCAATGAAGCGAAACCATTTTTTAATGTGATTGATATTACTAATGGTGCCCAATATATGGAATTGCATTACCAAAATCACTCCGTGGACATTACCGAAATAAGTAGATATATTTCTTCCTTTAGTAATAACAAACCTTCAGACGAGCTTCTGCTGAAACTTTTTACCGCTGAACATCTTATTCAATACTGGAAACTCCGCTAATATTCCTAACTTATTACGATAATATTCAGTACTGTCAGTATGTGGCAGTACTGAATTTTTTGAGGTTTGATGCCTAAAGTTCAGTACTAGAAGTTTACGCTCAAAATCTGTCATTCTTTAGGGATAGTCAACAGTAGCAAGGTGCAGTACTATCTCATCACAGCAAAAACCGCCTATAGCGATACTCATAAATGAAAAAAACGATTCTCTGTTTAGGGCTTTTGGCTACATCGATTTGTTATGCATCAACAATGCAGGATGAACTGAAACCAATCAGTGTGCCAAAATCGCTGATGTGTACTAGTCATGCAAAAACTGATAAGGATAAAGATTTTCATGATATGCACGATATCGTGACAATCATCGATTTTGGTGATCGTTATTACATTATCTCTGACCCATCCGTTAGGGATGTACCAATTCTCACGCCTAAATTGACATTTTCGGATAAGGATAATGTACCGCTGGGGGCTGCAAAAATTAATGACCAAGTATTCGTGAAGGGCTTAGGCGGTAATGCAAATAATTACTTCATGGTTAACCCTGATTTGAAATCGACGATCAAATTCATGTGCCAGAAGTCGTTCCTCTAGATGAAGGGGCAGTACTTAATTGTACTGCCACATCCCCTACCAGTACCGAACCTTGATTAACAAACCCCAAAACGGTTCAGTACTGGCAGGGATTCACAGCTTACCACGACGTACCGGCATCGCAACCTTTGAACTTATGTCAAATCATGTACCAGTACTGTGCAGTAGTATAGAATCTACCAACAAACAATAACTAGCGATTTAACGTATGAACAAAGCCATACCTTCCGTCCTGTACAAGTATAGAGCGTTCAGTATTAACAGCCTGGACTCGCTGATAAATGATACTGTGTACCTTGCTGACCCGATTTCATTTAACGACCCGTTCGATTGTCAACCATCTGTGGTGGATGACTTGGATGATGTATTAAAGTTACGGGATATTGCCGCTACATTAATACTTAGTGCGAGACGTACTCAGTTAATGAGTTCAAGCGAAACTCTTCAAGACTTTATCCTGCATCTAAATGGTAGTCTAATGCTTAACATGTTTAATGGTGCCAATCCCCTTTCTGTAGATGATGAAGTATTCGAAGAGGAGTTTGGGCGTTATGAAAAACATATAGAGAGATGTGATGAAGAATATTATGAATTCTACTCTCTTCAAATCCAAAATATGAAAAACGCAATTTTGACTGAACTTAATAGATTGGAGAATTCAAAGCCTATTAAGAATTGGCAAGAAAAAATTGATATGTACTTGGATATAATTAAGACTGAACTTGTAGCAAGCCAAAACATTGGTGTATTGTCATTAGCTGAAAATTTCGACTGTCCTTTAATGTGGGCACATTATTCTGACGAACATAACGGATTTTGTTGTGCCTATAGCATACCAGGTGATGTAAGTAATTTTGCCGCTACAAATGAAATACAAAAAGTTGACTATGATGGAGTACGCACAGTTCTAACAAGTCAACTCCATGAATTATTTAGTAATCCTATTGGTAATACAACTGATATTAATAAAGCGATTTATTTTGTGAAAGCTAAAAAGTGGAAGTATGAGAATGAGTACCGTATGATCGGCAAACCGGGCTTACGTAAATCCCCCTTCATTCTGGAAAGTATCTATTTCGGCCTGCGTTGCAAAGAGTCCGTGAAGTTCAGCATTATGTCGGCATTAGCTAACCGTGACAGTACTGTTACCTTTTACCAAATGAAAGAGGTGAAAGGTACTTTTAAACTGGAACCAGAACCGATCACCTTGTCTAATCTTCAGGGTTTGCCGAGGAATTGATAAATTGGTAGTACTGGTGACTGCGTTTAGCCGTCTAGAAGTATGCGGAATTCACTACCATGTGTTGAAACTTAAAATGTGGAATTATTTAGCTATAATATATAGGTATTTTGACCTGCCCCCAGGATTAGATACAAGGCTCAGTTAGTAATGTCGGATCCTTCACTCTCAGAATTACCCTTTCTCCAGCTCGCTGCAAATTCAGACGGCGTCTGATAATTCAGCGTGGAGTGCGGGCGACATTCGTTATAATCCTGACGCCATTCGCTGATGGTTTTCCTGGCATGATTGACGTCGCTGAACCAGTGTTCATTCAGGCATTCATCGCGAAAGCGTCCGTTAAAACTCTCAATAAATCCGTTCTGCGTCGGCTTGCCGGGCTGGATAAGTCGCAGCTCCACTCCATGCTCAAAGGCCCACTGATCGAGCGCGCGGCAGGTAAACTCCGGGCCCTGATCGGTTCTTATCGTAGCCGGATAGCCGCGAAACAGCGCAATGCTGTCCAGAATACGCGTGACCTGCACGCCTGAAATCCCGAAGGCAACAGTGACCGTCAGGCATTCCTTTGTGAAGTCATCGACGCAGGTAAGGCACTTGATCCTGCGACCAGTAGCCAGCGCATCCATGACGAAATCCATCGACCAGGTCAGGTTGGGCGCCTCCGGGCGGAGCAGCGGCAGACGTTCTGTTGCCAGCCCTTTACGACGACGTCTGCGTTTAACGCCCAGCCCGTTCAGATGATAAAGGCGGTACACGCGCTTGTGATTAACCAGAAGCCCTTCACGGCGCAGTAACTGCCATATGCGGCGGTAGCCAAAACGCCTGCGCTCCAGTGCCAGTTCAGTAATGCGCCCTGATAAATGGGCATCAGCCGCCGGACGCTGAGCGTCATAGCGGCAGGTCGACAGGGACAAACCTGTGAGTCTGCAGGCACGACGTTGCGACAGACCGGTCGCATCACACATCAACACCACGACTTCGCGCTTCTGGTCTGTCGTCAGTACTTTCGCCCAAGAGCCACCTGAAGCGCCTCCTTATCCAGCATGGCCTCGGCGAGCAGCTTCTTGAGTCTGGCGTTCTCTTCCTCAAGCGACTTCAGGCGCTTAACCTCAGGCACCTCCATGCCGCCATACTTCTTACGCCAGGTATAAAACGTGGCGTCGGAAATGGCGTGCTTACGGCAGAGTTCACGGGCAGAAACTCCGGCTTCAGCCTCGCGGAGAATACTGATGATCTGTTCGTCGGAAAAACGCTTCTTCATGGGGATGTCCTCATGTGGCTTATGAAGACATTACTAACATCGCGGTGTATTAATCAACGGGGAGCAGGTCACAGGTTTGCTTCATGACGTGCCTTACGATTTTTCAGGAGTCTCTTTTCAGCTTCCTCAGCCGTTTCATCATCTCTCTGAGACACGGTTTTATATTTACCGACCAAATAGCCATTTAACCGTCTGTCGCGTAATTTATTGTATACTGTAACGAGGTTCCAGCCCCTGTCGTTGTATCTGTCACCATTAGCATTCAGCGTTTTTACGATTTCAGTAACGCCCATACCGCTAACATACATTTTGAAGATGTTTGTTATTTTTTCAACATTTACACTATTAATTACATACGCTTGCTTATCTTCACTCAAAGATAGCCAATCAGGTGTATTGTTATTTAATGCAGTACCTTGTTCTTCGGCGGTTGATTTGCGTTTTTTCCATGATTTTTTACTGAAATTAGATTTACGCAATGACTCATTGTACGCACGACTGATAGACATATTGAGTACTGTACTGGACTCTGGGATACGGTTACTAAAGCAACTGCCAGATTCAACCTCTAAGATGTCTATCCCATTCATGATCAGCGTACTGAGTTTGTTGTTAGCCTCATAGTTACTAAGTCGAACTAGTCTATCAATGTTCTCGCAGACTAGGACGCCGCTTGTGATCTTACGGTCTACTACTGCCTTATAGAATTTTCCGAGCGAGCTTTTCGCCCCCCAGTTCGCTCCTTTAAATGCACTCTTACCTATGTCTGAATCTAGGATTTCGTAATTTTCTGGGTCTAGCTGATACCCCAGACGTTGATCCAGCGTCGCATAGCTAAGGTATTCGGTAACAGTAGAAATTTGCCTGTCAATCCCGAACCCGTGCTGTTGTTGCATCGTCGATATACGACTGTAAATGAAAGCTTTGACACTTTTCACTATGGCACCTATAAGTTTTGGTAACGTTAACCCCTTTGCGAGGCACATTACCATGTCACATGAAGATTATGTATTTTATAGTACCCTGCAGGAAGCGATTGATGCCGCGCGCGAGGAGTTCCTCGTTGACAATCCCGGCATTGAGGAAGAGGACGCGAATATTGAGCAACTCAATATTCAGAAGTATGTCATGCAGGATGGGGACATTATGTGGCAGGCCGAATTTTTTGCCGATGATGGCGAAGACGGCGAATGCCTGCCGGTGCTTAGCGGTGAAGCGGCCCAGGCAGTGTTTGATGGCGATTATGACGAGATTGAATTGCGTCAGGAGTGGCTGGAAGAGAACACTCTGCATGAATGGGATGAGGGCGAATTTCAACTCGAGCCACCGCTGGATACCGAAGAGGGGCAAACCGCAGCGGATGAGTGGGATGAGCGTTAATTACTCATAGGGCCCGTGCTGAGCGTCGATGGGTAGCAGAAGGGTATCGAACACCAGCGAGAATGGCAGATCCAGAACCGTCAGGTAACGCCATGCAGAATCGCGAACGTCCCACTGCACGCCCGGGTAGTATTGATTGCCGTGTCCCTGCCCTGGGATAGTCCGGCTGATAATACTTCCGCAGCCGCTCAGTAATAACGCCATCGTAATGACGATCAAAAATCGCATCCAGTAGTACCTCTGATAAAAAAATACCGGCCCTGGAGCCGGTATTTATTTGCCCTTCGGGGCATTACTTCGCTTTCAACGCCTGCGGGTTCATCTTCAACGTCTCATAATGGCTCACCCAGGAAGAGTATCTCTCCGGGGCGGACCAGACACGATGATGCAGACGCGACATGGTGACCGGGTCGCTCAGCAGCACCAGACGACGATCGCGGTTCAGCTTCTCCGGGGTCTCGTTCAGCGCCTGCTCAACGTGACGATCGCGGGCAATCTCCAGCACGTTACTGGCCCGGTGACGGGCTGTCGCCATTGCGGTCGCCAGGGCGTTGAATGACGGATTAAACACGGCGTGCATAAACCCATCGTCCAGCGAACGGCTGCGATTGAGCTCCAGATATTTGTCGGTATCCACCAGCACCTGCGGCGGGGAATACTCTTCCGGGATCAGGAACAGCTTCCAGCGTTTGGTACGTAATCCCAGCGTTGACCGGCTGGAGAACACCGACACAAACGGCGACAGGATCAGGGAGAAGACAATCGGTGCCAGCCAGAACAGGAAGCGCAGATCCAGCCATGCCATGCCAACCGCCCACACCAGACCCAGCAGCATCTGCGAGCCGTGACGCATAAAGGCTTCACTCCATGGGGTGGAGTCATCGTCACGCTGCGGCGAGTTCCAGACCACTTCCCAGCCGAGGAAGGCGCTGACCACGAAGACGGTGTGGAACAGCATACGCACCGGGGCCAGCAGCACGGAGAAGAGCACTTCCAGCAGCAGGGAGAGCGTTACGCGGAAGAAACCGCCGTACTCTTTCGAGCCTTTACACCAGATGAGCACGATACTCAGCAGCTTCGGCAGGAACAGCAGCACCATCGTCGAGGCAAAGAGCGCAATCGCCAGCTCAGGACGCCACTGCGGCCACACCGGGAACAGCTGGCGCGGTTGCAGGAAGTACTGCGGCTCGGTCAGGGCGTGCACCACCTGCAGCGCGGTCGACAGGGCCAGGAACATAAACCACAGCGGCGCGGAGAGATAGGACATCACGCCGGTCAGGAACACGGCACGGTGTACCGGGTGCATCCCTTTGACGAGGAACAGGCGGAAGTTCATCAGGTTACCGTGGCACCAGCGACGGTCACGCTTCAGTTCATCCAGCAGGTTAGGCGGCAGCTCTTCATAGGAGCCCGGCAGGTCGTAGGCAATCCACACCCCCCAACCGGCACGACGCATCAGCGCGGCTTCCACGAAGTCATGGGACAGGATCGAGCCCGCAAAGGAGCCTTCACCCGGCAGCGGTGCCAGGGCACAGTGCTCGATGAACGGCTTCACGCGGATGATGGCGTTATGCCCCCAGTAGTGCGATTCACCCAGCTGCCAGAAGTGCAGACCGGCGGTGAACAGCGGCCCGTACACGCGGGTCGCAAACTGCTGGCAGCGCGCATACAGCGTGTCCATGCCCGACGCTTTTGGCGAAGACTGGATGATCCCGGCATTCGGGTTGGCTTCCATCAGGCGTACAAGGCCCGACAGGCAGTCACCGGTCATCACCGAGTCCGCATCCAGCACCACCATATAGCTGTACTGGTTGCCCCAGCGACGGCAGAAGTCATCGATGTTACCGCTTTTACGCTTCACGCGACGACGGCGGCGACGGTAGAAGATCTGCCCTTCACCCTGCACTTCGGCGATCAGCTCCATCCATGCTTTCTGTTCCGCCACGCAAATGTCGGGGTTGTAGCTGTCACTCAGGATGTAAACGTCGAAGTGTTCGCCGTTACCGGTGGCTTTCACCGACTCCCAGGTGGCACGCAGGCCGGCGAAGACGCGATCCACGTCTTCGTTACAGATAGGCATGATCAGCGCCGTACGGTGCTCAGGGTTGAGGGGTTCATCCCCTACCGTAGAGTGCGAAATGCTGTATTTGTCCCGGCCAATCAACAGCTGCAGGAAGCCCATCAACGCGGTCCAGAAACCGGCCGAGACCCAGCAGAAGAGAATGGCGAACAGCAGCAGGATGCCGCTTTGCAGAATATACGGCAGCAGCTGCATAAACGAGACCAGCAGATCCTGGCCGAGCATATCGGCCGGATTGATCAGCGCCCAGCCCTGGTAAGGCAGAATGGTCTTCATATACCAGGTGGCGACTACGGTCTGCGCGATGGTCAGCAGCAGCAGGATGTAGCGGCGAATACTGCCGACGGTACGCCATTTCTCTTCGCTGGCCTGTTGCTCTTTGGTCAGGCGGGAGAGATAGCGCGGGGTCACATCGCGGCCACGCAGGCGATCCCAGAAACGGCCCACCGGGTTGGTGCGCCATGGATCCGGGAACATTGAGGAGCGCGTCGCTTTCGGCATCGCTTCAAGCTGGGTGCGCCCTTCGTCATCGCGAATCAGCTGGCCTTCGGCCAGTGAGTCGGGCCAGGCCTGCTCGAGACGGCTTTTAACCGAGCCCAGCGGGGTATCATCTTCACGGGTAAACGGATGATGATCGGCATCCAGCGCGGTATGCACCGCAGTGATGTCACCCTTCGGCAGTGCCGCCTTCTCGATATCGGTCAGCGGCATGGCATCGATATACTCAGTTGTCTTATTCATTGGCAGGTAGCTGATAGCTCCAGGTTTCACTCAACGGCTGGTCAGCGTTCACCAGAGCGGCACGCATCTCAGTCGGTTGTTTCGCATCTTTCAGTTTCACACGGAGGGTTAAACGCCAGCCTTTGGTGACCGGGTTATAACGCACGTTGTTTTCCACGATTTCACCGTTATCACCAATGCTGGTCTGGGCGGTGACCGGGGTTTCCGGTGCCAGTTTACTCATCTCCTGACCGGTGAAGTCCACCACGAAGGCGATGGTGCCATCAGGCTGACGGATCAGATTCGACTGTTTCACATCTCCGGTGGAACGGCGGGTCTGCAGTACATACGCGTTTTCTGGCGCATGCAGCTTGTCTTCATCGCGGCTCATGGTGATGGAGTAGTTGAAGTTCATCTCTTTCCCGGCTTCCGGCAGCTGATCCGGCGTCCAGTAGGCGACGATGTTGTCGTTGGTTTCGTCGTTGGTCGGGATCTCTACCAGCTCAACTTTGCCTTTGCCCCACTCGCCTTTCGGGGTAATCCAGGCGCTTGGGCGCAGATCGTAACGATCGTCCAGATCTTCAAAGCGAGAGAAATCACGGCCACGTTGCAGCAGGCCAAACCCTTGTGGGTTTTCCATGCTGAAGCTGCTTACCGCCAGGTGTTTCGGGTTGTTCAGCGGACGCCAGATCCACTCGCCGTTCCCGGCCAGAATCGACAGACCGTTAGAGTCATGCAGTTCCGGGCGGAAGTTGGTAGCGGACGACGGCTGGTTAGGTCCGAACAGGAACATACTGGTCAGCGGCGCTACGCCCAGTTTGCCGACTTTATCGCGCAGATAGACTTTAGACTGCACGTCAACCACGGTGTCGCGGCCCGGAATAATGACAAAGCGATAGGCACCGGTTGCACGCGGGGAGTCCAGCAGCGCATAGATGGTCAGGCGTTTGTCGGTCGGTTTAGGACGTTCAATCCAGAACTCACGGAAACGGGGGAACTCTTCCCCGGAAGGCAGGGCGGTATCGATCGCCAGACCACGTGCAGAGAGGCCGTACACCTGGCCACCGCCGATCACGCGGAAATAGCTGGCGCCCAGCATGCTGACAATTTCGTCGTTCTTATCTTTACTGTTGATCGGGTAAAGCACTTTAAAGCCCGCGAAGCCCAGATCTTTCACGGTGTCTTTATCGTGTTGCACATTGCCGAAATTAAAATAGTCCGGGCTGTACTTGATTTTACGTACCGCGTTGGATGTCACTTCATTAATGGTGACAGGCGTGTCGAAGTACATCCCCTGATGATAAAACTCAAGCTTGAAAGGGGTTTTAATCTTATTCCAGTACGCTTTATCGTGATTAAACTGGATCTGCTGATAGTCCGCGTATTTCATGTCGCGGAAAACGGAGGGCAAGTTACTTTTTGGCGCTTCGTACCCCTTACCTGCCATCGATTTTGCCTGTTTTGCGACATCGTCGATAGTAAAGGCCAGGGCCGATGAGGTATACAGAGACAACAAGACGGCTGCCCCTACCCAACGCATTTTCATCATATGTGGTGTATGTTTCATAATAAGTAAGCACTTCCCCCTTTGTGTGCTTATATCGATCCGATCCATTTTAATGGAAAATCAGGCATTCCGACAACATAATCACCGCTTTGTTCAGCGTGCTGGCTCATGGAATAAGCAAATGAAAGTAACCCGTTTTCACTTTGCGTGCTTATCCTGGAGACAGTATGTCGGACTTCGTGTAGGGTTGGCTCCGAATGTAACCACTATTGCTCTTAGGGATAAGGCGATAAGTCTGAGAATGCACAAGGCTATATGAGTACCGTACCCACACAACGCGAATACTTCCTTGATTCTATTCGGGCCTGGCTGATGCTGCTGGGTATCCCGTTTCACATCTCCTTGATCTATTCGAGCCACGTCTGGCACGTCAATAGCGCCGAGTCCTCATGGTGGCTGACGCTGTTTAACGATTTCATCCACTCGTTCCGGATGCAGGTCTTTTTCGTTATTTCGGGCTATTTTTCCTACATGCTTTTTCTGCGCTACCCGCTTAAGCGCTGGTGGAAAGTGCGCGTGGAGCGGGTCGGGATCCCGATGCTCACCGCCATCCCTCTGCTCACGCTGCCGCAATTCATCATGCTGCAGTATGTAAAAGGCAAAGCGGACACCTGGCACAACCTGTCGCTGTACGAAAAATACAATACGCTTGCCTGGGAGCTGGTCTCGCACCTGTGGTTCCTGCTGGTGCTGGTGGTGATGACCACGGTCAGCCTGTGGCTGTTCAGCCGTATGCGCCGCCGTCTGAGTACAGGTTCACAGACGTTTTTTGCTGACATCAGTTGGGGCAAACTGTCGGTTCTGTTTTTACTGCTGGGCATTGCCTACGCCGCGCTGCGCCGCACGTTGCTCATCGTTTATTCGCCGATCCTCAGCGACGGCCTGTTCAACTTTGTGGTGATGCAGACCCTCTTCTATCTGCCTTTCTTTATTATTGGCGCGCTGGCGTTTGTCCATCCCCAACTGAAAGCCCTGTTTACCACCCCGTCGCGCGGCTGCACCCTCGGAGCAGCCCTGGCGTTTGTCGCCTATCTGCTGAATCAGCGTTATGGCAGCGGCGATGCGTGGATGTATGAAACCGAAAGCGTGATCACCATGCTGCTGGGACTGTGGATGGTGAATGTGGTCTTTGCCCTGGGGCACCGCCTGCTGAACTTTAAATCCGCGCGCGTCACCTATTTCGTTAACGCTTCGCTGTTCATCTATCTGGTGCACCATCCGTTGACGCTGTTTTTCGGCGCTTACATCACGCCGCATATCAGTTCAAACCTGCTGGGCTTTATCGCCGGACTGGTGTTTGTGGTCGGGATTGCGATTGTGCTGTACGAAATCCATCTGCGTATTCCGCTCCTGCGCTTCCTGTTTTCCGGTAAACCGGCCAGCAAACCCAATAATACCCCGCAGGCCACCAGCTAATCCGTTGCGCGCCGGTCATTGCACCGGCGCAACTTCACAGCAGCCACTCTACCGGCAACCAGTAGGCCAGCCGCACCTGCATCCGCTGCCAGAAACGGGTTTTAGGCTCCTTTTTGTGGACGATCTCCTCCCCGTCCTTGCGCTCAATCCAGTTCACACGCCCCAGTTTGTCCAGCTTTAACTGCCAGGCCTCGTGGCGCTGACTGCGTACAAACCGCGTATGGATCAGTCGCGCCAGTACCTCGCTTTCGATGACGAAGCCCATCTCGGTGTTGAGCATCGTTGATCGGGGATCAAAATTAAGCGAACCAATAAATACCTTTTCCCCGTCGATGCTGAACGTTTTGGCATGCAGGCTGGAACCGGAGTTCCCGGTAATGCCGCGGTCGTGTACTACCGGCACGCCATCCTGGGTCGGCTTGAGCTCGTAGAGTTCAATGCCATGACGCAACAGCTTCTTGCGCCAGCGGGCATAGCCGGCATGCACTACGGCGACATCGTTGGCCGCCAGGGAATTGGTCATGATGGCGACCTTAACCCCTTTGCGCACCATCTGCAGCAGCAGCGCCACCCCCGCCCGGGTGGGAACAAAATAGGCCGAGATAATCGCAATTTGCTCCACCGGCGAGCCCATCACGTCCAGCAAGCGCTGCGGCAGCAGGGAATGGCGTTTTGCCCGCCCCTGCCCTTTACGGGGATCGTCACTAAGCAACCGGGTTTTCGCCCAGATCAAGGGTAAATCCCCCGCTTCCAGACGAGTAATAAACTCGCTGGACTGGAGCTTATCCAGATAGCGGCGGGTAATATCGTCCCGATACCACTCTTCAGGCGGGTGAATTTTATCTTCGATTTCGGTCTCGGACAGTTCCAGCACCTGCTGGAGCGTGGAGACCGAGGCGCAGTTCCAGTAACGTTCAAAGTCATCGGCCACGTCCTGGACCACCGGGCCTGTCGCCATCACATCCAGATCGGAGAACAGCGGCTCCTCGCCCGCGCCAAAATAGGCATCCCCGATGTTTCTGCCACCGACGATGGTGACCTCCCCGTCCACGGTGAAACTCTTGTTATGCATCCGCCGGTTGAGGCGGGCAAAATCGGTGAGATAGCCCAGGGCGCGCAGGGAGCGAAACGAGAAAGGATTAAACAGACGAACCGAGAAATTGGGGTGCGCGTCCAGCAGGCGCAGGATGGCGTCGAGCCCCTGGGTATTGTTGTCATCCAGCAGCAGACGGACGCGCACGCCGCGCATGGCGGCGGAGAGCAGCACGGAAAACAGCAGTCTTCCGGACATGTCGTCTTCCCAGATGTAGTACTGCACATCGAGGGTCTTTTCCGCCATCTCCGCCAGCCGGTAGCGGCAGGCGAAGGCGTCCAGACTGTTATCAAGGGGGAGAAGGCCACAAAGGCCAGGATGTGCGGAACTGACCGGCGCAATAGCACGCCCGAGTCGGGTGTTATGCGTCGGTTTCCTGTCCTCGCTGGGTAAGCAGTCGCTTGTATAGTCGGGCATTTTCTTCATCATAGCAGACAAAGTATACCCGCTCCGGCAGAGGCTTGCGGGTGAGATAATCCGAAACCGTGTTAACGGCGATTTCTGCCGCTGCCGCGCGAGGATAACCGTAGACCCCGGTGCTGATCGCCGGGAAGGCGAGGGAGTGATAGCCGTTGGCTGCCGCCAGGTTCAGGCTGTTGCGATAGGCCTCTTCGAGGATCCGGGCTTCATGATGCTCGCCCCCATGCCAGACGGGACCAACGGTGTGGATCACCGCTTTGGCAGGCAGATCGCCTGCCAGGGTAATGACCGCCTGGCCCGGGGCGCACTCACCCTGCTGCTGACGCACCACCCGGCAGGCCTCCAGCAGGGCTGGCCCCGCCGCACGGTGGATAGCGCCATCCACGCCGCCCCCGCCCATTAACGAGGGGTTGGCGGCATTGACGACCACATCAACATGCAGGGTGGTGATATCACCCAGAAAAACTTCAATACGCGAGTTCATAAGCAACCTCTGCTGACGCTTTTTTCTTAAGTGTATCGCAGAGGATGGGGTGTGTAAGCCCGGTAATCAGAAAACCGCCCCGCCTCAGTGATAATCCACCTGAACGATAGCCAGCGACTTTTCAGGATTGATGTACTTCATACTGATGGTCGCACGATCCGTTACCGCAGCCCCATATAAGGCATCTGAATAGCTCACCTGTTGAGTGTGCATTTTTGATTCATGCGGACAGGATACCGAAAGAGTACGTGATGTCGGTGAGATGACGCAGGGACCTTCAACAATCTGTCCGATAAAATGGATAACATTACTGGCGTAAGCCGGTGTGAACGTAGCCGCCAGCACGAGAGCGGCGGCAAGTTTGATGCGGGACGAGACCATCGGTGCGATCCTTAATGAAAATCGTCCCTGATAATGAAACAACAGGTCCCGGACCGGGCTGTCGACCAGCATCGACGATGCCAGTAACATCAGCATAATCACATAACAACATTTCCGCTACATTAATCAATACATTGATTTCATGAATGTTTTTACCCATTACGCTTTTGACGGCGGCCACTGTTGCGAAAGATGCAGTGACTTGCCATCCGACACGGTGACAATGACATTGACCTTATCGTCAGGGCCTGAGTTTAGTGTCATGCGGGACAGATTGACCATTTTATTGGCCGGTAACGAGAGCGTATTTTGCTGTCGCGAGGTGCTTTGCCCACCGGGGCCGCTGCGCGAGGTAAGGATCTGCACCTGACACAGGCAGGGTTCCGTCACCGTTACCTGAGGAATAATGGTCAACATCTCCCCTTCTGTGGTGGTCTGAAAAGTGATCTGGCTGGTCAGCGCGGCAAGCAGTAACAGTGTATTCATGATCTTCTCCCAAAAAAAAACAGGGCCTCAGCCCTGTTTTTTCATCGTTCGGACGTCAGCGTTAGTACTGACCAGCTGTAACGGTGTTGCCAAAGCCAACCTGAGTGATGTTAGCGGTAGCGCCGTTAGAGGTTTGGTTCAGACTAACTTCGTTACGGCCACCAGACTGACGAACGTTAGCGGTCAGGTCACGACCACTCCACTGGCTGATGGTCGCTTCGTTACCCTGGCCACGCTGGTTCAGATCGATTTCGCTGTTATCAGCGCCCTGTGACAGGTCAGCATCGTTACCGAAACCGTTCTGGGTTACGGTGATTTCAGACCCACGAGCGTCGCTCTGCAAAGCGTCTACGTTGTTACGACCACCGTACTGATAAACAGTCAGCGTTTCTGGGCTAACGTTATTACCACCATTGTTGCCGCCGCCATGATTATTGCCCCATTGTGGAACGGAGCCAGCCATAGCACTGCCAGAAACCACGATTGCTGCAATTACTGCCACTTTTAAAAGTTTCATTGTAAAGCCCCCATCGGATTGATTTAGTTCGTCATTAAATAGCTAGCGTTGGATAACGCGAATGGCCATTTGTGACTGTCTCTGCACTACAACTGCCGTTTTTTGCGTACCGTACTGCGTAATATTCGCTTTATTACCAGAACCTTTCTGAATAATCATGGCGGTATTACCATATGCACCTTGATTAATACTCGCACTGTTCGAGTTCCCTTTTTGATCAATCCAGGCAAGGTTATAACTGCCTGATTGTTCAATGTTCGCCCGATTATTTCCGCCTTCCTGGGAAACTACAGATAACAATTTCGAGCCCTGCTGGAGAACAGTCGCGTTATTATTAACGCCCTGTTGTCCAATAATAGCGGCCTGGTTATAGGATGATTTACTCAATTCATTCACCGCAAAATTGTATTCTGAAGCTGCCAAATCAGGGGTGGCGAAAACAAATCCAGGTGCACCCAGTAATGTAAACATCAATAACAAACTGTTCTTCATGTCATCACCCTGGACCTGGTGGTAAAATAACTTGCGTTAACAAAGCGAAATATTTTGTTAACCCGGCGTTACGATGAAGAGTATGTCTGCCGAAACAATTTTAATATCTCACCCGCCAGTTGTATTTTTATTCTCCCTTTCACCCCAAAGTATTAAAAAAAATTAAACACTGTGGCGATACAGCGATTTAACAGGCCTTTTTAAAAGGGCATATGCCCATTTTGGAAATGGATAGCGACGAAAATGCTGATTTGCCGTTTCGCCTGCTTTGCAGGGGGGCGATCACGATATATCCATGAATGCGTGACAAAGTGCGTGATTTCTTAAGACGTTTACACAGTGTAAAAATAGACTTAGCGTTTTGACCCGACTCATACCTGAATGACAATAACACCTAAAATAAATTAACCTTAAAAATCAATAATATAATATAATTTGTATGATTTTTAAAATGTGTGCATCAATATCTTTGTGTACAACTTTATGATGAATCCTCATCAATTCATGAACTCAATTTTTACAAGTTAATATTGATTTTTACATCTTGTTACACGTTTAACACTTGCTTTAAAAATCGTAATAGCTAGATTGAAAACAGAAGTTCGCTATTGTTATTTTATTTTCCCTTACTTGAAGGGATATGGTCTTTCTTCTACACACAGCAGTGCAACATCTGTCAGTACTTCTGGAGCCCCCAATAATATTATTGGGGGCAACTGCCAGGTGTTTCAAAAAAGGGGTTTCATCATGTTTAATGAAGTCCAAAGTTTTCATGGTCAGACATTATTGTTAGTGACCAAACCTTCTTTGCAGGCAACAGCCTTACTACAGCATTTAAAGCAAAGTCTGACCTTGAGCGGAAAATTGCATAGCATTCAACGCTCTTTTGATGACATTGCCCCTGGCAGCATTATTCTTTTCGATATGATGGAAGCGGATAAAAAACTTATCCAATACTGGCAAGATATTTTAAGCAGAAAAAACAACAATATCCGTGTGTTGTTGTTGAATACGCCCGAAGAGTATCCATTCAGAGATATTGAAAGCTGGCCGCATATCAATGGTGTCTTTTATGTCAACGAGGACGAGACACGCGTGGTGGAGGGCCTGCAGGGAATTCTGCGTGGGGAATGCTATTTTTCGCAAAAACTTGCCAGCTACCTCATAACGCATTCCGGAAATTATCGCTATAACAGTTCAGAGTCTGCGTTGCTGACCCATCGCGAAAAAGAGATTCTGAATAAATTACGCATCGGAGCTTCAAATATTGAAATCGCCCGTTCGTTATTTATCAGCGAAAATACGGTCAAGACCCATCTTTATAATCTTTTCAAGAAGATAGCTGTTAAAAATCGGACGCAGGCGGTTTCATGGGCAAATGATAACCTCAGGCGTTAACAGTATGAAACGCACAATGAGTTGGATTGCCGCAGCAGGTTTATGGCTTGCTGCCGGGAATCTGCATGCGGTTGAAGTAGAGATCCCAGGATTGTTAACTGACCACACGGTCTCGGCTGTCGGTCATGCTTTTTATCGCGAGTTCAGCGACAGATGGGAAAGTGACTATCCTGGGAACTTAACGATCAATGAACGGCCCAGTGCGCGATGGGGGAGTTGGATCACGATAACGGTCAATCAGGACGTTATTTTCCAGACGTTTTTATTCCCAACGAAAAGAGACCTGGATCAAAACGTGGTCTTCGCTCTGGCTCAAACCGAAGAAGCATTAAATCGTCTGCAGATCGATAAAGCTCTGCTCAGTACCGGCGATTTAGCGCAAGACGAGTTTTAATTCGGAGGCATTCATGCGTGTTGTCTATGCAGTTATCGCTTTACTGCTCATTCCATCGTTGAGCTGGGCCGGAAATATGACTTTTCAGTTCCGTAATCCTAACTTCGGGGGCAACCCCAATAATGGCTCTTTTCTTTTAAACTCAGCCCAGGCGCAAAACTCCTACAGGGATCCGAGCGCCGACGATGACTTCGGTATTGAGACCCCAAGCGCTCTGGATAACTTTACCCAGGCAATCCAGGCCCAGGTTCTGGGCGGATTATTGACCAACATCAACACCGGTAAACCGGGCCGGATGGTGACCAGCGACTTTATTGTCGACATCGCCAATGCGGACGGACAAATGCAGTTAAATGTCACAGACCGGAAAACGGGGAGAACTTCCACCATTCAGGTCGCTGGCTTGCAAAGTAATTCCACCGACTTTTAGACATAGTCGAGATAAGGACAATAATCATGCAGCGCTTTCTCATACTTGTTGCAGTGTGCTTATTGAGCGGTTGTTTAACTGCTCCGCCCAATCAGGCAGCAAAACCGACATTAATGCCTCGCGCCCAAAGCTATCGTGATTTAACCCAATTACCACTGCCAACGGGTAAGATCTACGTGTCGGTTTACAATATTCAGGATGAAACGGGTCAATTTAAACCTTATCCGGCAAGTAACTTCTCTACCGCTGTTCCGCAAAGCGCCACCGCAATGCTGGTCACGGCGTTAAAAGATTCTCGCTGGTTTATTCCTCTGGAACGTCAGGGGCTGCAAAACCTGCTCAACGAACGCAAAATCATTCGTGCGGCGCAGGATAACGGCACCGTGGCGATGAATAACCGTATTCCATTGCACTCTCTCACGGCGGCAAACGTCATGGTTGAAGGCTCGATTATCGGTTACGAAAGTAATGTGAAATCGGGGGGTGTTGGGGCGCGCTACTTTGGTATCGGCGGTAATACGCAGTACCAGCTTGATCAGATTGCAGTGAACCTGCGTGTGGTCAACGTGAGTACCGGGGAGATCTTATCCTCCGTCACCACCAGCAAAACCATTCTCTCGTACGAGGTTCAGGCCGGGGTGTTCCGCTTTATCGACTATCAGCGACTGCTGGAAGGCGAAATCGGTTATACCTCTAACGAACCGGTGATGCTCTGCCTGATGTCCGCTCTTGAAACCGGGGTGATCTTCCTGATTAACGACGGTATCGATCGCGGCCTGTGGGATCTGCAAAACAAGAACGAAGTGAAAAACGATGTTCTGGTGAAATACCGCGAGATGTCAACGCCGCCAGAATCCTGACAGAAAGCGCATTAAAAAGGCGAGACTCTGGTCTCGCCTTTTTTTATTTGCTTAACGCCGTCACGCTTCGCGCCCTGTCTCTGCGCGCCGCCAGCCACAGTCCGCTGTTTTTCATCGCGTAACCAAACACCAGCCCTAACGCCAGCGAAGGCACCACCAGCCGCCAGTCCCCCTGCCCTGCAAAAGTGGCGCAGGCTCCCATAAAGGTGCCAGGTACAAAAGAGAGCAGCAGATGTTTTGCCTGGATGCACATCAAAAACGCCACTACGCCGGTCATGACGTAGCCGACAATTTCCAGATGAGGCGTCAGCGCGCTGCCGTGGATGATGATCATCGCCCACGCCACGCCGCTCATCAGCGTACAGGCCGAGATAAACAGCCCCTTCACGCCACCCTGCGGGCAGGCGAAATAGGCTGTGCAGCCCAGAAAGCCCGCCCAACTCAGGAGTCCAAGGGAGACAGCAACCCAACCCCATATCCCGGAGAGGATGCCAGTTGTGATTGCAATAGAAAGTAATATGTTCATGGCGCGCATCTTAGCAGATACGCGGCCATGAAATGAGATCAGGAACACATAATATGCAAATTGAGATTTTCTGTTACATTAAGAAAGTGATCCAGATCACTCTTCGTTCTCTTCCTGCAGCTCGTCCCACATAGCGGCAACGGCGTCACGGGTCAGCGGGGCCATGGTACGCCAGAATGGCGAGGTGGCATGCGCCTCGACCTTGCCGAGAAACGCGCCACACCAGGGTAAAATGTACTCCCCGAAGAGGGTTTCCAGCGCCTCGTTTTCATCTTCTGCCGCGTGATCTTCAATCCACGAGGCCGCCAGCAACAGCGTACCGATATGGTCGGCAGGGGTATCGGTCAGGGGCATACCCCGTGTGGAGAGAAACGCACGCACTTCGGCTTCGGTCGCCCCCTCTTCCCAGGCAGAGCGGTAAGGCGACACGCGACACTCTTCTCCCACAAACAGTGCGTTGTAATCCGCTGAAATCTGCTGCATGTCGCAGCTGTTTTGCAGACGTTGCAGCAGCTCATCCTGCTCAAGGGGCCAGCTATTCGCCAGCTTGCCTTCGCGGATCAGGGTAAACAGCGGCACCAGCAGCGGATCCTGCGGCTGGCGATAATAGATAGAACCCAGTACGCGGCAGAGGATGGAAAACTCGTTCATTTATTTAGTCCATTACACAGTTAAAATTCAGCAAATTCGGCAATCGGTGCCATACCGCGTGACGCCAGGAAATCGAGTAACCGGCGTGGCGTCACGTTCAGAATGCGATCTTCAGGGAAGTCCACCGCATCGAGGATTTTGCGGCACTCGCTAAAATCACCCAGCGTAAACGCGGTGTGGGAATCGGAGCCCAGCGCCACATAGCCACCAGCGTCACGCACCGCCGCCGCAACGTCACGGCAGTTCGCCTCGCTGCCTTTACGGGAGTGAATAAAGGAGGAGTTGTTGATCTCCAGCGCCACGTGATGTTCAGCCGCAGCCCGGGCGACAGCCTGAATGTCGATAGGGTATTTCGGGTTACCCGGATGGCTGATGATATGCACGTTGCCGCTGGCAATGGTGGCGATCATCGCCTCGGTGTTGGTGGCTTTGTCCTGCGGGGGAAATACCGGCTCATGAAAACCGGCGAGGATCAGATCCAGAGAGGTCAGCATCGGGCCGGTACAGTCAATCTCACCCTGGGTGTTTTTGATGTTAGCCTCAATGCCGCGCAGGATCCCCACCCCGTCCACCACCCGCGGCCAGATACGCATATTCACAAAGTGCCAGTAGTGCGGGGCATCTGCCATATCCGGACCATGATCGGTGATCGCAAAGAGTTTGATGTTCTTTACCTTCGCCTGGGCGATATAGTCATGAAGATTGCTGTAGGCGTGAGTGCTGGCGACGGTGTGCATATGCAGGTCAACGGGGTACATCGTTTTCTCCTCTCGTGTTTCCCAAAGGATAGCAGTTATCCCAGGCGTTTATTAGCAAAAACCCGGCGATGGCCGGGTTTGACTCAGTAACCGCGCTGTCTGTCGACCTGCCCGGTGACCGGCTCGCCTTTTTCCAGATGGGTGATGGTGCGGGCGATATAGGCCACGGCTTCTGCCGGACGCGTCACCGCCGCCACGTGCGGGGTCATGGCCACGCGCGGGTGGGCCCATAATGGGTTCTCAGCAGGTAATGGCTCTTTACTGTAAACATCCAGCATCGCCCCTTTCAGCTTGCCACGCTCCAGCGCCGCCAGCAGATCGGCCTCGATCACATGAACGCCGCGCGCCAGGTTCATCAGATAGCTGTTATCCGCCAGCTGATTCAGCAGGCCGCTATTAATGATCCCAACGGTTTCCGCGGTATTCGGCAGGAGATTAATCAGCACCCGGGTGCCCTGTAAAAATTGCGGAAGCTCCTCCATCCCGGCAAAGCTGGTGACGCCAGGATAGTCCTTGCGGGTGCGGCTCCAGCAGCGCAGCGGGAAGCCCCAGGGTGCCAGCGCTTCGGCCACCTTAGCACCCAGCACCCCTGCCCCGAGGATACCGATGGTAAAATCTTCGCGCTGATAATCGGCCAGCGGCTCCCAACGGGCCTGCTGTTTTAAGGCCTGGTAGTCATCAAAGCGGCGGAACCAGTGCAGCACCTGGCTTACGGCATACTCCTGCATCTGCTGCCCCATGCCGGTATCTTCAAGACGGAACAGGGGAATACTTTCTGCCAGCATCTCCGGGTGCGCTTTGAGTTTGCTGAGGATCGAGTCCACGCCCGCTCCAAGGGCAAACACCGCCTTTAAATTGCGCCCCTGCAGCATCTCTACCGGGGGATGCCACACCAGGGCATAATCCGCCGGTTCATTATCGCCGCGTTTCCACTCGCGAACCCGTGCGCCCGGCAGCGCCGCCGAAAGCGTTTTAATCCAGTAAGCGTTATCAAATGTTGGGTGGTAAAAAATGATGTCCATTGCGATTGCCTTCTGTTGCGCTGTTTTACGTTCATTTTCAACTGCATCGCAGCATAACAAATTTTGCGACCTGGGTGGTTGTAGATAAAAGAGGCACTTTCAGCACAATTCGAAATCATGTTGGTTGAAGTTTGTCTCAACGCGCTAATTTACTGAAAAAGTTGATTGACGTAAGTAAGGCTTTTCCTTACATTAGCGCCCGTCCCGGCAACAACGGGATGACAATATGGTGAGGTGTCCGAGTGGCTGAAGGAGCACGCCTGGAAAGTGTGTATACGGCAACGTATCGGGGGTTCGAATCCCCCCCTCACCGCCATATTCGAGATGAGAGCTCGTACGAAAGTACGGGCTCTTTTCTTTTATATTCTCCCGAGAGGGAGGGATGAGAACCCCCGACTGGGGGTTCGACAACTGGCGACAGCCAGTTGGACAGCCTGAGAGCGCAGCGAACAGGCTGCCCGCAGGGCGAGCGCAGCGAGTCAATCCCTCCCGATGCCAAATATAATACTGTGCAGCCTGTATGTCGGGTGGCGCTAGCGCTTACCCGACCTACAAAACCTCAATCCACTCACTCCTCCACCATCCTCGCATACTCCCCGGTCAAAAAATCCACCAGCGTTCTGACGGACGGCAGCAGTCCGCGACGGGACGGATAGACCGCATGGATCACCTCCCGGCGCGGTTCCCATGCCTCAAGCACTTTTACCAGCGCCCCAGAGGCCAGCTGGTCTTTGACCATCAAAATCGGCAACTGCACCAGGCCCACCCCTGCCATCGCCGCTTCCCGCAGCGCCAGCATGTCGGTAGTAATCAAACGCGGTTGAAAATGGATCTCCGCCCTCGCCCCTTCCGGCCCGCTCAGCGCCCACTTATGAACCTGTTTCCCCTCCCCCATACTCAGACCGGGCCAGGCGCTGAGTTCGGACGGCACCCCCGGCGTTCCCAGCCGGGCGATCAACGCTGGCGCCGCCACCAGGCAGTGGCCCCTGTCGGCCAGCACCCGCAGGACCAGATCGCTGTCATCGAACGGGCGCGGTCGCACGCGGATCGCCACATCAATCCCTTCCGCCACCAGATCCACCCGCCGGTTGGTCGCCTCAAGCTGCAGATTAATGCCAGGGTAGCGCGCCATAAATCTCGCCAGCATCGGCCCGACGTGAACATGCAGCAGCGTCACCGGACAGGTGATCCTCACCATGCCGCGCGGCTCAGCCTGCAACGCGGCGACCGCCTCCTCCGCCGCCTCGGCCTCTACCAGCATCGCCTTACAGTGCTGATAGAAGGTGTGCCCCACCTCCGTCACCGTAAACTGCCGGGTGGTGCGCTGGATCAAGCGCACGCCGAGCCGCGTCTCCAGCTGGGCAATTCGGCGGCTGAGCTTGGATTTAGGCTGGTCAAGCGCCCGGCCCGCCGCCGCGAAGCCCCCGTGCTCCACCACCTTCACAAACCATACGAAATCATTCAGATCCTGCATATCGCCTCATCGTTCCATTTAAGGAACAGTGAATGTCATTTTTGCTATCTACCGGGATATTAAACCTGAATATAAGCTAATTACATCGACAGAACATCAGGAGAAGAGGATGAAAAACGTAACAGGCATTTATACCGCACCCCGCCAGCACTGGGTTGGCGACGGTTTCCCGGTGCGTTCGATGTTTTCTTACCAGACTCACGGCGAGCCGCTGAGCCCGTTTTTACTGCTGGACTATGCCGGGCCGCACAGCTTCCCGGCGGATGGCGCAAAACGCGGCGTGGGTGAGCATCCCCACCGGGGCTTTGAGACGGTCACCATCGTCTATTCCGGCGAAGTGGAGCACCGCGACTCAACGGGAAAAGGTGGCGTGATTGGCCCGGGGGACGTGCAGTGGATGACGGCCGGGTCCGGCATTCTGCATGAGGAGTTCCACTCCAGCGCCTTTGCGCAGCAGGGTGGCGAGTTAAAAATGCTGCAACTGTGGGTCAACCTGCCGGCGAAAGACAAGATGGCGACGCCGGGCTACCAGAGCATCACCAGCAGCCAGATCCCGGTGGTGGCGTTGCCCGATAACAGCGGCACGCTGCGGGTAATCGCCGGGCGCTACGAGGATGTATCCGGTCCGGCGCACACCTACTCCCCGCTGAACGTCTGGGATATCGCCCTGCGCCAGGAGAGTCATCTCACGCTCGCTCAGCCTGAAGGCTGGAGCACCGCGCTGGTGGTGCTGGAAGGCAGCGTGACGGTGAACGGTTCCGCCGGGGCGGGTGAAGCCCAGCTTGTGGTGCTGAGCCAGGAAGGAGAAAAGCTGCACCTGGAAGCCAGCAGCGACGCCAAAGTGCTGCTGATGGCCGGGGAGCCGCTGAATGAACCGATCGTCGGTTACGGGCCGTTCGTGATGAACACTAAAACCGAAATCGCAGAAGCCATTCGCGATTTCAACTCCGGCCGCTTCGGCCAGATCTGAACCTGATAAAGGAGAGAATTATGTCTACCCCAGCTAACTTTAACGGTGCGCGTCCGGTCATTGATGTGAATGATGCGGTGATGCTGCTGATCGATCACCAGAGCGGCCTGTTCCAGACCGTTGGTGACATGCCGATGCCGGAGCTGCGTGCTCGCGCTGCGGCGCTGGCAAAAATTGCCAGCCTGGCGAATATCCCGGTGATCACCACCGCCTCCGTGCCGCAAGGGCCTAACGGGCCGCTGATCCCGGAGATCCACGCTAACGCGCCGCATGCGCAGTACGTGGCGCGTAAAGGCGAGATCAACGCCTGGGATAACCCGGCGTTCGTGGCCGCCGTGAAAGCAACCGGGCGCAAAACGCTGATTATCGCCGGGACCATCACCAGCGTCTGTATGGCCTTCCCGTCGATCAGTGCAGTGGCTGACGGGTATAAAGTGTTTGCGGTGATTGATGCCTCGGGCACCTACAGCAAAATGGCGCAGGAGATCACCCTGGCGCGGGTGGTGCAGGCGGGCGTAGTGCCAATGGATACCGCCGCGGTCGCCTCGGAGATCCAGCGCACCTGGAATCGTGAGGATGCGGCGCAGTGGGCAGAAGTCTACACCCACATTTTCCCGGCGTATCAGTTGCTGATGGAAAGCTACGGCAAGGCGCAAGAGGTAGTGAAGAACAGCGAAGTGCTCGATTCACAGCGTTAATGATTCGCTCCACGGTATAAAAACCGTGGAGCTGATTATTGCTTAACCGAACGCGCGTTAAAGCGGAAAATCTGCTTGACCGATTTAGCCTGACTCCCTATAGTAACGCCCCGTTGCCCCCGAGAGGAAAGGCAGCAAAACAATATGGTGAGGTGTCCGAGTGGCTGAAGGAGCACGCCTGGAAAGTGTGTATACGGCAACGTATCGAGGGTTCGAATCCCTCCCTCACCGCCATATTTAAAGAAGAGCTCGCATGAAACTGCGGGCTTTTTTTTCGCATATTGCACGCCTGCGGGAGGGATAAGATCCCTCGACCGAGGGTTCGACAACTGGCGCAGCCAGTTGGACAGACTGAGAGCGCGGCGAACAGGCTGCCCGCAGGGCGAGCGCAGCGAGTCAATCCCTCCCTCACCGCCATATTTAAAGAAGAGCCCGCATGAAAATGCGGGCTTTTTTTTCGCATGTCGCACGCCACCGGGAGGGATGAGATCCCCCTTCACCACCCCTGTAAAAAAAGAGCCCGCACTTTCGTACCGGCTCTTTTGCGTATCTTTAACTTACTGTACGACTTCCCGGCAGAGAAGATGTCTCACCCGAGTTCACATCCTTTTCATCTTTACGTTCTTTAACCCAATGATCGGCATTTTTAATCCCAAGCCGAATCGGATCAAATTGCGGATCGATACCTTGCGCCTTTTGCGTTTCATAATCTTTAAGACTGGCAAATGCTTTTTTATGTAAAAGAACAATTGCAATAATGTTAAGCCACGCCATCAGACCGACCCCAATATCGCCCAGGCCCCATGCCAGATCCGCAGTACGCACGGTGCCATAGACCGTGGACGTTAACAGAAATATTTTCAGCAAGAACGTCAGCCATGGGCGGTGAATTTTACGGTTGATATACGCGATATTCGTTTCTGCAATGTAGTAGTAGGCAATAATCGTTGTGAAGGCAAAGAAGAACAGCGCAATGGCAACAAAGTAATTACCAAAGCCAGGCATCATGCTTTCCATCGCGGTCTGCACATAGCCAGGGCCTGCCGCCACGCCCGCAATGCCCGTGTAGATTGCCGCGCCGTCGACGCCCTGAACGTTATACAACCCGGTAATCAATAGCATGAACCCGGTCGCAGAACAGACGAACAGCGTATCGATATAGACGGAGAAGGCCTGCACCAGCCCCTGTTTCGCCGGATGACTTACTTCGGCCGCTGATGAAGCATGTGGCCCTGTACCCTGTGCCGCTTCGTTGGAATAAACACCACGCTTAACACCCCACATTATCGCCTGACCCAAAACAGCACCAAAGCCCGCTTCAAGGCCAAATGCGCTTTTCCAGATCAGCAGAATAACGGAAGGAAGTTGGTCAATATTAAGGGCGATAATAACGCAGGCGACAATAATATAGCCGAGCGCCATAAAGGGAACGACCATGCTGCTAAAGCTGGCGATCCTTTTCACACCACCAAAAATAATAAAACTTAACAATATAGCCAATAATGCAGCGGTGACATTTGGATCGAGCCCAAAGGCAATATCCAGGCTGGCGCCAATAGAGTTTGCCTGTACACCGGGAAGTAATAATCCGCAGGAGAAAATAGTCACTATAGCAAATAACCATGCGTACCATTTTACGCCCAAACCTTTTTCAATATAAAAGGCAGGACCGCCACGATATTCGCCATTGATTTTTTCTTTATAAACCTGACCCAGAGTGGATTCAACAAAAGCAGAGCTGGCGCCCAAAAACGCTACCATCCACATCCAGAATAGCGCGCCAGGCCCACCAAACGTAATGGCGGTCGCCACGCCAGCGATGTTCCCGGTCCCCACGCGTCCCGCCAGCGTCATTGTCAGTGCCTGAAACGACGATACGCCTGCATCCGTGGCACGCCCCTGAAACATCAGAGCCACCATATGTTTGACATGACGTAATTGAAGAAAGCGACTACGCAGTGAGAAATAGAGGCCGACACCCAGGCATAAAAATATTAACGCCGGGCTCCAGATAACCCCATTAATTGCACTAACCAGTTCGTTCATGTATGGCCCTCAGCGTGATGGTCCAGAGAAAACGCTTCCCCGGAGTTTCTTTTTAGAATTGTGTTTTAATGACTACGAAACATAGATAATAGTCCGAAAGTTACCAACTTAATATTCGCCTGGCAGTAATGAACTGTGACAACATTCACGTTTAATTGATTATTTATAATTAGCCTGATCATGGTTCTCATACATATTTTGTGGGTATTATGAATTAATATCACACTTCTGCCATTTTTATTAAAAAGCCCTTTGCGCTAACAACAAGACTTATAGATACAGCAAAACACCGGGTAATACCCGGCATTTTCTATACGAAATAAATATGTCACCAGCATAATATGATCTTGTGAAGACAACCAAACAGATGAGTTTCAACCGAGGGTTCAGATGCAGCTTCCCGGCATTGCGCCGGGAAGGGGGTAAAAGATGTACGTAAAACGAGAAGGTTACGCCATTACCAGGAATAGACCTGCAGTGTCCGCTGGCACAGGGCCGAGCGCACGCAGTCATCTTTGGTAAACTGCACTATCCCTACCATCTCGTCTTCCTCGAAACGTGCCAGCGCATCGCTCAGACCCGATTTGACGCCGGCCGGCAGGTCGCACTGGGTGATATCCCCGTTTACGATTACCGTCACGTTTTCCCCGAGGCGCGTTAAAAACATCTTCATTTGCGCAGCAGTTACGTTCTGAGCCTCGTCGAGAATCACAACTGCATTTTCAAATGTACGTCCGCGCATATAGGCGAACGGCGCAATTTCTACCTTGCCGATTTCTGGCCGCAGGCAGTACTGCATAAAAGATGCGCCCAACCGCTTCACCAGCACGTCATAAACGGGCCGGAAGTATGGCGCAAACTTCTCCGAAATATCACCGGGCAAGAAGCCGAGATCTTCATCGGCCTGCAATACCGGGCGAGTGACAATGATCTTATCGACGTCTTTATGAATCAAAGCCTCTGCCGCTTTGGCTGCACTAATCCAGGTTTTCCCACACCCGGCTTCACCGGTGGCGAAAATCAGCGACTTATTCTCAATAGCATTCAGGTACTGCGCCTGAGCGTCATTGCGTGCCACAACTGGCGTCATATCCCGGCTGTCCCGCGCCATGCCAATTGCTTCTACGCCACTCATCTGCACAAGCGAGGTGACCGACTCTTCTTCACGCTGTTTATGGCTACGTGAATCCCGTCTCAGCACACGTTTTGCTTCACGACGAGCTTTGATCACTGCTTTTTGTCTTCCCATGGATAGCACCTTGAGTTGTTGGTATTCATCACTCGTACCGGCATCGGTACGATTAGGCGAACAAACATCTGAGGGTTGGCTTCCTTCTAAGCCAGAGCTTACTTGGTTAAATGACCCAGCCGGATCGCTATGCTCACCAAACGGCGGGTCGGAAAAATCAGGATTTGCTGTGGAGGGGGAGAATTTTTCGGTGAAGAGATCGCTGCCGGAGTGTGGGCCTCCGCGCCGGGTGCTGCGGTTGTTGCGTTTACCATGTCCACGTGAGGACTCAACCATTCGCGATCTCCAGAGTGATGCATATTCACTGTAAGGTTTACCGCTTTCTTAATGTAAGTACATCAGGATTTAGCATGAATGCAACATTATTTTTACCTGAATGCAACTTTAAGAATCGCCTGACAACGTCACTTAATCTGCCTGGGGAATATTACAGAAGTATAACAACGGGATAGCGGAACATAAAAAAATCGTCCCGCTTAAGGGGTAAGCGGGACGGGATTCAGGCTGTGAGCAGCCCCTGAGCAAGCCAGCCGTTTTTATCACGCACGCCTGGCAGAGCAAAGAAGTAGCCCCCACCTACCGGCTTGATGTACTCCTCCAGCGCTTCGCCATTCAGACGCTTCTGCACGGTCAAAAAGCCCTGCTCCAGATCGTGCTGGAAGCAGACAAACAGCAGGCCCATATCCAGTTGGCCAGAGTTGGTTACCCCCAGCGAGTAGCTGTAGCCCCGGCGCATCATCAGGTTGGATTCGGTCTCTTTCGTTCGCGGGTTGGCAAGGCGGATGTGGCTGTCGAGCGCAATGATCTCGCCATCAGGATCGCTGGCGTAATCTGGCACGTCATGCTCGTTTTTCATCCCCAGCGGCGCGCCGCTGTGCTTATCCCGGCCAAAAATGGTCTGCTGCTCTTTGAGCGGCGTGCGATCCCAGAACTCCACGTGGAACTGGATAATACGCACCGCCTGATAGCTGCCGCCCACTGCCCAGGCCGGTTCACCCTGATCGGCCGTCACCCATACCACGCTCTCCATCAGGGGCACATCCTGGCTGTTGGGGTTGGCGGTGCCATCCTTAAAGCCGAGCAGGTTCACCGGCGTCTCTTTGCCTTTGCTGCGCGCGGCGTGGTCAGAGATAAACCCTTCCCGCTTCCAGCGCACGCTCAGCAGATCCGGGGTGTGCTTGATAAGATCCCGCAGGGCATGAATCACCGTGTCCTGGGTGTTGGCGCAAATCTGGATCAGCAGATCCCCGTGGCACAGGGCCGCATCCAGGGAGTCATTCGGAAAGCGCACCATCTTCTGCAACGATTTTGGTTTCTGTGGTGCCAGCCCAAAGCGATCGTCAAACAGCGAGGCCCCCAGCGACACCGTCATGGTCAGGTTATCCGGGGCGATAAAGGCCCCCAGAATCCCCGAATCCATTGGCGGCAGACGTGGGTTCGGCGTGTCGGGCGCCGGGCCGCCGGTGGTCAGAAAGGCAATGCGCTGGGTCAGGAGGCGGAACAGACGCTCCAGCTCGCTTTTGTCGCTGGCCAGCACATCGAAGGCCACCAGCATCATCGACGCCTGCTGCGGGGTTAAAATTCCGGCCTGATGCGGACCGTAGAACGGCTGGGTCTCCATCCGCGCATCCGGGGAGAGCGTGCCCGGCGCGCTCTGCGGTTTTGCCGCATGCGCTACCGGGCAGCCGCCCGCCAGGGCAAGGGCGCCGCCAAGCGCCCCGACCCCTTTTAACAACCGACGCCGTGAAGGTTCTACAACGTCGTACTCATCATGCTTGTTCATCAACTTAGTCCAGACCCAGTACGCCACGCAGCTGCGCCAGATCCTCTGCCAGAGTGGTGATCGGCCCTTTCAGAGCGTTACGGTCGGCATCGGTCAGCTTGTCGTAGGTTTCAAACCCGTCTTTGGTGCGGTATTTTGCCAGAATGGTGGTCACCTTCTTAAAGTTGGCATCCACTTTCGCCAGCAGGGCGCTGTTATCTTTCTGCAGCTGAGGACGCAGCAGGTCAACGATCTTCTGCGCGCCTTCGACGTTAGCCTGGAAGTCCCACAGGTCGGTATGGCTGTAGCGGTCTTCTTCCCCGCTAATTTTGCTGGCCGCCACTTCTTCAATCAGCCCTGCCGCGCCACCCACCACTTTTGACGGCGGGAAGGCCAGCTCGCTGATGCGTTTTTGCAGCTCCAGCACGTCGCTGTTCAACTGCGTCGCGTACTGCTCCATCCCTTTGGTGGAATTATCGCCAAACAGGGCTTTCTCCAGACGGTGGAAGCCGGTGAATTTTGGATCGGCGGCTTTCTGCTCGTAGTCATCTTCACGGGCATCGATGCTGCCATCCAGGTCCGAGAACAGCTCGGCGATAGGCTCGATGCGCTCATAGTGCTGACGGGTTGGCGCGTACAGGGATTTGGCTTTTTCGATATCGCCCGCTTTCACCGCGTCGGTAAAGGCTTTGGTGCCGGCCACCAGGTCCGCCGTCTCTTTGGTGACGTAAGCTTTATATGCGGTAATGGCCTCGCCGAGGCTCAGCAGCGCGTCGCCTTTGGCGGCGTCGGCGGTGGCAGCACCTTTGACGATCAGCTTACCTTTCGGGTTGGTCAGCAGGCCGCAGGTCATGTCATATTCACCCGGCTGCAGGTTGGCGGTCATCTTCTGAGTGAAGCCCGGGGCGATGTTCTCGCGCTCTTCCACCACCATCACCCCTTTGAGGATCTCCCACTCCAGCGCTTTCTGGCTGTGGTTCTGGATGATGAACTGGGTTTTACCGCTGTTGACCGTGATGGTCATCGGCTCACACTGTTTATCATTGACGGTGACTTTTACCTGCGGAACATCTGCCGCCTGAACATAAAACGCGGAGGTAACCAGCGCGGCAATACCCGCCTGCAAAGCGGTGCGACGAAGTTGAATAGTCATAACCTTTCCCTTTTAAAAGTATGTTGTAACTACAGTGAGCACTTCAGGGCGCAGTATGCGACGGCTGCGTGCCCGGCCGCGATGGCATAAAGAACAGCGCCAGCGCCGGAATGAGATAGATAAAGTACACCGCCACTTCACTGACGCTCGGCGCTTCCTGATAGCCGAAGATCCCTTCCAGCAGGGTGCCGGTCAGCGAATGGGTGGACAGGATATTACTGAGATCGAACGCCACATCCTGGAAGTGGTTCCACAGGCCCGCCTCATGGAAGGCGCGGATCGCCCCCGCGGCCAGCCCGGCGGCCACCAGCAGAATAAACAGGCTGGTCCACTTGAAGAAGACGCCGAGGTTGAGGCGGATCCCGCCCCAGTAGAGCAGGAAACCGAGCACCACCGCAGTGGCCAGACCCAGCACCGCACCCAGCGGCGGCCAGATGCCGACATCCTGCTGGAAAGCGGCCAGCAGAAAGAAGACCGACTCCAGCCCTTCACGCGCTACGGCGAAAAAGACCATCATGATCAGCGCCCAGCCGTGGTGATTGCCTTTCGCCAGGGCGCTGTCCACCGCCTGCTCCAGTTGAACCTTGACGTTACGCGACACTTTACGCATCCAGAACACCATCCAGGTGAGGATCACCACTGCAATCAGCGCCACGAGGCCTTCAAACAGCTCCTGCTCTTTTTGCGGGAATTCCCCGGTGGTTTCGTTGATCGCAATGCCCAGACCCAGGCAGAGGGCGGCAGCCAGGAAGACGCCGATCCACATCACGCCGATCCAGCGGCCGCGCTGGGTACGTTTCAGATAGCTGGCGATCAGGCTGACAATAAGGGCCGCTTCGAGGCCTTCACGTAACATAATGAGAAATGGAACAAACATGCCGACACCTTAAATGTTATTCACGGTCAACTGATGCAAAGAAAAGTAAATTCTTGTGATAGTGATTATCATTACGGCAATAAGAAATACAAGCGAAATATGCTGCGTTTTGATGACAGGATGTAAAACCATAAGCAGAAAATAATCACTCAGGTGACTAAAGGGTTCATAAGTTATGTCGTAAAAGTTCATTTACGGTTACAGCGGGCTGTGGCTAAATAAGCGCCTCATTAATCTGCTGAAAATCAACTATGTATCAATTCCTGCACTTCCTGCTGGCGCTGGTGGTAATCCTTGCGCTGGCCTGGCTGGTCAGCTTTGACCGCCGCAACATTCGCATTCGCTACGTTATCCAACTTATTGTGATTGAGATTGCGCTGGCATTCTTTTTCCTCCACGCCGAAAGTGGCCTGTTTGTTATTCAGTACGTCTCAGGCTTCTTCGAGTCATTACTGAAATATGCCGCCGAAGGGACCAACTTTGTATTTGGCGGAATGGGTGAAAAGGGGCTGGCCTTTATTTTCCTCGGCGTGCTGTGTCCGATTATCTTTATTTCCGCGCTGATCGGGATTCTGCAGCACTGGCGTATTTTGCCGGTGATCATCCGCGTTGTCGGCACCCTGCTGTCGAAGGTTAACGGCATGGGCAAGCTCGAATCCTTTAACGCCATCAGCTCTCTGACGCTTGGCCAGTCGGAAAACTTCATTGCTTACAAAGGGGTGCTGGGGGATCTCTCGTCGCGTCGTCTGTTCACCATGGCGGCTACCGCGATGTCGACGGTTTCACTGTCGATTGTCGGAGCCTATATGACCATGCTGGAGGCGAAATATGTGGTGGCGGCGCTGATCCTGAATATGTTCAGCACCTTTATTATCCTGACGGTGATTAACCCGACTCGCCCGGAAGCGGAGCCGGAAATTAAGCTGGAGAAGATGCATGAGTCCCAGAGCTTCTTCGAGATGCTGGGAGAATATATTCTGGCTGGCTTCAAGGTGGCGATGATTATTCTGGCGATGCTGATTGGCTTTATTGCGCTGATCAGCGCCGTTAACGCCCTCTTCTCCAGCGTCTTCGGCCTGAGCTTCCAGCAGATTCTGGGATATGTCTTCTATCCCCTGGCGTGGCTGGTGGGCATTCCGCTGAGCGATGCTCTGCATGCGGGCGGGATTATGGCAACCAAGCTGGTGGCAAACGAGTTTGTGGCGATGATCGAGCTACAAAAAATCGCGGCACAGATGACCCCGCGCGGGCTGGGCATTCTGTCGGTGTTCCTGGTCTCCTTCGCCAACTTTGCCTCGATCGGCATTGTGGCTGGGGCGATTAAGGGGCTGAACGAGCAGCAGGGCAACGTAGTGTCGCGCTTTGGCCTGCGCCTTGTGTACGGCGCAACGCTGGTAAGCCTGTTATCGGCGAGCTTTGCGGGATTAGTGTTGTAGTTTATTGCCCGGCGGCGCTGCGCTTGCACGGGCCTACGGGTTTCGTAGGCCGGGTAAGCGCTAGCGCCACCCGGCAGATTTCATCAAAACTGCACGCACACCGGCTGGTCGACGCGCATCACTGACTCCTGGGCAAAGCGCTGCTTATAGATCCCCCGCAGCGTCTCGATGTTGCTCTCGCTCTGCGCATCTTTCCCGTGGATTAGCATCAACGCCTTGCTTGATTCGCGCGCCACTTTCCCGTCATTTCCCAGCCACTGCCCACGCGCATCAAACACCGTTAAGCCATCGCGAAAACGCGGGGTCACGTCCTGATCGACAAACTGCTGCCACTCCTGGCCGGTGATCGCCTCCCCTGCCGGACGGTTCAGGCCAAAATAGAGGGTGGTTTGCTGCATCTGATTATCGGCTTTGCAGGTGTTATCCGCGGTGCTGTGGGATGGGGCGTTGCAGCCGGCCAGCAGTAATATTGCGCCAGCCATGAGCCCTGTTTTGAATGTCATTGTTCGCTATCCTCATTATTTTTTAGCACAGCGATATGAACGTAAGTTGCAGAAATTAGCAATAAAAAAAGCCGGGCATGCCCGGCTTAGATTCCGAAGATGATGGTTCCCCCTCAACCCGGCCCTCTCCCTCAGGGAGAGGGAGAAGACAAATTACTCAGCCTGTAACTTCGTTGGCGGTGCGGAGTGGTAATGCGCATCTGCGTCAGCAAAGCGTTTCTGCATGGTGGCAGACGGGGCTTTACCCAGCAGACTGAAGACCACAATCCCGATACTGCCGAAGATAAAGCCTGGAATGATTTCGTACAGCCCCAGCCACGCGAACTGCTTCCAGACGATCACGGTGACCGCACCGATAATCATCCCCGCCAGCGCGCCATTGCGGGTCATGCGGGACCACAGCACCGAGAACAGTACCACCGGGCCAAAAGCAGCACCGAAGCCTGCCCAGGCGTAGCTCACCAGGCCCAGCACGCGGTTTTCCGGGTTCGCTGCCAGGGCGATGGAGACCAGGGCCACCACCAGCACCATAAAGCGCCCGACCCACACCAGCTCTTTCTGGCTGGCGTTCTTACGCAGGAAAGCTTTGTAGAGATCTTCCGTGATGGCACTGGAGCAGACCAGCAGCTGGCAGCTCAGGGTGGACATTACCGCCGCCAGAATGGCAGAGAGCAGAATACCGGCGATCCACGGGTTGAAGAGGATCTGCGCCAGCTCAATGAACACGCGCTCGGCGTTCTGGTTCACCGCACCCGCCAGGGACGGGTTGTTGTTGAAGTAGGCAATTCCGAAAAAGCCCACTGCACAGGCCCCGCCCAGACAGAGGATCATCCAGGCCATGCTGATACGGCGGGCATGAACGATGGTGTGGTGCGAGTCCGCCGCCATAAAGCGCGCCAGGATGTGCGGCTGACCGAAGTAACCCAGCCCCCAGCCCATCAGGGAGATAATCGCCACGAAGTTCAGCCCTTTCAGCATGTCGACGTTTTCGATGCTCTTCTGCTGGATCACTGCCAGGGAATCCCCCAGGCCACCCACGGAGAGGATCACAATCACCGGGGTCAGGATCAGGGCAAAAATCATCAGAGTGGCCTGCACGGTGTCAGTCCAGCTGACGGCCAGGAACCCGCCGACGAAGGTATAGAGGATGGTTGCCGCTGCCCCCGCCCACAGCGCGGTCTCATAGCTCATACCGAAGGTGCTTTCGAACAGACGCGCCCCGGCCACGATGCCGGAGGCACAGTAGATGGTGAAGAACAGCAGAATAACCAGCGCAGAGATAATACGCAGGATGCGGCTCTTATCTTCGAAACGGCCAGTGAAGTAGTCCGGCAGGGTCAGGGCGTTGTTATTGGCTTCGGTGTGCACGCGCAGACGCCCGGCCACCAGCTTCCAGTTAATCCATGCGCCCAGGGTCAGGCCGATGGCGATCCAGCTTTCGGAGATCCCGGAGAGGAAGATGGCACCCGGCAGGCCCATCAGCAGCCAGCCGCTCATATCCGATGCACCCGCAGAGAGTGCAGTCACGAACGGCCCTAAACTGCGTCCGCCCAGAATGTAGTCATCAAAGTTTTTGGTAGAACGCCATGCAAGGAACCCTATCAGGATCATGCCAAAAATATAGATAAGAAATGTCACCAGCATCGGTGTGCTAATTGCCATTTAAATACTCCGCAAAGATGTTCGACAGCCTTCCCGGCTGTCTTTATTCCACCCCCGGAACGAGGGGGTGATGATGTGTGTTTCTGTTGGCCGCGCGTATCCTGCCGTATGCGTTGCCATGACACAAACGATTTAACACTGCATTTACATCAATTTCATCCCCGGTTTCACACCAGTTTGCTGGAGGTTGCACTCGCTCACGTTTTTTACGGTTGCACCTGCAAAAAGTGTTAAGCGCCGCATGAAACCAGGGTTGACAGCGAAAATCCACATCTTTTTTATGGTTAACCATGACGTAACAATCTATTCATTTTCCAGCTTGCAAACCGGGTCACATTTAACGAGGTTGCACAAAGTTGCAACATAGTGGATATTTCACGTTAACTACACTAGCGCTACTGAATCACAGGAGTTTTTGGCATGGGCATGACCACCATGGGGGTTAAGCTGGATGACGCGACCCGCGAACGGATTAAATCGGCAGCTACGCGAATTGACCGCACGCCGCACTGGTTAATTAAGCAGGCCATCTTTAACTATCTGGAAAAGCTGGAGAGCGACGACGCCCTGCCAGAGCTGCCAGCCCTGCTGTCCGGTGCCGCCAATGAGAGCGACGAGCACAGCGACGCTGTCGAAGAGATCCACCAGCCGTTCCTCGAATTTGCCGAGCAGATCCTGCCTCAGTCGGTAAGCCGCGCGGCCATCACCGCTGCGTACCGCCGCGCAGAGACCGACGCCGTGCCAATGCTGCTGGAGCAGGCGCGCCTGCCGGAGCCGATTGCCTCTCAGGCCCACAGCCTGGCGTATCAGTTGGCCGAAAAACTGCGCAGCCAGAAAACCGCCACCGGCCGTGCCGGAATGGTGCAGAGCCTGCTGCAGGAGTTCTCCCTTTCCTCGCAGGAGGGCGTGGCCCTGATGTGTCTGGCGGAAGCGCTGCTGCGTATCCCGGACAAAGCCACCCGCGACGCGCTGATCCGCGACAAGATCAGCAACGGCAACTGGCATTCCCACATTGGCCGCAGCCCGTCGCTGTTTGTTAACGCCGCCACCTGGGGTCTGCTGTTCACCGGCCGCCTGGTCTCTACCCACAACGAAGCCAGCCTCTCCCGCTCCCTGAACCGCATTATCGGCAAGAGCGGCGAGCCTTTAATCCGCAAAGGCGTGGACATGGCGATGCGCCTGATGGGCGAGCAGTTCGTGACCGGGGAGACCATCGCCGAAGCGCTGGCCAACGCCCGCAAGCTGGAAGATAAAGGCTTCCGCTACTCCTATGACATGCTGGGGGAAGCGGCGCTGACCGCCGCCGACGCACAGGCCTATCTGGTCTCCTACCAGCAGGCGATCCACGCCATCGGTAAAGCCTCCAACGGCCGCGGCATTTATGAAGGCCCGGGGATCTCCATTAAGCTCTCCGCCCTGCATCCGCGCTACAGCCGCGCCCAGTACGATCGGGTGATGGAAGAGCTCTACCCGCGCCTGAAGTCCCTGACCCTGCTGGCCCGCCAGTATGATATCGGGCTCAACATCGACGCCGAAGAGGCCGACCGTCTGGAGATCTCCCTCGATCTGCTGGAAAAACTGTGCTTCGAACCGGAGCTGGCGGGCTGGAACGGGATTGGCTTTGTTATTCAGGCCTACCAGAAACGCTGTCCGTTCGTGATTGACTACCTGATCGACCTCGCCACCCGCAGCCGTCGCCGCCTGATGATCCGTCTGGTGAAGGGCGCCTACTGGGACAGCGAGATCAAACGCGCCCAGATGGAGGGTCTGGAGGGCTATCCGGTCTATACCCGCAAGGTTTACACCGACGTCTCCTACCTCGCCTGCGCCAAAAAGCTGCTCGGCGTGCCGAACCTGATCTACCCGCAGTTCGCTACCCACAATGCCCACACCCTGGCGGCTATCTACCAGTTGGCCGGCCAGAACTACTATCCGGGCCAGTACGAGTTCCAGTGCCTGCACGGCATGGGGGAACCGCTGTACGAGCAGGTCACTGGTAAAGTGGCGGATGGCAAACTGAACCGTCCGTGCCGTATTTATGCTCCGGTTGGCACCCATGAAACCCTGCTGGCCTACCTGGTGCGCCGTCTGCTGGAGAACGGGGCTAACACCTCCTTCGTGAACCGCATCGCCGATGCCACCCTGCCGCTGGATGAGCTGGTGGCCGATCCGGTGCAGGCCGTCGAGAAGATGGCAGCCCAGGAAGGTCAGGTCGGTCTGCCGCATCCGAAGATTGCCCTGCCGCGCGAGCTGTACGGCGCAGGCCGCATCAACTCCTCCGGCCTGGATCTGGCCAACGAGCACCGCCTGGCGTCGCTCTCCTCGTCGCTGCTCAACAGCGCCCTGCAGAAATGGCAGGCCAAACCGATCCTTGAGCAGCCGGTGAGCAACGGCGAAATGCAGCCGGTGATCAACCCGGCCGAGCCGAAAGATATCGTCGGCTTTGCCCGGGAAGCGACCGAACAGGAAGTGGATCTGGCCCTCGACAGCGCGGTAAACAACGCGCCGATCTGGTTCGCCACTCCGCCGCAGGAGCGCGCCGCTATCCTGGAACGCGCTGCGGTGCTGATGGAAGATCAGATGCAGCAGCTGATTGGCATTCTGGTGCGCGAGGCGGGGAAAACCTTCAGCAACGCCATCGCCGAAGTGCGCGAAGCCGTTGACTTCCTGCACTACTATGCCGGTCAGGTGCGTGACGACTTTGACAATGAAACCCATCGCCCGCTGGGGCCGGTGGTCTGTATCAGCCCGTGGAACTTCCCGCTGGCGATCTTCACCGGCCAGATTGCTGCCGCCCTTGCCGCCGGTAACAGCGTGCTGGCGAAACCGGCCGAGCAGACCCCGCTGATTGCCGCCCAGGGGATTAACATCCTGCTGGAAGCGGGTGTTCCGGCTGGCGTAGTGCAACTCCTGCCTGGCCGCGGTGAAACGGTGGGTGCCAAGCTGACCGCCGACAACCGCGTGCGCGGGGTGATGTTCACCGGCTCCACCGAAGTGGCTTCCCTGCTGCAACGCAATATCGCTACCCGCCTGGATGCCCAGGGCCGTCCGACTCCGCTGATCGCCGAGACCGGCGGCATGAACGCGATGATCGTCGATTCGTCTGCCCTCACCGAACAGGTGGTAGTGGATGTGGTGGCTTCGGCCTTCGACAGTGCCGGACAGCGCTGCTCCGCCCTGCGCGTGCTCTGCCTGCAGGATGACATCGCCGACCACACCCTGAAAATGCTGCGCGGCGCGATGGGCGAATGCCGGATGGGCAACCCTGGCCGTCTGACCACCGACATTGGGCCGGTGATTGATGCCGAAGCGAAAGCCAACATCGAGAATCACATTCAGGCGATGCGCGCCAAGGGCCGCCCGGTGTTCCAGGCGGTGCGTGAGAACAGCGAAGATGCCCGCGAATGGCAGACCGGTACCTTCGTGGCGCCAACCCTGATCGAGCTGGCAACCTTCGACGAACTGAAAAAAGAGGTCTTCGGCCCGGTACTGCACGTGGTGCGTTACAACCGTAACAACCTCGATCAGCTTATCGAGCAGATTAACGCCTCCGGCTACGGCCTGACCCTGGGCGTGCATACCCGTATCGACGAAACCATCGCTCAGGTGACCGGCAGCGCGAAGGTCGGCAACCTGTACGTGAACCGTAATATGGTCGGCGCGGTCGTGGGTGTGCAGCCGTTCGGTGGCGAAGGGCTGTCGGGCACTGGTCCGAAAGCCGGGGGACCAATGTACCTCTACCGCCTGCTGGCCAACCGTCCGGCCAACGCCCTCGGCGTGACCCTGGGTCGTCAGGATGCACAATACCCGGTGGATACGCAGGTGAAAGCGGCCCTGACGCAACCGCTGGAAGCGCTGGCGAACTGGGCAGAGAAACGCCCTGAACTGCGCGCCCTGTGCCAGCAGTATGGCGAGCTGGCGCAGGCCGGGACCCAGCGCGTGCTGCCTGGCCCGACCGGCGAGCGCAACACCTGGACCCTGATGCCGCGCGAGCGCGTGCTCTGCGTGGCGGATAACGAGCAGGATGCGCTGGTTCAGCTGGCGGCGGCATTAGCCACCGGATGTGAAGTGCTGTGGCCGGAAGATGGCCTGCACCGCGACCTGGCGAAGCAGCTGCCGAAGGCGGTGACCGACCGTATTCGCTTTGCTAAAGCAGATGTGCTGACCAGTCAGCCGTTTGATGCGGTGATCTACCACGGGGATTCCGACCAGCTGCGCGAGCTGTGCGAGCTGGTGGCAGCCCGTAGCGGCGCGATTGTGTCGGTGCAGGGCTTCGCCCGCGGCGAAGACAATCTGCAGCTGGAACGTCTGTACGTGGAGCGCTCCCTCAGCGTCAACACCGCTGCCGCAGGCGGTAACGCCAGCCTGATGACCATCGGCTAAGCGTGCAATCTCTCCCCGGTGGCGCTACGCTTACCGGGGCTACGGTTTTGATGTTCCAGGCCGGGTAAGGCGAAGCCGCCACCCGGCTTTTTTATACGGAGGGAGTCATGAAACGAGCTTTGATCGCAGGTGCCGCGTTACTGCTGAGCACCAGCGCCCTGGCGGATGAGTGCGCCAACGCCAGCACCCAACTGGACCTGAATACCTGCACCGCGCAGCAATACCAGGCGGCGGATAAAACCCTGAACCAGACTTACCAGGCTGTGATGAAGCGCGCCGCCGCACCCCAGCGCGATCTATTGAAAAAGGCGCAACAGGCGTGGATCGCTCTGCGCGATGCCGACTGCGCCGTTATCGGCTCGGGCACCGCTGGCGGCTCCGTCCAGCCAATGATCGTCAACCAGTGCATGACGGAAAAAACCAGCGAGCGCGAAGCCTTTCTGGCCTCGCTGATGCAGTGCGAAGAGGGCGATTTAAGCTGCCCTCTCCCACCCGCCAGTTAACGCACCCGAACCCCTTCGATAATCATCCGCTGCACGTTATCTACCGTGCTGTGGAAGAAGTCGTCATCCTTGAGCGACTTGCCGGTCACCGCCTCTACCTGCGCGGAAAAGTCGGCGTAGTGCTGGGTGGCGGCCCAGATCATAAAGATCAGATGATGCGGGTCCACCGGCGCCAGTTTGCCGGTGGCAACCCATCCGGCAATGATCGCTGACTTCTCATCCACCAGCGATTTCATATCCCCGCTCAGCACCGTTTTCAGCAGCGGTGCCCCCTGCAGCATCTCCAGACAGAACAGCCTTGACGCCTGAGGATAATCCCGGGAGACCTCCAGCTTGAGGCGGATATACTGCTGGATCGCCACCAGCGGGGTGAGCTCCTCACGAAACGCCTTCAATGGTGCCAGCCAGATATCAAGGATCTGTTGCAGGACGGAAACGTACAGCGCCTCTTTCGACGGGAAGTAGTAGAGCAGATTGGTTTTTGACACCCCCGCCAGCTCGGCCACCTGCTCCAGCCGCGTGCCGTGAATGCCAAACTGCGAGAAGGTCTCCAGCGCCGCCGAGAGGATCGCCTGTTTTTTCGCGCTCACCGCCTGCGAACGTTTACCGGTTGTTTTCACTGCGCCTTGTGCCATGGGCTCACTCCTTGTTGATCTGCTCCCAGCATAGCAAAAACCCTGGTGTTACCACGACAATCTGCACCGCCACCGCGCACGACTGCCTGCTTTGTGTGCAACTATTTTGACCAGACAGTCCACTTTCGCCGCCTGCATTTCATCAACCAATCATTAACACGTTAATAACATTAGCAATTTCAAACCTGGCATCGCCTTTGCAAAACAGGCTTACGCGGCTGAACAGGAGATGCAGGATGCAGCGCCACGTCTGACTTTCACCCCCACGTTGTGATGAAGAGAGGTTCGTGATGAAAATTGGCGTATTCGTTCCCATTGGCAATAACGGCTGGTTGATCTCCACCCACGCACCGCAGTACCTGCCGACCTTCGAGCTGAACAAGGCCATCGTGCAAAAAGCGGAGCACTATCACTTCGACTTTGCCCTGTCGATGATCAAGCTGCGCGGCTTCGGCGGTAAAACCGAATTCTGGGATCACAACCTGGAGTCCTTCACCCTGATGGCAGGGCTGGCGGCGATCACCTCGCGGATCCAGATCTACGCGACCGCCGCCACCCTTACCCTGCCTCCGGCCATCGTGGCGCGAATGGCCTCGACCATCGACACCATCTCCGGCGGCCGCTTTGGCGTTAACCTGGTCACCGGCTGGCAGAAGCCGGAGTACGAGCAGATGGGCCTCTGGCCGGGGGATGAGTATTTCTCGAAGCGCTACGACTATCTCACCGAGTATGTCCAGGTCCTGCGGGATCTGTGGGGCACCGGCAAGAGCGATTTCAAAGGCGAGTTCTTCACCATGAACGACTGCCGCGTCAGCCCGCAGCCCTCGGTGCCGATGAAGGTGATCTGCGCCGGACAGAGCGATGCGGGGATGGAGTTCTCGGCGAAATATGCCGACTTCAACTTCTGCTTCGGTAAAGGGGTTAACACCCCGGCGGCCTTTGCACCAACCGCGGCCCGGATGAAAGAGGCAGCAGAGAAAACCGGGCGCGATGTCGGCTCCTACGTGCTGTTTATGGTTATCGCCGATGAAACCGACGAGGCGGCGCGGGCTAAATGGGAACACTACAAAGCCGGGGCCGACGAGGAAGCCCTGAGCTGGCTCAGCGAGCAGAGTCAGAAAGACACCCGCTCCGGGGCGGATACCAACGTGCGGCAGATGGCCGACCCGACCTCGGCGGTGAATATCAATATGGGCACCCTGGTGGGATCCTATGCCAGCGTGGCGCGGATGCTCGATGAGGTCGCCAGCGTGCCGGGTGCCGAGGGCGTGCTGCTGACCTTCGATGATTTCCTGACCGGGATTGAAACCTTCGGCGAGCGCATTCAGCCTCTGATGCAGTGCCGGTCTCATATTCCTACGTTAACGAAGGAGGTGGCGTAATGACAACATTACCCGCACGCCCTGAAGCCATCACCTTCGACCCGCAGCACAGCGCCCTGATCGTGGTGGATATGCAGAACGCCTACGCCAGCCCCGGGGGCTATCTCGATCTGGCCGGGTTTGACGTCTCCGCCACCCGGCCGGTGATTGAGAACATTAAAACCGCCGTCGCCGCCGCGCGCGCCGCCGGGATCCAGATTATCTGGTTCCAGAACGGCTGGGATGAACAGTATGTAGAGGCGGGCGGCCCCGGCTCGCCCAACTTCCATAAATCAAATGCGCTGAAAACCATGCGCCAGCGCCCGGAACTGCAGGGCAAGCTGCTGGCGAAAGGCGGCTGGGATTACCAGCTGGTGAACGAGCTGGTGCCGGAGCCGGGGGATATCGTGCTGCCGAAACCGCGCTACAGCGGCTTCTTTAATACCCCGCTGGACAGCCTGCTGCGCAGCCGCGGCATTCGCCATCTGATCTTTACCGGCATCGCTACTAACGTCTGCGTGGAATCGACCCTGCGCGACGGCTTCTTCCTCGAGTATTTCGGCGTGGTGCTGGAAGACGCCACGCATCAGGCCGGGCCGGCGTTTGCCCAGCAGGCCGCGCTGTTTAACATCGAAACCTTTTTTGGCTGGGTCAGCGACGTCGCCACCTTCTGCGATGCCCTTTCACCCGCCGCTTATGCCCGTATCGCCTGAGGAACTCAATAATGCCGAAATCTGTGATTATTCCCCCGGGCACCAGCACCCCGATTGCCCCTTTCGTCCCTGGCACCCTGGCGGACGGGGTGGTCTACGTCTCGGGCACCCTGCCGTTCGACGCCCACAACAACGTGGTGTTTCCCGATGACCCAAAGGCGCAAACCCGTCACGTGCTACAGACCATCCAGCGCGTTATCGAAACGGCGGGCGGGACGATGGCGGACGTGACCTTCAACAGCATCTTTATTACCGACTGGAAAAACTACGCCGCGATTAACGAGATCTACGCCGAGTTTTTCCCCGGCGATAAACCGGCGCGGTTCTGCATTCAGTGCGGGCTGGTGAAACCCGAGGCGCTGGTGGAGATCGCCACCATCGCCCACATTGGCCGGTGAGGTTGCCATGAATCTTTCCCTTTCTCCCCCACCCTTTGACGGCGCACCGGTGGTGGTGCTGATCGCCGGGCTGGGGGGCAGCGGCAGCTACTGGCTGCCCCAGCTGGCTGACCTGGAGCTGGAGTATCAGGTGGTCTGCTATGACCAGCGCGGCACCGGCAATAACCCCGGCGAACTGCCGGAGACCTACAGCCTGGCGCAGATGGCCGTTGAGCTGTGGCAGGCGCTGGAGACCGCCGGGATAACGCGCTTTTGCGTGGTGGGCCATGCGCTGGGGGCGCTGATCGGCCTGCAGCTGGCGGTAGATCGTCCCGCGGCCATCCGGGCGCTGGTATGCGTCAACGGCTGGCTGACGCTGCATCCCCATACCCGGCGCTGTTTCCAGGTGCGCGAGCGGCTGCTGCATGCCGGTGGCGCCCAGGCGTGGGTGGAGGCTCAGCCGCTGTTTCTCTATCCCGCCGACTGGATGGCCGCCCGTCAGCCGCGCATGGAGGCCGAAGAGGCCCTGGCGCTGGTCCATTTCCAGGGCAAAACCACCCTGCTGCGCAGGCTGAATGCCCTGAAGCGGGCCGACTTCAGTCGTCAGACAACGCATATTCGCTGCCCGGTGCAGATTATCTGTTCCGCCGACGATCTGCTGGTGCCTGCCGTCTGTTCATCCCAGCTGCACGCCGCCCTGCCCGACAGCGTCATCACGGTGATGCCCCGGGGCGGCCACGCTTGCAACGTCACCGAGCCGGAGGTTTTCAACGCCCTGCTGCAAAACGGGCTCGCCAGCCTGCTGCACCGCCACGAACGTTTATCGAAGGAGCTGCCATGAGTGAAGCCATCACCCCGACCGCCCAGCACGCGCTGTTTACCGACGCGCGCACCCATAACGGCTGGCTGGATCGCCCGGTCAGCGACGAGACGCTGCGCGAAATTTACGATCTCATGAAGTGGGGCCCGACCTCCGCCAACTGCTCCCCGGCGCGGATGGTGTTTATCCGCACCCCGGAAGGCAAAGAGAAGCTGCGCCCGGCGCTTTCCAGCGGCAACCTGCAAAAGACCCTCACCGCCCCGGTGACGGCCATCGTCGCCTGGGACAGCCAGTTTTACGACCGTCTGCCGGAACTGTTTCCCCACGGCGATGCACGGAGCTGGTTCACCGCCAGCCCACAGCTCGCGGAGGAGACCGCCTTTCGCAACAGCACGATGCAGGCCGCGTATCTGATTGTTGCCTGTCGGGCACTGGGGCTCGATACCGGGCCACTGTCCGGCTTCGACCGGGAGAAGGTCGATGCAGCCTTCTTCACCGGCAGCAACCTGAGAAGCAATCTGCTGATCAACATTGGCTACGGCGACACCAGCAAGCTGTACGGCCGACTGCCGCGCCTGAGTTTTGACGACGCCTGCGGGCTGCTATAAGGAGCGAACATGAACCTTGATAAACAAGACTTCCGGGATGCGATGGCCTGTCTGGGAGCGGCGGTAAACATCATCACCACCGACGGCCCGGCCGGCGAGGCGGGCTTTACCGCCAGCGCGGTGTGCAGCGTCACCGATTCGCCGCCGACATTGCTGGTGTGCCTCAATCGCGGGGCCTCGGTGTGGCCGGTGTTTAACGACAACCGCACCCTGTGCGTTAACACCCTCAGCGCCGGGCAGGAGTCGCTGTCGAATCTGTTCGGGGGTAAAACCCCGATGGCCGATCGCTTTGCCGCCGCCCAGTGGCAGACCGGGGCCACCGGCTGTCCACGCCTGGCGGACGCGCTGGCCTCGTTCGACTGCCGGATTAGCCAGGTGGTGAGCGTGGGCACCCACGACATTCTGTTTTGCGAGATCGTTGCAATTACCCGCCACCCGGTGCCGCAGGGCCTGGTGTGGTTTGACCGCGGCTACCACGCCCTGATGCGACCCGCCTGTTAATCCTCCTTAAGGAGCAGCTGATGGCACTATTCGGTTTTCCTCACTGGCAGTTGAAATCGACCTCAGATGAACGCGGCGTGGTCGCGCCGGATGAACGTCTCCCGCTGGCGCAAACCGCGGTGATGGGGGTGCAGCACGCGGTGGCGATGTTTGGTGCCACGGTGCTGATGCCCATTCTGATGGGGCTGGATCCCAACCTGTCGATACTGATGTCGGGCATCGGCACCCTGCTGTTCTTCTTCATTACCGGCGGACGGGTGCCAAGCTATCTCGGCTCCAGCGCGGCCTTTGTCGGGGTGGTGATTGCCGCGACGGGCTTTAGCGGTCAGGGGATCAACCCGCAGCTGAGCGTCGCCCTGGGCGGGATCATCGCCTGCGGGGCGATCTACACGGTGATTGGCCTGGTGGTGATGAAACTGGGTACCCGCTGGATCGAACGGCTGATGCCACCTGTGGTTACCGGGGCGGTGGTGATGGCGATTGGCCTGAACCTGGCCCCCATCGCCGTGAAAGGCGTTTCCGGGTCGGCATTTGACAGCTGGATGGCGGTGGTGACGGTGCTGTGCATCGGCCTGGTAGCGGTATTTACCCGGGGGATGATCCAGCGGCTGCTGATCCTGGTCGGGTTGATCCTCGCCTGCCTGATCTACGCCCTGCTGACCAGCGTTTTCGGGCTCGGCAAACCGGTCGATTTTGCCCTCGTCCAGCAGGCGGCGTGGTTCGGCCTGCCGCAGCTCACCTCGCCGACCTTTAACGGCCAGGCGATGATGCTGATCGCCCCGGTGGCGGTGATCCTCGTGGCGGAAAACCTCGGCCACCTGAAGGCGGTGGCCGGGATGACCGGGCGTAATATGGACCCGTATATGGGGCGGGCCTTTGTCGGTGACGGGCTGGCGACCATGCTCTCCGGCTCGGTGGGCGGCAGCGGCGTGACCACCTATGCCGAGAATATCGGCGTGATGGCGGTGACCAAAGTCTACTCGACGCTGGTGTTCGTGGCGGCGGCAGTCATCGCTATCCTGCTTGGCTTTTCACCTAAATTTGGCGCGCTGATCCACACCATTCCGGCGGCGGTGATTGGCGGAGCGTCGATTGTGGTGTTTGGCCTGATTGCGGTGGCCGGGGCGCGGATCTGGGTGCAGAACCGGGTCGATCTCAGTCAGAACGGCAACCTGATTATGGTCGCCGTGACCCTGGTGCTGGGCGCCGGTGATTTCGCCCTCTCCCTCGGGGGCTTTACCCTCGGCGGGATCGGCACCGCCACCTTTGGCGCGATTGCGCTCAACGCCCTGCTCAGCCGCCGGATGGCGGGGGTAGCTCAGGGCGATGTCGTGACTCAGGAGCCTTGATCCAGCGTGGCGCTGTCGGCCTCCGCCAGCGCCTTTTTCTTTCTTTTCAGCTTCAGCTCGCTCACCAGCACGCCGGCAATGATAAAGGCCGCCCCCACCAGGGCGAGCAGCGGCAGGCGCTCGCCGGCCAGACGGCCAAAGATCCCCGCCCACACCGGCTCCCCGGTATAGATCACCGTCGCCCGGGTCGGGGAGACGCTGCGCTGGGCCCAGTTCATCGTCACCTGAATGATGGCGCTAAAAATCCCCAGCCCAAGGGCGACAATCACCAGCCCGGATGAGATCGGCGGGACGGACTCCCCGGCCGGGATCATAGCCAGAAACGCCACCAGCGAGGCGGTCGCCAGCTGCACGACGGTGACGCGCTTAACGTCCACCTTCCCGGCCCAGGCGCTGATCAAGATAATCTCCGCGGCAATCGCCACCGCGCCCACCAGGGTGATTATCTCCCCCTTGCCGAGTGCCAGCAGGTTATCGTCGGGCCCCGCCAGCAGGATCAGGCCGATAAAGGCCAGCACGATGCCGATGCAGGACATCACGCCCGGCATCCGGCGCAGGCAGAGCCACTGTAACAGCGGCACCAGCGGGACATACATGGCGGTGATAAACGCCGACTTACTGCTGGGAATGGTTTGTAATCCCCAGGTTTGCAGGCTGTAGCCCATCGCAATAGAGACGCCGATTGCCAGACCGGCTTTCAGCTCGGTCATGGTCAGCCCAGGCAGGGTTTTCAACGAGATGATCGCTACCGCGATCGCCGCCGTGGCGAAACGCAGGCCGACAAAAAAGAAAGGATCGCTGAGCGTGACCGCGTACTGCACGGCAAGAAATGTCCCACCCCAAAACATGGTGATAAGGATCAGGATCGCTTCCTGCGGTTTGATCGAAAAGGCATAACGGGAGGAGGACATGGGACACCAGCCAAAAGAGTTAATCCGCTAGTGTGAAAGGAATTTGATAACACTTCAATAACAGGCATAAAAAAACCGCCGGGGAGCCCGGCGGCGGGGGATGCCTGTGGTCATGAGACCCATACTTCAGTTGGCTACAACTTAACTGCTCTTGTTGCCGCCATGGCTATTTTTGCCCCCTTTTTTGCCAGCTTCGGATGCGCGTTGAGGATCATTCTTGAAGTTCCCCCCGCTTTGCTGGCCACCTTTACGTCCTGCTTCTGATGCTCTTTCACGGTCTTCTGCAAAATTACCTGACCCACCACGATGGTTTGCCATGTCGGACCTCCAGAGTTATAAAACATAAGACTTAATACTGCATTCAGTGAAAGCGCATTCTTTCACCTGGCGACGCTAAAAAAGTCTCTTTATCTGCGCCACGTGAACCTAAGCTTAGTGGAGTATGCGCATTCATCCAGCTAACCGTAATATTCTGCAATATGAAATCAGCCTTTCGTATGACGCTCGCCGAAACGGAACCATAAGCCTTTCTTATCATTCCAGAAATCCTCAATAGCGAAAATGTGTCATTTTGCTACGAAGGAGGAGGTGCCCGGTTTTATGTTGCAAATCAAATAAATGGCGTCCAGATTTGCAGTCTCGCTGTCACGTCATATCTTTAAAAGAGGGCAGCATGCCGCTGCCTTAAAAATCATGCGAGGAGTGAAGCGAAATGACGAGAATTCTGGTGCTCTACTATTCCATGTACGGACACATCGAAACCATGGCTCATGCAGTGGCGGACGGCGCCAGGAAAGTCGAGGGGGTTGAGGTGGTGATTAAACGCGTACCGGAAACCATGCCGGCAGACGCCTTTGCCAAAGCCGGGGGAAAAGCGCAGGATGCCCCTGAGGCATCACCCCAGGAGCTGGGCGATTATGACGCCATCATTTTTGGCACCCCAACGCGCTTCGGCAACATGGCCGGACAGATGCGCACCTTCCTCGACCAGACGGGCGGGCTGTGGGTGAAGAATGCCTTACACGGCAAGATCGCCAGCGTGTTCAGCTCCACCGGCACCGGTGGCGGTCAGGAACAGACCATCACCTCAACCTGGACCACCCTCGCCCATCACGGTATGGTAATTGTGCCGATCGGCTACGGAACACCGGAGCTGTTTGATATTTCTCAAACGCGCGGCGGCACGCCTTATGGGGCGACGACGATTGCCGGTGGCGACGGCTCGCGCCAGCCGTCGGAAGCGGAACTGAACATTGCCCGCTATCAGGGTGAATACGTTGCCGGTCTGGCTGCTAAACTGAAGGGTTAACTCTCAACTGGAGGATCGCTATGCCTACTCAAGAAGCTAAAGCACATCGCGTCGGTGAATTCGCGCGTTTACGTAATACGTCACCGGAGATCGCCGAGGCGATTTTTGAAGTCGCGAAATATGACGAAATACTGGCCGAGAAAATCTGGGAAGAAGGCAGCGATGAAGTGCTGGTGATCGCCTTCGACAAAACCGACAAAGACTCGCTGTTCTGGGGCGAGCAGACCATTGAGCGCAAAAACGTCTGATTGTTTCCCCCTCTCCCCGGTGGGGAGAGGGTTACACTTACTTCGCCGCCGTGTTCAACACCGTATTAAATGTCTCTACCGGACAGAATCCATCCGCATCCACCGGACAGCCGTTCAGCTCCAGCGTGACGCGCTGCGCAGGCGCTTTTAAGCTCAGCACCTGGGCATTACGCAGCTGCTCCGTACTCTGATAAACATACTCAATTTTCATCAAATCACGGTTGCCGGTCTTGTCGTGCCAGCGCTGGAAGACGATCTTGCCACCAATCGGCGTGCGTTCGTACTGCCCGGGCAGCTGATAGGGTTTGAAGTCGAGGGCTTTCAGCAGCGAGGCGATGTTGGAGTCATGCCCCACCAGCAGCGTGACCTTCGGCGCTTTCGCCTGGTCGGTGACCAGCGCGTTGTCGATGTACTTGACCAGCGGTTTTGCCACATTGCGCGCCACCTCCGCCGAGGTGAACAGCGAATCCTGATAACCATTTTTCAGCTGGGACAGCACCCGCCACTGCTGGTCGGTTTTGATCTCGCCCCACGCCACCTGATCCAGCGGGAAGCCTTCGTAATATTGCAGGGTGAACGCATCCACCAGCGAGTTACCCACCTTCAGCGGGCCGGAGACGCCTGGCTCTTTCTGGTATTCAGCGCTGTAAGTGTCTTTCGCCTCGGTCAGGGAGCAGACCTGTTTCTCTTTGCAGGATGGTGAATCTTTATAGTCGGTCATCTGCTCCAGAAGTTTATAGCTTTCCTCAAGCTTCATCCCCTGACGCTCGGCGTTCATCGCCTGCAGGGCTTTCTCGCGAAATTCCGGGGAGTTATCGGTGATCACCGGGTTAAAGGTGGGGTCCATGGTGCCCATCTGTTCCTGATGGTGCACCGGCACATCGCAGCCCGGGAAGGCCCCGGTGATAAAGAACTGCGCGGTTGCCACCGTGCGCTGCAGGCTGTTGGCATAGGCATAGACGCTGTTTGCCGTCGGGCACTCCCCGGCGGTCACCACGCCCTCCTCCGCCAGCCACTCACGCATGTAGTGGCCCATGTAGACCTCCAGCACCCCGCCTTTGGTGGTGAGCTGCCCGCCCGGCACATCCCACTCCGGCCATTTTTCCGGGGTCGACTGCTCCAGCACGCTGCCGTTATTGGCCAGCGGCGCGCGCAGGTTATGACGGCTCATAATCAGCACCTGTTCCAGCTGATACCCTTCCGGTGCGGTTTGCGCCTGGACGCCGCCAGACAAGCCGATGCTGCCCGCCACGGCGACAGCGATTAGTGCTTTTCTCATCCCTAATTCCTCACTCTGTTTTATCGTCGTAAACAGTGTGACAGATTTGTGACGGATTACCTGGAGCCCACCCGCAAAGTGACGGCTTACTTTGTACGCCGGGCCAGAATGGTTTTATAATAAAACTCACTACTGATAAGGAGCCGCCGTGAAACGTACCCGCCTGGAAGAGAGTCCCTGCCCTGTTGCCCGCTCGCTGGATATTATCGGCGACTGGTGGTCACTGCTGATTGTGCGCGATGCCCTGAGCGGAGTGACGCGATTTGGCGAGTTTCAAAAGAGCCTCGGGATTGCGAAAAATATGCTGGCAACCCGGCTGAAACTGCTGGTGGACGAAGGGATCCTCGTGCTGCAGCCCGCCTCTGACGGGAGTGCGTGGCAGGAGTATGTTCTGACGGAAAAGGGCCGCGCCCTGCAAACCGTGCTGGTGGCGCTCTCCCAGTGGGGGAATGCGCATCTGTTTGCGGAAGGGGATGTCGGGACGGTGCTGGTGGATGCTCGCGATCGTAAGCCGCTGCAGAAGCTGGCGATGGTGGCGAGTGACGGGCGGGAGCTGGGGCCGGAAGAGGTTGTGCCGAAGTATCCGCTGGCCGAGGGATGACAGGGCATCGCCCCGTTCACTTTACAGCGTGAAGCAGATTCGCGATTTAACCGTTTCTGATTTTCCCATCGATACCCGGCTGAGGCTTGCCAAACAGATAGCCTTGCGCGAGATCGCAGCCCAGCGCCTGTAGGTTTTCCAGCTGTTCCTGGGTTTCAACACCCTCTGCAACCGTCTTCATATTCAGGGACTTCGCCATACCCGTGATGAGTTTGATTATCGTCAGGGCATCTTCCTGGGTTGAGATCGAATGCACAAAGGACTTGTCGATTTTGATTTTATCGAAGGCAAGCTTGCTCAGCCGGGAAAGAGAAGAGTATCCGGTACCAAAATCATCGATGGAGATTCTCACGCCTAATGCCCGGAGTTTGTTAAGCGTATTTACCGGCGTACTGCTCCCGGCAAAGAGAGAAGACTCCGTCACTTCCAGTTCAAGACGGTCGGCCTGAAGGCCGGTCTCTTTAAGGATGGACAACACTATCCCGGCAAAGGCTTTGCTGCTTAGCTGAACAGGAGAGACATTCACTGAAATTTTTGCCGGAACCGCCCAGGACGCCGCTTCCCTGCAGGCCATTTCCAGCACAGATTTACCCATCTCATTAATCATGCCTGTTTTTTCAGCCACCGGAATAAAGCTATCCGGCGACAGAAGCCCCTTCAGAGGATGCACCCAACGAATAAGGGCTTCATAGCTGTAAATATCCTGGGTGAACGAATCGACGATCGGCTGATAATAGACCACAAACTCTTTATTCACTAACGCCATGGCCATATCGTGTTCAAGGGTTCGGCTTTCCAGCAGCTTTTGTAGCATGCGTTGGCGGAAGACTTTTATCTGACCGGAGCCCTCTTTTTTAGCTTCATACAGGGCCAGATCGGCAAATTTATACAGATAGTCGGCGCGGCGTTCAGTCTCTGAAATAACGATACCGACACAGGTGGCGATATTCACAATCGTATTATCAATCGTGTAGGGCTGGTTGATAGCCTCACATATTTTTTGGGCCCGCAAGACAGCGCTGCTCTCGGTCAGGCCAGACGAAAGACAGGCAAACTCATCTCCACCTAAGCGATAAAGCGTTTCTGAAATCAGACCTATTGACGTCAGACGGTCGGATATCTGGCGTAACAGCATATCGCCGGCATCATGACCCCAGGTATCATTAATCTCTTTAAACCGATCTAAATCAAATAACATCACCGTCACAGCTTTATTATTTCTTTCAGCAATCTCGATGACTTTTTTTAGATTATCCCAGAAAAACTGGCGGTTATTCATCCCGGTAAGGGAGTCGTGATAGACATCATATTCCAGCTGCGCATTCTGGATTTGCAGTTTCTCTTTTGATGTCTGGAGCTCTTCTGCAAGGCTCTTTACCTGAAGGTGCGCCTGCAGGATATTTCTGTTCTGATAGAATATCAGCGTACCTAATATGGCACTCAGTATAATCAGCAGAACAGAGGTCGTTGAATAAATATAATACAGCGTTTGAATTTTGAGGTTAGCACTGTTAATCGAGGTAACATCCTTATCCAATGCACTGGATGAAAGATGGCTTAATGGCGCATCAAGCGTGTGCATTGTTTTCAGGTATGTTTCGAGTTCTGAACGGGTCATTTTTTCAAGATGAACATCCAGATATTTAAGTGTCTTTTCGAGGTGGAGAGCCAGTTCCTGATGCGCTTTATTGCTCTCAATATAGCGCCCTAAATCACCTTCTTTCGTTAAATCACTCTGGCTGAGCATAATGTCGAGACGCAGGCGGACATCATCGATCGACAGCGTGTCATCGATAGTGTAAAGCCCCAGCACGGATTCAAATCGGTAATATTCTGATACCAGCTGCGCAGCAGACCATGAATCGGTGTAGTGGGTCAGTTTTTGTAACTCTTGTTGCCTTTCATGCACCAGGAAAGAGATATATCCGGTGGAGATAAAGAGGAAAAAAATGATGCCCGCCAGTATCCTGTTCATGATGCTCTCCTGAACGCCTATTCAATCGTCATTTTGCTGACCTGCCATGCAGATCTTGAATAGTAAATCTGATTGTTCAGTTCAGGTATGCTGTCATAAGGATACACGATGAATAATGGGCCTTTATCACGGATACGCATATATTCTCCGTTGATTTTCAAGGCCAGGATAACGTTGTATTTTTTGAAATCATTGAGAGGGATAATGGTGGTGTAGTCATTAAGCGCGGTGACCTTAACGACAGTCCCCTTCGCCCCGACATAATCCATCAGCTTTTGCACGGGAACACCCGTAAAGGTAGGGCGCCCATCGTACCAGGGAGAAGTGGTCTGGAAACTGACCATGCCCAGTTTCTCAAGGCTGGCGATATCAAAAACGGCTTTTCCGTCTTCATTTGTATTTTGTATATTACCGGACATCGTTAAAAGTACTTTACCGGCAGGTTTGGAAAGCTCACCAGCCCAGGCCTGGGTGGATATCACAAAGCTTAACAACAAGACAATTAACCGCATTCTAGCCTCACCTTTCCGTCATATGTACAGAAGTATAATTTAGTTATAATGCTATTAATATATGTCACCAGGGCATTATGGATTCAATAAATTCCATTAAAAATTTAATACATTAAAATCAATGAGTTAGCAACTCTGGCGTTTCCTGGACTGGATTAAGGAAGGTCTGAATTGTTATTTGGGGCAGGTTAAACCCTATTCTGCTTGTACAAAAAACAAGCCAGCAGGTTATTCGATACCAATAAACACACACAAATACAGAGGTTTAATTTGTTCGTGCAGCCCCAGGATAGGGTTGTTTCTACGGTTGGTAGGATCGTTGAATACTGCCATCTATTTTTGATGTCTGCCCCCTCCTCCGCCTAATCACCGCAAGATATCTGACGCGGATCCGTGCATACAGCTCGCATCTTCCTGCGCTGGACCCGCGGCTGCACTTTCGCTTCACCAGTTCCGGGTGCATTTCTGCACCAGACGCTCAATTAATCAGTCCAGTGCAGAGATGAATGCGATTCATTGATTGGTCTGTTGCTGTTGTGGTGCAGGCTTAGACCATGCGTCGGTATATTTAATCACCCCATCCAGGTAATACCATTCGATACTGTTATAGCGCAATCCTATGGTTTCAATCATATTGTGGCTGTTGGATCCCGGTATATAGGTGTGATTGGCATTGACAGATACAATCACAACGCCTTCCATTGTGACCCGGTAGATTTCCCGCTCGATGCCTGCCTCGTTGGTTTCATAATATTTCATCTCGGCTTTTTTTAGCCGCCGACCTTCACAAATACAATTGGCGAGAAAGGGGGATAATTTATTCACCTGCTTATGGATAACATAGGGTGCGTGCTGCCGCGTTCCGCCCATTCGTCCGGTGTGCGGATCAACCGGCTGGCTGAGGCCGTAGCTGCTGCTCATCACCTCGACCGCGCCTTCGCGACCCAGTGCCAGGCTTCCACCGTTTAATAACATTCCGTTTTCATCATAAAGAAATAAATAGGCGGGTAATGACATGGTTAGTATCTCCTTTACTTTAAAAATAGCGCTTCCATTATTAGCGATGAAAGCGTAGCTGCATTGCTTATTACCAGGGAATAATGCTCATATATGGGCAATCAGTATATGCCCATAAATATATGACATGACCGGAACTGTCTATAATAAAAGTATCGTAATAATTCTTTTGATCCAGCATATAGCTTGCCCTATAGATAACTCCCCTTTCCAACGGAACCATGAAACAGCTCTCCGGATAAGAAAGATGAGTCGAACGGCCCCTTAATAATACTTTAGGTATCTTACCCATAACTGAAAAATCATAATTGCTGAGCACTCTCTTTTTATCAACACTGAAGCAGACGCGATCCCTGTCAATATAGACGCTCCTGTTTTTTGCATATTGTGGGCCTTTATTGACTTTACCAATACATCCAGTCAGTGTTATGACTAGCGCAAGTAATATGATTTTTTCCATCCTTGTTAAGTTCCTTAATTCCTTCATCGCGGGTGAATTAATCATAATGATTCAGCACTCGGATAAGGACATACTGCCTCTCCACCTAAATCTAAAACCTGGCCGTCATTATCAATAATGAAAGAGTAGTTATACCATTGTTTATTGATCATATATCTTGCACCATAGATCATTGCTTTTTCAAAATGCGCTGTGAAACAGGTATCTGGATAAGACAACTGAGTTGAATAGTTATAAAGCAATTTATTAGATACGTTGCTGTTGGGTCCAATCCTATAACTTTCGAGCACATCATCTTTATCTAAAGTGAAACAAATGCGATCCCCGTCAATATGAATTGCTCGCCATGAACCATATTGCGCACCTTCATATCCCTTGCGTGGGCATCCCGTCAACAGAATCACCGACATAATTAATACAGGAATTTTCATCCGGGAAAACTCCCTAACACCTTTTCATATTTCTGCATCAATGTCAGAACTGGTTCCGACGGATCATAATCCCTGTAATCATAAAGCCCTTCGTTCCCCAGGAAACCATAGTGCTTTAATAACCAGTAATCGCTCACGAGAGAGGCTTGCTGCTCCAGACCGTAATCACCTAAAGTTGCCTTATCCAGGCTGTAGGTGTAATCCGCTGCCCATGAAAACGCGCCGCGCATACGCACCCACATTCCACGCTGATGCTGCCAGACGTGCATCATTTCATGCAGGAAAAGATGTTGGGCAATCTGGGGTTCTCCTTTTTCAGGCATAGAAAAATCATGCTGATATTTTCCTGTCCTGAACCATATTTCACCATTGGGAGCCATTCCTCGGTCGGCATCCTGCAAATTGAAAGGGAAATAACTTTCACGGTGGATCCAGACCTTATGATAATGAATGCTGTAACCGTAAAGCGTACTGGCCAGATTAATCTCCCCCAGCCTTAACCTTCTTAATCCGCCCTCTTCAGTAGATGGCCATTTAACAGAATTTAGGTAGTACATCTCTCCGAGCCCCAGAGTATTATAGTGATGTAAAAACCCTATATCACCTGAACTTGTTCATCTGAGATATTCAATGCATTACGCTTAAACTCAGAAATAATTTAGAAATGCTTTTTACGATAGCAATAATTCATATCTGTAGTTATTTATTATTTTGCCATTCATCTTTTCCTTGCAAATAAAGTCCGTTCCCGGATGCGAAACAGGTTATTTTTTGCTGTACTCAATCAATCGTTATCCGCTTAACAAGGAAATAAGCCATGCCCACCCCACCGCTCGAAACCGAACGCTTACTGCTGAAACCTCTCACCCCCGAAGATGCCCCCCAGATCCAGCGCATCTTCCCCCGCTGGGAAATTGTCCGTTACCTGGTCGCCAGCGTCCCCTGGCCCTATCCCGATAACGGGGCGCAGCACTATGTTGAAAACGTGGCGTTGCCAGCAAGCAAAGAAGGTAAAGGTTGGTTCTGGACGCTACGCCGGAAAGCGGAGCCGCAGGAGGTCATCGGCGTTATTTGCCTGATGGATACGCCGGACAATAACCGCGGCTTCTGGCTGGTCCCGGAATATCAGGGTCAGGGATACATGACCGAAGCCTGCCAGGCGGTTACCCGCTTCTGGTTTACCGACCTGGATCGCGAGGTGTTGCGCGTCCCGAAAGCCGCCATTAATAGCCGGTCCAGAAGCTTATCCGAGCGCAGCGGCATGCGGTTAGTGCGTGTAGAGAAAGGGCAATACGTTGCCGGTGAGCTGGACACGGAGTTGTGGGAAATCACCCGAGAGGAGTGGCGGCGCATCGCTTCACAATTATAACCCCTCTTCCGACAGCAACTGCCCCTGGCTGAAGCTCCAGTCATCGGCGGTATTGAAGTGGATCATCACCATCACATCATTCGGGTGAATATCCAGCACCGCTTGCAGCCGTTTGCAGAGCAGGCGGCAGAAGTTTTGCTTCTGCTCACACGAGCGCGGCTTGCCCGCCAGAATATGAAACTGGATAAAGTTATCGCTGCGCCCTCTGCTTTTGTAGTGGGGATCAAACACGCGTAGCCTGGGCGGAAGCTCCTCAAAAATCTGAAAGCGATCCCCGGGCGGGACGGCAAACTCTGCCTCCAGGCTGTGCTGCAGAATGTCCGAGATCTGGGTTATCTGCGCATCGCTGTAACCTGGTCGCAGGGAGATACGGGTGAAAGGCATCGGCGTTACTCCTCGTCCAGGCAGCCAAGCGCTGACACCGCCGCAGGCCAGCCGGCGTAGAACGCCAGATGGGTGAAGGCTTCGGCGATCTCTTCTCTGCTCAGGCCGTTTTGCTGCGCGAAGTCGATATGCCAGGGCAGCTGCTGCACCCGCCCCAACGCCGTCAGGGCACCGAGAGTGATCAGGCTGCGATCGCGCCGGGAAAGCCCGTCACGTTGCCAGATATCATTGAACAGGAGCTCTCTGCTCAGCTCGGCCAACTTTGGCGCGACGCGGGACAGGGTTTCAGCCGTGAGTGATTTCGCCATGGTGTTCTCTCCGTATTGACAGTCAGGTGATTCTGGCGCGATATTTTCATCCTGAAAATCAAATAATCTGTGACCTACCATCCCCTATTTCAGGACGATAATGAACAAACTTCCCCCAACCCTCGACCTTGATGCTCTGCGCACTTTCGCTACCGGCATGGAGTGCGGCAGCTTTGCCCAGGCCGCCCTCCGCCTGTGCCGCTCCACCTCGGCGGTCAGCGCTCAGCTGAAAAAGCTGGAACAGCAGTGCGGAACGGAGCTGGTAATGAAGAGGGGTCGCGGCCTGACGCTGACCCGCGACGGCGAGATCGTTATGGGCTATGCCCGTCGGATGCTGGCCCTGAATGATGAGATGCAGAGCGTCATTAAAGGCGAACAGCTGCAGGAGGAGATCCGCATCGGCATGCAGGAGGATTTTGGCGAGTCGCTGATGCCAGGCATCCTGGGAGAGTTCAAACGCCATCATCCCGGGGTGCGGATCATCGCCCGGGTGGATCGCAACCGGCCCCTGCTGAATGCCTTCGATGATGACGCCCTCGATATGGTGCTGTTGTGGCAGGATTCGCACGCCCAGCGCCAGGGTCGGACGATCGGCCAGAGCCAGATGGCATGGATCCAGCCCCCGGACCTGGACATCAGCGCCCTGCTGGCCGGGGGCGAGCCCCTGCCGCTGGTGATGTTTGATCACCCTTGCCTGATGCGATCCCATGCCATCGACTGCCTGAACCGGGCGGGCATCCCCTGGCGGGTGGTGTTTGTCAGCCACAGCCTGAGCGGGATTTGGGCTGCGGTACAGGCGGGACTTGGCGTCACGCTGCGCACCCGTATCGGGATGCCGGGCAATCTGCGGGTGGCGGGAAAGGTTCTGCCCACGCCGGGAAGCCTGGGGATCACCCTGCAACATAAGGAGGGGACCAAAGCCCGGACATTGCTGGAGCAGCTGATGGCGGAGGCGCTGCTCAGGGTGACCTGATGTGGCGGATCCTCGCCACAGGTTGTCAGTTTTGCGCCAGTACCCTGCCCCCTTTTTCGCCAGGATAACAACACAACATCACCTGGAGAAAAACCATGCTGCCAAATCCCTCGCAGAAGTACGCCGCCTTTGCCCCGATTGCTTTACCCGACCGCCAGTGGCCGGACAAGATCCTGACCCAGGCCCCGCGCTGGCTCTCTACCGACCTGCGCGATGGCAACCAGGCCCTGGCCGAGCCGATGGATATCCCGCGCAAGCTGCGCTTCTGGGAGCAGTTGCTGAAGTGCGGATTTAAGGAGATCGAGGTCGCGTTCCCCTCCGCCTCAGAGACGGATTTTCAGTTTGTCCGTCAGTTGATTGAGGAGCAGCGCATCCCGGATGACGTTACCATTCAGGTGCTCACCCAGGCGCGCAGCGATCTGATTGAGCGCACCTTTGCCTCGCTGGAGGGGGCTAAACGCGCCACGGTGCATCTCTATAACGCCACCGCGCCGCTGTTCCGCCAGCTGGTTTTTCGCCAGAGCAAAGAAGAAATTATCCAGCTCGCCGTCAGCGCCACGCGCCAGATCCGCGCCCTGTGCGAAGCCAACCCGCAGACGCACTGGAACTACGAATATTCCCCGGAGACCTTCTGCTTTACCGAACCGGAATTTGCCCTGCAGATCTGTGAGGCGGTGGCGGATGTCTGGGAGCCCTCTTCCGCACGGCCGATGATCGTTAACCTTCCCGCCACGGTCGAGGTCAACACCCCCAACGTCTATGCCGATCAGATTGAGTACTTCTGCCGTCACTTCTCCCGCCGACGTGAGGTCTGCATCAGCGTGCATCCTCATAACGATCGCGGCAGCGGCGTCGCCAGCGCCGAGCTGGCCCTGCTTGCCGGAGCCGACCGGGTGGAGGGTTGTCTGTTTGGCAACGGGGAGCGCACCGGGAACGTCTGTCTGGTGACGCTGGCGATGAACCTCTATAGCCAGGGGGTTTCGCCCCAGCTCGATTTCAGCGACATGAAGCAGGTGGTGGAGCTGGTGGAGCAGTGCAACCAGCTGCCGGTGCATCCGCGCCATCCTTACGCCGGCAAGCTGGCATTTACCGCCTTCTCCGGCTCGCATCAGGACGCGATCAAGAAAGGTTTTCACGCCCGGGAACAGTCAGCCTCCCCGCAGTGGGAGATGCCCTATCTGCCGGTCGACCCGAACGATATCGGCTGCAGCTATGAGGCGGTGATCCGCGTCAACAGCCAGTCCGGCAAAAGCGGCGCGGCCTGGATGCTGGAGCAAAATCATGGTCTGGTACTGCCCCGGGCATTGCAGCAGGATTTCAGCCGCCACGTCCAGGCGCACACCGACCGGGAAGGGAGCGAGATGACGCTGAGTGCGTTGTGGCAGCTCTATCGCGAGCTGTATGGCCCGCATCAGCTCGCCCCGCGCCAGCTGCTGGACTACCGGACCGAAAGCCAGGCGGACGGTGGGCTGGCCCTGTGGGCCCGCGTGCAGACCGCCGACGGGATTGTGACCTTAGAGGGGAAAGGCAACGGGCTGCTCTCGGCCGCCGCGGGTGCGTTAAAGAGCTGCTTTAACCTGACGTTTGCGATCGAGGATTATCACGAGCATACGCTCGGCAGATGCAGCGAAAGCCGGTCCGCGGCCTATATCCGCTGCAGCTTTAAGCAGGGCGTAAGCCGCTGGGGAACCGGCATCGACAACGATGTTTCCCGGGCGTCGCTTCAGGCGCTGTTGAACGCGTTGCCGGAGAGCGACTCGGGCTGGAAGTAGTCGCTCGGGGCCACGCCCAGGGTGCGGCGGAACATGGCGCTGAAGGCGCTGTGACTCTCATAGCCGAGGTCCAGCGCTACCCGGAGCACGGACTGTCCCTGGGCGAGGCGGTTCAGTGCCTCCATCAGCCGCGCCCGGCGCAGCCATTCACTGAACGCCAGCCCGGTCTGCTGGCGAAAGTGCCGCAGCAGGGTACGCTCGCTGATGTTGAGCTGGCTGGCGGCCAGCGCCGTGGTCCAGCGGGTGCCCGGCTCGGCCTGAATCAGACGGCACAGTGCCAGCAACGCAGGTGCCTCGGGTTCGGGCAGATTGAACGGCAGCACGCTTATCCCGCGAATTTCATCGAGTATCAGCTCATAAATACGCTCCGCCCGGCTGCCCGCCGCATAGCGTTCCGGCAACTGCAGCGAGGCGATGATCAGCTCGCGCAGCAGGGTGGAAATCTGTACCACCTGGCAAACCGACGGTAAATCCGCCCTGGCAAAGGGATCGATAAACAGCGTCCGGGCCGCCACGTTGCCGGTGATCAGCAGGCGATGCTGCGTCCCGGCGGGCAGCCAGACACCCCGCCCCGGCGGCACAATCCAGAACCCCTGCACCGTCTCCACGCGCACCACCCCGCTGAGGGTATGCAGAAGCTGGGCACAGGTGTGGCTGTGCCAGGGCTCCGTTTCGCCATGAGTGTAATCATGGGCAAAGGGCACCAGCGGACGGGTGGCAAAGCTGAACTGCTGTTGGGTTGTCATAGGTTATTTATTTTTCATATTCTGCGAGATGATAAAATCTAAAAAACTTCCGCGGCGTCTCTGGCGGAAGAAATATCTTTGACGAAATCGCCACATAATTATCGTTCATCATAGGGATAACAATAAAACCCTCTTACTGAGTTATTACGCCCTGTCCAATCCTATCTTATCAGTGCCTTTGGCAGAAGCCGCTGTTTTTTGGGTATGACATAATAAGGAAAAAAGCAAAAATATATCCAAAAGAAGAATAGTCTGAATTATGCCTCCCGGAAATGTGTGTCACGTCACAGTGGCTATTATTTATATTCAATAACTAAGGAGGCCGGGATGACATCAGGAAACAACACTTCAAAACACTACCCATGTCCACCGTTTGTGGAGCAGCCACAACAAATGCCTGGACTGGCATCAGAAATGAAGCCAATCCCCGATCATGGCGAGACGAGTTATATCGGCTCAGGCAAACTTGCAGGTAAAAAAGCCCTTATTACTGGCGGCGACTCCGGAATTGGACGTGCAGTAGCGATCGCTTACGCCCGTGAAGGTGCCGATGTGGCCATTGGTTATTTGCCCGAAGAAGAGTCTGATGCTGCGGCCGTTATCGCGCTTATTCAGGCGGAAGGCCGTAAAGCTGTCGCCATCCCGGGTGATATTCGGGTGGAATCGTTTTGCGATACCCTGGTTGAACGGGCGGTGAGTGAACTGGGCGGCCTCGATATTCTGGTTAACAATGCCGGGAGACAGCAGTATTGCGAGTCCATTGAGGAGCTGACGACCGCGGCTTTCGACGCGACCTTCAAAACCAACGTCTATGCCCCCTTCTGGATTACGCGTGCCGCGCTGCGCCACCTCTCTGAAGGCGCGGCCATCATTAACACCTCCTCGGTTCAGGCCTTCAAACCCAGCGAAATCTTGCTGGATTATGCCCAGACCAAAGCCTGCAACGTGGCCTTCACCAAATCCCTTGCCAAACAGCTTGGCCCAAAAGGTATTCGGGTAAACGCGGTGGCTCCGGGCCCATACTGGACTCCACTGCAGTCCAGCGGCGGTCAGCCTCAGGAAAAAGTGCAACAGTTTGGTGCAGATACCCCGCTGGGCAGACCCGGTCAGCCAGTTGAGATCGCCCCCCTGTATGTTCTGCTGGCGTCTGACAGCAGCTCTTATGCCTCCGGTCAGGTCTGGTGCTCAGACGGTGGTACCGGCGTCGCCTAAGGGTTTATTAAATCTGGCGCGCCTGATGAAGAGTAAGGAATATTATAAAATCCGTTATCTTAAGCGGTAACGGATTTTTAATGAGCGCAGTACACTCCTGAAATATTATTGCAGGCGGAAAGCCTGTGCAGGAAATTTGTGTTTCAAGCGTCATCGCTGCCGTTGCGCTTATTTCTTTGAAGCAAAACGTGCCCGGAGCAAAATTATCAACTATCCTAAGATCATTGAATAGATGTCTATATTCACTTTTCAGCTGTTTTATTTTCTTTAACTTTTAGCGATCGCCTCGTTATAAGGTGTATAGATCGGTCCTGAAAGCGGTTCAATGTTGAAGATGGATAGGTTTCCTGTTTTTTCAATCAGTTCCTGGTACTGAACGCAAACAACAGACCTGCGTTCCGGCGTAAGATTATTTAAAGGACAACAGCTATGACTCACATTCACGATCATTCCACGGTTAACACGCAGTATCCTGATCCGCGTCTGCCTGAAACCGTCGCGAGCAGCACCACCAGTGCCGTATCATGGGGCGCCATCTTTGCGGGCGCGGCGGCAGCGGCATCCTTGTCGTTAATTCTGCTGATGCTGGGCGCCGGATTAGGCCTGACGTCCGTATCGCCCTGGGAAAATGACGGACTTGAAGCCGGTACGGTAGGTATTGCGGCGATAGGCTGGCTGACGTTCACACAAATCGTGGCGTCAGGTATGGGGGGCTATCTGGCCGGACGCCTGCGTACCAAATGGGTCGGTACCCATACCAATGAAGTTTACTTCCGCGATACCGCCCACGGGTTTTTAGCCTGGGCTGTTGCTGCCCTGGTCTCGGCAATGTTGTTAACCTCAACCGTGAGTTCCATTGTGGGTGGAAGTGCTAAAGTGGTGGGTTCCGTTGCAGGCGGCGCTGCCGCAGCGACGGTAGGTGGCGCAGCGGGTATGGCTAACGCCTCCTCTGAAGGTTCAGGTTCGCCAATGGACTACTTCGTTAATTCGATGTTCCGTCCAGGTACACCTGCTGCCGCACCAGCTACCCCAGCATCGCCAGATGCGCCAGCAGCAGCGCCCGCTGCCCCGGCACCTCAGCAGGATCTCACTCCAGCACAGTTGAATGAAGTTACCGGTATTTTCACCAACAGCATCACCACCGGTCAGTTACCGCCGGAAGATCGTCAGTATGTCGCGCAGCTGATTGCTCAACGTACGGGTATCAGCCAGCAAGAGGCTGAACAACGCGTACAAACCACCTATGACAAAGCTCAGGCTAAATTAAAAGAAACGAAAGAGAAAGCTCAGCAAGTGGCTGATACTGCACGTAAAACCACAAGCTACCTTATGCTCTGGACATTCATCTCTCTGCTGGCCGGTGCTTTCGTAGCCAGCCTGTGTGCGACCTTCGGTGGCCGTCAACGCGATCTTTAATACTTACTATTCCAGGAGGTTTATATGCGCTCATTACTGCTGTTCTTTTTAGGCGTCCCGATCCCAATCATTATCCTGATTGCGCTGTTCTGGCACTAACCGGTATCTGACAGGATACATTCAGACAAAACATAAATGCCCGAAAGGGCATTTATGTTTTTCTGCCATAACACTCAGTGATACAGTGGCTTGCAGACATATCAGAGGATTATCAGAAATGACGATTGTATTTGTTCCTGCCCTGATCGCCGTGCTGGTGGCTAAAGAACGCGAAATGGGACATGCGTTGACCCAGCAAGAGGTTGAATTGATACGCGACAGCGCCACGGCCATTGAGCTACCTGAAGAGATTGCTGAAGATATGGCCAAAGAGCGTGGCTACCCTGACATCGATCCGGAGAATGTCTGGAGCGAGTGGCTGGCGTACAAAGCAACGCGCTCGGCATAACAGTAAAATGATTTAACGTTTCTCCCTACCCGGCGGCCAACATCCTGAGCGTGGACGCTGATCTCAACCCTGCGACACAGCTATCGCAGGGTTACAGTCTCTCTGGCATAGTGAGGCAGACGCAACCTGCTGAAAGGAACGAAACTATGCTCGAACTTCGCCCGAACTGTGAATGGTGTGATCGTGACCTGCCCCCTGACGCTCAGGACGCCCGGATCTGCTCCTTTGAGTGCACCTTCTGCGCCGACTGCGTAGAAACCCATCTCAACCATCGCTGCCCCAACTGTCAGGGAGAACTGGTGCGCCGCCCGGTGCGCCCGGCCAATAAACTGATCAACTCGCCTGCCTCCACCGTGCGGGTGCATGCGCAAAAAAGTTCCTGACGCTCCCCGCTTTCTGATGATGAGGTAAATGATGATCCAGCTGCAGACCATCCCGGCACCACGCAATTTTACGGCTGTGGCCCCGGTGTTGCTCACCGATGCGACGATGCTTGAGCGTAAAAATAAGGTGCTGACCCGCATGAGCGAGGCGGGCTTTGACGCCCTTGTGATTTATGCTGATAAGGAGCACGGGGGGAACTTCGAGTACCTGACCGGCTTTGTCCCGCGCTTCGAAGAAGGTCTGCTGATCCTTGATACATCGGGCGCGGCGACGGCGATTCTGGGCAATGAAAACCTGAAGATGGCGCAGCATTCGCGGCTCCCGGTTACGTTAAAGCACTGCCCCTCTTTTTCGCTGCCGAATCAGCCAATGGAGAATGAGGCTTCGCTGGAGACGCTGTTCAGCGTTATCGGCCTTCACAAGCTGGGTAAAATCGGGCTGGTTGGCTGGAAAATGTTTACCTCAACCGGAGCGGACAATACGCAACTGTTCGACCTGCCGCACTTTATCGTCGAGGCGCTGAGAAACAGCACCGGCGCACAGTTGGAAAACGCTGCACATCTGTTTATCCGCGGCGATAACGGCGCTCGCGTGACTAACAATGCGAACGAAATCGCCCATTACGAATATGGTGCCAACCTCGCCTCCGGCTGCATGCTGAATGCCATGAACGCGGTAGAGCCGGGGATCCGCGAAACCGAACTGGGGGCGCTGCTCGCGGCGGAAGGCCAGTATCAGACGGTAGTCACCATCGCCGCCGCCGGACAGCGCTTTGAGAAGGCGAACTTCTATCCCACCTATAAAAAGCTGGAGCGCGGCCAGCCGCTGTCGATGACCACCGGGTTTAAAGGCGGGCTATCGAGCCGGACCGGATTTGTGATTGCCGATGAGAGCGAACTGCCTGAAGCGCAAAAAGATTATCTCGATCGGGTGGCAAAACCCTATTTTGCGGCGGTCGCCAGCTGGCTTGAGACTATCCATATCGGGATGCCGGGCGGCGAGATGTATGCCCATATCGAAAAGGTGCTCAATAAAGCGCAGTACGGCTGGCACCTCAATCCGGGGCATCTCAGCGCCGATGAAGAGTGGATCTCCTCCCCGATTTACCCTCACTCCGCCGAGACGCTGAAAAGCGGGATGATCCTGCAGATTGATATTATCCCCTCGGTGCCGGGCTACACCGGGGTGAGCGCTGAAGAGAGTATCGCCGTTGCGGACCAGGCATTGCAGGAGAAAATTCAGGCGGCGTATCCGGATCTCTGGGCGCGGATTGTGACCCGCCGGACCTACATCCGCGACGTGCTGAAGATTAATCTCGCGGATGAGGTGATCCCGCTGTCGAATACCGTGGCCTATCTGCGCCCGTTCCTACTGGCGAAGGAAAAGGCGTTCACCTGCTGAGCCGTACTTTGCCCGGCGGCGCTGCGCTTGCACGGGCCTACAGGTTTTGTAGGCCCCCGAATTTACTGCAACGCTTCCAGAATGTGATACGCCGCCTTCACCCGTTCCGGGTTGGGGTAATTTTTATTCGCCAGCATCACAATGCCGAGCTGCTTCGCGGGGATAAAGGCGATGTAGCTACCAAACCCGCCGGTCGCCCCGGTTTTATGCACCCACGAGGCCTTTACCGGCGGCTGTGCCGGGGTGATGGCCCTGGCATCGCGTGCCGCCAGAGCGTACTTATTATCCGCCCCCGCCTCCAGTGTTTGGGAGGTGACCGGCCAGTTCAGCATTTCCCATCCCAGGCCCTGATACATATCGCCCACCTGCCAGTACCGTGATTGCGCGAGAGCCACCCCCTGTTTCAGCGACGCGTCCCGGATGCCCTCCGGCTGGATGTTAGCCTGCAGCCAGCCTGCCATATCGACGATAGAGGTTTTCACCCCGTAGGCTTCGGCATCGAGCATACCCGGCGAGACGTGGACGGCCTTGCCGTCCCGGTAGCCCCAGGCATAGTTCGCCTTTTCACTGGCCGGGACGGTGACCCAGGTATGGGTGAGGTTTAGCGGCTGCAGCACCCGGCGGGTGAGCGCCTGCTCGAAATCCATCGTCGAGGGTTTGACCGCCAGGGCACCAAACAGGCCAATACTGGCGTTGGCATACTGGCGCTTCGTGCCCGGGGCCCACTCCGGGCGCCAGGTCTGGTAGTATTTTTCCAGCGATGCGGCATCGGTGACGTTGTCCGGCACCTGCAGCGGCAGGCCGCCCGCGGTATAGGTCGCCAGATGCAGAAGCGTGATCCCTTCCCACTGCTTGCCCGATAACGCCGACCAGTACTTGCTGGCAGGATCGCTGAGCGCAATCTCCCCGCGCGCCACCGCATCGCCCCCCAGCACCCCGGTAAAGGTTTTGCTCACCGAGCCAAGCTCAAACAGCGTCTGGCGGGTGACGGGCTTGTTCCCGGCCACGTCCGCCTGCCCCCAGGTGAAGAAGTACGGCTTGCCCTGATAAACCACCGCCACCGCCATACCCGGAATTGCCTGCGCCTTCATCAGCGCCGTAATGGTGGGGTTCACCACCTTCGCGATCTGCGCCTCTTCGGTTGTCGCAAAGGCGGAGCCGGACAGAAGAGCAAGGAGCGCGCACAGCAGGGATTTTTTCATCAGGAGTATCTTTTGCGAAAAGTGAGGCGGCTATTTTGCAGGCATGACGGCGGAATGTAAAACGGACCAGGGAGACTGGATGGCCCCCGATTAAGCCCGGCCGAAAAGCAGCCGATCGCCCATGCTCATCCCCACTTTGCGTAAATACTTGCCGCGGAAAATTTGTTCCCGTTCCCACTCAGACAGGGCTTTGTCCGTGTCATCAGGCCAGGCTTGCAGGGCATCGCCTAAGGCCAGAGCATTGGCGGCCGCTTTTGAGGTGCTCGCCGCGGTATGAGGCCGGGGGATAGAGGCGGCATCGCCCAGTAAGATCACCCTGCCCTTCACCATCTTATCGACCGCGAGATCGCGGATCGCCTGGGCAAAGGGTTCCTTTGTTGCCTGCACAATGTCGCGGAAGCCGGGCGGGAGGAGTGTTTGTGCTTCAGTATCAAGATGCGCCTTCCAGCGTGCGGCCAGCAGCCCTTCAGGCACGGAATAACGTCGCGCCACACCGTCGGTCCCCGTCATGATCGCTTCCCGCTGCGCGTCATCAACGACCCGATACCAGACCCAGTTGTAAAAGCGGTGGCCTGGCCGTAAATCGTTATCCGCACCCGGCATCAGATAGCCCAGAATGTGCGACCCCAGGTTGCTGGCGAAAGCAAAATCGCCATGAAGCTGCTGTCTGGCCCGTTCGGGCATGGCGTTTTCCTGCACCAGCCCGCGCCAGGCGATATACCCCGCGTAGTCTGGCGTGTCGTTCCACAGCAGTTTGCGCACAAACGAACCGTTACCGTCAGCCCCGATAAGCAGATCCCCGGTCTCCCTTGCGCCCCCTTCAAAGTGGGCGGTGACGTGATGATCATCAGGAAACGTGATATCCGTAAGGAGACGATTTTTATGGTAATGAATATCGCTAATCGTCGAGCGCATCAGGGAGTAGATCAATGACCACGAGGTCTGCACCTGGGGGGCATACTGTTTGTGCTCCACCGAGCCGTCCGGGCGAAACACCACTCTGTGCGCTGAGCGCACGCCCAGATTGTCCCAGTCGCGTTCGATGCCGCTGCGGCGGATTAACGCCACCACTTCGGGTTGCAGCACGATGCCGCCGCCCCGGCTGTCGAGATCCTGAGCCGAGCGCTCAAAAATATCGACGTCCCAGCCCGCCTGCTGCAGCATGTTCCCTGCAAATAATCCCCCTAACGAGCCGCCGATAATCAAGGCCCGCTTTCTCGGGTGCATTTCACCGATCATATTTTGCTCCTTCCCCTTTAAGCCGGTCGCGATAAGCATCCATGATGTAATAGCGGAGCTGATCCACCGGAACAGCGCCCGTCAGCCTGATACCGGCAATATCAAAGGTGGGTACGCTGTTGATATCGCCCTGCCGCGCCAGATCCTCCAGCTGGATCACCTCCGCTTCTCCCGCGGTACTCAACAGATATTGGCGCGCAGCCTCTTTGTCCATCCCACACTCGCCAGCCACATCCACCAGCACATTGAGGTCGCCAATATCTCTCCCCTCCTCGAAATACGCCTGAAACAGACGCTTAACCAGCAGGGTTCGGGCCTTTCCGGCAGCCGCAAACCGCGTCAATCGATGGGCCGTAAAGGTGTTAGGCACGCGCTGAATGGCCGGGTAGTTAAAGGTGACATCGTCCGTTTTCCCCTTCTCCACGGTGTGCTCATCCAGCTGATGTGAATATTCCCAGCTGCCGAACTTAGCCCGGCGATAGGCGACACGCTCCATGCCCTCCAGCGGCATGCCCGGGTTGAGCTCCATGGGCAACCAGTCGACCTCAACCTCGACGTCGTCGGGTAACGCCTGCAGTACCTTTTCCAGCCGGGCATCCGCAATCCGGCACCAGGGACAAATAAAATCTGACGTAACGGTAATGGATATTTTCATGTTTCACCTCTCACTGTGGAGAAGGCTAACACTGTTACTTAATGGTGATAATATAGTTAAAACAGCTAACAGAGTTGCGCCATCCGCAACGATTCGGGGAGAGTAAAATGGATATGCTGGCATCGCTTGAAGCCTTTATTACGGTCGTCGAAGAGGGCGGGTTCGCGCCGGCAGGCAGAAAATTAGCGCTGGCGACCTCTTCGGTGACGCGTCAGATCGACGGGCTGGAAAAGGTGCTTGGTACGCAGCTGCTGACCCGATCGACCCGCAGCGTGGTGCTGACGGCGGCCGGGCATGTCTATTTTGAACACGCGGTGAGGATCCTCAACGACCTGGAGTACGCCAATCAGGAAGTGCGGGACCAGACCGGGGAGCCCCGGGGGGTGTTACGCATCAGCCTGCCGGTCTCGTTTTCCAGGCTGCATATCGCCCCGCTGCTGGCCCCCTTCTCCCGCCGCTATCCGTTAATCTCCCTGGATCTGACCTTTACCGATGAGGTCGTCGATCTGGTGGAAAAGCGGCTAGACTTGACTGTCCGCCTGGGTAAGGTCGACTCCCCTAACCTGATCGCGCGTAAGTTACTTTCCCAGCGCCGGTGCATCTGCGCCAGCCCGGACTATCTGAAAGCGAATGGCTATCCTGAGCTGCCTGGAGATCTGAAGAATCACAACTGTCTGATCTTTTCCTATTCGTCCGGGAAAACGAAGTGGTATTTCAATGGGGAGAGTCAGGTCGCCATCGATGTGAAAGGCACGCTGAAGTGCAACAACTCAGAAATTTTGCGCGAAGCGGTGTTAAGTGGTTATGGCATTGCGCTCCTGCCTGACTGGCTGATCGACAAGGATATTCAGGACGGGAAGCTAATCAGGTTACTGCCGCAATGGCGCGCGGAAGTGAACGACGGTGAGGATGATTCCGCGATTTATGCCATCTACCATCCCACCCGCAGGAACACTAAAAAAGTGAAGGTGTTTGTCGATTTTCTGATGGCGCATCTTTCCCCAGAGTCGGAAAGTGAATAGTGCAAATTCAGCAGCGTTGCGTCTGACGCAACGTACTTTTGCGCAAACGTGAGGTTCTGTTATCGCTGGCTGTGCGGTATGTTGATGAATATTCAGGTATAAAAATCGCCACATCCCATTTCTAACGCTGCAATCTGGAGTGACATGTATGTCTAAACCCAAGCTGTTTACACCGTTACGTATCCGCAATCTTGAACTCGAAAACCGTATCGTGATCGCCCCGATGTGCCAGTACTCCGCCGAAGAGGGCTGCATGACCGACTGGCATACCCTTCATCTGGGGCAACTGGCCCAGTCCGGTGCGGGCCTGCTCACCATTGAGGCGGCGGCCGTCTCCCCTGAAGGCCGGATTACCTACGCTGACGTCGGGCTCTATGATGACAAGACAGAAGAAGCGATGGGCCGGGTGCTTGCCACTATCCGTAAGTGGTCAGATATTCCTGTTGGCATCCAGCTGGCCCATGCGGGCCGTAAAGCCTCAACCTATAAGCCGTGGGATAAGCACGGTCAAATCCCACCCGATCAGCAGGGTGGCTGGCAGACCTTAGCCCCGTCTGCGGTACCCTACAGCGAAGGCTATACCCTCCCCACCGCTCTCGACAGCAACGGCCTGGCCGAAATTCGCAACCAGTTCGCGGAGGCTGCCAAACGTGCCGCCCGACTGAATATCGACCTGATCCAGATCCACGCCGCGCATGGCTATCTGTTACATCAGTTCTTATCCCCGCTCTCTAACCAGCGCACGGACAATTACGGCGGTTCGCTGGAAAATCGCGCCCGCTTCCCGCTGGAGATCGTCGACGCGGTGCGGGAAGCCTTCCCTGCCGATAAAGCCATCAGCGTGCGTATCTCCGCAACCGACTGGGTCGAGGGCGGATTTAATCTCGAAGAGGCCGTGGAATTCTCGAAAATGCTGGAAGCCCACGGAGTGGATGCGATTCACGTCTCCAGCGGCGGTCTGCACCCCGATCAGCAGATTGAGGTCTACCCCGGCTATCAGGTGCCGCTGGCACGCGCGGTAAAAGCTGCCGTCAATATTCCGGTGGTGGCGGTAGGGTTGATCACCGACCCTGAACATGCAGAGTCCATCGTCGCCAGCGGGGATGCGGATATCATTGGGATCGCCCGAGGCGCGCTCTACAATCCGCGCTGGCCATGGCATGCGGCGGCGGAGCTGGGGGCCCAGGTGCATGCGCCGGACCAGTATCTGCGCTGCCAGCCGCACACGCTGAAGAATCTGTTCAAGTCCTGATCCTGTCTCTGGCGGGTACCCGTGGCACACGGGTACTCTTCATGCCTCAGCCCCGGGATAGTTAAGCGAACTCATTCCTGCGATTGCCGTCGAGCTAATGATAAAGAGGGTAAACAAAATAACAAAGAGCCAGCTAAACATATAAAATGCATTACTCGCCCCCAATCCTCTGCGAGAGAGAAATACATTATCAGTTGAGATAAAAGTGCCGGATACGTTGCGAAATTGCACAATATAATAAACGCAATAACCCAGCATAAGGAATATGAACAGAACGCCAACCACCTTATGAAAAACAATCGCAAGCAGCACGCTAACGGCTATGATAGTTAAATAGACTACTGCTGCGGTCGATTCCATTTTTCTTAATTTGTTTCTGATGGCACTATCGTGCAGCGCTTTCCAGCGACGAAGCGAGCTGATACTGAATCCATATTTCTCACACAACTCATTATCAGGCATGCCTTCTTTAGCCTGCCGCAGAAAATCAGCAATTTGTTCCTCTGTAAAACGCTTTCTGCTCATAGAGTCTCTTCCTTCGCAGAATATAGATGAGATTTGGCCTCATCTGAAAAGATGAGTAGTTGAAAGATGCTGAGTGAGAAAGGTATAGATTTTAGATACAAAAAAGCCCGTTTTCACGGGCTTTTATGCAGAATTTGGCGGAAGCGTAGAGATTCGAACTCTAGAACCCTTTCGGGTCGCCGGTTTTCAAGACCGGTGCCTTCAACCGCTCGGCCACGCTTCCAAAGTGAGGCGCACTATAAACATCTCTGCGCGCTATGTAAAGAGGGGAATTGAAGAATTTGATAATGTTCCGGTTTTGCACCCGGCGCACTTTTTTGCACATATGTGCAAATTTTTAGCAAAAATGTAACATTGCGTCGATATATTCCTGACTGTCTTTCACAGCCAGGGATAAACCAGTGTCTTACCCATCTGATATCCACCCACGCCACGGCGCGTGGCAAAAGCTCCGCCATACTCTGTCGATTATCAGTCATGAGCCCGCCAACCTGCTGGCAGTGCTGCTGCTCGGTCTGTTCAGCTGGATAATCCTGGCCCCGGTCGTTTCCGTGTTAATTAATGCGCTGCTGGTGCAGAGCGGAGATGAAGGCCGCACCGGCGCAACCGAAGGGGCATTTACCACGTACTACCTCCTGCGCACGCTGACATCGCGCATGTCCGATCTTCTGCTCTGGACCCCATTACTCAACACCCTCGCGGTGGCGCTGAGCACCGTTGCCATCGCCCTGGTAGTTGGCATCGTGCTGGCGTGGCTGGTGAATCGTACCGATATCGCGGGCCGCAAGTGGTTTGCCACCCTGCTTATCGTGCCCTTCATGCTGCCCTCCTGGACCTTTGCCCTGGCGTGGAGCACCCTTTTCAAGAACCACGCCATCGGCGGGCAGCCGGGATGGCTGGAGGCGATGGGGATCCAGACCCCGAACTGGATGGCCTACGGCTATTTCCCGATTGTGACCATTATGGTGCTGCACTACGCCCCGCTGGTGATCCTGATTGTCGGTAACGCCCTGAAGCGTATGGACAGCCAGATGGAGGAGTGCGCCCAGGTCCTCGGCGCGTCCCGCCGGGTTATCGCCTTTAAAATTATTATCCCGCTGGTCCGCCCAGCGCTACTCTCCGCCGCCCTGCTGATTTTCGCGGACTGTATCGGCGAGTTCGCCCTGCCCTATATTCTCGGCCTGCCGGTGCATTTCGATACGCTCTCTACCGGGCTGTACCGGGCCATCGGCACGCGCCAGTCCGGCGTGGCGGCGGTGATCGCGGCGGTGATCATGCTGATGGGCATGCTGACCCTGCTGCTGGATATGAAAATGCTGCGCGAGGCGAAACGCTTCGTGACCCTGGGCGGAAAAGGGGTGATGGAGCGCCGTCGCAGCCTGGGACGCTGGCGCAGCGCAGCGACCGCCCTGCCGCTGGTATTCGTCCTGCTGGGGGTGGCGATCCCGCTCCTGACCCTGTTCCTGTCGACGGTGATGATCCTTCCGGGCCGCTTCAGCGCCGATAACTTCACCCTCGATTACTGGATTGGTCGCAACCTCGATACCGTGGCCCTGCACAACGGGATCCTGCTGAGCGGCGAATTCTGGCACACGGTGTGGAACACCCTGGTCATTGTTGGCTCGGCCTCCCTCGCCTGCGGCGTGCTGGGGCTGCTGGTGGGTTACGCGGTGCTGCGCTGCCACTTCCGCTGGGTCGCCGCCTGCCTGCGCCAGCTGACCTTCCTGCCCTATCTGGTGCCGGGTATCGCCTTCGCCGCCGCCTTTCTGTCGCTGTTTGCCGTGGCCCGCGGGCCGGTTCCGGCGCTGTACGGCACCCCGCTGATTCTGATCCTCGCGCTAATTGCCGAAAAAATGCCCTATGCCAGCCGCTCCGGCATCGCGGCGATGACCCAACTCGGGAAAGAGGCCGAAGAAGCCGCGCGGATTGCCGGTGCTGGCTGGTTCGCCCGCCTCCGCCGTATTGTCATCCCGATCCAGGCCGCGCCGCTGGCAACCGGGATCCTGCTGCCGTTTATCTCAGGAATTAAAGGGGTCAGCCTGTTCGTTATCCTCGCCACCCCCGCCACGGACGTGCTGACTACCTGGTCCCTGCGCCTGATTGACTACAACTACCAGCAGGCGGCCAATGCCGTGGTGCTGATGATTGCCCTCATTTCATGGGCCGGAACGGTGATGATCCAGAAGATCACCGGCACCGGTCTGGCTGATGGTCTGGAGAAATAAGATGCCCACTATCCACTTAACGAATCTCAGCAAAACCTACCCTGGCAGCGATGCTCCGGCGGTTAATAACATCAACCTGACGGTGAAAGATGGCGAGTTTATGTGTTTGCTGGGGCCGTCCGGCTGCGGCAAGACCACCATCCTGCGGATGATTGCCGGTATCGAACACGCCAGCGGCGGGGAGATAAGCATTGGCGACAGGGTTGTCGACTCCATCGCCCGGGGCACTTACGTACCGCCGGAAAAACGCGGCATCGGGCTGGTCTTTCAGAGCTATGCGCTCTGGCCGCATATGACCGTCGAGCAGAACGTCGATTTCGGCCTGCGGTTGCAGAAAGTGCCGACCAAAACGCGTATCGCCCGCTGCCAGGACGTGATGGAAAAACTGCGCATCGCCGATTACGCCAAACGCTATCCGGCGCAGCTCTCCGGCGGGCAGCAGCAGCGCGTGGCCCTGGCCCGCATGCTGGCGGTTAATCCTGGCGTACTGCTGCTGGACGAGCCGCTCTCGAACCTCGACGCCACCCTGCGCCTGGAGATGCGCGCCGAGCTGCGTCGCCTGCATGAAACCTTTGGCACCACCATTGTGTTTGTCAGCCACGACCAGTGGGAGGCGATGACCCTTGCCACCACCATTGCGGTGATGAGCGCCGGGCAGATGCAGCAGGTAGGCACCCCGGATGAGATTTACGCCACCCCGGCCAACCGCTTTGTCGCGGAATTTATTGGCACCCCGCGCCTGAACATGATCCCGCTTCATCAGCCCTGTAGCGAGCTGGCGCAGCATCTTCAGCGGCGCTTTACCCTGCACGATCAGACCCAGCTCTGCGGCATTCGCCCGGAAGAGATCGTCCTGAGCGCCGAGTCGTGCAGCAACGCCGTTCCGATGACCATCGATAACATTATGCCCACCGGCGGAAGCTGGGTGATTGAGCTGGTAGCGGGCGAAGACCGGCTGTTCCACTCCACCCAGCTGAGACCGCGCTGGCAGGCGCGTCAGCAGGTGCATTGCCAGCTCCCAACCTCGTCCCTGCACTTTTTTAACCGCAACGGACTGCGTCACGACGTGACCGCGAATTAACCTCAATTGACTCTTAAGGAAATCCCATGAAGCGCAAGTTGTCCGCCGTCCTTATCGCCACAGCCCTGCTGAGCAGCGCCATCGCTCAGGCTGAAACCTTCGATCTGCAGAAGCTGATCGCTGCCGCAAAACAGGAGCAGCCGATTACCGTTTACGCCTCGACCGGTAAAATCGTGCAGCAGGCAAAAGCCTTTAGCGAGCAGTACGGATTACAGGCCGTGGGGGTTAAGGCCGATGCGCCGCAGATCATCGAGATCATGAGCCGGGAAGCGCAGGCCAAAAACGTCCGCGCCGATGTCGCTATTGTTGAAGACGCCCCTGCCGGGATGACGCAGTTACTCAAAAAAGGCTATGTTCAGAGCTGGGTCCCGGACGATCTGAAAGGCGACATTGCCCCCCGCTATCAGGATCCCCTCACCGTCGTGCTGGCCCCGAACGTGTTCGCCTATAACACCGATCATCATGCCACCTGTCCGGTGACCAATCTCTGGCAGTTGACCGAGCCGAAATGGCGGGGCCGCGTCGCGATGCAGGATCCTACCAGCAAACCGGCCTATACCGACTGGTTCAGCCAGATGGAAACCCACTATGACCAGCAGGTTCGCGATGCCTATCAGCAGGCGTTTGGCAAGCCGCTGCACACCGACGAGAAGTCTGCCACTGCGGCCTTTGTGAAGGCGCTGGCGGCCAACGGTGTGCTGCTCACCCACTCCGATAACGATGCCGCATCCGCTATCGGCGCGCCGGACAGCAAAACTGACTTTGTCGGCCTGGTGTCGACCGCCAAGTTCCGCGACAACAAGCAGGGGATGAAGCTGGGTCTGTGCAGCGGCCTGAAGCCGTTTATCGGCTGGAATTACCCGAGCCTCGGCGTGGTGGCGACCGGCAGTAAAAGCCCGAACACCGCGAAGCTCTTTACCCACTATCTGCTGACCGCCGAAGGCATCGCGCCTCAGGGGGTGGACGGCAAAATGTCCACCAACCAGAAGGTGAACCTCCCTGCCGATGAAGCCTCCGGCATTGAAAAGCATCGCGGCGAGCTGATGGAATACCTGACCGCCACCGCCCAGGGGGACTGGGAAAGCCGCCAGGACTGGCAGGACATCTGGAGCCTGAACTACAAAAAGTAGTTTTCAGCGTACATTTTCATTCTGAACAGGCAGCACACTTTGACTACTCATGATATTGAACAGCGGGAAGCCGCCCTGAAGCGCATTATTGTTGATGCCGGGGATACCGCCCTGCGCTTCTTCCAGTCACGGAAAGCGGGCGAGTATGCGCTGAAGGGCCATCAGGATATCCTGACCGAGGCCGATACTTTCGTTGAAAAGCAGATTCTGGAAGCCCTTGCCGGGGCGTTCCCGGGCGATCTGATCCTTGGCGAAGAGTCCGCCAGCCAGCCTGCCAGCGCGGAGAGCCTGTGGGTAGTAGATCCCATCGACGGCACCGCCAACTTCGCCCGGGGTATCCCCCACTTTTGCGTCTGTATGGCGTGGGTTCACCAGGGCGTGACCGAGTTGGGGGCGGTTTACAACCCGGTCAGCCAGGAGCTCTATCTGGCCCGTCGCGGCCATTACGCCCTGAAAAACGATCAGCCGCTGCGCTGCACCGCCATTATCGACCCGCAGCGGGCCGCCGTTGAGCTGGGCTGGTCTGCCCGTCACGGCCAGAATCACTATCTGAAGGTGCTGGGCTCGTTGCTCAGTCTGGGCACCAGCGTGCGCCGGGGCGGCTCCGGGGCGCTGGCGCTGGCCTGGGTGGCGGAGGGTCGTACCGACGGGTATCTCGAAATCCATATGAACGCCTGGGATTGCCTGGCGGGGCTGCTGCTGGTGCGTGAAGCGGGCGGCCTGACGGGGGTGGTGCCTGACAGTGCCGAGGGTATTTTCAACGGCCTGCCGGTGCTGGCCGCCGCGCCAGGCATTGCTGCTGACCTTGCGGCTGCGGCGGGTATTCCCCTGACCATCGAAACAGAGGCGAAGCCCGAGGCAGGCCACTACCCTCGCCCGCCCATCAGCCTGATCGTCGAGGATTTTCCCGGCTGGGACGTGGATATTTATATCGGTGGATCCAGCGGGGTAAGCGATGCGGCCCTGCTGGCTGAACACGATATCGGGATCGTGATTAACTGCGCGGTAAACCTCGATATCGACTGGGTGACGCATCCGGAAGCCAGCGCGCCTGTGCGGCTGCTTGCTCATGGTGCAGGCCCGGTCCGCTACTACAAGCTGGGGCTGGTGGACGGCGAAGGCAATGCTCCCGAGATGCTGCACGCCGGGTATCAGCTGATGCGTTCGGCCCTGCTCCAGCAGATCCCGGATAAAGCCTCTTACCGAAACCGTAAACGCGGCAATATCCTCGTCAACTGTCGCGGCGGACGCAGTCGCTCTGTCGCCCTGGTGGCGCTGTTTATGCATCTGGAGTGCCCGGAACGCTTCCCGACGCTCGATGCGGCCATCGATCTTATCCGCGACCGACGCCAGCTCCACCCGGACGAGTGGTATGAAACGCCGAAGCCGTCGCTGATCCGCCTGGCCGAACATGCCATTATCCGCGAACGGGCCTTCGCCGGAGTGGAACAGCGTCATGAGCAATAACAGCCTGAGGAAAAATCCCGGCTTCGCCAGCGCCACCGAGGTGGCGCGCCTGGCGGGGGTTTCCCGTTCTGCGGTATCGCGAACCTTTACGCCGGGCCGCAGCGTGTCTGAGGATACCCGGCGGAAGGTGCTGGCCGCCGCTGAGGCGCTGAATTATCACGTCAATCATCTGGCGCGGGGGCTCTCCCGGGAGGAGAGCCGCCCGGTCTGTATTCTTGGCGGCAATCTGTCGTACCCCTGGCAGTCGAGCCTGCTTGACCACCTGACCCGCCGCCTGCACCAGGCCGGACGCGCGGTAATGGTGATCAACACCGACGACGACGAAGCGAGCGCCAGAGAGGCACTGCAGCAAACCCTGAACTATCGTTCAACCGCCACCATCGTGCTGTCGGGCAAACCGCCCGCGTCCCTGATAGAGCTGTGCCTGCAGAGCGGACAGCAGGTGATCGCGATTAACCGCATGGGGCAGTTCCCCAGCGCGGACAATATTGATATCGACTATAGCTCGACGATGCAGGAGGCCTGTGACCACCTGATAGCCGCACATTGCCGCCGTCTGGCGGTTGTCTCCTCCTCCACCCGCTCCCCGAGCATGATTACCCGCGAAACGCGCTTTCTGGAGGCCGCTGCCGAAACGGGCACCGAGGTCACGCTAATCCGCCCCGGCAGCGCCAGCTATCAGACCGGCGTTCTCGCCGCCCGGGCGTTGCTCAGCCAGGCCTCACCGCCGGACGGTGTCTTCTGCGTCACTGACTTAATCGCCTGCGGATTTATCGATGCCGCACGCCACGAGTTTGGCCTGCGCATTCCAGAGGAGATCAGTGTTATTGGTTTTGATGACATCGAACAGGCCAACTGGCTGGGGTATCAGCTGACGACTTTCGCCCAGCCGCTGGCAGAGATGGCGGAGGCGGCCTGTGAGATGCTGCTCGCCGCGGATGCCGAACAACCCGCCAGCCGGGTGTTTACGGCGCGTCTGGTGGAACGGAGGACTACGGGTCCTGCCCGGCGGCGCTGCGCTTGCGCGGGCCTACAAAATTAGTAGGCCGGGTCAGCGCAGCGCCACCCGGCGCAGCAAGATGCGGTGCGGTCTGATGCCCTCACCCCGACCCTCTCCCCGTGGGAGAGGGCGCACACACTAAAAACGGCAACGTTGCGTTGCCGTTTTGCTTTTACCTAGAACCACGCCTCCCACATCGCGCCGACGTTGAAGTCGTCGAGCGTTTCATCCTTGGTATTGTTCACGCGGGCGGTGCGCTCGTTATCCACCTTGCCGCCGGTGGCGTAGAAGCGCAGCATCGGACGGAATTCCGGTCCCATGGCGATAGAGATGTTCTGCGACAGGGTCAGCTTCCAGCCCTTGTTATCCCCGCCGTTGTCGTAATCCACATGCTGCCAGCCCGCTTCCAGCCAGGTGGAGTGCACGTCGTTCCACCAGTGCATCGGACGCACGATGGCGTTGTAGTTTTTGCGGTTGTCGGTGCTGTCCCGGCTGTTGTCGTAGTCGTGGAAGGCCAGAATGTACTCCACCTGGGTCGCCTGGGTGAACTTGTGCAGCCCTTCGAAGCTGGCGTACACCGTGGTCAGATCCTCGGTTTTGTTGAACACGCTGTTGTCCGAGTTATCGGAGTAGCGGGCGATCACCTTGTTGACGCCGCTGTCGTTGGTGTGGCTCAGCACCACGCCGCCCTGCCAGGCGTTCATCCGCTCGTCGGTGTCGATGGCTTTCGAGTCAAAGCCGTAGTTGGCGTACAGCTCCAGGTCGATCGGGCCGAGCTTCATGCCGTGAATTTTGGAGGTGGCGGCGTAGTTGCCTTTGTCGCCGGTGCCGGAGCCGCCGGTACAGGTGATGCGCGACGGGTTAGCTTCGTCATCCATCACTTCCGGGCTACAGGATTCCACCGCTGCGACAGTCGCCACGTCAAACTGCACGCCGCCGATGTCGAAGTTCTTCACCCCGGCACCCTGACCGTCGTGGTTCATCCAGAAGTAGTCGTTGATGCCCTGCTGCGGACGCTGGTGGAAGTCACGACCCGCCCAGAGATAGGCGTTCGGATTGGATTCCAGAATGTTGGTCACCCCGGCGTAGGCTTTTTTCAGGTTAACCTCGTCGCCCCAGTGGTCGATCATCACGTTGACGTCCCAGATGGCCCCGTTTTCGCCCCTGAAGGCTTTGGAGAGCTGGAATTCGCCGCCGTTGCTTTCGTTACCCAGACGGCCAATCGCCGAGGCGCCGTTGTAGGAGCCGTCCACGGCGACGTATTTCTGATCGGCGGCCTGGAAGTGCGCGCCGTAGCGGGCATAGCCGGTAAATTTAATCCCGAACGGGATCGCCATATCCGGGGACTGGGCGGCGCTCTGGGGCTCGTTAATGACGTCGGCTTTTTTCGCCACCGCGGCATCCATTTTTGCCTGGCGATCCGCCAGGGCTTTATCCACCGCTTTGGCCACAATGGCGTCGATTTGCTCCTGCGTAAATTCCTGCGCGAGGACAGAAATTGGGCAAAGCGCGGCGAGAACCGCCATTGTTAATGGAAGTTTTTTAATCATATTCATGGTTATCTCAATATATTTAAATTTTATTCAGACAATAACCACCCCGTTCCGGACTGACAGAATATGTCGCTGGCATCAGAACAAGTTGATTTTTATTTTTTAGGGGCCAGAGGATTCACACTATTATCGTAAGGCTTTCTCCTTCTCTTAAATTTATTATTCAAAGCGCGCTTGTACCAAACGCGGAATGCGGCAAATAATCGACTGGGACATACCCTCCATTTTCCAGGCCGCTTGCTCAATTACGTTATTTCACTATCAGAGTAAGATAATGCTCAAACGTGAACCTCGTCGCAAAAATACCCTTATGCCTCGACGATCACAGAAATAAAAAAACATAATTACTTAATTTAAAAACGTAATGGATTCTCCCGTGCCACCTGTGTCAGAAAGAGCCTAACATTCATAAAACAAATCGGAGATCGGATTAGAATGAGTAAAACGATAATGCAAAGCCGGCATGATGAATATCATAAATTATCTCGCGGGGAGCGCATTGGTTACGGGATGGGAGACTTTGCGCAAAACCTGGTGTTTGGCACGATCGGGGGTTTTCTGGCGCTTCACATGCTGACGGTAAATACTATCGGGACAGCCACGGCGGGATTCATATTTCTTTTTGTCCGCATCATCAATGTGTTTTGGGATCCGATGGTAGGAACCTATGTTGACAAAAGAAGTTCAAAGGCCGGAAAGTATCGTCCCTGGATTTTAAGGGCGGGCGTGCCGCTGGTTATTCTTTCCGCTTTACTTTTCGCGCCTATTCCTGGCGTCAAAGGTTCCGTTCCCTTTGCATTTATCGTTTATCTGGCCCTGGATCTCGTTTATTCCGTTGTGAATATTCCTTATGGTTCACTGAATGCCTCCTTAACGAGAGATCCTGAATCTATTGATAAACTGACCAGTACGCGCATGATGCTGGCAAACAGTGCCAATCTTCTGGTCTATACCCTCTTTCCGATGTTTGTCCAGATGGCCTCGCCAAAAGATCGTAGCCTCAAAGATACAGGGTTTTTTGGGCTTGAACTCAATATGGGGAATTACACCGATCCCTCAGCGAATTACGCCTGGTTTGGTGTTTACTCGATTTATATGATAATCGGAGCGGCTGCACTTTTCATTTGCTACAAATTTACCAAAGAACGCGTTGTTGCCTCTGCTGAGCAAACGGCGAACGTTAAAACGACAGATTTATTCCTCGAACTCAAAAATAATCGTCCCCTGGTTATTCTCGGACTCTTTTTCATGCTGGCCTTTACATTCATGTTCTTTATGAACACGGTAAATGGCTTTTTCAATCAATATGTTGTCGGTCATTCTGAATGGATGGGTGCCGTTGGCCTTGTTGCTTCAATTCCGGGCATTCTGTTCCCCATTTTCTGGCCAAAGCTTAAGAAAATTTTTGGCAAAAAAGGGTTCTTCCACATTTTCCTGGGCATGTTTATTGTGGGGGAATTGTTGACTTACGTTTGGTCACGCGAGGGTATGCATGATGCACTCTGGCTGGCTTATATCGCTACGTTTATTAAACAGTGGGGCTTAACCTCGGCGACCGGATTTATGTGGGCACTGGTCCCTGAAGTCATTGCTTATGGTGAACTGAAATCAGGCAAGCGCAATGCTGCCATCATCAATGCCATTATGGGTCTTTTTTTCAAAATTGGTTTTACTATCGGCGGCGCGATTCCACTGTGGTTACTGGCTGTTTATGGCTTTAACGAAACAGGTGCGCAGCAAAGTGCGACTGCTATCGACGGTATAATTATCACCGCGGTCTGGATCCCTATCGTTTTAGCCTTTATCTCGATGATCGTTATCCATCTTTATCCAATCTCAGATAAACATGTCACAGATATTAATCGTCAGCTTGATGAGATCCGCGTCTGATTATATTTTCATTGAAAAGCCTCAGAACACGATAAGTCAGTAAAATTTAAAAGGTAGAATGCTATGTCTCTTATTCAGAACCCTGTACTCCCTGGTTTTAACCCGGACCCAAGCATTATCCGTGTTGAAGACACTTACTATATCGCAAACTCAACATTTGAGTGGTTTCCTGGCGTTCGTTTACATGAATCAAAAGACCTGCAAAACTGGAATCTGCTGCCCAGCCCATTGTCTACAACAGCGCTTTTAGATATGCGTGGCAATCCTTCGTCCGGGGGGATTTGGGCACCGGCACTCTCTTATGCCGACGGTAAATTCTGGTTGGTTTACACCGATGTGAAAATCACAGAAGGTGCTTTTAAGGACATGAAGAATTACCTGACCACCGCCACCGATATTCGTGGCCCCTGGTCAGATCCCATTAAACTTAACGGCGTCGGATTTGATGCGTCGCTCTTCCATGACGACGATGGGCGTAAGTATTTAGTTCAACAAACCTGGGATCATCGCGAATACCATCATCCCTTTAATGGCATCACCTTAACGGAGCTGGATACCCGCACGTTAAAATTAAAACCGGAGACCGCGCGGACTATTTATCGCGGCACTGCCGTTGCCCTTGTTGAGGGGCCGCATCTCTATAAACTGAACGGCTATTACTATCTTTTCGCCGCCCAGGGCGGGACTGTCTTTACCCACCAGGAAGTGGTGGCACGTTCAAAAACCTTAGAGGCCAACAGCTTCAAAACCGAGCCAGGCGACGTATTCTTAACCAATGTCGATACGCCAGATAGCTATATTCAGAAGCAGGGACATGGCGCTTTAGTTTCGACTCCGAGCGGGGAATGGTATTACGCCTCGCTTTGCGCACGTCCGTGGAATCGCCCAGGTGAATCAGTTTATGATCCGCGGGGCTGGTCAACACTTGGCCGGGAAACGTCTATTCAGAAAGTCTACTGGGATAACGATGGCTGGCCACGTATTGAAGGAGGTCATGGCGGTAAAACCTTTGTCGAAGGGCCATCTGATGCCATTTTTACCGAAAGCGCAAAAGATCATAGCCAGCACGACGATTTCAACACTGCGACACTGGATATTAACTGGAATACGCTTCGTGTCCCGTTCACCGAAAAAATGGGGACCACAGGCGATGGAAAGCTGACGTTAAATGGACAAGGTTCTTTGGCCAATACCCATGACCTTTCGTTGATTGCCCGACGCTGGCAGGCCTTTTATTTTGACGCGCAGGTTAAAGTCAAATTTAACCCGTTTAATTATCAACAGATGGCAGGTTTGACGAATTATTATAATGACCGCCACTGGAGTTTCGTATTCATCACCTGGAATGAAATCAATGGTTCTGTGATCGAAATAGGTGAGAATAACCGTGGTAAATACACCTCTTATTTGAAAGATAACGCGATTAAGATCCCCGCAGGGACAGAATACGTCTGGTTCCGCACCAAAGTTCGGAAGGAGAGTTATACCTATGAATACAGCTTTGATGGCGTAACTTTCACTGAGATCCCTGTCAAACTGGATGCCGCGGTTCTCTCAGATGACTATGTCCTGCAAAGCTATGGTGGGTTCTTTACCGGGGCCTTCGTTGGCCTCGCGGTGGTCGATTACTCGGGTTACGATGCCAGCGCAGATTTTTATAACTTCGTCTATCAGGAGCTGGGCGACAGGTTGACGGCGGATGATGCCTGGAGCTGGGAAGCGAGCGAATCGCGCTTTGATTAAATAAAAGAAAAAGCCCTGCGATATTGCTATCGCAGGGCTTTCAAATTTGGCGGAAGCGTAGAGATTCGAACTCTAGAACCCTTTCGGGTCGCCGGTTTTCAAGACCGGTGCCTTCAACCGCTCGGCCACGCTTCCTAAGTGAGGCGAACTATAAACACCTCCGTGTACGCTGTAAAGTATGAGCCCAATCGTTCGCCTGAAAAATAGCCAAAATGCGTTTAATCGGTTGAATAGACAACACTCTGGCCATTTTATCAGCACCAAATCTTACCGCCGACCCTTAGTGCTTTTTGATGTACATCTCTTTGGTGTAGTAGTACCCCAGCTTATCCGGCGTAAAGCCCCCTACCCACGGCTTCACCAGGTGGGTACGAACGTAGTGATAAACCGGGATCGCCGGTACGTCCCGGGCGAGCAGATCTTCAGCCTGCTGGTAGAAGGTGCCGCGCTCGGCGGTAGTCTTCGCTTTTGCCGCATTGACCAGCGCCTCGTCATAGGCGGGGTTGCTGTACTGGCTGGTGTTCTGACTGTCGCCGGTACGGAAGTTATTCAGGAAGGTGGCCGCATCGTCGTAGTCGGCGATCCAGGCATAGCGCACCGCGTCAAAGTTGTGGGTATGCATGGTGTCCAGCATCGTTTTCCACTCCTGGTTTTGCAGCTTCGCCTCCACGCCGAGGTTTTTCTTCCACATCGAGCTGGCGGCGATGGCAATCCGCTGGTGCGATTCCGAGGTGTTATACAGCAGCTTAAAGCTCAGCGGATGGCTGTCGTTATAGCCCGCCTCGTTCAGCAGCTTCTTCGCTTCGGCAATGCGTTTCTCCAGCGGCCAGCTGGCGTAGTCCGGGTTGTGTAGTTTAACACCGCCGATATCGGGCTGGCTGATGACCCACGCAGGACGTTGCCCCTGTCCTAACACTTTCCCGGCGATAATGTCTTTATCCAGCGCCAGATTCAGCGCCTGACGCACGCGCGGGTCGTTAAACGGCGGACGGGTGGTGTTGAATTCGTAGTAGTAGGTTGCCAGTTGCGGAGAGACATCCAGCTCGCTACCCATCGTTTTTTGCAGCTGGGCAAACTGGTTGATCGGCACGGTGTAGACAATATCAATTTCGTCCGCCTTGTAGCGGTTCACGTCGGCGGCTTCGGAGGTGATCGGCAGGTACGTCACCTTGTTGATCACCGTATGGGCGTTATCCCAGTAGCGCGGGTTACGCTCGGCAACGATCCGCTCGTTGACCACCCACTGGCTGAGGGTATAGGCCCCGCTGCTGACAAAGTGTTCCGGCTTGGTCCACTTATCGCCATAGCGGCCAATCAGCACCTTATCGACCGGCACCAGCGACGGGTGCGCCAGCATGGCAAGGAAGGCCGCGTTAGGCTGGGTCAGCGTCACTTCCAGGGTGGTATCGTTCAGGGCTTTAACCCCCAGAGTGTCGGGTTTTTTTTTGCCCTCAGCGATATCGGTGGCGTTCACCAGAAGCATGCTGCCGAGGTAGCTGGCGTACGGCGAGGCGGTTTTTGTATCCACCAGCCGCTGCCAGCTCCAGACGACATCCTGAGCGGTGATGGCGGTCCCGTCGCTCCAGGTAATGCCCGGGCGGAGATGGAACGTCCAGACGGTGTTGTCTTTGTTGTCCCATTTTTCCGCCAGTCGCGGCTGGATCTCGCCATTCGGGGAGACGCTGACCAGCCCGTCGAATAAATCGCTGATAATATTGAATTCGACATCGCTTTCGACTTTATGCGGATCGAGTGACGCCGGTTCATTGCCATTATTCCTGACCAGTTCCTGCTTCTCTGCCAGCTCAGTGCCTGCCGGTACGCTGGCGGCAAAGGCCGTTGCGCTTGCGCAAAGGATGCCTGCCGTCAGCACAGAGAGGGTAAATGTAGCGCGTGATGATGATTTCATGTCCTTCGCCTTATAGTGTAGTTGTGACGATGCAAAATAACTCTTAGCGTTGCGACAGGAATAAGGCAATATATTTCAGTGACCTATAAGAGCTTGATCTGATTAATCCCGACAAACCGCGGTTCGTTCTGCATAGTGGACGTTGTGGAACATTTCATGCTGGCTCTGACCCTAAGACGCTGAGTAAAGATGGGTAAAACCACTTTGTAACCGGCGCGTCGTTTCCTATTCTTGCCGTTAATTACATCTGTCATAAGAGAGTGACTCATGGATCGTATTATTAGTTCTTCACGCGACCGCACATCGCTACTCAGCACCCACAAGGTGCTGCGCAATACTTACTTTATGCTCAGCCTGACGCTGGCCTTCTCCGCGCTGACGGCAACCGCCAGCACCGTGTTGATGCTGCCGTCTCCGGGGCTGATCCTGACGCTGGTCGGTATGTACGGTCTGATGTTCCTGACCTACAAAACTGCTGACAAGCCGGTGGGTATTTTGTCCGCGTTCGCCTTCACCGGCTTCCTGGGCTACATCCTGGGGCCAATGCTTAACACTTACCTGTCTGCCGGGATGGGCGATCTGATCGCTCTGGCGCTGGGCGGCACGGCGCTGGTGTTCTTCTGCTGTTCTGCCTACGTGCTCACTACGCGCAAAGATATGTCTTTCCTCGGCGGTATGCTGATGGCGGGCATCGTGGTGGTACTGGTCGGTATGGTGGCGAACATCTTCCTGCAGCTGCCGGCCCTGCACCTGGCCATCAGCGCAGTGTTCATCCTGATCTCCTCCGGAGCGATCCTGATGGAAACCAGCAACATCATCCACGGCGGTGAGACCAACTACATCCGCGCTACCGTGAGCCTGTATGTGTCGCTGTATAACATCTTCGTCAGCCTGTTGAGCATCCTGGGCTTCGCCAGCCGCGATTAACCGCCAGTGCTGTATAAAAAGCCCCGCTTATGCGGGGCTTTCTTTTTTGGTAAACTGCCGCGGTTTTCGATAAACCTGTGATGATTATGCTGAACTTTGACGGTAAAGAGATTGAGACCGATAGCGAAGGCTATCTGAAAGAGACCAGCCAGTGGAGCGAAGGCCTGGCGGCTATTATTGCCGAAAAAGAGTCGATTGCCCTGACGCCGGAGCACTGGGAAGTGGTGCGGTTTGTGCGCGATTTCTATCTGGAATTTAATACCTCCCCCGCCATCCGCATGCTGGTAAAAGCGATGGCCAATAAGTACGGCGAGGAGAAAGGCAACAGTCGCTACCTGTACCGTCTGTTCCCGAAAGGCCCGGCAAAACAGGCGACCAAGATCGCCGGCCTGCCTAAACCAGTGAAATGTATTTAATAGCGAATACCGAAATTAACGTAGTCCCGGTCGGGTTGATGCGGCTCTGACAGAACCTTTTCAACCCGGGCGATGCGCGGCCCGCCCGCCTTAAGCCAGGCGAGCAGTTTTTCGACCTGTTCCGCCTCACCGCAGGCCACTACCTCGACGCTTCCGTCATCCATATTGCGCGCGTACCCGGTCAACCCCAGATCGGTAGCTTCACGCTGCGTGCTGTAACGAAAGCCAACTCCCTGAACCGTGCCGTGAACCCACGCGATCGTGCAGACTTTTGCCATTTTTCTTCCCCTTATTCGTGCCTGACCCTGAACAAAAGAATAGCAAATTATGGCCGGGCAATTAGCGTAAGGTTTTGGGTAAGCAGCCGTAATGCTGGCGGAAACGGGCGGTAAAGCGCGAACTGGAAAGGTACCCGCACTGCAAGGCAATCTCCCCGACAGGCAGGCGGGTTGACTGTAACTGAGACAGCGCAACTGCCATGCGCACCTCCTCCACAATCTGGCGAAAGCTGTGGGACTCTTCGCGCAGTCGTCGGCGCAGGGTCGGCACGCTGACCGCCAGGCGACTGGCAACGTCCTGCGCGGTCCATGCCCGGGCGGGGGACATCATGATAAACTGCCGCACCTGCTCCGTAAGATTGACGTTGCGCTCAATAAGTAGCGGCCCTGCCACCCCGTCATGCAGTAACGCCAGCAGCAACCCAAAGGCCTGATGCTTTTGCAGTTCATCGGAAAAATTATGCCGCACCGCATGCAACAGATTGCCCCACATAAAGGCCAGCCCTTCGCTGAGCGGCGCACAGAGCGAGTCTGTTTTGCTCCGCGGCCAGGTCTGCAGATAGCGGGTTTTAAACTCCGCAATAATCTCCGGTGACAACAGCAGCAAATCCGAATGAAAAATGCCCTGCGCAGGCTGATTAATGATCTCCATCGGCGTATTCGCCGGGATGATGATTAACGCATCGGGCGTGGCCACCAGACGGCTATCCTCATGAATAATCACCTTGCTGCCGTGCGTAATATGACAGATGGCAGGATAAAAAAGCTTAACCTGATGCAGGCGATGCATTTTGCTGGCACTGACTTCAGCCGCAGTCAGATGTTTATGTTGCAAATGAAAATCCTGCACCGGGCCACCTCTATCTTGCGTATGTAGCGATTAATTGCGCTTTCGCCAGCGCGTGGCTGTTGAGCATGAAGCCGACCAGTGCGCCGCTGGCGCTCTTATCGATGGGCAGCGTATCCACATCCAGCGCCCAGACGGTAATCTGGTACGGGTGAGGCTTGTCCCCTTGCGGTGGACACGCACCGCCAAAGCCAGAGTAACCGAAATCATTACGTCCCTGCACCGCCCCCGCAGGTAATTTCTGGTTATTCTGGTCTCCGGCACCGGCAGGGAGTTCCCGCGTTTGTGATGGAATGTTTACCACCGTCCAGTGCCACCAGCCGCTGCCGGTAGGCGCCGCGGGGTCATACACCGTGACGGCAAAACTTTTGGTGCCCTGTGGCTGATTTTTCCATGTCAGCTGCGGCGATTCGTTGCCGCCATGACAGCCAAACCCGTCGAAGACCTGATTCTGCGTTAATTGTTTTTCGCCAGAGATATCCTGGCTGCTGATACTGAAAGGTAATGCCGCTGAGACCGTAAAACTTATCCCCGCCAGAGTGGCGGCTGCGATTGCCATGTGCTTTTTCATTAGAGTTTCCCTTTGCTGGACTGGAAACACCAATGTAAAACCCGCGGCGAATGCGTAATGTGCCTGAGCGATTTTAATTTGTGCCGAAACGCTCAACAGTGTCCGCAGATGATTGCCCCCGACCATCTGTGCTACTCTACGCGCCATTTCCCTGGAATCGACAGAAAAGTAAATTATGAGTGTACGTTTAGTGTTAACCAAAGGGCGCGAGAAATCTTTGTTGCGCCGCCATCCCTGGGTCTTCTCCGGCGCGGTTGCGCGTATGGAAGGCAAAGCCAACCTCGGTGAAACTATCGATATCGTTGACCATCAGGGTAAATGGTTAGCGCGCGGCGCATACTCGCCGGCGTCCCAGATCCGCGCGCGCGTCTGGACCTTCGATAAAGATGAAATCATCGACATCGATTTCTTCGTTCGTCGTCTGCAGCAGGCGCAGCAGTGGCGCGACTGGCTGGCAAAACGCGACGGGCTGGACAGCTATCGTCTGATCGCCGGTGAATCCGACGGTCTGCCAGGCGTGACCATCGACCGTTTCGGCAACTTCCTGGTGCTGCAGCTGTTAAGCGCAGGTGCAGAGTATCAGCGTGCGGCGTTAATCAGCGCCCTGCAGACCCTGTATCCAGAGTGCGCCATTTACGATCGCAGCGACGTTGCGGTGCGTAAAAAAGAGGGCATGGAACTGACCCAGGGTACAGTGACGGGCGAACTGCCACCTGCCCTGCTGCCGATTGAAGAGCACGGCATGAAATTGCTGGTGGATATTCAGGGTGGCCATAAAACCGGTTACTACCTCGATCAGCGCGACAGCCGTCTGGCGACCCGCCAGTACGTTGCCGATAAACGCGTGCTGAACTGCTTCTCCTACACCGGCGGCTTTGCGGTCTCGGCCCTGATGGGCGGTTGCAGCCAGGTAGTGAGCGTCGATACCTCTCAGGAAGCGTTGGATGTGGCCAGGCAGAACGTTGAGCTGAACAAGCTCGATCTGAGCAAAGCCGAATTTGTTCGCGACGATGTCTTCAAGCTGCTGCGCAAATACCGCGATCAGGGCGAGAAGTTTGATGTGATCGTGATGGACCCGCCGAAGTTCGTCGAAAACAAAAGCCAGCTGATGGGCGCCTGTCGTGGGTATAAAGACATCAATATGCTGGCGATCCAGCTGCTTAACCCCGGCGGCGTGCTGCTGACCTTCTCCTGTTCCGGCCTGATGACTACCGAATTGTTCCAGAAAATTGTCGCAGATGCCGCTGTAGATGCCGGGCGTGATGTACAATTTATAGAGCAGTTCCGTCAGGCGGCCGATCATCCGGTGATCGCTACCTATCCGGAAGGGCTGTATCTGAAAGGATTTGCCTGTCGCATCATGTAACTTGAAAAGTGGAATGTTGCCCACACCTATAGTGTAAGTAACGTTTCCCGGGAGGTGACTATGATTGCCAGCAAATTCGGTATCGGCCAGCAGGTCCGCCACTCCCTGTTAGGATACCTGGGCGTGGTCGTGGATATCGACCCGGAATATTCTCTCGATGAACCGTCAGTGGATGAACTGGCGGTCAACGCAGAACTCCGCGCCGCCCCCTGGTACCACGTGGTGATGGAAGACGACGAAGGCCAGGCCGTGCACACCTATCTTGCCGAAGCCCAGCTAAGTGGCGAGCAGCAGGATGAACACCCTGAACAGCCTTCCATGGATGAACTGGCGCAAACGATCCGCAGACAGTTACAGGCCCCGCGCCTGCGTAACTAACAAGAACCCGGTAGCCGATGGCTGACCGGGTTTTTTATTACTTCGCCATTCCCAGGCGTGGGATCTCAATCGCCGGACAGCGATCCATCACCACATTCATCCCGGCGTCACGCGCCAGCACCGCCGCCTGTTCATTAATCACCCCAAGCTGTAACCACAGGGTTTTCGCCCCAACCGCAATGGCTTCCTGCGCGACACCCCAGGCGGCTTCCGAATTACGGAACACATCCACCATATCGATTTTTTCCGGTACCTCCGCCAGGGTGCCGTACCCCTGCTGACCTAACAAGGTTTTGCCTGCCACTTTTGGCGAGACCGGGATCACGTGATAACCCTGATCGAGCAGATATTTCATGACCCGATAGCTCGGACGATCGGGCTTGTCGCTCGCCCCCACCAGCGCAATGGTTCGGGTGGTGGAAAGGATCTCAGCAATATCATTCTGTTTCATGAATTTCCTCCTGGCGTGTTCAACATCAATACCAATACAGTGAGCGCAATTTGGCATCCCATACGTCTGCATGAGGGCAAATTGCCCAATGATGTCTATATGTTAGTAAATATGATTAAAGAAAAATTTTGATACATTCTTCGTGGCGTGTGTCTTTTAAGAGGGCTTTTTATGAAAACCGGCATTGCCTGGAGTCTGTTTGCGCTGCTCATGCCGGTTTGCGTTTTTGCCACTACGCTGCGGCTCTCTACGGACATCGACCTGCTGGTGCTGGACGGAAAAAAAGTCTCAAGTTCACTGCTGCGCGGTGCGGACAGTATAGAGCTCGACAACGGCCCCCATCAGATTGTATTTCGGGTCGAGAAGACCATTCGCATCGGCAATCATGAAGAACGGGTCTATATCTCCCCTCCGCTGGTCGCCAGCTTTAACACCCAACGTATCAGTCAGGTTAATTTTAGCCTTCCCCGGCTGGAAACAGAAAAAGAGTCGCAACTTTTTGATCATTCACCGCATATTGAACTGCTGGATGGCGATGCGACGCCGATTCCGGTGAAGCTGGATATTCTGGCGATCACCGATACCCCGTCGGGCGTCAACTATGAATACGATACCGAGCGTTATAACAAAGCCGGCCAGAGCGCCTCGATACCGCAATTTTCCACCACCATGGCCGATGACAGCACGCTGTTATCCGGCGTGTCCGAACTGGATATGCCGCCACCGCAGTCGCAGAATCTGACCGAGCAGCGGCTCAAGTACTGGTTTGCCCAGGCCGATCCCGAAACCCGTAACCGTTTTCTGCAGTGGGCGAAGCAACAACCCTCGTCCTGAGCCGCATTTTTTAGCCCTTTCTCTTGCAGCGTCAGGTGCTTCAAGTAATCTGTAACCAGTTAACTAACGGATAGAGATTATGGAACTCACAACTCGCACCCTGCCGGACCGCAAACATATCGCGCTGGTGGCGCACGATCACTGTAAACAGATGCTGCTCAACTGGGTTCAGCGTCACAAATCCCTGCTGGAAAAACACCAACTGTCCGCCACCGGAACCACCGGTAACCTGATCCAGCGCGAAACCGGGCTTGAGGTCAATGCCATGCTGAGCGGCCCACTGGGCGGCGATCAGCAGGTGGGCGCCCAGATTTCGGAAGGGAAGATTGATGTGCTGATCTTCTTCTGGGATCCCCTGAATGCGGTCCCGCACGACCCGGACGTCAAAGCACTGCTGCGCCTGGCGACGGTATGGAATATCCCGGTCGCCACCAACCTGTCTACGGCGGACTTTATAATTGCCTCGCCGCAGTTCAACGACCAGGTGGAGATCCTGATCCCGGATTATCCACGCTATCTGGCTGAGCGTCTTAAGTAAGTGTTTCCTGCCGGGTGGCGGCTTCGCCTTACCCGGCCTACGGTTTCCGCGCTACCGGCACATCGATGTTTTTCAAAATGTCCACAAAGCGCGAAGGCTGCTCTTTATTAAACAGCAGCCAGACGCGGTGACGGGCGCGGGTTATCGCCACATACAGCAAACGGCGCTCCTCGGCATCGGGAAAATCTTCCACCGCAGGCAGCAACGCCTGTTCCATCACCGATTCGCGCGCAGGGGCCGGGAAACCATCGCTTCCTTCCTGCAACCCCACCACGATCACATAATCCGCCTGCTGCCCCTTGCTGGCATGAATGGTCATAAAATCCAGCTGCAGTTTCGGCCAGCGGGTGGCGGCTTTCTCCAGGCTGGCGGGCTTAAGATGGTGATAGCGCGCCAGCACCAGAATGCGCTCCTCCGGTCTGGCATAACCGCTCAGTTTATCCAGCAGAGCATCAAGCTGATCCTCTGCCAGCAGCGTGACCGCTTTTTTGTCACCGGCCGACAGGCTGTTCAACGGTTTTGCCAGCTGATGCGGGTTCTGCTGAATAAACTGGTTGGCGATCTCACCGATCCGGTTATTGAAGCGGTAGGTGGTGTCGAGGTCGCAGCGATCGCCTTCGCCAAAATAGTGGTGGAACGCGGTCGTCAGTGACAGCTGGGCACCGCTAAAGCGGTAGATCGCCTGCCAGTCATCCCCCACCGCAAAGAGAGTAGTATGTTTATTCTGCGCCCGCAGCGCCGCCAGCAGGGCCGCGCGCTGAGGAGAGATATCCTGAAACTCATCCACCAGAATGTGCTTCCACGGGCTGATAAAGCGGCCTTTCTCGAGAATAACGATCGCCTGATGGATCAACCCGGAAAAGTCGACGGCATTTTCGTCCTTGAGGGCGGTTTTCCACGCTTTTAACAGCGGGGCCATCAGCTTTACCCGCTTAGAAAACAGGGCCCGGACCTCTTCGGGCGCCCCGGCAATCATCTCAGCCTGCGCGCCTCCGTGCATCCGCATCAGGCTCACCCAGCGATCGAGCCGCGGAGCCAGTCGGCGGGCCAGCTTTTCGTTTTGCCAGAAACTGCCTTCCGGCACGCTCCAGTCCAGCTCCTCTTCCAGCCACTGACGCCAGCCTTTGGCATGCGCTTTTTTCTCGCTGCACTGCTGTTGCCAGGCCTCGATAAAAATCTGCTGCCGCGCCACGGTGTCATTCTCCAGTTGGCTGACGACCGGCACCTTTTTGCTCCCCTGCTGAATGATGTGCAGGGCCAGGGAGTGGAAGGTTCTGGCGGTAATGTCGCGGGTGTGCAGCCGGACCTCGATTCGCTCATCCATCTCCTGGGCTGCCTTGCGACCAAACGCCAGGAGCAAAATTTGCTCGGGAGCGGCTTCATTGCGGGTGAGAAGCCAACCTGCCCGCGCCACCAGGACTGAGGTTTTGCCGCTACCGGCCCCTGCCAGCACCAGCAGCGACTGCTCGCCGTTTACCACTGCCCGGGCCTGGGCCGGGTTCAGGGGAGATGACTCAATACCGGCAAAAAAGTCGGCGTACTGGCTGAGCATGGCCGTGGTCCAGGCCTGGTTATGCGCCAGCCGGCTCTGGTCAATATCCTCCAGCCAGGCCTGGCACTGACGCCAGGCATCCCGACAGTTATCAAACTCGTCCAGCCGCGAGACCGACAGCGGGAGCGCCTCTAGCGCCTGGGTGATTTTTTGCTGCAGGCCCAGCGTTTTCTCCCGGGTCAGCCAGCTGTTTTGCGCGTTGCTGGTGGCAATATCATTCAGCGCATTTTGCAGCACCTGCGCCGCCACCTCGCTCATTTCAGCACTCCATTGCTGCCAGAGCGTATTCAGATGGTGGTGAAAACGCTGGGTTTCCGCCCACTCCGTCCCGTGCAGGCGCACCACTTTCTCTTCGGGCAGGACAAACTCCAGCTCGCCCCAGACCAGGCCGCGCTTACAGTGAATGGCCAGCAGTTGGTTGAAGGGAATGAGATACTCGTGGCGTTCGCCGGAGACTTTCACCCCGGCGTTAAGCAGAACGACTTTGTCGTACGGATGTTGTGCCAGGCGTTTGCCTAACGAAGTTGCTTTCAGTTCCATGTCCAGCCCGATCCACGACGTGAATAATTGCCTGATAGTTTAACTGCCAGTTTTCAGGTGCTCCAGCGCAAAAAAACGTTACAATCAGCAGGGCTTCAACATTATGGAAAGAATTGAGGTTTTATGCGTACCGTTCTGAATATTTTGAATTTTGTCCTGGGTGGTTTTGCCACCACGCTCTCATGGCTGCTGGCGACGCTGATCAGCGTGGTGCTGATCTTCACCCTGCCGCTGACGCGCTCCTGCTGGGAGATCACCAAACTTTCGCTGGTCCCGTACGGTAATGAAGCGGTTCACGTGGATGAGCTGGAGCCTGGCAGCAAAAACGCGCTGTTGAATACCGGCGGGACGCTGCTCAATATTGTGTGGCTGATCTTCTTCGGCTGGTGGCTGTGTCTGATGCACATTGCGGCGGGGATCGCCCAGTGTCTGACGCTTATCGGGATCCCGGTCGGGCTCGCCAATTTTAAAATTGCCGCCATTGCCTTATGGCCTGTCGGACGCCGGGTCGTCCCGGTGGAAGTGGCCCGCGCCGCGCGGGAAGCTAATGCCCGCCGTCGTTTTCCGTAACAAGGATCCCGAGCGCTCATGCTAAGCCCGCTGCTTCGCCGCTACACTCTCAACAGCGCCTGGCTGTATAACGTCAGGATCTTTATTGCCCTGTGTGGCAGCACCGCCCTGCCCTGGTGGCTGGGCGACGTAAAGCTGACCATTCCGCTGACGCTGGGCGTCGTGGCCGGGGCGCTGGCCGATCTGGATGACCGTCTCGCCGGTCGGCTGCGCAATCTGGTCATCACGCTGATCTGCTTTTTTATCGCCTCGGCGTCGGTGGAGCTGCTCTTCCCGTGGCCGTGGCTTTTCGCCCTCGGGCTGATGCTCTCCACCAGCGTCTTTATCCTGCTGGGCGGACTGGGACAGCGTTACGCCACCATCGCCTTTGGCGCGCTGCTGATTGCTATCTATACCATGCTGGGGGTGTCGCTTTACGACCAGTGGTATCAGCAACCGGTGCTTCTGTTGCTGGGAGCGGTCTGGTATAACCTGCTCACTCTGGCCGGGCACCTGATCTTCCCCATTCGTCCGCTGCAGGACAATCTGGCCCGCAGCTATGGGCAGCTGGCGCATTATCTGGAGCTCAAATCCCGGCTCTTTGACCCGGATATTGAAGATGACGGTCAGGCACCGCTGTACGATCTGGCGCTGGCGAACGGCCAGCTGGTGACTACGCTGAACCAGACCAAAGCCTCGCTGCTCACCCGTTTACGCGGCGATCGCGGGCAGCGCGGCACCCGCCGAACGTTGCACTACTACTTTGTGGCACAGGATATCCACGAGCGCGCCAGCTCCTCGCATATTCAGTACGCCGATCTGCGCGAGAAGTTTCGCTATAGCGACGTGATGTTTCGCTTCCAGCGCCTCCTGTCCATGCAGTCGCAAGCCTGCCAGCAGCTGTCGCGATCCATCCTGCTGCGCACCCCCTATCAGCACGATCCGCGTTTTGAGCGGGCCTTCACGCACCTGGATGCGGCTCTCGATCGTGTCCAGGCCAGTGGGACCTCAGCTGAACAGATGAAAGCGCTGGGTTTTCTGCTGAATAACCTGCGCGCCATTGATGCCCAGCTCGCCACCATCGAATCTGAGCAGGCGCTCGCCATGCCCCGCAATGATGTGGAAAACCAGCTGGCCGACGACAGCCTGCACGGTTTCAGCGATATGTGGTTGCGCTTAAGCCGCAACTTTTCGCCGGAATCGGCCCTGTTCCGCCATGCGGTGCGAATGTCGGTGGTACTCTGCATTGGCTATGCCTTTATACAGATAACCGGGCTTAACCATGGCTACTGGATTTTGCTGACCAGTCTGTTTGTCTGCCAGCCCAACTACAATGCTACTCGCCACCGGCTGGCGCTGCGTATTATCGGCACGCTGGTGGGGGTCGCCATCGGGCTGCCCATCCTCTACTTTGTCCCCTCTCTGGAAGGCCAGCTGATCTTAATTGTGATCACCGGGGTACTGTTTTTTGCGTTTCGCAATGTGCAGTACGCGCACGCCACCATGTTTATTACCCTGCTGGTGTTGCTCTGTTTCAACCTCCTCGGGGAAGGTTTTGAAGTGGCTCTGCCGCGCGTCATCGATACCCTGATCGGCTGTGCCATTGCCTGGGCCGCGGTGAGCTTTATCTGGCCGGACTGGCGCTTCCGTAATCTGCCGCGGGTGCTGGATCAGGCGATGAATGCCAACTGCCGGTATCTGGATGCCATTCTTGAGCAGTATCATCAGGGTCGCGATAACCGTCTGGCGTATCGCATAGCCCGGCGTGACGCTTACAACCGCGATGCGGAGCTGGCGTCGGTGGTCTCGAACATGTCCACGGAGCCGCGGGCGACAGCAGAAACGCGCGAAGCTGCATTTCGCCTGTTGTGCCTGAACCACACCTTTACCAGCTACATATCGGCCCTGGGCGCACACCGCGAGCGGCTGACCAGTCCGGCTATCCTGGCGTTACTTGATGACGCCGTTTGCTATGTCGATGATGCGCTTCATCAACGTCCAGCGGATGAACCTCGTGTTCAGCAGGCCCTGTCCGAACTGGCGCAACGCATTTCGCATATTGAACCGGGTGCCGAGAGCAAAGCTCCGTTAGTGCTGCAGCAAATCGGTCTGCTTATCGCGTTGCTACCAGAAATTTGTCGATTACAGCAGCATGTTAATCAACTGCCGGAGTGAGGGCTGTTCTCCACGGGCAGCCTTTTGTACCACTCCACCAGCTCCTGGCGTCTGATCTCCGGGAGGGCCGCTTCGTGCAGCCCGACGATGGCCCCCTCCAGCGCAAACAGCACCTTGTAGCTCAGATGCCGGTTAAGTTCTCTGATCTTCAGCCAGCACTGCTCGGCGCCGAGGGCGCGTAACGCCTCTTCGTCGGTGATGCCCGCTTCGTTCAGCAGGATCTCAAGCTGAAAGGTGAGATTGGGTAAATCTTTCAGCCTGTCGCGCTTGTACCGCTCGCGGCGCTCCCGTCGTGCGGCTTCGAGGGCAAAGGAGGAGAGCTGCAGAAGCTTATCCTGATCCTGCCAGAGCGCCTCATCCACGCGGTAGTAATTCAGCAAAATCGGGCGCCCCCTCTTAACCAGCGTTAAGTAAGAGGAGGTATTTTTGACGCAATACTGTGCGCTCTCTTCACAGGCGCGCAGGTATAACTCACCGTCAGATACCATCGCAAAGACCGCGTCATCCACCGCCAGGGTATACCCGCCAAACAGCGCGCGATGCTGGACTTCACCAAGGGGTGAAAGATATTTCGTAGATTGATAGATCCGTTCATAAGATAACTTTTTCATGATATTTCCCTTTTAAATCATGTAGTAATAGTGAAGTTATTGGTTAACGGATCCGTTAGTCAAAAAATAGGTAACTTATGATCGAACGGCAAGATGATTTTTCAATCCGCCTGAATAACAACCCAAATTTGCGAGGAGCTTTCCGAAATTGAGGTTGATCTTTAGACGTACAGGGGTTACTGTATATCCATACAGTAACTACAGGGCTGGATTGATTATGTACTCTTCAGGCTATGCAAAGCGTTCCACAACTTTCTCTTCTTCCGCCGGCAAAAGTGCACGGAGTTCCGCTGCTTACATGTCTACCGGGTTGATCAGTGAAGTGCTTTACCGTGAAGACCAGCCCATGATGACGCAGCTGTTATTGCTGCCGCTATTGCAGCAGCTTGGTCAACAGTCTCGCTGGCAGCTGTGGCTCACGCCGCAGCAGAAATTGAGTCGGGAATGGGTGCAATCCGCAGGTTTACCGCTCACTAAAGTGATGCAGGTTAGCCAGATGGATCCCTGCCATACTGTAGAATCTATGGTGAGGGCATTGCGTACCGGCAATTACAGCGTGGTGATTGGCTGGTTTACGGAAGAGTTAACCGAAATGGAACAACATCGCCTGGCCGAAGCGGCAGAAGAAGGTAACGCATTGGGCTTTATTATGCGTCCCGTTCGGATGAATGTTCTGGGCAACGGACACCTATCTGGGCTAAAAATTCACTCAAATTTGTATCACTAAGTAAAAATAAGAGTTTTCCTGGAATTTTTTTTGCAAGCGCTGTACGCCGTTGGTTCCATTTCTAAAAGCCGCGACAAGTCTTGTCTGCCGCGGCTTCCTCCAGTTTAGCACGCCTAAAACTTCGCCCTAAATGTTAAATATTGTGTATACAAAACTTTTTTTTTCATATGCCTGACGGAGTTCACACTTGTAAGTTTTCAGGTACGTTGTAGACTTTACATCGCCAGGGGTGCTCGGCCTAAGCCGAAGATATCGGTAGCTTTACTCTTTGTCCCCGCCCCCCGGTGAAGGATTTAACCGTGACTCTCATTGAGATTCTCATGGCGATTTTTGGATGATAACGAGGCGCAAAAAATGAAAAAGACAGCTATCGCGATTGCAGTGGCACTGGCAGGTTTCGCTACCGTAGCGCAGGCCGCTCCGAAAGATAATACCTGGTATGCAGGTGGCAAACTGGGCTGGTCTCAGTTCCATGACACTGGCTGGTATAACGACGCTCTGAACAACGACGGCCCAACTCACGAAAGCCAGCTGGGCGCAGGCGCGTTCGGTGGTTATCAGGTTAACCCGTACGTTGGTTTCGAAATGGGTTACGACTGGCTGGGCCGCATGCCTTACAAAGGTGACAACGTTAACGGTGCTTTCAAAGCACAGGGCGTTCAGCTGACTGCTAAACTGGGCTACCCAGTAAATGACGCTGTAGACATCTACACCCGTCTGGGCGGCATGGTATGGCGTGCAGACTCCAGCAACAGCATCGCTGGCGACGACCATGACACTGGCGTATCTCCAGTATTCGCAGGTGGCGTTGAGTGGGCAATGACCCGTGACGTTGCTACCCGTCTGGAATACCAGTGGGTTAACAACATCGGCGACGGCAACACCGTTGGTGTTCGTCCAGACAACGGCATGCTGAGCGTAGGTGTTTCTTACCGTTTCGGCCAGCAGGAAGAAGCAGCGCCAATCGTTGCTCCAGCTCCAGCTCCAGCGCCAGAAGTACAGACCAAGCACTTCACTCTGAAGTCTGACGTTCTGTTCAACTTCAACAAATCAACTCTGAAACCAGAAGGCCAGCAGGCTCTGGATCAGCTGTACACCCAGCTGAGCAACCTGGATCCTAAAGACGGTTCCGTAGTTGTTCTGGGTTACACCGACCGTATCGGTTCTGACGCCTACAACCAGGGTCTGTCCGAGAAACGTGCTCAGTCTGTTGTTGATTACCTGATCTCTAAAGGTATCCCAGCTAACAAGATCTCCCCACGTGGTATGGGCGAATCTAACCCAGTTACCGGTGCTACCTGTGACAACGTGAAACCTCGCGCTGCACTGATCGACTGCCTGGCACCAGATCGTCGCGTAGAGATCGAAGTTAAAGGCATCAAAGACGTTGTAACTCAGCCAGCGGCATAAGTTATCGTCTGACAAAAAACCCCGCCGTGTTGCGGGGTTTTTTATTGCCTGAAGGAAAGTAAAACGCTACTTCTTACTGGACAGCAGCGCCTGGAGATCGGTTTTCAGGGTCGACATCTGACTGGCGTACTTCTCTTTATGTTCCGCATCTTCAATGAGCTGGACGATAGTTTCTGACAGGGTTTTTCCGCGGCGCTGGGCCAGTCCGGCCAGACGTTGCCAGACCATAAACTCCAGATCGATCGACTTCTTCCGCGTATGCTGGTGCTCAGCATTGAAATGCCGTTTTCGCCGCGCACGGATAGTCTGCTTCATGCGGTTCAGTAGCGCCGGATTGATGTGTTTATCTATCCAGCCGTTGACCAGAATGGGTTCGTTTTCGAGGGTCAGCAATAAATCTACAGCTTCTTTTGCAGCACTGGCTTCGAGGTAGCACGTGATCAATTCCCCTTCACGGTGTTTTTTGACCAGATACTTCCATTTCCAGCCGCTTTCGAGATTTTCCAGTTGTTGGTATTTCATTGCGATCTCAGTGTGACCGTGTAACTGTGTTCAGAATATCAGTTTTTTGGCAATCTGCTGAAAAGAAATCATATCCTGTGATACGTGGCGATGCATTCATCTCTGGAAACGCCCATTCCCTCATGGGCAGAGCCTGCGCCTTACGGTATACTCCATCGTTTTACTTCTGACTAAAAAACATCAACTTTGACCATTACGAAACTTGCATGGCGTGACCTGGTTCCGGATACCGAAAGCTATCAGGAACTGTTTGCACAGCCAGATCTCGCGAAAGAACACGAATACATCCTCAGTGACACACAGCCCCGTTTGCATTACGCACTGGAGCAGGTGTTGAGCCCGTGGGCAACCTCACCGTTCATGTTGTTGAAAGCGCCAGACGAAGCGGAGTACCTGAATCTTCTGGCGGATGCCATGCGGCAGCTGCAACCAGAAACCGGGACGGTCTTTGGGGGTGAATACCGCATCAGCGGACACACAGTCACCTTTGAACCGGCGACCGTACCCGATGGCCGTTTTGCGGTCACAGGCAACATCGTCCCGGCGGGCTGGACAGAAGCAGAACAACTGTTCGGTTGCCTGCGCCAGTTTAACGGCGAGTTGACCCTGCATCCTGGCCTGGTGCATCAGGCTAACGGCGGCGTGCTGCTCATCTCGCTGCGCACCCTACTGGCCCAGCCTCTGCTGTGGATGCGCCTGAAAAACAGCGTCAGTCAGCAGCGGTTTGACTGGGTGGCGTATGATGAGTCGCGCCCTCTTCCGGTCGCAGTGCCTTCTATGCCGCTCTCCCTGAAAGTGGTGCTGATTGGCGATCGCGAAGCACTGGCCGATTTCCAGGAGATGGAACCCGAGCTGGCCGATCAGGTGGTGTACAGCGAGTTTGAAGACAGCACGCAGATCGCGGATGCCGAAGATATGCTGCAATGGCTCCAGTGGGTGCATGCCGTTTGCGAACGCGCGCAGTTGCCAACCCCGGCAGCCGATGCCTGGCCGGTGCTGATCCGCGAAGCGGTGCGCTACACCGGCGACCAGGAGACCCTGCCGCTTTGTCCTCTCTGGCTTGGCAAGCAGTTGCGTGAAGCCGCAGCCATGACGGAAGACGACACCATTACCGGCGAACAGCTCTCCCAGATGCTGGTGCAGCGAGAGTGGCGCGAGGGCTACCTTGCCGATCGCATGCAGGACGAGATCCTGCTGGAGCAGATCCTGGTCGAAACCGAAGGTGAACGCGTCGGACAGATCAACGCCCTGTCGGTGATTGAGTTCCCGGGTCATCCGCGCGCCTTTGGCGAGCCGTCCCGTATCAGCTGCGTTGTACACATCGGTGACGGTGAATTTATCGATGTGGAACGTAAAGCCGAACTGGGCGGGAACATTCACGCCAAGGGCATGATGATCATGCAGGCTTATCTGATGTCGGAACTGCAGCTTGAGCAGCAGATCCCCTTCACCGCCTCGTTGACCTTCGAGCAGTCCTACAGCGAAGTCGATGGCGACAGCGCCTCGATGGCTGAACTGTGCGCGTTAATCAGTGCCCTGGCCGATGTGCCGGTGAATCAGAGCATTGCCATCACCGGTTCGGTGGATCAGTTTGGTCGCGCGCAGCCGGTCGGCGGTCTGAACGAGAAGATTGAAGGCTTCTTTACCGTTTGCCAGCAGCGCGGACTGAACGGTAAACAGGGCGTTATTATTCCCCTGCCGAACGTGCGTCATCTCAGCCTCAGTCAGGAACTGCTGACCGCGGTAGAAGAGGAACAATTCAGCCTCTGGGCGATCGAAGATATCGCAGATGCGCTACCCTTACTGACAAACCTGGAGTGGGATGCCGAAGGGCAGAACACGCTGATGCACAGCATCCAGGAGCGTATTGCGCAGGCAACACAGCAGGAAGCACGCCATCGTTATCCCTGGCCGTTACGCTGGTTGAACTGGTTCACGCCGAACTGATCGGACTTGTTCAGCGTACACGTGTTAGCTATCCTGCGTCCTTCACTAAAATAAGGCATACTGAGAACATGGTAGATAAACGCGAATCCTATACAAAAGAAGATCTTCTTGCCTCTGGTCGCGGTGAACTGTTTGGTGCTAAAGGCCCGCAGTTACCGGCCCCGAACATGCTGATGATGGACCGTGTCGTTAAGATGACGGAAACCGGCGGCAACTTCGATAAGGGTTACGTAGAAGCAGAGCTCGATATCAACCCGGACCTGTGGTTCTTTGGTTGCCACTTTATTGGCGATCCAGTGATGCCAGGCTGCCTGGGTCTGGACGCGATGTGGCAGCTGGTTGGTTTCTACCTCGGCTGGCTGGGTGGCGAAGGCAAAGGCCGCGCCCTGGGCGTTGGCGAAGTGAAATTCACCGGTCAGGTTCTGCCGACCGCGAAAAAAGTGACCTACCGTATTCACTTCAAACGCATTGTTAACCGTCGCCTGATCATGGGCCTGGCGGATGGCGAAGTGCTGGTCGACGGTCGTCTGATCTACACGGCGAATGACCTGAAAGTGGGTCTGTTCCAGGACACTTCCGCATTCTGATTTTTGCTTTTACCAAAGCATAAAACGGCGAAACCTCCGCACTGCGGAGGTTTCTTTTTTTAAAGAGACGCTATCAAGCAAGTACTGCCCTGTCTCCGATGGCTTCTCGCCAGCCCCCTAACCATTGCGACCTTTGATTGATGGTCTGATAGGGACACATTTCTTTAGAACGTCCGGCGATGCCAGCCTGATAACCACGTTGATGAGCCCTTTCAAGGCGATCTCGTTTCTGTCTCTTCATGCCTCGTTTCCCTCATTATTTGATCTGGTGGAAAAGAAAACAGTGATTACAAAACGTGCAACCACAGATAACGAATACCCTGATTCCCGCTTAGCGTCAATGCGCAAAATTCACGCCAGTGTCATATTTGTGACCTGGTCAGAAGTTCATTTGTACAAAAAGTGTGACGCGGCACAAGTAACGGCCTGAGCATAAAACGAAAAAAAAGCCGCAATTAGCGTGACGCTAACTGCGGCCTGATGCGATGAATTTTACTTATGGCAGACGAGAAATCTCTCTGGCAATACTAGCGGACTCCTGCGCCCACCCCTGTGCCAGCACTTTCACCATCTCATCATAACCATCCTTTTGCTGGGTTAACTCCAGATGGAAAGGCCGCTTTATCAGCTGGCCCTGATGATTCAGCAACCATTCCCCACTGACAATCACCCTGCCATCATAGCGACCATGGAAGTTGGTCACGTTGACGTTGAGCGTATCCTGGTCGCTACCCAGCGGCTGCGACGCCACCACCCATCCCGGCAGCTGGCTGCTGAGATTTGCAACCAGCGTGTTACGCAGCTGCTGATCCAGCGGGCTGGCCCACAGGTTGTTATTGGCGATGACATACTGCACATCGCTGGTTTGATAAACCACACCATTACCGGCCAGGTAATCCGGTACCGCCACCTGCTCTACCCACAGCAGGCGGTTCCCCTGGCTGGCGGTACTTTGCCCGCCCGCCTGCGCGGCCACAGGCAGTTGATAATAGCTCTTGTTCTCTGCTGAGCTACAGGCGGTCAGGAGCGCCACTGCGGTAATCATTAGCCACTTTTTCATTATTTAGCCCCCTTCGGCTCAGGGTCCTTTTTGTCTTTCGCTTCGAATACCAGCGCGTTGCTCTTGGTGTTCAGCGTCTTCAGCACCGGCTGCAGTTCACGCAGAACCTGATCGAGGCGCTGCATATCCGCCACCATCTTGTTGTACGCCGCTGAACCTGGCTGGAAGCCCTGCATACTGCGGTTCAGTTCACGCAGCGTTTTCTGCATGTCCTGAGGCAGCTGCTGCATCGACTGGCTGGCGGTCAGCTTGTTGAGATTATCCAGCGTGGCCTGCAGACGGCGCATCGTCGCCTGGCTCTCGCTAAGCGTATTGGTGGCCTGTTGAATCATCGGATTGAGCGGCAGGCTGTTGATCTTATCCAGCGTCTCCATCAGACGCTGCTGGATCTGTGCCAGTCCACTGCTCACGGTCGGGATGATTTTGTAGCCCGAGAACTCGCGGATCTCTTTCACCGGCGGCTCTTTCGGGAAGAAGTCCATATCCACATACAGCGCCCCGGTCACCAGGTTACCGGTTTTGAGCGAACCGCGCAGGCCGCGCTTCATCAACCCTTCGATATGCTGAGCGATATCAGGCGTATCGCCAACCTGATTAATCAGACGCTCCGGCTCAATGCGGATCAGGACGGGGATACGGTAATCGTCATCCAGCACCTGACGCATGCCCGGTGCGAAGAACGGCACTTTGCCAACGGTGCCGAGACGGATGCCACGGAATTCAACCGGCGCGCCCGGCTGCAGGCCGCGGACAGAATCCTTGAAGAACATCAGGTAGTCGACATGGTCGGTATAGAGCGAATCCTGAATGCTCTTCTGATCGTCATACAGCCTGAACGCGGTTTTTTGTGCGACTGGCTGTCCCTGATCCATCCCTTCCGGCACGTCAAAGCTGACTCCGCCGCCAAACAGCGTGGAGAGCGAGCCCATCTCAACGCGCATTCCCGCTGAGGTTAAGTCGACGGCAATACCGCTGTCTTTCCAGAAGCGGACGTTACCCGTGACCAGACGATCGTTCGGCGCGTTGATAAACAGCTGATAGCTGATGGTGCGTTTTTGCGTGTCAAAGGTACTGGTTTCCACAGAACCGACGCGATAGCCGCGGAACAGCACCGGATCGCCCGGGCTCAGCTGACCGGCTTTTTTACTGTCGAGGATCACGCGGATCCCCTTCGCATCCGGCGGTGCCAGCGGCGGAGAATCCAGCAGTTGATACTGCTCCGGTTGAGATCCCTGTTTCCCCGGCTGCAGTTCAATATAAGCCCCGGATAACAGCGTCCCCAGGCCGCTAATACCTTCGCGACCCACCTGCGGTTTCACCACCCAAAACACCGAGTCGCCATGCAGCAGCTTCTCCATACCGGCGTTGAGGCGGGCGGTAATTTCTACGTGGGTCAGGTCGTCGGTCAGGGTTGCGCTCTCGACTACCCCCACATCCACGCTGCGGCTCTTGATGGTCGTTTTACCGCCCTCAATCCCCTCGGCGTTAGTGGTGATCAGCGTCACGACCGGGCCCTGATGGCTATAATGATAAAACAGGATCCAGGCACCGATCAGCGCGGTCACGATGGGGAAGATCCACACCGGCGACCAGTTTTTGACCTTCTGCACTTTCGCCTCTCCACTCTTATTTTCCATGCTTTTATTCATCCTCATGGCTCGACTCTGGCTCACGATCCCACGATAAACGCGGATCGAAGGTCATGGCCGCAAACATGGTCATAATAACGACCAATGCAAACATTAGCGCCCCAATGGCTGGGTAAATACTCATTAGCCCCCCTATCCGCACCAGGGCAGACAGAACGGCAATCACGAATACGTCAATCATTGACCAGCGTCCAACAAACTCAACGACTTCATAAATAAAATGCATTCGCTCGCTATCCCGCTTGCCGTGTCCTTTGGCATCCCAGCAGAGCCAGGCAATGGCAATCATTTTGAGCGTAGGGACCATGATACTGGCGATAAAAATGACTAAGGCTACCGGGTAGGACCCTTCCCCCCACAGCAGGACCACCCCGGCCATGATGGTCGAGGGCATCTCATCCCCCAGCAGATTCGTGATCATAATCGGCAGGATGTTGGCAGGGAGATAAAGCATGATCGAGGTGATGAGCAGCGCCATCGTCCACTGAAGACTGTTTTTACGCCGCACGTGCCCTTTGCTTTCGCAACGCGGACAGACTTCCTGGTCGACCGGGAGGATCGCCGTACAGCAGGAACAGAGGCGCAGATTCTGGTGGATCCCCGGAACGCCGACCTTCAGCTTTTGCGCCAGCACCGGCGCCGGGGCGATATCGTCCCATGCCCAGCGGCGGTCCACACACTGGAACGCGCGCAGCTGCAATACGCAATAGAGACACCAGGGAATAAAGCTGCTGCCAACGCCCACGTCGCCGTAGGCCATCAGCTTGACAAAGCTCACCAGGATCCCGGCAAGAAAAATCTCCGCCATTCCCCAGCTTTTTAACTGGAACAGGATCCGCGCCAGCCTGATTTTCAGTGCCCTGGGCATCTGCACGCGGTTCACGAGCAGCAGGATAACCACCAGACAAAACGCCGGCACGATCTGGACGAAGAGCATAAAGAAGGTGCCCAGACTGGCGTAATCTTCCGAGAACATCACGCCGGGTATCTCCAGCAAATGCACTTCGCTGGTGATACCCCCCACTTTCATATAGATAAAGGGAAACAGGTTGGAGAGGATCAGCATGAACAGCGCAGCAATAGCATAAGCAGTGGGACGCTGCCGCGGCGCATCCCACTTCGTTGTCAGCGTTGTCCCGCATCGCGGGCATGCCGCTTTGTGTCCATGCTCGAGCGCGGGTAGCGCCACGAGCATATCGCACTGGGAGCATAAAATATGCCGATCGGCATGGTGATGTTCACACATACTGGCTCCATGTTTAACTTATGCGCCGTTTTTCAGAGCCTCAAGATATTCCCAGCGTTCAAATGCCTCTTCCAGCGCCCGCTCAGCCTGGGCCATATCGGCCAGCACTTTTTGCGTATGGTCATGCGGCTGGCTAAAGAATGACGCGTCGGCCACCTGAGCCTGCAAACTTTCCAGACTCGCTTCCAGCTCTTCCAGACGCTGCGGCAAGCTTTCCAGTTCGCGTTGGAGGTTATAGCTTAGTTTGTTACTGCCGCGTTTGACCGTTTCTGCTTTGGTTACAGCAACTTCCGCTTCGCTCTTCGCTTTTGACTGCTTTGTCGCCAGCGACTGCGCCTGCTGTCCGCGGGCATCGTGGTAGCCGCCCACATAGCGTCCGATACGGCCCTGACCTTCGAAGATCCAGCATTCGGTCACGGTATTGTCCACGAACTGACGATCGTGGCTCACCAGCATCACCGTTCCCTGATAACTATCAATCAGTTCTTCAAGAAGTTCCAGCGTTTCCACATCAAGATCGTTCGTTGGTTCATCGAGAATCAGCAGGTTGCTGGGTTTCAGGAACAAACGTGCCAGTAACAGGCGGTTACGCTCCCCTCCGGAGAGGGCTCGAACCGGGGTCATGGCCCGTTTTGGATGGAACAGGAAGTCCTGCAGATAGCCCAGCACATGGCGCGGTTTCCCGTTCACCATCACTTCCTGCTTACCTTCTGCGAGGTTGTCCATCACCGTTCTGTCCGGGTCCAGTTCGGCACGGTGCTGGTCGAAGTAGGCCACTTCCAGCTTGGTCCCGCAATGGATGCGACCGCTGTCGGCTTTCAGTTGATCCAGCATCAGCTTCAGCAGCGTGGTTTTACCGCAGCCATTCGGGCCGATAAGGGCAATTTTATCCCCGCGCTGCACCTGGGCAGAGAAATCTCTCACCAGCACTTTGCCGTCAACCTGGTAGTTAACGTTTTCCATCTCAAAGACGATTTTGCCGGAGCGGCTCGCCTCTTCGACCTGCATCTTCGCGCTGCCCATCACTTCACGGCGCTCGCTACGCTCACGACGCATCGCTTTCAGGGCACGGACGCGGCCTTCGTTACGGGTACGGCGGGCTTTGATGCCCTGACGGATCCACACCTCTTCCTGGGCCAGCTTGCGGTCGAACTCGGCGTTTTGCAGCTCTTCTACGCGCAGGTTTTCCTCTTTTTCCAGCAGGTAGGTGTCGTAATCGCCCGGATAGGTCACCAGCTTGCCGCGGTCGAGATCGACAATGCGGGTCGCCATATTGCGAATAAACGAACGGTCATGCGAGATAAAGATAATGGTACCGCCGAAGGTTTTCAGGAACCCTTCCAGCCAGTCGATGGTTTCGATATCCAGGTGGTTCGTCGGTTCATCGAGCAGCAGCACTTTCGGCCCGCTGACCAGTGCCCGGCCCAGGGCAGCTTTACGCAGCCAGCCACCGGAGAGGGAGGCCAGCGGCATGTCAGCTTCCAGACCTAACTGCGCCAGCACTTCGTTGATGCGGTTTTCCAGCTGCCACAGGCCGTGGTGGTCCAGCAGCTCCTGCAGACGCGCCATCTCGTTGAGGTTTTTGGTGCTCGGGTCGGTCATCACCAGGTGCGAGATCTCGTGGTAACCCTTCAGGTACTCCGCCTGCTCGGCGATCCCTTCGGCCACAAAATCATAGACGCTGCCCTGCACGTTACGCGGCGGATCCTGTTGCAAACGCGCCACCACCAGGTCCTGCTCGTAAACGATACGCCCGTCATCCAGCCCCTGCTCGCGGTTGAGGATCTTCATCAGGGTCGATTTACCGGCGCCATTACGGCCTACCAGACAGACACGTTCGTTATCTTCGATATGCAGTTCTGCGTTATCGAGAAGGGGTGAGTCGCTGAATGACAGCCACGCGCCATGCATACTAATTAATGACATTTATTTTTCCTTTCAGGCGGCGGTGATGAGCCAGCAGTTGTGGATCTGACGGTTACGGGCAAAATCCTGGGACAAGGTTTTTTGACTGATCTCTTGTGCTTTCAGCCCCAGTTCAGCTAACCCGTCATGATCCATGCGGAAACCGCGCTTGTTGTTCGAGAACATGATGGTGCCGCCTTTACGCAGCATCCGTTTGAGGTCTTTCATCAGCGCCAGATGGTCGCGCTGCACATCAAAAGACTCTTCCATACGTTTGGAGTTGGAGAAGGTCGGCGGATCGATAAAGATCAGATCGAACTGTTCATCCGATTCGCGCAGCCAGCCCAGCACGTCGGCCTGCAGCAGACGGTGCGCCCGGCCGGTCAGGCCGTTGAGACGCAGGTTGCGCTCTGCCCACTCCAGATAGGTGCGGGACATATCCACGGTGGTGGTGGTACGTGCGCCACCCAGACCCGCATGGACGCTGGCGCTGCCGGTATAGGAGAAGAGGTTCAGGAAGTCTTTACCTTTGCTCATCTGGCCCAGCATACGACGGGCAATACGGTGGTCAAGGAACAGGCCGGTATCGAGGTAGTCGGTCAGGTTAACCCACAGGCGCGCGTTGTATTCGCCCACTTCGATAAACTCGCCCTTGCTGTTCATCTTCTCGTACTGATTTTTACCCTTCTGACGCTCACGGGTCTTGAGGATCAGCTTGTTTGGAGCGATGTTCAGCACGTTGATGGTGGCGGCGATGATATCCAGCATACGCTGGCGCGCTTTCTGCGGATCGACGGTTTTTGGCGGAGCATACTCCTGCACCACCACCCACTCGCCGTAGCGGTCGACCGCCACGTTGTATTCCGGCAGATCGGCGTCATACAGGCGATAGCACTCAATACCCTCCTGCTTCGCCCATTTTTCAAATTTCTTCAGGTTCTTACGCAGACGGTTGGCATAATCTTCCGCGATGCTGGCCGGTTTGCTGTCGGCTTCTTTCTCGGCCAGGTGATAGTTTTTCTGCACACAGTCCAGCGGGCCGTTTTTGGCCTTGAACTGACGCTCGGCGCGCAGCTGCAGGCAGCTCAGCAGCTCCGGCGAGGCGCTGAACAGGGAGAGATTCCAGCCGCCAAACAGATCTTTCATGGTGCGGCCCAGCAGGCTGTGCAGAGCAATCAGCGCCGGCTCGCTGTCCAGACGTTCGCCGTAAGGCGGGTTGCTGATCACCGTCCCGTACGGGCCTTTCGGCAACGGGTTGGTGAGCCGGGAGACGTCTTTTACCTCAAAGGTGACCAGATCGCCAATCCCGGCGCGACGGGCGTTGCTGCGTGCGCGTTCAATCACGCGGCTATCGCTGTCAGAGCCGTAGAAATGGGATTCATAGGCCGCCAGCCCTGCGCGGGCGCGGGTCTGGGCTTCGGCTTTCACCTCCTGCCAGACCGCCTCGTCGTGCTGAGCCCAGCCCTTAAAGCCCCACTGGCCGCGATGCAGTCCCGGTGCACGGTCGGTCGCCAGCATAGCCGCTTCAATCAGCAGCGTGCCGGAACCGCACATTGGATCGAGCATTGGCGTACCCGGCTGCCAGCCGGAACGCATCACAATGGCTGCGGCCAGGTTCTCTTTGATCGGGGCGATACCCGCCCGATCGCGGTAGCCGCGCTGGTGCAGGCCCTCACCACACAGATCCAGTGCGATGCTGGCGATCTCTTTATTCAGACGCACGTTGATACGCAGATCCGGGTTTTCGCGATCGACGTTCGGGCGTTCCAGATTTTTACGGGTAAAGCTGTCGACGATGGCATCTTTGACCTTCAACGCGCCGTACTGGCTGTTGCGGATCTCATCGTTCAGGCCGCTGAAGTGCACCGCAAAGGTGGCACCCGGGGCAAAAATCTCTGTCCAGTTAATCGTCTGCACGCCCAGATAAAGATCGAGATCGCTGTAAACCTTGCACTCTCTCATCGGCAACATGATGCGTGAGGCCAGGCGACTCCACATCAGGCTCTGGTAAATAAGCCGCGTGTCGCCCTGAAAATGGACACCACCCTGAACCACCTGGCACTCTTGTGCGCCCAGGCTTTCCAGTTCAGTTTTTAACAGCTCTTCCAGCCCACGGGCCGTACTGGCAAACAGAGAATTCATATCGTCACTTTTACTCTAAGAAAATTGCTGCGCATTATAGCCAATCTGGGCTCTATGTCATAAAGTTGAGGGCTTATTTTCATTTGAGGGGACGGTGCCGTGGCAACGTTATCCAGGCTTTTCATTCATCCGGTCAAATCCATGCGCGGTATTGGGCTGACGCATGCCTTCGCAGACGTCAGCGGTTTTGCCTACGATCGCATTTTTATGGTCACTGAACCGGATGGCACCTTCATCACCGCCCGCCAGTTCCCACAGATGGTTCGCTTCACCCCGGCCCCGGTTCAGGATGGTCTGCATCTCACCGCGCCGGACGGTTCCAGTAGTATCGTTCGCTTCAGCGATTTTGCGCCAGCGGATGCGCCTACCGAAGTGTGGGGCAACCACTTTACCGCCCGTATCGCCCCGGACGCGATCAACCGCTGGATGAGCGAATTCTTTTCGCGCCCGGTGCAGCTCCGCTGGGTCGGGCCCGAACTGACGCGACGCGTCAAAGATTTCGCCGCGGTGCCACTGTCATTTGCCGACGGCTTCCCGTTTCTGCTCACCAACGACGCTTCGCTGCGCGACCTGCAAAAGCGCTGCCCGGCGAGCGTACAGATGGAGCAGTTCCGCCCGAATCTGGTGGTCACCGGCGCAACGGCCTGGGAAGAAGATACCTGGAAAGTGATCCGCATCGGCGACGTGATCTTTGACGTGGTGAAACCCTGCAGCCGCTGCATCTTTACCACCGTCAGCCCGGAAAAGGGGCAGAAGCACCCTGCCGGTGAGCCACTCAAAACCCTGCAATCTTTCCGCACCGCGCAGGATAACGGCGATGTGGATTTCGGTCAGAACCTGATCCCACGCACCAGCGGCGTGATCCGCGTGGGCGACGAGGTGGAAATCCTCTCCACCGGGCCAGGCCGGATCTACGGCGCAGGCGCTGAGGAAGAGGCGACAGAGGTGGAGACACAACCCGCCACGGCGGTCACTATCCAGTGGCAGGGTCAGACGATCCGCGGAAACAATCAGCAGGTGTTACTGGAACAGCTTGAACAGGCCGGTATTCGCGTGCCCTATTCCTGTCGGGCGGGGATCTGCGGATGCTGTCGCATCACGCTGGTAGAAGGCGAAGTGAGTGCGCTGAAGAAATCGGCTATCGGCAGTGACGGCACAATTCTGTGCTGCAGCTGCGTACCGAAAACCTCGTTACAGCTGGAAGCCTAAACGGCCTGCTCGAGGCTGAAGGTGACCGGCTGTGGTTTCAGTCGGTCATTCATCACTTTAATCGGGTCGCCCAACTGCATGGTGCGCCCGGCAATGGTCACCGTCGGCTGCGCCAGTAAACAGAGCGCGGCATTATCGCCCGGCTCCACCACCAGCAAATTCACCTGCTCTGCACTCTCGCTCAGGCTGACGCACGCCGCATCACCGGTAACCGGCGACCAGCGCTCATTGTGGGCAAGAAAGTGCCAGCTTTTCGGCATCTGAGGTTTGAGGAAGCGGATCGCCACCAGCGCATTGAGCACCAGCTCGGCGCGTTGTTCTTTCGACAGGTCGAGGTCGCGGCATTTTTCTTCAAAGGAGAAGTAGAGTGCGGCATCATCGACGCAAAAACCGGTATCGGCAAAGGCGTCCGGGGTTAACATCCGGCGGGCAAAACGCGAACGAAACAACATACCATTGGCCAGATCGAGCATCATGCGATCGTGCTCGTCACAGAAATACCAGCGCCAGTTATCGTCAGGTTTAATTCGCATCTGTCTCTCCCGTTCCCGAAACGTCCTGTCCTAAGAAAGTCCTTATTGCCGCTTCGCTTTTTTTAACTGCAATAATCAAAGACTACAATGTCTAATAAAGCAACAGTCCGGGAATATAAAACAACCAGAGCTGGAAATAAAGCCCTGGTTGCCAGTCATGCTAAAAGATTAGATATGATTAACGATTTCTTTAATCAGCGGCGGGCCTTTGAAAATAAAGCCTGAATATATCTGCACCAGCGAAGCGCCAGCCGCCATTTTCTCGCGCGCGGCCATGACTGAATCTATACCGCCTACGCCAATGATCGGCAGGCGACCCTTTAATTCTTCTGACAGACGACGAATAATTTCGGTGCTTTTTAACTGCACCGGACGCCCGCTCAGGCCCCCCATTTCGTCGCAATATTTCATTCCCTGAACCAGAGAGCGATCGAGGGTGGTATTGGTGGCAATAACGCCATCAATATTATGACGAACTAAACTGTCGGCGACCTGCACCAGCTCTTCTACGGTCAGATCCGGAGCAATTTTAACGGCCACCGGCACATATTTATGATGCTTCGCCTGGAGTTCATTTTGCTTATTCTTGATGGCGAGTAATAAATCGTCGAGCGCTTCACCGTATTGCAGGGTGCGCAGGCCCGGGGTGTTAGGTGAAGAGATATTCACCGCAATATACCCGGCGTAGGCGTAAACTTTTTCCATACAAATCAGGTAGTCATCTTTGCCCTGCTCGACCGGCGTGTCTTTATTTTTACCGATATTAATGCCCAGAACCCCATCGAAATGGGCTTTCTTCACATTCTCAACCAGATGATCGACGCCGAGGTTATTAAAGCCCATGCGATTGATCAGCCCTTCGGCCTCCACCAGGCGGAACAGGCGCGGCTTGTCGTTACCCGGCTGCGGACGTGGCGTGACGGTGCCAATTTCGATAGAGCCAAAGCCCATCGCACCCAGTGCATCGATGCACTCGCCGTTTTTATCCAGCCCTGCTGCCAGACCCAGTGAGTTCTTAAAGGTTAAACCCATGCAGGTGACCGGCTTCTCCATCACTCTCTGGCGCACCAGCGCTTCAAGCGGGGTTCCCGTAATACGGCGTAACTGCTGGAATGTAAATTCATGAGCGCGCTCAGGATCGAGCTGGAAAAGGGCTTTACGAACGAAGGGGTAGTACATGAACTCTCCTGGATTCCCGGTGTGCAAACCGGGGCCGAATTATCAGCGATCGCAGCCGGAAAGGGAATTGACCTGCGGCAAAAAAAACCTCACCAGAAGCAATCGTTTACTTTTCACCCCTCCTTTATTCATTTTTTGGCATTTATTCTGCGTATAAATCATTTAGTGGAATAAGCCAGCGATGCCACACTGCCAACAAATGTTATCAATGTTAGATAAAAGCAAATAATTGGTTATAAGGAGCATCTATGCGCGTCATTACGTTGGCCGGCAGTCCGCGATTTCCTTCCCGCTCCAGCGCGCTGCTGGAGTATGCCCGGGAGCAGCTCACCTCTCTGGATGTCGAAGTGTTCCACTGGAATCTGCATAACTTCGCTCCGGAAGATCTTCTCTATGCCCGCTTCGACAGTCCGGCGCTGAAAACCCTTAATGAGCAGCTTAAAGACGCCGACGGGCTGATCGTCGCCACGCCGGTGTATAAGGCCTCGTTTTCCGGTGCCCTGAAAACCCTGCTCGATCTGCTGCCGGAGCGCGCGCTGGAGAACAAAATCGTACTGCCGCTGGCGACCGGCGGCACCGTCGCTCACCTGCTGGCGGTGGATTATGCCCTGAAGCCGGTGCTCAGCGCCCTGAAGGCTCAGGAGATTCTGCACGGCGTGTTTGCCGACGACTCGCAGGTGATTGACTACCAGCACAAGCCGCACTTTACCCCTAACCTGCAAACCCGCCTCGACAGCGCCCTGGAGACCTTCTGGCAGGCGCTGCATCGCCGCGACGTTCAGGTTCCTGCCTTTGGTCTTCAGAAAGGAGTCGCCCATGTTTAAATCCCTTGCACGCCTGAGCCTGGCCGGTCTGGTGGCCCTCTCCGGCCTGGCGCATGCCGCCGATCCCGCCCCCGAGAGCCTGCGTATTGGCTACCAGAAAGGCAGCGTCAGCATGGTGCTGGCGAAAAGCCATCAGCTGCTGGAAAAACGCTACCCGGACACCAAATTCTCCTGGGTAGAGTTCCCGGCAGGCCCGCAGATGCTGGAGGCGCTGAACGTCGGCAGTATCGATCTCGGCAGCACCGGCGATATCCCGCCTATCTTCGCCCAGGCCGCCGGGGCAGACCTGGTTTACGTCGGCGTGGAGCCGCCTAAACCGAAAGCCGAAGTGATTCTGGTCCCTGAAAACAGCCCGATCAAAACCGTGGCGGATCTCAAAGGCCATAAGGTGGCTTTCCAGAAAGGGTCCAGCTCCCACAATCTGCTATTGCGCGCCCTACAGCAGGCGGGTCTGACTTTTAAAGATATTCAGCCAGTTTATCTTTCCCCGGCAGATGCCCGCGCCGCCTTCCAGCAAAACAACGTCGATGCCTGGGCAATCTGGGACCCCTACTACTCCGCGGCCCTGCTGCAGGGTGGCGTAAAGGTGCTGAAAGATGGTGAAAGCCTGAAACAGACCGGCTCCTTCTACCTTGCCGCTCGCCCTTATGCAGAGAAAAACGGTGAATTCGTTCAGGGCGTACTGAATACCTTTAGCGAGGCGGATGCCCTTACCCAGAGTCAGCGTCAGGCCAGTATCGCCCTGCTGGCCAAAACGATGGGGCTTCCGGAGCCGGTCATTGCCACCTACCTTGACCATCGCCCGCCAACCGTCATCAAACCAGTGGATGCCCATACCGCCGTGTTACAGCAGCAAACCGCTGATCTCTTCTATGACAACCGCCTGGTGCCGAAAAAAATCGATATTCGCGACCGTATCTGGCAACCGACCGCGCAAAAAGGAGCTAAATCATGAGTCTGAATCTGTTCTGGTTTTTACCTACCCACGGTGATGGACACTATCTGGGCACCGACGAGGGTGCCCGCCCGGTGGATCACGCTTATCTCCAGCAGATTGCCCAGGCCGCCGATCGAATTGGCTTTACCGGGGTGTTAATCCCGACCGGACGCTCCTGCGAAGATGCATGGCTGGTGGCGGCGTCGATGATCCCGGTGACCCAGCGCCTGAAGTTCCTCGTGGCCCTGCGCCCGAGCGTGACCTCTCCGACAGTGGCCGCCCGCCAGGCCGCGACCCTTGACCGTCTGTCGAACGGACGCGCGCTGTTTAACCTGGTGACCGGTAGCGATCCGCAGGAGCTGGCCGGGGACGGCGTCTTCCTGGATCACACCGAGCGTTATGAAGCCTCCTCTGAGTTCACCCACGTCTGGCGTCGTCTGCTGGAGGGCGAGAATGTGACCTTCGAGGGCAAACATATTCATGTTCGTGATGCCAAACTCTTCTTCCCGCCGATCCAGCAGCCGCGTCCGCCGCTCTATTTTGGCGGTTCGTCGGACGTCGCCCAGGATCTGGCCGCCGAGCAGGTGGATTTGTATCTCACCTGGGGCGAGCCGCCGGAACTGGTGAAAGAGAAGATCGAGCAGGTGCGTGCCAAAGCCGCGGCCCACGGTCGTAAGGTGCGCTTCGGGATCCGTCTGCACGTGATTGTGCGCGAGACCACTGAAGAGGCGTGGCAGGCCGCCGACCGCCTGATCGCCCATCTGGACGATGACACTATTGCCAAAGCCCAGGCCGCCTTCGCCCGCACCGACTCCGTCGGGCAGCACCGGATGGCCTCCCTGCACAACGGCAAGCGGGAGAATCTGGAGATCAGCCCGAACCTGTGGGCTGGCGTGGGGCTGGTGCGCGGCGGGGCGGGTACGGCGTTAGTGGGTGATGGCCCGACCGTGGCGGCGCGGATTAATGAATACGCCGACCTCGGCATCGACAGCTTTATTCTATCCGGTTATCCGCATCTGGAAGAGGCGTACAAGGTGGGTGAGCTGCTGTTCCCGCATCTGGATGTGGCTATTCCGCAGATCCCGCAGCCGCAGCCTCTGCTGCAGCAGGGTGAAGCGGTCGCCAACGAATTTATCCCGCGTAAAGTCGCCCAGAGCTAAGGAGATCGCATGGCTAACCCATCCCAAAAATGGCTGCTGCGCATTGCGCCCTGGCTGCTCCCTGTGGGGATTGTCCTGATCTGGCAGCTGGCATCCTCCGTGGGTTGGCTGTCGAGCCGCATTCTGCCCTCTCCGGAGGGCGTGGTGGAGGCCTTCTGGTCCCTGAGCGCCAGCGGTGAGCTGTGGCAGCATCTGGCCATCAGCTCCTGGCGCGCGGTGATTGGTTTTTCAATTGGCGGGTCGATTGGCCTGACGCTGGGTCTGATCAGCGGCCTGTCCCGCTGGGGCGAGCGTCTGCTGGACACCTCCATCCAGATGCTGCGCAACGTGCCGCACCTGGCGCTGATCCCGCTGGTGATCCTGTGGTTTGGTATCGACGAGACGGCGAAGATTTTCCTCGTCGCTCTCGGGACGCTGTTCCCCATCTACATCAACACCTGGCACGGCATTCGTAACATCGACCGCGGGCTGGTGGAGATGGCGCGGAGCTACGGTTTGTCCGGCTTCGCTCTGTTTACGCATGTCATTCTGCCGGGCGCCCTGCCCTCGATTATGGTCGGCGTGCGTTTCGCTCTTGGCCTGATGTGGTTGACGCTGATCGTGGCGGAAACTATCTCCGCTAACTCCGGGATTGGCTACCTGGCGATGAACGCCCGCGAATTCCTGCAGACCGACGTGGTAGTGGTGGCGATCGTTCTCTACGCCCTGCTCGGCAAACTGGCGGATGTCAGCGCCCAGTGGCTTGAACGCCGCTGGCTGCGCTGGAATCCGGCCTACGCGATAAAGGAGGCACACGCATGAATACCGCTCGCTTAAATCAGGGGACGCCGCTGCTGCTTAACGGCGTGACCAAACGCTACGGCGAAAACACCATTCTGAACGAACTGGAACTGCACATCCCGGCCGGGCAATTCGTGGCGGTGGTGGGCCGCAGCGGCGGCGGTAAAAGCACCCTGCTGCGCCTGCTGGCCGGACTGGAAGCACCTAACGGCGGTGAGCTGCTGGCCGGGAACACCCCGCTGGCGGATATCCAGGACGATACCAGGATGATGTTCCAGGATGCACGTCTGCTACCGTGGAAAACGGTGATTGATAACGTTGGTCTGGGGCTGAAAGGCAACTGGAAAGCGCAGGCGTTACAAGCCCTGGCCGCCGTCGGACTGGACAATCGCGCAGGTGAGTGGCCTGCCGCCCTTTCCGGCGGACAAAAACAGCGTGTGGCGCTGGCCAGAGCGCTGATCCATCGCCCGGGCCTGTTGCTGCTGGATGAACCCCTGGGGGCGCTGGATGCGCTGACGCGGATTGAGATGCAGGATCTGATCGTCTCGCTATGGCAGGAGCACGGCTTTACGGTGCTGCTGGTCACTCACGATGTGAGTGAAGCCGTGGCCATGGCGGACCGGGTGCTGCTGATTGAGGAGGGCAAGATTGGGCTGGATCTGACGGTGGACCTTCCACGTCCTCGTCGGGTGGGTTCAGCGCGGCTGGCGGAGCTGGAAGCGGAGGTGTTGGATCGGGTGATGAAGCGTGGGGTAACGGAGCGGCAGTTAATTACGGCTAATGCCTGATGCCCTCACCCTGGCCCTCTCCCACGGGGAGAGGGTACAAACAATAAAAACGGCAACCTCTGGTTGCCGTTTTGCCTTTACCTTGCCACCGGGCATTTCTTTTAGGCTAAAGCCTTACTGATCTTCTCGTACAGATCCCCGGACAGATTCTCCAGCCCTTTCAACTGCTCCAGCGCCGCACGCATCTTCGCCTGACGCGTGGCATCGTAGCGTTTCAGACGGATCAGCGGCTCAATCAGACGTGACGCCACCTGCGGGTTACGGCTGTTAAGCTCGGTCAGCATCTCCACCATAAACTGGTAGCCGCTGCCATCTTCCGCATGGAAGGCGGCCGGGTTGCTGCTGGCGAAGGCACCGATCAGGGAGCGGACGCGGTTCGGGTTGCTCAGGGTGAATGAGCGGTGCTCAAGCAGGCTGCGCACCTTGTTCACCACGTCGGCGGCCGGGCTGGTGGACTGCAGAATGAACCACTTGTCCATCACCAGACCGTCCTGATGCCACTTGTCGTCATACTCCTGCATCAGGGCATCACGGCACGGCAGCTCTGCGGCTACGCTTGCAGCCAGCGCGGCCAGCGCGTCGGTCATGTTGTCGGCAGTGTGATACTGCTGGCTGACCAGCTCGTTGGCGAGCGCGGTTTCGCCAAACGCCAGATAGCGCAGGCAGGTGTTACGCAGCGCGCGCTTGCCGATATCGGCATGCTCAACCCGGTAAGCATCCAGCTTGTGGTGGTTGTAGATAGCGAGGAACTCATCTGCCAGCTCGGTCGCCAGGGTACGGGTCAGGGCTTCACGTACGGCCACGATCGCAATCGGGTCGATAATCTCAAACAGCTCGGCGATTTCAGTCGCGGACGGCAGGGTCAGAATTTCAGCCGCCAGCGCCGGGTCGATCGTTTCATCCAGCAGGATCGCACGGAAGGCGTCGGCCACGTGGACCGGCAGAGAGAGCGGCTGGCCCTGCTGATGACGATTTACGTTGAGCTTGATATAGGTTGCCAGCAGGCTCTGCGCGGCATCCCAGCGGGAGAAGTCGTTACGCGCGTGACGCATCAGGAAGGTCAGCTGCTGATCGCTCCACTTGTACTCCAGCTTAACTGGCGCGGAGAATTCGCACAGCAGCGCAGGCACCGGCTGGAACCAGACGTTGTCAAAGACGAAGGTCTGCTCGGCCTGAGTCACGTTCAGCACGTTATGCACCGGATGACCGCCCTTCTGCAGCGGGATCACTTTGCCTTCGTTATCGTACAGCTCAATGGCGAACGGGATATGCAGCGGGTGCTTCTCTTCCTGCTCGGCCGTCGGCGGCGTGCGCTGGCTGATGGTCAGGGTGTACTGCTCGGTTTCCGGGTTGTAGTCGTCTTTGACGGTCACAATCGGCGTACCGGCCTGGCTGTACCAGCGGCGGAAGTGGGACAGATCGACGTTAGAGGCATCTTCCATCGCCTGCACGAAATCGTCGCAGGTGGCCGCGCTGCCATCGTGACGCTCGAAATAGAGCTGCATCCCTTTCTGGAAATTCACTTCACCCAGCAGAGTGTGGATCATGCGGATGATTTCAGAACCCTTCTCATACACCGTCAGGGTGTAGAAGTTGTTCATCTCGATCACTTTATCCGGACGGATCGGGTGCGCCATCGGGCTGGCGTCTTCGGCAAACTGCAGGCCGCGCATGGTGCGCACATTGTTGATGCGGTTAACCGCGCGCGAGCCGAGGTCAGAGCTGAACTCCTGATCGCGGAAGACGGTTAAGCCCTCTTTCAGGCTCAGCTGGAACCAGTCGCGGCAGGTCACACGGTTACCGGTCCAGTTATGGAAATATTCGTGGCCGATAACGCGCTCGATATCGAGGTAGTCTTTATCGGTAGCGGTGTCGGTACGCGCCAGCACATATTTGGAGTTAAAGACGTTGAGGCCTTTGTTCTCCATCGCGCCCATATTAAAGAAGTCGACAGCGACGATCATATAGATGTCGAGGTCATACTCAAGGCCGAAACGCTCTTCGTCCCACTTCATGGAGTTGATGAGCGAGGTCATCGCCCACGGCGCGCGATCGAGGTTGCCGCGATCGACAAACAGCTCCAGCGCCACTTCACGGCCGGAACGGGTAGTGAAAGTGTCACGCAGGACGTCAAAATCACCCGCCACCAGCGCAAACAGGTAACAGGGTTTCGGGAACGGATCCTGCCACTGCACCCAGTGACGACCGTTTTCCAGATCGCCTTCACCGACGCGGTTGCCGTTGGAGAGCAGGAACGGATAGGTGGCTTTATCGGCAATGATTTTGGTGGTGAAGCGGGCCAGTACATCCGGGCGATCCAGGTACCAGGTAATGTGACGGAAACCTTCCGCTTCACACTGGGTACAGAGCGCGACACCCGACTGGTATAACCCCTCCAGCGCGGTGTTGGACGCCGGGCTGATTTCGTTGACGATGCGTAAGGTAAAACGCTCCGGCAGGTTGTCGAGCACCAGCTGGTTGTTTTCTTCTTTATAGTCAGTCCATGCGGTGTCGTTAACGTGCACCGACACCAGGGTCAGATCTTCGCCGTCAAGACGCAGCGGCACCGCCGTGGTGTTATGGCGTGTTACCTGGCTGACCGCCGTGACAACGGTTTTGGTGGCATCCAGGTCAAAAGTCAGGTCGATATCGCTAATCAGGTAATCGGGCGCACGGTAGTCGTGGCGGTATTTGGCTTGAGGCTGTTGTGTCATAGAAAACCTTTTGCATCGTTTGTCGAATAACGAACCAGTCTATTCCTGTTGTGTAAAACGCGCTATGCAGAATGTTCATCTTTTCAGTCACAAACACTCTATTTGCTACATTTATATAACATGCGGCACGAAATGCACTCGACCCTGGTTCAGGCTTATGGTGTGATCGGGGTTCAATAAATCGCTAAACAGGGTATACTCCAGCGGTTTCAATAGTTGTTTATTGTACTAAACGCTCCCGTGAGAGGATGCTATTGCGCGCCTATGACTCGATTCGCTTCACCTGTTCTGCATACGCTGCTGGATACCGACGCGTATAAACTGCATATGCAGCAAGCCGTATTTCACCACTACCACGACGTACAGGTCGCGGCCGAGTTTCGCTGCCGTGGTGATGATTTGCTTGGGATCTACGCCGATGCCATTCGTGAGCAAGTCGACGCTATGCAGCATCTTCATCTGCAGGATGATGAATTCCAGTGGCTCTCCGGCCTGCCCTTCTTTAAAGAAGACTACCTCCAGTGGCTGCGGAATTTCCGCTACGATCCGACCCAGGTGCAGATCAGCAATGATAACGGCAAGCTGCATATTCGCCTTGAAGGTCCGTGGCGGGAAGTGATCATGTGGGAAGTACCGCTGCTGGCGGTGATCAGCGAGCTGGTGCACCGCTTCCGTTCCCCGGAGGCCAGCGTTGAGCAGGCATTGGCCACCCTGGAAAACAAGCTGGTTGATTTTGCCGGGCTTACCGAATCGCTGGATATGTCGCGTTTCCGCCTGATGGATTTTGGTACCCGCCGCCGTTTCTCCCGCGAGGTGCAGCAGGCCATCGTTGAGCGACTGCAGCAGGAGCCGTGGTTTGTTGGCACCAGCAATTACGATCTGGCCCGCCGTCTGAACCTCACCCCGATGGGTACCCAGGCCCATGAGTGGTTCCAGGCGCACCAGCAGATCAGCCCGGAACTGGCGACAAGCCAGCGTGCGGCGCTGGCGGCCTGGCTTGACGAGTATCCAGACCAGCTTGGGATCGCCTTAACCGACTGTATTACCATGGACGCCTTCCTGCGCGATTTCGGCCCGGAGTTTGCCACGGCCTATCAGGGGTTGCGCCATGACTCCGGCGATCCGCTGGAGTGGGGTGAGAAAGCGATCGCCCATTATCAAAAGCTGGGCATCGACCCAATGAGTAAAGTGCTGGTCTTCTCCGATAATCTCGACATGCCAAAAGCGGTAGGCCTGTACCGGCACTTCTCCTCGCGCATCAATCTGGGCTTTGGCATTGGTACCCGTTTAACCTGCGATATTCCCCAGGTAAAACCGCTGAATATCGTCATTAAACTGGTGGAATGTAACGGCAAGCCGGTGGCGAAACTCTCCGACAGCCCGGGCAAAACCATTTGCCATGACAAAGCCTTTGTCCGTGCCCTGCGTAAAGCGTTCGACCTGCCGCAGGTTAAAATCGCCAGCTGATTTCCAAAACAAAGGGCCCCTGCAGCGATGCAGAGGCCCTTTTTCTTTCCCTCGCGCTACAGTGGCAGACGGGTTCTGACGATCTCCGCGAAATACTCCGCCCCGGTCAGTAAAATTTCATCGTTAAAGTCATAGCAGGCATTGTGCAGCGGCGTATTGCCCTGCGGGTCCGATGCATCGCCATTACCTAAAAAAACAAAGCAGCCGGGTACCTGCTGCAGGAAAGCACCGAAATCTTCCGAGATCATCATCGGCGCAACGTTGCCCTCCACCCGCTCTGCGCCCACCACATTTACCGCCGCGTTCACGGCCACATCCACGCACTGCTGCCAGTTTACGGTCGGCGCGAACTCATGGGTGTAGCTGAACTCGCACTGCGCCCCGTGCATTGCGCAAATCGCTTGGCTGAGAGTGCGCATCCGCTCCTCGAGTAGGGCCTGCACCGCCGGGGAGTCGCTGCGGGTATCGCCTTTGATTTCGACATGGGTTGGAATAGCATTGCGGATGCCATCGGTGTGCAACTCCGTGCAGGAGATCACCGCCGGTACGTTCGGATCGAGGTTACGCGAGACGATGGTTTGTAGCGCCAGAATAATCTCTGCGGCAATCACCAGCGGATCTTTGGCCATATGTGGTCTTGCGGCATGCGCCCCCTGGCCGGTAATACGGATAATAAAGTTATCTTCGCTGGCCATAATGCCGCCAACCCGGGTGGCGATCGTCCCGGCCTTCATCCCCGGCATATTGTGCAGGCCATAGATCTCTTCAATGCCAAAACGCTCAATGACCCCATCCGCCATCATCGCCTTCGCACCGTAACCCGGCTCCTCGGCTGGCTGGAAAACAAAGCAGACGGTGCCATTAAAGTTCTGGCGCTGTAATAACAACTGCGCCGCCCCCAGCGCAATGCAGGTATGGCCGTCATGACCGCAGCCGTGCATGCGTTCAGGGATGTCCGAGCGATAAGGCATCTCGCCCTTTTCCGTCAGTTGAATGGCGTCGATATCGGCGCGGATCGCGATAACACCCTTACCCTCCCCGCATTTCAGCATCCCCACCAACCCGGTTTTGCCAATGCCACGATGCACCTCCATCCCCATACTCTCGAGTTTTTCAGCAATAAACTGCGCGGTTTTGACCTCTTCAAAGGCGCTTTCCGGGTTGGCATGAAGATGGTGACGCCATGCGATAAGCTGCTGCTTAAGCTGTTCCTGATTCATCATACTCTCCAGTTAAGGTTAAGCCGGGCGCTGAGCGCGCTGTAAAACTACCTGCAGCAGCACGTTGGCACCGGCAATCAGGTCTTTGGGGTCGCTGTGTTCGTTGATGTTATGGCTGATGCCGTCGACGCAGGGGACGAAGATCATCCCGGACGGGCATAGTGAGGCCATAAACTGCGCATCGTGGCCCGCGCCGCTCGGCAGCCTCCGGAAGCTCAGGCCCTGACGCTGCGCCTCGTCTTCCACGGCGTTGACGATGTCATCGGCAAAAATGACCGGATCGAAGCGCACCAGCGACCGGCTGGTAATTTCCACTCCTTCGTCCTGTGCCGTGGTGGCGATAAAATCCGCCAGCCGCTGTTCCGCCAGTTTCAGGATCGCGTTATTGGTATTGCGCAGATCCACCGACATCACCACCTGGTTGGGAATGACGTTAATCAGATTGGGTTTGACGCTGATGTGCCCTACCGTGGCGACCTGATCGCCGCCGAGAGTCATTGCCAGTTCACGGGCAAAAACGGCGATTCTGGCTGCCGCCAGACCGGCGTCGTGACGCATCGACATCGGCGTGGTTCCGGCGTGGTTGGAGACGCCGGTCAGGGTCAGCTCTTGCCATGAGATCCCCTGGACGCCGGTGACTACCCCGATATCGGTTCCCTCTTTATCGAGGATCGGCCCCTGCTCAATATGCAGTTCAACGTAGCTGTCCACCGACATATCGCCAGGCCTGCGTTCGCCTTTATAGCCAATCGCCTGCAGCGCCTCGTCAAGGGTAATACCATCGCGATCTTTCGCCGCCAGCGCCGTCTCCAGAGGATACTCCCCGGCAAACACCACGCTGCCCATCATATCGGGCTGGAAGCGGACCCCCTCTTCATTGGTAAAGAAGGTGACCGCCAGTGGACGCCGGGGGCGGATCCCCGCCTCCTGTAGCGTGGCAATCACCTCAAGCCCGGCCATGACGCCGTAGTTGCCGTCATACAGGCCACCGGTGCCGACGGTATCGATATGCGATCCCATCATCACCATGGGCAGCGCCTCTTCGCCGGCATAGACGCCGGTGACGTTGCCAATCGCATCAATACTGATATCCAGCCCCAGGGCCTTCATTCTGGCGACAACGAAATCCCGGCCTGCTTTATCCTCGGCGGTGGCCGCCAGGCGACAGACGCCCCCGCCCTCCAGCGCGCCGCATTCGCCGAGAGCGAAGAGAGAATCGATAAGCCGCTGGCCGTTAATCTGTAGATAGTGACGCATAAAAGTCTCGCTATTGATCGTGGTTACTGGAACATGCCGTAAAAAATGGCGGATACGGTAATCAACCCAATCAGGGTGACAAAAACGTTGCTGGCTTTGCCGCGGTACGGCGCCAGCGCGGGTAATTTATGGATGGCGTACATGGGTAACAGCAGGAGGATCACCGCCCCGGTGGGGCCGCTGATGTACTCAATGATCCCGAGGATGCTGGGATTTTTGTAGGCGGCGAACCAGCAGGTCAGAACCATAAAAATCAGGATCGCCGCATCAACCGAGCGGATGGCCGGTTTTTTCCCCCGCGCGGCTGCGGCTTCAACGATCAGATCGCGCAGCGATTCATAGGCACCGATATAGTGGCCCAGGAAGGATTTGGTTATGGCGACAAAGGCGATCATCGGTGATAGCCAGGCGATAACCGGAGTATCAAACTGGTTAGCGAGGTACGAGAGGATGGAGAGATTCTGTACCTTCGCCTCCGCCAGCTGCTGTGGCGACAGGCTCAACACGCAGCTGAGCACGAAAAACAGCACCACCAGGGTCATCAACAGGATGCCGTAGCGCTGGATTTGGCCGCATTTACGCTCGGCCAGCGCCAGCCCGTAGCGCTGCTTCTGGCGCACCACCATCGGGGAGATAATCGGGTAGTGGTTAAAGGACATCACCAGCACCGGAAACGTCATCCACAGCGTCACTAACATGCCGTGTCCGTCACCCACCGTACTGAGATTCAGGGTATGCAGGATCGCTCCGTTCCAGTGTGGGATCAGAAACAGCGCCATAAAAATAAGCGAGAGAATGAAGGGGTAAACCAATGCGCTCATCACCCGCATGATCAACCGCTGCCCGAGTCGGACGATAAACATCAGTCCAAGGATCAGCACGATGGCCACTAGCGCCCGCGGCGGTTCCCCTATCCCCAACTGGTGAGTGATAAAACTCTGGGCGGTATTGGTTATCGCCACCGCATACATAATCAGAATGGTGTAAACGGCGAAGAAATAGATGATGGTAAAGACCTTTCCCGCCAGCGCGCCGAAATGCTCCCCTATCGCATCGGTAATGGTGCTTTCCGGAGTATTTGACGAGTAAATAAATCGCGCCAGCCCGCGGTGTGCCAGATACGTAATGGGAAACGCGAGGAGGAAAACAATCAGCAGAGGCCAGAAGCCGCCAATCCCGGCGTTTATCGGCAGAAACAGCACTCCTGCGCCAATTGCCGTCCCGAAGAGGCCAAGTACCCAGACGGTATCTTCGCTATGCCATTTTGCGGGATTGCAACACCCTCTTTCTGTAACAGCATTTTCACTATTCATCGGTCATGTTCTCTCTGTGCATTACGCGATGCCGCGTATGTTTTATTTTCAGAACGCGTGCCATACCGAGGGCCTGTAGGGTAGGTAAGATGGCCCCCTTGTGATTACTGTGGGCGATTAACCGTTACGGCCAAACCAGACTATCTCTTCATAGATATCCGGGGAGGTGTCTCCTTCTGTGCTGATTAACATGACGTGGGCACCGGCGTTGAGGCGCAGTGATTCAGCGAGTTCGCGGTATTCCGGTTGCGTCATCAGGGCATGAAGCACCCCGGCGCCGATAGCGCCAGACTCACCGGAAATAAAAGGCTCATCGGTACCGGGGCGCGGCGCGGCAAGAAGACGCATACCGTTGGCGGCAAGATGGTCATCGGCAGAGATAAAGCAGGTGGCGTGGTCGCGCAGCATCGGCCAGCTGGTAATATTCGGTTCGCCACAGGCCAGCCCGGCCATCAGGGTAGCCATATCGCCCCCCACGCTATGCGGTTGCCCGTCATTGATGACCGCCGAGCGATACAGACAGTTGGCTTTATGCGGTTCCACAATGACGATCGTCGGTGCCTGGTGCTGCATCTTCTCGACAAAATAGCCCATGATGCTGCCCGCGAATGACCCCACTCCGGCCTGTAAAAAGAGATGGGTCGGTAATGGCGCGCCGCTTTGCCGCAGCTGTTCCCAGGCCTCGACGGCAAGGGTCATATAGCCCTGCATAATCCAGGTGGGGATCTGCTCATAGCCCTGCCAGGCCGTATCCTGCAGCAACACCCAGCCCTGCTCGCGGGCCATTTTGTCAGCCAACCGAACGGTATCGTCGTAGTTAAGATCGGTGATGGTGCACTCGGCACCGTGCTGGCGAATATTCTGCGCCCGCACCGACGAGGAGCCTTTCGGCATATAGACCACTGCCCGCAGTCCGAGCTGATCTGCCGCCCAGGCAACGCCGCGTCCGTGATTGCCATCGGTGGCGGTGACAAAAACAATATCTTTTATGCGCGCTTTAATTTCCGCTGAATTAAGGTCGTTAAAACTGAGGCTATTAATGTCGCGTTCGAGCAGGCTGGCGAGATATTTCCCCATGGCATAGGAGCCTCCGAGCCCTTTAAAAGCATTGAGGCCGAATCGCTGGGCTTCATCTTTGATATGCAGCGACCCCAGCCCGAGACGCTGGCTTAAGTGGTTGAGTCTGCGCAGCGGCGTCACCCGGTATTCCGGGAATTTTTGATGAAAAGCCAGCACCTCGCCGCCGACCTGTTCACTGAGCAGGCTGAGGCTCATCCCCTGACCATATCCTTTGCGCCGGGTGTTAAATTGATAATTCATCCTGTCCGTCATATGTGCACCTTTATCGTGTGAATCGCGTGGACTGACTATGTGAAGCGTTCTAACGTTTTCCTGATGCTTGTGATGGTACACTTCGCCCAATGCGTAAATGGCGCAATATTGACCACCAATACGCAACGCTCATCCTCATTTACCTCATTAACGCAACAAAATTGCATTAGTGAGACGGAACACACTGTTTTAAGGCTGTCGACATAATGAAACTGGATACGTGGGATAAAAAAATCCTCACACTTTTGCAGCAGACGAACCGCCTCTCACAGCGGGAAATTGCCGATCGCGTCAGCCTGTCTGCCTCGGCGGTTAATCGCCGGATCGCTGCGCTGGAGGAGGCGGGTATTATCAAGGGCAGCGTCAGCGTGGTGGACGCCAGTAAGGTGGGTCGCCCGATCACCATCATGGTTCAGGTCACTATTGAGAACGAACGTCTGGACCTGCTGGAGGAAGATAAGCAGCGGTTCGTGAATTGTCCGCAAGTGCAGCAGGTCTATTACGTCACCGGAGATTTCGATTTTCTGCTGATGATTAACGTGCGCGATATGGCGGAATACGAGGCGCTGACCCGCGAACTGTTCTTCGCTTCGGGAAATATTAAATCCTTCCGCACCATTGTCTCGATGCAAAATGCTAAGCAGGAGATGACAGTGATGATTGAGTAGTCCACACGAAAGGCAATGACAGAGGGTAAGGAAAGTGTCTGCACTATTATTATTTCCGAAATCCGCGCTTTCATATGCGAATTCTACTTGTCTGATGGAAGATGACAGGTAACATAGATATCCCCCCATTGAAGGGGATACAGATTTTATTATTGGACTACATAGAGAGATTATTATGAGCGTTGTGCCTGTAGCCGACGTACTCCAGGGCCGCGTAGCCGTTGACAGCGAAGTCACCGTGCGCGGATGGGTGCGTACCCGCCGAGATTCAAAAGCTGGCTTTTCTTTCCTCGCCGTTTATGACGGTTCCTGCTTTGATCCTGTACAGGCCGTTATTAATAATTCTCTGCCCAATTACAATCAGGAAGTGCTGCGTCTGACCACCGGTTGTTCCGTAGTGGTCACCGGTAAAATCGTGGCCTCTCAGGGTCAGGGTCAGAGCTATGAACTGCAGGCCACCTCGATTGAAGTGACCGGCTGGGTTGAAGATCCGGATACCTACCCGATGGCGGCAAAACGCCACAGCATCGAATATCTTCGCGAAGTGGCTCACCTGCGCCCGCGTACCAACATGATTGGTGCCGTGGCCCGTGTTCGTCACACTCTGGCGCAGGCGCTGCACCGTTTCTTTGACGAGCAGGGCTACTTCTGGGTCTCCACCCCGCTGATCACCGCCTCCGACACCGAAGGCGCTGGCGAGATGTTCCGCGTCTCCACCCTGGACATGGAAAACCTGCCGCGCACGCCGGAAGGCAAAGTGGACTACGACAAAGATTTCTTTGGCAAAGAGTCCTTCCTGACCGTATCTGGCCAGCTGAACGGCGAAACCTACGCCTGTGCACTGTCTAAAATCTACACCTTCGGCCCAACCTTCCGTGCTGAAAACTCCAACACCAGCCGCCACCTGGCGGAGTTCTGGATGCTGGAGCCGGAAGTGGCCTTCGCCAACCTCGACGACGTGGCTGGCCTGGCGGAAGCAATGCTGAAGTACGTCTTTAACGCGGTGCTCACCGAGCGTGCAGATGACATGAAGTTCTTCGCCGAGCGCGTGGACAGCGATGCGATCTCCCGTCTGGAGCGTTTCGTCTCTGCTGACTTCGCACAGGTGGATTACACTGATGCGGTGACCATCCTCGAAAACTGCGGTCAGAAGTTTGAAAACCCGGTGTACTGGGGTGTTGATCTCTCCTCCGAACACGAACGCTACCTCGCCGAGAAACACTTCAAAGCGCCGGTGGTCGTGAAAAACTATCCGAAAGACATCAAGGCGTTCTATATGCGCCTTAACGAAGACGGTAAAACCGTCGCCGCGATGGACGTTCTTGCCCCAGGCATCGGTGAAATCATCGGTGGTTCACAGCGTGAAGAGCGTCTGGATGTGCTGGATGCGCGTATGGCTGAGATGGGCCTCAACAAAGAGGACTACTGGTGGTACCGCGATTTACGCCGTTACGGCACCGTGCCGCACTCCGGTTTCGGTCTCGGCTTCGAGCGCCTGATCGCTTACGTGACCGGTGTTCAGAACGTCCGTGATGTGATTCCATTCCCGCGTACTCCGCGCAGCGCCACATTCTGATTCAATAACACTCAATGGCCAGCCTCTGCTGGCCATTATTTTATTCTGCACTGTCAACTTTTGTCAGTTGAAAGTCATTCTCCTTAAAGAGCAACCCCGCCGGATCCTCTGCACTGTTACGCTTTATTTCCATGAAACATCTTTGCACACAAAATAAACCGTAGTCTTATTGCGCCTAATACTTATCTCAAGCATTAGCACACTTTTCGTGCAAAAAGTCGGCTATCCAGACGTCCATCATTAGGGATAAGAAAAATAGTTTGCTAATGCTTCGGATCATAAAAAAAGTCATTATCTAAAATTAAGATAAGCAATTCATATAGATAGAATTAGTGAAGCTTTATTTTTCGCCACTCAACTCTGAACTTTGAGATGCCTCACAAAGTTCCTTAAAATACACGTTTTGTTACACATATTTTCTTATTGTAACTGATTCTTTAGGTTTGTAGCACTTTCAGGCTAGCGAAACGTTTATTTGAATGGAAAGATGCCTGTCAGACACATAAAGACACCAAACTCTCATCAATAGTTCCGGAAATATTTATTGACAGAATTTATTGACGGCAGTGGCGAGTGTCATAAAAAAACCAATGAGGGTAATAAATAATGATGAAGCGCAATATCCTGGCAGTGGTTATCCCTGCCCTGCTGGCAGCCGGTGCAGCTAACGCAGCAGAAATCTATAACAAAAACGCTAACAAGCTGGACTTCTACGGCAAAGCAGTTGGTGAGCATATCTGGACCACCAACGGTGACACCAACAACGGTGATACCACCTATGCGCGTATCGGCTTTAAAGGCGAAACTCAGATTAATGACCAGCTGGCCGGTTACGGTCAGTGGGAATACAACATGGACGCCTCTTCTCAGGAAGGTGCTCAGGGTACTAAAACCCGTTTGGCATTCGCAGGCCTGAAAACCGGTGATTACGGTTCATTCGATTACGGTCGTAACTACGGCGTGTTCTACGATGCGCTGGCTTCTACCGATATGTTCGTCATCTGGGGCGGCGACTCCCTGGCTGCTACTGACAACTTCATGACTGCACGTAGCACCGGTCTGGCTACCTACCGTAACTCTGACTTCTTCGGTCTGGTTGACGGCCTGTCACTGGGTCTGCAGTACCAGGGCAAAAACGAATCTGGCCACACCACCTCACGTCAGAACGGCGACGGCGGCAGCTACTCTCTGGGTTATGACTTCGCTGAAGGCTTCAACGTAACCGCAGCCTACTCCAACTCTGACCGCTCTACTGCGCAGAGTGTTGACGGTAAAGGCGAACGTGCTGAAGGCTGGGCAACCTCCGTTAAATATGACGCAAACAACCTGTACGCAGCGGTAATGTACGGCGAATCTCAGAACATGACTCGTGAAAGCGACGACCAGTTCGCTAACAAAACCCAGAACGTTGAAGCTGTGGTTCAGTACCAGTTCGACTTCGGTCTGCGTCCGTCCGTGGGCTACGTTCAGTCCAAAGGTAAAGATCTGACCGCGCGTAACGGTTTCTCCGGTGGCGATGCTGACCTGGTGAAATACGTAGAAGTGGGTACCTGGTACTACTTCAACAAGAACATGAACGTGTACGCTGCGTACCGCTTCAACCTGCTGGATGACAACAACTACACCGAAGCAACTGGCCTGTCTACCGACGACCAGGCGGGCGTGGGTATCGTTTACCAGTTCTAATCAGTACACCACTTTGTTATATGTCTAAAAAACAGGGCTTCGGCCCTGTTTTTTTATGCCCGAAAGCTAAAAATGGCGACTTTTGAAAAGCCGCACGCTTTTTGTAGCAAACGGTTGGCATTTTGTAGAACTATCGTTAACCTGATAGCGGATTTCACTTCCGTAACCACAATGGAACTTCGTCATGTTTGAGAACATTACCGCCGCCCCTGCCGACCCGATTCTGGGCCTGGCCGATCTGTTTCGTGCCGATGACCGCCCTGGAAAAATCAACCTGGGTATTGGTGTCTATAAAGATGAGACCGGCAAGACCCCGGTACTGACCAGCGTTAAAAAAGCTGAGCAGTATCTGCTGGAGAACGAAAATACCAAAAACTACCTCGGCATCGACGGTATTCCGGAATTTGGTCGTTGCACTCAGGAGCTGCTGTTCGGCAAAGGCAACGCGATTATCAGTGATAAGCGCGCCCGCACCGCACAGACCCCTGGCGGTACTGGCGCCCTGCGCGTGGCAGCGGATTTCCTCGCCAAAAATACCAGCGTAAAAACCGTCTGGGTGAGCAACCCGAGCTGGCCGAACCATAAGAGCGTCTTCAACTCTGCGGGCCTGGAAGTGCGTGAATATGCTTACTATGACGCGGCCAACCACACTCTCGACTTTGACGGTCTGCTGGCCAGCCTGAGCGAAGCGCAGGCGGGTGATGTGGTGCTGTTCCACGGCTGCTGCCATAACCCAACCGGCATCGATCCAACGCTGGAGCAGTGGGAACAGCTGGCGAAACTGTCGGTTGAAAAAGGCTGGCTGCCGCTGTTCGACTTCGCTTATCAGGGCTTTGCCCGTGGTCTGGAAGAAGATGCTGAAGGCCTGCGTGCGTTCGCTGCGCTGCATAAAGAGCTGATTGTTGCCAGCTCCTATTCCAAGAACTTCGGTCTGTACAATGAGCGCGTAGGTGCCTGTACGCTGGTGGCTGCCGATGAGCAGACCGTCGATCGTGCGTTCAGCCAGATGAAATCCGTTATTCGTGCTAACTACTCCAACCCACCGGCTCACGGTGCGTCAGTCGTTGCGACTATTCTCAGCAATGACGCCCTGCGCGCTATCTGGGAACAGGAACTGAACGACATGCGTCAGCGTATTCAGCGCATGCGTCTGCTGTTCGTGAACACCCTGGCGGAAAAAGGCGCGGATCGCGACTTCAGCTTCATCATTAAGCAGAATGGCATGTTCTCCTTCAGCGGCCTGACCAAAGAGCAGGTCCTGCGTCTGCGTGAAGAATTTGGCGTGTACGCAGTGGCTTCAGGTCGTGTCAACGTGGCGGGTATGACGCCGGATAACATGGCTCCGCTGTGCGAAGCGATTGTGGCTGTGCTGTAAAACGTTAAGCCGGGCGGCACTGCGTTTGCCCGGCCTACAAAAGCCCGGTCGCCGGGCAAAAAAAAGCCTGCTTAAAGCAGGCTTTTTTAATTCGTCATTACCAGACAGGCATTTCATCCTGCAGGAACGGGTTGTGCAGCCGTTCGTAGCCCAGCGTCGACATCGGGCCGTGGCCGGAGATAAAGGTCACATCATCCCCCAGCGGCAATAACTTCTCTTTAATTGAGCGAATCAGCTGACCGTGATCGCCACGTGGGAAATCACTGCGCCCTACTCCGCCTTTAAAGATCACGTCGCCGGAAATCAGCAGACGCGACTGATCATCAAAGAAGACAATGTGGCCTGGCGTATGGCCCGGGCAATGCAACACCTGTAAAGTCACATTGCCGACGCTGACGCTCTCACCTTCGTTCAGCCAGCGATCTGGCGTCAACGGCAGACACTCATCCAGACCGAACATCCGGCTCTGTGACGGCAAGCCCTGCAGCCAGAACTCATCTTCTTTTTCCGGACCCACAATCGGCACACCGTAGTGTTGCGCCAGCTCGGCCGCAGCGCCCACGTGATCGAGATGACCGTGGGTGAGTAAAATCTGCATTAAGGTCACGCCAGCGGCAGCGACTTCCTGTTTGATCTTCTCTGCATCACCACCGGGATCGACCAGGGCGGCCAGTTTGGTTTGTTCGCACCAGATAATCGAACAGTTCTGGGAGAACGCGGTGACCGGAATAATACGATAGTTCATACTGCTCCTGATTTCGTTATTACCAGTGCCGCAGTGGCCCGGTATCAATATGCACAAAGTTGCTACGTGGGTAATATCCTACACCACCTGCGCGCATAGATAACGCAGCTTTGCGAACATTGGCTAACGAAACGCCTTCAATATGAAAATCCATCGCCTGCCCTTTGGTATGATAACTTTTTTTAGCGACCCCACGGCTGCGGGCGCGTAGTTCGTTATTGGTATCAAGGGAGCGGTAACCAGAGATGAGCTGGACCGGTTTGCGGGTGCCCAGCAGGCCCTGCAGGCGGAAAAGCTGATCGAATAATCCCGGATCGATGGCTTTAATCTTATTTGCGCGGAAATCCCGGAAAAAATGATTAAGCTTTGCTAATTCATCCTGAATATAGCCCCGGCCATCAAAAAACTCGGCTTTTATTGACTCACCTGTATGCAGGTTATTAAGCGTCAAAATGCGTGGTCGAGGGGTAGAGAGCGTAGCAAATGATGGCGTCGGTAAGATGGCAGCGCCCAGCGCAATGCCCCCTAACGCCAGCAACTTACGGCGATTAGCGTCGAATTTATCCATGGTAATCAGGTCTACAGGTCAGTGTTATCGTATAAATGCAATACAGCGCACGAAGGGCACATTACCGGGCAAACCTGTCAGCGTCAAGGCAGCAAAACCAGGAAATACGGGGCTTGCAGCCGCAAACCCCGTATCTTTTCCTGACTCAGGCTACCAGAATTTTCCGAACTTCTTCATTTACCTGATCAATTGCTCTGCCTTGGGCAGAATCTGAGTGTTCGATCGGGCAATCTCATCATAATTGTAAATATCTGTACGATACTGGGTGCGACCATCCTTGCCGACAAACGCGGTCAGATAGTACAGATTAACCGGAATATTTTGGCGGATATTCACATAACGCGTGTCGCCCTGCTTCAGCGCGTCGGAGATTCGTGTGTCGTTCCAGCCTGCATCCTGTAACAGCATGTTAGCCAGTTCTGACGCCTTGTTTACACGCACGCAGCCGGAGCTGAGCGCCCGAGCGTCTTTCTGGAACAGGTTGTGGTTAGGCGTATCGTGCAGATAGATAGCGTCCGAGCTTGGCATATTGAACTTATAGCGCCCAAGCGAGTTATGCGCTCCAGGAGCCTGCTGGAAGCGGAACGGCAGATTAGAAGGCGTGATGGTCGCCCAGTCTACCCGCCACGGATCGATAGCCTCTTTACTGTTCCAGCCCCGCAGAACGGTATAGTTGTGGCGTTCGAGGTATCCCGGGTCATTCCAGAGTTTCGGCAGAATATCATTGCGTGCCAGCGTCGGTGGCACATTCCACGGCGGGTTGACCACCACGTTATTCAGGGCGCTGCTCATCATCGGCGTTTTACGATCCGGACGGCCAACAATGACTCGCGATGCCAGTACCTCATTACCGTTCTGATAATAAACCAGCGAGAAAGCCGGAATATTCACCATAATTCCGGTGGAGAGTGTGGCCGGCAGCAGGCGCAGACGCTGAATATTCAGCGCCAGCACGCCGGCACGCTGGGCTGGTGTGAGATTCAGCGCGTCACGCGTTCCCTGGCCAATCACGCCGTCGGCGCCCAGACCCTGGGTGGTCTGGAAGGCTTTGACCGCTTCAACAAGGCTGCGGTCATAGGAGGCCGGCTTGCTGGAGGCTGGCTTCTTTTTCTTCTCAACCGGTGGGGCTGACGGACTGACAACCACGCTTTGCGGATCGTCACCCGGCAGGGCAATTTTTGGCCCGCCGTCGATCACGCCGGAGCGTTTCAAAATTTCACGCAGGGCCGGAACATCGCTGCTCCACTGCCCCGGGCTCAGTTTGGTGGTGCTCTGCAGCTGCGGCCAGGGTTGCGTATCGGCCACCAGCTCCAGCAGCGACTGATGCATCACCGAATACTGCGGATGCGTCGGCGCAAGTCCGGCAATGAAATGCGGCACCGTCCCGTTATCCAGCGCCAGCTGCCACTGGTTAATCACCGACAGCGGCGGTGTCGCCATCTTGTAAGGTTTGGTGCTATAGAGCCAGCGGTTACCGTTGACCGGGATCCCTGCCACAAACTGCAGATAGCCCATCATCGCATCCGACAGGATCACATCCCGCGCCATTCCGGTTATCTCAGGCTGGGTCAGCAGTTCCACCCAGGCGGTAAATTGCGGCTGGAAACCGGCGATAGCGACTTCGGCAAGCTGTTGCTGGAACGCCCGCACACCATCGCGATCGTCCCACATGGGTTTCATGTCACGTGCGGCATACAGCAGCGTAAGCTGATTAAGATAGACCGGGGAGTAACCCGCAGGCAGAGCCGAGAGCAGCTGCTCGCGACGTTGTTCCGCACTGACATCGGCAGGCAGCGGACGGATACCGGCCATCATGGCGGTGGCTGGCGATTGCTCCAGCGGTTGTGACAGCGACGTAGGCTGCGCGCCCATCGTGGCGGAGCTATCGACCGGAACCAGTTCGGGCTCATCGGCCCGGGCAGAAAACAGTGGAGCCACTACTACCGTCAGGCACAAACTGAGTGCTGACAGCTGACGACCGTACATTTTATTCAGCAACATCCCTTGCCCCCTGTTTGCTTTACGTCGCGCCCTCATCACCGGGGCTTCAATTCATTATAGGAAGACAGACCGGCACCAGCCTTGCCTTATGTAAAGAAGTTTAAAGTTAACGCAGCCGCCAGTACAAGCTCAAGGAATAAAAAAAGGCGGCCAGGAGGCCGCCATGGGTAACTTTCAGAATCGTCAGGAGGCGTCAGCCGTTCCTGGAAGCGATTCCGGCGGTTGCGGGGCAAAGCCGCGCAGGCCGACAACGTGAACGTGCTCGCTGTTCTGGTAGACCTTACGCACCAGTTTATAGGTGGTGCCTTTCTCCGGACTGATGTTCTCCGGCGCCGCGATAATCAGCTGCATATCCAGACGGTCGCACAGTTCAAACAGCGTGGCGATGGAACGGGCATCCAGACGCGCGGCTTCATCGAGGAACAGCAGGCGGCATGGCGAGATATCCTTGCCACGCAGGCGACGGGATTCATCTTCCCAGCTCTGCACCACCATCACCAGAATCGACATCCCGGTACCGATCGCTTCCCCGGTCGACAGGGCGCCGGATTCCGCACGCAGCCAGCCGTCGGAGCCACGGTTAACTTCCACTTCCATCTCGAGATAGTTGCGGTAGTCCAGCAGCTCCTCGCCGATGGTTTGCGGCGTGCGCTGGCCCATATCAATCTGCGGGTTCAGACGCTGATACAGCTTCGCCAGCGCTTCGGAGAAGGTCAGGCGGTTGCTGTTGAACAGATCCTGATGCTGCTCGTGCTGTTCAGCCAGCACGTCCAGCAACGTGGCGTGGGCTTCACGCACGTTGACGTTCAGTCGCACGCTGTTGACCTGGCCGAAGGAGACGCTCTGCAGGCCCTGGTTCAGCTGACGAATACGGTTCTGCTCGCGCTGGATCGTTTTACGGATGATGTTGGCCACGCTGCGGGAGCTGATCGCCAGCTTCTGCTCGCGGGAGGTGAGCTCTTCCGTCAGACGGCCCAGCTCGATCTCCATCTGTTCAATGGCTTCAACCGGGTCATCGGTACGGATAATGTCCTGGCGAATACGCTCGCGCAGGTGCTGATACACCGCTACGAAGAACTGAATTTTGCGTTCAGGGCGTTTTGGATCTTCCGACATGCGCAGCACATCGCGCAGGTGTTCGTTATCCGCCACCGCCAGACGCAGCGCACCGAGCGCCTTATCCGACATAGAGCGCAGCTCATCCCCGGAGAGATAGGCCAGCTCGCGGCGGTGCAGACGACGTTCAACGCCGTTGTCTTTCACCATCCGCATCACAGCACACCAGCCCGCTTTGGCAGTAACGACCTGCTCGCGCTTCTCGTGGTAATCGCGTTCCAGCTTGCGCAGACGACGGGTGAGGTTATCCATCTCCGCCTCGCAGAAGGTCAGCGCTTTTTCCAGCTGATTGCGGCGGGCACGGTTGTTGCTGAGCTGGGCATGCAGTTCGTCACGACGAATACGCGCCCGCTCCTCTGCCCCGTTGTCGGCCCGAACACCGATATCCTGCAGCTCTTTGTGCAGGTCAGTCAGCAACTCTTTCTTGGTATCAAAGGAGCTTTTCAGCGACGCCAGCACCTGGCTGTACTGGCTCAGCTGCGCGGCGTGGCTACGCATCGCCTCACGGGCGCGAGTACGTTCCGTTTCCGCCTGCTCCAGACGGTGGCGCAGCTTCTCGTTCAGATCGCTGTTGCCGTTCAGCATTTCCGCCGAATCGGAGTAGCTGAAGTGCGCCCGACGCTGGGCCACTTCGGTCAGGGCAAACGCCTGCTGACGGGCTTCACGCTGAACCTGCTGGGACCAGGCGTAATCTTCTTTCAGCTGTTCAAACTGTTCCGGATCGCTCTGCAGAACGGAGAGCATCGGCTCCAGCTTCGCCAGCTGGTTGCCGTGCTGCTGCACAAAGCGCGCGGCTTCCTGCGCGTCGTCGAGGCGCTCCTGGATCTCATCCACGCGATCGGCGAGGGTGTCATCCGCCAGCAGGTTGAGGCGCGGCAGGATGCGGTTAAGCGCCGCGACGCCCTCTTTGGCCTGTTCGAACTGCACCCGGCTTTGCTGGTTGTCATTCTCGTGGTTAGAGATGGCGCGTTCCAGTTCACCACGGCGGGTGGTGAGTTTGCGGATCTCCGCTTCCGGATCGGCATCAAAGGCTACTGCCAGATGGCTGCCGATAAAGCGGCTGAACGCCTGGTGCAGACGCTGGGTTTTTTGCACATCAAACGACAGCGTGGCAAAACGTTCTGACAGCGTTTCGCGCTCGGCGTGCAGGCTCTCAATGCGGCTTTCACGCGCGGCGCGGCCAAACAGCGGCAGCGTCGGGAAGCGCGAATAACGCCACTGTCGATCGGCGATTTTCACCACCACCGCTTTTTCCAGCTCGTCGACGCCAAAGACGCTGTCATCGAACGACTGCGGATCCCCTTCGATCAGATAGAGATCTTCCGGGCAATCTTCCAGACCTTCGAGCTGGTCGGCGATCAGCGAAAGATCCGGCACCACGATAGCGTGGCGGGACGGGCCATACAGCGCCGAGTAGTACGGTGCATCTTCGAGGCTGACGTCGTCGTAGATTTCGGACAGCAGCACGCCGCCAAAACGTTCTGCCAGGGTGTTCAGGCGTGCATCTTCTGCCCCGCCCGGCTGGCTCAGGCGCTCAATTTCTTCGTCGACGGCACGTTTGCGCGCGCCCACTTCATCACGCTCAACGATGGCTTCGCGTTCACGCTCCAGCAGCTGCTGAAGGTACTCTGTCACCTCCTGACTGGATTCGAACTCCTCGCCGCACTGCTCGCTGAGCTGGCTCAGGCTGCTCTGGGCTGCCAGCCAGATCGGGGCGCGCTGCATCAGGTTCTGAATGCGTGACTGTAGCTGTTCCAGCTCCTGGCGCAGCTGCATGCGCTGCTCGCTGGCGCTGGAGACGCTGTCAGACAGCGACGCGATACGGGCTTCCAGCTCCTGATGCAGGGCTTCCAGATCCTCGATATCAATCCGTTTGCCCTGGCGCTTACAGAATTCAGCCAGCAGACGTTCCGCCTCCTGCTGTTCCCGCAGACGCTGTTCCAGTTCGTTCAGACGCATACGCAGCGGCTGAACCTGTTCCGCCTGATGACGCTGGTTGACGCCATCACGCAGCAGCTCGCGGGCCACGCTCCAGGCTTCACTGCGCGCCAGCGGGCCGTTAATCGCCGCCACCAGCTGATACGCCTGTTCAAACTGGCTGTGCGCGGTTTGCGCCACGCTCATTTTCTGGTCGAGATTCAGCAGCTTCTCGGTAGCTTCCTGCTCTTTCGCCTGGAAGGTTTCCAGCCACTGATCGGCGCTCTCCGGAGTCAGATCCGGCAGATGGCAGAGATCTTTCGCGCGCTGCAGGGCCTGCAGGGCCTGGTTGTACTGAATGGCGCGGGTTTGCTGAACGTCCAGCGCCTGCTGATAGTCGGCAAGCTGGCTTTTCAGCTCATCCACTTCCAGCTCGGCGGCTTCGGCGCGGCCTTCGTTCTCTTCCTGCTTGTCGGCGGCTTCGGCCACCACTTCGTTCTGCTCTTCCAGACGAATTTGCAGTTCATCGAGATCCGCTTCGTAGCGCTCAATTTTTTCCTGCTGACGCAGCGCGGTTTGCACCAGGTTCAGATGATCGCTGGCAGCCTGATAATCGGCCTCCAGATCCCCTTCTGCCCCGTTATGCTCGGACAGCTCGCGGGCCATCTCGACGTGCTTGTACTGCTCGGACGCCAGCTGCTGGCGCGAGGTAAACAGCTCGCGGCGATACTCAAGGGCCTGATCCAGATGAATGCGTCGCTCGTTGGCATGGCGCATATAGTCAGCAGCCACATAGTTGGTGGCTTCGCTGATCAGATGCTTGAACAGGTCGCGGTCCGACTGGGTGACGCGAATGGCTTCCAGCGTCATGCGGTTTTCACGCAGCGCCGCTTCCATATCCTGGAAGGCTTTGCGCACGCCGCTGTTCTCCGGCAACAGGTAGTCGCGCAGGGAGCGGGTAATGGCGCTGGAGATCCCGCCGTACAGCGAGGCCTCAATTAGGCGATAGTATTTACTACGATCCGAGGCCGAACGCAGACGACGCGCCACTACGCCCAGATCGAACATCAGGGAGTGGTATTCGGTGATCGAGTTGAACTGCTTAAACTGCACGCCTTCGATGGCTTCCAGCTTGTCTTTCAGCTCCTGAAGCGTCAGCACGCGCGCCTGGCGGTCGTTCAGGGTTTCCGTTAACAGCGAAGTCGGCTGAACGGACGTTGGCAGACCCTGAATGGCGAACGGCTTGATGTCCACCTTACGGTCGCGCCCGGCGACCTGCTGCAGACGTACGCCGACGACCACGCGCTGGTGACGGGAGTTGATCACGTCCAGCACCGAATAACAGACACCCGCCTTCAGCTTACCGTGCAGACCCTTATCGCGGGAGCCGCTGGTCGCACCGGCTTCGGTGGTGTTACGGAAGTGCAGCAGCGTCAGATCCGGGATCAGGGCGGTGACGAACGCCGCCATGGTGGTGGATTTTCCGGCCCCGTTCCCGCCCGAGAGCGTGGTTACCAGCTCATCGAGATCAAAGGTGCGGGCAAAGAAACCGTTCCAGTTAATCAGCGTCAGTGAGCGAAATTTACCGCGTTCAATCATTACTCTTCCTCCCCGCTATCCGGCTGATTGTCTTCATGCTCATCATTGAGCTGCAGGTGGTTTTCCACCGGCATCGCTTCGCCATCGCGGATCATGCGCAGCTGCGCTTCACGGGCGTCATCGCCCACGCGCACGTCGGCGCCGAAGCGGAATACCGATTCCGTGATGCGGAATTTACTGCTGTCGTGGCCCATAAACCACACCATCCCCAGACGGCGCAGACGGTTCAGGGAGGAGCGAACTTTTTCCTGTAACTTCTGACGGTCAACGTCGGAACCGGTGGAGCGGTTGTTCACCAGCTTCAGCAGTTTGCCTTCGTCTGCCAGCGTCATCAGCTCGTCATAGAGCTCCTGCTGGGTGAAGATGCCTTCATTAGCCAGACGCTCCGGGCTGAGATAGAGGTAGCAGAGAATTTTGCCGACCATCATGTCCAGCTCGGACAGCACCGAACGCGGAATAAGCGTGGTGGAGCGCGGGCGCAGGTAGAAGAAACCTTCCGGGGCGCGGATCAGCTCCACGTTATAGCGGGCATAAAACTCTTCCAGATATTCCTGGAAATCCATCAAAAAGGCGTGATTATCCAGCTCGTCGAGACCAATGTGACGACCGGCACGCAGCTGGCTGTCCAGCGCCGGAAAGATCGGATTTGCCAGCGCCAGTGCCAGCTTAGCGGGCATCACGTGTTCAATATTTGTCAATGACATGCGCCTGTACCTTGGCTCCGTAATCGTTAATCGGCTGCCACTTCGGCGGCAGGCCGGTGAAATCTGCTTGCGCGACGCCCAGGCGTACCGCCTGATCGACCACGATGCGGGCGATATCAAAATGGCGCGCACGTGGGTATTGTGCGAGGTAGTCGCGCACCACCAGACCGAGATCCAGCGGGGTATTTTTGGCTTTGAAGATCGCCAACTGCTCCTCGATCATCGCGGCAAGCTGTTCCCGTATTTCGTTAAACTCTTCATATTCCAGGTCTGCCGGCAGTTCACCGGTCACCTCTTCGTCCCGCAGGCTCATCTCTTCGTCACGCATATCGAGCAGACGGTCGGCGCTGGCGTAGGTCAGCGCCCATGGCGCATCGAAGTAGGTCTGGACCGACTGGCGCAGACGCTGGGCAAAGACGCGGTTTTTATCCATATCGATGGCGGTACGGATAAATTTATGCACATGGCGGTCGTAGCCGATCCACAGGTCAATGGCCTGCTGGCCCCAGCTGATAATGCGGTCGAGTTTGCTCTGCAGGTCGAAGACCAGCCGATCGACAAAATGCAGGTTGTCATGGGCCAGGGTGGCATCCTGGATGCGCAGCAGGTTGGCCTGCAGCTTGTCGCCCGCGGCTTCCAGCGTATCCTGCAGTTCACGCAGGGTGCCGGAGGTTTCTGACAGCAACATTTCACAGCTGGAGATCGCCGCCCGCCAGTCTTTGTTCAGCAGCTGGGCGATGTCGTCTTTCACCAGCTGCTGCTGCTCATCCATAATGCGCTGGGTCAGATCGATGCTGTCGAAAATTTCGGCCACCGAGTATTTCAGCGGCGCGTAGACGTTGCGGTGCCAGTGGAACTCGTCGCCGTTTTCATCAGCGGCATCCGCCGCACGCTTCAGTTCGCCCGCCACAATGGAGAGCTGCATCGAGAGGCGCAGGGTCGAGAATTCACGCTGGCGAATGTAATAGTCGGTGATGCCAATGCCCAGTGGCGTCAGGCGATAGATGGCGTTCCCTTCCGCCAGTTCGCTGGTAAAGCGGTTCAGCAGACGTTGACGCACCATATCGTTAATCGCGTTATTGGCACGCACATTAATGGTTTCGCTGGTTTGCTCAAACGCATCACTGACATGGCGGAACGCATCCACCAGTTCGCCCTCGCTCATTTCTCCATCCAGCCGTTCGCCGTTCAGCGTGGCAACCGCCAGCAGAAAAGAGAGTCTGTCTACCGGCAGCGAGAGGGAGAAATCGTTTTTTCGGGCCCAGGCAACCAGCTCGGGGACTGTCTGGGAAAATTCACTCATAAGTTATCCTTGCTCTGCGGCTTGTGCGCGGTGACGTGTATGTAGCGGCCAAGGCTGATCCAGGGCTCCTGGCGACAGTACCGCGTCTCTAATTCTGTCAGGGCGTCAAAACACTCATGCTGCTTTTGTTTATCACGCAAATAGTCGTGAAACACCCTGATGCCGGTTTTCCCGGCGATCTCCCAGCCCATCGCTTCCAGCCAGCCGTAGACCTGCTGCGGATCGCGCGGAAAGTCCGGTGAAAGCGTGCGCCGTTTCTTTTTGTACATGCCCTGCTGCACATAGCCAAAATTACCCACCAGCACGTTACGCATCAGCAGGCCGTTGGCATTGTAAAACATCAGCGACAACGCGCCGCCGGGGTGCAGTATCGACCATAGCGTCTGCAACAGCGCCTGGGGGTCGGCCACCCACTCCAGCACCGCATGAGACAATATCAGATCAACCGGGCTTTCCAAATGTTGAGCGATGTCCTGAGCGGCGCAATGTATAAATTGCATGTTATCGCTCACACCTTTCTCCATCGCCGCGCTTTCAGCCCGGGCGATCATCTCTGCTGACAGGTCGCAGAGGATGACGTGGTGTCCACGCTCGGCCATTTTTATCGCCGTCTGACCTTCACCGCCGCCGGCGTCAAGGACGCGCAATTTTTTCGGCCCAAAGCGGGCGAGCAGGATGTCCAGATCCTGCCAGAGGATCGTTTGACGCAACTGGCCCTTGGTCGTGCCATAAATATTGCGGGCAAACTTTTCCGCGATGTCATCAAAATTGCGATCCCGCATTGGGAGAACTCCACCCGCTCACTGCAAAACCGCTATTTTGTCACAGCCGGGCGGAGAATGAACCTCTCTGGTGTAATATCGCTAACAATCCTCAGCTGTATGGTCAAAAAAGGAGCCAGAAAGGATGCTTTTTACCCTAAAAAAATATATTGGCGGCATGATGCTTCCCCTCCCTCTTATTCTGCTGTGTATCGCGCTGGGCCTGGGGTTGCTGTGGTTTAGCCGCTTTCAGAGAACCGGTAAAATTATTACCACGGCAGGCTGGCTGGTGCTCCTGCTGCTGAGCCTGCAGCCGGTGGCGGACGGGTTGTTACGTCCGGTGGAAAATAAGTACCCGACCTGGCAGGGAAATCAAAAAGTTGAGTACATCGTGGTACTCGGCGGGGGTTACACCTGGGATCCTGACTGGGCGCCCAGCTCTAATCTGATTAACAACAGCCTGCCGCGACTCAATGAAGGGATGCGCCTGTGGCTGGCGAATCCCGGCTCGAAGATGATCTTCACCGGGGCGGCAGCGCAAAACAACCCGGTGAGTACCGCTGAAGCCGGGGCGCGCGTGGCGCAGTCGCTGGGGGTACCGCGCGAGGAGATCATCACCCTCGACAGCCCGAAAGATACCGAAGAGGAAGCCGCAGCGGTGAAGCAGGCGATCGGCGATGCCCCGTTCCTGCTGGTGACCTCCGCCTCGCATCTTCCGCGGGCGATGATCTTTTTTGAACAGCAGGGATTACATCCCCTGCCCGCCCCAGCTAACCAACTGGCAATTAGCGCGCCGCTCAACCTCTGGGAACGGATTATTCCGTCCCCGGTCTGGCTGATGCACAGCGATCGCGTGGGTTACGAGACGCTCGGACGCGTCTGGCAGTGGCTTAAAGCCCCGTCAGGCGAGCCAGGGGAGCAGTGATTTCGACGCCAGGTCGAAGTTGGCGCGGTTAAAACGCCCGGTATTGACCAGCTGCGCCACTTCGTCCCACAGCAGATACAGCCAGCGCCGCCAGAGGAATGACTCTGAGACCGGCGCGCGCTGCAGATAGTGCCAGAGCAGATCTTCTGCCTGCCCGCCCTCACTCAGCCGAAACAGTTCAAACTCCCGCGGGGCCCACAGCATCACCCCCGGCCCGACCATCGCCAGCAGCTGATCGCTGCGCGGATCCTTAAGCATACTGCGCAGGGTAAAGTTGCCGTGGCTCAGCACGCTGTTGTCGTTGAAGCCTTTAAACAGGCCGGGCAGGCATTCCCGGGTCCGAAACAGGATCCGTTTGTCCTGCATGGTCAGGCCGGTGTTGCGGTACTGGTTTAACGTTCCCCACAGGACCTCAACCCGCTGGCGATACCAGAGCGGCCAGAGGTTCTCTTGGGTGCTGTCCACCGCCCCCACCAGCCCCCCGCTGTCCATCCGGTGCCAGGCCAGCAGCGCCTCGACAATCTGATCCTTAAGCTGTTCCCAGCGTTCCGGGGTGCGGGCCGGCGCTTCGACCGGCACGCCGCGCAGGCGCTCGAGCAGCAACACATCAGGCCCCGGGTGTTCTTCGTGGGTCATCACGCCATAGACGGTCGGCATTCTGACCGTACCGCTGCGGGCCAGCATGGAGATTTTCCACGCCAGCTGTCGGGCAACATCCGGTGAAGAGAAGCTTCGCGCCAGTAACGGCATGGGGTTTCCCTGACTGTCATACAACGACCACAGCGTGGTATCCGCCTTTTCATGCACGCATTCCACACGGCTCAGTTTTTCACCCAGCAGATGGCTGAGTTCGGCACGTAGCTGTTCCATTTGAGATTACCCCCCATTAAGACTACTGCTTTTATAATGAGCGTCTGACGGGCGGATGTCACTCTTATGAGGCGATTCTGAGAAGAAATAGAGAAGATAAAACATCCCCTCAGGCGAGGGGATGGCGGGGATTAACGCATCTCAGCGCGAACGCGGGCGAGATCCTCTGGCGTATCAACGCCTGTACCCGGAACTTCCTGCGCCACGGCAACATGGATCTTCTCGCCGTACCACAGCACGCGCAGCTGCTCGAGCATTTCGATGTTTTCCAGCGGGCTCGGCTGCCAGGTCACGTAACGGCGAATAAAGCCGGCGCGATAGCCATAAATGCCCAGATGACGCAGGATGTTGTCGCCAATTGCTTCCCGGGACTCAGCAAAACGGTCGCGATCCCAGGGAATAGTCGCCCGGGAGAAATAGAGCGCATAGCCTTCGGCGTCCAGCACCACTTTCACGGCGTTCGGGTTGAACGCCTCTTCGGCACTGTGCACCGGCACGGCCAGCGTCGCCATACCCACCTGACGCTGGGCGAGGTTTTCTGCCACCTGGCGAATAATGACCGCCGGGATCATTGGCTCATCGCCCTGCACGTTAACAATCACCGTGTCGTCGCTGAAGCCGCATTTTTCCACCACTTCCGCCAGACGTTCGGTACCGGACTGGTGATCGGCGCGAGTCATGCACACTTCGCCGCCCGCCGCTTCAACCGCACGCGCCACCTCTTCGTGATCGGTGGCGACAATAATGCGGTCTGCGCCGGACTCACGCGCACGTTCCAGCACGTGGACAATCATCGGCTTACCGTTGATGTCGACCAGCGGTTTGCCCGGCAGGCGCGTGGAGGCGAAACGCGCCGGGATAATGACAACAAAACTCATGGTTTGCTCTCTTCTGCCGCCAGCGAACGGGCTTCGGTCTCCAGCAGGACGGGAATGCCGTCGCGCAGGGGGAAGGCAAGGTTGTCCAGTTTGCAGATTAACTCTTGCTTATCCTGGCTGTAGTAAAGTTTGCCGTTGCACACCGGGCAGGCAATAATTTCCAGTAAACGGTGATCCATAGTTCCTCCGTATCAATGATCGGTAAAGCTTACCATATTCCTTTTTCAGACCGCGTCTATTTCCCAGCCACGTCGACAGGCAGCAAAAAGTCCGTCAGGAAGATGGCCCAGCGCGATCCGTGTTGCCCCCTGCCAGCCCGCAAAGTCGCTGATTGCGGCAGTGAGCCCCTTTTCCAGCCCGGCACTGACCCGGACACCCTCTTCCAGAAAGAGAGCGATAATCTGCAGCTCGCCGGTTTTGCGGTGCATTTTGGCATCCATCCGCCCCACCAGTTGCCCTTTGTGCAGCAGTGGCAGGACGAAATAGCCGTACTGACGTTTCGGGGCCGGGGTGTAGCACTCCAGACGGTAACTGAAGTTAAACAGCTGCTCCGCACGCTTGCGATCCCAGACGACAGGATCAAAGGGCGACAGGACGGCGCTGTGGGTGGCGGTGAGCTTGCCTTCCTCTGCAAGAGGAAGCAGCGGCAGCAGATCGGCATGCAGCCACATCTCTCCCAGCGTCTCTACCTCGACACGCACTACCTGCTGCTGCGCCTGCCAGCGCTCAAGCAGCGGAGCCAGCACCGGCTGACGCAGGCGATAATAATCGGCCAACCACCGGGCGTGGAAAATGCCTAAGCTGCGGGCGCTGTTTTCCAGCATTACAGCTTCGGCCGCCGCCTGGGTCAGCATATCCCGGCTGTCATCCCACTCCGGCATCACCCGGTGCGTGAGATCGTAGACGCGCTGGAAGTTTCGCCTTTCAACCACCATCACCTTTCCGGCGGTAAACAACCCCTCAAGATGACGTTTATGCGGCTTCCACTCCCACCATCCGCTGGTGCCTTTGCGGGGATGTTCGAAATCAGCGGAACGCACCGGGCCCTTCTCCTGAATAAGGCCGATCAGCTGCTCAATCTCCTCCGCGTGCTCCTGCATCCATGCCTGACGGTATTTCCAGCCCATTTTGTCGGGGGAGAGCATCCGGTGACGCACCAGCGCAAAATCGCTGCGCGGCAGAAAGCATGCTTCGTGCGCCCAGTACTCCATCAGCTCGCCCTGACGCAGGGCGTTATCCAGCCATGCGGGCTGATAGTGGCCGAGACGGCTGAACAGCACCAGATACGGGCTGCGGGCAACGATATTGATGGTGTCGATTTGCAGAAGCGACATGCGCTGGATGGTAGTAAGAATATCGGCGGGCTGCGCGCCGCGCAGGGGCTTTTTCAAAAGCCCCTGCGCGGCGAGATGAAGATGACGTGCGGCTGAAAGCGTAAGTTGCGGTAAAGCCATGCCATCTCCTGTTAATGAGTGCGCGGGGAAACCTCTTCTGCCAGCGCAATCAGCGCCTGCAGGAGTTGTTCGGGCTGTTCGCCCTGCAGTTCAGCGTCAACCGGCAAATACCACCAGTTATCGCGGGCAAATGCCCGGCATTTCACCGCATCTTTTTCGGTCATGATCAGCGTCTGACCGGGAGCGGTAAAGCCGGCAACCTGTTCGAGGCTTAGCGCCTGGTGGTCGGCCAGCGGCACCGTATTAAGGAGCCGGGCGCCACAGGCTTCGAGGGTCGCGAAAAAGCGTGGAGGATGACCGATACCGGCCATGGCCACCAGATCAGGGAGTTCAGCGACGTCACGCCGTTCGCCGGTCAGCAGATTTACTGCCAGGCCTGGGCGCAGCTGCATCGGGATTTCCCCCGCCTGTGCCGTACCACCGTTGACGATGACCGCATCCACAGAACGCAGGCGAGAAGCGCGCTCGCGCATCGGCCCGGCGGGTAACCACCAGCCGTTACCAAAGCGGCGCACACCGTCAATCACCACGATCTCTTTATCCCGGGCCAGAGCGTAGTGCTGCAGCCCGTCGTCGGTAATCACCATCTGCACATCAGCATGGGCTAGCAGGGCCTGAACCGCCTCACTACGTACCGGCGAGACTGCCACCGGCGCACCGGTGCGCTGAAAGATCAGCACCGGTTCATCACCCGCTTCCGCGGTGGTGGTTTGCGCGGTCAGCAGCAGCGGATAGCGCTCCGCCTTGCCGCCGTATCCCCGGGAGACGACCCCCACGCGGATCCCGCGTTGGGTCAGCTGTTCCACCAGCCAGATCACCACCGGCGTTTTACCGTTGCCGCCAGCGGTGAGGTTCCCCACCACCACCACCGGTACGGGTGCACGCCAGGCCCGTTTGAGCCCCACTTTATAGCTGAGGCGGATCAGGCCGCTGACCAGGCCATACAGCCAGGAGAGCGGCAACAGCAGCAGCCAGAGCGGAGACTCACCGGACCAGATGCGGGCAATCATGCGCCAAACTGCATCTTATGAAGTTGCGCATACACGCCCTGATGCGCCAGCAGGTCGGTATGGCTGCCGCGTTCGACGATGTAACCATCTTCCACCACCACGATTTCATCGGCTTTTTCGATGGTCGACAGGCGGTGTGCGATCACCAGCGAGGTACGGTTCTTTTGCAGCTCATCCAGCGCAGACTGGATAGCACGTTCAGACTCGGTATCCAGCGCCGAAGTGGCTTCATCAAGGATCAGGATCGGACTGTCACGCAGCAGCGCGCGCGCAATGGCGATACGCTGGCGCTGACCGCCGGAGAGCAGCACGCCATTTTCACCGATAATGGTATCCAGGCCGTTATCCATCTTATTGATGAAGTCCATGGCGTAGGCCATCCGCGCCGCCGCTTCAATCTGCTCACGGCTGTACTCTTCGTTACGGGCATATGCAATGTTATTGGCGACGGTGTCGTTAAACAGATGCACATTCTGGGAAACCAGGGCGACCTGGTTACGCAGCGACCGCAGGGTATACTCGCGCAGATCGTGACCATCGATCAGGATCTCGCCTTCATCGATATCATAGAAGCGGGTGATCAGGCTGGCGATGGTCGATTTACCGGATCCTGAACGGCCCACCAGCGCCACGGTCTTGCCTGCCGGGATTTTCAGATTGATGTTACGCAGAGCAGGCGTGTCGCGACCCGGATAGGTGAAAGTCACGTTGCGGAACTCCACATCGCCGGTTGAGCGCTCGATGACGCGCTTACCTTCGTCTTTTTCCTGTTCGGAATCGAGAATAGCGAACAGCGTCTGACAGGCTGCCATCCCGCGCTGGAACTGGGCGTTAACGTTGGTTAACGATTTCAGCGGGCGCATCAGGGCAATCATCGACGAGAAGACCACGGTAATGGTACCGGCGGTTAAGGTTTCCATCACGCTCGGGAAGCTGGCAGCATACAGCACAAACGCCAGCGCCAGAGAGGCGATAAGCTGAATGATCGGGTCGGAGATGGAAGAGGCGGAAACCATCTTCATCCCCTGCAGACGCATCTTATTGCTGACCTTATCGAAGCGCTTGGTTTCCACTTCCTGGCCGCCAAAAATCAGCACCTCTTTATGCCCTTTCAGCATCTGCTCGGCGCTGGTGGTCACCTGCCCCATCGTGTTCTGCATGTTCTTACTGATGCTGCGGAAACGTTTGGAGACGACGCGGATCGCGATCGACACAATTGGTGCCAGCACGATCAGGATCAGCGACAGCTGCCAGCTGTACCAGAACATCAGGATGAACAGGCCAATGATCGAGGCCCCTTCACGCACCACGGTAATCAGTGCGCTGGAGGAGGAGGAAGCTACCTGCTCGGAGTCGTAGGTAATACGCGACAGCAAGGTGCCCGTCGACTGCTTGTCGAAGAACGCCACCGGCATGCCCATCATGTGACTGAACAGGCGACGGCGCATGGTCATTACCACTTTGCCGGATACCCACGAGAGGCAGTAGCTGGAGATATAGCTGGTGATGCCGCGTAAAATCATCAGGCCGATAACCACCAGTGGCATCCAGAGCAACACTGAGCGATCCGTTTTACCAAAACCGTCGTCCAGTAACGGTTTGAGGAGCGATAACATGAAGGTATCGCTGGCTGCGTTGAGGATTAACGCTACGCCCGCCACGATAAGGCCCGTTCTGAAGGGTGCAATCACCGGCCAGAGTCGGCGGAAGGTCTGCCACGTGGAGAGATCTTTGTCGTTATGCATTCAAAAAACCAGCATTTGTTGAAATAGCCGCATATTCTACCCGTTATCTCCGGGCGCGCCAAACCACTGATGATACCAACGGGGGAAAATTTGATCCCGTAAGCGTTGGATTTGCCAGCCATGTTGCGAAAACGACACAGTGATTTGTCCAGATCGGGGCGTGGCTAACCAGAGATACCCCTCCTTTCTGTAACGGCGAGCCACCTTGTTCGAGGGCAGTCGCCACGCGTTATAGCGGGATGCAGACACCAGGGCGATGCGCCCACCCACGCGCTGCACCAGAGGGAGTGACGAAGAGGTATTACTGCCATGGTGCGGCACCTGGATAAGTGTAGACGCAAGATATTGCCAGTGATGACTGAGCATCGCTTTTTCTCCCTGCGCCTCAATATCCCCGGTTAACAACAGGCTATAGGTGCCGTCCTCAATTTTTACAACGCAGGAGCCGTTGTTGCCGCGCTGCGGTGCGGTGGCGAGAGGCCAGTGCGCGCTGAAGGTCAGCCCCTGCCACTGCCAGCGCTCACCGCGAAAACAGGCTCTATGTCCCTTCTGGCGCAGCGGGCTGCGTATCCACATCTTCGGCCACGCCTGACGTAGCGACGCCAGCCCACCAATATGGTCCAGATGATCATGGCTGACAATCACCCCCTCCGGGCGTAGGTGGTGCCAGCGCAGCCAGGGAATAATTAGCTGTTGGGCGCTGTCCCCGCCCGGCCATGCAGGCCCGGTGTCATATAAAATCGCTTTTCCCTGCCGCTCGATTACCACTGCCAGCCCCTGCCCGACATCCAGCATATGCACCGCCCACCCTTCCGTTTTGTTAGCCCGCCATAACGGACTGGCTGCCAGCACCAGTGCCGACACACAGACCACCGGGTAAGTTCGTGCGCCGCGCATCCGCCAGGCGATAATGACGACCCAGGGCAGCAGGGTCAGCCACAGCCAGCGCTTATCGACCGGGATCCAACCGTCAGGCAGCGTGGTCAGGAAGCCAAACAGCAGCGACAGTGAGCCATCCGCCAGTGTCCAGACCCCGTTTTCCGCCAGCGGCCATATCCCGAGATGCAGCCACATCCCCAGCAGAATGAGCGGCACCGAGATAAAGGTCACCAGCGGTACTGCCACCAGGTTCGCAACCAGTGATGACAGGCTGAACCCGTGAAAGACCATCACCTGCACCGGCAGCAACAGCAACAGCATGCCGAGCTGGAGATGCAGCAGATTAACCACCGCCTGGATCGCCCATGGCCCGGTTAAACGGGGCCTGGGCACCCACTGATACCAGAAAATGAGCACCGCCACCGCAAAGGCCGACAGTAAAAGACTATGGGATAACACCGCCAACGGGTCGACCAGCAGAATGGCGGCGATGCAAACCCGCCATATCTGCCATGGCGACCAGAGACGGCCGCTCAACTGTAGCGCCAGATACGCACCCAGCGAGACGACGGTGCGCAGCGCGGGTGGCTGCAATCCGGTGAGCCAGGCGTAAAAAGCGGCAAAACAGAATCCCGCCACCAGCGGAGCACGCCAGCCTACCCAGCGCGCCGGAACGAAAAATTGTATGCTGCGTACCAGCAGCCAGATAACCGACGCCGCCAGCGCAATATGCAATCCTGAAATTGCCATCAGATGCGCGGTGCCCGTTTCCCGCATCAGATTTTTGATGTCGGGCGTCACCGCCAGACGCTCCCCCATGCCAAGGCCCAGCAGAACCGGCCCCCAGGTATACGACGAGAGCATATTCGTCAGCGTGGCAAGATACCGGGCGCGTAAGCTGCAGCGGGCATCCAGTACCTCTGCATGGGTAAAACGCCCGGTCAGCGGCTGGTGCTGCGCCAGAGCATAGCGCTGGGCATCGAATCCCCCGTCGTTAAGCTGACCGTGCACGGGCCGCAGCGTCAGGGTCATCTTCCAGCGTTGCCCGGCACAGCCCGGCTGCGGCAGCGTATTGCCATATAACGTGACGCCTGGTGCGGGCAGCATCGCCCTGCCGTTAAGCCGGATGATGCGGGCCTGGTACATCCTGTCGCTTCCGGTCGCCACAATCTCCAGCTCAGCCTTCTGCGGGCTGGAGGTCAGATGCTGCATCGGCCAGACTGCGCTCAGCGCTGCCAGCCCGCCCCAGGCAAAAAAGAGCAGACAGAAGCCCAGATAGCGCGCAATCTGATGGCGAATTAAGGCCAGCAGGACGCCGGCAACGATCGTGGCCTGGATAACCGGCAGCGCCGGCAGCACGGGCAACCAGAGCAGCGGTAAGATGGCCAGGATTAGACATGTCGCGAGCGTTGACAGACACATTTACACCTCCCTGTATCAGAGCAGTGTGCGCCGGGTCGTTTAGCATGTCAGGTATGGAAGTGTGAGGTTGCAGCCAGGGCTGGCGAGAAATGATCGGTTTGCAGCAACCGGTCGAAAAACGTGCGGTGCCGGTTCAGGATCGGGGAATACAGAAACAAAAAAAGCACCCGCAGGTGCTTTTCTTTTGATGACTCAGTTTCGCCCGCAGGCCAGACTCAGTCGCCGTAAATATTGGCGCGATCGCGCAGTTCTTTACCCGGCTTAAAGTGCGGAACGTATTTACCTTCCAGCTCTACTTTGTCGCCAGTCTTCGGGTTACGCCCGGTGCGTGGAGCACGATAGTGCAGAGAAAAACTACCGAAACCGCGGATTTCAATGCGCTCGCCCTGTGCAAGAGTGGTCGCCATATGCTCCAGCATCTCTTTTACGGCATCTTCCACTGCTTTCGCAGGAATGTGCGATTGCTGGCTGGCAAGTCTTTCAATCAATTCTGACTTGGTCATGATTCCTCCGGTTCCTTCAAACCCATTAGCTAATCAGCTTAAACAAGGGCGGCCGTAGCCGCCCTTTGTTATTGATTACAGGACGAATCCTGCAATCTGTCAAGTTACTCTACGAGTAACTTATTCGCCTTTAGCTGCTTTGAAAGCTTCAGCCATTGCGTTGTTAGAGAAGTTTGCATCTTCCTGTTTGTTAACAGTTGCGATTGCATCTTTCTCATCAGCTTCGTCTTTAGCACGAACAGACAGGCTGATTGCACGGTTTTTGCGGTCAACGCCGGTGAATTTAGCTTCAACGTCGTCGCCTACGCTCAGAACCAGAGTTGCATCTTCAACGCGGTCACGTGAAGCTTCAGAAGCGCGCAGGTAGCCTTCAACGCCGTCAGCCAGTTCTACGGTTGCGCCTTTCGCGTCAACTGCAGTCACTTTACCGTTTACGATTGCGCCTTTCTTGTTCAGTGCAACCCAGTTGTTGAACGGATCTTCTGCGAGCTGTTTAACGCCCAGAGAGATACGCTCACGCTCTGCGTCAACCTGCAGAACAACTGCTGCGATTTCGTCGCCTTTTTTGTATTCACGTACTGCTTCTTCGCCTGCAACGTTCCAGGAGATGTCAGACAGGTGAACCAGGCCGTCGATGCCGCCGTCCAGGCCGATGAAGATACCGAAGTCAGTGATAGACTTGATTTTACCTTCAACACGGTCGCCCTTGTTGTGGGTTTCCGCGAACTGCTGCCATGGGTTGTTTTTGCACTGCTTCAGGCCCAGGGAGATACGACGACGTTCTTCGTCGATATCCAGAACCATAACTTCCACTACATCACCAACGTTAACAACTTTGGATGGGTGGATGTTTTTGTTGGTCCAGTCCATTTCGGAAACGTGCACCAGGCCTTCAACGCCTTCTTCGATTTCAACGAAGCAGCCGTAGTCGGTCAGGTTGGTAACGCGACCAGTCAGTTTAGTACCTTCTGGGTAACGTTTAGCGATAGCAACCCATGGATCTTCGCCCAGCTGTTTCAGGCCGAGGGATACACGAGTACGCTCGCGGTCGAACTTCAGCACTTTAACAGTGATTTCGTCGCCCACGTTCACGATTTCGCTTGGGTGCTTAACGCGTTTCCACGCCATGTCGGTGATGTGCAGCAGGCCATCAACGCCGCCCAGGTCAACGAATGCGCCGTAGTCAGTGAGGTTCTTAACGATACCTTTGACTTCCATGCCTTCCTGCAGGTTTTCCAGCAGCTGATCGCGTTCTGCGCTGTTTTCGGATTCGATAACGGCACGACGGGAAACAACAACGTTGTTACGCTTCTGGTCAAGCTTGATTACTTTGAACTCAAGCTCTTTGCCTTCCAGGTGCAGGGTGTCACGAACTGGACGAACGTCTACCAGTGAACCTGGCAGGAACGCACGAATACCATTCAGCTCAACAGTGAAGCCACCTTTAACTTTGCCGTTGATAACACCGACTACAGTTTCAGCTTCTTCGTAAGCTTTTTCCAGCGTGATCCAAGCTTCGTGACGTTTAGCTTTCTCACGGGACAGCAGGGTTTCACCGAAGCCGTCTTCTACTGCATCCAGAGCAACGTCAACTTCGTCACCAACCTGGATTTCCAGCTCGCCCTGGGCGTTTTTGAACTGCTCTGCCGGAATGGCGGACTCAGATTTCAGACCGGCGTCAACCAGTACGATATCTTTGTCGATAGCAACAACAACACCACGAACGATGGAACCCGGACGGGTTTCGATTGTTTTTAAGGATTCTTCAAATAGTTGAGCAAAAGATTCAGTCATGTTTAATCTTCAGGTTAATATTAACGTCCACCTGGCTCCATGCCGGATGGGGTTGTTTCACATACCCGCCGTCAATCCATTGCAGCGGGGGTACTGCTAAATCTGTCGCGATTACGCGATTGCCAGTTTTTGGCGCGCATATTGTAGCGCTTTTTCAATCACTTGCTCAATAGTTAAACTGGTAGAATCCAGAACTAATGCATCATCTGCGGGAACAAGCGGCGCAACGGCGCGATTACGGTCGCGGTCGTCGCGTTCTTTTATCTCGGACAAAAGACGTTCAAAGTTAACACTAAAGCCCTTTTCCTGCAACTGTAGCATGCGGCGCTGCGCGCGCTCTTCCGAGGACGCGTCGAGGAAAATTTTGACCGGCGCATCCGGGAAAACCACGGTGCCCATGTCGCGTCCGTCGGCGATCAGGCCCGGTGCATCGCGGAAGGCGCGCTGGCGGCGTAAAAGCGCCTCGCGAACGCGCGGGAACGCAGCGACCTGGGAGGCGGCATTCGCCACGTCCTGGGTGCGGATCTCACCGCTGACGTCTTCCCCTTCCAGAATCACTTCCAGGTTGCCGTTGGTAGAGACAAAACGCACGTCCAGATGAGCGGCCAGCGGCACCAGCGCCTCTTCAGAAGCCACATCAACATGGTGATGCAGAGCAGCCAGCGCCAGCACACGATAGATTGCGCCCGAATCTAAAAGATGCCATTGCAATGCTTCCGCCATTGCTTTGCACAGGGTACCTTTCCCTGCACCACTCGGCCCGTCAATGGTGATAACCGGGGCAATTGCCGTCATCTTTTTCTCCTTAAAGTAGGCATACCGTTGTGTAAACGCCGCGCATTATACGCATCAACGTGCACAACTGTTACCTTTGCGTGCAAATTACGGAATGATTGAAGCTGAGTGTAGAAGAATTGGACGATGACAGCGTCATGAAGTGTAAGTAATTAAGTGCCGCACCGGGCGGTGCGGCAGGGGATCGTCAGGCAAGCGTACTGATACGCGCCAGCTGGTCGAAATAGTCCGGGAAGGTTTTCGCGGTGCATTTCGGATCGAGAATGGTAACCGGGGTATCCGACAGCGCCACCAGCGAGAAGCACATCGCCATCCGGTGGTCGTTGTAGGTGCCAATTTCCGCCGCCTGCAGCTGGGCCGGTGGCGTCACGCGGATGTAGTCCTCGCCCTCTTCCACTTCGGCACCCACTTTGCGCAGCTCAGTGGCCATCGCGAACAGGCGATCGGTCTCTTTAACGCGCCAGTTATAGATGTTACGCATCGTGGTGGTGCCTTTGGCAAACAGTGCCGCCGTGGCAATGGTCATCGCCGCATCCGGGATATGGTTCATGTCCATATCGATAGCGTTCAGTTCACCGCGGGTACAGGAGATGAAGTCATCGCCCCAGGTGACCACCGCGCCCATCTTCTCCAGCACATCGGCAAAGCGAATGTCGCCCTGCACGCTGTTGCGGCCGATACCGGTCACTTTGACAGTGCCGCCTTTAATGGCGCCTGCGGCCAGGAAGTAGGAGGCCGATGAGGCATCGCCTTCTACCAGGTAGTTACCTGGTGTCTGGTACTGCTGCCCACCGCGCACCACGAAACGCTGGTAGCTGTGGTTTTCAACTTCTACGCCAAAGGTCTTCATCAGATGCAGAGTGATATCGATGTAAGGTTTGGAAACCAGCTCACCTTTGATGGTGATAGTGGTGTCCTGCGGCGCCAGCGGTGCGGTCATCAGCAGCGCGGTCAGGAACTGGCTGGAGACGCTACCGTCCACCGCCACTTCGCCACCGGTAAAGCCACCGCGCAGACGCAGCGGCGGATAGTTTTCCTGTTCCAGATACTCAATCTGCGCGCCGCCCTGACGCAGCGCATCCACCAGGTGGCCAATCGGGCGCTCTTTCATGCGCGGCTCGCCGGTCAGTACGATGTCGTTGCTGCCCAGGCACAGGGCCGCCGCCAGCGGACGCATTGCCGTACCGGCATTACCGAGGAACAGCTCCAGCGCCTCAGCGGAGTGCAGGGCCCCGGCATTGCCGGTCACTTCGCAGCGGGTGCGATCGGCGGACAGGGTATAGTGGACTCCCAACGCTTTCAGCGCATTGAGCATATGGCGAACGTCATCGCTGTCCAGCAGGTTAGTGAGAACAGTGGTGCCGTTGGCCAGCGCTGCCAGCAGCAAGGCGCGGTTCGAGACACTTTTTGAACCAGGCAGATTAATGGTGCCATCTACCCGCGCGATAGGTTGTAACGTCAGGGATTCCATGAAACTTAACTCTCAATTCAACATAATAAAAACCCCGCAGCCTGGCCGCGGGGTAAACAGGGGCGCAATTAACCGTGGCGACGTTCGAAGTCAGTCATGAAGTCGGTCAGGGCCTGAACGCCTTCGAACGGCATGGCGTTATAAATAGATGCACGCATTCCGCCCACCACACGGTGGCCTTTCAGCGCGTGCAGACCTGCGGCGAAGGACTCTTCCAGGAACAGTTTATCGAGATTGCTGTCGGCCAGCTGGAACGGGATGTTCATGCGGGAGCGGTTAGCTTTGGCGACGTCATTGCGGTAGAAATCGCTGCCGTCGATCACACTGTACAGCAGCTCAGATTTCTGCTGGTTGATCTTGTTCATCTGCGCCACGCCGCCGTTATTTCGCAGCCATTTAAAGACCAGGCCAGAGAGGTACCAGGCAAAGGTCGGCGGAGTGTTGAACATGGAGTCGTTATCGTTCAGCACGGTGTAATCGAGAATTGACGGGCAGGATTTGTGGGCTTTACCCAGCAGATCTTCACGCACGATCACCAGGGTCAGACCGGCCGGGCCGATGTTTTTCTGCGCGCCGGCGTAGATCACGCCATAGCGGCTGACATCCAGCGGGGCAGAGAGAATGGTAGAGGAGAAGTCCGCCGTCACCACTACGTTCTCGCCAAAGTTGGGCTCTTCATGGATGGCGATGCCGTCAATGGTTTCATTCGGGCAGTAGTGCAGGTAGGCTGCATCCCGGGAGAGCTGCCATTCGCTCATCGGCTTCACCGCGCGTAAACCGTCGACGGTGACTTTGGCATCGATCACATTCGGAGAGCAATATTTGTGCGCTTCTTTTACTGCGCTGGCCGCCCAGTAACCGGCATCAACGTAGTCCGCGGTGGTTTTGTCACCCAGCAGGTTCAACGGAATGCCCGCGAACTGACCGCGTCCGCCGCCGTGGCAGAATAATACTTTGTAATTTGAGGGGATATTTAGCAGGAAGCGAAAATCTGCTTCTGCCTCTTCTGCCACTTGAATAAACTCTTTACCACGGTGGCTGACTTCCATCACCGAGGTGCCAAGACCGTTCCAGTCGCACAGCTCCTGTTGAGCCTGTTTGAGTACATCCGCCGGTAACATTGCCGGACCTGAACTAAAATTAAAGACCTGAGCCATTTCCCCTCACCACGCTAAAAGCCATAAGTTATAACTGTGGATATCGGTTTTATCATTCAGTGACACGCGCCGCAATGTCTAAAACTTATGACCCAGGAAATGTGCCCGCCGTCACACAATACATTCTGCCAGCGGGTTGTCACAAAACCGACAAAATGGCTGTCAGGTGATGCGTTTGGCCCGGCTAACCTTCGTCCATTCCGGATTCGTGCAGCGTGGACATAATTGATGCGCCCCGGCCTGTAGCATCTCAACATGGCCGCAACGTCGGCAGGCATAGTCGCCGACTTCAGGTATTGTCATAAAACGTTCCACAAATTCATCCGGCAATATGCACAGCCCGGGCTTAACCTGGTCATCGTCGTAAAAATAGACGCTTATCTGCCCGTTGGTCTCCATAATGGCCAGCTTCACCTGTCCAAGCTGCTCGACGCTGCTCACCCGCAGTTCCATAAAGAACTCAAACTCGGTCATGTTGGCGCGCTTAACTTTTTCCCAGGCCAGCTTGCCCTCTTCGACAATGGCGACCGGTTTACCCTCAAGCAGATCTTCCAGCTTTTCACTTTTCGACATCAGCCACATCACCAGCCGATAGAGCAACGCCAGGGTGACAAAAACGATAAAGACGGGGATCATCGGTACGTCGTCATAAAAGGCCACGTCACCCGCCGCCGACCCCAGCGTCAGAATGATTAACACTTCGAAGAGCGACATCTGACGCACGCCGCGCCGCCCTGTAAGTTTGAGGAACAGGAAAACCAGTACAAAGGTATAGAGACTTCGCAGCGCGACCTCGCCTAAAAACTCAACGGGTACTTTATCAAAGGCCATTCGTTGAAGATCGAATGCTTTCATTTTTTATATTCCTTTACAGTAGGTTACTGAATATAAGCATAGCCCAGCCTTTTATTTTCGCCGAAACCGCTGGGGAGATAGCGCCTGCCATGTAAAACCCGTATCATTGCGCGCTTTCCGTACGATATAAGTGATCGCCATGACTCAAACGTTTATCCCCGGCAAAGACGCCGCCCTGGAAGATTCCATCGCTCGCTTCCAGCAAAAACTGACCGACCTGGGCTTTAATATCGAAGAAGCCTCCTGGCTTAACCCGGTCCCTCACGTCTGGTCTGTGCATATTCGCGATAAAGAGTGCGCGCTGTGCTTTACCAACGGTAAAGGTGCCACCAAAAAAGCGGCACTGGCCTCTGCGCTGGGTGAGTATTTTGAGCGTCTGTCCACCAACTATTTCTTTGCCGATTTCTGGCTGGGCGACACCGTGGCGAATGGCCCGTTTGTTCACTATCCAAATGAAAAATGGTTCCCGCTGACGGAAGACGACGAACTGCCGGAAGGGATCCTCGACGATCGCCTGCGCGCGTTTTACGATCTGGACAATCAGCTGACCGCCAGCATGCTGATCGACCTGCAGTCAGGTAATGAAGATCGCGGTATCTGCGCCCTGCCGTTTACCCGTCAGTCTGATGAGCAAACCGTCTATATTCCGATGAACATCATCGGTAACCTGTATGTCTCCAACGGCATGTCCGCCGGTAACACCCGCAACGAAGCGCGTGTTCAGGGCCTGTCCGAGGTGTTTGAGCGTCATATTAAGAACCGCATTATCGCGGAATCCATCAGCCTGCCGGAGATCCCGGCTGACGTGCTGGCCCGCTACCCGGGCGTGGTGGAGTCTATCGCCAAACTGGAAGCCGAAGGTTTCCCAATCTTTGCCTATGACGGCTCCCTGGGCGGTAAGTACCCGGTGATCTGCGTGGTACTGTTCAACCCGGCGAACGGCACCTGCTTCGCCTCCTTCGGCGCGCACCCGGACTTTGGCGTAGCGCTGGAGCGTACCGTCACCGAGCTGCTGCAGGGTCGTAGCCTGAAAGATCTCGACGTGTTCACCCCGCCGACCTTCGATGACGAAGAAGTGGCTGAGCACGCCAACCTGGAGACGCACTTCATCGACTCCAGCGGCTCTATCTCCTGGGATATGTTCAAGCAGGACGCGGATTATCCGTTTGTTGACTGGAGCTTCGCCGGCACCACGGAAGAAGAGTTTGCCACCCTGATGGCGATCTTCACTGCCGAAGGCCAGGAAGTGTACATCGCGGATTACGAGCACCTCAGCGTCTATGCCTGCCGTATTCTGGTCCCGGGCATGTCCGATATCTATCCGGTGGAAGATTTGTGGCTGGCGAATAACAGCATGGGTGCGCACCTGCGCGAAACCCTGCTGGCCCTGCCGGAGAGCGCATGGGAGAAAGAGGATTACCTGAACCTCATCACCCAGCTGGACGACGAAGGCCACGACGACTTTACCCGCGTGCGCGAGCTGCTGGGCCTGGCGACGGGCAAAGACAACGGCTGGTACACTCTGCGTATCGGTGAGCTGAAGGCGATGCTGGCACTGGCGGGCGGCGACCTGGAGCAGGCGCTGATCTGGACCGAGTGGACTATCGAGTTCAACGCCTCGGTATTCAGCGCAGAGCGTGCGAACTACTACCGTTGCCTGCAGACGCTGCTGTTGCTGTCCCAGGAAGAGGATCGTCAGCCGCTGCAGTATCTGAACGCCTTCACCCGCATGTACGGTGCCGAAGCGGTAGAAAACGCCAGCGCGGCCCTGAGCGGCGAAGCGCCATTCCACGGCCTCCAGGCGGTGGATAGCGATCTGAAAGCCTTCCCCGCTCACCAGTCGTTGCTGAAGGCCTATGAGAAATTGCAGAAGGCCAAAAGCGCTTTTTGGGCTAAATAACGTTACATAACATTACAGATAGTAGGCGTATACAGTCGCCTACGTTATATTACGGGGCAATTTTATTGCCCCGTTTTTTATTTCTACGGCAATAAAATTTAATTGTAATAATAAGGTTAAATATTGGTAGCTATAATAATGGCGACCTGACGGTTATTGTTACTTTTTATATGAAATACTCCATTATAATTAACTGTCCGGGAGAGCGTCGGAAGAAAAAAATCAAATCATTTTGTAAGTTTTAAAATTTATTTTTATACGGATAATCAAATACTTACTCCGCATTTGCCGAAAAACCACGCACTTTGCGGGCCTATAAGCCAGGCGAGATATGATCTACATCAATTTCTCTTCTATAATGCTTTGTTAGTATCTCGTCGCCGACTTAATAAAGAGAGAGTTAGTGTGAAAGCTGACAACCCTTTTGATCTTTTACTCCCAGCTGCCATGGCGAAAGTTGCCGAAGAAGCGGGTGTCTATAAAGCAACGAAACAACCGATGACGACGTTCTTCCTGGCCATCACTGCCGGGGTGTTCATCTCCATTGCCTTTGTTTTCTATATCACCGCCACCACCGGTACTGCCGGGATGCCTTTTGGTATCGCCAAGCTTATCGGCGGCATCTGTTTCTCACTGGGTTTGATCCTGTGCGTTATCTGCGGCGCTGACCTCTTTACCTCTACGGTGCTTATCGTCGTCGCGAAAGCCAGCGGTAAGATTACCTGGGGCCAACTGGCAAAAAACTGGCTCAACGTTTACGTTGGAAACCTGATTGGTTGCCTGCTGTTTGTCCTGCTGATGTGGTTGTCGGGTGAATATATGACCGCCAACGGCGCGTGGGGGCTTAATGTCCTGCAGACCGCCGACCACAAAGTACATCACACATTTATTGAAGCCGTTGCGCTTGGCATTCTCGCCAACCTGATGGTCTGCCTGGCTGTCTGGATGAGCTACTCCGGACGCAGCCTGATGGACAAAGCCATGATCATGGTTCTGCCTGTCGCCATGTTCGTTGCCAGCGGCTTTGAACACAGTATTGCAAACATGTTTATGATCCCTCTGGGTATTGTAATCCGTGATTTTGCCAGCCCGGAGTTCTGGACCGCAGTAGGTTCCAGCCCGGAAAGTTTCTCTCACCTGACCGTTATGAACTTCATTACTGATAACCTGATCCCAGTCACAATCGGGAACATTATTGGCGGTGGTCTGCTGGTTGGGTTGACATACTGGGTCATTTACCTGCGTGGCGATAACCATCATTAATGGTTTTCTCAGGCAGTAAATAAAAAATCCACTTAAGAAGGTAGGTGTTACATGTCCGAACTTAATGAAAAGTTAGCCACAGCATGGGAAGGTTTTGCCAAAGGTGATTGGCAGAATGAAGTCAACGTTCGTGACTTCATCCAGAAAAACTACACTCCATATGAAGGTGACGAATCCTTCCTGGCCGGTGCTACCGACGCTACCACTGCCCTGTGGGACAGCGTTATGGAAGGCGTTAAGCAGGAAAACCGCACTCACGCGCCTGTTGATTTCGACACCTCCATCGCGTCTACCATTACTTCTCACGACGCGGGTTATATCAACAAATCCCTCGAGAAGATCGTTGGTCTGCAAACTGAAGCGCCACTGAAACGTGCGATTATCCCGTTCGGTGGTATCAAAATGGTTGAAGGTTCCTGCAAAGCGTACGATCGCGAGCTGGACCCGATGCTGAAGAAAATCTTCACCGAATACCGCAAAACCCACAACCAGGGCGTGTTTGACGTTTACACCAAAGACATCCTGAACTGCCGTAAATCAGGCGTCCTGACCGGTCTGCCAGATGCATATGGCCGTGGCCGTATCATCGGTGACTACCGTCGCGTTGCGCTGTACGGTATCGACTTCCTGATGAAAGACAAATACGCCCAGTTCCTGTCCCTGCAGTCTGACATGGAAAATGGCGTAAACCTGGAAGCGACTATCCGTCTGCGTGAAGAGATCTCCGAACAGCACCGTGCGCTGGGTCAGATCAAAGAGATGGCGGCTAAATACGGCTACGACATCTCCGGTCCTGCGACCAACGCTCAGGAAGCTATCCAGTGGACCTACTTCGGTTACCTGGCAGCGGTTAAATCTCAGAACGGCGCAGCAATGTCCTTCGGTCGTGTGTCCACCTTCCTGGATGCTTACATCGAACGTGACCTGAAAGCAGGCAAAATCACCGAGCTCGACGCACAGGAAATGATTGACCACCTGGTCATGAAACTGCGTATGGTTCGCTTCCTGCGTACCCCTGAGTATGATGAACTGTTCTCCGGTGACCCAATCTGGGCAACTGAATCTATCGCCGGTATGGGCGTAGATGGCCGTACCCTGGTGACCAAAAGCAGCTTCCGTTTCCTGAACACCCTGTACACCATGGGGCCGTCTCCGGAGCCGAACATCACTATTCTGTGGTCTGAAAAACTGCCACTGAACTTCAAAAAATTTGCCGCTAAAGTATCCATCGACACCTCTTCTCTTCAGTATGAGAACGATGACCTGATGCGTCCTGACTTCAACAACGACGACTACGCGATCGCTTGCTGCGTAAGCCCAATGGTTGTTGGTAAGCAAATGCAGTTCTTCGGTGCTCGCGCTAACCTCGCGAAAACCATGCTGTATGCTATCAACGGCGGCGTTGATGAAAAACTGAAAATCCAGGTTGGTCCTAAATCTGAACCAATCAAAGGCGATCTGCTGAACTTCGACGAAGTGATGGACCGTATGGATCACTTCATGGACTGGCTGGCTAAACAGTACGTTACCGCACTGAACGTCATCCACTACATGCACGACAAGTACAGCTACGAAGCCTCTCTGATGGCGCTGCACGACCGTGACGTTGTTCGCACCATGGCATGTGGTATCGCAGGTCTGTCCGTTGCTGCTGACTCCCTGTCCGCTATCAAATATGCGAAAGTTAAACCAATTCGTGACGAAGACGGCCTGGCTGTAGACTTCGAAATCGACGGCGAATATCCGCAGTTTGGTAACAACGACGCTCGCGTTGATGACATGGCGGTTGACCTGGTAGAACGTTTCATGAAGAAAATTCAGAAACTGACCACCTACCGTAACGCTATCCCGACTCAGTCTGTTCTGACCATCACCTCTAACGTGGTTTATGGTAAGAAAACCGGTAACACCCCAGACGGTCGCCGTGCTGGCGCGCCATTCGGACCAGGTGCTAACCCAATGCACGGCCGTGACCAGAAAGGTGCTGTTGCCTCTCTGACCTCCGTTGCTAAACTGCCGTTTGCTTACGCGAAAGATGGTATCTCTTATACCTTCTCTATCGTGCCAAATGCGCTGGGTAAAGACGACGAAGTGCGTAAAACCAACCTCGCGGGTCTGATGGATGGTTACTTCCACCACGAAGCGTCCATCGAAGGTGGTCAGCACCTGAACGTGAACGTCATGAACCGTGAAATGCTGCTCGATGCGATGGAACACCCTGAGAAATATCCTCAGCTGACCATCCGTGTATCTGGCTACGCAGTACGTTTCAACTCGCTGACTAAAGAACAGCAGAAAGACGTTATTACCCGTACTTTCACTCAGTCCATGTAAGTGGATTTGACTGAAATGACGCCGTAAAACGCGTACAATAAAGGCTCCACGCAAGTGGGGCCTTTTTAACACCTCCCGTACCGCAGTCTCTTTTGCCCGCTATCTATAATGAATGGATAACAGCCAAAACAGACTCGACACAGCCGCTTGAGTTGTGCGTATACACAGGCCCCGGACGGGCCGAATCTGGAGATATCACCGCAATGTCAACTATTGGTCGCATTCACTCCTTTGAGTCCTGTGGCACCGTCGATGGCCCGGGCATCCGCTTTATTACCTTCTTCCAGGGCTGCCTGATGCGCTGCCTGTACTGCCATAACCGCGACACCTGGGATACCCACGGTGGCAAAGAAGTCACCGTTGATGAATTAATGAAAGAGGTGGTGACCTATCGCCACTTTATGAATGCCTCTGGCGGCGGCGTGACTGCTTCCGGCGGAGAAGCGATCCTGCAGGCTGAGTTTGTTCGCGACTGGTTCCGCGCCTGTCATAAAGAGAGTATTCATACCTGCCTGGATACCAACGGCTTTGTCCGCCGCTACGATCCGGTGATTGATGAGCTGCTGGAAGTCACCGACCTGGTGATGCTGGATCTTAAGCAGATGAACGACGAAATTCACCAGAATCTGGTCGGTGTCTCTAACCATCGCACCCTGGAGTTCGCGAAATACATTTCGGGCAAAGGGATTAAAACCTGGATCCGTTATGTGGTGGTGCCGGGCTGGTCAGATGATGACGATTCTGCTCACCGCCTGGGTGAGTTCACGCGTGATATGGGCAACGTTGAAAAAATTGAATTACTGCCGTATCACGAGCTGGGCAAACATAAATGGGTGGCGATGGGCGAAGAGTATAAGCTCGATGGCGTTAAGCCGCCGAAGAAAGAGACCATGGAACGCGTCAAAGGCATTCTCGAGCAGTACGGTCACAAAGTCATGTATTAATAAAACGCCCGGTAAAAGCCGGGCGTTTTGTTGTCTAGTTAAAGACGCCATTAATAATGGTGGTCACAATTGCAGTACTCAACGCAATTAAGACCAGATCTTTTCCGACCACCCGCCATTCATAGCCCGGATACGAAGGTAATTGACCTAACATCGATGCCGGAACGGTCTTCTTCGCGATGCCCGGAGGCAGCGGTTTACCACGTGCCAGGTTTTTCGCAATGCCCGGCGGCAGCGAATCATACCCCGTTAAGCCGTAATTCAACGCCAGGTGCCGGGCATGGTCGTAACTGACGCGTGCATCGACATCGTCTTTAACGCTCTTATTTGATTTGCCTGAATTCGGGTGACCATTATTTTGTTTATGGTCCTGGTTACCGGCATTACCTTTACCGGAATTGCCGTTACCATGACTGCCGCTATTACCTTGCCCACCGCCATTGCCATTTCCGTTACCCGGATTAGCCATAGCAGGTGCAGTTGCAAAGGTTAAAGATAATACTACTGCCAGCGCTGTAGGGATAAAACGACGAGTAGCCATGATCGCTGCCTTTTTAGTGATAAAACACATCCGAATTATCACCCGGCGCGATAAACAAACAATGCGTAAAACTCTTAGATGTGACAGAGACAAAAAAGCCTGTCAGCGACAGGCTTTTATTTAATCAGGCATGCGCCACCGGCGTTGGATGTTCGCCCACTTTACGCAGAAGCATTAACAGATAAATAAATGACACGCTGGCAATCATGATAAACAGCAGATTGTCGGAAAAGTTCTGCATCAGCATCGCGGTAAAGGTCGGCCCCAGCAAGCTGCCGATGGTATAACTCAGCAACAGCGCCTGGTTCATCGCCACCAGCTGATGGTGCTCGACTTTCTCACAGGCCCAGGCCATCGCCACCGGATAGAGGGTAAAGCCCGCCGCACCCAGAATAAACAGCGCCGGCGCCATCGCGGCATTACTCAGCATGGCGAGACAGCCCATGATCACTACAAAGACCTGAACGCGCAGCACCAGCAGGCGTCCAAAGCGGTCGGCAAGACGGCCAACCGGCCACTGCCCGACAATCCCGGCGCTGACCATCACCGCCATCCAGAAACCGATCCCGGAATCACTGACTCCCTGATGGTTCAGATAGAGCGGCATCAGGCCATACAGCGAGCCCAGCACAATCCCGGAAATAATGCAGCCGTTCACTCCCAGACGCGCCTGACGCAGTCTGAGCATCGGCCAGATGTGGGTCGCCTCCTGATGCTCGCTGCTCTGGTTCACAATACGCGTAAAGAGCAGTGGCAGAATGGCAGCCAGCACCATGCCGGTCACCCACGGCAGGACGCTCATCAGGTCGGTTGGCAGTTTGCTGACCATCAGCTGGCCCAGCACGGTGCCGACGTAATAGACCATCATATAGGCCGCCAGCAGACGCCCCCGGTTGCGGGAGGTACCGCTGCACATCAGGGCGCTTTCCACCACCACCCAGATCATGGCGCAGCCGACGCCGGCGATAAAGCGCCAGACCATCCAGCTCCAGAAACCGACCATCAGCCCTAACCCGGCACAGCCGACGGCAAAAATAAGCGAGGCCAGATAATAGCTGCGATTAAAACCAAAACGTTTAATCAGGCTTCCCGTCATCAGGGTGCCCAGCAGATTACCGGTAAAAAAGGACGAGCTGACCATACCCACCTGCCAGGTAGGTAAGTTTTCATGGGCGAGCCACAGCGGAACGAGTGTATTTAACACCGCGATCGCGAGGGTCAGCAAAAGCAGGCCACAGAGCAACAGGAGCACTGGCCGGGTATAGGTCGACATGGATTAAAAACCGTGAGGAAGTTCAGATTTCGTGCGCATCATGCCACTGGCAAAAACAAAGTCAATCCACCCTATTGTGCCGCACGCACAATATGTTCCCTGTCGATTGAAAAAACTCATCCTGCTAATGCAAAGTCCGCTATCAATATAATTTATGTGTTTGTTTTTGTTTATTTAGCTCCAAAATTACAACCAGACGACAGTTGAAAAATTTCATGATTGAAAAAAGAAAAGCCGGGCTCTAAGTCCCGGCTTTATATAACAATCATCAGTGTTAACTGGCGACAGCCATTCCAACCGTCATATGCAGACCGTAAAACACCCCGCGGCCAATCAACTCACCCGCCAGCACCAGCACAAATGCCAGCGACAGCAGCGGGAGCGCAGGCTGATAACCTTTCAGCTGCGGCACAATCCAGCACACCAGCGTCGCCGCCAGCAGCACCACACGCCAGGCCATCAGCGAGCCATAATCGGGCACCAGGGCCGAGGCCTGCTGAATGGAACTGTGAATGGTCGCCAGCTCCGCGCCCTGCACCAGGGCCACGACCGTACTCACCGCCAGCGCCAGCAGCGTCACGGCCGGCAGTAAACGCATTGCCCAGCCGTCAACGCCCGCCACGCGCAGGAGCAGGAAGCCCAGCAGCGGGCCGCCGATAAACAGGGTCAGGAAGAAGCTCATCGGCGTCCAGACGCTGTACCAGGTCGGGACCGTGTCGATGGTGTTATAGACCCGCACCATCATCCAGACGAACACCACCCCCAGCACCATGGTCACAATCAGCCACAGAGTGCGTAAGCCTGCCGGCAGTTTTTTCAGTACCGCCAGCAGCCAGCCCAGGCCCCCGACCGCAAAGAAGATCGCCCCGCTGGCGATCTCGTTGCTGAGGGAAGACGCCCCTACACGATTCAGAGAGTTGAACGCGCGCATAGGCGAACCGAGGTGCAGCGTGGAGGCAATAAAGCCGATCCCCATCAGCACCCACAGACCAAACATGCTCAACACCAGCCGCTGCTGTTGCTCCCTGTTCAGATCGCCTTTTAATAACGCCAGGGCGAGAACGATAAAACCGCCCGCCACACACTGTCCGAAAACCGTAAAAATCATCAACGGCCATTCATGCCATCCGCTTCCCATCTCACACCTCCTTCGGATTGGCCAGATAGCCGGTGGTATCACCCGTGGGGCGGCTGTTGGCATTGGGTTTAATGACGATACTCGGCTTCGTGAAGTGCGCTGACGGCAGCGGGGCGACGGCGGCCAGCTTGCCGTGTTTCTGACGCAACTCCTCAATCGGGCCGAAGTCCAGGGCCCGCAGCGGGCAGGACTCGACGCAGATTGGTTTTTTACCGTCCGCGACACGCTCATGGCAGCCGTCACACTTGGTCATATGGCCTTTGGCGGCGTTGTACTGCGGGGCGCCGTACGGGCAGGCCATATGGCAGTAGCGACACCCGATGCAGACATCCTCATTCACCACCACAAAGCCGTCGTCGCGCTTGTGCATCGCCCCGCTGGGGCAGACTTTGGTGCAGGCCGGATCCTCGCAGTGGTTGCAGGCGATGGAGAGGTAGTAGGCAAACACGTTCTGCTGCCAGACCCCGTTGTCCTCCTGCCAGTCGCCGCCCGCGTACTCGTAGATGCGGCGGAAGCTGACGTCCGGGGTCAGGTCCTTGTAATCCTTGCACGCCAGTTCGCAGGTTTTGCACCCGGTGCAGCGGCTGGAATCAATAAAAAATCCATACTGAGTGGTCATCGGCTACTCCTTACGCCTTTTCAACCTGAACCAGGTTACTGTGAGACGGGTTGCCTTTCGCCAGCGGCGACGGGCGTTGGGTGGTCAGCACGTTAATGCAGCCTGCCTGATCGACGCGGTTCGCGTCCGGGTTGTACCAGGCCCCTTCGCCTAACGCCACCACACCCGGCAGGATGCGCGGCGTCACTTTGGCTTCGATATGCACTTCGCCGCGCCCGTTGAAGATCCGCACCCGGTCGCCGTTGGCGATCCCGCGGCGTTGCGCGTCCAGCGGGTTGAGCCAGATCTCCTGCCGACAGGCCGCCTTCAGCACGTCAACGTTGCCGTAGGTGGAGTGCGTGCGCGCTTTGTAGTGGAAGCCGGTGAGCTGTAGCGGGAAGTCTTTGCTCTGCGGATCGTCGTAGTTCTCAAAGCCTGGGCTGTAGACCGGGAGTGGATCGATCACATCGCCCTGCTCCAGCTCCCAGGTTGCGGCGATCTGCGCCAGCTCGGCGGAGTAGATCTCAATTTTACCTGATGGCGTGGTGAGAGGATTCGCGGCGGGATCGGCGCGGAAGGCTTTATAGGCCACGTGATGCCCTTCCGGGTCACGCTGCTTGAACATGCCCTGCTGACGGAACTCATCAAACGGCAGCAACGCCGGAATAGCCTGGCGCGACTGCTCATACAGGTGACGCATCCACCCTTCCTGGGTGCGGCCTTCGGTGAACTGCTGCTCAACGCCCATGCGTTTTGCCAGTTCAGTGGTCATCTCATAGATGGTTTTGCACTCAAAACGCGGTTTAATCGCCTGATCGGCAAAAATCACGTACGACATGTTGCCGCAGGAGGCATCCAGGGCGAAGTCCATCTGTTCAGAGGCGGTGCAGTCCGGCAGCAGGATATCGGCATATTTCGCCGACGAGGTCATATGGCAATCCACCACCACAATCAGCTCGCATTTTTTGTCGTCCTGCAGAATATCGTGGGTGCGGTTGATCTGTGAGTGCTGGTTGATCAGACAGTTTCCGGCGTAGTTCCAGATCATCTTGATCGGTACGTCGAGCTTCTCTTTGCCGCGCACCCCATCGCGAGTGGCGGTCATCTCCGGGCCGCGCTCGATGGCATCGGTCCACATAAACATTGAGATACTGGTCTGAACTGGATTTTCCAGGGTTGGCATGCGCACAAACGGCAGGGAGTACGAGCCTTCACGCGCCCCGCTGTTGCCGCCGTTGATCCCCACGTTGCCGGTCAGAATCGCCAGCATGGCGATAGCACGCGACACCAGCTCGCCATTGGCATGACGCTGCGGACCCCAGCCCTGGGAGATAAAGGCCGGTTTCGCCCCGGCGATTTCACGCGCCAGCTTCACGATACGCGCTTCAGGAATACCGGTAATGGCCGCAGCCCAGGCCGGGGTTTTGGCGATCCCGTCATTGCCCTGACCAAGAATATAGGCTTTGTAGTGGCCGTTCGCCGGCGCGCCTTCCGGCAGCGTTTTCTCATCGTAGCCGACGCAGTATTTATCGAGGAATGGTTGATCGACGAGATTCTCCTCGATCATCACCCAGGCCAGGGCCGAGATCAGCGCCGCATCGGTTCCCGGACGGATCGGGATCCACTCATCCTCGCGCCCTGCCCCGGTGTCGGTGTAGCGTGGGTCGATGACGATCATCCGGGCATTCGATTTTTGTCGTGCCTGTTCGACGTAGTAGGTCACCCCGCCGCCGCTCATTCGCGTTTCGCCGGGGTTGTTGCCGAACAGCACCACCAGTTGGCTGTTTTCGATATCCGACGGGCTGTTGCCATCGGCCCAGCCGCCGTAGGTGTAGTTGAGGCCTGCAGCAATCTGCGCGGTAGAGTAGTCACCGTAATGGTTGAGGTAGCCCCCGCAGCAGTTCATCAGGCGGGCAATCAGGGTTTTGCCCGGCGGCCAGGAGCGGGTCAGGGTTCCGCCGAGGGTGCCGGTGCCGTAGTTAAGGTAGATAGACTCGTTGCCGTAGTCTTTAATCAGGCGCTGCATATTGCTGGCAATGGTATCGAAGGCCTCGTCCCAGCTGATACGCTCGAATTTGCCCTCCCCGCGCTTGCCGACACGTTTCATCGGATATTTCAGGCGATCCGGGTTATAGACGCGACGGCGCATCGAACGGCCGCGCAGACAGGCGCGCACCTGGTGTAACCCCTCGTAGTTATCATCCCCGGTATTGTCGGTCTCAACGTATTTGATCTCACCGTCGATGACATGCATTCGCAACGGGCAGCGACTGCCACAGTTCACCGTACAGGCGCTCCAGACCACCTTTTCATCCGGCTTCACGGCAGCAACGGCTTCCGCCGCGGACGTCAGGCGTGAAAAAGGCAAAGACAATGCGCTACTGGCAACTGCCAGGCCGCCAATCGCGGTGGTTTTCATCAGCCCGCGACGGCTAACCTCGGCAGCCAGCAAGGCATCAGGCGTTTTTATTTTCATAGACTCTCACTTTGATTGCTCACAAAGATCCCTGTGCGGCAGCAACCGCTATATAGTTATTTATATAAAGGAGTGATTGCATTAGCAGAGGTTTATGCTAACCAACTGCCCGGAGAGTATTACCCCTTTGGAGGGAGGGGGTATTGCCTGATGTCAAAAGCGGGGCATAAAAAAAGCGCCCGCAGGCGCTTTTTTTATGTTAAGGCAGATTAGCCGATGTACTGCTGGCCTTTCATGTAAGGGCGCAGAACTTCAGGAATTTCGATACGACCGTCAGCCTGCTGGTAGTTTTCCAGCACTGCCACCAGGGTACGACCCACTGCCAGGCCGGAGCCGTTCAGGGTGTGCACCAGGCGGGTTTGCTTAGCAGACTTGCTGCGGCAGCGTGCCTGCATACGACGCGCCTGGAAATCGCCCACGTTAGAGCAGGAGGAGATTTCACGATAGGTGCCCTGCGCCGGAACCCACACTTCCAGATCGAAGGTTTTGCAGGCGCCAAAGCCCATATCGCCGGTGCACAGCGCCATGCGGCGGTACGGCAGACCCAGCAGCTCAAGCACTTTTTCCGCGTGACCGGTCATCTCTTCCAGCGCATCCATAGAGGTTTCCGGACGCACAATCTGTACCATCTCAACTTTGTCGAACTGGTGCATACGGATCAGACCACGGGTATCACGGCCATAAGAGCCAGCTTCAGAACGGAAGCACGGTGAGTGTGCGGTCAGTTTGATCGGCAGGTCGTCTTCGTCGATGATCTCATCACGTACGAGGTTGGTCAGCGGCACTTCTGCGGTTGGGATCAGCGCATAGTTGCTGCTGTCGGCCTCTTCGTCCAGCGGACGGGTATGGAACAGATCGCCGGCAAATTTCGGCAGCTGGCCAGTACCGTACAGCGTATCGTGGTTAACCAGATACGGAACGTAGGTTTCGCTGTAGCCGTGCTGCTCGGTGTGCAGATCCAGCATAAACTGGGCCAGCGCACGGTGCAGATGGGCAATCTGGCCTTTCATGACCACGAAACGGGAACCGGTCAGCTTAACGGCCGCTGCAAAATCGAGCCCCGCGTGCATTTCGCCCAGCGTGACGTGATCGCGAACCTCGAAATCGAACTCGCGTGGGGTGCCCCAGCGTTTCACTTCGACGTTGTCGTTTTCGTCTTTACCGACAGGGACGCTGTCGTCAGGGGTGTTCGGGATCGCCAGCGCGATATCACGAATTTCGGCCTGAAGAACGTCCAGATCCGCTTTCGCCTGATCCAGTTCTTCACCGAGTTTGTTCACTTCCAGGCGTAATGGCTCAATGTCTTCCCCGCGCGCTTTCGCCTGGCCGATGGATTTCGATCGAGAGTTACGCTCTGCCTGCAAGTTTTCGGTTTGTACCTGCAGAACTTTACGACGCTCTTCAAGAGCGCGCAGCTTATCTACATCCAGTTTAAAGCCCCGGCGTGCCAGTTTTTCAGCGACTGCGTCTGGCTCGTTACGCAGCAGATTGGGATCGAGCATGCTTATCCTGTGCTTATCGAATTAAAAAATAGGAGGAAATGACCGCAGCCTGCGGTCATCAGATACATTGCCAACATTACCGCAACGATAGCCCTAACGGTAGCGTTTTATAGGGCTATTTTGATCCTGTCCGGCAAGCCAGGTGAGCTTTTCACCAATCTTGCCCTCAAGGCCTCTGTTTGTCGGGCGATAATAGCGTGTTTGTGCCATTTCCTGCGGGAAATACTCCTCCCCGGCGGCGTAGGCGTTGGGCTCGTCGTGGGCGTAGCGATATTGCTGACCATAGCCCATCTCTTTCATCAGCTTGGTCGGGGCATTACGTAAGTGGTCAGGAACATCGTAATCAGGGCGTTCACGGGCATCGGACATCGCCGCTTTGAATGCGGTGTAGACCGCATTGCTTTTCGGGGCGCAGGCCAGATAGACAATCGCCTGGGCGATGGCGCGCTCGCCTTCGGCGGGGCCGACGCGGGTGAAACAGTCCCAGGCCGATAGCGCCACCTGCATGGCACGCGGGTCGGCATTGCCGACATCTTCCGAGGCAATCGCCAGACAGCGACGGGCCACGTACAGCGGATCGCCTCCGGCGGTGATAATGCGTGCATACCAGTAGAGCGCGGCATCGGGCGCGCTGCCGCGCACCGATTTATGCAGCGCCGAGATCAGGTCGTAGAAACGGTCGCCTTTGTTATCAAAGCGCGCACTGCGTTCCCCGGCGATTTCGGTCAGCAGCGCCGGGAGCAGCACCCGCTTGCCGCTGTCGTCGGCTTCGGCCATATCGGCCATCATCTCCAGGGTATTCAGCGCCCGGCGCGCATCCCCGTTCACCAGCTCAGCAATGGCGCGACGGGTATCGTCTGGCAGCACAATATTCTGGCTGCCGTAGCCCCGGGCCTTATCGTCCATCGCCTGGGTCAGCACCTGCTCAATGTCTTCGGTGGTTAACGATTTCAGGAGATAGACGCGGGCGCGGGACAACAGTGCAGAGTTGAGTTCAAACGAGGGGTTTTCAGTGGTCGCACCGATAAAGGTGATGGTGCCGTCTTCAATGTGCGGCAGGAAAGCATCCTGCTGGCTCTTGTTGAAGCGGTGGACCTCATCGACAAACAGGATGGTGCGGCGACCGGCGTTACGGTTCTGGCGGGCACGCTCGATGGCTTCGCGGATCTCCTTCACCCCGGAGGTGACGGCGGAGATACGCTCGACGTCGGCATCGGCATAGCGGGCAATCACTTCCGCCAGCGTCGTTTTACCGGTGCCTGGCGGCCCCCAGAGGATCATGGAGTGCAGATGCCCGGCCTCAATGGCGCGTGGCAAGGGTTTGCCCGCAGCCAGCAGGTGCTGCTGGCCAATATACTGTGCTAAATTTTCTGGCCGCATACGGGCGGCCAGAGGTTGAAACGCATTATCTGAAAAATCGAGCGACAGGTTGCTCACGCACGCCTCTTACTTATTACGTTGATCATCCACCGTCACGCCCTTCGGCGGGGTAAAGGTGAATTTGGATGCATCAACCGCCCCGTTCTGCTGGGATTTCAGCTGATAGCTGCTGCGCTGATCGTCCTGCTCAACCGCACCGAATTGATTGATGGTCCCATTAGTGCTCACGTTAATAGTGAACTGCTTCAGGTTGCCGCTGCTGCCTTTCGGGGTCAGCACGAAGTCGTCGCCGTTCTGTTTAATGTTGTACTGCTGCCAGTCGCTGGACTGGTTACGGGCAATCAGCATAAACGGCGTGTTGCTGGCGGCATCTTTCAGCCAGGTCGCCGTAGCCTGCTCAACAAACGGGTTGAAGAACCACAGGGTTTTCCCGTCGGACACCAGGATGCTTTCGTCCGGCTGGGTCATGTGCCAGTTGAACAGATTTGGACGTTTCACCCAAAGGTCACCCTGACCTTCCTGCACCGCATTGCCGCTGCCGTCAGTCACTTTCTGGGTGAAGCTGGCGTGGAAGCTGCTCACTTTATCCAGACGGTTTTTCAGGTCGCTGGCGGCGTCAGCCCAGACGCTGCTCGCCACAACGCTGGTCAGTAGTGCACAGGTGATTGCAATTTTTTTCATTGGTAGTCCTTACAAAGCGTCATCCCGAAATGGGGGTTTTCTGTCAACTATTCTGGACCTGCCCGCAGGCAGGCGACAGAAGAAAATGCTTAATTATTGCTGATTTACCCATCTTTGCAATCGAGGGGGCATTATTCAAACGGCGGCGGGGCCAGTACTTCACGGTTGCCGTTGTGCCCCTGCTCGCTGACGATGCCCTGCGCTTCCATCTGCTCAATGATACGCGCCGCGCGGTTGTAGCCGATACGGAACTGGCGCTGAACCCCGGAGATGGAGGCTTTGCGTTTCTCGGTGACGAAGTTAACGGCCTGATCGAACAGTGGATCGAGCTCTTCACCGCTATCCGCGCCGCCACCACCGCCGCCTTCGCTTTCGCTGTCAGAGGTGATGCCATCGACATATTGCGGACGACCGCGCGCTTTCCAGTCCTGCACCACGGCATGCACTTCCTGGTCACGCACAAAGGCACCATGGACGCGCACCGGAGAGGTGGAGTTCGGGCCGGAGTAAAGCATATCCCCCATACCGAGCAGCGATTCCGCGCCCCCCTGGTCGAGAATGGTACGGGAGTCGATTTTGCTCGACACGGTAAAGGCGATACGGGTCGGGATGTTGGCCTTAATCAGGCCGGTGATCACATCCACCGACGGACGCTGGGTCGCCAGCACCAGGTGGATGCCCGCTGCACGCGCTTTCTGCGCCAGGCGGGCGATCAGCTCTTCCACCTTCTTACCGACGGTCATCATCAGGTCGGCAAACTCGTCCACCAGCACCACGATGTACGGCAGTTTTTCCAGCACCGGATGCTCGGCATCCATGCTGTCGCCCGGCTTCCAGTACGGATCCGGGATTGGGCGTCCCATCTTCGCCGCTTCGGCGATGATTTCGTTATAACCGGCGAGGTTACGCACGCCCAGCGCGGACATCAGCTTGTAGCGGCGCTCCATCTCGTTGACGCTCCAGCGCAGGGCGTTGGCGGCATCTTTCATGTCGGTCACGACTTCGGTCAGCAGATGCGGAATACCTTCGTATACCGACAGTTCAAGCATTTTCGGGTCGATCATGATGAAGCGCACATCTTCCGGCTGCGCTTTATAGAGGATGCTGAGGATCATGGCGTTCACGCCGACAGACTTACCGGAGCCTGTGGTACCTGCCACCAGCAGGTGCGGCATTTTCGCCAGATCGGCCACCACCGGTTCGCCGGCGATGTCTTTACCCAGCACCACGCTCAGCGGCGACGGGTTATCGCGGAATTTAGCGTGATCCAGCACTTCGCGCAGGTAAACGGTCTGACGTTTTTTGTTCGGCAGCTCCAGGCCAACATAAGGTTTGCCCGGAATAACCTCGACCACGCGTACGGCCACGGTGGACAGCGAACGCGCCAGGTCGCGGGAGAGGTTTGAAATACGCGCGGCTTTCACACCCGGGGCCAGATTCAGCTCAAAACGGGTGATCACCGGGCCCGGTGAATAATTCACCACATCCGCTTTAATACGGAAGTCGGCCAGGCGGAGTTCAACCAGGCGCGCCATCTGATCCAGGGCGAAGGTATCAACCGGCTCGACTTCCGTTGGCGGCGGTGTTAGCAGGTCAAATGACGGCAGCGGCGTGGTCGGTCTCTGCAGCGGACGGCTGTCACCGTTACGCATCAGCAACGGATGGATCAGGCTCTGCTGCTGCGGCGGAGGCTGAACCGCAGGCTGCTGCTGTACAGGTTGCTGAGGTTGCGAGTATTGCTGCGGCTGTGCAGGCTGCTGAGGTTGCGCATATTGCTGCGGCTGTGCAGGCTGTTGAGGCTGCGCATACTGCTGCGGCTGTGCAGGTTGCTGTGGCTGCGCATACTGCTGCGGCTGTGCAGGCTGCGGCGGCGTGAACGCCTGGCGCGGCGGCTCGGCTTCCGGCATTACCCCTGGCGTGAACAGCGGTTCACTCGGCGTATCATCCACCAGATCTTTCATCGGAGAGAATTCAAAATCCGCCAGCGAGAACGGGTTCGCCCCTGTCGGTTGTTCCCCGGCGTAGCGCTGCTGCTGCGTGGCAGCAAACTGGCGAGCCAGCTCCGCCTCGGCGGCATCATCTTCGTTGTCCTGGGCCTGATATTGCTGTGGCTCAGGCTGGTATTCCTCGCCATAACGCTGCTGTTGTTGCTGGGCGAACTGGCGAGCCAGCTCATCCTGCTGCATTTCATCGGCATCATCGTCGTACTGGTCGTCATCATACTGCTGACTCCCGGCTTTACGTGCTTCCTCTTCCGCCATTCGCTGAGAAGGCAGCTTGATGCCATACGAGGCCAGTTCACGGCGAGTTGGAACGCGTACGCGGTTAGGACGCGGCAGCTGTGGACCAATGCCCTCTTTTACCTGTGGACGCGGTGCGCCACTGGTCGCCAGGCTGAATAATGGTGCTGCAGCGCTGGCCGCAGCGGCTCCTGCGGCTGTTGCCTGCTGCACGCTTGCCGCCACCGGTGCGACAACGGATGCAGGCTCTACGGCCGGGACAGGAATAGATGGGATCTCAGCAGCTTTTACCGGTGCAGGCTCTTGTACCGCCTCGGGCACTGGCTGATACCAGGCCGCAAGCTGCTCGCGCTCACGGGCACGTTTCTCTTCCACTTCTTCGAAGTAGTAAAGCGGCGGACGGGTCGGTTTCACCTCTTCAACCGGCGGCGCCTCGACGACCGGCTCAGGCTGATAGACGGCCTGCTGCGGTTCATACTGCTGCGGTTGCTCGTAATGAGGCTGCTCGTATTGAGGCTGCTCGTACTGCGGTTGCACATGCTGCGGTTGCACATGCTGCGGTTGTTCGTACTGCGGCTGCGCGTACACCGGTTCAGGTTGATAAGGCGGCTGCCACTGCTCCTGCGGCGCGACGGCGGCATAAGGTTGTGGCTCCGCATAGACCGGCGCGGCTGGCGCTGCGGGTTCCGCTTGCCATTCGACCGCAGGCGGCTGCAGATGGGCATCCGGCATCGATGGCGTTGGCGGGGTCACCGGATCAACCGGGGCAGCAAAAGCCTGGGTTGCGGTGGTAGCCGCCGCGGCAGCCGCAAGCGGCTCAGCCACCGAGTGTCCGTTGAGCAGCGGATCGTACTCATCATAGTCGGAGGCCAGCGCGCGATTGCCGGAGAACAGGACATCATCCGGATCGGCGGCCACGCCGCGGGCGCTGTATGCCACCTCTTCGTCGTCCATCCGTTTCCCGGAGAACAAGGCTGCATCCGTCTTGCGACCTAATGGATTCGCGAACTTCTCGGCCATGCGCTTACGGCGCGCCAGCGCGCCACGCATAATGCGTGCGCGACGGGATTCACGACGCTCGGGGCTAGGCTCAACGTCGTCGTAGTCATCGTCTTCGTACTCTTCGTCGACCCAGGTGTCATCGCGACGGGTACGGTTGCTGGCAAAGGTCAGGATATTCAGGATCACGCTGCCAATTTTTTCAGCAATGCTGACCCATGACCAGCCGGTAAACAGCGTCAGCCCTGCGCCCCAGACGCAGAGCAGCGCGATGGTGCCACCGCTGCTGTGCAGCATCGGCTGCAGCGCGGTACTCAGCAGGCTGCCAATCACCCCGCCGGAGGCAAAGTACCAGATATCATCGGCGTTAATGGACGCCAGACCGCAGGAGGTGAGGATCAGCGCCAGCGCACCAATCAGGCGCAGCGAAACGGCAAAATAGTCGATGTAGTCATCGTTCTGGCGATGGCGCCAGGCAAACCAACAGCCACCAATAATGATGACGGGAAGGGTGTAGGCCATCACGCCAAAGATAAAGAACAGCGTATCCGCCAGCCAGGCGCCCGGTACGCCGCCTAAATTATGGATAGGCTCGTGCCATGCGGTCTGTGACCAGCTGGGATCGGAGGGATTGAAACTGAGTAAGGCTGCCATCAACCAGACGGCAAAAAGAGCAACAAGGATCAGTAACGCCTCAAGGAGTCGGCGCCCACTGCTGAGCTTGGTTAAATTGACTTCTTTGTCTTCGGTATATTCCTGGCTCAAAACAGGCTCTCCAGGTATCAGGCAATTCCTGCCTGAGTGCTAAACGGACAACAGTGCCGGGAGGCCCGACACTGTTGCTGTATGGATTACCAGGAGTGTAATCAAAGTACGCTGATAATGCACCTGTTCCGTGTTAGCGCGTCTTAATAACCAGACGATTGCTCTGTTTGACTTCTTCCATTACCACGTAGGTACGGGTGTCGTTCACGCCAGGCAGTCGCAGCAGGGTTTCGCCCAGCAGCTTACGGTATGCAGACATATCAGGTACGCGGGTTTTCAACAGGTAGTCGAAATCACCGGAAACCAGATGACACTCTTGAATTTCTTCCAGTTTTTGTACGGCGGAATTGAACTGCTCAAACACATCCGGCGCACCACGATTCAGAGTAATCTCAACAAATACCAGAAGTGAGGCATCCAGATAATGCGGGTTCAGCAGCGCTGTATAGCCCTGAATAAAACCCTGTCTTTCCAGTCGGCGCACACGCTCGAGGCATGGCGTCGGGGAAAGTCCCACACGTTTTGAAAGCTCGACGTTGGAAATACGCCCATCCTTTTGCAATTCATTAAGAATGTTACGATCGATACGGTCGAGATCTTTGCCAGGGCGCTTCTTGCTATCTACCATTATTATTGTCTCTCTGTATTCCTTCCCTAACTCCTGCCAGGACCCTGTGCACTTCACTGTTCAGAGTCTTTCCCCGCGGTTAATCGCATCGCCTGTTTTATAGTTTGCGCGATTCGATTGGGGTTTATGTGGTATGAAGACCGTTGCCCAGAGGCGGCCATCAACATCACGTATGGCATCTGTCCACACCATGCGTAGATTTCGCTGACCCGGTAAAAATGGTGATTTTGTGCATGACTATGCGTTACACAAAGACCGTTTTTTTTCTTCCTTGAATGTTTTCGCAAAAGCGCAGGGGATTGTCAAAGCAAAACATCGATTTTTAGTACAACATGCCGGATATTCATTACGTCCGGCGATTAATCCTCATTTTATCGCCGTCGTTTCGAGCGATTAGCCATGATTATTGTTATACAATCACTTTCCCTGCCCCGCCGTTGATTGGCGATTTCTATTACACATATCGTTAACAAAATCGCTGCGCCCTTTTTTTACGGCCATAAATTCCCTACAATCCGGGAAAATGTCTGCCAACAACAATGGGGTTCTCATGGGCACGGCCAAACACAGTAAACTTCTCATCCTTGGTTCCGGACCTGCGGGATACACCGCTGCGGTCTACGCTGCTCGCGCTAACCTGCAACCGGTACTGATTACGGGCATGGAAAAAGGCGGTCAGCTGACCACCACTACCGAAGTGGAAAACTGGCCTGGCGATCCTGAAGGCTTGACCGGACCGCTGCTGATGGAGCGCATGCACGAGCATGCCACCAAATTTGATACTGAAATCATTTTTGACCACATCAATAAGGTCGATCTGCAAAACCGTCCGTTCCGTCTTACCGGTGACAACGCGGAATATACCTGCGACGCGCTAATCATTGCGACCGGCGCCTCTGCCCGTTATCTGGGCCTACCGTCTGAAGAAGCCTTCAAAGGCCGCGGCGTTTCCGCCTGCGCCACCTGCGACGGTTTCTTCTATCGCAACCAGAAGGTCGCGGTCATCGGCGGCGGCAACACCGCTGTGGAAGAGGCACTGTACCTGGCGAATATCGCCTCTGAAGTGCACCTCATTCACCGCCGTGATACCTTCCGCGCGGAAAAAATCCTGATCAAGCGTCTGATGGACAAAGTGGCCAGCGGCAATATTGTGCTGCACACCCACCGCACCCTGGAAGAAGTGACCGGCGATCAGATGGGCGTGGCCGGTCTGCGTATCCGCGATACCCGCAACACTGACAACGTCGAAACCCTCGAAGTGGCGGGTCTGTTTGTGGCTATCGGCCACAGCCCGAACACCGCGATCTTCGACGGTCAGCTGGAACTGGAGAACGGCTACATCAAAGTGCAGTCCGGGATCCACGGCAATGCCACCCAGACCAGCATCCCGGGCGTGTTCGCTGCGGGCGACGTGATGGACCACATTTATCGTCAGGCGATCACCTCTGCAGGCACCGGTTGTATGGCGGCGCTGGATGCAGAACGTTATCTCGACGGACTGGCCGATCAGAGTAAATAATTTTTACAAATCAGCAACAAACGTAAAAAAGGCGGCGATAAGTCGCCTTTATTGTCTCTGCGATGTAACATTGCCGTGCCCAATACCTAATAACATCACCTGCAAAGCACGCAATGGAAAAAACCCGTCAACAAGAGTTAACACGCTGGCTTAAACAGCAAAGCGTTCTTTCCCGCCGCTGGCTGAATATTTCCCGTCTTTTAGGGTTTATCAGCGGCGTGTTGATTGTCGGTCAGGCATGGCTGCTGGCCCGCATTCTTAACCATATGATCATGGAAAACATCCCACGCGAGGCGTTGTTGCTGCCTTTCATTGTGCTGATTCTGGTCTTTATTCTGCGTGCCTGGGTCGTCTGGCTGCGTGAGCGCGTGGGTTTTCACGCCGGGCAGAATATTCGCTACGAAATTCGCCGTCAGGTACTCGACAGATTGCAGGAAGCCGGCCCCGCCTGGATTCAGGGCAAACCCGCCGGCAGTTGGGCAACGCTTATCCTCGAGCAAATCGACGATATGCATGACTACTACGCCCGCTATCTGCCGCAGATGGCGCTGGCCGTATTCGTTCCCGTGCTGATCGTGCTCGCGATTTTCCCGTATAACTGGGTTGCGGCGCTGATCCTGCTGGGCACCGCCCCGCTGATCCCGCTATTTATGGCGATGGTCGGTATGGGTGCCGCCGATGCCAACCGCCGTAACTTCCTGGCCCTGGGTCGTCTCAGCGGTCACTTCCTCGACCGCCTGCGCGGCATGGAAACGCTGCGTATTTTTGGTCGCGGTGAAGCCGAAACCGACAACATCCGCCACGCCTCCCAGGACTTCCGTCAGCGCACCATGGAGGTGTTACGCCTGGCGTTCTTATCCTCCGGGGTGCTGGAGTTCTTTACCTCCCTGTCGATTGCGCTGGTCGCCGTCTATTTTGGTTTCTCGTACCTAGGCGCCCTCGATTTTGGACATTACGGCACCGCCGTGACCCTCTCAGCGGGCTTCCTGACATTGATTCTGGCGCCGGAGTTCTTCCAGCCGCTGCGCGATCTGGGCACCTTCTATCATGCGAAGGCCCAGGCCGTGGGCGCGGCAGATAGCCTGAAAACGTTCCTCGAAACACCGCTGGCCCATCCGCAGCGCGGGGACGTGACCCTGAACACCAGTAAACCGGTTAGCATTGACGCAGAAGATTTCTGCGTGCTGTCGCCGGAGGGCAAGGTGCTGGCGGGGCCATTAAACTTCAGCCTCGCGGCTGGTCAGCGGGTGGTGCTGGTGGGCACCAGCGGCTCGGGCAAGAGCTCGCTCCTGAATGCCCTATCCGGTTTTATGGCCTACAGCGGTTCGCTGCGTATCAACCAGGCCGAACTCTCTGCGCTCGATCCTGATGAATGGCGCACCCATTTAAGTTGGGTGGGTCAGAACCCGCAGCTTCCGGCGGCCACGCTGCGAGAAAACGTGCTGCTGGCGCGCCCGGATGCCAGCGACGAAGAGCTGCAGTCGGTGCTCGATCGCGCCTGGGTGAGTGAATTCCTGCCCCTGCTGCCAAACGGGGTAGATACGATTGTCGGCGATCAGTCGGCGGGGCTGTCCGTCGGTCAGGCACAGCGTATCGCCGTGGCCCGCGCCCTGCTCAACCCCTGCCAGCTTTTACTCCTGGATGAACCCGCTGCCAGCCTGGATGCGCACAGCGAACAGCGCGTGATGCTGGCCCTGGATGCCGCCTCGCAGCAGCAAACTACGCTGATGGTGACCCACCAGCTGGAGGGCATTGCCCACTGGGATCAGATCTGGGTCATGGACAACGGACAGCTTGTCGAGCAGGGCGATTACGCCACGCTCGCAGCGGCACAGGGGCCGTTTGCGGCTCTGCTGGCGAACCGTCAGGAGGAGATCTGATGCGCGCTTTACTGCCTTATCTGGCGCTCTATATGCGACACAAATGGATGCTGATCCTTGGCGTGGTGCTGGCGATCGTTACCCTGCTGGCCAGTATCGGCCTGTTAACCCTTTCGGGCTGGTTCCTCTCTGCCTCCGCGGTCGCCGGGTTTGCCGGGCTGTATAGCTTCAACTATATGCTGCCTGCTGCGGGGGTGCGCGGCACGGCCATCACCCGCACCGCCGGGCGCTACTTCGAGCGTCTGGTCAGCCATGACGCCACCTTCCGCGTGCTGCAGCACCTGCGCGTCACCACCTTCAGCAAGCTGCTGCCCCTCTCCCCTGCCGGGCTGGCGCGCTATCGCCAGGGTGAACTGCTGAACCGCGTCGTCGCGGATGTCGATACCCTCGATCATCTTTACCTGCGCGTTATCTCCCCGCTGGTAGGGGCGCTGGTGGTGATAGTGGTTGTTACGCTCGGGCTGAGCCTGCTGGACGTCAACATCGCCCTGGTGCTCGGCGGGATCATGCTTCTGACGCTGTTTCTGCTGCCGCCGCTGTTTTACCGCGCCGGGAAGCCGACCGGTGAAAACCTGACCCGTCTGCGCGGCGAATATCGCCAGCAGCTGACGGGCTGGCTGCAGGGTCAGGCAGAGCTGACGATTTTTGGCGCCAGCCGTCGCTACCGCGCGCAGATGGAAAATACCGAGCTGAACTGGCACGAAGCCCAGCGCAAACAGTCGGAGCTGACGGCCCTGTCCCAGGCGTTGATGCTGTTGATTGGCGGGATCGCCGTGATGGCGATGCTGTGGTTGGCGTCCGGCGGCGTGGGCGGTAACACCCAGCCAGGCCCGCTCATTGCGCTGTTTGTCTTCTGTGCGCTGGCGGCGTTTGAAGCGCTGGCGCCGGTGACCGGAGCCTTTCAGCATCTGGGCCAGGTGGTGGCCTCCGCGCTGCGCATCACCCAGATCACCGGTCAGCAACCGGAAGTAACGTTCAGCACCACCCTGTCCGAGGTGCCTGAGCACCTGGCCCTCCGCCTGGCGGATGTCAGCTTTGCGTATGAAGGCCAGGCGCAACCGGCGCTGGACCACATTAACCTGACCATCCCCGCAGGCGCGCACGTTGCGGTGCTGGGTCGCACCGGCTGCGGGAAGTCGACCCTGCTGCAACTCCTGACCCGGGCCTGGGATCCGGCTCAGGGCCAAATCCTGTTCAACGACACCCCTGTGTCAGAGATGAGCGAGCCCGCGCTGCGTAAAACGGTGAGCATGGTGCCGCAGCGGGTCCACCTTTTCAGCGCCACCCTGCGGGATAACCTGCTGTTAGCCGCCCCCGGCACTGGCGATGATCTATTAGCCGCGATGCTGGAAAAGGTGGGTCTGCACAAGCTGCTGGAAGACGAGGGGCTGAACAGCTGGCTCGGTGAAGGGGGTCGTCAGCTCTCCGGCGGGGAACTGCGTCGCCTGGCGATTGCGCGCGCGCTGCTGCACGATGCGCCCCTGATGTTACTGGACGAACCTACCGAGGGGCTTGATGCCACAACAGAGCGGCAAATCCTTGATTTACTGGAAAAAGAGATGCAGGGCAAAACGGTGCTGATGGTGACGCATCGCCTGCGCGGTCTGGTGGATTTCGATCAAATTATTGTGATGGACAACGGACAGATTATTGAGCAAGGTAGTCACGCAGAACTGTTGGCAAAACAGGGTCGCTACTACCAGTTCAAACAGCGTCTGTAGTCTATATTTGAACCGATCCCCACTTCGCGTACTGGAGTTTTGTTGTCATGCGCCTGGTCCAGCTCTCACGTCATTCTCTTGCGTTCCCTTCTCCGGAAGGGGCGCTGCGCGAACCTAATGGTTTGCTGGCCCTGGGCGGCGATCTGAGCCCGTCGCGTCTGTTAATGGCCTACCAGCGGGGGATTTTTCCGTGGTTTTCACCCGGCGATCCAATCTTATGGTGGTCTCCCGACCCCCGCGCCGTTCTGTGGCCCGCGCAGTTTCATATCAGCCGCAGCATGAAACGCTTTCACGCCCGCTCCCCCTATCGCGTCACCCTCAATCACGCGTTTGGTCAGGTGATCGAGGGGTGCGCCGTCGACCGCTTTGAAGGGACCTGGATCACCCCTGAGGTGATCACCGCCTATCACCGCCTGCACGAGCTGGGTTATGCCCACTCGATTGAGGTGTGGGATAAGGATGAACTGGTGGGCGGAATGTACGGCGTGGCGCAGGGTACCCTGTTTTGCGGCGAGTCGATGTTCAGCCGCGCGGTGAATGCCTCCAAAACCGCGCTGCTGGTTTTCTGCGATCGCTTTACCCGCAGCGGCGGCCAGCTGATGGATTGTCAGGTGCTGAATGAGCATACAGCCTCGCTGGGTGCGGTTGAGATCTCCCGCCATGAATATCTGGCGCAGCTGGCAACGCTGCGCATGCAGAAATTACCGCAGAATTTCTGGGTCCCCGGCACGTTATTTACGCCCCAGAGATAAATGTTTTCCGCATATTTTTCCTCAAGGTGCTATAATTCTGCCGCAGAGTAGGTTCTGCCTGTTGCCCCGCCGCCGTTTGGGAATAGTTCGCATCCGATAACGCCCTATCGTTTATCCTGCCACCTCCCCTTTACGTATGCGCTTTTCGTACGGTCGAACCGTGACGTCCGGGTAATACGCTGAAACTGCTTTGCTGCGTTTTAAACGCACAAATCTTTACTTAATTGATGAATTTCGGCATTATCTTGCCGGTTCAAAACTTGGTAGTGATACCCCAGAGGATTAGATGGCCAAAGAAGACAATATTGAAATGCAGGGTACCGTTCTTGAAACGTTGCCTAACACCATGTTTCGCGTAGAACTGGAAAACGGTCACGTCGTTACCGCGCATATCTCCGGTAAAATGCGTAAGAACTATATCCGTATTCTGACGGGCGACAAAGTGACTGTCGAGCTGACCCCGTACGACCTGAGCAAAGGCCGCATTGTCTTCCGTAGTCGCTAAGAGTTTTTCGCCGCGAATGGCGTAGAGAGAATACTAAAGGCCGGGTTATCCCGGCCTTTTTGTTTTCTGTTACGCAGCGTTAAAACCAGATTTCGGTCTGCACGCCAAAATTCCATGTCCCGCCCGCAGTGAACCCTGCACTGCCAAAGTCGTCGTTGATGGCATAGCGATCCAGCTCTCTGTCCCAGTTCATATAAGTGGCAAAAAGACGGATTTCCGGACGCGCTTTGATATCAAACACGTTGCCCACTTTGAATGTCGGGGCAAAGGTCAGCTTGTAAAAATCCCCTTTTACCGCCTGGTACTGGTTCACGTTACCGTCCGACCGGTAGGTGCGCCCGTTAGGATCCAGATCCATATACTGCCAGGATGCCTCATACAGCAGGGCAAAATGCGGAGTCAATGCCTGTGAGGCGCGAAGGTTAAAGGTCGCCCAGTCATAGCGGTCGCCCTCACGATAACGATCTTCGCTGTGCTGGGCGATCACCGACGGCGCAATTTCCCAGTTTTTCGCCACCGGCAAAATGCCGTAAGAGGCAAAGCGCAGAGAGGTGGCATTGTCCGTCAGATCACCGTCGCTGCCCGGCTGACGCGCTTCGGCCCCCAGCCCGCCGCCAAATTGTAACGCGGTTTCCGATACTCCCTTCGTCAGGCCATAAAACTGCTGTTTATCATGATAAGCAAGCATCGCGTAGTAGCCGTTTTGCGCGGTGTTGTCGCTGCGCAGGGCATAGCTTCCGGTCGAGGAGGTGTTGTCCTTAAGATCGTCATTGCCCTGGGCCGTCATCCCGGTCAGCATCAGTTGCCAGTTACCGTAGAAGTGGTTGGCGGTGAGCATCAGGTTCTGGATGTCGTTGTCTTCATAGTGCGAGCTGCCAAGATCGCCGAAATTGCGGCCATACAGGGAGTAGTCGCCTTTCAGGTTATTGGTCCACTGCACGTCGTAGATCCCGGCCCCGGTGCCGCCGAGGAACATGATGTCGCTGTCGGTAAAGTGAATATCAAAGTTATCGCGGTCGAAACGCTTCCCGGCCCACAGATAAGCATTTTTCGCCGGGCCGGAAAACTCGGCGAAGTTGCCCATCTCGACGTACATCTGGCGCACGTTGATATGGTGGCTGTCGTTATCCTGCACCCAGGGATCGGGGTTGGTGGCGCCATCGGCAATCATGGTTTTGAAGTGCGCCCAGGAACCGTCATCGAAGGTCATGCGCTTGCCGAAGCTGAGCTCGATGTAGTTATCCTCCTCGTTACCCAGACGCCCGACGTGCGCATCGCCATTCAGGGAACTGGCCGGTGAGACACCCGGACCACCGCGCGCACCTTTGCCGTGATTATTGATCAACAGCCCTGAGCGAGCATAAGCATTAAATTCAAACCCGTCGCTGAGCGCGTTTTGCTTCTGTTTCTGGCTGACGGTTTCTATTTTCTTTTCGGTGGCCTGAGATTGCTGGCTCAGGGTGGCTAATTTTGCCTCCGCCTGCGAGGCGCGCCGTTCTGCCTCGGTAGTTCGTTGTTCCGCTGCGTTCAGCCGCTGCTCCAGCAGAGCCAGGCGTTGTTCCACACTTTGCGCGTCGGCAAAGACATATGAGGGCGAAAAAAGGGCGCAGCAAACCGCTGCGCTAATCACAGAGATACGCATAGATGTCCTGTTATCAGAAAGAGGTCAGATTAAATAGCGGCGGATTTTTTGAGTTCTGGTGCGCCGTCCGGGGCGTAGATGCCAGCATCAAGGTCCGCGCGGATCGCCGCGAAGCTGTCGTCAAGCCGGTAGAAGCGCCCGATCCAGATCATCGACGCCACGATGAGCCCGGCGGGGATCCACAGGTAGCAGGCCTGGATCGCCAGCAGGGCTGACGGGGTCTGCGCCGCGTTTGCCACGTAGCCGCCCGAGGAGAGCAAGAAACCGGTGATCGCCCCTGCCCCCGCCATCGCCACTTTGCCGAGGAAGCCGTTGATGGAGGTCAGAATGCCTGCGGTGTTAATTCCAGTTTTCCAGACGCCGTAATCCACCGGATCGGCCTGCATGGAGAAGTAGATCGCGGTGCGTTGCCCTGCGCCGAGCGACAGGACGATAGCCCCGATGACCAGTCCCCAGTAGTTGACGCCCGCGGCCATCATGATCCCCATCCCGACAAGGTTAACCGTGCTGGCGACCAGATAGACATGGCGTTTTTTCATTAAGCCCGCGAGGAACGGCACTGTCAGCGTCCCGAGCAGCGGCACGAAGGAGGAGATCCCGGCCACCAGGGCGGTCAGCTCGCTGCTGCCCACGTAGTAGTGGAAGAAATAGACCAGCGCCCCCGTCTGGAAGAAGAATGCCCCCCACATCAGGAAGATATTCAGCGCAAACACCTTCCACGGGGTGTTGGATTTCAGGCCGGTCCAGGCGCGTTTCAACGTCATGCGCTCCTGGGTGATACTGATTTTCTCCTCCACGTTGCGGAAGCTGATCAGCAGGAAGAAGGTGGCGATTACGCCGAATACCACGGCGGTATAGAGGAAACCCTGCGCCTGATTGCCCTGCCCTAACGCCCCGACCAGCGGCAGCGTGGCCACCGCCACAATGGTTGATCCCAGCGAGCCGAGAAGTATACGCACCGCGGATAAGGTGGTGCGTTCCTGGGAGTCCGCAGTCAGGAACGGCAGCATCGCGCAGAATGGAATGTTGACGATGGTGTAGAGGAACGAGAGGCACAGGTAGGTGATAAAGGCATACACCAGTTTGCCGGTGGTCCCAAAATCAGGCACGTAAAACGCCAGTATACACATCAGACCGAAGGGTATCGCGCCAAACAGCAGCCACGGACGGCATCGTCCCCAGCGGGTGGTGGTGTTGTCGATCATCAGACCCATCAACACATCTGCCACGCCGTCCACCAGCCGTGTGACCAGGAACATGATCCCTACCCAGTAGGCCGGGAGGTTCATCACGTCGGTATAGAAGAACATCAGGTACAGAGAGATTAACTGCCAGACCAGGTTACAGGAGAGATCGGCAATCCCGTAGCCTAACCGTTGCCGCCATAGGGTAAAGAAGGTTTTAGCCATTTTGTTCACTTTATTGTTGTGTTATCAGAGGCCGAACTGGCGGATAAACCAGGCCGGGGTACAGCTCCATGCATGGCAGTAACTGTTGATGAGCTTACTGCCATACGGGGAGAAGTCAGGTCTTTGCGGATCAAATAATTCCCAGAAGGTGTCTGCCCCGTCATCCACCATCGCCCCCCAGTAGGCTTTAATTTCGGCCACGGCACGCTCACGCAAGCCGCATTTCAGCAGCGCGGCGATAAAGTGGTGGCGCAGATAGGGGGTGTTCATGCCGATGGACGGCGGCGACTGTAGTAAATTCGTCATAACATTTAGCTGGTGTGCAGCATCGCCCACGTCGGCCAGCACCAGCCAGATTTGCGAGGCGGCGCTGATCTGACGAGCGGAACCGCTGATGTAGAAGCCGCTTGCTTCATCCCAGAGCTGATGTGCCGCGCATTTCACCCGTGCCAGCTGTTCGTGCAGGAATACGCCTTGTTCAGGAGCGCAGACTTCCGCCAGCCGCACAGCTTTGTCGATGCAGTAGATCAACACCCCCTGAGAGGCCGCCTGCTTATTAAGCCGATCGTGTCAGTCGATAAACGACCACCAGTCATCGCTGTCTGTGACCAGGCCTGCTTCGCAACGCGCTAACGCCAGCTCGACCTGACGGAAGGCAATCGGCCACAGTTCACGGGCGGTGGACATATCCCTGGTCGCCTGCAGGTAGTTGTAGAGCGTATCGACAAAAAAGAGCGAATAATCAAACAGGAAAGTGTCATCCGCCATCACCTCGGGGCGGACAAAGATATTGGCTGAGACCATTCCATCCTCCCGGCGATGACCGGCGAACAGGTACAGACAGCGGCGCACCAGATCGTGATTCGCAAAGGTGACGTCATTCACCAGGGCCTGCAATCGGAGGTCACCCAGCCATAACCGGCGATCCCGCTTCGGCCCGTCCTCAAACACCTCCTGCATGCAGTTGCGCAGGGTTCTGACCGCCACTTCATCAATCTTTCGCAGCTGCGGGTCGGTGGCATTGCAGGGTGGATATTCGTCTGGCGCCGAGCTGACGCTATTTAACGTGATATGGTTAAAGCGCAGCTGATATTTGGGTGAGAGTGCCACCACGCGCACCTTCAGGTAACGAAAACAGTAGCGACGCGCGAGGGTAATATCCGCAGGCAGGACGTCAATATACTCATGATGTTGTTGCAACCAACTGCTGCTTAACCATCCCTGATAGTCGCTGAAGGGCTCTGCCATTTCGCACAGCGTTTCGCCAAAAATAAACTCCAGATGGGCGGGGGCATCCGGTGGGCTGCCCGAGGCTTCGCAGCTGAAATTTAACCAGCCGACACCGTGGGTACCAAAGTCCAGAATAAAGGAATCCCCGGGTGAGAAAGATTGCTTCAGCCAGGCGCTGGCATCGGCCACCTTTTCCGCACGCCAGCCGTGGAGTGCATGACTGTCGGGAACGGTGTTGATCACGCTGACGGGTGAGATCGCCTGCGAATAGAGCGTTGGCATCAATGCGCTGGCGGTGGCCAGAAGCTGTTCGTCGCGATGCATGGTGAGATTATGGTGTTGCTGAATTGCCTGAGACATACTGCGCCCTCTGTAAGATTTCAGGCAGAATAGAGGTGATGGGGAGTTGAGAGCCACTCTCAGATTGCCAACCCCCCACGCAGTTTGGCAGTGTCAGTGAGGTCGGCCCGAGTATGTTCACATTTTGAAAAACAGGGCTTCTTAAGCGGTGAGAAATCAATTATCGTGCTCGCAGCTTTTCATGTGGCAGGATAATTTATGAACATTTTAACCGTTGCGCATTATTTCAAATCCACAGACGATAAACTCGCCCTTTATAAAAGCGACCCGGAAGATAACAGCTGCGAACATTGTCATGAATTTGATGAACTGGTTATTGTTGAGCAAGGACATGGCCTCCACATTATTAATGGACGCCCTCTCTATATTCAGCAAGGGGATATTTTTTACGTCCAGCGTGGCGACCACCATTTTTATGATGAGCTGGGTACACTCAAGCTGATTAATATCCTGATAAACCCTGTGGCTGAATTTGTATTTTTACAGCACACCGGATCCCTGTTGGAACGTTTCTCGGTACGCGATGCCAGCTGCTACACCTGGCTGGCGCCGGAGAACCGCATGCAGTGCAATTCCCTGATCGATAAAATATTCAGCGCCCAGCCGCTACAGGTTGAACAGCGGGAGTCGCTCTTTTTCCAGCTGGTGAATACGTTGCTGCAGGCGCAGTCTGACGTGAACCACAACAATACCCGCTATAAGTTGCATAAGCTGCTCAATCATCTGCAGGAAAACTGTTTTGAAGAATATGACTGGAACGATCTGGCTAAGCAGTTTCATTTAACCCCGCGCACGGCATTCCGCCATATTAAAGCCGCGACGGGCATGACGCCGGAAAATTATATTAAACACCTGCGGCTGGTCTCCGCCCGGGTTAAAGTCCGCGAAACCGATATGACTATTACCGAGATCGCCTTCCTGTGCGGTTTCGCCAACAGCAGCCATTTCAGCACCCTGTATAAAAAGGTCTTTGCCGTTACCCCGAGCGAAGAACGTAAACGGGCTGAAATGGCCGGTTGATGCGCCCGGGCTCGCCAGGCGCAGGCGACGACTCAGTGAACATGCACCACGGTAAGATCGGCCAGCATCGCATGGCTGATCTCGTGCAGCAGGCCGGTGAGATGCGGCAGCATATCGCGGTCAAAATGCGACACCAGCAGCACATGGTTTAACGCCCGGCAGTAATCGCACTGGGCTTCGGTGCTGTCCAGCAGCCACTCCTGTTTGTGTGCTGGCGGTATCTCATCCTCATCCAGCACGCGGAAATCGGTCATCGATTTTTCCAGCTCACTTCTGAATGCGTCCAGGTATGCCGCAAGACAGCGGCAGACGGGCTGCGTCTGCGGCAGCGAATTGCAATCGACCAGGATTTCGGTGAGCAGGTTGCAGCGCGCGGCAAGAGTGGAGAGATCGGGAGTACTGAGTTCGAGTTCGCTATAAAGCTGGGTGATGCTGTAATTTTCCATAATCATAATCTCCGAAAGTAATTTTTTTTTGCTGACCACCCGAACGCCAACTCAGGCGGTGGACTGAACCAGGTTGGCGTACCGACTACCCTCGGAAAAATCGGCGCTTCAGAGAAGCCCAGGCCCAGCCCACCATAATATGAACGTACGGATTATATCCGCAGCTTTCAAAAGAGTGAACGAAACCGCTGATAGTTGCGCATGCAACATCATTTCCGAGGTTTGGTCAGGACGCCAATCCTGGCACCTGATTTTGCAGGTGCATCGCCATTCTATTACTGGGGTTTTATCCAGCAATATCCCTGTTTAAATTCTGGATAACGCCTCGCAAAATTTTGACGATCGTGCGCGCGGTTCCCCCTCACCCTAACCCTCTCCCTCAGGGAGAGGGAACCGTCCGGCGCACTCACGTAGGCCGGGTAAGCGTAGCGCCACCCGGCAAAAAGCAGGCATAAAAAAACCGGGCTTTCGCCCGGTTTTTATCATCATTCGACAACGTCAGTGAGCCGCTTCCGGCTTGTGCTTCGCCGCACTCTGGAAGTCATACGTCAGCTCGTTCTTCGCCTGATCCAGCGCCACGGTCACCTGCCCCCCGTCCACCAGCGAACCAAACAGCAGTTCGTTAGCCAACGGTTTCTTCAGGTTGTCCTGGATGACCCGCGCCATCGGACGCGCCCCCATCGCACGGTCGTAGCCTTTCTCAGCCAGCCAGTCGCGGGCTTCCTGACTCACTTCCAGGGAGACCCCTTTCTGATCCAGCTGAACCTGCAGCTCGACGATGAACTTATCCACCACCTGATGGATCACCTCGGTAGACAGGTGATCGAACCAGATAATGTTGTCCAGACGGTTACGGAACTCCGGTGTAAAGACCTTCTTGATCTCTTCCATCGCATCGGTGCTGTTATCCTGGTGGATCAGGCCGATGGATTTACGCTCGGTCTCACGCACCCCGGCGTTGGTGGTCATCACCATCACCACGTTGCGGAAGTCCGCCTTGCGCCCGTTGTTGTCGGTCAGCGTCCCGTTATCCATCACCTGCAGCAGCAGGTTAAAGACATCCGGGTGCGCTTTCTCGATCTCATCGAGCAGCAGAACCGCGTGCGGATGCTTGATCACCGCATCGGTAAGCAGGCCGCCCTGGTCAAAGCCAACATAGCCCGGAGGCGCACCGATCAGACGACTGACGGTGTGACGCTCCATATACTCGGACATATCAAAGCGCAGCAGCTCAATGCCCAGCGCTTTGGAGAGCTGAACCGTCACCTCGGTTTTCCCTACCCCGGTCGGGCCGGCGAACAGGAAGGAACCGACTGGCTTGTGCTCATGCCCCAGCCCGGCGCGGGCCATCTTGATCGCTTCGGTTAAGGCCTCGATGGCTTTATCCTGACCAAAGACCAGCATTTTCAGGCGATCGCCGAGGTTTTTCAGCGTATCGCGGTCGCTCTGAGAAACGCTCTTCTCAGGGATACGCGCGATGCGGGCCACCACGGATTCGATATCCGCCACGTTGACCGTTTTCTTGCGCTTGCTGACCGGCATCAGACGCGCACGCGCGCCCGCTTCGTCGATCACGTCAATCGCTTTATCCGGCAGATGACGGTCGTTGATATATTTCACCGCCAGCTCCACCGCCGCACGCACCGCTTTGGCGGTATAACGCACGTCGTGGTGCGCTTCGTACTTCGGTTTCAGGCCGTTGATGATCTGGACTGTTTCTTCCACCGACGGTTCAGTAATGTCGATTTTCTGGAAGCGACGCGCCAGGGCGCGGTCTTTTTCGAAAATATTGCTGAACTCCTGGTAGGTGGTCGAGCCAATCACCCGGATCTTGCCGCTGGAGAGCAGCGGTTTAATCAGGTTAGCCGCATCCACCTGGCCACCCGATGCCGCACCGGCGCCGATGATGGTATGGATCTCGTCGATAAACAGGATGCTGTTGGTATCCTGCTCCAGCTGTTTCAGCAGCGCTTTAAAACGTTTTTCAAAATCACCACGGTATTTGGTCCCGGCCAGCAGGGAACCGATATCCAGCGAGTAGATGGTGCAATCGGCGATCACTTCTGGAACGTCGCCCTGCACGATACGCCAGGCCAGCCCTTCGGCAATCGCCGTTTTACCGACGCCCGATTCACCCACCAACAGCGGGTTGTTCTTACGGCGGCGGCACAGGACCTGAATCGCCCGTTCCAGCTCTTTTTCGCGGCCAATCAGCGGGTCAATACCGCCGACGCGGGCAAGCTGGTTAAGATTGGTGGTGAAGTTTTCCATACGTTCCTCCCCGCCTGCTTGCTCTTCGCTGTTGGCCTGATGGCCGGAATCCGATGCCTGATTCGGCTCGTCTTTTCGCGTTCCGTGAGAGATGAAGTTGACCACATCGAGGCGGCTAACTTCGTGTTTGCGCAGCAGGTAGGCGGCTTGCGACTCCTGCTCGCTGAAGATGGCAACCAGCACGTTGGCACCGGTGACTTCGCTACGTCCGGAGGACTGGACGTGAAATACCGCACGCTGGAGTACACGCTGGAAGCTGAGCGTCGGCTGCGTGTCGCGCTCCTCCTCACTGACGGGCAGTACAGGTGTGGTCTGTTCGATGAAGGCTTCAAGTTCCTGACGCAGCGCCACCAGGTCCACGGAGCAGGCTTCAAGCGCTTCGCGGGCGGATGGATTGCTGAGCAGTGCAAGCAGCAAGTGCTCGACCGTCATAAACTCATGTCGGTGCTCACGCGCTCTGGCGAAAGCCATGTTTAAACTGAGTTCCAGTTCTTGATTGAGCATAGGCACCTCCCCCAATTTTCATTGCCTTATTCAGGCTTTTTCCAGCGTACACAGCAACGGATGCTCGTTCTCCCTCGCATACTGGTTCACCATCGCCACCTTCGTCTCTGCGACTTCTGCAGTAAAAACACCGCAGATGGCTTTGCCATGATAGTGAACGGTAAGCATCAGTTGCGTTGCACGTTCTACATCATAAGAAAAGAACTTTTGTAGCACGTCAATAACAAATTCCATCGGCGTGTAGTCATCGTTCATTAACATAACTTTATACATAGATGGCGGTTTTAGCGCGTCGCGCACTTTATCTTCCGCCAGCTTGTCGAAATCGAGCCAGTCGTTCGTCTTACCCATTGTCAGTCGTCATCTTCGTTTACGCTCTCCGGTCGCGGTTCTGATGCTGACTGGAGGCTATACATAACCTGAATCTACCTCAGATGTCAGATAACTCACATCTATTATTGCCATCCGCGATGTCTGTCACAATACCCGTCAATAGCGTTAACTGCTTCAAATTTTGACGCATTTTTCCCCTTCCTGCCCCGGCAAATGCTTGACGCTGCCTTTGGTTTATCTAAATTGTACAGGCGTGAGTTGGCGAGGTTTTGAACAGCCCCCACTTCACCACCGGTTCATTACATCTAACTCAATAAGATTTACGAAGGATGTCGAAGCATGGAAACGGGTACAGTTAAGTGGTTCAACAACGCCAAAGGGTTTGGTTTTATCTGCCCTGAAGGCGGCGGCGAAGACATCTTCGCGCATTACTCCACCATTCAGATGGATGGTTACAGAACGCTGAAAGCCGGACAAGCCGTTCGGTTTGATGTACACCTCGGGCCAAAAGGCAATCATGCCAGCGTTATTGTGCCCATCGAAGTTGAAGCGGTGGCATAGCCCTCTGTTTCATTGTGTACACCCCGCACTCAAAATGCCAGCCCGATGCGCTGGCATTTTTATTTGCGGGCCAACAGACTTATTCCCGGGCTAACGCATCCACCGGATCCAGCCGGGCGGCATTTCTGGCCGGCAGCCAGCCAAACAGCACCCCGGTAAAGGTAGAACAGAGGAAGGCGGTTAACAGCGCCATTGGTGAAAAACCAATTTCCCAGCCGGGTAAAAACAGCTGTAGCGTAAAGGCGATAAGCAGAGAAAGTGTGATCCCCAGCGCGCCGCCCACCAGACAGACCAGCACCGCCTCAATTAAAAACTGCTGCAGCACGTCGCTGGCCCGGGCGCCCACCGCCATGCGGATGCCAATCTCGCGCGTACGCTCGGTCACCGACACCAGCATGATATTCATCACCCCGATCCCCCCGACCAGCAGGGAGATGATCGCCACCAGCGTGAGGAAGAGCTGAAGAGTACGTGTGGTCTTTTCAGCCGTTTTCAAGAGCCCGTCCATGTTCCAGGTGAAGAAATCTTTCTTCCCGTGACGCAGGGTCAGCAGGCGCTCGAGCTGTTGTTCCGCCAGGGCGCTGTCGTAGCCCTCTTTCACCCGGACGGTGATTGAGTTCAGCCAGGACTGCCCCATAATGCGCCCGGAGATGGTGGTGTACGGTAGCCAGACGCGCAGGATCTTGCTGCTGCCAAACATCGACTGCTTCTCCTCCGCCACGCCGATCACCGTCGCGGGCATATTCCCCACCAGGATAATTTCGCCCACCACTTTCGCTTTATTGGGGAACAGCTGACGTCGGGAGTTAGCATCCAGCACCACCACCTGCGACCGGCCCGCCAGCTGTTCCGCATTGAAGGTTGTCCCCTCGCTGAAGGTCATACCGTAGACGTTGAAGTAATCACCGCTGACACCGTTGGCGCTGGCCGCCACGTCGATGTTGGCGTAGCGCAGACGCAGGTTCTGCGACACCGCCGGGGTGGCAGAGTTGACCCATGGCTGCTTCTGGATCGCCGCCAGATCGTCATATTTCAGCGCCTGCTGATACTGCGGCTCATCGTCGCCAAAATCTTTGCCGGGATAGACGTCAATGGTATTGGTGCCGATGGAGCGGATATCCGACAGCACCAGCTGTTTGGCGGCATCGCCCACCACCACAATCGACACCACCGAGGCGATACCGATGATGATCCCGAGCATGGTCAACAGGGTGCGCATCTTGTTGGCGGCCATCGCCAGCCAGGCCATGGTCAGCGCTTCGCGGAAGCTGCTGGCAAACTGCCGCCAGCCGGACGGCGGAGGCAACGCCACCTCCTGACGTCGGGTGGCGTTGAGGCCGGGAGGTGGATTGCTGACCAGCTCGCCGTCGTGGATCTCCACGATCCTTCCGGCCTGCGCGGCCACCTGCGGATCGTGGGTGACAATGATCACCGTATGTCCCTGATCCCGCAGCTGGTGCAGGATCGCCATCACCTCTTCGCCGGAATGGCTGTCCAGCGCCCCGGTCGGTTCATCAGCGAGGATCACCTGTCCGCCGTTCATCAGCGCCCGGGCGATACTCACCCGCTGCTGCTGGCCGCCGGAGAGCTGCGAAGGCTGGTAATCCACCCGCTCCCCCAGCCCCAGCCGGGTAAGCAGCGCCTGAGCCCGCTCAAGGCGTTTTTTGCGCTCCACACCGGCATAGACCGCCGGCACTTCGACGTTCTGCGCCGCACTCAGGTGCGAGAGCAGGTGGTAACGCTGGAAGATAAAACCGAAATGTTCCCGCCGCAGCTTCGCCAGCGCATCGCTGTCCAGGGTGGCGACATCGGTCCCTGCCACCCGGTAGGTGCCGCTGGTGGGTTTATCCAGGCAGCCGAGAATGTTCATCAGCGTCGATTTACCGGAGCCCGAGGCCCCGACAATCGCCACCATCTCTCCGGCCTCAACCTGCAGGGTGATGCCCTTCAGCACCTCCACCGGCCCGTCGCCGGAGGGGTAGCTCCGGCGGATATCAATCAGCTCCAGCAGGGCCGTCATTTGGCCGCCCCGGGCTGGCTCTCGCTGATGACCACCTCTTCACCCTCTTCCAGCCCTTTCACCACCACCACGTCGGTGTCGTTGCGCGAGCCAAGGCTCACCTCACGCTCGCGCGTCTCGCCGTTACGCAGCACCTTCACGTTGTAGCGGTTGTCGCCCACCGGTTCACCCAGCGCCGCCAGCGGAATGGTCAGCACGTTTTTCTCCCCGGCCAGCTGGATATGCACCTGAGCGGTCATGTCCAGGCGCAGCACCCCCTGCGGGTTAGGGACTTCAAATCGGGCGTGATAGAAGATGGCGTCGTTAACCTTTTCCGGGGTCGGAAGAATATCTTTCAGCACCCCTTCGTAGCGGGTCTGTGGATCGCCCAGCACGGTAAACCAGGCTTTTTGCCCCGGCTTGAGGTGGATCACATCCGCCTCGGAGACCTGGGCCTTCACCAGCATGGTGCCCATATCCGCCAAGGTCAGGATGTTCGGCGCCTGCTGGGCGGCAATCACCGTCTGCCCCTGCAGGGTGGTGATTTGCGTCACTTCTCCGGCCATCGGGGCGACGATACGAGTGTAATCGAGGTTAGTTTTGGCGCTGTCCAGCGAGGCCTGGTTGCGCTTGATCTGCGCGTCGATGGTGCCGATCTGCGCCTGCTTGACCGCCAGTTCGGTGGTCGAGGTATCCAGATCCTGCTGCGAGATCGCCTGAGTGGTGGCCAGCTGCCGCTGACGGTTCAGGGTCACCTGGGCCAGCTTACGTTCTGCTTCGGCCTGGCTACGCTGGGCCCGCAGCTCCATCAGGGTCGCTTCCACCTCTTTGATCTGGTTTTCAGCCTGCTCCGGATCGATGACCCCCAGCAGTTGCCCCTTTTTCACCTTGTCGCCAATCTCCACCGACAGCGTTTTCAGCTGACCGCTGACCTGGGCCCCGACGTCCACCTTGCGTAGCGCGTCCAGCTTGCCGGTGGCAAGCACGCTCTGTTGCAGCTCGCCCGGACGGACAATCAGCGTCTGATAGTGCGGCACCGGGGCGTTAAGCACCTGCCACAGCCAGAATCCAGCCACCAGTACAATCAGCACCAGCAGCAGAAACAGCTTCCTGCGTTTTCCCTTAAAGTTCATAAATATTCCAAATAGCTATTCTGGCTTACATAACTGTTGATTCTAACTAAACCGTTCCTCAACGAAACCCCTGCTTTTAAGGATGGGTGAAAATCGTTGAGGAGAGGTTGATTAAACCCCTGCTGAAATAGAGTTCTGGCAACAAGACCGGAATTTATTATGTCATCCATCGCAGAGTCATCTTATTCACTCCAGCCGCAACCAAAATCGGGCTGGCAGCTCTTTCAACGTCTGGCCTCCGGGACATTAACCCCCGGGCTGGCCTGGCGCAATCCGGCCTACCGCCGCAAGTTTATGCTGCGATCGCTGATGACGCCATTCAGCACCGCCCGCCTGCTGACAAACCTGGCGCAACAGCCGCAGTTACTGCAGCTGCTGCAGGTTCAGCCGGGGCTGCCCTGCCGCCTGCACCGCCCGTGGTTGTCCGTCGCCATTAACCGTCAGCAAACCCTGCAGGCGCTGAGCTGGCACTATCAGACGATGCAGCGTCTGCTTCCGGCCGCGCTGATGAACGGCTATCTCTCCCGGGAAGGAGTGACGCTGCTGACCCTGACCGGCAAAGACGAACAGCAGTTTACCCTGCGCCTGTGCGCCGATGCGTTTCTGGATAAAGAGGGTGAGGCCACGCTGGCGTTTTGCGACGCGGAGCAGACGGTGCTGGCGGAGATAACCTTCACGCTGTGCCAGATTAACGGTACTGCAACGCTGTTTATCGGCGGGATGCAGGGCGCGAAAGCCTTTGTCCCGCACGAGGCGATCCAGAGCGCCACCAAGGCCTGTCACGGCCTGTTCCCGAAACGCCTGCTGGTGGAGGCCGCCATGACGCTGGGCAGCGCCCTTGCCGTGGAGCAGATCGTGGCCGTCAGCAACAGCACCCATATCTACCGCAGCTGGCGCTACCGGAAGAAAAAAGAGGGCAAACTGCTGGCCGATTACGACAGCTTCTGGCAGTCACTCGGCGGCGAGCGCACCGCCGAGGGCAACTTCCGCCTGCCGCTCGCCATGCCGCGTAAACCGATGGACGAGATCGCCAGCAAAAAGCGCGCCGAGTACCGCCGCCGCTTTGCCCTGCTGGACAGCCTGATCGATCAGGTCAACCAGGCGACCCGCCGTTAATCGGCTCTCCCGCGCGCCAGCCACAGCACGCGGGAGAACATCTTCCGCAACAGGGGCGGCACCGCTTCAACCCCGCGCCGCCCGGCTTCCATCGCCACCTCAATCGCCAGATCGGGCTTCGACGAGCGGTGAATGGCTTTCACGATCACCCGTCGTATGTTCATCGGAGCATTCTCGGGGATCATCGCTACCCGGTGAAAGACGTCCGCGAAGCCCTGGCGGTACATGAAGTGCTCCATGTCCATGGCGGGCAGCGTCGTCAGGTGCTCACGCTCCTCTTCCCGGTCGTTGTTGATCAGCCCGCGCACGGTGGCGGCATATTTCTTGCCCGCCTCGTCGCCGTCCACCAGCACGTGCCACTCAATGCCCATCCGCCGGGCAAATTTGATCAGCGGTTTTAAGCCCGACTGGGCGAACTCAATCACCTTGATCCCCTCGGCATCGAAGTGGTGACCGCACTGGCGGGCCAGCTCGTTAATCACCCAGGTTTCGGTCTCCCCTTCCACCAGCAGCCAGCAGCGGGCAAACAGGGAGGAGGCGCGATTAAAACGAATGTGGAAGGCGATTCGGCGGCTGTCTTCAGCGTTCATCCCTCCCGGCCCAAGGCGGAAAGCGGTGACGCGCGACGACTCACGCACCAGGCGACAGACGTGCTCCACCGGAGTTAATGACAGCAGCTCGCCGGAGTTGGTGGTGGTGATGCGCTGCAACGGCAGCAGATTCAGCAGGTGCCACGCCACCGAGAGCATAATCGGGTGCAGGCGTGTCTCGGGATCTTCCACCAGCAGCAGCGGGCGGGCATCCCGGTCGAGACGGACGGTGCCTTTGGCCTGCAGGAGCGTCGAGAAGAGCCCCAGCAGGATCACCCGGTGCGAACGGCCGCCGGGACGGTCGATCATCCGGTTGATGATGTCGAGGTAGCGCCAGCTGCGCTGTTCATCGTGGGAGCGGCGCCGCATCAGGCGGTTGCGGACCGGCGAAGTGCCCTGCTCGGTAAAGTAGTGCTCCAGCAGCTGCACCATCGCCGACAGCCCCTGGCGGATCTGGCCGTCGGTGAGATTTTGCGGACGGGCCACCAGCTCCCGGGCCAGATAATCCAGCTCGCGGGCGGTAACCTCCACGTCGGGCATGTTGGGCACCGTGCCGTTGCGGATCCGGCGCATAAAGCGGGCGTCGCGCAGGCGCAGCACCGGCATCAGGCGCACCAGATGCCGCGCCAGCTCGTCGATATCCGCCAGCGGCAGAGGATTGCCGTGGTTATCGAGAAACCCGCGCAGGGTCAGCACGCTGTCGTCATCAGCCAGTTCACCTTCCAGACGATAAAAGATGCGCTGATAGTTGTCCTGGCACGGTACCCAGCAGTCGGCCAGGGGGCGGTAGCGACGAACGCGGTGGCGGCCCGGCTCGGCTTCACGGAAGGTGAGAATAATATGCAGATGGTGTTCGCGTCCCAGCAGATCCCCGGGAGGGAACCAGAAATCTTCCCGGACAAAATGGTACAGATCGGATTCCGGGGAGAGCAGCAGCGTGAGGGCATCCAGCAGGCTGGATTTACCCCAGGCGTTTTCCCCGATCAGCACGTTATTGTGCTCCAGCATCAGCGACAGACGGTTAATGCCGCGGAACCCCACGATTTCCACACGTTCAAGCAACATGTACCCTCCGGGAGAGATGAACTTTTTCCTTTAAGTTTTCAGGAGTATAACGCCAGCGCGCCCGGACGGACACCCGATTGTCGGGGGAATAGTGAAAAGCAGAAGTGATAAATTAAGAATTTAACCAACAACTTTCATTTGAAATAATGATTCCCGGCCAATATTCTTGCTGCCGGAAATGCCACTCTGCTTTGCATGTCTTCATTTTCCAATTAAAGGCAACACATTGCCCTAAATCAAACTTACCGTATTTATTTAACTGGTGAGGGGAAATGTTCATTTCTAGAATAGGGGCGCTTTAAACTCATCGCCCCTATTGGCGATAAATAACAATGACGCAGGATTGCGTTCTTTTTCTTTGAGGTGGTTATGTTCAGAAAATTAGCAGCTGAATGTTTTGGTACATTCTGGTTGGTATTTGGTGGCTGCGGCAGCGCAGTGCTGGCGGCAGGTTTCCCGGAATTAGGGATTGGTTTTGTCGGTGTTTCTCTGGCCTTCGGATTAACAGTATTAACCATGGCGTATGCCGTAGGACATATTTCCGGCGGGCACTTTAACCCGGCGGTAACATTAGGTCTGTGGGCGGGCGGTCGTTTTCCGGCGAAAGATATTCTCGGCTATATTATTGCCCAGGTCATTGGCGGGATTATTGCTGCCGCTATTCTGTATGTTATTGCCAGCAGTAAAGTCGGCTTTGATGCCGCAGCCAGCGGTTTTGCTTCAAACGGTTTTGGCGAGCACTCCCCGGGCGGTTTCTCCATGTTGTCTGCCATCGTGATTGAAATCGTGCTGACGGCCGGTTTCCTGCTGGTGATCCACGGCGCCACCGACAAACACGCCCCGGCCGGTTTTGCGCCGATTGCGATTGGCCTGGCGCTGACCCTGATCCACCTGATCAGCATTCCGGTCACCAACACCTCGGTTAACCCGGCGCGCAGCACCGCAGTTGCCATCTTCCAGGGTGGCTGGGCCATTGAGCAGCTGTGGCTGTTCTGGGTGATGCCGATTGTTGGCGGTATCCTTGGCGGCGTGCTGTATCGCACTCTGCTGGAAAAACGCAATTAATAGTGTGCGCGCTGTGGTGCCGGGTGGCAGCTTCGCCTTACCCGGCCTACAAAACCCTGCACAATTCGTAGGCCGGGCACCGCCCGGCACTGTTTTCACCTTTACTGAACCGTCTGAATTGGGTAGTGTCACAGCGCCACTCATATAAAGGACCGGTTGTTCATGTTTTCAGGACTCTTAATCATTCTGATCCCGCTGATTGTGGGTTATCTCATTCCTCTTCGTCAGCTGTCAGCGTTAAAACTGATCAACCGTTTACTGAGCTGGATTGTCTACGTCATTCTGTTTTTTATGGGCATCAGCCTCGCCTTCCTCGATAATCTGGCGGCCAACCTGCTCTCGATCCTGCATTACTCCCTCATTACGATGACGGTTATTTTGCTGTGCAATATTGCGGCCCTGTTCTGGCTGGAACGCGTTATTCCGTGGAAAAACCACCACCATCAGGAGAAATTACCGTCGCGTATCGCCATGGCCCTGGAGTCACTGAAATTATGCGGCGTGGTGGTTATTGGCTTTTTACTGGGGCTGAGCGGGATGGATTTTTTACAGCACGCCACCGAGGCCAGCGAATATACCCTGATCTTCCTGCTGTTCCTGATTGGTATTCAGCTGCGAAATAATGGCATGACCTTAAAACAGATCGTCCTCAACCGCCGGGGTATGATGGTCGCCGTGATCGTGGTGGGCAGTTCGCTGGTGGGCGGGGTCATTAACGCCTTTATTCTCGACCTGCCGCTCAATACCGCCCTGGCAATGGCCTCCGGTTTTGGCTGGTATTCTCTGTCCGGCATTCTGCTAACCGAATCCTTTGGCCCGGTAATTGGCAGCGCTGCCTTCTTTAACGATCTTGGCCGGGAGCTGATCGCCATTATGCTGATCCCGGGTCTGGTGCGCCGCAGCCGCTCCACGGCGCTGGGCCTGTGCGGGGCCACGTCGATGGACTTTACCCTGCCAGTGTTACAACGTTCTGGCGGGCTGGAGATGGTTCCTGCCGCCATCGTCCACGGCTTTATTTTAAGCCTGCTGGTACCGATCATGATGGCCTTCTTCTCCGCCTGATACTTCTTTGGCGGTAGCCTGCTGCCGCCAAAATTGCGCTAAATCAATAACCCTTTCGTTTGTAGAAGAAAGCCCTTCACAGGCTATCACCACAGGCATAATCTTAAACATGTATCTAAAATATAACTTTAACAGGTGTGATTATGTTTTGTGTGCAATGTGAACAAACTATCCGTACTCCAGCCGGCAACGGCTGCTCCTACGCACAGGGCATGTGCGGTAAAACCGCCGAAACTTCCGATCTGCAGGATCTGCTGATTGCGTCCCTGCAGGGTTTATCCGCCTGGGCGGTAAAAGCCCGGGAATATGGCATTGTCGACCACTACGTCGATAACTTCGCCCCACGCGCGTTTTTCTCTACCCTGACCAACGTGAACTTCGATTCGCCACGCATTGTGGGCTACGCCCGCGAAGCCATCGCCCTGCGTGACGCCCTGAAAGCCCAGGCCCTGAACGTGGATGCCACTGCCCGCGTCGATAACCCGATGGCGGACCTGCAGCTGGTCAGCGACGATCTCGGCGACCTGCAACGCCAGGCAGCAGAATTTACCCCGAATAAAGACAAAGCGGCGATTGGCGAGAACATCCTCGGCCTGCGTCTGCTGTGCCTGTACGGCCTGAAAGGTGCCGCGGCCTATATGGAACACGCGCACGTTCTGGATCAGTACGACAACGACATCTACGCCCAGTATCACAAAATCATGGCGTGGCTGGGGACCTGGCCTTCCGACATGAACGCCCTGCTGGAGTGTTCAATGGAAATCGGCCAGATGAACTTTAAAGTGATGAGCATTCTGGATGCCGGTGAAACCACCAAATATGGCCACCCGACCCCGACCCAGGTCAACGTCAAGGCGACCGAAGGCAAGTGCATCCTGATCTCCGGTCACGACCTGAAAGATCTCTACAACCTGCTGGAGCAGACCGACGGCACCGGCGTGAACGTCTATACCCACGGTGAGATGCTGCCTGCCCACGGCTATCCGGAGCTGCGCAAATTCAAACACCTGATCGGTAACTACGGCAGCGGCTGGCAGAACCAGCAGGTGGAATTCGCCCGCTTCCCTGGCCCAATCGTGATGACCTCTAACTGCATCATCGACCCAACCGTGGGCGCCTACGACGACCGTATCTGGACCCGCAGCATTGTCGGCTGGCCGGGCGTGAGCCACCTTGAAGGTGACGATTTTGGTCCGGTGATTGCCCAGGCACAGCAGATGGCGGGCTTCCCGTACAGCGAAATTCCTCACCTGATCACCGTTGGTTTTGGCCGTCAGACCCTGCTGGGCGCGGCGGATTCCCTGATTGACCTGGTGAGCCGCGAGAAACTGCGTCACATCTTCCTGGTCGGCGGCTGCGACGGCGCACGCGGGGAGCGTAACTACTTCACCGACTTCGCCACCAGCGTGCCGGACGACTGCCTGATCCTGACCCTGGCCTGCGGTAAGTACCGTTTCAACAAGCTGGAGTTCGGGGATATCGAAGGCCTGCCGCGTCTGATCGATGCCGGTCAGTGTAACGATGCCTACTCGGCGATCATCCTGGCCGTGACCCTGGCGGAAAAACTCGGCTGTGGCGTGAACGACCTGCCGCTGTCGCTGGTGCTCTCCTGGTTCGAACAGAAAGCGATTGTGATCCTGCTGACCCTGCTGTCGCTGGGCGTGAAAAACATCGTCACCGGTCCGACCGCGCCTGGCTTCTTTACCCCTGACCTGCTGGCGGTCCTCAACGAGAAATTTGGTCTGCGTTCCGTGACCACCGTTGAAGAAGACATGAAGCAACTGCTGAGCGCGTAAGGAGTAAACGATGACAATGCCAACCCATCAGTGCCCATGGCGGATGCAGGTTCACCACATCCATCAGGAAACGCCGGATGTCTGGACGATTTCGCTGCTGTGTCACGACTATTATCCGTACCGTGCCGGGCAGTACGCGCTGGTCAGCGTGCGTAACTCTGCGGAGACGCTGCGGGCGTACACGATCTCCTCCACGCCGGGTATCAGCGAGTACATTACGCTGACCATCCGCCGCATTGATGAGGGGGCAGGCTCGCAGTGGTTGACGCACGACGTGAAGCGTGGGGATTACATCTGGCTGTCGGATGCGCAGGGTGATTTTACCTGTGACGACAAGCCGGAAGATAAATTCCTGCTGCTGGCTGCCGGTTGCGGCGTGACGCCGGTGATGTCGATGCGTCGCTGGCTGGCGAAGAACCGCCCGCAGGCCGACGTGGCGGTGATCTTCAGCGTGCGTTCGCCGCAGGATGTGATTTTCGCTGACGAATGGCGTAACTACCCGGTCACGCTGGTGGCCGAAACCAACGCCACCGAAGGTTTCGTGGCCGGTCGCCTGACCCGCGAGCTGCTGCAACAGGTGCCGGATCTCGCCTCACGCACCGTGATGACCTGTGGTCCGGCGCCGTATATGGACATCGTTGAGGAAGAGGTGAAAGCCCTCGGCGTGACCCGCTTCTTTAAAGAGCAGTTCTTTACCCCGGTCGCGGAAGCCGCCACCAGCGGGCTTAAGTTCACCAAACTGCAGCCGGCGCAGACCTTCTTTGGCCGCGTGGGCAGCACGCTGCTGGAAGCGCTGGAGAGCAATAACGTGCCGGTAGTGGCTGCCTGTCGTGCGGGCGTGTGCGGCTGCTGTAAAACGAAGGTGGTGGACGGGAACTATACCGTCTCCAGCACCATGACGCTGACGGATGCCGAAGTGGCGGAAGGCTATGTGCTGGCCTGCTCCTGTCATCCGCAGGGGGATTTGGTGCTGGCCTGATGAAACGCCCGGTGGCGCTACGCTTACCGGGCCTACGGAACTCGTAGGCCGGGCAAACGCAGTGCCGCCCGGCGTTACTTCCAGACGGGATCGCTCACCACCCCGTACCGCCCTGCCCCTAAAAATGCCACCGCCAGCGCACCCAAGAAGAAGTAAACCAGGCTCTCAATCGCCCAGGCTCCCACCGCATCCAGCGCGAAGGTTTTACCGGTGCCCACCATCAGCCACGCCACCACCATGGTAAAGGCCAGCACCAGCGCCGACGGACGGGTGAGAATACCGAGGATAATCAGGATCGGCGCCACCACTTCGCCAATCAGCACCCCGTAAGCAATAAAACCCGGCAGCCCCTTCGCCGCCAGCATACCTGCAATGCCGCCTACCCCGTCGATGGCCTTATGCAGGCCGTGAAACAGCATCAATCCCCCTACCGCCAGACGCAGTAACAGCTTGCCCGCATCGTCACACATTAGCTTTTTATTAACAGCAATTAACAATGATTTAACCATTTGAATTTATTCCTGTTTTCACCTGAGGTCACACCAGAATATGACGAAATATTGCACATTGAAAGCAACTATTAATCAGGGGGATTAAGCCAGCATGCCGGTCAGTTTCATCTAAGCTTGAAAGCGTTAACACATTCAGGAGACGGACTACCATGAAACAAACCGTGGCGAACTACATCGCGAAAATGCTGGAACAGGCCGGAGTAAAACGGATCTGGGGTGTCACCGGGGATTCCCTCAACGGCCTGAGCGACAGCCTGAACCGGATGGGCACCATTGAGTGGATGCCGACCCGTCATGAGGAGGTCGCCGCGTTCGCCGCCGGGGCCGAGGCCCAGCTCACCGGCGAGCTGGCGGTGTGCGCCGGATCCTGCGGACCGGGCAACCTGCATCTGATCAACGGCCTGTTTGACTGCCATCGCAACAACGTCCCGGTGCTGGCTATCGCCGCGCATATTCCGTCGAGTGAAATCGGCAGCGGCTATTTTCAGGAGACGCATCCTCAGGAGCTGTTCCGTGAATGCAGCCACTACTGTGAGCTGGTCTCCACGCCGGAGCAGATCCCGCAGGTGCTGGCTCTTGCCCTGCGCAACGCTATTTTAAACCGCGGCGTCTCGGTGATTGTGCTGCCCGGCGACGTCGCCCTGCAGGCAGCCCCGGAAAGCGCCAGCAGCCACTGGTATCCCGCTCCCCTGCCGGTGGTCACGCCCGCTCAGGCAGAACTGAAAAAACTGGCGCAGCTCCTGCGCTACTCCAGCAATATCGCTCTGATGTGCGGCAGCGGCTGCGCTGGGGCCCATGACGAGCTGGTGGAATTTGCCGGTATGCTCAAGGCACCGATTGTCCACGCCCTGCGCGGCAAAGAGCACGTGGAGTACGATAACCCTTACGACGTGGGAATGACCGGGCTGATCGGCTTCTCGTCCGGGTTCCACACCATGATGAACGCCGACACCCTGGTGCTGCTCGGCACCCGCTTCCCGTATCGCGCCTTCTACCCTACCGACGCCAAAATCATTCAGATCGACATCAATCCGGCCAGCATCGGGGCGCACAGCAAGGTGGATATGGCCCTGGTGGGCGACATCAAGGCCACGCTCACCGCGCTGATGCCGCTGCTGGAGGAGAAAACCGATCGCAAGTTCCTCGACAAGGCCCTGAGCGATTACCGCGATGCGCGTAAAGGACTGGACGACCTGGCGAAACCCAGCGACAAGGCGCTGCACCCACAGTATCTGGCGCAGCAGATCAGCCACTATGCCGATGAAGATGCCATCTTCACCTGCGACGTGGGCACCCCGACCGTCTGGGCGGCGCGCTACCTGAAGATGAACGGCACGCGCCGTCTGATTGGCTCGTTTAACCACGGCTCGATGGCCAACGCCATGCCGCAGGCGCTGGGGGCTAAAGCCACCGCGCCGGATCGTCAGGTGGTGGCGATGTGCGGCGACGGCGGGTTCAGCATGCTGATGGGCGATTTCCTCTCGGTGGCGCAGATGAAGCTGCCGATCAAAATCATCGTCTTCAACAACAGCGTGCTGGGATTTGTGGCGATGGAGATGAAGGCCGGAGGCTATCTGACTGACGGCACCGAACTGCACGACACCAACTTCGCCGCCATCGCTGAAGCCTGCGGCATCACCGGCATCCGCGTGGAGAAGGCCTCCGAAGTGGATGACGCCCTCCAGCGCGCCTTCGCCACCGACGGTCCGGTGCTGGTGGATGTGGTGGTCGCCAAAGATGAACTGGCGATCCCACCGCAGATCAAACTCGAACAGGCCAAGGGCTTTAGCCTGTATATGCTGCGCGCCATCATCAGCGGCCGTGGTGACGAAGTTCTGGAGCTAGCCAAAACCAACTGGCTCAGGTAAAACAATCGGCATCGCCTTTAAAATAATAAGGAAATGCCATGATTGATTTACGCAGCGACACCGTTACTCGTCCGACGCAGGCCATGCTCAAGGAGATGCTGGCCGCGCCGGTCGGGGACGACGTTTACGGCGACGACCCGACCGTTAACGAACTCCAGCGCTATGCCGCCGAGCTGAGCGGCCACGAGGCCGCCCTGTTCCTGCCAACCGGCACCCAGGCCAACCTTGTGGCTCTGCTCAGCCACTGCGAGCGCGGGGAGGAGTATATCGTCGGCCAGGGGGCGCATAACTACCTGTACGAAGCCGGGGGGGCAGCGGTGCTCGGCAGCATTCAGCCGCAGCCGATCGATGCCGCGCCTGACGGCTCCCTGCCGCTGGATAAAGTCGCCGCCAAAATCAAAGCCGACGATATTCACTTCGCCCGCACCAAACTGCTCAGCCTCGAAAACACCCATAACGGCAAAGTGCTCCCACGCGAGTACCTAAAAGCGGCATGGGAATTTACCCGCGAGCGCAAGCTGGGGCTGCACGTCGACGGTGCACGCATCTTTAACGCCGTGGTGGAGTATGGCTGCGAGCTGAAAGAGATTACGCAATATTGCGACTCGTTCACCATTTGCCTCTCCAAAGGGCTGGGCACGCCGGTGGGCTCCTTGCTGGTGGGCAACGCCGACTACATCAAACGCGCCAACCGCTGGCGTAAAATGACCGGCGGCGGCATGCGCCAGGCCGGATTCCTCGCTGCCGCGGGTCTGTACGCCCTGAAAAACAACGTCGCCCGTCTGAAGGACGATCACGACAATGCGGCGTGGATGGCGACGCAGCTGCGCGAGATCGGTGCAGATGTGATGCGTCACGACACCAACATGCTGTTTATCCGCGTCGGGGACGACAACGCCGCGGCGCTGGGTGAGTTTATGAAGGCGCGCGGGGTGCTGATCAATACCTCGCCGGTGGTGCGTCTGGTGATGCATCTCGACGTCAACCGCGAGCAGCTTGCCGAGGTGGTTGCTCACTGGCAGGCATTTTTGCAGCGCTAAGGAGCTAACGTGCCGCAACGTATTCTGGTCCTGGGCGCCAGCGGGTATATCGGTCAACATCTGGTGACCGCTCTGAGCGCACGCGGGCATCAGGTGCTGGCTGCGGCACGCAACGTTGAGCGTCTGCAAAAGCAGAGCCTGCCCAACGTGACCTGCCATGCTGTCGATCTCAACTGGCCACAGGAGCTGGGGCCGCTGCTTGAGGGGGTAGAGACCCTCTACTATCTGGTCCACAGCATGGGTGAAGGCGGGGATTTTATCGCCCACGAACGCCAGGTGGCGCTGAACGTGCGCGACCTGCTGCTGGAACATCCGGTTAAACAGATCATCTTCCTCAGCTCATTGCAGGCACCGGAGCATGAGCAGTCCGACCACCTGCGCGCCCGGCAGCTGACCGCCGAGGTGCTGCGCAGCGCGGGGATCCCCCTCACCGAGCTGCGGGCCGGGATCATCGTCGGGGCGGGCTCTGCCGCCTTCGAGGTGATGCGCGACATGGTCTATAACCTGCCGGTGCTGACGCCCCCGCGCTGGGTGCGATCCCGCACCACGCCGATTGCGCTGGAGAATCTGCTGCACTATCTGGTGGAGCTGCTTAATCACCCGGCCACAACGCACCGGGTACTGGAGGCCGCCGGGCCCGAGGTGCTGAGCTATCAGCAGCAGTTCGAACACTTTATGGCGGTGAGCGGCCGCCGCCGTCCGCTGCTCCCCATCCCCTTCCCGACCCGCTGGATCTCGGTGTGGTTTTTAAACGTTATCACCTCCGTGCCGCCGACCACCGCTAAAGCTTTAATTCAGGGGCTGAAGCACGATCTGCTGGCCGACGACCGCGACCTGCGGGCGCTTATCCCCCAGGAATTAATCCGCTTTGATGACGCGGTGCGCAATACGCTGAAAGAGGAGGAGAAGCTGGTCAACTCCAGCGACTGGGGCTACGACGCGCAGGCCTTCGCCCGCTGGCGTCCGGAGTACGGCTACTTTCCGAAACAGGCTGGTTGTACGGTAAAAACGCCCGCCAGCCTGGCCGCCTTATGGCAGGTGGTGAATCAGATCGGCGGCAAAGAGGGCTACTTCTTTGGCAACATCCTGTGGCAAACCCGGGGGATGATGGACCTGCTGGTCGGGCATAAGCTGGCGAAAGGCCGTCCGGCGGCGCCATACCTGCAAACCGGCGATACGGTCGACAGCTGGAAGGTGATCATCGTCGAGCCCGAGAAGCAGCTGGCGATGCTGTTTGGCATGAAAGCCCCCGGTCTCGGCCGGTTATGCTTTACCCTGAAAGATAAAGGCGACCACCGGGAGCTGGACGTGCGCGCCTGGTGGCATCCGCACGGCATGCCGGGCCTGTTTTACTGGCTGCTGATGATCCCGGCGCACCTGTTTATCTTCCGCGGCATGGCCCGGCGTATTGCACTTCTGGCAGAACAACAGTCAGAAAAAGTCTGATTAAAACTCCGAATCTTTCACGTTTCCCATTGCATAGCGCCGTAATTCACGGAAGAATGCGCACGAAATTCTTTTCAAAACAGTGGATCGATATGAAGGTACTGGTTACCGGCGCCACCAGCGGCTTAGGCCGCAATGCGGTGGAGTTTTTGCGCAATAAAGGCATCAGCGTTCGGGCCACCGGTCGCAATGAAGCGATGGGTAAGTTGCTGCAAAAAATGGGCGCAGAGTTTGTCCATGCCGACCTGACGGAACTGGTCTCTTCCCAGGCAAAAGTGATGCTGGCCGGGATCGATACGCTGTGGCACTGCTCCAGCTTTACCTCGCCGTGGGGAACCCAGGAAGCCTTCGATCTGGCGAACGTGCGCGCTACCCGCCGTCTGGGCGAGTGGGCCGTGGCCTGGGGGGTGCGCAACTTTGTCCATCTCTCCTCCCCGTCGCTCTATTTCGACTACCACCACCATCGCGATATCCAGGAAGATTTTCGTCCGGCGCGCTACGCCTGCGAGTTTGCCCGCAGCAAGGCCGCCAGCGAACAGGTGATCGATCTGCTGGCGCAGTCCAACCCGCATACCCGCTTCACCATCCTGCGCCCGCAGAGCCTGTTTGGTCCGCACGATAAAGTGTTTATTCCGCGCCTGGCGCAGATGATGCACCACTACGGTAGCGTGCTGTTGCCGCGTGGCGGCGATGCGCTGGTGGATATGACCTATTTCGATAACGCCATTCACGCCATGTGGCTGGCCAGCCAGAGCGAGTGCGACGGTCTGCCCTCCGGGCGGGCGTACAACATCACCAACGGCGAACCGCGCTCCCTGCGCAGCATTGTGCAGAAGCTGATCGATGAACTGAATATTGAGTGCCGGATCCGCTCGGTGCCCTACCCGATGCTGGACATCATTGCACGCAGCATGGAGCGGCTGGGGAATAAGGCGGCCAAAGAGCCTGCCCTGACCCACTACGGGGTGTCGAAACTGAACTTTGACTTTACCCTCGATACGCAACGCGCCGAGAGTGAGCTGGGCTATAAGCCGCTGGTAACGCTGGATGAAGGCATTGAGCGCACCGCCGCCTGGCTGCGGGATCACGGTAAGCTGCCCCGTTGATTAACGCCTGCTGCGGGATTTGAGCTGCTGGTATTTGTGCCACACCTTGTGGGCGTAGATCATCCGCTGCGGGTAGTTCTCTTTTTTTAACCCGGCGTTATAGGCTCCCACCGCTTCCCAGTTGTAGCCATACACCCGGATCATCCCCGACAGAATTGAGGCCCCGACCATGATCGAGGTGCAGGGCTCGGTGATCAGGCGATACTCGTCGATCCCGGCGCGCTGCAGCTCGGCAAAGTGGATGCTGTTAATCTGCATCAGCCCGACATCACGGGTGCCGTCATGGTTCCAGCCCACCGCATAGGGATTCATCCCGGACTCCACATTGGCAATGGCAAACAGCAGATAGGGATCGACGTGATAGCGCTGCCCGGCGCTGTCCCAGCAGTTTGCCAGCGCGCTGTGACTGAGCAGCAACAGCAGAAGAAGTAAGCGTTTCATTTTCATACCCGCCAGACGCAAAAAGACGGGGGCAAAGCCCCCGTCATATCAGGTGCGGAAGATTATTGACAATCTGGTGCCGCGCCCACTTTCACCCAGACGTCGTTCTGGCCTGGTTTGTCACCTTTGGTCCACCATTTGGCACGGTACTCGTTGCCTTCGTAGGTGGTGGTGTCGCCGCCGTTGTAGACCATGGTCGGCATCCAGCCCATTTTCACGTTGCTCATCAGCTCCCAGGCATCCACGCCGAAGCCCGGCTGGTTGCCCTGAGTCCAGTACTTCGCTTTCCAGACCAGGTTATCGAAGCTGACGGTGTTGCCGCTGGTGTAAACCTTGCTGCTGCTCCACGCTGCGTATTTGCTGGCGTTAGCGTCTACCGGGCTGCTGTCACAGCTGCCGTTGTCGGTCGCATCATCCGCAGGCGGAGTGACGTCGTCGGCTGGCGGGGTAACATCATCGGCTGGCGGCGTGACGTCATCGACGGGCTCCTGTGCTTTTGGCGTGACGGTCACGACCACGTTACCCTGCACCGCAGTTTTGCCGTCGCTCACCACCACACTCAGGGTGTAATCAGTGTCGCTGCTCACCTCTGGTGCGGTAATGCTCAGGTTGGCGGTATCGGCGCCGGTAGCGTGCATATCACCCGGTACGCTCCAGGCGTAGGTCAGGGCATCGCCATCCGGATCCGCAGCCTGGGCATGCAGGGACAGAGGCTGACCCGCTTCAACCGAGACCGGTGCCATGGTGTTAATCACCGGAGCCTGGTTAGCTTTCGGCGCTTTGTTCACCACCTGCACGTCAGCGGTGCTGCTGAGCCCTTTGCTGTCGGTCACGGTCAGGCGGAAGGCCAGAGTCTGGTCATTCGCTACGGCCGCCACGCTGAAGCTGGCCTGGGCGCGGGTGCTGTTGGTCAGGGTGACAGAAGGACCGGCGATCTGCGTCCACTTGTAGGTCAGGGTATCGCCGTCCTGATCGCTGGAGGCAGAGCCGTCCAGGGTCACGTTCGCCGGGCCGGTGACTGTCTGATCGCTGGCGGAAGCCACTGGCGCATGGTTGGTCACCACCGGTACGTCAGAAGAAGAGCCGCTCAGCAGGCTTTCGTTCATCGCATTCAGGATGTCGCCGTTATCGGATTCCAGGGACCAGGCAAACAGGCCGCCCAGGTTTTTGTTCAGCACAAACTTACCTTTCGCCTCGACGGAACGGGCATCGTCATAGGTGATCAGGGTGCCGGTGCTCTTGTTGAACAGATATGGCGCTTCAGCGTTAGCGTCGTATTTGTATTCCCAGCCCGCTTTGCCTTTGTATTTGTTGACGATATCACGGTAGTCGACGATGCCAGCCTCCCAGGAGCCCGGGATCGCGCCAGTGGCGGTGCCGGTGAACGGATTGTCGCCGGTGTAGCCGTGAACGCCAGTCCAGCCGCGGCCGTACATCGCCGCGCCGACCACGATTTTGCCCGGCTGAACGCCCTGGGCCAGCATCGCGTTAACGCTGCCTTCGGTGGTTACGCTATCCGGTTTCCAGGTTGGGGCGTGCAGCGCGGTCTGGTGGCCGAGGTCGGTCATGCTCCAGGAGCCATAGAAGTCGTAGCTCATCAGGAAGATGTAGTCCATGTACTTCTGCGCCGCGTTGTAGTCAACGTTGGCAATTTTCGCCGGGCCCGCGCCAATGGCGGAGGTCAGCTCATAGGTGCGGCCGGTCTGGGCGGAGAGCTCATTGAGCATCGCGCGCAGATCGCGCATCAGCAGGGTGTAGGTCTCTTTATCCACCTGCGGGTTGCCGAGGGATGGGTTCTCACCGCCGCCGCCCGGGAACTCCCAGTCGATGTCCACGCCGTCATAGAATTTCCAGGTCTGGAGGAACTCTTTCACCGAGGAGACAAAGCGAGCGCGGATGGCGCTGTCGTGCATCTGGAAGAACGGATCGGAGAGGGTCCAGCCGCCGATAGAAGGCAGAATTTTCAGGCCCGGATGCGCTTTTTTCAGCGCCATCATCTGACCGTAGGTGCCTTTGTAAGGGTCATCCCAGTTCGAGACGCCAGCCTGTGGCATCTGCAGCGCGGCCCAGGGATCGTGGATCGCCAGGGTGTAATCCGGACGGCCCTGGCAGGCTTTCTTCAGGGCTTCCAGCGCGTTACCGGCGCTGGCGTTGATGTTGTCGCCGCAGATCGGAATGAAGCCATAAATAATGTGGTTCACGTTGTCAGCAGCAATTTGATCGATATTGAACTTACGATCGTAGACACCCCATTCCGGATAGTACGCCGCCACCACTTTATCGGAGTGCTGGGCGAAGGATTTGTTGTTTTCCTTCATGGTGGTGTTCAGCGGCAGCAGGTGGCTACCGTCGGTATCAGCAACGATGATCAGCTTGCTGTCGCTGGTGCTGCAGCCGCTGTCGTTACACAGCTGAACCTGCTCCTGATAACGACCGCCTTTTTTCACCTTGAAGGTGGCTTTTCCGGAGGCGCTACCCGCCCCGCTCCAGACTTCCTGGCCGTCCAGCAGCACTTTGGCCGATGTCGGGACATCGCCGCTGTAAACGTTCCACTCTACGGTCACGTCAGCGCCGTCCTTGACCTTAATCAGCGAGTTATAGGCCTGCGCTGACTGGTCCACCTCAACAATGGCAAATTTGTCATTCCCGCTACTCAGCGACGGTTTACCCGGCACTGCGGCAAATACCGGGCTGACCGCCGCAGCGACAAATAAAGCCAGATATTTAGGCTGCATGATTTTCATTATTCATTCCTGTTGATATACGTGAACTTAAATAGACCATGCGATCCATTCGGCATGGTAAAAGGGTTATTTAACCCGGAGTTACGATATCGCTCCGCGCATTATTTTTCGCGCCTTCGCTTTCACGAAAAAAACTCAGGAAAAACTTGACCGATGAATTAAAAAGTGAAGATGGCGTGCTGCAGAATAAAGATGGTCAGCCCGGCAAACGCCAGAAAAGGGCCGAAGGGAATAACGTTGTCATTGTCCTGATGCCGGAAACAGATCGCCCAGCCGAGAATACCGCCCAGCGCCGCCAGCAGCAGGATCGAGGGTAACGCCTGCCAGCCGCACCAGGCCCCCAGCGCCGCCAGCAGCTTAAAGTCGCCGTAGCCGAGCCCTTCCCGCCCGGTCACCAGCCGGTGCCCCTGGTAGACCAGCCACAGCGCCAGATAGCCTGCCACTGCGCCATACAAGGCATCGGTGAGCGGCAGCAGGTGGGTATGCAGATTCAGCAGCAGCCCGGCCCACAGCAGCGGCTGGGTCAGGCAGTCCGGCAGCAGCCGCTCCCGCAGGTCGATCATTGCCATCGGCAGCAGGCCGCACCACAACAGCCACAGAGCCAGCAGCACCGGGAGATCGGGTGTCAGCCAGGCGCAGAGGGCAAAAAAGAGCGCGCTGAGCAGCTCCACCATCAGCACCCGCAGGGGGATTGCTGAGCGGCAGCAGCGGCAACGCCCGCGCAGCATCAGCCAGCTGACCAGCGGGATGTTCTCCCACCAGCGCAGCCGGTGCTGGCACGCCGGGCAGTGCGAAGGCGGATACAGCAGGTTCCCGGCCCCCTCCTCTTCCCGCATCCACCCCGGGAGGCGTTCCACCACCACCCCAAGAAAGCTGCCGAAGATCGCCCCCAGCACGCCGCTGGCGGCACACAACGCCGGGCTGATCATGCGCTTTTCTTCCAGCTCAGCTGGATATCCGCCTTCACGTCGCTGAGGTGATCCACCGGGGTCAGGTTCATCTTCTCCAGCTGCACGCCGGTGGCGAGATTCATCTCCCGTAGCCAGTTTTTCAGCACGTAGACGTTCACCCGATTAATGGCGAAGGTCAGGGACTGTCCGTCCTGACGCACGTCGCTGAGGGTCAGGTTGATCTCATGGGCGCTGTTTTCCACCGCGCTGCGCGGATTGCTGGTTTTCAACTGCTGAACCTGGAGATGATTTTTGGTAATTTCATCGCGCATCCAGCGCAGCGTCTCCTGCTGTCGGTTCAGCGTCGACTGGCTGCGCCCGATCATCGTGTCCAGCGGCACCATGCCGCCGTAGTACACCGCAGCACAGCAGAGCGCCGCTGCGCCCACCTTAATCAGGTTGCGCTCGCGCACGCTGTACTGCTGATAGCGATTTTTTAACTGCGCTATTTTTGTTTTCATTTATATTTCCCTGTCACCATCGCGGTATAAGGTGGTGTCGTGGAACCAGGCAGTAACGAAAAGGCAAAACTGGCGCTCGCCTGCTGCACAAATTCCTGCAACTGCTGGGGGTTTTGTGCTTTGACGCTGAGCGTCAGGTTATTTTGCGCGTTGTCATATTCGATACTGTCTATTTCCATGCCCGGCACCCGCCGTTTAATTTGCTCCAGCGCATCCAGCTGCTGGAAAATACCTTTTTTCTGTTTCTTCAGATTCTGACCAAAATGGTATTTGATGTTGCTCTGCTGGCGCACGCTGGGAAAATGGTGCTGATAGAGCTGCACGATCTCCTGCTGGAGCTGGTTCTCCTTCTGCACCAGCATCCACGCCGTGGCGGCACGCGGCCCGGTCAACAACCCGACGCACAGCAGCGCCATCAGCGCCGTGGCGATCCGCAGCTTTTTCGCCGCACCGCTGTCGGCCACCCGCGGATCGAACTCCCCATGAAGGAGGTTCACCCGGCAGGTTTTCCAGCGGGCCTGGATCAGCGCCAGCGGATGCTGCCCCGGCAGGGTTTCGCTGCAGGCTACCCCGTCCGGGGCGTCGCCGTAGCAGCGGATCTCCCCGGCGGTTTTCGCCAGCAGCAGCGGCAGCAGGGCGGCGTCTACCTGGCAGGCACCGCCCCCGGCGAAGCGCAGCCAGACCTGCTCCTCCAGCGGCACCAGGGTGCTGCTCTCCGCCTCGCCCGGCAGCAGCCAGGCGTCCGGCAGGACCTGCACCACCTTCAGCCCGGCGTCCTCGAAGCGCGCCAGCCACTGATGCAGACGCGGAGCGTCAATCGCCACCGCATCCACCTCGCGTCCGGCTTTGCCCAGCACCGTCCAGTGGAGGGTGTCGACATCGCCGATCAGCGTCTCCTCCGCCATCCACGAGAAAGGGGTGTTCTGCGGCGACAGCGTCTTTTTCGCCAGCGTGAAGTGACGGAAGATCATCTCACTCGCCGGTAACAGCAGGCAGACGCGGGACGCCAGCGGGTGTGAGGCCAGCTCGCTGAGGGCCGTATGTCCGTTCAACGCCATCACCTGCTGACTGCCCGATTCACACCACCATACTTTTGCGTCCTCGCGACTATCGGGACGCACAAAAATTACCTGTTTCATAGACTCAGACTTTTGTTATTCAATCATTCGGTAACGGCGCTGCCAGGTTCTGACCTGGCCCGCCTCGCGCTCTGCCCGCAGCTGGCTGACCACGCGCAGGGTTAACTCGTCGGTATTGCCGGTGTAGTTGACGCGGAAAAAGCGGCTGTTGACGTCGAGCAGATCGGCGGCCTGCTTCAGGTCGTCCTTCAGCTGCGGGGCGTTACGCTCCAGCTGCTCGCTGAACTCCTTGATGCTCTCCCAGCCCTCGTCCGGGCGAGAATCAATCACCCGCTTCGCCTCTTCTTCGGTCAGCTTGCCGGGGAACAGCGCCGCCAGCAGGCCCGCCTGCTGCGGCGTCAGGGTATTGACGTCCACCCGGCTGGCGGTGGTCGGCAGGGCGCAGAACAGCCTGCTCACCTTCGGCCACGCCGCCGCCGGAAAGGCGGGCAGCTGTTTAAGTTCGTTCAGGCTGAGCATCATCCGGTTGGCCGGCAGGCGCGCGGGCTGGAGCCCGGCCCAGGCGTCATCCTCCTGCCCCGCTCTGGCGGTGGTGGTGTCCTCATCGAGATAATCCACCAGCTGGAGGTAAATCTCTTCTGCCGTGAGGGTGCTGACCCCGCTGTCGGTGAGCAACTGCTCAACGATCTGCTGCTGACGCGGCTTTTCCGTTACCGCAGGCGCGGGGGTCTCGTCCTTCCCGGCGCTGGCTGGCACCGCCAGCAGGTTATTGACGTTAAAGCACTCCTGGGCGTCCTCCACCTGGCTTACCACCGTGTAGTACTCGCCCTGGGTTTCCAGCGGCTCATGCCACTCGCCTTTCAGGGTCAGGACGCTTTTCTCGCCGCTGATGGCGGCCAGCAGCCGCTCTTTAATCACCCCCTCCTGACGCTGCATCGCCCAGCGCAGCTGCTGCTGGCTCACCTGGTAGTGGGTTTTCTGCAAATTGCGGCAGAACTGCTGGCTGATTTTGGCCGCCAGGGCCGACATCATCACCAGCAGGATCAGCACCACCAGCAGGGCAACCCCCTGCTGTTTACGCACCCGGCTCATGGCTGTGCCTCCGGGGCGGGCGGGGTCTCTGGAGGGGCCGGCGCATCTGGCGGTGTCTCTGCCGGAGTATCCGTCGGTTTATCCGCCGTCGGTTCCGCCGGTTTTGCCGCTTCTGCCGGCAGCTCGCCCGGGGTGGTAAAGACCCAGCGCCAGCGGTCGCCACTCTCCATGGTTAACGTCAGCTCCACGCCGTCCGGCTGGGTGTCGCTGTCGCGCCACGCGTTTTGCCAACCCCCCAGCCAGAAGCGCCACTGCACGGCTTTCACCTCGTTAACGATCGGCACTTCGTCCGGTTTGCTGTTGGCCGGGCCGTCAAAGGTCGGCCAGACGTCACGCCACAGGCGGCCACCCTCCAGCCGCCAGCGCACGCGCTCCAGCTGCACCTGGCCGCTGACGCCGTTGAGGGTCGTCATCTCCAGAGCATTATTTTTCAGGCGAAATACGCCGGTCCCATTACGCGGTGCGCGCCCCTGGAGCTGAAAAAAATCCCGCTCCAGCAGGTTCCAGGCACGCTGGAGCTGGTTGAGCTTCGCTGCGCTGGCATCGGTGGCGGAGCTGGTGCGCATCGCGCCATCCAGAATCTGCCAGGCCAGGGTGCTGATCACCGCGAAGATGGTCAGCGCAATCATGATCTCCAGCAGGGTGAACCCTTGCTGACGCCGTGTCTGTTTCACTTTTCCTCTCCCGGCGGGATGATATCCAGGGTGATGACCGGCTGGCTGTCGTCGCCTTCGGCCCAGACGCGGATCTCATCCACCCGCCCGTGGTCGGCGGATTTCACCCGCTGCTTGCGCCAGGTCCAGCTGCGCCCGCCCTGGGTTTCCGTGCCCTCTTCCTCGCTATCGGGGAAGTCGCTCTGCATCAGCTGCGCTTCCGCGAGCTGGTTTTCCGCTACCCAGCTGGCCTGTAGGGTATCCGCCAGCTCGTAGGTAAAGCGCACGTTGAGGGATACCGAGTTCATCAGCGCCAGCGCGGCGGTGGAGAAGATCACCAGCGCGACCATCACCTCCAGCAGCGTCATGCCCTGTTGTTTCGCCTTAGCCATCGTTTTCTACCGTTACCGGGGCTGCACCCTGGGAGATCACGCGGAAGCGGTGCTGTTTATCGTCACTTTGCAGGGACAGGGTGAAACGGCTGATTTCGCCATCCGGCAAAAAAAGGATCTGCGGTTCGGCATCCAGGGTCGCCGCCAGCCGCTGGGGGGACAGCGAAACGTGCATCGCCTCCGGGAAATCGCCGCGGGTCGTAATTCGCCCGGCGGTTAAAGGCACCCAGCCCCGTTTGCCGTTTTTCTCTTCGAAGGTCACCAGCTGATAACGATCGGTAGCGATCGTCAGGCCAATAATATTGCCGTCCATCACCGCGCGATCGGATCCATATTCCACAAGGGCTTTTAACTGCTGGCCAAATATATCCGCGCCGCTGCGGGATGGAATCGTCGAGACCACCATCATCGCGCAGCTGGCAAATATCACCAGCGCGAGAATAATTTCCAGCAGGGTAAAGCCGCGTTGCTTACTCATTATTTTTTCGCGAGCGACCAGTTAGTAATATCGTCGGCGGTATTGGCTTCGCCATCCGGGCCGGCAGAGAAGACATCGATCGCGCCATGTTCACCCGGGCTAACCAGCAGATAGTCGTTGCCCCACGGGTCCTGTGGCAGGCGGCGGATATAGCCGTCGGCGCGATAGCCGTTCGGAATAGGTGCGATTTCCGGTTTGGTGACCAGCGCCTGCAGGCCCTGCTCGGTGGTCGGGTAGCGGTGGTTATCGAGCTTATACATATCCAGCGAGCCTTCGAGCGCGACAATATCGCTGGTAGCTTTCTGGCTATCGGCTTTCTCTTTATTGCCCATTAAATTCGGCACCACCATGCTGGCCAGTACCCCGAGAATAACAATCACCACCATTAATTCGAGCAAAGTGAAGCCCGCCTGACGGGTCAGGTTTTTACGTTTCATCGCCATGATTAACCTACCATATTATTAAGTTGCAGAAGCGGCTGTAATATTGACAGCACAATAAACAGAACAATGGTTGCCATCGACACCACCAGCGCCGGTTCAAATACCGACAGCGTTAAGGTGATGCGATGTTGCAATGCTGATTCCTGGTTTTCCGCCGCGCGGTCCATCAAATTGCCTAATTCACCGCTCTCTTCACCGGAGGCGATCATATACAGCATGGTGGGCGGGAATAATTTCGCCTGATCCAGGGCGTTATATAAAGAGGCACCCTGGCGCACGGTATCGGCCGCCTGCTCCAGCACCTGCCGGGCATAGAGATTTTCGATCCCGTCCATGGCGATATACATCCCCTCCAGCAGCGGCACGCTACTGGCCTGCAAAATACTCAGGGTGCGGATATAGCGGGCGCTGTTGATGGCGCAGACCAGCTTTTTAATCGGCGATCGGTTCACCAGCCAGCTGTGCCACAGAAAACGGTTTTTGCTGTTTCGCAGCCAGGTTTTAAATCCGATAACGCCCCCGGCGAGGCTGCCGGCGATATAAATGCCGTAAGCCTGCAGAAAATCGCTCACCGCAATCAGGGTGCGGGTGGTGATCGGCAGCTGCTGCTTCATGTGGGTGAACTGCTCGATCACCTGCGGGACCACCGCCACCAGCAAAATACTGATCACCGCAATCGCCACCACCGTCAGGGTGATCGGGTAGACCATCGCCTGGGTGAGCTTGCTTTTCATCTTCTGGCGTTGCTCGTTGTACTCCGCCAGTTTTTCCAGCACGTCGCCGAGGTGACCGGTTTTCTCCCCGGCCATCACCAGGGTGCAGTAGAGCTTGTCGAAGGTACGCGGAAACTGGCTAAAAGCGTCGAACAGCGTATGCCCTTCCACCACCTTTTCGCGGATCTCCACCACCATCGCCGCCAGCTTTTTGTCTTCCGTCTGTTTCGAGATCGCCTTCAGGGCGCTCTCCAGCGGCAGCGCGGCGTTGACCAGGGTCGACAGCTGACGGGTAAACATCGACAGCACTGGCGTCGAGAGCTTCGCCCCGGTTGCCGCTTTACCGGCAGCCGCCTTCTCGCGGGTTTCGGTGATGCTGACCGGCATCAGCTTTTGCTCCCGCAGCATCTGGCGCACCTGCTTTTGCCCCTCGGCCTGCAGCGATCCGCGCCGGGTTTTGCCCGCCGCGTCGGTCGCCGTCCATGCGTAGAAGGCCATTACTCATCCCCTCCCCGCTCGGCGGTGACGCGCATCACCTCTTCCAGCGAGGTAATGCCGCTGATGACTTTCAGCAGGCCGTTCTCGCGCAGGCTGTAGGCCTGTCTGAAGAGCTGGGTTTCGATGGACATTTCGTCTTTGTCTTCATGGATGGCGCGACGCATGGTGCTGTCCACCACCAGGAATTCGTGGATGCCCGCTCGTCCCTGATAGCCGCTCTGGCGGCAGTGTTCACAGCCCACCGCGCGATAGATCGCCTTCGGCGGGGTCGCCATAAAGCTGAACAGCACCTGTTCATTGTCGTCCAGCGGACTGGTGGTCCGGCAGTGGGTACACAGCCGTCGCACCAGACGCTGGGCAATGACACCGAGCAACGATGATCCGATTAAAAAGGACTCCAGTCCCATATCGCGCAGACGGGTAATGGCCCCGGCGGCGCTGTTGGTGTGCAGCGTGGACATCACCAGGTGACCGGTGAGTGACGCCTGGACCGCGATTTGCGCGGTTTCGCCGTCACGGATCTCACCGATCATTACCACATCCGGGTCCTGGCGCAGAATGGCGCGCAGGCCGCGGGCAAAGGTCATGTCCACGCGGGGGTTAACCTGGGTCTGCCCCACCCCTTCCAGCTCATATTCAATCGGATCTTCGACGGTTAGAATGTTGCGTTCATGGCCGTTCAGCGCCGACAGAATGGCGTACAGGGTGGTACTTTTCCCGGAGCCGGTCGGGCCGGTGACGAGGATAATGCCGTGGGGGCGGTCAATCAGCCCTTTTAGTTTTTCCAGCTCCTCATCAATCAGGCCGAGCTTGTTGATATCCGGCTTGAGATTGCTTTTATCCAGCAGACGCATCACCACCCGCTCGCCATACTGCGACGGAATGGTGGAGACACGCACGTCGATGGCCTTGCGGCCAATGCGCAGGGAGATACGCCCATCCTGCGGGAGGCGTTTCTCGGCGATGTCGAGTTTTGACATCACCTTGATGCGCGACACCAGCAGCGGCGCGAGCTTGCGCGCCGGTTGCAGCACCGGGCGCAGCACGCCGTCGACGCGAAAACGGATGCTCAGGGTGCGCTCGAAGGTTTCGATATGAATATCCGAGGCCCCTTCTTTTACCGCTTCACCGAGAATGGCGTTGATCAGGCGGATCACCGGCGAGTTTTCGTCGTTATCCAGCAGATCCTCGTTGTCGGGGATCTCCTCGGTTAACGCCATCAGGTCGATGTCGGCGTCCATATCGTCCACCAGCTGCTGGGAGACGCCGCTGTTCTGCTGCCAGATCTTGGCCAGCATCTCGTCAAAGGCCTCGGCCGTCAGGATCGTCGGGGTGAAGGATCGTCCCAGCACCCGGCGCATCTCCAGCAGGGCAAACGCCGGGGCGTCATCCCGCACCCAGACCCGATCCTGATAAAAGAGGACCCCGTGGGTTTTGGCGTAGTTGCTGGTGCATAACTCTTGACTCAGTCCGTCCATGTTGCGCCTCGTCCTTACTCTTTAAACGGGTTGCGACTGGCCGGCGTGGCGCTGGCCGCAGTCGGGTAAGCGGGCAGCACGGCGCTGCCTTCAGGGGCAATGATGCCGAGCTTTTTCTCCTCCAGACGCTGCTGCTGACGGGCGCGGATCTGGTCATATTTCTCTTTCGACGAGGCGCTGTAGGTATCGTCATCACGCAGGACGGTGGTATGGATAAAGACCATCAGGTTACGTTTCGAGGTGTCCTGGGAGGTGTAGCGGAACAGCTGCCCTACCAGCGGCAGGTCGCCCAACAGTGGCACCTTCGAGACGTTCTGCTTAGTGTTGTTCTCCATCAATCCGCCAAGCACCACGGTCTGCCCGCTGTGGACCATCACTTCGTTGTTGATGGTGCGGGTGTTGAAGGTCGGGCCGAGGCTCGCATCTTCGGTGGCGCTGGCGTCAACGCTGGAGACTTCCTGCTCAATCTTGAGGTGAATAATGTCGCCGTCGTTAATCTGCGGCACAATTTTCAGCTTGGTCCCGACGGTTTTACGCTCCACCGAGTTAAAGACGTTATCGCCGCTGGTAGTCTGCGACCCGGCCAGCACCGGCACATCCTGACCGACGTTAAAGGAGGCCTCTTTGTTATCGAGGGTAACGACGCTCGGGGTCGAGAGAATGTCGTTTTTACCGTCGGTGGAGAGGGCGGTCATCAGGGCGCCAAAGTCGCCGTTAAAGAAGCCGGTCGCCAGACCGGTAAAGCTGGCCACTTTCTGGGTGCCATTCTTAATCTGGCTGATGGGCATGCCGGTCGAGCCAAACTGCACCCCGCCGTGTTTGCTGCTCCATTGCACGCCGAGGTCAAGACCGCTCCCGTCCTGCACTTCAGCAATGATCGCTTCCACCAGCACCTGTGGGCGGCGGATATCCAGCTTGTCGATCACCTTTTCCAGCGAATTCATCACATTCGGCTGGGCGGTGATCACCAGTGAGTTGGTGGCTTCGTCTGCGGTGATGTTCAGATCGCTGCTGGCAGACGCGGTTTTGCTTTTCGCCGTACCCGCCTTGTCTTTCAGCTGCTCGCCAATGCCGGTCAGGACAGGCACCACTTTGCTGGCGTTGGCGTATTTCAGGTAGAAGACGCGGGTGTTGCCTTCGTTGTTCTGCTCGCGATCCAGCTGGCCCACCAGTGTCCGGGTACGGGCCCGGGATTCTTCCGGGCCGCTGATGATCAGGCTGTTGGTTTCGTCGTCGGCCACCACTTTGGTCGCCAGCTGCGGCGCGTTCTGCCCTTTCTGCTCTTCGTTGTTGAGGTTGTTCAGCATCTCAGAGAGTTCTTTGGCTGAGGCGTAGCGCAGCGGGACGATCTCCCGGCGCTGCACCCCGGAGCGATCGACGCGCTCCACCAGATCCACCAGCCGGTTGACCACCGAGGCGCGCCCGGTCAGCAACAGCACGTTGGAGGGTTCAAAATGGACCACGTTGCCGATACCCGAGGCATCGTTGAGCTGACGCAGCAGCGGAGCCAGCTCGCGCACCGGCACGTTCTCCATGCGCACCACGCGAGTGATGATCTCATCGCCCTTGCCCGGATTTTTGCTGTCGGCCACCGGCACCCCGGCAGTACGCGCCACGCTGGAGCGCACCACTTTGACCATGCCGTTATCCATCGGGATCACCGACAGGCCGTAGACATCCAGCACGCTGAGGAAGAACTGATAGTATTCGTCTTCGGTCAGCACGTTATAGGTTCGGACAGAAACGGTGCCCTGTACGGACGGATCGACCAGAATCGTCTTATTCAGGTTGCGGCTTACCGTATCGATAAATTCGCGAATATCGGTATTTTTAAAGCTGGCGCTAAAATTGGCCGCCAGCAATGAACTGGAATAGAGCGAGGCGGCGGTCAATACCAGACACGCCCAGGGAATTTTCTTCATGGCTTTGCACTTGTTAATTGTTTAAAACATTAACCCGAATATTTTCAAGGTGAGCGTGACGTCTGACGACAACTTCCGCTTCTCTCATTTTCGACCAGCTGGCGATAATATTTTTCGCCTGTTCTTCTTTCGTCATATCGACGGCGTTCACTTTCACAACCACATCGCCTTTTTGCAGTCCGCTATGACTGAAAAAGGCGGACGCGTTCTTCGGCTTAATTTGATAGCCTTCAAGCGCCCCGTTATCGAACCACGGCTTCAGCACGAAATAGTCGTTGAGATGTAAATTATCAGACCCCGCATCAGCTACCGGCCGGGGGGTTGGTTGATTACTGGTATCGCCTTTAAAATAGTCGGGGCGTTTAATGGCCAACGTCTGGGCGGAGCCCTGGTAGTTGATCACCACGTTGTCGGGGTTGATCTCCTCAACCCAGGCATCGCTGTAGCCCGTCAGACTCTCGCCTTCGCGGTAGCTCTGCTGGCCGGAGGGGGTTTTGATGACCGCAAACGATAGCCAGGCTTCGTCACTGTTGATAATCCCTTCCACCTCGGCACCAAGGGGTGTTTTCACCGTGCGCTGGGGGGCGTCCTGATAAACGGCTGGCTGGAACAGGGCAAAATCCTGCGCCTGCACCGGCTTGCTCATCGCCGGATCGGGATCCGATACCTTGTCACTGACTTTTTTATACTCTTTGAAGACCACATATCCCTGTTGTCCGCTAAATATCAGCAGAATAAACATCACACAGGGCATTATCAGTCCATATAAGCGCTGCATTTTCATTATTTAGCGGGCCTTTTAATGCAGAATTACGCAGCCTGATGCTGCACCAGATTTGCGCTCATACTAATAAGGTATTCCGTATCGCTCTATCGGCTTTGCCATTAACTTTAATGCAGAAAAATATTGACCCTCACCAGGGGGGATGTTAGGCCTGATATTCAGGTTATTTTTCTCCAGCCCGGAAATTGACCCTCCTTGCGCCATCCCGTACTTTCGGCAGCGAATATCTGTTTCTGTCATCCCAGGGTGTGTCGTTATGTATCTGAGCCATTTTAAATTCACCGGTCAGCCTTTCAGCAAGGTGACGCGATCTGCGGGCGACTTCTTCGTGCCTTACCATCAGGATGTATTCGGTATGCTGAAGGACAAATCGCGGACGCCGGGGATCATGGGGCTGTTTTCCGACGACGAAACCCTGCTCAGCCAGTTCAGCAGTGAGCTGCTGGCGCAGAGGGCCGGCGTGGCGATCAATGCCTTTCCGAAGCTGAGCGCCAGCGCCCTGCTCTATAAGCTCAACCCCAAGAACACCGATGCCAAAAACAGACTTCATGCCATTGATGCAGTGCTGCGCCAATGGCATGAGGCATTCCCGCGCTGTCGCACCCAGGGCCTGGTGCTGAGTATTTCGGCGATCCAGGCGATGCGCGACAACAGTTGGGAGGTTCTGGGCATGCTGCTGACGCGGGCGCAGGAGTGTGATTTGCCGCTGACCATCCTGCTGACCGGCACGCCGGATCAGCAGGCGCGTCTGCTGGCCGATACCGGCCTCGGCGCCCGGATGCATACGCGCCATACGCTGCGCGCCCTCACCGGCCGCGAGTCTCTTCACTATATTCAGGAACAGATTGCCCACCACGGCGCGGATACCTCGCCGTTTACCCCGGCCCGCATTCGTCGGATGCAGGCTCTGACTAAAGGTTCCGTCAGCCAGCTAAACGCGCTGGCGCACCTGGCGTTGCTGGCCGCATGGACTGAACGTGCCGGGCTGGTGGGGACACGCCATTTGCGTCTTGCGGCGGAGGAAGTGTTACCGGTCAAACGCAGCAACAGGCGGCTCACAGTGGGGCTGTTCGCCTGCGTGGTGTTTGCGGCCTGCGGCTGGCATTTCTCTGGGGCTATCACCGGGGCGCTGCCGTTCAAACCGCCGGTGCCAGCACGCTGGATCACTAAGGTGAGTAAACCTCAGGCCCCGGTGCAGCCGGCGATCGACCGCGAGGTGGTGAATCAGCCGGATGCCATGCATCAGCTGTACACCATGTGGGGGTACGATGCGTCCGCCGAGGAGGCCCTGTGCCAGAATGCTGGCCGGGTGAACCTGCAGTGTAAACAGGGCAGCGCCCCGCTGGGAACGCTGGAGCAGGAGGGGTATCCGTGGATCGGCGAGCTGAAAACCGGGGATCACCTGAATTATGCGGTAGTGGCGCGGGTCGGGAAAGATTCTCTCGATCTGCTGATGAATAACCGCACCTGGCAGGTGAGCCGGACCTGGTTCATCCAACATGCCACCGGCAACTATACCCTGCTACACCGTCTGACGCCGTCAGGCAAAGAGGCGATCACCGCCGCCAGCGACAGCCAGGACGTGAACTGGATCGATGCTCAGTTGAGCCAGGCCCTGAATGCGCCCGAAACGCATACTCACGTCTGGACGCACACGCTGGAGGCACGAACGAAGGAATTCCAGCAAAACATGCACCTGCACGTTGATGGCCTGCCGGGGGAAGATACCCTGATGCAGCTGATGCGCGTCAACCATACCACACCCGCTATTCTGACCTCGCTCAGCGACAACGCTGCCGCCACGCCGGTTCAGGGGAAAAAGTCATAATGTCCACGATATCTCTTGCTGCCCAGCGCAGCTATACCACTGGCGAGGCGGTGTGGTTCTCTTACCGCCTGCCGTCGATGAAGCACGTGCTGGGAGGCGTTCTGGCGACGATCCTCTGTCTGTGCGCGATGGTTATCGCCGGGCTGTACGCCCACCTTTACCATGACCTGCGTCATCCGGCGCCCGCCCCGAAACCGGCGGCCGTCGCCACACCTGACACGCAGGTGTCGGATATGCACTATGTCTATGTATCGAAACCCTTCCCTCAGCCGAAACCAAAACCGGTGCCGATGACGCCGCTACCCGCGCCGGAAGAGAGCCCGATTATGGACAGTGAGGCCGACTGGCAACAGGCTCCGGACGGAATACCCCAGGATCAGGCCCTGCCCGATACCCATGAAGAGGTTCAGACCCCCTCATTACAGGAAAGGTTTATGCAGGCCGTTAAAGAGCAGCAATTAGATTATTCTCAAGGGAAAATTCCGCCACAGCCGGACGATGAGATTCTGGATACAGGACAGGAGATAAAAAAATCTCCTCCGGTGGAATCGAAGGAGATCGGGCGGGTAAATTTCAGTAACGTTCCGGCAGACTATTGATGGTAATCAATTTGCCTTTCTCGACCACAATATAGTGACCTTTTTTGAGGTCAGAGAGAATTTTAATAATGGTGCTGCGCGCCAGGTTTGTGTATTCCTGAATATAGTCATAAACGTTCACATCGCGTTTATGTAAAACGATCAAATCGTTAATTTCGAGGAGGAATTCACGCACTACGGAATACGCGCTACGGGCAACCAGAATATCGTCACGTTTAGTGAGGATACCGATATACCAGACCAGAACCTGAGTCAGCTGAGCCCAGAGGTTATTTTCACGGATGATACGTTCGAAGTCGGATTTTTGATGGTGCGGATCACGGTGGTGGTGCGGGCAATGCCGTACATGTGGGCAGCATTGTTGTAAACGGACGCGACGCCTAAAATGCCCTGAGTACGCATGGTAAACATGCTTAACTCATCGGATATCCGGCGGATTTCCACTTCGCCACTGACCACGATATGAATGTAATTCGTGTCAGCGGTAATGATTTTCTGCCATTTCTTTAACGTTTTTTCCGGACAATCAGCGGTTGCAGCAATAATCGCGTCTATCGCCTGTTGCGGACGACTATTAATACCGTAGATACTTAACATTATTATGCCTGTTTTCAATTTTTTATATATAACGGGGTGCGGCAACATAAATGTCGCAGCAATAAAAAGGGATCAGGTTCAGATAAAAAGAAGATGTACTTTCTGTTGAGAGTAACTCTCATATTATTTTTATTTGCTAAATTGCTTAGCAAGCTATGTGTACATATTAAATGCGGGTAATTTTAAGTCAATTAACTAAAAATGAATTGCGGATGTACTTAAGATTAATCTTAAGAAAAGGTGATAAAATTACCCACAAAGGGTTATTTTTGCCCGTATTTTTCCAGCAATGCTTCGGCAATGGCCATTGTTTCTTTATCAGAAACACCATTCCATAATTGCGGACGGAAATGCATCTGAAATGCCATGATGACTCTTTTCTGCTGCGCAGGAGATATATTCTCCGGCACCTCATACCCATACCGGGATAACAGAGCGAGCAATACCGACGTTTCCACCGGCTGATAGGGTGGCTGCCCGTTGAGGTAGAACGCCACCCGGGCCGGATCCGGCCAGGCACCGATCCCCTGCTGGGCCAGCGCCTGCCACGGGAACAGCGGCCCCGGGTCGTCTTTGCGCTGGGGGGCAATATCCGCGTGGGCCACCACATTTTGCGGTTTGATGTCGTAGCGCTGGATAATGTCCTTCGCCAGCGGGATCAGGGCCGCTATTTGCGACGGTTCAAACGGGAAGAAGCGTTTTTGGCCATCGATTTTTTGCCAGCCGCGGTTTTCCAGCTCGATCCCAATAGAGGTGTCATTAATCCGGGTTGCGCCGCGCCAGAAGCTGACCCCGGCATGCCAGGCCAGATCGCGCTCCGGCACCAGCTGCCAGATCCGCGGCCTGCCGTTGTGCCGGGGCGGGATCGCCGGGATCAAATAGTGGGAGCTAACGTTTTTATCGGTGAGGGTAGCGAGGGAGCTGTCAAAGTCGTCTGCGGTGTAGTGGATCACCAGCACCTTGACGCGCGGATAGGCCGCCTGCGCCTGACGCCGGGTATCCAGCTCATAGGCGCCTTTGTCCACGACGCCTTTCTCTGTCGCACAGCCTGCCAGCAACAATGCCAGCAGGACGGGCACAATGGCACACTTCATCGGCGCGTTTTCACCGCCGTACCGCTGACGCTGACCATCAGCATGCTGGCGTCTTTCCCGACGGTTTCGTAGTCGATATCGATACCCACCACGGCATCGGCACCGAGGGCCTTCGCCTGCTCGCCCATCTCTTTGAAGGCGATCTCACGGGCTTTACGCAGCTCTTTTTCATAGGCCCCGGAACGGCCACCGACGATATCGCGAATCCCGGCAAAAAAGTCGCGGAAGACATTGGCCCCGAGAATAGCTTCACCAGTCACTACGCCACAGTATTCGCTTATCGGCTGCCCTTCCAGAGTTGGGGTGGTGGAAAATTGCATGTTCGTCTCCTTATTGCGCGTTGAGTGCCTAACCGATTAAGAACAAAACCATTATCCGATCGTTACGCTATCATTTAAAGGTTAGTTAATTATTGCAGCCTAATAAGGAAATCAACATGCGCTATTCTGCTTTGACGCTTTTAGTGCCTTGCGCGCTGCTGCTCAGCGCCTGCACCACCCCGGTCACCCCGGCCTTCAAGGATATTGGTACCCGCAGCGGCAGCTGCATCGCCGGCGGTCCGGATGCCGTGGCCCAGCAGTTCTATGACTACCGCATTTCGCACCGCAGCAGTGACCTCACCGCACTGCGCCCGTACCTGAGCGATAACCTGGCCCAGCTGCTGAGCGATGCCAGCCGCGATCCGCAGCATCAAAATCTGCTGAAAGTCGATCCGTTCTCCAGTCGCACCACCCCGCCGCAGACGGCCGTCGTCTCCAGCGCCTCGACCATCCCCAATACCGATGCGCGCAACATTCCGCTGCGGGTGAAACTGACCCAGGGCAGCGAAAGCTGGCAGGATGAAGTGCTGATGATCCGCGAGGGAGAGTGCTGGGCGATTGATGACGTGCGCTACCTCGGCGGCAGCGTCCATGCCCCGGCGGGCACCCTGCGCCAGTCTATTGAGAACCGTTAAGCAGATAAAACCCCGCAAAATGTCTGGCATTTCGTGAGGAATGCCGACATTTATTCTCGTCGCCATCTCCGCTCGCTACTTTGTGCTATGTTTAGGGATAGATTCGGTTTATATTTAACTTTTAACGCAGTTATATTGCATAACTATTCTGTCAACGGTACTATTTGCGGCCTCAATTGCTATAGATTGCCTGGATGAGTAAAGACTGCCCCGATGAGTATTCAACTAAACGGCATTAACTGCTTCTACGGCGCACACCAGGCGCTGTTCGACATCACACTGAATTGTCCTGAGGGCGAAACGCTGGTGCTGTTAGGCCCAAGCGGCGCGGGCAAAAGCTCGCTGCTTCGCGTCCTCAATCTGCTTGAAATGCCGCGCTCCGGTACGCTGGATATCGCCGGTAATCACTTTAATTTTGCCAAAGCGCCGTCTGAAAAAGCGATCCGCGATCTGCGTCAGAACGTCGGGATGGTCTTCCAGCAATACAATCTCTGGCCGCACCTCACCGTGCAGCAGAACCTGATCGAGGCCCCGTGCCGCGTGCTGGGTCTCTCTAAAGAGCAGGCGCTGGCCCGTGCCGAGAAGCTGCTGGAACGTCTGCGCCTGAAGCCCTACAGCGATCGCTATCCGCTGCACCTCTCCGGCGGTCAGCAGCAGCGTGTGGCCATCGCCCGCGCCCTGATGATGGAGCCTGCCGTGCTGCTGTTTGATGAGCCGACCGCCGCGCTGGACCCGGAAATCACCGCCCAGATCGTCAGTATCATTCGCGAGCTGGCGGACACAAAGATTACTCAGGTGATCGTGACCCACGAAGTGGAAGTGGCGCGTAAAACCGCCAGTCGTGTGGTCTATATGGAAAACGGTCATATCGTTGAGCAAGGGGATGCGGGCTGCTTTGCCCAGCCGCAAACCGACGCGTTCAGAAATTATCTGTCTCACTAATCGAATCGAGAGAACGACAATGAAAAAAATAGTGATTGCCGCCCTGCTTGCAAGCGTTAGCCTTTCTGCCACCGCTGCCGAGACCATTCGTTTCGCCACCGAAGCCTCTTACCCTCCGTTTGAGTCTATCGATGCTAACAACAAGATCGTCGGCTTCGATGTGGATCTGGCTAACGCCCTGTGTAAAGAGATCGACGCCACCTGTACCTTCTCGAATCAGTCTTTCGACAGCCTGATCCCGAGCCTGAAATTCCGTCGTATCGACGCGGTCATGGCCGGAATGGACATCACCCCTGAGCGTGAAAAGCAGGTTCTGTTCAGCACCCCGTACTACGAGAACTCTGCCCTGTTCATCGGTCAGAAGGGTAAATACGCGTCGATTGATGCGCTGAAAGGCAAGAAAGTGGGCGTGCAGAACGGCACCACCCACCAGAAATTCATCATGGATAAACACCCGGAAATCACTACCGTGCCATACGACAGCTACCAGAACGCCCGTCTGGATCTGCAGAACGGCCGTATCGATGCCGTCTTTGGTGACAACGCGGTGGTCACCGAATGGCTCAAAGCCAACGACAAGCTGGCTGCGGTTGGCGATAAAGTGACGGATAAAGATTACTTCGGCACCGGTCTGGGTATTGCCGTGCGCCAGGGTAACACCGCGCTGCAGCAGAAATTCAACACCGCGCTGGAAAAAGTGAAGAAAGATGGCACGTACGATTCCATCTACAAAAAATGGTTCCAGAAGTAAGAACTGATGAACGAAATTTTTCCATTAGCAAGCGCCGCCGGGATGACCGTCGGCCTTGCCGTTTGTGCGCTGATCATCGGCCTGGTGCTGGCGATGATCTTTGCCGTGTGGGAGTCGGCTAAGTGGCGACCTGTCGCCTGGACCGGCTCTGCACTGGTGACCCTTCTTCGCGGCCTGCCGGAAATTCTGGTGGTGCTGTTTATCTATTTCGGCTCGTCACAGCTGCTGCTGATGCTGTCGGACGGCTTTACGCTCAACCTGGGCGTGGTGCAGATCCCGATTCAGATGCAGATCGAAAACTTCGACGTCAGCCCGTTCCTGTGCGGCGTAATCGCCCTCTCCCTGCTCTACGCCGCCTATGCCTCGCAGACCTTGCGCGGCGCGCTGAAAGCGGTGCCGGTGGGCCAGTGGGAGTCCGGTCAGGCGCTGGGGCTGTCGAAAACGGCGATCTTCTTCCGTCTGGTGATGCCGCAGATGTGGCGTCACGCTCTGCCGGGGCTCGGCAACCAGTGGCTGGTGCTGCTAAAAGATACCGCCCTGGTGAGCTTAATCAGCGTGAACGACCTGATGCTGCAGACCAAAAGCATTGCCACCCGTACTCAGGAGCCTTTTACCTGGTACATCGTGGCGGCGGCTATCTACCTGGTGATCACGTTGCTCAGTCAGTACATCCTCAAGCGTATTGACCTGCGTGCGACGCGTTTTGAACGGAGACCAGGCTGATGCTGGATTACTTACCCGAACTGATGAAAGGGCTGCACACCAGCCTGACGCTGACCGTCGCCTCGATTATCGTGGCGCTGGTGCTGGCGTTGATTTTCACCATCATCCTGACGCTGAAAACGCCGGTGCTGGTGTGGATTGTGCGCGCCTACATCACCCTGTTTACCGGTACCCCGCTGCTGGTGCAGATCTTCCTGATTTACTACGGCCCGGGCCAGTTCCCGACGCTGCAGGAGTATCCGGTGCTGTGGCATCTGCTCTCCGAGCCGTGGCTGTGCGCCCTGCTGGCCCTGTCGCTGAACAGCGCCGCCTACACCACGCAGCTGTTCTACGGTGCCATTCGCGCCATCCCGGACGGGCAGTGGCAGTCCTGCGGTGCGCTGGGGATGAGCAAGAAGGACACGCTGGCGATCCTGCTGCCGTACGCTTTCAAGCGCGCCCTCTCCTCGTACTCCAACGAAGTGGTGCTGGTGTTCAAGAGTACCTCCCTGGCCTACACCATCACCCTGATGGAGGTGATGGGCCACGGACAGCTGCTGTACGGACGTACCTACGATGTGATGGTGTTCGGTGCCGCCGGGGTGATCTACCTGGTGGTCAACGGTCTGCTGACGCTGCTGATGCGTCTGGTTGAGCGTAGAGCGCTGGCGTTCGAGCGTCGTAACTAAAACTGCATACAATGTGATTAATTAAGGCGGGCAAGTCTAACAACAGCCCGCCTTTTTTTATGACATAAATAATAGTTAATCATTTTTATTGCATATAAATTCATTAAATGGCATTGTAACTCCCAGCCGCAGACACGGCACATAATGACAAGATTGACAGACGGGAGCTTCACAATGAAAAAGTTAGTTCTGGCCGCTTTACTGGCAACCTTCGCCGCCGGCGCCTCTGCCGCCGATAAAATCAGCTTCGGCGTTTCTGCGACCTATCCGCCATTCGAATCGCTGGATGCCAGCAACCAGATCGTCGGGTTTGATATCGACCTGGCGAAAGCGCTATGTACCCAGATGCAGGCCGAGTGCACCTTTACTAACCACGCCTTTGACAGCCTGATCCCGGCTCTGAAATTCAAAAAATATGACGCGGTGATTTCGGGCATGGACATCACCCCGGATCGTAGCAAGCAGGTAGCCTTTACCGACCCGTACTACGCCAACTCTGCGGTAGTGATTGCGAAGAAAGGGGCTTACAAATCCTTTGATGAGCTGAAAGGCAAGCGCATCGGCATGGAAAACGGCACCACGCACCAGAAATACCTCCAGGATAAGCACCCGGAAGTGAAAACCGTGGCCTATGACAGCTATCAGAATGCGATTATCGACCTGAAAAATGGCCGTATCGATGGCGTGTTTGGCGACACGGCGGTAGTGAACGAGTGGCTGAAAACCAACCCGCAGCTGGGCACCGCTACCGATAAAGTGACCGATCCGCAGTACTTCGGCACCGGTCTGGGTATCGCAGTGCGTCCGGATAACAAAGCGCTGGTGGAGAAACTGAACGGCGCCCTGAAAGCGATTAAAGCGGACGGCACGTACCAGAAAATCAGCGACCAGTGGTTCCCGCAGTAAGATTGTTGTGCCTGTTTTGCCGGGTGGCGGCTTCGCCTTACCCGGCCTACGGGCCCAGGTTTTTGTAGGCCGGGTAAGCGCTAGCGCCACCCGGCGTTTTTATAACGGCACATAAAAACGAAATATTGCGCCCTCACCCGCTTCCATCAGCCTGATCCCTCCCCCATGCAGCTCCAGCATTCGTTTCACAATCAACAATCCCAGCCCGCCGCGATTATCCCGCGCCGCCTGCTGACTCAGCGCCGATGGGCGCATAAACAGCTGATCGCGCAGATGCTCATCGACACCCGGCCCGCTGTCATTCACCTCCACCTGTACCTGCTCATCCTCCAGCCATACTTTGAGGCCGATCTCGCCCCCCGGCGGGGTATGACGAATAGCGTTATCCAGCAGGTTGGTCACCACCCGCTCGATCATCGACAGATCGGCGTTGATCATCGGCAGCTGGCGCGGCACGTCGATATGCAGCCGGAGCTGACGGGTCTCCACCGCGAGGTCAAACTTTTGCGCCACGTCGGAGATCAGCTCCCCGATAGCAAAGCGTTCCCGCTGCGGCTTGATGCTGCCGTGCTCGAGGCGTGCCAGCTCAAACAGCTCCTGGGACAGATGACGCACTTTGTGCCCCTGCCGCAGGGCGATAGAGAGATAGTGCTGCGTCTCCTGCGGCGAGAGGGTGCCGGCTTTCAGCGACAGGGTCTCCAGATACCCCAGCAGAGAGGTCAGCGGGGTACGCAGATCGTGGGAGATATTGGCGATAAACTCCCGGCGCTGCCGGTCGCTGTCCGCCAGTTGATCCCACTGGCTGGCAATCTGCTGCGCCAGTTCGATAAAGGTGTTGCGCAGCAGGGCCACCTCGTCAGACGGGGCGACCTGCTGAGGCTGGGCGGCCAGTTGCTTGATGACGTGCATACTTTCCCGATCGAGGCCGCTCACCTCGTCGGTTAACTGCTTCACCGGCCGGGTGACCCAGTACCAGACCAGGCCCCCCGCCAGCGCACCGAAAATGGCCACCAGCAGCAGCGACCAGACCACCGTGCTCCACAGCGTTTTCTGCCACGCCCGCTCCGCCAGCGCGTTCAGCTCCTCGCCCTGCAAAATGATATAGAGGTAGCCGCGCAGCACGCCGTCCTGATGCAGCGGCACGGCGCTAAAGACCTTCTCTCCCGTCAGGGTGCGGGGATCGTCCCCGTAAACCGGCATCATCCCGCCGGTAAGAAACTGCTGCACCGGCGCAACAGTGAGCTTCTGCCGCTTGATATGCCCCGGCGGCGCGGCATCAGCGAGGATCTCCCCGTCCGGGGAGAGGATGTAGAGTTCCACGCTGGGGTTATAGGTCATCAGCCTGTCGAACAGCGGCTTGAGCCGGGTGCGATCCACCTGCCCGTTGGCGTCCAGCAGGGTTTCGCGCTGGGCGATGTGCTGCGCCAGCCCGCCGGAGAGGCGCTGCACCATGGCGTTGCCGTACTGCATGCTGGTCCAGAGCTGCACCGCGCAGGCCACCGCCGCACAGCCCGTCAGCAACAGAATAAACAGCAGGGTCAGACGGCGCGTCATTCCGCCTCCCTGGCAAAGCGGTAGCCTTTGCCCCAGACGGTGCGGATCACCTCTGGCTCGGCGGCGTCTTTTTCAATTTTTACCCGCAGGCGGTTGATGTGGGTGTTGACGGTGTGTTCGTAGCCTTCGTGCTGATACCCCCACACCTGTTCCAGCAGCGCCAGACGGGAGAAGACCTCCCCGGGATGACGGGCGAAAAAGTAGAGTAAATCGAACTCACGCGGCGTCAGGTCGATGGGCTCGCCGTGCAGCAGAACGCTGCGGGCCAGCGGGTCGATGGTCAGGCCGTGGGCGGTGATCAGCCCGGACGTCTGCTGACCCATCGCCTGCTGACGGCGGAACAGCGCCCGGATCCGCGCCACCAGTTCCTGCACCGAGAAGGGTTTGGCGAGGTAGTCATCGGCCCCGGTTTCGAGGCCCAGAATGCGTTCAGTTTCGCTGCTGCGGGCGCTGATAATAATCACCGGCAGGTAGTGGTCGCGCTGGCGGATCGCCCGGCAGAGGGTCAGCCCGTCAACGTTGGGCAGCATCAGGTCGAGGATCACCGCATCCCAGTGGGTTTGTCCGAGCAGGTGCAGCGCCCTGCCCCCGTCCGCCTCGTGGGTAATTACGTAACCTTCGTCTTCTAAATTGAGGCGCAGTAACGCGGCGATATCGCCGTCGTCCTCCACCAGCAGGATCTGCTTCATCGGTCAGCCTTATTGAATCTTAACAGGTAAAGCTTACCCGATTTCCGCGGCGGGAAACGTTCACATTTTGTTTAACATTGTGCGCGCTGATCCCCTCACCCTGACCCTCTCCCCATAGGGGAGAGGGAATAAACCGTAGGCCCGCGCAAGCGCAGCGCCGCCGGGCAATCAGGACTTAACTAACAGGGTCAGCACTTCATAGTGCGCAGTATGCGGGAACATATCGAACAGCTGCACGCGCGCGATGCGATAGCCGGGCAGTTCGCGGAGATCTTTCGCCATCGTCTGCGCATTGCAGCTGGAGTAGATAATAAACGGCGGGGCCATCTGGCTGAGGTAGTCGCACAGCGCCTTGCCGATGCCGCGGCGCGGGGGATTGACCAGCACCAGATCCGGGACGTTGCCCTGACCGGTGGCGAACTGGGTGGAATCGAGCGCCTGGAAGTGCAAATTCGTCAGCCCCAGCTCGCTGGCCGACTGGGTGGCGCAGGCGATCGCCTCGGCGGAGATCTCAATCCCGGTCAGCTTCATCTCCGGAGTCGCACAGTGCAGGCCAAAGCCGCCGACGCCGCAAAACAGATCCCACATATGGTTCACCGGCAGCTGGCGCACCCAGTCGCGGGCGGTGGAATACAGCTGGCTGGCGACGGTCGGGTTAGTCTGGAAGAAGCTTTTCGGGCGGATCCACAGCGGTACGTCGTTAAACCGTTCCGCCAGCGCCTGGGCATCGGTGAGGAAAATCTCCTCGTCGCCTTCCATGATCGCCATATGCACCGGCTGAAGATTCACGGTGATCACCTTCAGCTGCGGTAATTGTTCCTGCAACCACGGCAGCGCAGCGCGCAGCTGGGGCAGCTTAGCGCCGGAGCGCAACACGAAGCGCAGCATCATCCCGCCATCCCGCTGGCTTTCGGTGAGCAGAATGTACTTCAGCTCGCCGCGCTTGCGTTCCACGTTGTAGGGCGTGAGGCCCGCGCGGGCAATAAAAGGTTTGAGGGCGGCAAAGACCGGGGCAAACGAGGCTGGATAGAGCGGACAGTCGGTCAGATCGACAGGCATGCCGTCCCGGTGCAGCATGCCGAGCAGCGGTTTTTCGACGCTGCCGCTGACCACCATTTTGGCTTTATTGCGAAAGGCCTGTTCCGGCCCGCTGACCGGCGCGCACCACTCCGCCACCGGCAGGTCAGACAGCAAGGTCTGCAGGTCGGCCATTTTGGCGGAAAGTTGAGAAGAGACCGGCTGCTCTATCCACTGACAGGAGCGGCAGCGACCGGCGTCATAGAGTGCGCACTGCATAACGAAACCTTAATACGTCTGGGGGCAGCGATTATACACGTTATTGCAATCGGAAAAACCGTCGGCTGGCCGCGGGGACAAACAGCAGGCCGAGCACCAGCATGTCAGGCAGCTTTTGCATCACCAGGGTGTGGAAGATCTCGCGTTTCGACTCGCCGGGAATGCTGAACAGCTCCGGATAACCGTAGCCCAGCGACGCGGCCCACAGATAACCGGTGGCGACAACCTGGGTGAGGAGGTAGATGAGCCGGGCCCAGTTGCGCCCTTTTACCAGCGAAAAGGCGCAGTAAATTTCAATAAACACCAGCATCAGGCTGGCGAAGAAGACCAGCGTCAGGTTCCATGTCTGGACGCTGCGGTGAATGAACTCCTCCATGCCGCGCATGCCCAGGGTATTGAAAATCATAAATACATCGAGGCAGCGGATCATAATAATGGCGAGCGCCGCCACCTGCACCAAAGCAGGAACATTCAGACGGGCATGTGACTGACTTGTTTTAGTGAAAAATCCCAACGTGATGTCTTCCATGAAACGATGCCGCGTTAACGCGGCATCTCAATTACGCTTCTTTGCAGATTTTAGGAGCTTCAGCCACGTCTTGCACGCTGGATATCGCGCTGGCGTTGTTTTTCAGACCGCGCCATCAGATACCAGGCAATCAACCCGATGATGCCGACCACGCCGAGAATCAGCGTCGCCAGGGCGTTAATCTCCGGATTGACCCCCATGCGCACGCTGGAGAAGACCAGCATCGGCAGCGTGGTCGCCCCCGGGCCGGAGACAAAGCTGGCGATCACCAGGTCGTCCAGCGACAGGGTAAAGGCCAGCAGCCAGCCGGAGACCACCGCCGGCATGATCATCGGCAGAGTGATGATAAAAAACACCTTCAGCGGGGTGGCGCCCAGATCCATCGCCGCCTCTTCAATGGAGTGATCCAGCTCGCGCAGGCGCGAGGAGATCACTACTGCCACATAGGCAGTACAGAAGGTGACGTGGGCCAGCCAGATGGTCAACATGCCGCGATCCGACGGCCAGCCGATGGCGTGCCCCATGGCGACAAACAGCAGCAGCAGCGACAGGCCGGTAATGACGTCGGGCATCACCAGCGGGGCGGTGATCATAAAGGCAAAGCCATTGGCACCGCGGAAACGACCAAAGCGCACCATCACCACCGCGGCGATGGTGCCGAGGATCACTGCCATCGTCGCCGCACAGGCGGCAATGGTCAGGCTTAACCCCACGGCGCTGATCATCGCCTCGTCACGGAACAGCTCGCCGTACCAGCGCGTGGACCAGCCCGCCCACACCGTCACCAGCTTGGAGCTGTTGAAGGAGTAGATCACCAGCATCAGCATTGGGGCATACAGGAAGGTAAACCCGAGCACCAGGATCAGGATCCGCCACGGCGAGCGTACTACCGGTAAGTTGTTCATGCGTGATCTCCCATCTGTTTCTGCTGGTACTTGTGGAACCACATGATCGGCACGATCAGCAGGAGCAGCATCACGATCGCCACCGCCGAAGCCACCGGCCAGTCGCGGTTGTTAAAGAACTCCTGCCACAGCACGCGGCCAATCATGATGCTGTCCGGGCCGCCGAGCAGTTCCGGGATCACGAACTCCCCCACCGCCGGGATAAATACCAGCATCGACCCGGCGATAATCCCGCCTTTGGTCAGGGGCACAATCACCGTGAAGAAGGTTTTCAGCGGACGGGCACCGAGATCCAGCGCTGCTTCCACCAGCGAGTAGTCGATGCGCGTCAGGGCGGTGTAGATCGGCAGCACCATAAACGGCAGGTAGGCGTATACGATGCCGATATAGACCGCCAGATTGGTGTGCAGAATGGTCAGGGGCTGATCGATAACCCCCAGCCACAGCAAAAAGTTGTTCAGCACGCCGTTGTTTTTCAGGATCCCCATCCAGGCATAGACGCGGATCAGGAACGAGGTCCAGGAGGGTAAAATCACCAGCAGCAGCAGGATATTGCGCGTCGAGGGCTTACTGTGCGCCACCGCCCAGGCCAGCGGATAGGCCAGCAGCAGACAGCAGATCGTCGAGATGCCCGCCACCTGCAGCGACTGCAGATAGGCCTCAAAATAGAGTGGGTCCTCGGTCAGCTGCAGGAAGTTGCCCAGGTTGAGCATGATCGACAGCTGGCTCTCCCCCCACTCCACCAGATCGCTGTAGGGTGGGATGGCGCGCGCCATCTCCGACAGGCTGATTTTAAACACAATCAGGAACGGCAGGAGGAACAGCAGGATCAGCCACACGTAAGGCAGGGCGATCACCAGCTTGCGCCCGTGGGCCATCTGCATGCGGGTCAGCCAGCTGGTATCAATGCCCGCCGCTACGCGGGTCGCAGGTTCAGGTTTGCTCATCGCCGTTCCTTATACTGTCAGTACAACGCAGCTGTCCGCTTCCCAGCACAACTGCACTTCGTCACCCCAGGTTGGTAGCCCTTTGCGGTAGCGGTAAGTGTTCTGCAGCTGGGCGCTGATCATCTGCCCGCTCTTCAGCCGGACGTGATAGATGGAGAGATCGCCGAGATAGGCGATGTGCACCACCTCTCCGATGGCAAAGTTATAGCCATCGGCAGGCGGTACGTCGCAGAGGGTGATTTTTTCCGGGCGCAGCGCCACGTACACCGGGACGTTGTCCACCACCGAGTTGTCGGCAGCGACCTTCAGGGGGTGGATCAGCCCCGGCGAGTCGATGACCAGGCCATCCTCTTCACGCGTTTTCAGCAGCCCTTCAAACACGTTCATGGAGCCGATAAATTCGGCGCTGTAGCGGGTGGTCGGGTGCTCGTAGATCTCTTCCGGCTCGCCAATCTGCACGAATTTACCGCGGTTCATGATCGCGATGCGCCCGGCCATAGTCATCGCCTCTTCCTGGTCATGGGTCACCATCACGCAGGTGGCGCCGACGCGCTCGAGAATATCCACCACTTCCAGCTGCATGCGGTCGCGCAGTTTTTTATCCAGTGCCCCCATGGGTTCATCCAGCAGCAGCAGTTTTGGCCGTTTCGCCAGACTGCGGGCCAGGGCCACGCGCTGACGCTGGCCGCCCGAGAGCTGGTGCGGCTTACGCTTCGCAAACTCCTGCATGTGCACCAGGCTCAGCATTTCGGCCACGCGGGCGGTGATGTCGGCCTTTGGCAGTTTGTCCTGCTTCAGGCCAAAGGCGATGTTCTGTTCCACGGTCATGTGCGGGAACAGCGCGTAAGACTGGAACATCATATTGATCGGACGCTGATACGGCGGCACCTGAGAGAGGTCGACGCCGTCGAGCATAATCTGCCCGGTGCTGGGTTGTTCAAACCCGGCCAGCATGCGCAGCAACGTCGATTTCCCGCAGCCAGATGCGCCCAGCAGGGCAAAAATTTCGCCTTTGTAGATAGTCAGGCTGACATCATCCACGGCATTCTGACCATCAAAGGATTTGGTCAGGTTACGGATTTCCAGCAGCGGGGTCAGCGCTTTACGGGTTTTCGCCTGCGGGCGGGGGATCGCGTCGTTCACGGGGTGCTCTCCGGCATCAATCAAACTGGTGCAGGCGCACCAGAACGGTGCGCCTGTTGCCGGGGGCGCTACGCTTGCCCGGCCTACGAGGAGCGGTTATTTACCGCTTTTCACTTTGGTCCACGCACGGGTACGAACGCGGTCGATTTTCGGTTCCTGAACGCTCAGGGTGAACATCTTGGCGCGCACGTCGGCTGGGGGGTAGATGCCCGGGTTATCACGCACTTCGGCGCTGACCAGCTTTGTGGCCTCTTTGTTACCGTTGGCATAGAAGACGTGGTCAGAGATATGAGCAATAACGTCCGGACGCAGCAGGTAGTTCAGGAACTGATAGGCTTCGTCTTTGTTTTTCGCATCAGCAGGCATCGCGAAGACGTCAAAGAAGGCCATCGCCCCCTCTTTCGGGATTGAATAAGCGATATTCACGCCATTTTTCGCTTCTTTAGCGCGGTTCGCCGCCTGCAGCACATCCCCTGCCCAGCCGATGGCTACGCAGGTATCGCCGTTCGCCAGGTCGTTAATGTACTGGGACGAGTGGAAGTAACGGATATTGGGACGCAGCTTCAGCAGCAGATCGGTTGCCGGGCCGGTATAGTCATCCGCTTTGGTGCTGTTCGGATCTTTGCCGAGGTAGTTCAGGACGGTGGCAAATACCTCTTCCGGGGCATCGAGGAAGGACACGCCACAGCTTTTCAGCTTCTCGAGGTTCTCAGGTTTGAGCACCAGATCCCAGCTGTTCACCGGCGCATCTTCACCAAGCGCTTTTTTAACTTTTTCAACGTTATAGCCGATGCCGGTGGTGGCCCACATGTACGGCATGGCGTACTTGTTGTCCGGATCGTGTTTGGCGATAAGCTTCAGCAGCTCGGGGTCGAGGTTTTTCCAGTCCGGCAGTTTGCTTTTATCCAGCGGTTGGAACACGCCGGCAGAGAGCTGACGCTCAAGGAAGCTGGCTGACGGTACCACCAGGTCGAAGCCGGTGCTGCCCGCCATCAGTTTGCCTTCCAGCACTTCGTTGGAATCGAAGACGTCATAAACGACTTTAATCCCGGTCTCTTTTTCAAAATTGGCGACGGTATCCGGCGCAATATAATCAGACCAGTTATAGATATGCAGCGTTTTTTGTTCCGCAGCAAGCGTGCCGGCAGAGACAGCCATCAGAGCACCTGCAACCAGACCCGATAACCATTTTTTATGTAAAGCGATCATAGCGTTAATCCTTCTGAAAGCGCGTTAACAAACGCGCTAAAAATGAACACTCTTAGCCTATGCAAGAAACGTGCATAATTTATCACTCTGCCTGCAGCAGAAGATGTTACTCAGGTGGCGGTATCTGCTCGCATTTAACAGCATCGCAAGAATAAACTGTAGCTTGTCTCCGTAGCTATAGCTCAGATTAAAAAACGCCTTTTAACAATTTTTTATGCAGGAAGTGTCTATGTGATAAGCCGAATTGGCGGGATGGCGGTGAATAATTCTTTAAAGAAAGGTTAAAGCCAGCACAAACGAGGGTGTTATGCAGCCGCCACGACAGCGACTGCCTAAAAGTCAGACAGCGTTAGTGCAGAAAATTGCCCGAAGATTCAGGTTGCTCAACGCCCTCTTCGGCGTTGTAGAGCAGATGATGGGCGCTGGCTTCAAGCATCACCATTGAGATCTGCTCTTCGCTCTGCTGCATGAAGGCGGCAAACTGCGGGAAGGTCAGCCCGACGGCTGCGTAGAAAGACTGGCAAACCACCAGTTTTGGCAGATTATCATCCTGTATATCGAGAAATGCTTTCACGGTCAAAGAACTGGCATTGATGGCGGATAAATCCGATGCTAAGGCCAGTAACGCCGAGGGTTTGACCTCTGCCAGCGCCGAAAAAAGAATGACGTCATTAATCAGATCGAGCTTGGCATCAAACACCCCGTCAAAATTTTGCATGTGCGGCAGGTGCAGCGCCTGGCAGGTATCGCATTCAAAAAAGCTGATGCCCATGTTGTCGAGCCAGTGGCGCAAGGTATCAAGTGTCGGTACTACGAGTGAATCCATAACGGTGGAACCCCTTAAAAAAATAACAGTGCGTGGCAGGTGAGTTATCCGCCCGTTTTCAGGCAAAACTCCGGCGTGGCCTGGCGCTCTATCCAGCCGATCATCTTTCCGGCGATATCAACCCCGGTGGTTTTCTCAATGCCTTCCAGCCCCGGTGAGGCGTTAACTTCCATCACCAGCGGTCCGCGATCGGCACGTAGGATATCGACCCCGGCAATATCGAGCCCCAGGGTCTGCGCGGCCTTCAATGCGATCTCCCGCTCGCGCGAGGTGATCTCTGCCACCCGGGCAACGCCGCCCCGGTGCAGGTTGGAGCGAAAATCGCCCTCTTTGGCCTGGCGCTCGATGGCAGCAACCACTTCATCGCCCACTACCAGGCAGCGAATGTCGCGCCCTTTCGCCTCCTGGATATACTCCTGCACCAGAATGTGCGCGTTCAGGCCACGAAACGCATCAATAACGCTCTCTGCCGCCTGACGGGTTTCCGCCAGCACCACGCCAATTCCCTGGGTGCCCTCGACCAGCTTGACCACCAGCGGCGCCCCGCCCACCATCTCGATCAGATCGCTGGTGTCGTCGGGAGAGTGGGCAATGCCGGTGATGGGCAGGTCAATCCCCTGGCGAGCCAGCAGCTGCAGGGAGCGGAGTTTGTCACGCGCCCGGGTGATCGCCACGGATTCATTCAGAGGATAGCTGCCGAGCAGCTCAAACTGGCGCAGCGCGGCGGTGCCATAAAAGGTGATTGCCGAGCCGATGCGCGGGATAACCGCGTCGAAGTGCGGCAGCTGACGCCCTTTATAGTGAATGGAGGAGGCCGCCGGGCTGATATTCATATAGCAGGAGAGCGGATCGAGGATTTCCACCTGATGGCCGCGCCGCTCCGCCGCTTCACGCAGCCGTTTACACGACCAGAGCGTTCCATCCCGGGACAATATGGCAATTTTCACCCTGCACCTCTCAGACATGATCCGTAAAAGCCTGCGTATCATACACGCAGGCAGGCGCAGGATGAATGGACTTATCGCGTCGCCCAGCCCTGTTTATGCAAATAATCGAGGATAAACGGACGGTTCTCTTTGATGATGGTGCGCCGGATATGGTCGCTCCAGGTATCGCGGCGATTATTGGTCGCACGGCTAAGGTAGTAGTTCGCCAGCTCTTCGTCGTACTGCGCCAGCACCTCTTGATCAACCGGCTGGTAGTGATTTTCATGCACCACCATCGCCGCAGGCAGGCGCGGCTTGACGTCCGGGTTATCCGCCGGCCAGCCAAGGCACAGGCCAAACAGCGGCAGGACGTGCTTCGGCAGCTGCAGCAGTTCGGTTACCGCCTCAATGCTGTTGCGGATGCCGCCGATGTAGACGCCACCCAGCCCCAGCGACTCAGCCGCCGTCATCGCGTTCTGCGCCAGCATCGCGGTATCCACCACGCCGAGCAGCAGTTGCTCTGCCAGGCCGAGCTGCGCCTCAGGGCAGATTTGCAGATGACGGTTGAAGTCGGCGCAGAACACCCAGAACTCCGCCGCCTGGGCGACGTGCTGTTGTCCGCCGGTGAGGGTCACCAGCTGTTCGCGCATCGCGGGGTCGGTGATGCGGATAATGGAGCTGCACTGCAGGAAGCTGGAGCTGGAGGTGCCCTGTGCGCCGGCAATAATGGCCTCGCGCTGCGCATCGCTGATGGGTTGGTCGGTGAAATGGCGAATGGAGCGGTGGGAACGTAGCAGATCAATTACTGGCGTCATCTTCTCTCTCTTTACGGGCGTTACTGACATGTGGCCAGTATAGGCAAAGAAAAGGAGGCTGTAATTGGCCAAACATAGCCTGAAGATATCAATGTAACAGGCAGAACCTGCTTTCCATTACCGATAGTTATCGGCAATATAGCGTCATTCGCCGTCTGGCTTAGTTTCAGGAGAGAAAACATGTTTGCAGTGATTTTTGGTCGTCCGGGTTGCCCTTACTGCGTGCGCGCAAAAGATCTGGCAGAAAAACTGACCGCTGAGCGTGAAGATTTTAACTACCGCTACGTGGACATTCATGCGGAAGGCATCTCCAAAGCCGACCTGGAACAGACAGTGGGTAAGCCGGTTGAAACCGTTCCGCAGATTTTCCTCGACCAGACCCACATCGGCGGCTTTACCGATTTTGAAGCCTACGCCAAAGAGCACCTGGGCCTGTTCGCAGCCCAGTAAGCCGTTCACGCCCTCACTCTGAGGGCGTTTTTACTTTCACACGGCGATGTTCCAGCGCCCGGCGTACAAACAGAAAGCACAGCGCACCTAACGCACACCAGAAGATCCCACTCAGCAGCCAGGCCAGTTCCTGCACCAGCGTCCGTGAAGAGATAAACATCATCCGCATCACGACCAGGCAGACCGGCGCGGCGAGGATAGCCCCCATCAGCGGCCTGATCACCTCTCCCCCGCGGGAGAAGAAGCTGGCAGCGATCCCCGGCACAGTGAAGAAAAGTAATCCCAGCCCAGGGTAACCCGCAGAAAAAAACGCCCCCTTCAGTTTGAACGTCAGACTGACGCACACCGCAGTGAAGAGTAAAAAGCAGCAAGCCACTCCAGACCAGTTACGTTTAATATTCAATCTATCCCCCTGCCATTTCGGACAAATACTTTTTTCGTCCCGTGGACGCCAATTAGTTGAGTCACCCGGCATTCCTTGCCAAAATCAGCACGTCTTTTCGTCATCGCTATCAAAGGGTGATATTTGTTAAAAATTAACTAATAGTTTGATATTACTTTGTGGGATATATTATAATACGCGATCGGGAGGGACCTACCTCCTCTTACAGTGCAAAACAGTAGCCTAAATATCCCACCCCTTCAACCACTTACTGGTAAACGAAAAGTTATCCTCCGTGAACATAAACGTCGCAGAATTGTTAAACGGGAATTACATCCTGTTATTATTTGTGGTACTGGCTCTGGGTCTTTGCCTGGGTAAATTACGTCTCGGGTCGATCCAACTCGGTAATTCTATTGGCGTTTTAGTCGTTTCGTTATTATTAGGCCAGCAGCATTTCAGTATTAACACCGACGCCCTGAACCTGGGCTTTATGCTGTTTATTTTTTGTGTCGGTGTCGAAGCTGGACCCAACTTTTTTTCTATTTTCTTCCGCGACGGCAAAAATTATCTGATGCTGGCGCTGGTAATGGTGGGCAGCGCCCTGCTTATCGCCCTGGGATTAGGCAAACTGTTTGGCTGGGATATCGGCCTGACGGCAGGCATGCTGGCCGGGTCGATGACCTCGACGCCGGTGCTGGTGGGTGCCGGGGATACGCTGCGCCATCTCGGGCTGGATAACGCCCAGCTGTCGCTGGCGCTGGATCACCTCAGCCTCGGCTATGCCCTGACCTATCTGATCGGTCTGGTGAGCCTGATCGTCGGCGCACGCTATCTGCCGAAATTGCAGCATCAGGATCTGCAGACCAGCGCCCAGCAGATCGCCCGCGAGCGCGGTCTGGACACCGACAGCAAACGCAAAGTCTATCTCCCTGTGATCCGCGCCTACCGCGTCGGCCCGGAGCTGGTAGCCTGGGCGGACGGTAAAAATCTCCGCGAGCTGGGCATCTATCGCCAGACCGGCTGCTATATCGAACGTATTCGTCGTAACGGCATTCTGGCGAACCCGGACGGCGATGCGGTGTTGCAGATGGGCGACGACATTGCGCTGGTGGGCTACCCGGATGCGCACGCTCGTCTCGATCCGAGCTTCCGTAACGGTAAAGAGGTGTTCGACCGCGACCTGCTCGACATGCGCATCGTCACCGAAGAGATCGTGGTTAAGAACCACAACGCCGTTGGCCGTCGTCTGGCACAGCTTAAGCTGACCGATCACGGTTGCTTCCTCAACCGGGTGATCCGCAGCCAGATTGAGATGCCGATCGATGACAACATCGTCCTGAACAAGGGGGATGTGCTGCAGGTGAGCGGCGACACGCGCCGCGTGAAGACCGTCGCCGACCGCATCGGCTTTATCTCCATTCACAGCCAGGTGACCGACCTGCTGGCCTTCTGCGCCTTCTTTATTGTCGGCCTGATGATCGGGATGATCACCTTCCAGTTCAGCAACTTTAGCTTCGGCATCGGTAACGCCGCCGGTCTGCTGTTCGCCGGGATCATGCTCGGCTTCCTGCGTGCCAACCACCCAACCTTCGGCTATATCCCGCAGGGCGCGCTGAACATGGTGAAAGAGTTTGGCCTGATGGTGTTTATGGCGGGCGTCGGCTTAAGCGCGGGCAGCGGCATTGGCCACAGCCTGGGCGCGGTGGGCTGGCAGATGCTGGTGGCCGGGTTAATCGTCAGCCTGGTGCCGGTGGTGATCTGTTTCCTGTTCGGTGCCTACGTGCTGCGCATGAACCGCGCCATGCTGTTTGGCGCCATGATGGGGGCTCGTACCTGTGCCCCTGCGATGGAAATCATCAGCGATACCGCACGCAGCAACATTCCGGCGCTGGGCTATGCGGGCACCTACGCCATCGCTAACGTGCTGTTAACCCTGGCGGGGACCTTGATTATCATCATCTGGCCGGGGCTGGGATAAGCGAGAAATGTGCGCATTGGCGAAAAATTTTCATGATGCGCAGAACTTTTCTGTCATACGTCAGTCATAACTATTGCCACTGCTTTTCTTTGATGTCCCCAATTTGTGGAGCCCATCAACCCCGCCGTTTTGGTTCAAGGTTGATGGGTTTTTTGTTGCCTGCCGTTCAGGCAATAAATCAAGCCCGCCCGTCCCCACCCTTCCCCCATTTAAGTGTTACGCTTAATACCTGAGATCCTAATCCCCCCGAGCCCAAGGAGTACCAATGCTCGCGTTGTACAACACAGTGATCGTGCTATTAACCATTGCCGCCATGGAGTTAGTCGCCGCCCTTGCGCATAAGTACGTTATGCACGGCTGGGGTTGGGGATGGCATGAGTCGCATCACGAGCCGCGCACAAGTTGGTTTGAAGTTAACGATCTTTACGCGGTGGTGTTCGCCGTGCTGGCGATTGTGCTGATTGCACTGGGGACCTGGGGCATTTGGCCGCTACAGTGGATTGGGGCCGGGATGACGGCTTACGGCGCACTCTACTTTATGGTGCACGACGGGCTGGTACATCAGCGCTGGCCGTTCCGCTATATCCCGCGCCGGGGTTATCTCAAGCGCCTGTATCTCGCACACCGCCTGCACCACGCGGTACGGGGCAAAGAGGAGTGCGTCTCCTTTGGTTTTCTGTATGCCCCGCCGATTGAAAAATTGCAGGCCACGTTACGCCAGCGCAAAGCGCGCAGTGTGGCTAACGCGGGCGCTGCCAGAGCCCGGCCGGACGCGGCGCCTGTGTCGCCAAACGAGAAGTAAGCGCCAGCCCGGCGCCTTTCAGCAGTAATCCCGCCTTCTCAACACCGTTGGTCCCCTGCCGTTTATCCCAGGCGCGGGGGCCCGCGGCGCTCACCTTCATACCAATCTCGCGATATACCCCGTGCGCCGAGGCAATCGCCCAGGCGGATCGCAGCGGTAACCCCGCCAGCCCCGCACGGGCAGAGGCATAATAAGGTTCGGCTTCAGCCACCAGCCGCCGGGCAAGTCCCGCGAGGGGTTGACGCATCTGTGGCGTCGCAATCGCCTCCGGGGGGATGTTCTCTTCTGCCAGCCACTGGGCCGGGAGATAACAGCGGCCAACCCGGGCATCCTCGACGATATCCCGGGCGATATTGGTCAGCTGAAACGCCAGGCCTAAATCACAGGCACGATCGAGCACGGCGTCATCGCGTACCCCCATCACCCGGGCCATCATCAACCCCACGACGCCTGCCACGCGATAGCAGTATTGCAGGTTGTCATCGAATGTCTCGTAATGGGTCTCGCGCACGTCCATGGCAAAGCCATCAAGATGATCGTAAGCCAGCTGGAGCGGGATGTTGTGGCCCAGGGCCACCTCCTGAAAGGCGGCAAAGGCGGGTTCATGCATCTCGCCCCCCTCCCACGCGCGCAGAGTCTGGTTTTTGAGCATCTCCAGTCGCCGCTCTGCCTGGGCGCTGTCCACAGGGGTGGCGTTAAATCCCAGCTCCTGGCCGTCGATAACGTCGTCGCAGTAGCGGCACCAGGCGTAGAGCATCAGCACGCTACGTCGGGTCGCCGGGTCAAAAAGCCTCGCCGCGGTGGCAAAGCTTTTCGAGCCCACGGCGATGGTGTCGGTGGCGTGATCCATCAGGGTGGTGTTCATCGGGAAAGCGCCTCCAGCATCAGCCCTGCCGTCGCTTTGGCGGAACCGATCACCCCGGGAATACCGGCGCCCGGATGGGTACCGGCCCCAACCAGGTAAAGATTAGGGATCCGGCTGTCGCGATTGTGCGGCCGGAACCAGGCGCTCTGGCGCAGGATCGGTTCAACAGAGAAGGCAGAGCCCAGATGGGCACCCAGCTGGTCGCGAAAATCAAAGGGGGTGAACATGCGGTGGGTCACCAGCTGGCTGCGCAGCCCCGGCATGTAGTGGGCTTCAAGATAGGCGAAAATCCTGTCGCGCAGACGCGGCCCCTCCACTTCCCAGTCGAGATCCGCGGTGCCTAAGTGGGGCACCGGGGCTAACACGTAATAGCTTCCGCAGCCCGGCGGTGCCAGGGAGGGATCGGTCACGCAGGGGGCGTGCAGGTAGAGCGAAAAATCCTCCGCCAGCGCGTTCTTATTGAAGATGTCGTCGATCAGTTCTTTATAGCGCGGCCCGAAACAGACGGTGTGGTGCGCCAGATCGTGCTGCTTGTTAAGGCCAAAATAGAGCACAAACAAGGAGTTACTCATCCGTTTACGCTTGAGCGATGCCGCGCGCGCTGCTCCCACCGGATGATGCCCCAGCAGTTTTTCATAGGTATGCACCACGTCGGCATTGGAGGCCACCGCCGCGGTCGGGATGATCTGGCCGTCTTTAAGCTCTACAGCGGAAATGCGCTCGCCCTCGGCCACCAGCCGGGTTACCTCCGCATTGAGCTGCAACTCGCCGCCCAGATCCTGATAGAGCTTGACCAGCCCCTGCACCAGCGCCCCGGTGCCGCCCCGGGCAAACCAGACGCCCCACTCACGCTCCAGGGCGTGGATCAGGGTGTAAATGGACGAGGTCGCAAACGGATTGCCCCCCACCAGCAGCGAATGAAAAGAGAACGCCTGGCGCAGCTGCTCATTCTCAATAAAGCGCGAGACCATGCTGTAGACGCTGCGCCAGGCCTGCAGACGGGTAAGCTGCGGCCCGGCGCGGAGCATGTCGCGAAAAGAGAGGAACGGCACCGTGCCGAGCTTCAGATACCCCTCGTTAAACACCTCCCGGGAGTAGGCGTGGAATTTACGATACCCCTCCACGTCGCGCGGGTTGAAACGTCGGATCTGCTCTTCCAGCCGGGTCTGCACATTGTCGTAATCAAAGACCTCGCCCGTCTCCCAGCACAGGCGATAGAACGGCGTCACCGGGAGCAGATCGACATAATCCGCCATCCGTTTTCCGGCGAGGGTAAACAGCTCTTCGATGGCGCTGGGATCGGTGATCACCGTCGGCCCGGCGTCAAAGGTGAATCCTTTATCCTGATAAACGTACGCGCGCCCGCCGGGCTTATCCCGCTGCTCCAGCAGAAGTGTGGCAATGCCCTGCGCCTGCAGCCGAATGGCCAGGGCTAATCCGCCGAAACCGGCGCCAATAATCACTGTTTTATTCATGGTGAAACGCTCGCATCCGGGGAGTGAGTTTCAGTATGGCGAGCATCGCTTCGCCGACGGGGACCGGGGGCTTACCTGCCAGGATCCGCGCTTTATCGGCCAGGGTTAGCTGCCCGGCGTAAAAGCGGGCAATCAGCCCTTCGTTAAGAGAGTAAAAACGTTGCATCACCTGCCAGCGTTTATCGGCATCCCCCGCCAGAAACAGCATGCGGTTGAGGGTGCGGAAAAAGCGCTGCGCCTGCCACTGGTAGAGGGCATAGCGATGAATGACGGAAAAGATGGCGGTCGCGCTGATATCCGCGCTGCCGGCAATGACCTCGGCCAGCGCCACCGCATGCGGCAACGAATAGCCGGTGGTGGCATGAAACAGCCCGGCGCGCAGGCCGCTGCATGGCTGCTTATCCCGCGCCTGCCAGTACGCCGGAAAATCACCCGCCAGCATAATCGGCAGATGGCCCTGCTCTTCCCGAACCAAGCTCTCCAGGCACCAGCCCTGCTGGCGGGCATAATCAGCGATGTTTTGCCGCGCGGCGCTGATATGCAGCCGGGCGGCGTCAATGTAGTGAGTGTCTTCGATCAGCAGTTCGGTTGCGGAAAGCGGGAGGGTATAGACAAAACGGTACCCCCCCTGCTGATTGACCGTGGCGTCCATCAGTATCGGCCGGGTCAGGCCATGCGACTGGCGCAGACGCCACTGCTGGCCGAGAAATGACTGGCTGCCGGTGTTGAGGTACCTGTCCGGTGTGTATCCCCGGCCATCGATTACCGCGCGGGCCCGAAGCGTAGTGCCGTCAGCGAGGGTCACCGTCTCCGGGGTGAGCGCGGTGACGACGGCGTGGGTTTGCAGGTTATCGCCAGCGGCCTCGGTCAGCACCGCGGCAAAACGCGCCGAGGTGATGCTGAGATAGTCCCCGGCCAGGGTCCGGTTCAGGTCGGGAAAGCGGACGTCATACCCCTGCCAGCGATGCGCCACCAGGGGGGCAATCCACTGGTGCTGCCCGGGGGTAATGTCGCCCTCATGAAACGACCAGGTGTGATTCCCACCCGGCTGGCTGTCGGCCTCGAGAAGCAGTACGCGCAATTCCGGGCGCTGCTGGCGCAACCGTAACGCGATCAGCCCGTTCGCCAGCCCACCGCCGGCCAGAATGATGTCCCACTCGTGCGCCATTACGACTGTGCCACCAGCGTGGCCTGCCGCAGTTGGGCCAGGTTTGCGCTCCCGGTGCAGAAACAGGCGACGCGCAGCTGGTCGATGATCACCTGAAAATGGTCGATGACCGCCTCGCTGGACACCAACGCGCTTTGCAGCACCCCGGCCGCCTGGCCCACTACGCTGGCGCCTAAGCGGATCGCTTTTGCCACCTCAATGCCGTCGGCGATCCCGCCCGAGGCCACCAGCGGCATATCGGGCAGCGCCTGATGCAGATCCTGTAAGGCCGTCGCGGTTGGGATGCCCCAGTCGGCAAAGGCCATTGCCACCGCCCGGTCGTGCGCGGTCACGGCGCGTTCGCCCTCTACCGCCGCCCAGCTGGTGCCACCCGCGCCCGCGACATCGAGCATCGCCACGCCCGCGGCAGCCAGCTGACGGGCAACCGGGACCGAAAGCCCATTGCCCACCTCTTTCACCACCACCGGCACATGCAGCGCCTCGACGGTCTGATGAATGGCGTCGATAACCCCGCACCAGTTGCGATCGCCCCCGTGCTGCAGCGCCTCCTGCAGCGGGTTGAGGTGAATAATCAGCGCATCTGCCGCCAGGGTCTCTACGGCACGTCTGGCATAGTCGATACCCCGTGGCCCGGCGATTTGCGCCGCACCGAGGTTGGCCATCAGCACCACGTCCGGGGCAAAGGATCGCAGTTCTCCCGTCAGGCCATAATTCGCCTCGCTCTCCAGCGCCACGCGCTGAGAGCCAACCCCCATCGCCAGCCCCAGCGCCTGTGCAGCAAGGGCCAGATGTTGATTGATCTGGCTCGCCCGGCGGGTGCCGCCGGTCATAGAGCTGATCAGCAGCGGCGCGTTGAGGGTTCGGCCAAACAGCCTGGTCGTGAGATCGATGTCATCAAGATGCAGTTCAGGCAGGGCACAGTGTCCGAAGCGCCATTTTTCAAAGCCGTTAGTACACTTTTTTGCGCCCAGTGCGCGGTTCAGTACGATATCGAGATGATCGCTTTTACGTTGCGACAGGCTGCTCATTGACACTCCGACAGGGATAACGACAGGCTCTGGCTGATAAGCGTCAGCTGTTTTTCAAACCAGACGTGGACATAGTACCGGGCGGTATTTCCCGGCTGACAGGCGGTAGCGATATGCTGATCGGCGCTGCGCACGTGCTCGCGCAGGCGCAGGAAGACGCTTTCGGCCCCGAGTACGGCGACCAGCGTCGATTTATCTTTATCCTGATGGGGATCTTTGCCGGTGGCATACGAGCCGTCCGTCAGGTCATCAATCAGCTGGAAGGCCTGGCCGAGATCGCGGGCGAAAAAGCGCAGACGTTCGCTGACCTGGGGCGGCGCGCCGGCCGCTATGGCTGCCAGCTGCAGGGTAGCGTTAAACAGGCTGCTGGTTTTCAGCTCATTGGTGAGCAGGATCTCATCGGCATTACGGCTCTGCCGGGCCTCATTCAGATCGCGAAATTGTCCCTGCACCAGCCCCATATGGCCCACCGACGCCGAGAGTTCAGCCATCGCCCGCGCTTTTACCTCGTGGGTCAGCGCAGGCGCGCGTGAGATGACGCAAAACGCATGGCTCAGCAGCGCCACCGCCGCCAGAATCGCGACGTTTTCGCCATACTGATAGTGAATCGTCGGGCGCCCGCGTCTGAGCATGGCGTTGTCCATGCAGGGCATGTCATCGAGGATCAGGGAGGCGACATGGACCATCTCAATGGCACAGGCCAGGTCCAGAATACCGGTCTGCTCGGTTTTGTAGCCCATATCCGTCGCCGCCAACAGCAGCAACAGAGGACGCATTCGTTTGCCGGCAACAAGCGTGGCTTCGCGCATGGCTGCATAGACCTGGCCCTCTTGCTCTCCCTCGGGCAACAGTTGTTCCAGACGTCCTTCAAACGCAGACAGCAGCATTTTTACATCATCTTCATGACTAAGGGTCATAGGGGCTTCCCCGGTGTTATGGTGGCGACGTCCGCAGAAGGGGTAAAAACGCTTGCCGCAGGGTGATTTACAAAGCGTAGCGTATCCTTCTGCGTTTTGTTGCCCGCCGGAACAAAGGAAACCTACCATTGTTTTTTATCTATTTTATATCAACAGTTTAAAATTAGATTTGCGGATAAAATTGCACAGAAATTTACATTTGTATAGATTTTTAATGAGGCCGGTTCTTCACGTTCCCTGACTCTCCTCTTCTTTACCAAATGCCAGCCGTAACGCGTACTGGCGAATATCCCGCGGCCAGCTCTCAATAGACGCGGTAAACGCCGCCTCATCGTCAGCAAAAAGCGCGCGCAGGCTGGCCTCGTAATCAGGCAGATCTCCCGCAACCTCGTACATAAAGTGGTAGGCGCGATCGTGGCGCTGGCGCTTGTTATCCGCCGCTTTACCGGGTTTTCTGGCCCGGTCGATAAGCCTGCGAAGAGTGGCAGACGCCCCGCCGGGCTGGGTGGCCAGCCACTCCCAGTGCCGGGGCAGCAACGTCACCTCTTTGGCCAGGACGCCGAGCTTTGGCCGTCCGCGGGCTTTTACAGCACGGGTCTCTGCCAGTTCAGGGTAGGCCGCCAGAATATCGGCAATATCGCCATTAAGAGGAATATCGAGCCGTTTTCCGCTGCGATCGTTAAAAATGAAAACGCTTTCACGCTGAATGTTAGCGGATTGGATCTGCTGTAACAGTTCGCTCAGCGTACCCTGGGCGATCTGACGCTGCCGCCAGAAGACGGTAAGGGTGATATTTGCCATGTAGTCACCTTTTTTATCCGGGTAAAAATCGCGCGGAACGCCAACAGCGGCGTTATATGAATTATACCCGGGTAAAAATAAATGCGAGTCGCCTGGCAGCAGCTAAAGAATAAAACCGGTAGCAGGTCGCCGCATAACCCACCAGAATTGGAAGTTGACGCATTATCTCAACATGTTAACTTTCCTGAAATTTTTATCATGGATGGTCCCCTCACGCCCGTCAGATCGCACCAGCCACTCTCAACATTATCAATGGCTCCATTGATAGCATTGCATTGAAAAAATAACGAACAAAAACGGAATTAACAGATGAGTATCTCCCGACACAATTTAATCCTGCGTAGCTTGCTGGTTCTGGCGTTCATTTTTGGGTTAAGTGGCTGCTCCGTTCGTTACGATAAAAACGGCAAAATTCTGTTTAACACTGACCTGGCGAGCGTGCTGGGGAATGAAGTCGGTCAGTTCACGCTGGCGGATGGCTCGACAGGCGCGTTACGCGAGTTGAATGGTCGCTACAGCCTGAAGTGGAGCAATCTGATGATTGAGCGCCCGATCGAGGGTGTCAGCTGGGCGAGGATCATCAGTCAGTATCACATCGAAGGACACACCTTGCTGCTGTTGAAAGTGGCTACCCGCTCCTGCCCGGCACAGTATCGCCTGGTCGATGTGCAAAACACCCGTTCCCAGGAGTGGGCCTTCACGGGCGTCTGCGATACAGGGCCGGAGATCGCCGCCAGCGCGGACAAACTGCAGCTGAATTTCACCCACGGGAACCGGATCGAACAGTACACCTGGCAGCATGGTGAGGTTTACCATCGTCGCCTCCCCCTTGAGCAACAAAAAACGGTTAAGCGTACCCGCACCGATAGCGTGACTTCGTCGCGTAAAGCCAAAGCGCAGCCAGTGGCGAAGCCGGTAAAACAGACCCCGACCAAAACGGTAGAACCACTCCCGCCTAAAGTTGCCCAGCCAGAGCTGGACAATTCCGTGCCCAACGAGATCTATGCACCGACGAAAACCCGCCAGACCAGCCTGGAGCTGAAGTCATGACCGGGCATGTCCAGGAGCAGCCGTGGCCGCAGGACAAGATCAAGCGTTCGGCCCTCCCCTGCTGGCAAAACTGGCTGGTGACGGGCATTACCCTCTCCTATCTCATTTGCGAGCTGGCGTTCAACTCCCGCCTGCTGGACCTGGTCGGTAGCGTCTCGACAGCTGATGAAGTTCATAATATGGAGCGCTACGGGCGGACCTTAACCGCCATCGCGGCGGCGCTTCTGGTGTTGCAGTTCTCGCTAATGGGCCTCGTCCGGCTGAAGAAAAAAGGTATCCGGCTGACGGCAAACGTCAGCACGGCCCTGGTGCTGTTGATCTGCCTGATCGCCGGAACCCTGACGTGGCATGCCGTGGAGTGGGTGATCGAACGCCAGGTGACGAAAAGCACGGGCGAGTTTCGTCAGATGTCTCTGCTGGCGCAGCTCTACCAGCATGCATTAATTGAAGGGCAGCAGACGCTGGAAGGCATCCCGCTGGACAGCGGAGGAGGACAGGCCCGGACATGGACCAGCCCATCCGGAAAGGCATTTCTGGCCACCTTACCGGTGCTGTTAAGTTCGTCGGATCGCTACCGTAAATTACTCGAAAGCGATGCGGAGCAAAATTTACGTGACAATATCAGCGCGCAAGAAGGTGGCGTGCGGGGTTATTACGAGGCGTGGATCAAGGCTCGCGAAGAGGTGCATAAAAAGTTCGTCGCCTATTACAACGACGAGATGGATATCAGCGAAACGGTGCGACTGGAGCAGGCCCGAGCCTGGCAACGCTATGAACGCTCCTTAGAGGCGAAGCGCCTGAAAACCTGGAACGTCCCGCGACGTTATTACGCCACCGTGCGGAATCAGGTTCGCGGGCAAGGGGTTCCGGTCACCAGGGACTGGACGCCATCAGATCGTGCCGGTTTTGATGCGGCGGTGGCGAAAGCCGCCAGAGAGAAATATCTCGCCCAGCGGACCGTGGTCTACGAAGGCGTGACTATCCCGAAACGACTCGACTGGGGCGTCTTTTTCCGCCTGAACGTGGTGCAGAAAGCGTTACGCGAGAAGCTCCAGCTCCCGGGGAATACGCTTGTTCGTGAGCAGTATCCGCTAAACGATAAGCTGAAGCAGTTTGCTCTTGAGCTCCACGCGCCTCATCTTGACGAGGCGGTGAAGCAAAAATTACCTGAACTGCGTGCGGCGGCACCGAGCTACAGCGCGGGTGGGGTTAATGAGAAACTGGGGGAAGATGCCGCGCGTGCCGTCATTGTGCCGCCCGTTGCGCTGATGTTCTCTCTGGTGGGTGCCCTGACGCACCTGGCAAAACTGCTCTATCTGGTCCTCGTTCCCGTGACGGCGGCGATATTGACCCGGCGTTCCTCGCGCTCCGTACAGCTCATGAATCGCTATCCCTTAGCCTTCCCCGTCGCGTTAATTGCCATTCTGGTGATCACGTTCGGCGTCACCAATAACAGCATCACTGAATCCCCGGCTTACCAGCATTTAAAAAACGGGTTAAAAGAGGCGGAGGTTGCAATTACCGATAAGCCCTTACCGCTCAGCGGCGGGACATTACTGCGGGTGGTTCATGCCGTCAGCATCGGGCAGAGCTACAGCTATCCGGTCAATCACTTTCTGCGCGAACATGTGCTGCAGGGATTTGATTTCGGGTATGTGACGCGGGACGAGTAAGTTCCCTGCGGGGCATAAACGAGGTTATGCCCCGGCTATCCTGCCTACCATCGCCCGCAACGCTTCCCGCGTGAGAGGCTGTCGGTCGGTGACAAAATGCAGCGTCATCCCCTCGATAAAGGCGTCCAGCGCCCGGGCGGTTACCGGATCGAACCACTGCTCAAGCGTAGTCTGGCTGGTTTTCATCCAGTCCTGCATCACGGTTTTTAACGAAGCGCTGCGGTTCATAAAGGCATACAGCTGGTACATCAGCTCCATGTTGTGCGGCGTAGTCACCCGGGAGCTGTAAATCAGGGTGGTGATCGACTCGCAGGCCATCTCCGGCCCCGTCACCCCGGCAAAGAACTCGCGATACTGAACCGACATCTGCTGCGTAAACCAGGTGAAGGCCTCTTCGAGCAGCGCATCCATCCCGGAAAAATAGTAGGTCATCGATCCCAGCGGCACGCCGGCGCAGCTGGCGATTTTGCGATGGGTGACCGCGTTCAGACCATGCTCAGCGATGGTGTCCAGAGTGGCCTGCAATATCCGTTCCCGCCGTTGCGGATCGTTGGGTCGTCTGTTCATTTTTACCTCAGCGCATTTATGTACAAATGTACACAAACTTGCTAGTGTTGTCTTCTATGTTGTCCTTCTGGTACACAAACCATGACCGTCATCTCACCGCGCAAAATTCTGCAACGCCGCCTGTGGGCGCTGTTTATGTTCTTCTTTATCCCCGGCCTGTTAATGGCCTCCTGGGCCACGCGCACCCCTGCTATCCGCGATATTTTGTCGGTCTCGACGGCGGAAATGGGCATCGTGTTATTTGGCCTGTCGATAGGGTCGATGAGCGGCATTCTCTGTTCCGCCTGGCTGGTTAAGCGCTTCGGCACCCGGACAGTGATCCGCACCACGATGTGCTGCGCGATTGTGGGTATGATGTTGCTCAGCGTTGCGCTGTGGTTCGCCTCCCCGCTGGCTTTTGCCCTCGGGCTGACCGTGTTTGGCGGCAGTTTTGGCGCCGCGGAAGTGGCGATCAACGTCGAAGGCGCCGCCATCGAGCAGGAGATGAACAAAACCGTGCTGCCGATGATGCACGGGTTTTACAGCCTCGGCACCCTGGCCGGTGCTGGCATCGGCATGGCGCTCACCGCCACCGGCATTGCTGCTACTACCCATATCCTGCTGGCCGCGCTGGTCTGTATCGCCCCGGTGCTGCTGGGGATCACCGCCATTCCGGATGGCAACGGCAGAAACGTCGCAGGTGAGACGAAAACCGGTGAAAAAGGGCTGCCCTTCTATCGCGATATGCAGCTGATGCTGATTGGCGTGGTGGTGCTGGCGATGGCCTTTGCGGAAGGGTCCGCTAATGACTGGCTGCCGCTGCTGATGGTGGACGGTCACGGCTTCAGTCCGACCTCCGGCTCGCTGATTTACGCCGGGTTTACGCTGGGCATGACCGTCGGGCGCTTTACCGGAGGCTGGTTTATTGACCGCTACAGCCGCGTGACGGTAGTCCGCGCCAGCGCCCTGCTGGGTGGTCTGGGCATTGCCCTGATTATTTTTGTCGATGTCGACTGGGTGGCCGGCGTGTCGGTGGTGCTGTGGGGGCTGGGTGCCTCGCTCGGCTTCCCGCTGACCATCTCGGCGGCCAGCGACACCGGCCCGGACGCGCCGACCCGCGTCAGCGTGGTTGCCACCACCGGCTATCTCGCCTTCCTGGTGGGCCCGCCGCTGCTGGGCTTCCTCGGGGAGCATTACGGCTTACGCAGCGCGATGCTGGTGGTATTAGGATTAGTGATGATTGCCGCCCTGGTCGCCCGGGCGGTCGCCAAACCGGATTCGCAGGCTAAATCTGCCATGGAGAATGGATATGAGCGTTAAACTGATTGCGGTTGATATGGATGGCACCTTCCTCGACGATGCGAAGCAGTACAATCGCGCGCGTTTTCTGCGCCAGTACGCGCAGATGAAGGAACAGGGCATACGGTTTGTGGTTGCCAGCGGCAACCAGTACTACCAGCTGATCTCCTTTTTCCCGGAGATCGCCGATGAGATCGCCTTTGTGGCGGAGAACGGCGGCTGGGTGGTGAATGCCGGGGAAGATGTCTACAACGGCGAGCTGACACAGGCCCAGTTCGCCACCGTGGCGGAGTTTCTCTGCTCGATTCCGGAAGTGGAAGTGATCGCCTGCGGCAAAGGCAGCGCCTACACCCTGAAACACTATGGTGAAACCTTCCATGACCTTGCCGCCAAATATTATCACCGGCTGGAAAAGGTGGACAATTTCGATAACTTCAACGACATCTTCTTTAAGTTTGGCCTGAACGTGCCGGACGATGAAATCCCACGTATCCAGGCGATGATCCACCAGCAGCTGAGCGACATTATGGTGCCGGTCACCACCGGGCACGGCAGTATCGACCTGATCCTGCCGGGGATCCACAAAGCCAATGGCCTGCGCCTGCTGCAGGAGGTGTGGGGCATCGACAACAGCGAAGTGGTCGCCTTTGGCGACAGCGGCAACGACGTGGAGATGCTGACCCAGGCCGGGTTCAGCTTTGCGATGGCCAATGCCCGGGATCACATCAAAGCGGTTGCCCGCTATGAAGCGCCACACAATAACGAAGAAGGGGTGCTGGCGGTGATTGATCGCGTGTTGAACCGGGAGGCCCCGTTCAATTAAGGCGCATTGCCCGGCGGCGCGTTGCTTGCACGGGCCTACGATCTTTTGTAGGCCGTGTAAGCGCAGCGCCACCCGGCAAAAATGCGGGCACTATGCCGGCTTAATCCGGCTGTAACGAACTGCCCACCCGCTTGTCTTTCAGGAACACAAACATCAGCCCCAGCCACAGGATGCCGTTCGCCAGGTTGAACAGGCTGAACAGCCCGTTGCCACCGCTGCTGAAGGCGTGTTTGCTGACCTCAATCCCGACGGTGAAGATCAGCATCTGTAACATCCCCATCGCTGCCGACACCGTGCCTTTGCTCATCTCGCTGGCAAACAGCGTCAGACGCACCAGCCCGGCATTTGCCAGCCCAATACCAAACGCATAGATACTCAGCCCGGCGGTCATCCACAGATAGGCGTGGGATGAAACCACCGTCGCCACCGCAGCCACCACCAGCCCAATCACAATCGGCCAGCCGCCCATGATGATTAGCGAGCGCACGGTGCGGCGTGACGTCAGCCGGGCCAGCACCAGGTTACCCACAATCAGCGCGCCAAAAATCGGCACCTGCAGCAGGCCATACTCGTAGCTGCTGAGCTTTTCGCCGCTGATGATGATCACCGGCGACTGGGCAATCCACGCCAGCAGCGGCAGGCAGACAAAGCCAATCGCCAGCGCCCCCGCCACAAAGCGGACATTTTTCAGCACCGCTTTATAGTCACGCCCCAGCTCCTGCATGGAGAGCTTCTCTCCGATGCGGGTGGCGGTTTCGGGCATCGCGCGGTACAGGCCGTAAAACGAGATCGCCGCCAGCAACGCAAACAGCACGAACATCCCCTCCCACGGCGCAACGTGCACCCAGGCGGCCCCCACCAGCGGACCGAGCAGCGGCGCAATCAGCGCTACGTTCGCCATCAGGGCGGTGATTTTGATGCACACCGCCTCCTCAAACGACTCCTGGATAGCGGCGTAACCGACGGCACCGATAAAGCACAGACTCACGCCCTGCAGGAAGCGCAGGACCATGAACTGCTCGATGTTCTGCGCCAGCAGGGTCGCCAGGCAGGTGACGATAAACCACACCACCCCGGTGAGCATCACCGGGCGACGACCAATACGATCCGATAGCGGCCCGAGCAGCCACTGCAAAAACATCCCCCCCGCCAGATAGGCGGTCATGGAGGTGGGAACCCACTCGATCCCGGCGTTGTACTGCGCCACCACGGCCAGCATGCCGGGCTGGATCATATCGTTGCCGATATAGGTGGAGAATTCGTAAAGCACCAGACACAGCGGGAACAGCAGCGCCTGACGCCCCAGGCGAGTGCTGGAAGAAGAACGGTTTAGCATGGAGTCTCAATATCCGATAAAAAATCGCGCAGAGTGTAATGAAATGGCTGCGCCAGCGATAGCAGATTAACGCAGCTGGTCAGAAATAACGCACAAATCGCCGTCGTTTAAGGTTGCCTTAAGTTAGCGCCCGTATGCTTAGGCGTTTTAAGTCATTGGCCCTAATTATGACACAATTTTCCCCGGCTTCAGAATTGTCTAAGTTAAAGACTTCTAAGACAAAACCGCTTTACCCTTTACCGGCACGTTTTTATGGTTATCAGCTGATTACGCTGCTGGTTCTGGCCGGGCTTTTTACCTGGCTTTCGCGGGATGAAACCCTCGACAGGATGCTGACCGGTTACTGGTTTGACGCGGCCAGCCAGCACTTTCCGCTGCAGCAAAACGCGCTGCTGGATCTGCTCAATCATCGGCTGGCGAAATACCTGACCATTGCCGTGGCGGCGGTTACCCTGCTTTACGGCGCGTTCCGGCGCAATGCCCAGCTGGTGACGGCGGCGCTGCTGATGGGGTTGGGTACGGCGGTGGTGGGGGTACTGAAAGCCGTCAGTCATCACAGCTGTCCCTGGGACCTGGTGGAGTACGGCGGCAAGGCGCTGTCGTATCCCCTGTTTGATTCAGCTCCCCTTGGCAGTGGCCCCGGGCGCTGTTTTCCCGGCGGTCACGCTTCAAGCGGTTTTATGGTGATGGGGTTGTTCTTCGCCTTCAGGCGTGAGCGTCCGCGTCTGGCCTGGGGGCTGGTGGCTGCCGGAGTCGTGCTCGGCCTGGTCATGGGCTATGGCCAGGTGATGCGCGGCGCACATTTCTTCTCGCACAACCTGTGGGCAGGTTGGTGGGTGTGGTTTTCACAGGTGGTGGCCTACGGCCTGATCTCCATCTGGTTTGCAAAAGAGTAACGAGGATATGTTAGAGAATCTGAACTACGGACTGTTTTATCTGATCAATGCCACGCCTGCTTCGCCGGAGTGGAGCATTAATCTGGCCATCTTTGTGGCGAAAGACCTGATAACCATTATGCCCGCGCTGATCGCGATCCTCTGGCTGTGGGGGCCGCGCAAGCAGGTGGGTGCCCAGCGTCAGCTGGTGATTAAGATCGCCATGGCGCTGGTGATAAGCCTGGCGGCGTCGTGGCTGCTGGGCCATCTGTTCCCGCACGACCGCCCGTTTGTCGATCGTGTCGGCTATAACTTCCTGCACCACGCCGCGGATGACTCCTTCCCGAGCGATCACGGCACCGCCATTTTCACCTTTGCACTGGCGTTCCTGTTCTGGCATCGGGTCTGGTCCGGCATTGTGTTGATGATGGTGGCCTGCGCCATCGCCTGGTCCCGCGTTTATCTGGGGGTCCACTGGCCGATGGATATGCTGGGCGGACTGATGGTCGGCCTGCTGGGCTGCCTGAGCGCGCAGATCCTGTGGAACCTGTTCGGGCAGGCTCTCTATCTTCGCCTCTCACAGCTGTACCGCTTCTGCTTTGCCCTGCCGATCCGCAAGGGCTGGATACGTGACTAATTCAGGTCCCGCGAGGTAAACTTGAGCCCCCGGCGTAACGGGGGCTCATTTTATGGCGCTGAGGACCTATGGAAACACGACGTGACGAACGGCTGGCTCAACTGATTAATGCGCTTAAGCGCAGCGATAAACTGCATCTGAAAGAGGCCGCCGCGCTGCTGGGCGTCTCTGAGATGACCATCCGTCGCGACCTCAACAGTGAAAGCGGGCCGGTTGTGCTGCTTGGCGGCTACATTGTCCTCGAACCCCGCAGCGCCAGCCACTATCTGCTGAGCGATCAAAAAACCCGGCTGGTGGAAGAGAAGCGCAAAGCCGCGCGGCTGGCCGCCTCGCTGGTGCAGCCTCATCAGACGCTGTTTTTTGATTGCGGGACGACCACGCCGTGGATCATCGAAGCCATCGATAACGACCTGCCGTTTACCGGGGTCTGTTACTCCCTGAACACCTTCCTCGCCCTGCAGGAAAAACCCGAGTGCCGGGTGATCCTCTGCGGCGGTGAGTTCCACGCCAGCAACGCTATCTTCAAACCGCTTAACCTGCATGACACCCTCAGTAACCTGTGCCCGGATATCGCCTTTTACTCTGCGGCAGGGGTGCATGTTCGCCAGGGGGCGACCTGTTTTAATCTCGATGAGCTGCCGGTTAAACAGTGGGCGATGAGTATGGCGCAGTACCATGTGCTGGTGGTGGATCACAGCAAGATGGGCAAGGTGCGTCCGGCGCGGATGGGGGAGCTGACGCGCTTTGACGCGATCGTCAGCGACTGTCGCCCTGATGAGGAGCTGACTACCTGGGCTAAGGCGCAGCAGATTAAATTGATGTACTGAGTGCGGTTTATTGCCCGGCGGCGCTGCGCTTGCACGGGCCTGAGAACTCCGTAGGCCGGGTAAGGCGAAGCCGCCACCCGGCACTGCACGGAAGCTTTAGTTGAACCAGCCGCCAAACCACTCGTGGAATTTCATCAGCACGTAATCCCACATCCGGCCAAAGAACCCGCCCTCTTCCACCGCTTCCATCACAACCAGCGGCCGCTGCTCAATGGATTTGCCGTTCAGCTGGAAGTCGATAGTACCGACCACCTGGCCTTTTTTCAGCGGTGCAGTGAGCTGCTTGTCGGTCAGTGTGTAGCTGGCTTTCAGGTTTTTCAGCTGGCCGCGCGGAATGGTGACCGAGCCGCTTTCACCGGCGCCGAGCTTGACCTCGCTCTTATCGCCAAACCAGACCCGCTGGCTGACAAAGGTGGCATCCGGCTTGATAGGGGTGACGGTTTCGAAGAAGCGGAAGCCCCAGGTCAGCAGTTTTTCTGACTCGTTAAAGCGGATGCGGTCGGTTTTGGTGCCCAGCACCACCGAGATCAGACGCATATCGCCCTGGGTTGCCGAGGCCACCAGGTTGTAGCCTGCCCCTGCGGTGGTGCCGGTTTTCATCCCGTCCACATTGACGTTGCTGCTCCACAGCAGACGGTTGCGGTTCTGCTGGCGGATCTTGTTGAAAGTGAACTCTTTCTCTTTATGGATCGCGTACTCTTCCGGCACATCATGAATCAGTGCCCTGCCCAGCAGCGCCATATCGCGGGCGGTACTGAACTGGCCCGGCGCGTCCAGGCCGTGAACGGTTTTAAAGGTGGTGTTGGTGAGGCCTAATTTCTGCGCGTAGCCATTCATCAAACCAATGAAAGAGTCCTGGCTGCCCGCCACGTAATCGGCCAGCGCGATACAGGCATCATTCCCCGACTGAATGATTACCCCTTTGTTCAGATCGGAAACCGCCACCTGATCCCCCGGCTTGAGGAACATCACCGAGGAGCCGCGCAGCGCCGGGTTGCCCGTCGCCCAGGCATCTTTGCCGATGGTCACCATGTCGGTGAGCTTGATCTTACCGGCTTTCAGGGACTGCCCTACCACGTAGCTGGTCATGATTTTGGTCAGGCTGGCAGGATCGAGTTTTTCATCTGCATTGCCTTCTGCCAGGACTTTGCCGCTGGCATAGTCCATCAATATCCAGGCGCGCGCATCAACCGGTGGAGCCTCAGGCGCCGCCTGTTCCGCTGCGTACAGCGAAGGTGCAAAAAGGACCAGCAGCGCAGAACCCGCTACCAGACCGCGTAAAGAAAAAGTGTTTCGCATCATAATGCCACCCGAGTTTCCATTCCAAAAATCACGTCACACCACCGTGTCGCAAGAAGCGATGAGTAATAACGTACTAACGCCTTAAAAAAAACCAAAACCTGGTAAAGTTTTTAAAGTTTATGCAATAACAACCCGATACGCTTTGACCGCATCGATTTTTTTCGCGTCTGTTGCGTATTGGTTGGGTTTATCTCACCATGTGAAGCCATCACCAGGGATCGCATCCTGACAACGGCTTTAATTATAAGGGGTTATTATGATTACTTTGTGGGGCAGGAACAATTCAACCAACGTTAAAAAGGTACTCTGGACGCTGGAAGAGCTGGATTTACCCTTTAAGCAGATCATGGCGGGACTGGAACACGGGGTGAATAAAGAGGCCGACTATCTGGCAATGAACCCTAACGGTCTGGTGCCGCTGCTGCGCGATGACGAAACCGACCTGACGCTGTGGGAATCCAACGCCATTGTGCGCTACCTCGCGGCGCAGTACGGCCAGAACCGTCTGTGGCTCGATGAACCTGCGAAGCGGGCCGTCGGTGAAAAGTGGATGGACTGGGCCAACCAGACGCTCTCCCCTGCCCACCGGGTAATATTGATGGGGCTGGTGAGAACCCCGGAAGCCGAGCGTGACTACGCTGCCATTGACGCTGCCAAAGCCACCTGCGAATCGCTGTTTGCCATGATGGACGAGGCGCTGGCGACAACGCCGTGGTTCTCGGGCGACGACTTTGGCGTGGGTGATATCGCCGTCGCCCCCTTTGTCTGGAACCTGACCAACGTTGGTCTGACGTGGGCACCCCGTCCGCATCTTGAGCGCTGGCTGGCAAACCTGAGCGAGCGCCCGGCCTATCGCAACGTGGTGATGATCCCGGTGACCTGATCTACTCCCTGGACGGGCTGACTTTCAACAGTTGCCCGTCTGTTTCATCGGTCAGCACGTATAAATAGCCATCCGGCCCGACCCGCACATCGCGAACCCGCTGATTGCGGTCGCCGAGGATCCTTCCCTCCTCCGTAACGCTGTCGCCGCTGACGTTCATCACAATCACGTCCTTATCCTTCAGCGCGCCGATAAAAAGTTTATTCTTCCACTGCGGGAAGACGTCGCTGTTATAGAAAGCCATCCCGCTCAACGCCGGGGACTGCTTCCAGACAAACAGCGGCGGCTCGGTGCCCACGGCGGTTTCACCTTTCGCTTCCGGGATCGGCAATCCGCTGTAGTTGATGCCGTGGGTTGCCAGCGGCCAGCCGTAGTTTTTGCCTCTTTCCGGGATATTGATCTCGTCGCCACCGCGTGGCCCGTGCTCATTGAGCCACAGGGTGTTGCTCCACGGGTTCATCGCCATCCCCTGCGGGTTGCGGATCCCGTAAGACCAGATCTCCGGCCGTGCCTGTTTGTTGTTCACAAAGGGGTTATCGTCCGGTACCGCGCCCTGATCGGTGAGACGCACCACTTTGCCCTGTAACTTATCCAGATCCTGGGCGGTTGGGCGCTGGTTATTCTCGCCTAACCCAATAAACAGATAGCCTTTGCCGTCGAACACCAGCCGGCCACCAAAGTGATTGCCGGTGGAGAGTTTCGGCTGCTGGCGGAAGGCCACCTTAAAGTCCTCCAGCCGGGTGTTATCCTCGCTCAGACGACCATACCCCACCGCGGTGCCCGCTTTCCCGTCATCGCCCGCTTCGGCATAGCTCAGCCAGACCCGGCGGGAGGTGGCAAAGTCGGGTGCCAGTGCCACGTCGAGTAATCCCCCCTGACCGCTGTCCCAGACCTTCGGCACTCCGACAATGGGATCGGAGAGCCCTTTGCCCGCCTGCCAGCGTTTAAGCTGTCCGCCTTTCAGCGTGATTAGCATGCCCTGATCCTGGGGCAGGAACGCCAGCGCCCAGGGGTGATCGAGTTTATTTTGCAGTACCGACACCTTCACTTCGGCGGGCGCAGCAAACAGCGAGGCGGATATCAGCAACAATGGCAGGGAAATAAGCGAGGATCGACGCATAACGCACTCCTTTTCGACGTATGGCATAAGACTAGCCACTCAGCGCAGGGGCGTTGATACTTTTACAAAAGCTTAAGCAGATGGGGGAGTTGCCTCCCCCGGGATCAGCTCTGAATCAGCGGTGAATGTGATTTCAGATACTGGATGCAGAGAGTGAGATCGTTCAGACAGTTTTCCAGCTTCTCTGCGTTGACGGCGATGAACGTCGGGCAATCGTGGTTGCCGGTCATCATACAGACGCCTGCGGTGGTGAGCGAACCGGCGGCGCGATAGAGCATCGCCTGTTCATCGGCATTGCAATGCGCTCTCAGCTCAGGCGCTTTTTCACGCATGTAAGTACAGAGTTCAAAGAAGTTGTCACGCAGATGGTCGCTTTCGCTGACTGACATATACCCTTTCGCTTTCCTTAACTGCAGATAGGCGGCGAGATCGATTCGGGCATTAATCATCTTGTTAAGAAGATCGCGTTTCAGTCTGTCAACGGACATGCTTTTTCCCCCCTTGTCAGCTTTAGTGCACTCTCAGATTATGTCTATTTTTTGTGCAATTTAATGCGTCAGGTCAATAATTCGCAACGGAATAGCAAAATTTACAATGTTAAAACTGCGGGCAAAAAGAGCCACCCGGAGGCTGTTGATTTTGCTGAGCATAAAATCATGCTTCTCCCTCACCGCGCGTGGCGGGAGTCCTGCTATTTTTGAGAGGGTTAAGGCGTGGAGACAGAGGGCGTATGCCAACGTTGCCGGTGTCAGATAAGATCATTTCGTTAAACCGGATCGACCTGAATCTGCTGACCATTTTTTGCTTAATTTACAGCGTAGGCAGTATCTCGAAAGTGGCCGATATGCTGGACATTTCCGCCTCTGCCGTCAGCCAGTCGCTGCGCAAGCTGCGCGAGCAGATGGGGGATAACCTGTTTGTCCGCAGCGGCAACACGCTGTTACCCACCGTGTATGCGGACGAACTGTATGACAACATCCTGCCGATTATCGATAAGCTCGCCACTCTGCTGCCCCTCTCTTCCCGGATTAAAAAGCGAAGACTCACCCTCTACACCGAGTCCTTTGTCTCGCCGTTAGTGGTGCCGGAACTGACGCAGAAGATTGTCGGGATGAACGCGGATGTCAGCCTGCTGCACCGCACCGCCGAGCTTAACGAAGCGAAAATCACCGAACTGTTGAACATGCGCCAGGCGGATGTGGTGTTCTCCACCTTTTCTGTTGAGAGCAGTAATATTTCTTGCCAGAAGATGAGTGATATGACGCTGGTACTGATCGCTGCAAAGGATAATCCTCTTTATGAAAATACGGTCACGGAGGAGATGTTCAGGGATGCCAATCTGGTGGGGTACAACACTAAAAACGAAAAGATCATTTATCATCGCAGCATCGTGGATAAAAAATTCCGCTCCAGCGAGCGCTGTCTGCTGACCACCTCTTTCGCCTCCATCTTACTGATTGTCTCCACCACCGACTGCCTGGGCATTATCCCGGAAAAAGTCTTTGCGACTTATTCCGGGATGTATCAGCTAAAAAAACTGGAGACGCCATTTACGTTGCCACAATTCAGTATCTATTCGTCCTGCCGGAAAGAGACCAATAAAATGCTCTTTTCACTGTTGGCTGATTTTTTACGCCAGTAAACCGGCATCATGTCCGGGACGATCACTATTTTTTCGCTTTGTGCTTACCGAACTCAACATCATCGGCAATATTCAGGTCAGTGATTAATCTGGACTGTGAAAGCCCGGTGGCAACAGATATGTGCGCCAGCTCGACGCCATAGATGTGAAGGGTTTTGGCCATTTCTAATTTTGATTGCAGATAGATATCTCTCATAACGTACCTCATTTAGTTATCGACGAGGTGAAAGATAGGTTATCTGTTTAGCGTATCCAATAAGGGTCCCTTAAAGCCGGGATAAGTAAATCTTAGCCGTTATCGTCGTCGCGCAGGGATCTGTATAAATCCCCGCAAGAACGCTGTACAATCCCTGCCCTGATAACTCCCTAACTGACTACTTTTTAATCTATGAGCAATGTTACGCACCAGCCGAAAATCGGCTTCGTCTCGCTGGGCTGTCCAAAAAACCTGGTGGATTCCGAACGTATCCTGACCGAACTTCGCACTGAAGGCTATGACGTCGTGCCGAGCTACGACAATGCCGACATGGTGATCGTTAACACCTGCGGCTTTATTGATAGCGCCGTGCAGGAGTCTCTGGAAGCCATCGGTGAAGCACTCACTGAAAACGGCAAGGTGATTGTCACCGGTTGTCTGGGCGCCAAAGTCGATCAAATCCGCGAAGTCCATCCTAAGGTGCTGGAAATCACCGGTCCTCACAGCTACGAGCAGGTGCTGGAACATGTGCATCACTATGTGCCAAAACCAAAGCATAACCCGTTCCTGAGCCTGGTGCCGGAACAGGGCGTGAAGCTGACCCCGCGTCACTATGCGTACTTAAAAATTTCCGAAGGCTGCAACCATCGCTGCACCTTCTGCATTATCCCGTCCATGCGTGGCGATCTGGTGAGCCGTCCAATTGGTGAAGTGCTGGCCGAAGCCAAACGTCTGGCGGATGCGGGTGTGAAAGAGCTGCTGGTGATCTCCCAGGACACCTCCGCTTACGGTGTGGACGTCAAGCACCGCTCCGGCTTCCACAACGGCGAGCCGGTGAAAACCAGCATGGTCGGCCTGTGCGAACAGCTCGCTAAACTGGGCATCTGGACCCGTCTGCACTACGTCTATCCGTACCCGCACGTGGACGACGTGATCCCGCTGATGGCGGAAGGCAAGATCCTGCCGTATCTGGATATCCCCCTGCAGCACGCCAGCCCGCGTATTCTGAAGCTGATGAAGCGTCCTGGCTCCGTTGACCGCCAGCTGGCGCGCATTAAGCAGTGGCGTGAAATCTGCCCGGATCTGACCCTGCGCTCCACCTTTATCGTCGGCTTCCCGGGTGAAACCGAAGAAGATTTCCAGATGCTGCTCGACTTCCTGGTTGAAGCGCGTCTGGATCGCGTAGGCTGCTTCAAGTACAGCCCGGTAGAAGGCGCGACCGCCAACGAACTGGCCGATCAGGTACCGGAAGAGGTGAAAGAAGAGCGCTGGAACCGCTTTATGCAGCTGCAACAGCAGATCTCTGCCGAACGTCTGCAGGAGAAAGTGGGCCGCGAAATTCTGGTGATCATCGACGAAGTAGACGAAGAAGGCGCGATTGGCCGCAGCATGGCCGATGCCCCGGAAATCGACGGCGCGGTCTACCTGAATGGCGAAACCAAGGTGAAACCGGGTGATATCGTGCGCGTTAAAGTTGAAAACGCTGACGAATATGACCTGTGGGGTAGCCGGGTTTAATTTTCGTTAACGCCTGATGGCGCTGCGCTTATCAGGCCTACACGTAGGCCCGGCAAGCTGGCGCCGCCGGGCGTGATATCCAGTGCCACTTTTACTTTACTTAACGGCACTCAAAATCTCAGTTAAGAAATTGGCAAAATTATCAAATGAGCCATAAACAGATTCACTTGATGCACTGTCACGGATTTCAAATAAATTTGTTTTAGTATCATAAGTAAACAATGAAATATTATTTTCACCAATAACTAATCTTTCCGCAAGGTCTGGGTCGATATAATCATCATTATTTCTGTAGTACTCATTCATTACAAAAAAATTTTTTATAACAGGCTCTGGCACAGACAAACTGAATAAAGTAACCCCATCATATTCAAGTCCATCCATTTTTCTCAAAAAGGTTACATAATCAGGTTGATTGACAAAGAGAATACATAATTCATCCGCCAAATTTTCAAGAAAAGGAGAGTTATTTGAATCATTTTTTCTGTTTGTTATACTTTCTACGAACGAATTTTTGACAGGATGCTGTATTGGATAATCCCATTTTTCCATTGCATTTTTTAAGTCTGACAGAGTATCTTCTATTTTCATTTCCATTAGTTCCTGTCAAATTATTTAAGGGGATAAATTGTGCCGGAAGGAATAGCCCATGGTGTAATTTTAGTTTCTCCTGGTAACATTCCTTTAGTCGCTGCCCTTTGCATGTTTGTAAAAATCTTATGGTAAGGTTCTTTCTCTATTAGCACAAGATTTTCAAACGCATTTGAACCACCATCATCTAAAGGTAGCTTATGGTGAACATCCCAACCATCTGGAGATTTACCACTATTCATTCTTAATATTTGTGAAGCATTAAAGGTCTTTGCAGCTTCTGGGGAATCCGCAATATGACTAAGAAATTTTTTTCTGGCGGTACCATCAAATTCTTTTCTTAGTATGGCGGTTTCAGCTGTTCCTCACTTAATATAATTAATATCTTTTATAGTTATACCACTTATTACTTTTGATTCACCTCTTAACTTGCCCAAATAGCTATTGATTTCTCCATATGCTTCTGTACCAGGTCGTTTAGCCAATAGTATTGAAGCAGCAGCAATAGCCATACCTGCCGTTTTCTCATTAAATACTTGATTATAACCATCTATAGCATCAGCACCTAACTGCTCTGCCGTTTTCCTGAACCCTTCAATATTTCCATTATAAACACCACCTGCGGCTAACAAACGTCCGGCGGCTTTACTATTAATTATCCTGGCAGACTGAGCTTGCTGTATAAGTGCATCAGAGTAATGTAATTTTTGTGTTGGGACTGGTTTTCTGCCCTGATGATTATTGAGACATTTTTCATAAGCCTTTCGTACTTCTATTTCAAACCATTCATTCCAGTGACACATAAAACAATCATAGATAAGATTGCCGTTCTCATCAAAATAGAAAGGATTGTTAAAATGGTTCCATTTCTCAGTTTCGTCTATTCCAATAAACCAGCCTCTATCTATATTATCTTCTGTGTGATCGTATGCACCATCATACATACCATTGCGTTTACGATCATACATCGGTGAGAACTGATTGATAAAACCGCTCTTCCTCTTTGGAATTTGATGAAGAGAAAAGTCGCTGCCATAGTTTTCATAATCAAGATCATAATAGACTCTCGCTTTTTCAAAGGCTATTTGCGGCCTTAATATGTATTGAAAATCCTCTGGCGCAAGTTCTCTACATGCATCCCAGATTTGAATAAGTCTAAATTCTCTCATCTAATCCTCTGATATTATTATATTTCCCTTACTGGCATTCTCTCACATCCTATAAGGTCATGTACACTAATTGACCTATAGTTCTCATCAAAATGACTAACGCCTGATGGCGCTGCGCTTATCAGGCCTACACGTAGGCCCGGCAAGCTTGCGCCGCCGGGCGTTAATATTAATACTCAAACTGCCGGTAATAACGGCGAATATCCAGACTGTGGCCGGTGTAATGCTCAAAATGAGCAGCCAGACGGTCCACCAGCAAGGTTGAGATCACGCACGGCGCCAGCAGCCAGCGGAACTCATCATCAATTCCCGCCAGCGCATACTCACGCGGATCAAACACCACCAGGTTATCGGTAATTTTCGCCGCAAAACGCTCCACGCGATCGTCCAGCGCCCGGCATTTCCCCTCGCCCTTCACCAGGAACAGCGGGACCTCTTTCTCCAGCAGCTCCAGCGTGCCGTGGAAGAACTCCGCCGACGAGACCGATTTGGTGCGCTTCCACTGCATCTCCTCCAGAATACACATCGAGAAGAGATAGACTTCACCCCACATCTCCGCCCCGCCAATCCACATCATATAGTCGGCGTTATGGTATTTTTGCGCGATGGCGTCGGCCTGCGGATCAAATTGCTTTTTGGCGTTCAGGAGATTCTCAGGTAGCAGCTCCAGCTGGCTGGCAAAGCGGTCATATTTTTCAAATTCCCCGTTACCCTGCACCAGGCGGAAGAATACCCAGTACAGCAGCATGTACTCATATTCCACGCCGTTTTTGTGGCGCATCGGAATATGCCAGGTGGCGGCATTGGCCAGCGGCGAGTCGCTGTTTTTGGTGATTGCCACCACGCGGATCCCCTGAGCCTTACACCATTCCGCAATCGCCACCGACTCTTTGGTATCACCCGATTTCGAAAGGGTAATCACCACCGAATCTTTATTTAAGCGTTTATGCCCGGCATGAATTAATTCCGCCGCCTGCTCAAGGTAAACCGGCATCTCAGTTATTTCCCGGGCGAAGGCGTTCATCGCCATCATCGGGGCTAACGAGCCCCCTACCGAGGCGAAAAATAAGGTGCTGAAACCCTGCTGAGTAATCTCATCAGCAACCTGTTCCGCCTGTTTGCGCGCAGCAACAATCTCACGAGCACTGGTCAGGTACTCGTCCTGATTAAAACCTAACATGGTCATTCTCCTTTAGATTTTACTTTTTAAAACCCGATCGAAATCGTCAAAGATACGCACCGAGAGATCGATGCCTTTGGCGCAGGCGGTACGCCAGGCCAGAATTTGCAGAGGGACAATCAACAGCAGCGGTGAGAGCAGATGCGGCAGGCGGCAGTTCAGCGCCAGGGTATCCGGCCCCTCCTCGCCCGTCAGGGTGACCAGGAACGCCCGCTTAACCGCCGGGGCCATATAGTCCCTGAGCGCCCGCAGGCGCGGGTTTGGCGCGTCCTCAATAAAGAACATCACATGCTCAGCGTTGGCCTCCAGATAGGGGCCATGCATATAGGCCTCCAGCTCAAACCCGCCGGACGGCACCCGCACCGTTTCGGTGAACTTGGTCTCAAACTCTTTCGCCACCCCGGTCAGGGCACCCTCGCCGATGGCGACAAAGCGCGTCCCGGCCTGCAGTTCCTGAACGTGCCGCTCGAAAAAGGCCTCCGTGCGGGCGAGGGTGCCGGGGATCGCTCCCGCCAGCTGGTGCAGCGCCGCCAGATAGTCGTCCGTTTCCCGGTCATCGATCTGCTGCTGCGCCCGGGCGATAGTCAGCGCGACCAGCAGCAGATTCAGCACCGTGGCGCTAAATCCGCGGGTGACGAAGCCCACCTTCTCGATCCCGGTATGGATATCCAGCACATGGTCGCAGCGGCGGCCTATCGGGCTATCCGGATCCGAGGTCAGGGCAAACACCGGCAGCCCGGCGGCCTGCACTTTCTCCATCGCCGTCAGGGTCGAGGCACTTTTCCCGCTCTGGGAAACCACCAGCACCATGTCGGTATGCGGGTCGATGGCCTCATAGTGGACAAAGTTGTATGGCTCTTTGATCTCCACCAGCAGGCCAAACCGGTGTTCAAAGAAGTAGCGTGCGCACATCGCCGCATTCAGCGACGAGCCGGTCGCCAGCACCAGCAGGCGGCGCACCGGATGCTGGCGGGCAAAGTCCTCCACGGACGCCAGATGCTGCGGGTACGCGTTGAGGATCGCCGCCAGCGCCGCGGGCTGTTCTTCGATATAGGTCATCATTGTCGGTTGCATCGTTTTCTCCGCTTAAAACAGGCCAATCCACGAACCCAGGATCCCCACCAGCGCCATGCCCCCGATGATGGTGAGCGGTTTAACCTTGCGCCCCAGCAGCCAGTAGACAATCCCGAAGCTGATGAGCGGGAGCAGGCCTGGCATGATGTTGTTGATAATGTCCTGAACCTCGGTTTTCGCCTCCCCCGCGCCGAAGGAGACAGGGATAGTGATGTTGATCATCGAGGCGGCCATCGCCCCCACCACCATCAGCCCGATAATCGACGCCCCGTAGGTGAGGCTCTCCATCATTCCGCTCTTCTGAACCCGGTGGAGCACCCCGGTGCCCAGCACGTAGCCCCAGCGGGTAAAGAGCCAGCGCACCAGAATGTGCGGCACGTTAAACACCAGCAGGAACAGGATCGGCCCCAGGATGTTCCCCTGCAGGGCCAGGCTGGTGCCGATCCCGGTGGCGATCAGGCGCAGCGTTCCCCAGAAGAAGGAGTCCCCCAGCCCGGCCAGCGGCCCCATCAGCGACGCCTTGACGTTGTCGATCGCCGTGCCGTCCATCTCCTGCTGCTGGCTGTTTTTCTCCTCCATCGCGGTGGTGATGCCCAGCAGCAGGGTGACGATATGCGGCGTGGTGTTGAAGAAGACCAGGTGGCGCTTTAACGCCGCCGCCAGCTGTGACTTTTGCGGATAGAGCTTTTTCAGCACCGGGATCAGGGCATAGACAAACGCAAGGTTCATCTGCCGCTCATAGTTCCAGGAAAACTCCATCTGGAACGACCGCCAGAACACCCGGCGCAGATCGCGTGCGTTGATGGCGTTCTCATCCTGCACCTGAGGCAGGGTCTCTTCAGAAATCTTCGTCGTCATCACTGACTCCTTGATCGGTCGTTGGACGAGGGGCGTTACGTGCAGTCGTGTTAACCATCACCACCGCCACAATGGCACCGAGAATGGCGATACCGGTGACGGGTATTTTCAGGTACGCCATCAGGGCAAAGCCGAGGAAGAAAAAGGGCGCCACTTTTTTGTTGATCAACAGTCGGGCGAGCATCGCAAAGCCCAGCGCCGGAATAATCCCCGTCGCCACGCTGAGCCCGTGCTTAATAAACTCCGGGATGGCATCCAGCAAGGATTTCACCGCGCTGCTGCCCACCAGGAAGGATACGGTGACGACAGCGGCCAGCATCAGCGACAGGCCAAACCCGGCGATAAGGTGCATTCGCTCAATGCCGCGGGTATCCGCCTGTTCGGCATAGCCGTCGGCCTTCTGGCTGAGCATCGGGATAAACATGCCGAGATAGACGTTCTTCAGCACCAGGGTCAGGGTGGCAATCGGCAGGCCGAGCAGCAGCGCCGTCTCCGTTCCCGCCCCGGAGGTGATGGCAAACGCCACCCCCAGCACCCCGCCGGTGACCACATCCGGCGGAATCGATGCCCCCACCGAAAACGAGCCGATAAACGCCAGCTCCAGCGTCGCCCCCATAATCACGCCCGTCTGTACATCGCCTAACACCAGCCCGGTTAATAATCCGGTGACAATCGGCCGGGAAAGCAGCGAGGTGCCCAGGGCATATTCCGACTGGGCGATAAACGCCACCAGCCCGAGTAAAAGTGCCTCTACCATAGTGAGTCCTCAGGAATTACAGCGATTCCGCTAATAACTGTTTGCGATCGTTAGGCACCTGGCGTATTTCGATCTCCACGCCGTTGCCCACCAGCTGCGTGAGCTTTTCTATTTCGTCCGGCAGCAAATTAATCGCCTTCGAAATATTCCGCGCCCCCTCCTTCGCTTTAATACCGCCGAGATTGATACTCTTAATGCCGTCAACAGCCGAGGCTAACCGCCAGGCATCCTCCACCGACTCCACCACGATAAACAGGTTGTATTTATCGGTGACGCCGCTGTTGATGGCCTCGATTGAGTCATTGATATTTTTAATCACCAGCTTGACCGACGGCGGTTTGGCCAGCTTGATGGTGGTTTTTCGCAGTTCATCGTTGGGCACGCTGTCGTTGGCAATTAAAATGCAGTCCGCCCCGACATATTGCGTCCAGGAGAAGGCCACCTGGCCGTGTAATAAGCGGTGGTCAACACGCAGTAACGTAATCATTATTATTCCTCTTGATCAGAAGTCTTTATCCGCCTGTACCGCACTGGCAATGGTGTGGTTGCAATACTGAATACTTTCCCGGCAGCTTAATAACACGTCATGGATTAATTTTTCGGTATCCTGTTCATCGGCGGAAATAAGCAGGCCGATCACCAGCGGCAAATTAAGCCCGGCGATCAGATGAAAATTCGGCTGATGCAGATAGCGGATAAATTCGTTATTGACGCTGCCGGCAAAGATATCGGTGATCGCAATCACCTCATCCTGGGCGGGTAGCCCGGCAAGCAGCTCCGCCACCTGCCGGGTGACGTCCTGGTGCTCGTCGACATAGGCGCAGAGGGTGTAGATGTCCTGCTGCTTGCCGAGGATCAGCTCGACCGAGTCGAGTACCCCGCGCGCTAAGGTGCCGTGACTGGCAAATATGTAATGTCGTTTCATCCTGCCCTCGAATACTCATTCCACTTACCAGAAAGAGATTGCAACCCACGTGCCAGGAAAAAGTGGCCCGTGGGGAACAGGAGAGAGGGAGGAATTAAAACTCTTGATCTGCCTGAATAAATTCCGTTTCGAGGGTCAGAATATTGTGGATGTAACAGAGCTCAACAACCGGGATTTTGACACTATAACTGCTCTCAATGACACTAAAGGCCTGGCGCAGCAGGGCCAGCTCGCTTTCAGGACACTGTCGCCCGGCATAGGTGGTGGGTGAGGCGTTGCGGATCAGCCGCTCAATCAGGCAGCTGATGTGCACATAGAGCGCCACCTTGCGTTCGTTCGGCACCTGACATCCCGCCAGATGCTCATAGCGGAAGACAAACTGCTCCACCTGGTTGATCACTTTGGTGGTATCGAGAATGGTGACCGACTCAATCACCCGCCGCAGGGAGAAGTTCTTCAGCAGCAGGTTGTTGATCTCCGCCACCTGCTCTGCCGTGGCGATATCGCCAAAGATGCGCATCAGCGGCTGTGTCCCCTCCCCGGCAATCAGCGAATCCAGCGAGATCCACGGCACGGCGGGCACCTGCGGGTCGAAGGTGCCGACAATCGCCAGCATGTCGTAGCGGTTAAAGGCCACCGCCCGCTCCTGCGCGTCGCTGAGCATCTCGTAGTCACAGGCAATCACTTCAATACCCAGCGCCTCCGGGATGCTGGCCTTCAGCAGATTGCAAAGGTTGGCCGCCGCGCCAATCCCGGTGATGCAGGTGGTGAGAATGACCCGGGGTTTGCTGGCCTGGGGCCAGAAGAGCTGGTGCTCCACCGGCAGATCGTCGGCGATGTCGTGGGCGATCTCCTCGATGTGATGCCCCTGCAGGATCCGCTCCCCGACATACAGCGCCATGCTGGTGGAGACATTATTCACAATGGCCACCGGGGTGGAAACCCGGCGCTGGAAGTGGCTGTGGATGGCATTCAGCGAGCCCATATCCACCAGGATCATCAGCCCCGACGCCAGGGCGTTGCTTTCAATGTAGTGCATCACCTGCTGGGCAATCGCCTCCGGGGTGACGTCCAGCGGCATGTCGAAGGATTCAAACACCGTCTGTTTCAACAGGCGGTTCGCCACGTTGGCAATGCTGCTGGCGGTGGCGTAGCCGTGGGCGAGGATCACCGCCCGCGTCACCTGGGACTGACTCACCGCCCCCGCTTTATGCAGCCACAGCACCAGCAGCAGGGCGTCGATGCGCTGGGCCTCGATGTCGAGCTTTTGCGTCAGGGCGGCGATCATCGCCTGGCAAAAGCGGTACAGCAGAGGATACTTTTGCGCCAGGACGTCATCCAGCAGCCGGACCCGCTCCTGGCTCAGGGCAGAGAGCGCGCTTTGGGCGCGATGCACCAGATAGTGGCTCAGAGCGTAGATGCCATTGCCGTTAAACTGGACGTTGAACTGCTGCTCCAGCCGGTAAAATTCCTCCCGCACCTGCTGGGTGGTGAGCTGTAACACCGGCGAGGCAGTGGACTCCCGGTGGTGAAACACCAGCCTGTCGAACAGGGTTTCGATCTCCTCCCCCATCCGCCGATGCACATCCTCCCAGCCCGAGCGACCGCTGAGCACCTCTTCATACAGGGCCAGCACCTGACACTGGGTATCGTGGATCATCCCCTGGGTGCGATCGTGAGCGCGAAGCAGCCACAGGAGGTTGGTCTCCGGCTCGATGGTCAGCGGCTCTTCCGCCACGGGGGCGTCGCTCATCAGTGGGATCGCAGCCAGCACCTTCTCCGGCAGATCCTGAATAGTGACGCCAATCGCCGCCTGCCCCCTTTGTCTGGCCCAGGCGGCGGCGACCGCATACCTGACCACGTTTTTCAGCTCGCCGACGTTGCCGCGATAGAGCGCATGATGCAGCACCTGGCGCAGGCGGGGGGTCAGATTCAGGCGCGCGTCCAGCTTTTGCGCCTCGCGCCAGAAGAACTGGAGGATCAGCGCCTCTTTTTCCTGACGGGAGCGCGCCTGCAGGTCGGGCAGCGTCACCAGGATCGGAATGCGGCGCAGGAAGGTGGTTAAAAAGGTGCTGTGCAGCTCCTCGGTGGTGGCGAAGACCAGCCGCGTGCGGATGGGGCGACCCTGAGCGGTCTCCCCCACCCGGTAGATCTCCTTCCGGTCAAGCCAGGTAAAGAGTTTCTCCTGGCCCTCGGCGTTCAGACGATGCACCTCATCGAGAAACAGCATCCCGCCGTCGGCGGCCTCGAAGGCACCCTGCTTATCGGTCTGCGCTCCGGTAAAGGCCCCTTTCACATAGCCGAACAGGTTCGCCGCCAGCAGCTCCGGGTTGCTGGCGTACTGGGCGCAGTTAAAGCTGACAAAGGGGGCATCGTCCGCCAGCAGCCCCTGGGAGATAGCGAAGGCGTGCATCAGGTTCGCCATATAGCTTTTGCCGGTGCCGCTGTCCCCGGTGATCAGCAGCGGCAGGCCGCCATCGGGATAGAAGAGCGCCGTTTTCAGCTGGGCAATGGCCTTTTTCAGGCTGCCGTCATGGCCGATAAGAAGAGAAAAGTGATCCGGCGATTCCTGGTTGCTATCGCCGTCGTTCAGCAGCTGGGCGATGCTGTCGTATTCGTTCGCCGATAAGCCAAAAAACTGCTGGCTGAAGGCTTTTTTATGCAGGAAGTAGACCGGGCGGGTATTGATTTTGACCAGCTCCCCCTGAGCCACCAGCTGGTTCAGATAGTGGCTGGCGGTATTGCGCTTGAGGTCGAACCGCTGTGCGAGGTAGCGGGCGGTAAAGACCTCGCTCAGGTTTTCCGGGTCGAAAAAATCGGTCTGGTTGGCGAGGAAGGTAAGGATTTCGTTGCGCATGGTGTATCCCACGTCTGAGTGTGTCGTGGGGGTATGATGCCCGCAAAGCTGCGGACGAAGGGAGCGCGACGGCGGGGAATGTGCGGCTTTTGTGGGGAAGCGCACATTACCTGAGGCGGGAAGTAACCCACGGACGATCCCCTCTCCCCTTTGGGGTTAGGGGTACCCACCGCACGTACTGCTCCCTCTCCCTCGAGGGAGAGGGCTGGGGTGAGGGGGAACATGCGGCTCTGGTGGTGGTTGCGTTCACCTCACGTTCTTTGCTTCTCTGATACACCGGAACCAGTGAACGTGCCAGGTAGCCACTGTAAGTGCTTTATTCCTCTGGGGTTTCCTCGTTGCGTTAAAATTTTTGCGAGGCGCTTTCCAGGAATGATTTTACCGGCTTGTCGCCGCGATCTCTGCGCAGTATCTTCCTGTTGCGCCTGCAAAATCAGGCGCCGGGATTGACCTCCTGGTATTAGTTACAGGCGATGTAGTAATATGTCGCGCGCACGGATACACCTCAATGGTGGGCCGGGCGGGGGCGTCGCAAGACGCGCCGGTTTCCTGTAACGCCGGTAAGGTCAACCTCGTCTGGTTCCGCCACCCGTGAGATTGACCTCTCCGATGGCGGATTTAAATACCGTTACAGGAGGCTGCCACTATGGCTACTACCACAACCCTTGATCATTCTTTATTTACCGCACCGTTCTCCCACAACACCGACTTCACCGAGCTGGCGGACCACTGCGAACGCTTTGCCCATACGCTGCTGGAAACCGACGACCCAGCGGAGAAACTGGCGCTCTGCGCCCGCCTTTCTGCCTGTCTCGCACTGTTGCAGCCAACGCTTAACGAGCCCATTCCGGCGCACCTGGTGGAGCGTTTCACCCTGTCCGATCTGCCGTCCCGTCTTCCCGCCTTCGAACCAGAAAGTGACCAGCTTGGCCTGTATTGCCAGACGCTCACGCAGCTGTTGATCAGCAACGCACTCCCGCGGGATATGGCAAAGGTGATGGAAGGACTGCTGTATGAGCTGGTGAACTTCTACGCCGACACGCTGAATGCGCCGCGCTGGCTGCAAACGCCGGACGGACGTGTGGCGATTGATGCGTTGATTGACTGAGGAAGGTTAACGGGAGAACAGTCAGTACCCAGGCCGGGCAAACGCAGTGCCGGGTGGCGGCTGCGCCTTACCCGGCCTACAAAACCTGAATTTGACCTTGTAGGCCCGGCAAGCATAGCGCCGCCGGGCAATCAGGCCGCACCGGCACTGTTAAGAAAGAGAGAATCGTTCGTGCCAGGTATTATTAAATCGTAATCCGGTAGCGAACGTAATCATCCACTACCGCCAGCTGGTCATACAGCGCCCGGGCCGGATTGCCTGTCCGGGTCACCCAGTAGACCTTCGACCACGCCTTTTGCCGTGCCTCGTCAATGATGGCTTCAATCAACGCCCTGCCCGCCCCTTTGCCGCGCGCCGCGTCATCGACAAACAGGTCCTCCAGATAGCACAGCGGCCGGGTCACCCAGGTGCCCTCATGGAGTACGCAGATGGCAAAGCCCACCACGCCCTGTTCGGTTTCTGCCAGTCGGCAAAACAGACCGGAATCCGGGGATAAGACCCGCCGCCAGGTCGCCAGGGTCACTGCCTCATCCAGTTCAGTGCCGTAAAAATCCAGATAGCCCTTCCACAGGGTTAGCCATGCGTCGTAATCGTCCGCGTTCGCCTCACGCACCTTAACCATCGTTGTTACTCCTTGTTTTGTACTCGCGCCCTCGGGAAACAGTCTACTTTTATATCTCACGACTTCACCGGAGATAACAATGAAAGTTTTAATGGTTCTCACCTCTCACAGTGACCTGGGAAATACCGGTAAGAAAACGGGCTTCTGGCTGGAAGAGTTTGCCGCCCCGTATTACATCTTCAAAGATGCGGGAGCCGAGGTCGTGCTGGCCTCCCCGGCAGGCGGTCAACCGCCGCTGGATCCTAAAAGTGATTCCCCCGATTTTCAGACCGAACTGACCCAGCGCTTCAAAGCCGATCCGGCGGCCCAGCGCGAACTCGCCAATACCCTTAAGCTCGACAGCGTGCGTCAGGAGGATTTCGACACCGTCTTCTACCCTGGCGGCCACGGCCCGCTGTGGGATCTGGCCGAGTCACAGACTTCCATCGCCCTGATTGAAGCCTTTACCCGCGCAGGTAAACCCACGGGCTTCGTCTGCCACGCGCCGGGCGTGCTGCGCCATGTGAAAGCCGCCTCTGGCGAGCCGCTGGTCAAGGGCCGTCAGGTGACCGGCTTTACCAACGGCGAAGAGGCCGACGTCGAGCTGACCGACATCGTCCCGTTCCTGGTGGAAGATGAGTTGATCGCCCTGGGCGGAAAGTATCAGAAAGGCCCGAACTGGGGCTCGTACATTGTTGAAGACGGCCAGCTGATCACCGGGCAGAACCCGGCCAGCTCCGAAGCGGTTGCCAAAGCGCTGGTCGCTGCGCTGCGCTAATCCCTCTGCCCGGCCGCTGGTCGGGCAATCCCTCCTGCGCTTTTCGCATAGAGTGTTAAAGACAAAACGGTGCCGGGCTGCCAGAATTTTTCGATTCACACCGGAGATGCTATGAACACGATTATTGACCTGTTTAACGACCATAAAAGCGAGCGCAGTTTTACCGATCACGCCATTGATGACGCCACGCTCGAGCGCATTATCAGCACCGCGTACCGCGCCCCTACCTCCGTCCATTCTCAGCAGGTGTCGGTCATCGTCACCCGCGATGCCGAAAAGCGGGCGCAGATCGCACAGATCGCTGGCGGCCAGCCGTGGATTGCCAAAGCCCCGGTGTTTATCACCTTTGTGCTGGATATGTACAAAACCGAGGTTGGCATGAAGCTGGCGGGCAAGGAGCAGGTGGCGCATCAGAGCATTGAGAGCCTGGTGGCCGGCGCGACCGACGTGGGCATTGCCCTGGGTTCAGTGATGGCAGCGGCCCGCTCGGAAGGACTAGGGATCGTGCCGATTGGCGGGATCCGTCTGCGTCCACAGGAGCTGATAGCGCTGCTCGACCTGCCGGAACACACCTTCCCGGTGGCGGGCGTGGTGATTGGTCACGTCGATGTCCCGTCGCATCACAAACCGCGTCTGCCGCTGGAGACCTTCCGCCATGACGAAGCCTACGTCACCGACGGGCTGGAGGCGAAAATCACCCGCTACAATCAGCAGATGACCGAACACTGGCAGGCCATTGATCGTACTGACGGGGATACCTGGAGTGAAAGCGTGAGCGGGTATTACCAGCACATTTACTTCCCGGACGTGCTCCCGGCGCTGCTTAAGCAGGGCTTTGGCGTCGATAAGTAACGTGGAAAATGCCCGGCGGCGCTGCGCTTGCGCGGGCCTACGGGTTATGTGCCCTTTGTAGGCCGGGTAAGCGCAGCGCCACCCGGCAACATGCCTGAATCAGGTCGGCATCGAGAAGGTAGTGACCTTATTGGTCTGCGGATCGATAGAGATAATGCAGATAGCGAAGTTGCCGCCAAAACGGTCTTTACGATCGGAAATGCGCAGGTTGTAGGTCTCGGAGAACGAGGTGTAGCCCGAGGAGTTGGTCTCGTTCAGCTTGAAGCCAACAATCTGTTCGAAATAGTCGCGGGATTTACCCACGCTGGTTTTGCACTGTTCATTGGTGATAGTGCCAGACTGTTTTGCTGCCGCCGTGGTTTGCGTGCCGGTGGAAGATTTCGGGGTCAGGGCCGTATTCACCGCTTTCATCCCGTCACTCATGTTTTTCTGGAAATCGGCGCAAGAGGTAGAAAGTAAAACCATGCCGCATAAAAGGAGCTTTTTCATTGTAATCCTTACAATATTTAACGTTATTGAATCGTTAATCATTATAATTTTTACAAATAGTTAACTCCAGCAAACCTTTTACACGGCATTTTCTAAATCATTGAATAACAATATCTTTCGCAATAACTTCTACCATAATTGGTAGATCATCCCTTAATCCGCGGATCCAGCGCGTCGCGTAACCCATCCCCCAGCAAATTAAACGCCAGCACGGTGAGGAAAATTGCCATGCTCGGGAACAGCGCCACGTGTGGGGCAATCACCATATCCGCTCGCGCCTCGTTGAGCATCGCCCCCCACTCCGGGGTCGGCGGCTGGGCGCCTAACCCGAGAAAAGACAGACTTGCCGCCGAGATAATCGACACCCCGATACGCATGGTGAAATAGACCACGATGGAGGAGACAGTGCCCGGCAGAATATGGTTAAACAGGATGGTGGTATCGCTGGCACCAATGCTGCGCGCCGACTCGATAAAGGTCTGCTGTTTCAGGACCAGGGTATTGCCGCGCACCAGGCGGGCAAAGGCCGGAATCGAGAAGATCGCCACGGCGATAATCACGTTCGCCATGCCGTTACCCATCACCGCCACCACCGCAATGGCCAGCAGAATACCCGGGAAGGCAAAGAGCACGTCGCAGATGCGCATGATAATGCGGTCCCACCAGCCCTCGTAATAACCTGCCAGCAGGCCCAGCACCGTGCCGATGGCCGCGCCAATCAGCACTGCAAAAACCCCCGCCGCGAGGGAGATCTGCGCCCCCATCAGTACCCGGCTGAAGATATCCCGCCCGAGCGAGTCCACGCCGAACCAGTGCATCATCGACGGCCCTTCGTTCAGACGGTCGTAATCGAAGTAGTTCTCCGCATCGAAGGGGACGATCCACGGCGCCAGCACCGCCACCAGGATCAGCAGCAGGACAAACAGTCCAGCGGTCATCGCCACCGGCTGCTTGCGAAAGCGCCGCCAGAATTCATGCCACGGGGTGCGGATCTGATCCGGTTTGAGCCCCGGCATCGCCTTTAACATGGCCTGCCGGCGCCAGTTTAACAGTCGCATCTTACTTGTACCTGATAGCCGGATTAATGGCGGCATAGAGCACATCCACCACTAAGTTGATAAGAATAAACTCCAGCGAAAAGAGCAGCACTTCCGCCTGGATCACCGGGTAGTCGCGCATGTCGACGGAATCGACCAGCAAGCGCCCGAGTCCCGGCCAGTTGAAGACCTTTTCCACCACGATCGAGCCGCCGAGCAGGAAGCCGAACTGCAGCCCCATCATGGTCACCACCGGGATCATCGCATTGCGCAGGCCGTGCTTGAGGATCACCCACTTCTCGCTGACCCCCTTCGCCCGGGCGGTGCGCATGTAGTCTTCGTTCAGCACGTCGACAAACGAGGCGCGGGTGAAGCGCGCCATCACCGCCGCTACCGCCGCGCCAAGGGTCAGCGACGGCAGGATGTAGTGCCGCCAGCTGTCCGCCCCCACGGTGGGGAGCCAGCCCAGCTCGACGGAGAAGACCTGCATCAGCAGCATCCCCAGCGCAAAGGCCGGGAAGGAGATCCCGGTTACCGCCAGCGCCATCCCCAGCCGGTCCGGCCAGCGGTTACGCCAGACGGCTGCCACAATCCCGGCCATCAGGCCAAACAGCACCGCCCAGGCCATGCTGGCCAGGGTCAGCCAGAAGGTGGGCATAAAGCGGCTGGCAATCTCCTCGGAGACCGGTCGGCGCGACACCATCGAGGTACCAAAATCGCCCTGCACGACGTTGGTGATGTAGTGCCAGAACTGCCGGTAGAGCGGCTGATCCAGCCCCAGCTGCTTGCGCACCAGTTCGATAACCGTGGCATCCGCTTCCGGGCCGGCGATCAGCCGCGCCGGATCCCCCGGCAGCAGATGGACGAATAAAAAGACCAGCACCGCCACGATCAGCAGCGTTGGGATCAGGCCCAGCAGGCGTTTAATCACATAATTCAGCATGCACATTCCTCTCATCCCACAGGCGCGCGCCTGCGGGAATGAGTGCTCTATTTCAGATCCGCGTCGTCAAAGCTAAAGCCGGTGTCCGGCATGATGTAAAACCCGGTCAGCGCCTTGTTGTGCGCCGAGACCAGCTTCTCAACCACCAGCGGCACCCACGGGGACTCCTTCCAGATGGTGTCCTGCGCGTCCTTGTACAGTTTCGCTTTCTCTTCCGGCTGGGTGGTTTTCAGGGCATCGGCCAGATCTTTATCCACCTGCGGATTGCTGTAGAACGCGGTGTTGAACAGGGTTGGCGGCTGGTTATTAGAGGCAAACAGCGGCGACAGCGCCCAGTCGGCTTCGCCGGTCGAGGCCGACCAGCCGGTGTAGAACATCCTCACCCCGCTCTCTTTTTGGCCCTTGCCTTCCACTTCGGCAGCACGCTGCCCGGCATCCATCGCCGTTACCTGCACCTTAATGCCCACCTGCGCCAGCTGCTGCTGGGTGAACTGCAGCACCTTCTGAGCGGTACTGTGATTGTGCGATGACCACAGCGTGGTGCTGAAACCGTTCGGGAAGCCGGCCTCTTTCAGCAGCGCGCGTGCCTTGGTCGGATTGTATTCCCACGGATGATACTGCTGGGAGTAAGCAATGGACGGCGGAACCACGCCCGTGGCCGGAGTGGCGTAACCGGCAAAGGCCACCTTCACCAGCGCCTCGCGGTTGATGGCGTAGTTAATCGCCTCGCGCACTTTCGGGTTATCGAACGGCTTTTGCGTCACGTTCATGCTGATGTAGCGCTGCATGATTGACGGGCTGGCCACCAGCTCCAGCTTGTTGTTTTTACTCAGCAGCGCTGCCTGCTCATACGGGATCGGGAAGGCAAACTGCGCTTCGCCGGTCTGGAGCATCGCCGCGCGGGTGTTGTTGTCCACTACCGGACGCCAGGTGATGGTATCCAGCTTCGGCAGCCCCTGCTGCCAGTACCCGGCGAACTTCTTCACCTTCACAAAATCGGTCTGATTCCAGGTCACCAGCTCATACGGGCCGGTACCAACTGGATGGAAGCCGATCTCTTTGCCGTATTTTTTCAGCGCTGCCGGGGAGATCATCGCCGTGGCCGGGTGGGCCAGAATGTTGATAAAGGCTGAGAACGGCTCTTTAAGGGTGATTTTTACCGTGGTGGGATCGACCGCCTCGGTGCTGGCGATATTTTTATACAGGTTATAACGCTTGAGGCTGTTTTCCGGGTTGCTGGCGCGGTCGAGGTTGGCCTTCACCGCGTCGGCGTTGAAGTCGGTACCGTCCTGGAACTTGACGCCGCTGCGCAGCTTGATGGTGTAGACCAGCCCGTCATCCGAGACGGTATAGCTATCTGCCAGCACGTTTTTCAGGTTCATCTCTTTATCAAGGCCAAACAGCCCCTGATAAAACGACTTCGCCACCGCCTGGGACAGGGTGTCGTTGGCGTCATAAGGATCGAGGGTCGTGAAGTTGGAGGCCACTGCCACCACCACATCTTTTGCTGCGAATGCCGGCGTGGCGGCCAGGGCTGCCGTTACGCTCGCGGCTAACAGCCATTTGCGAGCAACAAATTTTGTCATTGTTGTGTTCTCCTGTTGTGCTGTGCTGTTGTTCGTTATAGATGTTTAAAAGCATTATCCTGACGCGGCGGCGCGACGAAGTGGCCGGGGGCAATTTCGCGCAATACCACCCGCTCGGTGGATTCTCCCCGCTTGCGAATGTTGCCCGGCAGCTCATCCTGCACCAGCACCCGGCGGACCTGGCGATGGGCCGGATCGGCCACCGGCACCGCCGCCATTAACTTGCGGGTGTAAGGGTGCTGCGGATTTTCAAACACTGCCCGCCGCGGGCCAATCTCAACGATCTGCCCGAGATACATCACCGCTACACGGTGGCTGATGCGCTCCACCACCGCCATATCGTGGGAAATAAACAGAAACGCGATGCCCATCTCCCGCTGCAGGTCGAGCAGCAGATTGATGATCTGCGCCCGGATGGAGACATCCAGCGCCGAGACCGACTCGTCGGCGATCACCACCTTCGGGTTGAGGGCCAGCGCGCGGGCAATGCAGATCCGCTGCCGCTGACCGCCGGAAAATTCATGGGGATAGCGCCAGGCGTGCTCCGGCTTGAGGCCGACGCGCTCCAGCAGCCACGCCACCCGCCGCTGGGCGGCATCACCGTCCAGCAGGTTATGCACCCGCAGCGGCTCCATAATCGAATAGCCCACCGTCTGGCGGGGATCGAGGGAGGCGTAGGGGTCCTGGAAAATAAACTGAATATCCCGCCGCAGGGGTTGCAGCTTTCCGGCAGGCAGAGTGTCGATGCGCTCACCGTTAAAGGTGATGGTGCCCTCCTGGGTCTCCACCAGCCGCAGCAGCGCCCGTCCGGTGGTGGACTTGCCGCTGCCGGACTCGCCCACCAGCGACAGCGTTTCGCCGGGCCAGAGATCAAAGCTGACGTTTTCTACCGCGTGCACTTCGCGCTTAACCCGGTTCAACAGGCCGCCGCGCAGCGGAAAACGGGTCACCAGGTCGCGCACCTGTAATATGGGCTCGCCGGGCACTACGGTATCCTGCTCGGTTTCGGCCTCCTGATGGCCAGGATTAGCCAGCGAGATCAGCGGAAAACGGCGCGGCAGGTCGCTACCGTTCATCGCCCCGAGCCGCGGCACCGCGGCCAGCAGCGCCCGGGTATAAGGGTGTTCAGGGGCATGGAAAATCTGTTCTACGGTGCCGGTTTCAACCGCCTCGCCCTGGTACATCACCAGCACCCGGTCGGCGATATCCGCCACCACGCCCATGTCGTGGGTGATAAAGATCACCCCCATCTCCATCTCCTCCTGCAATACCTTGATTAGCTGCAGGATCTGCGCCTGAATGGTGACGTCCAGCGCGGTGGTCGGTTCATCGGCAATCAGCACCGCCGGACGGCAGGAGAGCGCCATGGCGATCATCACCCGCTGGCGCATCCCGCCGGAGAGCTGATGCGGATAACGTCCCAGAATGGCGTCCGCCTCCGGGATCCGCACCTGCTCCAGCATGCGTCTGGCTTCGGCCAGCGCCTTGTCGCCGCTCAGCCCCTGGTGGAGACGGATCGACTCGGCGATCTGCTCCCCCACCGGGAAGACCGGATTGAGGGAGGTCATCGGCTCCTGAAAAATCATGGCGATATCGGCCCCGCGCACGCTGCGCATCTGCGACGGGTTGAGGTCGGTGAGATCGCTCACCTGACCGTTGCGGCGGCGCAGCAGCAGGCTGTCGCACGCCACCAGCCCGCCGGACTGTTCAATCAATCGCATTAACGAGAGGGCGGTGACCGACTTACCGGACCCGGATTCCCCGACAATCGCCAGCGTTTCGCCGCGTTGCAGCGAAAAAGAGAGCTTTTTGACCGCCGGGATCGGCTCCCGCTCGTCGGGAAAAGCGACGTTGAGGTTATGCACCGCCAGCACCTGATGGCGGTCGAGTTCATCGCTATGCGGCATCCCTTCCCCCTTATTCACGGTAGATGCCGGTGCTCGGCGTATCGCCGGCATAGCCCCAGGCGCGGTACATGCCTTCGCTGTTAAAGGGTAAGGCCACGTTACCCTCGCGATCGACAGCAATCAGCCCGCCGCTGCCTTCCAGCGCCGGAAGTTTTTCCATCACCACCCGCTCGCAGGCTTCGGCGAGGCTTAAGCCGCCGTAGTCCATCAGCGCGGCGATGTCATAGGCCGCGAGGGTGCGAATAAACACTTCGCCGGTGCCGGTACAGGAGACCGCCACGCTGGCGTTATTGGCGTAGCAGCCCGCACCGGGCAACGGGCTATCGCCCACCCGACCGGGCAGTTTGTTGGTCATCCCGCCGGTAGAAGTCGCGGCGGCCAGGTTACCGGCCTTGTCCAGCGCCACCGCGCCAACGGTGCCCGTTTTCGTCGATTCATCCAGCGGGGCGGCGTGATCGAGCCGGGTCTCTCCTGCGCTGCGCGCCGCCAGCAGCTGCTGATAGCGTTCCGGGGTGGAGAAAATATCGGGCGACACCGCCTCCATGCCGTGTTCGAAGGCAAATTTTTCTGCCCCCTCGCCCACCAGCAGGACGTGCGGGCTCTGCTCCATCACCAGACGGGCGGCCAGCACCGGGTTGCGCAGATGGCTGACCCCGGCCACGGCGCCCGCTTTCAGGGTAATGCCGTCCATCACGCAGGCATCCAGCTCGTGGGTTTCATCGCGGGTAAACACCGCGCCAATTCCGGCGTTAAACAGCGGGCACTCCTCCAGCAGGCGTACCGCTTCGGTGACTACATCCAGCGCGCTCTCCCCCGCCTCCAGCATCCGCTGGCCGGTTTCGACTATCGACGAGAGCGCCTCAATGTAGCGCCTTTCCTGTTCCTGACTGAGCTGCGCGCGGGTAATTGCCCCTGCGCCGCCGTGGATCGCGATGACTGCATTCCCCATCTACTTCACCTTTGCGCGCTGAATTGCCGCTTTTTCTATAAATATCATTATCGTTGCCGGAACTTCAGATGATTTTTGAATATAGAAAGACGCAACTGTGATGTAAAGGGTAAGCCCATGGTGTCATACAGTTAAGGGCACTTTTCTGCCATAATAGCCGCCTTCGTTATTCTCTTCCTGGAGTGACCTATGGATTTTACCGCCGGACTGATGCCGCTTGAGACGGCACTCACGCAGATGCTCGATCGACTTTCACCGCTGTCAGACCAGGAGACGCTGCCGCTGCTGCGCTGTTTTGGCCTCGTGACCGCCGCCGACATCGTTTCGCCCATCAACGTACCGGGTTTTGATAACTCGGCGATGGACGGCTACGCCGTACGGCTGGCGGATCTGGCGGCGGGTGCCGCGCTGCCGGTGGCGGGCAAAGCCTTTGCCGGGCAGCCGTTCCAGGGTGAATGGCCAGCCGGAAGCTGCATCCGCATCATGACCGGTGCCCCGGTGCCAACGGGCTGCGACGCGGTGGTGATGCAGGAAGAGACCGAGCAGACCGTCGATGGCGTGCGCTTTACCGCCAGCGTGAAGCCGGGGCAGAACATCCGTCGTCTCGGGGAAGACATTACCCAGGGCGCAACCGTCTTCCCGGCGGGCACCCGCCTGACCGCGGCGGAGCTGCCGGTGCTGGCCTCGCTGGGTATTGCGGACATTGCCGTGGTGCGCCGGGTGCGCGTGGCGCTGTTCTCCACCGGCGACGAGCTTCAGCTCCCGGGCCAGCCGCTGGCCGAGGGGCAGATCTACGACACCAACCGGCTGGCAGTGCATCTGATGCTGGAGCAGCTGGGCTGCGAGGTGATCAACCTCGGGATTATCCCGGACGATCCGCACAAGCTGCGCGAGGCGTTTATCGAAGCGGATCGGGTGGCCGACGTGGTGCTCAGCTCCGGCGGCGTGTCGGTGGGCGAAGCGGATTACACCAAAACCATTCTCGATGAGCTGGGCGAGATCGGCTTCTGGAAGCTGGCCATTAAGCCGGGCAAACCCTTTGCCTTTGGCAAGCTGCCGGACAGCTGGTTCTGCGGGCTGCCGGGGAACCCGGTCTCTGCGGCGCTGACGTTCTATCAGCTGGTGCAGCCCCTGCTGGCGAAGCTCTCCGGCAACCGGGCCCACTGCCTCCCTGCCCGCCAGCGCGTGCGTGCCGCCACCCGCCTGAAAAAATCACCGGGCCGTCTCGACTTCCAGCGCGGCATTCTGGCGCGTAACGCCGACGGCGAGCTGGAGGTGAGCACCACCGGCCATCAGGGCTCGCATATTTTCAGCTCCTTCAGCCAGGGCAACTGCTTTATCGTGCTTGAGCGCGAGCGCGGCAACGTGGAAGCGGGTGAATGGGTTGAGGTTGAGCCGTTTAACGCGCTGTTTGGAGGCTGAGCATGGAACTGAGCGACCAGGAGATGCTGCGCTACAATCGCCAGATTGTGCTGCGCGGCTTTGATTTCGACGGGCAGGAAGCGCTGAAAGCCGCGAACGTGCTGGTGGTTGGCCTCGGCGGGCTGGGCTGCGCCGCGGCGCAGTATCTGGCCGCCGCCGGTGTGGGGCACATGACGCTGCTCGATTTCGACACCGTGTCGCTCTCCAACCTGCAACGCCAGACCCTGCACAGCGATGCGACCATCGGCGAGCCGAAAGTGGTGTCGGCCCATGCGGCGCTGACGCGCATCAACCCCAACGTGCAGTTTACGTTACTGAATGCCCTGCTGGATGACGCCTCGCTGCTGGCGCAGATTGCCCATCACGATTTGGTGCTCGACTGCACCGACAACGTCGCCATTCGCAATCAGCTCAACGCCGGGTGTTTCGCCCATAAAACGCCGCTGATTTCCGGGGCGGCGATCCGCATGGAAGGCCAGGTGAGCGTCTTTACCTATGCCGAGGGCGAGCCCTGCTACCGCTGCCTGAGCCGTCTGTTTGGCGAAAACACCCTGACCTGCGTCGAGGCTGGCGTGATGGCCCCGCTGGTGGGGGTGATTGGTTCGATGCAGGCGATGGAAGCCATTAAGGTGCTGACCCGTTACGGCACGCCCGCGGCGGGAAAAATCGTGATGTACGACGCGATGACCTGCCAGTTCCGCGAGATGAAATTGATGCGTAATCCGGGGTGTGAGGTGTGCGGAGGTTAACTCTTGTGCGGCCTGATGCCCTCACCCTGGCCCTCTCCCACAGGGAGAGGGAGAAAACCGTAGGCCGGGCAAGCGCAGCGCCGCCCGGCAATACCACTAGATCGACGTCCGTCCAAAGGCGTTCTGCCAGTCCTGCTCGAACTTCGCAATCGCCGCATCCACCGCCGGAGAGGTAATCAGCTGCTGGGCCACATCCAGCGGCAGGGTGATGGATTCACAGCCCGCCAGCAGGCAATCCAGCGCCTGACGCGGGGTTTTGAAGCTCGCCGCCAGCACTTTTGATTGCGGCACGTGCAGGGTCAGCAGTTGCTGGAGCTCGGCCACCGTCTGGATCCCGTCCCCGCCCTGCGCATCCACGCGGTTCACGTACGGGGCGACATACTCCGCCCCCGCCAGCGCCGCCATCATCCCCTGCGCTGCGCTATACACCGCCGTCCCCAGGGTTGGCACCCCCTGCGCTTTCAGCATCTTGATTGCCGCCAGCCCTTCCGCCGTCACCGGCACCTTCACCACCAGATCGGCAACGATACCGCGCAGTTTGAGCGCGTCTTCCACCATCCCGTCTGCGGTGGTGGCCATCACCTGGGCAAACAGACGGCCCTGACCGCCCATCGCTTCCTGCAGCTGAGGCAGTAACACCTCGAGCGGCGTTTTGCCTGCGGCAACAATGCTTGGGTTAGTGGTTACGCCTGCCAGCGGAAACACGCGGGCCAGTTTTTTAACAGCAATGACGTCGGATGTGTCGAGATACAGTTCCATGATCGGGTCCTCAAAAATGACTATGCCCTAACCCTACACGGCAAAACCTGCTTCGGAATTGATTTGCGTCAAGATAACTTTCATTCGAAAGTAATTTAATCTTCATACGCAACAAGAGGCGACATTATGATCTTCAACATTCAGCGTTACTCGACACACGACGGCCCCGGTATTCGTACCGTGGTCTTTATGAAGGGCTGCTCGCTGGGCTGCCGCTGGTGTCAGAACCCGGAGAGCCGGGAGCGGTCGCGGGACCTGCTGTTCGACGCCCGCCTGTGCCTGGAGGGGTGCAACCTCTGCCAGCAGGTGGCGCCCGCGGTCATTGACCGGACGCTGAATGGCCTGGTGATCCACCGCGAAAAACTCGACGATACCCACCTGGATGCCCTCACAAACTGCTGCCCAACCCAGGCCCTCACCGTCTGCGGCGAAGAGCAGCAGGTGGAGGAGATTATGGCCACCGTCCTGCGCGATAAGCCATTTTACGATCGCAGCGGCGGCGGGATCACTCTTTCTGGCGGCGAACCCTTTATGAACCCTGATCTGGCGCGCCAGCTGTTCCAGGCCAGCCATGAACAGGGCATTCATACCGCGGTGGAAACCTGCCTGCATGTGCCCTGGCACTATATCGAACCGTCACTCCCGTACATCGATCTGTTTCTCGCCGACCTGAAACACGTCGACGGGGCGGTATTTAAGCAGTGGACCGACGGCTCCGCCAAACGGGTGCTGGATAACCTTAAGCGCCTGGCCGCCGCCGGGAAATCGCTCACCATTCGCGTGCCGCTGATCCAGGGCTTTAACGCCGATGAGGCCTCCATTACCGCCATTACCAATTTTGCCGCCGACGAACTGAACGTCCACGACATCCATTTTCTGCCGTACCACACGCTGGGCATGAACAAATACACCCTGCTCGGCCAACCCTACTCTGCCCCAGATAAACCGCTCGATAACCCTGCTTTACTGGACTTCGCCCGGCAGTACGCCGCCCGGAAAGGGTTAACCGCGACCTTACGAGGATAATGTTATGACACAGCTGAATCTTACTACCCTGAGCGATCGCATTAAGGCGCACAAAACGGCCCTGGTCCACATTGTGAAGCCGCCGGTCTGTACCGAGCGTGCGCAGCACTACACCGAAATGTACCAGCAGCATATGGATAAGCCGATCCCGGTCCGTCGCGCGCTGGCTCTGGCGCATCACCTGGCGCAGCGCACTATCTGGATCAAACATGACGAGCTGATTATCGGCAACCAGGCGAGCGAAGTGCGCGCCGCGCCGATCTTCCCGGAATATACCGTCTCGTGGATTGAGAAAGAGATCGACGATCTCGCCGACCGTCCGGGTGCCGGCTTTGCGGTGAGTGAAGAGAACAAGCGCGTTCTGCACGAACTCTGCCCGTGGTGGCGCGGCCAGACGGTGCAGGATCGCTGCTACGGCATGTTCACCGATGAACAAAAAGGGCTGCTGGAAACCGGCATCATCAAAGCCGAAGGCAATATGACCTCCGGCGATGCGCACCTGGCGGTGAACTTCGCGCTGGTGCTGGAGAAAGGCTTCGACGGGATGCGCCACAAAGTGGACGAGCGTCGCTCCCGGATTAACCTCACCTGCCTGGAAGATCTGCACGGCGACCAGTTCCTGAAAGCGATTGATATCGTACTGGAAGCGGTGAGCCTGCATATCGAACGCTTTGCGGATCTGGCCCGTGAGATGGCCGCCAGCGAAACCCGCGAAAGCCGCCGCGATGAGCTGCTGGCGATGGCGGAAAACTGCGACGTGATTGCCCACGAGCCGCCAAAAACCTTCTGGCAGGCGCTGCAGCTGTGCTACTTCATCCAGTTGATCCTGCAGATTGAGTCCAACGGCCACTCGGTCTCCTTCGCCCGTATGGACCAGTATCTCTACCCGTACTACCGTCGCGACGTGGAGCTGAACCAGTCTCTGGATCGCGAGCACGCCATCGAGTTGCTGCACAGCTGCTGGCTGAAGCTGCTGGAGGTGAACAAGATCCGCTCCGGCTCGCACTCCAAAGCCTCTGCCGGGAGCCCGCTCTACCAGAACGTGACTATTGGCGGCCAGAAGCTGGTCAACGGTGAGCCGATGGATGCGGTGAACCCGCTCTCCTACGCCATTCTGGAATCCTGCGGTCGTCTGCGCTCCACCCAGCCGAACCTGAGCGTGCGCTACCACGCGGGCATGAGCAACGACTTCCTCGACGCCTGCGTGCAGGTGATCCGCTGCGGCTTCGGGATGCCGGCCTTTAACAACGATGAGATCGTGATCCCGGAATTCATCAAGCTCGGCATCGAAAAAGCGGATGCCTACGACTACGCCGCCATCGGCTGTATCGAAACCGCGGTCGGCGGCAAGTGGGGCTACCGCTGCACCGGGATGAGCTTTATCAACTTCGCCCGCGTGATGCTGGCAGCAATGGAAGGCGGTCGCGACGCCACCAGCGGCAAGGTGTTCCTGCCCCAGGTCAAAGCGCTCTCTGAAGGCAACTTTAACAACTTCGACGAAGTGATGGCCGCCTGGGACCGCCAGATTAAATACTACACCCGCAAATCCATCGAGATTGAGTACGTGGTGGACACCATGCTGGAAGAGAACGTCCACGACATTCTCTGCTCGGCGCTGGTGGATGACTGCATTGAACGCGCGAAGAGCATCAAGCAGGGTGGCGCGAAGTACGACTGGGTCTCCGGTCTGCAGGTGGGGATCGCCAACCTCGGCAACAGCCTGGCGGCGGTGAAGAAGCTGGTCTTCGACCAGGGGGCTATCGGTCAGCAGCAGCTGGCAGCGGCGCTGGCGGATGACTTCGAGGGGCTGACCCACGAGCAGCTGCGTCAGCGTCTGATCAACGGCGCACCGAAGTACGGTAACGACGATGACAGCGTGGATCTGCTGCTGGCGCGTGCCTATCAGACCTACATTGAAGAGCTGAAGCAGTACCATAACCCGCGCTACGGCCGCGGCCCGATTGGCGGCAACTACTACGCCGGGACCTCGTCCATCTCCGCCAACGTGCCGTTTGGCGCGGCCACCATGGCGACCCCGGACGGGCGTAAAGCGCACACCCCGCTGGCGGAAGGGGCCAGCCCGGCTTCCGGTACGGACCACCTGGGGCCAACGGCGGTAATTGGTTCTGTCGGGAAGCTGCCGACCGAAGCGATTATGGGCGGCGTGCTGTTGAACCAGAAGCTCAATCCGGCGACGCTGGATAACGACAGCGACCGCCAGAAGCTGATGGTGCTGCTGCGGACCTTCTTCGAGGTGCACAAAGGCTGGCATATCCAGTACAACATCGTCTCCCGCGAAACGCTGCTGGAAGCGAAGAAACACCCGGACCAGTATCGTGACCTGGTGGTACGTGTGGCGGGTTACTCGGCGTTCTTCACCGCCCTGTCACCGGACGCGCAGGACGATATTATCGCGCGTACGGAGCATACGCTGTAACCTCGACAATGCCCGGTGGCGCTACGCTTACCGGGCCTACAAAAGCCGGGCATGCGCAACACTGCCCGGCTTTTTTACTTTCATTCGAAATTAAATTTGTGGTTTTGGTCACATTGTTATTAGAATGTTGCTGGTCGCAGTAACATCCAGGAGCGCAATGTATGACCGTTAAAGTTATCGTCACCGATATGGACGGAACTTTTCTTGATGACGCCAAGCAGTACGATCGTGACCGCTTTCAGGCGCAGTTCCAGCAACTTCAGGCCCGGAATATTGAGTTCGTTGTCGCCAGCGGCAACCAGTATTACCAGCTCATCTCCTTCTTCCCGGAGCTGAAATCGCAGATCTCCTTTGTGGCCGAAAACGGCGCGCTGGTGTTCGATCACGGCGAGCAGATTTTCCACGGCGAGCTGACGAAGCATGAATCGCAGATTGTGATTGGCGAACTGCTGAAAGATACCTCCCTGAACTTCGTCGCCTGCGGTCTGGAAAGCGCCTACGTCAGCGACCAGGCACCGGATGCGTTCGTTGCGCTGATGTCAAAACACTATCATCGCCTGCAGCGCGTCAGCGACTATCGCGACATTGACGACGTGCTATTTAAGTTCTCACTGAACCTGCCCGACAGCGATATCCCGAACCTGATTGACGCCCTGCACGTCTCCCTTGACGGGATCATGAAGCCGGTGACCAGCGGGTTTGGTTTTGTCGATCTGATTATCCCTGGCCTGCATAAAGCCAACGGCCTCAGCCGTCTGCTGAAGCGCTGGCATATCTCCCCGCAGGAGTGCGTGGCGATTGGCGACAGCGGTAACGACGCCGAAATGCTGAAGTTTGCCCACTACTCTTTCGCCATGGGCAACGCCGGCGAGAGCATTAAAGCCATCACCCGCTATCAGGCCGATGACAATAACCACCAGGGCGCGCTGAACGTGATTCAGGCCGTCCTCGATAACACCCCGCCTTTCAGCCACTGATCCCCCCGCCGGAGCCTGCTCCGGCGAACTCCCTTCTTTTTTCTCAGCCTGTGCACTTCATCAAGTTATTTAACTTGCTTTAACTTATTTTTAACCTAAAGTATCACTTGTAATCACTTTTACTTTCGAATGAAAGATAGCGAGGCTGTTATGTCCTTAACCTTTACCAGTGAAACCTTGCCTGCTGACCATAAAGCGGCGATCCGCCAGATGAAGCGTGAACTGCGGGCGCAGATCGGTGATGTGCAGGCGGTGTTCAATCGTCTGAGCGATAAGATTGCCAGCCGGGTGGCAGAAATTAATGCCCTGAAAAGCAAAGGCGATCCTGTCTGGCCGGTGATCCCCTTTGCCGACGTGCAGAGCGGCAACATCAGCCCGGAACAGCGCGACGCGGTTAAGCGTCGCGGCTGTGCGGTGATCAAAGGTCATTTCCCGCGTGAGCAGGCGCTGGCGTGGGATAACGCGATGCTCGACTATCTCGATCTCAACCGGTTTGATGAGGTCTATAAAGGCCCGGGTGACAACTTCTTCGGCTCCCTAACCGCGTCGCGCCCGGAGATCTACCCGATCTACTGGTCACACGCCCAGATGGAAGCCCGTCAGAGCGAACGGATGGCGCAGGTGCAGTCGTTCCTGAACCGGTTGTGGACCTTTGAGAGCAACGGCAAACAGTGGTTCAACCCGGACGTGAGCGTGATCTACCCGGACCGCATTCGTCGCCGTCCGCCGGGAACCACCTCGAAAGGTCTCGGGGCGCATACCGACTCCGGCGCGCTGGAGCGCTGGCTGCTCCCGGCCTATCAGCAGGTCTTCGCCCGGGTGTTTGATGGCAATGTTGACCAGTACGATCCGTGGAATGCCGCGCACCGTACCGAAGTGGAAGAGTACACCGTGGATAACACCACCAAATGCTCGGTGTTCCGCACCTTCCAGGGCTGGACCGCGCTCTCCGACATGATCCCGGATCAGGGTCTGCTGCACGTGGTGCCGATCCCGGAAGCGATGGCTTACATTCTGCTGCGTCCGCTGCTGGACGATGTGCCGGAAGATGAACTCTGCGGCGTGGCGCCAGGGCGCGTGCTGCCGATCTCTGAGAAGTGGCATCCGCTGTTGATTGAAGCCCTGACCAGCATTCCGGCGCTGGAAGCGGGTGATTCGGTGTGGTGGCACTGCGATGTGATCCACTCGGTAGCCCCGGTGGAGAACCAGCAGGGCTGGGGCAACGTGATGTATATTCCGGCGGCACCGATGTGCGAGAAAAACCTCGCCTACGCGAAGAAGGTGAAAGCGGCGCTGGAAACCGGGGCTTCGCCGGGCGATTTCCCGCGCGAGGATTATGAGGCTGACTGGCAGTCACGCTTCACCACGGAAGATTTGAACATCCACGGCAAACGCGCGCTGGGTATGGCTTAAGCGTCGTACAGCCCGTCCCGCTCCACGGCGGTGCGTCTTTTCCCCGGACGTATCCGCCGTACTGATTCCCGCACCGCCAGCATCCCGTTCAGCAGCAAGGTTCCGGCCGGTGCCTCCGGGCGAATCAGCCGTTGCTGGAGCATATGCACCGCTTCGGTTCCCAGCTCATCGCGCGGAACGTGCACCGCCGTTAAAGGCACATCCTGAATCGCCGCCAGATTAAACCCGTCAATGCTCATCACCGAAACATCCTGCGGCACGCGCAGGCCGTGCTTCTGCAGTGCGCTGATGGTGCCTGCCGCCATAAAATCGCCCCCCACCAGAAACGCCGTTGGCAGCGCGTTATCCGGTATCTTGCTGAGCCAGGCGCTGACCTGCTCCTCGGTCTCTCTGGCGCTAAAGCTCGGCACCACCAGCAGATCGCGCTTGTCGTTAAATTTGATGTTGTGCCCCTGCCAGGCATCGCGTATCCCCGCCAGCCGTAGCTCCATGGTGTACCGCCGCAGGCAGAGCACGTTCAGCACGTCCCGGTGCCCCATCTCGAACAGGTATTCCGCCGCCAGCTCGCCAATGGCACGGTGATCGGGGGAGACGGCGGGCAGGCGCTGGCGGCGGTCGCGGCAGTTGATCAGCATGCAGGGTTTACCCACATCCACGGCGAGATCGTGAATGTGCGGATCGTCAATCCCCAGCAGAATGGCGGCCTGGGTCTCCGCTTCGTTCATCTTCGTCAGAAACAGCTGGGCATCGCTGTCGAACTCCTCCAGCGCGCAGTAGCGCAGCCTCACCTCATGCAGGCCGAGGGCTTTACTCATGCTCTGGATCACCCGGTAATAAAAGATGTCGGAGCGCTCGTCAAAGGCGCGCTGGGGCGCAAAAACCACCAGACTGTTAAGCAGCAGCCGTCCGGCAGCCATGCCCTCCATCACCCCCAGCTCCCGGGCGCAGGCCAGCACTTTACTGCGTGCGGCCGGGCTGGTGTTGGCCTTTCCGGCCAGCACTCTGGACACCGTGCTGACCGAAAGCTGCGTGCGGGCAGCAATTTCGGCGATTTTTAGCCTTTTCTCCATTTTGTGATCTCGCCCCGATTGTTAAATGAATAAATTTTCACAGCGTCAAAAGTTGGTCATAACTGGCTTCATTAGCATCATGGCAAACTATTAATAACATTTATGAGAAAAATTGCACAAAATCCGCTACTGCGGCTTCTTTTTCTGTCTTAAGTTCAATTTGTCACACCACTCCCATACTAGTTGTATAGCAACACCATCAAAAAACGATAAAGCGGTGTGACACCTAACCTCCGTACCCCTACAGTCCGTCTGGAGACAGAACAATGAGTCAGGACATCAATCACACCGTCGCGGTCGGCAAAACCCGCCGCGTTATCAAAAACCTGCGCTGGTATGTGCTGGTTCTGTTTTTACTGGGCGTCACCGTCAACTACATCACCCGTAACTCGTTAGGCATTCTTGCCCCGGAGCTGAAAGAGAGCCTCGGCATCACCACGGAACAGTACTCGTGGATTGTCGGTGCCTTCCAGCTCGCCTATACCCTCTTTCAGCCACTGTGTGGCTGGTTAATCGACGTCATTGGCCTGAAGATTGGTTTTATGGTCTGCGCCGGGATCTGGGCGCTGATGTGTATCTTCCACGCGGGAGCCGGGAGCTGGCTGCATCTGGCCATTCTGCGCTTCTTTATGGGCGCGTCCGAAGCGGCCGCGACCCCGGCAAACGCCAAAACCATTGGCGAATGGTTCCCGAAATCAGAGCGTCCGGTAGCCGCCGGTTGGGCGGGCGTGGGCTTCTCCATCGGCGCGATGCTGGCCCCGCCAATTATCTACTTCGCCCACGCCTCCTTCGGCTGGCAGGGCGCGTTTATGTTTACCGGCGTGCTGGCGCTGCTGTGGGTGATCCTGTGGTGGGCGTTCTACCACAACCCGGAGCAGCACCCGAACCTGAGCAAGGACGAACTGGCGTTTATCAAGCAGGATAACGAGCCACCGGCGGTGAAACTGCCCTTCCTGACCGCGTTGAAAACCGTCTCGAAGAACAAACGTTTCTACGGGATTGCCATTCCGGCGTTTATGGCGGAACCGGCCTGGGCGGTACTGAGCTTCTGGGTGCCGCTCTATCTGGCGAAAGAGCACGGCATGGACCTGAAGCAGATCGCGATGTTTGCCTGGCTGCCGTTCCTCGCCGCAGACCTCGGCAGCGTGGCGAGCGGCTACCTCACCCGTCTCTATACCCGCTGGTTCGGCTGCTCCCGCGTCAACTCGGTGGTGGCCAGCTCGGTTACCGGCGCCTTCCTGATGATCTCCCTCGGCATTGTCGCTCTCACCCGCGACCCGTACATCACCATTGCCCTGATCTCCATCGGCGGCTTTGGACACCAGATCATCTCCTGCATGCTCAGCGCCCTGGTGGTGGAGTCCTTCGACAAGGGCCAGATGGCCACCGTCAACGGCATGCGCGGCTCGGCGGCGTGGATCGCCAGCTTCCTCTTCTCTCTGTTGATTGGTGTGACCGCCGACAAAATCGGCTTTAACCCGCTCTTTATTGCCATGGGGTTCTTCGACCTGATTGGCGCTGTTTTCCTGGTGGCATTTATTGCTGAACGTCGCGCCAAGCGCGCCTGATAGTGGATGTATTGCATATGAAAACCCTGAAAAACTGGACCGTAGATAAACAGTCAGCGACCCATCTGGAACTGCTGGTCGATAGCCAGCACCGCCTGTGCCTGTATGTGCTGGAAGAGAACCTGTTCCGGGTGCTGATTAAGCGCCAGGGGGCACTGACCCTGGATCGGACCTGGAGCATCGCCCCGGAGCAGGATGTGCCCTGGGAAGGCCGCCGCCGGGACGATCTCAGCGGCTTTAGCTGCCCGACCTGGACGCTGACGCAGCAGGACGATGTGCTGACCGTGGCCACCGAACAGCTGCGCGTCACCGTGCATCAGCCGCTGTGGCTGGAGTGGCACTACCGCGACGAGGCAGGTGAGTGGCAGCCGCTGGTAAATGACCGTCCTACCAGCGCCTATCTGCTCAACGCCCACGGCGACGGGGTGGCGCACTACCTGAGCCGTCGTCAGGACGAACGTTTCTACGGTCTGGGCGAGAAAGCGGGCGATCTGCAGCGCAACGGCAAGCGCTATGAGATGCGTAACCTGGATGCGATGGGCTATAACGCGGCCAGCACCGATCCGCTGTACAAGCATATTCCGTTTACCCTCACCCGCCGGGATGACGTGAGCTACGGCCTGTTTTACGACAACCTCAGCAGCTGCTGGCTGGATCTGGGTAACGAAATCGACAACTACCACACCGCCTACCGTCGCTGGCAGGCGGAAGCGGGTGACATCGATTACTACATTTTCACCGGGAAACGGGCGCTGGACGTTACCAAAGCCTTTGTCCGTCTGACCGGCAAAACCCTGTTCGGGCCGAAATGGAGCCTGGGTTATAGCGGCTCGACCATGCACTACACCGACGCACCGGACGCCCAGAACCAGCTGATGAACTTTATCCGCCTGTGCGAAGAGCACGCCATTCCGTGCGACTCGTTCCAGCTCTCGTCGGGCTACACCTCGATCAACGGCAAGCGCTACGTCTTCAACTGGAACTACGACAAAGTGCCGCAGCCGAAGGTGATGAGCCAGGCGTTCCACGACGCGGGCCTGAAGCTGGCAGCCAACATCAAGCCGTGCCTGCTGCAGGATCACCCCCGCTATAACGAGGTGGCGGAACGCGGCCTGTTCATTCGTGATTCAGAAACCGACGCACCGGAACGCTCCAGCTTCTGGGATGACGAAGGTTCACACCTCGACTTTACCAACCCGCAGACGGTGCAGTGGTGGCAGGAAGGGGTGACCACCCAGCTGCTGGAGATGGGGATCGACTCCACCTGGAACGACAACAACGAGTTTGAGGTGTGGGATGGGGAAGCGCGCTGCCACGGCTTTGGCAACGAAATCGCCATCAAACATATTCGTCCGGTGATGCCGCTGCTGATGATGCGGGCTTCGCTGGAAGCGCAGCAGCGCTTTGCGCCGGAAAAACGTCCGTATCTGATCTCCCGTTCCGGCTGCGCCGGGATGCAGCGTTACGTCCAGACCTGGAGCGGGGATAATCGCACCAACTGGGCGACCCTGCGCTACAACACCCGCATGGGGCTGGGGATGAGCCTCTCCGGGCTGTATAACGTCGGCCACGACGTCGGCGGCTTCTCCGGCGATAAACCGGACGCCGAGCTGTTTGTCCGCTGGGTGCAGAACGGGGTGATGCATCCGCGCTTTACCATTCACTCGTGGAATGATGATGCCACCGTTAACGAGCCGTGGATGTATCCGGGGGTAACGCCAGCCATTCGCGGTGCCATTGAGCTGCGCTATCGTTTGCTGCCCTATCTCTACACCCTGCTCTGGCAGGCCCATGCCGATGACGAGCCGATGCTGCGTCCAACCTTCCTCGACCATGAGCACGATGCGCAGACCTTCGAAGAGTGCGATGACTTCCTGCTGGGCCGCGACCTGCTGGTGGCCAGCGTCGTCGAAGCCGGGCAGCGCGAGCGCCGTGTCTGGCTGCCGGATAACGAAACCGGCTGGTACGATTTTTACACCCAGGAGTGGTTCTCCGGCGGGCAGTGGATCGTCCGTGATGCTCCGCTGGAAAAACTGCCCCTGCTGGTGCGTGCCGGTGCCGGTCTTCCCCTCAGCGAACGCATCACGCATGTGTCAGCCGAAAAAGACGATACCCGCGAGCTGAAGCTGTTCCCGGTGAAAGGGGTAGGTGCGACCTCGGGTCTGCTGTTTGAAGATGACGGCGAGAGCTGGGGTTATCAGAACGGCAACGCGCTGTGGGTGGAGTGGGAGATGGTGTGCGATGGGGCAACCATCAACCTGAAGATCAACGGGCGTGGGGATTATCGTCCGACGTGGAAGGCGCTGAAGGTGTCGTTACCGGCCGGGGAAAAACGCAGGCTGCGGGTGAACGGTGTTGAAGGGAGTGAGTGGGTGGTGTAATTGCCCCTCACCCCGGCCCTCTCCCCATAGGGGCGAGGGTGAAAACCGCACCGGGCAGTCCCCTCTCCCCTATGGGGAGAGGGTTAGGGTGAGGGGTTTATTTTAACCGTCGATACCTTTGCTGCGCAGGTAATCTTCATAGTTACCGCTGAAGTCCACCACGCGCTCTGGCGTAATTTCAATCACGCGGGTCGCCAGGGAGCTGACAAACTCACGGTCGTGAGAGACGAAGATCAGGGTGCCCTGATACATCTCCAGCGCCATGTTCAGTGATTCGATCGATTCCATATCCAGGTGGTTGGTTGGTTCATCCATCACCAGAATGTTCGGTTTCTGCATCATCAGCTTGCCGAAGAGCATACGGCCCTTCTCACCACCGGAAAGCACCTTCGCCGGCTTTTTGATGTCGTCCTGGCTGAACAGCAGACGGCCGAGGAAGCTGCGCACCACCTGCTCGTCATCGCCTTCGGATTTCCACTGGCTCATCCAGTCGAAGACGGTCAGATCGTTATCGAAATCTTCGGCGTGATCCTGGGCGTAGTAACCAATCTGCGCGTTCTCGGACCATTTCACGGTCCCGTTATCCGGAGCCAGTTCGCCTACCAGGGTCTTCAGCATGGTGGTTTTACCCACGCCGTTAGCACCCAGAATGGCGATCTTCTCGCCCACTTCCAGCAGCAGGTTGAAGTTTTTGAACAGCGGACCGTTGTCGAAACCTTTTGTCAGCTCTTCGACGGCTAAGGCGTTACGGAACAGTTTTTTGTCCTGCTCGAAGCGGATGAACGGGTTCTGACGGCTGGAGGCTTTAACTTCATCCAGCTTAATTTTATCGATCTGGCGGGCACGGGAGGTGGCCTGACGCGATTTAGAGGCGTTGGCGCTGAAGCGGCTGACGAAGGATTGCAGGTCAGCAATCTGCGCCTTTTTCTTGGCGTTATCGGCCAGCAGACGCTCACGCGCCTGGGTCGCGGCAGTCATGTACTCGTCGTAGTTACCTGCATAAACGCGCAGTTCACCGTAGTCCAGATCCGCCATGTGGGTGCAGACCATGTTCAGGAAGTGACGGTCGTGCGAGATGATGATCATGGTGCTGTTACGCTCGTTCAGCGTCTGCTCCAGCCAGCGAATGGTATCGATGTCGAGGTTGTTCGTCGGTTCGTCGAGCAGCAGGATGTCCGGGTTAGAGAACAGCGCCTGTGCCAGCAGAACACGCAGTTTCCAGCCGGGTGCGACTTCGCTCATCAGACCGTAGTGCTGTTCAACCGGAATGCCCACGCCCAGCAGCAGTTCACCGGCACGGGACTCCGCAGAGTAGCCGTCCATTTCGCCGTACAGCACTTCGAGGTCGGCCACTTTATAGCCATCTTCTTCGCTCATTTCGGCAAGGGCATAGATGCGGTCGCGCTCCTGCTTCACTTCCCACAGCTCACCGTGGCCCATGATCACCGTGTCAAGAACGGTGAACGTTTCAAAGGCGAACTGATCCTGACGCAGCTTACCGATGCGCTCGTTCGGATCGAGAGAAACGTTGCCCAGCGTCGGCTCTAAATCGCCGCCGAGGATCTTCATGAAGGTGGATTTTCCGCTACCGTTGGCACCAATGAGGCCGTAACGGTTGCCGCCGCCAAATTTGACGGAAATGTTTTCGAACAGCGGCTTACTGCCAAACTGCATAGTGACGTTGCTGGTAACTAACACGGGAGATTCCTGCGAGAAGTGTGATAAACCCGGCATTATGCCACAATTCCGAAATGAGATCCCGTGTAACAACATAACGCTAAACTTTAACGAAACGGAAAAAAGTGTGATTTAGTACACATCCGAATTCCATGCGGTCAGGAATGCACATATAATGCGCTCCCTAAACCGTTCAGACTTTTAAACAACCTGCCAAGTGGCACAGATACCTCGCACACCATGAATATGAAATTAACTTCGCTTTTCGCGGCGGCGTTTGCCGTAGTAGGGTTTTGCAAGACCGCTTCTGCTGTCACCTATCCACTGCCAACCGACGGTAGCCGTCTGGTGGGTCAGAACCAGGTTGTGACCATTGAAGAGGGTAACACCCAGCCGCTGGAATATTTCGCAGCTGAATATCAGCTGGGTCTGTCCAACATGATGGAAGCCAACCCAGGCGTCGATCCGTACCTGCCGAAGGGCGGTACCGTGCTGAATATTCCTCAGCAGCTGATCCTGCCGGACACCGTGCATGAAGGCATCGTCATCAACAGCGCCGAAATGCGTCTGTACTACTACCCGAAAGGCACCAACACGGTGATCGTGCTGCCAATCGGTATCGGCCAGTTGGGGAAAGATACCCCGATGAACTGGACCACCAAAGTTGAGCGTAAGAAAGCGGGCCCAACCTGGACGCCGACTGCCAAAATGCACGCCGAGTACATTGCCGCGGGCGAGCCGCTGCCAGCCGTTGTTCCTGCTGGCCCGGATAACCCGATGGGTCTGTACGCCCTGTACATTGGTCGTCTGTATGCGATCCACGGCACCAACGCCAACTTCGGTATCGGCCTGCGCGTGAGCCACGGCTGTGTGCGTCTGCGTAACGACGATATCAAATTCCTGTTCGAGAATGTGCCGGTTGGCACCCGCGTGCAGTTCATCAACGAGCCGGTAAAAGCAACTACCGAGCCGGATGGCAGCCGTTACCTCGAAGTGCATAACCCGCTGTCCACCAGCGAAGAGCAGATCAACAACAACGTCACCGTACCGGTCACCCTGACCAGCAACGTGCAGGCCATCACCGGCCAGCAGGACGTGGATGCGACCATCGTTGAGCAAGCGATCAACAACCGTTCCGGGATGCCGGTTCGTCTGAACTGATCGACAGAATTGTTTGACTGAACACTTCTGTCATTACGGTGGAATTGTTCCGTTCACTACAGCATCTCTGCATTATGCATACCCAGCTGCGGTGAACGTGTTAAGGGGGCTACCGCCGCCCCCTTAACAATCCCGGCTCCCGGCAAAGAAAATCGCCGCTTCGCGGTACCCTCAGCTTATTCCTTTCGGCTTTCGGGTCGGGCGTGATCCTACATCCATGTAGGTCACGCCCTCTCGGCGCATCCATGCGCCTCGCCCCGGCCTACAGGAAACGCTTCGGCGATTTTCAGCCGGACTGTCGTCCCCTCTACCTTCACCATCTTCTGAAAGAATTTTTAAACAAGTCATTTCATTGCCTGAATATGGCACGGGTGTTAAGTCCCGCTGAAATCGGCGAACCGGAGACCGGATGACCAGGGCTGGACGCCATGGATGGCGGCCAGAGGCGAAGCGAGACAGGACGTCGAGTTGAGCCGACCGCAGGCAGGAGGTCGGGAGGTGAGCGCAGTGCGAAGCACCGATTTCGTTGCGGGGCCGCGGGGATTGAAAAGGGGACCGCGGTGGCCCCCTTTTCCCGTTCACGGGTGCAGGGATTTCATAGTCTACCGGTCATAAGGTGAACGGAAGTTTCCTCTGAACAGCAAAAAATTACCCCTGCGCCAGCTGGTTACGGCGATATTCCCCCTGCCGCTCCAGCATCCAGCCTGGATATTCTCGCGGCAGCGCGCTCACCGCATCCAGCTGTTTCAGCTCCTCGTCGCTGAGATGAATCGCCGTCGCGGCGATATTGTCGTCCAGCTGATCCACCCGTTTTGCCCCCACAATCACGCTGCTGACCACCGGCTGATGGAGCAGCCAGGCGAGGGCGATTTGCGCGACCGATACCCCTTTGCTGTCGGCAATGTGGCGCATCACGTCCACGCAATCAAACGCCCGCGCTTTATCCACCGGCGGGAAGTCAAATTCCTGGCGGCGGCCACCGCCCTGCACCTGACCGTCGCGGTCGTATTTGCCGCTCAGCAGCCCGCCTGCCAGCGGGCTCCAGACCATTAACCCCACCTTCTCGCTTTGCAACATCGGCACCAGCTCGCGCTCAAGATCGCGGCCTGCGATGGTGTAGTAAGCCTGCAGGGAGGCAAAACGCGCCAGCCCCAGCCGCTCGGAGATCCCCAGCGCTTTCATAATCTGCCAGGCCGCCCAGTTGGAGACGCCGACGTAGCGCACATGTCCGTGCTGGACGAGGTTATCCAGGGCATAGAGCGTCTCTTCAATCGGGGTGGCCGGGTCAAAACCGTGCAGCTGATAGAGATCGATATAGTCCAGCTGCATACGCTGCAGGCTCTCCTTCACGCTGCTGATGATGTGATGACGCGAATTGCCGCGGGAGTTAACCCCTGCGGTGCCCGTCTCGCCAAAGACTTTGGTTGCTACCACCACGTTTTCACGCGGGACCTTCAGGTTTTTCAGCGCCTGGCCGGTGATGGCTTCCGAGCGCCCTTCTGAATAGACGTTGGCGGTATCGATAAAATTGATCCCCGCGTCCAGCGCACGACCCACCAGCTGCTCGGCCTCCTGCTGCTGGAGCTGGCCTATCTTGCCCCACATCCCGCCTTCGCCGCCGAAGGTCATGGTCCCGAGGCAGAGCTCAGAAACAAACAGGCCGGTATTACCCAGTTTTTGATATCGCATTTGACGCTCCTCGTGTGTTGAGTACCCGATAGTTATACCCGGCTCACGCCGACGGCGAATGTGCGGTTCCTGCCCGTTTCTTGCCCAATCCTCTGAACTTATCCGCGCGGGGCGTCGCCAAAGACGGCGTAGTCCGGCAGCTGGACCTGCTGATACGGCTCCCAGCCCCCGCCGAGGGCTTTATAGAGCGCCACCAGATCCAGGGCGCTCTGTACCCGGGCCTGCTCCCGCTGCTGCTGCGCCTGAGCCAGCTGGCGCTGGGCATCCAGCACGTCGATAAAGGTGGCGATCCCCTGGCGATAGCTACTGCTTGCCAAGTCGAAGGCGTTTTGCAGCGCATCGATAGTTTTGTTCAATCCCGCTTCCCGCTTCTGGTCGGTGCGGTAGCTGACCAGCGCGTTTTCCACATCCCCCAGCGCGGTGAGCACCGTCTGACGATACTCCAGCACCGCGGCACCCTGCTGCGCCCGGGCGACCTTCACGCTGGAGACCAGCCGTCCGCCCTGGAAGATGGGGATGGAAACCTGCGGCCCGACGCTGTAGAAGTGGCTGCTCCAGTCGGTGAGCCAGCTGGCTTCGCTGTTACGCAGGCCAAACTGGCCGCTGAGCGAGACGCTGGGGAACAGCTGCGCCACCGACACGCCGATCTGCGCGGTGGCCGCATGCAGGTTTGCCTCGGCTTCACGCACGTCCGGACGTCGCCGCGCCAGCGTGGAGGGAATACCGGTGGGGACAATCTCCGGCAGCGCGGGCAGCGGTTTGCTGGCCTGCAGCTCGCCGTCCAGCGCCCCCGGCGGTTTGCCCAGCAGGATCGCCAGGCCGTTCATCGCCTGCCGGGCCTGGGCTTCATACTGCGGAAGCTGCGCCTCAAGGTTGCCGAGCTGGGCGCGGGCGTTCTCCACGTCCATCTGCGGTGACAGCCCGCCGCGCTGGCGGCTGTCGGTCAGCTCCAGGGTCTGCTGCGCGCTCTCAATCTGGGTGTTGAGGGTGGCGATACTGCTCTGGGCGCCGCGCAGCTGGAGCCAGCCGCGGGCGACTTCGGCCTCCAGCGACACCAGGGCGTCGTTACGCTGCTCGATGGCCGCCTGCTGCTGGGCGTCGGCGGCTTCCACCTGACGGCGCACCTTGCCCCACAGATCCAGCTCCCACTGGGCATCAAAGCTGCCCTGGTAGAGGTTAATCGGCTGGGTCAGCGGCCCCAGCGCCCCGCGCAGCTCGGGATCGACATCATCCAGCTGATCGTACACGCCGTGGGATTTCAGCTCCCCTTCCAGCCCCAGCTGCTGCCGGGTGGCCTGCAGGTTGCCGTTCACCGCCGGGAAGAAGGCCCCGCCAGCCTGATTAATCTGCTCCCGCGCGCCGGCAATGCGCAGCACGGTTTGCTGCAGGGAGAGGTTGCCGGCAATGGCGCGTTCAATCAGGCTGTCCAGCTGCGGATCGCCGAAGGTTTTCCACCAGCGCGGATTGATGGCGGTGGATGCGGTTTGCGATTTCGCCCCGCCGTCGCCCGGATCGTTCCAGTGGGTCGGCGTTTGCGGCGCGGGCTGCTGGTAGTCGGGCCCCACGGCACAGCCTGCCAGCAACAGCATTATCATCAGGGGGCTTAAACGTCTGCAAATCATCAGTGTGCTCCTGCACTTCCCTCGCTCTTAACCGGCGAGAGCAACAAACAAAACGGAATCAGTAAGAGAGCCACCACGCTCAGAATGGTGAAGACGTCGATGTAGGCCAGGAATCGCGACTGTTCGATCATCACCTGATACATGCGCCCGGTGGCGATGCCAGCGGGGTCGCCCACCTGGGTGGTGAAGTTCTGCACCGCCTGCGCCATCTCGCGAAGTGTGTGCTGGAACGGCTCATCGAACGCTGAGGTGTGCGTGGCGAGATGGGCGCTGTGGGCCTGCGAACGCTCGGTAATGGCCGCCGTCGAGAGCGAAATGCCGATCGACCCGGCCACGTTGCGGAACATGGTAAACAGCGCCGCAGCGTCGGCGTTCAGCTGCCGGGGAATCGAGATAAAGGCGATGGTGGTCAAGGGCACAAACAGGAACCCCAGGCCGATCGACTGAGCGCTGCGGAACAGCACCAGGGTCTCGAAGTCGATATCCGGCGTGAGCGTGCGGGACCAGAAGAACGACACCGCCAGACAGGTAAAGCCGAAGGCAATGATCCAGCGCGTCTGCACAATCGGCATCAGCTTTAGCACCAGCGGGATGGTGAGGACGATCAGGATCGCCCCGGGGGAGAGCACCAGCCCGGACCAGGTGGCGGTATAGCCCAGATCCTGCTGGGCCAGCTGCGGGATCACCACTGAACTGCCGTACAGGATCATTGCCATCCCGGCCATCAGCAGGCTGGAGACGGCGAAGTTTTTATCCTTCATGCAGTGCAGATCCACCACCGGCTTTTTGGCATACAGCAGCCAGTAGATGGCGCCGATAATGCCAACCAGGGTCAGCACCGCGAAGGTGCGGGTAAAGTTCGAGTTAAACCAGTCTTCGTCCTCGCCCCGGTCGAGCATCACCTGCAGGCAACCGAGACCCAGCGCGATCAGGCCAATCCCGGTCCAGTCGATAGGGATCTTCTCTTTCGATTTACTCTCCCAGGGTGGATCTTCCAGCAGCTGATAGATCGCCAGCACGGTGACGATCCCTACCGGAATGTTAATAAAGAACACCCAGCGCCAGGAGTAGTTATCGGTGATCCAGCCCCCGAGCGTCGGCCCCAGCACCGGGGCGACGATGATGGCGATGGACGACAGGCCAAAAGCCTTGCCGCGATCTTCCGGCTTAAAGTAGTCGAGCAGCACCGACTGCTGGGTGGGCTGCAGGCCGCCGCCGAAGAAGCCCTGCATGATACGGAACAGGATAATTTGCCACAGCTCGGTGGCGATCCCGCACAGGAAGGAGCAGACGGTAAACATCACGATGCAGATCAGGAAGAACTGCTTGCGGCCAAAAACCCGGCTCAGAAAGGCCGAGATGGGCAGCACAATGCCGTTGGCCACCAGATAGCTGGTGAGCACCCAGGTGGATTCGTCGTAGCTGGCAGAGAGCGAGCCCGCCACGTGGGGCAGCGCCACGTTGACGATGGTGGTGTCGAGGATCTCCATAAACACCGCGAGGGTGACGACAATCGCCACCGCCCACGGGTTGCTGGCGGGCCGCCAGTTTTCATGGCTGTGCTCACTCATTCCACGGTTACCTTGGGTTCAACCGAGAGGCCGAGCGGCAGCGGCTGGTTTGGATCCAGACCTTTATCGATAACGATTTTTACCGGCACGCGCTGGACGATCTTCACGAAGTTGCCGGTGGCGTTCTCCGACGGGAAGGCGGCAAAGCGCGAGCCACTCCCCTGCTGGATGGAGTCGATATGCCCTTCCAGCTCCAGATCCGGCCAGGCGTCGACGCTCAGCGTGACCTTATTACCGGGACGCATCCGCTCCAGCTGCGACTCTTTAAAGTTGGCGACCACCCAGATATCGGTCGAGACCAGCGAAAAGAGCGCGGTGCCGGCCTGCACCAGAGTGCCGGTCTGGACGTTGCGTTTCGTTATATAGCCATCAAAGGGGGCGCGGACCTCGGTGTAAGAGAGGTTGAGCTCTGCGGTCTCCAGCTGGGCGCGGGCCTGCTCCACCTGACGCTCCCGGGCTTCGACGTTGGTCTCCTGCTGGCGAATTTGCAGCTGCACCTGCGAGGCCACCTCAAGTTGCGCTTTAGCGCTGGCAAGCTGGGCCTGGGCGCTGCGCAACTGGGCGTTGGCCGCATCGATGCTCTGCTGCGTGGTGGCGCGGGGATCGACGCCGCGCTGGCGGCGATACTCCGCCTCAGCATTGGCCAGATCCGCCTGGGCTTTGATCACCTGAGCGTTGGCTTCATCGCGCTGGGCCGGGTATTGCACCTTCGAGAGCGCCAGTTGCGCCTGGGCCTGATGCAGCTGGGCCTCAGCCAGGCCAAGCTGGGCTTTGGCCTGGTCGCGCTGGGCGCTGGTGTCCCGGGGATCAATCGTCACCAGCAGATCGCCCTTTTTCACCCGCTGGTTATCGCGCACCCGCAGCTCGGTGACATAGCCTGCGGTTTTGGGGGCAATGGTTACAGCGTCGCCTTCGGTAAAGGCGTCGTCGGTGGTCTCCTGGTTACGGGTCATAAACCACCATACCAGCGCCACAATGACCATCACGATCACCACAATGCCCAGAATAATCAGCGGCTTTTTGCCGGGGCGTTTACGTTGAGTCTCTTTATTATCGGTGTTTTCAGAGGGTTGGTTTTCTTCCGCCATAGAACAGCATCCGTCCTGTTAGTGAACGGCATCACAATTTATGCCGCTCACTAAAGTTAGGACGTTGCTATACATTTGCCAGGAAAACCTTACAAATAGGGCACTATTTGAGAAGGAATAATCCGAATCCGATCAGCCCGGCCCAGGCCAGCATCGGCAGGGACCACAGGTGGAAGCGCCACCAGATCCGGCGATCGTTGGCCATCCGCAGGGCGATGAGGTTAGCGAGCGATCCCGGCAGCAGGCCAAAGCCGCCAACATTCACCGCCCACGCCAGCAGCGCGGTTGGTGGGACATAGTTAAGCAGCAGGATGGTGGAAGGCACATTGCTGATCACCTGGGACAGGCCGATAGCGGTGAGCCATAGCTGGCCCTGGGTCAGATGGGTCACGTTTTGCAGCACCCCCTGCAAGGCCGGAACCTGAATCAGGAGATGGACGTCGATAAACATCGCCATAAAGACCAGCAGCAGCGTCCAGTCGACGCTTATCAACACCCGGCGAGCCAGCAGCAGAAAACCTCCCGCCACCAGAAGCACGCCCCACAGCTCCTGTTTGAGATCGAGGGCCACGACAAACATCAGGTAGAGCGCCAGACAGCTCCACGCCAGCCGCGGTTTCGACTGGGCCGCCGTGCTGCCGCTGTGATAGTGCAGCGGTTTTGCCGGGAAGGCGAACCAGCCCAGGGCTATCAGGGTCAGCACCATCACCAGCGCCAGGGGGGCCATCTGCCAGGTGAAGGCGGCAAACGACAGCCCGGATCGTCCCCACAGCAGGATGTTCTGCGGGTTGCCAATCGGGGTGAGCAGCGACCCGGCGTTGACCGCCAGCGCCTCAAAGATGATCAGTCGGTTGACCGGGATTTCGCACAGCTTGCGCAGGGTGAGAGTGAGCGGCACCACGATAAACAGCGCCACATCGTTGGTCAGGAAGGTCGACAGCAGCGCCGCGGAGAAGACCATAAACAGCGCTAACCGTCGCTCGGTGGCGAAACGGCGCACCAGCTTACGCCCCAGTACGTCAAAAAACCCGCTCTGCTCGACCCCTTTGGTCAGCATCATCAGTCCGGCGAGAGTAATAATGGTGTGCCAGTCAATGGCGGCAGGCCAGCGCTCAGGGGCGAAGGGCACCAGAAAGCTGAGCCCGACCCCGATAATCAACAACAGATGAAAGAAGCGATCCCGGGCCAGCGCCCGCAAGCCTGGCAGGGTCATTCTGCGGAGGATCCATATTTCAGCGTAAAGGCCTGGAACTGTTGCAGCGTCTCTTCGCTGACGTGATGTTCCATCCCTTCGGCGTCTCGGCGGGCGATATCAGGGCTGACGCCCAGCACCAGCAGGAAGTTTTCGACAATCTGATGGCGCTCGCGGCTGGCCTGCGCCAGCTTCTCCCCTTCCGGGGTAAGAAACACGCCGCGCCAGGGGATCATTTCGATCAGGCCAACCGTTGCCAGACGCTTGAGCATTTTTGCCACCGTCGGCTGAGAGACGCCAAGGCGCGCGGCCATATCCACCTGACGGGCCTCCCCCACTTCGCGGATCAGATCTGAGATCAGCTCGACATAATCATCGATCAGCTCGCGGCGATGTGCTTCCCGAACCTGGCGAAATCCTTCGACATGCTCTTCGACATTGACCAGTTGCGTCATTTTTTTTGTTGTTGGATTACCTGCACGGCGGTTCATTGTGCTTCCTCAAGCGGGGGACACATCAAGCGTATCAATAGATAAGCGGCCATTGTAAACCATCACTACACAACCACAAAAAATTAACGATATAGCCATAGCCATATAATATAGCCTGTGCTATATCTGTATGTAATGCAGTCACCCTTCACGGATCGAAGGGATCAACCCGCAGGAGGTCACGATGAACGAATTCAAGAGGTGTATACGCGTGTTCAGCCACTCTCCCTTTAAAGTACGCTTAATGCTGCTGAATATGATTTGCGACATCATTAACGGCAAACCCCAGCAGAACAAACCTTCGAACTAAGCGGCGTCGCGGTACGCCGCTTCATTTTTGTGTCATTTATCCCCTCTATACTGCTCGTCTCCACGCTATGCCCGGACCTTTTTTGCGGAAATGTAATCCCCTTCGCAAAACACCCCCTTTATAACTGTTGACCTTAACGGCCACTGGCTCTATCTTCTTGCAGCCCTGCACTATTTGCGGCTCGCAGATGCGGACCTCCTCTCCCCTTCTACGCATTCTCAGGCAGGTTTTGACCCTTGACGCCAGGGTGAGCACATGGCGTTTTCACGATAGTGACCTATGAATTTAACCCTGAAAGAAACGCTCATCACCCGCAGCCGGGCCTTAAGCCCGTGGACCGGATTCTACTTTTTACAGTCGCTGCTGATTAACTTTGCCTTTGGCTACCCCTTCAGCCTGCTGTATGCCGTTGCCTTTACCTGTGTGCTGCATCTGCTCTGGCTGAGCGCGCCACGGGTACAAAAAGGGCTGCTCGGGATCTGCTCCCTGGTGGCGGCGATGTATTTCCCCTTTGGCCAGGCCTACGGCGCGCCAAACTTCAATACCCTGCTGGCGATGCACTCCACCAACATGGAGGAGTCGACGGAGATCCTCACCATCTTCCCGTGGTACAGCTACGTCGTCGGCCTGTTTATCTTTGCGCTCGGCGTTATCGCCGTGCGCCGTAAGCCGCAGCCTAAAAAGGCCTGGAGCAAAATCGACGGCCTGTGTCTGGTGTTCAGCCTGGTGGCCTTTTTTGTCGCCCCGGTGCAAAACCTGGCCTGGGGCGGCGTCTTCAAGCTGAAAGATACGGGCTATCCGGTGTTTCGCTTTGTCAAAGATGTGGTGGTAAATAACCAGGAAGTGGTTGAGGAGCAGGCCCGGATGGCCGCGCTGTCGCAGATGAAGGACACCTGGAACGTGCTGGCGGTGAAACCCAAGTACCATATCTATATGGTGGTGATCGGTGAAAGCGCCCGTCGTGACGCGCTGGGCGCTTTCGGTGGACACTGGAACAACACCCCGTTCGCCAGCAAGGTCAACGGCACCCTGTTTACCGACTACGTTGCCGCCAGTGGTTCAACGCAGAAGTCGCTCGGGCTGACGCTCAACCGGGTGGTGGATAACAAGCCGCAGTATCAGGATAACTTTGTCACCCTGGCCAACCGCGCCGGCTTCCAGAGCTGGTGGTTCTCCAACCAGGGGCAGATCGGTGAATACGATACGGCTATCGCCAGCATCGCTAAACGCGCTGACGAAGTGCAGTTCCTGAAAAGCGGTGATTTTGAGGCGGATAAAAACACCCGGGATGAGGCGTTGCTGAAAATGACCGAACAGGTCTTCAGCACCCAGCGCACCCAGCCGCAGCTGATCGTCCTGCACCTGATGGGCTCCCACCCGCAGGCCTGCGATCGCACCCAGGGGAAATATACTGATTTTGTGCAGTCGAAAGAGACCTCGTGCTATCTCTACACCATGACCCAGACCGACGACCTGCTCAGCAAGCTCTATACCCAGCTGCAAAACACCGGGGAGAGTTTCTCGATGGTCTATTTTTCCGATCACGGGCTGGCGTTTAAAGAGCGCGGGAAAGAGGTGCAGTACCTGGCCCACGACGACAACTTCCAGCAGAACTTCCAGGTACCGTTTATGGTGCTGTCGAGCGATGATAAAGCCCATCGCATCGTCAAGGCGCGCCGTTCGGCGAATGATTTTTTAAGCTTCTTCTCGCAGTGGACGGGGATTAAGGCGAAAGAGATCGTCAGTAAGTACCGCTTTATGACCAACGACAAGGCGCCGCCGGTGTATGTGACCAACTTTAAGTTGCAGAAAGTGGATTACAACCATCTGGGGACGGATCTGTTTGAGACGAAAAGCCGGTAACGATTGTGCGGCCTGATGCCCTCACCCTGGCCCTCTCCCACGGGGAGAGGGAACAAACACTAAAAACGGCAGCCCTGAGGCTGCCGTTTTGCTTATACCTTGCAAAAAACCCGCCGAAGCGGGTTTTTTTTACTGGCTCACCGAAGTGATTAGAAGCGGTAACCTACGCCTGCAATCCAGGTGCCAACGTCAACGTTACGGATGCGGCTCTGCTCATAAGAGAAGTCCAGCGCAACGTTTTCGATTGGGTTGAACTGCATACCAGCGCCATAGGAGAAACCGTAGTCGCTGTTAGTTGCAGTGCGGTTGAAGCCCTGGTTTTCAGTCTGCTGGAATTTACCGTAGCCAACACCCACAACACCGTAGATGCTTGCCCAGTCGTTCAGACGCAGAGCTGGACCAGCAGTGATGCCGTAGTACTGAGCTTTGTTGTAAGCGCCGTCTTCGGAACGGTCTTTCTCAGTGTAAGTGAAGGAACCGATAGCACCCAGCGGGTTGTTGTCCTGCTCGTAGCGATATTTCAGGTTGAAACCGTTGGTTTTATTCATCACGCCCTGCATATCGCTCTGAGCGTAACCGCCAGTCACGGTAGAGGTCGCTGCTACAGCGGAACCTGCGGAAACAGCCAGAACAGCTGCCAGTGCTGAAAGACATGCAATTTTTTTCATAACCACCTCAAATGTGCTTCAAGTAAATCCGTAAGTTTTAAATATATCAAAAAATCTTGTGAAACTCTTTGTGCTTCGTGATGTCTAACGTGGCTTTTCATGTAACTAAACATTTCCAACCACAGCTATCTTGTTCAAAAAACACTGAATTTGTGTTGCGATGAGCTAAGAATGCGCGTCAGTCACAATACATTCATCCAGACAATTCCTAATCTGTTACAGAAATCACCCGGCGCTATGAGGCCATTTTACGGATTTACGGCGACTTTTTTTCAACAAAGTCTCAACCGCACGGCGTTATTTCCTTTACACTCCCCCTCTTTACTTCCTTTGACAGAAACTGACAGGAGAAAGGATGCCTGGGTTGTCTCGCAGGGCGCCGGTCTGGTTGCCCATAGTAGTCATTCTCATCGCCATGCTCTCTATTCAGAGCGGTGCCTCGCTGGCAAAATCGCTCTTCCCGATAGTGGGTGCCCCTGGCGTGACGGCGCTGCGTATTGCGCTCGGCACCCTGATCCTGGTGGTGATCTTTAAACCCTGGCGGTTACGTTTCCAGAAAGAGCAGCGCCTGCCCCTGCTGTTGTACGGGCTGTCGCTGGGGGCGATGAACTATCTCTTCTACCTGTCGATTCAGACGGTGCCGCTGGGGATCGCCGTGGCGCTGGAGTTTACCGGCCCGCTGGCGGTGGCCCTGTTCTCCTCCCGTCGTCCGGTGGATTTCGTCTGGGTAGTGCTGGCGGTACTGGGGCTGTGGTTTCTGTTGCCGCTGGGGCAGGACGTCTCGCACGTTGACCTGACCGGTGCAGCGCTGGCGCTGGGAGCGGGTGCCTGCTGGGCGGTCTATATCCTCACCGGGCAGCGTGCCGGGGAAGAGCACGGCCCGGCCACCGTGGCGCTGGGCTCGCTGATTGCCGCTATCGTCTTTGTGCCACTGGGGATGGCCCAGGCTACCGAGTCTATCTGGCAGTGGTCGATCCTGCCGGTGGGCCTGGCGGTGGCAGTGCTCTCAACCGCGCTCCCCTACTCGCTGGAGATGATTGCCCTGACGCGCCTGCCGACGCGCATCTTCGGCACCCTGATGAGCATGGAGCCCGCGCTGGCGGCGATGTCCGGGATGGTGTTCCTCGGCGAATCCCTGACCTTTACCCAGACCCTGGCGTTATGCTCGATCATTGCCGCCTCGATGGGGTCGACGCTTACCCTGCGCCGGGAGAGCAAAGTCGAAGAGGTGGATATCCGCTAGCCACCCTTATTTCGCCGGGAAGCGGCTTCCCGGCAAAATATTCCCATTCGCATTTAGTGTCATTATTTTGAAATATCGCCTTATCCCCTCGCCAGGCCAGTGAAAAATAAGATAAATTTACCCTTCAATATAAATAACACTTTATTTTCAATGAGTTAACTATCACAACCCGCCTTTCACTATTAAACCAATAGGCAGTACCCAATCGCGCCTTCTATAGCCGGTGCTATACTTGATTTCGGAAATTACTTTGGACGCCAACATCAAGAGGAAATGAGATTATGCCTACCGCTAAACTGGTAAAAACAAAAGCACCTAATCTGCTCTATACCCGTAACGATGTCTCTGACAGCGATAAGAAAGCGACGATTGAGTTGCTGAATCGCCAGGTGATCCAGTTCATTGACCTGTCGCTGATTACCAAACAGGCCCACTGGAATATGCGCGGCGCAAACTTTATTGGTGTACACGAGATGCTGGATGGCTTCCGTACTGCACTGACTACCCATCTGGATACCATGGCTGAACGTGCCGTGCAGCTGGGCGGCGTGGCGCTGGGCACCACTCAGGTGATCAACAGCAAAACAGCGCTGAAAAGCTACCCGCTGGATATCCACAGCGTGCAGGACCACCTGAAAGAGCTGGCGGATCGTTACGCTGTCGTAGCAAATGACGTGCGTAAAGCGATTGGTGAAGCAAAAGACGAAGATACCGCTGACATCCTGACCGCCGCTTCCCGCGACCTGGATCAGTTCCTGTGGTTCATCGAGTCTAACATCGAGTAATCCATAGCATTTTGCTATCACACCCTCGCCCTCGGCGGGGGTTTTGCACTTTTATAGTGCAGTCATTTCTCCTCTCCCGCCGCAAAAGTAAAGGATTTGTAATAATCACCTCACACAATCGTTAACGAAAGATTGTTTTCTCATCAAGATTTGCGCTTAATAGCATAACCGTTAGTGATGGCGTTTCTCTGCACCAAAACAGTGCTTCGTTATGGTGCAATCTGCCGTCATTGCTACACCTTTTGTGCAATGAAATGCGTGCTGGCCTTTTAAAAACAACCCCTTGTAAAGTTGGCACGATTTTTTCATAGAGCCGTTCGTTCTCGCAGGGGATCGCCCCGTGGATATAAAAGGAAATGCTATGAAGTCTGTATTAAAAGTTTCACTGGCTGCACTTACCCTGGCTTTTGCGGTTTCTTCTCAGGCCGCTGATAAAAAACTGATTGTTGCCACCGACACCGCCTTCGTACCGTTTGAATTTAAACAGGGCGATCAGTACGTTGGTTTTGACGTGGATCTGTGGGCGGCCATCGCGAAAGAACTGAAACTGGACTACACCCTGAAGCCAATGGACTTCAGCGGCATCGTTCCGGCACTGCAAACTAAAAACGTTGACCTGGCGCTGGCCGGTATCACCATCACTGACGCACGTAAAAAAGCGATCGACTTCTCTGACGGCTACTACAAAAGCGGCCTGCTGGTGATGGTGAAAGCGGACAACAACGACGTAAAAAGCGCGAAAGATCTCGACGGTAAAGTGGTCGCGGTGAAGAGCGGCACCGGCTCTGTTGATTACGCCAAAGCCAACATCAAAACCAAAGACCTGCGTCAGTTCCCGAACATCGACAACGCCTACATGGAACTCGGCACCAACCGTGCTGACGCTGTGCTGCACGACACGCCAAACATCCTGTACTTCATCAAAACCGCAGGCAACGGCAAGTTCAAAGCGGTAGGTGATTCCCTGGAAGCACAGGAATACGGCATCGCCTTCCCGAAAGGCTCCGACGACCTGCGTACTAAGGTGAACGGCGCGCTGAAAACCCTGCGCGACAACGGCACCTACAACGAAATTTACAAAAAATGGTTCGGAACTGAGCCAAAATAATAATCAGGTTCTGAGCAGTTATTATCCTGGGGGCGAACTTCGCCCCCTGTTGTTTTCACCACGGTATACAGGAACACATCATGGAGTTTGACTGGAGCGCCATCTGGCCTGCCATTCCTCTGTTGCTTGAAGGCGCCAAAATGACCCTGTGGATTTCGGTCCTCGGTCTGGTTGGCGGGTTGATTATCGGCCTCGTTGCCGGTTTTGCCCGCACCTACGGCGGCTGGATAGCCAACCACGTAGCGCTGGTTTTCATCGAAGTGATTCGCGGCACGCCGATTGTGGTGCAGGTGATGTTTATCTACTTCGCCTTGCCGATGGCCTTTACCGATCTGCGCATTGACCCGTTCAGCGCGGCGGTGGTCACCATTATGATCAACTCCGGGGCCTATATCGCTGAGATCACCCGCGGTGCGGTGCTGTCGATCCACAAGGGCTTTAGCGAGGCCGGTCTGGCGCTGGGTCTCTCCCGTCGCGAAACCATCCGCCACGTGATCCTGCCCCTGGCGCTGCGACGCATGCTGCCGCCGCTGGGCAACCAGTGGATCATCAGCATTAAAGATACCTCGCTGTTTATTGTTATCGGTGTGGCTGAACTGACCCGTCAGGGCCAGGAGATCATTGCCGGTAACTTCCGCGCCCTGGAGATCTGGAGCGCCGTTGCGGTGGTCTATCTGATTATTACCCTGGCACTGAGCTTCGTGCTGCGTCGTCTTGAAAGAAGGATGAAAATCCTGTGATTGAATTTAAAAACGTTTCCAAGCATTTTGGCCAGACCCAGGTGCTGCACAATATCGATCTGCAGATCCAGACCGGCGAAGTGGTGGTGATTATCGGGCCATCCGGCTCCGGTAAATCGACCCTACTGCGCTGCATCAACAAGCTGGAAGAGATCACCAGCGGCGATTTGATTGTTGATGGCCTGAAGGTCAACGATCCGAAAGTGGACGAGCGCCTGATCCGTCAGGAAGCCGGGATGGTGTTCCAGCAGTTCTACCTCTTCCCGCACCTGACGGCGCTGGAGAACGTGATGTTCGGCCCGCTGCGCGTGCGCGGTGCCAACAAAGCGGCGGCAGAAGCGCTGGCAAAAGAGCTGCTGGCAAAAGTGGGGCTGGCGGAGCGCGGGCATCACTACCCGTCTGAGCTCTCCGGGGGCCAACAGCAGCGTGTGGCGATTGCCCGTGCGCTGGCGGTTAAACCGAAAATGATGCTGTTTGATGAGCCGACCTCGGCCCTCGACCCGGAACTGCGCCACGAAGTGCTGAAAGTTATGCAGGATCTGGCGGAAGAAGGGATGACGATGGTGATCGTGACCCACGAAATCGGTTTTGCCGAGAAAGTGGCTTCGCGTCTGATCTTTATCGATAAAGGCCGTATTGCCGAAGATGGCAATCCGCAGGCACTGATTGAGAACCCACCGAGCCAGCGTTTGCAGGATTTCCTCCAGCACGTTTCGTAATGTCTCGCCGGGCGGCGCTAACGCTTGCCCGGCCTGTTATTCCCCCGGAATCTTCCCAAAAAACCCCCGCTTCCGTTCGCCTTCTATACTTATCACTTTGCACAATATTGTCACCGGAGGACGCTGTGCCCTGGATCCTGCTGCTTCTGATAAGCCTGTTTTGCCTGCCTGCTCAGGCGGTCAGCCTGCCGGGCATTCCCGCTGCTGCCGCCAGTGAAGCAACAACTCCGCCTGCCGAGCCGGACGTAGAGCAGAAGAAAGCCGCCTATTCCGCGCTGGCAGACGTGCTGGAAAATGACGCCTCACGTCAGGAGCTGATCACCCAGCTGCGCAGCGTGGCCGCCACGCCGCCGCAGGAGCCGGTGCCCAAAATCACGCCGCCGGAGATCGAAGAAGAGAAGACCGTGCTGGAGAACGTGACCGATATTAGCCGTCATTACGGCGATGCGCTCTCATCCCGTTTCGCCCAGCTGTACCGCAACCTGATTGGCTCTCCGCATAAAGCCTTTAACCCGCAGACCTTCGTCGTTGCCGCACGGCAGTTTTTGCTCCTCGCCGGGTTAGTCTTTGCCTTTTACTGGCTGGTGAGGCTCTGCGCCTGGCCGCTGTACCGCAAGATGGGCAGTTGGGGACGCAGAAAGAACCGGGAAACCAGCAGCTGGATCCACCTGCCGCTGACCATCGCCAGCGCCTTTATTATCGACCTGCTGCTGCTGGCGCTGACCCTGTTTGTCGGCCAGATCCTCAGCGAATATCTTAATACCGGCAACCCCACCATCGCCTTCCAGCAGACGCTGTTCCTCAACGCCTTCGCGCTGATTGAGTTCTTCAAAGCGATCCTGCGGCTGATATTTTGCCCGCGGGTGCCGGATCTGCGTCCCTTTGGGATTAGCGATCGCGCCGCCCACTACTGGTCGCTCCGGCTAAGCATTCTGAGCAGCATGATCGGCTATGGCTTGCTGGTGGCGGTGCCTATTATCTCCAATCAGGTTAACGTCCAGATCGGCGCCCTCGCCAACGTGCTGATTATGCTGTGCATCACCGTCTGGGCGCTGTACCTGATTTTTCACAACAAACGTGCCATTACCGAGGGGTTGCTCCACCTTGCCGACCGCTCTCTCGCCTTCTTCAGCCTGTTTATTCGCGCCTTTGCGCTGGTATGGCACTGGCTGGCGAGCGCTTACTTTATCGTGCTGTGCTTCTTCTCCCTGTTCGATCCGGGAAATAGCCTGAAGTTTATGATGGGTGCCACCTTCCGCAGCCTGGCCATCGTCGGTATCGCCGCCTTTGTGTCGGGGCTGCTGTCGCGCTGGCTGGCGAAAACCATCACCCTGTCGCCGCACGTGCAGCGCAACTACCCGGAGCTACAGAAGCGGCTCAACGGCTGGATCTCCATGTCGCTGAAGGTGGCCCGGTTCCTGACGGTCAGTGTCGCCATCATGCTGCTGCTCAGCGCCTGGGGACTGTTCGACTTCTGGAACTGGCTGCACAACGGCGCCGGCGAAAAGACGGTGGATATTTTGATCCGCATCGCGCTGATCCTGTTCTTCTCCGCCATCGGCTGGACGATTCTGGCAAGCCTGATTGAGAACCGTCTGGCGTCGGATATTCATGGTCGCCCGCTGCCCAGCGCTCGCGCCCGCACGCTGTTAACCCTGTTCCGTAACGCGCTGGCGGTGGTGATCAGCACCATCACCATCATGATTGTGCTGTCGGAGATCGGGGTGAATATCGCCCCGCTGCTGGCGGGTGCCGGGGCACTGGGACTGGCGATCTCCTTCGGCTCACAGACGCTGGTGAAGGATATCATTACCGGGATCTTCATTCAGTTTGAAAATGGGATGAACACCGGGGATCTGGTGACTATCGGGCCGCTGACCGGCACCGTAGAGCGGATGTCGATTCGTTCCGTGGGGGTACGCCAGGATACCGGCGCATACCATATTATTCCATGGTCTTCGATCACCACCTTCGCCAACTTTGTCCGCGGCATCGGTTCGGTAGTCGCGAATTACGATGTGGACAGGCATGAAGATGCTGAGAAAGCCCAAGCCGCATTAAAAGCGGCGGTGGATGAGCTGCTGGAGAGAGAGGATATTCGCGGTTTGATTATCGGCGAGCCGTCGTTTGCCGGGATTGTCGGGCTGACCAGCACCGCCTTTACGCTGCGCGTCTCCTTCACCACCCAGCCGCTGAAGCAATGGACGGTGCGTTTCGCCCTCGACAGCATGGTGAAAAAACATTTCGACCTGGCGGAAGTGCGGATGCCGGTGCAGATGTATCAGCTGCTGCCGTCGCCGGGCCCGGCACCCTCTTCGCCTCAGGAGCCAACGCTGTAAAAAAACCGTTAACGCTGGCGGCGTTTGTCGTTATCCATAAAGGTCCAGGCGATAAAGCGGCTCTGCTTTTGACCCTGGGCCATCTCTTTTTTCACCACCTTCACCGCGCCGACGTCCGTCAGGGCGCGATACAGCGGCGGCAGGTTTTCGCTGCGCGAGACCAGAGTAGTAAACCACTTCACCTGACGGGCAAACTGGGCGCTCTCGGCAATCATCTTCTTGATAAAGGCCACTTCGCCCCCTTCGCACCACAGCTCCTGCTGCTGGCCGCCAAAGTTCAGCGCGGCATCGGCCGCCTGGCCGAGGTTGCGGCGCTTACGCTCGCTGCCCGCCCGGGCGGTTTCCGCCGAATCGTGGAACGGCGGGTTGCACAGGGTGGCATCGTACTGTTCGTTTTTATGGATCACCCCGGCAAAAATGGCGGAAGCCTCTTTCTGGCGGCGCAAACGAATGGCGCGGGCCATACCGGGGTTGCCGTTAATGATGGCAGTGGCGTTGGCAAACGCCTGCGGGTCCACTTCGCTACCGGTGAAGCGCCAGCCATATTCATGCACGCCAATCAGGGGGTAGATCAGGTTGGAGCCGGTTCCGATGTCGAGGATTGTCGCCTGGGCAGGTACCGCGCCGTTATTCCCTTCCGCCAGCAGATCGGCAAGATGGTGAATGTAGTCAGCACGTCCTGGTACCGGCGGACAGAGGTAGCCGTCCGGAATATCCCACTGCGCCACACCGTAGAAATGCATCAGCAGTGCTTTGTTCAGCGTCTTCACCGCCTGCGGATCGGCAAAGTTCACCGTCGGCTCGCCCGTCGGGGTTTGGGTGATAAATTCGCGTAGTGCCGGACAGCTCTCGCATAAGGCATTCATATCGTAACGGCTGCGGTGGCGGTTGCGTGGGTGCAACCCCGGCTTCTCGGGTGTCATGGCGTTCTCCTGTAAACAGCGGCGTAAGATACCCCTTGCGGGCGCAACGGTAAATATTTCTCTGCGCCGCAGAAGAAACCACTATAAATCAGCCACCTGTATGTAGTTGATTTGTCATTAAATTGTCAAAAAATGTTGTTCAAAAAATAAGCAGATCATCATCAATTTTTTGCACTAAATCACACTCTGACCCGTTCTACACTTAGTGTGCATCACCCCGTTGTCAATCAGAGGAAGTGATTATGAAAAAATACCTGGTAATGCTCGCTGCCGCTTCACTGGCAGGCGCGTCGTTTGCTGCATGGTCGATTGAATCACTCAGCAGCAGCGATACCGGCCAACTCAGGCCAGCCGGAACGGTGCAGGCTTCGGGCGCACGTAACCTCGACGACCTGCAGGATAAACTGGCTGAAAAAGCGCGTGAACAAGGTGCCAAAGGCTATATTGTTAACTCTGCCAGCGGCGACAACACCATGTTTGGTACTGCCACCATCTACAAATAGTCCCCCGCTCTGCACTACATACTGCATCCTCTGGGGTGCAGTTCGTTTTTTGCCCAAAATCCACTTTGTGAAGTTTTTTAGCAGAGAATGTAAATTTACGTATTTCATTTTGTTTACGAGAGTGATAAAAAGTCACGCCAAATGATAATGTTTATCACAATTATTATCATTTGTAGGTTCATTACGGATATTCACGTGGCACAGGAAAAGGCACAGACCTGCCTGACACCGTAATGGAAACTCGATTCTAAAAATTATAAGTCGCTAAACAATATGGATAAAAATCGCAACGTTCCGAACAGCTTCAGCTCGCTGACCTTTTTTGCGGGGCTGTGTATCGGTCTCTCTCCGGTAGCGAGTGCGCTTGCTGCGGATAATAACGAGAACAAAACTGACGACACCCTGGTGGTGGAAGCGGCCCAGCCTTCGCTCTATGCGCCGCAAAAGTCTGCCGACGCCAAGTTCAGCCGCCCGGTAGCCGATACCACCCGCACCATGACCGTGATTTCCGAGCAGGTGCTGAAGGATCAGGGCACCACCAACCTGACCGACGCCCTGAAAAACGTCCCGGGCGTGGGGGCCTTCTTTGCCGGTGAAAACGGCAACTCCACCACCGGCGACGCGGTGTACATGCGCGGCGTGGACACCTCAAACAGCATCTACGTTGACGGGATCCGCGACATCAGCACCACCACGCGCGACACCTTCAATACCGAACAGGTCGAAGTGATTAAAGGCCCCTCCGGCAGCGACTACGGACGTAGCGCCCCCAGCGGCTCGATCAATATGATCAGCAAACAGCCGCGTCTGGACTCGGGCATTGATGCCTCCGCCAGCATCGGCAGCGCGTACATGCGTCGCGGGACGATCGACATTAACCAGGTGATGGGTGATACCTCAGCGTTTCGTCTGAACCTGATGGGGGAAAAGACCCACGACGAAGGGCGTGATAACGTCAAAAACGAACGCTACGGCGTGGCCCCTTCCCTCGCCTTTGGCCTGGGAACGGAGAACCGTCTGTATCTGAACTACCTGCACGTGACCCAGCACAACACCCCGGATGGCGGCATCCCGACCATCGGGCTGCCGGGCTACTCTGCACCATCGGCGGGCACCGCGGCGCTGAACCACTCCGGCAAGGTGGACACCAGCAACTTCTACGGCACCGATTCCGATTACGACGACTCCACCTCTGACACCGCTACGATGCGCTTTGAGCATGACTTCAACGACAACACCACCCTGCGTAACACCACACGCTGGTCGCGGGTGAAGCAGGATTATCTGATGACTGCGGTGATGGGTGGAGCCAGCAACATCACTCAGCCGAATCGTAACGATGTGGATACCTGGACCTGGTCGCGTAACGCCAACACCAAAGATGTCAGCAATAAGATCCTGACCAACCAGACCAACCTGACAACGAAGTTCTATACCGGCAGCGTCGGGCACGATATCAGCACCGGGGTGGAGTTCACCCGCGAAACCCAGACCAACTACGGCGTGGATGCCATCACTCCACCGCCGGTGAATATCTATCACCCGAGCAGCAGTGTCAGCCTGGGCGGCCTGAACAACAGCGGGGCCAACGCCAACGGCCGGACCGACACCTTCGGCCTGTACGCCTTCGATACGCTACAAATCACCCGTGATTTTGAGCTGAACGGCGGCATCCGTCTCGACACCTACCATACCGAGTATGACAGCGCCAGCATCTGCGGCGGCACGGGTCGCGGGGCGGTTGCCTGCCCGGCTGGCACGCCAAAAGGCTCCCCGGTCACTACCGTGGATACCGCCACCTCGGGCAACCTGGTCAACTGGAAAGCCGGTGCGCTCTATCATCTGACCGAGCACGGCAACGTCTACGTCAACTACGCTATTTCCCAGCAACCGCCGGGTGGGAATAACTTTGCCCTGGCCCAGGGCGGCACCGGCAGCAGCGCCAACCGCACCGACTTTAAACCGCAGAAGGCCAAGACCAGCGAGCTGGGCACCAAGTGGGAAGTGCTGGATAAACGTCTCCTGCTGACCGCGGCGATCTTCCGCACCGACATCGAAAACGAAGTCGAGCAGAATGATGACGGAACTTACTCGCAGTACGGTAAAAAACGTATTGAAGGTTATGAACTCTCTGCCGCGGGCAACATCACCCCGGCCTGGCAGGTGATTGGCGGTTATACCCAGCAGCGTGCCAGCGTGCGCACCGGCAATGACGTGGCCCAGGATGGCACCTCTTCCCTGCCGTATACTCCGGAACATGCTTTCACCCTGTGGAGCCAGTACCAGGCCACGGATGCGATCTCCGTGGGTGCCGGTGGGCGCTATATCGGCAGCATGCACCGTGGCTCTGACGGTGCGGTCGGTACTCCGTCCTTTACCGAAGGTTACTGGGTGGCCGATGCCAAACTGGGCTATCGCGTTAACCGCAACCTCGATATGCAGCTCAACGTCTACAACCTGTTTGATGAAGACTATGTCGCCTCCATCAACAAGAGTGGCTACCGTTACCATCCGGGCGAGCCGCGCACCTTTATGCTGACGGCGAACATGCACTTCTGATCCCGCGTGGGGCTTCGGCCCCACCTTTCGGAGAACTTTTTATGATGTATCACATTCCGGGCGTGCTGAACCCCGATGAGGTGGCGCAGTTCCGCGCTCAGCTGGATCAGGCCCCGTGGATCGACGGCCGCGCCACCGTGGGCAACCAGGGGGCGCAGGTCAAAAACAATCAGCAGGTCGATACTCAAAGCCCGCTGTACGCCACCCTGCAGGCGGCAGTGTTGCAGGCGGTGAATCAGCACGCGCTCTTTTTTGCCGCCGCCCTGCCGCGCCAGATCTCCAGCCCGCTGTTTAACCGCTATCAGCAGCAGGAGACCTACGGCTTTCACGTTGACGGGGCGGTGCGCAGTCACCCGCAGAGCGGCTGGATGCGCACCGATCTCTCTGCCACCCTCTTTTTAAGCGAGCCCGACAGCTACGAGGGCGGGGAGCTGGTGGTAAACGACACTTACGGCCAGCACAGCGTCAAGCTTCCGGCGGGGGATCTGGTGCTCTACCCCTCCAGCAGCCTGCACTGCGTGACTCCGGTAACCGCAGGGGTACGGGTGGCTTCCTTTATGTGGATCCAGTCGATGATCCGTGACGATAAAAAGCGCGCCATGCTGTTCGACCTGGATCGCAACATCCAGGCTCTGCGCACCCGTCATGGTGAAAGCGACGAAGTGCTTTCCCTGCTCAACCTCTACCATAACCTGCTGCGTGAATGGTCTGAAATCTAGCCCTGCGCCTTGATTGTGCGTTTTTTCACCCCATAGTTACTGTACAGCGCAATATCCTGTCAGGAGGGGAGTATGGCTTCCGGTTGGGCGAATGATGACGCCGTTAACGAGCAGATCAACAGTACCATTGAAGATGCGGTGGCGCGGGCGCGGGGTGAAATCCCGCAGGGCGAGAGCCTGGAAAACTGTGAGGAGTGCGGGGAGCCGATCCCCGAGGCGCGGCGCAAAGCGGTGCCCGGCGTCCGATTGTGTATCGCCTGCCAACAGGAGAAAGATTCACATAATGCGTCGCACGCAGGATATAATCGCAGGGGTTCGAAAGACAGCCAGTTGCGATGACTGGCCTGGCGGCGGCATCGCCACGCAAGCGGTTTCTTTTTTGTGCACGAATTTTCACCGCAGGTTTCGCAAAATGTGCCCTCACCGGCGCGTCTGTAAAGCGTAACGGCAAGAAACGTAAATCCATTCACTGAATTTATTAATATTCAATAACTTATTTGTCATTCAAATTTTTCGAACGATCCCGTCAATTCTCTTCGATTTTATCTCTCGCAAAAAAGCGTGATACTTATCACATCGACGGAACAACGTCCCCTTAACAGAATAACCTGCGAGATACGAACCATGAAAACCATCAAATATGCTGTTGCTGCTGTTGCTCTGACTACCCTCTCTTTCGGTGCTTTCGCTGCGGAATCTTTGACCGCTGCCCAGGCAAACAGCATGAACAAAATCGGTGTGGTGAGTGCTGAAGGCGCGACCACGCTGGACGGTCTGGAAGCTCGCCTGGCGGCGAAAGCTGAAGAGGCTGGCGCGACCGGTTACACCATTACCTCCGCTAACACCAATAACAAACTGAGCGGTACTGCGGTTATCTACAAATAACCTGCCCCTTATCTCTGCCCCGCTCGCCAGTTCGCTGGCGGGCTGCTCCAACCCTCATTGACCCTGTTGTTATTTTTTTGGCCCGTCCATCGCTGGACGGGCTTTTTTTTATCTAAAAACTCTGATTAACCCGCGCCAGCCCGGCGTCGACCGTCTCAACCTGACCGGTCGCCAGCAGGCAGCAGGCCATCTGCAGCTTCAGAGAGTGCGGTACCGCTTCGCGTCCGGCGAGGCAGCTCTCAATCCAGCGGGCGGTGGTTTCCGGATCTTTGGCCTGCGGCAGGGAGACGTCGCTGTTCTCTTCCCCACGCTCCAGCACCACCCGGGTACCCGCCGTCGGATCGATCAGGGTTTGCTGCGGACAGCGCTGCGGGTTGGCATAGACCTCGCCTTCGGTACCGTGCATCAACAGCCCCCGGCCACCGATATCGGCAAAAAAGGTCGCCACCCGGGTGACATATTCCGGGTGCGAAACGCTGGAGAGCCGCAGGGCAGCATCTTCCGCAAAGGGGGTCGCCAGCTTGGCCAGGGTATGGGCGCTGTTACGCACCCCCATCCGCCAGCGCATCGCCAGCTGTTTCTCCAGCGGCGGGCACAGGGTACCGATCGGAATATAGACCGGATGATGGCCGTCGAGCTTCGCCTGGGCCTGACCGCCGTGGCGGGTCGGCTCGATGCCCAGCAGGGTGAAAATGGTTTCGGTCAGCACGCGGGAGGGGTCCTCACTCACGCCGTGCACCACCACCGGGAACCCCAGCTTTTGCAGCAGTATCGCCAGCAGCGGGGTCAGGTTGGCCTGCTTGCGCGCGCCGTTATAGCTCGGGATCACCACCGGCATCGGCTTCGCCACCGGCGGCGTCAGGCGCAGGGTTTGGGCCTGCATCGCCTCATAGAAGCCGCGCATTTCGGCTTCGCCTTCACCCTTAATACGCAGCGCAATCAGAATGCCGCCCATCTCCAGCTCCGGCACTTCGCCGTTAAGCATCGCGGTATAGAGCGCCCGGGCGGTCTCCTGATCCAGGTCGCGCGCGTGGTTTTTCCCCCGCCCGACCTCTTTGATAATTTTGCGATAATCCACGTTGTTTCTCCTTGTGACATCTTATTAACACTATAGCGTTGATGAGGTGCCGTCGGACAGACATTTCTCTTATCGCTGCCGGGCGGCGATAACACCATCCCCTTGTAAATAAAGCAAAAATAAAAATTCAACTGTTAATGGAATCACTATTGACCCGGTCAATAGTTATCCATTAACGATTTATTCCGTAAATTAGCCCCGGATAAAAGTCGCCCCGCTTTTTTCAAAAATCGATCACAACGGATGTTATTACCACCGGAATTCACTCAGGAATTATTATGCGTAAAATTGTCTCCGGCACCTTTATTGCCACTGCATTGTGTTGTTCTGTTTCTGCCTGGGCTGCGAACAGCGGCGAGGGGCAAGTTAATTTCACCGGCGAAATCATCGACTCCGCCTGCCAGGTGGTGAATGGCGTCAGCAGCCCGCTGGATGTCTCGCTGGGTAAAGTCTCGCAAACGGCCTTTACCGGTTCAGGCTCCACCACCTCGACCACCCGTTTTGATATCCAGCTGAAAGACTGCCCGGAAACCATCACCAGCGCGGCAATCACCTTTGGTGGTTCTGCGGACGGTACCAATGCCAACGTACTGGCCGTCACCCCGGGTACCGGTGCGGCGACCGGTGTTGGTATTCAGCTGCTGGATAAAACAGAAAATCCACTGAGCCTGTATACCGCTTCCACCAGCTATACGCTGCAGTCCGGTACCACCACTAACGACCTGGTATTTGGCGCACGCTATATCCAGACCGGCAGCACCATCACCGCCGGCCCGGCTAACGCCGTCTCCACCTTTACCGTCATGTACAACTAATCCTGCGTCGCCTGGCCGCAGGGCCAGGCGACGTCAGCTTTATTCAGAGTCCCGCCATGCGTAAATCTATTTTCATCGCCTCCCTGTTAGTCATGACCACCGCCGCTCACGCCGGGGTGATTATCGAAGGGACCCGTTTAATTTATCAGGGAGATAAAAAAGAAGCGTCGTTGGGGCTCTCCAACCCGGATAACCTCGACTACCTGGTGCAGTCCTGGGTAGAGAGCGCCGACAATGCGCGGGATAACGCGCCGTTTCTCATCACCCCGCCGCTGTTTCGCCTCGACGGCAAACAGGACAACATCCTGCGCGTGGTGCGAACCGGGGGCAATCTGCCGACCGATCGCGAATCGCTCTACTGGCTGAATATCAAATCCATTCCGTCAACCAACCACGACGAGAGCAATAACACCCTGCAAATCGCCATTAAGACGCGGATCAAACTGATCTATCGCCCGACGGGAATTAGCGGCAAACCGGATGAGGTGGCGGAGAAATTACGCTGGCATAAACAGGGTAATACCCTGGTGGTGAGCAACCCGACGCCGTTTTATATGAACTTCCAGGCGATCACCGTCGGAGACAAAAAAGTCAGCAATGTGACCTGGGTAGCACCCGACAGCGACGCGCATTTTGCCGTACCGGGCGGCATCACCGGGAGCACGGTTTCCTGGAAAATCATCAACGACTATGGTGCGGTGAGCCACGCCTGGTCTGCGCCATTGCAATAAGTCAACCATGGCCTGGGACTACTCCACCAAAGCGCCGCGTAAAACCGCGCGCAGCCTGCTGATTGCGCTGGGCTGCGCGGCGCTGAGCTTTTGCGTCCAGCAGGTGCTGGCGGAGGATTATTTCAATCCGGCGCTGCTGGACATCGACACCCCCGGGCAGGGTAAAACCGACCTCTCGGTGTATGAGAAGGGTCCGGGCATCGCGCCGGGGAGTTATCAGGTGGATGTCTATGTGAATAACAACAAAGTGGCCAACCGAAAGATCGCCTTTGGCCTGCAACAGTCGGCCACCGGCACGGCCACCCTGCAACCTTGTCTGTCAGTAGACACCCTCAAAAGCCTGGGTATCCAGAGCGATAAATTCAGCGTCACAAAGAATGACGACTGTGTCGATCTCTCTGGGTTACCTGCCGCCAGCGCCACCTTCCGTCCGGGCCAGCAGCAGCTGCTGCTGAGTATCCCCCAGGCGGCCATCACCCCGGTGCCTCACGGGTACGTGGCGCCGGAGGAGATGGACAACGGCATTAATGCCTTCCTGCTGAACTACAGCTACTCCGCCGGGGACAGCCGCAGCCGGGGTGAAGAGGGTGGCCACCAGCGCAATGAGTACCTGAACCTGCGCCCGGGGCTGAACCTCGGGGCCTGGCGCCTGCGCAACTACTCCACCTGGAGCCAGACTCAGGACGACCGCACCACCCAGCGCGAGTTCTCCTCGGTCTACAGCTACGCCCAGCGCAATATTCTGTCGCTGGGCAGCGTCGTCACCCTCGGACAAAGCACCACTCCCTCCGACGTGTTTGATGGCCTGTCATTCACCGGGGCGCAGATCGCCTCCGATGACGACATGCTGCCGGACAGCCTGAAGGGCTTTGCCCCGCGCATTCGCGGCGTGGCGCACAGCAACGCCGAGGTGGTGGTGCGCCAGAACGGCTACGTGATCTATCAGAACTACGTCGCCCCCGGCGCGTTCGAGATTAACGACCTCTACCCTACCGGCGGCAGCGGCGATCTGAACGTCACCGTCAAAGAGACCGACGGCAGCGAGCAGCACTTCGTGGTGCCTTACGCCTCGGTCCCGGTGTTGCAGCGTGAAGGCCGGTTCAAATACAGCCTGACCGGCGGACGCTACCGCAGCTATGACCACAGCGTGGAGCAAACCCCGTTCCTGCAGGGGACCGGGATCTACGGCCTGCCCTGGGACATCACCGCCTATGGCGGGATTCAGACCAGCCAGTATTACGATGCTCTGGCAATCGGCAGCGGGAAAAACATCGGCGACTGGGGAGCGTTTTCGGTGGATATGACCGCGGCGAAATCGCAGATGCAGGGGCAAAAAACCACCCGGGGCCGCGCCTGGCGGGTGCGCTACAGCAAAGATTTCGCCACCACCGGCACCCACTTTACGGTGGCCGGGTATCGCTACAACAGTGCCGGATTTAACACCATGGGGGATGTGTTTGACTCCCACACCCATGACGACTGGACGCCCGCCGACAGGCGGCGCAACCGTCAGGAGGCGACTCTCGATCAGTCCCTGGGCGATTCCCTGGGGTCGATGACCTTAAGCCTGGTGAAGGAGAATTACTGGCACAGCGACCAGAGCATGACCTCGCTGAGCCTCGGCTATAACGGCAGCTGGCACGGCATCAGCTACGGCATCAACTATGGCCTGAGCAAAAACACCCAGGATGAGGATGAGGATAACCAGCGGGAGAACGAGCAGACCTTTGGCTTTAACGTCTCCGTTCCGCTGGATCGCTGGCTGAGCAATACCTGGGTCAATTACACCCTTAACAACAGCAAGCATGACACCAGCCAGAGCGTCGGCCTGAACGGCACCGCCCTGGCAGACAATAACCTCAGCTGGGGGGTGCAGCAGGGCCACAGCCAGGCTTCCGGCTACAGCACCAATCTGAACAGCGATTACAAAGCCACCTACGGCGAAATGACCGCGGGCTATTCCCAGGATAACCAGCAGCGCCAGCTCAATGTCGCCGTGCAGGGGAGCATGATTGCTCACGCCCACGGCGTCACCTTCGGCCTGCCAATGGGCGATACCGTCGCCCTGGTGGAAGCACCGGGAGCCAGCGGGACCGGGATCGACAACCAGACCGGGGTCAAAACCGATTTTCGCGGCTATGCCATTGTGCCTTACGTTACGCCGTACCATCACAACACCGTGGCGCTGAATACCGAGAGCCTGCCGGCGGGGGCCGACGTCGGCCAGGCGGCCAAAGTGATCACTCCAACCCGGGGGGCGATTGTGCGAACCCACTTTGATACCCGCGTCGGCAGCCGGGTGCTGCTGACCCTTACCCGCGCCGACGGTCGTCCGGTGCCCTTTGGCGCCACCGCGGCCCCGGCCCATGACAGCGGCGAATTTATCGTTGGCGATGGCGGCCAGGTCTACCTGACCGGGATGCACGCCCGGGGCAGCGTCAACGTCAGCTGGGGCAAAGGCGCGGGCGCGCACTGCTCCGCCCACTATCAACTGCCGTCCCGATCCGCTGACCCGGTGATTAGCGTCACCGCCCAGTGCTCCTGACGGCATCGAGGAAAAGATGAAACCCTTCCGCTACGGCTGTGTTCTGGCCCTGTTTGCCGCCCTGTTTCTGTTTATGCCGCAGGTGAAAGCGGCTTGCACAACATCCGATCTGCCCTGGACCGCCACGCCGGGGACGCTGACGGTGCCCACCACCCTCGGGATAGGCAATGCCGTCCCGGGCTCTGTCCGCTCGCACAGGGTGCAAGGCCACTGTGATGCCGCCGACAGCGGCAAACCGATCACCGCCTGCCATCTTGGCGAAGGCGAGGAAGTGCCGGGGATGCCAGGGGTTTATCGCAGCGGTATCGAGGGGATAGGTATTGAACTGCTGAACAGCGCCGGACAGCCGGTGCGCGGCCGTGCCGCCCACTGCGACAGCCGCAGCACGCCGCTGGGGTACGTCAGCAGTGACGGCTCCGGCAGCTTTAATGTCTCCCTGACGATGCAGCTGATCAAAACCGCCAGCACTACCGGAGAACATGCGTCGACGACAGTGCACAACGGCATCTGGTCGCTGGGGATCTACCCGGACCAGCAGCTCGGCGAGCTGAATGCCGTGCGCTACGGCGGCACTCTGGCGCTGAAGGCCACCACCTGCTCAGTCGATCCCAAAAGTCTGGTCATTATGCTGGGAGATTTCCCGGTCAGCCTCTTTACCCACGTCGGCAGCACCAGCGACTGGAAAAGCTTCAACCTGACGGCGACCTGTACCGACGCGGTGACCATGACCGCCCGGGTCACCAGCGTCAACGGCAGCACCTCGCTCGGGGACGGCAATGACGTGCTGAACCTGACCCCGGGCAGCGACAGCGCCACCGGTATCGGGGTAAAAATGCTGGTGGGCGGGGTGATGCTGCGCTACGACTATCCGATCCCCTTTGGCGACCAGACCGTGCCCAACCAGCCGTTCAACCTGCCCTTCCAGGTGCAGTATTACCAGACGGGCGCTCAGGCGACAGCCGGGCGAGCCAATACCCTTGCCACCATCGACATTGAATACCAGTGAGATCCCCGATGAAATATGTAGCCCTGATCGTGCTGCTGGCCAGCCTGCCCGCGACGGCCACCGACGTGATCCTCAGCATCAAAGGCAATATCTACGATACCGCCTGCGAGGTGGACAGCACCAGCCAGAACAAAGTGGTCGATCTCGGCCAGGCGGTGGCCAGTGATTTTAAAGCGGTGGGGGATACCGGGGTGTGGAAGGATTTTGATATCACCATCTCCCACTGCCCGCAAAGCCTGACCCTGGCGACGATTAACCTCGAGGGGCAGCGCGACACGCTTCACCCGTTCAAGTTCGCTAATACCGGTACGGCCAGAGGGCTGGCGCTGGAGCTGGCAGACCGCACCGACTCGATCATCCTGGCCCCGGAATCACGCTTCAATGCGGTGATCGACCCGGTCACCCACACTGCCGATTTCCCGATGGCGGCACGCTATTACGCCTCGCATACCCCGGTCAGCGCGGGTCAGTTCTCCAGCGTGGTGCAGTTTACCTTCACTTACCAGTAGGACCGCGCCTCTTAGCATGGATGCTTTTTTTACGCCCGGCAGCGAGTTTTGCCGGGCGTTTTTTTACCTCAGGCACCGCGGGCTGCTCGATAGGAAAGATCGGCAGGGCATTCAGCAGGCGCTTGCCGTAGTTTTTGGTCAGCAGGCGTTTATCGTAGATCACCACCTCGCCCCAGCAGCTGTGGCTGCGGATCAGACGCCCGACCTGCTGGATGAGGTTGAACGACGCCGCCGGCAGGCTCTGTACTTCAAACGGGAAGCGATTCAGGCTTTTCAGCCATTCGCCCTCGGTGAGCACCACCGGGCTGTCGATAGGCGGGAAGGCAATCTTATGGATATGTACCTGGGTCAGGTAATCGCCTTTCAGATCCAGCCCTTCGGCAAAGGACTGAAGCCCCACCAGCACGCTGCGCTCGCCACTCTCTATCCGTTTACGGTGCAGCTCCACCAGCCGGTAGCGAGGCTGATCTCCCTGCACCAGCAGGAGCAGGCGCAGATCGGTGACAAAGGTTAAAAACAGATTCATCGCCCGGGCGCTGGCGAACAGCACCAGCATCCCGGGATATTTTTTGCTTTCGAGCTGTTCGCGGAAATAGGCCGCCATCTCCGCAAGGTGATTCTCTTCATTGTCGATCAGCGGCTCATGCTGCATGCGCGGGATCACCAGCTTGCCCTGCTCGCAGTGGTTGAACGGCGAGTCGAGGGCCACAAAGCGATCCCCCGCTTTCTCCTTCAGGCCGCTCATCTCCTGCAGCCGCGAGAAGCTGTTCAGCGAGCGTAATGTGGCGGAGGTGACCACCACATGCGGAACGCTACGCCAGAGCAGTTTTTCCAGCTGATCGCTGACGCGAATGCCCGCGCAGTGGAAGAAGAGATGCACCTGATTCTCTTTGACCTCCCGGGTCGCCCACTTGGTGACCGGCGCGCCGGAGGCCTGAGCCATCGACGCCAGTCGCCACAGCTTGCTCTGCCCTTCGAACATGCCGAGGGCGCGGTTCATCTGCAGCAGCACCCGGTGAACGCGCACCACGTCATGGGTGCCGGTTTTTTCACTGAGATCGTTTAAAAACAGCTCCGCCAGCCCGCGCAGCTTCTCGATAAGCTGCGCCAGCTCGCGACATATGGCCATGATCTCATCCGGCAGCTCGCCCATCTCAAAGCGGTGCTCCGCCTCCTGGGTGGCCGGGAGATAGAGATTGAGGATGTTATTCAGCGAGGCGATGTGGGTGTAGATGGTTTCGCAGTGCTCGCTGAGGCGCTCCGGGACCGCCAGCGGCGGGATGGTTTTCGGCCGGAACTGATCCATGCAGGTGGCGACCAGCTTGCAGAACAGATCCAGCTGCAGGCGGAACCAGGGGGCGGTGATCTCGGCGCTCATCTCCAGCGCGTCGCGGGCGACGTCCGGCAGATGGTGGCCTTCATCCAGCACCAGCAGCAGGTGTTTCGGGTCCGGCAGTACCGATTCGCTCTCCATCGCCGCCATCACCAGCGCGTGGTTGGCGACCACCACTTCGGCCTCCTGGATCTCGCGGCGGGCGACAAAGAACGGGCATTCGCGATAGTAATGGCAGTTGCGGTTCAGGCAGCTGGCTTTGTCGGTGCTAAGCCTGCGCCACAGGTCATCGCCGATAGCCTGATCGGTGTGATCGCGCAGGCCGTCCCACTTGTAGCCGTCAAGATCGGTCTTCAGCTTCGCGCACTGCTCCTGCTCGGCCTTGTTGTTAGGAGTCAGTTCGTCATCGAGAAACGCCAGCAGATCCTGCTGGTTCGGTTCGCTGCTGGCCAAGGCAGCCAGGTTGCGCGGACAGACGTAGCGCCCGCGCCCGAAGGCGGCGGTAAAGCGTAGCTCGGGGATAATTTTGCGCAGCAGGGGCAGGTCTTTACTGTAGATCTGATCCTGCAGGGCGACGTTGGCAGTGCTGACCACCAGCGTCTTTTGCTCTTCCCGGGCGATAGCGATGCCGGGGATCAGGTAGGACAAGGTTTTACCTACCCCGGTCGGGGCTTCAATTGCCAGATGTCGGCCCTCATCACCGGCGAGCGTTTTCGCCACATCGGCAATCATCTGCCGTTGCGGTGCGCGGGGAATAAAGTCGGGGATCTGCTGTTGTAGCGCCTTATACCAGGCGGCAATTTGCGCTTTCAGCGCGGCGGTTAAAGCCATGATGAACCTGAAATACTGTATAAACAGCCACTATTGTGGCACTTTCTTCAGCGGGCCGCAAAAGAAAAGCCCGGCTTTACGACCGGGCTTCCAGATTACTGTGCGCTGGCAGGTTTGCGCGGACGGCGTCGGCGCTGGCCTTCCCCTGCCGGTTTCGCGTCACCGTCACGGCGCGGTGGCTTGCTGGCCGCTTTCGGCGCGCCGCCTTCGCTACGGCGCGGCTGCTGCTGGCCACGACCGCCGCCGCCCTGCCCGCGTCCACCGCCCTGACCACGACCGCCGCCCTGACGACCGTTCTGGATCGGCTCGGCTTTGATTGATGGGTCAACGTCATAACCCTCGAGGGCAATGCGTGGGATCTCTTTCTTCAGCAGACGCTCGATGTCACGCAGAAGTTTAATTTCATCCACGCAGACCAGGGAGAGCGCTTCGCCGGTGGCCGCTGCGCGACCGGTACGGCCGATACGGTGAACGTAATCTTCCGGCACGTTCGGCAGCTCGTAGTTGACCACGTGCGGCAGCTCTTCGATGTCGAGGCCACGTGCAGCGATGTCGGTCGCTACCAGCACGCGGATATCGCCGGATTTAAAGTCTGCCAGCGCGCGGGTACGTGCGCCCTGGCTCTTGTTGCCGTGGATCGCCGCGCTGCGGATCCCATCTTTGTTCAGCTGTTCCGCCAGGTGGTTCGCGCCGTGCTTGGTGCGGGTGAAGACCAGCACCTGCTGCCAGTTGCCCTCGCCAATCATCTGCGACAGCAGCTCGCGCTTACGCTTTTTGTCCACCATATGGACTTTCTGGGTCACCTGCTCGGAGGCGGTGTTGCGACGCGCGACTTCCACTTCCAACGGGTTGTGCAGCAGTTTTTCTGCCAAGCCTTTGATCTCGTCAGAGAAGGTGGCGGAGAAGAGCAGGTTCTGACGGCGGGCCGGCAGTTTTGCCAGCACGCGGCGAATATCGTGGATGAAGCCCATGTCGAGCATGCGGTCAGCTTCGTCGAGGACCAGGATTTCCACGCTGTCGAGCTTGACGGCGTTCTGGTGTTCCAGATCGAGCAGACGGCCAGGGGTGGCGATGAGCACGTCCACGCCGCTGCGCAGTTTCATCATCTGTGGGTTAATGCTGACCCCACCGAACACCACCAGCGAGCGGATGTTGAGATAGCGGCTGTACTCACGCACGTTCTCACCCACCTGGGCGGCCAGTTCACGGGTCGGGGTCAGGATCAGGGCGCGCACCGGGCGACGGCCTTTGGCGTGCGACTCTTTCTGAATCAGGCGTTCCAGCAGCGGCAGGGTAAAGCCAGCGGTTTTACCGGTCCCGGTCTGGGCACTGGCCATCAGATCGCGACCCGCCAGCACGGCAGGAATGGCCTGCTGCTGAATTGGGGTAGGTTCGCGGTAGCCCTGCTCTTCTACAGCACGCAGAATTTCCGGGTTCAGGCCAAGGGTATCAAAAGACATAAAAACTCCGAACCGCCCCGACCATTTCAGGTGTAGTTTTCAGGGAGATAGTGACAAATAGAAGGACAAAAACCACAGTGTCGCGAAGCAGCGGAGTGTAACAGCTTTTGTGATGTGGCGCATAAAATATCCCGTAAACCGATGCATCCACGCTATTACGTAGGCCGGGCAAATGCAGTGCCGCCCGGCGCAACATTGAACAAGCGGACTGGACAAGCTCAAAAAACAGTCATAATCTTAATCAATCGATTGATTAACTTTTAGTGACACTATGAATCCGATCCCGACCACTACCAAAGGCGAACAGGCCAAAAGCCAGCTGATTGCCGCCGCGCTGGCGCAGTTTGGCGAATACGGGATGCACGCCACCACCCGCGACATTGCCGCTCAGGCGGGGCAGAACATCGCCGCGATCACCTACTATTTTGGCTCGAAAGAGGATCTCTACCTCGCCTGCGCCCAGTGGATCGCGGATTTCATCGGCACCCACTTTCGTCCCCATGTGGAGGCGGCTACCGCTCTGCTGGACGAGCCTGCCCCGGATCGCACTGCCATCCGCGAACTGATCTTAACCGCCTGCAACAACATGATTCAGCTCCTGACCCATGACGATACGCTGAACCTGAGTAAGTTTATCTCACGGGAGCAACTCTCGCCTTCTGCCGCTTATCAGCTGGTGCACGATCAGGTTATCGCCCCGATGCACACCCATCTGACCCGGCTGGTGGCAGCCTACACCGGCCGCGATGCCAGTGACACGCAGACCATATTGCATACCCATGCCCTGCTGGGCGAAGTGCTCGCCTTTCGTCTCGGGCGGGAAACCATTTTATTACGTACCGGCTGGACCGAATTTGATGCGGACAAAGCCGCGCAGATAAGCCAGGTCATCACCTGCCACGTTGATCTGATCCTGCAAGGTTTAACCCAAAGGAGCCTGGAGTCATGAAAAAATCGGTTGTTATTCTTCTGGCAGTAGTGGTGCTGGCCGCCGGATTCGGTGGCTGGTGGTGGTATCAGAGCCAGCAGGATAAAACGTTAACCCTGTACGGCAACGTTGATATTCGCACCGTGAACATGAGCTTTCGCGTCGGCGGACGGCTGGCGTCGTTAACCGTGGATGAAGGGGATGCCATTACCGCCGGGCAGACCCTGGGCGAGCTGGATAAAGCCCCTTATCAGAACGCCCTGCTGCAGGCCCAGGCCGGGGTAGCCGTGGCTCAGGCGCAATACGATCTTATGCAGGCGGGCTACCGGGATGAAGAGGTGGCCCAGGCCGCCGCCGCCGTTAAGCAGGCGCAGGCCGCCTACGACTATGCGCAGAACTTCTTTAACCGTCAGCAGGGGCTGTGGAAAAGCCGCACCGTGTCGGCCAACGATCTGGAGAACGCCCGCTCCGCGCGCGACCAGGCTCTGGCGACGCTGAAATCCTCTCAGGACAAACTGCGCCAGTACCGCTCCGGCAACCGCGAGCAGGATATCGCCCAGACCAAAGCCAGCCTCGAACAGGCTCAGGCTCAGCTGGCCCAGGCACAACTGGATCTGCACGACACCACCCTGGTGGCCCCGGCCAACGGCACCCTGCTGACCCGCGCCGTCGAGCCCGGCAGCATGCTGAACGCCGGCAGCACGGTGCTGACCCTGTCGTTAACCCGTCCGGTGTGGGTACGCGCCTATGTTAATGAAGCCAGTCTCGGGGAGGCAAAACCGGGCCGCGAGGTGCTGCTCTACACCGACGGCCGCCCGGACAAGCCTTACCGCGGCAAAATCGGCTTTGTCTCTCCAACCGCCGAATTTACGCCAAAAACCGTCGAAACCCCGGACCTGCGTACCGACCTGGTCTATCGCCTGCGCATTATCGTCAACGATGCCGATGATGCCCTGCGCCAGGGGATGCCGGTGACGGTGAGCTTCGATGATGGTCAACGCCATGAATGACGCGGTGATCCAGCTCTCCGGCTTGGTCAAACGCTTTGCCGGGATGGACAAGCCCGCCGTCGCGCCGCTCGATTGCACCCTGCAGAAAGGCTACGTCACCGGGCTGGTGGGCCCGGACGGCGCGGGTAAAACCACCCTGATGCGGATGCTCGCCGGGCTGCTGAAGCCGGACGAAGGCACCGCCAGCGTCCTGGGACTGGACCCCATTAATGACGATCGCGCCCTGCACGCCATGCTGGGCTACATGCCGCAGAAGTTCGGGCTGTATGAAGATCTGACTGTGATGGAAAACCTGACCCTCTACGCCGACCTGCGCAGCGTCACCGGTGAGACGCGGGAGAAAACCTTCCAGCGTCTGCTGGAATTTACTTCCCTCGGCCCCTTCACTGACCGGCTGGCGGGCAAACTCTCCGGCGGGATGAAGCAGAAGCTGGGGCTGGCCTGCACCCTGGTCGGGGAGCCGAAGGTGCTGCTGCTGGACGAGCCAGGCGTTGGCGTGGACCCGATCTCCCGCCGCGAGCTGTGGCAGATGGTGCATGAGCTGGCGGGCGACGGGATGTTGATCCTCTGGAGCACTTCGTACCTCGACGAAGCGGAGCAGTGCCGGGACGTACTGCTGATGAACGAAGGGGCGCTGCTCTATCAGGGCGATCCGACTAAGCTGACCCAGAGCATGACCGGGCGCAGCCTGCTATTGCACACGCCCCATGAGAACAACCGTCGCCTGCTGCAGCGGGTGCTGAAGCTGCCCCAGGTGAGCGACGGCATGATCCAGGGGAAATCAGTGCGGGTGATCCTCAAAAAAGAGGCCAGCGCCGACGATCTGCGCCAGAGTGCGGATCTGCCGGATCTGACCATCGAGGAGACCGCCCCGCGCTTTGAAGATGCCTTTATCGATCTGCTCGGCGGCGCGGGCACGGCGGAATCCCCGCTGGGGGCGATCCTGCATACCGTGGAGGGCACGCCGGGCGAAACGGTGATTGAAGCCAAATCCCTGACCAAAAAGTTCGGTGATTTTGCCGCGACGGATGACGTGAACTTTGCCGTGAAACGCGGGGAGATCTTTGGCCTGCTGGGCCCCAACGGCGCGGGCAAATCCACCACCTTCAAAATGATGTGCGGCCTGCTGGTGCCTACCGCCGGCAAGGCGCTGGTGCTGGATATGGATTTAAAGGTCAGCTCCGGCAAGGCGCGCCAGCATCTGGGTTATATGGCGCAAAAATTCTCCCTCTACGGCAACCTGACCGTAGAGCAGAACCTGCGCTTCTTCTCCGGTGTCTACGGCCTGCGCGGACGGGCGCAGGACGAGAAAATCAACCGCATGAGCGAGGCGTTTGGCCTGCGCCAGGTTGCCAGCCAGGCCACCGACGCGCTGCCGCTCGGGTTTAAGCAGCGGCTGGCGCTGGCCTGCTCCCTGATGCACGAGCCGGATATTCTGTTTCTCGATGAACCGACCTCCGGGGTCGATCCCCTCACCCGCCGCGAGTTCTGGCTGCATATCAACAGCATGGTGGAGAAAGGGGTCACCGTGATGGTCACCACCCACTTTATGGACGAGGCGGAGTATTGCGACCGCATCGGGCTGGTCTACCGCGGGAAGTTGATCGCCCACGGCACGCCTGACGATCTGAAAGCCCAGGTGGCGGATGAGCAGCAGCCCGACCCCACCATGGAGCAGGCGTTTATTACCCTGATTAACGACTGGGATAAGGAGCACGGCCATGTCTGATACCGCCCTCTCCTGGCGTCGGGTGCGCGCCCTGTGCATCAAAGAGACGCGACAGATTGTACGCGACCCGAGCAGCTGGCTGATTGCGGTGGTGATCCCCCTGCTGCTGCTGTTTATCTTTGGCTACGGGATTAACCTCGACTCCAGCAAGCTGCGGGTGGGGATCCTGCTGGAGCAGCGCAGTGAAGAGGCGCTCGACTTCACCCACGCCATGACCGGCTCGCCCTATATCGACGCCACCATCAGCGATAACCGCCAGCAGCTGGTCCAGATGATGCAGGCCGGGCGCATTCGTGGCCTGATTGTCATTCCGGTGGATTTCGCGGCCCGCATGGCGCGCCCGGGTGACACCGCCCCGATCCAGGTGATCACCGACGGCAGCGAGCCGAACACCGCCAACTTTGTGCAGGGCTACACCGAGGGGATCTGGCAGCTGTGGCAGATGCAGCGGGCGGAAGATCGGGGTGAAACGTTCGAGCCGCTGATTGACGTCCAGACCCGGTACTGGTTTAACCCGGCGGCCATCAGTCAGCACTTTATTATTCCCGGGGCGGTGACCATTATCATGACGGTGATCGGCGCGATTCTGACCTCGCTGGTGATCGCCCGCGAGTGGGAGCGCGGCACCATGGAGGCCCTGCTCTCCACCGAAGTGACGCGCACCGAGCTGCTGCTGTGCAAGCTGATCCCCTACTACTTCCTCGGGATGCTGGCGATGCTGCTCTGTATGCTTGTTGCTGTCTTCATCCTCGGGGTGCCGTACCGCGGCTCGCTGCTGGTGCTGTTCATTATTACCAGCCTGTTCTTACTCAGTACCCTGGGGATGGGGCTGTTGATCTCCACCGTCACCCGCAACCAGTTTAACGCCGCCCAGGTAGCGCTGAATGCCGCCTTCCTGCCGTCGATTATGCTGTCCGGGTTTATTTTCCAGATCGACAGTATGCCCGCAGCGATCCGCGCGGCGACCTACATTATCCCGGCGCGCTATTTCGTCAGCACTCTGCAAAGCCTGTTCCTGGCGGGCAATATCCCGGTGGTGCTGATTGTGAATCTGCTGTTTTTGATTGCCTCGGCGGTGATGTTTATCGGGCTGACGTGGATGAAAACCAAACGGCGATTAGATTAGGTTTCGCCCGGTGGCGCTACGCTTACCGGGCCTACGGGTCTTGTAGGCCGGGCAAACGCAGTGCCGCCCGGCGTTTTGAGGAGTGACTATGTTTTACCGTTTATGGACCTTGATCCGCAAAGAGCTGCAATCCCTGCTGCGCGAGCCGCAGACCCGGGCGATTTTGATTTTGCCGGTGCTGATCCAGGTGCTGCTGTTCCCGTGGGCGGCCACCCTGGAGGTGACCAACGCCACCATCGCCATCTATAACGAAGATAACGGCAAACATTCGGTGGAGCTGACCCAGCGCTTTGCCCGCGCCAAAGCCTTTACCCACGTGCTGATCCTCAACAGCCCGCAGGAGATCCAGCCGACCATCGACACGCAAAAGGCGCTATTGCTGGTACGCTTCCCGGCCGATTTCTCCCGCAATCTCGACACTCTGCAAACCGCCCCGATGCAGCTGATCCTCGACGGACGCAACTCCAACAGCGCCCAGATTGCCGCCAACTACCTGCAGCAGGTGGTGAAGGAGTATCAGCAGGAGCTGATGGAGGGCAAACCGAAACCGAACAACAGCGAGCTGGTGGTGCGCAACTGGTACAACCCGAACCTCGACTACAAATGGTTCGTGGTGCCATCGCTGATCGCCATGATCACCACCATCGGGGTGATGATTGTGACCTCGCTGTCGGTGGCCCGCGAGCGCGAACAGGGCACCCTGGATCAGCTGCTGGTCTCCCCGCTGGCGACCTGGCAGATCTTCGTCGGCAAAGCGGTTCCAGCGCTGATTGTCGCCACCTTTCAGGCCAGTATTGTGCTGGCGATTGGCATCTGGGCCTATCACATCCCCTTTGCCGGATCGCTTCTGCTGTTTTACTTCACGATGGTGATTTACGGGCTGTCGCTGGTGGGGTTTGGGCTGCTGATCTCGGCGCTGTGCTCAACCCAGCAGCAGGCGTTTATCGGGGTGTTTGTCTTTATGATGCCGGCGATCCTGCTCTCGGGCTATGTCTCGCCGGTGGAGAACATGCCGGTGTGGCTGCAAAACTTAACCTGGGTGAACCCGATCCGGCACTTCACCGATATCACCAAGCAGATCTATCTCAAGGATGCGAGTCTGGATATTGTCTGGGGGAGTTTGTGGCCGCTACTGGTGATAGCGGCCGTGACGGGATCAGTGGCGTACGCGATGTTTAGACGCAATATCGCGTAGCTTTTTATCTTTGGCTAACAGCGAAACGACCGCGGGTCCGGCAAGGATCGCCAGCCCTGCGACGGCCAGCAAATAGTTGTTTTGCAGCACGCGGGACAACAGCCACAACACGATGACGGCCGCACCAAAATACCAGGTGGTGGTCAGCTCTTCGAGCACATCCGCCACTTCGCGCCAGCGCTGGTCATGATGACGCTGTAAAAAGAGCATTAACAGTACGGTAACGCCGTACAACACACATAATCCTAAGCCGACACGCACCAGGGCGCCGCTCATCCAGGCCATCACCAGTACGGCCACCACCAATAAATGCAACATAATCTGCCAGCAACTGAGACCGGTCGCGACGCGTATGCGTTGTTGCCACTTCATGGCACTCTCCTGAAGGATTTTACTCTGCTTGTTCAGACTATCGCACTTTACGGAAAATTCCGTAACACAGCACCTTTTTGTGACGACGACTACACTTTATTTTCATCAGGATAGTGACGCGGGAAGGAGTGTATGGCCCAACAAACCCGGCATTTTTCGCTTAAAGTGTTAACGATCAACATTCATAAAGGATTCGCGGCTTTTAACCGCCGTTTCATTTTGCCCGAACTGCGCGACGCCGTACGTACCGTCAGCGCGGATATTGTCTGCCTGCAGGAGGTGATGGGCGCGCATGAAGTGCATCCGCTGCATGTGGAAAACTGGCCCGACACCAGCCACTACGAATTTCTCGCTGACACCATGTGGAGCGATTACGCCTACGGGCGCAATGCCGTCTACCCTGAAGGGCATCACGGCAATGCGATTCTCTCTCGCTATCCCATCGAACATTACGAAAATCACGATGTGTCGGTTGGCGAGAGCGAAAAACGTGGGCTGCTCTACTGCCGGGTAGCCGTGCCGGAGCTGGACATCCCCCTGCATGTGGCCTCGGTGCACCTGGGCCTGCGGGAAGCACATCGCCAGGCGCAGCTGCAGATGATGGCCGACTGGGTCAACGCTCTGCCCGAGGGGGACCCGGTGGTGGTGGCTGGCGACTTTAACGACTGGCGTCAGCGCGCCAGCCATCCGCTGAAAGCGGAAGCTGGACTGGAGGAGGTGTTTACCCTTGCTCACGGCAAGCCGGCCCGTACCTTCCCGGTCAGGTTGCCGCTGCTGCGTCTCGATCGTATCTATGTCAAAAATGCCCATGCCAGCAGCCCGACCGCGCTGGCACTGAGTAACTGGCGTCACCTTTCCGACCATGCGCCGTTAAGTGCGGAGATTCATCTATGAAATGTTCATGGCAAAGCGGCAACCGAATAAAGCTGCTGGAAAATGGCGATCACTATTATCCGGCGGTATTTGCCGCCATTGAGAAAGCCGAGAGCCGGGTGTTCCTTGAGACGTTCATCTGGTTCGATGACAACGTGGGCCGCAAGCTGCATGCCGTCCTGCTGCGCGCCGCCCAGCGTGGTGTGCATATCGAAGTGCTGCTCGACGGCTACGGCTCCCCCGATCTCGACGACGATTTCGTCGGGGAGCTCACCGCGGCAGGAGTGGTGTTCCGTTACTACGATCCGCGCCCTCCTCTGCTAGGCATGCGTACCAACGTGTTCCGGCGTATGCACCGTAAAATTGTGGTGGTGGATGAGCAGGTAGCGTTTGTCGGCGGGATTAACTACTCCGCTGAACATATGTCGGACTACGGTCCTGAGGCAAAACAGGATTATGCCGTCCAGGTCGAAGGCCCGGTGGTGCAGGATATTTTGCAGTTTGTGGTGGAGAACCTGCCCGGCAAAGCCGCGGTGCGTCGCTGGTGGAAGCGGCGTCATCGCCCCGAAGAGAATGTTAAACCCGGTGAGGCGCAGGCGCTGTTTGTCTGGCGCGATAACGAAGAGCACCGGGACGACATTGAGCGGCACTATCTCAAGATGCTGACCAACGCCCGGCGGGAAGTGATTATCGCCAACGCCTACTTCTTCCCCGGCTATCGCCTGTTGCACGCCATGCGTAACGCGGCGCGACGCGGAGTACGGGTCAGACTGATTGTGCAGGGCGAGCCGGATATGCCGATTGTCACGGTGGGCGCACGCCTGCTGTACAACTATCTGGTGAAAGGTGGGGTAGAGATTTACGAATATCGCCGCCGTCCCCTGCATGGCAAGGTGGCGCTGATGGACGATCACTGGGTGACCGTCGGCTCCAGCAACCTCGATCCCCTCAGCCTGTCGCTGAACCTGGAGGCCAACCTGATTATTCACGATCGCGAGTTTAACCAGACCTTGCGCGACAATCTCACCGCCATCATTGCCGAAGATTGTGTGCGAGTGGATGAGACGATGGTGCCGAAACGCACCTGGTGGAATCTGGGTAAAAGCGTGGTGGTGTTCCACTTCCTGCGCCACTTCCCGGCGCTGGTGGGTTGGTTGCCGGCCCATACGCCGAAGCTGGCGCAGGTGCCGCCGCCGGTACAGCCCGAAATGGAGACCCAGGACCGGGTCGAAGCAGGTCATACGGGAGTGAAACCCTGATGAGCAAAAAACATTCGCGCTGGCGTCTGGCTAAAAAGATCCTTACCTGGGTATTTTTTATCGCCGTTGCAGTGCTGCTGGTGGTTTACGCGAAAAAGGTCGACTGGACTGAAGTCTGGAAGGTTATTCGTGACTATGACCGGGTGTCGCTGCTGAGTGCGATTGCGCTGGTGGTGCTGAGCTATCTGCTGTATGGCTGCTACGACCTGCTCGGGCGGCGCTACTGCGGGCATAAGCTGGCCAAACGCCAGGTGATGCTGGTGTCGTTTATCTGCTATGCCTTTAACCTGACCCTGAGCACCTGGGTGGGTGGCATTGGGATGCGCTACCGGCTTTACTCCCGCCTGGGGCTGCCCAGCAGCACCATCACCCGCATCTTCTCCCTGAGCATCACCACTAACTGGCTGGGCTATATCCTGTTGGGCGGGGTGATCTTTACCGCCGGGGTGGTGCAACTGCCTGACCACTGGTACATCGACCAGACGACGCTGCGTATTCTTGGGGTAGTGTTGCTGCTGGTGATTGCGGTCTATTTGTGGGCCTGTGCATTTGCGAAGCGGCGCCATGTGACCATCAAAAAGCAAAAGCTGGTGCTCCCCTCATGGCGCTTTGCGTTAGCGCAGATGGGTATCTCAGCCGGTAACTGGATGGCAATGGGGGCGATTATCTGGCTGCTGTTGGGCGAAGATATTAACTACTTCTTCGTGCTGGGGGTGCTGCTGGTGAGCAGTATCGCCGGGGTGATTGTGCATATTCCTGCCGGGATCGGCGTGCTGGAAGCGGTATTTATCGCCCTGCTGGCAGGGGAACATGTCTCTCACGGCGCCATTATCGCCGCCCTGCTGGCCTATCGCATGCTCTATTACTTCCTGCCGCTGGGGCTGGCAACAGTCTGTTATCTGGTGCTGGAGAGCCGGGCGAAGAAGCTGCGGGCCAAAAACGAGCAGCAGATGGCAAAGTGAAGGAGGAAAATGCCCGGCAAGCAACGCGCCGCCGGGCAAAACACTTACCGGCGGTTGCCGAAGATGCGCAGCAGCATCAGGAACAGGTTGATAAAGTCCAGATAGAGCGTCAGCGCCCCGAGAATCGAGTATTTGCGCAGGTTAGAGCTGTCACGGACGTCGATCTGCTCCCCAATATTTTTCAGCTTCTGCGTGTCGTAGGCCGTCAGGCCGACAAACACAATCACCCCGATATAGGTCACCGCCCACATCAGCGCTTCGCTCTTCAGCCAGAAGTTAACCAGCGAGGCCAGCACGATACCAATCAACGCCATAAACAGCATGTTGCCCATGCCGCTCAGGTCGCGTTTGGTGGTGTAGCCGTAAAGGCTCATCGCGCCAAACATCCCGCCTGCCACCACGAAGGTGCTGGCGATCGAGGAGTAGGTGTAGACGATGAAGATGCTGGAAAGCGTCAGACCGGTGAGCGCCGAGTAGAGCATAAACAGCGTGGTGGCCATCCCGGCACTGAGCTTATGCACCAGCCCGGACAGGACAAACACCAGCGCCAGCTGGGCGATAATCAGACCAAAGAAGGTAATTTTGCTGGAGAAGACAAACATCATCACGGCAGGCGTGTTTGCGGAAAACCAGGCGACAAACGCGGTGAGCAGCAATCCGCAGGTCATCCAGCCATAGACCTGCGCCATATAAGTTTGCAGGCCGCTACGGGTCTGCACGATAGAATCGGAACGGGGAAATCTGTCCATAACGCACTCCTTTTTAAGTGGACACACTGTTATAGCCTAACACATCCCCGCAATCCGGCTACCAGCGGCTGGCAGCGTCCTTGTCGCTGTCGCGTGATTCCACCCAGCGATCCCCTTCCGGTGTGGCTTCGCGCTTCCAGAACGGAGCGCGGGTTTTCAGATAATCCATAATAAACTCGCCTGCGGCAAAGGCGCTGCCACGATGGGCGCTGGTGACGCCCACGAAGACGATCTCTTCTCCGGGCCACATCTCACCGATGCGGTGGATCACCGTTACCCGACCGAGCGGCCAGCGCTCCCGCGCCTGATCGACGATCTCCGTTAGCGCCTTTTCGGTCATCCCCGGATAGTGCTCCAGGGTCAGCGCCTTCACGCTGTCGCCCAGATTATGGTTACGCACTTTGCCGGTGAAGGTAACCACCGCCCCGTCTTCGTCACGCTCCGCCAGCCAGCTGTATTCGGTGCCGACGTTGAAACGCGCCTGATCGACGACGATTTTGGTCTCTGTCATCTCAGCCCCCGGTGACCGGTGGGAAGAAGGCCACTTCATCGCCCGACGTAACCGGATGGTTGAACTCCACCAGGGTCTGGTTCACCGCCGCCAGCAGTTTGCCGGCGTCCAGCGCCAGCGCCCAGCGGTCGCTCTGCGCCGCCAGATGCGCCCGCAGCGCTTCCACGGTGTCGAACTCCCTCTCCAGCGTCAGGCTGTCGGTATTCACCAGCTCACGCACCTGCGCAAAAAACAGTACCTTAATCATTCTCTTCCGCCCTGAAATCACCTGATTTACCGCCGCTTTTCGCCAGCAGGCGAACCGGGCCGATGACCATGTCTTTCTGTACCGCTTTGCACATGTCGTAGATGGTTAACGCCGCCACCGATGCGGCGGTTAAAGCTTCCATCTCCACCCCGGTCTTGCCTGTCAGGCGGCAGAGTGATTCGATGCGCACCCGGTTATGCTCCGGCTCGGCCCGCAGGTTAACCTCGACTTTGCTGAGCATCAGCGGATGGCACAGCGGAATAAGCTCCCAGGTGCGTTTCGCCGCCTGGATCCCGGCGATCCGCGCCGTGGCGAAGACGTCCCCTTTGTGGTGACTGCCGTCAATGATCATTGCCAGGGTTTCGGGGAGCATGGTGACGAACGCTTCCGCGCGGGCTTCACGCACGGTTTCGGCCTTGGCGGAAACATCCACCATATGGGCTTCGCCCGCAGCATTAATGTGGGTCAGTTGCGACATAGCTTACTTCTTCAGATGAGGATGGAAATTACACGGACGCGTACGGGCATCCAGCTGCGGGGCAATGACGTTTTCCCACGCGGTGCGGCAGGCTTTGGTGGAGCCCGGCATGGCAAAGATCACCGTGTTGTTGGCGATACCGGCAACGGCGCGCGACTGCAGCGTGGAGGTGCCGATCTCTTCAAACGACAGCATGCGGAACATCTCCCCGAAGCCTTCGATCTCGCGATCGAACAGCGGCAGCAGCGCTTCCGGAGCCTGATCGCCCGCGGTAAAGCCAGTCCCGCCGGTGATTAAGACGACCTGCACGTTGTCGCTGGCTACCCAGCGCGACACTTCCGCGCGAATGGCGTAGCGGTTCTCTTTGACGATGACCTTGTCGACAATCTGGTGCCCCGCCTCGTGGGCCGCATCGCGCAGCCAGTGGCCGGAGGTGTCATCCTCTTCACCGCGACGTTCGGACACGGTAAGGATAGCAATACGCGTCGGGATAAATTCAGCGCTTACCTGACTCATCTTCTGATTCCTTTTGCGATTACCCGCCGATATAGGACAGGTTCTGGGTGATCCCGGTGTTGCCTTGATGCAGGAAGTGGGTCTGTTTTTTGTGCATCAGCGCCTCAGAAATGCGCGCTTCCAGCGCCTGCTGCTGGGCGTCATCGGCCAGCAGATCGCGCAGGTCCACGCCACCGTCGCCAAACAGGCACAGGTGCAGCTTGCCCACCGACGAGACGCGCAGGCGGTTACAGCTGGCACAGAAGTCTTTTTCATACGGCATGATAAGGCCGATCTCCCCTTCGTAGTCGGGGTGACAAAAGACCTGCGCCGGGCCGTCGCTGCGCTGGCGCAGCTGATGGATCCAGCCGCGTTTGAGCAGTTCATCGCGCAGCACCATGCCGGAGATGTGGTGGCGGGAGAAGAGATCGCTGCCCTCGCCGGTTTCCATCAGCTCGATAAAGCGCAGTTGAATGCGGCGGGGTTTGATCCAGGCCAGGAAGGTCTCCAGCTGATGATGATTCACATCGCGCATCAGCACGGTGTTGACCTTCACCTTATCGAAGCCCGCCGTAAAGGCCGCATCGATGCCCTCCATCACCTGGTGGAATTTATCCTGGCCGGTGATGGCGTGAAACTGGCGGGCATCGAGGCTGTCGACGCTGACGTTGATGGCCGTCAGCCCCGCGTCGCGCCATTCGGCGACATCGCGTGCCAGACGATAACCATTGGTGGTCACCGCAATCTGACGGATGCTGTCGTTTTCGCGTACCGCGGCGATGATGTCGGTGAAGTCACGGCGCAGCGAGGGTTCGCCGCCGGTCAGACGGACCTTCTCCGTGCCCATGGCGGCGAACGCACGCGTCACGCGGCGGACTTCGTCCACGGAGAGAAAGCCGTTATTAGTGATGCCGCCGGGTTTGTAGCCGTCCGGCAGGCAGTAGGTGCAACGGAAATTGCACACATCGGTAATAGACAAACGCAGGTAAAAAAACTTACGCGCGAATGCATCGGTAAGTTGTGAAGCCATGTACACCTTTCCTGATACGGGAGGCACAGTCATTTCTTTCTGTACCCTGGTGGCGAAACCGCCACGGCCAGAGCACCATATCTGTCGACACAGGCGCAAAGGCTAGAGTGTATGTTTTCGATTTCGAAAACGTGGTTATGCCGATAGTAGCTCGTTAAAAGCAGTTTCGCTATTATCGTCTTTCGTTATATAAACTTGTATATATCGTCATGATCGTGCCATTTCGTCCCAGAATACGTCATTATCATATTATTGTATTGATATATGTCATTTAGCCCCGGGCGAAGCATCGTCATTTAGGGGTAGTTGAGTTACTGTTAAGGTGTTCGTCTTACTAAGGAATTTCTATGCGCAATCGCACTTTTGCGGATCTCGACCGCGTTGTCGCTCTCGGCGGAGGCCACGGACTGGGCCGGGTGATGTCCTCGCTGTCATCCCTCGGTTCACGGCTAACCGGGATCGTGACGACCACCGACAACGGCGGTTCAACCGGGCGAATTCGTCGTGCCGAAGGGGGGATCGCCTGGGGGGATATGCGCAACTGCTTAAACCAGCTCATCGCCGAACCCAGCGTCGCTTCGGCGATGTTTGAGTACCGTTTTGGCGGTAATGGCGAACTTTCGGGGCATAACCTCGGAAACCTGATGTTAAAGGCGCTGGATCACCTTAGCGTGCGGCCTCTGGAGGCGATCAATTTAATCCGCAACCTGCTCAAAGTGGATGCGTTTTTGATCCCAATGTCCGAACTTCCGGTGGATTTGATGGCCATCGACAGTAACGACCATGAAGTGTATGGCGAAGTGAATATCGACCAGCTGGCGCTGCCGCCGAAAGAGCTGATGCTCTACCCCACCGTTCCGGCGACCCGTGAAGCAGTCGAGGCCATTGGTGAAGCGGATTTAATTCTGGTCGGCCCCGGCAGTTTTTACACCAGCCTGATGCCGCTGCTGCTGATTAATGAGCTGGCCCAGGCGCTGCGCCGGACACCGGCGCCCGTGGTCTACATCGGCAATCTGGGTCGCGAGCTCAGCCCCGCCGCCGCCGGGCTTTCGCTGTCCGCTAAGCTGGCGCTGATGGAGCAGTATGTCGGGAAAAAGATTATCGATGCGGTGGTGGTCGGGCCTGGGACTGATGTATCAGGCATGGAAGGCCGGGTGGTAGTGCAGGAGCCGCTCGAAGCGAGCGACATTAAGTACCGCCATGACCGGCATTTACTCCGCGTGGCGCTGGAGAAGGCGGTGCAGGGGTTGGGTTAGGATAGCGCAGCCTGATGCCCTCATCCCGGCCTTCTCCCACAGGGAGAAGGTGCAAACCCTAAAAATGGCAGCCGAAGGCTGCCATTTTGCTTTTACCTAGGATGCCGCAATAAACAGATCCCTTAGCTGATGCAGCTGGTCGCGGATCTGCGCAGCCTCTTCGAACTCCAGGTTCTGCGCATGCTGCATCATCTGCCCTTCCAGCTCGTGAATTTTCTGCTGCAGCGCTTTCGGCGTCAGAGCAACGGTATCGGCCTCCACCGGTGAACGTGACTTGCCGCGGCCCTTCGCTTTGGTTTTGGCGATGTTCTGGCCGAGCGCAAGGATATCCACCACCTTCTTGTTCAGCCCCTGCGGCGTGATGCCGTGCTCTTCGTTGTACTGCTGCTGCTTCTCGCGACGGCGTTCGGTTTCACCGATCGCTTTCGCCATCGACGGGGTGATCTTGTCGCCGTAGAGAATCGCTTTGCCGTTAACGTTACGCGCCGCACGACCGATGGTCTGGATCAGCGAGCGCTCGGAGCGCAGGAAGCCCTCTTTATCGGCGTCCAGAATCGCCACCAGCGACACCTCCGGCATATCCAGCCCTTCACGCAGCAGGTTGATCCCCACCAGCACGTCGAACTCGCCAAGACGCAGGTCGCGGATGATCTCCATACGCTCCACAGTGTCGATATCCGAGTGCAGATAGCGCACCTTCTCGCCGTGCTCTTCGAGGTATTCGGTGAGATCTTCCGCCATGCGTTTGGTCAGGGTGGTGACCAGCACGCGCTCGTTGATGGATGCCCGGGCGCGGATCTCCGACAGCAGATCGTCCACCTGGGTGCCAACCGGACGCACTTCGATAATCGGATCCAGCAGGCCGGTGGGACGCACCACCTGATCCACCACTTCGTCGCCCGATTTCTCCAGCTCGTAGTTACCCGGCGTCGCGGAAACGTAGATGGTCTGCGGCGCCAGCGCCTCAAACTCTTCAAACTTCATCGGACGGTTATCCAGCGCTGACGGCAGGCGGAAGCCATACTCCACCAGAGTCTCTTTACGCGCCCGGTCGCCGCGGTACATCCCGCCAATTTGCGGAATGGTGACGTGGGATTCGTCCACCACCAGCAGGCCATCCGCCGGCAGGTAGTCAAACAGGGTTGGCGGCGCCTCGCCCGGCCCACGGCCAGAGAGATAGCGCGAGTAGTTTTCGATCCCGGAGCAGTAGCCCAGCTCGTTCATCATCTCGAGATCGAACTGGGTACGCTGGCTGATGCGCTGCTCTTCCAGCAGCTTGTTATTATCCAGCAGCGTTTTGCGGCGATCCGCCAGCTCAACCTTGATGTCTTCCATCGCCTGCACGATGCGCTCGCGCGGGGTGACGTAGTGGGTTTTCGGGTAGACGGTGAAGCGCGGAATAATCGACTCCACGTGGCCGGTCAGCGGGTCAAACAGCGACAGCCGCTCCACCTCTTCATCGAACAGCTCCACACGCAGCGCGAAGTCGTCTGACTCCGCCGGGAAGATGTCGATAACCTCGCCGCGAACGCGGAAGGTACCGCGCTGGAACGCCTGATCGTTACGGGTGTACTGCAGCTCGGCCAGACGGCGCAGGATGGCGCGCTGATCGATAATCATCCCCTGGGTGAGGTGCAGCATCATCTTCAGGTAGAGATCGGGGTCGCCGAGGCCGTAAATGGCGGACACCGAAGCCACCACCACCACGTCACGACGCTCAAGCAGGGCTTTGGTCGCGGAAAGACGCATCTGCTCGATATGCTCGTTCACCGAGGCATCTTTTTCGATAAACGTATCTGAGCTCGGGACGTAGGCTTCCGGCTGATAGTAGTCATAGTACGAGACGAAGTACTCCACCGCGTTATCGGGGAAGAACTCTTTCATCTCGCCGTAGAGCTGCGCGGCCAGGGTTTTATTAGGCGCCAGCACCATCGTCGGCCGTTGCAGATCGGCGATCACGTTGGCGACGGTAAAGGTTTTACCCGAACCCGTCACCCCCAGCAGCGTCTGGTGTGCAAGCCCATCCTCCAGCCCCTCTTTCAGACGGCGAATCGCTTCAGGCTGATCGCCGGAAGGACGGAAAGCGGAATTCAGTTTGAACGGTTTACTCATGAACGGCGACCTGATGATGGTTAATACGGCAGGTGTGTAATTTTACTCCTCATGGCTATTTTTGCCAGTAATTTATACTGGATATAAACCCAGTAGCATCCGCGCCATTTTGTGCCACCACCAGCAGGAATCAAGCGAAGCTGCGTAAAATTTCGGCTGTAACGGGATAAAATTCCAACAGGGGTCGGTTATCCCCAGAATTTTTTGTTTTTTAACATTTGTCAAGGCGAGCCGCCGGACAGTAGCCCATCAAATTGACACTTTGATGACAATGATTGCTTTTATTTAAGGCGTTGATCTGCATTAAAGTTTTCAAAAAGACGCGTTTCGCAGCAATTCAGGCGCAGGCCGCGTATTCTCTCGCTTACCCTGTGTTTTCTAACTCTAATGCACATGGTTATCCACAGGAATAGTGGATAACTGCCTCCAGCCCATACGGAACGTGACTCGGCCCGTTCCCGGTTTTTACCCACAGCGGGGCGGTAAAAAATTTTTATCACCCAATTATGGCGATCTTATGACAAAAAACAGCGAAAGAATTGGTGAGGCACTGCTCACATTTTAACCAAAATAGCACCTGCACCAGCAACCTCATTCAGGGCCCCGACGCGGTGCAGGGTTCGGGCCTCGTCGTGCTGATTTTTGAGCCAATTCTTAAAAAAGGAGCTTTAATCGCCGTTTCCCGGGCAGTGGCAAGAGTCTTGCAGAGTATCAAGGTCGCCGTTACCTGAAAAGGAGCATTACCATGTTAAGCCTGCGCGCCGTAAATCAGTATTACGGGGATCGCCACACCCTGTGGAACGTTGACCTCGATCTCCCTCCTGGCGTCTGCACCGGCGTCGTCGGGCTACCCGGGATGGGGAAAACCACCCTCGTGAGCTGTATTGCCGGCCTGCTGCCTATCGCCAGCGGTACCATGGTCTGGCACGAGGCTCCCGGTGCAGTAAACCAGGCCGGGACGGAAATTAGCGTTGTGCCGCAGGACAGGCGGATCTTTTCGCAACTGACGGTCGAGGAGAATCTGCATATCGCACAGATGGCGAAAGGCATCGCGGGCGGGTCGCTGAGCCGCGATGTTTTTGAGTTTTTCCCGGAGCTATACCCGCTGCGCCAGCTACGGGCCTCCGGCCTGAACGACGACCAGCAGTATCAGCTGGCGCTGGCGAATGCACTGGTGACCCGCCCTCGCCTGCTGATCCTCGACGAGCCCAGCCGCGGCACCGGGCAGTTGTTTACCGTCAAGCTGGCGCAGCTGCTGCTGAGATTCAACCGGGAGCTCGGGCTATCGGTACTGCTGGCCGAGCAGCACCTCTCCCTGATCCGGCGAGTGGCGGATCGCTTTTGCCTGCTTTACCGGGGGCGAAACGTGGCTCAGGGCCGGGTCAGCGAGCTGGATGACCCGATGATTGCCCACTGGATGGGGCCGACGGCGTCAGCGCAGTAAGGTCGAGGTATTGCCCGACGGCTGAGGTGTCGGCCTGCGCGCCCAGCCAGGGGATCTCCCCCAGCAGCGGCGCGGAGAGCACGCGTCTGAGCGTCGCCATGTATTCGGCATGGCGTTTGCCGGGCACCACCACTCCGTTTGCTACCCAGCCGGCAAAATGCAGCCCCGCCTGGCGGATCGCCTGCGCGGTCAGCATCGCGTGGTTGATACACCCCAACTTCACCCCCACCACCAGGATCACCGGCAGGCGCTCGGCCATCACCCAGTCGGCGAAGGTCTGCTCCTGGGACAGCGGCGTGAACCAGCCGCCCGCCCCTTCCACCAGCACCCAGTCAGCCTGGGTCTCCAGCGCCCGCAATCCTGCCGAGAGGGTGGCAAACTCAATGGGCCGCTGCTCGTCAGCGCTGACGATATGCGGCGACGTCGGCTCGGCGAAGGTATAGGGGTTCACCGCCGGGTAGCTCAGCGCCAGGCTGCTGTTGCGCTGTAATGCCAGAGCATCGCTGTTGCGCAGCCCCTGCGCAGTCATCTCGCTGCCGGAGGCCACCGGTTTGTAGCCAGCGGTGTTGCGGCCCAGCGCTCGTGCGGCCTGTAACAGGGCGGTGCTGGCGACGGTTTTACCGACTTCAGTGTCGGTACCGGTGACAAAATAACGTTCAGTCACGTTCGATAATTCCATGAAAAAGTTGATAAGAGAGCGGGAATTTTCCCGCCTGCTGAGGCCAGGCCTGCGCCAGCTGCTGCAGCTGGCCGCGGGTTAACGGCTTATCGGCCCGCCCGGCGTGCAGATGGGTGGCGCCGATCCCCTTCAGGGAGTGCATGGCGCTGAGCGCATCGTCAAACAGCAGGGTGACGGTCTGAACCGCACAGCGGTATTGCCAGCCGGAGAGGGCATCGTTCACCTGCTCCCCGGTCAGAAAGCGGTTGGCGTGCGGCTGGGTGTCCACCGCCTGCCAGGCCTGATTGAGCTCCGGCAGCGAGCCGTTGAGCAGCGTGGTGAAAGCCACCTTGCCCCCCGGCTGCGTCACTCGCCAGAGCTCGGTCAGCGCCCGGGGCAGGCTGGCGCACCACTGCACCGCCAGATGGCTCCAGACCAGGCTGAACTGCGCATCGGCCAGCGGAATAGCTTCGATATCGGCCTGCAGATAGCTATCGGCGGCCTGGTTGCGGCGCGCCTCCTCCAGCATCGGGGCGCAGAGATCCATCGCCGTCACAACGCTCCCGGTCTGGCGCCATGCCAGGCTGTTGCTCCCCGGGCCGCAGCCAGCATCCAGCACGCTGGCGAACCGGGTCTCTGCCAGCAGGGCCCGCAGCCCGTCGGCACTTTGCCGCTGGAGTGCATCGTGGCGGGAATAACTCTGCGCCGCCCGGCCGAAGGCGGCGGCAATCGCCTGTTTATTCACCTGCGACATGCAGCGCCTCCACTAACGCGGTGATATCTTCCGGTTGATGGGCCGCCGTCAGGGTCAGGCGCAGGCGCGCCGTGCCCGCTGGGACGGTGGGGGGACGAATGGCGGTTACCCAGATCCCCTGATCTCTGAGCCTCTGCGCCAGGTGCAGGGCGCGTGCGTTTTCGCCGACGATCAGCGGCTGAATGGCGCTCTGCGAGGCGGTGATCTGCACCGGCAGATCGCGCACGCCCGCGCGGAACTGGTCGATCAAAGCCGCCAGCCGCTGGCGACGCGCGTCGCCCTCGTCGCTGCGAATAACGTTAAACGCCGCCAGCAGCGCCACCGCCTGGGCAGGCGGCATGCTGGTGCTGTAGATCAGATGGCGGGCGAACTGCAGCAGGTAGTCGGCAACGGCATCGCTGCACAGCACTGCCGCCCCGCTGACCCCGACGCCTTTGCCAAAGGTCACCACCAGCAGTTCTGGCTTCACGCCCTGGCTGGCGGCGCTTCCGCGCCCCTCTGGCCCGGTGACGCCGATGCCGTGGGCGTCGTCCACCAGCAGCCAGCTGCCCCGGAGCTGGGCCGCCGCATGAATCACACCCAGCGGGGCGCTGTCGCCGTCCATGCTGAAGATCCCCTCGGTCACCACCAGCTGTTGCCCGTCGCAGGGTTTATCCAGCAGCGAGTCCAGCTGGGCGACATCGTTATGGGCAAAGCGCCTGAGTTGGGCCGGGCTTTGGCTGGCGGCTTCCAGCAGCGAGGCGTGGCTTAAGCGGTCGGCGACAATGCGATCGTCCTTGCCGGTCAAGGCGGCAATCAGCGCATGATTGGCGGCAAAGCCGGAGATAAACAGCAGCGCGCGCGGATAGCCGAGCCACCCGGCAAGGTGCTCCTCCAGGGCCTGATGCGCGTGGGTGTAGCCGCTGACGTGGCCGGAGCCGCCGCTGCCCACCCCGTACTGCTCCGCACCCTGCTGCCAGGCGCGGATAATCTCAGGGTGATGGCTCAGACCGAGATAGTCATTGCCGGAGAAGTTGCAGTACCGCCGTTGCTCACGGATGAGAAAGCGCCCGGCGCCGTTCTCCACCGGGGTGCGCACGCGCAGGGCGTCTGCCGCCCGGCGTGCGTCGAGGGCGGCATCGATGCGTTGTTGCCAGGTCATACCGTCGCCGCGTTATAGAACTGGTCGGTATCGGCGTTGAAAAGCTGCTGTTCGAGCTGGTGCTGCTGCTCGTTATCGCCGGTCAGCACCGCGGTCTGCTGTGGATTCAGCCCCAGCTTGCGGAACAGCTGCACGTCCTTGTCCTCTTCCGGGTTCGGCGTGGTGAGCAGCTTGCAGCCGTAGAAGATGGAGTTAGCCCCGGCCATAAAGCACATCGCCTGGGTCTGCTCGTTCATCTGCTCGCGGCCCGCCGAGAGGCGTACGAACGAGGTTGGCATCATCACCCGCGCCACCGCAATGGTGCGGATAAAATCAAAGGCGTCGACGTCGTCGTTGTCCGCCAGCGGGGTGCCCTTGACCTTCACCAGCATGTTGATCGGCACGCTCTCCGGCGGGGTCGGCAGGTTCGCCAGCTGCAGCAGCAGACCGGCGCGATCGGTCACCGTTTCGCCTAAGCCGACAATCCCGCCCGAGCAGACCTTAATCCCCGCATCGCGCACTTTGTCCAGCGTGTCCAGGCGCTCCTGATAGGTACGGGTGGTGATGATGTTGCCGTAGAACTCCGGGGAGGTGTCGAGGTTGTGGTTGTAGTAATCCAGCCCCGCCGAAGCCAGGCGCTGGGCCTGGGTATCGTCCAGCGTGCCGAGGGTCATACAGGCTTCGAGGCCCATCGCCTTCACGCCCTGCACCATCTGCTCGAGATACGGCATGTCGCGCTCGTGCGGGTTTTTCCAGGCCGCCCCCATGCAGAAGCGGGTCGAACCGGCGTTTTTCGCCTGACGGGCCGACTCCAGCACCTGCTCCACTTCCATCAGGCGTTCGGACTCGAGACCGGTTTTGTAGCGCGCGCTTTGCGGGCAGTATTTGCAATCTTCCGGGCAGGCCCCGGTCTTGATCGACAGCAGGGTGCTGACCTGAACCTGCTGCGGGTCGAAGTGCTGACGGTGGATCTGCTGCGCTTCAAACAGCAGTTCAAGCAGGGGTTTTTCAAATAATGCAGTGACTTGCGACAATGTCCAGCGAGCCTGGTGAGCCATGGGGCGTCTCCAAAGGGGTTTAGTTCAGGATGGGTTCGGTTTATACTCGTAAACCTAAATGTTTTCAAAATGGTTTACAAGTCGATTATGACAACGGACGATCTCGCCTTCGATCGGCAACACATCTGGCATCCCTACACCTCCATGACCCAGCCCCTGCCGGTCTATCCAGTAGCGGAAGCGCACGGCTGCGAGCTGACTTTGGCCAGCGGCGAACAGCTGGTGGACGGTATGTCCTCCTGGTGGGCGGCCATTCATGGCTATAACCACCCCCGACTCAACGCGGCGATGAAAGCCCAGATTGACCGCATGTCGCACGTGATGTTCGGCGGGATTACCCATCAACCGGCAGTGGATCTCTGCCGTCGGCTGGTGGCGATGACCCCAGAGACGCTGGAGTGCGTCTTCCTGGCCGATTCCGGCTCGGTGGCGGTGGAAGTGGCGATGAAAATGGCCCTGCAGTACTGGCACGCGAAGGGCGAAAGCCGTCAGCGGTTTATCACCTTCCGCAACGGCTACCACGGCGATACCTTTGGCGCGATGTCGGTGTGCGATCCCGACAACTCGATGCACAGCCTGTGGAAAGGCTATCTGCCGGAAAACCTCTTCGCCCCGGCGCCGCAGAGCCGCTTTGACGGCGCGTGGGATGAGATGGACATGGTCGGCTTTGCCCGCCTGATGGCCGCCCACCGTCATGAGATTGCGGCGGTGATCCTCGAGCCCATCGTGCAGGGCGCGGGCGGGATGCGCATGTACCATCCCGAGTGGCTGAAGCGCATTCGCAGGATGTGTGACCGCGAGGGGATTCTGCTGATTGCCGATGAAATTGCCACCGGCTTCGGGCGTACCGGCAAGCTGTTTGCCTGCGAGCACGCGGGCATCACCCCGGACATTCTCTGTCTCGGCAAAGCCCTGACCGGCGGTACCATGACGATGTCGGCTACCCTCACTACCCGTCAGGTGGCGGAGACCATCAGCAACGGTGAAGCAGGCTGCTTTATGCATGGCCCGACCTTTATGGGCAACCCGCTGGCCTGCGCGGTCGCCAGCGAGAGCCTGGCGTTGCTGGAGAGCGGCGAGTGGCAGGATCAGGTGGCCGCCATCGAAGCCCAGTTGCAGGAGGAGCTGGCCGCGGCGCGGGATTCTGAGTTTGTCGCCGACGTGCGGGTGCTGGGGGCTATCGGCGTTGTCGAAACCACTCATCCGGTGAACATGGCGGCGCTGCAACGCTTCTTCGTGGCGCGCGGCGTCTGGGTGCGGCCGTTCGGCAAGTTAATCTATCTGATGCCGCCGTATGTGATTCGCCCGGACCAGCTCAGCAAGCTGACCCGGGCGGTGGTGGATGCCGTTCAGGCGCCTGCGCACTTTACGCGTTAGTTTATAGGTTACACTTCTGGCAGAGCTCATTACGGAGAAACAGGATGAAACTTATCAGTCAGGATCTGCGCGACGGCGATAAACTCCCGCTGCGCCATGTGTTTAACGGTATGGGTTACGAGGGGGATAACATCTCCCCGCATCTGGCGTGGGACGAGGTGCCGTCGGGCACCAAAAGCTTTGTTGTGACCTGCTACGACCCGGATGCCCCTACCGGCTCCGGCTGGTGGCACTGGATTGTCGCCAATATCCCCGCCGATACCCGCGTGCTGCCGCAGGGTTCCGGCTCCTCGCTGGTGGCGCTGCCGGAGGGTGCCGTTGAAACCCGCACCGACTTTGGTAAAGCGGGATACGGCGGCGCGGCCCCGCCGAAAGGCGAAACCCATCGCTATATCTTCACGGTGCATGCGCTGAATGTGGAGAGAATTGAGGTGGATGAAGAGGCGAGCGGCGCGATGGTGGGCTTTAACGTCCATTTCCACACCCTGGGCAGCGCGTCGATTACGGCGATGTATTCATAAAAAAAGCCGGGAGGCGGCTGCGCCTTACCCGGCCTACAAATCGCGTGATAACCCAGATGTTGTAGGCCCGGTAAGCGCAGCGCCACCGGGCGTGTTTTTACAGGAAGGCCGGTAACAACCCGACCAGACTGCCTTTATTCAGCAGCCCTATCGCTGCATCAATATCCGGGGCAAAGAAGCGGTCGTCATCATAATGCACCACCTGCTCCCGCAGGATATGCCGCGCCTGCTCCAGCAGCGGGCTCGACGTCAGACCATCGCGCAGATCCGCCCCCTGACAGGCCGCCAGCCACTCAACCGCCAGCACCCCACGGGTGTTCCCCGCCATCTCCCATAAGCGGCGCCCCGCCGCCGGGGCCATGGAGACATGATCTTCCTGATTCGCTGAGGTCGGCAGGCTGTCCACGCTGTGCGGGTGCGACAGAGCCTTGTTCTCGCTTGCCAGCGCGGCGGCGGTGACCTGGGCAATCATAAACCCGGAGTTAACCCCGCCATTGCGCACCAGGAACGGCGGCAGCTGCGACATGTGTTTATCCATCATCAGGGCGATACGGCGCTCCGACAGCGCGCCGATCTCGGCGATAGCCAGGGCCAGATTATCCGCCGCCATCGCCACCGGTTCGGCGTGGAAGTTGCCCCCGGAGACCACTTCGTTTTCCGCGGCGAATACCAGCGGGTTATCGGAAACAGCGTTGGATTCCACCAGCAGCACCTCCGCCACCTGGCGCATCTGGGTCAGGCAGGCACCCATCACCTGGGGCTGACAGCGCAGGGAGTACGGGTCCTGCACCTTGTCGCAGTTGTGATGCGACTCGGCAATGGCGCTGGTGTCGGTCAGGACGTGGCGGAACAGCGCCGCAGCGTCAATCTGTCCGCGCTGGCCACGCACCTCATGAATGCGCGCATCGAACGGACGACGGGAGCCGAGCACCGCTTCGGTGGTCAGCGCCCCGCAGACCACCGCCGAGGCAAACAGATCTTCGGCTTCAAACAGGCCGCGCAACGCAAAGGCGGTGGAGGCCTGGGTGCCGTTCAGCAGTGCCAGCCCCTCTTTCGCCGCCAGCGTCACCGGAGCCAGACCCGCTTTTTGCAGAGCGGTGGCTGCCGGTAACCACTCGCCACGATAGCGGGCTTTGCCCTCCCCGAGCAGGGTCAGGGACATGTGCGCCAGCGGGGCCAGGTCTCCGGAAGCACCGACCGAGCCTTTGGCAGGGATCCACGGGTACACTCCGGCATTGACCATAGCAATCAGGGCCTGAATCACGCTCAGGCGGATGCCGGAGAAACCGCGCGCCAGGCTGTTAATCTTCAGCACCATCATCAGGCGCACAATGTCGTCGTCCAGCGGCTCTCCAACGCCAGCCGCGTGGGACAGCACCAGCGAACGTTGCAGATTTTCCAGGTCATGGGTGGCGATGCGCGTTTGCGCCAGCAGGCCAAAACCGGTGTTGATCCCGTAGGCGGTGCGCCCTTCGGCAACAATGGCTTCAACGCAGGCGACGCTGTCGTTAATGGCCTTATGGGCCGACTCGTCGAGCGTCAGCTGGAGGGGCTGTTGCCAGACCTGGCGCAGCTGGGCCAGCGTCAGGGTACCGGGGGTCAGGGTTAAGGCGTTCATCAGTGCTTTCCTTGTGTCGCAGCGATCATCGGCAGGTTCAGGCCCTGCTCTTTCGCGCAGTCGATGGCAATGTCATACCCGGCATCCGCATGGCGCATTACGCCTGTCGCCGGATCGTTGTGCAGGACGCGGGCAATACGGGCCGCAGCTTCATCGGTGCCGTCGCAGACGATCACCATCCCGGCATGCTGGGAGAAGCCCATCCCGACCCCGCCGCCGTGGTGCAGCGAGACCCAGGTCGCGCCGCTGGCGGTGTTGAGCAGCGCGTTCAGCAGCGGCCAGTCGGAGACCGCGTCGGAGCCGTCCTGCATCGCTTCGGTTTCGCGGTTCGGGCTGGCAACCGAGCCGGAGTCGAGATGGTCGCGACCGATGACGATTGGCGCGGAGACTTCACCCCTGCGGACCATTTCGTTAAAGGCCAGGCCCAGCTTCTGGCGCCACTCCAGCCCGACCCAACAGATACGCGCCGGCAGCCCCTGGAAGCTAATGCGCTCCCGGGCCATATCCAGCCAGTGATGCAGATGCTCATCATCGGCGACAATCTCTTTCACTTTGGCGTCGGTTTTGTAGATATCTTCCGGATCACCGGAGAGCGCCACCCAGCGGAACGGGCCGATCCCACGGCAGAACAGCGGACGGATATAGGCGGGAACAAAGCCCGGGAAGTCAAAGGCGTTGGTGACGCCCATCTCTTTCGCCATCTGGCGGATGTTGTTGCCGTAATCGAAGGTCGGGACCCCCTGCTGGCTGAAGGCCAGCATCGCGTTGACGTGCTCGGCCATCGAACGCTTCGCCGCCAGCACGGTACCTTCCGGATCCTGCTGCGCTTTCTGCTGGTACGCTTCCCAGCTCCAGCCTTTGGGCAGGTAGCCGTGGAGCGGATCGTGGGCGCTGGTCTGGTCGGTGACCAGGTCCGGACGCACGCCGCGGGCCACCATTTCCGGCAGGATATCGGCTGCGTTGCCGCACAGGGCAATCGAGACCGCTTTGCCCTGCTGGGTGTATTTGTTAATGCGCGCCAGGGCGTCGTCCAGCGAATCGGCCTGCTCATCGACGTAACGGGTACGCAGACGGAAATCGATGCGGCTCTGCTGGCACTCAATGTTCAGGGAGCAGGCCCCCGCCAGGGTGGCCGCCAGCGGCTGTGCGCCGCCCATGCCGCCTAAGCCCGCGGTCAGGACCCAACGCCCTTTCAGGGAGCCGTTATAGTGCTGGCGACCGGCCTCGACAAAGGTCTCGTAAGTGCCCTGAACGATGCCCTGGCTGCCGATGTAGATCCAGCTCCCGGCGGTCATCTGGCCATACATCGCCAGCCCCTTCGCATCCAGCTCGTTAAAGTGTTCCCAGGTGGCCCAGTGCGGCACCAGGTTGGAGTTGGCAATCAGCACCCGCGGGGCGTTTTCGTGAGTTTTGAACACGCCGACCGGTTTGCCGGACTGCACCAGCAGGGTTTCGTCGTTTTCCAGTTCGGTGAGGGATTTGACAATGGCGTCATAGCAGGCCCAGTTGCGTGCCGCGCGGCCAATCCCGCCATACACCACCAGCTCATTCGGGTTTTCCGCCACGTCCGGATCGAGGTTGTTCATCAACATGCGCAGCGGGGCTTCGGTGAGCCAGCTTTTGGCCGTTAACGTGGTGCCACGGGGGGCGCGGATCTCTTGCTGGCGATACTTTCCTGACGACATTGTGTGCTCCTCATTGGGGACAGAATATACAGTAAGATATACTTGTATAGACAAGTGCACACAAGGCTGGTTTTAACAATTTCGATACATTTTTGTTATATTGCGTCAGCAATCACGCTTTTGGCTTATGACATGAAATGACCCTGCAGCCGGTAGCGGTTACCCGGGAACAGCAGTCTGGCGTGGGACACGATGTGCGAGGCTGACCAGGTACGGCGGTGGATCAGCAGGCAGGGGTCCTGCTCTTTTATGCGCAGCAGCTCGCACTCCTGCGGGGTAGCGCGCACCGCCTCAACGATATGCTCCCCTTCCGTCAGCGGCGCGACCAGCGACAGATAAGCGTGGGGCGTGGTGGCGGTGTAGTCCTGAAGCAGGTAATCCGGCACCAGCGCGGCATTAACGCAGCGATCCTCGATCTGCACCGGGGTGTCGTTTTCATAATGCAGCATCAGGGAGTGGAAGATGCGTGTTCCCTCTTTGACGTTCAACGCCGTCGCCTGTGCCGCGCTGGCCTGGGTCTCTTCGAGGAACTGCACCTCACAACGGTGCTGATGGTTGCGGGAGGCAATCTCGTCGGCAATGCTGCGAATTTCAAACAGCGCCGACTGCCCTTTTGGCTCGGCCACGAAGGTGCCCACCCCCTGCAGACGCACCAGCAGCCCCTCATCGGTCAGCTCCCGCAGCGCGCGGTTGATGGTCATCCGGCTAAAGCCGAACTGTGCCACCAGCTCTGCCTCGGACGGAATGCGATCGTGCGGACGCCAGACGCCGGTGGCGATCTGATGGCTAATCGCCTGTTTGACCTTTTCATAGAAAGGGGCTGGCGTGTTGGCCTGCTGCTGCGGGGCGCGAGAGAACATAGCAATTCCTTAAGCCGTGATAAAAAGTCGAGTATATACAGGCTTTACGCCCACCAGTGAGCTATTTGCCAGGCCAGTCGGGCGGCGAGCTTCGCTCCCTGGCCGTCGCGGTCAAAACCGGGGTTCAATTCCACCAGATCCGCCGCCTGCAGTTTGCCGCTGCGACAGATTCGCTCGATGACCGGGAGCAGATCCCGGGCCGGAACCCCCAGTGCGGCAGGTGCCGACACGGCGGGCATCTCCCCGGCAGGCATCACGTCGAGGTCGATGGTGAGATAGACCCGATCGGCATGACTGAGGATGCTTTCCAGCACCGGCAGCGCCTGCTGCTGGAAGTCGAGATCTTCCACCAGGGTGACCTGAAGACGGGCCGCTTCATCCCACAGCGCCTGGGTATTGGCCGCCCGGCTGACGCCGAGGCAGGCATAGTGAAACTCACGCTGCTGTTCGGCGCAGTACAGCGCCAGCTGGCGGAACGGGGTTCCGGAGGTCGCCTGGCTGGCGTGACGCAGATCGAGATGCGCATCGAGGTTGATAATCACCACCCGCTCGTTGGGAAACGCATCCAGCACGCCGCGTCCGTGGGCCCAGGCGGTCTCATGTCCACCGCCGAAGACCAGGGTGCGCATCCCGGACTGCTGGCAGGCGGTGACCGTCTCGCTCAGCGCCTGCTGGGCGGGCTCGAGCGACTCCCCTTCCACGTGAATGTTACCCATGTCGATCAGCCGCGCGTGGCCCTGATGGCTGGCCATGTTCGCCAGCGCACGGCGTAACAGGTCCGGAGCCTGCGCCGCACCGGTCCGGCCCTGGTTGCGTCTGACCCCTTCGTCGCAGGCAAAGCCGATCAGGGCGATACCCTCCCCGGACGGATGTGGCGAATCGCTAAGTTGCACGGTCTGGAACAGGCGCAGCGCGTTGCTGGCCTCGCGGGTGTCGTCGCGCCCCTGCCAGATATCAGGTGCTACCGGCTGCCACAGGCTCATTGGACTTTTCCTCTGAATACGCGCTGATAAAGCGGATTACGCCCCGGCTCATAAACCATCTCCACCGGGCTTTTGGCATCCCAGATTGCCAGATCGGCGACAAACCCGGCCTTCAGCTGGCCGTGCGTGGCACCGCGACCCAGCGCCTGGGCGGCGTAGCGGGTCACCCCTGCCCACGCCTCTTCGGGGGTTAAACCAAACTGGACGCAGGCCATGTTCATCGCCAGATGCAGGCTGGCAAAGGGGCTGGTGCCGGGGTTGTAGTCGGTAGCGACCGCCATCGGCACCCCGTGCTGGCGCAACAGGGTGACCGGCGGGCGCTGGCGCTCCTGCAGGAAATAGAATGCGCCGGGCAGCAGCACCGCCACGGTGCCGCTCTGCGCCATCGCGCATACTCCGGCTTCATCGAGATATTCAATGTGATCGGCAGACCATCCGTGATAGCGGCTTACCAGCGCGGTGCCGCCGAGGTTCGAGAGCTGCTCGACATGGCCTTTAATCGGGATCCCCCGGGCCTGTGCCGCCTGGAATACCCGCTCGCTCTGTTCAGGGGTAAAACCGACGTTCTCGCAGAAGACATCCACGGCGTCGAAAAGGCCTTTCTCCCACAGCTGCGGGAGGGTGTGCTGGCACACGTGGGCGATGTACGCATCCGGATCCTGACGATACTCTTTCGGCACGGCGTGGGCGGCCAGCAGCGTCGGGCTGATCTCAATGGGGTTAGTCTGAGCCAGACGCTGGGCCACGCGCAGCATCTTCTCTTCCGTTTCGTCGTTGAGGCCGTAACCCGATTTGATTTCGATAGTGGTGACCCCTTCGCGCATCAGCCGCTGTAAACGCTGCTGCGCCAGCTGCTCAAGCTGCACCGGCGTGCTCTCCCGGGTAGCAGTCACCGTGGCGTTAATCCCGCCGCCCTGGGCGCTGATGGTCTGATAGGAGACACCGTTCAGCCGCTGCTCCCACTCGGCGGCCCGGTCGCCACCAAAAACCAGGTGGGTGTGGCAGTCGATCAGGCCCGGCGTGACCAGCCGCCCCTGTAAATTGATGGCATTGGGGAGATCCTGAGGGAGGCCGGCGTCAGGCACGATCGCCAGGATGGTCTCACCGCGCACAATTAACGCCCGGTTCTCCAGCAGGCCATAAGGTGTGCCGTGGTCGGGATCCAGGGTCGCGAGGCGCAGGTTACGCCAGACTACGTCGTCGGGATGAAGTTGCAGCATCGGGCTTCCGCTTGTCATGAGTTGTATAGACATTTATTTTCATTCCCGTTGCCCTGTCAATCGCCTTTACCGAAATTGTTATTTATTTGTGACAACTTTCCCGCTAAGCGTGGGAATAAAAAGTAACTTTTCGCCTTTTAATCTTCCCGTTTCGCTCAACTTAGTATAAAAAAGCAGGCTATTTCAGTTATCCCCCTATTGATATGCTTTGCAGGAGCTTTCCCTTGAACATTTCCAGGATTTCTCGTCTGGCGCTGGCCCTCGCATTTGGCGTGACGTTGTCTGCGTGCAGCTCTACTCCGCCGGATCAACTGCCTTCAGAGCAGGCTGCACCTGGCACGGCTTCCCGCCCGATCCTTTCTGCCGAAGAAGCGAAAAACTTCCAGCAGGCTCGCTACTTCACGGCCATGGATCCTAACGCGACGCCGTGGAGTCCGTACGCTATTCGACTGCCAGCGCAGCCAAACTTTGTGGTTGGCCCGGCGGGAACCCAGGGTGTTACGCATACCACCATTCAGGCGGCGGTTGACGCAGCCATTGCTAAGCACAGCAGCTCCCGTCAGTACATCGCCATTTTACCAGGCGAATACGAAGGCACCGTGTATGTGCCTGCCGCACCGGGTAGCGTGACGCTGTACGGGACGGGCGATAAACCGATTGATGTGAAAATTGGTCTGGCGATCGACTCCGAAATCGATACCGCCACCTGGCGTCGTCTGGTTAACCCGGGCGGTAAATACATGCCGGGTAAACCGGCCTGGTACATGTTTGACCGTTGCCAGAGCAAGCACAGCGCCACCGTTGGCGTGATGTGTTCTGCGGTCTTCTGGTCGCAGAACAACGGCCTGCAGCTGCAGAACCTGACGATTGAAAACAATCTGGGTGACAGCGTTGATGCCGGTAACCACCAGGCGGTAGCCCTGCGCAGCGATGGCGATCAGGTGCAGATCGACAAGGTGAATATTCTGGGTCGTCAGAACACTTTCTTCGTCACTAACAGTGGCGTTGAGAACACCCTGAAAAACAACCGAATCACCCGTACGCTGGTCACCAACAGCTACATCGAAGGCGATGTGGATATTGTCTCCGGGCGCGGTGCCGTGGTGTTTGATAACACCGATTTCCGCGTGATGAACAGCCGTACTCAACAGGAAGGCTATGTCTTTGCGCCAGCCACCCTGTCGAACATGTTCTACGGCTTCCTGGCGGTGAACAGTCGCTTTACCGCGATGGGTGACGGTGTGGCACAGCTGGGCCGCTCGCTGGATGTGGATTCTGCCACTAATGGCCAGGTGGTGATCCGCGACAGCGTGATCAACGAAGGCTTCAACATGGCAAAACCATGGGGCAACGCGGCTGTCTCTCAGCGTCCGTACGCGGGTAATACCGGTGCGGTGGATGACAAAGGCAACGTGCAGCGTAACCTCAACGAAGCTAACTTCAACCGCATGTGGGAATACAACAACCGCGGTGTGGGCAGCAAAGTGATCGCAGAACCGAAGCAGTAAGATTTTAGCAAAAAGGGGGAGTGACTCCCCCTTGATGCTGCGGCTGGGCACGTCAGGCACCGGTCTTAAGATACGCATCCAGCAGTTGCAATACTGCAACCATGAGTTGCAGGAACAGAATTACCCATCCCATACTGCTCATACGCCACTCCTTTGGTCAGGAGCACTTCCACTGACTTACCTTTCCGCTGCCTGTCACCAGTGGGCGTTGGTGTTACCGATGTGCTCCACAGTTAAGGCACTGACGGCACCACCCGCCAGCCAGGACTTAAAAGAAACCTGATTTGCGGAACTGCTCACATCGAACCAACGGCAACATTGTAATCTCTGATAACTGTATATAAAAACAGTTTCACGCAGATTAAGAATTTGTTCAGGTCACCAAAAATATTATTATTTTTCAGTATCATAATCATTAACTCAGCGGTTCAACCCATTCTGTGGCCATAGGTTAATTTTACATAGTCTCAAGCCGGGATTACTATGTTGAGGTTGGTGTTTCCGATGTGCTCACCCGGCTACCACCGGGCATAAAAAAACCTCGCATGTGCGAGGTTTTTTTATTTCATCCGCCTTAGTAAGCGTTAACCACCACCCACATTGGCCCCTGGCCGACGGCATAACGTCCCTTCTCTTCCAGCAGCCCCTGCTCGCCCTGAATCTCATACAGTGCGATATGGTGCGATTTTTGACCCGCCGCAATCAGGAATTTACCGCTGTGATCGACATTAAAGCCGCGCGGCTGGGTCTCGGTCGGCTGGAAGCCTTCGATAGCCAGCACGCTGCCATCTTCAGAGATGCTGAAAATGGTGATCAGGCTGGAAGTACGGTCGCAGGTATAGAGATGGCGTCCGTCAGGGGTGATGTGGATATCCGCCCCCCAGCGCGTGTCGGTGAAGTCAGCTGGCATCATGTCCAGGGTCTGGACACACTCGATATTGCCGTGCGGATCGCGCAGCGCCCAGACGTCTACCGAGCAGTTCAGCTCATTCACCACGTAGGCAAATTTCTGGTTCGGGTGGAACGCCATATGACGCGGGCCAGCACCTTCAACGGTGGTGACTTCTGCCGGCGTTTGCGCCGCCAGTTTGCCGTCATCACCCAGCGTAAACAGGCAGATACGATCCTGTTTCAGCGCCGGTACCCACAGGGTGCGGTTATCCGGGGAGATGTTAGCTGAGTGACACCCTTCCAGGCCTTCAACCACCTCAACGGTCTCCGTCGGGATGCCGTCATCCAGGCGGGTCACGCTGACGCAACCAGCGTTGTAAGAGCCGCTGAAGATAAAGCGCCCCTGCAGATCGGTTGAGATATGGGTCGGGCTACCCGGCAGGGCCGCTTCGGCCGTGTACGTCAGGGCGCCATCGTCAGGAGAGATACGGTACGCGAGCACCCGGAATTCCGGACGCACACCCACATACAGGAAACGTTTATCCGGGCTGATCGCCATCGGCTGAACCTGGCCGGGAACATCGACGACCTGAACCAGGGTGAGTGTACCTTCGGGATTCAGACGCCAGACATGGATCTGCTGGCTTTCAGGACTGGCGGTATAAACGGTTTGTTTCATGAATGCTCCTTTCCTCACTGCGCGTAAAAGTAATGTACCAGGATAGTCTTTTTTAACGGTGAATGCTGAATTTTAACCAGGAATTTTGCAGCGTTAGTTGCGCGGTGTACCATCTGCTCATTCTGTCCTTTCAACATTAACCCGGAAGATCAAATGACCTCGCGTGTGATTGCACTGGATTTAGACGGTACGCTGTTAACCCCGCAAAAAACCCTGCTCCCCTCTTCGCTTGAGGCACTGAAACGTGCCCAGGAAGTGGGATACCAGCTCCTCATCGTGACCGGTCGTCATCATGTTGCGATTCATCCTTTTTATCAGGCACTGGCGCTGGATACACCTGCAATTTGTTGTAATGGCACCTATTTGTATGATTATCAAGCAAAAAAGGTTCTGCAGGCCGATCCGCTGCCGGTTCCCCAGGCGCTGCAACTGATTGATCTGCTCGATGAATACGCCATTCACGGCCTGATGTATGTCGACGACGCGATGCTTTACGAACGCCCGACCGGCCACGTGATCCGCACCAGCAACTGGGCGCTGTCACTGCCGGAAGCGCAGCGTCCGGCCTTCACTCAGGTGCCGTCGCTGGCGCAGGCGGCCCGGGAGGTTAACGCCATCTGGAAATTCGCCCTCACCGATGAGGACACCACTAAGCTGAACGCCTTCGCTAAACACGTGGAGCAGACGCTGGGCCTGGAGTGCGAATGGTCCTGGCACGATCAGGTGGATATCGCCCGCAAAGGCAATAGCAAGGGCAAGCGCCTGGCGCAGTATGTGGAATCCATCGGCGGGTCAATGAAGGATGTCATTGCCTTTGGCGATAATTACAATGACATCAGTATGCTGGAAGCGGCCGGGACCGGGGTGGCGATGGGAAATGCCGATGACGCCGTCAAAGCACGCGCCAACATTGTGATTGGCGACAACACCACTGACAGCATCGCGCAATTCATCTATACCCATCTGGTGTGATCAGGTGGTAATCGACACGCTCTTGATCTGCGCGTAGAGCCAGAGGCCAGGCTTGATCCCCAGTTCATCCCTGGCCCACGGGCTGATGCGCGCCCACAGCGTGCGGCTGCCGATTTCCAGCTGGACCTCAACCTGACCATTATCGTCGTAACACTGGGCCACTTTGGCGCGCAGAATGTTACGGATGCTGCTCTGTAACGGGGGCTGCAGCACCAGCGAAACATCCGACGCCTGAATGCGAATGCGCAGGTTAGTGTGCAGCGGTTTATCCAGCTTATTCACCCAGACATGCTGATCGCCAATCGCCAGAGCGGTCATGGCGTAGTGGGGATGGTGCTCCAGCACGCTCACCTTCATAATGCTGCTCTGCTGCTCCGGCGGCAGCCAGGGATGCATCACGCTGCTGCCCCACACTTCCTCCAGATTACCGAACGCCTTCACGCTGCCGTTCTCCAGCACCAGCACCTTATCGGCCAGATGCAGGATCTCATCCAGCGAGTGGCTGACATACAGCATCGGGATATTGATTTCGCGCGCCAGGCGCTGCAGATACGGTAGCAGCTCACGCTTGCGGGGGATATCCAGCGACGCCAGCGGTTCGTCCAGCAGCAGCAGTTCCGGGGCGGTGAGTAGCGCCCGGCCTATCGCCACGCGCTGTTTTTCCCCGCCCGACAGCGATGACGGCAGCCGATCAAGCAGGTGCTCAATGCCCAGCAGGGCCACCAGCTTATCGAACTGTCCGGCCATGCTTTTCGCCATGCCGTAACGCAGGTTGCCCAGCACCTTGTAGTGCGGGAACAGCCGCGCATCCTGGAAGACATAGCCAATCCGGCGCTTTTCCGGGGTCAGGTAAATGCGCTTTTCGACGTCATTCAGCACCCGGTCGTTGAGCACGATGCGGCCAGACTGGGGCCGGGTCAGTCCGCTGATGGCATTAATCAGCGAGGTCTTCCCCGCCCCGGAGACGCCAAAAATGGCGGTGATCCCGCTGGCAGGCAGGGTTTCGTTGAGGGTCAGGCAGTGCTCGCCCAGGGTCTGGGTAAAATTGAGTTCCAGCATGGTCAGTTCCCCATCCGTTCACGACTTACACGGGCCAGCCACTCCGACACCAGCAGCGACACCATCGCCAGCACAATGGAGATAATGCAAAGACGCGCGGCGGCTCCTTCGCCACCGGGGGTCTGAATCAGGGTATACATCGCCGACGGGAGGGTGCGGGTTTCGCCGGGAATATTGGAGACAAAGGTGATGGTCGCGCCAAACTCCCCCAGCGAGCGGGCAAAGGCCAGCACGGTGCCGACAATAATGCCCGGCAGCGTCAGGGGAAGCGTGATGGTCAGAAACACCCGCCAGCGCCCGGCACCGAGCGTGCGGGCGGCCTGCTCAAGTTTCATATCCACCCCCTCCAGCGCCAGGCGGATCGCCCGCACCATCAGCGGGAATGACATCACCGCGGCGGCCATTACCGCCCCGCGCCAGCTGAAGGCAAAGCTCAAGCCAAACCACTCGTACAGACGCTCACCGATAAACCCGCGGCGTCCCATGGCGATGAGCAGCAAATAGCCGACCACCACCGGCGGCAGCACCAACGGCAGATGCAAAACGCTGTCGAGGAGCGCTTTACCGGGGAACTTACAGCGGACCAGCAACCAGGCGAAAAAGATCCCAAAGGGCAAACTAAATGCAACCGCGAGGGAAGAGACTTTCAGGCTCAGCAGCACGGCCTGCCATTCAGGATCGGTCAATATCATTCGTGAGTCGTAAATCCGTAACGTTTAAAGATTGCCGACGCCTGCGGCCCCTTCAGATACTCGTAGAAGGCGCTGACGGTCGCGTTTTTATGTCCATCGACGATGGCAACAGGATATTCCACTTTCTTGTGCGAGTCTTCCGGGAAGGTCCCGACCACTTTCACCCCTTTTCCGGCAACGGCATCGGAACCGTAAACAATCCCCAGCGGCGCTTCGTTGCGCTCCACCAGCGCCAGGGCACCGCGCACATCTTCTGCCGGGGCCAGTTTTGGCGACAGCGTCTCCCAGGCCCCCAGTTTTTGCAGCGCCTCTTTGGCATAAATGCCCGCCGGCACGTGTTCCGGATCGCCCACCGCCAGACGCCCCTCTTTCAGCAGGCTGGTCCAGTTGGTCTCTTTATTGATGGCGATCTCGCCCTGAGCACTCGCTTTCGGTGCCACCACCACCAGGCTATTGCCCAGCAGGGTTACACGACTGGCGGTATCTATCGCTTTTTTCCCGACAGCGTAATCCATCCACTTCTGATCGGCAGAGATAAACAGGTCCGCAGGCGCGCCCGCTTCAATTTGACGCGCCAGGGTCGAGGAAGAGGCAAATGACGATACCACCTCAACGTCTTTCTCTTTTTTATACGCCGCTGCAATATCCTGCATCGCGTTCGTCAGGGAGGCCGCCGCGAAGACGGTAACTTTGCCCTCATCCGCCAGGGCATGCCCGGTCAGGGTGAGGGTCAGCGTTGCCCCTGCGAAAAGGCGTAACCATGTACGTGCCATCTTTAGCTCCTTTGAGTTTCGTTATATACAGCGAAATATAACGATAACCCCAGGGTTTGCCCAGCGTTAAATCGTGCCGATCGGTGAGTAGATCAAATTGATGCCGAAAATAATATCGGCGCGGAGGGGGGAAACTTGAGAGCAAAACGCCCGGCGGAACCGGGCGTTTTTACAGGGAATTAATTCTGCTTTTTCGGCTGTTTTCTGTGGCCGACATTGGAAAAGATGTTGAACACCTCACCCAGACCGTAAATAGCACCGAGGATGATAGCCATCACCACTGGCACCATGATTACGGCGAATACCAGACTTTTCAGCAACTCTAACATGGCTTTCTCCAGACAATGTGAATGCTTTATTCTAACCGGAAAAGCGAGAAATACATCCCCTTTTGTGCGGTACAGTTTGCGCATAAAACGAATTCCGTCACAATACCCCTTTTGCCAGGACATTGTTATGCAGGCCGAAATTCTCCTCACCCTACGTCTTCAGCAAAAACTGTTTGCCGATCCCCGCCGCATCGCCCTGCTTAAACAGATCGCGCAGACCGGCTCCATCAGCCAGGGAGCAAAGAACGCCGGCATTAGCTACAAAAGCGCCTGGGATGCTATCAACGAGATGAATACCCTGAGCGAACACCCCCTGGTCGATCGCGCCACCGGCGGCAAAGGCGGCGGCGGTGCGATTCTGACGCGCTACGGACAGCGGCTAATCCAGCTCTATGACCTGCTGGCGCAGATCCAACAGAAAGCCTTCGATGTCTTAAGCCATGACGACGCCCTGCCGCTGGACAGCCTGCTCGGTGCCATCTCGCGTTTCTCTTTACAGACCAGCGCCCGCAACCAGTGGTTTGGCACCGTTACCGCCCGCGATGACGACCAGGTGCAACAGCATGTGGAGGTCTTGCTTGCCGACGGCACCACCCGCCTGAAAGCGGCGATTACTGCCCGGAGCGGCACGCGACTGGGGCTGGATGAGGGCAAAGAGGTGCTGGTGCTGCTGAAAGCGCCCTGGGTCAGCATCACTCAGGACAATGAAACGGCGAAGCAGGCGGATAACCAGCTGCCGGGGATCATCAACCATATCGATCGTGGCGACGAGCAGTGTGAAGTGCTGATGACCCTGCCCGACGGCCAGACGCTCTGCGCCACCCTGCCCCTGGCCCAGAGCCTGGGTTTAGAAGAAGGTGCTGAGGCGACGGCATATTTTAATGCTGACCGGGTGATTATCGCCACGTTGTGCTAAGCGCATTGACATTCGCGCCGACAGTGGGTATCCCTGAGACCTATTGCTGCAAAAAATGGGATAAGTCATGTCATCATTGCAAATTTCGCAAGGCACGTTTCGTCTTAGCGATACCCGAACGCTCACGCTCGCGGATTTTACGCTCAATGCTGGTGAAAGTTGGGCGTTCGTTGGCAGTAACGGCAGCGGCAAGTCTGCCCTCGCCCGGGCGCTGGCCGGGGAGCTGACGCTGCTGAAGGGCGAACGCCAGAGCACCTTTACGCGCCTCACCCGCCTCTCCTTCGAACAGTTGCAAAAGCTGGTCAGCGACGAGTGGCAACGCAATAACACCGATCTCCTTAGCCCCGGCGAAGAGGATACCGGCCGCACGGCGGCTGAGATCATCCAGGATGAGGTCAAAGACGAGGCCCGCTGCCGCGATCTGGCGGAACAGTTCGGCATCACTCACCTGCTCGACCGACGCCTTAAATACCTCTCCACCGGTGAAACCCGCAAAACGCTGCTGTGCCAGGCCCTGATGGCCGAGCCCGAACTGCTGATCCTCGATGAGCCTTTCGACGGCCTCGATGTGAAATCCCGCGGGCAACTGGCGGATCTGCTGGCCTCCCTCAATCAGCGGGGTTACACCCTGGTGCTGGTCCTGAACCGCTTTGACGAGATCCCTGATTTTGTGCAGCACGCCGGGGTGCTGGCAGATTGCACCCTGACGGCGGTGGGTGAAAAAGCGCACCTGCTGAATCAGGCCCTGATTGCCCAGCTGGCGCACAGCGAAAAACTGAACGGCGTCACCCTGCCGGAACCGGATGCCCCTTCGGTGCGCCATGCCCTGCCGCAGGATCAACCGCGGATTGTGCTCAACAACGGCGTGGTGTCGTATAACGATCGCCCAATCCTCGACCAGCTCAGCTGGACGGTGAATCCCGGTGAGCACTGGCAAATTGTTGGCCCTAACGGCGCCGGGAAATCGACCCTGCTGAGCCTGATTACCGGCGATCACCCCCAGGGGTACAGCAACGATTTAACCCTGTTTGGCCGCCGTCGCGGCAGCGGCGAAACCATCTGGGATATCAAAAAGCATATCGGCTACGTCAGCAGCAGCCTGCACCTCGACTACCGGGTCAGCACCACGTTGCGCAACGTTATTCTGTCGGGTTATTTTGACTCCATTGGCATTTATCAGGCGGTTTCCGATAAGCAGCACAAGCTGGCGCAGCAGTGGCTGGATATTCTCGGCATGGATAACCGGGTCGCGGATGCCCCTTTCAGCAGCCTGTCGTGGGGCCAGCAGCGGCTGGCGCTGATTGTGCGTGCGCTGGTGAAACACCCGACCCTGCTGATCCTCGATGAACCTTTGCAGGGGCTCGATCCGCTCAACCGCCAGCTGATTCGCCGTTTTGTGGATGTCCTGATTAGCGAAGGGGAAACGCAGCTGCTGTTTGTCTCCCACCATGCGGAAGATGCCCCCGCCTGTATCACCCATCGGCTGGAGTTTGTCGCTGACGGCGACAGTTACCGCTACCAGACGGGCCCGGTCTGACACCCTGACGGGGGCCACGCCCCCGCCTTTTTCAGATAACCTGCAACATCCCACCCCAGGCACTTTGATTTACAATCCTTTTTTAGCCGGAACGCTGCTGCGCTTAATGCAGTGTAAGCGATTCCACTATTTTATCCCATGTCACACTTTCCTGCTGTCTGATATGCTAGGATTATCTCATACCATAAGCCTAATGGAGCGAAATATGCGAGTTCTGGTAACAGGTGGTAGCGGTTACATAGGAAGTCATACCTGTGTGCAACTGCTGCAAAATGGCCACGACGTCATCATCCTTGATAACCTGTGCAACAGTAAACGCAGCGTGCTGCCGGTTATGGAACGTCTGGCCGGTAAACAGCCTGCCTTTGTCGAAGGCGATATTCGTAACGAAGCGCTGATGACCGAGATCCTCCACGATCACGCCATTGATACCGTGATCCACTTTGCCGGGCTGAAAGCCGTCGGCGAGTCGGTGTCGAAACCGCTGGAGTATTACGATAACAACGTCAACGGTACGCTGCGTCTGGTCTCTGCCATGCGCGCGGCGGGCGTAAAAAACTTCATCTTCAGCTCCTCGGCCACCGTCTATGGCGACCAGCCGCAAATCCCTTATGCCGAAAGCTTCCCGACCGGGACGCCGCAAAGCCCGTACGGCAAAAGCAAACTGATGGTGGAACAGATCCTCACCGACCTGCAAAAAGCCCAGCCGGAGTGGAGCATCGCCCTGCTGCGTTATTTCAACCCGGTGGGTGCGCATCCGTCAGGGGATATGGGGGAAGATCCGCAGGGTATTCCGAATAACCTGATGCCGTATATCGCTCAGGTGGCGGTGGGCCGTCGTGATTCGCTGGCGGTGTTCGGCAACGACTACCCGACCCCGGACGGCACCGGCGTGCGCGACTACATCCATGTGATGGATCTCGCCGACGGTCACGTCGCGGCCATGCAGCAGCTGGCGGATAAACCCGGCGTCCATATTTATAATCTCGGCGCGGGCGTCGGCAGCAGCGTGCTCGATGTGGTTAACGCCTTCAGCGCCGCCTGTGGCAAACCGGTGAGCTACCACTTTGCCCCGCGTCGCGACGGCGATCTGCCTGCCTACTGGGCGGATGCCAGCAAGGCCGAGAAAGAGCTTAACTGGCGTGTCTCGCGCACGCTCGATGAAATGGCACAGGATACCTGGCGCTGGCAGTCTCGCCACCCGCAGGGTTACCCGGACTAAGGATCTGTCATGACCCAATTTAACCCCGTCGATCACCCACATCGTCGTTTTAATCCGTTAACCGGGCAGTGGATCCTGGTCTCTCCGCATCGCGCCAAGCGCCCCTGGCAGGGTGCGCAGGAGACGCCAGCGAAACAAACGCTGCCCCAGCACGATCCGGACTGTTTCCTCTGTCCGGGGAATACCCGCGTCACCGGGGATGTTAACCCCGATTACAAAGGCACCTTCGTTTTCACTAACGACTTTGCCGCCCTGATGACCGACACGCCGGACGCCCCGCAGAGTGAGGATCCGCTGATGCGCTGCGAAAGCGCACGCGGCACCAGCCGGGTGATCTGCTTCTCGCCGGATCACAGCAAAACCCTGCCGGAACTGAGCGTTGAGGCCCTGACCGAGGTGGTGAAAACCTGGCAGGAACAGACCGCCGAGCTGGGGCAGAGCTATCCGTGGGTGCAGGTCTTCGAGAATAAAGGCGCGGCGATGGGTTGCTCCAACCCCCATCCGCACGGTCAGGTGTGGGCCAACAGCTTCATGCCCAACGAAGTGGAGCGGGAAGATCGCCTGCAAAAAGCCTATTTCGCTGAGCAGCAGTCGCCGATGCTGCTGGACTACGTTCAGCGCGAGCTGGCCGACGGTAGCCGCACCGTGGTGGAAACCGAGCACTGGTTAGCCGTGGTGCCATACTGGGCGGCGTGGCCATTTGAAACCCTGCTGCTGCCGAAAGCGCATGTTCTGCGGATCACCGATCTGAGCGAGGCCCAGCGCAGCGATCTGGCCCTGGCGCTGAAAAAACTGACCAGCCGTTATGACAATCTGTTCCAGTGCTCCTTCCCCTATTCCATGGGCTGGCACGGCGCGCCGTTTAATGGCGAAGAGAATCAACACTGGCAGCTGCACGCCCACTTTTATCCGCCGCTGCTGCGCTCCGCAACCGTACGTAAATTTATGGTCGGTTACGAGATGCTGGCAGAGACCCAGCGTGACCTGACGGCTGAACAGGCCGCAGAGCGTCTGCGTGCAGTGAGTGATGTCCATTTCCGCGAATCCGGAGAATAACAATGACTCTGAAAGATAAAACCCACGCCCTGTTTGCTGAAAAGTTCGGCTACCCTGCCACTCACGCGATTCAGGCGCCTGGCCGCGTTAACCTGATCGGCGAGCACACCGACTACAACGACGGTTTCGTGCTGCCCTGCGCCATTGATTACCAGACGGTGATCAGCTGCGCGAAACGCGACGACCGCAAGGTGCGCGTGCTGGCGGCGGATTATGACAACCAGATCGACGAGTTCTCGCTGGATGCGCCGATTGTTGAGCATGACAGCCAGCAGTGGTCGAACTACGTTCGCGGCGTGGTAAAACACCTGCAGAAGCGCAACAAAAATTTTGGCGGCGCGGATCTGGTGATCAGCGGCAACGTGCCGCAGGGCGCGGGCTTAAGCTCATCCGCCTCGCTGGAAGTAGCCGTCGGCACCGTCTTCCAGCAGCTGTATCACCTGCCGCTGGACGGGGCACAAATCGCCCTTAACGGCCAGGAAGCAGAGAACCAGTTCGTCGGCTGTAACTGCGGCATCATGGATCAGCTGATCTCGGCGCTGGGTAAAAAAGGTCACGCGTTATTGATCGACTGCCGTTCGCTGGGTACCAAAGCGGTCAGCCTGCCGAAAGGCGCGGCGGTGATCATCATCAACAGTAATTTCAAACGCACTCTGGTGGGCAGCGAGTACAACACCCGCCGCGAGCAGTGCGAAACCGGCGCGCGCTTCTTCCAGCAGCCTGCGCTGCGTGATGTCTCGCTCACTGAGTTCAATAAAGTGGCTCACCAGCTGGATGCGGTGGTGGCGAAACGCGTTCGTCACGTCCTGACCGAAAACGCCCGTACCGTGGAAGCGGCGGCGGCGCTGGAGAAAGGCGATCTGCGTCGTATGGGTGAGCTGATGGCCGAGTCCCATGCCTCCATGCGCGATGATTTCGAAATCACCGTGCCGCAGATCGACACCCTGGTGGAGATTGTGAAAGCGGCGATTGGTGAACAGGGCGGCGTACGCATGACCGGAGGAGGTTTCGGTGGCTGCGTGGTGGCGCTGGTGCCGGAAGAGTTGGTTCCGGTAGTGCAGCAGGCTGTTGAACAGCAGTATGAAGCCAAAACCGGCATCAAAGAGACCTTCTACGTCTGCAACGCCTCACAAGGAGCTGGCCAGTGCTAAACGAAACCCCTGCTCTCGCCCCTGACGGCCTGCCGTACCGCCTGTTAACCCTGCGCAATAGCGCCGGGATGGTGGTGACGCTGATGGACTGGGGCGCCACGCTACTGTCAGCCCGCGTCCCGATGCGTGATGGCAGCGTGCGCGAAACCCTGCTCGGCTGCGCGTCGCCTGAGCAATACATTGAACAAACCGCGTTTCTTGGCGCCTCGGTGGGCCGTTACGCCAACCGTATCGCTAAAAGCCGCTTTGAGCTTGGCGGCGTGAGCTATGCGCTGCTGCCAAGCCAGGGTGAAAACCAGCTTCACGGCGGCCCGGACGGCTTCGACAAGCGTCGCTGGCGCATTATCAAGCAGAATGATGGCGAAGCGCTGCTGACCCTCCACTCCCCGGATGGCGATCAGGGCTACCCGGGTAACTGTGAGACGAGCGTCCATTATCGCTTAACGGAAGATAACCGGATCGCCATTGAGTACCGCGCCACGGTGGACAAGCCCTGCCCGGTCAACCTGACCAACCACGCTTACTTCAACCTCGACGGCGACTGCAGCGACGTGCGCAATCATAAGCTGCAACTGCTGGCCCAGAGGTATCTGCCGGTTGATGAGATGGGGATCCCGCAGGAAGGGTTAAAAGCGGTTGAAGGCACCAGCTTTGATTTCCGCACCAGCAAAGCCATTGCCCAGGATTTCCTGGTGGATGACGATCAGCGCAAGGTGAAAGGTTACGATCATGCCTTCCTGCTCGATGCCCAGGGCGATCTCGGCCAGCCTGCGGCGCACCTGTGGTCTGCCGATGAAAAGCTGCAGATGACGGTCTTCACCACCGCCCCTGCCCTGCAGTTCTATTCTGGTAATTTCCTCGACGGCACGCCGGCGCGGGAAGACGGTGAGTACCGGGCCTGGCAAGGCCTGGCCCTGGAAAGTGAGTTCTTACCGGACAGCCCGAACCATCCGGAATGGCCGCAGCCAGACTGCGTGCTGCACCCGGGTGAAACCTACGTCAGCGTGACGGAATATCACTTTACTGCGCAATAAAAACGGGCCCTCCAGCAGGAGGGCTTTTTTTTATCCATCTTGCTGAAAATAGCGTCAGTTACGGACAAAATCACAACCCCTCATTCACAAGCATCTTACACTGCGACACTATTTTCGCTATGGTTAGGGTTAAGCGTTGCCCGTGGCTCAGCTGCGGCAATATAATGAGAATTGTTATCATTCAAATAATGCTTGTTCTGGAGGAGTAAAATATGGCTGTAACTAAGCTGGTTCTGGTACGTCATGGCGAAAGCCAGTGGAACAACGAAAACCGTTTTACCGGTTGGTATGATGTTGACCTGTCCGAGAAAGGCGTTGGCGAAGCGAAAGCGGCTGGCAAGCTGCTGAAAGACGAAGGCTTCAGCTTCGATTTTGCTTATACCTCCGTGCTGAAACGTGCCATCCACACCCTGTGGAACGTGCTGGACGAACTGGATCAGGCCTGGCTGCCGGTTGAGAAATCCTGGAAACTGAACGAGCGTCACTACGGTGCGCTGCAGGGTCTGAACAAAGCAGAAACCGCAGAAAAATACGGTGACGAGCAGGTTAAACAGTGGCGTCGCGGCTTCGCGGTAACACCACCAGAGCTGACCAAAGATGACGAGCGCTACCCGGGCCACGACCCGCGTTACGCGAAACTGACCGATGCTGAACTGCCACAGACTGAAAGCCTGGCGCTGACCATCGATCGCGTTGTGCCTTACTGGAACGAAACCATTCTGCCACGCCTGAAAAGCGGCGAGCGCGTGATCATCGCTGCTCACGGTAACTCCCTGCGTGCGCTGGTGAAATACCTGGACAACATGGGCGAAGACGAGATCCTCGAGCTGAACATCCCAACCGGCGTACCGCTGGTGTATGAGTTCGACGAAAACTTCAAACCAATCAAGCACTACTATCTGGGTAACGCTGACGAGATCGCGGCTAAAGCTGCGGCCGTTGCGAACCAGGGTAAAGCTAAGTAATAAAAAAGCCCGGTCGCGATGACCGGGCCTTAGGTTCTGAATGCCGGATGCTTATCCGGCATTTTTTTAGCCGCGACGGGCTTTCACCGCGGTCGCCAGCTGACGCAACACCGTTTCAGTGTCATCCCAGCCGATGCAGGCATCGGTTACGCTCTTACCGTAAACCAGCGGCTCGCTGCCTTCCAGATTCTGATTGCCTTCCACCAGGTGGCTCTCAATCATCACCCCGATAATCGCCTTTTCACCGCCCGCAATCTGCTGGCAGACATCGGTGCTAACGTCCATCTGCTTTTTAAACTGCTTGCTGGAGTTGGCATGGCTGAAGTCGATCATCACCTGTGCAGCCAGACCCGCTTTATCCAGGCCCGCCTTCACTTCTGTGACGTGCGCCGCGCTGTAGTTAGGCTCTTTGCCGCCGCGCAGAATGATATGGCAGTCGCCGTTACCGCTGGTATTTACAATAGCGGAGTGACCCCATTTGGTGACGGAGAGGAAGCAGTGCGGCGCCCCGGCAGCATTGATGGCGTCGATCGCCACTTTGATGGTGCCATCGGTGCCGTTTTTGAAGCCCACCGGGCAGGAAAGACCAGATGCCAGCTCGCGGTGAACCTGAGATTCGGTAGTACGTGCGCCAATTGCGCCCCAGCTCATCAGGTCTGCCAGATATTGCGGGGTGATCATGTCGAGGAACTCACCCGCCGCCGGCAGGCCGCTGTCGTTAATATCCAGCAGCAGCTTACGGGCGATGCGCAGGCCGTCGTTGATCTGGAAGCTGCCATCCATATGCGGATCGTTGATCAGCCCTTTCCAGCCCACGGTGGTACGCGGTTTTTCAAAGTAGACGCGCATGACAATTTCCAGCTCATCTTTCAGCGTCTCGCGCAGCGTCAGCAGACGCGCGGCATACTCTTTCGCCGCCGCAGGATCGTGAATGGAGCATGGACCGATCACCACCAGCAGACGATCATCATTACCTTTCAGGATCTTATGGATCGCTTTACGGGCATGAGAAACGGTGTTGGCAGCATTTTCGGTGGCAGGAAACTTTTCAAGGAGTGCTACAGGGGGTAATAACTCATTGATCTCTTTAATACGTAAATCGTCATTCTGATAATTCATGTTCTTTCCAGCGTTGCCATATTTTTATAAACGAATGCAATCCCTTCAATCTATCTTGTCAGTCAGGAAGTGTAAACTGGCTTTTACACTACGCACAGATAAATCCTGGAATTCGCTTAAAAAACCCCACAAAGTAGCGAAAAGCGAGATACACCCTAAACTTTTTAACTGTATGCACTGCATTTATTACGTTTATTGAGATTCCATACTGACCTAAGTATGGATCATGGCATCTTTAACCACTGAGCAGTATATCGATTTCGCATATGCACTGTGGAAAGAAGTTATCCAGAACATAACGACCAGAACAGGAGCAGCATGATGAAAATGACTAAACTCGCAACTCTTTTCCTGACAGCTTCGCTCACCATGGCAAGCGGTGCGGCGCTGGCAGCAGATACAGGCTCCAGCACCAATAACGGCCAGGCGAATGCCGCGGCGGATGCGGGAGCAGTAGCGCCTGATGCACATCAGAATATTGCTCCAAATAATACCGGTAACAGCCAGATTAATACGGGTGCAGGTACCACAGGTACAACCAGCAGCGGCGGCAGCGGAACGATGCTGAATCCTGATGGCACTAACGCCACAACTAGCGGTACCACTACCGGTAGCGGCAATAGCTCTACAACGGGTGGCTCTAATTCCATCATGGGTAATGATGACCCAAGCAAGATGGGTAATGACGGCATGACCAAGGACGATCAGCACAAGAACTCGATGTGTAAAGACGGTAAATGCCCGGATCAGTCCGGTAAAGTCGATTCTGAACGAACTCCGCAAGAACAAAAAACTGACGGCACTACCCAGTAATCAACGGTAATGCGGTTATGATGAAGGAGAGCTACGGCTCTCCTTTATTTTTTGTGCAAAATGTTAAAAACTCTACACTTACAATAATAATGGACCGGGATAGGATTCATGGCGCACACCCACTCACATACCCCTTCTTCGCAGGATGGAAATGCTAAACGCTTAATGCTGGCGTTCGGCGTCACCGCCACCTTTATGATCATCGAGGTGATCGGCGGGCTGATTTCTGGCTCACTGGCGCTGTTGGCCGATGCCGGGCATATGTTAACGGACGCGGCTGCACTGCTGTTTGCACTGCTGGCAGTAGTATTTGCCCGTCGCCCGCCAAGCCATGGCCGCACCTTTGGCTGGCTGCGTCTCACTACGCTTGCCGCATTCGTCAACGCCATCGCGCTGGTGTTGATCACCATTTTAATTGTCTGGGAAGCCTTCCAGCGGTTCCGGTACCCTCAGCCTGTTGCGGGCGTTACCATGATGGTCGTGGCGGTTGCCGGGCTTATCGCCAATATCCTGGCGTTCTGGATTTTGCATCGCGGCAGTGAGGAGAAAAATCTCAACGTGCGTGCGGCGGCGCTACACGTGCTGGGGGATCTGCTGGGTTCGGTGGGAGCCATCGTTGCGGCGCTGGTGATCCTCTGGACGGGCTGGACGCCGATAGATCCGATCCTGTCGATTGTTGTCTCGTGTCTGGTGTTACGCAGTGCCTGGCGGTTATTGCAGGAGAGTGTGAATGAGCTGCTGGAGGGTGCGCCGGCGTCGCTGGATATTCCGGCGTTAAAGCGCAACTTAACCCGCTCTATTCCTGAAGTGCGCGATGTGCATCATATTCACGTCTGGATGGTAGGCGAAAAGCCGCTGATGACCCTACATGTGCAGGTCATTCCTCCCCACGATCACGATGCGCTCCTGGGGCGTATCCAGCATTTTCTCGAGCACCATTACGCCATCGCGCACAGCACCATCCAGATGGAGTACACCCCTTGTAATGGACCGGACTGTCACCTCAACGATATCCAGTCCGGCCACCCCCATCATCACCATTAACGTGCCAGCGCGTGGGAACCTCGTTCACGCGCGCTGTTAATCCACATCCTGCTGCCGTTCAGGGCAATAAAGGTGAGGATCATGTACTCCAGCGACATGGCATAGACGCCCTGCAGAGCAAAGATCACCACGCTTATCACATTGATGATCACCCACAGCAGCCAGTTTTCGACATATTTGCGGGTCATCAGGATCATGGCGGCAATCGACAGCACCATCATGCACGAATCCCAGAATGGGAAGGCATCAGGCTGCAGCTCCGGCATGGTGACGTTCAGGCCCAGGCTGCTCATCACCGACACCGCCACGCGGGTCAGGAAGGCGAACACCGGGTCGATATAAACCGTCATCAGGCCGATAGCCACCACGCAGGCGGCCAGCCAGCCGAGGGCTTTAGGTAACGGCAGCCAGCGGATCTGCAGTTCCGCCTCCTGCTGGCTGTTCTGCCGCGACCAGGCGTACCAGCCATAGATATTGGCCACGAAGAAGAACAGCTGCAGCAGCAGGCTGGCATACAGCTGGATCTGAAAGAAGATGATGGCGAACAGCGTGACGTTCACCAGGCCAAACGCGTAGTTGACGATCTTCTCCAGACTGGCGAGCCAGATACAGAGCAGACCCGCTATCGTCCCGACGGCTTCAATCCATGACAAGTCATAGCCGCCAGCGCCAATCGGTATGTGTACCAGAATGTTTTGCGTGCTAAAAAAATCCATCTTTTTCCCTCAGCGTTACGTTACGTTGCTTAAGGACGTAGTGTAGCCGCAAAATCCAGCATCCGGTTAAGCGGAATTAACGCCCCTTCCCGCAGCGCCGCATCCACATGGATTTCATGCGCCGCGCCGCCCGACTCCAGCCCGTCTGCGATGGCTTTCAGCCCGTTCATCGCCATCCAAGGACAGTGGGCGCAGCTGCGGCAGGTTGCCCCCTCGCCCGCTGTCGGCGCTTCCAGCAGCTCTTTCTCCGGCACCGCCTGCTGCATTTTGTAGAAGATGCCGCGATCGGTGGCGACGATAAGCTGGCGATGCGGCAGCGTTTTCGCGGCAGCAATCAGCTGGCTGGTTGAACCCACGGCATCCGCCATGTTGACGATCGCCTGTGGCGACTCCGGATGGACCAGCACGGCGGCATCCGGGTAGAGACCCTTCATACGCTCCAGCGCCTGGGTTTTAAACTCGTCATGGACGATACAGGCGCCCTGCCAGCACAGAATATCTGCCCCGGTCTGTTTCTGGACATAGTTACCCAGATGCTTGTCCGGCGCCCAGATAATTTTCTCCCCGAGGCTGTCGAGATGCTCAATCAGTTCGACAGCGATGCTGGAGGTCACCACCCAGTCGGCACGCGCTTTGACCGCGGCGGAGGTGTTGGCGTAGACCACCACCGTTCTGTCGGGATGGGCGTCGCAGAAGGCGGAGAATTCGTCGATCGGGCAGCCTAAATCGAGCGAGCACTCTGCGTTCAGGGTCGGCATCAGAATGGTTTTTTCCGGGCTAAGGATTTTTGCCGTCTCACCCATAAAACGCACACCGGCCACCAGCAACGTTGAAGCGGGATGTTTTGCACCGAAGCGCGCCATCTCCAGCGAGTCCGATATACAGCCGCCGGTCTCTTCTGCCAGCTGCTGAATTTCCGGATCAGTGTAGTAGTGCGCCACCATCACCGCGTCGCGCTCTTTGAGCAAGCGCTTGATCTTTTCGCGGTAAAACTGCTTTTCGTCCAGACTCAGCGGGACCGGCTTAGGCGGGAAAGGATAGATGGCGGCTTCAGGATCAAACATCACACTCATTTTGGCTTCTCGTTTTACTGGCTTAACAACATCGCCTTTATTTTGCGCGACACAGCAAAATGAATGGCTATTGTGTTTTGTATACTAAACAAGATAGCGAATCTGAAGAGAAATGTCATCGGGCTGGATAGCAAAAAGGCGCCTTTAGGGCGCCTTTTTACATTGGTGGGTCGTGCAGGATTCGAACCTGCGACCAATTGATTAAAAGTCAACTGCTCTACCAACTGAGCTAACGACCCCTTGCGGGATGTACTGCTTAATTCTTTTCAGGCTGGTGGGTCGTGCAGGATTCGAACCTGCGACCAATTGATTAAAAGTCAACTGCTCTACCAACTGAGCTAACGACCCATTCGGGTGTTGCCTGAAATTTTTACTCGGCACCAATCAAAAAGATTGGTGGGTCGTGCAGGATTCGAACCTGCGACCAATTGATTAAAAGTCAACTGCTCTACCAACTGAGCTAACGACCCGAGTGGTGGGTGATGACGGGCTCGAACCGCCGACCCCCTCCGTGTAAAGGAGATGCTCTACCAACTGAGCTAATCACCCACTCTGTACTGCCGGAACTGCTATTAGTGGTGGGTCGTGCAGGATTCGAACCTGCGACCAATTGATTAAAAGTCAACTGCTCTACCAACTGAGCTAACGACCCACTATTTTGGCTGCTTTTGGGCTGTTTGATATCCCTTGGCAACGGCGGCATATATTACTGATTTAAGAATTCTGCGCAACTAATATTTTGATGAATATCACTTAACTGCTTAGGAAGTATGCGGCAAGACCAGAAAAAACGCGATTTCTGGTCATCCGGCAATCATCCCATCGCAGCAAGACGTTTTTGCGCTTGTTTCGCACCTTCGGTGCCCGGGAACTTAGTGACCACCTGCTGGAAGACGGCCTTCGCTTTCGCGGTATCGCCTTTGTCCTGCATGATCACCCCGACCTTGTACATCGCGTCTGGCGCTTTCGGTGATTTCGGGTAATTTTTTACCACGGAGGCAAAATAGAATGCCGCGTCGTCTTTTTTACCCTTGTTGTAGTTCAACTGTCCCAGCCAATAGTTCGCATTGGGCTGATAGGTTGAATCAGGGTATTTCTTCACGAAGTTCTGAAACGCCGCCATCGCCTCGTCCTGGCGCGAGTTATCCTGCACCAGGGCGATTGCCGCATTGTAGTCAGTATTCGCGTCACCGCTCTGTACAGGCGCGCCTGCTGAGGCTGATGCGTCAGCCTGAGGCGTTGCCGCTGCACCAGCTGCGCCGCTTTGATCGCCTGTTGCTGGTTGCGCTGCTGCGCCGCCATTATTCAGGCTATCCATCTGCAGCAGGATCTGCTTCTGACGCTCTACAACCTGATTGAGCTGATACTGGCTTTCCTGAATCTGTCCGCGCAGTGAGTCAATATCGGTTTGGTTGTCAGAGAGCTGCTGCTGAAGTTGGGTTAAAAGCTGGCTGTGAGCATTAGAAATACGCTCGAGTTGGGTGACCCGGTCTTCTACCGAGCCGGAGCCGACACTACTGATTGGTGCCTGAGCAAAAGCGGCCCAGGGGGCCGCTATACCAACCAGTAACGACAGACTCAACAGATGATGTCTGAAGTTACTGCTCATGCAATTCTCTTAGTAAACCAGTACGGCACGACGGTTTTTGGAGTAAGCCGCTTCGTCGTGACCCAGTACTGCAGGTTTTTCTTTACCGTAAGAAACGATGGAGATCTGGTCAGCAGAAACGCCTTTACCCTGCAGGTACATTTTAACGGCGTTAGCACGACGCTCACCCAGGGAGATGTTGTACTCAGGAGTACCACGTTCGTCCGCGTGACCTTCTACGGTGACTTTGTAAGACGGGTTGCTACGCAGGAAGTTAGCGTGCGCATCCAGCATCGCAGCGAAGTCAGAACGAATGTCGAACTTGTCCAGATCGAAGTAAACAATGTTGTTCTGCTGCAGCTGTTGCATCTGAAGACGCGCTTGCTCTTCAGAAGACATATTGCCATTGGCGTTTGCGTCCATACCGGTGCCGGCACCCATCATGCCTTCGCCGCTCTGGTCGTTGCTTGCGTTCTTGTTAGAAGAACACGCTGCGATTGCCATAACAGGCAGAGCGATCATCAGCCCTTTCAGCACTTTGTTCAGTTGCATTTCTATGATTCCTTTATTATTCAATTAATTATTATTACAGGTACGGCGACCAGGCAGGTGATTTTACCTGTCCATCAGTTGCCGGAATACGCGCTTTGAAACGCCCATCTGTAGAAACCAGATTCAGCACCGATCCCATCCCCTGAGAAGAGCTGTAGATAACCATAGTGCCGTTAGGTGCCAGACTTGGCGTTTCATCCAGGAAGGTTGACGATAAAACTTGTACGCCACCACCACCCAGATCTTGTTTGGCAATGTGCTGCTGACCACCGGCCGAGCTGACCATTACCATAAACTTACCGTCAGCGCTCACGTCTGCGTCCTGGTTCTGTGAACCTTCCCAGGTGATACGCTGCGGTGCACCGCCGTTAACATTAACTTTATAAACCTGTGGACGACCCGCCTGGTCAGAGGTAAAGGCCAGGTTCTGGCTGTCCGGGAACCAGGTTGGTTCGGTGTTGTTGCTGCGACCGTCGGTGACCTGACGGATCTGACCGGAACCGATGTCCATTACGTACAGGTTCAGGCTACCGGTTTTAGACAGCGCAAACGCCAGTTTAGAACCGTCCGGCGAGAAGGCCGGTGCCCCGTTGTGACGTGGGAAAGAGGCAACCTGACGCACCGCGCCGTTAGACAGAGTCTGGATAACCAGCGCTGAACGACCGCTTTCGAAGGTTACGTAGGCCAGCTTAGAACCGTCCGGTGACCAGGCCGGTGACATCAGCGGCTGTGGTGAACGATGAACGGTGAACTGGTTGTAACCGTCGTAGTCAGAGACGCGCAGCTCATACGGGAACTGGCCGCCGTTGGTCTGCACGACATAAGCGATACGGGTACGGAACGCGCCTTTGATGCTGGTCAGCTTCTCAAACACTTCGTCGCTTGCCGTGTGACCCGCATAACGCAGCCACTGCTTGTTCACTTTATAAGTGTTCTGTGCCAGTACGGTGCCCGGTGCGCCACCGGTGTCAACCAGCTGGTAAGCCACGGTATAACCGCCGTCCGGGTTAGGCGTAACCTGACCCACGACCACCGCATCGATACCCAGCGCAGACCATGCCGCCGGTTGTAACTCTGCCGCTGTGCCCGGCTGCTGTGGCAGACGAGAACGATCTAACGGGTTGAATTTACCGCTGTTGCGAAGGTCAGCGGCAACAATGCCACCCACATCTTCCGGCGCAGCACCTGGCCCTTTCCACTGGAATGGAACCACACCAATCGGACGTGCCGAGTCCACCCCCTGGGTGATCTCGATACGCACTTCTGCGTGCAGCACCGCTGCCCACAGCACTAAGAAACTCATTGCAACACGTAATGCCTGCTTCATCATATCTCCCATACCCGGGTAACCTTACCCGCGATAATTTAGCAGAATGTTAACAAACCCAAATAAACAAAACTACCAATCCACAGCCTCAAACGTAGACTGTTTTGCTAACTTTAGCGGGAAAATCGCTACAGTTTGAAGTCCAGTTTGGCATCTTTTACTTTTTCATAAACAGCCTGGCTAGGCGGTTTAGGAATTCTGGCAGTTTTTGCCGCCGTCAGCGCAGCCTGACATAACGCAGGATCACCACCTTCCTCAGTAACATCCAACAGCAGGCCGTCTGGTGCCAGCTTGATGTGCAGCACACAGGACTTACCGGCATACAGATCAGCGCCATATAAGCGGCTCTGAATGGCATTACGGATTTGCGAAGCATATGCACTAATATCAGCGCCTGACGCGCCACCATTAGTACCACTTGTTCCGCTATCTTTTGCCGGCTGACCATTACCTTTTGCCCCACCCGATTTCGGCGCATTCTTACCTGAGCTCAGATCGCCGAACAGGTCATCAACGTCCGATGCAGCAGCTTTTTCCGCGGCGGCTTTTTTCGCTGCTGCGGCTTTCGCGGCGGCAGCTTTGTCAGCAGCTGCTTTATCGGCAGCTGCTTTCTTATCTGCAGCGGCTTTTTTATCTGCAGCTGCTTTTTCTGCCGCAGCGGCTTTCTTCTCAGCGGCCGCTTTCTCGGCAGCAGCAGCTTTTTCAGCTGCGGCTTTTTCTGCTGCAGCAGCCTTTTTAGCCGCGTCGGCAGCCGCTTTCTTCTCGGCTTCCTGGGCTGCTTGTTTGGCTGCTTCCGCTTCCGCTTTTTTCTTCGCGTCAGCAGCAGCTTTCTTCGCAGCTTCGGCTTCTACTTTCTTCTTCGCATCAGCAGCGGCTTTGGCGGCTTCAGCTTCAGCCTGTTTTTGCGCATCGGCAGCGGCTTTTTTCGCGGCTAATGCAGCGGCATCCGCGGCCTGTTTTGCCGCTTCAGCAGCTTGTTTCGCCTGAGCATCTGCCTGCGCTTTGGCATCCGCTGCGGCTTTGGCTGCTGCCTCTTCCGCCTGCTTCTGTTTTTCCTGCGCTTGCTTCGCTGCGGCTTCCGCCTGTTTCTGCTGCTCCGCCTGCTCTTTCGCCGCTTCCTGCGCCTGCAAACGTTCTTTCTCAAGCTGCTTCAGACGTTCCTGCTCGGCGGCCTGCTTTTCACGCAGCTCTTCCGCCTGCTGTTGCGCCTGCTTTTCGCGTTGCTCTTCAGCACGTTTTGCACTCGCCTGCTGCTGTTGCTGGCGGTTATAGTTTTGCACCACCGCGCCGGGATCGACCATCACGGCATCGATGGATGAACCTCCCCCACCGCCAGCAGCGGTATCGAGATGCTCATCGAACGAACTCCAGATCAGTGCTGCAAAAAGAATGACATGCAGCACTGCCGAGATAATGATCGCCCGCTTAAGCTTATCGTTTTGTTCGGTTGCCTTTGACACTATGGGTTCCCAAAAACTCTGTTGTGTACGCAGATGATCAAATAGGCTGCGTCATCAAGCCGACTGACTTAACGCCCGCGCTATGCAACAGGTTCAGCGCCTTTATAATTTCATCGTAAGGCACGTCTTTCGCACCACCGATTAAGAAGACCGTTTTCGGATTGGACTGCAGACGTCGTTGCGCTTCGGCAATGACCTGCTCCGGCGGGAGTTGATCGAGACGATCCTTTTCAACCACCACGCTGTACTGCCCTACTCCGGATACTTCAATGATGACCGGTGGATCGTCATTGCTGCTTACAGCCTGAGATTCTGTCGCATCCGGCAGATCAACCTCAACGCTCTGGGTGATGATGGGTGCTGTGGCCATAAAGATCAGCAGCAGCACCAGCAGCACGTCCAGCAGCGGTACAATGTTGATTTCGGACTTCAGTTCGCGACGACCCCGTCCACGCTGTCTGGCCATGGTTTACCCCTTGTTACTCTCGGTACTGGTAAACGCCTGGCGGTGCAGAATCGCGGTGAACTCTTCCATGAAGTTGTCGTAGTTCAGTTCCAGTTTGTTCACGCGCTGATTCAGGCGGTTGTACGCCATTACCGCAGGAATAGCAGCGAACAGGCCGATAGCGGTCGCGATCAGTGCTTCTGCGATACCCGGTGCAACCATCTGCAGCGTCGCCTGTTTTACCGCACCCAGGGCGATAAAGGCGTGCATGATCCCCCAGACCGTACCAAACAGACCGATATACGGGCTAATGGAACCGACGGTGCCGAGGAACGGAATGTGCGTTTCCAGCGTTTCCAGTTCACGGTTCATTGAAATGCGCATCGCACGGGATGCCCCTTCAACGACCGCTTCCGGCGCATGGTTGTTAGCGCGGTGCAAACGGGCAAACTCTTTGAAGCCGCTATAGAAAATTTGCTCGGAGCCGGAGAGGTTTTCACGACGCCCCTGGCTTTCCTGATACAAACGGGAAAGTTCGATACCGGACCAGAACTTATCTTCAAAGGCTTCCGCTTCACGGGTTGCCGCATTGAGGATTCGGGTTCTCTGGATGATGATGGCCCAGGAGGCGATAGAAAAACCAATTAAAATGAACATGATAAGTTTAACCAGAAGGCTAGCCTTCAGGAACAAATCAAGGATATTCATGTCAGTCACTGCTTAAACTCCGCGACAATAGACTTAGGAAGCGCACGAGGCTTCATGATGATTGGATCAACACAGACGATCAGGACTTCAGCTTCGTTCAGTACCGTGTTTTCTGCATTGACGATCCGCTGCGTGAAAACCATTGAGGTCCCGCGCATTGATGTTATTTCCGTTTGGACTTCGAGCATATCGTCGAGTCTGGCGGGCGCAAAATACTCCAGCGTCATCTTGCGTACCACGAAGGCAACTCGCTCCGCCAACAGAACCTGCTGGCTAAAGTGATGATGGCGCAGCATTTCAGTGCGTGCTCGTTCATAAAAGGCAACGTAGCTGGCGTGGTACACCACACCACCGGCATCCGTATCTTCGTAGTAGACACGCACCGGCCATCGAAATAGCGTTGTATTCACTTTACATCCCGGTAATACAAAAAGGGTCAGATCTTCTAAACTTCGCTACTATACGCGCGGGAATGGTGGTTTGGAATGGGGGAAAGTAAACAGAGAGTAAATTTTTATGGGCCAGGGTAAGCCCATAATATTAACGGATAGTTCTTATTCAGCTGAAAAAGAAAATCAGGCCTACCAGCAGGATCACATCCGCCAGCAGCGGGCAGAAGATGCCCTGCCAGAGTAAGGCTTTCGGGCGAAAGCCGACGCCGTGGATCACCCCAGCGCACACTGCCCACATGATGAGAAAACCGTGCCAGATTTCCAGCTCGCTGGTCTTCGCCGCAAAGCGCGACGGGTCCCAGAAGATGCAACCCGCCAGCAGTAACGCCATCACTAAGGAAAGCGCCCTCAGCGGGCGCTTGTCCATGATCCCGTAGAGATACGCGATCATCAGTGTTTTTCTTCACCAGCTTTGGACGCTTCAACGTGCTCAAGCGCCAGGGCGGTGATCACACCAAATGCACAGGCAAGAAGCGTTCCTAAAATCCATGCGAAATACCACATATTCAGCTCCTTCCTTAATACATAGAGTGAGAATTACTTTCGATATGTTCTTTCGTGATACGACCGTACATTTTCCAGTAACACCAGGTGGTGTAGGCCAGAATGAGCGGTACGAACACGGCAGCCACAAACGTCATCAGGTTCAGCGTCATCTGACTCGAGGTGGCATCCCACATCGTCAGGCTAGCATTCATCATGGTGCTGGATGGCATCACGAATGGGAACATCGCGATACCGGCCGTCAGGATGATGCACGCCAGCGTCAGTGAGGAGAAGACGAAGGCCCATGCGCCTTTTTCCATGCGGGAAGTCAGCAGGGTCAGCAGCGGCAGCACCACGCCCAGTGCCGGGATAGCCCACAGAACCGGCATATTATTGAAGTTCACCAGCCAGGCACCTGCCTGACGTGCCACTTCTTTGGTCAGCGGGTTAGACGGCGCGGTATGGTTAATCGCCGATGTCACTACGTAACCGTCGATACCGAACATCACCCAGACACCCGCCAGCGCGAAGCCGACCAGGGTCACCAGGGCCGCAATCTGCGAGACGGCGCGGGAGCGCAGGTGCAGTTCACCCACGGTACGCATCTGCAGATAGGTGGCACCCTGAGTCAGGATCATCGCCACGCTGACCACGCCCGCCAGCAGACCGAACGGGTTCAGCAGCTGGAAGAAGTTGCCGGTGTAGTACAGACGCATGTATTCATCGAGGTGGAACGGCACGCCCTGCAGCAGGTTGCCGAACGCCACGCCGATCACCAGCGGCGGCACGAAGCTACCGATGAAGATGCCCCAGTCCCACATGTTGCGCCAGCGGGTGTCTTCGATCTTCGAACGGTAGTCAAAACCGACCGGACGGAAGAACAACGACGCCAGCACCAGGATCATCGCCACATAGAAGCCGGAGAACGCAGCCGCGTAGACCATCGGCCAGGCAGCGAACAGCGCGCCGCCTGCGGTGATCAGCCACACCTGGTTACCGTCCCAGTGTGGGGCGATGGAGTTAATCATAATTCGACGCTCGGTATCATTACGACCGAGGAAGCGGGTGAGCATGCCCACCCCCATGTCGAAACCGTCAGTGACCGCAAAACCAATCAGTAAGATCCCGACCAGCAGCCACCAGATAAAACGCAATACTTCATAATCGATCATTTGACGACTCCTGTCTTAGCGTGCCGGCTGAGAAGCCACGGTGGACTGCTCGTAGTGGTAGCGACCGGTTTTCAGGCTGCTTGGGCCAAGGCGCGCAAATTTGAACATCAGGAACAGTTCAGCCACCAGGAACAGGGTGTACAGGCCACAAATCAGCAGCATGGAGAAAATCAGATCCCCGGCGGTCAGGGAGGAGTTGGCCACCGCGGTTGGCAGCACCTCACCGATAGCCCACGGCTGACGGCCGTATTCCGCAACAAACCAGCCGGATTCAATGGCAATCCACGGCAGTGGCATGCCGTACAGCGCAGCACGCAGCAGCCATTTACGCTGACCGATACGGTTACGAATGACCGACCAGAAGGAGGCGCCAATGATCAGCAGCATGATGATGCCGCAACCAACCATGATACGGAACGCGAAGTACAGCGGTGCAACGCGTGGAATCGAGTCTTTGGTCGCCATCTGGATTTGCTCTTCCGTCGCGTCAGAGACGTTCGGGGTATAGCGTTTCAGCAGCAGGCCGTAACCGAGGTCTTTTTTCACGTCGTTAAATTGATCGCGAACGGACTGATCGGCAGAACCGGCACGCAGCTGTTCCAGCAGGGAGTAAGCTTTCATCCCGTTACGGATACGCTCTTCATGCTGTACCAGCAGATCTTTCAGACCGATAACCGGCGTATCCACAGAGCGGGTGGCAATGATGCCCAACGCATAAGGGATCTGAATAGCAAAGTGGTTTTCCTGCGCGTCCTGGTCGGGAATACCAAACAGGGTGAAGGCTGCCGGAGCCGGTTGGGTTTCCCACTCTGCTTCGATCGCCGCCAGTTTGGTTTTCTGCACGTCGCCCATCTCGTAACCGGATTCATCACCCAGCACGATAACAGAGAGGATGGCCGCCATACCGAAGCTCGCCGCGATGGCGAAGGAGCGCTTAGCAAAGGCGAAGTCACGACCACGCAGCATGTAGTAGGCGCTGATCCCCATGACGAACATTGCGCCACAGACATAGCCGGATGCCACAGTGTGAACAAATTTCACCTGAGCGACCGGGTTCAGCACCAGCTCGGAGAAGCTGACCATCTCCATACGCATGGTTTCGAAGTTAAAATCTGACGCGATAGGGTTCTGCATCCAGCCGTTGGCTACCAGGATCCACAGTGCGGACAGGTTAGAGCCTAAGGCGACCAGCCAGGTCACAGCCATATGCTGCACTTTACCCAGACGATCCCAGCCAAAGAAGAACAGACCTACAAAGGTGGATTCGAGGAAGAAGGCCATCAGACCTTCAATGGCCAGCGGCGCACCGAAGATATCCCCGACATAGTGGGAATAGTAAGACCAGTTAGTCCCGAACTGGAACTCCATGGTCAGACCGGTGGCCACGCCCAGCGCAAAGTTGATACCAAACAACTTGCCCCAGAACTTGGTCATATCTTTATAAATCTGTTTGCCGGAAAGGACGTAGACCGTTTCCATAATGGCCAGCAGGAACGCCATACCGAGCGTCAGTGGCACAAAAAGGAAGTGGTACATCGCGGTCAAGGCAAACTGTAAGCGCGACAGTTCGACTACATCTAACATCATGACTCCTTGCTCATCGCATGAAGACTCCGGGAGTGGATCCTGCTAGAAAAGATCCACACACATGCCCCAATACAAAAAATTATCCGCATCCTTTCTTCGTTACTTAATCTTCCCAGGAGGAAAAAGCCATGATGAAAAGTTACAGATACGTTAATTAAAACCCGAAATTGATCCCGCAAATATATTACTCCGCAAAACCCTTACAATAAACAGGTTTTTATTGAAAGCGCTTTACGTTTTACGACAGCGATCAATATATAGCGACTTTACCACTTTTCAACCAAATTGATCGGGAGCAATTTAACGCTTTTTGACGCCCTTTTCCAGGTATTAAATATTGATATAAATCAATATTGCGCAGGCGTGTTAAGGGTGTATCCACATAGTAAACGCAATAGGCGTAATGTTAACGATATGTTTAAATATGCTATTGATCGTTATCGATGAAAGGAGGAAATATAAATAAAGGTGATTTAAATTAACGCGGAAATAGAGTCAACTTTTTAATAATTCCGAACTATTAATGCTGGTCATTTCACACTGTTTTTTTATTCTGTTTTTATCGGTGTTCTTTATTACAAATATTTTACTTTTAATAATCCGGAAATTAACACAGTAATGTTACCGGTTTGTTTCTCACCGCCAAAAAAAAGGCCATCTTACGATGGCCAACCATGTCGAAACGGACATTTATTATGTCAAAGCTCCCCGCACGGGGAGCAGAGAGGATTTACTTAATGATGGATTTCAGGGCTTCACCGATGTCAGCCAGGCTGCGAACGGTTTTCACGCCTGCTGCTTCCAGCGCCGCGAATTTCTCATCCGCAGTACCTTTGCCGCCCGCGATGATGGCGCCCGCATGGCCCATACGCTTGCCTTTCGGCGCAGTCACACCCGCGATGTAGCCCACAACCGGCTTGGTCACGTGGTCTTTGATGTACGCAGCGGCTTCTTCTTCCGCGCTGCCGCCGATTTCACCGATCATTACGATCGCTTCTGTCTGCGGGTCTTCCTGGAACAGCTTCAGGATATCGATGAAGTTAGAGCCCGGGATTGGGTCGCCGCCGATGCCCACACAGGTGGACTGGCCGAAACCGTAGTCGGTGGTCTGTTTAACCGCTTCATAGGTCAGAGTACCGGAACGGGAGACGATGCCCACTTTGCCTGGCTTGTGAATGTGACCCGGCATGATGCCGATTTTGCATTCGCCTGGGGTGATCACGCCCGGGCAGTTTGGCCCGATCATGCGCACGCCCGCTTCGTCCAGCTTCACTTTCACGGTCAGCATATCCAGCGTCGGGATACCTTCGGTGATGGTGATGATCAGTTTGATGCCTGCGTCGATGGCTTCCAGAATGGAGTCTTTGCAGAACGGGGCCGGAACGTAGATCACGGTGGCGGTGGCGCCAGTGGCTTCTACGGCTTCACGTACGGTGTTGAACACTGGCAGGCCCAGGTGAGTGGTGCCACCTTTACCTGGCGTAACGCCGCCAACCATCTGCGTACCGTAAGCAATCGCCTGCTCAGAGTGGAATGAACCCTGGCTACCGGTGAAGCCCTGGCAGATGACCTTGGTATCTTTATTAATTAAAACGGACATTATTTCCCCTCCACTGCGGCAACTACCTGCTGAGCGGCATCCGTCAGACTTTTCGCTGCAATAATATTCAGGCCGCTGTCAGCCAGTTTTTTCGCGCCGAGTTCAGCGTTGTTCCCTTCCAGACGCACCACTACCGGGACGTTTACGCCCACTTCTTCTACCGCACCGATAATACCGTCAGCGATCAGGTCGCAACGGACGATGCCGCCAAAGATGTTCACCAGAACCGCTTTCACGTTGTCGTCAGAGAGGATAATTTTGAAGGCTTCGGTCACGCGCTCTTTGGTCGCGCCGCCGCCCACGTCGAGGAAGTTTGCCGGCTCGCCGCCGTGCAGTTTAACGATGTCCATGGTGCCCATTGCCAGGCCCGCACCGTTAACCATGCAGCCGATGTTGCCATCGAGTGCCACGTAGTTCAGTTCCCACTGTGCAGCCTGAGCTTCACGTGGATCTTCCTGAGACTGGTCGCGCATCTGGCGCAGGTCAGCTTGGCGGAACAGTGCGTTGCCGTCAGCGCCCAGTTTGCCGTCGAGGCAGATCAGGTCGCCCTGCTTAGTGATCACCAGCGGGTTGATTTCGATCAGCGCCAGGTCGCGCTCCAGGAAGATGTTGGCCAGGCCCATGAAGATCTTGGTGAATTGCTGCACCAGTTTACCTTCCAGACCCAGTTTGAAGGCCAGCTCGCGTCCCTGGTAAGGCATTGGGCCTGCCAGCGGATCGATAGCGACTTTGTGGATCAGGTGCGGGGTCTCTTCCGCCACTTTCTCGATTTCCACGCCACCTTCGGTAGAAGCCATAAACACCACGCGACGGGAGCTACGGTCTACCACGGCACCGAGGTACAGTTCTTTTGCAATATCGGTCGCCGCTTCAACCAGGATCTGGTTAACCGGCTGGCCGCTCGCGTCTGTCTGGTAGGTCACCAGACGTTTGCCCAGCCAGTGCTCAGCAAAGGCGCGGATCTCTTCTTTACTGTTAACGACTTTCACACCGCCCGCTTTACCGCGGCCGCCAGCGTGAACCTGACATTTCACTACCCAAGGACCGGCGCCGATTTTAGATGCGGCTTCTTCTGCTTCGCGAGGGGTATTGCAGGCATAACCCACCGGAGCCGGTAAGCCATACCGGGCAAACAGCTGTTTTGCCTGATATTCATGTAAGTTCATGTGTTCTATCCATCCTTCAGGGTAATCGTTAGGTCATGCTTTTATAAGCCCGGCTGGCGACACGCCGCCGGGCAATGGTGCTAAAAACTAGACGTCCAGCAGCAGGCGAGTTGGATCTTCCAGCAGCTCTTTAATCGCTACCAGGTAGCCCACAGACTCGCGGCCATCGATCAGACGGTGGTCGTAGGAGAGCGCCAGGTACATCATCGGCAGGATCTCTACTTTACCGTCAACCGCCATAGGACGATCTTTGATGGCATGCATGCCCAGAATCGCGCTCTGTGGTGGGTTGATGATTGGAGTAGACATCAGTGAGCCGAATACGCCGCCGTTGGTAATGGTGAAGTTACCGCCGGTCAGGTCTTCTACGGTCAGCTTGCCGTCACGGCCTTTCACTGCCAGTTCTTTGATCTTCTTCTCGATGTCAGCCATGCCCAGAGTGTCTACATCACGCAGAACCGGGGTTACCAGGCCGCGTGGCGTAGAAACGGCCATGCTCACGTCGAAGTAGTTGTGGTACACCACATCTTCGCCATCAATAGACGCGTTCACTTCCGGGTAGCGTTTCAGGGCTTCAACAACCGCTTTCACGTAGAAGGACATAAAGCCCAGACGGATACCGTGACGTTTTTCAAACGCGTCACCGTACTGCTTACGCAGGTCCATGATTGGCTTCATGTTGACTTCGTTGAAGGTGGTCAGCATCGCGGTGGAGTTTTTCGCTTCCAGCAGACGCTCGGCCACGCGCTTACGCAGGCGGGTCATCGGGACGCGTTTTTCACTGCGTGCGCCAAGCTGAGGCTGTGCAGCCGGAGCCGGTGCAGCAGCTGGCGCTTTCGCTTCCGTTGCGGCTGGTGCTTTCGCCAGGTGTTTTTCCACATCTTCGCGGGTCAGACGACCGCCGACACCGGTGCCTTTAATGGCCGCCGCGTCGAGGTTGTGCTCGGCCAGCAGGCGACGGATCGCCGGGCTGAGCGCGTCGTTGGTCTGCTCTTCCAGAGAAGCCTGCTGGCGCTGTGCCGGCGTAGAGGCTTTCTCTTCAGATTTGGCGCTGGACTCTTTGCCCGCGCTGTTACCTTCACGCAGGCGACCCAGCAGCTGACGAGAGGTTACGGTCGTGCCTTCATCTTCCAGCACTGCATCCAGAATGCCATCCGCCGAGGCCGGTACTTCCAGTACCACTTTGTCAGTTTCGATTTCTACCAGCACTTCATCGCGTTTTACCGCATCGCCCGGTTTTTTGTGCCAGGTTGCAACGGTCGCATCAGCGACGGATTCAGGCAGGTCGGGAACAAGAATATCTACGCTACTCATTATTTATCCTTTAATTAATCGACGTTCAGCGCGTCATTAACCAGATCTTGCTGCTGCTTCTGGTGAACGGACATATACCCTACTGCCGGAGAGGCAGAGGCCGGGCGACCTGCGTAACGCAGAGCAGACCCAAATGGAATCACTTCACGGAAATGATGCTGGCTGCAGTACCATGCGCCCTGGTTGAGCGGCTCTTCCTGGCACCAGACAAAATCATGTACGTGAGCATAAGGTTTTAATGCGTCCTGCATCGCCTGATGCGGGAACGGATAAAGCTGTTCGATACGCACGATGGCGACATCTTTCTGATCGTTCTTACGGCGCTGTTCCAGCAGGTCGTAGTAAACCTTACCAGAACACATCACCACGCGTTTAACTGCCTGCGGATCCAGCTCGTCAATCTCGCCAATTGCCGGCATGAAGGTGCCATTTGCCAGCTCATCCAGCGTGGAGACCGCCAGCGGGTGACGCAGCAGAGATTTCGGTGACATCACCACCAGCGGACGACGCATCCCGCGCAGCGCCTGACGACGCAGCATGTGGTAAACCTGTGCCGGGGTAGACGGAACACAAACCTGCATGTTCTGCTCGGCGCAAAGTTGCAGATAACGCTCCAGACGCGCGGAGGAGTGCTCCGGACCCTGCCCTTCGTACCCGTGCGGCAGCAGCATCACCAGGCCACACATACGGCCCCACTTCTGCTCGCCAGAAGAGATGAACTGGTCGATAACCACCTGCGCACCGTTGGCGAAGTCGCCGAACTGCGCTTCCCAGATGGTCAGGGTGCGTGGTTCTGCAGTGGCGTAACCGTATTCAAACGCCAGCACCGCTTCTTCCGACAGCACGGAGTCCCAGACCTTGAACTGGCCCTGACCGTTATGCACGTGCTGCAGCGGAGTGTAGGTGGAACCGTTGGTCTGGTTATGGATCACCGCATGACGGTGGAAGAAGGTGCCACGGCCCGCATCTTCACCGGACAGACGAACCGGAATGCCTTCGTCAACCAGGGTTGCGTAAGCCAGGTTTTCCGCGCCACCCCAGTCGAACAGCTTCTCACCTGCCGCCATGGACTGACGGTCAGAGTAGATTTTCTGCACGCGGGACTGCATCTCAATGGCTTCTGGTACGGTGCTGATGCGTTTAGCCAGCTCCTGCAGACGCTTCATCTCGACCTTGTTCGGGTAGCTCTCATCCCACTCGTGGTTGAGGTACGGCGACCAGGTAAAGGAGTGCATGTTCATCGGACGCAGCTCTTTCACCACGCACTCGCCGGCATCCAGCGCATCGCGGTAGAGATTCACCAGCTCGGTGGCATCTTCCAGCGTCACAACCTTCTCCGCTTCCAGCTTGTCAGCGTAGATTTTGCGCGGGGTCGGATGCTTTTTGATTTTCTGGTACATCAGCGGCTGGGTTGCACTTGGCTCGTCCGCTTCGTTATGGCCATGACGGCGATAGCAGAACAGGTCGATCAGTACGTCACGCTTGAAGGTATTACGGAAGTCCAGCGCCAGACGGGTAACGAAAGCGACCGCTTCCGGGTCATCCGCGTTGACGTGGAAAATTGGCGCCTGAACCATCTTACCGATATCGGTACAGTATGGAGTAGAACGCGCGTCCAGCGGGTTAGAGGTCGTGAAGCCCACCTGGTTGTTAATCACGATGCGAACGGTACCGCCCACTTCGTAACCGCGTGCTTTGGACATGTTCAGGGTTTCCTGAACCACGCCCTGGCCGGTGATCGCCGCATCGCCGTGAATGGTGATTGGCAACACTTTATTGCTGCTCGGCTCGTCCAGACGATCCAGACGGGCGCGTACGGAACCGATCACCACCGGGCTGACGATCTCCAGGTGCGACGGGTTGAACGCCAGCGCCATGTGCACCAGGCCGCCGTTGGTTTCGATATCCGATGAGAAGCCCATATGGTACTTCACGTCACCGGTACCGAGGTGTTCTTTATGTTTGCCCGCGAACTCGTCGAACAGATCCTGCGGCTTTTTACCCAGCACGTTGATCAGTACGTTCAGACGACCACGGTGCGCCATGCCCAGTACCACTTCGCGGGTACCGCTGTTGCCCGCATGGCGGATCAGCTCTTTCAGCATTGGCACCAGCGCATCGCCGCCTTCCAGCGAGAAGCGTTTTGCGCCCGGGAATTTCGCGCCCAGATAGCGCTCCAGCCCTTCTGCTGCGGTCAGTTCGCCAAGGAAGCGCTTCTTCTCGTCAGCATTGAAGGTGGATTTACCGGCAACCGATTCAATACGCTGCTGGATCCAGCGCTTCTCTTCGGTTGAGGTGATGTGCATGTATTCCGCACCGATGGAGCCGCAGTAAGTTTGCTTCAGCGCCTCCAGCAGCTCGCCCAGCTTCATCGTGTCTTTGCCGATCGCGAAAGAACCCACGTTAAAGGTTTCCTGGAAATCAGCTTCGGTCAGATCGTGATAAGCCGGATCGAGGTCCGCCACGCGCTCCTGCTGCCACAGACCCAGCGGATCCAGATTCGCATGCTGGTGGCCACGGAAACGGTAGGCGTTAATCAGCTGCAGGACTTTAACCTGCTTTGCATTGGTGTCAGGGTCGGAGATGGCGGAAGAGTAACGTGAGGCATCCTTCGCCAGACGACGGAAATAATCACGTGTTTTGGAATGAAATTGATCCGGTTTGACTCCTGTTCCAGGTAACTGCTGGAACATCGAACGCCAGTTAGCGTCCACTGAGTCAGGGTCGGTTAAGAAGTCTTCATAGAGCTGTTCAATCCAGCTTTGGTTTGCACCAGAGAGGAATGAAGAGTCCAGCCAGGCTTTCATTGCGCCGTTCTGCATCGTGATCCCTTAAGCATTTTTATGCTTACTTTCGCCGTAGAAACTACCACGCACACCACGTGTACGTGCCGGGGTTCACCTGCGAGCTCTTTTACTTTGGCCCGCGAAGGAACCTTTAGAAACTGTCTAGACTTCAGGGCAGTTTTTAAAGGTTTCTGCAATCTATCCCCTCTCCCTTTGGGAGAGGGTTAGGGTGAGGGGAACAACGCTCCCCTCTCATTACTTACGCACTGCGCTGCAACAACATCGACTTAATGTGGCCGATAGCGCGCGTCGGGTTCAGCCCCTTAGGACATACACTGACGCAGTTCATGATGCTGTGGCAGCGGAATACGCTGAAAGCATCACTCAGCCCTTCCAGGCGGTTGTCGGTTTCGGTATCGCGGCTGTCAATCAGGAAGCGGTACGCTGCCAGCAGGCCAGCCGGGCCGATAAACTTGTCCGGGTTCCACCAGAACGACGGGCAAGAGGTCGAACAACATGCACAGAGAATACACTCATACAGGCCATCGAGTTTTTCACGCTGCTCTGGCGACTGTAAATGCTCGCGAGCGGGTGGATTTTGCCCATTATTCAATAAGTAAGGCTTAATCTTCTCATATTGTGCATAGAATTGCCCCATGTCCACCACCAAATCGCGAACGACCGGCAGACCCGGCAGCGGGCGAATCACAATCTTCTGTCCTGGACGGTTGAGCGCCGAGATCGGAGTGATACAGGCCAGACCGTTTTTGCCGTTCATGTTCAGACCGTCGGAGCCACACACCCCTTCACGGCAGGAACGACGGAATGACAGTGTCGGATCTTTTTCTTTCAGCTGCATTAACGCATCAAGCAGCATCATGTCCCGGCCCTCTTCCGCTTCTAGGGTGTAATCCTGCATATGCGGAGCGTCGTCGACATCCGGGTTATAACGATAAACTGAGAATTCGAGTTTCATTGTCCTGTCTCCGCATTAATAAGTACGAATCTTCGGCGGGAACGCCGGACGCAGTTTCGGTTCCATATTGACGCTACGACGTGTCATGGATTCCGACTCTGGCAGGTACAGGGAATGGCACAGCCAGTTTTCGTCGTCACGATCCGGGAAGTCGAAGCGGCTATGCGCGCCACGGCTTTCGGTACGGAAGTTTGCAGAGACCGCGGTCGCGTAAGCGGTTTCCATCAGGTTATCCAGCTCCAGACACTCAACGCGCTGGGTGTTGAACTCGCTGGAAGTGTCATCCAGACGGGCATTTTTCAGACGCTCGCGGATCGCTTTCAGCTGCTCAAGCCCTTTCGCCATCGCGTCACCTTCGCGGAATACCGAGAAGTTGTGCTGCATGCACTCCTGCAGCGCCTTACGGATTTCTACCGGATCTTCACCGTTACGGTTACCGTTCCAGCGATTCAGACGTTCCAGAGAGGCGTCGATATTGGCGTCGGTGGCATCACGCAGCGGACCCTGCTCGGCAATGGACTCCTGCAGATGCAGACCCACCGCACGACCAAACACCACCAGGTCGAGCAGAGAGTTGCCGCCCAGACGGTTGGCACCGTGTACGGATACGCAGGCAATTTCGCCTACCGCGAACAGGCCCGGGATCACCACGTCTTCGCCCTGCTCGTTCACGGTCAGCGCCTGGCCGGTCACTTTGGTCGGAATACCGCCCATCATGTAGTGGCAGGTTGGGATAACCGGGATCGGCTCTTTAACCGGGTCGACGTGAGCAAAGGTACGGGACAGCTCGAGGATGCCCGGCAGACGGGATTCCAGAACCTCTTTACCCAGATGGTCAAGCTTCAGCTTCGCGTGCGGGCCCCATGGACCGTCGCAGCCGCGACCTTCACGGATTTCGATCATGATGGAACGCGCCACCACGTCACGACCCGCCAGGTCTTTCGCATTCGGGGCATAACGCTCCATAAAGCGTTCGCCATGTTTGTTCAGCAGGTAACCACCTTCACCACGGCAGCCCTCTGTTACCAGTACGCCCGCACCGGCGATACCGGTTGGGTGGAACTGCCACATCTCCATATCCTGCACCGGCACGCCAGCGCGGATCGCCATACCGACGCCGTCACCGGTGTTGATGTGGGCGTTAGTAGTGGACTGGTAAATACGGCCAGCACCGCCGGTGGCCAGCACGGTAGCGCGGGCTTTGAAGTAGACCACTTCACCGGTTTCGATGCACAGCGCGGTACAACCGACCACGGCGCCATCTTCGTTTTTCACCAGATCCAGCGCATACCACTCGGAGAAGATGGTGGTCTTGTTCTTCAGGTTCTGCTGATAGAGGGTATGCAGCAAGGCGTGACCGGTACGGTCGGCTGCTGCTGCGGTACGTGCCGCCTGCTCGCCGCCGAAGTCTTTCGACTGGCCGCCAAACGGACGTTGATAGATGGTGCCGTTCTCCAGGCGGGAGAATGGCAGACCCATATGGTCCAGCTCCAGAATCGCTTCCGGGCCGGTTTTACACATATATTCAATGGCGTCCTGGTCACCGATGTAATCGGAGCCTTTCACCGTGTCGTACATATGCCATTCCCAGTTATCATCATGGGTATTACCGAGCGCCACGGTGATGCCACCCTGCGCTGATACGGTATGGGAACGGGTCGGGAAGACTTTAGAGAGCAGCGCACAGCTCTGGCCGCTCTGGGAAATTTGCAGCGCCGCGCGCATACCTGCGCCACCGGCTCCAATCACTACAGCATCAAATTCTCTGACTGGCAGTTTCATTACACACCCCACACCACAACGAATCCATAAATAACGTAAACCGCAAGAGCAACCACAATAGCCAGCTGCAGAACGAGACGAATCGCCACGGGTTTAACGTAATCGGTCAGTACCTGCCACATGCCGATCCATGCGTGGATCAGGATGGAGGCCAGCGCCAGCAGGGTGAAGACTTTGGTGAATGCCGAACCGAAGAAACCGGTCCAGATTTCCCACGTCAGGTCGCCGCTGGTGGCAAAGAAACCGATCATGTAGATGATGTAGAGGGTGAGAACGATAGCGGTAGCACGGACCAGAATGAAGTCATGTACGCCGTTGCGTCCAAATGCGGAGGCGTTGCTTACCATACGAGGACTCCTGCGAGAAGTGAAAGCACGACAGTGATAACAAATGAGATGTTAGCGGTGCGTTTGCCGGCTTCGAAGGTCTCTTCAAGATAACCCACATCCATCAACATATGGCGGATGCCGCCGACGACGTGATAGGCCAGCGCGGTCAGGATGCCCCACATGATAAATTTCACGAAGAAACCGTTCATGATGGCAGAGGCCTGCTGGAATCCTTCCGGAGACGAGAGGCTGGTACCCAATAACCATAACAAGATACCCACCGCGACAAACGTGATCACGCCGGATACACGATGAAGGATGGACGCTATTGCCGTTACAGGGAATCGGATCGTTTTCAGATCCAGATTGACAGGTCTTTGTTTTTTCACATTTCTTATCATGAATAACGCCCACATGCTGTTCTTATAGTTTCCTTCCTCCGGACTGCGATGCGGGTCAGACAGCGTGCCTTTTATATAACTGTGCGTCATGCAAAACATTGCTTCCAGATGCTCAAATGACACGTTACAACGCTGGTTGGCTCGGGATTGCAGGGTTTTCCGGAGACCTGGCGGCAGTATAGGCCGTTCACAAAATCATTACAATTAACCTACATACAGTTTGTCTGGTTTTATGCGGAACAGTGATCAGGGTCACGATAACAACATCTTTTTAATTTTTAATCATCTGATTTGACAAATCTTAAACATTATTGTTACAAACATCACCAGAAAAGGCATATAATGCGCAAAAGTTATGAGGTCTCTCTTTCACCTGAGAATAAGTTATGTAACAGTGTGATGGTATTGACCGAAGTTATCAGGACAGTTATTAGTGATATACAGGTTTGAATAATTCGGACTGCACAAACACTGATTTGCTGTTATTTCTCTGATTTCTCATTCGCTTACCTGCTAGCGCCATTGCTCTGTACCCTGGTTTCTCCTCGTGAGCTGAGCGGCGAGCCAAATAACAAACTGGTAACAATGATAAATCAGTTGAATGCAAATCCGGTTAAGGGCAGTCTTAAGCAATAAGGCGCTAAGGAGACCGTAAATGGCTGATACTAAGGCAAAAATCACCCTAAATGGTGATACTGCTATCGAACTGGATGTGCTAAAAGGCACGCTCGGTCAGGATGTTATTGATATCCGTAGTCTTGGTTCTAAAGGTATGTTTACCTTTGACCCTGGTTTTACTTCCACCGCATCTTGCGAGTCCAAAATCACCTATATCGACGGTGACGAAGGCATCCTGTTGCACCGCGGTTTCCCCATCGATCAGTTAGCCACCGAATCCAACTATCTGGAAGTGTGCTACATCCTGCTGAACGGCGAAAAGCCGACCCAGGAACAGTACGATGAGTTCAAAACCACCGTTACCCGCCACACCATGATTCATGAGCAGATCACCCGTCTGTTCCATGCGTTCCGTCGTGATTCACATCCGATGGCGGTCATGTGCGGGATCACCGGTGCGCTGGCTGCGTTCTACCATGACTCCCTGGATGTAAATAACCAGCGTCATCGCGATATCGCCGCATTCCGTCTGCTGTCCAAAATGCCTACCATGGCCGCGATGTGTTACAAATACTCCATCGGACAGCCGTTTGTTTACCCACGTAACGACCTCTCCTACGCCGGTAACTTCCTGCGTATGATGTTCGCTACGCCGTGCGAAGAGTACGAAGTGAACCCGGTTCTGGAACGCGCCATGGATCGTATTCTGATCCTGCACGCTGACCACGAGCAGAACGCCTCTACCTCTACCGTGCGTACCGCAGGCTCCTCCGGCGCTAACCCGTTCGCCTGTATCGCTGCAGGTATCGCCTCCCTGTGGGGACCGGCACACGGCGGCGCGAACGAAGCTGCACTGAAGATGCTGGAAGAGATCAGCTCCGTTGAGCACATTCCCGAGTTTGTGCGTCGCGCGAAAGACAAGAATGACTCCTTCCGTCTGATGGGCTTCGGTCACCGCGTTTACAAAAACTACGATCCGCGCGCAACCGTGATGCGTGAAACCTGCCATGAAGTGCTGAAAGAGCTGGGCACCAAAGATGACCTGCTGCAGGTGGCGATGGAGCTGGAACACATCGCGCTGAACGACCCGTACTTCATCGAGAAGAAACTCTACCCGAACGTCGACTTCTACTCCGGTATCATCCTGAAAGCGATGGGCATTCCGTCTTCCATGTTTACCGTGATCTTTGCGATGGCGCGTACCGTGGGCTGGATTGCACACTGGAACGAAATGCACACCGACGGGATGAAAATTGCGCGTCCACGTCAGCTGTACACCGGCTACGAGCAGCGTAATTTCGAAACCGATATCACCAAACGCTAATAGCAATGCCCGGCGGCGCTACGCTTGCCGGGCCTACAAATACGACGAAAACCGGGTAAGCGTCAGCTCTACCCGGTTTTTTTATGTCTGACAATGTGGACACCAGTAAAACGGTCGCGACGACAATGTCGTTTTCTCAATTACCCCACCGCATCGCTCGCACTTTTTCCCCGCCCGATGAAACACCTTAAAACGGAACAGTGCCCCGTGATGCTTCTTCTCGTTCGCCACCCCACGGGTGTTGTACGACAGGCGCGGGATAGCCAGTAGCGCGTGCGCCAGCGCATCGAGCTGCTCTTCGGTCAGCTGTGACGCTTTATGCTGCGGCGCCAGCCCCACCTCCCACAGGATCTCGACCCGCAGATAGTTGCCTAAACCGGCGAGAAACGCCTGATCCAGCAGCAGTCCGGAAAATTGCCGGTTGCGGAATTTTGCTGACAATAACCGCGCTTTAACATCCTCTGCCGTCAGGCGTAAATCCAGCACATCCGGTCCCACCCGCTGCAGGAAGGGATGAGTGGTGAGCTGCTCCGCCGTCAGCATCTCAATATCCGAGGCGCTGTAGAGCAGAATGGTTTTCTCTGCGGTCTGTAACTTAACGCGCAACACCCGCGTAGTCTCTGGCTCATGGCCGGTATCTACCACCCGCCAGACGCCGTAAAGCTGGTTATGGCTGTAGAGCGTCAACTGGTTGGAGAAGTGAGTGAGCAGCGCTTTGCCGCGCGTCTCCAGATGCGTGACCCTCTCCCCGATAAGCAGGGACTCAAAGGGTTTTAACTGAGGAAAAGCAAACCACACGTCGGTGAGTGGTTTGCCTTTTATCGCCACCTCCAGGCTATCCGCCGCACGGCGGATCTCCGGGCCTTCTGGCATCATGACTCCTTATTTAGTGCGTTGCACCGCCGATCACTTTGATGTCGTGCGCCTGGCGCAACGCCACCGTAATGGCAATCTCCAGCGCCTGCTTCACGGTGTGCGCGGCCATGCTCGGGGCTCCGGGATGCGCCGCCGCCTGCTCAGGCAGGTAGGGGATATGGATAAAGCCGCCTTTCACCTCCGGCCAGTCGGCCAGCTTGTGCAGTACGCCATACATCACATGGTTGCAGACGAATGTGCCAGCCGTCTGCGAAACCGAAGCAGGAATACCGGCTTCGCGCAGCGCCGCCACCATCGCTTTGATCGGCAGCGTGCTGAACCAGGCGGCCGGGCCACCCGGCACGATGGCGACATCCACCGGCTGTTGCCCGCGGTTATCCGGGATGCGCGCGTCATCGACGTTGATCGCCACTCGCTCGACGGTGACATCCACGCGGCCACCGGCCTGCCCTATCGCCAGCACCACGGTGGGCTGCAGCGCGTCAATGGCCGCATTCAGCACCGCTAACGACTCGCCGAACACGCAGGGCAGCTGTCGGGCCACCACGCGGCAGTCGTCAATAATCATCCCATCAAGCAGCTTCACCACTTCCCAGGAGGGGTTAACGGTTTCGCCGCCAAAGGGCTCAAAACCCGTGATTAATACGGTTTGCATCATTTCTCCTTACAGGAACATCAGGAAGTAGAGCAGGAACACGTTGGCAATCAGCAGCAGTACCCCGGTAGGCACCTGCGCCTTGATAACCGCGTTTTTATCGGGCAGCTCCAGCAGAGCCGCGGGCACGATGTTGAAGTTGGCCGCCATCGGCGTCATCAGGGTACCGCAGTAGCCGGAGAACATGCCAATCGCCGCCATCACCGCCGGGTTGCCGCCGTGCTGCAGAACCAGGATCGGAATGCCGATGCCCGCCGTCACAATCGGGAAGGCGGCAAAGGCGTTGCCCATCACCATGGTCAGCAGCGCCATGCCGATGGCATAAACCGCCACCGCGATAAAGCGGCTGTCGACCGCCAGATACGTCTGGGTAAGGTATGAAATCCCCTCCCCGACCCCGGCCGCGGTAAACAGCAGCCCAAGGGTGGCGAGGATCTGCGGCAGAATAAAGGCCCAGCCAATGGAGTCGAGCAGACGGCGCGCCTCCTGCAGGGGCTGATGCACTTTCTCATGGGTCATTTTGACCGCCATCGCCAGACCAACCAGCGAGCCGACCGTCATCGAGAACAGGGTCACCAGCGTCGAGTGATTGCCCGGCCCGAACAGCGTCTCCTGCAGGCCCGGAATGTGGTTAAACATCAGCACGCCCACCACCGTCACTACCGGGATAGCCAGTGCCGGTAAGAAGAGGCGATTGCCCAGACGCTTTGCGCTGCTCTCACGCTCTTCTGTGGTGCGCTGATGATAGCTGCCCAGCCGCACGCCGCCAAAACCGGCGATCAGCGCCAGCCCGACCACTGCCACACCGACGGCAATATGTACCGTGCGCTTGTCGCCCACCAGCTCGTAGGTCCAGTTGCCGAGCAGGAACAGCAGGCCGTAAATGCCCCAGAACAGGCCGGTGGTGATGCGTCGCGGGTTGGCTTTATCGCGAAACGACATCAGCGCCACGATCAGCAGGATCAGGCCTGCCAGCCAGTAGAGATAGCTTTGCTGGAAATTCATTTCGCTTCTCCCTGCACTTTAGCCAGCTCGCGCTCCAGATGCTTATCCAGGCGGTACAGGCGGGTGGCGTGGATCGCAAAGGCGCAGAGCGCCGTCGGGATACCCCACAGGGCAATATGCAGCGGTTCGGTCTGGATCCCGCCGGATTCGAGCATAAAGTTATGCATAAAGATAATGGCGCCAAAGGCGACAAAGATATCTTCGCCAAAGAACAGCCCGACGTTATCGGTGGCCGCCGACATCGCCCGCAGGCGATAGCGCACCGCCCCCGGCAGTTCGCCATATTTCTTCTCTGCCGCCCCTTCAGCCATCGGTGCCAGCAGCGGGCGCACCATCTGTGGATGCCCGCCGAGGCTGGTCAGCCCCATCGCCGCCGTCGCTTCGCGGACAAACAGATAGACGATCAGCAGACGACCGGCGGTAGCGCTGTGGATCTTCGCGATCCACGCCTGGGCCCGCTCTTTCAGGCCGTGACGCTCCAGCAGGCCGATAACCGCCAGTGGGATCAGCAGGATATACGGCAGGTTGCGGGTGTTGAGGAACCCTTCACCGAGTTTTTCCAGGATGGTGGCGACCGGCATCTGTGCCGCGAGGCCAGTGACGATCCCGGCGACAATGACCACCAGCACCGGGTTAAAGCGTAATAAAAACCCGACCACAATCACCGCGATACCGATGAGTGGCCAGAGGGATAGCGTCTCTGCCATGTTCTGTTTCCTGTTGTGGTGTTTGCAAGTGTGCGTTATGCACTGATTTTTATATTGTTTGCTTCAAATTCTGTACGCAGGCGACGGGCAAAAGCCAGAGCGTGTTCTCCGTCACCGTGAATGCACACCGTCTGCGCGTGCACGGTGGCCCATTCACCGGTAATGCTTTTCACCCGTCCGCGCTGGATCATCTCCAGGGTTTGCGCCAGAGCCTGATCTTCATCGGCGATCAGCGCCCCGGTCTGGGTACGCGGCACCAGGCTGCCGTCAGCCTGATATCCGCGATCGGCGAACACCTCTTCCCGGGTAATCAGGCCATAGCGCGTCCCCGCGCGGATCAGCTCGCTCCCTGCCAGCCCCACCAGAATCAAATCCGGGTCGATGGTAGAGATGGCCCGGGCGATGGCATCGGCCAGATCGCGATCTTTTGCCGCCTGGTTATAGAGCATGCCGTGCGGTTTCACGTGACGCAGCTGCCCTCCTTCGGCGCGCACGATCGCCGCCAGGCCGCCAATCTGGTACAGCACTTGCGCATAGACCGTCTCCGGCGGCAGGGTCATGGCCGTGCGGCCAAAATTTTCCCGATCCGGAAAGCTTGGGTGCGCCCCGATGGAGACCCCATTTTTTAGCGCCTCACGCACGCAGGCCAGCATGGTCTGAGCATCGCCAGCGTGAAAACCACAGGCGATATTGGCTGACGACACCAGCTGTAACAGCGCGGCATCACTGCCGCAGCCTTCGCCTAAATCGGCATTTAAATCAACCGCGATCATGCAACCTCCACGCCAGTTGTTCGATGTATTGCTTCTGGATCCGACGCGCGTCGAGCGCCTCTTCCAGCGTACAGGGGACAAAGTGGATCGGCTGTCCGAGCGGGGCCTGCGCCAGGTGGTACATATCGGCCTCAATGATGCAGGCGATCCGCGGATAGCCCCCGGTGGTCTGGGCATCGTTCATCAGCACGATCGGCTGCCCGTTGTGCGGCACCTGGATTACGCCCGGCAGCAGGCCGTGCGACAGCATTTCACGCTCGGTATTGCGCACCAGCTTCTGCCCCTGCAGGCGATAGCCCATGCGGTTACTTTGCGGGCTGAGCTGCCACGGCAGACGCCAGAGCGCATCCTGCGAGGCCTTATCAAACTCGTGGTATTCCGGCCCCGGCAAAGCGCGCACGCGGTTACCCCATAGCAGCTGCTTAACGCCCTGGGCTTCGAGGAACTCGCGCCCGCCAGGCCGAACCGCCAGCCGATCGCCATCTTTCAGCAGACGCCCTTGGTGGCCGCCGAGGCCCACCTTCAGGTCGGTGCTGAGGGAGTTCATCACCGATGGCACGTCGATGCCACCCGCAATCGCCAGATAGCTACGCATGCCACGCAGGGGGCGATTCAGGGTAAGCTGTTGCCCGGCCTTCACCGGCAGACGCCAGCCGGTCCAGACCGCCGCGCCGTCAAGCCGGGCGTCGCAGCCCGCCCCGGTCAGGGCGAACCAGCCGTCCTGTTCAAATTCAAAGGTGCACTGCCCGAGGGTGATCTCCAGCGCGGCATCGTCCGGGTCGTTGCCCACCAGGATGTTGCCAATCTGCAGGGCCGGTTTATCCAGCGCGCCACAGTAGCTGATCCCCGACTGGCGAAAACCGATGCGTCCGCCGTCCTGTACCGAGGTATAGAGCCCTGCGCGAATAACTTTTAGCATACCCCCTCCTTCTGCGGGATAAACCGCACGGTATCGCCCGGTCGCAGCAGCACCGGCTCATCACGTTCGGGATCGAACAGCGGCAACGGGGTGTGCCCAATCAGCTGCCAGCCGCCAGGGGTGGCTAACGGATAAATGCCGGTTTGCGCCCCGCCAATCCCTACCGAGCCCGCCGGAACCTGCAGCCGGGGTTCATCCCGGCGCGGCGTCGCGAGCTGCTCAGGCAACCCGCCCAGATAAGGAAAGCCCGGCTGAAAACCTAAAAACCAGACCACATAATCAATGGACGAGTGCAGCTCCACGACCTGTTTCTCGGTTAATCCGGCGTGCCGGGCCACTTCGCCCAGATCGGGACCCGCGGCGGTGCCGTACACCACCGGGATTTCAATAAAGCGCGATTCAGGCTCGAGCGCCTCGCTCTCCTCCCACCAGCGCTGCAGACGCTCAATCGCATCCAGCGCAACCGAGTGAGGATTGCGCAACACCACGGTGATGTTATTCATCCCCGGAATGGCTTCCACCACTTCGGGAATTTCACCCAGTCGCTGGGTCAGGCGCCAGATCCGCTTTTGCGTCGCCAGGGTGACCGGCGGCTCGAGCTCCAGTACGACGGCGGTTTCGCCTAACAGATAACAACGTGCTCGCTGCACTTATATACCTCTCATCAGGCTGGATTAGGGATATCCACAAAGGTGACATCCAGGTCAGTGGTTTCCGTCAGCCATTCGCTGAGGGCGCGAATGCCGCCGCGTTCCGTGGCATGGTGTCCTGCCGCATAAAAATGCAGCCCCTGCTCCCGGGCAGAGTGAATGGTTTGCTCCGACACTTCGCCGGTAATAAAAGCATCGACACCAAAGCGCGCCGCACTATCAATAAAGCCCTGCCCACCGCCGGTACACCAGGCGACGCGCTGTACGGTATCTGGCCCGGTATCGCCGCTCCACAGCGGACGACGTCCCAACCGGGCTTCAATCCATGACGCCAGCTCCAGACCCGGGACCGGCATCGAGAGTTCGCCCCAAGGCACCAGCGGCTCAATTTCACCCATGATGGTAATGCCAAGCAGCGCCGCCAGTTGGGCGTTGTTCCCCAGTTCCGGATGCGCGTCCAGCGGCAGATGCCAGCCGTAAAGATTGATGTCGTTTTCCAGCAGCGTTTTCAAGCGATTACGCTTCATGCCGCGGATCACCGGAGACTCGCCTTTCCAGAAATAGCCGTGGTGGACAATGACCGCGTCGGCTTGCTGGCGCACCGCCTCGTCGATCAGCGCCTGGCTTGCGGTCACACCGGTGACAATCTTCTGCACCTGCTCACGCCCTTCCACCTGCAGGCCGTTCGGCGCATAGTCGCTGAAACTTGCGCTGTTCAGCTTGTCGTTAATCAGTCTTTCCAGTTCACTGTTTTTCATTGTTGCTCCCTTACGCTTTCCGGGCGGCTTCATACGCTGCCAGCGTGGCGACGCGTGCCTGTTTATGATCGACAACCGGGCGCGGATAATCGAGGGTGAGCCCCTGCTTGTCCGCCCAGGTCCAGGGGTCATGGATGGCCTTGTCCGGCACGGTAGCCAGCTCCGGCAGCCAGCGGCGGATAAACACGCCGTCGGTATCGAACTTCTGCCCCTGGGTTGTCGGGTTAAAAATACGAAAATAGGGGGCCGCGTCGGTTCCGGTTGACGCCGCCCACTGCCAGCCGCCATTGTTGGCGGCCAGATCGCCATCAATCAGCTGCGAAATAAAGTAACGCTCCCCGGCTCGCCAGTCGATAAGCAGGTCTTTCACCAGGAAGCTGGCGGTGATCATCCGCAGGCGGTTGTGCATCCAGCCGGTTTCATTCAGCTGGCGCATGGCGGCATCGACGATCGGATAGCCGGTCTGTCCATCTTGCCAGGCCTGCAGCTGGGCATCTTCAGCCTGCCACTTCACATTATCAGTCCAGCGGATGAATGGTCGATATTTACATAAATCAGGGTGATACGTCATCAGGTGACGATAAAACTCCCGCCAGATAAGTTCGTTTAGCCACACTGCGCCCGGCCCGCCCTCCAGCGCCTGGGGATGCTCAGCCAGCAATCTGTGCAGGCACTGACGGGGAGACAGCACCCCCAGCGTCAGACAGGCGGAGAGACGGCTGGTACCTTCAATCGCTGGGAAATCGCGCTGGGTTTCATACTCGCCCGCATCGTGCTGGCAGAACTGGCGCAGCCGGGCAATCGCCTCTTTCTCGCTCGCCGGAAACAGCGCTGTATCGAACGGCTGCTGCGGATAGTCAAAATCCAGTGCCACGGGCGTGACCTTCTCGCCTTCGCGCCCGGCAGGTGCCGCCGCACACTCGGGTAGCCCCTCTTTCAGCCGCCGCAGCCAGGCGTTTTTAAACGGCGTAAACACTTTGTACATCTCGTGATTGCCGGTCATGACGCTGCCCGGGGGCAGGATAACGCTGTCATCAAATCCCTGACAGGTCACCACCTCCAGCATACGTTCCAGCTGGCGATCGCGCTGCTGCTCGTTCAGTTCGTACTGGTAGTTATAAAAGAGTTGGGTAACGTCATGCTCGTCACAAAGCTGAACCACTTTCTCAGCCTGCGCCGCAAAATCATCAACCTGGGCATACAGCAGCGGAATGCCTTTATCGGCGAGCTGCTGCTGCAGACCGTTGAGATGGGCGTGAAGAAACGCGGCCTGGCGCGGTGCCATGGCGTGCTGTTGCCACTGTTGCGGCGTGGCGATGAAAAGGGCCAGCACACGGGCATTTTTGTCGCGGCAGGCGGCGGCAAGCGCCAGGTTGTCGTGGATGCGCAGATCGGCGCGAAACCAGACCAGATGGGTGGCCATAACACTCCAGGATTATCGTCTGTAACATCTACAAGTCACCGAGGATACTTTGCTTTAACAAGTGTAGCCATACTGGCATAAAAAAGGCCGCCCTGATGGCGGCCTTAACGCTACTTGTCCTGCGTGAATGAAGTAAGGGTAACGAACACGGCTGGATCGTCACTTCTTACCACGAATACGCTGGCGACAATGAACGCGGTACACAGATAGCGTTTCATTATGCGGTCCCTGCAAACTAACCGCTCCACCGTTCACCACCGGTGATAATCCGGCAGACACAAGCTCTGGTACGAGTTGCAACGGTTGTTGATAGACCTTTCCCGGGACCGGTGCCCATTTGCGAGATGGCGAAAAGGGACGGTTCATAATAGAAGGTATGGCCCGGTGGTAAACCTATGTTCCGCTTCTTTGAGAATATGTTTAGGTCACGCGGTTTGACCACAGGTTTCCGTTCAGCGAGAATGGCCTTCTCTGGTAGAGTTGCAGTCTTCCCAACGGACCGCGAATCCCGAGGGATAAAAAAAACCGCCATATTGCTATGGCGGTTTTTTTATTGCTGCAGGTGCTGTGTGTAGTCTTTCTTAATACTTAATAAAAATCACAAGTGGCTTTTTCGGCCTGATCCATCCACACCGGTTTGTCACTGGTTTTGGCCCAGACGCGATGCAGATAGCTATAAAAACGAGCACGTTCTTTCCAGAAAAGCATCACTGGTAACGCCAGAACACCCGCCAGAACAGCGAAAGTGCGGCGAATAAAAACGATATGTGCCGGATATGCTTTGTAAAATTCCATCATTTTCTCCCCTCTTTCTGGCCGGAAACCCTCTCCGGAAAAGTAAAACTGTTTATCTGATGAAAATAATAACGCTTTGGCTGTAATTTTACTACTCATCCGACCACTTTTTCTTATCCATTTAGTGAATATTTACACATCACGCCGTAATTTAGTTACAGAAAAGTTAAATTTATACTAATCATTAGTTAAATTATGGTTTTATCCCTCTTTATACTTTTTTTACACCTCTCCCTCTGATTTTTGCGAAATCTTTGCGACCGAAATTTTACCCTTTGCACCATTACTAATGTCACCCGGAGGTGAATTGTGAGTGCAGGTGTAATTGCGGGCATCGTGCTGGTATTCCTGTTACTGGGATATCTGATTTATGCCCTGTTGAACGCGGAGGCATTCTGATGGCCGCACAAGGATTTCTGCTTATCGCCGGCTTTCTGCTGGTGCTATTCATACTTGCCCGGCCGCTGGGGATGTGGCTGGCACGGATGATTAACGGCCTGCCGCTCCCTGGGGTGCAAGCCCTTGATGCAGGACTGCTGCGCCTGCTCGGGATCGGCACCGCAGAAATGGGCTGGCGTCACTATCTCATGGCAATTCTGCTGCTGAACGGGGTAGGCCTGGCAGCGCTGTTCGCCATGCTTATGTTGCAGGGATATCTGCCGCTCAACCCGCAGCAGCTCCCCGGCCTCTCCTGGCATCTGGCGCTGAACACCGCCGTCAGCTTTGTCAGCAATACCAACTGGCAGTCCTATGCCGGGGAGACCACCCTGAGCTATTTCAGCCAGATGGCCGGGCTGACGGTGCAAAACTTTCTCTCAGCGGCCAGCGGCATCGCGGTAATCTTCGCCCTCACCCGCGCCTTTGCCCGCCAGAATGTCACCACCCTGGGCAATGCCTGGGTCGACCTGACCCGCATAACCCTGTGGGTGTTGCTGCCGCTGTCGCTGGTCATCGCACTGCTGTTTATCCAGCAGGGCGTGCTGCAAAACCTGCTGCCGTATCAGCCCTTCACCTCGCTGGAAGGGGCCAAACAGCTGCTGCCGATGGGGCCAGTGGCCTCCCAGGAGGCGATCAAAATGCTCGGTACCAACGGGGGCGGCTTCTTTAATGCGAACTCAGCCCATCCGTTTGAGAACCCGACCGCCCTGACTAACGCCGTGCAGATGCTGGCGATCTTTCTGATCCCCACCGCGCTGTGCTTTGCTTTTGGCGAGGCGGTCAGCGATCGCCGCCAGGGGCACGCGATCCTCTGGACCATGTCCATCATATTTGCGATCTGCGCCGCGCTGGTGATGTGGGCGGAGTGGCAGGGCAACAGCCACTTCATGCTGCTGGGTGCCGACAGCAACAGCAATATGGAGGGCAAAGAGAGCCGCTTTGGCATTCTCGCCAGCAGCCTGTACGCCGTGGTGACCACCGCCGCCTCCTGCGGGGCGGTCAATGCCATGCACGACTCCTTCACCGCGCTGGGCGGGATGATCCCGCTGTGGCTGATGCAGATTGGTGAAGTGGTGTTTGGCGGCGTTGGATCGGGCCTGTACGGGATGCTGCTGTTCGTGCTGCTGGCGGTCTTTATCGCCGGGCTGATGATTGGCCGCACCCCGGAATATCTGGGCAAAAAAATCGACGTGCGGGAGATGAAGCTCACCGCGCTGGCGATCCTCGTCACCCCGGCGCTGGTCCTGCTCGGTACCGCCCTGGCACTGATGACCGAGGCCGGACGCAGCGGCATCTTCAACCCCGGGATCCACGGGTTCAGTGAGGTGTTGTACGCGGTTTCGTCGGCGTCCAACAACAACGGCAGCGCCTTTGCGGGGCTGAGCGCCAACTCGCCGTTCTGGAACTGCCTGCTGGCGTTCTGCATGTTAATCGGACGCTTTGGGGTAATTATCCCGGTGATGGCGATCGCCGGATCGCTGGTCAATAAGACCCGCCAGCCCGCCTCTGGCGGCACGCTACCCACCCACGGTGCGCTATTTGTCGGTCTGCTGATTGGCACCGTCCTGCTGGTGGGCGCCCTTACCTTTATTCCCGCCCTCGCCTTAGGCCCGGTCGCGGAACATCTCTCTTTACGCTGATTTTGCGGAGTAATGGTCATGAGTCGTAAGCAACTGGCCCTGCTCGAACCCTCGCTGGTTCGTCAGGCGCTGATGGATGCGGTTAAAAAAATCGACCCGCGCGTGCAGTGGCGCAATCCGGTGATGTTTATTGTCTGGCTGGGCAGCCTGCTGACCACCCTGCTGGCCCTTGCCATGGCAGGTGGGCTGCTTCCAGGGAGCGCCTCGTTTACTGCGGCAATCAGCCTGTGGCTGTGGTTCACCGTGCTGTTTGCCAACGTCGCCGAAGCGCTGGCGGAAGGACGCAGTAAAGCGCAGGCCAACAGCCTCAAAGGGGTGCAGAAAACGGCGTTTGCCCGCAAGCTGCGCGAAGCGAAATACGGTGCCGATACCGACCGGGTGCCGGCGGACACGCTGCGCAAGGGCGACATCGTGCTGGTGGAGGCCGGAGACATTATCCCCTGTGACGGGGAAGTCATCGAAGGGGGCGCCTCGGTGGATGAGAGCGCCATCACCGGCGAATCCGCGCCAGTGATCCGCGAGTCCGGGGGTGATTTTGCCTCGGTCACCGGCGGGACGCGCATTCTCTCCGACTGGCTGGTGATCCAGTGCAGCGTTAACCCGGGGGAGACCTTCCTCGACCGGATGATCGCCATGGTGGAAGGCGCCCAGCGGCGTAAAACCCCGAACGAAATCGCCCTCACAATCCTGCTGGTGGCGCTGACTATCGTCTTCCTGCTGGCGACCGCCACCCTGTGGCCCTTCTCGTCGTATGGCGGCACGGCGGTGAGCGTCACCGTCCTGATTGCCCTGCTGGTCTGCCTGATCCCGACCACCATTGGCGGCCTGCTATCGGCCATCGGCGTGGCGGGCATGAGCCGAATGCTTGCCGCAAACGTCATCGCCACCAGCGGTCGTGCGGTGGAGGCGGCGGGCGACGTCGACGTATTGCTGCTGGATAAAACCGGCACCATCACCCTCGGCAACCGTCAGGCCTCCGAATTCCTGCCCGCCCCGGGCGTGGAGGAAAAAACGCTGGCCGATGCTGCCCAACTGGCCTCGCTGGCGGATGAAACCCCGGAAGGCCGCAGCATCGTGATCCTCGCCAAACAGCGCTTTAACCTGCGCCAGCGCGACGTGCAGAGCTTGCATGCCACTTTTGTGCCCTTTACGGCGCAGACGCGGATGAGCGGGATTAACTTCCAGGAGCGGATGATTCGTAAGGGCTCGGTGGATGCCATTCGCCGGCATATCGCCGCCAACAACGGCCACTTCCCGCCGCAGGTCGATACTCTGGTGGAGAACGTCGCCCGTCAGGGGGCCACCCCGCTGGTGGTGGCCGAAGGGGCTACCGTGCTGGGGGTGATCGCCCTGAAGGACATCGTCAAAGGCGGCATCAAGGAGCGTTTTGCCCAGCTGCGTAAAATGGGCATCAAAACGGTGATGATCACCGGGGATAACCGTCTGACCGCCGCCGCCATTGCCGCCGAAGCGGGGGTGGATGATTTCCTCTCCGAGGCAACGCCGGAGGCCAAACTGGCGCTGATCCGCCAGTACCAGGCTGAAGGACGGCTGGTGGCGATGACCGGGGATGGCACCAACGACGCCCCGGCCCTCGCCCAGGCGGATGTGGCGGTGGCGATGAACTCCGGCACCCAGGCGGCAAAAGAGGCGGGGAATATGGTCGACCTCGACTCCAACCCGACCAAGCTGATTGAGGTGGTGCATATCGGCAAACAGATGCTGATGACCCGGGGCTCGCTGACCACCTTCAGCATCGCCAACGACGTGGCGAAATACTTCGCCATCATCCCGGCGGCGTTTGCAGCGACCTATCCGCAGCTGAATGCCCTCAACGTGATGCACCTGCACTCCCCCGCCTCGGCCATCCTGAGCGCGGTGATCTTTAACGCCCTGATCATTGTCTTTCTGATCCCGCTGGCGCTGAAAGGGGTGAGCTACAAGCCGCTCACCGCCGCCGCCATGCTGCGCCGCAATCTGTGGATTTACGGTCTGGGTGGGCTGGTGGTGCCCTTTATCGGCATTAAGGCCATCGACCTGGTACTCACCCTGTTCGGGCTGGTTTAAGAGGAAAATCAAATGGCTATGTTACGTCCCGCTATACTGTTGTTTATTCTGCTGGCCCTGATCACCGGGGGTGCCTATCCGCTGGTAACTACCGCCCTGGGGCAGTGGTGGTTTGCCGACCAGGCTAACGGATCCCTTATCCGCCAGCAGGAGGAGATCCGCGGTTCCCGCCTGATTGGACAAGACTTTACCGGAGCAGGTTACTTTCACGGACGTCCTTCCGCCACGGCAGAAAGCCCGTATAATCCGCTGGCCTCGGGCGGCAGCAACCTGGCGGGCAGCAACCCTGAGCTGGATAACGCCGTTCGCGCACGGGTTGCGGCATTACGCGTCGCCAACCCGCAGGCCAGCCAGGCGGTGCCGGTTGAGCTGGTGACCGCCTCGGCCAGCGGGCTGGACTACAGCCTGACGCCGCAGGCCGTCGCCTGGCAGATCCCGCGCGTGGCGCAGGCGCGTCAGATAGCGCCCGCGCAACTCAGCCAACTGGTAGCGGAACATACCCAAAAACCGCTGTTCAGCGCGATGGGCGGGGCGGTGGTCAACATTGTTGAATTAAATCTGGCGCTGGACGCACTAAGGAAACCCTAAATGATCGACGAGCCTCAGCGCCCGGACCCGGACAAATTACTGGAGCAGGCTGCCGCCCCCCATCGCGGCAAGCTGAAAATCTTCTTCGGCGCCTGCGCGGGCGTCGGTAAGACCTTCGCCATGCTCAGTGAAGCGCAGCGTCTGCGCGCCCAGGGGCTCGATATTTTGATCGGCGTGGCGGAAACCCACGGTCGTCAGGAGACCGCCGCCCTGCTGGCCGGGCTGGCGACCCAGCCGCCCCGGCGCATTCATCATCGCGGGCGCCTGGTAACCGAATTCGATCTCGATGCCGCCCTCGCCCGCCGTCCGGCGCTGATCCTGATGGACGAGCTGGCACACAGCAACGCCCCCGGCTCGCGCCACCCTAAACGCTGGCAGGACGTCGAAGAGCTGCTTGAGGCGGGCATCGATGTCTTTACCACCGTCAACGTCCAGCATCTGGAGAGTCTTAACGACGTGGTCAGCGGCGTCACCGGGGTTCAAGTCCGGGAGACCGTCCCGGACCCGTTCTTCGACGCGGCGGACGAAGTGGTGCTGGTGGATCTGCCCCCGGACGATCTGCGCCAGCGCCTGCACGAAGGCAAGGTTTACATTGCCGGGCAGGCCGAGCGGGCCATCGAACACTTCTTCCGTAAAGGCAATTTGATCGCCCTGCGCGAGCTGGCCCTGCGCCGCACCGCCGACCGGGTGGACGATCAGATGAGGGCCTGGCGCGATCGTCAGGGCGAGGAAAAAGTGTGGCATACCCGCGATGCGATCCTGCTCTGTATCGGTCACGGCAGCGGCAATGAAAAGCTGGTGCGTACCGCCGCGCGTCTGGCGGCGAAATTCGGCAGCGTCTGGCACGCCGTCTACGTCGAGACCCCGCAGCTGCACCGCCTGCCGGAGAACCAGCGCCGCGCCATTCTCAGCGCCCTGCGGCTGGCCCAGGAGCTGGGGGCTGAAACCGCTACCCTGGCGGAACAGGCAGAAGACAAAGCCATTTTGCGTTACGCCCGGGAGCATAACCTCGGCAAGATTGTTATCGGCAGGCGTTCCCATCGCCGCTGGTTCAACCGGGACACCTTTGCTGACAGGCTGGCGCAGCGTGCGCCGGACCTCGACCTGCTGATCGTCGCCCTCGACGACAAGCCCGCGGCCCTGCCCGCCAGAACCCCGGATAACAGGACGTTCAGTGATAAATGGCGGATCCAGCTGCGCGGCTGTCTGGTGGCGGTGCTGCTCTGCGCCCTGATCACCGTTATCGCCAGCCAGTGGCTACCGGAATTTGACGCCGCCAACCTGGTGATGATCTACCTGCTTGGGGTGGTGGTGGTGGCACTGTTTTACGGCCGCTGGCCCTCGGTGCTGGCTACGGTGATCAACGTGGTCAGCTTCGATCTCTTTTTCATCGCCCCGCGCGGCACTCTGGCGGTGTCGGACGTGCAGTATGTCCTCACCTTTGCCGTGATGCTGGCGGTGGGCTTGCTGATCGGCAACCTGACGGCGGGGGTGCGCTATCAGGCGCGGATCGCCCGCTACCGCGAGCAGCGCACCCGCCATCTGTATGAGATGTCGAAGGCGCTGGCGGTGGGCCGCACGCCGCAGGATATCGTTCAGACCAGCCAGCAGTTTATTCACTCCACCTTTCACGCCCGCAGCCTGATCCTGCTGCCGGATCAGGAGGGCCAGCTGCGCCCGCTGACCCCGGCCTCGGGCATGACGCCCTGGGATGAGGCCATTGCCCGCTGGAGCTTTGACAAGGGCCAGCCCGCCGGGGCGGGAACCGATACCCTGCCCGGCGTGCCGTATCTTATCCTGCCGCTGCAGCATCAGGGGGTGGTCATCGTCGAGCCGTCCAACCTGCGTCAGCTGATGATCCCCGAGCAGCAGCGCCTGCTGGAGACCTTTACCCTGCTGGTTGCCAATGCCCTCGAGCGGCTGGCACTGACCGCCAGCGAAGAGCAGGCGCGGTTAGCCAGCGAGCGGGAGAGCATTCGCAACTCGCTGCTGGCGGCCCTCTCCCACGATCTGCGCACCCCGCTGACGGTGCTGTTCGGCCAGTCGGAGATCCTGACCCTCGACCTGGCGGCCGAGGGCTCCCGCCACGCCCCGCAGGCCAGCGAGATCCGCCAGCACGTCCTGAATACCACCCGGCTGGTGAACAACCTGCTGGATATGGCGCGGATCCAGTCCGGCGGCTTTAACCTGAAAAAAGAGTGGCTGACGCTGGAAGAGGTGATCGGCAGCGCCTTAAAAACGCTGGAGCCGGGTCTGGGTGGCCGGCATATCGCGCTCGATATGGCCGATCCGCTGGCGTTGATCCACGTGGATGGCCCACTGTTCGAGCGGGTGCTGATTAACCTGCTGGAGAACGCAGGGAAATACGCGGGGAGCAGAGCGCAAATCGGTATTCATGCCAGCGTCACTCCCGAACAGCTGCAGCTGGAGGTGTGGGATACCGGTCCCGGCATTCCGGCGGGTCAGGAACAGGCTATCTTTGATAAGTTCGCCCGTGGGAATAAGGAGTCCGCCATTCCCGGCGTCGGGCTGGGGCTGGCCATCTGCCAGGCGATTGTTGAGGTCCACGGGGGCACCATCACGGCCCATAACCGTCCCGAAGGGGGAGCCGGTTTTTGTGTTACACTGCCGCGCGATACGCCACCCGAACTGAATGAATTCCCAGAGGATTTGTGATTAACGTCCTGATTGTTGAAGATGAACTCGCTATCAGCCGTTTTCTGCGCGCCGCGCTGGAAGGTGAAGGGCTGCGCGTCCACGAGGCCGGAACGCTGCAGCGGGGTTTGATTGAAGCCGCTACCCGTAAGCCGGATCTGGTGATCCTCGATCTGGGTCTGCCGGACGGCGACGGCCTCGACTTTATCCGGGAAGTGCGCCAGTGGAGCCAGATGCCGATCATTGTGCTCTCGGCGCGTCTGGAAGAGACCGACAAAATTGCCGCGCTCGATGCCGGGGCCGACGACTATCTCAGCAAGCCGTTTGGCATTGGCGAACTGCAGGCGCGTCTGCGCGTTGCCCTGCGCCGCCACGCAACTACCTCCCCTGCCGACCCGGTGTATAGCTTCTCTGATATTCGCGTCGATTTGGCCTCACGGCGCATTCAGCGGGGTGAGACGGAAATCCACCTGACCCCTATCGAGTTCCGCCTGCTGGCGGTCCTGCTCAACAATCACGGCAAGGTGCTCACCCAGCGCCAGCTGTTAAGCCAGGTCTGGGGACCGAATGCGGTGGAGCACAGTCACTACCTGAGGATTTATATGGGACACCTGCGGCAAAAACTCGAGGCGGACCCCGCGCGTCCACGCCACCTGTTAACCGAAACCGGGATTGGCTATCGGTTTATGCTTTGAGCACAAAAAAAAGCCCGGTGGCGCTAGCGCTTACCGGGCCTACGAAAACAACAAAACGGCAACCAGGTTGCCGTTTTTGATGATTATGCGTTTTTCAGCACTTCACTCACAATTTCAACCGCTTCTTTCTCGATCAGCTGGCGGTGTTCGTCGCCGAGGAAGCTTTCACAGTAGATTTTGTACGCGTCTTCAGTGCCGGATGGACGCGCGGCGAACCAGCCGTTCTCGGTCATCACCTTCAGGCCGCCGATGGACGCACCGTTACCTGGTGCTGCCGTCAGACGGGCAGTGATCGGGTCACCTGCCAGGGTGCTGGCGCTGACCATTTCCGGTGACAGCTTAGACAGCGCCGCTTTCTGTGCCGACGTGGCAGAGGCCTGCAGACGGTTGTAGCTCGGGGCACCAAAACGGGCTGCCAGCTCGTTGTAATGCTCCTGCGGGTTCTTACCGGTAACGGCAGTGATTTCCGCCGCCAGCAGGCACATGATGATGCCGTCTTTGTCGGTAGACCACGGGGTGCCGTTGAAGCGCAGGAAGGACGCGCCCGCGCTCTCTTCGCCGCCAAAGCCGAAGCTGCCGTCGAACAGACCGTCAACAAACCACTTGAAGCCAACCGGCACTTCCACCAGCTTGCGGCCCAGGTCGTTAACCACGCGGTCGATCATCGCGGAGGAGACCAGGGTTTTACCCACGGCAACCTCTGCGCCCCACTGTGGACGATGCTGGAACAGGTAGTTGATGGCTACCGCCAGGTAGTGGTTCGGGTTCATCAGGCCGGCAGGCGTGACGATGCCGTGACGGTCGTAATCCGGGTCGTTGGCAAAGGCGAGGTCAAACTTGTCGCGCAGCGCCAGCAGGCCCGCCATCGCGCACTCGGAGGAGCAGTCCATGCGGATCGCGCCATCTTTATCGAGGTGCATAAAGCGGAAGGTCTGATCGACGTGATCGTTCACGATGGTCAGATCCAGCTTGTAGTGTTCGGCAATACGTTTCCAGTATTCGATACCGGAACCGCCGAGTGGATCGACGCCCAGCTTCAGACCGGCTTTCTGGATCGCCGCCATATCGACGATATCCGCCAGCCCTTCAACAAACGGCTGCACCAGATCCTGCTCTTTCACATGGCCGGAGGCCATCGCCTCGTCCAGGGAGATGCGCTTCACGCCGTTCAGGCCGTCGGCCAGCAGGGCATTGGCACGATCTTCCACCACTTTGGTGACGTTGGTGTCAGCCGGGCCGCCGTTCGGTGGGTTGTACTTGATGCCACCATCTTCCGGCGGATTGTGGGATGGGGTGATCACAATGCCATCCGCCTGTGCGCCGCCTTTCTGGTTATGCACCAGAATGGCGTTAGAGACCGCAGGAGTTGGCGTATAGCCGTTGTTTTCCTGAATCACAACGTCCACGCCGTTGGCCGCCAGCACTTCCAGCACGGAAATAAAAGCGGGCTCTGACAGGGCGTGGGTATCTTTACCTACGTAGCACGGACCGGTGATGCCATTTTTGGCACGCTCTTCCGCGATGGCCTGAGCAATGGCCAGAATATGCGGCTCGTTAAAGCTGTGGCGTACCGCACTGCCGCGGTGCCCGGATGTACCAAACTTCACTGCGTGTTCTGCGTTACCCACTTCCGGCTTCAGCACGTAGTACTGGGCGGTAAGCTGGGCGACGTTAATCAAATCGCTCTGTTGTGCAGGTTGACCCGCACGATTGTGATTTGCCATTGCCTGGTCCTTCTGATGCAAGGGTTAAATAGTGCCGCAAACCTTATCAGTCAATTCCGCCGGGAACTGCATGGACTGCATGATGTGTTCGATCATGCTGCGCTTGCGTCCGGTGTTGGTATTGGTGATCACCCAGTACGGCGTACCAGGCAGGTGCTTGGGCTTAGTTTGATTGCCATTCTGTAACAGCGTTTGCTCGTCAGCCGCGAAATAGACGCGGGTGCGACCGTGGAGAGACTCCGTCGCGTCGGCAAATGCGTTGTTATCCAGTGAATAGAGTGTAGTCAGCACCAGCATAAAGCGGTTAACGGCTTTCTTCTGCTCAGCATATTCGTCAGAAAGCAGCAGTTCGCGCATCGCACGCACTTTGTCTTTTACCGGTGACAGCGGCTTTTCCTGCGCGACAGCAGCGGGCTGGCGCGTTTCTTTAATGGCCGGAGCGGCAGACTGGGAGGCGGCGGCAATTTTCAGCATGCGCCGTAAAATGTCGGACGCGCTCTCACCGATATGCCGCGTCTGGCTGGCGATATACTGATAAAGCTCGTCATCAACTTCGATTGTTTTCATCTTAATCCAGTGCGATATCTTATCTGAATACAAGTCGTTGGGAGTATAAGGTCAAAACCCAACAGCGGATAGCGTCAAGCCAGAATGGCGGCAAAAGTCAGAATTAACTGTTTCCTTGCAGCCGGGCGGCAGAATGGTCAACATGATACCCTAACCTGACATACGTAAAAAAAGAACTTTGCCATGAAATTGAATACCCGAGCGCAATCTGCACAATCGCCGCACAATAATTCTCCCATCGTCCTGGTGCATGGCCTGTTTGGCAGCCTGGATAACCTTGGCGTGCTGGCACGGGATCTGGTGACCGACCACGCGCTGCTGCAGGTGGATATGCGCAACCACGGTCTGTCGCCGCGCTCGGCAGAGATGACCTACGCCGACATGGCCCAGGATCTGCTGGATACGCTGGATGAGCACAATATTGAAAAGGCGATCCTGATAGGTCACTCGATGGGCGGCAAAGCGGTCATGGCGCTGACGGCCATAGCCCCGGAGCGGATTGCCGGGCTGGTGGTGATCGACGTAGCCCCAGTGGATTACGACGTACGCCGCCACGATGAGATCTTCGCCGCTATCAACGCCGTCACCGACGCCGGGGTCAGCACCCGCCAGCAGGCCGCGGCGCTGATGCGTGAACATCTGGATGAAGAGGGCGTGGTGCAGTTCCTGCTGAAATCCTTCGTCGACGGCGCGTGGCGCTTCAACGTGCCGGTTCTCTGGGATCAGTATGACCAGATCGTCGGCTGGCAGCCGGTCCCGGCGTGGCCGCACTCTACCCTGTTCATCACTGGCGGCAATTCCCCGTATGTCACCGAAGCGTACCGCGATGCGCTGCTGGCGCAATTCCCTCAGGCCAAAGCGCATGTTATTGCCGGGGCCGGACACTGGGTTCATGCTGAAAAACCGGACGCGGTGCTGCGCGCTATCCACCGTTACCTCGCTGACATCAATAATTGATTAAAAAGAGAGCGACTGGTCGCCACCAGGCCTCCAGTCGTTGGCGTGCCGTTGTCGGTGATGTATGATGGCGCGCTTATCGCCCGGGCATTAGCAGGGTGTCTTGTTTCCCCCGAAGTCTCAGAATCATGGCCAAAGAACACACGGACCGCACGACAATAGATCTGTTCGCGAATGAGCGTCGCCCGGGACGACCGAAAACCAATCCGCTATCGCGTGATGAACAGCTGCGCATTAATAAGCGCAATCAGCTTAAACGCGATAAAAGTCGTGGGCTTAAACGCGTCGAGCTGAAACTGAATGCTGATGCCGTCGATGCGCTGAATGAGCTGGCGAATGCCCGTGATATCAGCCGCAGTGAGCTTATCGAAGAGATGCTGATCGCGCAGCTCGAGAAATGGCACGGCAAAGCGTAAGTCAGAAAACTCCCCTTCTTGTTGCTTTCATGTAGCACAGAGTGCAGTCCTGCGTGATAGCAGTTTCCGCAGGCTTCTCTGTTCTGCTATGATTGCCCTTATCCGTGGCTAAATTGCGCCACCATACCATTAAGTATCAAGAGGTTATTTTACTCATGGCAATCATCGGCATTTTTTTCGGCAGCGACACGGGTAACACCGAAAACATCGCAAAAAACATTCAAAAACAGTTAGGTAAAGACGTTGCCGATGTGCATGACATTGCGAAAAGCAGCAAAGAAGATATCGAAGGTTACGATATTCTGCTGCTGGGCATCCCGACCTGGTATTACGGTGAAGCGCAGTGTGATTGGGACGACTTCTTCCCGTCTCTGGAAGAGATCGACTTTAACGGCAAACTGGTGGCTCTGTTCGGCTGTGGCGATCAGGAAGACTACGCAGAGTACTTCTGCGATGCCCTCGGCACCATTCGCGACATCATTGAGCCACGCGGCGCGGTGATTGTGGGCCACTGGCCAACCGCCGGTTACCACTTCGAAGCCTCTAAAGGTCTGGCCGATGATAACAACTTCGTGGGTCTGGCTATCGACGAAGACCGTCAGCCGGAACTGACCGCTGAGCGTGTGGACAAATGGGTTAAACAAATCCGCGAAGAACTGCACCTCGACGACATCCTCAATGCCTGATGATGTCGCGGCGCAACGTGAAAGTTGCGCCGCATTGATAGGTAATTCCAATCAAAATAATTGCTACAAATTTTTAACTTTTGCTGCCATACCTGTACAATGATCCAGGAGTTAACGGGGAACCTTGTAACAACTTTGTTGGCGGTACCTCGTTTTTATAAGCATACTTTACTTGAGACTTGCAGTTTTCATTACGTCATGGCAGTTCTATAATGAGACGCATTATCCCAGGTGCATTTTCTGTCACTTCTTCTTTAGAAGTGAATCGTTTAGCAACAGGACAGATTCCGCATGACTGACAACAACACCGCATTAAAGAAGGCCGGACTGAAAGTCACGCTTCCACGGTTAAAAATCCTGGAAGTGCTTCAGGGTCCGGATAACCATCATGTCAGTGCGGAAGACTTATACAAGCGTCTGATCGACATGGGCGAAGAGATTGGTCTGGCTACCGTTTACCGTGTACTGAACCAGTTCGACGATGCAGGCATCGTCACGCGTCATAATTTCGAAGGCGGTAAATCCGTGTTTGAACTGACGCAGCAGCATCACCACGATCACCTGATTTGCCTCGACTGCGGCAAAGTGATCGAATTCAGCGATGATTCCATCGAATTACGTCAGCGCGAAATTGCTGCACGTCACGGCATTCGTCTGACCAACCACAGTCTGTACCTGTACGGCCACTGTGCCGAAGGCGACTGCCGCGAAAACGACCACGCGCACGACACGAAGTAATCTCTGCATCGACACTGAGCCAACCTGACGGTTGGCTTTTTTTTGCCTTTTTACAGGCAATAAAAGAGCCCGGTGGCGCTACGCTTACGCGGGCCTACGGGCTCAGTTCCGGCAGTTTGCACCACCGGGCGTGGCAAACAGCAGATTACTTCGCGTTGTTGCTGCGGATCTCCTGCCAGATTTTATCGCAGTTTTTGGTCACGTCCTGATTGTTACCCGTTTTACGCGCCTGAATACAGGCCTGGTAATCCGCCACTCTGACGGTTTCCTGGGTCGCAAACTGTTCGTGTGCCTTCTCCTGGCGCAGTACGTCCAGCACGCTCTGGCAGGCCTCGAGCTTTTCTGGCGAACCTTCAGCGGTATTGATGCACGCGCTGTAAGCCTCTTTCAGACGCATGTCTTCTTTCTGGGTCTGGGGTTGTGCGCAGGCGGCCAGTCCTGATGCCAGCACCGCGACCAGTACGATTTTTTTCAGCATAACGCTCTCCAGTCAGGCGGGGAATTCCCCGCCTGGATTGTCATCAGAAGATGGTGAATGGGGCGATAACCATAAACTTCACGTCACGCTCATCCTGGAAGATATTGCCGTAGCCGCCGCCGTAGCTTGGGATATCGGAATGGTTGTCATACTGCGTGAAGTGCAGTTTGAACATAGTCCCTTTCGCGCGGCCATCCTGAAGGGTGTAGATCGCATCCAGGCTGTAGGCCGATTCCTTGATCTTGTTCGAGGCGATATCTTCACGCTGACCGGCACTGTTGATTAACCAGTCGGCCGGTTTCGCATCCCAGGCGTAGACATAAGACGCGCCAACGCTCCAGCCCGCCAGATTCCAGTTGCTCAGATCGTACATGGCACCGAAGAAGACCGCTTTTTCGCCGTTGGCGTTAAAGTCGGAGCGATTATCCCACCACACGTCCAGACGACCGTTGGAGGACGCATAGGTTGGGGTCATACGCTGCAGGAAGTAACCCTGCTGCCCTTCCGCCTTGACGTAAGTCCCTTCCAGACGTAAATCGACCTGCCCGACTTTGTAACCCAGAGTCAGCGCCTGTAGCCACGCCGTACCGTCGTAGATATCGTTCACGGTGCCGCTGTCGGCTTTATCACGCGTGCCGTAGAACTGATAGGTGGTAGAGAGCGGACCGCCGACGATATCCAGCTTATAGCTGGCTTTGGCAAAGTACTGATCGATGAAGCCTTCAGCCTGACCAAAAGCGGCTTCCAGGATCAAGTTATTTTTGAAATCGTACTTCGCGCCGAAGGAGTGGAGATAGTCGACGCGGGTTTTTCGGTCATTCTGATAGAACTTGTCCATCTCGAGATGCCACGGCGCTTTGTACTCGTTGGTCCACATATAAGAGAAGCTCAACGCACCGCTATCGCCGTAGTCAAAGTTGGCCCCGGCTTCGGCACCCTGATAGGTACCCGGCATAAAGCTCCAGTGCGGCGCTAACAGGGTTTGACCGGTTGGCTGTAACCAGCCACCGCGCGCCCAGGCCGGACCGTATTTAAATTTCGCTGCCGCTTTATACAGGCTGATCCCGCTCTTATCGCCGGACCAGTCCTCTTTATAGGCTTTGTTGCTGGATGAGAAAGCGATTTCGTTCGGGTGGCCGCTGTCGCCGTTTTCCGCCATTTCGATGGCAGTGAAGGCAGCCAAATCAAGGCCGAACATGTCAGCGGCATAGCCGGACTGGAAATCAAGGTTGGCGTTCCAGGTGGAGTGAGCGAGGTTAGTTTTATATTTATCTGACTCAACATCTTTACGGTCACGTTCACGCTGCCAGTAATAGATACCGCCCGTGAGGGTTGAATCATCAATGAAACCTTCGGCCTGAGCTTCCGGAGAAACCATCCAGCCTGACATTGCTGTAACACCGGCGATAGCCAGCGCAAGCGTACTACGTTTGCCACTAAACGTACGCATAATTAATCCTCTTTGACGTATTAAAAGCGCCTAAAACGGCGAAAAACAAAAAAGTTAAAAATGGAGGTAAGCGGAAATACCCGCTTACATCTCCTGCCCTTAGACTATTTTTCGCGACGCGAATTATCAATGCTTTTCAGCGATCAAAAGTCAGGATTATGACAAAGCGCACATATTTGGTTGCGGTTTGTAACAAAGAAAATGAGGAAGAATATTTATTTAAAATAATCTTCAGAATGAGCGATTTATTTTTAATAAATAAAGATTACATACCCTGCCCGACCGTATTAGCGATTAATTTGCGAAAAGGAAGAGAAAGCGAACCGTTTTAAGAAACAGAATTAATTCGCAACGCGAAGATTTAAAAGACTAACGGCTTATGGCAGGCCAAAAAAAACGCCGCAGTGCGCGGCGTTTTTTACAGGAAAAAGGGAATTATTCGCCCGCTTTCGCCCAGGTATCACGCAGACCGACGGTGCGGTTAAATACCAGTTTGTCGGCGGTGGCATAGCGGCTGTCGAGGCAGAAGTAGCCTTCGCGCTCGAACTGATACGCATGACCGGCAACGGCAGCTTTCAGGGATGGCTCGGCAAAGCCCTGCTTGATCACCAGTGAATCCTGGTTAATCACCTGCAGGAAGTCCTCGGCGGCACCCGGGTTTGGCACGCTGAACAGACGATCGTACAGGCGGATTTCAACCGGCAGCGCATGAGCCGCGCTCACCCAGTGGATAACACCTTTCACCTTGCGACCGTCGGCTGGATCCTTGCTCAGGGTCTCAGCATCGTAGGTGCAGAAGATAGTGGTGATAGTGCCTTCTGCGTCTTTTTCGACACGCTCGGCTTTGATCACGTAGGCATTACGCAGACGCACTTCTTTACCCATCACCAGACGCTTGTACTGCTTGTTGGCTTCTTCACGGAAGTCAGCACGATCGATCCAGATCTCGCCGCTGAACGGCACGTCACGGCTGCCCATCTCCGGCTTGCTCGGATGGTTCGGCATGGTCACCAGCTCGCTTTCGCCCTGCGGGTAGTTTTCGATAACCAGTTTTACCGGATCGATAACCGCCATGGCGCGTGGTGCATTGTCGTTCAGATCTTCGCGAATACAGGATTCCAGCGACGCCATCTCGATGGTGTTGTCCTGCTTGGTCACGCCGATGCGTTTGCAGAACTCACGGATGGATGCCGCGGTATAGCCACGACGACGCAGACCAGAGATGGTCGGCATACGCGGGTCATCCCAGCCTTCAACGTGCTTGTCAGTGACCAGCAGGTTCAGCTTACGCTTGGACATCACGGTGTATTCCAGATTCAGACGAGAGAACTCGTACTGACGCGGATGCACCGGAATAGAGATGTTATCCAGCACCCAGTCGTACAGGCGACGGTTGTCCTGGAACTCCAGGGTACAGAGCGAGTGGGTAATGCCTTCCAGCGCATCGCTGATGCAGTGGGTGAAGTCGTACATCGGGTAGATGCACCACTTGCTGCCGGTCTGGTGGTGATCGGCAAACTTAATGCGGTACAGCACCGGGTCACGCATCACGATAAACGGCGAAGCCATATCGATTTTAGCGCGCAGACAGGCTTTACCCTCTTCGAAGCCACCGGCACGCATTTTTTCAAACAGGGCCAGGTTCTCTTCCACGCTGCGATCGCGGTACGGGCTGTTTTTACCCGGCGCGGTCAACGAGCCGCGGTATTCGCGGATTTCGTCAGCGGAAAGCTCGTCAACGTAGGCCAGGCCTTTGTTGATCAGCTCAACGGCGTAGGCGTATAGCTGGTCAAAATAGTCAGAGGAGTAGCAGATGTCGCCAGACCAGTTGAAGCCCAACCATTGCACGTCGTTCTTAATGGACTCTACGTATTCGATGTCTTCTTTAACCGGGTTGGTGTCATCGAAACGCAGGTTGCATTGACCCTGATAGTCCTGCGCAATGCCGAAGTTCAGGCAGATCGATTTCGCATGACCAATGTGCAGGTAGCCATTTGGCTCCGGCGGAAAACGGGTATGAACAGTGGTGTGCTTACCAGTGGCCAGATCTTCATCGATGATCTGACGAATAAAGTTGCTTGGGCGGGCTTCAGCCTCACTCATCGTGGATTCCTCAAAGCGTAAACGACGTATAACGGCATATGATCTTATAAGCCGGGCGTAGTGACAACCTTTAGTTACGTGAAAAAGGTCTGTGGAGAGAATAATCGGGGCGATTGCTGCAAAAAAAAGCGGCGGGGATATCCCCGCCGCTCAGGCATTAACGCTAACTCAGGAGCACTTACTTGCCTTTAATTTCATACAGTGGTGTCTGACCGGCAACAACCTGACCCTGCGCCTTGATGACCAGGCCGCTGAAGTCATCGATGTTGCTGCAGACAACCGGGCTGATCATGGAGCGGGCATTGGCGTTCAGGAAGTCGAGATCCATTTCCAGCACTGGCTGGCCGGCAACCACTTCGGCACCCTCTTCAACCAGGCGCTTGAAGCCCTGACCACCCAGTGCCACGGTATCAATACCCATGTGGACCACGATCTCCGCGCCTTTCTCCGTTTCCAGGCAGAACGCATGGTTGGTGTTAAAGATTTTGACGATAGTACCGGCTGCCGGGGAGACCACGGTTTTATCCGTTGGTTTTACCGCTACACCATCGCCTACTGCTTTGCTGGCGAAGGCTTCATCAGGCACCTGCTCCAGGGCAACCACGTCTCCGGTCACTGGCGAAACCAGCGCAGCGATGGTGGTGGTATTGGCAACAGCCTGTGGCTTAACGGCGGCAGGTGCTGCGACTGGGGCAGAGGTCGCTTCAGCAGCGGCAACCGGGCCGGTGGTTTTCATTGCGTTAGCGATTTTCTCAGCCACGAAGCCGACGATGATCTGCACGCTGGTTTTGTTCAGGCGGATAACGCCAGAAGCACCCAGGCGTTTCGCCATCGCTTCGTTAACCAGAGAAGAGTCTTTCACGTTCAGACGCAGACGGGTGATGCAGGCATCAATACCGGTCAGGTTGTCGGAACCGCCGACTGCCGCGATGTACTGACGCGCCAGACCGGAAACGTCTTCCGTCGCGGTGCCGCTCACGTTCACATCCTGACCATCCGCTTCGCTACCGGCAACCGCCAGCTCACGACCCGGGGTCATCAGGTTGAATTTGGTGATGGTGAAGCGGAACACCACATAGTAGATAGCGAAGAACACCAGACCTTGTGGGATCAGCATGTACCAGTGTGTTGCCAGTGGGTTACGTACCCAAAGCATCATATCCACCAGACCTGCGCTGAAACCAAAGCCTGAAATCCAATGCATACTTGCCGCGATAAACACAGAAATACCGGTGAGCACTGCGTGGATGAAGTACAGTACTGGCGCCACGAACATGAAGGAGAATTCCAGCGGCTCGGTGATACCGGTGAAGAAGGCCGCGAATGCGCCCGCCATCATAATACCCAGTACCTTCGCTTTATTCTCAGGACGCGCGCAGTGGTAGATAGCCAGCGCCGCACCCGGCAGACCGAACATCATAATTGGGAAGAAGCCCGCCTGGTAACGACCTGTAATACCGATTTCTGCTTTACCAGCGGCAATCGACTGTGCACCGCCAAGGAAGTTAGGGATATCGTTGATACCTGCAACGTCAAACCAGAATACGGAGTTCAGCGCGTGGTGCAGACCGACCGGGATCAGCAGACGGTTGAAGAACGCATACACGCCCGCACCGACGGAACCCAGCTTCTGGATGTGCTCACCGAAGTTCACCAGACCGTCGAAGATCATCGGCCAGATGTACATCAGAATGAAGGCCACAGCGATCATCACGAAGGAGGTCAGGATCGGCACCAGACGACGACCGCTGAAGAAGGAGAGTGCTTTTGGCAACTCAACGCTACTGAAGCGGTTGTACAGTTCAGCGGAGATGATACCCACCAGGATACCCACGAACTGGTTGTTGATCTTACCGAACGCTGCAGGAACCTGGTCCGCAGGGATCTTCTGAATCATCGATACCGCAGCCGGGGAGCAGAGCGTGGTCAACACAAGGAAGCCCACAAAGCCGGTCAGTGCCGCAGCACCGTCTTTATCTTTGGACATACCATAAGCCACACCGATGGCGAACAGTACGGACATGTTATCGATAATGGCGGCGCCCGATTTGATTAACAAAGCAGCCAGGGCGTTATCACCACCCCAACTTACCGGGTCAATCCAGTAACCGACACCCATCAATATTGCTGCTGCAGGCAGCGTGGCGACCGGCACCATTAAGGCGCGACCAACCTTTTGTAAATAACCTAAAATGCTCAATTTATTCCCCCTATGAGACCCCGTTAACGGTGTGTTCTCAGCTGTGTTTTTATTGTGTCACTAACTTATACATACAGTTGATGATTCACTGGCTGATTGAGTGTGTGGAAAATTAATTCGTATCGCAAATTAAAAGCGTACTTTTTGTGAGTTTTGTCACCAAATATTGTTTATCACCCTCCCCTCTACTGGCAAACTGCCAAAACTTATTTTATGATACGAAAAATCAAGACGAATTGCCCCCTCTCGGTGTGAACCAGGTTAGTCTTAATCATGCCCGGACAAGCAATCCGCCAACTTTTATGAAAACTTCAGAGGTGAATAATGAGACTGATCCCCCTGGCAACTGCAGAACAAGTCGGTAAATGGGCTGCCCGCCATATCGTAAACCGTATCAATGCGTTCAAACCGACTGCCGATCGTCCTTTTGTACTCGGCCTGCCGACCGGTGGCACACCTCTTACCGCCTATAAAGCATTGGTTGAGATGCATAAATCGGGCCAGGTAAGTTTCGAGCACGTTGTCACCTTCAACATGGATGAGTACGTTGGTCTGCCAAAAGATCATCCGGAAAGCTACCATAGCTTCATGCACCGTAACTTCTTTGATCACATTGATATTCAGCCGGGAAATATTAACCTGCTGGATGGCAATGCGCCGGATATTGACGCTGAATGCCGTCATTATGAAGAAAAAATCCGCGCGTACGGCAAAATTCATCTGTTCATGGGTGGCGTAGGCAACGACGGTCATATCGCGTTTAACGAACCGGCCTCTTCTCTGGCGTCCCGTACCCGTATCAAAACCCTGACCCATGACACCCGTGTGGCAAACTCCCGTTTCTTTGATGGCGACGTGAACCAGGTGCCAAAATACGCCCTGACCGTTGGCGTGGGTACCCTGCTGGATGCGGAAGAAGTGATGATTCTGGTGCTGGGCGGCGTGAAAGCGCAGGCGCTGCAGGCCGCGGTTGAAGGCAACGTCAACCATATGTGGACCATCAGCTGCCTGCAACTGCATCCGAAAGCGGTGGTGGTGTGCGATGAGCCGTCCACCATGGAACTGAAAGTGAAGACGCTGAAATACTTCAACGAATTAGAAGCAGAAAACATCAAAGGTCTGTAATGTTACGCCGCCCCTGTTCTCAGGGGCGGGATGCTATTTTTATACCGGGGGTCGTTATGTATGCTTTAACCCACGGTCGGATTTATACCGGCCATGAAATTCTGGATGACCATGCGATTGTGATCGCAAATGGCCTGATTGAACGTGTCTGCCCACTGGCCGAGCTGCCGGCGGAAATAGAACAACGCTCGCTCAATGGGGCAGTCATCTCCCCCGGTTTTATCGACGTACAGCTTAACGGCTGTGGCGGCGTGCAGTTCAATGATACAGCGGAAGCCGTTACGGTTGAGACGCTGGAGATTATGCAGCGCGCTAACGAAAGATCGGGCTGCACCAGCTACCTGCCGACGCTGATCACCACCAGCGACGATCTGATGAAACAGGGCATTCGCGTGATGCGTGAATACCTGGCGAAATATCCGCACCAGGCGCTGGGCCTGCACCTTGAAGGTCCGTGGCTGAATATCGTCAAGAAAGGCACCCATAACCCGAGCTTTGTGCGTAAACCTGACGACGAGCTGGTCGATTTCATGTGCGCCAATGCGGATGTGATCACCAAAGTGACCCTGGCGCCAGAGATGGTTGACCAGGACGTCATTCGCAAGCTGGCGGGCGCAGGCATTGTTGTCTCTGCCGGACACTCCAACGCCACGCTGAAAGAGGCCAAAGTCGGCTTCCGTGCCGGTATCACTTTCGCCACCCATCTTTATAACGCCATGCCGTACATCACCGGGCGCGAACCGGGTCTGGCCGGGGCGATTTTCGATGAGCCGGACGTCTACTGCGGCATCATTGCCGACGGGTTACACGTCGACTATGCCAACGTGCGTAACGCCAAACGCCTGAAAGGCGACAAGTTGTGTCTGGTTACCGATGCCACAGCACCAGCAGGGGCAAATATTGAACAGTTCATTTTTGCTGGTAAAACAATATACTACCGGAATGGACTGTGTGTGGATGAGAACGGAACCTTAAGTGGTTCGGCTCTGACCATGATCGAAGGCGTGCGCAATCTGGTGGAACATTGCAGCATTGCCCTGGATGAAGTGCTGCGTATGGCAACCCTGTACCCAGCACGCGCGATTGGCGTGGACAAGCAGCTGGGCAGCATTGCCCCGGGCATGGTGGCTAACCTCACCGCATTCACACACGATTATAAAATCATCAAGACCATCGTTAATGGTAACGAGGTCGTCACAGAGTAAGTAAACGTATGACACCTGGCGGACAAGCTCAAATTGGTAACGTTGATCTGGTAAAGCAGCTGAACAGTGCGGCGGTATATCGACTGATCGACCAGCATGGACCCATCTCGCGGATCCAGATTGCAGAACAGAGCCAGCTTGCCCCCGCCAGCGTGACGAAAATTACCCGCCAGCTCATTGAGCGCGGGCTGATCAAAGAAGTGGATCAGCAGGCCTCCACCGGGGGCCGTCGCGCTATCTCGATTGTCACCGAAACCCGCAATTTTCACGCCATCGGCGTGCGCCTTGGCCGTCATGATGCCACCCTGACGCTGTACGATCTGAGCAGCAAAGCGGTTGCTGAAGAGCACTATGCCCTGCCGGAACGCACCCAGGAGACGCTTGAGCATGCCCTGCTCAACGCCATCGAGCTGTTTATCGACTCCTGCCAGCGCAAAATTCGCGAGCTGATCGCCATCTCGGTGATCCTGCCCGGACTTGTGGACCCCGAAAGCGGTGTGATCCGCTATATGCCGCATATTCAGGTCGAAAACTGGGGGCTGATCGACGCTCTCGAAAAACGCTTCGCCGTAACCTGTTTTGTGGGTCACGATATCCGTAGCCTGGCGCTGGCTGAGCACTACTTTGGTGCGAGCCAGGATTGTGAAGACTCTATCCTGGTGCGCGTTCACCGCGGTACAGGGGCCGGGATCATCTCCAACGGACGCATTTTTATTGGCCGGAACGGCAACGTCGGCGAGATAGGCCACATTCAGGTCGATCCGCTGGGCGAGCGCTGTCACTGCGGCAACTTTGGCTGTCTGGAAACGGTGGCCGCCAACGCCGCCATCGAGCAGCGTGTGCGTCATCTGCTGGAGCAGGGATACCAGAGCCGCGTTACCCTGGACGACTGTAAAATCAATGCCATCTGTAAAGCCGCCAACAAGGGCGACGCGCTGGCCAGCGAAGTGATCGAACAGGTTGGCCGCCACCTAGGCAAAACTATCGCCATCGCCATCAACCTGTTTAACCCACAAAAAGTGGTGATCGCGGGCGAAATTACCGAAGCCGAAAAAGTGCTGCTGCCCGCCATCGAGGGGTGCATCAATACCCAGGCGCTGAAGGCGTTTCGTCAGAATCTGCCCGTGGTTCGCTCCGCGTTAAATGACCGGTCGGCGATTGGTGCCTTTGCGCTGGTAAAACGCGCCATGCTTAACGGTATCCTGTTGCAGCGTTTGCTGGAAAGCTGACAGCGTTTTATAGTGTCGCCTTCTTTTTTTGATGCCGGGAAGTTCATGACCATTAAGAATGTTATTTGTGATATCGACGGCGTGCTGATGCACGACAACGCTGCCGTGCCGGGCGCAGCCGAATTTCTTAACCGCATCATGGAACAAGGCATGCCGCTGGTTCTGCTCACCAACTTCCCGTCGCAGACCGGGCAGGATCTGGCGAACCGTTTTGCGACTGCCGGTATCGATGTGCCCGACAGCGTCTTCTACACCTCGGCAATGGCTACCGCCGATTTTCTGAAGCGTCAGGAAGGCAAAAAAGCTTATGTAGTGGGAGAAGGTGCACTGATCCATGAGTTATATAAAGCAGGCTTCACCATTACCGACGTCAATCCCGATTTCGTCATCGTGGGTGAAACGCGCTCCTATAACTGGGAGATGATGCACAAGGCAGCGTTCTTCGTCGCCAGCGGCGCCCGCTTTATCGCCACCAACCCGGATACCCACGGCCGCGGTTTTTATCCGGCCTGTGGCGCGCTCTGTGCCGGTATCGAGAAGATGACCGGACGCGTGCCGTTTTATGTCGGTAAGCCCAGCCCGTGGATCATTCGCGCGGCACTCAACAAAATGCAGACCCACTCCGAAGATACGGTGATCGTGGGCGACAACCTGCGCACCGATATTCTGGCTGGCTTCCAGGCGGGGCTGGAGACTATCCTGGTGCTCTCAGGAGTATCGACCCTCGATGATATTGATTCGATGCCGTTCCGGCCGAGCTGGATTTACCCCTCGGTCGCGGAAATCGATATTCTGTAGCCTGAAACCACGTCCCCGGACGTGGTTTTTTCATTTTGTAGCGGCAAAAACAGCGCCGCGTCTAAACAAAATCGTCATTCATTGAATAATCCTCAATAAATGCGTCCTGTCTGTACGCTTTTTTCAACATTCGGCAATGACCGTTGCACTTTTTCTCTTTTACCCGGCAAAACGCTTGCCGCTCCTCCCCTTTTGCGGCATTTTCATAAGCAAGCAACATCACACTGCAACAGGGTTAATGGAGAAGGTTATGTGTTCAATTTTCGGCGTACTGGATATTAAAACTGACGCAGGCGAACTGCGTAAAAAAGCACTGGAGTTATCCCGTCTGATGCGCCATCGCGGCCCGGACTGGTCCGGTGTATACGCCAGCGATAAAGCGATTCTGGCCCATGAGCGTCTGTCGATTGTGGACGTCAACGCCGGTGCCCAGCCGCTGTATAACGAGAAGAAAACCCATGCCCTGGCGGTCAACGGTGAGATCTACAACCACCAGGCGCTGCGCGCAGAATACGGCGAACGCTATGCCTTCCAGACCGGTTCTGACTGTGAAGTGATCCTCGCCCTGTACCAGGAAAAGGGCCCGGAATTCCTTGATGAACTGCAGGGGATGTTTGCCTTCGCTCTCTACGACAGCGAAAAAGATGCGTATCTGATTGGCCGCGACCACATCGGGATCATCCCGCTGTATATGGGTCACGACGAATTCGGCAACTTCTACGTGGCCTCAGAGATGAAAGCCCTGGTGCCGGTATGCCGCACCATTAAAGAGTTCCCGGCAGGCAGCTTCCTGTGGAGCAAAGATGGCGAGATCCGCTCTTACTATCAACGCGACTGGTTCGATTACGATGCCGTTAAAGACAACGTTACCGACAAAGCTGAGCTGACTCAGGCCCTGGAAGAGGCGGTAAAAAGCCACCTGATGTCAGACGTGCCTTATGGCGTGCTGCTCTCCGGCGGTCTGGACTCGTCTGTTATCTCGGCGATCACCAAAAAATATGCGGCGCGTCGCGTGGAAGATCAGGAGCGTTCCGAAGCCTGGTGGCCGCAGCTGCACTCCTTCGCTGTCGGTCTGGAAGGATCTCCGGATCTGAAAGCCGCGCAGGAAGTGGCCAACCACCTCGGCACCGTGCACCATGAGATCCACTTTACGGTGCAGGAAGGGCTAGATGCGATCCGTGACGTAATCTATCACATTGAAACATATGACGTGACGACCATCCGCGCCTCCACGCCGATGTACCTGATGTCGCGTAAAATCAAAGCGATGGGCATCAAGATGGTGCTGTCCGGTGAAGGCTCTGACGAAGTATTTGGCGGCTATCTCTACTTCCACAAAGCGCCGAACGCCAAAGAGCTACACGAAGAGACGGTACGTAAGCTGCAGGCGTTGCACATGTTTGACTGCGCCCGTGCCAACAAAGCGATGTCTGCCTGGGGCGTGGAAGCGCGCGTACCGTTCCTGGATAAGAAATTCCTCGACGTGGCCATGCGTATCAACCCGCAGGATAAGATGTGCGGCAACGGCAAGATGGAAAAACATGTCCTGCGTGAATGCTTTGAATCTTACCTGCCGGCAAGCGTGGCATGGCGTCAGAAAGAGCAGTTCTCTGACGGCGTAGGTTATAGCTGGATCGACACCCTGAAAGAGGTGGCCGCGAAGCAAGTTTCCGATCAGCAACTGGAAACCGCCAGCTTCCGCTTCCCGTACAACACGCCGGGTTCGAAAGAAGCCTATCTGTACCGTGAGATCTTCGAAGAGCTGTTCCCGCTGCCAAGCGCAGCAGAGTGTGTTCCGGGCGGCCCTTCCGTTGCCTGCTCTTCTGCAAAAGCCATTGAGTGGGATGAAGCGTTCAAAACCATGAACGATCCATCAGGTCGTGCCGTGGGTGTGCACCAGTCTGCTTATAAATAAGCAAAAAGCGTTTCCATGAGGCCCTGCGGGGCCTCTTTTTTTGCCTCGCGTTTTGCTGGACAAAAACGATTAATAACCAATAATTGCCGAATATTCGGCCACGCTGTTCGCAACCTAACCAAACAGTCACATTCCAGACATTTTCGTTGAAAAAGGTGTTGACGCTGCAAGGGTCTATACGCATAATGCGCCCCGCAACGCCGATAAGGTAACGCGAAAAAAAGATGGCTACGTAGCTCAGTTGGTTAGAGCACATCACTCATAATGATGGGGTCACAGGTTCGAATCCCGTCGTAGCCACCATCTTTTTTGCGGGAGTGGCGAAATTGGTAGACGCACCAGATTTAGGTTCTGGCGCCGCAAGGTGTGCGAGTTCAAGTCTCGCCTCCCGCACCATTCCCATAAAAGCGTTGCACGGATGGGGTATCGCCAAGCGGTAAGGCACCGGTTTTTGATACCGGCATTCCCTGGTTCGAATCCAGGTACCCCAGCCATATTTCTTCGATTTTGCGGTTCTCCGCGGTTATTGGGGTATCGCCAAGCGGTAAGGCACCGGTTTTTGATACCGGCATTCCCTGGTTCGAATCCAGGTACCCCAGCCATCGAAGAAAGCAGTACTGGCTACGTAGCTCAGTTGGTTAGAGCACATCACTCATAATGATGGGGTCACAGGTTCGAATCCCGTCGTAGCCACCATATTAGTAATTTATCGATTCTGTCGGTAAACTAAAAAAAATTGTTGGGGTATCGCCAAGCGGTAAGGCTCTGGTTTCTGATACCAGCATTCCGAGGTTCGAATCCTCGTACCCCAGCCAATTTAAAAGTCGTTAGATGTTTATTGTTTAACGCAATTGGGGTGTCGCCAAGCGGTAAGGCACTGGTTTCTGATACCAGCATTCCGGGGTTCGAATCCCTGCACCCCAGCCACACTAAAAAAGCTCGCTTCGGCGAGCTTTTTGCTTTTCTGCGTTTCCAGAATGTAAATGCCGGGTGGCGGCTTCGCCTTACCCGGCCTGGAAATGTTTTAAAGTCCTAAGGCGTACTTCAACGCCTGACGTTTCAGCCCGCCGGCGCGCTGCGCCGCCATTAATCCCACATTACGCAGGACGCGTAGCGGCCCCAGATCGTTGCTGAACCCGGCGTAAAACAGATCCATCCCCGACTGCATAATGAAGTTGTCCGCCATCCGTCGGGTCTGATACCGCTTAAGCACCTGATGGCTGGCCCAGGCTTCGCCGTGGTTGCGGGCATTGTTGAGGACATCTATCAACGCGTCGACATCGCGATAACCAAGATTAACGCCCTGCCCGGCCAGCGGATGAATAGTGTGCGCCGCGTCACCCACCAGCGCCAACCCTTCCTGCGCATACTGCAGCGCATGACGGCGCGTCAGCGGGAAGGCCCCGGCAGCGACCGGTGTGATTTTACCCAGACGGGCCGGGAAATGGTGGGCGATTTCGCGCTGCAACTGCTCCATCGACAGCCCCTGCAACTGGCGAATGCGCGCCGGGGTGTCGTACCATACCAGTGACGCCCAGTTGTCGAACAGCGGTAAAAAAGCGTGCGGGCCATTCGGGGTAAAATGCTGCCAGGTGCTGTCGCCCGGATCGTTCTCACAGGCAACGGTGATCAGCATGCAGGATTGTTGGTAATGCCAGGCGTGAATGCCGATCCCGGCCAGCTCCCGTACCCGGGAATTGGCCCCGTCGGCGCCCACCAGCAGTTTCACCGCCAGCTGCTCACCGCTATCCAGTTCGATCAGGTGCTGCTCGTTATGGCGGTGCACATGTTTGATCGACGCGGGGACGCGCAGCGTGACCTGGGGATGCGCCTCCAGCGCCTGCCAGAGCGCGTGCTGCAGAACCGTATTTTCCACCATATATCCCAGCAGGGGGAGTTTGAGCTCCGCGGCGTCAAACACCACATGGGCATTTTCCCACTCCCAGGTCTCCAGGCGGCGATAAGGGTGCGCGCGCATCGCCAGGATGGCATCCCACACGCCCAGCCCGCGAAGCAGATCGACCGAGGCGGCGCTGATGGCAGAGATGCGTACATCCGGTTGCTGAGAGGCGTCAAAAGCAGGCGGTGCCGCCTGTTCGATAACCGTTACCTCGAACCCGTGTTGCGCCAGCCCCAGCGCCAGCGCCCCGCCGACCATACCGCCGCCGACGATGGCGATCCCGGTTTGTTGGATAGTCATGGTCATTTGTCCTTATTTGAGAATCCCTTAAGTTTACCGGATTTTTTCGCCTTGGGTCCGGGAACCTTCATACTGGTCACAACCGCACCAAAGCATTACAATACGCGCCCTGCAATCCTGAGCACGAGCAAGTCGATGACAAAAAAACTCCATATAAAAACCTGGGGCTGTCAGATGAACGAGTACGATTCATCAAAGATGGCCGATCTGCTGGATGCCACCCATGGGTATCAACTCACCGACGTGGCGGAAGAGGCAGACGTGTTGCTGCTGAACACCTGCTCGATCCGTGAGAAGGCGCAGGAGAAAGTCTTTCACCAGCTCGGTCGCTGGAAGCTGATCAAGCAAAAACGACCGGACGTGATCATCGGCGTCGGCGGCTGTGTCGCCTCCCAGGAAGGCAAGCTGATTCGTCAGCGCGCGCACTATGTCGATATTATTTTTGGTCCGCAGACCCTGCACCGCCTGCCGGAGATGATCAACTCCGTACGCGGGACCGGCCAGCGCAAGGCGATCATCGACGTCAGCTTCCCGGAAATCGAAAAATTCGACCGTCTGCCGGAACCGCGCGCGGATGGCCCGACCGCCTTCGTCTCCATCATGGAAGGCTGCAACAAATACTGTACCTACTGCGTGGTGCCTTACACCCGCGGTGAGGAAGTCAGCCGTCCTTGCGACGACATCCTGTTTGAAATTGCTCAGCTGGCGGCGCAGGGCGTACGTGAAGTGAACCTGCTCGGGCAGAATGTGAACGCCTGGCGCGGCGAGAATTATGACGGCAGCACCGGCTCTTTTGCCGACCTGCTGCGTCTGGTGGCCGCCATCGACGGCATCGACCGTATTCGCTTCACCACCAGCCACCCGATTGAATTCACCGATGACATCATCGATGTCTACCGCGATACACCGGAGCTGGTGAGCTTCCTGCATCTGCCGATCCAGTGTGGTTCTGACCGCGTGCTGAACCTGATGGGCCGCACCCACACCGCGCTGGAATATAAAGCGATTATCCGCAAGCTGCGTGACGCCCGCCCGGATATTCAGATTAGCTCAGACTTTATCGTCGGCTTCCCGGGTGAAACGGACGAGGATTTCGAGCGCACCATGAAGGTGATTGGCGATGTGAATTTCGACGTGAGCTACAGCTTCATCTTCTCGGCACGTCCGGGAACGCCTGCCGCCGATATGGTTGATGACGTACCGGATGAGGTGAAAAAGCAGCGTCTGTATATTCTGCAGGATCGCATTAACCAGCAGGCCAACGCCTGGAGCCGTCGGATGCTCGGCACCGTGCAGCGCGTACTGGTCGAAGGCACTTCACGTAAGAGCATCATGCAGCTCTCTGGCCGTACCGAGAACAACCGCGTAGTGAACTTTGAAGGAACGCCGGATCTGGTCGGTAAGTTCGTTGATATCGAGATCCTTGAAGTGCTGACCAACTCCCTGCGCGGAAAACTGGTGCGCACCGAAGAGGAAATGGGTCTGCGTATCGCCGAGTCACCCGAATCAGTGATCGCCCGTACCCGTAAAGAAAGCGATCTGGGCGTCGGCGTTTATCAGCCATAATGCCTGTGGCCTGCCATTTCTGGCAGGCCTTGTTTTCCCCTCTTCTCTCCCCCATATCCTTCGCAATGCTTGCGCCTTTATTCTCTGGCGTGAATACTTTCATAAGACAGACCCACTGCCTTATGGCATCCAGGACATTAAGAGGAACGGTTTGAATATAGATACACGTGAAATTACCCTTGAGCCAGCAGACAACGCTCGCCTGCTGAGCCTGTGCGGGCCGTTTGATGACAACATCAAACATCTGGAGCGACGTCTGGGTATCGAGATTAATCGTCGCGATAACCAGTTCAAACTCACCGGACGCGCCATTTGCGTCAATGCCGCTGCGGATATCCTCCGTAGCCTGTACGTTGATACCGCCCCGATGCGCGGTGAAACGCAGGATATTGAGCCGGAACAGATCCATCTGGCGATCAAAGAGTCGCGGGTACTGGAGCAGAGCGCAGAGAGCGTGCCGGAGTTCGGCAAAGCTATCCACATTCAGACCAAGCGTGGCGTCATTAAACCACGCACGCCAAACCAGGCGCAGTACATCGCCAACATCCTTGATCATGACATCACCTTCGGCGTCGGCCCGGCGGGTACCGGTAAAACCTACCTCGCAGTAGCCGCTGCCGTGGATGCCCTGGAGCGCCAGGAGATCCGCCGTATTCTGCTCACCCGTCCGGCCGTTGAAGCGGGCGAGAAGCTGGGCTTCCTGCCTGGCGACCTGAGCCAGAAAGTCGACCCATACCTGCGCCCGCTGTACGATGCGCTGTTTGAGATGCTCGGCTTTGAGAAGGTTGAAAAACTGATCGAACGTAACGTTATCGAAGTGGCTCCGCTGGCCTATATGCGTGGCCGTACGTTGAACGATGCGTTTATCATTCTGGATGAGAGCCAGAACACCACCATCGAACAGATGAAGATGTTCCTGACCCGTATTGGCTTTAACTCCAAAGCGGTGATCACCGGCGATATCACCCAGGTCGACCTGCCGCGCAGCACCAAATCGGGTCTGCGTCACGCCATTGAAGTCCTGTCCGAAGTGGACGAAATCAGCTTTAACTTCTTCCACAGCGAAGACGTGGTGCGTCACCCGGTGGTGGCCCGCATCGTCACGGCGTATGAAGCGTGGGAAGCAGCAGATCAAAAACGTAAAGCAGAGCAGGCCGCGGAACGTAAACGCGAAGCCCAGGAGCAAGAGCAGAAATGAGTCAGGTGATCCTCGATTTACAGCTGGCCTGTGAAGACAATTCCGGCCTGCCGGAAGAGAGCCAGTTCCAGGCGTGGCTGAATGCCGTCATCCCTCAGTTTCAGGAAGAGTCAGAGGTAACGATTCGCCTGGTGGATGAAGCAGAAAGCCACGACCTGAACCTGACCTATCGCGGGAAAGATAAGCCGACCAACGTGCTCTCTTTCCCGTTTGAGGCGCCGCCGGGCATCGAACTGCCGCTGCTGGGTGATCTGATCATCTGCCGGCAGGTGGTTGAGCAGGAGGCAAAGGAGCAGCAAAAGCCGCTCGAAGCCCACTGGGCGCATATGGTAGTGCACGGGAGCCTGCATCTGCTGGGCTACGACCATATTGAAGATGAAGAAGCGGAAGAGATGGAGTCCCTCGAGACAGAGATAATGCTTGCTCTGGGCTATGAGGATCCGTACATTGCCGAGAAAGAGTAGTCTGTTCGGCGGTTTTGCGCCGGACTGACATAATGTGCCGTCGTGTCAGACAAAGGTCCGCGACGGCAGTTTTACATCAACATGAGAACCCTTAACAAACGCCATGAGCGACGACAATTCACACAGTAGCGACACACCTAACAGCAAAAAGGGATTTTTCTCCCTCCTTCTGAGCCAGCTGTTCCACGGTGAACCTAAAAACCGTGACGATCTTCTGGAGCTGATCCGTGATTCCGGGCAGAACGAGCTTATCGACGAAGATACGCGCGAAATGCTCGAAGGGGTAATGGACATCGCCGACCAGCGCGTTCGCGATATCATGATCCCCCGCTCGCAGATGATTACCCTGAAACGCAACCAGACCTTAGATGAGTGCCTCGACGTTATTATCGAGTCTGCTCACTCGCGTTTCCCGGTGATCAGCGAAGATAAAGATCACATCGAAGGGATTTTGATGGCTAAAGATCTGCTGCCGTTTATGCGCAGCGATTCCGAAGCCTTCAGCATGGAAAAAGTGCTACGTCAGGCGGTGGTTGTCCCGGAAAGCAAGCGGGTTGACCGCATGCTGAAAGAGTTTCGCTCTCAGCGCTACCACATGGCGATTGTTATCGATGAATTTGGCGGTGTTTCGGGTCTGGTCACCATCGAAGATATTCTTGAACTGATTGTCGGTGAGATCGAAGACGAATATGACGAAGAAGAGGATATCGACTTCCGTCAGCTGAGCCGCCACACCTGGACCGTGCGTGCGCTGGCTCCGATCGAAGATTTCAATGACACCTTCGGGACCCACTTCAGCGATGAAGAGGTGGATACCATTGGCGGGCTGGTGATGCAGGCCTTTGGTCACCTTCCGGCGCGCGGTGAGACCGTGGAAATAGACGGTTACCAGTTCAAGGTCGCAATGGCCGACAGTCGACGTATTATTCAGGTTCATGTAAGAATGCCGGACGATGCTCCGCAACCCACACTGGATGATTGATTTAAATGGCATTTGCCCCACTGTTTGAACGCCAGCGCGTACGTCTGCTGCTGGCGCTAATCCTCGGAGCCAGCGGAACGCTGGCTTTTTCCCCTTATGACTTCTGGCCCGCCGCGCTCCTCTCCCTGATGGGACTGCAGGGGCTGACGCTGAACCGACGGCCCATACAGGCCGCGGCGATTGGTTACGTCTGGGGGCTCGGCCTGTTTGGCTCCGGTATTAATTGGGTTTACGTCAGTATTGCGCAATTTGGCGGCATGCCGGGTCCGGTGAATGTCTTCCTCGTGGTACTGCTGGCAGCCTATCTTTCGCTGTATACCGGCCTCTTCGCCGGGGTCCTCTCGCGCCTGTGGCCGAAAACCAGTTGGCTGCGGGTGGCGATTGCCGCCCCGGTGGTCTGGCAGTGCAGCGAATTCCTGCGCGGCTGGGTGCTGACCGGTTTTCCCTGGCTGCAGTTTGGCTACAGCCAGATCGACGGCCCGCTGAAAGGTCTGGCGCCGGTGATGGGCGTCGAGGCGATCAACTTCCTGCTGATGGTAGTGAGCGGCCTGCTGGTACTGGCGCTGGTACAGCGCAACTGGCGTCCGCTGGCGGCGGCGCTGATCCTCTTTGCCCTGCCCTTCCCGCTGCGTTTTATCCAGTGGTTTACCCTCGAGCCGCAACGCGCTACCCAGGTGTCGATGGTGCAGGGGAATATTCCCCAGTCGCTGAAATGGGATGAAGGTCAGCTGGTCAACACCCTGAAAATTTATCTGGATGCTACCCAGAAAGAGATGGGCAACTCGCAGCTGATTATCTGGCCGGAGTCGGCGATCCCGGATCTGGAGATTAACCAGCAGCGTTTCCTCGCCATGATGGACGATCTGCTGCGCGCCCGTGACACCACCCTGATCACCGGGATTGTCGATGCGCGTCTGAACAAGCAGAACCGTTACGACACCTACAACACCATCATCACGCTGGGGAAAGACAATCCGTACAGCTATGAGTCGACCAACCGCTACAACAAAAATCACCTGGTGCCTTTCGGTGAGTTTGTGCCGCTGGAGTCGATTCTGCGTCCGCTGGCGCCATTCTTCGATCTGCCGATGTCCTCGTTTAGCCGGGGTCCGTATGTTCAGCCTCAGCTGAGCGCGCACGGCTTTTTGCTGACCGCCGCCATTTGCTACGAGATTATCCTCGGTGAGCAGGTGCGGGATAATTTCCGCCCGGATACCGATTATCTGCTGACCATCTCTAACGATGCCTGGTTCGGTAAATCGATTGGCCCATGGCAGCACTTCCAGATGGCGCGGATGCGCTCCCTGGAGCTGGCGCGCCCGCTGCTGCGCAGCACCAACAATGGCATTACCGCCGTGATTGGGCCGCAGGGCGAAATTCAGGCCATGCTCCCGCAGTTTACCCGCGACGTGCTGACGGCAAAGGTCACGCCGACGACAGGGTTAACGCCTTACGCTCGCACCGGCAACTGGCCGCTGTGGATCCTGACCGTGCTGTTCGGCTTTGGTGCCGTGCTGATGAGCCTTCGTCAGCGTCGTAAATAATTCTCACCCCTCACCCTAACCCTCTCCCCACAGGGGAGAGGGAATAGTCCTCGCATATTTGCCGCATCCTGGCCTTTCTCCCTCTCCCTTTCAGGGAGAGGGTCGGGGTGAGGGTCAATTCTGGCACGCCGATTGCTTTATTTATTCACGCAAACGCGATTTGGCTTAACGTACAACCTTGTCGCACCAGCATTGTTCACCGGTAGCACCGAAACGGTGCAACGGGGGATTTATGCCTCTGAATGGTGCGGCGCGCTTCGCAAAAATAAACAATAACGCAGCAAAATCTTTACATTAAGCCAAACTAAATGTTAACAAACACGTATAACACTGCACTCGTATCGCGCGAGCTATAACAACATCACACCGAATATCAATGCGCCCCTGTCGCTGATAAAAAAGGAGTTGGATATGCAATTACGTAAACTGGCCACAGCAATGCTGGTGATGGGATTGTCTGCAGGCGTCGTGCACGCCGAAGACGCTGCGCCGGCGGCGGGCGGCACCCTGGAAAAAATCGCTAAAAACGGCGTGATTGTGGTCGGCCACCGTGAATCCTCTGTTCCGTTCTCATACTACGACAACACGCAAAAAGTCGTGGGTTACTCTCAGGCTTACTCCAACGCCATCGTTGACGCGGTGAAGAAAAAGCTGAACAAACCGGATCTGGAAGTGAAGCTGATCCCAATCACGTCACAAAACCGTATTCCGCTGCTGCAAAACGGCACCTTTGATTTTGAGTGTGGCTCCACCACTAACAACCTTGAGCGTCAGAAACAGGCTGCCTTCTCCGATACCATCTTCGTGGTCGGTACCCGCCTGCTTACCAAAAAAGGCGGCGAGATCAAAGACTTCGACAACCTGAAAGGCAAAGCGGTGGTCGTCACCTCCGGTACCACCTCTGAAGTGCTGCTGCACAAGCTGAACGAAGAGAAGAAAATGGACATGCGCATCATCAGCGCTAAAGACCACGGTGACTCTTTCCGTACCCTGGAGAGCGGTCGCGCCGTCGCGTTTATGATGGATGATGCCCTGCTGGCTGGTGAGCGCGCGAAAGCGAAGAAACCGGACAACTGGGAAATCGTCGGCACCGCGCAATCCAAAGAGGCCTATGGCTGCATGATGCGTAAAGACGACGCGGAATTTAAGAAACTGGTTGATGACACCATCGCTCAGGTTCAGACCTCCGGCGACGCAGAGAAATGGTTCGATAAGTGGTTTAAAAACCCAATCCCACCAAAAAATCTGAACATGAACTTTGAGCTGTCCGACGACATGAAGGCACTGTTTAAAGAACCAAATGACAAAGCACTTAACTAATTAGAACCATTAAGGGGCGGGACCTCCTGCCCTCTCGATTGTCGGGAAGCGCGGACAGACTAAACGTTGAGTGGTCGTTCCCCACTCAGCGCGAATATTAAAGCTTCTCACCAATCTTCGAGGGTAGCGCTGCTACCCTTTTTTTTCTGGAGTTTATTATGTCAATCGACTGGAACTGGGGCATTTTTCTGCAGCAAGCCCCGTTCGGCAACACCACCTATCTTGGCTGGTTGTGGAGCGGTTTTCAGGTTACGGTCGCCCTGTCGATCACCGCCTGGATCATCGCCTTCCTGGTCGGCTCGCTGTTCGGTATTTTGCGTACCGTGCCTAACCGTTTTCTCTCCTCGCTGGGAACCTGCTACGTCGAACTGTTCCGTAACGTTCCGTTGATCGTGCAGTTCTTCACCTGGTATCTGGTTATCCCGGAACTGCTGCCGGAAGATCTCGGCATGTGGTTCAAATCTGAACTGGATCCTAACGTTCAGTTCTTTGTCTCCTCCATGCTCTGCCTGGGTCTGTTCACCGCTGCCCGCGTATGTGAGCAGGTGCGTGCGGCGATCCAGTCTCTGCCCCGTGGACAGAAAAACGCGGCGCTGGCGATGGGTCTGACCTTACCGCAGGCCTACCGTTACGTTCTGCTGCCGAATGCCTATCGCGTGATTGTGCCGCCGATGACCTCTGAGATGATGAACCTGGTGAAGAACTCGGCCATCGCCTCCACTATCGGTCTGGTGGATATGGCCGCGCAGGCGGGCAAATTGCTGGATTACTCCGCGCACGCGTGGGAATCCTTTACCGCCATTACCCTGGCGTACGTGCTGATTAACGCAGTGATTATGCTGGTGATGAACCTGGTCGAACGTAAAGTTCGCCTGCCGGGCACCCTGGGGGGCAAATAATGTACGAGTTTGACTGGAGTTCCATCGTTCCTTCCCTGCCCTACCTGATTGATGGCCTGATCATCACCCTGAAGATCACCCTGACGGCGGTGATTATCGGGATTGTCTGGGGCACTCTGCTGGCGGTCATGCGCCTGTCGAGCTTCAAGCCTGTCGCCTGGTTTGCCACGGCCTACGTCAACGTGTTTCGCTCCATCCCGCTGGTGATGGTGCTGCTGTGGTTCTACCTGATCGTACCGGGCCTGCTGCAGAACGTGCTTGGCCTGTCGCCGAAATCCGATATTCGTCTGATCTCAGCGATGGTGGCCTTCTCAATGTTTGAGGCGGCGTACTACTCAGAGATTATTCGCGCCGGGATCCAGAGTATCTCCCGCGGGCAGTCCAGCGCCGCCCTGGCGTTAGGCATGACCCACTGGCAGTCGATGAAGCTCATCATTCTGCCGCAGGCGTTCCGCGCCATGGTTCCGCTGCTGCTGACCCAGGGCATCGTGCTGTTCCAGGATACCTCGCTGGTTTATGTGTTGAGCCTGGCAGACTTCTTCCGCACCGCCTCCACCATCGGTGAACGCGATGGTACTCAGGTTGAGATGATCCTGTTCGCAGGTGCGGTCTATTTTGCAATTAGTTTAAGCGCGTCGCTGTTGGTCAGCTGGCTGAAGAAAAGGACAGTGTAATGATTTCCCTGAAAAATGTTTCTAAATGGTATGGGCACTTTCAGGTGCTGACCGACTGCTCCACGGAAGTGAAAAAGGGCGAAGTGGTGGTGGTGTGCGGGCCGTCCGGCTCGGGCAAATCCACCCTTATCAAAACCGTGAACGGCCTTGAGCCGGTGCAGCAGGGCGAGATTATCGTCAACGGCACCAAAGTGAATGACAAGAAAACCAACCTGGCGACGCTGCGTTCTAACGTCGGGATGGTGTTTCAGCATTTCGAACTGTTCCCGCATCTGTCGATCATTGAGAACCTGACCCTGGCGCAGGTAAAAGTGCTCAAACGCGATAAAGCGAAGGCGCGTGAAAAGGCATTGAAACTGCTGGAGCGCGTGGGTCTGACGGCGCATGCCGATAAGTTCCCGGCGCAGCTCTCCGGCGGCCAGCAGCAGCGTGTGGCGATTGCCCGCGCGCTGTGTATGGATCCGGTGGCAATGCTGTTTGATGAGCCAACCTCCGCCCTCGACCCGGAAATGATCAACGAAGTACTGGACGTTATGGTACAGCTGGCGCAAGAAGGGATGACCATGATGGTGGTGACCCACGAAATGGGCTTTGCCCGTAAAGTGGCGAACCGCGTGATCTTTATGGATGAAGGGAAAATCGTGGAGGACTCCGCCAAAGAGGAGTTCTTTGCCAACCCTCAGTCCGATCGTGCCAAAGATTTCCTCGCCAAAATCCTGCATTAATCTCCCTGGTGCGCAATCGCTCAGATTGCGCACTGCTTCACGCTTTTCATCTGTTTGCCTCGTCGGCTCCTCTCTTCAGCGTTAGCCTTGCCACAAAACAACACTGAGAAATGGAGAATTCTATGGCACTGCCCATTATCCTCGATTGCGATCCGGGTCATGACGACGCGATAGCACTCGTCCTTGCCCTCGCCTCACCAGAACTTGATGTCAAAGCCGTTACCTCCTCAGCCGGAAACCAGACCCCGGACAAAACGCTGCGTAATGTCCTGCGCATGCTCACGTTGTTAAAGCGCACCGATATCCCGGTAGCCGGCGGTGCCGTTAAGCCGTTAATGCGGGAGCTCATTATTGCGGACAACGTGCACGGTGAAAGCGGACTTGATGGGCCCGCCTTGCCCGAGCCAGGCTTTGCCCCGCAAAATTGTACGGCCGTAGAGCTGATGGCAAAAGTACTGCGCGAAAGCACCGAACCGGTGACGCTGGTGGCTACCGGTCCGCAAACTAACGTCGCCCTGCTGCTGAACAGCCATCCGGAGCTGCATACGAAAATCGCCCGGATTGTGATCATGGGCGGCGCCATGGGGCTGGGTAACTGGACCCCTGCCGCTGAATTCAACATCTTTGTCGATCCTGAAGCGGCTGAAATCGTCTTCCAGTCCGGTATTCCGGTGGTGATGGCCGGACTAGATGTAACGCACAACGCGCAAATCATGGCGGAAGATATTGAGCGTTTTCGTACGATCAATAACCCCGTGGCCCGCACCGTAGCGGAGCTGCTCGATTTCTTTATGGAGTATCACAAGACGGAAAAATGGGGTTTCCAGGGCGCACCGCTGCACGACCCTTGCACCATCGCCTGGCTGCTGAAGCCGGAGCTCTTCAGCACGGTAGAGCGCTGGGTCGGCGTCGAGACCCAGGGGAAATACACCCAGGGAATGACGGTCGTGGATTATTATTTCCTGACCGGCAATAGGCCGAATACAACCGTTATGACCGATATCGATCGTCAGGGCTTTGTTGATTTACTGGCCGATCGCCTGACATACTTCGGTTAATCGCCTCCTGCCAGGTGCCCCTGTCTATCCACAGAGGCACCGGCAGACGTTAATATCCACTAAATGAGATAGCACTTCACATATAAATGAGGAACGCGCCATAGAAGCGCTTCCTTTTTTTGGCTAGCATATTCACTTCTTCGATGTTTCCTCAGTTTTTTTAAGTCAGGGTTATTAATCGTTAACTTTTTCTAAAAATATTTTTTATTGTTCAATATTATCGGGTTGGTATAAGGTTCCGCAGCTGTTGTTGCTTACGATCTGAGAAGGATCCTCATAGTTCGCAAGGCAGTCTTACGACTTATCTAATGAAACAAATGGATATTGCTTCATGCTGAAAAATAACTGCGGCTTTATTGCCGGTTTTATTGTTTTTATTGCGCTTTGTCATAATGCTATCGCCAGCAATGCGCACCCGTCGGTAAATCAGTCAGAGCAGGATCGCGCTCGCGAAGCTGCGCTTACTCCTCAACAGCAGGAATATCAATCCACGCGCGTCTATTCTGCCGATGAAAAAAATAATTTTTCCGAAAGAGAGAAGCTGTAAATATATAAAAGAAGTTAATATTGAATCTGAGGACAGAACGTTAACGCAGAAGCTGTTAGGGAAATTAATTATTCAGGCAAAGTCGCAATGCCTGGGTATTGACGGCATCCGTTTGCTGACCCGCAGTTTACAGAATGAGTTGATCGTTAAAGGCTATATCACGTCTTTGATTGATATTCCCTCTCAGTCGCTGGAGAGCGGGATATTACATTTGACGTTAACCTACGGGAAAATTGGTCACATCGCGTTTGCCACAGATGAGCCAGTGACCCGAACCAGCCTCTGGAATGCTTTACCCTTCTCCGCGGGTGATATTCTGCGCCTGCCCGATCTTGAGCAAGGGATGGCTAACCTGCAGCGCATCCCGGGCTCAGCGGCCCATATGAACCTGCTGCCGGGACAAAACTATGCGGAAACAGATATTCGCCTGACCCGCCAACTCGATAAATCCTGGCAGGTAGGTGCCTGGCTCGACGACGCAGGCAGCCGCGCAACCGGGCGCTATCAGGGCGGCGGCGCGCTTTATCTCTACGATATGGCCTCGCTGAACGACATCCTGTACGTGGCCGGCGGGGGCGATGTTGAATTCAACCAGCATGACGACGGCAATAAAAACGGCAATATTTACTACTCCGTTCCCTTTGGCTACTGGAATATGAGCCTGTATGCCGCCCGCAGCGCATACCTGCAGCAGTTTCGCGGCCAGTGGTCTACCACCGACTATGAAAGTAAAAACCGTTACTATAGCGCAACGCTGTCACGCCTGCTTTCCCACACCCGAACGCAAAAAACGACGCTGGACGCAAAGATATTTAAAAGCACCTCCCGCTATTACTTTGGCGGCAGCGAACTCAGCGTAATGCGCAAACAAAACCCTGGCTGGGATCTTACCCTGCGCCACCAGCATTACTTTGACAGCAAGATTATTGAGGCTTCGCTAGGGATGCAGAACCGCTTGCCGTGGCTAAGTTCCACACCGACGCCGGAAGAGAATGCAGGGCTTTACGACAAACACGCCCGGGTGCTGCATGCCGATTTGCAGGCGTTAATGAAATTCCCACTCACCGGTAACAAATTTAGCTGGGCGCCGCAAATAAGCGCGCAACTCAGCCCGGATATATTATCGTCCGATAATAAAATGAATATCGGCAATCGCTGGACGGTGCGGGGCTTTGATGGTGAGCGAACATTATCCGGTAATCAGGGATGGTACTGGCGCAATGATTTCAGCTGGGATATTCCCTCGCCCAGCCAGCAATTTTATACCGGCCTGGATATCGGCAGATTGACGGGAAGCGAACAATATGGCCAGGGAAAATTATTATCCGGTGCGGTGGTAGGATTACGCGGCGAAAAATTAGCGACCCAGTATGATTTTTTTATTGGCACACCCCTGAGCAAACCTGACAACTTTCATACTCAAGCACTCAACATGGGTTTTTCATTGCAGTGGAGGTATTAAAGGACAAACGTTAGTTGTTTTATCTTATTCATATTTTACGCCCCTCATTATTTAAAGGAATAAATTCAATGTTTAAATTTAAAGTTTCTTATGTGGCGCTTACCGCCGCGCTGACCTCGACCTGGGTTTATGCAGACCCAACGACTTATACCCATCAATCCGGCACAAAAGTCATTGATATTGAAGCACCGAACGCGGCCGGGGTTTCCCATAACATGTATCGTGAATTTAACGTTGATAATAAAGGCGTGATTCTCAACAACAGCGGTATCGACTACACCCACAGCAACTTTGGCAATATGGCCAAAAACAACAACCTGACCAACGGCAGCGCCTCGGTGATCCTGAATGAAGTGATCTCTAATAAAGCGAGTTCCCTGCAGGGCTTTATTGAAGTGGGTGGACAAAGGGCCGACGTGGTGATTGCTAACCCTAACGGTATCACCTGTTCAGGCTGTAGCTTCATTAACACCAACAAAGCGGTTCTGACCACCGGTAAAGTAAACCTGAGCGACACGGGCGCTATCAATAGCTACACCGTGACCGGCGGTAAAATTACCGTCGATCAGTACGGAATGAACGCGGCAAACAGCTACGCTGCAATTCTGGCGGATGCCATTCAGCTTAACGGGACAGTAACCGCCGCCAATGCGACGCTCAGCGCCGGTAATTTTACGTTTGATAACACCACCGGTCGCATTACCTCAGCGGGTAAATCAGCAAATCTGCTGCAGACCCTGATTCCGGAGTACAGCATTGACATCAGCAAGCTGGGCGGGGTGAAAGCCAACAACATCACTATGGTGGGCAATAACTTAGGCTTCGGGGTGCGTAACAAAGGGGCCATTGTCGCCAGTAGCACCCTGGCCATGACCAGCTATGGCGCACTGGTGAACGAAAATCAAATCACCAACACCGGTTATCTGACGCAAATGGTTTCTGCCGGTGAGCTTAAAAACACCGGAACTCTCTCCTCGGCTTACATCGCGGCGCTCAGCAGTCAGAAGGATCTGAACAACGAAGGCTCCATCACCAGCGGCAATCAGTTAATGGTTTCTGCTGCGGGTAATATCACTAACAAAGGTCACATTCAGGCGACCAACGCCCTGGCAGTGACTGCCCATGGCAATCTGACAACCCACTACGGATCCACTCTTGAGTCAGACAACCAGCTGTCAATCACGACACTCGGTAATGTCGACAACGGGGGCTCTACCTATGGCAAGAACACAGCCATGAGCTTCGGCGGAGATACCTTTAAAGTCACCGGGAATATTACTGGTAGCGACACCTTACTGATCCAGGCATGGAAAAATAACGCCAGCACCAACGGTGAAATTACTAACGCCGGCAGAATCGCCGGGGGCGATGTCACCATCAGAACCAACGGCACTCTGATACAGGCTGCCAATAGCAACATGAATGCCAGCAAGAGCCTGACCACGCACAGCTACTGGCTGAACAATTCCGGCTATATGGGGGGCACAGCGGCAAATGTGAACATCGACAATATGGTGACCCATAACTATGGTCATATCGATGGCTCAACAGTTAATCTGCTGACCTGGCTGGATATCAATAACGAAGGCCTTATTCGCTCTGCTTATGATATGGATCTGAACACCAGCGGCAATGGCAATATTATCAACCGCGGCCACATCATTGCGGGCGATAACATGACCTTAACGGCGAACAAAGTGGTCAATGGCGGCTACGGCTGCGGTTTCCTTAAACTGTCGACCTGTGGTGCAGGCACACTGTCAGCCGATAAACTGGTGCTCAACTCGTCCCATAAATATGCTTCTAATATGGGCGGCACGCAGAATTTCAAAAAGATTGAAGTTAATACGACCAACTAAGTGGCAAAATCCCAGGATACGATGCAGGCATCGTATCCTGGTCTGTAAGCGCAGCGGGTGTAACCAACCCGCTTTTTAAGGCTCAAACGGACGACGCTGGAACTGGTCGTGACCGCACTTCGGACAGACCGGCAACAGGTCCGGGGTATAGACCGCCAGATGGAAGTGACAATTTTCACACACCAGATTGCCGAGCCCAACCACCTCCCCACTGTGATACACGCCGTGATGGTTAAGATCCTGGAACACCTCACGCCACTCCAGCTGCGTTTTATCGGTGATATCCGCTAGCTCCTGCCACAGACTCTCTTTGATCACCCGCATAAAGACGCTGTCAGCGACCTCATCCTGGCTCTCTTCGTAGCTGCGGGCGAACTCCTCCAGATCCCGACGCACCGCGCGGGTCACCTCCTCCACTTCGGTACGTGTTAACTCACCCGTCTGCATCACCCTCAGGCGCGCCTGTTCGACGAGCGCATCGATATCACGCTCACCATTACGCAGACGTTCAGTTAATGTGGCGACCAGTTCACGGTAAAATTGAGCAACCTTGTTCATCATTTGCCTCCCGGGTAAGTAACTCTCTCTAATGATAGACCTTATTTGCGCCCCGCTTTGTCAGGTCATCCACACTCTGCGTAAATTCCTGCAAGGCGCTTTTGAGGTAAAGGCTGTTTTGACGCGGGCGTTTGGGCTATGCTATGCGGATCTGAATTACCACATCCATTGGCTACGTTTGTAGCTGTATTGAACACAGGACCACTGGCTGCCATGCAAGAGCAATACCGCCCGGAAGAGATAGAATCGAAAGTCCAGCAACACTGGGACGAGAAGCGCACTTTTGAAGTCACCGAAGACGAGAGCAAAGAGAAGTATTACTGCCTGTCGATGCTTCCCTATCCTTCTGGCCGACTACACATGGGCCACGTGCGTAACTACACCATCGGCGATGTGATCGCTCGCTATCAGCGCATGCTGGGTAAAAACGTCCTGCAGCCGATCGGCTGGGATGCGTTTGGTCTGCCTGCTGAAGGTGCGGCGGTAAAAAACAATACCGCGCCTGCTCCGTGGACCTACGACAACATCGCCTACATGAAAAACCAGCTCAAGATGCTGGGCTTTGGCTATGACTGGAGCCGCGAGCTGGCGACCTGCACCCCGGAATACTACCGCTGGGAGCAGAAGTTCTTCACCGAGCTCTATAAAAAAGGGCTGGTCTACAAGAAAACCTCCGCCGTTAACTGGTGCCCGAACGATCAGACCGTTCTGGCCAACGAACAGGTTATCGACGGCTGCTGCTGGCGCTGCGACACCAAAGTAGAGCGTAAAGAGATCCCTCAGTGGTTTATCAAAATCACCGCTTACGCCGACGAACTGCTGAGCGATCTGGACAATCTGGACCACTGGCCAGATACCGTTAAAACCATGCAGCGCAACTGGATCGGCCGTTCTGAAGGGGTGGAAATCACCTTCGACGTTGAGAACTACGATCAGAAACTGACCGTTTACACCACCCGTCCTGACACCTTCATGGGTGCGACCTACCTGGCCGTGGCTGCAGGTCACCCGCTGGCACAGAAAGCGGCAGAGAACAATCCGGAACTGGCTGCCTTCATCGACGAATGCCGCAACACCAAAGTGGCCGAAGCCGATATGGCGACCATGGAGAAGAAAGGCGTTGCTACCGGTTTCTACGCAACACATCCGCTGACCGGCGAAGCGATCCCTGTCTGGGCTGCCAACTTCGTGCTGATGGAGTACGGTACGGGTGCCGTGATGGCCGTTCCGGGTCACGATCAGCGTGACTACGAATTTGCCACCAAATACAGCCTGGCGATCAAGCCGGTTATTCTCGCGGCAGACGGCTCTGAGCCGGATCTGTCCGAGCAGGCGCTGACCGAAAAAGGCACCCTGTTCAACTCCGGCGAATTCAGCGGCCTGAGCTTTGAAGAGGGCTTCAACGCCATTGCCGACAAACTGACGGCGCTGGGCGTGGGCGAACGTAAAGTTAACTACCGTCTGCGCGACTGGGGTGTTTCCCGTCAGCGTTACTGGGGCGCACCAATCCCGATGGTGACCCTGGAAGACGGTACCGTTCAGCCAACCCCGGAAGATCAACTCCCGGTGATCCTGCCGGAAGACGTGGTCATGGATGGCATCACCAGCCCGATCAAAGCCGATCCTGAGTGGGCGAAGACCACCGTGAACGGCATGCCTGCGCTGCGTGAAACTGACACCTTCGACACCTTTATGGAGTCCTCCTGGTACTACGCGCGTTATACCTGCCCGCAGTATCAGGAAGGCATGCTGGATTCCGATGCAGCAAACTACTGGCTGCCGGTCGATATCTACATCGGCGGGATCGAACACGCCATCATGCACCTGCTCTACTTCCGCTTCTTCCACAAGCTGATGCGCGACGCGGGCCTGGTGAACTCTGATGAGCCAGCCAAACAGCTGCTGTGTCAGGGCATGGTACTGGCGGATGCCTTCTACTACGTCGGCGTGAACGGCGAGCGTAACTGGGTCTCCCCGGTTGATGCTATCGTTGAGCGCGACGAGAAAGGCCGCATCGTCAAGGCGAAAGATGCCGCGGGTCACGAGCTGGTGTATACCGGCATGAGCAAAATGTCGAAGTCCAAAAACAACGGCATTGACCCACAGGTGATGGTAGAGCGTTACGGCGCTGACACCGTGCGTCTGTTCATGATGTTCGCCTCTCCGGCAGACATGACCCTCGAGTGGCAGGAGTCCGGCGTTGAAGGGGCTAACCGCTTCCTGAAACGTGTCTGGAAACTGGTTTACGAGCACACCTCTCAGGGCGAAGCACCGGCACTGGATACCGCAGCCCTGACGGAAGATCAGCAGGCGCTGCGTCGTGATGTTCATAAAACTATTGCCAAAGTAACCGATGATATTGGTCGCCGTCAGACCTTCAATACCGCGATTGCGGCTATTATGGAATTGATGAACAAGCTGGCGAAAGCCCCGCAGGAAGGCGAGCAGGATCGTGCCTTGATGCGTGAAGCATTGCTGGCGGTTGTCCGTATGCTGAACCCGTTCACCCCTCACGCCAGCTTTACTCTGTGGCAGGAGCTGAACGGCGAAGGCGATATCGACAATGCACCGTGGCCGGTGGCGGATGAATCCGCAATGGTGGAAAACACCACGCTGGTCGTCGTGCAGGTCAACGGCAAAGTGCGCGGTAAAATCACTGTTCCGGTTGATGCAACCGAAGAGCAGGTCCGTGAACGCGCCGGCCAGGAACATCTGGTGGCGAAGTATCTTGATGGCGTTACCGTACGTAAAGTGATCTACGTGCCCGGTAAACTGCTGAACCTGGTCGTTGGCTAAGCGCGGGAGGAAGCGTGCGACAACTGGCAACATTACTGTTATCGCTGGCGGTGTTAGTCACCGCCGGCTGTGGCTGGCACTTGCGTAACACTACACAGGTGCCGGAACAGATGAAAACCATGATTTTCGATTCGGGCGATCCAAATGGTCCGTTGAGCCGTGCCATTCGTAATCAGCTGCGCCTTAACGGCGTTGACCTGATCGAAAAAGGAACGCTGCGCCAGGATATTCCGTCATTCCGCGTATTAAGCTCTAGCCTGAGCCAGGATACCGCGTCCATCTTCCAGGATGGTCGTACTGCGGAATACCAGATGGTGATGGAAGTTCACGCTGCGGTGCTGATCCCGGGTAGCGATATTTACCCTATCAGTACCAAGGTCTACCGTTCGTTCTTCGATAACCCACAGACTGCGCTGGCGAAAGATGCTGAGCAGACCATTATCGTTAACGAAATGTATGACAAGGCAGCAGAGCAGCTGATCCGTAAGCTGCCGAGCGTCCATACTGCTGAAAAAGAGAATGCCCTTAAAGCGCAGCCTGTGGCTAAGCCAGCGGCATCCTCATCTCGCGTCACCACGACGCTGGGTCAGTAATGCTCAGGTTGTACCCTGAACAACTCCGCGCGCAGCTCAATGAAGGGCTGCGCGCGGCGTATCTGCTTCTCGGAAACGATCCGCTGTTGCTGCAGGAGAGTCAGGACGCCGTACGCCAGCTTGCGGCGACCCAGGGCTTTGAAGAGCACCACAGTTTCACCCTGGATAACAGCACCGACTGGCAGGAGATTTTCTCTCTCTGTCAGGCGATGAGCCTCTTTGCCGCCCGGCAAACCCTGCTTATTCAGTTACCGGAAAACGGCCCTAATGCGGCCATCAACGAACAACTGGCCACGCTGGTAAGTCTGCTGCATAACGATCTGCTGCTGATTGTCCGCGGCAATAAGCTGACCAAAGCCCAGGAGAATGCCGCCTGGTTTACGGCGCTGGCAAACCATTCAGTACTGGTGACCTGTCAGACCCCGGAGCAGGCGCACCTACCCAAATGGGTGGCGGCCCGGGCAAAGCAGAACAATCTGCAGCTGGATGACGCGGCGAATCAGCTGCTCTGTTACTGCTACGAAGGCAACCTGCTGGCCCTTGCCCAGGCGCTTGAGCGGCTGTCGCTGCTCTGGCCGGATGGCAAACTGACCCTGCCGCGCGTCGAGCAGGCCGTCAACGACGCAGCCCATTTCACCCCTTTCCACTGGGTCGATGCCCTGCTCTCGGCGAAGAGCAAGCGCGCCCTGCATATCCTGCAACAGCTGCGTCTCGAAGGCAGTGAGCCGGTGATCCTGCTCAGAACCCTGCAGCGTGAACTGTTGCTGCTCCTGACCCTGAAACGTCAGTCGGCACATACGCCCCTGCGTGCGCTGTTTGATAAACACCGGGTCTGGCAGAACCGTCGCGGCATGACCACCGAGGCCCTGAACCGCCTGAGCCCGGAACAGCTGCGCCAGGCCGTTCAGCTGCTGACGCGTACCGAGCTGACCCTGAAGCAGGATTACGGCCAGTCGATCTGGTCCGAGCTGGAAAGCCTTTCGCTGCTGCTGTGCCACAAGGCACTGGCCGATATCTTTATAGAAGGGTAAGAGATGCACTCTCTCCAGGCTCTGTTTGGCGGTACCTTTGACCCGATCCACTACGGGCATCTGAAACCGGTCGAAATTCTGGCGAACCAGATTGGTCTGCAGCGCGTCACTATTATGCCGAACAACGTGCCGCCGCACCGTCCCCAGCCTGAAGCCAGCGCCGCACAGCGCAAAACGATGCTGGAGCTGGCGATTGCCGATAAGCCGCTGTTTCACCTCGACGAGCGTGAGCTGCGTCGGGACACCCCGTCCTATACCGCGCAAACCCTGCAGGAGTGGCGCAGCGAACAGGGGCCGGAGAGACCGCTGGCCTTTATCATCGGCCAGGACTCTCTGCTTAGCTTTCCAGGCTGGTATCAGTATCAGACGATCCTCGATAACAGCCATTTGATCGTCTGTCGTCGTCCGGGTTATCCGCTGGCGATGAAAGAGGAGCAGCATCAGCAGTGGCTGGAGCAGCACCTGACATATCAGGCTGAAGATTTGCATACCCTGCCAGCCGGTAAAATCTATCTGGCGGAAACGCCGTGGTTTGATATTTCGGCCACCCTGATCCGCCAGCGTCTGCAGCAGGGACTCCCCTGCGATGAGATGTTACCGGCGGCGGTAATGCGTTACATTCAACAGCAGGGTCTGTATCAGAAAAGCAGCAACTGACTGGAAGCCGGGAGAAAAAGCGCGCCATTCGCGCTCTCAGCATTGACACCCCCGTCCAGGCTGATATCCTCCGCTGCCAGACTTCCCGCCAGCACTGTTTTACAAAAACTGTTTTACAAAAATGGCGATGCAATCTCCGGCATAGGGTGGGATGATACCCGCCTTCGCAGGCCCGTCCGGTGACATTAGTCCCGACACTGCGGCCAGTTCAGGTATACTGTCTGGCTACGAATTTACAGTTATTCAATCTCACTTTCCCAGGGGGAAAACTTGCAGGGTAAAGCACTCCAGGATTTTGTTATCGACAAAATTGATGACCTGAAAGGTCAGGACATCATCGCCATCGACGTTCAGGGCAAATCAAGCATCACCGATTGCATGATTATCTGCACCGGTACCTCCACTCGCCACGTTGCTTCCATCGCTGACCATGTTGTGCAGGAATCCCGCGCTGCCGGTATGCTGCCGCTGGGCGTTGAAGGCGAAGCGACCGCTGACTGGGTCGTTGTTGACCTTGGCGATGTGATTGTCCACGTCATGCAGGAAGAGAGCCGTCGCCTGTATGAGCTGGAAAAACTCTGGGGTTAATGCGTGAAGCTGCAACTGGTAGCCGTCGGCACAAAAATGCCCGACTGGGTACAAACAGGGTTTACTGAATATCTGCGTCGTTTTCCGAAAGACATGCCGTTTGAGCTGGTGGAGATCCCCGCCGGCAAACGCGGCAAAAACGCAGATATCAAACGCATTCTCGACAAAGAGGGTGAACTGATGCTGGCTGCCGCAGGCAAAAACCGCATCGTCACGCTCGATATTCCGGGCAAGCCCTGGGATACACCGCAGCTGGCGCATGAACTGGAGCGCTGGAAGCAGGACGGTCGCGACGTCAGCCTGTTAATTGGCGGTCCCGAGGGATTATCTCCCGCCTGCAAAGCGGCAGCAGAACAGAGTTGGTCTCTCTCCGCGCTGACGCTGCCCCACCCGCTGGTTCGGGTGTTGGTTGCTGAAAGTCTCTATCGCGCGTGGAGCATCACGACTAACCATCCTTATCACCGTGAGTAATGATGACGTCCTGGATAAATTAAGCAGCGGATGAAACTACAGAATTCTTTTCGCGACTATACGGCTGAGTCCGCGCTGTTCGTGCGCCGGGCGGTGGTCGCCTTTTTGGGGATTTTGCTGCTGACTGGCGTGCTGATCGCCAACCTCTATAATCTGCAAATTGTCCGTTTTACCGATTACCAGACCCGCTCCAACGAAAACCGCATCAAACTCGTCCCCATCGCCCCAAGCCGCGGCATTATCTACGATCGCAACGGTACGCCACTGGCGCTGAACCGCACGATCTACCAGATTGAAATGATGCCGGAGAAGGTCGATAACGTGCAGCAGACGCTCGACGCGTTGCGCGGCGTGGTCGATCTGAATGATGACGATATTGCCGCCTTCAAAAAAGAGCGCTCCCGCTCGCATCGCTTCACGTCGATTCCGGTAAAAACCAACCTCACCGAGGTGCAGGTAGCCCGTTTCGCCGTGAACCAGTACCGCTTTCCGGGCGTAGAAGTCAAAGGTTACAAGCGCCGCTTCTACCCGTACGGCTCTGCCCTGACGCACGTCATCGGCTATGTCTCGAAAATCAACGATAAAGATGTCGACAGGCTGGATAAAGACGGCAAGCTCGCCAACTACGCGGCAACGCACGATATCGGCAAGCTGGGGATTGAGCGCTACTACGAAGATATGCTCCACGGTCAGACCGGTTACGAAGAGGTTGAAGTCAACAACCGTGGCCGGGTGATCCGCCAGCTGAAAGAGGTGCCGCCTCAGGCCGGGCATGACATCTATCTGACCCTGGATCTCAAACTCCAGCAGTACGTCGAAACCCTGCTGGCAGGCAGTCGTGCGGCGGTCATTGTGACTGACCCGCGCAGCGGCAGCATTCTGGCCCTGGTCTCGACGCCAAGCTATGACCCGAATCTGTTCGTTGATGGTATCTCCAGCAAAGATTATTCCGGCCTGCTTAATGACCCGAACACGCCGCTGATCAACCGCGCGACTCAGGGTGTTTATCCCCCGGCGTCCACGGTAAAACCTTATGTGGCGGTATCTGCGTTAAGCGCGGGGGTGATCACCCGCAACACCGGTCTCTTCGACCCGGGCTGGTGGCAGTTGCCGGGCTCGGAAAAACGCTACCGCGACTGGAAGAAGTGGGGCCACGGCCATCTGAACGTCACCAAATCACTGGAGGAGTCGGCGGATACCTTCTTTTACCAGGTGGCCTACGACATGGGCATCGACCGTCTGTCAGAATGGATGGGCAAATTTGGCTATGGTCACTACACCGGTATCGACCTCTCAGAAGAGCGCTCCGGCAATATGCCGACCCGTGAATGGAAGCTGAAACGCTTTAAAAAGCCGTGGTATCAGGGCGACACCATTCCGGTGGGGATCGGCCAGGGCTACTGGACCGCCACACCGATTCAGATGAGCAAAGCGCTGATGATCCTGATCAACGACGGGGTGGTGAAAGTGCCGCACCTGCTGATGAGCACCGTCGAAGACGGCAAAAAAGTCCCCTGGTCACAGCCGCACGAGCCGCCGGTGGGCGATATTCATTCCGGTTACTGGGAAATTGCCAAAGACGGGATGTATGGCGTAGCCAACCGTGCCAACGGTACAGCACACAAATACTTTGCCGGTGCGCCGTATAAAATCGCGGCAAAATCCGGTACCGCGCAGGTCTTTGGTCTGAAAGCGAATGAAACCTATAACGCGCATAAAATCGCTGAACGTCTGCGTGACCACAAGCTGATGATTGCGTTTGCTCCATACGAAAACCCGCAGGTGGCGGTGTCGATTATTCTGGAAAACGGCGGTGCCGGCCCGGCGGTCGGTACTATCATGCGCCAGATCCTTGATCACATCATGCTGGGTGATAACAACACTGAACTGCCGAGTGAAAGCCCGGCTGCCGCCGGCGCGGAGGACCAATAATCGTGACGGATAATCCGAATAAAAAATCGCTGTGGGACAAGATCCACATCGACCCGGCCATGCTGCTGATCCTGCTGGCGCTGCTGGTCTACAGTGCCATGGTCATCTGGAGTGCCAGCGGCCAGGATCTCGGCATGACGGAGCGTAAGATCGGCCAGATTACCATGGGTCTGGTGGTGATGGTGGTAATGGCGCAGATCCCGCCGCGCGTCTACGAAGGCTGGGCGCCCTATCTCTATATCTTCTGTATCATTCTACTGGTGGCGGTGGATGCCTTTGGCGCCATCTCGAAAGGTGCACAGCGCTGGCTCGATCTCGGTATTGTGCGTTTTCAGCCCTCTGAGATTGCAAAAATCGCCGTTCCGCTGATGGTGGCCCGCTTTATTAACCGTGATGTCTGCCCGCCGTCGCTGAAAAACACCGCTATCGCGCTGGTGCTGATCTTCCTGCCGACGCTGCTGGTAGCCGCGCAGCCGGACCTCGGTACCTCGATTCTGATTGCGCTTTCCGGTCTGTTCGTACTGTTCCTTTCCGGACTCAGCTGGCGGCTTATCGGCATTGCGGCGGTGTTACTGGCGGCCTTTATCCCGATTCTGTGGTTCTTCCTGATGCACGATTATCAGCGCCAACGCGTGATGATGTTGCTCGATCCGGAGAGCGACCCGCTCGGGGCAGGCTATCATATTATACAGTCGAAGATTGCAATCGGCTCTGGCGGCCTGCGCGGTAAGGGCTGGCTGCACGGTACTCAGTCGCAGCTTGAGTTTCTGCCCGAACGCCACACCGACTTTATCTTTGCGGTTCTGGCGGAAGAGTTAGGTCTGGTCGGGATTCTGATCCTGCTGGCGCTGTACCTGCTGTTAATCATGCGCGGATTGTGGATTGCCGCCCGGGCGCAAACCACCTTTGGCCGGGTAATGGCCGGTGGCTTGATGTTGATTTTATTCGTTTATGTTTTCGTAAATATTGGTATGGTGAGCGGTATTCTGCCGGTGGTAGGCGTACCGCTTCCGCTGGTGAGTTATGGAGGCTCGGCCCTGATCGTTCTGATGGCCGGGTTCGGGATCGTGATGTCGATCCACACACACAGAAAAATGTTGTCAAAAAGCGTATAAGGGGCACGCAATGCGTAAGCAGTGGTCTGGGATCTGCATCGCAGTGAGTTTACTGGCAGCCTGTACAAGTGACGATGGTCAGCAGCAAGCGACCGTCGCACCACCGCAGCCAGCGGTATGTAATGGTCCGGTGGTTGAGATCAGCGGAGCCGATCCGCGTTTCGAACCGCTGAGTGCCACCGCCAATCAGGATTACGAACGCGACGGTAAAAGCTACAAAATCGTTCAGGACCTTTCCCGATTCAGTCAGGCAGGCCTGGCAGCAATTTATGACGCCGAGCCGGGAAGCAACCTGACCGCCAGCGGCGAAGCTTTCGATCCGATGCAGCTCACTGCTGCGCACCCGACGCTGCCGATCCCAAGCTATGCGCGTATCACCAACCTGGCGAATGGCCGGATGATCGTAGTGCGTATCAACGATCGTGGTCCTTACGGCAATGACCGCGCGATCTCGCTGTCGCGCGCCGCGGCCGACCGCCTGAATACCTCTAACAACACCAAAGTGCGTATCGACCCAATTATTGTCGCTCAGGACGGTTCGCTCTCCGGCCCGGGTATGGCCTGTACCACCGTGGCTAAACAGACTTATGCCCTGCCCGCGCGTCCCGACCTGAGCAGCGGTATGGGTGGCGCGTCGTCCGTTTCCGAACCTGCACCGCAGGGTGACGTACATGCCATCAGTAATGACACGCTGAAAAGCGAAGACAGCATGGGCGCGCCGGTCAGCAGCAGCGGTTTCCTTGGCGCTCCAACCACCCTCGCCTCCGGCGTGCTGGAAGGCAGCGAACCGCCTGCACCTCAGCCGGTTGTCACCGCGCCGGTGAACCAGACGGCTCCGGTGACGGCACCTGTCTCTGCCCCGGCTCAGGCTCCGGTGACGGCGCCCGTTTCCGCCCCTGCCCAGGCCGGTGGCTATGTCGTTCAGGTTGGCGCAGTCAGCGACCAGGCGCGTGCCCAGCAGTATCAGCAGCGCCTCGGTCAGCAGTTTGGCGTACCAGGTCGCGTTGAGCAAAACGGCGCGGTATGGCGTATTCAGCTGGGTCCCTTTGCCAGCAAATCTCAGGCGGCAGCTTTACAGCAACGTCTGCAGAATGAAGCGCAGTTACAGTCATTTATCGCTGTAGCGAAATGATTAATCGGCGGTATCCGAATTGTCAGTATTTGTCATGTTGATTCACACTCTCATGCCGAAAGTCGGATGCCGGCCTGTATAGCATTTGCTATAGTAAGGCACTTTTTTAATTCCATCACGGATGTCGTTTTTCTAACCATGAAGACCACTTTCTCCGCTCGTTTTATGCAGCGCATGGCGCTCACTACGGCGCTTTGTGCAGCCACGCTCTCTGTTGCTCACGCCGATGACCTGAATATCAAGACCATGATCCCGGGCGTTCCGCAGATCGACGCGGAATCCTACATCCTGATCGATTACAACTCCGGCAAAGTGTTGGCTGAGCAGAACGCGGATTCACGACGCGACCCGGCCAGTCTGACCAAAATGATGACCAGCTACGTCATCGGTCAGGCCATGAAAGCAGGTAAATTCAAAGAAACCGACCTGGTGACCATCGGCAACGATGCGTGGGCCACCGGCAACCCGGTGTTCAAGGGCTCATCATTGATGTTCCTGAAACCCGGCATGCAGGTGCCTGTCTCCCAGCTGATCCGTGGTATCAACCTGCAGTCCGGTAACGACGCCTGTGTGGCAATGGCCGACTTTGCCGCGGGCAGCCAGGACGCCTTTGTGGGTCTGATGAACAGCTACGTTTCCGCGCTGGGTCTGAAAAACAGCCACTTCCAGACCGTACACGGCCTGGATGCTGAGGGTCAGTACAGCTCGGCGCGCGATATGGCCCTGATTGGCCAGGCGCTGATCCGTGACGTGCCGAACGAATACACGATCTACAAAGAGAAAGAGTTCACCTTTAACGGTATCCGCCAGACCAACCGCAACGGCCTGCTGTGGGATAACAGCCTGAACGTTGACGGCATCAAAACCGGGCATACCGATAAAGCCGGTTACAACCTGGTCGCCTCTGCCACCGAAGGCCAGATGCGTCTGATCTCTGCGGTGATGGGTGGTCGTACCTTCAAAGGGCGTGAAACCGAGAGCAAAAAACTGCTCACCTGGGGCTTCCGCTTCTTCGAAACCGTGAACCCACTGAAAGCGGGCAAAGAGTTCGCCTCTGAGCCGGTATGGTTTGGTGATAACGACCGCGCCTCCCTGGGTGTTGATAAAGATCTCTACCTGACAATTCCACGCGGCCGTATGAAAGATCTGAAGGCCAGCTATGTCCTGACCGCCAGCGAGCTGCACGCTCCGCTGAAGAAAAACCAGGTCGTGGGCACCATCAACTTCCAGCTTGATGGCAAAACCATCGATCAGCGCCCACTAGTGGTGCTGGACGAAATCCCGGAAGGCAATTTCTTCGGCAAAATCATTGATTACATTAAACTGATGTTCCATCACTGGTTTGGTTAAGAATTGAACACTTGAAAGTGTGATTTCCATCCCCATATACTATGTAACCTGATAACTCCCACCCGACGTGGGAGTTATTCTTTTTTTGACGTACTGCCGGAGCTCCCATGAAAACCAAACTTAACGAACTGCTTGAATTCCCTACTCCATTTACTTACAAAGTAATGGGGCAGGCGTTGCCTGAGCTGGTTGATCAGGTGGTTGAAGTGGTCCAGCGCCATGCGCCAGGGGACTACTCTCCGACGGTGAAACCAAGCAGCAAAGGCAACTACCATTCCGTGTCTATCACCATCACGGCGACGCATATTGAACAAGTCGAGACCCTGTACGAAGAGCTCGGTAATATCGATATCGTTCGCATGGTACTGTAACGCCTTTCGGTTACCCGCATCGCCGGGTAACCTGTTTCCCCTCTGTGATATACTCCCCGCTCCAGTTTGTTCCTTCGTTCGGAGATCTCGTTTTGTATCAGGATACTATTCTCGTCCGCCAGCTTGGGCTGCAGCCCTATGAACCTGTCTCCCAGGCTATGCATGATTTTACTGACACGCGCGACGAGAACACGCCGGATGAGATCTGGCTGGTAGAGCATCCTCCGGTCTTTACCCAGGGTCAGGCCGGGAAAGCAGAGCATCTGCTGATGCCAGGTGATATTCCGGTTATCCAGAGCGATCGTGGCGGGCAGATCACCTACCACGGGCCGGGTCAGCAGGTGATGTATGTCCTGCTCAACCTGAAGCGCAGAAAACTCGGCGTGCGCGAGCTGGTGACGCTGCTTGAACAGACGGTGGTCAATACGCTGGCCGAATTTGATATCGATGCGCACCCGCGCGCGGATGCGCCCGGCGTCTATGTGGGCGAAATGAAAATATGTTCACTCGGTCTGCGTATTCGTAAAGGGTGCTCTTTTCACGGTCTCGCATTAAATATCAATATGGATCTTTCGCCTTTCCGGCGCATCAATCCTTGTGGTTATGCTGGGATGGAAATGACGCAAATGCGCCAGTGGGTAGAGAACATTACGCCGGAAATTGCGCGTCCTCATTTGCTTAATGCTTTTTTAGCACTGCTAAACAATCCACCCCATAAATATATTACTGCTTAATCACTTCCGCCATTTGGCTCATTATTTGATGAGCCATCCTTAATTCAAAGCTTTTAGGCTTTACAACGATCCGTAGTTTCTATATTTTCAAAATACCCGCAACGCGCCTGCCTATAAGCATTCACCTCTTTTCTGCTCCGGCCTGGCTAACCGACAGGCGTGGAACACACCTGCGCAAAAATTAGACAACTCAATGATTATACTTAAGAATGTTAATTGTCAAAAACAGTTTAGCCGCAACAATAAGCACATTATTTAAATTCAACTATTATTTATATTGTGAATAATTAGGGAGGGATAGCGTGGATAATAATAATTCTCCAGGTAAGCGCTTGAGCGATCCAGGCAGTGAAGCAAAACCACAAATTTTTCGTACGTTACGTAATATTGATCTCAACTTATTGACGATTTTTGAGGCGGTGTATGTTCACAAAGGGATCGTCAATGCTGCGAAAATTCTGAATCTCACTCCCTCAGCAATCAGCCAGTCCATTCAAAAATTACGCACCATTTTTCCCGATCCGCTGTTTATCCGCAAAGGCCAGGGCGTGACGCCTACCGCCTACGCCACGCATCTGCACGAATACATCAGCCAGGGGCTGGAGTCGATCCTCGGGGCGCTGGATCTTACCGGCAGCTACGATAAGCAGCGCACCATCACCATCGGTACTACCCCGACCGTCGGCGCACTGGTACTGCCGCAGATCTATCAGGCCGTGAAGACCCATGCGCCCCAGCTGTTGCTGCGCAATATTTCGGTTAATGACGCCGAGACGCAGTTAGCCCAGTTCCAGACCGATCTTATCGTTGACAGCAACTCCCTGAATGCCCGCGCCCTGAGTCATAACGTCCTTTTTGCAGACAAACTGCTGCTCATCTGCCGTAAAAACCATCCGGCACTGAGCCAGGCCGCCACGGTGGAAAATCTTCAGCAATACGAGCAAACGCTGCTGATGCTGGAAGGACAAAACCTGAATGGCCTGCGACAACGTATTAACGATATTTTCCCGGAACGTCTGGTGAACTTCAGCAGTTACAATCTTTTTACGATTGCCGCCCTGATCGGCAGCAGCGATCTGATCGGTATCATCCCCGAGCGCCTGTTTACCCTGGTGCGCCACTGCTGGCCGCTGGAGCATATCCCCTTCGCCCCGCTCAATGCCGAATGCGTTGAAATCTCGCTGTATTACAACAAGCTGAGCCTCCGCGATCCGGTGCTGGAAAACCTGATTGACGTCATCCGCAAGGCCTTCTGAAAGAGGGTCCTTAGCCTCAAGGCTGTGCTGGCCCACACAAAAGGCACTAAACAACAACTATTTTACAATTTGGCGACCGGGCAGGCTGCTTTCTCGCCCGTATCAATGATATACTGCCTGTCGTTCGTTCAAAAATAGTTGATAAATACAACATTCCCTTGAATTGAAACGCTTTCCTTCGATTTTCGCAACTGGAAGACGCACGCTATGAGTAAACCCATTGTGATGGAACGCGGTGTTAAATACCGTGATGCCGATAAAATGGCCCTAATCCCGGTTAAAAACGTGGCTACGGAGCGCGAAGCGCTGTTAAGAAAACCGGCCTGGATGAAGATCAAACTTCCGGCGGACTCTTCGCGTATTCAGGGAATTAAAGCAGCGATGCGCAAAAACGGCCTTCACTCCGTTTGTGAAGAAGCCTCCTGCCCGAACCTTGCTGAATGTTTTAACCACGGCACCGCGACCTTCATGATCCTCGGCGCGATTTGTACCCGCCGCTGCCCGTTCTGCGACGTTGCCCATGGCCGTCCCGTCGCCCCTGACGCCAATGAGCCGCAGAAACTGGGTCAGACGATTGCTGACATGGCGCTGCGTTACGTCGTTATCACCTCCGTTGACCGCGACGATCTGCGCGACGGTGGTGCCCAGCACTTCGCCGACTGCATCACCGCTATCCGCGAAAAAAGCCCGAACATCAAAATCGAAACCCTGGTACCGGACTTCCGCGGTCGTATGGACCGTGCGCTGGAGATCCTCAACGCCACCCCGCCAGACGTGTTTAACCACAACCTGGAAAACGTACCGCGCCTCTACCGTCAGGTTCGTCCGGGTGCCGATTACAACTGGTCCCTGAAGCTGCTGGAGCGTTTTAAAGAAGCGCATCCGGAGATCCCAACCAAATCGGGTCTGATGGTCGGTCTGGGTGAAACCAACGAAGAGATCGTTGAAGTGATGCGCGACCTGCGTCGCCATGGCGTCACCATGCTGACGCTGGGCCAGTATCTGCAGCCAAGCCGTCATCACCTGCCGGTGCAGCGTTACGTCAGCCCTGAAGAGTTTGACGAAATGAAAGCAGAAGCAATGGCGATGGGCTTCACCCATGCCGCCTGCGGCCCGTTCGTGCGTTCGTCCTACCACGCCGATATGCAGGCGAAAGGCGAAGAAGTGAAGTAAGCCCGTTACAAAAACTTACAGTTCACCCATAAAAAAACCGGCCTGAGCCGGTTTTTTTCTATCGCAAGCCATTAAGGCATGGCCGTTACTCTTTGTGGGAGAGTTTCTCGGCCGCGATTTCCGCATCGGCAGTTTTCTTCGCCGTGGCGTCATCGTCGTTCATCGCCTTCTTAAAGCCTTTGATGGCAGCACCCAGGTCTCCGCCCAGCGTACGTAATTTCTTGGTACCAAACAGCAGGACAACCAGTGCGGCTACCACCAGCAGTTTGGTAATACTAATCTCACCCATAGATACCTTCTTGACGTAAACAGGCTGCGTTTCGCGCCCTAAAAACCCGACGTTATTAACGGTCATTTGACGCCCGCACACAATAGCAATCTGTAACAAGGTGAATCAAGCGTTGTTTAAAAAACGTCACGCTAATTGCGGAGGGGCGAAGCGTCGGTTGCGCAGGACCGGCAGCTGCTGACGCGCCAGCGTAATGCGCTCCCGGCTCATCTCGGCTAACAGCAGCGCCGGCCCCTCTGCCGCGGCCGCAATCGTCACGCCCAGAGGGTCAATAATGCGACTCTGCCCAATATTCTTGTTGCCGCATTCCCCTGCCGCCACCACATAGCAGGTCGTGTCCAGCGCCCGGGCCGCCAGCAGCGTTGACCAGTGATGCTCCTTGAGTGGCCCTCTGACCCATGCCGCAGGCAGAATCAAAACGTCTGCCCCTGCCAGGGCCAGATTTAACGCCATCTCCGGGAAGCGCAAATCGTAGCAGGTCATCAACCCCAGACGGACGCCGTCGATTTCGATCAGCGGCGGCACGATCGTTCCTGCGTCCACCAGCCTGGATTCCTGAATGCTGAACGCATCGTAAAGATGCAGCTTGGCATACTGCGCCACGATCTGTCCGGCACGCAGGGCGACCAGGGTGTTAATCGCCCTGCCCGCGGTAGAGGGGACATGCACGGTCAGCACTGTGGTCAATTCGTTACGGGCACTCTCTGCCAGCAGCATCTTCAAAAAGCCGCCGTCCAGCGGCTGGGCCGATTTCACAGACAGGTCGGGATCATTATCATCGCGGGCCAGCAGCGCTTCGGGCAGCACCAGCAGCGATGCACCTTTCGCGGCCGCCTGGTCCATCAGCGACACGCAGGTTTCGGCATTTTTTTGCCAGTTTGCCGTTACTGCAAATTGTCCAACCGCAACGTACATATTTTCCCCCTGCCTTAAACGGCGTTACACTCTGAGTTCTTACACATCAAATAGCAGGTATTGTTCGTGTTTCAACTACTTTTAGCCGTTTTTATCGGCGGGGGCACAGGAAGTGTGGCGCGCTGGCTGTTGAGCATGCGGCTTAACCCTCTGCATCAGCAGATCCCGTTCGGTACGCTCACGGCCAACCTTATTGGCGCCTTTATCATTGGACTGGGGCTGGCGTGGTTTAACCGGATGACCCACATCGATCCGGTATGGAAACTGTTAATCACCACCGGCTTCTGCGGCGGGCTAACGACCTTCTCAACGTTCTCGGCAGAGGTGGTCTTTCTGCTGCAGGATGGCCGCGCGGCCTGGGCGCTGCTGAACATTGCGGTCAATCTGCTGGGTTCTCTAATGATGACCGCGCTCGCATTTTGGTTAATCTCTGCGGTAAATGCTCACTAAAACTCGCGGCCTTAATGTTGGCTTAATTTTTCTCAGGCAACCTGTCACCACATACACTGAGGGTGACGCAATGAAAGAGAAAATAACAAATGCGGGGATGGTAGTGCTGAGCGTGGCGATTCTGGCCAGCTTTTTGAGACTGTACTTGTTTAGCTGAGCCAGAACGAAAAAAACCCGCTCAGGGAGCGGGTTTTGAAATTCTTGCTGGTCTCGACTGAATTACAGTGCGATGACGTTAGCAGCAGAAGGGCCTTTGGCACCGTTAGTGATTTCAAACTCAACGCGCTGACCTTCAGCCAGGGTTTTGAAACCATTGCTCTGGATTGCAGAGAAGTGTACGAACACGTCTTTGCTGCCATCTTCCGGAGTAATGAAACCGAATCCTTTGGATTCATTAAACCACTTAACGTTACCTTTAATCTTAGACATCAAAATTACCTTTACATGAAAATTGGACACAAATGCTGTGTCGGGTATCAGTACAACAATTGTGAGCGGTTTTGTCCAGCGCCTTTTTGAAGAAAAGTGACAAAAGTCGCGTTAATTTTTGGCCCCCAATTTTTATCCTTTACTCTTCAATAAGTGGCTATTAAATCACCAGCATGTAACGTTTTTTCAGCTAAAACTGAAAGCGCATCCAGGCAAAGTAAACGTTGCCGTTGTTATAGGTTCCCGGGATATAGGTCATCTGGAACGTAGCCGGGCCGTACCCTACTGAGGCCAGCGGCAGGACCAACGGAACGGGGATGTAATTCCAGTTATCACGCGCCGTTACGGCAGCGGTAAAGCCCAGCCCCAGATGGAGGTTATCATCGGTCAGCGGGCGCCAGGTTTTCTCCCAGCCGTAGCCCGCAATCGGCTCCCATTTATTGTAGGAGTCTTTAAACGCCATCGCGTAAAGGCCATGCCAGTTACCTTTTTCATCCCAGCGTGACTGGCCAAACCCCGCGCCCCACGGTCGCTCGTTGTAGCGATCGGTCTTCTCTTTGTCGTAAGCGAAGCGGGCATGCCAGGTAATGGCGGGCACGTAGAGATCGTAATGCTGAGGCGCTTCCCAGGTCTCAATCATATCGTTATGAATCGTTTTGACCCAGGCTCTGAGAGGGGGCACGTCTTTAGCCGTTGCCGCAGTTGAAAATGTTAACTGAGCAAAAATAAAAGTAAAAATAAGAAAGAAATTATTAATGACTGTCACAATCCTGTTACCACTTAACTATTCGCCGGGTGTTCTGGCCTAGAATAGTTGAATGGAATCAAGGCGGCATTGGCGTTTATCTTAATTGTTTGCTTAATTTCATAAGAATACTCCTGGGAATAAAGAGTGCGCCTTAAAAGATTTAAGGCGCAATTAAGAAAAATTAACGCTGATGCAATAGCTTATACAGCGCGGGAATAACCAGCATGGACAACAGTGGCGCGCTGACCATACCGCCGATCATCGGGGCAGCAATGCGCTGCATCACCTCTGCACCGCTTCCTCCGCCCCACATTACCGGCAGCAATCCAGCCATAATGGTCGCCACGGTCATCACTTTGGGGCGTACGCGCAGGACAGCACCTTCGTGAATAGCTTTAATTAACACGCTATTTTCTCTATCGCCGTCCCGCGTACGATATTTATCCAGCGCCTGATTAAGATAGAGCACCATAATAACGCCGAACTCTGCCGACACGCCTGCGAGAGCAATAAATCCGACCGCCCCGGCCACCGATAAATTATATTCCAGCAACCATAATAACCAGACTCCACCAATAAGTGAAAAAGGTAAGGTTCCCATAATGATAAGAACATCTGAAATACGCTTAAAGGTCAGCCAGAGGAGAACAAATATAATTATCAGGGTGACGGGAAGCACTATTTTCAGCTTCGCAGTGGCCCGCTCGAGATATTCAAACTGACCGGACCAGGCGAGGGATACCCCCTGCGGCAAAATAACCTCCCGGGTCACCCGCTGCTGCATCTCCTCTACGGCTGATTTCAGATCGCGCCCGCGCAGATCCACATAGATCCAGTTCGAGAGGCGGGCATTTTCACTTTTCAGCATTGGCGGCCCCTCGGTCACCAGAATATCCGCCAGCTCGCCCAGCGCTATCTGGCTGCCGTTGGCTGCCACCACCGGCAATGTCCGCAGCTTATCGACAGAATCCCGGCTGTCGCGCGGATATCGCAGGTTAATGGGGTAGCGCTCGCGCCCGAGGATCACCTCGCCTACCTTATCCCCGCCCACCAGCGTGGCGACCATCCCCTGCAGCTCCTCCACCGAGACGCCATAGCGCGCGGCTTTCTGGCGATCGATACGAATATCGACGTAACGCCCGCCCGCCAGCCGCTCCGCCAGCGCGGAGGTGACGCCCGGCACCTGCCTCACTACCTGCTCAATCTGCCGGGCAACGCGTTCGATATCGGCCAGATTGTTGCCGTTGACCTTGATCCCCACCGGGCTTTTAATGCCTGTCGCCAGCATATCGAGGCGGTTGCGGATCGGCGGTACCCAGACGTTGGCAATCCCCGGCAGCTGGACGGTGCGATCCAGCTCCTCAACCAGTTTTTCCGGCGTCATGCCCGGCCGCCACTGGTCACGCGGCTTAAAGTGGATGGTCGTTTCCAGCATGGTTAACGGCGCCGGATCGGTTGCCGTCTCCGCCCGTCCGGCCTTGCCGAACACCGATGCCACCTCCGGCACGCTTTTGATCAGCCTGTCCGTCTGTTGCAGCACCCGGGCCGCCTCCCGGGCAGAGATCCCCGGCAGGGTTGACGGCATATACAGCAGGTCGCCCTCGTTCAGTGGCGGCATAAACTCACTCCCCAGCCGACTTAACGGCCAGAGCGTGACCACCAGCATTAGCCCCGCCAGCGCCAGCGTCACTTTTGGAAAACGCAGCACCCGGTCGAGCAGCGGCTCATACAGGCGGATCAGCCCCCGGTTGATCGGGTTGGCCTTCTCATCCGGGATGCGTCCGCGAATGAAATAGCCCATCAGCACCGGTACCAGGGTGATGCCGAGCCCCGCCGCCACCGCCATTGCCCAGGTTTTGGTGAACGCCAGCGGGGCGAACATGCGCCCTTCCTGCGCTTCCAGCGAAAAGACCGGGATAAACGATAGGGTGATGATCAGCAGGCTGCAGAACAGCGCCGGGCCCACCTCAATCGCCGCCCGCTCCGCCAGCCGCCAGTAATCGGCAGAGGTTGGCTCCTGCCCGGGGTTATCGTGCCGCCACTGCTCCAGCACTTTGTGCATATTCTCGATCATCACAATCGCGGCATCGACCATGGCACCGATGGCGATGGCAATCCCACCGAGCGACATGATGTTGGCGTTGATCCCCTGGTAGTGCATCACCACGAACGCCCCCAGAATGCCCAGCGGCAGGGAGACCACCGCCACCAGCGCCGAACGGAAATGGAACAGGAACAGAGCGCAGACCAGCACCACCACCACAAACTCCTCCAGCAGCTTGTAGGTGAGGGTTTCGACGGCATTCTCAATCAGCGTCGAGCGATCGTAGACCGGGACAATCTCCACCCCGGTGGGCAGCGTTTTTTGCAGCTCAGCCAGCTTCGCTTTTACCGCATGCAGCGTCTCCAGCGCGTTCTGCCCGTAGCGCATCACCACCACGCCGCCGGCCACTTCGCCTTCGCCATTCAGCTCCGCCACGCCCCGGCGGATCTCCGGGCCATAGCCGATGCTTGCCACGTCGCCCAGCAGGATCGGCACCCCGTTACGGGAGGCGATCACCACATTGCGAAAATCTTCCAGGCTGTGCAGATAGCCGGTGGTGCGCACCATGTACTCCGCTTCGCCTTTTTCCAGCAGCGCGCCGCCCCCCTCTTTGTTGGCCGCCTGTAGCGCCGTCACGATTTGCCCGTGGGTGATGTTGAGGGCCCGCATTTTCGCCGGTTCGGCAACCACCTGATACTGACGCACCATGCCGCCGATGCTGGCAACCTCTGACACATTCGCCACGCTCTTGAGCTCAAACTTCAGGGTCCAGTCCTGAATGGCGCGCAGATCGGCCAGGCTATGTTTGCCGCTGCGATCGACCAGCGCGTACTCATAGATCCAGCCCACCCCGGTGGCATCCGGGCCCAGGGCGACATTGACCCCGGCCGGCAGCTGCGACTGAACCTGGCTTAAATACTCCAGCACCCGGGATCGCGCCCAATAGAGATCGGTCCCGTCCTCGAACAGCACGTAGACATAGGCATCGCCAAACATCGAGAACCCGCGCACCGTTTTCGCGCCTGGAACCGAGAGCATTGAGGTCGTCAGGGGCAAGGTGACCTGGTCCTCAATCACCTGCGGCGCCTTGCCCGGGAAAGTGGCACGAACGATCACCTGCACGTCCGACAGATCCGGCAGGGCATCCAGCGGCGCACGCTGCACCGCCCAGATGCCCCACCCCGCCATCATCAGGGCCGCCAGGATCACCAGCAGCCGGTTACGCAGGGACGCTTTAATTACCGCCGCGATCATTTCGTCACCTCCGGCAGCGCGCTGCGCAGGCTGGCTTCGGAGTCGATCAGGAACTGCCCGGAGGTGACCACCTCATCCCCCTCCTGCACGCCGGATCGGATTTCGGTCCACCCCTGGGCGGTGATCCCGGTCTCCACGTTCACCGGCTGGAAATAGCCGTTGCCGCTGGCCAGCAGCAGGCGTTTGCTCCCCCCGGTGTCGATCACCGCCTCTTCCGGTACGGCCAGCACCGGTGACTGCGCTACCGACTGCGCCCGGGAGACGGTCAGGAACATGCCCGGTTTCAGCTGCTGCTGCGGATTGTCCACCAGAATTCGCGCCTTCAGGGTGCGGGTGGCGGTATCCATCTGGGGCAGCAGCTCGCTGACCCGCCCGTGAAAACGCATCCCCGGGAAGCTCTCTGAGGTTGCCACCATTTCGCTGCCGATGCTCAGGGCCTGCGCCTGCGACTGGGGATAATCCACCACCAGCCAGACCGGATCGAGACGCGCCATTTCAAACAATGCGGTCATCGCCGCCACCTGTGCCCCTTCGCGCACGTCCAGCTTCGCCACATAGCCTGCATGAGCGGCCCGGAGGATTAGCGAGGTCTGTGGCTTCCCACTGCGTTCCAGCGCGCGGATCACCTCCTCAGGCATAAACTGCAGCTTCAGCCGCTCCCGGGCGGCGGCGGTTAATGCCGTATCGCCCAGCGCGCGCACCGCCAGATACTCCTGCTGCGTCTGCGTCCACTGGGGGATCCACAGTTGGGCCAGCGCTTCACCAGCTTTCACCTGCTGGAGCGGCGCCCGGACATACAGCTTCGTCACCACGCCCGCTGCGGGTGCCGAAACCACCGTGACGCTGCGCTCATCAGCGGCAATCGTTGCAAAGGCCGTAAAGGGCGAGACCAGCTCCCGACGCTCTACGCGGGCGGTCTTCATGCCCAGATTTTGTTGTCGGTCGGTGCTGATCCCCACGCCTGCCGTCTCATCCTCCTCGTCGGCATAGCGTGGCACGAGATCCATATCCATAAACGGCGACCGCCCCGGCTTATCAAAACGCTGGCCCGGGACCATCGGATCGTACCAGTAGAGCACCTTGCGTTCGGCAGGGGCCGATGCCGCCTCGTGTGGGGCGTAACGCTGCCCGGCGTAATAGCCGCCCGCTGCCAGCAGCAAGGCCAGAGGCACGGCGACCCGGAATGTGATTTTCATTGTGCCCACTCCTGCGGGATTAACCATTGGATCGCAGCCCAGGTACGCGCCATCTCGCGCTCGGCCTGATTGACTGCCAGTTCACTGTCCAGCACGCTGCGTCGTGCCTCGAGCAGGGCGGGCAGCTCTGACTGACCCGAACGATATTGCGCATTCAGCACCGCCAGCCGCTGATGCTGTAACGGCAGCACCTCGTCGCGCTGGCGCTGCCACAGGGTTTGCGCGGCCTGATACTGGGCCACCAGCGACTGCACCTGGGCGATGTGCTCCCGCTTGATCAGCGTGAGTTCATCCACCGCCTGCAGAGAGCGGGAGAGCTCTGCGGCATAGTCCTTGTCCTGGCGTCCCGACTGGAACAGGGGCAGATCGACCGTGAACATCACCCCGGCCATATCGTCATACCCTTCGGCACGATGGGCGTAGAACACCTCGACATCGACATCCGGGATCGCCGCCACCGCCGACTGCGCCGAGCGGGCTTTCGCGGTCTCGGCTTCTCGCCGGGCGGCTTCCACTTCCGGGTGACGGGCGATGGCCTCTTCGAGCTGGCCGACGTCGGCAGGCAGACGCTGATAGCGCGGTAGCGGCCCCTGCACGTCCTCGACCTGCTGGCCGGTGAGTTGCAGCAACCGGCTCTGCGCCAGCTGAACGTCGCGCCTGGCCAGGGTCGCTTTATCGCGCATGGCGCTGAGAGTCATGCGCAGGGCCAGCACGCTGTCCGGGTTGGCACTCCCGGCCCCGACGCTGGCCTTCTGCACATTCAGCTGCCGCGCCGTCTCATCGACCAGCCGATCCGCCGTTTTCAGCCCCTGCTGCGCCAGAGCCAGCTCCAGCCAGGCCTGGGCGGTATCCCGCTGCAGGGCAGCACGCACCGCGTCGGCTTTCGCCAGCACGCCCCGCGCCTGCGCCTGCAAGGTTTGCGCCTTTCGCTCCCGCTTCTGCTGGCTGACGTAGCTCTGCATGATCCCGACCCGCTGCATGGTCATCCCTTCCCGGGTAAAGCGCCGGTCATTGCTGCCCTGCACCGGGACGTTTTCAATCCCGAAGTTCAGTTTTGGGTCAGGGAGCTGGGTGGCGGAGTCGGCCATCGCATCCAGCGCCCGGGCCTCGTTACGGCTGGCGGATAACGCCGCCGAGTAGCGTTGGGCTTCGGTCAGGGTTTGCTCCAGCGTCCAGGGAGCGGCCTGCCCGGCCACACTGAAAAGCCCGAGCATCGCCCCACCGAGCCAGATGCTCAGTGTGATTGTTTTCATGGGGGCCTCGCTTAGCGCAGCGGCGTGAGCGAGATTATCCGGAAGCCGTCACCGGCCCGCTCCAGCGTAAATGTCACCGGCTGGCCCGGTTTCACGGCGCTGAGATCGACATCGGCTGAAAAGGCAAACGGCATCGTCATGGCAGGCCACTTCAGGGCCGGGATAGGATCATGCTGGATAACCAACGCCTGCGCGTCGATCGCCCGAATCACGCCCTGCCCCTGCCACTGCGGGGTCACCGGGGAGACATTCGTGGTCGCCTGAACGGAACAGGAAGAGAGGGTAAAGCACGCGCCAAGCAGCGCGGAAAAGAGTAAAGCACGCATGATAAAGCTCCTGTTAAACGTAATTGAAAGTAAATCAACCAATTAACAGGCGTGTTTATTCCCGGAACCGGCAAAAACGGATCGTTGCCGGTGGCCCCACGGCGGGCGGCGTGACGACGCGGGACGACGATGCAATAGCGGTGCAGTCCGGGTCATTGAGGGTAATGGTCATGGCGGAAGGCAGGGCCACCAGCTGCGGATGCCCGGTGTCTTTTTGCACCTGCTCCGGCACGCAGTGTTTATCACACAGCCCTGACGGCGCAGGCGCGGCGTGATGCTGCGGCATCGCCATCATGTCCAGATGCTGAAGGGTGGCCGTCTCGCCCTGCACGTTGATGGTACAGTCGTGCGAGGCCACCGCCACCTGACTCTGGATCAACAGCCAGCCGAAAGCGAACATCAGCATCAGCAGATGTTTTTTCAGATAGCGCAGTCGAAAGATCCAGCTGGCAGGCATAGCAGCGTCTTGAGGTTGCAAAAAGAGTCCCGAGTATAAGCAGGGATATTGCTGAGATAAAAGCCGTTTTAGATTTATTTACGTTTTATGTGGTTATTGTATTTCTCTACGCCATACAGAACCACCCCGCACCCCTTCATGGCACGACAGCAGCAAAATCGGCCAGGTTACCCCTTTAGTAGTCGTTTTATTGATTTTGGTCAGCGAGGCCGGGCCATTATTTCGGCACATTTTGTCACCTTAATTTCATTGCTCATTTCTCCTTTCGCTCTGGGGCGTCGGGATACAGAGGGATCCATGCTAACGTTTATCGAGCTCCTGATCGGGGTAGTTGTCATTGTCGGCGTCGCGCGCTACATCATCAAAGGCTACTCCGCCACCGGGGTGCTGTTTGTCGGCGGCCTTGTCCTGCTGATCGTCAGCGCCCTGATGGGCCATAAGGTGCTGCCGTCCAGCGCCACCAGCACTGGCCACACCGCAACCGACATCGTCGAATACATCAAAATCCTGCTGATGAGCCGCGGTGGCGATCTGGGGATGATGATCATGATGCTCTGTGGGTTTGCCGCCTACATGACCCATATCGGCGCCAACGATATGGTGGTCAAGCTGGCTTCGAAGCCGCTGAGCTATATCAACTCCCCTTACCTGCTGATGATCGCCGCCTATTTCGTCGCCTGTCTGATGTCGCTGGCCGTGTCGTCAGCAACCGGTCTGGGTGTACTCCTGATGGCAACCCTGTTCCCGGTGATGGTCAACGTGGGGATCAGTCGCGGTGCGGCGGCGGCTATCTGTGCCTCCCCGGCGGCGATTATTCTCTCCCCAACCTCCGGTGACGTGGTGCTGGCTGCTAAAGCCGCCGAGATGCCGCTGATCGACTTCGCGTTTAAAACCACCCTGCCGATCTCCATTGCGGCCATCATCGGCATGGCGATTGCGCACTTCTTCTGGCAGCGCTACCTCGATAAAAAAGAGAATATTTCCCACGAAAGACTCGACGTCAGCGAAATCACCACCACGGCACCGTCCTTCTACGCCATCCTGCCGTTTACGCCGATTGTCGGGGTGCTGATTTTCGACGGTAAATGGGGCCCGGAGCTGCACATCATCACTATTCTGGTGATCTGCATGCTGCTGGCGGCGGTGCTGGAATTTGTTCGCGGCTTCAATACGCAAAAAGTGTTTAGCGGCCTGGAAGTGGCCTATCGCGGGATGGCGGATGCCTTCGCGGGCGTGGTGATGCTGCTGGTGGCGGCCGGGGTCTTTGCCCAGGGGCTGAGCACCATCGGCTTTATCCAGAGCCTGATCTCCATCGCCACCTCGTTCGGCTCGGCGAGCATTATCCTGATGCTGGTGCTGGTGGTTCTGACCATGCTGGCGGCGATGACCACCGGTTCCGGTAACGCGCCCTTCTATGCCTTCGTGGAGATGATCCCGAAACTGGCGCACTCCTCCGGCATCAACCCGGCCTACCTCACCATCCCGATGCTGCAGGCCTCCAACCTGGGCCGTACTATCTCCCCGGTCTCCGGCGTGGTCGTGGCCGTCGCCGGGATGGCAAAAATCTCGCCGTTCGAAGTGGTGAAACGCACCTCGGTTCCGGTCCTTGTTGGTCTGGTGATCGTGATTGTCGCCACGGAAGTGCTGGTGCCGGGCACCGCTATAGGCTAAGTCGCCCTGGAGCATAAAGCGCCTGCGGGCGCTTTTTGTGCTTTAATAGCCCTCAGCAATATTTTGCTTTCAATCATCAGGAATTGACATGTTCAGAAAGGATCTCGTTTTGCCTGTCAGCGCAACCGCAGTTGTGCTGTGCGCGTTCGCGGCGCAGGCCGCCCCGCTTCAGGCAACGCAATATGCGGATTTTGATCGCTACGTGCTGGCGCTCTCATGGCAGTCCGGCTTTTGCCAGAGCCTGCATGACCGCAACCGCGCGGCGCCGGATGAGTGTCGCCTGCAAAAAGAGCGTGACGATAAAGCCACGATCCTCACCGTTCATGGCCTTTGGCCGGGCTTACCGAAATCGATCGCCGCACGCGGGGTCGACGATCGCCGCTGGATGCGTTATGGCTGCGCGACCCGCCCGATCCCCAATCTGCCGGAGGCAAAAGCCAGCCGTAAATGTGACGCCGCCGAGACCGGACTTTCGCTGACCGGTGCCGCGAAGCTGAATGAGGTGATGCCCGGTGCAGGCGGTAACTCCTGCCTGGAACGGTATGAATATGCAAAACACGGCGTCTGCTTCGGCTTTGATCCGGACGCGTATTTCGGCACCATGGTGCGGATGAATCAGGAAGTGAAGGCCAGCCCGCTGGGGCAGTTCCTGGCGGCAAACTACGGCAAAACCATTACCCGCAGCGCCTTTGACGCCGCGGTAGCCAGAAGCTGGGGCCCAACGACGGTGAAAGCCGTCAAGCTCAGCTGCAGCGGCAACCCGGCCTATCTCACCGAAGTGCAGCTCACGCTGACCGCCGCCAGCATTAACGCCCCGCTGGCGACCCGCTCGTTTATGGCTCAGCCGCACCCGGGTAACTGCGGCAAGCAGTTTGTGATCGACAAGATCGGTTACTGACCGCCCGCTTTTCGGGCGTCCGGGCGGACCAGGTCAAAACGTTGATCTTCACCGATGGCGAAATACGCCGTCGGGCCACCGGCACGCAGTACCGGCTGCGCTTTCGCCGTCTGGTAGATGCCGTCATGCAGCAGGCTTTCATCGATGTGGATCCCAACCACTTCCCCCAGCACCAGCCAGGTATCGATCTCTGCTCCGTTTGCCGCCGTCAGCTGGATGCACTGCGACAGGCGGCACTCAAAGTTGACCGGACTTTGCGCGACGCGCGGCACCTTCACCACCCGGCTTTCTGCTTTGGTCAGCCCGGCACGTAAAAACTCATCCTCGCCGTGCGGCAGGCTGGCGGAGGTTTCATTCATGGCGCTGGCCAGTTCGCGGGTGGTGAGATTCCAGACAAACTCCCCGGTCTCGACAATATTGCGCACGCTGTCTTTCCAGCCGGTGCTGGCAAAGCCGATGATCGGCGGATGGTAGTTAAAGCAGTTGAAGAAGCTGTACGGGGCCAGATTCGGACGGCCTTCAGCATCGCAGGAGGCAATCCAGCCGATCGGGCGGGGTCCGACAATGGCGTTTAACGGGTCGTGCGGCAGGCCGTGTCCCTGGGAAGGTTGATAAAAGTACATAAAGTTCTCTGGATAATTCAGGAATAAAGACCGGCAGGCACGGATTACGCTTCGCTCATCCCCCTACCCCAAGGGGATCAGCGTAACGCAATCCGTAGAAAAGTAAGACTGAATTTAGTGCTACAGTCTTCGTTGTTCTGCTGTTATGGGTGTGTCACGCTACATAACCTGCGCCTTAGAAGGATAAACCAAATTGGCGAAGGATCACCTTTTTCGCCTGAATTTCATACTAACGACCCAGTTGCTGCCCGCGAACTACATCCACACCATGAATGTGACACGCATCACTTCAAACCGGGGCACAGACTCAGTATTATCAGACAGTGTTAAACCCTCGCTACCGGATGGCGAGGGTTTTCTTTTGGCATCTCTTCTGCGGCTGTCGCAGCATTAACGACATGGAGTAAATAATGTCCAGACCCACAATTATCATTAACGAACTCGATGCTGAGCGTATTGACCGCCTGCTGGAACAACCGGCCTTTGCCTCGCTGCCCGTCGCCGCTGCCCTGAATGACGAACTGGATCGCGCGCAGATGTGCGCCCCGCAGGACATGCCCGCTGACGTGGTGACCATGAACAGCCAGGTGAAATTTCGCGATCTGGCTACCGGCGAAGTACGTACCCGCACGCTGGTCTATCCGGCGAACATGACTGACAGCAGCACGCAGCTGTCAGTGCTGGCACCGGTGGGCGCCGCGTTAATCGGCCTGCGTATCGGCGATACCATTCACTGGGAACTACCAGGCGGTATCGCCACGCATCTGGAGGTGCTGGAACTTATCTGGCAGCCTGAAGCCGCGGGCGAGTACCTGCGCTGATCCCATCTGAACAAGCGTTAACCCGCTTTGCCCAGAGGATGCCAGGGCATCCTCTTTCCGCTTCCTCCGCTATCAGATAACGCCGCCCGGCACAGGGTTGACCAGCCCGGTTACCCGCTCTTTTGCCACTTCCGCGCTTTGCGCTCCGGGTACCAGAATGATTTTCCGGCAATCTTCCTGACGTTTCTCAAAGATCTCGTAGCCGCGGGCCGCCTCTTCAAACGGCATATAGTGGGTCACGATCTCCTCCGGCGTCAGCAGCCCTTGCTCGATCAACGGCAACAACTCCCCAAGCCAGGCGTGGACGTTGGTCTGCCCCATCTTAAAGGTGAGTCCTTTGTCGAAGGCGTCACCAAACAGGAAACCGTGGATAAAGCCGGCATAGACGCCCGGCACGCTGACAATCCCCCCGCGCCGTACCGCCGCAATACACTGCCGCAGGGCTTTACCGCTACTCCCCTCAAGCTTGAGGTTAGTCAGCACCGTTTCCGTGGTGCTACCTTTCGCCTCAAAGCCGACCGCATCAATCACTGCGTCCACCCCACGCTGGCCTTTGGTCTGCTCGATGATTTTTTCTGCAGCGTCGTCGTCGCGGTCAAAGTTGATCGGGATCGCGCCGTAACGCATCTCGGCGAAACGCAGCCGGTAGTCGTGGTGATCGACAATAAAAATCTGCTCAGCCCCGAGGTAGCGGGCGCAGGCAATGGTCAGGAGTCCCACCGGCCCGGCACCAAACACCGCGACGCTGCTACCTTTAGTAACCTGGGCATTTTTGACGGCCTGCCAGGCGGTGGGCAGGATATCCGAGAGGAACAGCGCTTTATCATCTGACAGCAGCGGCGGGACTTTGAAAGGCCCGACGTTGCCTTTTGGCACGCGGACGTACTCCGCCTGCCCGCCGGGCACGCCGCCGTAGAGGTGGCTGTAACCAAAGAGCGCAGCCGGAGGTGGGATCTGTTTTTTGTTCAGCGCCGCGCCATGCCCGTCGTTGGTCGTTTCACAGGCGGCGTACTGCTGCATGCGACAGAAAAAACAGTCGCCGCAGGCGATGACAAAGGGGATCACCACCCGATCGCCCTTAACGAGATTTTTCACCTCCCGCCCGGTCTCCACCACTTCGCCCATAAACTCATGACCGAAGATATCGCCATGTTCAACCTTAGGTATCTTCCCGCGATAGAGATGCAAATCAGAACCGCAGATCGCGGTTGCCGTGATGCGCAGAATGATATCGTCAGCTTGCTCAATGACCGGATCGGGTACTGTTTCAACCTTAACGCTGTGTGGTCCGTGATACGTCAATGCTTTCATTCGACCTCCGGATTCAGAGAAAAAATGCGGGTTTACCTTAAAAGGGTAGCCATCAGCGGGGATATACCGGGAAATTGCACGGCTTTGGGATTATTCCTGGCTGCAAAGCGATACGGCAAAACGCTCACCATCGGGGCGATATTAAAAAGTGTCAGCGAGCTATCAGAATCTGAATATATTTTGTGTTTGAATGGATTAAGCGTAAATAAACAGGGAGAAACGGTTATGTACCAGACGATTATTATGCCGGTGGATGTTTTTGAGATGGAATTGAGCGACAAGGCGATCCGCCACGCTGAATTCCTGGCGCAGCAGGATGGCATTATTCACTTACTGCATGTTTTACCGGGCTCTTCCAGCTTTGGTTTGCATCGCTTTGCCGCCGATATGCGCCGCTTCGAGGAGCATATCCGGAACGAGGCACAAACCCGGCTGAAGACCATGGTCAGCCATTTCAGCATTGATCCGTCGCGGATCAGGACCCATGTCAGTTTTGGTAACGTACGTGACGTGGTCAACGAGATGGCCACCGAGCTAAAAGCGGATATCGTGGTGATCGGGTCGCGTAACCCGTCGATTTCCACTCATCTGCTGGGCTCGAATGCCTCCAGCGTGATCCGCCACGCTTACGTTCCGGTGCTGGTGGTGAGATAAAAAAAAGAGGCTACCGTCAGGTAGCCTCTTTACGTTGCAGGTGTTGTCTTACGTTTTTATGCTTTGGTACGAATCAGATGATCAAAGGCGCTCAGGGACGCTTTCGCCCCTTCACCGGTAGCGATGATAATCTGTTTGTACGGTACGGTGGTGCAGTCGCCCGCCGCAAATACGCCCTTCACGCTGGTTTCACATTTGGCGTCAATGATGATCTCGCCCATGCGGTTACGCTCAATCGCGCCTTCCAGCCAGGTGGTGTTTGGCAGCAGACCAATCTGCACGAAGATCCCCGCCAGCGGCACGCTGTGCACATCGCCGCTCACGCGGTCACGGTACTCAAGACCGGTCACTTTGCTGCCGTCGCCTTTCACTTCAGTGGTCTGTGCGTTCAGGATGATATCGACGTTTTTCAGGCTGCGGACTTTATCCTGCAGGACCTGATCGGCCTTCATCTCTGGTGCGAACTCCAGCAGCGTGACGTGCTCAACAATACCCGCCAGGTCGATAGCTGCTTCAACACCGGAGTTACCGCCGCCGATCACCGCCACGCGCTTGCCTTTAAACAGCGGGCCGTCGCAGTGCGGGCAGTAGGTCACCCCTTTGGTGCGATACTGATCTTCGCCAGGCACGTTCATGTTGCGCCATTTGGCACCGGTGGCAATGATGATGCTGCGTGCTTTCAGCACCGCGCCGGATGCGGTTTCAATCTCATGGAAGCCGCCTTCCTGCGCCGCAGGCACCAGTTTGCTGGCGCTCTGGCTGTCAATCACATCCACTTCATAGTCATTGACGTGCGCTTTCAGGGCGCCAGCCAGTTTCTGACCTTCGGTTTTCGGCACGGAGATATAGTTTTCGATATCCACGGTATCCAGCACCTGGCCGCCAAAACGTTCGCCCATCAGACCGGTACGAATGCCTTTACGCGCGGAGTACACCGCAGCCGCAGCACCCGCCGGGCCGGAGCCGACGATCAGTACATCGTAGGCGTCGCGCTTGTTCAGCTCTTCCGCTGCGCGTTTTTCCGCGCCGGTATCTACTTTGGCGACGATTTCCGTCAGCGTCATACGACCCTGACCAAACTCTTTCCCGTTCACAAATACCGCCGGAACGCCCATCACGTTGCGATCGGTGATTTCATTCTGGAACACGCCGCCATCAATCGCGGTGTGTTTGATGCGCGGGTTCAGCACGGCCATCAGGTTCAGGGCCTGCACCACGTCCGGGCAGTTGTGGCATGAGAGCGAGTAGTAAGTTTCAAACTCAAAATCACCGTCGAGGTCGCGGATCTGCTCCAGCAGCGCCTGGGCCTCTTTCGACGGATGACCACCGGTCCACAGCAGCGCCAGGACCAGAGAGGTAAATTCGTGTCCCAGCGGGGAACCGGCAAAGCGCGGGCCCTGGGTAGAGCCTGGGTTGGTGATCAGGAAGGACGGCTTGCGCACCGGCAGGCTGTTATCTTCTTTAAAGGTCACTTTCGCAGACAGTTCGGCAATTTCAGCCAGCAGTTCCTTGATTTCTGCCGATTTAGCGCTGTCATCCAGCGTGGCAATCAGCTCAACAGGCTTGGTCAGTTTCTCAAGGTAGGCCTTGAGCTGGGTTTTCATGTTGGTGTCGAGCATTATTCATCTCCTGCTTAAAAAACATCATCATGCAAGCGGCCTTATCCGGGCTGCCTGAATGCAACTTGCATCATGGTGTTGGAATGAAATGGGCGCAGATGCGCCCATTGATTGCCCGGGCAAGCGTAGCGCCGCCGGGCGTTGCAGACTTAGATTTTGCCAACCAGGTCCAGGGATGGAGCCAGAGTCGCGTCGCCTTCTTTCCATTTCGCCGGGCACACTTCGCCTGGGTGAGAAGCAACATACTGAGCCGCTTTGATTTTGCGCAGCAGGTCGGATGCGTCACGGCCAATACCTTCAGCGGTAACTTCGATGGCCTGGATGATGCCCTGCGGGTCAACGATAAAGGTGCCGCGGTCGGCCAGACCTTCGTCTTCACGCATGTTTTCAAAGTTACGGGTCAGGGCGCCAGTCGGGTCACCGATCATCGCGTATTTGATTTTAGCGATGGTTTCAGAGCTGCTGTGCCACGCTTTGTGGGTGAAGTGGGTGTCGGTAGAGACAGAGTAAACGTCTACGCCCAGCTTCTGCAGTTCGTCGTAGTGATCTGCAACGTCACCCAGTTCGGTCGGGCAGACGAAAGTAAAGTCAGCCGGGTAGAAGAAGAACACGCTCCAGCGGCCTTCGGTATCTTTCTCGGTGATCTCTACGAAGTCGCCGTTTTTGAACGCCTGGTTTTTGAAAGGTTTGATTTTGGTATTAATTAAAGACATCTGTACTTCCTCCGTGTTTTCGTTGAGAGCTAAGGTAACCAACTTTGCCGTTTCGGGCTAATGCGTTTGCCGTATCAAATCAATCAGCAATACCTAACAACCCGTGCAGAGGCCACAAAGTAAAAAGGCCGCCTGAACGGCGGCCCTGATACCTGAGCTACCCGAAGGTAACATCAGTGCCAACCGAAGCTGGCGATGCGTTGCGCTCTACATTACCTTTAGCAAGGTCGTAACAGCGAAGGGATTACACCATCCTGCCAACGAAAGGGCAATTGGCTAACGGGGTGATAATCCCTATGACTGTGATAGGTTTTACCGAACCTTCGCTTTAATAAATAGATAACAAACATGAATTATGCCCGGTGATGGGCATACCCGATAACAGTCCACCAGACAGGATGATGGGTCAGGTTAATACAGAAGTCGCGGCATGAATTCAACATAGCCGTCCGACTTTTGTGGATAAAATTATTTAAACAATAGCGTCGCTTTTATTTTATTAATCTGTAGCCATGATATATTAAGCTGGAATTTAAAATTAGTTAAGTTAGCCAATCAAATGGATGGAGAATGGCTAACTAACTTCTATAGTTATCGTGTATAAGATTACGGTAACAGCACAGCTAATCAGGATGAATCATGGCTAATCTCTACGATCTGAAAAAATTTGATTTAAACTTGCTGGTCATATTTGAATGCATCTATCAGCACCTGAGTATCAGCAAGGCCGCTGAGACCCTGTTTATTACCCCTTCAGCCGTAAGCCAGTCGCTGCAGCGTTTACGCAACCAGTTGAACGACCCGCTGTTTATCCGCTCCGGTAAAGGCATTACCCCCACCACCGTGGGTGCTAACCTGCATAAGCACCTGGAACAGAATCTGAATCAGCTTGAGCAGACGATTAACATTATGCATGGCTCGTCGCTGGAGAAGAATATCGTTGTCTACGCCCCGCAGGTACTAACCCCGGACCGTCTGTTCGGGCCGATGAAGCTGCTGATGCGAGAGCATAATTACGAAATTGAGTACCATGACCTGCAGTTGTCTAAAGAGACTGCAGAAGATCTGCTGGCCTACCGCAAAGCCGACCTTGTTTTTTCTTTTTCGCCAGTCAATAACCGTTCAATCATCTGCTCTCACTTTTTAAATGTGCCGAATATCATTGCGTGTCGGCAAGCACACCCTCGCATGGGCGACTCGGCAACCCTGGAGCAGTTAAGTGAAGAAAAATACACCTATTACCTGACCAATGAGCCCGGCATAATCGGTTTTCGTGCCACCTCAGAGGTGAATATCCCGGAAAGGAAAATCGGTTTTCGCAGTGACTCCTTTTTCTCGCTGATTAATATGATCAGCTCTTCTAATTTGCTGGGGTATATCCCTGAAGTCGCCTATCAGCAGTATCGTGACACGTTAAAACTCAAAAAAGTGGAAGCGCCCTTTGCCATTCCTGATTTGAATATTTACATGATGTATAACCGGGCGGCCTTAACCAGCACTATTTTCTCGAATTTTATTGATCAGATTGGCACGGAAGGGTTTGAATATGATTGATGCCAAAATAATATTTCAAAATTATTTTCAACATCAACAAAATACACCGGAGTTATTTTATTATTCCGGTGTATTTAATATAACAGGCTAATGATTCAGAGCGAGTTCAGCCGTTCCGCCGCCGCCAGTAATGTCGCTTCCTGCTTGGCAAAGCAGAGTCGAATCAACCTGTGCGGGAACGGATCGGCGCAGAAGACGGATAACGGGATCGCCGCCACCCCCACCTCTTTGGTTAACCACTGGCAAAAACTGACGTCATCCAGATCGGAGATGGCGCTGTAGTCTGCCAGCAGGAAATAGGTCCCTTCGCAGGGTAAAATCTCCAGCCGACTGGCGCTCAGGGCGTCGATAAACCGATCCCGGCGGGCGCGATAGAAGTCCGGCAGTTCCCGATAATGTTCCGGCTGATGGCGCAGCATATCGGCAATCGCCAGCTGTGCCGGGGTGTTGACCGCAAAGGTCAGGAACTGATGCACCTTGCGCAGCTCGACGCTGATGGCCGCCGGGGCCACACAGTACCCCACCTTCCAGCCGGTCATGTGGAAGGTTTTCCCGAACGACGAGACGGCCACCGCCCGCTCGCGCAGCTGCGGATGGGCCAGCACGCTGGCATGCCCTGCGTCGGCAAAGCAGATGTGCTCGTACACTTCATCGCTCAGGACATAAATTTCACGCTCGGCAATGGCCTGCCAGAGGGCGGCGAAATCCGCCTGTTGCCACACCGTCGCCGACGGATTATGGGGCGTATTCAGGATCACCAGCCGGGTTTTATCGCTCAGCAGCGCCGCGAAGGCCTGCCAGTCCGGACGAAAGTGCGGCGGCTGGAGCGCCACGCGCTTGACCACGCCGCCAGATAATTCAATCGCCGGGGCATAGCTGTCGTAGCTCGGGTCAAAGCAGATCACCTCGTCGCCGGTACGCACCAGGGCGGTAATGGCCGCGTACAGGGCTTCGGTGGCCCCGGCGGTCACGGTGATCTCCGTGTTCACATCGGGTTGATAGCCGTACAGTTCGGCGGTTTTATCGGCGATCGCCTCACGCAGCGGCTGCGCTCCGGTCATCGGCGCATACTGGTTGGCGCCGTTCGCCACATGGTAAGCCAGCCGTTGTTGCAGATAGTCCGGGCCATCGAAATCGGGAAAACCCTGCGACAGGTTGATCGCCTTATGCTGCTGCGCCAGGGCGCTCATCTGGGTAAAGATCGTGGTGCCGAGACCGGGAAGTTTACTCTCTGGAATCAATGGGTTATTACGCATGTCGACGGGCCTGTATGTAATACATATGTTGCTGCCACTATAACACGATGTTAGTATTTGGCAATCAAGACGCTTAGACGTCTAAACCATAATGATATTCCTGCCGAAGAGGTAAGAAGGATGACAGACAACCTGCAACTCACATCCCTGGTCGAAGCCTGCCACTGGATCGGCGCAAAGGGCTGGGCTCCGGCCACCGGCGGCAACATGTCCGTGCGGCAAGATGATACCTGGTGCTGGCTCAGCGAATCCGGTAAAGATAAAGGCAGCCTGACCCCCGATGACTTCCTGCAGGTTGAGATTGCCACCAACTGCGCCCCCTCCGGGCGCAAACCCTCCGCAGAAACCGGCCTGCATACCCTGGTCTATCGTCTCTTCCCGGAAGCCAACGCGGTGCTGCATGTCCATACGGTGAATGCCACGGTGCTGTCACGACTGGTTAAAGAGCCGGAGCTGCGCCTCAGCGGCTTTGAGATGCAGAAATCCCTCCGCGGCCAGACCAGCCATCTCGATACCGTGCCTATTGCCGTGTTCGATAATGACCAGGACATCGACGCGCTGGCCTCCCGAATCGCTCACTACGCTCAGGAGCGCCCGCTGAATTATGGTTTTCTTCTGCGCGGTCATGGCTTAACCTGCTGGGGACGCAACGTGGCTGAAGCCCGGCGTCACCTTGAAGGCCTCGAATTCCTGTTCGAGTGCGAGATGCGTTTACGACAACTGGAGAGAGTATGATTCGCGCGATTGTGACGGATATTGAAGGCACCACCAGCGATATTCGTTTTGTCCATAATGTCCTGTTCCCCTATGCGCGCGAGCGGCTGGCGGCCTTTGTCAGCGCCCAGCAGTATGCCGAACCGGTCAACACCATTCTGGATAATCTGCGCGAAGAGATTGCTCAGCCGCAGGCCAGCACCAGCGACCTGATCGCCACCCTGTTCACCTTTATGGACGAAGATCGCAAGTCGACGGCGCTGAAAGCGCTGCAGGGGATCATCTGGCAGGATGGCTACGTCAACGGCGACTTCACCGGCCACCTCTACCCGGACGTGCTGCCTGCCCTGGAAAAATGGAAGTCGCAGGGCATTGATCTCTATGTTTATTCCTCCGGCTCCGTGGCAGCGCAAAAACTGTTATTTGGCTACAGCGACGAAGGTGATATTACTCATCTGTTCAGCGGCTATTTTGATACCCATATCGGTGCCAAGCGTGACGTCCAGTCTTACCAGAATATTGCGGCACAGATTGGTGCAGCTCCCTCGCAGATCCTGTTCCTGTCGGATATTCATCAGGAGCTGGACGCCGCAGAACAGGCGGGTTTCCGCACCCTGCAGCTGATTCGCGGGGATGAGGACGGCGCCAGCCATCATCATCAGGTGCACCAGTTCGACGACATCAATCCGGAGCACATCCCTTCATGAGCGCATTGACCATTTTTTCCGATAAAGAAGCCAGCGAGCCGCAGTGGCACAGCACCGACCCTGAGGCGATCCAGCAGCAGCTGAATGCCCGTGGCGTCCGCTTTGAGCGCTGGGAAGCCGACCGGGATTTAGGCCGCGATCCGGCTCCCGACGCCGTGATTAATGCCTATCAGCATGCCATCGACAGGCTGGTGGCAGAGAAAGGCTACCAGAGCTGGGACGTGATCAGCCTGCGGGCGGATAACCCGCAAAAAGAGGCCCTGCGCGCCAAGTTTCTCAATGAACACACCCATGGCGAAGATGAAGTGCGTTTCTTTGTCGAAGGTGCCGGGCTGTTCTGCCTGCACATTGATGACCAGGTCTATCAAGTGCTGTGCGAGAAAAACGACCTGATTTCAGTCCCCGCCGGCACGCCGCACTGGTTTGATATGGGTTCCGAGCCGAACTTTACCGCCATTCGTATTTTCGATAACCCCGAGGGCTGGGTGGCGCAGTTTACGGGTGATGCCATTGCGGATAGCTATCCAGGATTGCCTTGAGGCTTTTCCCCTCACCCTAACCCTCTCCCCATAGGGGAGAGGGAATTGCACGGAGCCATCTTTTCTCCCTCGCCCCTATGGGGAGAGGGCCGGGGTGAGGGGCTCAGACCGCACTCCCCCCAAAAATTCCACGTTGTACATCCTCCGGCAACACCACCCCACTATCCAGCACCCAGCCGCTAATCAGCGCCGCGGGCGTGACGTCGAACGCCGGGTTATAGACCTGGGCGTTTTCCGGCGCCCACTGCACCGCGCCGAAGCTCCCCGCCACGCCGGTCACCTCCCGGGCATCGCGCTGCTCAATCGGGATCGCCTCCCCGTTCGGACACGCTGGATCGAGGGTGGTTTGCGGGGCCGCCACGTAAAATGGAATGCCGTGGAATTTCGCCAGCACCGCCAGGGAATAGGTGCCGATTTTGTTCGCCACGTCGCCGTTGGCGGCAATGCGATCCGCCCCGACCCACACCGCGTCCACCTGGCCTTTAGCCATCAGGCTGGCGGCCATCGAATCGGTAATCAGCTGATACGGCACGCCCAGCTCGCCCAGCTCCCAGGCGGTTAATCTGCCACCCTGTAACAGCGGACGGGTTTCATCCACCCAGACGTTACTGACGTTGCCCTGCTGATGCGCGAGGGCTATCACCCCCAGCGCGGTGCCGACGCCCGCCGTCGCCAGCCCGCCGGTGTTGCAGTGGGTCAGCAGGCGACTGCCTGGCTTCACAAGCTGACTTCCCGCCTGCGCAATGGCATCGCAGAGCCGCTTGTCTTCATCAATCAGACGCAGCGCCTCCGCCACCAGCGCCGGGATAAAATCCTCCTGCCACAACGCCTGCTTCATGCGGTCGAGATTGTTCATCAGATTCACCGCCGTCGGACGCGAGGCGCGCAACGTTTCCAGTGCGGTTGCCAGTTGGTCCCGGCTGAGGCCGTTCTCCGCCAGCAGCGCCAGCAGCAGGCTGGCAGAGAGACCAATCAGCGGCGCACCGCGCACGCGCAGGGCGTGAATGTGCCCCACCAGCGCCTCTACCGTCGAGGCATCCAGCCAGCGTTTCTCCTGCGGAAGTGCCTGTTGATCGAGAATAAATAACTGATTGTCCGCCACTCGCAGGCTGGTCGTCTGTAATCTCTGCATGTCGTTAATTCTCTGTTGCGTTGTTGTAGCACATTGTGTCAGGATAAAATTCAGATGTATAGACGTCTAAATGTCTTTATTACCGGAACAGATGAGGAACTGGCAATGTCGCAATACCGTACCTTTACCGCTCAGGACGCCGTGGCTTACGCCCAACAGTTTGGCGGCCTCGAAGACCCTTCGTCGCTGGTGGAGGCGCAGGAGGTGGGCGACGGCAACCTCAATCTGGTGTTTAAAATTTTCGACCGCGCAGGCGTGAGCCGCATCGTGGTCAAGCAGGCCCTGCCCTACGTGCGCTGCGTGGGTGAATCCTGGCCGCTGACGCTGGATCGCGCCCGTCTCGAAGCGCAAACCCTGGTGGAACACTATCAGCACAGCCCGCAGCATACGGTGAAAATCCACCACTTCGACCCGGACCTGGCGGTGATGGTGATGGAAGATCTCTCCAGCCATAAGATCTGGCGCGGCGAGCTGATCAACAATGTGTTTTATCCCCAGGCGGCACGCCAGCTGGGGGAATACCTGGCTCATACCCTGTTCCACACCAGCGATTTTTACCTCCATCCGCATGCCAAAAAAGCGCAGGTTGCCCAGTTCATCAACCCGGAGATGTGTGAGATCACTGAGGATCTGTTCTTCAACGATCCGTACCAGATCCACGAGCGCAATAACTACCCGGCGGCGCTGGAAAACGACGTCGCCGCTCTGCGCAACGACCATCAGCTGAAGATTGCCGTCGCTTCCCTGAAGCACCGCTTCTTTTCCCAGGCCGAAGCATTGCTGCACGGCGACATCCATAGCGGCTCAATTTTTGTCGCCGACGGCAGCCTGAAAGCCATTGACGCGGAGTTCGGTTATTTCGGCCCGATCGGGTTTGATGTGGGTACGGCCATCGGCAACCTGCTGCTGAACTTCTGCGGTCTGCCGGGCCACCTTGGCATTCGCGATGCGGCAGCCGCACGTGAACAGCGTCTGATCGATATTCAGCAGCTGTGGACCACCTTCGCGGAACGTTTCCAGGCCCTGGCTACGGAGAAATCCCGCGATGCGGCACTGTGCGTGCCGGGCTATGCCAGCGAGTTTCTGAAAAAGGTATGGCATGACGCGATTGGCTTCTGCGGCACCGAACTGATCCGCCGCAGCGTGGGTTTATCCCACGTAGCGGATATCGACACCATTCGCGATGACGAGATGCGCCACGAGTGCCTGCGCCACGCCATCACTCTCGGTAGAGCGTTGATTGTGATTGCCGACCGAATCGACAGCGTGGATGAGCTGGTGGCGCGGGTGCGTCAGTATAGTTGAGTGCGGCCTGTTGCCCTCACCCCAACCCTCTCCCACAGGGAGAGGTAGAAAACCTCACTCATCCCAGATACTCAATCACCGACAACCCGCCGTTGTAATCCGTGCTGTAGATAATCCCTTCTGCATCGACAAACACATCGCAGGACTGGATCACCTGCGGACGCCCTGGCCGGGTGTCCATCATCTTTTCCGGTGTGGCAGGCACCAGTGCCCCGGTCTCCACCGGACGATACGGGTCCGAAATGTCGTACGCGCGTACGCCCGCATTCTGGTAGGTAGCAAAAATCAACGTTGAGCTGACAAAGCTCCCGGGACGGTTTTCGTGCAGGTTGTGCGGCCCGAAGTGCGCCCCTTTTGCCACGTAATCCCGCTCTTTTGGTTGCGGGAAGGTGGCGATACTGACCGGGTTCGACGGCTCGCGAATATCAAACAGCCAGATCAGCTTCTCGCCATCCTCCTGATTGTCGAGCACCGCTTCGTCCAGCACCACCAAAAGGTCGCGATCCGGCAGCGGCAGCGCGGTATGGGTGCCGCCGCCAAACGGCGGGCTCCAGTTGCGGTGGCTGATCAACTTCGGCTGGCTACGATCCTTCACATCCAGCAGCGTCAGGCCGCCGTCGCGCCAGCTGCCGTAGGCGGTATCCCCGGCGATAATCGCGTGATGCAGGGCATAGCGTTTGCCCTCCGGCCACGCCGGTTTTTCGCCTGCCGCCTGGTTCATCCCCGGCAGCCACCAGCGCCCGGCGACTTCCGGCTTGCGCGGATCCGCCAGATCGATGGTCAGAAAGATGTAATCGGTAAAGCCGTCGATCAGCGCCGAGACATAGGCCCAGCGCCCGCCCACATACCAGATGCGATGTATGCCGATACCACTCAGCGAGAGAAAACCGATCTCCCGCGGCTTATCGGGGGTGGAAATATCAAACACGCGCAGCCCGGCGCTCCAGCCTCTGTCCTGCACGTCGCTGACCGTCTCCCCCACCTGGCGGGTGTAGTAGACCTTTTCGTCAGCAAAGCGGGCATCGGCAAACAGATCCCGGGCGTTGATCACCAGCAGCAGATCGTCATGCGCCTGGAGATGCACGTTCCAGGTACCGGGCGGCGCAGGCACATAGCCTGCGGCCTTCGGGTTCTTCGGATCGCGCACGTCGACGATCGAAAAGCCCTGCGACACCATGTGGCCGATGTAAGCAAAGCCGCGATGCACCATCAGCTGCACGCCGTCCGGGCGACCGCCCTGATCGCTGTGGCCAATGAGCCGCATATTACGGCTGTATTCGGGGGTGGGTAGTTGAGAAGTCATATCGAGCCTTTTGCCGGGTGGCGGCTGCGCCTTACCCGGCCTACAACACCGTAGGCCCGGTAAGCGCAGCGCCACCGGGCATTATTTTGCCTTCGCTTCTAAAGTAGCGAACCACGGGGCGATAAAGTCTTCGGTCTGGCCCCAGCCCGGGATAATTTTTCCCAGCGACGCCACGTTCACCGCGCCCGGCTGGGCCGACAGCAGCGCCTGCGGAATAGCCGCCGCTTTAAAGTCATAGGTCGCAGGGGTCGTTTCCCCGGCAATCTTGTTAGCGATCAGACGCACGTTGGTGGCACCAATCAGCTTCGGATCTACCGCCACGCTCACCACCCACGGGCTGCCCGCCTCGCGCATCAGCTGCAGATCCTGATTGGAGATGTCGATGCTGTAGAGTTTAATCTCGGTACGACCGTTCTCTTTCAACGCTTTATACGCGCCCTGGCTGAAGGCATCCCAGGTGCCCCAGATGGCGTCGATCTTGCCTTTCGGGTATTTCGCCAGCACCGCGCCCACTTTGTTGGCGGTGTCACCCTGCACGTCGGACGACACTGCGCCGATGGACTCCAGCTCTTTGATGCCCGGGTTCTGCTTCAGCAGTTCCTGATAGGCGGTTTGACGACGCTCCATCGGCGGGAAGCCAGCCACCCACAGTTTGATGATGTTGGCCTGGCCGTTGAAATCTTTCACCAGCTGGCCGAAGGAGAGGTTGGTCAGGGAGGCATCATCCTGCTGGGTCACGGTCACGCCCGGGATCTCCCCGTTCACCGCGGTATCGAATACCGCCACCTTGATCCCGGCATCAACCGCCTTTTTCACCAGCGCGGTGGAGTACGGATCGCGCCCCTGGGAGAGGATAATGCCGTCATATTTCTGGGTGATCGCCTGGTTAACGAAATCCTGGAATTTAGCGTCGTCGCCGTTGCTTAAAAAGGTGCTGACCTTAAAGCCGAGCTTTTTCCCTTCCTGGATCGCCCCGGCCACAAACTGGGTGGTGTTGTCGTCAGAGCCGAGGTTACGGATCACTGCGATGCGGATCTGCCCGTCGTGGTTGGCGATGGCTGCCGGAACCGGCGCAGGGGTCGCCGCATAGCCCGGCAGTGAACTCAGTAATCCCAGGGTCAGCAAAGAGAGTGCAATTTTTTTCATTTTTATTCCCGTCGTGTTGTTAACGTTTTTGTACGTAGGTGATGGCCAGCGCAATCGCCAGCACCAGCCCTTTTATAATGTCCATGGCGTAATACGGCACCGAGAGCATCACCAGCCCGTTGGAGAGCACCCCGAGGATCACCGCCCCCACCAGGGTGCCCAGCGCGTTTGGTTTGCCGGAACCGGCGAGCGAAAACCCGATCCACGCCGCCGCCACCGCATCCATCAGATAGCCGCCGCCCGCATTCACCTGCGAGGAGCCAATGCGCGAGGCCAGCAGAATGCCGCCAAGGCCCGCCAGCAGAGAAGCAATCACGTAGGCCGCCACCTTGTAGCGGGTGGTGCGAATGCCGGACAGCCGCGCCGCTTCCGGGTTACCGCCAATGGCATACATGCGGCGTCCGTGAGTGGTCAACGACAGCCCCAGCTGCGCCAGCAGGGTCACCGCCAGCATGATAATCACAATAGTCGGCACCTGCCCCAGCGCGCCAAACGCCGCAGGGATGGTCCCTTCCGCCATGTCGCCGCTCGGCAGCACCATGTTTTCGGTAATCGACCCGCCGTAGCTGTAAGTCATCGCCACGCCCTGGATCACAAACAGGCTGGCCAGCGTCGCGAGCATGTCGGGAATACGCAGGATGACGATCAAAAAGGCGTTAAACAGCCCCACCAGGGTACAGAGCGCGAGGGTGATCAGAATGGATTCGGTGGTGCCAAAGCCGTGCCAGACAAACAGCGAGATCACCAGCGCATTAGCCAGCGAGGCGGTGGAGCCCACCGACAGGTCAAACCCGCCAATGGTCAGCGAGATGGAGACGCCGATGGCAATCACCGTCACGATGGCGATGGAGCGCAGAATGTTGATGATGTTGTTCGGATCGAGGAAGTTCTCTGACGCCACGCCGAAAATGGCCACCAGCGCGACCACCGTCAGCAACATGCCCCATTTGTAGAGAAAATCGAAAATTTGCTGACGGCCAGACGCCGCCGCCGTCACTGAAAGGGCCTTGCTCACGACGCCGTTCCTCCGGTTGAATAATAAAGTAATGTCTCTTCGCGGGCGGTTGCCCCTTCGAGTTCGGCCACGATGCGCCCGTCCCACAGCACGCAGATGCGGTCGCACAGGCCCACCAGCTCGGCAAATTCCCCTGAGGCATAAATCACCCCTTTGCCTTCCCGCGCCAGGCCGTCAATCAGCTGAAACAGATCGGTTTTGGCCTTCACGTCGACCCCTTTGGTGGGCTCGTCGAAGATCAGCACCTGGGCGTTGCCGCGCAGCCATTTGCCGATCGCCACCTTCTGCTGGTTGCCGCCCGACAGACGGCGCAGCACCTGCCCTGGCCCGCGGGTGCGCACGCCCACCCGGGCGATCACCTCTTCCGCCCAGCGCCACGCCTGACGATGGCCGAACAGGCTCCAGCGCGAAAAGCTGTTGTCCGCTGACACCGCCAGGTTCATGCTCACCGGCTCATCGATAAAAATGCCCTCTTTGCGCCGCTCTTCGGGCACCAGCGCCAGCCCGCGCAGAACGGAGTCCGCCGGATCGCGCGGTTTCCACGCTTTTTGATTCAGTTCACCGCGCGCCACGCGGCTTTTGCTGGCGCCAAACAGCGCTTTGCAAAGTTCGGTTTTCCCGGCACCCGCCAGCCCGGCAATGCCGAGAATTTCACCCTTGCGCAGGTGCAGGGAGATATCCTTCAGCAGCCCTTCGTCATGTAATCCCTCCACCCGCAGCAGCGTTTCGGTGCTGTGTGGCGGTCGCGCAGGCGGGTAGATATCGCTCAGCTCGTGGCCCAGCATCTTCTCGACGATCGCTTCCCCGCTGAGATCCGCCATCGGGCCGGACTCAATCAGCTTCCCGTCCCGCAGCACCGTTAAGGTGTCACAGATCGCCTTCAGCTCATGGATGCGGTGGGAGATAAACACCACCCCGATCCCCTGCTGCTGCAGGCGTCGCACCACGGCGAACAGCCGCTCGCTCTCGTGGGCGTCCAGCGGGGCGGTGGGTTCATCCAGAATTAAAAAGCGGCAGTGATGGGACAGCGCCCGGGCCAGCAAAATTTGCTGCTTTTCCGCCAGGGTGCAGCCGTCGATGGAACGCCGCACGTCAAGGGTGACGTCCAGCTGCGCCAGCGCCTGTCGGGCCTGCTCGCGCAGTTTTCCCCAGTGGAAGCGGTGTCCCGGCTGCGCCAGATGATCGAGCATGATGTTTTCTGCAATGCTCAGGCCGGGGATCAGCGCCACGTCCACCTCCTGCTGCACCAGATGGATGCCCAGCTGTTTGGCATCCACCGGCTCGCGAAGGGTGACGAGCTGGTTATTGATGCTGATTTCGCCTTCATAGCGCGCGTGCGTACCGCACAGGACCGCCATCAGGGTGGATTTCCCGGCGCCGTTCGCGCCCGTGAGCGCGTGTACCGATCCGCCCGTCAGGGTGAAATCGACGCGCGACAACGCCTGAAAGCCAGAAAAAGCCAGGCTGATGCCACGCATCTCGAGGCGACTGGTTGACATTCGCTGCGATCCCTTATCATTAATCTTTTGATTTATGGAATTTTTCACAGCCGGGACTGGCTGGCAACGAAGGAAAAAGCATAAGATAAAGCAAAATAGTATTAGCCATCTGGATGTCTAGCCATAACATCGGGTTAGCGCTTCATAAAAAGGACACCATCATGAGCAACACCGATATCCGCGTCGTACCTGGCCCGGCCAACTACTACTCCCACCGCGGAGCCCTCGCCCGCCTGGACGCCTTTTTCACCCCGGAACAGCTCTCCCGGGCGGTATGGATCTACGGTGATCGCGCCCTTGCCGGGGCGAAACCCTTCCTGCCGGAGAGCTTCCATACCGAGGGAGCCAGACATCTGCTGTTTAAAGGCCACTGCAGCGAGCACGATGTGAATCAACTGGTGCAGGAGGCGGGCGATAACCGCAGCGTGGTGATTGGCGTCGGCGGCGGCGCGCTGCTGGATACCGTCAAAGCGGTGGCCCGCCGTCTGGGCCTGCCGGTAGTTGCCATTCCCACCATCGCCGCCACCTGCGCCGCCTGGACCCCGCTGTCGGTGTGGTACAACGATGCCGGTCAGGCGCTGCACTTCGAGATTTTTGACGATGCTAACTACCTGGTGCTGGTCGAGCCGGAGATTATCCTCAATGCCCCTGCGGAGTACCTGCTGGCGGGGATCGGCGATACCCTGGCGAAATGGTATGAAGCGGTGGTGCTGGCCCCGCAGCCCGAGCAGCTGCCGCTGACGGTCAGGCTCGGCATTAACGGCGCGCTGGCGATCCGCGACGTGCTGCTGGAACAGAGCGAGCAGGCGCTGGCGGACCAGACCCGCCGCGAGGTCACCCGAGAGTTTCATGACGTGGTGGACGCCATTATCGCTGGCGGCGGCATGGTGGGCGGGCTGGGAGAACGCTACACCCGCGTGGCGGCAGCGCATGCGGTGCATAACGGCCTGACGGTGCTGCCGCAGACCGCGCAGTTCCTCCACGGCACCAAAGTGGCGTACGGCATTCTGGTGCAGAGCGCCCTGCTCGGCCAGGACGAGGTGCTGCGCGAGCTGATTGCGGCGTACCAGCGCTTTAATCTGCCGACCACCCTGCGCGCGCTGGAGGTGGACATCCACAACCGCGACGAGCTGGATCGGGTGATCGCCCATACCCTGCGCCCGGTGGAGTCGATCCACGCCCTGCCGATCGCCCTGACGCCAGCGATCCTGCGCGCCGCGTTTGAGAAAGTGGAAAACCTCAGCCACCCGGCGCATTGACGCCGGACACGCGCCTTCTATACCTAATGAGGGTTCTCATCACTCTTGAGTTGAGGTCATCATGCAGATCGATTTAACAGGTAAGAAGGCGCTGGTTACCGGTGCCAGTCGGGGTTTAGGCCGCGCCATTGCGCTCTCGCTGGCGAAGGCGGGTGCCGATGTGGTTATCACCTACGAGAAATCCGCCGATAAAGCCCAGGCCGTCGCAGATGAAATTACGTCGCTGGGGCGTCTCAGCGAGGCGATTCAGGCTGACAGCGCCAGCGCAGAGGCCATTCAGGATGCCGTCACCCATGCGGCGCGCACACTGGGTGGGCTGGATATTCTGGTGAATAACGCCGGGATTGCGCGGGGCGGCCCGCTGGAGTCCATGACCCTGGCGGATATTGACGCCCTGATTAACGTCAATATTCGCGGCGTGGTGATCGCCATCCAGGCCGCGCTGGGGCATATGTCCGACGGCGGACGGATCATCAACATCGGCAGCTGTCTGGCCAACCGCGTCGCCCAGCCGGGTATCGCGGTCTATTCGATGACTAAATCGGCGCTCAACTCCCTGACCCGCGGCCTGGCGCGCGACCTCGGCCCGCGCGGCATTACCGTCAACCTGGTCCACCCCGGCCCTACCAACAGTGATATGAACCCGGAAGATGGTGAGCAGGCCGCATCCCAGCGTCAGCTTATTGCCACCGGGCATTACGGTCAGCCGGAAGATATCGCCGCCGCGGTCACCTTCCTCGCCAGCCCCGCCGCCGGGCAGATCTCCGGCACCGGGCTGGACGTGGATGGCGGCCTGAACGCCTGACGCCTGCTCGCAAAGGTTATGCATGCCTCTGTCGCCCGGCAGAGGTATTTTCGACCCGCCTCGACGATCCGCTTCTTGCCGCTTTCTCCGCGCCAGACCCCGACCTACAGTACCTCATAAGACATTCGGAATTTATCTAATAGTCTTATTATTTCCTTATATTTTGTGTGGGCGTACAGTGGAGGTACGGATGAAGATTGTGTGGTCAAATGCGGCAAAAAAAGCGCTTTCCAGAATTGATAGTCGTTATCAAAAACGCATTGAGGCGAAATTAGCTGAGCTGAACGACCGCTCCGCCCCACCGCCTGATATTAAAAAAATGACCTTTCCAGACGATCACTATCGTTTGCGGGTAGGTGAATACCGAATCATTTTTACTGTCGGTGGGGAAAGGCGAAATGACTGTTACGTTTTATCTGTGAAGAGCAGGACAACAACAACTTATCTACATGAGGAACATGTAAATTATGACAGTCCAGTTCATAAAGGATGATGAAGGAAAAACGCAGTTTGTCGTAATCCCCTACGATGAATACTTTCGTATGTGTTTGCAGTTATCGGAAATCGACGACGAAACAGATGACGATCTGGAAGATATCGAGATCGAGCACAATATCTACGATGACGTTGAATTACCCGGTGAGGTGTGCAGCATCATGACCTGGCAGGAGGTCAGCCTGCAGGCCGCCTGGCGCATCCTGCGCGGCTTATCGCAACAGGAAGTTGCCGACAAACTGGGCATCAGCCAGTCCGCCGTGTCACAGCTGGAAGCCGTCGACTCCCGTCCGCAAAAACGCACCCGTGAAAAACTGGCGGCTATTTACGGCTGCAAGCAGGAGCAGATCAGCCTGTACCTGCCGAAAGAGGGTTAACAGCACTTCGCTCCGCCTTTGGCGCCGTAACGGGCATCCTGGCGATCGCGGAAAAACGCTTCATAGGTCATTGGCGTCTGGTCAGGATGGTTGATGCGCATATGCTCAACGTAGTTGTCGTAGTCCGGCACGCCGATCATCATTTTTGCGGCCTGGCCTAAGTACTTACCTGCTTTGGATAGGGTGTCGAACATATCGCTCATCTCACTGGAAATGTAGGCCGGGTAAGCGCAAGCGCCACCCGGCATTGTCTTTAATGGGCACTTTTCGCCTGGGTCACAATCTCTTCATAGTTGGCAGGCATCGGCTCATACGGTGTCTCTTTCGCCGTTGGCTTGTCCTGCTTCAGGGCGGCCAGCGCGGTCTTCAGAGAATACAGCGCCAGTACCACAACCACCACCATAAAGAAGATGGTCAGCCCGGCATCCAGACGGTTGTTAAACACCAGCTGTGACAGCTGCGACTCGGTGTACTGCGCCGGGATCTTGCCGCTGTCGATCATCCCCTGGAACTTATTGGCGATAGCAAGGAAGCCGACCTTCGCATCCGGGCTGAAGGCTTTCTGCCAGCCGGCGGTCAGGGTACAGATCAGCAGCCAGGCCGTTGGCACCAGGGCCACCCAGGCATAACGCTGACGTTTCATCTTGAACAGTACCACCGCGCAGAGCATCAGCGCCATACCGGCCAGCATCTGGTTAGCAATACCGAACAGCGGCCACAGGGTGTTGATGCCGCCCAGCGGATCGACCACCCCCTGATGCAGGAAGTAGCCCCACGCCAGTACGCAGAGTGCCGTCGCCAGCAGGTTGGCCGGCAGCGATTCGGTGCGTTTCAGCCCAGGAGAGATGACCCCCAGCAGATCCTGCAGCATAAAGCGTGCCGCACGGGTTCCCGCATCCACCGCCGTCAGGATAAACAGCGCTTCGAACAGGATCGCAAAGTGATACCAGAACGACACATCCATCAGGCCGCCCAGCGCGCCGTGCAGAATGTAGGCCATCCCCACCGCCAGGGTCGGAGCCCCGCCCGCACGGGAGATAATCGACTGCTCGCCCACCTCATTGGCGATATGGGTCAGGGTTTCCGGGGTAATAGCAAAGCCCCAGCCGCTCACCACCTGGGCCGCCGAGGCCACCACGTCCGCCGTACCGGCTGGAGCCAGCACTGCAATCGGGCTGTTCATCGCAAAGTAGACTCCCGGATCGATAATGCATGCCGAAACCAGGGCCATAATGGCGACGAAGGACTCCATCAGCATGCCGCCGTAGCCGATAAAGCAGGCCTGGCTTTCATTGGCCAGCATCTTCGGCGTGGTGCCGGAGGCGATCAGGGCATGGAAGCCAGAGACCGCGCCACAGGCGATGGTAATAAACAGGAACGGGAACATGTTGCCGGACCAGACCGGGCCGGTACCGTCAATAAACTTAGTCACCGCAGGCATGGTCAGGGTCGGACGCATAATCAGAATGCCGATCGCCAGGCCGACGATGGTGCCAATTTTCAGGAAGGTGGAGAGGTAATCGCGCGGAGCCAGCAGCAGCCACACCGGCAGCACCGCCGCCACAAAGCCGTAGCCCACCAGCATCCAGGTCAGCTGCACGCCGGTATAGTCAAAGTACGGAGCCCAGGTTGGGCTCTCGGCCACCCAGCCGCCGGAAATAATGGCGAAAATCAGGAAGAACAGGCCAATCACCGACACTTCGCCAATGCGCCCCGGGCGCAGATAGCGAATGTAGATCCCCATGAAGATCGCCAGTGGAATAGTAAAGGCGACGGTGTAGGTTCCCCACGGGCTGTGGGTCAGGGCTTTCACGACGATCATCGCCAGCACGGCGAGGATAATCACCATGATCATAAAGCAGGCCACCAGGGCAATCACCCCGGCGGTAGGGCCCATCTCCTCTTTCACCAGCTCGCCGAGCGAGCGCCCGTCGCGGCGGGTGGAGACGAACAGCACCATAAAGTCCTGCACCGCACCGGCCAGCACCACCCCGGCGAGGATCCAGATCATCCCCGGGAGATAGCCCATCTGCGCGGCAAGCACCGGCCCGACCAGCGGCCCGGCTCCGGCGATAGCGGCAAAGTGGTGACCAAACAGCACCTTTTTGTCGGTCGGGACGTAGTCCAGACCGTCGTTATGCCGCACCGCCGGCGTCATGCGCGTCGGGTCGAGAGAGAGCACGTTACGGGCGATAAACTTACCGTAAAAACGGTAGGCAATCAGATAGATACAGACCGCTGCGACGACTATCCACAGCGCATTGATCTGTTCACCGCGGTTGAGGGCGATATAGCCCAGCGCAAAGGCCCCCACCACGGAGAGCCCTGCCCAGATGAGGTATTTCCCTGAGTTGTTCATGATATGGTTTCCATCATCGCAGAAGTGAGATGTTACATTTTGTATCTATAACACTCGCTTAAGATTTAACAACTCAACTACACGTAAAAACAGACATCCAACCAGTCATTTACATAACATTGTTAAGCCGATCACTTTCACCCCGTCCCGCGGCTTATCCAGTTCACATTTCAGGCAATTTTTCCCCTATCTGAAATTACAGGATGATTTACATCAGTTTTTTTCTGCCCTTTCTCACCAGAATAGCCTTGCGAGACCTCACGTTAACAAGGAAAAGGATATGAAAAGTTCACCCCCTGAGGAGTACAAGGTTGGTCCCGGCGCCTATTTCGCTCTGGCGTTTGCGGCGGTATTTTTCTCCGGCCTGTTAGGCGGAAAAGAGTGGTATGGCGTGTTCGATTTCACCACCCTGAACGGTGCATTCGGCAAGGTGGTCAGTAAAGCGAGTCTACAGGATGGCACCTTAACCACCGCCACCAGCGCCTTTCGCGGCTCCGGCGGCAGCGGCGGGATGGACGGTTTTCTGTTTGCTCTGGGTCTTATTCCAGCGGTGATGTTTGCCCTCGGCATGATTAACGTGCTGGAGCATTACGGCGCGCTGCGGGCCGCACGCAAGCTTCTGACCCCGTTATTGCGACCACTATTGGGCATTCCCGGCACTACCGGGCTGGCGTTGATCGGCAGTCTGCAAAGCACCGATGTCGGCGCGTCGCTCACCCGTAACCTCGCGGACGAAGGGCAGATCAGCGAGAACGAAAAAGATGTCTTCGCCATGTTCCAGTTCTCGGCGGGCGCGATGATCACCAACTTCTTCTCATCTGGCGCGATCCTCTTCACCCTGGTGGCTATCGACGGCACGGCGGCGGTGCCAACCTCCATCGGGGCCTGCATCGCGGTGATGTTCATTATGAAAATCGTCGGCGCCAATATGATGCGCCTGATTGTCAGATTCCAGACTAAAGCCCACGTCACCACCCCGGCAGAAGGAGAAGCCTGATGAGCGCCCCGAACACCAATCCTGTTATTACCGATGTGTTTGTCGAAGGCGCCCGCAAAGGCTGGGGCATCGCCACCAGTAGCACCCTGCCGAACGTGGTGATGGCCTTTATTATCATTAAAGCGCTGGAGATCACCGGCGCATTAAAAGGGCTGGGGATGCTGTTCGCCCCGCTGATGGGCCTGTTTGGCCTGCCGGGAGAAGCCGCCGCGGTGCTGATCGGCGGCTGGATGTCGATGGGCGGCGGCATTGGCGTCGCTATCGGCCTGTTTGATAAAGGTATTCTCACCGGTGAACACCTGGCGATCCTCGCACCGGCTATCTACCTGATGGGCTCCCAGGTGCAGTACCTCGGGCGCATCCTCGGGGTGATTGGCACCCGCGCCACCCGCATTCCGCTGATGATCGCCATCTCGGTGATCAACGCCTTCTTAGCCATGCTGCTGATGCGCATTATTCTCTGAAAAAGGACCTCTCATGAATCTTGAACACTACATTGAAGAGCTGAAAACCCTGGTCAACGTTGACTGCGGAACCAAAACCCTCGACGGCGTGGCGACGGTAGCGGGCATTATGCAGCGCCTGTGGCAGGCTGAAGGCTGGCACACCGAACAGGTTGACCTGGGCGATCGTGTGGGCCCCGGCGTGTTTGTCACCAACAAACCGCAGGCGCAACAATTCGACGTGCTGCTGGTCGGCCATCTCGATACGGTATTTGCCCCTGGCACGGCGGCGGCGCGTCCGCTGAGTCAGGATGACACCCGGCTGTACGGCCCTGGCGTCTCGGACATGAAGAGCGGCCTGCTCAATATTCTGTGGGCGATGCGCGGCCTGGACGAGAGTGATAAACAGCGGCTGTCGATTGCGGTGGCGATGAACCCGGACGAAGAGACCGGCTCGGTGTACTCGCACCACTGGATCGGCGAGCTGGCAACACGTTCCCGCTGCGTGCTGGTATGCGAAGCCGCCCGTGCCGACGGGTCGCTGGTGAAGGCGCGTAAAGGGATGGCGGGCTATCAGCTGCACTTCAGCGGCGTGGCGGCCCATGCCGGTAACGACCCGGAAAAAGGCCGTTCGGCGATCGTGGCGCTGGCCCACAGCATTCTGGCGATTAACGGCTTAACCGACCAGGCACGCGGCACCACGCTGAACGTTGGGGTGATACAGGGCGGCAGCGCGGGCAACGTGGTGGCCGACAGCGCAGATGCCGAGCTGGACGTACGCTTCTGGGAGAACGATGAATACGATCGGGTGCATCAGGCGCTGGAGGCGTTATGCGCGAAAGGTTTTCTCGACGGGGTCACCACCACCCTCACCCGCGTGAACCATAAACCGGCGATGGCCGCCAGCGAAGCGACACGGGCGTTGATGGCGCAGGTTGAGAAAGCGGGACGCGAAGAAGGGGTCGCTATAACATGGCAGGCGGTCGGCGGCGGCAGTGATGCGAACCATACCGCGGCGCTCGGTATTCCGACTCTCGACGGTTTTGGCCCGATCGGGGCCGGTTTCCACAGCCCGGCAGAGTGGCTGGATAAGGTCTCGATTGAGCCGCGTATCCGGTTGTTGAAGCGGGTCGTTTCCATGTTGTAACCCCTCACCCCGCCCTCTCCCCATAGGGGCGAGGGAGAAAAGACGGCTCCGTGCAATTCCCTCTCCCCTATGGGGAGAGGGTTAGGGTGAGGGGCCCAGAGCGCACAATCTCAACCTACCCCAACACCATGGTACTCAACCGGCAGGTACAGCACCGCCGTCCCTGCTCGTCATACACCACAATCTCCCAGCTCTGGCTGGTGCGCCCGAGGTGAAGCGGCTGACATACTCCGCGCACGATACCCTGCGACACCGCCCGGTGATGGGTGGCGTTCAGCTCGGTCCCCACCACGCTCTGTCCGTCGCGCGTCATCAGAAAACCGGCCATTGACCCCAGGGTCTCCGCCAGTGCCGCCGACGCGCCGCCGTGCAATAAACCAAACGGCTGATGGGTGCGGGTATCCACCGGCATCTCGGCTTCAAGGGTGTCGTCGCCGATGCGGGTATAGAGGATCCCCAGATGCGCCACCATGGTGTTAAGGCTGGTGGCGTTCAGCTCCTCCAGGGATAAATGTCGTCTCCAGATCATCTAGGCCCCCAGGGTGGAGCCGCCATCCACCACAATATCCTGCAGAGTGATGTGGCTGGCGAGATCGGAGGCGAGGAACAGCACGGTACTGGCAATCTCCTGCGGACGGGCGATTTTGCCCAGCGGAATGCCGAGCTTGAACTGCTCGCCAAAGCCGCGAATGCGCTGCTGTTCTGCGTCGTCGCTCACCCACAGGATGCGCTGCATGTCGGTATCGGTAGAGCCCGGCGACACCAGATTACAGCGCACGCCGCTGCCCGCCAGCTCGAGGCCGACGGTCAGGGCCAGGCTTTTCAGCGCCGCTTTCGAGGCCCCGTAGGCGCTCATACCGATGCGCGGAGTGTGCGCCGCGTCGGAGGCGACGGTGACAATCGCCCCGCCCTGCTGACGACGGAACTGGCCCATCGTCTGCTGGAACAGGTTGAACGCTCCGCCGACGTTGACCGCAAAGGTCTGCTGCCAGTCCTCCTGCGAAAGCTGGTCAGTCGCCCCCATCCGCAGGATCCCGGCGGCATTCACCAGCACATCCAGACGTTCAACCGTCGCCAACAATCGTCCGCAGACATCGTTCACCTGTACCGCGTCCGCCACGTTCAGCACTTCGGTGGCAAAGGGATAGCTCGCCTGCGGGAAGGCGACGTCAAAGCCTGTCACCTTTGCGCCCGCCTCAGCAAACGCTCGCGCCGTGGCGTAACCGATGCCTTTCCCGGCTCCGGTCACCCAGACGGTTTTCCCGGTGAAATCGAACGTAGCCATTACTTCACCTCGCGGGAGAGCAGCGCCCACCAGGCATCGAGGGTCGGGTTTTTCGCCAGCATCACGAAGTCGATATCACCATGCACTTTGCGCCAGCGCGCCGCCAGGGCCATCATCCGCACCGAATCCAGACCGTAGTCGATCAGGTTTTCGTCATCCATCGGCTCGTCGGACTCATCCAGCAAAGGCAGGATCAGCTCGCGCAGCGCCGCTTTCGAAACCGGAATGGACGGCAGCAGTTCGTCGGTGGTCACCACGCGCCCGGACCGACCGGCCACATAGTTGAGCGACATCAGATGCTCGTCACGGGTGAAATCCGCCAGCGCATCGGCGACGAAGAACGGCTGAATATCGCGCATAAAGGCGTCGGTGGCAGTGGTCATGCAGCCGATGTGGGCGTACACGCCAGTGATGATCAGCTGGTCGCGGCCGCTCTCTTTGAGCATCTGCTCCAGCGGCGAGCGGTGAAAGGCGCTGTAGCGCCACTTCACCAGCACGGTGTCGGCTTCATCCGGGGTCAGCTCCGCGACAATGCGCTGCTGCTCCGGGGATCGGGTCAGGCCCGGCCCCCACATGTCGTTCAGCAGGGCGCGGTCTTCATCGCTCTGCTCTTTCGGCTGGGCGGTGTAGTAGACTGGAATGTTGTGCTGTTTACAGTAGTCGCGCAGGCGGGCGATGTTCGCCACCACCTGAGCCATCATCGGGCAGTTATCACCCCAGAAATTGAGAAAATACTCCTGCATATCGTGGATCAGCAGCGCGGCGCGCGCGGGCTCCATCGTCCAGTTCACTTTATTGGTCGGCATGTCTGCCGCGCCTGGCAGCGCGTAACCGGTTAATTTTGGAATTGCCATCTTCTGCTCCTCAGCCCTGCGCCCGTTCGGCCAGCCACAGGCGTAATTGTTTTTTATCGACTTTGCCTACCGGCGTCAGGGGCAGTGCCTCCAGGCACTCCACGCGATCCGGCAGTTTGAATTCAGCCACGCCCTGCTCACGCAGGAAGCGGCGCACCTCGACCGCGCGCAGGGGCTGTTTCACCACCAGATACGCGCAGCTCTTCTCGCCCAGCAGGCTGTCCTCCATGCTGACCAGCGCGGCGTGGATCACCGCCTCGTGGCGCAGGAGCAGGTTCTCCACCTCTTCGGCGGCAATTTTTTCCCCGCCGCGGTTGATCTGATCTTTCTCGCGCCCCTGCACGGTGATGTAGCCCTGCTCGTCAATGGCGATCAGATCCCCGGAGCAGTAAAAGCCGTTGGCATCAAAGGCGCTGGCGTTGTGTTCCGGGCTCTTGTAGTAGCCGCGGAAGGTGTAAGGCCCGCGGGTCATCAGACGCCCCACCTCGCCGTGCGGGAGCGGATTGCCGTTCTCGTCGGCTACCCACACTTCGTCATCCGCGCACATCGGACGGCCCTGGGTATTCATGATGCGTTCCGGGGCATCGTCCAGCGCAGTGTAGTTCACCAGCCCTTCGGCCATGCCAAACACCTGCTGGAGCTGGCAGCCGATCTCCGCCGGAATGCGGGCCGCCAGGGTGGCGGAGAGTCTCGCCCCGCCCACCTGCAACAGCTGCAGCGAGGCCAGTTGGGCATTGCCTGCCCCTTCCGCGATAGCCTGTAGCCACAGGCTGACCGCAGGCGGCACCAGCGAGGTGACGGTAATCTGATGCTGTTCGATCAGCGGGAAGCAGAGCGTGGCGCTCGGATCGTGGGCCAGCACCACGCAGCCCCCGGCCATAAAGATCCCCAGCGAGCCGGGGGAACTCATCGCGAAATTGTGCGCCGCCGGGAGGGCGTTCAGGTAGCGGGTTTGCGCACTAATGCCGCAGATCTCGTTACTGCGACGGATGCTGTAGTAATAGTCGTTATGCGTGCGCGGGATCAGCTTCGGCGTGCCGGTGCTGCCGCCGGAGAGCTGGAAGAACGCCACCTCATCGGCGGGGGTCGGGCTGGGGATAAAGTTCTCTGCCGGGCGGGCAATCTCTGCCTCCAGCCCTTCGCCGCGCAGCAATACCACCCGCACGGAGCGGTGCTGATCGACAAAGGTATTGATGAAGTCGTCGCCAGCAAACAGCCCATGAGCGCGGTCGGCAATCAACAGCGTGGGTTCAATCTGGCTGGCGTAGGCGTTCAGCTCGCTGCGCTGATGGCTAAAGAGGGCATTGACCGGGGCCACGCCCACCTGCAACAGCGCGAAAAAGGTGATGTAGAACTCGGCGACGTTGCCCAGCTGCACCAGGGCGGTTTCACCCCGCTGGACTCCCTGCGCCTGCAGGGCCGCCGCGAGATTATTGACGGACTGTTGGAACTGGCGATACGTGAAGCGACGCTCGCCGTCGATAATCGCCAGCGCATCGCTGTCGGCGTGGCGGGTCAGAATCTCTGTCAGGGGCAGATCCTGCCAGTAGCCTTTCTCACGGTAGCGGCGGGCGAAGTCGTCGGGCCAGCGGGTAAAGGGAATAGTCATGGTGGATCCTTAGTGCAGGCCGAAAACGTTGAGCATGGTAGTCAGTTTGACGCCGGTCTCGCGCCACTCGGCCACCGGTGAGGAGGCAGGGACAATCCCGGCGCCGGCAAACAGGCGCACGCTGTTAGCACGAAGGCGCGCGCAGCGGATGGTCACTACCCACTCGCCGTTGCCTTCGCTGTCGCACCAGCCGACGATACCGCCGAACAGTTCGCGGTCGAACGGCTCCAGCTCGGCAATCAGTTCTTTCGCCGCCTGATGCGGGAAGCCGCTCAGGGCCGGGGTCGGGTGCAGCAGGCAGGCCAGGGTCAGGGCGTTTTCATCTTCACGCGCGTCGCCTTCCACCGGGGTGGCGAGGTGCCACAGGGTCGGGGTGGTCACCAGCTGCGGAGAAGCAGGCATGGTCAGCTGATGGCTGCGCGGGGTCAGGACCGCTTTCATCGCCTGGGTGACCAGCTCATGTTCGTGACGATCTTTTGCCGAGGCCAGCAGCTTGTTGCCCGCCTCGCGATCGAGCATGTCATCCGGCTGACGCCGCGCGGAACCGGCCAGCGGCAGGGAGCTGAAATGCGCCCCCTCTTTACGCAGCAGCAGTTCGGGGCTGGCGCCGAGCAGCACCCCGCCATCCTCCAGCGGGACGTGGAAGTTAAAGCTGGCCGGGTTCTGGGCAATCAGTTTTTCCAGCAGCGCGCCGCTGTCGAGATTCTGTTCAGTGGTGATATCGATCAGGCGCGACAGCACCACCTTATTGACGCGCGGGGTGGCGGTCAGGGCGGCGGCGCGGGCCACCATCTCTTCAAAGGCTAACTGGGCCGGGATCTCGGTGCGGGATGTGACCGTCAGCGGTGAGGTCCGGGTGGCATAGCGGGCAGACTGCTGGCGCGCCGGGCGGGCAAAGCTTTGCCACTCCTGCGGAATGAACAGCGACGACGGCTGGCGGGTATCAAAGGGGATCGCCCCCACCATCACCGGGTTAGCAATCCCGGCGGCTTTGGCGTCGGCAAAGGCCTGCGCCAGCTGCTGCTGAAACGCGCTGGCCGGATCGTCGCCGCCGACGGCTGGGGTGGAAAATCGGGCAAAACAGCCAGACGTGGTAAAGCTGCGATAAGGCGACATAAAGAAGAAGCTCTCTTTTTGCAGCGTGGTCGCGGTGTGCTGAACGTCCTCAGCCAGTGACGTATCCATATCATCCTCCTGAAATGATAAAAGCAGTAAGAATTATTATCATTTATATTTTCGCTGGCTAACCTAATCCCAGAGCGCGATGGTGTCAACCGTCGACGGCGCAACTTGTGCGACTATCGCTTGCATCCCGGCGGTTCATTTATGAAAATGAGAAGCATTAACTTCAACGAAAACAGGATGCCCCTTAGTGAAACTGCCCGCTGTTTGTCGTAACGCCCTGCTTTTAACGGGACTTTTAATTTCAGGATTAACCTCAGCGCTGGCCGCCGACTGGCCGCGTCAGGTCACGGACAGTCACGGAACCCACACGCTGGACAGCAAACCGACGCGGATTGTCTCCACCAGCGTGACCCTCACCGGCTCGCTGCTGGCGATTGATGCCCCGGTCATCGCCAGCGGGGCGACCACGCCAAACAACCGGGTGGCGGACGATCAGGGCTTTTTACGCCAGTGGGGCGAGGTGGCTAAACAGCGCAAGCTCGCACGCCTGTACATCGGTGAGCCGAGTGCCGAAGCCGTTGCCGCCCAGATGCCGGATCTGATCCTGGTCAGCGCCACTGGCGGGGATTCTGCCGTGGCGCTATACGATCAGCTGTCGGCCATCGCCCCGACGCTGGTGATTAACTACGACGACAAAAGCTGGCAGGCGCTGCTGACTCAACTGGGCACCATTACCGGACAGGAGAAGCAGGCCGCCGCGCGGATTGCGGAGTTTGATACCCAGCTCACCCGGGTGAAACAGCAGCTGAAGCAGCCCCCGCAGCCGGTGAACGCCATTGTCTATACCGCCGCGGCCCACAGCGCCAACCTCTGGACCGCCGAATCGGCGCAGGGCAAACTGCTGCAACAGCTGGGCTTCACGCTTGCCACCCCGCCCGCCGGGCTGAACGCCTCCCAGAGCCAGGGCAAGCGCCACGACATTGTGCAGTTAGGGGGTGAGAACCTGGCGACCGGCCTGAACGGCGAAGGGCTGTTCCTGTTTGCCGGGGATCAGAAGGATGTGAATGCGATCTACGCCAACCCGCTGCTGGCCCATCTGCCAGCGGTGCAAAACAAACGCGTCTGGGCGCTGGGTACCGAGACTTTCCGCCTGGATTACTTCAGCGCGATGCGGGTGTTAGGGCGTTTAGAGGAATTATTTAAATAAAGGGCTCTGACCCCGTAGGCCCGGCAAGCGAAGCGCCGCCGGGCGCTTTTGCCGGGAGGCGGCTACGCCTTACCCGGCCTACAAAACCCAACCATTATACTTCTTCAATAACTGTCGGCTCCTGCCGGAACCGGCGTAACTCCGCCAGGGCCACCAGCAGTATCGCCCCTACCATCGCCAGTACAAACCCGCTGCTGCTGGCCGAGGCCGCCGGGGTCATAATCACCCCCAGCCCGCCGAGAATGGCGGCGCCTATGGCATCACCCGTCACGTTCTGCGCCGTCCACAAACCGTTGATGCGGCCAAGCATCGCTTCCGGAGTCTGGGTCTGGATCAAGGTATATTGCAGCAGCGAACTGACCGCGCTCAGCCAGCCAAACAGCGCCAGACAGATCACGCCCAGCGCCCAGACCGGCATCAGGCTGAAGAAACCAATCGCAATAAACGAGGCCAGGGTCGCCACCAGCATAATCAGACCCGGACGGGCACTCTGCGCCAGGTTACCGCTGGTGAGCGCGCCAAAAGCCGCCCCCAGCGGGATCGCCGCATACAGCAGGCCAATCTGCGACACGCTCATCTGCCACTCCATCGCCAGTGCCGGATAGAGCACCCGCACCGCGCTGGCCATCGTCAGCAGGCCGCCCAGCAGGGCGATGCCGCCAATCAGCGGATTACTGAACAGAAAACGGATCGCCGCCATCAGCGATTTCAGCGGATGTTCACGCGGCTGCGGCGGTGGCGGCAGCAGCGGCAGACGCAGCAGGGTTAAGGTGGTGATAAAGGTCCCCGCCGCCGCCAGGCCATAGTTCCAGGCCACATTCCCGGTGCCGAGCAGCAGGCCGCCGACCATCGGCGAGATCACCGAGCCCAGACGCACGGTCAGCATGGTGATCGCCCCCGCCTGCATCAGGTTTTCACGCCCTACCAGCGCCGGTGTCGCTGCCAGCAGCGCCGTCACCCCTATTGATGCAAAAAAACCGTCCCACAGGCCCAGGACATAGATAGCAATCAACGACGGCTCCGGCAGCATCGCATTCAGACATAACCCGACAAATCCCACCCCACAGGTACCGCGCGCCAGCAAAATCAGCTTCTTACGCTCGTAGCGATCCGCCAGCACCCCGCCGACCATCAGCCCGATAAACATCGCCCCGCCGGTCAGGGTGACAGCCAGCCCCACCAGCCAGCTGGAGTGGGTCATCATCTGGATTTGCACCGGTACGGCCACGCCGAGCAGGCCAAGGGATAAAATGGAGATAAAACGGGCAATAAAAACAGCACGAAACGCCGGATGGGTCTTCAGCAGACTCAGATTGAGCAGCCAGGATTGTCGGGTCATTACAAAGCCTTAATGGTTTCTTTTGTACCAATTCCATGGCCGCACATGCTAACATAGCTAAATAAGATAGATAACGATAATTACTATCATTATCAAATCATGGACGTTGCTATGTCGTACTCCTCTTCCGCGTCACGCGCCCTTGCCGTGCCCGGTTTACTGCTGCTACTCACGTTTGCCGTCGCCCTCAGCCTGTCGGTGGGTGCGAAACCGCTGCCGTTTTCCGTAGTGGTGGATGCCCTCACCGCCACCTGTCAAAGCGCCGACTGCACTATCGTGCGGGATGCCCGACTTCCGCGCACCCTCGCCGGACTGCTGGCCGGGGCCGCCCTCGGTCTCGCCGGGGCGCTGATGCAAACCCTGACCCGCAATCCGCTCGCCGACCCGGGCATTCTCGGCGTTAACGCCGGGGCCAGCTTCGCCATCGTGCTGGGCGCAGCGCTGTTTGGTTTCTCCTCCCCCGGCGAACAGCTGGTGATGGCCCTGTGCGGGGCCTTTGCCGCCTCATTACTGGTGGCCTTTACCGGCAGCCAGGGCGGAGGCCAGCTCAGCCCGGTACGCCTGACCCTGGCGGGCGTGGCGCTGGGCGCGGTGCTGGATGGTCTCTCCAACGGCATCGCCCTGCTCAACCCGGACGTCTACGATCAGCTGCGCTTCTGGCAGGCGGGCTCGCTGGATATCCGCACCCTGCAAACCTTACAGGTGGTGAGCGTGCCGGTGCTGATCGCCGCCGCCGTGGCGCTGCTGTTAAGCCGGGCGCTCAACAGCCTGAGCCTCGGCAGCGACACCGCCACCGCCCTCGGCAGTCGCGTGGCGCGTACCCAGTTGCTGGGATTACTGACCATCACTGTTCTGTGCGGCAGCGCCACGGCGGTGGTGGGCCCCATCGCCTTTATCGGCCTGATGATGCCGCACATGGCACGCTGGCTGGTGGGAGCCGATCACCGCTGGTCCCTGCCGGTCACCCTGCTTGCCACCCCTGCCCTGCTGCTGTTTGCCGATATTATCGGGCGCCTGCTGGTGCCCGGCGAGCTGCGGGTATCGGTGGTCAGCGCCTTTATTGGCGCGCCGGTGCTGATTTTTCTGGTGCGCCGCAAGCGCGGAGGTGGACTGTGATGGCCCCGTCCCGTCGTCTAGTTATCAGCTGCCTGATGCTGATATTGGTCAGCCTCGGCGTGGCCCTGTTTAGCCTGCGCAGCGGGGCGGTGACGCTTGATTTCAACCAGGTCTTTAATGCCCTCACCGGCAGCGCACCGCGCAATATCACCATGGTGGTCACCGAGTGGCGCTTACCAAGGGTGATGATGGCCCTGCTGGTGGGCACTGCTCTTGGGATCAGCGGCGCGATTTTCCAGTCGCTGATGCGCAACCCGCTGGGCAGTCCGGACGTGATGGGCTTTAACACCGGGGCCTGGAGCGGCGTGCTGGTGGCGATGGTGCTGTTTGGTCAACACCTGACGGCCATTACCCTGGCGGCCATGGCGGGCGGGATCCTCACCTCGCTGATCGTCTGGGGGCTGGCGTGGCGTGACGGGATCGAAACCTTCCGCCTGATCATCATTGGCATCGGCATGCGCGCCATGCTGATGGCCTTTAACACCTGGCTGCTGCTGCAGGCCTCGCTGGAGACCTCGCTCTCTGCCGGGCTGTGGTTCGCCGGGTCGCTCAACGGCCTGACGTGGGCCAAAACCCTGCCCGCCGCCCCGCTGATCCTGCTGATGTTTGTCTGCGCCTTGCTGCTGGTGAAGCGCATGCGTCTGCTGGAGATGGGCGACGACAGCGCCTGCGCGCTGGGAGTCAGCGTTGAGCGCTCGCGTCTGCTGCTGATGCTGGTCGCCGTCGTCTTAACCGCCGCGGCGACTGCCATTGCCGGGCCGATCTCCTTTATTGCGCTGGTGGCACCGCACATCGCCCGTCGCCTGAGCGGCACCGCCCGCTGGGGGTTAACCCAGTCGGCGCTGTGCGGATCGCTGCTGCTGCTGGCCGCCGATCTCTGCGCCCAGCAGCTGTTTATGCCGTATCAACTTCCGGTGGGGGTCGTGACCGTCAGTCTTGGCGGCATCTACCTCATCGTCTTGCTTGTTCAGGAGTCCCGCAAGAAATGAGTGCCAATCAAACCCGCTTGCGCGGCGAAAATCTGACCCTCGGTTACGGTAAGAAAATCGTGGCCGAGGATCTGCAGGTGGCGATCCCCGACGGCCACTTCACCGCCATTATCGGCCCTAACGGCTGCGGCAAGTCGACGCTGCTGCGCACCCTCAGCCGCCTGATGACCCCGCTGCACGGCAACGTGTTTCTGGATGGCGAGCAGATCCAGCGCTACGCCAGCAAAGAGGTGGCACGCCGGGTCGGACTGCTGGCGCAAAACGCCACCACGCCGGGAGATATCACGGTGCAGGAGCTGGTGGCACGCGGGCGCTATCCGCACCAGCCGCTGTTCACCCGCTGGCGGAAAGAGGATGAAGCGGCGGTAACGAAAGCGATGCAGGCCACCGGGATTACCGATCTGGCGGCGCAGAGCGTGGACACCCTCTCCGGCGGGCAGCGCCAGCGGGCGTGGATTGCGATGGTGCTGGCTCAGGAGACGTCGATTATGCTGCTGGATGAGCCGACCACCTGGCTGGACATCAGCCATCAGATCGATCTCCTGGAGCTGCTGAGCGACCTGAACCGCACCCAGGGCTTTACCCTGGCGGCGGTGCTGCACGACCTGAACCAGGCCTGTCGCTATGCCACCCATTTAATTGCCCTGCGCGAGGGTAAGATTGTGGCCGAGGGCGCGCCGAAAGAGATTGTCACCCCGGCGTTGATCGAGCGGATCTACGGGATGCGCTGCATGATTATTGACGATCCGGTAGCGGGCACGCCGCTGGTGGTGCCGCTGGGGAAACGTGCGGTCTGAGCCCCTCACCCTAACCCTCTCCCCATAGGGGAGAGGGGATCGCACGGAGCCGTCTTTTCACCCTCGCCCCTATGGGGAGAGGGCCGGGGTGAGGGGAAATTACCCCAGAATCCCCTTAATCACCGGTCCTATCGTCTCAAACGCCTGCGGGGAGATAATGTCCACGTGGGCGCAGTCCTGAGAGTAGACCTCCAGCTCCCCTACCCATGGCGTCCAGGCCAGGTGCGGATCCATGGTTCGCGTGCGTTCGGCAACAAACAGCGTCGCTTTGCCGTCAAACTTCGCGCTGTGCGCCGTGGTCAGGAGACGCACCGCATCGGCATAGTTGCCTTCGATGGCGCTGAACAACTCCCCGGATGCCTGCCCCTGTTGAGCGGCGAGGAATGCCTGACGCTCACGCTCGATCTCCGCTAACACTTCCGGATCGAGACCGTTAGCCTCTTTTTCGGACCAGTTTTGCGTCTCCGGCGGCCAGGTATCCAGCAGGCCGAGGAACGCAACCTCTTCACCCTGCGCGCGCAGGCGGGCGGCGATGCCCTGCGCCAGCGTGCCGCCCAGCGAGTAGCCGAACAGATGATATGGCCCGTGCGGCTGTTGAGCGCGCAGCGTTGCCAGATGATGCTCGATCACCTCATCCAGGGTGGCGCAGTGCTGCATCGGGCCCGGTCGCGGCGACTGGATACCCACGATCGACCAGCGCGGATGGAGGTAGCGCGCCAGGACGCTGAACTGCCAGGCGAATCCCGAGGCCGGATGGAAGCAGAACAGCGTCGGGCCGTGGCTTTCGCGCAGGGGCAATATCGTCTCGTAACCCAGACGCCGGGCCTGCTCGTCGCTGATGTCGGATGCCAGCAATGCACTCAGCTTGCCCACCGTAGAGGCTACCATCACCTGGCCGGGGGTAACCTGGCGGGCAAAGTGACGACTCAGGCTGGCGGCAAGGCGCATCGCCAGCAGCGAGTGGCCGCCGAGGGCGAAGAAATCCGCCTCGATATCGTTGATCTCGCAGCCCAGCAGCGTAGAGAACGCCGCGGCAATCGCCCGTTCGGTATCGCTTTCCGGGGCACGACCCTGAGTTTTCACCGTTAGTTCAGGCAGTGGCAGCGCCTTGCGATCCAGCTTACCGTTGGCGCTGAGTGGCAACGCGCTGAGCTGCAGCAACACCACCGGCACCATATGCGGCGGCAGCTGGGTTTTCAGTTCAGCCAGCAACGCGTCGCGATCCAGCGGCAGGCCGGACTCCGACACCACGTAGCCCACCAGCTGACGGGCATCGCCGCCGGTGTCCGCCGCCTGGTTGATGACGCAGGCATGGGTCACCGCCTGGGCCACGTCCGGCAGGGTCAGCATCGCCCGGTCGATTTCCCCGAGCTCAATGCGCTGGCCACGAATTTTCAGCTGATCGTCGCTGCGCCCGAGATACTCCACCGCGCCGTTATTCAGCCAGCGGGCCACATCTCCGGTGCGGTACATGCGCTCGCCCGGCGCGAACGGATCGGCGATAAAGCGGCTGGCGGTCAGATCCGGACGGCCCAGATAGCCCTGCGCCAGCTGGATGCCGGTGAGATAGAGATCCCCCGCGACGCCGAACGGCACCGGACGCATCATCGCATCCAGAATGCGCAGGCCGGTATTCCACACCGGGAAGCCGATCGGCACGCTGTTACCTGTCACCAATGCCAGTTCCGGGCCAAAGGCCGGATACCAGCTGACATCCACCGCGGCTTCGGTGGGGCCATACAGGTTATGCAGCGGCACCTGGGTCAGCTGCTCCCACTCCCGGCACAGGGCGGTTGGCAGGGCTTCGCCGCTGCAGAACACCTGTTTCAGGCTGGCGCAGCAGGCGACGTTTTCCGGGGTCAGCGAGGCGACAAAGGCCGCCAGCATCGACGGGACAAAGTGGGTGGTGGTGACGCCGTACTTCGCGAAGAAATCCTGCATCGCCAACGGATCGCGGTGCGCTTCCGGCTCGGCCATCACCAGCTTCGCCCCGGCGATAAACGGCCACCAGAACTCCCATACCGAGACGTCAAAGCTGCACGGCGTTTTCTGGGCCACCACGTCGGCGGCGGTGAGCGGGTAGTGGTTTTGCATCCACAGCAGGCGGTTGACGATGGCGGTCTGGCCGACCATCACCCCTTTCGGCCGCCCTGTCGAGCCGGAGGTAAAGATGATATAGGCGGTCTGTTCCGGGGCACTGAGGTTGAGCGGTGCGCTGCCCTCAGCATTGAGTAGTGTGTTGTAACTAAATACCGCCACGGGCAGATGGCTGAAGCGCGGGCGCTGGTCGTCAGTAGTGATGAGCAGCGACGGTTTCGCGTCCTCGATCATCATCTGCAGGCGGTCGTCGGGATAGCCGGTGTCCAGCGGCAGCCACGCGGCCCCTGCTTCGACGATGGCGTGCAGGGCCAGGGTGAGGAATACCGAACGCGGTAGCGCCACCGCCACGCTGTCGCCGGGCTTCACGCCCCGGGCACGGAGCTGGTTCGCCAGGGCCACCACCTGCTCGCGCATCTGGCGATAATTCAGTTCGTATTGCGCATCGGCCAGCGCCGGGGCGTCCGGGGTTTTCGCCGCCTGCTCTGCCACCAGCCCGCTCAGGGTGGTGAGCGGCAGAGGAACCGCTGTCTGGTTAATCTTTTCCAGCTGCTGATATTCGGCGTCGGAAACCGTTTCGGCCTCCCCGCAACGCAGGTCGATATTGGCAGCAAACTGCGCCAATAACCCATGCAGGCGATCGACGTGGCGCAGCAGGGTGGCTTCATCGTAACGCTGCTTGTTGGCGAGGATCTCAATGCTCAGACCGCCCTCTTCGTCCGGGAAAAGTGCCATCTCCAGGTCGTTGACCGGGCCGGTGGCGAGAGTGTGAGTCACCGCCTGCACGCCCTCGATATCCAGCTGGTAATCGAAGACCTTGACGTTGAACACCGGGCCAAACAGGGCTTCGTCGCTGGCGGCACGCCCGCTGTCGCGGACAATCTGCTCGGCGTCGTAACGCTGATGACGGCGCATCTTTTTCATCTGCCCGGCCAGGCGCTGGGCCAGCTCCGGCAGGGTTTCCAGCGGATTAATGTTCACCGCCAGCGGCAGGACGTTCAGCACCGGGCCGGTAGCGGTCAGCGCCGCGGAGCCCATCCGGCGCATAAAGATAAACCCGGCGGCATAGTTCATCCGTCCGGTGAGGCGGGCCAGCCACAGGGCCACCAGCGCCAGGGCGAGGTCGGTGCGCTGGGTCTGGCTGGCTGTCGTCAAACGGCTAAACGCCTGACGATCGGCGGTCAGCTTCAGGCGCAGAATATCGGTGGTGGCGGCGCGACCCGGCAGCGGCGCGCTGGAGAGCGATACCGGCGGCGGGAGCTGCTGGCGCTGTTCGCCCCAGAAGGTGCCGTCGCGCACATATGCCTCGCTGTCGCGGTAGCGCTGATACTCCTCCACCACCTCCGCAAACGGCGTAAACGGCGATTCCGGCGTGGCGGCGCCGTCAGACCAGGCGCGATAAATGGCGGCGATCTGGCGGGTAATGGCCGGGAAGCTGAAGCCATCCACCACCAGATGGTGATAACGCTGATACCAGTACCAGCGGTTGTCCGCCACCTGAATCAGCAGGTGGAAGGCCAGCGGCTGACCGCTGTCGACACGCAGGTTCTGGTTAAGATCGGCGTGCATCTGCGCCAGCGCCGCGGCATGCGGATCGCCGTTAGCACGCAGGTCGATGATCTGCGGCGGCGGCAGGATCAGGGTGTCGTCCACCCACTGGCGGATCTCGCCGTTGTCTTCGGTAAAACGCATGCGCAGGGTATCGGCCTGCATCATGCCCGCCACCACCGCTTTCGCCAGCAGGGGTGCGTCTACCGGGCCTGTCAGCTCGACGTAATGGGCTACGCTCCAGGCGTTAGGCAGGTCGGAAAGCTGTTCCGCCATCCAGATCCCAGGCTGGGCGGCCACGAGAGGAAGTTGTGCGCTCATGGGTTCACCTGTGCAAAATGGGCCGGGATCAGGGTTTGCCACCGGGCGGCAAGCCACTGCTGACAGGCGTCCTGCGACTGCGGCTCGCACACCACGCGCCAGCCGTCAGGTAAGGCGCACTGCTGCGGCCACAGGCTGTACTGCTGCTGCGCGTTTTGCACAATGGCGAACAGACCCTGCGGATCGTCGAAGGGGTTACTGAATTCCATACCAGACTCCGTCATTAAATAATCGGCTGCCAGAGAGTCATCAGCCCCTGCGTCAGCCCTCCCCGCCAGCAAAGTGCATCATGTCCGCCGTCCACCGGACGCCAGTAAACCGGCTGCTGCGGATGCTGTAGCTCGGCGTACAGCGCCTGACAGGCGCTGTAGATCAGCGGTTCCCGTCGCCCCGCTTCCAGCACAATTCGCAGGCCCTGAGCCGACAGCTGTTGGTTTTTAAGCTGTTCGATAATCTCGCCGTCCTGCTTGCCTCCGCGATGTGGCCACCAGAAGGAGCCCGACTGGCTGAGCACGCAGCCGAAACGCTCCGGCCAGTGCAGCCCGGCATAGAGGGCGGAGAGACCGCCGAAGCTCTGCCCGGCGACCACCGTGCGGTCGGCGCGATCGCTGAACGGGGCCAGCTTGTGCACCTGCGGAAGGAGTTCCTCCTTCACCGCCAGCCAGAAGTCGGGGTTACAGGGCAGCTCGCGGCTGCGATGGGCGGTGTCGATCACATCGATCAGCACATAGACCGCGGGCGGCAGTTGGCCTGCGGTGGTGAGCGCAGAAAGTGCGGGCCAGACCGGCATGCTTTCAGCCCAGAACTGGCCGTCGAGCAGCACCGCCAGCGGGCGCTCTTGTACGTTTTGTTCACCGGTAGTGAAGATCCACACCCGGCGGGTGTTGCCGAGCCTGGCGCTCTGCCAGGAAACAGACTGCGGGGGAATATAAGGGGTGTCAGGCTGATTCCAGCCCGGCTGAACCGGGGCCGCGGGCATCTCCAGCGCCGACACCGGATGGCCGCGTCCGCCGCGCCAGTGCTGGCGGTTAAGCGGATCGGCAATCGCATGCGGCAACAGCTTGCGCCAGCCTTCGCGCAGGGCCATGCGGTCCGGCGGATCGGTGGCAAACACCGCCTCACTGAAGTCGTCTTCATTAACAGAGGGGATAAAACAGTAGCTGCCCCGCCAGTGTGGGCTGAACTCGCCCTGCCACTGCCAGACGTCGGTTCCGGCAATGCGCGCCAGCGTCTGCGGGCGGGCATTATGATGGTGATCGGTCACGCCGGTGATGTACAGCCACACCCGCTTCAGGGGCGAGGAGTGCTCTGTTCCGCCCGGATCGCGCCACCAGAAGGTCACCCGGTAATGGTCCCCTTCCCGTACCCACTCGGGCCCCTGTTTCGACTGCCACCAGGCGTCGCTTCCCGTTTCCAGCGTCGTCACTGATATAACCCCATGACCTGTTCGGTTTTTTTGATTAAAGATAAACAATATCGATAATATTATTGATAACTATTTTCATTTGCAATAGCGTATGGGCGCGCTGTGGGAAGCGCGAACAGTAAATAACCATGCCATGCGCTGCGTACTGACTCAGGGTCGAGGGGTTTTCGCAGACTGCGGGCGATATCCTTCCGCCGCCTCACCCATTCGGGACGGAGCCCTGAGGCATGCGGCATTGAAAAGCAGGACAGACAATGAATAATAAGCTTCACTCACTGGCCTTACTGGTCAATCTGGGGATTTACGGTGTGGCCCTGCCTGCGATGGCAGCCGAAACCGCAGGCAACGAAGACACCATGGTGATCACCGCCGCCGAGCAGAACCTGCAGGCGCCGGGCGTATCGACCATCACCGCCGATGAAATTCGTAAAAATCCGGCAGCACGCGATGTGTCTGAGATCATCCGCACCATGCCGGGCGTGAACCTCACCGGTAACTCCACCAGCGGCCAGCGCGGCAACAATCGCCAGATTGATATCCGCGGCATGGGCCCGGAAAACACCCTGATCCTGATTGACGGTAAGCCGGTAACCAGCCGCAACTCTATCCGTCTGGGCTGGCGCGGCGAGCGTGATACCCGCGGCGATACCGGCTGGGTGCCGCCAGAGATGATCGAGCGCATCGAAGTGATCCGTGGCCCGGCAGCAGCGCGATACGGTAACGGCGCGGCGGGTGGCGTGGTGAACATCATCACCAAAAAGGTCAGCAACGAGTGGCATGGCTCCTGGAACACCTATCTGAATGCCCCTGAGCACGACGAAGAGGGCTCCACCAAACGCACCAACTTCAGCCTCAATGGCCCGCTGGGCGGGGATTTCAGCTTCCGTCTGTATGGCAACCTGGATAAAACCCAGGCCGACGCCTGGGACATCAACCAGGGCCATCAGTCTGAACGTACCGGCGCCTATGCCGATACCCTGCCTGCCGGACGCGAAGGGGTCGAGAATAAAGACGTCAACGGCGTGCTGCGCTGGGACTTTGCCCCGATGCAGGCTCTGCAGTTCGAAGCCGGTTACAGCCGTCAGAACAACCTCTACGCGGGCGATACCCAGAACACCAACAACGACAACAGCAGCAACGGGCTGGTGAAGAAGAACTACGGCAAAGAGACCAACCGTCTCTATCGCCAGAACTTCGCCCTGACCTGGACCGGCGGCTGGGATAACGGCATCACCACCAACAACTGGGCGCAGTACGAACATACCCGTAACTCTCGTCTCGGCGAAGGTCTCGCGGGCGGTACGGAGGGGCTGTTCAACAGCAACAAGTTCACCGATACCGACCTGTCCGACGTGATGCTGCACAGCGAAATCAGCCTGCCGATCGACTTTATCGTCAACCAGAACCTGACACTGGGCGCCGAGTGGGATCAGCAGCGGATGAAGGATATGTCTTCCAACGGCCAGGCCCTGCAGGGCGGTGCGGTTCCGGGGATAAGCGACAGCCGCAGCCCGTACTCCGATGCGGAGATCTTCTCCCTGTTCGCGGAGAACAACATGGAGCTGACCGACAGCACCATGCTGACCCCGGCGCTGCGCTTCGACCATCACTCCATCGTGGGCAATAACTGGAGCCCGTCCCTGAACCTGTCCCAGGGTCTGGGAGATGACTTCACCCTGAAGATGGGCATCGCCCGGGCCTATAAAGCCCCGAGCCTGTACCAGACCAACCCGAACTACCTGCTCTACAGCAAGGGCCAGGGTTGCTACGCAAGCTCCGACGGCGTCGGCTGCTATATGCTGGGTAACGAGGATCTGAAAGCCGAAACCAGCATCAACAAAGAGATCGGCCTGGAGTGGAAACGCGACGGCTGGCTGGCGGGCGTGACCTGGTTCCGTAACGACTATCGCGACAAGATTGAAGCGGGCTATGCCCCGGTGGGTCACACCTCTTCCGGTAAAGTGCAGACCGATATTTACCAGTGGGAAAACGTGCCGAAAGCGGTGGTGGAAGGGCTGGAAGGCACCCTGAACGTGCCGGTCAGCGATACCATCAACTGGACCAACAACATTACGTACATGCTGCAAAGCAAGAACAAGGAGACCGGTGACCGTCTGTCGATCATCCCGGAGTACACGCTGAACTCAACCCTGAGCTGGCAGGTACAGCAGGATGTCTCCCTGCAGTCGACCTTCACCTGGTACGGCAAGCAGCAGCCGAAGAAGTACAACTACAAAGGCCAGCCGGCGAGCGGATCTGAGCTGGACGAAGTCAGTCCGTACAGCATCGTTGGCCTGAGCGCGACCTGGGACGTGACCAAATACGTCAGCCTGACTGGCGGTGTGGATAACGTCTTCGATAAACGCCAGTGGCGTGCGGGGAATGCCCAGACTACCGGGAATACCACCACCGGGGCCTATATGTATGGCGCAGGGGCATATACCTATAACGAACCGGGCCGCACCTGGTATATGAGCGTGAATACGCAGTTCTGATAGTTAAAAGCAAAACGGCGACCTGGTCGCCGTTTTTGAGAGTCGTACCGCCCATGTACCATAGATAGCAAAGCGCCCGCCAATCTGTTCAAGAACGTTAACCCCAGCGTTAACTGTCTTTACTCTGGTTGCACTGGCTGCGGCTGCAACAGCGGCCTGATACTCTATTTCCTCATGGTTGCTGTTAAGCCACCTGTACAGGGCACTGCGCTTCTTCGGTATTCCACTTTGTGTTACAGATAAAGCGAATTAGCAAACAACAGAAAGGCTGGGGCAAAACCCAGCCATTCCGCTCACAGATGAAATGCACCAAATCAGGCTAACTTAATTTTCGGCCTTGCCGGAATGCTTCGCGCGCTTCGTTCAAACTCATAACATTAGCCCCACCTCTGTAGTCTGGTTCTTCAGCCTGAACAGGATCATCTTCCCAGTTGCAAACCGGGCAAATCTCATAACTTCCCTCTTCGGGGAATTCATACTGACCGCAACAAGAGCATGAGTGTACAAGATCCATCATTTTCAAACTTCGCCACCTGAAATCTGATAGTCGAGATCTTCCTGATAGAATTCTTGGCCTAAAATCCCTTCAATGGCTCTAACTTTTTGTTCGGTCAGATTCCACCCCCCAAGCCCCGCAGCAAAGTCGTTATAGTCCTCTTCGCTCCACTCCATAACCTCACTAACTTCAGGAAGTTTTTCTTTAGGTACTTCAACCTCAAAAACAAGTAGTTCATCTACACGATCAAATGCATCAACAGTATAAATAATTGTCATTTTTTTACCCTTCTGGTTGGATCCGCTGGCTTAGTCTGCTCTCCTGATACAGGATCAAACTCCCCGAGATGGTTTCGGCCTGATCGATCATACATTTCAACCGTACCGTGCTGTGAGTCCCACTCGAAAATACGACCTTTAGAATCCTTCCAACTTGAACGTAGTGTTCCCCCACCTTTTACTGGGGTTCTTTTCTTAGCCGTTTTAGCATCCGGAAATGCGGGTAATGGCGGTGTACCTCGTGGAGCCACGTGATACTTATGATCCGCATTCAAATAGATATAAATCGGCGGGATATCTGATACGGGAAGGATCAGAATGTAATCTGCGAAATTCTTCTCATCCGGTGCCGGGGTTGTCGTACTGGTGATCTGAGTTCCATCAGGTAACGGGTTAACGAGTATTGTTCCCGGCAGCCTCGGTGGTGTCTGGTTACCCGTGTTTGTCGGAGTGTTAGCACCAGAATGATCGGGAGTCCAGATGATGGTTACCGGGCTTTCTTCCTCGGTGGTGAAGGTGTACGCCTGTCGGTGCTGTCCCACTGCATTTTACGGACCCTCCATTTCTTCATGGTTGCCGTTAAGCTACTTGTACAGGGCGCTGCACTTTTTCGGTATTCCACTTTGTGTTGCAGATAAAGTGAATTAGCAAACAACAGAAAGGCTGGGATAAAGCCCAGCCTTTCTGCTCACACATGTGATTTACTCACCGCGAAAGCCGGGTTTACCGTTGGCTTTACGCCATTTCTGCACTTCATCAGCAATCGCTTCTGGGGTTGCTTGTTTACACGATTCTGGGTAATAGATTAAATCAGAACCTGATGGATGCTCCGATAAATCAATGAACTGTTCTAAAAGTTCGTCCTGATGACTTTCTCCCCCTTCAGCACTAATAATTTCTTCAATTAGCTTTATGAAATCGTTTCTTGATAATTCGCTCATATTTTTCAAACTATGTCCCTCGATGAACATCAATGTGGCGTTTAGGTGTCGTGATGCCCATATTGTCCACGTTATAGAGATCACCACCTTGGCTCACTGGCTTGATGTGGTGAATTTCAAAAGAACGCCTTTTCCCAACTGTATCTACAAATCTTGTTCGCGGCGACAATCCATATTTCATTCGGGCTAAGTTGCCAGGGATAAATTGCTTTAATAGTTCAGAATCTTTACTGACCTCTTCCCAGAATGCTTCCCTAAACCCATCAAAATTGGAGAAAGTACGACCGCGCAGTTTATCGGCTATCTGAGATGGTATCGGCGACCCGTTGCCCTGATTCGCATCGGCTAACCATGTGCCTGTAACCTTCTGGCCCTTGCCTGTGACTTGCCCCGGATTGTTGCGAATGTAGATATAAATCGGCGGGATGTCTGATACGGGAAGGATCAGAATGTAATCCGCGAAATTCTTCTCATCCGGTGCCGGGGTTGTCGTACTGGTGATCTGAGTTCCATCAGGTAACGGGTTAACGAGTATTGTTCCCGGCAGCCTCGGTGGTGTCTGGTTACCCGTGTTTGTCGGAGTGTTAGCACCAGAATGATCGGGAGTCCAGATGATGATTACCGGGCTTTCTTCCTCGGTGGTGAAGGTGTACGCCTGTCGGGTGCTGTCCCACTGCATTTTACGCACCCGCACCATATCTTTACCCGGCGGGGTGTGCCAGCCATGCGGAACGGGATTTCCGTTGCTGTCATTCTCCCATGTATAGCGCACACGGGTAGGCGCTTCACTCATCTGTGCAAGCCGCATACGGTCGATGAAATCCTGTTCACCGTCGTTCAGTCGTCCGGGCATCATGCCAACTAAAAAACCGGCAACGGATGCACCTGCACCAGCCGTTGCGATTTCAGCCCCGCGTACCGCCCATGTACCATAGGTAGCAAAGCGCCCGCCAATCTGTTCAAGAACGTTAACCCCAGCGGTAGCTGTCTGTACTCTGGTTGCACTGGCTGCGGCTGCAACAGCGGCCTGATACTCCATTTCCTCATGGTTGCCGTTAAGCCATTTGTACAGGACACTGCGCTTCTTCGGTTTTGGGATATCCTCCGGAGCTGGTGGCTTTTTCTTTGCTGTCTGTGCGTGCTGTGGTGCATCTGAATCGGTTGCTGCATCAGTAGCTGGTGCCGCCTTAAACAAGCCCATATCAGCAAAATTGGTATGAGGCTCCTGCTGCGTCCCTGCATCGTTACAGCCTTCACCACGAAGACAGGATTTAGCAAAAACCCGGTTACGTTCCTGCTCTTCTGCCCGTCGCTTCTCTTCGGCTTCCTGAGCAGCTTTACGTTCTGCAAATAGTTGTGCTCGTGCGGCAATCGATGGATCCTCTCCCGGCCCTACCCACTGCCCGGCAGGTGCGATAATCCGGTTAGACCCTGAAGGGCAGGCACAGCGCACGATTGAACCATCTACCGCTGCTATTTTACCCATATTGGTATCGCGTGGTTCTCCCGAAACCACAACCCCAGGTTCGCCGCACTTGAGGCATCGGGTCGTTTTGTCACCAACTCGCATGACTCTACGCCCGTGCTCGGTATCATTGGACATAGAAGCAATACATACAGCGCCAGTGGTCGTTTTATCACCTTCCAGCGCCGTTCCCCGTCCGTAGCAATCTGAACGATTTCCCATTACGCTACCTCATGGGCAGATAAAAAATCCTCCGCTACAGGGTCATCTTCATACTTAACAATAAATCCACGGTCAGCAGGCGTGCTGACAATTTCATCCCCGTTTTCCAGAAGGCTTCCAACCAGCCCCATTCCTTTACCTGCCACGGTGTGAGACTGACCTGCACTGGTGGCGATCCTGCTTTTTGTGCCATCAGCGTAGGTAACGGTGCAGCCTTCATACAATACACTGGCGTACTGACCATTACTGAGCAGGGCTTTTACGCCTTTGTTCGGATCGGGTTCAAATTCATCAGCAATACCACCCTGCCGGGTCAGGCTCCCTGCAACAGCAGGTCGATAAATGGCAGCGACAGGACGTTGTTGTAACGCCAGTTGTTCCATGACAATTTTGCGGGCGTCTTCGGGCATTTCAGCGATTTGTTCAGGGGTGAACGCTGGTTCTTGCAGGCTAGCCAGAATTTCCGGAGTAAGATCGTTGTTGTACTGTTTCATAAGTCCCTCTACTTGTTATTAAAATAATCACAGCGGTCATTTTACAAGCAATAACCGCACTCTCAACAAGGATTTTTCTTAAGGGAAATTTTCATCGGTAACATTCAATAAAGGGTCTATTATGCTTCCACTACTCTCACCGGAGGGGAGAGGGAACAGTCGGAACGCATGTGCTACGATGGCGTTCCTTTTTTCCGCGGCGAGAAGCATATGCAGACCACTTACTCCACGTTTCTTCTGGCCGGATACACCGTACACCGCATCACCTTCGATTCTGCGACCTTTACCGAGGCCGATCTTCTGTGGCTGCCGCACCATCAACAACTGAGCCACGCCGGGCGCAAGCGCAAAGCCGACCATCTGGCAGGACGGATCGCCGCGTTTCATGCCCTGAACCGGCAGGCTATTCCTGGCATTGGCAGCAGCGGTGAACCGCTGTGGCCTACGGGAGTGAGCGGCAGCATTTCCCACAGCGGCAATCAGGCCGTGGCGATCTGCCGGGAAAACAGCCTTGTAGGCATCGATTGTGAAGCCATCATTGACGAAATCGAAGCCCGTGAAATTCAGGACGGCGTGATTAATGCGCAGGAAGCTCAACTCCTGGTCGCGAGTCATCTCCCCTTCGATCTGGCCTTTACCCTCGTCTTCAGCGCCAAAGAGAGCCTGTTCAAAGCCCTGTTCCCTCAGGTGCAGACGTGGATGGGCTTCGACTGCGCGCGCATCACGTCGCTTACCGCCCACACTCTGACCTTAACCCTTACCCAACCTCTCCCGCCCTTTGCACAAAATCAGGCAGTTACCGCGCACTGGTGTCAACACGACGCGATGGTAGTGACCCTGATCTGTGCTGCTTAATTGCTCAGGATCGTGATCCTTTTCTCCTTTTAAACAAATTAGCTGCCTAAACCGTAGACAGTTTTATCAGGCAGACTTATCGTTACATTGAATAATAAATCATTATTGAATAAATATTCAATGTGGAGAAAAAGAATGAACACGACCTTTGTAAAATCCGCTTTACTGGCCTCAATGATCGCCGCTTCCGGTTCCCTGTTTGCCGCCGATAACGGACTCATTGCGATCATTACCCCCTCACACGACAACCCGTTCTTCAAGGCAGAAGCCGACGGCGCGGCGGCGAAAGCGAAAGAGCTGGGTTATACCACCCTTGTCGCCTCGCACGACGACGACGTGAACAAACAAAACCAGCTGATTGAGACCGCCATCGCCCGTAAAGCGAAAGCGATCATTCTGGATAACGCCGGGGCGGATGCCACCGTCGGTCCGCTGGAGAAGGCCAAAGCGGCAGGGGTCCCTGCCTTCCTGATCGACCGAGAAATCAACAAAACCGGCATTGCGGTGGCGCAGATTGTGTCGAACAACTATCAGGGGGCCCAGCTGGGTGCAGAGAAGTTCGCCAAACTGCTGGACGGCAAAGGCAAATACGTTGAGCTGCTGGGCCGTCCGTCGGATACCAACGCCCATGTCCGCTCCCAGGGCTATCACGACGTGCTGGATGACTACCCGGACATGAAGATGGTGGCGCAGCAGACCGCTAACTGGAGCCAGACCGAAGCCTTCACCCGTATGGAAGCCATACTGCAGACCAACCCGGATATCGTGGGCGTCATCTCCGGCAACGACACCATGGCGCTGGGTGCCGAAGCGGCGCTGAAAGCCGCCGGAAAAACCAACGTCATTGTGGTCGGCTTTGACGGCAGCGACTACACCCGCGACTCGATCCTGAAAAACGGCAACATCAAAGCCACGGTTCTGCAGCCGGGCTGGGAGCAGGCGCAGATGGCCGTTGAGCAGGCGGATTACTACCTCAAAAACGGCAAAGCGCAAAAAGAGGAGAAACAGCTGATGGATTGCGTGCTGATTGATGAGACCAACGCCAGCAAGCTGAATGTGTTCAATCTCAGCAAATAAGCGGAGGCAGTATGCGGTTAACACAATGGGGCGCCGCGCTGACAGGCGCAGCCGCCCTGTTGCTGACGGCCTGCACGGTGGTGGATCTGGATGAGAACGGCAAGCCAATCATGCCTGCCGATCCCAACGCCAAAGCGAGCTTTGACAACCAGACCCCACAGCAGATCGCGCAACAAACCTGGCAGCCGCGGATCCTCGACGCCGCCAAAAATCATGCCCTGGACGCCAGCGCCCTCTCCACCCAGCTGAAGAGCCCCTCTGACAAACCGCAGAGCGTCTTTGTGCGCCTCAGCGGCAAAGTGGAGCGCGTGGAGGCGAGCAGTGCCAACGAGCAGATACTGGTGATGACGGTGAATGGCCAGCCGCTTCAGATCCAGACCGGGCCGGTGATGCGCGGCAATGCCCTGCGCGATGCCGCCGGGTTCCGCTTCGATGAATTTACCAATCAGGTGCAGTACGCCCAGCTCTCCCGGGCGTTAAACCGCGAGGCGGTGAAGCATCTGCCGAAAGTGGATGAGAGCTGGAACGGCAAAAATGCCACTGTCCTGTTCGCCACTATCCTGACGGGCGGCAAAGCGAATGAGGCGGCAGCGCTGGAACTGAAACAGGAGGCGCCGTGATGAGCGATAACCTGGCAGAAGAGATTATCCTCAGCACCCGCGGTATCTCGATGCTGTTCCCCGGTACCGTGGCGCTGGATAAGGTCGATTACCGCGTCTGGCGCGGCAAAGTGAACGTCATTATCGGTGAGAACGGCGCCGGGAAATCGACGCTGATGAAGATCCTTGCCGGGGTGCAGCAGCCCAGCCTCGGCGAGATGTGGCTCAACGGTAAGCAGGTGGCGTTCGCCAGCACCCGGGACGCCGCCGCCCACGGGATCGGCATGGTGCATCAGGAGCTGAACCTGTTTGAAAACCTCAACGTGGCGGAGAACGTCTTTCTCGGCCGCGAGCTGCAAAAAGGGGTGACACCGATCAACGAGGCGGAGCAGGAGTCCCGCACCGCGACGCTGCTGAAACGCCTCGATCAGCCCATCTCCCCGCGCGAGCTGGTCGGTAACCTGAAGGTCGGGCAGCAGCAGCTGATTGAGATTGCCAAGGCGCTGGCCGAGGACGCCGACATCCTGATCCTCGACGAACCCACCTCGGCGCTGAGTAAAACCGAGGTGGAGATCCTGTTTCGGGTGATCCGCGAGCTGACCCGCCAGGGGGTCACCATCATCTATATCTCCCACCGGCTGGAAGAGCTGATGGCGATAGGCGATGTGATCACCATCCTGCGCGACGGCAAATTCCAGGCCGAGGCGAAGGTACAGGATATCGACGTGCCCTGGATCGTGCGCGAGATGCTCGGCAGCGATCCGGTGAGCAACTTCCTCGAACCGGGCCGCACCTTCGGGGCACCGGTGCTGGAGGCGGAACATATCACCTGCGTCAATGCCGCCGGGAATACGGTGGTCAATGACGTCAGCTTCCAGGTGAACGCCGGGGAGATCGTCGGGATTTACGGCCTGATGGGGGCCGGGCGCACCGAGCTGTTCGAGTGCATGCTCGGCACCGAACGCAACTATCTGGGCAAGCTGTGGCTCGACAGCAAACCGGTGCCGCAGCGCTTAACCACCGCCGATCGCATCCGCATGGGGATGAGCCTGGTGCCGGAAGACCGCAAACGCACCGGGATATTTCCGGGCTCGTCGGTGGCCAGCAACCTGACCATAGCCAGCCTGTGGCGCCGCCTGCAGCGTGGTTTCACCATTGCGCAGAAAGCGGAGCAGGCGGTGGTGGCCAGCACCATCGGCAATCTGTCGATCAAGGTCTCCACCCCGGAGGTCGAGATCCAGGCCCTGAGCGGCGGTAATCAGCAAAAAGTGGTGATTGGCCGCTCGCTGCTGACCAATCCGAAGGTGCTGTTTCTCGATGAACCGACCCGCGGCATTGACGTGGGTGCCAAAGCGGACGTGTTCCGCATGATGGTGGAGCTGTCGCAGCAGGGCATCGCGGTGGTCTTCTCCACCTCGGATTTGAAAGAGATTATGGCGGTATCGGACCGCATTCTGGTGATGTCCGGCGGCAAACTGACCGCCGATATTGTTCGCGATCGGGCCGACGAATCGGCACTGGTCACCGCAAGTGCTCAGGGGTTCTAAGATGAAAACAACACAGTCTGTCGCGCTGACGCCGCAAAAAGGGGCCGCGCCTTCCCGGGAAAAACTGCTTCTGCTGCTGTTGAAAATGCGCACCTTCATTGCGCTGTTCCTGATTGTCGGCTTTTTCACCATGACCGTGCCGGGCTTTCTCTCGGCGGGCAGTCTGGTGATCATGATTAAGCATATCGCCATCAACGCCTTCCTGGCGCTGGGGATCACCTTCGTGATCATCACCGCCGGGATCGACCTGTCGATTGGTGCCACGCTGGGGCTGTGCGGGATGATCGCCGGGTGGATGATCACCAAAGGGATCGTGCTGCCGATGTTTGGCATCGCCATCTTCCCGAGCGTGTGGGTGATTGTGCCCGTGGTGCTACTGATTGGCGCGCTAATAGGCGCGATGAATGGCTGGATCATCACCCGCTATAACGTCGCCCCCTTTATCTGCACCCTCGGCACCATGTACGTCCTGCGCGGGACGTCGATGCTCACCTCCGACGGCCAAACCTTCCCGGGACTCTCCGGCAATCCGCAGCTAGGGAATACCGGCTTCGATGAGATTGGTGCCGGAACACTACTCGGCATTCCGTGGGCCATCTGGATGATGATCGTGCTGGCGCTGGTGATCGCCTATATCGCCCGCCGTCTGCCGTTTGGCCGCCACGTCTACGCCATCGGCGATAACGAGCGCGCGGCGGAGCTGTCCGGGGTACGGGTCAAGCAGGTGAAAGTGCTGGTCTATACCCTGTCGGGATTCTGCGCCGCCATCGCCGGGATTGTGGTCTCCGCGCAATTGCTGGCCAGTCACCCTGCCAACGGCACCGCCTTTGAGATGAACGCCATCGCCGCGGTGGTACTGGGCGGCACCTCGCTGGCAGGCGGGCGCGGCACCATTCTCGGCACCCTGATTGGCGCCTTCGTGATCGGCTTTCTCGCCGACGGCCTGGTGATGATGGGGGTCAGCGAGTTCTGGCAGATGGTGATCAAAGGGATCGTGATTATCGTGGCGGTGATCATCGACCAGATGCAAAACCGGATGCAGCAAAAAGCAGCGGTGGTGGCGCAGAAAGCGGTGATGGAAGGAAGGTAAAAGCAAAACGGCAACGCAAGTTGCCGTTTTTAGTGTTTGCACCCTCTCCCTGTGGGAGAGGGTCGGGGTGAGGGCATCAAGCCGCACCGATCCCGGCGCTTTGCCTGATTACCCTTTCAATAAACTCCGCGCCGTCGGGTAATCGGTGATCAGCACATCGATATACTTCCCGACCAGCGCCCCGTGAATGGCATTGCGTTTTTCTGCGCCACCGGCCAGGGCAATTACCTGCGGACAGGCGCGGATCTGCGCCAGCTCCATGCCAATCACCGGGTCCTCTTCCGGGCTAAGCACCGGCTCGCCTTTCGCATCGTAGTAATGCAGGCAGATATCCCCTACCGCCCCGCGTTCGGCCAGCAGCTTGAGCATCTCTTCGGTGTAATAGTTGCCGGAGTTTTTCAGCAGCTGCGACGGCTCCAGCTCGCCGATGCCGACAATCGCCACGTCCACTTCGGCAAACTTGCCCACCACCGCCGCCACGTCCGGGCTGCTCACCAGCCGGGCGCGCTCTTCCACCGAGTGTTCAATACTCTGGGACGGCAACAGCCCCGCCGGACAGCCGAGATGCGCCGCCAGCTGCTGGGTGAGAATGGTGGCCTGCACGTTGCCGTTCGGCCCGACGCCGCCTAACAGCTGGATCACTCCGGCGGCGCGGATATTCTGCGGGTGCATCTCATCCACCATGCAGCGGATGGTGCTGCTCCAGGAGGAGATCCCCACCAGGTCTTCCGGGCGCAGACGGGTTTCGACATAGTGCGCCGCCGCGCTGCCGATAGCGTGTTTGATCTGGGCGTTGGTCGGGTCTTCGCCTACGTCCACCACGATGGCCTGGCGGATGCCGTACTGATCTTCCAGCGCCTTTTCCAGCGAGACAAAAATGTTGGTCGGTTGCACCACGGTAATTTTGACCAGCCCCTCTTTCTGGCAGCGGGTCAGCGCCCGCGAGACAAAGGACTGCGAGAGATGCAGCAGCGAGGCAATCTCGGACTGCTTTTTATTCTCGCTGTAGTAAAGTGTGGCGATCTTGACCAGCAGTCGCTGTTCATCCTGCTTCGACATAACGTTCCCCTTTATCGGCTGTCGTTATTTTTATTCATCACTGAATATTTAACAAGCCAACGCCGCCGCGATCCGCCGGGCAAATGTGATCCTTTTCTCTTTTCTTCGAAATATGCCTGCGCAAACCGTAGACAAACGCCTGAGCCGGGCATATCTTACCATCATGAATAATAAATCAGCATTGAATATATATTCAAAGCGGTCATAACTCCCTGCTCTGACAACGAGAATAGGGAAAAAACGTACCCGGCTGGAATAATTATTCACAACAGATTATAAATTCAGGAGGTATGTTATGAATCCGTTTTCGCTCTCCATCGCGGAGCTCGAAACCCGGGCGCGCTCGATTCGTCGCAAGATCATCGTGCTGAATGCCGAAAGCCCGGCGGGCGGCCATACCGGGGCCGATCTTTCGCAGGTCGAACTGCTCACCGCCCTCTATTTCCGCATTCTGAACTGCTCCCCGCAGCTGAAGGAGAGCGATGAACGCGATATCTACATCCAGTCGAAAGGCCACGCGGTGGGCGGCTATTACTGCGTGCTGGCCGAAGCCGGGTTTATCCCCGTCGAGTGGCTCTCCACCTATCAGCATGCCGATTCTCACCTGCCGGGCCATCCGGTGAAACACAAAACGCCAGGCATTGAGCTGAATACCGGCGCGCTGGGCCATGGTCTGCCGGTGGCGGTGGGGATCGCGCTGGCGGCGAAACGCAGCAACAGCAAACGCCGGGTGTTCGTGGTAACCGGGGATGGCGAACTGGCGGAAGGCAGTAACTGGGAAGCCGCGCTGGTGGCCGCCCATTATCAGCTGGATAACCTGTTTATTATCAACGACAAAAACAACCTTCAGCTGGCGGGCTCTACCAAAGAGATCCTCAATACCGACCCGCTGGATGCGAAATGGAAAGCGTTCGGCCTGGAAGTGACCGGCTGCAACGGCAACGACATGGCGGATGTGGTCGCCACCCTCGAAGGCCTGAAGCCCAACGGCAAACCGCATGTGGTGATCGCCCATACCACCAAAGGCGCGGGGATCTCGTTTATCCAGGGACGGCCTGAATGGCACCATCGGGTGCCGAAAGGGGAAGAAATTGAACTGGCGCTGGAGGAACTGAAAGATGAGTAATAGCGAACACCTTGCCACAGTGATGGTTAATGCCTTTATCGATGCCGTCGATCGCGGCGTGGATCTGGTCCCGGTGGTAGCAGACTCCACCTCGACGGCAAAAATCGCCCCCTTTATGCAGCGCTTTCCGGGCCGACTGGTCAACGTCGGCATCGCCGAGCAGACCCTGGTAGGTGCTGCCGCCGGGCTGGCGATTGGCGGCAAGATTGCCGTCACCTGCAACGCCGCGCCGTTTTTGATCTCGCGCGCTAACGAGCAGATCAAAGTCGACATCTGCTACAACAACACCAACGTCAAGCTGTTTGGCCTGAACGCCGGCACCAGCTACGGCCCGCTCGCCAGCACCCACCACAGCATCGACGATATCGCCATTATGCGCGGCTTCGGCAACATTGAAATTTATGCCCCGTCGAGCCCCAACGAGTGCCGCCAGATCATCGACTACGCCCTCGACCACGTCGGTCCGGTCTATATCCGTCTCGACGGGAAAAACCTGCCGGAACTGCACGATGAAAGCTACCGGTTTGCGCCGGGCAAGATTGACGTTCTGCGAACGGGCCAGGATGTGGCGCTGGTGGCCATGGGTTCTACCGTACATGAAATAGTGGAAGCCGCCGCACAACTCGCGGAAGAAGGTATTGACGCCACTGTTATCAACGTTCCATCTATTCGTCCCTGTGATACCCAACAGCTGCTGGCAGCCATGCGATCCTGCAAGGCGGTGGTGAGCGTCGAGGAGCATAACGTCAACGGCGGCGTCGGCAGCCTGGTGGCGGAAGTGCTGGCCGAAGCTGGCTGCGCCATCCCGCTGAAACGCCTTGGGATCCTGGATGGACAATATGCGATTGCCGCCGACAGAGCGTCAACGCGGGCACGCCATGAGATTGATGTCGCCGGAGTGGTGAAACACGCCCGGGAAATGATCGCGCGACTGGCTTCCTGAAAATAACAACAACATCTTACTGGAGAAATGCAATGTCCCGAATTCCTCAACAACTGACGATGGGCGTGATCATCGGCAACCGCGGATTTTTCCCGAGCTATCTGGTGGCAGAAGCGCGCGAGCAGGCGATTGCCCTGTTTGGCCGCCTGGGTATCAACACCATCATGCTCGATCCGAGCCAGACCGAACTCGGCGGCGTCGAAACCCGTCAGGATGCCAAAGTCTGCGCCGAACTGTTTCGCGCTCATCGCGATCGCATTCACGGCGTGGTGGTGCTGTTGCCCAACTTCGGCGATGAAAAAGCGATTGCGGAAACCCTGCGTCTCTCCGGCCTGAACGTGCCGGTGCTGGTCCAGGCCGAGGAGGACAACCTCGACAAAATGGGGCTGGCAACCCGCCGGGACAGCTTCTGCGGCAAGATCTCCCTGTGCAACAACCTGCGTCAGTACGGCATTCCGTTCACCCTCACTACCCAGCACGTCTGCGCTCTGACCGGCGAGGTGTTTGAGCAGGATTTACGGCGCTTCGAACAGGTGTGCCGCGTGGTCACCAGCATGCGCGGCGTGCGCGTGGGGGCGATCGGTGCCCGTCCGGCAGGCTTTAACACCGTGCGCTACAGCGAGAAACTGCTGGAACGCCTGGGCATTGCGGTGGAAACCCTCGACCTGTCTGAAGTCTTTACCCGGATTAAAACCCTGCGCGATGACGATATCCGGGTGGATGAAAAACGCCGGATCCTGATCGACAATGCCGACGCCAGCCGTATTCCGGCCGACAAGCTGGTGACCATGGCGAAGCTGTTTGTGGTCATCAGTGAGTGGGTGGTCGCCAACGACATTGATACCACCGCCATTCAGTGCTGGACCTCCCTGCAGGAGAACCTCGGGATTAACGTCTGCTCAATCATGAGCGTGATGTCCGGGCAGCTGATGCCGAGCGCCTGTGAAGTGGACGTGATGGGGGCGCTGTCGATGTTCGCCCTGGCCAGCAGCAATATGAATCCGGCCTCGATTGCCGACTGGAATAATAATTTCGGCGACGATCGCGACAAATGCGTTCTGTTCCACTGCGGCAATTTCGCCGCCTCCAGCCTTGAATCCCCACATATGGGCACCGCCGATATCATCGGCACCACCGTCGGGAAAGAGAACACCTGCGGCGCGGTTCATGGGCGTCTGAAAAGCGGTCCACTGACCTACTTCCGCCTGAGCACCGACGATCTCACCGGGGAGATCAAAGCTTACGTCGGCCAGGGACAGTCGGTAGACGATCCGCTGGATACGGTGGGCTGCCGGGCGGTGATCCAGGTTCCGCATCTGGAGAACCTGCTGAACTGGATCTGCCGCAACGGCTTTGAGCACCACGTGGCGATGAACCACTCGGCCAGCGCGGAGATCCTGCATGAGGCCTTCACCCGCTACCTCGGCGTCTCAACTTATCTCCATCGCTAAGGCCGGAGGCCGCTATGTCGGTGAACAAGGACATCATTATTGCCCTCGACGAGGGCACCACCAACGCCAAAGCGGTGGCGCTGGACGCCAACGGGCACGTGGTGGCGAGCTTCTCACGGGCGCTGGCGATCCAGACCCCGCACGAAGGCTGGGTGGAGCAATCCGCTGAACTGCTGGTTGAAGCCTCGCTTGAGGTGGTGGCCCGGGCTATTGCCACCGTCGGAGTAGATCGTGTTGCCGCCCTGGCGATCAGCAATCAGCGTGAAACCGTGGTGGGCTGGGATCGGGCAAGCGGCAAGCCCATTGCTCCGGCGCTCAGCTGGCAGTGCTCCCGCACCGCGGCCTTTTGCCACCAGCTGCGTGAGCAGGGCCACGGACCGAACATCAAAGCAGCGACCGGCTTACCCATCGCGCCGCTGTTTTCGGCCTCCAAAATGCGCTGGCTGCTGGATAACACCCCTGACGGTGCGCCGCGTGCCGCCCGGGGCGAGATCTGCCTCGGCACTGTCGACAGCTGGCTGCTGTGGAACCTGACCCAGGGTCAGGCCTTCAACTGCGACTATGCCAACGCCGCCCGCACCCAGCTGATGAATCTGCACGCTGCGGACTGGGACCCGGAGATGCTGGCGCTGTTTGGCATCCCGCGCGCGGCGCTACCGGATATCAAGCCCTCCAGCGGCCTGTTTGGTTACACCCGCGGCTGCCCGTCGATCCCGGACGGACTGCCGGTGATGGCGATGATCGGTGATTCCCACGCCGCGCTGTTTGCCCACGGTCTGGGCGCCGAAGGTTGCGTGAAAGCCACCTATGGCACCGGTTCGTCAGTGATGGCGCCGGTCTCCTCCGCTCGCTGCGACGTCAGCGCCCTGGCGACTACCGTGGCGTGGCATGACGGTGACAATCTGGTCTACGGTCTGGAGGGCAATATTCCCCACACCGGCGATGCGGTGGCGTGGATGGCGGACAGCACCGGTTTAAGCGAGCTGTCGCAGGCGGAGCTGGCTCATGAGCTAAACACCCTTCCCCGCTCGGTGGATTCGACCCTCGGGGTCTATTTTGTTCCCGCCCTTACCGGTCTCGGCGCACCCTGGTGGGATGAAAACGCCCGCGGCATGATCCACGGCCTGAGCCGGGGGGTGAAGCGAGCGCATCTGATCCGCGCGGCGCTGGAATCGATCGCCTACCAGATTGCTGACGTGGTGCAGGCGATGCGCGTCCATCCAGGCTTTACCCTGAACGCGCTGATGGTCGACGGCGGGCCGACGAAAAACGACTGGCTGATGCAGTATCAGGCGGACCTCCTTGGCTGCCCGGTGATGCGCAGCGACGTGGCAGAACTTTCCGCGATGGGGGCAGCGCTGCTGGCGCGTAAGGCGCTGTTCAATCTGACCACCGCGCAGCTGCGCCAGTATCTGCCGGAACATGTCACTTTTAGCCCGGATATGGCGCGTCACGCCCGGTTGCAGACCCGCTGGCAGGCCTGGCAGGAGACGGTTGCGCGGGTCAGGACGTAAAAATGCCCCGTCCGGCTCATCACCAGACGGGGCAAAAAAACGGGTGCCTGTACCAGACCGACAACCGGATAAGCGGGGATTACTCCCCGCATACCGCTACTTCTTCGTTTCGTAAGCGAGAACAGCTTTCACTTCCATATCGCGCTCCTTAAAGCTCAGTTCGCATAACTGCTCGTGAACCAGAAACGTGACTCCCAGCACCGTTAAACTCAGGACCAGGAGCGCCGCAAAGGCGTACTTGTTAAGCATGTCATTGCCTCCTTGCTAAGAAGAGGCTACCATCCAAATTGCTTAGGTTTGGGTAGGTAGCCCCGGTTAATGGAAACATCTCCGGGGCTTTTGCTTTCTGACTCACCACACCTGCCTGAGCTCAGAAAGCATCAGGCACCCGCCGCAATATTACTCCCGTACCGTCGAAAAGATCGCCTTTAAGCTGGATATTTAACCAGTAAAATAGCGTTTTCAGAATACGTTTAGATCTTCGGTTGAAGAATAAAAATGCCCCGCCTGACTCATCACCAGACGGGGCAAAAAAACGGGTGCCTGCACCAGACCGACAACTGGATAAGCGGGGATTGCTCCCCGCGTACCGCTACTTCTTCGTTTCGTAAGCGAGAACAGCTTTCACTTCCATATCGCGCTCCTTAAAGCTCAGTTCGCATAACTGCTCGTGAACCAGAAACGTGACTCCCAGCACCGTTAAACTCAGGACCAGGAGCGCCGCAAAGGCGTACTTGTTAAGCATGTCATTGCCTCCTTGCTAAGAAGAGGCTACCATCCAAATTGTTGAGGTTTGGTTTGGTAGCCCCGGTTGATGGAAACATCTCCGGGGCTTTTGCTTTCTGACTCACCACACCTGCCTGAGCTCAGAAAGCATCAGGCACCCGCCGCAATATTACTCCCGTACCGTCGAAAAAATCGCCTTTAAGCTGGATATTTAACCAGTAAAATGACGTTTTCAGAATACGTTCAGGTCGCTGAAAAATCAGACCGATTCCGGGCGGACATGAAATGTCTCAAGCCGCCTGATTTGCCGTCCTTCAGCATCAAAATTATCCGCGGCCAGCCAGCCGCGAATAGCTGCATCCCGTTCCGGCCATTCGCTGTCGATAATCGACAGCATATCGCTGTCGCGGTTACGGCCTTTGCGCACCAGTTTCTGACGCAGCCGCCCTTCCCAGGTAAAGCCCAGGCGATCGGCGGCCCGGCGGGAGGCAATATTCATCGAATCGCACTTCCACTCCAGACGGCGATAGCCGCGTTCGAAGCCGTACTTCAGCAGCAGCCAGACAGCCTCAGTGCCGAGCGGGCTGTTTTTCATTTTCCGCGACCAGGTGACATGACCTATCTCCACCGAGCCCAGCTGCTGTTCAATCGCCATATAACAGACCAGCCCGACGGCGCGCTCGCTGTGGCGATCGATCACCGCAAAGGGCACCAGCCCTTCGTCCTGCACTTTAATCTGCAACCAGTCGACGGTGGCCTCGACGCTGGCAGGCTGATTGCTGGCAAGCCAGGTCCAGTCGCTGTCATCACCTAAGGCATAAGCCTCGAACAGATCTACCGCATGTTCTACCGCATCCAGTGGTTCAAGGCGGCAAAAACGCCCTTCCAGCACTCCACGCTCTAATACGCTGGCCCCTTGCCAGTCGGGAACAGGATCGTTAACGGTCTGCCCCCAGATATTAATTTCCGGCACGCTCTACCCCTTTTGTTTGTTAATAGATTGTTATTTCACAATACAGGATTGACGACATAACAGTACTGCTGAATCGACTGAAACTACAGCAGGTGTTTGATCGGGGGTCATGCTCAGAGGGGGACATCGGATGAAACAGTGGTATTGCCCGGCGGCGCTGCGCTTGCACGGGCCTACAAGGTGGGGTGAGATTTGTAGGCCGGGTAAGGCGTAGCCGCCACCCGGCACTGCAGATTACATCAGGTTCTTAAGCTGTTTCACCGTGGCATCGATATCGATTTCATCTTCGGAGAAGATGAACGTTTTGCCCTGGAAAGTGGTGATCGCCAGTTTTTTCACCGTGCGCATCTCACTTGCTTTCGCAGTTGATTTTGGGGCGATATTACCCATCAGGCTCTTCACCGACAGCACCTCTTTATCAAGTTTGGTGTCGCCAGACTCTTCTTCGCTGTAGACGAGATAAGACTTGATGGAGGTGATCTTATGGCGTTCGCCATCAATGAAGATGTATTTGCTTTCCGGGACCACTTTTACCGCAAAGGCAGACAACCCTTTGTTATTGGTGGTGGGTTCGAACGTCACCGCGGCATCTTTCTTAATCAGCTCAGGGTTGGCGACCTTAATCACATGAAAATAACGGTTATCGCCGTTTTCATCTTTGATAAATCCAAAACCCTTGTCTTCAAACCAGGTTGTGATTGTTCCGTTCATCGCCATTACCGTTACCGCCTAATTAATCGTTTATCAACTCAACTTTTGCCGCGCGCAGTGTAAAGCACAATGTCTGCACAGACCACGCCTTTAATACAAGGAACTACTCATTGCCCCACTGATTGAGGAAATTGGCAATATCATCGATACGCTGGGCATTAATACCGGCTTCCACCGCCATCTCAGTCTGCGCCGCTTCGCTGATCTCTTCGTTATTCATCAGACGGGTGATCAGCAGTTGAAAATAGAGCGCCAGGGGATCACGCTCTGCTTCGCTCACCGGGGTTGCAGCTTCCGTCGTGTACTCATCCACGATGTCATAATATTTAATTGGTACGTCGTTGCTCATAAGGGATCCTCAGGGTGTCAGTTTCTGCCTGGATAATAGCATTCTCACGACGTTTTTTCCGCGAGCCCGACAATAGACTTGCTCATGTTGATCCCGGTAATTCCAAAACCGCTGCTCTCGTAGAGATGCCGGGCGCGGGCATTATCCCCTGCTACACGCAGTCTGATCTCTTTAAAACCCTTCTCGCACAGATGCGCTTCAAGAGCGCGGAGAGTCTGTTTACCCAGCCCCTGTCCCTGGCAAGAGGTGAAAATATGAAAATCATAGATAAACACTGAGCGCATCATCGTATCGGGTTTGTACCAGAGATAACCGACATGCCTGTCGGTCTGATCTATTGGCGCAACAAGAGAGAGTAAAACGTGTCCATGCGTATTCACGCCTTCAGGAAGCATTTCGGCAATTTCCTGCTTTGCTCTGGCAACAGAATCATGTTGAGAGAGCCCGTAGTTTGTGGCGATCTCCCCGGCATAATCATCAATAAAATAATCCAGATAAGCAGGATACTCATCTTCTGTCAGGGGTCGAAACGAGACCATGGCTTACTCCTTAGCGTTGATAATCAGGCCAATATTAATAGCGATAACGACTCTGGAGCGTCAAGGTAGACTGAGCCTCTCCCACAGTCAGAAGGAGAACGTCACCCGTTGTCTATACTCAACTCATCACAGACAACGGAGTGCGCTATGCCTTTACCCGACTTTCATTCTTCTGAGCCCTACACCCTCGGCATCGAACTGGAGCTGCAGGTGGTTAACCCGCCGGGCTACGATCTGAGCCAGGACTCGTCCGCCCTGATCGACGCCGTGAAAAACGATATTAAAGCCGGGGAGGTGAAGCACGATATCACCGAAAGCATGCTGGAGATCGCCACTGGCGTGTGCCACAACATCGACCAGGCGGCGGCGCAATTTTCCGCCATGCAGCAGAGCATTCTGCGTGCGGCGGCGGAGCACCATATCCAAATCTGCGGCGGCGGCACGCATCCGTTTCAGAAATGGCAGCGTCAGCAGGTGTGCGAGGACGAGCGGTATAACGCCACCCTGGAGCGCTTTGGCTATCTGATCTTGCAGGCCACGGTATTCGGCCAGCACGTCCACGTCGGGTGCCGCACCGGCGATGAGGCCATCTATCTGCTGCACGGCCTGTCGCGCTTCGTGCCGCACTTTATCGCCCTGGCGGCAACCTCCCCCTATATGCAGGGCACCGACACGAAATTTGCCTCCTCGCGACTCAACATCTTCTCCGGGTTTCCGGACAACGGCCTGATGCCGTGGGTCAACAGCTGGCAGGAGTTCGAGGGGCTGTTCCGCCGCCTGAGCCACACCAGCATGATCGACAGCATTAAAGATCTGCACTGGGACATTCGCCCGAGCCCGCATTTCGGCACCGTCGAGGTGCGGGTGATGGATACGCCGCTGACGCTGGCCCATGCCATCAACATCGCCGGGCTGATTCAGGCCACCTCGCACTGGCTGCTGACCACGCGGCCTTATAAACATCAGGAGCAGGATTTCTTACTGTACCGCTTCAACCGTTTTCAGGCCTGTCGCTACGGGTTAGCGGGGATCCTGACGGACGTGCATACCGGCGAGCAGAAAACCATCGCCGAGGATCTCGCCTGGCTACTGGAGCGCGTCGCGCCGTCCGCCGAGAAGCTGGGTGCCACAAGCGCGATTCAGGAAATTACCCTGATGCTTAAGCAGGGCAAGAGCGAGGCGCAGCGCATGCGGGACTTTATCGCAGACGGTGGCTCGCTCATCTCCTTAGTGCAAAAACATGCCGAACTGTGGGCTACAAGTCCGTAAGCCGGTGTCCCCACTCACGCAGGCGCTGGAACAGCACGAACAGCGCCGGGATAAAGACAATCCCTACCACGGTGGCCACCAGCATGCCGCTGAACACCGTGGTACCGATGATGCGGCGGCTCTGGGCTCCCGCCCCGGTCGCCAGCATCATCGGTAGTACCCCGATAATGAACGACACCGCGGTCATCATCACTGCCCGGAAGCGGCGGGAGGCCCCCTCTCTCGCGGCATCGACAATCGCCATCCCCTCCATCCGCCGCGCGCGGGCGAACTCAACGATCAGAATCGCGTTCTTGGCGGCAAGGGCTATCAGTAGCACCAGGCCAATCTGCACATACACGTCGTTGGCGTATCCAGCGGCCCACAGCCACACCAGCGCACCGCCGATGGCGAACAGTACCGAGAGCATCACGCTCGCCGGTAAAGTCCAGCTCTCGTACTGGGCAACAAGGAACAGCCACGCCATCACCACCGCCGCCAGCACGATCCAGATCGCCTGATTCCCGGTCTGCTGCTCCTGATACGACATCCCGCTCCAGGCGTAGTCGTACCCGGCAGGCAGGTTATCCGCCAGAAGCTCAGCCATCGCCGCCATCGCCGTGCTGCTGCTCACCCCTTCTGCCGCCGAGCCGCTTACCGACACCGACGGGAACTGGTTGTACTGCTGCAGGAAAGGCGCGCCGACGGTCGGGGTGATGGTGACGAGGTTGCTCAGGCGCACCCGCTCGCCATTGTTGCTGCGCACGAACAGCTCGCTGATTTGCTCTGCGCGCTCGCGCCACTGCATCTCGTTTTGCATCACCACGTGGTAGACGCGGTTGTTGACGCTGAAGTCCCCGGCTCGCGTGCCGCCAAAAGCGGTTTGCAGGCTGCTGAAGATGCGCGAGACCGGCACGTCAAGGCGCGCGGCGCGCTCGCGGTCAACGGTCAGGGTCAGCTGGGGTACGTTACTGCTCCAGGTAGTGAACACCCGGCTCAACTGCGGATGCTGGTTGGCCTTCGCCAGCACTTGTCGTGTAACGCGCTCCAGCTCCGCCGGGCTCTGCCCTGCCTGGGCCTGAATGCGCAGGTCGAAACCGGAGGCGTTGCCCAGCCCCGGCAGCGTCGGCGGGGCAAAGGTCATAATGGTCGCCTCCGGCAGGGCCAGCAGCTGGCGCTGCAGGGTGCCCATCACCTCATCCAGGGCGGGACGCTCGCTCCAGTCCTTCAGCATCACGGAGATAAACCCGCCGTTAGAGGCGCTGGTGCCGTTGAGAATGTTAAACCCGGAGACCTGAATCACGTCCTCCACCGCCGGATTTTTAGCAATCAGTTCGCGTGCCGCGGTCATCACCGCTTCGGTACGCTCCAGCGAAGCCGACTCCGGCAGTTGAACGCTGGCGAAGAAGTAGCCCTGATCCTCCTGGGGCAGGAAGCCTTTTGGCATCGACATAAAGCTGAACACCACTACGGCCGCCGCACCTGCGGTCGCCAGCAGCGCCAGCCACGGGCGCAGGTTGAACGCGCTGACAATCCGGGTGTAAAGGTTGCGCGTCGCATCCAGCCCGCGGTTAAAGCCACGGTAAATCGCCGCCGGGCGCTCAGGGCGCGGACGCAGCAGCAGCGCGCAAAGCGCGGGCGTCAGGGTCAACGCCACCAGGCTTGAGAGGGTCACCGCAGTGGAAAGCGTCACCGCAAACTGACGGTAGAGCTCGCCGACAATCCCTGGCAGCAGCGCCACCGGGACAAATACCGCCAGCAGCACCAGAGTGGTGGCAATCACCGGCCCGGCAATCTGACGCAGGGCCTGCGCGGTGGCCGCCGTGCGGCTCTGCCCTTCTGCCATCAGGGTTTCCACACTCTCCACCACCACGATGGCGTCATCCACCACCATGGTCAGGGCCAGAATAATGGCGAACAGGCTGAGCGTGTTGGCCGAGTATCCCAACGTATAGAGCACTGCAAAAGTGCCCACCAGCGACACCGGAATGGCGAGGGCCACAATCAGCGTCGCGCGCCAGCTCTGCAGGAACAGGGAGACCACCACCACCACGGCCAGCAGGGTCAGCGCCAGAGAGACGCCAATCTCCTTGATGGTCGCGGCGACAAACTGCGTGGTGTCGAACTTCACTTCCCAGGTCAGATCGTCCGGAAAACGTGTCGATAAGCGCTCCAGCTCGGCGCGCACCGCGTCGGCCACGCGCAGAGCGTTGGCGGACGGCGTGGGATAGATGCCGAGATAGGCGGAGTCATGCCCGTTCAGCTGCGCGCCGGAGCTGTAGCTGCGCGAGCCAAGTTCGATACTGGCGACATCCTTCAGGCGCACCAGCTGGCCCATATCCCCCGCGCGGATAATGATCCCGGCGAAATCTTCGGCCTGATTTAAGCGCCCCAGCCCGTTAATGGTCAGGGTCTGCTGCTGGCCGTTAAACACCGGAGGCGTCCCCACCTGGCCTGCGGCGCCCTGCACGTTCTGCTCGCGCAGGGCCTGGGCCACGTCGTCGGTGGTGACGTTGAGGGCGTTCATGCGGTCCGGACGCAGCCAGATGCGCATGCTGTAGTCGCGCGCGCCAAACATCTGCACCTGCCCGACGCCCGGCAGGCGGGACAGCGCCTCGCGCACCTGGGTGCTGGCGTAGTTGCTGACCAACAGCGGCGAGTGGGACTTATTCGGTGAGTAAAGGCTTACCCCCATCATCAGGTTGGTGGCGCGTTTGCGCACCTGGACGCCGTTTTGCTGCGCCTCGGCGGGCAGTTGCGCCACCGCCTGCGCCACGCGGTTTTGCACGTCGATGGCGGCCAGATCCGGATCGGTGCCCGCCGCAAAGGTGATGTTGAGGCTGTACGCGCCCTCGTCCGAACTGGTGGACTCCATATAGAGCATGTGGTCCACGCCGTTGAGCTGGGTCTCCAGCGGCGTGGCGATGGCCTCCGCCACGTCAGCCGAGCTGGCGCCGGGCCAACTGGCCGATACATTCACTACCGGCGGCGTGATCTGCGGATACTGCTCCACCGGAATCATCTTCAGCGCGATGGCCCCCAGCAGGGTGATAACCAGCGCAATCACCATCGCAAAGCGCGGGCGTTTGATGAAAAACGTCAGCATGATGGCTCCTTAATTCAGTATCTGGACGGCTGCGCCAGGCTGCACCCGCTGCGCGCCGTCAGTAATCGCTCGCTCACCGGACGCGATGCCAGAGGCGATCTGAAACTGCTGGCCGATCTGCCCGGCAACCTTCAGCGAACGCATTTCTGCTTTGCCGTCGGCGTTAACCACCCAGGCAAAGAATCCGTCGCCGTTTTGCTGCACCGCCGCGGCGGGCAGGGTCAGCACCGGCTCCTCGCTTGCCGGGCGCAGAAACAGATTCACATTGCCGCCGGGCAGCAGCTGATGACGCGGGTTGGCGAACTCGGCGCGCAGCATCACGCTGGCAGTGCGCGGGTCGATGCGGTTATCCACCGAGGTCAGTTCCCCGCTGATGCGCTGGCCGTTGCTCTCTATCAGGGCCCGCCAGGCCTTTTTCATGGTGCTGATATCCGCATGCTGTCCGGCTTTGGTGGCAAACGCCCCCTCCTCCAGCGCAAAGGCGATGCGGATCGGGTCGAGCTGCACCACCTCCACCAGCACGCCGCTTGCAGGATTCACCAGGCTGCCCACGTGGAAGCGGCTGTGCCCCACGCGACCATCAATCGGCGCAGTAATGCGCGTGTACGCCAGGGTGACGTTGCGGGTTTCAAGCCGGGCTCTGGCCTGCTCCAGCGCCGCGCTGGCGACGTCGCGCTGCATGCGGGCGTTATCCACATCATGACGGCTGATGGCGTTGTTGTTGCCCAGGCTTTCAAAGCGGGAGAGCTGCTGCTGCGCCTGACGCAGGGTGGCTTCGGCGCTCTTCACCTCGGCCTGGGCCAGACGCACGGCGGCACGCGGCTCGGCATCGTCCAGTTCAAACAGCAGGTCGCCTTTTTTCACATACTCCCCGTCGCGGAAGTGAATATTGGTGATCGCCCCCTCGGTGCGGGCCCGCAGCTCAACGGTGTGAATGGCTTCAACGCGGCCCGGGATCTGGCGCTCGGCGGCGTGGGGGGTCTGCTCCACGGTGGCGACACGCACAGGAATGGCGGCGAAGGCGGGTTGCAGGGTGCAGGCGAGGAGTGCGCTGGTCAGGGCGGCGCGCAGGAAAATGCGTTTCATCGGGATTATCTCGGTGTTTGTCCCCTCACCCCGGCCCTCTCCCCAAAGGGGCGAGGGAGAAAACCGGGCGATCCCCTCTCCCCTATGGGGAGAGGGTTAGGGTGAGGGGTAAGGTTTTTGTTATGCAGCCTTACGGAACCTGCGGGTCAGTCGCTTCTCGATTTCGACAATGAAGAACATCGCGCTCGCGATCCCCAGGGTGACACCCCAGTAGCGCAGCGGCAGGGCTTCGGTGCCGAACAGCATCTGCATAAACGGCAGGTAGATAATCGCCAGCTGCAGCAGGAGCAGCACGCCCGTTACCAGCCAGATCCCTTTGTTCGCCAGCAGGCCGCGGTTGAGGGAGAAGCCTTCGGTGTTGCGGCAGTTAATCATGTAGACCCACTGGGCGCAGACCAGCATCTGCAGCAGCACGGTACGGATGAACTCCGCGCTGTGGCCGCGCGGGGCCAGCCAGGCTTCCAGCGCAAAGGCGGCGACGGCAATCAGGGTCCCGACGAAGGCCACGCGCCAGACGGCATAGGCATCCATGACGTGCTGACCGGTCTGACGCGGCGGACGACGCATGATGTTGCGCTCGGCGGCTTCAAAGGCGAGGCCGAAGGAGAGCGTGGCGGAGGTGGCCATGTTCATCCACAAAATCAGCACCGGCGTCAGCGGAATGATGTTCCCCGCCAGCAGGGCAATCACAATCAGCAGCCCCTGCGCGAGGTTGGTCGGCATGATGAACAGAATGGTTTTCTTCAGGTTGTCGTAGACGCGACGCCCCTCTTTCACCGCGCTGGCGATGGTGGCGAAGTTATCGTCCGTCAGCACCATGTCGGCGGCCTCTTTGGTCACTTCGGTGCCCTTGATACCCATGGCGATACCCACGTCCGCCTGGCGCAGGGCCGGAGCGTCGTTCACACCGTCGCCGGTCATGCCGACGATCTCGCCCTGCTCCTGCAAGGCCTGCACCAGACGCAGCTTATGCTCCGGGCTGGTGCGGGCGAAGATGTCGTACTCCACCGCCGCTTTTGCCAGCTCAGTATCATCCATATGCTCCAGCTGATAGCCGGTTACCGCCTGGGCGCTGTTGGTGATCCCCAGCATCTGGCCGATGCTCATCGCGGTCTGGGGGTGATCTCCAGTGATCATCTTCACGCGGATCCCCGCCTGCTGGCAGGCGTGAATAGCGTCGATTGCCTCCGGGCGTGGCGGGTCCATCATCCCGGCGATGCCGAGGAAGATCAGGCCGTGGCTGAGATCGTCGTGAGTCAGCGACTGCTCGCCGTTGGCCGGTTTGAACGCCGCAGCCACCATGCGCAGCCCCTGGCGGGCATAACGCTCCATCTCCGCTTCCCAGTACGCGCGGTTAAAGGCTTCGGCCCCGTGACGGGTCTGCTGCTGCGAGCAGAGGGCGAAAAGCACGTCCGGCGCGCCGGTGATCAGGATCTGCTCCTCACTGCCGATCTGGTAGTGGGTGCTCATGTACTTGTACTGCGAGTCGAACGGGATCTTATTGATAAGCGTGGTAATGACCGGCGCAAGGTGGGCTTTTGCCGCCAGCACCTTCAGCGCGCCTTCGGTCGGCCCACCGGTGATGCCCCACAGGCCGCGCTCGTCCTGAATCATCTGGCTGTCGTTACACAGGTCGACGGTGCGCAGATACTGCTCCAGCACGGTGCCCGGCTGGATCTGCACCGGCTCGTCGCTGCCTTCAAGGCAGATATTGCCTTCCGGAGCATAGCTGTCACCCCCGACGCGATAGCAGCTGTCGGCGGTGATAATCGCTTTGACAGTCATTTCGTTCATGGTCAGGGTGCCGGTTTTATCCGAGCAGACCACGGTCATCGCTCCGAGCGTTTCTACGGTAGGCAGTTTGCGGATAATCGCCCGCTTACGCGCCATCGCCTGCACGCCCAGCGACAGGATAATCGAGATAATGGCTGGCAGACCTTCCGGTACCGCGGCCACTGCCAGGCTGATTAACGACAGCAGCAGCTCGCCAATCGGCATATCGCGCAGCAGCAGGCTGAAGATAAACAGCGCGACCATCATCGCCATGATCAGGCCGAAGATGGCTTTGCCGAGTTTGTCCATCTGCACCAGCAGCGGGGTGCGGTGCTTTTCAATGCCGGCCATCATCTGGTTGATGTGGCCCAGTTCGGTCTCCTGGCCAGTGGCAATCACCACGCCCATGCCGCCGCCTGCGCTAACGGTGGTGCCGGAAAACAGCAGATTGGTGCGGTCGCCGAGGGTTAATTCTCCGGTTAAGGGCTGAATATGTTTATCGACCACCGTGGATTCACCGGTCAGGATCGCCTCTTCCACGCGTAAATTATGCGCTTCAATGACCCGCATATCTGCCGGAATACGATCCCCGGCGCGCAATACAATAATATCCCCGGGAACTATTTCAGTTGTCGGTATTGTTTCGTGAACGCCCTCACGAATAACGCGCGCATCACTGGCGAGCATATTTCGGATACTGCTCAGTGATTTCTCGGCGTTGCTCTCCTGAATATGACCAATTAAGGCATTAATCACCGCCACACCCAGAATCACCAGCGTATCGACCCAGTGGCCCATAATGGCAGTTAATACCGCGGCGGCCAGCAGGACGTAAATTAAGACGTCGTTAAAATGGGCCAGAAAACGCAGCCATGCTGGTCTGGCTTTTTTTTCCGGCAGGGCATTCGGGCCATGCTGCTGCAGGCGCGCCTGCGCCTCGGTGCGGCTCAGGCCGGCAGCGGTGCTGCGCTGTGCCTCAAGGGTCTGTTCGACGGTCTGCTGATAAGCCTGCGTCGGTGCGTGGCCCGGGTTGGACCGGGGCGTGTGGGTATGATGCATTTTGGTCATATTTCAGCTCCTTCAATTTGCGGTGAGCAAAAGCCTGAATTCCATGTCTGCTTTTATAAATCGTCGGGCGTTAATTTAATGGGTTGTCAGGACAATTAATTTAACGCACTATTATTTCTGTCGATGGCATTAAACAGATAACGTTTCATTTCAATAGAGTGATTTTTACAAATTATTTCTAAACCGAAACTAAACGAGAGGTAAGCATGTTTGGGATTTATCGCGGGCGTCGCCTGGCGTTATATATTATCGTTGCCATTGTTATTGCGACGTTAATTGGATATAGCACATATACCTTCGTAAAATTATTTGCCGGAGGGTGACAATAATTTACGTTAATCCAGATTAGTTGAATTAGCGGACACCTGTCGGGAAAATATCAGCGAATTAATGGGCGATTATTTATCGCCCGCGCGCGTTGCGGTTGATATTGCTTTACGAAGCCCTATCCGTGACAATGTTATTTTTAACTGACGATTAACATAATTATGAAACACCCACTGGAATCGCTGTTAACGGCAGGCGGCATCTTGTTGATGGCCTTTCTCTCCGTTCTGCTGCTGCCTGCCCCTTCCCTGGGGCTGGTGGTGGCGCAGAAACTGATGAGCACCTTCCATCTGATGGATCTCAACCAGCTCTACACCATTATCTTCTGCCTGTGGTTTTTACTGCTCGGCGCCGTGGAGTTCTTTATCCTGCGCTTCGTCTGGCGCCGCTGGTTTTCCCGGGCGTCGTAAGCCGGTGAAATCACGCATCCCGTGGATCAGCGCTTCACACCAGGCCGCGTAGTCGTGGCCGCTTGACGACGGGTGGAAGCTGACGCGATAGCCTTTCTCCTGCAAAACCTTTTCGAAATCCTTCGTGGTGCGGTAGATCCCGCCCCCTGGCCCCGTGGTTTCAAACTTACCGGCCTGCAGCCAGAAGCGGACCGGATACGGTGGAGACTGCTGATACTGACGCGTCAGCCAGCCGGACGCTTCACCTTTCGGCGCCCACCAGTACGAGCCAGAAAGACTTAGCACGTTGCCAAACAGCCGCGGATAGCGCAACGCCACCCATGAGGAGGCTATGCCTCCGTAGCTTGAACCCGCCAGCACCGTTTTCTGCCGCTGCATCGCCATCCCCTGCCCGCGCAACCACGGGAGCAGTTCATGGGCCATAAAGTCGGCGAAATCCGGGTTCGGCGGTAGCTCTTTACTGCGTCGGGCGTGATCGAGGCTGTCGATAAACACCAGGTTGACGGGCGGCAGGTGATGGCGGGCAATCAGGCCATCCAGCACGTTAGCGAAATGGTAGTCGTCCTGATAGATTTGCCCATCGAAGAGAATTAACGTCCAGCGCGCGGGCTGGGCAGTGCGCGGTTTGTAGATCATCACTTCACGCGCATTGCCAAGGATTGTGCTGTTAACCATCTGGCGGGTCAGCGTGCCGCTCACCAGCGGCTGGGCTGCGGCCTGCGCCGAGCAGTAACGTGCCGGGCTGAGATCGAGCAGAGAAAAGCGGTTCCAGCGATCCGCCTTCTGTTCACCAAAGGTGTTTGGATTGAGCGGATCGGCCTGGGCGCTTACGAGGATCGCCCGTCGCTGATCGCGAGGAGAGCCGTCAATCAGCGGCACATCCGGCGCGAGTTTATACTGCATCACCGTGTCGGCGGGGACCACGTAGCTGCGAAACCAGACGTCGCTCTTACCGAGGCGGAACAGCGGATCGTGATCGCCCGCCGGAGAGCCCAGAATAAAGACGTTATCCCGCGCGCCGCGCCACAGGAAGGTGACACGCTTATGGCTGGCATCCACCGGCTCCACCATCGGCGTGCCCTGCTGACGCTGCGCCTGCCAGAACGCATCCGTACTTCCACCGGCAGCAACCGTTTTTGCCAGCACCTGCAGCGTCGGGCTTTCCGGCTCCAGCATTTGCACCCGCGGTAAGGCAGTGGTCTCTTTCATCCGCCACTGAAAACGCCAGGCTTTGCCCTCCTCCCCCTGCAGCACCAGCGAGGTGTTTTGCTTCACGGGCAGGGCAAAGAGCAGCGTGTGTTCCCCATCGGCAGGACCCTTTTCAACCAGGGTGCGAATCTTTCGGTTTTGTTCGTCCAGCAGGCGGGCATCCGTTATGCCGTTCAGCGTGGCGGAAACGTAATTCTCGTCCAGCGGCGGCAGTGAAAAACAGACTTCGCCGCTGGCATCAAACTTCCCCTGTACGTCTCCCTGAAGGGAAGAATGTTCACAGGTCGCCGCCATCGCAGGCAGCGCGCCGATTCCTAATAACAACCCACTCCATACCCTCTTCATTACCGCGTGTCCCCGACGAAATTTGTTACCAACGCTAATGCAAATGGTAATAATTTTCAATATCATTAGAGGAATTGGCGGTTTTGCAGGCCCGGTAAGCGCAGCGCCAACGGGCTACAGGTTTGATGCGTTTAATGCGCCCGGCTGTGGTTATCCTTGCGATAAGCGCCAGGCGGCTGGTTAAAGGTGCGGGTGAAGACGCGGGTAAAGGTTTGCTGGGAGTCAAAACCGTAGCGCAGACAAATGTCGTAGACCTTTTCGTCCGATTCAAGCAGATCCCTCGCCGCCAGCCGCAGCTTACGTTCCCGAATGTACCGCCCCAGACTCTCGCCTTTATATTGCATAAACAGCCGCTGTAGGTGCCATTTGGAATAACCCGCGTGACGGGCGATATCCTCGATCCGCAACGGCTGATGAAGGTTGTCGTCGATCCACTCGACAATGGTGTCGATAACCTGAGCGGAAATAGTCATGTTGCTCTCCCCCTCTGCTCTTCGATTAAACATTATTCCCACCACGCGCGAAATTGTTGCGTGGCATCATCCACTCTGAGCGGCTCACCGAGTTCCGGCGTCAGCAGGCGATACGCTTTATCCTTGCTGGCCTGCGACAGCTTGATCAGCGGGTCATTCCAGGTATGTTTTGCCAGTACAAAGCGCCCGGAGTGACCCGGCACCACCGCCCTGGCGTTCAGATCTGCGGCGGCCTGCGCCGTTTCAGAAGGCTGCATGTGAATGTACTTCCAGTCCTGGTCGTACTGTCCGTTCTCCATGATCGCCAGATCGACTGCACCAAACTGTTCGCCGATGGCGCTAAAGTGCGGGCCGTAGCCAGAATCGCCGCTGTAGAACACCTTCTGCTGCGGGGTGACAAACATAAAGCTGCCCCACAGCGTCTGGTTGCGCTTCAGTCCGCGGCCGGAGAAATGGCGCGCCGGGAGAACGTGTACGGTCAGATCATCGCTGATGCGTACCGACTGATCCCAGTCCCGCTCCTCAATGATGGACGACGCCATGCCCCAGTAGCGCAGATGCGATCCCACCCCGAGCGGCGTGACCACGCGCTTCACTTTCGGCAGCAGCGCCTTGATGGTGGCGTAATCAAGATGATCGTAGTGATCGTGGGAGATAATCAGCAGATCGATATCGGGCATCTCTTCAGCATGCCACGGATACTCTCCGGCAAAGGCTTTGTTAAGGAAGGAGAAGGGTGCGGCATAGTTGCTGAACACCGGATCGATCAGAATACGTTTGCCCGCCAGCTGCAGATACCATGAGGAGTGGCCGAGCCAGACCAGCGTGTCCTGATCCAGCGGCAACTGGGCGAGATCGGTTTTTACCAGCGGCAGCGGCTGGGCCGGACGCGCGTTTTCACGTTTGGTCACCAGAAAATCCCACCAGGCCGCCAGCATGTTCTTGTTGCCGGTAAAGCCCGGCGTGGGCAGGGTGTTATGGAACTGTCCGTCGCGATACTGCGGCGAGGCGGCAAACTCACTCACCTGCGCACCCTGTGGCGGCTGGCCGAATCCGGCATTCAGTACGAACGGCAAACTCGCCGCTGCTGCAATAATCATCACTACCACCAGGCTAATAATAAAACGCTTTTTCATATCCCGACCCGAATTCGCGCCCCATCCGATGGCCTGCGCGGGCAAAACTTGATTATGAGTGAGTAAGCACTCATTATAGAAGTGATGCGAAAGTCGTCAAGACGTTTTAAGATCTTTGACATTCCGCGTTGCAGCCCCGCAAAGAGCATGATTCAATCAGGGTTTTTGCACATTAACTGGAGGAAATGCAGTGGCTCGTCCGAAAAGTGAAGATAAAAAACTGGCGTTGCTGGACGCGGCAACTACCGCTTTTGCCCAGTCGGGCATTGCGGCCTCTACCGCGTTAATCGCCCGCAGCGCAGGGGTGGCTGAAGGCACCCTGTTTCGCTATTTCGCCACCAAAGACGATCTGCTCAACGCCCTCTACCTGCACCTGAAACAGGATCTGTGCCAGACCATGCTGGCGAATATGGACAGGGCCCTTACCCAGCCAAAAGAGCATACCCGCAATATCTGGAACAGCTACATTGACTGGGGGATCCGCAACCCGGTGGCCCACGGCGCCATCCGCCAGCTCGGAGTGAGCGAGAAGATCAACGCTGAAACCGAACAGGCGGTGCACGAGATGTTCCCGGAACTGCATGAACTCTGCCGTCGTTCGATTCGTCCGGTGTTTATGTCTGAAGAATTTCGTCTGTTTGGCGATGCCCTGTTTTTGTCGCTGGCGGAGACGACGATGTCCTTCGCCACCCGCGAACCGGCGCGTGCCACCGAAATCAAGGCGCTGGGTTTTGAAGCCATGTGGCGAGCGCTGGCCGAAGAGGATGTCCATGGACAGTAAAACCCTTACCGCCTGCGCGCAGAAAGTGGCGCTGGAACTGCCGTTTACCGAACAGTGCTGGCCGTTTGGCCCGGAATACGAGGTGTTTAAGGTGAGCGGCAAGATTTTTATGCTAATGGGCAAGGCGCACGGACGTCTGCACGTCAGCCTGAAATCCGATCCGCAAAAATCGCTGCTCAATCAGCAGATCTATCAGGGAATTGAGCCTGGCTACCATCTGAATAAAAAGCACTGGATCTCGATTTACGCCGCAGAGGATATTACCCCGGCGCTGATAGCCGATCTGGTCAACGATTCGTGGCATCTGGTAGTGGATAAGCTGCCGAAAAAAGAGCAAAAACGTCTACGCCCCGGCGGTTAAACGCCCATAATGCCCTTACCTTTGCCCCCTTCCCTTTGTATTATTTTCCCTTTTGTACTGAACCCCAGGAGTCGTAATGGATATCATCTCTGTTGCCTTGAAGCGTCACTCAACCAAGGCCTTTGACCCGAACAAAAAACTGACTGCCGACCAGGCAGAACAGATTAAAACCCTGCTGCAGTACAGCCCGTCCAGCACCAACTCGCAGCCGTGGCACTTTATCGTCGCCAGCACCGAAGAAGGCAAAGCGCGCGTGGCAAAATCCGCAGCCGGTGGCTTTGTCTTTAACGAACGCAAAATGCTGGATGCCTCGCACGTGGTGGTCTTCTGCGCCAAAACCGCGATGGACGATGCATGGCTGACCCGCGTGGTGGATCAGGAAGAGGCCGACGGCCGTTTCGCCACCCCGGAAGCGAAAGCCGCTAACCACAAAGGCCGCACTTTCTTCGCCGATCTGCACCGCGTCGAGCTGAAAGATGACGACCAGTGGATGGCGAAACAGGTTTACCTCAACGTCGGCAACTTCCTGCTGGGCGCGGGCGCCATGGGCCTGGATGCGGTGCCGATTGAAGGCTTCGACGCGGCGGTCCTCGACGAAGAGTTTGGTCTGAAAGAGAAAGGCTTCACCAGCCTGGTGGTGGTGCCGGTTGGGCATCACAGCGTGGAAGATTTTAACGCCACGCTGCCAAAATCACGCCTGCCGCTGAGCACGGTTGTGACTGAGTGCTAATGCAAACGGGCCGCGAATAGCGGCCCGTTACTTTTTACTGATAACCAGTCTGCGATGCGGATGCACATCACGATCGTATCCCCAGGCGAACGTAATCCAGCGCTCTTCCAGTTCAGCGTATGAATTAACTGGCGTTAAATGCCACTCTTCCCCTACCGTGCCGTCCGCCACGCTGATCTGATAATTCATGGTAAACGCCCAGTCGATCATCCGTAGCCAAAAGCGCTGACCATCCCCGGTTTGCTCGCTGTCTGACACCACGACATTGTATTCGCTCAGGAGCCACTGGAAAAAGAATTGCGGAAAACCGCTCACCACAGATTGATGAAGAGTACGCGGGGTACGCCAGACCATAACCTGCGTGGCAGCACCGTGGGGGAAGGTAATCTCGTTGTGAAATTCCAGCTTAACGGCATATGCCGTGTAAGGCTTTCCCTCGTCAGTGGTTACGATCCGATACTCGTCGCTGTAAAGCGATTTTAAAAGACGGTAGCCCACAGGCAATACAAAGCCCGGCAGATGAAAATCCGCAGTACCGCGCGCAAGGAAAGCTTCGGTATGTTCAACGTTTCGGGAGACGAGTCCCAACTTGTGGCTGAAGTCAGCAGAATCAATCATCAATGGCGACATCTGGTTGTTTCTCATCGCGTAATTATAGTCCACTTCGTTACTCATCTAAATGAAGAAAATTCAGTGGGTTGTATAACGTTGACTTGTACTCAATAAAGCGTAATCTGCGGATGCTTAACGCCGCACACCAGCGCATAACGCGTTAAGGTATCCAGGCTCGCCCGGGTAATATTGGCTTCCATTCGGGATACCGTTGGCGCGCTGACCCCCATTCGCTCTGCCACCTGAGCACGCGTAAGCCCGGCCTGTTTGCGCCACTGCGCCAGCATCTCACGCAGACGCTCCTTGCGTTCTTCGGCATCAAAAGCAGCCTGTACGTCTGAATCGCCTAACAGCTCTGCTCTTAATACATCCCAGTCAATAATCTTCTTGCTCATCCAACATCTCCTGTTGTCGTTTCAGTGCCAGACGGATTAGCGAGAGGATCTCCTCTCTGACTGCCTGATGAACGATGAGTCTGAACACGTTTTTTCATCCCTGAAGATATTAGCATGTAAGACAATTTGCATTAAAGGCTAATTTTTCCTTTCGTGATTTACCTTACACGCTTTATCCGGATCAGGCCGAAATCGCATCCATTCCCTGAAAGCTCCTCGCAAAAATCTTCCTTCGACCCACTTCCCCCATGCCAGATCCGCTCCGCATAGCGCCCGATTACCGCCAGCGACGCCGCCAGGATCAGGAAAAACAGCACCTTATTCATCCCGTCCCAGAAGTATTCGAAGTAGCGGGTATAGAGGTTGATCCCGAGAAACGTCAGGCCAAAACCGCGCAGCATGCCGTCGTCGGTTTTCAGGCTGATGTAAACAGAGACCACCGCCGCCACGGCAAACAGCAGCGCCCACGGCAACAGCACCGCGCGGGAAAGGCGTAGCGGCTGAGCCGCTGCCAGTCCATAGCGACGCGTTTTAAGCTACCGGTCAGACGCTGATGTTCGTCGGGAGTTAATGCCCCCTCCTGCTGCCACTCGGCGAGGGCGCGGCGCAGAAGGCGTTCCTGTTTGCGGGTGACGTTCATTTGGCCTGCTCCGTTAGCCACGCCAGCGCGCGCTCGCCCTCGTCATCCACCGGGAGATAAACCAGCAGGCGCGAGCCATTACGCGGAGCGGAGTACCAGTACATCTGCTGGAGATGAAAATCCCCCAGCTCGGGATGGGTAAACAGTTTCAGCTGGTTTTCTACGCCGCGCACGTCGTTACGCTGGTGCCACAGGGCTTCAAACTCCCCGGACACCGCAAAGAAGCGCGCCAGTTTGGCTTCCCATTGCGGGTCACCCCGGTGCTCGGCCATCGCCGCGCGGAAGTAGGAGACAAAAATCGGCAGCACGTCGCCGCGCTTGCCCAGCCGGGCGCGCCACGCCGGATGGGTGAGGAACAGGTAGATGCAGTTGCGGTCTTCCGGCGGGATGGCGTTAAAGTCAACGCCCATCAGATGGCCGAAGCTGTCGTTCCACGCCACAATATCGAAGTTCGGCTTCTGAATGCTGGCGGGTTTCGGCATCAGGGTATCGAGCAGACGTCGGGTGCCTTCGCTGATCCCCTCGCAGCACACCGCCTGGGGTGCTTCGCCCGGCGGCAGGCCAGCCAGCAGGAAAAGGTGTCGGGCTTCGGTCGGGGTACACTGCAGCGCTTTCGCCACCGCCGTCATCACCGTGCTGGAGGGATTGACGTCCCTGCCCTGCTCCAGCCAGGTGTACCAGGTCACACCCACGTCGGCCAGCATGGCGACCTCTTCACGACGCAGACCTGGCGTGCGACGGCGGCCGCTGCGCGGCAGGCCGAGGCGCTGCGGATCGAGACTTTCTCGCCGGGCACGTAGAAATGCGCCGAGCTGTTTACGGGTGTCATCCTGGAGTGAGGTGACGGGTTCAGACATTAGCGCCATAGTGCCCCCTGCATGGTAGTGCCAGTACCAGTATAAGCAAGAACTGGTACCCGTTTATCAGATGGTTGATGCTACGACGCTACGCTGTTTGACGCAATGGAGTCACCATGAATACGTCAGTTGTTTCACCGGGCCGGGCAGGCCTGATATTGCTGTTAACCGGCCAGATGCTGCCGCTGATTGATACCTCAATCACCAACGTGGCGCTGGACTCCATCACCCACTCGCTGCATGCCACCGCCACCGGGCTGGAGCTGATTGTCGCCCTTTACGGTGTGGCCTTTGCCGTCTGCCTGGCGCTCGGCAGCAAGCTGGGAGATAACCTCGGTCGCCGCCGTCTGTTTATGTGGGGCGTAGCGAGCTTTGGCCTGGCCTCGCTGCTGTGCGGCATGGCGGGGAATATCGAGCAGCTGCTGGCCGCGCGCATCTTTCAGGGCGCGGGGGCGGCGCTGATCATGCCGCAAATTCTCGCCACCCTGCACGTGACGCTGAAAGGAACCGCTCACGCCAAAGCCATCAGCCTGTTTGGCGGCATCGGCGGAATTGCCTTTATCGTCGGGCAGATGGGCGGCGGCTGGCTGGTGTCGGCGGATATCGCCGGGCTGGGCTGGCGTAACGCCTTCTTTATCAACGTGCCGATCTGCCTGCTGGTGCTGGCCCTGAGCCGTCGCTACGTGCCGGAAACCCGCCGCGACACGCCGTCGCGCATCGACTGGCCGGGCACCGCGCTACTGGCGGCGATCCTCTGCTGCCTGCTGTTCCCGATGGCGCTGGGGCCGCAGTGGCACTGGTCCTGGCCGCTGAAGGCGGCGCTGATTGCCATTGTCCCGCTGGCGTATTTGATGGCGCTGAATGCGCGTAAAAAAGAGCGCGAAGGCGCCCATCCGCTGATCCCGCCGCGCTTAATGCAGCTCGGCAGCATCCGCTTTGGCGTGCTGATTGCGCTGCTCTTTTTCAGCGTCTGGTCCGGGTTTATGTTCTGTATGGCGCTGACCATGCAGACCGGTCTGGGGATGGCACCCTGGCAGTCCGGCAATAGCTTTATCGCCCTCGGGGTGACCTATTTTGTTTCGGCATGGTTTGCCCCGCGCCTGATTGCCCGCTACCGCACCAGCACCATTTTGCTTACCGGGCTGGCGATCCAGATAAGCGGCCTGCTGGCGCTGATCGCTACCTTCCGCATCTGGGGCCTGGAGAACACCGCCCTGACCCTCGCCCCGGCCACCGGGCTGGTGGGCTACGGCCAGGCGCTGATTGTGAACAGCTTCTACCGCATCGGAATGCGCGATATCCAGCCTGACGACGCCGGGGCCGCCAGCGCCATTCTCAGCACCCTGCAACAGGCGGCGCTCGGCCTCGGCCCGGCGATCTTCGGTGCGATTTTGCTCCACGCCCTGCACAACCATCACGGGGATTACGCAGAGGCGATTAACCTCTTCCTGATGGTGGAAACCGTCATGATGATCGTCCTGGCGCTGGCCACCCTGCGGCTGCGCCATCGCCTGTGCCTGCCGGTGGTGAAGCCCTGCCAGGCGGTAAAATAGGCCTGGCGAATTTGCATAATAGATCCGCAGCCGCCATTATGGCGGCTGCTTTAATACAGGAGACGTTATGCAGGAGTTCATTTCCCTGGTCGAAGAGACAGGTATTGAAATTAATCACACCACCTCCCTCGCGATCATTTTTGGCATTATTTTTCTTACTGCACTGATTATTCATTTTATTCTGCACAAAGTGGTGCTCCGGGCGTTCGAGAAACGCGCCCAGGCCAGCAGCCATTTATGGCTGCAAATCATTACCCAGAATAAGTTATTTCACCGTCTGGCCTTTACCCTGCAGGGGATAATCGTCAACGTTCAGGCGGTATTGTGGCTGCAAAAAGGCAGCGACGCGGCGGAAATACTTACCACCTGCGCCAGGCTGTGGGTGATGGTGTACGCCCTGCTGGCGTTCTTCTCGCTGCTGGACGTGATTTTCAACCTGTCGCAAAAGATGGCCACCGCCTCGCAGCTGCCGCTGAAGGGGATCTTCCAGGGTATCAAGCTGGTGAGCGCCATTCTGGTGGGCATTCTTATTATCTCCCTGCTGATCGGCCAGTCCCCCGCTATTCTGATTAGCGGCCTCGGCGCGATGGCCGCGGTATTAATGCTGGTGTTTAAAGATCCGATCCTCGGGCTGGTGGCGGGAATTCAGCTCTCGGCCAACGATATGCTCAAGCTCGGCGACTGGCTGGAGATGCCGAAATATGGTGCTAACGGCACGGTGACCGATATCGGCCTGACCACCGTTAAGGTGCGGAACTTTGATAACACCATCACCACCATTCCGACCTGGGCGCTGGTCTCCGACGCCTTTATCAACTGGAGCGGGATGTCAGCCTCCGGCGGGCGGCGGATTAAGCGCAGCCTGAATATTGATACCACCAGCATCCATTTTCTCGACGAACAGGAGCAGCAGCAGCTGATTCAGGCGAAGCTGCTCAAGCCCTATATGGCCACGCGCCACGAGGAAATTACGCTGTGGAATCAGGAGAATGGCGAAGGGGAATCGGTGCTCAATCTGCGCAAGATGACCAATATTGGCACCTTCCGCGCCTACCTGAATGAATATCTGCGCAACCATCCGCGTATTCGTCAGGATATGACCCTGATGGTGCGGCAATTAGCCCCGGACGCCAACGGGCTACCGATTGAAATATATGCGTTTACCAACACCGTGATCTGGTCGGAATATGAGGCGATTCAGGCCGATATTTTCGATCATATCTTCGCGGTGATCGATGAATTTGGTCTGCGCATTCACCAGACGCCGACCGGAAACGATATTCGCTCCCTGGCCGGGGTCCTGGCGAAATAACTCAGGTGCTGGCGCGGGAAATAAAGTGCCAGTTCATCATCACCCGCTCGGTGGGGGCATCGGGGTTGTCGATTTTATTCAGCAGCAGATCGACCGCCTTGCGCCCGATATCCCGCGACGGCTGCTCGATAGTGCTGAGCTGCGGGGAGACCATCTCCGACAGCTCGGTGCCGTCGAACCCGACCACCGCAATATCCTGCGGCACGCGTAACCCGGCCTTTTCGATAGCGCGTAACGCTCCCGCCGCCAGGGTGTCAGACACCGCAAACACCGCATCCGGGCGCGGTTCAGCCGCCAGCAGTCTGGTCATCGCCGCCATCCCGGCCGCCGCGCTGAGATCGCTGGCGTACTCAATAGCCTGATACGACAGATCCCGCAGGTGCAGGACGCTTTTGTAGCCCCGCTCGCGCAGGCGGGCATATTTGTAGCTCAGATCGTGGTTGATAAGCGCAATCCGCTGGCGTCCGCCGTCGGCCAGACGGCTGACCACGTGCTGGGAGGCGTCGACATCGTTGATCCCGACGCAGGAGACCGCCCCGGCATCGGCGTATTCGGCGCACTGCACCCAGGGCGCATCGCCAATCAGCGCCGCCAGTTCGGTGAGGCGGGTAAAGGCATCCATGGTGATAATGCCGTCGACCATTTTGCCGGTCAGCAGGCTCAGCCCCGAGCGGGAGCGTTCAATATCGGAGCCGGAGTTGCACAGCAGAATGCGGTAGCCGTTTTTCTCCGCCTGCTCCTCAATGCCCTTCACTACTTCGGCGCAGAACGGGTTGGCGATGTTGGAGACCATCACCAGGATCATATAGCTGCGCGAGGTGCGCAGCTGACGAGCGAGAAGATTGGGCTGGTAGTTAGCCTCTTTAATCGCCTGCAAGACGCGATCGCGGTTTTTGGCTTTGACGGTATCGCTGTTATTCAGCACGCGCGATACCGTCGCCACCGAGACGCCCGCCAGTTGGGCGATTTTCTGAATTGACATAGCGACGAGTGATCCTGCAGTTAGCGTTTGCAGCAGGCTACCATAAATTTGCTGCCCGGCGTACCGGGCAGCCTGTTACTGCGCGACGCTGACCCAGCGCTGCTGCTGATGGCTTTTTACTATCGCGTCAATGATATACATCACGTTCGCCCCGTCGTGGAAGGTGGCAAACAGCGGTTTTTCCGGCATCCTGCCCGCCTGCACCGCGCGATAAAACTGCGCCATCATGTTCTTAAAGGCGTCCGGCCAACCCTCAATGTGGCCGCCCGGGAAGTGGGCGCTGTCGGCCACGTCGCGGTTCATCAGGCCCGGATCGTCCGTCAGAGTCTGATTGGCCAGGGCGCGATGCCCAACCCACAGCTGCTGAGGCACCTCCTGATCCCAGGCCACAGAGCCTTCGCTGCCGTTGACCTCGAGGCTGAGGCGGTTTTTCCGTCCGGCGCTGACCTGCGAGACGGTAAAGCTGCCTTTGCTGCCGTCGTCGAAGCGGAACAGCACCGAGCCGAAATCCTCGGTGGTGACGGGCTTGTCTTCATACACCGCATCGCCCGCCTGGCTGAAGGTCTGGTTCCCGGCCACGTTGGCCTTGCGGGTCGGCCAGACGATAGAGAGGTCGGCCATGACTTCGGTAATGCGCCGTCCGGTCAGGAACTGGATGGTGTCGCACCAGTGGGAACCGATGTCCGCCACCGCGCGAGACGCTCCCCCAAGCGCCGCGTCGACCCGCCAGTTGTAATCCGTTTCCAGCAGCATCCAGTCCTGCAGATAACTGCCGTGGGCAGCAAACAGTCGCCCCAGCGTGCCCGCCTCTACCATGCTGGCCGCCTGGCGCACCATTGCAAACTGGCGATAGACAAAGCTCACGCCGTGCACCACGCCCGCCTGCTCCGCCAGGGCCACCAGTTCCCGCGCCTCGTCCGGGGTCATGCACAGCGGTTTTTCCGAGAAGACATGCTTTCCGGCGCGCAGGATCTGGCGGTTGATCTCCGCATGCAGATGATTCGGCGTGCAGTTGTGCACCACGTGCAGATCCGGGTGGGCCAGCAGGGCGTCCACGTTGCCATAGGCGTGGGGAATGTTCAGCGCCCGGGCTTTCTCTTCGGCCTGCGCCTGAGAGCCGTCGCACAGGGCGACGACCTGCACAAAGCCGAGACGGCGCAGGGCTTCGATGTGCGCCGGGCCAATAAAACCGCTGCCGATGATGCCGACGTTAATCATGAAGTTCTCCTGCGGCGAAATCGTCAAATGCCCGATCGGAAACCGGAATAATGTGGCGGGAGATAAACTCGCGCCCTTCCCGCGCCCCGGTGTCGCCATCCTTCAGGCAACATTCCCACTCCAGCACTGCCCAGCCGTCATAGTCGTACTGGGTCAGCTTGCTGAAGATGCCCTTGAAGTCGATCTGCCCGTCACCCGGGGAGCGGAAGCGCCCGGCGCGGTTGATCCAGCTCTGGTACCCGCCATATACCCCGCTGCGCCCGTTGGGACGGTACTCGGCATCCTTGACGTGAAATGCCTTGATGCGGGTGTGGTAGTGGTCGATAAAGGTCAGGTAATCCATCTGCTGCAGCAGCAGGTGGCTCGGATCGTAGAGGATATTGCAGCGCGGGTGGTTATCCAGAAGCTGAAGGAAACGTTCGAAGGTGACGCCGTCGTGCAGATCTTCGCCGGGGTGGATCTCATAGCAGACATTCACCCCCTGCTCGTCGAAGGCGTCCAGAATCGGCCGCCAGCGGCGGGCCAGTTCATTGAAGGCCTCTTCAAAGCGCGCCTCGTTATGCGGCGGCCAGGGGTACATGAACGGCCAGGCCAGCGATCCCGAAAAGGTGGCGTGGGCGGTTAACCCGAGCCGTGCCGAGGCCACCGCCGCCTTTGTCACGATATCGGTAGCCCACGCCTGGCGGGCGGCCGCATTGCCGCGCACCGCCTGCGGGGCAAAGTTATCAAACGCCTCGTCGTAGGCCGGGTTAACGGCGATCAGCTGCCCTTCCAGATGAGTGGAGAGCTCGCTGATGACCAGCCCGTGCTGGGCCAGCTTGCCGCTGATGTCGTCGCAGTAGGTCTGGCTTTCAGCCGCCAGCTCCACGTCAAAAATTGCCTTATGATTGCAGGGAATTTGCAGCGCTTTATAACCCTTTTCTGCTGCCCAGCCTGCCAGCCCGTCGAGGGTGTTAAACGGCGGTTGCCCACCGATAAACTGCGACAGAAAAATTCCCGGGCCTTTAATCGTCCTCATACCACCTCCAGAAATTACGCCTTGTCATCTTCATATTTGAACGAGACAAGGAAAACGAGTGCAATCACGGCAGCAGCCACCGCCGGGATCCACCAGAATGTTACCCACGCCTCGGGCACGGGTTGCCCGGCCACCAGACGGTTGTAGAGCGCGCCCGAGATCTGCGAGCCCAGTAGCATGCCGATACCGTAAGTGAACATCACGATCATGCTCTGCGCCTGGCCTTTTACCTTTTCGCCCGCCACGCGGTCGGTGTAGATAAAGCCCACCACAAAGAAGAAGTCATAGCAGACGCCGTGCAGCAGGATGCCGAGGTACAGCAGAATGCGGCCTTCTTCACTTACGCCCATGGCAAACATCGCGTAACGGACGAACCACGCCAGCATGCCGATCAGCAGCATATATTTCACGCCCAGACGGCGGAACAGCAGCGGGATCACCAGCATGAAGAAGATTTCAGACATCTGGCCGAAGGACATGGCGGTACTGACGTCGGCAATACCGGCATCCGCCAGATAGGAGGCGGTGTAGGCGTAGTAGGTGCCCAGCGGCACGGAGATCAGCATCGCGCACAGGCAGAAGATAAAGAAGTGACGGGTTTTCAGCAGGGCAAAGGCGTCAGCGCAGAACAGATCGCGTATCTGCACCGGCATCCCTTTGGCCGGCGCTGGCGTGTGCGGCAGCGTCAGGCTGTAGAGCGCCAGCAGAACGGAGCTGGCCGCCGCCACGTGGAAGATGGTAACACTGGAGGCCACGCCGGTGACGCCGATAAAGATCCCGGCCACAATCCAGCCGATGGTGCCAAACACGCGAACCACCGGGAAGGTCTTGTCGACGTTCGCCAGGCTGTGGAAGGCGATGTTGTTGGTCAGCGCCAGGGTCGGCATATAGCAGAGCGTGTAGCCGAACAGCAGGCCGATCAGCAGCGCGCCGTTTTCCGCGATCAACGCGCCCGGTACGAACCACAGGATCGCCGCCCCGGCGAGGTGCATCACCGCCATCACCTTTTGCGAGGCGAAGAAGCGGTCCACCAGCATGCCGAGGACGAACGGCGACAGAATCGAGGCGATCGGCCCGGCAGAGAAAGCATCGCCGATCAGCAATGACATGTTGTGCTGGGTCATCACCAGACCGAGGGTCACCGACCAGCTACCCCAGATAAAAAATTGCAGGAACATCATTAGCGACAGGCGCGGCACCAGCATCCGGTGCTGCCCTATCACCTTTCCACTACTTTCAGTTGTTGACACCATGATCATCCCCACCCTTAAAAAGTAATCGATTACAAAACCGTATCACATGAAAAGTAATCGATTACAAAATAAAGATCCTGTGAGTTGATTGAGAAGTGCGAAGGGGGTCACGATAAAGATGAGGATGGGTGCGGAGAGGTGCCGGGTGGCGCTGCGCTTACCCGGCCTACGGTTCTGCTATGTGCTCGCATGTGTGCCGGGTGACGGCTGCGCTTACCCGGCTACGGTTTTGTAGGCCCGTGCAAGCGCAGCGCCGCCGGGCATTGCAGTTATAGCCTTTTGGCTATAACGTTGAAAAGCGATTCTATAAACAGATGATCGTCATAGCTGACGCTGAATTCAGCAAGTATCTGGCAAATCAGGAGGCCAAATGGCAACGTTAAAACAACTCATGGCCCAGCAGAGTGAAGAAAGTCAGGAGCGAATTGCCGCTAAAGTTGAGGAGCTGCGTATTATTGTCGCGCTGAATCAACTGCGTGAAGAACTCAATATTTCACAGACGGAACTTGCTCTCGCGATGGGAGTTAAACAACCTACGGTTGCAAAGATAGAGCAGCCGGATAACGATCCACGCCTTTCAACACTTAAACGCTATGTTACTGCTCTGGGGGGCGAAGTGAGTATTGATGTCACCCTTCCGACCGGCAAGCGCGTTGCCTTACATTTTTAACAAAATGGCCTGCAATCGCAGGCCATTTTCAGGATTAACTCGCCTTCCGCCGTGACAATTTAAACGCCGCAAACAGGAACACAATCCACACCGGCAACAGAATGGCCGAGGTGCGCATGCCGTCCATGGTGCACATCAGCACCAGGATCATCGCCAGGAAGGCGATACAGATGTAGTTCCCCGCCGGGTAGAGTAGCGCTTTGAACTGGGTCTCACGCCCTTTGCGACGCATCGCCGCGCGGAAACGCAGGTGCGCCAGGCAGATCATGATCCAGTTCAGCAGCAATGTCGCGACCACCAGGGCCATCAGCAGGCCAAAGGCTTCGTGCGGCAGCAGATAGTTGACCAGCACCACCAGGGAGGTAATGCCCCCGGAGAGCAGCAGGGAGTTCACCGGCACGCCGCGACGGCTGACGCGGGTTAAAAACTTCGGCGCGTTGCCCTGCACCGAGAGGCCAAACAGCATCCGGCTGTTGGAGTAGACGCCGCTGTTGTAAACCGACAGCGAGGCCACCAGAATCACAAAGTTGAGCGCCGAAGCCACCACGTTGCTGTTCAGATCGTGGAAAATCATCACAAACGGGCTGCTGTCGGACTTCACTTCCACCCACGGATAGAGCGCCAGTAACACCACCAGCGAACCGATATAGAACAGCAGAATACGGTACACCACCTGGTTGACCGCTTTCGGGATACTTTTATGCGGATCCTGCGCTTCGGCGGCGGTAATGCCGATCAGCTCCAGCCCGCCAAAGGAAAACATGATCACCGCCAGCGACAGCACCAGCCCTTTCCAGCCGGTGGCGAGGAAGCCGCCGTGCTGCCAGAGGTTGTCGATGGTTGCCCGCTCGCCGCCGTGTCCGGAGAAGAGCAGCCACAGGCCAAAGCCGATCATGCCGATGATCGCCAGCACCTTGATTAAGGCGAACCAGAACTCGGTCTCACCGTACAGGCGCACGTTCACCAGGTTAACGGCGTTAATGATGATGAAGAACACCGCCGCCCAGATCCAGGTCGGCACGTCCGGGAGCCAGTACTGCATATAGATGCCCGCGGCGGTCAGCTCTGCCATGCCCACCAGCACGAACATCACCCAGTAGTTCCAGCCGGAGAGGAAGCCGGCAAACGGGCCCCAGTATTTATAGGCAAAGTGGGCGAAGGAGCCGGACACCGGCTCTTCCACCACCATCTCGCCGAGCTGGCGCATGATCAGAAAAGCGATAATGCCCGCGATGGCATAACCCAGCAGTACGGCCGGGCCGGCCATCTGAATAGCGGGACCGATGCCGAGGAACAGCCCGGTGCCGATGGCGCCACCGAGGGCGATAAGTTGAATATGTCGGTTCTGTAAACCACGATGCAGCGTCGGTGTCTGTTCCGACGAGGCTTCAGCAACACCATTGCCTGAAGCGGATGACGCGTTTTTCACGTCTGACCCCTGTCTCTTTTTATGGAAGGGGCACCTTTTAACACTTCAGGCAGACGGGAGCAAGTTAAACGCCGGGCAACGGTTGCTGCCCGGCGGGAGGCGATCACGAACCGATAATGCCGCCGTCCGCTCGGGTGATGACCACCGTCGAGGCGCGGGGACGCCCTTGCGGATTGTTGTCCGGCCAGTTAGAAACGGCGCGCGGGTTAGCCGGGTCGGTAATGTCGTCCCCGCCCTCCCCCGGATGCTGAATATTAATAAACAGCGTGCGGTTGTCCGGAGTGAAGGCAATGCCGGTGATTTCGCAGCCGCGCGGGCCCGTCAGGAAGCGGCGATACTCGTTGGTGCCCGGAATGGTCGCCACCATCTGGTTATTGCCCATCCCCTCATACGCTTTCTTGTTAATGGTGCTGGAGGAGACGTCGGTCTGGATCCAGAGCACGCCCTGATGGTCAAACGACAGGCCGTCCGGGCTGCCAAATTCGGCACCCTTCATGCTGCCCTTCGCCTTTTCATCCGCGGTGTCCGTGCGTCCGGCCAGCACCAGGATGTCCCATTTGAAGCGTAACGCCGCAGGATCGCCGCCCTCTTCGTGCCAGTGCATAATGTGGCCGAACGCGTTGTTTGCCCGCGGGTTGGCCGCATCCACCGGCGCTTTGCCCTCTTTGCCGCGATCGCTGTTGTTGGTCAGGGTGCAGTAAACGCTGCCGCTGTTATGGGGATCGACCGCAATCCATTCCGGACGATCCATCTTCGTCGCCCCCACGGCATCGGCCGCCAGACGGGTTTTAACCAGCAGATCGCCCTGGCTTTCGAACCCTTTGCTCTTATCCAGGCCATTCTGGCCAAACACCAGTGGCAGCCACTCGCCGGAGCCGTCGTCGTTGAATCGGGCGACGTAGAGTGTGCCGGCAGTCAGCAGCTGCAGGTTGGCGTCGCGATCCGCCGGATTGTATTTATTGTCGGAAACAAATTTGTAGATGTACTCAAACTTCTGGTCGTCGCCCATATAGGTGACCACGCGCTTATCGGCGGCCAGGGTGACGGCGGCGCCTTCATGCTTGAAGCGCCCCAGCGCGGTGTGCTTGCGCGGCGTGGAGTCCGGGTTGTAGGGATCGATCTCGACCACCCAGCCAAAGCGATTCGGCTCGTTGGGCGTTGTATCAACATTGAACCTGTCGTCCACTTCGCTCCAGCGGTAGGATTCATCGCTGTCGCTGATGCCGTAGCGCTTCTCCAGGGCGTTACGCTCGCCTTTCTTGACGAAAATATCCGACCAGTTCTCTTCGCAGGTGAGGTAGGTTCCCCAGGGGGTGTAACCGTTGGCGCAGTTCTGCATGGTGCCCAGCACCCGCTCGCCCTGAGGATCGGCGGCGGTTTTCATCAACGTCTGCTGACGCGCCGGGCCGGTGAGCTGCATCGGGGTGTTCACCGTAATGCGGCGGGCAAAGCCGGAGGGTCGCACCACTTCCCAGTCGCTGCCGCTCTTTTTCACTTCGATAATCGACACGCCCATGGCGTTCTGGCCTTTGCGCGCTTTATCCAGGTTCCAGCTGGCGGTACCGTCGGTAAAGAGCATGCCGTTGTCGATGTACTCGTGGTTCATCGCCAGCAGGCCGTGACCGGGATTCTCCTCCCCTTGCGGCAGGCTAAACCACGCCATGCCGTCATGGTGCATGCCCGCCTGCGCCGCCTGCTCGTCCGCCGTGTTGCTGGCGTCAAATTTGAATTCAGGCTTATTCCCCTTGATGCCGGTGGCATCGCCCCAGCGGTAGAAAGGCCGCGCGATATAGCCCTCGGGCACCCTGACCGTATCGTCGGTCGAGACCGGAATGCTGGTAAAGCCGAGCGAGACCGCTTTGCTCAGGGCTGAAGGCTGTGAAACCGCGGCCAGGGCGTTTTCAGGCTTGAGTAAAAAGGGGAAGGAGGCGGCGGCACCGGCAACGGCGCCCATCTGCAAGAAACGGCGGCGGGAGAGAAACATCTCCGCCACGCTGGAAAATACCGGGTTAGCGCTGGGATTGCTGACATCGTCGCGATGTTCTTTTTTAAATACGGACTTAAGAGGTTTACCCACGATGGCTTCCTGTCTTTAGGCTAAGAAATGACAAAGTGGGAACACTATAAGAACAATTGATTACATTTTTATAACAGTCGAGAGGTGGGGCATCCCTGCCCCGATAACGAGGGTCGAACTCAGAACTCGTAGCCGACGGAGACCTTAAAGGTGCGCGGCTCACCCTGGAACAGGTAAGTGCCGCCGTCGTCCACGCTTGACCAGTAGTTCTCGTCGGTGACGTTTTCAATCCCGGCGCGAACGGTCATCTGGTTCTGATCGTTGTTCACCGCGAAGCGATAACGCATGCCCAGATCCAGGGTGGTGTAGCTGTCCAGCTTTTTGCTGTTGGCCAGATCCGCATACTGGGAACCAGAGTGGTTCACGCGGGCGATGGCGGTCAGACCATCGACCGGCTTGATGTCATACTCCGCGCCGAGCACGCCGTAGAACGACGGGACGCCAATAGCGTCGTTACCCTGGTTAACCCCGTTGTTGGTTTTGGTCAGCTCCGCCTGCAGCCAGGTGGCGCTGGCGTTCAGACGCAGGCCCAGCATCGGCTCGCCAAAAACGTTCAGCTCCACACCGCGGTTACGCTGCTCGGCATCCAGACCGTAATATTTGGTCTGGCTGTCGAGAATGGCGGACGGCATTTTGATCTCAAACAGCGCCAGCGAGCCGCCCACGCGACCAAAGTCGGCCTTCACGCCCACTTCGTTCTGCTTAGAGTGGACGATACCGGTGCTCTGGCCGTAGTTGATCGCGGTGTTAGGCGCGGTTTTACCCGGCTGCAGCGCCTCGGTGTGGTTGGCATACAGTGAGATCTCGTTCCACGGCTTGTAGACTACGCCATAGGTCGGCATCCAGCGGTCGCCGTCGAAGCTGTCGCCCGCGTTTTCGATGCCGGTCACTTTGTTATAGCCGCGGATCGCCACCTTCTGATGACGGGCCCCGACGGTGAACAGCAGTTTGTCGTCCAGCACGCCGAGGGTATCGCTCAGCAGCCAGCCCTGGGTGCGGGTGCGGCCGCTGGTCAGCGGATCGCTGTAGTTACCGCCCGCCCCGTTGGAGTTGGTGCTCGGCGGCGCATCGACGCCGGTGTTGTGATAGATGTTGGTGACCGGGTTATTCTTCGCTGCCGACATCTTCCACGCAATTTTCTCGTTTTTGGTCATCGCCGAGTAGCCGACGTTAACCTTGTGGGTTACAAAGCCGGTGGCAAAGTTACCGCGGATGCCCGCCATGCCGCTTACGCTGTCGCTGATGCGGTTGGTATCCAGGCGGGACGCGGTGGCCTTGCCGCTCTTGTCGACCAGCTTCGCCCCGCTGTACAGCCCCTCTTCATGGGCATGCTGGGCACCGAGACCGGTATAGGCGGTCCAGCTGTCGGTGATGTCGTACTCGCTGCGCCACATACCGAATTCGTTTTCGATGTTGCTGTAGGCCCATTTCTGCGAGTAGTTGCGATCGTTTTTCGGCGGCTCAGGGACGAAATCCACCCCGGAGATGTTGACCCCGGTCTCGGAGCCGTGGAAGGTTTTCTTCTGATACCCCATATCCACGGAGGTGCGGAAATTCTCCCCGGCATAGTCGAGGCCGGTGGAGAGCAGCGTGGTGCGACGACGGTCGTTGGCGACCGGCGCTTCGCCTTCACGGTGCACCACGTTGACGCGGGCGCCAAACTGGTCGCTGTCGCCGAAGCGACGACCGGCATCAAGGGTGGTACCGATCTGCGAATCTGAGGTGTAATCGACGCCCACTTTCGCCTGCGGGGTTGCGCCCGCGTGTTTTGGCTCAAGGTTGATCATCCCGCCGACGCCGGAGCTGGCCGCGCCGTTCATCAGGGAGTTAGCGCCTTTGAAGATCTCGATGCGCTCCACCATCTGCGCGTCCACCACCTGACGCGGCAGCACGCCGGAGAGGCCGCCGAAGGTCATATCATCCCCGTCGAACTTCAGGCCGCGAATACGGTAGCTTTCCGCGCTGTTGCCGTAGCCCTGCACGGACTGGACGCCCGCATCGTTCGCCACCACGTCGCCAATGGTCCGCGCCTGCTGATCTTCCACCAGTTTGGAGGTGTAGCTGATGATGTTAAACGGCACGTCCATCGCGTTTTGCTGACCGAGCATCCCCATACGTCCGCCGTTCGCCACCTGCCCGTCAAGGAAGGCCGGCACCAGCTGGTCGCCGCCGGATTTAAAGTCGCTGGCAGCGGACTGCACCACGATGGTCTCTTCTTTTTTGCTCTCTGCCGCCACGGCGGAATGAGCGATTGCACCAATGGCGAGGGCCAGCAGCGTTTTGTTCATTTTTCTGGTGTGGTTCATGATTAACTCGTTCAAAGTACGCGCAAAATGGCCCGTTTCCGGGCCTTAATTGTTATGGGAAAATTTATTTCAGGGCGATACGCACAACGCTGTCCGGCCCGTTGGTGGAGTGGTCTTTGTTGAACGCCTGTTTAACGGTGACGTACAGGGTCTGACCGTCCGCCGACAGCAGCAGGCTGTTCGGGTTCGGCGGCAGATCCCAGCTCTGCTTCACGGCATAGGTCTTAGCATCGAGGCTCAGCAGCTTGCCGCTTTCGCGCTGGGTGATGTACAGCTCGTTACGCGCCGGGTTGAATTTCACCCCCATCGAATCGCCGACATCCAGCTGCTTGATCAGCTCGCCGGTACGGATATCCAACACCAGGGTGGTTTTGGCCTTCGAGTTGTCGGTCACGAACAGGCGACCCGTCGCGTTGTCTTCCGCGAGGTTCAGCAGCAGCGCAGGTTTGTCCCCGAGCGGCTTCCAGCGTTTTTCGATGCGGTTGCTTTTAGGGTCGAGCACCAGGATTTCCCCCCCACCGTTCGCCACGTAAATGCGCTGGGTTTGCTCAGACCACATCAGGCCGGTGACCCACTGGCCCGCATTTTTGATGGTCTTTTTCAGCTTCAGCGTGTTGGCATCTACCACCCAGATCACCGCAGGATCGGCGACGCCGCCGATGTACAGCACGTCGTTATGCAGCAGCACCTGACGCGCGCCGTACGGGTAACCCTCTTTGTTGCGCTCGGTAAACAGCAGGCGTTTTTTGACCTTGCCGTCAGCGGTGCTGATGGCGCTGATCCCGCCGTCCAGCGAGTTAGTGGCATAGAGGGTCTGACCGTCTTCAGAGAGTGCGAGGGCGAAGTTTTTCAGATCGGTATGGCTGCGACCAATGGTCTTCAGGGTCGTTGGATCGAGCTTGTAGACCACGCCGCCCTGCACGTCCTTAAAGCCTTCTGAGCTGGCAACGTACAGCGCATCGCCTTTCGGGCTCAGCACCATTTCGTACAGGCCATCCGCCAGATCGCGTTTTACCACGTTGGTTTGCGCGGGGGCGGCAGGTTTCGGGGCATCGGCAGCGGGCGCGGTTGTCGCCGTGTGCTGTGCGGCGCAGCCGCTAAGGGAGACGGCGACAAGCAGCGCCAGGGCGGACAATTTCTTGGTCATCAGGGACATCCTTTACCGTGCAAATCAAATTTGAGGAGGACGCCTGCGTCGCATAATGGTTGCGATTATGGTTAGGGTTTCAGGCCGTCAGGCCAGTGCAGCGTCCACCGATAACACTCAGTGTTCCGTGTGAGATCTGCACTCACTGTTGATGCGGGATAGTCCCTACGCGCCCGCAAACACTAAAGAGAATGAGAACTATACTCATTATCCATCTGTAATCAAGTGTAAACAGGGGCAACAAAGTAAAAAAACGATGAGAAAACAACCCAGAGGGGGCGAGACTATCCTTTGGTACTGCGCAACGGTGCCGGGAGTGGCGCCCCCACTATCGGCGTCGGGCTGTCCGACAGGGCCGCCATCCCCAGCGCCGACGCGATCCCGCTCGCGATGGTCTCATCGGAAAACGGCACGTTGCCATTCTCCTGATGAATAATGGCCTTACTCAGCGCGGTTAAGACATCTGGCGAGGCCACATCCAGCCGGGTGGTCGGTGTGACGCCCAAGGCCTGACTGACGTTCTGAATGTACGCGGTGGTATTGTTATTGTCCTGCGGCGGCGCCCAGCGGTTAATAATTTTACTGATGGTATCCAGCCCGCGCCGCTGGTAAGCAAGCAGGTTGACGCCCAGGGCGCGGATGCCGTGTTCCGGGGACGCAAAGGTGGCAAAACGCCCGTCGGTACCGTTCTGCCCCTGCCAGGTGAAGGCCCAACTGGCCTCCAGATTGCCGGGGTTGTTATTGCGGATCCCGCGGATGCCCCCGACCGGCGACCATGCGGGCCCGGTGCGGCTGTTGCGGTACTGAGGTAAGCGGTTCATCAGCGCGAGCTGATTTTCACGCCAGCCCTGCAGGCTGGCGTACTGCCCCAGTTGCTCAAACGAGGCGGGCGTGGCGGTTACCGAAGCCTGACGGCGGTCGGCAGGTTGCGGTGAGCTTGCCGCAGGCTGGGCGACGATCGGCTGCGCAGAATGGGTTAACTGCTGAAAAGAGGCGGGTACGCTGGTCTGCGTCATTCCGGCTGACGACGGCTGCGCCGATAGCGTGGCCACCTGCTGCGGGCTGCTAATCTGCTGCTGTTCATAGTAATGCGCAATACCGGACATCATTCCCTCTTCATATTCACCCGACATCCGCGCAGGGGCTGCCCGCGCGTTCGGCGCTATTATACAGAAAAATCTTAGTGAGAATGGGGTCAAGTCTCAGGCCAATACCCGGTGCAAAACCGCGGCCTGGGAGTAGCGGGTTAGTCCGTTGAACACGGCAGCTTTTTTATGGATAAAAAGGGATAAGGGGACAACTGACAGACTTAAATGGTACGCCCTAAAGGATTCGAACCTTTGACCTACGGCTTAGAAGGCCGTTGCTCTATCCAACTGAGCTAAGGGCGCATGGAAATGCGTGTAGTGCGAGGTGGTGAAACGCCTGGAATTATACGGTCAATGTCTGGTGAGTCAATGCCTTTTGGCGCGATCGCTTCTCTTATATCCTGTTGCCCGTGGTTCCTGAATGAAGACGTCTGTTTTTTCGCCATAGCGCCTCCCGCATAACTACGAAATGCCTTAGCCATAATTAAGCCGCGCCTGCTATTTTCGCCCCCCGTTTGCCCGCACACTACCCGCGATGCTCCGGTGCCCGTATGCCGGAACACAACAGGATAGTGAAGTGGGTGCCGCATGCTTTTCTGCTCTGCCAAAAAATGGCCTGATCCGATTGTTGCGCTTAGCTTCTCAAACAGCAGAGGGATGATATGCGCATCAATGTACGCCGCTACCGACGGCGTCGCACGGGAAGTGATTCTATAGGTTTTGCACAACCCCCCTTCAGTGCGCCCTTTTTTGACCGCCTTGTTTACCTGAGCCAGTCCATCAATCAGCGCCGTAAAACAGATGCCCCCTGGCTGGTGCTGGTCACCGACGATCGTTTTCTCTGCGCCGGATTACAGGCTGGCCCCTTCCCACTGAATCACTGCCGTCAGTTTGACACCCTTACGCCTGCAATAAGCGCGATCCAGCAGTGGCCCTCGGCAAGGCTGGTGATTGATATGGAGTGCCGGACGCAGCCCCTGATGGATACGCTCGACAGCCTGCGCAGGCTGAGGCTGTATCCCCCCTACACGCCGGTCCATCTGCTGGTGCGTGCAGATGACGCCGACCGACGGCTTTTTTGCCGGGCTGCCGGTCCGTTTAACCTTATTGAACGCCAGTCCTCTGCCGCCCTGCTTCAGCAGAAGATCTCCCGCAACCATCGCCCCGTCATCTCTGACAGGGAGTGGTTTACGCGGGAGGAGTGGGCCATTCTGCGCCTGTTAACCTGTGGGGAGTCGTTACGCAACATTGCGTGCCTGTCCGATCGCCCTTACAGCCGCATCGTCTACCGGGTGGGGCGCGTCGTCGATAAGCTCGGCCTGCATCGCCGCCAGGCGCTGCTGCATCTGCTGCATCGCCTGGCCGGTTAACACGTTATCGCCTGGATCGTGACGAGATGACTGACGCGCTGTTGTAAGTTTTATGCATTAATTTAACAACTTACAAACAATAGCAACTATTCCTAATTGCCCCTTCCAGCAACGTTAAATCCCGAGCAACGGGCGCATTGCAACATTTTTGCTCAGTCGTTAAGGTTTGGTTGAGTCGGTTAATATTATGATAATGATGTAAAACAAATTACTTCAGCACTCCTCGCCCTGGGGCACTGAATGGCATGCAGACGATCCTGGTATCCCGGCATGAGGAACGTTTTACGGATGCCAGCGACCATCACAAAATATTAACAATCAGAGGGTTGTATTATTTTTATTATGAGAAAATCACGATAATCCATGCAAATGAGAATTAGTGGATATTTAGCCTCTTTTTAAAATATTCACTTAAATTATCCAGAAGATCATGTTGAGAAAGCGGATGAAGTCAATCTTCAGACTTTTCGCACAACCGTTAAAAGGTATACTAAGTCATATTCCAGCCGTGAATGAAAAATACAATTTCATTTATCTGGATAATTTCTTTTCAGTCACTGCGCTGCGGGACTCTTTTTAGTATGACGTAAACAAGGATGCTTTCGCTCTTTCCAGGGAATAAGAACTATCCTTCCGGCTCACCCGCGCTTAAACAATCTGAGGCATAACAATGAAACCGGCATCCGTCATCATTATGGACGAACACCCTATTGTCAGAATGTCGATAGAAGTCCTGCTACAGAAAAATAAAAATATTACCATCACGCTTAAATCGGGAGACTGCCATGAAGCCCTCGATCATATCCGTCATCACCCGGTCGACATGGTGATCCTTGATATTGACCTTCCGGGAATGGATGGATTTACCTTATTGAAAAGAATCAAAAAATTAAATAATAAAATCAAAGTCCTGTTCTTGTCGTCGAAATCAGAATCCTTTTATGCCGGGCGAGCCATGCGTGCCGGGGCCAATGGCTTTGTCAGCAAGCGAAAAGATCTGGGTGATATCTATAATGCCGTACAGATGCTGCTCGGAGGATATTCATTCTTTCCTGCCGATACGCTAAATCTTATAAACCATTCAACTACGCGGAAAGGGAATCCGACCGACATGCCGTTATCCAACCGGGAAGTCACGGTATTGCGTTATCTGGCAAATGGATTATCGAACAAAGAAATTGCTGCACAATTATTACTTAGCAATAAAACAATTAGCGCCCACAAGTCAAATATCTATATGAAATTAGGCGTGCAGAGTATTGTTGAACTTATTGATTATGCCAAAGATCATGAACTGCTTTAAATAAAGGCTTTCCCTGTCACACCATAATGTTTCAGGGAGGCTTCACGCTTAATAGTAATTAATCATAAAAGTCGCATCTGCGTCGGCACGTCCCGGCTGAGGATTGTTAGCTGTGGCAATATAGTTGACATAAAACGCCAGCTCCGCATTTCCTGCCGCATCCACCGTCACTTCGCGACTGGCCTGCTGAAGCGGCAGCCGCGTTTTGGTGCCATCAAGAATTTCCACCGCCACCGAGCGTGCCTGGCTGGCATCATTCAGGGCCAGCAGTTGGTTATCACTGGCATCCGCGATGCCAGAGAAGGTGACTGACGCGGCCCCAGGTGGACAGCCCGTGAGCTTCAGGGTAAAAGGTATCGCCTGCGTCCGGCTGCCCGTGGTACTGAGCTGTCGGGTAGGCCAGCGGCCCAGCTGTACCGTTTTGTTGCTGTCACTGCCTTCTGCCACGCACGTAAAATCCACAATGTTGCCGTAGAGCTGAATATTGATGTTCCCCAGAGGCGAATCCGCCTGAGCGTGCGGCAGCCACAGCGCGGCGGCGGCCAGCATCCCCGTGATCCCTTTACGCATGTTGCCTCCTTACTGATAATCCACGCGCAAATAGCCGCGCGAGGTAAAGCGCCCTTCCGCCGGTTTATGGCCAGTGATACTCACCGGCCACGCCATAATCCCCACCTGCGCGGAGGCGTTATCATCCAGACGGAACGGGATCAGGCTTCCGGGATGGTTGGGTGTGAGTGGAGTACCGGACGCATTCGCCACCACAAATCCCACATCCGGGTTATCGGACACCAGCGTGCTGCCGGAAGCTTTTTCCGCCTCGATGCGCAGGGTCAGCCAGGCGTTGGCCTCGACGTTGGTGCATTTGATGGCCAGAGTTTTGCTCTGCGCCGATACCCCTTCAGGCCGGTTTCCGGCCCCTGCTTTGCTGAACAGCGAGGCGCCGATATCACCGAAATCAAATTCCACGATCTGCCCGACGTTGATCGCGCAGCTCTGCGGCACCTGAATAGTGCCGCTATAGGAGAGGGTATAAACCGGCGTACTGAACGGGTCGGAGGAGGTTGTCGTGACGTAGACGCGGAACATCGTTGCACGCGGGATCACCACCATATTGATAAACCGCCGCGTCACTTTCAGGCGGAAGATCAGGCTGGAATCTTGCACCGGAAAGGCCTGGTTCTTCGGCACGTTTGGATGGCTTCCCATCTGAATATAGTTTTGCGGGGGATAAAAGACGCCGGCATAGCTGTCGGTAATTTTCATCGCCCCCTCCAGATACTCATTCAGTCGCAAATATTTATAGTTATCCATCGTTGTGGTTATCGGGAAATCCGTGACATAGCTGCGCAGGGTGGTGGTTCCCGTCGTCCCTTTTGGGCAGACCGCCTTGACGCCCACCCACTGGGATTTTTCGCTGAGGGTGACGATTTGCCCCGGCTGGTTATTGGAATGGGTAAAGGTATCCGACAGATCGTAAAAGATATCCGTCGGTACGCCCGTTTCATTGACGCATACGCTAGCCAGCGCCTGCGCGGCGGGCAGCAATGTTAGCAGCGGTACCAGCAGGCAGCGGGTATTAATCACAGCGGATCTCCTTAAGCGTGATCGCCTGTTGCAGGCTCTTTTCCGGCAGCGTGTAAGGCGCGCGACACTGTGCATTCGCGCCCTCGCCCCACTGAATTAACAGCTCACCGCTAAGCGGCAGGCCGCTCAGGTAAATCTGCCCGTCCTCCCCCGCCATACTGGTGACGCCCGTTTTGCTCTCGCGCACGACGGCACCAAACGGCACCGGCTGGCTGGCGTGGATCACGGTCAGCAAAGCGCGCACGCCGATGCGGGTATCAAAACTGGCACGCACCAGCGCGCCCTTGGTAGGCACCACGCTGCTGACGTTGTTTTCAATGTCGGTGCTGGTGCTCATGGTGTTGGTATTCAGCGCAACGCGGTTGTAGCGATACACCGTGGCGTAGGGCATCACCGCATAGCCGCGCCAGTCGGTTTTCACCCCGGTCTGGTTCTCGATGCTGACGCCCGATGCGCCCGGGGCTTTGATCAGCACGTTGGTATCCCCCAGCGGCTGGCTTAAGGTGACACCATCCGCATGCCCCACCACGCCGCCCGACACCTGCCAGTTGAGATCGTGCTGCTGGCGGGAGTAGTTATACCCGGCCCCCAGTGAGCCGTAAGTGGCCTGCCAGTTGGCACCGGCGCTACCGCTGCCGCCGGTGTGACTGTTGTGGGCCTGGGTCAGGCTGTAGCTCAGGTTGTGCTGCTCCAGGAGCGTGCCGCTGATGCCGGTTTGCACGCTGGTATCGCCCCCACGGCTACGGCTCGCCGAGGCTGTCGCCCAGGCACGATCCCACGCGCTGTCGCGGCGAAAACCCTGGCCGGTAAACAGGCTGAACGGAACCGACACATTCAGGGAAACAATGTTGTCGGTGCCGCCAATCTCCGCGGACTGGTTCCACGACCAGGAGACGGAGTAGCTCACCCCCCGGATGCCGCCAGCATAGCCGAGCTGATACCAGACGCTGGCATCGCGGTTTCCCCACCAGGTCTGTTCGCTGCCGGAGAGATACACCGAGCCGTAATCCCCCAGCGACTGAGAAATATTGACCTGCAGGCGCCCTTTTTTATTCCACGCCAGGTTGTGATAACTCTGCACATCCGGCACGCCGTCATGGTCGCTGTCATCGCCATACTGATAGCCTTCCATCGTGCGCCATGCCACGTCATCGAGGGTGTAAAACCCGGTGGTTGAGTAGCGATAACCCAGCAGCTGGAGGTGTGTCCCCAGGGTGTTCAACGATTTGGCATACAGGAAGCGCAGGGATTGCCCTTCGTGGCGGCTGTCGTCCGCCAGCTGGCTGCGGGCGTGGGTGACATCGAGCGAGAGGGCTCCCCAGTCGCCGAGATTTTTACCCGCCCCAAGGGCCAGCGCCGTGTAACGTGCGGCGAGCTGCGTGCCGCCGTAAAGCGTGTAGCCCTTCGTAAGACCCGCAATCAGCGTCCCCTGGGCGAAGGAGGGTGACTCCTGGTCGCGGTTACCGCTGCGGTAATCTCCGGCAACCAGATCATATTTCAGGCGACCTTCACGCTGCAGCAGCGGCACGGTTGAGTACGGCACGGTGTAGCGTTGCTGGCTGCTGTCGTTCTCTTCCACCGTGACGTCAAGATCGCCGCTTGATGAGGTCGGGTTCAGGTCGGCGATGGCAAAGGCCCCGGCCTGGACATAGCTTTGATAGATCACATACCCGTTTTGACGGATCACCACTTTGGCCGGCGTTCGCGCGATGCCCCGCACCGTGGGGGCATAGCCCTGCATGCTGTCGGGGTACATGCTGTCCGAGGAGTACAGTCGCCCCCCGCGAAAACCTACGCTGTCGAAGACGTCGTTCCCGGTGTTGCTGTCGCCTACCACCAGCTCGCTTTTCAGGGGAATAATCGTGCGCTGCACCCAGGTGCCAATGTTTTGCCATTCGGTATGCCGACTGCCGTTGCTGCGGGTATCGCGCCACGAGCCGGTGTTACGCAGTCGCCAGGCCCCATAATTCAGCCCGCTTTGCAGATTCAGATAATAGCTGTCATCGTCAGTTCCCCGGTTGCCGCTGAAGCTGTAGTTCAACAGCATCGCCGGGATGCCCTGATCCCACTGGTCCGGGGGAATGTAGCCGCGGGCGCTGTTGTGCATCGCCACCTGCGGCAGGCTGATGTTCAGGCGTAGCGATGCAAAATTAAAATCAATTTCACTGCCCGGAATGGCCGTTTTCAGCGGGATACAGTGTCCTGCCGCCACCGTTGCCAGCGCCGGGAACGCGGGCACATTCACCCCCATCCGCTCCAGCATGGCGCGGGTAATACAGGGTGTCAGCCCCCCGGCAGGCGGCGGCGAGTCCTCGTCTGCTGCCTCAAAAGGAATATCCAGGGTGCCGATAAACTCATCGTTACGCCAGACGTCAACGCGGTACGTGCCCGGTGCCTGCTGGTGGCCCTGCTCGAAACGCGACAAATCCGCGACATTGGCCGTGCCGTCGGTTAAAAAGGCCGGGTTAAAGTAGCTTTCGCTTTGGCTCAGCGGTGACCAGATCGTGGTTATCAGGGCCACTGCCATCGGGCAATAACATCCTCGCGCGTACGTCATGATCCTGCCTCTGCTCACAGGCTGACACTGCGGGCTGGCGTAATCGCGCCGTAGTCGTTAACGCTCTGCCAGGAGAGGCTGCCGCTGGCCCCGGCCGGGATCGCCTGCATGGCGTGATTTTTTGGGGCGATCATCAGGTTATCCAGTTTCTGCCCGCCGAGCTGAACATTGACCAGCGTGATGTAATAAGGTGAGGCATTACTCACCTTCAGGTAGTTGCCTGTGCGCGCAAAGCGCAGGTGCGACAGGGCTTCCTCCGGGGGCATCTCTAGCCTGGCTGGCCGCACGAAGAGCTTGATCCGCGACAAAATCGCCAGCTGCAGGACGTTTTTGCCTTCCAGACTGGCTTTATTCACCGACGGGATCGCCTTCACGTTCATAAAAAAGAGCGATTCGCGATCGGCGGGCAGCGGCGGCCCGGCGTAAATAATCCGCAAGGTGTTCTCACTGTTCGGCTCGCTGACAAACAGCGGTGGCGTCACGGCGAAGGTTTTTTCTTTTTTTCCCTGCTCGTTTTCAATCCAGGCATTAATTAAATAGCGCTCTTGTTTATTGCTGTTGGTCATTGCGAGGGAGGTCTGCTGCGCCTCTGCCGGATAAATAACCCGGGTGGCGCCCAGAGCAATACCCCCGGATGCACAGGCGACCCCGGATATAAGGCTATAAATAAAATAAACAACCGCGCCCGATTTAACGATCAGGTTCATCACCAGGTTACCTTTAATAAAATATTTACAGATCTGTATGTCGTCAGAAATAAACGTTAGCCAGACACAAGGTAAAAGGTCTCATCCCTGAGACCTGACGCGCTATTATTCGTACTTCATCACGAAGGTTGCGTCGGCGTTTGCCTGGCCGGGTTGGGTGGTCGCCGCGGTCGCTTTATAACGTGCGGCAAAGTTCAGGGTGTTAGAGCCTTCAATCAGCGCCTGGGCCGCAGAGAAGCTGGCGCCATCCGGGGTCAGCGTGCTGGATTTATTGTCGAGGATTTCAATGCCCACGCCTTTTGCCGCGTTGTCGTTGCTGCCGGAAGAGACTGCCAGCAGGGTGTCGTCAGTGGCATCAATCTGACCGGTAAAGGCCACGGACGCGGTTTTCGCCACCGCCGGATCGCAGTCGTTCAGTTGAATAGTAAACGGGATATTCACCGTGGTGTCGCCCACTTTGGTAAATTTCGCCGTCCGGTACTGTCCCAGATAAACAATCTGATCGGCAGATTTGGTATTTACTGCACAGGCCGCGTTGACTAATTCACCTTTAAAATGCACGGTGCCGCCATTAACCGAAACCGCTGGCGGATCTTCAGCCCAGACTGCGCCAGACATTAATACCAGAGTAGCAACCACAGCCGCTGAAATAGTAGTTAAATTCATAGGATTTCCTTTAAATGTAAAAAGCCCTTCCCGATGGCAACCGGAAAGTAGCGTGACTATCACTTGCATAATTGATGCATTATTTTGGACGTGGCTAAAGTAGCCCAGGAATAAAGCGGTGAATATGCCCAAATACTGCCAGTTAACCCGGTTACCTCCTAAAATCGCCTAAGAAAGTACCCATCCCGAATGCGGGGTTATCGGGGGTGCGCGGCAGGGGAATGGTGAAATCTCGCAAAGTGTGACTGACATCAGCCCTCGCTTCTGACAAAATATGCGCAATCCCCCTTTCATACCTTACAGATGGAATCTTCTCTCTGATGGCAGCAAAGATTATTGACGGTAAAACGATTGCGCAGCAGGTGCGCTCTGAGGTTGCGGAAAAAGTGAAGGCGCGTACAGCGGCCGGAAAACGCGCCCCCGGGCTGGCCGTTGTGCTGGTCGGCAGCAACCCGGCATCGCAAATTTATGTCGGCAGCAAGCGTAAAGCCTGCGAAGAGGTGGGCTTTCTCTCCCGCTCATACGATCTGCCGGAAACCACTTCCGAAGCAGAGCTGCTGGAGCTGATTGATACCCTGAACGCTGATAGCGCGATCGACGGCATTCTGGTCCAGCTGCCGCTGCCTGCGGGCATCGACAACGTGAAGGTGCTGGAACGTATTGCGCCAGACAAAGACGTGGACGGTTTCCATCCGTACAACGTTGGCCGTCTGTGCCAGCGTGCGCCACGCCTGCGTCCGTGCACCCCGCGCGGCATCGTAACCCTGCTGGAGCGTTATAACATCGACACCTACGGCCTGAACGCCGTGGTGATTGGCGCGTCCAATATCGTGGGTCGCCCGATGAGCATGGAGCTGCTGCTGGCTGGCTGCACCACCACCGTCACCCACCGCTTTACCAAAAACCTGCGTCAGCACGTCGAAAATGCCGACCTGCTGATCGTGGCCGTGGGCAAACCGGGCTTTATTCCGGGCGAGTGGATCAAGGAAGGGGCGATTGTCGTGGACGTGGGGATTAACCGTCTGGAGAGCGGCAAAGTGGTAGGCGATGTGGTGTACGAAGATGCCGCTGCCCGCGCCTCTTATATCACCCCGGTTCCGGGCGGCGTTGGTCCGATGACCGTCGCTACACTGATTCAGAATACTTTGCAGGCGTGCGAAGAGTATCACGACGTAGAGGAAGCGTAAGATGGCCACTTTTTCATTAGGTAAACACCCGCACGTTGAGCTGTGCGATCTGCTGAAGCTCGAAGGCTGGAGCGAGAGCGGCGCCCAGGCCAAGATCGTCATTGCTGACGGTCTGGTTAAAGTGGATGGCGTGGTAGAGACCCGCAAGCGCTGCAAGATTGTTGCCGGTCAGACCGTAAGTTTTGAAGGTCAGAGCGTGACCGTTACGGCCTGAGTCGTCTGATGCCCGGCGGCGCTTCGCTTGCCGGGCCTACAACCCCCTCCTCTCCAATCCCTCACACCTATCACGGTTAATTATCGATCAACTTCAAATAATCACTATTTCATCTGTTGAAATGTGAAAATTAAGTTGCGCGAATTTCAGGCTTTCATCACGATAAGTAGAACGTTCTACTAAAACGTTCTACTCACTATAACAGCGCTCACAGAGCGCACTCGGGGGAAATCAGCATGAGTCTGATATCAGGGTTTGTTAAATCGTTGTCGAAATTATCGATGATTGGTCGCGCCTTAATGCTGCCGATCTCACTGCTTCCCGCTGCAGGCCTGCTGTTGGCCTTCGGGGATAAGTTCCACCTGCCGCTGATGATGAACGCGGGCGGCGTCATTTTTGATAACCTGCCGATGCTGTTTGCCATCGGTTCGGCCGTGGGACTGGCATCCGAATCCGGGATCGCGGCGCTGTCGGCGGCGGTGGCGGTGTTTGTCACCAACATCACCATCGGCACCGTACTCGGCATTACGCCGGAGATGGCCTCCCAGGGCGGGAAATACGCCATGGTGGTGGGCATCCCGACGCTGCAGATGGGGGTCTTTGGCGGCCTGCTGTGCGGTATCCTCGCCGCCTGGTGTTATAACCGCTTCCACACCATGCAGTTGCCGGAATTCCTTGGCTTCTTCTCCGGGAAGCGTTTTGTCGCCATTGCCACGGCGTTCCTGTCGTTCCTGATGGGCCTGCTCCTGCCGTACATCTGGCAACATATCCAGGCCGGTATCGACGCCCTGTCGGTAGTGGTTAACGGCGATAACCAGGCGGCATCGACCTTTATCTTTGGTCTGGTGGAACGTGCGCTGATCCCGCTGGGTCTGCACCACATCTGGTATCCGTCGTTCTGGTATTCGTTCGGGGATTACACCACCCAGGCGGGCCAGGTGATCCACGGCGACCAGACTATCTGGTTCAAAATGCTGGAAGAAGGCACCAAATCCTTCAGCAGCGACACCTACCAGAACGCCGGTAAGTTCATGCAGGGCGAGTTCCCGCTGATGCTGTTCGCGCTGCCTGCGGCCTGTCTGGCGATGTACCACGAAGCGCACACCAAAAACAAAAAGATCGCGGCCGGGATCCTGTTCTCTGCGGCACTGACCTGCTTCCTGACCGGGATCACCGAGCCGGTAGAGTTCACCTTTATCTTCGTGGCGCCGATCCTCTACGTCTTTAACGCCATCATGGCGGGCCTGGCATACATGACCATGTACCTGATGCATGCCCATATCGCCAAATCCTTCTCCGCCGGCTTTATCGACTACCTGTCATTCGGGATCCTGCCGTCGTTTAACGGCTACCAGACCAACTTCCTCAATGCCATTATCATCGGTATCCCGATGGCGCTGATCTACTACTTCACCTTCCGCTTTGTGATCCGTCGTTTCGACGTGAAAACCCCGGGCCGTACCGAAGTGACGGCTAATGCGGATGATAAAACCGACACCGAAATCGCCACAGAAATCATCGGCCTGCTCGGCGGGGCGCAGAACATCGACTCCGTCGGCTCCTGCATCACCCGTCTGCGTCTGGAAGTGGCGAAGAGCGAGATGGTGGATAAAGACGGTCTGAACGGCCTCGGCGCACGCGGCGTGGTCTTCGTCGGCGACTCCGGCATTCAGGTTATCTTTGGCGCCAGGGCGCAGTTTATCGCCCAAACGATGTCCACCATGATCGGTAAATAATAAGCTGCCTGACCGACACGTCTCCTGTATCTTACGGGAGACGTTGTCTTATCAGGCATTTCAGGGAGAAGATGTGAAGAAGGTCAGCATCATTGATGTCGCCAGAGAGGCAGGGGTTTCCGTCTCCACCGTCTCGCTGGTTTTGCGTCAGAAAGGAAAGATCTCCGAGGCGACGATCGACAAAGTCAACGCCGCCATCACCGCCCTGGGCTACGTGCATAACGTCGCCGCTGCCAACCTCCGCGCCAACACCTCTAATCTTATCGGTCTGATCCTGCGCGACTTCAGCGACAGCTTTTCCATCAAGGTGATGGCGAGCATCGTCCAGGAGCTGGAGAAGCAGGGTTATATGGTTTTTCTCGGCCAGCCGCTGAACGATGGCGAACATCTTGAGCGCTGCCTGCTCTCTTTTAAGCAGCAGGGCGTTGCCGGGGTGATCTATCTGGCGTCTGACACTCGCCATGCTGCGCTTCCGGCGTTAATCCGTCAGTGTCCGCTGCCGCTGGTGGCGGTGTCGCAGTCGCTGCTGGATGAAAACTGCAATCTGGTGATGCGCGATAACCGCCAGGCGGCGCATCTGGCCACCCGCTATCTGATTGAGCGCGGCCATCGCCATATCGCCTACCTCGGCGGCAGGGAAGGCGATCTGATCCGCGAACAGCGTCTGCTCGGTTTTCGCAGCGCGATGACGCAAAACGGGCTGGTGTTCCGGGATGAATCCGCTCCCGCCTGCAGCGACGATACGCGGGCGGTGAGTTTCGCCACCCGGCAGCTGCTGGAGAAAAACAACACCATCACCGCCCTGCTCTGCCACTCGCCGGATGCGATGATCGGCTCCATCTCGGGTATTCACCACGTGGGCCGCACGGTCGGCAAAGATGTGTTTTTGACCCAGCAGGTGGCGCTGGTAGGGTTTGAGGATATGCTGCACGTCAACCTTACCTCGCCGTCCTTTACCTATGTCTCCTCCGCCAGCGAAGAGACGGGCCGTCAGGCAGCGGGGCTGATGATCCGCAAGCTGAAAGAGCCTGAACTGCAAACCCAGCGCATTACCCTGTCGGGACAGCTGATCGCCCGGGAGTCGGCGTAATTCAGATTTACGCCCGGCTCTGCGTTTAGCCGCGCTCTGCTATATTTCCATGATTTGCCATGGATAATTGTTATGCCAACCATCATTACCCACGCCGCGGTACCGATTTGCCTGGGCTTAGGGCTGGGCACCCGGGTTATTCCCCCTCGCCTGCTGTTTGCCGGGATTGTCCTCGCCATGCTGCCGGATGCCGACGTGCTGTCGTTTAAGTTCGGCGTCGCCTACGGCAATATTTTTGGTCATCGCGGCTTTACCCACTCCCTGCTGTTCGCTTTTGTGGTGCCGTTACTCTGCGCGTTAGTCGCCCGACGATGGTTCAGGGCCGGCCTGATACGCTGCTGGCTGTTTTTAACGGTATCGCTGCTGTCACACAGCCTGCTGGACTCGGTGACGACGGGTGGGAAAGGGGTCGGCTGGCTGTGGCCGTGGTCGGATGAACGCTTCTTTGCGCCCTGGCAGGTGATCAAGGTCGCGCCCTTTGCGCTGTCGCGCTACACCACGCCTTACGGGCATCAGGTGATTCTTTCGGAACTGCTGTGGGTGTGGTTGCCGGGAGTGGTGCTGATGGGGTTGTTGTGGTGGAAACGGCGGTAAAAGAAAAGCCGGGTGGCGCTGCGCTTACCCGGCCTACGTTCTATTCCCTCTCCCCTATGGGGTGAGGGTTAGGGTGAGGGGTTATTTACGGCGCCAGGTGGTGCCCTGCGGGCCATCTTCAAGGATGATCCCCATCTCGGTGAGACGGTTACGCGCGGCATCGGCTGCGGCCCAGTCTTTCGCCTGACGGGCTTCCAGACGGGCTTTGATCAGCGCTTCAATCTCCGCCACTTCGCCATCATCCGCCTGAGCACCGCTCTGGAGGAACAGTTCCGGCACCTGCTCCAGCAGACCCAGCACGCCAGCCAGCTTACGCATATGGGAGGCCAGCGCGTTAGCGGCATGGGCATCTTCGCCTTTCAGGCGGTTCACTTCACGGGCCATATCAAACAGCGCCGAGTAGGCTTCCGGGGTGTTGAAGTCGTCGTTCATCGCCTCGACAAAACGGGCTTCGAACGCCTCGCCACCGGCCGCCGCTACGGAAGTGTCGGTTCCGCGCAGGGCGGTGTACAGACGCTCCAGGGCGGAACGCGCCTGCTTGAGGTTCTCTTCGCTGTAGTTCAGCTGGCTGCGATAGTGGCCAGACATCAGGAAGTAGCGGATAGTTTCGGCATCGTAATACTTCAGCACGTCGCGCACGGTGAAGAAGTTGCCCAGCGATTTGGACATCTTCTCGCGGTCAATCATCACCATCCCGGAGTGCATCCAGTAGTTCACATACTCGCCGTCGTGGGCGCAGGTGGACTGGGCGATTTCGTTTTCATGGTGCGGGAACATCAGGTCTGAACCGCCGCCGTGAATGTCGAAGTGGTTACCCAGCTGTTTGCAGTTCATGGCCGAACATTCGATATGCCAGCCTGGACGGCCCGCGCCCCACGGCGATGGCCAGCTTGGCTCGCCCTCTTTGGACATCTTCCACAGCACGAAATCCATCGGGTTACGCTTCACGTCCACCACGTCCACGCGCGCCCCGGCCTGGAGCTGATCCAGGTCCTGACGGGAGAGCTGGCCGTAGTGCGGATCGGTCGGGACGTCGAACATCACGTCGCCGTTGTCCGCCACGTAGGCGTGACCTTTGGCAATCAGCTGTTCGGTGATCTCAATGATCTCAGGGATATGGTGCGTGGCACGCGGCTCGAGGTCCGGGCGCAGGATATTCAGCGCATCAAAATCCTTGTGCATTTCGGCAATCATGCGATCGACTAACGCGACGAAGTTTTCACCGTTCTCGTTAGCACGCTTGATAATTTTGTCGTCGATATCGGTGATATTGCGTACATACTTAAGGTTGTACCCGAGGAAACGCAAATAGCGTGACACCACGTCGAAGGCGACGAAGGTACGGCCATGGCCGATATGGCAGAGATCGTAAACGGTAATACCACACACGTACATGCCGACTTCCCCGGCATGAATAGGTTTGAATTCCTCTTTTTGGCGCGTCAGTGTGTTGAAGATTTTTAACATCGAAGATTCCATGTGAGACGTGTGTGGGTGAAAACGGCATATTCTACACGCAAAATCATTTAAGTTGCATCAAGGCGGCAAGCGAAGAAATCCCCGGGAGCATAGATAACTATGTGACCGGGGTTTCTGAACGCAGCCAACGATGAGGCAGCTTAAAGGATGAGGCGTGTACCCGTAATTCAAACGCGAAGCAGCACACAATGCAAGGTGATCGCGCCGTGAGGTTATGCTATAACAAGCGCTTATTGTGGCCCCCCGCGGGGTCGAAGCACCACTATAAACGGAACAGGATGCAAAAATGGTTACTTTCCACACTAATCATGGCGATATCGTAATCAAGACCTTTGATGACAAAGCGCCTGAAACAGTTAAAAACTTCCTGGACTACTGCCGCGAAGGTTTCTACAACAACACCATTTTCCACCGTGTTATTAACGGTTTCATGATTCAGGGCGGCGGTTTTGAGCCTGGCATGAACCAGAAAGAGACCAAAGCGGCGATCAAAAACGAAGCCAACAACGGTCTGAAAAACACCCGTGGTACGCTGGCAATGGCCCGTACTCAGGCTCCGCACTCTGCAACCGCGCAGTTCTTCATCAACGTGGCAGACAACGACTTCCTGAACTTCTCCGGCGAAAGCCTGCAGGGTTGGGGCTACTGCGTGTTCGCAGAAGTGGTTGAAGGCATGGACGTTGTTGAGAAGATCAAAGGCGTTTCTACCGGCCGCAGCGGTATGCACCAGGACGTTCCAAAAGAAGACGTAGTGATCACAAGCGTGACCGTCAGCGAATAATTCGTGGCGACACTCTTTATTGCAGATCTGCATCTGCAAACAGAAGAACCGGCGATCACCGCCGGTTTTCTGCGTTTTTTACAGGGTGAAGCCCGGCATGCCGATGCGCTTTACATCCTCGGGGATCTGTTCGAAGCCTGGATTGGCGATGACGATCCCAACCCGCTGCACCGCGAAATAGCGAGTGCGCTTAAAACGCTGGTTGATTCCGGCGTCCCCTGCTTCTTTATCCATGGCAACCGCGACTTTCTGATCGGCAAGCGCTTTGCCCGTGAAAGCGGCATGACCCTGCTGGCGGAAGAGACCGTCCTCGACCTGTATGGCCGCCGCGTGCTGATTATGCATGGCGACACCCTCTGCACCGACGATACCGGCTATCTGGCGTTCCGCGCCAAAGTGCATACCCCCTGGATCCAGACCCTGTTTCTCGCCCTGCCGCTGTTTATCCGCAGCCGCATTGCGGCGAAGATGCGCGCCGGCAGTAAAGCCGCCAACAGCAGCAAATCGATGACCATCATGGACGTCAATCCGCAGGCGGTCGTCAGCGTGATGGAGAAACATCAGGTGCAGTGGCTGATCCACGGCCATACCCATCGCCCGGACGTGCACGATCTGACCGTCAACGGCGGGCCCGCTCACCGCGTGGTGTTAGGGGCCTGGCACACCGAAGGCTCGATGATCAAGGTCACGCCCGAAGGCGTGGAGCTGATCGCTTTCCCGTTCTGAATTCACCCGCCTGAAAATCATTCAATTTTTTTGAATAGTATCGGCAAATTGTTTTGATTTTAATCACACTCTGGTCGGCCTATGATTACTCACATCAGGGCAACAACGCCCTACCCCAAACAAAATCATTTAAGGAATACGACCATGAAATCCATCAAAACTTTCGTTGCAGTTGCCGCACTTTCTCTGATCTCTTTCGGTTCTTTCGCTCAGAGCGTCAGCGCTACCGCCTCTACCCTGGACCGTGCCGAAGCGCAAATTGCCGCCCAGGCCGCTAAAGAAGGCGCCGCGTACAAAATCACCAGCGCCCAGTTCGACAACCGCGTGCACATGACCGCTGAACTGACTAAATAATTTAACTGATTGCCGTGCCGCCAGATAAGAGCCCAGCGACAGCGATAATACGATGAAGAAGGAAAAGAGAATGAAAAATATCAGCATCGTCAGCGCCCTGCTGCTGGCCGCTTCACTGTCATCTGGCGCAATGGCTGCAGAGCATTACGTCTCCATGCCGGAGGCCGGGTCGAATATCGACACCAGGTTCCAGCAGAATCATATTGATGTGAACCATGCCTTCGACAAAGAGAACCTGACCGCAGGCAATCTCCTGTAACGATGGCGTAAGCCTCCTGTGAAAAGACCGCCGAAAGGCGGTTTTTTTGTTCCTGCAACAGATGGACGTTGGCAGAAGTTTTAGCCGCGCAACCGTTTTCCTTGCCTGGCTATCGTGCTATTCTCTGTCACCTCAAAAGCCGAGAATTGAGCACCACAGGAGTTTTAAGACGCATGTCTTCCAGCAATAATCCGGCGCGTGTCGCCATCGTGATGGGGTCCAAAAGCGACTGGGCTACCATGCAGTTCGCCGCCGAAATCTTTGACATCCTGAACGTTCCTCACCACGTTGAAGTGGTCTCCGCACACCGCACCCCCGATAAACTGTTCAGCTTCGCCGAAGGCGCAGAAGAGAACGGCTATCAGGTGATTATTGCCGGTGCCGGCGGGGCCGCGCATCTGCCCGGCATGATTGCCGCCAAAACCCTGGTGCCGGTGCTCGGCGTCCCGGTACAAAGCGCTGCCCTGAGCGGCGTCGATAGCCTCTACTCCATCGTGCAGATGCCGCGCGGCATTCCGGTGGGGACACTGGCGATTGGTAAAGCCGGTGCCGCTAACGCTGCTCTGCTTGCCGCACAGATCCTCGCCACTCATGATAAAGAACTGCATCAGCGCCTGGTCGCGTGGCGTACCGCCCAGACCGACGAGGTACTGGAGAACCCGGACCCGCGAGGTGCGGCATGAAACAGGTTTGCGTCCTCGGTAACGGTCAGTTAGGCCGCATGCTGCGTCAGGCCGGTGAACCACTGGGGATCGCCGTCTGGCCGGTCGGGCTGGACGATGAACCCGAAGCCGTGCCCTTCCAGCAGAGCGTCATTACCGCAGAGATTGAGCGCTGGCCGGAAACTGCCCTCACCCGGGAGCTGGCTCGCCATAACGCCTTCGTTAACCGCGATGTCTTCCCGATCATCGCCGACCGTCTGACGCAAAAGCAGCTGTTCGACGATCTGCACCTTGCCACCGCGCCGTGGCAGTTGCTGACCGAGAAAGGCCAGTGGTCCGGCGTGTTTGCCACTCTGGGTGAGCTGGCAATCGTCAAGCGCCGCGTCGGCGGCTACGACGGACGCGGCCAGTGGCGTCTGCGCGACGGTGAAACCGACCAGTTGCCGGATGAGTGCTACGGCGAGTGCATCGTTGAGCAGGGGATTAACTTCAGCGGCGAAGTGTCGCTGGTAGGTGCCCGCGGCCACGACGGCAGCACGGTCTTTTATCCCCTGACCCACAACCTGCATCAGGACGGCATTCTGCGCACCAGCGTGGTCTTCCCGCAGGCCAATGCGGCTCAGCAGGCGCAGGCCGAAGGTATGCTCTCGGCGATTATGCAGGAGCTGGGCTACGTCGGCGTAATGGCGATGGAGTGCTTTGTCACCCCGGATGGCCTGCTGATCAACGAGCTGGCCCCGCGCGTGCATAACAGCGGCCACTGGACGCAAAACGGTGCCTCCATCAACCAGTTTGAGCTGCACCTGCGCGCCATTACCGGGTTGCCGCTGCCGCAGCCGGTGGTCAACAGCCCGTCGGTGATGATCAACCTGATCGGTACCGATCTGAACTACGACTGGCTGAATCTGCCCTTGGTGCATCTGCACTGGTATGACAAAGAGGTTCGTCCGGGGCGCAAAGTCGGCCACCTCAACCTGAACGACAGCGATATTTCTCGCCTGAGCGCAACGCTCGACGCCATTGTGCCTTTGCTGCCGCCGGAGTACGCCAGCGGTATCGCCTGGGCGCAGTCCACGCTGAGCTAAGCCCCACCGCCGGGGAGTTGCTATTCCCCTTCCCCGGCGTAAAATCCTGCCCATCGCTGTTTTGAGGGATCCTTATGAACGATGGGACGGACTACCGCGCCATTCTTACTTCCGACACGCCAGTAATTGACGTGCGTGCCCCCGTGGAATTTGCCCAGGGCGCCATGCCTGCGGCTATCAACCTGCCGTTAATGAATGACGACGAACGCGCCGCCGTGGGCACCTGCTATAAACGCCAGGGGCCGGAGGCGGCGCTTGCGCTCGGCCATCGGCTGGTGAGCGGCGAGACGCGCAATCAGCGCCTCGAGGCCTGGCGCACCGCCTGCCTCGCGCAACCCCAGGGCTATCTCTGTTGCGCCCGGGGCGGGCAGCGCTCGCATATCGTGCAGGCGTGGCTAAAAGAGGCTGGCGTCGATTACCCGCTGATCCGCGGGGGCTACAAAGCCCTGCGCCAGGCGGCAATACAGGCTACCGTCGAGCAGGTGCAAAAACCGACCGTGCTGATTGGCGGCTGTACCGGCAGCGGCAAAACGCTGCTGGTGAAGGCCCGGCCTGACGGGATTGACCTCGAAGGGCTGGCGCACCATCGCGGTTCGTCGTTTGGCCGCACGCTGACGCCGCAGCTTTCGCAGGCCAGCTTTGAAAACCATCTCGCGGTGGAGCTGTTAAAGAAAGACGCCGCGCGCTGGGTGCTGGAAGACGAGGGACGGATGATTGGCTCTAACCATCTGCCGGAGTGCCTGCGTGACCGCATGGTGCAGTCGCCGATTGCGGTGGTGGAAGATCCGTTCGAGGTGCGCCTGGAGCGTCTGCAGGAAGAGTATTTCGAGCAGATGTGGCAGGCTTTTCGCACTGCGCGGGGCGAAGAGGCGGGCTGGATTGAGTACGGTGAGTACCTGCACCACGGTCTGTTTGCCATCCGCCGTCGGCTGGGATTACAGCGTTTTGCTGAATTAACCGCCCTGCTGGATAGCGCGCTCGTCGCGCAACAGCGCACAGGTGATACCGAAGCGCACTTTAGCTGGCTGGCACCGCTGCTGAATGATTATTACGACCCGATGTATCGCTTTCAGCTGGAGAAGAAGGCGGACAAGATTGTTTATCGCGGGACGTTTGAGGATGTAGCTGGCTGGCTGAGTCGTTGAAAAAAGCCGGATGCGCTAACGCTTATCCGGCCTACATATTCTACCCGACTATCCCCTCTCCCTTTCAGGGAGAGGGTTAGGGTGAGGGTTAGAAGTCGTAACGCAGACGCACCAGGTTCATATCGCCCAGATCGTCGGTGCTGGAGGTGAACACGTGCTCATAATCCACACGGAAACCGTAATCCAGCTGGAAGCTGATACCCACGCCGTTGTCGATGCGCTGGTAGTTGCGGCCATTCATGGTTTCAATGCGATCGCCCATGAAGTAAGGCTGGATGGATTTCACCGCATACTGGCCAATCGGGAATTTATAGCCCGCAAAGTACTCAATCCCCCACGCATCGCCCGCGAAGTAGTCATTTACTGACACTTTTTTGCTGGTCATAAAGTTCTGATACCAGCCGCCGCCTGCGGAGAAGGTCCAGTTGTCCGGGGTCCAGCTCAGCGCGGTACCGAGGATGTTCTGATCCCAGGACTTGCTGTCGCCGTTATCCGGGTTACGCATGTCGGCACGGGTGTAGTTCCAGGCCGCGCCCCAGGTCAGGTCGGTGGTCAGACGATAATCCACACCCAGCGAGCCGCCGCCTTTACGCTTGTAACGCAGGCCGTTGCCCGGCAGATATTCGCTGTCTTCGAACAGGTAAGAGGCGTAGATGTCCGCATCGCCGAGGGTTTTCTTGTACTTCAGCATCTGGCGTGAACGGTAAGAGCCGTCGTAGTCGCCGTTGATGCCGTTACCCGGTGCCTGGCCGATCATGTCGTAGTCCCAGATATCGGTTTTCGCGCCCACCACATCATAGTAAACGCTGTTCTGCTGGCCGAAGGTCAGAGTACCCCAGGTGTCGCTTTTCAGGCCGGTGTAGAGCATACGGCGGGAGGTGTCGTGCGCGCCGTCGGCATGGTGATTGTCCCAGTTGAACTGGGCCGGAATGTTCACGCCCAGCTCGTAATAGCTGATCCAGCTGATGTCATCAAAAAGGTAGTAATCTGCTGCGAAACGGAAGCGGCTGCCGCCGTCAAAGCCGTTACGCTTGTAGCTGTTCTTGCCGTCGTCGCCAGTCATGTTCTGGAACTGAGGACGGATACTGCCGCCCACGGTGAAATTCAGACGGCTCAGCGGGTCGCCCGCCTGCGGATCTTGTTTCAGTACGGTGATTTCAGCCTGGGATGCAAAAGACGCCAACGCCACTGCTGCGCCGATCGTTACCGCCAGCGCTTTTTTAGTTATGGTCATTATTTTTCCTTGATAGACACACTGCCATTTATTTAACAGGTGAATATTAACCAGGATTAATCCGTCCGTGTTGCCCGGTTTTTAATGATTTGTGCCACTAAAACCCAAGGAATTATCTTTTTATGCTACTTAAGTGGAATGCGCCGGTATATTAACCGGCGCGTAATGATTGCGGAGGGGAATTAACCGGAGAACTGACGGAACAGAGCTTTGCCTTTCAGTAAACGAGCACCCAGCCAGCCACCGCATAGCGAGAGCATCACCGCCCCGCAGAGCGGCAGGATCACCCACAGCCGCCAGTCCGGCTCCCACGGGAAGTCGAACACCCGGGTCTGCAGCACCGCCAGCGCGGTTTCAGCCCCAATGGCCGCCACCAGGCCAGCCACCAGCCCCAGCAGGGCAAACTCGCTCCACAGGGTAGTGCGCAGCAGCTTTTTGCCCGCCCCCAGGGTGCGGTAGACCACCAGCTCCTGATGACGCTGACGCATCCCGACCTGCACCTGAGCCAGCAGCAACAGCACGCCGCAAATCGTCACCAGTACCACCATGACCTCCAGCGCCCGGCTCACCTGCTCCAGCACCTGCCCGACCTGTTTAAGGATCGCGCCGATATCCAGCAGGCTGATGGTCGGGAACTCGCGGTTAAGCTGCGTGAGCATGCCGTTGCCGTTCTCCCAGCGGAAGCTGGTCAGCCAGCTCTGGGGCTGCCCGTCCAGCGCTCCGACCGGGAAGATAAAGAAGAAGTTCGGTCGCAGGCTCTCCCAGTCAACCTTGCGCAGGCTGGTGACCTTAGCGCTGAAGTCCTGGGTATCGCCGGTGAAGGTCACCGTATCCCCCAGCCCGACGTTGAGGCGTTTCGCCAGCCCCTCCTCCATCGACACCTCCCCCGCTTTCGGCGGCCAGCTGCCGGCGGTGATCGGGTTATGGTCCGGGCGTTTATCCTGCCAGGTCAGATTGAGTTCGCGGTTAAGCGATTCATCCTTGTTGCCCTCGGTCGTCTGGCCGTTAATCTGAGTCAGACGCGCCCGCACGATGGGGTAGTACGACTCCGGGATAATCTGGTGCTCCGCGAGGAATTCTTTCAGCGGCGCGATCTGCTCCGGAGCGATGTTGATCAGGAAATAGTTCGGGCTCTCTGGCGGGAGTTGCTGTTGCCAGCGATCCAGCAGGTCGCCGCGCAGCACCAGCAGCAGCGCCAGCAGCATGAACGACAGCGAAAACGCCGACAGCTGGCTGAGGGTCGACCACGGCTGGCGCAGCAGGCGGTTCACCGCCAGACGCACCGGCAGGGATTTCACCGTCAGCCCTTTCAGAACGCTGAGCAGCATCCAGCCCAGCACGCCGCACAGCAGCGCCAGCACTACCGCCCCGGCCAGTACCGCCCACAGCAGCATGCTGCCGCCCATCAGCCAGGCGAGCAGCGCCACCACTACCGCGACAATAACCGGCAGGTAAAACTTAAGCGGCCAGACGCTGGCGACCACATCCCGACGCAGGACGCGCAGGGGCTGGGTTGCCAGCAGCAGGCGATACGGGCGCAGCCCCACCAGCAGGGAGATAACGATCATCGCCCCGATGGCCCACAGCCACGGCCAGAGGCTGGCAGGTGGCAGGGCGGCAGGCAGCACCGGCTTGAGCAGCACCATCAGTACTTTTTCAAACAGCAGCCCCATTGCCCCGCCGGTGATGGCAGAGAGGGCAAGCACCATCAGCCACTGGCCGACGATCAGCTTGCGCAGCTGCGCCCGGCCCGCTCCCAGGGTTTTGAGGATCGCCACCAGGTCGTAGCGGCTGCGGCAGTAGTGGCCCATCGCCACCGCCACCGCCGCTACCGCCAGCAGCAGGGTCAGCAGCGCCGAGAGCAGCAGGAACTGCTGGGATCGCTCCAGCGACTTGCCGAGCGCGCCCTCCTCCTGCTCCATCCCGGACCAGCGATGCTCCGGCTTCAGCTGCGGCAGGAGCCACTTCTCGTAACTCGCTAATTGTGCGGGCGTGCCGCCAAACTTAATGCGCCAGGTGACGCGACTCCCGGGCTGTACCGCCCCGGTGTTGGCCACATCCGCGGTGTTCATCAGCAGGCGCGGCGCCATCTGGAAGGGGTTAAATCCGGAATCGGGTTCCTGAACCACCTCCCCGGCAATTTTCAGGGTGGCATCGCCGACGTCGATGCTGTCACCGGTTTTTAAATTCAGCAGCGCCATCAGACGCGAGGCCAGCAGCACCGTGCCCGGGGCCGGTTTCAGGCCCGGCGGGGTGGTCTGCAAATCGCCGTACAGCGGATAGAGATTATCGACGGCCTTTACGCTCGCCAGCTGCGGGGTGTCGGCGGCAAAGGTCATGGTCTGGAAGCTCAGCTGCTCGCTGACCTTCAGTCCCGCTTTTCTCGCCTCATCAAGCCACGCCTGCGGCACCTCGCGGGAGCTGCGCAGCGTCCGGTCCCCGGCCATAAACTCACGGCTCTGCTGGCTGAGCCCCTTTTCCATCCGATCGCTGACGCTGCCGAGGGCCAGCACGCAGGCCACCGCCAGGCTTAACGCCAGCCAGACGATGAGCAGCGAGGGGGAGCGCCATTCGCGCCAGAACCAGCGGGCAATCATGCTTCCTCCCGCAATTCACCGTTCACCAAACGCAAGCGACGATCGCAGCGGGCCGCCAGCTGGGGGTCATGGGTGACGAGGATCAGCGTGGTGCCGTGCTCGCGGTTCAGGGAAAAGAGCAGATCGGCAATTTTATCCCCGGTCTGGCGATCGAGGTTGCCGGTAGGTTCATCGGCAAAGAGCACGTCCGGGCGGCCGTTAAATGCCCGGGCCAGCGCCACGCGCTGCTGCTCCCCGCCGGAAAGTTGCGCCGGAAGGTGATCGAGGCGTTTGCCCAGCCCCAGCTGCTCCAGCAGCGCTTTGGCTCCTGCCCGGCTCTGGCCGGTACTTTCGCCGCGCAGCAGCCCCGGCAGCTCGACGTTCTCCAGCGCATTGAGAGTGGGGATCAACATAAACGACTGGAAAACAAAGCCTATGTGCTTCGCGCGCAGGGCGGCGCGCGCCTCTTCATCAAGCGCATGCAGCGGTTGCCCGACCAGGTTGACCTCACCGCTGCTGCCGTCATCCAGACCGGCAAGGATCGCCAGCAGGGTGGATTTGCCGGAACCCGACTCACCAATCAGGGCGATGCTCTGCCCGCGTTTGACAATGAGTTCAACTCCGGTAAGGATGGAAAGCTCGTGCTCACCCTGACCCACGGACTTCTTAAGATGATGAACTTCAACAATGTTTTCCGCTGGCATTTGCCCTTCCTGTTTCTGATTCTGATTCTGATGACATTTCGCGCCGCGGCGGCGGACACGTTATTAATTCTGGGCGACAGCCTCAGCGCGGGCTACCGGATGGCGGCCAGTGCCGCCTGGCCTGCGCTGCTGAACGATAAATGGCAGACTAAAACGACCGTTATCAACGGCAGCATCAGCGGCGATACCTCGCAACAGGGGCTCTCGCGCCTGCCTGCCCTGCTGAAACAGCATCAGCCGCGCTGGGTGCTGGTGGAACTCGGCGGCAATGACGGTCTGCGCGGCTTCCAGCCTCAACAGACCGAACAGACCCTGCGCAAAATTTTGCAGGATATCCGCGCCGCCAATGCCCAGCCGCTGTTGATGCAAATTCGTCTGCCCGCCAACTACGGTCGTCGGTATAATGAAGCCTTCAGCGCGATATATCCGAAGCTTGCCAAAGAGTTCGATGTTCCGCTGCTGCCCTTTTTTATGGAAGAGGTCTACCTGAAACCGCAGTGGATGCAGGATGACGGTATTCACCCCAATCGGGACGCACAGCCGTTTATTGCCGACTGGATGGCAACCCGGCTGGCTCCCTTAGTTAAACATGACTCGTAATTCAGCGGAGATCCTGACAGGTAAAGTTATGCAAAAATCGGTCTTAATAACAGGATGTTCCAGCGGAATTGGCCTTGAAAGCGCCCTTGAACTGAAGCGTCAGGGATTCTGGGTGCTGGCCGCCTGCCGCAAACCCGAAGACGTTGAACGGATGAACGGGATGGGTTTTACCGGCGTATTGCTGGATCTGGATTGTACCGACAGCATTGAGCGCGCCGCCGAAGAGGTGATTGCCCTCACCCATAATCGTCTGTACGGGCTGTTTAATAATGCCGGTTTCGGCGTTTACGGTCCGCTGCAGACCGTCACCCGCCAGCAGCTTGAACAGCAATTTTCCGCCAACTTTTTTGGCGTCCACCAGCTCACCATGCGTCTGCTGCCCGCCATGCTGCCGCACGGCGAAGGGCGGATCGTGATGACCTCCTCGGTGATGGGGCTGATCTCCACGCCGGGACGCGGGGCTTACGCCGCCAGCAAATACGCCCTGGAAGCCTGGTCGGATGCGCTGCGCATGGAGTTGCGCCACAGCGGCATTAAGGTGAGCCTGATTGAGCCCGGCCCCATCCGCACCCGTTTTACCGACAACGTCAATCAGACCCAGGCCGACAAGCCGGTGGAAAACCCGGGTATTGCCGCACGTTTTACGCTCGGCCCGGAGGCGGTAGTCGCCAAAGTGCGCCATGCTTTTGAGAGCAAAAACCCTAAAATGCGTTATCCGGTCACCCTGGTGACCCATGCCGTCGGCCTGCTGAAGCGCCTGCTGCCCGGCCGGATGATGGACAAAATTTTACAGGGCTGAGTTGAAGCCACGCGCTGCGCCCCCATGTAAATTAAAACTCATAACCGAGAATGCCGCATGTCCGTACAGAATATTGTCAACATTACCGAAGCCAACCTGCACCAGACCCTTGAACAGTCGATGACCAAACCGGTGCTGTTCTACTTCTGGTCTGAACGTAGCCAGCACTGTCTGGAGCTGACGCCGGTGCTCGAGAAGCTTGCGGCCCAGTACAACGGTCAGTTTATTCTGGCAAAACTGGATTGCGACGCCGAGCAGATGATCGCCTCACAGTTTGGCCTGCGCGCCATCCCAACGGTGTATCTGTTCCAGAATGGTCAGCCGGTAGATGGCTTCCAGGGTCCACAGCCGGAAGAGGCGGTTCGCGCCCTGCTGGATAAAGTGCTGCCGCGCGAAGATGAGCTGAAAGCGCAGCAGGCAGCGGCCCTGATGGCTGAAGGCAAACATGACGACGCCCTGCCGCTGCTGAAAGAGGCCTGGGAGCTCTCCGGTCACAACAGCGAAACCGGCCTGCTGCTGGCGGAAACGCTGATTATCTTAAAACGCTCCGAAGATGCCGAAGGGGTGCTGAAGACCATCCCGCTGCAGGATCAGGACACCCGTTATCAGGGCCTAGTGGCGCAGATTGAACTGCTGAAGCAGGCCGCGGATACCCCGGAAATTCAGCAGCTGCAGCAGCACGTCGCTGCCAACCCAGCCGACGCCGCGCTGGCCAGCCAGCTGGCCCTGCAGCTGCATCAGGTGGGTCGTAATGAAGAGGCGCTGGAACTGCTGTTCGGCCATCTGAAAACCGATCTGGCTGCCGCTGACGGTCAGGCGCGTAAAATGTTCCAGGAAATTCTGGCCGCGCTTGGCACAGGTGACTCCCTGGCCTCAACCTATCGCCGTAAGCTTTACGCCCTGCTGTACTGATCCTCTGGTCAAGTCATTCATCGGGCCCCGCCATTTTTAGCGGGGCTTTTTTATGTCTGGATCCTGCCCGTCCCGTTGATTCGGCGCGAAGTTGGCCCTGTTTGTCGGTATACTTGTGGGTAACAAACGAACAGTTGTTATCGCCACATGGAATACAAAACAGGAGGTTTTATATGTTCATCGTCATCCCCATTCTGATCTTCGTCGCGCTGGTCATTGTTGCCGCCGGGGTGAAAATCGTCCCGCAGGGCTATCAGTGGACGGTTGAGCGTTTTGGTCGTTACACCAACACCCTGCAGCCCGGCTTAAGCCTGGTGGTGCCCTTCATGGACCGTATTGGTCGCAAGATCAATATGATGGAGCAGGTGCTGGATATCCCCTCTCAGGAGGTCATCTCCAGGGATAACGCCAACGTCACTATCGACGCGGTCTGTTTTATTCAGGTGATTGACGCGCCAAAAGCGGCCTACGAGGTGAGCAACCTTGAACTGGCGATTATTAATTTGACCATGACCAACATCCGTACCGTGCTGGGTTCCATGGAGCTGGACGAGATGCTCTCCCAGCGCGACAGCATTAACACCCGCCTGCTGCATATCGTCGATGAAGCCACCAACCCGTGGGGCATCAAAGTCACCCGCATCGAAATTCGCGACGTGCGCCCGCCCGCAGAGTTGATCACCTCCATGAACGCCCAGATGAAGGCCGAGCGAACCAAACGCGCCTACATCCTTGAGGCGGAAGGGGTGCGCCAGGCGGAGATCCTGAAGGCCGAAGGGGAGAAACAGTCGCAGATCCTCAAAGCCGAGGGTGAACGCCAGTCCGCGTTTTTACAGGCTGAGGCCCGGGAACGTTCGGCGGAAGCGGAAGCCCGCGCCACCCAGATGGTCTCGGAGGCGATTGCCGCCGGGGATATCCAGGCGATTAACTACTTCGTGGCGCAGAAATACACCGAAGCATTGCAGCAGATCGGCTCCGCGGATAACAGCAAAGTGGTGATGATGCCGCTGGATGCCAGCAGCCTGATGGGCGCGATCGGCGGCATTGCGGAACTGATCAAAACCAGCGGCAACGAGCGCAAATTATGATCGAGACGATCGCGCTTCATCCGCATGTCTTCTGGCTGAGCCTTGGTGGCCTGCTGCTGGCGGCTGAAATGCTCGGCGGCAACGGCTACCTGCTGTGGAGCGGCGTGGCGGCGGTGATCGTCGGGCTGCTGGTCTGGGTATTGCCGTTCGACTGGGCGTGGCAGGGGGCGCTGTTTGCCGTGCTGACCCTGACGGCCGCCTGGCTCTGGTGGCGCTGGCTCTCAAGACAGGTACGCAGGCAAAAACCCGCCGATGCCCGCCTCAACCAGCGCGGACAGCAGCTGGTGGGGATGCAGTTTACCCTGGATACCGCCCTGGTGAACGGGCGCGGTCATATGCGCGTCGGCGACAGCTCGTGGCCGGTCATTGCCGAGGACGATCTCAGCCCCGGCACCAAAGTTGAAGTTATGGCTGTCGAAGGGATCACCCTTCGCATCCGGGCCCTTTCCCGATAAGAACAGGAATAGCATGATGGTCAGGAAGACAACGCTGGCAATCAGCGTTAGCGCATTACTGGCGAGCGCCGCCCCGGCATTCGCCTCTTTTGATATGGAAGACTGCAACTGGAGCGATGAGCACTGCCTGCTGAAAGGCGATCCGGTGCTGATCCCCGGTAACGACTCCCGCGACAACCTGCTGCGTCTGCTGAGCGAAGCCAAATCCTTCGCCCTGCCGGTGCAGTCGATGCCAGCGGATATCACCCGCTCCCGGGATGTCTACTTTGCTTACCACCCGGAGTGGGATGACGTCGATGCCCCGGCCGCCGCAGCGGCGGATAAACCGGCCGAAGAGAGCCTTCTCACGAAGCAATTGGCCGCGTTGCAGCTTGAGCCCGTCGAAACCCATCAGGACGGCGAACAGGAAAACCGCTTCGTCTCAAACAGTGCCGACAGCCTCAGCCAGTTTTTTGCCGCGCTGCTGGCCGACGATTCCCTGACGGCGGAGCAGCGCCATGCCCTGGGCCAGGCGCGTCTGGGGCTCTACTCGGGTGCCACCGATGAGCAGATTTCCGCCTCCCTGGCGACGCTCCCGGCGGGATCCTCTGCCCTGCTGTATAAAACCTATCTGAGCGGAGCGGCCTATTTTTATGCCGGCGATTACGCGGGTGCGGATCGGGCGTTTACGTCGCTTGTCGACAGCGATCGTCCGTGGCTGGCAGAGACCGCCAGCTATATGCTGATGCGCACGGCGTTGAACAAAAGCAGCCAGAACAGCATGGGCGAGTACGGCGATTTTGATATCGACCGCATCGACCGCCCGGCCGCTGAACAGGCGCAGAAAGCTGCTCAGGCCTACTTCCAGCGCTGGCCGGAGGGGCGTTATGCTGAGTCGGCGCGCGGCATGCTGCGTCGCATCAACTGGTATCTGCAGGCCTGGCCGCAGTTGGCAAGCCTGTACGAGCAGCGGTTCCAGCAGGCTGGCGATGCAAAGGCGCTGCGTGGGCTGGTAATTGAATACGATAATGTCTACGGCATGCAGTTCAACGGTCGCGCCGTGCGGGAGGCCTTCCCCGACGCGCCGCTGATCAGCTATATCGAACTGCTGCGCGCCCTTCGCCTGAACAGCGACGAAAAACCGACCCTGACCCAGGAGGATCTCAACGCCAGCAAACCGGCGTTTGAACAGAGTGGCAAGCTGGCGCTGTGGCGCAATCTACAGTTGAATCTGTGGCAGGCGACGGGTAACCAGGCCGCTATTCTTCAGGCCGTCAAACCGGCGGAAAAACTCCCGACGCACGACATTCTCGCCTTCAGCGAGCAGGTGCTGTACGGCGACGCGCTGACGGCGCAGAAGCAGTGGCCCGCGGCGCGCGATTTCTGGCTGAAACTGCTGAAGCTCAGCCAGGATGCTGAACAGCAGCAGTATGTACAGGCCAGACTGGCGGCGACCCTGGTCTTTAGCGGCAATACCGAGGCGATTTTTGCTCCGGATAGCGCCGTCACCAGTCTGCGTTATCGCTCCCGGGTGCTGAAAGCCGTGGCTTCGCCTGAGCGGTTACGCCAGCAGGCCAGCGAGGGGCCCAACAACGAAGAGCGCACCATTGCGCTGCATACCCTGCTGGTGCGCGATTTAACGGAGAACCGCTTTAGCGACTGGTTAAATGACAGAAAGCTCGCCAGCGCCATAACGTCACCCGTGGTGGGCAAGGCCTTTGACGATGTTAACCTCAGCACCTTCGACTGGAACGGCGAGGCCGCCGAAGCCGGTTACGTCTGCCGTAGTCTGGATAAAACCGTGCAGGTTCTCAGCCAGAACGCCAAAGATGCCCATGCCCTGAACTGTCTGGGCGAGTTCTTCCGCACCTCGAATACCCATGTCGATCTGTGGAAAGACAGCGCGGGCAACGGCGTGCTGGAGGCGGCGATCCACCGCAAAGCACCCTACGGGCAGTTCAACAGACAGGCTTACTACCAGCAGGTCATCGCCTCACCGAAGGCGGAGCATGAAGATAAGAGCTACGCGCTCTATCGGGCCATCATGTGTTACGCCCCGTCTGGCTATAACGAGTGTGGCGGACCAGAGGTGGACAAAGCCCAGCGTAAAGGCTGGTTCTCGCAGTTGAAAACGCAGTATCCGGGCAGTCCGTGGGCGCAAAAACTCAAATACTACTGGTAGCCGCGCTACTGGCCGGACAGGCGCAGGCGGCGGATATCGTCACCGCCCGGGAGCAACCTGCTTTCTGGCTCTGGTCGGGGGTGAGGGCCAGCGACGCGTTGCAAGCGGCACAAACGGTCTATCTCCATCAGGGTGAAGTGCTGGCCCGGCCGAATGAGGTGGTGTTTCAGCGCCTCGGCCTGCCGGTCAGCCGCCTGACCTTTCCCTCCATCTGGCTGACCGTGCGCTTTACCACCCTTGAGGTGCCGCCAGCCATCGTGCCGAGAATTGTCCGCCTGATGCAGCGCTGGCAGGCTGCCGGGAATCAGGTGGTGGGTTTGCAGGTCGATTTTGATGCCGCAACCCACCAGTTGGCGGACTACGCGCGCTTTCTACGGGCACTACGCCAGCAGCTGCCGCCCGAGTTTTCCCTGGGGGTGACCGGGCTGCTGGACTGGGCGAAAACCGGGGATGTCGCCACGCTGAACGCGCTGGCGGTGGATGAGCTGGTGATCCAGAGCTATCAGGGCCGCCATACGGTAGAGAATTATCAGGCCTATCTGCCCGCGCTCTCCCGGCTGCGCATTCCGTTTAAACTCGGGCTGGTCCAGGACGGCAAACGGGATCGCCAGGCCGAAGCGCAGCTCCAGCGCTCCCCCTGGTATCGCGGGACGGTGGTGTTTATGCTCAACCCGGAACGCGGTCAGGCCTTCGCCTTGCGGTGACAGCAGCCGGAGAGGTTATCGATGATCGGGCAGTCGGCGCTCTCATCCCCCGGACAGCTCTCGGCGAGCGCCAGCAGCTGGTCGCGCATCGCCTGTAATTCCTGGATATGGCGTTCGATTTCGGCGACCTTCTCCAGGGTCCGGCTTTTCACATCGGCGCTGTGGCGGGCGGGATCGTTAAACAGATTCACCAGATCGCCGCATTCATCCAGATTGAACCCCACCTGACGGGCCTGGCGCAGCAGCGTCAGTTCATCGAGGTGCTTTTGCGTGTAGCTCCGGTAGCCGTTTTCGCTACGCAGCGGCGGCGTCACCAGCCCCTTCTCTTCGTAAAAGCGGATCGCTTTGCTGGTTAAGCCGGTTTTTTTGGCAACATCACTGATATTCACTTTTCCCCCTTGACCTTCCCCTTGATGGAAGGTTTAACCTTCATAACAGTTAGATGAAAGTGTCCCTCCGGTCAATATCTGGCTGGAGATTTATAAGGAGTATTCGTATGTCTCACACCATCGATCTGACACTGGACGGCCTCTCCTGTGGTCACTGTGTCAAACGCGTCAAAGAGAGTCTGGAGCAACGCCCGGACGTTGATACCGCAGAGGTCACCATCGACCACGCCGCCGTGACCGGCAGCGCCAGCGCCGATGCCCTGATCGACACCATTAAACAGGCCGGTTACGGCGCGGCGTTAAGCCACCCAAAGACTGATCCGCTGACAGCGTCAACAACACCGTCGGAAGCACTGACAGCGGCCCCCTCTGAGCTTCCGGCAGCTCACGACAGTGATGACAGCCAACAGCTGTTGATCAACGGCATGAGCTGCGCCAGCTGCGTGACCCGGGTCCAGAACGCCCTCCAGGCGGTACCGGGTGTGGCACAGGCACGGGTCAACCTGGCGGAACGCACTGCGCTGGTGATGGGCAGTGCTTCCGCCGCTGATTTAGTCCAGGCGATTGAAAAAGCGGGCTACGGCGCCGAGGCGATTGAAGACGATCTCAAGCGCCGGGAGCGCCAGCAGGAGACCGCCATCGCCACCATGAAACGTTTTCGCTGGCAGGCGATTGTCGCCCTGCTGGTGGGGATCCCGGTGATGGGCTGGGGAATGCTGGGTGACAACATGATGGTCACCGACAACAACCGCACCCTGTGGCTGGCGATCGGCGTTATCACCCTCGGGGTGATGATCTTCGCCGGCGGCCATTTCTATACCAGCGCCTGGAAAAGCCTTAAAAACCGCACCGCCACTATGGATACGCTGGTGGCGCTGGGTACTGGCGCGGCGTGGCTCTACTCGATGAGCGTTAACCTCTGGCCGCAGTGGTTCCCGATGGAAGCCCGCCACCTTTATTATGAAGCCAGCGCGATGATTATCGGCCTGATTAACCTCGGTCATATGCTGGAGGCGCGGGCCCGTCAGCGCTCCTCGAAAGCGCTGGAAAGATTGCTCGATTTAACCCCGCCGACCGCCCGGGTGGTGACGGAAAATGGTGAACAGAACCTGCCCCTGGCGGACGTTCAGGCCGGCATGATCCTGCGCCTCACCACCGGCGATCGCGTCCCGGTGGACGGGGAGATCACCCAGGGCGAAGCCTGGTTTGACGAAGCGATGCTCACCGGCGAACCGGTGCCGCAGCAGAAAAGCGACGGCGAGAGCGTCCACGCCGGTACGGTGGTGCAGGATGGCAGCGTGCTGTTCCGCGCCAGTGCGGTCGGTAGCCACACCACCCTGTCGCGCATCATCCGTATGGTGCGCCAGGCCCAGAGCAGCAAGCCGGAGATCGGCAAGCTGGCAGATAAGATTTCCGCCATCTTCGTGCCGGTGGTGGTGGGGATTGCCCTGTTCAGCGCCGCTATCTGGTACGTCTTTGGCCCCGCACCGCAGATCGTCTATACCCTGGTGATCGCCACTACGGTGCTGATCATCGCCTGTCCGTGTGCCCTGGGGCTGGCGACGCCGATGTCGATTATCTCCGGCGTAGGTCGTGCCGCGGAGTCCGGTGTGCTGGTGCGCGACGCCGACGCCCTGCAGCGCGCCAGCACCCTGGATACGCTGGTGTTTGATAAAACCGGGACCCTCACCGAAGGTAAACCGCAGGTGGTTGCCGTCGAGACGACGGGTGGGATTGATGCCGCCGAGGCCCTGCGCCTGGCCGCCGCGCTCGAACAAGGTTCCAGTCACCCGCTGGCGCGGGCCATTCTGGAGAAAGCGGACGCGGTGTTACCGCAGGTAAGTAACTTCCGTACCCTGCGCGGGCTGGGGGTCAGCGGAGAGGTCGATGGCCATGCGCTGCTGTTGGGCAACCAGGCCCTGCTGGCCGAAAACGGCATCGACACCGGGGCGCTGGATGCGCAGCTGCAGGCCCATGCCGCTCAGGGCGCCACCCCGGTACTGCTGGCGGTGGAGGGTCACATCGCGGCGCTGTTTGCCGTTCGCGATCCGCTGCGCGCTGACAGCGTTAGCGCACTGCAACGCCTGCACCGCGCGGGCTATCGTCTGGTGATGCTCACCGGTGACAACGCCGTCACCGCTCAGGCTATCGCCCGCGAGGCCGGTATTGATGAGGTGATCGCCGGAGTGTTGCCGGATGGCAAAGCGGACGCAATCATCAAATTGCAGGGCCAGGGTCGCCAGGTGGCGATGATTGGCGACGGCATTAACGACGCCCCGGCGCTGGCCCAGGCGGATGTCGGGATTGCGATGGGTGGCGGCAGCGATGTGGCCATCGAAACGGCGGCCATTACCCTGATGCGCCACAGCCTGATGGGGGTTGCCGACGCGCTCGCCATCTCGAAAGCGACCCTGCGCAACATGAAGCAGAACCTGCTGGGGGCCTTTGTCTATAACGCCATCGGCATTCCCGTTGCCGCCGGGATCCTCTGGCCGCTGACCGGAACGCTGCTCAACCCGGTGGTGGCGGGTGCCGCAATGGCCCTCTCCTCGATTACCGTGGTGAGCAATGCCAACCGCCTGCTGCGCTTTAAACCCAAAGAGTAACAAGGAGCATAAGACAAGGACGTCTTGCACCGCCCCTCCCCACGCGCTAGCATGAATTTTTCCCTTCATGGAGCGCGTATGAGTCTGTTTCAACGTATAAAAGCATCGTTTCGCGCCCTGTTCCCCCGCCGCTATCGCTGGCCGGGCCTCGATATTTCCCTGCCCGGCGGGCAGCATCTGCATCTGGTCGGCAGCATCCATATGGGCACCCGGGATATGTCTCCTCTACCCGAGGGGCTGATCGCCAGGCTGCGTCACGCCGATGCGCTGATCGTGGAAGCGGATATCTCAGGTAATGAGTCGCCCTTCGAGGGGCTGGCGATCCCGCCTCCGCTGAATGAACGTCTTAGCGCCAGTCAGCTGGCGGAGCTGGAGCGGCTTGCCGACGAGCTGGGGTTATCGCTGTCCATGCTGGAGAGCCAGCCGCTGTGGCAGATCGCGATGGTGTTGCAGGCCACTCAGGCACAGCGTCTGGGGCTGCGCGGGGATTACGGCATTGATTACCAGCTGTTGAATGCCGCACGCGCGCAGCAACTGCCCATTATCGAGCTGGAAGGGGCCGACAGTCAGATTGCCCTGCTGCGCCAGATGCCGAACGACGGATTATTGCTGCTGGAAGATACCCTGACTCACTGGCATACCAACGCGCGCCTGCTGCAGACTATGGTGAGCTGGTGGCTGGATTCGCCCCCTGTCGTCGACAGGCTGGCGCTGCCGGCGACCTTCAGCGAATCGCTGTATGACGTGCTGATGCACGAGCGTAACCAGGCGTGGTGCGAAAAGCTGCACGCGCTGCCTGCAGGACGCTATGTGGTGGCGGTTGGGGCATTACATTTATACGGCGAGGGAAATTTGCCGTCGTTGCTGAGATAAAAAAGTGGCCAATATTTCTATTGGCCCGTCAAAGAGGAATTTCATCGTTGTTATTATGCCGGAGGAGACCCCCGGTTGAGCCGATTGTCGCTCAAAGTGACCATCACTGCCAACACTATATGCGCAAGATGGTGCTATTTTTTAACCTCTTCTGAGGCGTATGCTTAGGGCGTTTATTGTCCGGGCTAAGAAGGATTGCTATGACTCCCGCCGTTAAATTACTCGAAAAAAACAAAATCACTTTCCGGATCCATACCTACGACCACGATCCGAACGAAACCAATTTTGGCGATGAAGTGGTGCGTAAGCTGGGGCTGAATGCCGACCAGGTTTATAAAACCCTGCTGGTGGCGGTCAATGGCGATATGAAGCATCTCGCCGTCGCGGTGACGCCGGTTGCCGGACAGCTGGATCTCAAGAAGGTCGCAAAGGCGCTGGGCGCAAAAAAAGTGGATATGGCCGACCCGATGGTGGCCCAGCGCACAACCGGGTATCTGGTGGGGGGAATTAGCCCGCTGGGGCAGAAAAAGCGCCTGCCGACGCTGATTGATGCGCCCTCACAGACTTTTGAGACGATCTATATTTCGGGCGGCAAGCGCGGGCTGGATATTGAGCTGGCGGCCAGCGATCTGGCCAGAATGCTCGATGCGCAGTTTGCGGATATTGCGCGTCGGGAGTAAAAAGCGCCGGGTGGCTGTGCGGCCTGTTGCCCTCACCCCGTCCCTCTCCCACCGGGAGAGGGCGCAAACACTAAAAACGGTAACGCCTGTTACCGTTTTGCTTTTACCTCGTAGGCCCGGTAAGCGCAGCGCCACCGGGCAAAAACTACCGTTACTCCCAGCTCACTTCACCTTGCGGTTCATACGCATTCACATCCAGTGGAGAATTCTGCTGGATGTACTGCTTCAGCACCTCGGCGTCGATAAAGCCGGTGTTCACATAGCCCGGTTTATCATCGATATGCGGATAGCCATCGCCGCCGGTGGCGTTAAAGCTTAACGTCGCCATACGGTAGGTTTTCGCCGGATCAACCGGTTCGCCTTTGATTTTCAGGTCGCTGAGCGCCCCGCCCTTCGCCACAAAGCTCACGTTGGCGAACTGCGGATAGGCGCCGGAGTCAGGCTTCATCTGCGCCACCGCGGTCAGATAGTCCGTCACCTCTTTGCCGGTCATATCGACATACACCAGCACGTTGCCAAAAGGCTGCACCTTCAGCACATCTTTATAGGTGATATCGCCGCCTTCAATGGAGTCGCGGATCCCGCCGCCGCTCATCACCGCAAAATCGGCATTGGTACGCGCCATTTGCGCCGCCAGCACCAGATGCCCCATGTTGGTCTGCACAAAGCGCACTTTGCTGCGATCGCCTTCCAGCCTGCCGGTGAGCGTGCCGATCTTCACATCCAGCTGCGCCTTGCCCTTATTCTGGAACGGCGACAGCAGGGAGAGCATCTGTGGGTTTTCCGCGATTTCCGGGGTATAGAGGACGCGCTCGCTCTGTCCATTCTCATAGGTGATCTTCTTCTTCAGGTTCACCGGGATCAGCTGGTAATTCACCAGTTTCATCTCGCCGTTACGGAACTCGAAATCCGCGCGCCCTACGTATTTGCCCCACTCATGCGCCTGGACAATCCAGATGCCGTTCTGCTTGTCCGGCGCGCACGGGGTGCCAGGCACATAGTCCACCTGCTTTTTATTCTCAGAGGCCATGCAGACCGGATCCTGAGAGTGACCGCCCACAATCATCGCCAGTGAACCGGCAGGCAGGCTGCGCGCCATTTCGACATCCCCCGGCGCGTTCGAACCGTGCTCGCCGTTATCGTAATGCCCCATATGGGTGGTGGCGATAATCACGTCCGGCTTTTCGTTCTGCTGTAATTCCTGAATCACCAGCTTCGCTTCGTCGGCCGGTTTACGGAATTCGATATCGGTAAAATATTCCGGGTTGCCGATTTTTGCCGTGTCATCGGTGGTCAGACCCACTACGGCAATTTTAATATCCTGGCGCTTAAACATGGCCCAGGGTTTAAATAAACGCGCACCGGTACTTTTCTGGTAAATATTGGCGGAGAGGAACGGGAATTTGGCCCACTTCTCCTGCTGGCGTAATACCTCGATAGGGTTATCAAACTCGTGATTACCCACGGCCATCGCGTCGTAACCAATCAAATTCATGCCGCGAAAATCGGGCTCCGCATCCTGTAAATCCGATTCCGGCACGCCGGTATTAATGTCGCCGCCAGAGAGCAACAGCACGCTGCCGCCCTTCGCCGCGACCTCTTTACGGATCCCGTCCACCAGCGTCTTCTGCGCCGAGAGGCCATACTCGCCATATTCGCTGCGCCAGAAGTGGCCGTGATGATCGTTGGTATGCAGGATAGTGATGTTATAGGTTTTATCCTGCTCCCAGGCCTGAGCAGGCAGGCTTAACAGACCGCACGCCGCGATGATTGCCAGCGCGACGCCTCGCTTCATTAACTTCATTTCTTCACTCCCTGATCCATAGACAAAGGCAAAAATTACAGCGAGTAAGCAGAATAGACAAATAAGTTTTCAGAATTGCGACTTTCCTCAAATGTCGGGGGAAGGTATGTTAGCTGAATAATAATTACATCCTGCACTTCCTATAACAATCGACGTGGTATTTATGGCAATCAGTGAATCTACTCCACCGGTGTCGGCTGCTAAGGCTCGCACCTCATTTGGTATTCTCGGCGCAATCAGTCTTTCGCATCTGCTTAACGATATGATCCAGTCGCTTATTCTGGCGATCTATCCGTTATTACAGTCCGAGTTCTCTCTTACCTTTGTCCAGATCGGCATGATCACCCTCACCTTCCAGCTGGCGTCGTCGCTGCTGCAACCGGTGGTGGGTTACTGGACGGATAAATATCCGATGCCGTGGTCGCTGCCGATTGGCATGTGCTTTACCCTGAGCGGCCTGATCCTGCTGGCGATGGCGGGCAGCTTTGAGGGCGTGTTAGTGGCCGCCGCGCTGGTGGGTACCGGCTCGTCGGTCTTCCACCCCGAGTCGTCCCGCGTGGCACGCATGGCCTCCGGTGGCCGTCACGGGCTGGCGCAGTCGCTGTTCCAGGTGGGCGGTAACTTCGGCAGCTCCCTCGGCCCGCTGCTGGCGGCGGTGATTATCGCCCCGTACGGTAAAGGTAACGTGGCCTGGTTCGTGCTGGCCGCGCTGTTAGCTATCGTGGTGCTGGCCCAGATCAGCCGCTGGTATGCTGCCCAGCACCGGGTCAATAAAGGCAAACCACAAGCGCCGGTAATTAATCCCCTCCCGCGCAACAAGGTGATTCTGGCGGTCAGCATCCTGCTGATGCTGATTTTCTCCAAATACTTCTACATGGCGAGCATCAGCAGCTATTACACCTTTTATTTGATGGAAAAATTCGGATTATCGGTGCAAAACGCCCAGTTTCACCTCTTCGCCTTCCTGTTTGCAGTGGCCGCGGGGACGTTTATTGGCGGGCCGCTGGGGGACAAAATTGGGCGTAAATATGTGATTTGGGGCTCTATCCTCGGCGTAGCGCCTTTCACCCTTATTTTGCCCTATGCAACCCTGTGGTGGACGGGGGTTTTAACCGTGATCATTGGTTTTATCCTCGCGTCTGCCTTTTCTGCCATTCTGGTGTATGCCCAGGAGCTGTTACCGGGGCGTATCGGCATGGTTTCCGGGCTGTTTTTTGGATTTGCCTTTGGGATGGGTGGCCTTGGCGCGGCGGTATTAGGGCTGATTGCAGACCATACCAGCATCTTTTTGGTCTACAAAATCTGTGCTTTCCTGCCACTTCTCGGGATGTTGACCATATTCCTGCCTGATAACCGGCATAAAGCCTGATTTATCCGCGGTCAAACTCCAGGTTTGGCCGCAACCTCCCCTACTGCCATAAGCCTTTCTTAGCACAGCCTCGCAAAAATCGTCCTGTTCTGCTTCCGTTTAACCCTTATTGCTGTTTTACTCAAATTTCAATAATTATTCATAAACATAATCATTAAATTTGTCATAAACTATTACTCGGCTTTTTGGTTTTGAACCAAAAATGGATTAACTCAGCAACGAAAGGAGACGGAATGCATCATGCCACACCGCTTATCACCACCATTGTTGGTGGACTTGTACTCGCATTTATACTCGGCATGCTTGCCAACAAACTTCGCATTTCGCCTCTGGTGGGCTATTTATTAGCTGGCGTGTTAGCCGGTCCTTTTACCCCAGGTTTTGTTGCTGATACTAAACTTGCCCCGGAGCTGGCGGAGCTTGGCGTGATCCTGCTGATGTTCGGTGTTGGTTTGCATTTCTCCCTGAAGGATTTGATGGCGGTAAAGTCGATCGCCATTCCCGGTGCGATCGCCCAGATAGCCGTGGCGACGTTGCTGGGTATGGCGCTTTCAGCGATGCTGGGCTGGCCGCTGATGACCGGCATTGTGTTTGGTCTCTGTCTCTCCACCGCCAGTACCGTGGTGCTGCTGCGCGCGCTTGAAGAGAGACAGCTGATTGACAGCCAGCGAGGGCAGATCGCCATTGGCTGGCTGATTGTTGAAGATCTGGTGATGGTCTTAACCCTGGTGCTGCTGCCTGCGGTCGCCGGAATGCTTGAAAAAGACAACGTCGGCTTTGCCACCCTGGCGCTGGATATGAGTATCACCATCGGTAAGGTGGTGGCCTTTATCGCCATTATGATGCTGGTAGGCCGCCGCCTGGTGCCGTGGATCCTCTCCCGCAGCGCCGCTACCGGCTCCCGCGAGCTGTTTACCCTTGCGGTACTGGCTCTGGCGCTGGGTATCGCCTTTGGCGCCGTCGAGCTGTTTGATGTCTCCTTCGCCCTGGGTGCCTTCTTCGCCGGGATGGTGCTGAACGAATCGGAACTGAGCCACCGTGCCGCCCACGATACCCTGCCCCTGCGCGATGCCTTTGCGGTGCTGTTCTTCGTCTCCGTGGGGATGTTGTTCGACCCGCGGGTGCTGGTTGACCAGCCGCTGGCGGTGCTGGGCACCCTGGCGATCATCATCTTTGGTAAGTCGGTTGCCGCGTTCTTCCTGGTGCGTCTGTTCGGCCACTCGCCGCGTACCGCGCTGACCATCGCCGCCAGCCTGGCGCAGATTGGTGAGTTTGCCTTTATCCTGGCCGGACTGGGCATGGCGCTGGATCTGCTGCCGCAGGCCGGACAAAACCTGGTGCTGGCGGGGGCGATCCTCTCGATTATGCTCAACCCGGTGCTGTTCGCGCTGCTGGAAAAATACCTCGAGAAAACCGAAACCCTCGAAGAGCAGACGCTGGAAGAGGCGACGGAAGAAGAGAAGCAGATCCCGGTGGATATCTGCAACCATGCCCTGCTGGTCGGCTTTGGCCGCGTCGGTAGTCTGTTAGGTGAGAAGCTGATGGCGCAGGGAATTCCGCTGGTGGTGATTGAAACCTCCCGCACCCGAGTGGACGAGCTGCGCGAGCGCGGTATTCGTGCGGTACTGGGCAATGCGGCGAACGAAGAGATCATGAATCTGGCGCACCTGGACTGCGCGCGCTGGCTGCTGCTGACTATCCCTAACGGTTACGAAGCCGGTGAGATTGTGGTCTCCGCCCGCGAAAAATACCCGCACCTGGAGATTATCGCCCGGGCGCATTATGACGACGAAGTGGAATACATTATGGAGCGCGGCGCAAATCAGGTGGTGATGGGCGAGCGTGAGATTGCCAATACCATGCTGTCGCTGCTGGAGAAACCGCCGGTTGAAGCGGTGGTGACGGGGTAGTTCGTGCGGCCTGAGCCCCTCACCCCGGCCCTCTCCCCATAGGGGAGAGGGTGTTCGCGTTCCCTCTCCCCTATGGGGAGAGGGTTAGGGTGAGGGGTCTTCTTTTACCTGTCCCAGTACGACTCTTCCAGACTATCTTCTCTTTCCGGCAGGCCGCGCGTCAGACGCGGTGAGTGCTGGTTCAGCACCTGATAACTCACGCGGTTCGCGTACTTACACACCTGCGCCAGCGAGGAATAGGTCAGCCAGGAGAACTTGTGCTTGCTGGAGTTCGGCACGTTGGTGCGGTGGAAGGCGTTCGCGGTGATGTCGTGCAGCAGCGCCGCCAGGGCGCCGTCGCCTGCCCCGTTGGTATTCATGATCTTCTCTGGCCCGCCCATGTACGGGGCGATGTGGGAGAAGATGCGCAGCGGGTTGACGCAATCTTTGTGGCGCATGGCGCGGCTGAATTCAAACTGGTTGAACTCGGCAATGGCTCCCGGCAGCAGCGGGTGCTGGGTTTTGCGCTTCGCCTCTTCTTCAGTGAAGCCGGCCATATACAAGCCAACCGGCCCGGCGGTGCAGAGCACCAGATCGACCCAGTCCAGCGCCTTGTCAGACGCCAGGAGCGGATCGCTTTCGCCGGTCAGGGCTTCGGCCTCTTCTTCATTCATCGCCAGAATAGAGACATGCTCTTTCAGGAACGCCTGCCACCACTCAGGGTTATCGGCGATTACGAATTTGGTGCCCAGCGTCAGGACCACCGGCACGTTGTACTTCTTCGCGTACTCCACCGCCTTCATGGTCGCTTCCGGCATTGGCTCACCCGGCTTGCAGCGCACCAGATAGGAGGTCAACACCAGCGCTGATGCCCCGGCAATCACCTCTTCCGGGATGCTCTCAGCCCGCAACTTGTTCATATGGCCCGGGCTGATGGCAAAGGTGCGCTCCCCGGATTCGCCGATCAGCGTAAAGCAGCGGCCAATCGCCCCGTCCACGCCCTGGAGGTAGTTCAGATCGGTACGGCTGGAGGTGTTGCACAGATAGCGGTAGGCGTAGCTGCCAATTTCGATGTTGCTGCACATCACGCCCAGCAGCACGGAGCGGTCATCGGCCAGCACCGAGTAGTTGTGCATGGTGTTGCCGATAGTGCCCCCGGCAAACTGATGGGTGATCAGGTTATTCCGCACCAGCTCCTGATACAGCGCTTCCGCCACATCATCTTCGATCACCAGAGAGTGCCCGGCGCTCAGGCCGTAACGCGCGACAAACGCATCGTCCACTTTGGCTTCGATGTCCACCAGCGTCTGATCGATACCCACCACCCAGGCGGCGTTGGTCTCATTTTCCGGCTGAATTTGCTGCAGGAGCGGATCGCGGGCGTTAACGGGAAAGTAGTGTTTGGATTTGCGTTTACCGGGAAATTTCATGTTCAGCGCTACGAGTGACGGTTGGGCCGGAAATGGTAGCATAAACCCGGCCCGGAGTGCGATTAGCGGCTGTTGGTCACCAGGGAGACCATCATCTCGATGTGTTCAGGGTCGTCGTTCAGCGCCGGAATGTACTCATACTTTTCCCCGCCCGCTTCGAGGAAGAACTCCCGGTTTTGCACCGCGATCTCCTCCAGCGTCTCCAGACAGTCTGCCGCAAAGCCCGGCGACATCACCTGAATATGTTTCACTCCCTTCTCACCCAGCATTTTGAGGGTCTCGTCGGTATAAGGAGTCAACCACGGCTCGCGACCAAAGCGCGACTGGAAGGTCATCATCACCTTCTCCGGCGGCAGGCCAAGGGCGGAGACCAGCTCACGGGTGGTATCGCGGCAGCGCTGCGGGTAATCATCCCCTTCGTCGGCAAATCGCTGCGGAATACCGTGATAGGAGAGCAACAGCAGATCCGGCTCGCCGTGTTTTGCAAAGGAGGCGCGGGCGCTGCTGGCAAGGGCGTTGATATACATGTCGTTATCCGCGTAGTCGCGAATAAAGGTCACGGAAGGAATACGGCGGCGGGTCGCCAGAATACGTGCCAGCTCGTCCCAGACGGCGGCCACGGTAGAGCAGGAGTATTGCGGATAGAGCGCCAGCACCACGATATGGTCCACGCCCTGCGCCAGCAGTTTATCAACAGCGCTTTCCAGGGACGGTTTACCGTAGCTCATACCGAGCACAACGGGCGTATCCGGCAGACGGGCGGCGAGGGCTTTTTCCTGACGACGGCTGTAGACCATCAGCGGCGAGCCCTCTTCCATCCAGACGGACTGATAGAGTTTTGCCACGCGCGGGGAACGGATCGGCAGGATCACGCCGCGCAGCAATGGCCACCACAGCAGGCGTGGGGTATCCACAACGCGCGTATCGCTCAGAAACTGACGCAGATAACGGCTGACCGCTGCGGGGGTTGGGGCTTCGGGGGTACCTAGATTGGCAAGCAGGATGCCGGTTTTCGCCTGACTCATTCACGCCTCATAACCTTTTAACAGGCTGATAAGTGTATCTGAAAAGTGCGTAAACGGAACCCATTGCTGCGATAGGAGAAATGAGAATATTTCTCACCCGGGAGCCCGGGTGAGAGAGGTGCGATTAGCCGAGAATGTTTTCCAGCTCTGCACGGACTTCAGCGACAGGCTTAGTGCCGTCGACTTTGGCGTATTTGGTGTTACCCGCCTGCGCTTCTTGAGAGTAGTAGCCGATCAGCGGCGCGGTCATCTGATGGTATTCCACCAGGCGCTTACGCACGGTCTCTTCCTGATCGTCTTTACGGGTGGTCAGCTCTTCGCCGGTCACGTCGTCTTTGCCTTCCACCTGCGGCGGATTGAACTTAACGTGGTAAACGCGGCCAGACGCGGCGTGTACGCGACGACCGATGATACGGTCAACGATCAGTTCGTCCGGTACGTCGAACTCCAGCACGTAGTCCACGTTGATGCCCGCTTCTTTCATGGCATCAGCCTGAGGAATGGTACGTGGGAAGCCGTCCAGCAGGAAACCGTTGCGGCAATCTTCCTGAGTAATGCGTTCTTTAACCAGAGCGATCACCAGCTCATCGGTCACCAGTTTGCCGGCGTCCATAATGTCTTTCGCCTGTTTGCCCAGCTCGGAGCCAGATTTAACAGCGGCACGCAGCATGTCACCGGTAGAGATTTGCGGAATACCGTATTTCTCCATGATGAACTGAGCCTGAGTTCCTTTACCCGCGCCCGGAGCGCCAAGCAGAATAATACGCATTGCGAAAATCCCCTCAAAAGTTGGTTCAATTTTTCAAAAGCGCTAAACAATACCATCAGAACGGGTATGGCTCAAGGAAGGCGGGAAGGCTGAAACGGTTAATGCGTAGAATATCGTAGAGGGTGCGGTAACGGCTCCCCTCACCCCGGCCCTCTCCCCAAAGGGGAGAGGGTGTTCGAGTTCCCTCTCCCCTTTGGGGAGAGGGTTAGGGTGAGGGGTTGTTTTATTATGCCAGCAGCAACGCATTCACGCGCTTGATGAACTGGTTTGGATCTTCCAGCGTGCCGCGCTCGGCCAGCAGGGATTGATCCAGCAGCAGTTCAACCCACTCGGTGAACCGTGCTTCGTCCTGAGTCTCGGCCGCGCGTTTCACCAGGGCGTGATCCGGGTTCAGTTCAAAGATGTACTTCACTTCCGGTACGCTCTGGCCCGCAGCGGCAAACAGCTTCGCCATCTGGGTGCTCATTTCGTCGGCTTCGGTAGTAACGATGGCCGGGGTATCGGTCAGACGGTGAGTGAAACGCACCTCTTTCACGCGATCGCCCAGATGGGTTTTCACACGCTCAACAAACGGCTCCAGCGCTTTTTCCGCCTCTTTCGCGGTTTCGTCCACTTCATCCGCCAGCTTGTCGATGGACTCATCGGCTTTAGCAACGGACTGGAAGCTTTTGCCGCTGAACTCGGTCAGGTAGTTCATCATCCACTCATCGATGCGATCGGAAAGCAGCAGCACTTCGATGCCTTTCTTACGCAGCAGCTCCAGGTGCGGGCTGCTCTTCGCCGCGGCATAGCTGTCGGCGGTGATGTAATAGATCTTCTCCTGCCCTTCCTTCATGCGGGAGATGTACTCTTCCAGCGACACGGTCTGCTCGGAGGAGTCGGTGTGCGTGGAGGCAAAGCGCAGGAGTTTGGCAATGGCTTCAACGTTGGACGAATCTTCCGCCGGGCCCTCTTTCAGCACCAGACCGAACTGTTTCCAGAAGGTCTGGTATTTTTCCGCGTCGTCTTTCGCCAGCTTGTCCAGCATCTGCAGGGCGCGTTTGCTCAGCGCGGTGCGCAGGTTGCGGGTGACGGTGCTGTCCTGCAGGATCTCACGGGAGACGTTCAGCGGCAGATCGTTAGAATCTATCAGGCCACGCACAAAGCGCAGGTAGTTCGGCATGAACTGCTCGGCTTCGTCCATGATGAACACGCGCTGCACGTACAGCTTCAGGCCGTGCTTGTGATCGCGGTTCCACATATCCCACGGGGCCTGCGCCGGGATGTACAGCAGGCTGGTGTACTCCTGCTTCCCTTCCACGCGGTTGTGGCTCCAGGTCAGCGGATCGGTAAAGTCGTGGGCGATGTGCTTGTAGAACTCGGTGTACTCTTCGTCTTTGATCTCAGACTTGTTGCGCGTCCACAGCGCCTGCGCCTTGTTGATCTTCTCCCAGGAAATGACGGTTTCGCCGTCCTGCTCTTCCTGTTTTTCGATCTCGACCGGCAGGGCGATATGGTCAGAATATTTGCTGATGATGGAGCGCACGCGCCAGTCGTTAAGGAAGTCGTCTTCCCCTTCGCGCAGGTGCAGGGTGATCTCGGTCCCGCGATCGGCTTTGGTGATGTCGGCCACGGTATATTCGCCTTCGCCGTGGGATTCCCAGAACACGCCGCTTTCGGCGCTTTCACCTGCCGCACGGGTGCGCACGGTGACTTTATCCGCCACGATGAACGCCGAGTAGAAGCCCACACCGAACTGGCCAATCAGCTGGCTGTCTTTCGCCTGATCGGAACCCATCGACTGCAGGAAGGCTTTGGTGCCGGATTTGGCGATGGTGCCCAGATGATCAATGGCTTCATCGCGGGTCATACCGATGCCGTTATCGGCGATGGTCAGGGTGCGGTTCTCTTTATCAAAGGAGACGCGCACGCGCAGCTCGCCGTCACCTTCGTACAGCTCTGGCTTCGACAGCGCACGGAAACGCAGCTTGTCTGCCGCATCAGAGGCGTTAGAGATAAGCTCACGCAGGAAGATTTCTTTATTGGAATAAAGAGAATGGATCATCAGGTGCAGAAGCTGTTTTACTTCTGACTGGAAACCGCGGGTTTCTTGTCCTTTCATACTAAGTCGACCTCAACAATGCCATTTAATGGGGTTTAAAAGCGTTGAGGGAGAGATGGGGATACGCGGAAAGGTTTTCAAGCGGAGGCCACGCATGCAGCCTCCGTTTGGTCAGAAAATAATCTTGTGACGTCCGGCCAGAGAGTGTGACAGCGTGGTGCCGTCCACCATCTCCAGCTCGCCACCCACCGGAACACCGTGGGCGATGCGGCTGGCTTCAACGCCGGATTCGGCGCACAGCTCGGCGATATAGTTGGCCGTCGCCTCCCCTTCCACCGTTGGGTTGGTGGCGAGGATCACCTCGCTGATCGTTTCCGATTTCAGACGCTGTTCCAGCCGATCCAGACCGATATCATCCGGCCCGATACCGTCCAGCGGTGACAGGTGGCCCATCAGCACAAAGTAGCGGCCAGAAAATTGCCCGGTCTGTTCGATGGCGTAGATGTCCGCAGGACTCTCCACCACGCAGATCTGGCCATTTTCCTGACGACGCGGATTGGTGCAGATGTTACATACATCCTGTTCGGTAAAGGTGCGGCAGTCCGCACAGTGACCGATTTCTGACATGGCGCGGGTCAGAGCCTGCGCCAGACGCATCCCGCCGCTGCGATCGCGCTGCAGCAGGGTAAACGCCATGCGCTGCGCTGACTTCGGGCCTACGCCCGGCAGGCAGCGTAGCGCTTCCATTAACTGCGTGAGCAGCGGACTGGTTTGCATCAGAACGGCATCTTAAAGCCCGGTGGCAGCTGCATTCCGGAGGATACAGAGGCCATTTTTTCTTTCTGGGTTTCGTCGATACGGCGCGCAGCATCGTTAAATGCAGCAGCGACCAGATCTTCCAGCATGTCTTTGTCGTCTTCGAGCAGGCTTGGGTCGATCTCCACGCGACGGCAGTTATGCGCACCGTTGATGGTCACTTTGACCAGACCGGCACCAGATTCGCCAGTGACTTCCATCTGCGCGATCTCTTCCTGCATCTTCTGCATTTTTTCCTGCATCTGCTGGGCCTGCTTCATCAGACCACCCAGACCGCCTTTACCACCAAACATAGGCTTCTCTCTTCTTTCACGTTAAAGATAACAACCGTAAGTCAGACTCACGATCAAATGGGTCGAATACTCTCTTCATCCAGTTCTGCATCAAAGTAACGCTGCAGGGTCTGAATGTTATTATCCGCGATAATCGACTCACGCGCCTGCGCGAGTTTCTCTTCATAGATGGCCTGACGCCACTCCAGCGGCGTTCGCACCGCCGGATTATCATCTTCAATGATAGTCAATTCAACCGGTGCGCCCTGTAATGTGGAGAGCGCCTCCGTCAGCACCTGTTGTGCGCTCGCCGAGTTCAGGTGACGCTGGCCCGGACGCAGATGCAGGCAGATCCGGTTGCCGTCCTGTTCACGCCAGGCGTTCAGGGCAACCTGCTCCACCAGCTTGGGCAGTTTCAGCTGACTGACCTCTGCCGCCCAGGCATCACGCTCCAGCGACTCTCCGGCAAGCTTAGCGGCCAGTTCCGGCGTCTTCTCGTGCTCCAGCGCCTTTTTCAGCGCCTTCGGCGTGGCGACTTCTACCTTCACCTCTTCGGTGATGGTGGTGGCTTTCCAGCGATACGCTTCTTTCTTTGCCGGAGCCTGTGGCTCAGGCGTGGCCGAGGCAGAACGCGTCTGCACCCGATCCGTGACCGAAGCCAGACGTTCAAGCGCGGCGTTATTTACCGGCCGCGCTCTTGCAGGCGCTGCCGGTTCACTCTTTTTTGGCTTGGTTGCTCCCTGCGCGCGTTGCAACTGACTGCGGGCGGCGAGCACCGAACTGGTGGCATCCGACAGCGGCGCATCATGGCGCGGCGGCGGAGGCGCACTCTGCTGCACGGGCACCTGCGGCGGCGTCAGCACTGCAGTGGGGGCGACCGGGGCAAACGACGGCTGCTGCACCTCGGGTTCCGGCAGCGGCATGCGCGGATGGAACGCCAGCGCGCGCAGCAGGGTCATTTCAACCCCCATACGGCGGTCAGGGGCGAACGGCAGCTCTTTACGGCCAATTAACAGGGTTTGATAGTAGAGCTGCACGTCGGTTGGCGGAATGGTTCGCGCCAGCTCACGCATGCGCTGCTCAATCGCGGCCATGTCCGGACCCAGCGCCGCCGGGGAGAGCTGTACCATCGCGATGCGGTGCAGCAGGCTGAGCATCTCAACCAGCAGGGCTTCCCACTCGATGCCGCGCGCCGCCGAGGCGTTGACTAACTCCATCACCCGCTCGCCGTTGGCCTCGACCACCGCCTCAATCAGCGACAGGGCCTGATCGTCATCCAGGGTGCCGAGCATGGTGCTGACCGCCAGGGTGGTCAGCTGGCCGTCGCCGCTGGCAATCGCCTGATCGGTAAGGCTGAGCGCATCGCGCAGACTGCCGTCGGCGGCACGCGCCAACAGCTGCAGGGCACGCGGTTCATGCGTGACCTGCTCTTCATTCAGAATATGTTCAAGCTGATCGCGGATCTGCCCGACATCCAGCGCCTTCAGATGGAACTGCAGGCAGCGGGACAAGATAGTCACCGGCAGCTTCTGCGGATCGGTGGTCGCCAGCAGGAACTTGACGTGTGCAGGCGGCTCTTCCAGCGTTTTCAGCAGGGCGTTAAAGCTGTGGCGCGACAGCATGTGCACTTCATCGATCAGATAGACCTTGAAGCGGCCGCGCGCCGGCGCGTACTGGACGTTGTCCAGCAGATCGCGGGTATCTTCGACTTTGGTGCGTGAGGCGGCATCGATCTCAATCAGATCGACAAAGCGCCCCTGCTCGATTTCACGGCAGTTATCGCAGACACCGCACGGCGTGGCGGTGATCCCGCTTTCGCAGTTGAGGCCTTTCGCCAGTAAACGGGCGATAGAGGTTTTACCGACGCCGCGGGTGCCGGAAAAAAGATAGGCGTGATGGATACGTCCTAGCGATAAGCCGTTCGCCAGGGCGGTCAGCACATGTTCCTGGCCGACAACGTCAGCAAAGGTTTGGGGTCGCCATTTACGGGCTAACACCTGATAACTCATGGGCAGGCTCTGCAACGCTGGAAGGTGGATATTCAGGGGGGTAATGCTAACACAACCTCACCCGTTGGGCGAGGTTGCGGGCGGGAGGATTAATGTCCCGGGAATGGCACGAGGCAGTAGCTGGTGATGCCCTGTTTTTCCAGGCGCTGTTCGCCACCCAGATCGAACAGATTGATGATGAAGGCCGCATCGGTCACTTCGCCACCCAGACGACGGATCAGCTTCACGGTCGCCTCAATGGTGCCACCGGTTGCCAGCAGATCGTCAACCACCAGCACTTTATCGCCTGGCTTGATCGCATCGATGTGGATCTCGAGCTGATCGGTGCCGTACTCCAGCTCGTAGCTCTCGGCGATGGTTTCGCGTGGCAGTTTGCGTGGCTTACGCACCGGCACAAAGCCGACGCCCATCGCCAGCGCAACCGGGGCGCCAAACAGGAAGCCGCGGGCTTCGGTGCCGACAACTTTGGTGATCCCGGCGTTTTTGTAACGCTCTACCAGCAGTTCAATGCTGAGGGCGTACGCTTTCGGGTCTTCCAGCAAGCTGGTGACATCACGGAAAAGGATGCCAGGTTTTGGGTAGTCCTGGATGCTTTTGATGCTGTTTTTAAGGTATTCAAGCTGCTGCGCAGTTGCGGTCATAAATGGATGCCTGATGAAAACGGTGTTACTCACGGAGCGGATAGTGGGTCGGTCAAGGTAACAATTGTTTAACCTTTAACCAAGCCTGCCCGTGCTCGAAAACGGTCGAATTTACTGGCTGCGCACAAGAATTGCAACAGCCAACCCGAGGATTATTGCTTTTGTTGCTTTTCATCAACCACAGGGATCCGCCACATGAAAATCAGCAGGCATGAGAGGATCGCCAGCAGCAGGATCCGCACCCACATGATCTTTACCAGCCATAATGAGATGGCGAAGGTAATAAGGATAACGGCAATAGCCCGCGGCTTCGCGCCGGGCGGCATGGCGCGGTGCTGTTGCCAGTGGCGCAGATAGCCGCCAAACCACGAGCGATAGAGGAGCCAGTGGTGAAAACGCGGCGAGGAGCGGGCGAAGCACCAGGCCGCCAGCAATATAAAGGGCGTGGTTGGCAGAAGGGGCAAAACGACACCCAACGTGCCGAGCACTACCGCAAGCCAGCCAATGATGAGTAAAATAGTACGCTGCATAATGCGAATCGTTATCAAACTGAACGGCTACTGTACCACTGGAGAGCGGATTGAAAACAGCCTTGCTTTTACAGACGCTGCAAAATCAGCTGACGGCCCTGCGAAACCAGGCCGCGCCTCTGATGCAGCACGCTACCCTGAAGCCGCGTTTTGACCGGCAGCTGTTCCGCACCCGCAGCACGCTGATTAAAGATTACCTGGATGAAGCCCAGCACAATCTGGATGAGCTGGGTCGTGCGGTGGAGAAGGCACAAACGGAGCAGGTGACCTGGCTGGCCACCCATCTGGCGGAGCAGATCGCCGCCCTGCACCGGGAGATCGCCGCCTGGCCTTTACGGGTCTGGGACAGCCCTTCTGCCGGGGCAACTAAATGGCAGCGCAAGCGCCTTGAGCATCAGGAGTTTGAGCGGCGGCTGTGTGAGATGAAGTCTGAACGTGAGGCCCGGCTGAAGCAGGCCGAAACGCTGGAAGAGCAGCAGATGCTGATGCGCGAAATTACCGCGCTGGAGGGGCGGCTTGAACGCTGTCGTAAGGCACTGGATGATATTGAGCGCGTGATTGCGCGTCTGACCCGTTAACAGGAGTAGTGTGTGTCACTGGAAAACGCCCCCGATGAAGTGAAGCTGGCCGTGGATCTGATTATGCTGCTGGAGAATCATGATATTCCCGCCGAGACGGTGCTGAAGGCGCTGGAGATTGTGAGGCGGGATTTTGAGGGGAAAATATCCCCTCACCCCGGCCCTCTCCCCTGAGGGGAGAGGGTGAAAGGTCATGTCACGCTGGCGTCGGATCGTCACCCTTCACTTCACGTTTCACTTCCGTATGCTCGTCGCCCTTCTCATTGCGCAGATGCACTTCAAGCTGGTTGAACGCGATGTTGATGTCGTTCTCGCGGCACAAGCGTTCAATGGTGCGGTTCAGCTCATCCACGGTGTAGCTGCGGTCGCGCAGTTCACGCACGTAGAGACGCAGCTCGTGATCCAGCGTGCTCGGGCCAAAGGTGGTGAAGAACACCGCCGGTTCCGGATCGTGCATCACTTTCGGATGTTCCATCGCTGCCTGCAGCAGGATTTTTTTCACTTTATCCAGATCCGAACCGTAGGCCACGCCGAGACGGATCACCACGCGGGTGATGGTGTCGGAGAGCGACCAGTTGATCAACCGCTCGGTCACGAAGGCTTTGTTCGGGATGATCACCTCTTTCCGATCGAAGTCGGTGATGGTGGTCGCACGGATACGGATCTTGCTGACGGTTCCCGAGAAGGTGCCGATAGTCACGGTATCGCCAATGCGCACCGGACGCTCGAACAGGATAATCAGACCTGAAACGAAGTTACCGAAGATCTCCTGCAAACCAAAACCAAGACCGACCGACAGCGCCGCCGCCAGCCACTGCAGTTTGTCCCACGAGACCCCGAGCGAACCGAAGACGGTCATCGCCCCCGCCACCAGAATCACATAGTTCAGAATGGTGGTGATGGCGTAGGAGGCCCCTTGGCGCATGTTCAGGCGCGAGAGCACCAGCACCTCCAGCAGACCCGGCAGGTTGCGGATCAGAGCCCAGGCCACCATCGACGAGACCAGCGCAAACAGCAGGCTGCCCATGGTGACGTTTTTCACCACTGCCGCCCCCGCTTCGGTGCCGTTGTAGTGCCACAGGGTGATGCTGTCGAGATAGGCGAAGACGGTGATTAAATCCGACCAGATAGCCCAGAACATCACGCCGAACAGGGCGATCATCACCAGCATGGTGATACGCAGCGTCTGCTGGTTCACCTGCTCCAGAGCGATGGTCGGCTCCTCCTGCGGCTCCGCGCCTTCGGCCCCCTCTTTCACCATATTCTGCCGACGCGCCAGGGCGCGGCGATAGGCGATACGCCGGGCGGCAACGCTCAGCCCGCGCAGGACGGTCTGGTAGAGCAGGTTCCAGAGGATCACCAGATAGACGGTTTCAATCCAGCGGCCTGACAGACGTAGAGTGGTATAGAAATAGCCGGTCGCCGTCAGCACCATCAGCGCCAGCGGGATAATGGACAGCACGGTGACCGTCGCCAGACGGATGGCGTGGGACTCTTTATCCCGCCAGCTGTCGCGGCACATCGGCCACATCAGGACGGCGATCAGCAGCAGGTTAAGCAGAATGACGAACTGCCCCAGCACATCGTCCATCAGATGCAGCGGGGAGAGTTCGGCCACCACCGACCAGAAATGCAGCGGCAACAGTGCCAGGCTCACCCGCACGATCTGGCGTCGCCAGTGGCTGGTGAGCTGGGCAGGCATATTGAAATGACTCACCGCCACGCCATCTTTTTCCAGCACTTTCCAGCACAGGCCAAACACCAGCCAGAACAGCGCCAGTTTTTTGCTGAAGGCCCACAGCAGATCGCTGATATTGAGCTGCATGGTGAGCAGGATCAGTCCCGCCGCCAGAATTAACAGACAGACCGGCAGGGCGCGGATCAGATCGATAAGAATGGCTTTCGGGGTGTGAAGCTGGCTGTCATTACGCAGCTGCCCCACTTCACTCGCCAGCTTCGCCTGGTATTTTTTCAGCCAGCCGAGACGCCAGCGGATTAACCCGGCAATCAGCAACAGCGGCAGACCCGCCAGGAAGGCAAAGGCCACCGCCGGACCGGCTTTTTCCCAGTTAACGGTGATGTTCATCCCTTTAATCTGGTCTTTCAGCATGCCCGGGAAGGATTTGATCCAGTCCCAGTCCATCGGTTTGTTGCTGTTTACCCAGAAGATCTGCTGGGTAAGGATCTCCTGCAAACTTTTGGAGACGCTCACCAGCTGCTGCTGGTTGATCTGCAGGTTAATGGCCATCATCAGCTGATTGCCCAGCTGCTTGTTCAGCTGATCGAGCAGCTCGCGGCGCATTTCCACCACCTGCAACAGCGCGTCGTGGACTTCATCATTGACGTCGCTGCTGTGCCCCTCTTCCACTTTGGCAACGAAGGCATCGCTCTGGAACAGGGCGTCGCGCTGCTGGTTGACCTCAAACTGTTCAAGACGCAGATCCGCAATGCGGTTGGTCATGTCCTCCAGCTCATCGGCGGAGGGCAAGGTTTGCTGCTGCTGATACAGGATACGCGACAGCAGCAGGCTGCCTTTCAGGACGGCGATCTGCTCTTTGATGTTGCGTTCCGACTGCAGGGCGCGATCCAGCCAGTTTTTAACTTTGATGTTCTGCTGAACCAGCGAGTTGCCGTTTTCGGTCGCGGTGATCAAACGCTGGCTGAGCTGATGGTTGGCATCCAGCTCCTGCTTCACCAGCGGGTTTTGCTGGATGCGCGCGGTTTCGTCCGGATTAACGGCCTCCTGGGCGGTTTTCTCCGTCAGGGTCAGGCGCTTGCTGTTGACCGCCTCCTGCAACAGCTGGAGTTGATGCTCCAGACGGTTGATGTTGGCGGTGACATAGTCGCGCTGCTTTTGCAGGGTATCCTGCAGGACGGTGTTACCTTCCAGACTCTTACGCTGCTGTTCGATCTGCGCATTGAGCAGTTGCTGCTGGGCCAGGAGTAGCGTTTGTTGGGTCGGGCGTAATGCCGCTTCGCCCGCGGAGGTTCCGTTCAGGCGATTGCGGATCTGCTGCAGCTGTTGCGACGCGGTGTACATCGCATTCTGCACGCGCTCCGGCTGGGTTTGCAGGGACACCAGCTGGCTGTTGTAGGTGGCCAGATCGCTTTGCGCGGTTTGTAAATCGTCGAGCAGCTGCGCCACGCGCAGTTCCAGCTGACGCAGGGATAAGGTCGCCAGCGTTTTGCGGGTCTCCGCATCATTATCGACATCGCCCAGCGCATTGAGGCTCTCGGTCGCCTTGCGCATCGCTTCCGGCGCCTGAGCCACTTTCTGGCGAAGCTGCGTGGTTTCGGCTTTGATCCGTTCGAGCTTGTCGACCGTCTCAAGGGTTTCCGTCAGATCCTGCTGGACCAGTTTGTCCTGCGGCGTAAGCTCTTTCTGTTTGCTCAGGGCGTCGAGCTGGCTCTGAACATCTGCCCGCGTGGGGATGTCGCTGGTATTATCGGCACGCGCAAACGCAGCCGGTGAAGCCATCAACGAGAGAAAGAAAACCAGAATAAAGGCAAAAATGGGATGCTGTTTGCGTGTGTAGTGCAACATAGTTATGTGTGATTCGTGTGATGAATGACCAGGAAGACCGGCGTGAAGAATATCACGGCAATCGGGCGCAATATAGCGTCAACAGGTGGCTCCCGGACAATTCCTGGGGTCAGGCCGGGAGCGGCTCTGGCTGCCCGCGCAGGGTTGGGCAGAACTGGTACATCTCCAGCAGGATCGCCACGTAATCACGGGCTTCACGTTGCAGATCAAAAGACTGGGGGGCAAAAAGCCAGTTTTCCATAATGCCGGAAATATAACTGCGCATCAGAATAGCGGCGCGACGGGTTAATAGATTGGCCGGTAACATGCTGGCTTTAATACAGTGCATCAGGGTCTGTTCGATACGATCGTAACTCTCCAGACATAGACTGCGCTGCGCCTGTTGCACCACCGCCATCTCCCCGACAAACTCGCATTTGTGGAAGATGATCTCCATCATCAGGCGACGACGCTCTTCAATAACAGTCGCCTCAAGGATATAGACCAGAATCTCTCTTAAAACTGAGAGTGGATCGTCAGGGAATTTTGCCCGATACTCAGTCTCGAGATCCCCAATATTGGATTCTGAAAGCTCCCAAATTTCACCAAATAAATCTGACTTATTTTTGAAATGCCAGTAAATCGCTCCACGGGTTACCCCAGCCGCCTGAGCAATCTGTGCCAGCGACGTGGAAGAGACCCCTTGTTGCGAAAACAAGCGCAAAGCAACATCAAGGATGTGCTGGCGTGTCGCAAGTGCTTGTTGTTTGGTTTTTCGTGCCATACCCAGGTGAATTTACAGGAGTCAGATTTACATACATTTATGAATGTATGTACCATAGCACGACGATAATATAAACGCAGCAATGGGTTTGTGGACGCGTGATCCATTGATCAATTTGAAATCGGAAACTCGAGGTTTACATATGAACAAAAACAGAGGGTTAACGCCTCTGGCGATCGTTCTGATGCTCTCAGGCAGCTTAGCGCTTACAGGATGTGACGAAAAACAGGCTCAACAAGGGGCTCAGCAGGTGCCAGAAGTTGGCGTCGTGACGCTCAAATCCGAACCTCTCCAGATAAAAACAGAACTACCCGGCAGAACCAGCGCTTACCGCATTGCTGAAGTGCGTCCACAGGTGAGTGGCATCATCCTGAAACGTAATTTTACGGAAGGCGGCGATGTTAAAGCCGGTGAATCTCTGTATCAGATTGATCCCGCTACCTATCAGGCTAACTACGAAAGTGCAAAAGGCGATCTGGCGAAAGCCCAGGCTGCGGCAAAAATTGCTCAGCTGACCGTCAGCCGTTATCAGAAACTGATTGGCACCCAGTACATCAGCCAACAGGAATTCGATAGCGCCCAAGCCGATGCCCAGCAGGCTAACGCTGCGGTTACTGCTGCGAAAGCCGCGGTTGAAACTGCACGTATTAACCTGGCCTATACCAAAGTGACCTCGCCTATCAGCGGCCGCATTGGTAAATCGTCAGTGACCGAAGGTGCTCTGGTGCAGAGTGGCCAGACCAACGCGCTGGCTACCGTGCAGCAGCTTGACCCGATCTATGTCGATGTCACCCAGTCGAGCAATGATTTCCTGCGTCTGAAACAGGAGCTCGAAAACGGCACCCTGAAGCAGGAAAACGGCAAAGCGAAAGTAGAGCTGGTCACCAGCGACGGTATCAAGTTCCCACAGGCTGGCAGCCTCGAGTTTTCTGACGTAACGGTCGATCAGACCACCGGTTCTATCACCCTGCGCGCCATCTTCCCGAACCCGAATCATACGCTGTTACCGGGTATGTTCGTTCGTGCAAGCCTGGAAGAAGGGACTAACCCAACCGCACTGCTGGTTCCACAGCAGGGTGTGACCCGTACGCCGCGCGGCGATGCCAGTGCAATGGTCATTGGCGCTGAAGACAAAGTCGAAGTCCGTCAGATCACGGCAACCCAGGCGATTGGCGACAAATGGCTGGTCACCGACGGTCTGAAAGATGGCGATCGTGTCATCATTACCGGTTTACAAAAAGTTCGCCCGGGCGCCCAGGTTAAAGCGCAAGAGGTCACGTCTGACAATCAACAACAAGCCTCCGCAGGCGGCCAGTCAGAACAACCTAAGTCTTAACTTAAACAGGAGCCGTTAAGACATGCCTAATTTCTTTATCGATCGCCCCATTTTCGCGTGGGTGATCGCCATCATCATCATGCTAGCAGGGGGACTTGCGATCCTGAAGCTGCCAGTCGCGCAATATCCAACTATTGCGCCGCCAGCAATTTCAATCGCCGCAACCTACCCAGGGGCTGATGCCAAAACGGTGCAGGACACCGTAACCCAGGTTATCGAACAGAACATGAACGGTATCGATAACCTGATGTACATGTCCTCCAACAGTGACTCCACCGGTACGGTGCAGATCACGCTGACCTTCGAATCCGGTACGGATGCGGACATCGCGCAGGTTCAGGTGCAGAACAAACTGCAGCTGGCGATGCCGTTACTGCCGCAGGAAGTTCAACAGCAGGGTGTGAGCGTGGAGAAATCCTCCAGTAGCTTCCTGATGGTTGTCGGCGTTATCAACACCAACGGCACCATGACGCAGGAGGATATTTCCGACTACGTAGGCGCCAACATGAAGGACGCCATCAGCCGTACTTCTGGCGTGGGTGACGTGCAGCTGTTCGGTTCCCAGTACGCGATGCGTATCTGGATGGACCCGAACAAACTGAACAACTTCCAGCTGACGCCAGTGGACGTGATCACCGCGATTAAAGCGCAGAACGCCCAGGTGGCAGCCGGTCAGTTAGGCGGTACGCCACCGGTTAAAGGCCAGCAGCTCAACGCCTCGATCATCGCGCAGACCCGTCTGACCTCGGCTGATGAGTTCAGTAAAATTCTGCTGAAGGTGAACCCGGACGGTTCCCAGGTTCGCCTGCGTGACGTGGCGAAGGTAGAGCTGGGCGGTGAAAACTACGACGTTATCGCCAAGTTTAACGGCCAGCCGGCATCCGGTCTGGGGATCAAACTGGCGACCGGCGCGAACGCCCTGGATACCGCTACCGCGATCCGTGCTGAACTGAAGAAAATGGAACCTTTCTTCCCGTCAGGCCTGAAAATCGTTTACCCGTATGACACCACGCCGTTCGTTAAGATCTCGATTCACGAAGTAGTGAAAACCCTGGTCGAAGCGATCATCCTGGTCTTCATCGTTATGTATCTGTTCCTGCAAAACTTCCGTGCGACGCTGATCCCTACCATCGCCGTTCCGGTCGTCCTGTTGGGTACCTTTGCGATACTGTCGATCTTTGGCTATTCGATAAACACCCTGACGATGTTCGGGATGGTGCTGGCGATAGGCCTGCTGGTGGATGACGCCATCGTGGTAGTGGAAAACGTCGAGCGTGTTATGTCCGAAGAGGGACTACCGCCGAAGGAAGCCACCCGTAAATCGATGGGTCAGATCCAGGGCGCGCTGGTCGGTATCGCGATGGTACTGTCGGCGGTATTTATTCCGATGGCCTTCTTCGGTGGCTCAACCGGTGCGATTTATCGTCAGTTCTCCATCACCATCGTGTCGGCGATGGCTCTGTCGGTACTGGTCGCTCTGATCCTGACCCCGGCCCTGTGCGCCACCATGCTGAAACCAGTCGCCAAAGGCGACCACGGCGAAGGCAAAAAAGGCTTCTTCGGCTGGTTTAACCGCATGTTTGATAAGAGCACGCACCACTACACCGACAGCGTGGGCAACATCCTGCGCAGCACCGGTCGTTATCTGCTGCTCTATATCATCATCGTGGTCGGTATGGCGTACCTGTTCATTCGTCTGCCAAGCTCCTTCCTGCCGGACGAAGACCAGGGCGTATTCCTGACCATGGCCCAGCTGCCAGCAGGTGCATCCCAGGAACGTACCCAGAAAGTGCTGGATGAGGTGACCGATTACTACCTCACCAAAGAGAAAGCCAACGTTGAATCGGTGTTTGCGGTTAACGGCTTCGGCTTTGCGGGTCGTGGCCAGAACACCGGTATCGCCTTCGTTTCTCTGAAAGACTGGGCTGACCGTCCGGGCGAAGAGAACAAGGTTGAAGCCATTACTGGCCGCGCGATGGGTACCTTCTCGCAGATTAAAGATGCGATGGTCTTTGCCTTTAACCTGCCAGCGATCGTTGAGCTGGGTACGGCAACCGGCTTTGACTTCCAGCTTATCGATCAGGGCGGTCTGGGCCACGAAAAACTGACTCAGGCGCGTAACCAGCTGTTTGGTGAAGTCGCCAAGCATCCCGACCTGCTGGTGGGCGTGCGTCCTAACGGCCTGGAAGATACCCCGCAGTTCAAAGTGGATATCGATCAGGAGAAAGCACAGGCGCTGGGCGTTTCTATCAGCGACATCAATACCACGCTGGGCGCGGCCTGGGGCGGTAGCTACGTCAACGACTTCATCGACCGCGGTCGTGTGAAGAAGGTGTATGTGATGTCTGAAGCGCAGTACCGTATGTTGCCGAGCGATATCAACAACTGGTACGTTCGCGGCAGTAACGGTCAAATGGTGCCATTCGCCGCCTTCTCTACCTCACGCTGGGAGTATGGCTCGCCGCGTCTGGAACGTTACAACGGTCTGCCATCCATGGAGATCCTTGGTCAGGCTGGACCGGGTAGAAGTACCGGTGAGGCCATGAACCTGATGGAAGAGCTGGCGCAAAAACTGCCAGCAGGCATCGGTTATGACTGGACGGGGATGTCCTATCAGGAACGTCTGTCCGGCAATCAGGCCCCTGCCCTGTATGCCATCTCCCTGATCGTGGTATTCCTGTGTCTGGCGGCGCTGTATGAGAGCTGGTCGATTCCGTTCTCGGTTATGCTGGTTGTGCCACTGGGGGTCATTGGCGCCCTGCTGGCGGCCACGTTCCGCGGTCTGGGTAATGACGTTTACTTCCAGGTGGGCCTGCTCACAACCATTGGCTTGTCGGCGAAGAACGCGATACTTATCGTGGAATTCGCCAAAGATCTGATGGATAAAGAGGGCAAAGGGCTTATTGAAGCCACGCTGGACGCGGTCCGTATGCGTCTGCGTCCGATTCTGATGACCTCCCTGGCCTTTATCCTTGGCGTTATGCCACTGGTCATCAGCACGGGTGCTGGCTCCGGTTCTCAGAACGCCGTAGGTACTGGCGTAATGGGCGGGATGGTCACCGCAACCGTACTGGCTATCTTCTTTGTTCCGGTATTCTTTGTGGTGGTACGTCGTCGTTTCAGCCGTAAAAACGACGATATCGAACACAAACATTCGGTGTAAGACCACCGGAACCTGTTGTTAACCGTTAAAAAGGCCGCTAATGCGGCCTTTTTTTTGGCAATTGAAAATCATAAAATAAGCTTATGGGCGGTTTATATATTTTATGTCGGCTTTAAACGACTTCTCATATTTAACCCATTCCTCTTACACAAATTCTTAAATTCATGCGTTGCTTCTGAGTTATTAAGAGTATTCCTGGTGTTTTTTGTTTGTGATGACGCCTGATTGTTTTTTTGAAATGGGCGCAAAATCGAGGCGGGTGATAAGAAAGGATCGTCCTGCGGATAAAACAATATATAACATAGTGACCGCCAGACCCTTTAACCTGTGGCGTAATTGTAATTTTTCGTAATAGCGCGGTGAAATCCTGATCAGAGTAGATTATAGTTAACGTTAAGACGCATACAGTAGTCGTTGACGCTAAGTCAGTTGTACCCTTCCCGACAACGATGTTCGGTGAGTAAAAAATCACTCAAAAAGGGGATGCGCTATGGACGAATACTCGCCCAAAAGGCAAGATATTGCACAGTTGAAATTCCTTTGTGAATCCCTGTACCATGACTGCCTGACCAATCTCGATGAGAGCAACCATGGCTGGGTGAATGACCCTACTTCTGCCATTAATTTGCAGTTAAACGAGTTGATTGAGCATATAGCAGCCTTCGCCCTTAATTATAAAATTAAGTATAACGAAGATAATAAGTTGATTGAGCAAATTGACGAATACCTGGATGACACTTTTATGTTATTCAGCAGCTACGGCATTAACGCGCAGGATTTGCAAAAATGGCGTAAATCAGGCAATCGGCTTTTTCGTTGTTTTGTCACTGCAAGCAGGGCTAACCCGTTAGCTTCTCCGGTTAAAATTATTACAAACAATTAGGTGAATTTATGTCTGATAAACCATTAACCAAAACAGATTATTTGATGCGTTTGCGACGCTGTCAGTCAATTGACACCCTTGAACGTGTGATTGAGAAAAATAAATACGAGCTTTCTGATAATGAGTTAGCGGTATTCTATTCTGCAGCCGATCATCGCCTGGCTGAACTCACCATGAATAAGCTGTACGATAAGATCCCGACCGCGGTGTGGAAATTTGTACGCTGATTGGGTGACACCCAGCGGAAACGCTGCGTGGTACTGAACAGTTTGACCGCCTCATCTGCCCCGCCCTTTTCTGGCAACTGTTATGTTTTTTCTTAGCGTAACTGTTACTTTCCACAAACATTGTGGTCACTTAAAATACACGGATCCCCCCGTTTTGAGTTGATTTAGAAAGGGCAGAAGATGACCGAGATACAACGCCTGCTTACCGAAACCATTGATGACCTCAATGTTCGCGAAAAGCGTGACAACAGACCGCGCTTTAGCATCAGCTTTATTCGCAAACATCCGGGCCTGTTTGTTGCTATGTACGCCGCCTGGCTGGCTACGCTGGTGGTGATGCTGCAGTCGGACACGCTGATCGGTTCCGTCTGGCTTCTGGTGGTATTGTTCGTCGTCTTTAACGCCTTCTTCTTCTTTGACGTTAATCCGCGTTACCGCTACGAAGATATTGATGTGCTCGATTTTCGCGTCTGCTACAACGGTGAGTGGTACAACACGCGCTATGTGCCCAACCAGCTGATCGACAGCATCCTGCACTCACCCCAGGTTGAATCCCAGCAAAAAGAGAAGCTGCAAAAAATGATCGCCACCAAAGGCGAGCTCTCTTTCTACGACGTCTTCACCCTGGCCCGCACGGCTGCCTGAAGCCCACTCTGACCTGCCGCCGACAGCCTCGCTGTTAGCGGCAAGCCTCTTGTTCTCGCCTAACGTTTCTTCTTACGACCCTGCACCGCCTTGAACCGCGGATTAGATTTGCATATCACATACAGCCGTCCCTTACGTTTGACGATCTGGCAATCCGCATGACGTTTTTTGGCGCTGCGCAATGAATTGAGAACCTGCATATTTACCCTTCCTGAAATGAATTGTTATAACATAACAATTAGCATATCCGAGTGGCGGTGGAAAAACAACCCACGGCGGATAAGCGGCCCGTAAACTCATCTAAAATAGTTCTACACTTCAGCGTGGCTTTCCGTTTTAATGTCATCGACTTGTGCGCCCCACGCCCGGCGTAATAATAAGGAAACAGGAGCATGACAACCCGACACCTGATAAGTGTGGTGACCTGCGTACTGGTTATTGCAGTACTTGTTCCTGTCTGCCTGAGCGTCTGGCTGGCGCACCGTAATGCGGAAGATAAGTTTGTTGAGGATCTGAACGACTACTCAGCGCGGGTCCAGATCCGTACCGACAGAGTGATTACCCAGGCCAAATCCGCTCTCACCGAAATGCAGTCCTTCAAAGGCATCCCCTGTAGTCGCGAACATGCGCTGGTAATGCGCCGCGCCTCTTTCTCCTGGCGCTATATCCAGGAGGTGATCTACGTGGACGATCTCAAGCCGCGCTGCTCTTCGCTGGAACAGGAGAGTCACACTCCCCCCTTTCCGCCGGCATTGCGGATCACGCCTGATGGCTATCGGGCCTGGGTGACCTCGCATAACGATCTGAACCTCAAACGTTATATGGCCGCCCTGGGCACCGGCCATTATATCGTGATGATCGACCCGGCCTCGCTGATCGACGTGATCCCCTTTGGCTCCTGGCCGATCGACGTCGCCCTGGTGGGGATCCGCCGCAATCTCGTTTTCGCCAGCAGTAACAGTCTGGATATGCAGATCTTCAACCAGATGCAGCGGGATAGCAGCACCCATTTTCAACATAACGGCGCCATGTATAACGTGCACAACGTGCCGGACCTGGGGTTTGCAATCGTGGCGTGGGCTTCTCTGAAGCCGCTAAAAGAGAGCTGGCACCATCAGCTCTATTTCTGGCTGCCTTTTGGCGTGTTGATCAGTTTGCTGACAGCCTGGTTTGTACTGCGGGTGTTACGCCGCCTGCAATCTCCCCGGCATCGCCTGCTGGACGCCATCAGTGCCAGAGAGTTTCAGGTTCATTTCCAGCCGATTGTCACACTCAACAGCGGCAAGCTGACCGGGGCGGAAGCGCTCGCCCGCTGGCCTCAGCCGGACGGCAGCTATCTCTCTCCCGATATTTTCGTCTCCCTGGCTGAGCAGACTGGCCTGATGAATCAGCTGACCACGCTGATTATCGAAAAAGTGTTTGAGGAGATGGGGGAGTGGCTGCGCCAGCATCCGGACCAGCATATTTCGATTAACCTTGCCCCGGCGGATTTGATCTCGGGGACGGTGCCTCCGCTGCTGAGCCGTCTTCTGAATCAGTGGCAGATCCCGCCCTCGCAGATTGCGCTGGAGCTTACCGAGCGTGGATTTGCCGATCCCACCGTCAGTGCCCCGGCCATTGCCGGCTTCCGGCGCGCAGGACACTCTGTCTATATTGACGATTTCGGCACCGGATATTCCAGCCTCAGCTATCTGCAGGATCTGGACGTCGACACCCTGAAAATCGATAAGTCATTCGTGGACGCGCTGGAGTACAAAAACGTGACGCCGCATATCATTGAGATGGCCCGATCGCTCAATCTGGCGATGGTGGCGGAAGGGATTGAAACCGAAGGCCAACTGACATGGTTGCGCCGCCACGGGGTGCAGTACGGTCAGGGCTGGTTTTACAGTAAAGCGCTGCCGAAAGAGGCCTTTATTCAATGGGCGGAAAATAATCTCGACCCGGAATCACACGCATAGTACCCGGCGGTGCGTGCCGCCGGGCACCAGGCTTACTCGTCCAACAGCGGCGAGAAACCGCCATAAATCATCCGTTTACCGTCAAACGGCATCGATTCGCCAAATTCTTTCATTCTGGGATCGTTCATCATCTTCTGATTCGCCTCGTCGCGAACCGCTTTGGAAGGGTATTCGATCCAGCTGAAGACCACTTCTTCGTTCTCTTCCGCCTTCACCGCCAGGCGGAAGTCCGTTAATTTGCCGTCGGGTACGTCATCGGCCCAACACTCTACGATGCGAAGCGCGCCAAACTCTTTGAACAGCGGCGCGGCTTTCGCTGCCAGCTCGCGATAAGCCTCCTTATTATTCGCGGGAACGGCAACCACAAAACCATCGACATACTTCATCAGATAAACCTCCGAAGTGAATGTGCGGCCACATGGTGTGACCGCATCAGCGATTAAGTTTAGTTCTGTTGCCAGCTAAAGGTGTAACGCACCTTTTTCCCCTGCAGGATAAACTCCGGCGACACGCTGGGGCTCCAGGAGTCGTCGCCCCCGACGCCCATATGAAACGCATCCAGGCTCAGCCAGCAGCCGGGCTCTTCCCGTAACAGATGGTGATGGGAGGTCTCGCGCAGCTGCGTCTGGCTGTAACGACTCACCCCAAAGTGGAAGCCGCCGTCCAGCTGATGCCGCCCCAGCGTCAGCTGGCGGGTGTTGCAGCGCAGGCCGTTTTCGGTCGGGAAAATATAAGGGGTATGTAGTGCCGCCAGCGGCAGCTCCCAGCGTCCCTGGCGGGCGGCAAGCTTGCGGTCCGGGTAGTTCTCATATGGCCCAAGCCCGTGCCAGATCACGCTCTGCGGCGCCTGCGCCAGCTGACAGCTCAGCCCGATACGCGCGGGCTCCGGCATGTCGCTCGCCACCTGCACCTCAACATCGCCATGCAGCACGCCATGGCTGTCGATGCGCCAGCATTTGCGGCTCAGGAACAGCACCTGATTGTCATGCTCCCAGGCGTGTAGAGTAGCGATCGTCACCGCCTGCGCCAGTTGCTCGCCAGTGCACTCCAGCAGACGTGGTTTAAGGCTGTACATCCCCGCCGCCTTCCAGCGCTCCACCCAGGCATTGGGATCGATGCGGGTCGCTTCGCTGACGCCGATATCATTATCCAGCGGGGCGCGGGTAAAGTTGTCGGTCAGCGGGGCGAGCAGCGTCGCCTCCCCTTCCCGCCACCACTGAGTCAGATCGCCGCTGGCGCAATCAAACTGCCAGCGCTGCTGCTGATGGGTCACCACCAGCGCGTCATCTTCACGGGTGAACTGAGGTGCGACCCCTTCAGCTTTCGGCGGTACGATCGTTAACGGGGCGGGAAGCGACCACTGATCCCAGGCGCAAAGATGATTTTCTTCCGACCACGGTGTGGCCGCGGGCTGGAATACCTCAACATTCAGCCACAGCTCGCCCGGTGCCGCCGCCCACTGCGGAAGCGCGATCTCCAGTCGTTGCGTACCTTGCGCCGGGATAGTGAGTGCCACCACCTCAGAGGCCAGCACCTCGCCCTCCCGCACCACCGACCAGCGCAGCTGCTCGTTGTCGGTCTCGCGGAAGAGATAATCACTCTGCACCTCCACCACCAGCGGCGAGCGGCTGACCAGGGTAAAAGTGAAGAATTGCTGGGCGCGCTGGGCCTCATACAGGGCCGGATGCGGGGTGCGGTCCGGGAAGACCAGCCCGTTCAGACAGAACTGGCGGTCATTAGGTTTATCGCCAAAATCGCCGCCGTAGGCCCAGAACGGGTTGCCCTGTTCGTCATGCTTCGTCAGGGCCTGGTCCACCCAGTCCCAGACGAAACCGCCCTGCAGGCGAGGATGCTTGCGGAAGGCCTCCCAGTATTTGGCGAACCCGCCAAAACTGTTGCCCATCGCATGGGCGTATTCGCAGAGGATCAGCGGACGCGTCTCATCCGGCATGCCGATCCACTTTTTAAGGGACCATTTCGGTACCGCCGGGAAGGGCTGATCCTGATCGACGCGGGCATACATCGGACAGACGATGTCGGTGGCCGCGGTGTTGGCTCCGCCGCCCTCATACTGCACCGGGCGGGTGGGATCCGTCGCCTTTACCCAATGGTATAGAGCATCATGGTTAGCACCGTGGCCGGACTCATTGCCCAGGGACCAGATAATGATCGATGGGTGATTGCGATCGCGTTGCACCATGCGGGTAACGCGTTCGCTCATGGCCGGCAGCCAGCGGGGATCGTCCGCCAGCCGGCTCATCGGCACCATGCCGTGGGTTTCGATGTTGGCCTCATCCACCACGTACAGCCCGTAGCGATCGCACAGGCGATACCAGAGCGGGTGGTTAGGATAGTGCGAGCAACGCACGGCGTTGAAGTTGTGCTGCTTCATCAGCTCGATGTCGCGGCGCATGGTAGCTTCGTCCATCACCTGCCCGTGCTCAGGGTGATGTTCATGGCGGTTAACCCCCCGGATCAGCAATGGTTTGCCGTTGAGCTTCAGCAGCCCGTTGCTGATTTCCACCCGGCGGAAACCGACGTCGCAGGCTTCAACGTCCAGCACCTGGCCCTGCCCGTTGCGCAGCACGAGGGTTAACCGGTAGAGGGCGGGGATTTCCGCGCTCCACAGGGTGGGTTGATCCACCTTGAGGGAGACATTGACCCGCTCCTGCCAATGGCCGCGCTCGTCGACAATGGCCGAGCCCGGCGTGCCGGTGGCGCTGGCGATACACTCCCCTGCCCGCCACAGATTGACGTTGACCTCGCAGTCCGCGTAGTCGGCTCCGCCGAGGGTCAGCCCCAGCTGGAGCTGGGCCCGGTCATAGTCGGCGTTTAGCTCAGTGACAACATGATAATCGGCAATATGGGTGTCAGCTTTGTGCAGCAGGGTGACGTCGCGGAAGATGCCGCTCATCCGCCACATGTCCTGATCTTCCAGATAGCTGCCGTCGCACCAGCGAAGCACCATCACCGCCAGGCGGTTGCTGCCCGGACGCAGGAACGAGGAAACATCAAACTCCGCGGGCAGACGGCTGTCCTGGGAGTAGCCGACCCACTGCCCGTTGCACCACAGATAAAACGCCGAGTTGACGCCCTCAAACACCAGCCGCGTCTGCCCGCTTTCCAGCCAGCTTTCATCCATATCGAATGTGAGCGAGTAACAACCGGTGGGGTTTTCGGCCGGAACAAATGGCGGATTGACCGGGATCGGATAGGTGACGTTGGTGTAGATCGGGGTATCAAAGCCCTGCATCTGCCAGTTGGAGGGAACGGGCATTACCACCGCATCCGCGCAGTCCTCCTGCGTCCAGCTATCGGGAACCTGCTCGGGCGCAGTAAAATAGCTGAACTGCCAGTCGCCGTTTAGCGAGCGGACGGAAGAGGAACTTCCCTCCTCCCGCGCGGACTGCTCGTCACGCCAGCCGCTGAGCGGCGCATGGGCAGGGAGGCGATTCCATTGGGTGACACCGGGATTTTCCCAGTCACGACGCGTAATAAGAGTGCTGAGAGTCAGCGGAGCAGGATGGGACATAATTACCTCTTTGCGAAGCGCTCACAATTTTCAATTACAATGCCCTGTCAGGATAACAGGGTAAAGCGGGAGAGCGTGATGAAGCGATGGCGATCACAAAAGCGTTAACGGCGCGCCAGCTGTTCGGCCAGTATAGCCAGAGATTTTAGCTGCTGGGCCAGATCGTCACTGCCCTGCGGGAGCCCTTCCCGGGCGGTGGAATGTCGCTCGACCAGGGTAACAGGGAGACGGGTTTGCGCAGGAGCCTGCCCGGTATTGCCCTGCTGCGCCAGCAGCCACTCAACGCTGCGCAGCCCTGCCTCGCGAAACGCCTGACGAACGGTGGTCAGCGGCGGGGTAAACCAGGCGCTGTCAGTGGTATCGTCAAACCCCACCACCGAGAGCTGGCCCGGCACGGCAATGCCCTTTTCGGCGCAGGCGCGCATCACGCCGAGCGCCATCTGATCGTTCGCCACCAGGATCGCCTGCGGAAGCGTAGCCCCGGCCAGCAGCTGATGGCCTTTCTCGTAACCCGAGGCCGCACTCCAGTCGCCCTGAGCGAGGGCAAAGGGTTCAACGCCCGCCGCCTCCAGAGTCGACAGCCAGCCCGCAAGACGGGCCCGCGCCGAAACGGAACTTTGCGGCCCGCCGAGCAGAGCGATCCGCTGATGCCCCAGCGCGAGCAGATGCTGCGCACCGAGGGTTGCCCCCTGTTCGGCATCGAACACCAGGCTGTGCACCCGGGCGCCAGGCGAGACATCAAGAAACAGCACTGGTACCGGAACGGCCTGCGCCTGCAGGCTTTCGGCCTGCTCGTCCTCCAGCGGCACGTTAACCAGCAACCCCTCCACGCGCTGGGCGAGCAGCTCCTGTACCGCCGCCAGACACTGCTGAGGATGTTCGACCATCGAGATCAATACGCTTGCTCCGCACTCGCCTGCGCGGGTCTTGACCGCAGAGGCAATCTGCGAGGGGGCATGCAGGGCCAGATCGGTAGTGATCAGCCCCAGGGTGCGGGTACGTTTGCCGGCCAGCTGCTGGGCTCCGCGGTTGGGAACATAGTGCAACTCGGCCATCGCCTGCAGCACTTTTTCCCGGGTCCGGGCGGACACATGCGCCGCGTCATTGATGACCCGCGAGACGGTTTGATAGGAAACGCCCGCCAGGCGGGCAACATCGTAAAGGGTTATGGCTTTCATGCGCGTCGCGTTGCAGTGACTGATGCGCGTATTCTGTCATAACCCACTGTGTAAAACAGCATCCGCAGCGCGACCCTCCTCTCTGGGATAGCGTCCACCGCTGCACGGTCCCGTAATCAGAACATGGAATAGATAAGTGCGGAAACGGTGAGCAGCCCGCCCAGTATGACCGTTATCGTCGCCATGCCCCGCAAATTATGCAGTTCATCACGCGTGTAAATCAGATACGCAGGGATCAGGAAAAGGAAGATCGCGATAAGCGGACCGCATACGGTTTCAATCAAATTTATTACATCGGGGTTAACATAAACGACAGCAAAGGATACGGCAAACATGGGAACAAACGCGATAAGCTGACTTTTTGTCTTGTCCGCTCCGGTTAAGCTGGCAGTCAAATCAGTGAACGTTTCAGCTACCGGGAGGCTAATACCCAGGAAGGATTTGGTCATACCCAGAACGGCAATTAAAGGCGCGACAAAGAAAACGATCCCTGATCCACTGTTCCCATCCATTACCGATAAGACGTTGAGATTCTGCGCTTTCGCCGAGACGAAAGTTTCCTGCGGCGTGCTTAAGACGCAGCTCAATACAAAGAAAATAATACTGAAGAATATCAGCCCATAAGCCAGGCGTACTACCCTGACCGATTTTTCTTCGCCGCCATTACCTTTCTCGCGGTAGTGGGCTGCCAGAGGCGAAATCATCGGCGTCGAGCAAAACGCAAAGGTGATCAGGGGCAGAGTGAGCCAAAGATTTTTTATCGTTTCACCAGTCGGGGCATTATTTGTGGCTTTAAGCGCATCCGTGATGTTTGTGAGATGCCAGCCGGGTATCTGAATGGCCGCAATAGCCACGATGGTCAGGGCGAATGGCAGTGCGAGCGCGCTCAGTATATTGACCACTTTTTCCCGGCCTTTGCTCAGCACCAGGAACAGGCACGTCAGCACGATAAACGTCAGCAAGGCACGATTCACCTGTGCGAAGTGAAAATGGACGGTGAACAGATTGTCGAGGGCATTAACAAGTGAGATTGCATACACCAGGGTGACGGGAAAATGCGCCAGGCAGAAATAGGCCCGAATCGCCTGCTGTCCTCTGGCACCAAAAAAAGTACCAAACATCGGCAAAGATTTATCCGCCGTAGTATGGTCGCGCATAAAGACACGACAGATAAGAACGTGCGGCACCATAGAAAGCGGAAACGCCAGCACCAGAAGCATAAATAACACCAGAGGTCCGCGCGTACCGATTTCCACCGGCAGGAATAACGTCCCCGCGCCCACCGTGGCACCGTATATTCCCAGCATCCAGACGGTATCTTTCAGGGTCCATCGCGTTCGGGATAATGCTGAATCCTGTACTAAATGAATAGTCATACTTACACCTTAAATGAAAATGAGTCAGAAACGGGACAGGCAACAGTGAAACTCCTGGGCTCCACAAATAAAAAATCCATTAAAATCATTGCGGTGCATGCATAAAATGAGAGATATTCTTCTGGTTAGCTAAAAATGCTATCAATCGTTCAGAACAGGATCAAGTTATAATTTGGGAAGGGGTATTGTTAGCGGCATTTATTTAACAAGAGGTTAATACCCTTTGTGAAACTGTAAAATTAAAAGTGTTGGATGTTATAAATTTAAATATAAAAGCGAAGGCGCACCTACACTTTTTATTACATTAACCTCACGAGACGCCCTGATGAAATTAAACGGCACCATGGAAACCATGATGCCGTTGGGATAATTTCTCTACCACATTAAAAATGGTATTTGATTCCCAGTGAACCCCGACTTTCACTGTACTTGTTATGTCCGACCTGATGGCCGGCATCAACCCACAGGGACAGCCGATCGTTCATCTGACCTTCAACACCCAGGCGCGCTTCAAGAAGATTTTCGCTCCCCATCATGGCATTCTGTTCGCCGTTCATCCTGACGCCAAACGCGCGGGTATTATGTATCCAGTTGGTTTCGACGTACGGCTTAACCTTGTTCGACATCCCTTTTTCAGGCCTGGCCTCCATCCAGGCGCGAATCCCCAGTTGAGTCATCACATTCCCGTCCCCAGTACTGCTGACACGGGTACCCTGTTCTTCCTTCACATCGTCGGCTTTGACGTTCATCAACACGGCCTGCCCTCGAGGCTCCAGCCAGTAGCTAAAGTTTTCTGATCGACCAACCGGCAGTGAATAACCCGCTTCCAGCGAGGCGGTAACGCCGCGGGAATGGTATTTTTCAGTACGCATTACGTGGCCGGAGACTTCATTGTCGAACCAGTTATAAAGCATCCAGCCATCTAACCAGGCCCCGGTGCGTGTGGCCTCGTCGGCAAACCAGGTCGCGTAGAGCCCAGCGCTATAGCCATTGACTTTACCCCGTGAGGTGTAGCCGGTAACCTGTGACCGCGACTTGCTGTTGCTACTGCTGTAGCCTGTCATCAGGCCCAGTCGCATACTGTCCTGCCCCGTAGTGCTCCAGCGTGCGACGTCTCCTCCAAGCAACAGAGTATAGTTATTGCTGCGGCTGATAAGCTGTCCGCCCCCCTCCTCGAAACGCGTGTGCGAGGCGTTATTACGCATCCACATTGTGGTGTCGTGGCGATCGCCAGTGACGGGATCAACCCAGGTTTGCTCGCCCTGACGGTCATGAAGACGCGTCATAAAGAGCGTGTTAGCCGCAGCGATGTTGGCGATATAGCTACCGCTCTCAGGGCGATAGACTTTTGTGTAATCGTAGCTTCCGGCACTCCCGATACTGTTTCCGGCCTCCTCTTCGGCAGGCACATCAGCGGGTTGCTCGGGCGTAGCATTATTGCCCGTGTTAATGGATTCATCGCCAGGTACGGCTGCCCCCTCTTCACCTCCGTCAACGGCTTCTGCCGGCGGCGTCACCGGTGTTGCCGGGGTATCCCCAGAACCAGATTCGTTTACCTCTGTCTCCGTCCCGGAGGCAGGCGGCTCGGCTTCTTCGGTTGCGATATCATTCACGCTGTTACTCAGATACCAGTTATTGCCCTTCTGAACCAGAGCGTAGTCGTAAAGGCCAATCCCAACGCGACGATCCAGAGCGAACTGTCCGCTTGACGTACCACCCACCGAAATCAATTCGATGCCCCTATCTGTGTGGTCACCGTGGCCGTAAATGTTATTGAACTTCACGCTGGTTTTACCGCTGGTATCGCCGTTAACAATCATCCGGTCTCCCGGTGAGTCATTATCGCTGTTAAGGGTGACATTCATCACCAGCGTGCCGCCATTACCACTGTAGTTACCGTCTATCGTCAGGGTTTTAAACTGTGATGAGGAGGTGTTCAAAAAGTTAATTTGACCATCGTTAAGTGCCAGGCTGGAGAGGGTCGAACTGCCGGTCATATCCCAAAGGCTGTTTGCCCCGTTCAGTGCGAGATTGACGCTGCCGCCATGAAGGGTAGATACCGTACTGTACAGATATGAGTTATCCGCGGTGCGTAAATCTATAGCGCCGTTATCGGCGATGATATTTCCCCAGGCCGTTAAGATTTGATCCCGCATCGTTATGCGACCGCCGTCCCGGGCAAGAAAGGTGGTCGCGATATCTGCATTACGCAAATCACCCAGCGTCACGCTGCCGTTCAAATCAATGGTGCTGTTGCCCTCTGCGCCGATATAGATTGCAGAGGAGGGTTTTTCAGACGTGTTGTCGATGGCCGCCGTAAAGGCACCGTCAACCACAATGCGGGAAGTCGCATCCGCCACGTTATTTTGCGACATCAGAAAACGGTCGGTATCGTTAACAGCGGCATCGCTGTACATCGTTATCCAGCTGTCGCTCAACTGTACGAGGGCGCCGTCGCTGGCAACAACACCCGTCACACCCTTTTCGCCCCCCTCATAGCGGTATAACGTTACGGCGGTTCCGCCCTGTAAAGCGATATTTGCCCGCTCACCGCTGGCAGAAACTGCGGTTAATGTGCCATTACCCGATACGGTAAGATCGGTATAATCGCTCGCGCTTATAATGCCATTATCTGCGACCATCCCGTTAATAGCGGCATTAGTGCTTTCGCTATTGATGACAATGGATGACTTATTAAAAGCAATATTCTGTCCTACCGCCTGAATGCCGGTCGCATCTCCACTTGTCACAACATTAAGTCCGAGATCACCCAGTCGCACGTTGACATCCTGTTCAGTATTACAGGATGTGCCCGTACTGCATGCGGCTAATACTCCTACCGCATTACCGGAAAAGTTATTAAGCGTCAGCCGGGTGAGCCCGGAAAAGTCAATAAAGGAGCCTGTAACATTATCGGCTGGGGCAATAGTATTAATGCCATACATTTTTGCCATAGCGCTACCGTAATTTTCGTCACTCCCGATAATATCTATATCACGTGCAGTTATTGTGCCGCCGCCTTCTACAGTAAGGATATTCGCACTATTAAAGGAATTAACGGTGGAGCCCTCACCGAGATCGATAGTAGACCCTTGGGTATAAACAATATATCTGGCTAAGGTGGAGGAGATATCACTGCTGTCAATCGTTACACTACTATTCACTTTGATGTCGCCATCATTGACTTTAATTGTTGACGCCGGGGCAGTAACCGACTGATTGAGAGACCAAATTGCCGAGACTCTTTCCTCATCGGAAATTTCCATCTCAGTTGCAAAAACCGAAAAGGGTAAGAGTGAGCAAGATATCATCGCCGCGAGAGGTTTTTTACGAAAATCAACGTAACGCATCTACTTTATCCATATAGTATTGTGAAACCTTCCCCTGCAATTAAATAAATCCACAGGCTTTTATCACAAAATTTAAATTTACCATCATCAAGAGTTTATTAAGCACTCATGGCGCTTCATTGCTTTTATTTTTAAGGAACTCGCCGTCTTAAACCTGACTGCTTTAATGCTCTCCTTAAGCAATGAATTATAACCATAGATGCTGTGTGGTCTTTCGCAAGCTCGACTATCGTAAATTCGTGTACACTGTTTTCAATTGAAGTGATGTACTAAAAACTTTTTACAACTAATAATGAGTTGTCGTATAAATTATGTGAATTTATGAATGAGGAAATCACTGCCAATCTGTTTTTAGTTTCAACCTAAAAAAACAGAAAAAGCCCGGACATTTTTAATGTTCCGGGCTGGCTGAGTTTTCAATATTATTACTACAGCGGCGCTCTATTATTCTGCTGAGATCCGAAAAGACGCGGTCGCAATATCAGACAACGCGCTCAGGCTGTGGAACTAACGTACGCGGCTTCTGACGAAACCACGGCAGACAGATCTGGATCAGCGGGCCGATGCTTAAGGCATACAGTACGGTCCCCACGCCAAATGTGCCTCCCAGCACCCAGCCCAACAGCAGGACTGAAACCTCAATCGCCGTACGCACGCTGCGAACTGACCAGCCGGTACGAGCATTGATCCCGGTCATCAGGCCATCGCGCGGCCCGGCGCCAAACCCGGCCCCGATGTACATCCCGGTCGCCAGCGCATTGACGATCACCGCGCTGATCAGCAACAGGCTGCGTGCCACCAGGGAGTCGATAACCGGGATAAACGTCAGCGCGACATCGGCAGCCAGGCCAATGACAATCACGTTACTGATGGTGCCGAGACCTGGGCGCAGTCGCAGCGGGATCCACAGCATCAGCACCAGCACGCCGGTGAGGATGATGACGGTGCCAATATCCATTTCCAGCAGTTTTGCCACTCCAATATGGAAGACATTCCACGGATCGGCGCCCAAATCCGATCGTATAAACATCGCCGTTGACAGCCCATACAGGCTTAATCCGACGTAAAGCTGAAGTAATCGACGTAACATGATCTTTCTCCGGTTAGCTATGCTTTCATCATTACCTGAAATGGCACTATGATTAATGTCCAGTTTTGAAAAAGTGGACTGCTTATGTCATCGCGTCGATTTGGAAGCCAGTCATTAGTTCGCCTGTTGGGCCACTGGCAGCAGGAGACCTCCCGTACCCCGCTGTGGCGTCAGCTTGCCGATGCGCTACGCCTGCTGATCCTCGACGGCAGGCTGGCGCTGGATACACGCCTGCCGGGCGAGCGCGAACTGGCCTTAACCCTGGAGGTGAGCCGTACCACCGTCAGCAGCGCCCTTGCGCATCTGCGTGATGAAGGCTACCTCGAAAGCCGCCATGGCAGCGGGTCGCGAGTGATCCTGCCCGACAGCCGTACGCCCCCCACCCGCGCCAACGCCAGTGCGGCACTGGATCTCTCTACCGCCGCCCTGGGTGCCGGGCCAGAGATCCATCAGGCCTATACCCACGCCCTGACCGCCATGACGCCGCATCTGACGCAAACCGGCTACGATCAGCTGGGGTTGCTGGCGCTACGTGAGGCCATCGCCGCGCGCTACACCGCACGCAGTCTGCCTACCCGGGCGGAAGAGGTGATGGTGGTTAACGGTGCGGTCAGCGGGCTGGCGCTGGTGCTGCGGATGTTCACCGGACCCGGCGATCGAGTGGTGGTAGATCACCCCACCTACCCGCTGGCTATCGCCGCCATTCAGGGGGCTTCCTGCCGGCCGGTCGGCGTATCGCTGCCGGAGACCGGGTGGGATATTGACGGTTTTGCCGCTACCCTCGCCCAGACCGCGCCGCGCCTGGCGTACCTGATGCCCGACTTTCACAATCCCACCGGCCGCTGCATGAACGCGGGCAGCCGGGAGGCTATCGCCGCCATTGCCGCCCGGGCCCGTACCACGCTGGTGGTGGATGAAACCATGGTTGATCTCTGGTTCGATGCCCCCCCGCCGCCGCCGCTGGCCTCTTTCTGCCCGAACGGGAATGTCATTACTCTCGGCTCGGCGGGAAAAAGTTTCTGGGGAGGCCTGCGTCTGGGCTGGGTTCGTGCTCCGGCGCGCACCATCGCGACGCTGGCACAAACCCGCGATACGCTCGATCTCGGCTCGCCGCTGCTGGAGCAGTTGGCCACCCTGTGGTTGATTGAAAATGGCGACGCATTTTTACCCGCCCGGCGGCAGATGCTGCGCGAGCGACGGGATCGCTGTGGGGTGTTACTGCGGGAACACTTCCCGGAGTGGCGTTTCCAGATGCCGGAGGGTGGGCTCTCCTACTGGGTGGAGCTGCCGGATATGCTGGCAACCCAGCTGGCCACCCGCGCCGAAGCGGCTGGTATTCATCTGGGAACCGGGACGCGCTTTGGCCTTTCTGGTGCCTTTGACCGCTATCTGCGGATGCCCTTTTCGCTGGAGCCAGCGGAGCTGGAAAGTGCGCTGATGCGGATCAAGCCACTGTGGCTGGCGCTGAATAAAAGCGGGCAATCATTCAAACGGCCCCTTGTATAACGTCTGCAACAGCAATAGTTATTACCGGAAAAAAGTGAGCGAGCGCACAAATAACCACGCCGACGAGGTGATTTAAAAATGTCTGACTGTAATCGTTACAGTCAGACATTTTCAGCAGGGAAGAAGTCAGTGCTGAGCAGGGATAGGAAAACCTTTCAGGGAAATAACAAAACTATCGCCTTCTTTCTTTATTTTCGCGCCGGTATCACACCAGTCAGACGCAATTCGAAAGAACTCATCACTGCCAACATCCCAGCCCAGGCGGACATGTTTGACATAGCCAGAGCGCAGAAGCGTGCAGGCTTCCGAGTAGCTGCTGGCGGTTGATTGCTGATGTTGTTTCATTTTTTCTTCTTCAGAATTTTTCTTAATGCTTTGATTTCTTTAGGAGTAAAAGGTGCTACGTTCTCTTCTTCCGTATGTTGATTGTCGATATCCTCTTCCGTTACTCCCGCCTCGTCTGCTACAGCAAAGGCCATTTGCAGCAGTTTCTCTGTGGTAACGCTAAGATTCTCATTATTCACTTCTGCGTAATGACGAAGCTTCTCTTTCAGCGCTTCGTCAATTTTTACATTCAGCACGGCAGTGGTCATGGTGGCTACATCCTTGACATCAATTTATTAAATTAATACACGAAGTTATCATTATTATCCAGATATATATTGCCTGCTTATATATCATAAAAATGTCACACTTACCCTGCACGCCATTTATGACAGAATAATGACAACCACATTTCAGTATGATGACAATTAAGAAAATAAACAGGCTGGCTGAGAAATATATAATGTACTTACTGTTGCTATGGGTAAAAGCGTCGACGTCGGGCTGATGGCCTGAGAAAGCTGAATGCGGAGTGGATACGAGAAGTTTTGCCGAAAGCAGAAATGGGTGGGGGCCCTGCCAGCTACATCCCGGCACACACGTCGTCTGCCCTGGCTGCTTCCTTCCGGACCTGACCTGGTGAACAGAGTAGCGTTGCGGGAGAACCAACAGGGCCCCCATTGAGAGCGTTGTTAACCAACGCGCTGGCGCATTATCACTGTACCAGATAGCAATTGCAAGTTAACCGCGTCCGGGTGATGTTTTATTGCGCAAAGCGTTTACAGAGTGCACGTTTTCTTCCTGTCTTGCCGGGTAATCTCTATCATGCTCTCAACACAGGAGCACAAAAATGGACGAACACGACGCTTTTCCCCAGCGGGTCTGGCAGATAGTAGCCTCGATTCCCGAAGGTACCGTCACCACTTATGGCGAAGTGGCACGACTGGCGGGTTCTCCGCGCGCAGCACGGCAGGTAGGTGGTGTGCTTAAGCGGTTGCCGGAAGGAAGCACCCTGCCCTGGCATCGGGTGGTGAACCGCCACGGCGCGATCTCCTTAACCGGCCCCGATTTACAGCGTCAACGTCAGGCGCTGCTCAGCGAAGGGGTTCAGGTATCAGGCAGTGGGCAGATTGATTTGCAGGCGTACCGCTGGCGGTATTAAAAAGCCCCTCTCAGGCGAGAGGGGCTGGAGAGATTAAAGCTGAGTAGGCGCCGGGGTGGCCGTAGACGGGCTCACCTGAGTTGGCGAGGTGGAAGGTACGGTAGTTGGCGCACCGCCACCAGGCTGCAACGGCAGCGAGGTCTGCTGCACAGGCACCAGGACCAGATCGGCTTTAGTACCACCCTGATTGATTACCGGTTTCACGATGTCAGTCATCAGCACAACTTTATCGTTAATGGTGATCGCGGCACTCAGCAGGATCCGCGCGTTAGGCTGCACATCCGCCGGGTTAAACGGCAGTTCAAACTTGAACGGGGCCTGTTTACCTTCGGTACGGGTCGCCCGCTGTGCTAACACTTTAGATGGCGAGTCAGCCAGCGAAGCATCAGACAGGGTGACGGTTAATACCGCATCTGGCGGCAGAGCCACTTTCTGACGGATCCAGATGGTCCCGGAAACATTAGGCTGCTGAATAGTTGGCTGCGTCGCCACGCCAGCAGTATTTGGGTTTGGCGCTGGCGTCTGGATGTCTGCACTTTTATCCGCGCAGGCAGAAAGAGCAACCGCTACCGCTAAACCACTTAACACGTGCACGAGTTTCATTGAGTTCTCCTTATCATCAATGCACCAGCGGGATCGATACCGCCAGATGAGTGGTTAATACCAGGTTAACGAGAGTAAGTGTGGCACACATCAATTATTTATGCCTGGAATCTCCCTGTTATTCAGATTATTGCACCCATCGGACCACTTCCAATTCTGCGTTATACTCTGCCTATCTTTCGCCACGGCGTTTTAATTGAGGACGACTATGAGTCAGGCACTAGACAATCTGCTGACATTATTAAACCTGGAAAAAATTGAAGAAGGACTCTTTCGGGGACAAAGCGAAGATCTGGGCTTGCGCCAGGTATTCGGCGGTCAGGTTGTAGGGCAGGCCCTCTACGCAGCTAAAGAGACAGTACCTGCAGAACGCTTTGTGCACTCCTTTCACAGCTACTTTTTGCGCCCTGGCGACAGCCAGAAACCGATCGTTTATGACGTGGAGGTTCTGCGCGACGGCAACAGCTTCAGCGCCCGCCGCGTGGCGGCAGTGCAGAACGGCAAGCCGATCTTCTATATGACCGCGTCGTTCCAGGCCCCGGAGCCGGGCTATGAGCATCAGAAGACAATGCCCCCTGCCCCGGCGCCGGACGAATTAAAGTCTGAAACGGACATTGCCCGTGCGCTGGCGCATCTGCTGCCCCCGCAGGTTAAAGAGAAGTTTCTCTGCGACAAGCCGCTGGAGATCCGCCCGGTCGAGTTCCATAACCCGATGAAGGGCCATACCGCCGAACCGGCGCGTCAGGTCTGGATCCGCGCCAATGGCACAGTGCCGGAAGATTTCCGGGTCCATCAGTATCTGCTGGGTTACGCGTCCGATTTCAACTTCCTGCCGGTTGCCCTGCAGCCGCACGGTGTGGGCTTCCTCGAGAAAGGGATGCAGGTTGCCACTATCGATCATTCGATGTGGTTCCACCGTCCGTTTGATATGAACGACTGGCTGCTGTACAGCGTGGAGAGCACCTCGGCTTCAAGCGCGCGCGGGTTTGTTCGCGGTGAGTTCTATACCCAGGATGGGGTGCTGGTGGCGTCGACGGTGCAGGAAGGGGTGATGCGCAACCGGGGATAATGGATCGTGCGGTCTGATGCCCTCACCCTGACCCTCTCCCACGGGGAGAGGGAACAAACACTAAAAACGGCAACCAAGGTTGCCGTTTTGCTGTTTATCAGGCGTTATACGCATTCTCGCCGTGGCTGTTGACGTCCAGACCTTCGCGCTCCTGCTCTTCCGGTACGCGCAGACCCACCGTCATATCTGCCAGTTTGTAGCCGATAAAGGCCACTACACCCGACCAGACCACCGTGAGGCCGATACTTTCCAGCTGCACCAGCACCTGATGACCCATGGTCACGCCTTCTGCGTAGCCGACACCGCCCAGTGAGGTAGAGGCGAAGAAGCCAGTCATAAGGCAGCCAACGATGCCGCACACGCCGTGCACGCCAAACACATCACAAGGATCGTCCACACGCAGAACACGTTTCAGCGCAGTGACGCCCCACAGACCCGCCAGGCCCGCCACGATACCGATGATCAGCGCACCGCCAACACCGACAAAACCACAGGCCGGGGTGATGCCAACCAGACCGGCAATGGCTCCGGAACAGGCACCCAGCAGGGAAGGTTTACCGCGTACTGCCCACTCGCCAAAGATCCACGAGAGGATTGCGCCCGCCGTGGCCACAACGGTGTTCACGAAGGCCAGCGCCGCGATTTCGTTTGCTGCACTGGCAGAACCGGCGTTAAAACCAAACCAGCCGAAGTAGAGGATCGCGGTGCCGGTAAAGACCATCGGCAGGTTGTGCGGTTTGAAGGCTTCTTTGCCAAAACCGACGCGTTTGCCGATCAGGTATGCCCCCACCAGACCCGCCACTGCGGCGTTAATGTGCACCACGGTGCCGCCGGCAAAGTCCAGTGCGCCATGGGAGGCCAGCAGACCGCCACCCCAGACCATATGCGCCACCGGCACATAGGAGAGCGTCAGCCATACCACCACGAAGATCAGCACCGCGGAGAAGCGAATACGTTCCGCCAGCGCCCCGACAATCAGCCCAACGGTGATACAGGCGAACGAGCCCTGGAACGCGACGTGGATGTACTGATAGAAGCTGCCCATTACCGCGGTCAGCTCGATATTTTTCAGCATCGCCCAGTTAAAGCTGCCGAAGAAGGCGTTGCCCTCCCCGAAGGCCAGCGAGTAGCCGTAGACCACCCACAGAACGCACACCAGCGCGAAGGTGACCGTCACCTGGGTGAGCATGGAGAGAACGTTTTTACCGCGGATCAGGCCGCCGTAAAACAGCGCAATCCCCGGAATGGTCATAAACAGCACCAGCGCGGTGCAAATCATCATAAAGGCGTTATCGGCTTTGTCTGCCACCGCCGGTGCAGCCATTGCCAGCCCCGGCAGCAGTGCCAGAGACCCCAGACCTGCTTTGAGTGTTGTTGTGTTCATTTTCTCGATCCCTATCACTGTGTGCCTGATGTTTTACAGTGCCGCTTCGTCAGCTTCGCCGGTACGAATGCGAATAACGCGCTGCAGCTCAGCAACGAAAATTTTGCCGTCGCCAATTTTGCCGGTGTAGGCTGCTTTACTAATCACGTCGATAACCTCATCCAACTGATCGTCGGCGATCGCCACGTCAATCTTCACTTTTGGCAGGAAGTTGACGCTGTATTCGGCGCCCCGGTACAGCTCCGCATGACCCTTCTGTCGCCCAAAGCCTTTCACCTCGGTGACGGTCAATCCCTGAATACCCATTGAAGAGAGTGCTTCACGCACGTCTTCGAGCTTGAATGGTTTGATGACCACGGTAACCAGCTTCATATATCCCTCCAGTCAGAATTCGGTAATGGCTCGCGAACTGATTAGGTATTGCAAGGGATGTGCCAGAATTGAAAAAGGAGGAAGGACGAGGCGTGACGACGTGATGGCGAAAAAAAACGCACCATGACAGTGCATGATGCGTTTCATTTTTGCACCAACCGATTCAGCGGCTGGCAGGTTGCTTAATTTTAGTGCATCAGGCGCTGAGCGACTCATCCCGCGAGCTGGCGGCCAGCTCTTCACCGGCCAGCTGCAGTTGATACATCTGCCAGTAACGCCCTTTCGCCTCAAGCAGTTGCTTGTGGGTGCCGCGCTCTACCGCCTGGCCACGATGAAGCACCAGAATGGTATCTGCCTCGACAATGGTCGACAGACGGTGGGCAATCACCACCAGGGTGGTCTGTTCACGCACCGCGGCCAGCGCCTGCTGGATCGCCTGTTCGGTGCCGGAGTCGATGCTGGCCGTGGCCTCATCAAGGATCAGCACCTGCGGCGTATCAATCAGCACCCGGGCCAGGGCCAGGAGCTGTTTTTGCCCGACGGAGAGGTTATTCCCCTGCTCGCCCAACCGGGTGTGAATGTTGTCGTGCAGGCCGCGCGCCAGCTCTGCCAGCTGCACTTTCTCCAGCACCTCCCACACTTGCTCCTCGCTGAACGGTCGCCCAAGCGTGACGTTAGCGAAGAAGGTGTCGGCCAGCACCACCGGATCCTGTTGCACCATCGCCACCCCTTTACGCAGCACGGCGTGGCTCAGGGTCGTGAGAGGACGTCCGTCGAGACGAATTTCCCCTTCGGTAAGCGGGTAGTAGCCCATCAGCAGGCTGGCGAGGGTACTTTTACCGCTGCCGGTATGGCCCACCAGGGCGACAAAACTCCGGGATGGCACCTTCAGATCGATATCCTGCAACACCAGCCGATCGTCGCGATAGGCAAAGGAGACATGATCAAATTCAATGGTGCCGCTTTGCAGGTCGCGATCGTCATCGCCGTAGGCCTGACGCGGCCGATCCATCAGCTCAAAGACGCGTTCACCGGCGACCACCGCCTGCTGCAGCATCGACTGCTGAGTGGTGAGCTCAATCAGGGGTTCGTTTAGACGGCCCAGATAGCTGATAAAGGCGTACAGCACCCCGACCTCAATAGTACCGCCTGCGGCGAAACCAAACTGCATCAGCAATCCGCACAGCACCAGCGCCGAGAACAGGCTGAGCAGCGGACGCAGAAGAAAACCGTCCAGCCGCAGGGTCTGCATGCGGGCCATATAGTGCGAGCGGCTGGCTTCGCCCATCCGCTCGCCAAAGCGCTCCTGCTGGCGGAACTGCTGGATGACGCTCATGCCGTTGATGACTTCGTTAAAGCCGTCGTTGATATCCGCCAGATAGGCGCGCACGCGACGGACAATCGGCGTGCTGTAACGCTGGTAGATCAGCATAACAATCATTACCGCCGGGAAGATGGCCATCGCCACCAGCGCCATGCGCCACTCGAGGCTGAACATCGCCACCAGCATGGCGCCGACCAGCGCGGCGCTGCGCAGCACCGTGGCCACCACCGTGACATAGAGATCGCGGATCACTTCCGTATCGTTGGTGACGCGGGAGATGATCTGCCCGACGGGCTGGGTATCGAACGCGCTCAGCGGCTGGCGCAGGGCGGCATCCATCACGTCGGTCCGCAACTGCTGTACCACCCCGACGGCGGCCTGGTTAAACAGCAGCGACTGGGCGTAGTGCAGCCCGGCCGCCAGCAGCTGCAGGCCGATATAGGCCACCGCCAGCCCGGCCACCAGACCGAGCGGGAGATAGTTTTTCGCCACCATGTTGTCAATGAAATAGCTGATCAGCAGCGGGCCGGTCACTTCGGCAATGGCCGCAATCCACAGCAACACCACAGCCAGCGAGAGCGGTTTGCGCCACGGCGAGCCATACGCCAGCAGGCGTTTAAGGGTCGGCCACAGCTGGGAAAAACTACGCATCGGCGGCCTCCTCATTCATATCCGGCACGTCATCCAGCGCCGCTTCCAGTTGTTGATAGCGATACATATCGCGATACCATCCCGGCTGGTCCGCCAGTTGGTCATGCTGCCCGCGCTGGGCAATATGCCCGTGCTGCATCACCAGAATTTCGTTCGCCTCGGTCAGGGCCGACAGACGATGGGCGCTGATGATCACCGTGCGCCCTTCTCCCCACTGTCGCAGGTTATGCAGGATCTGGTGTTCAGTGCGACCATCGACGGCGGACAGGGCATCGTCGAGGAGCAGGATTTCGGCATTGAGCAGCAGCGCGCGGGCAATAGAAATACGCTGCTTCTGCCCGCCCGAGAGCATCACCCCGCGCTCCCCCACTTCGGTTTCATAGCCCTGGGGCAGGCGCAGGATATCATCATGCACGCTGGCGAGACGGGCAACGTGCTCGATCGCTTCCCGGGTGGCTTGCGGGCAACCCAGCGCAATATTATTGGCGACGGTGTCGGAGAAGAGGAACGGCGTCTGACTCACCACCGCCAGCCGGCTGCGCCAGCTATCCAGCTGCAGCCGGGTCAGGGGGATGTCATGGAAGCGGATCTCGCCCTGGTCAATATCAAAGTGGCGCTGGATCAGCGACAGAATGGTGCTCTTTCCGGCGCCCGTTGGGCCGCAGATGCCCAGCATCTGCCCGGGTTGCAGCCTGAAGCTGACGTTTTCGAGGATCACCTGCTCGGTGTGCGGATAGGTAAAGGCGCGGACGGCGACATTCAGCTCACCGCGGCCCGGCGGCACCGGCTCGCTGCCGTCATTCACCACCGGCGCCTCGGCAAGCATGGCGCGGATCCGGGTGTAGGCCGCACTGCCGCGCTCGACGATATTAAACATCCAGGCCAGAGCCAGCATCGGCCAGATCATCAGCCCCAGATACATGGCAAAGCTGGTCAGCTGGCCGAGGGTCAGCGAGCCGTTAATCACCATCCAGCTGCCGCCGCCGATAGCCAGTAGGTTGGCGGTGCCGATGGCGATATAAATGGTGGGATCGAAGCGGGCGTCGATGCGGGCGACGCGCAGGTTTTTGGCCCCGGTATCGGCGGCATCGGCGGCAAACAGCGCCGACTGGCGATCTTCCAGGCCGAAGGCTTTGATCATCCGGATACTGGTCAGGCTCTCCTGGGTACGGTCGTTGAGCGAGGAGAAGGCCGCCTGCGCCAGCTTGAAGCGTTCATGCAGCTGGTCGCCGTAGCGTTTGATCGCCAACGCCATAATCGGCATCGGCAGCAGGGCCAGCAGCGTCAGCTGCCAGCTGATTTGGGTGGACATCACAATCAGCACCGCGCAGCCCATCACCAGCGAATCCACCAGGGTCAGCACCCCTTCCCCGGCGGCAAAGACCACGCGATCCACATCGTTGGTGGCACGGGCGATCAGGTCCCCGGTGCGATGGCGGAGATAAAATTCCGGATGCTGGCGGCTAAGCTGGCGGTAAAAATCTTCCCGCAGCTCCACTGCCAGCTGGTAGGAGGCCCCGAACAGCAGCACGCGCCAGACATAGCGCAGCAGATAGACCACCACCGCCGTCAGCACCAGCGTGCCGATCCACATCATCACCCGTGCGGTGGTGTAATGCTGTTCCGTAACGCCGTCCACGACATAGCCCACCACTTTCGGCGGGATGAGCTGCAGAACGGCAATGATAATAAGCAGAGCCACTGCACCGAGATAGCGTTGCCACTCCCGGCGAAAGTACCAGCTTAACTGAGCAAATAATCGCACGCGGTCTTTTCCTGAGGATCGTATTCCGGCCAGGCCGGGAAGTTATTCAATGGGTAAGGCGGTGGTGTATTTAATCTGTTCCATCGCAAAGCTGGAGGTGACATTCGACAGACCTGGCACGCTGTTGACCAGCCGTTTGTAGAAATCATCATAGCGTTTCATGTCCGCCACCTGAACGCGCATCAGGTAGTCGTATTCGCCCGCCATGCGCCAGAAACCCAGCACTTCCGGCATTTCCGATACCACGCTGACGAATCCACAGTACCAGTCGCTGCTGTGATGCTGCGTTTTTATCAGAACAAAGGCCGTCAATCCAAGCCCCAGTTTTTCGGGATCGAGCAGCGCCACGCGTCCCAGCAGGATGCCTTCATCTTCGAGTCGCTTGAGGCGTTTCCAGCAGGGCGTGGTGGTCAGATTAACGGCATCCGCCAGTGCCTGCAAAGAGAGGGTGCAGTCGCTTTGCAGTAAGGACAGCAGCTTACGGTCAATTTTATCTAGCATACCCACCCCCGCAGAGAAAATTTTTCTCCTTACATTCTATTTTAAAGGTCAGATAGCAACAATTTTTTCTGTGCTTTTCGCTATGCTGGGCACAAAATGACAAACGGATTACCGCGATGAATAGCACCTGGGTTAAAAACGCCATCAGTGAAATTAACGCCGATTATCAGCGCTCGGCGGATACACACCTTATTCGCCTGACTCTCCCGGGTTTTGCCGGGATTCAGCTCTATCTGAAAGACGAAAGCACCCACCCGACCGGCAGCCTGAAGCACCGTCTGGCGCGCTCGCTGTTCCTGTATGGGCTGTGTAACGGCTGGATCAATGAAGGCACCACCATCATCGAATCGTCCTCCGGCTCAACCGCCGTCTCTGAGGCCTATTTTGCTCGCCTGCTCGGTCTGCCGTTTATCGCCGTGATGCCCTCCTGCACGGCGAAACGCAAAATCGAACAGATCGAATTTTACGGCGGACGCTGCCATTTCGTCGAAAGCGCCTGCGAAATTTATGCCGCTTCCGAGATGCTGGCCCGGGAGCTAAACGGTCACTATATGGACCAGTTTACCTTCGCGGAGCGGGCAACGGACTGGCGCGGCAATAACAACATTGCCGACAGTATTTTCCGTCAGATGCAAAATGAGCCCCATCCGGTGCCGGCCCATATCGTAATGAGCGCCGGGACCGGCGGCACCTCGGCTACCATTGGCCGCTATATTCGCTGCCAGGGGTACGATACCCGCCTGATGGTGGTGGATCCGCAGAACTCGGTGTTTCTCGATTACTGGCAGCAGCGCGACCCCGCCCTGCGCAGCCCGGTAGGCAGTAAAATAGAAGGGATTGGCCGTCCGCGCGTCGAGCCGTCGTTTATTCCTGACGTGGTGGACGAGATGCTCCGGGTACCGGATGCCGCCAGCGTCGCCACTGCCCACTGGCTGGGAACCCAGCTGGGTCGTAAGGTCGGGGCCTCTACCGGGACCAATATGTGGGGCGCATTGCAGCTGGCCACACGGATGCGTGACGCCGGGGAAACAGGCTCGATCGTTACCTTGCTGTGCGACAGCGGCGAGCGCTATCTGGACACCTACTACAACGCGGAGTGGGTGAAAGCCAACATTGGTGACGTGACGCCGTGGCTGGCGGAGATTGCCCGGCTGGTAAAATAAAAAAAGCCAGACTGTCGTCTGGCTTGCTGGAAGGGTCTCACTATTCGGGGGAATAAGGAAGATCAGGTGTATCCAGCCAATGGGTTAAAAAGTGGGACACGGCCTCGTTGCGGCAGTGTCCGATAACCGGTAAATGCGAGAGCTCAGCGATCAGCTGCGGCATCGCATTGCCCATGATCAGGCCGCGGCCTACGCTGCCCAGCATCTCGCGATCGTTCATCGCATCGCCAAACGCCATACACTCCTGCATCGTTAAGCCCAGATGATCGCTCAGCACCGCCAGGGCGGAACCTTTGTTGCACCCGACCGGCAGCACTTCGAGGCAATCTATTGCCGAGAAGGTCAGGTGCGCGCGGTTGCCCAGCGCCTCGTTAAGCTGAATGCGCAGGCGGCAGAGATCGTCGTGATCGCTGCAGAAACAGATTTTGGTCACCGCGTGCGCCGGAATACGGCGCAGATCGGTCAGTTGATACTGGAAGCCGCTGTAGACGTGCGCGTCCAGCAGCGCCGGGATCGGTTTACCGGTCAGCCAGCCAGTATCATTAAACACGTGAATGCTGGCCTGGGTATCCCAGGTGGTATGCAGCACCTGCTCCGCCACGTCCGGCGCCAAATCCTGACGATAGAGCACCTCGCCTTCCAGGGAGTGAATGCGCGTCCCGTTGCCGGTAATCAAAAACGCATCGAGGGCAAGCGCGCCCATCAGGTGGCGCATCTCCAGCACATGCCGTCCGGTGGCGAAGGTGAGCGTAATGTCGCGCTCATGCAGTCGCTTAAGCGTGCTCAGCGTCTTGTCGCCTAAACGGTGGTCCGGCATTAACAAGGTGCCGTCCATATCAAATGCAGCCAGCCGCGCCATGGGAACTCCGAAAATGTGAGGAGGTTAACTTGTGCATCAGTATTGCGTGATATATACGGAAGTAATACTGAATAGATGGAAATTATTGTTCCGGGTTTACTATGCGCCAGCTTAATCGACTTAATCAGTACCAGAGACTGTGGCAGCCCTCAGCTGGTGCGCCGCAGCAGGTGAGCGTGGCCGAACTGGCCAGCCGCTGTTTTTGCAGCGAACGACATGTGCGCACGCTTTTGCGTCAGGCCCAGGAGGCGGGCTGGCTGAGCTGGCAGGCACAGTCCGGGCGCGGTAAGCGCGGCGAGCTGCGCTTTCACGTCACGCCAGAATCGCTGCGCAATACGATGATGGAGCAGGCGCTCAAAAACGGCCAGCAGCACAACGCGCTGGAACTGGCCCAGCTGGCACCCCAGGCGCTGCGTGCCCTGCTGCATCCTTTTCTCGGCGGGCAGTGGCAGAACAATACCCCGACGCTGCGCATTCCCTATTACCGGCCCCTCGATCCGCTCCATCCGGGCTTTTTGCCCGGCCGCGCCGAGCAGCATCTGGTCGGGCAGATCTTTTCCGGCCTGACGCGGTTCAGCGACACCAGCAGCGAGCCGGGCGGCGATCTGGCGCATCACTGGGAGATCTCAGCCGACGGGCTGCGCTGGCACTTCTATATTCGCTCCACGCTGCACTGGCATAACGGGGACAAAGTCGAGGCGGCTCAGCTCCAGAGCCAGCTGGCGCGGCTGCTCACCCTGCCCGCGCTGCGCAAACTGTTTAACAGCGTGAATCAAATTGCGGTGACCCACCCGCAGTGCCTGACCTTTGTGTTACATCAGCCGGATTACTGGCTGGCGCACCGTCTGGCAAGCTATTGCAGTCGTCTTGCTCACCCTGAACAGCCCCTGACGGGGAGCGGACCGTTTCGGCTGGCGATATACGACGCGGATCTGGTCCGGCTCGAGAGCCACGAGCAGTATCATCTGGGCCATCCGCTGCTGAAAGCCATCGAATACTGGATCACCCCCCAGCTTTTTGACCAGGATTTAGGCACCAGCTGCCGCCATCCGGTGCAGATCGCCATTGGCGAGCCGGAAGAACTCGCCAGCCTGCGGCTGGTCAGTAACAGCATCAGCCTCGGCTTTTGCTATCTCACGCTGAAGCAGAGCGGCAGGTTAAGCGAGGCCCAGGCCCGCAGGCTGATCGACATCATTCATCACACCTCGCTGCTGCATACCCTGCCGCTGGACGAGAATCTCATCACCCCGACTCAGGAGTTGCTCCCGGGATGGTCTATCCCCCGGTGGCCGCAGGCGCAGACTATCGCGCTGCCGGAGACGCTGACCCTGATCTATCACCTGCCGGTAGAGTTACACACCATGGCGGAACAGCTTAAACGCTACCTGGCCCACGAAGGCTGCCAGCTGACGGTGATTTTTCATGACGCGAAAACCTGGGATGGCTGCACCGCCCTGGCGGAGGCCGATATCATGATGGGCGACAGGTTGATTGGTGAGGCACCGGAATACACCCTGGAGCAGTGGTTACGCTGCGATGCGCTCTGGCCGTATCTGCTCAGCGCCCCGCAGTTTGCGCACCTGATGGCGACCCTGGATGCGGTTCAGATTCAACCCGACGCCGCGGCGCGCCATCTGGCATTAAAAGAGGTGTTCGCACAATTAATGGAGCGTGCTGTCCTGACGCCGCTGTTCAACTATCAGTATCAAATCAGCGCCCCGCCGGGGGTGAACGGCATCCGCCTGAATCCGCGCGGCTGGTTTGATTTTACCGAGGCCTGGCTGCCCGCCCCGAAAACGTGAAGAAGCTGGTCGCCGTCACGGGCAGACGTTACCATACGTTTTTATCCGTCAAAGTTGGGAAGATTAATGAAACGTGCCGTTGTCGTGTTCAGTGGAGGCCAGGACTCCACCACCTGTCTGGTTCAGGCTCTGCAGCAATATGATGAAGTCCATTGCGTGACTTTTGACTATGGTCAGCGCCATAGCGAAGAGATTGAGGTCGCGCAGAAACTGGCGGTGAAACTCGGCGCACGGGCGCATAAGGTTCTGGATGTCACCCTGCTGAATGAACTGGCGGTGAGCAGCCTCACCCGCGACAGTATTCCGGTGCCGGACTACGAACCGGACGCCGAGGGGATCCCGAATACCTTCGTGCCGGGACGTAATATCCTCTTCCTGACCCTGACCGCCATCTATGCTTACCAGGTCAAAGCCGAGGCGATCATTACCGGCGTGTGCGAAACCGACTTCTCCGGCTACCCGGACTGTCGCGACGAGTTTGTGAAAGCCCTCAACCATGCAGTGAGTCTGGGGATGGCCAAAGATATCCGCTTCGAAACGCCGCTTATGTGGCTCGATAAAGCCGAAACCTGGGCACTGGCTGACTACTGGGGCAAGCTGGATCTGGTGCGTAACGAAACGCTGACCTGCTACAACGGCATTCAGGGCGATGGCTGCGGTCAGTGCGCCGCCTGTAATCTGCGTGCCAACGGCCTGAATCATTATCTGTCGGATAAAGTCGGGGTGATGGCGGCTCTGAAAAAGAAAACCGGTCTTAATTAATCCGGGCCAGCCTGCCGGGTGAAGGATCTGCTTCGCCCGGCATCAAAAGCGGGCTTATGTTATTAACAGCTCCAGCTTCTCACGCAGTTCCCCTTCCAGCGGCAGCGCTTTCTGCGTTTTCAAATCGATGCAGACAAAGGTAATTAACGCATCTGCCACCACCTGCCCTTCCGGTTCCAGCGTCACCACCTGACTTAATATCCCACTTTTGCCGTTTAGCTGCTGAAGCTGGCTGTTGACGGTGAGAAGATCGCTGAGCACCGCAGGACGGCGATAGTTAATGTTGATATTCGCCACCACAAAGGCGATACGCCGCTCGGTCATCCACTGAAAGCTGTCGCTGTTTTCCAGCCCTTCCCAGCGCGCCTCTTCGAGAAACTCGAGATAACGTGCGTTATTAACGTGTTGATAAACATCAAGGTGATAACCGCGTACTTTGATTTGGGTCTGCATAGCGCAATAGCCTTCAGGGTTGTTATTTGTAAGAGTCAGAGGTCATAACTGGTATGACCTCTTTATCCTGGCAAATTTTTGCCACTGTGCAAGTTATTACAGCGTCAGATACGCAAGATTCCGCTCCACCAGCGCACCGCCCATACCGGGGACCTGCTTGAGATCGTCGAGGGTTTTAAACGGGCCGTACTCTTCCCGGTAGCTGACAATTGCCTGGGCTTTCTTCAGCCCCACGCCGTTCATCACCCGCGCCAGTTCCTCCGCCGGGGCGGAATTAATGCTGATCCGCCCCTTCTCCGCTTCCGCCGCTTTCGACTGCTGGGGTGGGGGCGGTGCATCAGCCTTGCCTTGTGCGACCTGCGTTTTGGCGGCTGGTGTCGCCGCCAGCGCGCAGTGGCTCATCCCGGCAGACATAAGGGCAAGCGTAATAAAGAGGGCTTTGATTCCATGTTTCATGCTGTTTTCTCCTTGTTTGTTGACAGCCCACTCACCATAAACGGGCCGCTTTTCCGGAACAAACAGCAGATTGCAGAAATGGAAAAGGCCGCGAAAGCGGCCTTTTGGTGTTGCAGTACGTTGCTCAGATTTGCGAGCAGCGCCGTAATTACTGCTGGGTCATGATATCGCCCAGCTTAATTTTGGCTTCTTTACGCAGGTTGCTCATCAGGGCTTCGAAGGCAATTTGCGCATTGTTCTGGGTGATTCCCTGAACCATCGCTTGCTTCTGCGCTTCTGGCATGGTGCCCGCTTTCACTTCGTCCAGCGCCAGAACCACCACGTTGCCCTGCATATCGTTGGCGATACCGAAGCTCGGCTTGTCTTTTGCCGGCAGGCTCAGACCAAATGCCGCCTGGCTGATCGGATCCTGACCAGTACGGCTCAGGGTCCTGGCCTCACCAAAGCTCAGGCCAGCCGCTTTCAGCGCCTCGTCACCTTTACCCGCTTTCAGCTCAGCCAGCAGCTTCTCAGCATCCAGCTTCGCCTGTTGCACGGCTTTATTATGTTTCACCAGCGCAGCGATCTGATCTTTCACCTCGTCCAGCGGCTTGATCGACTCTGGCTTGTGCTCAGCCACGCGCAGAACAAAGGCGCGGTCGCCGTCGACGGTGATGATGTCAGAGTTGCTGCCCGGGGTGCCGTTTTCGCCCACCAGACCACCGTTGAAGATAGCATCCGCAACCGGTTTGAAGTTCAGCTCTTCCGGCAGATTGTCACGACCAAACCAGCCGGTAGTGACCGCTTTCGCACCTGCTGCCTGCTCTGCGCCTGCCAGTGATTCGTTATCATTGCTGGCCGCGTCGCTTACCTTCTGCTGCAACGCATAGAAGCCATCCAGCGCTTTCTCCTGCTTCACTTTCGCCGCGATGTCATCACGGACGTCAGCCAGCGGTTTGGTGGTCGCAGGGGTGATATCATCCAGACGCACAACCAGGAAACCAACAGAGGATTTGATCACTCCAGAAAGTTGACCTTTCTCTTTCAGGCCGGCATTTTTCAGCTCGTCCGGCGTGGTGCCCTCTTCCAGCCAGCCCATGTCACCGCCATTTTTGGCAGAGATGATGTCGGTGGATTTCGCTTTCGCGACCGTGGCGAAGTCAGTGCCCTTGTTCAACTCATCCAGCGCCGCTTTGGCGTCGGCTTCAGTTTTGGTCTGAATGACGCTGAAACGGTTACGCTGTGGCTGAGTGAACTGATCCTGATGCTGATCGTAGTAAGTCTGGATCTCGGCATCGGAAGCGTTTTCCTGCATCGCCGCTGCATCCAGCTTGATGTAGCTCACGCGGAACTGCTCCGGGGCGGTGAAGTTATTTTTGTTCTGCTCGTAGTAGCTTTTCACCTCTTCGTCGCTCGCCTGCTGTTTAGCAGCCAGGGCGTTAACGTCGAAGGTGGCTTCGCGCACGACGCGCTGCTGAGAAACCAGCGTTGCTAGTTCATCCGCTTCGCCTTTGAGCATGAAGTCGGTGCCCACTACGGCGTTGATCAGCTGCTGAGTGGTCAGCTGGTTACGCAGCGCCTGAGCATATTGATCCGGCGTCATCCCCATCTGATTCACGATCGCGTTATAGCGGGTGTTATCGAATTTGCCGTCATTCTGGAAAGCCGGGGTGGAGAAAATGGCTTTCTTGACCTGATCGTCGCTGATGCTCAGACCGATCTCACGGGCGTACTGATCCAGCAGCGCTTCGTCGATAAGACGGTTCAGCGTCTGCTGACGCAGGTTTTTCATGTACCCTTCATTCGCCGCCAGTTCAGAGAACTGTTCGCCCAGCTGTTGCTGCATGCGGTTACGTTCACCGGCAAATGCATTTTCAAACTGCCCACGGCTGATTTCCTGGTCGTTCACTTTTGCGGCGTAGTTTGCACTACCGCCAATCAGGTATCCGCTCACGCCGGTCAAAATGAACGACACGATAATGATACCGAAAATAATCTTGAGCACGAGACTGTTAGCAGCCGTGCGTAAGCTGTCCATCATGGTGTAACCACACTCCGCTGTAGGTGACTGGTGACCTGACGCTGGCGGAAATCCTGACCGCAGCGCATAAAGACGTATTGTGACAAGAAACCGGGGCGATTGTCAGCCCACAACTCGCATAAACTCACATAAATCAGGCCTGGACAAACAAAAAAGGCACATCAAATGATGCGCCCTTGTACTTTTCAACTTCCCTGAAGTAAGAAAGCGATCAGTTTACTGCGTCTTTCAGCGCTTTGCCGGCGCGGAAGCCCGGAACTTTAGCAGCAGCGATGGTGATCTCTTTACCGGTCTGAGGGTTGCGGCCAGTACGGGCAGCACGCTCTTTAACAGCAAAAGTACCAAAACCTACCAGCGCCACGTCGTCCCCAGCCTGCAGAGATTCGGTAACAGAAGCAATCAAAGCATCTAACGCACGTCCAGCCGCAGCTTTGGAGATGTCAGCACCCGCAGCAATTTTGTCAATCAGTTGAGATTTATTCACTCTTCTCTTCCTCTCTTTATAATTTATATCGCGTCTGAATCCTTCACAACGCGACCGCGCAGCAGTTATATCAGGCCTGCCATGACCTTACAACACCCGTTGTTGATGGCTGGCCCAATCAGCAATCTAAATTAGCTATACAAAAAAAGGCTGGCAAGCCCGAAATCGCTCACCAGCCTTGTTTTTATTGACGCTCTTTGCGCGAGGTCACTATTTTGCGGTCACAACCTGCATTCCGTAAGGCTCATTCTGCAGTGCAAGGGTCAGAACTTCCTCAATTCGTTTCACCGGATGAATATCCAGATCGGCGATAACGTTATCCGGAATCTCTTCCAGATCGCGCTTGTTCTCATACGGGATGAGGACCGTTTTAATGCCGCCACGGTGTGCAGCCAGCAGTTTTTCTTTCAAACCGCCAATCGGCAGAACCTGGCCACGCAGGGTGATTTCACCGGTCATCGCCACATCAGCACGCACCGGGTTGCCGGTCAGGCAGGAGACCAGGGCGCTACACATCGCGATACCCGCGCTTGGACCATCTTTCGGCGTTGCCCCTTCCGGCACGTGAACGTGAATGTCGCGTTTTTCGTAAAAGTCCGGATTGATACCCAGTTTTTCCGCACGCGCGCGCACCACGGTCAGCGCAGCCTGAATGGACTCCTGCATCACTTCACCCAGCGAGCCGGTGTAGGTCAGCTTACCTTTACCCGGTACGCAGGCGGTTTCAATGGTCAGCAGATCGCCACCCACTTCCGTCCACGCCAGACCAGTTACCTGACCGACGCGGTTTTCGCTGTCCGCACGGCCATAGTCGTAACGCTGAACCCCGAGATATTCGTGCAGATTGTCGCCATTAATTTCAATGTGCTTCAGCGTCTTGTCGAGCAGCAGCTGTTTCACCGCCTTACGACACAGCTTGGAGATTTCGCGCTCCAGGCTACGCACGCCCGCTTCACGGGTGTAGTAACGAATAATGCCGATGATCGCACTGTCATCAACGGTCAATTCGCTCTCTTTCAGTGCGTTACGTTCAATCTGCTTCGACAGCAGGTGACGACGGGCAATGTTCAGTTTTTCGTCTTCGGTGTAGCCAGAAAGACGGATCACTTCCATACGATCCAGCAGCGGGGCCGGGATGTTCATGGAGTTGGAGGTAGCCACGAACATCACATCGCTGAGGTCGTAGTCCACTTCCAGGTAGTGATCGCTGAACGCCACGTTCTGCTCTGGATCCAGCACTTCAAGCAGGGCTGAAGCCGGATCGCCACGCATGTCGGACGACATTTTGTCGATCTCATCCAGCAGGAACAGTGGGTTTTTAACCCCTACTTTTGCCATTTTCTGGATCAATTTGCCCGGCATGGAACCGATATAGGTTCGACGGTGACCGCGGATTTCCGCTTCGTCACGCACGCCGCCCAGCGCCATACGGATGTACTTACGTCCGGTCGCTTTGGCAATGGACTGGCCCAGAGAGGTCTTACCCACCCCCGGCGGCCCGACCAGGCACAGAATTGGGCCCTTGAGCTTATTAACACGGCTCTGAACCGCGAGATACTCAAGGATGCGGTCTTTGACGCGTTCCAGGCCGTAGTGGTCGGTATCCAGGATCTCCTGGGCCTGACGCAGGTCTTTTTTGACCTTGCTGCGGGCATTCCAGGGAACCTGAACCATCCACTCGATATAGCCGCGAACCACCGTCGCTTCCGCCGACATCGGAGACATCATTTTCAGCTTCTGCAGTTCTGCTTCGGCCTTCTCTTTTGCCTCTTTTGGCATTTTCGCCGCGTCGATCTTGCGCTTCAGCGCTTCGTTTTCGTCCGGCGCGTCGTCCATCTCACCGAGCTCTTTCTGGATGGCTTTCATTTGCTCATTCAGGTAGTACTCACGCTGAGATTTCTCCATCTGCTTTTTCACGCGGTTGCGAATGCGTTTCTCAACCTGCAGCAGATCGATTTCAGACTCCATCATCGCCATCAGATATTCCAGACGTTCGTTAACGTCGGACATCTCCAGCACGGACTGTTTGTCAGCCAGCTTCAGCGGCATGTGCGCAGCGATGGTGTCAGCCAGACGTGCAGGATCGTCGATGCTGTTCAGCGACGTCAGCACTTCTGGTGGGATTTTTTTGTTCAGCTTGATATAGCCTTCAAACTGACTGATCGCGGTGCGAACCAGCACCTCCTGCTCACGCTCGTCAAGCTGAGGCGAGTCCAGGTATTCGGCTTTTGCTGCGAAGTGTTCGCCATCATCAGATAGCGTGGTAATACGCGCACGCTGCAGCCCCTCGACCAGCACCTTCACGGTGCCATCAGGCAGCTTCAGCATTTGTAAAATAGAGGCCACGGTCCCGACGGTGAAAAGATCGTTTACACCCGGCTCATCCGTTGATGCTTCTTTCTGCGCAACCAGCATGATTTTTTTATCATGATCCATGGCGGCTTCAAGGCAACGGATAGATTTTTCCCGCCCTACAAATAAGGGTATGACCATGTGCGGATAAACCACCACATCGCGCAACGGCAATACGGGGATTTCAATGCGTTCAGAACGCTCAGGATTCATAGAGCTCTCTCTTAGTTTAGTGTCCGCCAGGTAATCAGGTTGCAGGACTGTGCTTCATGCAACCATTAACATGTAATCCAGTATATGGGGATGATTCCCACACATTCAACGCCATGTTTACGGAAAAATAAAAGGGGGGATTAAATCCCCCCTTTTTGATTAACTGCTTGTATGCTCTGGCGAATTATTCGCCAGAGGCCTGCTGGGCTTCCGGCGTGCCGTAAATCAGCAGCGGCTTGCTTTGACCAGCAATGACGGACTCGTCGATAACCACTTTTTCGACCTCTTCCATTGAAGGAAGATCGTACATGGTATCGAGCAGGGCAGCTTCAACGATTGAACGCAGACCACGTGCACCGGTTTTACGTGCCATTGCTTTTTTAGCAATCGCATCCAGCGCTTCATCGCGGAACTCCAGCTCAACGCCTTCCAGATTGAACAACGCCTGGTACTGCTTGGTCAGGGCATTTTTCGGCTCTTTCAGGATCTGAATCAGCGCGTCTTCACTCAGTTCTGTCAGGGTGGCGACAACCGGCAGACGACCAATGAACTCAGGGATCAGACCAAACTTGATCAGATCTTCTGGCTCAACCTGGGTCAGCAGTTCGCCCTCTTTCGCTTTTTCAGACTTCGCCTTCACCGTCGCGCCAAAGCCAATACCCGAGCCGGTTTCAACGCGGTTAGCAATGACTTTATCCAGGCCAGCAAACGCACCGCCACAGATAAACAGGATCTTGGACGTATCAACCTGCAGGAACTCCTGCTGAGGATGCTTACGACCGCCCTGAGGTGGAACAGCGGCAACCGTCCCTTCGATAAGTTTCAGCAATGCCTGCTGCACGCCTTCACCGGACACGTCACGGGTGATCGACGGGTTATCGGATTTACGCGAGATTTTGTCGATCTCATCGATATACACGATACCGCGCTGGGCTTTCTGAACGTCGTAATCGCACTTCTGCAGCAGTTTCTGGATGATGTTTTCCACATCCTCACCCACATAACCGGCTTCGGTCAGGGTGGTGGCATCCGCCATGGTAAACGGAACATCCAGCAGACGCGCCAGGGTTTCTGCCAGCAGAGTTTTACCGGAACCGGTTGGGCCGATCAGCAAAATGTTACTTTTGCCCAGCTCAACGCCGTTGCTGTTATCCCCGTTACGCAGACGTTTGTAGTGGTTGTACACCGCCACTGCCAGCACTTTCTTCGCCTGTTCCTGGCCGATGACGTAGTCATCAAGATGATGACGGATTTCATGCGGCGTAGGTAACGCGCTGCGCTCACGGTGTGGTGCGACTTCTTTAATCTCTTCGCGGATGATGTCGTTACATAAGTCGACACATTCGTCGCAGATATACACGGATGGCCCGGCAATCAGTTTGCGCACTTCATGCTGGCTTTTGCCGCAAAAAGAGCAATAAAGCAGTTTGCCCGATCCATCTTTGCGTTTATCTGTCATGAGTCAAAACCTCTTTTTAAGTTCTTTGTGCCGCACATGACGACGCAAATGCCATTCTCAGACGCAGGCTGCTGATTAGCAAAATGCCGCCCTACCATAGTATAGCGGCACACCCGCGCCGTGGGCATCAATTACGGTGGGTCAAAATGGAGTCGACTAAGCCGTACTCTACTGCCTCTGGTGCGGACAGGAAGCGATCGCGCTCGGTATCACGCTCGATCTGCTCTAATGATTGACCCGTATGATGAGCCATAAGTTCATTCATGCGCCCTTTTACCTTCAGGATTTCACGGGCATGAATTTCAATGTCTGTTGCCTGGCCCTGGTACCCGCCCAGCGGCTGGTGAATCATTACGCGCGAGTTCGGCAGGCAGAAACGCTTACCTTTCGCCCCTGCGGTCAGCAGGAATGCGCCCATCGATGCTGCCTGGCCCATACAAATGGTGCTTACATCAGGCTTGATGAACTGCATGGTATCGTAAATGGACATCCCGGCAGTGATCACGCCACCTGGGGAGTTGATGTACAGGTAAATGTCTTTTTCCGGGTTTTCCGCTTCCAGAAACAGCATCTGCGCTACGATCAGGTTCGCCATGTGGTCTTCCACCTGGCCGGTCATGAAGATAACGCGTTCTTTAAGCAGACGGGAGTAGATATCAAAAGAACGTTCACCTCGAGAGGTTTGTTCAATAACCATTGGCACCAGCGCCATATGGGGTGCAAAGTTATCTCGTTCGCCACTGTATGACATTTCCGTCTCCTGGATAAAAAATGAAAATACCTGCTGTACTGATTGTAACCTTGTGGACGGATTATCAGCCAGTCTCTTTAATACTGCTTCCCCACTAATGGGGGCGGCTCAGCCCTATTTCAAGCATAACAATCTTTTGTTTTAACGCTAACACTGAAAAGGCGTTTTATCACGCTTTGGGATTTATAACCGTGATAAAAAAAACCCGCCGCCGGGAGGCAACGGGTTTTTTGCTCAAACTTTAAACGAAGCAGGCAGAATTAAGCCTGTTGGTTCATCAGTTCGTTGAAAGAAGTGGCTTTTTCAGACACTTTCGCTTTGGCCAGAACGGCTTCAACAGCCTGCTCTTCCAGAGCCACGTTGCGCATGTTTTCCATCAGCTCTTTGTTGCTGCCGTAGAAAGCAACCACTTCTGACGGATCTTCATAGGCAGAAGCCATCTCTTCGATCAGGCCTTTAACACGCTCTTCGTCAGCTTTCAGCTCGTGGGTACGAATCACTTCGCCCAGCAGCAGACCAACAACAACGCGGCGTTTAGCCTGCTCTTCGAACAGCTCACGTGGCAGTTCCAGAGCTTGTTTCTCGTTGCCACCGAAACGCTGTGCAGCCTGGCGACGCAGAACGTCGATTTCGCTGTCGATCAGGGCCGCAGGGATTTCGATTTCGTTCGCTTTAACCAGACCGTCGATCGCCTGAGACTTAACGCGGTTACGCACGGCGCCTTTCAGCTCGCGTTCCATGTTTTTACGCACTTCTGCACGCAGACCTTCAACAGAACCATCTTCAACGCCGAAACGTTTGATGAAATCTGCAGTCAGTTCTGGCAGTTCGCGGTCTTCAACTTTCTTCAGGGTAATCGCGAATTTCGCTGCTTTACCTTTCAGGTTTTCAGCGTGGTACTCTTCCGGGAAGGTCACGTCGATAGTGAACTCTTCGCCTGCGCTGTGGCCTTTGATACCGTCTTCAAAGCCTGGGATCATACGACCCTGGCCCATTGCCAGTACGAAGTCAGAGGCTTTGCCGCCTTCGAACTCTTCGCCGTCTACTGAGCCGGAGAAGTCGATGGTGACGCGGTCTTCTGCATCAGCAGCGCCGTCTTTGTCTTTCCAGGTCGCCTGCTGCTTACGCAGGGTGTCCAGCATGCCGTCAACGTCGGCTTCAGTCACTTCAACGACTGGTTTTTCAACTTCGATCGCGTCCAGACCCTTCAGCTCAACTTCAGGGTAAACTTCGAACTCTACCGCGTAGGTGAAGTCTTCGCCCATTTTGTATTCGCCCGGAACATAGGTCGGGGAACCGGCTGGGTTGATTTTTTCTTTGATGATCGCGTCAACGAAGTTGCGGCTCATCAGGTCACCCAGCACGTCCTGGCGAACAGAAGCGCCATAACGCTGAGCAACGACATTCATCGGTACTTTTCCCTTGCGGAAGCCGTCAATACGGACTTTCTTTGCTACGTTGACCAGCTCGCTTTTTACAGCGTTTTCGATGCTGTCAGCAGCGATTGTAATCGTTACACGGCGGCCAAGGCCTTGAGTGGTTTCAACTGAAACTTGCATCTTGTTACCTCAAAAAAATCACAGTGCTCGGTCAACTCTGAATTTGCCTCGCAATACCGGGATGCTCTCTTAGCAGATTCACATTCCCTGTCGCCAGAATCATCCCGAAGACATTCATATTAAGACGCGGCATTATAGCGGCATCACTTTAGTGAGTCGAGAACGGTTGGCGCATGTTGCTGCGGCTTTTTTCACAATTTCAGGCTATTTTCGGCCTTAAAATCGCGCCACCGGCTCAAAACCCGGACAAAACAAAACGGCCCGCAGGCCGTTTTGACGTAATCTTTATGCAACATACTGGAAAAGCTCCCGCTGTTGCAAACAGGATTTATTACGCGATCGTCCCGGCCCCGCGGCACGGTGGCGAGGCGAAAATCGTATCCTGCAGTCCCTTCCACTCTTTGATCGTATACGTGTGTAATGCCAGCGCATGGACCGTGGTTGAGAGCTCTTCCGTCAGGGTTCCGTAAATCATACGGTGACGATTGAGAAAACGCTCACCAGCGAAACGATCGCTGACCAGCACCACTTTGAAGTGGCTCTCAGAGCCTGCCGGTACGTTATGACGATAGCTTTCGTCGACGACTTCGAGGAACACAGGTTCAAACGCCGCCCTTAACTTATCTTCAATCTGTTCACGTATCATCATGAAATTACTCCTCCGACAACGCTGAGATGTCACCCATCCCTTTAAATGTTAGCCGCTTTTACCGCTTGCATAACAAGAAGACAACAAAAATTTAGCTTTCATCTGATTTTCTCATTCAAGCGTATGAAGTCCTATAAGGGGGGAGTCGTTTTGTCGGTCGAATAACGGAAAAGCGTTTCAGGTGGTCAGTTTTCAGACAAGGCGATGAATTTACATGCGTTGACCACTTCCCCTTGCCGTTGGCGATGTTATGATGGCGGCAATTTTTTTCTATATATGCTTACGATTCGCTGAGAGCCTGAACATGTTAAAAAAACTCCTTTTCCCTATGGTCGCCCTGTTTATGCTGGCCGGCTGTGCAACCCCGCCTACCACCATTGATGTTTCTCCGAAGATCACTCTGCCACAGCAGGATCCAAGCCTGATGGGCGTCACCGTGAGCATTAACGGCGCGGATCAGCGTAAAGACCAGGCGCTGGCGAAAGTGACCCGTGATAACCAGCTGGTGACCCTCACTGCTTCACGCGATCTGCGCTTCCTGCTGCAGGAAGTGCTAGAGAAACAAATGACTTCCCGCGGTTACATGGTTGGCCCAAGCGGTGCGGTTGATCTGCAGATTATCGTCAATAACCTGTACGCTGACGTTTCTCAGGGCAATGTGCGCTACAACATCGCGACCAAAGCCGATATCGCCATCATCGCCACCGCGAAGAACGGCAATAAGATGAACAAGAACTACCGCGCAAGCTACTCTGTTGAAGGTGCCTTCCAGGCCACCAACAAGAATATCGCTAATGCCGTCAACAGCGTGCTGACCGACACCATCGCCGATATGGCGCAGGACACCAGCATTCACGACTTCATCAAGCAGAACGCACGTTAATCCTGCCTGCTGACCCGACCTCCGGTCGGGTCAGTTTGCCTGCTCATGTCCAGTCAATACTTACGTATTTTCCAGCAACCTAAATCAGCTATCCTGCTGATCCTCGGTTTCGCCTCCGGTTTACCCCTTGCCCTGACATCCGGCACGCTACAGGCGTGGATGACCGTAGAGAATATCGATCTTAAAACTATCGGTTTCTTCTCGTTGGTGGGCCAGGCCTATGTCTTTAAGTTCTTGTGGTCGCCGATGATGGACCGCTACACCCCGCCATTCCTCGGCAGGCGTCGTGGCTGGTTGCTGATGACCCAGGCATTGCTGATGCTGGCGATTGCCGCCATGGGCTTCCTCGAACCTGGATCGCAGCTGCGCTGGATGGCTGCGCTGGCGGTGGTGATTGCCTTCTGTTCAGCATCCCAGGATATCGTTTTTGATGCCTGGAAAACCGACGTTCTCTCTGCCGAAGAGCGTGGCACCGGGGCTGCGATAAGCGTTCTGGGCTACCGTCTGGGAATGCTGGTTTCCGGCGGGCTGGCCTTATGGCTGGCGGATCGTTACCTCGGCTGGCAGGGCATGTACTGGCTGATGGCCGCGCTGCTCATTCCCTGCATGATCGCCACCTTCCTCGCCCCGGAACCGAGCGATGTTATCCCGGTTCCTCGCTCCCTCGAACAGGCGGTTGCCGAACCGCTGCGCGACTTCTTTGGCCGTAACAATGCCTGGCTCATTCTGCTGCTGATTGTGCTGTATAAGCTCGGGGATGCGTTTGCCATGAGCCTGACCACCACCTTTTTGATCCGCGGCGTGGGCTTCGATGCCGGCGAAGTAGGGGTGGTAAATAAGACGCTGGGGCTGATTGCCACCATTATCGGCGCGCTGTATGGCGGCGTGCTGATGCAGCGCTTAAGCCTGTTCCGCGCGCTGCTGATCTTCGGCATTTTGCAGGGGATTTCTAACGCCGGTTACTGGCTGCTCTCGATTACCGATAAACAGATGCTCAGCATGGCGGCGGCGGTGTTCTTTGAAAACCTGTGCGGCGGGATGGGAACGGCTGCGTTTGTCGCGCTGCTGATGACCCTGTGCAACAAATCCTTCTCCGCGACACAGTTTGCCCTGCTCTCTGCGCTCTCGGCCGTGGGCCGGGTCTATGTCGGCCCTATCGCTGGCTGGTTTGTGGAAGTGCACGGGTGGGCTGAGTTTTATCTCTTCTCGGTCTTTGCGGCCATTCCGGGATTGCTGCTGCTATTAATATGTCGCCGCTCGCTGGAATATACCCAGCAGACAGAACATTTTATGGTCAGGACGCATTTCCCGTCGGCCTATCGCTTCGCATTAAGAATATTGCTGGCGGGATGTGTGATGCTGGCCCTGTGGCTGGTGGTCCTGATCGTTAACGCCACGACCACTCTCGCCCTTCCGTTTGCCCTGCTGCTGCTGGACATCGGTGCGCTGCTGGCGCTGACCGGGATCCTGACAGGGGGTCTCCTCGACTACCTGGCTATGCGTGAGAGCCAAAAGGTGTAAAACCATAAAAAAAGGTTATTTTACGTTGTAATCACCCTGGTAAATTATAACGGCGAATAAATTCGTTCCCGCAAAATAATATTTGTTGTTTCGTGCCTCTTAGAATTTCGGAAATTATTGGAACAAGGAACAGAGGATATTTTTCGTTAACCGATTCAGCAAACGAAACATTAATTTTACGTTTTTTAGTTGTCTCTTTATTGATAATTATTTGTTAATGATTTGTGTTTTTTTAGCAATGGTTATACCAATTGCCCTTTTTACCCTCCCTACAGAGTCTGTTTCGTTATAAAGCCCATCTGGCGGTGCTTGCGTCTGAAAAACGGCTATAATTTGCAACATCTGTGACTTCCCTGGCAGAACCCGGTAACACGTTCCTGACACAGGTCTAATGATGTTTACAGTAATGTAACCTTCCCGTAAAATGCCCCCACACTTTAAACGCCACCAGGTCCCCGTGGAATTGAGGTCGTTAAATGACACTTAGGAAATACAATAAATGTTTGGGATGGTTGTCGTTATTTGCAGGCACTGTTTTACTCAGTGGCTGTGATTCTGCGCTGCTAGACCCCAAAGGACAGATTGGACTGGAGCAACGTTCGCTCATTCTGACGGCTTTCGGCCTGATGATGATCGTCGTGATTCCCGCCATCTTGATGGCTGTTGGTTTCGCCTGGAAGTATCGTGCGAGCAACAAAGATGCGAAGTATAGCCCTAACTGGTCACACTCCAATAAAGTGGAAGCTGTGGTCTGGACGGTGCCGATTCTGATCATCCTGTTCCTTGCCGTACTGACATGGAAAACCACTCACGCGCTCGAACCTGCAAAACCGCTTGTTCACGATGAGAAACCGATTACGATCGAAGTCGTCTCCATGGACTGGAAATGGTTCTTCATCTACCCGGAACAGGGCATTGCTACCGTAAACGAAATCGCCTTCCCGGCGAACGTCCCGGTGCAGTTCAAAGTAACGTCTAACTCCGTGATGAACTCCTTCTTTATCCCGCGTCTGGGCAGCCAGATTTACGCGATGGCCGGTATGCAGACCAACCTGCACCTGATCGCGAATGAAGCAGGCACCTATGATGGTATCTCCGCCAGCTACAGTGGCCCGGGCTTCTCTGGTATGAAGTTCAAAGCCATTGCCACTCCGGACCGTGCCGCTTTCGACCAGTGGGTTGCTAAAGCGAAACAGTCTCCGAACACCATGTCTGACATGGCTACGTTCGACAAAGTGGCAACACCTAGCGAATACAACAAGGTGGAGTACTTCTCTAACGTGAAACCGAATTTGTTCAAAGACGTTATTGGCAAATTTATGGACCACGGCAAGAGCATGGACGTGACCCAACCTGAAGGTGAGCATAGCTCGCACGAAGGGATGGAAGGCATGGACATGAGCCACGCGGAAACCTCTCACTAAGGGGCCGAGGAAGAAAATGTTCGGAAAATTAACACTGGATGCAGTGCCGTACCATGAGCCGATTATCATGGTTACGATTGCTGCCATTGTCATTGGTGGCGCAGCCTTAGTTGGCTTAATCACTTACTTCGGTAAGTGGAGCTATCTGTGGAATGAGTGGCTGACTTCGGTTGACCACAAAAAACTCGGTATCATGTACTGCATCGTCGGTATCGTCATGTTAATTCGTGGCTTTGCTGATGCAATCATGATGCGTAGCCAGCAGGCGCTTGCCTCCGCTGGCGAAGCAGGCTTCCTGCCGCCGCACCACTACGACCAGATCTTTACCGCGCACGGCGTGATTATGATCTTCTTCGTGGCGATGCCGCTGGTTATCGGTCTGATGAACGTTGTCGTTCCGCTGCAAATCGGCGCGCGCGACGTTGCGTATCCGTTCCTGAACAACCTGAGCTTCTGGTTCACGGTTGTCGGTGTGATTCTGGTTAACCTCTCTCTGGGCGTAGGTGAATTCGCACAGACTGGTTGGCTGGCTTACCCACCGCTTTCGGGAATTGAGTACAGTCCTGGCGTAGGTGTTGATTACTGGATCTGGGCGCTACAGCTCTCCGGTGTCGGTACTACCCTGACCGGTATTAACTTCTTCGTGACCATCCTGAAGATGCGTGCACCAGGTATGACGATGTTCAAGATGCCAGTATTTACCTGGGCATCTCTGTGCGCCAACATCCTGATTATCGCGTCATTCCCAATTCTGACTGTCACCGTCGCGCTGCTGACCCTGGATCGCTATCTGGGCACCCATTTCTTCACCAATGATATGGGCGGCAACATGATGATGTACATCAACCTGATTTGGGCATGGGGTCACCCTGAAGTGTACATCCTGGTTCTGCCGGTCTTCGGTGTGTTCTCCGAAATCGCAGCGACCTTCTCACGTAAGCGTCTGTTTGGTTACACCTCGCTGGTGTGGGCAACCGTGTGTATTACCGTCCTGTCGTTCATCGTCTGGCTGCACCACTTCTTCACTATGGGTGCAGGCGCAAACGTAAACGCCTTCTTCGGTATCACCACCATGATTATCGCGATCCCAACCGGGGTTAAGATCTTCAACTGGTTGTTCACCATGTACCAGGGCCGTATCCAGTTCCACTCAGCCATGCTGTGGACCATCGGCTTCATCGTCACCTTCTCCGTAGGTGGGATGACCGGCGTACTGCTGGCTGTACCGGGCGCTGACTTTGTACTGCACAACAGCCTGTTCCTGATTGCGCACTTCCATAACGTTATCATCGGCGGCGTCGTCTTCGGCTGCTTCGCTGGCGTAACCTACTGGTGGCCAAAAGCGTTCGGCTTCACGCTGAACGAAAAATGGGGTAAACGCGCGTTCTGGTTCTGGATCATCGGCTTCTTCGTGGCATTTATGCCGCTGTACGTGCTGGGCTTCATGGGTATGACCCGTCGTCTGAGCCAGCAGATCGATCCGCAGTTCCACCCAATGCTGATGGTTGCAGCGGTGGGTGCAGCGCTGATTGCCTGTGGTATCGCGTCCCAGCTGTATATGTTCTACGTCTCTATTCGCGACCGCGATCAGAACCGTGACCTGACCGGTGACCCATGGGGTGGCCGTACGCTGGAGTGGGCAACCTCTTCTCCTCCGCCGTTCTATAACTTTGCCGTTGTGCCGCACATTCATGAGCGTGACGCATTCTGGGAAATGAAAGAAAAAGGCGAAGCGTATAAGCAACCAGCGCATTATGAAGAGATCCATATGCCGAAAAACAGCGCAGCGGGCATGGTTATCGCCGCCTTCGCTACGGTATTTGGTTTCGCTATGATCTGGCACATCTGGTGGCTTGCGATCGTCGGCTTTGCTGGCATCGTGATCAGCTGGATTGTGAAGAGCTTTGATGAGGACGTGGACTACTACGTACCAGTCCGTGAAGTTGAAATTCTGGAAAAACAGCATTTCGACGAGATTGCTAAAGCGGGGCTGAAAAATGGCAACTGATACTTTAACCCACGCGACTGCCCATGCGCATGAACACGGGCACCACGATACAGGGCCGATGAAAGTTTTCGGCTTCTGGATCTACCTGATGAGCGACTGCATCCTGTTCTGCTGTCTGTTCGCAACCTATGCCGTTCTGGTGAACGGCACAGCGGGCGGCCCGACCGGTAAGGACATTTTCGAGCTGCCGTTCGTACTGGTTGAAACCGCACTGCTGTTATTCAGCTCCATCACCTACGGCATGGCTGCCATTGCCATGTACAAGAACAACAAGAGCCAGGTTGTCTCCTGGCTGGCGTTGACCTGGCTGTTTGGTGCTGGATTTATCGGGATGGAAATCTATGAATTCCACCACCTGATTGCCGAAGGTTTCGGTCCGGATCGTAGCGGCTTCCTGTCAGCGTTCTTCGCGCTGGTCGGTACCCACGGTCTGCACGTAACCTCTGGTCTGATCTGGATGGCGGTTCTGATGTTCCAGGTATCCCGTCGCGGCCTGACCAGCACTAACCGTACCCGTATCATGTGCCTGAGTCTGTTCTGGCACTTCCTGGATGTGGTGTGGATCTGTGTGTTCTCTGTAGTCTATCTGATGGGGGCGATGTAATGAGTCATTCAAACGATCATGGCGCTTCCCACGGTAGCGTAAAAACCTACATGACAGGTTTTATCCTGTCGATCATCCTGACGGTGATTCCGTTCTGGATGGTGATGAACGGTAGTGCGTCTAAGCCGGTTATCCTGGGTGCAATCCTGGTGACGGCGGTGATTCAGATTCTGGTGCATCTGGTTTGCTTCCTGCACATGAACACTAAATCCGATGAAGGCTGGAACCTGACGGCATTTATCTTTACCGTGATTATCATCGCAATCCTGGTAGTCGGCTCCATCTGGATTATGTGGAACCTCAACTACAACATGATGGTTCACTAAGAGCGGCGAGTATGTTTAAGCAATACCTGCAAGTCACAAAACCTGGCATCATCTTTGGCAACCTGATCTCGGTGATCGGAGGGTTCTTGCTGGCCTCGAAAGGCAGCATCGATTACACCCTCTTTATCTACACGCTGGTTGGGGTGTCACTGGTTGTTGCGTCCGGTTGTGTATTTAACAACTACATCGACAGGGATATCGACAGGAAGATGGAAAGGACAAAAAATCGGGTGCTGGTAAAAGGCCTGATGTCCCCTGCCGTCTCGCTGGTGTACGCCACCTTGCTGGGTATTGCTGGCTTTATGCTGCTGTGGTTCGGCGCCAACCCTCTGGCCTGCTGGCTGGGGGTGATGGGTTTCGTGGTGTATGTGGGCGTCTACAGCCTGTATATGAAACGTCACTCCGTCTACGGTACGCTGATTGGTTCACTCTCCGGCGCTGCGCCGCCGGTGATTGGCTACTGCGCGGTCACCAACGAGTTCGACAGCGGTGCGCTGATCCTGCTGGCTATCTTTAGCCTGTGGCAGATGCCGCACTCCTACGCCATTGCGATTTTCCGCTTTAAGGATTATCAGGCAGCGAACATTCCGGTACTGCCGGTGGTGAAAGGCATTTCCGTTGCCAAGAACCATATCACGCTCTACATCATTGCCTTTGCGGTTGCTACGCTGATGCTCTCACTGGGCGGTTACGCTGGGTACAAATATCTGGTGGTTGCTGCGGCGGTGAGCGTCTGGTGGCTCGGTATGGCACTGCGGGGTTATAAAGTGGAAGACGACAAAGTCTGGGCACGCAAACTGTTTGTGTTCTCGATTGTCGCTATCACGTCTCTGTCGGTGATGATGTCCGTCGACTTTATGGTGCCGGATTCACATAATCTGCTGACTTACGTCTGGTGAGTATCATCATCGCGCCATGCGATTGAGATAACTTTCACTACAGCGTAAATCTCAAGTGAAGCATGCTTCACTTTTCAAACACTTCACAACGTCAGGTTGTGGAGTGTTTTTTTTTGCCCGGCAAAAGCAAAATGAAGAAATCATCATTCATGAAAAAATAGCTAAATCTTAATTTATCTAAACAAACTTCACATAATGAATTTATATGTTATGAATTGACCTCCATGCTTCAGCTTATTTATAAGCCATAAAATTAAGTTACCTTAAAAAATATTCAGTATTATCTCTTTTAACACTACTGCTATCATGGCCAAAGGTGAGCAAATTTGCTCGCCCTCACCTATTCATTAACATGGAAATAAAAAAATGAAAGAATTAAATCTAAACGAAATGGAAGCAGTTTCAGGTGCAGGTATTCTGGATGTTCCTTGTGCACTGGTTAGCTATACCGTACAGTCTGCGCTTGGTCTGGTAAAAGTGGGGGTTGAAACCGCCGCTGCGGTGGCATTGAACACCGTTCAGACAGCTATTAACATCGGTATTAACTCTGCCAGCAGCAACCCAGAAAGCATCTTCAGTGTTATTCAAAACAGCTGCAACTCCCTGAACTATACAACATCTGGTATTTGGTCAGACTTTGTTTATAACGCAGCGACCGATTGGGGACAAGTCTCCTACGCACTGAACAAATAATAGTATCTGGCCAGTTGAATTTGGACTGGCCACCCTCTCATTTCACCAATGTTTCTCCCTTCCTCTTAGTCAGTGATCAATCCTGTTTAATAGCGTAACAGGTATTCGAAAAATCCTTTACAGGTTACAAAACCAGCTGAAATTTAAACGATAGCGATAAGTAGTGAGCTCCCGCTACGCAGTTGCTCACCACGTTGCGGGAGTAGGCGAAGTGGCAGTGGTGGAGAATTAATTACTTACCAATGGGCCCCCTTCTTCTCGATACCGTCGCAGCGCAAGAACATGTCACAGGACGTCATGAAATCATTGTGCCAGAGCCAATATACGTGCAGATAAAAATAGCTTGCTGCAGGCAGTATGCACAGTAAGAAATAGATAACGAAAGTTATGGTCCAGCCTGCTAGCGTTAAAATTATACCCACTATCACTATCCACACGGACTCGACAATCAGCAGTAGAAATAACCTGATCCATAAGGGTTTCTCATACAGCGTAGGGGCTGGCATTGTCTGGGATAAACTGAAATCGAACTCTTTCAGGAATAGTCGGCCCATAAACTGGTAACGTCTGGAGGGCAGCGCGAACAACAGGTTCATAACCAGCACGATGGCGCAGAGGATCAGCATCGCCACCATCAAACGAGCTGAAAAGTAGCCCTCTGATAACGAGAAATCATCATGCATGTGTAATGGACTGACAATTAGGCCACTGATCAGAAAAGTAATGAAGACATTAAAGCAAACATAGTGATGTAATGTTCGATATTTCAACTTATTAGCGACAGCATGCTTCATCTGTTTAACATAACTTTCTCTGGCAAATCTAAACACCAGGTAGATCAGCAGTGGCGACATGATTGCAAGCGTTAGCATCGCGTATACAGGTGTGAGAAGTAATACGCAGCTGCTTACTGCCAGGTAGAATACCCCCCAGCATAGAACGTTGATGACAACCGGATTCCAGAGAAGGATTTCATAGCGTGAGGCTGATTTACCATGAAAATATGAGAAATCAATATTCTTTATTCCACATTTGTAAGCCCAATAATGTTTTAATTCATAGAGGGACTTAAACAGGATCAGTGACAACAGAGTACTAATACCCCATACATCTTCCAGCGTTACGTTATAGCCGATATTCTTCCAGTAAAATGCAAGTAACAGTAGAGTAACCGCGTACAGAAAAGGGATAAGCTTTTTATCCTGGAAACGAATAAATGTTAAATAATCAGGGATCATAATGGCCTCATTGTATTCCGGTAAGCTGCTTACAATGAACAACTGTTTCTGGCATAAACTGAGAGAAATCACTGAGTATCTGCCCCAGGTAGGGCTTATTGCTTATTTCCATAAACGTCACTGGCCTGGATAGCTGTAAACAAGCCGACATTGTTTTTGTCCATTGCACGGTATGGGTCAAATGTAGCGATAGATTTTCCTTGATTTGCTCCGGGCTGAACTCTGCCTGCCCGGTCACATTCATTAGCACCGCATATTCTGGAGGTGTAATGTCGACCCCACGAAGGAAATCACGCATCTGCTGAACGCCTTCAGTCATCAAACGGGTATGCCAGGCGCCGCTAACGCCCAATTTTACCGCCTCAAGGCCAGAATCCAGCAACACTCGGGAGAATTGACTCAAATCAGAAATCGTACCGCCGATGACCTGCTGCCGCGGGCTATTATCACAGCTAATATCTACCGGTAGTGCAGAAGATGAAATCAGGTTTCTCATGGTCCGGGAATCAACCCCTTTTACCGCCAGCATAGCCCCCTTATGAACTTTACTTAAATTGTTCATAATCTCTGCCCGGGCGTGGATCATTTTGAACAATGTTTCCAGGGTCATCGCACCCGCAGCATAGAGAGCGCTGTATTCACCTACACTGTGCCCACAGGACGCCACTGTTGTGGCATTTTCAATTTTTTCAGCGCAAAGACTGTGTAAAGTAACATTAATTGCCGTAACGGCAATCTGTTGAACGGTGGTCTGCACCAGACGATTCATTGGGCCTTTCTGGCATAAACGCCGAATATCCATCCCTGTGATATCGCTGGCACAATCCCAGATATGTTTTGTCGTTGTGTTCAGATCCCAGACATCGGCACCCATACCAATAACGGGGTTGCCCTGGCCGGCAAAGAGAAGAACCAGCGGTTGTGTTGAATCATGTATTACCATAAAAATATCCTTATAAATGGTATTTAAAGCCTGCATAAACGCCGATAGTTTCGCCAAAAAGCGCAAATTCAGAAGTCTGGCTGCCAAGGGCGCTATACAACCCGGTATAGACTTCAGCTTTATCGTCCATACCCGTCAGGGGTTTAACATAGTGGGTACCGATTAGAGCACTTTGATCCACGATGTTCATAACCAGATAAGGTTGAAGCGTAGAGCGATCGTCGTTTCGAAAACTGGCATACGCATTAACATAGTGCTTGCCTTGTAACATTCCTTTGTTTGATGTATTGCTGATTTCCGATCCCATTAAATACTTATAATTATCAAAAGCTCTATCAATTAACGCATAACCGGTATTATTGTTCAGATAGCGGATGAATTCAGTTTGCTCACGCCATTGAGATTTAGAATAACCTTCGCTTTGTAAATAGTACTCGAGACCGAAGACGCTCAGCCGGTCCGTTGTATATTGCCCGCCTATTTCAAACTCCAGGCCTCTTTTATTTTCTATGGAGTAGAGCGATGAAGGAAACTGCCAGTCCTGAACTTGAGCGCTTTTTTTGCCAGAAAAATGTCGCCACTGCTGGGCAGTGTGCAATGCGACTTCAGCATTAAGTATAAATTGCGACGTAGCAGTGTAACTGTTCGCTATCGCAATCGAGGGGGAATCACCCAGCAGGAGGTTTACAGAAGGCGTATGATTTTTGAATCGGTAATCGGTATAGCTCAACAGATAGCGTTCTGAACTGTTAGATCGCTCATTCGCAGACCAGTTGCTGGATGATTCATAGTATTTTTTTATACTTGCAAGCTTAGGTGCTACAGTGAGACTAAGGGCATAGTGACGGAACTCTTTTGATAAACGCCCTCCCCAGATTGACTCATTGTAAACCGACTTCATGCCCGTGTCATAAAGCCGGGTAGGCTTAAACGCAGCATAAAATGTGGTTAGAAGCGTTGCAGGCGATCTTAAAAAAAACGTGCCTTGTGGCGTGCTGAGTTTCCCCCCTTCAATTCGTACGCTATCAGAAAAAGCGTATGTCAACCGAAGCTGATCAATGAGAAGCTTTGAACGATTAGTGTCTTTCTCAAACGCCCCCACGCTAAGTGAGGGGTAATAACCCAGAGCATAAAATGAAAAATCCAGATCCAGGGCATCCTTAATCAGAGCACATGCGCTGCTAAGCTTCAGGCTGATATCATTGTAAACGTTATCTGCAGTATAGGGATTACTGCCTTTGATCCGCCATACTGAGCTCTTCTTGTTTACATACGAGGCTTGCGCTGTAAGAACAACATCAGCGTTGCCTTTAAGATCATCGCCAGAAATACAGTCGGCCTGTACACCTGTTGTTATTAATGAGGCTGACATCCCCCAAAATAGTGCAGGCAATCTCACTTTATGCCTCTCTGGATTGATTCTTTGGTAAAGTGAAATTCAGGTAAAGATTCAAGTCGCACATCACTGTATTTCATTACCGAATAACCTTTATTATGCCGTGCATTCTGCACGACTATTTCCGTTGGCCGAGACTTACCTAACACTAACTGGTAGTTTTGATACAAGACAGTCTTGAGTAATTTATCATCCAGTGAGTAATACGACGCTTTATAAGGCCGATACTCTCCATCCTTCTCAACCAAATAGATTACTTTTGGGTATGTCACTTCATCGAATTTACGAACCAACGATAGCCTGTAACAGATTTTGTCCCCGCACGGTTCTTCACCTACTAGCGTCGAATTATAAGCATATTCAAAATTAGTCACTATAACGTCACCATTAGATATTTGCCCCATTAGCCGTTGTGTACGGGATATTGGTATAGGGCGACGCAGTTCAGGCGTATAGAACCAAAGCTGATACCAGTCAGATAACATTACCTTTCCTTTATCACGTGGAGGATAGATAAATCTGGCCAGTGAACGAGCATCGGCCTGAACACCGTTTGCAGGTTTCATAAAGCGCATCGATATATCCAGAACCTGCTTATTAACCGGTTCTGATTCGCCATCCTTAAACTCAAGCACCGTCACGGTGTATCGGAAGGGTTCATTTGGGGAACGGACCTCATCCGATAATCTAATGATATCAAGCACATTTATACCTGCGGCATCGGACAAGGCATACGATGAATACATGCAGGCTAAAAGAACAAATAACTGAAATACATTCTTTTTCATCTTTTATCCTTAAGAAAATTTAAATGCATCAGTAATATTAAGCCGCGCTGCACGGAATGCAGGCAATATTGAAGCCAGAGAAGCAGTTAATATGGGTAACACAAGCGTTATCCAGACCAGTTCAACATTGTTAGTTTCAATAAACGCAGTATATCCAATGGACTGACCTGGAGAGGGTGGCATTGCAATGCCATATAAATTAATCATGGCTGCAAGGGCATAACCCACAATCAAACTACCCAGGGCTCCTGTAATTCCTATGAAAATACCTTCCAACCAGAATAGTTGAGTAACATGCCAGGATTTTAATCCAATGGCTCGCAAAGTCGTAATTTCCCGGGTTCGCTCTGTGATGCTCATCGTCATTGAATTACCGATCATGAATACCACGATGAGCGCCACGATAAGCTTGATGAAAAAATAAATACCTGACAACATCCCTTCAACCTGCTGATAGAAAAGAGACATCTCCTTCCAGTCTTTAACAATTAAAGGTAAATTATTTTTGGCGATATAATCTTTTAATTTAACCATGAAGGCCTCAACATCATCATTATTAAGCAGAATAAGTATTCTGCTTACGCCATCGGTCTCCATGATGCGCTGTGCGGTAGCCAGCGGGACTTTTATGGCCGTATCATCATAATCTTTTATCCCGGATTCAAATACACCGCGTACTTTCAAAGATAAGGCTCCTTGCCCGCCTGCGGTGTTGACGACCATAACATCAAGCCAGTCTGCATATTGGGCATTGAGTGTCCTGGCCAGACCACTGCCTATGGTGATTTCATCGTGTTTTACGCGCGATAAATCACTACCAGAGACAATTTTATCAAAGGCGCCTAATTTTAATGCGGGCAGAGGCTCAACTCCTTGTGCCGAAAAATAGGTAGATGTTTCATTCTCATAATGAGAAATAATACCAGCAAATTCTAGCTGCCCTGAGATCGTCGAAATATCTTTTGCTAAGTTAGCATCAGTTAATATTCCACGTTTAAGTTCTGAGTAATTATTAATGAGCGTCTTGTTTTTGTTCGCCGTATCAAAATAGCCATTATTGTAAATCTGCACATGGCCAATATTGGTACGGATTGTCTGTTCTTTCAGGATCCAGAAAGAATAGTTAATAAAGCCACCATATAAAAAAATTGCGACGCCACCTAAAATTATGGCGGACAAAGTCGAAAACGTTCTTCTGCGATGCCTGAAAAGATTAAGTAATGAAAACTTGGTGTCACGAAAACGTGTAGCCATGCATAATAAAACGTATGCAATGATAAACACGACGATGCAATTGATAAATATCATATCCTTTGACATTTACTCACCTTTAACCAATGGAACAATGATATTTGTTACCTCATCTATATCCCAGGGGGGAGTATTACCTGAGGTGATATCGATTTCTGCACCTTCATCACTGGCTTTGATTTTTTGCAGAAACTGGCTTGCCAAATTAGTCTCACCGCAATTTATAAGCGACCTATAATTCATTGCATTGATATTAGATATCAGCCTGGCACTGAACTTATTATTTTCACTTAACAAAATATCCGCGTCAGAAACTGTAATAACACAGCGACCAAGATTTGCGGGTAAATAAGCATCAACCCTGGCACGCAAATATCTTACACGGGGATCTTTTTCATTTAAATCAACTGCCTCATCGAGATAGAAGAACCCAGTCTTGGCATATTCAGAAGCGTTGATGATATCATTTACAGTTTTAAAGTAATCAGCCTGCTTCAACATTCCATAAGCATAAAAAATAAGCGAAGTGACATTCCCGGTATGCTTATACTCCTGTAACAAATCCTCAGTCGTATTTGCTAATGCCACCGGCTGCGTCGGGAATTGATTTCGTAAAACATTTTCAACAACAGGAACATGAGACGAAACCGCGCTGGCATTACTGGCGACGGCAGAGATGCACAAACAAAGCAGCCTAAAAAATTTACTGAGCTGAGTCATAGGCTAATGCTCCATCCCTGATCTCCACCACTCACCGGGCACGCTCCTTTAACTGGGTAGAATGCGTTGAAATGATAAAGGTTGTACCTGTTTCATGATTGATTTTGACTAAGAGATCCATTATCGCGTCCCCTGTCGCCTGATCAAGATTACCGGTCGGTTCATCTGCAACGATAACCTGAGGTTGATGCGCGAGCGCTCTGGCAATAGCGACGCGCTGCTGCTGCCCGCCTGACAACTGGCCAGGCTTACGATCGCGAAAATCGGCCAGTCCTACGCTGTCAAGGAAATGTAAAGCACGTTCTTTAGCCGCGTTTGTAGCAAAATGCCCATTTAGTACCAGCGGATAAAATACATTATCAAACGCATTCAGCACCGGTATCAGATTGAAAAACTGGAATATAAAACCTAAATGCTTGCTGCGGATTGTCGCCAGGTCGTTCTCTGGAAGCTCACTCAGCAGTTTATTAAGAAATAGCACATAGCCCGCTGATGGCTTATCGATACCTGAAAGTATATTAAGCAAGGTACTTTTGCCGCTACCTGAAGGTCCACATAATGCCAGAAACTCACCATGAGCAATTTCAATATTTATATTTTTGAGCGCATCAACTTTATTTTCTTTAAAGCCATAGCTCTTATAAATGCCATTTAAAGAAATAGCAGAAAGTTCCTTTACATTGGATCGCATTCTTCTCCACCTGCCCGGTTAGTACCAGGTATCAAAAAAATTATAGCCGCCCACTTCATCCGGTAAGATTGTTCTCATCTTTCCTTCACGCAAACAATGGTCTGAGATATATTGCCAACCTAATGCGGGAGTCAGGCAACCACTACTACCGTAGAGCTGGACAAGATCGATCGTCTTTGCATGCGGATTCGATGTGGGTGAAATCTGGTTATACCTTCCGGCATAGCAAAGCAATTCATTATCTGAACCCGCAAATTGTTCTCTATTGTGCAGCTTATTGTTCCCATCAGCCACATATGAGCCGCAACTTATCTTCAGGGCACTTTCTCTCTTACTAAAGATAAAGCATCCAATGCGCTCAACGGATATATTAATACATGTTGATCTCTCGGTTTTTCTGATACGCTCTGTATCCATGCACTCAGCTGTAAATTCCAGTAATGGTACCGCACGATAAGCACCGCAAACGATCACAAACTCGAAGCTATCCCAGTTCAGATAATCTTGTGCCATACGCATCGCTTGTAGAAATGCGTTTTTCTCGCCACGTATTTTGCAAGTGGCATCACTTACAGAGAATTTCTTAATCAAATTTTTAGGTAGCGTATCAATTACAGAGGTATGTAGCGCACTAATATTTTTCTCAAACGAAGCAGATTCCCCCCATGAATCCACATAGATAAATGCGGTACGGGATTTGAGTAAATGCATGCGCTCTTTTGTTAGCAAGCCATAAAGTGCTTGATTCGATGCTTTCTCCATTGCATCGATATAGGGCATATAGTGCGGCTTGCGAACCACTTCCCTTATATATGCGTCTGGCATTGTTCCAAAGCGTTTAAATCCCCAGCCGTTTGCGCCTGTGTTTTTTAGGGCGTTTTTATAGGAGTAGGATTCCCAGACATTCAACCAACTCGGATAGTAAAGATGTAATGGCTCTTCAGGCTCTACGAAAGAATAGGATGATAAGTACATAAAATTTTCCATAATCCGTTTAGTCCTTATCCGTGTTGGTTAGCAAAACAGCGATCATAGACCCATCAACACCCATCCCCGTTTTCAGAAGATGAGTTTTATTATGCTGAATGGCCGTTTTACCCTGAAGGACATGGCGAGCAATATCTTCTGTAATATCATCATTTTTGATCGGCGTGATTATTTCGCGGTGGGTTAACGTGTAATCTCCGATGATCAAATCAATCAGGCCAGACCCGGTTGCGGTATAACCGATTTGGCCTTTATAAGCCAGGACAGGAAGTATTCTATCGCCCGCCAACAGACTGATGGTTTTCGCCTCTATGCAATCGCTCATCTCTGCCCCGTTACCATGCGGGATAAAAGCACACAGATCGTCTATTTCTATCTCTGAGTCCTTAAGGAGTTTATTGATTAACTTCAACATACTGGTGCTTTGCCAGGAGGCATCAAAACTTCTGCTGGCATTAATCTGATTATAAAGCGACTTTATTCTCACTCCCCCGCTCACATATCTGGCCTGGCGGTAATGGCTGCTTTCAAGCAGTAAGACACTATAGCCCTCAGCAAAGTTAACGCCTTTGCTATTTCGACCAAACGGCTGCACAATGCTGGAGTCGAGCATCGACTGGGTTGAAAGAAACCAGATATCCTGAGTTTTTATTTTTGAGATATTGATTACGAGCGCCAGATCAATCCCCCCACGCTCGATTGCCTGACTACTTAAATGTATAGCTGTCAGGGCCGAATTACTGGTGCAGTTCAGATTCGGAGGAAGATACTTCAGGCTATACCTTTTCGCCAGAGTCCTGGACAAATTATCCTGAGACATATTCGCTACGCATAAATGGGCTATTGAAGGTGTACATTTAATATCTTCAACATCATTCTGATCATAAAAAGCTTTATAATCCATCCAGTCTACGCGTGGACCAATGCCTGTCAGGTAAACTCTGACATTCTCTCCAGCCAGGCACGACTCATCGAGACCGGCCTGAAGAAGAGCGTTATCAATCAGGCGGTACAGCAGGTCAACATCGCTGTCTTTGACCTGCTGCAGTTTTGCGACCTGCTTGTTTCCATTAAAACCGCATTTGATAGCTTCAGTATCAGATTTGAACCACGGAGACAGTAGTACACGTTCGCCGCGTTTCAAATTATTTATTAACTGTGTGCTGCTATCTGCAAACGGTAAATAAACACTATAGCCAGAAATAATAGACGTCCTGTCCACTGGCTTATCCCTTAATCACGAATGCATAATAATTTCCACCTTCAGTTGCTCCGACTAACAATGCATAGCCGATAGCAATGTTCTGTGGATGGCGCACAAAATTAATGCGCTCGTCTACAAAGGTTTGGGTGTAAGGAATAGCAGGTACCGATTGTTTCTTAATGCAATCAATAAGCACCATCAGGTTAAGCAAACCAGCGGATGAAGCAACAAAGCCAAAGAAGGCGTTGTAATTCACCACAGGAATATGCGGTTTTTCCTGATGGAAAGCGTCATAGATAGCATCAATTTCAATTTTTGCGCTTTCTGCGCTGCCATTACTGGTGCCACAGACCAAGTCGATGTCTTTAGCATTGATGCCGGCATCCCTCAGCGCACGTTGAATCGCGAGCGACATAGCATTGGCTTTCTCGTCCAGTCGAGCAGCATCAAAGTAGCTGTTGCTACATGATTTGCCATAGCCTGCGACTTCTGCAAGCACTTCGGCACCGCGCGCAACTGCAGCTTCGGGATCTTCCAGTAGTAGCATGCAGGCACCTTCACCGGGAACATACCCTTTCGCCTCTTTAGCATAGATTTGGTAATCACGAGCATCAGAAGTCATATGGATTTTTTGCGTGACCGCATCCATATACAGTGACATCGAAGGGAAATATTCATCTGCCCCCCCTACAATGACTTGCGGTTGAAGCTGCTGGCGAATAATTTCATAGCCATAGGTTAATGCCCCCAGAGCCGCGTTTTCGCCTGTAGCAAGGGTGGTTGTATAGCCTTTTACGCCTTCAGAAATGCCACAAAACGTCGCAATCGAATTCATCAGCGAGCCTGGGAATTCTGACGTGCGCACTTTTCCTGGATCCGGTTTGAGGCTTTGCAGGTATTTATACGTTGTTTCTTGCGGGCCACGGGACATGCCCATCACCATCCCAAGTTCTTCTCCGTCACGCTTAATCCGGCGCTTCGCCTTATTTAATGCTTCTGACAGTGCGATCAGTGCAAAAGTCCCGCCGCGAGTGGCTTTACGCGGATCGAAGCGGCGTAAATGCTTACGTGGTTCAAGTTCAGTGACCTGGAAAGTTTTAAAATTCTCTTCCTCATCCGGAAGCTTGTTCGCATTAATGGCATACTCATTGCCAAACAGCTCTGTGAACTGGTTTGTTTTTACCAGCACAGCCAGCAGTTCTTTGACTTCCTGAAGCGTATCTTCAGGGAAAACGGTGTCACCCAGATCAATCGCTTTGTCGTTCTTCCAAATACGTTCCAGTATTTCATTAATTTGATGCCCAATGGCAGTGACAGCGCCAATGCCTGAAATAGCAACCCGCTTAGCATCATAGGAGGTTACGGGAACAGAACATGGTTTAGTGCTCACAATCATGCAGCAGTTATTGCCGCCGAATGCGTAGTTATTTTTCATAAAAATATTGATGTCTTTCTGCCGGAAATCGTTCGCAACGTAATCCAAATCGCAGTTAGGACGTGCTACAGAAAAGTTTAACGTAGGCAGAACATTTTTCTCAGGTAGCGTAACCAGGCAAGCAATAAGTTCCACAATGCCTGCTGCCCCTATGTTGTGACCAAAATAAGATTTGGTAGAGCTAATTAACAGCTTCTCAACATTGGGGAAGACTTTTTTCATCGCCAGCGTTTCGATCTGATCGTTCGCTTCTGTACCCGTGCCGTGCGCGTTGACATAATCGATCTGATCCGGCGTAACGCCTGCATTCTCCATGGCTTTAAGCATGACCTGCACTGCACCGCTGGCCCGCGGGTCCGGGCCGGTTTCATGATACGCGTCGCAGGAGGTAGCATACGAGAGAATCTCACCATAAATGGTAGCGCCACGCGCAATCGCGTGATCGTAGTCCTCGAGCACAACCGCGCCCGCGCCTTCTCCGATTGACATACCTGAGTTACCAGAAAAAGGCGAGCAGGAGTCAGGATGCATGACATTTAGTGCGTAAAAGCCAGCAAAAGTCGGCAAGTAAATAGGTTCCGTACCGACGGCCAGCATGGCTTTACTTTTGCCATTCTGAATATAATCAAAAGCCATGCCGACCGCGTTCGGGCTGGCAGTACAGGCTGTTGCAACCAGCTCAACCCCACCTTTAATACCTAAAAGAGTAGAGACGCTTGAGCAACAGGAAGAAAATCCGCCAGAATAGAGCGCCTTACGTAACGAGAAGTCCTGAATACGCTGCTCAAACAGAGGAAGAAAGGCTTCGGTACCGGCAGAGGATACCCCGACAATTAACCCCATCTCCTCAAGGCAGTTGGCCGTACTGGCCAGACCCGCCTGATGCAGCGCATCTTTACCTACCTTATAAGCCCAAAGAGCAGCGTTATCCAGGGAGGCAACGATCTCCTCAGGTAGTTCAGAGTAGTCGATATCATGCAGCACTTCAGCAGCCCTGGCATTTTCAAACCAGGTTGAAAAACGCTCGCTGTCAGCAACACCGTTCTTTTTCTCCAACAATGCCTGCCGGAAGTCCTGAATATTTTCTGCAAGGGAAGAAAGAATACCCATGCCTGTAATAACGACTCTTTTTCTGCTCGTCTTCATCATTTCCTGCTGCTCTTTATAATTTATTTTTTCAGACAGAATTGTACCGTCAGAATAAATAATGATTAACACGGTCTACCCGTAAACTGTTATCCAGATTAAAGCGCGTTTTTCGCTTTTGTAACGTCAACGTAACTGTGTGCAGTTGGGTTAACCAGTAAACTCAAGTTATAAATAAAAGGCATAGATTGCGTTTTTGCTGCAACATCACCTTGAGCAGTGCTTATGGTAAAACCGTTAATATCAGACAGTGCAAATTCACGACAAATTAATGCTATTGCAATATAACTTTGCAACGCCGGAGAAAAAACAGCATTGATTACAACACCAATTTCCTGGCCATTAGCGAAGATTTTATCATTTGCATTTAAACAAGCACATTCTTCCGTAGGAATAACACCTACAACTTTACGTTCCGCTGTCTGCAAAGACAATTGTTCTACTGCCGCTTTGCCAATAAAATCTTCCTTGTCATACTGAATAGCCCATTGCATTTGTAGTTCGACAGGATTACGTGAATAATTGGCAAACAGGCTCTCATCCCAGCCTGTGTTTTCCATACGAACCATTTTCTGATAATCCAGGCCGCCAGTTTTAAGGAGATATTTCTCTCCGACTTCCTGTAATTTATGCCACAATTCAACCAATGAACGCTGTGGGCCAATCATTTTATAAGCAAATTCACCGTGTTTTCCACAGCGAAACACCATCAGACCATCATCGGTACTCATATATTCATGATAGGGTAAACCAATGACGTCAAATCCGTAAACCTCCGCCATAACCTCCCAGGAGTACGGCCCCTCAAGCATAATCACGCCCCAATCATCAACGTCCATTGATTTGATTTGTGGGACTTCCTGAATATCTAATTCCTCTGACTTCTCCAATGCCGAATTAAGGATATCAATGATATTCTGCACTGAGATATTCTCAGAAAGAATATAGTACCCCTCAGACGTGCAAAGCGTATAGATATCACCCAAGATGGTGCCATCTTCATTCAACATAAGAGAGTAAATCCCCTGCTCATCGCGAATGATTGAAATGTCAGCAGATGCAATATAATTGATAAGGGACCAGGCATCATCCCCCATCACACTCACGATAGACATATGCGAGTAATCAACCAGTAGCACGTTCTCCCTGATCGCTTTATATTCTTCTAAAATATCGTGATAAGCAGAGGGCACGGTTCTGTTGTTGTAAACGCCCATTTTTGCATTGTTGTTATAATGTACATCTGAAAGTAACATCATAAAATATCCTTATTTTATAAAAGTCTGAATGAATAATCAGGCGTTCTTTTTGTTGATAATAAATGTAGCCAGACTATTGATACTTCTCATATAAGACGGATCGTCGCCCTCTTCTACCTTGATGTTAAAGGCTTTGTCCAACATAACGATAATCTCCGTTGCATCCACGGAATCAAGCTTGAGCCCATTACCGAAAAGTGGGGTATCATCGTCAATCTGATGCTCATCACGCTGAATATTCAAACGCTGAATAATTTCGGTCTTAATAGTAAAAAGCACTGCTTTACGCTCGTTGATTTTCTCATTAATGTTTGTCATGAAATTCACTCCATTGATTGATTACAAAACTTCCCTAAAATTAATGATAGTACCCTGACTGATGATTTTTTTTCCTACGTTGGCGGTAACTGCGTAATGTTTAAAACCGTTATTGTCGGAAAATGCCAGTTTACTTAGTACCTCTATGGTATCACCTGGGTAAGCAGAGCCCTTAAACTTCAAATTTTGCGCAGCCAGAACCCCCCTGACTTTAGCCCGATGTGAATGTATTATCTCGAGTATGTCAGGTTGATCTATACGAGCGTGTATATCTCGTAACGTTCTACATTCCTCACCAGTTTTCACATGATGAATATCACAAACATCAGTCAAAAAAGAATAATATTCACTGGCTTGGCCAAAAATCTCTGAAATGATGGCCCCAGGCATGATGGGGTCTTCAGGGAAATGCCCAAGCAAATAGGGATCGTTATAACTAACATGTTTTACAACTTTAATAAAACCGTTCTCGCCATATTTATAATCGACTATTCTGTCAACCATCATCAAGGGTTGTCGCCATCCCCCCATGGCGAGGAAGGTTTTTGAAGGAATTGAGTATTTACACATACTTTAACGCATCACCATACCACCATCTATAACGATGGTTTGACCAACAATATAACTGGATGCGGCTGAACTAAGATAAACGATAGTGTTTGCCACTTCTTCACATTTTCCAAGACGCTTCAGCGGAATTGAGTTAATGATTTCGCGCACGACTGTCCGTGAAACCTTTTTAACCATTTTCGACTCAATCATTCCTGGCGCAACAGCATTTACACGGACACCTCGTGGTGCAAGTTCAGCTGCAAGGGTACGCGTAAAACTTAATATCGCACCTTTGGATGCACTATAGTTAATCTGACCAACGCTCGGCACAAGTGCAGCAATAGAGGCAACGTTAACGATTGTTGGGTTTTCTGATCCACGTAATAGCATCAATGTCTGTTTTGTCAGACAGAAGAGGCTAAGTAAATTAGTATTTATTACCGAACTAAAGTCATCAAAGCTCATTGATGCAAAGAGATTATCTTTAACGATACCGGCGTTATTTACCAGTACATCCAGTCGTCCTACCTCACTGGAAAGTCGGTCGCACAGGTCAGTAATCTCTTCCGGATTAGCCAGGTCGCACTGTAATATATGCAACCTTACGCCACCTGCATGTCCCTCTTTTAACTCCTTCAATTGTGTAGGATTAGACTTATAGAGTGCAAATACGGTGCATTCCTGCTCCAGAAATTTAGCACATATCTCAAGTCCAATATCACCACTGGCACCGGAGACTAGCACTATTTTATTAGCGAGGTCTTTATATTCAAACATATCAGTTTTGTACCTTGAGTTAATAAATAATGGTCGCCGCGATTGCATATGTACGGCAATGAGAGATACTAAGAGATACATCCATAATTCTCTGTTCCTCAAGGATTTCCTTCAACTTCCCTGACAGTATAAATTGTGGGCACCCATACTCATCATGAGTGACCTCTATATCATGAAAGCGAATTCCATTGCGAAACCCATACCCTATGGCCTTTACAATAGACTCTTTTGCTGCCCAGAATCCTGAGGCACGTTCATAATCTGGGTTGGCAATATTGATTTTTTCAATTTCATTGTTAGTAAACACGCGTTCAAGAAAACCAGACCGTTCGTTGTCAATTGCCTTCTTGATCCTTGCGACTTCCACAATATCAGTACCAATACGCATCATTTATTTGCCGCTATGGTTAAAGTTGATAACCCAAATTAAAATTCAGAATATATTTATCAACATCCATTTTTTTGGGGTAAAGAAAAGGAGCAGACAGTGAGAAATCATATTCCAGTGCCTTTACGCCACCTTTGATGCCAGCCACGCCCCCCAGGATTTTCTTTCCACTGAGGTCCTGTGTCGCGCCATCACCCACAATCTGTCCATAATCAGTACCAACGTAAGCAGTGATATTCTTATAACCAGTAATCATGTTTAACGTATTCTGTATATAAAAACCATTGTTCCCATCAATGCCAGCACTGTTTTCGAATCCACGAACGCTCCAGCGATTCCCCACCGTGAACTTATCTTGTAATGTCAGATTATCTGGGGAGTACTGTACACCCAGATTGAAATCGTAATAAGCATCAGTAGGTAAAGAAGTAAGCCATTTCATATAATTCACATTTAGATTCACAATCTGGCTTTGTGAACTTACATCCCCGCTGAGCATATCAGGCGTTTTCGAACCTCCTAGCGCTGGCATAAAACGTTGCCAGCTCAAGCTAGAATCTAACGTTGAACCGGAAAAATGTTGTTTATAGTTCAAACCTAAACGCAAATTACTCATATCTCGTTTTTGTAAAACGAGTTCTGTTCCTCCAAAGGTATAATCATATTTACGTCTGATGACCTCAGCGAAGGCAGACAGTTTTGAATTCGCATCTCGACGAAGCATTCTGTAACCCTTGAGACTTAGGTACTCTGTTTTACCTATATAATCAAAAGCATAACCACCAATATCAATTCCTTGCTTAGACTTACTACTACTATAAAAAACGCTAAATTTAGAATATCCAACGGGGAAGCTATAGTAAGTACTTATATTTTTATACCCGCCGGTTTGGCTACTTGTGCCTGCGAGATAAAACAGATCGCTTATTCTGGCTAAGTTATAAAGGTACCCCGTGGTACTAATAAGTTGATCCCCGGTACTTTTATCACCAAAATTATTGTATGACGTTCTGAAATTCCATTTCTTTACTCTTTGGGGATTAATCTCGACCTTACTGGTCCCATTTACATCACCAGGCAGGATCTTAATTTTAACATCCACCCCTGGCGTACGTTGAATATTCTCGAGTCCCTGCTCAATATCTCTTATATTAAGAATATCGCCTTTACCAAAAGGAAGAAACGATTTATTAATATCATCATCAGCAATGATGACCTCCGAAATACGTCCTGGTAGGATCTTCAGGAGCAGCTTTTTTGATAATAAATCCTGCGAGGGTGTTTCTACCCGAGTAGTGACATATCCTGAATTTATGAAATAATCTTGTACCAGTATCGCAGTTTTTTCAAGTCCCTTGACCCCAAGACACTTTCCGCTGACTTTATTTTTAATTTTTTTGATTCCACCATCATTTAAAAAATCGTTTTCTAATACTAGTTCATCGATCTTAAAACATGGCGTTTCTTGCGGAAACTCGCTATCAAAAACAGGTTTCTCTGTCACTTCAGAAAAAACATCTTTCTTTTCTACTTTGCTTCCCTGAAAAGATGTACTGTCATTATTTTTTTGTTCTTTGATAAGTCGCCCTAACTGTCCATCCGCTGCGGACTCGAAGCTGATGATTAAAAGAATAACAGTAACACTTAAAAGAGATCGAATTTCCATTTCTCATCCTGAGAAGGTAAAAGCAGCAATTACTCACTGCTTTTACCGGTGACTTAATTATTTACCGACGACAGTACCAAAGATATTCACAGTATTTGCACTATTCTGGAATCCCTTTGCTCCGCCCACTACGGCCCAAAAACCGGTGTTTACAAGATTTTTAGCATTAACGATCGCGTTGCCAGAAGTATACAAATTACTGTAGTTGTAAATGTTATTAGTTACGGCTAACTCCAGTCGAGAGTCAGCAACTAAGTTACTGTAGTTAGTAACGTTTTTTGCATTAACCTTTGTTGTGTATCCAGTGATATTACTCCCGATATTGTTAACTAAATCATTGTCGCTAGTAATGGTCAGGGCACGTTTAGACACAATATCCTTATTATTGGTAATTGATTTGCTTTTAACGGTTACATTACCATCAGCATTAATAGTATGATTATTTTTCAGGATACCTTTGGTATTTACAGTAACATCACCTGCTCCGCTGATCCATCCATCATTATGATAATCACCATTAATATTGATTAAAATATTCTTATCGGATGCGATGATACCTGATGCGGTGTTGTTATCAATTGAACCGTTACTTTTAAGCGATAAGGCGTTAGCATCGATGCGCAAATCGTCAGCAGCAAAAATTGTTGAATAATTACCACTTACTTTATTCGCATTGATCGTCATGCTGCCGGCATTTGCCGCAATTTGAGCCTTGTTACTGACCAGATCACCAGACAGATTAATATTAATATCACCGCTCTCAGCAACAATACGGCTATTATCACTGTTCACGCTTTTCGCGATAATATCAACACCCTCACCGCCCACTAGTCCACCTGTCTGATTGTTGAAGCCAAAATATTGACCAACGTAGTAAGCAAACCTATCCCCATAACTGGTATCGATATGATCAGCGGCTTTGATGGACAGGACTTTATCAGCAACAATCATCGAATATTTATTATCCACATCCGAACCAGACTCGATGTTAATATTTTTTGCAAGTATGATAGAACTGTCGTTGCTGACATGTTTAGCTTTGATGGATACGTCCCCCTCAGTTGAGGTAACAATACCCAGTTGACTATTGAAAGTATCAGTCAGATCTATATCAACGCCCTTAATTCCATTAATACCAGACTGGCTGGTCTGCAGAGAGCGGCCCTTGACTGAAATGTTTTCACTACTTTCAATTTTGCCCTGATAGTTATCAATATCTCTGGTTGTCTCTAACAGGATGTCCTTAGAGGACGCGATTTTTCCCAAACGGTTAAAAATGTAATCTGCAGAAATATTAATACCATTTCCTGCAATAATACCTAAAGATTCAGCACCGGTGGTATCGGCCGACATATTATTATTATTATAAATTGCCTTGGCCGTTTTCAACTTGACTGCGCCGACATTTGAACGAATTAGCCCAGTCTCGTTTGTAATGTTGCCGGAGCTTTCCACTTCAATGTCACCATATGAATCGATGACACCACCGCTATTATTAAGCGATGTATTTTTCAGGCCCACGTAATACCCATGAACCTTACCATTTCCGTTTTCAAATGTACCGGTCTCAAGGGCAACCACTGCCGCCTCAATACCTGCGTTTTTACCTTTGCCTGAGTTTGTCAGTTTTTGCTTATTAGTATTTACTGCCAGGGTATTGCCTGCGGCTAATTTACCATTGGTATTATTTAACGCACCGCTAGAAATGTAGGTATTTGATGTAGATGAGATGCTGCCAGAACTCGTATTGGTAATGACGTGTTTTGCAGTATCGATTGCAATCCCTTTACTGCTGGTGATTTCACCGGAAACGTTATCCAGCTTGCCATTGGTATTGATCGCGATATCACCGCTGGATTTAATCGTGGCGTTATTATTGATAAGCTTGCCATTACTCGCAATCCTCAGGCCCAAATCACCACCTGCAATGGTACCTTCGTTACGTACGCCCATACCGCTTTCTGTACTGATAAGGCTAATGCGATCGGCGTACATACCGCCCAATCTGGAAACATCCACCCCATAAGAGTTTGCGCGTCCTGAAGATTTCACCTGGCCTGTGACATTTCCATCCACATCTACTGCATTGTTACCAGCAACAACTGAAAGCTCGCCAACTTCAATAGCGCCAATCACCTTCACACTACGCGCCAGAATCTCGGTGGGAGATTCACTTTGCAAGCCGCCAACCGTAATATTGCCACCGTTTACAGAGTAACCGGTTAATTCGCCCTCTTTCAGACGAGGGGTACCGGTCGTTAACGTGGCTTTGGTGGCATTGATAAAACCACCGCCCTGAGTCGTGATACCATTCGGGTTAGCAATGATCAGATGAGCAGCGTCACCTGCAACTTCTATCATACCGTTGATGGTACTCGCATTTTTTGAAGTAACTTCATTCAGAATAACTTTTGCTGTTCCACCCGCGAGGTTAGAGTTAGCTGCAATTTGTCCGCCGATCACTGTATTCGTCGCGGTAGAAGAGTTGTTGAAAATCACCCCTTCTTTACCGACGTTCAGAGTTTCATAAACGTTATGCGAAAGCCCCTTACTGTTAGCTTCATTGATATTCACAACATTCACGCCATTAGCCGCTGACGTGACGTTGCCTCCGATAATAGAAATATCAGCTGCCTGCGCCATAACTGGCATAAGCACCAACAATGAAGCTGCCACAGGGTTTAACTTTAATGAACCAAACTTATTTTTACGATTTTTCATATAAACCTATTTTTGATAGTGTTGATTGCACATAGTCAAAAGTAAAAACACAACGCGCAAACATTGTTATTCATTATTGTCATTCACTTTTGACCCTCTTTAGCGTACTCATTATATTTGTGCGCTAAATTCTTAATTAGTAAACATCTGAATAATCACGGATGCCTTACACAAAGAATTAATGCGAAAGCAATCTTTTATTCATACATTGAAAGAGCGCATCTATGAGGATACTGAGGCTGGAAGCATGTGCGCGCAGCGGGGAAAAGACGACATTTTAAATTTAAATAAAAACATAAGACACTCCTTGTACTTGATGCTTTCACTCAGTGAAAAATCCCATTCCGGCTGCAAGCTATTGATATTCCCCTATCTACCTGCTGCGTTATGTTCGAGCGTCTCTCGCTCGCTATCCAAACCTGCTCATCTGACTCACAAGGCTTTAATACACGCGCTAGTTTTCCGTTTAACCTGATGAACGAAAAGTGAATTTTTCCTCCATAACATTAAAGCCTTACTTCAACATGTCTCAAATCGGCCTTGAGACATGTTTTTATGCGCTTTTGCATTAGAAAGAGTGAATAAGTATTACTACGCTTTTATTATAATAAAATAATTTAGATTTACAGAATCAATGATTAGTATCACTACAGAGGAAAAATAAGGGCAGGGGATTTTTGTCACACTATTCATACCTGCACAACATAACCCACCACTATCCTTTCATCTCTTCTAATTCATGTCGGAAATACCAAGCTCACCCTAAACTAATTATCATATAAATATAAAAGAATTCATCACGCTTCATATTTTATATTATATCTAAAATGATATTCTTATGACGCCAGGTATTAAGCTGGCTACAGTAATTATTTTTTTAAAGGAATAGAAATGAAAGAATTATCAGCATACGAAATGGAATATATTTCCGGTGGATTTAATTTAGCCAAAGCTGTGACAGGCTTTACTGAATTTGTCTTCAATTCAGGCGTTGGTTTTGGCAACTTCGTCGTCACTTCAGGGACTGCATTTGGTAACTTCGTTGTAGACAGCGCAGCGGCATTCGGGACATTTGTGCTCGGCGGTTCAAACTGGGAGACTTTTGTCACCACCGGCTCAAACAACTGGAACGGCTTTGTAAACACTGCCGGGAATAGCTGGAACACTTTCGTTGACAATGCAGCATCCGACTGGAATAGCTTCCTGCAAGGCGCCGCTGAGTAATTTGTTTTAAATCTATTAATGGGTAGAGCATCATCTCTGCCCATTTCTGCCTTAATTGCCCTCATACTCTTATCCGCTTAACAGCACAAATCATTAACAGCAGCAATATTTGTTTATGCTCACTCTGTTTACCCCACCCCTGTCTCGCACTACACTGGACGCGCTTTTTAGACAGAGGTGGTAATGAACGATTATAAAATGACGCCGGGCGAGCTACGCGCCACCTGGGGTTTGGGGACAGTTTTTTCGTTGCGTATGCTCGGCATGTTTATGGTCCTGCCCGTTCTGACCACATACGGCATGGCATTACAGGGAGCAAGCGAGGCGTTAATTGGTCTTGCCATCGGTATTTATGGCCTGGCGCAGGCGGTCTTTCAGATCCCCTTTGGCCTGCTCTCCGATCGTGTCGGTCGTAAGCCGCTGATCGTCGGCGGGCTACTGGTGTTTGTTGCCGGTAGCGTGATCGCCGCCCTCTCCCACTCTATCTGGGGCATTATTCTCGGTCGCGCGTTGCAGGGCTCGGGCGCCATCGCTGCCGCCGTCATGGCACTGCTGTCGGATCTAACCCGCGAACAGAACCGTACCAAAGCGATGGCCTTTATTGGTGTCAGCTTCGGCGTCACCTTTGCTATCGCGATGGTGCTGGGTCCAATCATTACCCATGCGCTCGGGTTAAACGCCCTCTTCTGGATGATCGCCGTGCTGGCGACCGTCGGCATCGCGCTGACGATTTGGGTGGTGCCAAACAGCAAAAATCATGTGCTGAACCGTGAATCGGGGATGGTTAAAGGCTGCTTCAGCAAGGTGCTGGTCGAACCGCGTTTGCTGAAGCTCAACTTCGGCATCATGTGCCTGCATATCCTGCTGATGTCCACCTTCGTCGCCCTGCCCGGCCAGCTGGCCGCCGCCGGTTTTCCGGCGGCTGAGCACTGGAAAATCTACCTCTTCACCATGCTTATCTCTTTTGTCTCCGTGGTGCCGTTTATCATCTACGCCGAAGTGAAGCGCCGGATGAAGCGCGTCTTCCTGGGCTGCGTTGCCCTGCTGCTGATCGCCGAAATCGTGCTCTGGGGTTCCGGCCCGCACTCCTGGGAGCTGGTCGCGGGCGTGCAGCTCTTCTTCCTCGCCTTCAACCTGATGGAAGCCCTGTTACCATCGTTAATCAGTAAAGAGTCTCCGGCAGGCTATAAAGGCACGGCGATGGGGATCTACTCCACCAGCCAGTTTATCGGCGTGGCCATCGGCGGCGCGCTGGGAGGCTGGGTCGATGGCATGTTCGATTCACAAACCGTATTCCTGGCGGGTGCGCTGCTGGCAACGGTCTGGCTGCTGGTGGCCAGCACCATGAAAGAGCCACGTTACGTCAGCAGCCTGCGGGTGGAAATTCCGCATGATGTGAAGGTGAGTGAGGGCTTAAAACAGCGTCTTGAAGCCAAAGAGGGCGTCAGTGAGGTATTACTGGTGCCGGAAGAGCGCAGTCTGTACGTTAAAATCGACAGTAAAGTGACAAACCGCTTTGAAGTTGAGCAGGCGCTTAAAGCCTGAAAAAAAGCCCGGCATCGCCGGGCTTTTTCTTAATCGCGGAAGTTTTTGAACTGGAACGGCTGGCCGAGATCGCCGCCACGCACCAGCGCCATCACACCCTGCAGATCGTCGCGGGATTTCCCGGTAACACGAATCTCTTCGCCCTGGATCTGCGCCTGCACCTTCAGCTTGCTGTCTTTGATGAGCTTAACGATTTTCTTCTGCATCGCGCTCTCAATGCCCTGCTTCAGTTTGGCTTCAACAAACCAGGTTTTGCCGCTGTGAACGAAGGTCTCCGGCACATCGAGGGAGGTCCCTTCGATGCCGCGCTTCAACAGCTTGGCACGCAGAATGTCCAGCAGCTGGGTGACCTGGAAATCGGACTCACTCAGGATCTTAATGGTCTTATTTGCGTCGTTCAGCTCAAAACTTGCCTCAACGCCACGAAAATCGAAACGTGACTCAACTTCACGGCTGGCATTGTCCACGCCGTTACGTACTTCCTGGATATCAACTTCGGAAACAATATCGAAAGATGGCATCTTTTCTTCTCCCTTCACTTTTGTTGCGTTGCATAATACCCGCTACGGGGCATAACTCAACAGAAGCTTAGTTGTCGACGCTATACTACATGTTGTAACACCTGGCGCAGTTGCAGGTGAGGAGGAACGATGAAAATTACCGTGCTCGGATGCGGGGCACTGGGACAACTTTGGCTCGCCGCACTTCGCAAACAGGGACACGAAGTCCAGGGCTGGCTGCGCGTGCCACAGCCCTATTGCAGTGTAAACCTGATTGAAGAAGACGGGAGTATCTTTAACGAATCTCTTATCGCCAACGATCCGGATTTCCTGGCCCAAAGCGATCTTTTGCTCGTTACCCTGAAAGCCTGGCAGGTCTCTGATGCCGTGCGGACGCTGGCATCCACCCTTCCCCCTACGTCACCGATAATGTTGCTTCACAACGGGATGGGGACCATTGAAGAGCTTAAAAGCGTTCCCCAGCCGCTGCTGATGGCCATCACCACCCATGCGGCCCGCCGTGACGGTAATGTGATTGTTCATGTCGCCAGCGGGATGACCCACATCGGCCCGGCCAGAGCGCAGGAGGGGGACTACAGTTATCTGGCGGATCGTTTCCAGCAGGTACTGCCGGATGTCGCTTGGCACGATAACATCCGCCCACAGATGTGGCGCAAGCTGGCGGTAAACTGCGTGATTAATCCGCTGACCGCCCTGCTGGATTGTCCAAACGGTGAGCTTAAAAACCATCCGCAGACCATCGCCACGCTGTGTGCAGAGGTCGCGGCCGTCGTGGAGCGCGAGGGCATCCACACCTCGGTGGACGATATTCGCTATTACGTTGACGAGGTCATAGAGCGCACCGCCCAGAACATCTCTTCGATGCTGCAGGATATCCGCGGGCTCCGGCATACCGAAATTGATTACATTACCGGTTACCTGCTAAAACGCGCCCGCGCACACGGTATCAGCGTGCCGGAAAATGTCCGTCTGTACGAACAGGTTAAACGTAAGGAGAGTGAGTATGAGCGCGTCGGCACTGGTATGCCTCGCCCCTGGTAGCGAAGAGACCGAAGCGGTCACTACGATCGATCTGCTGGTTCGCGCCGGGATTAGCGTCACGACAGCGAGCGTCGCCAGCGATGGCAATCTGATCATCACCTGCTCGCGTGGGGTAAAGCTCGTGGCAGATGCCCCGCTGGTAGAGGTGGCCGACGGTGATTACGACGTGATCGTTCTCCCGGGCGGTATCAAGGGCGCGGAGTGCTTCCGTGACAGCCCGCTGCTAGTCGAAACCGTCAGGCAGTTCCACCATTCCGGGCGCATCGTCGCCGCCATCTGCGCGGCCGCCGCCACGGTGCTGGTGCCGCACAATATCTTCCCGATTGGCAATATGACCGGTTTCCCAACGCTGAAGGATAAGATCCCCGAAGAGCAGTGGGTGGATAAGCGTATGGTCTGGGATCCACGCGTAAACCTGCTCACCAGCCAGGGGCCGGGCACGTCGATTGATTTTGCGCTGAAGATTATCGAGCTGCTGGTCGGGCGCGAAAAAGCCTATGAAGTGGCCTCTTCGCTGGTGATGGCGGCGGGGATCTATAACTATTACGAAGCGTAATGCGTAAAAAAGCCGGGTGGCGGCTGCGCCTTACCCGGCCTACAAAGAGCACGAACCTGTAGGCCCGGCAAGCGCAGCGCCGCCGGGCATTTTAACTACGGGCGATACACCTTCACATTGGTAAAGCCCTGCTCGCGCAGATAGAGCGCCTGCAGACGGCTCATCACCCCGCGCTCGCACCAGAGCAGATAGGTTTTGTTCTTGTCCAGATCGCCAAATTTGGTGCTCAGCTTGTAGAACGGCACTGATGCCACTTCCACACCTTCCGGCGTAAACGGCTTCGCATCCTGCTCGTCAATCGAGCGAATATCCAGCAGCACATCGTCCGGGCCAAAACCACTGACGGTTTCGACCTCCACAACGTCCTGCTCGGTCTGCTGGGCGATTTCACGGATATCGATGTTAGAAGCTTCAGCCACCACTTTTTCAAGGATGCTGAAATCGAAGTTCTCTTCTTCCGCTTCGATCTTCGCCTTCACCGCTTTCACGGTCGGGCTCTTGGAAATCACCCCGCAGTATTCCGGCATGGTGCGGGCGAAGTCTTCGGTACCGATCTCACGCGCCAGGTCGATAATGTGCTCTTTATCGTGGGAGATCAGCGGACGCAGGATCAATGTATCCGAGACGTTGTCGATCAGACGCAGGTTGGTCAGGGTCTGGCTGGAGACCTGGCCCAGCGCTTCGCCGGTGACCAGCGCCTGCACGCCATAACGCTCAGCCACTTTAGAGGCTGCACGTACCATCATGCGCTTCAGCACCACGCCCATCTGGCCGTCGTCAACTTTCTCGAGGATCTCGCCAACCACCGGCTCAAAGTTGATCGCCACAAAACGCACGCGGTGGGAGCTGCCGAAGCGGTTCCACAGATAATGAGCCACCTGACGCACGCCGATTTCATGCGCCGCGCCGCCGAGGTTGAAGAAGCAGTAGTGCACGCGGCAGCCGCGACGCATCAGCATATAGCTGGAAACACCGGAGTCGAAACCGCCGGAAATCAGCGACAGCACGTCTTCCTGGGTACCGATTGGGAAACCGCCGATACCTTCATAGCGGCCTTTCACCAGCAGCAGGCGGTCGTTTTCGATTTCCAGATTAACGGTCACTTCCGGATTGTTCAGACGCACGCGCGCCGATTCAACGTGCTGATTCAGCCCGCCGCCGACGTAGCGTTCAACTTCAATAGAGCTAAACTCATGTTTACCGCGACGCTTGGCGCGCACGCAGAAAGTTTTGCCTTCGATCTGATCGCGATACTGCGCCAGCGCTTTTTCGAAGATGTCGTGCAGGGAGGTGAAAGGAACATCTTCCACTTCCAGAATATGGTGGATCCCCGGGATGCGGGTTAAGGCATCACGAATGTCCAGGCGCTTGTTTTCATCTTTAGCGCGGACTTCAACATGATCCCAGTGACGCACGACGGCCAGCGTCTCGTCGTAGTGCTTCAGAACGTTACGAATGTTCCCGGTTAAAATTTTAATAAAGCGCAAACGCACAGATTGGCTTTTGATGGTGATTTCAGGGAACAATTTAATGATAAACTTCATGGCGGCAATGTTTCTTTGGCAAGCGATAAGGCTTGTAATGGAAAAGTACAGCAGCCCACATTTCCAGGGCTGCATCCAGGCGCGGAAGTATACCACCATCGCGTGGCTCCTGCGCACATTGCGCGTTATTTGATAATTACCCTGAGTCCGATACCATATCAGGGATAAAAAACTGAGAGTCAGACATTCACTATGCCGAAGAAAAACGATGCACCCGCCAGTTTCGAAACTGCGCTGAGTGAACTGGAGCAAATCGTTACCCGTCTGGAAAGCGGCGACCTGCCGTTAGAAGAGGCGCTTAATGAATTCGAACGTGGCGTGCAGCTGGCGCGCCAGGGCCAGGTTAAGCTGCAACAGGCGGAACAACGCGTGCAGATCCTGCTTTCCGATAACGAAGATGCCGCCACGACCCCCTTCACACCGGATGCCGAGTAGATGGACTTTTCGAACCAGCTTCAGGCGTGCGTCGGGCGTGCTGACGATGCGCTGCGCCGTTTTATCGCTCCCCAGCCTTTTCAGAACACTCCACTGGTTGAGGCCATGCATTATGGCGCACTGTTAGGCGGCAAACGCCTGCGTCCTTTTCTGGTGTATGCCACCGGCGGAATGTTCGGCATCAGCGCCGATACGCTGGATGCGCCAGCCGCTGCGGTCGAGTGTATTCACGCCTACTCGCTGATCCACGACGATCTGCCGGCGATGGACGACGACGATCTGCGTCGCGGTCAGCCGACCTGCCACATTAAATTTGGCGAAGCGAACGCCATTCTGGCGGGCGATGCCTTGCAAACCCTGGCGTTCTCGATTCTGAGCGATGCGCCGATGGTGGAAGTGGCGGATCGCGATCGTCTGGCGATGGTCTCCGAGCTGGCAATGGCCAGCGGTGTTGCCGGTATGTGTGGCGGTCAGGCGCTGGATCTGGAGGCAGAAGGCCGTCAGGTTAATCTGGAACAGCTGGAGCGAATTCATCGCCACAAGACCGGGGCGTTGATTCGTGCAGCCGTTCGTCTGGGCGCGCTGAGCGCGGGTGAACAGGGTCGCAAAGCCTTGCCGGTTCTGGATCGTTATGCAGAAAGTATCGGTTTAGCCTTCCAGGTTCAGGATGACATTCTGGATGTCGTGGGCGATACTGCAACATTGGGTAAACGTCAGGGTGCCGATCAGCAGCTTGGCAAAAGTACCTATCCCGCCCTTCTGGGCCTTGAGCAAGCCCAACAAAAAGCCCGGGACCTGATTGCGGATGCCCGTCAGTCGCTAGAGCAACTGGCCGCGCAGTCACTGGACACCTCGGCACTGGAAGCGCTAGCGGACTATATAATCCAGCGTGATAAATAACGAAAACACCACGATGAGTCTCTGATGAGTTTTGATATTGCCAAATACCCGACACTGGCGTTGGTTGACTCCACCCAGGAGTTACGTCTGTTGCCGAAAGAGAGCCTGCCGAAGCTGTGTGACGAGCTGCGTCGCTATCTGCTTGACAGCGTAAGCCGCTCCAGCGGCCATTTCGCCTCCGGGCTTGGCACGGTGGAACTCACCGTGGCGCTGCATTATGTCTATAACACGCCCTTCGATCAGCTGATCTGGGACGTGGGTCATCAGGCTTATCCGCACAAAATTCTCACCGGTCGTCGTGATAAAATTGGCACCATTCGCCAGAAAGAGGGCCTGCATCCGTTCCCATGGCGCGGCGAGAGCGAATACGACGTGCTGAGCGTCGGTCACTCTTCCACCTCCATTTCTGCCGGGATCGGTATTGCCGTTGCCGCCGAAAAAGAGAATAAACAGCGTCGCACCGTCTGCGTCATTGGCGATGGCGCGATCACCGCCGGGATGGCCTTTGAGGCGATGAACCACGCGGGCGATATCAAACCCGACATGCTGGTGGTGCTCAATGACAACGAGATGTCGATTTCCGAAAACGTCGGGGCGCTGAATAACCACCTGGCGAATCTGCTCTCGGGTAAGCTCTACTCCAGCCTGCGCGAAGGCGGTAAAAAAGTTCTCTCCGGTGTACCGCCGATCAAAGAGCTGTTGAAGCGCACCGAAGAGCACATCAAAGGCATGGTAGTGCCGGGCACGCTGTTTGAAGAGCTGGGCTTTAACTACATCGGCCCGGTAGATGGGCACGACGTGCTGAGCCTGGTCTCGACGCTGAAAAACATGCGCGACCTGAAAGGCCCGCAGTTCCTGCATATCATGACCAAAAAAGGCCGGGGCTACGAACCGGCCGAAAAAGACCCGATCACCTTCCACGCGGTGCCTAAATTCGACCCGACCAGCGGCTGCCTGCCAAAAAGCAGCGGCGGGATGCCGAGCTATTCAAAAATCTTCGGTGACTGGCTGTGTGAAACCGCCGCTAAAGACAGCAAGCTGATGGCCGTGACCCCGGCGATGCGCGAAGGCTCCGGGATGGTCGAGTTTTCCCGCAAATACCCGACGCAATATTTTGATGTTGCCATCGCCGAGCAACATGCGGTGACCTTTGCCGCAGGCCTGGCGATTGGCGGTTACAAGCCGGTAGTGGCGATCTACTCCACCTTCCTGCAGCGCGCCTATGACCAGGTGATCCACGATGTCGCCATTCAGAAACTGCCGGTGCTGTTCGCCATTGACCGGGCGGGTATTGTCGGCGCCGACGGCCAGACGCACCAGGGGGCGTTCGATCTCTCCTTCCTGCGCTGTGTCCCGGATATGGTGGTGATGACCCCAAGCGACGAGAACGAATGCCGTCAGATGCTGTTCACCGGCTATCACTATCAGGATGGCCCTACCGCCGTGCGTTATCCTCGCGGTAACGCCGTGGGCGTGACCCTGGAGCCGCTGGCAAAACTGCCGATTGGTAAAGGCGTCGTCAAACGTCGCGGTGAAAAGCTGGCGATCCTAAACTTCGGTACGCTGATGCCGGAAGCGGCAAAAGTGGCGGAATCCCTTAACGCGACGCTGGTGGATATGCGCTTTGTGAAGCCGCTGGATGAAGCCCTGATTCTGCAGATGGCATCGCAGCATGAAGCCCTGATCACCCTGGAAGAAAATGCCATTATGGGTGGCGCAGGCAGCGGTGTGAACGAAGTGCTGATGGCGAAACGTAAAGTCGTGCCGGTGCTGAACCTTGGCCTGCCGGATCACTTTATCCCGCAGGGTACCCAGGACGAAGCGCGCGCCGACATCGGTCTGGACGCCGCAGGTATCGAAGCCCGCATCACCGCCTGGCTGGCATAATCCCTCCCCTTTCCGCTCCTGCTATGCTTAACGGTACGTTTTAAGTAATCAGCAGGAGTGGAACCATGCAATACAATATATTAGGAAAAACAGATCTTAAGGTTTCCCGACTTTGCCTGGGCTGCATGACCTTTGGCGAGCCGGACCGGGGTAAGCACGCCTGGACGTTGCCGGAAGAGAGCAGCCGCCCAATCATCAAACACGCTCTCGAAGGCGGCATTAACTTCTTTGATACCGCTAACAGCTACTCCGACGGCAGCAGCGAAGAGATCGTCGGCCAGGCCCTGCGCGACTTTGCCCGCCGTGAAGAGGTGGTGGTTGCTACCAAGGTTTACCATCAGACAGGCGATCTGGCAGAAGGCCTCTCCCGGGCGCAGATCCTGCGCTCTATTGATGACAGCCTGCGACGCCTGAACATGGAGTATGTCGATCTGCTGCAAATCCACCGCTGGGATTACAACACGCCGATTGAAGAGACGCTGGAAGCGTTGAATGACGTGGTCAAAGCGGGTAAAGCGCGCTATATCGGCGCCTCGTCAATGCATGCCGCCCAGTTTGCCGAAGCCCTGGCGCTGCAGGAACAGCACGGCTGGGCGCCGTTTGTCACCATGCAGGATCACTACAACCTGATCTACCGCGAAGAAGAGCGCGAGATGTTGCCCCTGTGCTATCAGCACGGCGTGGCGGTGATCCCGTGGAGTCCGCTGGCACGCGGGCGGTTAACCCGTCCGTGGGGCGAAACCACAGCCCGCTCGGTATCGGATGAGTTTGGTAAAACGCTGTATGAGGAAACCGAAGCCAATAACGCGCAGATTGCGGAACGGGTAGCGAGGATTGCCGAGGAGCTCGACGTGACGCGCGCTCAGGTGGCGCTGGCGTGGGTGTTAAGTAAACGAGGGGTTGCCGCACCGATTATCGGTGCCTCGCGCGAAGAGCAACTGGATGAGCTGATCAACGCCGTGGATATCACCCTGACGCCGGAACAGATTGCCGAACTGGAAACGCCGTACAAGCAGCATCCGGTGGTGGGATTTAAGTAATAAAAAAGCCGGGTGGCGGCTTCGCCTTACCCGGCCTACGAAGCGTGCATAGTGCTGTAGGCCGGGCAAGCACAGCGCCCCCGGCACAAACCGCACAATGCTAACATCACGCGAAGTGATCGTACCCTTTCCAGTCGAGCGTCACCGGCGCGCCGTTCTGCACGAACTGCATCCCTTCGCTTTCCGGCATGATCTGGCCGATACAGGTAAACCCGGCACCCAGATTGGCTAACGCCACATCCAGCGTCCCGCGATTCAGCTCAGGCACGGTAAAGCACAGCTCATAATCTTCACCGCCGGAGAGCGCCCAGCGCAACGCCTGCTCAGGCTCAACATGCCTGCGCATCGCCTCAGATAGCGGGAACAGATCGAGGTCGATCCGCGCGCCCACGCCGCTGGCTTTCAGAATATGGCCCAGATCGGAGATCAGGCCATCCGAGAGATCGATAGCCGAGCTGGCGCGATCGCGCAGCGCCTGGCCGTGCAGAATGCGCGGGGTCGGACGCAGATGGCGTTGCACAAAATAGGCCGCGTCATCGGCACGCTCTACGGTTAGGCGATTCTGCAAGACAGCCAGGCCCGCGGCGCTATCTCCCGGTGTACCGGTGACGTAAATCCAGTCGCCCGGTTTCGCGCCAGACCGTTTGAGTGCGCGTCCATTAGGCACATAGCCGTGGATCGCCAGGGTCATCGACAGCGGACCGGCGGTAGTATCGCCACCGATCAGCTGCATATCGTAATAGTTAAGCTGTTCAAACAGCGCGTCGCTAAAGGCCTCAAGCCAGCTTTCATCGACTTTTGGCAGGGTCAGAGCCAGCGTTAACCACGCCGGATCGGCCCCCATCGCCGCCAGATCGCTCACGTTCACCGCCAGCGCTTTATAGGCCAGATCGGCAGGATCGATATCCGGCAGAAAATGGTGACCAGACACTAAGGTGTCGGTGCTGATTGCCAGCGTCTGTTTTTCGGGGATATTAAGAAGTGCACAATCGTCGCCGATGCCGGTTTCCACATCGCGACGCGAGCTTCTGACTCGGTCAAAATAACGGGCAATCAGGGAAAACTCGCCACATGCCATGCGTTATGCCTCAGCAAAGAAAATAAAAAAACCGGAGCCCGTACCGCCCAAAGGCGATACGAAACTCCGGCTTGCGGATCACTTTTTACGGGGACGGATCGCAGGTGCAGCTTTATCCAGCACGCCATTCACAAATTTGTGACTGTCTTCAGCACCGAAGGTTTTCGCCAGCTCGATCGCTTCGTTGATGGCCACTTTGTAAGGCACATCATCACGTTTAGCCAGTTCAAACAGGGCGATACGCAGCACCGCTTTTTCAACCTGACCCAGCTCTTCGAGCAGACGGGACAGGTACGGCTTCATCAGACCGTCGAGATACGCGCTATTAGTCGCCACTCCCGACAGCAGTTCACGGAAGTACACGACGTCAACGTCTTTGACGTCTTGTTCCGCCAGGAACTGGTATTCAACATCAGCGATGTCGTTCTGGGACAACTGCCAGGAGTAAAGTGCCTGAACGGCACATTCACGGGCGCGGCGACGAGCAGCAGGTTTCACGGAATTCCCCTTACAAAAAAATCAGGCCTTGATGGCTTTCAATACATTGATCATTTCAAGCGCGGTCAGTGCAGCTTCTGCACCTTTGTTACCGGCTTTGGTGCCAGCACGTTCGATGGCTTGTTCAATACTTTCAGTGGTGAGTACGCCGAACGCGACAGGAATTTCTGCATCCTGTGCCACGTGCGCCAGACCGTTGCTTGCGCCACCGGCAACATATTCAAAGTGAGCGGTACCGCCACGAATCACTGTACCCAGCGCAATTACCGCATCGTATTTGCCGGTTTTCGCCAGTGCGCCCGCTGCCAGTGGCAGTTCGTAAGCACCCGGAACCCAGACAACGGTAATGTTTTCGTCTTTCACCTGGCCGATACGTTTCAGGGCGTCAATAGCACCATCCAGCAGGCTGTCGTTGATGAAGTTGTTGAAACGCGCAATGGTGATGGCGACGCGAGCGTCCGGGGTAGCAACGGCTGCTTCAATAATGTTCATACTCTTCCTTAACGGGTTCATTTGGTGGCCCCGCAGGGGGGCGGATTTTATCATAATATTTTGCGCACTGCTTCCCTATTTAGGCAAGCCTTACGCGGTGGTCAGGTGGAGACAGAGATCCGGTCCAACCGGGCGTATCTCGCTAAAGTTAAATGCTGGCGCATCCGCCAGCGTTTCCAGCCCTGGTAACACGCACAGGCCTCGGGCGTCGCTGCCTAACAGTTTAGGCGCCAGATAGACAATCAGCTCATCCACCAGCCCGGCCTGCAACAGCGCGCCGGCCAGCGTCGGGCCCGCTTCTACCCAGATACTGTTGATCTGCTGTTTGCCCAGCAACATCATCAGCACCACTAAATCCACGTGCCCATTGTGCTCCGGCACCAGAATGCTGCGCACACCTTCGGGCCAGCAGCGCTCATCTTCCTGAGTGCGGGCAAACCAGGTTTCCCCGGGCTGCTGCACAATGCGGTGCTCAGGGGTAACCTGGTTCTGCCGGTCGACCACAATGCGCAGCGGCTGGCGCAAATTCTCTTGCGGGTACAATTTCTGGGTGTCGGCGTTCAGCTCATCCCAGCGCACGGTCAATGCCGGATCGTCGGCCAAAACGGTGGCATGGCTGGTGAGAATAGCATGGCTTTGCGCGCGCAGACGTTGCACATCGCGCCTTGCCTGCGGGGAGGTGATCCACTGGCTTTCACCGCTGGCCATCGCCGTGCGGCCATCCAGTGAGGCGCCCAGCTTCAATTGAATATAGGGAAAACCGGTACGCATCCGCTTGAGGAAGCCTTTGTTCAGGCGCTCAGCTTCACTCATCATCAGGCCATGGCTGACCTCAATCCCCGCCTGCTGCAGGCGATACAGGCCGCGACCGGCGACCTGCGGGTTGGGATCCTGCATCGCCGCGACAACCCGGGAGACACCGGCCGCTATCAGCGCATCGCAGCACGGCGGCGTACGCCCGTGATGGCTGCAGGGTTCCAGCGTGACGTAGGCGGTGGCACCGCGCGCCTTCTCGCCGGCCATACGCAGGGCATGCACTTCAGCATGCGGCTCACCGGCACGATAGTGAAAACCTTCCCCGACGATCTCGCCATCTTTAACGATAACGCAGCCGACATTGGGGTTGGGATGGGTCGTAAAACGACCGCGCTGCGCCAGCTTCAGCGCTCGCGCCATGTAAATCTCATCCTGCATATGCTTAATCCTGTAGGCGGGCGATCTCTTCCCCGAACTCTTTAATGTCTTCGAAACTGCGGTAAACAGAGGCAAAGCGGATATAGGCCACTTTATCGAGCTTTTTAAGCTGTTCCATCACCAGGTTGCCGATCATTTTGCTCGGCACCTCACGCTCGCCGGTGGCGCGCAGCTGGGTTTTGATGTGATTAAGCGCCATTTCGACGTCATCTGCGCTGACTGGCCGTTTTTCCAGTGCTTTTAGCATCCCGCTGCGCAGCTTTTCTTCGTTGAAAGGTTCACGGACGTCATTACTTTTCACGACGCGGGGCATCACCAGTTCTGCCACTTCAAAGGTGGTGAAACGTTCGTTACACACCAGGCACTGACGACGACGGCGTACGGATGAGCCCTCTCCCACGAGACGGGAGTCGATTACTTTGGTATCCACGGCGAGACAGAATGGGCAATGCATACGGTGTCCTGGCTATCGGGTTGACTGAGCTCCATTTTACCCTGAACTGGGCTGACAACAAAGAAGGAGCGTTTTTGAGATAAAGGATCTATACGCGGGGCAGCGTCGTTGACTACCCTTAGCAGAATCCGTTATTTCAGGGAAATAATTGCCATGACAAGACGTTACCTACATGTTTTGCTGCTGGGAAGCCTTTTTAGCCTCAGCGCCTGTGCACAGCAAAGCGAAGTGCGCCAGATGAATCAGAGCATCAGTTCACTGAATACCACCATGAACAAGCTCAACCAGGAAACCGTCAAGATCACTCAGCAGAATGCGCTGAACGCTAAATCGACCAGCGGCGTCTATCTGCTGCCAGGGTCGAATACCCCTGCCCGGCTGAACAGCCAGATTGGTACGCTGAAGATGTCACTGGTGAACGCGGCGCCGAACGCCGACGGTACCCGCGCCACGCTGCGTATCCAGGGGGAATCAAACGATCCGCTGCCAGCATTCAGCGCCACCGTGGAATGGGGCCAGATCCAGGGCACGACCGACAGCTTCCAGGAAGTGAACGTCCAGACCCAGCTGATTAATGCTCCGGCCAGCGTGCTGGCACCCAGCGATGTTGACATTCCGCTTCAGCTAAATGGCCTGACCCCCGATCAGCTCGGTTTCATCCGTATCCACGATATTCAGCCCGTCGCGCAATAATCCCCCTGCGGAACGTGTTACACGTTCCGCCCTCTTTATTTACAAACATTGGCAACAGAAATGTTTGCTATTACAATCCGCTCCGTTAAAAATACGCAAACGTGAACGCAATCGATTACGTATGTGAGAGAACTGTGAAACAACACATATTTTTGTGAGCAAGGATTCCTATAATAGGCTCCCAGAAATACGAAATATTTAGAAACGCAATTCGCGCCTTTTTCACTCCCGTAAGGGATTTCAAATCAGTGGCATCATTATGAAAAAAACATTACTGGCAGCCGGTGCAGCGCTGGCACTTTCTTCAACTTTCGCTGTGCAGGCAGCAGAAAACGACAAACCAGAATACGTTTCCGACTGGTGGCACCAGAGCGTTAACGTTGTGGGCAGCTACCACACCCGTTTTGGACCGCAGATCCGCAACGATACCTACCTGGAATACGAAGCGTTCGCTAAGAAAGACTGGTTTGATTTCTATGGTTACATGGATGCACCGGTCTTCTTCGGTGGTAACACTGATGCGAAAGGTATCTGGAACCACGGTTCCCCACTGTTCATGGAGATCGAACCGCGCTTCTCCATCGATAAACTGACCGGCACCAGCCTGGCGTTTGGTCCGTTCAAAGAGTGGTACGTCGCAAACAACTACATCTACGACATGGGCCGCAACAAGTCTGGTCGTCAGAGCACCTGGTACATGGGTCTGGGTACTGACATCGACACCGGTCTGCCGATGAGCCTGTCCATGAACGTGTATGCCAAATACCAGTGGCAGAACTACGGTGCAGCGAACGAAAACGAGTGGGATGGCTACCGTTTCAAAGTGAAATACTTTGTGCCAATCACCCAGCTGTGGGGCGGCAACCTGAGCTACATCGGCTTCACCAACTTTGACTGGGGCTCAGACCTGGGCAACGACGACTTCCGTGACCTGAACGGTAAGAAAGCGCGCACCAATGACTCCATCGCCTCCAGCCACATCCTGGCGCTGAACTACGATCACTGGCACTACTCTGTTGTGGCGCGTTACTGGCACAACGGTGGCCAGTGGAACGACGACGCCAGCCTGAACTTCGGCGACGGCGACTTCAGCGTCCGTTCTACCGGCTGGGGTGGTTACCTGGTTGTGGGTTATAACTTCTAATCCTGTAGTTATGCCGGGTGGCGAAATAAAAGCAAAACGGCAACCTTCGGGTTGCCGTTTTTTATGTTTGCGCCCTCTCCCGTGGGAGAGGGTCGGGGTGAGGGCATCAGGCCGCACTAACCGTAGGCCGGGTAAGGCGTAGCCGCTACCCGGCATCTTATTGCTTCACCTTCCTCAAAAAATCCGCCAGCGAACGCTCCGCACTTTCGCTAAAGCGTCTGTCCGTTATCGTGATATTCAGACACCTGTCGAGCCGGAAACAGCGGTAGTCATCACGCCGTTCGCACCAGGCCGCCAGCAGCCAGTGCTCGCCCCAGAAGAACAACCCCAGCGGCTGAACGTCCCGGGAGGATAACTGCCCACTCTCATCCCGATAGTGCAGGCCCAGCACCCGCTGAGCGGAGATCGCCTGATGGATCACATCGAAGCCGCTGCGGGAGTGCGGCTGAAGGGCAATGTCCGGGGCGTAGATCCGGGTCTGCTCGGCCTTGCGACGGCTCTCCTCCGGCAGGATCGCCAGCACCTTTTCCTGGGCCGATTCCAGCTCACGCGACAGCGACTCCCCGCCCCAGGTTTTCAGCAGGCGGATCGCCACCATCAGCGCCTCGGACTCCTTGTTGGTCAGCATCAGCGGCGGCAGGTCGAAGCCCGTCATCAGGCGATACCCGCTTCCCGCCTCCCCTTCCACCGGCACGCCAGAGAGCGACAGATCCCGGATATCGCGATAGACCGTGCGTTCCGACACGCCGAGCCTGTCCGCCAGATGCGCTGCGGTTGTTAGCCGCCTGCCACGCAGGATCTGCACAATCTGGAACAAGCGGTCGGCGCGTCGGGTCATGGGTTCTTCGCTTTACAGGTGAATATCAGGCGGGTTGATGAAGTCCAACCCGGTTGCCTTCGCTGTCGGTAAACAGCGCGATGGTGCCAATACCGCGCGGCAGCTCAAGTGGGCCAAACACGCATGCGCCGCCAGCAGACGAAACGCGATCCAGCGTGGCCGCAAGGTTGTCAGTATGCAGGTAAATAATAGCGCCCTGCGACGAGGGTGTAATGCCGTCAAATTTTGCCAGCGCGCCGCCGGTGGCCGGATCCTCATGGGGGAAAATGGCCAGCTCGGCAACGTCCATTTGCTCGCGCTTCAGCGTCACCTGCAGCACCGGCTCGTAAAATTTGATGGCACGATCCATATCCGCGACCGGAATTTCAAACCAGTTAATCACACTTTTCATACATCCTCCTGCCTGTTGTTTAGGTTCAGAAGGAGTCTACGCCAGGCCTCCTGACAGCATACTGTCAGGAGTGTTTGTCAGGAGCAGGCAAAAAAAAGCCCGGCCATAAGACCGGGATTTCGTCACGCATCAGACAATGCCTTACGGCAGAATGGACGGCTGATCCGCCCCTTCTTTTTCCACTTTCTGCTGAAGCAGGTGCTCGCGCTTCATGCCAAGTTTCAGTGCCAGCGCGGACGCGACGTAGATGGATGAAGCCGTACCGATGGAAACACCGATCAGCATGGTCAGCGAGAAGCCTTCCAGAATCGGGCCGCCGAAGAGATACAGCATCAGGATCACCATCAGGGTGGTCCCGGAGGTGATCAAGGTACGGTGCAGCGTCTGGGTCAACGACACGTTAAAGATCTCGTACGGCGTACCGCGACGGATCTTACGGAAGTTTTCACGGATACGGTCCGATACCACGATACTGTCGTTCAGCGAGTAACCGATAACCGACATCAACGAGGCCACAATGGTCAGGTCGATCTCGATATGGAACAGCGACAGAACGCCCATGGTGATCACCACGTCGTGCGCCAGGGCGATAACCACCCCGGCCGCCAGACGCCACTCGAAGCGGAAACCGACATATACCAGGATGGAGATCAGCGCCACCAGTAGTGCCATCGCACCGGTCTGGGCCAGATCCGCACCCACGCTCGGGCCGACGAATTCAATACGCTTAACGGTTGCGGTCTGGCTGGTTGTTTCGTTAATCACGTTAACAACCTTGCTGCCCAGCTCCTGGCTGCCGTTGGCATCATGAACCGGCGGCATACGCACCATGATGTCGCGGCTGCTGCCGAAGTTCTGCAGCAGCGGCTCTTCGAAGCCCGCCTTCTGCAGCGACTCACGCATCTGGTCCATATCGACCGGTTTTTCCAGGTTAATCTCAATCACCGTACCACCGGTGAAATCGAGCCCCCAGTTAAAGCCCTTCACGCCCATAATGGCGATGGACAGAATCAGCAGAAAACCTGAAATGCCGAAGGCCCAGTAGTCCCAGCGCATAAAGTCCCAGACTTTACGGCCGTAGTTCAATTGTTCAACAGTATATTCCTGTGCCACAACGCACTCCTCAGATAGACAGCTTTTTAACGCGCTTGCCGCCGTACAGCAGGTTCACGATGGCACGGGTGCCGACGATAGCGGTAAACATTGAGGTCGCCACACCGATACCGGTAGTGATAGCAAAACCTTTAATGGCACCAGTACCGACTGCGTACAGGATAAGAACCTTGATAAGCGTGGTGATGTTCGCATCGAAGATGGAACTGAACGCACCACGGTAACCTTCGTCGATCGCCTGTTGTACTGAACGCCCGTTGCTCAACTCTTCTTTGATACGTTCGTTGATCAGTACGTTAGCATCGACCGCCACCGCAAGGGTTAAGACGATACCTGCGATCCCCGGCATGGTCAGCGTCGCCCCCGGCAGCAGGGACATAATGCCGACGATCAGCACCAGGTTCGCAATCAACGCGCTTGTCGCAATCAGACCAAACTTCTTATAGAAGAAGATCATGAAGATGATGGAGATCGCCAGACCGGCCAGACAGGCTTCAAGACCCTGAGTGATGTTCTGCATACCCAGAGTTGGACCGATGGTCCGCTCTTCAACAATCTGAATCGGCGCAATCAGCGCACCGGCACGCAGCAGCAGCGAGAGCTGACGTGCTTCGTTCGGGTTGTTGATACCGGTGATACGGAAGCTATTACCCAGGCGAGACTGGATGTTGGCGATGTTAATCACCTCTTCCTCTTTCACCAGGATGGAGCGACCGTTCGCATCTTTTTTACCGCTGTCTTTGTACTCCACGAACAGGGTCGCCATCGGTTTACCGATATTGTCCTTGGTGAAGTTAGACATGATGTTACCACCGGCGCTATCAAGCGAGATGTTAACCTGCGGCTGGTTGTATTCGTCCTGGCTGGAGGTCGAGTCGGTGATGTGGTCACCGGTCAGGATCACCCGCTTGTACATCACAACCGGCTGGCCTTCACGGGTCTGCTTCACTTCAGAGTCGCCCGGAACGCGGCCTGACGCGACAGCGGACTGATCGACGTTGGTGTTCACCAGACGGAATTCGAGGGTCGCGGTTGCGCCCAGAATCTCTTTCGCACGCGCGGTATCCTGGATACCCGGCAGCTCAACCACGATACGGTCAGCACCCTGACGCTGTACCAGCGGTTCAGCAACACCAAGCTGGTTAACACGGTTACGCAGGATGTTGATGTTCTGCTGAACCGCGTATTCACGCGCTTCTTTCAGACGTTCATCGGTCATCACCGCACGCAGCTGGTTGCTGCCCTGAGAGGAGAGGACGAGGTCGCGATGACGCTGGGTCAGGTAATCCATCGCCTGATTACGGGCAGTGCTGTCGCGGAACGCGATGCTCATCCCGTAATTATCTTCCTTACGCACGGTGGTGTAAGGGATGCCTTTTTCGCGCAGATCGCTACGCAGGCTGTCGATGTTTTGTTCCTGGAGTTTGCCAAGGGCGGTTTCCATATCCACTTCCATCAGGAAGTGTACGCCGCCACGCAGGTCGAGACCGAGTTTCATCGGCTCCGCGTTGATAGAAGCTAACCAACGCGGCGTTGCAGGAGCAAGGTTCAACGCCACGACATATTTATCACCCATCACGCCCATCAGCGCTTCACGAGCGCGGAGCTGCGTGTCGGTGGAGTCGAAGCGAGCAAGAATAGCGCCCTCTTCCAGTGCCACAGACTTAGCGGTAATTTTTTCTTCTTGTAAAGTTTTCTGGACCTGGATCAGCGTTTGCTCACTGGCGGCGACGCCGCGCGCGCCAGTGATTTGAACAGCCGGATCCTCACCATACAGGTTGGGAAGCGCATACAGCAGGCCGACGACAATGACGACGACCAGCATGACGTACTTCCACAAAGGATAACGGTTTAACACGGCAGTTCCCTTTGGGAAAAGTTAATTACAGCGCTTTCATGGTGCCTTTCGGCAGAACGGCAGCAACGAAGTCACGTTTAATCACTACTTCAGTAGTATCGTTCAGCGCGATAACGATGTAGCCGTTATCGGCAACTTTGCTTACACGACCTACCAGACCACCGTTAGTCAGCACTTCATCGCCTTTCGCGATGGAGTCCATCAGCTTTTTGTGCTCTTTGGTGCGCTTCTGCTGTGGACGCAGGATCATGAAATAGAAGATCAGACCGAACACCACCAGCATCAGAATCAGAGACATCGGGCTGCCCTGCGCCGGTGCACCTGTTGCCGCTACCGCATCAGAAATAAAAAAGCTCATTAAAATTCCCTCATTAAATAAATTAATCAACGTTCAAAGGTGGGACATCCCGACCCTGTCGTTGGTAAAAATCGGTCACGAAGCTCTCTAATTTACCCTCTTCGATAGCCTTGCGTAAACCAGCCATTAAGCGCTGGTAATAGCGAAGGTTATGAATCGTGTTGAGACGCGCGCCCAGTATTTCATTACAACGATCAAGATGATGCAAATAGGCACGAGAATAATTGCGACAGGTATAGCAATCGCACTCGGCATCGAGCGTGCTGGTGTCGCTTTTATGCTTCGCATTACGGATTTTTACCACGCCGTCGGTCACGAACAGATGACCATTACGGGCGTTGCGGGTCGGCATAACGCAGTCGAACATATCAATGCCGCGACGTACGCCTTCAACCAGATCTTCTGGTTTGCCGACGCCCATCAGGTATCGAGGCTTATCTGTTGGAATTTGCGGGCAAACATGCTCCAGAATACGGTGCATATCTTCCTTCGGTTCCCCCACAGCCAGACCGCCGACAGCGTAGCCATCAAAACCTATCTCTACCAGACCTTTAACAGAGATATCACGTAAATCTTCGTAAACGCTTCCCTGAATAATGCCGAACAGCGCATTTTTGTTGCCGAGGCCATCAAAGCGGTCGCGGCTGCGCTTCGCCCAACGCAGCGACATCTCCATCGAGCGTTTGGCGTAATCCCAGTCTGCCGGGTATGGCGTACATTCGTCGAAGATCATCACGATGTCGGAGCCGAGATCGTATTGAATCTCCATCGATTTTTCCGGATCGAGGAAGATCGGGTCGCCGTTGATAGGGTTACGGAAGTGAACGCCTTTTTCAGTGATCTTACGGATATCACCGAGGCTGAAGACCTGGAAGCCGCCGGAGTCGGTCAGGATTGGGCCTTTCCACTGCATAAAGTCATGCAGATCGCCGTGCAGCTTCATCACTTCCTGACCCGGGCGCAGCCACAGGTGGAAGGTATTGCCGAGGATAATTTGCGCGCCCGTGGCTTCGACTTCTTCCGGCGTCATCCCTTTGACGGTGCCGTAGGTGCCAACAGGCATGAAGGCTGGCGTTTCGACTACGCCGCGATCGAACACCAGACGGCCACGGCGTGCGCGACCATCGGTAGTATCAAGTTCAAATTTCATTTTTTCTCCAGCGTCAGAAAAACAGTCCGGCGCGTTAGACCAGTGCCGCGGCGTTATTCCCCGACACGTTCATTCAAAGCTTGCGGATTGTACGTGATAAACATCGCGTCACCGTAGCTAAAAAACCGATATTTTTGTTCTACCGCAGCCTTGTAGGCGTTCATGGTGTTTTGATAACCAGCAAATGCCGACACCAGCATGATCAAGGTTGACTCCGGCAGGTGGAAGTTGGTCACCAGCGCATCGATCACTTTGTATTGATAGCCCGGGTAGATAAAGATTTGGGTGTCGCCAAAGAAGGGTTCGATCAGATCGTTTTTGGCAGCCTGGGCGGCGCTCTCCAGTGAACGAACCGAGGTAGTGCCGACGGCAATTACTCGGCTCCCACGGTCTTTCGCCGCCATCACTGCATCCACAACCTCCTGCGGCACTTCGGCGTACTCGGAGTGCATGATGTGATCTTCGATGCTGTCGACACGCACCGGCTGGAAGGTGCCCGCCCCGACGTGCAGGGTCACAAATGCCATCTCAATGCCTTTTGCCCGCAGTTTTTCCAGCAAAGGTTCATCAAAGTGCAGGCCTGCGGTCGGCGCCGCTACCGCGCCAGGTTTCTGGCTGTAGACGGTCTGATACAGCTCGCGGTCAGCCTCTTCATCCGGACGCTCAATGTACGGCGGCAGCGGCATGTGGCCAATGGTGTTCAGAATATCCAGCACCGTGCGCTCGTCATTAAACTCGACTTCAAACAGCGCATCGTGGCGCGCCACCATGGTGGCGTTGATGCTCTCGTCATCGCCCAGCAGCAGCTCCGCGCCCGGCTTTGGCGCCTTGGAGGCGCGAATATGTGCCAGAATACGTTTATCATCGAGCATTCTTTCGACCAGCACTTCAATCTTGCCGCCGCTGGCTTTGCGGCCGAACAGACGGGCCGGAATAACGCGGGTGTTGTTGAACACCAGCAGGTCACCCGGGTTGAGCTTGTCGAGCAGATCGGTGAAAGTACCGTGCGTCAGCGCACCCGTCGGCCCATCCAGCGACAATAAGCGGCAGCTACTGCGCTCAGGCATAGGATAGTGGGCAATCAGGGACTCGGGTAATTCAAAGGAGAAATCGGCGACGCGCATGGCATATACTCGTGACTTAAAAACAGGCGGCTTAGTCTAGTGCTCACACCTCTTTGCTGCAACAACTAGCCGACTCCGGATAACGAATCGCATGAATTTTCTCGCTCACCTGCACCTCGCCCATCTCGCTGACAGCTCGCTTTCCGGCAATTTGCTGGCCGATTTTGTGCGCGGCAATCCCGCCGAGGACTACCCCGCTGACGTGGTGGAGGGCATTTTCATGCACCGCCGGATCGACGTCATGACTGACAATCTGCCCGAAGTGAAAGAAGCCAAAGCCTGGTTCCGCCCGGAAACCCGCCGGGTCGCCCCTATTACGCTGGACGTGATGTGGGATCATTTCCTCTCCCGCCACTGGGAACAGCTCTCCCCGGAGATGCCTCTGCCAGCGTTCGTGCGCTATGCCCACGCCCAGGTGGCGATTATCCTTCCGGACTCTCCGCCGCGCTTTGTGAATCTGAATAACTACCTGTGGTCAGAGCGCTGGCTCGAACGCTATAGCGAGATGGACTTTATTCAGCGGGTGCTGAACGGCATGGCCAGCCGCCGTCCGCGCCTCGACGCTCTGCGCGACTCCTGGAAGGATCTGGATGCCCATTACGACGCACTGGAGACCCGCTTCTGGCAGTTCTATCCGCGGATGATGGAACAGGCGAAATATAAGCAGCTTTAATATAAATGTGATTGATAGGTAAAAGCTGGGTTAACGATTGTCAGCGCCTCTTTGTCTTTAGGGCGAACACTCTCTATACTGGCCCGCGTTGCGTTCCAAATAACCTTAGTAATCACAGGAGAATCACATGGTTCTGGTAACTCGTCCGGCCCCGGATTTTACAGCAGCAGCTGTACTGGGCAGCGGTGAAATCGTTGAAAACTTCAACTTCAAACAGCACACCAACGGTAAAGCCACCGTTCTGTTCTTCTGGCCAATGGATTTCACCTTCGTTTGCCCGTCTGAGCTGATTGCTTTCGACAAGCGTTACGAAGAATTCCAGAAGCGTGGCGTGGAAGTGGTTGGCGTCTCCTTCGACTCTGAGTTTGTACACAACGCATGGCGTAACACCCCTGTCGACAACGGCGGCATCGGTCAAGTGAAATACGCGATGGTTGCGGACATCAAACGCGAAATCCAGCAGGCTTACGGTATCGAGCATCCGGACGCGGGCGTTGCCCTGCGTGGTTCCTTCCTGATCGACGCTAACGGTATCGTGCGTCACCAGGTGGTGAACGATCTGCCACTGGGTCGTAACATCGACGAAATGCTGCGTATGGTTGACGCGCTGCAGTTCCACGAAGAGCACGGTGAAGTGTGCCCGGCTCAGTGGGAAAAAGGTAAAGAAGGTATGGCCGCGTCTCCAGCAGGCGTTGCTAAATACCTGACCGAAAACGTATCCAGCCTGTAATCGGCACGGTTTACGAAAAAGGCCCGCAAATGCGGGCCTTTTTTTATGCCTTACGCTGTGTCTCCCGCCAGATGCGCCAGGCCATGCCTGCCAGCAGAATCACGCCCGCAATCAGTACGCCCCACACCAGCAGTGCGGTCATCCTGCTCTCCCGCTCGGCCGCGGAGGTGGCGGTCAGACGCCCCTCGCCGCCTAACGCGACATTATCCTGAATATCAGCCTGCGGCAGGTTTGCCATATCATAGGTTTTGCGCAGGTCGGCAGGGATCAGCATGTCGGGCTCCACTTTTGCAGGCTTTGCCGCCCCGTTGCCCCAGGCGAGCACATACGGCGCTTTCCCCTGCGCGTTGAACACCAGCTCATAGCGGTCGCGATGCCCCATGACGCCCGGCAGGTATTCTGGCAAACGCGCATTCAGCGTCGTGATTTTTACCGCCTGCACCAGCCCCCCGTTAAGCGAAACCGGTGGAGACATTTTCCCTTCCAGACGGTAAAGGACCTCTTTTTTCAGCGGGTGCCATGCGTCTTTTTTGCTACTCCGCCACGCGATCTCCACGGGAAGGATGCCATCGCCATTCAGTGAGATGCTGACAGCACTCAGCGGCTGCGGTCGCGTCCAGTGCCACTGGACTTCACTTGTCGATAACTGTTCTCCTTCCCCTTCCAGGCTGATCTCTTCCGGGGCCGTCTGCGCAGGTGCGCTAATTGCGTTTACGCCGGTCAGGGTTATCTTCTGGCTTTGCGTATTCAGCACCACCATGAGATAGCGATTCGCATCGGGAGATAAAACCATATCGGTATCGATCCGGTCGAGCTTAAGGCGATCCTGGCCGCTGACCACGTCCAGCAGAGGCATATCCTGGCGCAGGGTATACCACTGCTTAAGATCCTCGCTGTAATAAACCGACGCCGTTCCCTGCCACGGCGTCTGAGGGCTATTCCAGAGCAGCTGCAACTGGGACAGGGCCATCTCGCCCGTCGCCTGCTCCGGCAAAGTCAGCAGATAATGTTGCCCGGCTGCGGCGGCTTTTTGCCCCTCCAGCACAATCTCTACGCCGTTTCGGGAGCGGAGCAGGATTTTATCGCTATCCTCATCCCCGCGCGCAGGTGTGAGCGGCGAGGCGTCCAGAGTAAAGAGGCGAAGTGGTGTGGATTGCGCTGACGCTTGCGGACGCGTTACGGTGACCAGGCTGAAGGGAACCGGCTCGCCCGACTGATTAAAGACACGGACATCATGCAGATCGGGTGACGTGCTCTGCTCATAGACGGCGAGCGGGAGCGCGACCCGATACCACTGGGAAGGGGCGGACGTATCCAGTGAACGACCAAAGGCATAGTCCCGGGGCGATTCCGTTTGTCCCTCGTCGCAAAGCGCCGGGCCGGAAAGCACCAGCAGCGCGCTATACGCCACCGCTTTCATCCATTTCATTTTTCATCTCCTGTTTTGGGCGGCAGCGGTGAGAAATAACCTACGATCAGTACCAGGATTGCCACGCCGATAAACGCCACCGCGCGCGACAGCCCGCCTCCGCCCGCGCTGTCTACCAGCATCAGTTTAACCATCACGACACCCAGCAGCGCAGCGCCGCAGAGCCACTCCTGCCGGGAAGCCCGACGGGTGGCATGGATCATGACCACCAGCGCGCTCAGCATCCAGAACAGGGCAAAACAGGTCTGGACAAGCCGGGAATCCCACAGCGATTCCATATTCCAGGCCACGTCGCCATACCAGGCCAGCGCGCGCATTAGCGCACCGTTAAGCCACCAGAATCCAAACGCCATAAGCGCGACGGCAGGCCACGGGCGGGCTTGCGAAAGCAACGCAGGGTAGTAGCGATCCACCGCCCGATAAAAGATCACCAGCCCCAGCAGCGCGAACGCGGCCCCTTCCTCAAGCGGGTTCACCAGCGGTAGCCAGGTCTGGCGATAGACCACGCCGTCCTGGAAATTGGTCACGACCAATAACACCAGCTGCGCCACGACAACAGGGATCGGTGCCAGGCAGGCGTATAGCGCTGGCCACTCCCGGAACGGCCACCCGCGACGCCGTACCGCCGCAGATAGCGCCATAATTAAACCGCCACCCGCGGCCATCGCCAGTCCACTGCCCCAGGCCGCCATCCCCCACGGCAACGACCGGGCAAACCAGTAAAGCTCGGCGGCCAGCGCCACTAAAATCATCCAGAACAGCGACAGATGCAGCCCCATCGCGATGCGCGGCTGGAGCCTTTTACCGTCGCGCCGCAGCAGCATCAGTGCGGCAGGAAGCGCAACGCACCAGGCCAGATTTGACCAGTCAGCGGCAAAGACCTGCTGATGCCAGAGCTGATAAGCCACCATCAGCAGCATCAGCGGCCACAGCAGCCATTTGCTGGCATCCAGCTCCCGCCACGCCAGACGAGCGGCCGCCTGCCGCCAGCCCAGGACCGAGACGGTCGAGAGCGCCAGCACGCCTGCCAGAACGGATAATTCCTGCTTCAGCATCAGCTGCGACGCCCCCAGCAGCGCCACTATCCAGAACAGCAGCCCGCCGGCCAGCAGTACCCAACTGACGGGCAGAACGATTTCCCGCCACAGCCAGGCCGCAGCCAGCCAGCAAAGGCTGAGGACGGCGAAGATAAGCAGCAGGCTCAGCGATGTCACACCGTTCGTTTGCGCCCACAGCGCGCTACCCAGTGCCAGCACCAGCAGCGCCGTCCCGCTATAGCTCATGCGCCGCTGCTGCTGTTGCACGCCCAGCCAGAGGATACCCAGCCCCTCCAGCCCCCAGGCCATCGCCGTCCAGCGAGCCGACAGCGCCAGCGGAATGGCGAGCGTGGCAAACCCGCCGCCGATCGCCAGCGCCGCCATGACCAGCGGCCGTCCGAGGGAGGGATAGCGCCGTAGCGCGAGGAACGCCAGCGAGAGGTAAAACGCACCGTACCCCAGCGCGCTGAGCGCCGGGCCGTAGGTCCAGTGCTGAGTCATGCCGTACTGCATTCCAAAACCAACCAGCGGCGGGGCAAACAGCAGCACGCCGTCAATAATCTGCTTCCCTTTCTCCTGCGCCCGCAGCGACAGCGCCACGCTCAGTACGCCGAATATCAGCGTGTTGGCAATCAGGAACAGCTGGCAGATCCCATAGTCTTCAGGCCGGTAGTCGTTCAGCCCCCAAAGGCCGCCGACGCCGAATGTAAACAGCAGCCCGAGCAGATTCAGCTCGCGCCAGTGCTGCCAGATGCTGATCGCGAGAATGCCGATGGAAAGCAGAAGGTAGAAAGAGAACAGCGCCACAAAGCTGCCGCCTCCGGTAGACAAGAGCAGCGGCGCAAGATACCCACCGAGACTCGCCAGCATAGCGAGGCTCAGCGCCCTCTGCAGCACCGCCAGCCCGACGCTCGCCGCGCAAATGACCACCAGCAGTGCAAAGGCCAGCGTCATCGGCAACATCTGCCAGAGCCGGAAGGCGCCAAAGACGGTCAGATAGAGGATGCCTGTCGCCCCACCCTGGAGGATCAGGGAATAGACGCGCTGTTTGTGCCGCAGCCGCCACCCGAAGACCAGCAGGACCATAGCAAACAGCGCCGTCGCGGCCAGGCGCAGCTCAAGCGGAAACAGGGAGTGCTCGACGGTATAGCGCAGGAGAAATGAAAGGCCGAGAAAGAGCAGCAGGATCCCAAGCTTCGCCAGCGGATTGCCCTGCATGAACCAGCGCACCAGCGACGTCAGTATGCCGCCAAAGGCAGAAGGCTGTTTTGCCGCGGGCGCAGGAGCCGGAGCAGGTGCTGCCGCGGCAGCGGGAATATTCGGGCGCCAGGGGTCGACAGGCGCGGGCGCGTCGTCAACCACCGGCTCGGCCACGACCACCGGCGCAGCAGCCTGTTCAGGATCCGGCGCTTTTTCTGTCACGCCGCGCTGCTCAAGGGCCTCAATGCGCTGGCGCAGCCGGGCGATCTCCTGTTTCGCCGCCGTGCTTCGATTAAATCCGATAACCGCAAGCACGGGCGCAACCACCAGCGCAAAAATCAGGAACAGACAGCCAAGGATGTAAAGCTCGTCCATGTTTCCACCTTCACCGTTAACAATCCGTTAAGATTGACACAAATCGTTGCATTTACGCCATCTTAAAAGGTGGGAACCGTTCCGCCCGACATTAACTGCCGAACCAGACCGCAGCGGAGATCGCAGGAAGCGTGAGCACGCCGTCCTGGAACGTCGCTTTACCCTCTTTGCTCTTCCACGTTTTACCCGCCAGCAGCGGTGAATCTTCCAGCACCACTTCGCAGGCCTCGCCCCGGTTAATCGCCACCAGCACGCGCTGTTGATTATAGACGCGAACAAAGACCACCACGTTATCGTGGGCGTAGACCACCTGGCAGCCGCCGTAGCGCAGCGCCTGGCTCTGTTTACGCAGTTTGATCAGCCGCTGATAGAGCGTGAACAGCCCCTGGTCCTGCCTTTCGGCCTCCCACGGGAAGGTCTTGCGGCAGAACGGATCGTTATTGCCGTCCAGCCCGACCTCGTCCCCGTAGTAAATGCACGGCACCCCAGGCCAGGTAAACAGCCAGGTCACCGCCAGCGGCAGGCGCGCCACGTCTTTGCCGAGCAGCGACTTAAAGCGGGCGGTATCATGGCTGTCGAGCTGGTTGAACATGCGTAACTGCTGCTGATGCGACAGGCTGGCGCGGTAGTTATCCATCCATTTCATGCAGGTCTCCGCGTCGATCAGCTGCGGATCGTAGGAGATATCGGTGTTAGCGAGGAAGCCCCACACCGGGAAGGTGAAACCGCGATAGTTCATCGCCGAATCTTCCGCATCGGCCTGCAGCCACTGGCGGGCATCACCAAAGTGCTCGCCAAAGACGAAGGCGTCGGGCCGGGCCTGCTTCGCGGAACGGGTGATCCCGTTGACGTGCTGCAGGTTATGGCGTGCTCCGCCCCCTTCCCCAAGCATATGCACCACATCCAGCCGCCAGCCGTCCATATTCCACGGGGCTTTCAGCCAGTGGCGGACGATGCTGTCTTCGCCGCCGTAGATCTCGTCCACCAGGGTGGGTGACTGATAATCGAGCTTCGGCAAGCTGGCGTAGCCCAGCCAGTCGAGGGCCCGGCCTCCGTCGTCAAAGCTGTACCAGTCCCGCTGGGGCGAGTCCGGGTTATGGCAGGCGCCGCCCGTCCCGCGGTTATGGCGGTCGAACCAGGCGTGAGAATCACCGCTGTGGTTAAACACGCCGTCGAGGATCAGGCGCATCCCTTCCCGGTGGGTATTTTCCCGCAGGCGTAACAGGGCCTCGTCGCCGCCAAACTGCTCATCCACGTGGCGGTAATCTTCGGTGTCGTACTTATGCACGCTGGGAGCGACAAACACCGGGTTGAGGTACAGCGCCGTGACGCCGAGTTTTTTCAGATACGGCAGCTTCTCGCTGATGCCATCGAGATCGCCGCCGTAAAAGGTTGAGCCCCCCGCCTGGGCGCTAACCGGCTCATCCCATTGATGGAAAATCGTCTCGTGACCGGCGGCATGGTGAAAGTAGGTTTTGTCCCGCTCCGGGTTGCGCTGCTGGCTGCGGGCGAAGCGGTCCGGGAAGATCTGGTAAAAGACCTGCTCGACCACCCACTCCGGCCCGGCATCCGGGTAATCGACGGCGAACTGCTCCAGGCGGGCGGGTGGGAAACGGCTGAACCCCTGCGGGGTAAACCACAGCTGGCGGTTATGCCAGAGCATTTTAAAGCTGTAGCGGTGCCGCGGCTGCCCTTTCGTTGTGTCGATAGTGGCCCGCCAGGCGGTGACGCCGGGCTGTGGCTGGCTGCGCAGCTTGTGCATCGGCAGCGAGGTCTCTTCATTATCGAATTCAGCGCGCATCGTTACCCGTTCAGGCAGGTTCTCGCCCGTCAGCCACAGCGTGATGACGAGTTTATCGTTGTTTTGCTTAACAAATGGGGCAACCGGCAGGTGCCATGCATTCAACATCTTTTATCCCCTATCCCAGAAATGAGGTCACCTTGCCACAGGGTAGTTGATGTTCACTCCTCACGATGAGGTTTATTGGGGGAGGAGGAAGGGGGAGGAGAAAAATGCCCGGCATTTGCCGGGCATTCTGATTACTGCGCTTCTGCTAACTGACGCTCGCGGCGGCGTTTAAACACCCAGCCCACCAGCAGCAGGGCAATCCACGCGAAGCCGACATACAGCGAGATGCGGGTTTCCGGGTGGTAACCAATCAGGCCGATAATAAAGACCAGGAAGATCAGGCCAACCACGGTCGTTGCCACCCCGCCCGGGACTTTAAACTTCAGCGCTTTCACCTCATCCGGCGACAAACGACGGCGGAAGCCAATCTGCGACATCAGAATCATGATCCACACCCAGACGGTGGCAAAGGTCGCAAGCGACGCAATCACCAGGAAGACGTTCTCCGGCATGATGTAGTTCAGATAGACCGACAGCAGCAGCGCCACGGTCATCACCAGCACCGTCACCCACGGCGTGCCGCGGCTGGAGGTTTTGGCGAAGGCCTTCGGCGCACTGCCCTGCTCCGCCATGCCGTGCAGCATACGCCCGACGCCGAAGACGTCGGCGTTGATGGCGGAGAGCGAGGCGGTCAGCACCACAAAGTTCAGGATGCTGGCGGCAAAGGTAATGCCCAGATGCTGGAAGGTGAGCACGAACGGGCTGCCGTTGGTGCCGACCTGGTTCCACGGATAAATGGACATGATCACAAACAGCGTGCCCACGTAGAAAATCAGAATACGCATCGGCACCGAGTTGATGGCGCGCGGAATAGACTTCTCAGGGTCTTTCGCTTCACCGGCGGTAATACCGATGATTTCGATCCCACCGTAGGCGAACATCACCATCTGCAGCGACATCACCATGCCGATCCAGCCGTTGCTGAAGAAGCCGCCGTTGCTCCACAGATTGTGGATCCCGGTCGGTTGTCCGCCGTTGCCAATCCCCCAGATGATGATGCCGATACCGGCGGCAATCATGATGATGATGGTGGCAACTTTGAAGAAGGAGAACCAGAACTCCAGCTCGCCGAACACCTTCACGCTCATCAGATTGATGGCGCAGATGATCAGCACCACGCTGAGTACCCAGACCCAGTGCGGCACCGTCGGGAACCAGACGCCCATATAGATGCCGAAGGCCGTCACGTCGGCGATGGCCACAATCAGGATTTCGAAGCAGTAGGTCCAGCCGGTGATATACCCGGCCAGCGGGCCTAAGTTTTCCTGAGCATAGCGGGAGAAGGAGCTGGCTGACGGGTTATGAACGGACATCTCCCCCAGGGCACGCATGATGATGTAGGCGGCAACACCGCCAATAAGATATGCCAGCAGAACGCTGGGACCGGCCATTTTGATGGCATCTGCCGAGCCATAAAAAAGACCGGTGCCGATTGCAGAACCCAGCGCCATAAAGCGGATGTGGCGGGCGCTCAATCCACGCTTGAGTTTGTTAGTGCTTTCCATTTTTTGACTTGCCAATTGAGACTAAAAAAAACAAAAAACCACGGGGCATTACGCCCCGTGGTTTAACTTTCAGCCGTTGCTTAGTGCGCGTTCGAAGTAACCTGACGCCCTGCAGCACGATCCCAGATAATAGCCAGTACCAGTGCCACAACGGTAGGCATCAGCCACGCCAGACCCTGTTCAGACAGCGGCAGACGCTGTGTCCAGGCGGGCAGCATGGCGCTGATTGCCGATGCCTTAATGCCGTCAAGCATACCAAAAAGCAGACTGATAAACATGGCCGGGGCGATAATTCGTGTGGAATTATTCCACCAGCCACGGGTGAAGCTCAGCACAACCAGCACGATGCACGGCGGGTAAATGGTGGTCAGCACCGGAATAGAGACCTGAATCAGGTGGCTCAGACCCAGGTTTGACACCGCCATCGAGAAGCCGCCGAGGATAAACACCAGCGTACGATAGGAGAGCGGAACATACTGAGCAAAGAACTCTGCACAGGCACAGGTCAGGCCAACCGCAGTCACCAGACAGGCCAGGAAGATCAGGATAGCCAGCATCATGCTGCCCGCACCGCCAAAGGTGTGCTGCACGTAGGCATGTAAAATAGCTGCACCGTTCGCGCCCTGGTCAACCAGCACGCTGCTGTCGGAACCCAGACGGAACAGCGCCAGATAGAGCAGTGCCAGGCCCGCGCCCGCCATCAGGCCAGCCCAGACGGTGTAACGGGTCAGCAGACGTGCTTCGGTCACGCCACGGGAACGCGCGGCGTTAACGATCACGATCCCGAACGCCATCGCGCCCAGCGTATCCATGGTCAGGTAGCCGTTCACAAAGCCGTTAGAGAAGGCCGCGTTTTGATAGGCTTCGGTAGCCGAGCTCAGCGGGCCAGCCGGCCAGACAATCGCCGCGACCGCCAGCACCACCAGCGCCAGAATCTTCAGCGGGGCGAGGAAGTTGCCCACGGTATCCAGCAGTTTACCCGGGTAGAGCGACACCAGGATCACGATAGCAAAGTAGACCAGGCTGTAGATAAACAGCGGCAGCGGGCCATCACCGGTTAGCGGGGCAATCCCCACTTCGAAGGAGACGGTCGCGGTACGAGGGGTCGCGAACAGTGGACCGATCGCCAGATAGCAGACGACGGCCAGCATCACCCCGGCCACTTTACCAATCGGCGCGCTGAGGCTATCGACGCCGCCGCCAACTTTCGCCAGCGCCACGACGGTCAGAACCGGCAGGCCCACAGCGGTGATCAGAAAGCCGAGCGCCGCGGTCCAGACATGTTCACCCGCCTGCAGGCCAACCATAGGTGGGAAGATGATGTTGCCTGCGCCAACGAACAGCGCAAATGTCATAAAGCCCAGTGCGATGATGTCACGCGATTTCAATTGATGGGTCATAGAACCTTACTGCCTGTGGATGTGGTGTTGAAAACGTTGAATTTTTCGCTATCCCATGCGGAACAAAACAGCGGAAAAAATGTGCAATTTCAGCGGGAAATGCTCCCCTGCTGCCGTGGTCAGGAATATTTTTTCGATTTACCACGCAAATACAGTCTGTCCGACAACATCAGGAGGGCAATTTAAACGCTTATAACGTTTAAAGGCAATATGGGATCGCAAAACCAGAACAATATACCAGCCTGAAAGTCAGACCTGAAACATTACACCAATTATAAGAAAAACCCATGGCTAATCATGCGAACAAAAAAGCAACAGGCGTATAAAATTTATCCGCGCTTCGGTTGACTGCAAAGCAAACAGGCCAGCTTACGCTGGCCTGTGGCAATATCTGATTACAGGTTGGCTGTCAGGCGCTGTTACTGGCAATCAAACGTTCCGGGATCACGAAACTGAAACGCGTACTTTTGCCCGGCGTGCTGACAATATCGAGACGGCTGTCGTGATGATTAATGGCGTGCTTGACGATAGCCAGCCCCAGACCACTGCCGCCGGTCTGGCGGGAACGGGCTTTATCCACCCGATAAAAACGCTCGGTAAGACGGGGAATATGTTCCGGACCGATACCCGGGCCATCATCCTCGACGCTGAACTCCGCCCCCGTGGGCGCATGCTGCCAGCGCACGGTGATGTGGGTCCCCGCCGGGGTATGATTCACCGCGTTATAGACCAGGTTGGAGATGGCACTGCGCAACTCATCGTTACTGCCGCGCACTTTGAGGCTGTTATCCACTTCAAAGGTGATCTGGTGCTGCTGCTGGCTTAAGGTTTGCGCCTCACGCTCTAACATCCGCAGCATCATCGGCACATCAATGGTTTCGTTGAGCGCTAAGGTTGGCGCGGCCTCAATGCGGGAGAGGGTCAGGAGCTGTTTCACCAGCCCTTCCATCCGTTGCGTCTGCTCGCGCATGGTCTGCAACGCTTTTTCCCGCGGTGCGCCCTCCAGGGTCTGCTCCTGCATCATCTCCAGATAGCCCTGCAACACCGTCAGCGGCGTGCGTAATTCATGGCTGACGTTGGCGAAGAAGTTGCGCCGTGCCCCTTCCAGCTGGTGCATCTGGGTCACATCGCGCGCCACCATCAGCCACTGTTTGTCGCTGTAGGGCATCACGCGGATCTCCAGATGGCGACCGGTGTTCAGCACCAGATTGTGCGGGCGGGTGAAATCGCGTTTTTTCAGGTACTGCGCAAACTCAGGGTAACGCAGCAGGTTGAGGATGTTCTGTCCATTATCGTCCGGCCAGCGCAGGCCCAGCAGCTGTTGCGCCAGTCCGTTACACCAGAACATCGCCCCCTCTTCGGTGGTGAGCACCACCGCATCCGGCAGGGATTCCGCACCGCTGCGAAAGCGTTTGATCAGGCTGCCCAGCTCGCGTCGGCGTTTTTTATTACGCATCTGCATCTGGTGCAGGCCATACAGCAGCGGTTCCCAGCTGCCGCTTCCCGGCGGAGGGGTCATGCTTCTGTCAACCCACAGCCACCATGACAGGCGGAGCAGATTCCAGAAGTGCCAGACCAGCAGTCCAGTGACTGCCGCCAGCAAAAACCAGGGTAGATAACCGAAAAGGGCCCCGAGGATCAGGGCCGGGATACAGCAAAGAATCAGTTCAAAGCAGAGCCTTTTCCATGACAGACGTTCCAGCACGCGTCACACTCCTGTCATTGTTCAGAAACGGGTTGAGAAACGATAACCCGTGCCGCGGACGGTCTGTACCATGCGATCGTGACCGCTGGTTTCCAGGGCCTTACGCAGACGACGAATATGTACATCCACCGTCCGGTCTTCAACGTATACGTTAGTGCCCCAGACATTATTGAGCAACTGCTCGCGGCTGTAGACGCGCTCCGGGTGGGTCATGAAGAAGTGCAACAGTTTGAATTCGGTAGGCCCCATATCAAGGGGATTTTCACCGGTCATGACGCGGTGCGAAGTAGGGTCCAGGCTCAGGCCCTGCATCTCAATCACCTCTTCCACCGCCATCGGTGAAATACGGCGCATCACGGCCTTGATACGCGCCACCAGCTCTTTCGGAGAGAAAGGTTTGGTGATGTAGTCATCCGCGCCGGTCTCAAGGCCGCGAACACGATCTTCCTCTTCGCCGCGCGCGGTCAACATCATCACCGGGATATCGCGGGTTAAGGCTTCACGTTTGATATGTTTGATGAATTGCAGACCTGAGCCGCCGGGCAACATCCAGTCGAGCAGGATCAGATCGGGCCAGGGTTCGTTGAGCTGATTCACCGCGCTGTCGTAATCTTCGGCTTCTACCGGTTGAAAGCCATTTTGTTCGAGCACAAAGCAGACCATTTCACGAATGGGTGCTTCATCTTCTACGACCAGAATACGTCTCGCCATACTTAGCCCTGTCTTATTTAGGTTACATGTTTGTAATACGGCGTCATTATGCGTCAGATTTATGACAGATTTATGAAAAACCTGCCCACCAATAAAGGCAAGCCGTTGTTTTCTGGCTGCCCTGATTGTAGCGGTTATCTTCCTTCCCCTGAATGTTTATAATCCTGCTTACTTTTTTTTGCCACGGATCTGTTATGCGCATACTTCACACCTCGGACTGGCATCTGGGACAGAACTTTTACAGTAAAAGCCGCGCCGCCGAACATGAAGCCTTCCTCACCTGGCTGCTTGAGATGGCAGAATCCCACCAGGTGGACGCCATCCTCGTGGCCGGGGACATCTTCGACACCGGATCGCCGCCAAGCTATGCGCGAGAGCTGTATAACCGTTTCGTGGTCAACCTTCAGAAGACCGGCTGTCATCTGGTGATTGTGGCCGGCAACCATGATTCCGTGGCCACGCTGAATGAATCCCGTGAAATTCTGGCCTTTCTTAATACCACCGTGGTCGCCAGCGCCGGCCACGGGCCGCAGATCCTGCGCAAACGCGACGGGACGCCCGGCGCGGTGCTGTGCCCGATCCCGTTCTTGCGCCCTCGCGACGTGATGAAAAGCCAGGCGGGCCTCTCCGGGATTCAGAAACAGCAGCAGCTGTTAGAGGCCATCACCCACTATTATGCCGAACAATATACCGCCGCCTGCCAGCTTCGCGGCGACAGCGTCCTGCCGATTATCGCCACCGGGCATCTCACCACCGTCGGGGCCAGTAAAAGTGACGCGGTACGTGACATCTACATCGGGACGCTGGACGCCTTCCCGGCACAGCATTTCCCGGCGGCGGACTATATTGCGCTGGGCCATATTCACCGCGCCCAGAAGATTGGCGGCTGCGATCACATTCGCTACTGCGGCTCCCCTATCCCCCTCAGCTTTGATGAAACCGGCAAAAGCAAAAGCGTGCATCTGGTGAGTTTTGACCAGGGTAAGCTCAGCGCTGTCGACGCCCTGGAGGTGCCCATCACCCAACCGCTGGCGGTGCTGAAGGGCGATCTGGCGGCCATCGCCGCCCAGCTTGAGCAGTGGCGCGGCGTGGCGCAGACGCCTCCCGTCTGGCTGGATATCGAAATTGCCACCGAGGAGTACCTGCACGACATGCAGCGTAAGATTCAGCACCTGACGGAAGATCTGCCGGTAGAGGTGCTGCTGGTGCGGCGCAGCCGCGAGCTGCGCGAGAAGCTCCTCGCCAACAGCCTGCGTGAAACCCTCAGCGAGCTGCGGGTGGAGGAGGTGTTTGAGCGCCGCCTGGCGCAGGAGACCCTCGATGACGCCCGGCGGGCCCGGTTAAACGAGCTGTTCAGCCATACGCTGCACGCGCTGGATAACGAGGAGGATAACGCATGAAAATTCTCAGCCTGCGTCTGAAAAACCTCAACTCGCTCAAGGGCGAATGGAAAATCGACTTTACCGCCGAGCCTTTTCTCAGCAACGGCCTGTTTGCCATCACCGGCCCGACCGGCGCCGGGAAAACCACCCTGCTGGATGCCATCTGCCTGGCGCTCTATCACGAGACGCCGCGCCTCAACACCGTCTCGCAATCGCAGAACGATCTGATGACCCGCGACACCGCCGAGTGTCTGGCGGAGGTGGAGTTTGAGGTGAAAGGCGTCGCCTACCGCGCCTTCTGGAGCCAGAACCGGGCGCGCAATCAGCCGGACGGCAATCTGCAGGTGCCGCGCGTGGAGCTGGCCCAGTGTGAAGACGGCAAAATCCTCGCGGATAAAGTGAAGGATAAACTGGAGCTTGTCGCCTCGCTGACCGGGCTGGACTATGACCGCTTTACCCGCTCGATGCTGCTCTCCCAGGGGCAATTTGCCGCCTTCCTCAACGCCCGGCCGAAAGAGCGCGCCGAACTGCTGGAGGAGCTGACCGGGACCGAAATTTACGGCCAGATCTCGGCGATGGTGTTTGAAAAACATAAAGCCGCCCGCAGCGAGCTGGAGAGGCGTGAAGCCCAGGCCGCCGGGGTGGTGTTACTCAGCGACGAGCAACAGCAGCAGCTCCAGCAAGGTTTGCAGGTACTTACTGACGAAGAACAACAGCTGCTGGCCCAACAGCAGGCCCAGCAGAAAGCGTTTAACTGGCTGACCCGCCACGATGAACTGCTGCGCGAGCAGCAGCGGTCGATGGCCGCGCAGCAGCAGGCGCAGCAGGCCCTGACCGACGCCACCCCCGAGCTGGAAAAGCTGCATCTGGCCCAGCCCGCTGCCCTGCTGCGCCCGCAGTGGGAACGACAGCAGGAGCAGATCGCCCGCCTGGCGCAAACGGAACAGCAGATACTGGATGTGAATACTCGCTTACAGTCCAGCGAGGCGCTGCGCGCGCGGATCCGCAACGGGGCGCTGCGCGTACAGGATCAGTTGCAGACCGAATTCACCACCCTGACGCAATGGCTGGCCGACCACGACCGCTTCCGCCAGTGGGGTCAGGAGATGGCGGGCTGGCGGGCGCACTTCACCCAGCTAAACCGGGATAAAACGCAGCTCGCGACGTTGACCCGGCGTATCGCGGAATTACGCCAGAAGCTGGCGGGCCTGCCGGAAAACACCCTGACGCTCACGGCAGAACAAGTTGCCGCCGAAATGGCGCAGCAAACTCAGGCCCGCGCGGCGCGCCAGCGTCTGACCACTCTCCATGCCCGCTATCAGCCCCTGCAAAAGCGGCTCAGCCAGAATAATGAGAGCGTGCAAAAGGCGCAGGGCGATCTGGCAAAACTCAATGAAACGCTGACGCTGCGCCGCCAGCAGTACAAAGAGAAAAACCAGCACTATCTCGATCTAAAGGCCTTATGCGAGCAGGAAGAGAAGATCAAAAAGCTGGAGAGCTATCGGGCGGAACTGGAGGCCGGCAAACCCTGCCTGCTTTGCGGGTCCACCGAGCACCCTGCCATTGCACAATACCAGGCGTTAGCGCTCACGGAAAACCAGCTTCGCCGGGAGGCGATGGAGAAAGAGGTCGCCACCCTTAAAGAGGAGGGCCTGCTGGTGCTGGGCCAGGTGAACGCCCTCACCACACAACTGCAGCGGGAAACTGACGAGGCGCAGACGCTGGTCCGGGACGCGCAGGCGCTCACTGAAGAGTGGCAGCAGGTTTGCACCTCCCTGAGGGTGAACCTGAATATTCAGGATGATATTGCCCCCTGGCTGGATCAGCAGGAGCAGTACGAACAGCAGCTATACCAGCTTAGCCAGCGCCTGACGCTGCAAAGTCAGCTCAACGAAGAGGAAGCCCTGCAACAAAGCCATCTCCAGCAGCTGGCGGCAGCGCGCACCGCGATGGAGCAATCTCTTCAGGCGTTGTCGCTGGCGATGCCCGAAGACGGCGCAGAGCAGGCCTGGCTCGCTGAACGTGAACAAGCGTCGCAGCGCTGGCAGGCGCAGCAGTCTCAGCATAGCGCCCTGCGGGACCGCATCACTGCCCTGACACCGCTGCTGGAGACCCTTCCAGCCACGGAATCGGCTGAAGCAGAAAGCGTTATCCCGGAAAACTGGCGCGAGATCCATACCGAGTGTGTGTCGCTGCACAGCCAGCTTGCCACCCTGCAACAGCAGCGCAAACTGGAGAGCGAACGCCTGCAGCATGCCGAAGCGCAGTTTGCCGCCGCGCTGGCCGCCAGCGTCTTTGCCGATCGCGAGGCGTTTCTCGCCGCCCTGCTGGATGACGATACCCTCCACCGCCTGGAGCAACGCAAGCAGACCCTGGAGAACCAGATCCAGCAGGCGACGGCGCTGCTCCAGCAGGCCGGTCAGCGGCTGAACGAGCATCTGGAACACCGCCCCGAAGGAGTGACCTCAGAAGCCCCGGTTCTTCAGGAGCAGCTACAGCAGCTCGCGCTCCGGCTTCGCGAAAACACCACCCGCCAGGGGGAGATCCGCCAGCAGCTCAAGCAGGACAGCGATAACCGCCTGCACCAGCAGGCGCTGATGCAGGAGATTGAGGCTGCAGCCCGGCTGGCGGATGACTGGGGGTATCTCAACGCGCTGATCGGTTCTAAAGAGGGCGATCGCTTCCGTAAGTTTGCCCAGGGCTTAACCCTCGACAACCTGGTGTGGCTCGCCAACCAGCAACTGACCCGCCTGCATGGTCGCTACCTGCTGCAACGCAAGGCCAGCGACGCGCTGGAGCTGGAGGTGATGGATACCTGGCAGGCGGATGCCGTGCGCGATACCCGTACTCTCTCCGGCGGGGAGAGCTTCCTCGTGAGTCTGGCGCTGGCGCTGGCGCTCTCCGACCTGGTGAGCCATAAAACGCAGATTGACTCGCTGTTCCTCGATGAGGGCTTTGGCACCCTCGACAGCGAAACGCTGGATACCGCCCTGGATGCGCTGGACGCGCTGAATGCCAGCGGCAAAACCATTGGCGTCATCAGCCACGTCGAGGCGATGAAAGAGCGCATTCCGGTGCAGATCAAAGTGAAGAAGATTAACGGGCTGGGGTACAGCAGGCTGGATAAGGTATTTGCGGTGGATTAACGGTGCGGTCTTTACCCCTCACCCTGACCCTCTCCCCACAGGGGAGAGGGAACAAACACTAAAAACGGCAACGTACGTTGCCGTTTTGCTTTTATTCTGGCCACAACCAGGCCGCGCCGCGTACGCCGCTGGAGTCGCCGTGCACCGCTTTGCGGATAGGGGTTTCGAATTCACCGCCAAACACCCACTGCTTCACCAGCTGCGGAACGGTGGTATACAGACGATCCACGTTGCTCATTCCACCGCCCAGCACAATGACATCCGGGTCAAGGATATTCACCACGTGCGCTAGCGATTTGGCCAGCCGCATTTCGTAGCGGCTGAAGGCCAGCTCCGCGACGGCATCCTGCTCTTCCACCAGGCGCATGATCTCGTTGCCTTTAAGCGGATGCCCGCTCAGACGGCGGTAATCGGTAGCGAAGCCGGTGCCGGAGATAAAGGTTTCGATACAGCCCTGTTTGCCGCAGTAGCACGGCACTTCAGCGCGGTACTTCAACTCATCCTCATCCATCCACGGCAGCGGGTTGTGCCCCCACTCCCCTGCGGTGCCGTTGCCGCCGCTATGGGCGCGGCCGCCAAAGGCCACCCCTGCTCCGCAGCCGGTGCCGATGATCACCGCAAATACCGTCTGCGCGCCCGCCGCTGCACCATCAATGGCTTCCGACACCGCGAGGCAGTTGGCGTCGTTCGCGAGGCGCACCTCACGGTTCAGCCGCTGGCTTAAATCGCGGTCGAAGGGCTGGCCGTTAAGCCAGGTGGAGTTAGCATTTTTCACCACCCCGGTATAGGGCGAAATCGAACCTGGAATGCCCATGCCCACCGTGCCCGTCTGGCCGGTGGCCTTTTCGGCCATCTCCACCAGGCTGGCGATGGTTTCGATGGTCTGCTGATAGTCGTCACGCGGGGTCGGCAGGCGATGGCGGAACAGCTGTTCCCCCTGCTCGCCCAGAGCAATGACTTCTGTTTTGGTGCCGCCGAGATCTATACCAATTCGCACAGGACGTTCCTCATTTTTTTGATTATCAACAGAGTAGAAGCCTGCTACCCGATTAGCAATGCAAGCGATGCGACAATTCGCTATCATGCCCGCTGAATTAAACGACAAGACCGTGGAAATTATCATGCTGTGGTTCAAAAATTTGATGGTTTACCGTCTCAGCCGCGACATCGAGCTGCGCGCCGACGAGATGGAAAAACAGTTAGACCTTTACGCATTTACCCCGTGTGGCAGCCAGGACATGGCGAAAACCGGATGGGTTCCGCCTATGGGATCACAAAGCGATGCGCTGACCCACACTACCAATGGTCAAATCATCATCTGTGCGCGTAAGGAAGAGAAGATCCTGCCGACGCCGGTGGTGAAACAGGCGCTGGAAGCCAAAATTTTCAAGCTTGAAGCCGAACAGGGCCGTAAGCTGAAAAAAACCGAAAAAGATTCGCTGAAAGATGAAGTTCTTCACTCGTTGCTGCCGCGTGCCTTTAGCCGCTTCAGCCAGACCATGATGTGGATCGACACGGTTAACGGCCTGATTATGGTCGACTGCGCCAGCGCCAAAAAAGCAGAAGATACGCTGGCGTTGCTGCGTAAAAGCCTCGGTTCGCTGCCGGTGGTGCCGCTGACGATGGAAAACCCGATCGAGCTGACCCTCACCGAGTGGGTGCGGGGCAACAGCGTTCCGCAGGGCTTCCAGCTGCTGGACGAAGCCGAACTGAAAGCGATCCTCGAAGACGGCGGCGTGATCCGCGCCAAGAAGCAGGAGCTGGTCAGCGACGAAATCGCAGTACACATCGAAGCCGGCAAGCTGGTGACCAAGCTGGCGCTCGACTGGCAGCAGCGCATTCAATTCATGATGTGTGACGATGGCTCGATCAAGCGACTGAAGTTCTCCGATGAGCTTCGCGATCAGAACGACGATATCGACCGGGACGACTATGCCCAGCGTTTTGATGCTGACTTCATTCTGATGACGGGTGAACTGGCGGCGTTGATTCAGAGCGTGGTGGAAGGATTGGGCGGCGAAGCACAGCGTTAATGCTTAATACCAGGCTTTATGCCAGAAACAGGAGCCGGGTTAACCCGGCTCTTTTTTTTACAGGTAACGACACAGATAGGACGCAGGCTCAGCTACCTGCAGATGGAACTCGCTGTGGCCGGGTACGTTAAAAACATCGCCCGGGTTATACACTTTCCACTCCGTTTCCCCCGGCAATAATACTTTCAGTGAACCGCTGACCACGGTCATCTCTTCAGGCTGCGCGGTACCGAAGGCATACTCCCCTTCCGCCATCACGCCAACACTGGCACGGCCAGTAATGCTGCTGGTAAAACCAATGGACTTCACTTTACCGGAAAAGTATTCATTACTCTGAAGCATGGACTGGTCCTTATTGTCATTGGATGTGAATCCAATATAGGGGTGACGCTCCATGCCTGTCACGCAAAATCATCAGACCAGCAATTCCGAGGCCAGCCGGGCTACCAGCACGTTTGACAGCAGCACTGGCACATCCAACGTTTTTTGCAGTAAATCGCGGTGGCGTTGATGGAAACCGAGGCAATCGAGCATCAGAACGTCCGCGCCGCGCTCCAGCAGATCGCGTCCGGCGTCGATCAGTTTCGCTTCGCTGTCCCAGAACGGATTCGCCACGGAAAGCAGCGGCGTTTTGACCAGCCCGCGCCACTTGTGCGACTGGTTCTCCAGCAGCTCGGGGATCGGCACGATCACCCCCACCTGATGGCTGTCGACAATCGATCCCACCAGCGGCGGGATGATCCGCATCGGTTCCAGCAGGATCGCATTACGGGCAACGAGCCCGGTGATGGGCGCGGTACTCATCAGCAGGATGACTTCATAATCCTGATTATCGAGCACTTCGATAACGCTTTGCAGGGCACGCTCGATCTTTGGCAGCGAGACATTGCCCAGCTCGCCGTCGCTGAGCAGGGTTGGCAGCTGCGCCTCCCCCGGTTCAGGGGCGTAGTCTTCCATGACCTCTTCCCGGCTCAGCGTACCGAGCAGACTGTGATGCGTGATCTGTTGTTCAGAGATATGCTCCGTTAAGAGCGGGAGTACTTCGCTTACCGGGACTACCCCAATGGTGAGGATCGCCAACGTCGCTTTCATTGTTCTCGCCTTTCTTTACTACCACTACCGTGATCGGGACACAGAGACAGGCTCGCTTCGCTGTACAGTGCGCTGTTCAGAAAAAGTGCTGAAAAGCGTAGCAGTTGATTAACGAGCCGGAATGTAAAGATCCGCGAGCCTGACAGGATGTGTCTGTTAAGCCAGTACATTACCCTCCGTTTAAAGTTATCGCTTTTTAAATAGTGTGATTAGGGTACGGTTTTTTCCGCTTTCAGAATTTGATCAGGCTTTATCGGGATCTTCATAACGCTTTTTGGCATCCTGCGCTTCCAGCTCCGTTTCGTGCTCGCTGATCAGCGAATCGGGTTTCGGGTGGTCGGCGCGCAGCTGATACCAGGTGACAGTCTGGCCCGTCGCACCTTTTTCAACGGCAACAATACGGGCTTCACGTGGATAGGGAGGTCTGGTTGGCATAGTTCATCCTTTTTTTTCATGGCTGAACTAACAGTATAGACATCAGTTAGCTGGCGCATGCTAGATGCAGTGCGGTTACGATATTTTGCACCACCTGAGCCGGTGGCAGAGAGGCATCCACCACGTGGTGAGCCGCTTCGCGATAGAGGGCGTCGCGCTCTGCCAACACGGCGCTCACCTCTTCGCTGATGGGCTTGCCGGTCAGGGTCGGGCGCTGGCCCTCTTCCGGGAAGGCTTCCAGGCGTTCGACCAGCACCGGCACCGGGGCGCACAGGTAAATCACCGTTCCCTTTTCGCGCATAAACTGCCGGTTATAAGCCGATAAAATAATGCCGCCGCCGGTGGCAATGATGCCGGAACCCGCCGTCACCGCCTCGAGAGTGGCCGTCTCGCGGGCGCGGAAGCTCTCCCACCCTTCCTGCTCAACGATCTCAGCAATGCTCTGACCGGCATGGGTCTGCAACCAGTGATCGGTGTCAACAAATTCGCTCTGGCACAGACGCGCCAGTTCCAGGCCGACGGTGGTTTTTCCACAGCCGCGGGGGCCAATTAAAAAAATAGGCTGGGTCATAACCAGGTGTTCCCCTTAAGGCCGCAGGCATGCGGTGGGTGAAGTCGAAAAGAGTGCCATGATACCATTAAGCTAGTACACAAGTAATCGTAAAAAATTTATTACATCAGGCGTGGCGTTAATATGCCATTTCACTCAATGCCAGAAATATCAGGGGATATCCTGTAAAGAAATGATTGCACTTAACGGTGCGCTCACCTTACCTGAACCCACCCGCCGTTGACAACCCCGGAACGAGGTAATAGTGGCCGAATCATATGTCACAGTGATGATTAACTCTGGCGGCGTTTCACTTCCAGCAGCCATTTATCGAGTTCGGCAGCAAACACTTGTCTGTCGCGCTGGGACAAACTGTCCGGCCCGCCGGTCTGGACGCCGCTGGCGCGCAGCGTATCCATAAAATCGCGCATGGTCAGCTTTTCGCGGATGGTGGCCGGGGAGTAACGTTCCCCGCGCGGATTCAGCGCCGCCGCCCCTTTCTCCAGCACTTCTGCCGCCAGCGGGATATCGGCGGTGATCACCAGGTCCCCGGGGCTGCACTGGCGCACGATTTCGTTATCGGCCACGTCAAAACCGGCCGGCACGCGCAGGGTGCGTATAAAGCGGGACGGCGGCACGCGCAGGGTCTGATTCGCCACCAGCGTCATCGGCATCTGCACGCGCTCGGCGGCACGAAACAGGATCTCTTTAATGACATTCGGACACGCATCGGCATCCACCCAAATCGCCATCTTCTCTCTCCGGCATATAATGCTGCGTGATAAAACCTGATAGGCTAAAGTTCCACAATCATAACAAAGTTTAAGAGGGAGACGTGATGGAGAAGAAAATCGGTTTTATCGGCTGCGGTAACATGGGCAAAGCCATTCTCGGCGGTCTGATCGCCAGCGGCCAGGTGCTGCCAGGCCAGATCTGGGTCTATACCCCGTCGCCTGACAAGGTTGCCGCTCTGCACGATCAGTATGGCGTCAACGCCGCGCAAAGCGCCCAGGAAGTGGCGCAGGTGGCCGATATCGTCTTCGGCGCGGTGAAGCCGAACATGATGGTGAAAGTCCTGAGCGACGTCACCTCCAGCCTGAATAAAGATACGCTGGTGGTCTCTATCGCCGCGGGCGTTACCCTCGACCAGCTGGCGCGCGCCCTGGGCCATGACCGTAAAATTGTCCGCGCGATGCCTAACACGCCGTCGCTGGTCAACGCAGGCATGACCTCCATCACCCCTAACGCGCTGGTGACCGCTGAAGAAGTGGCCGATGTGATCAATATTTTCCGCTGCTTCGGGGAAGCCGAAGTGATTGCCGAGGCGATGATCCACCCGGTAGTCGGGGTCAGCGGTTCGGCGCCTGCCTACGTATTTATGTTTATTGAAGCGATGGCCGATGCGGCCGTTCTGGGGGGAATGCCCCGTGCGCAGGCCTATAAATTTGCCGCACAGGCGGTGATGGGGTCAGCCAAAATGGTACTCGAAACCGGCAAGCATCCGGGCGAGCTGAAAGATATGGTCTGTTCCCCGGGCGGCACTACCATCGAAGCGGTGCGGGTGCTGGAGGAGCGCGGCTTCCGTGCTGCCGTCATTGAAGCCATGACGAAGTGCATGGAAAAATCAGAGCTGCTAAGTAAGTCCTGACCGACTGCCGGGCGTCAGGCGGCCACTTCGGTGCGGTTACGTCCGGCATTTTTCGCTTTGTAGAGCGCGATATCCGCCGCTTTAAGCCACTCCTGATAATGCACCATCGACGTCGTGAGCGGCGCTACGCCGACGCTGATGGAGATCTTTACGTGCGGCGGCCCCGGCAGTTGTAAATCTGCCAGCCGCTCGTGTACCCGCGACATCGCCGCAATGGCGCTCTCCGCCGTCGTCCCGCTCATGATCACCGCGAACTCATCCCCGCCAAAACGGCCAATAATATCGCTGGCGCGTAACGTGAGCTGCAGCTGACGGGTGACGGCGACAATCGCCTGATCGCCCACATCATGGCCCCAGCTGTCATTAATCCTCTTGAAGTGATCGATATCGATCAGCAGAAGCGTGGCGCTACGCTGGTAGCGGCGACAGTTTTCATACTCCGTGCGCAGCAACACTTCCCAGTGGCGACGGTTAAAGACCCCCGTCATGCCGTCCAGGGTACTCATCAACTCAAGCCGGCGCTTATGCTCCACCAGACGACTTGTCGTATGGAAGCTCACCCAGGCAAACAGCATGGGGTAACAGACGATCACCGGCAGCGCGAGCCCGATTTCCAGCGGCGTGCTGGCATAGTCCGGCGTGACGTGCGTAAGCTGCAGGGAGACCAGCGCGGCCAGCGCGGTCATTATCACCCCGGGGCCGTACAGCCGAATGCCACCCACGCCAATCAGGTTCATGCTCATCATCATCACCAGCGCCGCGCTGGGCATGGCGTTAACTCCCATCACCCCAATCCAGACCCCGGCCATAATGGCGTCGATCTTTAGGTTAAACATCTCACCGTTCCAGGGATTGGTCGAACGCGCCGCTAATTGCCAGGCCAGATGGGGCCAGACAAACGCCCAGCCAACCAGCAGCAGCCACCAGACACCGTTGACTGGCTGCGCAACCAGCACGCTGGCAATCGGGAAAAAGAGAATGGCCAGACCCGCTGTACGCGGCCAGCGCAACTGACGCGCCAGGCGGAGACCCGAGCGGTGATGCTCATCCGCCGAATATGCCTGACCGATTCCTTCCCGGGAAAAGATTTTGCTGTAAAAGTTTTCATCATTCATGGTTTTTGGGAACACTCAAAAGCATTTTCCCAAATTATAGAAAGGCTTACTTTAGGCTAAGTATGATATTTCGGGTGAGCGTCCGGGCTCGCTCACCCGTTTGAACTAGCCGGTTTTCTTCAGACAGGCGCTCATAAACTTATTTCGATCGTCGCCTTTAAGGGATTGTTGGGTCGCCTGGCTATTACATTCGCGCATCTTTTGTTGCTGAGGATTCAGGCTTTTTTCGCCCGGTTTCGAGGAGGCGTTTTTCAGGCAGTCGCTCATGTAAGTCTTGCGGGAATCGCCCTTCAGAGCCTGGGCGGTCGCCTGTTGATTGCAGGTGGTCATTCGTTGCTGCTGCGGGGTGAGCTGTTTATCCTGTGCCCCTACCGGGGTAAGAGAAAACAGGCCGACAAGCAGGGTAACCAGCAGGGTGATTTTCATAGCACTATCCTTCTGTGGATGATCACAGTAAGTCTGGTTCGTACTGCTGAAAAAACCACCCGGCAGACGTTTTTTTCCTGCCGGTCAGCGGCAGGCTGGGTAATATCACCCTGGCGGCGCGATTATCCAGAACCGCAGTCGATGCCACAGTTTCAGCATAAATGGTGGAAGTACATAAAAGACGAAGTCATGCTATATAATGTGCGCTCTGTTTCACTTATTTTCTCCATGGAGAAATAGATAAAAAATAAAACAGAGCGACTATAGGCAACCGATATGACGGTTCTATGACACAAACTTATGTCATATGACCGTTCAGCTGCGCGGGTGCCGTAACAGCTTTTTTACGTATTGCTGCAGCATTTCGCTGTCCTGGGCCGATACCTGCGTAGCCGGTCGGGCCTCATCCAGCGCGCCTTCCACGCTGTCGATCAGCGCCTGCTGCTCGCTTTTCGCCATCTGGCGTAACAAGGCAGTCACCACAATTTCCAGGGCTTCGACCTGGGCCACCAGCTCTTTCGACTCTTCTTCCTTTTGGGCAAGCTTCAGCAACAACTCAGCAATGAGATTTTTCACAGCGCTATTTCCTTATCACGTTTTTTCCGACGTTATCATTATGCCTGAGGCTTGCAAAGTAGTTAAAAGTACTATTTTTAGCCAAACGCCACACGCCTCATAAATTAATCTGGCTGGCTGTCGGAAAAGTGTGACTTAAATTAAATTCAAACTGAGTCCACAATGCCAAATAAAAGCAGAACCGCCATTTCAAATAAAGAATAATGACAGCCCGGCTTAACTCTATTCTACAGCGGCGCTACAACCTTTTATTCGCCCGCGTCCGGGCTTCCTGCTGGCGTCGATGCCGCATGGCCCATGCCAGCTGGATAATATTGAGCAATACCACCACCGCGGTAGCGGCAAACACCCAGCGGAATCCGGCCATCGCAGAGACCGCCGCCCCCATCAGCGGACCGGCGACGTTCCCCAGATACATAAACGACTGGTTATAGCCGAAGATCCGCCCGGTCACCCGATCGCTGGAGTACTTAATCAGCAGCGTTTGCACCGCAGGCAGCATGGCGCCATCGGCAAAGCCCAGCAGGAAGCGTAGCACCCCGAGCTGGAAGGGGGTGGTGACAAAGGACATGGCGAAGAAAAGCACCACCGCCACGATAAGCGTCGCCATCAGAATGCGGCCGGTGCCGATGCGATCCCCCAGCTTACCGAGACGCGGGGCAGACATCAGCGCCGAGACGCCCGGCACGGCGGCAATCATCCCGCTCAGGAAGGCGATATTGGTGCTCTCCGGCGCCATCGACTGGATAAAGAGCGCGAGGATCGGCCCTACCGAACCGTTGCAGAGCTGGATCACCATGGTGGTGATAAACAGGCTGATCATCAGCCATGGATAGGGTAGCGAGGCAAAGACCGCCTTGCCGCTGAGGCGCTCCGCCTTGCTCACGCTCGGACGCGCCCCCTCTTTAATCAGAAACAGCGTCACCAGAAAACTGATCACCAGCAAGACGGCGGTGATGAGGAACACCGCTCGCAGACCGACGTGGTCAGCGAGAAAACCGCCCATCAGTGGCCCGCCAATCACACCGCTGATCTGCGCCGTCGACAGCGTGCTGATGGCCCAACCGCTACGGTCCCGGGGCACCTGCGATGCCACCAGCGCCATGGCGTTTGGAATATAGCCGGAAGTCAGCCCCATCAGCGCACGCAGCAGAAACAGCTGCCAGACGTTGGTGGCAAAGGCCTGGAGCAGGATCGCAATTGCCATTCCCAGGGAGGCGCGGAGCAGCATCAGCTTGCGCCCTTTACGATCGGCAAGGCTGCCCCACATCGGCGAGACGATAGCGGAAACCAGAAAAGTGACGCTGAAGGTCAGGCCTGACCACATCGATAAGGCCTCGTGGGACGAGACGCCAAGCTGGGACACGTACAGCGGCAAAAAGGGTAAAATCTGGCTGATGGCAAGGCCGGTGAAAAAACAACCAAACCAGACCGAAATGAGGTTAACTTTCCAGGATTCCATAGGCGGATACTGTCTACATTTTGCGTGAATTCACTATCAGATTAGCAAGTTACACTGCGCCGAAAGTTGTCAGGGATGCGCCTGCCGTGACTTCGGTGTTTTATCTTCCCAGTCATCATATCTGTGAAACATGTCACATATTTTGGCCTTTTGTCTGGTGATTTATGCTTTGCGGGCAGTAGCCAAATCCTCGCATCCCCAGATGAAAATGGTTGGCGTGGGCGGCATTGTAGTCCGGCCCGAGGGCATTACCGAAATAGCCGCAGCTGGCACCCAGCAGCGCCCGCAGCCACGGCCCGGAAGCGTCATTTTCCCAGCCGCGCAGAACCGAGATCCGCTGGCCGTTCTCCAGCGTAAAGCCGCTGATATCCAGCGCCTGGGCGGTAGCATGTTCGCTGCGCCGGGCATTGGGCCGATGATAGATATTCCGGCAGGCAAAGCTGCCGAGATGATCAATGCGCGACAGGCTACTGCCCATCATGGTTTGGGTCAGGGGCCGGGCCTGCTGATTGACGAACAGCGCCGAGCTGAGTGCCAGCGGGCAGCTGGCGAGGAAACTGCTGCTGAGGCTGACCTGGCCAAAACTGCGCACGCGCACCACATCACTCAGCGGGCACTCCCCGGTGCTATCGGCCACCATCTGGGTGCGGATCAGCTGGCGCGCATTGGCCTGCGCCAGCAGGATTTCACAATGCTCAGGGGTCAGGCGACGCAGCTTAAACTGGGTCAGAGTGCCGGGGGGATCGTCGAGGGAAAGCGGTGCAAAGGGGTTGTAATACGACGGCAGCCAGCGGTAGCCCGCGATGGCCGCAGCAATGACTGCAATACAGATAATCAGGCTTTTCCCTTTCACTCATCCTCCTGAAACAATGTGCCAAAACATTATGGCAGAAGGCGGCGAATTCCGCCGGGCATCGTGATAGGGTAAGCGTTTTGAGTCAGAGTGGATGAGCGAAGTGATGGCGAAGTTGCGGGTAGGTATTGTCTTTGGGGGAAAATCAGCCGAGCACGAAGTGTCGCTGCAATCGGCCAAAAATATCGTTAACGCGATAGATAAGAGCCGCTTTGAGGTCGTGCTGTTAGGGATCGATAAACAGGGCCAGTGGCACATTAACGACGAGCAGGGCTATCTGCTCAATGCCGACGATCCGGCGCGCATTGCGCTGAACCCGTCTGAGATTAGCGTTGCCACCGTACCGGGGGTAATGCAGGGCCAGCTGATCAATGCCAGCACCGGACAGACGCTTTCGCACCTCGACGTTATTTTCCCGATCGTCCACGGCACGCTGGGCGAAGACGGCTCCCTGCAGGGGATGCTGCGAATGGCTAACCTGCCGTTCGTCGGCTCTGACGTCCTCGGTTCCGCCGCCTGCATGGATAAGGACGTGACCAAACGCCTGCTGCGCGATGCCGGGCTGAACGTGGCACCTTTTGTCACCCTCACCCGCGCCAACCGCGACCAGCATACCTTTACCGATCTCAGCGCCCGTTTCGGCCTGCCGCTGTTCGTTAAACCGGCAAACCAGGGCTCCTCCGTCGGCGTCAGCAAAGTAAACAGCGAAGCGCAGTTCAGCGAGGCGGTGCGTCTGGCCTTCACCTTCGATCACAAAGTGGTGGTGGAACAGGGAATTAAAGGCCGTGAGATCGAGTGCGCGGTACTGGGGAATGATTTCCCGCAGGCCAGCACCTGTGGCGAAGTGGTCCTGAACAGCGAGTTCTACTCTTACGACACCAAATACATCGACGACCAGGGCGCGCAGGTTGTGGTGCCTGCCATGCTGGATGCTGAGGTTAATGACGCGATCCGCGCCATTGCCATCGAAGCGTATCAGGCGCTGGGCTGTCGCGGCATGGCGCGTGTTGATGTCTTCTTAACGGCGGATAACCGCGTCGTTATCAATGAAATCAACACCCTGCCAGGCTTCACCAACATCAGCATGTACCCGAAACTGTGGCAGGCCAGCGGCCTCAGCTATCCGGATCTGATCACTCGTCTGATTGAACTGGCGCTGGAGCGACATGCCGCTGACAGCGCGCTTCAGATTTCGGTAACAGGTTAATCCGCCTCGTTTGCCGTCGTCTCTTCCGGGCGACGGCGAATGATAAACCCAGCCAGCCAGAAACTGACAACCCAGGTCACCAGCCCTACCGCATAGGTTTGCCAGCCCTTCGCTTCAAAGCCCAGCAACCCCACCACCCCATTCAGAATAAAGATAAGCCCAATAGCAAAGGCGTAGAAATGCCAGTCACGGCGGATTTTGGCAGGCAGTTTCATGGTCGCTCCAGAAGAAAAAATCTATCCTCGCACAGTTTTGTCGTCAGGTCTGTGGCGCATGCGGAAAATCTGAAATGAGAGTGAATTTCACTTAAGTAAAAAATCTGTGATGTGCGGCAAAATTCGTACATCCAGGAGAATTCTCCAGGCCAAATTACCATCATTCCGATATTGACATCTGCCATGTGCTGTCAAACTCAACGTGTACAACAGGCATTTAGCCAGACAGAACATACCGGAGGTAGTTATGGCAGACTTTACTATGTCGAAGCCGATTTTCAGCACCAGACAACCTAAGACCTCCACGGCAGGAAATATCGCTTACGCTCTGTTTGTGCTGTTCTGCTTCTGGGCAGGCTCACAGCTGCTGAACATCCTGGTGCATGCGCCCGGCGTGTATGAACACCTGATGCAGGTCGAAGATTCCGGGCGGCCGCGCGTGGAAATTGGGCTGGGCGTCGGAACCGTCTTCGGGCTGATCCCGTTCCTGGTGGGGCTGGTGGTATTGGGCGCCGTTGCGCTGGTCGTGCGCTGGCGCCGCTACCGTTAATTCAAGGCCATGCACTTCGCCCGGCGATCGTCTACGCGCTGGGCAAACCAGGCGGTAGTCAGATTGCGGGTGATTTTCGGGCTCTCAAGCTGGATCCCTGGCAGCATCGCTTTCGGTAATGTCTTACCGCTCTTCTGCTCCGCCAGTTTATACACCTGCTGATACAGTTCGGTTTTCTCAAACGCCAGACTGTCGCCTTTCCCCAGCTGCTGGCGGATCTCGCTATCGCTCATGTCCAGCTTGCCTTTCAGCTTACGCACTGCCAGCTCTGTCTTCCCTGCCTCGCTACTGCCATAGGCAATCAGATCCCCGTCCAGCGCCAGCTTCACGCCACTGGCGCGGCTGACCGCATTCTGGAATGCTGCATTGCGGCTGGCGTACCAGCCAGCGTTGAAGTCAGCAAAGCGGTAGAGCGGCACATCGTAGTTGGCGGGATAGTTCAGCAGATGGTAGGTGCCGAACCACAGCCCGCCGCGCAGGGAGAAGACCTCCTGACGCACCGTATTCTCGATTTTCCACGGATAGCCGTCGGTATGCTTTTCCGCGAAGGCGATGCTGACCTGCATCGGCCCGCCAGTATGCACCGGATTCAGGGAGCCAAACAGGGTCTGGCCCATCGGCACCGTCCCGATCATATCGTCAAAGATGGCGCTGAGCTGTTTCTCGGTTTTCACCGTATCCAGCCGCTCGCTATAGCTTTTCCCGTTCGGCGAGGTGATTTTCAGCGCCGTGTGGACCAGAAACGCCGGAATGTGCAGCTTTTCTGCCCGACGGTCGATCTCTTTCCAGGCGATCTTATTCAACCCCGGCACCGCCGGATCGGACTGATACAGCGACTCCTGCTGCGCCACCGCCAGTACCGAGCAGATATTCTCCTCGGTAGGGGCGATCTTCTGGCTTTCGAAGGTTTTCGCCAGCGCCGACGCCCACTGATCCCGGTCTTTCACCGAGGCAGGCATTTTTTGCCGCACGACGCTTGCCACATCGACGGGCTTTTCGCCCTTTTTCAGTGGCGCAGCCCCCTTCTCTGCACACCCGGCTAACACCAGGGCGGCAAGCAACGACAACGGTAACGCACGCGGTACGGTAAAAGACATAACGACTCCCTGTATTAGCTCAACGTATGGGTCACTTCCTGTAGATCCTGACCATCCAGCTCATGTTCGAAACTGCGTAAACGTTTATAGATGGACATCAGTTCCACCAGCGTAGTCCAGGAGTTGATCAGGTACTGGAACGAACCGCGTACCCGGTCAAAAACGTTGGTGATTTGGGTCATCAGACCGAGCGTAATCGTACCGGCCACAATCGAGGGGAACAGCAGGATTATGCCGAAAACGTTATCCGCCTGCAGATAAAGGATACGGGCGATATTGAAGTACATGTAGTGGAAATAGAGGCGGAAATAGTTGCGACGCACCGCGCCGAACAATTCGCGTACCGTCGGCGGCGAGGCGCGGCTGGCATCATCTTCGCCATAGACCAGCTCTTTACGGTAAGCCGCCTCAACGCGCTGGTTTTTAAACTCCAGCCCCGGCAGCTTGATCCCCACTACTGCCAGCAAACCGGTGCCCATTACCGACCAGACAATAGCAGCGATCACCAGGCCGTACGGCAGATGACCGACGACCGGCAGCTCCGGCACGTGCGCCGACAGTGTTACCAGTACCGGCAGGAAGGCGATCAGCGTCATGACGGCGTTGAGAAAACTCACCCCCATATTCTCCAGGGTAGAGGCGAAACGCATGGTGTCTTCCTGCACACGCTGGGCCGCCCCTTCGATATGGCGCAGCTGCTGCCAGTGCGCCATATAGTATTCGTTCATCGCGGTACGCCAGCGGAACACATAGTGGCTGACAAAGAAGTTATTCAACACGCCAATAACAACGGCGATCAGGGCGATGCCGAGGAAGGCGCCCACTTCATGATAAAACTGGTTGAGGGTAACCTTATGCGGCGCGCTGAGGGCGGTCTGGATCAGGTCATAGAAAGGGGCATACCAGGCGTTGATCGCCACCCCAACTTCCACCAGAAACCAGGTGACGAACACGATCAGCGAGGTGCCGAGAATAGACCAATACTGCCAGCGGTGCGGCGACCAGATAAACCAGAACAGGGCAAACGCCCCGACGCAGAGGGCGTAATACGCATAGAAAAGCAGATTGCCCGGCGACCAGAAACGCGCCGCGCTAATGGGTACATCGCCCGTGATGCTGAACAAGCGCTCTAACCAGGCGCCACCACCGGCCTGCCAGAAAATGACAGCGATCAGAGCCCAAATAAAGGCCGAGAGAAAAAAGGGTCCCGGTTTTGGGAAAAACGACTTAAACATAACGCTTCCTTCTTGTAGTTATCGCTACTGCTGTGGACGACGGATTATCAGACCTGCCGGCCCGATTTTAGTTCGTCGTCAACCGCCACCTGAGCGGAAAAGTAAGTGAACCTGACAGGTATCATAAGCGCAATGTCACAAAACATGAGATCGCTAATAACGAAATTGTTTGTATTTACCCATGGTTACGTTTTTCACGCTATCGTTATGCTGTTCAGGCCTTTGCAATACGCCGTTTAGTAGTATAAATACGCATACTTTTTTCATTCACTTCATGGATGCTTTCGTTGAAACGTAGTCTGTTACTCTCCGCCGTGCTGTATACGGCCAGCCTCACCTGCGTGCAGGCTGCCCCTGCCCAGCCGATTGCCGATCCGGCTTTCGCCTCCGATGTGGTCGATCGCTATGCGAACCTGATTTTTTACGGCAGCGGCGCAACGGGGATGGCCCTGGTGGCGATTGACGGCAATCAGCGTGTATTTCGCAGCTTTGGCGAAACGCGTCCAGGAAACAATGTTCACCCGCAGCTGGATTCGGTGGTGCGCATTGCCTCCCTGACCAAATTAATGACCAGTGAAATGCTGGTGAAACTGCTCGATCAGGGCGTGGTGAAGCTGAACGATCCGTTAAGCAAATATGCCCCGTCGGGGGCACGGGTGCCAACTTACCAGGGCGCGCCGATTACCCTCGTCAACCTTGCTACCCATACCAGCGCCCTGCCACGCGAACAGCCGGGCGGCGCCGCGCATCGTCCGGTATTTGTCTGGCCGACCCGGGATCAACGCTGGAACTGGTTATCCACCGCTACCCTGAAATCATCGCCGGGCTCGCAGGCCGCCTACTCAAACCTGGCCTTTGATCTGCTGGCCGATGCGCTGGGCACCGCGGCGGGCAAACCCTATGCCCAGCTGTTCGACGAGCAAATCGCCCGTCCGCTGGGGATGAAAGACACCACCTTTACCCCCTCCCCCGATCAGTGCAAGCGTCTGATGGTGGCGGAGAAAGGAGCCAGCCCGTGTAACAACACCCTGGCAGCGGTGGGCAGCGGCGGAGTTTACTCCACCCCGGGCGACATGATGCGCTGGATGCAGCAGTTCCTCTCTTCTGATTTCTATGCGCGCAGCAATCAGGCCGACAGAATGCAGACGCTGATTTATCAGCGCAGCCAGTTAACGCGGGTGATTGGCATGGATGTGCCAGGCCGCGCGGATGCGCTGGGCCTCGGCTGGGTCTATATGGCACCGAAAAATGGTCGTCCGGGCATTATCCAGAAAACCGGCGGCGGCGGTGGATTCATTACCTATATGGCGATGATCCCGCAGTCTAACGTGGGCGTATTCGTGGTCGTGACGCGCTCGCCGCTCACGCGTTTCGTCAATATGAGCGACGGCGTCAACCAGCTGGTGGTTGAACTGAGCGAGAACAAGCCGCGGGCGATCCCCGCGTCCTTAGACTAATATTCAGCGGGCAAATGGTTGACCCTAATCAGTTTGCCCCTTTCCATAATGATGTAGTTCCCCTGCCGTAACGCCGCCAGCACCTCTGCCACCACTGAACGCGAAATGCGCGTGCGTCGCTGAATGTAGCTCATCACCCCCACCCGCATCCGTAAGGATTCATCCCACTGGGCCATATCCAGCAGCGTGGCGCGGATCTGGCTGTAGGAGTTATTGCCCACCAGCTGCTTATCGCGGATCTCCATCACCCGGTGGTGCCAGGAGAGCCAGCAGAACGCATCAGACCATAATCCGGCCTGCTGGATAAGATGGCGGGCGCCAGAGGCGGGGAGGTAGAACCCGGAACAGGGGGATTGTGTTACCAGCAGGTACTCTGTGCTGCAGCCCATCATGCCGGCGTTGATCCCGAAGATGTAGGGTGCGGCGACAATCTCAACCAGCAGGTCATCCTGCTGTCGGTGAATACTGAGCGATCCTGACTGCAGTACGACCGCGTAGTACTCTTCTTCATTGCGCTCCGCAAACACCGGAAGCTGGGCAGAGAGTTTGAACGGCGTGCTGTGCGCAGAGAGGCACTTTTCGAGCCGGGAGAATTCAGAAATGGGTTTTGCATACCGGTTCATGCAGATCTCGAGTCATCTTAACTGACGCAAAAAAAGCGGGGAGATAATCCTCCCCGCATCAGGCGTGTTACCAGGTGTATTTCACACCGAGGTTGGCACCCCAGTTTTGATCAACATCACCACCACCAAGGTAAGTGGCATCAGTGTAGGCACTGAAGTTTTTGGTGAAGCTAAACTGCGTACCCAGGCCCACACGTACCGCGGAACCTTTCACACCGTTATCGATGTTGTCACCGTTAACGCTGGCATCTTCACCGGCGTCGTCATAAACGTAGGCCAGTTTGAAGAACGGTGTCAGCGCCTGATCGTCGCCATAACCGAAGGTGTAGCCCGCGTCGAAACCGGCTTCATAACGCATGCTGTCGTAAGACTGGCTGCCCACGCGCAGATCGTTGCTCAGGCGGTAATCATCACCTGACTGGAACAGGCCGGAGATGGCAGCATACGGCGTGAGGTAACCGGCAGTATTCGGTTTCCAGTCGTAGCCCAGCTTCAGCCCAAAGCCCCAGGCGTCAGTCGTGGTGTTGCCATCAACGTATTCGCCCGTGCTCATGTTGGCAGAAAGATCGTTATTGAAGCGTGAATAGCTCAGGGAGCTGTCGATGAAAACATCGTTAGCAAAGCGTGCCGCGGAGTAGAGCATCGCGGACTGGCTGTCCTGATCCACCTGGCCGCTGCGATCGTTCATATCGCCTTTGGCAAAGCCGGCTGCCGCACCGAAGATCCAGTCGGCGTTGTTGCCATCAATATGGGTATCGAGACCCACCATGATGCCGCTGACGTCCTGATCGTAGTGGATAGTGCCGTTATCGCCGTCGAAATTGCCGCCGAAGACATTTACCCATGCGCCACCGTTGTCCGCCAGGCCGTGACGGCTGTTGGTCAGACGGTTAGCCAGTGCATCCTGCTGCAGATGCCAGATGTTGGTGTTGGCAGACGGAATGCTCAGCGCCATGTTGGCGTAATCGGTCAGGCGCTCCTGATGCAGCACCACGGTGTCGCCCTGCTGCTGCGCCTGGTAAGTGTAAGCCCCGAGATCCGCTTTGTTGGCCGCGGTGAAGCTGGCCTGGGTATCAGCGTTGTTATCGTAAATACGAACGATCTCTTTGTTTTTATAGTCGGCAACGGAACCGGCCCCGGTCGCATTATCCAGACGGACTTTGTAGTTACCGGAGACTTCACCGTTCACCGCCAGATGACCATCCGAGTTCAGGGCGATGGTCCCGAAGTCGTACTCTGCCTGGTGGATATCGTTGGTGATATAGCGGGCATTGTTCAGATCGGAATTGAACACGTAATCGCGGCTGGCCACGTTCAGCACACCGCCGTCGGTCAGCACCAGTTTATGGGTGTCGACCTGGCCCAGACCCAGCGCCAGCTCGGCACGGTTATCCACGGTAATGGTGTTGGCGTAAAGCTCCGCTGTTTCCTGAGTCAGGGTGGTCAGACTTGAACTGTCGAGATACAGGCTGTCGGTTGCCACACCACCGGCATCGCCGATATTCATGGTGGAGGCGTTGGTCAGCGTGATGCTGTCAGCCAGCAGGCTAGAGCTCTCTACGTTCACCTGCGAACGGTTGTTGACGGTCAGGGTATCGATGTTGGACTGCTTACGGGTATCCCATTCGGAACCGTTATCCAGCGCAACGTTGAAAATCCCGCTCTGATAAACCTGGTTGCCCACCAGATGGCCGTTGCTGTTGAAGGTGGAGCCTGGCCAGATGCTGTTCGGTACCAGGCTGTGCCAGTCGACGCTGCTGTAACCGAGGCCATACATATCAGCAGGTCCAATCGCTTCGACGCTGGAGACCGCCGCACCGACCCACTTGCTGCCGTTGGTCAGGGTCAGATCCAGTCTGTCGGTCCCGTCCCAGCCGTTAGTAGTTGGGTTATAGACGCCGTCAGCGGTGGTGTCGGTGGCCGGATCGCCATCCGGGTAGAAGTTATTGTCGAAGGTGCTGCTGAACAGCACATCACCGGTCAGGGTGGAGTGATCGAAGGTAGCCGTGGTGCGCATGGCGTTATCCGCGCTGCCGGCCGCCACGATCAGCGCCGCATCATCCAGGGCGGTGGCTGCGCTTTCACCGTAATCGCTCGGTTTCGCCGACTGGCCATAGAAACCGCTGGTGCCCAGATCGCTATAAGCACCGGAAGTGACCACGGAATCGTTCACCTGCAGGGTATTGGTGAAGACATGACTGTTATCTTCGATGCCAGTGACCGCGTCATATGGGGTGTTATCCAGCTGGTGATAGCCCTGAGTCAGGGTGATCCCGGCGATGCGGGAGTTGTTCTGGATAACGATGTCAGATTCCACGTCGAGGGTAATGGCGTTGCCCAGCGCGTGAGTGTCCCAGTACTGGGTGGTAGTGGTGGAGCCGTTCACCACGTCATAAGCGTAATGCTCATAGGTGTCGTTGATGGTGGTGTTGTCCACCGTCAGCGCAAAACGATCGTACTGTTGATGCGTCGTGCCGTCGGTATTCAGACCGCCGGCACATTCGGTGGTCATGCACTCGGAGGTGATCATCCCGTTAATGGTGCTGTTGGCGATCGACAGGGCGTTGGCCCGACCGCCTGCGCCATCATCCAGGTAATAGGCTGAAATCACGCCGTTCACCGTCGACTTATTGATGACGGGATAGATATCGCCATCGTGGGCCGCAGAAGAGTAATTCCAGTCGGTATATCCGTTATACCAGGCCGAGGTGGCGGTATTATCGTAACCGAAGGTGTTGTAAGTGCTACCAGAAATATCTTTTGCATTGGCCTGAGAAGCGATAGCCAGCGTGCAGGCTAATGCAAGTTGAGATACAACAAGTTTCTTTTTCCATGTTTGCATTGGGTCATCCCTCCTCAGGGACGTAAGCAAGTTTGTCCGTAAATACAGTGCAAATATATTGCGTGGCGAATTATGCAGCCTCAAAACAAAATGGTTCAATGAATCCAGCAATTATGTCCGGAAACAGACGGAATAAGTTAAATACTTTTTGAAATATAAAAAATAATAAAAAACACATCCAAATACAACAATTTACACACATTCGAAAGCAAACACATCAGAGGTAAAAGATCATTGGAAGTTATAAAACAAAAGCAAATAAGTGATTAAATAAATAAGTAGTAAGGTGCACATAAAAATAGAATCCCACCGGGTTAGGATGTTACCTGGTCCCGATATATCTTTGGGGCAGATTTATCTTAGGTAAATAGAGCGTAAAGTTATTTCAGACGATAAAATGAAACCCGGAAATAAGGCCAGACTATCCTGTCCCGCATTCTGCGGGCTAAACGACAACTTTAGTAAAACAGTCGACGGGCGTTTCGGGTACACTGGCCCTCTTTGATTCACACTCGTCAGGCATATCATGAACGATTTAATTGCTCGTCCCCGTCGTCTGCGCAAATCCCCGGCTCTGCGCGCGCTTTTTGAAGAGACAACACTGACCTTAAACGATCTGGTGTTGCCGATTTTTGTTGAAGAAGAGATCGATGACTACAAAGCCATCGAGGCCATGCCGGGCGTCATGCGTATCCCGGAGAAACACCTAGCGCGCGAAATTGAGCGTATCGCCAACGCCGGTATCCGGTCGATCATGACCTTCGGCATCTCCCACCACACCGACGCTACCGGCAGCGATGCCTGGAAAGAGGACGGTCTGGTGGCGCGCATGTCGCGCATCGCCAAAGAGACGGTGCCAGAGATGATCGTCATGTCCGACACCTGCTTCTGCGAATACACCTCCCACGGCCACTGCGGCGTGCTGTGCGATCATGGCGTGGATAACGACGCAACCCTGCTCAACCTGGGCAAACAGGCTGTCGTGGCCGCCGCCGCAGGCGCTGACTTTATCGCCCCGTCTGCCGCAATGGACGGCCAGGTGCAGGCCATTCGCCAGGCGCTGGACGCCGCCGGCTTCACCGATACCGCGATCATGTCCTACTCCACCAAATTCGCCTCCTCCTTCTACGGCCCGTTCCGTGAAGCAGCGGGCACCGCGCTGAAAGGCGATCGCAAAACCTACCAGATGAATCCGCTGAACCGCCGGGAAGCGATCCGTGAATCGCTGCTCGACGAAGCCCAGGGCGCCGACTGCCTGATGGTGAAACCGGCCGGCGCCTATCTGGACATCCTGCGTGATATCCGCGAGCGCACCGATTTGCCGCTGGGCGCCTATCAGGTGAGCGGCGAGTACGCGATGATCAAATTCGCCGCCCAGGCGGGAGCGATCGACGAAGAGAAAGTGATCCTCGAAAGCCTGGGGGCGATCAAACGCGCGGGCGCGGATCTGATCTTCAGCTACTTCGCGCTGGATCTGGCCGAGAAGAAAATTCTGCGTTAATCCGTATTGCCGGGTGGCGGCTTCGCCTTACCCGGCCTACGACAAACCTTCACCACACTGCAATACCACCGACATCTGGCGCTTCTACTGTCTGAGCAGGACAGCAGGAGGTGCCACTATGTTTAGTCTCGACAGCGTTCTCGATGACCTTTGGCCGCAGGCGAGGCCTACACCCTGGCAAAAAAGGCTGTTAAAGAAGTTATTCCACGAAGAGGAGTTCCGGCAGTTTGCCGCCGACCACCGCCACCTGAAAGGGCTGGATATGGTGGAACAGGTTCTGGACCATCTCGATATCCTCTGCACCATTCCCGCTCATGACCTCGAACAGATCCCCGCTCACGGCCCGCTGATTGTTATGGCTAACCACCCTACCGGTACGCTGGATGGACTGGCGCTGCTGTATGCCGTCTCCCGGGTGCGCCGGGATGTGAAAGTGGTGACCAACCGCATGCTGACGCATCTGGAGCCGCTGAGCTCGCTGTTTATTCCGGTGGACAACATGGGCGGGCGGACGGCGAAATCCTCGTTCACCCTGATGGAACAGCACCTGCAAAACGCCGGGGTGCTGATCTTCTTCCCGGCGGGGGAAGTCTCCCGCCCTACGCGCACCGGGATCCGCGATAAAAAGTGGCACCCCGGCTTTATCAAGCTGGCGGGCAAATTCCGCGCGCCGCTGCTGCCGGTCAATATCGACGCCCGCAACAGCCTGCTGTTCTATGCCAGCACCCTGCTCTCCCCGAACCTGTCGATGCTGCTGCTGATGCAGCAGATGTTCCGCCGCCGCCACAGCCACCTGCCGGTGAAAATCGGGCAGCAGATCGGCTGGCAGAACGGGTTCAGCCCCACGCTCTCCCCGCGGGAGATGGCCGAGCAGTGCCGCCAGCACGTGCTGCGTCTCGGTAAGGGGCTTCCGGGGGTATTCAAAACCGAATCCGCCATTGCCCGGGCGGAAGACCGGGCGATCCTGAAGCGCGAGCTGGCGCAGGCGGAGTCGCTGGGCACCACCGCCGATGGCAAAACCATCTATTTGTGGCAGCGTAACGGCCAGGAAGAGGCACCGATCCTGCGCGAGCTGGGGCGGCTGCGAGAGATCGCTTTTCGCGCGGTGGGAGAAGGCAGCGGCAAGCGTCGGGACACCGACAGCTTTGATGATGACTATCTGCACCTGATTTTGTGGGATGACGAGGATCTGGAGATCGTCGGCGCCTACCGCTTTATCCCGACGGCAATGCGGGAGCCGGAGGGGCTCTACAGCTACAGCCTGTTCCACTACGACGACAAGATGCAGGATATTCTTGAGCACGGCATTGAGCTGGGACGCAGCTTTATTCAGCCGCGCTACTGGGGGCGGCGCGGGCTGGATTACCTGTGGTCCGGGATTGGTGCTTATCTGGCGCGCTATCCGCACTATCGCTACCTGTTCGGGCCGGTCTCCATCTCCGGTGGGTTACCGCCCGGGGCGCGGGATCTGCTGGTGGCCTTCTACCGGCTGTGGTTCCCGGCAACCCATCCGCTGGCCGCCTCGCGACGCCCCTATCCCGCCTCGTTACCCGAGGTGCTGGCGCAGTTTGGTGGGGAAGATTACGTGGAGGATCTGACCCGGCTGAAATCGCTGCTCGGCAATCTGGGGTGCGGCATCCCGCCGCTCTACAAGCAGTATTCCGAGCTGTGCGAGCCCGGCGGGGTGCAGTTTATCGATTTCGGCAGCGACCCGGCGTTCAACAACTGTGTGGACGGGCTGGTGCTGGTGGATCTCTGTTATCTGAAAGCCAGCCGTTATCAGCGGTATATTGAGGCGCATTTAACACCCTCACCCTAACCCTCTCCCTGAAAGGGAGAGGGGACAGTCAGGTGCCGTGTGTGAAGATGAGCACGTACAGCTTTTCTCCCTCGCCCCTTTGGGGAGAGGGCCGGGGTGAGGGGATCAGCCCGCACGGAAGAAAGGTTTATCCCCCAATATCGTTGCCCGGTGCATAATCCGTCGCTGCGGCAAATAATCGGCATTGGCGTAATGCTGCGTTACCCGGTTATCCCAGATCGCCAGATCGTTCTCCTGCCAGCGCCAGCGCACCTGGAACTCCGGTTTGGTAACGTGGGCAAACAGGAACCCCAGCAGCGCCTCGCTCTCTTTCTCGCTCAGATCCACAATCCGCGTGGTGAAGCCCTCGTTGACGAACAGCGCCTGCTTGCCGCTAACCGGATGGGTACGCACCACCGGGTGCAGCAGCGGCGGATGTTTCGCCACCGCCTCCAGCCAGCGCTGGTGCTCCTCTTCCGTTTTACGGTACTTGTACTCCTGGAAGGATTTTTTGAAATCATGCTCCGCCCGCAGGCCGCTCAGCAGCTGCTGGAACGGGGCGGATAACGCCTCAAACGCCGCTATCCCGCTGGCCCACAGGGTGTCTCCCCCGCTCTCCGGCAGCTGTTTGGCCGCGAGGATCGCCCCGGCGGGCGGCGTCTCAATAAAGGTCACATCGGTGTGCCAGTTATCGTTGTCCGGCGGATTATCGTTGTGGGTATCGAGGACGATGATCTCCTCCACCCCTTCCGCATGCGGATAGACCGGGTGGATATGCAGATCGCCAAAACGCAGGGCCAGGGCGCGCTGCTGCTGCGGGGTGATCGCCTGCTCGCGCAGGAACACCACCTGATGGCGCAGCACCGCATGATAGAGCTGCTCAAACTGGTTATCGCTTAATGGCCGGGTGACATCCAGGCCGGAAATCTGTGCGCCAATGTACGGCCCCAGCGGGGTAATTGTCAGACGTTCACTCATCAAATTGCCCCCGGGAGACCTCGCCCAATCGGGCGGGGAGGAAAGGGGATACTAAACAACCTAACTTTTTTTGTTTGACCATTGTCAATGTCCCTCACATTATTTCGCGTATTTTGTAAGGCCATGAAACGCGCCTACAAATACAGATTTTATCCAACCCCCGATCAAGTTGAGCTTTTAACTCAAACGTTCGGGTGTGTGCGTTTTATCTACAATTCAATCCTTCGTTGGCGCACCGATGCCTATTACAAACATCAGGAAAAGATCGGCTATGTTCAGGCGAGTGCACGGTTAACGGCTCTGAAAAAAGAGCCGGAATTCGCCTGGCTCAATGACGTTTCCTGCGTGCCACTCCAGCAGTCTCTGCGCCACCAACAAACGGCTTTTGCCAACTTCTTCGCTGGTCGCGCCAAATATCCGACGTTTAAGAGCAAGCGCCATAAACAAGCAGCAGAATTGACCGCCAGCGCGTTTAAATACTGCGAGGGCAAGTTATATATGGCAAAGAGCAAAGCACCATTAAATGTACGCTGGTCGTGTCCGTTGCCATCGACACCCTCTACCGTCACCATCACACTCGATGCAGCCGGACGATATTTCGTCTCCTGCCTTTGTGAGTTTGAGCCTGTATCATTGCCGATCAGCCCGAAGACGGTCGGCATTGATCTTGGTTTAAAAGATTTGTTCATCACCGATACCGGATTTAAATCCGGCAATCCTCGCCACACCGCTAAATGCGCGGCACGTCTGGCGCTACTCCAGCGCCGGTTAAGCAGGAAGGCAAGAGGCTCGAAAAACCGCGCCAAAGCCCGCTTAAAGGTTGCCCGACTCCACGCGAAAATAGCCGATTGCCGGCAAGATGCCTTGCACAAGGCCACCCGCAAACTTATTAACGAAAACCAAGTTGTTTGCGTCGAATCCCTCAAAGTGAAAAACATGATCCGCAATCCGAAGCTGTCTAAAGCGATAGCAGACGCTGGCTGGAACGAATTTGTTCGCCAGCTACAGTACAAAGGCGATTGGGCCGGACGTAGCGTTGTCACTATCGACCAATTTTTCCCGTCCTCAAAACGCTGTAATTGTTGCGGCTTCACCATGCAAAAAATGCCTCTTGATGTTCGTCAGTGGATTTGCCCGGCGTGCGGCGAAACTCATGATCGTGACATTAATGCGGCCCGTAATATCAAAGCTGCCGGGCTGGCAGTGTTAGCCCACGGAGAGCCTGTAAATCCTGAGCCGCTCCCCGCGGCTTAGGTTCGGTTCCGTGAAATGGGAATCCTCGCCCTTCAGGGCGGAGAGCAGTCAATGTATCTCTCCATGCCAGGGCGTCAGGCGACGCTGTAGTGCGCGCAGCCCCAGTTCTAATCCGAAGGCGATCACGGCGATCACCATGATCCCTGCCAGTACCACGTCCGTCGCCAGGAACTCCCCCGCCGACTGGACCATAAAGCCTAACCCGCGCGTGGCGGCGATCAGTTCTGCCGCCACCAGCGTTGACCAGCCGACCCCGAGCCCGATCCGCAGACCGGTGAGGATCTCCGGCAGCGCGCCGGGTAAAATCACAAACCACAGCACCTGGGTGCGGCTGGCGCCCAGCGACTGCGCCGCACGGATCCGCACCTGCTGGGCGCTTTTAACGCCGGCCACCGCCGACATCGCCACCGGGGCGAAAATCGCCAGGTAGATCAGCAGGATCTTGGAGGTCTCGCCGATGCCAAACCAGATCACCATCAGCGGCAGATAGGCCAGCGGCGGTACCGGACGATATAGCTCAATCAGCGGATCGAGGATCCCGCGCACCGTCGGGCTTAAGCCCATCGCAATCCCCACCGGAATACCGAGGATCACCGCCGCCAGCAGGGCCACCAGAATACGCCCCAGGCTGGCCGCCAGATGCTGCCACAGGGTGGCATCCATAAACCCTTCCGGACCGGCAATGGTGAACAGTTTCACCAGCACCTGACCCGGCGGCGGCAGGAACAGGGGGCTGATCCACTGCGCCGCCGCTACGGCCCACCACACGGCCAGCAGCACCAGCAGGGTGCTGACGCTGAGGGTTAACTGGCGGGAAAAGGGCCAGCGCAGGGTCAGGCGTTTGCCCGCCGTTTTGTCATTCACCACAATGCTCATGAGAAGGCCTCCCGCTGTTCAAACACGCGGCTCAGGACGTATTCACGTCGGGCGATAAAATCAGGATCGGACTTAATGCTGCGCACCGGCTCCCCGGCGACATAGCGGCGGGCAAAGTTGAGCGGCAGACGCTCCAGCACCCGGCCCGGCCCCGGCGAGAGCAGCACCAGCTCGGTGGCCATAAACACCGCTTCTTCGATGTCATGGGTGATCAGCAGCACCTGCTTGCCGGTCTCGTGCCACAGGCGCAGGAGCAGGGTTTGCATCTGCTCGCGGGTAAAGGCGTCCAGCGCGCCGAAGGGTTCATCCAGCAGCAACAGCTGCGGATTCGCCGCCAGCGCCCGGGCGATGCCGACCCGCTGACGCTGGCCGCCGGAAAGCTGCCAGATAAAGCGTTTTTCCGCCCCTTCAAGGCCCACTTTTTTCAGCATCTCCCGGGCGGTGGCCAGCCGCGCTTCCCGCGAGGTGCCCGCCAGCTGCAGGCCGAAGGCGACGTTCTCCTGCACGTTACGCCACGGCAGCAGCCCTTCGTTCTGGAAGACCACGCCGCGCTCGGCACCGGGGCCCTCCACCTTTTTGCCTGCCAGTTGAATGGTGCCGTGCTGATAGGGTACAAACCCGGCGATCAGATTCAGCAGCGTGGTCTTCCCGCAGCCGGACGGGCCGAGGACCACCAGCAGCTCGCCGCTATCCAGCGTCAGGTTGATATCCTCCAGCGCAGGCTTGCCAGCGTAATCAGCGTACAGATTTGTAATATTCAGCATCCGCTCCTCCTTACTTCACAAAGCGATCGGTCACGTACTGGCTGTAATCCGCCGCCACCGCGGGCACTTTGCCCTGCTCTTTCAGGAAGCCAGCAGTATCAACAATCGCTTTATTCACCGGGCCCGCCAGCTGTTGCAACTGCTGGGCGGGCGTCAGGTAGGTATTGCCCTTCACCAGCCCCGGCACGTCGGCCTGCGGCACCCCGCTCAGGCGGGCGAGTTTCTCCAGGTTGGCAGGCTGTTTCAGCCACTCATCCGGGTTGGCAATGTAGGGCTGCTGGGCGTCGATAGCGCTTTTGGCGAAGGCTTTCACCACTTCTGGGTGCTTCTCGGCAAAATCTTTGCGCACCACCCAGACGTCGAGGGTTGGCGAGCCCCACTGGCCCACCTGGGCGGAGTCGGTCAGCACGCTGCCATCTTTCTGCAGTTCATTTACCGCAGGCGACCAGACGTAGGCCCCGTCAATATCGCCCCGCTGCCAGGCGGCGATAATCGCCGGGGGTTGCAGGTTAATGATTTCCACCTGCCCCGGCTTGATCCCCCAGTGTTTCAGGGCGGCGAGCAGGCTGTAGTGGGTGGTGGAGATAAAGGGCACCGCAATGCGTTTGCCGATCAGATCCTCGGGCTTAGTGATGTTTTTCTTCACCACCAGCGCTTCGGAATTGCCGAGCTGGGAGGCCAACAGGAAGACTTCGATCGGCACCTGCTGACTGGCAGCCACCGCCAGCGGGCTGGAGCCGAGGTTGCCAATCTGCACATCGCCGGAGGCCAGGGCCCGCACGATACTGGCGCCGCTGTCGAACTTACGCCAGTCGACTTTCGCGCCGCTCGCTTTTTCGAAAGTGTTATCCGCCTGCGCCACTTTTGCTGGCTCCGCGGAAGTTTGATACGCGATGGTGACGTCCACCGCCTGCGCCTGAACGGCCCACAGCGCCAGTGCGCCAAATAAGGTAAAACGCGATGAAATTGCCATAATGTCTGCTCCCCGAGTTGTTATAGGGGCAGTATTTCCGGCGGCGGAATTTTGATAAAGGAATTAAAAAGCATCGTTAATGCCGAATCGTTTTTAGAAAAAAAGTGGCAATAGATAGTTAATTTGTTGGGGGTGGGATATGCAGGCTTCAGTGGTGGTTCCGTTCACTTTACGTTCTGCATTTCTCTGTATGCCGCGTCACCCGTGAACGTGCCAGGGTGGCTCAATCGCCACCACCCTGGCAACCCGGGCTACCGGCAAGAAAATCGCCGCGTTGCGGTGCCCTCAGCTTATTCCCTCCGGCTGTCGGGTCGGGCACCAGCCTGCATCCCTGCAGGCTATGCCCTCTCGGCGCGTCCGTGCGCCTCGCCCCGGCCTGCGGGAAACGCTTCGGCGATTTTCGGCCGGACATGGCCCGCTGTGGAAATATAAATAAATGCGGCCATCTTATCGCTGTAGCTTGTTCTTGATACCAGCCTTTTAAAAATTACCGCCATGAAGAACCCGATTAAGACGCAAGTTTCACAGAGGCTCCATGGTCCGGCTGAAAATCGCTGAGGCGTTGACTGGAGGCAGGGTCGAGGCGCATGGATGCGCCGAGAGGGGGCGACCTACAGGGATGTAGGATCGCCTCCGACCCGACAGCCGCAAGTCATTAGCCGAAGGGACCGCGAAGCGGCGATTTTCCTGGCCGGGAGCCGGGGTGGTCAGGGGGGCGGCGGCGAGCCCCCCTGACACGTTCACGTGTTCTGGTGTTATAGAAAAGCACTCATCGCAAAGTGAACGGAACACACCACAAGTTCCAGCATATTCTCCCCCTTCCCCCTTCCCTCAAACCTTTATTGCAATTTTGTTACATCCGTTACATAACCGCAGCCGCACAATTGCCAGCCCGACGCGGACAGGCATCATAGAGACACTATTCCGCAAAGGTATCTGAGATGATCAAAGTGGTGCTGGTAGACGATCACGTGGTGGTGCGGTCCGGGTTCGCCCAGCTGTTAAATCTGGAAGACGATCTGGTGGTCGAAGGCCAGTACAGCAGCGCCGCCGAGGCCTGGCCCGCCCTCACCCGCGATGCCGTCGACGTGGCGGTGCTCGACGTTGCTATGCCCGATGAGAACGGCCTGAGCCTGCTCAAACGCCTGCGCCAGCAGCGCCCGGGGTTTCGCGCCATTATCCTCAGCATCTACGACACTCCCGCCTTTGTGCAAAGCGCGCTGGACGCCGGGGCCAGCGGCTATCTCACCAAACGCTGCGGGCCGGAAGAGTTAGTGCAGGCCGTGCGTTCCGTCGGGATGGGCGGCCATTATCTCTGTGCCGATGCGGTGAAAGCCCTGCGCGGCGGCGAGCCGGTGTCCCAGGCGCTGGCCGCCCTGACCCCGCGCGAGAAAGAGGTGTTCGAGCTGCTGGTCAAGGGTGACAGCGTGAAGGAGATTGCCTTCAAACTCGAACTCAGCCACAAAACCGTTCACGTGCACCGCGCCAACGTGCTGGGCAAACTGCAGTGCAACAGCACCATCGAGCTGGTGCATTTTGCCCTCGATCACCAGCTGCTGACCGGCCACTGATGCGGCGCTCCCTGCGGCATATCATCCTCTCGCTGTTTATTATGCTGGCCTGGGGCACCGGCTGGCTGATGCTCTGGACGCTGAGTTTTTACCTCACCCAGAACGGACAGCAGGCGGCGCTGTTTTTGCCCCAGGGCGTCTATCTGGCGCTGCTGATCGTGCTCTCGCGCCGCTTCTGGCCAGCGCTGATCCTTCCCCCGCTGGCGGCGATGCTCTGGCTGCACAGCGAACAACTCCTGACCCATCACCTGATGCTTATGGTGCCGCTGGTGGGCACCGTCTGTGCGTGGCTGGCGCAACATTTCTGGCACCGCTTTCCGCTCTACTGGCAGCGCCTGTCACTGCTGATCGCCGCAGTAAGCCTTAATGCCCTGCTCCAGACTTTGATCCTGGCGCCCTTTCTCGACAGCCCGACTACGCTACTGGCGCTGGCCTCCTTTACCGGCGGGGTGCTGCTGACCCCGTTCGTCTACCTGGTGTTTGAGTTTTTACGCCAGCAGCACCGCTATCATCTGCTCGGACTCGACACCAGCAACCCGCCCCTGCGTACCTCGCTGATCATCTGGTGCAGCCTGTTTTTTATTATCGGCATCGGCACCCAGATGGTGCTCTCCCCGGCCCTGGAGCGGCTGCTGCTGATCGTAGTGTTTCTGCCCAACGTGGTGATGGCGTGGAAGTTCGGCTGGCAGGGGGGCGTGCTCTCCGGCCTGCTGGGGAGCATGATGATCACCATTGCCCGCCAGGTCGGGGTGGGGTTCAGCGACTTGCTGGAACTGGAGATTTTCCTCGCCACCCAGTCGCTGCTGGGGATCGGGCTGGGGATCGCCATCAGCCGCCAGCAGCATCTGGCGATGAACCTCGATCACTACCGCCGTCGGCTGGAGGCGGAGTTGCAGGCCCGGCGCGCGCTGGCGGAAAAGCTGATCCACACTGAAGAGGATACCCGCAAGCACCTGGCCCGGGAGCTGCACGACGAGATTGGCCAGAACATCACCGCGATTCAGATCCAGTCCCAGCTGGTGAAGCGGGCGAGCGATACCCCGCAGGCGCTGGAAGCCGCCGGGCAGATCAACGAGCTGGCGCGGCGCATCCATCACTCCACCCGCCAGCTGCTGCGTCAGCTGCGCCCCCCGGTGCTGGACGAGCTGTCACTCAATGAGGCCCTGCACCATCTGGTGAACGAGTTCGCCTTTGCCGAGCGCGGGATCCGGTGCCGGTTTGAGTACCAGCTGGCGGCCCCGCCCCAGAGTGAAACCCTGGTCTTTACCCTTTATCGTCTGCTACAGGAGCTGCTGAATAACGTCAGCAAACATGCCGATGCCAGCGAAGTCAGCATCCTGCTCTGCCAGCACCAGGACCAGCTGCGCCTGGAGGTGCGGGATAACGGCAGCGGCATCAGCCCGCAGCAGATGCCCGGTTTTGGAATTCAGGGGATGCGCGAGCGCGTGCATGCTCTCGGCGGGGAGTTAACCCTGGAGTCGCAGGGCGGCACGCGCGTAATTGTTAACCTGCCCACAGTTTTGCACCAAACACACCGCTAACCAGGAAAAAGTCTTAGTCACGCCAGACTTTCTCTCATCCCTTTTTCGTCGCGCTTTCATACAGTCATCTCAAACGGAGAACGCCATGCCCGCACTGTCAGCTGACCAGGTTACTCAACGCTATCGCCGGCTTCGTCCGCGACTGCTGATCTGCATGGTGATTGGTTACGCCGCGTTTTACCTGACGCGCAAAAGCCTCAACTACGTCCTGCCTGCATTGCAGATGGATCTGGGGCTGAGCAAAAGCGACATTGGCCTGATCGGGTCGCTCTTTTACCTCAGCTACGGCCTGTCGAAATTTGCCGCCGGACTGTGGCACGACAGCAAAGGTCAGCGGGCGTTTATGGGCATCGGCCTGATGGTCACCGGGGTGCTGAACGTGCTGTTCGCCTTCGGCGACTCCCTGCCGCTGCTGCTGTTTATCTGGACACTGAACGGCTTCTTTCAGGGCTGGGGATGGCCGCCCTGCGCCAGACTGCTCACCCACTGGTATTCGCGCAACGAGCGCGGCTTCTGGTGGGGATGCTGGAACACCTCTATCAACATCGGCGGGGCCATTATTCCGCTGATCTGTGCCTTCGCCGCCCATCGCTGGGGCTGGCAGGCAGCGATGCTGACACCGGGGATCATCAGTATCGTGCTCGGCCTGTGGCTGACCACACAACTGCGGGGCACACCGCAGGAAGAGGGTCTCCCGACGGTCGGGGAGTGGCGCAACGATCCGCTGGAGTTGCGCCAGCAACAACAGAGCCCGCCGATGGGGCTGTGGCAGATGTTACGCACCACCATGCTGCAAAACCCGATGATCTGGCTGCTCGGGGCGTCCTATGTGCTGGTCTATTTGATCCGCATCGCCCTCAACGACTGGGGCAACATCTGGCTGGCGGAGAGCCACGGGGTCAACCTGCTGAGCGCCAACGCCACGGTGATGCTGTTTGAGGTCGGCGGCCTGCTTGGGGCGCTGTTCGCCGGCTGGGGATCGGATCTGCTGTTCAGCGGCCAGCGGGCACCGATGATTTTGCTGTTCACGCTGGGATTAATGGTGTCGGTGGCGGCCCTGTGGCTGGCTCCGGTTCATCACTACGCCCTGCTGGCGATGTGCTTTTTTACGGTGGGATTTTTTGTCTTTGGTCCGCAGATGCTCATCGGCCTTGCCGCCGTGGAGTGCGGGCACAAACAGGCAGCAGGCTCGATTACCGGTTTTCTTGGCGTGTTCGCTTATCTGGGGGCGGCGCTGGCCGGGTGGCCGCTGTCACAGGTTATCGAACGCTACGGCTGGTCGGGAATGTTCAGTTTGCTCTCGATTGCCGCCGTGCTGATGGGTTTACTCCTGATGCCCCTGCTGATGGCGGGCATCACCGCTTCTCGCAGTCACATAACGTCATAACAAGGGCTGAATAATGAAAACAACGCTTCTCTCTACCCTCATTGCTTCCGGGATCGCGCTGGCAACCTTAACCGGTGCCGCCCAGGCCAAAGGCCGTCTGGTGGTCTACTGCAGCGCCACCAACGAAATGTGCGAAGCCGAAACCAAAGCGTTTGGCGATAAGTACGACGTCAAAACCTCGTTTATCCGCAACGGCTCCGGCAGCACCCTGGCGAAGGTGGATGCCGAGAAGAAAAACCCGCAGGCCGACGTCTGGTACGGCGGCACTCTGGATCCGCAATCTCAGGCCGGTGAGATGGGGCTGCTGCAGCCGTACAAATCCGCCAACCTCGAGCAGATCATGGAGAAATTCCGCGATCCAGCGAAGGTGAAAGGCAACCTCTCCTCGGCGGTCTATGTCGGCATTCTGGGCTTTGGCGTTAACACCCAGCGCCTGAAAGAGAAGAACCTGCCGGTGCCGCAGTGCTGGAAAGATCTGACCAAGCCGGAATACAAAGGCGAGATCCAGATTGCCGATCCGCAAAGCTCCGGCACCGCCTATACCGCGCTGGCGACCTTCGTCCAGCTGTGGGGTGAAGATCAGGCCTTCGACTACCTGAAGCAGCTGAATGGCAACGTCTCCCAGTACACCAAATCGGGTATTGCCCCGGCGCGTAACGCCGCCCGCGGTGAAACGGCCATCGGCATCGGCTTCCTGCACGATTATTCGCTGGAAAAAGAACAAGGCGCCCCGCTGGAGCTGATCTCTCCGTGCGAAGGCACCGGGTATGAAATCGGCGGCGTCAGCATCCTTAAAGGCGCGCGTAACGAAGAGAACGCGAAGCTGTTCGTGGACTGGGTGCTGTCGAAAGAGGCTCAGGAGCTGGCGTGGAAACAGGGCAAGTCTTATCAGATCCTGACCAACACCACCGCCGAGACCTCCCCGAACTCGCTGAAGCTGGATGACCTGAAGCTGATCAGCTACGACATGGATAAGTACGGCTCAACGGACGTGCGCAAAGCGCTGATCAACAAGTGGGTCAGCGACGTGAAGATGGGTAAATAAGCCCGCTCCTGCGAACTTTTGCCGGGTGGCGGCGTAAACGCCTTACCCGGCCTACAACACCGGAATACCTATGTCACAGACACTCGCTCTTCATCCCGTGAAAAAACGGGATGCGGTCTTCCTTTGGGTTTTCGTTGGCTGGCTGGCCTTTGCTCTGCTGCCGAGCTGGAGCCTGGATTATGGCCTGCTGGAATCCACCGGGGACGAGATCCTCGCGGCCTACAGCTGGTCGCACTTCAACATCAGCTGGCTGTGGTATCTGCTCCCGAGCCTGCTGCTGGTGCGCCCGTTTAACGAGGCAAAACGCGAACAGCGCAGCCGCCACTACCTCGACGCCGGCTGGGCGCTGCTGTGCATGGCCTTTATCGTCATCAGCGCCACGATTGAAGGGCGCGGTTTGGGCTACGCCACGATCGTGCTGTTTGTGGCGCTGGGGGCGATCATGACCCTGGCCCTGACGCGCCTTGAATGGCTGGGGGGCGACCGCTTTGTGATCGGCTCGCTGATCGCCATCGTCGCGCTGATCGGCATCTTTATCGTCTGGCCGAGCATCGCCATCTTTATTCCGATGTTCACCAACGACGCGGGCGAGTTCGCCCCGCTGGCGTTTATGAATGTGCTGTCGCAGTCGCACATCATTCAGGTGATCATCAACTCGATCCTGCTCGCCATTGCGGTGGGAATCGGCTGCACCTTCTTCGGCCTGGTGCTGGCGATCTACACCACCCGCATCGCCAGACGCAGCGCCATTATTGGCCGCATCTTCTCGATCCTGCCGATCGTCACCCCGCCGTTCGTGGTGGGTCTGGGCGTGACGCTGATGATGGGGCGCTCCGGCTACGTTACCGAGCTGATGGTCGACTGGTTTGGCCTGACCAACACCAACTGGCTGTACGGCTTTACCGGCATCTGGCTGGCGCAGGTGCTGGCCTTCACCCCGATGGCCTTTATGATCCTCGACGGGGCGATCAAGACCATTCACCCGTCGCTGGAAGAGGCCTCCTATACCCTGCGCGCCAGCCGCTGGCAGACCTTTAACGGCGTCTTTGTCCCGCTGCTGAAACCGGCGCTGGCCAACGCCTTTTTGATCGTCATCGTCCAGTCGCTGGCGGACTTCAGTAACCCGCTGGTGCTCGGCGGTAACTTCGACGTGCTGGCGACGCAGATCTACTTCTACATCACCGGCTCGCAGCTCGATTATCAGGCCGCCAGCACCCTCGGGGCGTTCCTGCTGCTGTTCTCGCTGCTGGTGTTCTGCATCCAGTACATGTGGATCGGCAAACGCTCCTACGTGACCGTCTCCGGCAAGTCCTATCGTGGTGACGTCCAGCCGCTGCCGGTAACCCTGGTGTGGGGAGTCGTCGCCCTGCTGACGGTGTGGATCGCCTTTAACGCCCTGCTCTACGGCAGCATTTTCTACGGCAGCTTTACCGTCAACTGGGGGGTGGATTACACCCTGACGCTGGATAACTTTATCAAGCTGTTCGGCCAGGGGATGAGCGACGGCGCATGGCCTTCGCTGCTGGATACCCTGCTGTACGCCGGGATCGCCGCACCGATCACCGCGGGCTTTGGTCTGCTGATCGCCTGGGTCGTTGTGCGCCAGCAGTTCAGGGGCAAAAAGACCATCGAGTTCACCACCATGCTGTGCTTCGCGGTGCCTGGCACCGTGGCGGGCGTCTCCTACATTCTGGCCTTTAACAGCGCCCCGGTGTACCTCACGGGCACCGCCGCCATCGTCATTATCTCGATGGTGATGCGTAACGTGCCGGTAGGCATTCGCGCCGGGATTGCGGGCTTAGGCCAGATCGACAAATCGCTGGATGAGGCCTCGCTGAGCCTGCGCGCCGGGTCGCTGCGCACCATTACGCACATCCTGCTGCCGCTGCTGCGCCCGGCGATTCTGTCGGCGCTGATCTACAGCTTTGTACGGGCCATTACCACCGTCAGCGCCATTGTGTTCCTCGTCACGCCGGATACCCGCGTGGCTACGGCGTACATTCTGAACCGCGTGGAAGACGGCGAATACGGCGTGGCGATCGCCTACGGCTCGATCCTGATTGTGGTCATGCTGGCGATCATTTTCCTCTTTGACTGGCTGATCGGTGAGGCTCGTATCTCCCGCTCTAAAGCCAAAAACCAGGCGTAACACTATGACTCAGAAACATTTCGTTGAACTGCGTAACGTGACCAAGCGCTTTGGCGCGAACACGGTGATTGAAAACATCAACCTGGCGATCCCGCAGGGGCAGATGGTGACCCTGCTCGGCCCGTCCGGCTGCGGTAAAACCACGGTACTGCGTCTGGTGGCCGGGCTGGAAAAGCCCACCGACGGGCAGATCTTTATCGACGGCGAGGACGTGACCCACAGCTCCATCCAGCAGCGTGATATCTGCATGGTGTTCCAGTCCTACGCCCTGTTCCCGCACATGTCGCTGGGCGAGAACGTCGGCTACGGCCTGAAGATGCTCGGCGTGCCGCGTGGCGAGATCAAAACCCGCGTGAAAGAGGCGCTGGCAATGGTGGATCTGGAGGGCTTCGACGATCGCTATGTGGATCAGATCTCCGGCGGCCAGCAGCAGCGCGTGGCCCTGGCCCGGGCGCTTATCCTCAAACCGAAAGTGCTGCTGTTCGATGAGCCGCTGAGTAACCTCGACGCCAACCTGCGCCGCAGCATGCGCGACAAGATCCGCGAGCTGCAAAAGCAGTTCAACATTACCTCGCTGTACGTGACCCACGATCAGAGCGAGGCCTTTGCGGTCTCGGATACCGTGCTGGTGATGAACAAGGGCAACATTATGCAGATTGGCTCGCCGCAGGATCTCTATCGCCAACCGGCGTCGCGTTTTATGGCGAGCTTTATGGGCGATGCCAACCTGTTCCCGGCCAGCTTCAGCCACGAGTCTGTGGCAATCCACGGCTACCGTCTGCCGCGTCCGCTGCACTTTGCTGCGCAAGGTACTGGCACCGTCGGCGTGCGCCCGGAGGCGATCACCCTGAGCCAGCACGGCGAAGAGAGCCAGCGCTGCGTGATCCGCCACGTGGCCTATATGGGGCCGCAGTACGAGGTGATTGTGGAGTGGCATGGACAGGAGATTTTGTTGCAGGTGAACGCCACAAGGTTGCAGCCGGATGTAGGGGAAGCGTATTACCTGGAGATCCACCCGTACGGGATGTTTGTTTTAGGTGATGCGGCGTAAAACGGCACTGTTTTGCTCCCTCTCCCTGTGGGAGAGGGCCGGGGTGAGGGCACCAGACCGCACCCACTAATTTCTTGTTTTGCGAGGCCGCTTCCGGGAATGCCCCTTATTGCAACAGGGCTATCACAGTATCGTTTTCCCACGCCTGCAAAATCAGGCGTCGGGATTGACCTCCTGCTTTCTTCATCGGCGACGTATAATGATGCGTCGTGCGCTCTGCTACACATCAATGGTGGGCTGAGCGGGGGCGTCGCAAGATGCGCCGGTATCCGATGAAGCCGGTAAGGTCAACTCCGCTCAGACCGCCACCCATGAGATTGACCTCTCTGGTGGTGGTTCATTAAATCATTCATCGGAGGATGCCTTTATGGCAACGACCCTAACCCACACTCATGCGTTATTAACCCTGCCCTTCAATCACAGCACCGCCTTTACAGAGCTGGCGGACAACTGCGAGCGCTTTATGGATGCGCTGTTGGAGTGCGATGTACCCGCAGAGAAAATCGCCCTGTACGGACGGCTTGCGGCCTGTCTGGCACTGCTGCAACCCACGCTGCTTGAACCCATCCCGGAGGCGTTAAAAGCGAGCCTGACGGTAGAGGATTTCCCGATACGCTTAAGATGCCGCGCTGGCTCAGAACCGATGAAGGGGTGATTGAACTGCTGGCGTAAGCAGAGGTACGGTGATTGATGCCCGGCGGCGCTGCGCTTGCCGGGCCTACGAACTACACAAAACGTAGGCCGGGTAAGGCGTAGCCGCCACCCGGCACAAAATCAGCGCTGTGCGTTCAACTCTGCAATATCCTTCGGCGTCGTGCGGCAGCACCCGCCGATCAGCTTCGCGCCTGACGCTAACCACTGCGGCAGATACCCCGCCAGCGTTTCGCACGCTTCACCGTGGTGATGCCAGGTTTTGCTCACCGCATCGTAATGCTCGCCCGAGTTCGGGTAGACCACCAGCGGCAGCGCGGTCAGGCTTTGCAGATGTTGCAGCGCGGCGGTGGTGTTCTCCAGCGCGATACAGTTAATACCCAGGGCGACAATCTGTGGGTAATTCGCCAGCACCGACACCACTTCCCGCAGCGGGGTGGTGTCGCTCAGATGCTCGCTGTCGCGCAGGGTGAACGAGAACCACGCCCGGGCACGCGGGTATGCCACCAGCAGATCCGCCAGAGCCTTAATCTCAGCAAACGACGGCAACGTTTCACAGGCCAGCAGGTCGGCACCGGCATCCAGCAGCGCTTCCACCCGCGGACGGTGAAACGCGGCAAACACCTCAGCACTGCGCACATAGTCACCACGGTATTCCGACCCGTCGGCCAGATACGCGCCATAGGGCCCGACCGAACCGGCCACCAGCAGCGCACCGGCCTGCGGGTTTTCAGAGAGATACGCTTCCCGCGCCTTGCGCGCCAGCTCCACGCTTTTACCGATCAGCGCCCGGGACTGGGCCTCGTCCAGCCCGCGGGCGGCAAACCCGTCCGGCGTGGCCTGATAGCTGGCGGTGATCGCCACCTGCGCCCCGGCGCGGAAGTAGTCGAGATGCACGTCGCGGATCAGCGCCGGGTTTTCCATTAACACCTTGGCCGACCACAGGCTGTCGGCGAGATTGCAGCCGCGCGCTTCCAGTTCCGTTGCCATCGCCCCGTCCAGCACCACAAACGGCTGGGTCTCAAGGAGGGCGGTAAGCGGATTATTCTGCGACATGTTCAGGCTCCTGCGTTTTCATATTTTGAGTAAGGTAGTACGCACCGTAGCACAGCGCCACAAACGGCAGGCCACAGTAAAGGGCGATGCGCTGGCTCGGGTCAAAGGCCAGGCCAATACAGGCCACCAGACACAGGACAAAGCCCAGCACTGGCACCAGCGGGTACCAGGGGGCGCGGTAGTGCAGATCGCTCAGCGGCTTACCCGCCTGCAGATGACGACGGCGGAAGACAAAGTGCGAGGCGCAGATGCTGATCCACACCGCCACCACCGCAAAGCCTGAAATGGCCGACAGGGCAACAAACACCGTGTCCGGTGCCACTACGCTTGAAAAGAGCGCCAGCACGCCGCCGAGCATCGACACCGACAGCGCGGTGAGCGGTACGCCGTTTTTATTCACCCGGGCAAAGCAGCGCGGCAGGGTTTTCTCGTTCGACAATGACCACAGCATGCGCCCGGAGGCGTACAGCCCGGAGTTGGCCGCCGAGAGGATCGCCGTCAGGATCACAAAGTTGACGATATCTGCGGCATACGGAATACCGACCTTCTCAAACACCAGTACGAACGGGCTTTTTTCCACCCCGGCCTGCTGCATCGGGATCAGCGCCGCCAGCACAAAAACGGTGCCGATAAAAAAGATAATCAGGCGGGCAATGGTAGTGCGAATGGCGACAGGGATCACCTTGTGCGGGTTTTCGGTTTCACCCGCCGCAATGCCAATCAACTCGGTGCCGGAGAAGGCAAAGTTGACCGCCACCATGGTCATCAGGATCGGCAGCCCGCCGTGCGGGAACCAGCCTTCGGCGGTGATGTTGCTCAGCCCCGGCGCGGGAGAACCATCCTGCATCGGGATAAAGCCAAAGATTGCCGCCCCGCCGAGAATGATAAAGGCAATAATGGTGATGACCTTCACCAGCGAGAACCAGAACTCCCCTTCAGCAAAGAAGCGGGTCGAGATGACGTTGAGGGCGAAAATGACCGCGCAGAAGACCACGCACCACATCCAGACCGGCACTTGCGGGAACCAGTACTGCATGCAGAATCCGGCGGCGGTAAAGCTCGATCCCAGCGCCACCGTCCAGGTGAGCCAGTAGAGCCACGCCACGGTGTAACCGGTCGCCGGGCCGAGATAGCGCGTGGCGTAGACGTGAAAGGCGCCGGTCTCCGGCATCGCCACGGAGAGTTCGCCGAGGCACTGCATCACCAGCCAGACCACCAGCGCGCCAATCAGATAGGCCAGCAGCGTCCCCGCCGCCCCGGTGGTGGATATAATGTAACCCGTATTGAAAAACAGCCCGGTGCCGATCACGCCGCCGAGGGAGAGCATGATCAGGTGGCGGGTCTTCATGGTGCGCTGTAGCTGCCCGTTTTGTTCTGTTTGCATATCACCTTCTATACGTATGGACATCTAAACATCCAAAGAAGGTGTTTTTATACCGCGATTGTTAACAAATTGCTAGCCATGCACCAGACGAAGTCGAGCGCGACGAGCGCTTAGTCGGGGTCGAACCGTGTAAATAACGTATAGATAGGGTCGCCATGCCATAAGAGATCTCCTGCAAGCCGATACGTAAAGCATGTACCGCGCCGGTCGTCTCGTCGGTCAAACGAAAGTGGTATCTGTTTTCCCTCACTAAACTTTAGAGAGCGTCGCGGCCTGTTGCCCGGCGGCGCTGCGCTTGCGCGGGCCTACTAATCCACGTAGGCCGGGTAAGGCGCAGCCGCCACCCGGCGTAACAGCGCAATATGTTAAATTACGTAAAACACTCTATAGTCGTAGTGTTTATTACATAAAGGATGAGCTAATGCGATTTAACGGACTGACCAAAGGGTTTTTCATACTCATACTTCTGCTCGTCACCTGGGCGTTTTTTGATGTGTTGTCACCCTACTTCTCGGCGATCCTGTGGGCCGCGATCCTGGCGGTGATTTTCTACCCGGTCAAAAATACGCTGCGTATCAAAATGGGCGATCGCAATGGGCTGGCGTCGCTGTTGAGCGTGCTGCTTATCTGCCTGATCGTCTTTATCCCGTTGATGGTGATCTTTTCCTCTTTAGCCTTTGAACTCAATATCGTTTACACGCGCCTGCAGCAGAACGATACCCAGTTTTCCGGGGTGTTCGCGAATCTGTTCTCGCATCTGCCTGACTGGCTGCGTGCGCTAATGATCGAGCATGACCTGGATACCGCCTCGCAGATCCAGCAGAAGCTTTCTGATGCGGCGTTAAGAGGCGGGCAATACCTCGCCGGCAGCGCTTTCCTGATTGGTAAAGGCACCTTTGGCTTCGCCATCAGCTTTGGCGTGATGGTCTATCTGCTGTTTTTCCTGCTGAAAGATGGCCCCTGGCTGGTGCGCCAGATCCTCGACAGCCTGCCGCTGTCGAATTTCGCCAAACAGCATCTGTTTGCTAAATTCGCCGGGGTCGCCCGGGCGACGGTAAAAGGCACAGCGGTGGTGGCCATTGTCCAGGGGGTGCTGGGCGGGCTCGCCTTCTGGTTCGTCGGTATTAACGGCAGCATCCTGTGGGGTGCGTTAATAGCGTTCCTGTCGCTGATCCCGGCGGTCGGCTCGGCCATTGTCTGGGTGCCGGCGGCCATTTTCCTCTTCGCCACCCATCAGCTGTGGCAGGGCCTGTTTATCGTCGGGTTCTTTGTGCTGGTGGTCGGCCTGGTGGATAACCTGCTGCGTCCGCTGCTGGTGGGGAAAGACACCAAAATGCCCGACTATCTCATCCTGATCACCACTCTTGGTGGGATGGAGATTTACGGCATCAACGGCTTTGTAATTGGTCCGCTGATCGCCGCGCTGTTTATCGCCTGCTGGAATCTGCTCTCAGGTCGCGATCATGCCGGTAATGCCGAGGAGATTGACGATGCAATTATCGAAGAAGGGAGAAATTCACCTGATCTTTGAAGAAGGAATAAGCCGTGCGTATCGCCACTATCACTAACTGGGCATACGGCGCCACGGTCTGTCTGACCCTCGCTTCCGGTGTGGCCATGTTGATGGCCTCCAGCGCCGAAAACGTTGAGCGACAGGCCGTTGAACAGCGCTACGTATTTGATCAACTCACCGAAGAGGTGGAGGTTGACGCCTGGGCGCTCTCCGACCTGGCGCGGCTGTACGTCATCAAGCAGGATCCTGCGGTGGCAGACGCGTACCGCCAGAAAGCGCAAGCGTTGGTGAAGATCGAGCATCGCCTGCAAAAACTGAATGACGCGGGCGCCGGTGAGGAAGAGCTGGCTTTGCTGCATGAAGGTTTGCAGGTGGCCGATGCGCTGCAGGATGAGCAACAGCGCGCTATTGCCAGCGTGGGGCGCGGGCAGCAACCCCAGGCCATAGAGCAAATTTATGGTGAGCGTTACGAGCGCGAGCTGGAGCAGGTACAGAATCAGCTCGACCATTTCCGGCAGATGCTGGACAGGCGCACCGACGCGGCGATTGACGATGCCACGGTCAAATCCCGGGCGCTGCGTACGCTCTCGGAGGTGATGGTTGGCCTGACCGCGCTGATGTTTTTGTTTGTGCTCGGGTTTATCCTCAAACGCCGGGTGCTGCGCCCGGTGGTGCGCCTGAGCGATGTGGTCAACCGGCTGGCGTCGCAGGATTATGCGGTCGAAGCGCCGGACTACCGTCAGATCGATGAGATTGGCGATATGGCACAGGCGATCCGCATCTTCCGCGAAAACGGCCTGGTGCGACAGCGGCTGGAGCAGGAGCGTGATGCCGACTGGGCGATCCGGGAGCTGCTGGCGCGCATGACCCAGCGGCTGCAGGGCTGCGAATCCGTCGAGGATGTTCTGAACGTGGCGCGGCTGTTCGCGCCCGGAATTGCGCCGGGCATCCCCGGACGGCTATGGCTCCTCGAACGGGAGCCGTGGCAGATGCACTGTGCCGCCGAATGGCTTGATCCGCAGGACGAGTCCGCGCCCTTCCACCCGGACCAGTGCTGGGCGGTGCGCCGCGGGCAGAGCCATCCGCCGGTGACCGGTGAGCCGGATATTACCTGCTATCACCTGCCAGACACCTGCGCCAGCCATTCCCTCTGCGTGCCCCTGATTGCTCAGGGCGAGACCATTGGTCTGCTCTCGTTCCAGAACGTAACCCCGGCGATGGCGCCCTCCCGCGCCTATCTGGAGTTGATGGCCGAGGCACTTGGCCTGGCGCTGGCCAACCAGCGCCTGCGCGATGCCTTGCTGGAGAAAGCGTTGTTCGATCCGCTGACCAATCTGCGCAATCGTCATCATCTTGAGGATGCCCTGCGCACTCAACTCAGCCAGGCACAGCATACCGGTCAGCCGGTAAGCTGTCTGATGATCGATATCGACCATTTCAAAGCCATTAATGACAAGTTTGGTCACGATGCTGGCGATCTGGTGATTAAAAGCGTGGCGACGGTGGTGCAACGCGCGGTAGGCGACAAGGGGATGGCGTTTCGCTATGGCGGGGAGGAGTTTCTGATCCTGCTCCCGGGGGCAGACGACGCTGCAGCCTTTGCCTGCGCCTCGGAAATCCATACCAACGTACACAGTCTGGCCCTGCGTTATGAGCTGGCGGAGATTGGCACGGTGGATGTGTCGATCGGCATTGCCAGCTATCCGCAGCACGTCCAGAGCGACAACCTGCTGCGCGCCGCCGACGTGGCGCTGTACCGGGCCAAGGAGCTGGGGCGTTCACGCATTGTCAGTTTTGGGGGGCTGGAGACGGGGTGATCGGCCAACCCGGCGGAACGCCTGTTCCAACCAGGCTGGCGTAAAGGAGATCAGTTCATGGCCGCCAGCAGTGACAATGCCTGGGGGCTTTTTTGTACAATGCGGATCAGCAACGCCGCCTGTCGATTCGGTTTTGCCAGACCTTGTTCCCAGTTCTGATAGGTCCTGGTTGCGGTATGCAAATATCTTGCAAACAGCGCCTGGGACAAATTCAAATCACGACGAATATCCTTTATTTCTTCCGGCGTTAAATCGGTTTCCTGACGGATAGCGACGTGGTGCGTACGAAGCGTGCGCTTGCCTTCCTTATGCTCCTGCAAGGCATCCATCCCTTCCATTAATTCTGAAAAAATATCTCTGCTCATCATTTCCCCTTGATACGCTCTAACGCGTGCTTCAAAGTCTGGCGCTGTTCTTTTGTAAGATCACTGGCCTGGTCTTTATCGTACAAAGTGAACAAATAGAATTCTGTCTCTGTTTTCCACCAGTAATAAATCACCCGAATTCCCCCGCGCTTCCCCTTCCCTCTGCGCTCATCGACAAACCGAACCTTTCTTAACCCACCGGAGTCCCTGATAACCTCTCCGGCTGTCGGGTTAGCGAGCAACACATTCTGAAATTCACGGTAAGCGTCATCGGAAAGATACTCGGCGCGATATCGTTCAAACGCGGGTAATTCAATAAAAATCGCTTCCATTGCGTCACCTCATCCTGATCCCTTGATAATTGTATACCCAAGTTGGGTACATTTGTATTCAAATGTTTTCCGTATGAATACGGGTTACCACGCTGTCCTATACTGACAGCAGCCCTTGATCCTGACCCTTTTAAAATGATAACCATCGAAAAATCCAGCCCGACCTCCGCCGACCCGCAGGCACTTATCGAGCAACTTTCCGCTGAGCTGGCCGCGATTACCGGTGACAGCGGTAAAAGTCACTTTAATCCCCAGGATGTCTCAGGTGCGCGGGCCGTGTGGGCTGTCGCAAAAGATGAAAACAATCATCCCGTTGGCTGCGGCGCGTTGCGGCCCCTCTCGGACACCACTGCCGAACTCAAGCGGATGTTCTCTTCCCGCGCTTATCCCGGCACGGGGGCAGCGCTGCTCGCCTGGCTTGAAGAGGCGGCGCGAACGATGGGCTATCGTGAGCTGTGGCTGGAGACGCGAAAGATTAACACTCGTGCCGTGCAGTTTTACCTGAAGCACGGCTACACACAGATAGCCAATTACGGCCCCTATGTCGGGCGTGAAGAGGCGATCTGTCTGGCAAAACGGTTACCGGACCAGGCCTGATTACTCTCCCGCCAGAATCACGTATCATTGCCCTCCCCTGTTTTCGCTCATGCCATTACTGTCCTATGAATCTCAATCCCCTCTGTTATTTTCTTCTGGTCTTTACCGCGGTGGGCAGCGCCCTGCTACCACACCCTTTGCCGACGTGGTTTGTGCTTGCCAGCGTGCTGACGATGATCATCTACGGCGCAGACAAACTGGCGGCCCGCAAAGCCTGGCGCCGGGTACCTGAGTCGACATTGCTGCTATTTGGCGTGGTGGGCGGATGGCCTGGGGCGATCCTCGGTCAGCAGCTGTTTCGCCATAAAACCCAGAAACAGCCGTTCAGAACGTACTTTATGATCACTGTGGTAGTGAACGTCGTGGTGCTGCTGGCAGCCTGGCGGTTCTGGCCTTGATTGACAGCCGCTTGTGAAACATGGTTGTATAGTACAACTAAATGACACAAGTTAAGGTTAATGATGGCTGATTCGTCGATTGTTGAAGAAATTCGTATCTCGTCGCGCCTGATGGTGCGGGAACTCGGTTTCATGAATCACACCCTGGCGGCAACGGACTACTCCCCTTCGGTGGTGCATACCCTGCTGGAAATGGAGAGCCGGGGCTCAATGACGGCAGCCCAGATCGTACAGGTTCTGGGACTGGAGAAATCCAGCGTCAGCCGGATGCTCGCCAAACTGATTAAGGCCGGTGAGTTGGAAGAAACCCCCTCCACGGAAGATGCACGGTTCAAGCAGCTGAGCCTTAGCGCACAGGGCAAAGAAACGGTGCGCAAGATTAATGCCTACGGCAATGAACGTGTCATTTCTGCTCTGCAAAAAATGGACGCCAGCCAGCAGCGCATCGTTGCCGAGGGTCTTGGCTTCTATGCCAGCGCCCTGAAAGCCTGCCGCGATGATGCCGACCTGAACACCAGGAGCGCCATCGAGATTGTCTCTGGCTATCACCCGGGCATGATTGGCCGCATAACGGAAATGCACGGCAGCTTTTATGCTCGCGAACACAATTTCGGCAGTTTCTTTGAGAGTAAGGTCGCCGCGGGCCTGGCAGAATTTTCAGGGCGTCTGGATAACCCGGACAATCAAATCTGGCTGGCAATGCTCAACGGGCGCATCGTCGGCTCTGTCGCCATTGATGGCGAAGACCTGGGAAACAACGAGGCGCATTTGCGCTGGTTTATCCTGGATGACGGCTGTCGCGGCAGCGGCGTAGGCAGAAAGCTGATTGCCGAAGCGATGAGATTTTGCGATGAGAAGGCGTTTTCTGCGATTCAGCTGTGGACCTTCAATAAGCTGGCGGCGGCACGGCGTTTGTATGAGTCATTCGGTTTTGAACTCGCGAAAGAGTGGCAGGGCGACCAGTGGGGTAGCTCCATCACCGAGCAACAGTTTACGCGCAGATAAGTCATTCACAGGCCGGGTAAGCGCAGCGCCACCCGGCGTATGAGCTGGCCCGGCCTTCACCACCTCCCCTTTCCCCCTGCCCACTTATCAAACCTCCTCATAACAGCATTCTCGATTTAAGAGTAATCCCACCCCCATCGCCGTCTATGCTTAACGTTTAAAAAAACAGACGACACAGTCGCACCCTCTCTCTTTTTTATCCCCTTTACATACCGGAGGCCTGGCATGAGCAACCAAGGCGAATACCCTGAAGATGGTCAGTCGCACGATTTCAGCCTGTCCCGACGGGATCTGATCAAAGTCAGTGCCGCAGCGGCGGCAACCGCGGCCGTTTATCCCTGTGGCGCACTGGCCGAGGGCGAACCCGCGGTCACGCCCCCACCTGAGATCCTGCCCCTGACGCTGCGCGTTAACGGCAAAAGTCAGCAACTTGAGGTGGATACACGCACTACCCTGCTGGATGCGCTGCGCGAGAATTTGCAGCTTACCGGCACCAAAAAAGGCTGTGACCATGGGCAGTGCGGAGCCTGTACCGTGCTGGTGGATGGCCGCCGGATTAACGCCTGCCTGACGCTGGCTGTCATGCATCAGGATGCTGACATCACCACCATCGAAGGGCTGGGTACGCCTGACAATCTGCATCCCATGCAGGCGGCATTTATCAAACATGATGGTTTCCAGTGCGGCTACTGCACATCAGGGCAAATCTGCTCTTCTGTCGCGGTCCTGAAAGAGATCGAGGCGGGCATTCCCAGCCACGTCACGCTCGATCTTGTCTCCCCTCCACCAATGAATGCGGATGAAATTCGTGAACGCATGAGCGGCAACATCTGTCGCTGCGGCGCGTACGCCAACATTCTGGACGCCATTGAAGACGCTGCGGGAGAGCTTAAATCATGAAAGCCTTCACCTATGAACGGGTAAAAACCCCGGCCGAAGCTGCTGCCAGCGCCCGGGATAAAAGCGGCGCAAAATTTATCGCCGGTGGCACTAACCTGCTTGATCTGATGAAGCTGGAGATCGAGACCCCCACCCATCTGATCGACGTTAACGGGCTCGGTCTGGACCAGATTGTCGCCACTGACGAGGGCGGTCTGCGCATCGGTGCGCTGGTGCGAAACACCGATCTGGCCGCCGACGAACGCGTGCGCCGTGACTATGGTGTGCTTTCCCGGGCGCTACTGGCGGGCGCCTCCGGGCAGCTCCGCAACCAGGCCACCACGGCCGGTAATCTTCTTCAGCGTACGCGCTGCCCCTATTTTTACGACACCAATCAGCCGTGCAATAAACGCCTTCCCGGCAGCGGCTGCGCGGCGCTTGAGGGCTTTAGCCGTCAGCACGCGGTGGTGGGCGGCAGCGAAGCCTGTATTGCCACGCATCCGGGTGATATGCCTGTCGCGATGCGCCTGCTGGATGCGGTAGTGGAAACCATTTCCGCCGACGGCAAAGCGCGGAAAATCCCGCTGGCCGACTTTTATCGCGCCCCGGGGAAAACGCCCCATATCGAAACCGTTCTGACGCCAGGGGAGCTGATCACCGCCGTCACCCTGCCGCCGCCCGTGGGTGGGCAGCACATCTACCGTAAAGTGCGCGATCGCGCCTCCTACGCCTTTGCGCTGGTATCGGTCGCAGCGATTGTCCAGCCCGACGGTAGCGGACGCGTCGCCCTGGGCGGCGTGGCCCATAAACCCTGGCGGGTGGAGCAGGCCGATGCGCAACTCCCTCAGGGCGCTCAGGCCGTCTATGACGCGTTGTTTGCCGACGCTCACCCGACGCCTGAAAACGCGTTCAAATTAACCCTGGCGAAGCGAACGCTTGCCTCCGTGCTGACAGAAGCGAGGGCTGTGGTATGAAATTCGATAAACCCGCAGGGGAAAACCCGATCGATCGCTTGAAAGTGGTCGGTCAGCCCCGGGACCGTATTGACGGCGCATTAAAAACCACCGGCACGGCACACTACGCCTACGAATGGCATGATAAGGCGCCCAATGCGGCCTATGGCTATGTCGTTGGATCGGCGATCGCCAAAGGCGAGATCGCTACCCTCGACACCCAGGCTGCGAAAAACGCGCCGGGCGTGCTAACGGTAATCACCGCCAGTAACGCGGGCGAGCTCGGCAAAGGCGAAAGAAACGCGGCCACGCTGTTGGGTGGCCCGAAGATAGAGCACTACCATCAGGCCGTTGCGCTGGTGGTGGCAGAGACCTTTGAGCAGGCACGGGCGGCAGCGTCGCTGGTGCAGGTTAGCTACCGGCGTGAAAAAGGATCGTACTCGCTGGCGGATGAAAAACCCAACGTTAAACAGCCTCCCGAGGATACGCCCGATAAAAACACCGGGGATTTTGAATCCGCCTTTTCCACCGCCGCGGTGAAGCTGGATGCCACCTACACCACCCCCGACCAGAGCCATATGGCGATGGAGCCGCACGCCTCGATGGCCGTCTGGGAGGGCGATAAGGTGACAGTCTGGACCTCCAACCAGATGGTGGCCTGGTGTCGCACCGATCTGGCGGAGACCCTGAAGATCCCAGAGGAGAATGTGCGCATCATCTCCCCGTATATTGGCGGCGGCTTTGGCGGGAAGTTGTTCCTGCGTAGCGATGCGCTGCTGGCCGCGCTGGCCGCCCGCGCCATAAAACGCCCGGTTAAGGTGATGCTGTCGCGACCGACGATCCCCAATAACACTACCCACCGTCCGGCTACCATTCAACATATCCGCATTGGGACCGACAGCGCGGGGAAAATCACTGCCATCGCCCACGACAGCTGGTCCGGGAATCTTCCCGGCGGTACGCCGGAGACGGCGGTGCAGCAGACTGAACTGCTCTATGCAGGCGCAAATCGCCATACCGGCCTGCGGCTGGCCAAACTGGATCTGCCGGAGGGCAACGCCATGCGCGCCCCTGGCGAAGCACCAGGTATGATGGCGCTGGAGATCGCCATCGACGAGCTGGCGGAAAAAGCGGGCATCGATCCGGTTGAATTTCGCATCCTCAATGACACTCAGGTCGATCCGGCCGATCCGAGTCGGCCTTTTTCCCGTCGTCAGCTGATCGAGTGCCTGCGCACCGGCGCGGAAGAGTTCGGCTGGAAACAGCGCAACGCGACGCCCGGCCAGGTTCGCGACGGTCGCTGGCTGGTGGGTATCGGCATGGCCGCCGGTTTTCGTAATAACCTGTTAGATAAATCCGCCGCCCGGGTGCATCTCGACGCGGCCGGGAACGTGACGGTCGAAACCGACATGACCGACATTGGCACCGGGAGCTATACCATCATCGCCCAGACGGCGGCGGAGATGCTGGGCGTCCCGCTGGAGAAGGTGACGGTTCACCTCGGTGATTCGAGCTTCCCGGTCTCCGCCGGGTCAGGCGGTCAGTGGGGGGCCAACACCTCTACCTCGGGGGTGTACGCCGCCTGCGTGAAGCTACGCGAAAGCATTGCCACGAAGCTGGGGTTTGATCCCCACCAGGCGCAGTTTAGCGACGGCAAGATCGCTAATGACACCCGCAGCGCGAACATTGCTGAGGCCGCCGCCCACGGCACGCTGACCGCCGAGGACGGTATCGAGTTCGGCGATCTGGATAAGCAGTATCAGCAGTCAACCTTTGCCGGACATTTCATTGAAGTGGGCGTGGATAGCGCCACCGGGGAAGTGCGGGTGCGCCGGATGCTCGCGGTGTGCGCGGCCGGACGCATCCTTAACCCGAAAACGGCCCGCAGCCAGGTTATCGGTGCGATGACCATGGGGCTGGGTGCGGCGCTGATGGAAGAGCTGGCGGTGGATACCCGGCTGGGCTATTTCGTCAACCACGATATGGCCGGGTATGAAGTCCCGGTCCATGCCGATGTTCCCGAGCAGAAGGTCATTTTCCTCGACGACACCGACCCGATCTCCTCGCCGATGAAAGCCAAAGGCGTAGGTGAGCTGGGCCTGTGCGGCGTGGGCGCGGCTATTGCCAATGCGGTATATAACGCGACGGGGGTGAGAGTCCGGGATTATCCCATCACCCTCGATAAGCTGCTCAGCAACCTGCCGGACGCGGTTTAAGGAGGAACCATGCCCCAACTTTTTAATCTGGCGGACGATCTGCGCCGGACGCCGGAACGGGCGTTTCTCACCGACGACAGCCGGGAGATAATGCGCTTCGCGGTGGAGACCCTGATGTCCGGCCAGGAGGCGGCGCTGGTGATGCTGACGGAGATATGCGGCGGCGCGGCGCGATCCCTGGGGGCGCAGATGGTAGTGCGTGAGGATGGCCAGTACTGTGGCTTTGTCTCGGGGGGCTGCGTCGAAGCGGCGGCGGCGTTTGAAGCGCTGGAGGTCATCGCGACAGGAGAGGATCGCGAGGTGCGTTATGGTCAGGGCTCGCCCTGGTTCGACATTGTCCTCCCGTGCGGCGGGGGGATTACGCTTGCCATTCATAAGCTGCGTTCGGCGCAGCCGCTGCTGGCGGTGCTGAACCGCCTTGAGCAGCGCCAGCCCGCCGGGTTGCGCTACGCCCCGCAGAGCCAAACCCTCACCTGCCTCCCTGCCCCAACCCGAACCGGCTGGCATAACAACGGCATTGAGATGTGTTTCAACCCTTGCGTGCAGGTACTGATCCACGGGGGGTCCATCGAAGCGCAGGCCACGGCTGACCTCGCGGCGGCGGCAGGGTATGACGTTTGTCATTTCGATCCCTTCTCGGGTCACCCTGCTTCGCAGATTGATGCTGACACGGCGGTGATCCTGCTGTGGCACGATCTTCACCGGGAACTGCCCGTTCTGCAGGCCGCCCGCAACGCGAACCCATTTTACATCGGCGCGCTGGGCAGCCAGCGAACCCACATGCAGCGGCGGCAAAAGCTAAGTGAGCTGGGCTGGCGGGAGGAAGAGATAGACCGCATCAAGGCGCCGATCGGCATCTTCCCGAAAGCCCGGGATGCGCGCACCCTGGCGCTGTCCGTTCTGGCAGACGTGGCCGCAGCGCGCCTGCGTCGGGACGAAGGCTAATGTCCTCGCCGGTTGTGCTTATTCTCGCCGCCGGACGTGGCGAACGCTTTCTCGCCTCGGGGGGCAATACCCACAAGCTGGAGGCGCTGTTGGGCGGGCAAACCGTGCTGGCACATGTCATTCAGGCGGTAGAAGCCGCGCACCTACCCTGGCATCTGGTCAGACCCGAGAGCGGCACTTCTGGTATGGGAGAGTCAATCTCACTTGGGGTGCAGGCGACGGCTGAGGCGTCGGGGTGGTTGATTTTGCCTGCGGATCTGCCGCTGATCCAGCCAGCTTCCTTGCTGAGTGTCGCTGAAGGGCTTGGGGAGAAAGGGATTGTGGTTCCTCACCACCAGCAGCAGGCGGGGCACCCGGTGGGCTTCCGGCAGGAATATCGCGAGGCGTTGCTGGGGTTAAGTGGAGACAGGGGCGCACGGGAGATAGTCATGGATGCGCGCAGTCAGGGGGATGTTCTGGATCTTTCGCTTGCGGATAGTGGGATTACGTTTGATATCGATACGCTGGCAGATTTACGGACAGCGCAGGAAATACGGAACGTAACCTCCGACGTTCCTGACTGAGACGGTTTTAACTACCCTTATCCAGGGTAGTAGAATTCAATTTCAATCTGATTGGCCAGCCCGTTACTTTGACTGGCGGACATGCCGGTCAAGAAAATCACGCACGTCGATACCTATCTCTTGAGCATGCGTTTCAAGTGCGAAGTGGCCGGTGTCATAAAAGTGTATTTCAGCTTCAGGCAGATCACGTGTCCAGGCTTCAGCTCCCGCCGCCATGAAAAACGGATCGTTTTTTCCCCATACGGCTAATAACGGTGGCTGATACTGACGAAAATAGTGCTGAAACAGCGGGTACATCTTCACGTTAGAGGCATAATCCAGTAACAGATCCAGCTGAATATCCGCATTACCCGGCCGTAATACCTGCATCCCTTCAAGCGTATAACCATCAGGTGAAACCAGACTTTGATCGGCAACCCCTTCCAGATACTGCCATTTGATTGAAGCTGGCGTCGGGAATTCACTCAGCGAACGTCGGTTTTCAGAAGTGGGTTCGCGCCAGTATTTCTGTATAGGTGCCCAGGCCTCTCCCAGGCCCTCTTCGTAGGCATTGCCATTCTGGGAAATAAGGGCTGTCACGCGCTGCGGATGGGCTAATGCCAGACGCCATCCGACAGGTGCACCGTAGTCGTGGACCATCAGAGCATAGCTATCGAGATTGAGCGCTTCGGTAAACTGGCCAATGGTCTTAGCAAGCTGGTCAAAGGTATACGCATATTCACCTCGTTCTGGCGCCTCGGTAAAACCAAAGGCCGGCAAATCTGGCGCGATGAGATGATAACGATCGGCCAACTGGGCAATAAGATCACGGAACATAAAGGATGAGCCCGCGAAGCCGTGAAGCATCAGCAATACAGGTGCAGCCGGATCGCCTGCTTCCCGGTAGAAAACGTTAACATCGCCTGACTGTTGATAGCGGTAATGGATCTGCGTAGCTGGCGAGGCAGATGCGTTATCTGTGATGGAGGTGGTCATGACAAATTCCTTGTAACCGTTAAAGTGATAATTTGAAGGTTACATGCAAATTTGGTAACCTGTCAAAATGATTTTATGAGTTACGGATAATTATGGAATTCAAACAACCTCCCTCTCAGCCTCTCTTCCTGGCCGATAACCTCGCACTGGATTTTATTAACAGTGAATATGGGACAGGTGATGAGCGGCATGATTGTTTTGAAGACAATCTCAGCGTCATCGACTGGCTGGAAACGGCGGGACTGGTGCCAAAAGGCACTGAAGCACCCGATGACTTACTGGCTGAAGCCCGTCAGCTGCGCGATGCCGCCAGAGCAGTGGTCCACGCCGCGATGAAATCCGTTGCGGCTAACCTGACGGTGATTAACAGGGTGCTGCAAGCGGGACGTCCTGAGATTGGGCTGCAATGGGATGAAAATACACAGCGATACCGTGTTGATGTCTGTTCCGACGCGCATAGCTCTGCAGGCCTGCTCTGGCCCGTTGCTGATGCCCTGGTGAAACTGGTCACGGATGACAAGTTTGAATACGTGAGACAGTGTGAAGCACATAACTGTATTTTGCTTTTCCAGGATTTGAGCAAATCGCATCGCCGCCGCTGGTGCAGTATGGCGACGTGCGGTAATCGCATGAAAGTGGCGGCCTACCGCAACAGAAAGGGTTCATAGCGATTCTGGTCGCCTGTGTTTGTCAGATGACGCGTTCAGGCTGACCGCCCCCATCTCATTAACCCCTCTGGTCAAAAAGAGTGTTGACGCACACTTGACCGAGGAGAACGATCGTTCTACCATTAACCCATGAACAAAAATACGACTGATACCCGAGAAAAAATTCTCGCGACCGCTGAACAGCTCATTTATCAGAACGGTATTCATGCCACCGGTATGGATCTTCTGGTAAAGACTTCAGGTGTGGCGCGCAAAAGTATTTATCGCTATTTCGCCAACAAAGACGAAGTGGCGGCAGCAGCGCTGAACGCAAGGGATGTACGCTGGATGGAATGGTTCAGGACTGAGTGCGACAAAGCGGATACGCCGCAGGAACGCATCCTGAATATGTTCACCGTGCTCAAAGGATGGTTTGAGTCAGAGGGCTATCGCGGGTGCGCATTCATCAACACCGCGGGGGAAGTGGGTGACAGTGCCGATCCCGTTCGCCAGATTGCCAGACTGCATAAACAAAAAATCCTGGACTATGCCCTTGAACTTACCGGACAGCTGAATATTGAGCACTCCTCAGCACTGGCAAGGCAGTTGCTGTTATTGATTGAAGGTGCCATCACTATGTCACGTGTTATGGGCGATTACAGCGCCGCAGATGATGCCAAAGATATTGCTCAGCTATTACTGAAACAGGTCTCATAACAGAGGCCTGAATTCCAGAGATAGAATACTCACTGAATATCCAGTATTACTGGAGGCTTTGACACATATGTGATTAATTTAATTCCACACTGTGCCCTGAAATATTAACTCCCTGTATCAACTTTTATTATCGTTAATTCACCCCTAACGATAGATATCGTATTCTGCTTTTCCTTCCCTTATCCCTACCGCTATTCCTCATTTCATTAAAACCTTATTAATCAGCAAATTAAAAACCTTATCGAGATGTTTTTTATTTTTTAACTATTTTCATAAAAACTATGTTGACGAGGTAGAACGATCGTTCTACCATCAACTCATAGACACGACGCCCCCTCTGAAAATGAATGTCAGTGCTAATAGACAATGCTGAACCATCAAATAACAGTGGAGGAATTTATGTCTGAGTTTCGTAAAGCAGGATCATACCGATCCACCCAAATTTACAGGAGTCTTTACCATGTCTGATGCACAAATCCGTCCACCGATTCCGCCGTTTACCCTTGAATCAGCGATTGAAAAAGTAAGACTTGCTGAAGATGGCTGGAACAGCCGCGATGCTGAAAAGGTCTCGCTGGCCTATTCTCTGGATACCAAATGGCGTAACCGCGCAGAATTTGCCAATAATCGAGAAGAAGCCAAAGGATTCCTTGAGCGCAAATGGAAAAAGGAACTTGAGTACCGTCTTATTAAAGAATTATGGGCATTTGGCGGTAACCGCATTGCAGTCAGATATGCCTACGAGTGGCGCGATGATTCAGGTAACTGGTTCCGTTCTTACGGCAACGAGAACTGGGAATTCGGCGAAGATGGTCTGATGCAACGCCGTTTCGCGTGTATCAATGATATGCCCATCAAGGAAAGCGAGCGCAAGTACCACTGGCCGCTGCGGCGTCGTCCGGACGATCATCCAGGGTTATCGGAACTTGGCCTGTAACGTCCCGGTTTATTCCTCTGCAGATAAGAGTTTCAAATTCAAATAATGCCCTGGGCTTATCAGGTCTTGATAAGCCCGATATTGGCGTGGACGGCAAACGTCTGGCACTGGTGGGTAACAGCGTCGGCGGTAATATGGTCGCGGCCGTAGCGCTTCAGGCTAAACAACATAAAACGCCTGCTATTCGCTATGACGTCATGCTCTGGCCTGTCACTGACGCGAATTTTAATACCGATTCTTATAATCAGTATGAAAACGGCTATTTCCTGACACGCAATATGATGAAGTGGTTCTGGGATGCCTACACCACCAATGAGAGCGACAGAAATAACATTCTTGCCTCTCCGCCGCGCGCAACAACCGAACAGTTGCAGGGGCTGCCACCCACTCTGATTCAGACGGCTGAACTTGATGTGCTGCGCGATGAAGGCGAGGCTTTTGGTCGCAAACTTGATGCCGCCGGTGTAGACGTGACGGTTACGCGCTACAACGGATTAATCCATGATTATGGTCTGCTGAACGCGCTGAGTGATGTCCCTGCCGTGCGGACTGCTATTAGTCAGGCGGGTTATCAGCTGAAAGAACATTTGAAATAACGACAAGGTGGCCAGCGTGGCTCACCGGCTGGTCATTCTCTGCACGGCTTGAATTGGTGCCGATAATAGGAGTCGAACCTACGACCTTCGCATTACGAATGCGCTGCTCTACCAACTGAGCTATATCGGCCCTGAGAGGCCGGTTACGAACGTAACCACGGGGCAAAAGCCTAGATCTAACCTCGCGATGCGTCAATAGCCTTATGCACCGAACGGCTATTTTTGCATCGTTTCCCTGTGCGCTTACCGCTCCTGCCGGGCGCAGTCATCCGCCGACACGGCTTGTCTTAGATTTGCTGCAAAAGAGGCGTAGAATAATAATACGTCCAGCCCTGAATAATCGTCTTACTCTTCCTAGTCTATTTTTGTTATTAAACATGAAGCTATGTAAATTATTCAAAACAGCCCCATAAGCTTGTTACGATTGTATATAGTTTATAACAAACCCACCTGGAATGATTAAAAGGAATTATCATGAAAGATGTCTATTTGCTGAACAATCACGTTTATTTTAATGCGGCCGCTGGCTTGCTCTCAACTTCACTCTGTTTTTCCAATAAAGTCTCACTTAGCAGGCCCGCAACTAACTGTCTTAAGCTGCTGATTACCAGGCAGGGCGATCTCTGTGCCTACCCTTACCTGAGCCGTAAGATATGGGGCGATCGGGGGAAGTGGATTACTAATAACACGCTGCACCAACATATTTATCAGCTCCGTAATAGTCTTAAAAAAGCGGGAATCCAGGAAGAGGCTATCATTACCGTTCCACGAAAAGGTTTTCAGCTTTGCCCGCATTTTTCCGCCTTACCCATCGATGAAATTCCGCCTGTAACTGATAACGAAACTACAACGTCGACGGGGCCAGATAATCAATCCGGCATCACGTTGTCATTACGCTTTTTTTATACGCTGCTTATATCTAATGCAGTATTGATGCTTATTCTTATCGCCATACTTATTCATAATTAATCGTAAAGTTTGCCGTCGCATTGGCTTCTCCGGCCTGAATACGGCTTTCCGTCTGCACATAGCGGGCCGTAAAGCCGTAGCTGTTCACGCCGCTACTGGTGGTGCCCAGAGAGAGCGCCTGACCCAGCGTTACCGTATTCTGTCCATAAAGCAGCTCCAGGCCCACCCCCTTCGCCGTGGTGGAGGCATCTGAATTATCCAGCGGCAGTACCGTTCCGCCAGAGGTCGAGACGCCGGTAAATGTCACCGTCGGCTTGATGCTGGAGTCGCAATCCATATCCAGCGAAAAAGGCTTGCTCCCGGCGCTGCTACCCACGCCGGTGAAATGCGAGACGTGAACCTCTCCCAGGGGCACTGTCGGGGTGTTATTGATTAGCGAGCAGCTTTTGACGTTGACGACAAAGCTATTGAGCATGATATCGACAAAATTAACCCCATCAGAGGTTCGCCAGCGGGCTAATAATCCTGCTGGCACTACGCCGCCCTGAGATATTCTGCCCGCCTGATACAGATAGACGGTGGCATTCCCAATATCAACCCAGCGGCCGGATCCGCTGTTGATGGTGCTTGCCAGACGGCTGTAGCTCCCTCCCGCGGTGGTCGGAAACAGGATACCCGTCGCCGTGCCGGGGGTATAAACAATATACATATAGAGGTTGGGTATCCCCGTCTCTATATAGCCGGTATTCCCCGGGGAGTAGCCTGCCCGCACGGTATAGGCGCTGTCGGTGATCATCAGGTTTTCTCCGCCGTTGCAGGCGGCGATACGCTGCGACCCGGTGATGCCCATCGCCGATGCCATAGTCGCATTGCTTATTGCCCGCGTCTGTTTTTGCGTACCGGCGCTGACACCGGGATCGAACGTCTCTGTCGAAAAGGAGATAGAGACGCTCCCCGCCTTCGCCCCGTTTTGCAGGGTACAGGTGGCCCGCACGCTGGTGGCGCTAACGCTCAGCCCCGCCAGCGCCGCGTATAAAGCCCATTTTCTCATCATCACTCCTTAATTCGTCCTGCATTCGAGATCCATAATGGCGATACCGTTAACTTTCGTGACCTTGCTAAGATCGGCGGACGCCACACAGCCTTTGCCGCTACCCCATGTCACGCTAAGCGCCACCCTGTCATCCAGCCCGCTGAGGTAGACCTCACCACGCTCGTTAACGATGCCGCTGTGCGAGTCGCCGGCATTCACCAGCGCACCATAGGGGACATTTTTCCCCTGCCAGAACAGCCGGGTATAGAGCCTGTTACCGCGCTGAGGCTTGAATTCCGCCAGCACCAGCGCGCCGCGACTGGGAACCACGCGCTGCAGGGTGTTGCCAATCTCCACATCGTCCGCCGCGCTTTGGGCGTCAATTGGAATGATGTTTTCCTGATAGACGGTCAGCCACGGCACGATGGCGTTCCCCGCGCTATCGGTTGAGACACCGGTGGCGTTTTTCACTTTCAGGCTTCCGCCGCCGGGGGCGTGCACCAGCGCGCTGGCTCCCCCTTCCGCAAGCTCCTGCCCTGCAGTCAGGCCATAAGGATGTAACAACAGCGAGCCCTGCAGCCCATAGTTAATGCGCTGGCTTTGCCCGTATTCCGTGGAGTACCCCACGGATGCCACCCCTTTACTGCCGGTGTAGCGGAGGCTGGCAGCGCTGCCGCTGCTATGCCCGGTCTGATCATCGTTGACATAGCTTTGCGACAGGGAATAGTTCAGGTTGCGATCCTCCAGCGCGGTCCCGGACAGGGTGGCCTGGTTCTGACTGCGTCCGCTCTGCGCGTGCGTCTGGCTATAGCTGGCAAGCGCGGTATTGGATCGACTCAGCCAGCGGTTCAGCGGTAGCGAAAGGTTTAGCGACGCGATTTTATCGTTACCCTCGTGTCCCCGGGTCTGGTTATCGCTGTAGCTGAGCGACACCCCCACCCCGAAGATGTTCACGTTGTAGCCGAGCGTCAAAGAGCGCGTTTTGCTGCCATCACCCCGCCAGTAGTTTTGCTGATACGCGGATAAGGTGAGGCCTCCCCCCTCGCCGAGGCTCTGGTTCAGGATCATCTGCATGCGCTGCTTCGGCTGGCCATACGCGTGCGAACGATCGTCCCGCCAGGCCTCGCTGGCCTCTTCAAAGCTGTAATAGCCGGCGGTCGAGTAGCGATAACCCGCCAGTGTCATGGTGGTGTCCGTGGCGGTGATATTTTTGCTGTAGCGAAACTGCACCGAGTTGCCCTTAGCCTTGTCCCGGTCAGAAAAACGGCTTTGCGCACGGGTGATATCGACTGAGACAGCCCCCAGTTCGCCCAGCCCCTGGCCAATACCCACGGCGGCCGCGGCATAATGTTCGGCTCCCGTCACGCCGCCATACAGGGTGGTCGCGTTCAGCACACCGTAAACCATCTCGCCCTGGACGAACTGTTGCTGGGTAGCCGAGGCGTAATCGCTACGGTATTTGCCGCCGCTCAGCGCGTATTTCAGCTGGCCTTCACGCACCATGGCCGGTGCGGATGAAAACGGCTGCACGAAGGTACGGACGCTGCCATCCTCTTCCCGGATGGTGATGTTCAGATCGCCGCTTGAGGAGGTGGGAAAAAGATCGGTTATTTCGAACGCGCCGGGCGGCACCCACGTCTGGTAGATAATATTGCCCTTCTGGCGCACCTCGATCTGCGCATGGCTCACAGCGATGCCGCGAATGATGGGTGCAAAGCCCTGCTGGCTCTGCGGCAGCATGCCGTCGTCCGAGGCCAGCATCAGCCCGCTAAAATTAAAGCTGTCAAAGACCAGCGCCGTGGTGGCGCTTTCACCCAGCGTCAGGCGCGATCGCAACGCCCGGATATCGCGCTCAAGCCAGGTCTGCATGCTCTGCCAGCGGTCGCCGCTATGATTATCATGGCTGTAATAGCTGTAGTTGCGTAAGCGCCAGGGGCCAAGGTTAGCGCCATTGCGCAGGTTGAGGTACTGCGAGCGGTCTCTGCTATCCTGGTAGCGCGACGCCATACCGTTGAGGTTGTAGCTGGTAAACAGCATCGGCAGGCCATCGTCCCACCGCGCGGGTGAAACATCGCCGCGGATCATCGGCTTTAACGCCGCCTGAGGAACCATCAGCAGCAGCTGTTGCCGTGCCGGGTCAAACAGGCTCGTTGCGTGCGGAATATAATTTTCAATGCCCGTCAGCCCCTGATCGGCTGGCAGCGCGGCCAGCTCAGGAAACTGTTCGGTGCGCACGCCCAGCTCAGACAGCAGCGCCGGTGAATAGCGGGCGCAGAGCCTTTTCCCGCAGGCATCGAAGGTGATGGTGCGCTGCCCGGTAGCCACGCCGTTTACCAGTACCTCCACATCCCAGTCCCCGGTCGAAGCCGTTTCGGGATCGCTAAACGATTGAAGATTAAGCTGCTGCTTCTGCTCATCAGAGAGATCTAACGCGTTAGTATCAAAATAGAGATCGGCATGCGCGCCCCACGGCGTGCAGCCCCAGGTCAGCAAAAGCGCCAGCTTTCTTGCTCTCATCTTCTATGTCCATATTGATCTGATGATTAGAAATCAAGCGTGACTGCCGAGGTTAAACCGCCGTAATCGTTTATCGCCTGGATCTCAAGCTTTCCCTGCCGTTGTGGATGACTAATGGAGCGGGTGGCAAAGGGGGCGATATAGCCCGGCGTCTTTACCGGCAGACCATTTACCCGTAGCGAACCAATATTGATAAAATAGGGACCCGGGTTGCGCAGCGTAATGGTTTGCCCATCGCCTTTGGCGCTAATCTGCTTTACTGCATCGGCCGCGGCTGATGCGCTTAACGATGCGGGACGCCAAATCAATTTCATTACGCTCTTGGTGGCAATAAGCATACGGTTATGCTCATTGCTATCCACTGCGGGAATAGCTTTAACATTGAGCCAGAAAAGTGATTCGCGATCCTGCGGCAGCGTATCGCGTATTTTGGTAATACGAATTTGCCAGGCCGTATCTGGCATCAACTTAAAAAGCGGTGGCGTAATAACAAAGGGTGATGAGGCATCGCCGCGATCGCTATTTTCCAGCCACGACTGCACCAGCCAGGGGCGATTTTCACCGGAGGTGCTAATGCTAATAGCCGCCTCTTTCGCAGATGCATCATAAATCACCCGCGTTGCGCTTAATGTAATACCCGCTAAAGCAGGCTGCATGCAGAATATAATCAGCAACAGTGAAATTAATAATTTCAATTACTATTCTCCAGAGCGGATTAATCGCATTAAAAGAGCTGGCTTATCACCAGCCCCAGCATTATGGATAAACGATGGTAAAATTAGAGGTCGCGGCAATATTACCGACGTTGACGGTATCCGCCGTGGATTGCAGTTTGGCCGAGAAATTAAGCGTATTCGCCGCCGTCTTTGACAATACGTAAGCGCTGGACGGGCTATTTGGCAGCACCTGAACATTGTTGGCGTCATAAATGGCAATGCCCACATTGCTCGCATTATCTGCCCCACTATCTACCTGAAACAGCTTACCTTCTGCATCGGCGTTGCCGTCGAAGCGAACGGTAGCGCTTTCGTACGGGCAGTCGGTCAGGGTCAGCTGAAATGCACGGCCGCCCGTCGTGTCACCTTTCGCCTTAAAGGCGCTGGCAGCAACCGTGCCAAAATCGACCGTGACGTTACTGGTGGAAATAGTACATGACGTATCGGTGATAGTGCCGGTAAAGGTGATGGTGCCGTCGCTGGCGAACGCGGTGGCACTGCAAAAAAGTAAAGCTAAAGGAACGGCATGTTTCATGGGTAGCATCCTTTTAAATAAACCCTCCCTGGCGTCTGTTTGCCGTTAATGGAGGTGATGTTGGTGAAGCTGAGGTATATCTGGGTTATCAAATAATTGCGCTAATGCGCATGATTTTATGCAGCTCAATAATATTCCTGACACCCAACTTGGCATAAATTCGGTGTCTGTGGGTGTATACCGTTTTAGGACTTACATATAACTCTTCCGCAATTTCCGTCGGGCTTTCTCCCTGAGCCAGATAGTTCATTACTTCACGTTCTCGCTTTGATAATGCCGAAAACATTGAATCAGTACTGTTAAGCATGATTCGGCCGCTACGTGAAAAACGATTTAGCAAACGCGTGGGACCATGCTGCATAAGTAAACCTAATTGAGTCAGGTTACGCTTTATCCCGGGTATGCTTTCGTAACGATTAACCAGAATGTCACAGATCGGCATTAAAACAGGGATAAACGGATTTTGATAATCCACGATCTCATTTACGAATACCATAATGCGAATCAGCGGATATTCACGTTTGATCCGATTAAGCAGGCTAATAGTTCTGGCATTAAGATTATCATGGATGTTTACGATTAATGCGCTGCATCGGTTAGCAGCCAAAGTGCGATCGATACTCCCCCGCCAGGTGACAAAATAAATATCCGTCACCGCATCCTTTTTTACCTGCGTGCTGACATCTGATTTCACCTCTTTCAGTAAAACCGTTATTGCCTCACCAAAGATATAATCGTCACTCAAAATCAGTATTGAACTCAATAGGGTGCTCCATGTTTAAAAAGCTGATTAGTGCACTCGCTATACGTTACCCATATTCATTACAATCTATGTATAAATATTAAATAAAAAGACCACACTTATCCAATGGGATTCTTCCTCAGTATCTGTAATAATAATCCTAAATATTAAACTTATTGATTTTCGATAATGAAATTTTCTTTATTTAAAGCTAACGCCCCATAAGCCTTAATTCCAATGAAGTTTTATTAAAAAATTAATTAAGAAACAAATCATTTAAAAACAATAAGTTAAATAGTTTAACTTAAGGAGGTTAGACGCACATTTCAGCGCAACGAACAGGGTGGATAGTGACGGCCACGCAATAGGCTGACTGTTTTTTACTCACCAGCCGATCAACCAGCAAGAATGAATGTGTGTTGCTGCCGTTTTGCCTGGCCATACGCATCCTCCGTCACATTTGGCAGCTATTTGCCGTTAACACGCATCGTATCTACTTCTTTTAACCCTATAATCGGCTATCTTTACCTTTACCTTTTTGAAATAAAGCCCCGCCAGAACAGGTCGATACTAATTCTAATCGGAACACAGAAATGCCTGAGAGAGTGGGTAAATAATGCATAAATTTTTTGTCACCGATGATATATCCGGTACGGATCTGGAGCCGAAAAGAACGGCGACCTTTATCAAACGTGCCCTGCTGCTGATGTTTTCCCTGCTGTCAGGGCTGTTTATTATCGCCATCATCGCGCTGCTGACGATCGTGCGAAACATCAATCAGGACAGCGATAAGCACAGCGCCATGCTGCTGGAAAAGGCGATCCATAACCGCGTCGATACGCTCACCACCCATATCAAGGACTACGCCTGGTGGGGCGAAGCCTACCAGCATCTTCATCCCAGCGTGGATACCGACTGGGCGTACACCCGGCAGAATATGGGTGCCACGCTGTGGCGCGATTTTGAGTACGAAGGGCTGTTCGTCGTGGACGGCAGCGGGCAGACCCGTTACAGCGTGATCGACGGCAAGCTGGTGACAGGCTCGCTGCAAACCTGGCTGGGAGACGATCCTCTGCCCGAGCTGCTGCAGAAAATAGCCCAACCGGACGCCATGCCGGTGTCCAGTACGGTGGTGATGAAGGACGGCCATCCGGCGCTGGTGGCGGCAGCGCGCATCACCACGGGTGACGACATGAGTATCCCTGTAGCTCCCGGCCCGGCCTCTGTGCTGGTCTTCGTTGACGTGCTGGATGCCCGTAAGCTCAGCGCGCTGGGTGAAGAGTACGGTATCAATCAGACCCGCGTGCAGCACAAGGGCGCCGCGAAACTGGCAGGGCGACGCGGAGTGGCAACCCTTCCCATTGATGGCCAGCAAATCACCTTTGAATGGAAAAGCGATAACCCTGGGCGGGAGCTGCTGCGCTATATCCTGCCGCTGTTGATCCTGCTGGCGCTCTGCACCGCGATCCCCGGCCTGATGCTGGGACGCAACGCGCTTAAAAAGGCGCGGATGTATGATGAAAACACCTATCTGCTGGCCCAGAACCGTCTGGCGCTCACCGCCAGCGAACGCCGTTTTCGGGACGTTGCCGAGGCGACCACGGACTGGATCTGGGAGACCGATCCCGAGCTGCGTTTTACCTGGCTTTCCGAGCGTTTTCCTGGCATTACCGGGCACAGCATATCAGCCTGGATCGGCCGCCCGCTGAGCGAGTTAATGTCCGCAGAAAACCAGTCGCTGGCGGAGTGGATCACCCTCCCCGGCCAGACGGGTCATCGCCGCCTGCTGCACTGCCGCTATCTCTCCGCGATGGGCCACCAGCGCTACTGCCATATTGCGATCAAACCGGTTATCACCCCGGAAGGGATAACCGGCTACCGGGGCACCGCCACGGATGTCACGCTGGAGGTCGAGGCTCAGGCGCGCGTGGAGTATCTCTCCCGCCACGACGAGCTGACCGGGCTGCCCAACCGGGTGCGGATGCGCGAGTTTCTGGAGGGCAAACTGCGGGCGCAGCCGACGCAGATGCACCCGCTGGCGATGCTTAGCCTCGATCTCGATAAGTTTAAACCGGTCAACGATCTGTTCGGTCACGGCGCCGGGGATATCGTGCTGCATGAGGCCTCGGCCAGGCTCCGGCACTGTATCCGCGATTACGATCTGGTGGCGCGCCAGGGCGGAGACGAGTTTATTCTGGTTATCTCCGACATTCATGACCGGCGGTACATTGATACCCTGTGCGAACGTATTATTGCCGAGCTGACCCGCCCCTTCATGATCAACGGGAATGAGATCGTGATCGGGGCCAGCATCGGGATCGCGATGGCGCCGCACGATGCCGTCGATGCGGGCGAACTCCTGCGCTTCTCAGACATCGCGCTGTACAAAGCCAAAAGCACCGGGCGCAACAAGTGGGTGTTCTATATGCCCGAAATGGCTGAGCAGATGGTGCAGCGCCGGGAGATGGAAGAGAGCCTGCGCGACGGCATTAAAAAAGAGCAGTTCCGTCTGGTTTACCAGCCGCGTTACGGCCATGACCTGTCGCGGATCATCGCCGTGGAGGCGTTAATCCGCTGGGATCACCCTGAGCTTGGCCTGATCATGCCGGATCAGTTTATTTCGCTGGCTGAAGAGACCGGGCTGATTATTCCGCTCAGCGACTGGGTGCTGAAGACCGCCTGTCGGGATGCACAGCAGTCTCTGCACGGTCTCTCGGTCTCGGTGAATATCTCTGCCGTCGAGTTCCAGTCCTGGCAGGTGGTGGATCGTATTAAGGATGCGCTGCAGATCTCACAGTTAGACCCGGCCCGGCTGGAGATCGAAATCACCGAAAACGCCACCCTGTGGAACCCGGAAAACAGCCTTGAAATCATGCTGGCGCTGAAGAAGCTGGGCGTGAAGCTGCTGATGGATGATTTCGGGACCGGCTACTCCTCCCTGAGCTATCTGCGCAATTTCCCGTTCGATGGCATCAAGCTGGATAAGTCCTTTATCGACGGCATGCCGGATAGCGACAGCGCCAACACCATCGTTGAAAACATTATCGGCCTGGGTAAAGCATTCTCGCTGAGTATTACCGCTGAAGGGGTAGAGACCGAAGGCCAGCTGCAGAAGCTGATGATGATGAAGTGCGATGAAACGCAGGGCTATTTAATCAGCAGGCCGCTCAGCCTGACGGCGTTGCAGGAGCAAATTGCCACGCTGGACTCGGCGGCACAGGAACGTATCGAACAGAATTCACAGGGATAGCGCGGGCAGCAGATGCCGCCCGCACGGGGATTACGCCCGAATGGTATCGTCGCCGAAGCCGACCCACTTGTAGGTGGTTAAGGCTTCCAGCCCCATCGGGCCGCGCGCGTGCAGCTTCTGGGTGCTGACCGCCACTTCGGCGCCGAGGCCAAACTGGCCGCCGTCGGTAAAGCGGGTGGAGGCGTTGACGTAGACGGCAGACGAGTCCACTTCGTTCACAAAGCGGTTGGCGTTGCTCAGGGTACGGGTGAGGATCGCGTCCGAGTGCTGAGTGCCGTGGGCGCGAATGTGGGCGATGGCGTCGTCCAGATCGGCAACCACTTTCACGTTCAGGTCCAGCGACAAAAACTCGTCGTCATACTGTTCTGCTTTCACTTCCTCAACCTTCGCCGGGCCCGCTTTCAGCAGCGTCAGCGCACTGGCATCGGCGTGCAGGGTGACGCCGCTCTGCGCCATCTGCTGGCTCAATGCAGGCAGGAAGCGTTCGGCGATATGCTGATGCACCAGCAGCGTCTCCACCGTGTTACAGGTGCTCGGACGCTGGGTTTTGGCGTTGACGATGATCTTCAGGGCCGGTTCGATCTCGGCAGTCTCATCGACAAAAATATGGCATACGCCAATACCGCCGGTGATCACCGGGATGGTCGACTGCTCGCGGCACAGCTTGTGCAGCCCTGCCCCGCCACGCGGGATCAGCATGTCGATGTATTTGTCCATCCGCAGCATCTCGTTGACCAGGGCACGATCCGGGCTTTCAATCGCCTGTACCGCACCGGCCGGCAGGCCGCACTCTTCCAGCGCCTGCTGGATCACTTTTACCGTTGCAGCGTTGGTACGCCAGGTCTCTTTCCCGCCGCGCAGAATGGCAGCGTTACCGGTTTTCAGGCACAGAGAGGCGACATCAAGGGTGACGTTAGGTCGCGCTTCGTAGATCACGCCAATTACGCCGAGCGGCACGCGGCGACGTTCAATGCGCAGACCGCTGTCCAGCAGCCCGCCGTCAATCACCTGCCCGACCGGATCGGCCAGGCTGCATACCTGACGCACATCGTCGGCAATGCTTTTCAGGCGCGCGGGGTTTAAGGCCAGGCGATCGAGCATCGCCTCGCTCAGGCCGTTGTCGCGCGCTTCGGCTAAATCCTGTTCGTTGGCACGTAAAATCTCTGCGGATTGTGATTCCAGATACTCTGCGATTTTTTCCAGCACGCGGTTTTTCTCGCGGCTGGAAAGGAGCGCCAGTTTGTACGAGGCGGCTTTGGCAGCGGCGCCCATTTGTTCCAGCATGTCCTGCTCCTTAACGGGTGATCATATCGTCGCGATGGACAGCAACCGGGCCATACTCATAGCCGAGAATGGCATCGATCTGCTGTGAATGGTGGCCTGCAATACGGCGCAGCGCGTCGCTGTTGTAGCGGCACACGCCATGGGCAATGTCGCGCCCTTCCAGATTACAGATACGGATCACTTCACCACGGGAGAAGTTGCCTGTCACGTTTTTAATTCCTTTTGGAAGCAATGAGCTGCCTCGTTCCAGAATCGCGGCGGTGGCACCTTCATCAACGGTGATCTCCCCGGCAGGCGGCGCGCCGAAAATCCAGCGTTTGCGGTTTTCCAGCGGGGTGGCTTCGGCGTGGAAACGGGTTCCAACCGAAATGCCTTCCATCACATCACCAATCACGCCCGGACGGCTGCCGGCGGCGATGATGGTGTCGATACCCGCCCGGCACGCCACGTCAGCGGCCTGCAGTTTGGTGCCCATCCCGCCGGTGCCAAGGCCAGAGACGCTGTCGCCCGCAATGGCACGCAGCGCATCGTCGATGCCTTTCACATCGGTGATCAGCTCGGCCTGAGGATTGGTGCGCGGGTCGGCGGTAAACAGCCCCTGTTGATCGGTGAGCAGCAGCAGTTTATCCGCACCTGCCAGAATGGCGGCCAGCGCCGAAAGGTTATCGTTGTCGCCAACCTTAATTTCGGCGGTGGCGACCGCGTCGTTCTCGTTAATGACCGGCACGATGTTGTTATCCAGCAGCGCGCGCAGGGTATCGCGGGCATTAAGGAAACGCTCGCGGTCTTCCATATCGGCGCGGGTCAGCAGCATCTGGCCGACGTGGATACCATAGATAGAGAACAGCTGTTCCCAGAGTTGAATCAGTCGGCTTTGTCCAACGGCAGCCAGCAGCTGCTTGGAGGCAATGGTGGCCGGGAGTTCGGGGTAGCCCAGATGTTCACGCCCGGCGGCAATCGCCCCGGAGGTCACAATCACAATACGGTGCCCTGCGGCATGCAGCTGTGCGCACTGGCGCACCAGTTCGACAATGTGGGCGCGATTAAGGCGGCGCGATCCGCCTGTTAATACACTGGTGCCGAGTTTTACCACCAGCGTCTGGCTGTCACTCATGATTCTCTGCCGTTTAACAATAAGGAAAATGATATCAATCAGACTTTTTATCAGGACTGGGGCTCGTTGCCAACCGCCATAACACGCAGGCTGGCACTTTGTTGCGCGGGATCAGGAAGCGTAGCGGCAAACGTTGACACTTTTATTACTGAAATAAAAAAATACGCTTTTTTAAACTTATTCTGTATTTGTCATAAAACGTTCATTTCAGAACGTTAAAACCCTTCCTGTTTTTTCACGGAACAAAAGCTTTAGCTTGCTGTTCAGCGAATATTAGCGCGTTTATAAGAAACCAGGATTGAAAATGAAAAAGAGTACTCTGGCATTAGTGGTCATGGGCGTTGTAGCAACTTCATCTGTACAGGCAGCCGAAGTATTTAATAAAAACGGCAATAAACTGGACGTGTACGGTAAAGTAAAAGCCATGCATTATCTCAGCGATGATGATGCCAAAGATGGTGACCAGACTTATGTGCGTTTTGGCTTTAAAGGCGAAACTCAGATTAACGAACAGCTGACCGGTTATGGCCGTTGGGAAGCTGAATTCTCCGGCAATAAAGCCGAAAGCGACGCGACACAAAAAACCCGTCTGGCCTTCGCCGGTATCAAGCTGAAAGACTTCGGTTCATTCGACTACGGTCGTAACCTCGGCGCCCTGTACGACGTCGAAGCCTGGACCGATATGTTCCCGGAATTCGGCGGTGACTCCTCCGCGCAGACCGACAACTTCATGACCAAACGCGCCAGCGGCCTGGCTACCTACCGTAATACCGACTTCTTCGGTGCCATTGATGGTCTGGACCTGACCCTGCAATATCAGGGTAAAAACGAAGGCCGTGAAGCGAAGAAACAGAACGGTGACGGTTTCGGTACGGCGCTGACCTATGATTTCGGCGGCAGCGACTTCGCCATCAGCGGCGCCTACACCAACTCTGACCGCACCAATGCCCAGAACCTGCTGGCACGTGGTGAAGGTGAAAAAGCCGAAGCCTGGGGCACCGGTCTGAAATATGACGCCAACAACATTTACCTGGCGACCATGTATACCGAAACGCGCAATATGACGCCAATCTCCGGTGGCTTCGCCAATAAAGCACAGAACTTCGAAGCGGTTGCACAATATCAATTTGACTTTGGTCTGCGCCCTTCCCTGGGTTATGTCCAGTCTAAAGGCAAGGATATTGAAGGCATCGGTGATGAAGATATCGTGAAATATATCGACGTCGGCGCGACCTACTATTTCAACAAAAATATGTCCGCGTTTGTTGATTATAAAATCAACCAGATTGATGACGACAATAAACTGGGCGTGAGCAGCGATGATATCGTTGCCCTGGGTATGACCTACCAGTTCTGATTTAGCGAAATAAAAAACCCGGCGCTGGATGGCCGGGTTTTTTTATTGTCTGCTTTTTACGTCGGACGTTAAGCGGTCAGCTTCACCGGTTCGTTGGTGAAATCATCCGCAGGCTCGAGTTTCAGATCGAACGTCGCCAGCAGCGCGCGAGCTTTCTCGTGGAATTCACGCAGGGTGTGCTCCAGGCGCTGAACCACTTCAGGATCCTTAATCGCCGTCGCCTGCCAGTGACCGTCTTTATCGAACAGGCCAAACTGGTAGTTATAGGTGAAGCGTGACGCTTCGGCTTCCATTTCCATCCACCATCCCCAGAATTCGCGCTTTTCCGGCGATGGCTTTACGTTAACGCAAACGGCCAGACAGTCGAAAAAAAAGCGAGTCTCTTCGCACTGCTCTTCGCGGATGTAGGGGCCAAGAGCCATAAATTTCTTGATCATTCTACTTTTGGGATGTCCACTCGGTAACGTCATTGCGATCTCCTTTTATGAAGCCACTGTTGTACCAAAACACCAAAAATTAGCAATCTCTTAACTCAATCTCTGATGGATCCAGCGCGCTATCTGTTGCAGTGCCTTGTCAAAATTCTGATACACAGGATTGAACGGCACCTCCAGCAGCTTGCCATCGACAGATGACGAGGTGATTAAGCGGGACTCCTCTTCCGGGCTGAAGGGATCGTTTTTCCAGAAGCCAGAGAGCATCGGCGTCGGGCAACGACGACCCAGTAAGCCCTGGGTTTTCAGGGAGTAGCGATTGAGTTCCACGCGCAGCGCCTCGTCGGAGGCATCGTGCATGCCGAGGCTACTGGCCAGCACGTCGAGGTACATTTCCGGCACGCTGCCCTGCCGCGCAGGTTCGCTTAGCAGCGCATGCACCACCGGCCCCAGACAGGCCACCGCTTTCAGGCGTGAGGATTCCAGATAGGCCAGACGCACGGCGACGTTAGCGCCAAAGCGGAAGCCAAACGCCGCCACCCGGGTATGATCCACCCACGGATTCTGCTCCAGCGCCTTGAGGGCATGCTGGTGGAGCAAACTGGAATCCTGGGTCAGTTTCCACTTGGACGAGAAGCCGATTGACGGCATGTCGAGGGTCAGCATCGCCAGCCCTTTCGGGGCTAAGTAGCGCTCATACAGGCTGTAGTAATCGGTTTGCAGCGAGTCGAGGCCGCCGCACATCATCACCGTCGGGAAGGGGCCGTCGCCTGCGGGCATATGCAGGAAGCCGGTCACCGCCGGGCCGCCAGGGATGGTAAAGGTGAGTTCGCGCATCTGACCCGGCAGATGCTGGGCCGCTTCCTGGTAGGCGCGGTTCGCCAGCGCCTGCGCCTGCTCGGCCAGTTCGTCGCCTTTCAGGTGCGGGTAAGCCGCAATGCTGTAGAGATTACAGGCATGCAGCCAGTGCTTGCCGCTTAACAGGGGGTCCTCTTCCTGGCTCGCCTTTTGCTGCCAGATCATCGCCTGGGTTGCCCATTCGTAAATCCAGTTGCCACCGCGATAGCCCACCACCGTGTCGTACAGATCTTCGTCGGTACGTTCGGCCTGACTCATCACGATACGCGCCTGCACATCCAGAATTTCACGGGGATCGATGCCGCGCCAGATCCACATCAGACGGTTAACCATGCGATACCAGTGCGGGATGTTTTTGCCATCCAGCGCCGATTGCACTGACGGTTGTACGCCACTGTTGAAGCGACGAACCAGCGTCGAGGTTTCCGGATGTTTGAATTTGGGCTTGAAGAGAATTTCGCTGAGATTCGCCTGGGACATTGCGCGCTGCCTCTTAAGATACGTCAGAGGGCATCATTGTAACGCGACAAGGGCGAAAAAAATAACGCCCGGCATCACCGGGCGTTAAAAATGTATGGATTAGCGGCCTGAAATAGGTGGGACGAATACTACGCCCATATCCCATGGCTGTTCGATCCAGGTATCCTGCGGGATATCAATCACATAATCGTCAACCAGCGGCTGACCGGCTGGCTTAGCGAAGATGGTAACGAAATGGGCTTTTGGATACATTTCGCGAATGGCGACTGCTGTACCGCCGGTATCAACCAGATCGTCAATCACGATGAAACCTTCACCATCGCCTTCAGCGCGTTTCAGCACTTTCAGCTCACGCTGGTTGTCGTGGTCGTAGCTGGAGATGCACACGGTATCGACATGGCGAATACCCAGCTCACGTGCCAGCAATGCCCCCGGTACCAGGCCACCGCGGCTAACCGCGATGATGCCTTTCCACTGCTCAGATGGCATCAGGCGTGCAGCCAGTTTACGTGCATGAATCTGCAACATGTCCCAGGTGACGATGTATTTTTCGCTCATGTGAATTGTCCCAGCCTGTTTATATACGGCTTAAAAAGTGTTCGAGGGGGAAAATGGTTGCGCGAGATTATAGAGATCTGAAGCACTAAAAACCAGTGCTAAGCGGCCCGGCCCGGAGTTTTTACTTGCTAACCCCTACCAGCCGACAGAGAAAGTGGTATTCTCGAACCCACCTCGCAAGTCTGACTTGTGGTAACTCTAAACCTGCTAACCCCGTGACCTGCAACATTGTCTGCAGGCCATCGACAAGGAGACTTACTGTGTCTGAACTGTCTCAGTTATCGCCACAACCGCTGTGGGATATTTTTGCCAAAATCTGCTCCATTCCTCACCCGTCTTATCACGAAGAACAGCTTGCCGAACACATCATGGGCTGGGCGAAGGAAAAAGGGCTGCACGCCGAACGCGACCAGGTTGGCAACATTCTGATCCGTAAACCTGCCACCGCCGGGATGGAAAACCGTAAACCGGTTGTGCTCCAGGCGCACCTGGACATGGTTCCACAGAAGAACAACGACACCGTTCACGATTTCACCAAAGATCCGATTCAGCCGTACATCGACGGCGAGTGGATCAAAGCCCGCGGCACCACTCTGGGTGCCGATAACGGTATCGGTATGGCCTCTGCGCTGGCGGTACTGGCAGACGATCGCGTTGAGCATGGTCCGCTGGAAGTGCTGCTGACCATGACCGAAGAAGCCGGGATGGATGGCGCCTTTGGTCTGCAGGCGAACTGGCTGCAGGCGGATATCCTGATCAATACCGATTCCGAAGAGGAAGGCGAAATCTACATGGGTTGCGCGGGCGGTATCGACTTTATCTCCACCCTGCCGCTGACCCGTGAAGCGATCCCGACAGGCTTCCAGACCTTCAAGCTGACGCTGAAAGGGCTGAAAGGCGGCCACTCCGGCGGTGACATTCACTTAGGGTTAGGCAATGCCAACAAGCTGCTGGCCCGCTTCCTGGCCGGTCATGCTGCCGAATTGGATCTGCGTCTGGTGGATTTCAACGGCGGTACGCTGCGTAACGCGATCCCGCGTGAAGCCTTCGCCACCGTGGCCGTTGCCGCAGACAAAGCCGATGCGCTGAAAAAGCTCTCCACCGTCTATCTGGATATCCTGAAAAACGAGCTGGAAGCGAAAGAGAAGAACCTGACGGTGGTGCTGGAAGCAGTTACGACGGATAAAGCTGCGCTGACTGAGCAGTCACGCGACCGCTTTGTTCAGCTGCTGAACGCTACGCCAAACGGCGTGATCCGCAACTCTGACGTGGCGAAAGGCGTGGTAGAAACCTCCCTGAACGTCGGCGTGGTGACCATGGCTGACGACAGCGCAGAGATTATCTGCCTGATCCGCTCCCTGATCGACAGCGGGAAAGAGTACGTGGTGAGCATGCTGGAATCTCTGGGCAAACTGTCTGGCGCGCAAACCGCCGCCAAAGGCAGCTATCCGGGCTGGCAGCCAGATGCGAGTTCACCGGTGATGGCGCTGGTGCGTGAAACCTATCAGCGTCTGTTTAACAGCACGCCGAACATTCAGGTGATCCACGCGGGTCTGGAGTGTGGTCTGTTCAAGAAACCGTACCCGGATATGGATATGGTTTCCATCGGGCCGACCATTACCGGTCCTCACTCTCCGGATGAGCAGGTGCATATCGAAAGCGTGGGCCATTACTGGACCCTGCTGACCGAACTGCTGAAAGCGATCCCGGCGAAGTAATCCCCTCACCCCAGCCCTCTCCCACAGGGAGAGGGAGAAATACCCAGGCCCGGTAAGCGTCAGCGCCACCGGGCTTTTTTACAGCCCCAGCACCAACTGCCGCTCCAGCTGCGGATCCAGCAGCGTGACATGCAACCCCACCAGCCGTACTCCCCGCCCTGCCCGACGCTCTTCCCAGGTTTTCTTCGCGGTGGCAATCAAATCCTCTTTGTTCAGCCGCGGCCAGACGTGCTCCTGGGTGGTTTGCTGAAAATCGTTGAACTTGAGTTTTACCCCCTGGCGGGCAATCAGCAGATCCGGTTTAACCTTCGCCAGCCGCCGCTCCAGCTCAGGATAGAGCTGCCCGACGATAATGGCTTCGCAGTCTGCCCAGTCGTGAATATCCTCCGCCAGGGTGCGTTCCACGCCCACCGATTTACGCAGCCGCTCGCTGTTAACATTGCGCTCATCAATGCCCTGGCTCCGCTCCCACAGCACCCGGCCAAACTTACCGAAGCGCTTTAACAGCATCCCGAGATCGCTGTTCTGCACATCTTCACAGGTGCGCAGCCCCATGTTCTCCAGCTTTGCTGCAGAGACTTTCCCTACGCCGGGGATCTTACCCAGCGGCAGCGTTTTGATAAACGCCGGCACTTCGTCAGGGGTGATCACATACTGGCCGTTGGGCTTATTGAGATCCGAGGCGATTTTGGCGAGGAATTTAACCGGCGCGACGCCCGCCGAGGCGGTGAGCTGCAGTTCATCAAAAATCGTCTGACGGATCTCCTGGGCCATCAACGTGGCGGAGCCGTGACAGTGAAGGCTGTCGGTGACATCCAGATAGGCTTCGTCCAGCGACAGGGGTTCGATCAGGGAGGTGTAGCGGGAGAAGATCTCACGAATATGGTGGGACGCTTCTTTGTAGGCCTCGAAACGGCCAGGTAATAAGGTGAGGTGCGGGCAGAGTTTTAACGCCATCGCGGTCGGCATGGCGCTGCGCACGCCAAACTTACGTGCCGGGTAGTTCGCGGTGCTGATCACTCCGCGCTGCACACGACTACCGCCAATGGCAATGGGGATATCCCGTAGCGCCGGATTATCCCGCATTTCCACCGCAGCAAAAAAACAGTCCATATCGACATGGATTATTTTGCGCATCATCATCACCACACCTGTAATTATGCACAGTATAACAAAGTGCAAAAAATGCGTCAGCAGATTTACCGTCGCACTTCTGTCATTAAATCATGGTACAAGGATAAGCCATTGGGCATTTACAACTCATTGAATTACATGATTTAAAATGGAAAATTATTCATGAAAAAGATGATTATCGCTTCACTTCTGCTAACGACCTCCGCCTGGGCCAGCCCACAAATTATCGCTCACCGCGGGGGAACCGCCGATGCGCCGGAGAATACGCTTCCGGCCATTCAGCTTGCGCTGGAAAACCGCGCTCAGGCGATCTGGGTCACCGTGCAGCTCAGCCGTGACGGCGTGCCCGTTCTCTATCGCCCGAGCGATCTCAGCGCGTTAACCGCAGCAAAGGGCAACGTCTCTCAGTACACCCAGGCCGAGCTGGCGACCTTTGATGCCGGTGCAAAATGGAAAGAAAAGGTCGCCGGAACCACCATTCCGACCCTGAAAGCGGTACTGGAACGCTGGCCTGACGTCCACTTTTACATCGATATTAAATCCCCCGACGCCGATCCGGCTGAGATGGGCAAACAGCTACTTGGCGTGCTGAAAGAGACCAACAGCCTGGCGCGTGTTCGCGTCTATTCCACAGAGGATCGCTATCTGGATGCTCTGCCTGCAGAGGTGCCGCGCTTTGTCACCCGGAGTGAAACCCGCACCCGGCTGGCGAATATCTCCCTGAACCACGTTTGCCAGACCCCGGCAAAGAAAATGGATGCGTACTGGTACGGGCTGGAGCTGAATCGCAAGGTGGAAGTGGTGGAGAAATTCACACTGGGGGATGGTATCTCCCCGGCTACCCTGACGTGGGATAAGGAGGCGATGGACTGTTTCCGCTCACAGGGGAATGCCCATGTGATTCTGCTTGGTGTTAACTCTGCAGAGGATTATCAGAAAGCCCAAACGTTGGGGGCCGACGGGGTGATGGTGGATTCTCCGGCCCAGGCCAGAGCGTGGGTTAAGTAAAAAAAACAGGCCGCTGTTGCGGCCTGTTTCGTTCAGAGGATTCGGTTTTGCTGGCGCTGTGCTTCGCGTTCCATGCGCTTTTTACGCGCGTCGCACGGCTCCGGGCAGTCGCAGACTTTCTCCATCCCCAGCGAAGAGATGCCGCCGCAGCTGCCCTGAATGCTTTTACGCTTAATCAGCCAGCCGAGCGACATGCCAAATATCACCAGCACAAAGATCGCAAAGGTCAGCAGGAAGGTCACCATCATCAGCCTCCAAAATCATCCAGCATGATGTTCTCATCTTCCACGCCGAGATCCTGCAGCATTTTGATCACCGCGGCGTTCATCATTGGCGGCCCGCACATGTAGAACTCGCAGTCTTCCGGAGCAGCGTGGTGTTTGAGGTAGTTTTCATACAGCACGTTATGAATGAACCCGGTGTAGCCGGTCCAGTTATCTTCCGGCAGCGGATCGGACAGCGCAATGTGGAAGCTGAAGTTCGGGTTATCCCGCGCCAGCTGTTCAAACTCCTCCTGATAAAACATCTCCCGCAGCGAGCGGGCGCCGTACCAGAAGCTGATCTTACGTTTGCTACCCAGACGCTTAAGCTGATCAAAGATGTGCGAGCGCATCGGCGCCATCCCGGCCCCCCCGCCGATGAATACCATTTCGGCATCGGTCTCTTTGGCAAAGAACTCACCAAACGGACCGGAGATAGTCACCTTATCGCCCGCTTTCAGCGACCAGATATAGGACGACATGATCCCCGGCGGTGCATCCGGTACGCCTGGCGGCGGCGTGGCGATACGCACGTTGAGCATGATGATGCCCTTCTCATCCGGGTAGTTGGCCATGGAGTAGGCGCGCAGCGTCGGCTCCTTAACCTCAGAGACAAAGCGGAACAGGTTGAATTTATCCCAGTCGCCGCGGTACTTGTCAGGCACGTCAAAGTCCTTGTACGCGACAGTATGCTCCGGGCATTCAATCTGGATGTAGCCACCCGCGCGGAACGGCACATCTTCGCCATCGGGTACGCGTAGCTTCAGCTCTTTAATGAAGGTGGCTTTGTTATCGTTGGAGATAACCTCACACTGCCACTTTTTCACGCCGAAGATCTCCTCCGGCAGCTCAATCTTCATGTTCTGACGCACCGCCACCTGGCAGGCCAGACGACAACCCTCTTTCGCCTCACGCTTGCTGATGTGCGACAGTTCGGTCGGCAGGATATCGCCGCCACCCTCTTTGACCGTGACCCGGCATTGCCCGCAGGAGCCACCGCCGCCGCAGGCAGAAGAGATAAAAATGCCATTGCCGGAGAGCGTGTTCAGCAGCTTGTCACCCGCAGGGGTGCGGATCTGCTTATCCGCCTCATCGTTAATCTCGATGATCACATCGCCGGAGTTCACCAGCTTTGACCGCGCCACCAGGATCAGCCCCGAGAGCACCAGCACGATCAGCGTAAACATCACCACGCCAAGAATAATTTCCATACAGTTTGCCCTTACAGCTGCACACCGGAGAAGGACATAAAGCCCAGCGCCATCAGACCGGTGGTGATAAAGGTGATCCCTAAGCCGCGCAACCCGGCCGGCACGTTGGCATACTTCATTTTTTCACGCAGGCCCGCCATCGTCACGATAGCCAGCATCCAGCCAATGCCGGAGCCGAAGCCGTAGACCACCGACTCGCTAAAGTTGTAATCACGTTGCACCATGAACGACACGCCGCCAAAAATGGCGCAGTTCACGGCAATCAGCGGCAGGAAGATGCCCAGCGCGGTATAGAGTGACGGGAAGTATTTATCGAGGATCATCTCGAGGATCTGCACCAGTGCCGCGATCACCCCAATGAAGGTGATGAAGTTGAGGAAGCTCAGATCAACGCCGTCTACCAGCGCGCCATCGCGCAGCACCAGGTTAAAAACCAGATTGTTGATCGGCACCGACAGCCCCAGCACCACCGTAACGGCAACGCCCAGGCCGAAGGCGGTCGACACCTTTTTGGACACGGCGAGGAACGTACACATGCCGAGGAAAAACGCGAGCGCCATGTTTTCAACAAACACCGCCCGCACAAACAAACTCAGGTAATGAGCCATTGTCGGTTACTCCTTTTCCTGCTGCTCGGGGCGCCAGGTTCTCACCGCCCAGATCAGCAAACCGATAATGAAGAACGCGCTGGGGGCCAGCAGGAACAGGCCGTTCGGCAGATACCAGCCGCCGTTTTGCACGGTATCGAGCACGGTGATGCCAAACAGCTTGCCGCTGCCGATCAGCTCGCGCAGGAAACCTACCGTCAGCAGGATCACGCCGTAGCCGAGACCGTTGCCGATGCCATCCATAAAGCTCGCCAGCGGCGGCATCTTCATGGCGTAGGCTTCTGCCCGCCCCATCACGATGCAGTTGGTGATGATCAGGCCGACAAACACCGACAGCTGTTTTGAGGTTTCGTAGGCAAAGGCCCGCAGCAGCTGATCCACCACGATCACCAGCGAGGCGATGATCGCCATCTGCACGATAATGCGCACGCTGTTGGGGATGTGGTGGCGGATCATCGAGATGAACATGCTGGAAAACGCCGTCACCAGGGTTACCGCCAGGGTCATCACCACCGCGGTTTCTAGCTTGGTGGTCACCGCCAGCGCCGAACAGACACCCAGGACCTGCAGGGTAATCGGGTTGTTGGCGATCAGCGGCCCGATAAGAACCCGTTTAACTTCTTTCAGTTCGCCCGCATCAGCCATTGTTCAGCTCTCCTTCACGTACCTTTTTAAGAAAGGGTCCAAAGCCCAGCTCACCCATCCAGAAATCAAAGCTGTGCTGAACACCGTTTGAAGTCAGCGTGGCACCAGAGAGGCCATCGACAGCGTACTCATCCCCCGGACGTGCGGCCCCTTTCATCACTTTCAGCGCCGGTTGACCGTTATCATCCAGCACCTTTTTGCCGACAAACTGCGCCCGCCAGGCCGGATTCTCTACTTCGCCACCCAGCCCCGGGGTTTCGCCCTGGTCGTAATAAGTGATGCCTTTAACGGTTCGGCCATCGGTATTGAGGGCGACGAAGGCATACATCATCGACCACAATCCGTTGCCGTACACCGGCAGAACCAGCTCCTGGACGCGTTGTTGCTCATCCCGCACCAGGTAGATCTCCGCCGTGTTGCTGCGACGCTTGATGCCAGCCGGATCCTGACTGGCCTCCAGCACGGTGCTGCGCTGTGGATCTTTCAGCGCCTGCGCCTGGTTGTAGCTGGACGGATCGCTCTCCAGCAGCTCGCCGGTATTGAGATCTACCAGACGCGGGGTGATGCGTTCGGCAAAGGTCTGCGCCACATCTTCGGCGCTCATTTCGCCCTGCATCAGGCCGGCCACCGCCAGAATGTTACGTTGCTTATCGAGGGCGCGTTGTTCCTGCTGACGGGACTTAAGCCCTACCGCAGAGCCCGCCACCACGATGGAGCAGACCAGGCACAACACGATGACCACCATCAGCGTCTTGCCGATGCTGTCATTATTTTTTATCTCAGCCACGCGCCTTCCTCCGTTTGATGTTGGCCCGCACTACCAGGTAATCGAACAGCGGCGCGAACAGGTTGGCGAACAGGATCGCCAGCATCATCCCTTCCGGGTAGGCCGGGTTCACGACGCGGATCAGTACACACATCACACCGATCAGCGCCCCGTACCACCATTTGCCTTTATCGGTAAAGGAGGCTGACACCGGGTCGGTGGCCATAAACATCATGCCGAAGGCGAAACCGCCCAGTACCAGATGCCAGTACCACGGCATGGCGAACATCGGGTTAGTCGTCGAGCCGATCAGGTTAAACAGCGTTGCGGTGAGGATCATGCCGAGCATGACGCCAGCCACGATGCGCCAGGAGGCGACGCGGCCAAACAGAATGATGGCACCACCAATCAGGATCATCAGCGTGGAGACTTCGCCTATCGAGCCCGGAATGGTGCCGATAAAGGCATCGAACCAGCTGACCGGCTGCCCGGTGGCGTTGTTGACCAGCGCCTCGCCGCCGTGGGCGGCCCACTGCGATAACGGCGTCGCACCGGAGAAACCATCCGCCGCCGTCCAGACCAGATCGCCGGAGATTTGCGCCGGATAGGCAAAGAACAGGAACGCACGTCCGGCAAGGGCCGGGTTGAGGAAGTTACGCCCGGTACCGCCGAAGATCTCCTTCGCCATCACCACGCCAAAGCTGATGCCCATCGCCGCCTGCCACAGCGGCAGCGTCGGTGGGACAATCAGGGCAAACAGAATGGAGGTGACAAAGAAGCCTTCGTTGATCTCGTGCTTACGGATAATCGCGAACAGCACTTCCCAGAAGCCGCCGACCAGGAAGACCGTCAGGTAGATGGGCAGGAAATAGACCGCCCCCAGGGTCATCATACTGATCCAACCGGCATCAGGGGTAAAGCTGACCCCCAGCATCTGCGCCACCCGGTAGTGCCAGTCCCCCGCGATAATCTGCGGCAGCTGCTGGGCATCATAAAGATGCGTCAGCGCCGGGATAGTCTGCAGGCCGACGTTGTACATGCCCCAGAACATCGCCGGGAACACCGCGAACCAGACGAGGATCATCATGCGCTTGAGGTCGATGGCATCACGCACGTGCGCGGCCCCTTTGGTGACCTGGCCAGGCGTATAGAACAGCGTCGCGGTCGCTTCAAACAGCGGGTAGTACTTTTCCAGCTTGCCGCCGTGGGTAAAGTGCGGCTCCAGCTTCTCAATGAGATGTTTCAGGCCCATCAGTTATCCTTCCTGCTCAATGCGGGTTAATACCTCGCGCAATACGGGTCCGTATTCGTATTTACCGGGGCAAACGTAGGTGCACAGGGCCAGATCTTCTTCATCCAGCTCGAGGCAGCCCAGCGCCTGGGCACTGTCGGTATCCCCCGCCAGCAGATCGCGCAGCAGCAGGGTCGGCAGGATGTCGAGCGGCATTACGCGCTCGTAGTTGCCGATGGGCACCATCGCCCGCTCACCGCCGTTGGTATCGGTGGAGAAGTTGAACAGCTTGTTGCGCAGGAAGTGGCCGAGCGTGGTGCGGGTGACGGAGAACTTCTCTCTGCCGGGCATCACCCAGCCGAACAGCTCTTTCTCGCGCCCCTCTTTCACCACGCTGACCTGTAGATGAAAGCGCCCGAGATACGCGTGGGTGCCTGTGGCATGCCTGCCGCTCAGGACTGAACCCGAAATATGACGGTTTTCGCCGTCCAGGGTTTCGTCCGCCAGCAGGTCATTAAGATCTGCCCCCAGGCAGGTGCGCACCAGACGTGGGTTGCGCATCTGCGGGCCGCCGAGGGCGATAACCCGCTCGGTACAAAGCTCGCCGGTGGTGAACAGCTTGCCGATGGCGATCACCTCCTGGTAGTTGAGATGCCAGACCTGTTTGGTCAGGCTGACGGCTTCCAGGAAATGGATATGCGTCCCTGGCAAGCCTGCCGGATGCGGCCCGGCGAAGGCGTTGAACGTCACCTTCCCTTGCGGGTGCCCGCCCAGCTTGCCGCCGCCCGCCTGGCAGACATGTACTTTGCCGTCCGTCAGGCGCGTCAGGAGGGTCAGTCCGGCATCAAATGCCTGACGCTGGGCCAGGATAATCGGCTGCGGGTCGGCGCTGAGCGGATTGGTGTCGATGGCGGTGACGAAAATGGCGGCAGGCACGGTGCCAGGCACCGGGGTTTTGCTGAATGGACGGGTACGCAGCGCCGTCCACAGCCCTGATTCCAGTAGTTGCGCCTGCACCGACTGGCGTGAAAGCGTGGGCAGGTCAGCAGTATCGTGACGGGTAAACTCGCGCTGCCGATCGCCCTCCAGCCGGATCACCACCGATTGCAGTACCCGACGCTCGCCACGATGAATGGCCACTACCGTTCCGCTGGCGGGTGCGGTGAAGAGGACGCCGGGATTTTTTTTATCCTCGAATAGCGCCTGGCCCTTCATGACGCTGTCGCCCTCCTGCACCAGCATGGTGGGACGCATCCCCAGGTAGTCGTCCCCGAGGATCGCTACATGGCGGGGAGCCGCACAGGGCGAAATCTGCTGTACGGGAATGCCGGAAATCGGCAAATCAAGTCCTTTTCTTATTCTGATCATAGTGTTAGTTGATATCCATGAATAACCGTTCTCCCCAGAGGGGCGGACGAGTCAGAAGTCGTTGCACAGGATAAGGAAGGCGGCGAGAACTCGCCTGTGTGAACATCAGGATCGCGGATGATCCTGAAAAAGCGCCCTTTCTTACCCTTCGGTCATAAGACGGGCGCAGTGTACCATTTTCACCTATCAGGAGGCAGAGATAACGCAGCGGCAGGCGCTAAAATGCGACCGATTACGCAAAGTTCTCAATGCCAGCGCGACCGATCCAGGTTATAAGGGAAAACTATTTTGTAAACCGTCGAGCTGGCGCTTGCGAAAAAATGCAGTGGTGCTAATGTGAGCACGCCCGATACAGACAAATCTGATTTCGGCTCTCTTTTGCCGTCCTGGCAAGTTGGTTATGTTTTATCAAGGAACATGTAGTATGCGTAAAATCGCATTGTTCATTGCGATGCTTCTTATTCCGTGCGTTTCGTTTGCCGGGCTGCTCAGCAGCAACAGCTCCACGACGCCAGTGAGCAAAGAATACAAGCAGCAGTTGATGGGCTCTCCGGTCTATATCCAGATCTTCAAGGAAGAGCGTACGTTAGACCTGTTTGTGAAGATGGGTGAGACGTATCAGCTGCTCGACAGCTATAAAATCTGTAACTACTCCGGCGGCCTTGGCCCGAAACAGCGTCAGGGCGATTTTAAAAGCCCGGAGGGGTTCTACAGCGTTCAGCGTAACCAGCTAAAACCCGACAGCCGCTTCTATAAAGCCATCAACATCGGCTTTCCGAATGCCTATGACCGTGCGCATGGCTATGATGGTAAATACCTGATGATCCACGGGGCATGTGTTTCCGTTGGCTGCTACGCCATGACCGACAGCGGGATTGATGAGATCTTCCAGTTTGTGACCGGTGCGCTGGTGTTTGGCCAGTCTGCCGTGCAGGTGAGCATCTATCCGTTCCGGATGACCGATGCCAATATGGCGCGTCACAAAACGTCCTACTACGCGGAGTTCTGGAAACAGCTGAAACCGGGTTATGACTACTTCCAGCAGACCCGTAAGCCGCCGACAGTTTCGGTGGTGGATGGACGTTACGTGGTCAGCAAGCCGCTGAGCCACGAAGTCGTCCAGCCACAGCTGGCGTCAAACTACACGCTCCCCGAGACAAAATAAGATCCACTCGCCTGGCATAATTTTTTGCCAGGCTTCGTTGCCCGTCAGCGGCTGCGTTGCAATCACAGTGACCACATCGTTCGGTGTGGTCTCTTTCTGAAAGTCAATTTCCACATCCTGATCCAGCAGCTTTGCCACGCCAAACGGCGCCCGGCGGGTGATCCAGAACAGATTCGTGGAGCAGAACGCCATCACGTAGCGCCCGTCAGACAATAGCATGTTAAACACGCCCTTCTCACGTAGCTCGGACGCCAGCGACGCAATGTATTTAAACACTGCGGTCATGTTGCTCGGGGTGCGTGGATAGCGCTCGGTCAGCTTATGCAGCAGCCAGCAGAAGGCTTTTTCACTGTCGGTTTCCCCCACCGGACGGAAGTTGCCGGTCTCCAGTGACTTATAGCCGCTCAGCTGGCCGTTATGGGCGTAGGTCCAGTTGCGACCCCACAGCTCGCGGGTAAACGGATGGGTATTTTCCAGCGCGACTTCGCCGCGGTTGGCCTGGCGAATATGGGCCACCACCGAGCGGGATTTAATCGGATAATCCTGCACCAGTCTGGCAATCGGGGAGTTAAAGCTGGGTTGTGGATCCTTGAACGTGCGACAGCCTTTCCCTTCGTAGAAGGTGATACCCCAGCCGTCTTTATGCGGCCCGGTTCCTCCACCGCGCTGCACCAGCCCGGTAAAACTGAAGCAGATATCGGTCGGCACATTGGCGCTCATCCCGAGCAGTTCGCACATACATCACCTCCACAACTGCGGGGGCGATATGCCCCCAGCGAAGTCTTACTTAACCATCTCTTTTTCGATTAACTGAATCAGGATATGGATCACTTTGATGTGAATTTCCTGAATACGGTCAGCGTAACCGAAGTGAGGCACGCGAATTTCGATATCCGCCGTACCCGCCATTTTTCCGCCGTCTTTACCGGTCAGGGTAATGACTTTCATCCCCTTCTCGCGTGCCGCTTCAATCGCTTTGATCACATTACCGGAGTTGCCGGAGGTGGAAATCCCCAGCAGGACATCTCCTTCACGACCCACCGCTTCAACATAGCGGGAGAAGATGTGATCGTAACCGAAGTCGTTGCCCACGCAGGAGATATGGCTGACGTCAGAGATGGCGATCGCCGGATAGCCCGGACGGTTTTCACGATAACGACCGGTCAGCTCCTCGGCAAAGTGCATGGCATCACAATGTGAACCGCCATTGCCGCAGGAGAGCACTTTACCGCCCTCTTTGAAGCTGTCGGCCAGCAGGACCGCCGCGCGCTGAATAGCGTGAATATTGGCTTCATCTTTCAGAAAGTTAGCCAGCGTTTCCGCCGCTTCGTTCAGTTCGTTACGAATAAGATCCTGGTACATGAGGATAATCCTTCAGTATTGATGAAATAACAGAGCAAGTTTACCGGATAGCGGTAAAAGCGAGAAGCTAAAGCCGCATGAATCGGCGGGCGTTTTGCTTATTTGTGCCGCGTAAAACATGAACAATGTGAACCAGGTTGTAATTATTTTGTGAATGCATTGCTAAAAGAAATAACATCCACTACAACCATATCATCACAAGTGGTCAGACCTCCTACAAGACAGGGAGCATTTCTTTATGATGATTTTAAGTATTCTTTTATCCGTTATGCTGATCGGGGTGTTGTTCTATCACCGGGTCAGCTTGCTTTTGAGCAGCCTCATCTTACTGGCCTGGACCGCTGCGCTCGGCGTCGCTGGCATCTGGAATATCTGGGTGCTGGTGCCGGTGGCGATCATGCTGGTGCCGTTCAACATCCCTTCCATGCGTAAGTCGATGATTTCCGCTCCGGTATTCCGTGGCTTCCGCAAAGTCATGCCGCCGATGTCGCGTACCGAAAAAGAAGCTATCGATGCGGGCACCACCTGGTGGGAAGGCGATCTGTTCCAGGGCAATCCTGACTGGAAAAAGCTGCACAACTACCCGCAGCCGCGCCTTACTGCGGAAGAGCAGGCGTTCATTGATGGTCCGGTTGAAGAAGCCTGCCGGATGGCGAACGACTTCCAGATCACCCATGAGATGGCCGATCTGCCACCGGAACTGTGGGCATTTTTAAAAGAGCATCGCTTCTTCGCGATGATCATCAAGAAAGAGTACGGCGGGCTGGAGTTCTCTGCTTACGCTCAGGCTCGCGTGCTGCAAAAACTGTCCGGCGTCTCCGGGATCCTGGCGATCACCGTCGGCGTGCCTAACTCCTTAGGCCCGGGAGAACTGCTGCAACATTACGGTACTGAAGAGCAGAAAGATCACTACCTGCCGCGTCTGGCACGCGGTCTGGAAATCCCATGCTTCGCACTGACCAGCCCGGAAGCGGGTTCCGATGCCGGTGCCATCCCGGATACCGGTGTGGTCTGCATGGGCGACTGGCAGGGTGAACAGGTGCTGGGTATGCGCCTGACCTGGAACAAACGCTACATTACGCTGGCGCCAATCGCCACCGTGCTGGGGCTGGCCTTTAAACTCTCCGACCCGAATAAGCTGTTAGGCGGTGAAGAGGATCTGGGCATTACCTGTGCGCTGATCCCTACCTCTACCCCAGGCGTGGAAATTGGTCGTCGTCACTTCCCGCTGAACGTGCCGTTCCAGAACGGTCCGACCCGCGGTCAGGATATCTTTGTCCCAATTGATTACATCATCGGCGGCCCGAAAATGGCCGGTCAGGGCTGGCGTATGCTGGTGGAATGTCTGTCAGTTGGCCGCGGCATTACCCTGCCGTCGAACTCAACCGGCGGTCTGAAATCGGTGGCGATGGGGATTGGTGCTTACGCTCACATCCGCCGTCAGTTCAAAGTCTCTATCGGTAAAATGGAAGGGATTGAGGAGCCGCTGGCGCGTATCGCAGGCAACGCCTACGTAATGGATGCAGCCGCCTCCTTAATTACCTACGGCATTATGCTGGGTGAAAAACCGGCCGTGCTGTCCGCCATCGTGAAGTATCACTGTACCCACCGTGCACAGCAGTCGATCATTGACGCGATGGATATCGCTGGCGGGAAAGGCATTATGCTCGGCGAAGGTAACTTCCTGGCACGCGGCTATCAGGGCGCACCTATTGCTATTACCGTGGAAGGGGCCAACATCCTGACCCGCAGCATGATGATCTTCGGTCAGGGCGCAATCCGCTGCCATCCATACGTACTGGAAGAGATGGCGGCCGCACAGAACAATGACGTGGATGCTTTCGACAAGCTGCTGTTTAAACACATCGGCCACGTCGGCAGCAACCAAATGCGCAGCTTCTGGCTGGGTCTGACCCGCGGCCTGACCAGCGCCACGCCAACCGGCGATGCCACCCGTCGTTACTACCAGCATCTGAACCGTCTGAGTGCCAACCTTGCGCTGCTCTCCGACGTGTCGATGGCGGTGCTGGGCGGCAGTCTGAAGCGCCGGGAACGTATCTCCGCCCGTCTGGGTGATGTGCTGAGCCAGATCTTCCTCGCCTCTGCGGTACTGAAACGCTACGACGATGAAGGCCGTCATGAAGCGGATCTGCCGCTGGTGCACTGGGGCGTGCAGGATGCGCTGTATCAGGCTGAACAGGCTATTGACGATCTGCTGGTGAACTTCCCGAACCGCATTGTCGCCGGTGCCCTGCGCGTGGTCATCTTCCCGACCGGTCGTCACTATCTGGCGCCGTCCGATAAGCTGGATCATAAAGTGGCGAAGATCCTGCAGGTGCCGAGCGCAACCCGCTCCCGTATCGGCCGCGGTCAGTATCTGACCCCGAGCGAGCATAACCCGGTGGGTCTGCTGGAAGAGGCGCTGCTGGATGTGATGGCTGCCGATCCGATTCATCAGAAGATCTGCAAACAGCTCGGTAAAAACCTGCCATTCACCCGCCTGGATGAGCTGGCGAAACAGGCCCTCGCCGGGGGCATCATCAGTCAGGACGACGCTGCCCTGCTGATCAAAGCGGAAGAGAGCCGTCTGCGCAGTATTAACGTCGATGATTTCGACGCCGATGAGCTGGCAACACAGCCGGTAAAGCTGACAGAGATCGTGCGTAAACCGGAAGCCGCATAACCCATTGCAGTGCTAAACAACCCCGCCTGGTGCGGGGTTTTTTATTGCCGCCCGTTTCTCTGATTGTCGTGCTACAGTGTCAAAATGTGGTTCTTCGAGGAGTCTTACTGTGCCTGGTTTGAAGATTACGCTTTTGCAACAACCGCTGGTGTGGATGGATGGCCCCGCCAACCTGCGTCATTTTGATCGTCAGCTGGAGGGGATCGCCGGACGCGACATCATTATCCTGCCTGAAATGTTCACCACCGGGTTTGCCATGGAAGCGGCAAAACAGTCCCTGCCGCAAGAGGATGTAGTGGCCTGGATGCAGGCCAGGGCGCAGCAAACTCAGGCATTAATCGCCGGGAGCGCCGCGTTGCAGACCGAACGTGGGCCGGTTAACCGTTTTCTGCTGGTTGAGCCCGAGGGCAAGGTGCATTTCTACGATAAGCGCCACCTGTTCCGCATGGCGGATGAGCACCAGCATTATGAAGCGGGTAATGAGCGGCTGGTGTTTGAGTGGCGCGGCTGGCGCATTCTGCCGTTAGTCTGTTACGACCTGCGCTTCCCGGTATGGTCGCGTAACCGTAACGATTATGACCTGGCGTTGTATGTCGCTAACTGGCCTGCCCCGCGCTCGCTGCACTGGCAGGCGCTGCTGACCGCACGGGCAATCGAGAACCAGGCCTATGTCGCGGGCTGCAACCGGGTGGGTACTGACGGCAATGGGCATCACTATCGCGGCGACAGCCGGGTGATAAACCCGCAGGGGGAGATAATCGCCACCGCAGAGCCGCATCATGCCACACGCATTGACGCCGAGCTGTCCTTGACGGCATTGAGAGACTATCGGGAGAAGTTTCCTGCATGGCAGGATGCGGATCCGTTTAGCATTAACTAAACATCTGCCGGGTAGCATCAAAGCGTGTTGCCCGGCCAAATCTGCAGCGCAATAAAACGAGAAAGGCCTGAATCATTGCTGATTCAGGCCTTCTGAATAGTGGCGGAACGGACGGGACTCGAACCCGCGACCCCCTGCGTGACAGGCAGGTATTCTAACCGACTGAACTACCGCTCCGCTGTGTTCCCTTGGGAACGAGGCAGATATTACGGTTTGCCTCCGATCCCGTCAATGCTTTTTCTCTGCTTTTGAATCGTTTGCTGCAAAAACGATCCAAACGGTTATTTTACCAGCATTTCTGTCGCAATTAACCGCGCCAGAGGCAGCTACCGCCCTTCTTCTGCACCAGATCCAGGCGTGATTCATGTTCCAGTAACTCTTGATCGCTGGCAAGAATGACGCGCAATGCGCTGGCCTGACGAACAATGCGCTGAATTTCGTTCTCTCCGGACTGCTGCTGGGAATCATTTTCGGCGTTGAAGGCCAGCGCTGTCTGGCCCCCCGTCATGATCAGATAGACATCGGCCAGGATTTGGGCATCGAGTAATGCCCCATGCAGCGTTCGTTTGCTGTTATCTATTTCATAGCGCGAGCACAACGCATCGAGGCTATTACGCTTGCCGGGGAACATCCTCCTCGCCATCGCCAGACTGTCGGTGACTTTACAGAAGGTATCGGTCTTCGGCAGGCCGCGGTTGAGCTTGCTGAATTCATAGTCCATAAAGCCGATATCAAACGAGGCGTTATGAATGACCAACTCGCCGCCTTTGATGTAGTCGATGAACTCATCGGCGACGTCGGCAAAGGTGGGTTTATCCAGCAAGAATTCATCTGCAATACCGTGAACGCCAAAGGCTTCCGGGTCCACCAGCCGGTCTGGCTTCAGGTAAACGTGAAAGTTATTGCCGGTAAGACGGCGGTTGATCACCTCTACCGCACCGATCTCGATAATCTTGTGCCCTTCATAGTGAGCACCGATCTGGTTCATACCGGTGGTTTCGGTATCGAGGACGATGATCCTGTCGGCATTATGTGTGTCTGCAATACTCATTCTGAAAACCTGCTCTGTTCAACGGCGACATTGTAAACAACCTGGCAAGGCCTTCAAAGGCTAATTCGCATCGACTCTATTTTGCAGTGCTGATGGCGACCATTTATGTCAGACTTACCGTTTTGATTACAGGATGTCTGCCAGGATGCGTAAACAGGTAGAGATTTACACCGACGGATCGTGCCTCGGCAACCCGGGACCGGGGGGCTACGGTGCAATTTTGCGTTATCGCGAACACGAAAAAACCTTTAATGAAGGCTATCGCCTGACCACCAACAACCGTATGGAGTTGATGGCGGCGATTGTGGCCCTCGAGGCGCTAAAAGAGCACTGCGATATCGTGCTGAGCACCGACAGCCAGTATGTGCGCCAGGGGATCACGCAGTGGATCCATAACTGGAAAAAACGGGGCTGGAAAACGGCCGACAAAAAACCGGTGAAGAATGTTGATCTCTGGCAGCGTCTGGATGCGGCACTCAGCCAGCATAAAATCCAGTGGGAGTGGGTGAAAGGCCACGCCGGGCATCCTGAAAACGAACGCTGTGACGAACTGGCCCGCGCAGCGGCGATGAATCCGCAGCATGACGATGTAGGGTATAAACCGGAAGCCTGATCAGGGCTTACGGTATTGTCGTGTCGCACCCACGGCGGCACGCAGCGGCGTTTTCGCTTTGCTCTGTTTCATGGGGTTAAGCGTCAGAGGGATGGTGCGCTTGCGCGCCACAATCAGCTGCATACAGCCCAGTGCCGGGAAATGGGTGCTGAGCATCTTCCCGCCCTGCCGCGTCCAGGGTAAAACCTGAAAACCGCTATGGTGCATCACCTCAAAGTTGAGCAGCGACAGCCAGTCGAGCTGACGCATCAGGGTGAACATCCGGCTGTTGTACGGCGGGGTGTGGCGCAGAACCGGCACCAGCTTACGCAGTCCCATCAGACTCATCGGGTTAAACCCGCTGATCACCAGCCAGCCATCATCAATCAGCACCCGATCAGCTTCCCGCAGCAAACGGTGTGGATCCTCGCACCAAGGCAACGAATGCGCCAGCAGGCAGGCATCCACAGATTTTTCAGCAAACGGCAAATGTAACGGGTCCGCCTTCACCTGAACGGGCTCGCCCCCCAGCGAAACATTAACCTGATGTGAGATCCCGCAACTTTCGGTGTTGATTTCCGCGCTCAGATTGCCAATCTTAAGCAGGTGAAAACCATACATTTTCGCAAACCAGGGCTTAAGCTGCTGCTCAAGCGCTTCGCGATAATATTCGCCCCAGGGCAATTCCGCCCAATGTGCTGGTGCTGAGACAATCTGAGGTATCCTTGCCGGTTTCATCAAAACACCCGCCACGCTATGAGAGGTAATGTATGAATCTTATCAGTATTCCTGCTTTTCAGGACAATTACATCTGGGTTTTAACCAATGATGAAGGTCGCTGCATCATCGTCGATCCTGGCGAAGCAGAGCCGGTGCTGAAGGCCATTGAGCAAAACCAGTGGCAGCCGGAAGCGATTCTTCTGACCCATCATCACCATGACCACGTGGGCGGCGTGGCAGCAATCTGTGCAAAATTTCCGCATCTTGTGGTCTATGGCCCCGCTGAGACACAAGATAAAGGCGCTACCCGCGTAGTCGAAGATGGAGAAAAGATCCTCATTCTTGCGTCGGAGTTTTCCGTAATTGCCACACCGGGTCACACTTTAGGACATATCTCGTACTTCAGTTTTCCTTATCTTTTTTGTGGCGATACCATGTTTTCCGGCGGCTGCGGAAGACTGTTTGAAGGCACGCCAGCCCAGATGTACCAGTCCTTCCAGAAAATTAACGTCCTTCCCGCCGACACTCTCATTTGTTGCGCGCATGAATACACTTTAGCGAATATGAAGTTTGCAATGCACGTTTTGCCCGAGGATACGGCGATTCAGGATTATTACCGCAAAGTTAATGAGTTACGTGCAAAAAAACAAAAAACACTCCCCGGAATTCTGAAAAATGAACGTAAAATTAATTTATTTCTCAGAACTGATGACGTTGATTTAATTAATAAAATTAATGAAGAAACAAATATGCAACAACCTGAAGAGATTTTCGCATGGTTAAGGGCTAAGAAAGATAACTTCTCATAATTGTGTGTTGCCTTTTCAAATATTCGTCGTTATCATCGCTCGTCTTTTAAGCAACTATTGACACACACATGAAGGCAAAAGCGATATTACTCGCCTCTGTCCTGCTTGTGGGTTGCCAGGCGTCTCAGAACACTGGCAACGTACAACAGCACGCACAGAGCCTTTCTGCAGCTGGTCAAGGGGAAGCAGGGAAGTTTACAAGTCAATCGCGATGGGCAGACGATGGGACGTCTTTCGCACAGGATCAAGACTTGTGGGTCTCTATTGGCGACGAGCTAAAGATGGGAATTCCGGAAAACAGCCGGATTCGCGAACAGAAACAGAAGTATTTAAGCAATAAGAGCTATCTCCACGATGTAACTTTACGGGCAGAGCCGTATATGTACTGGATAGCAGGGCAAGTTAAGAAACGTAACATGCCTATGGAACTGGTACTACTACCCATAGTGGAGAGCGCTTTTGACCCACATGCAACGTCTGGCGCCAAGGCCGCAGGTCTTTGGCAGATCATTCCGAGCACAGGGCGAAATTATGGTTTAAAACAGACCCGCAACTACGATGCGCGTCGTGATGTGGTCGCTTCGACGACTGCAGCACTCGACATGATGCAACGTCTGAACAAGATGTTCGACGGTGACTGGCTGCTGACTGTCGCTGCGTATAACAGCGGTGAGGGTCGTGTACTGAAGGCAATGAAAGCGAATAAAGCACGGGGTAAACCTACCGACTTTTGGTCGCTTCCACTGCCACGGGAAACCAAATTATACGTACCAAAAATGCTGGCTTTGAGTGAAATTTTCAAAAACAGCCAACAGTACGGCGTGAAGCTGCCGACCTCGGACGAGAGTCGCGCGCTGGCGAGAGTGCGTATCAACAATCCTGTTGAACTGAGACAGGTTGCGGATATGGCAGGTATCTCGGTCACCAAACTGAAAGCCTTTAACGCAGGTGTAAAGGGCTCTACGTTGGGTAACAGCGGGCCGAAGTACGTTCTGGTGCCGCAGAAACACGCTGAACAGTTACGGGTATCGCTGGCGGCGGGTGAAATTGCTGCGGTTCAGTCTACGCTGATCGCGGATAATTCACCGGTTAACAGCCGTAGCTATCAGGTACGTACAGGCGATACGCTTTCAGGTATTGCATCACGTCTTGGCGTGAGCACCAACGATCTGCAGCAGTGGAACAAGCTGCGCGGCTCCAGCCTGAAAGTGGGTCAGAACCTGACGATTGGCGCGGGTACCAGCGCGCAGCGTCTCGCCAATAACAGCGATAGCATTACCTATCGCGTGCAAAAAGGCGATTCGCTCTCCAGTATTGCGAAGCGTCACGGCGTGAACATCAAAGATGTGATGCGCTGGAACAGCGATACTGACAATCTGCAGCCTGGCGATCGGATAACGTTGTTTGTGAAAAACAACGCGACACCGGATTCCTGATTTCAGAGACCTGATGTAAAAAAGGCACCGATTCCCCCGGTGCCTTTTTTGTTTTATCCCGCTTTCCGGGCTTCAGCGAAGAGCGTATCGCTGGTGAATGAGCCCTCCTCCTGCAGCTCAAAATAGGCTTTTACCTCCGCGGAAGCGCTATCCTGATAGAGACGAATTGCCTGGCTCAATGCCTCTGGCGTGCGCATACGGGCAATCCATGAAGAGAACTCCAGGGTCAGCCTGTCGGTCTGCAACGCCCGCGTAATCAGCCCGGCGTCAGTGAACATCGATAACCATTCGCCGCTGGAGTAATTACGGACATGGGAGGTATCACGCAGGGCTTCAACCGTCTGCAACCAGATATCCCGAACAGGATGGCCGGGCGACATGATATCCATGATGATGACCACACCGCCCGGTTTCAGCACCCGCTTAACTTCGCGTAACGCCTGGCCGACATCATGCCAGTGGTGCGCCGAGTAGCGGCTGATGACGATATCAAAAGAGTGGTCGGTGAAGGGTAAGGATTCGGCATAACCCTGGCGGGTCGCAATATTCCCCAGCCCCTTCTCACTGGCAGCCGCAGTGACCACCTCCAGCATCTGGCTGGATAAGTCATATGCCGTCACATGAGCGACCTGCTGTGCCGCCACAAAGCTGGCATGGCCCGCTCCGCAGCCTAAATCCAGCACGCTGGCATCGGGAAAGCCAGCCAGACGCTCAGCCAGGCGCTGCAGATCGCGCCCGGACGCGTGAACCGTGCTGGTGAGATAGGCCTTCGCCTGGGAGCCAAACTGTTTTTCTACGTTGTCATGATGGGACTGTGTTGTCATTTTTTGCTGTCCTTTGGTTAATGAAAAATAAAGGGCAGCACCCGCACAGGCCTGCCCCACGGCAGACCTGACATACCTCTATCTCTCAGGCTTGCCGGGACTGAATTCGACGAGTAGCGGATTGTGATCGGATGCGCGCGTCACCAGCACTGAAGCTTCACTGACGTTCAGACCACGATAGAAGACAAAATCGAGCGGGCGACCAAACGCCTTGCGACGTTGGTCATCAGTAAAGCGCACTTCGCGCAGCGACATCTCACGCGCGAAGCGATAAAGCGCATTCATCCGCGGGCGGCTCCAGGCATTGAAATCACCGGCCATTACCACCGGACCGCTGTGATGCGCGATCTGATCCCCGATGGGCAGCAACTGTTTGCTGTAGACATCAACGCCGAGGCTGAAATTGACCGCATGGATATTCACCACCATCAGCAGACGGGTATCCGGCAGTGGGTAGACGGTGACCAGGGCAGATTTTGCCAGGCGCAGGAGCGGTTCTCGTTCCCGCAGCGGGCAGCAATAAACAGGGTGGGCGGCAGAGAGTGTCATCACGCCTGACGGATGCTGAGGCAGGACAAATGCCGGTACCTGGTCAGCCGCAAGATAGTTAGTGGTCGCAAACCTGACCAGCTCTGGTGTGGTTTGCGCCTCCTGCAACAGCACCAGGTGCGCATCTTTACCAAAGTTTTGCAGAACGGATAACCATTCGGCGCGCTGCTGTTTGAAGATATTCCACACCAGCACCCGGATTTTTTCATCACTGCTTAAAGGTGCGCCCGCGGGCAACGCCTGGCCAATGCTCGCAAACGACCCCGGAGGCAAAATTCTCTCCGCAGGTTGTCCGGCAACATAACGCATGGCATAGGTATTTTTTCGCACGATGTGAAACGACCTCTATAGACAGAACCCGTCCAGAAACAGGAGCGGGTTCTAATGTTATAGGGTTTTAAGCTCACACTTTCAACGCAATTACTGATAAACCGCTGTTTGGTTTTGTTAGCAAGTGCTTACACCAACTTATTCCAGCACAACACGAGGGGTCTTATCCAGGCGACCGCTCAGGCCAATCAGCATAAATGCTGCGAGTACAATTACCGCCCCAATCCATGGCGTTTGTGCCAGACCAAAGTGCTCTACGGTCTGCCCGCCAATAATAGACCCCAGCGCAATGCCCACGTTGAAAGCAGCGATGTTCAAACCAGAGGCAACATCTACGGCATTAGGGGTATAGAGCTCGGCTTTCTGTACCACGTAGACCTGCAGGCCCGGTACGTTACCGAAGGCGAAGATCCCCATCACCAGTACCGTCGCCAGCGCGGCATATTGCATCGAGGCGGTAAACTGGAAGACCAGCAGCAAGACAACCAGTGCGGCAAAGATAATTTTCAGTGCCGGAACGGCGCCGTGCTTATCTGCCAGCTTGCCGCCCCAGATGTTGCCGATCGCCACCGACACCCCATAGCCGAGCAGGATCCAACTGACTGCGCTTGGTGAGAATCCGGCCAGATCCTGCATCATGGGTGCCAGGAAGGTAAAGGCGGTAAACACGCCGCCGTAACCCAGCGCCGTAATGGCGTAGATCATCAGCAGGCGAGGATGGGTCAGCACCTTCACCTGATCGCGTAACGTTGCTGCCGCACGACCCGGAATGTTCGACGGGATCAGTATCAGACTGCTGATCAAAGCGATCACCCCCAGCAGCGAGACCGCAAGAAACGTTTCACGCCAGCCAAAATGCTGTCCGATAAAGGTGCCCAACGGGACACCGGTAACCAGCGCCACGGTTAAACCACCAAACATGATGGCAATGGCAGAGGCTGCTTTCTCTTTAGGCACCAGGCTTGTCGCGATGGTCGAGCCGATGGAGAAGAAGACCCCATGGGCAAGGCCGGTCAGCAGACGGGCAATCACCAGGGTGGTGTAATCAGGTGCCTGCCAGGCAAGAATATTGCCGGCGGTGAAAAGCACCATCAACGCCATCAGCAGTTGTTTACGCGGCAGACGGCCTGTAAGGGCAGTCAGCACCGGCGCGCCGATCGCCACGCCCAGGGCATAGATGGAAACCAGCAGACCTGCAGAAGGCAGGGATATGGCAAGCTGGTCAGCAATGGTTGGAACCAGACCTACAATAACAAATTCGGTAGTGCCGATTGCAAAGGCACTGATCGTCAGGGCAAGTAGCGCCAGAGGCATATAAAACTCCGTCTCATCAGGATTAAGATGACACGGAGTATGCGCCAGTGTTTAAATAACAAAAATGCTCAAAGTATCAATACAATTTTGCGGATTAAGCAACAATGAAAGCAACCTCTGAGGAACTGGCGATCTTTGTCGCCGTCGTTGAGAGCGGCAGCTTTAGCCGCGCCGCCGAACAGCTCGGTCAGGCCAATTCAGCCGTCAGCCGATCGGTAAAAAAGCTGGAGATGAAGCTGGGCGTCAGCCTTCTGAACCGGACGACCCGGCAGCTAAGCCTGACAGAAGAAGGCGAACGTTATTTCCGTCGCGTGCAGTCTATCCTGCAGGAGATGGCGGCGGCAGAAACAGAGATTATGGAAACCCGGAGCACGCCGCGCGGCCTGTTGCGTATCGACGCCGCCACCCCCGTGGTGCTCCATTTCCTGATGCCTTTAATTAAACCTTTCCGCGAGCGTTATCCGGAAATGTCGCTGTCTCTGGTCTCGTCAGAAACCTTTATCAACCTGATTGAGCGCAAGGTGGATGTGGCGATCCGCGCCGGGACGCTGACCGACTCCAGTCTGCGGGCACGCCCGCTGTTCACCAGTTATCGCAAAATCATCGCCTCTCCGGACTATATTGCCCGTTTCGGCAAGCCTGAGACAATTGAGGAGCTCAAACAGCATCTGTGCCTTGGCTTTACGGAGCCGGTATCCCTTAATACCTGGCCCCTTGCCTGTCGGGATGGCCAGCTTCATGAAGTGGTGAGCGGGTTATCCTCGAACAGCGGCGAGACGCTCAAGCAGTTATGCCTTGAAGGGAACGGGATTGCCTGTCTTTCGGATTATATGATTGATAAAGAGATTGCCAGGGGGGAGTTGGTGGAGCTGATGGCGGATAAGCGCCTGCCGGTTGAGATGCCCTTCAGCGCGGTCTATTACAGCGACAGAGCGGTGAGCACCCGGATCAGGGCCTTTATCGACTTTCTGAGCGAGCATGTAAAACAGCTCCCGAAGGAGCTGTAAGAGGGTTTTGGGTACAGAGGGAGGGTTAAATTAATCCCAGTTCGGCGCCAGCCCTTCCGGGCTCACCAGGCGATCGTTGCAATCCAGTGCCGCGATCGCTTTTTTATCGTCCTGATCCAGCGTCAGATCCTGTGCCAGCAGGTTGCTCGCCAGGTTTTCACGTTTGGTTGAAGAAGGGATCACCGCATACCCCTCCCCCATCGCCCACGCCAGGATAACCTGCGCGGCAGTGGCGTTATGTTTGGCAGCGATACGCAGAATGGTTTCATCTTTTAGCGCTTTGCCGTAAGCCAGCGTCATATAAGAGGTGATATGAATGTCGTGCTGCTGCGCCCACTCCACTACCTGACGGTTCTGCAGATAAGGGGAAAGTTCGATCTGATTGGTCGCGATATTTTCTGCGCCAACAGCTGTAATCGCCTTTTCCATCAAAGGGATAGTGAAGTTAGAAATCCCAATCTCACGCGTCAGTCCCTGGGATTTAGCTTCCAGCAACGCCTGCATAAACTCTTCAACTGACACGGTGTCGTTTGGCGATGGCCAGTGGATCAAAGTCAGATCGACATAATCGGTGCGCAGCTTTTTCAGGCTCTCTTTCAGGCTTGGAATTAATTTCTCTTTGCTGAGGTTCTCAATCCAGATTTTGGTGGTGATAAAAAGTTCGTCGCGCGGTACGGCGCTCTCTTCGATGGCCTGGCCGACCGCAGCTTCGTTATCATAGATCTGCGCGGTATCAACCGCGCGATAGCCCAGTTCGAGGGCTGTTTTAACGGATGCGATGACAACGTCGTCTTTAAGGCGGAAAGTGCCGAGACCAAATGCAGGGATAGTCATTGAATTCCTCTTTTCTTCATCATGTTTATTAATAAAGAGGATTATTACTGCTGAGGCGATGTGAAAAAAGAGCGTATTAAGCAGAGGATTTTTGCGTTTATAACAATAATCAAACGACAGGTAAGAAAAAAGCCCTGAGCGTTAGCTCAGGGCTTTCAATAGGTGGCGGAACGGACGGGACTCGAACCCGCGACCCCCTGCGTGACAGGCAGGTATTCTAACCGACTGAACTACCGCTCCACCGAATACTTCTGTAACCACCGGATTAACGCCCCGGTTCACTACGTAATTTGATGCCTGGCAGTTCCCTACTCTCGCATGGGGAGACCCCACACTACCATCGGCGCTACGGCGTTTCACTTCTGAGTTCGGCATGGGGTCAGGTGGGACCACCGCGCTACAGCCGCCAGGCAAATTCTGTTGTTCACCCCGCCCTCAGGCGTGATGAGTAATCTGTATCAGCTGAAAATCGTCTTCTCAAGTCCGCCGAAACAGCTTCGGCGTTGTAAGGTTAAGCCTCACGGTTCATTAGTATCGGTTAGCTCAACGCATCGCTGCGCTTACACACCCGACCTATCAACGTCGTCGTCTTCAACGTTCCTTCAGGACCCTTAAAGGGTCAGGGAGAACTCATCTCGGGGCAAGTTTCGTGCTTAGATGCTTTCAGCACTTATCTTTTCCGCATTTAGCTACCGGGCAGTGCCATTGGCATGACAACCCGAACACCAGTGATGCGTCCACTCCGGTCCTCTCGTACTAGGAGCAGCCCCCCTCAATTCTCCAGCGCCCACGGCAGATAGGGACCGAACTGTCTCACGACGTTCTAAACCCAGCTCGCGTACCACTTTAAACGGCGAACAGCCGTACCCTTGGGACCTACTTCAGCCCCAGGATGTGATGAGCCGACATCGAGGTGCCAAACACCGCCGTCGATATGAACTCTTGGGCGGTATCAGCCTGTTATCCCCGGAGTACCTTTTATCCGTTGAGCGATGGCCCTTCCATACAGAACCACCGGATCACTATGACCTGCTTTCGCACCTGCTCGAGCCGTCACTCTCGCAGTCAAGCTAGCTTATGCCATTGCACTAACCTCCTGATGTCCGACCAGGATTAGCTAACCTTCGTGCTCCTCCGTTACTCTTTAGGAGGAGACCGCCCCAGTCAAACTACCCACCAGACACTGTCCGCAACCCGGATTACGGGTCCACGTTAGAACACCAGCCATTAAAGGGTGGTATTTCAAGGTTGGCTCCACGCAGACTGGCGTCCACGCTTCAAAGCCTCCCACCTATCCTACACATCAAGGACCAGTGTTCAGTGTCAAGCTATAGTAAAGGTTCACGGGGTCTTTCCGTCTTGCCGCGGGTACACTGCATCTTCACAGCGATTTCAATTTCACTGAGTCTCGGGTGGAGACAGCCTGGCCATCATTACGCCATTCGTGCAGGTCGGAACTTACCCGACAAGGAATTTCGCTACCTTAGGACCGTTATAGTTACGGCCGCCGTTTACCGGGGCTTCGATCAAGAGCTTCGCGTTGCCGCTAACCCCATCAATTAACCTTCCGGCACCGGGCAGGCGTCACACCGTATACGTCCACTTTCGTGTTTGCACAGTGCTGTGTTTTTAATAAACAGTTGCAGCCAGCTGGTATCTTCGACTGATTTCAGCTCCACGAGCAAGTCGCTTCACTTACCATCAGCGTGCCTTCTCCCGAAGTTACGGCACCATTTTGCCTAGTTCCTTCACCCGAGTTCTCTCAAGCGCCTTGGTATTCTCTACCTGACCACCTGTGTCGGTTTGGGGTACGATTTGATGTTACCTGATGCTTAGAGGCTTTTCCTGGAAGCAGGGCATTTGTTGCTTCAGCACCGTAGTGCCTCGTCATCACACCTCAGCGTTGAATAAGGTTCCGGATTTACCTGGAACCTCCGCCTACATGCTTAAACCGGGACAACCGTCGCCCGGCCAACATAGCCTTCTCCGTCCCCCCTTCGCAGTAACACCGAGTACAGGAATATTAACCTGTTTCCCATCGACTACGCCTTTCGGCCTCGCCTTAGGGGTCGACTCACCCTGCCCCGATTAACGTTGGACAGGAACCCTTGGTCTTCCGGCGAGCGGGTTTTTCACCCGCTTTATCGTTACTTATGTCAGCATTCGCACTTCTGATACCTCCAGCAGACCTCACAGTCCACCTTCGACGGCTTACAGAACGCTCCCCTACCCAACAACACATAGTGTCGCTGCCGCAGCTTCGGTGCATGGTTTAGCCCCGTTACATCTTCCGCGCAGGCCGACTCGACCAGTGAGCTATTACGCTTTCTTTAAATGATGGCTGCTTCTAAGCCAACATCCTGGCTGTCTGTGCCTTCCCACATCGTTTCCCACTTAACCATGACTTTGGGACCTTAGCTGGCGGTCTGGGTTGTTTCCCTCTTCACGACGGACGTTAGCACCCGCCGTGTGTCTCCCGTGATAACATTCTCCGGTATTCGCAGTTTGCATCGGGTTGGTAAGCCGGGATGGCCCCCTAGCCGAAACAGTGCTCTACCCCCGGAGATGAATTCACGAGGCGCTACCTAAATAGCTTTCGGGGAGAACCAGCTATCTCCCGGTTTGATTGGCCTTTCACCCCCAGCCACAAGTCATCCGCTAATTTTTCAACATTAGTCGGTTCGGTCCTCCAGTTAGTGTTACCCAACCTTCAACCTGCCCATGGCTAGATCACCGGGTTTCGGGTCTATACCCTGCAACTTAACGCCCAGTTAAGACTCGGTTTCCCTTCGGCTCCCCTATACGGTTAACCTTGCTACAGAATATAAGTCGCTGACCCATTATACAAAAGGTACGCAGTCACCTAACAAGTAGGCTCCCACTGCTTGTACGTACACGGTTTCAGGTTCTTTTTCACTCCCCTCGCCGGGGTTCTTTTCGCCTTTCCCTCACGGTACTGGTTCACTATCGGTCAGTCAGGAGTATTTAGCCTTGGAGGATGGTCCCCCCATATTCAGACAGGATACCACGTGTCCCGCCCTACTCTTCGAGTTCACAGCACATGCATCTTCGTGTACGGGAGTATCACCCTGTACCCTGCGACTTTCCAGACGCTTCCACTGACACACATGCTGATTCAGACTCTGGGCTGCTCCCCGTTCGCTCGCCGCTACTGGGGGAATCTCGGTTGATTTCTTTTCCTCAGGGTACTTAGATGTTTCAGTTCCCCTGGTTCGCTTCGTTAAGCTATGTATTCACTTAACGATAGTGCAACGGATTGCACTGGGTTTCCCCATTCGGAAATCGTCGGCTATAACGGTTCATATCACCTTACCGACGCTTATCGCAGATTAGCACGTCCTTCATCGCCTCTGACTGCCTAGGCATCCACCGTGTACGCTTAGTCGCTTAACCTCACAACCCGAAGATGTTTCACTTCTGATTGCGAAAATTTGAGAGACTCGAACACACCTTCATCTGCTCTTATTACGGAGAGCAGACACAGTGTGTCGTTTCAATTTTCAGCTTGATCCAGATTTTTAAAGAGCAAAACTTCGCAGCGCACCTTCGCAGGTACACTCTGAAGTTTTTGTGTTGTCGCAGTAAAGGATGGTGGAGCTATGCGGGATCGAACCGCAGACCTCCTGCGTGCAAGGCAGGCGCTCTCCCAGCTGAGCTATAACCCCATCGCAAAATGCTAATCTCTGTACCGCTCATCCTTTATTACAAGGAGTTTGGTAGGCCTGAGTGGACTTGAACCACCGACCTCACCCTTATCAGGGGTGCGCTCTAACCACCTGAGCTACAAGCCTGCAGAGATTTTTACTGCTTACTTTTCATCAGACAATCTGTGTGAGCACTACAAAGGCAGGTTCTTTAAGGTAAGGAGGTGATCCAACCGCAGGTTCCCCTACGGTTACCTTGTTACGACTTCACCCCAGTCATGAATCACAAAGTGGTAAGCGCCCTCCCGAAGGTTAAGCTACCTACTTCTTTTGCAACCCACTCCCATGGTGTGACGGGCGGTGTGTACAAGGCCCGGGAACGTATTCACCGTAGCATTCTGATCTACGATTACTAGCGATTCCGACTTCATGGAGTCGAGTTGCAGACTCCAATCCGGACTACGACGCACTTTATGAGGTCCGCTTGCTCTCGCGAGGTCGCTTCTCTTTGTATGCGCCATTGTAGCACGTGTGTAGCCCTACTCGTAAGGGCCATGATGACTTGACGTCATCCCCACCTTCCTCCAGTTTATCACTGGCAGTCTCCTTTGAGTTCCCGGCCTAACCGCTGGCAACAAAGGATAAGGGTTGCGCTCGTTGCGGGACTTAACCCAACATTTCACAACACGAGCTGACGACAGCCATGCAGCACCTGTCTCAGAGTTCCCGAAGGCACCAATCCATCTCTGGAAAGTTCTCTGGATGTCAAGAGTAGGTAAGGTTCTTCGCGTTGCATCGAATTAAACCACATGCTCCACCGCTTGTGCGGGCCCCCGTCAATTCATTTGAGTTTTAACCTTGCGGCCGTACTCCCCAGGCGGTCGACTTAACGCGTTAGCTCCGGAAGCCACTCCTCAAGGGAACAACCTCCAAGTCGACATCGTTTACGGCGTGGACTACCAGGGTATCTAATCCTGTTTGCTCCCCACGCTTTCGCACCTGAGCGTCAGTCTTTGTCCAGGGGGCCGCCTTCGCCACCGGTATTCCTCCAGATCTCTACGCATTTCACCGCTACACCTGGAATTCTACCCCCCTCTACAAGACTCTAGCCTGCCAGTTTCGAATGCAGTTCCCAGGTTGAGCCCGGGGATTTCACATCCGACTTGACAGACCGCCTGCGTGCGCTTTACGCCCAGTAATTCCGATTAACGCTTGCACCCTCCGTATTACCGCGGCTGCTGGCACGGAGTTAGCCGGTGCTTCTTCTGCGAGTAACGTCAATCGATGAGGTTATTAACCTCACCGCCTTCCTCCTCGCTGAAAGTACTTTACAACCCGAAGGCCTTCTTCATACACGCGGCATGGCTGCATCAGGCTTGCGCCCATTGTGCAATATTCCCCACTGCTGCCTCCCGTAGGAGTCTGGACCGTGTCTCAGTTCCAGTGTGGCTGGTCATCCTCTCAGACCAGCTAGGGATCGTCGCCTAGGTGAGCCATTACCCCACCTACTAGCTAATCCCATCTGGGCACATCTGATGGCAAGAGGCCCGAAGGTCCCCCTCTTTGGTCTTGCGACGTTATGCGGTATTAGCTACCGTTTCCAGTAGTTATCCCCCTCCATCAGGCAGTTTCCCAGACATTACTCACCCGTCCGCCACTCGTCACCCGAGAGCAAGCTCTCTGTGCTACCGTTCGACTTGCATGTGTTAGGCCTGCCGCCAGCGTTCAATCTGAGCCATGATCAAACTCTTCAATTTAAGTTTGATGCTCGTGAATTAAACTTCGTAATGAATTACGTATGTTCACTCAGAGACTTTGGTATTCATTTTTCGTCTTGCGACGTTAAGAATCCATGTCACTTTGAGTGCCCACACAGATTGTCTGATAAATTGTTAAAGAGCAGTGCAACGCGGCTTTCGCTCACCGTTGCGAGGTGGCGTATGTTACGCTTTCCTCTTTCAGAGTCAAGCGTTTATTTTCGCTTTTCTCTTCAACCGACCCGGCTGTTTGTGTGAAGTGATTCACATCTGCCGTGTCGATGGAGGCGCATTATAGGGAGTTCTCTGGCAGTGACAAGCGGAAAACGACAATTTTATTTCAACCGCTCACCTTTTCGCCACAACGTCTATTTTTGCTGCTTTTTGATGGTTTCCGGCAGCGCCGCCAGGCTATTAATCACCCAATCCGCTGCATTTTCTGCTTCTGGCGTGACGGGTTTACCAGTACGCACCAGAATTTTATGGCCTATACCTGCCGCGGCAGCTGCCTGCATATCTTCCAGTTTGTCGCCCACCATATATGAAGCACTCATATCTATATGAAGGAACTCTTGTGCCGAGATGAGCATGCCCGGATGCGGTTTACGGCAATCACAGGTCTGACGATACTCTTCTACGGTTCCCTGCGGGTGATGAGGACAATAATAGATGCCGTCCAGGTCAACGCCACGATCGGCCAGTGACCAGTCCATCCATTCGGTTAATGTCTCAAATTGTGCTTCGGTGAATTTACCGCGCGCGATGCCTGACTGGTTGGTTACTACCACCAGCGCAAAACCCATCTCTTTTAATTCACGCATGGCATCGATAACGCCATCGATGAATTCAAATTCGTCTATCTCATGCACGTAGCCATGATCGACATTAATCGTGCCATCACGATCGAGAAAAATTGCGGGTACTGATTTTGCCACCGGTTTGCTCCTGAAAAGGGATGTCCGGCTAGTATCTCATGAATCACCGCGCAATAAAGTGCTCATCGCGCAGAGTTGGATTGATTTAGACGTCTGGATGCCTTAACATCCGTTTTGTTGACGGTCATCGCCCGTACAAGGCAGCAGAAAATGCCACGGCTAACTTACATACGATAAAAATAATCTAATGATTAAACTTTCGAATATCACCAAAGTGTTCCAGCAAGGGAACCGAACCATTCAGGCGTTGAACAACGTTAGCCTGCATGTTCCGGCTGGACAAATTTATGGCGTCATTGGCGCCTCCGGTGCAGGTAAAAGTACGCTCATCCGTTGCGTTAACCTGCTCGAACGCCCGACTCAAGGTCAGGTACAGGTTGATGGCCAGGAGCTGACAACCCTTTCCGAAACGGATTTAACCAAAGCGCGTCGCCAGATTGGCATGATCTTCCAGCACTTTAACCTGCTCTCTTCACGCACCGTGTTTGGCAACGTCGCCCTGCCGCTGGAGCTGGACAACACGCCAAAAGATGAAATCAAACGTCGCGTCACCGAGTTGCTGGATCTGGTCGGCCTGAGCGATAAGCATGATATCTACCCGGCAAACTTATCCGGCGGCCAAAAACAGCGCGTGGCCATTGCGCGTGCGCTGGCAAGCAACCCAAAAGTGTTGCTCTGTGACGAAGCCACCAGCGCCCTGGATCCTGCAACCACCCGCTCAATTCTGGAACTGCTGAAAGACATTAACCGTCGCCTGGGACTGACCATCCTCCTTATTACGCACGAGATGGACGTTGTTAAACGCATCTGCGATTGCGTCGCGGTGATCAGCAACGGTGAACTGATTGAACAAGACTCCGTCAGCGAAGTGTTCTCGCATCCTAAAACCCCGCTGGCGCAACAGTTTATCCAGGCCACCCTGCATCTGGACATTCCGGAAGATTACCTGGCGCGTCTGAAAACGCAGCCGGAAGCCGACAGCGTTCCGATGCTGCGAATGGAGTTTACCGGCAAATCAGTGGATGCCCCGCTGCTGTCTGAAACCGCTCGTCGTTTCAACGTGAACAACAACATTATTAGTGCGCAGATGGATTACGCCGGTGGCGTGAAGTTCGGCATCATGCTTACCGAAATGCACGGCACGCAGCAGGATACGCAGGCCGCTATCGCCTGGCTGCAAGAGCATCATGTAAAAGTAGAGGTACTGGGTTATGTCTGAGCCAATGATGTGGTTGCTGGTACGCGGCGTATGGGAAACGCTGGCGATGACCTTCGTATCCGGCTTTTTCGGTTTTGTGATTGGTCTGCCGGTGGGCGTCCTGCTGTATGTTACCCGCCCAGGGCAAATTATTGAGAACGCAAAACTGTATCGCACGCTCTCTGCGCTGGTGAACATCTTCCGTTCGATTCCCTTCATTATTCTGCTGGTGTGGATGATTCCCTTCACCCGCGTTATTGTGGGGACCTCCATCGGTCTGCAGGCGGCGATTGTTCCCCTGACCGTAGGCGCTGCCCCGTTTATCGCCCGTATGGTCGAGAACGCGCTGTTAGAGATCCCGTCGGGTCTGATTGAAGCGTCACGCGCCATGGGTGCAACGCCGATGCAGATCGTTCGCAAAATTTTACTGCCAGAAGCCCTGCCGGGTCTGGTCAATGCGGCAACCATCACGCTGATTACTCTGGTGGGTTACTCAGCGATGGGCGGTGCTGTAGGTGCAGGCGGTCTGGGTCAGATCGGTTATCAGTATGGCTACATTGGCTACAATGCTACCGTGATGAATACCGTACTGGTCCTGCTGGTTGTGCTGGTTTATCTCATTCAACTCTCTGGCGATCGCATCGTCCGGGCTGTTACGCACAAATAACGTTACACAATACAAACTCGACGAGTTAAGGATAAGAACATGGCGTTTAAATTGAAGACCTTTGCTGCGGTAGGCGCGCTGATCGGCTCTCTGGCACTGGTAGGCTGCGGCCAGGATGAAAAAGATCCAAACCACATCAAAGTGGGCGTTATCGTCGGTGCGGAACAGCAGGTTGCAGAGACGGCAGCCAAAGTGGCGAAAGAGAAGTATGGCCTCGACGTTGAGCTGGTGACCTTCAACGATTACGTTCTGCCGAACGAAGCGCTGAGCAAAGGCGATATCGATGCTAACGCCTTCCAGCACAAGCCATACCTCGATCAGCAGATCAAAGATCGTGGCTACAAGCTGGTTGCGGCCGGACACACCTTCGTTTACCCAATCGCGGGCTACTCCAAGAAAATTAAATCTTTAGAGGAGCTGCAGGACGGTTCTCAGGTTGCAGTCCCGAACGACCCAACCAACCTTGGCCGTTCTCTGCTGCTGCTGCAGAAAGTGGGTCTGATTAAACTGAAAGACGGTGTTGGCCTGCTGCCGACCGTTCTCGACGTGACTGAAAACCCAAAAAATCTGAAGATTGTTGAGCTGGAAGCCCCACAGCTGCCACGCTCTCTGGATGATGCGCAGATCGCCCTGGCGGTTATCAACACCACTTACGCCAGCCAGATCAACCTGACCCCAGCCAAAGACGGCATCTTCGTTGAAGATAAAGAGTCCCCGTACGTTAACCTGATCGTTACTCGCGAAGACAACAAAGACGCGGAAAACGTGAAGAAATTCGTACAGGCTTACCAGTCTGACGAAGTTTACCAGGAAGCCAACAAAGTCTTTAACGGCGGCGCAGTTAAAGGCTGGTAATCTGACCTTTGTGTAATATCATTCATGACGGGCGAAAGCCCGTCTTGTCATTTATGCAGGCAACTGATTCAATATCTGACGATTTGATTATTCATAGAGGAAATATTATGCGTGCTTTACCGATCTGTCTTTTAGCACTGATGCTGAGCGGCTGTTCTATGCTAAGCAGATCTCCTGTTGAACCTGTTAAAAGCACAGCAACCCCGCCTAAAGTGGAGCCTGAAAAGCCAAAAGCGCCCCGCCCTGCTCCGGTCAGAATCTATACCAGTGCTGAAGCCTTAGTGGGTAAACCGTTCCGCGATCTGGGTGAAGTCTCCGGCGAATCTTGCCAGGCCAGCAATCAGGACTCTCCTCCTAATATCCCAACTGCGCGTAAACGCATGCAGGTCAATGCCTCGAAAATGAAGGCCAATGCGGTTCTGCTGCACAGCTGTGAAGTGACCAGCGGCACGCCAGGCTGCTACCGCCAGGCCGTTTGCGTGGGTTCTGCCCTTAACGTCTCGGCAAAATGAGTGCATTCCAGTTCGAGCAGGTAGGCGTTATCCGCTCGCCCTATAAAGAGAAGTTTGCTGTCCCCCGCCAGCCCGGGCTGGTAAAAAGCGGTGGCGGCGAACTTCACTTGATCGCGCCTTATAACCAGGCCGATGCCGTACGCGGACTGGAGGCCTTTAGCCACCTGTGGGTACTGTTTATCTTTCACCAGACCATGGCAGGCGGCTGGCGACCGACCGTGCGCCCGCCTCGTCTCGGCGGTAACGCCAGGATGGGTGTCTTTGCCACGCGCTCGACCTTCCGTCCGAATCCTGTCGGCATGTCGCTCGTTGAACTGAAAGGCATCCGCTGTCAGAAGGATCAGGTGATCCTCGAACTGGGCAGTCTGGATCTGGTCGACGGCACGCCGGTGGTGGATATCAAACCCTACCTGCCCTTTGCCGAAGCTTTACCGGATGCGCGTGCCAGCTATGCCCAGCAGGCCCCGCAGGCGGATATGCCCGTTTACTTTACCGACGAGTTGACCCCCCGGTTAATCCAGCTGGAAAAGCGCTACCCTCGTCTGCGGGATTTTATCGTCGAAGTGCTGGCACAGGACCCTCGCCCCGCCTATCGCAAAGAAGAAGAGGCCGGGAAAACCTACGCCGTTCTGCTACTGGATTTTAATGTTCGCTGGCGCGTCACGGCGGCAGGCTTCGAAGTGTTTGCCCTCGAGCCGCAGTAATTTTATTCTCTTCTCTTTTGGCATCATTGCCACACTGGTAAACTAAACCACTTTTTTTGTGTCAGGCTGCCGGTCAGCCTGTTCCAATCGTCGAAATGGAACCGTAACAACATGCGTACTAGCCAATACCTGCTCTCCACACTGAAGGAGACACCTGCCGACGCCGAAGTTATCAGCCACCAGCTGATGCTGCGCGCCGGGATGATCCGTAAGCTGGCCTCCGGGTTGTATACCTGGTTGCCGACCGGCCTGCGCGTCCTGAGAAAAGTCGAGAACATCGTGCGTGAAGAGATGGATAACGCCGGTGCCATTGAGGTGTCCATGCCTGTTGTTCAGCCCGCTGACCTGTGGGCGGAGAGCGGCCGTTGGGAGCAGTACGGTCCCGAGCTGCTGCGCTTTGTTGACCGCGGCGAGCGTCCGTTTGTTCTGGGTCCGACGCATGAAGAAGTGATCACCGACCTGATCCGTAATGAGCTGAGCTCTTACAAGCAGCTGCCGCTGAACTTCTATCAGATCCAGACCAAATTCCGTGACGAAGTGCGTCCACGTTTTGGCGTGATGCGCTCCCGCGAGTTCCTGATGAAGGATGCGTACTCCTTCCATACCTCACAGGAATCTCTGCAAGAGACCTATGACAAGATGTACGACGCGTACAGCAAAATCTTCACCCGTATGGGTCTGGATTTCCGTGCTGTGCAGGCCGATACCGGTTCCATCGGCGGTAGCGCATCTCATGAATTCCAGGTACTGGCGCAGAGCGGCGAAGACGATGTGATCTTCTCTGATACCTCTGATTATGCGGCGAACATTGAGTTTGCTGAAGCGCTGGCACCAACAGCGCCACGCGCGGCAGCCACTGAAGCGATGACCCAGGTTGATACGCCGAATGCCAAAACCATCGCCGAGCTGGTTGAGCAGTTCAATCTGCCGGTTGAAAAAACCGTGAAAACCCTGCTGGTGAAAGCGGTTGAAGGCAGCAGCTATCCGCTGGTTGCCCTGCTGGTTCGTGGCGATCACGAGCTGAACGAAGTAAAAGCAGAAAAACTGCCGCAGGTTGCCAGCCCGCTGACCTTCGCGACCGAAGCGGAAATCCGTGCGGTGGTGAATGCAGGTCCAGGTTCCCTCGGCCCGGTCAATATGCCGATCCCGGTGGTGATTGACCGTACCGTTGCGGCGATGAGCGATTTCGCTGCCGGCGCTAACGTGGATGGTAAGCACTTCTTCGGCATCAACTGGGATCGCGATGTTGCAATGCCAGAAGTGGCCGATATCCGTAACGTGGTCGCAGGCGATCCGAGCCCGGATGGCCAGGGCGTGCTGCAGATCAAACGCGGTATCGAAGTGGGTCACATCTTCCAGCTGGGCACCAAGTACTCCCAGGCGCTGAACGCATCAGTACAGGGCGAAGATGGTCGTAATCAGATCCTGACCATGGGTTGCTACGGTATCGGGGTAACACGCGTGGTGGCTGCGGCGATTGAGCAGAACCATGACGAGCGCGGTATCGTCTGGCCGGACAACATTGCGCCGTTCCAGGTGGCGATCCTGCCGATGAATATGCACAAGTCCTACCGCGTGCAGGAGCTGGCCGAGAAGCTCTACAGCGAGCTGCGTGCGCAGGGTATCGAAGTGCTGATGGACGATCGTAAAGAGCGTCCGGGCGTGATGTTTGCCGATATGGAACTGATCGGTATTCCACACACCGTGGTCATTGGCGATCGCAACCTCGACAACGACGAAATCGAATATAAATATCGTCGTAACGGCGAGAAGCAGATGATCAAAACCGGTGACGTGCTTGATTACCTGGTGAAAGCCATCAAGGGCTAAGCCATAAAAAACCCCGCTCCGGCGGGGTTTTTTATTTCAGCTATTTGCTGTCGCAATTCTTACCCGCTTCAAACCTGGCGTTCCGATCCGACACCAGCGTTTTCATTCTCTCCCCACTATCCGGGTTGGCTTCCAGCGTAAAGTGGCCATCAACCGTCAGCAGTACCGGTTTGGTATCATTCCCGCGCGCCGCCGCGTAATCCCGCTCCAGCTGGGCGTTATTCGCCACGCTCACCTTTTTGCCGGTGGCGCAGTCGGTGAAGATCGCTGCATCAGCCATATAGAAATACATGCCGCGCATCGCCATTGGCGTCGCGGGCAGCGCGGCGGTGACCGGCGCCAGCGTGTAGTTAAACTGCGACGCTATAGGGTTGCCCTGCGTATCGAGCATCTCCAGCCCTTCGCCTTTGGCGCGGAAATAGCGCTTTTCACCTGCCGTATCCGTCAACACCAGCTTGTCGGCGGTGCGGGCCCAGGTACCATAGCTGGCAAACGAGGAAGGTGCTTTGGCGCCCTGGTAGTGCTGGTTCATCACCCAGGTACCATCTTTCTCCAGAAACAGCGAGGTTTCGATACCTTCGCAATCGGCGCAGGGTAAGACGCCACGCCAGCTCTGCTGCATCGGTTTTAACGCTTCGGCCTGGGCATGGGTCGGCTCCATGACCTGCATCTCTGCACGGTTATGACATCCCATCAAAACGAACAGCGTGCTTACTGCCACCACTGAAAATATCGCTGTTTTCACTCTCTATTCCTTATCCTATTCCGACTGTCGCCCGTTAATCCTGCGGGCGTCGGACTTTGCCACGCAGCGCCTTAACGGACGATTTCTGTGATTTCGAAGCCAGACGCCGCTCTTTCGAGGCGCGGGTCGGGCGGGTGGCCCGACGGCTTTTTTGTACTACGGTTAACTCCTGGATCAGCGCCACCAGCCGGGCCAGCGCCGCCTCCCGGTTCATCTCCTGGCTGCGGTACTCCTGGGCCTTGATGATAATCACCCCTTCGCTGGTGATCAGATGATGGCTGGCCGCCAGCAGGCGTTCTTTATAGTACTCTGGCAGGCTGGATGCCCGAATGTCAAAGCGCAGATGAATGGCCGTTGAGGTTTTATTCACATGCTGGCCGCCCGCGCCCTGTGCACGGATCGCGGTGATCTCCACTTCATTATCAGGAAGGGTGACAGTTCGGGACAGAACAATCATGAGCGGGACTGCCAGGCTTCAGGATGGATTTCCAGATTATTCTCAGCATCCGATAACCAGATGGCGCCATCCTGAATCGTCGCCTGCAGGATCATGGTCCGCCCGGCAAAAGCACTCAGCGCAGAAAGCTGTTCATCATTCAGATACCAGACCGAGAGGTTATTGAATTGTGAGCATTTATTCTTGTTCTGCTGCCACCAGATCTCTGCGGCGCGGCTGTTATAGGTGAAGAGCGCCACTTCGGCAGACTGGGTGCAGGCTTTCTTAATGCGGCGCTCATCCGGCAGCCCGAGTTCGATCCACAGATCGATGCCCAGATGATCGTTGAGCAGCCAGGCTTCCGGCTCGTCTTCGGCACTTAATCCGCGGGTAAACTGCAGCCGCTCGTTGGCGTACTTAATCCATGCCAGCAGGCGCAGCATCATGCGCTCCTGCGTTTCTGATGGATGACGCGCCAGCGTCAGGGTCGCATCCAGAAACTGATTGCGGTCTAAATCCGCCACATTGACCGCGGCTTTGTAAATTGTCGCTTTAAGCGCCATGAGAGAACTCCTTTCGAATCAGGTGCGCATTGTAGCGAAATCTCCGCCAAAAGGCTGTTACAGGCTCGCGAATCTCTGCGACATCAACCTGCTGATATTGCTTAAATGAGTATGGTATAGTCACCTTGCTAAACCGGGTTTATGCTCGTAGGCTTAATTGTATCTCACAGTAAAGTCAGTGCGCTGGCAGGAGGGGATGTGAATAATTATTGTGAGTTAATTCGCAAACGGTATGCGGAAATTGCCAGCGGCGATCTGGGGTACGTCCCTGATGCGTTGGGCTGTGTATTGAAAGTTCTGAATGAAATGGCGTCGGATGACACGCTTTCAGAATCGGTCAGAGAAAAAGCAGCATATGCTGCTGCGAATTTACTGGTGAGCGATTATGTCAATGAATGAAACGTATCAACCCATCAATTGCGATGACTATGACAACCTCGAACTCGCCTGCCAGCATCATCTGGTTCTGACGCTGGCGTTAAAAGATGGCGAAGTCCTGAAGGCTAAGGCGAACGATCTGGTATCCCGTAAAAATGTGGAGTACCTGGTGGTCGAGGATGGCGGCGCAACGCGTGAACTCCGTCTCGATAAAATTGCCAGCTTCAGTCATCCCGAAATCGGCACCGTCGTGGTGAGCGAGTCCTGATCCGCTGTAACGGGCAGCCCGCTGTCCGTTACGCTTTCCACTCCAGTTGTACGCCCGTCTCCGTATCCGCCGCGCCTTCCAGCGTTACAAATACCCCCGCAGCCGCGACCAGCGTTTCGCCGTAAAACAGCAGCGGAGTGGTATCCCGACGCCAGGGGGCAACGTTAAGCTCCTGCCAGATTTTTTTGATCTTACGTCCACCGTTTCGCCCGACAATGTGCAGCACTCCGCTGGCCTGGAAGCGTACCGTCACCGGCTCATCGCCCCGGGGCAGACGAAGATTGCCGCCAGCACTAAGATGAAGCGTGCCCAATCCTTCCGGTAGTAGCAGGGGCTTTTCTAAGGAGGGCCAGTCGATAATCCGATCGGCCAACGAGGCGTGGCTTTTAACCCACCACAGTTGCCCCTTAAAGCGCCTGATCTCTCCCTCGCCGGAACGCAGTCGCGGTGTCGCATCCTCCCGGGCAAGGGCCACTTCGTCCCAGATCCGGGCGAGCATGGCGCGGGACGGCATTAAGGCTCCGTGCACCGCCAGCCATCTTCGCAGCAGCGCCGCCCGACGCACCGCACTCATCGCCTCCAGCGGCGCGATAGCCAGCGCCCCGTCGTCGGAAACCAGGGCCGACAGCTCATCTGCCAGCAGCTCATCAAGCAGCTGCTCCTGCTCCGCGCACAGCGTGGCGCTGCGTGAGGTGGCCTGGGCAAAATGCGGCCAGCGTTGTGCCAGCAGGGGGACTACGCGCAGACGCAGGAAATTGCGGTCATAGCTGTCGTCCTGGTTACTTTCATCCTCTATCCAGCGCAACCCGTGCTTCTGCGCCCAGCGCAGGAGGGATTCACGCGTCTCGCCGAGCAGGGGACGGATCTGTTCGGTATCAGCAAAACGCCCCCGCACGGGCATGGCCGACAGTCCCGCCGGGCCGCTGCCGCGCTTGAGCGCCAGCAAAAAAGTTTCACACTGATCGTCCAGGTGTTGTGCCGTGACCAGCGCTTCACCGGGTAGAAGCGCCTCCCGAAAGGCAGCATAACGCGCCTTACGCGCCTGCGCTTCCAGCCCCAACCCCTCTTCCGCCAGCGTCACTCGCGCCACGATCAGCGGGATAGCCCATTCGTGACAGAGGCGTTCGCAATGCGCGACCCAGCTGTCAGCGTGCGGGCTCAGACCGTGATGAACATGGATAGCCCGTAGTTCGAGACCGGGCGCCTGTTCACGCAAGTGCATCAACTGATGCAGCAAAACCGTGGAATCCAGGCCCCCGCTAAATCCCACCAGCAGTCGGCGGTACGGGTGAAGGGCTTGCTGAAGATCGGCTGTGGTCATGGTCGTCATCTGTGCAGGAAGATGCCCGGCACGTTACCGGGCAATTCCCAGGGAGGCAAGCGTTACTGCTGGTAGAGCTCCAGCGGCAGGCCATCCGGATCGTTGAAGAAGGTAAAGCGTTTTCCGGTGAAGGGATCGATACGAATAGCTTCACACTTTACGCCATGGGCGTCGAGATGCTGCACGGCCTGGTCGATATCGTCCACGCTAAAGGCGAGGTGACGCAAACCGCAGGCTTCCGGCCGGGACGGACGCGCCGGCGGGAAGGGGAACGAAAACAGCTCAATGACGTAATGGCCGTTCAGCGCCAGGTCGCCCTTCCAGGAGTCGCGCTCTGCGCGGTAAAACTCACTCTGCAGGGTAAATCCCAGCGTATCGCAGTAAAACGCCTTACTCGCGGCGTAGTCGGTGGCAATAATTGCAATATGGTGAACCTGCTTTAAGCCCAGCATAGTCTCTCCTTTTTAATGTGCCTGAACGTTATATCCGAACACCCATGCCGTGCAAGGGGTCACTGCGCTTTTAAGACCCGTACCCGGTAGATGCCGTTTTCATCCCGTTTGGCACCGTGGATATCGGTTTCGAATCCTGGATAGTGACGGCCAATCGAGCAGAGCATAAGCAGGAAATCGAGCACCGCCCTGCTCTGCTCGGTGATCATCTCCCCTGGCATCAATAGCGGTACACCAGGCGGATAAGGCAGGATCATGTTGGCCGAGATCCGTCCGACCAGATCCTCGAGATCGACCGTTTCTACCTCCCCTTTCACCTGCTGCTGCCAGGCATGGTGCGGGGTGAGCTTCATTTCCGGCAGAACGTCAAACGCCTGCAGCATCAGCCGCGGCAGATCGTGCTGGCGGATCAATTTATGGATCCCCTGAGCCAGATCCTGAATGCGCATGTTGCGGTAAAAATCAGGATCCTCAGCATAGAGATCCGGCAGCATGTTTTTGACCCGCAGGTTCAGATCGTAGGCGCGCTTAAACTCCATTAACCCGCGCAGCAGTCCCATCGCCCGGGTTTTGTCGATACCGATACTGAACAGAAACAGCAGGTTATACGGCCCGGTCTTTTCGACCACTACGCCGCGCTCATCAAGGAATTTCGCCACCAGCGCCGCCGGAATACCCTCTTCACCCATGATCCCCTGCTCGTCCATGCCCGGCGTGAGAATGGTGACTTTGACCGGATCGAGGAACATATGATCCGCATCGGCATCGCGGAAGCCGTGCCAGCTCTCGCCAGGCGCTACCGGCCAGCATTCAGCTTCGTCGATATCGTCCGGCTGCCAGATATCAAAGAACCAGCCGTCGGCTTCATCTTTAAGGCGCTGGACCTCCTTGCGAAAATGCAGGGCGCGCTCAACGGAGCGGTTGATCAGACGTTTACCGGGATTCCCGCGCAACATCGCCGCGGCGGTTTCAATCGAGGCCACCAGCGGATAGCTCGGCGAGGTGGTGGTGTGCATCATAAAGGCTTCGTTGAAGGTCTCTTCGTCGTATTCACCTTTAATGTGAATAAGCGACGCCTGGGAGAACGCCGCCAGCATCTTGTGCGTGGACTGGGTTTCAAAGAACACTTTTCCCGGCACCCGATCGCCGCTCATCCCGCTTTTACCGGCATAGATCGGGTGGAAATTAGTGTAGGGCACCCACGCGGAGTCAAAGTGGATCGAGGGCACATCCAGAGCCTGTTTTACCCAGTTGGTGTTGTAGAGCAAACCGTCGTAGGTGGAGTTGGTGATCACCGCGTGAACCGGCCAGCTTGCCCCCGGCACGGCAGCCACTTTGTTTTCAATCGCAGCATGGGAAAACTCCCGACGCGGGATCCCGCCGAGAATGCCCAGCGCATTACGGGTGGGTGACAGCCAGATCGGCACCACGTCACTCATCATCAGCAGATGCGCCAGCGACTTGTGGCAGTTGCGGTCAATCAGTAGCGTACTGCCGTCCGGTGCGGCGTACATGCCGACAATCTTGTTCGAGGTCGAGGTGCCGTTGGTCACCATATAACTCTGCTCAGCACCAAAAGTGCGGGCGATGTACTCTTCAGCTTCGAGATGCGGGCCGGTATGATCCAGCAGCGATCCCAGTTCCGTCACCGAGATCGACACATCCGCCTTCAGCGTGTTCCCGCCAAAGAAGTCATAGAACAGACAGCCCACCGGGCTTTTCTGATACGCCGTTCCCGCCATATGCCCCGGGGTGCAGAAGGTATACTTCCCCTCTTTCACATAGGTGAAAAGCGCGCGGGTAAACGGCGGGGTGATGGTATCCAGGTACTCGCCGGTATATTGCTGAATGCGGGTAGCAATATCCTCAGCCACCCCCAGCGAATATTCAAAGAACCATAGCGCCATGCGCATATCATGGGCGCTGACGTCCATCGTGGAGTGGGTATTGATAAAAGCGTACAGCGGCAGATATTCATTGAGTTGATTGATATCGCTGCACAAATCGAGGTCGTATTCGTCCCAGTCGAAGATGACGCCGCAAATCCGCGGGTTATGTTCGATGAACTTCAGTAGATCGGCGCTGTTCTGCGGCCAGATAAGTTGAAACCCGCGCGACCTTAACGCCTGCTCCAGCTCCTTGATGGGTTCGTCTTTATAAAAGACGCCGTGCGGCCCCATAATGGCAATGATGTTCACGGTATACCTCCTTAAAAAACATTCACTAAGCATAGTTGAGGTAAACCGCAGGCATAAAAAAAGCCGCAACGATGTGCGGCTTTTCAGAGTATGACGTAGCTTAGGCGTAACCGTAGCTCATCAGACGCTGGTAACGACGGTTAAGCAGATCTTCTTTGCTCAGCACGTCGAGGTCTGCGAGGTCAGCCAGCAGCTGAGCTTTCAGAGAGGCGGCCATCACTTCCGGCTTACGGTGCGCGCCACCCAGTGGTTCCGGGATAACGGTATCGATCAGCTTCAGCTCTTTCAGACGCGGGGCGATAATGCCCATCGCTTCGGCAGCCAGCGGCGCTTTGTCGGCGCTTTTCCATAAAATGGATGCACAGCCTTCCGGGGAGATAACGGAATAGGTGCTGTACTGCAGCATATTCACTTTATCGCCCACGCCAATCGCCAGCGCACCACCGGAACCACCTTCACCGATAACGGTGCAGATGACCGGCACGCTCAGGCGTGACATTTCGCGCAGGTTGCGGGCAATCGCTTCAGACTGGCCGCGCTCTTCTGCACCGACGCCAGGGTATGCACCCGGGGTGTCGATGAAGGTGATGATCGGCATGTTGAAACGCTCGGCCATCTCCATCAGACGCAGCGCTTTACGATAACCCTCTGGCGCTGGCATCCCGAAATTGCGGCGAATTTTTTCTTTGGTTTCGCGCCCTTTCTGGTGGCCAATAATCATCACCGGACGACCGTCGAGGCGTGCGATACCGCCAACGATAGCTTTATCGTCGGCATAAGCGCGATCGCCTGCCAGCTCGTCGAATTCATCGAACGCCAGGCGGACATAATCCAGGGTGTACGGACGCTGTGGATGGCGCGCCATCTGGGCAACCTGCCATGCGCCGAGATCGGCAAAGATTTTGCGCGTCAGTTCTACGCTTTTTTCACGCAGACGATGCACTTCTTCGTCGATGTTAATATCCAGTTTTTCATCCTGACGGCCAACGGCGGTCAGAGAATCGATTTTCGCTTCCAGCTCTGCAATCGGCTGTTCGAAATCAAGGAAATTCAGACTCATAGTATTCCTGTATTAGTCAAACTCCAGTTCCACCTGCTCCGAACCAATGAGGCCACGCAGATCGTTAAGTAAACGATCGCTCGGAGAGACACGCCACGACGCACCAAAGCGCAACCGTGCACGCGCATCCGCCCTCTGATAGTAGAGATGTACTGGAATGGTCCCCGAGCGGTGGGGTTCCAGAGACTGACGGAGTCGGTTTAAAAGCTGGTCATCAATTTGCCTGTCCGTCAGCGAGATAGCAAGCCCGCGAGCATATTTTTCCCGGGCTTCGTCAATGTCCATCACTTCGCGGGCGGTCATTTTAAGCCCCCCGCTGAAGTCATCAAAGCTGACCTGTCCGCTGACGATAAGTATGCGGTCTTTTTCCAGCAACTGCTGGTATTTATCCAGTGCGTCAGTGAATAACATCACCTCCAGCCGCCCGGAACGGTCATCCAGCGTACAGATGCCGATACGATTGCCGCGCTTGGTGACCATAACCCTCGCGGCAATGACGAGCCCCGCAGCCGTGGTCATCTTACCACGTTCTGTCGGATGCATGTCTTTCAGCCGGTAGCCTCCGACATAGCGCTCAATTTCTTTAAGATACTGGTTGATCGGGTGCCCGGTCAGGTACAGACCCAGGGTTTCACGCTCGCCGTCCAGCACCGTCTGTTCCGGCCATGGCTGACAGCTGGCGTAGGACTGTTCGATCTGCTCCGGCTCTTCAGCCAGCACGCCGAACATATCCGCCTGACCAATGGCTTCGGCTTTTGAGTGCTGATCGGCGGCCTTCAGGGCGTCGGCCAGCGAGTTCATCAGCGCGGCGCGATGCGGCCCCAGACGGTCAAACGCCCCGGACATGATCAGCTTTTCCAGCACCCGACGGTTCAGTTTTTTGATATCGGTCCGCGCGCACAGGTCAAACAGCTCGCGGAAGTAGCCGCCCTGGTTACGGGCTTCGATGATGGCTTCGATCGGGCCTTCACCCACGCCTTTAATGGCGCCGATACCGTACACAATCTCCCCGTCGTCGTTGACGTGGAAATGGTACAGACCAGAGTTGATGTCCGGCGGCAGGATCTTCAGCCCCATGCGCCAGCACTCGTCCACCAGGCCAACCACTTTCTCGGTGTTGTCCATATCGGCGGTCATTACCGCGGCCATAAACTCTGCCGGGTAGTGGGCTTTCAGCCACAGCGTCTGGTACGAGACTAATGCGTAAGCGGCGGAGTGTGACTTGTTAAAGCCATATCCGGCGAATTTCTCTACCAGATCGAAGATTTTAATTGCCAGTTCGCCATCAACGCCGTTTTTCTTCGCCCCTTCTTCAAAGGTGCCGCGCTGCTTGGCCATCTCTTCCGGCTTTTTCTTACCCATCGCACGACGCAGCATGTCCGCGCCGCCGAGGGTGTAGCCGGAGAGCTCCTGAGCAATCTGCATTACCTGTTCCTGATACAGGATAATGCCGTAAGTGGGTTCCAGAACCGGTTTCAGACACTCGTGCTGCCACTGCACGTCCGGGTAGGAGATCTCTTCCCGGCCATGCTTACGGTCGATAAAGTTATCTACCATCCCCGACTGCAACGGCCCCGGACGGAACAATGCGACCAGAGCGATCATGTCTTCGAAGCAGTCAGGCTGCAGACGTTTGATCAGATCCTTCATGCCGCGGGATTCAAGCTGGAACACCGCGGTGGTTTCCGAGCGCTGCAGCATGTCGAAGCTTTTCTTGTCATCCAGCGGGATCGCCGCGATATCAATCGGCTCCAGGCCCTGCTTGGCCCGGCGCGGGTTGATCATCTTCAGCGCCCAGTCGATGATGGTGAGCGTGCGCAGGCCGAGGAAGTCAAACTTCACCAGGCCGGCGTATTCCACGTCGTTCTTATCAAACTGGGTGACCGGGTGCGAGCCGGTTTCATCGCAGTACAGCGGCGCAAAATCGGTAATTTTGGTCGGGGCAATAACCACCCCACCGGCGTGTTTCCCGGCGTTACGGGTGACGCCTTCCAGCTTGCGCGCCATGTCGATCAGCGCTTTGACCTCTTCGTCGGCCTCGTAGATCTCCGGCAGTTGCGGTTCAGCTTCAAAAGCTTTCGCCAGGGTCATGCCCGGATCGGGCGGCACCAGCTTCGAGATGCGGTCGACAAAGCCATACGGATGCCCCAGCACGCGGCCCACGTCGCGGATAACCGCTTTTGCCGCCATCGTACCGAAGGTAATAATCTGCGATACCGCATCGCGGCCGTACATGTCCGCCACGTGCTCGATAACCTGGTCGCGTTTCTCCATGCAGAAGTCGACGTCGAAGTCGGGCATCGAGACACGTTCCGGGTTAAGGAAACGTTCGAACAGCAGGTCAAACTCCAGCGGATCGAGATCGGTAATTTTCAGCGCATAGGCCACCAGCGATCCGGCACCTGAACCACGGCCCGGCCCTACCGGTACGCCGTTGTCCTTCGACCACTGGATAAACTCCATCACGATCAGGAAGTAGCCGGGGAACCCCATCTGGTTGATAACCTGGAGTTCAATATCCAGACGCTCATCATAGGCCGGGCGCTTTTCGGCGCGCACGGCCGGGTCCGGGAAGAGAAATTCCAGACGCTCTTCCAGACCCTCTTTCGATTTCACGACCAGGAAATCTTCCGTGGTCATGTCGCCAGTCGGGAACTGCGGCAGGAAGTATTCGCCCAGGCGGACGGTGACGTTGCAGCGTTTGGCAATCTCTACGCTGTTTTCCAGCGCTTCCGGGATATCGGAGAACAGCTCGCACATCTCCTCTTCGCTGCGCATGTACTGCTGCGGCGAATAGTTGCGCGGGCGTTTCGGATCGTCGAGGGTGAAGCCATCGTGGATGGCGACGCGAATTTCATGGGCGTCAAAATCGTCGGCGTTGATAAAGCGCACATCGTTGGACGCCACAACCGGCAGCCCATGCTGTTCTGCAAGGGCGACCGCGGCGTGCAGATAGCTCTCTTCATCCGGACGACCGGTGCGGATCAGCTCCAGATAGAAGCGATCCGGGAAATATTCTTTATAAAAATCGACACACTGCTCAACCAGCGCGTCATTGCCACGCAGCAGGCATCGACCTACGTCGCCCATGCGCCCGCCGGAGATCAGCAGCAACCCCTCGTTCAGCTCCGCCAGCCACTGGCGATCGATCCATGGGCCTTGCGCGCCATAGCCGCGCTGATAGGCCCGGGAGATCAACAGCGTCAGGTTCTGATAACCGGTGTTATTCATCGCCAGGACGCTGATCTGCGTCATTTCATCGGCGAGAAGCTCGCTCTGAACGTGAAAATCGGCACCAATCACCGGCTTCATACCGGCACCATGCGCCGTTCCGTAGAACTTCACCAGACCGCACAGGTTAGTGAAGTCGGTGATCGCCAGCGCAGGCATGCCAAGCGCGGCCGCCTTTTTCACCAGCGGCCCGGTCTTCGCCAGCCCATCAATCATGGAATAGTCGCTGTGCACCCGCAGGTGTACGAAACGTGGTTCAGCCATCTTCAGATTCCGCGTTACTTATTGGCGTCTTGATTCAGGACACGAGTCCCAGTGCGCGTTTCACCGGCCCAAAACTGCGGCGGTGATGTTCAGTTGCGCCGTGTTCAGCCAGTCTTTCCAGGTGGAAAGCGGTAGGATACCCCTTATGCTGAGCAAAGCCATACTGGGGAAAAGTGAGATCCAGCGCGGCCATTTCGGCATCGCGGGAGACTTTGGCAATGATCGAGGCGGCGCTGATTTCGGCCACCCGGCTGTCGCCTTTGACGACCGCCAGGGACGGCATGGGCAGCGCCGGACAACGATTTCCGTCGATCAGCACATACTCAGGCACCACGCTCAGCCCGGCCACCGCGCGCTGCATCGCCAGCATGGTGGCATGCAGGATATTCAGTTCGTCGATCTCATGCGGCTCCGCCCGCCCCAGACTCCAGGCCAGCGCTTTCTCTTTAATTTCATCGAACAACGCCAGGCGGCGCTTTTCGGATAATTTCTTTGAGTCATTCAGACCGATAATCGGACGAGCAGGATCGAGGATCACCGCGGCAGTGACAACGGCACCCACCAGCGGCCCACGCCCCACTTCATCCACACCCGCCACCAGATGGGTGTGAGGGTAAACAAATTCCATCATTGTGCTAACTCCAGCACCGCGTCAGCCGCCTGTTCATCGGCATTACAGCGGATCTGCTGATGCAATTCCCGGAAGGTGTCATGCATTTCATGGCTGGTTTTGCCGTCGGCCAGCAGCGGTAGCAGCGCGGCGGCTAACGCCTGCGGCTGACACTCATCCTGCAGCAGCTCTTTGACCAACTCGCGGCGAGCAAGTAGGTTCGGCAGGGAGACGTAATCGGTTTTCACCAGACGTTTCGCCAGCCAGAAGGTGAACGGCTTCATACGATAGCCTACCACCATCGGGCATTTCGCCAGCATGCACTCCAGCGCGGCGGTGCCCGATGCCAGCAGCGCGGCATCGCTGGCGACCATCGCCTCACGGCCTTTGCCATCTAACAGATGAACATGCAGATCCGGGGCGACCTCCGCCTTAATGCGCTCGAACTGCTCCCGGCGTTTGGCATTCACCAGCGGCACGACCACTTCGAGGTCAGGGTAGGTCTGACGCAGGATCTGCGCCGTTTTCAGGAAATCTGCGCTGAGCATTTCCACTTCAGCTCCACGACTGCCCGGCAACAGGGCCAGACAGTGAGCGTCATGCGGAATTCCGAGCACGTCGCGGGCCGCATTTTTATCGGGATCCAGCGGCATGGCATCAGCCATGGTGTGGCCGATAAAGCGGCACGGCACGTTGAATTTATCGTAAAACGCTTTTTCGAAAGGCAGGAAAGCCAGAACGAGATTCGTCGATCTGCCTATTTTGAAAACGCGTTTCTGTCGCCACGCCCAGACGGACGGACTGACGTAATGGATGGTTTTGATCCCCTGCTTTTTCAGATTACCTTCGAGGGTAATGTTGAAATCAGGCGCATCAATGCCGACAAACACATCGGGCTGTAGTTCGGTAAAACGGCGCGTCAAATCGGCACGGATATGCAGCAAACGGCGCAGACGCCCCAGCACCTCGACGATGCCCATCACCGCCAGCTCTTCCATCTCGTACCAGGCTTCACACCCTTCAGCCTGCATCAATGGACCAGCAACGCCGACAAAGCGCGCGTTGGGAACGCGCGCTTTGAGCGCTCGAATAAGACCGGCACCAAGAATATCGCCGGAGGTTTCTCCGGCGACAAGGGCGATCGTCAGCGGGCGGCTATCAACCATTAACGAATCAGACCGCGAGTTGAGCGTGCGAAGAATTCCACGAACGCGTTCACCTCAGGATGCTGTTTCGCCAGTTCAGCGATTTCCGGCTTCGCCTCTTCCAGCGTTTTACCGTTACGGTAAAGCTGTTTGTAGGCGTTACGGATAGCCATAATCGCTTCACGGCTGAAGCCGCGACGCTTCAGGCCTTCGATGTTGACGCCAAACGGCGTCGCATGGTTGCCCTGCGCAATCACATACGGCGGGACGTCCTGCGCCACGCCGGAGCAGCCGCCAACCATCACGTGCGCACCAATGATGCAGAACTGATGGACCGCGGTCATGCCGCCAATGATGGCATGATCGTCAACTGATACGTGTCCCGCCAGCGTTGCGTTGTTGGCGAGAATACAGCGGCTACCGACGGTACAGTCATGCGCGATGTGCGCGTTGACCATAAACAGGTTATCGCTGCCCACCTTCGTCAATTCACCACCCTGTACTGTGCCACGATGAATGGTGACGCTTTCGCGAATGCGGTTACGATCGCCAATTTCCACACGGGTCGGTTCGCCAGCATATTTCAGATCCTGGTTAACTTCACCGATGGAGGCGAACTGATAGATCACGTTATCGCGGCCAATGGTCGTATGACCATTCACCACGACGTGAGATTTCAGTACGGTACCCTCACCAATTTCAACATGGGGTCCAACAATACAAAATGGACCAATGTGAACGTTAGCACCGATAACGGCACCCTCTTCCACAATGGCGGTTGGATGAATAAAGGCGGTTTTATCAATCACGTATCAGGCCTCCCGGCTACGCGCACACATCATGGTAGCTTCGCAAACAACTTTGCCGTCAACCAGAGCTACGCCTTTAAAGCGAGTCAGGCCGCGACGCGTTTTTTCAAAAGTCACTTCCATGATCATCTGATCACCAGGCACGACCGGGCGCTTAAAGCGCGCTTCGTCAATACCTGCGAAGTAATACAGCTCACCCGGCTCCAGTTTACCAACGCTTTTAAACGCCAGGATACCGGTGGCCTGAGCCATCGCTTCCAGGATCAATACGCCCGGGAAGATAGGCTTCCCAGGGAAATGCCCCTGGAAGAATGGCTCGTTTACAGAAACATTTTTCACTGCGCGCAGAAAACGACCTTCTTCAAAATCCAGCACACGGTCTACCAGCAAAAACGGGTAGCGGTGCGGCAGAAGTTCTAAAATCTCTTCAATATGCAGAGTATGAGTGTCAGTAGTCAAAATACTCTTCCTGTCAAAATATCTGAATGGCAATAATAACACGGCCTGCCGGTTTATAAGAAAGCCGACAGGCCGGGAAGTGTGCGTTAAACGGGTGAACGCTTAGTCTTGTTGATCGATTTTGCGCTCAATGGCCTTGAGGCGCTTGCTCATATCATCAATATTCATTACCAGGGCAGCAGTTTTACGCCACGCCTTGTTAGGCTGCAACGGTATACCTGAGGAGTAGACGCCCGGCTCAGTGATAGGACGCATAACCATGCCCATGCCTGTCACCGTGACTTTGTCGCATATTTCCATATGCCCGTTAATGACGCTGGCGCCGCCAATCATACAGTAACGGCCAATCTTCAGGCTGCCTGCCATAATAACGCCACCGGCAACCGCGGTATTGTCGCCAATCACAACGTTATGTGCAATCTGGCACTGGTTATCGATGATAACACCATTACCGATAATCGTGTCATCAAGCGCACCACGGTCAATGGTGGTACATGCGCCGATTTCGACACGATCGCCGATGATCACCCGTCCCAGCTGCGGGATCTTCACCCAGTTACCACGATCGTTGGCATAACCGAAACCATCCGAACCGATAACGGTGCTGGACTGGATCAGGCAATGTTCACCAATTTCGATCTCATGGTAAACGGAGACATTGGCCCACAGACGAGAGCCTGCACCAATTTTTGTTTTTTTACCCACGAAGCAACCGGCGCCAATCACCACGTTATCGCCCAGAACGACGTCTGATTCGATAACGGCATTGGCACCAATTGATACGTTGTTACCCAGCTGCGCCGTCGGATCAATCACCGCACTGGGTGCGATGTTCTGTGCCGGCTGCGGCGTGGTATCGAGAATTTGTGCCATACGGGCATACGTCAGGTAGGGATTCTTCACTACCAGCGCAGCACCTGCGGCAAACGGCAAATCGTCCTGCGTCAGTACGACAGCAGACGCCTGGCAAAGCGCCAGATGTTCACGGTACTTCGGGCTTACCATGAAGGTGATAGTGCCTGCTTTAGCAGACTGCATGGACGCAACAGCGGTGATGACGATATCGCCATCACCGTGTAATTCTGCATCCAACTGCTGAGCTAAATCAGCGAGTCGAATTGAAGGCATTACTTATTTAACCTGTTTCAGGACATCAGCGGTGATGTCTTTAACATCGCTGCTGTTGAATGCAACAGCGTTGGCATCAACAACCAGATCGATGTTCTGATCGGCAGCAACAGCTTTCACAGCAGACTGGATACGGGTAACCAGTTTGCCACGTTCTTCGTTAGAACGACGTTGACGATCCTGCTCAAAAGATTGCGCTTTCTGAGAGAAGGTCTGACGCTGAGCCATTACGTCTTTTTCCACTTTGCTGCGCTCGCTCGCTTTCATGGTAGAACCATCGCGCTGCAGACGCTGCATTTTGGATTGCAGATCTTTTTCCATACCTTGCAGTTCGCTTGCACGGCCTTTGAACTCGTTCTCCAGCGTGGCAGAAACACCTGTTTTCTGCGCAACCTGCTGGAACAAGTTACCCATATTGACGATTGCAATTTTGTCTGCTGCCTGAGCAGAAGTTGCCATCGCTAAACCGAGACCTGCAGCTAATAACCACTTTTTCACAATTAACTCCTTACCATCCCATTGGTACCCGAAGGTACCGTTCTTTGCGTGGCAAGGCGATCCTGCGATCGCCAGTTGTCAGCGCTACACTGCCAACGCATTCCTTTGCGGCGGACAATTACCAGGTTTTACCAATGTTAAACTGGAACTGCTCCGCTTTGTCTCCCTCGTATTTCTTAAACGGCTGGGCGTAGGAGAAGACCAACGGCCCCAGCGGTGACATCCATTGTAGTGCGAGACCCGCAGACATACGAATATTGCTCGGATCGCTGTAGTCCGGAATGCCTGCAGCACGGGTCGCACTGGTATTTTCCCAGTTAGTATCCCATACGGTACCCGCATCCAGGAAGAAGGAGGTACGTACGGAATTGGCATACTTATCGCTGATAAACGGCGTAGGCGTAATAAACTCCAGGCTGGCAACACCCATGGCGTTACCCCCTACTGCATCATCAGAGCTACACACTTCGCTCGATGAAGCCTTATCGCAGTTATCTTCGTCATTGCCACCGTAATACGCTGCTTTCGGACCAATGTTGTTGGACTGGAAGCCACGCACGGTGCTTGAGCCGCCCGCGTAGAAGTTCTCGTAGAATGGCAGTTCTTTGCCACCTAAACCGTCGCCGTAACCCCAGCGCGTACGACCCAGAACCACCCATTTATGGTCTTCGTCGATCGGGAAGTAGGACGCAGTATCGAGGGTGACTTTATAGAACTCATTATCTGAGCCCGGAACCGTGACTTTACCGTTCAGGTTGACGCGCGAACCTTCGGTCGGGAAGAAACCGCGGTCGAGACGGTTGTACGTCCAGCCATAGTTGAAGGTGAAGTCATCGGCGGCAAAGCCGTTATCATCATTCGAGGTGCTGGCAGACTGTCCGATAGAATCCAGATAACGCCACATTGCCACCTGCGGCTGCATGTTGGACAGGTCGTTATGCACATAACCTAAGCCAGCACGCAGGGTGTTGTATTCGTTAATCGGGAAGCCGAGCGTACCATCAACGCCGTAGCTTTTGTTGGTATACGAAGACAGGTCCGCATCATCCGCTTTAAAGTCGTTATAGAAAATACGACCGCCCAGACTCACACCATCAACGGTGAAGTAAGGGTTAGTAACGGAGAGCTCGGAGTAGGTCTGGTAGTCGTTTTTGGTACCGTTGATACCGACGGAATAGCCAGTACCTAACCAGTTATCCTGCTGCACGCCTACCTGGAAGCTGACGCCGCTTTCAGTACCGTAACCGACACCAAAGTTAAAGCTACCGGTATTACGCTCTTTAACCTTGTAGACGACGTCTACCTGGTCCGGTCTACCTGGTACGCGCTGCGTATCAGTATCGACGGTTTCGAAATAACCCAGACGGTTCAGACGCTCTTTACCCTGGTCAACCAGATCGCTGCCCAGCCACGCGCCTTCCATCTGGCGCATTTCGCGGCGCAGAACAGAATCTTTGGAGGTGTCGTTACCTTCAAAGCGGATCTTACGAACGTAGAAACGGTTACCCGCATCAACGTTAACGTGGAGCTTAACGGTTTTATCCGTATCGTTGATTTCAGGCTGAGTCTGTACGCGTGGGTAAGCATAACCATAACGGCCGAGCAGCTTTTTAATGCCGTCTTCCATTTTGGTCACTTTCGCACCGCTATACAGTTCACCCGGCTGCAGTTTGGTCAGGCTTTCGATCTCGGCAGAGTGACCCGCGAGGTTACCACTCACTTCCACACCAGAAAGCTTGTACTGATCGCCTTCGGTAATGTTAACGGTGATGTAGATGCCTTTCTTGTCTGGCGTCAGGCTGACCTGAGTCGAGTCGATGTTGAAGCGCGCATAGCCGCGATCCAGATAGTAGCTGCGCAGGGTCTCGAGATCGCCTGCCAGTTTCTGTTTCTGGTATTTACGGTCGCCTACTACGTTCCACCACGGCACTTCGTCACGCAGCTGGAAGGTAGAGATCAGCTCGTCGGTGCTGAACGCATGGTTACCGACGATGTTAATCTGCTGGATCTTCGCGGAAACGCCTTCCTGGAACACCAGCTTCAGATCGACACGGTTACGTGGCAGCGGAGTCACCACCGCTTTAACGCTCGCGCTGTATTTACCGACGCTGTAGTAGAAATCTTCCAGCCCTTTCTCGATATCAGACAGGGTGGTGCGATCCAGAGATTCGCCAACACGGACGCCAGAGGCCTCAAGGTTTTGCTTGAGCATGTCGTCTTTCACCGACTTGTTGCCGGAGAAAGTGATGCTGGCAATCGTTGGACGCTCTTTTACCTGAACCAACAGCGTATCACCATCGCGCAGGACGCGAACGTCCTCGAAGTTGCCAGTGGCAAACAGCGCGCGAATGGTATTACTAATGTCTTCATCATTAACCGTGTCGCCTGGGCGCACTGGCATACTGAGGAGGGCCGCACCAACGGCGACACGCTGAAGGCCTTCGAAATGAATATCTTTCACTACGAACCCGTCAGCACCGTATACGGTCGCGCTGCTAAACAGCAGCGACGCTATGAGCAACTTTTTCATCGCCATCGTTATTATGCGTTCTTCCTAACACTCTCTTACAACCGAGAGAAATCATTGAAAAGTGCAAGCCCCATTAACAGCACCAGTAAAATCGAACCAATGCGATAACTAAAGTCTTGAACTCGCTCGGATACCGGTCCGCCTTTTAGCTTCTCAATCGCTAAAAACAGCAGATGACCCCCGTCTAAAACAGGCAGTGGGAACAGGTTTATTATCCCGAGGTTCACGCTAATGAGCGCAAGGAACATGAGATAGTAAATCACCCCGAACTCTGCTGACATCCCAGCCCCCTGAGCGATCGAAATCGGCCCACTGAGGTTGTTCAGTTTTACGTCACCGGTAATCAGTTTCCCCAGCATCTGCACAGTCAGCTTCATCAGTTGCCATGTTTTATCCGTGGCTTCAAGAATGGCGCTGAACGGCCCATACTGGCGTATTGTCTTGTACTCATCAGGCAGCGGAATCACTTTTGGCACCACGCCTGCAAAACCTTCGGCCTTTCCGCCACCCGGTTTGGTATCCGGGATGAGCGTTAAAGAGAGCGGACTCCCCTGCCTTTCTATCTCCAGCGCCAGTGGCGTACCTGGATTATCACGCACCAGAGTAACAAAGGTCATCCATTGCGTTAAAGGTTGACCATCGACTTTAACGATCCTGTCGCCCGCTTGCAAACCTGCTTTACGCGCAGCGGAATCAGACTGGACTTCAGCGAGCACCGGTTCAATCTGCGCGCTGCGTGGGCGGATGCCTAACGCAGCAACGGGATCTTCTTTATCTGGCTCAAAGGTCCAGGTGCGTAAATTCAGGATTTTATCCTGACGCGCACTGGAACCGAAAGGCGACACGCTAACGGTCGTTTGCTCATCACCAATTTTGGCAACCAGTTGTAACCGCACGGCATCCCAATCAGGGGTTTCGATACCATCGATCGCTTTAAGTTCCATGCCCGGATTAATTTGCGCGCTTGCCGCGATGGAGTTGGGTGTTATTTCACCAACAACCGGACGAACGCCAGGGACACCGATGATAAACACCAGCCAGTAAGCAAAGATGGCGAAGATGAAGTTTGCCACCGGACCGGCAGCAATGATTGCGGCGCGCTGGCCGACGGTTTTGTTGTTGAACGCGTAATGGCGCACTTCAGGCGCCACTGGCTCGACGCGCTCATCCAGCATTTTGACGTAGCCGCCGAGTGGGATAAGGGCAATAACAAATTCTGTGCCGTGGCGATCGTTACGACGCCAGAGCGCTTTCCCAAAGCCAATTGAAAAGCGCTCTACACGCACGCCACAGCGCCGAGCAACCCAGAAATGGCCAAATTCATGCACCGTGATAAGTACACCCAGTGCAACAATGAACGCCGCCAGATTCCAGAGAATGCTAAGCATAAAACCTTCCGTTAAATCGTCCCAAATACCAGCAAAAACAGGCAGGCAAACACGGGTACCGCTGCCGTCAGGCTGTCTATACGATCCAGGATACCGCCGTGCCCTGGAATAAGATTGCCACTGTCTTTGATCCCTGCTTCGCGCTTAAACATACTTTCGGTCAAATCACCCAGCACGGAAGCCAGCGCTGCGACGATAGAACAGACCAATAAGGTTGCCGGTGCCACCTCAAGGTTGGCCCATACGCCATAACCCCACGAGATAATCGCCGCCGTAAACAGACCGCCGATAAAGCCCTGCCAGGTTTTACCCGGGGAGACTTTCGGCGCCAGTTTATGTTTGCCAAACAGTTTACCAAACATATAGGCGCCAGAGTCAGCCCCCCAGACGAGAATCATGACATACAGCAGCCATAATGCCCCACTGTAAGGGTTGTCGTCGTAGTGCCAGGTACGGAGGGCCAGCATTCCCCAGAAGAAAGGAACAATGGTGAACAGCCCAAAGCAGAGGCGCAGTAGTTTCGAATTACGCCATAGCGACGCAGAGCCGGGATAGAAGAGTACCAGCAGCAGCGCTGCCAGCCACCATCCCAGCGATAGCCAGAGCGAACCCGCTATTATCGGCTGATGAATATTGTGATGGTATTCTGGCAGCATAAAGAGCATCAGCGCCAGTATCAGTCCGCACAGCACCGCCAGCCATACCCGCTGAGAACGCGAGGTAAAGCCGCTAAACTGCCCCCACTCCCACGCTGCCAGCATGCATACGACCAGTGTGACAATAGCGAAGCCCACCGGTGGCAGTAAAAACAGCGCCGCGATGACAACAGGTATTAAAACAAACGCAGAAATCAGGCGATACTTCAGCAAAAGCTACCCCCATCAGGCGTTGTCGCCACCAGGCTCGGTACCACCAAAGCGACGCTCTCGATTGGCAAAGGCATGCAGCGCACCTTCAAAGTCTTGTTCATCAAAATCGGGCCAAAGAACATCTGTAAAGTAAAGTTCGGCGTAGGCAATTTGCCACAGCAAAAAGTTACTGATGCGATGTTCTCCCCCTGTCCTAATTACTAAATCCACGGGTGTCAGTTCACTCATGCAGATTTGCTGACTCAGCGCCTCTTCATCAATCTGGTCCGGCTGTAATAGCCCTTCCTGAACCTGTTCAGCCAAATGCCGTACACCCTGGACAATATCCCAACGTCCGCCATAATTCGCCGCGATATTGAGCGTTAAGCCGGTGTTTTGTTCGGTCAACGCTTCCGCTTTACGAATACGTTCCTGCAAACGTGAGTTAAAACGACTGGTATCGCCGATAATACGCAGGCGAACGTTGTGGCGGTGCAGGCTTTTTACTTCGCTGTCGAGCGCCCACACGAACAATTCCATCAACGCGCTAACTTCCTGCGCAGGTCGATTCCAGTTTTCACTGCTGAAAGCATAGAGCGTTAACGCGTCAATGCCGTTATTGGCGGCAAAAGAAACAGCGCGGCGAACAGATTTCGCCCCAGCTTTATGCCCAAAGGCTCGGATCTTCCCTTGTCTTTTCGCCCAGCGGCCATTGCCATCCATGATGATTGCTACATGACGACAGCCATGTGCTGGCAAGTTCTCGCTTATTGGTTGATTCGCAGACAACATAACGCGTTTTTGGTCCCTGAAAGGATTTAACGGTACTCAGGAATACTGAAGCCTTTACGTAAAAAAGCCGTGTCATACCACGGCTTACCTGACCACGTAACGTCAACTACCCGTAATCAGGTGGCGCAGACTATATCACTGAAGCCCAACGCTAACAAATAGCATGACCATACGCGGCTGGATTATCACCAGCTTGCGAGGTGCGTCACCGCTTTTTGCGCCGTGAGCCTGGCTTTCGCATCGACGGTCAGCACATCATCCACACTTTGCGGCTCGCGTAAATCCATCGCCTCAAGAACAGAGAGGTTCAGCGCAGCGATATCCGTAAAGCGGATCCGCTGTTCGAGGAAGGCGGCGACAGCAATCTCGTTCGCCGCATTAAGGGCGGTTGTTGCCGCTTGCCCCTGCTCGAAGGCCTCCATCGCCAGCTTCAGGCACGGATAGCGCTGATAATCCGGCGCGCTGAACGTCAGCGCACTTAATTTGCAGAAGTCGAGCGGCTTCACGCCGGAGACCACGCGGTTAGGCCAGGCCATCGTATGGGCGATAGGCGTTCGCATATCAGGTTCGCCTAACTGCGCCATTACGCTGCCATCCCGGTAACGGACCATGGAGTGGATCACCGACTGCGGGTGAATCAACACTTCCATCTGCGCTGCCGAGGCGTTAAACAACCAGCGGGCTTCAATGTATTCCAGACCTTTATTCATCATGGTGGCAGAATCGACGGAGATTTTACGTCCCATCGACCAGTTCGGATGACGACAGGCCTGATCCGGGGTCATTGAGACCAGGTCAGACAACGGCGTATCGCGGAACGGGCCACCAGACCCGGTAAGCAGGATAGAAGAGACACCATTCTGCTCCAGATCAGCGTACCCCAGGTTTTGCTGAAACGGTTGCGGTAAACTCTGAAAAATAGCGTTATGTTCGCTATCTACCGGCAATAGACGCGCGCCGCGCTGCTTCACCGCCTCCATAAACAGTCGTCCACAGGTCACCAGCGACTCTTTGTTGGCCAGTAACACCGTTTTCCCGGCATCGATCGCCGCCAGCGTCGGCAGCAGGCCTGCAGCACCCACAATCGCCGCCATCACCTGGTCTACATCGTCGAGGGCTGCCATGTCGCAGGCGGCCTGTTGACCGCTTAATACCTCGGTCCGGCTGCCGTTTTCAGCCAGCAACGCTTTTACCTGGCGAGCACTCTCCTCGTCGTCCATAACCGCATAGCGTGGCGCAAACTCAAGACACTGCTCGACCATGCGCTGAACGTTTTTCCCGGCGACCAGCGCGGTCACGGTGTAGTGTTCAGGATTGTGGCGAACGACGTCGAGCGTGCTGCAACCGATCGATCCGGTTGAGCCGAGGAGTGTTAATTGCTTCATGAATTGTCCAGAAGTAGTGAAACCAGCAAAGCAAAACGCCGCCAGCAAAGCCCAACGGGCCTTCTGTACGGCGTTTTATCAGAGTACGTCAGAAATCAGAACTGCATCAGTTCCGCTTCTTTTTCTGCCAGCGCCGCATCAAGTTTCTTGATAGCTGCATCGGTCAGTTTCTGTACGTCGTCCTGAGAACGGCGATCGTCATCTTCGCTGATCTCTTTATCTTTCAGCAGCGCTTTCACTTTATCGTTCGCGTCACGGCGAACGTTACGCACGGCAACACGGCCCTGCTCTGCTTCACCACGTACTATTTTGATCAGATCTTTACGACGCTCTTCGGTCAGCGCTGGCAGTGGAACACGGATATCCGTGCCTGCAGAGCTTGGGTTCAGACCCAGATCGGATGCCATGATGGCTTTCTCAACGGCCGGACCCATTGAACGATCGAAGACGTTGATTTTCAGCGTACGGGTATCTTCTACCGTCACCTGCGCCAGCTGACGCAGCGGGGTTGGCGTACCGTAATATTCCACGATGATGCCATCCAGCAGGCTTGGAGAAGCACGGCCAGTACGGATTTTGCTGATTTGGGTTTTGAACGCTTCTACGCATTTGTCCATGCGTACTTCAGCATCTTTTCTGATGTCGTTAATCACGTTACGAATCCTTGGAAACTTGTCTCAGGCAGACTATCTACCAACACAACGCTACAGGTGTGCTAAGTATAGTCGCGTTTAATTCATGACAACGCCAAAGGCGCGTCTAGGTAAGATATCACTACAAAGTAAAGCGGAATCTTACCTGTATTTATCGTCTACGGAAATTATTCCGTGATCAAAGTGCCTTCTTTTTCACCCATGACCACGCGACGCAGGGCGCCAGGCTTGTTCATGTTGAAAACACGGATCGGCAGTTTGTGGTCGCGAGCCAGCGTGAAGGCGGCAAGATCCATCACTTTCAGCTCTTTATCCAGTACTTCGCTGTAGGACAGCTGATCGTACATGGTGGCGGCAGGATCTTTGGCAGGATCGGCAGTAAACACGCCATCCACTTTGGTCGCTTTCAGGACCACATCGGCTTCGATCTCAATACCGCGCAGGCAGGCCGCGGAATCGGTAGTAAAGAACGGGTTACCCGTACCGGCGGAGAGGATCACCACGCGGTTGTTGCGCAGCAGGCTGATGGCTTCGGCCCAGCTGTAGTTGTCACACACGCCATTCAACGGAATAGCGGACATCAGGCGTGCATTCACATAGGCACGATGCAGTGCATCACGCATAGCCAGGCCATTCATGACCGTTGCCAGCATACCCATGTGGTCGCCCACCACGCGATTCATGCCTGCTTTTGCCAGACCCGCGCCACGGAAAAGGTTACCACCGCCAATGACTACGCCAACCTGGATGCCCAGTTCAACCAGTTCTTTGATTTCCTGCGCCATGCGGTCAAGGATGCTTGCGTCAATACCGAAGCCTTCCGACCCTTGCAGCGCTTCGCCACTCAGCTTAAGCAGAATGCGTTTGTAAACGGGTTTTGCATTGGTAGCCATATTTCTTTCCTGGGACTGTCAACGATTAAGATGGGGTTAATTCTGGCGACATGATATATCGCATCTCAACACAGACACTATAGGCGTCTGGCTGATTTACACATAACGTACACAAAAAGAAGCCGCCCTCAGGCGGCTTCTTTTCGCTGATTAAGACTGCTTGGACATTGCAGCAACTTCTGCTGCGAAGTCAGTCTCAACTTTCTCGATGCCTTCGCCCACTTCGAAGCGGATGAAGCCAGTTACGTCAGCGTTGTGCTCTTTCAGCAGCTGAGCAACAGTTTTGCTTGGATCCATAACGAAAGGCTGGCCAGTCAGAGAAACTTCGCCGGTGAATTTCTTCATGCGGCCTTCAACCATTTTCTCTGCGATTTCTTTTGGCTTGCCAGACTGCATGGCGATGTCCAGCTGAACCTGGTACTCTTTCTCAACAACTTCAGCAGAGACGTCTTCTGGCTTAACGAATTCTGGCTTGCTTGCAGCGATGTGCATTGCCAGCTGTTTAACCAGCTCTTCGTCAGCGCCTTTAGCCGCAACCAGAACACCGATACGTGCGCCGTGCTGGTATGAACCCAGAACGTCACCTTCCAGAGAAGATACGCGACGGATGTTGATGTTCTCACCGATTTTAGCAACCAGTGCAACACGCTCTTCTTCGAACTGTGCTTTCAGAACTTCAACGTCGGTGATTTTGCCAGCAATAGCTGCGTCCAGAACCTTGTTAGCAAATGCCTGGAAACCGCCATCTTTAGCAACGAAGTCAGTCTGGCAGTTAACTTCCAGAATGATGCCGTAGGTGCCGTCGATCTTAGTGATGATCACGCCGTCAGCAGCAACGTTGCCTGCTTTCTTAGCTGCTTTGATCGCACCAGATTTACGCATGTTTTCGATTGCCAGCTCGATGTCGCCGTTCGCTTCAGTCAGCGCTTTTTTGCAATCCATCATGCCTGCGCCAGTACGCTCACGCAGCTCTTTTACCAGGGATGCGGTAATTTCAGCCATTCTTAAATCCTCGGGAGATGTGAACTGCCCGGCCAGAAGCCAAACAGTATAAATTGAAAAAAGGGGCCGATAATTGGCCCCTATTCATACACGGTACTAATAAGGGGTAGAACCTTATTATTCAGCTTCTACGAAGCTTTCTTCCGCCTGAGAAGCCAGATCCTGGGAACGGCCTTCACGAACGGTAGTAGCTACAGCGCTCAGGTACAGGCTAACAGCACGGATTGCATCGTCGTTACCCGGGATAACGAAGTCAACACCGTCCGGATCGGAGTTGGTATCAACGATTGCGAATACTGGGATACCCAGGTTGTTAGCTTCTTTGATTGCGATGTGCTCGTGGTCAGCATCGATAACGAACAGCGCGTCTGGCAGGCCGCCCATATCTTTGATACCGCCCAGGCTGTTTTCCAGCTTGTCCAGCTCACGAGTGCGCATCAGCGCTTCTTTTTTGGTCAGCTTTTCGAAAGTACCGTCCTGAGACTGGGTTTCCAGATCTTTCAGGCGCTTGATAGACTGACGAACGGTTTTCCAGTTAGTCAGCATACCGCCCAGCCAGCGATGGTTCACGAAGAACTGGTCGCAGCTGTTAGCAGCTTCTTTCACAGCTTCGCTTGCAGCGCGCTTAGTACCAACGAACAGAATCTTACCTTTACGGGAAGAGATCTTGTTCAGCTCAGCCAGGGCTTCGTTGAACATTGGTACAGTTTTCTCAAGGTTGATGATGTGAACTTTGTTACGTGCGCCGAAGATGAAAGGCTTCATTTTCGGGTTCCAGTAACGGGTCTGGTGACCGAAGTGAACACCAGCCTTGAGCATGTCGCGCATGGAAACAGTTGCCATGTTTTAAAACCTCTATTTAAAAGTTGGGGTTATGCCTCCACGTATCCCATATTACCGACCCCAAAGGGCACCCCGGAATATGTGCCGATACGTGTGTGTTGTTACACAAAGTGAGATTTGTCGCTTCCGTCCATTCTGTGTATCTGAAATGGATCGGAAGTCCGGCGCGCTTTATATCACAAAACGCTACCCGAAACCAACAATTGTTGGCGGAGTGTGCGGTGAAGGAATCTCAATTTGGCAGCATGTGCGCCAGACTGATACCATTGACAACACTTAGACTAGTATTGTCGAAAAAATCGACACCGATGGACAGATTACATGGCTATCTCTATTAAGACACCTGAAGAAATTGAAAAGATGCGCGTCGCCGGTCGTCTGGCCGCTGAAGTGCTGGAAATGATCGAGCCGTTCGTCAAACCGGGCGTCAGCACCGGCGAACTGGACCGCATCTGTAATGATTACATCGTGAACGAGCAGCAGGCGATCTCCGCATGCCTTAACTACCACGGCTTCCCGAAATCAGTCTGCATCTCTATTAATGAAGTGGTTTGCCATGGCATCCCGGATGACGAAAAGCTGCTGAAAGACGGCGACATCGTCAACATCGACGTGACCGTCATTAAAGATGAATACCACGGTGACACCTCTAAAATGTTCATCGTTGGTAAACCGACCATTCTGGGCGAGCGTCTGTGTAAAGTGACCCAGGAGAGCCTCTACCTGGCCCTGAAGATGGTCAAGCCGGGCATTCGTCTGCGTACCCTCGGTGCGGCGATCCAGAAATTCGTTGAAGCAGAGGGTTTCTCCGTGGTGCGCGAATACTGCGGTCATGGTATCGGCCGTGTGTTCCACGAAGAGCCACAGGTTCTGCACTATGATGCGGATGACGGTGGCGTGGTGCTGCAGGCGGGCATGACCTTCACCATCGAGCCGATGGTCAACGCTGGCGACTATCGCATCCGTACCATGAAAGATGGCTGGACGGTGAAAACCAAAGACCGGAGCTTGTCTGCCCAGTATGAGCATACTATTGTGGTGACCGACAACGGCTGCGAAATTCTGACGTTACGCAAGGATGACACCATCCCGGCGATACTCTCGCAAGACGCATGATAAGAAGCCGGCAAATGCCGGCTTTTTTAATGGCTATCGTTTTTTCTTATGGGTGGCGCGCAATGAGTAACCTTTTACCCGAACAGTATGCCAATACGGCCCTCCCCACCCTGCCTGGCCAGCCGGACAACCCTGGCGTCTGGCCGACGGCCGAGCTGACCTGCGCGGGCATTAAAGCGCATATCGACACCTTCCAGCGCTGGCTGGGGGAGACCTTTGACAGCGGCATCTCCGCCGAAGCGCTCATTGAAGCGCGCACGGAGTTCATCGATCAGCTCCTGCAGCGCCTGTGGATTGACTACGGCTTCGGTCAGCTGGGCGATGTGGCACTGGTCGCCGTCGGCGGCTATGGTCGGGGTGAGCTGCACCCCCTTTCGGATATCGACCTGCTGATTCTGAGCCGGAAAAAGCTGCCGGATGAACAGGCGCAAAAAATCGGCGAGCTGCTGACCCTGCTGTGGGACGTCAAGCTGGAAATCGGCCACAGCGTGCGCACCCTGGAAGAGTGTCTCCTGGAGGGGTTATCCGATCTTACCGTCGCCACCAACCTGATTGAATCACGGCTGCTGATTGGCGATGTGGCTCTGTTTCTTGAGCTGCAAAAGCACATCTTTAGCGATGGCTTCTGGCCGTCGGAGAAGTTCTTCGCCGCGAAGGTCGATGAGCAGCAGGTGCGCCACCAGCGTTACCACGGCACCAGCTATAACCTGGAGCCGGATATCAAAAGCAGCCCGGGCGGCCTGCGCGATATCCACACTCTGCAGTGGGTCGCCCGCCGTCATTTTGGCGCCACCTCGCTGGATGAGATGGTCGGCTTTGGCTTTCTCACCGAAGCCGAACGGACCGAGCTGAATGAGTGTCTGCATCTGCTGTGGCGCATTCGTTTTGCCCTGCATCTCGAAGTGACACGCTACGACAACCGTCTGCTGTTTGACCGCCAGCTGAGCGTCGCCCAGCGCCTGCACTACAGCGGCGAGGGTAACGAGCCGGTCGAGCAGATGATGAAGGATTTCTTCCGCGTCACCCGTCGGGTGGGTGAACTGAATCAGATGCTGTTGCAGCTGTTCGACGAGGCGATCCTCGCCCTGACCGCGGATGAAAAACCGCGCCCGATTGATGATGAATTCCAGCTGCGCGGCACCTTAATCGACCTGCGCGACGAAACGCTGTTTATCCGCAAGCCGGAAGCGATCCTGCGGATGTTCTACGCCATGGTGCGTAACAGCACCATCACCGGGATCTACTCCACCACCCTACGCCACCTGCGCCATGCCCGCCGCCATCTGACCCAGCCTTTGTGCTACATCCCGGAAGCGCGGTCGCTGTTCCTTAGCATGTTGCGCCATCCGGGCGCGGTCAGCCGCGGGCTGCTGCCGATGCATCGTCACAGCGTGCTCTGGGCCTATATGCCGCAGTGGTCGCATATCGTCGGCCAGATGCAGTTTGATCTGTTCCACGCCTATACCGTTGATGAACACACTATCCGCGTGATGCTGAAGCTGGAAAGCTTCGCCAATGAGGAGGTGCGCAGCCGCCACCCGCTCTGCGTTGAGCTCTGGCCACGCCTCACCAATCCGGAGCTGATCCTGATTGCCGCTCTGTTCCACGATATCGCCAAAGGGCGCGGCGGCGACCACTCGATCCTGGGTGCGGAGGACGTGCTGAAATTTGCCGAGCTGCACGGGCTCAACTCGCGTGAAACCCAGCTGGTCGCCTGGCTGGTTCGCCATCACCTGCTGATGTCGGTCACCGCCCAGCGGCGCGATATTCAGGATCCCGAGGTGATCAAACAGTTTGCCGAAGAGGTGCAGACCGAGAACCGACTGCGCTTCCTGGTCTGCCTGACGGTGGCTGACATCTGCGCCACCAACGAGACGCTGTGGAACAGCTGGAAGCAGAGCCTGTTGCGCGAACTCTACTTTGCCACCGAAAAGCAGCTGCGTCGTGGTATGCAGAGCACCCCAGACATGCGCGAGCGCGTGCGCCATCACCAGATGCAGGCCCTGGCGCTGTTGCGGATGGAGAATATAAATGAAGAGGCGCTGCATCTGATTTGGGCCCGCTGTCGCGCCAACTATTTTGTGCGTCACAGCCCGAACCAGCTGGCCTGGCATGCCCGCCATCTGCTGCAGCACGATCTGACTAAGCCCCTGATCCTGCTCAGTCCGCAGGCGACCCGCGGCGGGACGGAGATCTTTATCTGGAGCCCCGATCGCGCTTACCTGTTCGCCGCGGTCTGTGCGGAACTCGACCGGCGTAACCTCAGCGTACACGACGCGCAGATCTTCACTACCCGCGACGGAATGGCGATGGATACCTTTATTGTGCTGGAGCCGGACGGCAGTCCCCTTTCCGCCGATCGTCACGAGCCGATTCGCTACGGGCTGGAGCAGGCGATCACCCAGCACAGTTGGCAGCCACCGCAGCCGCGTCGACAGCCGGCCAAACTGCGCCACTTTACCGTCGATACCGAGGTCAATTTCCTGCCGACCCATACCGACCGGAAATCTTTCCTCGAGCTGATCGCCCTCGACCAGCCGGGGCTGCTGGCGCGGGTCGGGCAGGTGTTTGCCGACCTGGGAATTTCGCTGCACGGTGCCAGAATTACAACCATTGGCGAGCGAGTAGAAGATTTATTTATAATCGCCACAGCCGACCGTCGTGGGCTTAATAATGCCCTGCAACAGGAAGTGCAACAACGGTTGACAGCAGCCCTCAATCCAAACGATAAAGGGTGATGTTTTTTTTTACCTGGAAAGAGTTGAACTATGCAGCAGTTACAGAACGTTATTGAGTCCGCTTTTGAGCGTCGCGCCGACATTACTCCGGCAAATGTGGATACCGTGACCCGTGAGGCGGTCAATCAGGTGATTTCTCTGCTTGATTCCGGCGCACTGCGTGTAGCCGAAAAGATCGACGGTCAGTGGGTCACTCATCAGTGGCTGAAGAAAGCGGTACTGCTCTCTTTCCGTATTAACGATAACCAGGTTATCGACGGTGCGGAAAGCCGCTACTTCGATAAAGTCCCAATGAAATTCGCTGACTACGACGAAGCGCGTTTCCAGAAAGAAGGTTTCCGCGTGGTGCCGCCGGCGGCCGTACGTCAGGGTGCGTATATCGCCCGTAACACCGTGCTGATGCCATCCTACGTGAACATCGGCGCTTACGTTGACGAAGGCACCATGGTGGATACCTGGGCAACCGTGGGCTCCTGCGCGCAGATCGGTAAAAACGTTCACCTCTCCGGCGGCGTGGGTATCGGTGGTGTTCTGGAGCCGCTGCAGGCGAACCCGACCATCATCGAAGACAATTGCTTCATCGGCGCACGCTCCGAAGTGGTTGAAGGCGTGATCGTGGAAGAAGGCTCGGTGATCTCGATGGGCGTTTACATCGGTCAGAGCACCCGTATTTACGATCGCGAAACCGGCGAAGTGCATTACGGTCGCGTTCCGGCGGGTTCCGTGGTGGTTTCCGGCAACCTGCCATCAAAAGATGGCAAATACAGCCTCTACTGTGCGGTGATCGTCAAAAAAGTCGATGCGAAAACCCGCGGCAAAGTTGGCATCAACGAACTGCTGCGCACCATCGATTAATCGGGTATAACAAAAAGCGGGGGCAACCCCGCTTTTTTTATATCTCAGGGTGGCGAAAATAGATTTTTTCGTGAATTATTCATGGGTTATGTTGAGATCAAGGGTACCGCTATGTACGATAATCTGAAAAGTCTGGGCATTACTAATCCTGATGAAATTGACCGTTACAGCCTCCGTCAGGAAGCCAACAACGATATCCTGAAAATCTATTTCCACAAGGATAAAGGCGAGTTCTTCGCCAAGAGCGTGAAGTTCAAGTACCCCCGTCAGCGTAAGACTGTCGTTGCCGATGGCATCGGGCAGGGTTACAAAGAGGTGCAGGAGATCAGCCCAAATCTGCGCTATGTGATTGATGAGCTGGATCAGATCTGCCAGCGCGATCGCACTGAAGTGGATCTGAAGCGGAAGATCCTGGATGACCTGCGTCATCTGGAAAGCGTCGTTGCCCACAAGATCACGGAAATCGAAGCGGATCTTGAGAAGCTGACCCGTAACAAGTAATGCCCGGTGCGGCCCGATGCCCTCACCCCAGCCCTCTCCCACCGGGAGAGGGTGCAAACACTAAAACGGCAACCTTTGGTTGCCGTTTTGCATTTACCTCGTAGGCCGGGTAAGGCGCAGCCGCCACCCGGCAAACAACATCACCGCTGCTCATCCAGTTGCAACGCCACATACAACAACAGCCGGTCGTCAAAATTCCCCAGATCCAGCCCCGTTAACTCCGAAATACGGTTCAGGCGGTATTCCAGCGTATTACGGTGAATAAACAACGCCTTTGAGGTCGCCAGCGGCTGCACGTTATGACGGAACCACGCCTGCAGCGTGCGCCGCAGCAGGCCGTTGTTATCCATCGCTTTCAGACGTACCAGCGGGCGGGCCAGCTCGTTGGCCTGCCAGCCGCCGCGCAGGCTGTCGAGCAGCACCGGCAGCATCAGATCCTGATAAAAATAGCTGCGGTTTTCCGGCATACGCTGCTTGCCGACCATCATGGTGGTGCGGGCCGTACGCCAGGAGCGGGCTATGCTGCCCGGGCCGGTGAAGTAGTTACCTAATGCCACCCGAAAACGCAGCTGTCCGTTCTCTTTCATCCGCGCGATCAGCTGCTCCACCCGTCGCCGGTGATCTTCCGCATCCCAGCGACCAAACTGGTTTAACGCCGGTTTGAGTACCACCATCTCGGTCAGCGAGACGATCGCTACCAGGTTATTGCGCTCCGGCGTTGCCAGCGCGTTCTGCAGCTGCTGCAACTCCACCATCGCGCTGTCGACCCCCAGCTGACCGCTGTCGACCTCGATCACCGCCACCACGCGGGGCTGGTTAAGGTCGATGCCCAGACGTTGCGCCCATTCGGTCAACGCCGGGGTATGCTCTTCCGCCTGGATCAGGTTCATGACCAGCTCTTCACGCAGGCGGCTGTCCTGCGCCAGGAGGTGCATCAGGCGGGATTGCTCCAGCATCATCTCTGCCGTCATACAGACCAGCTCGCCATATTTGCGCAAGGATTCCGGCTCGCCGGTCAGGCCGATAACCCCGACGATCTCGCCCTCCAGACGCAGCGGCAGGTTGATTCCCTGGCGCACGCCATGCAGATGTCGCGCCACCGCGTCATCAATATCCACCACGCGCCCCTGAGAGAGCACCAGCAGCGCACCTTCGTGCAATTCCCCAATACGCTCACGATCGCCGCTGCCAATAATTCGGCCACGTGCATCCATCACGTTGATATTGGTGTCGATGATGCGCATTGTTCGCGCCACGATATCCTGCGCCATTTTGGTATCAAGATGCCAGCCAGCCATGTCGCCCTCCTCTGAGCAGAGCTCAAGCATAAGGAAGATTAATTAGGCCTGCATTGTGCGAATGCACAAACTGATGGGGAGAAGTATGGACTTGTGGAAGGGTTCACAGAAAGGGATGAAAAAGCCCCTGTTTCCAGGCAGAAACAGGGGCTGAACAGATTACTGCATCAGCAGATAGAGAGAGGTGTCGCCACGCTGGATATTCAACGCCAGCACCGACGGTTTGCTGTCGAGAATTTTGCGCAGCTCTTCGACGTTCTTAATCGGCTGCTGGTTGGCGCCGATAATCACATCCCCCTTCTTCAGGCCGATACGGGCAGCCGGGCTGTTGGCTTTGACGTTATCCACCGACACGCCTTTATCCTGGCCTTTATTGCTCATATCCGCGCCTTCGATACCGCTGAAGACCGCGGTAGCACCACCCGCCGGATTCTGGCTGCTCTGCTGCAGTTCCAGGGTCACCGTTACCGGTTTACCTTCACGCAGCAGACCCAGGGACACTTTGCTACCCACCGGCATGGAGCCCACTTCCGCACGCAGTGCCGCGAAGCTGCTTACCGGTTTGCCGTTCAGGGTGGTGATCACGTCCCCGGCCTTGATCCCCGCTTTCGCTGCAGAGGAGTTTGGCATCACCTGGCTGACAAAGGCGCCGCGCTGGGCGTCAACTTTCATGGCTTTCGCCAGCTCGGAGTTCAGCTCGGTACCGAGGATACCCAGCTCACCGCGTTTCACCTGGCCAAATTCCACCATCTGCGCGGTCAGGTTTTTCACCATGTTGCTTGGGATCGCAAAGCCAATCCCGATATTGCCGCCGTCCGGGGCGAGGATCGCGGTGTTAATCCCGATCAGCTCCCCATTCAGGTTGACCAGCGCGCCACCGGAGTTACCGCGGTTAATCGCCGCATCGGTCTGGATAAAGTTTTCGTAGTTTTCTGCGTTCAGACCGCTACGGCCGAGGGCAGAAACAATACCGGAGGTGACCGTCTCGCCCAGACCAAACGGGTTACCGATCGCCACGGTGTAATCCCCGACGCGCAGCGCGTCAGAGTCGGCCAGCTTAATCGCGGTCAGGTTTTTAGGATCCTGAATCTGAATCAGGGCGATATCAGAGCGCGGATCTTTCCCGACCATTTTGGCGTCAAGCTTGCGCCCGTCGCTCAGCTGGACCTTGATACTGCTGGCATTGTCCACCACGTGGTTGTTGGTGACGACATAGCCTTTGGCGGCATCAATGATCACGCCGGAACCCAGCGCCATAAATTTCTGCTGCTGACCGCCGCCGCTGCCATCACCTGCCCCGCCCTGACAGAACGGTGAGCTCTGGAATGGCGACCCCTCCTGGCAGAACGGCGAGTTATCACCAAAGAACTGCTGGAAGTTACGCGGCATACGCGGCGTGTTGACGGTAGTGCTGCCTTCGACATTGATGCTCACTACCGACGGCATCACTTTTTCCAGCATCGGTGCCAGGCTTGGCATCTGTTGCGCAGTGGCTGCGGAAGAGACGGTCTCTGCTGCGCTGGCAGACAGAGGGGATAACGCTAAACCTAAACTCAGAGCCAGTGCACTCATTGCTAATGTGGTTTTTTTCATGTTTCTTAATCTCGATTTACAGGTCACGCACAATTGCTGTGTATATCAGATTCGTTTCGTCGCGCTAAGTTCCGGCATTAAGTTTCTGGAAAAAGTAAAAATTTATTGGCCGTCTTTACAAAACTCAGCCTTATTCCACCGCCATCAACTTACGGTATTCATCCCAGGCATATAAGTCTGTCATTCCGCTGATATAGTCCTGAATCAGGCGGCAGCGATAATAAAACTCCAGCACCGGCCAGTCTGGCTGCTGCCGATCAAATTTACTGACCGACTCCACATACGCCAGCCGATGGCGCGGCGAAAGTTTATGAAATAGCCGGGATTCAATGGGTAAACGGCGAACGCGTTCCTTTTCGGCCAGCTCGCTGAATTCCTCCACCGATAATTGCAGCAGCGGACGATAGATTTCCAGCAGGCCGGTTATCACCCGGTAGCCCTGTAATTCCAGCTGCTCGACCTCGGGATGGCTGAACACATGGCGCATAGCGACATTTTTATAGAGTTCAAGCAGTTGGCTAAAGCTGCTGTCATCCTCCAGCAGGGCATGATTGAATTCACCGCTGTAAATTTGTTCGATATTGTCGATAAAACGCTCAGCCGCGTAGGGCACCAGCTTATTTAATGTATTGACGCGTAAATACATAAAGAACTGATCTTCAGTGCTGCGGCTGAGGGAATTGGAGCGTGATTTCTCCCAGGCGTTTTCAACCACCTGAGAAAATAAAGACCCTTTCTCGTGGTTGCCCCAGGCCTCATAAAGATGCTGATAAAGCCCCTCGACGCTGAATATTCTTTTCTCTACCGCATCTTCCAGATCGGCCACGCAATAGGAAATATCGTCTGCTGCTTCCATAATCCAGGTCAATGGAAAACGGCCATACGGCGGGAGGGACAGTTCCTGACGGAGCCGCTCGATATACGCCTCTTCCGAGAAATAGTACCCCGGTTTTTTCATTAAATAATTGTGCGTCGCGGGCGGGTCACCCTGCCACCAGGCAGGACGGGTATATTTCAGTATGCATCCCACCTGCGCCCAGGTGAGGTTCATGCGCATCAGGGAGTGCACCAGGCGGATGCCCTGCGCATTGCCCTCAAAATGACACAGATCCTGACGCACCTTGCGTCGCAGCCCGTTCAGCGTCTCTTCGCCGTCACGTAGTCGTAGAGCCTGCACCACGCAGCGGTCGTCGCTGAGCGGCTGGCTGGCGGCATCAGAGGGGAACAGGCGCTGGCGGAACCAGTCATTGATAGCCGCTTCGCCAAAATGACCGAAGGGGGGATTACCGATATCGTGCATCAGGCACGCCATCTCGACGATGCTTTCGAACGGCCCGGTCAGTTCATCCAGCCCGTAGGTCTCAAGCAGGCGCTGCTCCTTGAGGCGGCTTAAGATCTCTTTGGCGATATAGCGGCCCACCTGCTGCACCTCCAGCGAGTGGGTCAGGCGGGTACGGACGGCGGCGTTACGTTCGAGGGGAAAGACCTGCGTTTTCTGCTGCAGGCGGCGGATCGCCGGTGAATTAACGATGCGTCCGCGGTCGCTTTCGAAGATCCGCAGGATCTCATGTTCGCTCTTGTTTCCCTGCGGAGAGCGGTACCGGCGACGCCAGTTAATTTTGGTACGAAAATCGATTGGTGCCATGTGCTCCCCCGCGTGAGAATGCGTTTCCCCTGAAGCGCATGATAGACTATGCATCTTAACAAGGCACATCGCGAGTAAATCTATGAAAATCGGTATTATTGGAGCAATGGAACAAGAAGTTACGCTGCTGCGTGACAAAATTGAGAACCGTCAGACCCTCTCTCTGGGTGGCTGCGAGATTTACACCGGCACGCTGAACGGGACAGAAGTTGCTCTGCTGAAATCGGGTATCGGTAAAGTTTCCGCCGCGCTGGGCGCAACCCTACTGCTGGAACACTGCAAGCCAGACGTGATTATCAACACCGGCTCTGCGGGCGGCCTGGCGCCAACCCTGAAAGTGGGCGATATCGTGGTGTCTGACGAAGCGCGCTATCACGACGCCGATGTGACCGCCTTCGGTTACGAGTATGGCCAGCTCCCGGGCTGCCCGGCCGGTTTCAAAGCCGATGACAAACTGGTTGCCGCCGCAGAAAGCTGCATCGCGGAACTGAACCTCAACGCGGTACGCGGCCTGATTGTCAGCGGCGATGCCTTTATCAATGGCTCCGTGAACCTGGCGAAAATCCGCCATAACTTCCCGCAGGCGATTGCCGTTGAGATGGAAGCTACTGCCGTTGCCCACGTCTGCCATAACTTCAACGTCCCCTTCGTGGTGGTTCGCGCCATCTCTGACGTGGCAGATCAGCAGTCTCATCTGAGCTTCGACGAGTTCCTCGTGGTCGCTGCCAAACAGTCCAGCCTGATGGTTGAGACTCTGGTGCAGAAACTGGCGCGTGGCTAAGCCGCTCCTCAGGGCGCTACTGGCGCTGTTTCTGCTGACACCGGCGTGGCTTCTGGCCGCGCCGCGTGTTATCACCCTCTCTCCTGCCAATACCGAACTGGCCTTTGCCGCCGGGATCACCCCCGTCGGGGTCAGCAGTTTTTCCGACTATCCCCCCGAAGCGGCGAAGATTGAACAGGTCGCCACCTGGCAAGGCATGAACGTCGAACGTATCGTCGCCCTGAAGCCCGATCTGGTGCTGGCCTGGCGCGGCGGCAATGCAGAACGTCAGGTGAACCAACTGGCCTCGCTGGGGATTAAAGTGCAGTGGATCGATGCCACCCGCATTGAACAGGTCGCCCAGGCCCTTCGCGATCTCGCTCCCTGGAGCCCGTCGCCAGACAAGGCCCGGCAGGCTGCACAGCAGATGCTGACCGATTATGCCGCCTTAAAAACCACCTACGGCACCCTGCCGAAAAAACGGGTATTTCTCCAGTTCGGCCAACAGCCGCTGTTCACCACCAGCCAGGGTTCCCTGCAACATCAGGTGCTTGAGCTGTGTGGCGGGGAAAATATCTTCGCCGCCAGCCGTGTTCCCTGGCCCCAGGTAAGCCGCGAGCAGGTGCTGGCGCGCCAGCCGCAGGCGATTGTGGTGGCCGGTTCTGCGGGCGATATTCCTAAAATAGAACAGTACTGGCAAAGCCAGCTAAAAATACCCGTGATTGCGCTGAACAGCGACTGGTTTGAGCGCGCAAGCCCGCGTATTATCCTCGCCGCAAAACAACTCTGCTCTGCGCTGTCGCAGGGCCACTAATTTTCCCGAGGATCACGATGCTCGTTTATTGGCTGGATATTCTTGGCACAGCCGTTTTTGCGATCTCCGGCGTTCTGCTGGCCGGTAAATTACGCATGGACCCGTTTGGCGTGCTGGTGTTAGGCGTGGTCACCGCTGTGGGCGGGGGGACGATCCGCGACATGGCGCTCGATCATGGCCCGGTATTCTGGGTCAAAGATCCCACCGATCTGGTGGTGGCCATGGTCACCTGCATGTTAACCATTATTCTGGTTCGCCAGCCGCGCCGTCTGCCGAAATGGCTGCTGCCGGTGCTGGATGCAGTGGGCCTCGCGGTGTTTGTTGGCATTGGCGTAAACAAAGCCTTTATGGCTGGCACCGGTCCGCTGGTAGCGATCTGTATGGGCGTAGTCACCGGCGTAGGCGGCGGGATTATCCGCGATATTCTGGCCCGCGAAGTGCCGATGATCCTGAGAACAGAAATCTACGCCACGGCCTGTATTCTGGGTGGGATCGTCCACGCCACGGCCTGGTACACCTTTCACGTTCCGCTGGAACAGGCGGCGATGCTGGGGATGGTAGTTACGCTGGGGATCCGACTGGCGGCAATCCGCTGGCACCTGAAGCTGCCAACCTTTGCGCTGGATGAGAATGGAAGATAACAAAAGCAAAACGGTAACCTTAAGGTTACCGTTTTTAGTCTTTGCTCCCTCTCCCTGTGGGAGAGGGCCGGGGTGAGGGCACCCGGCCGCACAATCTTTAGATGCTGAACGATGAACCACACCCGCAGGTGCTGGTTGCGTTCGGGTTGGTCACCACAAAGCGGGAACCTTCCAGACCTTCGGTGTAGTCCACCGCGCCGCCCACCAGATACTGCAGGCTCATCGGGTCAACGACCAGCGCGACGCCCTGCTTCTCAATGGTCATGTCGCCGTCGTTAACCTGATCGTCAAAGGTGAAACCATACTGGAAGCCGCTGCAGCCGCCGCCCGTAATGTATACACGCAATTTCAGTTCCGGGTTGTCTTCATCGGCAATCAGGTCTTTTACTTTTTTGGCTGCTGCTTCGGTAAACTGCAACGGCAGCGCTACGTCATCACTCATCTTATGCTCCCATGAATACTGCTAGTGGGTAAAAATCACCCAATTCTTGTTGTCATTATCTAATACCCTGGTAATTCATTCAAGTATTCTGCTTCGCCAGGGTACGGGCAAGAATGGTGGAGTATAGCGGTTTCCCGCCGAGGAACTGGGCTAATAGTGTGGCCCCCAGGCAGGTAATGATCATTGGCAAAATGAGCTGGTAATTGTCAGTCATCTCCAGCACCAGCACGATGCCGGTCAGCGGCGCGCGCAACGATGCCGCCAGCAGCGCCCCCATTCCGGCGATGGCAAAAGTGCCGGCCTCAAGATGATATGCCGGGAAACCTGCGGCAGCGGCCATGCCAAAAGCGGTACCCAGCAACGTGCCCAACGCCAGCATCGGGGCAAAAATGCCCCCCGGCGCGCCGGAGGAGAAGCAGAGTACGGTGGTAATAACCCGGGAGATAAACATAAACAGCAGCAGGCCGATACTGAAATTACCCGCCGCCGCAATCGGGATCAGGCCAAAGCCCCCGCCTGCCGCGTTAGGTTCGATAAAGCCGAGTACGCCGCACACGCCCCCCAGCAGGCCGCCCACCAGCACCCATTTGGTGGTATTGCCGCCGTGGATGCGCTGGAACATATCCTGAGCGCGAATAATAAGGGCATTAAACAGCGGACCTACGATGCCAAAAATCATGCCGAGGATCAGATACAGCCACAGCGTATTGACCGGCGCGTTGGTCAACTTACCGACCTCAATCACCGCCCCTTCACCATTGAAAAGCCGAAAGACAATGCTCGACATAATCACGCCGGTGAAGACCGCTTTAATCGAGATCAGGTTATAGCGAAACTGAGCGCGCATCTCTTCGATGATAAACAGGATCCCCGCCAGCGGGGCATTAAAGGCGGCAGAGAGCCCCGCGGCGGCACCGGTGGCCAGCAACGTATGGCGTGCTTCCGCGCTGCGCATCCTGAACAGATCGCTGACCATACGGCCAACGTTACCGCCCAGCTGCACGGTCGGCCCTTCTCGCCCGAGCACCATCCCTGCGCCAAGCGTCCCCATCCCGCCGATAAACTTAACGGGCAGTACGCGCCACCAGCGCACCGGACGCAGCTCCTCGAGCGCCCCTTCTATCTCGGGGATCCCCGAGCCGCCCGCTTCCGGCGCGAATTTACGCACCAGAAAATAACCGACCATCGCGAACAGGGCAGATAAACCAAACGCCAGGATCCAGACCAGCACGTCACGATCGGCATAACCCGCCACGGTGCCAATACGCCAGTTAAGCACGCCATTGACGGCCTTTTCGAACGCGACGCCTACCAGCCCGGCCAGCGTGCCGACAACGGCCGCGCCCAGCAAAATCGCCAGCGGTGTCTTGTCGCGGTTGAGCAGCCGCCGGATGCTGATACGGTATCGCGCCCGCGCAAACTGTTGTTCTTCAAATGAGGGAGAATCTGCTTTCATTGCCCGTTATCTTTCGTCATACAAATAGCCGCAGGGATTTTACCAGAGACCGCCCGGCCGTCTCCGGAAAATTGCTTAACAATTGTTAATGGATTACCTGGGTAAAGATTTCATAACCTTCCACGAATCACTTAGAATAGTGGGCTTAATCATTTTATACGAGCCAGGAACGACGCCATGAGCAAGTCTGAAAACCTCTACAGTGCAGCCCGCGAGCTTATCCCCGGCGGTGTGAACTCCCCGGTCCGTGCCTTTACCGGCGTGGGCGGTACACCGCTGTTTATCGAACGTGCCGATGGCGCCTATCTGTACGATGTGGATGGCAAAGCCTATATCGATTATGTCGGCTCATGGGGCCCGATGGTGCTGGGTCATAACCACCCGGCGATCCGCAACGCGGTGATCGAAGCGGCGCAGCGCGGATTAAGTTTCGGTGCGCCGACCGAGATGGAAGTGAAAATGGCGGCGCTGGTGACCGAACTGGTGCCGACCATGGATATGGTGCGCATGGTGAACTCCGGTACCGAAGCGACCATGAGCGCCATCCGTCTGGCCCGTGGTTTTACCGGCCGCGATAAAATTATCAAGTTCGAAGGCTGCTACCACGGCCACGCGGACTGCCTGCTGGTGAAAGCCGGTTCCGGCGCGCTGACCCTCGGCCAGCCGAACTCCCCGGGCGTGCCGGCGGATTTCGCGAAGCACACCCTGACCTGCACCTATAACGATCTGGATTCAGTGCGCGCGGCGTTTGAACTGAACCCGCAGGCGATCGCCTGCATTATCGTTGAACCGGTAGCGGGCAACATGAACTGCATTCCACCGCAGCCGGGCTTCCTGCAGGGGCTGCGTGCGTTGTGCGACGAGTTCGGCGCGCTGCTGATTATCGACGAAGTGATGACCGGTTTCCGCGTGGCCCTCGCGGGTGCGCAGGCCTATTACGACGTGGTGCCGGACCTGACCTGCCTCGGTAAAATCATCGGCGGCGGGATGCCGGTAGGCGCCTTTGGTGGCCGCAGAGAAGTAATGGACGCGCTGGCACCAACCGGCCCGGTCTATCAGGCGGGTACGCTCTCCGGTAACCCGATTGCCATGGCGGCCGGTTTCGCCTGCCTGAACGAAGTGGCGCAGCCGGGCATTCACGCCACCCTCACCGAGCGCACCACTCAGCTGGCAAACGGCCTGTTGGACGCGGCTGAAGAGGCGGGTATCCCGCTGGTGGTGAACCACGTTGGCGGCATGTTCGGCATCTTCTTCACCGACGCGAAAACCGTGACCTGCTATCAGGATGTGGTGAAGTGCGACGTTGAGCGCTTCAAGCGTTTCTTCCATCTGATGCTGGAGGAAGGTGTCTATCTGGCACCGTCAGCGTTTGAGGCAGGCTTTATGTCGGTCGCGCACAGCGAAGAGGATATCAACAACACCATCGACGCGGCGCGCCGGGTGTTTGCGAAGCTCTGATAATTTGCCGGGGTGCGGCCTGATGCCCTCACCCCGGCCCTCTCCCACAGGGAGAGGGAGTACACATAAAAAACGGCAACCGTTGGTTGCCGTTTTGCATTGACCTCGTAGGCCGGGTAAGGCGCAGCCGCCACCCGGCTTTTTTATCGGCTCTGTTTCCGCAGAAGATAGATAAAGTACGGCGCACCGATGAAGGTGGAAAGCAGCCCCGCCGGGATCTGATACGGGAACAGCACCATCCGGCCACACCAGTCGGCGAACACCAGCAGGATCCCCCCCGTTAACGCCGACATCACAATGTGCGGCATCGTCCGGCGGAAGCCCATCATTCGCGCGATATGCGGCGCCATCAGCCCGATAAAGCTCAGTGGACCAATGGTCAGGGTAGCTGTGGCCGTCAGCGACGCCGCCAGCAGCAGCAGACCGATGCGCGAAGCACTCAGCGCCATCCCCACCGACCGGGCCGTGTCGCCCCCCAGCGGCAGCACCGTCAGCCAGCGACGGCACAGCGGCACCAGCGCCAGCAGCACGATCATCGCGATACCGGTACTCACCACCTGTTCGGTAGTGGCGTTATAGGTTGAGCCGGCGATCCAGGTCAGGATCTGCGCCATGCGCGGATCGCCGCTGGCCTGCAGCATCATCAGCAGCATGGTGAACGCAGTACTCAGGGCCATCCCCGCCAGCAGCATCCGGTGCGGCGAGAAGCCGCCCCGTCCGGCGGCAATCATGATGATCAGCAGCGTCACCGCCGCACCGATACTGCCCGCCGGCATCAGCCAGCCGAAGGCATTACCCGGCACAAAGAAGAGCATCACTACCACGCCGAAGGCCGCACCGGAGCTGATCCCCAGCACTTCCGGGCTCGCCATCGGGTTGCCGGTCAGACGCTGGATAATGCAGCCCGCGACCGCCAGCATCACCCCGGCAATCAGCGCGGCGAAAATACGCGGCGCGCGCCACGGCAGCAGCTCATCGAGCATCGCCCCGCTCGCCCAGTGCCAGCCCGCGGCATCCCGGCCAAACGCCAGCGCCGCAATCACCGCCAGCAGCAGCGCCGCGCCGCCCGCCAGGGCAAACCACAGTACGTGGTGACGCTCAGCCTGCACGTTATCGCCGGCGTTCATCGCCGGGGCGCTCATGCTGCGCAGACGCGGCAGCAGCCACAGCAGCAGCGGCGCGCCAATCAGCGCCGTCACCGACCCGGTGGAGACTTCCATCCACACCCGGGTCAGCCAGAGGATCACCTGATCGGAGAGCCAGAGGATCAGCGCGCCAATCAGCGGGGCAAGGATCAGGCGGGAGAGCAAGCGCCGCGCGCCGAGCATTTTTGCCAGCAGCGGCGCGAACAGGCCGATAAACCCGATGATGCCGACCGCATTCACCAGCAGGGCGCTGATGACAATCGCCAGGGTCAGCGCCGCCAGACGGGCCAGCGACAGCGCCAGGCCAAGATTACGCGCCACGCCATCATCCAGCCCCATCAGGGTCAGGGGACGCAGCAGCAGCAGGGTCAGCAGCACGCCGCCGAGCAGCTGCGGCCACAGGCGCTGAACGATGCTCCAGTCGGTTTGCGTCAGCGTCCCGGTGCTCCAGAGGAACATGCTCTGCAGCTGGTCGTGATGGAAAATCACCAGCAACTGGTTCACCGCCCCACAGTAAAGGCTCACCACCAGACCGGCGAGGATCAGCGTTACCGGCGAGAGGCGTTTGCCCCAGGCCACACCAAAGACAATCGCCCCGACGACGCAAGCCCCCACCAGCGCGGCAAACTGCGGTGCCAGCGCCCCCGGCAGCGCCCACAGGGTGATGATGGTCATCCCCAGTTGGGCACCGGTGGCCACCCCCAGGGTGGTCGGCTCCGCAAGCGGGTTACGCAGTACCTGCTGGAACAGCACGCCCACCAGCCCAAGCCCGGCACCCACCAGTAGCGAGATCGCCAGCCGCGGGAGCAGGCTGTAGTGGAACAGCATCTGTTGAATATTGTCGATATCCGGGGCCACCAGGGCGGTGCCCCACTGGGCGCGCGGCAGGGCCAGATTGAGATTTGACCAGGTTAAGCCCAGCGCCACCACCACCAGCAGCGCCATTAACAGCGCCGGGAAAAAGGCTATCCGCGATCTCATGCCTGACCTCCCAGCGCGCTATCCAGCACCCGGGCAAAGTGCATGGCCGACAGCGTCGCGCCGTAGAACCACACCGCCGGGACGCGCTTCACACGCTGCTGGCGGACAAACGGCATTGCCTGCCACAGCGGCGTCGCCATCAAGGTCTGCATCTCGCGCTCGTTGCCGTGATCGAAGCAGAGCACGTCCACATCGCGGAACATGGCCAGACGGTCGATGCCGACGGCGGTGCTGCCCCAGAAGGTCATCTCCCCTTCCCAGGCGTTTTTAATCCCGTAGCGATCCAGCACTTCCTGGAACAGACAGTTATTGCCAAACACCAGCATATGGCGGGCATCAAGCAGGGTGACCATCAGCAGCGGGCGATCGCCCCGGCCGGCAAAACGCGGTTTGTAGCTGTCGATCACGCTGTCGAAATGATCCAGATGCGAACGGGCAGCCGCCTCCATGTTCAGCAGCTGCGCCATCTCGGTTAAGGATTTGCGGGCATTGGTCAGCGGCTTTTTGCCGTCGCTAAAGGCGAACCCGCGCCCCGGCGCAATCCGCGCCAGCTTCTCTTCCGACGGGCCATATCCTGCCGACCAGACCAGGTACGACGGTTTCATCTGGGTGAGCAGCTCGAGGTTGGGCTCGGTACGCAGGCCAATGTCGATCACCGATTCCGGCAGACGAGGCTCGTTCACCCACAGGGTATAATTGGGAATGTCGGCCACGCCGTAGGGCGTGACGCCGAGGGCCAGCAGCAGCTCAACCGGCAGCCACTCAAGGGCCACAATGCGATGAGGATCGACAGTCGCGGCATGCGCCGTGCCCATTTTCCACAGCAGCGGCGAGAGGGCCATCGCCGTCAACAGTCGACGACGGCTAATATGTGTTAACTCAGGCATCAATAGACAAAGCTCACCGGTGCCGCTCCGGCAGGATGCGGCAGAATACCCATTGGAATTCCGTAAATGTTTTCCAGCGTTTCACTGCGCATCAGCTCGGCAGGTGTGCCCTGGGCGATCATCTCACCACCGCGCAGCGCCACCAGATAGTCGCAGTAACGCGCTGCCATATTGATGTCGTGCAGCACCGCAATCACCGTCAGCCCGCGCTGCTGGCTTAAGCGATGCACCAGCGCCAGCACGTCCACCTGATGGGCGATATCCAGCGCCGAAGTGGGTTCATCCAGCAGTAAACACCGGCTGTCCTGGGCCACCAGCATGGCGATCCACGCCCGCTGGCGCTCGCCACCGGACAGGCTATCCACCAGACGGTGGGCCAGCGGTTTTAACCCCACCAGCGCAATCGCCTCCTCCACTTTCTCGCGGTCGGCTACGCCGAAGCGACCCAAGGCACCATGCCAGGGATAACGGCCAATCGCCACCAGCTCACGGACGGTCATGCCTTCCGCCTGCGGCAGCTGCTGCGGCAGATAGGCCACCTTGCGGGCAAAAGCCTTGCTGTTCCAGCTCTCCAGCGGCTGTCCGTCGAGCAGAATATCGCCGTCGGAAGGCGGCTGATGGCGGCCAAGCATTTTCAGTAAGGTGGATTTGCCGGAGCCGTTATGGCCGATCAGGCCTGTCACCTGGCCTGCGGGAAAGGTCAGCGAAAGCGGATGCAGCAGCGTGCGTCCGGGAACGCGAAAGGAGATGCCATCGAGTGCAAAAGTGGTATCGGACTGCGGGTTGTTTTCCTGCATGTTAGCCAACTTAAGTAAAGAAAAGGGCACGAAAATCGTGCCCAAGTTTAACGATTAGAAGCGGAAGGTCGCAGTCGCAACAACCTGGCGTTCTGCACCCCAGAAGCAGCCATAGGTGTTGAAGCAGCTGGCGACATATTCACGATCCAGCAGGTTGTTCACGTGCAGCGCCACGTTCGAGCCCGCCATGCCAACACGCGCCAGATCGTAACGGACCAGGGCATCCATCACCGCATAGCTACCCACCTTGAAGGAGTTCGCCGGATCGCCATAGCTGGAGCTGGAGAAGCGACCGCCGGTACCCAGCGTCAGGCCAGAGAGCGCGCCATCATAGAAGGTGTAGTCACCCCACAGGGAGGCCATGTGCTCCGGCACCTGCGCCGGGGTGTTGCCTTTGTAGGTGGTGTCGGTGGTGTACTCCACGTCGGTGTAAGTGTAAGACCCCACCACGTTAACACTGGCAGACAGTGCCGCTTTAGCTTCGATTTCCACGCCACGGGCGCGGATCTCGCCGCCTTCAACCGAGAAGAACGAGCCCGCAGGATCGGCCATCAGGTTGTTGGTTTTGGTCAGCTGATACAGCGCCCCGGTCAGCACGATCGGACGATCGCTCGGAACATACTTCACGCCCACTTCGTACTGCTTGCCTTTCGACGGCGCAAACGGCTTGCCTTGTGCGTCGGACTGGGAAGACGGCTCGAAGGATTCGCTGTAGCTGAAGTAAGGGGTAACGCCATTGTCGAACAGGTAGTTAACCCCGCCGCGCCAGGTGAACTGGTTGTCATCCCGTGACGCGGTAGTGCCCGCAACGCGGTTGATAGAGTCCTGATCGGCCCAGTCGTAACGACCCCCCAGGGTAACCAGCACTTTATCCCACTGCGCCTGATCCTGGACGTAGAGACCGGTCTGCTGCTGCTTGTTCAGGATCTGATACGGGCCGGAGTTGCCCGGGTTTTGTGAGCCGAAATCGAAATCGCTATACACCGGATTGTAGAGATCCAGCAGCGGGACGGAACCGTCATAGCCGAACCACGAGTTGATGTCGTTACGCATGCGCATAAAGTCAACGCCGGTCAGCAGGATATGGTCAACTTCGCCGGTAGCGAATTTGCTCTGCAGCTGGGTATCGACGGTGAAGTTTTGCAGCTTCTCATCATCAACCACGTACTTACGCGCCAGGTAATGGCCTTTGTCCGCAGGGGATAACGCGTTACACAGGGCGTTGCCACTGTTCGCCGCATCGGAGCAGACGCCGTAGCCATAGACACTGTTCTGCGAGGTTTTGTTCTCGGCAAAGCGCAGGTTCTGACGCACGGTGAAGGTGTCGTTAAACTCGTGATCGAAGCTATACCCGACCATTTTCTGGTTACGGGAATAGGTATTGTTTTTCGCCCCTTCGTTGAAATCGGTCGACAGACGATCGCCGTTTGGCAGCGGATCAACCGTGCCCTCTTTTGGCAACCAGCCGTAGTAACCGGTTTCTGGCTCGTTCTGGAAATAGGAGAGGAAGGTGAAGTTGGTTTTATCTGACGGACGCCAGGAGAAGGACGGCGCAATGGTATAACGCTGCTCTTCCGCGCGCTCCTGCTGGGCGTTGTTGGAACGCGCCAGGCCGGTCAGACGATAAGAGTAAACGCCGTCATCATCCAGCGCATCGCTGAAGTCAAACCCGGTCTGGAACAGGCTGTCCGTCCCAACTTTGAACTGGATCTCTTTCAGCGGCTCTGTCAGCGGACGTTTGCTGACCATGTTCAGCAAGCCACCCGGGCTGCTTTTGCCGTACAGAACAGAGGTCGGCCCGCGCATGACTTCCGCGCGCTCGATCATATAAGGGTCAATTACCGCGTCGTTATAGAAGTTGCCCTGCATCTTCATGCCGTCGAGGTAGTTGTTCTGGCTTTGGCCATCGGCAGCAAAACCACGAATAATCAGGTAGTCATAGGTGTTCGACGCACCGCGCGTACCCACTGCCACCCCTGGCGTATAGCTCAGTGCTTCTTTCACCGAGCGTGGCTGGTGCAGGGCCATCTCTTCCGCGGTCACTACGGAGATAGACTGCGGTACCTTCTCAATGGAGGTATCGGTCTTGGTCCCGGTAGCGGACTGGCGTGCGGCAATGGTTGCCGCCGGACCCCAGGCGCTCTCCTGTGGAGCTGACGCTGCGGTTACGGTGATGGTTTCTTCTTTTTTAGGGGTGTCAGCAGCCTGGGCAAAAGCAGACATGCCGCTAACCGCTGTGGCTACAACAACTGCGATTTTACGCAGCGAAGATTGCATTGGCTGAGCAGTTTTTGAATGCGCCATTGGTATATCTCTGATGAAAGAGTGAATGATAACGTAAACGAGAATTATTATTATGACCGCAGCATATTATGCGAAACATTCACGGCATAGCAAGTGATATGCGGCCCTACAGGAAATGAGGGTATAAGAAATAAACAACGGAAAACGCAGGGTTAATAAACGGGAATTTTACTGTTGGAGGGATGTTGAATTGAGGTGAAAAGTCCCCCTCCCGCAGGAGAGGGACTTTTGATTAGTTACCGCCGAACATATCTTTAATCCAGCCCGCGACGCCGTCGCTCTCTTTCTTCTCATTCTGCTGCTGCGGCTGTTGCTGCTGCTGCTGAGGAGAAGACTGCTCAAACGGGTTGCCCGTCGGCTCTGGCGTTGGCGCCTGGCACAGGGAGTCCGGGTTGGAGGTCCAGACCGGAACGCTACGCATCCCGCCGCCACACACGAAGTTGCCCGACTGATCCACGCCCATATCGACGATATCTTCCGGTGGCGTCAGGGTTAACGGCACCGGCGACTGGTTAGCCAGATAGCGCTGATAAATCGACATCGCCCCGCTGGCACCGTACAGTTTCGTCGGCTGGTTGTTGTCGCGTCCGACCCAGGTGATTACCACTTCACGCCCGTCGATGCCGGCAAACCAGGTATCGACGTTGTTGTTGGTGGTCCCGGTTTTACCCGCCAGATGCAGACCCGGGTACTTCGCGCCAAGCTGGCGACCGGTCCCGCGCTGTACCACCTGCTGCATGGTCCACAGAGTCATGTAGGCGGCCTGCGCCGGAACGGCACGCTCCGCCTGCGGGAAGCTCTGGTACAGCGGGGTGCCATCTTCGGCAATCACCGAACGCAACGCCGAGAGCGGAGCACGGTTACCGCCGCTGGCGATGGTCTGGAACGCCTGCGCCACTTCAATTGGCGTCAGGTTCAGGGCACCTAACAGCATGGCCGGAACCGGATGCAGCTGATCTTTTGGCACCCCCAGCTTCAGCCAGGTATCGGTGACCGCTGGCAGACCCAGCGCCATCCCGAGGTTAACCGTCGGCACGTTCATGGACCGCGTCAGGGCATCCACCAGCATCACCTGACCGCTGTACTGTTTGTCGTCGTTCTGCGGCGACCACACCTGGCCGTTTGGCTGGCGCAGGGCGATCGGGGCATCGGCAATCCAGGTGTTCAGACGATACTGGTTCGGCTGGCTCAGGGCGGTGAGATAGGTCGCTGGTTTTGCCAGAGAACCGATCGAACGGCGTGCCTGCATGGCGCGGTTGTAGCCCGCAAACTGCGGCTCTGCCCCGCCGACCATCGCCCGCACTTCGCCGGTGGTCCGATCGACCACCACCATCGCGGTCTCCAGATCGCTCAGCTTACGCTGCTTTTTCAGCGCCGGAATGCCTTCCACCGCCGCTTTCTCTGCGGCATCCTGCGCCACCGAGTCAAAGGTGGTGAAGATCTTCACGCCGGAGAGATCTTTTACTTTGTCGCCGAGCTTAGCCTGCAGCTCCTGACGCACCATCTGCATAAAGGCAGGCTGCGGGGAGATGACGCCGCCACGCGGCTGGACGCCTAACGGACGCGCGCTGAGCATGTCGTACAGCTCCTGGTCGATCACCTGCTGCTGTTGCAGCAGACGCAGGACCAGATTACGACGCTCCAGCGCCAGCTTCGGGTTACGCCACGGGTTGTAGATTGACGCCCCTTTCACCATGCCCACCAGCAGCGCCTGCTGGTCGAGACTCAACTCTTCCACCGGACGGCCAAAGTAGTAGAGGCTCGCCAGCGGGAAGCCGCGGATTTCATTGTCGCCGCTCTGACCGAGGTAGACCTCGTTCATGTACAGCTCAAGGATGCGATCTTTGCTGTAGCGGGCGTCCATCAGCACCGCCATGTACGCTTCGTTAGCCTTACGCCAGTAGGAGCGTTCGCTGGAGAGGAACAGGTTCTTCACCAGCTGCTGGGTCAGGGTACTTGCCCCCTGCACCGTCCGTCCGGCGGTCAGGTTGGCCAGCACCGCACGACCAATGGAGTACAGGCTGACGCCATCGTGCTCATAGAAGTGACGGTCTTCGGTTGCCAGCAGGGTATCCACCAGCAGATCCGGGAAGCCGTTACGCGCGACAAACAGACGCTGCTCGCCGTTTGGCGAGGAGAGCATGGTGATCAGCCGCGGATCGAGACGGAAGAAACCGAACTGACGGTTGTTCTCCATGTTCTCGATGGTGTCGATATGATCGCCGTCGAAGGTCAGACGCGCACGCACCTGCCCCTCTTTGCTGTCCGGGAAGTCAAACGGACGGCGGATCATCTCGATGCTTTTCGCCTGCACCGTAAACTCGCCGGGACGGGTCATCTTCGTCACCTGGCGGTACTGGGTTGCCTCCAGCAGCTTGACCATCTCGTTCTTGCTGATGGTCATCTCCGGCTCGAGGTTGACCATCCGGCCATACACCGCCGCTGGCAGTTGCCAGACTTTACCGTCGATACGGCTGCGGATCTTCTGATCCAGATAGACGCCGTAGATCGCCAGCAGGACGATGAAAACAATTAACAGCTTCAGCAGCAGCCAGAACCAGCCGCGCTTGCCGCGAGGTTTACCTTTTTTGCCTTTTCCTTTACGTGGCACGGGCGCTTCATCCTCATACTCATTATCAACGTCGTCATACTCCTCATCACTGAGGCGACGACGGCCTGCCTTTTCTTTCGCCGGACGTGAAGGCTTTCCTTTACGTCCTATTGGCTCGCGGTCATTCCCCGCCATGCTCTCTCTCCGCAACTATCAGGCGCAAGGGCCCGATTCTCAGTTCTTCCCCCTGATGGAGGAAGAAGAAATCTCTCAAAATAAACCGCGTTTTCCCCCTCTCCCCGTGGGAGAGGGTCGGGGTGAGGGCATCAGGCCCCTCGGTCCCCATTGCCGGGTGGCGCTACGCTTACCCGGCCTACAATGACCATCACGAATACTTTTTAGTCCGCCGGGTGGGCGCCGTATTTGCCGGATCGTCCGGCCAGACGTGCTTGGGGTAGCGTCCTTTCATCTCTTTTTGCACCTCGCGGTAGCTTCCGGCCCAGAAAGCACCCAGATCGCGGGTGATCTGCAGCGGACGCTGAGCCGGGGATAACAGCTCCAGCACCAGCGGCACACGCCCCTGCGCAATGGCTGGGGTGGTCGCCTCGCCAAACATCTCCTGCATCCGTACCGCCAGCGCCGGAGGATTATCTTCATGATAACGAATGGCTATCCGGCTGCCGGTCGGCACAGTGTAATGCCCCGGAAGCTCAGTATCCAGACGTTGACGTAACGACCAGTCGGTTAAGTTCTGTAACGCCGCCTTAACATCCAGTGATTTCAGGGCGCGAAGCGAATGTACGCCCTGCATTTGCGGCAGCAGCCACGTCTCAAGGGACGCCAGCAGCGAGGCGTCATCCACCGCCGGCCAGGCAAACTCCGGCAGCCACTGCGCCGCGCAGTGCAGGCGGATCCGGTACTGCTCCGCCTCCGGGGTCCAGTTCATGACGCTGAGCCCTTTATCGCGGATGCCGTTGAGCATCGCCTGGTGCAGCTCCTCTTCCGACGGCTTTGCCAGCGGTTTGACGTTTACCGTCAGGCGGCCAATCTGTGCCCGGCGAAAAGCCTTCAGCGTGCCCTGGGCATCATCCCACTCGACGGTGTCAGACTGCGCCACCAGCCCCGGCGAGGCGGCAATCAGGGGATCGATATCCACGGCTAAGCCCAACAAAATGCGGGCATCCGGTGACTGGCTACCCTGCAATAACGACGGGGCAATCAACCACTCATGGCGGGTCATAGCGTCATCGCTCTGCAACATCGCCCCCATGCCGTTCGCCAGCTGATAGCGACCGTCGAGCCCGCGGCGGCGGGCGATCCTGTCAGGAAACGCCTTTGCCAGCAGCGCAGGTACGCAATCGCTGTCCGGCGCTCCGCCGCGGCTGTTGAGGCGCGAACTTAACTGCCGGGCGCGCTGCTGCCACTCCGGCTGATTGCGGGAGAAGGCCTGGGCCAGATCGCTGCTGCCGCCTCGCGGGGGCTGTTCAAGGATAGCCGCCAGTTTTGCCGCCGTCGCAATTTCGTCTTCCCCTCTGGCGCTGGCCAGCATCGCCGCCAGCCGCGGGTCGTTGCCGAGCCTCGCCATCTTCTGGCCAAACGTGCTGAGCTGCTCCCCTGCCAGCGCCCCAAGCTGGGTTAACAGACGGCGGGCCGCAGCAAGGTTAGTCGCTGGGGGCAGATCCAGCCAGTTCAGTTGGGAAGGCTCCCGGCATCCCCACTGCAGGAGTTCCATCAGCAGACCGCTGAGATCGCTTTGCAACATTTCCGGCGTGCCCTGGGCGGCGGCGCGCTCGGCCTGTTCAAACGGCGTCAGGTGCAGGCAGATGCCCGGCTCCAGTCGCCCGGCACGCCCGGCGCGTTGGGTCATCGAGGCCTGGCTGACGCGCTGGGTCAGCAGGCGGGTCAGGCCGGTGCGCGGATCGAAATTCGCCACCCGCTCCTGGGCCGAATCCACCACCAGCCGGATGCCTTCGATGGTCAGACTGGTTTCGGCGATGTTGGTCGCCAGCACCACTTTGCGCTGTCCGACCGGCGCAGGCAGGATCGCCTTACGCTGCTCGGTCAGGGACAGCGCGCCATACAGCGGACAGAGCACCACGTCGTCAGCCACCCGGCGGGCGAGTTGCTCCTGCACGCGCTGGATCTCAATCACCCCCGGCAAAAACAGCAGCAGCGAGCCGGGCTCCTGACGCAGCAGTTCGGCAGTCGCCACCGCCACCGCTTCGTCGAAACGCAACTGGGTGGAGAGCGACTGATAGCGCCGCTCAACCGGAAAGGTACGCCCCTCAGAAACGATCGTCGGTGCCTCAGGGAGCAGGCGCTGAAGCCGGTCGTTGTCCAGGGTCGCGGACATGATCAGCAGCTTAAGATCGTCCCGTAGCCCCTGCTGGACATCCAGCAGCAGCGCCAGAGCCAGATCCGCCTGCAGGCTGCGCTCGTGGAACTCATCGAGGATCACCAGCCCTACGCCGGTCAGCTCGGGATCCTGCTGCAGCATACGGGTGAGGATCCCCTCGGTGACCACCTCCAGCCGGGTATTCGCCCCCACGCAGGTTTCAGCCCGCATCCGGTAGCCCACCGTCTCTCCCGGTTTTTCCCCCAGCAGGTCGGCAAGACGCTGCGCCACGTTGCGGGCGGCGATCCGCCGCGGTTCGAGCAGAATAATTTTGCCGTTAATTTTTCCCTCAGCCAGGATCTGCAGCGGCAGCCACGTCGATTTCCCCGCACCGGTGGGCGCAGTAAGCAGAACCTGGGGGGCGTGGTGTAACGCGAGGAGAAGTTCAGGAAGGACAGCGGCGACCGGCAACAGGGACACGAATGGCTCCAGAGGGTTAACTTTAGACGGCGTACATTGTAGCATCGCCACAATTCATTACCGAGTGCCCCGTATGTCTGAGTCGAAAAGGCTGTTTTTTGCCATTGAAATGCCTGCCCCGATCCAGCGGCAGATCGTGCGCTGGCGCGCCGACCACTTTGCCCCGGAAGCGGGCCGCCCGGTGGCCGGGACCAACCTGCACCTGACGCTGGCGTTTTTAGGGGATGTCAGCGACGAGAAACGTCAGGCGCTGGCGGCGATGGCCGGACGCATTCGCCAGCCGGGGTTTACCCTGACCCTGGACGATGCCGGGCAGTGGCTGCGCTCCCGCGTCGTCTGGCTGGGCACCCGCCAGCCGCCCCGGGGAGTGTTGCAGCTGGCGAATATGCTGCGAGCCCAGGCGGCGCGCAGCGGCTGTTACCAGAGCCCGCAGCCGTTTCACCCGCATATCACCCTGCTGCGCGACGCCAGCCACGCGGTGGCTATTCCGCCGCCGGGTTTTCGGTGGACGTTTCCGGTGACAGAATTTGTCCTCTATGAGAGCCTTTTTGCCGGAGGGCGCACCCGCTATACGCCGCTCCAGCGCTGGACGCTTACCGAATAACAAGGAATCTGCATGCTGTTTACCCCTGCCCTGAAACCCGCCACGCTGGTGCAGCGCTACAAGCGTTTTCTCGCCGACGTGGTGACGCCGGAAGGCGTAACGCTGACCCTGCACTGCCCGAACACCGGGGCGATGACCGGCTGCGCCACGCCCGGCGATACCGTCTGGTACTCCACCTCTTCCAATATCAAACGCAAATATCCCCACACCTGGGAAATAACCCAGACCGCCGCCGGAGACTATATTTGCGTCAATACGCTGCGGGCGAACCAGCTGGTCAAAGAGGCGATTACTCTGGATTTAATTCCTGAACTGTGCGGTTACAACACCTTAAAAAGTGAAGTGAAATATGGTGCTGAAAACAGCAGAATCGACTTTATGTTGCAGGCAGAGGATCGCCCTGAGTGCTATATTGAAGTGAAATCAGTCACGTTAGCTGAAAGGGATAATGGCTACTTTCCGGATGCGGTCACGCTGCGAGGGCAGAAGCATCTCCGGGAGTTGATAAGTGTGGCGGCGGCAGGCAAGCGCGCCGTGCTGTTATTTGCGGTGTTGCACAGCGCAATTGGACGATTTTCACCCGCCCGCCATATTGACCTTAAGTACGCGCAACTGTTGAATGAGGCACAAAAGCAGGGGGTCGAGGTTTTGGCTTATAAAGCGGAACTTTCTGCCGATAATATGACTCTGAGATCCGCTCTTCCCGTCACGTTATAAAAGGGGTTGAGTGTTGTTTATTAAGTGTTCTGGTCGTGTGCGCAAATACGCTTTTCCTCACAGGCTTGTCAAGTGTTACGTTTAGATAATTGCCTTACGGAAAAGCATCTGCTATTTATAGCGGCCTGATTTTTCCCCCAACACGGGGATCGATAGTGCGTGTTAAGGAGAAGCAACATGCAAGAAGGGCAAAACCGTAAAACATCGTCCCTGAGTATTCTCGCCATCGCTGGGGTGGAGCCGTATCAAGAGAAGCCGGGCGAAGAGTATATGAACGAAGCCCAGCTGTCGCACTTCAAGCGAATTCTTGAAGCATGGCGTAATCAACTCAGGGATGAAGTCGATCGCACCGTTACTCATATGCAGGACGAAGCCGCTAACTTCCCGGACCCGGTAGACCGTGCCGCCCAGGAAGAAGAGTTCAGCCTTGAACTGCGTAACCGTGACCGCGAACGCAAACTGATTAAGAAGATTGAAAAGACGCTGAAAAAAGTCGAAGACGAAGATTTCGGCTTCTGCGAGTCCTGCGGTGTCGAAATCGGCATTCGTCGTCTGGAAGCCCGTCCAACAGCCGACCTGTGCATCGACTGTAAAACGCTGGCAGAAATCCGCGAAAAACAGATGGCCGGTTAATTCCGACCCTGTCATAACGCTATCACAGGCGGGAGTCTTCTCCCGCCTGATTACTTTCTGCGCTGTGTGATTATGCCTGCTGACTATATTGGGCGCTTCGCGCCATCCCCCTCTGGCGAACTGCATTTCGGCTCGCTCATTGCCGCGCTTGGCAGCTATCTGCAAGCCCGTGCCCGCCAGGGTATCTGGCGTGTACGTATCGAAGATATTGACCCCCCGCGTGAAGTTCCCGGTGCAGCAGAGACCATTCTGCGTCAGCTGGAACATTACGGCCTGCACTGGGACGGCGAGGTGCTGTGGCAATCTCAGCGTCACGACGCCTATCGCGAGCGCCTGGCCTGGCTGCACGCTCAGGGACTCTCCTACTACTGCACCTGCACCCGCGCGCGCATTCAGAGCGTCGGCGGCGTCTATGACGGCCATTGCCGCACGCTGCATCATGGCCCGGAAAACGCGGCGGTGCGCGTAGTGCAACAGCATCCGGTGACCTGCTTTACCGACCAGTTGCAAGGCCTGCTCCACGCCGATCCACGGCTGGCGGATGAGGATTTTATTATCCATCGCCGGGACGGGCTGTTTGCTTACAATCTGGCGGTGGTAGTGGATGACCATTTCCAGGGAGTAAACGAGATTGTCCGCGGGGCCGATCTGATCGAACCCACCGTGCGGCAGATTTCGCTCTACCAGCTGTTTGGCTGGCCGGTGCCGGACTATATCCATTTGCCGCTGGTGGTGAATGAAAAAGGGATGAAACTCTCGAAACAGAATCATGCCCCGGCATTACCGACAGGCGATCCTCGCCCAGTTCTTATCAATGCTTTACAATTTCTCAACCAGGATGTAACACATGAGTGGCAGGATCTGCGAACCGAAGAATTACTGGAAAAAGCGGTGGCCCAGTGGTCGCTAAACCGCGTGCCGAAAATCCAGCATTCTCAAATGCGTCTCGCTGAGCTATGATTAGCCGCTATTTTTTGTCCTGAATTCTGAAACACACACTACCGAGGTGTACTATTTTTACCCGAGTCGCTAATTTTTGCCGTAAGGTGCTGAGCCGCGATGAGAGCATGGCGGATGACGTCATTGTTCAAAATACGATGTCGGTTATTCCGCGCGAGCAGCATGCTATTTCCCGCAAAGATATCAGTGAAAACGCCCTGAAGGTCCTTTATCGCCTGAATAAAGCTGGCTATGAGGCCTATCTTGTTGGTGGCGGGGTGCGTGACTTACTGCTGGGCAAAAAGCCAAAAGATTTTGACGTGACCACCAGCGCCACGCCTGAGCAGGTGCGTAAATTATTCCGCAACTGCCGCCTGGTCGGTCGTCGCTTCCGCCTTGCTCACGTCATGTTTGGCCCAGAAATCATCGAAGTCGCCACCTTCCGTGGTCATCACGAAGGCACCCCATCAGACCGGACGACCTCTCAGCAGGGTCAGAACGGCATGCTGCTGCGTGACAACATCTTTGGCTCTATCGAAGAAGATGCTCAGCGCCGCGATTTCACTATCAACAGCCTCTATTACAGCGTGGCTGACTTTACCGTCCGCGATTTCGTCGGTGGCGTGCCGGATCTGAAAGCGGGTCTGATCCGCCTGATCGGCAACCCGGAAACGCGCTACCGTGAAGATCCGGTGCGTATGCTGCGCGCCGTGCGTTTTGCCGCCAAGCTGGATATGCAGATCAGCCCTGAGACCGCCGAGCCGATCCCGCGCCTGGCGACCCTGATCAACGATGTGCCACCGGCGCGTCTGTTTGAAGAGGCGCTGAAGCTGCTGCAGGCAGGTCACGGTTTTGCTACCTATCAGCTGCTGCGCGAATACAGCCTGTTCCAACCCCTGTTCCCGACCATCACGCGTAATTTCACCGAAAAAGGTGACAGCGCGATGGAACGCATCATCGACCAGGTGCTGAAGAATACCGATAACCGCATTCAGAACGACATGCGCGTTAACCCGGCATTCCTGTTTGCGGCGATGTTCTGGTATCCGCTGCTGGAAACCGCGCAGAAGATTGCCCAGGAAAGCGGTCTGGCCTATTACGATGCTTTCGCCCTGGCCGCCAATGACGTGCTTGATGAAGCCTGCCGCTCGCTGGCGATCCCGAAACGCATTACCACGCTGGTGCGTGATATCTGGCAGCTTCAGCTGCGGATGTCCCGTCGTCAGGGTAAACGCGCGTGGAAGTTAATGGAGCATCCAAAATTCCGTGCAGCTTACGATCTGATGGCCCTGCGTGCCGAAGCGGAAAACAACCGCGAGCTGCAGCTTCTGGTGCAGTGGTGGGGTGAGTTCCAGGTGTCAGCACCACCGGCGCAGAAAGACATGCTGGGCGATCTGGATGAAGATCCGGCTCCGCGTCGTCGTCATCGTCGTCCACGCAAGCGCGCGCCGCGTCGCGAAGGCGCGGCATGACGCTGGCGTATATCGCCATCGGCAGCAATCTGGCCTCTCCCCTGGAGCAGGTCAATGCTGCCGTTCAGGCGTTAGGCGACATCCCGCAATCCCGCGTTGTCGCCCTCTCCTCGTTTTACCGCACTCCCCCGCTGGGCCCGCAGGATCAGCCCGACTACCTGAACGCCGCCATTGCGCTGAAGACCGCGCTCAGCGCCGAATCGCTGCTGGACAATACCCAGCGCATCGAGCTGCAGCAGGGTCGCGTGCGTAAAGAAGAACGCTGGGGACCGCGCACCCTCGACCTGGACATCATGCTGTTTGGTGATGCGGTGATTAACACCGAGCGCCTGACGGTGCCGCACTACGACATGAAGCGCCGCGGTTTTATGCTCTGGCCGCTGTTCGAAATTGCCCCTGACCTCATCTTCCCCGATGGCGAAACGTTGAGCGATCTTCTTGCCCATCTGAACGCCGAAAAACCCGCCCGCTGGTAACGCCACTTTTCTGTTAATAAACCCTAAATCTTTTATGGTTTATCGAACACCTAAAATCATTGTTCCCTCGAATGTTACTGTTAGAATGCGCAAAGATTCGCTTTGGGCTATCAGGAAACAGTATGAAACCAACCACCATCGCCACCTTGCAGAAATGCAAACAGGACAAGCAGCGCTTCGCCACTATTACGGCCTATGACTACAGCTTCGCCAAACTCTTTGCCGAAGAGGGCATTAACGTCATGCTGGTTGGCGACTCGTTAGGGATGACGGTCCAGGGACATGACTCCACGCTGCCGGTGACGGTAGAGGATATTGCTTACCACACCCGGGCAGTGCGTCGCGGGGCTCCCGCCTGCCTGCTGCTCGCCGATCTGCCGTTTATGGCCTATGCCACCCCGGAGCAGGCGTTTGAGAATGCCGCCACGGTGATGCGCGCCGGGGCCAATATGGTCAAAGTGGAAGGCGGCGCCTGGCTGGTTGAGACCGTCCGCATGCTCACCGAGCGCGCAGTGCCGGTCTGCGGCCATCTGGGGTTAACCCCACAGTCGGTCAATATCTTTGGCGGCTACAAGGTGCAGGGCCGCGGTGACGCCGCCCAGACGCTGTTTGACGATGCGCTGGCCATCGAAGCCGCGGGCGCCCAGCTGCTGGTGCTGGAGTGCGTGCCGGTCGCGCTGGCGAAACGCATCACCGACGCGCTCACTATTCCGGTGATCGGCATTGGTGCCGGTAACGTCACCGACGGCCAGATCCTGGTGATGCACGACGCGTTTGGCATCACCGGCGGGCATATCCCGAAATTTGCGAAGAATTTCCTTAGCGACGCAGGCGACATGCGCGGCGCGGTCAGGCAGTATATTGCCGACGTTGAATCGGGTGTTTACCCGGGTGAAGAACACAGTTTCCAGTAAGGAGTCTCGTTGTGCTAATCATTGAAACCCTGCCGCTGCTGCGCCAGCACATTCGTCGTTTGCGCCAGGAAGGCAAACGTATCGCCCTGGTGCCCACCATGGGCAACCTGCATGACGGCCATATGAAGCTGGTGGACGAAGCCAAAGCCCGCGCCGATGTGGTGGTGGTGAGTATCTTCGTTAACCCGATGCAGTTTGATCGTGCCGACGACCTGGCGCGCTACCCGCGCACGCTGCAGGAAGACTGCGAGAAGCTGAAAAAGCATAAGGTGGATTTCGTCTTCTCCCCGGCCCCGAATGATGTCTATCCGAAAGGCACGGAAGAGACCACCTTTGTTGACGTGCCTGGCATCTCCACCATGCTGGAAGGGGCCAGCCGTCCGGGTCACTTCCGCGGCGTCTCCACCATTGTCAGCAAGCTGTTTAACCTGGTGCAGCCGGATATCGCCTGCTTCGGTGAGAAAGATTTCCAGCAGCTGGCGCTGATCCGCAAGATGGTGGCCGACATGGGCTACGACATCGAGATCGTTGGGGTACCGATCGTGCGCGCCAAAGATGGTCTGGCGCTGAGTTCGCGCAACGGCTATCTCACCGCTGACCAGCGTAAAATCGCCCCGGCTCTGTACAAGGTGATGAGCAACATGGCCGCCCAGCTGAAGAATAAAGAGCTGAGCAGCGAAGAGATTGTGGCCCTGGCAGAACAGGCGCTGAACGACGGCGGCTTACGGGCTGACGATGTGCAGATCCGCGATGCCGACACCCTGCTGGCGCTCTCGTCTGACAGCAAGCGGGCGGTGATCCTGGTGGCCGCATGGCTCGGCCAGGCGCGTCTGATTGATAACACAGTAGTTGAACTGGCTCAGTAAGCACTGAGCATATCCATGCTAACGGATTAGTTTCCTCAGCCCCTTCTTCGGGAGGGGATACGACAAAGAGTTAAGGTAACGTCATGATTCGCAAAATGCTGCAAGGTAAGCTTCACCGTGTGAAGGTCACGCAGGCCGATCTGCATTATGAAGGCTCCTGCGCGATCGACCAGGATTTTCTCGACGCAGCGGGTATTCTTGAAAACGAAGCCATTGATATCTGGAACGTGAGTAACGGTAACCGTTTCTCAACCTACGCTATCGCGGCTGAACGGGGTTCTAAAATTATCTCCGTCAACGGTGCGGCAGCGCACTGCGCCAACGTGGATGATATCGTCATCATCGCCAGCTTTGTCATGATGTCCGATGAAGAAGCGCGCCGCTGGCAGCCAAAAGTGGCCTACTTTGAAGGGGATAACGACATGAAACGTACCGCGAAAGCGATTCCGGTTCAGGTCGCCTGATTTTTATCCTTGCGGCTGATTACTGATCAGCCGCGACATCGTCTCTAACGAATCCGTTCTGAGCACATATAAGCGCTTCAGCAGGAATGGATTATCCCCCGGTTTCACCTTCCCTTTCACCGTCGTCACCGCCAGATGAAAACCAGCATCGTTGGCCGCTTTTACCGCGTGATCGTTATAGCCGCCGAACGGGTACGAGAGGTACAGCACATGCGGGTTAAACTGCGCCAGCGCGCGACGGGAGTGCTTAAAGTCCATCACGATGTTCTGGTAACTGCGGCTCAGCAGGATCGGATGACGGTTGTTATCCACCCGGTGCAGGAAATGGGTGTGTGACTGCACTTCAAACACGTCCTGGATCTCACGCAGCTCGGAAATGCTCATAAACTGCAGCGATTTGGGATCCCATTTCAGCGGATGGGCTTTGATCCGCGACGAGATAATAAATGCCGTGGCGTGAAAGCCGTACTGCTTCAGGATCGGCCAGGCGTAGCGGCTGACCGATTTCAGGCCATCGTCAAAGGTGATCACCACCGCGCGGGCCGGCAGGTTCATTTTGTTACGCACGTAGCCTTCCAGCTGGTACATCGTCAGGGTGGTGTAACCCTGGTCGCGCAACCAGGCCATCTGGTTATTGAAGGCGCGCACGCTGGTGGTGGTCGAGGTATGGCGAAAACGGGTGTTCTCTTCGTCGCGCAGGATATGGTGATAAGTCAGCACCGGCAGGCCGTTATCCTCCTGCGCGTCCAGGCTGCTGACCCAGGCGAGGCGGTTGGCGATGCGGATCTGATACCAGGTCTGATTAAGCCGGTCCTTCAGCTTGCTGAGGATCGGATAACGCAGATTGCTCGCCAGAGTGCCAAACGGTGCGCTGCCGGCATTGGGGGCGTTGTAGACCGGCGTGTCCTTCCAGGTGATCAGGTTCTGATTGCTGAGCGGTTTGTTCAGATCCCCCAGGCTATCCTCCACCCGCTGTTTGCCCTGCACCTTGCCGAGATGGCCTTTGTCGATAAAGCCGGTGCCAAAGCCAAAGCGGAACTCATAGTAATCCGCCGCGGTGGGCACCACCGCAATGATTTGCCCGGCACGCAGGTTGCCGACGGTGACGACCTTGTTGCCCACCTGCGCCCAGATAGCGGCATCTTCGGTGGTTTGCATATAGCGGGGCGGGAGCCCTTGCTGGCTGAGCAGACTGGCAGAGACGCCGCCGGAGACCAGCAGCAAAAGCAGGAAAAAGATACGCGAGAACATAGGGTTTTATTCAGTACGAAAAACTGACGGCATTGTAACAAAAGCGCCAGTAATACCAATGCCTAATATTTCTCCACGCTATGGAGCAGAACAAAGGGTGGGTTTTTCTGCTGCTGATGCCACAGGCTGCTGACCTCCGGTGCACCGCGGGCCACGATGGTGTCGCGAAAGCCGGTGCTGTCGGTCATCTCCCGCAGGGGATACATCATCTCCAGCAAGGGATAACCGATCCCGGAGATCACTTCGCAATTGTCGTGCTTGTGGCTGAGTAGCGCCGCTGCGCGATAGGGGGCGGCGCCAGAGATATCGGTCAGGAAGATCACCCCGTCACCGCTGTCGACCTGATGCTGGGCATCGCACAGCATACGGCTGAGCATATTGACGCTTAATCCGCGCCAGAAATTGACCACCTGGCACTGCACCAGCGGCCCAAACCGGACGGCGAGCTTATCCGCCATCTCCTGCGCATGTTCGTCATGGCACGTGATTACCCAACCCAGCATCGTCACCTCTCATCAGAAAGGGGTAGTCTAGCGGGGTCGGGAGAATATGGGGGTGATGATGGTCAATAAACCGGCCCGGCAACAGAACGCCGCCGGGCCTGAGGATCAGCTGCGCAGGCCGCGTCCGCGCTGGATCAGGTTCCAGCACAGCAGATAGAAGGCCACGATAAAGATCACCAGCACGCCGACGGTGGTCACCAGCGGCACATCGGAAATACCGAGGAAGCCAAAGCGGAAACCGCTGATCATATAGACGATCGGGTTCAGGTGTGACAGCCCCTGCCAGAACGGCGGCAGCAGCGTCAGGGAGTAGAACACCCCGCCGAGGTAGGTCAGCGGCGTCAGGACGAAGGTCGGGATCAGGCTGATATCGTCAAAGGTTTTGGCGAAGACCGCATTCAGCAGACCGGCCAGCGAGAACAGCACCGCCGTCAGCAGCAGCGTCAGGCCGACAAACAGCCAGGAGTGTACCTGGAACGGCACAAAGAACAGGGAAATCGCCGTCACCAGCACGCCGACGCACAGGCCGCGCGCCACGCCGCCGCCGACGTAGCCAGCGATGATAACGTGGGTTGGCACCGGGGCCACCAGCAGCTCTTCAATGTTGCGCTGGAACTTGGCGCTAAAGAACGACGACGCCACGTTGGCATAGGCGTTGGTGATCACCGCCATCATGATCAGGCCGGGCACGATAAACTGCATATAGGTGAAGCCATGCATCTCACCGATCCGCGAGCCAATCAGGTTGCCGAAGATAATAAAGTAGAGGGTCATGGTGATCACCGGCGGCACCAGGGTCTGGATCCAGATGCGCATAAAGCGGTTGATCTCTTTGGCCCAGATACTTTTCAGCGCCACCCAGTAAAGCTGCATCATGCGCGATCTCCTTGTTTCTCATGGACCAGCGAGACGAACAGCTCTTCCAGTCGGTTTGCTTTGTTACGCATACTTAATACCTGAATCCCCTGCTGGCTCAGCTGGCTGAAGACGCTGTTGATCCCCTGCTCACGCAGAACTTCTACTTCCAGCGTGGAGGTATCTACCAGACGGTACTGATAGCCTTCCAGCTTCGGCAGGGCGCTTTTTGCCGCCAGATCGAGAATAAAGGTTTCTGATTTCAGCTTGGAGAGCAGGCTCTTCATCGAGGTGTTTTCCACCAGCTCGCCATGCTGAATGATGCCGATGTTGCGGCACAGCATCTCCGCCTCTTCCAGATAGTGGGTGGTGAGAATGATGGTGGTGCCTTTATCGTTTAAATCCTTCAAAAAGCCCCACATCGAGCGGCGAAGTTCGATATCTACCCCGGCAGTCGGTTCATCCAGAATCAGCAGTTTTGGCTCGTGCATTAACGCCCGGGCAATCATCAGACGACGCTTCATGCCGCCGGACAACATCCGTGCACGTTCGTTACGTTTTTCCCACAAATCGAGCTGTTTTAGGTACTTTTCGCTGCGCTCAACCGCTTCTTTGCGCTCCACGCCATAGTAGCCCGCCTGGTTAACCACAATCTGCTGAACGGTCTCAAACGGATTGAAGTTGAACTCCTGCGGCACCAGCCCCAGCTGGCGCTTGGCGTTCACCACGTCCTTTTCCAGGTCGTAGCCGAAGACTTTTACATGGCCAGAGGACTTATTTACCAGCGAGCTGATAATGCCGATGGTAGTGGATTTACCTGCCCCGTTGGGCCCCAGAAGCGCATAAAAATCACCGGCTTCGACTTTAAGATCTATGCCGCGCAGTGCCTGGACACCACCCGGATAGGTTTTTTTAAGCTGCTCGAGCTCCAGTGCAATGGTCATGAAATAGAGTTACCTATAGTGCTGACACGCGAAGTGTTGTTTTAAAAAAAATGGAGTTGCCCTATATTAGCGCAACGCATTAACCCGGTTACAGGCCGTTTATCTCCATGAATGACATAGATACACTCATCAGCAATAACGCACTATGGTCAAAGATGCTGCTGGAGGAAGATTCCGGATTTTTTGAGAAACTGTCTCAGGCGCAGAAACCACGCTTTCTCTGGATTGGATGCTCCGACAGCCGCGTTCCCGCTGAACGTCTGACTGGCCTCGAACCGGGCGAACTCTTTGTTCACCGTAACGTCGCAAACCTGGTGATCCACACCGACCTGAACTGCCTGTCCGTAGTGCAGTACGCCATTGACGTGCTGGAAGTCGAACACATCATTATTTGCGGTCACTACGGCTGCGGCGGTGTACAGGCGGCGGTCGAGAACACCGAACTGGGTCTGATCGACAACTGGCTGCTGCACATTCGTGATATCTGGTTCAAACATAGCTCACTGCTGGGGCAAATGCCGCAGGAGCGTCGTCTGGATACCCTGTGTGAACTGAACGTGATGGAGCAGGTCTATAACCTCGGCCACTCCACTATTATGCGGTCTGCGTGGAAGCGCGGGCAGAAAGTGACGATCCACGGCTGGGCGTACGGCATCCACGATGGCCTGCTGCGCGATCTGGAAGTCACCGCCACCAACCGGGAAACCCTGGAGCAGCGCTACCGTCGCGGCGTCTCAAACCTGACCCAGAAGCACGATAATCATAAGTAAAAGCAAAACGGCAACGCAAGTTGCCGTTTTTAGTGTTTGCTCCCTCTCCCTGTGGGAGAGGGTCGGGGTGAGGGCATCAAGCCGCACCCAACCTACCTTACTCGTCCAGCAGCACCACTTTGCCAACATACGGCAGATGGCGATAACGCTGAGCGTAGTCAATGCCGTAGCCCACCACGAATTCGTCCGGAATTGAGAAGCCAACATACTCCACGGGAACCTGAACTTCACGGCGGGTCGGTTTGTCCAGCAGGGTACAAATCGCCAGCGATTTAGGTCCACGCAGGCTGAGAATTTCGCGCACCTTCGACAGGGTGTTGCCGGAGTCGATGATGTCTTCAACAATCAGAACATCTTTGCCGCGAATGTCTTCATCCAGGTCTTTAAGGATTTTCACATCACGAGTGGTCGACATACCGCTGCCATAGCTGGAGGCGGTCATAAAATCGACTTCATGGGAGACCTGCACTTCGCGGCAGAGATCGGCCATAAACATGAAGGAACCGCGTAACAGACCCACCAGCACCATCTCGCTGCCGCTGTCTTTATAGGCTTCGGTGATCTGACGACCGAGTTCGGCGATACGCGCTTTGATCTCCGCTTCCGGGATCATCACTTCAACAGTATGTTTCATTTTACTAACCGTATGTTTTTAGAACGAATTTCTGAATGCCGATAGATTCGCGTCCGGCATCGCTACATAAGCCCTGAAGTATACCAGCAAATGGATCCTCCTGGCGCATCCGTTCATAAAAGCCAGATTTGTGATTCCGATCACACTTGTTAAGTTCTATAATTAATTGCTATCAAAAAATTAACAAACTTAAAGAGTACTTTTTATGGCGGAAACAAAGGTTCAACACTCACGGTTACTCGTGAGGCTTACAGCGCTGTTCGCAGCCCTGTGCGGGCTCTACCTGTTAATAGGGGGAGTCTGGCTGGTGGCGATTGGCGGCTCCTGGTACTACCCGATTGCTGGCGTAGTGATGTTAGGCGTCACCCTGTTGTTATGGCGCAGTAAACAATCGGCACTGTGGCTTTATGCCGCCCTGCTGCTCGCTACGATGATCTGGGGCGTCTGGGAGGTCGGCTTCGACTTCTGGGCGCTGACCCCACGCAGCGATATTCTGGTCTTCTTCGGTATCTGGCTGATCCTGCCTTTCGTCTGGCGTCGCCTGATCGTGCGCTCCGGCGGGGCGGTTACTGCACTGGTCGTAGCCCTGCTGATCAGCGGCGGGATCCTGACCTGGGCTGGTTTTAACGATCCGCAGGAAATCAAAGGCACGCTGAATGCCGATTCCACCCCGGCGGCGGCTATCTCCGACGTGGCAGATGGCGACTGGCCTGCCTACGGTCGTAACCAGGAAGGTCAACGTTACTCCCCGCTGAAGCAGATCAACGCGGACAACGTGAAAAACCTGAAAGAAGCCTGGGTATTCCGTACCGGCGATCTCAAGATGCCGAACGATCCGGGCGAGCTGACTAACGAAGTGACGCCGATTAAAGTGGGCAACATGCTCTACCTGTGTACGGCGCACCAGCGTCTGTTCGCGCTGGATGCAGCCACCGGTAAAGAGAAATGGCACTTCGATCCACAGCTGAAAACCAATAACCAGTTCCAGCACGTAACCTGCCGCGGTGTCTCTTACCACGAAGCCCGTGCTGATAATGCCAGCCCGGAAGTGGTTGCCGACTGTCCGCGCCGCATCATGCTGCCGGTGAACGACGGTCGTCTGATTGCTCTCAACGCGGAAACCGGCAAGCTGTGCGAAACCTTTGCCAACAAAGGCGTACTGAATCTGCAGACCAACATGCCGGATCAAACTCCGGGTCTGTATGAGCCGACCTCACCGCCGATCATCACCGATAAGACCATCGTGATTGCCGGTTCAGTAACGGATAACTTCTCCACCCGCGAAACCTCCGGTGTGATCCGTGGTTTTGACGTTAACACCGGTAAGCTGCTGTGGGCCTTTGACCCGGGTGCAAAAGATCCAAACGCTATCCCGTCGGATGAGCACACCTTCACCTTCAACTCACCGAACTCCTGGGCGCCTGCCGCCTATGACGCGAAGCTGGACCTGGTCTACCTGCCGATGGGCGTGACCACGCCGGACATCTGGGGTGGCAACCGCACGCCGGAACAGGAGCGTTATGCCAGCTCTGTGGTGGCACTGAATGCGACCACCGGGAAACTGGCGTGGAGCTATCAGACCGTTCACCACGATCTGTGGGATATGGATATGCCGTCCCAGCCGACGCTGGCTGACATTACCGTTAACGGCCAGACCGTACCGGTGATCTACGCCCCGGCGAAAACCGGTAATATCTTTGTGCTGGATCGTCGTAACGGTCAGCTGGTTGTGCCGGCACCGGAAAAACCGGTTCCACAGGGCGCAGCGAAAGGCGACTACGTCACCAAAACCCAGCCGTTCTCCGATCTGAGCTTCCGTCCGAAGAAAGACCTCAGCGGGGCAGACATGTGGGGCGCCACTATGTTTGACCAACTGGTGTGTCGCGTGATGTTCCATCAGCTGCGCTATGAAGGCATCTTCACCCCGCCGTCCGAGCAGGGCACGCTGGTGTTCCCGGGTAACCTGGGGATGTTCGAATGGGGCGGTATCTCTGTGGATCCGAACCGTCAGGTGGCGATTGCTAACCCGATGGCCCTGCCGTTCGTTTCTAAGCTGATCCCACGCGGCCCGGGCAACCCAATGGAGCAGCCGAAAGACGCCCAGGGCACCGGTACTGAGTCGGGTATTCAGCCACAGTACGGCGTGCCGTATGGCGTGACCCTGAATCCGTTCCTCTCTCCGTTTGGTCTGCCGTGTAAACAGCCTGCCTGGGGTTACATTTCCGCTCTGGATCTGAAAACCAATCAGGTGGTATGGAAAAAACGTATTGGTACGCCACAGGACAGCATGCCGTTCCCGATGCCGATCCCGGTGCCGTTCAATATGGGTATGCCGATGCTGGGTGGCCCGATCTCCACCGCCGGTAACGTGCTGTTCATTGGTGCGACTGCCGATAACTACCTGCGCGCATATAACATGAGCAACGGTGAGAAACTGTGGCAGGGCCGTCTGCCAGCGGGTGGACAAGCCACGCCAATGACCTATGAGGCCAATGGTAAGCAGTTTGTGGTGATCTCCGCGGGCGGTCACGGTTCGTTTGGCACAAAGATGGGCGACTATATTGTTGCCTACGCGTTGCCTGACGAGAAATAAAAGCAAAACGGCAACGAAAGTTGCCGTTTTTAGAACTGTAGGCCGGGTAAGGCGTAGCCGCCACCCGGCTTTTTTATACCGTGAAACCGAGCATCATCCCCGTATCTTCATGCTCTAACAGATGGCAGTGCGCCATATAGGCATACTCTTTCGGCGCGTCGTGATCGAACTTCACTAATACCTCACTCACCCCACCCTCAACGCGAACCGTATCTTTCCAGCCCGCGCGATGCACCGCTGGCGCTTTACCGTTTTCCGCCAGGATGCGGAACTGCGTGCCGTGGATATGGAACGGGTGCAGCATCATGTCCCCCTCACCTGAGATCGTCCAGCGCTCATACTGCCCTTTCGGGGCGGCGAACTGCGGCGTGTGCATATCGAAAGCTTTACCGTTGATGCGATTGCCGTTACGGAAATCAAACCCATGCATGCTGTGATCCATCCCGCCCATCTTGCCGTGATCCATCTGGCCATGACCCATCTGGCCATGATCCATGCCCGCCATGGCCTGGTGGCCGTACTTCTTCATTAAGGCCTGCATACCCATCATGTCGAGCATCGGATCCATCGACAGCTGCAGTTTGCGCTGGGTCAGCCCCTCCAGTGACGGCAGCGCCGGCAGGGTGGTCAGTGTATCCGGCAGTGTGCCCGATGCGGTCACCAGCAGCGGCTGAATGCGCAGCACCGGCTGCGGCTTATCAAACGGTGCCACTGCCATCCCCATCTGGCTGACTGGCAGGGTCACCAGATCAAATGGCTTGCCGTCGCTGATATCCACCAGCACCTCAAAACGCTCGCCCATCAACATCGGCAGCTCGGTCACTTTCACCGGCTCGGCCAGCAGACCGCCGTCGCTGGCAACTACGTACAGCGGGCGCTTATCGCTGGCGGCAAAGTTAAGCGAGCGGGCGTTACAGCCGTTGAGCAGACGCAGGCGCAGCCAGCCTTTCGGGGCATTGTGCTGCGGGTAAATAGCGCCGTTGGTCAGCAGCGTATCGCCAAACCAGCCCACCGCGGCGCTCATCACATCCAGCTGGTAATCAATCTGTCCGTCGGCGGTGAATTTTTTGTCCTGCACGATCACCGGCACATCGTCGATGCCCCACTGCTTAGGCAGGCGCAGCAGGCGGCTTTCATCATCCTCAATCAGTACCAGCCCGGCGAGCCCCATCGCCACCTGATGCCCGGTTTTGCCGTGCTGATGGGGATGGAACCAGCAGGTGGCCGCCCGCTGATCCGGGGTAAAGGTCACTGTCCGCTGGCCACCGGGTTTGATGATGCCGTGCGGGCCACCGTCCACCTCGCCCGGTACCTCCAGACCGTGCCAGTGAACGGTGGTCTCTTCATTGAGGGTGTTGTGGATATTGACGGTCAGCGCTTTTCCCTTGCGTAGCTGAATGGCCGGGCCCAGCAGATTGCCGTTGTAGCCCCAGGTGGTGGCGTTATGCGGTCCAAAGGTGGTTTTGCCCGCCTGCACCACCAGCTTCACCTGATTACGCGCGTCGGGTGTGAGAAAATTGGGGATCGGCAGGACGGGACGCTCGGCCGCAAAAGCGGCGCGGCTCGACAGCGGTAAGGCACTGGCGACACCCAGTGCGGCAGAATATTTTAAAAAATCACGGCGTTGCATGTTCATCTCCTTATTCGCAGCATTCGATGCCATGAGCATAAACCCTCCCCTTGCCGGAAGGTCAAGAAGCGCAGCAATAATAAAGATCGTCGCACCGGCGGGAAGTGTGCTAACGTTGAATTTCCGTGACGTATTGGTAGAAGCAATGAAGACGTTTTTCCGAACAATCCTGTTCAGCACCCTGATGATAAGTTGCGCAAACAGCTATGCGCTGAGTGAAAATGAAGCCGAAGATATGGCGGATTTAACGGCGGTGTTTGTATTTCTGAAAAACGACTGTGGCTACCAGAATTTACCTAACGGTCAGATTCGTCGCGCGCTGGTCTTCTTTGCTCAACAGAACCAGTGGGATCTGAGCAACTACGACAGTTTCGATATGAAAACCCTCGGTGAAGACAGCTACCGCGATCTCAGCGGCATCGGCATTCCCACGGCAAAAAAATGTAAAGCCCTGGCTCGCGACTCGCTGAGCCTGCTCGCCTACGTTAAGTAACTCCCCTCCCGATGCCCGATTGCTGAATTGATGGCCGTGCAACCACGGTCATTGTTAGCTATGATGTTTCGCCCGTTTTAACCGGGTGTTAACAAAGGAGGTATCATCCCATGGCCGAAAAGAAAATGTGGCATGAAACGCTGCATGACCAGTTTGGACAGTACTTTGCCATTGATAACGTGCTCTATCATGAGAAAACCGATCATCAGGATCTGATCATTTTCGAAAACGCGGCCTTTGGCCGGGTGATGGCGCTGGATGGCGTGGTGCAGACCACCGAGCGTGATGAATTCATTTATCACGAGATGATGACTCACGTCCCGCTGCTGGCCCACGGCAATGCGAAACATGTGCTGATCATCGGCGGCGGCGACGGCGCCATGCTGCGTGAAGTGTCCCGCCACAAAAACGTTGAAAGCATCACCATGGTCGAGATCGACGCTGGCGTGGTCTCTTTCTGCCGCCAGTATCTGCCCAATCACAATGCCGGAAGTTACGACGATCCGCGCTTTACGTTGGTGATCGACGACGGCGTCAATTTTGTTAACCAGACGACGCAGACTTTCGATGTGATCATCTCCGATTGCACCGATCCGATTGGGCCCGGCGAGAGTCTCTTTACCTCGGCGTTCTATGAAGGCTGCAAACGCTGCCTGAATCCTGGCGGGGTCTTTGTCGCCCAGAACGGCGTCTGCTTCCTGCAGCAGGATGAGGCCATCGACAGCCACCGTAAGCTAAGCCACTACTTTACCGACGTCAGCTTCTACCAGGCGGCGATCCCGACCTATTACGGCGGCGTAATGACCTTTGCCTGGGCGACGGACAATGAAGCCCTGCGTCATCTCTCTACCGGCATCATTCAGGCGCGCTTCCAGCACGCGAATCTGACCTGCCGTTATTACAATCCGGCCGTCCATACCGCAGCCTTTGCCTTACCACAATATTTGCAGGATGCTCTGAGGGGGTGAATGAATTGAAAAAGCTAAAACTGCATGGCTTTAACAACCTGACCAAAAGCCTGAGTTTTTGTATTTACGATATCTGCTATGTCAAAACGGCGGAAGAGCGCGATGGTTATATCGCCTATATCGATGAACTCTATAACGCCAACCGACTGACCGAGATCCTGTCAGAAACCTGTTCCATCATCGGGGCCAATATCCTGAACATCGCCCGTCAGGATTATGAACCTCAGGGCGCCAGCGTCACCATTCTGGTCAGCGAAGAGCCGGTGGATCCGACGCTTATCGATCCTACCGAGCACCCCGGCCCGCTGCCGGAAGCGGTGGTGGCCCATCTTGATAAGAGCCATATCTGCGTCCATACCTACCCGGAGAGCCATCCGGAAGGCGGATTATGCACTTTCCGCGCCGATATTGAAGTGTCGACCTGCGGGGTGATCTCCCCTCTCAATGCGCTGAATTACCTGATTCATCAGCTTGAGTCCGACATCGTGACCATAGATTACCGCGTGCGCGGCTTTACCCGTGATATCAATGGCATGAAACACTTTATCGATCATGAAATTAACTCGATCCAGAGCTTTATGTCTGAGGACATGAAAGCGCTGTACGACATGATGGATGTGAACGTGTATCAGGAAAATATCTTCCATACCAAGATGCTGCTGAAGGAGTTCGACCTAAAGCACTACATGTTCCATACCCGGCCGGAAGATTTAAGCGAAGATGAGCGGAAGGTTATTACTGACCTGCTGTGGAAAGAGATGCGCGAAATTTACTACGGCCGCAACATTACGGCCGTATAAGGTGCGTCCGGAGCAGGGAGGCTCCGGATCTTACTTCTGTTTCATGAAATCACGGTAGGCCGCCACCACCTGCAGAAAATCCTCTACGCCGCACAGCGACAGGCTCTCTTCATCGTAGTAGTTCATCCCCTCTTCCATCTCGTCGCCGGAAAACTCCAGCTGATTGGCGCGAACCATGACCTCTTCGCCGTCCATCCACAGCGTGTATTCATGCCCGGTACGTTGCCAGGATCGTTCACTGCCTTTTACCGTGCGCGCAGCCTGTTCCACTTCATCGAGCAGGCTCAGGTTCTCTTTCACTTCCTCGTTGAACCAGTGACCGACTACTTCGTGACCCATCGACATGCGCACTTTCACCACGCCGGTGATATCACGCAGAAATTCGTAATCCATAGTATTTTCCTCTGCAAAGCCCTTGCAGTAATTATCGCAGCAGCGAGGCAGAAAAAAAGCGGAACGCGTGGAAGGAATGAAAATAAAAAGGTGAGGGCAAGACCCTGCGGTCTGATGCCCTCACCCTGGCCCTCTCCCACAGGGAGAGGGAACAAACACTAATTACACTGCCGTCTGGAAGATAACCCCGTCAGCCTTCTCGGTGTACTGAGAGAGCTGATCGAAGTTCAGATAGCGATAGGTATCCACCGCCGTCTTATCTACCTGTGCCACGAAGGTCTGGTACTCTTCCGGCGTTGGCAGCTTGCCAATCAGCGCTGCAACCGCCGCCAGCTCCGCAGAGGCCAGGTAGACGTTTGCCCCGGTACCTAAACGGTTCGGGAAGTTACGGGTTGAGGTGGAGACCACCGTCGCACCGTCAGCCACGCGCGCCTGGTTACCCATACACAGGGAACAGCCAGGGATTTCGATACGCGCCCCGCTCTTACCGAACACGCTGTAGTACCCCTCTTCCGTCAACTGGGCCGCGTCCATACGGGTTGGCGGTGCCACCCACAGACGGGTCGGCAGCTGGCCTTTGTGGGTATCCAGCAGTTTACCGGCAGCGCGGAAGTGACCGATGTTGGTCATGCAGGAGCCGATGAACACTTCGTCAATCTTGTCGCCCTGAACGTCAGAGAGCAGACGCGCGTCGTCCGGATCGTTCGGCGCACACAGGATTGGCTCTTTGATGTCGGCCAGATCGATGTCGATCACTGCCGCATATTCCGCGTCAGCATCGGCTTCGAGCAGCTGTGGATCCGCCAGCCATTTCTCCATGCCCTGAATACGACGCTCCAGAGTACGACGGTCGCCGTAACCTTCAGCAATCATCCACTTCAGCAGCACGATGTTGGAGGTCAGGTACTCTTCGATTGGTGCCTGGTTCAGCTTGATGGTACAGCCCGCAGCGGAACGCTCAGCGGAGGCATCGGTCAGTTCAAACGCCTGCTCCACTTTCAGATCCGGCAGGCCTTCGATCTCGAGGATGCGGCCAGAGAAGATGTTCTTCTTACCTTTCTTCTCAACGGTCAGCAGGCCCTGTTTGATCGCGTACAGCGGGATCGCATGCACGAGGTCACGCAGGGTGATGCCCGGCTGCATTTTGCCTTTGAAACGCACCAGAACGGATTCCGGCATGTCCAGCGGCATCACGCCGGTCGCAGCGGCAAAGGCCACCAGACCAGAACCCGCCGGGAAGGAGATCCCAATCGGGAAACGGGTGTGGGAGTCACCACCGGTACCGACGGTATCCGGCAGCAGCATGCGGTTCAGCCAGGAGTGGATGACGCCATCGCCCGGACGCAGAGAGACACCGCCACGGTTCATGATGAAGTCTGGCAGAGTGTGGTGCGTGGTGACGTCAACCGGCTTCGGATAGGCCGCGGTGTGGCAGAAGGACTGCATCACCAGGTCAGAGGAGAAGCCCAGGCACGCCAGGTCTTTCAGTTCGTCACGGGTCATAGGACCGGTGGTGTCCTGAGAGCCCACGGAGGTCATCTTCGGCTCGCAGTAGGCACCCGGACGGATACCGGCTACGCCGCAAGCCCGGCCAACCATTTTCTGCGCCAGAGAGTAACCCCGGTCGCTTTCGGCGACGTCTTTCGCCTGACGGAATACGTCGCTATGCGGCAGACCCAGCGCTTCACGCGCTTTGGTGGTCAGGCCACGACCGATGATCAGCGGGATACGGCCACCGGCACGTACTTCGTCGATCAGCACGTCGGTTTTCAGCTCGAAAGTCGCCAGCAGTTCGTTGGTGTCGTGGTTACGTACTTCGCCTTTGAACGGGTAGACGTCAATCACGTCGCCCATGTTCAGGTTGTTCACGTCCACTTCAATAGGCAGGGCGCCGGCATCTTCCATGGTGTTGAAGAAGATAGGGGCAATTTTGCCGCCGAGGCACAGACCACCGCCGCGCTTGTTCGGCACGTGTGGAATGTCATCACCCATGAACCACAGCACGGAGTTGGTTGCGGATTTACGGGAAGAACCGGTACCGACCACGTCACCAACGTAAGCCAGCGGGAAACCTTTCTGTTGCAGGGCTTCGATCTGCTTGATCGGGCCGACGGCACCAGGCTGATCCGGCTCAATGCCTTCGCGGGCGTTTTTCAGCATCGCCAGGGCGTGCAGTGGGATATCCGGGCGTGACCAGGCATCCGGCGCCGGAGACAGATCATCGGTGTTGGTTTCGCCGGTCACCTTGAAGACGGTGACGGTCATTTTTTCCGCCAGCGCAGGACGGCTCAGGAACCATTCGGCATCAGCCCAGGACTGCATAACCTGCTTCGCGTAGCCATTGCCCGCTTTCGCTTTCTCTTCTACGTCGTAGAAGTTATCGAACATCAGCAGCGTATGGGACAGGGCTTTAGCGGCAATCGGTGCCAGCGTGGTGCTGTCCAGCGCATCAATCAGCGGATGAATGTTATAACCACCCTGCATGGTGCCGAGCAGTTCAATCGCTTTTTCAGGGGTAACCAGTGGGGAGGTTGCTTCGCCTTTGGCAATCGCAGCAAGGAAACCGGCTTTAACGTAGGCGGCTTCATCGACGCCTGGCGGTACACGGTTGATCAACAGATCTAACAGGAATTCTTCTTCGCCTTTTGGCGGATTCTTCAGCAGCTCGACGAGCCCAGCCATCTGGGTAGCATCTAAGGGTTTCGGTACAATCCCCTCGGCGGCACGTTCTGCTACGTGCTTACGGTATTCTTCTAGCACGACGGTTCTCCTCGCTCTCATTGTCATATGCGGCCGGCGTTCTCTTCACGCTCCTGTGAGACAGCAGTTTGTAGGGTAAATGCCCGATACCGCGTCGGGCAGCATAGCAGGATTTTCAGACAGTGTTAATCCGTTTACAAAAAAGCAACATTAAATCGTTTGCTGAATCGTTAAGCATGGTATAGCGGCGAGGCGGGAAGAATTTCGGGCACAAAAAAACCGCCCTAAAGCGGTTATTTTGTTGCCTTGCGGTGGTAGCACACCGGATTGGCAGATTTGCGGCAAACCCCAACGAAAGAGATTTTGCTCCGCAATTCGGCGGTGTGCAAGCCGCTTGTGAAACCCCAACGGATTTTGCATCATCGGATATAATCTGTGTAATAAATGCTCACACTCTTTCTCCGGCCGGTCGGCACGGTTCCCTGTTTAAGTCAAAAAAGTAATACCCGGGTGCATATACTCGCGGCAACGTAAACGCCTTACGGCCTCGCTCTCGTCGGAGTCTTACTATGAAGTTGCCCCTTAAGCCACATCTGATTGCTCTCCTGTGTAGCGCCGGGCTGTTAGCCGCCTCGGGCGTTGTCTACGTGAATAGCCGCGTACCGGAAACCATCACTCAGCCTCCCCCACCCGTGCAGCCCGCTCCGGTCACCCAAACTGCGCCAGTGGCTGTGCCCCAGGTGCCGGTGGCCTACACCGCAGCGCAAATCGATCAATGGGTCGCTCCGATTGCCCTTTACCCGGACGCACTGCTGTCGCAAGTGTTGATGGCCGCTACCTATCCGGCAAACGTGATCCAGGCAGCCCAGTGGTCGCGGGACAATCCGAAGATGCAGGGAGATGCGGCGGTTCAGGCGGTCGCGGGGCAGCCCTGGGATCCGAGCGTAAAATCGCTGGTCGCCTTCCCCCAGCTGATGTCGCTGATGGGGGAAAACCCGCCGTGGGTGCAGAATCTCGGGGATGCGTTTCTCGCCCAGCCGAAGGATGTGATGGACTCCGTCCAGCGCTTGCGCCTGCTGGCGCAGGAAACCGGCGCGCTGCAGTCCACGCCGCAGCAGACGGTGACCACGGTGGCGAAAACCGAACCGCCAAAAGCCTCGACTTCAACCTCAACATCAGCTCCTGCCCCAACGGTGATCAAAATTGAATCCGCCGATCCGCAGGTGGTGTATGTCCCGACCTACAACCCCAGCACGGTTTATGGTACCTGGCCTAACACCAGTTATCCGCCAGTCTTTCTGCCGCCGCCTCCGGGGGAGCAGTTCACCGACAGCCTGGTGAAAGGGCTGGGCTTCAGTCTCGGGGTGGCCACAACCTATGCCATCTTCAGCAATATCGACTGGGATGACGATGATGACTGGGATCATGACCATCATAACGGGGATCATCACGGCGGCTATTCGCGTAACGGTGATAACAACATCAATATCAACGTGGATAACTTCAATAAAATCAGCGGTGAACGACTGGATGCTAACCGCGGCTGGCAGCATAATCCGGCCTATCGTGGGGGCGTACCCTACGCCACCAGCCTCACTACGCCGCAAGGGACCGTCAACCGCGACGCCCAGCGCCAGGCGGCAAACCAGCAGCTGAACCAGCTCTCCCAGCGCAATAACTACCGGGGATACGACAACGAGCGCCCGAAAACCACCAAACGGGAAAATAACCCCCAACGCAGCGCGCCCCGTCAGGAAACCGCCCGCAACGCACAACCGCAGCAGCGCACTGAGCACACCCGCCAGCGAGCCACGCAAACGCATCAGCGGGCCAACGCCCTCAGCGGCAACGACAGCCGTTCGGCCAGCTGGCAGGCCCAACAGCAGCGTGGGATGCAGAGCCGTCAGCAATCGGCCCGTACCCCGGAACAGCGCAGCGGTGGCAGAGCCCAGATGTCTGAACGCCGGGGCGGCGGTGAACACCGTGAATTTCGTCATCGTTAAGGGAGACGACAATGAAAAGTAAATTACTCAGCGCAATGATGTTGTTCATGGTATCGACCGGCATCTTTGCCCAACAACATTTCAACACGCCCGAACAGGCGACCGATGCGCTGGCGAAAGCCATCAACGAGCAGAACGACAAGGAACTGGGCAACCTGCTCGGCGAAGACTGGCGCACCTTCTTACCGGCCGACGGCGTTGACCCGGAAGCGGTGGATCGTTTTAAGCGTGACTGGCAGGTGAATCATCACACGGTGATCGATGGCGACATGGCCTGGCTCACCGTGGGCGAGTACCACTGGCAGCTGCCGATCCCGGTGGTGAAACGCGCCGAGGGGTGGCAGTTCGACATGCAGGAGGCCAAAGAGGAGATTCTCAACCGCGAAGTGGGCCGCAACGAGCTGGCCGCCATCGAGGCGCTGCACGCCTACGTCGATGCGCAGGAGAGCTATTACGCCCTCACCAACCAGTATGCGCAGAAAATTGTCAGCAGCGAGGGTAAAAAAGATGGTCTCTACTGGCCGGTGAAACCCGGTGAAGCCCCCAGCCCGCTCGGCCCGGCCTTCAGCCCGAAAGAGCCGGGTCAGGGCTACCACGGCTACCACTTCCGCATCCTGCCGGACAGCAAATCAGGCTTTGCGATGATTGCCTGGCCAGTGAGTTACGGTGAAACCGGGGTGATGAGCTTTATGATCAACGGGGATGACCGGGTGTGGCAGGCCAATCTGGGTGAGGCGTCGGCGGAGGAAGCCAAAGCGCTGGCGGCGTTTAACCCGGGCGATCGCTGGCAACTTGTGGCGCAGTAAGGATTTGCAGGATAAAAAAAAGCGGCTCATGAGCCGCTTTTTTATTGCCGGAAGAAAATTACTTCTTCTTCGCTTTCGCGTTTGGCAGGTCGGTGATGCTGCCTTCAAACACTTCTGCCGCCAGGCCAACAGACTCGTGCAGAGTCGGGTGAGCGTGGATGGTCAGGGCGATGTCTTCAGCGTCACAGCCCATTTCGATCGCCAGACCGATCTCACCCAGCAGCTCGCCGCCGTTGGTGCCGACAATCGCACCACCGATCACACGGTGAGTCTCTTTGTCGAAGATCAGTTTGGTTACGCCATCTGCGCAATCAGAAGCGATAGCACGGCCAGAAGCAGCCCACGGGAAGGTGGCGGTTTCGTAGCTGATGCCTTTCTCTTTCGCTTCTTTCTCGGTCAGACCAACCCAGGCAACTTCTGGCTCGGTGTAGGCGATAGATGGGATTACTTTGGGATCGAAGTAGTGCTTCATGCCGGCGATAACTTCTGCGGCAACGTGACCTTCGTGAACACCTTTGTGTGCCAGCATTGGCTGACCGACGATATCGCCGATAGCAAAGATGTGCGGCACGTTGGTGCGCAGCTGCTTGTCAACGCGGATGAAGCCACGGTCGTCAACTTCCACGCCCGCTGCACCTGCATTGAGGTTTTTACCGTTCGGCACACGGCCGATCGCCACCAGCACGGCGTCGTAACGCTGCGCTTCTGCAGGGGCTTTTTTGCCTTCCATGGAAACGTAAATACCGTCTTCTTTCGCTTCAACGGCAGTCACTTTGGTTTCCAGCATCAGGTTGAACTTCTTGCTGATGCGTTTGGTGAAGACTTTAACGATGTCTTTGTCCGCAGCCGGGATAACCTGGTCGAACATTTCAACCACGTCAATCTCTGAACCCAGCGCATGGTACACGGTGCCCATTTCCAGACCGATGATACCGCCACCCATAACCAGGAGGCGTTTTGGTACTTCTTTCAGTTCCAGCGCATCGGTGGAGTCCCATACGCGTGGATCTTCATGAGGAATGAACGGCAGTTCGATCGGACGGGAGCCCGCCGCGATGATCGCGTTGTCGAAGTTGATCACGGTTTTGCCGTTTTCGCCTTCCACTTCCAGGGTATTTGCCCCGGTAAATTTGCCCAGACCGTTGACCACTTTCACTTTACGGCCTTTGGCCATACCAGCCAGACCACCGGTCAGTTGAGTGATAACTTTCTCTTTCCAGGTACGAATCTTGTCGATATCGGTTTTCGGCTCGCCGAAGACGATACCGTGATCGGCGAGCGCTTTGGCTTCTTCGATAACTTTTGCAACGTGCAGCAGCGCTTTAGAAGGGATACAGCCGACGTTCAGACAAACACCACCGAGGGTGTTGTAACGTTCTACGATGACGGTTTCCAGACCTAAATCCGCGGCACGGAATGCTGCGGAATAACCTGCCGGGCCTGCCCCAAGTACTACGACCTGAGTTTTGATTTCTGTGCTCATCATGACCTCTTAATTTATACCCGTCGTCCACCGGGTCGTTCTATCCGCTCGTATTTTACAAAATTGTTAACAATTTTGAAACAACAAACGGCTCACGAATTTTTGCTTTCGCCAGTAAGCTCACCAACTGCATGAGATTACCAGAAAAAAGCCGGCCGTCAGGCCGGCTTTTCGATTACATCACCAGGCGGCGAATGTCGCTCAGGGTGTTGTTGATGATGGTAATGAAGCGGGCACCATCAGCACCGTCGATCACGCGGTGGTCGAAGGAGAGAGAAATCGGCATCATCAGACGCGGCATAAACTCTTTCCCGTTCCACACTGGCTCCATCGCAGACTTGGAGACACCGAGGATCGCCACTTCCGGCGCGTTAACAATCGGCGCGAAGTGGGTAGTACCCAGGCCGCCGATGCTGGAGATGGTGAAGCAACCGCCCTGCATTTCGCCAGCAGTCAGCTTACCGTCACGCGCTTTCTTGGAGATCACGGTCAGTTCGCGGGACAGCTCAGTGATGCTCTTCTTGTTCACGTCTTTGAAGACCGGAACAACCAGACCATTTGGCGTATCAACCGCAACACCGATGTTGATGTATTTCTTCAGCGTCAGCTTCTGACCATCTTCGGACAGGGAGCTGTTGAAACGTGGCATCTGCTCCAGAGCAGCGGCAACGGCTTTCATGATGAAGACAACCGGGGTGAATTTCACGTCCAGTTTACGCTTCTCAGCTTCGGCATTCTGCTGTTTACGGAACGCTTCCAGATCGGTGATATCGGTTTTGTCGAAGTGGGTAACGTGCGGGATCATCACCCAGTTACGGCTCAGGTTAGCACCAGAGATCTTCTGGATACGGCCCAGTTCCACTTCTTCGATTTCACCAAACTTGCTGAAGTCGACTTTCGGCCATGGCAGCATGCCCGGGATACCGCCACCGGTGGCAGCAGCAGGTGCCGCTTCAGCACGCTTAACCGCGTCTTTCACGTAAGCCTGAACGTCTTCGCGCAGGATACGGCCTTTACGACCGGTGCCTTTCACTTTCGCCAGGTTCACACCGAATTCGCGCGCCAGGCGACGAATCAGCGGAGTCGCGTGGACGTAAGCGTCGTTTTCAGCGAACTCAGATTTGCCTTCTGCTTTCGCAGCAGGGGCAGCGGCAGGTTTAGCTGCCTGAGCCGGTGCAGCAGCAGGTGCCGGAGCGGCAGCCGCAGGGGCCGCAGCAGGCGCAGCGCCTTCCACTTCGAAGACCATGATCAGAGAGCCGGTAGACACTTTGTCGCCGGTGCTGATTTTGATCTCTTTAACGGTACCGGCGAACGGCGCAGGGACTTCCATAGAAGCCTTGTCGCCTTCAACGGTGATCAGTGACTGTTCAGCAGCAACTTTGTCGCCCACTTTAACCATCACTTCGGTCACTTCAACTTCGTCGCCACCGATGTCCGGGACGTTAACGTCTTTCGCACCGCCAGCCGCAGCTGGAGCAGCAGCCTGTGCCGGAGCAGCAGCCTGAGCTGGCGCGGCAGCAGGTGCTGCACCTGCCACTTCGAAGACCATGATCAGGGAGCCAGTAGACACTTTGTCACCGGTGTTGATCTTGATCTCTTTAACGGTACCTGCGAACGGCGCCGGGACTTCCATAGAGGCTTTGTCGCCTTCAACGGTGATCAGAGACTGTTCAGCGGCAACGGTGTCGCCTACTTTGACCAGAATCTCGGTAACTTCAACTTCGTCACCGCCGATATCAGGCACGTTTACTTCTTTCGCTGCCGCGGCAGCTGCTGGAGCAGCGGCGGCCGGAGCGGCTTCTTTCTTCTCTTCCTGCGCAGGTGCAGCAGCTGCTGCACCGTCGGCGGAATCGAAAATCATGATCAGTTTGCCAGTCTCGGTTTTATCGCCAACAGAGACTTTGATCTCTTTAACGATGCCAGCCTGAGGAGACGGGACTTCCATAGAGGCTTTGTCGCCTTCTACGGTGATCAGCGACTGTTCAGCTTCAACTTTGTCGCCTACTTTGACCAGGATCTCGGTGATTTCAACTTCATCAGCCCCGATGTCCGGTACATTGATTTCGATAGCCATTATTCTTTTACCTCTTACGCCAGACGCGGGTTAACTTTTTCTGCATCGATGTTGAATTTGGTAATTGCGTCTGCAACCACTTTCTTATCGATTTCGCCACGTTTAGCCAGTTCGCCCAGTGCTGCTACAACCACGTAAGAAGCATCAACTTCGAAGTGGTGACGCAGGTTTTCGCGGCTGTCAGAACGACCGAAGCCGTCAGTACCCAGAACGCGATAATCATCAGCTGGAACGTAAGTACGAACCTGCTCAGCGAACAGTTTCATATAGTCAGTAGAAGCGACCGCTGGCGCGTCGTTCATCACCTGAGCGATGTACGGAACGCGTGGCGTTTCCATTGGGTGCAGCATGTTCCAGCGCTCACAATCCTGGCCATCACGTGCCAGTTCGGTGAAGGAGGTCACGCTGTAGACGTCAGAACCTACGCCGTAGTCGTTCGCCAGGATCTGCGCTGCTTCACGAACGTGACGCAGGATAGAGCCGGAGCCCAGCAGCTGAACTTTACCTTTGCTACCAGCAACGGTTTCGAGTTTGTAGATACCTTTACGGATACCTTCCTCGGCACCTTCCGGCATCGCCGGCATGTGGTAGTTTTCGTTCAGAGTGGTGATGTAGTAGTAAATGTTCTCTTGCGCTTCACCGTACATACGGGTCAGGCCATCATGCATGATGACTGCCACTTCGTACGCGTAAGACGGGTCGTAAGAGATACAGTTAGGGATAGTCAGAGACTGAATGTGGCTGTGACCATCTTCGTGCTGCAGACCTTCACCGTTCAGGGTCGTACGACCGGAAGTACCACCTACCAGGAAGCCGCGAGCCTGTTGGTCGCCAGCCTGCCAGCACAGGTCACCGATACGCTGGAAACCGAACATGGAGTAGTAGATGTAGAACGGGATCATCGGCAGGTTGTTGGTGCTGTAAGAGGTCGCAGCAGCCAGCCAGGATGCGCCTGCGCCCAGCTCGTTAATACCTTCCTGCAGAATCTGGCCTTTCTCGTCTTCTTTATAGTATGCAACCTGCTCGCGGTCCTGCGGGGTGTACTGCTGACCGTTCGGGCTGTAGATACCGATCTGACGGAACAGACCTTCCATACCAAAGGTACGCGCTTCGTCAGCGATGATTGGAACCAGACGATCTTTGATCGACTTGTTCTTCAGCATCACGTTCAGGGCACGCACGAAGGCGATAGTGGTGGAGATCTCTTTGTTCTGCTCTTCCAGCAGCTGAGAGAAGTCTTCCAGCGCTGGCAGTTCCAGTTTCTCAGTGAAGTTCACCTGACGGGATGGCAGGTAGCCGTTCAGTTTCTGACGCTGCGCGTGCAGATAGGTGTGCTCTTCAGAACCTTCCGGGAAGGTGATGTAGGAGAGGTTTTCAACCTGCTCGTCGGTCACTGGAACGTTGAAACGGTCGCGGATATAACGCACGCCGTCCATGTTCATTTTCTTCACCTGGTGCGCGATGTTTTTACCTTCGGCAGTATCACCCATGCCATAACCTTTAACGGTATGCGCCAGGATTACAGTTGCTTTGCCTTTGGTGTCCTGCGCTTTTTTCAGTGCAGCGTAGACTTTCTTCGGATCGTGACCACCACGGTTCAGGGCCCAGATCTGATCGTCAGTCCAGTCTGCAACCAGGGCTGCAGTCTCAGGGTATTTACCGAAGAAGTGCTCACGTACGTAGGCACCGTCTTTGGATTTGAAGGTCTGGTAGTCGCCGTCAACGGTTTCCTGCATCAGCTGGAGCAGTTTACCGCTGGTGTCTTTACGCAGCAGCTCATCCCAACGACCGCCCCACATGACTTTAATCACGTTCCAGCCAGCACCTGCGAAGATGCCTTCCAGTTCGTTGATGATCTTACCGTTACCGGTTACCGGACCATCCAGACGCTGCAGGTTACAGTTGATGATGAAGCACAGGTTGTCCAGCTTCTCACGGGTAGCGATGGTGATCGCACCTTTAGATTCTGGCTCATCCATCTCGCCGTCGCCCAGGAAGGCGTAAACGGTCTGCTGGGAGGTGTCTTTCAGACCACGGTGTTCCAGATATTTCAGGAACTTAGCCTGGTAGATCGCACCGATTGGACCCAGACCCATGGATACGGTCGGGAACTGCCAGAATTCTGGCATCAGTTTCGGGTGCGGATAAGAAGAGAGGCCTTTACCGTGAACTTCCTGACGGAAGTTGTTCATCTGCTCTTCAGTCAGACGACCTTCCAGGAACGCACGTGCGTACACGCCCGGAGAGATGTGGCCCTGGAAGTACACCAGGTCGCCGCCGTCTTTCTCGGTGCGCGCGCGGAAGAAGTGGTTAAAGCACACTTCATAAACGGTTGCAGAAGACTGGAAGGAAGCCATGTGGCCGCCCAGCTCCAGATCTTTTTTGGACGCGCGCAGAACGGTCATGATGGCGTTCCAGCGAATTGCAGAACGGATGCGGCGTTCCAGATCCAGATTGCCCGGGTATTCCGGTTCGTCTTCGACGGCAATCGTGTTTACGTAGTTGTTAGCCCCTGCACCTGCAGCTACTTTCACGCCACCTTTGCGGGCTTCAGAAAGCATCTGTTCAATCAGATACTGAGCGCGCTCAACACCTTCTTCACGGATGACCGATTCGATCGCCTGTTGCCAGTCGCGAGTTTCGATCGGATCCACGTCATTTTGGAGACGTTCTGACATGGGGGTATTCCTTATCTATCTAATACGTTGATTTGTCTGGAACCTGTCCCATTGTATTTTCGCCAGAAAACACAATAAGACAGGTTCTGCGTTTAGTTGCCGCGCTCTAAAAAACTGGCGCTTAATCCTTTCGTTGCTGTATGCGGCGCAGTGAACGTTCTCGACGACTCTGTTCACGGCTGCGGTCCAGCAAGATTTCCTCAATGAAAGCCAGGTGACGGTGCGACGCTTCACGCGCCTGCTCCGGCTCCCCGGCCATTATCGCCTCGAATACACGAGTGCGATGGTTGCTGACCAGCGGGAGCATCTCCCGACGGGCATACAACAATTCAAAATTCTGACGAACGTTCTGGGCAAGCATTGGCTCCATGCAGCGTAGCAGATGGAGGAGCACCACGTTGTGGGCTGCTTCAGTGACGGCAATTTGATACTGGACGACGGCATCGGACTCGGCGTCGAGATCGCCGGACTGTTGGGCCCGTTCAATGGCCTGATGGAGTTCGCGAATGCGTTCACGATCTTCATCGTTGCTGCGCAGCGCCGCGTAGTAAGCCGCGATGCCTTCAAGCGCGTGACGGGTCTCAAGCAGATCGAACTGGGATTCTGGGTGGTCGGAGAGCAGCTCCACTAACGGGTCGCTGAAGCTCTGCCACAGGCTGTTTTGCACAAAGGTTCCGCCACCCTGGCGACGAAGCAGTAGGCCCTTGGCTTCGAGACGTTGAATCGCCTCACGCAGCGAGGGACGGGAAACATCGAACTGTTTAGCCAGTTCGCGTTCAGGTGGTAGTTTTTCACCGGGGCGCAGGGTCCCCTCAAGGATCAAAAACTCCAGCTGCTGCTCAATCACATCGGATAATTTTGGTTGGCGAATTTTGCTGTAGGCCATATTCCCTGTCTTACGCCTTTTTGCCCGGAGTCAATTGGTCTTACCAATTTCATATTCGTATCGCTAAAGTAACAAAGTATTCACCTTCTGTCCATATTGGTTTTGACCGAAATCAGTAAACCCTGCTTATTTTAACAACCTTACAGAAATAACGTTTCAAAAATGTAACTCTGCACAAATGAAATGATTACTCCTAAAGAGGCAGTTTTAACGTTATCGAAACGATGAAAAGTGCGATCTGAACCGATTTAGCGGAGTAAAAAATGAAAAACTGCCCACTTATGGAGCATTTTTATTCTATAGGTTGATGAAGGGACGCAAACGGAACGATTTACAAATGCTTTCTTTTTATTCGAACTCGCTTTCTCCACGCATAAAGCAGGTGCATTCGCCGTCGCTTAACACTATTCTTCCGATTACGGAAGACACATCCGGTTATTTCAGCCAATTGAACCGTAAACTAATAAATACATGAAATGGAATTTCATAATTACACACGCCTGAGCGTGAACATAACAACCACACACGAGGTTTCATAATGGATGGTCAACAGCACGGCGATCAGCTGAAGCGCGGCCTTAAAAACCGCCATATTCAGCTTATCGCGCTCGGGGGCGCTATCGGTACCGGCCTGTTCCTGGGCAGCGCATCGGTTATTCAGTCTGCCGGTCCGGGTATTATTCTTGGTTACGCCATTGCCGGTTTTATTGCCTTTCTGATTATGCGTCAGCTCGGTGAAATGGTGGTCGAAGAGCCGGTCGCCGGTTCTTTCAGCCATTTTGCCTATAAATACTGGGGCAGCTTTGCCGGCTTCGCCTCTGGCTGGAACTACTGGGTGCTGTATGTGCTGGTGGCGATGGCGGAACTGACCGCAGTTGGTAAATACGTCCAGTTCTGGTGGCCTGAGATCCCGACCTGGGTCTCCGCGGCGGTCTTCTTCGTGGTGATCAACGCCATTAACCTGACCAACGTAAAAGTGTTCGGTGAGATGGAGTTCTGGTTCGCCATTATTAAAGTTATCGCAGTTGTGGCGATGATCCTGTTTGGCGGCTGGCTGCTGTTCAGCGGCAACGGTGGCCCACAGGCAAGCGTAAGCAACCTCTGGGATCAGGGCGGCTTCCTGCCACATGGCATGACCGGGCTGGTGATGATGATGGCGATCATTATGTTCTCCTTTGGTGGTCTGGAGCTGGTGGGTATTACCGCCGCTGAAGCAGACAACCCGGAGCAGAGCATCCCGAAAGCCACCAACCAGGTGATCTACCGCATCCTGATCTTCTATGTGGGCTCGCTGGCGGTGCTGCTCTCCCTGCTGCCATGGACCCGCGTTACCGCGGACACCAGCCCGTTCGTGCTGATCTTCCACGAGCTGGGCGACACCTTCGTGGCCAACGCCCTGAACGTAGTGGTACTGACCGCGGCGCTGTCGGTGTACAACAGCTGCGTTTACTGCAACAGCCGTATGCTGTTCGGCCTGGCTCAGCAGGGTAACGCTCCGAAAGCGCTCCTCAATGTCGATAAGCGTGGCGTGCCGGTTAACACCATTATCGTGTCGGCGGTTGTGACGGCACTGTGCGTGCTGATCAACTACCTGGCCCCGGACTCTGCCTTCGGTCTGCTGATGGCGCTGGTGGTCTCCGCCCTGGTGATCAACTGGGCGATGATCAGCCTGGCGCACATGAAGTTCCGTCGTGCGAAACAGCAGCAGGGCGTAAAAACGCGCTTCCCTGCCCTGCTCTACCCGCTGGGTAACTGGGTTTGCCTGATCTTTATGGCCGCGGTACTGGTTATCATGCTGATGACGCCGGGCATGGCGATCTCGGTCTACCTGATCCCGGTCTGGATTGTGATCCTCGGGGTCGGCTATATGTTTAAAGAAAAAAATGCCAAAGCAGTAAAAGCGCATTAATGCCCTTCCCCTCTGCGTCCCCCGGACGCAGAGGGTTGTTACCTTCCTCACACTTTCCCGTCTACAGCCATTTTATCCATATCACCGACGTTATACTGCAACGCATATTTTGCTTTGGCAGCGAATAATTCTCTCCATACCGAACTCGGAGAATCGTCGATGGATAACAATAAACTTTCAGTAAAAGAAAAGATCGGCTATGGAATGGGGGATGCCGGATGCAACATCATCTTTGGCGCCATCATGCTGTTTGTGAACTATTTTTATACGGATATTTTCGGTCTGGCCCCGGCGCTGGTGGGGGTGCTGCTGCTCTCCGTGCGCGTCATTGATGCCATTACCGACCCAATTATGGGCGCCATTGCCGATCGTACCCGCAGTAAGTATGGGCGATTTCGTCCATGGCTGTTATGGATCGCCTTCCCCTATGCGCTGTTCAGTATCCTCATGTTCACCACCCCGGACTGGACCTACAACAGCAAAGTTATCTATGCCTTTGTTACCTACTTCCTGCTCTCTCTGACCTATACGGCGATCAACATCCCCTACTGCTCGCTGGGTGGCGTGATCACTAACGATCCTAAAGAGCGCGTGGCCTGTCAGTCCTATCGCTTCGTGATGGTCGGTATCGCCACGCTGCTGCTGTCGCTGACGCTGCTGCCGATGGCTGACTGGTTCGGCGGCGAGGACAAAGCCAAAGGCTACCAGATGGCGATGACCGTGCTGGCGCTGATTGGTACCTGCATGTTCCTGTTCAGCTTCTCTACCGTGCGCGAGCGCGTGCGCCCGGCAGTGCAAACCCATGACGAGCTGAAAAACGATCTCAAAGACGTGTGGAAGAACGACCAGTGGGTACGCATTCTGCTCCTGACCCTGTGCAACGTCTGCCCGGGCTTTATCCGCATGGCGGCAACCATGTACTACGTCACCTGGGTGATGGGCCAGAGCACCCACTTCGCCACCCTGTTTATCAGCCTGGGCGTGGTGGGCATGATGCTTGGCAGCGTGCTGGCAAAAGTGCTGACCGACCGCTGGTGTAAGCTGAAGGTCTTCTTCTGGACCAACATCGTGCTGGCGATCTTCTCCACCGCCTTCTACTTCTTCGATCCGAAAGCCACCGTGACCATTGTGGTGCTCTACTTCCTGCTGAACATCCTGCACCAGATCCCGTCGCCGCTGCACTGGTCGCTGATGGCCGACGTGGACGACTATGGCGAATGGAAAACCGGTAAACGCATCACCGGGATCAGCTTCTCCGGCAACATCTTCTTCCTCAAGCTGGGCCTGGCGATTGCCGGGGCGATGGTGGGCTTCCTGCTCTCCTGGTACGGTTATGATGCGGGTGCTAAAGCGCAAAGCGCGGACGCCATTAACGGGATCGTGCTGCTGTTTACCGTCATCCCTGGCGTCGGGTATCTCGTTACCGCTGGCGTGGTCCGTCTGCTGAAAGTCGATCGCGAAACCATGAAGCAGATTCAGGAAGACCTGGAAAAACGCCGGAACAACTATCGCGAGCTGAATGATTTTCAGGAACTCAAAGCCGCTGAGACCAAATAAGGAAAGCCGAATGCAAACCTGGCCAAACCCGTTTATTGAACAACGCGCTGACCCGTACATTCTTCATCATGAAGGGCAATACTACTTTATTGCCTCGGTGCCGGAATATGACCGGCTGGCGATCCGCCGTGCCGACACGCTGGAGGGGCTGCGCAGTGCCGATGAGGTGGTGGTCTGGCGCAAACCGGCCACCGGCCCGATGAGTCAGCTGATCTGGGCCCCGGAGCTGCACTGCATTGACGGCAACTGGTACATCTATTTTGCCGCCACGCACACCCAGGCGCTGGATAAACTCGGGATGTTCCAGCACCGGATGTTTGTGCTCGAATGTACCGACAGCGATCCCCTGACAGGAGAGTGGACGGAAAAAGGGCAAGTTAAAACGCCCTTCGATACCTTTGCTTTAGACGCCACCACTTTTGTTCATCAGGGGAAACGCTGGTATCTCTGGGCGCAAAAAGCCCCGGATATCACCGGTAACTCGAATCTGTATCTGTGCGAGATGGAGAACCCGTGGACCTTAAAAGGCGAGCCGGTGATGCTCAGCAAACCGGAGTATGACTGGGAGTGCCGCGGGTTCTGGGTCAACGAAGGTCCGGCAGTGCTGTTCCACGGCGAGCGGTTGTTTATCAGCTACTCCGCCAGCGCCACGGATGAAAATTACTGCATGGGGCTGCTGTGGATCGACCTCAATGCCGACCCACAGAACCCGGCGAACTGGCATAAATCACCGCAGCCGGTATTCACTACCAGCTATGAGAACCGTCAGTACGGGCCGGGACACAACAGCTTCACCCAAACGCCGGACGGCGAAGACGTGCTGATTTACCATGCACGCAACTACACCGAAATAGAGGGCGATCCGCTCTACGATCCAAACCGCCACACCCGCCTGAAACTTGTTCGCTGGAATGAAAACGGGATGCCTGATTTTGGCATCCCGTCAGCGGATACAGTGTAAGTCCTGCGGCACGCTGGTTTAGATCAGCGTGCCGTAAATGGTCAGCAGCGCCACTATTACCACTACCACAAACGACGTTTTCTTGGCCATTGAGACGGCCGCTTTCGGCGTTTCGATCTTATCGGTGTGCGGCTCGCGTGCCAGCGAGAACTGCGCCAGACGCGTTAACACCAGGTACTGCGAGGTATGACGATCTCCCAGCGAGGCGAACCATGCCGGCAGGGCTTTCTCACCATGCCCGATCAACGCATACACCACCCCGAACAGCCGCACCGGCAGCCAGTCCAGCACATGCAGAATGGCGTCGATCCCTGACTGCAATCGCTCGTGCGGGGTCAGGTAGCGTGCCAGCCAGCTCTGCCACGCGCGTAAAAACGCATAGCCCATCATCAGGACCGGGCCCCAAGCACCGCCCACCACAAACCAGAACAAGGGTGCCAGATAGAAGCGGAAGTTAATCCACAGCAGCGCATTCTGCAGCTCGCGTAAAAACTCGCGCTCATTGCACTCCGGCGGTACGCCGTGGATCAGCGTCAGCTCGCTGGCCATCGCCCCGCGGGCATGGGCATCATTGTTGGTTGCCGCCTTCAGGTAGGCATGGTAGTGCAAACGCACCTTGCCCGCGCCAATGCAGAGGACGCCGAGCAGGATCCACACCACCAGCAGCGGCACATTAAAGAACAGGCCATACAGCGAACGCAGCAGCAGGAACACCACCAGCATCACCCCCGCCGTCATCAGCAGGGTGCGGATCATGGAAAAATGGCGGATGCGACGAAACAGCACTTCCATCCGGTGATCCAAGTGCCAGTGCTCGCCCAGCTTGAACAAACGCTCAGCAATCATTACCAGCAGCATGGTAAATAACGTCATGTCATCTCCTTTTCTGACAGGGCGGTAAGCAGGGTGTTGAATCGTTGCCAGTCAAACGCCGGCCCGGGGTCGGTCTTGCGCTGCGGCGCAATATCGCTGTGTCCGGTCACGTTGCGGGCGATAGCCGGGTAGAGGCTGATAAGTGTGCGCGTCACCGCGGCCAGCTGCTGATACTGCGCATCGGTGTAAGGCAGCGTATCCGTGCCTTCCAGCTCGATACCAATAGAAAAATCATTGCAGCGTTCACGCCCCTGATACTGAGAAACGCCTGCATGCCAGGCACGTTTATCAAAGGGAACATACTGGACGATTTCACCGTCACGGCGAATCAGACAATGGGCAGAAACGCGCAGGTGAGCGATCTCCGCGAAAAAGGGGTGAGCATCGGGATCGATTGTCCCGGTGAATAGCGCGTCAATCCACGGACCGCCAAACTCGCCAGGCGGCAGGCTGATGTTATGCACCACCAGCAGCGACGGGATCTCATCCTCCGGGCGGCAATCGTGGTGTGGCGAAGGAACACGCCGTGCCTCTGCCAGCCAGCCATGTTCTGAGTGCATGCAGGATCTCCTTATATATGGTGCTGATTCCCGGTTCAGAGTAGCATGTTTCAATCTTATGATTCGTTACCAATTTGGAGTTTTAACATGCCGCCTCGTCGCTACAACCCCGACCACAGACGTAACGTACTGCTGGAACGTATTAATCTCGATATTCCGGTAAGCGTCGCCAATGCGTTGCGCGAAGATCTGGGTGGAGACGTCAACGCTGACAACGACATTACCGCCCAGTTGCTGGCGGAAGATGCCCGTTCCCATGCGGTGGTGATCACCCGTGAGGATGGTGTGTTCTGTGGTAAACGCTGGGTGGAAGAGGTCTTTATCCAGCTGGCCGGGGACGGCGTTCAGGTGACGTGGCATGTTGAAGATGGCGATAACATTAAAGCTAACCAGCCGCTGTTTGAACTGGAAGGCGCATCGCGCGTCCTGCTGACCGGTGAGCGCACCGCGCTCAACTTTGTCCAGACGCTCTCCGGCGTCGCCAGCGAAGCACGCCGCTATGTCGATCTGCTCGAAGGCACAACGACCCAGTTGCTGGATACCCGCAAAACGCTGCCGGGCCTGCGTACCGCCCTGAAATATGCCGTGCTGTGCGGCGGCGGCGCCAACCACCGTCTGGGATTATCCGATGCGTTCCTGATTAAAGAGAACCACATTATCGCCTCGGGCTCCGTTCGCCAGGCCGTGGAAAAAGCCTTCTGGCTGCACCCGGATGTGCCGGTGGAAGTGGAAGTGGAGAATCTGCAGGAGCTGGACGATGCGCTGAAAGCCGGTGCTGACATCATCATGCTGGACAACTTTACGACTGAGCAGATGCGCGAGGCCGTTAAACGCACTAACGGCCAGGCCCGCCTTGAGGTCTCTGGCAACGTGACGCACGAAACCTTACGTGAGTTCGCCGAAACCGGCGTCGATTTCATCTCCGTTGGCGCGCTGACCAAACACATTCGCGCCCTCGACCTGTCAATGCGCTTTCGCTAAGTGACACTAAGCCCGGTCAGCACTGGCCGGGCAAGCCCGATTTACGACCCGCCTCGCAAACCCGCTGCATTGCACTGTAACGCCCGCACATCCCGCTGAATCATGCTTCACGAATCGATTTTTGCCCCTCGCCCCCGGTCTGTCCCGCTGCCACAGTAGCCTGCGTCAACTTAAGGAGCGACCCATGGAAAGACAAAAAGGATTTACCCTCATCGAGTTAATGGTGGTCATCGGTATCGTCGCCATTCTCAGCGCGATTGGCATTCCGGCTTACCAGAACTACCTGCGTAAAGCCGCTCTCACCGACATGCTGCAAACCTTTATGCCCTACCGTACCGCCGTCGAACTCTGCGCCCTCGATCATGGCGGAACTGAGCGCTGCGACGCAGGCGTCAACGGCATTCCCTCCCCGGCAACCAGCCGCTATGTCTCCGGGATGAGTATCGCCAAAGGTGCCGTCACCCTTACCGGCCAGGAGAGCCTGAATGGTCTCGAGGTAGTAATGACCCCGCAGTGGGATAATGGCAACGGCATCACCGGCTGGAAGCGACTCTGCACCGTGGGCGAGGACAGCGCGCTGAAGCAGGCCTGCGAAGAGGTGTTCCGCTTTACGGCTGAGCAGGAGAGCGGGCAATGAAGCCTGAACAGTTAACGGCGCTGTGTCGGCGTCATCACGCCCTGCTGCTGACCAGCGACCCGGACAGGATCAATATTGCGGTGGTCGGCAACCCGCCGACCGAATTGCTGGAGGCGTTACGTTTCGCGACGCAGAAAAGAATCGATATTGAATGCTGGACCGCCGAGCGCATGGAAAAGCAGCAGCAAACCACGTCGGAGGCACATCTGCCCGTGGTCAATACCTCGACGCGTTCCGCCACCGACCTTCTTAACCACACCCTGACTCACGCCCTGAGCCAGCGCGCGTCGGATATTCATATCGAGCCCACCGACGAGAGCTGGCAGATCCGCTTGCGCATTGACGGCGTGCTCTATCCGCAGCCGCCGCTCTCAGCCGAACTGGGCAAAACGCTAATCGCCCGGCTGAAGGTGCTGGGCAATCTGGACATCGCCGAACGTCGCTTACCCCAGGACGGGCAATTTACCGTCGAGCTTTCGGGATCGCCCGTCTCGTTTCGTATCGCCACGCTCCCCTGTCGCAGCGGCGAAAAAATCGTTCTGCGGCTTCTGCAGCAGGAGCAACAGACGCTGCAGCTCGAACAGTTGGGGATGAACGAGGCCCAGCAGCGACTCTTCGCCAGCGCGCTGAACAAATCCCAGGGACTGATTCTGGTGACTGGCCCCACCGGCAGCGGCAAAACCGTCACGCTTTATAGCGCATTGCAGGCCAGGAACACGCCCGAAGTAAACATCTGCAGCGTGGAAGATCCGGTCGAAATCCCGCTGGCGGGGCTCAATCAGACCCCCATTAACCCGCGGGCGGGGTTAACCTTTCAGAGCGTATTGCGGGCGTTTTTACGCCAGGATCCCGACATCATCATGGTGGGCGAAATTCGCGATGGCGAAACGGCGGAGATCGCCATCAACGCTGCCCAGACCGGCCATCTGGTGCTGTCGACGCTGCATACTAACTCCACTGCAGAGACGCTGGTTCGCCTGCAGCAGATGGGGGTGGCGCGCTGGATGATCTCCTCGGCGTTGTCTCTGGTGATCGCCCAGCGGCTGGTGCGCCGATTATGTCCCCATTGTCGTACTGAGTTGCGTCGGGATGCGCCGCTACCCCAGGCGCTGTGGCCTCGCCCTTTGCCGCACTGGCAGCCCGTGGGCTGCGACCGCTGCTATCACGGCTTTTATGGTCGGGTGGCAATCTTCGAGGTGATGGTCATCACCCGTGAGCTGCGCACCGCCATTGCCAGCGGCGCGCCGGTCGAAGAGATCGAAAAACTGGCCCGGCAGTCAGGCATGATCACGCTGTTTGAGCATGGCTGTATGGCGGTAGAGCAAGGCCACACCACCCTCGGGGAGCTGGTACAGATGCTGGGCGAATCGGATGACAGGTAATCAACTCTGGCGCTGGCGGGCGCTCACCCAGCAGGGGGAGCAGCAGACAGGCGCGCTCTGGGCGCCCGACAAACAGACGGCGTGGGATCTCCTCTCAGGCCGGGAGCTGGTTCCCCTTGAGCTCAGGCGCTGCCGGCAACAGACGCGCTGGCAGGCGCAGCACCGCTACGAGATGATCCACCAGTTGGCGACGCTACTGCAGGCGGGCTTAACGCTCTCGGCCGGTCTGGCGCTTCTGGCCCAGCAGCATCCGGCCCGACAGTGGCAGGCCTTACTGCAGAGCGTGGCCGACGATCTTAGCGCCGGATGTGCCTTTTCTGAAGCCATGAAAAAGTGGCCGCACGTCTTCCCTCCCCTCTATGTGTCGATGATCAAAACCGGGGAGCTGACCGGCAAGCTTGATGAGTGCTGTCGTCAACTGGCCCAGCAGCAAAAAACGCAGCAACAACTCAGCGCGAAGGTGAAAAAGGCGCTGCGCTATCCGATCATCATTCTCGCCCTGGCCGTCGCCGTAGTGCTGGCGATGGTGACCCTGGTGCTGCCGGAGTTTGCAGCGATCTATAAAACCTTCAATACGCCCCTACCGGCCCTGACCCGGGCCGTAATGGCACTGGCGACCACGCTTCAGGAGTGGGGGGCCGGACTGGTGTTAAGTCTGCTGGCGGCGGCATCTGGCCTGATGTTGGTTCGCCGCAACCGGCGGTGGCAACGTGCTAAGCAGCGTCTGCTGCTGAACAGCCCAGTGATTGGCCCGCTGGTGCGCGGGCAAAAGCTCAGCCAGATCTTTACCGTGCTGTCGCTCACCCAGCAGGCAGGCATCGCCTTTCTGCAGGGACTGGACAGTACCGAGGAGACGCTAACGTGCCCCTTCTGGCAGGAGACATTACAGGCGGCACGCCAGCGCATCATGCAGGGTGCGCCTATCTGGTCTGCCCTGAATGAAGCAGCGATCTTTACGCCGCTCTGCATTCAGCTCGTGCGTACTGGTGAAGCGTCGGGGTCGCTGGATATCATGCTGGCTAATCTGGCGCAGCATCATAATGAACAGACTTTTCAGCAGGCTGATAATCTGGCCTCGCTGCTGGAGCCGCTGCTGTTGATTGTGACGGGGTTAATTATCGGCACGCTGGTGGTCGCGATGTACCTGCCGATTTTCCATCTGGGGGATGCGATGAGTGCGGGATAACGCTGGCGCGAGATGCGCCAGCGAGAGTGTATTACAGGCTATTGAAAACGCGGTTTTCCTGTTCCTGAACGCGGATAAAGGTGGTGCGCTTGGTCAGCTCTTTCAGGCGGGATGCGCCCACGTAGGTACAGGCTGAACGCAGGCCACCCAGGATATCACGCGCGGTATTCTCAACCGGGCCGCGCAGTGGCAGTTTGACGGTTTTACCTTCTGCCGCACGATACTGAGCAACACCGCCTACGTGACGGTTCATCGCCGATTCAGAGCTCATGCCGTAGAACAGCATGAATTTTTCACCGTTTTCATCAACCACGGTACCGCCGCTCTCTTCGTGGCCTGCCAGCATACCGCCCAGCATGACGAAGTCTGCACCGCCACCAAAGGCTTTCGCCACGTCACCTGGCGTGGTGCAACCGCCGTCGCTGATGATCTGGCCGCCCAGGCCGTGAGCGGCATCAGCACACTCGATCACTGCGGAAAGCTGCGGATAGCCAACACCGGTTTTCACGCGGGTGGTGCAGACGGAACCCGGGCCAATGCCCACTTTCACGATATCGGCGCCGGACAGGATCAGCTCTTCACACATTTCACCGGTAACCACGTTACCCGCAATAATGGTTTTGGTCGGCCAGGCCTGACGCGCTTTGCTGACGAACTGCACGAAATGCTCAGAGTAACCATTGGCGACATCAATGCAGATGAAGTTCAGGTTCGGGTTGGCAATCAGGATCTGTTTCGTTTTTTCGAAATCGGCGTCAGAGGTGCCGGTGGAAACCATCACGTGCTTGAGCACGGTTTCAGATACCGAGCCTGCAAACGCATTCCACTCTTCAACGCTGTAGTGCTTATGCACCGCGGTCAGAATGTCGAAGGAGGCCAGTGCTTTTGCCATCGCAAACGTCCCAACCGTATCCATATTGGCGGCGATAACAGGCACGCCAGACCAGGTCTGACCGGAATGCTTAAAGGTGAATTCACGTTCGAGTTCAACGTCGGAGCGACTTTTCAGGGTAGAACGTTTAGGGCGGATAAGAACGTCTTTGAAACCTAACTTCAGATCTTCTTCGATACGCATTTGCGGATTCCTGGGGTACTGGGGTAAATGTCGAAAAACGAAACACACAACTCCAGTGACGCTATCATACGCACTAATACCTGTTGCGCAAGACTGCGAAATTCACTTTTTTTACGCTACAATCCTATAAATTTACCTGGTAAAAAGTCCGTAAGCAGAGCTTAACCATTGCCGTTAAAAGATTAAATCTTAAGCAATTGATATCAATAATGAATATTTCCCAGGATTTTAATTAATGGGGTACATCGTTGCATTAACGGGAGGCATTGGCAGTGGCAAAAGCACTGTGGCCGACGCCTTCTCACGTCTGGGTGTCACAATTATTGATGCCGATATCATTGCCCGCCAGGTGGTAGAGCCCGGTACACCTGCATTACACGCTATCGCAGAACATTTCGGCCACGACATGATTGCGCCCGACGGTACCTTAAACCGCCGGATGCTGCGTGAACGCATTTTCTCGCATCCTGCAGAAAAAGCCTGGCTTAATGCCCTGCTTCATCCGCTGATCCAGCAGGAGACGCAGAAGCAGATATCGCAGGCGACCTCCCCTTATGTACTCTGGGTCGTACCGCTTCTGGTGGAAAATAAGCTTCACGACAAAGCTGACCGGGTCCTGGTGGTGGATGTCTCTCCGACAACACAAATTCAGCGCACCATCGCCCGCGATAATGTCGGGCGCGAACATGCTGAACAAATTCTTGCCGCGCAGGCCACGCGTGAAGCGCGCCTTGCCGTCGCGGATGATGTTATTGATAATAACGGCGCACCGGATGCCATCGCCTCCGATGTTGCCCGCCTGCATCAGTACTACCTGGCGCAGGCCGTTTTACAGGAAAAAGCCTAATGCACACCCACGTTCTTTTTGAGCATCCCCTCAATGAAAAAATGCGTACCTGGCTGCGCATTGAGTTTTTAATCCAGCAGCTTTCAGGCCTCCTGCCGGTACACGACCACACCTCGGCGCTGCATTTTTTCCGTAACGTAAGCGACCTGCTGGATGTGTTAGAGCGTGGCGAAGTCCGCACTGAATTACTGAAAGAGCTGGAGCGTCAGCAGCGCAAATTGCAGGCATGGGCCGAAGTCCCGGGCGTGGATAACAGCCGCATCGACAGCCTGCGTCAGCAGCTGAAACACAACAGCACGGTATTGATGGCTGCGCCACGTATCGGCCAGTTTTTGCGGGAAGATCGCCTGGTAGCATTGGTTCGTCAGCGTCTGAGCATTCCTGGCGGCTGCTGCAGTTTCGATTTGCCGACCCTGCATATCTGGCTGCATATGCCGCAGGAGCAGCGCGATATCCAGGTCCAAAGCTGGCTCGGCAGCCTTGAGCCGCTGACGCAGGCGCTGTCGCTGATCCTCGATTTGATCCGCAACTCCGCGCCGTTCCGCAAGCAAACCAGCCTGAACGGGTTTTATCAGGATAACGGCGAGGATGCCGATCTGCTGCGCCTGCAGCTGACCCTTGCCGATCAGCTTTATCCGCAAATTTCAGGCCACAAGAGCCGCTTTGCGATTCGTTTCATGCCGCTCGACAGTGAACATGGTCTGGTGCCGGAACGTCTCGACTTTGAGCTGGCGTGTTGTTAAGGAGTCATGATGTCTGATGTTACTACCGTGAACTGCCCCACCTGTGGGAAGCCCGTCATCTGGGGCGAGCAGAGTCCTTTCCGTCCTTTTTGCTGCAAACGTTGCCAGCTGATCGATCTCGGTGAATGGGCGGCAGAGGAGAAACGTATCCCGAGCGAAGGCGATCACTCTGAAAGCGATGACTGGAGCGAAAGCCAGCAGTAACAGTATCAGCCTGCTGGCGCTTCGCTGAGCAGGCTTACTCGATACCCACTAAGCGGGTAATAACAGGCGCATTGGCCGGCGGGAATTTATCGGCATCACTTGCCTGAAGCGTAACCCAATTCCCCGGCTGCCCCTCTTTGCCCCACGGCTCCCCTTCCCAGTTTTCTACCAGCCAGAACCACAGCGTGATATGGCGATCGGGAAACGCATATTCCAGTTTATCGAACAGGGTCGCTCCAAGCGGGGTGATCCCCACCTCTTCCTGAAGCTCGCGTATCAGCGCCTGCTCCGGCGTTTCACCAGCCTCGATCTTCCCGCCGGGAAACTCCCATTTATTCGCCATGTGCGCATCGGCCGCACGCTGGGTAATAAAGATTTGATTATCGGAATTGCGAATGATCCCGACAGCGATTTGCAGTGTTTTCATTGTCCTGATTCCATAAAAAAGGCGCAGATATCTGCGCCTTTTCAGTTGGTTTAATGCTTAGCTCAGACGGCCATGGCACTGTTTGTATTTTTTACCTGAACCACATGGGCACGGATCGTTACGACCGACCTTACGCTCACCGGCCTGCGCAGCAATGGCGGCAGCGGCGGCTTCTTCGTCGTCCTGATGGCTGAGCTGCTGCATCTGGGCCAGACGTTCAGCCTCTTCGCGACGCTGCTGCTCCATCTCTTCCACTTCTTCCGGCATGCGCACCTGCACCTTACTCAGGGTGCTGATCACTTCGTATTTCAGGGATTCAAGCATCGCGGCAAACATGGCAAAGGATTCGCGCTTGTACTCCTGCTTCGGATCTTTTTGTGCATAGCCGCGCAGATGGATACCCTGACGCAGATAGTCCATCGCCGCCAGGTGCTCTTTCCACAGGGAGTCCAGAGTTTGCAGCATCACGCCTTTCTCGAAGTGACGCATCATCTCAGCGCCGACCACTTCTTCTTTACGCTGATAAACTTCAATGGCATTAGCAAAAATACGCTCGCGCAGGGTCTCTTCGTGCAGCTCCGGCTCTTTATCCAGCCACTCCTGGATAGGCATGTCGAGGTCGAAATCGTTTTTCAGACGCACCTGCAGGCCTTCGATATCCCACATCTCTTCCAGAGATTGCGGAGGAATGTGAGCATCGATGGTGGCTTTAAACACGTCTTCGCGGATGCTGTTGATGGTTTCGCTCACGTCGGACACGTCCAGCAGCTCGTTACGCTGGGTGTAAATCGCGCGACGCTGGTCGTTAGCCACGTCATCATACTCAAGCAGCTGCTTACGAATATCGAAGTTACGGCTTTCCACTTTACGCTGCGCGTTGGCGATGGCTTTGGTCACCCACGGGTGCTCGATCGCTTCGCCCGGCTTCATGCCCAGCTTACGCATCATGCCTGACACACGGTCAGAGGCGAAAATACGCATCAGCGCATCTTCCATCGACAGGTAGAAGCGGGATGAACCGGCATCACCCTGACGGCCTGCACGACCACGCAACTGGTTGTCGATACGACGGGATTCATGGCGTTCAGTACCGATGATGTGCAGACCGCCCGCAGCCAGTACGGCATCGTGACGAACCTGCCAGTCGGCTTTGATCTGCGCGATCTGTTCCGGGGTTGGATCTTCCAGCGCGGCCACTTCTGCCTGCCAGCTACCGCCCAGCATAATGTCAGTACCACGACCCGCCATGTTGGTAGCGATGGTCACCGCTGACGGATAACCCGCCTGGGCAACAATATCAGCCTCTTTGGCGTGGAACTTGGCGTTCAGAACGTTGTGCTTGATCCCGGCTTTGGTCAGCTCTTCGGAGACCACTTCCGATTTTTCGATGGAAATTGTCCCCACCAGAACTGGCTGGCCCGCGGCGGTACGGTCGCGAATATCTTCGATGATGGCCTGAATTTTTTCCGCTTCGGTCATGTAGACCAGATCCGGCATATCTTTACGGATCATCGGACGGTTGGTTGGCACCACCACGGTATCCAGCTTGTAGATAGAGCTGAATTCAAAGGCTTCGGTATCCGCCGTACCGGTCATCCCTGCCAGCTTCTCGTACAGACGGAAGTAGTTCTGGAAGGTGATAGATGCCAGCGTCTGGTTTTCGTTCTGGATATCGACGTTCTCTTTGGCTTCAACCGCCTGGTGCAGGCCGTCAGACCAGCGGCGACCCTGCATGGTACGGCCGGTGTGTTCGTCGACGATAATGACTTCGCCATCTTTAACGATGTAGTCCACGTCACGGGTAAAGAGCACGTGCGCACGCAGCGCTGCAGTCACGTGGTGCATCAGCATGATGTTGGTTGGAGAGTAAAGTGACTCACCCTCTTCCATAATGCCTTGCTGCACCAGCAACTCTTCAATCTGGACCAGACCACGTTCGGTCAGGTTTACCTGACGGGATTTTTCGTCCACGGAAAAGTGGCCTTCACCCTGGAAGCTATCGGAGTCCTCTTTTTCCTGACGGATCAGGTGAGGAATGATTTTGTCGACTTTGCGATACATCTCGGAGCTGTCTTCAGCCGGGCCGGAGATGATCAGCGGAGTACGGGCTTCATCGATCAGAATGGAGTCGACCTCATCCACCAGCGCATAGTGCAGTTTACGCTGAACGCGCTCTTCCGGGCTGAACGCCATGTTGTCACGCAGGTAGTCAAAACCGTATTCGTTGTTGGTGCCGTAAGTGATGTCCGCGCCGTAGGCTTCGCGTTTCGCCGGAGCCGGCAGGCCTGACATGTTGATCCCAACGCTCATGCCGAGGAATTCAAACAGTGGACGGTTGTTTTCGGCGTCACGCTGCGCCAGATAGTCGTTGACGGTAACGACGTGAACGCCTTTACCGGACAGGGCATTCAGGTAAGCAGGCAGGGTCGCGGTCAGGGTTTTACCTTCACCGGTACGCATCTCGGCGATGCAGCGGTCATTGAGGACCATACCGCCCAGCAGCTGCACGTCGAAGTGACGCATGCCAAACACACGCTTACTCGCTTCGCGGACAACGGCAAAGGCTTCCGGGATCAGACTTTCAACGGTTTCGCCTTTTTCAAGGCGGGCACGGAATTCGGCAGTTTTGCCTTTCAGTTCGTCATCGGAGAGTTTTTCCATTGCTGGCTCAAGGCCGTTGATGACGCTGACAGCTTTGCGCATGCGGCGCAAAGTACGATCGTTACGACTACCGAAAACTTTAGTTAGTAATTTGATTAACATAATAAATTCTCAAACGCCCCATCATGGGCAGTTAAATTAAGGTATTGAAAAGGGTTAATTTAGCTGAGGCGTTGAGGTCCGGCGCGGATGCCCTGTACCTGGCTAATCCAGGCCGACACGGAGAAAGCGGATGGGGGATAAAATGCGGTAAGGGCCACCTGACGAACAATGACCGGCGGCTCGCTCTGCTGGGTAAGCAGTGAGTTGAGCGTATCCAGCAGCGCCAGATGGTGCGCCTGAACCGGTAACGTCTCTTCAACAGCAGGCAACGCCTGCGGTGCCATGGCGAAAGAGAGATGGCGAATAACGGTGCGGATAGCGTGTTGATGCCAGTAATCTACCGTGTAATTCGGTCGGCGGTTCGCTTCCAGCAGGGCAAGGTTAGTGAAATTAACCCGCGTGTTCAGATCTTGTCGGGAGGTAGCGGTCTTCGCAGGATTAGCCGCTTCGGCATTGCTGCTGAGCGCGGGCAGGCCAAAACTCGCCGCGACCATCCCCAGAAGGAGATGCGGCCAGAAGTAACGTCTGCCAAATTGTCGCCAGCGCGTCAGAATTCCGCTCAATTGCCCCACCACAAGTAAGTAAGCCTTAAGACTCACCGTATGATTTTTATATTTTCGCGCCCAGATATTACCACTAAAGCTACTTTACAGCAGCAGTAATGAGGCACCGCAGAGGTTAAAAATGGTGATGAAATCAGCAAACGCGCCATTGACTACGGCAATTCAGAAAGGACAAAAACAAAAACGACTGGTCTTGCTGGCCGGAGAGAGTGCCAGGTCAACCAGTCGAATTTAGATAACGGGATCTACCGTTACGCCAGAACCGTGCTCGGTGCTTTGAATGCCAGTGGCAGTTCAGCTTCGTCTTCGAAGGTCACATATTCCCAGGCTTCCTGTTTTGCCAGAACAGCCTGCAACAGTTTGTTGTTCAGCGCGTGACCGGATTTATACGCGGTAAACGCACCAATGATATTGTGACCACACATGAACAGGTCCCCAATCGCATCCAGCATTTTGTGACGAACGAATTCATCTTCAAAACGCAGGCCGTCTTCGTTCAGTACGCGATAATCGTCAACAACGATGGCACAATCGAAGCTGCCGCCCAGGCACAGGCCGCGGGACTGCAGATATTCGATATCACGCATGAAACCGAAAGTACGTGCACGACTGATCTGACGCATAAACGCATCAGCAGAGAAGTTCATCGCATAGCGCTGGGTGCTGGAATCAATCGCCGGATGGTTGAAGTCGATGGTGAAGTCCAACGAAAAACCATTAAACGGCTTGAATTCAGCCCATTTGTCGCCATCCTGGACACGAACGGTCTCTTTGATACGCACAAATTTCTTCGCACTGTTCAGTTCTTCAATGCCAGCGTCCAGCAACAGATAAACGAACGGTGCAGCGCTGCCATCCATGATCGGGATTTCCGGCGCATCGACTTCGATAATGATATTGTCGATACCCAGACCCGCCAGGGCGGCATTCAGGTGCTCTACGGTAGAGATCCGCACGTCATGCTCGTTCACCAGGCAAGTACAGAGCATAGTATCACGCACAGATTTGGCATCAGCCGGGAAATCTACCGGTGGATTCAAGTCGGTGCGACGATAGATGACCCCGGTATTGGCCGGCGCAGGGCGCAACGTCAGCGTGACTTTCTTGCCGGTATGTAAACCGACACCAGTCGCCTGAACGATACGTTTTAATGTCCTTTGTTTGATCATCGTATAATCTCGCCAAGTTACTTATCCAACCGAGAGTGTATATCACTATCGGGCGGCCAGTTTAGCACAAAGAGCGTAAATTCCCTAATTCCAGCTAATTCTTAATCAGCTTGCTTACGCAGGAACGCTGGGATATCCAGATAATCCGGCTCTTTCTGGGTCTGGGTTGTATTGTCATTGACCACTTTCGCGGCCGGTTTCTGCTCTTGCGTCAGCGGTGCCATGCCGTGCGGCTGGTAGCGATCCATCACCGGCTGCTGAGCAGTTTTGTTAGTTACCAGGGTGATCTCAGGACGTTTGTCCATGCCGATACCGGTAGCAACAACCGTTACGCGCAGCTCATCGTTCATTTCCGGATCAAGGGAAGTACCGATTACTACGGTGGCGTTGTCAGAGGCGAACGCACGGATGGTGTTACCCACGGTTTCGAACTCATCAAGACGCAGGTCGAAGCCCGCGGTGATGTTGACCAGCACGCCACGTGCGCCAGAGAGATCGATATCTTCCAGCAGTGGAGAAGAGATCGCCATTTCAGCGGCTTCTTCTGCACGGTCTTCACCTTTCGCCACGCCGGAGCCCATCATCGCGTAGCCCATTTCGGACATCACGGTGCGCACGTCAGCAAAGTCGACGTTCATCAGACCCGGACGGGTGATCAGCTCAGCGATACCCTGGACTGCTCCCTTCAGCACATCGTTCGCTGCGCCAAAGGCGTCCAGCAGAGAGATGCCACGGCCCAGCACCTTCAGCAGCTTGTCGTTCGGGATAGTGATCAGCGAGTCCACATGCTTGGACAGCTCGGTGATACCCTGCTCGGCGAACGCCATACGCTTCTTGCCTTCAAAGTTGAAAGGCTTGGTCACGACAGCAACCGTCAGGATACCTAAATCTTTAGCAACTTCAGCAACCACTGGCGCAGCACCGGTTCCGGTACCACCGCCCATACCTGCGGCGATAAACACCATGTCTGCACCATCAAGCGCAGCACGCAGTGCCTCACGATCTTCTTCTGCAGCATTGCGGCCGACTTCCGGGTTTGCCCCAGCGCCCAGCCCTTTGGTGATGCCGCCACCGATTTGGATCGTCTGGCCAACCGCCGTCTTACGCAGTGCCTGCGCATCGGTGTTCACCGCGAAGAACTCTACACCTTCGATGCGCTCGCGCACCATGTGCTCTACAGCATTACCGCCGCCGCCACCGACGCCGATGACTTTAATCACCGCGTCGTTGGTCAGTTCCATAGGTTCAAACATAGTTTCTCTCCGTTTTGTGCCTGTCGCCCGAAACCGTTAATTTTCGCCGGTCTCTTACTAAAATTAAAATTCTTTTCGCAGCCAGGTGTTGATTCGTTTAAACCACGAACCTACCGACACGCGTTTTTCTACTTCTGCTTCACCACTGAGATGCGTTTCTTTCCCGTAATGAAGCAAGCCCACTGCCGTTGAATAATACGGCTCCTGAGCATAATCCGTCAGACCGGTGATGTTCAGCGGTGCGCCGATGCGCACCTGCGTATGGAAAACTCGCTGAGCACAGGCCGCAAGACCTTCAATTTGCGCCGCGCCGCCGGTTAATACAATCCCCGCCGCAAGATGGTGTTTGACACCCTGCTGGCGAAGCTGTTCCTGTAACTGCAAAATCTCTTCGTTGACCAGGTTGAGCAGCTCGGTATAACGCGGCTCAATGACCTCGGCTAACGTCTGGCGCTGCAGGCTGCGCGGTGGACGCCCACCGACGCTTGGCACTTCAACGCTCTCATCTTTGCCCACAATGGAGCCCAGTGCACAACCGTGGCGCACTTTAATTGCCTCTGCATCGCTCGGTGGCGTGCCAAAGGCGTAAGCGATATCGCTGGTCACCACGTTCCCCGCATACGGGATAACTTTGGTATGGCGCAGCGCACCACCGGTATAGACGGCCATGTCCATCGTACCACCACCGATATCCACTACACAGACGCCCAGTTCACGTTCGTCTTCGGTCAGCACAGAATAACTTGCCGCCAGACCGGCGAAAATCAGTTGGTCAACTTTAAGACCACAACGTTCCACAGCTTTGACAATGTTCTTCGCCATATCGTTGTGACATGTGATCAAGTGCACTTTTGCCTGCATACGTACGCCGGAAAGGCCTACCGGATTTTTAATCCCTTCTTGATAGTCGATCGCATACTCCTGCGGGATCACATGCAGAACGCGATGCTCGTCGCGAACGCGTACAGACTTGGCAGTATGCACGACGTTTTCGACGTCTTCCTGCGAGACTTCTTCTTCTGAGATCGGCACCATGCCAATCTCGTTCTGGCAGCTAATATGCTTGCCAGAGAGCGCCAGATACACGGAGGAAATCTGGCAATCTGCCATCAATTCGGCCTGATCGATGGCGCGCTGAACGCATTTCACCACCGACTCGAGGTCGTTTACCCCACCTTTATCCATACCACGAGACGGGCAGCTACCCACACCAATGATATTGACCATACCGTCGGGCAGAACTTCCCCTACTAAAGCGGCAACCTTCGCAGTGCCAATCTCCAGTCCTACTACCAGTTTTCTGTCCGTCGCCTTGATCATTGTTATTCTGCCTGTACCTGAGCCTGATTCTGTTGCTGATTAGGTTCCTCAACCGGCGCCGGGATCCACCCGACCGATGCGCCTGAGTCATAGCGCAAATCAACGTAGCTAATCCTTTTGCCTTCAGCCTGCCCCTGCTGCTGCAGAACGGGATAAAGTTCTACAAAACGGGCCAGACGCTTCATCGTGTCACCCCGGCCAAGATTCAGCTTAATGTCGTTCGTCAGCGTCAATTGCCAGGAACGACGCGCAGTCATGGCGGCTTGTTTCAGGGTAAAACGATCTTTAGCCAGCACTTGCCCCATGTTACGGAAACCTTCAAGCACTTCATTTTCGCTGCCTTCCGGACCATATAACATGGGTAAATTTTGCTTGCTGACACGATCGGCCGGGACGCTGAAAGAAATTCCATCTACGTCAACCATATGCTGATCATTCCAACGCGCAATGGGTACATATTCAACCAGATGAATCTTCAATTCATCCGGCCACTGCTTTCTGACGCTCGCCTGTTTAATCCATGGCAAGCGTTCAATCTGGCTCTGGATAATATTCACGTCCTGCGTCATGAAGGTGCCGGGCGATCCTAATGCCAGAATAGACTGCCGGATATCATCATTACGCGTGTAGTGACGGTCACCCGTCACCACCAGTTTCGACAGAGGTAGACGTTGTGCATCTTCCATCCAGCCGAGCACCATCCAGCCGCTGACAAACACCGTACACAGCACGGCGAGCAGGAAGGTGATCCCTGCAAGACGCGTTCCATTACTCCGACGCGAAGAAGAATACTCTTCTTCTTCGTCACGGTTTCGCGTGTTCAGCGCAGCCTGAGACATATCAGCCCGCCTGGTCCAGAATGCGAACCACGAGCTGCGAGAAACTCATTCCCGCCTGGCGCGCCGCCATCGGCACCAGGCTATGGCTGGTCATCCCCGGCGAAGTATTGGCTTCCAGCAGATAAAACTGCCCATCACTATCCTGCATCACGTCGATTCGTCCCCAGCCACGGCAGCCAAGTACATGCCAGGCTTTGAGCACCAGAGCGTTTAAAAGGGTCTCACGCTCCGCTTCCAGACCACTTGGGCAGAAATATTGCGTCTCATCAGAGAGATACTTCGCCTCATAATCATAGAAGGTTCCAGCTGGTTGGATACGAATTGACGGTAAAATTTCTTCACCGAGCATCGCAACGGTAAATTCCGGTCCGCTGAGCCATTTTTCTATCAGAACTTCTTCATCATGTTGAAATGCCAGCGCTAATGCAGATGATATATCGCCTGCTTCGTCAACTTTAGACATTCCTACGCTTGAGCCTTCACGGCTCGGCTTAACGATTACCGGTAATCCCAGCGCCGCAATACGTTCAGTGACGCTAGCATCAAGGCCCTGCTCAAATTCACGACGGGTCAGTGCCACCCATGGCGCAACCGGCAAACCGGCCCCCTGCCACAGCAATTTGCTGCGCAGTTTGTCCATGGAGATGGCCGAGGCCATTACGCCGCTGCCGGTATATGGCAGGCCGATGATGTCCAGCAAGCCCTGCAGCGTACCGTCTTCACCGCCGCGGCCATGCAGGGCGATAAAGACTTTAGCAAAACCCATCTCTTTCAGGCGCGTCACGTCAGTCTCTTTCGGATCGACCAGGTGCGCATCAACGCCGCCTTCACGAAGACCTGCCAGTACCGCAGCACCGGAATTCAGGGAAACCTCGCGCTCTGCAGAGGTGCCGCCAGAGAGGACCGCAATCTTATCAGCCATGACGCTCTTCCTCCGAAATTTGCGGCTTAAGTTTGATTTCGGCCAGCGTACGGGCGATCTTGCCGATATTTCCCGCACCCTGCACCAGAATCAAATCATTGCCGGTCAACACCGGGGCAAGCATCGCGGCTGCCTGGGCATGATCGGAGACCAGAATCGGGTCAATCTTGCCGCGGCCGCGAATGGTGCGGCACAGGGAGCGACTGTCAGCGCCCGGAATGGCCGCTTCGCCCGCGGAGTAAACATCCAGCATCAGCAGGGCATCAACCTGTGACAGCACGTTAGCAAAATCGTCGTACAGGTCACGGGTACGGGTATAGCGGTGTGGCTGGAACACCATCACCAGATTTTTGTCCGGCCAGCCCGCGCGCGCCGCTTTGATCGTCGCATCCACTTCGGTCGGGTGGTGGCCGTAGTCATCAACCAGCATCGCGGTGCCGCTTTTTCCGTTAACAGTTTCCAGTGGGAACTCGCCGAGGAAATCGAAACGACGACCGGTACCCTGGAAGCTTTCCAGCGCCCGCAGAATGGCTTCGTCTTCAATGCCTTCTTCTGTAGCTACCGCAACGGCCGCTGCAGCGTTCAGGGCGTTGTGACGGCCTGGGGCATTCAGCGTGACCTGCAGCAGCTCTTTATCCTGACGCGCGAGGGTGAAATGCCCCTGCGCACCGACCTGCTTGTAGCTTTCCACACGCACGTCAGCGTCTTCGCTGAAACCGTAAGTAGTGATCTGACGACCGACGCGCGGCAGCAGCTCGCGGATCACCGGGTCGTCAACGCACATTACCGCCCGTCCATAAAACGGCAGATTGTGGAGAAAGTTTATGAATGTTTGCTTTAAATTTTCGAAGTCGCCCTGGTAGGTATCCATATGGTCAGCTTCGATGTTGGTGACAATCGCTACCATCGGCTGCAGATGCAGGAAGGACGCGTCGCTTTCATCTGCTTCGGCAATCAGATAACGACTGTTGCCCAGGCGGGCGTGCACGCCTGCGGCTTTCACCAGACCGCCGTTGACGAAGGTCGGATCGAGGCCCGCTTCGGCATAAATACTGGAGACCATCGCCGTGGTGGTGGTTTTACCGTGAGTACCGGCGATGGCGATGCCGTGACGAAAACGCATCAGCTCGGCCAGCATCTCGGCACGGCGGATCACCGGGATACGCGCTTCGTGTGCGGCAACGATTTCCGGATTGTCGGCAGAGATGGCGCTGGAGACTACAACCACGCTGGCATCAAGGACGTTTTCCGGGCGATGGTTAAAATAGATGGTCGCACCAAGGGACGCCAACTGTTGCGTAACAGGGTTCGGCGCCAGATCGGAACCGCTGATCTGGTAGCCTTCATTCGCCAGCACTTCGGCAATACCGCCCATACCGGCGCCGCCGATGCCAACAAAGTGAATGTGCCGGACGCGACGCATCTCGGGCACGATTGAACGCAGTTTCGCCAGTTGTTGTGTATTCATTCTCTAAACGCCATCGACTACTTCAAAAAATTCGTGCAGCGCAACACGCGCTGCGAGGGTTAAACCTGGGCTGCCAGGCTCACTTCTTTCGCCACCCGCTCCGTTGCATCCGGGATCGCTGCGGCACGTGCGTGCTGCGCCATCTCCAGTAATGTCTCCCGGTTCCAGCCCGCCAGGGTGGTGGCGACCGCGTCTGCGGTGAACTGCGGCTGTTCAAAAATTTTCGCGGCGCCGGCTTTCTCAAGCGGCAACGCATTCCAGTACTGCTGACGATCTTTGTGCTGGAACGGCACAAACAGCGCCGGTAAGCCTGCGGCGGCAATTTCGCTCACCGTCAGCGCGCCGGAGCGGCAGACCACGACATCGGCCCAGGCATACGCCGCCGCCATGTCGTCGATAAATTCAGTCACTTTATGCTGCGGCTGGCCCGCGTCGGCATACGCCTGTTCGACCGTTTGCTGACCGCCCTTCCCGCTTTGATGCCAGATGGTCACCGCGTCACCGAGCTTCGCTGCGACTTGCGGTAGCGTCTGGTTCAGAATGCGCGCGCCCTGAGAGCCGCCCACCACCAGCACACGCACCGGACCTTCACGTCCGACAAGACGCTCCTGCGGCAACGGCAGCGCCAGCACGTCTACACGCACCGGATTGCCCACCACGTCCGCTTTCGGAAATGCGCCGGGGAAAGCCTGCATCACTTTGCTGGCGATCCGGGAGAGCCACTTGTTGGTCAGGCCAGCAATACCGTTCTGCTCATGCAGCACAACCGGGATCCCTAGCGACCATGCCGCCAGTCCGCCTGGACCGGAGACATACCCGCCCATTCCCAGCACCACGTCCGGCTTAAAACGCTTCATGATCGCCCGCGCCTGGCGCCAGGCGTTGAAAATGCGCACCGGTGCCAGCAGCAGAGCTTTAATCCCCTTGCCACGCAGGCCGGAGATATGGATAAAGTCGATCTCAATCCCGTGCTTCGGCACCAGATCGGCCTCCATGCGGTCTGCGGTTCCCAGCCAGCGTACCTGCCAGCCCTGATCCATTAAATGGTGCGCAACCGCCAGTCCCGGGAACACATGTCCGCCGGTACCGCCTGCCATCACCATTAACCGCTTCGGTTGATTCATCGTGAACCTCGTGTAAACGCCTGGGCATTTTCCAGACGCGTTTCATAATCTATGCGTAGCAAAAACATAATGGCGGTCGACATGATCAACAGACTCGAACCACCATAACTGATTAACGGCAACGTCAGACCCTTGGTTGGCAGCATACCTGCTGCGGCACCGACGTTAACTAAAGCCTGAAAACTGAACCAGATACCGATTGAACAGGCCAAAAAACCCGAGAAACGGTGGTCGATAACCAGTGCTTTCCGGCCGATCGACATCGCACGGAAAGCCACGAAGAATACCATTAAAAGTGCCAGTACCACACCGATATAACCCAGTTCTTCCCCAATAATGGAGAAGATGAAGTCGGTATGCGCCTCGGGTAAATACTCGAGTTTTTGCACGGAATTCCCCAGCCCCTGGCCCCATACTTCACCGCGGCCAAAGGCCATCAGTGACTGGGTCAGCTGATAGCCGCTGCCGAACGGATCTTCCCACGGGTTCCAGAAAGAGGTCACACGGCGGATACGATACGGCTCGGCAAGGATCAGCAGCACCACCGCCGAAATCCCCATCCCGATGATGGCGATGAACTGCCACAGTTTTGCTCCGGCCAGGAACAGCATCGCCAGGGTGGTTACGAACAGCACTACTACGGTACCGAGGTCAGGCTGGGCCAACAGCAGCACCGCCAGCACAAGGATCACGCCCATCGGTTTTAAGAAGCCGCGCAGGTTGTTGCGGACCTCATCCACCTTACGCACCAGGTAGTTGGCGAGATAGCAGAACAGCGACAGCTTGGTGAACTCCGCAGGTTGTATACGCAGCGGACCGAAGGCAATCCAGCGTGATGCCCCGTTCACCGAGCTACCCACCACCAGCACAATCAGCAGCATGACGATCGAGGCGATCAGCATTGCCGTACTGTGGCGCTGCCAGAATGACATCGGCAGACGTAACGTCACCATCGCCAGACAGAACGCCAGGATGATGTACAGCCCGTCACGCTTGGCGAACAGGAAGGGATCGTTAGCCAGACGCTGCCCGACGGGCATCGAGGCCGAGGTCACCATAATAAAGCCAATCGCCGCCAGCCCCAGCGTGAGCCAGAGCAGCATGCGGTCGTACATAATCAGGCTATCGGAATCTTTATCCCGGGAGCCCATGACCCAGCCCTTTAACGCCGACGAGATCCACATCAGGATGCCAAATCCTGGCATCCGGGGCATCCGGGGCATTCTCAGGCGAGGGAGAGAGAAGCGCATCAGCCTAACTCCTTCGCCAGGCGGGTAAAGAGATCGCCGCGTTGCTCGAAGTTCTTAAACTGGTCGAGACTGGCGCAGGCCGGGGAAAGCAGCACCATGTCGCCCGGCTTCACGCGCGGGGCAATCAGCCGCATCGCCTGCTCCATGGTGTCGGTTTGCTCGGCAACGTCCGGACGCAGCGCCGCCAGTTCGGCACCGTCACGGCCAAAGCAGTAGAGACGCACGTTGTCACCGCCGAGGTACTGCTTCAGCGAAGAGAAATCAGCCGATTTGCCGTCGCCACCCAGCAGCAGATGCAGGGTGCCATCAATGTGCAGACCATTCAGCGCCGCTTCGGTGCTGCCGACGTTGGTGGCTTTTGAATCGTTGATCCAGCGTACGCCGTTATGCTCCAGCGCCAGCTGGAAACGATGCGCCAGACCGCTAAAGGTAGTCAGGGCTTTCAGGCTGGTGGCGCGCGGCAGACCGGCGGCATCCGCCAGCGCCAGTGCGGCCAGCGCGTTGGTATAGTTATGCTGACCCGTCAGGTGCATCTCTTTCACGTTCAGCACCTTCTCACCCTTCACCCGTAGCCAGGTTTCGCCCTGCTGACGGTTCAGGTGATAGTCGCCCATATTGATGCCAAAGCTCACGCAGCGTTCGTCCGCCCCGCGTACCGGCATGGTCAGCGCATCATCGGCGTTCACCACGCAGACATGGGCATTTTCATAGACACGCAGCTTGGCGGCACGATACTGCTGCAGGCCAAACGGATAGCGATCCATATGGTCTTCGGTCACGTTGAGGATGGTCGCCGCCACCGCCTGCAGGCTGGATGTGGTTTCCAGCTGGAAGCTGGAGAGCTCAAGGATGTACAGCTCACGGGCCGCATCCAGCAGCATCAACGCTGGCAGGCCGATATTGCCGCCCACGCCCACATTGACGCCCGCCGCTTTCGCCATTTCACCTATCAGGCTGGTAACGGTGCTTTTGCCGTTAGATCCGGTAATGGCCACAATGGGCGCCTGGGCTTCACGGCAGAACAGTTCGATATCACCGACGATCTCGACGCCCGCGTCCGCCGCAGCGCTTAATGCCGGATGAGCCAGGGCGATACCCGGGCTGGCGACAATCAGATCCGCGGCGTTGAGCCACGTTTCATTCAGACCACCAAGGTGGCGTTCAACCTGCTCCGGCAGTTTATCCAGACCAGGCGGAGAGACACGCGTATCCATTACGCGAGGCGTCACACCCCGCGCGAGGAAAAAGTCCACGCAGGAGAGGCCGGTTAAGCCTAACCCGATGATGACGACTTTTTTACCCTGGTAATCTGCCATGATTAACGTACCTTCAGCGTTGCCAGGCCAATCAGCACCAGCATCAGCGAAATAATCCAGAAGCGCACAATCACGCGCGGTTCTGGCCAGCCTTTCAGTTCATAGTGGTGATGGATAGGCGCCATCCGGAAGATGCGCTGTCCGCGCAGCTTGAAGGAGCCTACCTGCAGGATCACCGACAGGGTTTCGACCACGAACACGCCGCCCATGATTACCAGCAGGAACTCCTGACGCAGCAGTACGGCGATAATGCCCAGCGCGCCGCCCAGTGCCAGCGAACCGACGTCGCCCATAAAGACCTGCGCCGGGTAGGTGTTAAACCAGAGGAAACCCAGGCCCGCGCCGACAATCGCCGTACAGACGATCACCAGTTCACCGGCATGGCGCAGATACGGGATGTGCAGGTAGCTGGCGAAGTTCATGTTGCCGCTCGCCCAGGCCACTAAGGCAAAGCCCGCCGCGACGAAGACCGTGGGCATGATCGCCAGGCCGTCGAGGCCGTCAGTCAGGTTTACCGCGTTGCCGGTACCGACAATCACGAAGTAGGCCAGCAGGATGTAGAACAGACCCAGCTGCGGCATGACGTCTTTGAAGAACGGCACCACCAGCTCGGTGGCCGGGGTGTCTTTGCCTGCCAGATAGAGCGCAAAGGCCACGCCCAGCGCAATCACCGACATCCAGAAATACTTCCAGCGGGCGATCAGACCTTTGGTGTCTTTACGCACCACTTTGCGGTAGTCGTCGACAAAACCGATAATTCCATAGCCCACCAGCACCACCAGCACGCACCAGACGTACGGGTTTGACGGGTAAGCCCACAGCAGCACCGACACCACAATCGCGGTGAGGATCATAATGCCGCCCATGGTTGGCGTGCCGCGTTTACTAAAGTGTGATTCGGGACCGTCGTTACGCACAACCTGACCGAAAGAAAGTTTTTGCAGACGGGCAATCATGCGCGGGCCCATCCACAAGGAGATGAACAGCGCAGTCAGCAGGCTGACGATGGCGCGAAACGTCAGATAGGAAAAGACGTTAAAGCCGGAATAATATTTGACCAAATGTTCGGCCAGCCAAACTAACATGTCCCATTCTCCTGTAAAGCGTGCACAACCTCTTCCATGGCGGCACTGCGTGAACCTTTCACTAAAACTGTCACAATTTGTTGTTCTTCGACCAGGGCCTTAAGGCGGGCGATCAACGCCGCTTTATCGGCAAAATGCTCGCCTACGCCGCTGGCCTGGCTGATATTTTGACTAAGATGACCGGCGCTTAACACGCGATCGATACCGGAGGCTTTCGCCGCTTCACCCACCTGGATGTGACAGGCTTCGCTCTCATCACCCAGCTCGGCCATATCGCCGACCACCAACACGCGATAACCGGGCATCTCAGACAGCACCTGTACCGCAGCGGTCATGGAGCCAACGTTGGCGTTGTAGGAGTCATCCAGCAGCAGTTTGTTTTCCGCCAGCGGGATCGGGAACAGGCGTCCGGGAACGGCTTTCAGGTTCGCCAGACCGGCTTTGATAGCCGACAGCGGTGCGCCGACCGCCATCGTCAGCGCAGTGGCGGCGAGGGCATTGGCGATATTGTGACGACCCGGCAGCGGCAGCAGTACATCCACATCCCCCGTTGGGGTCTGCAGCGTAAATTCGGTACCGTGGGAGGTCACATGGACGTTGGTGGCGGTGAAGTCGCTGTTGGCGGCATTCGGTGAGAAGCGCCAGGTTTTACGATCCCCGATAACGCTTTTCCAGTTCAGCCAGTCGTTGTTGTCGGCATTCATGATGGCGATGCCGCCGACCGGCAGGCCGGTGTAGATCTCGCCCTTCGCTTTCGCCACGCCTTCCAGCGAGCCGAAACCTTCCAGATGCGCTGCGGCGAGGTTATTCACCAGCGCCGCTTCCGGCTGCGTCAGGCTAACGGTCCAGGCGATTTCGCCCTGGTGGTTAGCGCCGAGTTCGATCACCGCATATTCATGCTCGTCGGTCAGACGCAGGAGCGTCATCGGCACGCCGATATCATTATTCAGATTGCCTGCGGTATAGAGGGTGTTGCCACACTGACTAAGGATCGCGGCGGCCATCTCCTTGACGGAGGTTTTACCGGAGGAGCCGGTCAGCGCCACAATGCGCGCCGGCACCTGCTGGCGAACCCATGCCGCCAGTTCACCAAACGCCAGGCGGGTGTCTTTCACCACCGCCTGCGGCAGGTCGATATCCAGTTTACGGCTCACCAGCAGCGCGCCTGCGCCCGCGGCTTTCGCCTGCTCCGCAAAATCGTGCGCATCAAAACGCTCACCCTTCAGCGCCACAAACAGGCAGCCGGGAGTGATTTTACGCGTGTCGGTGGTGACCGCATCGAAGGTCAGCTCGCCGCTGACGTCTGCGCCCAGGATAGTGGCCAGCTGGCTTAGCGTTACGCTAATCATCCCATCACTCCCAGCAGACGCGCTGCGGTCACACGGTCGGAGTAGTCCAGACGGTTGGTGCCGACGATCTGATAATCTTCATGGCCTTTACCGGCCAGCAGCACGACGTCGTTCTCGCCAGCCTGCATAATGGTGTTGGTCACCGCTTCGGCGCGACCCTCGACAACACGGGCACGCCCGGCATCCAGCATCCCGGCCAGAATGTCGTTGATGATGGCGCGCGGCTCTTCGGTACGCGGGTTATCATCGGTCACAACCGCGATATCCGCGAACTGCTCGGCAATGGCCCCCATCAGCGGACGTTTACCTTTATCGCGATCGCCGCCGCAGCCAAAGACGCACCACAGCTTACCGGCGCAGTGCAGACGGGCCGCTTCCAGCGCTTTTTCCAGCGCATCCGGGGTGTGAGCGTAATCCACTACCACGGTAGGTTTACCTGGGGCAGTGAATACTTCCATCCGTCCGCAAACCGGCAACAGACGCGCGGAGGTGCTGAGCAGCGCTGGCAGCGGATAACCCAGCGCCAGCAGAGTGGCGAGAGCCAACAGCAGGTTGCTGACGTTGAACGCCCCCATCAGGCGGCTTTCGATTTCGCCTTCACCCCAGGAAGAGGCAAAGCGGATGGTCGCGCCGCTGTCGTGATAAGTCACGTCAGTGGCTTTCAACCAGCGGCCGTGGCAGTTGGGATTGATATGGTCTTCCATGGAGACCGCAACGGCATCCGGCAGCTTAGCCAGCCAGCGACGGCCCACGTCATCGTCAGCATTGATAATTGCCTGACCGCAGTGGTGCGTGGCATACAGCTGCCATTTTGCCGCTTCGTAGTTTTCCATGTCGCCATGGTAGTCAAGATGGTCCCGGCTCAGGTTAGTGAACACGGAGGCGGCAAACTTAAGCGCCGCAACACGGTGCTGGACCAGACCGTGGGAAGAGACTTCCATTGCCGCGAAGGTTGCACCCTGCCCTGCCAGACCGGCCAGCACATGCTGCACGTCGACGGCGGAGCCGGTGGTGTTTTCCGTTGGGTTCACTTTGCCCAGCAGGCCGTTACCCACGGTGCCCATCACCGCGCTGGTTTCACCCAGCAGCTGCGCCCATTGCGCCATCAGCTGCGTGGTAGTGGTTTTACCGTTAGTGCCGGTCACGCCCACCAGGCGCAACTGGTCAGAAGGTTCGTTATAAAAACGCCCCGCCAGCGCGGAGAGACGTTCGGTTAACTGGCTGAGATAGATGACCGGCACACCGTGCATTTCACGGATTTCACCATCAGCGGCTTCATCTTTTGCCTCAGCAATAATGGCAGCTACACCTTGCGCTATCGCCTGCGGGATATACCGACGCCCGTCCGCCTGATGACCAACCACTGCCACAAAAAGATCGCCCGACGCAGCCACACGGCTGTCGAGTACCATCTCCCGCAGTTCTCGCGCAGGTAAACCAGCTACCCACGGAGCAAGAAGGTCGCGCAAATTACGATCTGCCACCTGTTCCCTCGCCTTGATTAATTACAAATTCACTTTTCTCGCCCGTTGCCAGCGCATCCGGCTCGATGTTCATGGTGCGCAGTACGCCGCCCATGATGGCACCAAAGACCGGCGCGGAAACGGCGCCACCATAGTATTTACCCGCCTGTGGATCGTTGATAACCACCACCAGCGCAAAACGCGGATTACTCGCAGGCGCAACGCCTGCGGTATATGCAATGTATTTATTGATGTAGCGGCCATCCGGCCCGACTTTTTTCGCCGTACCGGTTTTAATCGCGATGCGATAGCCTTTGATCGCCGCCTTCACGCCACCGCCGCCGGGCAGGGCCACGCTTTCCATCATGTGCACGACGGTGCGGACAATCGATTCCGGGAAGATACGCTCACCGGGAACCGGCGGATCGACCTTGGTAATCGACAGCGGGCGATAGACGCCATAGCTGCCAATCGTGGCATAGACACGCGCCAACTGTAACGGGGTTACCATTAGCCCGTAGCCGAAAGAGAAGGTGGCCCTCTCTATGTCAGACCACCGTTGTTTTTGAGGATATAAGCCACTGCGTTCTCCGACCAACCCCAAATTGGTCGCTTTTCCCAGCCCAAAACGTGAGTAAGTATCTACCAACGCTGAGGACGGCATCGCTAACGCCAACTTAGAAACGCCGACGTTACTCGACTTCTGTAAAACCCCGGTGAGGGTCAATTCGCTGTAACGCGCCACGTCTTTGATTTCGTGACCGTTGATTCGGTAAGGCACGGTATTGAGCACGGTATTTTCATTGACGATGCCGCGCTGCAGAGCCGTCATCACCACCATCGGTTTAACCGTTGAACCCGGCTCAAAGACGTCGGTGATAGAACGGTTACGCATGGCGTCTTTGGCCGTTCCGGCAAAATTATTCGGGTTATAGGACGGGCTGCTGGCCATCGCCAGCACTTCGCCGGTGCTGACATCCACCAGCACCGCGCTGCCGGACTCCGCCTTGTTAAAGGCCACGGCGTTATTCAGTTCACGATAGACCAGCGCCTGCAGACGTTCGTCGATGCTCAGCGCCAGGTTGTGCGCCGCCTGGCTGTCCGTGGAAGAGATATCTTCAATAACGCGGCCATAACGGTCTTTACGCACCACACGCTCGCCCGGCTGGCCGGTCAGCCATTTATCAAAACTCTTCTCGACGCCTTCAATCCCCTGGCTGTCGACGTTGGTAAAGCCGATCAGATGCGCGGTTACTTCCCCGGACGGGTAGTAGCGACGGGACTCTTCACGCAGGTGGATACCGGGCAGCTTCAGCTTTTTGATATAGTCGGCCATGTCAGGGTTAACCTGACGCGCCAGATAGATAAAGCGCCCTTTCGGGTTGGCGTTAACGCGGGCTGCCAGCTGATCCAGCGGCATTTTCAGCGCGTCAGAGAGGGCTTTCCAGCGGTTATCAAGAGAGATCCCGCCCGCATCATGCAGCTCTTTAGGATCCGCCCAGATCGCTTTCACCGGCACGCTGACCGCCAGCGGACGACCGGAACGGTCGGTGATCAGGCCACGCGAGGTGGAGACCTCCTGCACGCGCAGGGAACGCATGTCGCCCTGACGCACCAGCATGTCGGGAGCGATAATTTGCAGCCATGCCACGCGTCCCAGCAGGAAACCCAGCGCCAGTAAAATGCAGCCGCAAAGCAACGCAAAACGCCAGCTGATAAAGCTGGCCTGTTCTTCCTGACGTTTTGGTTTTAGCGCCTTCGCCGCGGGTTTCATGCGTCGCGTTTTCCCTTATTTTTGTACTACGATATTTTCCTGAGAAGGATCAACATGCTGCAGCTGCAGCTTTTCCGTTGCGATCCGTTCAACCCGGCTATGATCGCCGAGCGCATTTTCTTCGAGGATCAAATTTCGCCACTCGATATCCAGCGCATCACGCTCCAGCACCAGCTGTTCGCGTTGCGCCGTTAACAAACGGGTATGGTGAGCGGTGGTCACCACGGTAACCGCCGTCACAATGATGCAAATGAAAAGACACAGTGGCAGCTTGCCGAAACGCAACAGGTCGTCCCAGATAACGCCCGGCAAGGCATGACGCTCGTTGCTGCCTAACGTCTCTTTTACCTTGCTGAGGGTGTCTGCCACTCTGCCGATCATGCACTGGTCCTTTCTGCGATACGCAGCACTGAACTACGGGCGCGTGGGTTCTCTTCCACTTCCGCTTCGCCTGGCATTAACTTGCCTAAAGCGCGCAGCTGGCGACCGCCCAGTTTTCTGAGCTGCTCTTCCGTCATCGGCAACCCGGCCGGCACCTGTGGACCACGGCTTTGCTCACGCATAAAGCGCTTCACAATGCGGTCTTCCAGCGAGTGGAAGCTGATCACCGACAGGCGACCACCCGGCGCCAGAACGCTAATCGAGTTTTTCAGCGCCTGCTCAATCTCTTCGAGCTCGCTGTTAACCCAGATACGAATCGCCTGGAAGGTACGGGTTGCAGGGTGTTTGAACTTATCTTTCACCGGCATGGCTGCAGCAATAACGGCCGCCAGCTCTTTGGTGCGGGTCATGGGCTCAATGCGGTTGCGTTCAACGATGGCGCGGGCAATACGTTTGCCAAAGCGCTCTTCCCCGAAGGTTTTGATCACCCAGGCAATATCCGCTTCTTCTGCCGTTTGCAGCCACTCGGCGGCAGACTGGCCGCGCGTTGGATCCATACGCATGTCCAGCGGGCCATCGCGCATAAAGGAGAAGCCACGTTCAGCATCATCAAGCTGCGGTGAGGAGACGCCAAGATCGAGAAGGATCCCGTCAATCTTGCCGGTTAAATCGCGCTCGCCGACATAGTCAGCCAGCGCGGAGAAAGGTCCATGAACGATGGAAAAGCGTGGGTCATCGATGGTTTTCGCCACGGCAATAGCCTGCGGATCGCGATCGATTGCCAGCAAACGGCCGTCCGCGCCCAGATGGGAGAGGATCAAACGTGAGTGGCCACCCCGGCCAAAAGTGCCATCAATATAGATGCCATCAGGACGAATATTCAGGCCGTTGACGGCCTCATCCAGTAGCACCGTCGTATGTTTATAATTTTCCATCATTTTTTATAGAGACAAATCCTGCAATCGTTCCGACAATGTTGCGGAATCGGACTGCTCAGCGTCGATATCTTCCTTGACCCGTTGATACCAGGCCGTTTCATCCCACAGTTCAAACTTATTGAACTGTCCGACCAGCATCACTTCTTTTGTCAGACCGGCATGCTGCCGCAGCACGGGCGCAATCAATAAACGCCCCGCGCTGTCCATCTGACATTCACTGGCATGACCCAATAACAGCCGCTGCACGCGGCGCTCCTGCGGGTTCATGCTCGACAGTCGAGACAGCTTTTGCTCAATGATTTCCCATTCAGGCAAGGGGTAAAGCAGCAGGCAGGCGTGGTTGATGTCAATGGTGCATACCATTTGACCAGAAGCGCTCTCGTTCAGCTGGTCGCGATATCGGGTTGGTACCGATAAACGCCCTTTGCTGTCGAGATTGACTAACGTCGCTCCACGGAACATGCCAGTCTCACCCCTCCTCACCACTTTAACCCACAAATTCCCACTTAAGGGAGTTTACGGAGCGATGGAAAAGCTTGTCAAGCCAGGACTTCCGCGACATCTGTCTAAATGTCACTGATTTACGAATGGAAGTTGACCCGGCTATTAACTGCACAACTGGCGCGGCAAAATTAACGTGATGAATATTTGTGAGAAAAAACGCAAATATGCATACCCGTCTTAAAAACCCCTCATATCATCACGGGGAAATATAAAGTGTCAGTTTGCGACGCGGGCGGCATTTTAAGCCATATTGCAGGGGGATGACAGCGCCAGATGCACCGCGGGCGCGAAGCCTGTAGCGGGCAGGTGCAGGCAGGGAGATTCAGAGAGAAAAAACGGCTGATAATTCAGCACTGGCGGTCGGTTATGTAACAAAATAATACAATTCATCGCACTACTAACAATAATATAAACATGAAGTGACGTTTTAAACAGTAAAGGGAATTAAAACGCGTAGCAGGCAAAGATTTTAAAGGAATTATCTTAAAAAGAATGTGGGAATTAACAGGTTAATCCAGGATGAGAAATTCAGGGCAGCGCGTACTGCCCTGACGTCATTACGAACGGCTTAATATGCCGCGACGATAAAGATTACGACGAATACGCGTCAGACCCGGTTTCGGCTTACGCGGTTCATCGAGGCTTGCCAGTACGATCTCCAGTACCCGCTCAGCCACATCGCGATGACGCTGCGCCACGGCCAGCACCGGGCACTGCAGGAAGTCGAGCAACTCATGATCGCCAAAGGTGGCAATCGCCAGATCCGATGGCAGCTTGCCTTCACGACGCAAGGTCACGTCCATGACCCCCTGTAACAGCGCAAACGACGTGGTGAACAGGGCCTGCGGCATCGGATGGGTTTCGAGCCACTTCTCAAACAGCTGGGCCGAGGCTTCACGCTCGTAGCTGTTGGCATAAAGGTAATCCACTTCACGGGGATCGTCTTTCCAGGCGGTGCGGAAACCTTGCTCGCGCAGGAAACTCACAGAGAGTTCCGGCAATGCCCCCAGATAGAGAACGTTTTCCGCCGGGAAGGTGCGCAGCTCTGCCGCCAGCATTTCAGCATCGTCCTGATCCGCACCTACCACGCTGGTGAAATGTTCACGATCCAGCGCACGGTCGAGGGCGACAATCGGGAACGCATTATTGGCCCAACGCTGATAGAAGGGGTGTTCAGGGGGTAAGGAGGTGGAGACGATAATGGCATCAACCTGGCGTTGCAGCAGATGCTCAATGCAGCGCATCTCATTATCGGGCTGATCTTCGGAACAGGCGATCAGCAGCTGGTAGCCGCGCTGACGCGCCTGGCGCTCAAGGTAGTTTGCGATCCGGGTGTAGCTGGTGTTTTCCAGATCCGGGATCACCAGACCGATCGAACGGGTGCGCCCGGCACGTAAACCTGCCGCCACGGCGTTCGGATGGTAGTTATGTTCACGAACCACTGCCATGACTTTTTCAACGGTCTTATCGCTGACACGATACTGCTTCGCTTTACCGTTAATCACATAGCTTGCCGTCGTTCGCGACACACCGGCTAGCCTGGCGATTTCATCCAGTTTCACAATTGCCCCTTAAAAAAAAGAAAAGAGTCCATGACCTCGTCAGGGTTATGGCTAAATCTTGTAACATCTAAGCGCAGAATAGCCTGTCCGGCAACCGCTTTTGTCGGTACAGCGACATCGGTGCACAAAAAAAAGCCCGGTCATTCACACCGGGCAAGCTCGAGGCGAAACTTTTATCCTTAACGCATCACTTTGTCACCGCGGGAAAGTCCCACGACGCCAGAACGCGCTACTTCAACAATTTTGGCGACATCCCGCACCGAGGCGAGGAAGGCGTCCAGTTTATCGCTGGTACCGGCCAGCTGAACGGTATAGATAGAGGGGGTAACGTCGATGATCTGCCCGCGGAAAATGTCCGCATTGCGTTTCACCTCTTCCCGCCCGTAACCGGTGGCCTGAATTTTCACCAGCATGATTTCACGTTCAACGTAAGCCCCCTGCCCCAGCTCGCTGACGCGTAACACATCAACCAGTTTGTGTAGCTGCTTTTCGATCTGCTCCAGCACCTTGGCGTCACCGACCGTCTGGATAGTCATGCGTGAGAGTGTGGGATCGTCTGTCGGGGCAACCGTCAGGCTTTCGATGTTATAGCCGCGCTGTGCGAAGAGCCCAATCACGCGCGACAGCGCGCCGGACTCGTTTTCCAGTAATACAGATAATATCCGGCGCATATCAGGTTCTCTCCGTTTTGCTTAACCACATTTCATCCATACCGCCGCCGCGAATATGCATCGGATAGACATGCTCGGTGCCATCAACCACGACATCGACAAACACCAGGCGGTTATTGTTGACGTGCTCAAGGGCTTCGCTGAGCTTCGCTTCCAGCTCTGCCGGATCGCTGATACGAATGCCAATATGGCCGTAGGCTTCAGCCAGACGAACAAAATCAGGCAGTGACTTCATATAAGATTGTGAATGGCGACCGGAATAGATCATATCCTGCCACTGCTTCACCATGCCCAGATAGCCGTTGTTCAGGTTGAGCACCAGCACCGGCAGGTCATACTGCAGTGCAGTGGAGAGCTCCTGGATGTTCATCTGAATACTGCCATCGCCGGTCACGCAGACCACCGTTTCGTTTGGCAACGCCAGCTTAACCCCCAGCGCGGCGGGCAGGCCAAAGCCCATGGTGCCCAGGCCACCGGAGTTGATCCAACGGCGCGGCTTATCAAACGGATAATAGAGTGCGGCAAACATCTGGTGCTGACCCACGTCAGAGGTCACGTAAGCCTCGCCTTTGGTCAGTCGCCAGATAGTCTCAATTACCGCCTGCGGCTTGATGCTCTCGCTTTGGGTGTCATATTTCAGGCACTGACGGGCGCGCCACTGCTCAATCTGCAGCCACCAGTCGCGGATCTCATCGAGCGGCTGGACGCTGCTCTCCTGCGCCAGTAACTCCAGCATCTGCTCCAGAACCTGTCGCGCGTCGCCCACAATCGGCACATCCGCCGGGACCGTTTTGGAAATGGAGGTTGGATCGATATCAATGTGCAGCACGGTGGCGTTGGGGCAATATTTCGCCAGATTGTTGGTAGTGCGATCGTCAAAGCGCACCCCCACAGCAAAAATGACATCGGAATTGTGCATCGTCATGTTGGCTTCGTAGGTGCCGTGCATACCGAGCATGCCGAGCGCCTGACGATGGCTGGCCGGGAACGCCCCTAAGCCCATTAACGAAGAGGCTACCGGCAGATTCAGCTTTTCGATAAGCGTGCGCAGCTGCGTTTCACACTTAGCATTCACCGCCCCGCCGCCGACATACACCACCGGCTTTTTGGCGGCGATCAGGGTTTGCAGCGCCCGCTTGATCTGGCCTTTGTGCCCCTGGGTCGTTGGATTATAGGAGCGCATGCTGACTGACTCTGGCCAGACATAAGGCAATTTGTTCGCCGGATTGAGGATATCTTTCGGCAGGTCAACCACCACCGGCCCCGGACGCCCGCTCGCCGCCAGCCAGAAGGCTTTTTTCAACACGCCGGGAATATCTTCCGTCTGTTTAACCAGGAAACTGTGTTTCACCACCGGACGGGAGATGCCGACCATATCGCACTCCTGAAAGGCATCGTATCCAATCAGCGAGGTCGCGACCTGACCGGAGAGCACCACCATCGGAATGGAGTCCATATAGGCGGTAGCGATACCCGTAATGGCGTTGGTTGCGCCGGGGCCGGAGGTTACCAGCACCACGCCAACCTCACCTGTCGCACGCGCCAGTCCGTCGGCCATATGTACGGCAGCTTGCTCATGACGCACCAGGACGTGATCGATACCGCCCACGGTATGTAGCGCATCGTAAATATCGAGGACCGCGCCCCCGGGGTAGCCGAACACTTGCTTCACGCCCTGATCGATTAACGACCGGACGACCATTTCGGCGCCAGACAACATCTCCATGATTAGCCTCCAGGCTTATCGTTTCAGACGGACAGGAAAAATATGCACCGTGCCGTCTTTTTTGTCAGGGTCACCCCTGGCGTTTTTTTATTGTGCAGAGTGACAGTTACCATAACCGCTCCCCGGAAGGCAGGCAATTAGCAAACCCGCGCGAACGCAGAAGCGTGAAAGAAGAAATATGAGGTATTAATATTTGTTATGGATAAATCAACTACGATAACGAAGCGCCGTGAGCATTCATCATTAAAAAAGGGAAAGGTGCAGTAATTCATGCAATTTTACTGACCGAAAGCGGCATTGAAAAAAATGGCTACAGAATATTATTTCAATAATAAAAAGAAAGTCAGGATAAATAACAACAACAGCGCTATTTATCCTGAGGTCGATTAGCGGCGGCAGACGCTCACCAGCAGCTCTTCCATCCACTGATGGCCTTTGTCGCGTCCGGCGGCTTCATGCCACGAGAGATAACACGTCCGCGAGTTCAGGTTCAACGGCAGCGGCAATATCCGCAAATTCAGCGGCTCAGCAAACTCCTCTACCAGCCAGCGCGGCGCAATAGCAACCAGCTGCGTTTGTGAGACGACGTTTAATACGCTGACCATCGCCATTCCCTGATACGCCACGCAGGCCTGTCTATCCGGGGTGTCATACCACGGCTGGCTAAAGGATGCGTAGCGATCGAGGGCGACGACCGCATGCTGTTCGCGATAAATATCGCTCTCCAGCAGCGTACCGTGCAGGCGCGGGTGTGTTTTGCTGGTCACCAACACCATTTCATCTTTGAATAAGGGTACGCAGGAAAATTCCGGGCGGCGGAACTCTTCATAGCCAATCACAAACTCGGTTTCCTGATAACGCAGCTGATGTTCAGTATTCTGGTTAAGGGAAGACTTGAAAACCAGATGAATATTAGGTGCGACCTTTTCAACCTTATTATAAATAAGCGAGGTCAGATAATTATCGAGAGGACTGCAAACACACAAATGGAAAATACGCTCGCTGCTGGACGAGTCGAATCCCGATCCCGGCAGCTCATTCTGCACAAGCTGCAAAGCCTGGCGTACCGATGCAAACAGCTGGAATGCCCGAGCCGTAGGCTGGATCCCGCGGCCATAGCGCACAAACAGTTCGTCATTGAACATGACCTTGAGTCTGGCAACGGCATTACTCACCGCGGGCTGGGACATCCCCAGCGACTGCGCGGCGCGCGTGATATTTTGCTCCTGCATCACCGCATCAAATACCGTTAACAGATTCAGATCTACCGTACGCAGCTGTGGTTTTGCCCCGTCGAGTGCTGCCGGTTTTTCATTTTTTTCTTCAGACATATCCTGCTCCACTGTCACGCTAAACTCCCTTTACTCGTCCGCAACAATCATTTTTAAAAATATGATTTACCACGCATATAAAACAAGAAAAAGAGAAATGTTACAAATTAGGAATATATAAATACCCGTCAATGGTGACAGGGACACAAAATAAAACGTGAGAACATGTTCAGGGAGAAAAAAACATATCTATAAGTTTATAGATCGAATGAAACCATAAATCACACAAATAAACAACATGGCGTTTAGTTAAGGCTTATTTAAGTTTTAATAAAATATTAATAGCAACTTAATTTAAATGCTTAACATTTTATTATCAGTAACACTACCTTCGCAGGCTTTATACGCCTGGCATCAGGCTAACATAATGAAAGTTAACACATTCAAAAGGGCGATGTATTGTTTCGAAAGTTTGAACAATTGCAATGAAGTATATTAAAACAATTCTATCGATGTATTCAGCGACATCCTGCAGAAGAACAAAATTGTCAGAAAGGGAAAAACCAGCACAATAAGCTAATTCCACTGATGGCGTCTGGTATGCCGAATCACCGTTTTCACCTCTCAGGGGTTGACATCAAACGGCGTATCCAGTACCACTAAAAGCATATCTTATTTATCTGGGGCATGATTCATGAATCACAGCATTCGTTTCACCGGTCTACTACTACTAAACGCATCCACTGTGCGCGGTAGACTGGCGGGCGAAATTCAGCGTTGAATCGTTCTCTGGTAACACAAAAAACCCGCGCCACTGCGCGGGTTTTTTTATGCTCGTAGCAAGGCGCCCAAATTCAGACAAGGACCTAACCCATGAGCCAGCAAGTCATTATTTTCGATACGACCTTACGTGACGGTGAACAGGCATTACAGGCAAGCCTGAGCGTTAAAGAGAAATTGCAGATTGCGCTGGCCCTGGAACGTATGGGCGTAGACGTGATGGAGGTGGGTTTCCCGGTCTCTTCTCCAGGTGATTTTGAATCCGTTCAGACCATTGCCCGCACCATCAAAAACAGCCGCGTGTGCGCCCTGGCCCGCTGCGTTGAGAAGGACATTGATGTGGCCGCTGAGTCACTGAAAGTCGCTGAAGCCTTCCGAATTCATACTTTTATTGCTACCTCACCTATGCACATCGCCACCAAGCTGCGCAGCACGCTGGATGAGGTGATTGAGCGCTCCATCTATATGGTGAAACGCGCCCGTAATTACACCGACGACGTTGAGTTCTCCTGTGAAGACGCAGGCCGTACGCCAATTGAAGATTTGGCCCGCGTGGTTGAAGCGGCGATCCGTGCCGGGGCCACCACCATCAACATCCCGGACACCGTCGGCTACACCATGCCGTTCGAGTTCTCCAACATCATTACCGGGCTGTATGAGCGTGTGCCGAACATAGATAAAGCGATCATCTCCGTACACACCCATGACGATTTGGGCCTGGCGGTAGGTAACGCCATTGCGGCCGTCCACGCCGGTGCACGTCAGGTAGAAGGTGCCATGAACGGTATCGGTGAGCGCGCGGGCAACTGTTCGCTGGAAGAAGTGATCATGGCGATCAAAGTGCGCAAAGACATCATGAATGTGCAGACCCGCATTAATCACCATGAAATCTGGCGCACCAGCCAGACCGTCAGCCAGATCTGCAACATGCCGGTCCCGGCAAACAAAGCGATTGTCGGCACCGGGGCCTTTGCCCACTCCTCCGGTATCCACCAGGACGGCGTGCTGAAGAACCGCGAAAACTACGAGATCATGACCCCGGAATCCATCGGTCTGAACCAGGTGCAGTTGAACCTGACCTCCCGCTCTGGCCGTGCCGCGGTAAAACACCGCATGGAAGAGATGGGCTACAAAGAGACCGACTACAACATGGATCATCTGTACGACGCCTTCCTGAAGCTGGCCGATAAGAAAGGTCAGGTCTTCGATTACGATCTGGAAGCGCTGGCGTTTATCAACAAACAGCAGGAAGAGCCGGAGCACTTCCGTCTGGACTACTTCAGCGTGCAGTCCGGTTCAAGCGATATCGCTACCGCCTCCGTTAAGCTGGCCTGCGGCGACGAAATCAAAGCCGAAGCCGCCAACGGCAACGGTCCGGTAGATGCCATCTACCAGGCGATTAACCGCGTCACCGAGTACGACGTTGAGCTGGTCAAATATGACCTGACGGCTAAAGGCCAGGGCAAGAACGCGCTGGGCCAGGTTGATATCGTGGTCAACTACAATGGCCGCCGCTTCCACGGCGTGGGCCTGGCGACCGATATCGTCGAATCCTCAGCCAAAGCGATGGTTCACGTCCTGAACAACATCTGGCGCGCCGCCGAAGTGGAAAAAGAGTTGCAACGCAAAGCTCAGAATAAAGAGAACAATAAGGAAACCGTGTAATGTCGAAGAATTACCATATTGCTGTGTTACCGGGCGACGGAATTGGCCCCGAGGTTATGGCACAGGCGCTGAAGGTTCTGGAAGCGATCCGCACCCGTTTTGCGATGAAAATTACCACCAGCCACTACGATGTGGGCGGTATTGCCATCGATAACCACGGCACGCCGTTGCCGCAGGCGACCGTGACCGGCTGTGAGAATGCCGACGCGGTGCTGTTTGGCTCCGTGGGTGGCCCGAAATGGGAACATCTGCCGCCGGCCGAACAGCCTGAGCGCGGCGCGCTGCTGCCGTTGCGTAAACATTTCAAGCTGTTCAGCAACCTGCGTCCGGCGAAGCTGTATCAGGGGCTGGAAGCGTTTTGCCCGCTGCGCGCGGATATCGCCGCCAACGGTTTCGACATTCTGTGCGTGCGTGAGCTGACCGGCGGCATCTACTTTGGTCAGCCGAAAGGCCGTGAAGGCAGCGGTCAGCACGAAAAAGCCTTTGATACCGAGGTCTATCACCGTTTTGAGATCGAACGTATCGCCCGTATCGCGTTCGAATCTGCCCGCAAACGCGGCCATAAAGTGACCTCAATCGATAAAGCGAACGTGCTGCAATCCTCGATCCTGTGGCGTGAGATCGTCAACGAAATCGCGCGGGAATACCCGGACGTGCAGCTGTCGCATATGTATATCGACAATGCCACCATGCAGCTGATTAAAGATCCGTCCCAGTTCGACGTGCTGCTGTGCTCCAACCTGTTCGGTGACATTCTCTCTGACGAGTGCGCGATGATCACCGGCTCGATGGGGATGTTGCCGTCCGCCAGCCTGAATGAAGAAGGGTTTGGCCTGTACGAGCCGGCAGGCGGCTCAGCACCGGATATCGCGGGCAAGAATATTGCTAACCCGATTGCACAGATCCTCTCTCTGGCGCTGTTGCTGCGCTACAGCCTGGATGCGAACGACGCGGCAACGGCAATCGAGAGCGCCATCAACCGTGCGCTGGAAGAAGGCATTCGCACCGGTGATTTGGCCCGTGGCGCTGCTGCAGTTACTACCGATGAAATGGGTGACATCATTGCCCGCTATGTCGCTGAAGGGGTGTAATCATGGCGAAGACGTTGTACGAAAAGTTGTTTGATGCGCACGTGGTCTTCGAAGCGCCGAACGAAACCCCATTGCTCTATATTGACCGTCACCTGGTTCACGAAGTGACCTCGCCGCAGGCGTTCGATGGCCTGCGCGCGCATAATCGCCCGGTGCGTCAGCCAGGCAAAACCTTTGCCACGATGGACCATAACGTCTCGACGCAGACCAAAGACATCAACGCCTCCGGTGAGATGGCGCGCATTCAGATGCAGGAGCTGATCAAAAACTGCAACGAATTTGGCGTGGAGCTGTATGACCTGAACCACCCGTATCAGGGCATTGTTCACGTAATGGGGCCAGAGCAGGGTATCACTCTGCCGGGCATGACCATCGTCTGCGGCGACTCCCATACCGCCACCCATGGCGCCTTTGGTGCGCTGGCCTTCGGGATCGGCACCTCAGAAGTGGAACACGTGCTGGCGACCCAGACCCTGAAGCAGGGCCGGGCGAAGACCATGAAGATTGAAGTTACCGGCCAGGCTGCACCGGGCATCACTGCCAAAGACATCGTGCTGGCGATCATCGGTAAAACCGGCAGCGCTGGCGGCACTGGTCACGTGGTGGAGTTCTGCGGCAGCGCGATCCAGGCCCTGAGCATGGAAGGCCGTATGACCCTGTGCAACATGGCCATTGAGATGGGCGCAAAAGCCGGTCTTGTTGCCCCGGATGAGATCACCTTCGCATATGTGAAAGATCGTCTGCATGCCCCGAAAGGCCAGCACTACGACGACGCCGTTGCGTACTGGTCGACCCTGAAAACCGACGAGGGTGCACAGTTTGACACCGTGGTGACCTTGCAGGCCGAAGCGATTGCGCCGCAGGTCACCTGGGGCACCAACCCGGGGCAGGTGATCTCCGTTAACGACAGCATTCCTGACCCGGCCTCGTTCGCCGATCCGGTTGAGCGCGCCAGTGCAGAGAAGGCGCTGGCCTATATGGGGCTGAAACCTGGCGTGCCGTTGACCGACGTAGCGATTGATAAAGTATTTATCGGCTCCTGCACCAACTCACGTATCGAAGATTTGCGTGCGGCGGCAGAAGTCGCGAAAGGCCGTAAAGTGGCCCCGGGCGTGCAGGCGCTGGTAGTGCCGGGCTCCGGTCCGGTGAAAGCGCAAGCCGAAGCCGAAGGGCTGGATAAGATTTTCATCGAAGCCGGCTTTGAATGGCGTCTGCCGGGTTGCTCCATGTGTCTGGCAATGAACAACGACCGCCTGAATCCGGGTGAACGTTGCGCCTCCACCAGCAACCGTAACTTTGAAGGTCGTCAGGGTCGCGGCGGGCGTACCCATCTGGTCAGCCCGGCGATGGCCGCAGCTGCCGCAGTGACCGGCCATTTTGCCGATATTCGCAGCCTGAAATAAGGAGACCATCATGGCAGAGAAATTTACCCAACATACTGGCCTGGTGGTCCCTCTGGACGCGGCCAACGTCGATACCGACGCTATTATTCCCAAGCAGTTTTTGCAGAAGGTCACCCGCACCGGTTTTGGTGCCCATCTGTTTAACGACTGGCGTTTCCTGGATGACAAAGGCGAAGTGCCGAATCCGGAGTTCGTGCTGAACTTCCCGGAATTCAAAGGCGCGTCGATCCTGCTGGCGCGGGAAAACTTCGGCTGCGGCTCTTCCCGCGAGCACGCCCCATGGGCCCTGACCGACTACGGTTTCAAAGTGGTGATTGCCCCGAGCTTTGCCGATATCTTCTACGGCAACAGCTTCAACAACCAGCTGCTGCCGGTGACGTTAAGCGATGAGCAGGTCGACGAGCTGTTTGCGCTGGTGCAGAGCCATCCGGGGATGACCTTTGAGGTGGATCTGGAAGCGCAGGTAGTAAAAGCCGGCGATAAAACCTATGGCTTTAACATCGATACCTTCCGTCGCCACTGCATGATCAACGGCCTGGACAGTATCGGGCTGACCCTGCAGCACGAAGAGGCGATTTCGGCCTACGAGAACAAACAGCCAGCCTTTATGAGTTAATTTAATGGCCCGCTAAGCGGGCCATTAAAAAAGGTGCCTGAGCCAACCACACACCTGGAAAGGCGGGGAAAGATCTCCCCGCCCTCGCCTTAACGTTTCACTTCACACGCTAACACTGCCGCCAGCTCTGTATGATCCTGTCGGTATCGCAGCTCACACAGCGAGTCGCGAACCATCCAGGTGAAGATCAATAACGTCATACAGATCATCAACAAACCTAACAGCAGAGTACGTTTTGGCATTCCAGCCTCCTTATTGCTTTCCAGCGATGAAGAGGCTACCCTCATAGGGTCAAGTATGTTGTGTAGGGTAGCCTCACATCAATGTTAAGTTGAGTGGGGCTTTCTTCTGTCTACCCTTGCGCAAATGCTTCAGGCAAACAGCCTCAAGCACCCACCTGAACTCTATTCGTATTCCCCCCCGCTGTCAGAATGGGCTCTCATTTCGTGAAGCCGCCTTCCAGAATTTCACTCTCTTTTACCCGCCAGGTCAGCACCAGCGCCACCAGCGAAATCGCTGCAATTACCCAGTACACCACGTAATGACCATAGCTTTGCACCAGCGCCCCCTGGATGATCCCCGCCAGAATCACCCCGGTTGAAATGCTGTTGGTAAACAGCGTAGTGGCTGAACCTGCCCGCCCCGGCATCAGATCCTGAAACCAGAGCATGCCAATCCCGGCGACAATGCCGATAAAGACCGCGTTGAACAGCTGCAGGGCAAGTAACGCTTCACGGCTGTGGAAGAGGATCAACCCCAGATAAAACAGCACGCCTGCCGCCACCGCAATCACCATCATCCGCCGTTTACCAAAGTGTTTGACGTAATAACCGGCGAGGATCATCGCCGGAATTTCCAGCCCGGCGGCGGTGCCCATTAAGATCCCGGCCAGCTTGTCCGGCAGGCCCAGATCGCTGCTGATCCACAGCGGCATGTCGATGATGTACATAGTGTTGCAGGTCCACATCAGAGTGGAGGCGATAAACAGCCTGCGGACGTTTTTGTTTTTCCAGCCGCTGACCTGGGTCACCGGTATCGCGCCTGCGGAATCCACCCGGGCAACGGAGGGCAGCGCAAAGGCGATTAACCCCAGGCTGATGGCAAAAATGGCCGCCGCAATGGAGAACATGGCGGTAAAGCCATAGTTAAGCGCCAGCATAAAGGCCAGCGGCGGGCCGATAACCCACGCCAGCGACAGCTGGGCACGCATCACCGAGCTGAACATCACCACTTCCCGCGCCGAGCTGTCGGCATATTCCCGCGCGAGGGCAAACAGCTGTGGCATGGCGGTATTGGCCAGCGAAGCCAGCAGTACGCCGCAGGTGAGTAAGGTCAGATAGTGACGGTTAAAAGCAAACAGCAGCGCATTGCCGATCGCCATCGCGCAGCAAAAGAGGATCAGCTTGCGGCGATCGCCCTGGCTGTCGGATCGTTTCGCCAGCCACAGGCTGACCAGGATCCCGGCGACGGCGTTGACGGTGTAAAAAATCCCTACCCAGAAGGGCTGGGCCCCCACCTCGCGGCTCAGGAACAGGCTCAGGGTCGGGGCCTGCAGCGCACCGGCGATGCCCATCATAAAAGCCACCATTAAAAAGGCGGCATAAACACCGTTGAGACGGCGTCCCATCGTCATTAACCAGAGCATTACCTGTTCCCTTTAGCGCAAGTGAAAACGAAAAAAGCCAGCAGATAATACCTGCTGGCGTGGTGATTCGCACCAATACTCAGTCACACATGATCGAAGCCATTCAGCGTTCCGAGGTCGACGTTGTCACCTCCCACTGCATCAGATCTTCCAGTATTTTCAGCCGCTGCTCTGCACACCGGCGGGCCAGCCAGGACATTCCCTTTGTCGCTGAGAAGTACTGTTGGTAAAACTGATTCGTGGTCGACCTCTTCATATTCACCTCCTCGCTTCATCGAAGAAGATTATTGGCCTAATATAGGGATTAATAAATTGCTGATTTTTTGTCAGGAGTTCCTCTTTTATGCCCTCTGGTCGTCTGCAACAACAATTCATCCGCCTGTGGCAGTGCTGTGACGGCCAACCCCAGGAGACCACGCTCAGCGAACTGGCCGAGCTGCTCAACTGTTCGCGCCGTCATATGCGCACCCTGCTTAATACCATGCAGCAACAGGGCTGGCTGAGCTGGGAGGCCGAAGCCGGGCGCGGCAAACGTTCCCGCCTCACCTTCCTTTACACCGGCCTCGCCCTGCAGCAGCAGCGGGCAGAAGATCTCCTCGAGCAGGATCGCATCGAGCAACTGGTGCAGCTGGTGGGTGACAAGGCCGCGGTACGCCAGATGCTGGTCTCCCACCTGGGCCGCAGCTTTCGCCAGGGCAGGCATATCCTGCGGGTGCTCTACTATCGCCCGATGAAAAACCTGTTACCGGGCAGCGCACTACGGCGCTCCGAAACCCATATGGCACGGCAGATCTTTAGTGGCCTGACGCGCATAAATGAGGAAAACGGGGAACTGGAAGCCGATATTGCCCACCACTGGCAGCAACTTTCCCCGTTGCACTGGCGCTTTTTCTTGCGGCCCGGCATCCATTTTCATCATGGACGTGAGCTGGAGATGGCCGACGTCATTGCCACCCTGCAGCGCGCCCGCGAGCTGCCCCTCTATTCACACATTACCCGGGTCCAGTCCCCCACCGCCTGGACCCTGGATATTCAGCTCTCGCAGCCCGACCGCTGGCTGCCATGGTTGCTGGGATATGTACCGTCGATGATCCTGCCGCGCGAGTGGGAATCGATGCACAACTTTGCCAGCCAGCCGGTGGGCACCGGGCCGTATGCGGTCTCCCGCAACAACAATAACCAGCTGAAGATCCGCGCCTTCGATGACTACTTTGGTTACCGGGCGCTGATTGATGAGGTCAACGTCTGGGTACTGCCGGATATCAACGAAGAGCTGAGCGTCGGCCTGACGCTGGAAGGGCCCACCGAGGGCGAGAAAGCGGTGGAGAGCCGGCTGGAAGAGGGCTGCTACTATCTGCTGTTCGACGCCCGCTCCCACCGCGGCGCCAGCGCAGAGGTGCGGCAGTGGGTAAGCCGGATCCTCTCCCCGGCGAACCTGATCTACCAGGCCGAGGAGGTATATCAATCCTACTGGTTCCCGGCGTATGGCCTGCTGCCGCGCTGGCACCACGCCCGCCCGGGACGCGGCGACAAACCGGCCGGGCTGGAGAGCCTCACCCTGACCTTCTACCGCGAACATATCGAGCACCGGGTGATCGCCCGAATGATGAGCGAGCTTCTGGCCGCCGAGCAGGTGACGTTAAACATTCAGGAAGTCAGCTATGAGGAGTGGCATCGCGGCGAGACGGTGAGCGATATCTGGCTCAACAGCGTTAACTTCACCCTGCCCCTCGACTTCTCGCTGTTCTCGCATCTGTATGAAGTCCCGCTCCTGCAGCACTGTATTCCCCGCGACTGGCAGCAGGACGCCGCCCAGTGGCGTGCGGGCGAGATGAACCTTGCCGTCTGGTGCCAGCAGCTACTGTCCCAGCAGGCGATTGTCCCGCTGATCCACCACTGGCTGATGATCCAGGGGCAGCGCAGTATGCGCGGTTTACGCATGAATACCCTGGGCTGGTTTGACTTTAAATCGGCGTGGTTTGCACCGCCGGAACCTTAACACTTTCGTAATATTCACCAAATCATTACAATACCGTCGTTCTCAACGGGGTGCTGCGCGCAAGCGTGTGCTGAGAAAATACCCGTCGAACCTGATCCGGATAACGCCGGCGAAGGGATTTGAGGCTGTCGCTCAAAATCCTTTGCCACTCTCACATACAGAGGTGCAAAGTGTTCAAAACTGTTCTTCCCCTGCTGGCGCTCATTGCGCTGCCTGCCGTTGCCAGTCCTGTCCTGACGGTCTACACCTACGACTCCTTCGCCGCCGACTGGGGCCCTGGCCCGGCGGTCAAAAAAGCCTTCGAAGCCGACTGCAACTGCGAGCTGAAATTCGTGGCGCTGGAAGATGGCGTCTCGCTGCTCAACCGCCTGCGGATGGAAGGTAAGAACAGCAAAGCCGACGTGGTGCTGGGTCTCGATAACAACCTGCTGGAAGCGGCTACGCAAACCGGGCTGTTCGCCAAAAGCGGCGTGGCAACCGATGCGGTTAAGGTTCCTGGCGGCTGGAAGAACGATACCTTTGTACCCTTCGACTATGGCTACTTCGCCTTCGTGTATGACAAAAACAAGCTGAAAAACCCGCCGAAGAGCCTGAAAGAGCTGGTTGAGAGCGACCAGAAATGGCGCGTGATCTACGAAGATCCGCGCACCAGCACCCCGGGGCTGGGTCTGCTGCTGTGGATGCAAAAAGTGTACGGGGACAAGACCCCGGAAGCCTGGCAGAAACTGGCCGCCAAAACCGTTACCGTCACCAAAGGCTGGAGCGAGGCCTACGGGCTGTTCCTGAAAGGCGAAAGCGACCTGGTGCTGAGCTATACCACCTCTCCGGCATACCACATTATTTCGGAGAAAAAAGAGAACTACGCCGCCGCTGATTTTGCCGAAGGTCACTACCTGCAGGTTGAAGTCGCCGCCCGGACCTATGCCAGCAAACAGCCGGAACTGGCGGAGAAGTTCCTGAAATTTATGGTCTCGCCGTCGTTCCAGAATACGATCCCAACCGGCAACTGGATGTACCCGGTGACTGACGTCGCTTTACCGGCCGGTTTCGACAGCCTGGTCAAACCGCAAACCGCGCTGGAATACTCTCCGCAAGAAGTGGCCGGGAAACGTGCCGCCTGGGTCAGTGAATGGCAACGCGCCGTCAGCCGCTGATCGCCGGCTGGTTACTCCCGGGGCTGATCGCCGCCATCCTGATGGTGACCGTCGCCCTGGGAGCATTTCTGGCGCTGTGGTTTAACGCGCCAGCCACCGACGTCACGGCGCTGCTGCACGACAGCTATCTGTGGCACGTCATCCGCTTCTCGTTCTGGCAGGCGTTTCTTTCCGCCCTGCTCTCCGTGGTACCCGCTATTTTCCTTGCCCGCGCCCTCTACCGGCGCCGGTTCCCCGGACGGCAGGCGCTGCTGCGCCTGTGCGCCATGACCCTGATCCTGCCGGTGCTGGTGGCGATATTCGGCATCCTCAGCGTCTACGGACGCCAGGGCTGGCTTGCCGCACTCTGTCAGGCCCTCGGGCTGGAGTGGACCTTCTCCCCTTATGGCCTGCAGGGCATCCTGCTGGCGCACATCTTTTTCAACATGCCGATGGCGACGCGGCTGCTGCTGCAGGCGCTGGAGAATATCCCTGGCGAGCAGCGCCAGCTGGCCGCTCAGCTCGGGATGCGCGGCTGGTCCTTTTTCCGCTTCGTAGAGTGGCCGTGGCTGCGCCGTCAAATTCCGCCCGTTGCCGCGCTGATCTTTATGCTCTGCTTTGCCAGCTTCGCCACCGTGCTCTCGCTGGGCGGCGGGCCGCAGGCCACCACCATTGAGCTCGCCATCTATCAGGCCCTGAGCTACGACTACGATCCGGGCCGGGCGGCGCTGCTGGCGATGGTGCAGATGGTCTGCTGCCTGGGGCTGGTGATGCTAAGCCAGCGGCTGGGTAAAGCCATCGCCGTGGGCAGTAGCCAGCTTACCGGCTGGCGCGATCCGCAGGACAGCCTGCGCAGCCGTCTGACCGATGGCCTGCTGATCACTCTCGCTCTGCTGCTGTTACTCCCGCCGCTGCTGGCGGTAGTGGTGGATGGCCTGAATCTTAACCTGCTGTCGGTGCTGCAACAGCCGGTGCTGTGGCAGGCGCTCGGCACCTCGCTGCGCATTGCCCTGGGGGCGGGGCTGCTCTGCGTGGTGCTGACCATGATGCTGCTGTGGACCAGCCGGGAGCTATATGCCCGTCAGGCAAAGGTGGCTGGGCAGGCGCTGGATCTCAGCGGGATGCTGATCCTGGCGATGCCTGGCATTGTGCTGGCGAGCGGGTTTTTCCTGCTGTTCAACAGCACTATCGGCCTGCCGGAATCCGCCGATGGCATCGTCATCTTCACCAACGCCCTGATGGCCATTCCGTATGCGCTGAAGGTGCTGGAAAACCCGATGCGCGATCTCAGCGCCCGCTACACCCTGCTCTGCGATTCGCTGGGCATGCACGGCTGGCAGCGGCTGAGGGTGGTAGAACTCCGCGCCCTGAAACGCCCCCTGGCGCAGGCGCTGGCCTTTGCCTGCGTGCTGTCGATCGGTGATTTCGGGGTGGTGGCGCTGTTTGGCAATGATGATTTCCGCACCCTGCCGTTCTGGCTGTATCAGCAGATCGGCTCGTATCGCAGCCAGGACGGTGCCGTCACGGCACTGCTGCTGTTGCTGCTGTGCTTTGCGTTATTTACCGTTATCGAAAAACTCCCGGGGCGTGATGCTAACTCTCACTGATGTAACCTGGCTTTATCAGCACCTGCCGATGCGCTTCACCCTGTCCGTGCGCCAGGGGGAATTGATCGCCGTGCTCGGCCCCAGCGGGGCGGGGAAAAGCACGTTGCTCAATCTGGTGGCCGGTTTTCTGCAACCGGCCAACGGCCAAATTACCATTGAGGGCCATGATCATACCCACACGCCGCCTGCTGCGCGCCCGGTGTCGATGCTGTTTCAGGAAAACAATCTCTTTACCCACCTGACCGTGCGCCAGAATATCGGCCTCGGCATGCATCCGGGTCTCCGGCTGAACGCCGGACAACAGCAGAAGCTGAGCGATATCGCGGCGCAAATGGGGATTGGCGATCTGCTGGAGCGGTTGCCGGGCGAGCTCTCCGGCGGCCAGCGCCAGCGCGTCGCACTGGCACGCTGTCTGGTACGCGAGCAGCCGATTCTGCTGCTGGATGAGCCCTTTTCGGCGCTCGATCCGGCATTACGTCAGGAGATGCTGCTGCTGGTCAAAGAGGTGTGTGAACGCCAGAACCTGACGATGCTGATGGTGTCCCACAGCGTGGAAGATGCGCTTAAAATCGCTCATCGGTCTGTGGTGATTGCCGATGGCCGTATCGCCTGGGACGGCGATACGGAACAGCTGGTGAGCGGCAAGGCCAGCGCATCGCGCCTGCTGGGGATCCACTGACGATAGTCAGCGGCTGACGACCTTCAATAAAATCTCACCGTAGACCGGCATCAGAGGATGGCGAACCAGGGCCACCAGCGCCACTACGGCAATCCCCAGGGTGACGGGCGCTACCCAGAATAAGCGCGCGCGCGGCAGGTAAGTGCTCAGACGATCCGCGGAGGCCGTTCCGCTGCGCCACAGCCGCCAACAGAGCCAGGCCGCCAGCCACAGCAGCAGCGCGGTTGCCAGCAGCAGCCACTTAAAGCCGCCGCTCTGCACCCCGGCAGGAATATCGATGGCCGCCCCGGCCAGAATGCCCGGCAGGAAGTAGATCGGTGGCCAGAACAGGCAACCCAGCAGGTTCGGCACGATGAACTTGGTCACCGGCAGATCCAGCATCCCCGCCACCATCGGCACCAGGGGACGCGTCGGGCCGACAAAGCGGCCCACCAGAATGGTAAACATGCTGTGCTGATGCAGGGCGTGCTCGGTTTTATCGAGCAGGGCTTTGTTCTTCTTCATGAACGACCAGCGGTGGAGCGGTTTTTTAAAGCGCCAGCCCAGCCAGAATGAGATCCAGTCCCCCAGCAGACACCCGACGATCCCCGCCAGCCACGCCTGCCAGAAGTTCACCTCGCCGCTGCCGATCAGCGCGCCGAGCCCGCTCATCATCACCGTGCCGGGTAAAATCAGTCCGACCAGCGCCAGGGATTCAAGAAAGGCCACTAACGCCACAGCGATAAGCGAGTAAGTAACGGACTGGGTAATGAAATGTTCCAGCAATGCCTGCATAACAGTTCCGGTCAGGTGGCGAAGCAGGGATTCTGCGAACAGAGGCCTGCTGCGTCAAGACAACAATTGTCTGAATAGTTTACCGGGTGTGAACGGCATTCAGCGAATATGTTTAGTTTTATTTACCTTCTATTCACAGCCTGCGCGAAATTCGCTCGGGCTGGCCCCGGTACATTTTTTAAACACCCGTGAGAAATAGAGCTGATCCTCAAAGCCGACGTTGCGTCCGACGGTAGCAATCGGCATCCGGGTGGTGCTGAGCAGCAGCTTGGCCTGGCTGATACGCTGATCCTCGCGCCAGCTCAGGACACTCACCCCCAGCTGCTGGCGGAACAGATGCGACAGACGCGACGGCGACAGGCAGACGTGCTGGGCGACGCTGGCGATATCAAACTGGCTGTCCGCCAGATGATCGCTGATGTACTGGCAGGCTTCGCGCACCCGGTGATCCAGCGGCGGGTTCAGGGATTCGTTGATCGCCTCCATCCGGCGCAGCAGGAGCTGCTCCAGCAGGTTGATCGCCAGCAGTTCGGCATAGCGCCCTCCCGCCTGTCCGGCCTCGATAATCTGGGCAAAGAGCTCACGAAACTGCGGCTGATGAACCTCATCCGGGCGATAAAAGCCGGTATGGGCAAACATCGACGGCCAGGCCAGCCACTCATGCCAGTAGGCGCGGGGGCGGAAGTAGACCCACTGGTGATACCACTCCCGGGCGTCAGGATGGCGACCGTAGTGGTGAATCTCCCCCGGCGGGAAGAGCAAAATATCCCCCGGACGGCAGACGAAGGTCCGATCGCCATTCTTGATCACCCCCTCCCCGCGCACGGTCAGGTTGAGGATATAACCCTTCATCCCCAGTGGTCGGTCAACGTAAAAATCGAGATAGCCGTCGGCCTCGATGGGCGTCAGCCCCGCCACCAGATGCGCGTTAAACGAGTAGCCCGGCAGCAGGGGATCACTTTGCGTTTCAGCCATATTGTCTGTACTCCTGACGGTCCTGAAGGAAACCATTTGTCCATATCAACAAAAGCGGCATAAAAACGGGCCAGTCAAAGAACGAAAAGGTATCAGCCCGCTTTTAGGTCCGCCATCTTAACGCTTCCGTTGCGATTTAACCGTAACATCGAGCGGGTCGGCAGTAACAAAAGTGTCTATAACCACGGCAGAAATGTCCACATCGATTATTTGCACGGCGTCACACTTTCCCATGTCACAGCAAAATCATCCATAAGATTAGCGGATCCTGCCTGACGATTTTCCCCCTCACTCTCTAATGTTCATGCATATCTGTTTTTTGATGGAGCAACACCATGGCAATTGCGATTGGCCTCGATTTTGGCAGTGACTCAGTACGCGCCCTGGCAGTGGAGTGCACAACGGGTCAGGAGATAGCGACCAGCGTTGAGTGGTACCCACGCTGGCAGGAGGGGCGCTTCTGCGATGCGCCGAACAATCAGTTCCGCCACCACCCACGCGACTACATCGAGTCGATGGAAGCGGCGATCAAAACCGTGCTGGCAGAGTTAAGCGAAGTACAGCGCAGCCAGATCGTCGGCATCGGCGTGGACAGCACCGGCTCCACCCCGGCCCCGATTGATGCCGACGGCCAGGTGCTGGCCCTGCGTCCGGAGTTTGCCGACAACCCGAACGCCATGTTCGTGCTGTGGAAAGACCATACCGCGGTGGAAGAAGCCGAAGCCATCACCCGTTTGTGCCATCAGCCCGGCAAAAGCGACTACTCCCGCTACATCGGCGGCATCTACTCCAGCGAATGGTTCTGGGCGAAGATCCTGCACGTTACCCGTGAGGATCAGCGCGTTGCCGAGGCGGCGGTATCGTGGATTGAGCTGTGCGACTGGGTTCCGGCCCTGCTCTCCGGCACCACGCGCCCGCAGGATATCCGCCGCGGCCGCTGCAGCGCCGGGCATAAATCCCTCTGGCATGAGAGCTGGGGTGGCCTGCCACCTGCCGCCTTCTTTGACGAGCTCGACCCGATCATCAACCAGAATCTCGACTACCCGCTGTTTACCGACACCTGGACCGCCGATATCCCGGTGGGCACGCTCTGCGCCGAGTGGGCAGAACGTCTGGGCCTGCCGCAGCAGGTGGCGATCTCCGGCGGCGCATTTGACTGCCATATGGGCGCGGTCGGCGCCGGTGCTCAGCCAAATACGCTGGTGAAAGTGATCGGCACCTCCACCTGCGACATTCTGACCGCCGACAAAGCCAGCGTCGGCGACCGCGCCGTGAAAGGTATCTGCGGCCAGGTGGACGGCAGCGTGGTACCTGACTTTATTGGCCTCGAGGCGGGTCAGTCCGCCTTTGGCGACATCTACGCCTGGTTTGGCAGGGTGCTTGGCTGGCCGCTGGATCAGCTGGCCGCTGCGCACCCGGAACTGAAAACCCAGATTGACGCCAGCAAGAAACAAATTCTGCCGCAGCTCACCGAAGCCTGGGCCAGGAATCCGTCGCTGGAGCATCTCCCGGTGGTGCTCGACTGGTTTAACGGTCGCCGCACGCCGAACGCCAACCAGCGTCTGAAAGGCGTTATTACCGATCTGAACCTCGCCACCGACGCCCCGGCGCTGTTCGGCGGGCTGGTGGCCGCCACCGCCTTTGGCGCACGCGCCATCATGGAGTGTTTTACCGAGCAGGGGATCGCCGTTAATGAGGTGATGGCCCTGGGCGGTATCGCCCGTAAGAACCCGGTGATCATGCAGGCCTGCTGCGACGTGCTGAACCGTCCGATGCAGATTGTCGCCTCCGATCAGTGCTGTGCCCTGGGCGCGGCGATCTTCGCCGCGGTCGCGGCGGGAGTCCATGCCGATATCCCGACGGCGCAGCAGCATATGGCGAGCCAGGTGGAAAGCATCCTGCAGCCGCGCCCACAGCAGGCGCAACGTTTTGAACAGCTTTATCAGCGCTACCAGCAGTGGGCGAAGAGCGCTGAGCAGCACTATCTCCCTGTCGCCGCCCCGGTTAAGAGCATCCCGGAATCTACGGCAACCCTGACACATTAAGGACACGATAATGACGATTTTTAATAATTATGAAGTGTGGTTTGTGATTGGTAGTCAGCATCTTTACGGGCCGGAAGCCCTGCGCCAGGTGACTCAGCACGCAGAACATGTGGTCAACGCCCTGAATGCGGAAGCAAAACTGCCGTGCAAACTGGTGCTCAAGCCGCTCGGCACCTCGCCGGATGAAATCACCCATATCTGCCGTGACGCCAACTACGACGACAAATGCGCCGGCCTGGTGGTGTGGCTGCACACCTTCTCCCCGGCCAAGATGTGGATCAACGGCCTCACCATCCTCAACAAACCGCTGCTGCAGTTCCATACCCAGTTCAACGCGGCGCTGCCGTGGGACAGCATCGACATGGACTTTATGAACCTGAACCAGACCGCGCACGGCGGCCGCGAGTTCGGCTTCATCGGCGCGCGTATGCGCCAGCAGCACGCGGTAGTGACCGGCCACTGGCAGGATAAACAGGCCCACCAGCGTATTGGCTCGTGGATGCGTCAGGCGGTATCGAAGCAGGATACCCGTCATCTGAAAGTGGCGCGCTTCGGCGATAACATGCGCGAAGTAGCGGTGACCGACGGCGATAAAGTCGCCGCGCAGATCAAATTTGGTTTCTCCGTCAATACCTGGGCGGTGGGCGATCTGGTGCAGGTCGTCAATGAAGTCAGCGATGGCGACGTCAATGCGCTGGTGGATGAATATGAAAGCAGCTACCGCCTGACGGCGGCGGCACAGGTGAATGGTGACAGACGCCAGAACGTGCTGGATGCAGCACGCATCGAGCTGGGCATGAAGCGCTTCCTCGAACAGGGCGGCTTCCATGCCTTTACCACTACCTTTGAAGATCTTCACGGCCTGAAGCAGCTCCCGGGCCTGGCGGTACAACGTCTGATGCAGCAGGGCTACGGCTTTGCCGGGGAAGGCGACTGGAAAACTGCCGCTCTGCTACGCATCATGAAAGTGATGTCGACCGGTCTGCAGGGCGGCACCTCCTTTATGGAGGACTACACCTACCACTTCGAGAACGGCAACGATCTGGTGCTGGGCTCGCACATGCTGGAAGTCTGCCCGTCGATCGCCGTGGACGAAAAACCGATCCTCGACGTTCAGCAACTCGGCATCGGCGGCAAAGCCGATCCAGCCCGTCTGATCTTCAACACCCGCACCGGCCCGGCGATTAACGCCAGCCTGATCGATCTGGGGGATCGTTTCCGCCTGCTGGTCAACTGCGTAGACGCGGTGGAAACCCCGCACGCCCTGCCGAAACTGCCGGTGGCCAACGCCCTGTGGAAAGCCCAGCCGGATCTGGCGACCGCGTCCGAAGCCTGGATCGTGGCAGGCGGTGCCCACCATACCGTCTTCAGCCATGCGCTGGATCTCAACGATATGCGTCAGTTCGCGGAGCTGCACGACATCGAGCTGACCGTGATTGATAACGACACCAGGATGCCGGCGTTCAAAGACGCCCTGCGCTGGAACGAAGTCTATTACGGTTCAAAACGTTAACAGGGGAACCTTTGGCCTGCCGCAGGGCGGGCCTTTTTTCCTGGAGGAAACATGCTGGAAGATCTCAAACGTCAGGTGCTTGAAGCCAACCTGGCCCTGCCGGAACACAATCTCGTCACCCTGACCTGGGGCAACGTCAGCGCGGTTGACCGTGACGCTGGCGTGTTCGTTATTAAACCGTCCGGCGTCGACTACCGGGTGATGACCGCCGAGGATATGGTGGTGGTCAGCATCGCTACCGGTGAAGTGGTGGAAGGAACGAAAAAGCCCTCCTCCGATACGCCGACCCATCGCCTGCTGTATCAGGCTTTCCCGTCGATCGGCGGCATCGTCCACACCCACTCCCGACACGCGACCATCTGGGCGCAGGCCGGGCAACCGATCCCGGCGACCGGCACCACCCACGCCGACTATTTCTATGGCACCATCCCCTGCACCCGCAAGATGACCGACGCCGAGATCAACGGCGAGTACGAGTGGGAAACCGGCAACGTGATCGTCGAAACCTTCGAGAAACAGGGGATCGACGCCGCGCAGATGCCGGGGGTGCTGGTTCACTCTCACGGCCCGTTCGCATGGGGCAAAAATGCCGAAGACGCGGTGCACAATGCCATCGTGCTGGAAGAGGTGGCCTATATGGGCATCTTCTGCCGCCAGCTGGCACCACAGCTGCCGGATATGCAGCAAACCCTGCTGGATAAGCATTACCTGCGTAAGCACGGCGCGAAAGCCTATTACGGTCAGTGATTGTTCCCTCTCCCCTTTGGGGAGAGGGCCAGGGTGAGGGGATACCTGTATAAAACCCCAGCAATACACCCGCAACCAGGCTATACTCACGCCTGGTTTTGTTTTATGAGAAAACGGCGTGGCGCAGGCGCAAGAAGGCTTTTTACTGACCCGACACTGGCGGGATACCCCGCAGGGTACCGAAGTGGAATTCTGGCTGGCGACCGATAACGGTCCGCTGCACATCATCCTGCCGCCGCAGGAGTCCGTGGCCTTTATTCCTGAGCCTGACGTCGAAAAAACAAAACAGCTGCTGCGCGGTGAAAGCGGCTGGCGGCTGACCCCCCTTGAACTGAAAGATTTCCAGCGTCGTCCGGTCTACGGCCTCTACTGCCGCGCCCATCGCCAGCAGATGCGCTATGAAAAACTGCTGCGCGAGGCGGGCGTGACGCTGTACGAAGCCGACGTTCGTCCCCCGGAACGCTTTCTGATGGAGCGCTTTATCACCGCCCCGGTCTGGGTGGACGGTACGCCCCAGGGCGACCGGCTGATCAATGCCCGCCTCAAACCCAACCCACACTATCGCCCGCCGCTGAAATGGGCATCGGTGGATATTGAAACTACCCGCCACGGCGAGCTGTACTGCATCGGCATTGAGGGCTGCGGCCAGCGGGTGGTCTACATGCTCGGTCCGGCCAATGGCGATGCTTCCGGCCTCGATTTTGAGCTTATCTACGTCAACAGCCGCCCGCAGCTGCTCGAGAAGCTTAACGCCTGGTTTGCGCAGCACGATCCGGACGTGATCATCGGCTGGAACGTGGTGCAGTTCGACCTGCGGGTGCTGCAAAAGCACGCCGAACGTTACCGTATCCCCTTGCTGCTCGGGCGCGGCAACAGCGAGCTGGAGTGGCGCGAGCACGGCTTTAAAAATGGCGTCTTCTTTGCCCAGGCGAACGGGCGATTGATTATCGACGGCATCGAGGCGCTAAAGTCAGCATTCTGGAGCTTTTCGTCATTTTCGCTGGAGTCGGTATCGCAGGAGCTGCTCGGGGAAGGTAAGTCCATCGACAACCCCTGGGACAGGATGGACGAGATTGACCGCCGCTTCGCCGAAGATAAACCGGCCCTGGCCACCTATAACCTGAAAGACTGCGAGCTGGTGACGCGGATTTTCCACAAAACCGAGATCATGCCGTTCCTGCTGGAGCGCGCCACGGTCAATGGTCTCGCCGCCGATCGGCACGGTGGCTCCGTGGCCGCCTTCAGCCACCTCTATTTCCCACGCATGCACCGGGCGGGTTATGTGGCCCCTAACCTCGGCGACGTACCGCCTCAGGCCAGCCCCGGCGGCTATGTCATGGACTCCCGCCCCGGTCTTTACGACTCGGTGCTGGTGCTGGATTACAAAAGCCTCTATCCGTCGATCATCCGCACCTTTCTGATCGATCCGGTCGGGCTGGTGGAAGGTCTGGCCCAGCCGGATGAGCAGCACAGCACCGAAGGTTTTTTGGGGGCGCGTTTCTCCCGGGAAAAACACTGCCTGCCGGAGATTGTCAGCCAGATCTGGCACGGGCGCGAAGAGGCCAAACGCCACGGCAACAAGCCTCTCTCCCAGGCGCTGAAGATCATCATGAACGCCTTTTACGGCGTGCTCGGCACCAGCGCCTGCCGCTTCTTCGATCCGCGCCTGGCGTCGTCGATCACCATGCGCGGCCATGAGATCATGCGTCAGACCAAAGTGCTGGTGGAATCCCGGGGCTATGACGTGATTTATGGCGATACCGACTCAACCTTCGTCTGGCTCAAGGGCGCGCAGAGCGAAGCGGAGGCGGCCGCCATCGGCCAGGCGCTGGTGACCTACGTGAACGACTGGTGGCGGGCCCATCTGCAACAGGCGGGCTTAACCAGCGCCCTTGAGCTGGAGTATGAAACCCACTTCTGCCGCTTTTTAATGCCCACTATCCGCGGCACCGATCAGGGCAGTAAAAAGCGCTACGCCGGGCTTATCCAGGAGGGCGAAAAGCAGCGGATGGTGTTTAAAGGACTGGAGACCGTGCGCACCGACTGGACCCCGCTGGCGCAGCACTTCCAGCAGGCGCTGTATCTGAAAATCTTCCGGCGCGAGCCCTATCAGGAGTTTGTCCGCGAGACCATCGCCAGCCTGATGGCGGGTGAGCTGGATGACCAGCTTATCTACCGCAAACGCCTGCGCCGCCCGCTGGCGGAGTATCAGCGTAACGTGCCGCCGCACGTTCGCGCCGCCCGGCTTGCCGATGAGGAGAACGTCCGTCTCGGACGGGCGCCGCAGTACCAGAACCGCGGCACCATCAAATATGTCTGGACCACCAGCGGGCCTGAGCCAGTGGATTATCAGCGCGCTCCTCTTGACTATGAGCACTACCTGACGCGGCAGCTGCAGCCCGTGGCAGACGGAATTTTACCTTTCATGGACGACGACTTTGCTACACTGATGACAGGTCAGTTGGGGCTATTTTGACAGGTGACGAAATCGCTGCCATCCAGTACCATAGCGCCCTTTCCATTCCCGGACCCATTATTCGATTACCGTCATTTCTGATCGGTGGTTGAACTATTGCCTGCAATTAAAGATTAGAGCCGAACAAATATGCCTTTTACACTTGGTCAACGCTGGATCAGCGACACAGAAAGCGAACTTGGGTTAGGAACTGTGGTAGCGCTGGATACGCGGATGGTGACTCTCCTGTTCCCCGCCACCGGTGAAAACCGTCTGTATGCTCGCAATGATTCCCCTGTTACCCGCGTGATGTTCAACCCGGGCGACACCGTTACCAGCCATGAAGGCTGGCAGCTGAAGATTGAAGACGTAAAAGAAGAGAATGGACTGCTCGCCTATATCGGGACTCGCCTCGATACCGACGAGACCGATGTGATGCTGCGTGAAGTGCTGCTCGACAGCAAACTGGTCTTCAGCAAGCCGCAGGATCGCCTGTTCGCCGGTCAGATTGACCGCATGGATCGCTTCTCGCTGCGCTATCGCGCGCGTAAGTTCCAGAGTGAGCAGTATCGCATGCCGTGGAGCGGCCTGCGCGGCCAGCGCACCAGCCTGATCCCCCACCAGTTAAACATCGCCCATGATGTGGGTCGTCGCTATGCGCCGCGCGTCCTGCTGGCGGATGAGGTGGGTTTAGGTAAAACCATCGAAGCGGGCATGATTTTGCATCAAAAGCTGCTCTCCGGCGCGGCCGAGCGCGTGCTGATTGTGGTGCCGGAAACCCTGCAGCATCAGTGGCTGGTGGAGATGCTGCGCCGCTTTAACCTGCGTTTCTCCCTGTTCGATGACGAACGCTACGCCGAAGCCCAGCACGATGCCGATAACCCGTTCGAAACCGAACAGCTGGTGATCTGCTCCCTGGACTTTGTTCGCCGCAGCAAGCAGCGCCTCGAGCACCTGTGTGATGCCGAGTGGGACATCATGGTGGTCGACGAAGCCCACCACCTGGTGTGGAGCGAAGAGGCCCCAAGCCGTGAGTATATGGCGATTGAACAGCTGGCCGAACGCGTGCCGGGCGTGCTGCTGCTGACCGCTACCCCGGAGCAGCTGGGTCTGGAGAGCCACTTTGCGCGTCTGCGCCTGCTGGATCCCAACCGCTTCCACGACTTTGAGCTGTTCGTCGAAGAGCAGAAAAATTACCGCCCGGTCGCCGATGCGGTGGCCCTGCTGCTGGCGGGCAAGCACCTCTCCAACGAGGAGCTCAACACCCTGAGCGAACTGATTGGCGAACAGGATATCGAGCCATTACTGCAGGCCGCCAACAGCGATCGTGACGGTGCCGACGCCGCGCGTCAGGAGCTGGTCTCCATGCTGATGGATCGCCACGGCACCAGCCGCGTCCTGTTCCGTAACACCCGTAACGGGGTGAAAGGCTTCCCGAAACGCGAGCTGCACACTATTCGACTGCCGCTGCCAACCCAGTACCAGACGGCGATCAAGGTCTCCGGCATCATGGGCGCACGTAAAACGGCAGAAGAACGCGCCCGGGACATGCTCTATCCGGAGCAGATTTATCAGGAATTTGAAGGCGACAGCGGCACCTGGTGGAACTTCGACCCGCGCGTTGAGTGGCTGATGGGCTACCTGACCGCCAACCGCTCGCAGAAGGTGTTGGTCATTTGTGCCAAAGCCGCCACTGCGCTGCAGCTGGAGCAGGTTCTGCGCGAGCGGGAAGGTATCCGCGCGGCGGTGTTCCATGAAGGCATGTCGATTATCGAACGCGACCGCGCCGCGGCGTGGTTCTCCGAAGAGGACAGCGGCGCCCAGGTGCTGCTCTGTTCCGAAATCGGCTCCGAAGGGCGTAACTTCCAGTTCGCCAGCCGTCTGGTGATGTTCGATCTGCCTTTCAACCCGGATCTTCTGGAGCAGCGTATCGGTCGTCTGGATCGTATTGGTCAGGCGCACGACATTCAGATCCACGTCCCGTATCTGGAAAAAACCGCCCAGTCGGTACTGGTGCGCTGGTTCCACGAAGGGCTGGATGCGTTTGAACATACCTGCCCGACCGGCCGTACCATTTACGACAGCGTGCATAGCGAGCTGACCGGCTATCTGGCGACGCCGGAAAATACCGACGGCTTTGACGATCTGATCAAAACCTGTCGCGAGCAGCATGACGCGCTGAAAGTCCAGCTGGAACAGGGCCGTGACCGTCTGCTGGAGATCCACTCCAACGGCGGTGAAAAAGCCCAGGCGCTGGCAGAGAGCATCGAAGAGCAGGATGACGATACCAGCCTGATCAGTTTCGCCATGAACCTGTTTGATATCGTGGGTATCAACCAGGACGATCGTGGCGAGAACATGATTGTGCTGACCCCGTCCGATCACATGCTGGTTCCGGACTTCCCGGGCCTGCCGGAAGATGGCTGCACCATCACCTTTGAGCGTGATGTGGCGCTCTCCCGCGAAGATGCGCAGTTCATCACCTGGGAGCATCCGCTGATCCGTAACGGTCTGGATCTGATCCTCTCCGGCGATACCGGTAGCAGCACCATTTCGCTGCTGAAGAACAAAGCACTGCCGGTGGGGACGCTGCTGGTAGAGCTGATCTACGTGGTGGAAGCCCAGGCACCGAAACAGCTGCAACTCAGCCGCTTCCTGCCCGCCACGCCGGTGCGTCTGCTGCTGGATAAAAACGGCACCAACCTGGCGGCGCAGGTCGAGTTTGAGAGCTTCAACCGTCAGCTGAGCGCAGTGAACCGCCACACCGGCAGCAAGCTGGTGAATGCGGTTCAGCAGGATGTGCACGCCATTCTCCAGCTGGGTGAATCCCAGATTGAGAAAGCGGCGCGGGCACTGATTGACGCGGCGCGCAGCGAAGCGGATGAAAAACTGTCGGCGGAGCTGTCGCGTCTGGAAGCCCTGCGCGCGGTGAACCCGAACATTCGTGACGATGAACTGGCGGCGATTGAGAGCAATCGTCAGCAGGTGCTTGAGAGCCTGGATCAGGCCGGATGGCGTCTGGATGCGCTGCGTCTCATCGTTGTGACGCATCAGTAAGCGGAGCGCAACATGTTGATGGAACCCTACAATCCGCCGCAGGATCCGTGGCTGGTCATTCTGTATCAGGATGAGCACATTATGGTGGTCAACAAGCCGAGCGGCTTGTTGTCTGTTCCGGGCAGGCTGGACGATCACAAGGACAGCGTCATGACGCGCGTTCAGCGCGATCATCCGCAGGCGGAGTCTGTGCATCGTCTGGACATGGCAACCAGCGGGGTGATTGTGGTCGCGCTGACCAAGGCGGCAGAGCGCGAGCTGAAGCGTCAGTTTCGTGAGCGCGAGCCGAAGAAGCAGTACCTGGCGCGCGTCTGGGGACATCCACAACCGGCGGAAGGTCTGGTTGACCTGCCGCTGATCTGCGACTGGCCGAACCGCCCGATGCAGAAGGTCTGCTATGAGACCGGCAAGTCGGCGCAAACCGAGTATGAAGTGCTGGAGTACGCAGCGGATAACAGCGCCCGCGTACTGTTAAAACCGATTACCGGGCGCTCGCATCAGCTGCGCGTGCATATGCTGGCATTGGGTCACCCGATTCTGGGGGATCGCTTTTATGCCACGCCGGAAGCCCGGGCCATGGCGCCGCGTCTGCAGCTGCATGCGGAGATGCTGACCATCACCCACCCGGAATACGGTACGCCGATGACCTTTAAGGCCCCGGCGGATTTCTGATGTTTTGCCCGGCGGCGCTTCGTCTGCCGGGCAACTCTCTTTACTTAAATCCCTTCTGCTCTTTGATGAGCTCGTACGCTTTCTGAATTTCCTGCGCTTTTTGCTTCGCCATCTCCATCATTTCCGGCGGTAAACCTTTCGCTACCAGCTTATCCGGATGATGCTCGCTCATCAGCTTACGATAGGCGCGCTTAATGGTCGTCGGCTCGTCGGTCGGCTTCACGCCCAGCACGTTACAGGCATCTTCCAGGGTCGGCCCACGCTGCGCCTGCTGCCAGCCGCCACCGCCCGCCTGCTGTTGCTGATAGCCGTCGCCAAACTGCGCCCCACCCTGCATCATCCGCAGGAACTGATCGAACTGGGTACGGGAAATGCCCAGCTCTTCAGCAATGACATACAGCACCGCGCGTTCGTTCGGGTGGAGCGAGCCGTCAGCAAAGGCTGCCTGGATCTGAATCTCCAGAAACATCCGAATTAAGTCGAAGCGTCCGAAGCAGATGCTGCGAAACTGACGCATTTTTTCGCGCAGGGGATAGTTATCCGCCTTGCCGATGCGAAATGCGTGTTGCGCCGCGGCCCGCGAGTCACCGTGCAGGTTCATGCGGTCCATAAACTGGCTGGCGATATGGATGTCGGCCTCGGTCACTCGCCCCTTCGATTTGGTCAGATGGCCCATCACCTCAAACGTCGTGGCAAAAAAAAGTGCCTGACGTTCACGCTGGTTGGCAAACCAGGCCATCTTACGACTTCTAGCTTTATCAAACATATGGCCGATAATCAGGCCCAGAACGATACCCCAGAAGCCCGCGCCCATCAGTAAAGCGAACGCCACGCCGATAATTTTTCCCCAATACTGCATATACTCCCCAAATGGTGATGTATTTGATCCCGCGAACGCCATCATTCCGGTGGCCTGGCCACGGTCAATTGAAGGACATCGCCTATAATTTGCATTATCATACTCGTCATTCAATAACGAGCCTATCACCACGGCTTGTTTACGGGCAGGATTAACGCTGGCACTGTGATGATGAGTAAGATAGTCTCTGACCGTTTGCCAGCGATAAGCCACTGATGACGGAACAATAAATAAAACGTATGAAAAAACGTATCCCCACCCTCCTGGCCACGATGATAGCGTCTGCCCTGTACAGTCAACAGGGTCTGGCTGCCGATCTCGCCTCGCAATGTATGCTGGGTGTGCCCAGCTATGATCGCCCGCTGGTTCAGGGTGATACGAACACGCTACCGGTCACCATCACTGCTGACAATGCGAAAGGGAATTATCCTGACGACGCCGTCTTTAGCGGCAATGTGGATATTAACCAGGGCAACAGCCGTTTGCTGGCCGATGAAGTTCAGTTGCACCAGAAACAGCCAGAAGGCGCGGCAGAACCGGTACGAACAGTGGATGCACTGGGTAATGTGCACTATGACGATAATCAGGTCATCCTGAAAGGTCCGAAAGCCTGGTCGAACCTGAATACCAAAGATACCAACGTCTGGGAAGGTGATTATCAGATGGTGGGTCGTCAGGGGCGCGGTAAAGCTGACCTGATGAAACAGCGCGGTGAAAACCGCTATACCATTCTTGAGAACGGGACCTTTACCTCCTGTCTCCCGGGCTCTGATACCTGGAGCGTGGTCGGCAGCGAAGTGATCCACGACCGCGAAGAGCAGGTGGCGGAGATCTGGAATGCCCGCTTTAAGCTCGGTCCGGTGCCGGTCTTCTATAGCCCGTATCTGCAGCTGCCGGTAGGCGACAAACGTCGTTCCGGCTTCCTGATCCCGAACGCCAAGTACAGCTCCTCAAACTATTTTGAGTTCTATCTGCCGTACTACTGGAACATCGCGCCCAATATGGACGCCACGATCACGCCGCACTATATCCACAAGCGCGGCAATATCATGTGGGAAAACGAGTTCCGTTATCTGACGCAAGCGGGTGCTGGTCTGATGGAGCTGGACTATCTGCCATCGGATAAAGTCTTTGAAGACGAGCATCCCACCGAAGGCGATCGCCACCGCTGGTTGTACTTCTGGCAACATGCCGGGGTGATGGATCAGGTCTGGCGCTTCAACGTTAACTACACCAAAGTCAGCGATCCGTACTATTTCAACGACTTTACGTCGAAATATGGTTCCAGTACTGACGGCTACGCCACGCAGATCTTTAGCGCAGGCTATGCGGTGAAAAACTTTGATGCCACCGTGTCGACCCGCCAGTTCCAGGTATTCAGCAGCCAGAACGCCAGCACCTACGGCGCGGAACCGCAGCTGGACGTCAACTGGTACCAGAATGATGTCGGCCCGTTTGATACCCGTATCTACGGCCAGGCCGTGCATTTCGTGAATACCAACTCCGATATGCCAGAAGCCACCCGTCTTCATCTTGAGCCGACAATCAACCTGCCGGTATCAAACGACTGGGCCAGCCTGGATACCGAAGTGAAGCTGATGGCGACTCACTATCAGCAGGACAATCTGGAAACGTACAACGCCACTAACGGCACTAACCTGGAAGAGTCCGTTAACCGTACGCTGCCGCAGTTTAAAATGGACGGCAAGCTGGTCTTCGAGCGCGACATGAACTGGAGCGAGGGTTACACCCAGACGCTGGAGCCGCGCGCGCAGTACCTGTATGTGCCATATCGCGATCAGAGCAAAATCAATAACTACGACTCGTCACTGCTGCAGTCCGACTACAGCGGTCTGTTCCGTGACCGTACTTACGGCGGCCTGGACCGGATTGCTTCAGCCAACCAAGTGACGACCGGGGTCACAACCCGCGTTTATGATGATGCTGCCGTTGAACGTTTTAATGCTTCTGTGGGTCAAATCTACTACTTCACAGAATCGCGTACCGGCGATGACAACATCAACTGGGAGAAAAACAACAAAACGGGGTCCCTGGTCTGGGCCGGCGACACCTACTGGCGCATGACCGATCGCTGGGGGCTGCGTGGCGGTCTGCAGTACGATACGCGTCTGGATAACGTTGCCACCAGCAGTGCCGCCATTGAGTATCGCCGTGATGAAGACCGGATGGTGCAGCTGAGCTACCGTTACGCCAGCCCGGAATACATCCAGGCGACACTGCCTAACTTCTCAAATGCCGATCAGTACAAAGAGGGCATTTCGCAGGTGGGCGGTACCGCCAGCTGGCCGATTGCCGATCGCTGGTCTATCGTCGGGGCGTACTACTTTGATACCAATCAGAGTAAGGCGGCCGATCAGATGCTGGGTCTGCAGTACAGCTCCTGCTGCTACGCGATCCGTGTCGGGTACGAGCGTAAGCTTAACGGCTGGGATGTCGACAAAAATCAGAGCGAGTACGATAACGTCATCGGCTTTAACATCGAATTGCGTGGCCTGAGTTCAAACTATGGTCTGGGTACTCAACAGATGCTGCGTTCACCAATTCTGCCGTACCGTAGTTCCTTATGATCTACTTGATTTACAACGTAATCCGCATTGCGGTTAATTGATATGGAAAAAGTATGAAGAACTGGAAAACGCTGCTGCTCGGTATCGCTATGGTTGCGAATACCAGCTTCGCGGCCCCACAGGTTGTCGACAAAGTCGCTGCCGTTGTGAACAACGGTGTGGTACTTGAGAGCGACGTTGATGGTTTAATGCAGTCTGTGAAGCTCAACGCGGGTCAGGCAGGTCAGCAACTTCCGGATGATTCCACACTGCGTCATCAGATCCTTGAACGTCTGATCATGGATCAGATCGTTCTGCAGATGGGTCAGAAGATGGGTGTGAAGATCTCTGATGAGCAGCTCGATCAGGCTATCGCTAACATTGCGAAGCAGAACAATATGTCAGCTGACCAGATGCGTAGCCGTCTGGCCTATGACGGCATCAGCTATTCGACCTACCGCAATCAGATCCGCAAAGAGATGCTGATTTCAGAAGTGCGTAACAACGAAGTGCGTCGTCGTGTGACGATCCTGCCGCAGGAAGTCGACGCGCTGGCAAAACAGGTGGGTAACCAGAATGATGCCAGCACCGAACTGAACCTGAGCCACATCCTGATCCCACTCTCAGAAAACCCCTCTTCCGACCAGGTTGCTGAGGCGGACAGCCAGGCCCGCTCTATCGTCGATCAGGCGCGTAACGGCGGTGACTTCGGCAAGCTGGCGATCACCTATTCGGCGGACCAGCAGGCGCTGAAAGGCGGCCAGATGGGCTGGGGTCGTATTCAGGAGCTGCCATCTATCTTTGCTCAGGCGCTGAGCACGGCGAAGAAAGGCGATATCGTCGGTCCAATCCGCTCCGGCGTTGGCTTCCACATTCTGAAAGTGAACGATCTGCGCGGCCAGAGCCAGAGCATCTCGGTCACCGAAGTGCATGCCCGCCACATTCTGCTGAAACCGTCCCCACTGATGAATGACGATCAGGCGCGGGCGAAGCTGCAGCAGATTGCCGCCGATATCCGCAGCGGTAAAACGTCCTTCGCTAACGCCGCGAAAGAGTTCTCTCAGGATCCAGGTTCTGCAAATCAGGGCGGCGATCTGGGCTGGGCGGCAGCGGATATTTACGATCCGGCCTTCCGCGATGCGCTGATGCGGATGACCAAAGGTCAGCTGAGCGAACCGGTTCACTCCACCTTCGGCTGGCACCTGATTGAGCTGCTGGACACCCGCAGCGTGGATAAAACCGATGCGGCCCAGAAAGACCGCGCGTACCGCATGCTGTTCAACCGTAAGTTCTCTGAAGAAGCGGCAACCTGGATGCAGGAACAACGCGCCAGCGCTTACGTCAAAGTTCTGAGCAAGTAATGAAACAACATCGTGTTATTATCACTCCCGGCGAACCTGCCGGGATTGGTCCTGATTTGGTCGTCCAGCTTGCCCAGCGCAGCTGGCCGGTCGAACTGGTAATCTGCGCCGATGCCAGCGTGCTTGAGGCGCGAGCCAAACAGCTCAATCTGCCGCTCACCCTGCTGCCCTATCAGGCAGAAAACGCGCCTCTCCCCCAGCAAGCGGGCACCCTGACGCTGTTGCCTGTCCCCCTGCGTACCCCCGTCGTCCCCGGTCAACTCAGTACCGAAAACGGCCACTATGTGGTGGAGACGCTGGCGCGCGCCTGTGATGGCTGCCTGAGCGGCGAATTTGCCGCGCTGATCACCGGGCCGGTGCATAAAGGGGTGATCAACGATGCCGGCGTGGCCTTTACCGGCCATACCGAGTTTTTTGAAGAGCGTTCCCACAGTGCAAAAGTGGTGATGATGCTGGCCACCGAGGAGCTGCGCGTTGCGCTGGCTACCACCCATCTGCCGATCAAAGCCGTTTCCGAGGCCATTACGCCGGATCTGCTGCGCGATGTGATTGCTATCCTGCACCATGACTTACGCACGAAATTCGGTATTGCCGATCCGCACGTGCTGGTGTGCGGCCTGAACCCGCATGCGGGCGAAGGCGGTCACATGGGTATGGAAGAGATCGACACCATTATTCCGGTGCTGGATGAGATGCGGGCTCAGGGGATGAATCTCAGCGGGCCGCTGCCTGCCGATACCCTGTTTCAGCCTAAATATCTCGATCATGCAGACGCCGTGCTGGCGATGTACCACGATCAGGGCCTTCCCGTGCTAAAATACCAGGGATTTGGCCGCGGCGTGAATATCACCCTCGGTTTACCCTTTATTCGTACTTCTGTTGACCATGGCACTGCACTTGATTTAGCGGGCCAGGGGAAAGCAGATGTCGGCAGTTTTATTACGGCGCTTAATCTCGCCATCAAAATGATTGTTAATACTCAATGACTAATCGAGTCCATCAGGGCCACTTAGCCCGTAAACGCTTCGGGCAAAACTTCCTCAACGATCAGTTCGTGATCGAAAGTATTGTTTCGGCTATCAATCCACAAAAAGGTCAGGCGATGGTCGAGATCGGCCCGGGTCTGGCTGCACTGACCGAGCCGGTTGGCGAGCGTCTGGATGAACTGACCGTCATCGAACTGGACCGCGATCTGGCAGCCCGTCTGCAGACGCACCCGTTCCTTGGGCCGAAACTGACGATTTATCAGCAGGATGCCATGACCATGAACTTCGGCGAGCTGTCGGAGAAGCTCGGTCAGCCGCTGCGCGTGTTCGGTAACCTGCCGTACAACATCTCCACCCCGCTGATGTTCCACCTGTTTAGCTATACTGATGCCATTGCCGACATGCACTTCATGTTGCAAAAAGAGGTCGTTAACCGACTGGTTGCAGGGCCAAACAGTAAAGCGTATGGTCGTTTAAGCGTGATGGCACAATATTTCTGCAACGTGATCCCGGTACTCGAAGTGCCGCCATCTGCGTTCACGCCACCGCCAAAAGTGGAATCTGCGGTTGTGCGTCTCGTGCCGCATAAAACGAAGCCGTTCCCGGTCAAAGAGCTGCGCGTACTGAGCCGTGTCACCACAGAAGCCTTTAACCAGCGCCGTAAAACGATTCGTAACAGCCTTAGCAATTCGTTTACCGTTGAAGTGTTAGCTGAACTGGGTATCGACCCGGCAATGCGTGCGGAGAACATCTCCGTAGAGCAGTACTGCAAACTGGCTAATTACATCAGCGACAATGCGCCGCCGAAGGAGAGCTAAGCCATGATTGATTCGCCCCGCGTATGTGTTCACGTACAAAGCATCTATGTTGAGTCCCAGTCCACACCGGATGAAGAGCGCTTTGTTTTTGCTTATACGGTAACCATTCGTAACCTGGGGCGGACGCCTGTGCAGCTGCTTGGGCGCTACTGGCTTATCACCAACGGCAACGGTCGTGAAATTGAAGTGCAGGGCGAAGGCGTGGTGGGTGAACAACCGCACATTGATCCCGGCGAAGAGTATCAGTATACCAGCGGCGCGGTAATCGAAACGCCGCTGGGTACCATGCAGGGCCATTATGAAATGGTCGATGCCGACGGCAATGCATTCCGCGTTGCCATTCCTGTTTTCCGTCTGGCTGTTACAACACTCATTCACTAAACATGTCTACATATCTCATTGGCGATGTTCATGGTTGCTACGATGAACTGATCGCGTTGTTAAAGCAGGTGGATTTTACCCCGGGTACGGACACGCTATGGCTAACCGGCGATCTCGTTGCGCGCGGGCCTGGCTCACTGGATGTGCTGCGTTATGTGAAGTCGCTGGGTGACAGCGTGCGGCTGGTCCTTGGCAATCACGATCTGCATCTGCTGGCGGTCTATGCCGGTATCAGCCGTAATAAACCGAAAGACAGGATCACCCCGCTGCTGGATGCGCCAGACGCCGATGAGCTTATTAACTGGCTGCGTCGCCAGCCACTGTTGCAGGTTGATGAAGAGAAGCAGCTGGTGATGGCCCATGCGGGCATTACGCCGCAGTGGGATCTGCAAACCGCAAAAGAGTGCGCGCGCGACGTCGAAGCCGTGCTCTCCAGCGACTCTTACCCTTTCTTCCTTGATGCCATGTACGGCGACATGCCCAACAACTGGAGCATGGATCTCAGCGGCGTGGCGCGCCTGCGTTTTATCACCAACGCCTTCACCCGCATGCGCTACTGTTTCCCGAATGGTCAGCTGGATATGTACTGCAAGGATGTGCCGGAAAATGCACCGACCCCTCTCAAGCCCTGGTTTGCCATCCCCGGACCGGTGACGGAGCATTACAACGTGATCTTTGGTCACTGGGCGTCGCTGGAGGGCAAAGGCACGCCTGAAGGCATTTACGGTCTGGATACCGGCTGTTGCTGGGGTGGAGACCTGACCTGTCTGCGCTGGGAAGATAAAGCATACTTTGTTCAGCCGTCGAACCGGCATCTGGATTCAGGCGAGAAGGAAGCGGTAGCGTCGTAGCGGAGAGCTGCACCTCTCCCGTCGGGAAAGGTGCAGTAAATCATTAGCGGCGTTCAAGGATCTCGAAGCAGTAGCTGTGCGAATTTTGCGCGTCCGCGTCGTGGAATTCGCTGAATACCGATTCCCACTCGTCAGGATCGTAGTCCGGGAAATGGGTATCCCCTTCCACTTCAGCATCAATGTGGGTCAGATATAATTTCTGCGCTTTCGGCAGGAATTGCTCATACACACGGCCGCCACCAATCACCATGATCTCTTCGGCATCGCCGCAGGCAGCGATGGCTTCGTCAATGGATTTCACCCACTCAACACGCTCATCGGTGCCAGGCTGGCTGCTGATGACGATGTTTTTACGGCCCGGCAACGGACGCCCGATTGACTCCCAGGTCAGGCGCCCCATTACTACCGGCTTGTTCAACGTAGTACGTTTAAACCACGCGAGATCGGCAGGCAGATTCCACGGCATGGCATTTTCCATACCGATCACGCGATCTACCGCAAGCGCCGCAATCAGACTGATCATTGATTATTTCCCGGATGCAAAAAATTGCCGCCACTATACGGAAAGCTTAATCTTTCGTCGACTGGCGGCAGAGTAAAGAACAGGAAATTTTTTATATTTGCTGGCAACCCCGCTTCACGCCAGCGGTTTACTCTCCGGCTCGTCCCCCGGATCCCCGGTATGCTTACCCTCTTCGGTTCCCTGCCAGCCGTGACGCTGGGTCAGCGAGAGGTGATTGCGATCCTCATTGATGATGTCCATCAGCATGGCGCTGGTGCGTTTGACCACCGCCGCGCGTGACGTGGCATCGTTCTCCGCCATTGCAGCCATCTCTTCGACCATCTCAATATTAAACCGGCGGAACAGATCGGCCCGCTCCCGGGCTTCATACGCCCCGAGCCCCAGACTCTCCAGCGCCAGCCGGCCGGATTTCAGCGCCCCTTCAAAGGTTTCACGCTCCGGCGCATCAACACCGCTCTGACGCAGCTTGATGTAATGATCGATATCGCGCGCGCGGGAGATGATCTTCAGATGCGGGAAATGGGTTTTCGCCAGCTCGACCAGCTGCAGGCTGTTCTTCGGATCGTCTATCGCGTTGATCAATACTTCGGCCTTCTGCGCTCCGGCAGACTCCAGCAAATCCACGCGCGTGGCATCGCCGTAAAAGACCTTCATATCAAACTTACGCAGGGTCTCAATATGGTCGGGATCGTGATCGAGGATGACCATCTTCACGCCGCTCGAGAGCAGCAAACGACCGGTAATCTGGCCGAAGCGACCGAACCCGGCAATGATCACCCGCGGCTGTTCTTCGTCGATTTCATCCGCCTCGCGCTCCTGGCCGCTGTTGGCCGCTTCCAGACGGGTCAATACCACCAGCAGCAGCGGCGTTACCGCCATGGAGAGCGCCACCGCCAGGGTCAGCGCCTTGGCCCACTCCGGATCGAGGACGTTCGCCATATTGGCCGCGCCAAATACCACGAATGCAAATTCACTCCCCTGCCCCAGCAGCACTGCAAACCAGCGGCGCTGTTTCCCGGGCACCTTCAGCGGACGGGCCACCAGCCAGAGCATCGCCATTTTAATGACCAGGAAGCCCACCAGCAGGATCGCGATGCGCAGCGGATGAGTGACCAGGGTGCCGAAGTCGACAGACATCCCCACGCCGATGAAAAACAGCCCCAGCAGCAGCCCTTTGAAAGGCTCGATGTCGCTTTCCAGCGCGTGGCGGTATTCCGAGCTCGCCAGCAGGACGCCGGCCAGAAACGCGCCCATCGCCATAGAGAGCCCCGCCTCTTCCAGCATCAGGCCAAAGCCGAAAACCAGGAACAGGGCCACGGCGCTGAACACTTCCCGCAGGCCGGAACGGGCGACAAAGCGCAGCAGCGGTCGGCTGACGTATCGCCCGAGCAGGACCACCAGCGTTAATGCCCCGACGACCTTTAATGCTGAGAGGGCAAAAGCACCGAAGGTAGTGGAGGCCCCGGATACCGCCAGCAGCGGGATCATCGCCACCAGCGGGATGGCCGCGATATCCTGGAACAGTAGCACCGAGAAAGCGCTGCGCCCCATCTGGGTCACCGTCAGGTTGCGTTCGTTCATAGCCTGCATGGCGATGGCCGTGGAAGAGAGGGCCAGCGTCATGCCGATTAGCCCTGCCACCTTCCAGTCCATACCCAGCAGGATACAGAACCCGCCCAACAGCAGACCGCAGGCCAGCATTTGCAATGCCCCACCGCCAAATACCGAGGCGCGCAGCTTCCACAGACGACGCGGATCCAGCTCGAGGCCGATGACAAACAGCATCAGCACCACGCCGATTTCGGCAAAGTGCAGAATCGACTCGGCGTCGGTAACCAGCCGGAATCCCCACGGCCCTATCACGCACCCGGCGATCAGATACCCCAGCACGGAACCCAGCCCGAGGCGTACCGCAACCGGCACAATTAGCGCCGCGGCGCCTAAATAGATCAGCGCCTGAATCAGCGTATGGCTATCCATGGTGCGCCTCCTGCCAGTCGAGTAAACGTTGTTTATAGTGTCGGGCCTGGGCCTGCAGCGTTTCATCGTCACAGACGAAGGTGCAGTGCATGGCAAACGGCGGGAGCCAGTTCAGGCCGCAATAGAGCGCGGTGGCCTGTAGCGGCTGCGCCAGCACCTCAAAACCAGGGAAGGATCCGATATCAAAGTGGCTTTCACCGCCCCCGGTGGTGACTGCCCACAGCAGGCTTTTGCCCTTCAGTGCCCGACCGTTATGACCGTATGCCCAGCCGTGAGAGAACACTTTGTCGATCCACAGTTTCAGTAATGGGGGCGTGCTGTACCACTGCATCGGGTGCTGCCAGACGATCAAATCGGCCCTGGCAATCGCGTCCTGTTCGGCAGCGATATCAATATTGAAGTCGGGATAGAGCTGATAGAGCGAGCGGATCTCTACGCCCTCAAGCGTCTTGACCTGCTCAAGCATCCGCTTATTCGCATGCGAGTGCTGCGGATACGGATGCGCGTAAATAATGAGTATCATGATTAACCTGATGAACTGCTTTCTTGTTGTGACAGTCAGTGTAGACAGGAAAGAGAGGCGTTTGAAGAGGTCGGCAGCCTTGCGAGGCTTAACCGCAACGATTGATAAACCGCTATTCGAAGCAATTTATTTTTTTCATTCAAATCATAACGGATTAAAATAATATTTAATATCCAGATTGATTAAGTGCAAATAATAAAAATCGTGAAATAATTAAATAATAATAAATCCACTATTTAAAAACAATCGCTATACATGAATGATTTAAGAATGAATAATTTCACTTTTAACTTTCTATTTACTCCTTAAAAATCAGTTATTTACAAAAAATTACCTTCTCATTAAGATACGCATTCTTTTAAACACAAAATGGATGTGGCAATGAAAAGTAAAGCTCCACAATTAAATAAGACGACAAAATCATTAAAGAGTCTTTTTCCCGCCTTATCAGCATTAATCGTATTTACGCCGTTAATGGTATCCGCAGAAACAACAATCAGTGGTTCAACGCATACCGCACAAATTTTTTCTTCAGATAGTGATTACATCATCAATCCAGGCGTCACTATTTCCACGAGTACTACTGACCCCTCTGTTACCATTTCTGGCAGCACAGTCCGTGGTGTTACTAATAACGGAGAGATCACTGGTGCCGGCGATGGACTTTTAATCACAACAGACGGACAAACACTACAGCTGGATAACCAGCAAAATGCCAGTATTAAATCTACTGCCGCTAACGGCATTACTGTCATTGATATGGGCGGTGAAATAAACAACGCCGGGAGTATTACTGGTACAGAGTCCGGTATTAAAATTGACGAAAATTCAGGCAGTTTTAACGTCTCTAACACCCGTACAGGTATTATCGAAGGCAAAACCGCGCTTTCAGCAGATGCTGGCTTTACGCTTAATAATGCAGGGCTCTTTAAAGGCGATACCGGGAACGGTGTTGAACTTCAAAAAGCGGGTAAAACCAAAATTGAAAATAGCGGGACAATTGAAGGTGCTCAAAACGGCATTATTACGAGTGATAATAATCGGCTTCAGCTTATAAATTCCGGTCTCATAAAGGGTTCAGAAAGCGCGATTACCTTCAAAAGTACTCAAAACAACTCACTGACGCTGGAAAGTGACTCTCAGCTTGATGGTGACGTTATTTCAACCAACTCAACGGGTAATACGATCACTTTGCATGGTCAGGGCTCAGAAAACAGTAATTTTCGTGGTCTGAATGCGGGTGACGGCTTCGCTTCATTGACCATGGACGGTGAAGAGTGGAATCTGTCAGGCAATGTCGATGTGATCGGCACTGGCGACTCAATTAAAGTAAATACCGGGAAACTGACCCTGGCGGGCGATGTAAAAAATGACGTCGGCAACACCCTGATTTCCAACGTCGGCACACTGCAGCTGGGTGACGGCGTTAATACCGGCTCCCTGACCGGCACCGTCACCAATAACGGCACCTTTATCTTTAACCAGGGCTCCGACTCCACCTTCGCTTCGGATATCACCGGCAGCGGTAGTGTGGAAAAAACCGATGCCAACATCCTGACCCTGACCGGCAACAACAGCTACACCGGCAATACCCTTCTGCGCAGCGGCACTACGCTGGTCGCCGAAGGCGCAACCCTGGGTAGTGCAGGCAACACCGCCACCCTCACCGTTGATAACGGCGCAACCTTCGCCAGCGCAGGCAGCGTAAACAACAACGTGGATATCCTCAGCGGCGGCGTGCTGGCATCCTGGAATGCCGTGCAGGGGACCAGCGCATCCACTGCATCCACCGTTAATACCATCAACGGCAACGTTACCAACAGCGGCACGTTGCAGATAGCCGGGCTGAACGACAGCGTGGGTAACGATTTCACCATTAACGGTGACTACACCGGCATTAGCGGCAGCCTGATCGCCATGAACAGCGTGCTGGGCGATGATAGCTCTGCTACCGACCATCTGACCATCACCGGCAACAGCGCGGGCGAGTCTGGTGTCAGTATCAGCAATATCGGCGGGATGGGCGCGCAGACCGTCAACGGGATGCAGGTCGTCAGCGTAGGCGGTAACTCCGATGCCGCTTTTTCACTCTCCAGACCGGTCGTGGTCGGAGCGTGGGAATATAGCCTGAATCAACACACCGATGGCAACTGGTATCTGGAGTCTGCATCAACGGCACCGGCCCCTGCTCCAGACCCTGTCCCGACGCCTGATGATAACAGTGTCGTTCCTGATCCTGTTCCCGCTCCTGATGACAACAACGATGGCGGCTATACCCCACCAGAGATGAGCAATCTGGCCCCGGAAGTTGGCGCTTACTTAGGTAACTACCTCGCCGCCCAGGACATGTTCCTGCACAAACGTGACGATCGCGATCAGCTGACCCTGCGCAACGAGGACGATCTCAACACCTGGATGTACGTCAAAGGCCGCTATCATGAAAATGATGTGGCAGGCGGCAAAGTCAACTATGACACCACCCATTACGTGATGCAGGTCGGCAGCGATTTCATCAGCAAGAAGATGGATACCGGCGTTCTGCATAGCGGGATGATGTTCGGCGCAGGTCAGGCCAAAACCGACTCCACCTCAACCGGCAGCAAACGCTCAGCGCAGGGTAAAGTGGATGGCGTGAACGTCGGCGTATACGCTACCTGGCAGGAAGATCAGCAGCTGCGCAAAGGCAGCTATATCGACAGCTGGGCCTCTTTCGGCTGGTATCACAATAAGCTGAGAAGCGACGATCGCAGTGACGAGTCCTATAACAGCCAGGGCTTTGCCGCCTCGCTGGAAGCGGGTCACGCCTGGATTGTTGACTCTGAAAGCGAAAGAACCTGGAAAATCGAACCGCAGATCCAGGCCGTTTACAGCTATCTGGACCAGGATGATCATACCGACGCCGACGGCGTGCGTATTACCACGCTCGATAACGACAGCATTCTGGGTCGCGTTGGGGTGAAAACCAGTTACTTCGATCAGAAAGATGTCCAGGCCTGGCAGCCGTATGTTGCGGTCAACTGGCTGAAAGGCGCCGGGCAGAACGATATCGCCTTTAACGGTGAAGCGTTCAGCAACGATACCCCGGATGACCGCGGTCAGCTGGAGTTGGGCGTTACCGGCAAGCTAAACGAGACCACGCTGATCTCGCTGCGTGCCAGCGGCGAATGGGGTGAAAACAGCTACGATGCCTACGGCGGTCATATCCTGCTGAACCACCGCTGGTAATCGCATTACCGGAACGATCGATGCAGTGGCTCAGGCCACTGCATTTTTTTATCAGTTCTTCAGTTCACCCATGGACTTAACCTGATCGCGGTTAATCTGTTCCGTCTGACCGGTTTCGGCATTATCAATAGACATCATTCCCGTATCGTCATCTACCTGCGGCTTACCGTCGGTGACGATAGTTTTACCGTCAGTGGTTTTCACCGCCTGATTAGATGAACAACCAGCAACGGTGAACAGTGCTGCGGCAGCAAAAATTGAGGTCATCAGAAGTTTAGTTCGCATGGTGTTCTCCCTGCTTTTCAGTTGGATTTAATTATCGACCTGATAATTTTAGGCTAACTGACTGATGGGAGATGGAAAAGCAGAAGGTTCTGAAGAGGAAGGCAGCCATCGTAGGGCGGGTAAGCGAAGCGCCACCCGCCGTCTGCCCGGGGCACTTTCGCTTCCCGGGCCTACGATAACCTGCGTATTACTTGTTAATCTGCGCGTGCATTTCCTGCACTGAAATCACCTTCTCGGTAGCATCCGCGTTCAGCGCCATGGCTGTCGCGAAACCGCCGTTCAGGGTGGTGTCGTAGTGCACTTTGTACTGCAGCGCGCTGCGGCGAATCAGCTTGGAGTCTTCAATCGCCTGACGCCCTTCGGTGGTGTTGATGATGTAGGTATATTCGCCATTCTTGATACGGTCCTGAATGTGCGGACGACCTTCATGCACCTTGTTCACCAGACGCGGGTTGATACCGGCTTCGCCCAGCACAATCGCGGTACCGTGGGTTGCATCCAGCTCAAAGCCCTGTTTCAGCAACTTGGCGGCCAGGTCAACCACGCGCTCTTTGTCCCCTTCACGCACGGAGAGCAGCGCACGGCCCTGCTTCTTCATGGTGGAGTTGCTGCCCAGCTGCGCTTTAGCGAATGCTTCTGCGAAGGTGCGGCCCACGCCCATCACTTCCCCGGTAGAGCGCATTTCTGGCCCTAACAGCGGGTCAACGCCCGGGAATTTGTTGAACGGCAGCACCACCTCTTTCACCGAGTAGTACGGTGGGATGATCTCTTTGGTCACGCCCTGCTGTGCCAGGGTCTGGCCCGCCATCACACGCGCCGCCACTTTCGCCAGCGGTACGCCGGTCGCTTTGGAGACGAACGGTACGGTACGCGCCGCACGCGGGTTAACTTCAATCAGGTAGACTTCGTTGTCTTTCACCGCAAACTGCACGTTCATCAGACCGCGCACCTGCAGCTCGAAGGCCAGCTTCTGCACCTGGTCGCGCATCACGTCCTGAATCTCTTTGCTCAGCGTATAGGCTGGCAGAGAACAGGCGGAGTCGCCGGAGTGAACGCCTGCCTGCTCGATGTGCTCCATGATGCCGCCAATCAGCACCATTTCACCGTCGCAGATGGCATCTACGTCCACTTCCACCGCGTCATCCAGGAAGCGGTCCAGCAGCACTGGCGCATCGTTGGAGACGCTCACTGCGGTCTGGAAGTAACGACGCAGGTCGGCTTCGTCGTAGACGATTTCCATCGCGCGGCCGCCCAGTACGTAGGATGGACGCACCACCAGCGGATAGGTGATCTCTTTGGCTTTCTCAACCGCCTGCTCAATGGCTGTCACGGTGGCGTTAGCCGGTTGTTTCAGCTTCAGACGGTCAACCGCCTTCTGGAAACGCTCGCGGTCTTCCGCACGGTCAATCGCGTCCGGGCTGGTACCGATAACCGGTACGCCTGCGGCTTCGAGGTCACGGGCCAGCTTCAGCGGCGTCTGGCCGCCGTACTGCACGATAACGCCTTTTGGCTTCTCGATGCGGACGATTTCCAGCACGTCTTCCAGCGTTACCGGCTCGAAGTAGAGGCGGTCAGAGGTGTCGTAGTCGGTAGAAACGGTTTCCGGGTTACAGTTGACCATGATGGTCTCGTAACCGTCTTCGCGCAGCGCCAGTGAGGCGTGTACGCAGCAGTAGTCGAACTCGATGCCCTGGCCGATACGGTTTGGACCACCGCCCAGCACCATGATTTTGTCGCGGTCAACGGACGGGTTCGCTTCGCACTCATCTTCATAGGTGGAGTACATGTACGCGGTGTCGGTGGCAAATTCTGCCGCGCAGGTGTCCACGCGTTTGTAGACCGGGTGCAGATTGTACTGGTCACGCAGCTTGCGGATTTCCGCTTCGCGTACGCCCGCCAGTTTAGCCAGACGCGCATCGGCAAAGCCTTTACGCTTCAGCATGCGCAGGAAGTCAGCGTCGAGGCCGTTGATGCCCAGATCCGCGACTTTCTCTTCCAGACGCACCAGCTCTTCAATCTGCACCAGGAACCAGCGGTCGATGTTGGTCAGGTTGAAGACGCCATCGACGGAGAGACCGGCACGGAAGGCGTCGGCGATGTACCAGATACGCTCGGCACCGGCGTCTTTCAGCTCGCGACGGATTTTGGTCAGCGCTTCCGGGTCGTCCAGGCTCACTTTCGGGTCGAAACCGGTGGCGCCCACTTCCAGGCCACGCAGGGCTTTCTGCAGGGATTCCTGCTGAGTGCGGCCAATCGCCATCACTTCACCGACGGACTTCATCTGAGTGGTCAGACGGTCGTTGGCACCGGCAAATTTCTCGAAGTTGAAGCGAGGGATTTTGGTCACAACGTAGTCGATAGAGGGTTCAAACGACGCCGGGGTACGGCCGCCGGTGATGTCGTTCATCAGCTCGTCGAGGGTATAACCCACCGCCAGTTTCGCCGCCACTTTAGCAATCGGGAAGCCGGTCGCTTTCGATGCCAGCGCAGAGGAGCGGGATACGCGCGGGTTCATCTCGATAACAATCAGACGACCATTCTTCGGGTTAACCGAGAACTGAACGTTAGAGCCGCCGGTTTCGACGCCAATCTCACGCAGTACCGCCATCGAGGCGTTACGCATGATTTGATACTCTTTGTCGGTCAGGGTCTGGGCTGGCGCCACGGTGATGGAGTCCCCGGTGTGGATGCCCATGGCGTCGAAGTTTTCAATAGAGCAGACGATGATGCAGTTGTCGTTTTTATCACGCACCACTTCCATCTCGTACTCTTTCCAGCCAATCAGCGACTCATCAATCAGCAGCTCTTTGGTTGGGGAGAGATCCAGACCGCGCTCGCAAATCTCTTCGAACTCTTCACGGTTATAGGCGATACCGCCGCCGGTGCCGCCCATGGTGAAGGACGGACGAATGATGCACGGATAACCCACGTCAGCGGCAACCGCCAGCGCTTCTTCCATATTATGAGCAATACCAGAGCGCGCAGTGTCGAGACCGATTTTCTTCATCGCCACGTCGAAACGGCGGCGATCTTCGGCTTTATCAATCGCGTCGGCAGTCGCGCCAATCATGGTCACGCCGAACTCGGCCAGCACACCCTGACGCTCCAGCTCCAGCGCGCAGTTCAGCGCCGTCTGGCCGCCCATGGTCGGCAGCACCGCATCCGGGCGCTCTTTTTCGATAATTTTACGTACCACTTCCCAGTGAATCGGCTCGATGTAGGTCGCATCGGCCATTTCCGGGTCGGTCATGATGGTCGCCGGGTTGGAGTTCACCAGGATAACGCGGTAACCCTCTTCGCGCAGGGCTTTACACGCCTGGGCGCCGGAGTAGTCGAATTCGCAGGCCTGGCCGATGACAATCGGGCCAGCGCCAAGGATCAGGATGCTTTTTATGTCTGTACGTTTTGGCATGGTCTTCTCGGCTCCTGATTATTTAGCGGTCTTACGGTATTGCTCGATAAGTTCGATAAAGTGATCGAACAGCGGCGCGGCATCGTGTGGGCCTGGGCTCGCTTCCGGGTGTCCCTGGAAGCTGAACGCCGGTTTGTCGGTGCGATGGATGCCCTGCAGGGTGCCATCGAACAGTGATTTATGGGTCACACGCAGGGTGGCCGGCATGGAAGCTTCGTCCACCGCAAAACCGTGGTTCTGCGCAGTAATCATCACCGTGTTGTTGTCGATATCTTTCACCGGGTGGTTACCACCGTGGTGACCGAACTTCATCTTCACGGTTTTGGCACCGCTCGCCAGCGCCAGCAACTGATGGCCGAGGCAGATACCGAATACCGGAATGTCGGTTTCGAGGAAGGTCTTAATTGCGTCGATGGCGTAGTCGCACGGGGCCGGGTCACCCGGGCCGTTGGAGAGGAAGATCCCGTCCGGATTCATCTTCAGCACGTCGTCTGCCGGGGTCTTTGCCGGCACAACGGTCAGACGGCAGCCGCGATCCACCAGCATGCGCAGGATGTTGCGCTTGGCGCCGTAATCGTAAGCCACCACATGGAACGGCAGCTCCTCTTCTTTTTTGGCTTCCGGCAGTTCACCTGCCAGCGTCCAGCTACCCTGAGTCCAGCTGTAGGCCTCAGTGGTGGTCACTTCTTTAGCCAGGTCCATGCCGTTCAGCCCCGGGAAGGCTTTGGCTTTTTCCTGCGCCAGCGCCGCATCCAGGTTATCGCCAGCGATGATGCAGCCGTTCTGGGCACCTTTTTCACGCAGCAGACGCGTCAGCTTACGGGTATCGATATCGGCAATCGCCACGATGTTATGGCGTTTCAGGTAGGACGAGAGGTCTTCGGTGTTGCGGTAGTTGCTGGCAATCAGCGGCAGGTCGCGAATAATCAGACCTTGTGCATGTACCTGGGAGGACTCTTCATCAGCGGCGTTAGTGCCGACATTACCGATATGGGGATAAGTTAGAGTAACGATTTGGCGGGAATAGGAAGGATCAGTGAGGATTTCTTGATAACCGGTCATTGAAGTATTGAAAACGACTTCCCCAACCGCCGAACCTGTTGCCCCAATGGCCCGACCGATAAACTGGGTTCCGTCTTCCAGAACCAATAGCGCTGACTTAATCAAAACACCCTCCAGAGAATATTCACTCACTTTATTTGCATATTAATGCACAACCATAGTGTGAAGCAATGCAAATCTGCTGCCAGTGGATTTTCGGCAAACGGCGGCATTCTGGAGATTTGGCAGGGGAAAGTCAACTTAAAAAGCGGCTTTTATTTGTAGTTTTTGCGGCACTGATGGTCAGGAAGGTTGTTAATGGGCAAAAAGATCAACTAAATCACGTAAGAAAACGCTTGCGGGTCATTTTTATTGTTAACCCGGCCTTACCAGCCTCAAAAAGTGGACCATTTGGTCAAAATTCACAATTTTGAAACAGAAATAATGGAGATAACTTATATTTATAAGCACTTCAAATTAAAAAAGACTTAAAACAGGATAAAATTAAAGGGCAATAAATTATTGCCCTCTGCAATCAACTAATTATGACTGCAATAACCACATCACGAAGGGTAAACTTGATTATAAATTGTTAAGATCGAGCACGTCACGCATGTCAAAAAGACCATCTTTTTTGCCTTTCAACCAAATTGCAGAACGAACAGCCCCATTTGCAAAAGTCATACGACTGGACGCTTTATGGGTAATTTCAACACGCTCGCCGATATCAGCAAACATTGCGGTATGTTCACCCACGATATCGCCCGCACGCACGGTGGCAAAACCAATGGTGCCAGGGACGCGTTCGCCGGTATGACCTTCCCGGGTGTAGACCGCACACTCTTTCAGATCTTTGTCCATCGCCTGAGCAATCGCCTCGCCCATCGCCAGCGCAGTGCCGGACGGGGCATCGACTTTATAACGGTGATGCGCTTCGATGATTTCGATGTCGGTGTAATCCCCCATCACCTTCGCCGCCTTCTCCAGCAGCTTGAGCATCACGTTCACGCCGACGCTAAAGTTCGCTGCAAAGACGATCGCAATCTCTTTGGCCGCATCCTGAATAGCCTGCTTGCCTGCATCATCGAAACCGGTAGTGCCGATAACCATGCCTTTACCATGCTGACGGCAAAACGCCAGGTGGTGGAGCGTGCCTTCAGGACGGGTAAAATCGATAAACACATCAAAGTCATCTTTAACCGCCTCGAGGCTGCTCTGGACGGTGACGCCCGTCTTCGCTGCGCCCGCTAGCTCACCTGCGTCAGCGCCCAGAAGCGATGAACCTTCGCGCTCCAGCGCCGCGCCAAGTGCCACGCCATCCATCTGTAGTGCCGCCTGAATAAGCTGACGGCCCATACGTCCGCCCGCGCCCGCTATGGCGACACGGATCTCTGCATCATGCATAGTTATTCTCTTACGTTAAAATGATGTAAACCGTTTTCAGATTAACCAGCCCTGACAAAGGCTGCCACTGAAAACGCCGATAATTAGAATTTAATGATAAACAGGGAGAGATATCAGTGAAAGACATGATCGTCAGCGAAAACCGCACGATTCACGCACCACCAGCGCAGGCGGCAGGATGATGCGTTTTGCGGGTTAATCACCATCCTGTTAGTCGAGCGCATAGGTTACCACCAGCTGCCCCTTTTTCATCTTCAGCCCGAGGATCTGCACCATCCCAATATCCGCCAGCTGTTTAACGTGCGTTCCTCCGCACAGGTATGCCGGGAGATCGCCAAAGCGGACCTTGCGTCTGCCCGCTTCAATTTCGGTATGGCGAAGCAGGTTGTCGGCTTTCCAGCCGTCAATCATGACCATCAGAGCGCTTGCATCAGGCAGGGGAGCCACACTTTCACCGGGCATAAAGGTAATCCGCCCTTCACCGGGCCAGTGGTGGGCTTTTACCGGCTTCCAGCCAAACTGCTCGCCGGCATAACCAATCAAATGGCCTGCGCTGTGCCAGCGGGAGTGACGTTCTCTCACCTCTTCATCGACCTGCATCTCCACCTCACCTGGCGCAAGCGCGCCGGACACGATGTGGACCACCTGCTCTCCGCGCAGGAAGACTGCTTCTACCGCCATCCCGTCGAGCGTTCCCCAATCCGCGGGCTGCCCACCCCCCTGCGGATGGAAAAAGGTCTGATTGAGCTCAATGGCGTAACGGCCATCAGGCTCTTCACTGCAACGGATCACCTGTGCCCGGCCTGCTGTCGCGTCACTTGAGTAATAAAGTCGTTCTGTCATGGTTGCTCTCCTCTGTAGCCTGACAGTATATTCGTCACTTAAATATCGATAATCGGCCACTCACACATTGCACTCTTGCCTGGTATGCACAAATGAAACCTGCCCTGCTTCCCGATCTCGCCACTTTCGTCATCATCGTAGAGCAGGGTAACTTTTCAACCGCAGCTCGTCTGACTGGCGCAACGCCCTCCGCGATCAGCCGCTGTGTTTCACGTCTTGAAAAAGAGATGGGATGCAAATTGCTGCACCGCACCACGCGCAAGCTGGCCCTTACCGTGACCGGAAAATCGGTTTATGAACATGCGCTGGATATGCTGGACGCGGCACAGCAGGCGATGGATTCTGGCAGCAGCCTGCAGACCGTTGCGCAGGGAAAGCTCACCATGAGCGTGCCGAAAGCCGTGGGACGTTTTGTGATCCATCCTTTAATCCCGGCATTCCTTGAGCGCTATCCGCAAATAGATGTCTGTCTGCGTCTGGAAGATCGTTATATGGATTTGATCGACGATGGCGTCGATCTGGCGTTACGGATCACTACTACCCCCTCCCCTGGCCTGTACGGTAAACCGCTGATGCCGGTCACCCATGTTATCTGCGCCACGCCAGAGTACCTTTGTCGCATGGGCACGCCCCAGCATCCGCACGATCTTCGGGAACACAGCTGTATCTCGCTCGGTGAAACCCCAGCCGATTCACGCTGGAAGTTTGCTTTGAACGGGAAAACGGAAACGGTACAGACCCACGGACGTTACGCCGCTAACCACACGGGCGTGAGGCTGGATGCGGTAAAGCGCAGCCTGGGAATCGGGAGTTTACCGCTGTTCACGGCGCGTGATGCGCTGGAAAGTGGGGAGATTGTGCAGGTACTGCCGGAGTGGGAGTTTATCAGTAGCTATACGGGCGATCTCTGGCTGCTGTGGACGCGCAATAAACATATGCCAGCCAGGATGCGGGCGATGATCGACTACCTGAATGAAAAAATGCCAGTCATTCAGTGACTGGCATTTTTAAAAGCTTACTTAACTTCGCGGGCGTCAATTCGCAGCTCTTTCGGGACTTCGAAGACGATATTCTCTTCGCGCCCCGCCAGCGGGATGGCTTCTCCGCCACCCAGCTCCTGCAGACGGGCAATCACGTTCTGTACCAGAATATCCGGGGCAGACGCGCCCGCCGTCACGCCAACACATGCAGCATTCTTGACCCAGGCTTCCTGAATATCGGTCGCATCGTCAATCAGGAATGCGGCTTTGCCCATCCGCTGCGCCAGTTCGGCCAGACGGTTGGAGTTCGAGGAGTTTTTCGAGCCGACGACCAGCACCACGTCCGCCTGCTCCGCCAGGGCGCGGACCGCTTCCTGACGGTTAGTGGTGGCGTAGCAGATGTCGTCCTTGCGCGGACCAACGATTTTCGGGAAGCGCTGACGCAGGGCATCGATAACATCAGAGGTGTCATCCACCGAGAGCGTGGTCTGGGTCATAAACGACAGCTTCGCTTCGTTTTTGACGTTCAGCGTCAGCACATCGTCCGGAGACTCGACCAGGTACATGCCCCCTTCCGGGTTGCTGTACTGGCCCATGGTGCCTTCCACTTCGGGGTGACCGGCGTGACCAATCAGGATCGACTCTTCACCGCGACGGCTGGCGCGTGCCACTTCCATATGCACTTTGGTGACCAGCGGGCAGGTGGCATCAAACACGGTCAGATCGCGATTTTTCGCTTCGTTACGTACCGCCTGGGAGACGCCGTGGGCGGAGAAGATCAGGATTGCGCCATCCGGCACTTCGTCGATCTGCTCAATAAAGATCGCCCCGCGGGTACGCAGGCTATCCACCACATAGCGGTTATGCACCACTTCGTGACGGACATAAATCGGCGCGCCGTAAAGCTCCAGCGCGTTTTCAACAATGCTGATAGCGCGGTCTACTCCGGCACAGAAACCGCGCGGGTTAGCCAACAGGATCTGCATTCACATCCTCCAGTACCGGGTCAATTTCCAGCACTTCAACATCAAAATGGACGGTACGCCCGGCGAGCGGGTGGTTGAAATCGACGGTAATGGAGTCGCCGTTGATCTCACGGATCACGCCAGGCATTTCGCTGCCATCCATAGCGGTAAAGAGCATGATTGCCCCGATTTCCGGTTCGCCCGCATCCATAAACTCACGGCGCGAGAAGTACTGGATCAGGTCCGGGGACGGCACACCAAACGCGGCATCCGGCTCCAGAGTGAAGGCTTTTTTCTCACCCTCTTTCAGGCCCAGCAGCTGTTGCTCAAGACCTTCCGACAGAGAGGTATCGCCAAGACGAAACAGCGCCGGTTTGCCGTTGTTGCGGGTGGACTCTGCGGTGGAGCCATCATCCAGTTTCAGCGTGAAGTGAACCAGCATCGCGCTGTTGCTCTGTACGGATTTAGACATACACATTGCTCTTTAATGTTGTCTCGCCTGTTTGCCGGGTGGCGCTTCGCTTACCCGGCCTACAGGATCGGCATATTCGGTAGGCCGGGTAAGCGTAGCGCCACCCGGCATTGACAATTACGCCTGCTCTTTCGCTGCGGGTTTAGGCAGGAAGCCTTCCAGCACAATCATCGCCGCACCGATACAGATCGCCGTATCGGCCAGGTTAAAGGTGGCGAAGTGCCAGCTGCCGACATAGAAGTCGATCATATCGACCACAAAGCCATGCCACAGACGGTCGAACAGGTTACCCAGCGCGCCGCCAATGATCAGCGCGTAGGCGATGTTATTCAGCTTCTGCGTGGCTTTGCTGCGGTACATCAGCACCGCCAGAACCACGCAGATACCGAGAGCGATACCCGCGAAGAACCAGCGCTGCCAGCCGCCGCTGTCAGCCAGGAAGCTAAACGCCGCGCCATAGTTGCGCGCATAATGCAGATTAAGTGACGGGAACAGCGGCATCGTATCCCCCAGAGCAAAGTTCTGGAGGATCAGGTACTTGCTGCCCAGATCAATAATCAGCACGACTACTACCAGCCACAGCCAGCGCAGCCCTGTTGAAGAGAGTGATTTACTCATCAGGCAAACTTACGTTTTTCGCCATCACCGGCGACGTTGCTGACACAGCGTCCGCAGATCTCTGCGTGTTCCGCCACCTTGCCGACATCAGTGGTGTAATGCCAGCAACGCGGACATTTCTCACCATCGGCTTTCACCAGCGCCACCTTCAGCCCTTTGAGCAGTTCGCTCTGCTGGGCATCAGCGCTCGCGTCGGCATAATCCGCAACATTCGCACCGGAGGTCAACAGGACAAATCGCAATTCATCGCCCAGCGCCGTCAGTTTCGCCGCCAGCTCAGGTTCTGCGTACAGGGTTACTGCCGCTTCCAGAGAGCCGCCCACTTTCTTGTCGGCACGCGCCTGCTCGATCACCTTGTTCACTTCGCCGCGCACTTTCAGCAGCTCGTCCCAGAAGCTGTCGTTCATGGCTTCGGTCTCTGCCAGGCCAAACAGGCCCTGGTACCACTCGCCGGTGAAGACATACTTCTCACGATCGCCTGGCAGGTAGCCCCAGATCTCATCCGCAGTGAAGGACATGATCGGTGCCATCCAGCGCACCAGCGCTTCCGCGATGTGGAACAGTGCGGTCTGGCAGCTGCGACGCGCCACGCTGTCCGCTTTGGCGGTGTACTGACGGTCTTTAATGATGTCGAGATAGAACGAGCCCATCTCGATGGAGCAGAAGCGCATCAGGCGCTGCACCACTTCGTGGAAGTCGTAAGACTCGTAGGCTTTCAGGATATCTTCCTGCGCCGCTTGCGCGCAGCCTACTGCCCAGCGATCCAGCACCACCATCTCTTCCGGTTTCACCATATCTTTTGCCGGATCGAACCCATTCAGGTTCGCCAGCAGGAAGCGCGCGGTGTTACGGATACGACGATAGCTGTCGGCAGCACGTTTCAGGATCTCATCGGACACCGCCATTTCGCCGGTGTAGTCAGTTGATGCCACCCACAGACGCAGAATATCAGCGCCCAGTTTGTTCATCACATCCTGAGGAGAAACGGTGTTACCGATAGATTTGGACATCTTGCGGCCCTGACCATCCACGGTGAAGCCGTGAGTCAGTACCTGACGATAAGGTGCCTTGCCCTTCATGGCGGTGGAGATCATCAGGGATGACATGAACCAGCCACGGTGTTGGTCAGACCCTTCCAGATACATGTCGGCAGCGTGACCGGCAAATTCCGGACGCACGTCAACCACAGAAGAGTGGGTAGAACCGGAGTCAAACCAGACGTCCAGAGTATCCGGCACTTTCTCGTAGTTGTCCGCGTCAGCGCCGAGGATGTCCCGGGAGTCGAGATCCCACCACGCCTGAATGCCGTCAACTTCGACGCGCTTCGCCACTTCTTCCATCAGTTCCAGGGTGTTCGGGTGCAGCTCCTGCGTCTCTTTATGCACGAACAGAGACATCGGTACGCCCCAGGTACGCTGACGGGAGATACACCAGTCAGGACGGTTGGCAACCATGGATTCGATACGCGCCTGGCCCCAGTCCGGGATCCACTGCACGCCTTTGATCTCGGAAAGCGACTGCGCGCGCAGGCCTTTCTGATCCATGCTGACAAACCACTGCGGGGTCGCACGGAAGATGATCGGCGACTTGTGACGCCAGCAGCACGGATAGCTGTGCTGCATTTTTTCAACGTGCAGCAGCGAACCATTGTCGCGCAGCATGTTGACGATGATGTCGTTGGCTTTGAAGACGTTGATGCCGTCCAGCGTCGGATATGTGCCTGGCAGATACGCGCCGTCCGGGCCAACCGGGTTGGCGATCTCCAGACCGTATTTGAGGCTGATGCTGTAGTCGTCCGGGCCATGACCACCGGCGGTATGCACCGCACCGGTACCCGCTTCCAGGGTAACGTGTTCGCCCAGGATCGCTGGCACATCGAAATCGAGGAACGGGTGCTTAAAGCGCAGATGTTCCAGCTCAGCACCTTTAACGGTACCGAGAATACGGTATTCGGTGATGTTCGCGCGTTTCAGCACGCTCTCCACCAGGTCTTTCGCGAGGATCAGCGCGCGACCTTCAACCTGTACCAGCGCATAGTCGAACTCCGCAGAAAGGGAGATCGCACGGTTGGCAGGCAGGGTCCACGGGGTGGTAGTCCAGATGACCAGCGAGATTGGGCCTTCTACGCCCGGCAGACCAAATTTGCCCTGCAGCGCATCCTGATCGACGCCTTCAAAGGCCACGTCGATGGATGGAGAGGTTTTGTCGTAATACTCGACTTCCGCCTCAGCCAGCGCCGAACGGCAATCCACGCACCAGTGCACCGGCTTGGCGCCTTTATGCAGGTGGCCGTTGCCGATGATTTTGCCCAGCGCACGGATGATGTTGGCTTCGGTTTTGAAGTCCATGGTCAGGTACGGGTGTGACCAGTCGCCCAGCACGCCCAGACGGATAAAGTCTTCACGCTGGCCGTCAACCTGGGTAGCTGCGTATTCGCGGCATTTGGCGCGGAATTCGGCGGCGGTGAACTTCTCGCCCGGCTTGCCGAACTCTTGCTCCACTTTCAGCTCGATCGGCAGACCGTGGCAGTCCCAGCCTGGAACGTAAGGCGAGTCAAAGCCCGTGAGGCCTTTGGACTTCACGATAATGTCTTTCAGAATCTTGTTTACAGAGTGACCAATATGAATGCTGCCATTCGCATAAGGAGGGCCATCATGCAGGATGAAGGTTTTTTTCCCTTTTTTGGCTGCACGGATGATGCCGTACAGGTCATCATCGGTCCAACGCGCCAGCATTCCCGGTTCACGCTTGGCGAGATCGCCGCGCATCGGGAACCCTGTTTCCGGCAAATTCAGGGTTGATTTATAGTCACTCATCAGATTCTCGGTTCCGTATTTATATCTCAGGCATTAAGCCGGGTTTGATAGCCCAAAAATTTCGCGGGCTGTTAACTCATCTCTCGCGATTTGCGCTTTTAGCTCATCAAGCGAGGCGAATCGCTGCTCATTGCGTATTTTTTTACGCAGGATTACATCTATATGGCGACCATAAAGGTCCATTACAACGTCCAGCAAATGCACTTCGAGCTGCTGGCGTACGCCAGCCACTGTCGGACGGGTACCAATATTGGCAACGCCGGGCAGGGGCTTATCGCCCAGCCCCGTCACTTCTACCGCAAAGACCCCTTTTACCGGGGAAACCTGACGACGCAGCGGTAAGTTCGCCGTCGGGAAACCAATGGTGCGACCCAGTTCATCGCCATGCACGACGCGCCCGGAAATAGAGAACGGGCGACCGAGCAGGGTTGCGGCGGTATCCAGATCGTCGTCAGCCAGTGCCTGGCGTACTGCCGTGCTGCTGATGCGTACGCCGCCTTCGCAGAAGGTCTGGGTGCTGGTGACGTCAAAGCCATACTCCAGGCCAGCCTTCTGTAATAGCAAGAAATCCCCCTGACGACCAGCGCCAAAGCGGAAATCATCTCCCACCGCCAGAAAGCGCACGCCTAGGCGATCCACTAACAGGTCGCTGACAAAATTTTGTGCCGTCAGGGCGGCGAAGCGCCGATCAAAACGGACGCACAGGACGTAGTCCACGCCGCACTGCGCCAGGTAACGTAACTTTTCACGCAGACGGGTCAGGCGCGCAGGCGCCTTCTCGCTGGCAAAAAGCTCCAGCGGCTGCGGCTCAAAAATCATGACTACTACCGGCAGACCTCGTGCCCGCCCCTCTTCACGTAACCCCTGCAACAGCACCTGATGCCCACGATGCACGCCGTCGAAATTACCAATAGTCAGCACACACCCGTGTGGGGCCTGACTGAGATTATGTATGCCGCGTATCAGCTTCATGACTGGCTCAAAACAGTGAAAATCGCCAAAGTATACCTTGTACAGCGGTTAAGGTTAACCGGCGATTGTTCACGCAAAACAGAAAGCCGTAATGATTTCATCAGGGTTGCCTTTCACAGCGAAAAAATCTGGCTGCAGATGAGGATTTTTGTATCGAAAAGCTGTATTCAGGAGAGACAAGCTGGTAGAATCCTGCGCCATCACTACGTAACTTAGCGTCGCTTATTAACGGCGCTTATTTGCACAAATCCATTGACAAAAGAAGGCAAAGAGGGCATATTCCTCGGCCTTTGAATTGTCCACATAGATCATATTTGGGAGTTGGACTTGGCTAATATCAAATCAGCTAAGAAACGTGCCGTTCAGTCTGAAAAGGCTCGTAAGCACAACGCAAGCCGTCGCTCTATGATGCGTACTTTCATCAAGAAAGTATACGCAGCAATCGAAGCTGGCGACAAAGCTGCAGCGCAGAACGCATTTAACGAAATGCAACCAATCGTGGACCGTCAGGCTGCTAAAGGTCTGATCCACAAAAACAAAGCAGCGCGTCATAAAGCAAACCTGACCGCGCAGATCAGCAAACTGGCTTAATCGCCACTTGTTGTTGCTTGTTTAAAGAACCCGCTTAACGCGGGTTTTTTTATGCCTTCAGATTGCCGGTGGCGTAAACAGCGCCGAGTAGTCACGGTTACAGATACGCTGCACCGCCGGATGCTGAATCATTCTTTCCGCAAATATCGCGTGATACTCCTCCATCACGTTATCCACCCTGCCAATCTCCGTAATCCCGATGTCCGAATAGAGATCCTGCGCGTAAAGCGTCGGGGCAACGAAGATCGCGTTGTGCGCTTCGCCAAAGGCCTTCATCAGCGCCGCATCATCAAATTCACCCAGAATCTCTACCTTCAGCCCCTGGGAGTTAAACCAGTTCAGCAGCTTGCGGCCGAGCATGGAGCGTCTGCCCGGCACCAGCAGACGGCGCTCTTCCAGACAGGCGGGAAAGGGTTTTTCCGGCGGCGGGTTGATGCACCAGAAGCTCACCCCACACTCGCCAATCTTCACTGAGAACAGCCCCTCCTGCTGGGTGGAGTCGATCGGGCAGTCGGAGATAATCATATCCAGTTTATGCTGGCTCAGCTGCTCGAGCAGCATCTCGTGAGTGGATTCAAAGCAGCGCAGGTGGATTTGCTCATCTTCAACCACCGCCGCGTCCAGCACGCCGCTGACCAGCCGTTTTGACAGCGCATCCGCGACACCAACGTCAAAGAGCAGATTGGACTCCTTGCGGTAGTTGACGATATCGAGCATCTCCTGGCTCAGGGTGAACATTTTGTCAGCGTAGCGAAATACCAGTTCGCCGAGCTCGCTGGGTTCGATTCCGCGTCCCTTACGCTTGAATAACTTCCCCTGCAGGCGCTCTTCCAGGGCTTTGATCTGCCCGGTAATCGTCTGCGGCGTCAGGTAGAGCGCCTCTGCAGCGCCGACAACTGAGCCCTGCTTGTAGACATGCCAGAAGTAGTAAAGATGGTTGTAATTCAAATGAGACATCGCGAATTCACTCCCTGATCGTAAATCGGGAGAAGGCTCCCCTTCCCCCGCTTTCCTGTTATGCCTGGACGACCTGTCCGGACAATTTTACCTTCAGCAAGGTATAACCCGTCACCGCAGCCAGTAATGACCCGATGAGAATGCCGAGTTTTGCCCAGACGATAAGCTCAGGCGCATGCGTACCAAATGCCAGCGTCGAGATAAAGATCGACATGGTAAATCCAATTCCGCACAGCACGCCCACGGCCGTTATCTGCCTGAAGGTGGTGCCGTGCGGCAATGATGCCAGCTTCAGTTTCAGCGCCAGCCAACAGAACAGGCTGATACCTAACGGCTTACCGATAAACAACCCGGCAATGATGCCCAGCGGAAGCACTGACGTCAGCCCGTCCAGCGTCACCCCGCTAAGGGAAACACCCGCGTTAGCAAAAGCAAACAGCGGCAGGATCATAAAGGCCACCCACGGATGAAGCACATGCTCCAGCTGGCTGGCAGGTGATTTGCCATTTTGCGGTTTAAGCGGTACGAAGAAGCCGACGATCACCCCTGCCAGCGTGGCATGCACGCCCGATTTCAGTACCGCAGTCCACAGCACCATCCCCACCAGCACGTAAATGCCGATACGGCGTACGTTGAACAGGTTCAGCAGCGCCAGCACTGCAATAGCGCCTGCAGCAACGCTCAGCGACAGTATCGACAGTTCACTGGTGTAGAACAGCGCGATAATTACAATAGCGCCAAGATCGTCAATGATAGCCAGCGCCATCAGGAAGATTTTCAGCGCTGCCGGAACGCGGCTTCCCAGTAGTGCCAGTACCCCAAGGGCAAAGGCGATATCCGTTGCCGCCGGGATTGCCCAGCCGTGGCGCGCCACCGGATCCTGCCAGGTAAACGCCAGGAAGAGCAGCGCCGGAACGACCATTCCACCCAGCGCGGCAATGACCGGAAACGCCGCACGCTGGCGGCTGGCAAGCGAGCCCACTATCAGCTCGCGTTTCACCTCAAGCCCCACCAGCAGGAAGAACACCGCCATAAGTGCATCGTTGATCCACAGTAGCATGTTCTTATTAATTTCAAGCGCCCCGACCTTCAGCTCTACGGGCGTTTCCAGAAACGCATGGTAGAACTCATGGGTGATACCCAGGTTGGCCAGCACCATCGCGGCGGCGGCAGCGATAATCAGGATGATGCCGCCGGACGCTTCACTGCTAAAGAAACGGTGTAATAATTTCACTTAAGCTCTCTCTTTTACCACAATACCTCGATAAAACCATAATACCAAGCCTAAAAACTCGGCAAAAACAGATTAATATTGAGTATAAATTCAGTTTTACCGAGCAATACCCACAAATAAAAAAGCCCGGAATCGCTTCCGGGCTTTTTTGAGATGAACGCCAGCTAATGGATTAGCGAGTCAAATCGTCAAAGAATTTTTTCACGCCATCAAAGAAGCTTTTGGAGCGCGGGCTGTTGTTCTCACCCGTTGGGCCGCCAAAGCTCTCCTGCAATTCTCGCAGCAGCTGCTTCTGTTTCTCATTCAGGCCAACCGGGGTTTCGACCACCACGCGACACAGCAGGTCGCCCTGTGCGCCGCCACGGACCGATTTCACGCCTTTACCACGCATGCGGAACAGCTTACCGGTCTGGGTTTCACCAGGCACTTTCAGGTTTACGCGACCGTCGAGAGTTGGCACTTCGATTTCACCGCCCATCGCCGCCATCGCAAAGTTGATCGGCACTTCGCAGTACAGGTTGTTGCCTTCACGTTCGAAAATCGCGTGCTGCTTCACCTGCACCTGAACGTACAGATCGCCTGCCGGTGCGCCATGCTCACCCGCTTCGCCTTCGCCAGACAGACGAATACGATCGCCAGTATCCACGCCTGCCGGAATTTTAACGGACAGGGTTTTGCTCTTCTCAACGCGACCGTGACCGTGGCATTTGTTGCACGGATCCTTGATCAGCGTACCGCGGCCCTGACAGTGCGGACAGCTCTGCTGCACTGCAAAGAAGCCCTGACGCATCTGTACCTGACCAGAACCGTGACAGGTTGGACAGGTCTGCGGTTTGGTACCCACTTTCGCGCCGCTGCCGTGGCAAATGTCACACTCTTCCAGGGTGGGAATGCGGATCTCTTTCGTTACACCGCGTACGGCCTCTTCCAGCGTCAGCTCCATGTTGTAGCGCAGGTCTGCGCCACGGGCTGCACGCTGACGACCGCGGCCGCCGCCGAAGATGTCGCCAAAGACGTCACCAAAGATATCGCTGAAATCTGCGCCACCGCCACCAAATCCGCCGCCGCCGCCCATGCCGCCCTGTTCAAACGCAGCGTGGCCATACTGATCGTAGGCCGCACGTTTCTGGGCATCGGTCAGGATTTCGTAGGCTTCTTTGATCTCTTTAAATTTGGCTTCGGCCTCTTTGTCACCCTGGTTGCGGTCCGGGTGAAATTTCATGGCCAGGCGCTTATACGCCTTTTTGATTTCACGCTCTTCCGCTGTTTTGGAAACGCCTAAAATCTCGTAATAGTCTTGCTTAGCCATCTTGTTTTATCTGCCCCTAACATGCGTGCACGGGCGGAGAGGAAACCTCTTCGCCCGTGCCAGTGTATTACCCGTTCAAAGGGCGATTATTTTTTGTCTTTCACTTCTTCAAACTCTGCGTCGACAACATCGTCATCTTTCGCGTTGTTTGCTGAAGCGTCAGCACCCGCGCCAGCCTGCTGCTGTGCGTGTTGCTGCTGCGCGATCTCCATCAGCTTCTCGGAAACCTGAGCCAGCGCCTGCATTTTTGCTTCGATATCGGCTTTGTCTTCGCCTTTCAGGGACGCTTCCAGCGCGCTCAGTGCAGACTCGATAGCAGTTTTGTCGTCAGCTGGCAGTTTGTCGCCGGCTTCTTCAACCTGCTTACGGGTGCTGTGCAGCAGATGGTCACCCTGGTTGCGGGTCTGAACCAGTTCTTCGAACTTACGGTCAGACTCGGCGTTAGCTTCCGCTTCGCGAACCATCTTCTGGATCTCTTCTTCGTTCAGACCGGAAGAGGCCTTGATAGTGATCTTCTGCTCTTTACCGCTGTTTTTGTCCTTCGCGGAAACGTGCAGGATACCGTCAGCATCGATGTCGAAGGTGACTTCGATCTGTGGCATACCGCGCGGCGCCGGGCTGATACCATCGAGGTTAAACTGACCCAGATCTTTGTTATCTGCGGCACGTTTACGCTCACCCTGCAGCACATGGATGGTTACCGCAGACTGGTTGTCTTCAGCGGTAGAGAACACCTGGCTGTGCTTGGTCGGGATGGTGGTGTTTTTGGCGATCAGCGCCGTCATCACACCGCCCATGGTTTCGATACCCAGAGACAGCGGGGTAACGTCCAGCAGCAGTACGTCTTTAACTTCACCAGTCAGAACGCCACCCTGAACGGCAGCACCGATAGCAACGGCTTCGTCCGGGTTAACGTCTTTACGCGGCTCTTTACCAAAGAATTCAGCCACTTTCTTCTGAACCATTGGCATACGGGTTTGACCACCCACCAGGATAACGTCCTGGATTTCGGAGACGGACAGACCCGCATCCTGCAGAGCAACTTTCAGTGGCTCAATGGAACGGTTAACCAGGTCTTCAACCAGGCTTTCCAGTTTCGCGCGAGTCACTTTGATGTTCATGTGTTTTGGACCGGTCGCGTCTGCAGTGATGTACGGCAGGTTCACGTCGGTCTGCTGCGCAGAAGAGAGCTCAATCTTCGCTTTTTCTGCGGCTTCTTTCAGGCGCTGCATGGCCAGCGGATCGTTACGCAGGTCGATGCCCTGATCTTTCTTAAACTCGTCAACGAGGTAGTTGATCATACGGCTGTCGAAGTCTTCACCACCCAGGTGGGTATCACCGTTGGTCGCCAGAACTTCGAAGGTTTTTTCGCCGTCAACTTCGTCGATTTCGATAATAGAGATATCGAAAGTACCACCACCGAGGTCATATACCGCGATAGTACGGTTGCCGACTTCTTTATCCAGACCGTAGGCCAGTGCCGCTGCGGTTGGTTCGTTGATGATACGTTTGACTTCCAGACCCGCGATACGGCCCGCGTCTTTGGTTGCCTGACGCTGAGCATCGTTGAAGTATGCCGGTACGGTGATAACCGCTTCAGTTACCGGTTCGCCCAGGTAATCTTCAGCCGTTTTCTTCATTTTCTTCAGCACTTCAGCAGAGATCTGCGGCGGTGCCATTTTCTGACCTTTAACATCAATCCATGCGTCGCCGTTCTCAGCGCCGATGATTTTGTACGGCATGATGGCTTCATCACGCTGCACTTCTTCGTCCTGGAAGCGACGGCCAATCAGGCGTTTGATCGCAAACAGGGTGTTTTGCGGGTTTGTCACTGCCTGACGTTTAGCCGGCTGACCAACCAGAGTTTCACCATCCTGGGTATAAGCAATGATAGAAGGCGTGGTGCGATCGCCCTCGGCGTTCTCCAGCACACGTGCAGTGGTGCCATCCATAATCGCTACACAAGAGTTGGTAGTACCCAGGTCGATACCAATAATTTTACCCATCTAAACGTCTCCACTAAAAATTCAGTCAACATGTGGTTGTGTACCTGTAATAAGGGCAGAAGGTGCTTTTTCAACTGTCCAGATTTGAATTTTTTCAGGTCCACACACTGCGGTTGACTACAAGATGGGGTCGCAACGGCATCCATCAAGGGGGAAGGATAAAAAAATTTTTAATTTCACCCTGATTAGATCATAGACGGCGCTGATGCCGCCCATTATGATGCCGCGCCCCGCCAGGGAGAATTGGCGTGGGATTCACCATTTCACCATATTAATGATGATTTTTTTTGAGGACTTATGGGCAACACTAAGTTGGCTAATCCGGCTCCGCTGGGCCTGATGGGTTTCGGCATGACCACCATTCTGCTGAACCTGCACAATATCGGGATGTTCCCGATGGACGGCATTATCCTGGCGATGGGCATTTTTTACGGCGGTATCGCACAGATCTTCGCGGGCCTGCTGGAATATAAGAAAGGCAATACCTTCGGTTTAACCGCATTCACCTCTTACGGCTCGTTCTGGCTGACCCTGGTCGCCATTCTGCTGATGCCGAAAATGGGTCTGACCGAAGCGGCGAACCCACAGTTCCTGGGTGTCTACCTGGGCCTGTGGGGCGTGTTCACGCTGTTCATGTTCTTTGGCACCCTGGTAGGTAACCGTGCGCTGCAGTTCGTGTTCCTGAGCCTGACCGTGCTGTTCGCTCTGCTGTGTGTCGGTCACCTGGTGGATAACGGCGAGTCCATTATTCACGTAGCCGGCTGGATTGGCCTGGTCTGCGGCGCCAGCGCCATTTACCTGGCGATGGGCGAAGTGCTGAACGAGCAGTTCGGCCGCACCGTTCTGCCGATTGGTGAAAAACACTGATCCCCCTTCGTGCCCGCCCTGCGGGCACGAAATCGCCTCCCCTGCCGCAGCCCTCTTTTCAACACGGTCATTTTTCGACCACATCAGAAACGGTTAGTAAACAAAATGCGCATAATCACCTTATTCAATTGATAAGCATTATCATTGCGAATAGTGTGACCCGGCGCATCCCGGATATGGATATCATGCAGTGCCGAACAGGAACCCAAGGGGATGAAATAATTCTGTTGTGTTGCATAAGGTTAACTGATGAATTCCAGCCTTGCCGCCAGCGATCAAACTGGCGAATCCATTATCGCGTCACATTACCGTAAGGTTCTCGTCCGGCGCTTTGCCCTGGCAGGGGTGCTGTTCTTCTTTATTATTTGCTCTCTGATCCTCGACTTCACGCTCGGCCCGTCAGGCATCTCCGTTTCTACCCTCTGGCACACCTTAGTCAACTCCGCCGCGGCCGATGCCGGGACACGGGTAATCGTCTGGGATCTGCGCCTGCCGTTCGCGTTAATGGCCGTCGCCGTTGGCATGGCGCTGGGGCTGGCGGGGGCTGAGATGCAAACCATCCTTAATAACCCGCTCGCCAGCCCGTTTACGCTGGGCGTGTCGTCTGCCGCCTCTTTTGGTGCCGCACTGGCCATTGTGCTCGGTTTAGGTATTCCCGGTATTGCCGATAAGTGGTTCATTCCGGCGAACGCTTTTATCTTTGCGCTGCTGGCCTGCTTTATTCTGGATGGCATCAGCCGCTGGACCCGCGTGGCGACCTCCGGCGTGGTGCTGTTTGGTATCGCCCTGGTCTTTACCTTTAACGCGCTGATTTCCATTCTGCAGTTTGTTGCCAGCGAAGATACCCTGCAGGGGCTGGTCTTCTGGACGATGGGCAGCCTGGCAAGAGCCTCGTGGGATAAGCTCGCCATTCTGGCCGTCGCGCTGCTGATTATCGTGCCGCTGTCGCTGAAAAACGCCTGGAAACTGACGGCGCTGCGTCTGGGGGAAGATCGTGCCGTCAGCTTTGGCATCAACGTGAAAAAGCTGCGTCTGACCACGCTGTTGCGCATCAGTATCATCTCGGCCCTGACGGTTGCCTTTGTCGGCCCGGTCGGCTTTATCGGTCTGGTGGCGCCGCACATCTCCCGCATGATGTTTGGCGAGGATCACCGGTTTTATCTGCCCGGCAGCATGCTGATTGGCGCGCTGGTGCTCTCGCTGGCGTCGGTATTTTCCAAGAACATCGTTCCCGGCGTCATTATTCCCGTGGGCATTGTCACCTCGCTGGTGGGCGTGCCGTTCTTCCTCAGCATCATTATTCGCAACCGGGGGAACGTATGACCGACGGCCTGCGCATCCGCGATCTGCACACCGGCTATCGCAAGAAAAAAATCATCAGTGGTCTGAACACCCCGCTGCTCCCGCGCGGGCAGATCACCGCCCTGCTGGGGCCAAACGGCTCGGGCAAGTCCACCCTGCTGCGCGCCCTGGCTGACCTGAACCCCGCTCAGGGAGAGTTGCAGCTCAACGGCGAAGATCTGATGACCCTGCCCGCGGCGAAGCGCGCGCAGAAGGTGGTTTATCTGCCGCAATCCCTGCCCCAGGGGGTGCATCTACATGCGCTCGAATCGGTGATTGTTGCCCGTCGGGCCAGCGGCAGTCCTTCTGGTCTCAATGTCGAACAGGAAGCGTATTCCATCCTCGATAAACTGGGCGTCGCCCATCTGGCGATGAGCTTTCTCGACCAGCTCTCCGGCGGGCAAAAACAGCTGATCGGGCTTGCCCAGTCTCTCATTCGCGAGCCGGATCTGCTGTTGCTGGATGAACCCTTAAGCGCCCTCGACCTCAACTACCAGTTCCATGTGATGGATATCGTCGCCCGCGAAACGCGGCTGCGCAATATCGTCACCGTCGTGGTGATCCACGACATCAACATAGCTCTGCGCCATGCGAACTTTGCCCTGATGCTGAAAGGCGGCGAGCTTATCGCCAGCGGCCTGCCGGGTGAGGTTGTCACCCCTGCCAACCTGGCGACGGTGTACGGCGTGGATGGTCGGGTTGAATACTGTTCCCGTGGGCTGCCGCATGTGGTGGTCGACGGGTTAACACCATAAGAAGAAGACGGGAAAGACATGACGCTGAAAAAACTCATTGCCGCCGCGGGCGGCCTGGCACTGTTACTTTCACCCTTACTCGCCCAGGCAGAGAGCTGGCCGTTGACGGTGAAAGACCTGGATAACCGCACGGTCACGGTTGAACATGAACCGCAGCGCATCATTCTCCAGGACGGACGCGACATCTTTGCCCTGGCCCTGCTGGAGCGCGATAACCCCTTCTCCAGAGTAGTGGCGTGGAACAACCTGCCGAAGAAGCAGGACACCGAAACCTGGAACGTACTGAAGCGTAAATGGCCGGAAGCGGAGAAGATCCTCGACATGAAGTTTTCTGACCAGGGGAATGTCGATCTCGAAACGGTGATCTCCCGCCAGCCCGACCTGATGATTGCCCAGCTGCGCGCTAAGCCGTCGCTGGTGCAGACCGGCGTGCTGGCGCAGCTGGAAGCCCTGCATATTCCGGTTATCTTCGTGGATTATGAACTGCACCCGGTGGAGAATACTCTGCCGAGTATTGCCCTGCTGGGTAAGGTGATGGGGCAGACCGAGCGCGCGCAGGCCTATATCGATTTCTATCAGCAGCGTCTGGACAGGATCCACCAGCGTCTGGCCACCGTTAGCAAAAAACCGCTGGTCTTTATCGAACCGATTGCCGGTGTCGGCGGGCTGGATAACGGCTGCTGCTTCACCCATGCGCGCAACGGCTGGGGCGGGCTGGTAGAGGCCGCTGGCGGAACCAACATCGGCTCGCAGCTGCTGCCGGGTGCAAGCGGAAATATCGCGGTAGAGAAGATTATCTCCCTGAACCCGGATTACTACCTGATGACCGGCTCAAAACGTCCGGGTAAAGGCACGGCGATTATCCCGTTTGGCTATAACGTCCCGGCACATGATGTCAGCGCAGCCTTTAACGCCCTGCTGACGCGTCAGGGGGTCGCCAGCATTCCGGCCGTCGCGCAAGGCCACACCGGGGCGCTTTATCACCACTTCTATAACAACCCGTATAACATCGTCGCTATTGAGACGCTGAGCAAAATCTTCTACCCGACGCTGTTTAAGGATGTGGATCCGCTGGCGGACTACCACGCCATTATCAAAAACTTTACCCACATTCCGGATGACAACATCATCCTCAGCTTTACTTCGTCGCATTAGCGAAAAGGCCGGGCACATTGCCCGGCCTTCTCATTAACCGGCGAGGACCGGTACTTCTACGGGCTTCTGGCGCAGCCAGAGGCCTAACGCCAGCCCCATCAGCGAGAGCGCCAGCACGTACCAGGCCGGTGCCATTGGCGACACCCCCATCAGCAGGGTAACGGCAATCGGCGTCAGCCCGCCGAAGATGGCGTAGGAGACGTTATACGAGAAGGAGATCCCGGTGAAGCGTACTTCCGGCGGGAAGGCGCGGACCATGACGTAAGGCACGGCGCCCACCACCCCGACGCACAACCCGACCACGCCGTACAGCAGGAACAGCTGTTCCGGATGGCTGCCCACCAGGTGATAGAACGCCCAGCTTGATGCAGCCAGCAGTAGGCTACCGATGATAAAGGTCAGGCTGGAACCGATACGATCCACCACCAGCCCGGCAATCAGGCAGCCAAAGCAGAGCATGATGGTCGCGATGCTATTGGCCTGCAGCGTTACCGCTGGGGCAAAGCCGTACTGTTTTTGCAGCCAGACCGGCGACATCAGGATCACTACCACAATCCCGGCCGACAGCAGCCAGGTGAGCAGCATCGACACCACTACCGCTTTTTTATGGCGCACCACTACCGCTTTGACCGGCAGCTCCTGCGCCAGCGCCTTGCGTTGCTGCATCTCAAGGAAGACCGGGGTCTCCTGCAGCCAGCGACGCAGATACATCGCCACCAGACCAAAGGCACCGCCCAGCAGGAACGGAATACGCCAGCCCCAGTCGAGCACTGCCTGTTGAGTTATGCTGGTGTTCACCAGGGTCGCCACCACGGAGCCCAGCAGAATGCCGACCGTCAGCCCTGCGGTCAGCGTACCGCAGGCAATGCCGATCCGCCGGGCCGGCACATGTTCCGCCACAAACACCCAGGCACCAGGGACTTCACCGCCAATCGCCGCCCCCTGCAGGATGCGCATCAGCAGCAGCAATACCGGGGCAATAATTCCCATCGAGGCATAGGTCGGCAGCAAGCCGATCGCGAGGGTTGGAACGGCCATCAGCAGGATGCTGAGGGTGAACATCTTTTTGCGTCCCACCAGATCGCCGAAGTGAGCCATGATGATGCCACCCAGCGGGCGCGCCAGATACCCGGCGGCAAAAATGCCAAAGGTCTGTACCTGACGCAGCCATTCGGGAATGTCTGCCGGGAAGAATAGCGCCCCGACGACCGCCGCGAAAAAGACGAAGATGATGAAGTCATAAAACTCCAGCGCACCGCCGAGTGCGGCCAGGGTGAGAGTCTTATAATCCTGACGATTGAGAGGCCGGTTGTAATGTGACATAGCGAACCATTATGGGCTGAATTGTTGAGTTATATTTACAGCGATCGTAAAGAAAAAATTACTATACCGTAAATCAATTAGCACGCTACTGCCGTTACAGCTTATGTCACATTATTGTTAATTTCAGGAGATTGTTTCACGTCTCGCGCTTTTCGGGCGAAAAGCTGCTACTACCTGCGGGTCGGTTTCCACATAAGGCCCTTCAAGCAGCTGTACACAATAAGGTACACTTGCGAAGATACCTGACACCACCACCTTGCCGTCGGCCTCTTTCACCCCTTCCAGCGTCTCTTTAATCGACTTCGGCTGGCCCGGCAAATTGAGGATCAGCGCCTGCTTGCGAATTACGCCTACCTGACGGGAGAGGATCGCCGTCGGCACAAAGTGCAGGCTGATCTGGCGCATCTGTTCACCAAAACCCGGCATTTCACGATCGGCGATGGCGAGGGTCGCATCCGGCGTCACGTCGCGACGCGCCGGCCCTGTTCCGCCCGTGGTCAGCACCAGGTGGCAGCTCATTTCATCAACCAGCTCACATAAGGTTTGTTCGATGATCGCCTGTTCATCCGGGATCAAGCGGGTTTGCACTTCAAAAGGGGTGGTCAGGGCAGAAGCCAGCCAGGCTTCCAGCGCGGGGATGCCTTTATCTTCATAGACACCGCTGGAGGCGCGATCTGAGACGGAAACTAAGCCAATGCGTAAGGTATTCATATCTATTCCATTCAAACAATACAGATTGAGGGAATGATACACGCAGCAGGGGGATTCAGACAGGGAACAAGAGAAGTAGCGTGACCGGAAGCCCGGTCACGCAGGAATGATTACAGCAGTTCGCCGATCATTTTTTCCAGTTTTTCCTGGTCGATAGCAAACTTACGGATACCGTCCGCCAGTTTGTCTACCGCCATTGGATCCTGGTTGTGCTGCCACAGGAACTCGGACTCAGTGATGCGCTCAGGACGGGCTTTAACTTCGCCGCTGAAGCTCAGCTTACGCTCGATCGCGCCTTCGCTTTCTGCCAGCTCTTTCAGCAGCGCAGGGGCGATGGTCAGGCGGTCACAGCCAGCCAGTTCCAGAATTTCGCCAACGTTACGGAAGCTTGCACCCATCACCACGGTTTCATAGCCGTGCTGTTTGTAGTACTCGTAAATCTCGGTAACGGAAACCACGCCCGGATCTTCAGACGCCGCGTACTCTTTCTTGTCGGTATTGGATTTGTACCAGTCCAGAATACGGCCCACGAATGGAGAGATCAGGAACACGCCCGCTTCTGCACAGGCACGCGCCTGAGCAAAGGAGAACAGCAGGGTCAGGTTACAGTTGATGCCTTCTTTTTCCAGCTGTTCTGCAGCGCGGATGCCCTGCCAGGTGGAGGCCAGTTTGATCAGGATACGGTCGTTGCTGATGCCAGCATCGTTGTACAGTTTGATCAGGCGTTTGGCTTTGGCGATAGACGCTTCGGTGTCGTAGGACAGACGCGCATCGACTTCAGTCGAGATACGGCCCGGAACCAGCTTCAGAATTTCCAGACCAATGTTAACAGCCAGTTTATCCGTCGCATCGACAACCTGCTGATCGCGGGAGCTGCTCTGGCTTTTCGCCCAGGCAACGGCGTCGTCGATCAGTTTGCGGTATTCAGGGATCTGTGCGGCGTTCAGAATCAGAGAAGGGTTCGTTGTGGCATCCTGCGGCTGGTACAACTTCATTGCCGCGATATCTCCGGTGTCAGCGACAACAGTCGTGAACTGACGAAGGGAGGTTAATTTATCCGTCATGATAGTGTTTCTCTTTAACTTGCCCTGGATAATTCGCGTTACCAGCGGGATGCCAGAAACGGAAAAATGACAGGTTTACTTGTTAGGGGGATGTAACCGGTCTGCCCTGATGATAACACGACGGAAGGTCAGCGCAACCGCAGACAATGCGCTGAAAGATACTGTGATAAACTTGGCAAAACTCCGGACTGCTAATTACCTGTTTGCTCACTCATTAGTAGCGATTACCTATGCACTTTGGCATCAACAAGAGGGACGTTAATGCCTGATTATCTGTCGTTTATTAATGAAATTTTGTGGGGTTCGGTGATGATTTACCTGCTGTTTGCGGCAGGGATCTGGTTCACTTTTCGCTGCGGTTTTATTCAGTTTCGCGCCATTCCCCAACTGCGCACTAATCTGAAAAACAGCCTTAGCCCCCAGCCGGGAGGTTTAACCTCGTTTCAGGCGCTCTGCACCAGCCTGGCGGCGCGGGTTGGCAGCGGTAATTTAGCCGGGGTGGCGCTGGCGATTTCGGCGGGTGGCCCGGGGGCCATCTTCTGGATGTGGATGACCGCTATCATCGGCATGGCGACCTCCTTTGCCGAATGCTCGCTGGCCCAGCTGTATAAGGAAGCGGATAAGCAGGGGCAGTTTCGCGGCGGCCCGGCCTGGTATATGGCCCGCGGCCTTGGCATGCGCTGGATGGGCGTGCTGTTTTCTCTCTTCTTACTCATCGCCTACGGCCTGATCTTTAATACCGTTCAGGCCCACTCGGTTGCCCACGCGCTGCGTTTCGCCTTCGGCCTCCCGGAAATCATCACCGGCGGCGTGATGGCCCTGTTCACCTTAGTGGTGATCATCACCGGCATCAAAGGCGTCGCCCGGTTGATGCAGTGGATGGTGCCGGTGATGGCGCTGCTGTGGGTGATCGCCAGCATGGTGGTCTGCGCCTGGCATGCCGACCAGCTCCCTGCGGTCTTCACCCTGATCGTAAAAAGCGCCTTTGGCTGGCGCGAAGCCGCCGCCGGTGCGCTGGGTTATACCCTGAGCCAGGCCCTGACGGCCGGTTTTCAGCGCGGTATGTTTTCCAACGAAGCGGGCATGGGGTCAACCCCCAATGCCGCCGCGGCTGCTGCCTCCTGGCCCCCTCACCCGGCCTCGCAAGGCATCGTGCAGATGATTGGCGTCTTCGTTGATACCATCATCATCTGCACCGCCAGCGCGATGATCGTGCTGCTGGCAGGCCCGGTGGATCTACCGGCTAATACCGACGGCGTGCAGCTGGTGCAGCAGGCACTGATCAATCTGACCGGAGGCTGGGGCGCTGATTTCGTGGCCTTTATCATCGTATTGTTCGCCTTCAGCTCCATCGTGGTGAACTACATCTATGCCGAAAACAATCTGATTTTTTTGCATCCCGATGCCCGGAAATCCCGCTGGCTGCTACGGGGCGGCGTGGTGCTGATGGTGCTGCTCGGCTCCCTGTTAAGCCTGCCAGTGGTCTGGCAGCTGGCGGATATCGTTATGGCGCTGATGGCGATCACTAATCTGACGGCGATCCTGCTGCTCTCTCCGGTGATCAACGTAATCGCCCGGGATTATCTGCGCCAGCGAAAGCTGGGGGTCCAGCCGGTTTTTGATGCCTCACGTTATCCCGAGATTGCAGCGCAACTGGCGCCCGGCGCCTGGGACGATTTGCCGCGTCAATAACAGCCATCGATCAATCGAGGCGGTTTTTTTGTTAAAATCGCACCAAATCTCCTGCAAGGACTGGATATGCTGATTCTGATTTCACCTGCTAAAACGCTCGACTACCAGAGCCCACTCGCCACCGAGCGTTATACCCAGCCTGAACTGCTGGATCATTCGCAACAGCTGATCCGCGAGGCGCGCAAGCTTTCAGCGCCGCAAATTGCCAGCCTGATGAGCATCAGCGACAAGCTGGCGGATCTTAATGCCACACGCTTTCACGACTGGCAGCCGGATTTCACGCCATCCAATGCCCGTCAGGCGATTCTGGCCTTTAAAGGCGACGTCTATACCGGCCTGCAGGCAGAAACGTTCAGCGAAGCTGACTTTGATTTTGCCCAGCAGCATTTACGCATGCTCTCCGGGCTGTATGGCGTGCTGCGCCCGCTGGATCTGATGCAACCTTATCGTCTGGAGATGGGCATTCGCCTGGAGAATGCAAAAGGCAAAGATCTGTATCAGTTCTGGGGCGAGACCATCACCGACACGCTGAACGATGCGCTGAAGGCGCAGGGTGACAATATCCTGATCAACCTGGCGTCGGATGAGTACTACAAATCGGTCAAACCGAAAAAGCTGGATGCGGAAATCATCAAGCCGGTGTTCCTCGACGAGAAGAACGGCAAGTTCAAAGTGATCAGCTTTTACGCCAAAAAAGCGCGCGGGCTGATGAGCCGCTACATCATTGAAAACCGTCTGACGAAGCCAGAGCAGCTGACGGCATTCGACAGCGAAGGCTATGTCTTTGACGAGGAAGCGTCAGGGAAAGGTGAGCTGGTGTTTAAACGCCACGAGCAGTAACGCAAAACCCCGCCGGTTGGCGGGGTGAGTTTAATGGTGCTTCCAGTCCGGTCCATGACGGTGATCGTCATGACGATCGTTGTGGCGATTATCGTGATGCTCGCCATGCGGACGCCAGCGATTGTCGCGCCACTCGTAGTGGGACTTCCACCAGTCATTGTCACGCCAGCGGCCGCCATCCCAATGGTGACCCCGATTATCCCGATCGCCAATCTGCAGTTTAACCGCCGGTACCAGGGTGATTTCAGCGGCCTGAACCGCCATCGGAGCCACCAGCATCAGCGAAAGTGCGATAAGTGCAGGTTTCAGTTTAGACATAGGTTACTCCTTATTATTCTTGCCCGATGTGGGCCGATGTAAGGAGATTACGTGAGGGGCGTGGAGGATGTTATTCTCTGCAATCCTATTCTGTAAGTGACCGCATTTATTGGGAATTCCTACTTTTTCCCTGCTATTTTTCTCCTTATTTTCTCCATAAAAAAGCCGGGTGGCGGCTTCGCCTTACCCGGCCTACGGTATGGTGCTTTTGTTTACCCGCGGGTCATCATCAACTTACGCAGCTCGGCAAAATCGGCTGGCAGGCTGTGGGACAGCAGCGGCAGATCGGCACGCTCGGCCAGCTCTTTCGGCAGCGGCAGCGATTCACCGAGGATCTCGTCCACACTCTCTTTAAACTTCGCCGGATGCGCGGTGCCGAGGAACAGGCCGTACTCGCCCGGGTTCAGTTGATCGCGCAGGGCGCGGTACGCCACCGCCGCATGCGGTTCGGAGGTGTAACCCACCTGCTTCAGCTCGCGCATGGTCTCTCTGGTGGTGTCGTCGGTCACCGCAGCATAACCCAGCTCATTGAGACGCCAGATTTTACGGCGGAACAGCTCTTCCACACGTGGCCAGTTGTTAGGCTGTGACACATCCATGGCGTTGGACAGGGTGGCCTGCGTGGTGTTTGGCGTCCACTTGCCCTCTTTCAGGAAACGCGGCACCGTGTCGTTGGCGTTGGTAGCGGCGATAAAGCGTTTCACCGGCAGGCCCAAAGACTTCGCCAGCAGGCCAGCGGTGAGATCGCCAAAGTTACCGCTCGGCACCGAGATCACCAGCTGGTTGCGCGCTTCCTGCGGCAGCTGGGCTACCGCTTCGAAGTAGTAGCAAATCTGCGCCAGCAGACGGCTGATGTTGATCGAGTTGGCGGAGTTCAGACCCAGCGCGACCTTCAGCTCTTCGTCGTCGAAGGCCTGCTTAACCAGCGCCTGGCAGGCATCGAAGTCCCCGTCGATGGCGACAGTTTCAATGTTGCCCCCGAGGGTGCAGAACAGTTTTTCCTGCAGCGGGCTGATTTTGCCCTGCGGATAGAGGATCACCACGCGCACGTTTTTCAGGCCATAGAAGGCGTGCGCCACTGCCGCACCGGTATCGCCGGAGGTGGCGGTCAGGATGGTGACCGGCTTATCGCCGCTGATGTGAGTCAGCATCTGCGCCATAAAGCGGCCGCCGAAATCTTTAAATGCCAGCGTCGGGCCATGGAACAGCTCCAGGCAGCCCACGTCCGGCTCAACCTGGCTTACCGGCGCAGGGAACGCAAAGGCCGCGCGGACGCGCTCTTCCAGCAGCTCCTGCGGGATCTCATCCCCGATAAAGGCGGAGAGAATTTTAGTGCTACGGGTGACGAAATCCTGTTTCAGCATCTCGTCGATTTCGGTCAGACCAAATTCCGGCAGATCGTGCGGGAAGAACAGCCCCTGGTTTTTACCCAGCCCCTGCGTGACGGCCTGTGCAAAGCTAACCTGCTCGTTATGATCTTTAAGATTATAGAGTTTCATCGTTTATCCCAGTACTCGTGCGCCGGCCGTATCCAGACGGCAAATATGAACAAAGCCTTCCTGATTTTGCAGGTAATTTTTCCCCAGCCATTCTGCGACCCGCTGCGCCGTATCCGGTTTGTCGCACAGGGCAAACAGGGTCGGACCGGAACCGGAAATGCCGCAGGCCAGGGCGCCGATATCCAACGCCGCGCTGCGCGCTTCGTTGAAGCCCGGCAGCAGTCTGGTGCGGTATGGCTCGGCAATAACATCTTTCATCAGTTTTGCCGCCAGAAGCGGCTGACGGGTATAACAGGCATGAATAAAGCCCGCCAGATGACGACCGTGCGCAATGCAGTCCTGACGGCGGTACTGCGCCGGCAGGATGGCGCGCGCTTCCGCGGTCGACACTTTGATGCCCGGATAGGCCAGCACCCACAGCCACTCATCAAAGCCTGGCACCTGCTGGCTGATGATGCCGTTCTCTTCGATCATCAGCTGCATGCCGCCCAGGAAACAGGGGGCGACGTTATCGTAATGAATACTGCCGGAGATGCGCCCTTCCAGCTCGCCCATCAAGGCCAGCAGGCGGGTGTTATTCAGCGGTTTGCCGCAATGTTCGTTCATCGCCACCAGCGCGGCCACCACCGAACAGGCGCTGGAGCCCAGCCCGGAACCGATCGGCATGCTTTTTTCGAGGGTCATGGCGACCGGCACGTTTTTGCCGATCTCCTGACAAAAACGCTCCCAGCACTGATAAACGATATTCTCACGCGGATCGGTCGGCAACTTGCTGGCGAAACGCCCGACGTTGCTCAGACTGAAGCTGTCCGCGGCCTCTACCGTAACCGTATCCCCCAGCGATGAACCATCCACCGGCGTCACCGCCGCGCCCAGCACATCAAACCCAACGCTCATATTGGCGCTGGAAGCCGGGGCATAAACTTTGACCATGTTAAACTCCTAACTTCCATGACAGGGTACGCAGCAGATCGGCAAACACGCCCGCCGCCGTCACATCATTCCCTGCGCCATAGCCGCGAAGGACCAACGGCAGTGGCTGATAATAGTGGCTGTAAAACGCGAGGGCGTTTTCGCCATTTTTCACTTTGTACAGCGGATCGTTACCGTCTACCGCCGCCATCTTCACCCGGCAGACGCCGTCTTCTTCAATGTTGCCAACATAGCGCAATACCTTCCCTTCATCACGGGCTTTTGCGACCCGGGCCGCGAAGGCATCGTCCAGCTGCGGCAGCCGGGACATAAAGGTCGCCACATCCCCGGAGTCGTCAAAACTTTCCGGCAGCACCGGTTCGATCACGATATCCGACAGTTCCAGCTCCCGGCCCGTTTCGCGGGCCAGGATCAGCAGCTTACGCGCCACGTCGGTGCCGGAGAGGTCGTCACGCGGATCGGGCTCGGTGTAGCCCAGCTCGCGTGCTACGTTGGTCGCTTCCGACAGGCTCATGCCTTCGTCCAGCTTGCCGAAGATAAAAGAGAGGGAGCCCGACAGGATGCCGGAGAAACGCTGCAGTTCATCCCCGGCATTGAGCAGGTTTTGCAGGTTTTCGATAACCGGCAGCCCGGCGCCAACGTTGGTGTCGTAAAGGAACTTACGGCGGGATTTCGCCGCCGCGTGGCGCATCTGATGGTAGTAATCCATCGACGAGGTGTTGGCCTTTTTGTTCGGCGTGACCACATGGAAACCTTCGCGCAGGAAGTCGGCATACTGATCGGCTACCGCCTGGTGCGACGTACAGTCGACAATCACCGGGTTCAGCAGATGGTACTCTTTCACCAGACGGATCAGGCGGCCGAGATTAAACGGCTCTTTCGCCTCCGCCAGTTCTGCCTGCCAGTTCTCCAGGCTCAGCCCGTGAACGTTGGTCAGCAGCGCTTTTGAGTTCGCAATACCGCAGACGCGCAGATCGATATGCTTCTTCTTGAGCCACTCCTGCTGACGCTTGAGCTGCTCCAGCAACGCCCCACCCACGCCGCCGACGCCAATCAGGAACACTTCAATCACCTGATCGGTGTTGAACAACATCTGATGGGTGACGCGCACGCCAGTGGTGGCGTCGTCGTTATTTACCACCACGGAGATGGAGCGCTCTGACGAGCCCTGGGCGATGGCGACAATATTGATGTTCGCCCGCGCCAGTGCCGCAAAGAATTTCGCCGAGATGCCGCGCAGCGTGCGCATGCCGTCCCCGACCACGGAGATGATCGCCAGATGCTCCTGGATAGCCATCGGCTCCAGCAGCTCTTCTTTCAGCTCGAGATAGAACTCTTCTTCCAGCGCCCGGCGGGCACGCAGGCAGTCCACCTGCGGAACGCAGAAGCTGATGCTGTATTCGGAGGAGGACTGAGTGATCAACACCACCGAAATACCGTTGCGTGACATGGCGGCGAACACGCGTGCCGCCATCCCCACCATGCCTTTCATGCCCGGGCCGGAGACGTTGAACATCGCCATGTTGTTGAGATTGGAGATGCCTTTAACCGGCAGGCCATCGTCGTCATTGCTGGCACCAATCAGCGTGCCTGGCGCCTGCGGATTGCCGGTATTTTTAATCAGGCAGGGGATCTGGAACTGGGCGATAGGGGCAATAGTGCGAGGGTGCAGGACTTTAGCGCCGAAGTAGGAGAGCTCCATCGCTTCCTGATAAGACATCGACTTCAGCAGGCGCGCATCCGGCACCTGACGCGGGTCGCAGGTATACACGCCATCGACGTCGGTCCAGATTTCGCAGCAGTCGGCGCGCAGACAGGCGGCCAGCACGGCGGCAGAGTAGTCGGAGCCGTTACGGCCCAACACCACCAGCTCCCCTTTTTCATTCCCGGCGGTGAAGCCCGCCATCAGGATCATATGGTCAGCAGGAATTTTGCCTGCCGCAATGCGACGGGTAGATTCGGCAATATCTACGGTAGATTCGAGGTAGTGGCCAACAGCGAGCAGTTTTTCGACAGGATCGATCACCGTGACGTTATGGCCACGCGCTTCCAGCAGACCCGCCATGATGGCGATGGAGAGTTTTTCACCGCGGCAGATCAGCGCCGCGTTAATGCTGTCCGGGCACTGCCCCAAGAGGCTGATACCATGCAAGACGTGTTTAATCTGGGCAAACTCTTGTTCAACAAAAGCTTTCAGCTGGGCATGCGGAAAACCAGGTTGGGCATCCGCCAGGCCCTGCAGCAGGTTAGCAAAGATCTGCTCTGCGTCGCTGATGTTCACCAGTGCATCCTGACCCCCGATGGTTTTTTCAATCATCGCCACCAGGTGGTTGGTAATTTTAGCCGGGGCAGAGAGTACCGTCGCCACCTGCCCCTGCCTGGCATTGCTCTCCAGGATGTCGGCAACACGCAGAAATCGTTCTGCATTTGCCACTGATGTACCGCCGAACTTCAACACTCGCATGGTTGTTACCTCGTAATCTTTAGCCGAAAAAAAAGCCCGCACTGTTCAGGTGCGGGCTTTTTTCTTTCTTTCCTGTACGCGTCAGCCCGCACCGTTACCTGTGGTAATGATGATGGTTGTGGTAATGGTGGTGATGCTGATGCGTTTCATGGATGTTGTGTACTCTGTCATTATTATCTGTCTGTGCTGTCTACCTATATTGGTTAAAGCATACGTGCCGCTAAGTCAACGAATTTCTGATTTAAGCGCCTTTCCCGACCCTGTCAGGTCTCACTGTTTGAGATTTTATTTCTGCCCGGATCGGGCCGCCTGCAATCCATATCGTGGAATATTTAACCATAATAAAAATTTATGACAGACGTTTACTCTGCCAGCTTTTTTTCGATATCGTGCAGCAATCGGTGCAACATTGCCGTGTCTCGCTGCGCTAACAGACCCAACCGCTGCTGTAGCCACTCCACCATTTTTTGGTCGTCAGCGACATTCAACGTCGTCAGCAAACGATCGGTGCGCGCACGTAACGCGGCAAGCTGGTTTTCATCTACCTCCGCCGCCGGGGCAACCGGCATTTGCATCAGAGAGGCTAATTGATAGCAATAGACCATTACCGCCTGGCCTAAATTCAGCGACGGGTAATCCGCCACCATCGGCACGCCGGTCAATACATCCGCCAGGGCCAGTTCGTCGTTGGTCAGGCCGGAATCTTCGCGGCCAAACACTAGTGCCATCTTCGGCATCCACTGGCTTTTCTCTGCCATCAGCGGCACCAGTTCTGCCGGCGTGGCGTAGTAATGGAACTTCGAACGGCCACGGGCCGTGGTGGCGACCGTAAACGAAATATCGTGCAGCGCGTCCGCCAGCGTTTCATAAGTGGTTAAATTATCGAGAATATCTCCCGAACCGTGCGCCACACGCCGCGCCGCCGGATCGTTATGGGCGTCACTGGCAACGATACGTAAATCAGTAAACCCCATGGTCTTCATGGCGCGTGCAGCGGCACCGATGTTTTCTGCTCTTGCGGGGGATACCAGTACGATTGACAAATGCATTTATGCTCTCTTTTTAGGCAGTTAGCCGATAAAAATGTGATGGACATCATCATATTACGCAGCACGAATTTACAAAATTGCAACACAAATCACCGAAATAGCGTTTCACTACAAATTAAAATCGCTAAACTATTTCAGGAATGAACTTTACGCGATAATGTTAAAGAATAGCACTTATCCCCATGTTTAATAATGATATTGCATTCCTGTGCCGGGTGTTGACATTGGATTCGCCTTGTTTATTAATCAATGAACGCAACTGGTTGGTTTATTGAAAAAATGTGACAAAGGCTAGCAAACGGCTACGATGATTTCATCAAACTGTTAACGTGCTACAATTGAATTTGATATATGTCAACGAAGCGTAGTTTTATTGGGTGTCCGGCGTCTCTTAACCTGTTATGTTGCTGTTAAAATGGTTAGGATGACAGCCGTTTTTGACACTGTCGGGTCCAGAGGGAAAGTACCCACGACCAAGCTAATGATGTTGTTGACGTTGATGGAAAGTGCATCAAGAACGCAATTACGTACTTTAGTCACGTTACGCCGGTCATGTTAATTTGTGGCATGTATCAGGCAGGTCAGGGACTTTTGTACTTCCTGTTTCGATTTAGTTGGCAATTTAGGTAGCAAACATGCAGACCCCGCACATTCTTATCGTTGAAGACGAGTTGGTAACACGCAACACGTTAAAGAGCATTTTCGAAGCAGAAGGCTACGATGTCTTTGAAGCGACCGATGGCGCAGAGATGCATCAGATCCTTTCTGAAAATGATATCAACCTGGTCATCATGGACATTAACCTGCCGGGTAAAAACGGCCTTCTGCTGGCGCGCGAACTGCGTGAGCAGGCGAACGTTGCGTTAATGTTCCTGACCGGCCGCGACAATGAAGTTGATAAAATTCTTGGCCTGGAAATCGGTGCGGATGACTACATCACCAAACCGTTTAACCCTCGCGAGTTAACCATTCGTGCCCGCAATCTGCTGTCCCGTACCATGAATCTGGGCACGGTCAGCGAAGAGCGTCGTAGCGTAGACAGCTACAAATTCAACGGCTGGGAACTTGATATTAATAGCCGTTCTCTGGTGAGCCCACAGGGTGACCAGTACAAACTGCCGCGCAGTGAATTCCGCGCCATGCTGCACTTCTGCGAAAACCCGGGCAAGATCCAGTCCCGTGCAGAACTGCTGAAAAAAATGACCGGCCGTGAGCTGAAGCCGCACGACCGTACCGTTGATGTCACCATCCGCCGTATTCGTAAACACTTCGAATCCACGCCGGATACCCCGGAAATCATCGCCACCATCCATGGTGAAGGCTATCGTTTCTGCGGTGACCTGCAGGAGTAATTCTGCACATCGGCCATAAAAAACGGCGCTTTCGCGCCGTTTTTTTATTTCCATAACCGCATCACCTCTGTATCCGGTTCCGCCGGTGGCTGTGGACGCTTTGGCTGTGAAAGCGAGTACCAGTCAAAGTGACGAGTCAGATACATCACCGCGAACAAGGCCAGCGCCAGCACGGCTGAACCCAGCAGCAGCGCACTGTCCTCCGATCGCAGCAGGAACCACATCACCACGTCCAGCCCCAGCAACGCCAGCACAAACATGCCGCTGAGCTTCCAGCTTTTCAGCACCGCCTGCAGGTAAATACCGTTCATGACCGCCCCCACCAAGCTGGCAATAATCCAGGCGGGCGTAAAGCCTACATGCTCAGACAACGCCAGCAGTACCAGATAGAACAGCACCAGCGACAGCCCGACCAGCAGATACTGCATCGGGTGCAGGCGCAGCCCGGTCAGGGTTTCGAAGACAAAGAAGGCCATAAAGGTCAGGGCAATCAGCAGAATGGCGTACTTGATTGCGCGATCCGTGAGCTGATACTGATCCGCAGGGGTCGCGACCGTGACGCTAAAGGCCGGGATCGCACTCCATTCAGGAACATCGTTGTCGTTGAACCAGCCTCCGAGATTATTGGCGAACCAGCTGCTCTGCCAGTTAGCCTGGAAACCGGAATCGCTAATCTGATGTTTAACCGGCAGGTAATTGCCCATAAACCCCGGATGCGGCCAGTTGCTGTTGAGGGTCATGGCGCTTTTACGCCCCACCGGAACCACCGCAAAGCTGCCGGTACCGGTCAGGTTCAGAGACATCTCCAGCGGGAAGCTTTTAGACTCGAGGGCTTTATCACTCAGCGGCATGTGAATGCCGGATAACGTCCCGTAAACCCCCGCCCCCGGCTCGATGCTTAACGTCTCACCATTGATTTTTGAAACGCTGACCGCGCCAATGCCTCGCGCATCCCCGACGCCGACCACGATAAAGGGTTTCCCCAGGGTCATGGTTTCACCCTTCAGCTGATCCAGTTCATCGAGCGTAAATCGGGCGCTGATTTTTAGCTCAGTATTCCAGATCTGCCCGTCATAAATCCCGATGCTTCGCGACTCAACGTGCTGATTACCGTTGACCTGCAGCGACTCCGGCAGGATGAAGTGCATGTAGCGCTTTTTATATTCAACCTGCTTTCCCTCCTCAGCCTTGAAGTAAGTTTCCGTCACCGGAATGGCGACAAGCGGGCCAACCAGCTGCTGTGGACCACTGGTACTTTGGCGCAGGGTGTTTTCGACCTCGTTGCGATAGCTCTCGCGCTCCGAAATCAGATTACCCACCATAAACAGCGGGACGAGTAACAGCAGGATGCACCCCAACAGGGTGCTGACTTTCCAGAACAGGGGGGATTTCATAGTGGCTCTCCTTTGTGATGAGGAGAGCCTAACTGCGCTATGTGGGGCCAGTTTGAAGTTATGTGAAGGGACGGTGAAGCGTCAGCGTAGCCGTCACGCCGCCGGCAGAGCGATTCTGCAAATCAATACTGCCCTGATGCAGACGCGCCACCTCCTGAACAAAGGCCAACCCGAGCCCGCTGCTTTTCAGCCCGTTCTCCCGCGGGAGCGAATAGAAGCGTTCAAAAATCCGCGCCAGGGCGTAGTCCGGGATCCCGCTGCCGCTGTCGGTCACGGTAATGTTCACCTGCCCGTGGGCTTCCGTGGCCGCAAGCTGGATCGCCCCACCCTGCGGGGTGAAGTCGATCGCATTGTCCAGCAAGTTACCCAGCGCCTGCTCAAGCAGGTCGGGATCGCCCGCCACGCAGCACGGCGTGCGCTGACGGGTCAGGGTGATATTTTTCGCTGCGAGCGTTACCGCCCGCGCATCGGCGAGCCGCGTAAAGAGCGCGTCAACGCTGACGCTCACCGGAACAATCTCTACCCGATTTTCCAGCCGGGCCTGAGCGAGAAGCTTTTCCACCAGCGACTGCATTCGCGCATTTTGCACCAGAATATTGTCGATAAAGCGGGCAGCTACCTGGGGCGGCGGCTGTTCTGCCAGAATCTCCGCCGCGCCGCGGATCGCGGCTAACGGGCTTTTCAGCTCGTGGGTGAGGGCATGAACATAGTGTTCAATATAATTTTTCCCCTCAAGGCGAATACGCATATTCTCCAGGGCCTGCGCCAGCTTGCGCAGTTCGCTGCTTCCCGGATCGGGCAACGGCAGCGGGGTATCGCTGGTAACCGAGTCGGCATAGCGCGACAGGGTGTGAATCGAGCGATTGATCCACCAGGCCACCGCAAGACCAATCAGCAACGCAATACCCAGCAGCGCCCCACCGGCCCACAGGATCCGCCGCTCGCTGCGCTTGATGACCGGGGCCATCGCGCTGTTGGGTTTGCCGACCGACAGTACGCCGATAATCCTGCCCTGATCGACCACCGGCGCGGCCACGTACATCACCGTACTCTCAGGATCGTCCGGATTGCCCGGGGTGCTGCGGGCGCCATATTCACCGCGCAGGGTCAGCCAGACATCGTTCCAGCGCGAGTAATCCTGGCCCACCGCCAGCCCGGCGGAATCAAACACCACCCGACCACGGGCATCAGTCATGTAGACGTGATATTCGTTACGCACTTTGTGAATGCCGCCGATATTGGCGCGAAAAGGTCGCTGATGAAGCTGCGAAAAAGCCTGCGCCAGCCTGCCCCGCTGCGCATCGCCCGAGAGCAGATCCTCGCGTCCGACTTCGGCCAGCAGCGTGGCGGTGTCGATCAGCGTCCCTTCCGTGGCCCTGCGCACGCCGGGCTTCACCTCCTGGACAAAGATCGACAGCACAAACCATGCCGCGATAGCCACAATCAGGAAGTACCCCAGCAACAGCCGCATGCCAATGCGCATTAATACAGTCCCAGGCTGTAGCCCATGCCGCGGTGAGTGCTGATGGGAGAAAGCTGGTCATTCACCGCCCGCAGCTTGGCGCGCAAGGTTTTGATATGGGTGTCCACGGTGCGATCGTAGCTATCGCCCTCCTCTCCCCAGACTTTATCCATCAGCTGCTGACGGGAATAGACGCGGCCTGGCGCGTTCAGCAGCGTTTTGAGCAGCAGAAACTCGTAGCGCGTCAGCGGCAGCGGCTCTCCGTACCAGCTGATGCGGGCGGCGGGCTCATTCAGTTCAAACTCGCCGATACGGACGATATCGGACGGCGCGGCGGATTTTTGCATCCGCCGTAAAATGGTTCGCACCCGGGCGCATACTTCCCGGGGTGAAAAAGGTTTGGCGACGTAATCATCCGCGCCAATCTCCAGCCCGAGCAATTTATCTACCTCATCGCTGCGGGCGGTCAGGAACAGCACCGGCAGCGCGGGATGCAGCGCCAGCAGCTGGCGACACAGCTCAAAGCCGCTGATGTCCGGCAGGCCGACATCCAGAATGGCAAGCGCCGGGATCTGCCGACGCGCTTCTTCCAGCACGGGCAGGCCGCGTTCGAAGGCCTTTACCGCAAAGCCCTCCTGCTGGAGCATGTAGATCAGCGTATCAGCGATACTGATTTCGTCTTCAACCAACCAGACCACGGGTTGCTGCATGGGATAGTCCTGATTTAATGCCACGGCATGATCGGCACCGCGCTGAGGGCATTTTTCGGCGAGCCCTCCACGACCTTATCCGAGTAGGCCAGATAGGCCAGCGTATTACGCTTCGCATCATAGAAACGCACGACCTGCAGTTTTTTGAACACTAACGAGGTGCGTTTCTGGAATACCACTTCGCCCTGCGACTTGCCGTTTTTAATCTTATCGCTCAGCTCAACCGGCCCCACCTGCTGGCAGGAGATCGCCGCATCGGAGGTATCTTCCGCCAGTCCCAGTCCGCCTTTAATACCGCCGGTTTTGGCCCGGCTGATATAGCAGGTCACATTTTTCACTTCGGGATCGTCAAAGGCTTCAACAACGATTTTATGGTCAGGCCCGAAAACCTTAAATACGGTATCAACGGAACCAATTTCTTCTGCCTGCGCGGCATGTCCGGTTAATAAAAGCAGCGTAGTAAGGATCAATGTCTTGTATTTCATATTGTTACCATATTTGAAAATTACATTGCGTCATTATTCAACAATGATGAGAAAAAAGGTAGCCAGATCACAGGATTAGAATATATCTCCCCGAAATGCCGGGCAAAGCGCATTTAAGCGCAAAAAAAACACTGAATGCTAAAACATCAAAAAATGCTATTATCCGCTAACCTGTTTAGCAGGGTGTCTGCTGTATTAAGGATGAGGATAGTATATGGATCAGGCTGGAATTATTCGCGATCTTCTTACCTGGCTGGAAGGCCATCTGGACCAGCCTTTGTCACTCGATAATGTGGCGGCAAAAGCGGGATATTCTAAGTGGCATTTACAACGGATGTTCAAGGATGTCACCGGTCACGCCATCGGCGCCTATATCCGCGCGCGTCGACTTTCCAAATCCGCCGTGGCGCTTCGCCTGACCGCGCGTCCTATTCTGGACATCGCCTTACAGTATCGTTTTGATTCGCAGCAGACCTTTACCCGCGCGTTCAAAAAACAGTTCTCGTTGACCCCTGCGCTCTATCGTCGCTCGCCGGACTGGAGTTCATTCGGGATGCGCCCGCCGCTGCGTCTGGGCGAATTCGAGATGCCGAAGCACGAGATGGTCACCCTGCCGGAAACCCACCTGATCGGCACCACCCAAAGCTACTCTTGCTCGCTGGAGCAGATCTCCGAGTTCCGTCACCAGATGCGGGTCCAGTTCTGGCGTGATTTCCTCAGCCACGCCCCGGCCATTCCGCCGCTGCTGTATGGCCTGAACGAGACGCGTCCAAGTCTGGAAAAAGATGACGAGCAGGAGGTCTTCTACACCACGGCGTTAACGCCTGAGATGGCCAACGGCTATATCCAGGGATCGAAACCGGTGGTCGTGGAAGGGGGGGAATACGTGATGTTCACCTACGAAGGGCTGGGCACCGGCGTACAGGACTTCATCATGACGGTGTACGGTACCTGCATGCCGATGCTGAACCTGAATCGCAGAAAGGGTCAGGATATTGAGCGTTACTATCCGTCAACGGATGTTAAACCGGATGAACGCCCAATCGATTTGCGCTGCGAATACCTGATTCCTGTTCGCCGTTAACGCTGTAGCTCATCTAACGCAGGGGCATCGAGATGCGAGATATCCCCTGCCATCTCCACAATCCAGCCTGACGCCAGCCACGGACTCTGCTGATAATCGATGCGGGAAAGCGAGCAGTTACGCAGACGCAGGCGACGCTCAGCCCATGCCGGCAGTCCGAGGATGGTACTGACCAGGCAACCCAGCGCCATACCGTGACTTACCAGCAGCGGTCGACTGCCCTCAGGCAGCTCCAGACAGGCCGCCAGCGCCGCGTGCATACGCTCGCTCATCTCCAGCATCGATTCGCCTTCCGGTATGCGGCCATCTTCAGAGCCGTTAACCAGCGTACGACGCCATGCCTCTTCCTCTTCGGTCAGGGTATCGATAAGCCGCTTCTCCAGCACCCCCATGTCCAGCTCGCGCAGGCGGGCATCCACAGTGACATCGCAGCCGCAGGCCCGCGCGATGATCTCTGCTGTGCGCCGCGTGCGACCTAAATCGCTGGCGATGATGTGAGTGATGCCCAGTGTTCTGGCGCGTTCGCCAACCTGCCGGGCCTGTTCCTCACCCTTGGCCGTAAGTGGACTGTCTGACTGGCCTTGAATACGTCGCTCGGCGTTCCACTGCGTTTCACCGTGGCGAACAAGGTATACCTGTAACATGCTTTTTTTCCGTTATACTGCGATGATATTTTTAGAGTTAGGCTTAATTATGCACCAGGTTGTCTCTGCTACCACTAATCCTGCCAAAATTCAGGCAATTCTAAGGGCATTTGACAAGATCTTCGGCGAAGGATCCTGCCATATTGCCTCCGTCAGCGTCGAGAGCGGCGTCCCGGAACAGCCATTCGGCAGCGAAGAAACCCGGGCTGGCGCACGCAATCGCGTGGCTAACGCCAGGCTGGCTCGTCCAGATGCCGATTTTTGGGTGGCGATTGAAGCCGGTATTGACGAAGGGGCCACCTTTAGCTGGGTGGTTATCGAGAGCCGCGACCAGCGCGGTGAGGCACGCTCGGCCACCCTGCCGCTGCCGGAAGTGATCCTGGATAAAGTGCGCGCAGGTGAAGCGCTGGGCCCGGTGATGTCACACTACACGGGCATTGATGAGATTGGTCGCAAAGAGGGGGCGATTGGCGTCTTTACCGCCGGGGCACTGACGCGCTCAAGCGTTTACCATCAGGCGGTGATTCTGGCGTTAAGCCCGTTTCATAACGCGATTTACCGTTAATTGCCGGATGGCGGCTGCGCCTTATCCGGCCTACGGTTTGCCCTCAAGCAATACCTGTTCGAGCCAGTGGCGCAGTTCAACCGGCGCCGATTTCAGGCTGTTCGATCCGCGGGTGATAGTCGCTATCCCTGCCCCCAGCTCGCTTTTCAGCTCACGCTGGCTCATCTCACCGCGGAGTAACTCCTCGATGATCCGCACCCGCGTACCCAGCGCCTCACGCTCGTCGGGGGTGAGCATCAGCTGCAGCAGCGGCAGATGCAAATCCTGGTCATAAGATGCACGAAGCAGCTCCACAAAACGAAGCCACTCCTGATGACGTTGTTCGGCCATCGCCGATGAATATGGGGAATGCTGGGTCATGTTATGCCGCCTGTTGTACTCTTAAACGAGTACAAGCATAACATAACCCACACCGATCAGTAACGTCGCTGCCACTCACTGTCGCTCATCAGGGCATCTTTCTCTCCCATGAAGTAGCGATAGTAAGCATCATACGCCAGCACGTTCTTCACATAGCCGCGGGTTTCCGAGAACGGAATGCTCTCGACAAAGGCCACCGCGTCGATGCGTCCGGCGCTGTTACCAAGCCAGGTGCGCACCCGTCCTGGACCAGCGTTATAGGCCGCCGAGGCGAAGATACGGTTCTGACCGAACTGGTCGTAGACGCTCTGCAGATAGGTGGTGCCGATATTGATGTTGGTCTCCGGATCCAGCAGCTGCGATGGGCTGCTGTAGCCCGGAATAGAAAACTTCTTCACCGTATGGGCGGCGGTGGCCGGCATCACCTGCATCAGACCGCTGGCCCCCACCGGCGAGCGCACTTTCGGGTTCCAGGCGCTCTCCTGACGGGCAATCGCCATCGCATAGCTCTGCGGAATCTCTTTCCCGCTGGTGTAGCGCTTGAACAGATCGTTATAGGCCAGCGGGAAGCGCTCTTCGAGATGATCCCACAGCTTGCCGGCGATCGTCGCCTGCACGCTCAGATCCCACCAGCGGTTATCAAAGGCATAGCGCGCCAGCTGGGCTTTCTCATCTACGGTGCGGCTGGTAACCAGATTCGCCCATTCACTGCGGGCGGTGTTATCCAGATTCCAGTACATCAGCTCACGCACTCGCGCCATCTCCGGCCCGTTCACCAGCGCCGCATTGACGCCGGCCGGGGCTTTATCAATCTTAAGGCTGTACTCTTCGCCAAGGCGCTGAGCCGCCGCCATCGGATAGAAACCACGCTGCTGCATCAGGGCGTGCAGGATCGATTTCGCCTCATCCTCCCGTCCCCGCTCCAGCAGGAGATCGGCCTGCCAGTAGCGCCACTCGTCTTTCTCTTTGGCTTCCATCGGCAGACGTGCCAGCCAGGTGTTCAGGCCGCGGCGATCGCCGTTGCCCAGCGCCATACGCACCCGGCGCTCTACCAGCGACGTGGAGTTTGAACGCATGATGGCATCATCGCGCCAGCGTGCCTGCTCGTCGGTAAGGTCATTGCCCATCAGACGCCACGCCACGATATCGCGCAGCTCCTGGGTCTGATCGTCATTCAGCTGCTGTGCCTGGGCCAGGGACGGGATCATCAGCCGGGCGTTTTCCACGTCATCCCGCGCCACGCTGGTAAAGGCCACTGCCGCCATCTGACGGGTAAAATCGGTAGCGCCGGTGTTGCGGGCAAAATCCATCACCGTCTTCGGATCGTTCGCCAGTTGGATCAGGGCGCTGGAGATGGTCTGGTACTCCGGCGGCATCTGCCCGGCGAGGGTGGTCACCAGACGGGTATTACCCGCTTTCATCGCCAGCCGGATGCGCTCGAGATAGGCCAGTGGATCCTGCTTGCCGGACGCGCGCCAGGCGCCAAACAGCGAGTCGCAGGCGTTCGGCTGGCTTTTGCCGGTCAGCCACAGCTCTTTAGCGCCGTTCCAGGCCTCTTCCTGCTGACCCGTCGCCCACTTCGCGTAGTAGTAGTTGCACTGCGCTTCGGTGGTGCCAGGCTTATCCGGGCTAAAGGCCAGCAGGCCACGCCAGTCTTCCCGACGCGCCAGCTCGTTCACAAAGCGCGACTGCAAGGTACGCGCGGGCGGCAGCGTCGGATTGGCCTGAATAAAGTTTTTGACGGTGACGGTCGGCTGGTTCATCAGATCGTCAGTCAGCTGACGGTATTCCAGATACGGATACAGCGGATAGTCTTTCAGTGTCGGCATCAGGGCCTGCACCGTCTCCATCTGCCGCTGATCCCATGCCTGTTTGATCTGGGCATAGCGGTTACGTTGTTCATCCAGTGAATCGGCTCGCGCCGCGCTGCTGATGGTCAGCACGCATACGCTGGCAGCCAGCACTTGCCAGGCCACCTGTTTGGCTTTTACCACACGCTCGTCCTCTGTTAATCGTCGTTAAATGCAGCGTCTTGCCGCGCAAAAGCGTAATTAACTTATGCTAACCAGGCATCGCTTAACGCGCCACGTCATGGACACATTTTTACCTTTCTTGCGCGCTTTAACACTCCCGGCGTCGATGGCTGGGATTAGGCAGGGAAAAAGGCTACACTTCGCCACTATTCTCATCACGATAAAAGAGGCGAAGTCCAACGTGGCTCAATTCGTTTATACCATGCATCGTGTCGGCAAAGTGGTCCCGCCGAAACGTCATATTCTTAAAAATATCTCGCTGAGCTTCTTCCCGGGCGCAAAAATCGGTGTTCTGGGTCTCAACGGTGCCGGTAAGTCCACCTTGCTGCGCATCATGGCGGGCATCGATACAGACATCGAAGGTGAAGCCCGTCCACAGCCTGGCCTTAAAATCGGTTACCTGCCGCAGGAACCGAAGCTGAATCCGGAGCACACCGTTCGCGAGTCCGTCGAAGAAGCCGTTGCCGAAGTGGTTAACGCGCTGAAAGGTCTGGATGAGGTGTACGCCAAGTACGCTGAGCCGGACGCTGACTTCGACAAGCTCGCGGCTCAGCAGGGCAAGTTTGAAGAGATCATCCAGGCACACGACGGTCACAACCTGAACGTGCAGCTGGAGCGCGCGGCCGATGCCCTGCGTCTGCCAGACTGGGATGCCAAAATTGAAAAACTGTCCGGGGGTGAACGCCGCCGCGTCGCGCTGTGCCGTCTGCTGCTGGAAAAGCCAGACATGCTGCTGCTCGACGAACCGACGAACCACCTGGATGCGGAATCCGTTGCCTGGCTGGAACGCTTCCTGCACGACTTCGAAGGCACCGTAGTAGCGATCACCCACGACCGTTACTTCCTCGATAACGTAGCGGGCTGGATCCTCGAGCTGGACCGCGGGGAAGGTATTCCGTGGGAAGGCAACTACTCCTCCTGGCTGGAGCAGAAAGATCAGCGTCTGGCGCAGGAAGCTTCTCAGGAAGCGGCGCGTCGTAAGTCGATTGAGAAAGAGCTGGAGTGGGTTCGTCAGGGCGCGAAAGGCCGTCAGTCTAAGGGCAAAGCCCGTCTGGCACGCTTTGAAGAGCTGAACAACGCCGAATACCAGAAGCGTAACGAAACCAACGAACTGTTTATTCCACCTGGAGCCCGTCTGGGTGACAAAGTAGTGGAAGTCAGCAACCTGCGTAAATCCTACGGCGACCGCGTGCTGATCGACGATCTGAGCTTCTCGGTACCGAAAGGCGCAATCGTGGGCATCATCGGTCCGAACGGCGCGGGTAAATCGACGCTGTTCCGTATGATGTCCGGTCAGGAAGCCCCTGACAGCGGCACCATCACCCTGGGTGAAACCGTGAAGCTGGCCTCCGTTGACCAGTTCCGTGACGCGATGGATAACAGCAAAACCGTGTGGGAAGAAGTCTCCGGCGGGCAGGATATCATGCGTATCGGCAACACCGAGATGCCAAGCCGCGCCTACGTGGGCCGCTTCAACTTCAAGGGTGTTGATCAGGGTAAACGCGTGGGCGAACTGTCCGGTGGTGAGCGTGGTCGTCTGCACCTGGCCAAGCTGCTGCAGGTTGGCGGTAACGTTTTGCTGCTCGATGAACCGACCAACGACCTGGACATCGAAACCCTGCGTGCGCTGGAAAACGCCATGCTGGAGTTCCCGGGCTGCGCAATGGTTATCTCCCACGACCGTTGGTTCCTCGACCGTATCGCGACCCACATTCTGGATTACCAGGATGAAGGTAAAGTGGAGTTCTTCGAAGGTAACTTCACCGAGTACGAAGAGTACAAGAAACGCACGCTGGGCGCCGACGCGCTGGAGCCGAAGCGTATCAAGTACAAGCGTATCTCGAAATAAAATGCAAAACGGCAACCTCGGTTGCCGTTTTTAGTATTTGTACCCTCTCCCTGTGGGAGAGGGCCAGGGTGAGGGCATCAGGCCGCACGAGGGCCTAACCCTTCTCCCCCATCATCTCTTTCACCAGTTCCACGCAGCGCAGGAAGCGGCCGTCATAATCCGCCTCTTCCACATGCACAAAGTCGATATTGTTCGCTTCCAGCATCTCCACCAGCATGGTCTGGAACTCTCTGCGATCCACTGAGCTGCCCAGGCTGCGCATCCCGTCCGCCACCCACGGAGTATTGTTCTCCAGCAGGATCACCAGGTCAAAGCGGTACTCGTCGATCAGTGCCTGCACAAAGGGGTGCTCGCGCCCTTCATACTTTTTACAGAACGCCTGAGTAGTGACGAAGTCGGTATCGACAAAGGCCACTTTATTGGCGTACTTGACCGCGAAATCAATGTACTGGGCATGCCCCAGGGCAATCTTGTCGTAGTCGGAATACTGGAGCGCCATCTCATCCCCGCCGAGGTGCGAGAAGACATAATCCCGGCCATACTCCCAGGCGCTGGTGGTGTTGAAGATGTTCGCCAGCTTGTTAACCAGCGTCGATTTACCGCTGGACTCGCCGCCGAGGATCGCCACGGTACGCACAAAGAACGGCTTCACTTCCGTCGGGATGTATTCCCAGTAGCGGAACGGATTTTCGCGGATCTGCGCCCCGCTGATGTTCATAAAGGTGCGTTTAGGGTCAATCAGCACCGTTTCCGTTCCCAGATGTTCAGGGTATTGCAGGGCATCAGACTCTTCAGAGGTGTAGATCCAGTTAGGCTGGATCCCTTTCTCTTCCATAAAGGCTTTTATGCCGTTGCTCCACACGTCCCAGCCGTGGGGATAAGGTTCCATGCCCTCTTCATTAAAGGCATGAATACGAATATTTTTCTGATACTTGAAGGTCTGCAAGAGCCAGCGCAGGCGATCAGAGACGGTCGGCTGCTGGGACATGGCGCTGGCTTCGAACAGCTCGCGGTCGCGCGTGTCATCGTAGCCCATGATGATATGCAGTTCGTCCACCTGGCTACAGGCGCGCTGGATCAGGTAGACATGCCCGGTATGCAGCGGGTAAAACTTGCCGAACACCACGCCGATGTTCTTCTGCATGCGCGGAAACTCAAGCCCCAGAAAGCGATGCAGCGCTTCCAGCTTCTGCGCGCTGGGGCTTTTGATTTTGGCATTCAGCAGCTGGCTTAAATAGCCCTTGGTCATACCGCTGGCTTCCGCCACCTGCTGCAATGTGCAGCCCTTCTGGCGGATCGCGGTCTTGATATAGTCAAATGACGACATAAATTACGGTGCCTCCTGCAACAACGAATAGGTAATTATAAGTCGTCAAAGACACTTAGCGCATCAGAGAGTTTTTTAACGGGGAAAACCGTCATCCCTTCCGGCAGCTTTTTCGGCACGTTAGCGGCGGGCACAATCGCCCGACGGAAGCCGTGTTTCGCCGCCTCGGAGATACGCTCCTGGCCGCTCGGCACCGGACGGATCTCCCCGGCCAGCCCGACTTCGCCAAAGACCACCAGATCCTGTGGCAACGGACGGTCGCGCAGGCTGGAGACCATCGCCAGCAGCAGCGCGAGGTCGGCGCTGGTTTCGGTGACTTTTACCCCACCGACCACGTTCACAAACACGTCCTGATCCGCCATCTGCAGGCCGCCGTGGCGGTGCAGCACCGCCAGCAAAATCGCCAGACGGTTTTGCTCGAGGCCTACTGCCACGCGACGCGGGTTGCCCATCATGGAATGATCGACCAGCGCCTGAATCTCCACCAGCAGCGGGCGTGTCCCTTCCCAGACCACCATCACCGAGCTGCCGGACGTCACTTCATCTCCGCGGCTTAAGAAGATGGCCGACGGGTTGCTGACTTCACGCAGCCCCTGCTCGGTCATGGCAAACACGCCCAGCTCATTCACCGCACCGAAGCGGTTTTTGTGGCTGCGCAGGGTACGGAAACGGGTATCGGCATCGCCATCCAGCATCACGGAGCAGTCGATACAGTGCTCGAGCACCTTCGGACCGGCCAGCGCGCCATCTTTGGTGACGTGGCCGACCATGATGATCGCCACGCCGCGCGTTTTGGCGAAGCGCGTCAGGTAGGCTGCGGTCTCACGCACCTGGGCGACGCTGCCCGGCGACGACTGCACATCAGCCATGTGCATCACCTGGATGGAGTCGATCACCATCAGCTTCGGCTGCTCTTCTTCAGCAATCATGCAGATCTGCTCGATGCTGGTTTCGGAGAGCATATTCAGGTCCAGGGTCGGCAACGCCAGGCGGTGGGCGCGCATCGCCACCTGCTGCAGCGACTCTTCCCCGGTGACGTACAGCGTTTTCATCTGTGACGCGAGTTTGCACAGGGTTTGCAGCAGCAGGGTCGATTTCCCGGCCCCCGGGCTACCACCGATCAGAATGGCGCTCCCCGGTACCACGCCGCCCCCCAGCACCCGGTCAAACTCTTTAAACCCGGTGGAGAAGCGCGGCAGCGCTTCAAGGCTGATGTCGGAGAGCTTCTGGACTTTTGATACGCCCGCGTTGCCCGCGTAACCGCTCAGGCGCTCGTTACGGGCGACGGTGGGTGAAGCGGCAACTCCGCGCACTTCGGTGATGGTGTTCCAGGCATGACAGGCGCTGCACTGCCCCTGCCAGCGCGGATAATCCGCACCACATTCATTACAAACAAATGCGCGTTTTGGAGCTTTCGCCACGTTTTACCTCTTTATTTCTGATTCACGCTGCCGGAGAGAATGCAGAACACCCCCATCAGGTCAGCATGACGGATAATGACTTCCGTCTTTTCATTCACGGTCGGTTTAGCATGATAAGCAATGCCCAGCCCGGCCACTTTAATCATCGGCAGATCGTTCGCGCCGTCGCCAATCGCCACCGTCTGGGCAACCGGGATATCATATTTTTCCGCCAGACGCGTCAGGGTGCTGGCCTTGAACTGAGCATCGACGATCTGGCCAACCACGTTTCCGGTCAGCTTCCCGTCTCTGATCTCCAGTTCGTTGGCGACCACCGCATCCAGACGCAGCTTGTCGCGCAGATACTCAGCAAAGAAGGTGAACCCGCCGGAGGCGATGGCCACTTTCCAGCCCAGCGTTTCCAGCTTCAGCACCAGCTGCACCAGGCCCGGCATCAGCGGCAGCTTTTCACGCACCTGCATAAGAATATTGGCGTCGGCATCCTTCAGGGTCGCCACGCGCTGTTTCAGGCTGGCAGTGAAGTCCAGCTCGCCGCGCATCGCACGCTCGGTCACTTCGGCCACCATCTCGCCGGTACCGGCCAGTTTGGCAATCTCGTCGATGCACTCGATCTGAATGGCGGTGGAGTCCATGTCCATCACCAGCAGTCCCGGGGTTTTCAGATGCGGGATTTTACCGAGCGGAGCCACATCCAGCCCGGCGTCGTGTGCCAGACGGGTGGCGCGCTGGGTCAGGGAGCCGGCCAGACGAATGACCTGATAATCTTCCACGCACCAGGCGGCAACGATCACCATCGCCGCACCCAGCTTGCTTTGATACTGGGTTAACTGCTGTTTATCCAGGCCGCGTCCATACAGCAGCCAGCCGCTACGGCCAGCATGGTAGTCCAGAGGCATTACCTCATCACCACTTAATGAGAGCGGCAATCCTGGCCATAAAGAGACATCGTTGGGCAGGTCGCACCAGGTAATGTTTGGCATTAAAGCTCCTGTAAAATCGTTCGCGCCGGGAAGTATCCAGGGGGTGAAAATAACGCATGAGGCTACCTTGTAACCATCACTTCTGGCAACATTAACCCCGAAAATTTTCAGCAGGTGGAATATGGCTCGTGCAAAACTGAAATTCCGGCTTCATCGTGCCGTGATTGTCCTCTCCTGTCTCGCCCTGTTAGTGGCGCTGATGCAGGGCGCATCCTGGTTCAGCCAGAATCATCAACGACAACGTAACCCGCAGCTTGAAGAGCTGGCACACACTCTGGCCCGTCAGGTGTCGCTTAACATCGCCCCCCTGATGCGTACCGAATCGCCGGATGAAAAACGTATCGGCCAGATCCTGCATATCCTGACGGATGAGAGCCGGATCCTCGATGCCAGTGTCTATGATGAAGAAGGCGAGCTGATTGCGCGTTCGGGCGAGCATGTTGAGGTGCGTGACCGGCTGGCGCTGGATGGTAAAAAAGCTGGCGGCTACTTTAACCAGCAGCTGGTGGAGCCGATTCAGGGCAAAAACGGCCCGCTCGGCTATCTGCGTCTGACCCTCGACACCCATACTCTGGCCACCGAGGCCAAGCAGGTGGATAACACCACCAACATCCTGCGCCTGATGCTGCTGCTGTCGCTGGCAATTGGCGTGGTCCTGACCCGCACGCTGCTGCAGGGCAAACGCACCCGCTGGCAGCAGTCGCCTTTCCTGCTTACCGCCAGCAAGTCGGTGCCGGAAGAGGAAGAGAGCGAGAAGAAGGAATAGTGTTAAAGTAGCGAGACGATTCAGAAAAGGAACTTTGCCATGACGACGTTACGCCTGCTTATCTCTGACTCTTACGATCCCTGGTTTAACCTTGCGGTGGAAGAGTGCATCTTCCGCCAGATGCCCGCCACGCAGCGGGTGCTGTTCCTGTGGCGCAACGCCGATACGGTGGTCATTGGCCGGGCGCAAAATCCGTGGAAAGAGTGCAACACGCGACGCATGGAAGAGGACAACGTCCGCCTGGCGCGTCGCAGCAGCGGCGGCGGCGCGGTGTTCCACGACCTCGGCAACACCTGTTTTACCTTTATGGCGGGGAAGCCGGAGTACGACAAAACCATCTCCACCAACATTGTGCTTAGCGCGTTACAGGCGCTGGGGGCCACGGCGGAAGCGTCAGGGCGCAACGATCTGGTGGTGAAAACGCCAGAAGGCGATCGGAAGGTTTCCGGCTCGGCCTATCGCGAAACCCTGGACCGCGGTTTTCACCACGGCACCCTGCTGCTGAATGCCGATCTCAGCCGCCTGGCAAACTACCTCAATCCCGACCAGAAAAAGCTGCAGGCCAAAGGCATTACCTCCGTGCGCGGACGGGTTGCCAATCTGGTGGATCTGCTCCCGGGCGTGACCCACGAGCAGATCTGCGACGCGATCCGCGAGGCGTTTTTTGCCCACTATGGCGAACGCGTGGAAGCGGAAGTGATCTCCCCGGACAAGACCCCGGACCTGCCGAATTTTGCCGAGACCTTTGCCCGCCAGAGCAGCTGGGAGTGGAACTTCGGCCAGGCCCCTGCCTTCTCGCACCTGCTGGATGAGCGTTTCACCTGGGGCGGCGTGGAACTGCACTTCGACGTCGAGAAGGGCCATATCACCCGCACGCAGGTCTTTACCGACAGCCTGAACCCGGCCCCCTTAGAAGCCCTTGCGGCCCGTCTGCAGGGCTGTTTGTACCGTGCGGATATGCTGCAGCAGGCGTGCGATGCGTTGATCGGCGATTTCCCGGAGCAGGAGATGGAGCTGCGGGAGCTGTCGGCCTGGATTGCGCGGGCGGTGAGATAATAAAAAGCCCGCTGACGCGGGCCTGTAAAGCGTAGGCCGGGTAAGGCGAAGCCGCCACCCGGCATGACATTCACGCCATTCTTTGGACCATTACTTCAATATCACTTAATCGAGCTTGCATACCCGCTGCGATCTGGCGGAAGTTTTCACTTATCCGCCCTTCAGCCATCACCTTTTCCCAGAACCGTGCCGCCAGCGGCAAGGCAAACTCCCAGGCCTGGCGCGATACCGTGCTGTCAAAACGTATCTCACAGGTTTCCTCACGCATCATGCCCGCGCTGGAAGGGGCAAACGCCATCGGCAACATGTCATAAACGGGGGCGAGGGATAACGGCAAGCCGGAATAATAGAAGGAGAGGTTTCCCGCGTGCATATCGCTATTACCAATCAGGCGGCCAAATGCCCATATCTTTTCGACCCGGCCCGCGGCCGTTGTCTCCACGATTCCCGCCTGCACCAGCTTATTGACCGTGTGCGGCCACGAGGCGCTTGCGGTGACAAATTCACTTTGCACCGCCTCCAGGGACACAATGGCCCTTCTGCCGGTGACACCCTCACAGTCGAAGCGTTTAGCCTCCAGAAAAACCTGACCGTTTTCCCCTTGCAACGCTACTGCATCGCTGGCCGCGATCCCCGCATCCGCCAGCGTAGTGAGGGCAATGGCCTCCGCCAGCAGCAGATCCCCCCAGCGAACCGAAACTGCGCTCAGTTGTGGGGCGGTAAATTTGACCAGCACATGCGCATCACCTGATGCCGTCCGGGTAAAGCAGGAAAACTTGGGCTGTTCCCCGCCCGCCGACGACCCCACGATCTCCCCTGCCAGCGCCTCCCGGGATAATTGCGCATAGCGTCGCGGCTTTTGATCGTCGGGGATGGCCTGCGGTGGCGTGGCAGAGAGCCAGCGCTGATAATTGTCTTCACCCACCAGCCAGCCGCCAGAATGCTCACCTGAAAACTGGCTAAGCGCATACAGCACGTCGCTTTCCTGCCACAGGCGAATATCTTCCGGGAGTGAGAATTGCTGCGCCATGCGGCGGCCCCAGGCACGGCCTAAAAAGCCCTGGGGTCGAAGATCGTTCAGGTACCAGGGAAGCCCATCAAACCATTGCCAGTCGCCTTCGGCCTTTAATACGAGGCAGCTCCCCTGCGGCCAGGTGGGGTAAATCTCGCCGCCTTTAATGGCCCGGCCCTGCTCATTCACTCGCCAGAAGGGAAATACGCTCATCCCCCGCACCGGCCTTAGCAGGGCGTAGCGCGTGGCACGTGCTTTTCCAAACTGGATCACGCGTTCCTGCGCGGAAACCAGCCGTGAAAACGTCGCCTGGCTGATGCCCAGGTGCTGGCGAAGCTCTGGTGCCGCATGCGGCCCCTGTAACAGCAGGTCAGTTATGGTTGTCATCAGTGAATGGTTTTGTGAATAGATACTTGAATGAATTTCATAGCATATTCAAATGAAATGTAAAGGGAAATGGCGAAGCAGGAGGGAGAATATGAATAGATTTTAAAAAAATGGGGGCAGCATGCCCCCAGGGGAATGCTTACTCTTTATCGCCCAGCAGAACGGATTCCAGTGCGATTTTGATCATGTCGTTGAAGGTGGTCTGACGCTCAGCGGCAGTGGTCTGCTCGTGAGTACGGATATGGTCAGACACGGTACAGATGGTCAGGGCTTTCGCACCGAATTCTGCTGCCACACCGTAGATGCCTGCCGCTTCCATTTCCACGCCCAGGATGCCGTATTTTTCCATCACGTCGAACATCTCGCCGCCGTCTGGCGCGTAGAACAGGTCCGCAGAGAAGATGTTACCCACGCGAGCTTCAACGCCCAGCGCTTTGGCAGCGTCAACTGCGTCACGTACCATGCCGAAGTCAGCAATCGCCGCGAAGTCGTGATCTTTGAAACGCATACGGTTTACTTTGGAATCGGTGCAGGCACCCATGCCGATAACGATGTCACGCAGCTTAACGTCCATACGCACGGCGCCACAGGAGCCCACGCGGATGATTTTCTTCACGCCGAAATCGGTGATCAGCTCTTTGGTGTAGATGGAGCAGGACGGGATACCCATGCCGTGACCCATTACGGAAATTTTGCGGCCTTTATAGGTCCCGGTGAAGCCCAGCATGCCGCGAACGTTGTTCACTTCACGCACGTCTTCGAGGAAAGTTTCCGCGATGTGCTTCGCGCGCAGCGGGTCGCCCGGCATCAATACGACGTCAGCGAAATCACCCATCTCTGCATTAATGTGAGGAGTTGCCATCTTCAGATCCTTTTATATTGTTGTTTTGCCGGGTGGCGGCTGCGCCTTACCCGGCCTACATGATGTTCTCCCTCTCCCTGTGGGAGAGGGTCGGGGTGAGGGCATCAGGCCGCACCCATCAAAATCAGAACATGGCTTTGCCATATTCCATGTCAGACGTACCAAAGTATTTCGCGATGGTCTGGCCGATATCCGCGAAGGATTCACGATGGCCCAACGAGCCTGGTTTCACTTTCGGGCCGTACACCAGCACCGGGATGTGCTCACGGGTGTGGTCGGTACCGGTCCAGGTCGGGTCACAGCCGTGGTCGGCGGTCAGGATCAGAATGTCATCTTCCCCTACCAGCTCCATCAGCTCCGGCAGACGGCGGTCGAACAGCTCCAGACCCGCAGCGTAGCCTGCAACGTCGCGACGGTGGCCCCAGGAGGAGTCGAAGTCTACGAAGTTGGTGAAGACGATGGTGTTGTCGCCCGCTTCTTTCATCTCTTTCACGGTGGCGTCAAACAGCGCGTCCAGACCGGTAGCTTTCACTTTTTTGGTGATACCGCAGTTGGCGTAGATGTCCGCAATTTTACCGACGGAAACCACCTGGCCCTCTTTCTCATCGACCAGTTTTTGCAGCACGGTTGGTGCTGGTGGCTCAACGGCCAGGTCGTGACGGTTGCCGGTACGCTGGAAGTTACCCGCTTTGTCACCCACAAACGGACGCGCGATCACGCGGCCAATGTTGTAGCCGCCTTCGGTCAGCTCTTCACGGGCGATTTCGCACAGCTCGTACAGACGATCCAGGCCAAAGGTCTCTTCGTGGCAGGCAATCTGGAACACGGAGTCAGCCGAGGTGTAGAAGATCGGCTTGCCGGTTTTCATATGCTCTTCGCCGAGCTGATCGAGGATCACGGTCCCGGAGGAGTGGCAGTTGCCGAGGTAGCCCGGCAGGTTGCCGCGCTCAACCAGCTTATCCAGCAGCTCCTGCGGGAAGCTGTTTTCGTGGTCAGAGAAGTAGCCCCAGTCGAACAGAACCGGTACACCAGCGATTTCCCAGTGACCTGACGGGGTGTCTTTCCCGGAAGAGAGCTCGTGCGCCCAGGCGTATGCGCCCACCACTTCCGCGTTGCCATCCATACCCGCAGCAACGTTGCCGGTAGAGCCTTCGTGGGCTTTCACCAGACCCAGACGGGTCAGGTTTGGCAGATTCAGCGGGCCCTGACGCCCGGTGTTCGCTTCGCCTTTTGCACAGGCTTCTGCGATGTGACCCATGGTATCTGCACCGGTGTCACCAAAGCGATCTGCGTCTTCTGTAGCGCCGATGCCGAATGAGTCCAGCACCATAATAAATGCACGTTTCATATGTTCTCCGTACTCAGTGCTTATAAAAAAGCGATCAGATCAGTATACCGCTATTCGGTAATACGACGATAGACGCAAGGCGTGGTTTCTGGCGCTTTATCTGCCAGAGTAATGGCCGCCTTCACGGCTTTCGCCGCATCCTGCCAGCTGTTTTCATCTTTCGCGTGGATCACTGTCAGCGGACGTTGGCCGTCAACGCTGTCGCCCAGACGGGCCATGTCGGTGAAGCCGACGCTGTAATCAATGGTATCCGACGCCTGACGACGACCGCCGCCCATCGACACCACCGCCATACCCAGCGCGCGGGTGTCCATTGCCGAGACAAAGCCTTCGGTATCCGCGTAGACCGCTTTGCTGAGCATCGCGGTTGGCAGGTATTTGGTGTAATTTTCCACGAAGTCGGTCGGGCCTTTCTGCGCGGCGACCATCCGGCCAAAGATCTCGGCCGCTTTGCCGTTATCCAGCACCGCCTGCAGTTTAGCGCGGGCTTCGGCATCATCTTTCGCCAGGTTGCCTGAGATCAGCATCTCAACGCACAGCGCCATGGTCACATCGAGCAGACGCGGATTACGGTATTCGCCGGTCAGGAACTGCACCGCTTCACGCACTTCGACGGCGTTACCGGCGCTGGAGGCCAGGACCTGGTTCATGTCGGTGAGCAGCGCGGTGGTGCGCACGCCTGCGCCGTTGGAAACGCCAACGATCGCTTCGGCAAGCTGGGCAGAGAGTTCATAGGTCGGCATAAAGGCGCCGCTGCCCACTTTGACGTCCATCACCAGCGCATCCAGACCTTCAGCCAGCTTCTTGGCGAGGATCGAGGCGGTGATCAGCGGGATGGAGTCGACGGTCGCGGTAATGTCACGCGTGGCGTAAAAACGCTTATCCGCCGGGGCAAGGGAGCTGGTCTGGCCGATAATCGCCACACCCACGTCCTTAATAATGTCGCGGAAGCGATTGTCATCCGGGAAGATATCGAAGCCCGGGATGGCTTCCAGTTTGTCGAGCGTGCCGCCGGTATGGCCGAGACCGCGTCCGGAGATCATGGGAATATAGCCGCCGCAGGCAGCGACCATTGGCCCCAGCATCAGCGAGGTGACATCACCCACGCCGCCGGTGGAGTGTTTATCCACGATCGGGCCATTAAGGTTAAGGCTCTTCCAGTCCAGAACGGTCCCTGAATCCCGCATCGCCATGGTCAGCGACACGCGCTCCGGCATCGCCATATCGTGGAAGAAAATGGTCATCGCCAGGGCCGCAATCTGCCCTTCAGAGATGGTATTGTCGCGAATGCCGTTGATAAAGAAACGGATCTCTTCGTCGCTTAAAGCATGACCATCACGTTTTTTACGAATAATTTCTTGTGCGAGAAACACGGTAACCTCCCGAAAGTAGGCCGGGAGCGCTACGCGTCACCCGGCAATTCAAATCTTAGTAGCTGCTTGCGCTCTTACCGTCGCCGTGACCCAGCGCTTTCAGCAGGCTGGCCAGCAGGCTGGAGGCGCCAAAGCGGTAGTGGCGGGAGTCGGCCCAGTCGGCACCGAACAGCTCGTCGGCAATCGCCAGGAACTGCTGCGCGTCTTCCGCAGTACGTACGCCGCCTGCCGGTTTGAAGCCCACGGTTTTTTCCACGCCCATATCGCGGATCACTTCCATCATGATGCGAGCGCTTTGCGGAGTGGCGTTTACCGGCACTTTACCGGTAGAGGTTTTAATGAAATCAGCACCGGCTTTGATGGAGATTTCAGACGCTTTACGAATCAGCGCTTCTTCTTTCAGCTCGCCGGTTTCGATGATCACTTTCAGCAGCACGTTTGCCGCAGCGCAGGCTTCTTTGCAGGCTTTCACCAGATCGAAACCGATCTGCTCATTACCGGCGATCAGCGCGCGATACGGGAAGACCACGTCCACTTCATCGGCACCGTAAGCGATAGCGGCGCGGGTCTCTGCCAGGGCGATCTCGATATCGTCGTTGCCGTGTGGGAAGTTGGTGACAGTGGCGATACGCACGTCCGGCGTACCCTGCTCGTTCAGCGTTTTACGCGCGATCGGAATGAAACGCGGATAGATACAGACGGCCGCGGTGTTGCCCACGGCGGTTTTTGCCTGATGACACAGGGCGATCACTTTCTCGTTGGTGTCGTCGTCATTCAGGGTGGTCAGATCCATCAGTTTCAGGGCGCGCAGGCTGCTTGCGGTTAAATCGGTCATAACATTCTCCCGGCGTATAGCCGTAAAATTTTACCTTGCGGGTCTGTGAGTATTCTAACATCCACCCGCATTCTCACTTCGACATTCATCACAGTTAAGGAAATCCGCATACAAATTTGCATAACCGTAATGAGATCAACTTCAAATAATTTAGCTACAACTGCTGATTAAAGCGCCAGGCACACGCGCAGGATCAATGGCCACCGACGAAACGCTTTCTACAATCCTTCTCCATCACTGCAGAAAAAGAAGGAAGCGAACATGTCCCCCGATGGCCTGCAACTACGTTGCCAGCAAATTGTGACAAGCCCGGTGTTAAGCCCCGAACAAAAACGCCACTTTCTGGCGCTGGAGGCGGAAAACAACCTGCCTTATCCGACGCTTCCCCCTGAAGCGCATCAGGCGCTGGAGGCGGGGTTGATTTGCGATATGTTTGAAGGCCACGCGCCGTACAAGCCGCGCTATGTGTTACCGGACTATGCGGTGTTCCTGAAACAGGGTTCGCAATGGCTGGAGCTGGAAGGGGCGCAGGATCTGGATGATGCCCTGTCGCTGTTAGCCATTCTTTACCATCACGTTCCGTCCGTTACCGGCATGCCGGTGTTCCTTGGCCATCTCGATACGCTACTGCAGCCGTATGTTAGAATTCTAACACAACAAGAAATCGATATTCGAATAAAACGTTTCTGGCGCTATCTCGATCGTACCCTGCCGGATGCCTTTGTCCACGCCAATATTGGCCCGGCCGATGGCCCGGTAACGCGCGCCATTTTACGTGCTGATGCAGAGCTTAAGCAGGTCTCACCCAATCTGACCTTTATTTATGATCCAGAGATCACCCCGGACGATCTGCTGCTGGAGGTCGCCCGCAATATCTGCGAATGCAGTAAGCCGCATATCGCCAACGGGCCAGAAAATGATAAAATTTTCACAAAAAACGGCTTTGGCGTGGTCAGCTGTTACAACTCCCTGCCGCTGGGTGGCGGAGGCAGCACCCTGGTGCGCCTTAATCTGAAAGCCATCGCGGAACAGAGCGATACCCCAGAGGCGTTCTTCACCCGCACGCTGCCACACTACTGCCAACAGCAGATCGCCATCATCGATGCACGCTGCGACGTCCTGTACCAACAGTCCGGCTTCTTTGAGAATAGCTTCCTGGTTAAAGAAGGGCTGATCGATCCGGATCGTTTTGTGCCGATGTTTGGCATGTATGGCCTGGCCGAGGCGGTGAACGTGCTGTGCGAGAAAGCCGGGCTTAAAGGGCGCTACGGCAAGGATGACCAGGCCAATGCGCTGGGCTACCGCATCAGCGAACAGCTGGCGGCCTTTGTTGAACATACGCCGGTCAGACACGGCTGGAAACAGCGCGCTATGCTGCATGCCCAGTCAGGGATCAGCTCTGACGTCGGCACCACGCCGGGGGCGCGTCTGCCTTACGGCGATGAGCCCGACCCCATCAGCCATCTGCTGGCGGTAGCGCCGCATCACCGGCACTATCACGCCGGGATCAGCGACATTCTGACTCTGGACGAAACCATTAAACGCAATCCGCAGGCGGTGGTGGAACTCTGTCTGGGCGCCTTCCGCGCCGGGATGCGCGAGTTCAGCGCCAATGTCTCGGGTAACGATCTGGTCCGAGTGACCGGCTATATGGTGCGGCTCTCCGATATGGAAAAATACCGCGCTGAAGGGTCCCGCACCAACACCACCTGGCTGGGTGAAGAGGCCGCCCGCAACACCCGCATTCTGGAGCGCCAGCCGCGCGTGATAAGCCATGAACAACAGATGCGCTTTAGTCAGTAAGGTTATCCCGTTTTCCTGCGTCGACGGGCCCGGCAGTCGCCTGGCCCTGTTCCTGCAGGGCTGTAACCTGCGCTGCAAAACCTGCCACAACCCGTGGACGATAGGACGGTGCAACGACTGCGCCGCCTGCGTACCGCACTGCCCGCATGACGCGCTGAACATTCAGGCCGGACGGGTCTGGTGGGATGAGGCCCATTGTCAGCAGTGCGACACCTGTCTGCAGATGTGCCCGCAGCAGGCGACGCCGATGGCGCAGCGGTTAAGCGTCGAGGAGGTGGTGGCGCAGGTCCGCAAGGTGTCGCCCTTTATCTCCGGCATCACCGTCAGCGGCGGGGAAGCTACCACCCAGTTGCCTTTTCTGCTGGCGCTGTTTGCGACCCTGAAAGCCGATCCGCTGTTGCGGCACTTGTCCTGCCTGGTGGACAGCAACGGTCTGTTAAGCGAGACCGGCTGGCAAAAACTGCTCCCGGTGTTAGACGGGGCGATGCTGGATCTCAAGGCCTGGGATAATGAACATCACCGCTACCTGACCGGGCGTGACAACGCACCGATCAAGCACAGCATCCGCTGGCTGGCGGGGCACAACCGGCTGAGCGAGCTGCGTCTGCTGGTGATCCCGGAGCGCTGCGATTATCTGACGCACCGCCGGGAGCTGATCGCGTTTATTCGTCGGTTAGGGGATGTGCCCGTCAGGATCAACGCCTTTCATACGCACGGCGTCTATGGTGAAGCCCGGCACTGGCGCAGCGCCACGGCAGAGGATGTTGAACCTCTGGCGGAGGTGCTGGAGCGGGAACGGATCAGGGTGATCCGCCCGGCGCTCTACTTATAGCGGCAGATCGAACAGCGTGCGGGTGTTGTTCAGCAGCGCCTCAGCGATCTCATCCGCGGGTTCGTCACGCAGTTCACACAACATAGCAAATACTCTCGCCGCCTGTTCCGGGCGGTTCGGCTGGCCCTGAAAACCGTTGAGGGGCATATCCGGGGCGTCCGTTTCCAGCAGCAGGGCGGAAAGCGGTAATTGCGCCATCACATCCCGGGTTTTACTGGCCCGTGGATAGGTGATGGTGCCGCCAACGCCAATTTTATACCCCATCTCCACGAAGCGCTGCGCCTGCTGCAGGCTGCCGGCAAAGCCATGGACCACGCCGGTCCGGGGCAGATCCTGGCGCTTGAGGTGCATCGCCAGTTTGTCATGAGTGCGCCGGGAATGGAGGATCACCGGCAGATCGTAGCGTTTCGCCAGCTTCAGCTGCGCATCAAGGATCGTCTCCTGACGATCGAAATGAGGATCCTCCCGGTAGAGATCGAGGCCGATCTCCCCCACCGCCACCAGCCTTTCCGGTCTCGTGGCCAGCACCGCTTCCAGCTGGTCAAGATGCTCATCGCGATGAGATTCGATCACAATCGGGTGCAGGCCCAGGGCCATATAGAGCGTCGGATAGCGCGCCCCGAGGCGCAGGACACGATCGATGCTCGCCACATCAATGGCGGGCACCACAATCGCCGTCACCCCCGCGTCGGCGGCACGCTGGATGCTGGCGGGCTCATCGTCGGTGAAAGGTGGGAAATCAAAGTGGCAATGGGTATCGATAAAGCGGTAAGTCACGCCAGATCCTCGCTATCAAACAGGGTGTCATTGGCCTGGGGCGTAATCACCAGCGGTATGGCAACCACGTCGTTGGCGACGCTTGCCGGGGGCACCACCCTCGTGGCCGGGGCGATGATCCGACGCAGCGGCGGACGCTCGGCCAGCAGTTTGCCCACCGTCGCCAGGAAATAGCGCCCACACAAGCGCCCGGTTTTGTAGTCGTCCCGCAGGGCGGGCACGCGACTACCCAGCGCCATACTGTTGAGCGGCCGCGGGGGATAAATTTCAAAGATCCGCAGCTTGCCCGGCGGCTTCTCGATAAAACGCTGGATGGTGTGGTAGCTGGCCTCGTGATGTGAGACCAGATTCAGCATCGGTTGCAGGCTGCTGGCACCCAGCCAGCGCTCCATCCGCTTAAACCACTCCGGCGTATAGTACATCTGCGACGGCACGGTACGGATCACCACGATAGTTTGCGCCCCGCGTCGGGCCGCCTCCTGCACCGGGATCGCGTCGCTGACCCCGCCGTCGAGATAGGCGATGCCGTCAAGCGCCGCGCCGGTACGGTAGAAGCCGGGGATGGCACTGGAGGCGCGAAGGATATCGAGCCAGTTCTCTTTTTGCGGGGAGAAGTAGCTGGCCGAGTAGTCATCGCCGCGACAGGCGCACATCCAGAAAGCTTTGCCGGTATCGAACAGCCGCGAGGCGTTGTCCATCGCCAGCGGCATTTTGCTGGCGGTGGCATCCAGCAGCCAGTCAAGATCGATCAGATTGCCGCCGCGCACAAAGCGCAGCGGATCGAAGAAGTCGCGGGAGGTGGTGTAACGCATGATCACTTTGCGGGCGTAGCCCGGCTGATTGCAGACGTAGGCCGAAAGATTCTGTGCTCCGGCGGAGGTGCCGAAATAGAGATCGAACGGATTAAACTGCGCGCGCATGAATTCGTCCAGGACGCCTGCCGTGAAGATCCCTCGCTGGCCGCCGCCCTCACACACCAGGGCTATCTGGCCTGGTCGAAAAGGTTTCAGCGCCAACGGCGCAATGTTGCCGAGCGTGACCGGAATTCGCTGTCCCACCTCTGCTTTCCTGTTTTTTTATTTATTCTGTTACTACACAGTAGCCTATACCTGACCTATGACTCAAATCGGATGCTGGCAAACGTCAGACATAAAAAAAGGCTCATGTTAACCATGAGCCTTTTTCTTCAAAGTACCTATAACCTGAGCTATGGACGACGGCGTCCGGTGAACAGGCTAACCAGGAACAGGATAATACCGACGACGAAGACAATTTTCGCTGCGCCCGCCGCAGTACCAGCCAGACCACCAAAACCCAGAGCGGCGGCAATTAACGCGATTACCAGAAAAATGATGCCCCAACGAAACATAAGACTCTCCTTAACCATAGTTAATGTCGACCGCATGGTGAGCGCTCAGGTTGCTCACGGCGATATCTAAGGTGTAATTCTTATCTCGCCTTCTGGCCTCAGCCAGAAGGACGATTGTGGTGTTTTATTTAACTTTCAGATCGTTTTTAACACTTTTCACGCCATCAATGGCTTTTGCGATGCTCTCAGCACGATCACTCTGTGCTTTTGAATCAACGGTACCGCTCAGCTGAACAACACCATCGGTGGTTTCAACTTTCACTTTACGTGATGGCACGATGTCATCCGCTAACAGTTTAGCTTTGATTTCGCTGGTCGTTGCGGTATCGCCCGCATAGCCTTTGGCAGACTGCTCTTTACCGTCACGCACGTGCAGTTTGTCGCTGACAGAGGTCACACCCTCTACCTTTTTCGCCACGGCAACGGCTTTTTCAGCCTGCGCCTGGCTTTCAACAAAGCCGCTCAGCGTAACAACGTTTTTCTCGGTTTCTACGGAAATATCGGTGCTCTTAATGTCATCAGCATCCACCAGCGCAGCTTTTACTTTTGCTGTGATAGAGCTGTCATCCATGAAGTTACCGACTTTATTCATAGAGTTATCGATTTTTTCGCCTGCGGTATTCGCTGTGGACTGTGCTTTTTCCGTGGCGGTGGTTTCTGCCATTGCAGAACCGCATACCAGAGCACTACCCATCATTACCGCCAGCAGAGTTTTCGAAATCTTCAGTTTTTTAGTATTCATCGATGTATTCCTGTGGTTTGCTCCGAATTCGAGCGTAAATCATCATGCGTAAGTAGTCTTTCATACTACCAATCAACACTCGGGCGAGATGAGAACCTTATCAACACGCATTGAGTGGAGCTTTCATCTGCGCCCGGTGTTAAACACTGAGTTAAATATAGATCACTCTCGGCGCGCCGCTTTCAGAATCGGCTAAAAAATGAGCAACAAGTAACAAAAGATGATGAATTAAGAACATTCCGCAAGGGATTAATAAGGCAGGGATTTAAGCAGAGCACGGCGGCTGCCGTGCTCTGAGAAGGGATTAGTGCTCGCGGGTTTTGCGGAACTGAACGTCCGGGTAACGATCGTGCGCCAGGTTCAGGTTGACCATGGTTGGGGCGATATAGGTGAGGTTGTCACCACCGTCCAGTGCCAGCTGGATCTCGTTCTTACGCTTAAATTCTTCGAATTTCTTCACGTCAGAACACTCTACCCAGCGCGCCGTCGCCACGTTGACCGATTCGTAAATCGCTTCAACGTTGTATTCGCTCTTCAGACGGGCAACCACCACGTCGAACTGCAGCACCCCGACGGCGCCGACAATCAGATCGTTATTGGAAATTGGGCGGAACACCTGCACGGCACCCTCTTCCGACAGCTGAACCAGCCCTTTCAGCAGCTGTTTCTGCTTCAGCGGATCCCGCAGGCGGATACGACGGAACAGTTCCGGCGCGAAGTTCGGAATACCGGTGAACTTCATCATCTCACCCTGGGTAAAGGTGTCACCAATCTGGATAGTACCGTGGTTATGCAGACCAATGATGTCGCCCGGGTAGGCCTCTTCCACATGGGAACGGTCACCGGCCATAAAGGTCAGCGCATCGGAGATCACCACGTCCTTACCGGTACGCACCTGGCGCAGCTTCATGCCCTTTTCGTACTTACCGGACACCACGCGCATAAAGGCTACGCGGTCACGGTGTTTCGGGTCCATGTTGGCCTGAATCTTAAATACGAAGCCGGTGAACTTCTCTTCGCTGGCGACCACTTCACGGGTGTCGGTTTTACGTGGCATCGGCTGTGGCGCCCACTCCACCAGACCGTCCAGCATATGGTCGACGCCGAAGTTACCCAGCGCGGTACCGAAGAAGACCGGGGTGATTTCGCCCGCGAGGAACAGATCCTGATCGAACTCATGGGACGCACCTTTTACCAGCTCCAGCTCGTCACGCAGCTGCTCTGCCAGCTCATCGCCGACCGCCGCGTTCAGTTCCGGGTTATCCAGCCCTTTCACGACGCGCACGTCCTGAATGGTGTGACCTTTACCGGTCTGATACAGGTAAGTTTCGTCTTTATAGAGGTGATAAACCCCTTTGAACAGCTTGCCGCAGCCAATTGGCCAGGTGATTGGCGCGCAGGCGATCTTCAGCTCGCGCTCCACTTCGTCCATCACTTCCATCGGATCGCGGATGTCACGGTCGAGTTTGTTCATAAAGGTGAGGATCGGCGTATCGCGCAGACGGGTAACTTCCATCAGCTTGCGGGTACGATCTTCAACACCTTTCGCAGCATCGATGACCATCAGGCAGCAGTCCACCGCCGTCAGGGTACGGTAGGTATCTTCGGAGAAGTCTTCGTGCCCCGGGGTATCGAGCAGGTTCACCAGGCAGTCGTGATACGGGAACTGCATCACAGAGGTGGTGATCGAGATACCACGCTGCTTTTCCATCTCCATCCAGTCAGATTTTGCATGCTGGCTGGAGCCACGGCCTTTTACCGTACCGGCGGTCTGGATCGCCTGTCCGAACAGCAGCACCTTTTCAGTGATGGTGGTTTTACCGGCATCCGGGTGAGAGATAATGGCAAAAGTGCGGCGCTTCGCCACCTCTTGCAGATAAGGAGACAACGTCATATTAAAATCTTCTTTAATAAGCGCGGCAGTACGCCACGCATTTGGAATACGAATTTGCGGCTATTTTACCCATCAATAGGGGGCAGGCAATCAATGTTTACACAGGAGTTGCTCCAGTTCGCTCAGGGAGGCCACGGTCCAGGTCGGTTTGATTCCTTCCGGCAGGGGGCGGTTATGCGCATTCAGCCAGCAAGTGGACAGCCCGGCGTTCATCCCGCCAAGGATATCGGACTCTGCCGTATCCCCTACCATCAACACCTTTGCCCGGTCAGGGTTTCCGGCCTGGGCCAGCGCATAATCAAAGATTTTCGCGGCCGGTTTGGCGACGCCAACCTGTTCGGAGATCACAACTAAGTCAAAGTAGTCACGGAAACCGGTGCGCTCAAGGCGGATCTGTTGCAGGGCGGTAAAGCCGTTGGTAATAATCCCGAGCTTCGCCTTGCCCTTCAGGGAGGCGAGCAGCGACGCGGCACCCGGCAGCGGGGCGCAGATCTCGGCCATCGCGTTAAGGAAGGCGTGGTTCAGATCGCCTGGCGGAACGTTCAGACGCTCAGACCATCCCTGGAAACGTTGATGCTGCAGCTGTAACGCGGTGATGGATCCGTTCTGGTAATCCACCCACAGCGGTTTGTTCACCAGCTGGTAATCCTGGAAATCTTCAGCGGTAAAGGTCACGCTGTAGTCGAGAAACATCCGCTGTAAGCCGCCAAACGAATCAAACGTAAACAGCGTTTCGTCAGCATCAAAGAAAATCCAGTCCCAGTTCATCGTTACAACCTTTTTAGTTATCCAAGCGGCAGAGCCATGATGATGGCGTCTTCACGTCCTTCTGCGGTGGGGTAGTAGTTACGGCGGATCGTCGCCTCGTTGAAGCCCAGGCTTTCATAGAGTGCGATGGCGGCGGCGTTCGAGGCGCGTACTTCCAGCCACAGCGTGAAAACGTCTCGTGTTTCCAGCTCGCGAATTAAATGTTCCAGCAGCTCTCTGCCCAGCCCACGGCGCTGAAAGGCAGGATCCACGGCGATGTTAAACAGCGTCGCCTCATCCAGAACGACCTGCGTAATGGCGAAAGCCGCCAGGGTATTATCGACATCCAGCCGATAGTTGAGGTAACGCTCGCCCTGGTTGCTGGCAAACGTTTTTTCACTCCACGGAAAGGCGTGGGCGCGTTTTTCGATCTCAAAAGCCTGGGCTAAATCAGTCGTCGTGAGGGAAGAAATTGTGTTCATGTTCGCAGATTTGTTGCCACAGCGCGCGACGTGCCGCCGGGTTCGCGTTAAGTTCGTCCAATACCGGGGTGGCCAGGTTGCCGCCCTCCAGTGCCATCTCTTCCGTCACGCCAAGCTGCCAGCTGTTACAGCGACCGTCTGGCGGCAGCATGGCTACGCGCTCGGGCGTCAGCTGCAGCACCTGTTCGGCGTCCAGCTTCAGGGCGCGCAGCACGTCAGCAATCAACGGCTCGTTCAGCGCGGGCAGCTCCTGCGCCACCATCACCAGGCGAATATGCGCCGGAAGCGAGATGGCGATTTCGCCCTGCAAGGCCGCCGGGCGACGCAACGCCCACTGGGTGATGCCCAGTTGCTGTAATTGCCTGTCTCGTCGGGATGCCATTGCGAAAACTCCTGTCTGTCAGGCGCGCAAATATACCAAATGTGTCGAATCTGCGCCATCTACCTACTATAATCCCCGCCTGAGTTTATTGAGGAACAATTCATGTCTGCATTTACCCCGGCAAGTGAAGTCTTGCTGCGCCACAGTGATGATTTCGAACAAAGCCGTATTCTGTTTGCCGGAGATATGCAGGATGACCTGCCTGCCCGTTTCGAGTGCGCTGAGAGCCGCGCCCACACCCAGCAGTATCACCACTGGCAGTTACTGAGCCGCCAGATGGGCGAACGCGTTCGCTACAGCCTGGTAGCTGAGCAGAGCGACGTGGCGGACTGCGATACGCTGATCTACTACTGGCCGAAGAACAAACCCGAAGCCCAGTTCCAGCTGATGAACCTGCTCTCCCTGCTGCCAGTGGGCTGCGATATTTTCGTGGTCGGTGAAAACCGCAGCGGCGTGCGCAGCGCCGAGCAGATGCTGGCAGATTATGCCACGCTGAACAAAGTCGACAGCGCCCGGCGCTGTGGTCTGTACCATGGTCGTCTGGACAAAAAACCGACCTTCGACGCAGAAAAATACTGGGGCGAATATCAGCTGGATGGCCTGACCATCAAAACGCTGCCGGGCGTCTTCAGCCGTGACGGTCTGGACGTTGGTAGCCAGCTGCTGCTCTCCACCTTCACGCCGCACACCAAAGGTAAAGTGCTGGATGTCGGCTGTGGCGCAGGCGTGCTCTCCATAGTGCTCGCCAGCCACTCACCGAAGGTGCGTTTAACCCTCACCGATGTCGGCGCATCCGCGATTGAAGCCAGCCGCGCGACCCTGGCCGCCAACGGCATTGAGGGCGAGGTATTCGCCTCCAACGTGCTCTCCGACGTGACCGGTCGTTTCGATATGATCATCTCCAACCCGCCGTTCCATGACGGGATGGAAACCAGCCTCGAAGCCGCACAGACGCTGATCCGCACCGCGGTACGCCATCTGAACAGCGGCGGTGAGCTGCGCATCGTGGCGAACGCCTTCCTGCCGTATCCGAAAGTGCTGGATGAAGTCTTCGGCTTCCACGAAGTACTGGCCCAGACCGGCCGCTTTAAGATCTACCGCGCGATCATGACCCGTCAGGCGAAGAAGTAACGTCCCCGTTCGGCCCGATCTCCCCGATCGGGCCATTTTTGCAACAATCAAAACATCCGGCACAATTATCTGTTGACGAATAGCTGAAAACATCTAGAATGCGCCTCCGTGGTTGCGATACTTTTTTGTATCGTTGGTATGCGAAGGTGGCGGAATTGGTAGACGCGCTAGCTTCAGGTGTTAGTGTCCTTTGGATGTGGGGGTTCGAGTCCCCCCCCTCGCACCAACAACCATGATTGATATTGCTCGCACTGGGCGAAGGTGGCGGAATTGGTAGACGCGCTAGCTTCAGGTGTTAGTGTCCTTAGGATGTGGGGGTTCGAGTCCCCCCCCTCGCACCAACGAGGCGATATCAATAAAATAAGATGACTGTGCGAAGGTGGCGGAATTGGTAGACGCGCTAGCTTCAGGTGTTAGTGTCCTTAGGATGTGGGGGTTCGAGTCCCCCCCCTCGCACCAATTATCTTATCTCTCTCATGAAATTCTCTCTTGTTATCCTCTCAGTTCAGATTCATCGCCAGAACCCACATGCCCGCAATCAGCGCGACACAGGATGGCAGCAGCACAAAGTGCCGCAGTTGTTTATGCCAGATCATGGCGGATGAGATCAGCAATCCCGACACGATAATCAGTTTCCAGACCGCCAGCGACAGATCGGTAAAGGCCAGCCCGGCCATCATCGCCCCCGGCAGTATCACTCCCCATCCACTCCCTAACGCTCTGCTCAACATGATCTGTCTCCCGCCTAGATAATGATAACCAATATCATATGATATAATTTCTCATTTGTCAGCGTAGGGCGTAAATGTGTAAAAAATCTTGCGCACGGTTTTATCTATAGTTAGGATTGGCAATCATTATCATTTAGATTTTTATCCAGCTCACTTATGGCCATACGCTCCGCACACGTCATTGAGAATGTTATCTGGCAAACCCGCCTTCCGACCGGGCCTTCAGGGCTTGCGGATGCGGTACGCGATGCCATTGCCGAGACGCATGCGCATATGCTGGATGTCATTAAGCTGGATGAAACGCCTCCGCATCACGCCTTGACGCTGGCACAGTGGCAACGCCCTGCCGAACTGCAGTCGCTGCTGGCGACCTATGCGGATCACATCTATCGCAATCAACCTACATTAGCGCGCGAAAACAAGCCGCTGCTGTCGCTGTGGGCGCAATGGTATATCGGGCTGATGGTGCCGCCGATGATGCTGGCCCTGCTCACTCAGGACGTGGCGCTGGATCTCTCCCCTGAGCACTTCCACGTTGAGTTTCACGAAACCGGGCGCGCCGCCTGCTTCTGGATCGATGTCCAGGAAGACAGTCAGACGACCTCGCTTTCTGCGCAGCAAAGAATTGAAGTGCTGATTACCCGGGCGCTGATCCCGGTGGTTGAGGCGCTGGAAGAGACAGGTGAGATCAATGGCAAGCTTATCTGGAGCAATACCGGGTATTTAATTCACTGGTATCTGACCGAAATGAAAACCCTGCTGGGTGATGAGAAGGTCGACGCGCTGCGCCAGTCCATCTTCTTTGCCCGCCAGCTGTCGGATGGGCGTGATAACCCGCTTTACCGGACAGTGGTTCCGCGCGACGGGTTACTGGTGCGTCGCACCTGCTGCCAGCGCTATCGCCTGCCGGATGTGCAGCAGTGCGGGGACTGCACGCTTAAATAAACGGGTGCGGCCTGATATTGGGTGCGGCCTGATATTGGGTGCGGCCTGATGCCCTCACCCTGGCCCTCTCCCACGGGGAGAGGGTACACACATTAAAAACGGCAACCTTTTGGTTGCCGTTTTGCTTTTACCTATGCCACCTGCTGACTTTCTTCGTCGGCACGCTGAGCCTCTTCGGCTTCCTGCGCCAGCAGCTGCTTCTCGTACACTTTGAAGAACGGGTAGTAGATGATGGCGGAAACGAGGGCTAACAGCACCACCAGGACCGCCGCGCGGAAATCCCAGCCCAGCGCCCAGGCGGCCCCCACTGGCGCCGGCGCCGTCCACGGCACTACGGAAATTACGCGACCAATCAGATCCAGCTTCATCGCCGCCCACGCCAGCACCGCATTCACCATCGGGGCCAGCAGGAACGGAATAAAGAACACCGGGTTCATAACGATCGGCGTACCAAAGATCACCGGTTCGTTGATGTTGAAAATACTCGGCACCACGCTCAAACGGCCAATCGAACGCAGGTGCGCCGAACGGCTACGCAGGTAGCAGAACACCAGCCCCATCGTCGCCCCGGAGCCGCCAATCACAATGAAGAAGGTCCAGAACGCTTCCATAAAGATATGCGGCAGCGGCGCGCTCTGCGCCAGCGCGGTCTGGTTCAGCCCGAGGTTGGTCAGCCAGAACATCTGCAGCATCCCGGAGACAATCGCTGCCCCGTGAATGCCTGCAAACCACAGCAGATGGCCGATCAGCACCGCCAGCAGGATTGCCGGCAGTGAATCCGCAGCGGATACCAGCGGCTTAAAGATAGCCATAATGGCCTGCGGGATCAGCATGCCAAACTCCGACTGAATCAACAGGCTCAGCGGATAGAGGGTTAACACCACCACCAGCACCGGGATCAGCAGATCGAAGGAGTTTTTGATCATCGGCGGAACCTGATCCGGCAGGCGAATACCGATATTGTGCGCCTTCAGGAAACGCATCATCTCCACACAGTAGATCGCCACCAGAATGGCGGTGAAGATCCCGGTTCCCCCGAGGCTGTCCACCGGCAGCGTGCCTTTGGTTTTTGGCGCAGCAATCAGCAGGAAGGCCATCAGCGACAGCATGGCGCACATGAAGGGATCGAGCTGATGGGATTTGACGTAGTGCTTGCCGAGGTTATAGGCGATAGCGGCACAGATATAGAGAGACATCACCCCCATGGTCATATCGAACGGGGTCAGGATCTGGCCTTCAAACTGTTTCGCCATATCCAGCCAGGCGCGGGCAAAGCCCCAGGTGGTGTCCGGTGAAAACGGCGGGTAGGCAAACACTAATAAGAAAGAGCCGACAATCATAAACGGCATGGCGGAGATAAAGCCGTCGCGGATCGCCATCACGTGACGCTGGGAAGAGATGCGTCCGGCAATGGGGCTGACATAGTTTTCGACAAAGCGGAATATCAGGTTAAACGCAGCATGGTTGGCAGACATAACGGCTCTCCTGTCAGACGATCGTTTCGGGCGCAGTCACGCCGCACGGTGTTCCATATACCACTTTCACCACCTTGCTGGTTCGCTTACCAGCGGTACTGCTCAAACGGATAGGTTTCATAATCGACTCTTATTATTTATGGGATACAGGGGAAATGACGTAATCAGTATTAATCTCTGATTCGCGGTCTGCAACCGGTTACTGTAACCGGTTTCCGTGATTGTGAAGAGGATCCAGAAATCGCTGATGTTGGAGTTTTGTTACTTAGGGAATATTTACAGAGCATAATTTCTTATGACAGATTACGCAGAGTATTTTTCTGGAGGAAACAATGAGTTTGCAGTCTGTGCGCCAGTTTTTTGCTGACCATGCCCCTGATGTAGAAGTCATCGAGCTGGGTCAAAGTACCGCTACCGTTGCGCTGGCTGCCGAGGCGCATAATGTCGCGCCGGGTCAGATAGCAAAAACGCTGTCGTTGAAAATTAAGGATGAGGTAATTCTGGTGGTTGCCAAAGGTGACGCGCGCCTGGATAACAAAAAGCTGAAGCAGACCTTTGGCGCAAAAGCCCGGATGCTGAGCAGCGACGAGGTGGTGACCGTGACAGGTCATCCCGTCGGGGGTGTATGCCCTTTCGGGCTGGAAAACCCGCTGGCGATCTACTGCGATATTTCGCTGCGGGAGTATGCCGAAGTCCTGCCTGCCGCAGGCGCCATTCACAGCGCAGTGCGCATTTCACCGGAACGCATGGCCGAGCTGACCAAAGCCACATGGGTGGATGTTTGCCTGTAAGCCCTGCGCCAGCCCCGGGTCTGGCACAGGCGCTGTATCGCGGCTCAGGAATGGAGCGCAGGAAGGAAGCGCGGCGCGCGGTGATCGGGGACCGGGAAGTGCGTCAGAATATCTGCCGCATCCAGAAGCCCCACGTCGGAGTGCACGCCGAGCTTCATCATGGCATTAAATTTATGCGCACGGATGGTTTTAATATTGCGATCCAGCTGGGTGGCAATCTCCTGGATGGAGTAGCCGCAGGACATAAACTGTAAAATGGCGCGTTCGGTCGGGCTCAGCAGCCGTCCACGATGAATATTCCAGTGATTGTTTATGCTGTCATTCACCCGGCGGTTCTCATTCAACAGTTTGCTGAGCTGCTCCTGCAGACTTGCCAGCGGATCGGACTTGAGAATAATCCCGTGCAGACGTGAAGGTGAAAGTTGATTCATCAGGCTGGCTTCTTTCTCGTCTGACGCCAGCACAACGCGCTGAATCATACCGTGGCTGGCGGCCAGCTCTTTGATACACACCAGACAATTGCGTCGTTCTTCACGTTCATCTGAGAGTGAATAAATTAACGTTGAATACGGGACAAAATTAAGTGTGGATTGAAAACTGGCGATGTTATTAAAAAGGTGTACTTCATAACCATTAAATACCGGGCTGGTAAAAAGGTGCTTCAGCCCCATAGCACTCATCATGCACTTTTCGACGATAGCGATATGTCTTTTTGCGGCGCTCTTTTCCATTCGTCTTGCTCTCCATAGGCAGAGAATAAACTCAGCTCTTTCATTCCCTTGGTGCTGTTAATCCACGCATACATTTCGGCATTACTGGTTAAGGAGAGTCTTCTCATGGCGCTATTCTTTTGCGCGCTTACCGTTTTATTACTTTTTTTCAGTAATGTTGCGATCTGATTAATTCCCCATCCTTTGCCAAGCAGGCGCAGTACTTTTCGTTCCGAAAAGGTCAACATGACATCATCCTGATTGTCATAAAACTCTTCCGGCTCGGGTTTTAACAATGTCTGACTAATACGTTCCGCATGCTCGCTCCCGGATCGGATGGCGTTGACCACGCCTTCAATGGGCTCAATATCAGAAAGCAACGTGCTTTCAGGCCGCATCAAGAGCTCGACAGCGAGGGGATAAATGGTACGCGGAACCAGATAAATCCAGTGAATGTCCCGATACTGATTTTGTAGCCTGTAATACTGTTCACAGAGGCTACGCGCATTGCGCTGGTCGCCAGAAAGATCCGTAATAACTACAATAGCGCGGCGTAACTGAAGAAGCGTGAGTTCTTCCTGAGACCGGCTAAATGCGCGCTCATAGTCCGGAAAATAACGAGACATAATGCTACCGAGACCGGTTTGCATTATGGGTGATTTACTAATTATTATTGCGCTTTTACAACCTTTAGACGGCATTGGCGCTCCGAATCCATTCATACAATCATTCCACGTCTTTCATCCATTTGAAATACCTGTCTCTTTTACAGGGCGACGTAAAAATGTAATGTTTTTCCTTTTTCATTAGCTGAGCGAAATGAGAGTGCGATAAGAACCAGCATCACAAATTTATACACCGCCAAAACCGGCGTCAATATCGCAAAATCAGCATTAAAAGTTAATCCCTTATCCCTGATATTATCCACAAAAGCACGTTAGATATTCTAAATATAAAAAATATAACTATATAAATATAAAACCCATAATAATTAATAATTAGTTGTTTCGCTCTTTTCACTGTCATGGGGCGCTAATCTGCCTAAACCTTGATCTAACCCAGAGCAAGCGCCACCGGGTTGTGTGCTAAAAGTAACCATTGCAACCATCCAACCGTCACTCTCTCCTCAGGGCAACAGATGCAGGCAGATCAGTCATCACAACGCGCCGCTACGCGACTGTGTATTCAGTGCGGCCTTTTTTTATTGCAACACGGGGCAGAGAGCGCCCTGGTGGAGGAGCTCTCCACCCGACTGGGGCTGGCGCTCGGCATGGACAGCGTGGAGAGCGCGATATCCTCGAATGCCATTGTGCTAACCACCATTAAAGCGGGCCAATGTCTGACCTCCACGCGCAAAAACCAGGATCGCGGGATCAACATGCACGTCGTCACCGAGGTGCAGCACATCGTCATCATGGCGGAACATAAGCTGCTGGATGCGCAGGGGGTCGAAAAGCGCTTCAACCAGATCAAGCCGCTGCGCTATCCGCGCTGGCTGGTGGTGCTGATGGTTGGCCTCTCCTGCGCCTGCTTCTGCAAGCTCAATAACGGCGGCTGGGACGGCGCCTTTGTCACCTTAATCGCCAGCACCCTCGCCATGTACGTGCGCCAGGTGCTGACCCACCGGCATTTGCATCCGCAAATTAACTTCTGCATCACCGCCTTTGTCGCTACCACGGTCTCCGGCCTGCTGCTGCGGGTTCCGGCCTTCGCCACCACCCCCACCATCGCCATGGCCGCCAGCGTGCTGCTGCTGGTGCCGGGGTTTCCGCTGATCAATGCGGTGGCTGATATGTTTAAAGGGCACATCAATACCGGCCTGGCGCGCTGGGCGATTGCCAGCCTGCTGACTCTGGCCACCTGTATCGGGGTGGTGATGGCCATGACCTTGTGGGGGCTGCGCGGATGGGCATAATCGATTTTCTGTGGGCGCTGGCTCAGGACATGGTGCTGTCGGCCATTCCGGCGGTGGGTTTTGCGATGGTATTTAACGTTCCCCATCGCGCCCTGCCCTGGTGTGCGTTATTAGGGGCCATCGGTCACGGCTCGCGGATGGCGATGATGACTGCCGGGCTGAACATCGAGTGGTCGACCTTTATGGCCTCGATGCTGGTGGGCAGCATCGGGATCCAGTGGTCGCGCTGGTATCTGGCCCACCCGAAGGTGTTTACCGTCGCGGCGGTTATTCCCATGTTTCCGGGCATCTCCGCCTATACGGCGATGATTTCGGCGGTGAAGATCAGCCATTTTGGCTACAGCGAAGCGCAGATGATCATGCTGCTGACCAACTTCCTGAAAGCGTCGTCGATCGTTGGCGCGCTCTCGATCGGGCTGTCGATCCCGGGGCTCTGGCTCTACCGCAAACGCCCCCGGGTTTGAGAGTTGTGTTATCCCGCTGTGGTGGTGATAATCCTCTGTTCTCATGTGGCTAAGTAAGGAACGGATGTGTCTACCCCTGACAGCGAACACGCAGAAAACAGTGACGGATCCCGCCTGAAAGACAAAATTTTTCTCAGCGCCCTCTCGCTGTTTGCCGAGTATGGACTGAACGGCGCGCGCATGGAGCAGATTGCCGAAAAAGCAGGCACCACCAAACGCATGGTGGTGTATCACTTTAAGACCAAAGAGAACCTCTACCTGCTGGTACTGGAGTATGTCTACACCCAGATCCGCGCCAGTGAAAAGCAGCTCAGTCTGGATGCGCTGCCGCCGGTTGAAGCGCTGGTGAATCTGGTCGAAACCACTTTTGATTATCACGCTGACCACCCGGATTACATCCGGATTATCTGCATGGAGAACATGCAGCGCGGGCGGTTTATGCAGCAATCGGCGCTGCTGCGCCAGGTAAACCGTAGCGCGCTGGAGCTGCTGGAATCCATCCTTGAGCGCGGAAAAGCGAAGCAGCTGTTTAACCAGACGGTCAACGCCCGGGATTTGCACCGCCTGATCAGCAGTTTCAGCTTTCACTATGTGGCCAACAGCTACACCTTCACCCTGCTATTTGAAGACGGGGCCGATGAGCAGGCCCAGCGCCAGCACTATCGAAAGATGGCGGTTCAGGTTGCCTTGCGTTATACCTGTCCATAGCTTGCACACAACCCTGAAATAAGGAACTCAACATGTCTTTAGATAAAGTTGTTTATACCGCCAAAGCCAAAGCCACCGGGGGCCGTGATGGCCGCGCCACCTCGTCCGACGGCGTTCTGGATGTCAAACTGGGTGTTCCCAAAGAGATGGGCGGCGCGGGCGGGGAAGTGACCAACCCGGAACAGCTGTTTGCCGCAGGCTATTCGGCCTGTTTCCTCGGCGCGATGAAGTTTGTGGCTAATCGCGACAAAATCACCATGCCTAAGGACGCGTTTATTGAAGGGGAAGTGGGGATCGGCCCGCTGCCAACCGGGTTTGGTATCGAAGCGAAGCTGAATATTCATCTGCCGGGGATGGACGCCGCCGAGGCGAAGAAACTGGTCGATGCGGCGCATATTGTCTGCCCGTACTCTAACGCCACCCGCAACAATATTGACGTGACGCTGAACATTATCTCCTGATTTTTCAGGGGGGCAGAGAGTGGGTATCAGACCCCTGCCAGCCCCCCTCCTCTCTGTGCTACCATAAGCCCATATCACGTCCGCAGTAATCCAGTAGAGAAGTATTATGTCCTCCAGAATTTTGACCAACAGCGTCACTGGCATTGATGCCTTTATGCACGATCCCCGCGCCGTGCTGGCCAATGCTGAAGGCGGTACTGTCGCCGTTTTTGCCGATAATGCACCGGCTTTTTATGCGATCACGCCCCAGCGTCTGGCTCAGTTGCTGGAGCTGGAAGCGCGCCTGGCGCGCCCGACCAGCGATGTCACTCTGGATACGCAATTCTTCGACGAACCCGCCAGCGCGCCGGTTGCCGTGCCGATGGGCAAATTTGCCATGTATAACGGCTGGCAGCCCGACCCCGATTTCCAACGCCAGGCGGCGCTGTGGGGCATTGCCCTCACCCAGCCCGTCGCCCCGGAAGAGCTGGCCGCCTTCACCGCTTACTGGCAGGCGGAAGGGAAAGTCTTCCACCATATCCAGTGGCAGCAAAAGTTGGCCCGCAGCGTGCAGATCAACCGGGCCAGCAGCGGCGCACAATCAAAACGCGACGTGAATGCCTTTTCAGAACCGGATAAACAGATCCCCCACGGATTCCGAGGTGCCAAATGAAAGAGTTCGGCGAACTGATGAAACGTCTGCAGAAGATGATGCCTGCCAACGTCAAACCGGCCTTTACCACCGGCGAAGAGCTGCTGGCGTGGCAGAAAGAGCAGGGTGAGATCCGCGCGGCTGCGCTGGCCCGGGAAAACCGCGCCATGAAGATGCAGCGCACCTTTAATCGCTCCGGTATTCGCCCCCTACATCAGAACTGCTCCTTCGATAACTACAACGTGGAGAGCCAGGGGCAGCTAAAAGCCCTGCAACAGGCCCGCCAGTACGTGGAAGAGTTCGACGGCAACATCGCCAGCTTTATCTTCAGCGGCAAGCCGGGCACCGGTAAAAACCACCTCGCGGCGGCGATCTGCAACGAACTGCTGCTGCGCGGCAAATCGGTACTTATCATCACCGTGGCCGACATTATGTCGGCGATGAAAGATACCTTCAGCAATCGGGAAACCAGCGAAGAGCAGCTCCTGAACGATCTGAGTAACGTGGATCTGCTGGTGATCGACGAGATCGGCGTCCAGACCGAATCGCGCTACGAAAAAGTGATCATCAACCAGATCGTCGATCGTCGATCCTCCTCCAAGCGCCCGACCGGCATGCTCACCAACCACAACGTGGATGAGATGACCCGCCTGCTGGGTGAGCGGGTGATGGATCGCATGAAGCTCGGCAACAGCCTGTATGTGATTTTTGACTGGGAAAGCTATCGCAGCCGCGTGACCGGCAAAGAGTATTAGGATATTTACCCAGGAAGTCCGGTGCCGCGGGGGTTTATACTGCCAGCCACTCCGCCCCGGCGGGCCATCGACAGAGTAGCTCCTATGAAAACACATTTTCTTCTCAGCGCCGCCTTAAGCGCCCTGCTGGTCACCGGTGCAGCACAGGCGGCAACCTCCTGGCAGGATTCGCTCAACAGCGCTGCCAGCCAGCTCAGCGCGGGCAACAGCACCACCTCGTCCCAGACCGGCGGTCTTTCTCTCTCTTCACTGACCGGCCTGCTCAACAGCGGCACCGACTCCCTCAGCGCCAGCAACATGAATAACGCAGCCGGGATCCTCGAATACTGCGCCAAAGAGAAGCTGGCCTCGATGACTGATGCCACCAATATTAAAAATCAGGTATTAGGGAAACTGGGCCTGGAAACCCCGCAAGAGCAACAGCAGGACACCAACTATCTGGAAGGGATCCAGGGTCTGCTGAATGCGAACAACGGCCAGCAGCTGAACCTGGAAACCATCGGCAACACCCCGCTGGCGAAGAAGGTCAAAGCTCAGGCCTGTGATTTTGTCCTGAAACAGGGTCTCAGCTTTATCTCCTGATCCCACTACGCCGCGACCAGCGTCGCGGCGTCTCTCCCTTCCGCGTAAAGCGACGCCCGTCAAACATTGCATTTTCTAAACCAAATCCTAACAACAGCACAATTCCGTGACACTACAATTGCAGCTAAATGGCATCGCCATTACATTGTATCACCCAAAAATTATACAGTTAGTCCGCTAACCAGCGACTGCCCTTATTGAGGATAAGTTGTTGTCAGAGTTTATTTCTGTTGCCCTGTTTCTCGCCTCGGTGGTGATTTATTCCCGCAAGGCGGGTCGTAATACCTGGTGGTTTGCCGTCACCCTTCTGGTGCTGGGGCTTTTTGTCGTTTTAAACATTACCCTCTACGCCAGCGACTATTTTACCGGGGATGGTATTAACGATGCCGTCCTTTATACCCTGACCAACAGCCTGACCGGCGCAGGGGTAAGTAAGTACATCCTGCCTGGCGTCGGCGTGGTGGTTGCGCTGGTAAGCGTATTTGCTCTGCTGGGCTGGATCCTGCGCCGCCGCCGTCATCACCCGCACCACCTCGGCTACAGCCTGCTGGCGCTGGTGCTGGCGCTGGCCTCGGTGGACGCCAGCCCGGCGTTTCATCAGATCACCGAGCTGGTGAAATCGCAGTCGCGCGACGGCGATCCTGACTTTGCGGCCTATTATAAAGAGCCAGGCAAAACGATCCCGAACCCGAAACTCAATCTCGTCTATATCTATGGCGAGAGCCTTGAGCGCACCTATTTTGATAACAACGCCTTCCCGGATCTCGCCCCGGAGCTGGGCGCCATCAAAAATGAAGGGATCGACTTTAGCCATACCGCGCAGCTGCCCGGCACCGACTACACCATCGCCGGAATGGTCGCCTCCCAGTGCGGGATCCCGCTGTTTGCGCCGTTCGAGGGCAACGCCTCGGCGTCGGTCTCCAGCTTCTTCCCGCAGAATATCTGCCTTGGCGATATCCTGAAAAACTCCGGATATGAGAACTATTTCATGCAGGGCGCTAACCTGCGCTTCGCCGGAAAAGATGTGTTCCTGCAGTCCCACGGCTTTGACCATCTGTACGGCGCGGAAGAGTTAAAAACCACCGTCGCGGACCCGACGTACCGCAACGACTGGGGCTTTTACGACGACACGGTGCTGGACGAAACCTGGAAAAAATTCGAGGAGCTGTCGCAGTCCGGCAAACGCTTCTCGCTGTTTGCCCTGACGGTGGATACCCACCACCCGGACGGCTTTATCTCCCGCACCTGCCAGCGCAAAAGCTATGCGATTGATGGCAAACCCAATCAGTCCTTCAGCGCGGTGGGCTGCAGCCAGGAGCATATCGCGGCGCTGATCGAAAAAATCAAAGCCTCGCCGTACTTTAAAAACACGGTGATTGTGGTCTCGTCCGACCATCTGGCAATGAAAAACAGCGCCTGGGATGCGCTGAACAAGCAGGATCGCAGTAACCTGTTCTTTGTCCTGCGTGGCGACAAACCTCAGCAGGAGGTGATGGCCGTTAAGCGCAACACCATGGATAACGGCGCAACGGTGCTGGATATTCTCGGCGGGGATAACTTTATCGGCCTCGGCCGCAGCAGCCTCTCCGGGCAGTCGCTATCCGAGGTGTTCCTCAACATGAAGGATAAAGTGCTGGCGTGGAAACCGGACGTGATCCGCCTGTGGAATTTCCCGAAAGAGCTGAAAGAGTTCACCATCGACAGCCAGAAGAACATGATGGCCTTCTCCGGGAGCCATTTCCGTCTGCCGCTGCTGTTGCGCGTCTCCGATAAGCGGGTCGAACCGCTGCCGGAAAGCGAATACTCCGCCCCGCTGCGCTATCAGCTGGCCGACTTCGCCCCGCGGGATAACTTCGTCTGGGTCGATCGCTGCTACAAGATGGGTCAGCTGTGGTCACAGCCGCTGTCGCTCTCTACCGACTGGTGTGTTTCCCAGGGCCAACTGGGCGGCGAGCAGACCGTACAGCACGTTGATAAAGCGCAGTGGAAGGGTAAAACGGCCTTTAAAGAGACCGTTATCAGCACCGACCGCTACCAGCGCAACGTCGATATGTTGAAAGTCTCCGACAACGACATCCGCTACAAAGCCGACAGCTTCGTCTTTAACGTCGCTGGCGCGCCGGAGGAGGTGAAGCAGTTCAGCGGTATTTCACGTCCGGAGTCCTGGGGCCGCTGGTCCAACGCCCAGCTCGGGGATGAGGTGAAGATCGAGTACAACCAGCCGCTGCCGGCGAAGTTTGACCTGGTGATCACCGCCAAAGCCTGGGGGCCAAACGCCAATAAACCGATTCCGGTACGCATTGGCAACGCGGAACAGACCCTGACCCTCGGTAACGACGTCACCACCACCACGCTGCATTTCGACAACCCGTCGCACAGCAGCACCCTGGTGATTGTGCCGCCTGCGCCGGAATCCACCAACGAGGGGAATATCCTCGGTCACTCCCCGCGTCAGTTGGGGATCGGCATGGTGGAGATCAAAGTGGTTAACGCCGAAGGCTGACAGCATAAAAAAAAGCAGCGCCCAACCTGACCCCGGGCGCTGCATGGCAAGCTTAAAATGCAATCACACCCTTAATCAGCCCGCGATTATTAATCACCTCCGCCTCATACACCTCCGCCAGCTCGCGAAACGCATAGCGGTGGGTCAGCATCATCTCTGCGCTTAACTTCCCTTCGGCCATCAACCGCCCGACTTTGGCAAAATCCTCTCCGGTGGCGTTACGGCTGCCCATGATGGTGGTCTCTTTCTTGTGAAACTCCGGATCGGAAAACTGCAGATCGCCCTTGTGCAGCCCGACGAAAACGATCGCTCCCCCGTGACGAATCAGATTGACGGCATTGTTCATCGCCTGCGGATTGCCGGTGGCATCAATCACCTTCTGCGCCAGCGGGCCGCCGCACTGCGCCCGCAGCTGGTCAGTAAAATCAGCCGCGGAGGGATCCAGTGTCGGCACCCCGAGGCAGGCCTGGACATGCTCGCGCCGGGCCGGGCTGGTATCGGCCACGATCACGTTCGCCCCCTCCGCGTGAGCAATCGCCGCCGCCCCCAGACCAATCGGCCCCGCACCCACCACCAGCAGACTATCCCCTGGCTGAATGGCTGCCCGGCGCACCGCATGGGCGCTGATGGCAAAGGGCTCGATCAGGGCCGCCGCCTCCGGATTAATGCCGTCGGCGGGCAGCAGATTGCTCACAGGCACCGACAGATACTCGCTGAAACCACCGTCCTGATGCACGCCGATCACCGAGATCGCTTCACAGCAGTTGGTTTTACCGCTCTGGCAGGCCGGGCATTGCTGGCAGGCCACGTAAGGAATAACCGCCACCTGCTGCCCTATACTCAACGTCTGAATATTTTTTCCCAGCGCCACAACGTCGCCACATATTTCATGCCCGAGCACTCGGGGATAATTAAAAAAGGGCTGATTGCCGCCCCAGGCATGTATATCCGTTCCGCAAATCCCCACGGTTTTTATTTTTATTAGCGCTTCGTTATCCCGGGGAGCGGGCACGTCCCTTTGCACCCAGCGTAATTTTTTCGGCTCCTGACACACCAGCGCATTCATCGTCGTCATTTTTTTCGCTCTCCTGTTCTTTCGTGGTTTCAGATATTGATGAAAACGCAAAATAACGGGCAGACAAAAACAGGAAGTGTGAATCCCCGCGCATAAAGCCGTTTTAAATAGGGTTTTAATACGCCGAAATAACCGACAGTGCGATATGTACCCCCCTCACCCCAGCCCTCTCCCTCAAGGGAGAGGGAGTAAAAGGAGCCCCATGAGCCGTTCACAAAATTTGCGTCACAACGTGATTAACCAGGTGATCGACGATATGGCCCGGGGCCACATCCCGTCGCCGCTGCCCTCCCAGAGCGCGCTGGCGGAGATGTACAACATCAGCCGCACCACCGTTCGCCATATCCAGACCCATCTCTGCGACTGTGGCGTTCTGACCCGAGTTAACGCTGACTATGTGATTGCCCGCAAGCCCGACGCCGGGGACGGCTTCACCTGCGAAATCGCCCCGCTGGCGGAGCAGACCCGGCTGTTTGAGCAGAGCTTTTTGTCGATGATTAACCAGCGCATCCTGCGTGCCGGGGAGGCCTTTTCGGAGCTGGAGCTGGCGCGCAGCGCAGGCGTCAGTCCTGTGGTGGTTAGGGAGTACTTACTTAAATTCAGTCGCTACAACCTGATTGAGAGCGAAAAACGCGGCCAATGGCGGATGAAGCAGTTCGACCAGTCGTGGGCCGAGCAGCTGTTCGAGCTGCGCGAAATGCTGGAAACCCATGCCCTGCAGCATTTTCTCAACCTGCCCGACAGCGACCCGCGCTGGCTGCAGGCCCGCACCCTGCTGGAGGAGCACCGCGCCCTGCGCGACAGCATCGGCGACAGCTTTCGCCAGTTCTCCCGGCTGGATCGCGACTTCCACTCCCTGCTGCTCTCCGCCGCCAACAATATCTTCTTCAACCAGTCGCTGGAGATCATCTCGTTTATCTTCCATTTCCACTACCAGTGGGACGAGAGCGACCTGAAGCAGCGCAATATCATCGCCATCGACGAGCACATGACCATCCTCAGCGCGCTGATCTGCCGCAGCGATCTCGATGCCAATCTGGCGATGCGCAACCACCTCAATACCGCCAAACAGTCGATGATCCGCTCCATCAAACAGAGCGCGACGGTTTTTTATTAAGTACCGATTAAAAACAGCAAATCTATACGGACTGCACGCTTCCGCAATTGGGCGCACGCGGGAAATTAGCGGCTGCCTATGCTCACCTGGAGTCGACTTATTTTCGTGAGTGGTGATGAAGGGATTTATTTCATCACTGGTCGTTATAGATATTTCTCCAATAAATAGACCCGAGAAATAACCCTACACTTATTCAGGAGTCCGGCGTGGAAAAAAGCAATATAACTCTCGACCCGCAGACCACCTTTGACAAAGAAAATATACCCGATATGTCTCTGCCGCCAGCGGGTGCTATTCAGCGTAGCGCGCGTATTAAGCGCATCCAGACCACGGCGATGCTGTTATTATTTTTTGCCGCGGTGATTAATTATCTCGATCGCAGTTCGTTGTCGGTGGCGAATTTAACCATCCGCGAAGAGCTGGGGCTCAGCGCCACCGAGATCGGCGCCCTGCTGTCGGTCTTCTCGCTGGCGTATGGCATCGCGCAGCTGCCCTGCGGCCCGCTACTGGACCGCAAAGGCCCGCGCCTGATGCTGGGGCTAGGGATGTTCTTCTGGTCGCTGTTCCAGGCGATGTCCGGGATGGTTCACAGCTTCACCCAGTTCGTGCTGGTACGCATCGGGATGGGTATTGGCGAAGCGCCGATGAACCCGTGCGGCGTAAAGGTGATCAACGACTGGTTCAACATCAAAGAGCGTGGCCGTCCGATGGGCATTTTTAACGCCGCCTCGACCATCGGCGTGGCCATCAGCCCGCCACTGCTGGCAGCGATGATGCTGGTGATGGGCTGGCGCGGGATGTTTGTCACCATCGGCGTGCTGGGCATTTTCCTCGCCATTGGCTGGTACATGCTCTATCGCAACCGCGAGGAGATTGCCCTGAGCGGCGTCGAGCAGGCGTACCTGAATGCCGGGAGCGTTAACGCCCGCCGCGATCCGTTAAGCTTTGCTGAATGGCGCAGCCTGTTCCGCAACCGCACCATGTGGGGGATGATGCTGGGCTTCAGCGGCATCAACTATACCGCCTGGCTCTACCTCGCCTGGCTGCCGGGGTATCTGCAAACCGCCTATAATCTCGATCTGAAAAGCACCGGCCTGATGGCAGCGATCCCGTTCCTGTTTGGCGCAGCGGGTATGCTGGTGAACGGCTTTACCACCGATGCACTGGTCAAACGCGGCATGGCACCGGTCCGCAGCCGTAAGCTGTGTATTATCAGCGGGATGCTGTTATCGGCGGCCTTTACCTTTGTGGTGCCGGAAGCCACCACGGCGATGAGTGCGGTACTGCTGATTGGGATGGCGCTGTTCTGCATCCACTTTGCGGGAACGTCGTGCTGGGGGTTGATCCACGTGGCCGTGGCATCACGAATGACCGCCTCGGTGGGCAGCATTCAGAACTTCGCCAGCTTCATCTGCGCCTCGTTTGCGCCGATTGTCACCGGGTTTATCGTCGACACCACCCACTCGTTCCGCCTGGCGCTGATCATCTGCGGCTGCGTCACGGCATTGGGGGCACTGGCGTATATCTTCCTGGTGCGTCAGCCGATTAGCGATCCGCGCCAGCAGTAGTATTGCCGGGTGGCGGCTTCGCCTTACCCGGCCTACAAAATCGTAGGCCCGTGCAAGCGAAGCGCCGCCGGGCACACACACAGCGCCCTGCCTGAACAGGGCGCTTTTTACATCAGAAGGTTTCCCAGTTATCACCGCTGTCGGTAACGGCCGCTTTACGCGTCGTCATCGGCGTGGCAACGGTTTTCACCGCCGCGTGCGCGCGGGATTTCTGCTGGTCCTGCTGAATACGGAACACCGCCACCGCCTGCGTCAGGCGGCTCGCCTGCTCTTCCAGGGCCGCGGCGGCTGCCGCAGATTCCTGTACCAGCGAGGCGTTCTGCTGCGTCACGCGATCCATCTCGGCAACCGCCAGACCCACCTGGTCGATACCGCGGCTCTGCTCGTCAGAGGCAGAGGCGATTTCGCCCATAATGTCGGTCACGCGGGTGACCGCGCTGACGATCTCGCCCATGGTTTCACCGGCGCTCTCTACGAGGGTAGAACCCAACTCAACGCGACCCACGGAGTCTTCAATCAGACTCTTGATCTCGCGTGCAGCCTGGGCGCTGCGCTGCGCCAGGTTACGGACTTCACCGGCAACCACCGCAAAGCCACGACCCTGCTCACCGGCACGTGCCGCTTCTACCGCGGCGTTCAGCGCCAGGATGTTGGTCTGGAAGGCAATGCCGTCGATCACGCTGATGATGTCAGCAATCTTCTGCGAACTGCCGGCGATGTCACGCATGGTCTGCACCACGTTATCCACCACTTTCCCGCCTTTCTGCGCGGTCTCGGACGCGCTCAGCGCCAGATGGCTTGCCTGACGGGCGTTCTCGGCGTTCTGCTTCACGGTCGCGGTCAGCTCTTCCATGCTGGCGGCGGTCTCTTCCAGGGAAGCGGCCTGCTGCTCGGTACGGGAAGACAGATCGTTGTTGCCCATGGAGATTTCGCTCGCGCCGCTGTAAATGGCATTGGCACCATTACGCACGTCGCCCACGGTACGCATCAGCTCAGCCTGCATATGACGCAGGTTATCAGCCAGCTGACCCATCTCGTTCGTCCCGTCCACCTCAATGCGCTTCACCAGGTCGCCGCTGGCGATATGGCGAATGCTGTCGGTCAGACGGTTCAGCGGAGAGATCAGCGCGTGACGGATACCGACCCAGACGCCGACAATCACCGCCAGCACCAGGACCAACACGCTTAACAGGATCCAGATCGCCTGGCTGTAGGAGCTGTTGCTGTCATCGACCGCGGTCTGATACAGATGATCGTTCTGCTGCAGATAGTTGACGTACTGCTTCTCAAAGCCGTCCTGGTAGCCCTGGGTCGGCTGATCGAAGAACTCATTGATCTTGCCTGCACCCAGGAGCTGGATCAGCTCGGCCAGCGCACCGTGATAGATATCGTAGTTACGTTTGATTTCCAGCGCGGCAGCTTCGCTCTGACGCGGGTCGCGCGGCAGGGCTTCGTACTCCGCCCAGTTTTTTTCCGCCTGCTTCAGGGATGTCGACGCAATCTGCATCAGATCGTTCACGGTCGCACCGCTACCGATATTGTTCTGATCCATCATGTAGCGGATGCCCGCGCGGTTCAGGGTGTTACGGGTTTGCAGCAACGCTACCCAGCTGCCGTTAAGCGTGGATTGTTGCTGACGAATGGTTTGCAGAACGGTGAAGTTTTCTTTGTCATGCTTGAGGGCATTAAAAAAAAGACCACCGGATGTGAGTTGTAACAGGCCAAAAATAACCAGGACCAGCAGTAAGCTGGTAACAATCTTTATACGATTTAACATGAGTTCTCATTCCACCAGACAGGTACAGAATTTTCGGCCTGGGAAGCGAAAACTTTACGGAAATCATCCTGAAATTTGTGGTTTTTACTCTTCTTCTCGCTCTGCGACGTGCCGGTTTCCAAGTTCAATAAACGCTTCCAGCAGCGCCGTCAGCTGCTGCATTTTCTCCGGCGAATACTCCGCCTCAATGCGCTGATAGGCCTCTTCCACCTGAGCCTGAGCACGCTCATACAGGGCGCTGCCCTCTCTGGTGAGCGACACATACAGCTTGCGCTGGTCGTTAAGCGGCTTTAAGCGCAGCACCAGCCCGTCGCGCTCCATGCGCGTGAGGATCCCGGTCAGGCTCGGGCGCAGAATGCAGGTGCGAAAGGCCAGATCGTGAAAATCCATCGACGGATGTTCCGCCAGCACGCGCACGATCCGCCACTGCTGCTCCGTCAGATTGTGCTGCTTGATAATCGGGCGAAAAAAGGTCATCGCGGTTTCCCGCGCCTGGAGTAGTGCGATAGTTAACGAATTGTGCATGGCGCTCCCACCTCAACATCATTAATAACGAAACAATCAATGCCTCACGCGGCTTCCCGGCACCAGCGGCGCGGACAAAAAGTCTAACAGATATCACACAAAAATATTAACTATTTGATATAGATAAATAAATTACAGTGAATGTAAATTTATTGTTATTGCTATCACAAATTATTTACTTCTGTTTGCCAAACACCCGGCAAGGGGCTAAAACCTAATCATTAACATATTAATGAACTCAAAACCCGATACCCGGGCCCGAGGAGAAAGGAATGAAAGGTACTGTTTTCGCGGTGGCACTCAATCACCGCAGCCAGCTTGATGCCTGGCGCGACGCATTTCACCAGCCCCCTTACAACACGCCGCCGAAAACCGCCGTCTGGTTTATCAAACCGCGTAATACCCTGATCCGCTCCGGCGAGGCCATCCCGCATCCCGAAGGCGAACAGGTGCTGAGCGGCGCGACGGTGGCGCTGATTGTCGGCAAGACCGCGAGCAAAATCAGCCCGCAAGAGGCCGCCGACTACATTGCCGGATATGCGCTGGCAAACGAGGTGAGCCTGCCGGAAGAGAGCTTCTACCGCCCGGCGATCAAAGCCAAATGCCGGGACGGGTTCTGCCCGGTGGGCGATCGCGCGACGGTCGGCAACATCGATAACCTGACGATCGTCACCGAGATCAACGGCCGGGAAGTGGATCGCTGGAACACCGCCGATCTGCAACGCAACGCCGCGACCCTGCTGAGCGAGCTAAGCGCCTTCGCCACCCTCAACCCGGGCGACGCCATTCTGCTGGGCACCCCGCACTCCCGCGTGGCGCTGCACCCGGGCGACCGCGTGCGCGTGCTGGCTGAGGGATTGCCGACGCTGGAAAACAGCGTGGTAAACGCCCGCGAGCTGCCTGCGCAGCAAACCTTCGCCTGGCCGCTCTCCACCAGCGGCACGCTCTTTGCCCTCGGGCTAAACTACGCCGATCACGCCAGCGAGCTGGACTTCAAGCCGCCTACCGAGCCGCTGGTATTTATCAAAGCCCCGAACACCTTTAACGAACACCACCAGACCTCGGTGCGCCCGGACAATGTCGAGTACATGCACTACGAAGCCGAGCTGGTGGTGGTGATCGGCAAAACCGCGCGCCACGTCGCCGAAGCCGACGCCATGGACTACGTGGCGGGCTACACGGTCTGCAACGACTACGCCATCCGCGACTACCTGGAAAACTACTATCGCCCGAACCTGCGGGTGAAAAGCCGCGACGGCCTGACGCCCATCGGCCCGCAGATCGTGGACAAATCGGCGATTGCCGATCCGCACAACCTCACCCTGCGCACCTGGATCAACGGCGAGCTGCGCCAGCAGGGCAGCACTGCGGATCTGATCTTCAGCATCCCGTTCCTGATCGCCTGGTTGAGTGATTTTATGACCCTGCAGCCGGGGGACATGATCGCCACCGGCACGCCGAAAGGGCTGGCCGACGTGCGCCCGGGCGACGAAGTGGTAGTGGAAGTGGAAGGCGTTGGCCGTCTGGTCAACCGGATTGTCAGCGAGGAGGCAAACTCATGAAGAAGATAAACCACTGGATCAATGGCAAAAACGTGGCGGGTAACGACTACTTCCACACCACCAACCCGACCACCGGCGAGGTGCTGGCGGAGGTGGCTTCGGGCGGTGAAGCGGAGATCGGCCAGGCCGTAGCCGCCGCTAAAGAAGCCTTCCCGAAATGGGCCAACCTGCCGATGAAAGAGCGCGCACGCCTGATGCGTCGTCTGGGGGATCTGATCGACCAGAACGTGCCGGAGATCGCCGCGATGGAGACCGCCGACACCGGCCTGCCGATCCACCAGACCAAAAACGTGCTGATCCCGCGCGCCTCGCACAACTTCGAGTTCTTCGCTGAAGTGTGCCAGCAGATGAACGGCAAGACCTACCCGGTCGATGACAAGATGCTCAACTACACCCTGGTCCAGCCGGTGGGAGTGTGCGCCCTGGTGTCGCCGTGGAACGTGCCCTTTATGACCGCCACCTGGAAGGTCGCCCCCTGCCTGGCCTTAGGTAACACCGCGGTGCTGAAGATGTCGGAACTCTCCCCGCTGACCGCCGATCGCCTGGGCGAGCTGGCGCTGGAGGCGGGTATTCCGGCGGGCGTGCTCAACGTGGTGCAGGGCTACGGTGCGACAGCGGGTGACGCCCTGGTGCGCCATCAGGATATCCGCGCCGTGTCGTTCACCGGCGGCACCGCCACCGGACGCCGCATCATGCAGGCCGGTGGCCTGAAAAAATACTCCATGGAGCTGGGCGGCAAGTCGCCGGTACTGATCTTTGAAGACGCCGATATCGAACGCGCCCTGGACGCCGCCCTGTTCACCATCTTCTCGATCAACGGCGAACGCTGCACCGCCGGCTCGCGCATCTTTATTCAGCAGAGCATCTACCCGGAATTCGTCAAGCGCTTTGCCGAGCGCGCCAACCGCCTGCGGGTGGGCGACCCGACCGATCCGAACACCCAGATCGGGGCGCTAATCAGCCAGCAGCACTGGGAGAAAGTCTCCGGCTATATCCGCCTCGGCATTGAGGAAGGCGCCACCCTGCTGGCGGGCGGCCCGGACAAACCGACCGATCTGCCTGCCCACCTGAAAGGCGGCAACTTCCTGCGCCCGACGGTGCTGGCGGATGTCGACAACCGGATGCGCGTGGCCCAGGAGGAGATCTTCGGCCCGGTGGCCTGCCTGCTGCCGTTCAAAGACGAAGCCGAAGGGCTGCGCCTGGCGAACGACGTCGAGTACGGCCTGGCCTCCTACATCTGGACCCAGGACATCAGCAAGGTGCTGCGCCTGGCGCGCAACATCGAAGCGGGGATGGTGTTTGTAAACACCCAGAACGTGCGCGATCTGCGCCAGCCGTTTGGCGGCGTGAAGGCCTCCGGCACCGGTCGTGAAGGCGGGGAATACAGCTTCGAGGTGTTCGCGGAGATGAAAAACGTCTGTATCTCCATGGGCGACCACCCAATCCCGAAATGGGGGGTATGAGATGGGCAAGTTAGCGTTAGCCGCAAAAATCACCCACGTGCCGTCGATGTATCTCTCTGAGATACCGGGCAAAAACTTTGGCTGCCGTCAGGGGGCCATCGACGGACATAAAGAGATCAGCAGACGCTGCCGCGAGCTGGGGGTCGATACCATCATCGTCTTCGACACCCACTGGCTGGTGAACAGCGCGTATCACATCAACTGTGCGGACCATTTTGCCGGGGTCTACACCAGCAACGAGCTGCCGCACTTTATCCGCGACATGACCTACGACTACGACGGCAACCCGGAGCTGGGCCAGCTGATCGCCGACGAAGCGGTGGCGAAGGGGGTGCGTGCCAAAGCGCACAACATCCCGAGCCTGAAGCTGGAGTACGGCACCCTGGTGCCGATGCGCTACATGAACGCGGATAAGCACTTCAAAGTGGTCTCCATCTCGGCGTTCTGCACCGTGCATGACTTTGCTGACAGCCGCAGGCTGGGCGAGGCGATCGTCAGCGCCATTGAAAAATATGACGGCACCGTGGCGGTGCTGGCCAGCGGCTCGCTGTCGCACCGCTTTATCGACGATCAGCGTGCCGAAGAGGGAATGAACAGCTACACCCGCGAGTTCGACCGTCAGATGGACGAGCGGGTGGTGAAGCTGTGGCGCGAAGGCCAGTTCAAAGAGTTTTGCAGCATGCTGCCGGAGTACGCCGACTACTGCTACGGCGAAGGCAATATGCACGACACGGTGATGCTGCTGGGCGTACTCGGCTGGGACACCTACGACGGCAAGGTGGAGTTTCTCACCGAGCTGTTCCCCAGCTCTGGCACCGGCCAGGTTAACGCCGTTTTTCCTCTGCCCGCTTAAGGACGCCCCATGCCGCACTTTATTGTCGAATGTACCGGGAACATCCGTGAGCAGGCCGACCTGCCGGGCCTGTTTAGCCGTGTGAACGAGGCGCTGGCCGCCACCGGGATCTTCCCCCTCGGCGGGATCCGCAGCCGCGCGCACTGGGTGGACACCTGGCAGATGGCCGACGGCAAGCACGATTACGCCTTTGTGCACATGACGCTGAAGATCGGCGCCGGGCGCAGTCTGGAGAGCCGTCAGCAGGTGGGCGAGATGCTGTTTGCGTTGATTAAAGACCATTTCGCCGGGCTGATGGACGCCCGTTACCTGGCGCTGTCGTTTGAAATTGAAGAGCTGCACCCGACGCTGAACTTCAAGCAGAACAACGTGCACGCCTTATTTAAGTAGCCGTCTGCTTGCCCCTCACCCTAACCCTCTCCCCGAAGGGGAGAGGGAATAATACCGTAGGCCGGGTAAGCGCAGCGCCACCCGGCAAAAACAGGATATCGCCATGCTCGATAAACACACCCATACCCTGATCGCCCATCGCCTGCATCAGGCGGAACAGACCCGGGAGCAGATCCGCGCGATCTCGCTGGATTACCCGACGATCACCATTGAAGACGCCTACGCCGTGCAGCGCGAATGGGTGAGCCTGAAAATGGCCGAAGGCCGCACCCTGAAGGGCCACAAGATCGGCCTGACCTCGAAAGCGATGCAGGCCAGCTCGCAGATCAGCGAGCCGGACTACGGCGCCCTGCTCGACGACATGTTCTTTCACGACGGCAGCGACATCCCCACCGACCGCTTTATCGTCCCGCGCATCGAAGTGGAGCTGGCCTTCGTGCTGGCGAAACCGCTCCGCGGCCCGAACTGCACGATGTTCGACGTCTATAACGCCACCGACTACGTGATCCCAGCCCTGGAGCTGATCGACGCCCGCTGCCACAACATCGATCCTGAAACCCAGCGCCCACGCAAAGTGTTCGACACCATCTCCGACAACGCCGCCAACGCCGGGGTGATCCTCGGGGGTCGTCCGATCCGCCCGGACGAGCTGGATCTGCGCTGGATCTCCGCCCTGCTCTACCGCAACGGGGTGATCGAAGAGACCGGCGTCGCGGCAGGCGTGCTCAACCATCCCGCCAACGGCGTGGCATGGCTGGCGAACAAGCTGGCCCCGTACGACGTGCAGCTGGAGCCCGGGCAGATCATCCTCGGCGGCTCCTTTACCCGCCCGGTCACCGCCAGCAAGGGCGACACCTTCCATGTTGACTACGGCAACATGGGCTCCATCAGCAGCCGCTTTGTATAAGGAGACCACATGAATAACGCCTTTAAAGACGCGCTGAACGCCGGGAAACCGCAAATCGGTTTATGGCTGGGGCTCACCAGCAGCTACAGCGCCGAGCTGCTGGCCGGGGCAGGCTTCGACTGGCTGCTGATCGACGGGGAACACGCCCCCAACAGCGTGCAGACCATCTTAACCCAGTTGCAGGCGATAGCCCCCTACCCCAGCCAGCCGGTGGTGCGCCCGTCGTGGAACGATCCGGTGCAGATCAAACAGCTGCTGGACGTGGGGGCGCAGACCCTGCTGATCCCGATGGTGCAAAACGCCGACGAAGCCCGCCTGGCGGTGCGCTCGACACGCTATCCACCTGCGGGTATTCGCGGCGTTGGCAGCGCGCTGGCGCGGGCGTCACGCTGGAACCGCATTCCGGATTACCTGCATCAGGCCAACGACGCCATGTGCTTGCTGGTGCAAATTGAAACCCGCGAAGCGCTGAAAAACCTGCCGCAGATCCTCGATGTGGATGGGGTAGACGGGGTGTTTATCGGCCCGGCGGATCTCAGCGCCGACATGGGCTTTGCCGGTAATCCGACTCACCCGGAAGTGCAGTCCGCTATCGAGCAGGCTATCGCGCAGATCCGCGCTGCGGGGAAAGCGCCCGGCATTCTGATGGCCAACGAGCAGCTGGCCAGACGCTATCTCGAACTCGGGGCGCTGTTTGTCGCCATCGGCGTCGACACCACCCTGCTCGCCCGCAGCGCCGAAGCGCTGGCGGCTCGCTTTATCGATAAACCGGTTACGTCTGTGAATAACAATAAATCCGTCTACTAAAGGTAAGATCTGGAGCGCAACATGACGACCTCTACCCTGCACCCTGATAATAAAAAAGCTGTAGAACACCGCGTTATAAATAAGCTGTTCCGTCGTTTGATCGTCTTTCTCTTTATTCTCTTTGTCTTCTCGTTCCTTGACCGGATCAACATCGGCTTTGCCGGGCTGACGATGGGCAAAGATCTGGGCCTCACCTCGACGATGTTTGGCCTGGCGGCGACGCTGTTTTACGTCACCTACGTGCTGTGCGGGATCCCCAGCAACATCATGCTGGCAAAGATCGGCGCACGCCGCTGGATCGCCGGGATCATGGTGGTGTGGGGCATCGCCTCGACCTGCACCATGTTCGCCACCAGCCCGCAGACGCTCTACATCCTGCGCATGCTGGTAGGCATTGCCGAAGCCGGTTTCCTGCCGGGGATCCTGGTCTATCTCACCTGGTGGTTCCCCGCGTATCATCGCGCCCGCGCCAACGCGCTGTTTATGATCGCCATGCCGGTGACCATGATGCTGGGCTCGATCCTCTCGGGTTATATTCTGGCCCTGGACGGGGTGTGGAACCTGAAGGGCTGGCAGTGGCTGTTTCTGCTGGAGGGGCTACCGTCGGTAGTGCTCGGGGTGGTGACCTGGTTTTTCCTCAACGACACGCCGGATCAGGCTACCTGGCTGGACGACGAAGAGAAGCAGACCCTCAAAACGATGATCGCCCGTGAGCAGGAGAATGCCGTGGCACACGCCGCCACGCCGCGCTCGACGTTGCGCGAAGTGCTGACCCCGGCGGTGCTGCTCTACACTCTGGCCTATTTCTGCCTGACCAACACCCTGAGCGCCATCAACATCTGGACGCCGCAGATCCTGCAGAGCTTCAACACCGGCAGCAGCAATATCGTGATCGGCCTGCTGGCGGCGATCCCGCAGTTTTGCACCATCCTCGGGATGCTGTGGTGGAGCCGCCGCTCCGACAGGCTGAAAGAGCGAAAAAAGCACACCATTCTGCCCTATCTCTTCGCCGCGGCGGGATGGCTGCTGGCGTCGGCAACCGATCACAGCCTGATCCAGCTGCTTGGCATCATTATGGCCTCAACCGGATCCTTTACCGCCATGGCGATCTTCTGGACCACCCCGGATCAGGTGATTAGCCTGCAGTCCCGGGCGGTAGCGCTGGCGGTGATCAACGCCATCGGCAACGTCGGATCTGCCGTCAGTCCGCTGCTGATCGGCATTCTGCGCGATGCCACCGGCAGCTTCAGCTCCGGGCTATGGTTTGTCGCCGGGCTGCTGGTGGTGGGTGCGCTGGTGCTGACGCGGATCCCGATGACCCGCCAGGAGAGCCGTGACAGCGCGCCGGGGATGGCGGCGCAGAAGATCCATTGAGGAGCGGTTATGTGCCAGAGCCCGATTGCCAATATCGACATCAGCAAAGAGTACGACGAGAGTCTGGGGACGGACGATGTGCATTATCAGTCCTTTAGCCGGATGGCGGCCTTTTTTGGCCGCGATATGCAGGCCCATCGCCACGACCACTATTTTCAGATGCACTTTCTGGATACCGGGCAGATTGAACTCCAGCTGGACGATCACCGCTACTCGGTGCAGGCGCCGCTGTTCGTCTTAACGCCGCCGTCGGTGCCGCACGCCTTTTTTACCGAATCGGACAGCGACGGCCATGTGCTGACGGTGCATGAAGATCTGATCTGGCCGTTACTCGAGGTGCTCTATCCCGGCACCCGGGAGACCTTCGGCCTGCCGGGGATCTGCCTGTCGTTAGCGGATAAACCGGATGAGCTGGCGGCGCTTTCTCACTACTGGCGGTTGATTCAACGGGAATCCACCGCCCAGCTTCCCGGGCGGGAGCATACCCTGGTGCTGCTGGCCCAGGCGGTGTTTACCCTGCTGCTGCGCAACGCCAGTCTTGACGATCATGCGGCCAACGGCATGCGCGGCGAGCTGAAACTGTTCCAGCGTTTTAACCAGATGGTCGACGGCCACTTCCACCAGCACTGGACGGTGCCGGATTACGCCAGCGCGCTGCACCTTACCGAATCGCGCCTGACCGATATCTGCCGCCGCTTCGCCAACCGCCCGCCCAAACGCCTCATCTTCGACCGCCAGCTGCGCGAAGCCAAACGGCTGCTGGTCTTCTCCGATAGCGCGGTAAACGAGATTGCCTGGCAGTTGGGGTTTAAAGATCCGGCCTATTTTGCGCGATTTTTTAACCGACTGATGGGCTGCTCGCCGAGCAGGTATCGGACGCAGAAGGTGCCGGTATCGTGAGTTTTCCCCCGGTGGCGCTTCGCTTACCGGGGCTACGAAACCGTAGGCCGGGTAAGCGTTAGCGCCACCCGGCAACCAGCGTGCACATAAATACTACGAGTATGCATCCAGATTTCGTCCTGCTGGGTTTAAATGGGCGCCTCTCCTTTATAGTATCCCGAAAGTTACCATCCATTGCACATCGTAAACTATGGGCTACAATGCAAGTCGCTGATATTGATAAGGCTATTGAATATCTTAACGACTACAAGCGCAGGAAATGAGAGGTAAGAGCTAATGGCGAAGTCAGCGCTTCATGATGATGCAATAGTAAAACTCCTTAAGGATGATCCGGCGTTCGCACCGATCTACCTCCAACAGGCATTCCTTGAGATTGATGAAGACGGCGGATATGAAGCATTCATGCTTGCCCTACGCCATGTTATCGAGGCGACCGGCGGCATGACGGCCATCGCGAAGCGTGCCGGTATAAGCCGTGAATCATTGTATAAATCGCTTTCACCGAAGGGTAACCCGTCATTCAAGCGTGTTGCGGCTGTCGCATCTGCCACAGGGTTCCCTATTTCCCGCATTGCAACAATCGCCGCGCAGCAACACAACGTAGCGTAGGCGTAGGCCGGGTAAGCGTTAGCGCCACCCGGCAGACAGACCGCACAGGATTAATGCACGGTCAGGTACGGCTCCTTCACAAATTCCGCCAACAGATACACCACGTCATGCAGTAACCCCGTTAAGGATGTTGCCACCGGTGGCGGCAGCGTATTGCTCAGTAGTGCCTGGGTCAGCGCCTGGGCATACTCCACCAGGGTGGCGGTCTCCTGCCAGCAATCGGGGATGCACGAGGTTACGTTTTCACCTGCAATCAGCTGCTCAATGAGATGCGGCGGTAAATCCTCATCGCACAGATGGCGGAACTGGTTTAACGCCTGCAATAAGCGCCCACATAAAGCATTGCTTGCTTGATCGTCGTGAGTATCGACGAGAACACAGACAAATGCGGCGCACGCGTCTGCGACGTCGAAAAGATCTGCCGAGGCCGGGAGGGGTTGGGTAATGATTTGGTGGATAACGTCTTCTTCGAAGTGGGAGTAAGACGGGGTTGGGATAGTAGTCATTAAATAACCTCCATGTGTATTTATTGGCACCACCAAAGTTCTCACGCCTTGGTGGAGACGCTGACGGGGGTGAGAACCGGTACACATGAACCCGGCCAACCCTGAGGTTGCCCCGCCAGCGTCGCCGTAATTTTAACGGCATGTCTGCTGGTACGGTACTTAAACCGTATAGTCATATGTAATCAGGTTCTCACGCCCGGCTGCGGTTATCGCCGCAACACAGGCACCTTACGACTCAACGAAAATAAAAAAAAGACAAATCCCTGTGTTTCATCAGGTTACTTTAGACTTTGCGAGCATGCTTCCAGAAGTAGGCGGTTACGCGGTGTGCGGCCTGTTCCCCTCACCCTAACCCTCTCCCAAAGGGAGAGGGAACCGTCCGGCGCACTCATGTAGGCCGGGTAAGCGCAGCGCCACCCGGCAAAACCCACCCCGATCACAATTCTCACTCCCGCCTGAAAAGTACCCGTCGTTGACCTATTCGTCCCTTCACGAAACCCCTGCATGACGCTTCAATTAAACAACAAAAACAAAACACATATTTAACAACTCTGTACCGATACGAGGTCCCTATGAAACCCGAAGATTTCCGTGCCAGCACCACCCGTCCGTTAACCGGTGAAGAGTATCTGAAGAGCCTGCAGGATGGCCGGGAGATCTACATTTATGGCGAACGCGTAAAAGATGTCACCACCCATCCGGCGTTTCGCAATGCGGCGGCCTCGGTCGCACAACTGTACGACGCGCTGCACAAACCTGAGATGCAGGACGCGCTGTGCTGGAACACCGATACCGGCAGCGGCGGCTACACCCATAAGTTCTTCCGCGTGGCGAAAAGTGCCAATGACCTGCGCCAGCAGCGGGATGCCATCGCCGAGTGGTCACGCCTGAGCTACGGCTGGATGGGTCGTACCCCGGATTACAAAGCCGCCTTCGGCTGTGCGCTGGGTGCTAACCCGGCCTTTTATGGTCAGTTCGAGCAGAACGCCCGCAACTGGTACACCCGCATTCAGGAAAGTGGCCTCTACTTTAACCACGCTATCGTCAACCCGCCGATCGATCGCCACAAACCCGCCGATGAAGTGAAAGACGTCTACATCAAGCTGGAAAAAGAGACCGACGCCGGGATCATCGTCAGCGGCGCGAAAGTGGTCGCCACCAACTCGGCGCTGACCCACTACAACATGATCGGCTTTGGCTCGGCGCAGGTAATGGGCGACAACCCGGACTTCGCCCTGATGTTTGTCGCTCCGATGGATGCCGAAGGGGTGAAGCTAATCTCCCGCGCCTCCTACGAGCTGGTGGCCGGCGCGACCGGCTCCCCTTACGACTACCCGCTCACCAGCCGCTTCGACGAGAACGACGCGATCCTGGTGATGGATAAGGTGCTGATCCCGTGGGAGAACGTACTGATCTACCGCGATTTCGACCGCTGCCGTCGCTGGACTATGGAAGGCGGTTTCGCCCGTATGTATCCGCTGCAGGCCTGCGTGCGTCTGGCGGTGAAGCTCGATTTCATCACCGCCCTGCTGAAAAAATCGCTGGAGTGTACCGGCACCTCTGAGTTCCGCGGGGTACAGGCCGATCTCGGTGAAGTGGTGGCCTGGCGCAACATGTTCTGGGCGCTGAGCGACTCCATGTGCTCGGAAGCTACACCGTGGGTCAACGGCGCGTACCTGCCGGACCACGCGGCGCTGCAAACCTACCGCGTGATGGCCCCGATGGCCTACGCCAAAATCAAAAACATCATCGAGCGCAACGTCACCAGCGGCCTGATCTACCTCCCGTCCAGCGCCCGGGATCTGAACAATCCGCAGATCGACAAATACCTGGCGAAGTACGTGCGCGGCTCCAACGGCATGGACCACGTGGAGCGCATCAAGATTTTGAAACTGATGTGGGATGCCATCGGCAGCGAGTTCGGCGGTCGTCACGAGCTATATGAGATCAACTACTCCGGTAGCCAGGATGAAATTCGCCTGCAGTGCCTGCGCCAGGCGCAGAGCTCCGGCAACATGGACAAGATGATGGCGATGGTTGACCGCTGCCTGTCTGAGTACGACCAGAACGGCTGGACGGTTCCGCACCTGCACAACAACACCGATATCAACCTGCTGGACAAGCTGCTGAAATAACGCAGCGGGAGGTCAAGATGCAACATGATGAACAACGCCTGCGTTTTCGCGACGCGATGGCCAGCCTCTCGGCGGCGGTCAATGTGATTACCACCGATGGCGACGCCGGACGCTGCGGCATTACCGCCACGGCGGTCTGCTCGGTGACGGATACCCCGCCGTCGGTGATGGTGTGCCTGAACGCCAACAGCGCCATGAACCCGGTATTTCAGGGTAACGGCAAGCTGTGTATTAATGTGCTCAATCACGAGCAGGAGCTAATGGCGCGCCATTTTGCCGGGATGACCGGCATGGCGATGGAAGAGCGATTTACCCTCTCCTGCTGGCAAAAAGGCCAGCACGGCCAGCCAGTATTGAAAGAGGCGCTGGCCAGCCTGGAGGGAGAGATAAGCCAGGTCCAGACCATCGGCACCCATCTGGTATACCTGGTGGAGATCAAAAATATCCTCCTGAGCCAGGAGGGACACGGGCTGATTTACTTTAAGCGCAGATTTCATCCGGTGTTAATTGAACAAGAAATGACCGTTTAATCCCCTTCGCCAGCCGAATTTTCGGCTGGCGCTTATTTGTTTTCCACTTGCTCAAAATGAAACAATCACAATCTGAAACTAATCACAATATACGTTTCTACTCCCCCCACCAGAGTTAATAGTTGTTTCGGACTTTTCCCCTTTTTCAGGGCAGATTTCTTAAATTTGAAATGACACAAACTGCAAAATTATGTAATCTTCGCGACACAAAAACACTTTCATGAATAATAAAAAAACGTTTTAGTTGTTTACTGAATAGTTTTTTTATGGCAGCACCCTAAAGCAAACTGGACACTTCTTGACCGGAATCGTCATTTCCGTGCGGTAGCCTACCTTTTTTTTGCCCTTTTTTGCTCCACTTCCTCAGCTATGCCGCCTCTGCTTCCTGACCTTCAGGTCAACTATTTGGGCAATATAAACAGTCGGGTACCGACGAATTTTTATATTTACACGCCAGGTTCCGAATATATGGAAAATATTTACAAATGAAGAACGCAACTCGCCTTCTGGTGATTTCGCTCGCCCTCATCCTGAGCGGCTGTGCATATTCCCCGAAGCAGGTTGAAGCCTCCCGACCGCTTGTCAATCCGGCCGCTTCAACCACACTCCAGCCTATGTCAGCCAACCTGCAACAACCTCTGAATACCCTGCCTCAGGGCGCGGCTCTAAGCGCCAATGGCAATACCTATATCCTGGGCCAGCGTTATGTCTCCGCCCTGGGTCTGGAATGTATTGAACTGCTGCGTAACCGCAACTACAACCAGTCGCAGCATGGCGTGACCTGCAAGAACGGTGATACCTGGTATCTGGTACCGCAACTGGAACAGGCATCCGCCAGCAACCTGCTTGCCGTGCAATAATTTTGAAGAGAAATGTTGTGAAAATAACGAAATTTCGGCAATTGAGTGCCATTCTGCTGCTGGCCTGCGCCTCTTGCGCTGCCTTTGCTGCACCCACTAAGGAAGATGCCCAGGCCTTTGGCATGAATACCCCGGCAGATAGCGGCGACGGTCGACTGCAACTCGGTGGTGAACAGGCAATGAGTGGCCAGGCAAATACCTCCTCCACCACCGGTACCTTTGTGCAGCAAAACCGCCAGGGCATGTTACTCCCGGGCGAGTCCGACGTGCGTAAACTCCTGCCGCAGTCCGAGTCCGGCCTGCCCCCTCCATATGGTGCCAACCTGTTTGCCGGTGGCTATGAAACCGAGCGCAGCGACGGCTTAAACGATAATTACCTGATCGCTCCCGGCGATAAGCTGAATATCTGGATCTGGGGCGCAGTCAATTTTTCCAACGTGGTCACCGTTGATAATCAGGGCAATATTTTCATTCCTGACGTCGGCCCGATTAATGTCAAAAACGTGGCGGCAAGTAAAGTCAATAACTTAGTCACCAGCCACATCAGCGAAGTATTCACCAATAACGTTAATGTTTACGTTAATCTGCTTACCGCGACCCCGGTCAGCGTATTTGTTACCGGCCCGGTGATCCGTCCGGGACAATATGCCGGACAATCATCCGATAGCGTTTTATATTTCCTGAAACGCGCAGGCGGCATCGACTCCGATCGCGGCAGCTACCGTCATATTAAGGTTTTACGTCAGAACCGGGTCGTCCAGCAGATCGACCTGTACGAGTTTATGCAGCAGGGCAAAATGCCGAAGCTGTCCCTGAAGGATCAGGACGTCATTCTGGTTGAGCCGCAGGGCCCGATGATCAACGTGGCCGGTAAAGTGCGTAACCCGTTCCGCTTCGAGTTAAAAAACAGCACCGCGCTCGGCTCGGAGCTGATCGACTATGCCCTGCCGCTCGCCAAGGTGAGCCATGTGGGCGTGATTGGCGATCGCTCCAACGGCCCGTTCTCGGTCTATATGCCGTATAAAGATTTTGACCGCATTCAGCTGAGCGACGGCGACAAAGTGCTGTTTAACGACGACATGCATGCGCAGGTTTACGACGTGCAGGTGATGGGCAGCTATCGTGGGCCATCTTACTTCACCGTGCGTAAAGAGACCCGTCTGCACGATCTGCTGAACCACATCCCGATTGACCCAAACATGGCGGATTACGGCTCGATCTACATCATGCGTAAGAGCGTGGCGGCACGGCAGAAAGAGATGCTGGAAGACTCCCTCAACCGCCTGGAGCGCAGCGTGTTTACCGCGCCTGCCAGTTCCGACGGTGAAGCGTCCATCCGGACCAAAGAAGCCGAGCTGGTGATGCGCTTTGTGGAAAAAGCCCGCAAGATCCAGCCGCTGGGCAAAGTGGTGGTGTCGGATAAAGGCGTGATTGCCAACATCCTGCTGGAACAGGGCGATCAGATTGTGATCCCGAACAAGACCGACCTGATTCAGATTGGCGGCGAAGTGATGATGCCGCAGGCGGTGGTCTACAACGAAGGCGCGAAACTTGAAGACTACGTTGCCTGGGCGGGCGGCTTTACCGACCGTGCGAACGACCAGCGTATTGCCGTGGTGCATGCCAACGGGTTGATGGAGTTTAAAGACGGGGGCAATGTCATGCCGGGCGATCAGATTCTGGTCATGCCGAAAGTGGACAGCAAAATGATGCAGTCCATCAAAGACATCACCCAGGTCATCTATCAGGTTGCCGTGGCGGCCAACGTGGTCCTGAATTAACCCTCACAGCGGGCTCGCTTAACGGCGGGCCCGTTCTGTTATATCGGCCTTCTCATGCTTAAACCTGTTCTCAATCAAACGCCCCGCAGCTCGTTCCAGGTGCTGCGGGATGTGACGTTTGGCCTGCTTATCCGTGAACTGAAAACACGATTTGGGAGTTACCGGCTGGGGTATGCCTGGGCGCTGTTGGATCCGCTGTTGATGATTGCTCTGTTTAGCGCGATTTTTGGGATGCGCGGACACAGTGGCTTTGGTGGCGCGCCTGCACCACTCTTTATTACCGCGGGCTATCTGCCGTTTATCTTTTTTAAAAACGTGGTGAGCAAACTGCAATCAGCGGTCAATGCTAACAAAGGGCTGTTTTGCTACCGTCAGGTAACGCCGTTTTCTACGTTTATTGCCCGTTTTATTCTTGAAACTATTGTTGGCATGATGGTCGGCGGTATTCTGATCTTGGGGCTTTTGTGGTTTGGGTTTGATGCCGTGCCTAATGACCCGCTACAGGTCATTCTTATCTATATGCTGCTGATGATTTTTTCGTTTTCATTGGGCATCATTTTTTGTGTAGTTGGAAATTTATTCCAGGAAGCAGATAAATTTCTTAGCTTATTAATGATGCCATTAATGTTTATATCTTGCGTTATGTTCCCCCTTGCAAGCATACCTGCGCAATATCAACACTGGTTTGTGTGGAATCCGCTGGTTAATGCACTTGAATTAATCCGCTCTGGGTGGATTGCAGGTTATGTCAGTCCTAATGTTAGTGGATATTATTTATTCGGTGTAACGCTGGTGCTACTGACATTTGCAATGAGCTGTTATCGCCTGAGTCATCGCCGCCTGATAGCCAGCTAAGGGAGATAGCATGATTGTACTGGATAACGTTTCAAAGTATTACCCCACCAAGTTTGGCCGCAATTATGTTTTGCGGGATGTAAGCATTACGCTGCCACGCGATCGCAATATCGGTATTTTGGGCGTCAACGGGGCGGGCAAATCTACCCTGCTTCGTCTTCTGGGTGGCATGGATATGCCCAATAAGGGCATGGTTACTCGCCACTGCCGTGTTTCATGGCCTCTGGCTCTCAATGGGGGATTTCAGGGCAGCATGACCGGGCGAGAAAACACCCGTTTTATTTGCCGCATCCATGGCGTGCGCGATACTAAAGCCATAGAAGAATGGGTGAAAGAGTTCGCTGAAATTGGTCAGCATTACGAACTCCCTATTAAGGGTTATTCCAGTGGTATGAAATCAAAATTTTCTTTCGCTGTCAGTATGGCATTCGATTTTGATATTTATTTGACCGATGAAATAATGTCTGTTGGCGATGCTCGCTTTAAACAGAAATGCATTGATACGTTTAACCAAAAACGTGAAACCGCCAGCCTGATCATGGTATCGCATGATATGAAGAACTTACGCCAACAGTGCGATATGGGAATTTTACTCCGCAACGGCGCTCTTGAGCTCTTCGATGATATCGATGATGCCATTCGTATTTATGAAAATTTATAATAGCTAAAATCATGAAACAGCCAATTCGTTCTAACAAATCCTCTCGTTTGATGCGTAAATTGCACAAATTAAAAACCAAACCTAAACATTTTCTCGCCGATTCCAGTGGCTATCGCCTGGCTAAACACTCTTGGAAACAGAGCCTTAAACTTGGCAGTTTTATGTGGGTAGTAGGATGCTTTGCTATTGCCATCATCTATTTTTGTTTTATTGCTTCAGACCGTTATGTAAGTAGAGCAGACATCGTCATCAAACAAGCCGACCAGATAAAAATGTTGCCTGATGCATTATCGATGTTAGGTATAGGTGGCAGCAACCATGAAGATGTACTTTTAATCCAGGATTATCTCAAATCTCCAGATTTACTAAGGAAGCTGGACAAAGAATTGGGTTTAAAAGCCCATTACCAAAGCCATAAAGTAGATTATTTTTCCCGATTGACGAGTGATGTTAGCCAAGAAAATTTTATTAAGTATTATCGAGACCATCTGACATTACATCTGGATGAATTATCTGGTGTACTGACAATTGAGTTACAAGCATTTGACCCTGCCTATGGTCAACGCGTAGTTAGTCTGATGCTGAAAGAATCAGAGGGTTTTATCAACAAGCTCGGACACCAAGTTGCACTGGAACAACTGGCCTTTGTTGAAAAAGAGGTTAATCGCGCCTATCAGCGTGTTCAGGATGAAAAATCTAAGGTATTAGATTTTCAGAACAAACATAATCTGATAAGCCCTGAATCGACCAGTTCAGCCCGTTTGGGTGTAGTCAGCCAGATTGAAGGTGAGCTGGCGAACCAACAAGCGCAACTGAAACAACTGCAAAGCTATATGAAAGACACGGCCCCTGCAGTGATTTCAGTTAAGGCCAGAACGGAGGCCTTAACTGAGCAACTGGCACAGGAAAAAGCGAGACTGACAGGAACAAACCAGGATGCAATGAACGAAGTCACCGCCCGTTATATGGATGTGCAAACCCAGGCTACTCTTGCTGCTGATATTTATAAGACAGGTTTGATTAGCCTGGAGCAAGCCAGAGTCGAGGCGTATCGTAAACTTAAACATCTGCTTGTTATTAGTCAGCCTACTTTGGCAGAAGACGCTGAATACCCGCGACGACTTTACAATCTTGCGACCATCGGCGTAATACTGTGTCTGCTATATGGTCTGATTGTAATGGGCCTTGCAACTCTTCGGGAACATCAGGACTGATAATTCAATTTATCGGCACGGTGAACATATTCAAGAATCTTAGTCTCAAATATTTTTAATCAGAGTCGGCAGCCGACTTTTTCGTCTCAAACAAAGCACAGCATCGCTACACGTTGATTTAGGAGCCTCAGTGAATAGTATACTTATTGTGGGACACCCAAGTTCGGGTTATAAGGAAGTTGAAGAGATTTTACAGCAGCGCGGAATGACTCCTGCGTTACCCTCTCGACGTGATGCGTTACTGCCACAAGATATAACCACAACACTATGTAAAGTCCATCAGGCTTCAGATATTGATAATGTGACGACAGAAGAAGAGATTAAGCCCCTCAAAGTCGCACCAGTCTGGCATGGCATGGCATTAGATTTAATGCTAGGTAATATTGAGCAGACTTTGTGGGGTTGGTCTGATCCTCAATCAATTTATTCACTGGATTATTGGTGCCAGTTGGATGATAACATAACGTTTGTTCTCGTTTATGATGCTCCTCATCAAGCACTGATGAAAGCTGCCACAAATCATAATAACCTATCAAATACGGCAGTTGAGCATCATCTTAATAATTGGATGGCGTACAACGGGGCACTATTGGCATTCTTCCTTAGAAATCGTAATCGATGTCTTTTAGTCAGTACCCAACAAGTTAAACTTAATTCTGAAGCCTGTTTGCAGCAGCTTCAGCCTTTATTGAGCACACCACTTCTATCAGTTGCTGAAACTAAAAGTGAGAAAGTGAGTTATGTCGCTACAACTGATGAAAGCTCATTTTCAGCACCAACCAATCATAATTTATTACCAATACAAAAATTAACGGAAATTGCTAACATTGCAGGTTTAGATGCCAAAGAAACGCAAAATGTATTACAGATAAATACTGTAGAGCATTATTTACTCGAACAATTAATTTCAGACTATCCTGCCTGCCAAGATCTTTATGCAGAACTACAGTCTGCTGCTAATCTGCCCCTGCAATTAGATTATCGAGAAGAATTGAAACCTCAGCAAGTCTGGGAAATCCTGGTTCAGCAGCGTTTACGTAATGCAGAATTAGCTGCAGGCCTGCATAAAGCCTATATTGGAATGAGCAAGACACTGGAGCTCTCAGTATCTGAACAGACCCGCGAGGGTGAACTGTTATTATCCCAATTGCATCAAGTTCAAGAAGAACTTGAGAAACAGTGTTTGCAAAAATTTGAAATAGAGAAATTTAAAACTCAACAAAGTAAGCAATTACAACACCAAATTGCCCTGGCGAAAAGTAAAGAAGAAGAAGTCATATCACTCATAAAGAAAGTCGCGGATATACAAAAACAGTTGGAATCAACCAAAGCATCAGGACGCCAGAGTGAAAACGAAAAAAATAATTTAAATGTAGCGCTGGTTGAAACAAAAAATCTGCTTGCTGCCGCCAAGGCTAATCAGCAAAGTCAATTTGATGAACAAGCTCAGAAATTTGAAATTCTTCAACAAGAAAATGAGCTGCTTTTGACGCAAGTGCATAAAGTACAACAAGAATTAGAACGTTACTTCCTTGAAAACCAAAAGCTTAAACAGCATCAAACTCCTGCATACTATGGTGCTGCAGAGCGCATCAAACAGGAACTTAGCTACCGTCTGGGTGCTACTATGATCAGTCGCTCTCGCTCCCTGACGGGTTGGTTAGGAATGCCACATGCGCTTGCTGCTGAGCGCCGCGCCTGGCTCCAGCTCAATAACAAACAGCCTCCTAAAATCCTTCCACCGGTAACAATCTACCGCGATGCGCACGAGGCAGAACGCGTGAAAAATCACCTATCATATCGACTTGGACAAGTACTTATTAGCAATAGTGGTTCTGTAGTCGGTTGGGTGAAATTACCTTTCGCAATCAGTCGCGAAGTAAGTAAGTTCAGACAACAGCGCAAGGATGTTTAAAAATGTCAGAGCTGAAGATACCTCAGGACAATATTCTACCTATTTCAGTCTGGCTAGATGTACTTGGTACAGTTTTTTCGCCTCAAGGTTTGTTACTCATCGGAGCGGGAAGCGGAAATAGCCAGTGGATAAAATGGCTATTACGCCAAGCGCAATTCCCAATACAGTTAGTTGAAGGTGATAAGGTAAAATATAAGTATCTTGAACGTAGCTTAGCATTTAATGAAGATTGGACACTGCAGCATGAAGTTGTCGCTCCAAGACCCGGCCCGATCGAATTTCATCATGCCAGTAACCCAAATGAGAGCGGTCTCCTCCCTCCTTCGCAGTTAAACAGTTTTTGGCCACACCTAGAATGTGTTAGAACTGAGCATGTTGAAAACGCCGTTACGTTGTCATCCCTACTTGAAGCTAAAAGAAATATTAATTGGTTGGTGCTGGATTGCTTGCCTGCAGCAACCATACTTATGGGCGCAGGAGAACGCTTATCAGATTTGGATGTAATTATCGTCAGGGTCGCATTTAACGATCATTTTAATACTGAATCAGGTGCAGACCAGAATTCAATAAATATATTGCTGCAATCTGCTGGCCTTACTTGCATCCATGTAGTACCGCAGAGGCATCCAGCGCTGGCACATGCTATTTACGTTAGGGATATAAAACGGCAAAAAAACGAACATGCTCAGAATAAAGAAAATATCAATCAACTAAAATTGATGGTTCAACAGGCCGAAGTCAATCATAATAATGATCTGGAACTAGCCTTTAAATCAGTTGAATCGTTGAAAATTGAATTAAATGAAAGCTCAACCAAGCTCATTAAAATTAAAGAAAATAACCAGCAAATCGAGAATAAATTCTCCCTGCAAAGGGATACTCTGATAAAAACTGAAGAAAGACTTAAACAATCTCAACAGGAACTTAATCATTTAAGTAACGAACTTAAGAAAGAGCATAAATTAGTTACAGAATCAGAAACACAATTCGCTCAGTGCAATGTTGAACTTAAAAGCATGCAGAAATGTAATGAGCAACTTAAGCAGCAACTTGACCTTCAAAATAATAATTTTAGTGAAATTAAAGATAAATTAACTGATAAAAATAAAGTTCTTATAAGCACTGAAGAAGCGTTAGCAGAAACAAAAAACAACCTTGATAAAACAAAAACAGAGTATGAGAAGCTTAAAATTGATGCACTTCAAAACATCAATAATTTAAACTCTCAGCTAGAAAAAAAGAAAACTAAAATAGATGAATTAACAAAAACCCTAGAAGTAGCATCAACGGTTCAAACTAAGAAAAGTGACACAACTGGGTTTGATTGTTTTATTGATGATATTGAGCCTTATCTCTACGGGAAATCAATTACCTATGTTGATGTCGGCGCATTTGTTGGAGACGTTTATAAATTCATTATTGAAAATAAAAAAATCCGAGTCAGAGAAGCCCATTTAATAGAACCAAATCCAGACAGTTATGAAAACCTAATTTCCAATATTAAAAAATATCGAATTCCGGCATTACATACTTATAACATTGGTGTTTCTGATACTGAACATACATTACGTTTTAGCACAGCGGCATCAATGACTAAAGCTGTGACAACATCTCAAAGCCTGATTAGATCTGAAGATTGCCACGATATAAAATGTTCTCCACTGGATGAGCTTAGTCAATTCATTACAGATGGGAGAATTAATTTACTTAAAATCGATGTTGAGGGACATGAAATGTCAGTGCTTAGAGGAGCCGAAAGTATGCTTCAAAAAAGCAATATTGACATTATTTATATTGAAGTTGGTTTTAACATTGCTGGAACACAACAATCCTATTTTGCTGAAGTTGACCAATTTCTTCAAAAATATAATTATCGCTGTTTCAAAATTTACGAACAAACACATGAATGGATTCATGATCATCCATGGCTTCGTCGGTGTAATTTCGCCTATTTGAGTGCGCCATTTGCTATTAATAACCCTGCAAAATTAACACTTGAAAATAGACGCCTACAGCAGTTACTAGAAAATAAACCTAACAGTTAATATGTAATATCTAATTAAGAAAGATTATTATCTGGTATAAAATTAATAGACTAACTAATAAGATTATATAAACACTCCCCTTAAAAACATCTTAGCGGTTAACAACAATCACATGGATAAATCATGAGTATTTTCAACGAAGCCATTACACTTTATAGAAAAAAAGATTACGCTCAAGCACTGCAAATGTTCGAACTTGCAGGAGAACATTATGGTAAACATTTAGTAGAAGTTAACATTCATATGTGCCGAAAGGCACTTGGAGCAAATTTCTTAGAAAACAAGGCTAAAATATCCCTGAGTATTTCTAAGGTTGATGTCACTATGGATGCGGCTACAAAATTAATGCTAGCCAATGAAAACTTGATCACTATTAATGATTCTGAAAGATTAGAACTATTAAATGAATACCGTGATAGCACATCCCGCAAATCAGAAGATGCCGCAGTTAGAACTGTAAATCCGATTCCTACTGACTGGCCTAAAGATTTGGTATTGCCTCCTTTAGCAGAAGGCACCAATGATTATAAATGGAATGCAAATCGTAAAAAGCGACTTGGTATTATAGAATCAGCAAAAGCAGGCTTAAGTGTTATCATCCCTACTTTCAACAGAGCCAAAATATTAGATATTACATTAGCATGTTTGTTGAACCAGAAAACAGATTGTCCATATGAAGTTATTGTTGTTGATGATGGAAGTAGAGAACAAATTGTTGATATCGTAAAAAAATATGAAAAAACGCTTGATATAAAGTATATCCGTCATCCTGATGATGGATTTAGAGTAAGTACAGTTCGTAATTTTGGGCTAAATATTGCTAAATATGATTTCGTCGCATTCCTCGATTGTGATATGGCACCATGTCCGACATGGATTCAATCATATATGGAAATATTATTAGATGATAATGATATTGCTTTAATTGGCCCACGTAAATATATTGACACTTCATCCATACCTGTTGAAAGATTTTTGAATGATGCTCATTTCATTGATACTCTTCCCGAAGTAATGACGAATAACTTAGTTGCTGGAAAAATTGTTAAAGATATTTCAGTTGACTGGCGTTTAGAACACTTTAAAAAGAGTGACAATCTACGACTTTGTGATTCTCCTTTCAGGTATTTTGCTGCAGGAAATATCGCCTTTGCAAAAAAATGGATCATTAAGACAGGGGGTTTTGATGAAAACTTCGAAAATTGGGGAGGAGAAGACGTTGAGTTTGGTTATCGCTTGTATAGAGAGGGTTGTTTCTTTAGATCGGTAATACCAGCTATGGCCTATCACCAAGAACCACCCGGAAAAGAAAACGAAACTGATCGCGCCGCTGGTAAAGCTGTTACTCAACATCAAATGAAATCAAGGATACCTTACTTTTATCGTAAGCCTTTAAAAATTGAAGATGCTCAAATAAATAAAAAACCGTTAGTTTCTATTTACATTCCTGCTTACAACTGCCGAGATAGTATTGTTCGTTGCGTTACAAGCGCGTTAAACCAAACTATTGTCGATCTGGAAGTCTGCATTTGTGATGATGGGTCAACTGATGATACATTATCTATTATCCAGTCCTATTATGGGCATCATCCAAGAGTTAAAATTGTAAGCAAAGAAAATGGTGGCATTGGTTCTGCATCAAATTCTTCGGTCAATATTTGCAACGGTTATTATATTGGTCAACTTGATTCAGATGATTATTTGGAACCTGATGCGGTTGAGTTATGTTTGAAAGAATTTTTAAGCGATAAAAATCTCTCCTGCGTATATACCACTTACCGCAATGTTAATCCAGATGGTACTCTTCATAGTGATGGTTATAACTGGCCCATATATTCAAGAGAAAAATTAATGACCGCAATGATTGCTCATCATTTCAGAATGTTTACGATAAGAGCATGGAAATTAACAAAAGGATTTAATGAGAAAATAACAAATGCAGTCGATTACGATATGTATCTTAAATTGAGTGAGGTTGGTCAATTTAAACACATCAACAAAATTTGTTATAATAGAGTCTTGCACGGCAATAATACCTCCATAAGAAAAATTGGAGAGCAGAAAGAAAATCATTTTATTGTAGTTGGCGGTTCCTTTGAACGTTTAGGAATTAAATCTCATAAATATCTTCCTGTAAACATCAACGACCCAGCTTGCAGAAAATACAAATTCGAAACGGACTTTTAATTATAACACTTTACATCACCTTTTATTGTGGCTATTGAATCATGAAAAAACATGTTTTTGTTATTGTACGATTTTCAGTTATACAACCTGGCTCCGGAGCTTGGAATTCATCCTCATCAGATCTCCAAGAAATGGCAGGAAAAATATTCGACTACGAACGTCTAGCATTCAGATTCAATACATTTGAAAAATTTTGCATGCAGTCGCTTATGGATCAAAAAATCGCTAACGAAGACAATATAGATTTTACTTTTTTGATTTTAGTATCAGATGCTCTCCCTGAAATTTTTAAAAATAGATTGGCCATTTTAAAAGATTCTTTTAATAAGAACACTATTCATGGTGCGATGGAAACTTTAGCTATTAAGTCTACATTGATCGATCCTTCAGATGATAGCTTCAAAAATATGAACGAAGCCATTAAGCATACCATTATCAATTATGCAAATAAACACTGCTCTAGTAGTCAATGTTCTTTTGCAACTGTTAGATTAGATGATGATGATGCACTTAGCGACAATTTCATCACCGAAACAGGAAAATATCTTTCCCCTCAAATGAAAGGCATGTGTATTTCATTTGCATATGGATTTGAAGGCTATGTTGATCCTGCAACATTAGCTGTTAATGATATTCGACACTGCTATTTCCCAAAAGCAGCACAAGGATTAGCTTATATCAATTTAATCCAAAATGGTGATGTGGTTGATAAAAAAACTTTCCATGTACTTAACACAAATAATCATACAAAAGTTGATGAACGTTACCCAGTGATATTAGATTCACGCATGCCAATGTATTTCAGAGCATTAAGTTTCACTAATGATTCCAACGGTTCACCCCATCATAATTTCCTGCCAAAGGTAATGGGTAAACCAACATTAAATATGGTGCCATGCCTTACAGATAAAATCACAGATACCCTAAGTCATGACGTTGAAGATTTCTTTGCCCTTGAGATATCAAAAAAAGCAAGTCACGCAGCAGCAATGATCTCTAACTTAAATAATAAAATTACCATTATTAGAAATTCAAAATAGGTTTTTTGTTTTTATCATGAATACATCGACTCATTCAATATGCATCGCTGGAACAGGTTATGTTGGATTATCTAATGCAATCCTTTTAGCCCAACATCATAAAGTCATAGCTTTAGATATTGACCCACAAAAAGTGCAATTAATCAACGATGCCATCTCCCCCATCGTTGATACGGAAATTCAGGAATACTTGTCTCAACGCCCGCTTAATTTGCGGGCAACCCTCGATAAACATGAGGCGTACCAGGATGCGGATTTCGTTATTATTGCCACCCCTACTGACTATGATCCGGTAACAAATTACTTTAATACCAGCTCGGTCGAAACGGTGGTGCGAGATGTTATGGCAATTAATCCTTCTGCCGTAATGGTAATTAAATCCACTGTTCCTGTAGGGTTTACTGAACGTCTTAAGCGAGAGTTAGGCTGCGATAACCTCATCTTCTCGCCAGAGTTTTTACGAGAAGGTAAAGCGCTGCACGACAACCTCTACCCCTCACGCATTGTCGTAGGCGAGCGAAGCGAGCGGGCTCAGACCTTCGCTAATCTGTTACGTGAAGGAGCCATCCGCAAGGATGCTCCTGTGCTGTTAACCGATAGTACCGAAGCTGAAGCCGTTAAATTATTTGCCAATACCTATCTCGCCATGCGGGTAGCCTATTTCAACGAACTGGATACCTACGCAGCTATTCATGGATTAGATACCCGGCAGATTATTGAAGGAATCGGTTTGGATCCCCGTATTGGCAATCACTACAACAACCCTTCTTTCGGTTATGGGGGTTATTGTCTTCCGAAAGATACCAAACAACTTCTGGCGAACTATCGGGACGTCCCACAAAGTCTGATTCGTGCAATTGTAGATGCTAATACAACGCGTAAAGATTTTGTGGCCGACGATATTTTGCGCCGCAATCCTAAAGTTGTTGGTATCTATCGTCTGATCATGAAAGCAGGTAGTGACAACTTCCGCGCCAGTAGTATTCAGGGTGTGATGAAGCGTCTCAAGGCCAAAGGCATAGAAGTGATTGTGTATGAACCGGTACTCAAGGAAGAACAGTTCTTCGGTTCGCGGGTAGAACACAATATTGAAGTCTTCAAACAACAAGCCGATGTCATTGTAGCCAACCGTCACGTTCCTGATCTGGCTGAGGTTGAAACTAAGGTTTATACCCGCGATCTCTTTGGTACCGACGCTTAAGGCGGACTTGTATCATGCTCAACCATCTACGTTTCTTATGGCAATATCGGCAGAATCGCTTCACGCATGCTATAGCTACGGTCAACCACCGGCAATCCAGACGAGAAGCAAGGAAAAAGCTATGGGCTATGTACCAACTGAATATGTATCGCTCAGTAGCTCGGCAACCCGCTAAGCCTTCATGCTGGCGTACAAGCCTGGCTAAAGCCGTATCGCTGGCTGCATGTGGTGAGATTAATGCTGCTCGAGAAATTGTGACTTCTTTCCAGAAACAACATACTCGTTTTCGGCAAAGAATGGCTTTGGTGAAAGGCCTAGCACCTTTTATGCCGCAAGATGCACTAATGTTGCTAGAAGGGTTGCCCAAAGCGCCTCCGGCTATGCATATCGCACTACTATTGCGAAATGGCCATCTTGCCCAGGCACGTAGCATGGTTGAGCAATTACCCTCCAATATTGTAGAGATCGATCCCGAGCTTTTGCTCATGCAAACAAATACCTTCAACAGCACACCCGAAATCCAGTTGCAACGGCTGAATAATTTTCTGCAGACGCATAGTCTTCCGCCACTAAGCTTAGTTAACTCTTCGCTAGCTCCATCGCCGCTTAACCTTAGGGCAGCTAAAGTGACGGAGGCACGATCAGGTCCTCTGATTTCGGTGTTAATGACCACATACAACACCGGATATCGTGCAGAAGTGGCTATATCTTCCATTCTGGCGCAAAGCTATCAGTCTCTGGAATTGATAATTGTGGATGATGCCAGTAGCGATGACACACCGGAACGACTGGAAAGATTAGCTCGTCGAGACAATCGCATCACACTGCTGAGGTTACCGCGAAATGTAGGAACCTATGCCGCCAAAAGGATTGGTTTAGCGCAAGCAAAGGGAGATTTTGTGACTTGCCATGACTCAGATGACTGGTGTCATCCTGAGAAACTAAGTCGGCAACTTGCCCCTATGCTGTCTGACTCAACCATAGTTTGTACTGTGTCTAACTGGGTTCGTATGCAAGATGATGGCGTTTTTTACGCACGGCCAGTTTACCCTTTAACACGTCTTAATCCTGCATCCCCTCTTTTTCGACGAGAGCAGGTAATACGTAAAGCAGGCGCATGGGATTGTGTGCGAACTGGTGCTGACAGTGAATTCCTGGCTCGTCTAAAACTTGTTTTTGGAACTAAAGCAATTAAGAAGGTCAATCAACCCTTAACGCTTGGCAGTCATCGTCCCGATTCTCTGATGACATCAATGTCGACTGGCTACACGCATATGGGGGTATCACCACAGCGACAAAAATATTGGGAGGCATGGTCACAATGGCATATTGATTCTCTGGCCGCCGGTAAAAAGCCCTATATAGATAACGCGGTACCGCTTACTTCAGACAGACCGTTTGAAGTGCCAGTTAGTTTGTTAGTGGATCCTGAAGCATTAGCCGATTGCATGAAAGTACTTAATCCATCTTATGTCTTTGATATTGCTGAAAAAGAAACGAATAAAATCGAATTCGCGTAGTTTAGAGACAGAAATAATGTTTCACTCTTGGCCAAAACGAACTGAGCATCATGCCAAGTAAAATAACCCTAAGCGGGCCAAACCAGAACTTTTTAGAAAGCTTCAATTCTTAATTTATACAATCCTGGTAGCTCTGTATTGCCAGCCTCAAGAACGGATAGTTAAACTTGGCTCCAGTTACCACCTCATCCAAAATAAAAGAAAAAACGCTTATGAAAATTCTTGTAACCGGTGGAGCCGGTTTTATCGGTTCTGCTGTTGTTCGCCATATCATCCGTGACACTCAGGATGCGGTGATCAACCTTGATAAGCTTACCTATGCGGGCAACCTCGAATCCCTGGCCGACGTAGCCGCAAGCGACCGCTACGCCTTTGAGCAGGTAGATATCTGTAACCGTGCGGAGCTGGACCGGGTCTTTGCCACCCACCAGCCGGATGCGGTGATGCACCTGGCCGCCGAGAGCCACGTGGATCGCTCCATCACCGGCCCGGCCGATTTTATCGAAACCAATATCGTCGGCACCTACACGCTGCTCGAAGCAGCCCGTGCCTACTGGAGCGAGCTGGATGAAACCCGCAAGCAGGTGTTTCGTTTCCACCACATTTCTACCGACGAAGTGTATGGCGATCTGCCACACCCGGATGAAGTGAGCGCAGGCACTGAGTTACCGCTGTTCACCGAAACCACCCCGTACGCGCCAAGCAGCCCGTACTCGGCGTCGAAAGCCTCCAGCGATCATCTGGTGCGCGCATGGCGTCGTACCTATGGCCTGCCGACCATCGTCACCAACTGCTCCAACAACTACGGCCCGTATCACTTCCCTGAGAAGCTGATCCCGCTGGTGATCCTCAACGCGCTGGACGGCAAGGCGCTGCCAATCTATGGCAAAGGCGATCAGATCCGCGACTGGCTGTACGTCGAAGATCACGCCCGTGCGCTCTACACCGTAGTCACCACCGGCGTGGTAGGCGAGACTTACAACATCGGCGGCCACAACGAGAAGCAGAACCTGGACGTGGTCCACACCATCTGCGATCTGCTCGACGAGATGGTGCCGAAAACCGGCTCCTACCGCGACCAGATCACCTACGTGACTGACCGCCCGGGCCACGACCGTCGCTATGCCATCGATGCCAGCAAAATGAGCCACGAGCTGAACTGGCAGCCGCAGGAGACCTTCGAGTCCGGCATCCGCAAAACCGTGCAGTGGTATCTGGATAACCAGCAGTGGGTCAACAACGTGAAAAGCGGCAGTTATCAGGACTGGATCGCGAAGAACTACCAGGAGCGCAACTGATGCATATTCTGCTGTTCGGCAAAAATGGCCAGGTGGGCTGGGAGCTGCAGCGCGCGCTGCTGCCGCTGGGACGTATTACGGCGGTAGATTTTGACTCTACCGAGTACTGCGGTGACTTCAGCAACCCGGAAGGCGTGGCCGAGACCGTGCGTCTGCTAAAGCCGGACGTGATCGTCAACGCCGCCGCCCATACCGCGGTGGATAAAGCCGAGAGCGAGCGTGACTTTGCCGAGCTGCTCAACGCCACCAGCGTTGCCGCCATCGCCAAAGAGGCCGAAGCGCTGGGCGCGTGGCTGGTGCACTACTCCACCGACTATGTCTTTAACGGCAGCGGCGAAAAGCCGTGGGTCGAGACAGACCAGACCGCCCCGCTGAACGTCTACGGCGAAACCAAGCTGGCGGGTGAACAGGCTGCTGCGCTCTGCTTCCGTCACTTGATCTTCCGTACCAGCTGGGTGTATGCCGCTCGCGGCGCCAACTTCGCTAAAACCATGCTGCGTTTTGGTAAAGAGCGTAGCGAGATGTCGGTCATTAACGATCAGTTTGGTGCCCCGACCGGAGCAGAGCTGCTGGCCGACTGCACCGCACATGCAATCCGTATCGCGCAGGATAAACCTGAAGTGGCCGGGCTTTATCACCTGATCGCTTCCGGCACCACCACCTGGTTCGACTATGCCCAGCGCGTATTCGCCACCGCTCGTGCGGCAGGCGTTGAGCTGGCCGTAACCCAGGTGAACGCCGTCCCGACCAGCGCCTTCCCGACCCCGGCAAAACGTCCGCATAACTCACGTCTCGATACCAGCAAGTTCCAGCGCACCTTCGGGATGACGCTGCCGGACTGGACTATCGGCGTGGATCGCATGCTGGCCGAAATTCTCGGGAAATAAATGCAGCCCAGGGTATGCTATGCATGCCTTGTTGTAGGGCGTTTTGCCCTCCCGGAACATGTAACCAAACAGAAGAAATGAAGGATTATGAACAAGCGTAAAGGTATTATTCTGGCCGGTGGGTCAGGGACTCGTCTCTATCCGGTCACCATGGCGGTGAGCAAACAGCTGCTGCCGATCTACGACAAACCGATGATCTACTACCCGCTGAGCACCCTGATGCTGGCCGGTATCCGCGATATCCTGATCATCAGCACCCCGCAGGATACGCCGCGCTTTGAGCAACTGCTCGGTGACGGCAGCCAGTGGGGCCTGAACCTGCAGTACAAAGTGCAGCCAAGCCCGGACGGTCTGGCTCAGGCCTTTATCCTCGGTGAAGAGTTCATCGGCAGCGACGACTGCGCGCTGGTGCTGGGCGACAACATCTTCTACGGTCACGATCTGCAGAAACAGCTGGAAGCCGCCGCGGCGAAAACTGCGGGCGCCACCGTCTTTGCCTATCATGTACATGATCCTGAGCGTTATGGCGTGGTGGAGTTTGACCATGCAGGCACCGCGATCTCCCTGGAAGAGAAGCCGCTGGAACCGAAGAGCAACTATGCGGTAACCGGCCTCTACTTCTACGACAACCGCGTGGTTGAGATTGCCAAAAGCCTGAAACCATCGCCGCGCGGCGAGCTGGAAATCACCGACGTGAACCGCATCTACCTTGAGCAGGGCGATTTGTCAGTCGCCATGATGGGCCGTGGTTATGCCTGGCTTGATACCGGCACCCATGAGAGCCTGATTGAGGCCAGCAACTTCATCCAGACCATCGAAACCCGTCAGGGGCTGAAAGTGGCCTGTCCTGAAGAGATTGCCTACCGTCTGAAGTTTATCGATGCCGATCAGGTGCGCAAATTAGCCGCGCCGCTGGCGAAGAATGCGTACGGGCAATATCTGCTGAAAATGCTCAAGTAGTCATCATTAACTCATGGGGCGTGAAGCCCCATTTATGAATCAGGCTGTCACCATGAACGTAATTCAGACCGCAATTCCCGACGTATTTATCTTTGAGCCAAAAGTGTTTGGCGATGACCGTGGTTTCTTCTTCGAAAGCTTTAACCACCAGCAGTTCGAAGCCGCCATTGGCCGCAGCGTAAACTTCGTCCAGGACAACCACTCCAAATCCTCAAAGGGCGTGTTACGTGGCCTGCACTACCAGCTGGCGCCACATGCGCAGGGCAAACTGGTCCGTTGCGTGGCCGGGGAAGTATTCGACGTGGCGGTGGATATCCGTAAAGACTCCCCGACCTTCGGTCAGTGGGTGGGTGTGCATCTGTCGGGTGAGAACAAGCGTCAGCTGTGGATCCCGGAAGGTTTCGCCCACGGCTTTATGACCCTGAGCGACACCGCAGAATTCCTGTACAAAACCACCAACTACTATGCGCCGGAGAGCGACCGCGGTATCCGCTGGAACGATGAGACCATTGGAATTACATGGCCAGAAATCGACAGCGAGATCCTCACCTCCGCCAAAGACAGCGTGGCCAAATCCTTCCCTGACGCAGAGTACTTCTGAGTCACACGCCCCGCAGTGACGCGGGGCGTTTTCTGATGCACAGAGCGCACATGAAATTTTACACAGGTTCAGCCGGGATCCTGGCCCGAAAAGCACAGCTCGAGCCGATGCTTGGCCGTCCGCTACACGCCTTCAAAACGGGCATGCGGCTGGCGCAGGACGATGTGCTGGTCGGCTGGGGCCAGAAAGCCAATACCCGACAGATCAAACAGAAAGCCCACGATCTCGGCCTGCCGTACTGGCAGCTGGAGGATGGCTTTATCGGGTATATCGGCCATCCTGCCAGAGGGGGCAAGGCCGTCTCCCTGATCGCCGATCCTGTGGGCATTTACTACGACGCTCGCCAGCCGAGCCGCCTGGAGCAGCTGATCGCCACGCCGTGCGATGACAGCATGCTGGCGCGGGCCGACGCACTCATCTCTGAACTGCTGCGCCTGGGCATCACCAAGTACAACTGTTATGCCGCCGACAGCGGCCTGCCCGACGCGCTGGCTGCCCGTCTGCATAATGACACCCGCCCTAAGGTGCTGCTGATCGACCAGGTGGCAGGGGATCTCTCCATCCCCGGTGCGCTCGCCAGCGAGGCGGATTTTATTGAGATGGTCGCGGCAGCGCGGCGTAACCACCCTGACGCCCGCCTGCTGCTGCGCACCCATCCGGATACCCGGCTGGGCAAGAAACGCGGCGTGCTGGCGCAGATGCAGCTGGATGACGTGGAGCTGGTCACCGAGCACTGCCATCCCCATGCCCTGCTGAATGAGGTGGAGGCGGTCTATACCGTCTCCTCGCAGATGGGGTTTGAAGCCCTGCTGCTGGGCAAAGCGGTGTACTGCTTCGGCATGCCGTTTTACGCCGGCTGGGGGCTGACCCACGACAGCAAACAGTGTGAACGTCGTCAGGCCCAAATTAGCCTGCCGCAGCTGGTGGCGGCGGCGTTAATCCTCTATCCCCGCTATCTGGATCCGGTCCTGGGCCAGCGTTGCGAAGTGGAGCAGGTGCTGGAAGTCATAGCGGGTCAGCTGACCCCGACTCCGCGCTATCGCCGCCTCTATATGGTGGGTTTCTCGCTGTGGAAGCGCGCCTTTATGCGCGCCTTCTGCCAGCCGCTGGCCACGGAGCTGCGCTTCGTGCGCACTCCGCCTGCACAGCTGGCCGCCGACGAGCAGGTGCTGGTCTGGGGCAGCCGTTATCCTGAGCTGGCAAACCCGATCCGGGTGGAAGATGGCTTTATTCGCTCCCGGGGGCTGGGCTCGAACCTGTGCCGCCCCTCTTCGCTCTCCATCGATCCGGTGGGGATCTATTTCGACAGCCGCCGTCCGAGCGGGCTGGAGCAATTGCTTAATGAGCAGCCGCTCAACGAGCAGGCGCTGGCGCGCGGTGCGGCGCTGGTGGATCTGCTCCGCCAGCATGGGGTCAGCAAATATAACGTTGGCACCGTCCAGCCCTTCACGCCGCCCGGCGACGGACGTTCGCTGGTGCTGGTGGTGGGTCAGGTCGATGGCGATGCCTCGATCCTTACCGGTAGCCCGGTGATCCGCAGCAACGAGCAGCTGCTATGGGCGGTGCGCGCTGCCCGGCCCGAGGCGCATATCCTGTTTAAACCGCACCCGGACGTGGTGGCGGGCAACCGGGCCGGTGCCATCTCGGCCGAATGCCTGGCGAGCTGCGTGGACAGCCAGGTGCTGGATCTTGGCCTGACCAGCCTCTATCCCCATGTCGACGAGCTGCATACCATGACCTCCCTGAGCGGGTTCGAAGCGCTGGTGCAGGGGGTAAAGGTTACCACCTGGGGCCAGCCGTTCTACAGCGGCTGGGGGCTGACCGAAGATATCCACCCTGCTGAGCGCCGTCAGCGTACCCTGCCGCTGGCCGCGCTGGTCTACCTGACGCTGGTGGCCTATCCGCGTTATATCGACTGGCAGAGCGGTTTGTGGATGAGCCCGGAGCAGCTGATCCGTCAGCTGGCGGTGCAGGGAAACTCCTCATCGCAGAAGGCCAGCCGCTGGCAACGCTGGCAGCTCAAGCTGAGCTATCTCGCGCAGACACTTCGCTAGCGAACTATTTATCCTGATTTATTAAAGAAAAGCGGTCATCAAGCCGTTACACACTGTTCATCAACGGACCGATCTGGGAAAAATAATGGAAGAGCAAGCTATCCGCCATCTGCTGAATGGCCGTCGATATCTGTTACTACAAGGACCGATGGGCCCCTGCTTTTCACGTCTGGCAAGCTGGTTGCAGAGCAGCCACCGTGAAGTGAAGCAGGTCTGCTTTAATGCCGGGGACTCATGGTATGCCGCGAAAGAGACCGCGCTGCACTACACCGGCTCAGTGAAGAATTTTGCCTTCTGGCTGCGCGAGTTACACAAAACCTACCCCTTCGACACCATCGTCTGTTTTGGTGACTGCCGACCGATGCACATCGAAGCGAAGAAGTGGGCCCGCAGCAAATCCATCGATTTCCTGGCGTTTGAAGAGGGCTATTTCCGGCCGTTCTACATCACCCTGGAAAAAGGGGGCGTGAACGCCTTCTCGTCGATGCCCATCGATGCGAAGTATTATCGCGAGCAGCCGCTGCCGGAGGTGAAAACCCCGACGCCGTGGAAGCCGAGCTCCTTTAACCGTGCCGCCCATGCCATGCTCTACTATGCGGCGGGCTGGTTTGGCCGCCATCGCTACCGGGGCTACCGTCACCACAAGTCGTTCTCCCCGTGGTACGAGATGCGCTGCTGGTTCCGCGCCGGTCGCCGTAAGCTGTGGTACCGCTGGCAGCAGCGCAACATGCTGAGCCATATCACCGGCACGCTGGATAACGAATACTACCTGGCGATTTTGCAGGTCTATAACGACAGCCAGATTATTCACCACAGCCCGTATAAAGACGTGCGTGAGTATATCGAAACCGTGATCCGCTCCTTTGCCCGCCATGCGTCGAAAGAGCGCCATCTGGTGTTCAAGCATCATCCGATGGATCGTGGCCATCGTTTTTACGGCACCCTGATCAACAAGCTGACCGAGAAGTACAACATTACGGGCCGGGTGATCTACGTCCACGATCTCTCCTTGCCTGCCCTGCTTACCCACACCCGGGGGGTGATCACCGTCAACAGCACCGCAGGCCTGTCGGCGTTGATCCATAACAAACCGCTTAAGGTGATGGGCAAAGCGCTGTACGACATCGAAGGGTTAACCTGGCAGGGGCCGCTGAACCAGTTCTGGCAGGCGAATTTTGCCCCGGATAAAAAGTTGTTCCAGCGTTTTCGAACTCATCTGCTCTATCACACGCAGATCAACGCCGTCTTTTACGGCAAGTCCGACTGGCTCAACATTCCGACAGAAGTCCCTCTGACGACACCGCTTGCCGATTCCGAACTCGAACGATAATTCCTCCCCACGCCGGGGAATTTGCCCCGGCGGATCCGATCTATCCCCCGCTTTTATCCCTTCGTTGCAAAAATCCCTAATGTTTATCCCGAAACTGGCCGTTATAACCTAAGACAAATTTTTATGCCCAACTCTGTACTGACATATTTTGTCAGCCGCACCGGCATAATTCACAGCAATGGTTTAAATAACGGGAAGCTAATATGACAATTCCGACCAGGAGTCGCTCGGCTGAAAGGTTGGTTGATATTCTGCTGGAGCTTCATTTACACGGCGTGGTTACCCGCCAGGCATTGATGCATAAATTTAATATTACTGAGCGCACGGTCTATCGCGATCTGAATGCACTTTCGCCCATTGTGGAACGCTGCGGAGACGGGCAGTACCGGCTTATTCATACCCGTCCGGGTCAGTCAAGTCCGGGGCTGCATCATGTCATTGCTAACTTTCTGAATGTGGATGATTTTTTTCCGTCAACGGGCCGTGAGTTCTGGGACAAGCTGGAGTCACGTGTCGAGGAAAACCATATTATGATCCTCGGCAACGATGCCGAGCGCACGGGACCCAAAGATATTCACGGCCTGTTAGCCGCCTTTGAAAAGGCGATTAAGGGCCAGCAGGTTTGCCAGATCCTGTATAAAGGAAAGTCCCGGCAGATTAATCCCTATAAAGTAATTAACAAAAAGAACATATGGTATTTACAAGCTACCGAAGAAAAGCGTTTGAAATCGTTTTCTTTGAGCCTGATCCAGTGGCTGGATATTCGTAGCGAAACCTTCACGCCGGATAATGACACCCTCGACCTGCTGGAAAAAAACCTCGATCCCTGGGTCAGCGAAGAGACGTTTGAAGTAGACGTATTTATTCCCTCCAGCATTGCGCACTATTTTACGCGCCGCGATCTGCTCCCTGGCCAGCAAATTCTGGCGCAAGAGCGCCAGGGGATCACCCTGCGCTGCCATGCCGCACATGAGAACCAGATCCTGCCGCTGCTCTTCTACTGGCTGCCCAACATACAGGTGCTGGAACCGGCCTGGTTGAAGCAGAAATTTGTCGGCACGTTAGAAAACTATCTGGCCAGCGCGGAGTGAACCGCGCCTGACTGCGTGATCCCCTTCACACTATTCCCGCCTGCGACGGCGAGCCTGAACCACTCGCCCTCGCCTTTGACCGCTCATGCCGCCATACAACCACTCACCGATTTACCTTCCTTTACGCGCGTAAGGCTCTGGCAAGATCGCCTCAGCATTACTCAACATCTCTCACAGCGAACCCTGACCCTTTTTTTCATCTAAAAAACCAGGTTTTATTATGGACACTAAAAAACTACTTAAGCACGTTCCCTGGCTGCTGCTCGGGATCCTCGGTGCCTGTTGCCTTGCCGTCGTAGCCCTGCGCCGCGGCGAGCACATCAGCGCCCTGTGGATCGTGGCGGCCTCGGTATCGGTCTATCTGGTGGCGTACCGCTACTACAGTCTCTATATCGCGCAGAAGGTCATGAAACTCGACCCGACGCGTGCCACTCCGGCGGTCATTAACAATGACGGCCTGAACTACGTGCCAACCAACCGCTACGTGCTGTTTGGCCACCACTTTGCCGCCATCGCTGGCGCGGGCCCGCTGGTCGGCCCGGTGCTGGCCGCACAGATGGGCTACCTGCCGGGTACCCTGTGGCTGCTGGCCGGCGTGGTGCTGGCGGGTGCGGTGCAGGACTTTATGGTGCTGTTTATCTCTTCCCGCCGTAATGGCGCCTCTCTCGGTGAGATGATCAAAGAAGAGATGGGCCGCGTGCCAGGCACCATCGCCCTGTTCGGCTGCTTCCTGATTATGATCATCATCCTCGCGGTGCTGGCCCTGATCGTGGTGAAAGCCCTGGCCGAAAGCCCGTGGGGCGTGTTCACCGTCTGCTCCACCGTACCGATTGCGCTGTTCATGGGGATCTACATGCGATTCCTGCGTCCAGGTCGCGTGGGTGAGGTGTCGGTGATCGGGATTGTGCTGCTGGTGGCGTCCATTTACTTCGGCGGCGTGATTGCGCACGACCCGTACTGGGGCCCGGCGCTGACCTTCAAAGACACCACCATCACCTTCGTGCTGGTTGGCTATGCTTTTGTCTCTGCCCTGCTGCCGGTATGGCTGATTTTGGCCCCACGTGACTACCTGGCGACCTTCCTGAAAATCGGCGTGATCGTCGGGCTGGCGATCGGCATCGTGATCATCAACCCGGAGCTGAAAATGCCTGCGGTGACCCAGTACATTGACGGTACCGGCCCACTGTGGAAAGGCGCCCTGTTCCCGTTCCTGTTTATTACCATCGCCTGTGGCGCAGTGTCTGGCTTCCATGCTCTGATTGCTTCCGGCACCACGCCGAAGCTGCTGGCGAACGAAAACGACGCTCGCCTGATCGGTTATGGCGCAATGCTGATGGAATCTTTCGTGGCGATCATGGCCCTGGTGGCAGCGTCCATCATCGAGCCGGGTCTCTACTTCGCGATGAACACCCCGCCAGCCGGTCTGGGCATTACCATGCCGAACCTGCATGAGATGGGCGGTGAAAACACGGCACTGATCATGGCGCAGCTGAAAGACGCCAGCGCTCACGCGGCGGCAACCGTCAGCTCCTGGGGCTTCGTGATCTCTCCTGAGCAGATCATGCAGACCGCGAAAGACATCGGTGAACCGTCGGTGCTGAACCGTGCCGGTGGCGCACCAACCCTGGCGGTAGGTATCGCCCACGTGTTCCACAAAGTGCTGCCGTGGGCGGACATGGGCTTCTGGTACCACTTCGGTATTCTGTTCGAAGCGCTGTTCATCCTCACCGCGCTGGATGCCGGTACCCGTGCAGGCCGCTTTATGCTGCAAGACTTACTGGGTAACTTCGTGCCGTTCCTGAAGAAAACCGACTCTCTGGTTGCTGGGGTTCTGGGTACGGCGGGCTGCGTCGGGCTGTGGGGCTACCTGCTGTATCAGGGCGTGGTCGACCCACTGGGCGGCGTGAAGAGCCTGTGGCCGCTGTTCGGGATCTCTAACCAGATGCTGGCAGCTGTAGCCCTGGTGCTCGGTACCGTGGTGCTGGTGAAGATGAAGCGTACCAAGTACATCTGGGTGACCGTGGTCCCGGCTCTGTGGCTGCTGCTCTGCACCACCTGGGCGCTGGGTCTGAAACTGTTCAGCACCAATCCGCAGCTGGAAGGCTTCTTCTTCATGGCTAACCAGTACAAAGAGAAGATTGCCGCAGGCGATGAGCTGACGGCTCAGCAGATTGCCAACATGAACCATATCGTGGTGAACAACTACACCAACGCCGGTCTGAGCATTCTGTTCCTGGTGGTGGTGTACAGCATCATCTTCTACGGCATCAAAACCTGGATGAAAGTGCGTAACGCCGACGACCGTACGGACAAAGAGACCCCGTATGTGCCGGTGCCGGAAGGCGGTGTGAAGACCTCTTCACACCATTAATCCACTCTCCTCCCCCTCTCCCCTATGGGGAGAGGGCCGGGGTGAGGGGAAACAACGCCCGGCGGCCCTCGCCGGGCTTTTTCTATCTGGATGAGACAATGTTTGGTAACTTAGGCGAAGCTAAAAAATACCTCGGTCAGGCGGCGAAAATGCTGATTGGCATCCCGGACTATGACAACTACGTTGAACATATGAAGACCAACCATCCGGATAAGCCGTACATGACCTACAACGAATTCTTCCGCGAGCGTCAGGAAGCGCGCTACGGCGGAGGAGGAGAAGGCGGCGTACGCTGCTGCTAAAGGAGAGACCATGACACCGATTGCCGTTACCCTACTCACCGGTTTTCTCGGCGCGGGCAAAACCACCCTGCTGCGCCACATCCTCAACGAACAACACGGCTTTAAAATCGCGGTCATCGAAAACGAGTTCGGGGAAGTCTCCGTTGATGACCAGCTGATTGGCGATCGCGCCACTCAGATCAAAACCCTGACCAACGGCTGCATCTGCTGCACCCGCTCAAATGAACTCGAAGATGCCCTGCTCGACCTGCTCGACAGCCGCGATCGGGGTGAGATTGACTTCGACCGCCTGGTGATTGAGTGCACCGGCATGGCCGACCCCGGCCCGATCATCCAGACCTTCTTCTCCCACGAAATCCTCTGCCAGCGCTACCTGCTGGACGGCGTGATCGCCCTGGTCGACGCGGTGCACGCCGACGACCAGATGAACCAGTTCACCATCGCCCAGTCGCAGGTGGGCTATGCCGACCGCATCCTGCTGACCAAAACCGACGTGGCGGGTGAGAGCGAAAAACTGCGCGAGCGCCTGACGCGTATCAACGCCCGTGCGCCAATTTACACCGTGACCTTTGGCGATATCGATCTCGCCCAGCTGTTCAACACCAACGGCTTTATGCTGGAAGAGAACGTCACCGCTAAACCGCGCTTCCACTTTATGGCTGACAAGCAGAACGATGTCTCCTCTATCGTGGTCGAGCTGGATTATCCGGTAGATATCAGCGACGTCTCCCGGGTGATGGAGAACCTGCTCCTGTCGTTTGCCGACAAACTGCTGCGCTACAAAGGGATGCTGTGGATCGACGGCGAACCGAACCGCCTGCTGTTCCAGGGCGTGCAACGGCTCTACAGCGCCGACTGGGACCGCCCGTGGGGCGAGGAAACGCCGCACAGCGTGATGGTGTTTATTGGGATTGAACTGCCCGAAGAGGAGATCCGCGCGGGGTTTGCTGAATTGAAGAAATAACATCGGCACTCCCTTTTTTCACCGAAAGGGAGTGTAAATAAAGGTTAGAAACTGTAAAACTCAAATCGGCTTGCGTAAGTAAACTCATCTTCATTATTCCGCCGCACACGCTTATCTGTGCGCTATTCAGCGTCTGTTTAGGGAATAAACTAAATCGATCTTAAACACGCTTAAATCAAAGATTGACCTCGCAACAAAGTCACCATTTCGCAACAATAGCACTGAAATAAATTCACACAATCAGCATAAAAACCCGACCCCGATCACATTTGCAGTCATAAACGTCGCTTGTTAAGGTGCCCTCAGATTAATTTGATGACGAGGCATAAAACATGAAAAAGCTTAATATCCTTCTCCTTTCTGCGCTGACTGCTGTATCAGGTTCTGCTCTGGCCATGGGCGGCAGCATTGAACAGGGTAAAAACTTCACCAACCTGAATGTGGAAATGGGTAAATCCTCATCCGGTCTGTATACCGAAGGTAACTGGCTGAAAAATACTGATGACGGCACCCAGACCGGTGGCGTTGGCGCAGGCTACAACTTTGAAGTCGGCCCGGTAATGCTGAATGCCGGTGCAAAAGCGATCTACATCGGCCCGAAAAAAGGCGATAACGGCGTGGCATTCCCGGTCGGTGGCGGCGTGAACGTAGCGCTGACCGACAGCATCAACGTGTTTGGTGAAGGCTACGTGGCACCAGACGGCCTGAACAACAGCGTTAAAAACTACGTTGAAGCTAACGGCGGCGTAAGCTGGACGCCAGTTAAACCTGTTACGCTGAAAGTGGGTTACCGCCACGTGAGCGTTGACGGCAAAGACGGTCGTCCAAACCACACCCTGATTGACGGCGCCTATGTTGGCGGCGGCGTAAGCTTCTAAGGCTCCGTACCGGATTTGTTCCCTCTCCCCTATGGGGAGAGGGTCAGGGTGAGGGGAAAATAGCTATCGGCGAATCACCACCAGCTTCTGGTTCACAAACTCTTTAATCCCCAGATCCGACAGCTCACGCCCGTAACCGGAGCGCTTCACGCCGCCAAAAGGCAGTTCTGCAGCGGTATCGGTGAGCCAGTTAATCCACACCATCCCGGTCTCGATTTTCGAGGCCATCTTTTTAGCGCGATCGATATCTTTACTGAACACCGCGCCGCCCAGACCGTAGTGCGAGTCGTTGGCGAGCTTCACTGCCTCATCATCGTTTTTCACCACGTAGATCTGCGCCACCGGGCCGAAGAACTCTTCGAAATAGGCGGGGTTATCCCGGGTGATGTTGGTCAGAATGGTCGGCTCAAAGAAGCTGCCTTCGCGCTGGACCGGTTTGCCGCCGTAATGCAGCGTCGCACCATTCTTCACCGCCTCGTCCACCTGTTTCGTCAGGGTCTCAAGCGCATCTTTTGAGGACAGCGGCCCCAGCCGGGTGCTCTCGTCCAGCGGATCGCCGATCCTGATGTTGCGGAATGCCTCGGTGTATTTCTCGAGGAACTGCTCGGCCACCTTCTCATGCAGAATAAAGCGCTTGGCGGCGGTACAGACCTGTCCGGCATTGGCGAGGCGCGCGTTGACGCCGATCTTCACCGCCTTCTCCAGATCCGCATCGTCCAGGACCACGAACACGTCGTTGCCGCCCAGTTCGAGGGTTGATTTCTTGATGTGCTTCGCCGCCTGCGCAGCCACTATGCTACCGGCCTTCTCGGACCCGGTCAGGGCCGCACCCTGCACACGATCGTCGGCGATGATAGTTGCTACCTGATCTGAAGAGATAAACAGGTTAGTCCATGCCCCGTCCGGTGCACCGGCTTCGCGCACCAGATGGGCGAAAGTCTCGGCACAGTGCGGAACGATGCTCGCATGTTTGGCGATCACCGGGTTACCCGCGGCCAGGTTCGGGGCCAGGACGCGCATCAGCTGGTAATAAGGGAAGTTCCACGGCTCGACGGCCATCACCACGCCAATCGGGTGATGCTCCACCCACGCCTCGCCCATCTCAGACGGGTATTTCACCGGGGCAAGAAATTGCTTCGCGTTATCCGCGTAGTAGCGGGCAATCTGCGCGCAGAGTTTAACCTCGCCGCGGCTCTGGGCAATGAGTTTACCCATCTCCTCACTGGCAATTTTCGCCAGCTCTTCGGTACGGGAATCAATCAGATCCGCCAGCTTATGCAGCACCGCCAGGCGTTTATCCATGCTGCCCTTCGACCAGTCGGAGTGGTAGAGCGCATCGGCGGTGCTCAGTGCCGCTTCGACATCAGCATCGGTATGAGAAGGATATTCTTTGATGAGTTTGTTGTTGGCAGGATTCACTGTCTGATAGGCCATTGTTGCCTCCTTTTTTACCGCGTTGGGTATTAAGGGTAGTCAAAATGGCTGGGTTTGCAGGTAAAGTTAGGTATACATGGCGCGCCACCCGGTGGGTGGCGCGGGATATTATTGCTTCAGTCATGCGACGCAGCGTTCGTTCCAGCTGTCTTTGAAGACAATATTTCCGTCGACATACTTCCATTGAATAGACTCGTAGCGAAGCTCAATATTTTCTAAATGGGTCCCTGTTCCCGAGCCCGGATGAAGGCTGGGCGTAATTCCTGTGATTTTAACATTTTCCATATAGATGTTAAAATATTCCATCTCCCTTCCCGATTCTACGATTTGATACATTTTAATTTCTGCTGACTTAAGCGTGTGGCCGCGACTAATAGCGCGATATAAAAGTGGCGTTACACGGTCAAACTCTTTTTGTATTAATATTGGCGTATGGATACGCGTACCTGTTAATTTTCCCGTGTTTGGATCTGTCGGGATAGTCATGTGGTGTGACAACGATTTTATCTCAATAGATCCCACACGGCCCAATACGCAACATCCTCCCACAACAGGAGATCCATTTTCATCTGTTAACCATAAATAAGCAGGATTAGACATTTTATTTCCCTATTCACTGTTTTTGTTTCTTTCAAGATAGTTTTCTAAAAATCTGACAACTTTTGAACATAAGTAGAATACTATCAACCATAAAATGGCAAAAAAGAACTTCATTGGCCACACGACAGGCAGCATAATGCAAAGTATAAAGCCACCGACAAAACAGGGACTCGAAAAAACTCCAGATATGAACGGTGACCCACAGCAATATATTTAGAATATATTTATAGATAAACGAGAAAGCAGTGTTATTTGCCATTTAATTTACGCTCAACTATTTCAATTATTTCATTGAAATAAGGCTGCCCAAATTGGTTTGCTATATGAACGGCTTCCACAAATGGTTCTACAGCAGGTTCAAAAAGAAAATATGTTAGATCATAATCATGTGGACGAAGTAATTGATATATTTCAGGTGCTTTAATAGCAAGCTCTTCAGACACGCTAATCGAACGTTCAGCCATCCCGCCAATAAGCAATACCATAGTGACTCTGCCAATCCAGTTATTAGCTGTCTTTGCACCAATGAAGGATACACGTGTGAGAACTGCCGTCCCTATTGTTGAAATAATTTTAGCGGTAATTAAGCGACCTGCGATAGATGAAACAACACTACGATAAACATTGTCTTGCTGTCTTATACTGAGGTATTTATTGAATTTTTCAAATATTTTTTCAACCGCGTTTGTGATGTGATCATAATTTAAAATATCGTTATGAATTGCCTCTGCCATACGGATTCGCTGAGTTTGATGGGCAAAACGTGAATCCGTATCAATATAGCCTATAGCAAGATACCCTAAATCAAGCGGAACGGTAAGGGCCCCATTTATTAATCCAGGAATAATGCCCGGTGATACGATTATATCATAAATCCTGTTAGCAACCTTTTTCACATCATCCGTAGCTATATTTCCTACGAAAATAGCGGTATCGACCATGATATCCCTCTCTTATTCAACATCCCTGAAATTTATATCACTACATAAACGCCGTTGAAATAGTTATTACCATTCGAAAGCATACATTCAGAAGGATTATTATTGAGATGCTTTACATAAAAATTATAAGAAGGCGATTCTTTAATGAGCTTATTGTTGCACTATTTTGTGTCTAACAGGATTTTGCAATCTATGCTGGCACGATGCCAAAAACGAAGAAGGGATTCGTATCCCCCATCATGCTATAACCCCCTTATCCCTCTTACCGGTAATCAACATGACCCACACGCGCCACGTTAATCAGACCTTCCTTCGCCAGCCCGGCGTGGAGCTACGCAGCACCTGGCAAAGCACCCTGGCCTATAAGCGTCACAGCCATGCACAGCTGTCCATTGGTGCCATCCTGGAGGGGCAAACCTGCTGCACCTGCAACGGCGAGCCGTTCACCCTTTATCCTGGCGATCTGATTGTTATCCCCGCGCAGATGCCGCACAGCTGTAATCCAATCGCCGGACAGCCGCGCAGTTACCATATGCTTTATCTGGAGACCGACCTTCAGCCCGCCATGCAGGTGATCCGCAATGAGGCGCTGTTTCGCCAGTATCTGACCGTCGTTGAAACGCTTTCAGCCCCGGCCATCGACAGGCTTCTCTCCCTGCTTGCCGCCAGGCAAACGCCCCCCGTCACCCTGCGTCCCACCAGTCTTGCGCTTCAGCAGACGCTACGCCACAGCCTGCAAACACCGCCGTCGCTGGACGCATTAGCCCAACGCTTCTCACTGCGCAAAGAGACGCTTATCAGAACCTTTAAGCAGGATACCGGCCTGACGCCGGGCTCTTTTCTTGCCATATCGAGAATAGAGTTCGCCAAAGCGCGCCTGCGTGCCGGGGATGGCATTGCCGACGTCAGCTACCAGAGCGGCTTTGCCGATCAGAGCCACTTCCATAAAACCTTTGTCAGCTACACGGCCGCCACCCCACGCCAGTACGCCACCGGCCGATCAATATCCGACAATAATTAGCGCCCGCGTCGGCGTAGCCTGACCTCAGTTTTGCTGATGAGGTCACTATGGAACTGCTAACCACTCTCTTCCCGCCCGCTTTTTTGGCCCTCGCGCTGGCGCATTTTGTCGCCCTGCTCAGCCCCGGCCCGGATTTCTTTTTGTTGATGGGCTTCGCCGCCCGCCACCGCCTGCGCGGCAGCGCCGGGCTGTGCGTGGGGATCGCCGCGGGCAACGGGCTCTACATCCTGCTGGTGATAATTGGTGCAAGCGCGCTGCGTCAGTTCACGCTGCTTTTCAGTATTATTGAACTGCTGGGCGCGCTGTATCTGCTGTGGATCGGCTGGCATCTGGTGCAAAGCCGCGCCCGCACGCTGGCACTGGATAGGGCCGAGCCGGAGCGCCCCTCCTGGCACCGACAGTTCCTGCTCGGGCTGGGGTCGGCGGTGTTAAATCCGAAAAACGCGCTCTTTTATCTCGCGCTGATGACCGCGCTGCTGGGCCCGAACGTCACCCTGTTGCAGCAGTCGGTCAGCGGGATATGGATGGTCACGGTGGTGTTGATGTGGGATCTGGCGGTGGTGTCGTTTATCGCCCTGCCCGCCGTACAACGGCGGTTGAGCCACAACCTCTGGAAGATTGAGCGCGTGGCAGGGGCGGTGCTGATAGGGTTTGGCACCTGGATAATAGTCATGCGTTTTTAAGCGGGTGTTTCCAGCAGCGTGCGCCAGAAATCACTGACCAGGTTTTCAACGTGCGCCGCATTCACATCAAGGTTTTGCCGCACCATGGCATCCACCAGTTTTTGCATATCAAACTGCTGAAGGCTGGCTCGGTTTTCGTCGGTCATCAGTGCGGCCACGTCGCTGCCCGCCAGCAGCGCACCCATGCGTTCAGGGTCCCACTCCACGCTATCGCCCCATTCGCCGTTATCGTAAAGACGAGACTCTTCAACGTGATGATACTCATGCAGGATCTTGTGGATATCAATGGCGTCTTTGGTAAATTCATCCCCTCGCTCACGCCAGGCGAAGAGTTTTAGCAGCAGCAGTCCAGGCAAGGAACAGAAACGCACGTCGCCGCAACCGGGTATCTCAATCGTCAGGGTATTAGCATATGCCTCTTCAAACCCTTCGACGGACATCGCCACGTCCAGCTCCGGCGGCCAGAGGATCTCATTGCCCCGTGCAATCTCGCCGAAGGGTAAAATATCGACCTCGACCCCTTCCCATAACAGGCGCTGCACTTTACCCGGTATCTCAATTGCCCCCTGCGCCTGCATAGCCGCTTTTAGCGCATGAAAATCGTCCCAGCGATGAATAAGGACAGCAATATCAATATCACGCGTATGCCGTCCGCTATTTCGGCCATAAAGATGCGTTAATACCACTTCACGTGCCATCGCACCGGCAACAAAAAAGTCGCATTGCGCCTCGCGGCAAACGGTCGAGATACGCGCCAGCGTGGCGCTAATGTTCTCAGACAGTGGGCTTTGTAATGTGAAGGTATTTTTCATTAATTTTTCTCGCTGTCTCAATGTTGCGATCGTCATTGGTCGCCAGTAGCTCAGCGATAGTTAACAACGCCCAGGCGCGTTCATTTTCGCGTACAGGAAATGTCTCTCCCCAGAAGCACTCAATCAACTCCCAATTTCCGGAGGGTGTGGGACGCATATCAAGTTTTTTCCGCCGCTCATTAAAGCTGTAAGGGGTAAATAATTTCACGTTTTCCGGATGCAAATACCCCCCGCTGAGAATGTGACCTGCAACCTCCCCCGACCAGCATTCACCCGCTAATAACAGGTTGTCACTCCATTGCACTTCACCCTGCATCTTCAGCGTCTTCAGTTTGGGCCGCAACACTAAAGGATATTCCTGTACCCACAGCCAGTAGAGATCGTTAACACGGGTTAAACGCCGTCCGCCCTGACTGACGCGGTAGAGGTTTTTACTCTCCAGATAATCAAAGCCTTTGCTGACCATGCCCAGCGAAATTCCCGCCAGTTGCGCTATCTCCCGATAGGTATAGTTAATGGCCTTGTCATCCGCGAGCAAAACAAACAGCAGTTTCATGATGCCGACAGAGACGGTGCCTGAAGGCGTGGCCCGTTCCCCCTTCTTGCCGCTGATATGGATATAGATGCCGGGGGCCACAATTCGGGCGTTTCCTGCCCCATCAATAAAGTTGATATTATGTTCGACGCAGTACTGTTGAAGTGCGGGAGAGAGGTAAAGGCATGCAACCAAGGGTGGCAAGGGATCGTTTTGATGCCGCATGTGCCATTGCTCAAGCCAGGATCGTCGTGGTTGCGTTTTTATCTCCACATTAAAAGCGATCGCTTCACTACCAGGGATGCTCATCTTCAGAATGCCGTCGTCGCCGTAGTCTTTCCCGGACTGCGAGGAGACAAAATCAAGAAATCTCAGCTCCGTGGGAAGCTGGTCAAAGAGACTCTCTATAATATCGTTTTCCGTCATCGCTTGTTCACGCCCTTTTATTGTTCACGCATCATGAACACTGCTATTTTATGAACAAACCTTCGCTACCTGCAACTGGTGTTTTAGTATCCACAGGTTCAACGGAATGGAAACCTTATGATTGTTTCACTTTTGCCAGACACGGCCGGACGGGATTTTATCCTCGGGGATTTACACGGCCGCTGGACGATGCTGGAAGCCTTACTCAGCCACGTTCATTTCGAGCCCCAGCGCGATCGCCTCATCGTCACTGGCGATCTTTTTGATCGCGGCGATTCACCGCTGGAGTGCCTGCATCTGCTTAACCAGCCATGGTTTTTTTCCGTGCGCGGCAATCATGAACAGAATCTTATCAACTGGCAACGGGCCAGCCATGCAGCCAAAATGTCGAAAAAAGAACAGATCATTGCGGACGGAGGCGGCTGGTTTTTTGCCCTGGCCGAAGATGAACGGGCTGCGCTGTGCAAGAAAATAGAAAATCTGCCCATGGTGATTTTAGTTTCTGCGGGCGAGCGACGTCTTGCGGTGCTTCACGCCGAAATCCCGGAGAACATGCATCATTTCGACGAATTCTTACAGGCGCTCTGGCAACAACATCCCGCCGTGCATCACAGCTGTCTCGTTGGCCGCCGTCGCCGCAGACTCACAGTCTCAACACCTGTCGCCGATATCGATTTAGTGATTTGCGGCCATACGCCGGTGGAACCGTCACGTTGTTTACGTGAAAATACGCTGAACCTGGATTTTGGCCTGCCACCTCGTCATCCTCAATCCGGGCTCGGGTTATTCGATACCGCCAGCGGGACGCTCTGTTTATGCAGTCCCGGGATGACAATAACCTCCATTGTTTGTTCACGACTACAAAACGTTCACGCAACGTGAACAAAATGAAAATGTGAACAAACAGAACTATTTTGCATCTTCTCGCCGCTTCCCTCTATCCTTAACCCTATGGAAAAACTCGCTGAACTCAAACGCGCCAAGCTCCTGGCGCTGTCGCTGCTGCTGATTGCCGCCGCGACCTTTATCGCCACCCTCTTCCTGCCGCAGACCTTCTGGGTGCGGGGGGTGAAGGCCATTGCCGAAGCGGCGATGGTCGGTGCTCTCGCTGACTGGTTTGCCGTAGTGGCCCTGTTTCGTCGGGTGCCGATCCCGTTTATTTCGCGTCATACGGCGATTATCCCGCGTAATAAAGACCGGATTGGCGACAATCTCGGCCAGTTCGTGCAGGAGAAATTCCTCGATACCCAGTCGCTGGTGGCGCTGATTCGCAAACATGAACCGGCTCTGCTTATCGGCAACTGGTTCAGCCAGCCGGATAACGCCCAGCGCGTCGGGCAGCATATCATGCAGGTGATGAGCGGCTTCCTTGAGCTGACCGACGACGGCCGCATTCAGCGCATGCTCAAGCGGGCGGTGCACAAGGCGCTGGATAAGGTCGATTTCAGCGAAACCAGCGCGGCGATGCTGGAGAGCATGACCAAAAATAACCGCCACCAGGTGCTGCTGGACGCGGTGATCAATCGTCTGATTACGCTCCTGCAGCGCGACACCACCCGCGACTTTATCGCCGCGCAAATCGTCCACTGGCTGAAGACCGAACACCCGCGCAAGGCGATGATCTTGCCCACCGAGTGGCTGGGGGATCAGAGCGCCGAGCTGGTCTCTAATGCGGTGAATGCCATCCTGGATGACGTCAGCCACGACCGCACCCACCAGATCCGTCAGGCCTTCGATCGCGCGGTGCTGAAGCTGGTGGAGAACCTGAAAAACGATCCTGAAACCGCGGCTAAAGCGGAGAACATCAAAGAGTATCTGAAGAACGACGAGGCCTTTAACCGCTATCTGGGTGAGATGTGGGCCGATCTGCGCCAGTGGCTGAAGGCCGACATGCAGAGCGACGACTCCCGCGTCAAGCAGCGCCTCGCCAATGCCGGGCTGTGGTTTGGTGAAACCCTGGTGGCGGACACCAACCTGCGCGCCTCGCTGAACGAACACCTCGAGCAGGCAGCCCATCGCGTGGCGCCGGAGTTTGCCGCGTTCCTGACCCGCCATATCAGCGACACGGTCAAAGGCTGGGATGCCAAAGATATGTCCCGGCAGATTGAGCTCAACATCGGCAAAGACTTACAGTTTATCCGCGTCAACGGCACCCTGGTGGGCGGCACCATCGGGCTGATTCTGTTCCTGCTCTCGCAGCTGCCCGAGGTCCTGCCTCTGATCGGCCGATAGCCAGCCGCCCTGCTCGTACTCCAGCAGCAGCAGGATGGTTAACGCCTGGGCATAGGGCACCGGGGCCATGGCGATATCGCAGTAGTACTGAATATCCCAGCCCAGCATGGTGCCGCGCGAGGCTTCCAGCACGATGCCCTCGTCGTCGATACGCGCCATCACCGCCTCGAAGGCGCGCAGGGCATGCGCGCTGACGGACGCATCCAGCATCCCCATCCGTATCCCGCGCAGCATGCCCCAGGCGATGCCCGCCGTGGCGGAGGACTCCTGGGGCGAGAGCGGATCGTCGAGCACCGTGTGCCACATGCCGTTCTCCGCCTGCAGTTCGCACAGACTGCGCACCTGCCGCGACACCACCTGCGACAAATAGCGACGCACGCTGGCATCCAGATGCTCGCCCATCAGCGCGATAAACTCCGGAATGGCGACGGTGATCCACGCATTGCCCCGCGCCCAGAACGCCCCGGCAAAATGGTGCTTATCGACAAAGGTCCAGCCGTGATACCACAGGCCGCTGACCGGATCGCTGAGGTAGCGGGTGTGGAGCAGAAACTGGTAGCTGGCCTCGTCGATCAGATCCCGACGCTTCAACACAATGCCCGCCACCCCGAGGAACAGACAGGTCATAAACAGGGTGTCATCCCACAGCTGGCCGGTGTTGGGCTGCTCTTTCACCACATGCTGGAACCCGCCCTCTTCCGTTTTAGGCAGATCGCGCAGCAGGGCATCGGCCCAGTCGCTGACCGTCTCCAGCAGATCCTGGCGCTGATGATGCCCGGCCACCAGCGCCAGGGCGATCATCGGCGCGGTGGTGTTGATCTGCATCTCCGGCAGCCCTCTGGCAATTTGCCCCTCGTACCAGGCGAGGATCGACTGCTGCAGAACGGCATCCTGCTGATGCTCCGCAAAGCGCCAGAAGCCATACAGCCCGACGCCAATCTCCCACTCCCACTCTTCGAAGTTGATGGCGAACCCGTCCCCGACGCCCACTTCATCGAGATTTTTCAGGCGACAAAACCCGCGTACCACGCGATCCAGAGTCGTCATCTGCTGTTCTTTGTTCATGCTTTTGCCCCTGTAAGGTATGCCTCTGCCTGCTCCCGTAGCGTCCGGGCGTCGGCCGCGCGCATCAGCGCCAGGCGCTGCTGTTGCTGCCCCCGGCGGCCCGAGGCGATAAACAGCGCCTCCGGGAACAGCTGCCCCGCCAGATACTGCGCGGTCTGAAAGGCGAGCGTATTTTCCTCGCCCCAGAACGCCATCACATCGCAGCCCCGTTCGTCGTGCCAGTAGCGATAGCCCAGCACCGTGGATTTCACCCGTCGCCACAGCATCCCGGGGAAGTACTCCCCCCGGTGGCGATGCCAGAGGGAGAGCAGCGCCAGCAGTGCAAACACCGAGCCCTCTTCCCGGGCGCTGACGCACTTCAGGGTGCGCAGCAGCAGGGCGTCGAGTTCCGGGCCATACTCGCGCTGCGCCATCAGGGTCAACAGACGGCGGGCGCTGTCGTCCTGGCCTGGCTCGCAAACCGATGGCGGTGCGATCGGCGGACACGCCTCCGGCAGCGCCACGCCGAGCGTGGGTTCGTCGAGATAAATCATCTGCAGGGCAAAAAGTGTCTCGCGCTCGAAGAGCTCATCGAGATGGATCAGCAGGCTGTTTCGGCCCGCGTTTAGCGCCAGCTGAACGTCGGAATGCTGCAATCTGTTGCGGGTAAAAGGGGTGAAGCACGCCAGCAGCTCGCCGTCATTCCAGATCCGTACCCCGCCGCAGGTCGCCAGGCGAAAGGTAAAGATCCCGCGGTAGGGCGCGAACAGATCCACCCTCAGCCAGCGCTGCAGATGGTAGGCCTGCGGGCGGAATCCCGAAAAAGCGACGGTGTTATCGACCCCAACAACGGCTTCCCGGCACGGCAGCGCCTGGGCGGGATCGACATGCCGCCGGGCGTGCGTCTGCAGAAACAGATGACGGCAAAAGGACACCGCATCGGGCCCCACGATCCGGGCAGGATCGTCCGTTTCACCGGTATAAAACTCGGCAAAGCGCTCTGCTTTTACCGCTGAAGCCAGAAAACGCGTGAGCGCGTCGCCCTGTGCTAACTGCCAGTCACCCTGGGACATATCTTCCTCATCTCTCGCAAAACGAATACATTGCGCCGCTATCATCAGCAGATTCGATATCTGCCGCGAGGAGCCAGATGCGGGGATTAGCGGGAACTGCCCGGCAACTCACAAACTGGCCGCGACGGGGAGACGGAGCGTGATGCGGATCGCATCCCGCCGCGGATGGAGAGAGAAAAAGATGAGAAAAATCACGTCGGTTTTTTAAGCCAACCCCACCGACGTGATATGCATCACACAAACTAGCCCTTCAGCGCTTTTAGCTCGTCGCTCAGGCTGTCTGCCAGGGCGCGTACGCGGGAGGCATCGAACAACACGTGCAGGCCGGGGGAGGCGTCGGCATGTTTCAGGCAGAAATCGTCCAGCTCGGCGGCGCTGCGATACAGCTCCTGAATGTTGATCTGGCAGATCTCGCGCATGCTCCAGCTGTTCTCCACTTCCCGGGCAAAGCGCAGGGTAAAGAAGGCTTTCTGGGCGTGAACAAACAGATGGCAGTAGAGCGCAAAGCCCTGCCACTCCTCCAGCCAGCGGCGTTTCAGCGCCCAGGGGAACGCGGCGGTGTCGGCAAAATGCAGAGCCTGCTCCTGCAACACCTCTGAGGCATCCCGGGCGTCATCCTTCTCGCGGGCAATGCGCGACAGCGACGCGGAAGAGGCCTCAACGTCGCTGGCGCTGAAGAAAATATCGCGCTCCGATCCCGGCAGCCAGTGGTTGCGGTTGAGCTGGCCGTAGAGGCTCCACACCGCCTGGCTGTAGCTCTCCGGCACCTGGCTGTGACGATGGAACACGTGATCGCGCACGTAGAGGGCGCCGTACAGCACCTGCCCCGCCTGCTCCAGCAGGGATCGGAAGGTGTCAAAAGTCTCGCCATCCGGGCGCCAGCCGTAGCGCTCATCCAGCCAGTCGCTTAGCAGCTGTGCCACGCTGAGATGACGGCCATCGCTGGTGACTATCCGGCTACAGGCCACCAGATTGCACTCGCTCAGGGTGCCCATCACCCAGTGGTTATCGACCCCCTCCCAGCTGGTTTTGCATACCACGCCGCGAATCGCCGGGTTCGAGCGGCACCACAGCAGGCGGCCCTGCAGCTCGTCGATACGCAGCCAGGGGAGCACGCCCCAGCCGACTTCCTCCCCCACCAGATCGATATCCGCCCACACCTCCCGCTCCTGCACCGCCAGCAGCGCCGGGTTATTGGGAAACGAGGGCCAGAAACGTTCCGGGGTGAGTTTGATCGAGACACTGACGCTCTGTGGCAGGGGGCGGATCGCCTCCAGCACGTTGTTGAGATCGTGGTTGCCTGCCGGGAACACCCGCAGCACCAGGTGCTTGTTCTCAGCCTGCATGGTGCGGGTCATGGCATTGAAGCAGCGACTGTAGATCGCCAGACTGCGTTCATCGCGCTGGGCCGGATTGACCTCACCCTCTGCCTGCAACTCCCAGTTAGGGCGCGACACCGGCAGCAGGCCATCGGTGCTGGAGATCGCCACCAGCAGGCCGCTGAGAGCCGGAATGCGCTGGCAGATCAGGGCGATTTTACGGGTCAGATATCCGCACCAGAAATCGACGTCGAGCCGCACGCCCTGGCCCGGCTCAAACAGATGCGGGTGCGCCAGCAGCAGCTCGGTGGGGAAGCTGAACTCTTTGGCCTGCAGGTAAAAACGCAGCCCCTTTTGCTGACACAGCAGCCCCAGGCGGTTGAGGTAGACGCAGCGGGCACGCTGCTGGCTGGAGAGACGGTCATTGTCGAGATGCGGCGTGTAGCCTTTCGGGGAGACCAGTTTGTCGAACAGATCCACCTGCCCGACAATTACCGTATTAAAATCATGCGCCACGGCCCAGTCGACCAGCTCGCAGGCCTTTTCCCAGTTCCAGTACGCCTGATTATTCAGCTCCAGCGCCCGCGTCTGCCACATATCGTCATCCCTTTTGTCGGCCAGTTAATCGACCGACAGTGATAGCACAGAACGCGGGAAAGATGTGTGCTAAGGATTGCGGATCACGTAGCGCGTCGGCGCAAAGCAGTTAAGGATCAGATGCATAATGAACACCATGGTCAGGGTCGCCACCAGCGCCACCGTCACCGAGACGATGCGGTAGAGGTCGCTGAACACCAGGTCGCCGTCCGGGTGCATGTTCTGGCCGAACATGATGCCGATGGTGGTGATACTGGCAAAACCGACCCCGGCCCCCACCTTCTCCATCACGTGCAGGCGGGCGCCAAACGCCAGCCCGAGGCCAATCAGGGGCATCATCAGCAGCATATGGCTGCTGTGATCGTACAGCACCAGCTGCACCACCAGAATGTAGAGGCAGCCGAGCACCACCCCGACCACGCGCCACAGGGAGCTCATCACCGCCCCGCGGTAGTGCATCGGGAAGAGGATCAGTACCCCCGCCATCAGCGCCGAGAGGGAATCACTGAGATCGCTTATCTGGAACACCACAAAAATCAGCGTCGCCACGGTGCCGGAGAGCAATGACTCGTGGCGCACGCGGGCGGCGTCTTTCTCCAGCCGCGGCGGTGGCGTGCGCGGCTCGACATCCGGCAGCAGGTAGTGCATCAGTGCGCTCAGGCACACCGCCATCACGCTGGCTTCGAGGTTGGAGAACAGCAGCGTGTGCCAGTTGGTGGTGGGATAGCTCATAAAGTTGAGCATGGTGCTCTGGCACACCACCCCCATCGAGCCGAACAGAAACAGCGGCCCCTGGCTCATAAAGCGAAAACGCATCACGTAGAGGCCAAACACCACCAGGGTCATAATTACCGGCCACTGCGCCAGATAGCCAATAATAAACACCATTTCGATGCAGTTCAGCGCAGAACTGAACACAAACTGCTTAGCGACGTGGCGGTTAAACACCGGCACCAGCGACAGGAGCATGATCGGGTAGATCACGAAGAAGACGCCGTAACTGGTGTTGTAGAAGCTCGACACGCTCAGCGCAATCATCCCGGCAATCACGATCCGCAGCGTCTGGCGAAAGTCGTTGGCGGTGTAGACGATGTTGCCGTGCGGGGTAAAGACCCGCGCGAGGGTATTAATAGACATAATGCAGCAGGCTGACGAGGTGGATCTGCATCCCGGAGAAGAAGCGGGCAAACGGACCTTCGCTGTTGTAGAGCTGCACGGTGGCGCGCGCCCCGGTCGGGAGGTGCTTCGGCAGGGTGTCGTCCAGCGCCACGTGGATACGCATCCGTTGGGCGTCACGCACCCAGCGGTTGGAGGTTTCCGGCTCCGACAGCTGGCCGTTGACCGCCTCCTGTCCCGCTAAAATCCCGGCATCGCTGCTGGTGACGTGGGCGCGGAATACGCGGCCCGGGAAGGCGTCAAACACCACCGCGGCGTCGGTGTTCTGGTGGGTATGGCGCAGGCTCTTTTCACGGAAATCGGCGACGATATCGCTCTGGTTGTTTACCAGCGCCAGCGCCGCCGAGCCGGAGGCGGCATAAAAGCCGGGACTCAGTTGAACGTTGCTGACCGTGCCGTCGGCCTCGGCGTAGATTTTGGTCCAGCCGAGGTTGAGTTGAGCCTCGTCCAGCGCATTGCGGTATTTTTGCAGGGATACGTTATGCTGTTCATCCCGCTCGCCGCGCTCAATACGCAGCTGATGGATGGTGGCCTGCAGATTCGCCACCGACTGCTCGCTGCCCTGCCAGGTGGTACGCACCTTATCCAGATCCGCCTGGGAAACATTCTGCAGGGTGCTGAGTTTCTGATAGCGATCGAAGGTGACTTTATCGTTGCGGGCGGTGAGCTGGGCGGTTTTCAGGCTGGCCTGGGTCGCCACGATCTGCGCGTCCAGCTGCTGATTGGCGAGACGCGCCTGCTGCAGGGCAATCTCAGCGGCCTCCACCTTATTACGGAACGGCGTCGCATCGAGCTCAAACAGCAGATCGCCCTTCTTCACCTGGCTGTTGTTGTGGACATGCACTGCCGCCACATAGCCGGAGACGCGCGCCGACACCGGCGTGACCACGCGCATCACCGTGGCGTCCGGCGTCAGCGGGATCCAGATATCGGCGACGATAAAATAGACAAACATCAGCAGGAAAGAGGCAATACTTACCCTTACCCAGCGGGCAAACTTTTGTTCAGGGGTCATGATTATTGGGTCTTGTTATCTTCTTCGCGGATTGTCCGCAAATTGCAGGCGATTTGATTAAGTGTGGCGCTGAAAATCTCCAGATGCTCCGGGGCGATATTCTGCGATACCCGTTTCTGGAACGTTTCGATAACCCGGGTCAGCGTTTTCAGCACCGCGTTCCCTTCGGGTGTGAGCGTCAGCAGCCGGATGCGCTTGTCATAAGGCGATGTGGTGCGCAGCAGATAGCCCTGCTTTTCCAGCTGTGAAAGGGTGCGCATCAGCGGCGGCAGCTCAATGCCCTGCACCTCCGCCAGTTCGCTCACCGAGACGTTCTCCCCCAGTTGATCAAGCTGCATCATCACCGTCCAGCTCGACTGGGTTAACCCGGTCTCGAGAATGGCGTCGTTAATCACCGCGCGCCACTGACGCACAATCATTGCCATCCGCATGCCCATAGGCCTGCGGCAGAACAGATCTTCTTCACGCATGGGGGAACCTCGCTTCACACGCTGAGAAGATAATAGTTATCAGGGTAAGTATCAAGAAACGAGGATGTTAAGAGCAGGAATTGCGAAAGCGTGCATGCCCCTCAAAGGATCAAACACGCTGATCAAATTTCTTATACAAGCCGGTCAGATTGGTCACGGCGAATTTTCGATAAATATTGCGTCGATGATGGCTGACGGTTTTTCCGGTCACGTCCAGGTAACGGGTAATTTCTTTATTCTTTTTCCCCGACACAATATAGGGCAACAGCATGGTCTCCATGCGTGTTAAGCGTTGCTCTTTTTCAAGATGATGCCAGCGGGCATTTTTAAAAATAGTGACCGGCTGATCTTCCTGTGCAAGGTGGGTAAGACAGGCGTGTAATTTTCGCACGGCACTTTTACAGTCGATGGTGTAATCGGCGATGGTATTAATGAGAATATTTTCAATCGTGCTTTCGTAGCACACATCCCGGGTAATAAAAATAAAATAGCTCTGCTCGTAACGGTTTTTAACGTCCAGCAGCGCATTCAATACTTTAATATCCGACTCGCCATAATCCACCACAATGGCTTTGGTCAGGGCAAGATCCTCTTTCGTCGCTTTTTTAATGTCATCAAGATAAAGCACCCGTTGAAATGAAGGCGCGTCGATCATTAACCGATCGACCAGCATGTTAAAGCCCTGCTGAAAGTATCTACAGGATGTTAATACTATAATCATTGCTCATATCCTTATCATCACTGTGGATTTAATCATAATCCTTGAGAATGTAATTATTTTCAATTAACAGTTTTCCGGGGGATTGTAGGAATATTCTCAAGCAATTAGCGGCAATTCGTGCTGTTGCTCACAAAAAAGCATATTTAAAGAAAATATTAATCAATTATTACAGCGGGATATCCGACTAATTAAGATTTTTCCAGGCAAGGAAAGATCAATCCGACCCTGAGTTTTATTTTCTTTTGATATGCTGCGAAATGTAACGAAGGATTAAACGGTGTATGCATTTTTATATTCGCCATCGCGAAATAAAATCATTACGTAATTAGAGGGACACCTTATGAATAAATCATTTCGCCTGAATCAACTGGCTATCAGTATGAGTATGATTCTGGGCAGCAGTTTAATTTTGGCACCAGCACTGGCAAATACCTGCGCGGGCACGGTATTTACCGGGACCTGCGGGTTAACGCAATATGACATGACGTCCCCGATAAATCCAAAACCTACCGCGTGGTATTTTACGCAAAAAACGCAGGATGCGGCCATTAATAGTGCGGCTGAAGCGAAAAACATCTATTTTGCCAGCGGCAGCTCTTCCCGAACCTCTTCGGATATTCAACAGCTTCTTGTCGATGGCGCGAATCTGAGCGGTCATTATATCAACATCAGTAAAGATGGTTCAGCCACCGTGGTCCTGAACAATGGGGCCGCGGTGGATGCCATTGAGGCGGGAAGCTCAAAATACGAAACAAATACCCATATCATCGTTGATCACTCAACCCTGAACGGTGCCGCTAAGGGGGTGGATTATGATATGAAAAACACTGCGAATCCGAAGAGTTATTTTGTCGGGAGTGCCATTTATCTGGATGCCGCTGACGGCGGCAATACCGATATTGATATCCAGAACAATAGCCTGATTACAGGCAAGATCTACGCAGGCGGCGCGGGGACACACGACATTAATGTGCAGGACAGCCGTATTCTGGCAGGCAGCATTTTGCTGTACAACACCAAAGATAACAACACGATTAGGGTTGAGCGCAGCACCATCGATACCACCGATGCCGTTGCCAAAACGGCCAATGCAATAGAAATCACTAACCTCAGCGTCACAGATAAAACGCACGCAATTGTGGTCGACCACAGCCAGTTGACGGGCTCGGTGGCCCTCGCGACCTCAGGCAGTAACAGCACGCTGTCCGTTACGGATTCCAGTATCACCAAAACCACCCAGAAAGACGGTAACGCCATTAGCATGTCTAATGGCAAAACCACCCAGCTGACCGTCAACAACGACAGCACCATTGTCGGCCATGCGGTGCTTTCCGGCTCGGACAGCATTACCGCCTCGCTGGCAGACTCCTCCCTTAACGGCAACCTGATTGCCAACAAAGCCGCACTGATAGCGATGAATATCACCCGCTCCGTGCTGACGGGCAATATCGACGCCAGCACCGGCAAAGGCAGCGTGGATCTGCATCTGACCGACAGCACCCTCTCCGGGGATGTCAATCTGAAAGGCACAACGGTGCTCCGCTCCGACATCTGGCTGGATAACACTGAGGTGGCGGGCAATCTGTACGGCAGCGGCGACGCAAGTACCCTGCACCTGGCGAACATGCCTGAGTTTGGCGGGACGCAGTTCAGCAACTTTGGCAAGCTGGCCGTCGCGGGCGACCTGGTCCTGACCGACGGCTTTACTGACGCCAACGTGGGCACCGCCCTGACCGTTAACGGCACCACGATGACCGCCCCGGTGCAGCTGAGCAGCGGCAATTTAACCTTTGATAACACCAAACTGATCGCCGATACCCTGGCGCTGAGCAGCGGCGCGTCGCTGAACATGGTCAACCATAGCCAGCTGCAAACCAGTTCCGACCAGCTGTTCAACCTGGCGGCCTCCTCCCTGCTGCCTGAGGGCTATAACGAGACCGGGGCAGGCATGAGCTTTACCGACAGCACGCTGATCCTGACCGATGACACCTACCATCTGGACTATGTGAAGGCGGTCAATGATCTGCTGGGCGCGACGGAAGGCAACAGCCTGGTGATGCTCGGCACCCTGCAGAATGCGGATAACGTGGCGGGCACCGCCAGCGTAATCGACGCCGCTATGACCCAGGCGGTGCTGGCCAATACCCAGGTCACCTCCAGTAAAAACCAGCTCAGCATCGGCGAGAAAGATGCGATCACCGATGATGCCATTTTCGTGCGTAACGGCTTTGGCGCGGCACAGCTGCGGTTTGAAGGTGAAGGCCAGCCGTCAGTGGAAATTGGCGGCAACCAGACCCTGACCCTGACCGGGGCTGCAGGCGCGTTGTTCGACGTGGCTGGCGCACCGGATACGCCTGTTGCGGTCGCGGTCAATAACGGAACGCTGAACTTAGGCACCACGGCGATGCAGGATGTGACCAGCCACCTCACCGGTACCGTCACCGTGGCCCCGGAAGGCACACTGAACATCGTGGCAGGCGACCATACTCTGGTCTCCGGCGGATCCGCGGCCGGCGTTATCAGCAGTGGCCTGGTCACCGTGCAACAGCAGGCCACCCTGCACAGCGACATGGCGCTGCAGGAAAGCGCCCAGCTGGCGGTGAACGGTTCCCTGCAGGCAGGGCAGCTTACGGCCAGCCAGGATGCGCAGATCACCGTCGGTGATGTCACCGCTGCGGGTACGCTGATGGCAGAACGTTTGGATCTGCAGGGCGCGCGGATGTTTATCGACCCGGCATGGACCGAGGGCGGCACGCTGGCTAACGCCTCCCGCGTGACGAGTGGCGGCAATGAGATCAACGGTCGCGTGACCGTGGGTCAGAACGCCCTGCTGGTACTGGGGGATACCACTACTACCGCAGCAGAAGCCCGTTTCGCCGACAGCGGCTTAACCTGGGGTGAAAATGCCATCACGGCGGCGGTCTCTGTCCATACCCCGCAATTCCTTAACGCCTCCCAGGGCGGTCTGCGGGTCGACGGCTCTCTGACCGGCAACTCCGCCGACCGTGACGCCGCCTTTAATACTGTCGACTTTGCCGACCACTCTCTGCTGATGGTTAACACCAAAGAGATGACCAACGGCCAGGCGGCGCTGAATGCGATCGACGGCAGCCTGAACGTGGCGGACAGCGCCGCACTCTACGTTGCCGATGCGAAGGCCAACCAGACCTACGCGGTTGCCCGGGGCTTTAGCGACGTCAATCTCACCGGAAACGGCTGGCAGAACGAGAACCTGCTGCTGAACAAACTGCTGACGGCCACCACCGAAGAGCGTGACGGCGCGGTGCTGGTCACCACGCAGGCCCGCGCGGCACAGGACGTCCTGCCGGGCGTAGTCACCACCCATGCGCTGGATCAGCTTATCGCCAGCGGGGAGAACTCACGTTCTGCCAGCCAGGCGGGGGCGCGTTATCTGTCGGTTGCCATCGATACGCCACAGGCGAGCGTGGATGAGGTGGTGAGAACCGTCAACAGCGCGGCGCAGATCGCCACCGCGGGTGGGGTGCAGCACAACACCTGGGCGGCGGGCAATGCGGCGGTGGATGCCGTCCTGGAGCGTAACTCCGTTGCTAACCTGGCTCTTCAACCTGCGGACACCGACGCCAGCGTCTGGGTTCACACTCTGTACGGTAACCCGCGCAGCAGCGACCTGAACGCCGGGAACCTGAGCTACGGCCAGAACAGCAAATTCTATGGCCTGATGATGGGAGGAGATAAAGCCTGGCAGACCGAACACGGCACCCTGCGCAGCGGCGCGGCGTTCCATGCCGGTAATGGCGACAGTGATTCACGCGGCGACGTCAACGCCACCCACAATGATTTCAGCTTCTGGGGCGTTACTCTGTACCAGAACTGGAACCAGGATCGCTGGAACCTGACGGGCGATGTCAGCCTGACCCAGACCAGCAACGATGTTGACCAGAAACAGCCGGGCTGGATGGAAGCAGGCAATAAGCTGAAGGCGAACGTGGACGGGATGCTGTTCAGCGCGGGCGTGCGGGGCGAGTACCTGATCGAAACCGACGTGCTGGATATCATTCCTCATGCGGGCGTGCGCTATAACCAGCTCACGACCGAGGCCTTTGATACCAAAAATGGTCAGGATGAACGTGTCTTCCATACCGATAAAGGCACCCAGAACATCTGGCAGTTCCCGGTAGGGGTGAAAGTGGCGAAAACCTTCGCGCTGGATTCCGGCTGGAAGATGAGTACTCAGGCCGATGCGGGCGTGGTTGCCGTCACCGGCGACCGGGAGAGTCAAAATACCCTGCGCACCGTGGGCATCAGCGGCAGCGATACCATCCGCGCAGAGATCATGGACGATACCGCCTTCAACGGCCAGTTGGGGGTCAAAATGCAAAAAGGCACGATGACCTTCGGCGTGGGCTATAACGTGAATGCCTCTCAGCACGACACCAATCAGACAATGAGCGCCACCTGGTCGCTCGCCTTCTAAAACAAATAAGCCGCATACGTGAGTATGCGGCTTTCTTTTATAACCAGAGGCGAATATTAATTTATCGCGTTATGCGAATGACGCTCAGATCCGTTTTTCCCTTCAGAAAATAACAGAAACTGTGACGCCGAAATATATTGTTCAACCGCATTCCACGCCACCACGTCAGTATATAACTCCGTAATCAGGGTCAGCAGACACTGCTTTTTGCTCATCCATGCGGCATGACTGCCGGTCTGGCTGTAGTTTTTTTCGATAAGCGCTGCCAGAAGGCCTTTAACATCGTTAAGCGCTTTGCGCAGCGGAATGGGGACATCACTGCTTCCGAGACGGGATATATAATTTTCGGACAGTGCGGCAAGGCTGTCTACCGTCCCTGTGCCCTCCGATAATGAAATAATACTCTGGAACAGCACGCTCTCTGCGTAACTCTTCATTTTAGACACAATATATCTTCTCCCTGTTAATACATTGCACTTTTAAACAACTCGCTATTTAGCTGGCGGGATCGCAGCTTAATTTTTTATGCTACATGAGAATCCTCAATCACGATAATAGTAAAAAGCGACATGCGAAAATTCTCAAACCAAATAGATTTAATTTATGAATAAGTTCAGCGTTACATATAAGCGATGCAAATAATTATGAAGTAGCGTTACGCGCTGACGCCGGGTGGGTGCTGTTTTTGTAGGCCCGGCAAGCGTGCGCCGCCGGGCGTTGTCTCAGTGGCTAAAATGCCGCTCGATGGCACGCTGACCTGATGCTGTCACTGCCACTTCGCGAAACCCCACGACCCGCTGGATCCAGCCTTTGGTTTCGAGATGCACCAGCAGCGCCGCACCCGCCTCGCCGCCCAGATGAAACCGCCGCTCGCTCCAGTCCAGACAGGCGCAGCAGGCTTTACGCCGGGTTTTGCTATTTAACGTGATCCCCAATGTCAGAAACGCCTCGCGCCCGCTCAGGGTGAGGCCCGACCCATCTGCCACCAGCCAACCCTCCGCCTGCATAAAATCATAGATCTGCACCGCGACCGTGCCCGCCAGATGGTCGTAGCAGGTGCGGGCGTGACGCATCGGTTCCGGCGCGGTGGTCTGCGGCGGCGTGATACGTCCCCACGACAGCCCCATCATCTGCTCCACCAGCTCCGCGACGTCATGCCCCGCCAGCCGATAGTAGCGATGCCGACCCTGAGACAGGCAGGTGATCAGCTTCCCGTCCAGCAGCCGGGTAAGATGCCCGCTGGCGGTAGAGGGGGCCACATCCGCCACGGCGCTGAGCTCGGTGGCGGTCCACGCCCGCCCGTCCATCAGGGCGCAGAGCATTTTTACCCGGGACGGATCCGCCATCGCCGTCGCAACGGCCGCAACGGCCAGCTCCAGCGCGGCGCTGTTATCAGGAGGTAAACTGGTCTTTAGCATTGGCAACCCACGGCCCGGTGATCTCTGCGGCCAGCTTATCATTATCCGTCAGCAGAATAAGATGGTTCGCATGATCGCTGTACTGGGTGAGGATGGACACTCCCTGCCCTGCCAGCGCGGCGGCGATCTCCCCCAGCTCGCCGGGACGCTCCTGTTTCAGCTTACGGATCAGCGGCTTGCGCACCGCCTGCACGTTAAACCCGCCATCGAGCAGCACGCGCCGGGCCTTTTCACCCTCCTCCACCAGAAAATGCGCCTCCACGCCAAATACGCCGCCGCCCTCCAGCCCCACGCCGTGTTGCCCCAGCAGCTGACCAAAGCGTGCCAGCTCCCCGGGCACGTCGTTGAAAATCACATGGACGTCATACATCGGCGTGCCCTCCGGTTTCTGAGGCGTATTCCCGTATCACCTGCGCCACGCGAATGCGGTAGCAGGCAAAGATCGACGCTCGCCCTTCGGCCTGCGCGGCCTGGTGAAAGACGTTTTGCTTCCAGCTCCGGATCGCTTCTTCGTCCCGCCACCATGAGAGGGAGAGGATTTTGCCGTCGGTGGTCAGGCTCTGAAAACGTTCGATATCGATAAAGCCGTCGATATCCGCCAGCAGCGGCTTCAGCTCGGCGGCCAGCTGCAGGTAACGCGCCTGATGCGCGGGTTGCGCTTTGGCTTCAAACAGGACTGCAATCATGAGGATCTCTCCGTTGTGAGGGTCAGGAGAGGATGAAGGAAAGAAAAAGGTGATGCTTCGGTGAGGAGCGAAATGTTATTGCCGGGTGGCCGCGTGGCGCTGCGCTTCCCCGGCCTGGAAAGGCCCAAACCGTAGGCCCGGCAAGCTTGCGCCGCCGGGCGTTTTTTAGCCGAGGATCGACTTCGGTTCCATAAACGCGTTTATCCCCCACGTCCCCATCTCGCGCCCCACGCCGGAGTGCTTGAACCCGCCAAAGGGCGCTTCAGGCTCATGGGCGAGGGTATTTACCAGCACACGACCGGACTGGATCTGCTCCGCCACGCGGCGGGCGCGTTCCGCGTCACTGCCCAGCACCAGCGCGCTCAGGCCGTAGTCGGTGTCGTTGGCAATAGCGATGGCTTCTGCCTCGTCGCGATACGGGATCACGCACAGCACCGGGCCAAAAATCTCCTCCCGGGCGATGGCCATCTGGTTATGCACATCGGTAAACAGCGTTGGACGGACAAACCAGCCGTCCCGGGTGCCTTCCGGCCGTCCTTCCCCGCCCGCGAGCAGGCGCGCGCCCTCCTCCAGCCCTTTGCGAATATACCCCTGCACCCGCTGCCACTGTTTTTCACTGACCATCGGGCCGACTTCGGTGGCGCTATCGCGCGGATCGCCCGATTTGACCGCCGCGATAGCCTGGGCCAGGGCCTGCTCGAATTCCGCTTTCTGCGACTGAGGCACCAGGATACGCGTACCGGCCACGCACGCCTGCCCGCTGTTCATCAGCCCGGCCTGCACCGCCAGCGAAACGGCCTGTTTGATATCGGCATCATCAAGAATAAGCGTCGGGGATTTGCCGCCCAGCTCCAGAGTGACGCGGGTAAAGTTCTCTGCCGCGTTGCGCAGGATCGCTTTGCCGGTCTGCGTTGACCCGGTAAAGGAGATTTTCGCAACAAGAGGGTGACGGCTGATGGTCTCCCCCACCGTATCGCCGCGCCCGGTAACGATGTTAAACACCCCCGGCGGCAGGTCGGCGGCGTGCAGCGCCTCGGTCACGATCTGCGTCTGCAGGGCGCTCATCTCGCTGGGTTTGATCACCGCCGTACAGCCCGCGGCCAGTGCCGCCGCCAGTTTGCCGCAGATAAAGCCCGCGTCGCTGTTCCACGGGGTGATCAATCCGGCAACGCCCAGCGGAATCATCTCTACCCTGGCCGCGCCTGCCGTGGTGGTGAATTCGAACGCCTTCAGCGCCGTAATCGCCTGGCCAATAACCTCCGCCGGATAGCTTGCCATCCACGCTGAGCGCGACGCGGGTGCGCCGTACTCCTCAATCACCGCCTCCAGCAGATCGTCGTGGCGGGCCGCCACCGCAGCCTGCATCCGTTGCAGCGCGGCAATACGCTCCTGCTTCGTGGTTTGCGACCACGCCGGAAAAGCGGCTTTCGCGGCGGCAATGGCGCGTTCGGCATCCACCGCGTCGGCCAGCCGCACCTGACCGATCGTTTTCGCCGTCGCCGGATTACAGAGATCAAAACGCTCAGTGCCGTGTGGGGTGACAAATTCACCGTTGATATAGATCTGTTCGATATGCTGCATATAAACCTCCTCAGGCTGGATGAACCCAGTCTGGCACGCCTTCTCCGTTGCGATAATCCACGCTATGCTGCAAAGGTTGTTTCGATTTTCAGGATAATCTATGCACCGTTCAGGACTGACCGAGCTGGAAGTGGTGATGGCCGTCGTGCGTCGCGGCAGCTTTCGCGCCGCCGCCCAGGAGCTGGGGATGTCGGCCACCGCCGTAAGCAACGCCATTGCCGGGCTGGAGAACCGTCTGCAAACCCGCCTGTTTAACCGCACTACCCGCAGCGTGGGGCTTACCGACGCCGGGCAGCGCTATGTGGCGCGCATCGGCCCGGCGTTGCAGGAAATACGTCAGGCAGATGAAGAGATCCACAGCGACACCGACGAGCCTGCCGGCACTCTGCGCCTGAACGTTCCGAACAACGTCGGCACGCTGTTCCTGGATGCGCTGCTGATCGACTACATGATCCGCTACCCGAAAATGCGCGTCGAGGCGGTGAGCGAAGCGCGGATGATCGATATCGTGGCGGAGGGCTACGACGCCGGGGTGCGCCTCGCGGAGTCGGTGCCGCAGGACATGATCGCCGTCCCGCTCACCCCCGACATTCGTCAGCTGGTCACCGCCACGCCGGATTATTTTGCCCGTTACGGCATACCGCAAACCCCGGACGATCTGCTGCATCACCAGGGGATCGGGATGCGGATGGCCCACGGGGGGATCTATCGCTGGGAGCTGGCGCGGCGCGGGGAACAGATCGCCCTGGCGGTGCCGCCGCGTTTTGCCACCTCGGATCTGTTTGCTTCGATCCGGGCAGTAAAAGCGGGTCTGGGGGTGGGATTTTTACCGGAACTCTATATTCAGCAGGAGCTGGAAAGCGGGGAGCTGGTGAGCGTGCTGGAGGAGTGGTCCCAGCCCTTTGCCGGGCTGCGTCTCTACTACCCCGGGCATCGCCACGTCCCGCCCGGGCTGCGGGCGCTGGTGGCGATGATCCGCGAGCGCGGTCTTACTCGAGGTTAGCTTTGTTCAGGCCGTAGGCGCCATCCAGCGCGCCGGGTTCCATCCGGGAGGTGATCCCTAAGCGGTTCCAGGCGTTGATCGCCACGATCGCAAAGTTCAGCTCGGAGATCTCAATTTCCGAATAGTGTTCCGCCACGCTGCGGTACAGCACGTCGCTGACGCCGTGCGGGCCGATCTGGGTCAGGGCTTCGGTGAAGGCCAGCGCCGCTTTTTCACGGGCGCTGAACAGCGGTGACTCGCGCCATGCGGTCAGGTGGTAGAGGCGCAGCTCGCGCTCGCCGGCAATTTTGGCCTCTTTCGCATGCATATCCAGACAGAAGGTGCAGCCGTTGAGCTGGGAGACGCGGATGTCGATCAGGTGCTTCAGCGCCGGGTCGATGGAGGTCTGGCTCACCGCCATGCTCAGGTCGGAGAGCGCTTTAGCGAGGGCAGGTGTGGCTTTATGGTGGTTAACGCGAGTGCTCATTGTCTTTCCTCTTGATGTGCGGCATATGAAATGCAATGGGGCAAATCTACGCCGTTCATGACATAGTAAAAAGATACAAAAAGCGCGAAATGAGGTAGGACATGAAGCCGGGCTATCACGACATCTACACCCGCTACCGGGACAACATCACCCGCGGCGTCCTCAAACCCGGCGACAAGGTGCCCGCCATCCGCGTGATGGCGGAAGAGCTGAAGGTGGCGCGCAAAACGGTTGAAACCGCCTATGCCATTCTGATCGGCGAGGGCTATCTGGTGAGCCAGGGGGCGCGCGGCACACGGGTCAACCCGGACTTAACCCTTCCCGCCATGCCTCCACCGCCCGATGACCCGCTGACGGGCAAACTGCCGGAATCGCTGGTCAGCCAGCGGGAACGGGCGGGCTTTTTGCGCCCCGGCATCCCGGCGCTGGACAGTTTCCCGTATAAAAAGTGGCTGCTGCTGGCCGGACAGGCGGTGCGCGCCATGCGTCAGGAGGAGATGCTCAACCCGCCGGTGATGGGCTGGGGGCCCCTGCGCCAGGCGATCGCCAGCTACCTGAATATCTCCCGTGGCTTGTCCTGCACGCCGGACCAGGTGCTGATCACCAGCGGCTACAGCGGCAGCCTGCGGCTGATCCTCGACACCCTCGCCAGCCGCAGCGACAAGGTGGTGTTTGAAGATCCGGGCTATTTTATGGGCCAGCAGCTGCTCCGGCGGATCGTGCCGCGCCTGCACACCGTGCCGGTGGATCGTTCCGGGATGGACACCGACTATCTGCTGCGCCAGCACGCCGACGCCCGCTTTGCCATTGTCACTCCGTCGCACCAGAGCCCGCTGGCGGTGACGCTGTCGCTGCCACGCAGGCAGCAGCTACTCGACTGGGCCGGGCAGAACGAGGCCTGGATCATCGAGGACGACTACGACGGCGAGTTTCACTACACCCGCAAGGTGCTGCCGTCGCTGAAAAGCCTCGATCGTCAGGATCGGGTGATCTACATGGGTACCTTCAGCAAAACGGTGATGCCGTCCCTGCGCCTCGGCTACGTGGTGATGCCCGCCAGCACGGTATCGGCCTTTAACGACTGCGCCGATCTGCTCGCCAGCGGCCAGCCGGTGCTGACGCAGAAGATCCTCACCGCCTTCCTCAACGACGGCCACTTCTTCCGCCATCTGAAAAAGATGCGCGCCCTCTATCAGCAGCGGCGCGACTGGATGATTGCCGCCCTGCACGAGGTCTATGGGGATCGGTTCTTCACCGAGCAGAACGACGGTGGGATGCATATCGTGGCGTTTTTAACCACAGGCAGCTGCGACCTGGAGATCGCCCGCTGCTGGCAACAGCAGCAGCTGCAGGTCAATGCCCTGTCGGCGTGGTACAGCGGGTCGGACAAGCGCTACGGGCTGGTGATGGGGTACAACAACGTGCGCAGCTATGACGAGGCCGTTGCCCTACTCACGCGACCGAAGATCCAAACCTGCGATCTTCTTAAATAGCAACCCCCTGATTTTGCACCATAAAAGGCTGGATTCAGATAATGATAAAGGTATGAATTACCGCGACGGCCTTTATAATCAACGCGCAAATTTAACACCTACAGGGACAAGAAAAATGAAATCACTTCTGGGATTCGATTATCTGTTAACGCCGCGCGTGCTGGTCTTCTTCTACTGGATCGCCATGCTGTTTATCCTCATCGGCGGGATTTACTCCATGTTTACCGAACATCTGATCGCGGGCTTTTTCGGGATGCTGTTCAGCCTGATCGGTACCCGCGTGATGTTCGAGTTGATCATGGTGGCATTTAAAAATAACGAATATCTGCGCCGTATTGCGGAAAACACCGGAAAACCTGGCGTCGAGTGATGCCTTTTATGCCGGGTGGCGGCTGCGCCTTACCCGGCCTACGATTCGGATGTGTTTGTAGGCCCGGTAAGCGCAGCGCCACCGGGCAATACACTACACATCAAATCGCGACAGCCCGACATCCTTTAACTGCTCATCGCTCATGCCGTGCAGAATCCGGCGCGTGCGGTTAATGCGATACCACTTTTTCACCGCCCGCCCGATCCAGATAAACACCGCAAACGGCCGTTTGGCCCGGTTTTCGTAAAATTCCATGATGCGCTCCTCATCGTGTCAGTAGGCTTATCATCACGGAAATCGGGAGCGGCAATACAGATTCAAAAACAACTTTTGTTTAACATACAGATCCGCTAATAATGCCTCTGAATGGCATTTATTGCCGCAATCTGTACTGGTCTTTACATCTGTATGGTGAAAACAAAGGATACAGCATGACGCGCTACCAACATCTGGCCAATCTGCTGGCCCAACGCATTGAACAAGGGCTGTATCGCAGCGGGGAGCGTTTACCCTCGGTGCGCACGCTGAGCCAGGAGCATGGGGTCAGCATCAGCACCATACAGCAGGCCTATCACATCCTCGAAAATTTACAGCTGATCACCCCCCAGCCGCGCTCAGGCTACTTCGTCTCCTCACGCAAAGCGCAGCCGCCGGTTCCGGCGATGACCCGCCCGGTGCAGCGCCCGGTAGAGGTGACCCAGTGGGATGAGGTGATGATGCTCCTCGATGCCCGCGCCGATAAGGAGATGATCTCCTTTGGCGGCGGCTCGCCGGATCTGAACCAGCCGAGCCTGAAGCCGCTGTGGCGCGAGATGAGCCGCATCGCCCAGCATAATCCCGGGGAAATGCTGAGCTACGACGTGCTGGAGGGGCGGCAGGAGCTGCGCGAGCAGATCGCCCGTCTGATGCTGGACGGCGGCTCGACGGTGGCGGCAGATGAGATTGTGATCACCAACGGCTGTCACGGGGCGCTGTCGCTGGCCCTGCTGTCGGTATGCCAGCCGGGGGATATCGTGGCGGTGGAGTCGCCGTCGTTCCACGGCACCATGCAGATGCTGCGCGGGTTTAACATCAAGGCGATTGAGATCCCTACCGATCCACAAACCGGGATCAGCATTGAAGCCCTGGAGCTGGCCCTGGAGCAGTGGCCGATCAAAGCGGTGATCCTGGTGCCCAACTGCAATAACCCGCTCGGGTTTATCATGCCGGAGGCGCGCAAACGTCAGGTGCTGGCCCTCGCCCAGCGCCACGATATTGTCATTGTGGAGGATGATATTTACGGCGAGCTGGCGGCGGAGTACCCGCGCCCGCGCACCATTCACTCGTTAGATATCGACGGCCGCGTGCTGCTCTGCAGCTCCTTTACCAAAACCGTGGCCCCCGGGCTGCGCGTCGGCTGGATTGTGCCGGGGCGGTATTACGACCGGGTGATGCACATGAAATATGCCGCGGGCGGGTTTAACGTGCCGGGCACGCAGATGGCGGTGGCGGCGTTTATCCGCGACGGGCATTACCATCGTCACGTGCGCCGTATGCGCCAGATTTATCAGCAGAATATGGAGCGTTACACCTGCTGGGTGCGGCAGTATTTCCCGGCGGAGATTTGCGTCACGCGCCCGCAGGGCAGTTTCCTGCTGTGGGTTGAGCTGCCGGAACAGGTGGATATGGTGTGCGTCAGCAAGCAGCTGAGTCGCCTGAAGATCCAGGCCGCGGCGGGATCGCTGTTTTCGGCGTCGGGTAAGTATCGCAACTGCTTGCGGATCAACGTGGCGTTACCGCCGAATGAGAAAAACCGCGAGGCGTTGAAAAAGATGGGTGAGGCGATTCATATTGCGATGGAGGAGTAGTGCGGCATAGTGCGGCCTGTTTGCCCTCACCCCGGCCCTCTCCCACGGGGAGAGGGAGCAAACACAAAAAACGGCAACGAGGTTGCCGTTTTGCTTTTACCTCCACATCAGAACTTCCACGACACGCTGCCAACGATGCTGCGCTCGGCACCAAAGTAGCAGTATGACAACGAGTTACACGCCGCCACGTAGCTTTCGTCCGTCAGGTTGTTAACGTTCAGCTGGGCACTCACTCCCGTCAGCCCGACCTTCGACAGGTCATAGCCCACCGCCAGATCCACCAGCGTGTACGACGGCAGCGTATGGGTGTTCATGCGATCGCTGGTCACACCGTTCACATACCGCACGCCGGAGCCCACCGTCAGGCCATCGAGAGGTCCGGTTTTGACGTCATAGCTGAGCCAGCCGCTGGCCATATTGCGCGGTGCATAGACCGCACGCTTGCCCTCTTCCTCCGGGCTGCTCTTCTTGTAGCGGATGTCAGTGTAGGTATAGGCCGCCTGCAGACGCAGGTTGTCGGTCAGCTGCCCTACCGCCTCCAGCTCCACCCCTTCGGATTCGATCTCGCCGATAGAGCGGTACGGATCGGTCGGCTCCTCTTTGGTGGCGATGTTCTTCTGGTTGATGCGGAACACCGAGGCGCTGAACTGGCTGTTCATCCCTTCCGGCTCAAACTTCACCCCCGCTTCCCACTGCTTGCCTTCCATCGGATCCAGCAGATCGCCGTTGGCGTCGGCAAAGCTGGTCGGCGTAAAGGCGGTGGAGTAGCTGATGTACGGCGCGATACCGTTATCAAACAGGTACAGCAGCGCCGCACGGCTGCTGAAGTTGTTCTTATCCAGATCGCTACGGGTATCGTTGAGCTTGTCGATATTCGACACGCTCACCTGGTCGTAGCGCCCGCCCAGGGTCAGACGCCAGCGGTCCAGCGAGAGCTGATCCTGTAGGTAGTAGCCGGTCTGGCGCAGCTTGTGCTTCTCCTGACTGTACATGGTGATGTAGTCAGGCTTCGCACCGTACACCGGGTTAAAGGCGTTGATCGGCGGGAAACCGCCGTAGTAGCTGGTGGTATTGTTGCTGCGATCCTGATAGTCGAGGCCAATCAGCACCCGGTGGTTCACCGCCCAGGTATCGAAGCTGCCGTCGATCTGGTTATCGAGGGTGATGGCATCCATCTTCTCGTCCGAGCCGGAATATCCGCGGTTAAGCTCGGTTTCGTTCAGCCAGCCGGCGGCGTAGACCTGATTCAGCTCCACTTTGGTATGCAGATAGCGCAGCTTCTGGCGCACCGACCAGCCGCTGTCAAACATATGCTCAATGTTGTAGCCGACCATCTCCTCGCGGCGATCGTACTTGTCATAATCATCCTCGCCTTCGAAGAAGGTGTTGGAGATCATCTTCCCGTTATGCGGCACCACGGTGCCGTCGTACGGCAGGCCGGAGTGGCTCCCGCCCTCAGGGTCGCGGTGCAGATAGGCCATCAGATCCAGACGGGTGTTATCGGTGATGCGCCAGGTCAGGCTTGGCATCAGGGCGTAACGCTCTTCCTTCAGGGGATCGAACTGGGAGTCGGCATAGCGGGTCATGCCGCTAAGACGGGCTGCCACGCGGTCGTTGTCGTCCAGCGCGCCGGTGACGTCAAACATCGCCCCGCGCTGATCGTTATTCCCGGCGAACAGCTTGATCTCGCCGCCCGGATCGAACGAGGGTTTGCGCGAGGTGAGCGCCACGATCCCGCCCGGAGAGGAGCGGCCATACAGCACCGAAGCCGGGCCGCGCACCACTTCAATATTTTCCAGGAACCAGGGATCGACCACCAGCGAGCTGTGGGAGTTGGTGTCGCCCATCATCTTCAGACCGTCGAGGTAGACGTTGTCCAGGCTGCCGTCGGAGAAGCCGCGCAGCACGATGTAGTCGAAGCGGTTTGAGGCGCCGATCTGGTTGCTGTAGACGCCCGGGGTGTAGCTCACCGCCTGACGTACGCTGGTAGCACCCTGCTCTTCGAACTGCTCGCGGGTAACGATCGACACCGCCTGCGGGGTCTCGATATCCGGGGTCGCCAGCTTGGTGGCGCCGCTCTGCATTTGCGAGGTCACCACCACGGTTTCGGTTTTCGGCGTCTCCTGCGCCATCAGGGGGAGTGCAACGCTCCCGGTAACCCATCCCACTACCAGTGCCAGCCGCGATTTAGCGAACATGAAAATCTCCAAAACCATTTCTAATTGTTAATAAGAATTATTACCTTTTTCATTTGGAAGATAGCTATGCGCGCCGCCAGAGTACGTATGCGTAATGCCAAACCGCATCAATAGCGTTGGCGATCGGGGAAAAGCGGGTTAACGGCTGCTGCGGATCGTGCCGGGACAGACGCCGTAGCGACGACGAAAGGCGGTGGCAAAGTTGGTGGCGTGCTGATAGCCCGACATCCACGCCGCCTGCTGCACGCTGTGGCCTTCCAGCAGATAGCGCCGCGCCTGCGCCAGACGACAGTCGCGCAGGTAGTCGAACACCGTGCAGCCGTAGGCGTGACGGAATTTGCTGCGCAGGCTGCTGGGGCTCATCGCCGCCCGGGCCGCCAACTGGGCGAGGGTGTAATCCTGCTCCGGGGCCTGTTCGAGCAGGTGACGGATCTGCTCCAGCCGGGCGTGCTCCCCGCTGGACGCCGCTGCCAGCGCCGTACCCTGCTGCTCCCGCAGGTGCAGGCCGTGGCCCAGCAGTTGGTACATCACCCCTTCAAGCAATAGCTGGCGCGAGAGGCTGCTCCGCTCGCGCTGTCGGGCATGCTGAATGCCGGCCAGCACAAAATCGGGTACCTGCCAGACAAAGGTGGGCGCGTTAAGTTTCTCCCACTGCGTCAGCAGAGAGGCGAGCAGGCTTTCACGGCGGGCATCATCAGGGTAGACGCCAAAGGAGAGGGTTTTCAGGGCAATATCCGCATCGTGACGGGCAGACATCGCCTGCTGTTCGCTCAGCCTGGCGCTGAACGCCATGCCGGGCCGGACCGAGTAAACTTCGCCGCTGAGGGTCAGGGTCACGCAACCTTCCAGCACCACCAGCACGTACAAGGGGCTGCTGTGGCGGGAGGTGGTTTCATAGGGTTGCAGCACGCGTACATCGGAATGGGTTAACGAAATGCCGGACGAGAGGGTCATCTCTTCGACATCACCGTGCAGCACGGGGCTGGTGTTGGCACAGGAATCGGTCAGCAGGGGAAAGCGGTAGTCAATGCCGTAGCGCTCGCCAAATACCTTAAAGTCTGCCACGGAAAAGGTTTTTTTCGTTGCAGCGGTCGGATTATGGAGCCTTGTGTTGGACATGCCTGCGCCTGGAGGAAGCTATTAAAAATAAAACAGTATCACTCCTTTAGCGCGGCGGCAATGCAGGTAAAATTGCCGCCTTTGCAGCAATATTAAGCTCCGGCGAAACGCCAGAGCCAAATATTAATAAAGTGGATCGTCAGAGAATTACGCCTCTTGCCAGCTCGCAAACGTCTCTTCATGATTTTTATTCAGCACCACTTTATTGCCGTCAATTTTATCGACCCATTCCAGCGGGATATAATGGTGTTTGCCGCCGGATTCGGAATCGTTTTTTGCCAGCTTAATACGCTCGCCGTCAAGATGGTCAACCGTGCCGACATGGTGACCGCAGCTTGCAACAACCGGAGCATGTTCCTTGATTTCACTCTTGTTTACCATGGTTAATTCTCCTCATCATGTGTTTGCGCGTTGTGATACGAAACTAACTGTAGACCATAAATCCATTATTTACCGCTTCATTAGCATTTCGAAACATTATTTATGCAACGGCCTGGAGGTTATATTAAATATATAAGAATGTGCCGAGAAATATTCTACACCCGTTACTGTGCGACATAATTAATATCACGCACTCAACACGGAGGCATATATGGTAGAAGCAAATCACATCGAAATATCCCTGGCTCTTGGTGAAGCGGTTTTAGAGGTTGTGCAAAAAGGCCAGGAGGTGTCGAGAGAAAATCTTGCCCGGGCCATGAAAAGCAAAGCCGAGCGAGAAAGCGATGACGAGCGTCTTCTGGATTACTGGAGAGCCTGTCATATCCTCGCGGCTTAACGTTGGCGGCGTGGGGCCTGCGCCCTGCGCCGCCGGTACGATCACTCGTCGAAGAACCAGTACCCCTGGTTAATCAGACCGGTCAGCTCTTTTACAAATGCCGGATTTTGCAGCGCAGCGCCCAGCTCCGCCTGGCCCAGCTCGGTGTAGCGGCACAGGGCATCCGCCGCCGTCGCGTCCACCGTTTCCAGCTGTTCGCTGTTGATAAAGACGCTACCGCCGATATTCAGCACCCGCAGCCCGCTCAGGCGCGTCAGGATTTCACCGCCGAGCAGCGCGTCGAGCACCTCTTCAGACGTATATTCCGGCTCGGCAGGAGCGATATCCAGCTCGTGACGCGGGGTGGAGATGAAGCTGCCAAACCACTGTTTAAAGTCGTCCGGCTGGCTGATCATCTCGATCATCATCTTGCGCAGGCGTTCGAGTTCGTACTCCTCTACCCGACCCGGGTGTTCGCGACAGGTCAGATCCGGATCGCTGTAGTGCTCGCCGCCCAGATCGTTTTCCAGCGCGTAATCGGCAAAGCTGCTGATCAGATCGCGGCCGTTCGGACCACGGAAGCCCACCGAGTAGTTAAGGGCCGTCTCATGGGTGAAACCGTCGTGCGGGAATCCAGGTGGAATGTAGAGGATATCGCCCGGGGCCAGATCTTCGTCGATGATCGGCTCAAAAGGATCGACATGCAGCAGCGCCGGATGCGGGCAGAACTGGCGCATCGGCAGTTTGTCCCCCACGCGCCAGCGACGACTGCCCATTCCCTGGATGATAAACACATCGTACTGGTCGATATGCGGACCCACGCCGCCGCCCGGGACGGAGAAGGAGATCATCAGGTCGTCCAGACGCCAGTCCGGCAGCACGCGGAACGGACGTACCAGCTCGGCAGCCGGGGCGTGCCAGTGGTTGACCGCCTGCGCCAGCAGCGACCAGCCGGTTTCGCCCAGACCGTCGAAGTGCTCGAACGGACCGTTGCTGGCCTGCCATTTACCTTCTTTATGGCTGACCAGGCGACTGTCCACTTCCGGCTCCATCGCCAGCCCTGCCAGCTCATCCGGGCTGATAGGATCGATAAAATTGGGCAGGGCGTTTTTTAATACGACAGGTTTCTTTTGCCAGTATTTTTCTAAAAATTCCGGCCAGTTGAGGTTGAGTTGATACGCCATGGTTAGCACCAGTGAAAAGACAAACGGGCCTGATTATAGAAAGAGGCCGGGCCAGGCTGCTTTGTCGTGGGTCAAGCGGGGATGAAATCTGCTGCATTCAGCCATTCGCATGACACAGCCTGACAGTTTCACGCTTTATCGTGAGCGCGAGTTACAGAGCGACTTATATCGTTAATGACAAAGAGTGTATTGCTATGAGGCCTGCCATGAGCCCATTTATCGAATTGCCCGTTTCCGCCAGTGTGAAGACCCTGATGGGGGTCTATACGCGAAAACAGAACCCATCCGTTTTCGCACCTGTGGCCGACGAGCTGCCTGCGGGGAGCCGTATCAGCGTGCAGGCGACAGTGGTGGGCGATGCGGTGCAGGGCAATCCGCACTGGTACCGGATTGATGAGGAGACGTTTATCTGGTCGGGTGCCTGTACCCGGATTGAGCCTTGCCCCGCGTTTCCGCCATATACCAGAGTCAAATGGACGGCGGTGGTGTTTGAGGTGCGTTAGGCGATGATCACCCGCACATCCTGCGCCGCAAAGGCCGCGATCGCCTCCTGATCCAGGTTCGCCTCTACCACCAGCACGTCGATGTCGCGGCTTTTCGCCACCACAAAGCGCGCCACGCCGGGGATTTTATCGGTGGTGAGCGCCACAATGGTCTGGCTGCTCTGGGCGATCACCGCTTTCTTGAACTCACAATCGGCAAAGTCGAACCCGGTTAACCCCATCCCCGGATCCATCGCGCAGCCGCCGATAAACGCCTGATCGAAAATAATCCCCTGGATCTGGCTCGCCGCCGTGGCCCCCACCGCGCCGCCGGAGCTGCGCTGGATCTGGCCGCCGGTAATAATCACCTCGCAGAGGGGATGACGCAGCAGCTCCGCGGCAATCGCCGGAGAGTTGGTCACCACGGTGATCGCCAGATCCGGCGGCAGGGCCTTCGCCAGCGCGAGGTTAGTGGTGCCGGTATCAATAAAAATAGAGCTGCCTGGTTTGATGAGGGTTGCCGCTTTCTGCACGATCGTGACCTTTTTTGCGTAATTTTTTTGCTCGCGGCTAAAGAAGTTCCCGGCATCCGCCAGCTGCAGCACCGCCCCGCCGTAGACCTTCTTACAGAAACCCTCTTTGCTAAGCTCATGTAAATCCCGGCGAATAGTGTGTTCCGAGACCTGCATTCGGGTCGCCAGCTCGGCGCACACTACCCTGCCATTTTCCTGCAGGATCTGGCGGATCAGATCTTGTCGTTGTTCCGGGAAAGCTGCATAATCGAGCATAAATTATCTTCTCTGGATTTGAATCGAGCAACAATGCGCATAATGTTGCATGACGGCGCACTCTGTCAATCCACCAGGCCCGAAACCGGAGCGTCACGATGAAATACGATGATAATTACCGCCAGCAGGTGCCCGCCACCAGGCCCCATGACGGCTTCCTGTTTGAGCCTGTAACCGCCAATGCGCGTGCCGGGGAGAAGGAGCAGCATAAAACACCGGCCTCCCCGGGACTGAAACCTTATAAGGATGTGAAATGACCCAGCAGACCACCGGCGCCGTTCAGCGGCTTGCCACCCGGATCGTCTTTTTTATTGCCGGCTACGTCACCGCCACCTGGGCGGTGCTGGTGCCCTACGCGAAGGCCAATACTGGTGTCAACGAGGCCACGCTCGGCTCGCTGCTGCTGTGCCTGGGAATGGGGGCGCTGATTGCGATGCCCCTCACCGGGATGCTGACCAGCCGCTACGGCTGCCGTCGGGTGATTGTCACCGCGCTGGCGATCGTGATGCTCACCACGCCTCTGCTGGCGATCATTCCGGATCCGCGCCTGCTGGCCGCCGCATTGCTGCTGTTCGGCGTGGGCGTAGGGGTGACGGACTGCGCCATGAACATTCAGGCGATCATCGTCGAGCGCGACTCGCCCACGCCGGTGATGTCCGGTTTTCACGGTATGTACAGCGTCGGCGGGATTGCGGGCGCGGGGGCGATGACCCTGCTGCTGACCCTCGGAGCCAGCGCCTTTGCCGCCTGTCTGATCATTATCCTGAGCGTCATTCTGATGCTGGCCGCCAGCCTGAAAGGGCTGCTGCCGTGGGCCAATCCTGCCTCCGGCCCGGCCTTCGCCGTACCGCGCGGCGTGGTGCTGCTGATTGGTGCCATCTGCTTTGCGGTGTTTCTCGCCGAAGGGACGGTGCTGGACTGGAGCGCGGTGTTCCTGACCGAAGTGCGGGGCGTACCGGAGTCGTTGGGCGGGCTGGGCTTCACCTGCTTTGCGGTGGCGATGACCCTTTTCCGCTTAACCGGCGACAAACTGATTGCCCGTACCGGCGCCCTGCGCGCGGTGGTCGGCGGCGCGCTGGTAGCTGCCGTCGGTTTTGCTCTGGTGACCTTTGTCCCGCAGTGGCAGCTGTCGCTGGTCGGTTACGTGCTGGTGGGTGCCGGCTGCGCCAATATCGTGCCGGTGATGTTCTCCGCCGTTGGCCGTCAGACCCGCATGCCGCAGGCGGTTGCCGTCCCGGCCATCACCACGCTGGGCTATCTCGGCGTGCTCGCCGGGCCGGCGATTATCGGCTACGTGGCGCATGCCACCTCGTTAACCCAGGCGTTTATGGTCATTATGGTGCTGATGCTGGTCGTCGCCGCGCTGTCTGTGACCGTCACCGCCAACCAACCCGCCCGCAGCGAGGGATAAGATGAATATTGCACATGTCGCACTCTGGACCCGCAACCTGGACGCCCAGGTTCACTTCTGGGAAACGGTGTTTGGCGCACGCCGCAACGAACGCTACCTGAGTAAAAACCGCCCGGGGTTTGCATCGCACTTTATGACCCTCAGCGACGGGCCGACCATCGAGCTGATGACCGTCCCGGATTTGCCCGATGCCCCCGCCCACCCGGAGTTTATCGGCTGGGCGCATATCGCCCTGAACGTCGGTAGCAAAGCGGATGTGGATCGCATGGCGGAACAGGCGCGGTTAAACAACACGCTGCTGAGCGCCCCACGAATGACCGGAGATGGCTATTATGAGGCGGTGATTGCGGATCCGGATGGGAACCGTATTGAGCTGGTGGGGGAGTGAGTACCCACTGAATACTATCTAAAGTAAAAGCCCCGCAATGCGGGGCTTTTTCGTTTATTTCGTTTGTTGTGCTTTTCGTTTGTTTCGATTACAGTTCTCTATGGTGTACTTTTACTCACCGTAAACATGAAACTCGACACTAGTGGAATACTGAAATGACAAACTCACTTCTGAACAGCCTTACGTTACCGGCTCCAAAGGAGATTGAGGCAGCTGTACGCGGACAAAGGGAGCTTGCTACGTTCCTGTCTACAAAACAGGAAACGCAGAAAATTACGATTCAGGATGCACAGGATGTGACCCATCAAATAGAGCTACCCACATCTTCACTGACGCTTCTGATGAGTATTCTCGGTGAACTTGCTGCGGGCAACGCCGTCCAGGTTGTGCCTGTGCATGCTGAATTAACGACGCAGGAAGCTGCCAACATCCTGAACGTTTCTCGCCCACATATGGTGAAACTTCTCGAGGAAGGCAAGCTACCGTTCCATAAAACTGGCCGTCATCGCCGTATTCTTTTTGCAGACCTGATGAAGTACAAAGATCAGCGTGATGCAGAAAGCATACAAGCACTTCGCGAGCTGGCGGAACAAAGTCAGGAGCTTGGCTTTTACTGATGACACACTCACCCTATCCCGTCGTTCTTGATGCCTGCGTGCTATACCCATCAATGCTGCGGGATCTTCTCATGCACATAGGGAAGACTGGCTTATATCAGCCCAAATGGACTACCCAGATACACGATGAATGGCAGCGAAATCTGCTTATCAACCGCCCTGATATAACCCCAGACCAGCTGAAGCGCACCGAAATGCTAATGAATAAAACCTTCGGTGACGCCTGCGTATCAGGGTATGAGAGCATTATTGATGGCCTTAACCTGCCGGATCAGGATGACAGGCATGTGCTCGCCGCGGCTATTCGTTCGGATTCCGAAGTGATTGTGACCTACAACCTTGTCGATTTTCCTGGCGGAAACCTCGCTGAATTTGATGTCGAAGCGCTTCACCCTGATGAGTTCTTATCAGACCTTTTTGACCTGAACCATGCGCTGGTTCTCGAGGCGGTGAGAATGCAGCGTTCGCATCTGCGTCATCCGCCCCTCACCCCAGACCAATTTTTGCAAGGCCTGCTACAGCTGGGCTTGCCGAAAACAGTGACTGAGCTGGAAAAATATAGAGTAATGATTTAGCCCTCTCTCCGGCATGCGCCTGAACCCACTGCGTTTATCACTCACCGCTTCTCAATTGCCGACAATTTAACCATTTCTGGCCTACGCTTACTCAATGTGAAAAGCGGTTTTGAAAAACCACATATTGCTTTCATATAGTTATCATATTGTTAAATGATAATGAGAATTAATGTGTTAGAGTAGTTGCGTTCGAAGGCTGCCACCATAATCGCTTGAACATCAGGGGGTGGTTTTCACGCTGAGCGAAAATCCTCTCATCTCTGTCAGGCTGAATCATTGGGGCTATTAATGGAACACATTGTTTACGTCGTTGATGATGATCACGCTGTCAGGCGGTCCGTGGTCGGGCTGCTGGAGTCTGCCGGGCTGAACGCCCTCGACTTTTCTTCGGCAGAATCTTTTCTGCAACACACCTTTGAAGATGTGCCCTCCTGCGTGATCCTCGATATGCAGATGCCGACCATCAGCGGGTTTGAGGTGGCGGATGCCCTGAAGGCCGGCGGGCGCGAAATCCCGATTATCTACCTCACCGGCCACGGGACCATTCCCATGTCGGTGAAGGCGATGAAGGGCGGCGCGTACGAGTTTCTTACCAAACCGGTGGCGTCGAACGATCTGATCGACTCCATTGGTGCGGCGCTGAAGCTGGCGGAAGATAACGCCTCGCACCTGCGGGAGCAGTACTCCCTCAAGCAGCGCCATCTCTCCCTCACCCCGCGCGAGCAGCAGGTGTTACAGCTGGCGATCAGCGGCCTGCTGAACAAGCAGATTGCCGCCGAGCTGGGGGTGAGTGAAATCACCGTCAAAGTCCATCGCCGCCGGGTGATGGACAAGATGCAGGCCCGCTCGCTGGCGGATCTGGTCAGGGCCGCCGAGCGCCTGACCTGAAGCCTGCCGTCAGAGTGATTCCTCGCTCGCTGCCAGCGGCAGGGTAAAGGCGAAGATACAGCCGTGCGGCTCGCGATTGCGGGCCGTCAGCTTGCCCCGGTGCCGCTCGATAATGCTGTAGCTGATGGTCAGTCCCACCCCCATCCCCTGGGCTTTGGTGGAGTAGAACGAGTCAAAGATGCGCTCGCTCAGCCCCGGTCCGATGCCGGTACCGCTGTCGGCGATTTCAAAGGTAATCCCCCCGCCCTCCGGGTTCGAGGTCGACAGCAGCAGGGTGCCGGGACGATCCTTGATCTCGGCCATCGCCTCCACCGCGTTCATCACCAGGTTCAGCAGCACCTGCTGGATCTGCACGCTGTCCCCCACGATAAAGCTGTCCGCCGCCGCCAGGGCATAGTTGACGCTGATGCGTCGCTGCTCCAGCTCGCTGCGCGACAGGGTGATAATGTGCCGCACCAGATGGTGCAGATCGATGCGGGCGAAAGCCGGGTCCTGCTTGCGGGTGAGAGATTGCAGGCTACGAATGATCTCCCCTGCCCGCTCGCCCTCGGAGACGATCTCCTCCAGCCCGATGCGGGCCTTATCCAGTCGGGCTGGATCGCGGTTGAGCCAGCGCAGGCTGGCCCCGGCGTTGGAGACAATCGACATCAGCGGCTGGTTGATCTCATGGGCAATCGACGAGGTGAGTTGCCCGACGGTGGTGGCGCGCGAGACGCGGGCCAGCTCCGCCTGCGCCACCCGCATGGCGTCTTCCGCCGTCCGCTGGGTGGTAATGTCGGTGATGATGCCGTAATACTCGTTCACTTCGCTGCCCACCCCCACCGGATCGCCAATCCCCAGAATGGTGCGGGTGGCGCCGTCGGCGCGGATGATGCGGAACTCGGCGCGCATGGTCAGGCCATCGCGCACGCTCTCGGTCACCAGGGTGCTGATGCGCGGGTAGTCATCCTGATGCACAAACGTCAGGAACTCGGCCATCGAGATCATCTTCTGCTGTTCGGGCAGGCCAAGAATACGGGCGTACTCTTCCGACATAAACATCAGATCCTGCTGCAGCTCCCAGCGCCAGCTGCCGGTGTGGCTGATCTGCTCCCCGAGCATCAGCGAGGTCTGGCTGGCCCGTAGCTCTTTCTCAACCCGACGGCGCTGGAGGTTCTCTTCCAGCAGCTCGGCATACAGCCGGGCGGTCTCCAGCGAGATGGCGGCGTGTGCCCCCAGCAGGCTCACCACCCGGGAGTGTTCCACGGTAAAGACTTCCGGCATCAGGCGGTTCTCCAGATAGAGCACCCCCACCAGCCGCGCCTGCTTGAACATCGGGACGCACATCACCGCCGCGCCGGAGGTCACCAGATACGGGTCCTGACTGAAAGGATGGAACTCCTCCGGTTTGCCGGTGTGGATCTCCTGCCCGGTGCGGATCACCGCCGCCAGTACCGTCAGCGGCATGTCGGTGGCCAGCGGCACCTGTTTGCGGATCTGCACCCGCACCCCGTCGGTGGTGGTGCTGGCGCTGGCCTCGATCTCCGGGATGTTGTTGTCATTCACCCGGATCAAAAAGCCGCGCTGGGCCCCGGCCCGCTCCAGCAGGATGGTCATCAGAGTTTCGATCAGCCGCTCGAGGTTGATCTCCTCCGACAGGGCGCGCGAGGCCTTGATCACGCTCTGCAGATCGCGGATCTCCTCGTTGCGGGCAAAGGTCACCGTGTCCCAGGCGTTGGCCTGGCCGGGGGTCAGCAGGTAGGGGAAATCCCGCTCCAGCTGGCGCACTTTAGACTGCGCCCCGGCCCGGCCCCAGGCGGTTATCGCCCCGCGGAAATGGGCATCGGCGGCGGTGGTATAGCCGCAGGCGTGGGCGAAGCGTCCCGCCAGCTCGTGGGCCAGAGCATTGAACGCGTTAAAGCCCCCCTCGCGCGACAGGCGCACCGCCTTCTCGTACTGCTCAAGGGCGATGCTGTTCATGCCGTCGAGCCGCACGATCTCGGCGTAGATCAGCGCCTCTTTATCAGCAAAGGTGCCGGGATTGATCCGCGCCCAGAGAACGATTTTATCGTAATGAAGGTGGATCTGACGGCGCAGATCGGCGGAAAAGGTCTCCGGCGTCAGCTGCTGCGAGAGCGTCAGGGCGCTGTAAAGATGGTAATCCAGGAGATGAATATGGCCCGGCGCGGACCAGGCAAATCGCCCGGCCTGGGCGAGGTTATCCGCCGCCTGCGGGAACTCGCCGCAGGCGAAATGGGCCATCCCGCGGTAGAGCCAGAACCAGAACAGCATGGTGGAGGTCTGCTCCGTGGCCTGCTCTGGCGCGGCAGGCAGCAGGGTTTGCGGCAGTACATCGATGGCGGTCCAGTGGCCGCTCGCCGGGGTGCGCAGGTGCTCCACGTAGTGGCGCTGGATCATCAGGATCGCCTCCACGTCCTGGAAATGGGTTTTGCGCACAAAGGCCAGCCCGCGCTCGATGCTGGTCAGCACCCCGTCGAGATGATCGCCCCGGGTGAGGAAATTGATCACCTGGTGGCAGGCGGCAAAGCAGGCCATCGTCATGTCCCCATGGGTCACGGCGGAGGTGAAGCAGGCTTTGGCGCACTCGATGGCCCAGGAGAGCGGCTGGGTCCAGACGCTGAGCTGATCCAGCGGCAGCAGGGTTTTGGCCTCAAAGGCGTCGAAGCCGTGGCGGTTGACCAGATCCCGCGCCAGGATGCCGTACTGGAACCCGAGACGATACTCGGCGTAACGGTGACCAATCAGCACCCCGAACCAGGCGATCGCCGGGGCGGAGGCGCCGGTAATGCCGTGATCGAGGGTCAGGTGCATCATCCGGCACAGCAGAACGAAATGCAGGCGCGAGCGGGTAAAGCTGGCGAACACGCAGGCGCTGTTGAGCAGGTTCATCACCGCTTCGGTGTCGCCGTCGTTCATCAGCGGCAGCCCGGCAAAGTGGCCCTGCGGGTTATCGCCGACGCGGTTGCACAGGCTGTGCCAGGCCTCATCGCACTCGGCGGCTTCCGGGTAGCGGCTGACGTGAATGCCAAACACCGCCAGCCAGCTCAGGGCCGCCTCCAGCGCCAGCCGGTTGTCGGACTGGCGCATATAAACTTCCGCCAGCAGGTTGGCCGCCCGCGCTTTTTCCGCCAGCCCGCCGGGGGAGTTGAGAATGCGGTCGCACAGCTGGCGGGTGCTGTCGAGATTGCCCAGCGCGAACTGGCACCCGGCCTCCTCGCTGTCGAGGGTGAAATCGCTGGCGCTCTCCGGCAGCGCACCGGCGTTGCCCAGCGCGCGGGCGGTCTGGATATAGCTCAGGGCCGACAGGTAATCCCCCGAACGCCGGGCGCGGCGGGCCGCCAGCAGGCTCAGCTCGCGGAACATCTCCCGCTGGGGCGCAGGCTGAATGCAGTCCAGCGCTGCCGTGACGTGATGCACGGCGCGGAACAGGATCTCGTTGCCCGCCGCCTGACGGGCCGACTCCGCCAGCAGGCTGGCGGTGGTAAGGTGCAGACGGCTGCGCTCGGCGTTATCCAGCAGGGCGAAGGCCGCCTCCTGGACCCGGTCGTGGGTAAAGGCATAGCTGCCGTCGCTGAGGGTCAGCAACTGCGCCGTCACCGCCGGGTGCAGGGCATAGCGGATCTCCGGCACCGACATTGCCACCACGCGGCAGACCATCTCCAGCTCGCCGCTGCCGCCGAGACAGGCGATGCTGCCCAACAGCCGCCGGGTCTCTTCCGGCATCTCCTCCAGCTGCTGCAGCACCAGGGTGACCACGTTTTCGGTGTAGTGCCGGATGCGGATGGCGTGCAGATCGTAGTGCCACTTATCCTGATATTTATTGTGCGTCACCAGCCCGTCATCAACGATGCGGCGAAAGAACTCATGCACAAACAGCGGGTTGCCGCCGGTTTTTTCGTGGATCAGCCCGGCCAGATCGGCGGTGTTCGCCGAGCGGGTATGGAAGATGCTCGCCAGCCAGCGCGAGACCGCCTTCACCGACAGCGGCTCCGGGCGCAGCTCGGTGGTATTGCGCGAGGCCCGGTGCAGGCTGGCCAGTTGATTGTGCAGGACATTGTCCGGCAGCGAGCAGGCATCCCGGTGCGCCACCACCATCAGCAGCGGCACGCTGCCGCCGTGGGTCAGCAGATACTCGAGAATTTGCAGGCTGGCGGGGTCGATCCAGTGGATATCGTCCAGCAGCAGCACCAGCGGGCTGCCCGCGCTGGCGAAGGTGTTGACCAGGGCCAGCACCATGTGGCTGAAGCGCGCCCGGGCATCGATGGAGAAGGTGTCGCTGGAGAAGCGCGGTTTGCTCTCCAGCAGCAGCCGCAGCTCTGGCACCAGGCTGACGGCTAAGGCTTCGTAGCCCTCCAGCTCGCGCGACAGGCGGACCTTCCACTGGACCACCTCCTCCGCCGACAGCCCCAGCAGATGCAGCACCAGGGTACGAAACGCCGAGGTCAGCGCCGCGTAGGGCAGCGTGGGGGAAAACTGATCCACCTTGCCCACCGCCAGCAGCACGCTGCGGTGCTGCAACGCTTTCAGCCCGGAGGCGATCAGCGAAGATTTGCCGATCCCCGACGGGCCGCTGATGGCCACAAATCCGGCGAGCTTATCGCGGCTCACCCGGTCAAAGGCGTGGATCAGATCCGCCGCCTGGGGATGGGCGGTGTAAAGGGTGTCGGTGAGATGAAAGGCCGGAGAGCGATCCTGCAGGCCAGGGGTAAAGGCGGCAATCTCCCCGTCGTCGCTGAGGGTGGCCTGGCAGCGGCGCAGGTCGGCAATCAGGCCATCGACGGTCTGGTAGCGATTCTCCGGTTTTTTTGCCAGCAGTTTGAGGACGATAGCCGACAGCATGGCGGGCACGCCGGGGTACACCGCGTCGGGAGAGCGCGGTTCGGAGGCGATGTGATAGTGCGCCCACTTGCCCTGATCCTCGCCGCTCAGTTCAAACGGCAGGCTGCCGGTGAGCAGTTCGTAGAACACCACCCCCAGGCTGTAGAGATCGCTGCGGCTGTCCACCGCCCGATGGGTGCGGGTGGTGTGCTCCGGCGACATGTAGGCGGGCGTGCCGCCGATGGTTGTCAGCCGCGCCTGCTGTAGCTCTTCTGAGGTGCCGGACGACAGGCCAAAGCCTCCCAGCCGACAGCTGTTGTCATCGTGAATAAAGATATTGCCGGGCTTGATATCCCCGTGCACCAGGTTGCGCAGGTGCATCAGGCGTAAAGGCAGGCTGATGCGGATCGCCAGATCGAGAAAGCTCTGGATACAGGCTATCGGCGCACCGACGATCCTGGTTAGCAGCACAAATGAAAAGGGGGCATAAACCAGTGCAAAGCGCCCGTGGTACTGCGTGCTGGCCACCGGGCGGATAGCCCAGTCGTCACTCAGGTACTCCCGCAGGGCAAACTCGTTGCGCAGCAGGCGCGTTGCGCTGGCCTCTTCTTCATCGCTCACCCCGGTGGCGATGATAAACGACCCGCCGGAACTGGGCAGGCGGGCATTCAGCCAGCAGAGGCTCCCCTCCTGCCCCAGCGGGGTAAAAATGACGTCTTCTTTAAGCACAAAAGCCCGCCCTTCGGATAAATTTCCGGGGGCGGGCCAGAGTGCAGGCAGCGATGTATTGTTCATCCACGTTCCTTATTTTTCTTCATTAATGGTTCTCGTGGGGATGTTTGCAGGTGTTGTCAGGTGGTGAGCGCGCGCTGAATGTGCGCCAGCAGCACATCGACATTAATCGGCTTGCGCAAAAAAGCAACGGCGCCGTGATCAACAGCGTAGCGCTGGATATTGTCATCCGCATGACCGGAGATAAAAATAAGCGGGGGCGGCGAGGTGGCGATAAGGCGCAGTTTGTCGAGCATCTCGAGCCCGGTCATCCCTCGCAGGCGGATGTCGACAATCACCAGCGCCGCGTCTGTCAGCGCGGTGGGGTGGCTGAGAAAACACTCCGCCGAGTCGAAGGCTTCCGTTGCGTACCCCTCCGACTGCAGCAGGTTGCTTAACCCGCTGCGAACAGACCGTTCATCATCAATGATGGCTATGCGCTGCGGCATGCTCTCTTTCCTCAAACGAAACGTGATTAACCCTCGCTACCGTCACCGGGACGGGGTGGAGGCGCAGTGCCGCTGATTTTGGGGACGCATTCATGGCGAAACCAGCTCATCGTCAGCTGACGGCTGAACAGGCGGCGGCCAATCGGGATCAGCTGTTCCCCCACCAGCATGCCAAACAGCCCTAACAGGGCGACAACGGGTGGCGCGGGCGAGTGTACATCAATTGCGGCATAAATCACCCCTGCCAGAATTCCACAGCTCAGCGAAACAACCCAGGCTTTCATGACGAGGCTCCTGTGGAGAGGGTGACGGGCGCTTTTTGCGCGGTGTCATCAGCATGCAGAAAATGGCGGGTGGCCTGTTCGCCTGCCAGCATCCCCAGCAGGCCAATCAGCGCCAGCGCGGGCGGTGCGGGGGAACGGACTTTCAGCAGCGCGTACAGCAGGCCGATTAACACGCCTGCCGCAAGGGAAATTAACCCAGTACTCATGGTGGACTCCAGAGAGGTCAACGGCAGGCCGGATGAGGGCCCAGCCTGCCGCTGAAAACTTAGCGAACCGGAGCCGGAACTGGCGCCAGGGTTTCGTGCTCGCTCTTCTGGCGAGATGGGGCTTTGTGCACCATGGTGTAGGCGTAATCCACGCCCATGCCGTAGGCGCCGGAGTGCTCACGCACGATATCCATCACCGCGTTGTAGGTCTCTTTGTGTGCCCAGTCACGCTGCCACTCCAGCAATACCTGCTGCCAGGTAACCGGGATCACGCCAGCCTGGATCATGCGCTGCATCGCGAAGTCATGGGCTTCTTTCGAGGTGCCGCCGGACGCATCCGCCACCATGTAGATCTCGTAGTCGCCTTCCAGCATTGCGCACAGGGCGAAGGTGTTGTTGCACACTTCAGTCCACAGGCCGGAGACCACCACTTTCTTCTTGCCGTTAGCTTTCAGGGCGTCACGCACTTTCTGGTCATCCCAGGAGTTCATGGAGGTACGCTCAAGAATGTCTTTCCCCGGGAAGACGTCCAGCAGTTCCGGGAAGGTGTTGCCGGAGAAGCTCTGGGTTTCAACGGTGGTGATGATGGTTGGGATGTTGAACACGTTGGCCGCTTTCGCCAGCCCTACCACGTTGTTTTTCAGCACCTGACGGTCGATAGACTGCACGCCAAACGCCATCTGCGGCTGCTGGTCGATGAAGATCATCTGACAGTTATCCGGGGTTAACACTTCGAGTTTTGAGTTAGACATAATGGTATCCAGTGAGGTGAACAAGTGAAATCCGTCGCACGACGCGGCGACGATGCGATACCTGTATCCTGGATGACTCTCCGCGCTGGCGTAATTATCTCTTTGTATAATTAACCTTTCGTATAGTTATACGCAGGTATAGTTATACTTTGGTATAGCTATACCTGCGTATAACTGGTTTTTTCCGGTAACCGGTTCCAATAATCCTGACATTTCCCCTCTCAGTCAGGAGCAGTTATGACTTCCTCTGCTAAAGCAGATTTGATTCTGGTGAATGGCCAGTTTCATACCGTCGATCGTGAAAACCCGCTTGCCGAAGCCGTGGCCGTGCGCGACGGCAAATTCCTTGAAGTGGGCACCGTTGCCGAGGTGATGCAGTACCACGACGACGCTACCAAAGTGGTGGATCTGAAAGGCCACACCGCTATTCCCGGTCTGAACGACTCGCACCTGCACCTGATCCGCGGCGGGCTGAACTACAACCTCGAACTGCGCTGGGAAGGCGTGCCGTCGCTGGCTGACGCCCTGCGGATGCTGAAAGAGCAGGCCCTGCGCACCCCGTCTCCGCAGTGGGTCCGCGTGGTGGGCGGCTGGAACGAGTTTCAGTTTGCCGAGCGCCGGATGCCGACCCTGGACGAGATCAACGCCGCCGCGCCAGATACCCCGGTCTTTATCCTGCACCTGTACGATCGCGCCCTGCTCAACCGCGCGGCGCTGAAGGTGGTGGGTTATACCAAAGATACGCCGAACCCACCGGGTGGTGAGATCCAGCGCGACGCCAACGGCAACCCGACCGGGATGCTGATCGCCCGTCCGAACGCCATGATCCTCTACGCTACCCTCGCCAAAGGGCCAAAACTGCCGCTGGAACAGCAGGTGAACTCCACCCGCCAGTTTATGCGCGAGCTGAACCGTCTGGGCTTGACCAGCGCCATTGATGCGGGCGGCGGTTTCCAGAACTACCCGGAAGACTACGAGGTGATCGCCGAGCTGCACGAGAAAAAGCAGATGACGATCCGCATCGCCTACAACCTGTTTACCCAGCGTCCTGGCCACGAGCTGGAAGATTTCGAGAAGTGGACCGATATGCTCAAGCCGGGCCAGGGCACCGACTTCTTCCGCCATAACGGCGCGGGCGAAATGCTGGTCTTCTCCGCTGCCGACTTCGAAGATTTCCTCGAGCCGCGCCCGGATCTGGCCCCTGGCATGGAGGACGAGCTGGAGCGCGTGGTGCGCCATCTGGTGGAGCACCGCTGGCCGTTCCGCCTGCACGCCACCTACGATGAGTCCATCAGCCGCATGCTGGACGTCTTCGAGAAAGTTAACCGCGAGATCCCGTTCGACGGCCTGCACTGGTTCTTCGACCACGCCGAGACCGTCACCCAGCGCAACATCGACCGCATCAAGGCCCTCGGCGGCGGCATCGCCGTGCAGCACCGCATGGCTTTCCAGGGCGAGTACTTCGCCGAGCGTTACGGGATGGAAGCGGTGCGCCACACGCCACCGGTCACCCGGATGCTGGAGACCGGCGTGCCGGTAGGTCTGGGCACCGACGCTACCCGCGTGGCGAGCTACAACCCGTGGACCGCGCTCTACTGGCTGGTCTCCGGCCGCACCGTAGGCGGGATGCAGATGTACGATCATAGCGCCCGTCTGGATCGCGACACCGCCCTGATGCTCTGGACCCAGGGCAGCGCGTGGTTCTCCAACGAGCAGAGCCAGAAAGGCCAGATCAAAAAAGGCCAGCTCGCGGATCTCGCGGTGCTGAGCAAAGACTTCTTCCGCGTGCCGGAAGAGGAGATCAAAGGCATCGAGTCGGTGCTGACCGTGGTGGATGGCAACATCGTCTACGCCGCAGGCAGCTTCGGCCCGCTGGCCCCGCCATCCATCCCGGTATTGCCGGAGTGGTCGCCGGTGGTCAAGGTACCAGGCCACTACCGCAGCGCGCCACCGCAGGCCACCCGCGTGGGAATGCAGGCTGTGCACCACTGCAGCGGCCCGTGCGGGGTGCATAACCACGGGCATGATTTCGCCCGCAGCGCAGAGATGCCGGTGTCCGACGATAACGCCTTCTGGGGAGCGCTGGGCTGCAGCTGCTTCGCGTTTTAATCATGATGAACTCACACACACAGACCCTGCCCCGGATTGACCTGGGGCTGTTCTTCCTGCGCATCACCGGTAGCCTGCTGCTGCTCTACGTGCATGGCCTGCCGAAGGTGCTGCATTTCAGCGAAGAACTGACGCGGATCGAAGATCCCTTTGGCTTCGGGCCGTATTTCAGCCTGATCCCGGCGATCGTCGCCGAAGTGATCTGCCCGATCCTGATCCTGTTCGGCGTGGCGACCCGGCTGGCCTGCGTACCGATCATCGCCGTGCTGCTGGTGGCGATGCTGGTGGTGCATCCGGGCTGGTCGATTGCTGAAGGCCAGTTTGGCTGGCTGCTGCTGATCATCTTTACGACGCTGGCGATCACCGGCCCCGGCGCGTGGCGGGTACGCTCGCGTGTTACGGAGAGATTCGCATGACCCAGATTACCGACGCGCACGTGGAGCATCCGCCTGCCCCGACGATGTCCACCTGGCAGCCGCTGCACCAGCGGGTATTCCGCATGCTGTGGATCGCCACGGTGGTCTCCAACGTTGGCTCCTGGATGAGCGACGTGGGGGTCAACTGGAGCATGTTGACGCTGAGCGCCGATCCGCTGGATATCGCCCTGGTGCAGGCGGCGAGCAGCCTGCCGATGTTCCTCTTCGCCCTGCCTTCCGGGGTGATGGCGGACATCGTCGACCGGCGTAAATATCTGCTCTTCTCCCAGCTGTGGATGTTTATTGCCGCCGCGGGGCTGGCGGTTCTGAGCTTTACCGGGCAGGTCACGCCGACGGTGCTGCTGGCCGCGGCGTTTCTGCTGAGCGTCGGCAGCGCCATGAGCTCGCCGCCGTTCCAGGCAGTGGTGCCGGATCTGGTGAGCAAGGCGGAGCTGGGCCCGGCGGTAGCGCTGAACTCGCTCGGGGTGAACATCAGTCGCGCCATCGGCCCGGCGCTGGGGGGCTTTTTGCTCTCGCTGGCCGGGCCGTGGATGGTGTTTATGCTCAACGCCCTGTCGGTGTTGGGCGTGGCCTGGGTGCTGTGGCGCTGGAAGCCTGCGGCATCCGTGCAGCGCCTGCCGCCGGAGCACTTCTTCTCGGCGGTGCGCGCCGGGGTGCGCTACGTCCACGCTGCTCCGGTGCTGCGTAACGTCTTGATCCGCACCGTGGCGTTCTTCGTCTTCGCCAGCGCGGGCTGGGCGTTGCTGCCGCTGGTGGCGCGTCGCGAGCTGGGCCTCGGTCCGGCGGGGTACGGCATTATGCTGGCCTGCATCGGGCTGGGGGCGATTGCCGGGGCGGTGCTGCTGCCGCGTCTGCGCCAGCGTCTGAACGCCGACCAGCTGATGGTGGCGGCAAGCCTGGTCTTCGCCCTCACCATGCTGGCTCTGGCCTTTGTGCGCCACTTCTGGCTGCTGAACCTGTTTGAGTTCTTCACCGGCTTTGCGTGGATTGCGGTGCTCTCCACCCTCAACCTGGGGGCGCAGCGCAGCGCCGCACGCTGGGTAAAAGCCCGCGCGCTGGCGGTCTATCTGACGGTCTTTTTCGGCTCGATGACCGCAGGCAGCGCCATATGGGGACAGATTGCCTCGCACGTTAACACCGCCACGTCACTCTGTGTGGCGACGATCGGGATGCTGCTGGCCAGCGCCACGGCGCTGCGCTGGAAGCTGGAGAAAGATCCCAACCTGAACCTCGATACCAGCGGCCTGATTGCCGACGACGCGCGGGAGAGCATCCCCAACGAGCGCGGCCCGGTGCTGGTCTCCTGTGAGTATCTGATTGATCCTGAAGCGGTAAGCGATTTCCTGCAGGCCGTCCACGAGCTGCGCCGGGTGCGCCGCCGCGCGGGCGCCATCAGCTGGGCGGTGTATGAAGATATCGACCAGCCGGGTCTCTATATCGAGACCTTCCTGATGGGATCCTGGGTGGAACACCTGCGCCTGCAGGAGCGTCACACCATGAATGACCACCTGCTGCAAAGCCGCGTGCTGGCTTTTCATCAGGGCGATGCACCCCCGGCGACCCGTTACATGGTGGCGCCGGTTTAAAACCTAAAATAACTTTTTGAGGAAGAGACTATGGCGACGATTAAAGCGAAAGATGGTACTCAGATTTACTACAAAGACTGGGGTGCAGGTAAACCGGTTCTGTTCAGCCACGGCTGGCCGCTGGATGCCGACATGTGGGACAGCCAGCTTAACTATCTGGCTGAGCGCGGTTTCCGTGCCATCGCCTTCGACCGCCGCGGCTTTGGCCGTTCGGATCAGCCGTGGAACGGTTACGACTATGACACTTTTGCGTCCGACATTAATGACCTGATCACCACGCTGGATCTGCGCGACGTGACGCTGGTGGGCTTCTCAATGGGCGGCGGCGACGTGAGCCGTTATATCGGCACTTACGGCACAGAACGCGTGGCGGGCCTGGCGCTGCTGGGTGCGGTAACGCCGATCTTTGGCAAATCCGACTCTTACCCGCAGGGTGTGGATCAGTCTGTTTTCGCCGGTATTCGTGACGGACTGCTGAAAGATCGCGCCCAGTTTATCAGCGATTTCGCCACCCCGTTCTACGGCCTCAACGCCGGGCAGAACGTCTCTGAAGGCGGCCTGACCCAGACCCTGAACATCGCCCTGCTGGCGTCGCTGAAAGGCACCCTCGACTGCGTAACCGCTTTCGCCGAAACCGACTTCCGCCCGGATATGGCGAAAGTCGACGTGCCGACGCTGGTGATCCACGGCAGCAACGACCAGATCGTACCGTTCGAAACCACCGGCAAAGTGGCGGCGGAGCTGATTAGCAAGGCGGAACTGAAGGTGTATGACAACGCACCGCACGGCTTTGCGCTGACCCATCAGGACCAGCTGAACGAAGATCTGCTGACGTTTGTGAAATCGCTGTAAGTTCAGCGCTTAACGCCGGGTGGCGCTACGCTTACCCGGCCTACTTCCGTTTGTAGGCCCGTGCAAGCGCAGCGCCGCCGGGCATCAGGCTGACGTAAAGACCATTCCCGCATAAGGCTTCTGCCGACACGCCGCCAGCCGCGCGGCGAGATCCCCCACGTGCAGTTCCAGCTTATGCCCGTCCGGGTCAAGAAAGTAGAACGACTCCCCTTCGCTTTTGTTCTCTTTCCAGACGGTGACGCCAGCGTCCCTGAGCTTTTGCGTGAAGCTTTCGAAGTGTTCTGGCGCGATGGAGAAGGCGTAGTGGGTGTAGTCGCTGCTCTGCGGCGGGACGAATTTTCGGGTTTCATCATATGACAGGCAGAGCCAGAGATCGCCGCAGGTGAGATACGCCCCGGTGTGCCATTCGGCGTGCTGGCGCAGACCGAGAAGATCGCGCCAGAAAGCGATGCTGGCCGGCAGATTGCTGACGGCGAGGGTCACATGGTTGAGGGCGTGGAGCATGGGGGCTAGTCCTGGATAAGGGTTAATGTCACTTCTTTAGCATGTTTATCGACGTATAAATAGAAACGCCGGGTGGCGCGTAGCGATCCGGCCTACAAAACTCGTAGGCCCGTGCAAGCGAAGCGCCGCCGGGCAATGCCTACTGCCCTCTTTTAGCCCAGGCGGCACGCATAACCGGAATAAACACTGGCGGGATGACGCCCATTTTGGGCAACGGCGTAGCGATCTCCACGCCCGGCGCAACTGCAAACCACTCCGTATTGAAAGGCAGCTTTTGCAGCCGATTAAGATCAAACTTCGTCGGCCAGCTCAGCCCTGCCGTTTCAAGCTGGGTATCGATCACAAACTCGCCTTTATAGACAGGTTCCGTTCGGGATGTGCCGTAGACGATCAGGACGGCATGGAGATCCGGGAAGACATTTAAAATCAGACCGGGGCGCGCTTTTGGCCCCGGATGCCCCAGATCCTCATGTTGAGGAAACTTACACCAGATAATGTCACCGATTGCCGGTAACGGGTTGTAATTATTAATCATAAGCATCCTGCTTATTTAAATAATGGAGAGTCCAGATCGTCCTCGGCAATATCGAGTCCTGACAGTTTCTTGACGGCGGCATGTTGTGCATCGGTCAGCGGGCCATCGTCCTGTTGGTAGGCGGGCAGCACCTCTTTGGCGAGGTTGCGTAACGCCTTATGGACCAACTCGGTCTGGTTCAGGGAAAGCTCAGCCATCAGACGAGCAAAGGTGTCCTCGCTGACGCCAAATTCGTTATCAACGGAACGGAGCTGAAACAGGAATTTTTTCGGCGCGGTACGGGTTGGGGTGGGCATGATTATCCTCTCTTCTTTACAGCTATATGCAAAGTATATAGAGAGGCGAAAAAATGATCCATATAGAATGTATATCCCCTTGCCCTGGCCTGCGGGTGTGAGGGCGCAGGCAGTTTCGCCAGAAGGTAAGCTGATCGACGACTTTTTATTTGTCACCACGCCGCGCACCATCCATACCTGTAATGCCCCCTCTCCGGCGGCGACCTCGGCGATCCCGATTGGTGCCCATATTGTGAGCAAGGTTCAGACCCTGCTCGCCAGTCAGCACAACCCCGGGCGTTCGCTGCGGGCAGCCGGGAGTGTGGAGACCTTACATGCCGCGTTTACCCGTTAATCATTCTGAGACAGGAAGCCATCATGCAACTCAACGATCCCAGCTTATTCCGCCAGCAGGCTTATATAGAAGGAGAGTGGTGCGACGCCACCCGTCAGGAGACGATCGCCGTGACCAACCCGGCGAACGGCGAGACCCTGGGCAGCGTGCCGAAAATGGGCGCCGACGAGACCCGCGAGGCGATTGAGGCCGCGAACCGCGCCCTGCCCGCCTGGCGAGCGCTCACTGCCAAAGAGCGCGCCACTATCCTGCGCCGCTGGTTCGATTTGATGATGGCCAACCAGGACGATCTGGCCCGGCTGATGACCCTCGAGCAGGGCAAACCGCTGGCGGAAGCCAAAGGTGAGATCGGCTATGCCGCCTCCTTTATAGAGTGGTTCGCCGAAGAGGGAAAACGCGTCTACGGGGATACCATTCCGGGCCATCAGGCGGACAAGCGGTTGATCGTGATTAAACAGCCGATTGGCGTGACGGCGGCCATCACCCCGTGGAACTTCCCGGCGGCGATGATCACCCGTAAGGCCGGCCCGGCCCTGGCAGCCGGCTGCACCATGGTGCTCAAACCCGCCAGCCAGACGCCGTTCTCCGCGCTGGCACTGGCCGAACTGGCCCACCGCGCCGGGATCCCGGCAGGCGTGTTCAATGTGGTGACCGGTTCGGCGTCCGATATCGGCAACGAGCTGACCGGCAACCCGCTGGTGCGCAAGCTCTCCTTTACCGGCTCGACCGAGATTGGCCGTCAGCTGATGGCCCAGTGCGCGAAGGACATCAAAAAGGTCTCGCTGGAACTGGGGGGCAACGCGCCCTTTATTGTCTTTGACGATGCCGACCTCGATAAAGCCGTGGAAGGGGCGCTGGCTTCGAAGTTCCGCAACGCCGGGCAGACCTGCGTCTGCGCCAACCGCCTGTACGTGCAGGACGGCGTCTACGACCGCTTTGCCGAAAAACTCCAGCAGGCGGTGGATAAAATGCAGATCGGCGACGGCCTGACCCAGGGCGTGACCATCGGGCCGCTGATCGACAGCAAGGCGGTGGATAAGGTCGAAGAACACATTGCCGACGCGGTGGAGAAAGGCGCGCGGATTATTACCGGCGGATCGCTGCATAAACTCGGCGGCAACTTCTTCCAACCGACTATTCTGGTAGATGTACCCGGTGATGCGAAAGTGGCCAAAGAGGAGACCTTCGGCCCGCTGGCGCCGCTGTTCCGCTTTAAAGATGAAGCCGACGTGATCCATATGGCTAACGACACCGAGTTCGGCCTCGCCGCCTACTTCTATGCCCGCGATTTGAGCCGCGTGTTTCGCGTCGGCGAGGCGCTGGAGTACGGCATCGTCGGGATCAACACCGGGATTATCTCCAACGAAGTCGCCCCGTTCGGCGGCATTAAAGCCTCCGGCCTGGGTCGGGAAGGTTCTAAATACGGCATCGAAGATTACTTAGAAATCAAATATATGTGCATCGGCCTTTAATTCAGGAGCATCCAATGAGCACCAACAAAGAGTTAATGCAGCGTCGTAGCAATGCCGTGCCCCGCGGCGTGGGTCAGATCCACCCGATTTTTGCCGCCCGGGCCGAGAACTGCCGGGTGTGGGACGTCGAAGGCCGTGAGTATCTTGATTTCGCCGGAGGCATTGCGGTGCTGAACACCGGGCATCTGCACCCGGAGGTGGTCAGCGCCGTGGAAGAGCAGCTGAAAAAGCTGTCGCACACCTGCTTCCAGGTGCTGGCCTATGAACCCTATCTGGAGCTTTGTGAAACCCTGAACCAGAAAGTGCCGGGGGATTTTCCTAAAAAGACCCTGCTGGTGACCACCGGCTCCGAAGCGGTCGAGAACGCGGTGAAGATTGCCCGCGCGGCGACTAAGCGCAACGGCACCATCGCCTTTACCGGGGCCTACCATGGCCGCACCCACTACACCCTGTCGCTGACCGGGAAAGTGAACCCTTACTCGGCGGGCATGGGACTGATGCCGGGCCACGTCTATCGCGCGCTCTATCCCTGCGCCCTGCACGGCATCAGCGATGACGACGCCATCGCCAGTATCCATCGCATCTTCAAGAACGATGCCGCGCCGGAAGATATCGCCGCCATCGTGATCGAACCCGTGCAGGGTGAAGGCGGATTCTATGCCACCTCCCCTACCTTTATGCAGCGCCTGCGCGACCTGTGCGACGAGCACGGCATCATGCTGATCGCCGATGAAGTACAGAGCGGCGCGGGCCGTACCGGGACCTTCTTCGCCATGGAGCAGATGGGCGTGGCGGCGGATATCACCACCTTCGCCAAATCCATTGCCGGCGGCTTCCCGCTGGCGGGCGTCACCGGCCGTGCCGAAGTAATGGATGCCATCGCCCCGGGCGGGCTGGGCGGCACCTACGCCGGGAGCCCGATCGCCTGTGCCGCCGCGCTGGCGGTAATCAAGGTCTTCGAGCAAGAAGATCTACTGGGCAAAGCCAACAAGCTGGGTAACACCCTGCGCGAAGGGCTGCTGGCTATCGCTGAAAAACACCCTGAGATCGGCGACGTTCGCGGTCTGGGGGCGATGATCGCCATCGAGCTGTTTGAAGAGGGCGACCACCATAAGCCGGACGCCGCCCTGACGGCGCAGATTGTGACCCGGGCGCGGGACAAAGGGCTGATCCTGCTCTCCTGTGGCCCGTACCATAACGTGCTGCGCATCCTGGTGCCGCTGACCGTGGAAGAGGCGCAGCTCCAACAGGGGCTGGCGATTATCGCCGCGTGTTTTGACGAGGCGAAGCAGGGTTAATCTTTACGCCCGGCGCAGGCCGGGCCGTATTCAAGGAGCACGACCATGACCATCATTTCTCAGGCAACGGCCATCGACGGCTACCGCTGGCTGAAGAACGACATTATCCGCGGGGTGTATCACCCGGATGAGAAGCTGCGGATGAGCCTGCTGACCTCCCGGTATGAACTGGGCGTCGGCCCGCTGCGCGAAGCGCTGTCGCAGCTGGTTGCCGAGGGGCTGGTCACGGTCATTAACCAGAAAGGCTACCGGGTGGCCCCCATGTCCGAACAGGAGCTGCTCGATATCTTTGATGCCCGCGCCAATATGGAGGCGATGCTGGTGCGCCTCGCCATCGAGCGCGGCGGTGAAGAGTGGGAAGCCGACCTCCTCGCCCGGATGCATCTGCTGAACAAGCTGGAATCCCGCGACGCCAGCGAGACCATGCTGGACGAGTGGGACCAGCGCCATCAGGCATTTCATACGGCGATGGTGGTGGGATGTGGGTCGCAGTATCTGATGCAGATGCGGGAGCGGCTGTTTGATCTGGCGGCGCGGTATCGGTATGTGTGGCTAAGGAAGACTGTGCTGTCGGTGGCGATGCTGGAGGAGAAGCACGTGGAGCATCAGAAGCTGATGGATGCGGTGCTGGCGCGGGATGCGGATAAGGCGGGGGAGCTGATGTATCAGCATTTGCTGACGCCGATTCCGATAATTAGGGGGGCGATGGGGGTGGGTCTGGCGACCTGAAGAGGGAAATGCACCTTAAAACAGGCACTTTGAAGTGGATGCGTGTTTGTGGGCCTGAAAGCGATGCGGCACTGGCGGATGCAGATGCGCCGCGCCCCGTCAGAACCCGTAAAACATAAAGTCAATCGCGCCTTTAATCAGGTCGCTCTGGTGGCGCAGGTCCGCCACCTTATCCCCAAAAAGTTCATTTGGCGCGGCCACAATATCGGCCGTAATAAGGCGGTATTGCTGCCCGTTGATGACTACCAGCGGGAACATCCGCTCAGGTATTTTGCTGGAGAAAAAATCACTTTTCGCGAGCGGGATCACCAGCTTCGCCCCCAGATAATCATCCGCCAGTGGGGACTGCACCTCCAGCAGGTACGGATAGGCCTTGTTCTTTCCTTTATTGCGGTAAACGCAGAATTGCATCACAGCTTCCCTAGTTCGTCAGAAAAACGGCCGTGGGTTTCAAAGAAGCGGCGCATCTCTTCCAGCCCTTCCCTGTTCTCTTCTGTCCAGCGAGCGGCCTGCAGCCGTTTCTGTTCGTCGAGCAATGCTTTATTAAGGAGAGCGGATATGTTCGCCCCAGATTGCTTCACTTCATCATAGAGGGCCGGGTCCACGGTCAGGGTAACGGCTCTTTTTGGTTCTGTACGAATCATGATATTTACCTTTATACGTATTGCGGTACATACCCATTATGGCTGGTCCGCCAGTGAAAGCAATCTGCCTTTAAGCACAACCTTCCCACAAGATAATCGGAAGGCCGTATCAGAACGTCAGGAATAATGACTAAGGGGCGCTATTTCCCTTACCTGCGGGCTTAACATCCGCCACCCAGGTAGGTAAATCCCAGGTGCCCCCGAGGTGCAAATTACGGCACATCCCGGTCGTGGCTTCGCGGCTTTTGCGGAATGTCTCACCATCCCAAATCCAGCTTGCCATGCCCCAGCAATCTCCGAGGCCGCGCCCTTTCTGACTCATGTAAATCTTACCCACATCATGATCAGAGCCGGAAACCGTGATCAGTTCTGGTTTTCCCTCAAGCTTGCTATCAACCACCCAGTAACCTTTACCTTCGTTATACGCCGCCCGCCAACAGAGCGCAGAAATCAGGGAGTGCGCATCATCCAGTGGTGTCAGGCTGATCTTTTCTGCCTCTTCATCCTCGGTAGGCTGGATGCGATCGCAGTCGCCATCCTCATTAAGCGTTGCCAGAAGTTTTGGCTTCAATACTGCCAGCTCAGGCGCAGTGAGGGGTCTTTCTTGCGATTTCTCAGGCTTAACCGGGTGAATAACCGGAGCAGGAACGGCAACCCGGACGTTGCTTTCCGGTTTATCGCCTTTTTTGGTCAGCGCGCCTGGCGTTCCGAGCCGCCCCTGAACATCATCCATTTTCAGCAGGACGGCATAGGCCCCATCACCCGAAAGCACGAACGGATCGGGTCCACCTTTAAACTCCACTTTCCCGCTGCCTTTGACCGCCGTAATAATGCCCTGGGTCTGTATGGCCGACAGTGTCCAGCCCTCTTTTTCAGACTTCACTTCTCCTGCTGGCTGGTCATTGATCCAGAGCGTCAGTTTTTCAGGCATAACATCGCTTTCACTCATTTCCGCCAACATTACTTCTCCCGAGACAGCAGTATTTGCTCCAGCCTGACGGGTGAACAATACCGACCCACCGATTCCGTCTTCAGAAGTGTACCCTGCAGCCCGGCAGGTCAGCGTGTTATCGCACACGACTTCCCAGTCCTTATGGCTGAAGGATACGCCGCTTTGTTGCGCTATTCCTGGGGCGCTCAGTATCGCCAGAGCCAATAATCCTGTCCGAAATCCGTTTTTCATGTCATCTCTCCGTAATGGGTAATACCTGTAGTTTGACCCTAATGCGCCTGCGAATAATCCAAATATTATGGCGTTTTAGAAGCGCTTTTAATTATTTTCGTAATGAATCTGTAGCCAAAAACGGCAGACAGCAGATGAAAGCCAAAGGCAACTGTCATAACAAAGTTGGAGTGTGTCTCACCGGCAGGAAAAATCATATCATAGGGCAGCAAACGGAGCAGCGCCCAAAACAGAAAGGTAAAAAGAGCTATTTTCCCGAATCGCCTTAATATGGATAACGCCCACTCTTTTGGAAGCTCAGCAGACTTCGTTTTACGGGTAATAGCGTTATAAGCGCTAATAATCACACCCATTAAAGGAACGCTGATTAGCGTGTTGATGATAAGGCTTATGTAATCGCTGATTGAATCATAGGGTTCAGGATAGGGTTCGCCTAATATCTGTTTCGTAATTTTCTCTGCTTCAGAGTAACTTATGTGCGTGTAGATGAAGGTATCCACGAGATCTTCATAGGGCATCCCCCATGCGACAGCTAGCATGACGATAAAGAAAAGTACGATCCTGATTGATGTCCATATTCCCTGTAAAAACATGCTCCACCTGATGCGCCTGAATAATATGCACGCTATGGTAAAAGGTTTATATTAATCACTCCATATTAACCGTCTGGATAGATTCTTATTTCAGTACCAGGATGATTGATTAAAGGGAGATTGTCTTTATGGAACCAACACTTGAGCAGGTTATTGAGATCATTCAGGAAAACTTCGGGCCTTATCGCAAACCTATCGACGGGAATTCACGCGTTGAAGAGGACCTGCATATCTGTGGCGACGATGGCATAGACCTTTTAGAGGCCTGTGAACAAGCCTTTACTATTTCATTTGATACTGAGGATAATAGCTTCCGTAACAGGTTCTCGCTCGCCGAGGATGAGTACCTGTTTACCGGTGAAGGACTTGATCTTTTTGGCATCTGCCGGTTTGTTGACTGGCTACGCGGCATACCGAAGCCGGTTATTCGGGATGTCACAGTAGGTAAATTGCATCGTGTAATAGTTGAAGCTGTTAGAGAGCAAAACAGGATTGAACGTATATAAATTTATTATCACTAATACAGCATTAAGCCATTCATTATATTAATAGCTAAAAGCCGTCTAATCGCGCTTATTACGTTTTATATTACTCTGGACATATTTTTATTTACTGGGTAAATTTACAGGTGTTATTTAACGCAATACGGGCATGCGCCAACATGCCCGTATTGCTCATCACAATCACTATTTAGAAGGAATAGTAATTATGACTGATATCGATTGTATTGCAGAATCACTGCAACCAGAAGTATTTGAAGCTGACGACCGCGTATTTACCGTGAGTTATGCGACGCGGTATGGAGATTACACCCGCATCCCAGCGTTTATCATGAAAGGCCTGTGGCTCAATGAAGCCGGGTTTAGCACCGGAACGAAGGTGGACGTGAAGGTAATGAAGGGCTGCATGATCCTGACGTCCCGGCAGGGAGAGCCGGAGATAGAGACGCTGATGCGTGAGGTGAGCCAACTGTCGGACCAGAAGCAACAGCAGGTGATGGACTTTGTTGGGGTGATCTCCGGGAAGCTTCGAAAGGCAGACTAAACGATGGAATGAGTAAGGCGCCGGTGGGCGCCTTTCATGTTTGTAGAAAACGGGCTGATGGGTAAAAAGCGAGGCTTCCTGAAAACATACCGGAAGCCCGGGTCATATTATTTTATAAACTGAACACTCCAGCGAATGAATTCAATTATGGAATACTGCCCAAACAGTTCACCCTCATTTGTCACCCAGATCGGGAAAAACAGTAACAGGGACGTTGTGAGCAGGCTTGTCAAAATAAAGCTCATGAACCAGCCGCTACGTAAAATCTTCCTGTTAACCGCCCACTTAGCCAGATGCTGACCCATTCGCCAGCGGACCCATCCCCTGCGCCATAAATAACCCAGGAAAGCGATCGCAATGGCAACGATGGCGATAAATAAGCCACAGTAACGCGCCAGTATTTCCAGGGAAGTGAGTAAATTATGCTGGTTATCCCAGCGCAGGAGCGGGGTAAGATAGACCCGTCCTGTCATGTCGTTGAACCAGAAGTCGCCATAGGCCGTGTACAGGGGCATAAACAGATAGATTACGACCGCGCTGAAGATTGCCCACTTCACCACCGACCAGTTCTGGACCGCCTGGGTAATGGCTTTCAGGCTGGTCAGGGCTTCATCAATATAGGTTGTGGTAACTCCTCGATTCATCGCTTCGCGGAGCATCTCCCCGGATTTACCCGCGCGGTTCGCATCCAGCATATCCTGGTGAGCTTCCGATTCCATAAAGGTGGCCACCGTTTTACGGCTAACCGCCGCAACAAGCGGGTTCAGCAACTTCCCTTTTGTGCTTCGATAGACAAGCTCATTGAGATCGTTTTTCAGCATCAACTCAACGACATGTCCCGCATCCAGTATTTGCGGATGACGACCGTAAACGACCCAGTTAACAGGTTGTTCAGCAAGCTGAGCCTGACGTAACTGGCTCGTAAATCGGGCAAAGGGTACGCTGGCGTTGTAGATAAAATTAACGTTACGAAACCCCTCATCAATACTGGAATCCGCCAGCTCAACGGCGCCATAACTTGCCAGTTCCGGGATGCCCGCTTTGTAGAGGCCATCTTTAATGAACGTCGGCACATCTTCACGATGGTAGATCAACTGGTAACGAGGCACGGCAACGCTGGCAAGCCGGGTAATGCGGGTTGTTTCGCCTGTTCCGTCGCAGGGGGAACAGCGCTGGTTTCCCGAGCCGCTACAGTGGCCGCAGTTCACCTTACCGCCTGTGCAGGTGTAGCACATCCGGTAGTGGCTCTCCGTGCGATACTGATTGGTGTAGTGATCGAAATGGCTTCGCTGTTCCAGTACCTGCCCACTTCCTCCACAGGTGGTGCAGCTCACGCGACCAGAACCATAGCACCAGGAGCAGTTGACCTGTCCGCGTCCATTGCAGCTAGTGCAGTTTTCAATTAAACAGAGGCGTGTTGGATGGGAATAGATCTCTTGCTCTTTTTCAAGAGCCCCGTAAGGCTGGGAAAGGACCAGCGCGTGAGCTTCACGCAGTGTTTCTGCCCGGGACAAGACCGCGCTGGTTTCCGCCTGGAGAGCCTCGTTGTACTGGAAATTACCCGTAAAAATCCGCGTGCCGCTCCCGGGGCTGACTCTCCCCACCTGAGTATATTCTGTAGCCTTAATACGAAAATCGAGACTTAAGTTAATCTGGTAGTCAAAATCGATTTTTTCGACCAGGTCCAGTTCAAGATTATCTGGCTGTAGCCTCGTAGAGCGTTCCACGAAGTTTTGGATGGTGGTAGAGCACGTATCCAGCCACGCGTCTTTCATCTTCATTCCCTAAATTGAGATTTGTTTCGGCAGAATGATATGGCTTTGCCTACGTCAGGCAACTACTAATAAACGGAGTTGGGGGCATTAAGCATGACGCATCGTGCATATATAAAACGAAATGAGTGGAAATCGAACTGAATTAACGCCTCGCGTAAAGCCAATAATTAATTCATTTTTATTAAATGTCATCCCACGCCTGAAAGGCCTAAAAAAACTCATAACCTCAATTTTTTAAAGGTTGCTGATCGACTGAAGCCGGAGCCAGCGCTCTTAGCCTCAGCGCATTTTCGATTTAAACCTCCACCCGCTCAAGGATCCTTCCCAGATATTCCTCAAGCTGATGTTTATGCAAATAAGCCTCAATTTCCCGCGCCCAGTTTTCTCCGTCGCCAAGCAGGGCACGACTATGAGTTGAAGCATAGAGATAGCGGGTATCATAGAGATTAATCAGCGTCTGATTTATCCCCTCAACGTTGCATGCGGGGTTTTTACGTTGCTGTAGCTCCAGCGCATGGACAATACGCTCCTGATGCTGCGGATCAGAGGGAAACTCTCTCTCATGCAGTTCACTGAGCACCAAAAACTGCGGTGGGATCCCCTCTGCAATGGCCGCCTGCAGACGATAATGACCATCAAGGATCACAAAAGACGCCAGCCCGGCAATGTGCCTGACCAACACCGGCGGCAGTGCGCCTTCACGGCATTTTTTACGCCACCATTTCAGCCGCCCCGCATCGGTGTTTATCGGGTAACGTCCCAGCAGCAAATTACCGCCCCACCACCAATCTACATACCTGACTTTTTGCGGATCCGCTAAATCAGGGAAGTCCTCGCCATAGAGCACCCAGTCGCAGCCCATATTTCCGGCGCTGGCGGGGGAATCAAATCGCCAGTCTGCGATGGGTACAGAGGGTTGTGCGGTGTGACTTACCGGTGCCATAGGCCTTAACAGCCAACGGCCCGCAGTCAGCAATGGCACTGGCGAATCCATCAGCCGCCGGGCAAAGTAGCGACACCATTCGCCTGTCCATGCCTGCGCGCCCTGCGCTTTAACCGACTCCACATCTGCCGAGGTCACTGACGGTAATAGCGCCTGCTGACCGGGATGATCGGCATTAAAGACCAGCCAGACGCCGGAATGATCTTTCAACACTGTGGCCCAGAACAGCGTCTCGCCCTGAAACTGCAATGCCATGCGCCCATGGTGGCCGCTGAGCATCTCCATGGCATGACCGGGATGCTGCTCAGCCCGGACCGTCAGCTCCAGCCCCTGCCAGCAATTGTTCCGATCCAATAAATCTTTCCACCAGTATTGCGTCATTTTCCCTTCCCTGTGAGCGGCTTGCAGTGCATTAAAAATATAGGTGATGGTAATGGCAGAGTAAATTTGGTCACCTGATTAAAGGTATTGGAGTGATATCGGCGAAGGCTTCGAGAGGCTGAGCAATCAGATAAGTAAGTAAGGCGTCGGTGGTCGCTTTTATGTTAAGCCGTTGGCCGCTCGCTGCGGTTTAAAATGAACGGGATCACATCATCGCCAGAATGCGCTTTTTCTTTTCAGCATCCATTTTTATCCAGCTCATAAGTAGCGATGCCAGGTCGTCATCTTCGGTATAGAAATACGCCAGGGGGACTTCAAGTACGGCAGAAAGCTGCTGCACAACTTCGATGTTTGCCTGATGGACGCCCTTTTCATACCGGTTAATGCGCGTGCTTGCGACAAACTCATCGATACCCGCAAGGATACCGAGACGTTTTTGAGAGAGTCCCTTCGCCAGGCGCACTTCTTTAAGACGCCGACTAAAGATTTGATTATGAGTAGTAAGTTCGTTCATAACTACGATAGTCGTAGTTATTGTACTTAGCGGATACTACGCAAAACGTAGCTTTAGAATTTTCTCTCCTTCATACATTGGTATTTCACAAAAACTCGATCCTCTTTCCAGAGTTACGATAAACGTAGTTTTCAGTATTCACCTTACGCTACGAATAACGTAGTCTTTTCTTTATAGATAGCTGACAAAAGGAAAAGCACATGAAAATGGACTGGCATAAAGCTGACATCATCGCATCGTTAAGAAAGAAAGGGACTTCCCTTGCTGCGCTCTCCAGGGAGGCGGGATTGAGTTCTTCAACATTATCTAACGCGCTTGAGAGGCCGTGGCCTAAAGGGGAACTCATTATCTCTGAGGCGATTGGCGTTTCGCCGGAGGAGATCTGGCCGAGTCGGTATTATAAGGATGGGGAGCTTGTGGATCGTCGGTTACTGATGAGGAAGAGAGTGGCGTAACCCCTGCCCGCGTACCATCCACTGAACCACCTCACAAATTCATCAATTCGATAGATTCACGGTTTACATCACCCTTCATTTGTTATGTGATCCTGTTACAGGTTTCGGTAGTTAGCTACCTCCCTCACCGTAACAGGATTTCATTGATGGAATTTTACCAGGCTGACCCTACGCTGGAGAACTACTGGCGCGGGGTGATTCTTTTTGGAAAGAACGTCGCATCTTACAAGTTCGCACTGGCCCATGCCCTGTATGAGATTGATAAGACGGGCAGCGACATCATCACCCTCGACGAACTCGCCGTGCCGTTCAGCCGCCATCTTTGCGAACACCTGAAACATGCTCCGAAGCAGATCACCTCGAGCCGCAGCCAGTTTCTGGATACCTGCGCGCAGTTTAATAACGACGAGGTTTCTCATAACCAGCTGATTGAAACTACGGTACGGCGCGGTTTTGCCAACGTGATTGATGCCTTTCACAATGTGAATGGCGGTGAGATCGAGAAACGCTTTTTCATCGATGAGCGTAAAACTAATAACGGCATCCGCCTGACGGATAACTTCTTTCATCTGGGCGAGCGTCAGCAGTATCAGAACCTGGCTTATGAAACCACTGCACGCTGGAACCTGGTCGAGCAGGCCTGGGCGATGGGCGTGTCCCGCAACCTTGTTGGCGTTGAGTTCGACGAAGATAATCAGTTGCTATTCAGCCATGTGAACGCGCGCCGGGTGAATATTACCAGCTGTCGCGACAGTTTAAACGGCTACCAGAAAGGACGTTGCTTCTACTGCTTCAAACCCATCAGCCTGACCCCGGGCGATCCTGACCTGGCCGACGTTGACCACTTTATCCCATGGGCCGCCCGCGATGAGGTTGCCAATATCAATGGCGTGTGGAATCTGGTGTTGGCCTGCCAGTGCTGTAATCGTGGTGCTGAAGGGAAGTTCGCGCGCCTGCCTGGACGCACACTCCTGCAACGATTAAATGCCCGCAACGAGTACTTTATACAGAGCAAACTTCCGCTGCATGAAACCATTGTCCAGCAGACCGGAAACCAGCCTGCCGCGCGGAAAAACTTTCTTGAAAATAACTGGAACGCTGCCAAAGTGAGGCTGTTCCATATCTGGGAACCTAAAGCCGAAGGCGAGGCCACATTTTAATGACGCTTAAATACTATCAGGACAATGCGCAGACCTTCTTCGACGGGACGGTGAATGTTGATATGTCCTCACTGTACGAGACCTTTACCAAACATCTTGCCCCGGGGGCGCGGGTGCTGGATGCGGGGTGCGGTTCCGGGCGTGATGCGAAGGCGTTTTTGGGGATGGGGTATCAGGTGGAGGCGTTTGATGCGTCGCCAGCGATGGTTGAGCTGGCGCGGGAACATACTGGGTTGCCGGTTCAGTTGATGACCTTTGCGGATGTGGACTGGAAGGAAGAGTTTGATGGGATTTGGTGCTGTGCTTCGCTTTTGCATGTTCCGGCGGTTGAGTTGCCCGGGGTGATGCGAAGACTTGCGGATGCGCTTAAGCCTGGAGGGGTATGGTACGTGTCGTTTAAGTATGGGGATGGTGAGCGGGAGGTTGATGGACGGTGGTTTACGGATATGGATGAGAAGGGGTTGCGGGTGCAATTGGGGGCGGTAGAGAAGATTGAGATTGCTGAGTTATGGCTGACTCAGGATAAACGTCCGCAGAGGGATGAAATTTGGTTGAATGCAATATTGAGTAAGGGCTTAGCCCAACGATAGTGTAATGTCATCAATCTTGCTGGTATTGAGCTGGCAACATACAACTGATGTTTTTCAGTCCCTCACATCGCTTCTCATCCACTAATTTTTATGAACCTATATCTGCAGGTTCTAATTAACTTAAACTATTGATATGCAGGCCAGGAAAGTTTGCCCTTCTGGCCCTTACAAAAAAATATTACTTAACCGTTAATAACGTACTTGGCACACCGTACGAAGAAACAAACAGCCCTTTTACCGCGCGGGTTGCAGCCACGTGGAGCAACGCTCGTTCATTAAATAATGCATCGCGCTGTTCAATAGGGTCGTCAGATGCTATTGCTTTTACTTCCGGAACAACGCCATCGTTGATACCCGCAAGGAACACATACTGGAACTCTAGCCCTTTAATGCGGTGCATCGTTGCAATGCGAACACCAGCCCGTTGATCACTATCGCCACTATCATTCCCTAAATTAAAAGTTTCAATTCCCGCTTCATTCAGAGCTGATACATAGCGCTCATTCGAATGCCTCGTGCGGGAAGTAATGCAGATATCCTGGGAACGAACATCATTGGCTAACAGTGCCTGAATTTGCTTGATAAGCGTCTCAGCCTCTTCTTTAAAATCTGAAGCATGAGTAATCATGGGTTTTTCACCGTGAAGCAATGATAAATAATCGTTGCTGGCATCAGTTTCACCATCCAGGTTGTCAACCTTAACTCCGGTTAATAACCCGACAGCAAACTGTCGCGTCTCTTCTGTAGTCCGGTAGTTAATCTTCAGTTTCTTACTACGACGCCCACGAACGTTAATCCCACACTGACCGAGCACGACTTTATTGCGGTAAATACGCTGATGTCCATCACCCACGATAAAGAGATCGTTAGGAGACTCCGGGACCAGGCTACGAAGAAGGGTAAAGGCCGGTGCACCTATATCCTGAGCCTCATCAACTACGATACTGCTATAAGGCAATTGCACCTGTTTTTCTTTAAACAGAATAATAGCCTCATGCATGGCATCCCCCATTTCTCGCAGTTTGGCACGCGCCATTTGTGCCCGGAACTCTTCGAATACAGGCCAGATTTTCGCACGCTGAATACGTGATAATGCTGTGCCACGACCAATACGGCTCACCTTCAGATATTCTTCACGGCTATAAACAGCATTCGGCTGAACAATACGTTGCCACTCTTCTGAATAAAAGTTCTCTGGTAATCCCATTTCAGTAGGGACTTGCTGCAGGGCATAGTTCCAGCATTTACGTCGCCCTTCATCGTTGTTATACACCACGCGGAAATCATATCCATGGCGTTTCAGCTGCTCACTCATCCAGGCATCAATGTTAACAACTTCAATACGCGCCATTTCATCACGACTACACAAACGCTGGAGGTTGGCGCGAATATCAGCCGCCAAGTTGCGGGTGAAGGTCGTGAACAGAATTTTCTTACCCGGTTTATCGGCCAGGCGTTGGGATAACCAACGAGCACGATGCATCGCAACGACTGTTTTTCCCGTACCTGCACCACCTAATACACGTACCGGACCATTTGCCGGAGACTCCACCAGTTTTCGCTGGCTCGGGTGCAGGAATACACGCCATTTTTCCAGTGGCGCATTGAGCATTTGCAGTAACTCCTGTTCATTTTCAACGACATGGAAGCGACGTTTACTTCGCTCAATCGCCTCAATAAAGTCGTTGGTATCAACAGGTTCATCATGATGATCGTTAAACTCTTCCAGCACTTCCTGGTACTCCAGCCCTTCTGCCAGCCAGTGTAGGGGTTCCCAGGCTTCTGCTGGCATCACGCTTTCTAGCTGATTTAGCTCATCTGTATCTACAAGAGCCATTACCTGCTCAATAAACACAGGAGGAACACCGAGCGCGAGGATCTGTTCTGCCGTGTAAGCAGTAAAGAGTTTGGGTTTATCAACAACAGCAGGTTCGGAGGCGGGTTTAATATAGCTGATATCAATCACCTGAATCGCACCAGTAACCGGGTGAATTGCACAATCATGTCGCCGTGCCCAGTCATAAGCTTCGTCGTGCTTATCCACCCACATCAGCATATATAGATCCCCCTGTTCGGGTTTCAGGACTATTCCCCGGTAGGTCTGATCAATACGCACGGAATGCACGTTATTGCTGCGCGCATCGTGGATTTTTTCGTAGTTAATTCCATTACTCGTCGGATCCTGGCGGAACTTGGAGATGAATTCCTGGACCTTTTTTTGCTGTGCTTTAGGAATCCGCGCAAAAGCCCCCAGAAAACCATCAGAAAGTGCCACCATTGGCGTTTGAACCGTCATTTGTCACCTCCGAACAGATGTTGCAATGTACTTTCGTCAATAGGCCCGCACGCAACGTGCCAACCCTTACTTTCGAATAAAGGAATAAAGTCCTGATTATCGATAATCATGGCTTGCTTTTGTAACGGCCAGGCGAGGTCGGCTTCCGCAATAATTTCGCCATCGTCATTCTGTAATTCATATCCGACTGTCGGTGCAGGTAGTGATAATGACTGAAGCAAAGCGATTTCTTCGGCACTCAATAAATCAAACTCAATTATCTCCGCCCAACTCTCATCAGACTGAATCTCTGCCACTACCGGCGTCTCAATTTTTGCCGTTCCAGACTCTTGCGGCGAGTTAACCGCTTTACGACTGGTAAACGTCATATCTGGCAAGAACTGCAATAGATTCACCATCCGCCAGAAACCGTTGAATCCAGCTTCAAAGCCATTATCTTGGGAATAGCGATCGTCAAAGCAAATATGCAACCTTAGCCAATTTCTCATTTGTTCGATACTTGTGCTTTGCTTAATGGCTTGTTGCGGTACAACAGCTGCCAGCTCAATGAACTGTTGCGATGAACTACAGCTATCCAGTAAACCACCAAATACAAACGGTTCAGCAGGCAAAAGTGCATTCAACCGATAAGCAGGAGCGTTCTCCTGCATTTCATAGGCGTACTTTTGTTTGATTCCGGTGTCCTGCGACTTTTTAGGATCCAGCCACACCCAGGTATAGGCAGCGGCCATTTTCTGCCATAGCAGAGTTTGATTACCGGGATCAGAGAGATAATCAAGTAGCAGTGCGAAACTGTTTCTCTCCCTGAATGAACCCTCTAGCGTAGCAAAGTTTGTATCATGGAACAGGTTATAAAACTTAGGCTGTTTCATATCCGGGTTATGCCCAAGCCCCATGACATCCTGAACATGTTTGAGTCCTTGTTCTTGAAGGTCTGCCCAGGTCACTGTCCATACCCAAAAATTCCCGCTGTCTTTAATTGCCTGCCGTTTTTGGACATCATCCGACACGCTATCCTTATGGAATGCAAAACCATCAAGGAAAAGTGCTACCGGTTTTATCTTCTCTGACTGTATTAGGGGGTAGAGCACATAATCTGGTCGGCTGAGGATACCAATCCCTTCTTTAACGCCTAAATCAACCTGTGCTTTGAGATGCCAGCTCATCGCTGGTTCTGTACGGGTATTAATAATCCAGCCTGCATTCTGATGGGCATAACTTCGGCTCACGAGAAGGTTTTTGTTATCTTGCAGGCAGTGAATAAACCGTTTTTCCAGTTCGCTTCCCATCATGGCATCTAGTGAAATGTTTTTGATGGAATCAATGGCCCGTATCGACGCGCTGGCCTTAAGGATTTTTGCAAGCAAAAGACGCGCCTGATCTCTCGACACATACTTCATACGCCCACGGTCACGGTAAGCGTACACACAGCGGTAGCAGCCATCTTTATGCGTATCATGGTTGCAGCTACATTCCGCTAGTGCCTTGTAGGCCAGCTCAAGTAATTTCAGCAGGTTGTCAGGTGTTCTCATCAATTCTTTGAGTGAGCCGGTCCCCCCTGGTGACCTGCCCCCAGGATTAGATACAAGGCTCAGTTAGTAATGTCGGATCCTTCACTCTCAGAATTACCCTTTCTCCAGCTCGCTGCAAATTCAGACGGCGTCTGATAATTCAGCGTGGAGTGCGGGCGACATTCGTTATAATCCTGACGCCATTCGCTGATGGTTTTCCTGGCATGATTGACGTCGCTGAACCAGTGTTCATTCAGGCATTCATCGCGAAAGCGTCCGTTAAAACTCTCAATAAATCCGTTCTGCGTCGGCTTGCCGGGCTGGATAAGTCGCAGCTCCACTCCATGCTCAAAGGCCCACTGATCGAGCGCGCGGCAGGTAAACTCCGGGCCCTGATCGGTTCTTATCGTAGCCGGATAGCCGCGAAACAGCGCAATGCTGTCCAGAATACGCGTGACCTGCACGCCTGAAATCCCGAAGGCAACAGTGACCGTCAGGCATTCCTTTGTGAAGTCATCGACGCAGGTAAGGCACTTGATCCTGCGACCAGTAGCCAGCGCATCCATGACGAAATCCATCGACCAGGTCAGGTTGGGCGCCTCCGGGCGGAGCAGCGGCAGACGTTCTGTTGCCAGCCCTTTACGACGACGTCTGCGTTTAACGCCCAGCCCGTTCAGATGATAAAGGCGGTACACGCGCTTGTGATTAACCAGAAGCCCTTCACGGCGCAGTAACTGCCATATGCGGCGGTAGCCAAAACGCCTGCGCTCCAGTGCCAGTTCAGTAATGCGCCCTGATAAATGGGCATCAGCCGCCGGACGCTGAGCGTCATAGCGGCAGGTCGACAGGGACAAACCTGTGAGTCTGCAGGCACGACGTTGCGACAGACCGGTCGCATCACACATCAACACCACGACTTCGCGCTTCTGGTCTGTCGTCAGTACTTTCGCCCAAGAGCCACCTGAAGCGCCTCCTTATCCAGCATGGCCTCGGCGAGCAGCTTCTTGAGTCTGGCGTTCTCTTCCTCAAGCGACTTCAGGCGCTTAACCTCAGGCACCTCCATGCCGCCATACTTCTTACGCCAGGTATAAAACGTGGCGTCGGAAATGGCGTGCTTACGGCAGAGTTCACGGGCAGAAACTCCGGCTTCAGCCTCGCGGAGAATACTGATGATCTGTTCGTCGGAAAAACGCTTCTTCATGGGGATGTCCTCATGTGGCTTATGAAGACATTACTAACATCGCGGTGTATTAATCAACGGGGAGCAGGTCACTATTGATGGTTATTTGTCCACTTTCGAGCAGAATCTTTTCCACTTGCATGGGAGCAAGATGCAAGGCTTTTGCAATTTCATTGATAGTATTGGATAGAGGTTCGTGTGGATTGCTAATCGTGAAGTGGTTTAGGGCTGCAGCAACGGTATCTGGATGCAATGCTTTTCTGAGAGTGGGAAAGGTGAGGCTGTAATCGTATAGCGCCAAATCATTGTTTATCAGACAGCGAAACAGCTGTTTAGTGGGATCACCTCCAGGACGGCTAGCAAATGCCAGGATTTTTGCCTGTTCGAGTCGATACAACAATGCTGCGGCATCACGATCAGGTGAGTTAAATGCTGTGTAAAGTAGCTGGCTAAATGGCATCGTAGCATTCAACCGTTTATGCTTGAGCAATGATGAAAAATGTTGGCGTGTTAGAGTGAGTAATTTACAGTCTTCTTCGATAGTCCATTTTTTCATTTTTCCTTCCTCTACATCTCAGTCTGAGATTTTCAATTATGTATTTTAAAACGAAAAAAAATAATAAAATATAAATATCGCCAAATTATCACACTAGCTGATAAAATCCATCATTACACAGCCCGCAAACTATTTAATATGAATCCAACAGATGAAAGAGCTAACTTAAACTATTAAAATCATTTACCTACCTTTTGCGAATATAACATTTAACTAATTCATTTACTGAGAAGTAAGTCATAAAGGGCTGAAAACTCTCTGCAAGATACACATAAAAAATTATGCAAAAACCATTTAATCCCAGAAAATTATATCTTAATTATGCCTTTAAATGTTAATTATTATAATAAGAAGTTATAAATCTATTGCGCTTATGTATTTCTTGAGCATAAAAAATAATTAACTGGCAACTATAATAACAATTTAAAAAAATTATGGAGATATTATATATCAGTATTAACAAATAATTTAAATTGAATAAGCTGAAATAGGTGGACTGAAAAAGCGCAAGATACCTTAATGACAACACATCTCAGACACAAAAAAAGCCGCCCTTAAGCGACTTAATTTTTGCATCTTTTGGTGCCGAAGGCCGGACTCGAACCGGCACGTATTTCTACGGTTGATTTTGAATCAACTGCGTCTACCGATTTCGCCACTTCGGCACTGAAGGGGATGCGGAAACGTTGTGGATTATACCTGTCGCGCGCCGCCATGCAAGCGGCGACGCGCTAAACCGCGCTAAGTGCCCAAAAAACCAGCGCCCCTATCAATCCAGTTCCGTAACCGCCAGCCGAATCACCCTCGCCGCCTTCTGCTCCGGCAGCGCAAGCACCTTGGCCCACATCGCCTGCACCAACTCGCAGGTGAGCTTCTCTTTGCCCACTGCGTTCTCCGGCATTACCAGCAGCTGGATCGCCACCCCGTACTGGCTGGCGAGTTCCTGCATAATCGGCCGCACATCATCCACCGCGGCAGCATGTTCCTCCGGGGTAACGGTGTGGCGATCTTTACCCCAGCCCGCGCGCATCATCTCGGCGTCGGCCTGCAGGCGGCGCTGCATCATCGGCTTATCCAGCACACGCATCGGGTTGACGCCCCCCTTCACGGCCGGGAATAAGAAGCGGAAACAGGCGTCGTCACTCACCTTCTGAATGGCGGCGGTCTGCTCCATGTTGATGGTCATCCAGGCCACCGCATTCGCGTCGGGGGCATATTGCAGGCGAGACATCTGCAGCGCGAGGATCTGCGGCTGGACCACGTCGATGATCTCCTGCTCAGACTCCCCCGCTTTCTGCATGGTGAGGATCTGCTCACGGATGCGTGTCACAAACCGGGGGTCCTGCTCTTTCAGCACCTGCCAGGAGGGCATGGCGTTGAGAACGGTATCAAGTCGATGTTCGGGGGTGTTCTGCAGGCGCTGCTTGTCGTAATAAACCCAGAAGGCCACTGCTGCGGAGATAACCGCTACCACTGCTATACGAGTCCACGCTCTTCTCATCGTTACGCATCCTTGTTCCTTTAGCTATGCCGGTTTACACCGGCACGCCGCTATGGAAGCGAAACGTATTGTCCGGTGATGAGATCAGTGTGGCTTCAATTTCGCCAAAAAGCTGTATGCGGGGAGAGATATCGTCATCGCTGACCTGTTGGGCAAGCGTCAGATAGTCCTGATAATGCCGCGCCTCGGAGCGCAGTAAGGATAAATAAAACTTCTGCAACTCCTCGTCGAGGAACGGGGCCAGCGCGGCGAAGCGTTCGCAGGAGCGCGCTTCGATGTAGGCGCCGCAGATCAGCTTGTCGATCAGCGTCAGCGGCTCGTGGGTGCGCACGGCGGACAGCATCCCTTTGGCGTAGCGGCTGGCGGTGATTTTGACATAGGGGATGTTGCGGGAGAGCATCGCCTCGCGCACCTGCCAGAAGTGGTGCAGCTCCTCTTTAATCAGCAGCACCATGCTGTCGATAAGCGCCTGGCCCCAGGGGTCGTTGGTCTTCGGCATCACGCTTTTGCCAATCTGCTTATGCAGGGCGACAAAATCCGGTTCCGGGCCTTCACGGAAGGTAAAGGCTTCATAGGGCTTGAGCCACTCGAGCAGGGCGTCGGCACCGCTCTCGTCGGCAACGTATTTTCGCACTAATAATAGCGCGGTCTGGGCGGCTTTAAGTTCGCACACCATATGGTCGGTGAGCAGCAGCGGCAGGTTGGCCGGGTCGCGGGCTTTATCAATCCATGCTTGCGGGGTCGGGCACTGGAGGAAGTTGAGAACAGGGGCGAGTATCTGCGGGTAATCCATTTTCTGCCTTAAAGTAGCGGCAGCCGAAGCTGCCGCAAATCATACTTAGTGACGCACGCCGTTATCGTCTTCGTCGAAATCTTCGTCGTCTTCTTCGTCACCCTCTTCGCCGTTCGGATCTTCGAAGTAGGTGCCCCAGCCGTCGTATTCCACTTCAAAACGTTCAGCCAGGTCCATCAGCTGTTCAACCTGGGCGTCGATCAGCTCTGCCTTCAGCGCGCCTTCGCTCAGGATGTCGCAGCAGATGACGGTGTCGCCCTCTTCCACTTCCAGCTCTTCTGGCTCTGTCACTTCGTAACCCAGACGGAACGCTTCAACCGCCAGCTTTTCCAGCGCTTCGAAATCATCCGCAGAGAAATGGTGCTCGATGGTGTACAGCGCATCCGGATCGCTGCCGTCTTCCAGCAGTTCTTCAATAATCAGTCGCGTCTCTTCGCGCTGTTCTTCCAGCAGTTCTGGGTTTGCCATGGCTCGTTCCTCTTTAAAGTGCGGCAGATACTTCTATTTTCACACACGGATGTGTTTGCCTCCACCTTTGTAAGAAAGATTTGTGAAACAGGGTTGCAACTGCATATTGATACATATAAATTGAATTTTAATTCAAAAAGTGGCCTTTGCCATGTGAGGATAAAATGTCTGAACTGTATAAAAAACACTTCCTGAAATTGCTCGATTTTACCCCTGCACAGCTCAACTCCCTGCTTGCCCTGTCGGCACAGCTGAAGTCCGATAAGAAAAAAGGGATTGAAGTACAGAAGCTTACTGGAAAAAATATCGCGCTCATCTTCGAAAAAGACTCAACCCGCACCCGATGCTCTTTCGAAGTTGCCGCATTTGACCAGGGCGCACGCGTAACTTATCTGGGGCCGAGCGGCAGCCAGATTGGGCATAAAGAATCAATTAAGGATACCGCCCGCGTGCTGGGGCGGATGTACGACGGCATTCAGTATCGCGGTCATGGCCAGATTGTTGTCGAAACCCTGGCGGAATTTGCCGGCGTGCCGGTGTGGAACGGGCTGACCAACGAGTTCCATCCGACCCAGCTGTTAGCCGACCTGCTCACCATGCAGGAGCATCTCCCGGGTAAGGCGTTTAACGAGATGGTGCTGGTCTATACCGGCGACGCGCGTAACAACATGGGTAACTCGATGCTGGAAGCGGCGGCGCTCACCGGGCTGGATCTGCGTCTGGCGGCCCCGAAAGCCTGCTGGCCGGAAGAGAGCCTGGTGGCGGAGTGCAGCGCCCTGGCAGAGAAGAACGGCGGCAAAATCACCCTGACCGAAGATGTCGCCACGGGGGTGAAGGGCGCGGACTTTATCTATACCGACGTGTGGGTGTCGATGGGCGAAGCCAAAGAGAAGTGGGCGGAGCGGATTGCGCTGCTGCGCGGCTACCAGGTGAACAGCCAGATGATGGCGCTTACCGGTAACCCGGACGTGAAGTTCCTGCACTGTCTGCCGGCGTTCCACGATGACCAGACCACCCTGGGTCAGCAGATGGCGAAGGAGTTCGATCTGCACGGCGGGATGGAAGTGACGGACGAGGTATTTGAGTCGGCGGCGAGTATTGTATTTGATCAGGCTGAGAACCGGATGCACACCATTAAAGCGGTGATGGTCGCCACGCTGGGTGAATAATCTCTGCGTTTAAAATCACGGGAGGGTTGTCGCCCTCCTGATATTTATATTATCCACTCGGGATATTAATTATTTGCCGCGACCCGCGTCTTGCCGTAGGGGCACTTTTTAAAAATACATTTTGCCGTAGCAGTGCACGTCGTACTGTCAGGCTCGCGATGGCCGGGGCAGCTGGACATGTTGTGCATCACGCGCCACAGGGTGGGACTGTATTTGTCGATCTGCAAGATATTGATATCGCATAGCTCGTCATTGACGAATAGACGGTTGTAACACACCTCTATTTTGTCGCCGGGTTTAAATAGCTGCTCGCCGTTATACCACAGAATATATTTATGATTGTGCTGAGTAAGAATTTTGGAAAATAACGTTCCAGTAGCCGGACTGGCAATTGTACCCAAAGAGATCCATGTTTTCGAAGCAGTCATAAAATACCTTTTAAACGAGCCATGCAAAATGCGGAAAGCCATACGGTTAATGAGTGTAAAAGAACAATTACCCTATGAGTAATAGGCACAGCCTATCTTTTTAATTGCAATCCATAAGCATCAGATATGACTTAAGTCAAATTTTACAGCCATGCTCATCAGGGCCGTTATTGCGATCAGCCGGGGCCGCGCCTGCCGGGTCGATTGATTTTTCAGCGCAAACAGGGTAGGTTTTGGCCTTAATTCCAGCGCGGATGTGCCGATCTTATGCCTATTATTCAATCTGTTGAACGTGCCTTGCAGATCCTCGATCTGTTTAACGAGCAGGCGACGGAACTCAAAATCACCGACATCAGTAAACAGATGGGCCTGAGCAAGAGCACAATCCACTCGCTTCTCAAAACCCTGCAGCTGCACGGCTATATCGATCAGAATCCGGAGAACGGCAAATACCGCCCAGGCATGAAGCTGGTCGAGCGCGGTCACTTTGTGGTGAGCACCATGGATATTCGCCAGAAGGCGAAGCACTGGCTGACAGAGCTGTCGGAGCGCACCGGCCAGACCACCCATCTGGGCATTCTGGACGGGCGCGAAGGGGTCTATATCGAGAAGATTGAAGGCAAGCTGGCGGCCATCGCCTACTCGCGCATAGGCCGTCGCCTGCCGGTGCACGCCACCGCCATCGGCAAGGTGTTGATCGCCTGGCTGAGCGACGCCGAGCTGAACACCCTGCTGGAGGGTTATCAGTACACCACCTTTACTCCCGCGACCCTGGCCTCACGCGAGGCGCTGCTGGCCGCGCTGGCGCAAACCCGCGAGCAGGGTTATGCCCTCGACAGCGAAGAGAACGAGCAGGGGGTGCGCTGCGTGTCGGTCCCGGTGCGCAACCACGAATCCCGGGTGATCGCCGCCCTTAGCCTGTCGACCCTGACCTCGCGTGTTGATGATGCTGAACTGACCCACTTCCGCGAGCAGTTGCAGGAGGCCGGGCGCCAGCTCTCACGCGCCCTGGGCTACCCGGCCTGAGCCGTTATACCGGCTCGTAGGTGAAGTAATCAAAATCAGCGTGGCAGCCGTCACCGCTGATGTCCTCGCAGTGCAGCCCCACAAAGGCGCCGGTGAAGAAGCCGCGCCCGCCGATATAATCATCCGACAGTTTCCACGCCTCATACGTGACGGGCACGGTGTGCCACTGCTCCCCGTCAAAGGAGTAACTGTAGCGATAGACCAGTTTATCCACTTCCACGCGCAGCCAGATGCTCTTTGCGCTCTCCGGCACCGGAATAGGCTGCTCGTGCAGCGGCCACGACGGCACGTTGTGGTCAAGCTGGATAACCTTGATGGTTCTGCCCTGCCCCTCCTCGAAATCGACAAAGCAGTAGCTCCAGTTTTTGCTGTTGTAGTAGCAGGTCAGGCCCGCGCTCTGCTGGAAGTGACGCGGGGCGAACTCCATCCGCGTTTCCGCGCGGAAGGCAAAGTGCTGCCAGCGGCGCGCCACGGTGGACTGGGTGAAGGTCGAGTTGAGGGAGTCGTTGCCGTACAGGCGTAAAAAGCCTTTACGCGCCCGCAGGGAGCCGAGGCTATCGTCGAACGGAATGCGCAGGGTCTGTAACTCCGGATCGAGGCGCTCGCCGTCGAAATCATCCCGCCAGTCGGGCTGCACCGCGCCCGGACTCTCGGTCATCTGCGGGCCCGGCACCGTCAGCTGGGCGTGTTTACCCCCTTCCACGTACGGCCAGCCGTCGCGCCACTCGATGCGTGCGATCCCTGTCTCACGCCCCAGGGAGCAATATCCGCGCCCACCGGAGGCCAGCAGCGGAATGCCCGGCAGACGCTGCGGGCGGCTGGTGAGCCAGGCCATATACCACTCCCCGGTGTGGGTCTGGAGCAGCGAGCCGTGCCCGCTTTTTTGCAGCGGGTTCTCCGGCAGATGCCAGCTGGTCATCATCGTCACCTCCGGGTGCAGCTCGTACGGGCCGTCCAGCGTTTTTGCCCGCAGCACCACCACCGCGTGCTCGTAGCTGGTGCCCCCTTCGGCGACCAGCAGATAGTACCAGCCGTCCTTGCGGTAAATATGCGCCCCTTCGGTGTAGCACAGCGGCGTGCCGGTGAAGAGGGTTTTACGCTCAGGCGACAGGGTGCGGGTCTGCGGATCAAACTCCTGCATCACGATGGTGTTATGCGGGTTGCTGTGATGACGCGGCCCCCACGGGCGGTAGATGTAGTATTTGCGGCCATCGTCGTCGTGGAACAGGGAGGGATCGAACCCGCCGTTGCCCATCGGGATCGGCTCGCTCCACGGGCCTTCGATGGAGGGGGCGGTCACCAGGAAGTTACGCCCGTTTTTCCACGGCGAATCGACAATTTTCACATCGGTGTAGAGCAGCCAGAACTGCCCGTCGGCGTAGCTCAGGCATGGCGCCCAGATGCCGCCGGAATCGGGGTTGCCCTTCATATCCAGCATCGACACGCGATCCAGCGGGGTGCTCACCAGCCGCCAGTTTTTCAGGTCGCGGGAGTGGTAAATCCGCACCCCCGGGAACCACTCAAAGGTCGAGGTGGCAATGTAGTAATCCTCGCCCTGACGGCACATCGACGGGTCCGGGTTGAAGCCGGTCAGAATCGGGTTGGTAATGGTGTACATAGTGCCTCCTCCTTAATGAGATGGTGCCGTCGCCGCGTCGGGGATCGCCTCGCCCTGCGCCGCGCGATGCTTGAGTAACTGCTGGCTGATGGCCTCCACTCGCGCATCCGAGAGCTTATAGAACGACAGCATGGTAAACATGCCCACGTAGAGCACCACCGGCACCACGCAGAACAGAATTTTGATGGTGGTTAACACCTCAACCGGCTGGACGCTGTTACCGGCGGAGTAGTTGACGTACGCCAGGATCCAGCCCACCACCGCGCCACCAATCGCCAGGCCAATCTTCAGGCTGAACAGGTAGGTCGAGAACACCAGCCCGTCGAGACGGCGGCCGCTGCGGCTCTCTTCGTAATCCACCACGTCGGAGGCCATCAGCCACTGCAGCGGCGTGGTGGTGTTAAAGACAAACAGGAACAGAATGTTGAGGGCAAAAATCAGGGCCATATGTTCGGCCGGGGTGAAGAAAATCAGCAGGCTGATCAGGGAGTAGATAACGATAATCCACTTGAAGGCCTTCACCCGGTCGAAACGCCCCAGCAGGCGGGAGGAGCAGAGCGAGCCAAACATGGTGGCGATGCTGCCGTACAGCAGGAACTGGGTCGCCATCTCCGGATGGTCCATCACATATTTCACGAAGTAGAGCGTCGCCCCGCCGCGCACCACGTTGGAACAGGTGGCCATCATCTTGAAGGCGCACATGATCCGCCACTGGCTGTTGCCGAGCAGCAGTTTGAGATCTTTTGCTACCGACGATCCCGGCTGCACCTCAAAGGTGTAGCGCTCTTTGGTGGTGAAGAAGCAGACGTACAGCAGCACCACGCCGCGGCGAGGAAGAAGCGCCACGACTGCAGGGCATGACGCTCTTTCGGATCGGCGGTGATCACCCCTGGCATGGCGCAATAGGGCACGTTCACGAAGGTGTAGACCAGGGTCAGCAGGATGTAGGTGACGCAGGCGTAGATAATTTTGCCGTTGGCGGAGAAATCCGGGGTGTAGAAGGTCAGCATACAGACGATGCCAAACGGGATCGCCCCCCACAGCAGGAACGGGCGGAACTGGCCGTGACGGGTGCGGGTGCGGTCCACCAGCAGCCCCATCAGCGGGTCGGTCACCGCATCCAGCACGCGGGAGACTAAAAACAGCGTCCCCATGATGCCCGCGGAGAGGCCAAACACATCGGTATAGAAATAGGCCAGCAGGAACATGGTCGCCTGCCAGACAAAGCCGCAGGCGGTGTCACCCAGCCCGTAGCCAATTTTATCTTTCATGGTTAATTGCATCATAAGATATACACCCTTATTTCGTGTGCTGAATTACAACATCGTGTTAATGGAGTGTAATAAGCTGTTCAATTAACCAGCAATGGTCATATCTTGTTTCTGAATTATGTAATTTTGCTTTTGTGATGCCACGCGATATATATCAACCTATTGTTTTAAATGATAAATAAAAACAAACGAAAACAGCCCGCGGGATATTTCCCGCAGGCTAAAACGGTTAAAAATATAATTACAGTCCGAGCGCTTTTTTACCGGCGTTAATTACCTCGATAATTTTATCGGTATCGTAAATACAGCCTTTCCAGGTCCCGCCGCTTACCGACTGTAATGCTGCCCACAGGCGGGTATCGTCGGGTAAAAAGTCATGGGCGTGCAGTTCCGGGTGTGGCTGACGACGCGCCAGCTCCATCGCCCCCGCTTCCGGGGTGAGCGGTGCCAGTGGTGTGCCGATAAAGTTGACGCTGCCGGTCAGGAAGAGGCGATCCACCGCGATCTCGATGATGTCGTTATCACGCAGTTTACCAATCGGCCCACCCGCCAGCGCTTCGGGGGCGACATGGCCAAAACAGGCCCCGGTGGAGACACCCGAGAAGCGGGCATCGGTGATCAGCGATACGGTTTTACCCCAGGAGACATGCTTGAGCGCCGAGGTCAGCTGGTAGGTCTCTTCCATCCCGGTGCCGGATGGCCCGCCGCCGATCACCACCATGATATCGCCCTGCTCGATCTCGCCGCTTTTAATCGCCTTGATCGCCCGGGCTTCCGAGACAAACACCTTCGCCCGGCCGGTATGGCGGTAAACGCCATCTTCACCCACTACCGACGGGTCGATCGCCGTGGCCTTGATCACCGATCCTTCCGGGGCGATGTTGCCCACCGGGAAGGCCACCGTGGAGGTGAGCCCGCGGGCTTTGGCGCGGTCCGGGGGCAGGATCACGTCGTCTGGCTCCACGCCGTCCTGCTCCCGCAGGCACTGGCGGAAGCGCTCCCGCCGCTCGGAGGCCTGCCACCAGTCGAGGTTCTCCCCTACCGTCTGGCCGGTAACGGTCATGGCATCCAGATGCAGCAGACCGAGGTCGCGCAGATGGAGCATCACCTCCGGCACGCCGCCCGCAAGGAACGCCCGCACCGTTGGATGATAATCCGGCCCGTTGGGCAATACGCTCACCAGCCGCGGCACCTTGCGGTTGATGCGCGTCCAGTGCTCGACGTCCGGGATAGTGCAGCCCGCCGCATGGGCGATGGCCGGGATGTGCAGCAGCAGATTGGTGGAGCCGCCGAATGCGGCATGGATCACCATCGCGTTCTCAATGGCTTTGTCGGTGAGGATATCGCGGGTGGTAATGCCGCGGTTATCCAGGTCAAAGACCGCCCGCGCGGACTGGCGGGAAATCTCCAGCCATACGTCCTGCCCCGACGGAGCCAGCGCGGAATGCGGCAGCGCCAGGCCTAAGGCTTCGGCCACCACCTGGGAAGTGCCTGCGGTGCCGAGGAACTGGCAGCCACCGCCTGGGGAGGCGCAGGCCCGGCAGCCCAGCTCGGCGGCCTCCTGCAAGGAGAGTTCATGGTTGGCGTAACGCGCCCCGATGGTCTGGACCTTCCCGGCATCCTCGCCGAAAGTTGGCGGCAGCGTGGCGCCGCCCGGCACCAGAATGGTCGGCAGGTTGTGCATCGCTGCCAGCGCAATCATGGTGGCGGGCAGGCCTTTGTCGCAGGTGGCGACGCCAATCACCGCCCGGCGCGTGGGCAGGGAGCGGATAAGACGGCGAAAGACGATGGCCGCATCGTTGCGGTACGGCAGGGAGTCAAACATGCCGTGCGTGCCCTGGGAGCGGCCGTCGCACGGGTCGCTGACAAACGCCGCAAAGGGGATCCCGCCGTTACGGGTGATCTCTTTTGCCGCAGCCTGCATCTGCAGGCCAATCTCCCAGTGTCCGGTGTGATAGCCCAGCGCCACCGGGCGGCCATCGCCCGCGCGGATCCCGCCCTGGGTACCGATAATCAGCACCTCTTTGCCGGTGAGCTTATTGGCATCCCAGCCCATCCCGGCGTTCTGGGTCATACCAAACAGGTTGCCGCTCGGGGATTCCATCAGCATCTGCGGGGTCAGGGGCAGCGCCCCCTGTGGCCCGGCGGCGTGAGTGATCACCGAATAGAAGGCATCATCCTGCGGGGTAAAAATCGTTTCTATCGACATCGTGACCTTCCGGTTCAGCAGAGCTTGAGCTGTTGCAGCAGCGCTTTCAGCTGCGCCTTGCGCGGTTCATCCAGCGGCCCGGCAGGCGGCAGCACATGGGTAGAGACCGGACGCACGCAGAGCGCAATCGCCTCTTTAATCACGTTCACAAACGGGGCATCCAGCTGATACATCTGCGGGATTTGCAGCATGGTCTGATGATAGTGCGCCGCCTGCGCCAGGTCGCCGTCGCGGAAGGCCTGCAGCAGATTCACGGAGATCTGCGGGGCAAAGTTACCGCTGGCTGAGATCGCCCCGTCGCCGCCCAGCAGCAGGGTATTGAACAGGTGATCGTCATAGCCGCACAGCACCACAAAGTGCGGGTGCGCCGCTTTAACGGTGAGGATCATGCTGCGCAGATGGGCCACGGAATCAATGGTGTCTTTAATCCCGACGATATTGCGGCGGGAGTCCACCAGGGTTTTCACCAGCGCCGCGGTCAGATCCTGCCCGGTCAGCGCCGGGAAGTTATAGAGGATCACCGGCAGGGTGACGCTGTCGGCTACCTGTTCGAAGTAGCGGATCAGGTTCGCTTCCGACACTTTCCAGTAGTAGGGGTTGATCACCACGATGCCGTCCGCACCCGCGTTTTGGGCGTGCTGGCTGAGCTCGATGGTTTCCCGGGCGTTGGTGCCGCCGGTGCCGATCAGCACCGGTACGCGGCGATCCACATGGGCAATCGCGAATTCGGCAATGGCTTTACGCTCGTCGGTGTTGAGCTGGGAAAACTCGCCCCCGCTGCCGAGAAAGAACAGGCCATTGACGCCGGCGTCGATCATGCTGTCGATTAACGCGGCGGTACCGGCTTTATCCAGGGCACCGTCGGCGCTAAAGATAGTGGAGACGGGGGGAATAATCCCCGAGAACTGTTGAGTCTGCGGCATGCGATCTCCTTGCTGATTCATTTTGTTCTACATTATAGAACAGTGTTCGTTTATTTAACGATCATACTATGACGCAGAAAAAGCGCAGGTAAATGAGAGGAGAACAGGGAGTGCGGGAAATTTAAGCTGGATCACAATTATTTCCCCTCACCCCGGCCCTCTCCCCAAAGGGGCGAGGGGGAAAAGACCGCACCGTGCAGTCCCCTCTCCCCTCCGGGGAGAGGGTTAGGGTGAGGGGGAAGGTATTACCCCACCAGCATCTTAACTACCACCTTGCGCACCTGCGCCGGATTACCCACCGCGCACAGCGGTTTGTGGACTTCGCCCGGGTAAAACACTACGAAGTCGCCTTCACTCAGCACCACGGTTTTCTCCTGCTCGCCGCTCGGCAGAAACGCGATATCTTTATCCGCCAGCCAGTCGGTGTCCGGCGTGCCGTTTGGCAGGGTGCTGAAGGTCATCCCTTCCTGGCCTTTCAGCACGATCTGGATGTCCAGATAACGGGCGTGATACTCCGCGCGACGCTCTTCGAACGGCTGGGTCATGTCCTCAGAAACCAGGAAGAACAGATTGTTGCCGTCGATATCGTGCTTACCGGTTGGGGTCGCGTCTGATACATGCGCTTTAACGTGTTCAATCGCCTGACGCAGCTCCTGCGGCAGCCAGGACTGGAGGTTGTGAATGTTGCCTACGATCATGGTGAAATCCTCAATATAAAACATCGTTTCATTTTCAACTTTTATACGAGAAATTCAGCTGCCATACCACCCCTTTTTGTCCGGGATTTGCTCTTGCGCATAACCATGCACGCGGAAACCTTTACGTTGCTTAAAGTGTGCATTATTCGCTTGATCCGCGATTCAGGCTGCGTATAATGCCCCACAATTTGCCAGGAGGAAGCATGGTCAAACATGGTCGACAGAGTGCCGTAGCGCGTCTTAAAACAGACGCTGGCCTGCCGTTTTTCTTCCCGTTGCACCCCCTATTCCAGAAGCCCCTCATTTGAGGGGCTTTTTTTTGCCCGGCGTCAGGAGATAAAAATGAATCCGCTTTATCAAAAACACATCATTTCCATCAACGACCTCAGCCGTGAAGAGCTGGAGCTGGTTCTGGCAACCGCGGCAAAACTGAAGGCCAATCCACAACCCGAGCTGCTGAAGCACAAGGTGATCGCCAGCTGCTTCTTTGAAGCCTCCACCCGTACCCGCCTGTCGTTCGAGACCTCCATCCACCGTCTGGGCGCCAGCGTGGTGGGCTTCTCCGACAGCAGCAACACCTCGCTGGGCAAAAAAGGCGAGACTCTGGCGGACACCATCTCGGTGATCAGCACCTACGTCGACGCCATCGTGATGCGTCACCCGCAGGAGGGCGCCGCGCGTCTGGCGACCGAGTTCTCAGGCGGCATTCCCGTGCTGAACGCCGGGGACGGAGCGAACCAGCACCCGACCCAGACCCTGCTGGATCTGTTTACCATTCAGGAGACCCAGGGCCGCCTGGAGAACCTGAACATCGCCATGGTCGGCGACCTGAAATATGGCCGCACCGTCCACTCCCTGACCCAGGCGCTGGCGAAGTTCAACGGCAACCGCTTCTACTTTGTCGCCCCGGACGCGCTGGCGATGCCGCAGTACATCCTCGATATGCTCGATGAGAAAGGCATCCAGTGGAGCCTGCACGCCAGCATCGAAGAGATGATGGCCGAGGTGGATATTCTCTATATGACCCGCGTGCAGAAGGAGCGTCTGGATCCCTCGGAGTACGCCAACGTCAAGGCACAGTTCGTTCTGCGTGCCAGCGACCTCGAAGGCGCGCGCAGCAACATGAAGGTGCTGCACCCGCTGCCGCGTATCGATGAGATCACTACCGATGTAGATAAGACCCCGCACGCCTGGTACTTCCAGCAGGCCGGGAACGGCATCTTCGCTCGCCAGGCGTTACTGGCACTGGTTCTGAATCGCGACTTAGCTCTGTAAGGGGAAATGACCATGACACACGATAACAAACTCCAGGTCGAAGCCATCAAACGTGGCACCGTAATTGACCATATCCCTGCGCAGGTGGGCTTTAAGCTGCTGACCCTGTTCAAACTGACCGAAACCGACCAGCGCATCACCATCGGCCTGAACCTGCCTTCCGGCGAGATGGGCCGCAAGGATCTGATCAAAATTGAGAACACCTTCCTGACCGACGAGCAGGTTAACCAGCTCTCCCTGTACGCGCCGGACGCCACCGTGAACCGCATCGACGACTACGAAGTGGTGGGTAAATCCCGTCCGAGCCTGCCGGACCGCATTAACGGCGTGCTGGTGTGCCCGAACAGCAACTGTATCAGCCATGCTGAGCCGGTAAACTCCAGTTTTGCAGTGAAAAAACGCGCCAATGACATCGCACTCAAATGTAAATACTGCGAAAAAGAGTTTTCCCATAATGTGGTGCTGGCCAACTAATCGCAGTGGTAATGCATGCCTGCCTCTCTATAATGGCAGGCATATTCATAACGCTGTTATTCAGGAGAAATCATGACCAAAGTACTCGCGACGGAAAATGCACCTGCAGCTATCGGCCCATACGTTCAGGGCGTTGATCTTGGCAGCATGATCATCACCTCCGGCCAGATCCCGGTGAACCCAAAAACCGGTGACGTGCCGGAAGACGTCTCTGCGCAGGCGCGTCAGTCGCTGGAAAACGTCAAAGCGATCGTCGAATCCGCTGGCCTGAAAGTGGGCGATATCGTTAAAACAACGGTATTCGTGAAAGATCTCAACGACTTCGCCACCGTTAACGCCACCTACGAAGCTTTCTTCACCGAGCACAATGCGGGCTTCCCGGCGCGCTCCTGCGTGGAAGTGGCGCGTCTGCCAAAAGACGTGAAAATCGAAATTGAAGCGATTGCCGTGCGTCGCTAATAGTTGATTTTGATATGCAAAAGGCAGCCTGAGCTGCCTTTTTTATTTCCTGAATACACAGAGCGAAATAACCTTCAAGCATTTTCATTATTCTTTTTCATCGCAGCTTGAAATGACTAATTTTTTATTCCGGACGACACTAGCCGTGCCCAAAAAGCATTAATCCCTTTTAATGGAATAAAAAATGAAACTGTCTAAAATTGCACTGGCACTTGCCACACTCACGGTTGCTTCCTCGGCTTTAGCTCATGGTTATGTAGAATCTCCAGCCAGCCGCGCTTATATGTGTAAGCTCGGTAAAAATATTGATTGCGGTTCCGTACAGTGGGAACCACAGAGCGTAGAACGCACCTCCGGCTTCCCGACTGGCGCACTGCCACCGGATGGACAGCTGGCCAGCGCCGGTATTTCCCAGTATTCTCAGCTGGATCGCCAGAGCCTGAACGCCTGGACTAAAACACCTATTACCGCAGGTAAAAATACTTTTACCTGGTATCACACCGCGCCACATAAAACGTCTAACTGGCGCTGGTATATTACTAAGCAAGACTGGAATCCAAATAAACCGCTGACCCGCGATCAATTTGAATCCACCCCATTCTGTACGGTGAATGGTAATGGCCAGGCACCTGCTGTTCGCCAGGAAATGAATTGTAATGTTCCAGAGCGTACTGGCTACCAGGTTATTTACGCGGTATGGGAAATTGCCGATACCACTAATAGCTTCTACCAGGCGATCGACGTTGATTTCGGTAACGGCGGCAACGTCACCCCAGACGAAACCCCCGCAGTAGTTTCCGAGTGGACCAAAACGCTGGATGGCCAGATCTCTGGTAACAACATCAACGCAGGCGACAAAGTTATCGCTCGCTTCTTCGATGCGAACGGCGAAGTCACTTCCCTGCGCACCGAACTGACTGTCTCCTCTGCGTCTCAGGGCCAGGCAAGCCAGTGGTCATTCGACCTGGCACAGGCGATCAACGCGGCTCACAGCGATGTGCGCGTCGGTATGAAAGATGAAAGCGGTGTGGTTAACCCGGTTCACGGCGCGAACAACGTCTACGTGAAAGACGGCAGCACCCTGAAATCTGTCGCGGTCTCTTATGAAGAGCAGCAGACTCAGGCCAGCGAAGATATCGCTGTGTCTAACGTGCAGTTCAGCAAAATCAAAGATGGCGCAGCAACCGTAACCTTCCACGTCAACACCCAGGGTGATGTAAACCTGGAAGCGCGTGTGATGAACCACGCCGGTGCTGAAAAAGGCTATGTGAAGCAGGACATGAATAACGCCAACCAGGACGTTACCATGACCCTGACTGACGTGACCCCAGGTCACCACATGCTGAAATACTTCGCGACCAACAAAGATGGCGTACTGTTCGCGCAGGACGTGATTGACATGATGCTGGAAGGCGAAGCGTCAAACACCGACAACGGTGCAGCGGGTAACTACGAGTTCACCTTCCCACAGAACATCGCTTCCTACAAAGCGGGTACCGTGGTGCTGCAGCCAAAAAATGGCAAAACGTACCAGTGTAAGCAGGCGCCATACAACGGTTACTGCGTGCAGTACGCAGCCGGCGCTAACCAGTTCGAACCGGGCGTAGGTTCCCACTGGCAGATGGCGTGGACCCTGAAGAAGTAAGGTGTCCTGATGTCCGGCAAACAGGCTTGTGCGGTCTGTTTGCCGGGTGGCGGCTTCGCCTTACCCGGCCTACGGGTTGGTGCGGTTTGTTTGTCCGACAAACGGAACCGTACGGATTTTGTAGGCCCGGTAAGCGTAGCGCCACCGGGCATTTTTTACTGATTGCGCGTCGCGCGCAGCAGTTTCTCCAGCGGGTAAACCGCTGCAATCACCACTTCATCCTGAATCTGCGCCGCCTTATCCAGCTCGCTTTGAATCGACGCAATCTCGGTATCATCCAGCGTCCCCTGACGCGCCACCAGATCGGTTAAGCGCAGCCCAATTGCCGCCAGTTTATCCACCGTCTGAATCACCGGCTTCATCGTTTTTAACTGATAGCTGCTTTCGGCCAGCGCCAGCGCGTCCGGAGTATTGCTCTGCCAGCGGGTAAACAGATGACGCAGCGCCTCCGCGCTTTCACTCTCTTCCGCATCGCTTACCAGCCGCTCGGCCCAGCGGTTCATCTGCCGCACGGTGTTGCTTTCCGGCGCCAGGGCATCCGCCAGGCGGTTCAGCGGCTCAAACAGATCGTAGTTCCCGGCCTGGAACTTGAGATGATTGCGGGTGTAATACTGAGCAGGCTCCAGCGCCTGGGCGAGGATGTTCAACGCCATGGTGTCGGTGGTGTTCCCCAGACGGGTGAACTGCACCTGCTGGCGGGCATGCTGCTGTAGCCCCACCGAGACCGTCGACCAGCTGTCCATCGCCTGCAGGCGGGTGTACATGTTATCCACATCGTTCACCTCCTGCGCCGACCACAGCCGCTCCGCCACCGCAAACGCCCGCGGCCACAGCTTGATATCCAGCACCGGGGCGGCGACGTTTTCTGCCCACAAGGCCGCCTCGCCGCCCAGCAGATTGGCCTGCTGGCTGGCATCCGGCACCGCCGGGGCGATCCCTGCCGGCACCGCATCCAGCCGCTGGCCGGTCACCGGGTAGCGGCTATTGCCCAGCAGGAAATAGCCCTCAATCTTGTCGTCCTTCACCGTCACCACCGGACGGGTCTCCCCCATCCAGGTATCGACGGTAAAGCTCACCTGGTTGTCGCTGCGCCAGTCGATCTCCTGCACCGCCCGCCGGGATTTGCCAGCGAAATCGATAAACCCGCGCCAGCCCGCGTCGCCTTTCACCAGCGTAAAGCTCCCCTCCAGCGGCTTGCCCTTCAGGCGCGGCAGGGTGAAGGACCAGCTCTGGGCGCTGTCGCGGTCAGTGATCGCGTCCACGTTGTTCAGCCCCTGAGGCACGATCTCATTCCGGTAGTGATAGGCGGTGTACTGGGGTTGATCGAGATAAAAGCCGGTGGAGAGGATCCCTTTGTAGCCCTGCTTCGCCACCTCGCCCAGCGCGTCCTGCCCCTGCCAGGACTGGATCAGGATGCTCTTCGGCAGATCCGGGTGGAAGATCTCATCCCAGCCCACCATCTGACGCTGGTTTTTCTCGAGGATCGTCTCCAGCTTGCGATTGAAATACGCCTGCAACGCGTGGCTGTCGGCCAGCTTGTTGTCGCGCATAAACTGCTGAATGGCCGGGTTGGCTTTCCACTGGCTGTCATCCACCTCATCGCCACCGATGTGCAGATAGGGATCCGGGAAGATCGCCGCCAGTTCGGCGATCATCGCGCTGGCAAAGGTATAAGTGGCCTCTTTGGTGGGATCCATTACCGGCTTGAGCACGCCCCAGTGGCGCTCCATCTCATAGGGACCGGGGGTGCTCATCAATTCCGGATAGGCCACCGCAATGGCCGAGGCGTGGCCGGGCATGTCAATTTCCGGCACCACGCGAACGCCACGCGCGGTGGCGTAGCGCACCACGTCGCGCATCTGATCCTGAGTGTAGAACAGGCCGTCGCTGGCCAGCTCGGTCAGTTTCGGGTAGCGCTTCGAGGCAAAGCGCCAGCCCTGATCGTCGGTTAAGTGCCAGTGCAGGACGTTGAGCTTCGCCGCCGCCATGCCGTCGATCTGACGCTTGATGTCGTCGAGCGGAATAAAGTGACGGGCCGAGTCGAGCAGCAGGCCGCGCCACGGGAAGCGCGGGGCGTCCTCGATAGCGACCCACGGCAGGGAGGTGTTCTCCGGGCCATTCTGGATCAGCTGGAGCAGGGTCTCCATCGCCCGCAGGGCACCGAAGCGGGTGTTAGCGGTGATAGCCACCCCGCTGACGTCGACAGTGAGTGTGTAGCTCTCATCGCTGTCCGGTTTGGGCTGCGGCGCCACCTTACGGGCAATGGCGATGGTCACCGTCGGCTTCTCAGGCTTGTCGGTCTGCGGCCGGAGCGTCCAGCCGGTTTGCAGCGCCACCCGCTGACGCAGACGGGTTACCGCGTCGCCGAGATCGTCCCCGGTGACGCTGACGGAGAAGTTATCGTTGATGACCAGCGCGCCCTGAGTGGCAGGACGTTCGACCTTCGCAGGCCAGGGCATCAGGGGGAGATCGCCTGCCGGGGCGGCAAACGCAGAAAAACCGAGCATAAGCCCGGCGGTCAGGAGGCTGTACCGTAACATGAATGTTCCTTATTTGACGGGCCGAAAAAAGGCAAAACATTCTGTTAACATGTGCGCAAATTAGCGTCAAGCGCGGCGGGTGATGAAGATCACAGGTTGTTGAATTTGGGAGGAAACGGATCCCTCTCCCCTCACCCTAACCCTCTCCCCATAGGGGAGAGGGGATTGCACGGAGCCGTCTTTTCTCCCTCGCCCCTTTGGGGAGAGGGCCGGGGTGAGGGGTAAGGTTTCACTGCCACCCATACCGGCGGCTATAGAACCCTTTCACCATCTGGGTCAAAACCATGTACCCGGTAAGGATCGCCACCAGCCACGGGAAGTAGCTCAGCGGCAGCGCCTGCAATTGCAGATACCCCGCCAGCGGCGAGAACGGCAGCGCGATGCCGAGCACCATCACCAGCCCCGTCATTACAATCAGCGGCCAGGCGGCACGGCTCTGCAGGAACGGAATGCGCCGGGTGCGGATCATATGCACAATCAGGGTCTGCGACAGCAGTCCGACCACGAACCAGCCGGACTGGAACAGGGTCTGCTGATCCGGGGTGTTGGCGTGGAACACAAACCACATCAGGCAGAAGGTCAGAATGTCGAAGATCGAGCTGATCGGACCGAAAAAGAGCATGAAACGGCCAAGTTCTGCCGGCTCCCAGCGTTGCGGCTTCTGGATCTGCTCCTCGTCGACGTTATCAAACGGGATCGCCACCTGGGAGACATCGTACATCAGGTTCTGGATCAGCAGATGCAGCGGCAGCATCGGCAGGAACGGCAGAAATGCGCTCGCCACCAGCACGCTAAAGACGTTGCCGAAGTTGGAGCTGGCGGTCATTTTGATGTACTTGAGCATATTGGCGAAGGTGCGGCGACCTTCGATCACCCCCTCCTCCAGCACCATCAGGCTCTTCTCCAGCAGAATGATATCCGCCGCTTCCCGGGCGATATCCACCGCGCCGTCGACGGAGATGCCGATATCCGCCGCACGCAGCGCCGGTGCATCGTTGATGCCATCCCCCATAAAGCCCACCACATGCCCCTCGCGCTTTAGCAGGGTGACGATGCGCTCTTTATGCATCGGGGTCAGGCGCGCAAACAGCGTGGTGCGCTTAGCCAGAGACGCCAGGTCGTCGTCGGAGAGCGTTTCGATCTCGCTGCCCGTTACCACCTCGCCCGGGTCCAGCCCCACTTCACGGCACACTTTCGCCGCCACCAGCTCGCTGTCGCCGGTAAGGATTTTCACCGTAATGCCGCTGGCTTTCAGCGCTTTGAGCGCCGGGGCGGTGGTCTCTTTCGGCGGATCGAGGAAGGCGATGTAGCCCTCGAGGATCAGATCCGATTCGTCGATGCGCTGGTAATCCCCAACGCGGGCCGGCAGGAACTTGCTGGCTACCGCCACCACCCGCAGCCCCTGGCGGTTGAGGTTGTCGGTGACGCGCCGGATGCGGCGCAGCATGCTGTCGTCCAGCGGCACAATTTCACCGTTATGCCACACCTGCGTACATACGATGAGGATCTCCTCCAGCGCCCCTTTGCAGATCAGCTGATGCACGCCCTGCTCTTCGCTCACCACCACCGACATGCGGCGGCGCTCAAAATCAAAGGGGATCTCATCCACCTTCTGCCAGCGGGTTGAGAGGGTACGGGCGGCGGCTTCATCCACCCCTTCCAGCACCGCGACGTCGAGCAGGTTCTTCAGCCCGGTCTGGTAGTGGCTGTTCAGCCAGGCGGTATTCAGTACCCGCTCGCAGACCTTGCCGGAGACGTCGGTATGGTGCTCCAGCACGATCTTGTCCTGGGTCAGGGTGCCGGTTTTGTCGGTGCAGAGGATATCCATCGCGCCAAAGTTCTGAATAGCGTCGAGGTGCTTGACGATCACCTTTTGCTTCGAGAGTTTTACCGCCCCACGCGCCAGGGTCGAGGTGACAATCATCGGCAGCATCTCCGGGGTGAGCCCCACCGCCACCGAGAGCGCGAACAGCGCCGCTTCCCACCAGTCGCCTTTGGTGTAGCCGTTAATCAGCAGCACGATGGGCGTCATCACCAGCATAAAGCGGATCAGCAGCATGCTGACGCGGCCAATCCCCTGCTGGAAGGCGTTGGGCTCGCTCTCCTGCTCGCTGACGCGCCCGGCCAGCTGGCCAAACCAGGTGTTGCCCCCGGTGGCGATCACCATCGCCTGCGCCGTACCGCTGACCACCGTGGTGCCCATAAAGCACAGGGTGTCGCACTCCAGCGGGTTGCTCTGCTGCGGATCGCGGCTGTGGGCGACTTTCTCCACCGGCAGGGATTCACCGGTCAGCGAGGCCTGGGCCACAAACAGGTCCCGGGCCTGGAGAATGCGTAAATCCGCCGGGATCATGTCCCCGGCCGCCAGCTTCACCAGATCCCCCGGCACCAGTTGGTCAATCGGCACCTCCCGCCAGCCGCTTTCGCCTTTATCGTTAAGGGTGCGTAAGACGGTGGCGGTGTTGCTGACCATCGCCTTCAGGGCATCCGCCGCCCGGGTGGAGCGCGCCTCCTGGATAAAATTCAGCAGCGTGGAGATGCCCACCATCAGGCCGATCACCCCGGCGGCAAACAGGTCTTCGGTGGCATAGGAGATAAGGCCCAGCACCGTCAGCAGCAGGTTGAAGGGGTTGCGATAGCAGATCCAGAGATGCACCCACCAGCGGGCCGGTTTTTGCGCCGGGATCTGATTCTCGCCGTGTATGGCGCGGGCGGCATCGACCTCTGCGGCCGTCAGCCCTTCCGGGTGGCTGGTAAAGCTCCGCCACAGCGCGGGCTCGTCCATCGCGGCCACCCGCAGACAGTGGGCGGCAAGCGCACCGGGGATGACGGTATCGGTTTTGCCTGTTGCCATCGGGTCGCGCTGCACCAGACGGCGCGGCAGGTGGCGGCTCAGCCGGGTAAACAGCTGTTGGGTGAAGTTTTTGAACATAATGCGTCTCCCGCCCCCGTAAAAACGGAGGCAGTCTTGCCTTCAGGCGTGACAAAGCCATACCTGAAAGGCGGTATCAGTTATGCAGGGACGCAGAAAAACGTCGCTGCCTTACGCATCCGGTAAGGCAGTGAGAACAGGCTTACCGGAAAGAAAGGGGTCTCCCTGGGGGGAGAGGGGTGGGATCGGGATCCATATCGCCTCCGGTAAGTAAAAAAAGCGTAAGTCGGCGCGCAGTATAGTGTTTTAGCCGTACCGCTCGTGACAATTCGGGCGGTATGATACCGCCCAGGTATTAAACCAAACGTAAACCAGACTTTGCCCATTGCGGATCCACCCCTTCGCTTTAGGCTTAATGATTATTTCATTGATGCGTCACAGGGAAACAAGCATGCAGAACCGCCTCACCATCAAAGACATCGCGCGTCTGAGCGGCGTGGGTAAATCCACCGTCTCACGGGTGCTGAACAACGAAAGTGGTGTCAGCGAGCGCACCCGCGAACGCGTCGAGGCGGTGATGAATCAGCACGGCTTCTCCCCTTCACGCTCGGCGCGCGCCATGCGCGGGCAGAGCGACAAAGTGGTGGCAATCATCGTTACCCGTCTGGATTCGCTGTCGGAAAACCTGGCCGTGCAGACCATGCTGCCCGTCTTCTACGAACAGGGCTACGATCCGATCATGATGGAGAGCAAGTTCTCGCCGCAGATGGTGGAAGAGCATCTCGGGATGCTGAAACGCCGCAACATCGACGGAGTGGTACTGTTTGGCTTTACCGGCCTCGGTGAGCAGATGCTCGGGTCGTGGCAATCGTCGCTGGTGATGCTGGCCCGCGATGCCCGCGGCTTTGCCTCGGTGTGCTACGACGATGAAGGGGCGATTCGCGTTCTGATGCAGCGCCTGTACGACGGCGGTCATCGCCATATCAGCTATCTTGGCGTGCCGCACAGCGACGTCACCACCGGCCAGCGCCGCCACAATGCCTACCTCGAATTCTGCAAGCAAAACGCGCTGCCTGCGGTGGCTGCGTTACCCGGGCTGGGGATGAAACAGGGCTATGAAAAGGTGGCCGACGTGCTGACCCCGCAGACCACTGCGCTGGTCTGTGCCACGGATACCCTGGCTCTGGGCGCAAGTAAGTACTTACAAGAGCAGCGCCTCGACAGCCTGCAGCTGGCGAGCGTGGGCAACACGCCGCTGATGAAGTTCCTCCACCCGGAAATCATCACCGTCGATCCGGGCTACGCCGACTCCGGCCGTCAGGCCGCTATGCAGCTGATTGAGCAGATAAACGGCCGCAGCGAACCCCGCCAGATCGTCATTCCCGTCACCCTCTCCTGAGCGTCAAAAGACGCTTTATTGTGATCCTCGCCCGATTTCGGGAACGTTCCCATTTTCCGCGTTACGCTGAAAGAGTAGGCTTGCCTCCAGTCCATAACCCCTACCATCTGTCATGAGGTTTCATGATGAGCAAAGTAAAACAAACGGATATCGACCAGCTGATCGTGCTGGTTGGCGGACGTGACAATATCGCCACCGTCAGCCACTGCATTACCCGCCTGCGTTTTGTGTTAAACGATCCGGCCAGGGCCAACCCGAAAGCCATCGAAGAGCTGTCGATGGTGAAAGGCTGCTTCACCAACGCCGGGCAGTTCCAGGTAGTGATCGGCACCGAAGTCGGCGACTACTACAAGGCGCTGCTGGCCACCACCGGCCACTCGTCGGCGGATAAAGAGCAGGCCAAGAAGGCCGCGCGTCAGAACATGAAGTGGCATGAACAGCTCATTTCACACTTTGCGGAGATCTTCTTCCCGCTGCTGCCGGCGCTGATCAGCGGGGGCTTAATCCTCGGCTTCCGTAACCTGATCGGCGATATACCGATGAGCGACGGCAAAACCCTCGCCCAGATGTACCCGGCCCTGCAAAGCATCTATGACTTCCTGTGGCTGATTGGCGAGGCGATCTTCTTCTACCTGCCGGTGGGGATCTGCTGGTCGGCGGTGCGCAAAATGGGCGGCACGCCGATTCTGGGTATCGTGCTGGGCGTAACCCTGGTCTCTCCGCAGTTAATGAACGCTTACTTACTTGGGCAGCAGGTGCCTGAGGTGTGGAACTTCGGCCTGTTTACCATCGCCAAAGTGGGCTATCAGGCGCAGGTGATCCCGGCCCTGCTGGCCGGTCTGGCGCTGGGGATGATTGAGACCCGCCTCAAGCGCATGGTGCCGGATTATCTCTATCTGGTGGTGGTGCCGGTGTGCTCCCTGATCATCGCGGTGTTCCTCGCCCACGCCTTTATCGGTCCGTTTGGCCGTATGATTGGCGACGGCGTGGCGTACGCGGTGCGTCACCTGATGACCGGCAGCTTCGCCCCGATTGGCGCCGCGCTGTTTGGCTTCCTGTATGCCCCGCTGGTGATCACCGGCGTGCATCAGACCACCCTGGCAATCGATATGCAGATGATCCAGAGCCTCGGCGGCACCCCGGTGTGGCCGCTGATTGCCCTGTCGAACATTGCGCAGGCCTCGGCGGTGACGGGCATCATCATCGTCAGCCGGAAGCATAACGAACGTGAAATCTCGGTCCCGGCGGCGATCTCCGCCTACCTCGGGGTCACCGAGCCGGCGATGTACGGCATCAACCTGAAATACCGCTTCCCGATGCTCTGCGCGATGATCGGCTCCGGGCTGGCGGGCCTGCCGGGCATCCTCTCTATCCAGACCAGCTACTGGCAGGTCTTCTCCCTGGCGATGGCCATTGCGATTATCGTCCCGATGGCGCTGACCACCATTATCTATCAGCGCAAGTTCCGTCAGGGCACTTTGCAGATTGTTTAATCTCTTTCGGGGCGCCGTTGCACCCCTTCGCATTTGCAGGAACGCATCATGAATACCCTTCCTCACTGGTGGCAGAACGGCGTCATCTATCAGATCTACCCTAAGAGTTTCCAGGACACCACCGGGCGCGGCACCGGGGATTTGCACGGCGTGACCCAACGTCTCGACTACCTCAGCACCCTCGGCATCGACGCCATCTGGCTAACGCCGTTCTATATCTCTCCGCAGGTGGATAACGGCTACGACGTGGCGAACTACGTCAGCGTCGATCCGGCCTACGGCACCCTGGATGATTTCGACCAGCTGGTGGCCGAAGCCCATCAACGCGGGATCCGCATCGTGCTGGATATGGTGTTTAACCACACCTCTACGCAGCACGCGTGGTTCCGCGAGTCGCTCAATAAAGAGAGCCCGTACCGGGAGTTCTATATCTGGCGCGACGGCACCCCGGAGCAACTGCCCAATAACTGGCGATCCAAGTTTGGCGGCAACGCCTGGCGCTGGCATGCCGAAAGCGAGCAGTACTATCTGCACCTGTTTGCCCCCGAGCAGGCAGATCTCAACTGGGAAAACCCCGAGGTGCGCGCCGAACTGAAAAAAGTGTGCGAATTCTGGGCCGATCGCGGCGTGGACGGCCTGCGTCTCGACGTGATTAACCTGGTGTCGAAGGACCAGGATTTCCCGGACGATACCATTGGCGATGGCCGTCGCTTCTATACCGACGGGCCGCGCATTCACGACTATCTGCAGGAGATGAGCCGGGACGTCTTTACCCCGCGCAACCTGATGACGGTGGGCGAGATGTCCTCCACCCGCCTGGAGCACTGCCAGCAGTACGCCGCCCTCGACGGGCGCGAACTGTCGATGACCTTTAACTTCCACCACCTGAAGGTGGATTATCCCAACGGCGAGAAGTGGACGCTGGCGAAACCCGATTTCGTGGCGCTGAAAGCGCTGTTCAGCCACTGGCAGCAGGGAATGCACAATAAAGCCTGGAACGCGCTGTTCTGGTGTAACCACGACCAGCCGCGCATCGTCTCGCGCTTTGGCGACGAGGGCGAGTACCGCGTCCCGGCGGCGAAGATGCTGGGGATGGTGCTGCACGGCATGCAGGGCACGCCTTACATCTATCAGGGCGAAGAGATTGGCATGACCAACCCGCACTTCACCCTCATCACCGACTACCGCGACGTGGAGAGCCACAACATGTTCGCCGGGCTGCGTACCCAGGGACGGGATGCCGACGAGCTGCTGGCGATCCTCGCCAGTAAATCCCGCGACAACAGCCGCACCCCGATGCAGTGGGATAGCTCCGCCAATGCCGGGTTTACCAGCGGCGAGCCGTGGATCGCCCTCGGGAATAACGCCGAGGCGATCAACGTCGAGGCGGCGCTGGCCGATCCGGATTCGGTGTTTTACGCCTATCAGACGCTGATCCAGCTGCGTAAAACCCTGCCGGTGCTGACCTGGGGGGATTATCAGGATCTGCTCCCGGATCACCCGTCCCTGTGGTGCTATCGCCGCCAGTGGCAGGGCCAGACGCTGATGGTGGTCGCCAGCCTGAGCCGTGAGTGTCAGTCGTGGCAGCCGCAGGCGGTTGAGGGCGACTGGCAGGTGGTGATGAGCAACTACACCGAAGTGTCGCCGCAGCCTGGCGCCATGACCCTGCGTCCGTTTGAGGCGGTATGGTGGCTGCAGGCCTGACGTTATCCGCCGGGCACCGCACGGTTGCCCGGCGCACCCCTTTTTTGGTGGAAAATCAACCAGATTAGCGCTTGCAGAATTTACAAACCCCGGATCGCCCGCCATCTGTACACTTCGTTTTTTACCTTGTCCTGAATCAAATAAATCGCAAACTTGTTTGATGCAAAGCACTACATATAGAACTTAAAATGCTCTCCGACCCAAGATGTTGTATTTATCGTCTATTATTGCCACAAGACGATGCCAACCACGCTGCGCAAAAGTGTGGATAAAAAGGGTCGATATCAGGAGAAATCGCGGGCGAGTCGGCAGTTACGGTCCCGACCCCTTTCCCTGCCTCTGTGGATAACCTGTTCTTAAAATGGAGTGATCATGACACCGCATGTGATGAAACGAGATGGCTGTAACGTGCCTTTCAAATCAGAGCGCATTCAGGAAGCGATTCTGCGTGCAGCTAAAGCAGCGGGAGTCGATGACGCAGATTACTGCGCCACCGTCGCAGACGTTGTCAGTAATCAGATGCAAAACCGCAGCAAGGTGGATATCAACGAGATCCAGACCGCGGTAGAAAACCAGCTGATGTCTGGCCCTTATAAGCAACTGGCCCGCGCCTACATTGAATACCGTCACGACCGGGATATCGAGCGTGAAAAACGTGGTCGCCTGAACCAGGAGATCCGTGGTCTGGTGGAACAGACCAACTCTGCGCTGCTCAACGAAAACGCCAACAAAGACAGCAAGGTGATCCCTACCCAGCGCGACCTGCTGGCCGGTATCGTCGCCAAGCACTATGCCCGTCAGCACCTGCTGCCGCGCGACGTGGTGCAGGCCCACGAGCGCGGGGATATTCACTATCACGATCTCGACTACTCGCCGTTCTTCCCGATGTTCAACTGCATGCTGATCGACCTGAAGGGCATGCTGACCCACGGCTTTAAGATGGGTAACGCCGAGATTGAGCCGCCAAAATCAATCTCCACCGCCACCGCGGTGACCGCGCAGATCATCGCCCAGGTCGCCAGCCATATCTACGGCGGCACCACCATCAACCGGATCGACGAAGTGCTGGCCCCGTTTGTGACTGCCAGCTTTAACAAGCACCGTCAGACGGCAGAAGAGTGGCAGATCCCGGATGCCGACGGCTATGCCCGCTCCCGCACCGAGAAAGAGTGTTATGACGCCTTCCAGTCGCTGGAGTATGAGGTGAACACCCTGCACACAGCCAACGGCCAGACGCCGTTCGTCACCTTTGGCTTTGGTCTGGGCACCAGCTGGGAATCCCGTCTTATCCAGCAGTCCATTCTGCGTAACCGCATCTCTGGCCTCGGCAAAAACCGCAAAACCGCGGTGTTCCCGAAACTGGTGTTCGCTATCCGCGACGGCCTGAACCACAAGTTCGGCGATCCGAACTACGACATCAAACAGCTGGCGCTGGAGTGCGCGAGCAAGCGCATGTACCCGGACATTCTGAACTATGACCAGGTGGTGAAAGTCACCGGGTCGTTCAAAACCCCGATGGGCTGCCGCAGTTTCCTCGGCGTGTACGAAGATGAAAATGGCGAGCAGATCCACGACGGACGTAACAACCTGGGCGTGATCAGCCTGAACCTGCCGCGTATCGCCCTGGAAGCCAATGGTGACGAAGCCGCGTTCTGGACGCTGCTGGACGAGCGCCTGCTGCTGGCGCGTAAAGCGCTGATGACCCGTATCGCCCGCCTGGAAGGGGTCAAAGCCCGTGTCGCGCCGATCCTCTATATGGAAGGGGCCTGCGGTGTGCGCCTAAAGGCTGATGACGATGTGTCGGAGATCTTCAAAAACGGCCGCGCCTCTATTTCGCTGGGCTATATCGGCATCCACGAAACCATTAACGCCCTGGCAGGCGATCAGCATATCTACGACAGCGAAACCCTGCGGGCGAAAGGCATCGCTATTGTCCAGCGTCTGCGCGATGCGGTGGACCAGTGGAAAGACGAAACCGGCTACGGGTTCAGCCTCTACAGCACCCCGAGCGAAAACCTGTGCGACCGTTTCTGCCGCCTGGATACCGCCGAGTTTGGCGTGGTGGAGGGGGTGACCGACAAAGGGTATTACACCAACAGCTTCCACCTCGACGTGGAGAAGAAGGTGAACCCGTACGACAAGATCGACTTTGAAGCGGCTTACCCACCGGTGGCGAGCGGCGGTTTTATCTGTTACGGCGAGTACCCGAACATCCAGCACAACCTGAAGGCGCTGGAAGACGTATGGGATTACAGCTATCAGCACGTGCCTTATTACGGTACCAACACGCCCATCGACGAGTGCTACGAGTGCGGCTTTACCGGCGAGTTCGAATGCACCAGCAAAGGCTTCACCTGCCCGAAATGCGGTAATCACGACGCCGCCCGCGTCTCCGTGACCCGCCGGGTGTGCGGTTATCTCGGCAGCCCGGATGCACGTCCGTTCAACGCCGGGAAGCAGGAAGAGGTGAAGCGCCGCGTGAAGCATCTGGGGAATGGGCAGATCGGTTAATTCTGCGCAGGGTTCTCCCCCTCACCCTACCCCTCTCCCTCAAGGGAGAGGGAACCGATCGAGCAGATTGTTAAGCCCGGCACCGGTTTTCTCCCTCTCCCTGTGGGAGAGGGCCGGGGTGAGGGCATCAGGTTAACGCTATGAACTTCCATCAGTACTACCCCGTCGACATCGTCAACGGTCCTGGCACCCGCTGCACCCTGTTTGTCTCCGGCTGCATCCACGAATGTCCCGGCTGCTACAACAAAGGCACCTGGCGGCTCAACTCCGGCATGCCGTTCACCGCAGAAATGGAACAGCGGATCATCGACGATCTCAACGACACGCGCATCAAACGCCAGGGGATCTCCCTCTCCGGTGGCGATCCCCTGCACCCGCAGAACGTGCCGGATATTTTGCGGCTGGTGCGGCGCATTCGCGCCGAGTGTAAGGGCAAAGATATCTGGGTCTGGACCGGCTATAAGCTGGATGAATTAAACGATGACCAGATGCAGGTTGTAGAGCTGATCAACGTGCTGATCGACGGCAAGTTTATGCAGGATCTGAAAGATCCGATGCTGATCTGGCGCGGCAGCAGTAATCAGGTGGTGCATCATTTGCGTTGAACTCAAAAACGACTCAAACACTCCATCGCCACGGTTTTAAACTCGTCAAAATCGTGGCATCCGCACAGTCGGGTCATGGCCCTTTCACGCAGGAAGGTGACGAAGATATCGTAGATCGCCATCGCCTCTTCGTACTCGCTTTTACTGATGGCGAGCAGGAAGATGACGTGCGCGGTATCGTCGCCCCACTGGATGCCCTGCGGGGCCAGCACGGTGTAGACCACGGTTTTTTGCGCCAGCAATCCGAGGGAGTGCGGCAGGGCGATGCCGTCGCCGAGCAGGGTGCTGACGATGGCCTCACGCTCCACCACCGAATCGAGAAACTCCGCGTCAACAAACCCCTCCTCCTGCAGCTGACCGCACAGCTCGCGGAACAGCGTCTGCTGGTCGATGGGGCGATCGATAACCCGGAAATGGCTGGCGTCGAAGAACTTCTCCAGCATCCACGGGCGCGTCCTGTCCACCAGCACCAGCTTGCCGATCTGCTCTAACTGGTAGTCGGTCGGGAACGGGGCGATCTGTACCACCGGCTTGGCTTTTTCCGCGATTCGCGCAGTGGAGATAACGAAATCTTCGCTGATGCTCTCGCACTGCTCGTACTCCCGCAGCGTCAGGGTGCGCGTCACCTCGATTTGCGGGTACTTGCGCTGCAGCACCGCCTCGATCATCCGCACCATCGCGTTGCCCGCGTCGCAGACCAGCAGCACCCGCGGCTGGCGCTGATAGCCAATGTTGTAGTGGCGCTCCAGCCCGACGCCGATGTGCAGCACCAGGAAACCGATCTCGTTTTCGCTGATCACGTATGGGGTGTATTTCCCCCAACTGGAGACCGCGGCGAGGGTCATGTCCCACGCCATCGGGTAGTGCTGCTTGATGTTATCCAGCAGCGGATTGGGGATCATGATCTGGTAGCGCACGCGGGTGATCATGGTTTTTATATGGGTCAGCAGATCCGCATGCAGCTGAGTGTCGTCGAGCAGGTTGTAGTTAAAGTGGGTGTTGATATAGCGCAGGATGTAGTTGACCAGCGCCTCTTCGTCATCGGCGTTAATGGCGCTGGGGGAGATCTCCTGCACCTGGCGCGCGGCGATATGCACCCCCAGCCAGGTCTCTTCCGCGGGCGAAAGGGTCTTATCCGCCAGGCGGGCGATGGCGCTGGCGATATCCCGGGCGGCATCGCGCACGTTCTCGGCCACCTCTTCGGCGTTAAATTCCGGGAGCGGATAACCTTCGCTGATGCGTCGCACCGTCACCGCACCGTAGAGGCGCAAAAACAGTTCGCCCTCGTCGGTGAGGCGAATATGGTGGCGGGTGAAGGTCTCATGCAGGACGGCGGCGAGCTGTTCCGGCACGCCGGCGTTGAGCGCCACTTCCGTCACCAGCGGGTTGAGGTTGTCCTGCTGCGCCAGCTGCCACAGCAGATCGGTCAGACAGGCGCGGATCGCCATCTCACTGCCAAACAGCTTCATGCCGTGGCGCGGGCGGGTCTCCAGCGTCAGGCGGTAGCGGTGAAACCACTCCCGTACCTCCGCCATATCACTTTGCAGCGTGGCCCGGCTGACAAACCACTCGTCGGCCAGATCTTCCAGCTTGAGGGAGAAGGCCGAGGTGAGAAAGCGCACTACCAGGTAGTGCACCCGCTCCGGGCCGGTACGCGGAATACGCAGCATCCGCGGATGGGAATCCTGCAACTGCTGATAGCGGGCCGGATCGTCAATTTTTAGCTGATAGCCGTTCCCGCGGCTGAGAATAAACTGCGCCCCGTTTCCCGCCAGCAGCGCATTGAGTGCGGTAATGTCAGCCCGGACGGTACGCGTGGAGACCGACAACCGTTGCGCCAGTTCATCCTGAGGCAGCGTTTCGTTTTGCAACAGATCGAAAAGTTGCGCTAAACGTTGGTTGGGAAATCGCACGTGGTTGTCCTCTTACAGCTTAGGGTGAAATGACCATCTGGGATGGGCTGCCGACCGGGGTATAGTCTGGTTCGAAGCTCAGCTTGCCGTCCTGCGCCACGCGGAAACGGGTGATGTTGTCGCTGCGCTGGTTCATGACGTACAGCCAGCGCCCCTGTTTATCCAGCGTCAGGGTGCGGGGATAATCGCCGCGCGTCCAGACATCGTCCTGATGGGTCAGCGTGCCATCCGCCGTTACGGTAAAGTGCCCGATGCTGTTATGCAAACGGTTAGCGACATACAGCTGTTTGCCATCAGCACTGAGTGCCAGCCCGGCGGCAAAACTGGTGCCTTTGTAACCGTCCGGCAGCGCAGAGAACGTCTTGCCCTCTTTCAGGGTGCCGTTAGCCTCCACGGCATAATGGGTCAGCGTAGACGCCTCTTCGTTAATCAGCCACAGGGCATCCCCTTTTGGCGTAAAGACGAAGTGGCGCGGTCCGGCCCCTTTCGAGGAGGCGCTGATAAACGGCGGATCGTTCGGGGTCAGTTTTCCGTTTTGATCGTCAAAACGGTACTGGTAGATCCGATCCAGCCCCAGATCGGTGGAAAAGACGTATTTCCCGCTTGGATCGGCGGCGATCATGTGCGCATGGGGGCCGTTGTGATCGCTGATGGCAAAGCTGCCCTCTGCCGCCGCTTCCGGTTTCGCGGCGCCAGGTTCACCCTGATCCTGATGTTTGTCGGTAGCATCACCCAGACTGCCGTCTGCGTTGATCGGCAGAACCGCAATCGAACCGCTGACGTAGTTCGCCACCAGCAGATGCTGGCCGTTCGGCGTCAGGGAGAGATACACCGGACCCGCCCCACCGGAGACCACCTGATTGAGCTCACTCAGCTCGCCGTTATCGCCCACCCGCAGCGCCTGCACCACGCCCTGCTCCACTTCGCTGGCCAGATAGAGCGTTTTGCCGTCGTGCGAGATGGTCAGCTGCGCGGCGTTCGGCAGCGTGCTCACCAGCGTTTTGTTGGCGAGCGCACCGGATTGCGGGTCCAGGGTAAAGCGGTACAGACCTTCACCGTTGGGGTTGTAGGTGCCCACCCAGGCATACTGCGTCTGGGCGACGGCGGCGGTGGCAAGCATTGAGAGTGAAGCGACAAGCAGGTTACGGGTGTGCATGGTGGCTCCTTAAGGTGTGTGCGGTTTGTTCCCCTCACCCCGGCCCTCTCCCCAAAGGGGAGAGGGTGTAAAAGTTCCCTCTCCCCTTTGGGGAGAGGGCTGGGGTGAGGGGTGTTGTTTTTATTACTTCACCAGTTTCTTCGTCATTTCCAGTAGCGTGCGGACATCTTCAGGACGGGTGTCGCCGCTGGCTTTGTCGATGATCGAGCTGTAGATATGCGGGATGATCTTGCTCACGCCCGCGTCGAGGGCGATCTGCAGGATCTCCTCATAGTTTTCCAGATCGATGCCCCCGGTCGGCTCCAGCCAGAAGTCGTGACGGGCGCAGGCTTCCGCCACCGCCTGGTATTCGTCACGGCATTTCAGGCCGCCCATCGGGAAGTATTTGATTGAGCTGCCGCCGAAATCCTTCAGCAGGGCAATCGCGGTTTCCACCGGGACGATACCGTCCGGTGCCGCGCTGCTCAGCGGGCCGGTGGAGATCTTGACCATCCCGACGGTGCCGGTCGGGGAGACCAGGCCGTTGACCACGGATTCACTCTGCCCCAGCAGCGCGCGGCTGGTGGCGACGCCGGTGAAGACCTGGTTGACGTGCTGCGGCTGCACCTGGCGGGAGATCTCGCTCACCATCGCCGACTGGTTCGGATCGCCCGCCCCGAGGCCGACGGAGAGCGCGTTGTCGATAAGCTGAGCATACTCGCGCATATCCGCCACGGCGCTCGCCACGTCCGGGTAGTTTTTGGAGAGCACGCCCACCAGCACATGGCCTTCTGCCGCTTCATAGATGGCGCTGGCGTTAGCTTTGGAACCGGCCAGCACGTTCAGGCAGACGCGGTCGCGATAAAAATTGGGGGTCAGTTTCATGCCTTTTTCTCCTGGCCTAATACTTCGCTGATGCGGCGATAGACGATATTCAGTTGGTCAGCGCTGACGCTGCGCACGTCGGCTTCGATGATCCCTTCGTTGGCCTTGTAGCCGCGGAAGTAGATGGCGTATTCGCCCTGCTTCAGTCTCGCAACCAGGTCGCCGGTGCCGACGCCGGTAGTGGCTTCGTCAAACTTGATCTCGGTCCGGGCGATGTCACGACCGGCGCTGTCCCACACCACGCGGGCGGTGACACCGTTAAGGGTATTCAGGGCATCGATAAACGGGGTCATCTTCGCCACCATCTCGTCGCCGCTCTCTTTGGTCGCCGTCAGGTAGTGTTCGATGGCGCAGGTCAGACCCAGAATGCCCTCTTTACCCACCTTCATGGCGCGGCCAATGCCCGCCGTCTGACGCTTGACCCACTCCACATACTGAGTTCGGCCGATCACCAGGCCGCTGGTTGGCCCTTCGATGGCCTTCGCCCCGCTGTAGATCACCAGGTCCGCGCCGGAACAGTAGTAAGCGTGCAGATCTTCTTCCGCCGCCGCATCGACGATCAGCGGCAGATCGTGTTTCCGGGCGACTACTGCCGCCTGCTCCACGCTGAGCATGCTCTTCTGCACGCAGTGGTGGGATTTGATATAGAGGATTGCCGCGGTGCGCGGAGTGATCGCCGCCGCCAGCTGATCGGCGGAGCATTCGTTGGCGTAACCGGCTTCCACCAGCTTGCCGCCGCCCAGCGCCACCATGGTGCCGACCGGGGCGCCAAAGTTGACGTTGTGGCCTTTCGGCAGGACGATCTCGTTGTTCTCAATCGGGGTGATGTGCAGGTTCTCCAGCAGCCAGTCACTGTCTTTCACCAGCACCGCCGCCACCGACTGGGCGATGCCCGCCGAGGCGCAGGAGACGACGGTCGCCCCTTCCACATCCAGCAGCTTCGCGATGTACTCACCGGTTTTGTTGACCAGATCCTTCATCTCGAAGTACTGGTTCATCCCCTCCATGGCCGCCTGCACCACTTCCGGGCGCGGGGTGGAGACGCCGAGCGCGGTCATGCGCCCGGAGGTGTTAATCACCTGTTTTAAATTGTATTTCTCAAAAATTGAAGGCATGTTCCGTGCTCCCTTGTTCGGTCATGTAGCCCTTGCCCGCGCGGATCGCGGCAAGCGGCACCAGAATATGTTCAGCCTGCAGGCTGTCGTTTTCGGCATCCGTCAGCACGGTTGGCTGGCGTTTAATGGTGAACAGCGTCAGGTCGGCGTCGAGGCCTGGCTGAATGCGGCCTTTATGGGCCAGGCGCAGGCCGTCGGCGGCGTTGGCGGTCACGCACTCAATCACCTGCGGCAGCGACATGCCGATGGCGAGGAATTTCGACATCACGCTGGCCAGCGAGCCCACCGGGCCGTTGATACGGTTGCGGCAGTAGATATCCGAGCTGATGGTGTGCGGCAGAATGCCCAGCGCAATGGCGCGTTTCGCCACCTCAAAGCTGAAGCTCGCCGTGCCGTGGCCGACGTCCAGACGCACGCCGCGTTTCAGGGCGTTGGTGACAGAGGCACGCAGCTCGCCCGACGGGGTCAGAATGCGGTTCGGTTTGCCGTTGTAGCAGTGGGTAATGATGTCCCCGGAGCTCAGCAGGTCGGCAATCTCATCAAGGTTCGGCGGGTTGTTGCCGATGTGCACCATCAGGGGCAGATCGCCGTTCTCTTTCTGGATGGTTTTGGCGCGCTCCAGCGGCGTAATGCCGTTCTCACCAACCACGCTGCTGCTCATGCGCGCTTTCAGGCCGACGATAAAATTCGGGTGGCGTTTCACCGCCTGCTGCACCGCGCTGGCGTCGATATTGGCCATATTGGCCAGTTCGTTCTGGGCAATCAGCCCCACGCGGGAGATGTTCAGCAGGGCAAAGACCTCGGTGGCGGCGTTGCGGGTAATCTCGTAGAAGTCATCCACGTCATCCGCCCCGGTACTGCCCGCGTCCACCACCGAGGTGACGCCAGTGGCAATGCCCACGCTGTCCGGCTCATCATGGTAAATCGGGGAGTTCGGGTAGCAGTGGACGTGGGAGTCAATCCAGCCTGCGCTGACCCAGGTGTCACCGTTTAGCTCAACGGTATGATGGGCGGGATCGGTGAGGTCGCCCACCGCCGCGATCTTCCCGTCCTGAATGGCGATATCGGTCAGGGTATCGTCGGTAAGGCGCGCACGGCGCAGGAGTAAATCAAACATGGGGTTCTCCTGATAAGGCGGGCGCCTGAGCGCCCGCGGGTATTAAAGGGCGACAGGGAACAGCCAGCCCAACAGCATCGCGCCGAGGATGGCGCCACCGGTAATCGGCTTCTGCCAGATGTAGAATAGCAGGGCACCTAACAGGGAACCGATGCCGATAGGAATCGACGCGGTCATGGCGCTGAGGATAATCAACGGCCCAAGGAAGCGGCCGGAGGCGTTACCGGCCCCCATCATCACATCCGCCCCGTAGGTGGAGTTGCTCTGGTTGATGGTGAACTTACGCGCCAGGATGATGATGTAACCAATCGCCAGGCCAATCACCAGGCCGGTTGCCAGCGAGGCAAGGAAGTTGGTCACCGGGAACATAATCCCCGCCCCCAGCAGCAGCGCCGGAACACCTAAGCCCACGCCGGTCTGGATCGCCCCGCCGATATCAAGGATCCCTACCAGGGAGCCTTCGATAATACGGGCGAACAGGAAGCTGGCGCCAAAGGCAGCAACCGCGCCGTAGGCACCGGTATCGATGCCCGCTTTCAGCATCGCCACGAAGGCCACTTCGTTAAAGGCACCGATGCCGTAGAGGTAGTACATGTGCGTCCCGGCGAACACGCCGGAGGAGAGCAGGCCAACGAAGATCGGAAACGACCAGTCGGCATACCAAAAACCTTTATTCTGTTCCATTTAGAGGCTCCTGTTACTTGCCGCTGAGCGAGTTGTGGATCATGTCGAGCCAGTTCGGCACGGTCAGATGGAAGGATTCAATCATCTTCATGTCGAAGCCGCGGAAGAAGCCGCTCAGCACGAACAGCAATACGATGGCGACCATCATCACTTTGGTGACGTGGTTCCAGCCGCTCTCTTCCACACCTTTACCGATCAGGATCCCCAGCACCAGGCCCGGTACGGCGTTACCCATGATCAGCTGCGCCGCGCCGCCAAAGACGGTGGCCCAGAAGCCCGATTTTTTACCCGCGTCGATAGCCGCCAGCCAGAAGATCACCGGCATCACGGTGTTCACCAGCAGGTTTGCGGCCGGTACCAGCACCTTCACGGCGGTGACCTGAAGCGCAGCAGGAACGGACGAGGCGGTGAGGTTCAGGAAGGTGACGACCATCATGCCGATCACACCGCAGGCTATCGCCATTTTGCGGGGATCGTGCAGCGTCTCGCCGACGTTACGGTTTTTGATCATCAGTGCCGCGGCACCCCAGTTCGGGATGATGCGGTGGTCAACGTCCTGGGTGAAGGAACCCGCCGCAACCGACGAGGCCCAGGCGTTGAAGAAGAAGCCTAACCCAAAGGAGAAGTGAGAGGCCGGATCCCCTTCACAGGAGTTCAGCTCCCCCAACGTACGAAATGCGCCCATACCCTGAGTGGTAGGCGCATGGAACATGCGTGCAGCCCCGGCGCCCACGCCGACGCCAACCAGGCCGCCGATGATGAGCGATTTTATTAAAATTATCAGGAACATTAGTCTGCCCTATTAGTAAGAATCAGCGTTGCGTGACAAAGTCCACCTGGTCCAGATTGATGGCAGTCACGTTGACGGTCACATCCAGCTCCACGCTGTAGGTGCGTCTTTCCCGGCGCAAAAAGAAGAACAGAAACGCCTCTTTACGCACCGCTTCTTGCGCCTGAACAACCTGCACATCCTGTGGCTCAATACGCAGTAAGATATGCGGCGATGCTTTCATCACCGCGGCCTGAACGTGGTTCAGCGCGTCGGCAAAGGCGCGCGCTTTGGCGTCACCCTTGCCTTTCACTCTCACCGTGGTGGTGAACTGTTCTTTCATGCTTATGCGCCGTGCTTCTTCTGCCACGCCTGTACCAGACGCTCGCCCAGCTCTTCTTTATCCATAAAGCCAAAACCGAGCACGTTGCAACCTTCGTTGATGGCGGTGACGCCCTCTTCCACGGAACGCATGCCGTACTTCGCTTTGTAGCCATATTTGGTCTGAGCGGTGATCGCCCCCGCGCCGCCGCTGCCGCAGAAGGAGATGCCGAAAGTGGCGTTTTCCGCCTTCATCACGTCACCCAGCTTCATGTCTGCTGCCACGCCTGGCACAACCACGGCACGACCACCCGCTTTTTCAACGCCTGCTGCAACCTTCTGACCTTTACCCAGGCGATCGCCGATAACGACTGTAATTTGTTCCATAGTGTTGCTCCTTAAAGGTTGTCTTTTGCGACTTCAAAGTGAACGGAGAGCAGCCAAGCTTCTTCATCAGGAAGGTTGCCAAACTGCGCCACGACTTCGCGGGCAAGCCGCATTGATTCAGGTGAAATTTCGTCGAACAGGTCAGCCTCAACTTCTGGCAGCGGCTCACCGGTCACCGACCGGTGCGCCATCGCGCGAACGTGGGAGGTGAGCATCTGCTCCTGAACGGCACTGGGGATAATGTGGTGATGACTAAGCAGAGTGAACGTCTGCTTGAGCATGGTGTCGGCGAGCTGTTCAGTTTGCGCCGCCTGGTCTCCAGTGTCGTTTATTACCGTTCCGTTAATCACTCGTCTTACCCCGTTATTGGCTCTGGGATAAAACTAACGCCGGGGGTTAATTGTTTGTAGCGAGTTCCTTTCCACTTCGAAGTGGAAAGGAACCCGGCGCCAGTGATCTGTGCCACATAATTGCGCTGAATGATGATAATTCGCTGGGTTTACGTGATGAATATCACGCTCCTGAGCGGGTAAAGCGGCGTTGTGGAAGTGAAAAAGTTTACGAGCAGACTCGTAGAAATGTGAGCTGGATAAGGTTTTCTTATGCGGATTGGATAGAGTGGCCGTGGGTGCTTGAGACTGACCGTCTCATGCATGGGACGGGAAGTGGAAAGCCCCGCCTGACTAAAAATCAGGGCGGGGGCTCGAAACGACACGTCACACCGTGGAGTTCGCTACCTCGCCCGCTTTAAAAGCAAGGAGGCATCCATGAAACGCAGAGATCCCAGTATCAGGGTTTTGATGATCATTTCTTTGACAATAATCATCTTAACGCTGGTGACGCGGAAAACGCTTTGCGAGATCCGTTTCCGAAACGGTTCCCTTGAAGTGATAGCGCAAATGGATTGTCGCTCCGGATTGTAGGAGCAAACAGGCGGAGGCGTTTAGTGCGCCTCCGCACACGGGAGAGGACGTAAGGCTCAGGCACCCATTAACGGTATTTTTTGTGATAAGTATTACGCGTGGTGACAAACCCATCGGCCGCCGCCTGTGCTTCTTTGACTTTGCCTTCGTTGGCCAGCTTCAGCGCGCCGTCAATCTGCCCCACCAGCGTCTCCAGACCGTGACGGAAATCTTTCATCTCCGCGCTGTTTTCCGCTTTGCCTTCCAGCTTCGGCGGGGTCTCTTTTTGCGCATCCACCGCAGCAGTACGCATTTTGGTCAGGGCGTCTTCCATTTCCGCCGCATTGTCCGTTTTCTGCACCACCTTCAGATTTTCGCTGAGGGTGTCCATGTTGTCTTCCAGGTCAGCCAAAACCGACGTACTCATTACCAGCGTTGAAGCTGCGACGATTGCTAACAGATGTTTACGCATTGCTCACTTCCTTTTTTATTATTAAAAAAAAGCGCACCGGAGTGCGCTTGAGTATTACTGGCCGGCGATCTTCATCTCCGGTAACAACACCGATCCACACTGTATATTACTGCGGGTTTCAATATCGTTGCCCACCGTCACGATATTGCGCCACATATCCTTTAAGTTGCCGGCGATGGTAATTTCGCTCACCGGATACTGAATTTCACCGTTTTCGACCCAGAAGCCGGACGCCCCGCGCGAGTAATCGCCGGTCACGCCGCTAACGCCCTGGCCCATCAACTCGGTTACCACCAGCCCGGTGCCCATCTCTTTCAGCATCTGCTCAAAGCTCAGGCCACGACCAGGTATCCTCCAGTTGTGGATGCCGCCCGCATGGCCGGTGCTTTGCAGCCCCAGTTTGCGTGCGGAGTAGCTGGTCAGCAGCCACTGGGTCAGGACGCCGTCTTTAATGATATCGCGACGCTCCGTACGCACGCCTTCGCTGTCGAACGGCGTAGACGCCAGCCCTTTCAGCAGGTGCGGGTGCTCTTCAATGGTCAGCCATTCTGGCAGAATTTGCGTACCCAGCGCGTCGAGCAGGAAGGTCGATTTACGGTACACCGCGCCACCCGCGATCGCCCCGACCAGATGCCCGAACAGCCCGGTCGCCACTTCATTGGCGAAGATCACCGGTGCTTTCATGGTAGACAGTTTTCGTGGAGCGAGGCGGGACAATGTGCGTTTTGCGCACTCCATCCCAACCCACTCTGGGGACTGAAGATCGCCCAGCGCGCGGCCAATGGTGTAGGCGTAATCACGCTCCATGTCGCCGTTCTCTTCAGCGATGACGCAGCTGGAAAGCGAGTGGCGGGTGGAGCTGTAGCCCTGCAGCATGCCGTGGCTGTTGCCAAACACCTTAATGCCGTAGTGGCTGTTAAAGCTGCCGCCTTCGGTGTTGGTAATGCGCTTATCGGCGTTCAGGGAGGCCTGTTCTGCACGCGCGGCGAAATCAATGGCTTCGTCAGGGGTCACTTCTGCCGGGTGGAACAGATCCAGATCCGGGGCCTCAAAGGCCAGTAATTCTCTGTCTGCCACGCCCGCATAAGGATCCGGGGAGGTGTAGCTGGCGATATCCAGCGCCGCCTGCACGGTACGCGCAATAGCGTCCGGGCTGAGGTCGGTGGAGGAGGCGCTGCCTTTACGGTTCTGGTGATAAACAGTAATCCCTAACGCGCCATCACTATTAAATTCAACGTTTTCCACTTCGCCATAGCGGGTGCTGACGCTCAGGCCGGTGGTTTTACTGACGGCGACTTCTGCCCCGTCGGATTTCGCTGACGCCAGCTCCAGGGCCATGGAGACGGCCTCTTCCAGTGCTTTACGCTGTGCTGCAACTTGTGAGATCACTTTCATCGTAAATGCCATAATGTAAGGTGTAGTTAGCTGAAGTCTATCAGAGAACCGTTTCTCAGTACGCGCCTAAACTGGTAAGATTAGCCTCTTTTTTTAAGGAGCCTGACATGACTAAGCAGCCCGAAGACTGGCTCGACGACGTTCCCGGTGATGACATCGAAGACGAAGATGATGAGATCATCTGGGTCAGTAAAAGTGAAATTAAACGCGACGCCGAAGAGTTAAAACAGCTTGGTGCGGAAATGGTAGAGCTGGGTAAGAACGCGCTGGATAAAATCCCGCTCGATCCGGATCTGCGTGCCGCCATCGAACTGGCACAGCGCATCAAGAAAGAGGGCCGTCGCCGCCAGCTTCAGTTGATTGGTAAAATGTTGCGTCAGCGCGACGTAGAGCCTATCCGCCAGGCGCTGGATAAGCTGAAAAACCGCCACAACCAGCAGGTTGCCCTGTTCCATAAGCTGGAGCAGATCCGCGATCGTCTTATTGATAATGGCGATGACGCCCTGGCGGAGGTGCTGAACCTGTGGCCAGACGCCGACCGCCAGCAGCTGCGCACGCTTGCCCGTAACGCCAAGAAAGAGAAAGAAGGGAATAAGCCGCCGAAGTCTGCGCGTCTGATCTTCCAGTATCTGCGTGAACTGGCGGAAGCCGAAAGTTAATCCTCGTGCATGCTGTTCGCCGGATGGCGGCGTAAACGCCTTATCCGGCCTACAAATGCGCACGAAATGTAGGCCCGGTAAGCGTTAGCGCCACCGGGCTTTTTTATTACTCTGCTACTGCTGCTTTCTTCGCCAGACCGTCCAGCAGCTTCTGATGGATCCCACCAAACCCGCCGTTGCTCATCACCAGAATGTGATCCCCCGGCTGAGCGGCTTTCACCACCATATCCGCCAGCACATCGACATCCGCACTCCAGTGCGCAGGTTGAATACAGGCGTCCGCGACTTCTGCGACCTGCCATGGAATGTGCTGCGGCTGCAGGAGGAAGACCTCATCCGCACGGCCTAACGACGGGGCGAGATCGTCTTTGCAGATGCCCATCTTCATGGTGTTGGAGCGGGGTTCCAGCACCGCCAGAATGCGTGCCGTGCCGCCCACTTTGCCGCGCAGAGCCGCCAGCGTCGCGAGGATCGCCGTCGGGTGATGGGCAAAATCGTCATACACCGTCACGCCGTTCGCTTCGCCGCGCAGTTCAAGACGGCGACGGGCGTTGATGAACGATCCCAGCGCATTCGCCGCGTCGGCAGGCAGCACCCCCACATGACGGGCGGCGGCAATCGCCATCAGGCCGTTATGCATGTTGTGTTCGCCCACCAGCGCCCAGTGCACCTCCCCGACCTTTTCACCGTCCAGCAGCACTTCCCACTGGGAGGCATCGTTGGTCAGTTTTTTCGCCTGCCAGTGGCCCTGCTCGCCCACCAGCTCCTGCTCGCTCCAGCATCCCATCGCCAGGGTCTGCTTCAGATTGACGTCGTTTTCCGGCAGGATGATGCGCCCCTGGCCCGGCACGATACGCACCAGGTGGTGGAACTGCTTCTGAATCGCCTTCAGGTCTTCGAAGATATCCGCATGATCGAACTCAAGGTTATTGAGGATCAGGGTGCGCGGGCAGTAATGAACAAATTTAGAGCGCTTGTCAAAGAACGCGCAGTCGTATTCGTCCGCTTCAATGACAAAGAACGGGCTGTCGCCCAGGCGGGCAGAAACGTCGAAATTCCCCGGTACACCGCCGATCACAAAGCCCGGCTTGTAGCCGCAGGCTTCGAGGATCCAGGTCGCCATTCCGGCGGTGGTGGTTTTGCCGTGCGTCCCCGCAACAGCAACAACCCAGCGATCGCGCAGCACAAAGTCATGCAGCCACTGCGGGCCAGACATGTAAGGAATGTTGCGCTCCAGCACGGCTTCCACGCACGGATTTCCACGGGTCATGGCGTTACCAATGATCACCAGATCCGGCTGCGGCTCCAGCTGGCTGGCGTCGTACCCTTCAATCAGTGAGATGCCCTGGTTTTCCAGCAGCGTGCTCATCGGCGGATACACATTGGCGTCCGAACCTGTCACCTCATGGCCAAGAGCGCGCGCCAGCATAGCCAGGCCGCCCATGAAAGTGCCACAAATCCCCAATATATGAATGCGCATACGTCACTATCCCTCTTCAATGTGGCGCACATTTTACGCATATGTCTGCGGCAGAGAAACGCATTTCAGGAAAATCTGTACCTAGCTGGCGCGATTCACCTCTGCGCGAAGATTTGAAAGTTTGTTAAGATTGTTGGGCATCAACAACTTTACTCAACATCCAATGCAGGGAAGGTGTTATGAAAACGTTAGGTGAATTTATTGTCGAAAAGCAGCACGAGTTCTCGCATGCTACCGGTGAACTCACTGCTTTGTTGTCGGCAATAAAGCTGGGCGCCAAGATCATCCATCGCGATATCAACAAGGCCGGTCTGGTCGATATCCTGGGTGCCAGCGGTGCTGAAAACGTGCAGGGCGAAGTTCAACAGAAACTCGATCTGTTCGCGAATGAAAAACTGAAAGCTGCACTGCGCGCACGCGACATCGTGGCGGGGATCGCCTCCGAAGAAGAAGACGAAATCGTAGTCTTTGAAGGGTGTGAACACGCAAAATATGTCGTTCTGATGGATCCTCTGGATGGCTCCTCCAACATCGACGTTAACGTCTCTGTCGGCACCATTTTCTCTGTTTACCGCCGCGTTACCCCTGTCGGCACCCCGGTAACCGAAGAAGATTTCCTGCAGCCGGGCAACAAGCAGGTTGCGGCAGGCTATGTGGTTTACGGCTCCTCCACTATGCTGGTCTACACCACCGGCTGCGGTGTGCATGCCTTTACATACGATCCGTCGCTGGGCGTGTTCTGCCTGTGCCAGGAGCGCATGCGCTACCCGCAGAAAGGCAGCACTTACTCCATCAACGAAGGGAACTACATCAAATTCCCGTCCGGGGTGAAGAAATACATTAAATTCTGCCAGGAAGAGGATACTGCCACCCAGCGTCCCTATACCTCACGTTATATCGGCTCCCTGGTGGCGGATTTCCACCGCAACCTGCTGAAAGGTGGGATCTACCTCTACCCAAGCACCGCCAGCCACCCGGAAGGTAAGCTGCGTCTGCTGTACGAGTGCAACCCGATGGCCTTCCTCGCGGAGCAGGCGGGCGGCAAAGCCAGCGACGGTAAAGAGCGGATTATGGATATCATTCCTGAGAGTCTGCACCAGCGCCGTTCGTTCTTCGTCGGCAACGATCATATGGTGGAAGATGTTGAACGCTTAATCCGTGAATACCCGGATGCCTGATGGTTGAGTTTGACCAGAAGGGGCCGCAAGGCCCCTTTTATTTTTCCAACGATTTATACCGGTGTTGGTATAAAGCTATATAAAAATGCTGCTGTAACCCGCTGAATCAATCCGTCATCATTACGGCGTTCAAATAGTGTTCAATGGAAATCAGCAGAAATGAAAAATCTCTCTCGCTCATCCACTGGGATCGACCTCAATCTGATTCCGGTATTTATTGAAGTCGTCAGGTGCGGGAGCATGGCCAAAGCCTCTTTACGTCTTGATATGTCCAGACCCGCCGTGAGCCTGGCGCTGAAACGCTTTGGGATGCTTTTTAATGCGCCGCTGTTTAACCGCAAGGGTCTGTTTCTTGAGCCAACGCCTTATGCGCTGCACCTGACCGCCGAGATGGAAAAGCTGCTGGGCTTGATCCACGACCATATCGCCAGCGCGCCGTCCATGGGTGAGAGCATCCCGACGCCTGCTGCGGCGCCGGAATGTGATAACGCTATGCCTGTTGCATCGACAGTTTAAAGGACGACATCGCCTCGATCAGCTCGCGGGACTGCTCTTCCAGCGAGCGCGTCGCGGCGGAAGACTGCTGGACCAGCGCCGCGTTTTGTTGCGCGGTTTCGTCCATCTGATTGACCGCAATATTCACCTGCTCAATCCCCCGGCTCTGCTCGTGCGACGCGTTAGCAATCTCACGCATCAGGCGGGTCATGCGCATCACCTCGGTGGCGATCTCATCCATGGTTTCACCCGCCTGCTGCGCCAGCTCGCTGCCTTCGCTGACGTGTGACTGCGAATCGCTAATCAGAGTGCGGATCTCTTTTGCCGCATCGGCGCTGCGGCTGGCGAGGATACGTACTTCCCCGGCCACCACCGCGAAACCACGGCCCTGCTCACCCGCGCGGGCGGCCTCGACCGAGGCGTTCAGCGCCAGGATATTGGTCTGGAAGGCAATGCCGTCGATAACGCTGAGAATATCGGCGATACGGCCGGCGCTGCCGGAGATGTCGCGCATCTTCTCAATCACGTAGCAGACCATTTCGCTGCCGCGATCGGCGGTATCAGACATCGTCTTCGCCACCTGATGCGCCTGCTCGGCGTTGTGGGCGTTCTGTTTCACCGTGGCGGTGAGCTCTTCCATGCTGGCTGCGGTCTGCTCCAGAGAGGTAGCGGTCGTTTCCGTGCGCTGGGCCAGGTGCATGTTACCGGCGGTCAGCTCCCGGCTGCCGGTGTCGATCTGCGAGCTGGCGTCGCGCACGCGCAGCACCGAGCCCATCAGCGACTGGCGCATCTCTTCGATGGCGGCATTCAGGCGGTTAAACTCCTGGCTGGCGGGCGCGGTCAGGGCGTGGGTCAAATCCCCGGCGGCCACATGTTCCAGCTGGGCGATGGAGGTGGAGAGCGGCTTGAGCAGCATATGGCGCAGGGCCAGCCAGGCCAGCACAATGATGCCCGCGGTCAGCAGCGCGGCGACAATAATCAGCATCATCACCTTACTTTTACTCGCCTGCACCGCCGCCACTTCGGCTTTGCCGCGGCTTTCGCTCCAGGTCTGGAAGGCCTGCATGTCGTTATCAAACTGACGCGCCACCGGCACCAGATGGTTCTCCAGCAGATCGTAATACGCATCGGCACTCTGCGCTTTCAGGGCGTTCTGCATCGGCACGATCCCCTGGGCGTTATAGGCCGCGAGGCTCGCCGCAACCTTCTTCAGCAGCGCTTCACCTTCTGGATCGTCCACTCCGCTATCGATCACGTTTTTCAACGTGGTTTGTGCCTGGGTGATTTCGTCATTGATGTTTTTCACCGACTTGGCGGCGTCATCCAGCAGGCCCACCTCCATCATGCGAACGGCCTGCCCCGCTTCGTTGCGCGCGCGCAGGATCAGGGTGTAGCCCGAATTGAGCTGCACCAGTTGCTCGCCCTGAAGATGATTAATGCGCTGCAGTGAAGCGGAACTCTGCGTGAGGGCATAAATGCCAATACCGCTAACGAGCAGCAGCAGGAGGGTCATGACGGCCAGTAACGAAAGCAAGCCGGTACGAATCGATAGCGTTTTCAGCATGATGTAATTTCCGGTAGCGAGATAAATCTGGACAGAATTAAGGGTTATCGGCCGCTACCGGAAAAGATTTAGACATTGCGAAAATTCAGCGGGTTACCGCTTGAGAGTGGTGGTGCTCACCCGGGTGACTGGCGAGCTCTGGCGGTTCTCCCACAGCACCGTCAGACCACGCTGCAGGGCGATAAAGATAAACAGCAGGATGCCAATCGCAATCTTGGTCCACCACGAACTGAGGGTGCCGTCGAAGTTGATATAGGTCTGGATCAGCCCCTGGATTGCCACCCCGAACAGGGTTCCCAGCACCGTGCCGACGCCACCGCTGAGCAGCGTGCCGCCAATCACCACCGAGGCAATGGCGTCCAGCTCCACGCCCACTCCTGCCAGGGCGTAGCCCGCCTGGGTGTAGATGGAGAAGACGATCCCCGCCAGCGTCGCCAGCCCGGTGGAGAGCATATAGATGCGAATGGTGGTACTGCGGGTGGAGATGCCCATCAGGTTGGCGGAGGTCGCGCTGCCACCGATGGCGTACACCTCGTTGCCGAAGCGGGTGCGGTGGGCAAGGAAGATACCGATCACCACCACCCCCAGCATGATCAGGCCAAGAATGCTCAGCCGACCGCCGCCGGGAATTTTCCACGCCAGGCTGGAGAGGGTGTCATAGACCGGATGGTTAATCGGGATCGACTCCTCCGACACCAGATAGCTGACCCCGCGCAGGAAGAACATCCCGGCGAGCGTGATAATAAACGCCGGGATCTTCAGGGCGTCGATCAGCAGGCCCATAAAGGCCCCGAAGGCGCAGCCCATCACCAGCACCAGCGGGAAAGCCAGCAGCGGGGAGATCCCCCAGTAGCCGATCGCTTTCGCCAGGAAGACGCCGGTAAAGGCGATCACCGACCCGACGGAGAGGTCGATCCCGCCGGAGAGGATCACGAAAGTCATGCCGACGGCAATGATCCCGAGGAAGGCGTTATCGGTCAGGATGTTGCAGATCACCCGCGTCGAGGCAAAGCCGGGGAACTGCGTCAGACAGTAGAGATAGCCCAGCACGAACACGCCCAGGGTGATCATTAGCGGTAAATTACGTTTTATCATGGCCACGCATCCCCTTAATAAGACTGATAAAGCGCGGCGACTGAACGATCAGCACGCAGAGCACCACTACCGCTTTCACCACCTGGTTGAGTTCCGGCGGAAAGCCGGACAGCAGGATCCCAGTGTTCATCCCCTGGATAATCAGCGCGCCAATCACCGACAGCAGCAGGTTAAAGCGCCCGCCCATCAGCGACCCGCCACCGATCACCACTGCCAGAATGGCATCCAGCTCCAGCCACAGGCCGGCGTTGTTGGCATCCGCCCCGCGAATATCCGCCGCAACAATAATCCCGGCAATGGCGGCGCATACCCCGCTTAAGACGTAGGTCAGCATCACCATCAGGCGGGTACTGACCCCGGCGTTTTTCGCCGCGCGAATGTTAATCCCCACCGCTTCAATAAACATCCCGAGCGCGGTTTTGCGGGTGAACAGCCAGAAGGCAATTAGCGTTACCACCACGATGATCACCGGCGTCGGGAAGAACAGCAGCGAACCGCTGCCGATCCACGCCAGATTGGGGGCGTTGAAGGTGACGATCTGCCCGGAGGTGATCAGCTGCGCCACCCCGCGTCCGGCCACCATTAAAATTAGGGTGGCGACGAAGGGCTGTATTTTGAGGATCGCGACCAGGATGCCGTTCCACAACCCCGCCAGCACCCCGGTGCCCAGGGTCACCAGCAGCACTACCGGCAGGCTGTGTCCGGCCACGGTCATCGAGGCCGCGGTGGCCCCGGCGATAGCCATCACCGCCCCTACCGACAGGTCGATCCCTCCGGTGGCGATCACCAGCGTCATGCCAATCGCCAGCAGAGCCACTGGCGCGGCGCGGTTTAAAATATCAATCGGGCTGCCGAACAGGCGGCCATCCTGGAGGATAATCTGATAAAAATGCGGCGAAACGAGGCTATCTACCAGCAACACCAGCAGCAGCGCAATGATTTGCGGCATACCGGTGGGCCAGCGGAAGCGGCGCTTCGGCTCGCCGGTCTGAGAAAGTGAACGTGGCATCACGATCTACTCCTTATGCCGCAATGGCGTTCATGATTGCCGGAACGGAGAGTTCGTCCAGCGGGATCTCGGCCACCTGCTGGCGGTCGCGCATGATGATCACCCGATCCGCGTAGCCCACCAGCTCCTCCAGCTCCGACGAGATAACCAGCAGCGCCAGGCCGTCGGCGCAGAGGGTTTCGATCAGGCGGATGATCTCCGCATGCGCCCCTACGTCGATACCGCGCGTCGGCTCGTCGAGGATCAGGAACTGCGGTTTGGTCAGCAGCCAGCGCGACAGCAGCACCTTCTGCTGGTTGCCGCCGGAGAGAAATTCGATCGGCTGTTCCGCACTCGGGGTACGGATCCCCAGTTGGCGAATAAAGCGCTCGGCAATGGCGTTCTGCTCTTTACGCGGGATCGGTCGCAGCCAGCCGCGCTGGGCCTGCAGGGCCAGAATGATGTTTTCGCGCACCGAGGCGGCGGCAATAATCCCGTCGGTTTTCCTGTCTTCCGGGCAGAAGCCAATCCCGAGGCTGGAGGCCTGATGCGGGGAGCGCAGCGCCTGGGGTTTGCCTTTGATCAGCGCGCTGCCGGTGTCGGCAGGCTTGATACCGAAGATCACCTCCGCGGTTTCGGTCCGACCGGAGCCCAGTAGCCCCGCCAGGCCGATGATTTCGCCAGGGCGCACCTCGAGGTTAAAGGGGGCAATGGTGCCCTTCCTGCCGTAATCCTTGAACGCCGCAATGGGTTTCTCGCTGAGCAGGGTACGGCCCGCACGCTGCAGGGCATTGGTTTCCAGCTCGCGGCCGAGCATCATTTTGACCAGCTCGATTTGCGGCAGCTCGCGGGTTTCACGGCAGCCGACAAAGCTGCCGTTACGCAGGACGGTAATGCGGTCGCTCACTTCGTACACCTGATCGAGGAAGTGGGTGACGAAAATCAGGCTTACCCCCTGATCGCGCAGCTGGCGCATCAGGGTGAAGAGCATCTCCACCTCCTGGGTATCCAGGCTGGCGGTGGGTTCATCGAGGATCAGCACTTTGGCGGAGAGATCGATGGCGCGGCAGATGGCGACGATCTGCTGCATCGCCACTGAAAAACGGTTCAGCGGTTCGCGCACGTCGAGAGAAAAGCCGTAGGACTCCATCAGTCTGGTGGCGCGGGCCTCCATCTCCTTGCGGCGCAAAAAGCCAAAACGCCGCGGCTCGCGACCGATAAACAGGTTATCGGCCACCGACATGTTCGGCAGCAGGTTCACTTCCTGATAGACCGTGCCGATCCCCAGCTGCTGGGCATGGGCGGTGTTTTTGGGCGATATGGCCTGGCCTTCCAGCCAGATGGTGCCGCGATCGGCATGATAGACGCCGGTCAGGGCTTTGATCAGCGTGGATTTCCCGGCGCCGTTCTCTCCCAGCAACGCCATAATCTCACCACGGCGCAGGCTGAAATCAACGTTATCCAGCGCTTTTACGCCGGGAAAGTACTTGCTCAATCCTTCTGTGCGGAGGATTTCCTGGTGTTGGTCTGTGGTCATACTGCTTCCCCCTCACCCTAACCCTCTCCCCGTGGGGGAGAGGGAATTTATCGTGCCAATGGTTAAGTCCCAGCTCCGCCCTGCCTTTCTCCCTCTCCCCTGCGGGGAGAGGGCTGGGGTGAGGGGCTTAGTAGCCCATATTTTTCTTCTTCTCTAACTCTTCTTTCGCGGTATCAGGCAGGTAGAGGGTGGATTTGGTGATGGTGACTTTTTCCGGCATGGTGCCGTCTTTCTTGAATTTTTCCAGCGCGTCGAAGGCCGGGCCTGCCATGTTTGGCGTCAGCTCAACGCTGGCGTTGGCCTCTTTGTCGATCATCGCTTTATAGATATCCGGCACGCCGTCGATGGAGCCGGTCAGGATATCGGTGCCCGGTTTCAGACCCGCTTCTTTAATGGCCTGAATGGCGCCGATCACCATATCGTCGTTATGGGCGTAAACCATGCAGATGTTTTTGCCGTTGTTCTCGGCTTTGATGAAGCTCTCCATAACCTCTTTCCCTTTACTGCGGGTGAAGTCGCCGGACTGAGAACGGATAATCTTGATGTTTGACGCTTTGGAGATGGCATCGGCAAAGCCTTTCTTACGGTCGATGGCCACGCTGGCACCAACGGTGCCCTGCAGCTCAACCACGTTACACGGCTTGCCATCCACCTGTTTCACCAGCCACTCACCGATTAATTTGCCTTCCAGAACGTTGTCGGCAGTGACGGTAGTCATATAGAGAGATTTGTCTTTTACATCGATGGAACGATCGAGCAGGAAGACCGGAATTTCGGCATCTTTGGCTTCTTTCAGTACCGGCTCCCAGCCTGTTGCCACCACCGGTGCAATGAAGATGGCGTCAACGCCCTGGGCGATAAAAGAGCGTACCGCTTTGATCTGGTTTTCCTGCTTTTGTTGACCATCCGCGATTTTCAGCGTGATGCCGCGCTTTTCGGCCTCGCTTTTCGCGACGTTGGTTTCAGCCGCTCGCCAGCCTGATTCCGAGCCGACTTGTGCGAATCCTACGGTTAATGGGGCGGCCATTGCCATAGACGACATGGCTACTGAAACTGCTGTGACAAGAAGTAAGCGCTTCCACATAAGAACGTCCTCGTAGGGTAGTTTATTGTTGGGTAAAAGGTGTTCTGCGAAAAAACTATAGACAATGCGAGATGTAACGGAGTGTGTTACATCACACTTCGAAGAAGTGAATAAAACGTTAATCACAAGTTTGTAATCGCTTTCATTGGACCATTAAAAAAGCGGCTGAGTTTATGGATTATCTTGTCATGATAAAGGGCTGATAGTGACATCAGGGAGCGGGTAATAGCGAAAACAGGCGAAGACATTCCGTGCCAGTTGGCTATAATACTCGCCACTTGATTACCAATCATTTTAAAGGACACAGACATGAGCTTACTCAACGTCCCAGCGGGTAAAGAACTGCCGGAAGACATCTACGTAGTTATCGAAATCCCGGCGAACGCTGATCCTATCAAATACGAAATCGACAAAGACACTGGCGCGCTGTTCGTTGACCGTTTCATGTCTACCGCGATGTTCTATCCGTGCAACTACGGTTACATCAACCACACCCTGTCTCTGGACGGTGACCCGGTAGACGTGCTGGTCCCAACCCCATACCCACTGCAGCCAGGCGCGGTTATCCGCTGCCGTCCGGTTGGCGTGCTGAAAATGACCGACGAAGCTGGTGAAGATGCGAAACTGGTTGCGGTACCGCACACCAAACTGAGCAAAGAGTACGATCACATCAATGATGTGAACGACCTGCCAGAACTGCTGAAAGCGCAGATCACCCACTTCTTCGAGCACTACAAAGATCTCGAGAAAGGCAAATGGGTTAAGGTTGACGGCTGGGACAACGCTGAAGCGGCAAAAGCTGAAATCGTTGCCTCTTTCGAACGCGCGAATAAGAAGTAATTCTTTCTGCGTGAAGAGAGCCCCGACTTGTCGGGGCTTTTTTATGCCCGCCAATTGTCACGAAACTGTCACATATCCACTTTCTCTACACGTATTAATGAGATAGCGCCTTTATCCTGCCCAAATCCCCCTTTGCTCCCTTAAAGTCTGTCTGTCGCGGGTCGATACCCTGTTCACGTGATCACGATCGCTTTATTCAACCAGGGAAATACCTGCTTCAGATGAAACTCAACACCCTTACAATTGGCCAGCGGCTGGGTTTGCTGGCCGCACTGCTGCTGCTTGCGACCCTTTTCACTGGCCTGCGCGGACTGGCTATTAATAACGACAGCCTGACGCAGCAGCAAAAGATTATGGCGATGGAGCAGTCCATCACCGAAAGCATCGATACCGCGCGTAGCGCCCAGGTGCAGTTCAAGATCCAGGTGCAGGAGTGGAAGAACACCCTGCTGCGGGGAGCCCAGGGGCAGGAGGCCTTCGATAAATACAAGACCGCCTTTAGCCGCGAGAGTCAGGCTACCCAGGCGTTGCTCACCCACCTGAGCGACCTGCTGCCTGAAATCGGGATGGATAATCGCGAGGTGCTGGCAACCCGTGAGATCCATGCCGGGCTGGAGCAGCAGTACCTGAAAGCGCTGACGGATTATCAGCCCGGGGATGTCACCAGCGCCCAGCGCGTGGATAAACAGGTCACCGGCATTGACCGCGAGCCCACCCGAATGATCGACGAGGTGGTTGCGAATACCCTGCAGCACGCAAAAGTGCTCCACCAGCAGATCGCTGACCAGAACCAGGCTCGCTATCAGCAGACCCGCTGGATGCTGGTCCTGACGATGGCATTAACTCTCGGCGCCGGAATGCTGGTGACCTGGTGGTTAATCCGCAGCATCACCCGCCCTTTGGCGCAGGCGGTGAACATTGCCCGTACTGTGGCGGCCGGAGATTTGCAGTCCCGCTTTACGGTCGCCGGTCGCGATGAGACGGCTGAGCTAATGCATGCCCTGCAGGAGATGAACATCAACCTGACCCGCATCGTCTCCGGAGTGCGCAGTGGCACCGAGACCATCGCCACCGCCTCGGCACAGATAGCCAGCGGCAGCCATGAACTCTCTTCTCGTAACGAAGCCCAGGCCAGCGCCCTGGAGCAGACCGCCGCCTCGATGGAAGAGCTGACCTCGGTGGTAAAAAGCAACGCTGAGCATTCGCGCACCGCCAACGATCTGGCCCGCGATGCCCGCCAGGTGGCGCGTCAGGGAGAAGAAGCCGTGGAACGTGCCATGCACACCATGAGCGAGATCCATAATTTCTCCAGCGAAATCAACGCTATCATCAGCATGATCGACAGCATCGCCTTCCAGACCAACATTCTTGCGCTGAACGCCGCGGTCGAAGCCGCCCGAGCGGGAACCGAAGGCCGTGGATTCGCGGTGGTGGCTGCCGAAGTGCGTGCCCTGGCCCAGCGCTCCGCCTCGGCCGCCAAAGAGATCCGCGTGCTTATCGATCGTTCCGTAAGCCGCATCGACGAGGGTAACGGTCAGGTCAAAGAGGCCGGAGCCGCCATGGCGGGTATTCTGCACAGCGTCAGCAAGGTAAGTGAGCTGATTGAGGCGATCTCGTTAGCAAGCCACGAGCAGAGCACTGGCATCGATCAGGTGAACGTGGCCGTTACCCATATGGACGCCGCCACGCAGCAAAACGCCACGCTCTCGCAGGAGTCGTCTGCTGCGGCGCAGGCGATGCATCGTCAGGCCGAACAGCTGCTGGAGACGGTGCAGATCTTTAAACTGCGCCAGGAAGGAGTTTAATAAAAAACAACGCCACCCGAAGGTGGCGTTGTTTATCTCAGTACTGGTCTCTGTCTAACCAGTTACCGCTTTCAATCAGCGTCAGGCCGTCGACCGAACGTTGGTACACATACATCCATGCACTGCCGTAGGGGGTCTGGATCAACCGGCGAGCGTATTCCCCGCCCTTGGTGCGCAAGGCATCAAGTTCGGCCAGCGTAGCGTTATCAATACGATAAACCTCACCCTGTACCGTTCCGTTCCCCGGAACCGCGCCTGGATAGTGGCCCAGACTGTACAACTGGTAGTGTTCAATATTGTAATTTCCCAGCAACTGGGCGTTGGTCATCCAGTGGCTGTTGCCTTGCTTGGTTCGTAAACTGCCGTAAACAAATATTCGCATTGCTAAAACTCAAACTGATAGAGCAAATCGAGCGCCTGGTCTACGCCAGACACCGCTTCCAGATATAGCTTAGGCATCAGGCGATAGCGTAACGTGAGTGTCGCCAGCGAGTCAAAGATCCCCACGCCATATTTCACCTGCAGACCCGGCAGTACATAGCCGCTGACCACCACCTGCGAAGAGTCACCGACTCCCTGGGTGTCCAGCGCCAGATTGCTTACGCCAAACGTCTCCCCGATTTTACCCACAACCTGACCACTTTGTGCAACCCCCAGACCGACTAACATTGAGGTCATCGCTGCACTGTCGCTCTGATTGCTGTCCAGACCTTGCCCGCGCAGCAGGTATGAGAGCGCTTCCTGCTGGGACATTGCCGGGTCGGAGAAGATTTCCGCTTTCGGTTCGTCGGCGGTGCCGGTCACGCGCACCCCGGCGATCACGTCATTCTCGGTGGATTCCGGATTACGGATCGCTTCGATATTCAGCAGCGGCTGATCCGGCGGACCGGAGAACAGCAGCTCGCCTTTACGCACGATCAGATCCTGGCCGTAGGCGTGGAAGCGCCCTTCCGGAATGGTGATCTGCCCGTTCAGGCCCAGCCCCTGTTTATCCTGCGCGACCTTCAGATCGCCGGTCAGCCTCGCCTTCAGACCAAAGGCATCCAGCCGCACGTTGTTGCCCACGTGCACGATCAGGTTGCTGTTGATCGGAATCGAAGCCCGCTGCGCCTCTTCCGGCTGCAGATTTTTATCGAGCATCACCTCGTCGCTGGAGACGCCTACCGCGCTCTCCGGCAGGTCATGCACCACGATACGCGCCCAGGGCACGTCAACCCGGCCGTCGAGGGTGAACAGCTGCGGCGTGGCCTCAAAGACCACATCCGGCGAGACGTCCAGACGCACCATCGGCGGCACCGTGATGCGCACCTTGCTGCCCTTGGCCGCCACCCGCGCGCGCCAGTTATCGAGCTGGCTCCAGTCGGCATCGCCGCTAAGGTTGATCTGCCCCTGCTGGGTACGCACCGTCCCGGTCAGGGTCGAACTCATGCCGTTGAAGTTCATCGCCAGCTGGCTCGGCTGCATATCGAATGGCATAAAGTTGCCGTCGATATCCACGCCATTGAGCTGCATCTGCCCAAACAGCTGTGGGCTTTGGGCGTTACCCGCCAGCCGCAGGTTGGCATTCAACATGCCTGCCGCCTTCTCGCCGCGGGAGAAAATGGCATTCGCCATCGCCAGGTTGAGATTGCGGATATTGACGTTGCCGCCCAGGTTGCGCTGCCCTTGCGGATCGGTGACCTGGATCTGGCCGTCAAACTGGCCGTTGTTGGCAAGACGGATCAGCCAGCCCAGCTCGGCGCGGTTGTTATGCAGATCGGCGGTGAGATTGAGGGTGGTAAATGCCAGCGGCAGCGGTGCGTCGTTCACCACCTGGGTGACCTTCACGTTACGCCCGGAAAGCGTGACGTTGCCCTGCGGCAGCCCCGGCTTAGTGGCATCCCAGGCGACATCAGCCTTGCCGCTGAACACGCCGCTGGCCTGGGTCGACTCCGGCATAAACGGCTTGAGCATCGCCAGGTCGAAACGGTTGAGATTGACCACCGCCCGCCCTTCGGCCCCAGCGTCAACGGTCTGTGGCACGCACAGCTCGGCGTTCGGGTTGGTCCAGCAGTGTGGCCCGATGCTGATCTTCTGCTCCGCATTGCGATAATCCAGCGCAATCGATCGGGTTAAAGACCATGGCCCCACCGGGGTGGCGAAGCGGGTGTTATCCAGCGTGCCTTTCCAGCGCATCTCTTTGCGGTCAAAACTGCCCGCCAGGTGCAGCTGGCCGGAGACCGGCTCGCCCTGGACGCGCAGCTGGAGGTCGTGCTGTTTCTCGCTGCCTTTCGCTTCCAGAGTAACCTGACTGAGGTTCACGCCCGGCTGGGAAATACGATCGACGCGCAGGTTGAGATGCCCGGCGATCTGATCGGTGGATTTGACGTCGCCATCAACGCGCAGGCGGGCAATGGTAAGCTCCTGCCAGCGCAGGCCGTTGGCGGTGATATCGGCCAGCAGCTGTGGGGCTTCGACCGTGCCGCGCACTTTCACCAGCCCTTTCGCCGTCCCGCCCAGCCCCGGCAGGGCATTATCAAGATTCGGCGCGTCGATGGTGGCATCCAGATCGAGATCTTTCACCCCCAGCTCGCCCTTGATGTCGGCGGTATTGCGGCCCAGCGCCACGTGCAGACCCGGAATGATCCACTGCAGGTAGCTGTTGCCCTTCAGCGAGCCATTCACGTTGACCTTGTTCTGCTTCACGTTGCCGGTGATTTTCAGCTCCGGGACATCCATCTGCCAGCTGCCGCCGTACAGACTGCCGCGGGTTTTAATCAGCCCGTCGAGCTTCGATGGCCAGTCCGGCACCTCTTTGGCGGTGTTGATCCCGGTGAGCTTCAGCTCCCCGCGCCAGCTGATCGCCTTCTGCCAGTCGAGCAGCGCCGTCAGCTCGGTTTTACCCTCCAGCGCCGCGACCGTCAGCTTATCGAGGTTGATCTGCTGCTCGTTGCCCTTCGCATCAAGGGTAATGCCCGCGGAGGGCAGCCCCTCCCCTTTCACCGCCGTGCGGAACGACAGGGTGTAGTCGGTCATTTTGCCGGTGAGCTTCAGCTTCACGTCATCGGCCTGGTACTGCTTCTCGCCGGTGAAAGGCCAGTAGAGCTGTTCGCTGACCACTTCCAGGTTGAGCGGCAGGCCCGCTTCGGCAAGCCGGGTCTGGCCGCGCAGCACCATATCCACCGGGCCGGAGAGGTTAACGCCAAACTCCAGCTGCTCGCGCAGGGCACCGCCCACCTTCAGCTTCACCTTCTCGCCCTTGATCGGGTCGATGTTCAGGCTGCTGTTAAGGGTGATATCCACCGGCCAGTTATCGCGCAGCTGCGCGTTACCGGTGGCGTTGACGCTTCCCTGGTTGGTATCGATATCCAGCGCATCGAGCTTCATATCGCCGTCGATGCTGCTCACCTTCAGCAGCATGTTGAAGACCGTCAGATCGGTATCGCCGGTCAGACGCAGCTGCTCACCCTTGAACTCCTCGATGTTGAGGTTCAGCGGCAGGTGAACGTCGGTCATCTCCGGCAGGACCGGTTTCGAGAACAGATCTTTCAGCGTTTCGCCCAGCGGCTTCTCTTCCGGCTGCGGGTTCTGAATTTTTGGTTCGACGATCTCTTCCTGCGCCACCTCCGCCACTTTTGGCAGAGCGATCAGCAGCCCCTGCAGGCTGGTCGGGGTCAGGGTCAGGTTCTTCTCCTGCCAGCGCAGGCCGGAGGTGAAGTCCATCACCGACACGGTGGTGTCGTCGATTTTAACGTTGACGTTGTTCAGCGCCACCCGGCTAAGGGCAATCGGGTATGGCGTGGAGAGATCCAGCGGCCCGCTATCCTCTTCGGCGACCTGCTCCGATTGCGGCATTTTTTTCGAATCTATGGTCACGAAGACGTCTTTTAACGACAGATCGTTGATGCACAGGCTGCTGTCGCGCAGACAGCTGAGCTTCACCGCCAGGTGCAGATCCCCGGCGTTGACCGCCACGCCCGGCTGGTCATAGCGGACGTTTTTCAGATGCAGGTCGCGCCAGCCGCCGGTGACCTGGCCAATCTCCAGCCCCGGCACCCAGCGGTTAGCCGCCTTAAACAGCAGATGTAGCCCGCTGGTGGTGCCCACCAGGAAGGCCACCGCAGACAGCAGCAGCAGAATAAACAGCACAACGCCGAGGCTGATTTTCTTCCATAAACTCATAATTCAGGCCCCAGACCGATGTAAAACTGTAAACCGTGCTCATCTTTATCACCCACCGGCACGGCGAAATCGAGCTTGATCGGCCCGACCGGTGACTCCCAGCGCACCCCGACACCGGCGCCGGTTTTGAAGTCGCTGCGGCGGATATCGCTCACCGCCTCCCCGCTGTCGATAAAGGTCGCCCCCCACCATTTTCCGGTGACGTTGTACTGATACTCCAGCGAGCCGGTGGCCAGCTTCGAGGCCCCGATCAGCTTGCCGTCGTCATCTTTTGGCGCGATGGATTTATATTTATAGCCACGAATGCTGCGATCGCCCCCGGCGAAGAAGCGCAGATCCGGCGGCACTTTTTCGAAGTCGCCGGTTTCAATCCAGCCGAGATTGCCGCGCATCACGAAGCGGTGACGATCGTAGAGGGTGCGGATCCAGGCGTTCTGCGCCTGCACTACCACAAAGTCCACATCCGAGCCCCAGGCGGTATTGGAGTAGTCCACCGAATAGCGTTGGGAATCACCCCAGGTCGGCATCAGCCCGCCACGGGAGCGGGTCCGGCTGATCATCACCCCCGGATAGAGCAGCATGGTGGTGTTGGTCACGTTGGCCTGGGTAAAGTGGTCGAGACTCCAGCGCAGGTTAATGGCACGCTGCCAGCCGCTGGAGAGATCCCAGTAGCGCGACACCGCGAGGGTCGTGGAGTCCGCTTCGGTATCGTTCAGATCGGTGCGCTTAAAGCCGCCCTGCACCAGGTAATACTGCTCGAGCGGGTTTTTCAGCAACGGCATTTTATAGCTGAAATCAAGCTGTTGCTCAGGGGCGGAGATACTGGCGTTGGTGGTCAGGCTGTGGCCCCAGGAGTTCATCCACGGCTTTTTCCACGTTGCCTTGACCCGCGGGCCGACGTCGGTGGAGTAACCCACCCCGGTCTCAATGGTGTTCTCGGTACGTGGCGACACCACGCCGTGCAGCGGCAGGACTTTGGTCTGCCGCGCTTTATCAAATTCCGGCGCCACCACCACCGAGTTAAACCAGCCGGTAGCCGACAGGCGGCGGTTGAGCTCGGCCAGATCTTTCGACTGGTAATAGTCGCCCTCTGTGAAGGGGATCAGATTCTGCAGGTACTCGTCGCGGATCTGCGACCCTTCAAAGGTGACGTCGCCAAAGCGGTAGCGTTCCCCGCTGTCGTAATCGATATCCCAGAACGCCTGATGCCGGTCGAGGGAGACGCCGAGCTGGCTTTTATTGAACTGGCTGTCGAAGTAGCCTTTGCGCAGCGCCACTTTCGTCAGATCTTTTTTGAAGCCGTCATAGTCGCTGTGATTGAGCACGGTGCCGTTCTTCGGGCGCGTACTCAACAGATCAAGGTAGTCATGATCCGTGCGCGCGCCGCCGCGCAGCACCACATCGGTACCGCCGATCAGCACCGGCTCACCCGGCTTGACGCGGGCAATCAGCACCTGCCGACCTTTGGCCGGAGGTGGACGCAGTTCGAAGTCGATAGTCGGTTCGTAGTAGCCGAGCGCTTTTAAACCGCCGCGGATAGCATCATCCACGCGGGCGCGGAAGCGACGGTCTGGCGTCACTTCGTCGCTCTCGATCGTGGAGAGCTGTGCGCGGACGTTTTTTTGCAGCGCGCCGGATAACCCCTCAACCTGCAGACGAACATTCGCCGCGTCGGCGATTCCGCTTGTCAGCAAGAGACTGACAAAACATAACTGGCGGATTTTTGGCACGTTTTCTCCTGAATATCCTTGTTTCCACCCCTGGAAGCAGATGAAGTGCCGCTCCGCAGCAGATCACGGCATAAAGCCCAAAACCCAATTTACGGGTTGAAAAATGGTTAAACACCCTAATATTTCTTATGTTTAAATCTAGACTCATTCACCGCATTTATTGTGTTCAATTAAACGCGTCGTGACAACCTTAACCCAAACATCACCTGCCCGGAGGTCACACCGTGAGTTTATTCGATAAAAAGCACCTTGTTGCTCAGGCGGAGGCATTGCCGGGACGTAACACCCCGATGCCCGTCGCCACCCTGCACGCCGTGAACGGTCACTCAATGACCAACGTCCCGGACGGCATGGCCATCGCCCTGTTCGCAATGGGCTGCTTCTGGGGCGTGGAGCGCCTGTTCTGGCAGCTGCCGGGCGTCTATAGCACCGCGGCGGGCTACACCGGCGGCTATACCCCTAACCCAACCTATCGCGAAGTCTGCTCCGGCCAGACCGGTCATGCCGAGGCGGTGCGCGTGGTGTATGACCCGAACGTCATCAGCTACGAACAGCTGTTACAGGTGTTCTGGGAAAATCACGATCCGGCGCAAGGTATGCGTCAGGGCAATGACCACGGCACCCAGTACCGCTCGGCGATCTATCCGCTGACCCCGGAACAGGATACCGCGGCCCGCGACAGCCTGGCACGCTTCCAGCAGGCGATGCTCGCTGCCAACGACGACCGTCAGGTGACCACCGAGATCGCCACCGCACTGCCGTTCTACTACGCGGAAGACGATCACCAGCAGTACCTGCACAAAAATCCGTACGGCTACTGCGGCATCGGTGGTATTGGCGTTTGCCTGCCGCCGCAGCTGGCATAACAATAAACCGGTTCTGCCTGTTTGCGGGCAGAACTGGCTCAAAAAGTGATCTCTGGCGACTTTACAGTTCGTTACGCTATACTAGCCGCTGAAATAACCGGCCTACCGCTTCGGACCGGTGTTCATAAACGCTACAACCCTGTATGACCAACTTCCCTCCGAGGATCTGGCGAGAAGCCGGATAAGATATGTTAAACAGTATTTTAGTAATACTTTGTCTGATAGCCGTCAGTGCATTTTTCTCAATTTCAGAAATTTCTCTGGCCGCATCCCGTAAAATCAAACTCAAACTGCTCGCCGATGATGGCGATATCAATGCTCAACGCGTGCTGAAAATGCAGGAAAACCCGGGGATGTTCTTCACCGTGGTGCAAATCGGCCTCAACGCGGTCGCCATTCTTGGCGGTATCGTCGGTGATGCGGCGTTTTCACCGGTGTTTTATAGCGTCTTCTCCCGCTACTTCTCCCCCGAACTCTCCGACCAGCTGAGCTTTATTCTCTCCTTCTCCCTGGTGACTGGCCTGTTCATTCTGTTTGCCGATTTGACCCCGAAACGCATCGGTATGATTGCGCCCGAAGCCGTGGCTTTGCGCATCATCAACCCGATGCGCTTCTGCCTGTATGTGTTCCGCCCGCTGGTGTGGTTCTTCAACGGCCTGGCGAACACTATCTTCCGCCTGTTCAAGCTGCCGATGGTGCGTAAAGACGACATCACCTCTGATGATGTCTACGCGGTGTTCGAAGCGGGTGCGCTGGCGGGTGTGCTGCGTAAGCAGGAGCATGAGCTGATCGAGAACGTGTTTGAACTGGAGTCGCGTACCGTGCCGTCGTCAATGACCGGCCGTGAGAACGTGATCTGGTTTGATCTGCACGAAGACGAGCAGAGTCTGAAGAACAAGGTGGCGGAACATCCGCACTCCAAGTTCCTGGTCTGTAATGAGGATATCGACCACATCATCGGTTACGTGGACTCCAAAGACCTGCTGAACCGCGTGCTGGCGAACCAGAGTCTGGCCCTGAACAGCGGCGTGCAGATCCGCAATACGCTGATTGTTCCGGATACCCTGACGCTCTCTGAAGCGCTGGAAAGTTTCAAAACCGCCGGGGAAGACTTCGCGGTGATCATGAACGAATACGCGCTGGTGGTAGGGATCATCACCCTCAATGACGTAATGACTACCCTGATGGGCGATCTGGTGGGTCAGGGTCTGGAAGAGCAGATTGTGGCCCGCGATGAGAACTCATGGCTGGTGGACGGCGGTACGCCGATTGACGACGTCATGCGCGTGCTGGATATCGACGAGTTCCCGCAGTCCGGCAACTACGAGACCATTGGCGGCTTTATGATGTTTATGCTGCGTAAGATCCCGAAACGCACCGACTCGGTGAAGTTCTCGGGCTACAAGTTCGAAGTGGTGGATATCGACAACTACCGCATCGACCAGCTGCTGGTGACGCGCATCGACAACAAGCCGACCGTGCTGGTGCCGAAACTGCCGGACGCCGAAGAGAACGCTTCGGCCTAAGCCAGAAACATCAACGGCTCCCTCTGGGAGCCGTTTTTTTTACAGCTTTATTACTGCATAGCACGTTGGTTAAGCCATCTCAGTTTGCAGACGCATAACCTGACGGTTGACTTCGGACATCACAGAAAAGTGCTGTTTATCCTTCACTTTCGGGACAAGGATTTTGCCCTTATCAAACTCAAAAGCGCCAACATCCTTGATATACAACCGTCCACGGAACAGGATTTTTACGTATTTCGCCACCTGAAGCGGATTGTAGCGTTGAAAAATTTTCATTCTATTATCTCCTGCGAATCATACGCTCTTGCGGCACCACAATCGGGCCGACTCTCTGGAGCGCAAATTTATTGCCCAATGACTATAGTCCAGAAAAACAGTGATACCCAGTCTGCATAAGTTTATTTACCTTTTGATGACAAATAATCAGAATATTCTTTGCAATGGTAACTTTCGGACAGTATAAGCCTTCGTTTTTGTGCAGATATGTGCGTTCCCCCTCACTCTGGCACCGGGATTGCGGGTAAATCGCCGCGATCGCACATATGATTAAAACGTCAGACCAAGTGGTCGGATCACCTGCTAAAAAAATAAGGAAACACCATGACCCTACGTAACATTCTGGCAACCGCCTGCCTGATGCTGCCACTGATGGCTTCCGCACACAGTTTTGAGAAGGGACAACGTGTGCCGCCGGTGGGCATCGCCGACCGGGGAGAATTGATCCTCGACAATAATGAGTTTAGCTACAAAAAATGGAATAGCGCGCAGCTCCCAGGCAAAGTGCGAGTTGTGCTGCATATTGCCGGTCGCTCATCGGCAAAAGAGAAAAACGCAACCTTAATTGAAGCGATCAAGTCGGCAAATTTACCTAAAGATCGCTACCAGACCACCACCATTGTGAACACCGATGATGCGATTCCGGGCTCCGCCATGTTTGTGCGTAGCAGCCTCGAGAGCAATAAAAAGCTCTATCCGTGGTCACAGATTATCGTCGACAGTAACGGCACGGCGCGCGGCGCATGGCAGCTGAAAGAGGAAAGTTCGGCGATTGCAGTGCTGGATAAAGAGGGTCGCATTCAGTGGGCGAAAGACGGGGCGCTGACCCAGGAAGAGGTGCAGCAGGTAACTACCCTGCTGCATAAGCTCGTCGGTCAGTAAAGCGAGACCCGGAAGCCGGGATTGAGGAAGGACTCACGCGGGGTATAGTCGAGCGGCTTGCCCTGCCAGTCGTGAACGTGCGCCCCCGCAGCGGCGGCAACGGCATGACCTGCCGCCGTATCCCAGACGTTGGTTGGCCCGAAACGGGGATAGAGTTGCGCCTGCCCTTCCGCCACCAGGCAGAACTTCAGCGAGGAGCCGATCGACGTCGTCTGATGCTCACCCAGCTGATGCAGGTACTCCTGCAGTTCGTTATCCGCGTGCGAGCGGCTGATCACCACCAGCGGTGGCCGGGCATCACGCACCTGAATCTGCTTGCGCACGCCGCACTCATCTTTCCACGCTTTGCCGTCGGCAGCGCTGTACATCACCTTCAGTACCGGGGCATAGACCACACCCAGCACCGCTTTGCCTTTCTCAATCAGGGCAATGTTCACGGTGAATTCACCATTACGTTTGATGAACTCCTTGGTGCCGTCCAGCGGGTCGACCAGCCAGTAACGCTGCCAGTGCTGGCGCTCTTCCCAGGGCTGAGGATCTTCTTCGGACAGCACCGGAATATCAGGCGTCAGCGCCTGCAAGCCCTGGAGGATCACCCCGTGCGCCGCGAGATCGGCGGCGGTCACCGGTGAGTCATCGATTTTTTGGATCACGTCCATCGGGATTTTGCCATCATAGACCTGCATAATGGCATCGCCCGCATCCCGTGCGAGCTGACAAATTTTATCTAACATTCTCCACCTCTTTGTTAACACAGTGGGTTTAACTCTTTGTTTTATTTATATCGCATTGTGAATAAATCCGCTATCTGTGAAGCAATTCCGGTTTCAGGGCACTTTTTTCTGGCAGGATTCACAATTCTGTAAGCAAAAAAATATAGATACATATTCTTTTGTGGCCTGGTTCAAAAAAAGGACTCCTCTGATGATTAAGTTTAGCGCAACGCTCCTGGCGACGCTGATTGCGGCGAGCGTACAGGCAGCGACGGTCGATCTCCGCATTCTGGAAACCACCGACCTGCACAGCAATATGATGGACTTCGACTACTACAAAGATGCGCCGACGGAAAAATTCGGCCTGGTGCGCACTGCCAGCCTGATTAATGCCGCTCGTAGCGAAGTGAAAAACAGCGTCCTGGTCGATAACGGAGACTTAATTCAGGGTAGTCCGCTTGGCGATTACATGGCGGCGAAAGGTCTGAAAAAGGGCGATATCCATCCGGTTTATAAGGCGCTGAACACCCTGGATTACGCGGTAGGTAACCTCGGTAACCACGAATTCAACTACGGGCTGGATTATCTGCACATGGCGCTCTCTGGGGCCAAATTCCCGTACGTTAACGCTAATATCATCGACGTTAAGACCAACAAACCGCTGTTTACGCCTTATCTGATCAAAGAGACCACCGTAGTCGATCAGGATGGAAAACCGCAGACCCTGAAGATCGGCTATATCGGCTTTGTGCCGCCGCAGATCATGACCTGGGATAAAGCCAACCTGAGCGGCAAAGTGACGGTTAACGACATTACCGAAACCGCCCGTCAGTATGTGCCGGAGATGCGCGAGAAAGGCGCCGATCTGGTGGTGGTGGTGGCGCACTCCGGTCTCTCTGCCGATCCGTATCAGGCGATGGCGGAAAACTCGGTCTATTACCTCAGCGAAGTGAAAGGCGTCGACGCCATTCTCTTCGGTCACGCCCACGCGGTGTTCCCGGGCAAAGATTTCGCCAATATCAAAGGGGCGGACATTGCCAAAGGGACGCTGAACGGCGTGCCGGCGGTGATGCCGGGCATGTGGGGCGATCACCTGGGGGTGGTCGATCTGGTGCTGAATAATGACGGCGGTAAATGGCAGGTGACGGAGTCGAAGGCCGAAGCGCGGCCGATTTACGATCTGGCCGCCAAAAAAGCGCTGGTGGGCGAGGATAAAAAGATCGTCGAGGTGCTGAAGCACGACCACGACGCCACCCGCGAGTTTGTCAGCAAACCGATCGGCAACGCTTCCGACAACATGTACAGCTACCTGTCGCTGGTGCAGGACGATCCTACCGTGCAGGTGGTGAACCTGGCGCAGAAAGCCTACGTGGAACGCTATATTCAGGGCGACCCGGACCTGGCGAAACTGCCGGTGCTCTCCGCCGCCGCGCCGTTTAAGGTGGGCGGACGCAAGAACGATCCGGCCAGCTATGTCGAAGTGGAGAAAGGCCAGCTGACCTTCCGTAACGCCGCCGATCTCTATCTCTATCCGAACACCCTGGTGGTGGTTAAAGCCACCGGCCAGGAGGTGAAGGAGTGGCTGGAGTGCTCAGCCGGGCAGTTCAACCAGATCGATACCAACAGCACTCAACCGCAGGCGCTGATCAACTGGGACGGGTTCCGCACCTATAACTTCGACGTCATCGACGGCGTGGAATACCAGATTGATGTCTCCCAGCCAGCGAAATATGACGGCGAGTGCCAGGTGGTGAATGCCCAGGCGGAGCGCATCAAGAACCTGACCTTCAACGGCAAGCCGATCGATCCAAAAGCGACCTTCCTGGTAGCCACCAATAACTACCGCGCCTACGGCGGCAAGTTTGCCGGGACCGGTGACAGTCACATCGCCTTCGCCTCCCCGGACGAGAACCGCTCGGTGCTGGCGGCGTGGATCGGTGAGCAGTCGAAAAAGGCAGGTGAAATCCACCCGGCAGCGGATAACAACTGGCGCCTGGCGCCGATCCACAGCAACGTGAAGCTGGATATTCGCTTTGAAACCGCGCCATCCGAAAAAGCGGCGGCGTTTATCAAAGAGAAAGCGCAGTATCCGATGCAGCAGGTAGCCACCGATGAGATCGGATTTGCGATTTATCAGGTGGATTTAAGCAAGTAGCAGCAAGTGCGGTTTTGTAGGCCGGGTAAGGCGCAGCCGCCACCCGGCAATTAAGCCGCACGCTCCCCCCGATTACTCATCACCTGCGGTAAATTCAGCTCAATCCAGTCGGCCAGCGCCGCCACCTTCTCGCTCACCTCTTCCCCCAGCGGCGTCAGGCTGTACTCCACGTGCGGAGGCACCACCGGGTACGACACGCGATTGATAAAGCCATCCTGTTCCAGAGCCTGCAGCGACTGGGCCAGCATCTTCTCGCTCACCCCGCCCATCTTGCGCCGCAGATCGCTAAAGCGATGGGTGCCCTGACGCAGTGCCACCAGGATCAGCACGCCCCAGCGGCTGGTGACATGCTTAAGCACATCCCGGGAAGGGCACTGCTCGGCAAAGAGATTGCCGTCGCGCAACTGCTCGCTGAGGGTTGGATTGGTCATTTAATACTTACCTTTTTGTACGTACTTACTAAAAGTTAGTTTGGGTGGTAGTGTGCCACAACATTCACACGAGACGAAGGATATTCATCATGATCGCGATTACCGGCGCTACCGGCCAGCTTGGCCAACTCGTTATTGAACAGCTGCTGAAAACCGTTCCGGCCAGCCAGCTGGTCGCCATTGTGCGTAACCCGGCGAAAGCTGACGCGCTGAGCCAGCAAGGGGTGATCGTCCGTCAGGCCGATTACACCGACCAGGCCGCCCTTACCGCCGCACTCGCGGGCGTGGATAAACTGCTGCTGATCTCCTCCAGTGAAGTGGGCCAGCGCGCGCCGCAGCATCAGAACGTGATTAACGCGGCAAAGGCGGCGGGGGTGAAATTTATCGCCTACACCAGCCTGCTGCATGCCGACACCTCACCGCTGGGGCTGCACGTGGAGCACGTCGACACCGAAAAAGCGCTGGCACAATCCGGCATTCCTTACGCCCTGCTGCGTAACGGCTGGTATACCGAAAACTACCTTGCCAGCGCCCCACCAGCGCTGGAGCACGGGGTATTCATCGGCTCTGCGGGTGAGGGCAAAATCGCCTCTGCTACTCGCGCCGACTATGCCGCCGCCGCGGCCCGGGTTATCAGCGAAGAGGGTCATGCCGGGAAAGTGTATGAGCTGGCGGGTGACCAGGCGTGGACGTTAAGCGACCTGGCTGCCGAACTCAGCCGCCAGAGCGGGAAAAACGTGGCGTACCAGAACCTGAGCGAGGCCGATTTTGCCGCCGCGCTGAAGGGCGTGGGCTTGCCGGCGGCCCTGGCGGATATGCTGGCCGACTCCGATGTGGGTGCCTCGAAAGGCGGTCTGTTTGATGACAGCCGCACCCTGAGCGCGCTGCTGGGTCGCCCGACCACGACGCTGGCCGAGAGCGTGAAAGGCATCCTGTAATTGTTAAAATGTGGTTAATTATTGTGGCATCCCCGCGGGTCATCTCTGATAATGAAATCTGACCCGCGAGGAGGCTCACCGTGCAAGGCGTACCCGAACAGTTCTTCGATGAGAGAGACAGCGCGCGCTTTCGCCATCTGGCGCAGCTGCCGGGCGTAGAGCTGTATCACGCCCATATCTCACGCTACGCCTTTGAGCCGCACACCCACGAGGCCTTCGGTATCGGCGCTATTGAAGCCGGTGCCGAGCGCTTTCGCTATCGCGGGACCCAGTACGTGGCCCCCGTCCATTCCGTTGTCACCATGAATCCCGATGAGCTGCATACCGGCGAGGCCGAGACCGCCGACGGCTGGCGCTACCGGATGATCTACCTCGAGCCAGATCTGCTGGAAGAGGTCACAGGCATTCGTCACTGGTGGTTTAGCGACGTGACCCGCCACGATCCGCTCCGTTCGCAGCAGATTGGTCAGCTGATCTATGGCCTGTGGCACACCGACGATCCGCTGGCGCAAAAAGGTCTGCTGCTGGATCTGATTGATACCTTCCAGCCGCTGGCGCGTCATGCTCCGGTATTGCCTGAAGGGGCGCATCGCTTCGAGCGCGTGCGCGACTATCTGCATGACAACTATATGCACTCCCTGACGCTTGATGAGCTGGCGCAGGTGGTGTCCCTCAGCCCGTACCATTTTCAGCGCCAGTTCAAGGCCCACTTTCACGTCACGCCCCATCAGATGCTGATGGCGATCCGCCTGTGGCGCGCCAAAGCCTTTCTTACGCAGGGCCTGCCAGCGGCAGAGGTGGCCGCCGCAACGGGTCTGACCGATCAGTCGCACCTGACCCGGGCGTTTACCCGTCGGTACGGCATCACTCCCGTGCGCTACCAGAAACAGGTCGCGAAGCGCTAATGCGCAATCTCATACAATACGCCCCCCTTCTGCCCTTCTACACTGCCAGCAGGTTTAGCGAAAATGGATACGAAAATGGTTAGCGGCGTGGTGTATGCCCTGCTTGCAGGGTTAATGTGGGGGCTGATTTTTGTCGGCCCGCTGATTGTGCCGGAGTACCCGGCGGCGTTGCAGTCGATGGGGCGCTATCTGGCGCTGGGGCTAATCGCCCTGCCGATCGCCTGGCTGGGCCGGGCGCGGTTACGCCAGCTTTCGCGCCAGGACTGGCTGACCGCCCTCGCGCTGACCATGATGGGCAACCTGATCTATTACATCTGCCTGGCGAGCGCCATCCAGCGCACCGGGGCACCCGTCTCGACGATGATCATCGGCACGCTGCCGGTGGTGATCCCGATGTTCGCCAATCTGCTCTACAGTCAGCGCGATGGCAAACTGGCATGGTCAAAGATGGTGCCCGGCCTGGTGGCGATTGCGCTGGGGCTGGCCTGCGTCAACATTGCCGAGCTGCGTCACGGCGTGGCCGGGGGCAGCGGCTGGCGCTATGTCTCGGGGATCCTGCTGGCGTCGGTGTCGGTGGTCTGCTGGGCGTGGTATGCCCTGCGTAATGCCCGCTGGCTGCGGGAAAATCCGGACAAACATCCGATGATGTGGGCCACCGCTCAGGCGTTGGTGACGCTGCCGGTGTCGCTGCTGGGCTATCTCGCCGCCTGCGCCTGGCTGAATGTGCAGCAGCCGGACTTTGCCCTGCCGCTGGGGCCACGGCCCTGGGTCTTTCTCGGGCTGATGGTGGTGATTGCTGTCTGCTGCTCGTGGGTGGGTGCGCTGTGCTGGAACGTCGCCAGCCAGAAATTACCGACGGTGATTTTAGGGCCGTTGATCGTTTTCGAAACCCTGGCCGGGCTGTTGTATACCTTTTTGATGCGCCAGAGCCTGCCGCCGCTGTTAACCGGGACGGGGATTGTGTTGCTGGTGGTGGGAGTGGTGATCGCGGTAAGTGCGAAGCCGGAAAAACCGGCAGTAGTGCCGGTTTCGTAGTTCCGTAGGCCGGGTAAGGCGAAGCCGCCACCCGGCATCTGTCAGCATTTGTAGGCCGGGTAAGCGTTAGCGCCACCCGGCATCTGTCAGAAGGTTTCCCAGTTAGCGTCCGTGGTCGCCAGCACCGGTTTTGCTTTTGCAGTATAGGTTTTCACGGGCGCCGCTTTGGCTGCCTGGCCGTGGACGATCTTAAACACCGCCACCGCCTCGTTCAGACGTGCCGCCTGCTCTTCCAGCGCCGCCGCTGCCGCTGCGGACTCCTCAACCAGCGAGGCGTTCTGCTGGGTCACACGATCCATCTCGGCGACCGCCTGGCCTACCTGATCAATCCCGCGGCTCTGCTCATCCGAGGCGGAAGCGATTTCGCCCATGATGTCGGTCACGCGGGTCACGGCGCTGACGATTTCCGCCATCGTCGCTCCGGCTTCATTCACCAGCGCGGAGCCCGCACTGACGCGCGCGCCGGAGTCGTCGATCAGGCCTTTGATCTCTTTCGCGGCCTGGGCGCTGCGCTGGGCCAGAGTACGTACTTCCCCGGCAACTACCGCAAACCCACGCCCCTGCTCGCCGGCACGTGCCGCTTCTACCGCCGCGTTCAGCGCCAGAATGTTGGTCTGGAAGGCAATGCCGTCAATCACGTTGGTGATCTGGGCAATCTTGCTGGAGCTGGTAGCGATCTCGTCCATGGTGCGCACTACGCCTTCAACCACGTTACCGCCTTTCTTCGCGGTAGAGGAAGCGTCCAGGGCCAGGCGTGACGCCTGACGAGCGTTATCGGCGTTCTGCTTCACGGTGGCCGTTAACTGCTCCATGCTGGCCGCCGTCTCTTCCAGAGAGGCCGCCTGCTGCTCGGTACGGGAAGAGAGATCGTTGCTGCCTGCGGAGATTTCACCGGCACCGGTGTAAATGGTATCCGCCCCATCGCGGACCACGCCTACGGTATTGGCCAGCGCCTTTTGCATCTCGTCAACATTGCGTGCCAGCATCGCCATTTCGTTCTGGCCGTGGGCATTGACCGGCTGGGTCAGGTCGCCGGCGGCAATAGCGCGAATATGGGCAATGACCTCATGCAGCGGCTTCAGCAGCACGTTGCGCATGGCGATCCAGCTGGCGACAATCACCGCCACCACAATCACCATAATGGATGAGAGGATCCACAGGATACGCTGGTAGTCATTCTCGTTATCGGTGATGCCCGCGCGGGTCAACTTCGCCTGCGCCTCACGCCATTCGCGGTATACCGCCTGCATCGCCACCTGCTTCTTCTCGGCATTCTGCTTGAACATATCGTCCAGCTTGCCCTCGGCCAGCAGCTCGTTCATTTTCGCCAGCGTGGTGTGGTAAGCGCGATACTGCTCTTCCAGCCGCTCCGCCAGCTTCTCATCCATGCCCGGTGTTTCCGGCAGGGCATAATATTTGTCGTAATGGCCCTGCGCCTCGGCCAACAGCGCTTTTGCGGCAGTGACCAGCTCACCCAGCTGCGTGCCGTTGATCTCGGTCGCCGTGCTGCTTTGCAGACGGAGCATGCCGCGGTTAAGGGTAACGCGCGCCTGGTTCAGGCTGATCCACGCGTCGGTAAACTCTGCCACGTTCTGGCTGGACAGCTGGGAGACGGTGAAATTGTCCTTATCATTATTCAGGGCATTGATAAAAACTGTCGCGGCGATGATTTGCATCAGTCCGAGCACCAGCAGTACCGAGACTAACAGGGTGATTACTTTAATCCGTTTAAACATTCTTAACCTTATGTGCAGGACATTGTCTGTGGAGGACATATCGGCAAAGCAGGCGTGTTATTTAACGTTTCGTGGTCTAACCACCCTGTTTTTCGGAAATAATTAAATCCTTTCAGCAAGTTAAAACATAAGAAAGTTTTTAGAATGGCCCGCTTTTTTACCCTCTGCTCCTAAAGGGTTATATCCTCGCCTTAAAGATGCATTTAAAATACATCTTATCAAATAACGATGAGGTAACGACCATGGCCTTCCGCGACCAACCTTTAGGCGAGCTGGCGCTCTCCATCCCACGCGCTTCTGCGCTGTTTCGTAAATACGATATGGATTACTGCTGCGGCGGTAAGCAAACCCTGGCGCGTGCGGCATCGCGTAAGGAACTGGATCTGGACCTCATCGAAGCTGAACTGGCGAAACTGGCTGAGCAGCCGCTGGAAAAAGACTGGCGCAGCGTGGCGCTGGGCGAAATCATCAATCACATTATCGTCCGCTACCATGACCGTCACCGCGAACAGCTGCCGGAACTAATCCTGCAGGCGACCAAAGTTGAACGCGTCCATGCGGAAAAAGCCTCTGTTCCGCGCGGCCTGGCGAAAAATCTGACCATGCTGCACGAAGAGCTATCCAGCCACATGATGAAAGAGGAGCAGATCCTGTTCCCGATGATTAAACAGGGGATGGGTAGTCAGGCGATGGGGCCTATCAGCGTGATGGAAAGCGAGCATGACGACGCGGGTGAACTGGTGGAGGTGATCAAACATATCACCAATAACGTCACCCCACCGGCGGATGCCTGCACCACCTGGCGCGCGATGTATAACGGGATTAACGAGATGATCGACGATCTGATGGAGCACATCAGCCTCGAGAATAACGTGCTGTTCCCGCGGGCGCTGGCCGGGGAATAAAAAAGCCGCTGCGGCCTGATGCCCTCACCCCGCCCCTCTCCCACAGGGAGAGGGAGAACACATAAAAAACGGCAACCGACGTTGCCGTTTTGCTTTTATCTTACGCCTGCCATTCTTTTCTTACCGATAAACAGCCAGCCCAGCCCCAGCGCAATAAACCACAGCGGCGTGACGATCAGCGCCTGACGGGTATCCTCTTCCAGGGTCAGCAGTACCAGCACAAACACGAAGAACGCCATGCAGACCCAGCACATCAGCTTGCCCAGCGGCATCTTGTAGATCGATTTTTCATGCAGGTGTGGACGCTTTTTGCGGTACACCAGGTACGAGCACAGGATGATGGTCCAGACGAACATGAAGAGGATCGCCGAGACGGTGGTGATCATGGTGAACGCACCAATCACGCTTGGATTCACGTAGAGCATCACCACGCCGCCCAGCAGGCAGATACAGGAGAAGGTCAGCCCTTTCGCCGGTACCGCACGCTTTGACAGCTTGGCGAACGCGCTCGGGGCCACGCCTTCCTGCGCCAGGCCGAACAGCATACGGCTGGTGGAGAACACGCCGCTGTTGGCCGACGAGGCTGCAGAGGTCAGCACCACGAAGTTAATCAGGCTCGCCGCAGCCGGCAGGCCAACCAGCACGAACAGTTCAACGAACGGGCTCTTGGTCGGTACGACGGAGCTCCACGGCGTGACGGACATAATAATGATCAACGCAAACACATAGAACATGATGATACGGACCGGAATGGAGTTGATCGCCCGCGGCAGGGATTTCTCCGGATCTTTGGTTTCTGCGGCAGTAGTACCTACCAGCTCAATCCCCACGAAGGCGAAGACTGCAATCTGGAAGCCGGCAAAGAATCCGCTCAGCCCTTTCGGGAACCAGCCGCCGTCATTCCACAGGTGGGAGAACGAGGCTTCAACGCCGGTCGGGGAGGTAAAGTGCGTCATTACCATCACCAGGCCGACCACAATCAGACCAACGATCGCGACGATTTTGATCATCGCGAACCAGAACTCCATCTCACCGAACATCTTCACGGTGGCGAGGTTCAGGCTCAGCAGCAGGACAATCACCGCCAGCGAGGCAACCCAGTCCGACAGCCCGGGGAACCAGAACTGCGCATAGGCGGTGATGGCAACCACGTCGGCCATCCCGGTGACTACCCAGCAGAACCAGTAGGTCCAGCCGGTGAAATACCCCGCCCACGGCCCGAGCAGGTCGGAGGCAAAGTCGCTGAAGGATTTGTATTCGAGATTCGAGAGCAGCAATTCTCCCATTGCACGCATCACGAAAAAGAGCATGAAGCCGATGATCATATAGACAAATATGATCGACGGCCCGGCAAGACTGATGGTTTTGCCTGACCCCATAAACAGCCCGGTGCCGATAGCACCGCCAATGGCGATAAGCTGAATATGACGGTTTGTAAGATTGCGCCGTAGCGACTGTTCAGACGATGCCTCTTCGTCGGCAACGACTTTTACCTGATCTACCATGTGATGTTTTCCTGTTGTTACTGCCTGTGTTGTTTAGGCTCTTCTGGCCCTTTATTACGTCGAAAAGCGACGGTCCGATTAAGGACTCATCGATATTAGGTAAGAATCGGCGGGATGAATACTCTGATTTAAATATTATGTTAATAATATGTTGAAAATTAGTGTCATGTCACTTAAGCAACGCAAAACAGCTCACAAAAATACACTTAATGCGATCATTTGCAAGATAATCTGTTGATTGGCGCGTAACTATAGGTTTTTTAACTGATTTCCCCTCCCCGGTCGGGGAGAGGAAAGAGAGCGGGATTACAGAATTTCCAGCAGCTCGACTTCAAACACCAGGGTGCTGAATGGCGGGATGGACGCGCCTGCGCCACGCTCGCCGTAGGCCAGGTTCTGAGGAATAGTCAGTTCCCATTTGGAGCCTACCGGCATCAGGGTCAGGGCTTCGATCCAGCCTGGGATCACGCCGTTGACCGGGAATTCAGCCGGTTCGCCGCGGGCAACGGAGCTGTCGAACACGGTGCCGTCGATCAGTTTACCGGTGTAGTGCACGCGAACGTGGTCGGTACGCGCCGGGATTGCGCCGTCACCCTGGTTGATCACGCGGAATTGCAGGCCGGTTTCGGTGCTGTTCACGCCTTCGCGCTCACGGTTCTCTTCGAGGAATTTCTCGCCTGCCGCAGCCATCTCTTCAAAACGCGCGCGACGCACGGAGTCAGCACGTTCGTGGATTTCGCGCAGCGCGCGGTGAACCACATCTACCGGAACAGCCGGGTGCTTACCTTCCAGTGCATCGGCGATACCCGCCACCAGCGCTTCTGGTAACAGACCCTGCAGACCTGATTCGCTCAGCTGCTGTCCTACCTGCAAACCAATACCGTAGCTTGCCTGCGCTTCGATTGTGTCAAAAGTCGGGGTGGTCATGGGATTTCCTTCCATCACATTTAAAGTAGCGGGCAGCATAACAGCCACCTTCCATCCGGTAAAACTTTGTCTTATGGAAAGATGACAAATTGCGATGAAACGGAAACAATAGAGACTATCTGGATTTTTCCCGAATGTGTGTCACGGAAGCCGGGTTTGCTACGCTCATCAGGCAGTTAGCGAACTATACTTCTCGGGACAGGAAAAAAGACGCGGAGCAGGAGGAGAGCCATGCCCGGGCCATTTGAACTAAAACCTACCCTGACGAAAATCTGGCATGCGCCAGACAACTTTCGCATCATGGACCCGCTGCCGCCCCTGCACCGCAGAGGCATTATCATCGGTGCGCTGATGGTTATCGTTGGTTTTCTGCTGCCAGGCGCTGAAGACAGCGCGACAACGCCTGTCCGGCGGGATGCCGAACTGGATTTCCGCTCGCAGACGCAGCCGCAACATGATACCCAGCCGATGCAGACGCAGCTGGTTTCCCCGACAAACGATCCGGGCCAGATGGCGCCGGTTGAGCCGGAGCCGATTCAGGAAGAGCAACCGCAGGAGCAGGCCGCCGCGCCTGTACAGTCGCAGCCGGTGCCGGGTATCGAACAGCAGTGGCGCTCTTACCGGGTAGAGTCCGGCAAAACCATGGCGCAGCTGTTCCGCGATCACAACCTGCCGCCGACGGATGTCTATGCGATGGCACAGGTTGAAGGTGCCGGTAAACCGCTGAGTAATCTGCAAAACGGTCAGATGGTGCAGATCCGCCAGAATGCGAGCGGCGTGGTGACCGGGCTGACCATTGACAGCGGCAATGGCCAGCAGGTGCTGTTTACCCGTCAGGCGGACGGCAGCTTCGTTCGCGCGAAATAGCCCTTTGCCCGGTGGCGTGATGCTTACCGGGCCTGTTTTCCACTCACTTTATTGACCCACCAGATCCCCGAGCAGACCAGCACCAGCGCCACGGCATATTTGATCTCGAGGATATTCTCCCCAAGGAAAATGGCGGAAAGCACGGTGCCGGCCACCGGCACTAAAAAGTTGAAGGGCGCAATCATGCTGACGCGGTTGTACTTCAGCAGCAAACTCCACAGCGCGAACGCCACCGACGAGAGCAGGGTCAGATAACCCAGGATTGCCGCCGCTTTGACGCTGGGGAGTGCCAGTGTCCCGCCGGTCATGTAGCCGCCCACCACCAGCATTACCCCACCGATCGCCAGCTGCCAGCCGGTCATCACCATCGGATCGACCGTCTGGGAAATACGTTTGCCGTACAACGTGGCGGCAGAGAGGATAAACGCCGCCAGCACCACAAAACCGTCACCGTTCCAGACAAAGTGGAAGTCCTGCAAGCCGCTGTTAAAGTTGACAATCATCACCCCGGCAAAACCGAGAATACATCCGAGAGCTTTGTTATAGCTGATCCTGTCGTTCTGATAGATGAAGTGCGCCAGCATGACGCTGAAGAAGGTGGCGGTGGCGTTCATGATCGACCCTTTGGCACCCGTCGTGTAAGCAAGGCCGATATAAAAGAAGGTGTACTGGATCGCCGTCTGCGTCAGGCCGAGGACCGTTAGCTGGCCAAACTGCCGTGGGCTGAGCCGACCAATCGGCTTGCGCTGGGCAAGGGCTAACAGCAGCAACAGCATGCCGGCAAACACAAAGCGATAACCGGCAAAGACCACTTTTGAGGGAATGTCGTTGGTGGCGATCTGAAAGAGTTCGTAGCCGCTCTTAATCGCGGGATAGGAGCTGCCCCATAACAAACAGCACAGCGTCGCGCAGGCGAAAACGATGTTTTTACGGGCAAAAATCGGCGTGGGGAGAACGGAGTCCATAGCAAATCTCGAAGATAAAATGGCGTTTCATTTTATTATCAGAGAATGCAACGGGAATAGCTACCCTGAAAGGCAAAAGGTGGGACAGGTCTCATTAAAAAGCAAAACGCCGGCACAAGGCCGGCGCTTCGACGTGGTGACGAGTAATTACTTACTCAGCAACAACGTTAACAACCAGTTTAGCGAAGACTTCGCTGTGAACCTGGAAGTCCACTTCGTGCTCACCGGTGGTACGCAGAACGCCGTTCGGCATACGAACTTCGCTCTTAGCCACTTTAACGCCAGCTGCAGTTACTGCATCAGCGATATCGCGGGTACCGATGGAACCGAACAGTTTACCTTCGTCGCCTGATTTAGACGCGATAGTAACGGTGCCCAGTGCGTTGATTTCTTCAGCGCGAGCGTTAGCAGCCGCCAGAACGTCAGCCAGTTTGGCTTCCAGTTCAGCACGACGTGCTTCGAAAAACTCTACGTTTTTCTTGGTAGCAGGAACAGCTTTACCCTGTGGAACCAGGAAGTTACGAGCGTAGCCCGCTTTAACGTTTACCTGATCACCCAGGCTGCCCAGGTTTGCTACTTTATCAAGCAGAATAACTTGCATTACCTTATCCTCTTAAAGTCGTATTAATGGACCGTGCCCGATTACTGATGACGATCAGTGTACGGCAGCAGGGACAGGTAGCGAGCGCGTTTGATAGCGCGAGCCAGCTGACGCTGGTATTTTGCACGAGTACCGGTGATACGGCTTGGGACAATCTTACCGCTTTCGGTGATGTAGTTTTTCAGCGTTGCGATATCTTTATAGTCGATCTCTTGAACGCCTTCCGCGGTGAAACGGCAGAACTTGCGACGACGGAAATAACGTGCCATATGGCTAGTCTCCAGAATCTATCAAATCAATCTGCTCGGCATGCAGAACCATTTTGCTCAGGCCGTTCTTTGCCTTGTGGCAAGAAATGAACCCCTGAACGATTACTGCGCTACCGACCGTTATACTGTGAGTAATGGCCTGGTTTTCGTGTCCGCTAATAATAACGGGCATTTGGCACCACGCCTGCCGGTGAAACCCGGCTTCCTCCTGCACTGAACGATGCTCAAGCACGAACTGGCAGTGAGGAATTCCTGATGGGCTGACCTTACGAAGGGGGGTCCTGCACACGGTACCGGACAACACCAGACGGTTGGTCATCAGAAATTACTCTTCAGAATCCCCAGCATCAGAATCATCTGCGGTTTCGTTTGCGAAATCATCGCGACGCTCACGGCGCTCGTCTTTCGCTTTAACCATCGGAGATGCTTCGGTCACTGCGTTTTTGGTACGCATAACCATGCTGCGGATAACGGCATCGTTGAAGCGGAAGTTAGTTTCCAGCTCATCGATCGCTTCCTGCGGCGCTTCAACGTTCAGCAGAACGTAGTGAGCTTTGTGCAGTTTGTTGATCGGATAAGCCAGCTGACGGCGGCCCCAGTCTTCCAGACGGTGGATCGTGCCTTCTGCTGCAGTGATTGCACCAGTGTAGCGCTCGATCATACCCGGAACCTGTTCGCTCTGGTCAGGATGGACCATAAAAACGATTTCGTAATGACGCATCGAATTGCTCCTTACGGATTATTCAGCCTCCTGTCTGGGTCAGCCGAGGCCCGGGGAGGCAAGGAACGTGTTAAAGGTCGGCCGAAAAATTGACGCGCCATAATACTTGCCCCCCCCTGGAAACTCAAGCGCATTGCATAAATAATTCGCACAAAGCGTAAAGCGCGTCTAAGTGGGTGATTTACCATTGCTCAGGGTCGATCGTGGCGTTTTTTTGAACAACAGCATCAGAAATGGTCGCCAATACCCGCCAGATAAGGGGTTACACTTTAATCAGACCCCTTCTGAGGACCAAACCCGAAGTGATTATCGTCGCACCGTAGTTTGTCGTGGAGCGCATATCATGAAAAAGATAAACCTTGCCATTCTGGCTGCGCTTTTGCTCAGTGCAAACGCGACAGCAGCGATTCAGGTTGACGGCCGACAGGCCAGAAATATGGATGACGTACAAAGTCTGGGCGTCATCTATATCAACCACAACTTCGCCACGGAAAGTGAAGCGACTGAAGCCATTAATGCAGAAGCCGATGCGCGGGATGCCCGCTACTATCACGTCATGCTCACCCGTGAACCGGGCAGCAACGGCAATATGCACGTCAGTGCAGATATCTACCGGTAATAATGCTTTGACGCTAGCACCAGGAAAGCCAACAACGAAAATATGTCATAGTCGAATTAGCCCCCTGCCCGGGGGCTTTTTTTATTTTTGCCCGTAATAGGCATTCGGGCCATGCTTGCGCATAAAGTGCTTGTTCATCAGGTAGCTGTCTATCGGTTGCAGGCGTGGGTTGATACCGCGGGCAATCCACGCCATTCTCGCCACCTCTTCCATCACCACGGCGTTATGCACCGCATCCTGGGCATCTTTACCCCAGGCAAAGGGGCCATGCTGGTAGACCACGATCCCTGGCGTGTGCAGCGGTTCACCCTCTCCCAACGTGTCGATGATCACCTTGCCGGTATTGAGCTCATACTCGCCCTGCACCTCCTCTTCGCTGAGCGCCCGCGTACAGGGGATATCACCAAAAAAGTAGTCTGCATGGGTGGTGCCCAGCGCCGGGATCGCCAGCCCCGCCTGTGCCCAGGCCGTGGCATGGGTGGAGTGGGTATGCACCACGCCGCCAAGGGAGGGATAACGCCGGTAGAGCGCCAGATGGGTGGCGGTATCGGACGAAGGCCGCCACTGGCCCTCCACCACCTTGCCGTCGAGATCCACTACCACCATATCTTCCACCCGCATGGTCTCATAGGCTACCCCGCTGGGTTTGATCGCCACCAGTCCGCGGCTCCGGTCTATTGCACTGACGTTTCCCCAGGTAAAGGTGACCAGGCCGTAACGTGGCAAATCCATGTTTGCTTCAAAGACCTGCTGTTTAAGCTGCTGCATTTTCGCCTCCCTTCAGCCCCGCCCGCGCCATCCGCGCCAGCACCCAGTCGCGGGCTTTCGCCACTTCGAGCAGCGGATCCTCTGCGGTTTCGCTCCACATCTCAATCAGGTAAGGCCCGCAGTACCCGCTGTGATTGAGGGTGGCGAAACAGGCTTCGAAATCCACCACGCCCGTGCCGAACGGCACGTTCTTGAATACCCCAGGCCGGGTGTCTTTGACGTGTACCGCCACGATATGGCCGATCCCCGCCTGCAGCTCCATAGGCACATCGTTATCCCACGCAGAGAGGTTGCCGATATCGGGATAGAGCTGGAACCACGGATTATTGAGGTAGTGGGCATAACCCAGCGCCTTGCTGATGGAGTTCATCAGCGGGTAGTCCATGATCTCCATCGCCAGCGTCACCTGGGCGCGGCTCGCCATCTCCACGCTCGCTTTCAGCCCCTCACGAAAGCGCCGCCGCGTTTCGTTGTTGGCCTGCTGGTAGTAAACGTCATAGCCCGCCAGCTGGATAACGCGGATCCCCACGTCCTGAGCAAAACGAATCGCTTTACGCATGATCGCCAGCCCCTGGGCTCGCACGGCGTCATCTTCACTGCCGAGCGGAAAGCGACGATGGGCGCTCAGGCACATAGAGGGGACACGCACTCCGGTTTCGGCCACCGCATTCACCAGCGCCAGGCGCTGCTCGCGGCTCCAGTCGAGGCGGGAGAGGCGCGCATCCGTCTCATCCACCGACATTTCGACGAAATCGAACCCCAGAGACTGAGCGAGTTTCAGCCGTTCGAGCCAGCACTCCCCGGCGGGGAGTGCCTTCTCATAGATGCCAAGCGGCACCTGCTTGCTTAACATAGCCGCTCCTTATCCCCACAGCTGGGCGATGGAACGTTTGAACTGGCGCGCCGCTTCCACCGGCGAGGCGGCATCACGAATACTGCGACCGGCAATAAAGACGTGAATCGGAATACCCGCGAACAGCGGCAGATCCTCCAGCGCCAGGCCGCCGGTGACGGTGACCTTAAAGCCCATCTCCGCCAGACGCTTAACGGCACTGATATCCGCGTCACCCCAGGCCACGCCTGCGGCCTGCGCATCGCGGCTGCGGTGATAGACCACCTGCTGAATGCCAGCCTCACGCCACTCTTCCGCCTGTTTCCAGGTCCAGAAGCCGGTAAGTTCGATCTGCACGTCGCCGTTAAACTCTTTCGCCACGTCCAGCGCGCCTTTCGCGGTGTTGATATCCGCGCAGCAGATCACTGTCACCCAGTCGGCGTTGGCTTCGAAGCACATCCGCGACAGGATTTTGCCCGCATCGGCAATCTTGGCATCTGCCAGCACAATTTTGTGGGGATAGAGCGCCTTCAGATCGCGTACGGCGCGCACGCCCTCCCCGACGCAGAGGATGGTGCCCACTTCGATGATGTCCACCTCTTCGGCGATCAGGCGGGTGGTTTCGTAAGCGTGGGCCAGAGCCTGGTTATCCAGCGCAACCTGCAACATTGGTAATGACATTTCAGTTCCCTCTTAGCGTGCCGCCGCAGTGGCGTTATCGATTAAATCCAGCACGTCCTGCTCGGTACGACAGGCGCGTAAACGGTCGAAATTGGCTTCGTCTTCAAACAGATTGACGATCTGCATGATGCCCACCTCCTGATGCGTGTTGGCATCAACGGCCGCCATAGTGATCAGAATATCGACCGGGTCGTTATCCTCATGGTTAAACACCAGCGGCGTTTTCAGGGTGACCAGTGCGAACCCTGTCTTTTTAACCCCCTCCTCCGGGCGGCCATGCGGCATCGCCAGCCCCGGCGCAATCACAAAGTACGGCCCAAATTGCTCAACGCCATCGAGAATGGCCTGGTAATAGCGCGGCTCAACCACATCAGCGTTAACCAGCAGATCAACGCTCAGCTTTACCGCCTCCTGCCAGGTGCTGGCCTCGGCCTGTAACAGGACGGAGTGGTTGTCTGCCAGCGAATCACGGAGTTTCATAGCGCCTCCTTACTTCACGTCTTGCGGGAAGTGTTCTTTGATCACATCCAGCAGTTTTGGGCCAAAATCCGCAGGCGACAGCATGTTGCGCACGCCCACCACATATTTATTGCCTGTGACGCTAATTTCCCCGGCGATATGGGTCGAGGCGATGATGATGTCCGCGCCGTTCAGTTCACTTTTGTATTCACCCACCGCGCAGCTGTTCACCGTGTGGTCAATGTTTGACTGGGTTAAAAACTGGTCCACTTTCATTTTCATGATCATGGAGCTTCCTTGTCCGTTGCCACATACAGCCAGAATACGTACGGTCATAGTCAAAACTCCTTAGTGAGCAGAAACTTCTGCTGTTTGTTTTTCCGCATCTTCTTCCGCCCGCAGCGAACGGCCAGCGAAGAACATATAAGCCAGGGCAATAAAAATAATGACGGCCATAAAGACAATGCCGAGGGAGGCGAAGCCCTGCATCATTGGCGGGGCCAGAATTGACCAGTCCGCCATGCCCATCCAGGCGCTCATGCCGGTGAGCTTGACCGCCCACACGCAACCGAAGATCTCAATCATCCCCATTACCAGGCAGATCTTGAGCGCCGCGCGCCAGCCGCCAAAATGGTTGGCAAAGACGCCAATGGTGGCGTTAGAGAAGAACATCGGGATAAAGCCAGGAATGATGAGGATGGAAGAGCCACAGCCCACCAGGATGCCCACCGCAATCAGCTGGCCGATGGTGCCCCACATAAAGCCCCAGACCACGGCGTTCGGCGCAAAGCTATAGATAGCCGCACAGTCGATCGCCAGCACCGCGCCGGGGATCAGACGCTGCGAGATGCCGTTGAAGGCTTCGGAGAGCTCGGCCACGAACATGCGTACGCCCTGGGTAATGATGAAAATCGCCACCGCGAAGGAGAAACCGGTTTGCAGGATGTAGATGGTCCAGTGAGTTTTCCCGGCCATCGCCTGAATCACATCGGTACCAAACGAGAGCAGAATCGCACCGAAGAAAATAGTCATCACGATCGCCGTCGAGACGATATTGTCGTGGAAAATATTGAGCCAGCCCGGCAGCTTGAGATCCTCCACGCTCTCCTCTTTCTTGCCGAGGTACGGCGCGACTTTATAGGCGATCCAGGAGGCGAACTGCTGCTGGTGGCCGATGGAGAAACCGCAACCGTCGGTCACGTCCTGGGTCGGCTTGAACATCATGTTGGAGGTGATCCCCCAGTAGAGCGACACCAGCACTGCCGTACAGATAATGGTGGTCCACATGGGATAACCGTAGATAAAGAAGAAGACGGCAATCAGCCCGGCCTGCTGGAACATGATGTGGCCGGTCAGCATGATGGTACGAATACCAGTAATACGGCGCAGCAGGACGTAAATGATGTTCAGCGCCAGCGCCAACAGCACGGCATATCCCACCCAGCTGTAGGCGTCGCCCATCCGTTCGATGGTCGCCATCATTGAAGCGTAGGTATCTGATATTGCGCCGTTAATGCCGTAAACCTCGGACATTTTGGCGACGACGGGTTTAAAGGTGCTGGTTAAAATGCCGGACCCCGCCTGGAGGAGCATGAAACCGATGATGGTTTTGATGGTGCCTTTGATAATGACGCTGACGCTCTTGCGTAGCAGGATGTAGCCCAGACACGTCACGATACCCAGCAGCAGCGGGGCATTAGTCATTACCTGATTAAAAAAGACGGTAAAGACGCTGTAGAGGATCTCCATAACACTCTCCGATAAAGGCAGTACGCTGCGTAATGCTCGTACAACAGGCCCCCACTCTAGTAATCACAAATAATCACCACAAGATTGTATTTGATTATTTGTGACGCATCACGCAAATTATTTCCCCTCATACTGTAATGACTTTTATTTCAATCTTTGAAATACCAATATAATTTTATATTTCAATAATTTGCAAAATAATTAGGTAACAATCATCAGCATTTATCACATCTGCAATGCGCTTTTAAAGGAAGCAAGGCTTCAAAATGTGCGTTGCAATGCTGATTTATTGGTGACAATATAAATCATATTGAATCATTAATTGATTATTTATGAGAATAAGAGGGAGTCTGGTAATGAGTAAAGTGCACACTATCACCCGAGAATCATGGATCCTCAGCACCTTCCCGGAATGGGGAACCTGGCTGAACGAAGAGATTGAACAAGAGCAGGTTGCGCCTGGCACCTTTGCCATGTGGTGGCTGGGCTGCACCGGAATCTGGTTGAAATCTCAAGGCGGCGCCAATGTCTGTGTCGATTTCTGGTGCGGGACCGGTAAGCAAAGCCACGGTAATCCGCTGATGAAGAAAGGGCATCAGATGCAGCGTATGGCGGGGGTGCAGAAGCTGCAGCCAAACCTACGCACCACGCCGTTTGTCCTCGATCCGTTCGGCATTCGTCAGATCGATGCCGTGCTGGCGACCCACGATCATAACGATCACATTGATGTGAATGTCGCCGCCGCCGTCATGCAAAACTGCGCGCCAGATGTGCCCTTTATCGGTCCGCAAACCTGCGTGGATATCTGGATGGGCTGGGGCGTGCCGAAAGAGCGCTGCATTGTAGTTAAGCCAGGCGATGTGGTGAAAATCAAAGATATTGAAATCCACGCCCTGGATGCATTTGACCGTACGGCGTTGATTACCCTGCCGGCAGACCAGAAGGCAGCTGGTGTGCTGCCGGACGGCATGGATGAGCGGGCGGTAAACTATCTGTTCAAAACCCCGGGCGGAACGCTGTACCACAGCGGCGACTCACATTACTCCAACTACTATGCCAAACATGGCAACGAGCATCATATCGACGTGGCGCTGGGATCTTATGGCGAGAACCCGCGCGGCATCACCGATAAGATGACCAGCGCCGATATTCTGCGCATGGCAGAAGCGCTCAATACCCAGGTGGTGATCCCGTTCCACCATGATATCTGGTCAAACTTCCAGGCCGATCCGCAGGAGATCCGCGTCCTGTGGGAGATGAAAAAAGATCGTCTGAAATATGGCTTTAAGCCGTTTATCTGGCAGGTGGGCGGCAAGTTTACCTGGCCGCTGGATAAAGACAATTTTGAGTATCACTACCCGCGCGGCTTTGACGACTGCTTTACCATTGAGCCAGATCTGCCGTTCAAATCATTCCTGTAATTACCTCTTTATCGCCAGGCGCAGCGCCTGGCGGTTCCATCTTTTACTTAGTAATTTCAGGCTATTTCAAATATCATCTTTTGAAATCAATTTATTTCGGAATAGCTCATGACAGAAGCACAGCGGCATCAAATTTTACTGGAACTCCTGGCACAAACGGGGTTTGTCACCGTGGAACAGGTGATTGCCCGGCTGGGCGTCTCACCCGCCACCGCGCGCCGGGATATCAATAAACTTGATGAGAGCGGGAAGCTGAAAAAAGTCCGTAACGGTGCCGAAGCCATTAGCCAACAGCGCCCGCGCTGGTCACCGATGAATATCCATCAGGCGCAGAATCACGACGAGAAAGTGCGCATAGCCCGGGCCGCCTCCCAGCTGGTAAATCCTGGTGAAAGCGTGGTGATCAACTGTGGTTCGACCGCCTTCCTGCTAGGCCGCGAAATGTGCGGCAAGCCGGTGCAGATCATTACCAACTACCTGCCGCTGGCCATCTACCTCATCGATCAAGAGCACGAAAGCGTGGTGATCATGGGCGGGCAGTACAACAAGAGCCAGTCCATCACCTTAAGCCCGCAGGACAGCGAGAACACGCTGTATGCCGGACACTGGATGTTTACCAGCGGGAAAGGGCTCACCGCCGAGGGGCTGTATAAGACCGATATGCTGACGGCGATGGCGGAGCAGAACATGCTGAACGTGGTCGGCAAGCTGGTGGTGCTGGTCGACAGCAGTAAAGTTGGCGAGCGTGCGGGTATGTTGTTTAGCCGCGCCGAGCAGATAGACCTGGTGATCACCGGTAAAGGTGCGGACCCACAGATCCTCCAGAAACTGGAAGATCAGGGGGTGAAGATCCTGCGCGTTTAAAGGTGCTGACGGAAAAACGCCACCGTGGCATCGAGGGCGGTCGGCGTGATGCGATGTTTGACTCCCGCCTCCCACAGGCAGGTCAGGTTCTTATCCAGCCCTTCCTGCTGCAGGGCCTGCTGCAAACGGAAGGTCTCCGCGGCGGGCACGACGTCATCCGCCTCCCCGTGCCACAGCAGCAGCGGCCGGTCGGCCAGACGGGGTAGCGCGGTTGTCACCTCCCAGTCGGCAAGCGGAGAGACCATCGCGTCAAATGTCTCAGGTTGCAGCGGCGGAAACAGCGTGCGGGCCAGGGAGGTAAAGTAGCCCGAGCCCATCAGGCTTGCCACGCATTTCACCTCCGGATGGCGCGCCATAATACCCAGCGCGGTCATCCCGCCCATCGAGGCACCGGCCACCGCAAGCCGTTCATCCGCCACCAGCCCGGCCTGATACAACCCATCCCTTAGCGCAGCAAACTCCGTGAGGTTGCCATGCAGGATTGGCCAGAACTGCCCCAGACGAGCCTGCTCATCCCCTGCAAAGCGTGCGCCATGATCCGGTGCATCCGGCATCACCACCCGAAAACCGGCCTGCGCCAGCGCTACCGCAAAATAGCTGTAGACCAGCTTTGATGAAGTAAAACCATGATAAAAAATAATAACCGGCAGCGGTTGAGATCGTTTTCCTGCCGGAACGGCGTGTACACTTTCATGGTCGCCAAAGTGCCGTATTTCAAGTTCAATCATCAAAAGGCCTCATGCTAAAGGGTGATTTAAAATGTTGAGAACTGGATTACGCTTTCGCACAATTTTCATTCGAAATTTACGCCACAGCTAACAATTTGGGAACATTCCCCCAATCCTAAATCAACAGAGTTCTACACTATGGCTATCAGGAAACGAGATATGGTTATGCGAAGGTTTGCTGCTTTATTGCTGATGCTGGTATTGGGCGGATGTAGCGTCCTGGAAGGCACGCCACAGCCTGCACCTCCGGTTGCCGACCACCCACAAGAAATTCGCCGTAATCAGACGGAAGGATTACAGCGGATGGGTACCGTCACCGCACTTGAGCGAGGCTCTCCCGCCGATGTGGAAGATGCCATTAAAGCAAAAGCCGTCGCCGCGAAAGCAGATTATTACGTCATCATCCTTATCGATGAAACTATCGTGACAGGACAATGGTACTCGCAGGCCATTTTATACCGTAAATAACGAGCGGTATTTAAACGACATTTACACTGCTTTGCGTCCATAGACGTTTTCCTGTCCACAATAAACTCCATGCCTGCGGCAATGGAAATGAGTTTATTAGCGAAGGATTGCCCGGCGGATACCGGGGACACGTAAAATGGAGCTGACGATGAAACGATCTCTTGCTTTGACCTCACTGTTACTCTCAGCCGGTCTGGTGAGTACTGCCGCACAGTCAGCCGAATTTGCCAGCGCTGATTGCGTGACGGGTTTGAATGAAATTGGACTGATTTCCGTGAATGATATCTCAGGGAGTCCGCAGGATGTGGAGCGCATGATTGCGCTAAAAGCAGATGAACAGGGAGCATCCTGGTATCGCATTATTACCATGCAGGAAGATAGCCATGTCAATCGCTGGCGGGTACAAGCCATTCTCTACGCCTGAAAAGCGCCCATAAAAAGCCACTAAAAAAGAGTGGCTTTTTAATATTTACAATTCTATTATCCTTGTCGCTACTACCTCGAGACAATACCGTAACATTTTGTTACATAAAGCTAATAAATGTTATCCCCGCTCTGCCGTTGAAAAGCGTTACCTTTTTAGCAATGAGCAATTTATGATCAACTTTTTTCGCCGTGCAGGTCTGGGCACCAAGCTATCGCTGCTTACCGGCTTGAGTGTTGCCACACTCTTTCTGCTGTTCACTTTTCTCCTGAGCTATAACACCAGTCAAAAACTCGAATCGCTGGCCATAGAAGATCTGCATAACCAGTCTACCGGCGTGGTAGATATGGTGCAGATGTTTAATACCAGCCTCACCGAAGAGGTAGAGAGCTATACCCGCCTGTTCACCACTTTTTTGCCGCAACCGCTGACCATTGACGCTAGCCAGACCCGCACCATTAACGGTCAGAACGTCCCGCTGCTGAAAGGCGGTGAGACGGAACTCCATGAGAACAACACCACGCCCGATGATTTTCTGAATCGTACCGGGGCCATCGCTACGCTGTTTGTCCGCAGCGGCGACGACTTTGTCCGCGTGGCAACCTCCCTGCGTAAAGAGAACGGCGACCGGGCCATCGGTACGGTACTGGATCACGCCAGCCCGGCCTGGGCGGTGGTCAGCAAAGGTGAGGTCTATCGCGGCCTCGCCCTGCTGTTCGGCAAACGCTATATCACCCAGTATCAACCGGTTAAGGATGCGGGCGGACAGGTGATCGCCATCATCTTCGTCGGGGTCGACATTACCCACTCGTGGAACGTCATGCGCGAGAAGATCCTCAGCCGCCGTCTGGGCGAGAGCGGCCACTTCTTTGTGCTGGACCGCAGTCATGGCAAAAATCACGGCCAGTACCTGTTCCATAGCGCAGAAGAGGGGCAGTTGCCGAAATGGGAGAACGACGTTCAGCAGCAGTTGCTGGCGGATAAATCCGGCACCCTGGAGCGCCAGAGCGCCGACGGTCGTACGCTGATTATGGCCTGGACACCGCTTCCGGGCTGGAACTGGACGATAGTGGGCGAGGTGGATAAATCCGTCCTGCTGGCCGACGTTACCAGCCTGCGCGATCGCTTCCTGCTGGCTGGCGTCGTCCTGTCCGCACTTTTCGCCATGCTGTTCGCATTTATTATCCGCCGCTGGCTTTCACGTCCGCTGCGCGATGTGATTGGTCTGGCAGAACAGTATGCCGCAGGCGATCTGCGCAACACCCTGCCTGCTACCCGTCAGGATGAGGTGGGTCAGCTGATCAATGCCATCAACGGCATTGGCGGCGGGCTGCAAAAAATCGTGCTGCAGGTGCGTGAAGCCGCAGGGGATATTCATCAGGGAACCAACGCCCTGGCGGCGGATACCGGTGAGATCTCTGAGCAGATCAACAAGCAGGCCAGCAGCGTGGAAGAGACCTCCGCCAGTATGGAGCAGTTGGCGGCCAGCGTGCAGCAGAATGCAGCCAATATGGAGCAGACCCAGCAGCTGGTAGGCGAAACCTCACGGGCAGTGCATCAGGGCGGGGAGACCGTCAGCAATGCTGTCGCTACCATGGATGATATTCGCGAAGCATCGAAACGTATCGAAGCCATTACGCGGGTGATTGAAGGTATCGCTTTCCAGACCAATATCCTGGCCCTGAACGCCGCCGTAGAAGCCGCCCGGGCGGGCGAGCACGGTAAAGGCTTTGCCGTGGTGGCTCAGGAAGTGCGCGCCCTGGCAGCGCGTAGCGCCAACGCGGTGAAGGAGATTGAGCAGCTGATTGGCGATACGCTCAGCAAGGTGAGCGAGGGCCACGCCCTGTCGGAGCAGACCCGGCATGCGATGGAGAGCATCATCGAGCACATCGACAATATCAACCAGCTGGTCACGGAGATTAACCATGCCTCCCGCGAGCAGTCGGCAGGTATCGGTCAGGTGAACCTGGCGATGACGCATATCGGCGAAGCGTCGCACATCAACGCCGATCGCGTCTCACGCAGCGAACAGACGGCACAGGTTCTGCGTGGAAAGGGTTCCCACCTGACCGATCTGGTCAGCCTGTTCCGCCTGTAAGAGTCAGGCTACACCGCCCGTGGCGCGCAGCAGCAGGTCGTCCTGGACCTGCTCGCTGAGCAGGGATCCTCCACGAGCGTCAAGCATTTCACGACACCAGGCCTGCGCCACCGGCGGTGACGCATGGCGCAACATCTGTGCCCCCGCGCCCAGCAGGAAGATCTGCCGGGCGATCTCCCTGCCCTGCGCCTCCTGGGGTTTACGCAGCTTCTGCTGTAACTGGCGCCAGCTGCGATCGAAGTGCCGATCCTGCCCCTTCACGCCGGCAAAATCCTCGGCCAGCAGATCCATCACCGCAGGCTGCTTCGCCAGCACCCGCAGCACGTCCAGCCCCATAATATTGCCCGAGCCTTCCCAGATGCTGTTGACCGGCATCTCCCGGTAGATACGCGGCAGCTCGCTCTCTTCGCAATAGCCGATACCACCCAACACCTCCATCGCTTCCGCGACGAACGGGATCCCGGCTTTACAAATCGCCAGTTTCGCGGCCGGGGTAAACAGCCGTGCCCACAGGGCGTCGTGCTCGTTATCCCGGCGATCCCAGGCCCGCGCCAGGCGGAACAGGAGCGCCGTTTGTCCCTCCAGCTGCAGCGCCATGCGACTTAACACATCGCGCATCAGCGGCTGATCGATCAGATTTTTGCCAAAGGTTTGCCGCTGGTGAGCATGATACAACGCCACCGAGAAGGCCCGGCGCATCAGGCCGTGACTGCCGAGCGCGCAGTCGAAGCGGGTCAGGCCGCCCATCTTCAGGATCTGGCGCACACCTTCCCCCTCTTCGCCCAGCAGCCAGCCGGTGGCCTCGAGAAACTCAGCTTCGCTGCTGGCGTTGGAGCGGTTGCCCAGCTTGTCTTTCAGACGCTCCAGATGGACGGCATTGCGCAGGCCGTCAGGCAGAAAACGGGGAACGAAGAAGCACGACAGGCCGCCCTTCGCCTGCGCCAGCACCAGATGCGCATCGCTTTGCGGCACCGAGAAAAACCACTTATGGCCCACCAGCCGGTAGCTGCCGTCGCCGCAGCGCTCTGCCCTGGTGGTGTTGCTGAGAACATCCGATCCGCCCTGCTTCTCCGTCATCCCCATGCCAATCAGCAGGCCGCGCTTCTGGTTGCCCGGCGTCAGATGGGAGTCATATCGGTCGCTAAGGAGCGGCGTCAGCCAGTCATGGAACATGCGCGGTAGCGCCTGCTGCAGCAGCGGCGTGGCGGCATGGGTCATGGTGATCGGGCAAAGCGTGCCGGCCTCCACCTGCGCATGCAGGATAAAACGCGCCGCGCGGGCCACGAAGGCTCCTTTTCGCGCCTCCTCTTCCCACGCCAGGTTATGCACCCGGTTAGCGCACAGCCCCTGCATCAGCAGGTGCCACGCGGGATGAAAACGCACATCGTCCAGCCGGGCACCGCTGGCGTCAAAGCGCAGCAGCTCGGGCGGATTGGCGTTCGCAAGGCGGCCCAGTTCCAGCGATTCTGCCGTACCCAGCTGCTGGCCAATACTGGCGAGCAGCTCTGCGTCCCAGTCAGCGCCTTCACGGCTGACCGCTTCACACAGGGCACGATCGGAAAGAAAAAGGTTGCTGTTGGTGAGTGGCGCAGGCTGATTAAAAACCGTGTGCGTCTGCCAGTGCATAATGTATCCCTCCTTCTATGGCAATGAGGTAATTATGGACAGACCGGGCAGACGCTGCACGGAAGCGGGCGCAAAATTTCGCCATCTCCAGGCGTGAATCTGGTCACAGATTGGGCGAATAATAAATTTCATATCGGCTTTTATAGTGAATAATTTATTCTTAACCTCATGGAGAGAATAACGATGCAATCCACTCAGCGGGCGCCGGATGCCCACAAGCGTGCATTAGTTGCAGGCTCAATCGGTAACTTTATCGAATGGTACGAATTTGCGGTGTACGGTTTTCTGGCCACCGTGATTGCAAAAAACTTTTTCCAGCTCAGCGGTGAGGCGGGGCTGACCAGCCTGATCCTCACCTACGCCTCGTTTGCTATCGCCTTTTTCTTCCGTCCATTAGGCGCCATCGTCTTCGGGCGGATCGGGGATCGTATCGGGCGTAAGCCCACCCTTATCATCGTATTGGTGATGATGACCCTGGCCACGGCGGCGATTGGTCTGGTACCGGTGTATGCCAGCATTGGTATTGCCGCCCCGCTGATCATCACCGGCCTGCGGATCCTGCAGGGGCTGTTCGCGGGTGGTGAGTATGGCGGCGCGGTATCGCTGATGACCGAGTTCGCCCCACGCGGCAAACGCGGGCTGTACGGCGCCTGGCAGTCCTTTACCGTTGCGCTGGGGCTGCTGGCCGGCGCGGGGATCGTGGCATTGCTCTCGGCCCTGCTGACGCCAGAAGCCCTGCATGACTGGGGCTGGCGCATCCCGTTCTTTATCGCCCTGCCGCTGGGGGCGGTCGCCCTGTGGCTGCGGGTGAGCATGGAAGAGACGCCGAGCTTCGTGAAGCAGCAAACCAAACCGGTAGTGGCGAAAGCCCGCACCAGCGACACGCTGAAAGCTATCGTGATGGGGATCGGCCGGGTGATGGTCTGGTCTGCCGCAGGTTATACCTATCTGGTGATCATGCCCGCCTACCTGCAGTCGGCCCTGCACACCGGCTTTAACCAGGCGCTACTGATAGCGGTGATCTCCAATATCGGTTTTGCGCTGACCATCATTCCCTCCGGGATGTTGAGCGATCGCATCGGCCGCCGCACGGTGATGGTGATTGCCGCCGTTCTGCTGCTGATCCTCGCCCTGCCGCTACTGAAAATCCTGCAGGCGGAGTCCAGCACCCTGGCAGTGAAAGCGATAGTGGTGCTGATTGCAGGTGGCCTGGTGGGGATGCTGGCAGGGCCAGGACCGGCCATGCTGTCAGAGATGTTCCCGACGCGGGTGCGCTATACCGGGCTGGGGCTGGCCTATTCGCTGTCGAATGCCATCTTCTCGGGCTGTGCGGGCTTAATTATTACCGGGCTGATAAAAGAGACGGGGAATCTGGATATTCCGGCCTATTACGTGATGGCGACGGCGGTGGTGAGTATTTTTGCGCTGATGACGTTAAGAAAGGATGACCATTTGCGGTCGCTGGAGGAGTGAGGTATGTGCCGGGTGGCGCTGCGCTTACCCGGCCTACGGTCCGTGCTTTTGTAGGCCGGGTAAGGCGAAGCCGCCACCCGGCACAACAGACTATCCTCTCTGGCGCACCGCTTCGAACAGGCAGATGCCGGTTGCCACGGAGACGTTCAGGGACGAGACGCTGCCCGCCATCGGAATGCTGATCAGCTCGTCGCAGTGCTCGCGGGTCAGACGGCGCATACCTTCACCTTCCGCGCCCATCACCAGTGCCAGACGGCCGGTCATTTTGCTCTGGAACAGAGTGTGATCTGCTTCACCGGCGGTGCCGACGATCCAGATATTCTCTTCCTGCAGTTGACGCATGGTGCGCGCCAGGTTGGTCACGCGGATCAGCGGCACGTTTTCCGCTGCGCCGCAGGCCACTTTTTTGGCCGTGGCGTTGAGCTGTGCAGAGCGATCTTTCGGCACGATCACCGCGTGAACACCCGCTGCATCGGCGCTACGCAGGCAGGCACCGAGGTTGTGCGGATCGGTCACGCCGTCGAGGATCAGGAAGAACGGGTTATCCAGGGTGGCGATGAGATCCGGCAGATCGTTTTCCTGATACTGGCGACCCGGCTTGACGCGGGCGATGATCCCCTGGTGCACCGCACCTTCGCTTTTCTCATCCAGATACTGGCGGTTCGCCAGCTGGATCACCACACCCTGCGCTTCCAGGGCGTGGATCAGCGGCATCAGGCGTTTGTCTTCACGCCCTTTCAGAATAAAGACTTCCTGAAAACGCTCCGGTGCGCGCTCCAGCAGGGCCTGCACCGCGTGGATGCCGTAAATCATTTCACTCATTGATGATTCTCATTAATTACTGTTCTCCTCTCCCGAAAGGGAGAGGATCAAGGTCAGGGAAAATTATTCCGCTACTTTTTTCTTCGCTGCGCGCTTCGCTTTGGTCGCGGCGGCGATTTTCTGGGTTTTGTCCGACGGCTTTTTCGCTGCTCTGGCTTCTTTCTTCGCGGCCTTCGGCTTCTGTTTTTTCTCGCCACGGAAGGCGCTGTCCGGCTCGAAGTTCACCTTCTTACCGGTCTGACGACGCTTGCCGCTGGTTTTGCCAGGCGCCCCTTTCTTCGCATGGTCGCGTGCGGTTTTACCCACGTTGCGCGGCGCACGTTCGCTGGAGATCAGGCTGAAATCGATCTTACGCTCGTCCATGTTGACCGCTTCAACCTTCACTTCCACGCGATCGCCCAGACGGTAAGTCTGGCCGCTGGATTCGCCGGTCAGACGCTGCCCAACCTGATCGTAACGGTAGTAGTCGTTATCCAGGGAGGAGACATGCACCAGGCCATCAATAAAGAGTTCATCAAGACGGACAAAGAAGCCAAAACCGGTGACGCTGGCAATCACGCCTTTAAACACGTTCCCGACCTGATCCAGCATGAAGTCACACTTCAGCCAGTCAGCGACGTCACGCGTGGCTTCATCCGCCCGGCGTTCCGCCATCGAACAGTGCTGGCCCAGCTGCAGCATCTCTTCCATGGAGTAGTGGTAACCCCCGGTTTCCGTGGTGTTGCCTTTATGACCCTGCTCCTGCGCCAGCAGATATTTAATAGCGCGGTGCAGGGAGAGGTCCGGGTAACGACGGATCGGCGAGGTAAAGTGGGCATAAGACTGCAATGCCAGGCCAAAGTGACCGCGGTTTTCCGGATCGTAAATCGCCTGCTTCATGGAGCGCAGCAGCATGGTTTGCAGCATTTCGGCGTCAGGGCGATCGGCGATGGATTCCAGCAGCTCGGCGTAATCGCGTGGCTCCGGCTTGTTACCGCCCGGCAGTTCAAGGCCCAGCTCCGCCAGTACGGTACGGAACGAGGTAATGGCTTCGGTGGTCGGTTTGTCGTGAATACGGAACAGCGCTGGCTCTTTGGCTTTCTCAACGAAGCGTGCCGCCGAGATGTTGGCCAGGATCATGCACTCTTCAATCAGCTTGTGGGCATCGTTACGCTGGGTCTGTTCGATCCGCTCGATGCGGCGCTCGGCGTTGAAGATGAACTTCGCCTCTTCGCTCTCAAAGGAGATCCCGCCGCGCTCTTCACGCGCCTGATCCAGCACTTTATAGAGGTTATGCAACTCTTCGATGTGCTTCACCAGCGGCGCATACTGTTCACGCAGATCCTGGTCACCCTGCAGCATGTGCCACACTTTGGTGTAGGTCAGGCGAGCATGTGAACTCATCACCGCTTCATAGAATTTGTAGCCGGTTAAACGCCCTTTGGTGGAGATGGTCATTTCACACACCATGCACAGACGGTCAACCTGCGGGTTGAGGGAGCACAAACCGTTGGAGAGCACTTCCGGCAGCATCGGCACGACCTGGGACGGGAAGTAGACCGAAGTGCCACGGTTGCGGGCTTCACCATCCAGCGGGGTACCTGTGCGGACGTAATAGCTCACATCCGCAATGGCCACCCACAGACGCCAGCCGCCGCCGCGTTTTTTCTCGCAGTAAACGGCGTCATCAAAGTCACGGGCGTCTTCGCCATCGATGGTGACCAGCGGCAGGCTACGCAGATCCACACGGCCCGCTTTCGCCGACTCCGGGACCTGCTCTTTCAGGCCTTCAACCTGCTCTTCAACCGCTTTTGGCCAGACGTACGGGATTTCGTGGGTGCGCAGCGCCATGTCCACGGCCATGCCGGTGCCCATGTTATCGCCCAGCACTTCGACAATCTTACCGATCGCTTTGGTACGGCGGGTCGGACGCTGGGTCAGTTCAACGACCACCACAAAGCCCATCCGCGCGCCCATCACCTCTTCCGGTGGAATAAGGATATCAAAGCTCAGACGGCTGTCGTCCGGCACCACAAAACCGACGCCGGCGTCGGTGAAGTAGCGGCCCACGATCTGGCTGGTTTTTGGCACCAGCACGCGTACCACGCGCGCCTCACGACGACCTTTACGGTCGGCACCCAGCGGCTGGGCCAGGATCTGGTCGCCGTGAATGCACATCTTCATCTGTTCAGAGGAGAGATAGAGATCGTCCTTACGGCCTTCGACGCGCAGGAAGCCGAAACCATCCCGGTGACCAATCACCATGCCTTTCAGCAGGTCGAGGCGTTCTGGCAGGGCATAGCACTGGCGGCGGGTAAAGACCAGTTGTCCGTCGCGCTCCATGGCGCGCAGACGACGGCGAAGGGCTTCAATTTGCTCTTCGCCTTCAATGTTTAATTCAACGGCAAGTTCTTCACGATTAGCGGGTTTTTCGCGTTTGGTTAAGTGTTCAATGATGAACTCGCGGCTTGGGATAGGATTAGCGTATTTTTCAGCTTCGCGTTCCTGGAAAGGATCTTGTGACATAGCGGTTCCTCCGTTGTCATCTCCGGTGGAAATTTTCTTCATTCCACCAGCAATAATTTATACAGCGGTTGATTCTCTTCAACCAAATCGGCCAGCGTGTAGTTATCCAGCTCCATGAGAAAACTTTGCACGGCCTTTGAAAGCGCCTGTTTCAGACGACAGGCGGGCGTAATGTGGCAGAACGCGCTGCTACAGTTCACCAGAGTTAATGGCTCCAGTTCGCGTACCACATCACCAACACGAATACTCTGTGCCGGTTTACCGAGGCGAATGCCGCCATTTTTCCCGCGGACGGCAGCAACGTATCCGGCACGGCTAAGTTGATTGATTATTTTGACCATATGATTACGGGACACGCCGTACACCTCTGTCACCTCAGAGATACTGGTCATCTTCCCTTCAGGTAACGACGCCATGTAGATCAGCGCGCGTAATCCGTAATCGGTGAAACTTGTTAACTGCACATCAACCTCAGGAAAAGGGTAAATCGCGGTATATCCGCAGAGATATTCATTAATGATGATAAACCAGCCAGATAGTTGGCGGCTAATTTATTTGAACTGAAAGGCGGGAAGGAGAAAGAAAAGGCCGGATGCGCGTTGCTTATCCGGCCTACGATGGAGGTCTGTAGGCCCGGCAAGCTCAGCGCCGCCGGGCAAAACCATCATTATGCGTCGAACGGGTCGCGCAGAATCATCGTTTCACTACGGTCCGGGCCGGTAGAGATAATATCAATCGGCACACCGGTCAGTTCTTCAATGCGCTGGATATAATCCAGTGCCGCCTGTGGCAGGCCGCTACGCTCTTTCACACCGAAGGTGGTTTCAGACCAGCCTGGCATGGTTTCGTAGATCGGCTCGATGCCCTGCCAGTCGTCAGCTGCCAGCGGAGTGGTAGTCACTTCGCGGCCATCCGGCATACGGTAGGCAACACAGATTTTCACTTCTTTCAGGCCGTCCAGGACGTCCAGTTTGGTCAGGCAGAAGCCAGACAGGGAGTTGATCTGCACCGCACGGCGCACAGCAACTGCATCAAGCCAGCCGGTACGACGACGACGACCGGTGGTCGCGCCAAACTCGTTACCCTGCTTGCAGAGGAACTCGCCGGTTTCATCAAACAGCTCGGTCGGGAACGGACCTGCACCCACGCGAGTGGAGTAAGCTTTGATGATACCCAGAACGTAATCCACATAACGTGGGCCCAGGCCAGAGCCGGTTGCCACGCCACCTGCGGTGGTGTTAGAGGAGGTGACGTACGGATAGGTACCGTGGTCGATATCCAGCAGCGTACCCTGCGCACCTTCAAACATGACGAAATCGCCACGCTTGCGCGCCTGGTCCAGCAGATCGGACACATCAACAACCATACCGGTCAGGATGTCGGCAACGGCCATTACATCGTCCAGTACTTTCTGGTAGTCAACCGCGTCAACTTTGTAGAAGTTCACCAGCTGGAAGTTGTGATATTCCATCACTTCTTTCAGTTTTTCAGCAAAGGTAGCTTTGTCGAACAGATCGCCAACGCGCAGACCGCGACGGGCAACTTTATCTTCGTAAGCCGGGCCGATACCACGACCGGTAGTACCGATCGCTTTCGCGCCGCGCGCTTTTTCACGTGCCAGGTCCAGCGCAACGTGGTAGTCGAGGATCAGCGGGCAGGCTTCAGAGAGCAGCAGACGTTCGCGAACCGGGATGCCACGGTCTTCCAGGCCTTTCATCTCTTTCATCAGCGCAGCAGGAGACAGCACAACACCGTTACCGATGATGCTGGTCACATTGTCACGAAGAATGCCTGATGGAATAAGATGGAGGACGGTTTTTTCACCGTTGATTACGAGAGTATGGCCCGCGTTGTGACCACCCTGATAGCGTACAACAAATTTAGCACGTTCAGTCAGAAGATCGACGATCTTCCCTTTACCTTCGTCACCCCATTGGGTGCCCAGTACGACGACGTTGTTACCCATTTTCAAAATCACCGATTGCTTAAAAATGGATTCTACCATCGGTTTTGATGATGTTCAGCTTTTTTTGTATACAAATTTCGTCGAACTTGCCGGGTTCATCACCAATTAATCGATTACCTCAATATGTTGTGTGAAGAGCCGTTTTTCATCACAAGCGATGCGGCGCTATCAGCGATTACACTGGTTGGAATGACAAACGCCTTTATAGCATCTTCAGAATTTGGGCCCCAGAGTCACAAAAAAATGGCGCCCCGAGAGGCGCCATTGTCGTCTTCAAGCCGTAAAATTAGCGGCTTGTCGCCGGTGATTTCATGTAGCGGAAGAAATCGCTATCCGGGCTGAGCACCATCACATCCTGATTGCTCTGGAAGCTGCTTTCATAGGCACGCAGACTACGGATAAAGGCATAGAAGTCTGGATCCTGGCTGAACGCGTCGGCGAACAGTTTCGCGGCTTCGGCATCACCTTCACCACGCTGGATACGACCCTGACGCTCAGCTTCTGCCAACGTTTTAGTCACTTCATAGTCTGCGGTTGCACGCAGCTTCTCAGCCTCTTCCTGACCCTGTGAACGATGGCGACGGGCTACCGCTTCACGCTCAGCGCGCATACGGTTGTAAATCGCTTCGGACACTTCGGTCGGCAGGTTGATCTGCTTAATACGTACATCAACCACTTCGATACCTAACGCAGCCATACTGTTCGGGTTGATCACCGGCACTTTGCCGTTGGTTTCAGCCTGAACACGTTCAGCCGCTTTGGCGATCGCGTCGTCAGCCGCTGGCGTGGTCACTTCATCTTCCGTGCCCGCAGAGCCGGAGTTCAGGGCATCACGTACTTCCAGGGTCAGACGACCACGGGAGTCGGTAACGATGTCTTTCACATCCAGACGACCAATTTCAGAACGCAGACGGTCAGAGAACTTACGTTTCAGCAGCACTTCGGCCTGGGAGACGTCACCGCCGCCGGTCGCCAGGTAGTAACGACTGAAATCGCTGATGCGCCACTTGATGTAAGAGTCGACAATCAGGTCTTTCTTCTCTTTGGTCACGAAGCGATCGGCCTGGTTATCCATGGTCTGGATACGGGCATCCAGGGTTTTAACCGATTCGATCATCGGGATCTTAAAGTGCAGACCCGGCTCGTAAACCAGCGGTTTGTTTTCGCTGTCACGCAGAACTTTGCCAAAACGCAGGGTAATACCGCGCTCGCCCTCTTTAACTACAAAAATAGAGGTATAAAGCACGACCAGCACGATGATGATGATCGCAATAACTGACTTACGCATCGTTATTCCCCCTGACGCTGGTTGTCGTTACGCTGCGCGTTGGCGCGGCGTTGGTCCATGATGTCACCATCGCTTGAAGAAGAGGTGGTATTGGCTCTGGTGTTACCAGTCGACGCTGGCGGCAGACGCAACAGCTCATTCGCTCCGCTGTTATTGGCCTTTGCACCACTCGCATTTCCGCCTTTCAGCATCTGATCCAGCGGCAGAACCATCAGGTTGCCATTTTTGCTGTCATTCACCAGCACCTTACGGGTGTGGCTCAGCACTTTTTCCATGGTCTCGATATAGAGACGCTCACGGGTAATTTCCGGTGCGGCTTTATATTCAGGCAGCAGTCTCGCAAAACGCGCCACTTCACCCTGAGCTTCGAGAACGGTCTGAGTCTTATAGGCGCGCGCTTCTTCGAGAATACGCTGTGCCTGACCGTTTGCACGCGGCTGGACTTCGTTGATGTACGCTTCCGCTTCACGGATGTACTGCTGTTCGTTTTCACGGGCAGCAATCGCATCATCAAATGCCGCTTTCACCTCTTCCGGCGGACGAGCAGCCTGGAAGTTGACGTCCAGCAGGGTGATACCCATGTTGTACGGACGAATGGTCTCTTCCAGCTCGCGCTGGGTATCGCTACGAATAACGGTACGACCTTCGGTCAGAATGCGGTCCATGGTGTATTTGCCGATTACGCCGCGCAGGGCGCTGTCGGTAGCCTGACGCAGACTGTCGTCCGCGCTGGTCACGCTAAACAGGTAGTGCTGCGGATCGGTGACACGGTACTGCACGTTCATCTCAACGCGGACGACGTTCTCATCGGACGTCAGCATTACGCCGGACGCCGCCAGTTCACGTACCGACTCAACGTTAACGGCGCGCACGTTATCAACGAAGGTAGGTTTCCAGTTCAGGCCTGGCTCAACCAGATGGCTGAACTTACCAAAACGGGTGACAACACCGCGCTCGGCTTCTTTGATGGTGTAGAACCCGCTGGCAGCCCAGATAATTACCGCTGCAGCCGCAACAATAGTCACCACGCGACCGCCCATATGAGGACGCGGCCCCTGGCCAGTACCGCCGCCAGTGCCTTTACCACCGCCAAGACCGCCCAGCTTTTTACTCAGCTTGCGGAAGATATCATCCAGATCGGGTGGCCCCTGCTCGCGACCACCTTTGTTGCCATTTCCCCCGGAGTTGCCGCCTTGATTATTGCTGCTCCCCCACGGGTCGCGGTCTTGTCCGTTATTACCGGGCTGATTCCACGCCATGTATGTGCTCCATATTTGTTATGCGGTGATATACCTTCAAACGCCTGGCATGCCGGAGCATCCATTGCGATTCGGGTATCCCAAAGGGCAAAAACCTTCAGGCATCTCCTATCCGGTCAGACGACGTAGTCGACCAGCGCAGGTTCTTGTTTACAGAGGCGACGCCAGTCAACGATCGGCATACGCACTTGCAACCCCACGCTGCCGTCATCCTCCATCCACTCTTTTTCTATCGCCTGAAGCTGATAAAAACGGCTGCGCAGTCGGCCTTCCTCGGGGGGTAGACGCAGCGTGTGCTGAGCCACTTCACCGGAAAGACGTTCTGTTAAGGCCTGGAAAAGCAGTGGTACACCAACACCGGTCTGGGCAGAAAGCCAGACCCGAATCGGTATGTTCTCTTCATCCCTGTCGATACGCGGCTCAAAGCCATCCAGCATATCGATTTTGTTCATCACCAGCAGCGTTGGGATCTCGTGCGCATCAATCTCTTCCAGCACGATATTCACTGCATCGATGTTTTCCTGCAGGCGGACATCCGCAGCGTCAATGACGTGCAACAGCAGCGTCGCCTGACGGGTCTCCTGCAGGGTGGCTTTAAATGCGGCCACCAGGTCGTGCGGCAGATGACGGATAAACCCAACGGTATCCGCCAGCACGGTTTCACCGACGTCCGTCACATCAATACGGCGCAGCGTCGGATCCAGGGTCGCAAACAGCTGGTCTGCGGCATACACCTGGGCCTCAGTGATCTGGTTAAACAGGGTGGATTTACCGGCGTTGGTATAACCGACCAGCGACACCGTTGGAATGTCTGCTTTCTGTCGGGAGCGGCGCCCCTGCTCACGTTGCTTCTCAACTTTTTCAAGTCGTGAGAGGATCTGGGTTATACGGACACGCAGCAAGCGACGGTCGGTTTCGAGCTGAGTTTCACCCGGGCCACGCAAACCAATCCCGCCTTTCTGTCTTTCAAGGTGTGTCCAGCCGCGCACCAGGCGCGTTGCCAGATGGCGCAACTGCGCCAGCTCGACCTGCAGTTTCCCTTCATGGGTACGTGCACGTTGAGCAAAAATGTCCAGAATCAAACCCGTTCGATCGATAACGCGACATTCGCACAGACGTTCCAGGTTGCGTTCCTGGGCCGGTGTCAGGGCGTGATCAAAAAGCACGACTGATGCGCCAGTCGCTTTAACGGCATCCGCAATCTCTACTGCTTTACCTTCACCAACAAAATACTTTGGGTGCGGCGCTTTACGGCTACCGGTAATCACCTGCATTGCTTCGACACCGGCGGAAGAGACCAGAGCTTCAAACTCCTGGAGATCTTCCATATCTTTGTCTTGCGAAAAATAGATGTGTACCAGCACCGCCTGCTCACCGGCATCATAACGGTCAAACAAGCGTAAACCTCTCAAAAAAGATCAGCGGGGAACGCAGAAAATCTGGCTCCCCGATATGGAAATAACAGCCAGTAACCTTATTCGGTTTCTTCACTGTCCTGCGCAGGCGCAGAAGAACCCTGCGCGTTGCTGCCATGATGGTAGTTACTGGAACCGCCGCCAGCGTTATTGCTGTGATGAGATACTGGACGAGACGGAACAACAGTAGAAATCGCGTGCTTGTAGACCATCTGGCTGACCGTGTTTTTCAACAGGATCACGAACTGATCGAAAGACTCAATTTGACCTTGCAGCTTAATACCATTCACCAAATAAATAGAAACTGGAACACGTTCACGACGCAGTGCGTTCAAGAACGGATCTTGTAAAGATTGCCCCTTAGCCATTCTATCTTTTCCTTATATGCTTGTTTTGTACTTAGAACCTTGCGATTCTGAAAAATTGCGCACGATACGACTTAATTGTACACATTCAGTCTGCGATATCACCAACAACCTGTAATAGATCATGTAACGCCTGTTGGGGCTTTTCACTGTCTAACCAGTGAATACCATCCCAACCGCGCAACCAGGTCATCTGGCGTTTCGCCAACTGTCTCGTGGCGCAAATACCTCGATAAACCATTTCATCATGTGAAATTTCACCTTCAATGTATGACCACATCTGGCGATAACCCACACAACGAATGGAAGGCATGTCCGTATGCAAATCTCCACGGGCAAATAGCGCCCGCACTTCTGCTTCAAAATCTGAAGCTAACATCTGATGAAAACGCTGCTCAATTCGCTGATGGAGCAGTTCACGGCTCGCCGGGGCGATGGCGAACTGATGCACCTGATACGGGAGAGCCTCTCCTGACGTTTGCGTCAGTTCCGTTAAAGTTTTACCCGAAATGAAAAAAACTTCCAGTGCCCGGGAAAGCCTTTGCGGATCATTTGGATGAATACGTGCTGCGGCAACCGGATCGATCTCAGCCAGTTGCTCATGCAGCGCACCCCATCCCTGCTCTGCCGCCTGTTGCTCAATCTTTGCTCTAACCGCAGGGTCTGCCGATGGCAACGGCGATAACCCTTCCAGTAAGGCTTTGAAATAGAGCATGGTTCCACCCACTAACAGGGGAATACGCCCTGCTGCGGTGATCTCTGCCATCTGCGCCAGCGCATCGCGACGAAAATCTGCCGCCGAATAGGCCTGCGCCGGGTCAAGAATATCCAGTAATCGGTGCGGTGCCGCGCGTAACTCGTCTGCGTTAGGCTTTGCCGTACCAATATCCATCCCCTGATAAATAAGGGCGGAATCAACGCTAATCAACTCTACTGGCAAAACTTTACGTAACTCAATGGCTAACGCGGTTTTACCGGAGGCCGTTGGCCCCATCAAAAATATCGCCTTAGGCAGGCTGGTATTACTCAAGTCACTCATTTTTCAGGGCGTTCTTAGCCGTTTGTAGATCTACAGGTTGCAATAAACCACCCGGCGGCGCTTTTACCAGCTGCGGGCAGAGGCGTTCGACCTCCGCCAGCACCGTAATCGCCTGCGCCATACTCCACGTCGAATGTTCGCTGGCCAACTGGCGGGCGATCCACTGCGCGGTGTTGGCGGCATCAAACGTCGTCTGTTGCGCCAGGTAGCCTATCAGTTCAGGAATCAAGTTTTGTAAATTTTGTTGGCGTAAGGGTAAAGGCACCGCCCGAAGCGTGACATGGTGCGCTTCGGTTACTACCTCGATGCCCATTTCAGCCAGCGCCGTTTGATAACGCTGGATGATCTGCGTCTCTTGCGCCGAGATTTTTATCCGCACCGGGATCAGCAGCGGCTGGGCGCAGGCCTGCTGTGGACCAGGTGCAAGCTGCGCCTGTTTTAACCAGCGCTCGGCTACCGGCAGGGACAACAGCGCCAGCTGGCCGTCACGCTCCAGCAGGGCCGCATCCGGTGATACGATGGTCAGTACCCGACCAAAACTCTGGCTATGCCCTACCAGCGTAGAGGTTGCAGGTGCGACATCTTCTGTTTTCTGGGCAGGCGCCGGGGTATCGAGCAAGGTGCGATAGACCGCCCCTGCCTGCTTCTGGTAGCCCGGCTGGGCATGGGGATAACTGGCGCCAGACGCGCGAGGGGCTGAGCCGCCGGATGCAAAGCGCGGAGCGGCAGGTTCACGGGCGACAGCCGGTTCAGCAAACTGGTTTTTGCCCGCCGCAACGCGGTTTTCCGGAATCGGCCGCGGGGCAGGCTCCACGTTACTCAACGGCAGGGTAGGATCGGCCTGCTGCTGCAATACGCTCAGCACGCCCTGGTAGATAAAGTCATGCACCAGCCGCGACTGATGAAAACGCACTTCATGCTTCGCCGGATGGACATTCACATCCACCTGATGCGGGTCGATCTCCAGATACAGCACAAAAGCGGGCTGCTCTCCGGCACCGAGTTTATCCTCGCACGCCTGGCGGATGGCATGGTTGATCAGGCGGTCGCGCATCATGCGCCCGTTCACGTAGCAATACTGGATCTCCGCAAACGCCGCACTGCTGGCTTTTGGATCGGCCACCCAGCCGCGCAGAGTCAGATCGCCATGCTGCCACTCAATAGCCAGCGCCTGTTCCAGAAACGGCGTACCGCAAATGGTGCCCAGCCGACGCTCTTTCTGCCCGCCCTGCGCCACGGCGCGGTACTGGCGCATCATCTTGCCGTTATGGCTCAGGTTGATGGTGACATCGAAACGCGCCAGCGCGATGCGGCGAATAATCTCGTCGATATGACCGAATTCGGTTTTCTCGGTGCGCATAAACTTGCGCCGTGCGGGGGTGTTGTAGAACAGGTCCAGCACTTCCAGCGTGGTGCCCACCGGATGAGCTGCGGGTTTGACCGTCACGTCCATATCCCGGCCTTCGGCGTAGGCCTGCCAGGCTTCCGGCTGTTCTGCGGTGCGGGAGGTGAGCGTTAAGCGGGAGACGGAGCTGATACTGGCCAGCGCTTCGCCGCGAAAACCGAGGCTGATAATGGCTTCGAGGTCGTCGAGGGAGGCGATTTTGCTGGTGGCGTGACGAGCCAGCGCCAGGGCCAGCTCCTCTTTTTTGATACCGCAGCCGTTATCACGGATGCGGATGAGTTTCGCGCCGCCGCGTTCAATATCAATGTCGATGCGGGTCGCGCCCGCATCAAGACTGTTTTCCACCAGCTCTTTCACGACCGACGCAGGGCGTTCTACCACCTCACCGGCGGCGATTTGGTTCGCAAGCTGCGGCGGCAGAACCTGAATCGGCATGAAATCTCCTTAGTTGGTCGAGGTCGACTCGCCCGGTAATACGGCGCTGGCGGTCTGCCCCGCGCCACCCTGCGGTGCAGACTGGAGCGGATGCGAATCAAAATACTTGCGCAGGCCTTTATAAATCGCCTCGGCAATCTGCTGCTGGTAGCTGTCGCTGCCCAGCAGGCGCTCTTCACCGTGATTACTGATAAAGCCCGTTTCCACCAGAATGGACGGGATATCCGGCGAACGCAGCACGCCCAGGCTGGCATGTTCCGGGCGGCGTTTGTGCAGAGAACCGACACTTTGCAGCTGATTCAGGACGTTAGTCGCCACATCATACCCGACACGCTGGGAATGGCCGAACTGTAAATCCAGTACCGCCTGGCTCAGGTAGGGATCCGACTGGCTGTTCGCCAGTACGTCGCCTGCCCCGCCTAACAGCTCGGATTGCTTTTCATGTTCCTCAAGCCAGTTTGCCATTTCGCTGTTAGCACGACGGTTGGAAAGCACCCATACGGATGCTCCCGTCGCGTTGCGGTTGGGAGCCGCATCGGCATGCACAGAGACGAGGAAGTTAGCGTTCTGCTGGCGCGCCACGTCAGACCGGCCCATGACCGAGATAAAATAATCGCCGTCGCGGGTTAACACGCCTTTAAACATCGGGTCGTCATTCAGTAAGGTCCGCAGCTTACGGGCGATGGCGATGGTCACGTTCTTCTCACGCGTCCCGCCCGGCCCGATGGCGCCAGGATCATCGCCACCGTGTCCGGCATCAATCGCAATAATGACTTTGTCGCCGGTTGTCTGGCGCGCCTGGGCTGCCGGACGCGTCACCGTGTTGCTACTGGTAACGCTGGTAATCCGATCGCTGCCGGTTTTAAACGGATTGCGGGCCGGCTCTGACGGGCGCTGTGCCACAACAGGCGCTTCCACCCGCTTCGCTACTACCGGCGGTGGCGGCGGAGGCGGCGGTGCATCGGCATTGATGGTGAAGATCACCATATAGTTGGCGCCGTTCTGCTGCTTCACCGCCCGGGTCTTACCGTTCTGCGTTAAATCGACCACCAGACGCAGGGACTGATCGTCTTTCGGCGTACCGGAACGAATGCGGTGCACCAGGTTATTGCCGCTGAACTGCAGCGGTAATCCTTTGATAACGCCGGTCTGTTTAATATCCAGCGCGACGCTGCGCTTATCGTCCTGCGAAAACGCATACTCTGGATCGCCCATAAAGCTGAAGGTGATCCTGGCCTGATTGTCGCCGTTTGAGACCTGAATATCGGACAGCGTTGCCGCCCCGGCCTGGGCACAAAACAGCACCGTTGCAGCCATCAACCAACTTTTAACGCGATTAATCATCCCGTTATCTCTTCTTTTAACCGGCTAACCGCGCCAGTATGGAGTTACCTGATGCGGAGACAGCAGTGACGCGGGCTTCACGCCCTTGCGCCTGATACTCCAGGTGAATTTCAACATCCGGGTCAGGCAAGACGCCTGTTCCCTGCTGCGGCCACTCTACGAGGCAAATAGCATCGTTGGCGAAATAGTCACGGATCCCCATAAATTCCAGCTCTTCAGGGTCGGCAAGGCGATAGAGATCGAAGTGGTACACCATCAGGTTGTCGAGCGTGTAGGGCTCAACCAGCGTATAGGTCGGGCTTTTCACGTTTCCCTGATGCCCCAGCGCCTGTAAGAAGCCCCGGCTAAAGGTGGTCTTACCCGCGCCAAGGTCGCCATACAGATAAATGACGGTTGCGCCCTCGCAGGCCTGCGCCACGCGCTGGCCGAGATCTAAAGTTGCCTGTTCGTCGGGTAAAGGGATCACTCGATTAATCATTTTCTACGTCAATTATTTCCGGGTTAACAACACGCCGCAGCGTGTCAAAAAGATCGGTTGCCAGCATACCGCGCGTGCCATACTGGTCAGCCAGCCGATCGGCGGCTGCACCGTGGGCGACGCAGCCTGCGCAGGCTGCATCATAAAGCGCCAGTTTCTGTCCGAGCAACGCCCCGATAATACCGGAAAGCACATCGCCCATACCGCCGCTCGCCATGCCGGCATTGCCGACATCAATGATACCTGCAAAGCCGCCCTCGCTGGCGACGATGGTGCCAGCGCCTTTCAGCACCACCACACCACCGTAACGTTTTACCAGACGCTGGGCAGAATGTAAGCGATCACTTTCAATTTCTGCAACGCTGCAGTTAAGCAGGCGCGCGGCCTCACCGGGGTGCGGCGTCAGGATGCGATTGTGACGTTTATCCGGATTGATTGCCAGAAGGTTCAGCGCGTCAGCGTCCCACAGCATGGCGTGCCGAAAGCTCTCAACCTTACGTAACGCCTCTTTACCCCACGGCTCCTGACCCAGACCGGGGCCAATCACCGCCACATCGGCCCACTGCAGGCTCTCGTCCAGCGCCTCGGCTGTCAGTTCGTGCACCATCAGCTCAGGCCGGGCGGTGACAATGGGGGCTATATTTTCGCGGCGGGTCAGGACGCGCACCAGCCCTGCTCCCGTCCGTAACGCCGCTTCGCCGGCCATGCGGATAGCACCTGCGGTGCCGTGGTCGCCGCCGATAATCACCAGACGCCCGTGATCGCCTTTATGAGAGGTGGGACGGCGCGGTGGAAGCCAGTGTGCCAGCTGCGCGGCATCAAAGCGACTGAGTGCCGTCTCTTGCCCGGCGAGCCAGCCCTCCAGCCCGAGGGCGTTATGGTGCAACGCCCCGACGACATCACGCGCTTTCCCGGTCAGCAGGCCGGGTTTAAGAGCGATAAAGGTCACCGTATGGTCGGCGTGGATCACTTCACCGGGCGTGGTGCCGGTCTGCGCGTTCAGCCCGGAGGGGACATCCAGCGAGACGACGGGGGCCGGATGCTGGTTGGCCTGCGTGATTAATCTGGCAACCTGATTGCGTGGCGCGCTGCGTAAACCGGTTCCCAGCAGACCATCGACTATCAGATCGACGCCTTCGGGCCAGACCGACTTCGCGGCATGGATAACGCCTGCCGCCTCCAGCCAGGTTTCCCGCGCTTTTGTCGCCTCTTCGGGGAGGGGTTTATCGCTCTCCAGCGCCAGCAGCGTGACGGTAATGCCTGCGGCGAGCGCCAGTCGGGCCACCACATAGCCATCGCCGCCGTTGTTGCCATGGCCGCACAGGATCAACCAGTGTTTGCTCTGCGGGTAAGCCGTGCGGGCAACGGCAAAAGCCGCCTCGCCTGCGCGCTGCATCAGCTCATAAAGGGTCATGCCGATGCTGTCTGCCGCCTCTTTTTCGATGCGACGTAGCGCCTCCGCTGGCCAGACAGAGTGTGGTATACTTGCGGGGTTTTTCTTCACAGTATGGTCCGTCATGTCACAGCCCCTCGATCTCAATCAGTTAGCGCAAAACATTAAACAGTGGGGCGCTGAGCTTGGTTTTCAACACGTGGGTATCACCGATACCGATCTCTCTGCCAGTGAGCCAAAACTCCAGGCATGGCTGGATAATCAATACCACGGCGAAATGGAGTGGATGGCGCGTCACGGCATGATGCGCGCCCGTCCGCATGAACTGTTGCCGGGAACCCTGCGCGTGATCAGCGTGCGTATGAATTATCTTCCCGCCCGGGCAGCCTTTGCCAGTACGCTGAAAGACCCCACGCTGGGGTACGTCAGCCGTTATGCCCTCGGACGTGATTATCATAAACTGCTGCGTAACCGACTCAAAAAGCTCGGGGAAATGATCCAGCAGCAGTGCGCCACGCTGAATTTTAGACCCTTTGTCGATTCCGCGCCTGTTCTTGAACGCCCGTTGGCTGAAAAAGCAGGGCTTGGCTGGACAGGTAAGCACTCACTTATCCTCAGCCGCGATGCTGGCTCCTTCTTCTTCCTCGGTGAATTACTGATTGACCTCCCTTTACCGGTGGATAAACCGGTCGAAGACGGCTGCGGACGCTGTGTGGCCTGCATGACCATCTGCCCCACCGGGGCCATCGTTGAGCCTTACACCGTCGATGCCCGCCGCTGCATCTCCTACCTGACCATCGAACTTGAAGGGGCCATCCCGGAAGAGTTTCGGCCGTTAATTGGCAACCGCATATACGGCTGCGATGACTGCCAGCTGATCTGCCCGTGGAACCGTTATTCACAGTTAACGGAGGAGGACGACTTCAGCCCGCGTAAGGCTCTGCACGCGCCGCCGCTTCTGGAGCTGTTTGCCTGGAGCGAAGCCTGGTTTCTGAAGGTGACGGAGGGATCGGCTATTCGCCGCATCGGGCATCTGCGCTGGCTGCGAAATATTGCGGTCGCGCTGGGAAATGCCCCCTGGGACGAAGCCAATATTCAGGCCCTGGAAAGTCGCAGAGGTGAGCACCCACTTCTTGATGAGCACATAGAGTGGGCGGTTGCGCAGCAAATCGCCAAACGAAACGCCTGCGCTGTAGAGGTACAATTACCGCAGAAAATCAGGCTGGTACGGGTGGTCGAAAAAGGGCTACCACGCGATGCATGATGTTTCCACAGGCTGTGAATAAAATTTAAAAGCCAGAGTTAGTCCGGGCCCGGCTGCAGGTCAAGTGATCGGCTTAACATTTTGAAATGAAATTTTCTTTATTATTTTCAACGCATTATAAAGTTACTATTCATCAGGCGAAGTATTTGGCTATTCGCTGAAAAATGGCAAAGCTGTGGATAAGTCTGTTAAGAAGAGTTTGTCAGAAATGAAACAAATCATCCCCGGCGGGGCTTGCCGCTGTGGATATCTGGAAGAGGAGTAAAAAATTTGGAGCGGGAAACGAGACTCGAACTCGCGACCCCGACCTTGGCAAGGTCGTGCTCTACCAACTGAGCTATTCCCGCTTGGGTGGTGCGTATCTTGCGATACCTTTCAAATTTTGGAGCGGGAAACGAGACTCGAACTCGCGACCCCGACCTTGGCAAGGTCGTGCTCTACCAACTGAGCTATTCCCGCTTAATCTTTGTCTTTCAAGCCGCCACTGCGTTGGCTGCCTTCACTCACCTTAGTCACTTACTCTAGTAAGCTCCCAAGGATTCGTTCAGTTGCCGCCTTGTTGCAACTTGAAATCCTGCGATTGGTGGTCTTACTGCGCAGCGAAAGATTTGGAGCGGGAAACGAGACTCGAACTCGCGACCCCGACCTTGGCAAGGTCGTGCTCTACCAACTGAGCTATTCCCGCAAAATCTGTGCTGTCGTAACGATGAATTCTCTGTCGTTACGGGAGGCGCATTATACGAGAAATCCTTTCTGCTGCAACCCCCCCAAAAGCGATTTTTTATAAATTAAGTTCAAGTGCTGCAATATTCGTCACATTGCGCATTTTTAAATCGTTTTAGCGATTTAGACCCGACAAGCGCTGCCCGCCGGGCCTGCCGCTTACAATTTAATAAAATGTTCGCGGTAGTAAGCCAGCTCCGCCACCGACTCGCGGATATCGTCCATCGCCTGGTGAGTGCCCTGCTTCTTAAAGCCGTCCAGCATCTCCGGCTTCCAGCGACGGGCCAGCTCTTTCAGGGTGCTGACATCGAGATAACGGTAGTGGAAGTACGCTTCCAGCTCCGGCATGTACTTAAACAGGAAACGGCGATCCTGACCGATGCTGTTACCGCAGATCGGTGACTTGCCCTGTGGCACCCACTGCTTGAGGAACTCAATTGTGGCCAGCTCGGCTTCACGATCCCCCAGCGTACTGGCTTTAACACGTTCCACCAGCCCGCTGCCGGTATGGGTGCGCACGTTCCAGTCATCCATCAGCGCCAGCTGCTCGTCGGACTGATGCACGGCAATGGTCGGCCCTTCCGCCAGCACATTCAGGTTCGCGTCGGTCACCAGCGTGGCGATCTCAATAATGCGATCGCGCTCGGGATCCAGTCCGGTCATCTCCAGATCGATCCAAATCAGATTGTTTTCATCTGCACTCATGTTATTTTCCACCCTTCTCGTATAACCGGCCGTGGCAGGTTAACTAGTATTAATTAGTGTGTATCATAGAGGTTTTGCCCAATATGGGCGACCAGGAGCCAGCACGATTGAGTAAAAATAAACTCTCCAAAGGGCAACAGCGCCGCGTGAAAGCCAATCACCAGCGCCGTCTTAAAACCACTTCGGAGAAGGTCGATTACGACGACAACCTGTTTGGCGAACCCGCTGAAGGCGTGGTGATTAGCCGCTTCGGTATGCATGCTGATGTGGAATCGGGCGATGGCGACGTTCACCGCTGCAATATCCGTCGCACCATCCGCTCGCTGGTCACCGGTGACCGCGTGGTCTGGCGTCCGGGTAAAGCCGCTGCAGAAGGCGTGACGGTGAAAGGCATCGTTGAAGCCGTGCATGAGCGCACGTCGGTATTGACGCGCCCCGACTTCTACGACGGCGTAAAACCCATTGCCGCCAACATCAATCAGATCGTGATTGTCTCTGCGATCCTGCCTGAACTGTCACTGAATATTATCGACCGTTATCTCGTCGCCTGTGAAACCCTCGAGGTTGAGCCGCTGATTGTCCTGAACAAAATCGATCTGCTCGACGACGAAGGCATGGACTTCGTTAATGAGCAGATGGATATCTACCGCAAAATTGGCTATCGCGTGCTGATGGTCTCAAGCCGGAAGCAGGATGGCCTGAAGCCGCTCGAAGAGGCATTGACCGATCGCATCAGCATTTTTGCCGGTCAGTCCGGCGTGGGCAAATCCAGCCTGCTGAACAACCTGCTTGGTCTGCCGCAGGAGATCCTGACCAACGATGTCTCTGACAACTCCGGTCTGGGTCAGCACACCACCACCGCCTCGCGCCTGTATCACTTCCCGCATGGCGGCGACGTGATCGACTCCCCTGGGGTGCGTGAATTTGGTCTGTGGCATCTCGAGCCCGATCAAATCTTTAACGGCTTTGTCGAATTCCTCGACTATTTAGGCGCGTGTAAATACCGTGACTGTAAACACGATAACGACCCTGGCTGTGCCATTCGTGCAGCGGTCGAAAGCGGTGAAATTGCGGAAACCCGTTTTGCAAACTATCACCATATTCTCGAAAGCATGGCGCAGGTAAAAACGCGTAAAAGCTTTTCTGAATCTGATGACTGACAACTAAGCTAAGCGTCGCTAAAATCGTCCCCTTTTTTCAGGTTCCGGCTCTCCTGCAGCCGGATCAGGAACGACAAAACAATGGCCTGGAGGCTACCTTGTTAAACTCATTTAAACTTTCGCTTCAATACATTCTGCCGAAACTGTGGCTCACTCGCCTGGCGGGCTGGGGCGCGAGCAAACGAGCGGGCTGGCTGACTAAGCTGGTGATCGATCTGTTCGTGAAATACTACAAGGTCGACATGAAAGAGGCGCAGAAGCCGGATACCGCCAGCTACCGCACCTTCAACGATTTCTTTGTGCGTGCCCTGCGTGATGAAGTGCGTCCGCTGAATACCGACCCGAACGTGCTGGTAATGCCTGCTGACGGCGTGATCAGCCAGCTGGGCGCGATCGAAAACGACAAAATCCTGCAGGCCAAAGGCCATAACTACAGCCTGGAAGCCCTGCTGGCAGGTAACTACCTGATGGCGGACCTGTTCCGCAATGGCTCCTTTGCCACCACCTACCTGTCGCCACGCGACTATCACCGCGTGCATATGCCGTGCAACGGCATTCTGCGGGAGATGATCTACGTTCCGGGCGATCTGTTCTCGGTAAACCATCTGACTGCGCAAAACGTGCCGAACCTTTTTGCCCGTAACGAGCGCGTTATCTGCCTGTTCGATACCGAGTTTGGCCCAATGGCGCAGATTCTGGTGGGTGCCACCATTGTCGGCAGCATTGAGACCGTCTGGGCGGGCACCGTTACGCCACCGCGCGAAGGCGTGATCAAACGCTGGACCTGGCCTGAAGGTGAAAACGAAGGCTCCGTGGCGCTGCTGAAGGGCCAGGAGATGGGCCGCTTCAAGCTCGGCTCCACCGTCATCAACCTGTTTGCCCCGGGTAAAGTGAAGCTGGTTGAGCAGCTCGAAAGCCTGTCGGTCACCAAACTCGGCCAGCCGCTGGCGGTGTCGACGGAAACCTTCGTGACACCGGACGCAGAGCCTGCCCCGCTGTCCGACGAAGAGATTGCCGCCGAACTCGAAGCCAGCCCGCTGGTTGATGACAAAAAAGACGAAAGCTAAGTAAAGGTAAACTGACGTGCGCCTGATTATCACTTTGCTGATGGCCTGGTGCCTCAGTACGGGGGCGTACGCCGCTACGGCCCCCGACAGCAAACAAATCTCACAGGAACTGGAGCAGGCGAAGGCGGCAAAACCCGCCCAGCCGGAAACCGTTGAGGCTCTCGAGGCTGCGCTGAACGCGCTTGAGGAGCGTAAAGGCTCCCTTGAGCGTGCCACGCAGTATCAGCAGGTCATCGATAACTTCCCCAAACTGTCACAAACCCTGCGCGCGCAGCTGAACGATCTGCGTGAAGAGCCGCGCCAGGTCCCTGCGGGCATGACCTCTGACACCCTGAATCAGGAGATCCTCCAGGTCAGCAGCCAGTTACTGGAAAAAACCCGTCAGGCGCAGCAGGAGCAGGAGCGCGCCCGCGACATCGCTGACTCCCTGACCCAACTGCCTCAGCAACAAACCGATGCCCGCCGTCAGCTCAATGAGGTTGAACGCCGGGCCGGGGCGCAAACCGGCAATACCGCCCTCAGCCAGGCTCAAACTCTGGGCATCCAGGCGGAATCCGCGAGGTTAAAAGCGCTGGTGGATGAACTGGAGCTGGCGCAGTTGTCGGCCAACAATCGCCAGGAGCTGGCGCGTATGCGCTCTGAGCTGGCGAAAAAGCAGAGCGAGCAGCTGGATGCTTATCTCCAGGCGCTGCGCAATCAACTCAACAGCCAGCGCCAGCAAGAAGCTGAGCGGGCGCTGGAGAGCACCGAACTGCTGGCAGAGAACAGCGAGAACCTACCCGCCGGGATCGTCGAGCAGTTTAAGGTCAACCGCGAGCTCTCTGCCGCGCTGAACCAGCAGGCCCAGCGTATGGATCTGGTGGCCTCCCAGCAACGCCAGGCGACCAATCAAACCCTGCAGGTGCGTCAGGCGCTGAATACGCTACGCGAACAGTCGCAGTGGCTCGGTTCGTCAAACCTGCTTGGTGAAGCCCTGCGCGCCCAGGTTGCCCGCCTGCCCGAAATGCCAAAACCTCAGCAGCTTGATACTGAAATGGCGCAGCTGCGTGTGCAGCGTCTGCGCTTTGAAGATCAACTCAACAAGCAGCCGCAGCTGCGCCAGATCCATCAGCCCGACGGCAAAGCGCTCACCGCCGAGCAGAACCGCATTCTGGAAGCCCAGCTGCGCACGCAGCGTGAATTACTCAATTCACTGTTGCAGGGCGGCGATACGCTGCTGCTTGAGCTGACCAAACTGAAGGTCTCCAACAGCCAGCTGGAAGATGCGTTAAAAGAGGTTAACGAGGCAACGCACCGCTACCTGTTCTGGACCTCGGACGTGCGGCCGATCTCCTTCTCCTGGCCGATTGATATTGTTCAGGATCTGCGGCGTTTAATTTCGCTGGATACCTTCAGCCAGTTAGGCAAAGCCAGCGTGATGATGCTCACCAGCAAGGAGACGATTTTCCCGCTGCTGGGCGCGCTGATTCTGGTTGGGTTCAGCATTTACTCCCGCCGACACTTCACCCGCTTCCTCGATCGCTCCAGCGCGCGCGTCGGTAAGGTGACCCAGGACCATTTCTGGCTCACGCTGCGCACGGTCTTCTGGTCGATTCTGGTCGCCTCGCCGCTGCCGGTGCTGTGGATGACCCTCGGCTATGGCCTCCGGGAAGCCTGGCCTTATCCGCTGGCGGTGGCCATTGGCTACGGGGTGACGGCCACCGTACCGCTGCTGTGGGTGGTGATGATCTGCGCCACCTTCGCCCGACCGAATGGCCTGTTTGTCGCCCACTTTGGCTGGCCGCGTAACCGCGTGGCGCGGGCGATGCGCTACTACCTGATGAGCATCGGGCTGATTGTGCCGCTGATCATGGCGTTGATCATGTTTGATAACCTCAACGACCGGGAGTTTTCCGGCTCGCTCGGCCGGCTGTGCTTTATCCTGATTTGTGGTGCGCTGGCGGTGGTGACGCTGAGCCTGAAGAAGGCCGGGATCCCGCTCTATCTCGACAAAGAGGGCAGCGGCGATAACATGGTCAACCATATGCTGTGGAATTTGCTGCTCAGCGCCCCGCTGGCGGCGATTCTGGCGGCGGCGGTCGGCTATCTGGCCACCGCCCAGGCGCTGCTGGCGCGTCTTGAAACCTCGGTGGCGATCTGGTTCCTGCTGCTGGTGGTCTACCACGTTATCCGTCGCTGGATGCTGATTCAGCGTCGTCGTCTGGCCTTCGACCGGGCGAAAAACCGCCGGGCCGAAATCCTCGCCCAGCGTGCGCGTGGCGAAGAAGAGCCACCTCACATGCTCAGCACGGAAGGCACGGTAGAAGTCGATGAAACCGAGCTGGATCTGGATGCCATCAGTACCCAGTCCCTGCGTCTGGTCCGCTCCATCCTGATGCTGGTCGCCCTGCTGTCTGTCATTGTGCTGTGGTCGGAAATTCATTCAGCGTTTGGCTTCCTGGAGAACATCACTCTCTGGGATGTGACCTCGACGGTTCAGGGCGTGGAGAGTCTGGAGCCGATTACGCTCGGGGCGGTGCTGATAGCCATTCTGGTGTTCATCATCACCACCCAGCTGATCCGTAACTTCCCGGCGCTGCTGGAGCTGGCCCTGTTACAGCATCTGGATTTAACGCCGGGCACCGGCTACGCCATTACCACCATCACCAAATACTTGCTGATGGTGTTTGGCGGGCTGGTGGGCTTCTCAATGATCGGCATTGAGTGGTCGAAGTTGCAGTGGCTGGTAGCCGCACTCGGGGTCGGGCTCGGTTTTGGCTTGCAGGAGATCTTTGCCAACTTTATCTCGGGTCTGATCATCCTGTTTGAAAAGCCGATCCGTATTGGCGATACCGTAACGATCCGCGATCTGACCGGCAGCATTACGAAGATTAACACCCGCGCCACCACCATCAGCGACTGGGACCGTAAAGAGATCATCGTTCCTAACAAGGCGTTTATCACCGAGCAGTTTATTAACTGGTCGCTGTCGGACTCCGTGACGCGTGTGGTGCTGACCGTTCCGGCCCCGTCGGATGCCAATAGCGAAGAGGTGACGCAAATTCTCTATACCGCGGCCGAGCGCTGTTCGCTGGTGATCAGCACGCCGGAGCCGGAAGTGTTCCTGGTGGATTTACAGCAGGGGATCCAGATTTTCGAACTGCGTATTTACGCGGCCGAGATGGGCCATCGTATGCCGCTGCGCCATGAGATCCACCAGCTGATTCTGGCGGGCTTCCGTGAGCACGGTATCGATATGCCGTTCCCACCGTTCCAGATGCGTCTGGAAACGCTGGACGGGCGTAAGACGGGAAGAACCTTGACGTCGGCGGCGAAGTCGCGCCCGGCGGGGAGTTTGTAATCAGGAGGGGGGCGGTCTGATGCCCTCACCCCAACCCTCTCCCACAGGGAGAGGGAGAACAACCAAACCGTCAGGCGCGGTCTACGGTAAACGCAATCACATCACCCAACTGCTCAGCGCCCAGCGCCAGCATCACCAGACGATCAACCCCCAGCGCCACGCCGGAGCAGTCCGGCAAGCCGGCTTTTAACGCGCCCAGCAGATTGTGGTCGATAGGCTGCTGCGGCAGGCCGCGCGCGGCGCGCTTGCGGTTATCCTGATCGAAACGCTGCTGCTGTTCACGGGCATCCGTCAGTTCGTGGAAACCATTCGCCAGCTCAATACCTTTAAAGTAGACCTCGAAACGCTCCGCCACGCGGTGATCTTCGGTGCTGATCTGGGCCAGTGACGCCTGGCTTGCCGGGAAATGATAGACAAAGGTCGGGCGATCTTTGCCAATCTGCGGCTCAACGCCAAAGGTAAAGAGCAGCTGCAGCAGCGTGTCGCGATCTTCTTCAGTATCGGCAACATTGCTGAGATCCAGTTTTGCCGCCGCTTCACGTAGCTGGGTTTTGTCCGCAGAGAGCGGATCAATCTCCAGATGACGCTGGAAAACCTGCTGATAAGAGAGGGTTTCGGCCTCCGGGCACTCCAGGACCTGCTGCAGCAGATCGTCCACCTCATTCATCAGGCGATACATATCATAGTGCGGGCGGTACCACTCCAGCATGGTGAATTCCGGGTTGTGATGACGCCCCATCTCTTCATTGCGGAAACTGCGGCACAGCTGATATACCGGCCCACATCCCGCCGCCAGCAGGCGCTTCATGTGGTATTCCGGGCTGGTCATCAGGTAGAGATTCATTCCCTGGGAGTGACCAGGACCAACAAAACGGGTTTCAAACGGCACCAGATGAATATCCGTTACCGTTGCCTGGCTCATGCAGGGCGTTTCCACCTCCAGCACACCGCGATCGGCAAAGAAGCGGCGAATCTCCGCCATAATTGCTGCGCGTTTTAACAGATTGGGGATGGATGCGCTCGGCTGCCAGGTGGCCGTTTCGCTCATGAGAATTTCTCCGATTTCAGACAAGGGGACGAAGTCTACTCGTAACCCATGGCGGAGACAAATTTTGCACAGTCAATTTTGTGGTTTTCATAACTCCCAATAATTTCGTGACGTGATTCATCAATTGCAATGATACATCCAGCGAAAGAACCGCAAAAAAATCGAACACGTCAAATTTCCCTTTCTTTCCTGGGGCTATACTGCGTTACCCATAAAGGAGCAGTGGAATCGCTTTCGCATTTGCCCTCCCCGGCCGTGCACTACCTTAGGGTAGGTGAGGTGCGAAATATCAAAAATCTGGAGGAATGTCGTGCATACCTTTCAAGCCGATCTTGCCATTATTGGCGCAGGCGGAGCGGGATTACGCGCAGCGATTGCTGCAGCCCAGGCTAACCCAAACGCTAAAATTGCCCTGATTTCAAAAGTCTACCCGATGCGCAGCCATACGGTCGCCGCTGAAGGGGGGTCCGCTGCCGTCGCGCAGGATCATGACAGCTTTGATTATCACTTTCACGACACCGTAGCCGGTGGTGACTGGCTTTGTGAGCAGGATGTCGTTGATTATTTCGTGCATCATTGCCCGACGGAGATGACCCAGCTTGAGCAGTGGGGTTGCCCGTGGAGTCGCCGTGAAGACGGCAGCGTCAACGTGCGTCGCTTCGGCGGCATGAAGATTGAGCGTACCTGGTTTGCCGCCGATAAGACCGGCTTCCATATGCTCCACACCCTGTTCCAGACCTCGCTGCAGTTCCCCCAGATCCAACGCTTCGACGAACATTTCGTCCTCGACATTCTGGTTGATGACGGCCAGGCCCGCGGTCTGGTGGCGATGAACATGATGGAAGGGACGCTGGTCCAGATCCGCGCCAATGCCGTGGTGATGGCGACCGGCGGTGCCGGACGTGTTTACCGCTATAACACCAATGGCGGCATCGTGACCGGCGACGGGATGGGCATGGCGCTGCAGCACGGCGTTCCGCTGCGTGACATGGAATTCGTCCAGTATCACCCGACCGGCCTGCCGGGTTCCGGCATTCTAATGACGGAAGGCTGCCGCGGTGAAGGCGGGATTCTGGTCAATAAAGATGGCTATCGCTATCTGCAGGATTACGGCATGGGTCCGGAAACCCCGCTGGGTGAGCCGAAGAACAAATATATGGAGCTCGGCCCGCGGGATAAAGTCTCTCAGGCCTTCTGGCATGAGTGGCGCAAAGGTAACACCATCCCCACCCCACGCGGCGATGTGGTCTATCTCGACCTGCGCCACTTGGGCGAGAAGAAACTGCTGGAACGTCTGCCGTTCATCTGTGAACTGGCAAAAGCTTATGTCGGCGTCGATCCGGTTAAAGATCCAATCCCGGTACGTCCAACCGCGCACTACACCATGGGCGGTATCGAAACCGATCAGCAGTGCGAAACCCGTATCAAAGGCCTGTTTGCGGTGGGCGAATGCTCCTCCGTTGGTCTGCATGGCGCTAACCGCCTGGGTTCTAACTCGCTGGCCGAACTGGTGGTGTTTGGCCGTCTCGCGGGTGAGCAGGCGATGGCGCGTGCCGCGACGGCCGGCACCGCTAACGGTGCTGCGCTCGATGCGCAGGTTGCCGATGTTGAGCAGCGCCTGAAAAACCTGGTGAATCAGGAAGGCAGTGAGAACTGGGCGAAGATCCGCGATGAGATGGGGCTGTCCATGGAAGAAGGCTGCGGTATTTACCGTACGCCGGAGCTGATGCAGAAAACCGTCGACAAGCTGGCTGAGCTGCAGGAGCGCTTCAAGCGTGTGCGTGTCACTGACACCTCCAGCGTCTTCAACACCGATCTGCTCTACACCATTGAGCTGGGACACGGACTGAACGTTGCCGAATGTATGGCGCACTCCGCCCTGGCGCGTAAAGAGTCGCGCGGTGCCCATCAGCGGCTGGACGAAGGCTGCACGGAGCGTGACGACGTCAACTTCCTCAAGCATACCCTGGCTTATCGCGACGCGGACGGCACCACCCGTCTGGACTACAGCGACGTGAAGATCACCACGCTGGCACCGGCGAAACGCGTTTACGGTGCAGAAGCGGAAGCAGCCGAGAAGAAGGAGACGACCAATGGCTGAGATGCAAACTCTGAAAGTCGAAGTGGTGCGCTACAACCCGGAAGTGGACAGCGCGCCGCACAGCACCTTCTATGAAGTGCCTTACGATGAGCAGACCTCGCTGCTGGACGCGCTGGGCTACATCAAAGACAACCTGGCGCCGGACCTGAGCTACCGCTGGTCCTGCCGGATGGCGATCTGCGGCTCCTGCGGCATGATGGTCAACAAGGTGCCTAAGCTGGCCTGTAAGACCTTCCTGCGTGAATACCCGAAAGGGATGAAGGTCGAAGCCCTGGCTAACTTCCCGATTGAGCGCGATCTGGTGGTCGACATGACCCACTTTATCGAAAGCCTGGAAGCCATTAAGCCGTACATCATTGGCAACCCGCGTACGCCGGATCAGGGGCCGAACAAGCAGACCCCGGCGCAGATGGCCAAGTATCACCAGTTCTCCGGCTGCATCAACTGTGGCCTGTGCTATGCCGCCTGCCCGCAGTTTGGCCTGAATCCGGAGTTTATCGGCCCGGCCGCCATTACCCTCGCGCATCGCTATAACGAAGACAGCCGCGACCACGGCAAGAAAGAACGTATGGCGCAGCTGAACGGCCAGAACGGCGTCTGGACCTGTACCTTTGTCGGCTACTGCTCGGAAGTCTGTCCGAAGCACGTCGACCCGGCCGCCGCGATCCAACAGGGCAAAGTAGAAAGCTCGAAAGACTTTCTTATCGCCACCCTGAAACCACGCTAAGGAGTGCATGATGACGACTAAACGCAAAGCCTATGTGCGGCCGATGCCGTCCACCTGGTGGAAAAATCTGCCGTTTTATCGCTTCTATATGCTGCGTGAAGGCACGGCGGTTCCGGCGGTATGGTTCAGCATCGAACTGATGTACGGCCTGTTTGCCCTGAAGCACGGTCCGGAAACCTGGGCCGGTTTCGTCGGGTTCCTGCAGAACCCGATTGTGGTGATCCTGAATATCATCGTGCTGGCGGCAGCGCTGTTGCATACCAAAACCTGGTTTGAGCTGGCGCCGAAAGCGGCAAATATTATCGTCAAAAACGAAAAACTGGGGCCAGAGCCGATCATCAAAGGACTTTGGGCGGTGACTGCGGTCGTGACCGTGATAATTCTTGGCGTAGCCCTGTTCTGGTAAGGAGACCACTGTGATTAATCCAACTCCAAAACGTTCTGACGAGCCCGTCTTCTGGGGCCTCTTTGGGGCAGGCGGCATGTGGTGCGCCATTATCGCGCCGGTCATTATTCTGCTGGTAGGCATTATGCTGCCGCTGGGGCTCTACCCCGGCGATGCGCTGAGCTACGAGCGGGTCCTGGCTTTTGCTCACAGCATTATTGGGCGGGTATTCATCTTCCTGATGATTGTTCTGCCGCTGTGGTGTGGTCTGCACCGTATTCATCACGCCATGCACGACCTGAAGATCCACGTCCCTAACGGGAAATGGGTGTTCTACGGTCTGGCTGCCATTCTGAGCGTGGTCACGCTGGTTGCCGTTGTCTTTATGTGATCCTCCCCCGCTCTCCTGCCTGCCGGCGGGAGAGCAAAATTCCAGACAGGTTCTACACTTATCAAAAATCCTGTAAGGAAATGCCTATGCGCATCCTGCCCGTCATCGCCGCCGTTGCCGCTGCATTTCTGGTTGTTGCCTGTAGCGCTCCCACCCCGCCCCAGGGCGTGACTGTCGTCCGGCCCTTCAACGCCCAACAGTTCATGGGCACCTGGTATGAAATCGCCCGTTTTGACCATCGCTTTGAACGTGCCCTGCAAAAGGTAACGGCCAATTACAGCCTGATGAGCGACGGCGGGATCCAGGTTATTAACCGGGGCTACAATCCTGAGCGCGGCATGTGGCAAAAAGTGACGGGGAAGGCGTACTTTACCGGCGCGTCTGACACCGCCGCGCTGAAAGTCTCTTTTATCGGTCCTTTTTATGGCGGCTATAACGTGATTGCGCTGGATAGGGATTACCAGCATGCGCTGGTGTGCGGGCCTAATCGTGACTACCTGTGGATCCTCGCCCGCACACCGACGATTTCAGATGAGATGAAACAGCGGTTACTGGCTTCTGCCACCCGTCAGGGCTTTGATATCAGCCAGCTGGTCTGGATTGAACAGCCCCATTAATGGGTGCTGAGCTTCAACCCAATAATGCCCGCGACAATCAATGCGAGGCTGGCGATACGCGCCAGGCTCGCAGACTCACCCAGCAGTAAAATGCCGGTAATGGCCGCGCCTACTGCACCAATCCCCGTCCACACCGCATAAGCCGTCCCTACAGGCAGCGAACGCATCGCCCACGAGAGCAGCACAATGCTCACTATCATCGCAGAAACGGTAATAATGCTGGGAGTGAGACGCGTAAACCCGTGGGTGTATTTCAGGCCAATGGCCCAAACCACTTCGAGTAAACCGGCAATAAAGAGAATAATCCAGGGCATACAGGCTCCTTAACTTAAACAACAGTTGGGGCCGTCCCCGATGAGAGAAGCGCTTACAGGTCGTCCCGTAAGGCAGGTGAACGATTTATTGTGAAGAGCATGAATTCATTTTTCAACTGCTTTGTTTCAGGCATCACTTCAGCGGCTGAAAGCAAGAAATAGACGTAATTAGCAACGAAATTCCTTCATTTATAACTCATCCGACTTCTTTACTATGAGCTACTTCCTGAAAGCAGGAAGCGACAACACTTTGCCGATTGCGAAAAACAAATGTTCAAAATTCTTTTGATTGACCGGTGTCATTACACCCGCATGGGCCTGGAAATTTGGATCAATCATTCAGGGCTGTTCCCCTCCCCCGTTTTGGTGACGGGCCTCAACAATCTCTTTCTGGCCAGGGAGCATATCCTGCAATGGAAACCGACGCTGGTGATTGCAGATTTGCAGGGGTTTACGTCAGATATTCAGCATATCCAGCAGCTCTCTTCTCTGATGAGCGCCAGTGAAACCGTGCCTTTTGTTTTGCTGCAATCAGATGAGCAACCTGAAACCTCGGCCTTTATGAACACCTTTCCTCTGTGGGCATCGTTGGCCAAAAAGACCTCGCTGGAGGTTCTGGCGCAAACCATTAATGAGGTATTGGCCTCACAGGAAATCAGTGAACCTGCGGTGGTCGCGACGCCATTGCTGACGCGTCAGGAAGAGAAAGTGTTAACGCTATGGATGGACGGGGCCAGCAACCAGAAGATTGCCAGTAAGCTGAGCATTCACGGAAAGACGGTATACACCTACAAGCGCAATATACGGATGAAATTGCACATGGATACGCGGTACTCGCCGTTTTTATCGCTGCCCTGACAGGTAAAACTGAGGGTACGGCGACGTATTCAGCCCCGTACCGCCCAAGATTACTGCTGTGCTTTAGTTGCCGCACCAGAGATCGCGCTACCGCCAGTGGAGATATCCTCACCGACGCCGCGAGTGGTATTACAGGCAGTTAGTACTGACGAAAGCACCAGAACAGAAAAGATCGCTACAAATGTTTTCTTAAGCATAATGTCTTCCTTTTTTAGCCAAAGTTATTGTGTACAGCAACATAAGCATAGCCAGGATCCCGGCGAGTGACGGAAAAGGAAGAATTTTTAGGAAAAGTAGAAAGAATCAGGAGGCGGCGCGCGAAATAGCGTGACCCAGACTTTTAATGTCTTCCCCGACGCCACGGGCTGTGTTGCATCCGGAAAGCAGAGAACTGGCAAGAACCATCAGCAGTAAAATTTTGATTGTGTGCTGCATCGTCCATGAACCTTCTTTAGGGTGATAAGGCGCAGCAGAACACTGCGCCTTCCGTCCCGGAGTGAATTACTTCACGCGAGAAACGTATTCACCAGAGCGGGTATCTACTTTGATGATTTCGCCAGTCTGGACGAACAGTGGAACTTTAACCACTGCACCGGTAGACAGCTTGGCTGGCTTACCGCCAGTACCTGCGGTGTCGCCTTTCAGACCTGGATCGGTTTCAACGATTTCCAGTTCAACGAAGTTTGGTGGGGTCACAGCGATAGGCTGGCCGTTCCACAGGGTTACGATGCACTCCGCCTGATCCAGCAGCCATTTAGCGCTATCACCCACGGCTTTCTCGTCAGCAGACAGCTGCTCAAAAGTGGAGTTGTTCATGAAGTGGTAGAATTCACCGTCGTTGTAGAGGTAGGTCAGGTTCATATCAACAACGTCTGCGCCTTCAGCGGAGTCGGTGGATTTGAAGGTTTTCTCTACACGGGTACCGGTCAGCAGGCGACGCAGCTTAACGCGTGCGAATGCCTGACCTTTACCTGGTTTAACGAATTCGCTGGCTTCAACCGCGTACGGTTCGCCGTCCATCATGATTTTAAGACCGGCACGAAAATCGTTGCTATAGTAAGTCGCCATAAGGCCCTCTGAAATTGTTAACTGGTAGCTAAGCCACAAAATGGCGCATATTGTAACCCTAAACACCCCATCCAGAGAAGATTGGTTATTGCAACTTGCAGATGTAATCACCAGTCCTGATGAACTGCTGCGTCTTTTAAATCTGGACGCTGATGAAAAACTCCTCGCCGGACGTGATGCGAAACGCCTGTTTGCCCTGCGTGTTCCGCGTGCTTTTGTGGCTCGTATGGAAAAAGGTAATCCTGACGATCCGCTTTTAAAACAGGTACTCACCGCGCAGGATGAGTTTATCGCTGCCCCCGGTTTTAGCACCGATCCCCTCGAAGAACAGAACAGCGTAGTACCCGGTTTACTCCACAAGTACCGCAATCGCGCGTTACTGCTGGTTAAGGGTGGCTGCGCGGTAAATTGTCGATATTGCTTCCGACGTCACTTCCCGTACGCCGACAATCAGGGTAACAAGCGCAACTGGCAAGCGGCGCTCGACTATATTGCCGATCATCCTGAGCTGGATGAGATTATCTTTTCCGGCGGCGATCCTTTGATGGCGAAAGATCACGAGCTGGACTGGCTTATCACCCAGCTGGAAGCGATCCCGCATATCAAGCGATTACGCATTCATAGCCGTTTACCGATTGTGATCCCGGCGCGTATTACCGACGCGCTCAGCGCACGGCTGGCGCGAACGTCGCTGCAAATCTTGCTGGTTAACCATATTAATCACGCCAATGAGATAGATGCGGACTTCCGCGCGGCAATGACGCGTCTGCGGCAGGCCGGGGTGACGTTGCTGAATCAGAGTGTGTTGCTGCGCGGGGTGAACGATAACGCCCAAACGCTCGCTAACCTGAGCAACGCGCTTTTCGATGCGGGCGTGATGCCCTATTACGTTCATGTGTTGGACAGAGTTCAGGGTGCAGCACACTTTATGGTCGAAGATGATGAAGCCCGGGCGATTATGCGCGAACTGTTAACCCTGGTTTCTGGTTATATGGTGCCTAAACTGGCGCGTGAGATTGGTGGCGAACCGAGCAAGACACCGCTGGATTTGGGATTGAAGCAGAAATCATAGACGTTGGTGAGTTATTCATTATCACCGGTTGAATGATGCGTGCAGCCGGTGATGAATAATCATCTCAGTGAGTTAAGATTAAAACTAAAACATAATGACATTAATTATAAAAATAATTATTTCAATCAATAATATAAGCACAAGTAAAAAGGCCATCCAGTCAGGGATAGCACGCATATTCATTCGCCCTGGCACAGCTGTCGACGTGTTAGTTGAGTCCGTCTCTCTTATTGCTGGTGAAAGTGGGATTGCCGTCGATAAGCATGACTGATGGGCCAGCGTGCTAGTTTCCTCTGCGTCACTCTTCTCAATAATTTTAATCACCACGTCAGAAGATAACGTGAACCCTTTTCGCCTTACGGTAACGACAATATCCTCCTGCAGCCCGGCTTTTTTTAATGATTTACGCAACAGTGAAATATTCTGATAGAACGTATTATGAGAAACAACAATTCCTTTTGCCCCCCACACATGTTCCAGAAAATCTTCACGAGAAACAACATGCCCCTGTCGTTCAACCAGCAGCTGCAGGCAGCGTGCAGTGGGTATATTAAGCAGGATCGCTTCTTCATTTTTGATAAGTGGGATAAGCTCACTATCATTCACGTTAAAAATAACAGCATCATTAATAATTGCATTTTTAAATATCATATAACTTTTCCAGTCTTCCTTAACTGCATGAAGTTATTATTAATTCCGAGTATTTCTTGCACAGAAATTAAAATATTCGTCCATATGAACAAAAGAGGACCTTATCGATATGAACAGAGAAATAGTAAAATTTCACATATGAAAGTCCGTATTCAGACTGGAGAATAAAGCGCAAGAGCGCTATGCTATGCAACACTTTTTTCCTAAATTTTGGGTTAACATTCATTTAATCGAAGATGTAACGACATCAGAATCTACCATATGAAAACATAATAAATATTTATAATATCAAAGCAAAGCATATATAATTCTACCTCCCCCCCGAATGCATATCAGTTATGAATGTATAGCTGAGCATTTTCTTATTTTATTACCCAAGTAATTGCTCTCTTTTATCGTTCTGTTCTAAGCTCCACGTCTGGCTTTAATGCCTGTAAGACAACTAACAGGAATCAGTTATAGACGTATGGAGGCCGTGTTTCATATCGATATGGACTTTTGTGAAATTTTTATACTCAGCATGCCTCAGCTCTGCAAAAAATACTTTTTCTACAGAAGCGACCATTGCATTGTTTCCGTACATGGAATCCCGTTATTAGTCTGCATACATGAACGTTGACTGAACTGATATCTTTAAATAATGTTGGATATCCACGTTTTCCTTATCATTTAATAAGTGGTATTACATGTTAAAGAATATTTATCGCAAGGAAGCGATCGAATATAAGCGACTCCATTGGAAGGGTAAGGCATTATTACTGGCAGGCATGCCCGCCTGGATAATTACGTCGCTGTCGCTGATGTTCCTTACTGCACTAGTAGCAGCTATGGTTTTTTGTACCTTCACCCAGCGCGTTGATGTTACTGGTGAGGTTATCACGCTACCGCATTCAGTAAATGTCTATGCTCCTCAACAGGGCTTCGTCGTCACGCAATATGTTAAAGTGGGCGATATCGTCACGAAGGGACAAGACTTATATGAAATAGATGTTTCTCGTTCAACATCCACCGGAAACGTGAGCGATGCGCAAATTGAAGTGATTAATGAAAAGATCATCAATGCGAAAAGCATCATTGAAAAGCTCATTTATAATAAAGCAGAAACGACAGCATCACTTGAAGAACAAAGAAAAACAGTCAGCAAATCATTGACAGAAACAAACCAGATGCTGAAAAACACGCAATCTGGTTTAAAGAAAATGCACGACAACCTGACAAGCTATGACAAGTATCTGAAAGACGGCCTGATTACCAAAGATCAGTATAACTATCAGCACTCGCTTTATTTCCAGCAACAAAGTGCATATCAGTCATTAGTTAGTCAGAAAATGCAGTTAGAATCGCAGATCACCCAAATCAATAGCGATCGGGTGACCAAGGCTGCGGATTTTGACAATCAGATATCCAGTCAAAATAATCAAATTAATGATTATAAAAATCAACTTGTTGAAACCAATGCCAGCGGCAATGCTATCATTAAAGCGACCACAGAAGGCAAAATTGAATCTTTAGCTGTCACCAAAGGCCAAATGGTTGATAAGGGTAGCAGTCTGGCGCAAATCAAACCAATTGGTAACGTTGAATATTATCTTGTGTTATGGCTCCCTAATAATACGATCCCTTATGTCAAAATTGGGGATACCATTAATATTCGCTATGATGCGTTCCCGGCAGATAAGTTTGGCCAGTTCCCAGGCAAGGTCTTATCGATATCATCGGTCCCGGCTTCACGCCAGGAGATGTCAGAATACACAAATGCTAACGTTGGAGTTAACCAACAAGAACTTGCTTTATATAAAACGATAGTGAAAATAAAAGACAAAGCATTTAAGTATAATGGCAAAGATCTTCACTTATCGAATGGGTTAAAAGCCCAGGCTATTGTCTTCCTGGAAGAAAGGCCCCTGTATATGTGGATGTTTACTCCTTTCTATAAAATTTATCATAGCCTGAGCGGGCCGATAAATGAATAACGAATTATTTGCAACCATCATCGCAAAGATTAACTTCTCAATGCGTAAAAAAACGCCCGTCATCCTGCAATCTGAAGCGGCAGAATGTGGTATTACTTGTCTGGCCATGGTTTGTGGTTTCTATGGTCTGGATATTGATCTGTTCAACTTCCGTCAACGCTATGGCAGTGCTTCTCACGGCGTATCTTTGCTTTCTTTAAGCAAAACAGCTGAAAACGCTGGATTAAAATGCCGCGCACTTTCGCTTGATTTGGATGAAATAAGGCAACTTAAATTGCCTTGTATTCTTCACTGGGGCATGAACCACTACGTCGTACTTACTAAAGTACGCAAGTCGAGTTTCGTGATAAACGATCCGGCGATGGGAAAACGTATTATTGGCATGCAGGAGATGTCCAATAACTTCACAGGCGTTGCGCTTGAGCTCTGGCCTGACCAAAATTTCCAGCAGGAGAAGGCAAAATCTCGTCTTCGCCTGCTGGATCTCATGCGCAATATTGTTGGTCTGAAATCCGTTTTAGTGAAGATTTTTGCTTTCTCAGTGGTCGTAGAAGCCATCGGATTGCTATTACCTATTGGTACGCAACTGGTGACAGACCATGTCATCATGGCGCACGATCAAAGCCTGCTGTCGGTAATTTGTATTGGTTTGGTGTTCTTTACTCTGTTCCGGACTTTCATCAGCATGTTGCGCGCCTGGACTTCACTGAAATTGAATACATTAACCAATATTCAATGGAAGACGACGCTATTCGAGCATTTGACAAAATTACCGTTGTCATTCTTTGAAAAACGTCACTTAGGGGATATTCAGTCGCGTTTTTCATCGCTTGATACTATTCGCTCAACTTTTACCAATAGCATCGTCACCGGCATCATTGACTCGATCATGACCATTGGCCTGCTTATTATGTTGACGCTATATGGCGGTTGGCTTGTATGGGTCGTTGTGGGCTTTACGCTATGTTACGCCATCATGCGCCTGGCAACATATCGCTTCTATCGCCGTGTTTCAGAAGAGCAGGTCATAAAAGGGGCGCGCTCCAGTTCACACTTTATGGAGTCGCTTTACGGTATTTCGACCATCAAAGCGTTGAATTTGAGAGAAAGACGTTCTCAGCACTGGCTAAATATTAATATCGACGCCTGTAACGCAGGAATTAAGCAAACCCGATTCGATATGATGTTTGGCGGTATCAATACCTTCATCTCATCCATTGATCAGGTTGTTGTGCTTTGGCTCGGTGCCATTATGGTTATTGATAACAGTATGACGCTGGGGATGTTTATGGCGTTTAATGCCTATCGTGGCCAATTCTCACAGCGTGCATCCAGCTTGATTGATCTTGTGATGCAGCTGCGCATGTTGTCACTACATAATGAACGCTTGTCAGAAATCGTGTTCAGCGAACCCGAAAAAGAGTTAGCGACACGTCGGGTCTTTCCGGAGAATGCAGGTGTCAGGCTTGAGGTTAAGAACCTGAGCTACCAATATGATCCCTTCTCTCAGCCCATCTTTTCAAACATGAATATTGTTGTTGAGCCTGGGGAGTCTGTCGCATTAATCGGTCCATCCGGTGTCGGAAAAACCACGCTGTTAAAAGTCATGTGCGGGTTGCTTTCACCCACAACAGGCGACGTGTTGGCCGATCAACTTGATATCCAAAAAATTGGCCTGAACAATTATCGCCTGGGCACCGCCTGCGTTCTGCAAGAAGACAGGCTATTTTCAGGCTCGATCAGCGATAACATCTGCGGTTTTGAAGATAACGCGGAGAGTGACTTTATTATTGAATGTGCCCGTCGTTGCAATATACATGATGAAATCATGAAAATGCCAATGGGCTACGAGACGATGGTCGGTGAGCTGGGATTAGGCATTTCCGGTGGGCAAAAACAGCGCATACTGATTGCCCGCGCGCTTTATCGTAAGCCCAGCATTCTTTTCATGGATGAAGCAACCAGCCATCTGGACCTCAGTAACGAATCCGCCATTAACCAGGCCATTTCCGATCTGAGCATCACCAGAATTATCGTTGCGCATCGGCCATCAACTATCGCATCCGCTGATCGGATTATCGACTTGTCCCAACGCAATATAACGGCTTTAGCGTAAGAGTATAAAGGAGCGCCTCATGCAAGGAACAATGAAAGGTTTCAATACCGCAGTAATTAAAAACGGCGAAGAGTTATTTGCTTTAGCCTTGAAAATCAAAAAGCAAGACGATCGGTGCCAACTTTATTATCTGCAGCCCGTGGTTCTCTTCGATCTGTTGCAAATTCTACTGAGCAGACTCGCAAAAATCACCCAGCGGGCCACAATCGAGGGAGAGAGTTACCAAAGTAACCTGATGGCAAGCAGCGAAGCGCTTGTCACCAATATTCCACAAATCGATATGACTGAACTGCAGCAACCGGATTCAGCAAGACGCATTGCCTCATTAACGTTAAAACCGGGTGATACTCATTTCTCGATAATTGCTGTTTTGCAAAATGAAAGCATCGAAGTATTGACGTTGGATGATACGCAGGTTGGGATGATGCTGGTTGGCATTCAACAAGCCCTGCACAATTCAGGTGATGAAAAGTTATTAACCCATATAAATTCATATCTCGATCATCTCGTTCTGTATGCCACAGACATGACAGGCATACCACGGATTGATTACCAGCAATTTGAATATCCGGAGTGGAAGCACACTCTCTTCTCGCACCATCTGGCGGTGCTGTACTGTTTCGCTACCGAACAAGGAGAGAAGATTCTGTCAGGTGCCGTAATTAAGACCAGCGTTGAGCATCGCTCTGAACGTGAAGTTAGCATTGCCCGCTTACTGGCGGAAAGATGCCCTAAACTCAAAGCTTTTAGCGATAAATACCCAATGACGCAAGTGATGACCCGAGTGATCCCAGCCCCACAGGGCAAAATAGCCTCCCTGGACGATTGTTTATTACCATTGCGTACATTCTGCCAGGAGATGCAAATGAATCAGGGTTCCTCTACCCTTCAGTAGATCATTAATCACATCGACAATATTTAATGCGATAAGGTTGTTTTACCTCGTTCACAAGGTAGAACAACCTTTTTTATCAAAATGATGTCTGAAGAACTCTCAGTTCGGACATTTGTAGACTTGCCCGTTCATTTCGCTATCAGTTGGGACAAAGCTGGACAACAGACCTTCTGTCGGGCTGCTAACGCCATAGATAACGTTCCCGCCCATTGCTGCGGCCTGGTTACGAAGATCGTTAGCGGCTCCACGCATGGAGCCACCTTCAGCACCATGCTGCCCAGAAAGCCAGTTTCCTTGCTTACCGGTTGCGGTCCCTACTAACTGACATTCTGCCCCAGGCTTATCTTCTGAGAAGCGTACTTTCTGGCCATCAGCACTCAGTTCGTTGCTGTGGCTGCAACCCACCAGCAGTAGCGCTGCAACTACTGTTCCTGCCAGATATTTCTTCTGCATGTTTTCCCCATAATCAATGAGCTGGACACCCCAGTCCAGATACCCTTTTATACTAAAAAGACGAGCAAAAGAACATCACAGGATCACCTCTGATCGATAAAGCCCCGAAGTTCAATGCGGGTCGGGTAGGAAAAGGAACTTAAAATGACTTCATCACCACTCTATTCCTCCTGTTACGTTATTCTCGTAATATGAATTGGAATATTTTATGCGATATTATTAGGGCGCTACTAAATAACTAGCAAGGTTAAACAGCATCTTAGTAATTATTCATGCTTTTTTTATACTCCCCTTTAGATAATTCAGTCAACATTGAGCGCTTCACATTCTTTCAACAATAAATCAGATGTAATTCATTAAAGCCACACTCTTTTCCCACGTTAAATTAGCCGTCGGTAATCCTCTCATCTGCACTCTGGCAGAGTTGAGTTGAGCACTGAAAAGTATAAAGTCGCATTCCTTAACCGCCGACTTTTTGCTTTAACGTAAGTAAATACCTTTAAAGACCAGAAAATTTAAAACAAAAGGATTGTTTAAATGAAAAAAAATATTCTCGCAGCATTGATCGCTACTGGCAGCCTGATTGCGTTTAATGCAAGCGCTAATGACGGAACCGTAAACTTTGTTGGCGACATTACCGATGGCGCTTGTACTGTTGACGTACAAAACTCCGGCGCAAAAACCGGTAATGTCACTTTAGGTTCCGTACCAAAATCTGCGTTTACCGGTACCGGTTCTACTGCAGGTGGTAACTCTGGTCTGGCTGCAATTAACGTCTCTCTGTCTGGTTGCCCAACCACCAAAACTAACGCCTATGTGACCTTCGACGGTGACTATTTCGGCGGCAGCAACGATTACCTGCAGCTGACTAGCTATGGCACAACGGGTATTGCGAAAGGTGTTGCTGTAAAACTGCTGGACTCTAGCGGCAACCACCTGAAACTGGGTCAAAGATCAGCGGCCATTCCACTGACTGCTGGTGCTGCTAACGTTGCCTTCAAAGCAACCTATGCTCAGGTTGAAAGCACTATTGCTGCAGGTACTGCAAACGCCGTTGCAACTCTGCTGGTATCTTATTAATGATAAGAGCCTCTCATTTCGGTGAGAGGCTTTCTATTTAAATAGTGGTGCACAATGCGATTAATTTCTCAATTATCAATAATTCTCCCTCTGTTTCTGATCTCCGCTTTCGCTTCTGCGGGAGTCCAGATAGGAACGACACGCATCGTTTTTATCGAAGGGAAAAAAGAAGCCAGTGTCTCCCTCGATAATCTGGACAGTACACCCTATCTTATTAAATCCTGGGCCGAGAACGATAAAATTGCAGGTTCTCATTTCCTGGTGACACCGCCACTGTTCCGTCTGGAAGGTAAGCAAAAAAATGTGGTCCGTATTTTTAAAGTTGATGGTGCACTCCCGGCAGATCGTGAATCACTGTTTTTCTTTAACACGACGGCTATCCCGGCCAGTACGGAAGATACCAGTCGCAATACGCTGCAGATCGCTGTCAGAACGAAGCTTAAACTTATTTTCCGACCAAAGGCATTAAAAGATGATATACCAGTCAATTATGCGGGAAAACTGACCTGGCAAAAGAAGAACAATACTATAACCGTAAGTAATCCATCGCCCTATTACATTAACTTTATGAGTGTAACGGTAAATAACATTCCAGTTGAATTAAAAGAAATGAACTATGTTGCGCCTTTTTCATCGGCAACATACGAATTAAATAACGCTAAGATGGGTAGTGGAAAAATCGAATGGATAGCGATTAACGACTTTGGCGGTCAAAGCAATACCTTTCAGAGTACGTTTTAACTCCAGATAATAATATATTAAAAAATAGAATACACCGGGGTCAAGGGAATGATGACGAAATTTAGACTATCTCCATGTTTTTTAGCTTTACTCGGCATAGGCTTATTAAGCTCTTCAACCGTATCGTTTTCTCGTGAATTTTTCAATCCGGCGTTTCTGACCAACATGAATGGTTCAGACAAGAATCCCGATCTGTCTGTCTTTGAAACCGAGAATTCCCAAGGCCCTGGAAAATACAGGATCGATATCATCATCAATGATGCGACACTTGAAACAACAGATATTGATTTTTTTTCAATAGCTGATAAAAGTGCTGACTATTTGAATGAGAACGATCCAGCAACAAATCTTTATCCTTGTTTTTCAGCACAAAGATTAGCGGGCTATGGTATCCGCACGCGCGCTATTCCCACGCTAAAAACCGACAGCAATGGTTGCGTCATTATTAAATCAATACCTGATGCAACAGTTGATTTTAACTTCAACTTGCAAAAAATCATACTCAGCATCCCGCAAGCCGCCATTTCTACAGTAGCTCGCGGATATGTCGCCCCTGAAAGGTTTGATCAGGGAATTAATGCTTTATTTTTGAATTACCATTATAACGGAAATAATAGTTACTCACGTAATAATGACATAGAAGATCAACAAACGCATAGTGTTAATTTATTACCAGGGTTAAATTTTGGGCCATGGCGCCTGAGAAACTTCACTACCTGGAATAAAAGTGACAGCAATAAAGATAACAGTGGACGTTGGGATACTGTCTATACGTATCTTGAGCGCAATATCATCGCGCTGAGAAGCAACTTAACATTAGGTGAAAGTTCATCTGAATCGGATGTATACGACAGCGTGCCTTTTCGGGGTCTCCAACTCGCTTCAGATGATTTCATGGATCCTGAAAGTACTCAGGGCTATGCCCCTGTTGTACGTGGTATCGCAAAAGGTAACGCGAAAGTCGTTATCAAGCAAAACGGTTACGTTATTTATCAATCTTTTGTACCACCTGGTGCGTTTGAGATCACTGACCTCTATTCCACTGGTGGCAACGGCGACTTGAATGTCACCATTGAAGAAGCCGATGGCAGTCAACAGAATTATGTTGTGGCCTATGCCTCGCTGCCCGTGTTGCGCCGTGAAGGCAACTTAAAATACGGCCTTACAACCGGGCAATATCGTTCATCGGATAGTAGCGTTGACTACACGCCGTTTACTCAGGCAACGGCCAGCTATGGTTTAGCGCTTAACACCACAGCTTATGGCGGTGCCCAGCTGGCATCAAAGTATCAATCCATCGTTATGGGTCTGGGTAAAAACCTGGGTGAATTTGGTGCGGTCTCGCTGGATTTAACGCAGGCCTGGTCAACTAAAAAAGATGAAGATAAAAATTCAGGGCAGTCCCTGCGTGTTCGCTACAGTAAAAACCTGAACGATGTCGGCACCAACATTTCTATTGCGGGTTATCGCTATTCAACAAGTGGCTTTAGCACCCTGTCAGAAGTGATGGAAACCTATCGCGATGACTACCGTATCTATACATCCGATCGCGTTAAAAACCGCACTGAGATTACTGTCAGTCAAAGTCTTGGCGATGATTTAGGCTATGTGAACATCGGCGGCGTGATGGAAGATTACTGGAACGAACGTCGCCGTAACAACACGCTCAATATCGGTTATAGCAACAGCTGGAAAGGAATTACCTACAACCTTAACTATTCGCACAACCGTAGCTCCAACGATAACGCTGGAAATGGGCGCCATTACGCAACCGATAAATTGTTCTCGCTCAATGTGAACGTTCCATTGGAACGTTGGTTATCCAATACCTGGGCGACGTACGGATTAAATACCAGCTCCCCGGGCTCAACCAGCAACAGTGTGGGCATTTCCGGTATTGCGCTTGAAGATCATAACCTGAACTGGAACATGCAGCAGCAGTATGACAACCGTGAATCTGGTAGTGGTAACGCTGGTCTTGATTATAAAGGCACTTATGGGGAGGTTTTCGGCAGCTATAACTACGATAAAAACTGGCAGCGTGTGAACTACGGTGCAAGCGGCAGCATCATCGCACATGCCGATGGTATTACTGCGGGCCAATCTATCAGCGATACCACAGCCTTGGTTAAGGCACCTGGCGCAGAAGGCACCCGGGTCTCTGGTAATACAGGCGTCAAAACTGACTTCCGTGGTTATGCCGTTGTGCCTAACGTCAGCATGTATCGTCAAAACGACGTGGTTCTTGATACCGAAACTATGCCAGATGATGTGGAACTGGATACCACAACGGCAACGGTAATTCCTACCCGCGGCGCTATTGTTCTGGCTGAATATATTGGTAAAAAAGGTATTCGTGCGATGCTGCAGCTGGTTGATGGTCAGAATAATTACATTCCGTTTGGTGCAATCGTGACGAACATGAATGGTGTAAATGCCAGTGAGAATAGCAGTATTGTTAGTGATAACGGTCAAGTCTTTATGACTGGTCTGCCGCAATCCGGTTCACTGATCGTGAAATGGGGCAAAAAGGCGACGCAGGCGTGTAGTGCAGCGTACCAATTCCCGGATACCGATAACAGCATCGGTATTAAACAGACGAAGCTGACCTGTCGCTAATACTTTAAAAGGATTTTGCTATGACGAAATATTTACTCGCTTTTGGGACTGTTTTTTTAGGAATTTGTAGCCAGGAGGTTTTTGCAGATGCAACAGGTTGCATCGTTCTTGATGGAAAAACGTATAACGTTAACCTGACCTCCATGCCAATCGATCCGGATGTAGCTGTAGGAACGGTCCTTTATACGGAGCGCCTTGATACAACAGGGCCAAAAATTACTTGCCCCATTAATTCCTCCCGAGGAAAATACAGCTCGAAAATGCTGGGTAATTTTACCACCGTTACGGGTACTAACACTTACGGTAATATTTATGCAACTGGGATCACTGGCATCGGGATTCAGATTCGTGACCTTATGCAATCGGCCAAAGGCATTCCCTACTCAACCAGTATGACCCCGAATGAATTACTTGGCTGGGGAACTGATAAAAAAACAATAGTCAGTTTTATAAAAACGGGCCCAATAGGTACTGGTAAAAGTAAAACAGGGCAAGCTGCTCAGTTCCAGGTTGATAGCTGGATTCTTGCCAAAATCGCCGTCAACGTTTCATTTAGCTGGATAACAAAAAGTTGCGTCGCCGAGCCAAATTCGCGAATTCAAAATATTCAACTTGGTAAACCTTCAGCTAAATCATTTACGTCGATTGGCAGTACGTCGGATGATAAGTCTTTCTCCGTAAAGCTTAAATGCAAAGAAGATGCTGTACCTGTATATGTTTCCTTTGAACCAAGTACTGGAAGTAGCGGAACAGGCCTATTAAATATTGACTCCAACGTTGATGGTGCAGCTAGCGGCATAGCCGTTGAAATTTTAAATGGCGGGGACAGAACACCATTAGCATTCGATACTGATAAAAAATATCACACTGCTGTTGAACAAACGATAGAGATCCCGCTTATTGCCCGTTATAAAAGAACCGGAACAGTGATTCCTGGTACAGCCAATGCCGCAATGACTTTCACAATCAACCAGTATTAATTTAGCTTGCATTAAGTATAAATAACATTTGGAGCGCTATTGTCGGATCTAATAATAGAATATAATTAACCTCATAAAGCAGAAAACTGCAAACAACCATATAACATTAATATGCTGTATGCATGCTTTATTCTTATGAGTTTATTAATCAACAGAGATTATTATCCGTAATTAAAATTATATATCAACATTCATCCAGGTAATGATTATCTGATGAAAGTAATCGTTTCAACATAGTATAGGAAATTATATGAAAGAGTTATCTGTATTTGAAATGGAATCCATTGCAGGTGCCTACAGCTGGGACTTCTCTTCCGTTGGCTCCGCCCTGGGAAGTATCGTTTCAAACGGATTCGAGTGTGTTACATCCGCACTGGTATTGGGAGCAGCTTCTGCTAACTACGGCAGCATGATCGGGGGTTCTCATGGTGGGGATGGCGGTGGTCTGCTGGGCTTCGGCGTCATCGGTATGGCTATCGGTGGTGCCTGGGGTGTGGCAGTAGGCGCAATCACTGGCGCAATTCAGGGCGCAATGTTGGGCTGGGAAGCCTCATCCAAGGTTGCCATGGATTGTTACGCGGGAATCATCAACGGTACGACTGGTATTTATTAATCGCGTAGTTAAAGAAATACTCGTTAAAGTTAGAAATTAACTAACAAGCTATACGCTTATATTAAGGGAATATGATGAAAGAATTATCTATTGTAGAAATGGAATCCATTGCAGGTGCCTACAGCTGGGACTTCTCTTCCGTTGGCTCCGCCCTGGGAAGTATCGTTTCAAACGGATTCGAGTGTGTTGCATCCGCACTGGTATTGGCAGGAGCTTCTGCTAACTACGGCAGCATGATCGGGGGTTCTCATGGTGGGGATGGCGGCGGTCTGCTGGGCTTCGGTGTCATCGGTATGGCTATCGGTGGTGCCTGGGGTGTGGCAGTAGGCGCTATAACCGGTGCAATTCAGGGCGCAATGTTGGGCTGGGATGCTTCATACAAGGTTGCTATGGATGGTTATGCGGGAATCATCAACGGTACGATTGGTATTTATTAACCGAATGTAAGTTTCAACTATTCTAAGCACACTTTTTAGTGTGCTTTTTTATTCCTGCATATACGCAGAACCAGCAATAAAGGGATCTGATATCTTCAATATTAGAAAGAGATGTAAAAGAAAAACCCCCGATCATTTCTGACCGGGGGTTTATTCATTTCTGCGAGGTGCAGAACAACATGATTACATCATGCCGCCCATGCCACCCATGCCGCCCATACCACCAGCAGCACCTAAATCAGGCGCGTCACCTTTTGGCAGGTCAGTAACCATGCACTCGGTGGTGATCATCAGGCCAGCAACAGAGGCCGCGTACTGCAGAGCAGAACGGGTCACTTTAGTTGGGTCCAGGATACCGAAGTCGATCATGTTGCCGTATTCTTCGGTAGCAGCGTTGTAACCGTAGTTACCTTCGCCAGCTTTCACCATGTTCGCTACAACAGATGGCTCTTCACCAGCGTTGGAAACGATCTGACGCAGTGGAGCTTCCATTGCGCGCAGCGCAACTTTGATACCCACGTTCTGGTCTTCGTTCTGAGCGGTCAGGCCAGTCAGTTTCGCTGCAACGCGAACCAGAGCAACACCACCACCGGCAACCACGCCTTCTTCTACCGCAGCACGGGTCGCGTGCAGGGCATCGTCAACGCGTGCTTTCTTCTCTTTCATCTCAACTTCGGTAGCTGCACCGACTTTGATAACTGCCACGCCGCCTGCCAGTTTCGCTACGCGCTCCTGCAGTTTTTCACGGTCGTAGTCAGAGGTCGCTTCTTCGATCTGCTTACGGATCTGAGTAACACGGCCCTGGATTGCATCTTCTTCACCCACGCCATCGATGATGGTGGTGGTGTCTTTGTTGATAACAACGCGTTTTGCCTGACCCAGATCTTCCAGCGTCGCTTTCTCCAGCTCCATACCGATCTCTTCAGAGATAACGGTACCGCCAGTCAGGGTTGCGATATCCTGCAGCATCGCTTTACGACGATCGCCGAAGCCAGGTGCTTTAACCGCAGCCACTTTCACGATGCCACGCATGGTGTTAACCACCAGGGTCGCCAGCGCTTCGCCTTCAACGTCTTCAGCGATGATAACCAGCGGCTTACCTGCTTTCGCAACGGCTTCCAGCACTGGCAGCATTTCGCGGATGTTGGAGATTTTTTTGTCAGCCAGCAGGATGAACGGGCTTTCCAGCTCAACAGCACCAGTTTCTGGCTTGTTGATGAAGTATGGGGACAGGTAACCGCGGTCGAACTGCATACCTTCAACCACGTCCAGTTCGTCTTCCAGACCAGTACCGTCTTCAACGGTGATCACGCCTTCTTTACCGACTTTATCCATCGCTTCAGCGATCAGTTTACCTACGGTTTCGTCGGAGTTAGCGGAGATGGTACCAACCTGAGCAATGGCTTTAGAGTCAGAGCACGGTACGGACAGTGCTTTCAGCTCTTCAACTGCAGCAATAACCGCTTTGTCGATACCACGTTTCAGATCCATCGGGTTCATACCCGCAGCTACAGCTTTCAGGCCTTCAGTGATGATCGCCTGCGCCAGTACGGTTGCAGTAGTGGTGCCGTCGCCTGCAGCGTCGTTCGCTTTAGAGGCAACTTCTTTCACCATCTGGGCACCCATGTTTTCGAACTTGTCTTCCAGCTCGATTTCACGCGCTACGGAAACGCCATCTTTGGTGATGGTCGGCGCGCCGAAGGATTTGTCCAGAACCACGTTACGGCCTTTCGGGCCCAGGGTCACTTTAACTGCGTCTGCCAGTACGTTTACGCCGCGCAGCATTTTCACACGAGCGTCGTTACCGAATTTTACGTCTTTAGCTGCCATTTTAATCTTTCCCTTAAATTCGTATGTTCAGTGTCGTTCGCGGATTACGCTTCAACAATTGCCAGAATGTCGCTTTCGGACATGATCAACACTTCTTCATTGTCGATCTTCTCGGACTTCACACCGTAGCCATCGTTGAAAATGACGATGTCACCAACTTTAACGTCCAGAGGCTGCACATTTCCGTTTTCCAGAATGCGACCCTTACCGACAGCGATGATTTCGCCACGAGTTGATTTTGCTGCTGCAGAACCGGTCAGAACGATGCCGCCAGCAGATTTGGTTTCAACTTCTTTACGTTTGACGATCACACGATCATGTAACGGACGAATACTCATTGATAGCTCTCCTTTGAGAAAGTCATTATCAGTTATGGGTGACGCCGGGCCGTAAGCGGTTTTCCGGCTAGTGCCCTGAGAGATGGGGATGGGGTTTTACCCCTTCAAGGGGTAGTCGAAAAAAAATTTGTGAAAGTGTTACCATCGCCTCTCTTTTGACAGGGGCAGGACAACGGAATGAGTGGACTCAAACAGGAGCTGGGACTCGCGCAGGGTGTTGGCTTACTTTCAACCTCTTTATTGGGCACGGGGGTATTTGCCGTGCCGGCGCTGGCAGCCCTGGTCGCGGGTGATAACAGCCTCTGGGCATGGCCGGTGCTCATTGTGCTGGTGTTCCCGGTGGCGATTGTATTTGCCATTCTCGGGCGGCACTTCCCGAGTGCCGGTGGGGTAGCGCATTTTGTCGGGATGGCGTTTGGCCCACGCCTGCAGCGCGTCACCGGCTGGTTATTCCTCTCCGTGATCCCGGTGGGCTTGCCTGCCGCCCTGCATATTGCGACAGGTTTTGGCCAGGCGCTGTTTGGCTGGCATGATGCGCAGCTGTTGCTGGCCGAGCTGGGTACGCTGGCGATTGTCTGGTGGGTCGGCTCACGCGGGGCCAGCTCCAGCGCTAACCTGCAAACCCTGGTGGCGGTGCTAATCGTAGCGCTGATTGCCGCCATCTGGTGGGCGGGCGATATTCAGGTCACAGAGATCCCCTTCCCGGCGATAAGCGATATCGACCATTCGCAGCTTTTTGCTGCTCTTTCCGTCATGTTCTGGTGTTTTGTCGGCCTGGAGGCCTTTGCGCACCTGGCATCGGAGTTTAAACAGCCGGAACGCGATTTCCCGCGGGCGTTGATGATCGGCCTGCTGCTGGCGGGCACGGTCTACTGGGCCTGTACCGTACTGGTCCTTCGCTTCACCGCCTATGGGGCCGATATGGCAGCCGCGGCCTCGCTGCCGGGCATTGTGGTGCAGCTGTTTGGTGTGAAGGCGCTGTGGGTCGCCTGCGTCATTGGCTATCTCGCCTGCTTCGCCAGCCTGAATATTTACATCCAGAGCTTTGCCCGACTGGTGTGGTCCCAGGCACTGTATAAACCCGAAAGCCGCCTCGCACGTCTGTCCAGACGTCAGTTACCCCTGAACGCCCTGAATGCGGTGCTGGGCTGCTGCGTGTTAAGCACGCTGGCGATCTACTGGCTGGATATCAATCTCGATGCGCTAATCGTCTATGCCAACGGCATCTTCATCATGATCTATCTGCTGTGCATGCTGGCGGGATGTCGACTGCTGAAAGGCCGCTATAAAGCGCTGGCCGTTGTCGGTGGGGTGCTCTGTTTACTGCTGCTGGCGATGGTGGGATGGAAGAGTCTGTACGCCATTCTGATGCTGGCGGGGCTGTGGCTGTTGTTGCCTAAGCGTGGTGCCATCTGACTGCCGGATGGCGCTGTGCTTATCCGGGCTACGGTTTCGTAGGCCCGGCAAGCGCAGCGCCGCCGGGCAACTCCTGTTAACGATCGTCTTTATGATCCAGACGGTCGCGCTGGTCATCCTTACGCTGATACTCCCCGTCAAACGTCTCTCCGTTACCTGGGCCAGTAGTGAATCCACCCCCCGGCATCCGGTTAAAACGTAAATGCGGCATCAGTTTCAGCGTCAGGAGTTTTTGCACTGGCGGGAAGAGCAGCAGCAAGCCGAGGAAGTCGGTGAAAAACCCAGGAATAATCAGCAAGATACCGCCAATAATCAGCGATACGCTTTTGATCATCTCTGCCGCCGGGCTCTCGCCAGCAGCCATCTTCTGCTGCATTAACAGGAAGTTTTTGAAACCCTGATTGCGCACCAGCGACATGCCAATGACCGAAGTGAAAATCACCAGGATCAGCGTCAGCAGGACGCCAAGCACATGGGCGACCTGAATAAAAATAGAAATCTCTATGTAAACATAGAGAAAGATTGCAGCTAACGGTATCCAGCGCACTGGCTTCTCCTGTGTGGCAGACGCCGTTAAGGCCCCTGTCGGTATCAATTTGCGATTCGCGTCTGTAAGAAATGGAGGCGGTTAGTCAAAATTCAATCGGTTTGCACGGATATTTTTTCTGGAAATATTCAAGCGGTGATTCATTTCACAGATTGATAAATATCATGTAACAGGGTCCATAATAAGTGATCCAGGTTACGGCATTTCGCTATCATCAGCATATCATTCCGGGTATCTGGCCGATTCAGGGGATAATCGTCGGTCAGAAAATAGACATAACCACAGATGTACTGTGTGTTTAGTACAATCAATCGGCAGCTTGAAAAGAAGGTTCACATGTTAAACAACATTCGTATCGAAGAAGACTTGTTGGGTACCAGGGAAGTTCCAGCGGATGCCTACTATGGTGTTCACACTCTGAGAGCGATTGAAAACTTCTACATCAGCAACAGCAAAATCAGCGACATCCCTGAGTTTGTGCGTGGCATGGTGATGGTGAAGAAAGCCGCAGCTATGGCAAACAAAGAGCTGCAAACCATTCCGAAAAGCATCGCCAATACTATTATCGCCGCCTGCGATGAAGTGCTGAACAACGGCAAGTGCATGGATCAATTCCCGGTCGACGTCTATCAGGGCGGCGCGGGTACATCGGTGAACATGAATACCAACGAGGTACTGGCCAACATCGGCCTCGAGCTGATGGGCCACCAGAAAGGTGAGTACCAGTACCTGAACCCGAACGATCACGTCAATAAATGCCAGTCTACCAACGACGCCTACCCGACCGGTTTCCGTATCGCCGTCTACGCCTCGGTGGTGAAGCTGGTGGATGCCATTAACCAGCTGGGCGAAGGCTTCCAGAACAAAGCTGTCGAATTCCAGGATATCCTGAAAATGGGCCGCACCCAGCTGCAGGACGCGGTGCCGATGACCCTCGGCCAGGAGTTCCACGCGTTTAACGTGCTGCTGAACGAAGAAACCCGCAACCTGATGCGCACCTCTGAACTGCTGCTGGAGGTAAACCTCGGCGCAACGGCCATTGGTACACGTCTGAACACCCCGGATGGCTATCAGCAGCTGGCGGTGCAGAAGCTGGCCGAAGTCTCCAACCTGGCGGTTGTACCGGCAGAAGATCTGATCGAAGCGACCTCCGACTGCGGCGCTTACGTGATGGTGCACAGCGCGCTGAAACGTCTGGCGGTGAAGCTCTCCAAAATCTGTAACGACCTGCGCCTGCTCTCTTCAGGTCCACGTGCGGGTCTGAACGAAATCAACCTGCCGGAACTGCAGGCGGGCTCGTCTATCATGCCAGCCAAAGTGAACCCGGTAGTGCCAGAAGTAGTAAACCAGGTGTGCTTCAAAGTCATCGGGAACGACATTACCGTCACCATGGCTTCAGAAGCGGGTCAGCTGCAGCTGAACGTGATGGAGCCGGTGATTGGCCAGGCGATGTTTGAGTCGATTCACATTCTGACCAACGCCTGCTACAACCTGCTGGAGAAATGCATCAACGGCATCACCGCCAACAAAGCGGTATGTGAAAGCTACGTCTATAACTCCATCGGCATCGTCACCTACCTCAACCCGTTCATCGGTCACCACAACGGTGATATCGTCGGTAAAATCTGCGCCGAAACCGGGAAGAGCGTGCGAGAGGTCGTACTTGAGCGTGGCTTGCTGACAGAAGCCGAGCTGGATGATATCTTCTCGGCTCAGAACCTAATGCACCCGGCCTATAAAGCAAAAAGATACACGGATGAAAGTGAACAATAACAGTTCAGGTTAAACTTCATGAAGGCACGTCACTTGACGTGCCTTTTTTGTTTTTAGGCGTTACCAAAACACAACAATTCAATATCAACTTGTTAATAAGCAAGGTAGGCACTCATGTTTGGAGCAGAACTCGTCGTCGTCCTGTTGGCGATATACTTAGGGGCAAGGCTCGGGGGGATTGGCATCGGTTTCGCCGGTGGTCTTGGCGTACTTGTACTTACTCTCTTTTTTCAAATTAAACCCGGCGCTATTCCGTTCGACGTTATTGAGATCATCATGGCGGTTATCGCCGCTATCGCCGCCATGCAGGTTGCGGGGGGTATGGACTACCTGGTGAGCCTGGCGGAGCGTATGCTGCGCCGCCATCCGAAATACATTACCTTCCTTGCGCCGCTGGTCACCTGGTTTATGACCATTCTGGCCGGGACCGGCCATACCGCGTTCTCCACCCTGCCGGTGATTACCGAAGTGGCGAAAGAGCAGGGCATCCGTCCATCCCGTCCGCTCTCCATCGCCGTTGTCGCGTCACAGATTGCCATCACCGCCTCGCCGATTTCCGCGGCGGTGGTGTTCTTTGCCGGTATTCTGGAGCCGATGGGCGTGAGCTACCTGACGCTGCTGTCGATCTGTATTCCGGTCACCCTGATTGCGGTGATGATCACCGCGGTATTCTGTAACTTCCTTGGCGCCGAGCTGAAAGACGATCCGGTCTATCAGGAACGTCTGGCGAAAGGCGAAGTGAAGCTGCGCGGCAGCCAGGCCTTTGTCCTGAAGCCACACGCTAAACGCTCCGTGCTGCTGTTCCTGATCGGGATTATCGCGGTGATGTTCTACGCCACCGCCATCAGCGATACCGTAGGGCTGATTCAGAACCCGGTCCTGCCGCGTAACGAAGCGATCGTGGTGTTCATGCTGACCATCGCCACGCTGATTAGCATCACCTGTAAAATCGACACCAGCGAAGTGCTCAACGCCAGCACCTTTAAATCCGGTATGAGCGCCTGCGTGTGCGTACTGGGTGTGGCCTGGCTGGGCGACACCTTCGTCAAAGCCCATATCACCGATATCCAGACCGTCGCCGGCGATCTGCTGCATAACTATCCGTGGCTGCTGGCGGTGGTGCTGTTCTTTGCCGCGACCCTGCTCTACTCCCAGGCGGCGACCACCAAGGCGCTGATGCCTGCGGCCCTGATGCTGGGCGTCTCTCCGCTGACGGCGATTGCCTCATTTGCTGCGGTTTCCGCGCTGTTCGTGCTGCCAACCTACCCGACCCTGCTGGCTGCGGTTGAGATGGATGACACCGGCTCCACCCGTATCGGTAAGTACGTGTTTAACCACGCCTTCCTGATCCCGGGCGTGATTGCCATTACCCTGTGCGTGGTCCTTGGCTTCATCATCGGCGGGATTGTGCTGTAAACCGCTTTTGGTTGTAAAAAGAGTTAAAGTCGGGCCGCTTAGCGGCCCGATTCATTAATGAGCAGCAGCCGGTCGTGATATAGTGATTTTTTTCGCGATACCGAGGTCGACTTGTGAATACGCCCGACACTGTTGTTGTTCTGTGTACCGCTCCCGATGAAGCTACCGCTCAGGATCTTGCCGCCAAAGTGCTGGCAGATAAGCTCGCAGCCTGCGTGACCATCCTCCCCGGCGCCACCTCCCTCTACTACTGGGAAGGCAAGCTGGAACAGGAGTACGAAGTGCAGATGCTGCTTAAATCCAGCGTGGCCCATCAGCAGGCGCTCCTCGACTGCCTCAAATCCCATCATCCTTACCAGACACCGGAACTGCTGGTTTTGCCAGTGCTCCACGGCGATAACGACTATCTCTCATGGCTCAACGCTTCCTTACGCTGATCCTGCTGCTGTGCAGCACGTCAGTCTTTGCCGGGTTGTTTGATGCACCCGGCCGCTCGAACTTTACGCCTGCCGATCAGGCTTTTGTCTTCGATTTTCAGCAAAACCAACACGAACTGAATCTCAACTGGAATGTGAAGGAGGGATACTACCTCTATCGCAAGCAGATTAGCATCACGCCCGCTCAGGCGCAGGTCGGCGCCCTTCAGCTGCCCGCCGGGGCGGCGCACGAAGATGAATTCTACGGCAAAAGTGAAATCTACCGGGGCCAGCTGTCGGTGCCCGTCGCCGTCGCGCAGGCGGATAAAGGCGCGACCCTGACGGTGACTTATCAAGGCTGTGCCGACGCCGGTCTCTGCTACCCGCCGGAAACCAAAGTTATTCCCCTCAGCGAAGTGAAAGCGGCCGCCGTCCCTGCGGTTTCCCCTCTCCCCTCAGAGGAGAAGGCCAGCGCAGGAGGCGAACTGCCCTTCTCCGCTTTCTGGGCGTTGTTGATCGGCATCGGTATTGCCTTCACGCCGTGCGTGTTGCCCATGTATCCGCTGATCTCCGGCATCGTGCTCGGCGGTCAACAGCGACTCTCCACCGGCCGCGCGCTGCTGCTGGCATTTATCTACATACAGGGGATGGCGCTCACCTATACCGCGCTCGGGCTGGTGGTCGCGGCCGCCGGGCTGCAGTTCCAGGCCGCGCTCCAGCACCCTTACGTGCTTATCGGCCTGTCGGTGGTCTTTATCCTGCTGGCGCTGTCGATGTTTGGCCTGTTCAGCCTTCAGCTGCCCTCCTCCCTGCAAACCCGCTTAACGCTGATGAGCAATCGCCAGCAGGGCGGCTCTGTGGGCGGCGTATTTGCCATGGGGGCCATTGCCGGGCTGATCTGCTCGCCCTGCACCACCGCCCCGCTCAGCGCGATCCTGCTCTATATCGCCCAGAGCGGGAATATGTGGCTCGGCGGCGGCACGCTGTATCTCTACGCCCTCGGGATGGGTCTGCCGCTGATGCTGGTGACGGTATTTGGCAACCGCCTGCTGCCGAAGAGCGGCCCCTGGATGGAGACGGTAAAAACCGCGTTTGGTTTTGTTATTCTGGCGCTGCCGGTGTTCCTGCTTGAACGGGTGATCGGCGATGTCTGGGGCCTTCGTCTGTGGGCGATGCTGGGCGTCGCCTTCTTTGGCTGGGCCTTTATCAGCAGCTTAAACGCCCGCAAGCCGTGGATCCGGGTGGTGCAGATCCTGCTCCTGGCCGCCGCGCTGGTCAGCGTGCGACCGCTGCAGGACTGGGCCTTTGGTGCCCCCGCCGCCCAAAGCCAGGCGCATCTGAATTTCACGCCGATCGAAAATATCGACGCGTTACATCAGGCGCTGGCCAAAGCCGAGGGGAAACCGGTGATGCTCGACCTCTACGCCGACTGGTGCGTCGCCTGCAAAGAGTTCGAAAAATACACCTTCAGCGATCCGCAGGTGCAAAACGCCCTGAAAGATACTGTTCTGCTGCAGGCCAACGTTACGGCGAACGGCCCGCAGGATAAGGCCCTGCTAAAAGCGCTCAATGTGCTCGGTCTGCCCACTATCTTGTTTTTCAACGCACAAGGTGAAGAGCAGCCTGCACAGCGAGTGACAGGTTTTATGGATGCCGCATCGTTCAGTGCGCATTTGCGCGATCGCCAACCGTAAACGACACTTCAGATGGGAAAGTACGAAAGTAAACGGAGGAGAAAACCGTGCAACGTGAAGATGTTCTGGGCGCAACCCTGCAATTGCTTGAAATTCAAGGGATAGCCAGCACCTCGCTGGAGATGGTTGCCGAGCGCGTGAATTATCCTCTGGATGAACTACGTCGTTTCTGGCCCGATAAAGAGGCGCTGCTGTACGATTCTCTGCGCTATCTCAGCCAGCAGGTTGATACCTGGCGCAGACAATTGATGCTCAACACCGAGCTTTCGGCAGAGCAAAAATTACTGGCGCGCTACTCTGCGCTTACCGAATGCGTGCGTAATCATCGCTATCCGGGCTGCCTGTTTATTGCCGCCTGTACCTTTTTCCCGGATCCGGGACACCCGATCCACCAGCTTGCCGACCAGCAAAAACGCGCCTCGCATGACTTTACGCATGAGCTGCTGACCACGCTGGAAGTGGACGATCCGGCGATGGTGGCAAAGCAGATGGATCTGATCATGGAAGGGTGCCTCAGCCGGATGCTGGTGAACCGCAGCCAGGCCGATGTCGATACGGCACAGCGTCTGGCGGAAGATATTCTGCACTTCGCGCAGTGCCGCAAAGGTGGGGCGCTGACTTAAGCCAGCATCCCCGCCCAGGCAGAAATGAAGAGACACAGCGCCATCAGGCGCTGAAAACGCACCATCGCCGCCGCGGTCCGAAACAGCCTGTTCACCGCCTGCCCCAGCCATGCCCAACACAGCAGGCAGGCAACGGAGATCAGCAGAAACCAGAGCGCCATCAGGGCGATATCCCGTAACGCATGCTCTCCCGCCGGGGCAAACAGGCTGACCACCGCCAGCGCCATCATCCAGGTTTTAGGGTTGATCACCTGCAATAACGCCGCCGCGCGCGCGGTAAAGTGGGTATGCGTTGCGCCGGACAGGTTTGCCGCGGGCGCACAAAACAGCTGCCAGCTCATCCAGCTTAACCACAGCACGCCAGCCCAGCTCATCACCTGCCGCACCAGCGGATACTGGCGCAGCACCTCACCCGCCCCGGCTCCCGAAATCAGCACAATGGCGCTGGCCGCCACGCAGGCGCTCACCAGCGCAGGTAGGGTCGCCTTTACCCCATAATGCTGGCTGTTGGTCAGAATAAGGATATTGGTGGGCCCCGGCGTTATCGAGGCAACAAAAGCAAACAACAGAAACGGCATCAGATTCACAGGTGACTCCTTATTATAAGAGCCCTGACAGTGCCGCTATTTTCTGGAAACGTCTGGAAGGTTTGTGCACAACCGACGGTAGTGGGCAGGTGTGATCCGGTAAGCCCGCTGGAACCAGCGGCCTAAATGGCTTTGGTCGGCAAACCCCAGCGCCGCCGCCACGTCCACGGGCAGATCCCCGCGCGCCAGAAACTGCCGCGCTTTCGCCAGCCGCAGCTGAATCAGCCAGGCATGGGGCGCCAGGTGGAACTCGCGCTTGAAGCAGCGGGTGAGCGTGAAGCGATCGGTGCCGGTCTCCCGGGCCATGTCTGAGAGACCAATATTGTCGCCCAGATGGGCATAGAGATAGTCCCGCGCCCGGTGCGCCACTGCCGCGCTCTGCAACTGTGAGGGTAATTTTTTGCGCCAGTGACAGTGGGAGGTGAGCTGCGCCAGCAGATTATCCATCGTGCTTTGCTGGACGATCTTCATCTCGTCATTGTGCAGCGTCGCAAAGGTATCGCCAATGGTGCGCACCAGCTGCGGCTCGCGAGTCAGGGTTTGCTTAAAATGCAGGGAGTAGCTGCCGGGCGTGGAATCATACAGGCCATGCAGGGTGTCAGTGAGCCAGCGCTCGTCGAGATAGAACGTCAGATAGGTGAAGCCGCCCGCAACCGGCGCGTCGCCGTCGTGGATCTCGCCTGGTTCAAGCAGGAACGCATCCCCCGGATGGCTACGGTGGCGCTCCCGGCGGCAATGGAACTGCTGGGTGCCGCTGAGGGTGATCCCCACCAGATAGCTGTCGTGCCAGTGCGGATCGTAGGCGTGCCCTTCAAAGTGCGCCTTAATGGTTTCAATTCCCGTATCTGCATGCTGTCGCAGCTCAAGCCAGTCGTTCACTGTCGCGCCCCCTTTTTCGCTGTCAGCATTGCCCGGGTTTACCTCTGTGTCTGGAAGATTTGTGCAAAATCGCCGCGCAAACCGACAGATTGCCGCAAACTTAAGCAGTTGAACAGCTTTTCCCGAAATAAGGTTGACGACCGTACGTGATTGCGGTTTAATGCGCCCCGTTGCCCGGATAGCTCAGTCGGTAGAGCAGGGGATTGAAAATCCCCGTGTCCTTGGTTCGATTCCGAGTCCGGGCACCAAATTCATACCAACGGACCTCCACGGAGGTCCGTTTTTGCATTCTAAGCCCTCAAAAATCAACACTTCTACAATCCCTTAACTCCACCCAACTCAATCAACTTCAACCCGCATCAAGTCCCTTGTGAGGGTACAACTGAGGGTATAGTCTGATTCGATAAAATTTATACCCCTTTTACTATCAGGAGATACCGCCAATGGCGCTCACTGACGCTAAAATCCGTGCAGCTAAACCGGATGAAAAACCTTATAAACTTGCCGACAGCGGCAACATGTTTTTGCTTGTTCACCCTAACGGTTCCCGCTACTGGCGGCTCCGCTACCGGTTTCTGGGCAAAGAGAAAACGCTCGCTCTGGGTGTTTACCCTGAAGTCTCGTTATCAGAAGCAAGGGAAAAACGCGATGCGGCAAGGAAGCAGATAGCTGAGGGAACTGACCCGTGCGAACAGAAACGTATCAAAAAGTCTGTACCCGAAACAGCTCAGACATTTGAAGGCATCGCAAGACAGTGGCATAAGAGCAATAAAAAATGGTCTGCCTCACATAGTGAGAAGATACTGAAAAGCCTCGAAACTCATGTGTTTCCCTTCATCGGCTCACGCGATATTACCTCACTCAGGACGCCAGATTTGCTTATCCCCGTTAAAGCAGCCGAAGCCAGAGAGATATACGAGATAGCCGCCCGCCTTCAGCAACGTATCACTGCAATCATGCGCTATGCTGCCCAGTCCGGCATCATCAGCTATAACCCCGCTGTCGATATGACTGGTGCATTAACAACAGTGAAACGACAGCACCGCCCCGCCCTGGCCCTCAACCGCATTTCAGAACTCCTTGAACGCCTGGATACATACCGGGGTCAGCCTCTGACACGGCTGGCAACAAAACTCACCCTGCTTATCTTCATCCGTTCCAGTGAACTCCGTTTCGCCAGATGGTCTGAGATCGACTTCGAAAAAGCCATGTGGACGATCCCTCCGGAGCGGAAACCTATTGACGGGGTCAAGTACTCGCATCGTGGCTCCAAAATGCGGACAGAACATCTGGTACCACTCTCTACTCAGGCGCTGGATATTCTGAAGCAGATCCACACTATCAGTGGAGAGCATGAACTGATTTTCACCGGCGACCATAATCCATGGAAACCCATGAGTGAAAATACGGTAAATAACGCACTGCGGCTTATGGGTTACGATACGAAGGTCGAGGTCTGTGGCCACGGCTTCCGGACAATGGCCTGCAGTTCATTGATTGAATCAGGATTATGGTCGAGAGATGCGGTTGAACGTCAGATGAGCCATCAGGAGCGTAATGGCGTACGGGCGGCTTACATTCACAAGGCGGAGTTTCTGGATGAACGAAGACTGATGCTGCAATGGTGGGGGGATTTTATCGACGCAAACATTCACGAGGTTGTTTCTCCTTTTGACTACGCCAGAGTCAATAATCCACTGAGATAATCAGGATTTCACTTATAAGCCCCGTAATCAGCCATCCAGCCTTTACGGTTGGCTGGCTTCACCTTCTGGATTTTTTTTTGTAAAGACTGACGGCAAACCGTACGAAACAGAATCAGATAAATACCCGGCTTTCCATTAACCATTTAACCAATTAAATTAAAACAACAAACATATAATGTTACATTTACAGAATTTTATAATTTAGTAAAATTTGTAAATTGTGCAGTATCTGATATCAATCCAGAGGCTACTGACCATGAAGATCCCCGTTTATCTGAAACATAAACCTGTCATTACTGTCGAAAATTATGATCGTATTGATGGTCCATACGCTGACGACAGTGATGCCAAAGGCCTGTCAGTCGGCATCGCGCAGTGGAATTCCCCCGGCTGGACAGAGTTGTCAGCTAAAGTCTGGCGCAATACCGGAGAAAAATGGTCAAGGCAGTCAGAAGAACTTCCTCTGCACAGGGTGATAGACCTTGCAACCCTAGTCTGTATCGTGATGGATTACAGCAGGAATGGGCGTCTGTCTTCTGATGATGATTTTCCGGTCAGTCGGGCGGGAGATAACCCGGACCTGGAACATCACACGGAACTAATGAAAAAAGAGCTGAAGCAGAATCACAGATATCTGGATGAGAGTCTTAAACGACTTGCTGTCGAATTAAAAAGGGCCGGCTACTGACCGTTGTGGAAGCATCCGGCTGGTTAAACACCTTCCCGGTTGTCATCAAATATTGGTAAGATGTGAGTTTCCCCCACAGGTTAGGAGGTAAAATGACCCCAAGGCTGCCGTTTGCGTTTGCTGTATTTCTGGGCTCATATTTGCCACTTAGTATGATCCTGCTCATTCAGGATTTTGATGACAGTAAATATAAAAGGCATCTTTGCTTTGATTTATTGACATCTGACTCCTGTAACCTGCCGTTTAAGGAACCATTACTGTCCGTCAGTTTATTTCTCATCTGCCTGGTATGTTTTCTTCTTTCATGGCTTATATTAAAACTGGCTAAAAGCGATGAGCAAAAAATCAGGATTCTGGAAGTAAAGTATACGCCGTCAGACCTGATGAACTATGTTCTCCCTTACATTGTTTCGTTCATGAGCATTAATTACCAGGAGACCAACAAATTTTTGGGGTTTATTGTATTTCTTCTCTGGCTCTTCTGGCTGTCTTATAAGACCGGACAAATAATACTTAACCCTATACTTATCGTATTCAACTGGAAAATGTATGAAGTAACTTATCGACATCCAGGTAGCAAAAAGACACACTCAGGTGTGGTATTATCAAACCTGAGTATTTCCCCTGATTCTGATTACGAATATCAGACAATACAGTCTGTCATTATTATTAGTGGAGATAAGGATGAAACTTAAAGAATTACAGGATTTTGATATCCAGAGTGCAACACTTTCTGTCTGGGTGTTCAGGAAACAGACAGTAAAAAGTAACTCGGTATACAGGGGGAAATGGATCACTGTTGTTCCTGAACTCAAAACTGAACTGACGGAATTTATTTGTGCTGAAAGAGGAAAATACACGGAGACTATTGAGTATTCACTGCTGGCCCAGAACAATGAAGCCAGCCTGATGCTGATTGGTTCCGGAGAAACCTCTGCGGTTGCAATTACAGCACTATCTGCGGACCAGACACAGGCCAGAAAAGTAAAAGAAATCAAAGAACTGGCGAACTGTGATTTTTACTCTGTGAAACTGGTGTCCGGAGATACTGTACTACATTGTGTCAAAAAAACAGATCCATCATGGGCAACGAAAAAACAATCCGGATTACGATCTGTTGTTTTCAAAAACAATAAATTAAAAATAGATGACACCCCTCGTTTTAACATAGCAAAAGATTTTGATTTTTATATTCTTGGTGACAATGTTTTCATCAAAAACAAAAAAACGTTTGAATCCCTTCTGAGTTATAAAAAAGCTCACCTTACTAACTTTAACGATCTCGTTGATGAACCAGAATTCAGTCAGCTCTTTACCGATGCCGAGCCACTAAAAAGATATGTCGGAACAAACGCAATGCAGCTAAGAAGAGCATCGGCCATAAAAGAAAAAGGATTCTATAAGTTACCGGAGTTTATGGCAAGCCTCAGGGAACATGCCTCGCGGTTCCGGCTGAATCTTCAGTTTGATGAACAGGGCAGGATTATTGCCAGTGATGCCTGCTGTGCCGATATATTTCAGGCCCTGCTTGACCATCGCCTGCAGTCACACTTTGCCGCACATATCTACGATGTTCCGAATGCGTCACCAATTCAGTAAAAAAGTCAGGGATGAATTTTCCATCATCCCTGATTCAATACCTGCTAAATCAACCCCCACCTCATTTTTCTGCGGATATATCAGTTATAATACCTGTCTCAGCCTCACGGAATCCTTCCTGTATAATTCTTTTATATCTGGCCAGTGCCCTATCCCTGCGTTCTTCTTTACTCAATGTGGGAACGCCATAATGAATAACATCGCCATCAAACCGGAAATCTTCCAGGTCTTTCCAGGCAAATTGAGTCCAGAAAGTAACGACAGAACCATGGACAACCCCCACCTCTCCCAGGGTCTTTTTAAGAGGGACTTTTTTGCCATCAAAGACCAAAGAATGATTAAGCGATACCTGAATGTTTTCGTCTGAAAATGTCGCTGGTTTCGGAAGGCGGAAAAAATTCCGCAGAATGTTGATTACATCTCCCGCAGTAAAGCTCCCCGCCACAGGGATCCGAAACACGGAATCCTGTCGACTGGAATACAAAAAAATATCAAAAGGTGAATCTTCCAGTTGTTGCCGGAGCTCTTCGGTATAGCGTACTGAAAAGGTATTACTAATGGCTGAAACAAATCTGTTTTGAGGAACATCGAGAAGCTTTCTGAAATTACGTTCAACGTCAAGGGGATGCTTTTCACACAGAGACAACCATACCGATTCGCTCATGACATCAATGTCAGGCAGGACCTCTTTCAGCCTCTTTTCCGCCCCCCCGGTAACAGGGACGTTGACGCACAAAACATACTTTTCCCAGCCCAGCACATGCCGGGCCGCTTTGGCTGATATGACTGACTCAATAGCTTTTGTAACATTGAAATCACCAGCCTTACCGGATTCCACACACTTGCACTGATAAGCTATTCGGGCGGAGGGATACCAGAGATCAATCCCCTGCTCAGGAGGATTTCGGACATAAATTTCACTGGTACCATGCTGAAGATTCAGCAACTTACAACAAAAATGCTCCCAGACATCCGGAAAATTATGCTTTTCAGGAACACAGAGGAATGGTGGATACAGGCGATAATGTGTGCTCATTAGTCAGAAGACCCTGGGTAAAAAGAATATCGACCCATGGTCTATCATGAACAGCACTGAACTGACAACTCTCCCCCCTGAAAAACACCGTTATTCGGCGATCCAGCGAAATGTTATCAGCCGTACTTCGGTAATGTTATTAGGCGGTCTCTGTGAGTGGTAATACGCAATAGGTGTTTTCATAAGAAATGCCACTGCCATTTTTTTAATTTTCACATCTCAGACTTAAAAAATCCCCCTACAAGAAAATAGAATTATATTTAAAGTGATAATTAAACAAGCAGGTATCATCATAACCAATGAGGCCTGCCTATTTTTACTCCGATCACCTGCGTATTTTCATGAACGGAGATCACCCAATAACATCCATCGAGATCGGGTAATAACATTTGAGCAGATCGCTGAATAACATCGATGGAGATCACTTTTGACTCACTTTGTTATTCGGTGATCTCCATCAATGTTATTGGAACTTCACAGGTGTGTTGATCTGTATCTTTTGCCATTCCGGTGAAGGATACCTATGCCGACAGCTCCAATCTCTATGAGAAAACTCAAAGAAATACTTAGACTTAAATATGGTGCCGGACTCAGCCATCGTCAGATTGGCCGGAGTCTGGCGATCTCACCTTCTGTCGTATCCCGCTACGCCAATCGGGCGGCTCAGCTTGGTATTAAACAGTGGCCGTTGCCCGCAGAATGGGATGATGCAGCGCTAATGCATACGTTCCTTCAAACGCAGGTGAAGATGAAGAAACACTCCCTGCCAGACTGGGCTACGGTATACAAAGAGCTGCGTAATAAATGCGTGACGCTTCAACTGCTCTGGGAAGAGTACGGAGAACGCAATCCTGGCGGCTCTTACAGTTATAACCATTATTGCCGGATGTATCGCGAATGGCTGAAAACCACCTCGCCATCAATGCGCCAGGTCCATAAAGCTGGCGAAAAACTCTTCGTTGATTACTGTGGGCCAACCGTTGACATTACCAACCCTGATACCGGGGAAATAAGAACCGCGCAGATCATCGTGGCCGTTCTCGGGGCGTCAAGTTACACATGGGCAGAGGCCACCTGGTCCCAGCAGCTTGAGGACTGGGTTATGAGCCATGTTCGTTGCTTCCGGTGGCTTGACGGTGTTCCTGAGCTTGTTGTTCCGGACAATCTGAAAAGCGCCACGTCACGGGCCTGTAAATATGATCCTGACGTTAATCCAACCTACCAGCAGATGCTTGAGCACTACAATGTTGCCGTGATACCAGCGCGGCCGCGTAAACCAAAAGATAAAGCCAAAGCAGAAGTGGGCGTTCAGATCGTCGAACGCAGGATCCTGGCCCGGCTCCGTCACCAGGTCTTCTTCTCGCTTGCTGAGCTGAACCACTGTATCCGTACGCTGGTAACCGGGCTCAACGAACGTCCCTTCAAAAAACTGCCGGGCAATCGCCGTGAGGCCTTCGAAAGGCTGGACAAAACTGTGCTCAGGCCATTACCGGTGCAGCAGTGGCGCTACCGGCACATCAAAAAAGCGAAGGTGAATATCGATTATCACGTGGAATATGAACAGCATCACTACTCAGTCCCCCATCAGCACGTCGGTAAAACTGTGGAGCTTCATGCCTTCGACAACCAGCTTGAAGTCTGGTCTGACGGGCAGATGATCGCCAGTCACCCGCGGCGTCTTCATCCGGGCAACAGTACGGCAGCAGAACATATGCCGGAGCGCCATCGTCATCATCAGCAGTGGACGCCAGAGCGGCTGAAAAGCTGGGCGGCCGGTGTGGGCTCCGACACCTTCACGTGGGTCAGCGAGCGTCTGGCTGAAAAAGCGCATCCGGAACAGGCCTATCGCCTGTGTCTGGGGCTGCTGAGCCTGACGCGTGAATATCCTTCTGAGCGCGTCAATAACAGCTGTCGGCTGGCCAATGCAGAGGGATTAACCCGGCTGAAGCAGATAAAGTCGATCCTGAAGAATAACCGCGACCTGGTTCCGGCGGACAAAGATCTGCACCCGTCCCAGGAGCTTCCTCAGGAACATGAAAACATCCGTGGCCCACGCCACTTCCACTGAAACAAGGGATCCGATAATGCCACATACGCTGATGAAACAGCTGACAGAAATGAAACTGACGGGAATGGCGGCCGCGCTGTCCTCACAGATGTAGCAACCCGGCACTTACGAAGAGCTCTCCTTCAGGGAAAGACTGGCGTTGCTGGTCACGCGCGAATCACTCGAAAGGGATCAGCGTAAACAGAAACGTCTGCTACAAAAAGCCCGCCTGAGGCTTGAAGCCTCGGTCCAGGACATCGACTACCAGCCAGCGAGAAACCTAGAACGTTCTCGGATCGCTCAGCTAAGCCAGAACGAATGGGTGGTCAGGGGGCAGAACCTGCTGATAACCGGCCCCTGCGGTTGCGGCAAAACCTATGTGGGCTGCGCCCTTGGCAACAACGCCTGCCAGCAGGGTTACAGCGTACAGTACTGGAGACTGAACCGGTTGCTGGTTGAACTGACGCACAGCCGCGCAGACGGTAGTTACCGAAAGCAGCTGGCTCAGCTGTCAAAAACGCAGCTGCTTATCCTGGATGACTGGGGCCTTGAGCCGTTGCTGCCAGCGCAGCGTAACGATCTGCTGGAACTGATGGATGGCAGATACGGAAAGAACGCCACGGTGATGATAAGCCAGCTGCCAACGGATGAGTGGTATGGCTGCGTTGGCGATAACACGCTGGCAGACGCGATCCTTGATCGTCTGATGCATAACTCCCACCGGCTGGAAATGAAGGGTGAGTCGATGAGAAAACGACTGGCACAGGTTGACTGAAAGTGAACGGTCGGTGTAATAAAAAGAAGTTAGGGCGCGTTAGGGAATAACGCGTTCACGTTCCTCCGGAATAACCGTTCAACTTCGCCAGAATACGCACGCGTACTTAATCAGTAGCCATAACATCATAAACCCTCACTAATCCTGTAAGTTAACTTGCCCTGCACCGACCTATCTCCCCAGCGCAATCCCGGTTTCGCGGTGTCTGTTACGGCCGTATTTTCTCATTTCTCGTCAGCCACGGTGAGGCTCTTTCAAGAGCTGGGTTGTATGAAAACGACAAAAACACAGCCGACAATAATTTACAAAATAACTTGTTGACCCTGTATTTACCACAGGGTTTTTAATACACATCAACAGGTGAGACGGCGATGACGCCGGTATCACCAGATGACCAGATAACCCAAGGAATATGACCATGAAAAACATCAAACTGCTTGCTGCTGCCGGTATGCTCTCCGTAGTTTCTTTCTCCGGCTTCGCCCAGTCCGTCAGCGTTACTGCTGACACCCTGAACAACGCGGAAGCGAAAATTGCCGCTATCGCCCAGGAATCCGGTGCTTCGTCCTACCGCATCACCAGTGCTGACCAGAAAAACGTTGCCCGCGTGACTGCAGTACTTGATAAGTAATCCGGGACGGTATTACCCTGAACCTGAGCAGTAAACGCGTGAGATGGTCGCAGAGGGAACTGCCGGACTGACTGCCACTATAGTGGGGGTCACCTCCGGTTCCGCCGGCGACCTCACATGCGGACACACCCTCCAGGACAACCCTATCCCTGTTGTCCGTTTTCCTTGATGACTGTTTTAGTCAGGTTACCCCCAGGTAGCCTTTTTTTTGTCCTTATCCCACCAGAAAAAACAGCGTAAGGGTGTTGACCCTGTATGAACCACAGGGTTTTTAATACACATTAACAGGTGAAACGGCGATATCTGATGAAGAGGAATATACAGATGAAAAAATTTAGCGTGACTGCAGTACTGATTCTGAATGGCATGCTCTCATCCGGAGCTATGGCAACCTCGTTCCTGCCGGAAACTTGCTCGGATATGGACATCTCTGTCCGGACAGACTATGTCAACCATGAAGACGTGAGCCACGTCTTTGACTGTCAGCCAGTGATCTGATGTAAAAAAACGGTCGGATTAATTTTCCTTTTAAGTGCGTTAGTGCCTTTGAATTTTTTTCGGGTCCAGAACTTCACCGCGGTCAGACCCAGCGGGAGCCCTGATGTCGTCACTGCCAGGCTCGAATGCATCAGGATCCCACAATTGACACCTGCATCATTCCCCGTCTTGATTAGGTGTGATTGCCTGCAAATCCTACTGCATCAGGGTTATCCCGGTGGTAGCCAAATGTTGTGGTGTCCTGAAGCAGTAGAATCTTCTCACCTTGCAGCGCATATATCCTTTGACTGGTAGCCTCGGAATGTCCCTGCAGCAGGTGCTGCTCATCAATCCTGTCACTGGAAAGGAACCGGTAAGCGGCTTTTGTTGCTGCATTATCCTGGCAGGCAAAAGGGAGGCTGTTGCCCATCCCCCGCCAGAGTTTTTGCATGAGACTTTTAAAACGACTGGCACGGCGGCGATCGCTAAAGACAGAAGAATTAATTTCCTCATCGAGCCATGAAAGCGAAGTCTGTTCCTGATTAATCATTCAACCATCCCTGAAAGTAATTTAGCTGATTATCATAATGATTACCTTAATATAATTGTGGGTAGTTGCAAGTCTCGCTGGACGCTTACAATTAACCCAATTCGCTTGATACATCAGATTGATTCCCTCCCTGAAAACAGTGCCGGTCTAAACGGAAGTCTCCTGTCTTACAACCAGCAGAAACACGGTGCATAGGGCCAATCCATGGTATAAGCAGTCAGTCTGAAAAAAAGTCTTGACCCTGTAGCCACTTCATGGTTTTTGATATGAAATGGATTCGTACTTAGTGCAGCGGTAAACAAATACCTCATTATTTTCTGCCATTTTCCCTTCGTGTTACCGCGTATATTGATATCAGGCAAGCTAAAGGAATTACCTGAATGAGAATAGTTACACTCGTAATATCTGCTGTAGCTTTGATGCCGGGAGTTACAGTCCCTAATGCGATAGCCGGTTTTATTGAAGACAGTAAGGCCAATCTCACACTCCGCAATTTCTATATTAATACAGATAATCGCAGTGGGGACGGGTTCAGTAAACAGGAAGAATGGGGACAGGGGTTCATCCTCAATTACGATTCAGGTTATACTGAAGGGCCAGTGGGATTCGGACTGAGCACTCTGGGGCTACTGGGCATCAGACTTGACGGAGGAGGTAAAGCAGGCTCACCGGCGTCAGGTCGGCAACCCGGTACAGTATTTCCGCTAGACAATGATGGCAGAGCGGTTCATCAGTTCGGTAGCCTGGGGGTTACCGGCAGGGCAAAAATATCTGATACGGAACTCCGTTATGGAACGCTTCAGCCCAAAAATCCCGTCGTTATATACAACGATGCCCGCCTTTTGCCCATGACATATCAGGGAGGACAAATATCATCAACAGATATCGACGATCTGAGTCTGACCGGCGGCGTTCTCACACATACAAAAGGACGTAACTCCACAGATATGCGCGGAATGTCCATTGCCGGAGCCAATGGAAGTGGTCCCACTTCACGGAGCAGTAATCGTTTTTATTTCGCCGGTGGTGACTATACTCTTATGAAAGACATGACTCTCTCATACTATTACGGTGAGCTGGATAATTTTTACAGGCAAAACTATATCGGACTGGCACATAACCTGAAAATCGTTTCCGGGAACCTGAAATCAGATATTCGTATATTCATCAGCGATGCAGACGGAAAGAACGGAAGTGCTGCAGGACGGAGTGCCGGATATGTAAGTACTGGTTATTACGGAAATAATCGCACAAAGGGAGAAGTGGACAACAATGTTTATAGCGGTCAGTTGACATGGTCTTCTGGAAGTCACAGTGTGAGCAGTGGTTATCAGTGGCTGACGGGGAAAAGTGACTTTCCATATCTGAATCGTGGTGATGGAGAAGGAACAAGCACCTGGTTAATTACTGATGCACAATTGCTAAAATTCAGCAGGGCGGGGGAGCGAACCTGGCTGGCACGGTACGCCTATAATTTTGCTGATGCAGGGCTCAAAGGGCTGAATCTAAGTATCCTCTATCTGAACGCCGATAATATTGATACCGGGGATGGGCGAAAGGGGGAATGGGAACGGGATATTGCCCTGAGTTATACTATCCCCGAGGGAATACTTAACGGACTTGGCATCTCCGTAAAAAATGCCACAATGCGCAGCGCTCTGCCTGACACAAGTAGAAAAGGCTCTGCTGGACAGCGTGACCAGGATGAAACCCGGGTTACAGTCAGTTATACCCTTCCTCTTCTCTGATATAGTGTTTCCGGTCTTTTGTGCTGTTGAGCAGGACAGACCGGAATGACGTTCGCAGGCAGCAGAAAATTTATATCTGGCTGTCAGTCCAGTAGTTATTTCTGTCCCGGTTCTCCACTCAGGTCCGACTTAAAACATATCGTTTTTACTGCCATTTAAATAAAGAGTAGCCTTGCATGTCATTATTATCAGTTTTAAAGTATCCGGATCCCAAATTGAAGATCATTGCAATGCCCGTCGAACATATTTCACCGATAACCCGGCAATTTATTAAGGATATGATTACCACTATGTACGGTACATCCAGTGTAGGTTTAACAGCAACCCAGGTTGGTGTTCACCAAAGGATTGCTGTAATTGATGTCCCTGAATCGCTGGTGCAACCAATAGTATTAATTAATCCGGTAATTGCTGAGAGTAAGGAAGAAAAAAATATCACGGAGGAAAAATGTCTTTCTATACCAGGAACCAGTCGTTTTGTATACCGTGCAGAGAAAATAAATGTCACCGCTCTTGATGCTTTTGGGAATACAATAAATTTTAGTGCAAGTGGTACTCTCTCGATCTGTATACAGCATATGATAGACCATATGAACGGAATTCTATTAACTAAGAGCCTATCTCAATAGGACTTTATTCCAGACGATAAGACCACAGGCAAAATGCAACATAGCCTCGTAATTTTCGGCCTTCTTTTTCCATCGGGTCAGAACCCGGCGAAAGCGATTCATCCAGCTATGAGTCCTCTCAACGCCCCAGAGAGGGGCTTTGAAGTCCCTGTTTTTAGTGGCGTCAGACTCCTCTTTACGGGACTGAATATGTGGCTCGTAACGGCGACTCTGCAGATACGTTTTCAGCCATCCAGCTTCGTAACCTTTGTCCAGACAGAGCCTGAGTTTCCACCCGGATGCCCCGTCTGAAGGGCATCGAGCGTATCCGCAACCAGTTTGATGTCGTGCGTGTTCGCTGCTGCGACGACCAGCGACAGAGGAAGCCCCCTGGCGTCCGTCAGCAGGCTGCGCTTTACGCCTTGTTTCCCTCTGTCCTTAGGATTGCGACCTGTTTTTTTGTTCCTGACAGCGGCGATTTGGTCATACAACCGTCCATCGACAACCAGGACCAGTCAATGCTGTCCAGATGCTCGCAGGCAAGCAAACCGTTCTGCCAGAAGCGCTCAAAGATGCCTGAATCGTGCCACTCCTTAAAGCGCCGGTGTGCAGGACTCGATGAACATATCCCGGTGGCGTTCAGACAACCAGTCCTGAGGAAGAAGAATATGGCATCCATGGCAGCGCGGTTATCAACGCGTTTCCGGTATGTATCGAGTGGATGGCTGGTTTTGTGCTCAGGGATACCCGGTCATTTTTTTAGGCTCGATGCAGAAAAACAATGAAGTTTCAATTTTATCATTGCAAGCCTTTCATTCACTAAAACTCTTCGGCCAATCCGAAACTGGTGACTGTAGTAATTTCTTACAGGCTAAAACTTGCAGTAACTTGAAGGTAAGGGGGAGGATGATAAAAATTCATGAAGATCGCACTGAAATAATTCATTAAATCGGTTATTGAGTTGGATTGGCGCAAAATAATTAAAAATGTCTTTAAAACATAGCGTTATCCATTGAATAACATCAGACCACTAAAATGGCCTGATGTAAAGGATGCTAATACCTATCTCAGGCATCAATAGTGATATCACCGGCAGGAATACACTGGCATGTCAAACATGCACCCTCATCAGAGGGTTCCACACCATTCAGATGCTGCACGTTCCCGGCAATCACCTTAGTTGAACAGCTTTCACATTGTCCAACACGACAACCACTAGGCATTTTAATCCCAAGTTTTTCTCCAAAATTCAGCAGAGTACCTTTATCCGTGGTCCAGGTCTCTTCTCTTCCTGATTTTGCAAAAATTACTTTATGACGTAATGAGGGATCATTATTTATTTTTGTCGGAGAACGAAATATCTCGTAGAAAATAGCAAATGCAGGTACACCTCTCTCCTGAAGCCCTCGGGATATCGCATCCATCATAGGCTGCGGACCACACATGTAATAACGAGCATTATTCTCAATAAGATATGCCTCGACATCTCCCGCACCAACATAACCAGCTCTATCATAATCCAATCCTGGAATATCACAGTCGAGGGGCTGGTTGTAGATATTAATTACTTTAAGCCTGTCAATAGACGCATTTAGCTCCGCAATTCTTTTCTTAAACGCATGTAGCCTACTATTTTGATTAGCATAGAAAAGCCAGATTTCCGGACCTTCCGCTTGGGGGTTAATAGACTCCAGATAGGAAATGAATGGAGTAATTCCAATACCGCCAGCAAATATTACGACAGGCTGGACGGCATTGAGCGGGACAATGAAATTCCCCCCAGGAGGCGTAAGTTCAACATCCTTGCCTATCTGCAAATGCGTGTTTATGTAGGATGACATTATTCCTTCTACATATTCACCTTTCTCATCAGTCGCTTTCTGATGACGGACAGAAATGGAATAGGTTTTACGGTCATGAACAAACGCAGGGCCTGTCAGCGAATACGCCCGGGTAACGATCTCTTCAGAATCGCTCATCGGACAACAGCTAACAGTGATATGCTGGCCCGGTTCATAATCAGGTAAGTAGCCTTCACTATTCGATTGGAAGGTAACTGTCGTAACATTATCTGCTTCTTTTTTCAGTTCAATGACTTTGAATGTTTTACGACCTTCCCAGGGGCGTCTTATCAGCTCAAAATCATTCAAGCGGCGAATGCGGCAGCGGAATGAACGCAAAGGTAAAGCACCGCTGACTGGATCATAGCTATCACCGCTGATTAAGCTATTGTAATTGCTACTGTACTCACCTTTAACCGGGTATGAAGGTTTGCCAAAATCAGGACAAGACTGCCACCACCCAAACTCAGCAATTACAGTTTCATGAGAGAGTTTGGCTTCCACTTTTGCTCTAAATCGAGCAAGACCTGCTCTCGTTTCAATTTCTACCCAATCCCCCGTCTTGATACCTTCTTCGTCAGCCAGAGCTGCCGAAATGTCTACCGTTGGATAAGGTGCTTTTTTTCGTAGGCTAGTCAGGCTTCGATGTTGGCTATGACAGAAGAATCCGCTTTTAACGGATGTCAGCATTAGTGGATAATCAGGATCGTTGCGCTGGTATTCTTGCGGCTGTACATACTCAGGTAAAGGATTGTAACCATAGCGATGAAGGATCTCAGAGTAAAACTCTGCACGTTTTGTTTCTGTATTGAAACCTGCCAGATATCCGCTATTTGGGTCTCTGAAAGCATATTTTCTGACTTTATGCTCAAGCGGGATATCGTAACCTTCTGGCTTATTTCTGAGCATCTCAACAGTCAAACCTAATGGTTCTAGTTGATAATTCCAGGCTGCCTCAATATTGCCGTCGAAGAACGCTTCATTCATTCCTAACCGGCATGCAAGATCGAAAACAATCTCAAGGTCGGAACGGCTTTCACCGCGCGGAGAGACCATTTTTTTTCTCAACTGAATGTGGTCCTGAGCAGCAGCACTACTTTCAAACCCGGTTCTTAGGCCTTCGCGCTCCCAGGCAGTGTTTACTGGCAGAAGGATATCAGCATACTTTGATGTAGGCGTTTCAAACAAATCTACATGGGCATAAAACTCAAGTGCCTCAAGCGCCTGTTGTCCGAGAGAAGTATCACTTTGTGAAAGTAATATGTTGGCACCAAAGCCAATTAACCCGCGAATTTTATAGGGTGTACCTTCTAATACTGAATGCCAGATATCCTGAGAATGAACCCAACCTTGTGAAGGCGGCCCGATAGGCCTTTCTTCAAGACCTAATGCTTTATCCCATTGTGATTTTGGCATCAGTGTCGGTGAATTAACCACATTCACCGGGTGGCTGGCATAGATTCGATTACATCCTTCCTGATCGAAACAACCGGTTAAAGCATACAGTGTCGCAATCGCACGTTCTGTTTGGGTGGCATTAGTGTGTTGTGCCACTCCAGACCAGCTGTGGTAGGCGATTTTCTTGGCCCCGGCAATCAAACTCGCAGCGGCTTCAATTGATGCAACAGATACCCCGGTGATACGGCTTACGTTTTCTGGGTCATAATTAGCCAACATATCTTTAAAAGATGAAAACGCCGTTTGGCAGGAAATTTTTGCACCATCAGCTATTGCAACTTCAACATTACCCTCAAGTGCAGCTGTAGGCGTCAGCGTTTCTTCAGTTCGAGTCTCGGAATCGATAAATGTGACTTGCTGGTTGTGTTCGTCCCAAACTGTATAGCGATTACTGATGGCAAGTGGGTTAATATCTTTTTCCCGAAGAAAATAACCATTATCATTTCGAACCAACAAAGGACCATTAGTCCAGTTTCGAACAAACTCATGATTAAACAGGTTTCTTTCTACCAGGAGATGGCTTAACCCCAAAGCTAATGCACCGTCAGTCCCAGGATTGACATCAAGCCAGGCATTTGCTTCTTTCGCTAAAGGTGTCGGGCGAGGATCCACGACGATCAGTTTTGCACCGTTATTTCGACCAGTACCAATCGCACTAGCCTGGGCAAGCCAAGTATTCGCGGGGTTATGCCCCCAAAGAAGGATAAGATCGGCATGGGAATAGTCAGCAACAGGGATGCCGCAGCCAAAGGTCCATCGATGTGCAACGTCTTTATGCCAGTTACATATTTCAGTTCCATAGCTGGTGTTTGGGCTGCCATAGATACGAACAAATCGCTCTAACCATTCAATTGCATCGCTGAGGGGGGTACCGCTTGGGCTCGTAAAACCGAAAGCGACAGATTCAGCTCCGTTCTCTCGTTTAAATTTTTCCAGTTGTCCGGCTATCGTTGACATAGCCTCTTCCCAACTTATACGTTTCCAGCCCGGGTTCTCGGCACCTTTAGGATGGGTTCTCTTCATCGGGTACAGAATTCTATTTGCGCTGTCCACCAGCTCAGGTGCCGCTTTGCCCTTCATACACATGGCCTTACCATTAGGATGTTCAGGGTTGGCCCGTACCTTGATCAGGTGGTCATTTGCTACTTCATTCAACGTCCCGCAACGCGAACGGCAAAGTGTGCAATATCCGGGAATAATATCTGACATTGTAAACCTCACTACTAAAAACAGTTAATATATTTTAAAAACCACATTGCTTTCTTTTCACCCAAGAATTACTAACCCAATTAATGTTAATATCATCTTGTTTTGTGGGCGTAATTTCAGTTGAAATTACTGTCATATATGGGTAGCGGCTAAGTAATTTCAGGGCCAGAATCTGATTCCTGCAAACCGTTAACATCTGCAAGATACAGTGCACGCAAAATAGGGCATTCAGGCTTATCATCCCCTGCACAGCAATCAGAAAGCGTTGTAAGTATTGATGCCATACGCTGAAATTCTTGAATTTTTACAGTCAACTCGCGGATGTGTGACTCGACTAATTTTTTCACATCAGCGCTTTGGCGCGAATGGTTACCCCAAAGACAGAGAAGTTCTCCTGTTTGCGCCAGAGAGAAACCTAACTCCCGACATCGGCGTATAAAATGCAATTTGTACACATCAATATCGCTGTACATCCGATACCCGGCTGCAGTTCTTGCAACTTCCGGTATTAATCCCGCCTCTTCGTAATAGCGGATCATTTTGGCGGAAACTCCGGATAACCGGGCAGCATCACCAATGTTCATCCTTACCTCCCAAAATGTATTCTGTTAATATCAGATCCAGTTTCAAATGACGTCGTTTCTGACACTCTTACCTTGCATACGTAGTGATACGGTTACCGTTTGGCTCATCAAGACTTAGTCGATATCCAGCCTAGACCTTCCCGTGGTGGTAAGGTCAAGAAAAAAATCATCAAGATAAGCTGTGTAAAAAACCAGATGTGACGAACATACTCATATCCCTTATGACCACATACTTAATGACTCAAAACACTCTTCTTTGGGTTTAGAAAGGATGGTTTCTCTAGTGGCATCATTTTTATATTCACCAACACTCACTAATTCCCATGATTCGACATCATTCAACAGTGCAAGCATCAACTTATTATTTAATGCATGCCCTGACTTATAAGCATGGTAGGCGCCAATAATATTATGGCCTGATACAAAGAGGTCTCCAATCGCATCCAGTGTTTTATGTCGCACAAGTTCGTTATTAAATCGCAGACCTTCCGGATTCAGAACGCTATATTCATCAAGCCCTATCGCATTGTTCAAACTTGCCCCTAACCCAAGACCTTTTTGTTGTAGAAGTTCTACATCACGAACAAATCCGAAAGTTCTGGCATCAGCAATCTCGCTAATATAGTTTTCTTTCGACACTTCAATATTTAATCTATTAGTCTCAGCAGAAATCAAGGGATGCTTAAAATCAATCATAAAATCGATCGAGAACTTTGAGTCTGGATGCAAAAGAGCCCATTTGTCGCCATCTTTTACGGAAACCGTTTTTTTTATCAGAAGATATTTTTTTAGCGCACACTGCTCTATCAAACCAGCGTGCATTATTGAGTCTATGAATCCTCTGGCACTCCCATCGAGAATGGGAAGTTCTGGAGCATCGAGCTCCACCAGGAGGTTATCAAGCCCCATGCTGGACACCGCAGAAAGGAAATGCTCGATTGTTGAAACTCGAACTCCCTGAGGGTTGATAATGCTTGTTGCCAGCATAGTGTCATGAATCTGATCGGCACGGAGCTGAATATCAACAACAGGAGTTACATCTGTTCTACGGAACCGTATGCCACTATCGGCACCAGCAGGCATGATTTTCATGTTAACGGTTTTACCGCTATGCAAGCCAATACCGTTTAATTCAACAATATTCTTGATAGTTTTTTGCTTGATCATGGAGACCTCTATTTGCTCTAGCGACTCGGCAGAACGTCCGCAACAAGGCTCCATTGATGATTCCCCCTATTGCTCTGTTCATCGTCCTCGCTACTCTCGACTTGGTTCCATTAAAAACCATGAAGTTGATATAGGGTCAAGCTTTTATACGATATACACATCAAGCATCTTGCATGAGTCGCACTGACTGACCCGGGTTAGTTACCATCATATTCTTTATGGTTGAGACCATACGGAAATCAGTGAATTAATAATATTTATTCATCCAAAACACAAATGGTTTTAAGAAAGCCTAATCCCCTTCATGTAAAATCATTCAAGATAGTCAAGTATGTTTTTTATATTGTCAATTAAGGCAACATGCAGGTCAGGGTCATCACATTCATCTGAATGGCAATAGGAAATATGTTGAAGTATAATTCTTTTTTTGAATTCTCTAACTGTACACTCCAACTCATACACCGACCGTACGATATCAATACAAGGTTCATCATCGATTAAAAAATCCTGCATTTTATTATAGTTATCAGCCAGCTCTTCTATCATAGAAATTAATACGGGGTCATTAACTAACATTGGCATATCTCTCCTCATCGTCTGAAAGTAAAGATGGACACAGCGCTGATAAATTCCAATCCCCTTGCTTGCGGTACCGACCGGGAGGAAGATGAAACTTGTTTTTAAAAGCTCTCGTGAAAGTTTGTTGCGAATTAAAACCATACTGAAGTGCAATGTCCAGGACTGTTCTGGAAGTCAATTTCAGATCAATCGCAGCACATGATAATCGACGAGCACGAACATATTCTCCCAGCGCAACACCGGTCGCCTGTTTAAACAAACGTTGAAAATGCCATCGTGAATAACCAGACTTATCAGCAATGAATTCTACTGGCAAGGTTGTATTCAATGAACTTTCAACCCATTTCAAAATATCTTTGACAACACTTTCAGAATATTTCCTGGTGTCCATCATCTCCCCCTCAAACCATATTCTATGAATATGTTCAAACCAGAATACGGTCTCTGAGTCTGTCGTCCATGAAGAACTCAGAGACCCAACTCTTTATTTTCGTAATAACCTCAGGCCATTTGCCACAACCAGAAGACTGGCACCAACATCAGCAAATACAGCCATCCACATAGTTCCCATTCCCATGAGCGTGAGTACAAGGAATACGGCTTTAATACCTAGAGCGAGGCTGATATTTTGCACGAGTAAGCTGTACGTTTGTCGGGATAATTTTACAAAGGCTGGGATTTTACGCAGGTCATCATCCATTAAGGCTACATCTGCAGTTTCAATCGCCGTATCAGTACCCATTGCGCCCATAGCAAAACCGATATCTGCTGCAGCCAGAGCCGGTGCATCATTGATACCATCACCAACCATCCCAGTGATTCCAATCCGTGAATGCTCTTCAACTGCACGATGTTTATCTTCTGGCAATTGATTCCCTCGAGCCTCATCGATTCCAACCTGAGATGCGATTGCTTTAGCTGTATGTGGGTTATCACCAGTCAGCATAATAGTTTTAACGCCAAGTTCATGAAGTTGTTCAATCGCTTCACGGCTGCTGTTTTTAACAGTATCAGCAACAGCGAACAACCCAAGCACTTGCTTACCATCATTGAGTAAAATAACTGTTTTACCTTGGCTTTCCAGCCTTTGTACTGTTGCTTTAATCTCTGATGGACAATTAAAGTGTTCTTCAGTCAAACGCAGGTTACCAAGGTAAAAATCCTTACCTGTAATCGCGCCATGCACACCTCGCCCAACAATCGCTTCAAAGCTGTCAACATCCTGCTTTTTCAAATCAGCAGAAGCATTCACAATTGCCAGTGAAACAGGGTGATCAGAGTAACTAGCGAGACTAGCTGCAGTAGTACGAACTTCACGCTCGCTCCACCCATTGAACACCATTACGTCGGTTTGTACTGGTTTCCCATGGGTAATAGTTCCTGTTTTATCCAGCGCAAGGGCTTTTAGCTTACGTCCCTGCTCAAGATAAACACCGCCTTTAATGAGAATCCCTTTGCGAGCAGCTGCAGTAAGTCCACTAACAATCGTTACTGGCGTAGAAATAACCAGGGCACATGGACACGCAATGACAAGCATAACTAAAGCTTTATAGATCCATTCCTGCCATGTTCCTGCCCCAAACAATGGTGGCAATACAGCAACCGCAACAGCAATACCCATAACGACTGGGGTATAAATCTGGGAAAAGCGGTCAACAAAACGTTGTGTAGCTGCTTTGGCGCCTTGCGCCTGCTCAACGGCATGAATGATGCGAGCAAGGGTTGTATTATTTGCAGCTGCAGTGACTTTATATTCAAAAGAGCCTGACTGATTTATTGTTCCAGCAAATACAGCATCGCCCGCAATTTTATCGACAGGCATACTTTCACCTGTAATTGGAGCCTGGTTAATGGTGGTTTGGCCTTTGACGATTTCTCCGTCGAGACCAATTCGTTCACCTGGTTTTACCCTGACAATACTGCCCAGTTGTACGCTACTGGCGTCAACTTCCTGCCATGTTCCATCAGCTTGTTGGACCATTGCAGTTTCAGGAGTCAGGTTCATCAGGGAACCTATTGCATTTCTGGCTCTATCAAGTGATTTGGCTTCTATCAGCTCGGCAATGGTGAATAACACCATAACCATCGCCGCTTCTGGCCACTGCCCAAGGACCAAAGCCCCAGTAACGGCAATACTCATTAGTGCATTGATATTCAAGTTGCCATTGCGAATCGAAATCCAACCTTTTTTGTAGGTTGTCAGACCGCAAGAAAGCACTGCTATCAAAGCCAACCCGGCTTCGAGCCAGTCAGGCATATCAGCCCAGTGCATCACTTCGGCTGCAAGAGCAGCTACGCCAGCAAGAGCTAATGGCCACCAGGGCTTTTTTTTCTCCTGGGTATTTTTCTTGCCGCTAGTATTATCAGAGACTTCTGGCGCGAATCCCAACGAGCGAATTGCAGCCATGATAGCTTCAAGCGAATCCGGTGTATGGGTTACAGTCAAAACACGCTGCATCAGGTTGAAATCAAGCTCTTTAACAGCGCTCATTCCACCCAGTTTCTTTTTGATAAGATTTTCTTCAACAGGACAATCCATCTGCATAATGCGAATTTCTGTCCGTAATCCACCAGCCACAACCTGCGAGCCCCCCAGGCTACTCAATTGTTCTGGAGCAGCGGAGCAACAATCCCCCCCATGGCCGTGATCGTGGCCTTCATGAGAATGCTCTTGCGCGGTATGAGCATGGTTACATCCCTTATGATTATGCTCATCATGCGAATGCCCTTCGCCGCCATGGCTATGGGCATCATGATTATGGCCTTCATGGTTATGACCTTCATGGTTATGACCTTCATGGGAATGATCATCACTGCATTTCTTGTGATTATGAGCCTGCTGATCATGTGCATGATCATTTGCTTTATGTGATTCACCAGTATTCTTAACCCGGAGTCCTGTCCCTAAATTGAACGTTTCACAGCAACTAGCCGCTTCGTCTCCTGCAGGGTTTTTGCTATTTTTTACACCACCACTCATTTTCATTGCCTCATCTGTTAACTATACTGACGATTAAAGACCCTAATCTAACTACAGGGTCAAGCGCATAAGGGGGGATGCATGAAAATTGGTGAATTGGCCCGTAAGGCGGGTTGTCCGGTGGAAACTATTCGGTACTATGAGAAAGAAGGATTACTTCAGGCTCCATTAAGAGATATTGAAAATAACTATCGCCGTTACAACAATACTCATCTGGAAAAGTTATTATTTATCCGACGCTGCCGCTCTCTTGATATGACCCATGAGGAAATACGTGCATTGCTACTGGCAATGAATAATCACGGTAAAGACTGTGGCCCCATTGATGCAATAATCAGTGCCCATCTCACTCATGTTCAGCATCGTATTAAAGAATTAATAGCCCTGGAAATACAACTCAAAGAACTTAATAACTATTGCAGCTCAGACCGGAGCGTGGACGAATGCGGGATAGTACAGAAATTGACTGCTGATGAAGAGAATGGTGATCTTCCTTTAACCGTACCAACTGACCACTTGGGGGGGGGGCATTAGTGGTGTGCGCTTATAAGTTGATTAGACTGATGGCGTAACACAAGCCCATACAGCTTTGTGTTACGCCATCTTGCCCTTAAAATAAGGGGTCAGGCTTTTTCCATTTCGTTACCACGAGAACGACGTTGCACTGCCCCTTCTCTCTTACCGGGATGGCTTTTAGCGTCAGCGGTCATTAATGTCTGGAGTATTGGGCATTCAACTCGCTCATCCCCAGCACAGCTTTTGATCAGAGCTCTGAGTGTATCTGCCATTCGTCGCATATTTTCCATACGTCGCTCTAAATCATCCATATGCTCTTGTGCCAGACGTTTAACATCGGCGCTCTGGCGAGATTTGTCATTCCATAACTTGAGCAAATCGGCTATCTCTTCAAGAGAAAAACCAAGATCGCGCGCACTGCGGATAAAAATCAGACGATGGACATCATTGGGTGCATAATCACGGTAGCCCGCTTCGGTACGGCCAGTAGCAGGAATCAGACCAATTTGCTCGTAATAGCGAATCATCTTTGCGGAGATTCCTGATTCGTTCGATGCTTTACCAATGTTCATAGCTCCCCTTTTCTTAGTGCTCAGAGTCTTCTGCCAGCGGAGGCTGGAACCGACGCAAACGAAGTGCGTTGCCCAGGACAAATACACTGGATAGCGCCATCGCGCCTGCAGCAAAGATTGGTGAAAGCAGCAATCCATAGGCAGGGTACAGCAGGCCTGCTGCTACAGGGATCAATGCGGCATTATAACCAAACGCCCAAAAAAGATTTTGCCTGATGTTACCTATGGTTGCCTTAGACAATCCAATAGCATTAGGCACACCCTGTAGGTTGCCGGACATTAAGACAACATCAGCAGATTCCACCGCTATATCGGTACCTGTACCAATTGCAAGCCCAATATCTGCCACGGCTAAAGCTGGGGCATCATTAATGCCATCACCAACATAAGCGACCTTACCGTAAGACTCCTTCAACCGACGAACTGCTTCAATTTTCCCTTCTGGCAACACTTCGGCAACCACTTCATCAATACCAAGCTGTCTCGCAATCGCATTTGCTGTATTGGCATTGTCACCGGTAATCATTGCGACTTTGAGCCCCAGTTGGTGCAATGCATTTATGGCAATCGGCGTACTTGATTTAATAGGGTCAGCGACTGCGATAATGGCAGCCAGACGTCCATCAATAGCAACATAGAGTGGCGATTTTCCTTCGTTTCCAAGGCGTATCGCAGTCTTTGAAAAATACTCGATATCCAAGCCTAACTCACGCATAAATCGATCGGCCCCGACCTCTACGCGCTCTCCGTCTACGGTAGCCCTGACGCCCATCCCAGTAATTGAATCAAACTCAGTCAACGCTGGCAGCGATATCTCTTTTCCTAGAGCAGCTTCAACGATAGCGCGGGCAATAGGATGTTCCGAACGTGATTCAACAGCGGCAACTTTTGCTAATACTAAGTCAAGCTCAAACCCTTCGGCCAACTCCAGGTCTGTCATTACTGGGCGCCCTTCAGTCAAAGTACCTGTTTTGTCTACAGCGACAACCCTGGCATCTTTAAGCAACTGCAGAGCTTCTCCCTTACGGAACAAGATCCCCATTTCTGCACCACGCCCAGTACCTACCATGATAGAGGTTGGGGTAGCCAATCCCATTGCACATGGGCAGGCAATGATCAATACAGCCACGGCATTAACCAGTGCGAAAGACAGGGCCGGTGATGGCCCAAATGTTAACCAGGCAAGGAAAGTTAACAACGCTGCCAGCATCACCACAGGAACAAACCATAATGTCACCTTATCGACCACGGCTTGTATAGGTAGTTTAGAGCCCTGGGCTTGCTCTACCATTCTGATTATTTGTGACAACATCGTCTGGCCACCAACGGCTGTTGCACGCAACCTCAATGCTCCTTTCTGGTTAACAGTCCCGCCAACCATTAAGCTTCCGGGAACTTTCTCTACGGGGATAGGCTCCCCCGTTATCATCGATTCATCGACAAAACTTGTTCCTTCACTCACCTCACCATCAACAGGTATCCGCTCACCTGGTCGAACTTCGATAATGTCATCAAGGGCTACATCACTAATGGGAATATCGATGACAATGCCGTTACGCAGCACATGCGCCTCTTTGGCCTGCAATCCAACCAAACGCTTGATAGCCTCAGACGTTCGACCTTTAGCCCGCGCCTCCATAAATCGTCCTAAAAGAATAAGAGCGACGATTACCGCAGCAGCTTCGTAATACACATTGACGGTACCTTGAGGCAAAAGACCTGGAGCAAAGGTCGCAACCATTGAATAACCGAACGCAGCGAGAGTCCCGACGGAGACGAGAGAGTTCATGTCTGGGCCAAGTCTTAATAACGCGGGAATACCTTTCAGGTAAAAGCGCCGCCCCGGAATAGCCAACACCAGCAATGTTAATACAAACTGGAGATACCAGCTTTCCTGGAGCCCAATGGTATCCATTATCCATTGATGCATTCCCGGTATCACATGCGACCCCATTTCCAGAATAAATACTGGTAACGCAAGTACGGTCGCCAGAACTAAATCTTTCTTCAACGCAACCTTTTCAGCATCTTTTTTTTCTGCGGCACTATCATTATTCTGGCTTTGGTTATCAACCAGGCTGGCTTCATAACCGATTTTTTCGATAGCAGTTATGAGGTCATCAGCTCCAGCGGTTCCACGTACAGTGGCTCTTTCAGTAGCTAAATTAACAGTGGCTTCTTTTACGCCTTTAACCGCTCGGAGCGACTTTTCGACACGCCCTACGCATGATGCACATGTCATGCCCTGAACTGATAACTCTACAGAAGCTTGAGGAACCTCATAACCAACCTTTTCAACTGCTTCAACCAACGCCATACGATTAACTAATGCATTTAGGCGGATATCTGCACGCTCTGTTGCAAGGTTAACGCTTACGCTTTGTACGCCTTCAACCTTAGCCAGAGCGGCTTCAACTCGTCCAACGCAGCTTGCACAAGTCATTCCCTCAATGGGCAAGCTGACTTGAGTTTCACCATCATTAGAATGCTGTTTTTTTTGAATGCTCATGATGTATTTCTCATCGTTATGGTCAGATAAAGAACAACCTTAAGGCTTACCATCGTGGGAAGGTCAAGCGCATTATTTTGAACATGCCGATGCCGTGGAAGGAATGGATATAAAAACCCTTTACATGAACACATATTCATATGTTATATTGAAGGCATCATGTATAACCAACCGCTTGAGGCCCTATGTCACAATCACATGATCACGAGCATGACCATACTCCAGCAGTAACCAGTGCAAACGAGCGTAAAGTCCTTATCTCCTTCCTCATGATATTCACATTTATGGTGGTCGAAGCTGTTGGAGGGATACTTTCTGGCTCATTAGCATTGCTGGCAGATGCAGGCCACATGCTTACAGATGCAGTAGCTTTGGCGCTGGCTTATGCGGCATTCCGTTTTGGCCGTCGAGCTGCTGATAGCAAACGAACCTTTGGATATTTGCGATTTGAAGTCATCGCGGGATTCTTTAATGCCCTGACACTCTTCGCTATTGTGGCGTGGATTGCATATGAGGCATGGGAAAGGTTACAAGCTCCACCAATTATACTGGCAGGCCCAATGCTGATCGTTGCCATTGCAGGATTGTTGGTCAACATATTGGTATTATGGATCATGACCCGTGGTGAGACCGATCATGTTAATGTCAAAGGTGCTATTTTACATGTGATGGGTGATCTATTGGGTTCTGTTGGCGCTATTGTCGCCGCTATTGTCATTTACTATACGGGCTGGACACCGATTGACCCAATACTTTCCGTTCTTGTCGCAGCACTGGTTTTACGTAGTGCCTGGAAATTATTAGCAAAATCGCTGCACATCCTGTTAGAAGGAGCGCCTGAAGATGCCTCCCCAGACAAGGTGGAACAGAGACTAATCAGTTCTGTTAAGGGCTTAGCAGCCGTAAGTCATATTCATGTCTGGCAAATAACCTCAGGTCGGACGATGGCAACACTGGAAGTAAGAGCCAAGGAAGATGTGGACGTAAAAGACGTTGTGAAGCTTGTAAAACAAGAACTTTATGAGCAGTTCAAAATAGAACATGCAACTGTGGGAATCGACTGGAATTACGATCAAAACGATAATACATGCAGCCTTTCACCGACAAAACTGCGTAACGAACACGAACACGAACACGAACACGAACACGAACACGAACACGGAAAAAAGCATAACCATTCTAGTCCAGGCCACAAACATTAATCAGGCCTCTGGTGATGCACTATCAATTTAGGAGGGAGAATCATAATGTCCAGCACATCAGATTGCGGCAACATACAAGACTGTTCCGCGACAGATCATGTCGCGGAGCCAGATCTATCAATGCTCTCGCAAAACGACATTGGGCAACTTTCCGAGATTTTCCATCTACTGGGGGACCAGTCAAGACTACGAATCCTGCTTTACTGTATGCGTGGTTCGGTCTCTGTAGGCGACATTGCTGAGTCGCTCCAGTTATCACAATCTCTGGTCAGTCATCATCTGAGGTTGTTACGAAGTGCAAGGCTTGTTCGCGGAGAGAGAAAGGGTAAGTACATATTTTATAGCATAATGGATCACCATGTAAGTCATGTTCTTCAGGACATGGTATTTCACATAGCTGAAGAATAACCCGAATAAATTTTGATAAGTAGAGCTTCTGTAATTCCAACTCACCTTAGTTTTTCATTACTTTGGTGAGTTGTTTCATCATTAATTTATTAAAACCTTAATAATAAACTTTTAACAATGAAACCGGCCCCCTTCCCTTGTATGCAATAAATACATTATGGTTCGCTACTACCAGATAAAGCGAAGTGAGCAGGCCACCTCCCGAAGGAAAAACCTTGCTTTGCAAGATTATTGATTAGCCACGGATAATCTAAATAGCTGCGCCGAATAGTAGATCACTTTGAGGGAACTCAGCCCGGATTGTGCGATCTGATCAATCGCCAAATCAAAAAAATCACCAACCGGACTGAGCAATGCCGATCATAGCACCCATTCCCCGCAGCGAACGACACCTGATGCAGAAAACCATCCATAAAACGTGCGTTAAAAATTATGCCCGCAGACTGACCGCCATGCTGATGTTGCACCGGGGAGACCGTGTCAGTGATGTCGCCAGAACACTCTGCTGCGCCCGTTCATCTGTAGGGCGATGGATTAACTGGTTTACCCAATCGGGTACTGAAGGTCTGAAATCATTACCCGTCGGGCGTTCCCGCCGCTGGCCCTTTGAGCATATCTGCACATTGTTACGTGAACTGATAAAACACTCTCCCGGTGATTTTGGTTATCAATGTTCACGCTGGAGTACGGAGTTACTGGCAATAAAAATCAACGAGATAACCGGATGCCGGCTACATGCCGGAACGGTGCGTCGTTGGTTGCCATCTGCCGGGCTGGTATGGCGGAGAGCTGCGCCGACACTGCGTATCCGTGACCCACACAAAGAAGAAAAAATGGTCGCTCTCCATGAGGCACTGGCGAAATGCAGTGCGGAAAACCCAGTGTTTTACGAAGATGAAGTGGATATTCATCTCAACCCGAAAATCGGAGCTGACTGGCAGTTACGCGGGCAGCAAAAACGCGTTGTCACACCGGGCCAGAATGAAAAGTACTATCTTGCCGGTGCGCTGCACAGCGGTACGGGAAAAGTCAGCTACGTGGGCGGTAACAGCAAAAGCTCAGCCTTATTTATCAGTCTGTTAAAGCATCTTAAAGCGACATACCGGCGGGCAAAAACGATTACGCTCATTGTCGATAACTACATCATCCACAAAAGCCGTGAAACGTTGCGCTGGCTGAAAGCAAACCCAAAGTTCAGGGTCATTTACCAGCCGGTTTACTCGCCGTGGGTCAATCATGTCGAACGGTTGTGGCAGGCACTTCATGAGACAATTGACCTGCCCCCACGATTAGATACAACACTCAGTTAGTAACGTCGGAATCTTCATTCTCAGAATGACCCTTTCTCCAGCCCGCTGCAAATTCAGACGGTGTCTGATAATTCAGCGTGGAGTGCGGGCGGCATTCGTTATAATCCTGCCGCCAGTCATTAATAATTTTCCTGGCATGAACGATATCGCTGAACCAGTGCTCATTCAAACATTCATCGCGAAATCGTCCGTTAAAGCTCTCAATAAATCCGTTCTGCGTTGGCTTGCCCGGCTGGATTAAGCGCAACTCAACACCATGCTCAAAGGCCCATTGATCCAGTGCACGGCAAGTGAACTCCGGCCCCTGGTCAGTTCTTATCGTCGCCGGATAGCCTCGAAACAGTGCAATGCTGTCCAGAATACGCGTGACCTGAACGCCTGAAATCCCAAAGGCAACAGTGACCGTCAGGCATTCCTTTGTGAAATCATCGACGCAGGTAAGACACTTGATCCTGCGACCGGTGGAAAGTGCGTCCATGACGAAATCCATCGACCAGGTCAGATTGGGCGCCGCCGGACGGAGCAGCGGCAGACGTTCTGTTGCCAGCCCTTTACGACGTCTTCTGCGTTTTACGCCCAGGCCACTGAGGTGATAAAGCCGGTACACGCGCTTATGATTAACATGAAGCCCTTCACGGCGCAGCAACTGCCAAATACGACGGTAGCCAAAACGCCTGCGCTCCAGTGCCAGCTCAGTGATGCGCCCTGATAAATGCGCATCAGCAGCCGGACGGTGAGCCTCATAGCGGCAGGTCGACAGGGATAAACCTGTAAGCCTGCAGGCACGACGTTGCGACAGACCGGTCGCATCACACATCAACATCACGGCTTCCCGCTTCTGGTCTGTCGTCAGTACTTTCGCCCAAGAGCCACCTGAAGCGCCTCTTTATCCAGCATGGCTTCGGCAAGCAGCTTCTTGAGTCTGGCGTTCTCTTCCTCAAGCGACTTCAGGCGCTTAACTTCAGGCACCTCCATACCGCCATACTTCTTACGCCAGATGTAAAACGTGGCATCGGAAATGGCATGCTTGCGGCAGAGTTCACGGGCGGGTACCCCAGCTTCGGCTTCGCGGAGAATACTGATGATCTGTTCGTCGGAAAAACGCTTCTTCATGGGGATGTCCTCATGTGGCTTATGAAGACATTACTAACATCGGGGTGTACTAATCAACGGGGAGCAGGTCAATACATCGTGCCAAAATTTAGAGTGCTTCACAAATACCATGCATACAACATAAAAAAGATAGCCTTGAATCATTATCCTGAATATGTATGGAAATGACATTCCGAATACAACCATATCTGCCATTTAAAACTCTTTCCAATATATGATAATGTTATTATTATTTCATGTATATTTAAAATTAGATAAACAAAAACAGACAATGGATAAACAAAAAAAGACATTATTATTGAATAACAATGATTGTTATATGGTTTATTTAGGCAGCTTGGGCATTTCATGTCACGTGATTTAAGATCTAGGTATTTATTCTTTTGATTCAGAGTCAAGCTAGAGTTGTTTGAAGGGAAGGGGATGGGAATGCGTGAGTTTCAGCCTCCAACTACCTGTAAAGACATATTTTGAAACCTATATAAATGGGATAAGAAAAAATATCTTCAGTGTAAAACGATAAAAAAATCGCTATATCTTATTGATCATATGTGAATTTTCTTGTCTAAGAAAAATTTCTCGATAAGTGGATGTTCAAGACAGTCTGCGCTATACAAATAAATACAATAAAAAGTGTTGACCCTATAGTAGTTACAGGGTTTTTAATGGTCATCAACAGGAAACGAGCAATATGCTCTTATGATGAACATTAACTTTATTAGGATTATCACTATGAAAAATATCAAACTTCTCGCAGCAGCTGGTCTTCTCTCTGTTGTCTCATTCTCTGGTATGGCGCAGACTGTCAGCGTAACTGCTTCCACTCTTGACAGTGCAGAAGCAAAAATTGCTGCTAAAGCAAAAGAAGCACAAACGTCATACAAAATTCTTTCTGCTTCTACTGGCAATAGAGTTCACATGACCGCTATTCTAGGAGAGTAGCGATGTAACTGCTTGAAATAGCAATGTTTTTATTTATCCATTGTGATTCAAATATAATGTGCCGATTTATACAAGCATATTACCTTCCTTTATCTTGAGTGATGTTTTAGGGCTGCCTGTTGTTGGAGCCCTTTTTTAACTTCTCGATGTTAGAGTCTTTCCTATATATCAATAATTACAAAGGAAATCATTAAATTGAAATATTTGTATTTATCAGAACTACGGAGGTTATTTTTTAAGTAAGGCTGTTTTTGGAGTTTCTAAAATTATCGTTTCAGCTAGCTCAGCTTTGATTTTATAATCTGTTCGACTGCTGTTCTTGCTTTAACCGCTGCTTGTAAATCTCTGAGTATGTGAGCACGAATAATAGCTCCTTCAAAGAGCATTGAAACGGATTCTGATATTTCGAACACAAATTTTTCGGAGGAAATAACCTTCGACACATGGTGCCTGATTAATACATCCATTTCTATTTTATTACGAGCACACCTTTGATGTATCAGATGAGTGGGATCGCTAAATTCAGCACTGACATTGATAAAATAACAACCATGAAAAGATGACGATGTGATGTCTCTGCTATTTATAGAATCATCGAGTGTATTGAAAAGCTCGCTAATAGATGGGTAACCATCCTCTACTTGAGATAAACGAGAGTTTAAAGATGCGAAATATTGTTGGTTGCAATAGTCAATGGTAGCCGCAATAAGCTCTTCTTTGCTTGAAAAATAGGTATAAAGCGTCTTCTTCGCTACACCCGATTCAGTCAATACCTGGTTTATACCAACAGCATGAACTCCATATTGATAAAAAAGTTTAAAAGCAGTTGAGATTAATAGTTCTTTCTTGTCCATAGAAGCTAAGACCTGGTTGTTGTACGGATTGAATATTGACATCAGTAGACTGACTTGTCTACTCTTAGATGAGGGAGACAGATCGGTCTCCTTTACTTTGCCGGTACTTAATTAAGAGGTTTTTACATGAAAAGTACTCCCCGTGCTCCGCATGAAATGTTTCATAAAATCTATGACTTAGTGACTATTGGCTCAGGCTCTGCTGCAAGGGCAGCGGCTAATGAAGCACGCAGATTAGATAAATCAGTAGCAATGATTGAGCAGGGGGTTGCGGGAGGCACGTGTCTGAATGTTGGCTGTATCCCGTCCAAAACCTTATTGGCGGCGGCTGCAATTCGTTTTTCTGCGCTTCAAAAGAAATTTTCTGGCATTGATACCTCGGCTGCTCCTGTTGACCTGGCATTGTTGGTTTGGGATAAAGATCAGATGATTGGCCAATTTCGAGAGACCTATCATGTACAGGGACCTTCTGAAGCCGGTATTGATGTGTTTCGAGGGGCTGCCGCTTTTACGTTATCTCAGAATCAGGAATATGTGAGTTTAAATGTTCATGGAATTGATGGCATCACTCAAGTACATGCAAAGAACGTAGTCATTGCAAGCGGGGCGAGTCCGTTCATTCCTGAAATTCCAGGGTTGAAGGACGTAGATTATCTGACGTCTTCCACGGCTATGTCGCTTACTAAAGTTCCTGAATCTTTACTGGTTATTGGTGGGAATGCTATTGGCCTTGAGCAAGCTCAGTTGTTCTCTCGTTTAGGGTCAAAAGTCAAAGTTATTGAGGTTGCCACCAGAATAGCTCCTTTCGAAGATCATGAAATATCTGCTGTCTTGGCGAAATCACTCAATAATCAAGGTATTGAATTTTTAACTGGTGCAAATATCACACAAGTAAAAGCAATGGGAGATTTAGTTAGCTGCACAGTCAAGATTGGTGAGAGCACTTATATTCTTTCTGCTGAGAAGATTATGATCGCAACCGGGCGCCGCCCATTTACCGAAAATCTTAATCTTAATGCTGTTAATATCTCGACTGGTCCACGTGGGCAGGTGATTGTGGACGAGAATCTTAAAACGTCAAATTCACGAGTCTGGGCTGCTGGTGATGTTACAGGCGGTGCTCAATTTGTTTATGTTGCAGTTGAGCAAGGTAAATTAGCAGCGAGTAATGCTCTTGGTGATAAGCTAGATTCTCTGGATTATAATGTCCTTCCTCGTGTAACTTTCACTTCTCCGGAGCTAGCTTCTGTAGGTTTGACTGCATTACAAGCTGAGGAAGAAGGAATTCCATATGAAGTCCGAGAACTGCCTGTCGCGTTTGTATTGCGTGCAATTGTGAGTCGTCATACTGATGGTTTGGTAAGACTGATCTCGAATAGTGAAACAGGGAAGATACTCGGCATTCATATGGTAGGGGAATCTGCAGGTGATGTTATTGGTGCGGCTACCTATGTCCTTTCAGCTAATATGACAGTACAGCAACTTGCTAAACTATGGTCCCCTGAATTCACAATGACAGAATCACTAAAGAATGTGGCGAAAACCTCCCCAATTAGGTAGCACAACCTACCAACCTTAAATCCATAGTCAGCTTAATGCTGACAATGGCGGCCTAGTCCATTCGCTTATTGGGATTTTCCTATGAGTATATTACCTATCCTTCAGTTTCCCGACCCTCGATTACGTACCGAAGCAAAGACGGTTCTATGTATAGATGAGCAGGTTCATTTTCTTGCTCAAAATATGTTAGCAACAATGTATGATGCAAACGGGATTGGTCTTGCTGCTACCCAAGTAAATACCCATGAGCGCGTCGTCGTGATTGACGTGTCTGAGACGCGCGATCAGCCAATGGTAATCATCAATCCTGAAATAGTTTGGGCTAGCGACAATATTTCTAAAGGAACAGAAGGCTGTCTTTCGTTGCCGGGTATTTACTGCGATATTGAGCGTTCAGAGGTAGTGAAGATCAAATACATGGATAAATATGGGAAAACCCAGGAAATTCACGCGGATGGACTTCTTGCTATCTGTATCCAGCATGAAATGGATCATCTAACAGGAAAACTCATTATTGACTACCTCTCTCCCTTAAAGAAAGAACGAGTTCAAAGAAAATTATCGAAACAGAGAAACCGTCGGAATAAAAGGAAGTAATTTTGTATCTAACTGTTTTATAAAAAGAAAACCGCATGCAAAAAATACAATAAAAAGTATTGACCCTATAGTAGTTACAGGGTTTTTAATGGTCATCAACAGGAAACGAGCAGTATGCTCTTATGATGAACATTAACATTATTAGGATTATCACTATGAAAAATATCAAACTTCTCGCAGCAACTGGTCTTCTCTCTGTTGTCTCATTCTCTGTTATGGCGCAGACTGTCAGCGTAACTGCTTCCACTCTTGACAGTGCAGAAGCAAAAATTGCTGCTAAAGCAAAAGAAGCACAAACGTCATACAAAATTCTCTCTGCGTATACTGGTGATCGAGTGCACATGACCGCTAAATTAGGGGATTAATAGATAATCATTTTAGGGTATCTATAGGAATATATACCTTGATAAAATCTGCCACCATATACTAATTTTTATTATTTGATATATCACATGTTTTTCCTTGAATAGACTTTAGCGGACTGCTGATAAAGAGTCCGCATTTTTTTAATATAATACTAATAGTTAAGTATAGTTTTTTATCCGTGCAAATATTTTAGCTCCACGCCCTCTTTGATACTTTCAGTTTTTGTGATCCATTCTCAATACCGATGCTTGGTTAAAACAGAGAACCATTCATCATCAGCTAGCAACCGGTGCTTTTACGATTTAAGGGGTTAAGACGCCGCTCACTATTCTATTCCGTTAGCCTGACTCTGTGATTTCCCGAACATAGTTCAGTGTTCTGAACAGATAAAACCAGCATATTTGTGTCCGGAGCGTCAGACAAGATTGTCTGATAAAGGGTGACCGCATTGTACAAATCATCATCGTACTAGTCGGTGTTATTTGAATTTCCCGACAATTCAAAGCAATCCGCCTGGAGTTCGCCTACTAAGTCCTTGATGTAATCGTCCTTAACGAATCCGCCAAAGTTCGCCTGATGCTCTTCATCCGCGTCATAAGGACCGCCATAAATATACGCATATCCACCTTCCCGGGAGTTATAAGGATAGGCATTCACTAGGTCTTCGTAGTGTTCATAAAACCAGTTGCGCATCACTTCCAGCTGATTCGCTTTACTGTTGTATTGCAGTGACTTAAGCGGGACTTTCTTATGATTAATCATAAAGGTTTCTGACATAGTTTTATGTCTCCCAGACTAGACTAGGGGTCTGAAGCCCAACCGTACGAAAACGGACGCTAAGTACGTTTTGTGAACAGATGATCATCAAGCCCTGAGACAATATGATCGTCACAGAGTCCATTCATCCGTTTCTTCCGCTTGCTTCAGTGGCCGTAGCTGGCCTTTTGTTACCTGCTCAGCAAGTGTGAACGTGTAATGCCCCAGCATATTGATATCGCGTGCTTCAGTGGCGAAAGTCTGGCTTCATCCTCTTCATTTATGGTTTCACCTTCATTACGTAAATGATCCAATGCTGCCTGCATATAGATGCTATTCCAGAGAACGACTGCATTGGTCACCAGTCCGTGCGCACCCAACTGATCCTCCTGCCCATCCTGATAGCGTTTCCTTATTTCACCTTTTTGTCCGTGGCAAATCGCTCTGGCTACAGCATGTCGGCTTTCTCCCCGGTTAAGTTGGGTCAGGATGCGGCGGCGATAATCTTCATCACCAATATAATTAAGAAGGTATAAATTGCTTCATTTGGCGCACTATCGTAAACGTTTTTGGCGGGACAGGATGTACTTGTGTGTACGAAACCGAGGGCCAACAATAAATATTGATTTAATGCAAAGGCCCATATAAGATTGATTTACAAGGTGATGGTGCTCCACCTTTCCCAACCGCCGGTTTTTCAACACCGGATGATGGCGCCTGATATACAGATGAAGTTGTCCTCTTATAGGCATGTATGTCAGGTATCGCTATGCAAAATAAAACCACATTACCGCTTACCGCAGAATCTCTCTCTTTTCAAAGAGATAATCCGATTTATGTCTTCGGTCATCGAAATCCTGACAGCGATGCTATTTGCAGCGCGCTGGTTGTGGCTGACTGGCTTAATTACACCGGTCGTCCCGCAACGCCCTGGCGCCTGGGGGATATCACCCCGGAAACCCGTTATATCCTCAACGCTGCGGGTGTTTCACAACCCGATTTACTCACCGTCGATCTGACAGATAAAACCGTATGGCTGGTTGATTTTACGGATGCAGAGCAGGGACCGTCTTCGCTGATGGACAGCAACGTCATCGGCATCATTGACCATCATCGTATTGGTACCCTTGTTACCCGCAATCCACCGGATGTCTGGGTGCGGGCGGTAGGATGCTGCGGAACAGTAATTCTCTCAATTCTCATGCATGACATTCCGATGCCGCTGACTGCCGCTCAGGCTGTGTTGCTGATGGGGGCGATCCTCAGTGATACCGTTGCGCTGACGGGTCCCACCACCACCACTCAGGATCAGGAATCCGTGGCTGTTTTGCGGGAAATCGCCGGTATCGATTATGACCAGTTTGTGACAGGGCTGCTGCGAGCCAAAACAGATATAACCGGGCAATCCGCGTCGGTTTTACTCAATCGTGACGCCAAAAATTACCGGATCCATGATGTGCCGCTGTTGTTGTCACAAATTGAGGTCCGCGACATGGCTGATATTACTCCCCTGTTGCCTGAGCTACTGCAGGAAATGGATAAAACCTGCAAGGACAGCGTGCTGGACATGGTGATCCTGATGGTGACAGACATTACCAGCCGGAACTCCGTTTTGCTTTTTTCAGACAGCAGCCTGACAGGCTCCCGCCAGGTATCGCTGCCCGGCATGACAAGCCGGAAAAAAGAAATCCTCCCCTGGCTGACCAACCGCTTCGCTTCTTATAAGAGGTGATTTATGCAAATTTACCGGCATGCCTTGTTACTTGTACAGAATGAAACCGATGGTCTGCTGTTGCTTGAGCAGGCAGAACGTCTGGCAAAAGAGATGGGCACCCGTATTACTGTCGGGCATCTCAGTGCTGACTATAGGGAACTGGATTATACCAGTGACTCATTAACCAAAGACCGTCAGTCCCGCGAAGTTATTGATGCAAAGGCAATGCTTAGCCGTCTGGTGGAGTCCAGCAGTATTGATATCAACGTCAGGTCCATCGTCAGCATCCATCGTTTCCGGGACGTTGAGGCCGTTGTTCAGCATGAAGATATCGATCTGGTCATGCTGGGGCATGAAAACCGCCTGTTCAGGGTTTTTTCCTCCTTTTCTTTCGAATTCATCAATCACCTTTCTGTTGATGTTCTGATTAAACATATTCCAGCCCCTTAAAAGAAGGTCAAACTTATGAGCTTTGAAATTGAATGTATCATCGCAAGAGAAATTCTGGATTCCCGCGGTAACCCGACCGTAGAGGTTGAAGTGACTTCTGTAGGGGGCAGTATGGCCCGTGCCTCCGTTCCTTCCGGTGCCAGCACCGGCTCCCGTGAAGCCATCGAGCATCGCGATGATGACAAGACACGTTTTGGCGGTAAAGGTGTTCAGGATGCGGTCCGGTGCGTCAATACCGAAATTAACGATGCCCTGCAGGGCTACGATGTACGCCGCCAGAAAGAAATCGACAACTGTCTGATTGCCCTTGATGGCACAGAAAACAAAGGCCGGCTGGGTGCTAATGCGATCCTTGGCGTATCGCTGGCAGTATCCCGCCTGGCGGCACAACTATCCTCTACCCCGCTCTACCGCTATCTGGGTGGCGTCGGCGCGAATCTGCTGCCGGTTCCCTGTATGAATATCATTAACGGCGGAGTTCATGCCCGCTGGCAGGGCGCTGATTTTCAGGAGTTTATGATTGCACCATGGGGAGCCTCTTCCGTACGCGAAGCTATTCGCTGGGGCAGTGAGGTCTACCAGGCCCTGCGTCAGGTCCTGCTGGAAAAAGGTTTATCCGCCGGCGTGGGCGATGAAGGCGGTTTTGCACCGGCCGTTTCCTCAAACCGTCAGCCGCTGGAGCTTATCGTGGAGGCAATTAGCAAGGCGGGATACCGCCCAGGCGAAGATATCGTTATTTGCATGGATCCGGCCTCCAGTGAATTCTACGTCGATGGGAAATATACCCTGCGTACCGAAAATACCCGGCTCAGCGCCGACGAAATGACCCGCTACTATGAGCAACTGGTGAAGGATTTCCCGATAGTCCTGATTGAAGATGGCCTTGCGGAAGACGACTGGGCCGGCTGGCAGCTCCTGCACCGCGCGCTCGGCGATAAAGTTGAGCTGGTTGGCGATGATATCTTTGTGACCAATGTGAAATATATCCAGCGAGGTATCGATGAAAACCTGGCCAATGCCGCATTGATCAAACTGAACCAGATAGGCACCCTGAGTGAAACCATCGAAGCCGTCCAGTTGTGTCAGGATAACAACTGGGGAACCTTTATTTCGCACCGGAGCGGGGAAACCGTGGACAGCTTCATTGCAGATATGACCGTCGGCCTGCGGGCTGGTCACCTGAAAACCGGTGCACCCAGCCGTGGGGAGCGCATTGAGAAATACAATCAACTGATGCGTATTGAAGATGAATTAGGTGATGCCGCCATCTTCGCCGGTAAAGCCGCCTTCAAAAAACGCTGATTCCGTCACCCTTCCCGTATGCTCAGATACGGGAAGGGGTAGGGTGGTTCTGTGAACGGAAAAATACTCATACTGTCAACAGCAACGGGGATCCAGGCAAACTGTCTGGTTTTCCTGATCGCTGATGCCTTTTTTAATATACTGCCGGATGATACCAGTGCCGTTGTAATCGCGCTGTTCATCGGTAGCGGTGCCCATCTTCTGATGCATCACCTCCTTGACCGGAGTCCAGGTAAATCCGGGTAATCAGTACAAACAACTCAACGGGTTCAGGTCCTTCCGGTTCAGTTGTGGGTGACAGACAGGTAGTTGTTATGGGGAAAATTATTTTACTCCGCCATGGCGAAAGTTAGTTGAATCGCAAAATCGTTTTACCGGATGGGAAAATGTCCCGCTGATGCTGAAAGGAGTGGAGGAAACCCGGCGCGCAGCAAACCTGATAAAACGGTCCGGGATCAGTGTGCCACTACAATCATAGATGGAGCCTGCACATCCGTTCTGAACCGGGCAATTCATTCGCTCTGGCTGATAATGGAAGCGCTGAATCAATTGTGGTTACCGGTGGACAAATCATGGCGGTTAAATGAACGTCATTACGGTGCGCTTCAGGGAATGAACAAAGATGAAGCCACTCAACAGATTGGCCAGAAAATCGTTTATCACTGGCGGAGGAGCTATCGTGGTATCTCCCTTCCGTTGCCGGAAGCACCTGCTTCACTTCATCGTGAGGCACGTTATCGTCATGTGTCCCTGACGGATTTGCTGGGGGGAGAAAGTCTGGAAATAACGCAACGAAGGTTGTTGCCTTACTGGCACCACGTCATTGTCCTGCGCGTCGCCAGTGGCGAAACCATGTTGCTGGTCAGTCATGCTAATACACTGCGTGCGCTGACCATGTTTATTGAGCAGATTGATGAAAATAAGGTTCCCGATCTGCATGTCCTGACGGGAATCCCCGTACTGTATGAAATGAATGAAAAACGGGCCATCACCGCACGTTATTCCCTTGAATGACGGTCTGATGGTGCCCTGATTTCAGCGAGGTGGTATGTACAAATCATTATTCGCGGTGGTGATAGGCGGATCGATCGGCTGTGTGATCCGCTGGATCGATCGGCTGTGTGATCCGCTGGATACTGTCCATGCGTCTCAATGCACTTTTCCCCAATCTTCCACCTGGTACCCTGGTGGTTAATCTGGTTGGCGGATTTATCATCGGTATGGCACTGGCCTTTTTTGTCCGGCAGCCTCACCTTGATCCCGCCTGGAAGTTTTTTATTACCACCGGCATATGTGGCGGTATGACAACCTTTTCCACCTTTTCTGCTGAGGTGGTGGTGTTACTTCAGAATGGCAATTATGCATGGGCTGTCATTTCCGTACTGACGCACGTAACTGGCTCGCTTCTGATGACTGCCACTGGTTTCTTTGTGATGACACTGCTGTAAAAGCATATGCGCCATACACTTAACCGCGCCATGTCTCCGGCAGATTTTCATTTTATCGCCATAACAACATACCTGACCTGCCGGGTCAGGTATTTCCGGAGAAGGGTGTATGGAGATGCTCCCTGAGAATATCGTGAAGGGACTTTCCGAGGCCGAGGTGCAGACCCGGCTGGGTCAATGTGGCTATAACGAAGTGCGTGAACAGCCTCCGGACCAGGTGCGTGCTATCCTCAAACGTCTGCTGGGTCCCATCCCCTGGATGCTCGAAATTGCGCTGGTACTTGAAGTGGTTCTGGGAAAGACGACTGAACCAGTGCGCGCTCAGACAACGACGAACCATCCATTCACCTCATTCGGAGGTCACAGATAGTCGCTGTCTCACACGCCGAATCCCCTCCTGAGTTCACCACGATCCAGCAGGTCATGGCGGCGTCCGGCGCCATGATCCTAGCAGTCGCAACCGGCAGCGACGGTCATCCCCATATCCGCGGGTTGCAATCATTAGTCGAAGCATAGGCGATGATACGGCAGGACTCGTCAGGGATACGGTTTCCAGTGAAAGATTAGACTTATTGCTGCCGGCAGTAGTGTCAGCGTTGCCAGTGTGGCTGAAAGCAGCCCACCAATAATGGCAAATGCCATCGGTCCCCAGAAAACATCCCGGGCAATCGGCAGCATCCCGAGAATGGCCGCCGAAGCGGTCAGCATGATGGGGCGTGAACGGTGCAGCGCGGCGACTTTGATCGCCTCATCCGCAGTGAAACCATTTTTCATCCCCACATCCACTTCGCTAATAAGAATGACGGCATTACGGATGATCATCCCGGCCAGTGCAATGATCCCCAGCAGCGCTACAAAGCCCATCGGTATGCCAAAAGGCAACATAGCCATAACAATCCCCGGCAGACCAAAGGGTGCCATCAGCAGGGCCAGCAACATCGAGGAAAAACGCTGTAACTGGATCATCAGCAGTAACAGCATCACCATCAGCGTGACAGGCAATACCGCATACACTGAACTGTTCCCTTTGTCCGACTCCACAACCACCCCGCCTTCCTCCACGCCGTAACCCGGCGGCAGACTCTCCCGGAAACCGGCAACGACAGGAGACAGTGCCGATGATAGCCTTTCTGCACGCACCCCGGGCGCGGTATCCGACTGGGCCGTGATAAACGGCAGCCGCTGCCGGCGCCAGATAACCGGGTCATCGAGCGTCCATTCTGGCGTGGCGACCTGTCCCAGGGGAACTTTATTCCCGGTCGATGATGTCAGCATCAGAGCATTCAGTAACGCCGGGTTTTGTCGTGAGGCTTCATTTCCCCGCAGCACCACATCAATCTGGCGGTTACGGTCGCGCAGGGTGGTCACGGTGGTTCCGGAGAACAGCGTGGCAAGCGTTCCTGCCAGTGACTGAGACGTCATGCCGGTGGCACGCGCCTGCGTCTGATCCACCCGCAGACGGATGACCCGCTCCGGTTCACCGGACGTCAGATTGACACCCCGAGTATCGGGATTGCGGGCAATCATCCCTGCCAGTTGCGTGGCCAGTTCACGTACACGGGTATTATCCGGCCCGGATACCCGATATCTGATCGGCCAGCCTACCGGGGGGCCCAACTCCAGTGTGGATACCCGGGTTGTGAGCGTACTGAAATCTTTCGACAGGATCTGCTCAAGCTGTTTCTGCAGCCGGTTTCTCGCCGCTTCATTTTTCGCCACTACGACCAGCTGGGCAATGTTCTCTTTCTGCAGCAGAACATCCATCGGCAGATAAAAACGTACAGCGCCGGAACCGATGTAGCTTGAGTAATGGTCAATATCAGGATTATCGCGCAATTTCGCTTCAAACTTCAGGACGTCGTGGTGTGTCTGTGCCTGGCTGACATTCTGCGGTAGAGTCAGGCTCACCAGTAGCTCCGGGCGATCGGACGCCGGGAAAAACTCACCCTGCATCAGAAGGGCCCCGCCCCCGGACAATATCAGTATCGCCAGGGCACAACCGAGTGTCTTGCGCCGGTGCTGCATCACCCGGTCGAGCAGGCGGGTATAATGACGGTGAAAGAAACTGTGCTTATGTGACTGATGTGAATGCTGTTCCGGCAGTAACCAGACGCCGGTAAGCGGCGAGAAAAGAACCGCAACCAGCCATGAGCTCAGCAGCGCTGTCAGTACCACCACAAACAGGGAGTAGCAGTATTCTCCTGCGCTCGATTCCGCAAATCCCACCGGTATAAATCCGGCAATCATCACCAGTGTTCCCGTCAGCATCGGGAACGCGGTGGTACGAAATACCTGCGTGGCGGCCACACTCAGGGCATCGCCAGCCTCAAGCCGCGACACCATGGCTTCTACGGTGATCATGGCATCATCAACCAGCAGTCCCAGTGCAATAATCAGGGCACCGAGGGAGATTCGCTGCAGCCCTATCCCGGCCAATTCCATCCCGGTAAATGTCATGGCCAGCACCAGCGGAATGGCCACAGCGACCACCAGACCTGCCCGGCTGCCCAGCGAAAAAAAAGAAACGGCCAGCACAATAATAACGGCCTCAACCAGCACCTGGACGAATCCTCCCACCGCGTCACTGACTACGGCCGACTGGTCTGCCACCTTCTCCACACTGATCCCGTAAGGAAGATGCGTGCGGATCCTGTCCATCGTCGCGTTCAGCGCCCGACCAAAATCAATAATATTTCCACCGCGAGCCATCGAAATCGCCAGCCCGAGTGCCGGTTTACCGTTAACCCTAAACTCCGGTGAGGGCGGATCTGCCTGCTGCAGTGTGACCGTGGCCAAATCGGTGAGGGGGATAAAACGGTTTCCGGTATGCAGCACAATTTGCCGCAGGCTGTCCACGGATGTGAAGGCGCCACTGACTTCCACCGACATATTTTCCTGTGATGTCCGGATACGTCCGGCGGGCGTGACGGCATTCTGTGCCTGCAGAGCCGCCGTCACCTGCTGAAGATCGAGTCCCATTCCCGACAGTTTCAGTGGATCAAAAGCAATCACCACCTGTTGTTCGCTGTCACCCAGCGGCGTAACTTTCCCTGTTCCCGGAACAGCCAGCAGAGATGCCCGGATATCATCGACGGTATCGCGTAACTGCCGGGGAGTGAAGCCGTCCGACGTGAAGCCATAAATTGTGCCGTATGTATCATCGAATTCATCATCCACGGCCGGGGTGGTGGTGCCGTCCGGCAGGGATGCCCGGATGTCGTCCATCTTTTTCCGCACGCTATACCAGATACCCGCAACCTCTGACGGCGGTGTGTCATCACGCAGGTTCACAAAAATCACCGACGAGCCCGGACGCGTGTAACTCTCGATATAATCCAGATGTGGGATTTCCTGGAGCTTCTTCTCCAGCGTGTCGGTGACGAAACTGACGGTATCTTTTACCGTTGCGCCCGGCCACTGTGCCGACACCACGGCGGTCTTAATGGTAAACGCCGGATCTTCGCTGCGCGGCAGATTCAGAAAGCTCATGACGCCTGTCACCGTGATCATCAGCATCAGAAAAGCCACCAGTTGTCGGTGGGCCAGTGCCCAGGCAGAAAGATTAAAACCGACGGAAGCGTGCATAACATTTTTCATTTTTGGTCCTCCGTCAGCACGTTTTCCCCGTCACGTAACTGACTGACCCCGGCAGTGACCACCTGTTCACCAGCTGTCAGCCCTTTTCGGATGAGCACCGAATCGGTCATATAGGCCGCAATGTCAACGGGTGTCAGGCGCAGGCGATTTTTGTCGGTGTCCACCACGAACACTGCCGGCTTCTGTTCTTTCCTCGTCAGGGCAGATGCCGGTACCTGAAACACATCACTGCCGCCCATTGGTAATGACCCGGTGACCGTCGCCCCCATAGCCATTACTGCGGGTGCATTCTCAAGGTCATAGCGTACCCGCCAGGTCCGGGTCTGTGTATCTGCCTGCGGGCTGATGTCACGCAGCGTTCCGGTTACCGACACCGACGGGTTATCCGCCATACGCAGGGTGAGTGTCTGCTGCTGTTTCAGGGTGTCAGCCAGAGCCCCCGGTACGCTGAAGACCGCATCACGGGCCCCTGACTGCGCCACCCGCAGGATTTCCTGTCCGGTGGTCACTACCTGTCCCGGACCGGCGCTGACGGTGGTGACCACCCCGGTAACCGGTGAGACCAGTCGCGCATACCCCAGACGGTCCGTTGCACTGCTCAGGTCGGCCTGAGCGCTCTGCAGTTTTGCTGTTGCCGTGTCGCGGTTTGTGCGGGCCTCGTCAAGCTGAACCCGGGCAACCGCACCCTGCGGGGCAAGCAGCGTCATGCGTCGCAGGTTTATCTCAGCAAGCCTGACGCTTGCCCCGGCTTCCTGTACTACCGCCTGAGCACTGCGGTACTGATTACACAAATCGGTATCATCCAGTTCAGCCAGTACCTGCCCGGCAACCACTGACTGCCCCACATCCGTGAGTCGTTTCACCATCCGGCCATCGGTACGGAAGCCGATAATCGTCTCTTCATGGGGCAATATTTCACCGGTCATAAGCGTCTGCCCACCATGATTGCCGGCAGATACCTCCGTGGTCATCACCGGTCTTGGTGGGACATGGCGGGATACCGGCTCATTATCACAGCCGGTCAGTTGCAGGGCGAGGGCGAAAACCAGGGCTGAGCCCCGTCGCCAGAAAGGCAAAGATGCTATCAGGGGGATGAATGAATATGATGGCATGGCAGCCTCCGGAAAAAATGCTGCCATGAGTAAACCGCAGGTGTGTCCAGATACGTTCGACGAACCATCAAGATTTGGTCAAGAAAAGTGAAAAAGAAAACTCATACGGGCAGTTTCACCTGAAACAGGAGTCCGTTCCCCTCTTGCGGGATACTGGCGGTCAGCGTTCCGCCGTGAGACTCACAAATGGCTCTGGCAATCGACAGACCCAGTCCACTGCCTCCTGAATGACGGGAACGGGAAACATCAGAACGGGTAAACCGGTCAAACATCACCGGCAGAAAATCCGGTTCGACGCCCGCGCCGTAATCCCGGAAGGAGAACGTCCAGTAGCCTGACTGAACGTACCCCTGTATCGTTTGCTTCCCGCCTTCCGTCGCGTAACGCAGAGCGTTCTCCATTAAAATGGTAAAGACCTGTCCGATTCGCAGCGGGTCCGCACAACATTCTCCCGGAGGGATATCCGTGTCGTAACCGAAATGCCCGGCGGTAGCCTGTGGCCGTAGCCAGGCAATCTTTTCCTGCAGTAATCCGGCGGGTGAGAAGCGTTGTTTATTCAGCGTGAGTTGCCCTGCATCAGCCAGTGAGAGCAGGTGCAAATCATCAATCAGACGGCTGAGGCTCTGCAGCTGGTTCATCACCATATTCATCTGCGCCTTATCAGGCGGGAATACGCCGTCCATCATTCCCTGCAGACGGCCCACCGCGGCCGTCAGTGGAGAGCGCAGTTCATGCGCGGCCGCAACATGAGATGCCCGTAATTCCCGGTCATAACGTTCAAGTCTTTCGGCCATGGTATTGAAGTTCTGCGTAAACAACATCAATTCAGAGGGCGCACTTGCATCCAGTTTTGAGCGAGTGGTAAAACGCCCCTGCGCTATCGCTGCGGAGGCCCGCGTCAGCAGACCGAACTGCCGGGCGAGAGGTCGGGCGGCCAGCAAACCGAGCATAATTATCAGCGGCGTCACAAACAGGACCAGCCCTCCCAGCGTCAGCCAGTCTGTTGACGCAATGGACGGGTCTGAGAACTGCAGTCCGTACCAGTCATCAATAATTTCATGGTAACGGATGCGGTTAAGATCGGGATTTTCCCGCAGATGCAGAAATTCCTGTCGTACCGGCTCCGGCATCCGATTCTGTACCCAGGCATCCAGCAGGGCAAAACGCAGCCACATGCACAGGGCGATAAGCACGACACTGCCGGCCGCCAGCGACAACACCCTGACGCAAATCCAGCGCCATAATGAACGGGACTCTCTTTTATTCATGGCTGCAAATACCGGTAACCGACCCCTCTCACGCTGGTCAGCACACCGCTGACCCCCGCTTTTTCCAGTTTGCGGCGCAGGTTATAGATGTGTGTATCAACCACCCTCTCCAGGGCATCACTCTCCGGCAGACAGTGTTCAAGCAGGGTCTGACGGGAACAGACGCTCCGGGGGCGGGTCATCATCATGTCCAGCAGTGAAAACTCGGTGGGGGTCAGCTCAAGGTGCACCCGGTTTTCACCGTGAATAATAGCGACTGACATGGTGTCCCGGTTGAGTTCAACGGCCCCCACCCGGCGATAATTTTCAGCGTCAGTATGCGCTGCCGCCCCACGCCGTAACACCGCCTGCACCCGGGCCACGACCTCACCCGGATGATAAGGTTTGACGACATAATCATCCGCACCGAAGCGTAAGGCCCCGATACGGTCCGGAGCCTCGCCCATTGCGGTGACCATTATCACGGGAACATCGGATTCGCGGCGCAGCCGGCTGAGTATTTCTGTTCCGGTCATACCCGGCAGCATGATATCAAGCAGAATAAGTGCAGGATGCTGGGTAAGGGCGGCTTCAAGTCCTGCTTTTCCATCATGGGCCAGTATGACCCCGAAGTTTTCACGGCGAAGATAGGCTTCGAGAACATTCGCCGCATCCCGGTCGTCCTCGATAATCAGAATACGTTTTGTGTTCATTCATTCTGCCTTGATGGTTTCTTGATGGTTTCCACGCTGAGTCTTGATAAAGCATCGTCATAATCCACTGCGGTTTGCCGGGCGGTTACAGCTTACCGTAATGCATAAACATAAAACGAGGGATATATGATGGCAACGTGTTCGTCTGTAACAGGGTGTACTATGATCCTGCTGGCAGCGACCTGCGGGTCCGCTATTGCCGACAGCGGCAATCAGGATGGAGTGACGGTGGGGATAATAGGAGAAAACGCCCCCCGCTACAGTGGCGCGGATAAGCAGCACTGGACAGTGATGCCTTCCCTGCAGGCCCGTAAAGGCGCGTTTTTCTTCGGCTCAACAAAAGGTATCGGTTATGACCTGCAGACGGATAATGGGCTCTATTTTGAAAATGCGTTCGGATACAGTTTTGGCCGTGCCGATCAAAATTCATCGTGGCGCGATGGTTCTGACAAACTGAAAGGAATGGGAAACATCCGTGGTGCACTGAACACGCAGGTTGCTGTTGGCTGGCAGGTGAACAGCTGGTTTACCCCGGAAATCCGTGCAACTCTGCCGCTGACGGATTCACAGGGGGTACAGTACCAGGCCTCGCTGACGCTCGTGCCCTGGCAGAACGACACAGATACGGTTGCCTTGCAGGGCGCGGCACTTTTTGGTGATGCCCGGTACATTAATACCTGGTACGGCGTTAATGCTGCCCAGAGCCGCACAACCGGTTTTCGGGAATACAACCGTAGCGCAGGATTTTACGCTACGCAGACCACCCTGAGCTGGCAGCATCAGTTTAATGAACACTGGGGCACCCTACTGGGCGCTTCATATGCCTGGCTTGCGGATAAAACCAGTGACAGTCCTGTTGTGTCAGCGCGAGACAATATCAGCGGTTTTGCTGGTATCAACTGGACATTCTGACGCGCCTGGAACTGGCAGAGTCTCCGAAAAGTGGACTATCAGAAACATATATTTGAATGTTGATATCAGATGATGTTTTGCGAGTCATCTATTGGCTTGGAAATGGCCTCAAGCCCTGAGTGATATATCACCGGAAGATTACGAGCAGGAACATGTACTATTACACTTTCAGTGGGGTGGATTATAAGCGCAGGATAATAGCATATGAGGACAGCATTAAAATTCATTACCTTTCCAAATCCTTTATCTATATTCTCGGTAGTATAAAACCATGTATAGCGAAAGAAAACCTTAGCATATTAAATAAGACTGCACGGACTATATTCCCGCCGTGGTTCTTCTGCCCCCATAAACAATGACCACGAAAATATCAGAAAAACCACGACATCACATGTTGAATGGGCCGAATCCCTGCGTGACCAGAATTGACGAGTGAAGACTTGAAAAGTTTGACATAAATTGAATATCGTCATCCCATAATAGTATGGATATAGTACGCACTGCCAGCTAATTTGTTCCGTCCGTTGAGTCTCTAACTGACTATTATTTTAAGACTGATATATCAGTCTCTTTGATTTTTAGATGGCAATAATATTTTCTGACATTACTTCATTGAGTACTTTTACCACCATACTGGCATCAAGATTCTTGACCGACACATAGACCTTTATATGAGCCTCCACGCTATCGAGAATTATATCGAGCGTACGGTCAAGCTCTTCTGGACAGTAGTTCATCACGCTGTCGAACACGCTATTGTACGATGCCCTGACAATCCCATTACATACCGTAAGGAATAAGGCGATATTTCTCATTCAGAACTGAATCACATGCGGCAGCAGGAGGATGAAAATCAGCGACTGAAGAAACAGGTGGCTGGCCTGAGTGTGGACAAGGAGATGCTTCAGGAGATGCTGAAGCAAAAGTTCTAAGGCCGGCACAGAAATACCAGTCGGTGCATTCTCCGCAGGAAGCATATCGTATCAATGCCCACCGGGGACGCGGGTTACTAATGCAAAGCAGAGCTGTTTAACCGCCGCTATCGGACATAAATACTGGATTTTAATCTATTTAGAACTCAGAATGAGGTACGGGAGAATTACATTATGCTGGCTGAGGTAATACAATAACGAGCGGCCTCATGAATCTCTGAATAACCTGATACAGGAAGAGGTATCGGCTGATGACTGAAAACCCGGAGCTATCAAGAAGTGCATGGAACAAAAATGGCATGCTTAAACTTACAGCGTTTGGTTTACGTATACTTCGCTCTTCTTACTTTTTATGATGATAAATTTGGCATACCACCCTGTTCTTAATATATTTAAAAAAAACCAAATACCCCCTCCACAAATACTTGACGTCACATGATACATTAATGAGGCCTTAAAAGAAAAAACCGATGATTTAGTAAATCACACATAAATATTGAACACAATACATTTAACATAGAGAAAAAATTAGTGAGTTAAGTAATAGACATATTAAATCAAAACTACAACTCAAGACATCTAAACACCCCACCATGGTGCATAATAATAACAGAAATACTTCTAACCGTAAGGATACATGATAAAAAATGGTTACCACAGCGGGGAGGTAACCATTTTTAGTTAACTACTCTCTCGGAGGAAAACCTGCCTCACGTAAAGCATTAGCAACTTGTTCAGTAGATAAAGAAGTTTTCACTTCGATCTTACGAGTCGGTGGATCAGTTATGATACTTGCTTCAGGATCAATATTTTGAATCACTTTAGTCACTGTCCGGGCACATCCGCCGCATGTCATATTTTCTAGATGTAATTGCATATATATATCCTATTTAGTTGTAGTAACTTCAATGATAGAACTTGCCACCGTTGTAAGGTCAAGCCCTATCGCCAAAAATTTTCGTGCTTATATTCTCTGACTAAGCGTTTCACCTGAGGTGGGGATATATACTGCCCCAAAGTATTTCAAGTAAACCGTTCAGTTGTGCTTTCTGCCGGCTGTCGGGCAACAAGACGAAGACGTAGCAGTCCTCGCAGTAAAAGAAGTGGTTGCCGCGCCGTAACCCCTTATCCCTACGACAATGCAATACGCGGGCGGTTTTATCCCTCCACCCACGTATTGCCGACCTTATCGCCAGACAGTGGCGTTAACCTGCCCGGAGAGTTATGGCTTAGCCGGAGAGCTTTCTGTCCATCCGCCCCCTAGCGCTTTATACAAATTGACCAAATTGCTCATTCGCGCCAGTCGGGTTTGAACCAGAGTTTGTTGCGCACTGAACAGAGCTCGTTGTGCGTCAAGCTCCGCCAGATTATCGTCAATACCGGCCCGGAAGCGCTGTGAGGCCAATTCATAGTTAGCCTGGCTGGCCTGCACCAACAATTGTTCTGAACGGAATTGATCATCCAGGGTTTGTCTGCCCGCCAGGCCATCAGCCACCTCGCGGAAAGCAACTTGAATCGCCTTCTCGTAATTCGCAATTTCGATGCGCTTTTGTACCTGGGCCAGGTCCAGATTGGCGCGCAGCGCGCCCCCCCGGAAAATAGGCAACGAGATTTGCGGAACAAAACTCCAGGCCGCTGACCCCGGATCGAACAACCCGTCCAGACTCGAACTGGCCGTACCAGCCGATCCTGTCAAACTGATTGCCGGGAAGAATGCCGCGCGAGCGGCCCCGATATTGGCATTAGCTGCACGCAGTTGCTGCTCTGCCGCACGGACATCCGGACGACGCACCATCAATTCGGCCGGCAAGCCCGCCGGCAACGCTGAAGGGATGATGTCATCGGGCAAGGTATTCGCTTTATCCAGGCTGGCCGAGAGTTCGGCCGTCAATGGCTGCCCTAAAAGCAGAACCAGTGCATTGCGATCCTGCGCCGCCACCCTCGTATAAGCCGCCTGACTGACTTCCGCAGTACGCAACGCAATATCTGCACGCCGCAAATCGATTTGCGTTGCATTACCCGCATCAAACAGCGCCTGGGTCAATGCGTAAGTCCTCTTTTGCGTGGTCAGCGTATCGTGAGCCAGTTGCAGCAACTCCTGATCCGCACGCAACGTCAGATAAGCGTTTGTCACCTCAGCGAGCAGGCTCAGCCTTGCCGCAATCCGTGTTTCATCCAACGCCAGGTAAGTTGCCAGCGCCCGATCGCTGAGGCTACGAACCCGTCCCCACAAATCCAGTTCCCAGGCTGACACTGCACCATTAACGTCATAACTCCGCGTTATCTGAGTTGAACCACTCGGGCTGACATCTGCGGGCAGACGCTGCATAGCAGAGCCCGCATCCACATTCAGTGTTGGCAACATATCGGCACGACGGATCCGGTACTGGGCCCGCGCGGCCTCAACATCCAGCACCGACTTGCGCAGATCGCGGTTGTTTGCCAACGCGACCTCAAGTAATTGCTGCAACAACGGATCACGATAAAAATCGTGCCAACCGATATCAGCCACGGCAGTCTGAACCCGTGAAACCGTGCCCTGAGCATAAGCCGCTCCCGAAGGATAGCTCGAGCTCGTTGGTGCAGAAGGCCGTTCGTAGTCCGGCGCCATAGTACAACCGGCCAATACCACCGCCATCACCAGCACCTGGAGTTTATTAATACGATGGTTCATTTCATACTCTGCTTTCATTATTCTCGCTCCGCCCGTCATGGTCGTGAATCACTGATTGCCCGCTGTGCCTGCTTGATTTCCCGGCGAATAACCAGCTTACGTACCACGACATAGAACACTGGCGTCAACAAGAGTCCGAACAGCGTCACCCCCAGCATCCCGGCAAACACGGCAATCCCCATGGCATGACGCATTTCCGCACCGGCACCGCTCGCGATCACCAAAGGCACAACCCCCGCAATAAATGCCAACGAAGTCATCAGTATCGGGCGCAGACGCAGGCGAGCGGCCTCCAGGACGGCAGCCAGAGGATCGACGCCTTCACTCTCTCTGGCACGAGCGAACTCGACTATCAGGATTGCGTTTTTCGCCGCCAGGCCCACCAGAACCACAAAACCAATCTGCGTGAAGATGTTGTTATCTCCATTCGATAGCCAAACCCCGGCGATCGCGGAAAGTAATGCCATTGGGGCAATTAATAGCACCGCAAACGGCAGTGACCAGCTGTTGTATTGTGCGGCCAGGATCAGGAACGCCAGGAATACCGCCAACGGGAAGATATACAGCGCCGAGTTGCCAGCCTGCTTCTCCTGGTAAGTCAGATCGGTCCATTCGAATGTCATCCCCTCAGGCAGCGTTTCACTAACGATCTTCTCAATAGCTGCCGTTGCCTGTCCGGAGGAGTAGCCTGGAGCTGGGCCACCCGTAATATCTGCCGACGGATAACCGTTGTAACGCATAACACGGTCTGGTCCAGAGGTACGGGTAATGTTCACCAGCGTTCCCAGTGGGATCATTTCACCCGTGGCATTACGCACTTTAAGCAACCCGATATCTTCAGGCTGCATACGGAATTGCGCATCTGCCTGAGTGATCACCCGATACGTACGACCGAAGCGGTTAAAGTCATTCACATACAGCGACCCCAGATTCACCTGTAATGTATCAAAGATATCGGTCAGTGCGACGCCCTGAGACTTGGCTTTCACGCGGTCGATATCAACCTGCAACTGAGGTGCGTTAGTCTGGAAACTGGCCATCATCCCTGCCAGTTCAGGGGCCTGCATGGCCTTAGCCATGACCATCCCTTGAACACGGGTCAGTTCTTCAAAGCCAAGCCCTGCCCGGTCTTCGATCTGGAGTTTAAATCCTCCCATACTGCCCAGCCCCGGTACCGGTGGTGGGGGGAAGATCCCAACAAAGCCGTCAGGTATCTGGCTAAATTTCCCCATCAGACTACCGGCAATAGCTGCTGCGGACAGCGAAGGGTCCTTACGTTCACTGAAGGGCTTCAGCATTGTAAACATCAATGCGGAGTTAGGCATGTTTGGGCCGTTTACCGACAACCCAGGAAACGCCACGACGCTTTCCACTCCAGGTTCTGCCAGCGCAATTCTGGACATTTCTTTCACTACGGCTTCCGTGCGATCCAACGAAGCGCCGGAAGGTAATTGAGCAATCCCAACCAGATAGTATTTATCCTGAGCGGGCACAAAACCGTTAGGAACCTGCTGGAACCCCAACAATGTCAGGCCCAGGAAACCGGCATACAGCACCAGCACGATGATACTACCGCGTACGGCCCGGCGGACTGCACCAACGTAGTTGTTCGACAATCTATCGAAGAAAGCGTTAAAGCGACGGAAGAAACCACCGAATACGCGATCCATGACGCGCGTCAACCTGTCGGCCTGCGCCATATCCTGATGAGGTCTAAGCAGCACTGATGCCAGAGCCGGCGATAACGTCAACGAGTTGATCGCAGATAAGATCGTCGAAATGGCGATGGTCAGCGCGAACTGGCGATAGAATTCCCCCTGCAATCCTGACAGGAACGCTGAAGGAATAAACACAGCTGCCAAAACGGAAGTAATGGCTAAAATAGGGCCGGTAACCTCGTCCATGGCCCTTCTTGCCGCTTCTTTCGGAGAACGGCCCTGCGCAATATGTCGTTCGACGTTTTCAACCACCACAATGGCATCATCGACAACGATACCTATCGATAACACCAGACCAAACAACGACAGCGTGTTGAGCGAAAAGCCGAACAAATACATGAGGGCGAAAGTACCGACCAACGAAATAGGTACCGCGACCAGAGGGATGATAGAAGCCCGCCAGGTTTGCAGGAACAGCATCACCACCAGTACCACCAACACCGTTGCCTCCAGCAACGTCATTGCCACTGATTTCAACGAGGCGCTGACAAACACTGTCGGGTCATAAGCGATACGATATTCGATACCTTCCGGGAAGTTGGCCTGCAACCTCGCCATCGTCGCCCGAACCGAGGCAGAGACGTCCAGCGCATTGGCGCCAGGCGTCATAACGATGTGCATACCCACGGCATTTTTATCATCCAGCAGGCTGCGCAGGGAATAGTTGTCCGATCCCAACTCCAGACGCGCAACATCGCGCAGGCGGGTAACCTGGCCATCAGCGCCAGCTTTGATCACAATATCGCCAAACTGCTCAACGGTGGTCAGACGCCCCTGGGCATTGATACTGACTTCAAAGGCAGAAGAGCTGTTCGGCTGTTGACCGACAGAACCGGCCGCGACCTGGACATTCTGCTCACGAATTGCAGCAGTCACATCACTGGCCGTTAAACCACGGGAAGCGACTTTGGTCGGATCCAGCCAGACACGCATCGCGTATTCACCCTCGCCTCCAAGCGTGACGCTGGCAATACCTGGCAAGCGTGATAGCTCATCACGCACGTTCAACATGGCATAGTTGGAAACATAAAGCGGATCGTAGCGATCGCCCTGCGCAAATATATGCACAACCATGAGGATATCCGGTGACGTTTTCTCCGTCACGACACCGATCTGCTGCACCTCAGGCGGCAAGCGCGGCAAGGCCCGAGAAACCCGGTTCTGCACCTGAATCTGCGCAATATCGGGGTCGGTTCCCTGCCGGAATGAAATCGTCAATACCATTCGACCGTCGGCAGACATCTGGGAACTCATGTACAACATGCCTTCCACCCCGTTGATTGCCTGTTCCAGTGGAGCAGCAACGGTGTCAGCAATCACTTTAGGGTTAGCACCAGGGTAGCTTGCCGAAACCTGCACGGTAGGCGGTGTTACCGATGGGTATTCACTCAGCGGAAGCTGAAAGAAAGCCAGAGCGCCAGCTATCAGCATAAACACCGATAACACAATCGCGAAAATAGGCCGCTGGATGAAGAAGTGTGGGAATTTCATTATTGGCCTCCCCCTTCAACGGAGCCGGCTTTTTCCCCCTCGCTAACCGACGCGCCAGAAGCCTGCATCGGGGTCAAACGCGGCGTCACCGCCATACCGGGACGCACCAGCCCCTTGATAATAATGTTCTCACCGGCTTTCAGGCCACTCTTGACCACGCGCAAACCATCAACCACCGCGCCCAGCTCAATCGGGCGATACTGCGCCTTATTATCCGCACCCACCACCAGGACATAGTTGCGTCCCTGATCGCTCCCTATCGCCTGATCGTCAATCAGAATCGCCTGATGTGCTGCACCGGTGGCCAGCTGCACGCGGGCAAAGGCGCCTGGCGTCAGTTTCCCATCTTCGTTAGGGATTACGGCACGTACCCTGACAGTACCGGTACTACGGTCGATCTGATTCCCGACAAAATCGAGCGTTCCCTGATGCGGGAAACCTTTTTCTGTCGCCAGCCCAACATGTACAGGTAAACGCTCTTCAACCTTATTTGCGGCGTCAGGACGTGCCTTGCTGACCGAATTAAGGAACGTCGCCTCGTCAATATCAAAGTAAGCGTATAGCGGATTGACGGAAACAATCGTTGTCAATAGCGTCGCAGATCCCGTACCACCGCCGCTGACCAGATTTCCCTCGGTCACCAGCATGCGATCCACACGGCCGGTAATCGGTGCCGCCACGCGCGAATAAGACAAGTCCAGTGTCGCCGCCGCAACCGCGGCCTTTGCAGCTTGCACCTCAGCCTGACGAGCATGACGTGTAGAAGTTGCGTCATCGTAATCTTTCCGGGATACCGCGCCATTGTTCACCAGCCGGCCAACTCGCTCAAAATCGCGATTGGCCTGGATAGCCAGCGCTTCTGCCTGCTTGAGTCGTGCTTGCGCGCTGTTAAGAGCCACCTGGAATGGACGAGGATCAATTTGGAACAGCAACTGCCCCTGACGTACTATGCTGCCTTCAGGTACGCTGACAGCGTCGATAGCACCGCCAACGCGTGGGCGTAGCTCTACGGTTTTTGGGGCCGCCAATGAACCGGTAAACTCTGCCGAAGGGACTATCTGACGCGAGAGCACTTCGGCTACGGGAACCTGGGGAGCCATAGGTGCGGCCGCTGCGGCCGGCTCATCGTTGCCGCCACTATCCCGGGCAAACGCAATCCCGGCAGTGGCGATGATTGCGGCCGACACAATCAGAACCCCAATTTTCATTTTCATAACAGTGATCCTTTCATATGCCACAGGCAGCCCCGGCCCATCCGAAAACGGCGCTGTAGCAATTTCTTACAAGGCTAAAGGTTGATGTTACTGGAAGGTCAAGCACACCAATTAAAAAAAATGAAAAACATCCAATCAGGCTTAATTAATATTTAATGTGTAAGCGTTAAACGAGCGCCGTATTGACGATTATTTATCGGGAAGAACCACGTTCCATGGAAGTAGTTCGGCCACTTTGTTGCTGGACTACTCCGGTAGTATGCTCAAGATATGGCGAAGGTAGTGACCCATGCAGCAATTGAGCTCACCGCTGAAGACTCACGCCAGACCTTCCCCCTTCTCCCGGGATAGCCGCCTGCGGCAGCATGTCATTCGTCATCGCGCTGCCAACCTGACCATTCAGAACCAGCGGCACAACATGCCGCATTTCTTTACGCAACTGGCTGATTTGATAGCGGGGGACCAGCAGATGATTGGTAGGTGCTTGGCTGTCCGCGTGTCTCCGGGGTCAGACACTGACCTTTACTGACAGCTGGCGGCCCCCATTAAGGTCGGAACCACAGTACTTGGCGGGCTGTGCTGCAGGCGCTGATACTGCCCCAGTACCAGTTCGGCGCTGTTCAGAACATTTAGCATCCAGAACGGGGACATGTCTGCCATGCGCTCGTTACTATAGGGCAGGATCGTCTACCGGGGTGGGGTCAGTCCATCAACGGCTCGGAAGTGTCTAGATTACCCGTGGCGATTCAAGAAGGTTGAATATGATTCCCGACTCATTAATGGAACGCTGCATGATGTTATGCATTACGGGTTGACATTACGATGTGACGGGCCGGGTTAGCTGTATGGAGCCTGTACACAAGTTTGTGTAATTGCCTGATTTTGATATGTTCAATTCAACATCAAAAGCAGGTTACTTTATGGACGAAAAACAGTTGTAGGCTCTGGCTAACGAACTGACCAAAAATCTCAAAACCCCTGACGATCTCACCCAGTTCGATCGCCTGCTGAAAAAAATCAGCGTTGAGCGCCGCCTCAACGCCGAAATGCTCCATCACCTCGGCTACGGTAAACATCAGTCTAAACCGGGTGCCAACTCCCGCAACGGCTATTTCACAAAAACCGTTACCACCGGCGATGGCCCGCTGGAACTGCGTACGCCGTGCGATCGTGACGGCTCCTTCGAGCCCCAACTGGTGAAGAAAAACCAGACCCGGATCACCGGGATGGATAACCAAATCCTGTCACTGTACGCCAAAGGGATGACCACCCGTGAGATAGTGGCTGCGTTCAAAGAGTTGTATGACGCGGATGTCTCACCGACGCTGGTAGTCCTTCATGCTCCGGAAGGTCAGACTGATGTTGTCTTCACTGCCATCATCAGCAAGCGTGTTTTTAACGGTAAGATTGACTTTTGGGGAATATTCAGAAATGACAGAATCACAATTATTTTTATTCAAATCAACTTTTTTGCGCTCAGACAAGGGGCAGACTCCTGACCATTACTGAAGTCGCCCGCCACGAGCAATTTCAGGGGGAGCTCCGTTTTCTTGCTCGCACCACCGGTATGCAAATCAAGTTTTAAATTAATACGCGCTTTAGGGATTTCGGACTGAAAGGAAGAATTAGACATGGCTGTCCCTGTTCTATGGAGTGATAGAAACGGTCAATGCCAGTGAAAAATAAATAAGAAAAAATTACCCAGCCAGAACAACTTTCCGGTTCGCGTCATCCGACGTAAATAAAAATCCCGGAACCAAAAAAAGCGGGCGCATTCCATCCACCAGCATGTCGACACTGTATTTTCTGGGTATTTGTCTGAAATGAAAAATTTCGGATAAGGCCCAATGGCTGGAGTTTGGGAACGTTCCCTGCCAGATCGAAAATGAAAAAATGTAACAAAGATTTACACTCCTGGCTTTTAACAAAAAAATATCATCTTTCTGATTTATAAGAATTTTCCACCATAACCCTTCAGGCCCCGCGGGATAAGGATGTACAGAAAATGATCAATTTGGCTTAGGGTGTATATTTGTACAAAATATCACCAGTCACGTGAAATATCTGATTTTGTACTTTTATCAGAAATTGAGAAGCTGGACGTGACTGAGCATGTGAAAAACTGGCGACAGTTTCAGGTTTCCATCATTTCTTATTATTCACGTAAACCGGGCTTATTTATTTTTTTCAGATTAAAGGAATTGCAACGCCCGGACTTTACGCATATCTCATACCTGTACCAGCGATATGAATATCTCAGCCGCCGGTGCATTAGCGCGACCAGGAACAACACCCGTTCGGTTTACAGAAAGACAGACGTGGACAGTGATGAGCTTTGCTGCGGGTTGAGAACGGTTGTTTTACTGCTCAAGGTTGTAACACGATCCGATTCGACTCCAGCATGACAGCCGACAGTGTATGAGCCGCAAAAACAGCCATACAGGCTGACAAGTCGCCATTCACAAGAAACTCAACCGGCGCAACGAGTTTCCCTCCATCCGAAAATCCGCAGGTCAGTGCCGACTTCCTTACCAGCAGTGCATTCGCATCGCTGTATTCCAGGACCAGAAGCGTTTCATTGTCCCAGTCCCTGTCACTCACCGCTGCATTGACCCAGCCCCGCGATTTAAGCTGTTCAATTGCGTACGTCAGCCGATACAAATCCGACTGCGCTGACACCGGTCCGGTGCACGAAGACCACAGATATTCCAGACGACTGAATAAGCTGGCGGCAAGGCCTTTGTTACGCCCCAGCGTCAGCAATCCCTCAATATCAGATGCGATTGCACGTGGAAACCGTTTTTGCTTATACGCCACCGTTAACCAGCGCAGTATAAATGCATGCGTGCTGAGTGGCGACAATGCCTGACCATCCTGCTGAGCGGTACGTAAGGCGACAAGGGCGCACCAGGCGAAATGCGCAAGTGCTGTGACGGTTTGTTCCGGGGGTAAGGTATCGTGAGCTTTTTTCATTCAGGGATTATATCGGCGCTGCAGACACCGGGGAAGACCTGGATAACTCCCCCATTAATTAGAGAAGCTATTACTTTCACGGACAAATCATCCCCGTTCTGGCCGTTGCTATTGGCTCTGACATGGCCTTAACATGCACGGTAAGCTGGTTAAAGGGTGTTGCGAAGACTCCCTGAGCGACGCGGTTAATAATGATCTGCGTCATACTCGTTACGCCGTCAGTGCAGGCGGTACCGGTCACCTTTTGCCATGCGTCGGCGATGATGGCGTTAAGCCCCGGAGGCGCACTGTCGGTCAGTTGCAGGTTTCGCCCTGTACCCAGCGTATCGAGATTGAGCAGCAGCACCATTTTGCACTCCGGTGCGCTGGCCGTCTCCCATATCCAGCGTAACAGCGTCGGGAGTGAACGATGTCGTGCCTGCTGACGCTGGCGCGAATATTCGCCGGTGCGCTGCCAGACTTCAGAGTGAAAACGCAGAATCAATGACCGGTATTCGCTCATGGCTTCACGATACGGTAGCGCCAGCGTAAAGCTGAATGCCGCCAGTCGCGGGTAATGGTCAACGGCCTGTTGCAGAAATGCACGCGTGCTGACGGCATCCGCGCTGACAGCATCAGACGCCCGTATGTAAGAATGATTCATAATGCAGACTCTCTTTAGGTTAAATCAGGGAGGACACCGCCTCTACGGCGGTATCTGGTTCATAAAGACGGGGAACTATCTGGTACTGCAGCAGTAGTTTCTCTGCCAGTGCGCTTCTTCGATGCTGTAGATACCAGTCAGACACCGGGGACAGTGCTTCACGCCCTGGTAATGGTCGCCGCACCACACGCAGTACCAGGAGAGCACCATTACCGTCGCTTCCAGCCCGTTGATGAGACTGCGCAGCTTTCGGTGCCGGGCTTCGGTTTTCACTTCCGGGTCAAGGTGGGCGCAGGCCATCAGCACATGCCGGGCCACGCTCTGCTGGTCATGTTCAAACCACGGCGGCTCCCCGTATGTCCCCGCATGGAGCACCAGTCGACAGCCGCAGGACGCGCAGCTCCATATCTGCCCCGGCGCACTCACGGCCTCCCCGGCTGTCGCGAAGTGGCCTTCGCGGTCATTGGCCAGATAACATTTCAGCATGCGCATGCCGTCACTTCCTCTATCCGGTTGGTATCAGCACGCACATCACTGTGCTCGCCCGTCCGGCAGGTGAGGCAGTAGCGCTCACCGTGGTAATCACTGCCGCAGCCGTGACAGTGCCAGTCTGCGTAGAAAACCAGGGGACGGGCTTCCGGTACATAAGACTGCAGTTGCCGGATATGGCGGGTCTCCCTCACCCCGGGCTTTACATACGGGCAGTGCTGTCGACCGTTCTCCGAAAGCTTTGCTGCATGATGTTCAAACCACGGACGTTCGGTGTCGTATTCAGGATGGTACTGCAGGGCACTGGCACACAGATGGCAGCTGTAGCGGTCATACGGCGCGGTCTGCGCGGTTATGGCTCCCGTGAGACGGCCGTTGCCGTCCAGAGCCATAAACGATTTTGCATACATAGTGGTACTCTCCTTACCGCCAGACGACACGCAGGCGTCAGCCGTCCCGGTACGGGCAGCGTGGCAGGGTGAATGGCGGTTCAGTTATGCGTTAGCGGGTCGGTACGGTTGGTGGTCGGCACCGGAATACAGAAAGGTTACGGTTGCGCAGGTGCGTCGGTGGGTCTGAAACAAACGGGACAGGGTCTGGCGCCACAGTACTGTCGCCGGCAACGGGGACACGTCCAGCGAACCGGGATGGCCTGTGGCTGAGTGCGGCGTCGTTTTTCCATTCAGATATCCTCCCTGCTCAGACGCCACGGGAATCAGCAATACGCTGCTGCATCCAGGCTTCCACCTCGCTTCTGCGCCAGCGGGAGCTGCGCCCCAGCTTGATGGGTTTCGGAAACAACCCGTCGCCAATCAGTTTGTAAAACCATTTGTCGGTCATCCCGGTAAACGTGGTGATAAAGGTCATGTCGATAAGCGGGTCCTGAGCTGAAAGCAGTGTGTCAGGGCTGGCATTAATATTCGTATTCAACGTGGTCATGGTATTTTTCTCCCTCTGAGGATATGGCTATCGGGAGACGTCCGGTGGAGGTTGAATCATGGGGTTACCGGTTCGCCTCAGAGGATAGGGGAACGTTGTAAAAAATTACCCGGCCCGTACGGTCAGGCCTGGTGAATCGATGTATGCCTGGCTCAGCCGCGGCTGCAACCGAAATTACGTTCACCATCACCGGTGACTTTGGTTTCGCGTTTGGCAAGATAAGCGGCCTGCGCCAGCGCCTGTTGAAGCTCTGTGGTATTACCACGCGTCAGCCAGGACACCGGGCTCTTAGGGAAGCGGGCCAGAACGGCATGCGCCTGTGCATCCACCTTCAGGGCACTGCACCACGCCTGTTTAATCATACCTGCAAGCGAATCCGGGTCTTTGTAATCTCCCGGTCCGCACCACGTATCGCGGTTCAGCAACAGCACCGCGTGGTAATGCTTCTTCCCTTTGATTTCACCAAACTCCCGCGCCCAGACAAAACGTAGCGTGGTCGGCCAGACGCGTTTGCCCTCGCGACGTTGCCGCGCCTGAAGGGCATCAATCCGGGCTTTCAGGGAATCGGTGAAACGGGAGATAACGGCCGCATCGGTGGCCGCTGGCGTATCCGGCAGACGGAGGTCAACACGCAGGGCCAGTAATCGGGTGTAAGCGTTAAGTGCACAACTGAAGGTATCGGCGATGCGTTGCTGCCAGAAAGGGTCGTATGTGTAACTCATTAAAATGGACTCCGGTGGGTTATCGTTCATAACCATTACCGGTGCCGTTAAAAAATACTTTTCGGGAAGCCTGCCATCGTAGTACCGGACCAGATTGCCGTGTACCACATGAAAATATCGTCACCCTTCACGGTACTGTTCGCTTAAATCCGGAGATAAATCAAACAGCCGTCAATAAAAATGTTCATCTGCCCGGTAAAATAACGGGCAGTTCAACTGAGCTGTTTCAGCAAAAGGGAAAAGACATGCGACTGAAAAGTGTGGCAGTTAAAAATTTTCGCTGTTATGCACAGGAAGTAAGTGTGGAGTTTGATGACCTGACAACCTTTGTCGGACGCAACGACATTGGCAAATCGACGATCCTTGAAGCGCTGGAGATCTTCTTCAACAACAGCGTGGTATCAATCGAAAAAGGCGATGCCTGTATTCACAGCGGACAGGACAATGTGGAGATCACCTGCGAGTTTATCGATCTTCCCCCTTCCCTCACGCTGGATTCCGGCGCGGAAACCACGCTCCAGGAAGAGTTTCTGCTGACGGGGACCGGCTCACTGAAAATCCGCAAGATCTTTAACTGCAGTAACAAAAAACCGACCGCAGAGATTTTTGTCATTGCAAACCACCCTGCTGCTGCCGGTTTTCAGAATCTCCTGGAACTGAAGGAAAAAGAGCTTCAGGCCAGGGTGAAAGAACTGGGACTCGATGTTTCGCTTAAGGGGAATCCCGGGATGCGAAAAGCCATATGGGCGGCATCATCAGATCTGCAACTGACAGAAACAGGACTCCTCATAAGCAAAGCCAAAGAAGACACAAAACGCATCTGGGACCAAATCGAGAGCTGGTTGCCCATGTTTGCTCTTTTCCAGAGCGACAGAAGCAGCAGGGATTCCGACGATGAAGTACAAAGCCCGATGAAAGCCGCCATTACGGCTGCACTGGCCGAAGTCCAGGACGACATTGCCAGGATCCAGTTGCGTGTCCAGCAAAAGGCTGAAGAGATTGCCCGAAACACACATGAGGCGCTGAAAACCATTGAACCCGGCCTGGCGAGAGAACTTACTCCCGAGTTTACACCTCCCACTCCGGCAAAATGGCAGGGGCTGTTCTCCGTTGGTCTCAACACTGACGGAGGGATCCCGCTGAATAAACGTGGCAGCGGCGTCCGTCGTCTGGTGCTGGTGAGCTTTTTTAAGGCCGAAGCAGAACGACGACTTAAGTCCAGCAATCGCCGCAGTATCATCTACGCCATTGAAGAGCCCGAAACTTCACAGCACCCTAATTACCAGCGGATCCTGATTGAGTCATTTAAATCCCTGTCTCTCGAAACCGGCTGCCAGGTTATCCTTACCACGCACAGTCCGGGCTTTGCTGCAGAGCTACCGGGTGACAGTATTCGCTTTGTTTCCCGTAATGCTGAAACGGGTCAACCAACCATTCAGGCTGGCGCTGATGTTTTCGGCATCGTCACGGATACGCTGGGCGTCACACCAGACAACCGGGTCAGACTGCTGTTCTGCGTGGAAGGGCCGACCGATGTCGCTGCCTTTAAGGCTCTCAGTAAAGCGCTGCATGCAGAAGACAACACCCTTCCTGACCTGGAGAATGACGAACGTGTGGCGTTTATCGTACTGGGTGGCGGAACGCTCAAGCACTGGGTCAATGAAAATTATCTTCGTGCCCTTAACCGCAGGGAGATTCATATCTACGACCGTGATGTGCCTGCTTATGCTGACGCGGTGAATGCCGTTAATGCACGAGCCAACGGATGCTGGGCGGCTCAGACGCTAAAACACGAGGTCGAAAGCTATCTTCATCCCGATGCCATTCACGAAGCCTTTGGTGTGATGATCGACGTCACCGACCATCCTGTCGGCGGTAAGGCTACCCCTAAAGTGTTTGCGGAAGCGTATTCACTGGCTCAGCGATTTGATGGCGTGATGAAAGATAACGCCGCCAAAGCCCGTCTCGCAGAGCGGGCATTTCCCTTAATGACAGCAGCACGTATCCATGAACGCGATCCGGAAGGTGAAGTGATCGGCTGGATGCGCAGGATACGTGACATGATCCAGTGACAAAGGCCAGCCCGGCTCATACCAAAACGCCGGTCTGAAGGTTAGCAGGCAACGATAACCTGGAGAGGCACACTGCATAATCCTGATCCCCAGGACAAACGGTGCGCCTCCAGAAACGATGGATGATTACCTGGCCACTGTTCATCCATCGTTATTTTCACCCTATTGCATTTCTGGCTTTCGGTACAGACTCCCCTGACCGGAGGCTGCCCGCGCCCACAGTTCCTCATCGCTGAGCGAGGTTTCAATCAGCTCAATGGGCACACCGCAATCATCGATGACCGCCACCTGATAATCGTCGATAGGTTCATAAGGCCCCAGAATAACTGTTTCACCCGCAATCGCCTCAGCCAGACTGTTGACCTTAAACGCCACATGCGGAACCGTTTTCAGTAACGGATGCAGGGGTGAGTCATCGGTAAAGCGATGCCACTGCACCCGAAACTTACCTGGATTATCGGTGGTATACATCCCGGCTTTCGCACTGAACTTGCCTGCGGTGTCACCGTCCTGAACCGGTATACCGAAATGATGAAATTCATACTCTACATTTGCTTTCATGAAATGGTTTTGTCCTTAGCTGATTCAGTACCAGGTAAATTACCCGAACAATACGAAACGCAGTAGCAACCAGCATCAGTTTAAACGCGCTGTAACGCATCAGGAGCGACGTATTCATTCTATCTACAGATTTCCACTACCGTGTTATTCAATACGGTTATATAGCCTTACAGAAAGCCTCAAAGACATACATAATCATAAGACTCCGTCGTTTTAGCCAATAACGCAAAATCAGTGCGTTAGTTATTCTTCGTAAAGATACCCGTCAGCCATTTTTAATAATTCACTGCAGGCATTCCCTTTGGCGAATTAATTAAGTCAGGAGTACCAGCCCGGGCTATTACTCCCGTTACAGGCTACAGCCTCTACTGTATAGTTAACTGACGTAAACAATATCCGGATACGCACCACAATGATTAGCACAGTCCACTCAGTGATTACTGATGAACGTATTACCGGCCATAGTCAGCCAGGGTAGAAGAACGTTATGCCTGCCGGATAGCGCTAATAACGTTAATAACGCTCACCAGATACTGAGTGCGGGTTAACTGCCAGCACATACACGGACTCATCTGATAACCGCCATATCCTGCTTAATGAAGGTTTACGCACCAGTGACAATATCTCCCGGTCTGATGATTGCCTGCTAACGTATTGGAATACCCCGCTACCACAGACATCGAATAAACGACAATGCTGTTATCACGTCGTTATTCTCACTTTATAATCCTTACACCTTTAACGCTTCCCGACTCAGTTACAGTCATCATAAGTGCTCCCACGATTAAGACTGTTCACTGATTCAGTACCTTTCAACATCGGTAATCGTTACCATCTTCTCTCAGACAGTATATCGACTAAACAGCATTACTTACCTCTTACCCTTAAGTAACCTTTGAAGTTAATCCTTAAGATAATAATCTCTTCTTTAATATATTAATACCAATCCAACACACTACACCTGACAGTAATACCAGAGCCAGCGGCACCAGGCGGTGGCCACACGAGATAAAAGCGATGTTACATTCACTCTGGAATTATCTCTTCAACAAGAAGAATAAAAAAAACCGAGACATCACATGACCTCAACCTGTTAATACCCTGCTCCAAAGAAGCCCTCACTCCTGCTACTGAGCCACAAATTATAAATACGAAGGGTGAATCCTGTGTGATGCCGTCAATACGTCCTGAGTTAAAACAGACATCACTGATGGAGGTGAAAACGATAGCGTGCAGGAAGATGAACAGGAGAATAGATAAACCTGCAGATAGCTATGTAAGCATGAAAAAGACAGAAAAACAGAGACAGAAAAGAGATAAAACATTAAAAACAACGACGATAGCAACGTAGTAAAACCATTAACCAACCCGCATCAAACCAGCATATCACTTCACGATGACTACCAGATGTATTTTTCAGTGACGATAAAACCATCATCATGCTACTGTGTAACCACGATAATCACTACAACAACTACTACTGTGTAGTTTAGTTTATGAGGTATTGGATAATGGCTGTAAATTATGATGATGGCAGGCGAGGACTCATAACGAGTCGGGACCTGAGAGTTTGCGCGTTTTATGCCGGATGGTTGAATGCCAGCAACAAAATTAACACCAACAATGTTCCCAGGCAGGATGCAGAAAGCTGCCGACAGGCGTTAAACCAGCTAATTAATCAGGCCATCCCGGATAAAAACCAGCAGGCAGGACTGCTGTCTGAAATGGAAATAGCCCGTGATGAAAATGTGCTTCCACTGGATTGTTTTGACTGGCTTCGTCAGAATGAGCGGGCCACGTTCTGGCTATGGGCGTATCTCTGTAAGGCCGGGGATTATGAGTTTGGCATTGGCCCGCCAGCAAATGCTGAATTCGGGAAAAACTGGTATCAGCGAATAAACCTGAGTTTATCCCCGGCAAGTCATCAGGAGAGAATGCATATTCTCATCGCCTTCTTTGACAACATATACATTTCCACACCCCCAGTGAATCACCTTAAGAAACAGGTGATGGAAAAACTCAAAGACCGGTGGAAAATCATATACAGTAAACCGCTACCGTTAAAATGGCTGCCAGATGAAGAAGACGCAGTATTATGGGCCTGGAACAACCTGCAAAAAGTTCAGCAGGAGAAAGCCGGTAATCTCGGCGGACTCTATATGAGTCTATCCACGCCCGGATTAACGACCTGGCTCACGCCACTGAGTCATTCTGAGCGCAATTTAGCCCTGCGAGCGGCGATCGATTTATGGGACGATGCACCAGATACAAAGCGTTTATTCCTGCTGAATCTTAATAAAGCCTGGAATCAGCAGAAACTGCGTCAGTCCCGCACCGATAAAAAAGCACTCAATACGTATCTGAAGAATGAAACCAAAACACGACTGGACTTTATGGCTGAACGCAGCGGGGTTCGTATCAGCGATATGCTGGAAACGCTGATTAATGACCATTACCGGAAAACCTGTGGTGGTGAGTAGGGGTTCTGCGCTGAAAATAAAGTGAATGGAGACAGCAATACAGACCAGAAGGGACATTCAAAAAAATTTTAGACCTATATTACCAATGTGAGAACGGCAGCAGAAATGTTGCCGTTTTTTTATTTTACTCATGGAGGTTAATGTGTCTGATAAGAAAAAACGGGGTTCTGATGCCCTGCCGCTCCCCTTGTTCCGTCTCCCCAGTGAACTGCCCTGCAAAATACCCGCGTGCATGCTTCCCCCGTTCCGGCGCTGCCATCGCCACATTCCCTGTTCCGGTATCAGGGCCGTTTTTATACACGGCCCGCCTGTTTATTCAGGCGGCTTTATTGCCAGTAACAAGGGAAAAGAAATGCATTGTCCGAATTGCGGTTCGCAAAACATACGACTGCGCCATGTGGGTAAAAAGACTGGTGGGGTCATTGGCGCAACAGCCGGAGGTCTTGCCGGGCTTGAAGGAGCCTCCACCGGTGCGCTGATAGGTTCAGTCATTCCGGTTGTCGGTACGATAGCCGGAGGCCTCATTGGTTTTCTGTCCGGCGCCTGTGCTGGTGCGGTGGCAGGCTCTCTGGCCGGAGAACAACTGGACGGTACCGTCTTTGATGAATACGGCTGCACGCAGTGTGAGCATATCTTCAGTGCACCGTAACGTTACCCATCCTGCACAAAGCCTGGGCCGCTGACCGTACTCGCGAGAACACGACTGATGACAGGGCGTGTCAGCATGCTGTCGTCATTTCAGCTACCTGGCACTAACCCTTTGTTAATTCTTCTGTTTACTGAAAGGTAAATTTTCACTTTTTCTTTTCCGCCATTACGGGGGACGGACATAACGTGTCCCTCCCCTCCCGCATAATAACCGCATGAAATATCAACCTATTTATCGCACACGGAGCGTCCATGCAACGACCCGATGAAGAGGCCCGCTACGACCGGCTGGCCGTCAGATTGTCGGTCATTATCAGCCGGTTAATGGCCGGAGAAACGCTGACCCTTCAGACACTGTCTGGTGAGTTTGGTGTATCGATACGCACCCTGCGTCGTGACTTACATCAACGGCTGGTCCACCTCGACATTATCGGGGAGAACGGCACGTATCGGCTCAGTGAGAGCGCCACGCGTGATCACTCTCCGGGGGCCGTTTCCTTTGCCCGCAGTACCGGTATCGCACGCATTATCCCGTCGCAGAACCGGCAACTGATGCACCTGCTGATGAATGAAACGGGCACCTCACCCTGCTTTATCTGGCACGACTTACCGTCAGCATGGACACAGGCTGACAGTTTTCATCGTCTGGCCGAAGCCATTTGTCATCACCGGGTGGTCAGTCTGCTGGTCGGCGGTGTCCGTCACGATGAGCAGGAGCCTTACCGCCTGATTTACCGGCATCAGCACTGGTATCTGGTCGTCTGTTGCCGGGGGAGCCTTCGGGTGTTCCGGCTGGAAGACATTATCTCGGCCTCACTCTCAGAGCAAACCTTCCGTCGCCGGAGCGAAATCAGTTCGCTCATTACTGAAGAGGGATTTATCAGCGCACTGCCCCACTTTCGCTTTATCAGTGATGTCATTCACACCTTCAGGGAACAACACCCTGAACATCCATCCAGACCCAAAGGAGTCAAATCGTGAAACCTGTCGCAGGCCCTCTGCTGCTCTTCACCCTGCTGTTGTCTGCCGTAACCCTGAGCGGCTGTGGCGACAAAAATGAACGCGAGTTTATCCAGGGATGCAAATCAGGCGGCGGTACTACCGCCGTCTGCGGATGTATCTGGGATGACCTCAAAACGAAATATACGCACGGGGAGCTGGAGAAAATGAACCAGCAATACGGTTATGTCCCCCCGCGCTTCATGGACAACATGCTGAGCGCTGCTCAGCAGTGCAGAAAATAAGGAAATCTGAACATGGCGCTTGTCATTAAATATTTCGCGATTGCCTTCGCCATCGCGCTTGTGGTCGTGCTGTTTAACGTGTTCGGGAGTACCGGCGAGATACGCAGTTTTGGTCAGGGAATGGGATATCTGTTCTGGATGACGCTTGGGCCCGGAGCCGGTATGACGGTCGGTGCTGCTCTTCGACAATGGCTGATGCCGGATGCGGTATACACCCGCGAAGGAATGACCGGATTACTCAAGGCCCGTCTGTTCTGGCTTGTGGGCCCACAGTGTATCGGCTGGCTGGCCGGACTTATCGTCGTGGGTAAACAACTCATGTAACACGGCTGCCCCTCAACAACATTTTTGACTCAGAAGGAAAAACACCATGCGATTCATGCACGCCATCCTGTCAGCAGGATTACTGACCTTTGCCATCACGGCACAGGCGGTCCCCAATATGTGGAGCAGTGGCTTCGGTATGGGCGTCACCGAGTACATCATCACCAGCCCCGAAAAGGTGATGCTGAATCTGAACTGCACCGGCAACCCTGACGACCAGAATATCCTGCAACATCACGTCATGCTCACCCTGCCTGACGGCAGCGGTGCCGATTCACAGGATGAGAAAACCACCATCACCATGGTGACGGACGACCAGACGTTCCCGTTGCCGTCATCCCTCGGCTGGCGTAACGGCGACAATGCCTGGCTGTCGTTCATTGATGCCATCAGAAAGGCAACGTCATTTGACGTTTACGTCAACGACAAACAGGTGGGGCACTTTACCCCTTCGGCCGGAAACGTCCACAAGGTTCTGGCTGATATGCCCGAATGCACGACACTGACCGCCGGGTAACCCGGCGCATCCCCTGTTTACAGCAAAATCAATCAAGGACAATACGATATGACCGACATTTCGACACTCAGCCAGCGACTGGCGACGCCGACCCTGAACTTCGTGCTGCTCACCGTCGCCACCTGCGGTATCTGGCCGCTGCTCTGGCTGTATAAAAAGCAGGATATTATGAGCGACACCACCGGGTATCCGGTTTGCGGCAACCTGTTTATCATCTGGCTCTCCGTCTGTTTTGGGCTCGGACGACAATTCGGCGTGATGGCCTCACCGGACCTCGCCGGCTACGACACGGGCAGCGATACACTTCTGGCCTTAAGCGGCATTCTGTCGCTTGCCTGCGGCGTGATGTACATCGTCTGGGCCTTTAAGGCCAGGGCTGCACTGCGACACTATGCGCTGAACACCTTCCGTTTCGACCTCAGAATGAATGCGTTCTACACCGTGCTGTTCAACGTCTTCTACATCACCTACTGCATCAACGACATGCCACAGGCGCTGGCGAAACACCGGATTATTCATGGTCAGGGCCCCGTGCCGCCGGAGTCTCCGTCACCGCAGTAACGCAGCTCTCCTCTTATTATCCGGCAGGGGCATTCCCATGTGCCCCTGATTCATCCGGATCGCCCACTGAGATATGACCGAATGACATTACTGAAAATCGTGTTCAACACCTTATGTCAGGTGCTGACGTGGTGCGCCAGCAACAGGGCACAGCAGTTTGTGGAAGACCACTTTCGCGAAGAAGATTACGGCGAAGACAGCATTTATATTGCCAGACAGACGGCAGCCCTGCTGACTGGTGCCTTAATCGCAGCGCTGATGGAGCAGATACTGCAGATTATTACCACACACTTAACACACTGATGCCCTGCTCACTGAGCGGGGCATTTTGTTTTATGACGCTAATAAGGAGATGACGATGCACACGTTACTGCCCGCAGACACATTTACCCGCAGGCAGGCTGAGGTCGTCGTGATGTCGCACCAGAACGTCGCTATTGAAGATGACCAGGGCACGCACTTTCGGCTGGTCATTCGCGACAGCGAGAGGCACTTGATCTGGCGTGCGTGGAATTTTGAAGCCAGTGCCGGGGGATGGCTTAACCGCTATCTGCTCAGCCACGGTATCCCCCACCAGGTCTGACTCAGCACGCCCCTCAGCCAATTACCCGTCACACGACTAACAGGCCATGTTCCCTTCGGGGCACATGGCTTTTTTGTTTATACCGTTTCATTTACTACAGAGGTACTCACCATGAGACTTGCCAGCCGCTTCGGGCGGACAAACCAGATCCGCCGCGACCGCCCGTTAACCCGCGATGAACTGGTGCACTATGTGCCCAGCGTATTCAGTGAAGAGAAACATGAATCTCGTTCAGACAGATACACGTACATCCCGACCATTACCCTCCTCGATAACCTGCAGCGCGAAGGCTTTCGTCCGTTTTTTGCCTGCCAGACCCGCGTGCGCGACCTGAATAAACGTGACCACACGAAGCACATGCTGCGCCTGCGTCGTGAAGGCCAGATTACCGGTAAACAGGTCCCCGAAATCATCCTCCTCAACAGCCATGACGGCTCCAGCTCATACCAGATGTTGCCGGGGTTGTTTCGCTTTGTCTGCCAGAACGGACTTGTCTGTGGCGAAACCTTTGGTGAGGTGCGCGTGCCACATAAAGGCAACGTGGTTGAGAAGGTCATTGAAGGGGCTTATGAGGTGCTGGGGATATTTGACCGGGTGGAAGAAAAGCGGGACGCCATGCAGTCACTGCTACTTCCCCCACCGGCACAGCAGGCTTTTGCCAGAGCCGCGCTGACGTATCGCTTCGGGGAAGAGCACCAGCCAGTGGCGGCATCCCAGATACTGACGCCCCGACGCTATGAAGACCGTCAGGACGACCTGTGGTCAGTGTTCAATCGTTGCCAGGAGAACCTGCTGAAAGGGGGTCTGCCAGGACGTACCGCCAAAGGCAAACGCAGCCATACCCGGGCGGTTAAAGGCATAGACGGCGACGTTAAGCTCAATCGCGCCCTCTGGGTGATGGCGGAAGAACTTCAGCAGGCGCTGAGCTGATGCCACCGCTACCTGATAACGCCCACCAGGCAACCCTTTATCCGACCGCCCTGGAGAACAATCCCTGCAGCCGCTCCATCTCCGATGACGACCTGTGCGCCTGGTGCTCACACCTTCTTTATCGTCCCGGCGAACTCAGCCTGTGCAGCTTAAGCCTCCCGGAGGGCCACTGGCCGTCACGCTGTGATGAGGACGGCTATGCGCAGTCCTGCCCGTCACTCCGGCTGAACCAACATCCCCAACCCGATAAATAAACAAGGAAAAACCAGCATGACCGATATTATTAACCTTAACGATATCCTCCCGTTACCGCCACAACCTGCCAGTTCTTCGCCAGCGCTGACCGCCACACTCGTACAGGACGAGCAGCGCATCAGCTTCTGGCCGCAGCACTTCGGCAGCATCCCGCAGTGGATAATCCTCGAACCGACAGTCTTCGCGTGGATGGACCGCTTCTGCACAGACTACCACGGCGGTATCTGGCAGTTTTACACGCTCAGCAACGGCGGCGCGTTTATGGCCCCGGAAGCGGAGAGCGATAAACTCTGGTCGCTGTTCAACACCCTGAACGGTAACGGCGGTGAGCTCAGCGCCGGGGCTGCCGGGATCGCGGTCTGCCTGATGACTTACAGCCACCACGCCATGCGCACCGAATGCGACGCCATGACGGAGCACTATTACCGCCTGCGGGACTACGCGCTCAGCCATGCGGAATGCAGTGCGATCATGCACATCATCGACTGAGGTCAGCCGCCATGGAACAACAGTTACCGCTGTTTGCCCGTGAATTACCCTCTGCCGACCAGCTGACGGTCAGGGAAGCCTTAACCCTGCTGGAAGGGCAGCTCCGTGAACCCGGTGCGTCATTTACGTCCGGCAATGCCGTGCGCGACTGGCTGCGCCTGCATCTGGCCACGCAGGAGAGGGAGTCGCTGATGGTGCTGTGGCTGGACAACCAGCACCGCCTCATCGCCTGCGATACGCTTTTTCTCGGCACCATCAACAGCATTACCGTCCATCCACGGGAGGTCGTGAAGGCCGGACTTCACCACAACGCTGCCGCCGCGCTACTCGCGCACAATCATCCTTCCGGAGAGGCTGAACCCAGTCAGGCCGACCGGCTGATTACCGGACGCCTGAAACAGGCCCTGGAGCTGGTCGATATTCGCCTGCTGGACCACCTGGTGGTTGGCGGGATGGATATAGTGTCTTTTGCCGAACGCGGCTGGCTGTAAGGAGAAAAACAACGATGAAGATTATCAGCAAACGCCAGGTGATGGCGATATACCGCCAGCATCCGCAGTCGCGGCTGTTCCGCTTCTGTACAGGGAAATACCTGTGGTCCGGTAGCATCTGCCACTATGCCGGACGGGAGGTGCAGGATATCTGCGGTGTGCTCGCCGTATTCGCTGAACGCCGCCAGGACCGCAACGGCCCGTATGTTGTCCTGCGCAGCGTTACCCTGAATTAACACCTAGTTAAGGATTACTTAAATGCAAAGCTCAACAAATGTAGCAAATCACGATATTGCCGCCCCCTGGTGGGGACTTAAGCCTGCAGCTATCCCGTGTTTTGGCGCACGACTGGTACAGGAGGGCAACCGGCTGCATTACCTGGCTGATCGCGCCAGCATCACCGGTACCTTCAGCGAATCAGACCTGCGCCATCTGGACCAGGCATTTCCACTGCTGTTGAAACAACTTGAGTTAATGCTCACCAGCGGTGAACTCACTCCCCGACATCAGCACGGCGTCACGCTCTACGCAAAAGGACTGACCTGCGAGGCAGACACCCTCGGCTCCTGCGGATACGTTTATCTTGCGATTTATGCGACGCCACCTGTGGCACAACCCGGAGGAGAATAGCCATGCCACACGCCTGTAAAATCAGCGAGGTCATTGAACTGCTGAAACAACATCAAAATGACGACTTCGTATTGTGTTCACTCTGATACGAAGACGATGTACGCAATGTGGATGACTCTGTGACGGCAGAAGAGGCCAGAGCGGCATTATGCCATGCAGCCAGCCATCACGACGCAGAACAGGGCATTAACTGGTTCACACTGGAGGCCGCACCTGACGCCATCAGACAGTAAGTGGATTACCTGAAAAACACCGTGACTCACCATCCCCCTTCACCGTTATCCCCCCGACCATCAACATCTTATTTATTTAACAGAGATCAACTTTATGCAAACCTTACCCACCATCCCGACGAGGAAGGTATCGTCACACCCGTCGCCGGTAGAAATCTGGCAGCAACTTCTTACTTATCTGCTGGAAAGGCATTACGGCCTTTCGCTTAACGACACACAGTTTGGTGATAGTAATGTGATTCAGCAGCATATTGACGCCGGGATTTCACTGGCAGATGCACTCAATTTTCTCGTTGAAAAATCTGAACTGGTTCGAATTGATCGCCCCGGTTTCTCCATTCAGCATCAGTCTCCGTTCATCAGCGCTATTGACATACTCCGGGCCAGAAAGGCCACCGGCCTGATGCAACGTACCGGCTATAAGGCGGTGACTTGCGCCATCAGTGGGCAGTCATCCAGGGGGCAGCAATGAAGCTGTCCCTGACGGTGGAAGCCGATACCGTTAATGTACTGGCCCTTAATGGGGGCCGGATCGCCGTCGATCTCGATGGTATTGAGCTGGCTGCGCTGATTGATGTGGTCAATGATAACGGTTACTCGCTTCGTATTGCTGATGCCCCCGGGAAGTTGGTTGTTGAAGATCAGCTACCACGTACCGCCCGTCTGAATGGGATCCAGTGCAGTACCGCTCATATCACGTGTGAGGATAACGCTATTCTCGACCAGGTCACTCTTCAACGCCACGAAGGCGGCAACAGTGACTGGATACTGTACACCGGCTACGGTTACCTGCTCAGACTTAATGCTCGCTTATACCCAGTGCTGGAACTAAAGAGATTGGGGCTTTCAAAGGGCTGCCGTCGGTTAGTGACCACACTGATACGACGTTACGGGATCGATATGCTACATCTGGATGCAGCGGGTGACCTGTTGCCGGGTTTTAGCACCTTCGACGGGTAGTCTCTCCTTCCGACATGCTCAGTCTCTGCAACACATCCGCTCAGAATAATCACAGCCCTGTATTTACCACACGCATAAACGCCAGCCCTCACCGACTGGCGTTTTGCTTTATACAAAGGATATAAACTATGTCAGAACTCACCATCACCAGACCCGAAGTTTTAACCGACCATACCGATATAATTTGCTCCACCAGCATTGAACGTATCGTCACCGGACGTAACGCTGCGCTGGAGCAGATTAAGACACTGATACGCCAGCTTGCCGACATCTCGACGCTGACCAGCAGCATCGGTGGTGGGGATGCAAAGGACTGGGGAATGCGACAATACCGTTATGACTGCTGGCTGATGGAGGACACTGATACGGCTATGAAAGCCATTACCCGCAGCATCGATCGCGATATCTGGCGAGAGCTGATGCAACGGTCCGGAATGCTCTCACTTATGGACGCTCAGGCGCGCGACGAGTGGCACAACAGCCTGGAGAAAGACGATATTCCTGCTATCAGCGAAGAAAATATCCTTAGCACTTTTAAACAATTACATCTGAATAAAGGTGAAGTTTTTGAACGTGGCGTGATTAACGTGTTTAAAGGTCTGAGCTGGAATTTTAAGACAAACAGCCCTTGTAGGTTTGGCGGGAAAATCATCGTGACGGGACTGGTCAAATATGACCGGTGGGGATTTGGTTTGAACTGGGGGTGGCAGCGTGATCGCCTGGCTGACCTTGAGCGCATGCTGATGCTTCTCGATGGAAAACCTGTCCCCGACAACCGCGACGATGTTACCCGTCGACTGGGAGACCATATCCATGAAAATAGGCACGGCAATCATTATGAGGATGAGATGTTTACTATTAAGTACTTTCAGAAGGGAACAGCGCATATCAGCTTCAAAAGGCCAGAACTGCTTGATAAAATGAACGACATTGTCGCGAAGCATTTTCCTTCGATGTTACCCGCTCGTTCCTGAGTTTGAATCCCCCAATCCAGCACCAAAAAGGACTGAGGGTACAAATGAGGGCACAAAAACAATCAAACAAAAAATAAACAATAAAATTCAATAAGTTAACTGATAAAGTCGATTCCGAGTCCGGCACCACTATTTAAAGAACCCGCCCAAAAGGCGGGTTTTTGCTTTTCTGCGTTTTAACATCCTCACTCAATCATCACCGACGACAGCCTGTACCAGCCATCGCTCAGCTTCCCCTCGTTGGCAAGCTGAATACGCGCTTTGTTGTTTTTATCCACCAACCCCACGTCCAGCTGATAGCGCCCTGCCTGCAGATTACGCGGGGTGGCCAGCTGATACGTCGAGCTGAACTTGCCCGGTAGCCACTGGCGGATATCATCCCCGGCGCTGCCCTGCGCGACCGTATTCCCGTGCTTGTCCTGTAGACGCCAGGCGAGGGTATAGCGCAAATAAATCGGCGCCACGCCGTCGTTGGCCCACTGGCTATGGAGGGAAACCGCCTGACCCGGGCGGGCGCTTGCCGAATGGGTCAGCGACACCACCCGGAAGCGGTAACCGATTTTTGCCAGCGCCTTGTCGAGGATATCGCGGTACACCTGCGGCACGTCAGTGGATTTTAGGTTCAGGGTGCTGACATGCTGCGCCAGGGCCCAGTCAAAGGTGGCCTGCACCTCTTCCCGGGTATACTTCTGCTCGCTCAGCCATTCCGCCATATGGCCGCAGATCTCCAGGCTGACGGGGGCTTTTTTCCACGCCTGGGTAAACCCCGGCCAGGCCGCCTCTGCCGCCGCAATGCGCTCCGGATAATCATTGCTCATGTGGCTCCAGGTGCGGCTAAAGTTGCGCCAGTCGCCCAGGCAGTCCGCCCGCCAGCCCGCCCCTCTCTTTGCCGCATAAGCCACAGAATCATAGCCGTTGAGCAGCATAATTTTCGGGGTATCAGGGAAGGCGCTGAAGTGCATGTCGACATAACGGTTGAGCAGCGCTGGAGGATAGCGTTCCTGCAACGGTTGCAGGGTCGGGAAGTTGCTGTTGTGCCACTCCCCCCATGCGCCAACCATCCCGATATCGATAAAAGCCAGCTCCGGATTGTTGTTATAACGCGCACCAAACGCCTGAAGGAGACGCTGGGCGTAAGCCAGATAGGTGGGATCGTCCAGATCCGGGACAAAGGTCTTATGATCCGGCGTCCAGCTGCCTTTGATACCTTTATCGATCAGCCACTGCGGGATCTCTGAGCCCGACTCTGGTCCATCAAGGATCATAAACCGCAGGCCAACGTTCATCGCCGGCTGATGCGCTGCCGCAGCGGCAAGTCCCTCATCCACCAGCGCAAAATTGTACTGCCCCTCCTTTGGTTCCACTTCGCTCCAGTAATAGCGACGATACTCGAGGCCTGTCGCCGGATATTGCGCGACGCTTAAGTCCTGGTCGTGAAAACGGGCCACGCCACTGCCCGGGTTGGTCAACAGTCCGCTGATGGCCGGAGGATTCACCGTTTGCAGCGGCTCCGTACTCTCCGCCTTCACCCAGCCCGATGAGAGGGTGAGCACCCCAGCAACAAGCAGCCACAACCGACTTTTTTTGCATGACAGATTGTCTACGCGCATTGAATGTTCCTTTACCCTGGGGCCAGTTAATAAGCTGTGGCAGAATTTACGTTTATTTTATTTCATACGATATATCCCGGACTCACCCATTCCTATTATTTCTTTGCAGAAACATTGGGCATAAGGTTGTTATACAATGAAATATCCTTTTCCTCTCTGGATTTATTAATACCTTTTGATGGGAAGCACGGCAAAATGTTTAATAAAAATAACAGGATAATCAAAAAGCTGTTCTTCCATGAGTCCTGGGACATCATGGTCATTAACAGCCATGGCCAGCACGTTTTCCCGGAAAACACGCTGGATATCCTCCGTACCAGCAAAGCACAGCAGCTTGATAAAAAATATACCTTCCAGGCCGATCCTTTTATTATTGATAAAAACGATCTGCTGTATGTTTTTTATGAAGCGTTTTCCTTTCTGAATTCGAAGGGGGTGCTGCGCTGCCGTATCCTCAATAAAAATCTCGACGAGATCGATGATCTGAAGCTGGAAGGATTTGATGACTTAAAATGCCATCTCTCTTTTCCCTTCCTGTTCCAGCTCGACGGGAAACTGTTCATGATCCCGGAGTCGTCAGAACGCAAAGAAGTGATTCTGTTCCAGTCCGTCGACTTCCCCGCGCGCTGGGAAAAGGTCAAAGTGCTGGTCTCCGATATGGCCGTCACGGATAACGTGGTCTTTGAGTTGAATGGCGTCAGTTACATGGTCTCAACCACCATGGATAACGAGCTGGTGATTCACACCTCAGAGGGCATTCTGGGCGACTGGACCCTGATCTCCCCGAACCTGGATGTCTGCAACGTTCATTTTCGCGGGGCCGGTAAGCCGTACTCCATCAACAACAAAACCTACATCTTTACCCAGGAGAGCCATCCTGAGGTATACGGGAAATCCATCTTCATTAAGGAATTGACCAAATTAACCCCGCATAAATACCAGGAGAAGCTGGTGGGGAAAATAAGTGCGTCGATTAACAACAGCGATGGGATCCACACCTTAAACTTCACCGACAACTATATTGTCTACGATACCAAGCACCTGACCTTCAGCCTGCTCTCTACGCTTAAAAAGCTGGCGTATAAAATTATGGTTAATCACCGTAAGCGGCTTTTCAACTAAGTGACAATATCGGGAAGCCGCACTACGCTAACCAGAGCGGCAAAATAAAATACTGCGAAAGCGCATCTCTCTTCCGGCGGGTCTTTGTGTCGGCTGGTGATGGCTTTTTGGGGGATTTATTATGGCAATTCTGGTCACGGGTGGCGCAGGCTATATTGGGTCTCATACGGTGCTGGCATTACTGGAGAGAGGCGAGGATGTTGTCGTCCTTGATAACCTCTCTAATGCCTCGCAGGAGTCATTACGCCGGGTCGCAGAATTAACCGGTAAACAGCCGGTGGTCTGCATCGCTGATATTCTGGATCGTCACGCGTTAAAAACCCTTTTCTCGCAACACACCATCACCGACGTTATCCATTTCGCTGGTCTTAAATCCGTTTCAGAGTCCATTGCCCACCCCCTCGCCTATTATGAAAATAATGTTGTCGGGACCTTAGTGCTGCTGGATGAAATGCAGCGCGCGGGCGTCCACAGTCTTATTTTCAGCTCCTCGGCCACGGTGTATGGCAATCCCGAATCGGTGCCTTTAAGCGAGCAGTCGCGCACCGGCGGTACCACCAATCCGTACGGTACCTCCAAGCTGATGGTGGAGCAGATTTTAGCTGATTTTTCCGTCGCCGAGCCGCACTTCAGGATCACCTGTCTGCGCTATTTCAATCCCGTTGGCGCGCATCCCTCCGGGCGTCTGGGGGAAGATCCGAACGGTATTCCAAATAACCTGGTGCCCTATATTTCTCAGGTGGCCATCGGCAAGCTGCCGTGCCTGACGGTCTTTGGTGATGATTATCCGACGCCGGACGGCACCGGCGTGCGGGACTATATTCACGTGATGGATCTCGCCCACGGCCATCTGGCCGCGCTGGATCATAAAGACGAGGGCGAGGCATTTAAGGCCATCAATCTCGGTACCGGGGTGGGCTATTCGGTGATGGATCTGATCAAGGCTTTTGAAAAAGCCGCGCAGACCAAAATTAACTACCGGGTTGTCGGCAGACGTTCCGGCGACGTGGCAGAGTGCTGGTCGGATTCATCGCTGGCACGCCTGCAGCTGGGATGGAAGGCCACGCGCAATCTCGAGGAGATGATGCGCGACGCCTGGAACTGGCAGAAGAACAATCCCGGAGGTTACAGCGCCTGATTACTGGTATTTCAGATTGAGCCACCAGTCCCAAATCCCGACGTGGTAGTTCTGGAAAACGTCTATGCCCAGCGCAGATTTGATCATGTACAGCGTCAGCAGCACGCAACACAGCAGGAACAGGGTGGCGAACAGGATAAGAAACGTCACCACGATACGCGACAGCTTTGACTCCGGACGCGAGCGGGCGCGCAGATCCCGTCCCAGCAGGAACACCATATAAAGGCGTTTGCCGAAGAAAGGAAAACTTTTACGGAAATCGATCCGGTGCCGCGACGCCAGGGTAACCGAGACAATCGCGCTCTCGATCTCCTCTTTTTGCTCCGGGGTCAGCTGGGCGCTGACGTCTTTATCAAGCACTTCATAAAAACGGTCGATAACAATCGGGTTTCGGGGCTTACTGGTCAATTTTAACCTATTGTTTTGTCTAATCTATGGTAAATGGACACGGTCTTTCTGGCGATCTCATCCCAGTTGTAACGCTGCAAAAAATCGCCGTAATCAATCCGGGGTGAGTCCGCCCATCGGGACATTTTATCTGCCAGATCAGCGACATTACCCAGCTTAAAACTGGTCTCAGCCGGTAAGCCGACCTCAAGGTTCGGCAAAATATCGCTCACCACCACCGGGAGCGAAAACGACATCGCCTCCAGCAGCGCAATGGGCAGTCCCTCATGGTACGAGGGCATCACAAACAGCGAGGCCTGAGAGAAGACGACCTGCAGCGCCTCACCTTTTAAAAAGCCAGTCATCACGACGCCGGGCGTCTGAAACGCCAGCTGTTTCAGGTGGATGCTGTACTCCGTATCATGATCCGCATCCCCGACCAATACCAGCGGCAGCGTCAGGCCCGACTGCTGGTACGCGGCGATGGCATCATGCATCCCCTTCTCTTCAACGAAGCGCCCGACCATCACGATATAACGCCCGGGCTGCAACTCATACCGCCCGAGGATCCTGTCGATGGTCTCGTCAGCCAGCGGCTCCGGCACGTTAACGCCGTTATAAACCAGATGCGCATTGTAGCGATGGTATTTCTGCTGGATCAGCTGGTTGATCACCTCAGAAATAACAATCACTTCGTGGGCATACTTCACCGCCACTTTCTCACCGAGCATCAGGATTATTTTCGCCATCCTGCCCCACTTCTGGCGCTCGTAGTCCGGCCCATGATGGGTAAAGACCACACGTTTGCCCATCAGGCGTAGCAACGGCACCACGAGGCCGGGTCCGATGGCGTGAACATGCACAATATCGGATCGGTCAACGAATGTCCTCAACGCCGCAATAACAGAATGCACAATGGCTTCGAAACTGCGTTTTTTGGGCGCCCAGATCGCCAGCGTCTCGACATTTTTATAGCTCGAGCGCCGGTAGTGGACATAGGGTGACCGGGCGATCACGCAGATCTCCACGTCATATTGCTGGCGGATAGCCGGATACAGATTCTGACAATGGGTTTCGACGCCGCCTAATACATCGGGGATCCCGCGGGTACCCAACACCGTGATTTTTTTTGGCATATTATGGCCTGTCGAGCAGTTCGCGATAGAGCGACTGCAACGTCTCCATGTGCTTGCGCAGTGAGTATTTCTGGCAAAGCCGTACCCGGCCTTTCAGCCCCATCGCATGGGCCTGCACCGGGTTTTCCGCCATCACGTCCAGCGCATCGGCCAGATCCTGAGCGTTGCCAGGTTCAAACAGCAATCCTTCCACACCGTGACGTACCTGTTCCGGGATCCCGCCGATGCGGGCGCCCACCACGGCCCGGGCGAACGACATCGCCTCCAGCACCGCCATGGAGCAGTTTTCATAACACTCTGACGGCAGCACCACGGCCCGGGCGTTTTGAATCAGCGCATCCAGCGCCGGGCCCTGCTGCACATAGCCGAGGAACTTCGCGTTGGGATAGTCCACCACCATCTCGTCATACAGCGGCCCGTGGCCGACGATTTTTAACGGCATGTGATTGCGCATGAGCTGATGCGCCCGAGCCAGGGTCGGGACCCCTTTCTCCCGGCTCAAACGCCCGACGTACAGCAGGTATCCCTCATCCTTCCCCGCCTCCGGCGTGTGGCTGTCGTCGATACCGTTCACAATCACATCGATGCGCGAATCCGGCAGAGAGCGTTTCAGCTCGCTACGCAGAAACTCGCTCGGGGAGACAATAACGTCCAGCGCCTGATAATTTTGCGCGATGTACTGCCAGGTCGCCTCCAGCGACAGCAGCAGGCTCTTCGACGCCGAGCCCTCCTGGCAGCGATAGCGAAACGCATTAAAGACGCTGCCCGTGACGCAGGCGTCACACACTTTGCCGTCGCGCAGCATCGAGTACGACGGGCACATAATCTTATAGTCGTGGGCGGTCAGAACGGTCTTACAGCCGAAATCCCGGGCGACCTTGATCAGGGCCGGGGTTAGCTGGTGATAGATATTGTGGAAATGGACAATCTCCGGGCGCGTCTGCTCCAGCAGCGCCCGCATTTTTTTACAGGCCGCCCGGTTGTGAATAAAGTTGATGGCGGTTTTCGCCCCCGCCAGCAGGCCGCCCTCTTTGTGGTAATCGACATTGCTGACGAAGTGGTCGGCATACTCAGACGGAAAGTTCTTCTCATGCTGCATGGAGAAATCGATCACCTCCACACCGGCCTCTTTCAGCATCTGACGTTCCTGAAAATAGACCGTCTCAGCGCCTCCTTTGATAAAGAAGAACTTATTCACCAGTAAGACTTTCATTACTACTCTACCTGTTCATGAATAACTTTATTATCCGGCGGAACCCGGGGATCGCGCTGCGGGTGGAAAAGACCTTTCACCAGTCCGGCAGAGAGCACGGCGAGGTTGATCACGCTGTTCAGGCCATTTTTTAATGAGCGGTTACGAAGGGTTTTTAGCAGGATAAAGGCCAGCAGCGGCAACAGCGCGATATCAATCAGGCTGACATCGAAAGAGAAGAACGCAATCAGCACGATGAAGATGTAGCTTGCAAAGATCACTTCGTTTTTCACCATCATCAACGCATCACGGAACCAGGGTTTCCCCCACGCGCTGCGCAGCAGCTCGCCGGGCGCCTGATGGAAGCCGCTCTTCCAGCGATAGCGCAGCATCCTGAAGGTCGGCATCGTGTAGGAGGTATGACGGAAATAGGGCACGTTCAGGCGATGCAGTTTATAGCCCGCGGCCAGCAGGCGCATGCCTAACTCCGCCTCTTCATAGGCGTGCAGGCTGCGGTTGGTCAGGTAGCCGATATCGGCAATCGCAGACAGGCGATACAGGCCGCCACCGCCCAGATGGTCGCTGTCCCCCAGCGGGTAGATTTTATTGATACGCTGCTTGCGGGAGGTAAATTCGTAGTTTGAGGCGTCATCCATCTCCACCGTACCGGCCACGCCCGCGTACGTCGGGTTATTCTGCAAAAACGCCACCGCATGATCGATAAAACCGGGCTCCAGCTCCATATCGCCATCCATCAGCAGGATGAACTCCCCTTCGCTGTGAAGGTAGCCCAGCTGATGCCCGACGCCGCAGCAGCGGTCTGCCGGTTCGGTTAACGACACCACCATCACCCCTTTATCACTGGCCAACTGCTGGGTGTTATCCGTTGAAAGACTGTCGGCAACAATAATTTTATGCGGATACGTACCCAGCTGGCTGCGGATACTGTCGATGGTTTTCTCAATACATTCGGCTTCGTTAAAGGTTTTGATGCTGACGGTAATAAACGGTTTGTACATCAATAATGCCCCGTATAACGGCGTACGGTCCGGCGAATAATCAAACTGGAACCTAACGACATATAAAACAAGAACTGCAACATTGGCGTAATCATCAGTATCTGGCTGTATGGCAGGCTGAGAAGACAGGCGATGGCGAAGACGTTAAACGCCGGCGCAAAGCTCAGAAGCTGAACGTCCGGCTTATCGAGCTGCTCCACAGACAGCACTGGCTCGGGCCGGGCCGCCTTCAGGATGTAGATAAACAGGCCCACAAACAGCACCGTCCCCACCACGCCCACTTCCCATAACAACATGCTCAGGGAGGTACTATCGAGATACAGGTTGTAATACTGATGCAGGAAGCCAGGAGAGACGGCGCTGCCGCTGTTGGTGGCGTTCAGGCCGTAGCCGAACAGCGTTCCCGGCAGCCCTGACAGATCGTTATGCTGTGCCCAGAACAGCAGAGAGGTGAAGCGGCCCACTTCCCCGCCGGGGGTAATAAAGTCCGGATCGAAGATGTAATCCATGGAGTCGAGGAAGACCACAAAAGGGTTCTCCGCCGTATCGCCGCCGTAGGCCGTCGAATAGGTATAGGCCAGAGCGACGACCGCCAGCCCGATCAGCAGCGCCATGCCGATCAGAATAGAGAGCAGCACGCCCAGGTTGACCTTGCTCGCCTCTTTAACCCAGGAGGGGGTCAGCCACACCCAGCCCAGCAGCAGCGGCGACAGCAGGATCACGAATTTAACTTCGCCAATGATGCACATCACAAACCCCAGCACGATATGCAGCGCCATGGATTTGAAGCTGGCCAGCCCATGTTTATATTCCGAGACTTTCAGCAGCATGATCAGCAGACAGAACAGCCCCATCGCGGCAGTGTTGCCGCCCCCCATAGGATCGCCGCCAAAGGTCCCTACCACCGAGTCCCATTTCTCCGCCTCGCCGCGCAGCGCCACGCGCTCCGGCAGGACAAAGATCAGTTGGTAAATGGCCACCGGGAACTGGATGTAAAACACCCAGTACAGCGCCCGGGTCACCTGATAGATCTGCGATTCCCGGCAGAAGCCCAGCAGCAGGCAGACCATCACCAGCGACAGCCCAATCTCGTTCTTGAATCCGACGAGGGTAATCAGCGCCCCGCCCTGAAAGAGAGTCGAAATACCGGCCAGTACGATAAAAGCGCCATACAGCGTCAGGATGATGGCTTCCTGGGCATCCAGTCGCATGGGCTCTTCGCGGGTCTGCAATACCAAAAAACCGGCCATCAGCAGCGTCATGACAAAGGGCAGCCACAGTACCGCCAGCTCACCGGTAAAATACTGCACCAGCCCGCAGAAGATCAGGGTAAACAGTGCGAAGCTCTGTAAATAATGTCCGGTATTAAGATTCATGATGTCACTGACCCGTTTCTCAGAATGTCGGCGCGCTTATTCACCTTCAGGTAGATAAAGGCGTAGCGGATAAACGTCAGAATCGAAAATAAGATGATGGATGTCGCATAGTCATTGTAGAAATACGGCACAACGACGAACGCGATCCCCACGATCGCCAGTTGCTCAAGCTGGATCCGCAGGAAGTAGCGGTGCGAGCCGAAAATCAGCTCTATCACCGTCAGCGGACAGACCGCCAGCGCCGGGAACAGGTACGGTAGCATATAGCGCGAGGTCGGCACGGAGGCGATCCACTCCTCGCTGAACCCCAGATTCATCACAATCGGGTAGAAGATAAACACGCCCAGCGTGCAGACCACCCCCAGCACCAACAGCAGCAGCCGGACCTTCCTGTACTCTTCGTAGTTGAAGATGTTGTTTCTGAAATCAATCGACCATTTTGAGAAAATGGTATTGCGCACCGCATTGCCGATGATCACCACCGGAGCCAGGCAAAAGCGGCTGACCACCGAGAAGTAGCCCGCCGTCAGGGCCGAGAACCAGAAGTTGATCAGCATAATCGGCAGGTTGTTGCTCGCCATCGCCAGCACTTCGGCACTGCCCACTTTGGTAACGTGATGAATATTTTTTTTCAGGAATGCCAAGTTACTGGAGGGCCGCAGGTGATGCAGGGTGATGCTGCGAAGATCAAATGCCCGCATGATGCAGGCGCTGGTCAGCGCCATCATCAGGATCGCCCACATCCAGTAAAACGCCATCACCTGGCGGGTGAGCAGGACGGACAGCACCACCACCACCGAAACGGAGATGCGCTGGACCACCAGAAAGCGAAAGTTTGCCGTCCGCAGCGACAGGTTTTCTGCCACCAGCACCCAGGTATTCGAGAGCGTGAGCAGGTACAGAAAGAGCATGTTCTGATGAAACAGCCAGCCCGTCAGCACGGCATAGGGGATGGCGATGGTCAGGCTTTGCAGGAGACAAAACACCACGTTCTGCGCCAGTTCCTCATCCGGCTGCCTGGGGATCAACAGCTGTGAGGCAAAGGTACAGACCTGGGCCCCAATCAGGGCAATACTGTAGTTGAGCGCGTAGAGCCCCACTTCGCCAAGATCGTACTTATGCGAAATGAGCCAGATCGACAGGGCACCAATCAGCTGTGAAATAACTGATGACCCTGCGATCGTGGAGGCGCTCCTGAGCAGACTCATGCCCGGCCTGTGTTGTTCATCAATTCATGGGTATGGTAGTTGAGCGAACGCAGCCCCTCTTTGCTCTCCAGATTTTTATCCACCACCTGATTCAGCACCCCACCGATCACCACGCAGCGATCGCTGGCGGCTTTATCAACGGCATGGGCGATGGTATCGGCACTGTTCTGGCCCGCTTTCAGGACGAAGATCAGACCATCCGTCACCTGGCTCACCAGCTGCACTTCCTGGCTCTGATTCACCGCAGCCACATCAATGATGATGCGCTGATAACGGCTGCGCAGCGTCTCGAGCAGCGGTTTTAACCGTTCTGGCGACAGCAGCAGCAGCGCCGAGACCGGGGTATTGCCGCGCGGCAGGAAATCGAGCTTATCGTTGACCTTCACCAGCACACTGTCAGTGTCGCCTTCACCGCGCAGCACTTCCGCCACGCCCGGCGCTTTTGGTGAGCCCAGCTCGCCCGACAGACCGTCGTTGTTGAAGAAGTCCATATCGATCAGCAGCGTTTTCTGGTCAAAGCTAAAGGAGTTCGCTAGCAGGTTCGCCAGCAGCGTCCGTCCCTCTCCGGCTTCCGCCGAGGTGACGGCGATAACCTGCAGCGGGTGACTGCTCAGCATGATCTGCGTACGCATGCTGTGAATAACGTCGGCATTGAGCGGATCGCTGAACATCAGATCGCGGATCTTACCCCGTCCTCCCACGCCCCTGAAGCGGCGGATCTCCCCCAGCGGCATAAGGTTTAGCCGTTTCTGCATCTGGCTGAGGGTATTCACGGACCGATCCGTCGCCGCTTTCACCATCACGTACATGACGTAGAAGAGCATCACCAGCAGCACGATCATCAGCATCAGCAGGGGTTTATTCGGCTTCGCAGGACGCGTGGCGGGCACGGCAGGATCGTAGAGCTCCGCGTCGGCATCAGTATAGGTGCCCGGCAGCGTCAGCTCCTGCGTACGCTGGTAGACCACCTTGTACATCTCTTCCGTTTTATCCAGCGCCAGCTTCAGCTCGTTGTAGCCTTCGCGCTTCATCGACAGCTTCTGGAAGTTCTGACGCTGCTCATCCAGCTGCTTCTGGTAATTCTTTTCATCCGCCACCGCCGCCTCGTAGCTCTGGCGTAACCCGGCCTCCTGCTCTCTGAGGGTCATCGCCGTTTGCGCCTGGATCGCACTGATACGGGCCCGCGCCTGGATCACTTTGTCATGCTGTGGCCCGTAGGATTTCTCCAGCTGAGAAAGCTCGCTGTTAGCCTGGATCAACGCAATGCGTAAATCCTGGATCTGGGCATGATTTGAAATCGACGGCAGCGAGATGGCTCTGCCGCCACCGGAACGCACTTCGTTATAGATAGACTCAGCCGCCACCCGACGCTCGGTGGCATTCGCCAGACGGTTGGTGACAATGCCCATCTGTTCGGTTTCAAACCCGTCAACGCCGCGGAAGGTCAGTAACCCCGCTTTCGCCAGATAGTCATCCAGCGCGGTTTTCTGCTGGATCATCTGCTGCTTGAGCTGCTGCAGCTTGTGCTGGTTATCTTCGCTGGCCTGCAGCGTTTTCTGCTGCTTGAGCCCTAAGCTGTAATTGATAAACGACTCAGCCACCCCGTTGGCAATATCAGCCGACAGCTGCGGCGAGGTGGACTCATACGAGACGGTGGCCAGATGGGTGGTACGCACGCTGTTAATGGTGAGGTTCTTGCTCAACGTTTTCAGCGCATTGTCGATCCGCTGCTGCTCGCTCTCTTTCCCCGTTGCGCCGTCGTCGTTGCTGCCGGTGAACGCGGGATTTTGATCCAGCTTCAGGGTACGCACCGCCTGTTCAAGCACCACGCGCGACTGCATCAGCGCGTTTTGAGTTTCGTAATACCCATTACGGGTTGAGTCATATCCCTCAACCTTCTGGAAAGGGGTAACATTATCGGGCTGGGCTTTGAGCAGGACCGTGGCCGTAGAGACATATTTTGACGGCATCAAACTCATTAGTGGCCAGGCAATCGCCCCGGCAATAATGCCGGAGAGAATGATTTTCCAGAGGTTCTTTTTTATTTCACTGGCAAATCTGGCGATATCGATAGCGCTTTCTCGCTTTTTGCCATTTTCCACTATTGATAGTTTCATGGTCAGAAGAACCCTATGCCTATAATTACGAGATCACCGGGGAGCACGGAGTGAGTCACATCAACATTTTCGAGTAACTCGCCAGTGGATGATTGTCGAATACTGAGGTCACTGCGGTCTGCACGGTCGGTATATCCCCCGCCTAAGGCGATAGCTTTTTCCACGGTCAGCCCAGGTTCATAGGCATAACCATTGGGATTCTCTATCTCACCCGAGATATAGAATTTGCGGAATTCAGCAATATTCACGGTCACCATGGGATTAAGCACAAACCCTTTGCGCAGACGTTGCGTAATCTCTGCATCGACCTGACTTGCGGATTTGCCCTTTAATTCCAGCCTGCCAATATAGGGGTAATTAATAGCCCCACTATTATCAAGTACTACTTTCATGGTCAGGTCAGGTTGCCCGGCAACGTTAATGTTGACGGTATCACCGGAGCCCAGTAAATAATTTGCTGTATCAACCACGCTATTGTCCTTTAACGTCGGCTGCGGTGATTTGCAGCCAGCGAAAACAATGCTGAGGAGTAAAAACGCGCACAGTTTAATTATTTTCATTTTAAATCTGAACCTTAGCTGTAAGCATAATCAAAGATTGATCATAGCCCAACGTTTCAGTCACTACGCGGTCATCGTTGGGGCCGATGGTAAACGTATCTGTATCTTTATTAGACTTAAGCGTATCAAGATGATATTCCACACCAACGTTAATCGATGGTGTGAGGTCATAACCGACAATAAATGAAAACACGCCATTCTTGTCGTGACGATCCTTGTCCTGATCTTTGTAGTCTTCGGTGATGTATGCGTAATCAAGCAACGTCGTTAAACGGTCGTTCATCCATAGGTGTTTGTAAGAAATGCCGTATTCCGTAACTAAATTATATCCTCCCGCTTCGGAAGGGTCCTTAATACTTTGGGATGTTCTTAACGTAAAAATTGACTGCTGAAGAGGCCGCCATTCACCGAGAATATCCCAGTTAATCCCGTTGAAATCCTTCGACCCGGGGTTATTTTCAAAGGTTTTATAGAGCCACGACACGTTCGCATCGACGTTTGTTTTGCCCGTTACCTGCGACTGAATGCCGTAACGCAAATAATATTCATTACTGTCTTTTTCCGACGCATGGCCATAACGAAACTGGTTGGTAATAAAACTATAGCGAAAACGCGTCTTAGATGTGTACTGATCGAAAATTTCTGCAATCAGCGTATTTTCGTCCCACTCCTGCTCGTCGATATATTGTGCGAAGTCCTTATCCTGGCTTTCAACCTGACCGGTATTGCCAAAGGTCCACTTGCGGTGCATCAACGCCAGGTCTGCCCTTCCCCGTCCGTCCGGCGCACCATAACTATAGCGTAGCTCGCTGTTGAACAGATTGGTGGTTAACGGTGACCTAACGCCAAATTGCCGGAACTGTTCAGGCAGAAATCCTTCCGTCACCCCGCGCCCGCGCGCCTCATGACCGAGTGAATCTTCAAGATTCAGGGTCAGGCCATGCATCAGACCAAAACGCCAGTCACCTTTGAAGCGGAAGAGGTGATCGTCATAATCGTCCGTAGAATCGCTGGAGTAGTGGCGGTAATCCCCGGAGTACATCAGCAGGTATTTATCCTGCCCGCGCTCCCCGTTCAGCGTTATCACGGGCTTGAGCCCCTGGAAGTCGGAGCCTTTAGCGTCGCTATCGTGATGCTGGTAGGTCACGTTATCGTTATGCCCGTAATCCACACCGACGTTGCTTTGAAAATCGATGCCCGCCCAACCGATGTGTGATTTTGGCGTTAATTCTGCCACGGCAACCGGAGACGCTATCATCCCAGCGATAATAATAATTTTAGTATGCATTCTTACCGACAAATCCCTTAAAAATGGTTTTAATGATGATTTTTATATCTAACCAAAAGGACCAGTTCTGAATATATTCAATGTCGTACTGGACTCGCTTTTCCATTTTGTATAGCGCATCAATTTCGCCACGATAGCCATTAATTTGCGCTAAACCTGTGATCCCAGGCTTTACTTTATGGCGAATCATGTAGTTTTCGACTTGCTTACGGTAAAGCTCGTTGTGCGCCACAGCGTGCGGCCGTGGCCCGACAATAGACATATTCCCCTGTATTACATTAATGAACTGCGGCAGTTCATCCAGAGATGTCCGACGTAAGAATGCGCCAAAGCGGGTGACCCGAGGATCGTCTCGTGTCGCCTGAACCACCTTGTCGGTATTTTCCATCACTTTCATCGTCCGGAACTTCCAGACTTTAATCTTCTGCCCGCTCAGGCCATAGCGATCCTGTTTGAAGAAAACAGGCCCACGTGAAGTGAGTTTGATGCCGATGGCAATTACGATCATTAACAGCACAATCATTACCATAATCACGCTGCCCAGCACCAGATCTTCTGCGCGTTTAATAAACGCCCCCACCCCGTCCAGCGGGGAGGTGAAAATGCCGATGGTCTGCAGGTTGTGGATGGAACGGATCTGAGAGGTATTGGTGCTGTAAGCGTAAAAGTCCGGCACAATATAAGTATCCACCGTGGTATCGGACATCATCGCCAGAAAATGGCGGATGCGATCCAGCGCCACCATCGGCAGGGCAATATAGATTTCGTCGACCCGGCCGGCATTGGCCTCTTCAACCAGCTTGATCACCGGCCCGTTATAGGGGCTGGTGATTTTGGTGGCCAGCTCGCCAAGCCGCTCAGGGCCACGCTCATCGTAGAAGGCGAGGTCCAGTTGAACGTCAGAGTACTCCAGGCGCAGCGCCCGTTCAGCCGCCAGGCCGTTATCGGTAATGCCGATAATGGCCACCCTTATTTTCTTTTTCGCCGACAGCTTAAAAATAATCAGACGGACGACGTAGAGAAAAGGGATCGGCGAGGCGTACCAGAGCGGCATAGCAGGAATATTACGCACGTCGATAAAGCTGACGTAGCCTAAGGCGAATAATTTCGCGACCAGCAGACGCACCAGGCCGATAAAAAGGATGGCTAAAAAAGCGGTCAAAAACAGGCGTCTTTGGTTACGCAAATTGTTGTTTTTAGGACGATAGAGATAGCACTGCGTGTATTCACCAAACAGTAAAAAGGCAGTGGAGTACAGTAAGCTGATCAAAATTACAGTATCGAAAGATTCCATTTTCAATACCCAACCACTGAGTATTAAAATTAAATTAATTGAAAAGAAATCAATTAATTTAATGAATACCGAGTAACTTCCATGGGTGATCTTTTGCGAATTTCTCAGCATGTCCAGCCCTACTTATAATTTATCTTCGGTATTATTTTTGCTGTGCTCGTTGCACCTGTGGATATATTACAAAAGTTAAAATGCCGTTTCGGGAAAAGGTAAACCGCCGAAAAGAATCAGCATTTCAGGCTATGTGTGCGTGGAAATCTAGATTGGTGTGAAGCTCAGCATACATACCCCTCACAGAGAAGAAAGCGTCGATTTTATAGAGACATCCGCTTATATACAGCGTAAGCACTATTCAATAAAACCGCCAATAAACTTTCGTTGTATTCCATTTGGGTATGAAAAAAAACCCGGCTAGCGCCGGGTTTTTTATTTACTCATTAATGCGGGGGTGTTGATCGACCAGACGGGTACGCTTCTCTTGTAGCGTCGCAATTTCAGCATCGATATCTTCTATCTTCTGCTCAATGTTGTCGTGGTGCTCACGCAGGATCTCTTTGGCTTCCTGAAGGTCAGAGGCAGCAGGTGTCGCCCCTTTCAGCGGCAGGTTCGCCGTCTCCTTCATGTAAATGCCGGTAATCAGGCCGATGACCGCAATCACCATCAGATAGTAGGCAGGCATCATCAGGTTCTGCGTGCTCTCCACCAGCGAGGCTGCCAGCGTCGGCGTCAGACCGGCGATCAGTACCGAGATGTTAAAGGCCGCCGCCAGCGCGCTGTAACGGATGTGCGTCGGGAACATCGCCGGCAGGGTCGAAGCCATCACGCCAATAAAGCAGTTGAGGATCACCGCCAGCATCAGCAGACCGGCAAATATCAGGCCGATGACATCACTGTTAATCATGATGAAGGCCGGGATAGCCAGCACAAACAGCGCGACGCTGCCGAAGATAATGAACGGACGACGTCCGAAGCGGTCGCTCAGCAGGCCCATGATCGGCTGCACAAACAGCATCCCCACCATAATGGCGATGATGATCAGCACGCCGTGATCTTCTGAGTAATGCAGGTTATGCGACAGGTAGCTCGGCATGTAGGTCAGCAGCATGTAATAGGTCACGTTGGTGGAGATCACCAGACCAATACAGGTCAGCAGGCTACGCCAGTGGCGCGTGGCGATCTCTTTGAACGAGACCTTCGGTCCATCCTGCAGACCTTCACGATCGCCCTGCTCCAGCTTTTCAACGTGCTGCTGGAACGCCGGGGTCTCTTCTAACGCGTGACGCAGATAGAGGCCAATAAGCCCCAGCGGCAGCGCCAGGAAGAACGGAATACGCCAGCCCCAGGCGAGGAAGTTCTCTTCGCCCACGACGGTAGAGAGCAACACCACTACGCCCGCACCCAGCACGAATCCGGCGATGGAACCAAAGTCGAGCCAGCTGCCCATAAAGCCGCGCTTACGGTCCGGAGAGTATTCGGCAACAAAAATAGATGCCCCGGTATACTCACCCCCAACTGAGAAGCCCTGAGCCATCTTACACAGCAGCAGCAGGATGGGTGCCCAGATGCCTATGCTCGCATACGACGGGATCAGGCCGATACAGAACGTACTGACCGACATAATCACTATCGTGATAGCGAGGATTTTCTGGCGACCGTACTTATCCCCCAGCATCCCAAAGAACAGACCCCCTAACGGGCGTATAAGGAAGGGAACAGAGAATGTCCCGAGCGCGGCAATCATCTGCACGCTGGGATCGGCACCAGGGAAGAAGACTTTACCCAGCGCGTAGGCCACGAAGCCATACACACCGAAATCGAACCATTCCATCGCATTACCGAGCGAGGCGGCGGTGATCGCTTTGCGCAGTTTTCCGTCGTCAATAATGGTGACGTCGCGCAGGGTGATCGGTTTAACTTTTTTCCTTTTCAGCATGGCTATCCTCGTTGACTAAGCCCAGTCCTCACCACAGCGCCTGAAAAGTGCGCTCTATGGAACCCGGGAAGCGCCTCATGCGCATTCTCCTTTCTCAAGCGTAGCAGGTTTACTTACACTGACCTTTCGGAGCGGTACAACCGAACCTGTTGACGCCTGTCTGGGCTGTTTATGGAGCCATTACCCTACCAGCGTTTATATTTGTGATCAACTTCACATATATTTTTAAGGTTTTTACCAGAAGTGTCAAAAGTGTAAATTAGCCGTATTGCGTTATTTCTAATACCCGCCTCTGGAAATACTCTTTCAGACGTTATTATTTGCTGTGAAATGAAAAAATAACGACATTTTTTTACAATGCGTTCACAGCCATTTTAATAATCAAGGGGCGAAAATCGTCTTTCCTTAAAATATGTGATGAAGATAACTAAAACACTGTTTTATTTTCATTGAATCATCATTCCAACGATCGCATCATAAGCCTGTCAAAACGAGTGGGGTGGCCTTCACGTGAAGGCTTAAAAAACCAAACTGGTTATATCTGCTGTATGAACAACGAATTGCCTGGCGCCGTGAAGTCACAATCCGTTGAATTCATTAGATTATTAAATATCACTTGTCCGCTGGCGATGCGTGATGAGGTGTGAGGGTTAATGATGAAGATTAAAGCCACGATTGAACGCATCCCCGGAGGGATGATGCTGGTTCCGCTGGTACTGGGTGCAATTTTAAATACCTTAGCGCCTGATACCGGAGCCTATTTTGGTGGATTCACCAAAGGCATGATTACCGGGACAGTTCCGATTCTGGCGGTCTGGTTCTTCTGTATCGGCGCCTCCATTAATTTACGGGCAACGGGCACTGTATTACGTAAATCCGGTACGCTGGTGATTACCAAAATTGCCGTAGCCTGGGTGGTAGCGATGATTTGCGCCATGTTTATCCCGGAAAATGGCATTCAGACTGGCTTCTTCGCGGGCCTCTCCGTGCTGGCGATTGTCTCTGCGATGGACATGACCAACGGCGGCCTGTACGCCAGCCTGATGAATCAGTACGGCACCAAAGAAGAGTCCGGCGCCTTCGTACTGATGTCTCTGGAATCTGGCCCACTGGTCACCATGCTGATCCTCGGCTCTGCCGGTCTGGCCTCCTTTGAACCGCACCACTTTGTCGGCGCCGTCCTGCCGTTCCTGATCGGTTTTGCTCTCGGCAACCTCGACCACGACCTGCGTGACTTCTTCAGCAAAGCGACCCCGGTTCTGATCCCGTTCTTCGGCTTCGCGCTGGGTAACACCATCAACCTGAACGTGATTCTGGATACCGGCCTGCTGGGTATCGTGCTGGGTGTGGCGGTTATCATTATCACCGGTATTCCGCTGATTATTGCCGACCGTGTTATCGGTGGAGGGAATGGTACTGCGGGGGTTGCAGCGTCATCTGCTGCAGGGGCTGCGGTAGCGAACCCGATGATTATCGCCCAGATAAACCCGGCGTTCGAACCGGTTGCCGCTTCCGCCACCGCGCTGGTTGCAGCAAGCGTCATCGTGACGGCGATTCTGGTTCCGATTATTACCGCACTGTATGCCAGACGTTATGGCAACATCCCGGCCAAAACGCCGGAACAGAGCCCGGTTGAATCACTGCATCATTAATTAATAAGTAGACCTCCCTTCGGGGAGGTTTTTGCAATTAAAGCACTATAGTAATAACAAAAAATGAAAGGCTTACAGCGGCACCCTGGTCCGGCTGGAAATCGCTGAGGCGTTGACCGCAGGCCGGGGCGAGGCGCAGGGATGCGCCGAGAGGGCGTGACCTACAGGGATGTAGGATCACGCCCGACCCGATAGCCGAAGGGAGAAAGCCGAAGGCACCGCGAAGCGGCGATTTTCTTTGCCGGGAGCCGGGATTGTGAAGGGGGCGGCGGCGAGCCCCCTTCGCACGTTCACGGGTGACGCAGCTAACAGAGAAGCGCAGAACCTGAGGTGAACGGAACCACCACCTGAGTCGCATGTTCCCCCTCACCCTAACCCTCTCCCCAAAGAGGAGAGGGGATCCGTCCGGTGCGGATTCCTCAGCCCTCTCCCTCAATGGAGAGTGAGCCAACCGACCAAAACCTTACTCCCCAAACACCTCTTCCACCATCGCTTTTGCCAGCCTTGCCGCCGAACACAGTCTCGGCATTCCCAGCGCCACATTCTGCCAGCTCTGCGTCACTGACCAGCACACCGGATGCCGGTCGGCATCACACCAGTCCCCCAGCCAGCCAAGCATATCTTTATGGTCGATAATCCCCGGCGTACTGGGCGTGGTCAGCCACTGATGATAAAAATGGCGGGTCGCAGGCGACGCATTGATCCCCTGCGCCAGATAGTTAGCCACCATGCTGCACAAATTATCTTTCAGCATGGCGCTGACATCCGCATTCGCCAGCCGACAGGCGTCACCGAACGCCCCCCAGCGCAGCTCCTCCAGCACTACATAGCCGCGCCCGGCCAGCGACCAACCGTCATAATGCCCGGCCCGCCAGCGGGTAAAAATCTGTTCGCTATGAACGCCAGCCTGCACCGTTAACCCGCGCTGGGTTAACGCTTTCTCTTTAAACTGCGCGCGTTGGTGGAAATGCGCGGAGAGAACTTCGTACTGATGTACCGCGCCAATGGGCGGTTGATTACGCAGATTAGCCTGCTGGCGCAGCGTGGTGAGGGTCTGGGTCATGCGGGTCAGCGCCAGATGGCCGGGATCAACCATGCCCGCCAGCTTCTCTGCCAGCCCGAGCCGCAGCACAGCATTTTCGCTGAACATTCCTCCCATCGCCCACTGGCGAAGCTGAGCCTGCGCCATGATCTCCTGAGTTAAACGTTCACGAAAGTGCTGCTGTTGCGACCCCACAGAGGTGTGACGCTGCGCGTCAGCCCCCTGCACCAGGTCGACCATAAATTTAGGATGAATACATTCCAGCGTCCGCCCGGGACCGTCCAGTAATTGTTTTGTCATGGTTGCTCTGCCGCGAATAGCGTTTGAATGTCATCGCGTAACAGTCGGGTATCTTCCTGAATCCACGTCGCAGTGGTAATACATTGCTGCAGCAGCTGGCTGAGCGCGCGTGTGGCATGCTCATTCTGCTGGCGCACCGCGAGGCTATCACGCAAGCTTTCCTGTAACCCTGCAAGGCATAAAGAGAATTCCGCAAAGAATGTCGCCATGCCTGCTGTAACAGAGACATCGACCTGGGCGGCCAAAGCTTTACGGATTTGTTCACAAAAGTGATCAATATGGTGTTTAAGTTTCTCATGAAGCTGTGACACGTCGATAACATACCGCGTCCGCGTCATGACATAGTCTTCCCAGCCCCAGTCCGGATTGTTCAGCCAGCGGGAGACCGTCTCGCGCAGCGCGCTGCCAGCCCCCTGAGACTGACCGGCAGGCTCACTCTCCTGGGCGATAGCGTCGTTGAACAGCCCCTGAGTATTGAAATTAAGCTGGCTGGCCTGAAACGCCGGGAAACTGATCCGCGCCCGGAAACCGGCATGGCTCAACTCCTCTTTAATGCGCGTTTCAATCGGGCGCATGGCGTCATTCAGCGCCCGCGCCAGCGTCGACTCCAGCTGATCGAAACGCAGCGCCAGCTCACGACCGATTTTTGCCTGTGCATCCAGCATGATCAGCTCGCAGGAGGAGCGGATTTTGCTTAACAGGATCTGCGCCTGGCCTTCATCCTCCAGCACCAGCTGACCGGGCGTCGCTGCGGTATCAGCCCGCTGCTTATGCGGATCAAACCCCGCCAGATCGAGCATATTGTCAGGATTGAAGACATGGGCGATGGCGAGTTTGATTTCGCTCTGCTGGGCGGAAAGAAACAGGTTTGAGGCACTCAGCGCCTGGCTCACTTCGTGCCGGACCTCATCGCTCACCGACGCCTGACGGGAGTGCAGCAGCGCCATGTCATCTTCCAGACGGGTAATATTGTTCTGCAACTCGTCGAAGGCCACCGTCAGCCCCTGATAGCGGAAATCCAGGTACTCGCGGGCGTTCTGGGCGTAGTTCAGCAGCTTATGCGACGCGGAGCGTAACGCGTACAGCGAGGCATTAGCGTAGGCGGCATAGATCAGCTTGCGGATCGGCTGCTCAAACAGGGAGTCCTCCCACAGCAGATCGGCGGAGTGGCGAAGGTGTTCAATATCATCCAGATCGGCGGTGCGCCAGCGGCGGCCCAGCGCGGCTTCGGCGAAGTCCTGCACCCAGCGCTGCTCCTGGTGATCGGGCAACTTACCGTGCATCGCCAGTTCGTGACGCGCCCGGTTCGCCAGGTATCCCCACATCGAGGAGACCGGGAAGATCTGGCCCGGAGAGATATGGCCCTTCATCAGGGTGCCGGAGATCATCGCCCGCACCTGCTCTTCATCATCGCTGTTGCGGTCTTTCTGATCGAACTTATTGACCAGGGCGTACAGCGGCACCGATTTGCCGACGGCAGAAATGGCCAGCCGCACTTCGGCATCGGAGATCGACTTCAGTTGGGTATAGTCCATCACCGCCAGCACCGCCGAGGCGCGGGCAAGCTGCTCGGTGAGCATTTTTTGCAGATGTGGCTGTCCGGCCTCGTTCGGCCCGGGGGTATCCAGCAGGGTTAATTGCCCCAGATGCGCATCCAGCCCGGCCAGATGGACAAACTCCACCTCGATAACCGGGATATTCTCGATCGCGGCATAGGCCGGGAAGGGGAAATCGGTGCCCAGCGCCTGAGAAAGCCGCACCAAATCATTCAGGTTTTTTAAACAGTTAAATATTGGCTGCGCACCTAAATAATGTTTTTCAAATGCCTCGCCGGTTTCAATGCGCCCGAGTAGCGCATTCATATCTTTGTCAATTTCCAGCTGCTGCGCCAGCTTGCCCCGATCGTAATTGGCGAGCTTCTTTTGCATTTGCTTTATTAATGTATCGATGGGCGCAACGTGAGAAAAATGCAGCACCGGCTCTTTCTGACCGGGCGTATGACGGATAAGCGTCGGCAACGCGGTCATCGGGCGGTTGCGGTTGGGTAACACTTCGGTGCCCACGATGGCGTTAATGGTGGTGGACTTCCCGGCCTTCATGGTACCCACGATCGCCAGCACCATCTCCAGGCGGGTAATTTTACGCAGCTCATTATTCAGCATCGACTGCTGCGCCTCTAAGCCGCGGGCACTAAAATGCAGCGGTAATACATTGCTGGGTTCGCCGGTAATGGCCGACGTGGCGCTATCCAGCATCGCGGCAGGCATGGCGCTTAACGCCTCAAGATTTTGCAATGAGAGCTGCAGCAGCCTTTCAGCTTCCTGGCTTAATTCAAATATGGTCTGTGTGTGCATAGTAAAAAGCCTTCCCTAACACAAATTTTATATAACCGAATTGTTTTTAAGAATGAAAGATCGGCTTATATGATTACGTGTTGTAAATATGTTCGACGCAATATAATTCACTGATGACAGTAAAAATATATTCTTTCAGCGCGTAAGCAGCGGAGCACGCTCCTTCGGTCAGGGAAACCGAAAGATTAAGAGCGTAGCTCAAATTTTAAAAAAATCAGGGAAAATCACCATCAGTTACCCACCAAAAATGAGGGGTAAATCATCCCTTGCAGACCAGAGATGGCTATTAAAGCAAGTAAGTGAAATATCATTAGTGTCTTCACCTTATCTGAAATGACACGGCGTATCAATTTGCCGCAATAAAATATTCTCGCTTTTAAACAGGCGCGTTTCTTTCCCGCGTCTGACCTCCAGCATCGCCTGGATCACTGACAGAGAATGTCATTGAAAAGACTTTTTTTTGCTAAAAGCGAAAAATAATGTCACCGACAACAGTAAGGACATGCGTTATACTTGCCGCCTTTTTCGACAACCTGTCGATTTTTGGCGGGCCTGATTGCCGCCGGTTCGCACTATTTTGAGGAGAACACCCCATGTCACTGCCACACTGTCCAAAATGCAGCTCTGAATATACCTACGAAGATAACGGGATGTTCGTTTGCCCTGAATGCGCTCACGAATGGAACAACGCAGAACCTGCGCAAGAGAGCGATGAGCTGATCGTGAAAGATGCTAACGGCAACCTGCTGGCCGATGGCGATAACGTTACCGTTATTAAAGATCTGAAAGTGAAAGGCAGCTCGTCGATGCTGAAGATTGGCACCAAAGTCAAAGGCATCCGCCTGGTTGAAGGCGACCACAACATCGACTGCAAAATTGACGGTTTCGGCCCGATGAAGCTCAAATCCGAGTTCGTGAAAAAGAACTGATGCTTTTTTGTAGGCCCGGCAAGCGAAGCGCCGCCGGGCGCTTTTGCCGGATGCGCTGCGCTTATCCGGCCTACAAATACCGAACTACACTTACTGAGCTTCTCTTTACCTGAGGTAATGATTATGCCATTAAGTCCCTACATCTCGTTCCCCGGTAACTGCGCAGAGGCCACCGCCTTCTATCAGCAGGCCGTCGGCGCAGAACTCCTCTATAAAATCACCTTCGGCGAAATGCCTAAAGACGATAACAGCGATGAAGGCTGTCCGTCCGGCATGTCGTATCCGGATTCCGCCATCGCCCACTCCAACGTGCGCATCGCCGGCAGCGATATCATGATGAGCGACGGCACGTTCGGCACAGAAGCCACCTACGCTGGCTTTACGCTGGTACTCGACACCCAGGACGTGGCGGAAGGCAAGCGCTGGTTCGATAACCTGGCCGCGGGCGGCACCATCGACATGGCCTGGCAGGAGACCTTCTGGGCCCACGGCTTCGGCAAAGTAACCGATAAATACGGCGTTCCTTGGATGATCAACGTCGTTAAACAGCAATGATCCCGACGGCGGGCCCCCGCGCCCGCCTGTCATCGCTTTCACGTCAACTCTTCAAACTCCCGCAACCAACACTTAACCTAAATGTCACATTGATCCGCCAGCATGAGGCCACATTTGAATCGAGGCCTCACCCATGCAAACTGTCATCCGCGTCGAGAAACTGAGCAAGACCTTCCATCACAACAAGGCCCTGCATGCCGTTGATCTGACCGTCCAGCAGGGCGAAATGGTAGCGCTGCTGGGGCCCTCCGGTTCAGGTAAATCCACCCTTCTGCGCCACTTAAGCGGCCTTATCACCTGCGATAAAACCTCTGAAAGCCACGTAGAGCTGCTGGGCAACACCGTGCAGCGCGCGGGCCGTCTGGCGAGTGATATCCGCAAAAGCCGCGCGCAGACCGGCTACATCTTCCAGCAGTTCAACCTGGTGAACCGTCTGACGGTGCTGGAGAACGTGCTGATTGGCGCGCTCGGCAGCACCCCGTTCTGGCGCACCTGCCTGCGCTGGTTCGCACCTGAGCAGAAGCAGGAAGCGCTACAGGCCCTGACCCGCGTCGGGATGGCCCATTTCGCCCACCAGCGTGTCTCCACCCTGTCCGGTGGACAGCAGCAGCGCGTGGCGATTGCCCGGGCGCTGATGCAGAAAGCCAAAATCATTCTCGCCGATGAGCCGATTGCCTCGCTGGACCCGGAATCGGCCCGCATCGTGATGGAAACCCTGCGCGACATTAACCAGAAGGACGGCATCACCATCGTGGTGACGCTGCATCAGGTGGATTACGCCCTGCGCTACTGCGAGCGCATCGTCGCCCTGCGTCAGGGGCATGTGTTCTTTGATGGTGCCAGCCATCAGTTTGATAACGACCGTTTCGACCATCTCTACCGCAGCATCAATCGCGTCGAAGAGAACGCGCAGGCTGCATAACTAAACCGATCCGAGGAAAGTCCATGAGCTACAAAGCCGTTGCCGCGCTGGCCTTTACCAGCATGTTCAGCATCAGCACTCTGTTAAGCCCGGCATACGCCCAGGAGCAGGAAAAAGCGCTGAACTTTGGCATCATTTCGACGGAATCACAGCAGAACCTGAAGCCGCAGTGGGAACCCTTCCTGAAAGACATGGAGAGCAAACTGGGGATCAAAGTGAACGCCTTCTTCGCCCCGGACTACGCGGGCATCATCCAGGGGATGCGCTTTAACAAAGTCGATATCGCCTGGTACGGCAACCTCTCGGCGATGGAAGCGGTGGACCGCGCTAACGGCCAGGTCTTCGCCCAGACGGTGGCCGCCGACGGCTCCCCGGGTTACTGGAGCGTGCTGATCGTCAACAAAGACAGTCCGATCAACAACCTCAACGACATGCTCGCCAAACGTAAAGAGCTGACCTTTGGCAACGGCGACCCGAACTCCACCTCGGGCTTCCTGGTCCCGGGCTATTACGTCTTCGCTAAAAACAACGTCTCCACCAACGAATTCAAACGCACGGTCAACGCCGGGCATGAAACCAACGCCCTCGCCGTCGCCAACAAGCAGGTAGATGTGGCCACCAACAACACCGAGAACCTCGACAAGCTGAAGACTTCCGCCCCGGACAAGCTGAAAGAACTGAAGGTGATCTGGAAGTCGCCGCTGATCCCGGGCGACCCGATTGTGTGGCGTAAAAACCTCTCCGAGAGCACCAAGGACAAGGTGTACGACTTCTTTATGAACTACGGCAAAACCACGGAAGAGAAGAGCGTGCTGGAACGTCTGGGCTGGGCGCCGTTCCGCGCCTCCAGCGACCTGCAACTGGTACCGATTCGCCAGCTGGCGCTGTTCAAACAGATCCAGGGCGTGAAGGAGAACAAGGGTCTGAAGGAGGAAGAGAAGAGCAGCAAGATGTCTGAGATTAAGGCGCAGCTGGACGATCTCGACCGCCTGACCGCCGCGCTGGGTGCGATGAGCAGCGTGAATAAAGCGGTGCAGTAAAACCCACACACACCCCTCACCCCGGCCCTCTCCCCAAAGGGGAGAGGGTTAGGGTGAGGGGACATAAACCAACGGAGTTATCATGCAAACCATCACTCTCCCACCGCCCAAACGCAGCTGGTTCTCGCTGATCGGCTGGGCCGTCCTGCTGGCGGTGCTCGTTGTCTCCTGGAAGGGCGCGGAAATGGCGCCGCTCACGCTGATTCAGGATTCCGGCAACATGGCGACCTTCGCCGCCGACTTCTTCCCGCCGGATTTCAGCCAGTGGCAGGACTACCTCGGTGAAATGGCCATCACCCTGCAAATCGCCGTCTGGGGCACCGCCCTCGCCGTGGTGCTCTCGATTCCGTTTGGCCTGATGAGCGCCGACAACATCGTGCCCTGGTGGATCTACCAGCCGGTGCGCCGCCTGATGGACGCCTGCCGCGCCATCAACGAAATGGTCTTTGCGATGCTGTTCGTGGTGGCCGTCGGTCTCGGGCCGTTCGCCGGGGTAATGGCGCTGTTCATCCACACTACCGGGGTGCTCTCCAAGCTCCTCTCGGAAGCGGTGGAAGCCATCGAGCCCGGCCCGGTGGAAGGCATTCGCGCTACCGGGGCCAACAAGCTGGAAGAGATCCTCTACGGTGTCCTGCCCCAGGTGATGCCGCTGCTCATCTCCTACTCCCTGTACCGCTTTGAATCCAACGTCCGCTCCGCGACCGTCGTCGGTATGGTCGGCGCGGGCGGGATTGGCGTCACCCTGTGGGAAGCGATTCGCGGTTTCCAGTTCCAGCAAACCTGCGCCCTGATGGTACTCATCATCGTGACGGTCAGCCTGCTGGACTTCCTCTCTCAACGTTTGCGGAAGCACTTCATCTGAGAAGCGAGGCTTTGATTTGTATGCACTTATCCAGACATCCGACCAGTTACCCCACCCGCTGGCAAGAGATTGCCGCGAAGCTCGAAGTGGAGCTGCGCACCCACTACCGCTGCGGGGACTACCTGCCCGCCGAGCAACAGCTCGCCGACCGCTATGAAGTGAACCGCCACACCCTGCGCCGCGCCATTGACCAGCTTGTCGAGCGCGGCTGGGTCCAGCGCCGCCAGGGGGTTGGCGTGCTGGTCCTGATGCGCCCGTTCGACTACCCGCTCAACGCCCAGGCGCGTTTCAGCCAGAACCTGCTGGATCAGGGCAGCCACCCCACCAGCGAAAAACTGCTCTCGGTGCTGCGTCCGGCCTCCAGCCACGTCGCCGACGCGCTGGGGATTTCGGAGGGCGATAACCTCGTCCATCTGCGTACCCTGCGCCGGGTCAACGGCGTGGCGGTGTGTCAGATCGACCACTACTTCGCTGACCTGGCCCTCTGGCCAGTGCTGCAAAACTTCGCCAGCGGCTCGCTGCACGACTTCCTGTTCGAGGCCACCGGGATTGCGCTCAAGCGCACCCAGACCCGTATCAGCGCCCGCCGCGCGCAGGCTAAAGAGAGCAAGGTGCTGGAAATCCCCAACATGGCGCCCCTGCTCTGCGTGCGCACCCTCAACCACCGTGACGGCGAGATCAACGCGACGGAGTACTCCGTCAGCCTGACCCGCGCCGACATGATTGAATTCACCATGGAGCACTGAATGCATTTCGATACCTCCACCCGCCAGCACTGGATGGCCGTGCTGGCCCACAGCCAGCCGGCAGCGCTTGCCGCGCGGATGTCGGCGCTGAGCCTGACGCCCGCTTATGAGCGCATTCGCACCCCGGAAACCGGGCTGGTGCAGATCCAGGCGCGGATGGGCGGCACCGGGGCACGCTACTTTGCCGGGGATGCCACCCTGACCCGCGCCGTGGTGCGCCTGGCCAGCGGCACGCTCGGCTACAGCTACCTGCTCGGGCGCAATAAAACCCATGCCGAACAGTGCGCGGTGATCGATGCCCTGCTGCAGGAAGCGCCGCACTTTCAGACCTTAATGGAAACCCTCATTGCCCCGCTGGAAGCCGACCGTGCCGCACGCCTTGCCGCCCGTCAGGCCGAAATCAACACCAGCCGGGTCGACTTCTTTACGCTCGTTCGCGGAGACAACGCATGACCCTTCAACCCGCTTTTACCCTTGCCGTGCAGGATGCCCAACACAGTTTTCGCCGTCTGCTGAAAGCGATGAGCGAACCGGGGGTGATCGTCTCCCTGCATCAGTTGAAACACGGCTGGCAGCCGCTGAACCTCGCCACCACCAGCGTGCTGCTGACTCTGGCCGATAACGACACCCCGGTCTGGCTGTCGGGCGCCGTCGGCAACGATATCGTCAGCAGCAACCTGCGTTTTCATACCAGCGCCCCGCTGGTGGATCAGCCCCAGCTGGCGGTGTTCGCCGTCGCCGACGAGCAGATCAGCCACCAGCAGCTGAACGCCCTGAGCGAAGGCAGCGCCGTGGCACCGGAGACCAGCGCCACCCTGATTTTGCAGGTACCGAGCCTGAGTGGCGGACGCATGCTGCGCCTGACCGGGGCCGGGATTGCCGAGGAACGCATGGTCGCCCCGCAGCTGCCGGAGTGCATTATTCATGAGCTGACCGAGCGCCCGCACCCGTTCCCGTTGGGCATCGACCTGCTCCTGACCTGCGGCGAACGCCTGCTGGCGATCCCGCGGACCACCCATGTGGAGGTGTGCTGATGTACGTTGCCGTCAAAGGGGGCGAGAAGGCGATCGCCGCCGCCCACGCCCTGCAGGAGCACAGACGCCGGGGCGATGAGCAGCTCCCCGAGCTGAGCGTCGCCCAGATCGAACAGCAGCTGAACCTCGCCGTGGACCGGGTGATGACCGAAGGCGGCATTGCCGACCGCGAGCTGGCGGCGCTGGCGCTGAAGCAGGCCAGCGGCGATAACGTCGAGGCCATTTTCCTGCTGCGCGCCTACCGCACCACCCTGGCGAAGCTGGCGGTGAGCGAGCCGATCAACACCGCGGAGATGCGCCTCGAGCGCCGCATTTCGGCGGTATATAAAGATATCCCCGGCGGGCAGCTACTCGGCCCGACCTACGACTACACCCACCGCCTGCTCGATTTCACCCTGCTGGCGAACGGCGAAACTCCGCCTCTGAAAACATCAGATGCCCCGCAGGATGCGGCTCCGCACGTCTTTAGCCTGCTGGCCAACCAGGGGCTGGCGAAAGCGGAAGAGGATAACGGCAGCGAGCCGGACGACATCACCCGCACCCCGCCGGTTTATCCCTGCTCCCGCGCCTCGCGCCTGCAGCAGCTGATGCGCGGCGACGAGGGCTACCTGCTGGCGCTGGCCTACTCCACCCAGCGCGGCTACGGGCGCAACCACCCCTTTGCCGGAGAGATCCGCAGCGGCCACGTTGATATTGAAATAGTGCCGGAAGAGCTGGGTTTCGCGGTGAACGTCGGCGAACTGCTGATAACCGAGTGCGAAATGGTTAACGGCTTTGTTACCCCGGATAACGACGCCCCGCACTTCACCCGCGGCTACGGGCTGGTGTTCGGCATGGGCGAGCGCAAGGCGATGGCGATGGCGCTGGTCGACCGGGCGCTACAGGCCCCGGACTACGACGAAAACCTCGCAGGCCCGGCGCAGGACGAGGAGTTCGTGCTGGCCCACGCGGATAACGTGGAGGCCGCCGGGTTTGTCTCGCACCTCAAGCTGCCGCACTACGTCGATTTCCAGGCCGAACTGGAACTGCTGAAACGTCTGCAACAGGAGCGCGATAATGGCTAACCTCAGCGGCTATAACTTTGCTTATCTGGATGAGCAGACCAAACGCATGATCCGCCGCGCCATCCTCAAAGCGGTGGCTATCCCCGGCTATCAGGTGCCGTTCGGCGGCCGGGAGATGCCGATGCCCTACGGCTGGGGCACTGGCGGGATCCAGATCACCGCCAGCGTGATTGGCGAAGCGGACGTCCTGAAGGTCATCGACCAGGGGGCCGACGACACCACCAACGCCGTGTCGATCCGCCAGTTCTTCCAGCGCGTCACCGGGGTCAACACCACCGAGCGCACCGAAGACGCCACGCTGATCCAGACCCGCCACCGCATTCCGGAAACCCCGCTCACTGAAGATCAGATTTTGATTTTTCAGGTGCCGATCCCGGAGCCGCTGCGCTTTATCGAGCCGCGGGAAACCGAAACCCGCACCATGCACGCCCTGGAAGAGTACGGCGTGATGCAGGTGAAGCTGTACGAGGACATCGCCCGCTTCGGCCATATCGCCACCACCTACGCCTACCCGGTGAAGGTCAACGGCCGCTACGTGATGGACCCGTCGCCGATCCCGAAATTCGATAACCCGAAGATGGACATGATGCCCGCCCTGCAGCTGTTCGGCGCCGGGCGCGAGAAGCGCATCTACGCCGTGCCGCCGTACACCCGGGTCGAGAGTCTCGACTTCGACGACCACCCGTTCACCGTCCAGGAGTGGGACGAGCCGTGCGCCATCTGCGGATCGCAACACAGCTATCTCGATGAAGTGGTGCTGGATGACACCGGCAAGCGGATGTTTGTCTGCTCCGACACCGATTTTTGCCGCCAACAGAGCGAGGCCAACAGCCAATGAAACCGCTGCTTTCGGTCAATAACCTGACCCACCTCTATGCGCCGGGCAAAGGCTTCAGCGACGTGTCGTTCGACCTCTGGCCGGGGGAAGTGCTGGGGATTGTCGGCGAGTCCGGCTCCGGCAAAACCACCCTGCTGAAGGCGATCTCCGCCCGTCTGGCCCCGCAGAACGGTGAAATATTATATGAAGATCACTCCCTGTATGGCATGAGCGAGGCCGAACGCCGCCGCCTGCTGCGCACCGAGTGGGGCGTAGTGCATCAGCACCCGATGGACGGCCTGCGCCGCCAGGTCTCGGCGGGGGGCAACATCGGCGAACGGCTGATGGCTACCGGCGCGCGGCATTACGGCGAGATCCGCGCCACCGCCAAGAAATGGCTGATCGATGTGGAAATTCCGGCTTCGCGCATCGACGACCTGCCGACCACGTTCTCGGGCGGGATGCAGCAGCGTTTACAGATCGCCCGCAACCTGGTCACCCATCCGAAGCTGGTGTTTATGGACGAACCCACCGGCGGGCTGGATGTGTCGGTGCAGGCGCGGCTGCTGGACTTGCTCCGCGGTCTGGTGGTGGAGCTGAACCTGGCGGTGGTGATTGTCACCCACGATCTGGGCGTCGCCCGCCTGCTGGCGGACCGTCTGCTGGTGATGAAGAGCGGCGAGGTGGTGGAAAGTGGGCTGACCGACCGGGTGCTCGACGATCCGCACCATCCGTACACCCAGCTGCTGGTGTCGTCGGTATTGCAGAATTAAGAGGCCAACATGATCCGCGTCGAAAACGTCAGTAAAACCTTTGTGCTCCACCAGCAAAACGGCGTGCGCCTGCCGGTGCTGCAAAATGCCTCCCTTGAGGTCAACAACGGCGAATGCGTGGTGCTGCACGGCCACTCCGGCAGCGGCAAATCGACCCTGCTGCGCTCCCTGTACGCCAACTACCTGCCGGACGAAGGCCATATCTATGTCCGTCACGGTGACGAATGGGTGGATCTGGTGCAGGCCCCGGCGCGCAAGGTGCGGGATGTGCGCCGCACCACCATCGGCTGGGTCAGCCAGTTTTTACGCGTCATCCCCCGCGTGCCGGCGCTGGAGGTGGTGATGCAGCCCCTGCTGGATCTCGGCGTGCCGCGCGACATCTGCGCCACCAAAGCCGCCAGCCTGCTGACGCGCCTCAACGTGCCGGAGCGCCTGTGGCATCTCGCTCCCTCCACCTTCTCCGGCGGGGAGCAGCAGCGGGTCAACATCGCCCGGGGCTTTATCGTCGATTACCCGATTTTACTGCTCGATGAACCCACCGCCTCGCTGGATGCGAAAAACAGCGCGGCAGTTATTGCACTGATCGAAGAAGCCAAAGCGCGTGGCGCAGCGATCGTCGGGATCTTCCACGACGACACGGTGCGGGATCGCGTGGCGGATCGTCTGCACCCGATGGGGATCACCGCATGATCGTAAACAACGTAAAACTGGTGCTGGAAAACGAAGTCGTTAACGGCTCCATCGAGGTTCAGGATGGCGTCATTCGCGCCTTTGCCGAAACCCCGAGTCGCTCACCCGAGGCAATGGACGGCGAAGGCGGCTGGCTGCTGCCAGGGCTTATCGAGCTACACACCGACAACATGGACAAGTTCTTCACTCCACGGCCAAAGGTGGACTGGCCCGCCCATTCGGCGATGAGCAGCCACGACGGAATGATGGTCGCCAGCGGCATTACTACCGTGCTGGACGCGGTGGCGATCGGCGACGTGCGCGACGGCGGCGACCGGCTGGAGAATCTGGAGAAGATGATCAACGCCGTGGAGGAGACGCAGAAGCGCGGCCTCAACCGCGCCGAGCACCGCCTGCACCTGCGCTGCGAGCTGCCCCATCACACCACCCTGCCGCTGTTCGAGAAGCTGGCGGGCCGCGAGCCGGTGACTCTGGTGTCGCTGATGGATCACTCCCCGGGTCAGCGTCAGTTCGCCAATATTGAAAAGTACCGTGAATATTATCAGGGCAAATACTCCCTCAATGACCAGCAGATGGCGCGCTACGAAGAGGAGCAGTTGGCCCTGGCGGCACGCTGGTCGCAGCCCAATCGCCAGGCCATTGCCGCCCTGTGCCGGGAGCGCAATATCGCCCTCGCCAGCCACGACGACGCCACCGCCGATCATGTCCTCGAATCCCGGCAGCTTGGCAGCACGATCGCCGAGTTTCCCACCACTTTTGAAGCGGCAGAAGCCTCCCGCCAGCACGGCATGAACGTCCTGATGGGCGCCCCAAATATCGTGCGCGGCGGATCGCACTCCGGCAACGTAGCGGCCAGCTCGCTGGCGTCGCTCGGGCTGCTGGATATTCTCTCGTCCGATTATTACCCGGCCAGCCTGCTGGATGCCGCATTCCGGGTGGCCGACGACGAGGGCAACGCTTTTACCCTGCCGCAGGCGATCCGTCTGGTGACGAAGAACCCGGCGCAGGCGCTGAACCTGCACGACCGCGGGGTGATTGGCGAAGGCAAGCGGGCGGACCTGGTGCTGGCGCACCGCAAAGGCGAGCATATTCATATCGACCACGTCTGGCGTCAGGGAAAACGGGTGTTCTGATGGGAAGAGTGATCTGGTTAATGGGGCCTTCGGGCTCCGGAAAGGACAGCCTGCTGGAGGCATTACGCCAGCATACCCACCCGCAGCTGCTGGTGGCGCACCGCTACATCACCCGCCCCGCCACTGCCGGGAATGAAAATCACATTGCCCTCAGCGAGCCCGAGTTTTTTACCCGGGCCGGGCAGCAACTGTTTGCCCTGAGCTGGCACGCTAACGGCTATTATTATGGGGTGGGTCTGGAGATCGACCTCTGGCTGCACGCCGGGTTCGACGTGGTGGTGAACGGCTCGCGGGCCCACCTGCCCCAGGCGCAGGCGCGCTATGCGGCAGCGTTACTGCCGATCTGCCTGCAGGTATCGCCGGAGATCCTGCGGAGCCGACTGCAAAGCCGTGGCCGGGAGAACGCCCGTGAGATCGACCAGCGGCTGGAGCGCGCCGCCCGCTATACGCCTTCCCACTGTCCTGTCCTGAATAACGACGGAAGCTTGCTCCAGTCCGTCGAGCGCTTCCTCTCACTGATTCACCAGAAGGAGAAAAACCATGCCTGAGTGTGAGTTGCGTCCCGCCACGGCGGAGGACGTTGACGCGGTATACGGCCTGATTTGCGAACTTAAGCAGGCCGAGCTGGACCGATCGGCTTTTCACGCCGGTTTTGCGGCCAATCTGCTGGATCACAATATGCGTTACCAGCTGGCCGAACAGGATGGACACATTGTCGGCATGATCGGCCTGCATATGCAGTTTCATCTGCATCATGCCAACTGGATCGGCGAAATCCAGGAGCTGGTGGTGATGCCGCAGGCGCGCGGGCTGAGGGTGGGCAGCCAGCTGTTAGCCTGGGCCGAGGGGTTTGCGCGCGAGGCCGGGGCAGAGATGACCGAACTCTCCACCAGCGTAAAGCGCCTCGACGCGCACCGCTTTTATCTTCGGGAAGGGTACACACAGAGCCATTTTCGCTTCACCAAACCGCTGTAAGGGGGCGCTATGAGTCTGACCATTACGTTAACAGGAACCGGTGGCGCCCAGCTGGTGCCCGCTTTTGGCTGTGACTGTCCGGCCTGCCGCCGGGCGCGTTTGCAGGACGCCTGGCGCCGTCGCCCCTGTAGCGCGGTGGTCAAATTCAACGACGCGGTGACGCTGCTGGACGCGGGGATCCCGCACCTGATGGACGAATGGCCCGCAGGCAGTTTTCAGCAGTTTTTACTCACCCACTACCATATGGATCATGTCCAGGGGCTGTTCCCGCTGCGCTGGGGCGTGGGGGCGACCATCCCGGTATACGGCCCTCCGGATGAAGCAGGCTGCGACGATCTGTTTAAGCATCCCGGTATTCTCGACTTTAACCACACGCTGGAGCCCTTTGTGGTGTTTGAACTGCAGGGGCTGCGGGTGACGCCGCTGCCGCTCAACCATTCGAAGCTGACGTTTGGCTATCTGCTGGAGAGCGCCCATAGCCGGGTGGCCTGGCTGTCGGACACCGCCGGGCTGCCGGACAAAACGGTGAAGTTTTTACTCAACAACCACCCGCAGGCGATGGTGATTGACTGCAGCCACGAACCGCGCACGGAGACGCCGCGCAACCATTGCGATCTGAATACGGTGATCGCCCTTAATGAGGTGATTGGCTGCCCGCAGGTGATCCTGACCCATATCAGCCATCAGTTTGACGTGTGGATGATGGACAACCCGCTGCCGGAGGGGTTTGAGGCGGGGTATGACGGAATGGTATTGGTGCTGGATTAACGATTTTCTCCCTCTCCCTGTGGGAGAGGGCCGGGGTGAGGGCATCAGGCCGCACGTTACTGCCGGGTGGCGGCTACGCCTTACCCGGCCTACGGTTCGCGGCCATTTGTAGGCCTGTGCAAGCGAAGCGCCGCCGGGCATCAGCGCCGATCGTAATCATCCTCTAACCGCCGCTCGTCATCTTCCAGCCGACGCCGGTCTTCGTCCAACTGGCGCTGGCGGTCATCCAGCTGGCGGCGTCGGTCCTCAAGCTGCCTGCGGCGATCGTCATACTGACGGCTGTCGCTGCTGCGACGGCTATCTTCGTAGCGATCGTCGTCGGAATTGCGATTATTGCTGTTGGGGTTGTAGGCATCGTTTATCGCCTGCTGAATATTGCCGATCGCATCGTCAACGATGTCGGCATGCGCCAGCTGGCTGGTTAAAGAGAGCAGACCAAATAACAGAGCGGTAGAGGTACGTTTCATAAAGCCAGTCTCGCAGGGTGAGCTGGCCTTACGGTAATAAACGGCAGGTAGAGCGAGTAGCGGAGGAATCTCAAATTCTGGAAGGCAGAGTTGCTCCCATTATTACTATTGGTCAAAAACGCATATTAATGGGATACCGCATCGTAGGATTAACGCCTCATACAACCGGGTTGCCAGCCCTTTATCTCGCTCTGCGGGATCGACACAAATCCCCTCGACCTGAATAATATTGGCATCTTCCCAGCAGCGTTCAACAGCAACAATATCTTTCCCCAGGGTGGGTTTTCGCTGTAAATCCAGCGCCGCCACCACACGATGGCGCGGTACCCCTTCAAAGGTTTCGATATCCGCTTCAATAATGGCCGCACGAGGCGTCTGTGGATCGTAGATAACATGCAGCAGTCGCCCTGAGAGTTCAAACTCTTCGACCTGTTTAAAGGCGCGCGCGACTGTCATCGGGCTATAGGTTGTAGGCATCACGATCATATGTGAGTCCCCTCTCGTCAGTACCGGCATAATTCCCTTTATATCCTAATCCGCTTATTTTTGCGCAGATTAGCACCACCGATACCGCGGAAACGATTGATTAATTCTTAAACACTGCGGCAAATTTTCTCCGCATTCGTATCGATTTTACGCAGCGCCTGCGCCAGCTGCCCGCGGGTGAATGGCTTACGCAACAGCTCCACTTCCGGCAGCTGTGGGTTGTGCGCCGGGCGCAGATCCTGGCCGCTCATCAGCAGTACCGGGAGATGCGGGAAATGCTGGCGCACATGCTGGATCACTTCCGCGCCGCTCAGGTTGCCGGGCAGCATTAAGTCGCTGATAAACATCTCAATATCCGCAGATGCACTCAGCATCTCCAGCGCCTGCTCGCCGGTTTCAGCCTCCAGGGTCAGGTAACCCAGCTGATGGAGCTGCTCGCACAGCGTCTGTCGGACGTCGGTCTGATCGTCCAGCACCAGCACCAGCCGGTCGCCTGGCGGCGAAGTCAAGGTTGCACCGGCTTCCGGGGAGGGGACCGCCTGTAAGGTGGCGCGCGGCAGATGCAGCCGCACGGTAGTGCCCTGTCCGGGGGCACTTTCTATCTCCACCCGTCCGCCGGACTGGCGCACGAAACCGTAGACCATCGACAGCCCCAGCCCGCTGCCGCTGCCGGTCTGTTTGGTGGTGAAGAAAGGTTCAAAGACCTGGGATTTGATCGCCTGCGACATCCCGGCGCCGTGGTCGATCACCTCCAGCGCCACCATGTCCTGCTTACGCCCGTCGCTGCGGGTCACGCGCTGGTTCCAGGTGCGGATTTTGATGGTTCCGCTTTGCCCTTCCATCGCATCGCGGGCGTTCATCACCAGGTTGATGAGGGCGTTTTCCAGTTGGCCAACATCAATCCACGCCGGCCACGCCGGGGTCTGCGCTTCGATATCCAGCGCCACCGTGGTGGGCAGAGAGTGGCGCATCAGCTCGGCGAGGTTTTCCAGCAGGGGCTTCATCTCCACCGCGTGCGGGTTCAGGGACTGCTTGCGGGAGAAGGCCAGCAGGCGCTGGGTCAACAGCGCCCCGCGCTCGGCGGCCTTCAGTGCGCGGCTGATGCGCGGGGCATCCGGCGAATGGGGATCGGCCAGCTCCAGGCTGCCGATGATCACCGCCAGCAGGTTATTGAAATCATGCGCCAGCCCGCCCGTCAGCTGGCCGACCGCCTTCATCTTCTGGCTGTGCAGCAGCGCCTCCTCCAGCCCCTGGCGTTCAAGGCGATCCACCTCCATCTGCGAGGTCTTCTCCTTCAGCAGCCGGGTAGTGTGCTCCAGCGAGGCGGTATTACGGGCAAAGACGTTAAATGCCCGGGCCAGCTCCCCCAGCTCATCCCGACGCTGCAGCGCAGGCACCGAGACATCCTGCTCGCCGTGGGCCAGTCGGGACATCGCCCGGGAGATGGCGGTCAGGTTAGTACCCAGATTGCGGTAGATATACCAGCAGGCAAAAGCGGTGATGATCAGCGCCAGCACGGCAAACAGGGTGATAAAGATGCTGATGGAGCGCAGCTCCTGATGGCTCTCGGCGGTACGCAGCTGCGAGGCCTGCGCCACCTGCTCCACGTAGCGGTTGATATCGCTGTTCAGGATCGCCACCAGCGCCTTGATGTGGAACATATACCAGCTGATCGACAGATCGCTCTGTTCCAGCTGCCCGGAGAGCGGGCCGAGCTTGTTGAGTTCGGCGTTAAAATCGGGCAGGACGAAGCTCACCACCGGCTGCGTGGCCTGGCGGGGTAACATCGCCGTCACCGTATCCAGCTGCTGAATAGTGGCGCGCGGCGAGGGGGTTTCGATGGCGGCGGCGATCAGCCGGTCCATCTCGCTGAGCAGCCGGGCGTCGGGCAGGTTGCTGGCATCGCGGCGGTTGACCTCCTGCAGATGGCGGAGATAGCTCTGGCTCTGGTAGAGGGAGCTGAGCAGCGCATTACGCTCCAGGTGGCGTCGCTGCCCGCGCTCCAGCATGCCGGTCACGCTTTGCTGAAGCTCCTTGCTGCGCTGGATGATCCGCGCCACCAGCGCCGGCTCCTGCTGCGCCAGCGGTGCGTCGGCAAGCTGCTCCAGCGCGCGGCCCAGCGCCGTCTGGGTCTGTTTCAGCCGGTTGGCTTCGTCTTTATACTCCAGCGCCCCCACCACCTGCGACAGCCGCACCGCCGCCGTCGCCACGTTGGCGGTTTCCCGGGCCAGATTCATGCTGCCGGTCATGTCGTCCAGGGTCTGGCGCTGCACCTGCTCCTGAATGTTACTGGCATGGCGAAAGCCCAGCACCGCCACGCCGCTGACCATTAACGTCACCGCCACCACCAGCAGATTGAAGATCAGCAGGCGACCACGGGCGCTGGCGAAGAAGGGGGGACGGCGTGAGGGCATTTAGGTTGGCTCCGGTGCTGTGTGTATCCCCTCACCCTAACCCTCTCCCCAAAGGGGAGAGGGAACAATTACACCCTCTCCCCTTTGGGGAGAGGGAAAAAAGCGGGGAATTGTGACGGCGGTTAACTATTCATAACTATGACAAATATGAACGACTTCTGACATTTTGCATTTACCGGGGTGTGATGAAGTGCGGATATCGACCCTCACAGGAGATCCGCCATGAGCAGAACCCCGGTTTTAGAGATGCGCAACATTGCCAAAACCTTTGGCAACTTCCACGCGCTGAAGGGTGTGGATCTGACGGTCTTCCCCGGCGAAATCCACGCCTTAATGGGCGAAAACGGCGCCGGAAAAAGCACCCTGATGAAAATTCTCGCCGGGGCCTACACCGCCACTGGCGGTGAGATCCTGATCGACGGCAAGCCGTTTCACATCAAAGGCCCGAAAGACGCCCTGGCGGCAGGCATCACCCTGATCTATCAGGAGATGCAGCTCGCCCCCAACCTCACCGTGGCCGAAAACATCTTCCTCGGCAGCGAGCTGTCGCGCGGCGGGCTGGTGCAGCGCAAAACGATGGCCGCCCAGGCCCAGGCGGTGATCGATCGCCTCGGTGCCCACTTCAAAGCCACCGACCTGGTGATGAAGCTGACCATCGCCGAACAGCAGCAGGTGGAAATCGCCCGGGCGCTGCACCGCAACAGCCGCATCCTGGTGATGGATGAACCCACCGCCGCCCTCTCCTCGCGGGAAACCCACCGTCTGTTCGAGCTCATATTGCGCCTGCGCGACGAAGGGATGGCGATCATCTATATCAGCCACCGCATGGCGGAGGTGTATGAGTTATCCGATCGGGTCAGCGTCCTGCGTGACGGCCAGTACGTCGGCAGCCTGACCCGCGACAAGCTCAACGCCTCTGAGCTGGTGCGGATGATGGTCGGGCGGCCGCTGAGCGATCTGTTCAACAAAGAGCGCGATATCCCGCTCGGCAGCCCGCGTCTCAACGTCCACCACCTGACCGATGGCGGCAAAGTGCAGCCCTGCAGCCTGCTGGTGCGTTCCGGCGAAATCGTCGGCCTCGCCGGGCTGGTAGGCGCTGGTCGCTCTGAACTGGCGCAGCTGATTTTCGGCGTGCGCAAGGCGACGGGCGGGATGATTGAGGTGGATGGCGAGCCGGTGGTGATCCACTCCCCGCGCGCCGCCATCGATCATGGGATCGGCTTTTTAACTGAGAACCGCAAGGAGCAGGGGCTGTTTCTCGAGCTGGCGGCGCAGGAGAACATCACCATGGCGACCCTGGAGCGCGACGCCACCTTCGGCTGGCTGAACCGTAAAAAAGCCCAGTCGATCTCCGATGACGCCATCGCCCTGCTCAATATTCGCGTGCCGCACTCCCAGGTGCGGGCGGGCGGGCTCTCGGGCGGTAACCAGCAGAAGCTGCTCATCTCCCGCTGGGTGGCGATTGGCCCGCGCATTCTGATCCTCGACGAGCCGACCCGCGGCGTGGACGTCGGGGCCAAAAGCGAGATCTACCGGATCATGAACCAGATGGCGCGCAAAGGGGTGGCGATCCTGATGATCTCCAGCGAACTGCCGGAAGTGGTCGGCATGAGCGATCGCGTGTACGTCATGCGCGAAGGGAGCATCGCCGGGGAGCTCCATCGGGCCGATATCACACAAGAAAACATCATGACGCTGGCGACCGGCGTTAACGACTCTCACCATCGGGCGGTATAACCATGACGCAACCTAACACTCCGCAACAGGTGGCCAAAGCGGCCTCCGCCAAAAAAATGCTGATGGGCGATCTGATGCAAACCATCGGCATCCTGCCGATATTGATCCTGATTGTCGCGGTATTTGGCTTTATCGCGCCAAACTTCTTCACCGAGAGCAACCTGCTGAACATTACCCGTCAGGCGTCGATCAACATCGTGCTGGCGGCGGGGATGACCTTCATTATTTTGACCGGCGGCATCGACCTGTCGGTGGGCTCGATTCTGGGCACCACCGCGGTGGCGGCGATGGTGGTCTCGCTGATGCCGGAGCTGTCGATGCTCTCGGTACCGGCGGCGCTGATGCTCGGGATGGTGCTGGGGCTGTTCAACGGCGCGCTGGTGGCCTTTGCCGGACTGCCGCCCTTTATCGTCACCCTCGGCACCTATACGGCGCTGCGCGGCGCGGCCTATCTGCTGGCCGACGGCACCACGGTGATCAACTCCAGCATCAGCTTTGAGTGGATCGGCAATAACTATCTCGGACCGGTGCCGTGGCTGGTGGTCATTGCTCTGGCGGTGATCGCCGTCTGCTGGTTTATCCTGCGCCGCACCACCCTCGGGGTACATATCTACGCGGTGGGCGGCAACATGCAGGCCGCGCGCTTAACGGGTATCAAGGTCTGGATGGTGCTGCTGTTTGTCTACGGCATGAGCGGCCTGCTCTCGGGCCTCGGCGGGGTGATGAGCGCCTCGCGACTGTACAGCGCCAACGGCAACCTCGGCACCGGCTATGAGCTGGATGCCATCGCGGCGGTGATCCTCGGTGGCACCAGCTTCGTCGGCGGGATCGGCACCATCACCGGCACGCTGGTGGGGGCGCTGATTATCGCCACCCTCAACAACGGCATGACGCTGATGGGGGTCTCCTATTTCTGGCAACTGGTGATCAAAGGGGCGGTGATCATCATTGCGGTTCTGATCGATAAGTACCGTACCCGACACCATCAAAGTGCATAACAACAATACCCTACGTGAGGAATACAGCATGAGATTAAAGCCATTAGTTACCGCGCTCTGTGCTGGCGCACTGCTCGCAGCAGCCCCGTTTGCCCAGGCCAAAGATCTGAAGTCCATCGGCGTGACGGTGGGCGACCTGGCTAACCCGTTCTTTGTCCAGATCACCAAAGGGGCCGAGCTGGAAGCGCGCAAACTGGCGGGCGATAACGTGAAAGTGACCCTGGTCTCCAGCGGCTACGATCTCGGCCAGCAGGTTTCTCAGATTGATAACTTTATCGCCGCGAAGGTCGATATGATCATCCTCAACGCCGCCGATTCGAAAGGGATCGGCCCGGCGGTGAAGCGCGCGAAAGACGCCGGGATCGTGGTGGTGGCGGTTGACGTGGCGGCAGAGGGTGCCGATGCGACCATCACCTCCAACAACACCCAGGCCGGTGAGATGGCCTGTAAGCTGATCACCGACCGCCTGAAAGGCAAAGGCAACGTGGTGATCATCAACGGACCGCCGGTCTCTGCGGTGCAAAACCGGGTCGAAGGCTGCAAGGCCGAATTTAAAAAACATCCGGATATCAAAGTGCTTTCCGATAACCAGAACGCCAAAGGCAGCCGTGACGGCGGACTGGAGGTGATGACCTCCCTGCTGGCCGCCAATCCGAAGATCGACGGCGTATTCGCCATCAACGATCCAACGGCGATCGGTGCCGATCTGGCAGCAAAACAGGCGCAACGTAACGAGTTCTTTATCGTTGGCGTCGATGGCTCACCGGATGCGGAAGAGGCGCTGAAGCGCGAAAACTCCCTGTTTGTTGCTACCCCGGCGCAGGACCCGCAGGTGATGGCGGCGAAAGCGGTGGAGATCGGCTATGACATTCTGCAGGGCAAACCGGCGCCGAAAGAGCCGGTGCTGATCCCGGTGACGCTGATCGACAAGAGCAACGTCGGCAATTACAAGGGCTGGACGGTTAAGTAAGGCACTGTGCGGTCTGATTCCCCTCACCCCGGCCCTCTCCCCAAAGGGGAGAGGGTGTTCAGATTCCCTCTCCCCTATGGGGAGAGGGTTAGGGTGAGGGGGTTTTGCACACCATTCAAGGAGTCATTATGAAACGCTCCGAAATCAACGAGATCCTTGGCCACACGCGACAGTTTTTCTCGATGCACGATGTGCATCTGCCCCCCTTTGCCAGCTTTCCTCCCACCCGCTGGCAGCAGCTTAACCCTGATGCCTGGCAGGAAGTGTTTGACCTGCGGCTTGGCTGGGACGTGACCGCGTTCGGCGGCGACAACTTTACGGCGCAGGGCTTAACCCTCTTTGCCCTGCGCAACGGCTCTCCCGGCGGCAAGCCGTGGGCCAAATGCTACGCCGAGAAGATCATGCACGTACGTGAGGGCCAGGTGACCCCCCTACACTTTCACTGGCGCAAACGCGAGGACATCATCAACCGCGGCGGCGGGAATCTGATCGTCGAGCTGTGGAACACCGATGAAGATGAGCAGAAAGAGGATGGCGATATCAGCGTCGCCATCGACGGATGCCTGCAGACCCACGTGGCGGGCAGCCATATTCGCCTCGCCCCGGGGGAGAGCATCTGCCTGCCGCCCGGTCTGTACCACAGTTTCTGGGGTGAGAAGGGCTTTGGTGACGTGCTGGTGGGTGAAGTCTCCTCTGTGAATGATGACGAGACGGACAACCACTTCCTGCAACCCACCGCCCGCTATAACCACATAGAAGAAAACGAACCGGCCGTGCTGGTCCTGTGCAATGAGTACAGCCTGTTTCGTCAGTAAGGAGTGAATCATGCCGCTTATCTCTCTCGCCGACGGGCTGGCGCACGCCCGCGAGCATCGTTACGCGCTGGGGGCGTTTAACGTCCTCGACTCTCACTTCCTGCGAGCGCTGTTTGCCGCCGCCCGTCAGGAGAACTCGCCCTTTATCATCAACATTGCCGAAGTGCATTTTAAGTATGTCTCGCTCGACTCGCTGGTGGAGGCGGTCAAATTCGAAGCCGCCCGGCATGACATTCCGGTGGTGCTGAACCTCGATCACGGCCTGCATTTCGAGGCGGTGGTGCGGGCGCTGCGCCTGGGGTTCAGCTCGGTGATGTTCGACGGCTCCACGCTGAGCTACGAGGAGAACATTCGCCAGACGCGGGAAGTGGTGAAGATGTGCCACGCGGTGGGCGTGTCGGTGGAGGCGGAACTCGGTGCCGTGGGCGGCGATGAGGGCGGTGCCCTGTACGGCCATGCCGACGAAGCCTTTTTCACCGATCCTGCGCTTGCAAGGGAGTTTGTCGACCAGACCGGCATCGACGCCCTGGCGGTGGCGATCGGCAATGCCCACGGCAAGTACAAGGGCGAGCCAAAGCTCGATTTCGCCCGTCTTGACGCCATCCGCCAGCAGACCGGCCTGCCGCTGGTGCTGCACGGCGGCTCCGGGATCAGCGACGCCGATTTCCGCCGCGCCATTGAGCTGGGGATCCACAAAATTAACTTCTATACCGGCATGTCCCAGGCGGCGCTGGCGGAGGTGGAGCAGCGAATGGCCAACCGACAGCCGCTGTACGATGAGTTTGCCGAACTGCTGCTGGGCATCGAAGAGGCAATTACCGACACCGTGGCCGCGCAGATGCGCACCTTTGGCAGCGCGGGGTACGCCTGATGGAACGTCGGGGCATTATCGCGGCGGGCAATATGCTGGTGGATCACGTCCACCAGATTGTGCAGTGGCCGGAGCGCGGCTGGCTGGCGGAGATCGTCCACAGCGAGCGCGCCACCGGGGGTGCGCCCCTCAACGTGCTGTTAACTCTGGCGAAGATGCATGCCGGGCTCCCGCTACAGGCGGTCGGGCTGGTGGGGGATGACCATGACGGAGATTATATTCTCGCCATGCTCGACCAGTATCACGTCAACCGCCAGCGGGTGCAGCGCACCACCTTTGCCCCCACCTCCATGTCGCAGGTGATGACCGACCCCAGCGGCCAGCGCACCTTTTTCCACTCCCCGGGAGCCAACCGGCTGCTGGATCTGCCCGCCTTCGACCGGCTCGATCACAGCCTGAAGATCTTCCATCTGGGCTATCTCCTGCTACTGGACAGCCTGGATATGCCGGACGAAGAGTACGGCACCCGCAGCGCGCGGCTGCTGGCGCAGATGCGCGAGCTGGGGTTTCAGACCTCCCTCGACCTGGTGTCGCGCAAGGGCGATCCGCGCTATCAGCCGCTGGTGCTCCCTACCCTGCGCCATCTCGACTATCTGGTGATCAACGAGCTGGAGGCGGGCGAGTTCAGCGGCCTGCCGATGCGGGATGACCAGGACGCGCCGGTAATCGCTAATATCGCCGCGGCGGCGGCAGAACTGCTGGCGGCGGGCGTGAAGGCACGGGTAGTGATCCACTGTCCGGAAGGGGCCTGGGGACAGGAGCCGGGCCAGGAGGGAGGCTGGATCCCCTCGTGGCGACTGACCCGGGAGGAGATTGTCGGCAGCGTCGGGGCGGGAGATGCCTTCTGCGCCGGTTTTTTATATGGCTGCCACGAATCGCTGTCGCTGGCGGAGAGCATCCGGATGGCGCATGCCTGCGCGCGGGCCAGCCTGCTGGCGGCCAACGCCATCGACGGGGCGAAAACCCTGTCGGAGCTACAGCTGTTTATTCAGGAGAACCCGCTGGCTTAAGCCGCCCTGTCGCCGTGCTGCACGTCGGCGGCAAAGACATAGCCCAGCCCGCGGATGGTTTTAATCAGCAGCGGCTGATGGGGGTTGATTTCAATTTTGCGGCGCAGACGCATGATCAGCACGTCGATGGTGCGATCGAATACCTCCGCGCTTTCGCTGTGGGTCAGCTCCAGGAGCTGTTCGCGGCTCAGCACCCGGCGGGCATTTTGCGTCAGGGCCAGGAGTAAACCGTATTCGCCCTGGGTCAGGGCCACCACGCCGCGCTGCGGGTCAATCAGTTCACAGCGGGTGGTGTCCAGCGTCCAGCCGTTAAAGCCGATCCCGGCCACTCGCGCAACGACCGGTTCTGCCGCCAGCGCGCCGGTGCGGCGCAGCACGGCTTTGACCCGCGCCACTACTACCCGGGGGTTGAAGGGCTTGCCGATATAGTCGTCGGCCCCCATCTCGAGACCCACCACCACGTCCGACTCACTGCCGAGGCCGGTAAGCATGATCACCGGCAGCTCCGGGCGCTGCTTTTGCAGCTGCTGGAGCACCTGCAAGCCGTTGATATCCGGCAGCATCATATCCAGCAATACCAGCGCGATCTCCGGTACCTGCTGCGCCAGCCGCAGGGCATCCTGGCCGTTGTGGCACACATGGACGGTAAAGACGTGCTCATTGAGCACATCCTGCAACAGTTCGCAGACCGCGGTGTCGTCATCGACCACCAGAATTGCTGGTTTCATCACGGGATTCCATTGGGGAGGTAAAGATCAGTCTGGCCCATTCTGTGCAAGGCTCCAGCCAAAACGCCTTTTCCGTCACGGATCTTCAACCGCCGTCATATCCCCATCGCTTCCGCTGTCGCAATTTTTGACGCGGGCCTGTTTTCCGTCAGGGTTTTAACCCGGATTCGCCCGTAAAGTCAGGGGAAACCTACATGTCAGCATCATTTGAATCTGGAGCGAGAGCGATGCAAAACGTCATCACGGTGTGCCCCTATTGCGCCTCAGGATGCAAGATCAATCTGGTGGTCGATAACGGCAACATCATCCGGGCGGAGGCAGCCGACGGGAAAACCAATCAGGGCAAGCTGTGCCTGAAGGGCTACTACGGCTGGGATTTTATCAACGATACCCAAATCCTCACCCCGCGGCTGAAGAGCCCGATGATCCGCCGCGAACGCGGCGGCAGGCTGGAGTCCGTCTCCTGGGATGAGGCGCTGGAATATGTCGCACAGCGCCTTAGCGCCATCAAGGAACAGTATGGCCCGGACGCGATCCAGACCACCGGCTCCTCGCGCGGTACCGGGAATGAAACCAACTACCTGATGCAAAAATTTGCCCGCGCGGTGATTGGCACCAACAACGTCGACTGCTGCGCACGCGTCTGACACGGCCCCTCGGTTGCAGGTCTGCACCAGTCGGTCGGGAATGGCGCCATGAGCAATGCCATCAACGAGATTGATAACAGCGATCTGGTATTTATTTTTGGCTATAACCCGGCGGATTCGCACCCGATTGTCGCGAATCATATTCTGCGCGCAAAGCAGAACGGGGCCAACATCATCGTCTGCGATCCGCGGCGTATCGAAACCGCGCGTATTGCCGATATGCACATTGCATTGCGAAACGGCTCGAACATCGCCCTGCTTAATGCCATCGGCCACGTAATTATTGCCGAGAACCTCTACGATCGGGCTTTTGTCGCCGCCCGCACGGAGGGCTTTGATGCGTACCGTCAGATTGTGGAACGCTACAAGCCGGAGTCGGTCGAGGCCATTACCGGCGTGAGCGCGCGGGAGATCCGCCAGGCTGCCCGCCTGTATGCAGGGGCGAAAACGGCCACCCTGCTATGGGGTATGGGCGTGACCCAGTTCTGGCAGGGAGTGGAGACCGTGCGCGCGCTGACCAGCCTCGCCATGCTGACCGGCAACCTCGGCAAAGCCCACGTCGGGGTCAACCCGGTGCGGGGGCAGAATAACGTCCAGGGTGCCTGTGATATGGGGGCGCTGCCGGATACCTACCCGGGCTACCAGTACGTTAAGTTCCCGGAAAACCGCGAGAAGTTCGCCAGAGCCTGGGGTGTCGACAGCCTGCCGGCGCATCCCGGGTACCGTATCAGCGAGCTGCCGCACCGGGTGGCGCATAAAGAGGTGCGGGCGGCGTACATCATGGGGGAAGATCCGCTCCAGACCGATGCTGAGCTTTCGGCGGTGCGTCAGGCGTTTGCCGATCTTGAGCTGGTGATTGTCCAGGATATCTTTATGACCAAAACCGCGGCGGTGGCGGATGTGATCCTGCCGTCCACCTCGTGGGGCGAACATGAAGGGGTCTACACCGCCGCTGACCGCGGCTTCCAGCGCTTCTTTAAGGCCGTCGAGCCGAAGTGGGATCTGAAAACCGACTGGCAGATCATCAGTGAGATCGCCACCCGGATGGGCTACCCGATGCACTACGACAACACGCAGCAAATCTGGGACGAGCTGCGGCAGCTGTGTCCGGGCTTTAAAGGGGCAACCTACGAGAAGATGGGCGAGCTGGGCTATATCCAGTGGCCATGCCGGGACGAGTCGCCGGAGGACCAGGGTACCTCGTTCCTGTTTGCAGAGAAATTCGACACCCCGAACGGGCTGGCGCAGTTTTTCACCTGCGACTGGATGGCCCCCATCGATAAGCTGGATGACGACTATCCGATGGTGCTCTCCACCGTGCGCGAAGTGGGTCACTACTCCTGCCGCTCAATGACCGGCAACTGCGCGGCCCTGTCGGCGCTGGCGGATGAGCCCGGCTATGTGCAGATCAACACCGAGGATGCCAAACAGCTGGGCATTGAGGATGAGGCGCTGGTGTGGGTCAACTCCCGCAAAGGTCGGGTCATCGCCCGGGCCCAGGTAAGCGATCGGCCAAACAGGGGGGCGGTGTACATGACCTACCAGTGGTGGATCGGGGCCTGCAACGAGCTGGTAACGGAAAACCTCAGCCCGATAACCAAAACGCCGGAATATAAATATTGTGCTGTGCGCGTCGAGCCGATAGCGGATCAGGCTGCCGCCGAGCAATATGTGATTGATGAATATAATAAGCTGAAAAAAGCGTTACGGGAAACCGCGATAGGTTGATGCAATTAAAGGAGCTATTAATAAAACGGGGTGAAATATTCACCCCGATTTTATTTGCATAATAATAACGAAATATGGCGAATATTATTTTGCGAGCATGATTCCAGATAAATGTAATTGCCCACAAATTGAATTACATCTTTTCTTTTTAGTTCATATGGATAAGATTATCGGCGGGTGCTTAAGGCTTTCTGTCTTGAGCATAAGTTGAGGGACAGAAAGTGAAAAACCCCGGAAATGTTTCCATTAACCGGGGGCTATCCCTCAACTCCACACAAGTTGAGGATAGCCCCTTATTCTTTTATTAGCAAGGAGTAAAGGGCATGACGCCATTAAAAACCGTGTTAGGCATAATAGTTATTATTTGCCTGACTATAATAATATTCGCCTTTATTAATCGCGGCATGTTATGCGAACTCACAATAAAGAGTGAAAAATATGAAGTGGCGACTAAATTAGCCTGCGCAGCAGGCTAACGTCAGCGGGCGGGGAAACCCGCCCGGCTTGTGGGGAGGGGAGGTCTTAACGCACCCATTTTTTTCTTCTCATACCGCGCTTATACTGCCCGTTATCTACCCCTACGAAAATAACGCATGAAACCTCTTTATCTGTTGTTAATCCTTTTTTCTTCCCTGGTTTGCGCCGAGGAGATTGGCGGCCAGTACCTGAAGCAGGCTGAGGCGGGCGACAGCCGGGCTCAGTATTATCTTGCCGAAACCTATTACAGCTCGGGTGATGATAAGCAGGCCGAAACCTGGGCTGAGAAAGCGGCTAAAAACGGTGACGTGGATGCCATGGCGCTGCTGTCGCAAATCAAGTTTAAACACGGCGATCTGGCGCAGGCGAAAGGACTGGCGCAGCAGGCCACCGTGGCGGGCAGTTCACCGGGTGCAGTGATGCTGGCGCGTTTACTGGTGAATACCGGGGCCGGGCAAACCGACTACCCGCAGGCGCTGACCTTACTGCATAAGGTTGCCGGGAATACCGAGGATGACGCCGCCGTTGATGCCCAACTGCTGCTGGGGCTGATCTACGCCAACGGCGTGGAGGTCGCGCAGGATGACGTCCAGGCCGCCCAGTGGTTTAAGCAGAGCTCCACCCTTTCGCGCACGGGTTACGCAGAGTACTGGGCAGGCCAGGTATTTCACCAGGGCGAGGCCGGGTTTATCACGCCGAATAAACAGAAGGCGCTGTACTGGTTAAATCTGAGCTGTAGCGAAGGCTTTGATACGGGGTGCGAGGAGTTTGATACGTTAAGCGGAGAGTAGTGCGGTCTGCATGCCGGGGGCGCTTCGCTTGCCCGGCCTACGATCCTGTAGGCCGGGCAATGTACTTTACTGGTCTGCAGTCTTATCGAAACGACCCAGCACCTCACGTTCATACGCCAGGGCTTTCTTGCGGTCGAATTTGTGTTCCCACTTGGCAATCACCAGCACCGCCAGCGCATTACCCACCACGTTCAGGGCGGTACGCGCCATGTCGAGGATACGGTCAACACCGGCGATAAACGCCAGCCCTTCCAGCGGAATACCCACGCTACCCAGCGTTGCCAGCAGTACCACAAACGACACGCCCGGCACGCCAGCAATCCCTTTCGAGGTCACCATCAGGGTCAGTACGAGAACAATTTCCTGCCACAGGGAGAGGTCGATACCGTACAGCTGGGCGATAAAGATCGCGGCGATACTCTGGTACAGCGTGGAGCCGTCGAGGTTAAACGAGTAACCGGTCGGCACCACGAAGCTGGTGATCGACGCTGGCGCCCCGTAGGCTTCCATCTTCTCAATAATACGCGGCAGCACGCTCTCGGAGCTGGCGGTGGAGTACGCCAGAATCAGCTCGTCTTTCAGGATGCGGATCAGGATCCAGATGCTCAGGCCACACATCCGCGCCACCAGCCCCAGCACCACCAGGGCGAAGAACAGGATCGCGAAGTGAACCAGCAGCACCAGCTTCGCCAGCGGCCACAGGGAGGCAAAGCCGAAGTTCGCCACCGTCACCGAGATCAGCGCGAACACCCCGACCGGCGCATAACGCATTACCATGTGGGTCACTTTGAACATGGTTTCAGAGATGGAGCGGAACACGGTCACCAGCGGCTCGCGATGGGTGGATGGCAGTGACGCCAGCCCCAGACCAAACAGCACCGAGAAGAAGATGATCGGCAGCATTTCGCCTTTCGCCATCGACGCCACGATATTGGTCGGCACCAGCGACAGGATGGTTCCCATCAGGCCATGAGAGTGGCTTTGCACATCGGCGGTCGTGCTTTGGTATTTCGAAATATCCACCGTCGCCAGCTGCGACATATCAATGCCCGCCCCAGGCTGGAACACATTCGCCAGCGTGATGCCGAGTATGATCGCCACCGTAGTGATCACTTCGAAATAAAGAATGGTTTTTGCACCGATGCGGCCCAGCTGCTTTGCATCGCCCACGCCCGCAATCCCGACCACCAGCGTCGAGATCACAATCGGTACAACAATCATTTTAATCAGGTGGATAAAGATATCGCCCGCAGGCTGCAGCATATTCAGCACCAGCCATTCGCGGCTGTCACTGTGATAATGCAGATAACTACCCAGCAAGATACCCAGCACAAGGGCCAGCAAAATTTGCCAGGCAAGGCTGACTTTCAAATTTTTCATGACAAGAGACTTCCTCAATGAAGCGTTCGTACTCGTAAAACGGTGGGAACGACACATACTGAAAGGGTATGAATTGTGTTGCGTTCATTTATGGGGTTTTTTAACGCGCCGTATCAGTACCATTTGCACGGCATGCTGCGCAAGCCTTTAAGAACGAGGCATTTGACTGACAAAAGGCGTTATCACGCTAATTTGTATTAGTCATGATAAATAACCTTTTGTTATAAAAACGCTTTTTTATCCATAAATGTAAATAATCCGCAGGAGTAATTATTTTTCTGCAAAGTGTCATTTGCTCAATTTTCGAACTCTTTAATTTTTGCGTGATCTGTCGCCCAAATAGTAAACAAAGGTCTCAAAGCCCCTACTATTAACGTTTTTGCGACATATTATTAACATTCTACAAGGAGAACAAAAACCATGAGCCAGGTCCATAAACACGACATTCCCGCAAATATTGCGGACCGCTGCCTGATTAATCCGGAGCAGTACCAGGAGAAGTATCAGCTCTCTATTACTAACCCTGACGCCTTCTGGGGCGAGCAGGGCAAAATTCTTGACTGGATCACGCCGTATCAGACAGTCAAGAACACCTCTTTTGCCCCCGGCAACGTCTCTATTAAATGGTATGAAGACGGCACGCTGAACCTCGCCGCCAACTGCCTGGATCGTCATCTCGCCGAGCGCGGCGACCAGACGGCAATCATCTGGGAAGGCGATGACGCCACTCAGAGCAAAAATATCACCTACCGCGAACTGCACCGCGACGTCTGCCGCTTTGCCAACGTCCTGCTGGCCCAGGGCATCAAAAAAGGCGACGTGGTGGCTATCTATATGCCAATGGTGCCGGAGGCGGCCGTGGCGATGCTTGCCTGCGCCCGTATCGGCGCCGTGCACTCCGTGATCTTCGGCGGCTTCTCGCCGGAAGCGGTGGCCGGACGCATTATCGACTCCAGCTCAAAACTGGTGATCACCGCCGATGAAGGCGTGCGTGCTGGTCGTGCCGTTCCGCTGAAAAAGAACGTCGACGACGCGCTGAACAACCCGAACGTAAACACCGTTAACAGCGTGATTGTGCTCAAGCGCACCGGCAATGCTGTTGAATGGCATGAGGGACGCGACCTGTGGTGGAGCGACCTGATTGAGCAGGCCAGCGATCAGCACCAGCCGGAAGCGATGAACGCGGAAGATCCGCTGTTTATCCTTTATACCTCCGGCTCTACCGGCAAGCCGAAGGGGGTGTTGCACACCACCGGCGGCTATCTGGTCTATGCCGCGACCACCTTCAAGTATGTCTTTGATTATCATCAGGGCGATATCTACTGGTGTACCGCCGACGTGGGCTGGGTCACCGGCCACAGCTATCTGCTGTATGGCCCGCTGGCCTGCGGCGCGACCACCCTGATGTTCGAAGGGGTGCCGAACTGGCCGACCCCGGCGCGCATGAGCCAGGTGGTGGACAAACATCAGGTCAATATTCTCTATACCGCCCCGACTGCCATCCGCGCGCTGATGGCCGAGGGCGACAAGGCGATTGAAGGGACCGACCGCTCCTCCCTGCGCATCCTCGGATCCGTGGGCGAGCCGATCAACCCGGAAGCCTGGGAGTGGTACTGGAAGAAAATCGGTAACGAGAAGTGCCCGGTCGTCGACACCTGGTGGCAGACCGAAACTGGCGGGTTCATGATCACCCCGCTGCCGGGCGCTACCCAGCTGAAAGCCGGCTCCGCGACCCGTCCGTTCTTTGGCGTCCAGCCTGCGCTGGTGGACAACGAAGGGAACGCCCTGGAAGGGGCTACCGAGGGCAACCTGGTGATCGTCGACTCCTGGCCAGGCCAGGCGCGGACCCTGTTCGGCGATCACGATCGCTTCGAGCAGACCTACTTCTCCACCTTCAAAAACATGTACTTCAGCGGCGACGGCGCCCGTCGGGATGAAGACGGTTACTACTGGATCACCGGCCGCGTGGACGACGTGCTGAACGTCTCCGGCCACCGTCTGGGCACCGCCGAGATCGAATCGGCGCTGGTGTCACATCCGAAAATTGCCGAAGCGGCGGTGGTCGGTATTCCGCACAGCATCAAAGGCCAGGCGATCTACGCCTACGTCACGCTGAATCATGGCGAAGAGCCGTCGCCGGAGCTGTATACCGAAGTGCGTAACTGGGTGCGAAAAGAGATCGGCCCGCTTGCCACCCCGGACGTGCTGCACTGGACCGACTCGCTGCCGAAAACCCGTTCCGGCAAGATCATGCGCCGTATTCTGCGCAAAATCGCCGCGGGTGATACCAGCAACTTAGGCGATACCTCAACGCTCGCCGATCCTGGCGTGGTGGACAAACTGCTCGAAGAGAAGCAGGCCATCGCAATGCCATCGTAAAAGCACTCCCCCTCACCCTAGCCCTCTCCCCATAGGGGAGAGGGGATAAAAACAAACCTACCTTACCTCTGGAGAGTTCTGTGATGAATGACAATATTTGTCAGCAGATAGAGAATAGTGCGCACTACAGGGAGCTCGTAGAAAAACGGCAACGGTTTGCCTACATGTTATCTATCATCATGCTGATCATTTACGTTGGCTTTATTCTGCTCATCGCCTTCGCCCCACAATGGCTCGGCACCCCTCTGCATCCGGGTACCAGCGTGACCCGCGGGATCCCCATTGGCGTCGGTGTCATTTTGATCTCTTTCGCCCTGACCGGAATATATATCTGGCGGGCGAATGGTGAGTTTGACCGTCTGAACAAAGCTGTGCTGCGCGAGGTAAAAGCATCATGAAGAGAGTCCTGACGGCGCTCGCCGCCACGCTACCCTTTGCAGCCAACGCAGCGGATGCCATTAGCGGTGCAGTCCAGCGCCAGCCAACCAACTGGCAGGCAATTATCATGTTCCTGGTGTTTGTCGTGTTTACGCTCGGTATTACCTACTGGGCGTCAAAACGCGTGCGCTCCCGTAACGACTATTACACCGCAGGGGGCAATATCACCGGTTTCCAGAACGGGCTGGCGATTGCGGGCGACTATATGTCTGCCGCCTCATTCCTCGGTATCTCTGCGCTGGTGTTTACCTCTGGTTATGACGGGCTGATCTACTCCCTGGGCTTCCTGGTGGGCTGGCCGATCATTCTGTTCCTGATCGCCGAGCGCCTGCGTAACCTGGGCAAATATACCTTTGCCGACGTCGCCTCCTATCGCCTGAAACAGGGGCCGATTCGTGTTCTCTCCGCCTGCGGTTCGCTGGTGGTGGTGGCGCTGTACCTGATCGCCCAGATGGTGGGTGCCGGTAAGCTGATCCAACTCCTGTTCGGCCTGAACTACCACATCGCTGTGGTGCTGGTGGGCGTGCTGATGGTGATGTACGTTCTGTTCGGCGGCATGCTCGCCACCACCTGGGTACAGATCATCAAAGCGGTGCTGCTGCTGTTCGGTGCCAGCTTTATGGCCTTTATGGTGATGAAGCACGTCGGGTTCAGCTTCAATAACCTGTTTACCGAAGCGATGGCGGTGCACCCGAAAGGGGAAGCGATCATGAGTCCGGGCGGACTGGTAAAAGATCCGATATCCGCCCTGTCCCTGGGTCTGGGACTGATGTTTGGTACCGCCGGTTTACCGCATATCCTGATGCGTTTCTTCACGGTATCCGATGCCCGCGAGGCGCGTAAGAGCGTCTTCTTCGCCACCGGTTTTATGGGTTATTTCTATATTCTGACCTTTATCATCGGCTTTGGCGCCATCATGCTGGTGGGCGCGAACCCGGCGTTTAAAGACGCGACGGGCGCACTGATTGGCGGCAACAACATGGCTGCGGTCCATCTGGCGAATGCCGTCGGCGGTAACCTGTTCCTTGGCTTTATCTCGGCAGTGGCTTTCGCCACCATTCTGGCGGTGGTTGCGGGTCTGACGCTGGCCGGCGCGTCTGCGGTCTCCCATGACCTCTACGCGAACGTGTTCCGTAAAGGCGCCAGTGAACGTGATGAGCTGCGGGTGTCCAAAATCACCGTGCTGGTGCTGGGCGTCGTCGCAATTCTGCTGGGGATCCTGTTCGAGAATCAGAACATCGCCTTTATGGTGGGTCTGGCCTTCTCGATTGCGGCAAGCTGTAACTTCCCGATCATTCTGCTCTCCATGTACTGGTCAAAACTGACCACCCGTGGGGCGATGGTGGGTGGCTGGCTGGGGCTGTTGACCGCGGTGATCCTGATGGTGCTCGGCCCGACCATCTGGGTACAGGTGCTCGGTCATGCCAGCGCGATCTTCCCGTACGAATACCCGGCGCTGTTCTCCATCGCCGTGGCCTTCATTGGGATCTGGTTCTTCTCCGCCACCGATAACTCGGCGGAAGGTAATCTGGAGCGTGAGAAGTTCCGCGCCCAGTTTATTCGCTCTCAAACCGGCCTGGGTGTTGAACAGGGCCGCGCGCACTAAAATCCCCTCCCCGGCCGCTGGTCGGGGATCACATTTTTTTCCCCTTCTGGTGACGTTTATCACGTCACCAGAACGGAAAAAGCCGATGCGCATCACAGGCTTTATCTGCGATCCGTAAAGGCCATCACACTTTTCCCGATTTCACGCCAATCTTCCGCTTTCCCTCTGCCCCCCGTACAGACAATCCCCCTCTCAGTTTTTATGCTTTAGTTACAGCGACTCGCTCAGGCTTCTGGCAAAGCGCTCCAGCCGATCCGGGCTCAGCAACAGCGGCAGGAATAACGGGCCGCTGGCGGGCGGGTCTGCCAGCCAGCGATCCAGGGTGTCGGTGTAGTCAAGCAGCCGCTGCTGATGCTTCTGCAGGGTGTCAGCGGGCAGGCTGTTGGCACCGTAATGGTCGAGCCACAGCACGTCGGTCACCGCGGCGGCCACGTGGGAGAACATCTGGCTGTAGATCTCCGCGCTGCGCCAGGCGGCGAGCAGGATCGCCAGGGTGTCGTCCGGGCAGGTAATACGCGGCATCAGCTCACGCAGGTTGTGCAGCGTGCGTGATGCGAGGAAGCAGGCGGCCTCTTTCTCCAGCGCCATCCGCTCCCGCTGCTCTTTGCCCAGCGTAGGATCGTCAGTAGGCATCAGCGGCTGCCAGGCGTGCATCCAGTTAGCGCTGCGGGTATCCATATGCAGCAGTTGCTGCGCCTGGGCGATGCTCTCCGGGATCTGGCTCTGATAGTGCAGCCGTCGCCCGAGAAGGTTCGGCGTTTTGCACAGCCAGTCATAGCTGGCGTGGACGATAGCCGAGAGCTGATGCTTGTCCTGCAGAGAGCGAAAGCCGAGGTGATGGTGCTCCGCCCAGCGATCGAAGGTGGCGGGCAGCGCCGCATCGGCGGCCTGGTTGGCGGCGGTGAGGCCGAACAGGTTGATGGCGTTGGCGGAGTCCATCACCCGGCTGTCGGGCAGCCACTGCCAGCTCACGCGGGAGGTGATGGCTTCGATTTCGTTTTCGGCGGCGCTGAGCGCCCAGCTTAAGCGGCCGCTGATCTCATCGCCCAGATAGCACGGCAGCGCGGTCCAGCCGTAGCCAGTGCCGAAGAGGTCATACTCGATCCACTTTTTATGCCCCGGCAGGGTGGCGATGTGCGGGTGGTTGGCAAAGCCGGGGTGGTAGTCCAGCTCGGTGGCTTTTACCGAGGCGCGCACGTCGTCCGGCAGCGTCGCCAGAATGTTCGCGAGCTGCTGGCGCGGCCAGCTGTTATCAATGAAGTCGCGCAGGATCAGCTTTTTGCCCCGGGCGCGCAGCAGGCTCCAGACATCATGCAGGCTTTGCTGCCAGCGGGTGGTCTGAAAGTCCGGCGTCGTCAGGCTGAGAATAAGCCCGCTGAGATGGGGCAAGGCGTGTAATAGCGGATGCAATATGGCGGCATAAAAATGGTGCCAGAAATCCGGCGCGCTTTTTTCGTCGAACGTCAGTTCAGGAAATTTACGCTTAATAATGTCGTCATTGGGCGCGGCCTCCCCCTGAAGCCAGAACGACAGGTTATTTTCCGCCAGATAACGATCGACGCGGGTTAAATATTGCAGGGCGTAATTTTGCTGATGAATAAGGTTCTCGACGTTGAGTTTTTGACTTAACGGCGAGGGCGTTGCAAGTACTGAAAGCAGTTCCTGTTGGTGCAGGATGATCCCAGTGAAACCGTGCTGTTTAGCGCTTTTTACCCCCTGAATAAACCAGGGCCAGTGCCAGATAAAAGTGCTGTTCAGCTCCATCAACTGATGTGGAATACGTTTCATTGATTCACCTTGCTGATATTTATTTTCTCATCTTAATCGAGGATGCCATGAAAAAATATGCTCTGGTCGGAACCGGTGGTCGTGCGGGTTTATATATTTCCGCCATTGGCGGTGCCTGGCGGGAAAATGCCAGAATGGTCGCGTTTTGCGATACCAACACCACGCGGATGCACTACGCTAATCAGCTATTAAAAAACGAAGGGGCTGAGCCGGTTTCCACCTGGCAGGCGGCGCAGTTTGAGGAGATGATCCGCGAAACGCGTCCTGATGTCGTCATCGTCACCACCATGGATCGTACCCATGACGACTACATCGTTCGCGCCCTGCACGCCGGCTGCGATGTGATCACCGAAAAGCCGATGACCATCGATGAACAGCGCGCCCTGCGCATTCTCGACGCCATCGAAGAGACCGGCCGCAGCGTGCGGGTGGCCTTTAACTACCGCTACGCCCCGCACCACAGCAAGGTGCGCGAGCTGCTGATGCAGGGGACGATCGGCACCGTCACCTCGGTACACTTCGAGTGGCTGCTCAACACCGAACACGGCGCGGACTACTTCCGCCGCTGGCACCGGGAAAAACGCAACAGTGGCGGCCTGCTGGTGCACAAATCCACCCACCACTTCGATCTGATGAACTTCTGGCTCGGCAGCTACCCGGAGCGGGTTTACGCTGAAGGCAGCCTGCAGTTCTATGGCCGGGAGAACGCCGAGAAGCGCGGCGTGACGCACTTCTACCCGCGCGCCCACGGCTTTGCCGGGGCGAAAGCGGATCCCTTTGCCCTGCAGATGGCGGATAACGCCCAGTTGAAAGCGCTCTATCTCGACGCCGAGCACGAAGATAACTACTTCCGCGATCAGAGCGTGTTCAGCGACGGCATCACCATCGAAGACACGATGTCGGTGCTGGTGAAGTACCAGAACCAGGTCCAGCTCACCTACTCCCTCAACGCCTACCTGCCGTGGGAAGGGCTGAACGTGGTCTTTAACGGCACCGAAGGCCGGCTGGAGATGAAGATCGTCGAGAAGTCCTACGTCAACGCCGAGGGCGAGCGGGAAAACGAGGGCAGCCTCGAACAGTGCGATCTCACCGTCTTCCCGATGTTTGCCGAACCCTGGAAAGCGGCGTTCAGCCTCGGCGAAGGGGGCCACGGCGGCGGCGACAACGCCATGCTGGCGGATCTGTTTGGTGCGCCGGGCCACGACCCGCTGCAGCGCGCGGCTGACCATCGGGCCGGGGCGATGTCGATCCTCACCGGCATTGCGGGCAATATTTCCATGCAGCAGCAGCGTCCGGTCAACTTTAAGGAGTTTGAGCTGGTTTCCCGTCTGACGAAACGCTAAGGGCGCTGGACCGTTATTCACCTGCTTAATAATAAAAGTCCCGGAGAAAAATAATGAATAAACTCCTGTCAGGTGTCATCGCATCGCTGTTATTTTCCTGTACCTCTGTCTGGGCGCAGCCCGTTGAATTACGCATGTCGTGGTGGGGTGGCAACAGCCGCCACCAGGCCACGCTGAAGGCGCTGGAAGCCTTCGAAAAAGCGCATCCGGAGATCAAAGTGAAGGCCGAATACACCGGCTGGGACGGGCATCTTTCACGCCTGACTACCCAGATGGCAAGCGGCACCGAGCCGGATGTGATGCAGACCAACTGGCCGTGGCTGATCATCTTTTCCAAAAACGGCGAAGGCTATTACGACCTCGACAAGCTGAAAGCGGAGCTCGATTTAAGCCAGTACCAGGCGCAGGATCTGCAATCCACCATCATCAAAGGCAAGCTTAACGGCCTGCCGATCTCGGTCAACGCCCCTGTTTTTTACTACAACGACGTCACCTGGCAGAAAGCCGGGCTGGCGTACCCGAAAACCTGGGACGACTTTTTTGCCGCCGGGAAAACCTTCCAGCAAAAGCTCGGCAATAACTACTATCCCTACGCGATGGTCGATCAGGACGTCATTCTGCTGCTCAATGCGTACATGATGCAGAAGCACCAGAAGCCGATGTTCAACAGTGACGGCACCTTCGCCTGGAACGACGCCCAGTGGGAGGAGGCCTTCAGCTTTGTGAAGCGCCTGAGCGACGATCGCATTCTCCCGTCGCCAAAGACCCTCTCCTCCTACGGCAAAGGCAATCTCTATGAGATGAAGCCGTGGATTAACGGCGAATGGGGCGGCCTGTTCACCTGGAACATCACCATCCGCATGTTTGCCAACAACATGACGCCGCCGGCGAAGCTGGTGCTGGGTGACTACGTGATGCAGCCCGGGACGGAGGAATCAGGGGTGTACTTCAAAACGGCGCAGATGCTGTCGGTGGCGAAATCCACGAAGCATCCGAAAGAGGCGGCGATACTGGTGAACTACCTGCTTAACGATCCGCAGTCGGTGGACGCTCTGGGGCTGGAGCGCGGCATTCCGCTCAACAAGGCGGCGGAAACGCAGTTAACGGCGAAAGGGGTGATTGACCCGCAGGATCCGGTGATTGCCGGGTTGCGTCAGGCGCAGGCGCTGCACACTACCGTCGTCGCCACGCCTTATATTGAGGATTTGCAGGTGATCGACCAGTTCACCTCGGCGCGGGAAAAACTGGAGATGGGCCAGGCCCCCGCCCAGGTCGCGGCGGATTTCCGGCAGAAGGTGGAGCGGATTGTGCGACGTTTGAACCGTTAGCATTCATTGCCCGGCGGCGCTACGCTTGCACGGGCCTACGGTTTTTGTAGGCCGGGTAAGCGCAGCGCCACCCGGCAGAAAACGGCTCAGAACATCAACCAGCCCACCAGCGGGGCCACCAGCACCATTACCACGCCGGAGAGCATCATCACCAGGCTGGCGACCACGCCCTCCTGCTGGCCCAGCTCATAGGAGCGAGCGGTGCCGGCGCCATGGGAGGCCGCGCCAAACCCGGCCCCTTTCGCCATCCCTTCGCGGATCGAGAGCCGTAAAAACAGCATGTCCCCCACCGCCATGCCAAACACCCCGGTCACCACCACGAACAGCGCCACCAGATCCGGCTGTCCGCCGAGCGGTTTTGCCGCGGCCAGCGCAAACGGCGTGGTGACGGAGCGCACCGCCAGGCTGCGCTGGATCTCATCCGACAGCGTAAACAGCCGCGCCAGCCAGACCGAGCTGGTGACGGCCACCACCGTGGCGGTGATCACCCCGGCGGAGAGCGACATCCAGTGACGTTTGATCACCGCCAGGTTGTCATACACCGGTACCGCAAAGGCGATGGTCGCCGGGCCGAGCAGCCACAGTAGCCAGTGCGCTTCGCCGATATAGTTCTGCCAGGAGATATGGCCCCATACCAGCATCATCACCAGCAGAATCGGGGTGAAGACCAGCGGCATCAGGGGCAGTTTACGAAAGCGGCGATACAGGCGCTTGTTGGCGAAGTAGATAATCAGGGTCACCACCAGGCAGAGGACGCTGACCTGAAAGTTAGTCATGTTTCTGCCTGCTGATTTCATAGCGATAGACTTTATCCACCACCCACGCGGTAGCGCCCAGCACCATCAGCGTGCTCAGGGCGATCACCGCAAAGATACGCCAGCCGTCCACCATCAGCAGCTGGACATAATTGACCACCGCCACCACCGCTGGCACAAAGAAGAGCAGCATCTCTGCCAGCAGCCAGCGCGAGCCGGCCCGCACCCAGTTCAGGGGAATGATGCGACAGAGGATCAGGCTGAACATCAGCACCATCCCGACCAGATTGGCCGGCAGCGGCAGATGGAGCCAGCTAACAAGGTATTCAGCGAAGACAAAAAGACCCGCGTAAAGCAGTACCTGAACCGGTACCTGGAGTCGTTGCACGACGGCAGGCGTAACGCGACCTAACGCCACGGTCATGGGGGATTTCCTCAAAATGAGATGGAGAGCCAGTATAGTCAGCGCCCGTAATTGACTGAAATGAATTAAAATCATCAAAGGTATAGTTTCGAGGAATAGTCATGGACATACGCACGCTGCGTTACTTTGTCGAAGTCGTCCGCCAGCAGAGTTTCACCCGCGCCGCGGAGAAGCTGTTTGTCACTCAACCCACTATCAGCAAAATGCTGAAAAACCTCGAAGATGAACTGAACTGTACCCTGCTGATCCGCGACGGACGCAAGCTGCTGTTAACCGACACCGGCCGGGTGGTGTTTGAGCGCGGGCTGGCGATCCTCGCCGAGTTTCGCCAGCTGGAGGCCGAGCTGGGCGACATCAACCACCTCAATAAGGGAGTATTGCGCCTCGGTATTCCGCCGATGGTGGGGATGATGATGGCCGGGCCCATCGGCCTGTTTCGCCAGCGCTATCCCGGCGTGGAGCTGAAAATTTCTGAATTTGGCGGGTTAACCGTCCAGCAGGCGGTGATCAACGGCGAGCTGGATCTGGCGATGACCGCCCTGCCGGTGGAGGAGGATAGCGGCCTGACGGCCCTGCCGCTGTTCAGCCACCCGCTGTGCGTGCTGGTGCCGCGCTCCGGCAACTGGTTGACGCTCGACGCCATCAATCCGGAGCTGCTGGCCGAGCATCCTCTGCTGATCTACAACGAAGATTTCGCCCTCAGCCGCCAGCTGATGCAGCTCTTCAGCCAGCACGGGGTTAAGCCGCGCATCGCGGTGCGCAGCGGGCAGTGGGATTTTCTGGCGGCGATGGTGCAGGCGGGGGTGGGAATTGCGATATTGCCGCAGCCCATCTGCGAGCGGCTGGATAAAAACACGCTGCGCTGGATACCGCTGCAGAGCGACCTGCACTGGCAGTTGGGGATGATCTGGCGGGAAGGGGTCTATTTGTCGAACAGCGCCCAGGCGTGGCTGAAATGCTGTGAAGGGTTTTGGGTGCCGAGGTAAACGCAAAACGGTAACCGCCAGGTTACCGTTTTTAGTGTTTGCACCCTCTCCCTGTGGGAGAGGGCCGGGGTGAGGGCATCAGACCGCACTCACCCTACTGCTTCTCTATCAACAACGCTTCCATCAGATCGAGATCGTGCAGCAGCTTCTGCAGCGTCTCGTTGCTGATCTCCCGGGTAGCGCGCAGGTGATACAGCTCCGCGCGTTCAGAGCGCAGCGCAGCCAGACGGAAGCGGCGCTCGAGGTTCTCTTCCATCAGCGAGCTTTCCACGTCATTGCGGCCATCCGCGCGGCGGCGCAGGTTACCAATCACCCGCGAACTCACCTCTTTCAGCAGCTGGTTATCGATGTTCTCTTCGGTGTCCGCGGCCAGACGCTCCTCCATCTTCTGGATGGCGACAATGGCGACTTCAGCGGTTGCCGCCCGGGCAATACGCGCCTCTTTATGCTGCTGAACGTGATCGCCCACTTCCATATGTTGCAGCAGGATCGGCAGCATCACCACGCCAACAAACAGTGAGAACAGGATCACCCCTGCCGCCAGGAACACCAGCTCGTAGCGGGCCGGGAAGACGTCGCCGGTCGGCAGCAGCAGTGGAATGGAGAGCACACCGGCGAGGGTAATCGCCCCACGCACCCCGGCGAAGGTTGAAATCAGCAGTTCACGCGTGGTCCAGGAGCCAAACTCCATCGGTTTCTTTTTCAGGAAACGCATGCTGAAGTTTTTCATCGTCCACAGCCAGCCGAAACGCACCAGCATCAGCGCGGCGTAAATCAGCACGATGTCGGTAAACAGCATCCAGGTTTCGACATTCGGGTCAGCCTCGGCCGCCACCAGCGAGGACTCGAGGATCCCCGGCAGCTGCAGGCCCAACAGCAGGAACACCATGCCGTTAAAGACAAACTCCAGCATCGACCAGGTACTGTTGGCGCGCAGGCGCATCGCCAGCGGCGCACGGCGCATAACCCCGGAGCGGGTGATAGTCATCCCGGCCGCCACCGCCGCCAGAATGCCCGACACGCCAAGGTGTTCCGCAATCAGGTAAGAGGCGAACGGCAGCAGGAACAGGAGCAAGATTTGCGTGGCAGGCTCGTCGCCACCCCAGCGGCTGAGGAAGCGCAGCGAGCGACCGTACAGCCAGCTCACCACGAAGCCGGCAATGATGCCGCCAATGGCCACCTTAAAGAATTCAACGGACGCCCCGCCGATGGTAAAGACCATGGTGCCCATCGCCACGGCGACGGCAAATTTCAGCGCCACCAGGCCGGAGGCGTCGTTCATCAGCGCCTCGCCCTGCAGGATGCCCATGATTTTCTTCGGAATGCGTCCTTCACCGACGATCCCGGACAGCGCCACGGCATCGGTGGGTGACAGCACTGCTGCCAGCGCAAAGGCCGGTATCAGCGGGATCCCCGGCACCACCCAGTAGATAAGAAAACCAATCCCCACCACGGTGACCACGACCAGCGCCAGCGCCAGACCGAAGATCTCGCGCCCATGCTCGAGAAACTCCCGCGTCGGCGTTTTCCAGCCGTCGGCAAACAGCAGAGGTGGGATAAACAGCACCAGAAACAGTTCGGGATCAAACTCGACATGCAATCCGAACGTCGGCCACGCCAGCAGAGCACCGATGGCGATCTGCATCAGCGGCAGCGGTAACTGGAAGGGCAGTACGCGGGTGACTACCCCGGAGAGGGAGACCAAAAGGGTCATGATGAGTATTGTGAAGAAGATTTCCATGCGTTCCCTGTTTGCGAGATTTCTGTACGTTTACATCACTGGCATCTTGCCACAGTGTATCTCCCCCAGAGTAACGCATAAGGCAACAAGATGTGTTCCGAAAATAAAAACGGGCGGCCTGAGCCACCCGTCTTTTTGCGCAGTTGACAGCTTAGATAGCCCAGCCGCCCGCGTAGAACGCCACCAGCGCTACGGCAATCACCACCGTACCGATGTTCAGCTTACGCCATTCACCGGAGACAACGCGCCCGATCACCAGCGAGGCAAAACCGATCATGATGCCGGTAACAATGTTACAGGTCAGAACGATGAACACCGCAGTGATAAGACCGGCCATCGCGTCAACGAAGTCGGCAAAATCAATTTTCGCCACGTTGCTCAGCATCAGCAGGCCAACGTACATCAGCGCAGGGGCGGTCGCGTACGCCGGCACCAGATAGGAGAGCGGGGCGAGGAACAGGATCAGCAGGAACAGCACGCCGATGGTAATCGCCGTCAGACCGGTTTTACCGCCAGCCGCCGTACCCGCCGCAGATTCGATATACACGGCTGCCGGCGCGGCACCCACTAAACCCGAGAAGACGCTGCTCAGGGAGTCGGTGGTCAGCGCTTTGCCGCCATCGATAATCTGACCGTCTTTATCCAGCAGGTTCGCCTGGCCCGCTACCGCGCGGATGGTGCCGGTAGCGTCGAAGACCGCGGTCATCACCAGCGCCAGCACGCTTGGCAGCACCACCGGGTTCAGCGCGCCCATGATATCCAGGCTGCCAATCAGGGAGTTGCCGTTTTCATCGCTCAGGGATGGCATGGCGAACACGCCGGAGAAATGCACCGCCGGATCGAAAATCAGACCCACAACCGAGACGCCAATGATGGTCAGCAGGATGCCGCCCGGCACTTTCAGTTTTTCCAGACCGATGATCACCGCCAGGCCAATCAGCGACATGATCACCGGGAAGCTGGCGAAATTACCCAGCGCAACCGGCAGACCGTCCAGTGGGTTTTTGATCACCAGACCCACGCCGTTGGCAGCAATCAGCAGCAGGAACAGGCCGATACCGATCCCGGTGCCGTGCGCAACGCCCTGCGGCAGGTTGCGGAGGATCCAGCTACGGATGCCGGTGGCAGAGATAATGGTAAACAGCACACCCATCAGGAACACGGCACCCAGGGCAACCGGGACGCTGATCTGCTGGCCCAGCACCAGGCTGAACGCGGTGAAGGCGGTCAGCGAGATGGCGCAGCCGATCGCCAGCGGCAGGTTGGCCCACAGGCCCATCACGATGGAGCCCACACCGGCCACCAGACAGGTGGCGACAAAGACCGCCGCCGGTGGGAAACCGGCTTTGCCCAGCATGCCCGGGACCACGATCACCGAGTAGACCATCGCCAGGAAGGTCGTCAGACCGGCAACGATCTCCTGACGCACGGTACTGCCGCGGGCAGAAATTTTGAACATGGCGTCGAGTGAACCGCCGGTACGCGCAGATGGCGTAGACATAGAAAACATCCCCTGAAAATTATTATCGTCGTCGGTCAGCGTGATGGACACTCCACGACCAGCGAAACGTCTTATCCCTGTGCTGCGTTTATGACAAAGAGGGGCGTCATAAAAAAAGCAAACGTTTAGCTTCGCGCTGACAAAACGGGTGTTGAATTAAAGGCAAACGATTATCCGGCTTAAACATGGGCGTTTTCAACTTAACTTTGCCGTTTTTCGCTAATTTGCGTGCGGGGTGGTGAAGAAGTAGACAGAGTATGCGCAAACGTTATCGTGAATGCGCAATTTGATAACATTTTCAGGACGCGCCAGGGATTTCAAACGGACCGCCCTGCTGGATCGCCCGCTGCCAGGCCGGACGCATTTCGACGTTTTTCTTCCACGTCTGCAGGTGAGGGAGATCGTCGATGCCGCCACGCTCCAGCAGGGCAAACACCGGAAAACTCATCTGCACATCCGCCATGCTGAGATTTTCCCCGGCAAACCAGCGATGATCCTTTAGCCAGGACTCCAGAAAACGGGCGTGGGTTTCCAGCTGGCGGTTGAGGTACGCCTTCTGCACCCCCTGCCCCAGCACTTTGCCCAGCGAGCGCAGGCCAAACGGGATCGGTGGTTTACCGAGGCTGGAGAAAACCAGCTTCATTAACAGGAGCGGCATCAGGGAGCCTTCCGCGTAATGGAGCCAGAAACGGTAGTGCAGTTTCATCTCGCGATCCTGCGGCTTAAGCTGCGACCCGGGATCGTAGGTCTCCTGCAGATATTCGAGGATCGCGCCCGATTCGGCCAGGATCAGGCCGTTATCCTCCAGCACCGGGGATTTACCCAGCGGGTGGACTTTGCGCAACGCGGCGGGGGCCATCATGGTTTTATCCCGCTGATAACGTTCAATCTGATAAGGCAGAGCGAGCTCTTCCAGCGCCCAGAGCACGCGCTGGGATCGGGACTGGTTGAGGTGGTGGACCTTAATCATGGTTATCTCCAGTTGGGCTTGTCCACTAACTATAGAAAATTGCACAACCTGGCGAAAAAATTTTGCCGAGATTTTGCGCTGTGGCGCTGGCAAACCCGGGCTCCCGGCCTAGACTTAAATTGTCAGCACAAACCGGAACCTCCAAAGCATGCTCGACTGAGGGGTGTTGATGTCGGGGGAAACCCTCCTGTAAACCAGCGGGATAGAGAGAAAGACAAAGACCGGGAATAAACTAAAGCGCTCAGTTGTGGCGCTTTAGTTTTTTTATGCGTCGGGCTAATCCTCTTCCAGCAGCCGCGCGCCGGTGCCCTGCTCGCCCAGCTTATCGCCAGGGTTACGCAGCGGGCAGTCGCTGCGCGACAGGCATCCGCAGCCAATGCAGCCGTCAAGCTCGTCCCGTAGCGCCTCCAGGGTGTGAATGCGCCGATCCAGCTCGTCGCGCCACTGGGAAGAGAGTGCCTTCCACTCCTTCGTGCTCAGGGTATGCCCCTCCGGCAGGATACCTAAGGCTTCGCCGATGGTGGCCAGCGGGATGCCGATGCGTTGAGCAATCTTAATGATCGCCACATAGCGCAGCACGTCGCGGGTATATCGCCGCTGGTTGCCGGTGTTGCGGATGCTCTTAATTAACCCTTTGCTTTCATAGAAATGCAGTGCTGACACCGCCACACCGCTGCGCCTTGCCACCTCGCCCGGCGTCAGCAGCGGTTTAATCCGCGGTAATTTCTTTTCCATAAAACCTCTTTACCTCAAGTTAACTTGAGGAATTATACTCGCCCGCAGACAAAACGACGAATTAACCGATACAGGTGTAACCAGAAAGAGGCTGCTCTATGTCGCATCAACAGATTATTCAGACACTTATTGAATGGATGGATGACCATATCGATCAACCCTTGAGTATCGATGTGGTGGCAAAAAAGTCGGGTTACTCAAAGTGGTACTTGCAGAGAATGTTCCGCGCCGTTATGCATCAGACGCTGGGCGAGTACATTCGTCAACGCAGATTATTGTTGGCGGCTCAGGCGTTACGCACCACCCAGCGCCCTATTTTTGATATCGCCATGGACCTGGGCTATGTCTCCCAGCAGACGTTTTCCCGCGTATTCCGCCGCGAGTTTGATCGCACCCCCAGCGACTATCGTCATCAGCTGAATTAGTGGCTGTGGGCGAGTGATGGCGTGACAGGCTGTTGCTGCCAGGTCATGAAATCCTGCGGCGACATGGCCTTCGCGAAGTGCCAGCCCTGACAATACTGCACGCCGCGCTTGTTTAACCAGGTGACCTGTTCCGGTGTTTCCACCCCTTCGGCGATGGTTTTTAAGCGCAGGCTTTGGGCCATTTCAATAATGTGCTCGACGATCAGGTGGCTGGTGCTGTTGGTGGTCAGCGTGTCGATAAAGGATTTATCGATTTTCAGGATATCGACGTTCAGCGAGTAGAGGTTGTGCAGGTTGGAATAACCGGTACCGAAATCATCGATCGCCACTTCATATCCCGCCTGACGAAACGCCTGGATCACCGGCGTCGTTTTCGGCACGTCGATAAACCCGCGCTCGGTCACTTCGATTTTGATTTGCTGGGCCCGAACGTTGTAGTGGCGGGCTTTGTCACTGATCATCGCAATCAGGCGTGAAGAGTGGAAGTCCGTGGCCGACAGGTTAATGGAGATATAGATATGCGGGTTGCAGGCCAGGAAAGGGCCCAGATCGCTGAAGACTTCTTCCACCACGTAGTCAGTGATGCGCTCGCTCATGCCCTCCTCTTCTGCCAGCGGGATAAATTCTACCGGGCTCATCACCGGGCCGTTAAAACCTGGCCATCGCAATAGCGCCTCCGCCCCGACACAAACATTGCTTTTAATATCGATAATCGGCTGGTAGTGCAGGCAAAGCTGTCTTTTATTTAATGCCCGATGCAATAAGCGACCCGGAGAGTTAAATTCGCGTCGCGTTCTCGACCACATCAGTAAAATAATAATACTGCTGATCATTCCCAGCGGCAGGGTTAATGTCGCCTGATGATAAAGCACTTCATAAAAACGCTGGTTAGTGGTGGAGACAATGGCGGCAATCGGGCGCTTGTCTGAACGAACAATAGTATAAAAACGGCCTTCATTCTGAAATGCGAGATTGTTCTCGCCAATCAGCGCTTTTAATTGTTTTTGGTTAGCCTGTTCACTAACGGAAAAGAAGGCATTGGTCACCGTATCAAATACGCCCCACGCCAGAGAGCGATCCGAAGACATTACTTCGCTATAGGTCAGAGGGTTAACGACCACCACATAATGACCTAACTGCATATAGATCATTTTATATCCCTCATAAAAGGGCGTGTCGCGGTAATAATAGATAGAGACGTCTGGCTGGCGTTGGTAATTAGCGGCGGAAATCGTATAGGGATCCGCGGGGGTGGTCGTCGTTGAGCAAAGAAATTGACGGCCATCCGCATACAATAGATCGGCAATGTAGAGCCGACCGCGGACGATATTTAACATATATTGCCGGTGTGCTGGCGTGCAAATATCGCCCGAATACTGTTCTGCAGAATGGCGAGCCAGTTCAACCTGCTGAATGACCAGTTCAGTTTTATCTAAAGCGAGTTCCGCAAAGGATCGAAGCTGGCTGCTTGTTTCGTTAACCGCGCGTTGCTGGGCAAACCATAGCGCAAGCATCACAGGTAGCAAAACTACCATGATAACCCCGACTATCCTCAGCACCTTGTCCCGTGCGCTACGATTCATTTCCGCCCTATATCCCTGCTTTTTATGTGCCTGTAATCTTGAAGGCCGGATGCTTTGCTAAACAGGTGATTACGTTGCATGAATCATGCGAAGTTAGCAACTGACTTTTAACACCAATAACCTAATAGTTGGTTATGCCGATAATATTTGTCCGTAAGCCAAACTGAAAGTATTCGTTTCCTGTTTATTAAGGAAAATAATTACCGGTTCTGAAAGCCAGGCTCCCGGATAACTCAACAGAATGTCGTCGATTAAGTCAAACTACCGACAGCGTGAAAAAAGCGCAACTTCATCATGAGATTTTGTGCTATTTATCCCATGATAATGATTAAAGTGATTTATAAATAATCAACCGCGACGATTGTTTTTCCTCTTCCCGCACGCTTGGCATCATAAAGTGCCTTATCTGCGCTAATGAGTAGCGAGGAGGTATCATGCTGTTTGTCGCTCACCTCCACCACTCCCGCGCTAAAGGAGAGAGTCAGCCTCCGGCTGCCGACGTTAAGGGGCGTGATGGACAGCGCCCGGCGCAGCCGGGTAGAGAGCCGCACCGCCGCGTCGCTGCGGGTCTTCGGCAGCAGCAGTAAAAACTCCTCTCCGCCTACCCGACCCAGCGCCGAGCCGGGCGGGATCAGCCCCCGCAGGCAGTCGCAGAAGTGCACCAGGGCGGCATCTCCCACCAGATGACCCCACTGGTCATTAATCTGTTTAAAGAAATCCAGGTCAAACATCAGGACCGAGAAGTGGCTGTCGGCCTCCTGCCGCTGGCTGATCTCCAGGGCAGCGGCAATCTGCTGCAGGATGGCAAAACGATTTAAGCAGCGCGTCAGATCGTCGGTCGTGGCCTTCATCTCCAGCTGCCGCTCCACTTTTTTGCGGGCGGTAATATCGAGCCCGATATTGAGGATCGAGCCGTCCGGCAGGGAGATGTTCGACCACAGGATGGTCAACTGCATCCCGTCCCGGCGCACCGGGTGCCATTCGTACATGTCGTTCAGCGGGGAGGTGTTAACCGACTCGTGGACCCGGCGACGCACCTCCGGGTCAGAATAAAACAGCGCCAGCGGATCGGCATGAGCGTTGATCTCCGCCATCGTCCAGCCAAACACCTTTTCGCATTCAGCATTCCACAATACGCAGCGGCTACTCCGGTCGAAAGAGTTCATCAGCACCGGTGCCCGTTCAAACAGCGTTTTGTACTGGGCGATCATCCGCTGCATCTCTTTTGCCGTACGTTCACGGGCCACCAGCCCGGTGACAAAATCCTTCAGCTTTTCAACAAGGATAATCACCACCTCTTTCAGCACGGTGAGGGTGCTTTGCGGTTGCGTAAACCCGAGGAAGAAGTAGCCGTGCTGATGCGGGGCCATTTTACACAGCACGCCGCACTGTAACTGGTGATGTCCCGGATGCCCGGGAGGAAATATCAGCGTGCCTGTATTCTCTTTCCAGCCGATTATCTGCCATGAACGGGGATGACGTTGCAATAACTGGCTGGCAATAAACCCATTAATTTCCAGCGGATGGCAGGTTAATTCCCCGGCACTGACAAACTGCGGCTGGCCCGTATCATCCTGCATCATCATCCAGCTGAGCTGGGCGCCAAAGGTATGATTAATCGTCTCCAGCAGAGACGTTAAGGTCGCATGGGATGATAATTTTGGCATTAATTTAGCTAATGCGTGCAGGGCCCGGGTACTGTCATTAATATTTTCTCGATTTACTTGCTTCATTGTTTATTCGTAGCTCATTAACGAGACAGAAATACCGCAACGAATTAATCAGGAATAAAATGATATTCAGCCAGCATACATTAATTTGACTGCCTTACCGGGACGCGTGTGTAAAATTAAAATGATAAAAAATAATAAACAGCAAAAGACGTTCAAGCCTGATTTATTTATTACGAACAGAGTAAGCAACCGCAAGAAGCATAAGCTATAGCCCGGAGGCTGTAAATATTGTACATCGCCATCCGGCCTGTACATGTTTTCTTATCCCGATGAATTCTCAGCAAAGTTGTCATAAATAGTCCGCTTAGCAGCCTAAATATATATTTCTGCTCACTATAACCCTGGTGATAATGGGGTTAAGAAAGGCCATTTTTATGCATTTGCCCAGTGGCGAATAAAAGAACAAACGTGATATAGTTCACATATCTTATGTAACAAGAAACATTGTTTCATTGTTGTGAGTCTGAGCCTGCCGATAGCCAGTTTGCCACAGTGTGTGGGCAACGTCGCGCTATCCCCGGCGGCGGTTATCTTTGAGGATCGTTTTTATGGCAGCTATTACCACTGGCGTTGTGTTTGCACGCTGGGAGTTGTTGAGCGCGGTGCTGATGTTTCTGGCCAGCACGCTGAACATTCAGTTTCGTAAATCAGATTACACGGCGCTGGCGGTGATCAGTACCTGTCTCGGTCTGGCGGCGGCATGCTGGTTCGCCACCGGCCTGCTGGGCATCACCCTGCTGGATGTGGCCGTTATCTGGAACAACGTTAAAGCGGTAATGGTTGAGGCGATGAGCCATACGCCACCAGACTGGCCAATGATGTACACCTAGTGAATATAAAAAAACCCAGACCAGTCTGGGTTTTTTGTGGTTGCGAAACGCAGGTTCTGATTATCAGAATGGGATGTCGTCGTCGAAATCCATTGGCGGTTCGTTGGACTGCGCGGGTGCAGACGGCTGCTGCTGCGGACGAGACTGCGCGCCGCCGCTGAACTGGTTGCCGCCCTGTGGCTGCTGAGGCTGACCCCAACCGCCCTGCTGCTGCTGCTGACCGCCACCTGCTGGTGCGCCACCGCCCTGACGGCCACCCAGCATCTGCATGGTGCCGCCGACGTTTACCACCACTTCGGTGGTGTATTTTTCTGCGCCGGCCTGATCGGTCCATTTGCGGGTACGCAGCTGGCCTTCGATATAGACCTGGGAGCCTTTACGCAGATATTCACCGGCCACTTCGGCCAGTTTGCCAAACAGCACAACGCGGTGCCATTCGGTCTGCTCTTTCATCTCACCGGTCGCTTTATCACGCCAGGATTCGGAAGTAGCCAGCGTAATGTTGGCCACTGCACCACCACTCGGCATATAGCGTACTTCCGGGTCCTGGCCCAGATTACCGACGAGAATCACCTTGTTTACGCCTCTGCTGGCCATGATCGTGTCTCCTGAAAACTTGTCTGAATAGTGTAAGCGCGCGAGTGTACCATTTCCACGTGGTCTTTCGATAGTTTCGAAGCATCTTCCAGAGTTCTCACGAAGGTTACATTGTTGCACAAGTAATCAGAAGATGCATTCCAATACTGTATATCCAGCCAGTTCAATTTGTGTCATAATTAATCGTTTCTGCCGGTTGTCCTTCAAACAAACCAGGCATTCCGTGTATCTACCTACCGGGAAAGGTGAATGGATAAGATAGAAGTTCGGGGCGCCCGCACCCACAATCTCAAGAATATCAACCTCGTCATCCCTCGCGACAAACTGATCGTCGTGACCGGGCTTTCAGGCTCAGGCAAATCCTCCCTGGCTTTCGACACCCTGTATGCCGAAGGTCAGCGTCGTTACGTTGAATCGCTTTCTGCTTATGCGCGTCAGTTCCTGTCGCTGATGGAAAAGCCGGATGTCGACCATATCGAAGGGTTGTCGCCAGCTATCTCTATTGAGCAGAAGTCGACCTCCCATAACCCGCGCTCCACCGTCGGGACCATCACCGAAATCCATGACTACCTGCGTCTGCTGTATGCACGCGTGGGTGAGCCGCGCTGCCCGGACCATGATGTCCCGCTGGCGGCTCAGACCGTCAGCCAGATGGTGGATAACGTGCTGGCGCAGCCGGAAGGCAAACGCCTGATGCTGCTGGCGCCAATCATCAAAGAGCGTAAAGGCGAGCACACCAAAACGCTGGAAAACCTGGCCAGCCAGGGTTATATCCGCGCCCGTATCGACGGGGAAGTGTGCGATCTCTCCGATCCGCCGAAGCTGGAGCTGCAGAAGAAACACACCATCGAGGTGGTGATCGACCGCTTTAAGGTGCGTGACGATCTGACCCAGCGCCTGGCTGAGTCGTTCGAAACCGCGCTGGATCTCTCCGGCGGTACGGCGGTGGTTGCCGACATGGACGACCCGAAAGCAGACGAGCTGCTCTTCTCTGCCAACTTCGCCTGCCCGATTTGCGGTTACAGCATGCGCGAGCTCGAACCGCGTCTGTTCTCGTTCAACAACCCGGCCGGTGCCTGCCCGACCTGTGACGGTTTGGGCGTGCAGCAGTATTTCGATCCTGACCGGGTGATCCAGAACCCGGAGCTGTCCCTGGCTGGCGGCGCGATCCGCGGCTGGGATAAGCGTAACTTCTACTATTTCCAGATGCTGAAGTCGCTGGCTGAACACTATAAGTTCGATGTCGAAGCGCCGTGGGGCAGCCTGAGCCCGACCGTGCACAAGGTGATCCTGTTCGGCTCTGCGAAAGAGAACATTGAGTTCAAATACATGAACGATCGCGGCGATACCTCGGTGCGCCGTCATCCGTTCGAAGGCGTGCTGCACAACATGGAGCGCCGTTACAAAGAGACGGAATCCAGCGCGGTACGTGAAGAGCTGGCGAAGTTCATCAGCAACCGCTCCTGCGCCACCTGTGACGGCACCCGCCTGCGTCGCGAAGCGCGCCACGTGTATGTTGAAAACACGCCGCTGCCGACCATCTCGGACATGAGCATCGGTCACGCGATGGACTTCTTCAATAACCTGAAGCTCTCCGGACAGCGGGCGCAAATCGCCGAGAAAGTGCTGAAAGAGATCGGGGATCGCCTCAAGTTCCTGGTTAACGTCGGCCTGAACTATCTTACCCTTTCCCGCTCGGCAGAGACCTTGTCCGGCGGCGAAGCGCAGCGTATCCGTCTGGCGAGCCAGATCGGCGCGGGCCTCGTGGGGGTGATGTACGTGCTGGATGAGCCGTCTATCGGCCTGCACCAGCGCGACAACGAACGCCTGCTCGGGACGCTGATCCACCTGCGTAACCTCGGCAACACGGTGATTGTGGTTGAGCACGACGAAGACGCCATCCGCGCGGCTGACCACGTGATCGACATCGGCCCGGGGGCTGGTGTCCACGGCGGCCAGGTAGTGGCAGAAGGGCCTCTGGACGCCATTATGGCGGTCCCGGAATCCCTGACCGGCCAGTACATGAGCGGTAAGCGCAAGATTGAAGTCCCGCAACAGCGCGTGCCCGCCAATCCGGAAAAGGTGCTGAAGCTTACCGGTGCTCGCGGCAACAACCTGAAAGACGTGACCCTGACTCTGCCGGTCGGCCTGTTCACCTGCATCACCGGGGTGTCGGGTTCCGGTAAATCAACGCTGATTAACGATACCCTGTTCCCGATTGCTCAGACCCAGCTGAACGGGGCAACCCTGGCTGAACCGGCGCCGTATCGCGAGATCCACGGCCTGGAGCACTTCGACAAGGTGATCGATATCGACCAGAGCCCGATCGGTCGTACGCCGCGTTCCAACCCAGCGACCTATACCGGCGTGTTTACGCCAGTACGTGAACTCTTTGCCGGCGTGCCGGAATCGCGTTCACGCGGCTATACGCCGGGCCGTTTCAGCTTTAACGTTCGCGGCGGGCGCTGTGAAGCCTGTCAGGGCGATGGGGTGATCAAGGTCGAAATGCACTTCCTGCCGGATATTTATGTGCCGTGCGACCAGTGCAAAGGCAAGCGCTATAACCGCGAAACGCTGGAGATTAAGTACAAGGGCAAGACCATCCACGAAGTGCTGGATATGACCATCGAAGAAGCGCGTGAGTTCTTTGATGCCGTTCCGGCGCTGGCGCGTAAGCTCCAGACCCTGATGGATGTTGGTCTGACCTACATTCGTCTGGGCCAGTCGGCGACCACTCTCTCGGGCGGCGAGGCGCAGCGCGTTAAGCTGGCGCGTGAGCTCTCCAAACGCGGCACCGGTCAGACGCTGTACATTCTGGATGAGCCGACCACCGGTCTGCACTTTGCTGATATCCAGCAGTTACTCGACGTGCTGCATCAGCTGCGCGATCAGGGCAACACCATCGTGGTGATTGAGCACAACCTGGACGTGATTAAAACCGCGGACTGGATTGTGGATCTCGGTCCGGAAGGCGGCAGCGGCGGTGGCGAAATCCTGGTTTCCGGTACCCCGGAAACCGTTGCGGAGTGCGAAGCCTCGCATACGGCCCGCTTCCTTAAACCCCTTCTGAACTAGTCAGACTGACAGCTGCTGCCGGGTCATCTCCGGCAGCAGTTCCACCGCCTGCTTGTAAGAGGCATCCACCAGATAGTAAATCTGCGAATCCGGTATCGATCCATCCAGATAGACCGTGCTCCAGTGCGCCTTATTCAGGTGCTTGCTGGGACGCACGTCGGTATGCTGCTGGCGCAGCAGATCCGCCAGTTCCGGGCTGGTTTTTAGCGCGGCCGCCGGACGCCCTTCCACATCTTTCACCATCGCAAACAGCACGTCTGCAACCTTAATCTGGGTTGCCTTCCAGTCGCTGTGCACGCTTTGCTCCGCACCCGGCTTATTCATGCAGTACTGAAGTATCTCCGAAATTGTCATCATTATTCCCCTTGTAGCGTCGCGATAATGGTGCGCGAACCGCCATGGATACGGTGTTCTCCCAGCCAGATCCCCTGCCAGGTGCCGAGCTGCACGCGGCCGTGATTGACCGGCAGCAGCAAAGAGACGCCCAGCAAGGAGGATTTAATATGGGAAGGCATGTCGTCTGGCCCCTCGTCATCATGTTCCCAACGGGCATCATCGGGAACGGATTTGAGAAAATGCTGCTCCATATCGGAACGGACGGTGGGATCGCAATTCTCGTTGAGGGTGAGAGAGGCTGACGTGTGTTGCAGTAACAGATGCAGTAAACCGACCTTGATGCGGGATAGATCGCGGATCTGTCCGAGGACCTCGTCCGTCACCAGGTGAAAACCTCGGGACCTGGCGCGCAGGGTCAGGGTTTGCTGATACCACATGTGCTGCTCCGTTCTACAGGATAATCACTCTAAGTGTGCAGCAATACGACGAAAGGTAAAACCCGTAGCGGGTAAATCTGCTTAAAAAAGCGTCTTTCCTGCCGCGATAAGGTACTCAGTATTCTGAATTGACGATCACCTCTTCGCCAAACGCCCCGGCCTGCGGCAGCGGTTTCCAGGTTGAGTTGGAGGCACGCAGCACCCGAATGCCTCTGGCCCCCGCCTCGCGAGCAGCAATGATGTCGCTGTCGGCGTCGCCGTAGTAAATCTTGAGCTGCTTCTGCTCCATCCACGAGGCTTTGTTGTTTCTGCCTGAGCTCTCACCGGCAAAAATAACCGGGTTCATGGCCGCGGCGGGGATCAGAAAGGCGTCCTGCAAGGCTTTGGTGACGGATTCGGTTTTAGTGGCATGACGCCCGGTAATAAACCAGATCCTGTCGCCACGCTTAACGTGCATGGCAATCAGCGCGCGGGCCACCTCTTTCGGAATGCTGAACTCATCCCAGCCGTTGTTCATCTGCTGCCAGAAATCCGGGTTTTTCAGGTAATCGTCGCTTTCCGGCGACCAGCTCTTTTTACCCCGCCAGAAGCCCGGGCTGGAGAACAGCACGGTGTCATCGATATCAAATCCTACCGACATGGGCGCACGTCCCATCAGGCTGTTTTCAATCTGGGCCACGGACACCCAGTGGATTGGGGCCTGCTCGGCCAGCCTGGCGGCATTGGTGCCGGTGTAGAGTGGTGGAGGTGATGAGGGGCGCGCCACCGCCGGGTGGCTGAGTGAGAGCAATAAGCAGACAGCGCTGAGCGCCTGTGTGATCTTGCGCATATTTTCCCCTGAATATTTAAACCGTTATTTTTATTTTGAGCGGATGGTCAAAAACCACATCGAAAATAACCGTAGCCGCAGGGGATTGAAAGGGGATTTTTTATATAAGCCGTAATAAAAAGAGGGATATCACAACACGGGGTTTTACCCATTCCGGCCCCCTCGCAAAAGAAGGAGGCCGTGAGTAAGTACTTACATTACAGCGGCAAAGGCCTGCGCTACGCGCTGAACATTGCTGCTGTTCAGGCCCGCCACGCACATGCGTCCGCTGGCAATCAGGTAGACACCAAACTCATCCCGCAGGCGATCCACCTGCTGCGCGCTAAAGCCGGTGTAGCTGAACATGCCGCGCTGCTGCAGCAGGTAGTCGAAATTATGCCCTGGAACCGCCTCTTTCAGCACCTCGACCAGCGTCTGACGCATGGAAAGGATACGGGTACGCATCGCCTCCACTTCCGCCAGCCATTCGGCTTTGAGCTCGTCATCGCCCAGCACGGTCGCCACCACTTGCGCACCAAAGTTTGGCGGGCTGGAGTAGATACGACGCACGGTGGCTTTCAGCTGGCCCAGCACGCGTCCGGCGGCATCCTGATCTTCGCAGACCACCGACAGGCCACCGACACGCTCGCCATACAGCGAGAAGATTTTGGAGAAGGAGTTGCTGACCAGCGCCGGCAGGCCTGCGCTGGCGATGGCGCGAATGGCGTAGGCGTCCTCTTCCATCCCGGCGCCAAAGCCCTGATAGGCAATGTCGAGGAACGGGATCAGGTTGCGGGCCTTCAGCACTTCAATCACCGCATCCCACTGATCGTTGGTCAGATCGGCACCGGTCGGGTTATGGCAGCACGGGTGCAGCAGCACGATACTGCGCTCCGGCAGGGTGCTCAGTTTTTCCAGCAACGCGCCAACGCGCACGCCGTTGGTCTGATCGTCAAACCATGGGTAGGTGTTAACCGTGAAGCCCGCGCCTTCAAAGATGGCGACATGGTTTTCCCAGGTCGGGTCGCTCACCCAGACAGCGGATTCCGGGAAATACTTGTGCAGGAAGTCGGCACCCACCTTCAGCGCGCCTGAGCCGCCCAGGGTCTGGATGGTGGCAACACGCTTTTCCACCAGCACCGGATGATCTGCGCCAAACAGCAGCGGAGCAATGGTGTGACGATAGCTGTTCAGCCCTTCCATCGGCAGATAGAACGACGCACCGTGCGGCGTGGCATTGAGACGTGCTTCGGCTTTGGCCACCGCCTGCAGCTGCGGAATAATGCCTGCTTCGTTGTAGTACAGACCGATACTGAGGTTAACTTTATCGCCCCGGGGATCTTCTTTGAAACGCTCCATTAAGGAGAGGATGGGGTCGCCAGCATAGGCGTCGACTTTCTGGAACACGCGATGGTTCTCCGGATAATAATGAGGCAGGGAATTCAACAATAAACCGGAAGCAGAAGAAGATCGAGAGGATGTTAAGGAAGATGGGGTGTGGGCGGCAGAACCTGCTTTACTCCCTCTCCCTGGAGGGAGAGGGAAAGTCGGGATCAATCGAGGTAGTGCATCGCCACCCGCGACGTCAGTCGGGTAATAAGTTCGTAAGCACTCACTTTTGTTATTTCTGCAATCCGCTCCACGGGTAATCCTTCACCCCACAGGGTCACCGGATCGCCCGCTCTCTCCTGCGCCTCTGGCCCGAGGTCAACGCAGATCATGTCCATCGCCACGCGTCCGACGATAGTCACTTCCCGACCGTTGACCAGCACTGGCGTACCGGAGGGAGCAGCGCGCGGGTAGCCGTCGCCATAGCCCATCGCCACCACGCCCAGACGGGTGTCACGCTCGCTGACCCAGGTGCCGCCGTAGCCTACCGGCTCCCCGGCTTTGTGCTCGCGCACCGCAATCAGGCTGGAGGTGAGCGACATCACCGGCTGAAAACCGAAGTCCGGCCCCCAGGGTTGGCCCTCCAGCGGCGAAACGCCGTACAGGATTATGCCAGGACGCGCCCAGTCGAAGTGGGACTGCGGCCACAGAAGAATACCGCCGGAGGCCGCGATCGAGCGCATCCCCGGCTTGCCTTCGCAGAAGGTGTTGAAGATATCGAGCTGCTGTTCGGTCGCGCCGCACTCGGGCTCGTCGGCCCGGGCGAAATGGCTGACGATATTGACCGGCTGGCGAACGTTCTGGCACTGGCTTAAGCGCTGATAAAAGGCCTCCGCCTGTTCCGGACGCACGCCCAGGCGGTGCATGCCGGTGTCGAGCTTCATCCACACGGTGACAGGCTCGCAGAGCACCGTGTTCTCCAGTGCCTCGAGCTGCTCCATGTTGTGCACGGCGGTATGCAGCTGTTTTGCGGCGATGGTCGGCAGGTCGGCACCATTAAAGAAGCCTTCGAGCAGCAGGATCGGCTGGGTGATGCCCCCTTCGCGCAGGCGCAGGGCTTCTTCGAGACGGGCGACGCCAAAGGCGTCGGCATCGGGGAGCGTTCGCGTGGTCTCGATCAGACCGTGTCCGTAAGCGTTCGCTTTCACGACTGCAACCAGTTTGCTGGCGGGAGCCAGTTCACGCAGGCGTTGCAGGTTGTGTCGCAGAGCGCGGCGGTTAATGACTACAGTTGCCGCTTGCATTTGAATTCCTTAGAAATCACTCATCATCATATTGCGGTCCCGCATAGTTATCAAAGCGTGACCATTGGCCGTTAAAGGTCAGACGCACCGTACCGATGGGGCCGTTACGCTGCTTACCAATAATAATTTCTGCGATGCCTTTCAGGTCGCTGTTCTCGTGATAAACCTCATCACGGTAGATGAACATGATTAAGTCGGCATCCTGCTCGATGGAGCCCGATTCACGCAGATCGGAGTTGACCGGACGCTTGTCGGCACGCTGCTCCAGGGAGCGGTTAAGCTGCGACAGCGCCACCACCGGCACCTGCAACTCTTTCGCCAGCGCTTTCAGCGAGCGGGAGATTTCGGCAATTTCCAGGGTACGGTTGTCCGACAGCGATGGAACGCGCATCAGCTGGAGGTAGTCGATCATGATCAGGCCAATGCCGCCGTGCTCACGGGCGATTCGGCGCGCGCGGGAGCGCACTTCCGTTGGCGTCAGGCCGGAGGAGTCATCGATATAGATGTTCCGTTTTTCCAGCAGAATGCCCATGGTGCCGGAGATCCGCGCCCAGTCCTCGTCGTCCAGCTGGCCGGTACGAATGCGGGTCTGGTCCACGCGGGACAGCGAAGCCAGAGAACGCATCATGATCTGGTCTGATGGCATCTCCAGACTGAAGATTAATACTGGTTTATCCTGCAACATCGCCGCGTTTTCGACGAGGTTCATCGCAAAGGTGGTTTTACCCATCGACGGACGCGCGGCGACGATGATCAGATCCGACGGCTGAAGACCGGCGGTCTTTTTATTCAGATCGTCATAGCCGGTGTTAACCCCGGTAACCCCGTCGTGCGGCTGCTGGAACAGCTGTTCGATACGCGCAATGGTCGAATCGAGAACGTCGGCAATGTTCTTCGGCCCTTCGTCTTTATTGGCGCGGCTTTCGGCGATTTTAAAGACCCGGGACTCGGCCAGGTCGAGCAGTTCGTCGCTGTTACGCCCCTGCGGATCAAAACCAGCTTCGGCGATCTCGTTGGCGACGGAGATCATGTCACGCACCACCGCACGTTCGCGTACGATATCAGCATAGGCGCTGATGTTCGCTGCACTTGGCGTGTTTTTCGATAATTCGGCCAGATAGGCGAAGCCGCCAACGGTCTCCAGTTGCCCCTGACGCTCCAGCGATTCCGCGAGGGTGATCAGATCGATGGGGCTACCCGACTCCTGCAGACGCGCCATCTCGGTAAAGATATGGCGGTGCGGGCGGGTATAGAAGTCGTCTGTGACGACGCGCTCGGCAACGTCGTCCCAGCGCTCGTTATCCAGCATTAAACCGCCCAACACCGACTGTTCCGCTTCAATCGAGTGCGGCGGGACTTTTAACCCGGCTAACTGCGGATCGCGTTCACGGGGTTCAGTCTGTTTGTTGAAGGGTTTGTTTCCTGCCATAGTGAATGGAGTTACCGAGATAGAGAGTGGGTCGAAAGATTACCATATTTTCTAATTCTAATGGAGGGAGCATGGCAACGCGTATTGAATTTCATAAGCACGGCGGCCCGGAGGTTTTGCGGGCGGTAGAGTTTACGCCCGCCGCGCCAGGCGAGCAGGAAATCCAGGTCGAAAACAAAGCCATTGGCATTAACTACATTGATACCTATATCCGCGGGGGCCTCTATCCGCCTCCGGCCCTGCCTAGCGGGCTGGGTACCGAGGCGGCCGGTGTAGTGGTGAAAGTGGGCAGCGCCGTTAAGCATATAAAGGAGGGCGACCGCGTGGTGTATGCGCAATCCGCCCTCGGCGCCTACAGCTCGGTTCACAACGTGCCGGCGGATAAAGCCGCCATTCTGCCGGATGCCATCTCCTTCGAGCAGGCCGCCGCCTCCTTCCTGAAAGGGCTGACGGTCTTTTATCTGTTGCGCAAAACCTATGAGATCAAACCTGACGAACAGTTCCTGTTCCACGCGGCCGCAGGCGGCGTCGGGCTGATTGCCTGCCAGTGGGCAAAAGCGCTGGGGGCCAAGCTGATCGGCACCGTTGGCAACGCGCAAAAGGCGCAGCGCGCGCTGCAGGCGGGTGCCTGGCAGGTAATTAACTACCGCGAAGAGAGCATCGTTGAGCGGGTGAAAGAGATCACCGGCGGTAAAAAGGTGCGCGTGGTGTATGACTCGGTGGGCAAAGATACCTGGGAAGCCTCGCTGGACTGTCTGCAGCGCCGGGGCCTGATGGTCAGCTTCGGCAACGCCTCCGGCCCGGTGACCGGCGTCAATCTGGGCATTCTTAACCAGAAAGGCTCGCTGTTTGCCACCCGCCCTTCGCTGCAGGGTTACATCACTAATCATGACGAACTGGTTGAGGCCAGCAACGAGCTGTTCTCGTTGATTGCCAGCGGGGTGATTAAGGTGGATGTGGCTGAGGCGCAGAGGTATCCGCTGAGTGACGCGCAACGCGCGCATGAGGTGCTGGAGAGCCGGGCGACGCAGGGTTCGAGTTTACTGATCCCCTAAAAAGAAATTGGGCTTCCCGAAGGAAGCCCTTTTCTTTTCTTTTTTTAGTTCGGCTGTATGTAGGGTACAGCGCGATGAATTCTTTAACGGCGGCAATAGTGACAGATTCGATAAGTAAATCCTATTCCGTTCTAAGCAATGCTGCCGTAAAAGTTGCAAGGATGTGACGAACCACTCAATACCTTAGTAACGAAAGCGGTTATTGCGCTGATAGCGTGGGATTTTTGGCGATTTAATCGCCCGTATCGCCCACACCACCGCCACGGCCAGCAGCAACCACGGCAGCAGTTTCAGCATCAGGGCAAACAGTCCGCCGATAAACATCACCACGGTGGCGACCACCAGCGCGGCAATGATCCCCAGCAGCGAGACGCCGGTTGCCATCAACATGACAAAAAATCCAATCACAAAAAGTAGTTCCAGCATGGCTCTCTCCCGAAATGCATCACAACGATACGCTGAGTAATACCATTACAAGATCCGTGCCAAAATATAACTCATTGAGTTAAAAGCAAAACGCCCGACGATATTGCGCCGGGCGTGGTGAATTTGACGAAGTTTTAGTGAAAATTATCGCTTGTCTGCCACCAGACGCAGCGCCTGTTCCAGCACTTCAATATCGGCACCGGCTTTATGAGCATTTTCACTCAGGTAACGGCGCCACTGGCGCGCGCCCGGGATCCCCTGGAACAGACCCAGCATGTGGCGGGTCACGTGGCCCAGATAGGTACCGTTGCTCAGCTCGCGTTCAATGTAGGGATACATCGCCCGCACCACTGCCACCGGATCGCGATCGGCGCTGTCCACACCGAAGATCTCACGATCCACCGCTGCCAGCACGCCCGGGTTCTGGTACGCCTCGCGCCCCACCATCACGCCATCCATATGCTGTAAATGCGCTTTGGCCTCGTCAAGGGACTTGATGCCGCCGTTGATCGACATCGTCAGCTGCGGGAAATCACGCTTCAGCTGATAAACGCGGGGGTAGTCCAGAGGCGGGATCTCCCGGTTCTCTTTCGGGCTCAGGCCAGAGAGCCAGGCTTTACGGGCGTGGATGATAAACATCTCGCACTCGCCCTTGCCGGCCACCGTGCCGATGAAGTCGCAGAGAAATTCGTAGCTGTCCTGATCGTCGATGCCGATACGGGTTTTGACCGTCACCGGAATGGAGACCACATCGCGCATCGCTTTCACGCAGTCGGCCACCAGTTGCGCATTGCCCATCAGGCAGGCACCGAACATACCGTTCTGCACGCGATCGGAAGGGCAGCCGACGTTGAGGTTGATCTCGTCGTAGCCGCGCGCCTCTGCCAGCTTCGCGCAGTGCGCCAGCGCGGCCGGATCGCTGCCGCCGAGCTGCAACGCTACCGGATGCTCCTCTTCGCTGAAGGCGAGGTAGTCGCCCTTGCCATGAATAATCGCCCCGGTGGTCACCATCTCGGTATAGAGCAGGGTATGGCGCGACAGCAGGCGCAGGAAGTAGCGGCAGTGTCTGTCTGTCCAGTCGAGCATCGGCGCGATGGAGAAACGGTGCGGCGGGAATTCAGCTGATTTCTCAGGTATCACGCTGGTTTTCAACGCGTTTATGGACTCTTTGATATGATGCATTTTTAAACTTTATTGGCGTATTTCTAATTCCTCAGTACACCAAACAGTACACCGCATAAGGGGTGTACTCAGATACAGAGGCCGACGAAAATAGGGCTTACTATAACATAGTCAACCGCCCTCACAGGGAAGGGACTAGATGGTTTTAAGCTGATTGATAATAAAAGGGTTGGTCTGTAACAACAGCAAGAGTTTTCGCGGTGCGCCAGTAGGCTGCCGCCGTTTTGTCTCCCAGCTTCTTACAAGGTCATAGCTGACGCCAACGGCCGCCGCGAAATCCTGCTGTTTTAACCCAGTCGCCTCTCGAATTGCCTTAACATCAATCGGGCTAAACGTATGAACGTGCTCCGGCTCTGGCGTCTGTTCACCCTTTTCAATTCTTACCATTTCTTCTGCACTGGCCAGCAGATCGGCAAATAATTCATCTTTCATCTGTACCTCATTGCCCTCGTAGATATCGCACCGGGCCTTATTCTTCACCCATATGGGAGTTACAGAACCTCAGGGCTATGCCAGCATATCGGATAACTGCTTGAGAACTTTCTTTTGCTCTTCAGTTAAATCATCCTGCTCATTTTTTGGATAAACCAGAGCCAGATAAATTCGCCCTTTACGCGTCACATTATAGTAAATCACCCGCACGCCACCGCGTTTTCCCATTCCCGGGCGACTCCAGCGGATCTTCCGAAATCCCCCCGTCCCTGCGATAGTGTCTCCGGCTTCAGGGTCTTCAATCAATGCTTCCTGAAAGGCCCGAAACTCGTCATCTGGCAGAAGCGCCTGGCGCTGTTTACTAAAACCCTGCAGTTCAATAAAAGTAAACATCTCGCTCCCTGAGGTTACTTAATTCTTATAGCACCTTAAGTGTACCCCGTACATTATTCAAGTTATTTAATGTACCCGGTACATATTTACAGAAAGAACATTGATATGAGAAAGCGTTAACCCTCTGATAAAAAATCAGATTGCGTCCGGATCCGGTCAGAACCGCACGCTGAATTGCGCCCCGGCACCCCAGGTTTCATCCTCCCCGACAATGCCGGTGAGATCGAAATGCACGGTGTTAAACGGGGCGAAACCGAAACCGCCGGTAAAGACGTTGCTGTCGTTGCCCTTCACGTCCCCACGAAAGCCGCCGCGCACCGCCAGCCAGCCGAGCAGGGACACCTCCGCCCCCACCCCGATATACTGCGAGTCGTCTTCGCTCCTGAAGCCCCGGGTTTCGGTCAGATCGCCATCGGCGCTGAGGGTGAGAAGATCGGTATGCCAGGCCACGCCTGCCGTGACAAGGGGCCGGATTTGGTAGGTGTCCTGATAACTCACCTCTTCCCCGGTGCGCCCGTTGAGAATGCGGATATCATTGGTATCAATGTCACGTGAGAACAGGTTCTGCCCGCTGAGGCCCACTGTCCAGTTTTCACCAAAGTCGACCGCCACGCCGACATCAACGTTAAAACTGGTGTCGTCATTCCGGTAGCGGCTGCTGTTAAAGTCGCTGCTGTCGTAGGTATAGATGGAGGTGGTGTAGTTGTAGAGCCAGGTTTGCTGCAGTTTTGGCGTCACGCCGACCGAAACAGGCAGACCGTTGAACTCAAACTGGCGGGCCACCGCCACGCCGTAGTCAGAGACGATCGCCGCCCTGCCCAGGGCGACAGAGTTAAGGTTGCGGGTAATCACGTCGCTGCCGTTTCGCGCCGCCCCCAGCGCCATCTGGTTGGTCATCCCTGCATTGCCCTGCAACCTGCGCAGGAACGCAATATCCTGCGGATCGATCTCCGAACTGACGCGCGCATGGGCATTGGCCTTAGCGACAAACGCCAGCGACAGTCCCGAGCCCGGAATACTGACGGCTATTCCTGCCCCGGCGTTGCCGTGGGCGGTTTTGCCCTCTAGGAACTCCAGCTGATCGGCCAGACTGCCTGCTGCGCCCTGAAGATCGCTGAGCGTCCCCTGTGGATCGGCCAGGATCTGCGCCACGGTGAGATCGTCGATCATCTCCCGATCGGCGCGGATCTCATCGCTGATTTCATCGATCTTGTCCTGCAGATTGTCCTTATCGCTGATTTGCGCCCCGACCGAGGGAAATATAATGGCGACATCATCCTCTGCTTGCGATTTTGCCAACAGGGCCGGGTTGATCAGCACCCCGCTGCTATAATGCGCCGCCGCAACGCCCGCCCCACCCATGGCATCGCCGCGTGCTTCCGTCCAGGTATTTGCTGCTCCAGCGTGATTAGGCAAAAGAAAAGCGGTGGCAATTCCCGCCACAGAAAGTTTGAATTTAATTTTCACAGGACACCTGACTTATTGTGGGTGAATAAACCCCGGCGGCTAAATACCGCGCAGGGGCATACGTCCTTTGTGAAAAAAGTATGAGAAGCCGAATTTATCTAAACTTTAGTATTAGATTAAGTTATTGATTTCATTATTTCTTTAATATGTATAGAACAAGAAATTACTTTTGCCCTGGTTTTCCATCATGAGGACCAAAAAATTGCGGAGGATGATCTATCCAGCGATCTTCGCGCGTGGCGGCATATACCGCATTCAGCGGATAATAAATACGGTTATATTTTTTATTCGCTTCTCCCACGACTAATAACCGTACCTCTTCACTGGTGTTATTAATAAAGGTGTGGCAGACCCCTGTCCCGGCAGGAAAACCGACGCTGTCCCCCGGCTCCAGTTTCCATAAATAACCGTTGACCCAGACTTCGGGATAACCTTCGAGCACAAAGATGAACTCTTCTTCGTCGCTTTCGGCATGCGGGTACGAAGTACGGCGCCCGGGCGGAAGGCGCTCATGATGGATACCGAGGCGGCCCAGCCCCAGTGCTCGGGCCAGCGGTGCGCCAATGGAGAAACGCTCTGCGCTGTCGGGATAGGTTGAGTTGTCAGCGCCTTCTACTTCGCGCCAGTGCCGAATACAGTCAGGTCTTTTCATCTTTTCATCCCCTGTGGTTTTTGGTGAGGGTAGCACACCCGGGGGATCTCGGCGTTTAGGCCAGAACATGGTAAACTGGCGGTTTGTTATTCCACGTTATTCGAGGTGCAAAATGGAAACGACCACAATGCAGGCACTGTTAGCGCAAGCCGAAAAGCTGTGCGCGCAACGCAATGTGCGCCTGACTCCGCAGCGCCTTGAAGTGTTGCGTCTGCTGAGCCTGCAAAACGGGGCCATCAGCGCCTACGACCTGCTCGACCTGCTGCGCGAAAGCGAGCCGCAGGCTAAACCGCCTACCGTCTATCGGGCGCTCGATTTTTTACTCGAGCAGGGTTTTGTACATAAGGTGGAATCGACCAACAGCTATGTGCTGTGCCATCTGTTCGATCAGCCGACCCACACCTCAGCGATGTTTATCTGTGACCGCTGTGGCAGCGTGAAGGAAGAAGGCGCGGAAGGAGTGGAAGATATCATGCATACCCTGGCGGCGAAGATGGGGTTTGCTCTGCGCCACAACGTGATTGAAGCGCACGGTCTGTGCCGCAACTGCGTGGAAGTGGAAGCCTGTCGCCATCAGGAAGATTGTCAGCACGATCACTCTATCCAGCTGAAGAAAAAGCCGCGCTGAGGGCAAAAAAACGGGCGACCTGAAAGGTCGCCCTGGGCATACATCCGTGTACCTGCGGGTATAGGTTAATTACCAGCGATAGTTGTTACGGGTTTCCCAGTCACCAACTTCTTTCTCCGCCTGGTCTTTCTCATAACCATAGCGTTCCTGGATTTTACCCACCAGCTGGTCACGTTTACCTTCAATGACGGTCATATCGTCATCAGTCAGATCGCCCCACTGTTCTTTTACTTTACCTTTAAATTGCTTCCAGTTACCGCCGACTTGGTCTTTATTCATCATCGATTCCTCTTCGTTCGGTCGTTAAGGTTAAGTTCGTCCTGAAATACGTTTCGTGCTGGACGTGATAATAATTATAGATAAGCCTGCGGCGTTAGGTTTGTTATTCGGAATCTTTTACCATTTGGTCAGGCGAAGCCGCTACAGAAACCAGGTTCCGTTGCGCCAGTGCCGGTGCCAAATCCACGCCAGAGAGAGCCCACGCAGGGCCAGGAACACGCTCAGGGCCAGCCACAGACCGTGATTACCCAGCCACGGCAGGGTGAACAGCGTCAGGCCAAACCCGGCGGCCGCAACGGCCATGCTGTTGCGCATCTCTGCTCCGCGGGTTGCGCCGATAAACATGCCATCCAGCAAATAGCACCAGACGCCCACCACCGGTAACACCACCTGCCAGATAAGATAGTGGCTTGCCAGCGCGCGCAGCTCGGGCAGCGAGGTCAGCAGGGCAATGATGTTGTCGCCTGCCAGGGCATAGATGAGCGCAAAGGCCAGCGCCACCAGGCCGGACTGACGGCAGGCCGCCCGCCACACTTCCCGCAGTTGACCGCTTTCCCGGGCACCATAGGCCTGCCCGGAGTGCGCTTCGACCGCATAGGCGAAGCCATCCAGGGCGTAGGCGGTAAAGGTCAGCAGGGTCATCAGCACAGCGTTGACCGCAATAATCTCCGGCCCCAGCCGCGCCCCCATTACCGTCAGCGCCCCGAAACAGAGTTGCAGCAGCAGCGAGCGCAGCATGATGTCGCGATTGAGGGCCAGCAGCTTGCGGATATTGCCCCGCCAGCTTGCCTTCAGCAACGCCAGCGAAATACCGCGCAGGGCCAGCACCCGCCAGACCATCCACAGGCCGATCGCCAGGGTGGCATATTCTGCGATAGCGGTCGCCAGGGCCGCGCCCTGCACGTTCATCTGCAGGCCCATCACCAGCCAGAGATCCAGCACGATATTGAGCAGGTTACCCACCACCAGCAGGATCACCGGCGCCCGGGCATACTGGACGCCCAACAGCCAACCGAGCAGGACCAGGTTAGCCAGCGATGCCGGGGCGCTGAGCCAGCGGATCTCAAGGAAGCGTCGCGCCTGATAGAGAACGGCCTCGCTGCCACCGACGATATGCAGGGCCAGATCGATAAGCGGCGTGCGCAACAGCACAATCAATAATCCGGCACCCAGAGCCAGGATCAGCGGCTGTACCAGCGCCCGGGCCAGACGCAGCGGATCTTTCGCGCCATAGGCCTGGGCGGTAAGCCCGGTTGTGCTCATGCGCAAGAAGAGCAGCAGCATAAACAGGAAGCTGGTTGCCGTCGCGCCGATGGCGACACCGCCCAGATAGACGGGCGAATCGAGATGACCAATTACTGCCGTATCCACCAGCCCAAGCAGAGGGACGCTGATATTGGAGACGATCATAGGAAGTGCAAGACGCCACAACGCCTTGTCGGAAGCAGTCAGGAGAGACATGGGAATGTTCGCCAGAGGCAGAAGAAACAGACTGCGACAGGGCCGCAGTCTGTCAGAAAGGAGTTATAACCACTCACCGTTGCGGATGACGCCAACCGCCAGGCCTTCGATGGAGAAGTTATTTTCACGCAGGTCGACAACAATCGGGGAAAACTCACTGTTTTCCGGCAGCAGTTGTACGGTGTTGCCCTGCTTTTTCAGGCGCTTAACGGTCACTTCGTCGTCGATACGCGCCACAACCACCTGGCCGTTACGCACGTCCTGCGTTTTATGAACCGCCAGCAGATCGCCGTCGAGAATACCGATGTCTTTCATCGACATGCCGCTTACGCGCAGCAGAAAATCTGCGCTCGGTTTAAACATGCCAGGATCGACCTGATAGTGGCCTTCGATGTGCTGTTGCGCCAGCAGTGGTTCACCAGCGGCGACGCGACCGACGAGCGGAAGGCCCTCTTCGGCTTCAATCAGCAGACGTATACCGCGAGACGCACCGGAGACAATCTCAAGCACACCCTTGCGCGCCAGTGCCTTAAGGTGCTCTTCAGCGGCGTTTGGAGAACGGAAGCCCAGACGCTGCGCGATTTCTGCACGCGTCGGCGGCATACCCGTCTGGCCGATATGATCCCGAATGAGATCAAACACCTCTTGCTGCCTGGTCGTTAACGCTTTCATTCCGCCCCCTGGGTGTATATACAGTTATGCTGTGAGTATATACAGCTAAAGGTGATTTTGGAACCACAAACCGCATAAAAAACCAGAGACTTGTTCGGTTTCTGAAGGCTTATCGTAAATGTCCCCAAAGCAGCGTGACCCAGGTAAACAACGCAACGATAATCGCCATCAGCACCGCGGCAGAGCCCATATCTTTCGCCCGACCCGAGAGCTCGTGAAAATCAGTGCCAATGCGGTCGACTACCGCCTCAATCGCACTGTTCAGAATTTCGACTATCATCACCAACATCACCGAGCCAATCAGCAATACGCGGGTGATAGGATCAACATCCAGCCAGCAGGCAATAATAATCGCCACGGCGACCGCAACCCCCTCCTGGCGAAATGCGGCTTCATTGATCCAGGCAGCACGGATGCCTTTCCATGAATAACCGGCAGCTTTAATGATTCGGGTTAACCCAGTGGTATTATTGGCCATTAAAAGAAACCTTTCTTCGAAAATAGCGTCAGAAACGGTGGCTTAAGCGCTATGCGCCGCCCCCGGAAGTATGACGGGTAACAACAGAAATCTTGCGCGCTTTCTGTTATCCTTGCGCCGCAATTGCATTTTTAACCAGAGGCTTTACATCGTTTATGTCTGGCTGGCCACGAATTTACTACAAATTACTTAATTTACCATTAAGCGTCCTGGTAAAAAGCAAGTCTATCCCGGCGGTTCCCACGCTGGAATTAGGACTCGATACCTCGCGTCCTATTATGTATGTGTTGCCTTATAACTCGAAGGCCGACTTGCTGACGCTGCGCGCCCAATGCCTGGCGCACGATCTTCCCGATCCGCTGGAGCCGCTGGAGATCGATGGCACCCTGCTGCCGCGCTACATCTTTATCCACGGTGGCCCTCGTGTGTTCACCTGGTACACGCCGAAAGAAGAGTCTATCAAGCTGTTCCACGACTACCTCGATCTGCACCGCAGCAACCCGCTGCTGGACGTGCAGATGGTCCCGGTGTCGGTGATGTTTGGCCGTCGTCCGGGGCGCGATAAGGGCGAAGAGAATCCGCCGTTGCGCATGCTCAACGGGGTGCAGAAATTTTTCGCCGTCAACTGGCTGGGCCGCGACAGCTTTGTCCGTTTTTCGCCGTCAGTCTCACTGCGCCGGATGGCCGATGAGCACGGCACGGATAAGACCATCGCCCAGAAGCTGGCCCGCGTGGCGCGCATGCACTTTGCCCGTCAGCGTCTGGCTGCGGTAGGCCCACGCCTGCCCGCTCGTCAGGATCTGTTTAATAAGCTGCTGGCCTCAAAAGCCATTGCCCGCGCCGTTGAAGACGAAGCGCGCAGCAAAAAAATCTCCCATGAGAAGGCGCAGCAAAACGCCATCGCCCTGATGGAAGAGATTGCGGCTAACTTCTCCTACGAGATGATCCGCCTTAGCGACCGTATCCTGAGCTTTACCTGGAACCGGCTCTATCAGGGCATTAACGTGCACAATGCCGAGCGTGTGCGCCAGCTTGCTCACGATGGCCATGAGATTGTCTATGTGCCCTGCCACCGCAGCCACATGGACTACCTGCTGCTCTCGTACGTGCTCTATCACCAGGGGCTGGTGCCGCCGCACATTGCAGCGGGGATCAACCTCAACTTCTGGCCGGCAGGCCCGATCTTCCGCCGTCTGGGTGCGTTCTTTATTCGCCGTACCTTTAAAGGCAATAAGCTCTACTCGACGGTGTTCCGTGAATATCTGGGCGAGCTGTTCAGCCGTGGCTACTCGGTGGAATATTTCGTGGAGGGTGGCCGTTCCCGTACCGGGCGTTTGCTCGATCCGAAGACCGGCACCCTGTCGATGACCATTCAGGCGATGCTGCGTGGCGGTACGCGTCCAATCACCCTGGTGCCGATTTACATTGGTTACGAGCACGTGATGGAAGTGGGTACCTACGCCAAAGAGCTGCGCGGCGCCACCAAAGAGAAAGAGAGCCTGCTGCAGATGCTGCGTGGTCTGAGCAAACTGCGTAACCTCGGTCAGGGGTATGTTAACTTCGGTGAACCGATGCCGCTGATGACCTACCTGAACCACCGGGTACCGGAGTGGCGCGAGTCTATCGATCCGATCGAAGCGGTACGTCCGGCCTGGCTGACGCCAACGGTGAATGCCATTGCTGCCGATCTGATGGTGCGTATTAACAACGCCGGGGCGGCTAACGCCATGAACCTGTGTTCTACCGCCCTGCTGGGCTCTCGCCAGCGCTCGCTCACCCGCGAACAGCTGCTCGAGCAGCTCGACTGCTACCTGAACCTGTTGCGCAACGTGCCGTACGCGGAAGATGCCACGGTGCCGACCGCCAGCGCCAACGAGCTGCTCGAGCACGCGCTGCAGATGAACAAGTTCGAGGTCGAGAAGGACACCATCGGCGATATCATCATTCTGCCGCGCGAGCAGGCGGTACTGATGACCTACTACCGCAACAACATTGCGCATATGCTGATGCTGCCTTCGCTGATGGCGGCCATCATCACCCAGCATCGCCAGATCACCCGTCAGGCGCTGCTGGAGCATGTGACTGCCCTCTACCCTATGCTGAAAGCGGAGCTGTTCCTGCGCTGGGATAACGACGAGCTGGCAGAGGTGCTGGATAAGCAGATTGAAGAGCTGACCCGCCAGGAGCTGATTTCGCAGAGAGATGACATTCTGCTGATCAATCCGTCCCGGGCACGCACGCTGCAGCTGCTGGCGGCGGGGGCACGCGAAACCGTGCAGCGCTACGCCATTACCTTCTGGCTGCTGAGCGCCAACCCGTCGATCAACCGCGGGACGCTGGAGAAAGAGAGCCGCACCCTGGCACAGCGCCTGTCGATGCTGCACGGCATCAACGCGCCGGAGTTCTTCGATAAAGCGGTGTTCAGTTCGCTGGTGTTGACGCTGCGCGACGAGGGCTATATCAGCGACAGCGGTGATGCCGAGCCGGCCGAGACGATGAAGGTGTACCAGATGCTGGCGGACCTGATTACCTCTGACGTGCGCTTAACGATTGAGAGCGCGACGCAGGGCGAGTAGTGCGTAAAAAAGCCGGGTGGCGCTCACGCTTACCCGGCCTACGATTCTGCACAATATGTAGGCCGGGTAAGGCGAAGCCGCCACCCGGCTTTTTTTACGCCATGTAACTCACCGCCAGCCCCAGGAACAGCACCAGACCGACGTAGTTATTGTTCAGAAACGCTTTAAAACAGGCTTCGCGCTCGCGGTTGGCGATAAGTTTCTGCTGGTAGATAAACAGCACGCCCGCCGCCGCAACCGCCGCGTAAAACGCCCCGTTGAGCTGGTTCAGGTAACCAATTGCCACCATTAGCCCCAGCACGGCCACCTGCAAAATCCCGATGATCAGCTTGTCCTGCCGACCAAACAGAATGGCAGTGGATTTGATGCCGATTTTCAGATCATCATCCCGATCGACCATCGCGTATTGCGTATCGTAGGCCACCGCCCAGAGGATGTTGGCCAGGAACATCAGCCAGCAGCTCAAGGGTACGCTCTCGCTGACGGCGGCAAACGCCATCGGAATCGACCAGCCAAAAGCGGCGCCCAGCACCACCTGCGGCAGATGGGTGTAGCGCTTCATAAACGGGTAGACCCAGGCCAGAGCCAGTGCTGCCACGGAGAGCAGGATGGTCATGGTATTCAGGGTTAACACCAGCAGGAACGACAGCAGGACCAGCACCACAAACAGCGTGCGCGCCTCTTTCTCGGTGACATCGCCGCTCGGCAGCGGGCGATTAGCGGTGCGTTTTACATGGCCATCAAACTTACGGTCGGCATAGTCGTTGACGACACAGCCTGCCGCACGCATCAACCAGACGCCCGCCACAAACACCGCCAGGATCCACAGCGGCGGCAGTCCGGGGGTCGCCACCCATAGCGCCCACAGCGTCGGCCACAGCAGCAGCAGCGCCCCGATCGGCTTGTCGGTTCGCATCAGACGGTGGTACGCCAGCAGCTTGTTCTGCGTCAGACTCCACTCCATTTTCTCTTCCTCTTAGTACAACGGCGACGCCGGTAAAAACAGCTCGGTCAGCATCAAGGGTTTACCACTCAGGCGCAGGCGGGAACGACGTCCCAATAGCCCGGCATCGCGACCAATCTCAATAAAATCACGGGTAAGCTCGGAGGAGGTGAACAGATAACGTCCCAGCGGGGTTTTGCCCATCTGCTGCAGCGCCAGCTCCGGCCCGGTAAGAGTAGATTCCGGCACCACGGTGCGCCCGGCCAGCCACGGCTCGCCGTCGGCACAGAGCAGGATCTCCCGCAGCCAGTAACGGGCCTCTTTCGGCAGCAACGGCAGTTCATCCGCTACCGCGTCAGGCGTGACGAATCCTTCCTGAATAAGGGTCACGGTGACCTTTTTGCCCTGCTGCTCAAAACGTTTGGTCATGGAATCTTCCAGCAGCAGCCAGTCGAGCTGCTCCGGTTCCAGCGCAGGGATTTCGTCAAAATAACGCAGCGCGCGCAGTTGCGTTAGCGCGGGGTGTGACATGCCAGACTCTCCGATACATAACGTGAAGCTATTGTATCGCAGAAACGCGGAATGGGGGCGGGCAAACGTGAACTAGCGAACATTATCGCAACAGAGATGCAACAGCGGCAGACCGTGCAAAAAAAGTGCGCCCGTAAGGGCGCACCAAACTACTGACAAAATCAGCACTGTGGGGAGACGGTCACCCCTTGCCTTTTACACTGCTGATAAAGGTGGAACGGGCAGTGGTCGAGCCTAAACGCTCGGCTTCATCAAGAAGTTTCAGCGCCTTGTCGACGTCGCCTTTAGCAACTGCCTGTTTAATCGCCTGATTGAAGTAGGTTTCGGTGTCGTTAAGCACCGGCTCGCTCTTCTTCGCGGCAACCGGGGCAGCGACTGGGGCAGCAGCGGTAGTCGGTGCAGCGACTGGCGCGGCATAGACCGGAGCTGGCGCTGCGGTGTTACCCACTGTGACCGGACCCGGGCCGGAAGAGCCAAACAGCGGGCCGACCAGCACGCTGGAGGCGTTGTTGGTCGAGACTTTCAGCTTCAGCTCACCCTCGGTAACGTGGCGGGCAAGCGGGTCCGGAATATCCGGTACGGCGTTGCCGGTGCCTTTGGCATAGGCTTTTGCCGGGTTGAGAAGTTTGGTGGTGTGCTGCAGATCTTTATCGGTAGTAAACACCAGCACATAGAGTTTTTGCTGACCCAGCGCTGGCGTCAGGCGCATGACCCCTTCCAGGCGGTCCGCGCTCATCACGCCCGGCTCCTGGTAGGTGAAGTATTCGCTCGGGAAGTAAGCCGATGGCGTCAGGTTCTGATCCAGAATCAGCACGTTCGGGGCAAATACGCTGGTTTGTTTATTGACAATACTGGTCAGCGTGAGGGTGATTTCACCGATATTGGCAGGCACGCTGTAGGCGGCCACCGGGCCGGCAATCCCCGGCACATTAAGCGACTGACCGCCGGTAGAGAGCTGGGTGGTCTGGGTTTTAGACTGGTCGACAGGCGTCCAGACCAGCTGTTGCAGCGCGGCGGCCGGAACAGCAGGCGCGGCGCTGGTGTTTTGTGGAACAAAATTGACGTTCGCCAGGGTGATGGCGGGAGCACTTGCCAGCAACCCTGCAGAGAGGCACAGCGCGACGAGACTTTTCTTCATTTTCATTGTTATTACCTCAGATAGCATAAGCACTGCGGTGGCCAGGCAATAGCGCGCAGGACTCTATGAAGAGAGGGGCTTGCGCCCCTCTTTTAGGTCAATACATCAGAGACTACGTCTTACCACCAGATTTCCATCTGGGCACCGAAGGTCCACTCATCGTTGTCGCCGCGGCTGAAGGTCTTCGCGGAGGTGTCGTTATACGCTACGCCAGAGGAGTAACCGGTATCGCCATTGTTAGCGTAACCCCATTTCTCATCCCACTTGGCGTAGGTTGCGAAGACACGGATAGCCGGACGAGACCAGATGCTGTCGCCAGCCTGCCACTGTTGTGCCAGGGTGATTTTGTACTGGTTGTTGTTGTCTTCAGTACGCTGGGATTTCACGTTGTCATAGCCAACTTCCAGCAGGGTGGACATGATTGGTGTCCATTTGTACATAGGACGAATACCGACGGTCCACCACTCGGTACCGTTGTTGTTGTCCAGATCGATATTCTGGTACATACCGACGTACATCAGATCCCACTGGTCTGCCAGGGTGATGGCACCGTGGTCGAGAACGCGGATCAGAGAACCGTTGTTGTTCAGGCCAGCACCCTGCGGAATACCTTTCCCGTTAGAGGTCATGGAATCCGTTGCGTACTGCAGCACAAACTTGTTGAAGCCTTTCAACATGCTCTGGGTATGTTCAGCGGTGAACATCCAGCCATCTTTAGAGGCGCCAGGTTGCAGGTAGTAGTCGTCTGGAATGTTGGTGTGACCGTAGTCAACGCCCAGCTCCAGGGTACCGCCTGGGTTGATTTCCATACCGGCTAAACGAACGTCGAAGACATCGTTCGGCACGATATTGTCGTAAATACGGTTGCCATCAGTATCGAAGTCAGCGAACGCAGAAGAGCCGCCGGATTCAGAAGAACGGGTCGCTGCCAGAGAGAGTTTACCGAAGCCCAGATCGATGTTTTCGATACCCGCACCAGGGCCGGAGATATCCCAGTAGTAGAAGTCGATCATGTGAACGTCATGACGCTGATAGAAGCGCTTACCGGCCCAGATGGTGGAGCCTGGCAGCCATTCAATCAGGTTTTTACCCTGCACGTTTGCTTCACGGAATGCCGGGTCAGTGGCTTCCCAGTCATTACGCTGAGAAACGGAATACGCTACGTTGGTGTCGAAATAGAAGCTCTTGTCGCCCTCTTTCCACACTTCCTGGCCCAGTTTAATCTCGGCATAGGTTTCACATTCGTTACCAAGACGGTATTTACTTTGTGCACCTGTTGCCTGGAAACACTGCTGTTCGCCACCACTCCCGGTCCAGCCAATGCCAGAACGAGCATAACCTTTAAAGTCTACAGCGCCGGCCTGGGCAGACAGGATGCCTGCCGCAATGGCGACCGCCAGAGGGACTTTGCGCAGAGTAATCATTGTTCTATCTCCTGAGATCATTGCTTTTCTTTGAACACTTCACCTGATGGTTTCGTGCTTATTATTGGGATTGCTTAAACGCCGGGCTCCTGATGCAGCCGACGACATGCAGTGCCATCTTCTCGGAAGAGATGGCAGCGCTCTGGCGGCAAGCCGATAGCGAATGTGGCACCCTCTTTTACCAACACCACGTCATTCTGGCGGTACACCAGGTTCTGACGAATGGCGGGGATCTGGATATGAATCTGTGTTTCGTGACCAAGTTGCTCAACCACCTGAACCTCGCCTTCAAGCGTCACATCAGCGATGTGGCTCGGCAGCAGGTGCTCAGGACGGATCCCGAGGGACATGTTGGCCCCGACATTGACGTTTGCGCTGTCGACCGGTAACCACACCTGCTGGCGGTTCGGCAGTTCAACCTGAACCTGTTCAATGGCGGTGGCGGTGACTTTGACCGGCAGGAAGTTCATCTTTGGCGAGCCAATAAAGCCCGCAACAAAGCGGTCTGCTGGGTAGTGATAGAGTTCCAGCGGTTTGCCAACCTGCGCCACGCGGCCAGCATCCAGCACCACAATCTTGTCGGCCAGAGTCATCGCTTCGACCTGATCGTGGGTGACGTAAATCATGGTGCGGCCCAGACGCTTGTGCAGGCGGGAGATTTCAATACGCATCTGCACGCGCAGTGCGGCGTCGAGGTTCGACAGCGGCTCATCGAGCAGGAACACGCGCGGTTCCGCCACCAGCGTACGGCCAATCGCCACACGCTGACGCTGACCACCGGAGAGCGCCTTCGGCTTACGCTCCAGCAGGTGCGCCAGCTGGAGCACTTCGGCGACCTGAGTTACGCGCTGGTTAATGACCTCTTTTTTGGCGCCGGCCAGCTTCAGGCCGAACGACATGTTCTCGGCAACGGAGAGATGGGGATAGAGCGCATAGGACTGGAAGACCATCCCGACGCCACGTTCCGCAGGCGGGATATCATTCATCCGGGTATCGCCAATCATCAAATCACCGCTGGTGATGGTTTCCAGACCGGCAATCATGCGCAGCAGCGTCGATTTACCGCAGCCTGACGGGCCAACAAAAACCACGAATTCGCCTTCCTGGATATCGAGGTTGATATCTTTTGACACCACCACGTCACCCCAGGCTTTCGTTACGTTACGCAGTTCTACGCTCGCCATGCCCTACTCCCTTCGTTACAACCTGTCGCCGACAGAAACATTCAAGATAAGTTCACTATGGGGTATCACGCGGCGTCGCAAATCCTCCACCCCCAGCCTTTTTTATGGGGGAGGAGGCGGGAGGATGAGAGAGAGGGCTCCGCCAGCGCGACCGGGGGGGTGAGGCTAAATTCGTGATGTCACTGGCAAAATTCACCGTAGTTTTATGTGCGCTGGGACACATAACTTAAATTTATGCAACGCAGATCACATAAAGCGGGGGTGGGGCGTAGGGGACAGGAGGATGGAAAGAGGATGTCAAATAAGGAGACTGAGCGACGTTGAACCACCTCATGTATCCACAGCACATCACCAAAAAGGATGGCAGATATGAATATCAAGACTGGCGCACGCGTTTTCGCATTGTCCGCCCTTGCAGCAATGATGATCTCCGCTCCGGCGCTCGCCAAAATTGAAGAAGGTAAGCTGGTAATCTGGATTAACGGCGACAAAGGCTACAACGGCCTGGCCGAAGTGGGTAAAAAATTCGAGAAAGACACCGGCATCAAAGTTACCGTTGAACACCCGGACAAGCTGGAAGAGAAATTCCCGCAGGTTGCGGCGACCGGCGACGGCCCGGACATCATCTTCTGGGCGCATGACCGTTTCGGCGGCTATGCACAGTCTGGCCTGCTGGCGGAAGTCTCCCCGGATAAAGCCTTCCAGGACAAACTGTTCCCATTCACCTGGGATGCCGTACGTTACAACGGCAAGCTGATCGCTTACCCGGTCGCGGTTGAATCCCTCTCCCTGATCTACAACAAAGACCTCGTACCGAACCCGCCGAAAACCTGGGAAGAGATCCCGGCTCTGGATAAAGAGCTGAAGGCGAAAGGTAAGAGCGCGCTGATGTTCAACCTGCAAGAGCCGTACTTCACCTGGCCGCTGATTGCTGCCGATGGCGGTTACGCGTTCAAATTTGCTGACGGCAAATACGACGTGAAAGATGTCGGCGTGGACAACGCAGGGGCGAAAGCCGGTCTGACCTTCCTGGTTGACCTGATCAAGAACAAGCAGATGAACGCGGATACCGATTACTCCATCGCTGAAGCGGCCTTCAACAAGGGCGAAACCGCGATGACCATCAACGGTCCGTGGGCGTGGTCCAACATCGATAAGAGCAAGATTAACTACGGCGTGGCGGTGCTGCCAACCTTCAATGGCAAGCCGTCTAAACCCTTTGTTGGCGTACTGAGCGCCGGTATCAACGCTGCTAGTCCGAACAAAGAGCTGGCGAAAGAGTTCCTCGAAAACTACCTGCTGACCGATCAGGGTCTGGAAGAAGTGAACAAGGACAAACCGTTGGGTGCCGTGGCGCTGAAATCCTTCCAGGAAACGCTGGCGAAAGATCCACGTATCGCCGCCACCATGAGCAACGCCGAGAAAGGCGAAATCATGCCGAACATCCCACAGATGGCTGCCTTCTGGTATGCCACCCGTACTGCGGTGATCAACGCCGCCAGCGGTCGTCAGACTGTGGATGCCGCGCTGAAAGATGCTCAGGGTCGTATTACCAAGTAAGACTGGCTGTAACCCCCTCATCCCGGCCTTCTCCCTCAAGGGAGAAGGAGAAAACCGCCCCCTCTCCCTCAGGGAGAGGGTTGGGGTGAGGGTTGTTTAATTGTTGTAGAGGAAGATCCCCATGGATGTCGTTAAAAAGAAACACTGGTGGCAAAGCGACACGCTGAAATGGTCAGTGATTGGTCTGCTGGGCTTGCTGGTGGGTTACCTTATCGTTGTAATGTACGCCCAGGGGGAGTACCTGTTTGCCGCCATGACGCTGATCTTAAGCGCAGTCGGCCTCTATATTTTCGCCAATCGTAAAGCCTACGCCTGGCGTTATGTCTATCCGGGCGTGGCCGGGATGGGACTGTTTGTCCTGTTCCCCCTGATCTGCACCATCGCCATTGCCTTCACCAACTACAGCAGCACCAACCAGCTCGCGCAAGAGCGCGCCCAGCAGGTGCTGATGGATCGTTCATATCAGGCCGGTAAGACCTTCAACTTTGGCCTCTACCCGTCCGGCGACGAGTGGAAGCTGGCCCTGACCGACGATGCCGCAGGCAAATACTACGTTTCCGACGCCTTCAAGTTTGGCGGCGAGCAGAAATTGGCCCTGAAAGAAGCGGATGCGTTGCCGGAAGGGGAACGCGCTAACCTGCGTGTTATCACCCAGAACCGTCAGGCGCTGACCCAGATTACCGCCGAGCTGCCGGACGAAAGCAAAGTGATCATGAGCTCGCTGCGCCAGTTCTCCGGCACCCGCCCGCTCTATACCCTGGGCGATGACAGCACGCTCACCAACAACCAGACCGGCGTGAAGTACCGCCCGAACAACGAGATTGGCTTTTACCAGTCTGTGAATGCCGACGGCAACTGGGGCGACGATAAACTCAGCCCGGGCTATACCGTGACCATCGGCTGGGACAACTTTACCCGCGTCTTTACCGATGAAGGCATTCAGAAGCCGTTCTTCGCTATCTTTGTCTGGACGGTGGTCTTCTCGGTACTGACCGTGATCCTGACCGTGGCCGTTGGGATGGTGCTGGCCTGCCTGGTGCAGTGGGAAGCGTTAAAAGGAAAAGCGATTTATCGCGTCTTGCTGATCCTGCCGTATGCCGTGCCGTCGTTCATCTCGATTCTGATTTTCAAGGGTCTGTTCAACCAGAGCTTTGGTGAAATCAACATGATGCTGAGCGGGCTGTTTGGCATCAAGCCGGCCTGGTTCAGCGACCCGACCACCGCCCGCACCATGATCGTTATCGTCAACACCTGGCTCGGCTACCCGTACATGATGATCCTGTGCATGGGGCTGCTGAAAGCTATCCCGGATGACCTGTACGAAGCCTCGGCGATGGACGGTGCGACCCCGTTCCAGAACTTCTTTAAGATTACGCTCCCGCTGCTGATCAAGCCGCTGACGCCGCTGATGATCGCCAGCTTCGCCTTTAACTTTAACAACTTCGTGCTGATTCAGCTGTTAACCAACGGTGGCCCGGACCGTCTCGGCACCACCACGCCAGCCGGTTATACCGACCTGCTCGTGAGCTACACCTACCGTATCGCCTTCGAAGGCGGCGGTGGTCAGGACTTCGGTCTGGCGGCGGCGATTGCCACCCTGATCTTCCTGCTGGTAGGCGCGCTGGCGGTGGTAAACCTGAAAGCCACACGCATGAAATTCGACTAAGGAGGGCACAGAATATGTCTATGGTCCAACCCAAATCTCAGAAGCTGCGCCTCTTCGCCACGCACTTAGGCCTGCTGATTTTTATCGCGGCGATCATGTTCCCGCTGCTGATGGTTATCGCCATCTCCCTGCGTTCGGGTAACTTCGCCACCGGGAGCCTGATCCCGGAGCAAATCTCCTGGGAGCACTGGAAACTGGCGCTGGGCTTCAGCGTGGAACACGCTGATGGCCGCGTCACGCCGCCGCCGTTCCCGGTCCTGCTGTGGCTGTGGAACTCGGTAAAAGTCGCCACCATCACCGCGATTGGTATCGTGACCCTATCCACTACCTGCGCCTACGCATTTGCCCGTATGCGCTTCAAGGGGAAAGCGACGCTGCTGAAAGGGATGCTGATTTTCCAGATGTTCCCGGCGGTACTGTCGCTGGTGGCCCTGTATGCCTTGTTTGACCGCCTCGGCCAGTACGTGCCGTTCATCGGTCTGAACACCCACGGCGGGGTGATCTTCGCCTATCTCGGCGGCATCGCACTGCACGTCTGGACCATCAAGGGCTATTTCGAAACCATCGACAACTCGCTGGAAGAAGCAGCCTCGCTGGATGGCGCCACCCCATGGCAAGCGTTCCGCCTGGTGCTGCTGCCGCTCTCCGTGCCGATTCTGGCGGTGGTCTTTATTCTGTCGTTTATCGCCGCCATCACTGAAGTGCCGGTCGCGTCACTGCTGCTGCGTGATGTGAACAGCTACACCCTGGCGGTAGGGATGCAGCAATACCTCAACCCACAAAACTACCTGTGGGGCGACTTTGCCGCAGCCGCCGTACTTTCCGCTATCCCGATCACCGTCGTGTTCCTGCTGGCTCAGCGCTGGCTGGTGAACGGCCTGACCGCGGGGGGTGTGAAAGGGTAAGTTTCATCGTTATGCCACTGCAACCCTCAACTTTGCCTTGATGTACTAATCCAACTTGTGACTGTTTTCGGCGGCCCTCGGGCCGCCCTTTTTTATTCCCGTTTCAGTCGCTTCGAGTTGCACAGCCAGAGTGTGACCACCAGCAGCAGGATAGCCGCCGAGTAGAGCAACACGTCGAGGGGCGATTTATGATCGACGATAATCAGTCGCACAATCGCGGTGATACCAATGTAGACAAAGTAGCGCAGCGGGAAGTGAAAGCCAGACTGAAAGTACTTCACGATCAGGGCGATAAATTCGAAGTAGAGAAAGTAAACCACCAGCCCTTCAACCAGCTCGTATTTGCTGGTTTGCTCAGGGGCAAAAAGCACATCAGCCAGATGCACCGTCTCTTTACCGAGGAAGACCACCAGGATCAGGCCAAGGCTCAGCAGGCCCAGGTTCAGCACGGTCTGCAGAATGGTTGCGATAAATTCAACGCGTGGGCGAGTCAGGGATGTCATACAGCACCTCATTCTCCGGGGCGAGGTTCCTGTATAACGCAAAAATGTGACGGGGATCTATATTTTTTGTTTATGTTTTGTGCAGATCTGCCGGGCGGCACTTCGTTTGCCCGGCCTACGGGGTTTTGTAGGCCCGGTAAGCGTAGCGCCACCGGGCACACAGACCGCAGCAGACTTACTTATGCACGCCAGGCTTTATAACGGTTAATCAGACCGTTGGTGGAGCTGTCGTGGCTGTTGATATCCTGGTTATCACCCAGCTCTGGCAGAATGCGGTTTGCCAGCTGTTTGCCCAGCTCAACGCCCCACTGGTCGAAGGTGAAGATGTTCAGGATCGCGCCCTGGGTGAAGATTTTGTGCTCATACAGGGCAATCAGCGCGCCCAGGCTGAACGGGGTGATCTCACGCAGCAGGATGGAGTTGGTCGGACGGTTGCCTTCGAACACTTTGAACGGCACCACGTGGTCCAGGGTCGCCGGATCTTTACCCTGATCGCGATACTCTTGCTCAACCACATCACGCGCTTTACCGAACGCCAGCGCTTCAGTTTGCGCGAAGAAGTTCGACAGCAGTTTCGGATGGTGATCGGACAGTGGGTTGTGGGTAATGGCCGGCGCGATAAAGTCGCACGGAACCATTTTGGTGCCCTGGTGGATCAGCTGATAGAACGCATGCTGGCCGTTGGTGCCTGGCTCACCCCAGATGATTGGGCCGGTCTGGTAATCCACGGCGTTGCCGTTACGGTCAACGTATTTACCGTTGGATTCCATGTTGCCCTGCTGGAAGTAGGCCGCAAAACGGTGCATGTACTGATCGTACGGCAGGATCGCTTCGGTTTCAGCGCCGAAGAAGTTGTTGTACCAGATGCCGATCAGCGCCAGCAGAACCGGCAGGTTTTTCTCTGCTGGAGTGGTGGCGAAGTGGTTATCCATCGCATGCGCGCCGGAGAGCAGCTCAACAAAGTTGTCGTAGCCCACGGAGAGGATGATCGACAGACCGATGGCTGACCACAGGGAGTAACGACCGCCCACCCAGTCCCAGAATTCAAACATGTTGGCGGTGTCGATGCCGAACTCGCCTACCGCTTTGGCGTTAGTGGAGAGCGCCGCGAAGTGTTTCGCTACGTGCTGCTGGTCACCGGCTGTTTCCAGGAACCAGTCGCGCGCGCTGTGGGCGTTGGTCATGGTTTCCTGAGTGGTGAAGGTTTTGGACGCCACCAGGAACAGGGTGGTTTCCGGATTGACGTTTTTCAGCACTTCGGCGATGTGGGTACCATCGACGTTAGAGACAAAGTGCATGTTGAGGTGGTTTTTGTACGGACGCAGCGCTTCGGTCACCATGAACGGGCCGAGGTCGGAGCCGCCGATACCGATGTTCACCACGTCAGTGATCGCCTGGCCGGTATAGCCTTTCCAGCTACCTGAGATGATCGCTTCAGAGAAGGTCTTCATCTTTTCCAGCACCGCGTTCACTTCCGGCATTACATCTTTGCCGTCAACGATAATCGGCGTATTGCTACGGTTACGCAGGGCCACGTGCAGCACAGCGCGGTCTTCGGTGCGGTTGATCTTCTCACCGGAGAACATGGACTTGATGGCACCGCTCAGATCGGTCTCTTTCGCCAGATCCTGCAGTTTTGCCAGCGTCTCTTCAGTGATGCGGTTTTTGGAAAAATCTACCAGCATCTGATCGTCGAAGGTCGCGGAGAACTTGCTGAAACGATCGGCGTCTTTCGCGAACAGCTCTGCGATGGTGACGTCTTTCATTTCATCAAAGTGTTTCTGTAATGCCTGCCAGGCTGAAGTCTGCGTTGGATTGATATTTTTCATAGCAATACTCTTCTGAATTGAGAATTGTGACCTCGGTCGATTGTAGCCTCTGTCGCTAAAAATTGTGATGGTTTTTATGCCATTGGCCTGGCCTGTATCAAGTGCAGCGCAAAAGCTCCAAAAGTATAGCTGTTATAAGTCCTGTTTCTCATATGGAAGGCAGCATGAAAAATCCGCATAATCCCGGCGTTGACAGGATCCCCTGCACATTTTATTTATACACACGGTATTTGCGCCTGCACCGATAAAACTATTTTGTCCTTGTGCCATGGTCGCTTTTTTCCTTCCCTGACACGAGGTTGTTATGACGAGTTTTGTTGTCGCCAAATTTGGCGGTACCAGCGTGGCCGATTTTGATGCCATGAACCGCAGCGCCGATGTGGTGCTGGCCGATCCTGATACCCGCCTGGTGGTGTTGTCCGCTTCGGCTGGCGTCACCAATCTGCTGGTCGCCCTTGCTGAAGGGCTGGAAGCGAGCGAGCGCCAGGCGAAGCTCGCAGCTCTGCACAAGATTCAGTTCGATATTCTTGGCCGTCTGCGCAATCCGAGCGTCATCAGCGAAGAGATTGAGCGACTGCTGGAAAATATCATCACCCTGGCGGAAGCGGCCTCGCTGGCAACCTCCACCGCCCTGACCGACGAGCTGGTCAGCCACGGCGAGCTGATGTCGACCCTGCTGTTTGTTGAAGTGCTGCGCGAGCGTAACGTTCAGTCGCAGTGGTTTGACGTGCGTAAAGTGCTGCGCACCAGCGACCGCTTTGGCCGTGCCGAGCCGGACGTTACCGCCATTGCCGAACTGACCACCCAACAGCTGGCACCGCGTCTGGCGGAAGGGATTGTCATCACTCAGGGCTTTATCGGCAGCGAAGCCAAAGGCCGTACCACCACGCTGGGCCGTGGCGGCAGCGACTACACCGCAGCCCTGCTGGGTGAAGCCCTGCAGGCCTCCCGCGTCGATATCTGGACGGACGTACCGGGTATCTACACCACCGACCCGCGCGTGGTGCCAGCGGCAAAACGTATTGACGTGATCGCCTTTGAAGAAGCCGCTGAGATGGCAACCTTTGGCGCAAAAGTACTGCACCCGGCGACGCTGATGCCTGCGGTACGCAGCAATATCCCGGTCTTCGTCGGTTCCAGCAAAGATCCCAAAGCGGGCGGCACTATCGTGTGCAACACCACTGAAAACCCACCGCTGTTCCGCGCCATCGCCCTGCGTCGCAAACAGACCCTGCTGACCCTGCACAGCCTGAGCATGCTGCACTCCCGCGGCTTCCTGGCGGAGGTGTTTAGCATTCTGGCGCGCCACAGCATCTCGGTGGATCTGGTGACCACCTCAGAAGTGAACATCGCCCTGACCCTGGATACCACCGGCTCAACCTCTACCGGGGATACCCTGCTGACCCAGTCCCTGCTGATGGAGCTGTCGGAACTGTGCCGCGTCGAGGTGGAAGAAGATCTCGCCCTGGTGGCGATCATCGGTAACGAGCTGTCCCGCGCCAGCGGCGTGGGCAAAGAGGTGTTTGGCGTGCTGGATCCGTTTAACATCCGCATGATTTGCTACGGCGCATCAAGCTACAACCTGTGCTTCCTGGTACCAGGCCATGAAGCCGAGCAGGTCGTGCAGAAACTGCATCACAATTTATTTGAGTAACAGGAAAGGGCCCGGGAAACCGGGCCCTTTTTTTATCCCGCCAGCACCGTTCTCATCAGCAGCGAATCCAGCGAGGCTATCTTGCCATCCCGGCTATCCGGCAGCGTGGGCGGGTTTTCGCCTCGCGCCAGCTCCCGGGTGATGAATGCGTGCAGCAAGGGGCGTCTCGGGCCGTACTGCGCCTCTCCCCCACGCTGTTTTATCGCCAGCAGCGCATCGATCTCCTGACGTAACGGCGTATCGAGATCGCTTCCCGCCAGCAGTTCGGCAAAGCGCATCGGCGGCATACCTTTTCCGGCCTCTATCCAGCGCACCGCTAACAGTGGACGCAGGACGTAAAAGTACTTCTTCAGCCGCACCTCTTCGCCCTGTAAATAACCGCGGAAGTTTTTGCGCGCCATGGAGTAGTAGTGCCAGCGCGCACGAACCGGGGAAAACCAGGCGGGTACCTGTGCGCGTAGTTCTGTTATCACGGTTTCGCTCTGCTGATAGACCACCGGCGAATCCAGCCACTCGATAAGCGTAGGGTTAGCCGCTTTCAGCAGGCCAAGCGCCTTGCGCCACTCCCAGCCGCTCACCTCCAGCTCATCGTCGACAGGCAGCTCGATCACGTCCCGCTGCGGCTCTACGCGCAAATACCAGTCAGGTTTATGCACATACAGAAAGCGCACGTCATAATCGCTGTCCGGCGACGCAAAGCCCCAGCCCCGGCTGCCCGATTCACAGGCGTACAGCACGGTCACATTAAATCGTTGTTCTATTTCGTTGAGTTGCTGCCGCACGCGCTCGCGCATGACAGTATCTACACCATTATCAGCCATCTGCTTTATCCTTTTACACATACCACCTGGCGCAACGTATGGACGATTTCGACCAGGGATGCTTGCGCCGCCATGACCGCATCGATGTCTTTATAGGCCATCGGGATCTCATCGATGACCTCGTTGTCTTTTCTGCACTCGACGTGGGCCGTGGCGCGGATCTGATCGGCCACGGTGAAGCGTTTTTTAGCTGCCGTGCGGCTCATCACCCGCCCTGCCCCATGGCTGCAGGAGCAGAAGCTCTCTTCATTGCCCAGACCGCGCACGATAAAGCTCTTCGCCCCCATCGAGCCGGGGATGATCCCCATCTCGCCCTTCTGCGCCGACACCGCCCCTTTGCGCGTCACCAGCACCTCTTCACCAAAATGACGCTCTTTCTGCACATAGTTGTGATGGCAATTCACCGCCTCCTGCTGGGTCAGGAAAGGCTTTGGTACGATGCGCGACAGCGCGGCCAGCACCCGCGACATCATCGCCTCGCGGTTATGGCGGGCAAAATCCTGCGCCCACTCCACGGCTTCGATGTAGTCGTTATAGTGCCGGCTCCCCTCCTGGAAATAGGCCAGGTTTCTGTCCGGCAGGTTGGCAATGTGCTGCTGCATATCCTTCTGCGCCAGGGCGATAAACACGTTGCCGATCGCGTTGCCCACGCCACGCGAGCCGCTGTGCAGCATGACCCACACCCGTTGCTGCTCGTCCAGACAGATCTCGATAAAGTGGTTCCCGGTGCCCAGTGTCCCCAGGTGCTGATGGTTATTGGTTTTCAGCAGTTGCGGATACTTATCCGTCAGCCGTTTGAAGCGCGGCGCCAGCTGTCGCCAGTGGTTATCCACTTCATCCGGCGTCTTTTCCCACGCCCCTTTGTCGCGACGGGAGCGGGTGTTGGTGCGCCCGTGTGGCACGGCCTGTTCAATGGCGCTGCGCAGTCCGTGGAGGTTATCCGGCAGATCGCCTGCCAGTAGTGAGGTCCGCACGGCGATCATCCCGCAGCCGATATCCACCCCTACCGCCGCGGGAATAATGGCCCCTTTGGTGGGAATTACGCTGCCAATGGTGGAGCCTTTTCCGAGATGCACATCCGGCATTACCGCCAGATGTTTAAAAATAAACGGCATCTTCGCGGTATTCAGCAGTTGCTCGCGCGCCTCTGGCTCAACGGGCACCCCGTGCGTCCACATTTTTACCGGGGCGCTGTGTTGCGCCTTTAATACATCAAAATCATTCTGTTTCATGGTGCTCACCCTCAGGGCTGTCTGTTACTGAGAAGTATTGCCAGAAGCGTGCCAGATTACTCATCCTGCTCATAAAAAATACATGCCATTGATTATGTTATCTTTTATTTGCAACACTTTTTCGGACATTGCGTAACCCGCAGAACCTTTTTATCTTTTAGTATGGGTTTTTATCTTGCAGGATAAACATGAAAAAGCGGCGAGTGGTTATTGGGGTACTGGGTACGGTGATGGACAAACGCGGCAAGCGGGCCAACCGCTTACGTAAATGGCGCCCAACGGTCGCGCTTTGCCAGCAGCCCGATCTCCCCGTCGACAGGCTTGAACTGCTCCACCAGCCCCAGGATCGGGGGATGGCGGAACAGCTAACGGAAGATATCAGGCTGCTCTCACCCCATACCACCGTGCGCCCGTGTCCCGTCACCATCGCCGATCCCTGGGATTTTGAAGAGGTCTACGCCGCGTTTCTCGATTTCGCCACACGCTATAAGTTTGACACCGAAAATGAGGAGTACCTGGTGCATATCACCACCGGCACCCACGTGGCGCAGATCTGCTGGTTTTTGCTGACCGAAGCGCGGTACCTCCCCGCCAGTCTGATCCAGACCGGTCCCGCCAGCAGGGACGCGCCGGAAGAGGCCGTGCCCGTCGGACGCTACTCGATCATCGATCTGGATTTAAGCCGCTATGCCACGCTGACCAGCCGCTTTCAGCGTGAACAGCAGGAGTCCATTTCGTTCCTCAAAGCCGGGATTGAGACCCGCAATGCCACCTTTAACGCCTTGATCGATCAGATTGAACGTGTGGCGCTGCGCTCGACCGCTCCTGTTCTGCTGACTGGCCCAACGGGGGCCGGAAAATCCTTCCTCGCCAACCGTATCTACCAGCTTAAGCAATCCCGCCATCAGCTGACAGGCAGGCTGGTGGCGGTAAACTGCGCCACGCTGCGGGGTGACAACGCCATGTCGACCCTTTTCGGTCATGTCAAAGGCGCCTTTACCGGAGCAGCAACGGCCCGCGCCGGGCTGCTACGTGAGGCCGACGGCGGCGTGCTGTTTTTAGATGAGATCGCCGAACTGGGCCTCGACGAACAGGCCATGCTGTTGAAGGCTATCGAAGAAAAAACCTTCTTCCCGTTTGGCTCCGACAAAGAGGTCAGGAGCGATTTTCAGCTGATTGCCGGCACGCACCGGGATATGCGTCAGTGGGTAGCGGAAGGCCGTTTCCGGGAGGATCTCTTCGCCCGTATCAATATGTGGAGTTTTGCCCTGCCCGGCCTGGCGCAGCGCCGGGAAGATATCGCCCCGAACGTGGAGTATGAACTGCAACGCTTCGCGGCCGAAGCCCAGTCTCAGGTTCGCTTCGACAAAGAGGCGCGCGAGCGCTATCTGCGTTTTGCTGACTCGCCTCAGGCGTTATGGCGGGGTAACTTTCGTGAACTGGGCTCCTCGGTGGCGCGGATGGCCACGCTTGCGGATCAAGGGCGCATCACCTTAGCGCTGGTTGAGGAAGAAATTGCCAGGCTGCAGGCGAACTGGCAGACCGCCACGCCAGCAGTGGCGATGGATCTCGATCTCTTCGACCAGCGGCAGCTGGAAACCGTGCTGGAGGTGTGCCGCCGTAGCGCCTCATTATCCGAGGCCGGCCGCGAACTCTTTGCGGTCTCCCGGATGAAAAAGGTCAATCCTAACGATGCTGACCGGCTGCGCAAATATCTCGCCCGCTTTGGGCTTAGCTGGGAAAGCCTGCACCCGGGATCATGAAGAAAATTTGGTTGAATAAAATTAGTTAGCAGGATAAACACTATCTCTAAGCCGGGCTCGAACCCGGCTTTTTTTATAACTACATGACACAACACAATCGCAAGGAATCCGTATGTTATCCGCCATCACCCGGCTGTTCCCGTTATGGGCGCTGCTGCTCTCTGTATTAGCGTATTACACGCCAACCACTTTTACTCCTATCGGCCCGTGGGTCACCACGCTGCTGATGCTCATCATGTTCGGCATGGGCGTACACCTGAAAATCGACGATTTTAAACGCGTCCTGTCACGCCCGGCACCGGTCGCGGCAGGGATTTTCCTGCACTACCTGGTGATGCCGCTGGCGGCATGGTTGCTGGCTATTGCTTTTAAGATGCCGCCGGACCTTTCCGCCGGGATGGTACTGGTGGGCAGCGTCGCCAGCGGGACGGCCTCCAACGTGATGATCTATCTGGCGAAAGGCGATGTGGCCCTGTCGGTGACCATCTCTTCTGTCTCCACGCTGGTGGGCGTAGTGGCGACCCCGCTGCTGACGCGTCTGTACGTGGATGCCCACATTCAGGTGGATGTGATGGGGATGCTGCTGAGCATTCTGCAGATCGTGGTGATCCCGATTGCGCTGGGGCTGGTTATCCACCACCTGTTCCCGCGGCTGGTGAAAGCCGTGGAGCCGTACCTGCCGGCATTTTCAATGCTGTGTATTCTGGCGATCATCAGCGCCGTGGTGGCCGGTTCTGCGGCGCATATCGCCTCGGTTGGTTTTGTGGTGATTATCGCCGTGGTGCTGCACAACACTATCGGCCTGCTGGGCGGTTACTGGGGCGGGAAGCTGTTCGGCTTTGACGAATCCACCTGCCGCACGCTGGCGATTGAGGTGGGGATGCAGAACTCCGGCCTGGCCGCGGCGCTCGGCAAAATCTACTTCTCACCGCTGGCGGCACTGCCTGGCGCGCTGTTCTCGGTATGGCATAACCTGTCCGGCTCGCTGCTGGCGGGTTACTGGTCGGGTAAGCCGATCGATGACCAAAAGAAACGCGATGTGGTGAAGGAAGGTTAATTCAGCTTCGCGACAGCGAAGGCATGCTTTACACTGAAGCCTCGTCCACAGGAGGCTTCAGGTATGTCCACACCGAGATTGACCCAGAAAGAGATGACGGAAAGCGAGCAGCGCGAACTGAAAACCCTGCTCGATCGCGCCCGTATCGCCCATGGCCGACTGCTGACCAACGCCGAAACCAATCACGTTAAAAAAGAGTACATCGATAAACTGATGGCTCAGCGTGAAGTGGAAGCCAAAAAAGCCCGCAAACTTAAAAAAGAGCAGGCTTATAAAGTGGATAAAGAGGCAACGTTTTCCTGGTCGGCCAGTACCCCAACCCGTGGAAGGCGCTGATTAGCGCCCTTTCTTTTTGCGCCCTGGCTGGGTAAAGCGTTTTCCGTTCCCGGCCGGTTTGGCTTTGCTTTTCTCTTCCCCCTGCGGGGCTTTAACCACCGGGCGTTTAATGCCCTGCGTTTTCGGTTTTGCCTTCGCTTTCGGCTTCGCTTCTGAGGACGAATTCTCGATCAGCTTAAACAGCTCAATCAACTCATCCCCGGTCAGATCGCGCCATTCACCCAGCGGGATGCCGGAGAGACTAACGTTCATGATGCGGGTACGTTCCAGCCTGGTCACTTCGAAACCAAAATGTTCGCACATGCGGCGGATCTGGCGGTTTAAGCCCTGAACCAGGGTGATACGAAACGCGAACGGCGCTTCTTTCTTCACCTTGCACTTTTTCGTCACCGTACCGAGGATCGGCACGCCCGCCCCCATCCCGCGAATAAAGTCGTCCGTGACCGGCTTGTTGACCGTGACGATATACTCTTTCTCGTGGTCGTTACCGGCCCGCAGGATTTTATTCACCAGATCGCCGTGGTTAGTGAGGAAAATCAGCCCCTGGGAGTCTTTATCCAGACGGCCAATCGGGAAGATACGGCTGCTGTGGTTGACGAAATCGACGATGTTGTCGCGCTCGCCATCTTCTGTAGTACTGACAATGCCAACCGGTTTATTCAGCGCGATAAACACCAGGTCTTCTTCGTCCCGGGGCTCGATCAGTTGACCATTCACTTTGACCACGTCGCCAGGGGCGACCTGATCGCCAATGGTGGCGCGTTTACCATTGATAAACACGTTGCCCTGTTCGATGTAACGGTCAGCCTCGCGACGCGAGCAGATCCCGCTCTCGCTAATGTATTTGTTTAATCGGGTGGATTGAGTTGGCAGCATAATTTCTCCTGTAGAGGCGAAATATACCTTAGGTTGCGGGCAACAAAAATGGGTTAGTATCCATTGATGAGAAAATCGAGAGCATCCCGTAACGCGGTTCGTTCATGGGTTAAATCAGCAATACGCTCTCCGACCTCCTTTGCCGGGATCCCCGCCATCATATGCGTCATCACCACATGTGGCTTTTCGGCTATGTCGACAACAGGACAAATTTTGGCAGGTGGTTTATTACCTGACAATTGAGCTAATTCGATCGCTGGCGCCACCAGCACATGCTTTAACACACTGGCTATCGGATGCTGAAGATTAACCAAATAAGGATAAACTCCTTTTCCGGGTCCTTTATTCTGGTACGCAAAGTACTGTTCCATCAGAACGATCGCTGAAAATCACTGAATGAGCCGTTTTCATCTACCCACTGATTAACCGCTTCTATAGAAGAGGTGTTGTCCTGCAACCACTCCGCACGGTTATTTTCATGAAATTTCTCCATCAACGCTTCGGTCAAAACTGCGGACAGGTTGATGTTAAGTTGACGTGCATGCTCCAGTACCTCTGGCGACAGAGAGACATTCACAGATTTTTTAATGCCTGGTCTGGTGCGCATGATAACTCCCGTAGCAATGCGCATGATGTGTTGCAGCGTAGCGTAGTAAATGAGCATTTTCTATACCCTCCGGGAAAATAAGGGCTTCACGGTAGCGTGCCAGAGGACTGTCGTCACGCCCCGCAGTTCACTTCTGCGAGGCGTTATCCAGATTAATACTCATCCCGGCCATCATCTTCATCCGGCTGCTCCATCACGCTGTACGCCACCGCGCAGAACAGGGAGTTGAGACGTTTCATATCCCCCAGCAGCCCCATATGCAGGGAGCTGGTCTCGATACTTTGCACGTTCTGCTGGTGCAGCCGGTCAACGTGCGCGTGGGAATAGCGGCGGTTGAGAATACGGAAACGGTGCTTGTTACGGCGCAGACGACGGGCGCTGGCCAGATCGCTGGAGAAGAAGACCGACATGGCCAGCTTCAGGTTGGCGAGCAGCTGATCGTGCAGCGCATCCAGCTCTTTAACGCCTTCGAGGGAAAACGCCCGGCGAGCCGCCAGTGATTTATCCGCGATTTCACTTCCCATGCGCTCGACAATATCAGAGGCCTGCTCGAGGTTGAGCGACATCTCGATGATCTCCGCCCAGCGGCGGGACTCCTCCTCCGCCAGCTCATCTTTTGGCATCCGCGCCAGATAGAGCTTGATGGCGGTATAGAGCACGTTGATGTCATCCGCGAGCTTGCGCAACTCTTTCTCTTCTCGCGGTTCGCCGTGCATCACCTTTTTCAGCCCCTCCAGCATCTGCTCCATGGCATCGCCCATGCGCAGCGTTTCCCGGGCGGCATTAGCCAGTGCCAGCGCCGGGGTATCCAAGGCTGATGTGTCCAGATGCTTGGGTTTCAGGCGCGCATCCAGCTCGGGTTCATCGCGGATAATCCGTTCACAGAATCGTGCCATCACGCCGGCAAAGGGCACCATCACCAGGCAGCGCACCAGGTTGTAGAAGACGTGGAAGTAGATCACCAGCTCCGATTTCGGCAGCGGCAGGTTGTCCATCAGATTCGCCAGCGGATAAATGAACGGCAGAATGGCCAGGCTACCCACCAGCTTGAACAGCAGGCTGCCAAGCGCCACCCGACGGGCTGCGGCGTTAGCGGCGCTGTTGTTGAGTACTGCCAGCAGGCCGGAACCGAGGTTGGCGCCAATCACCAGACAAAGCGCCACCGGGAAGGAGATGATCCCCGCCGCGGTGAGTGTGGCGGTTAACAGCACTGCCGCCAGGCTGGAGTAACTGATCAGGGCAAACACCGCGCCAATCAGCGCATCCAGCAGGATATCGCCGGTCAGCGAGGCGAAAATGACCTGCACGCCGCTGGCCTGGGTGATAGGGGTGACGGCCTGGACGATCAGCTCCAGCGCCAGCAGAATCAGCCCAAGGCCGATTCCCACCCGTCCCAGTTGCCCGGCGCGGGTCTGCTTGCGGCCAAGGAAGAAAATCACGCCGATGAAAATCAGCAGCGGCGACAGCCAGGAGAGATCGAAGGTTAACACGCGCGCCATCAGGGCGGTGCCGACATCAGCGCCAAGGACAATCACCAGCGCAGGGGTCAGCGCCACCAGATCCTGAGCCACAAATGAGGTGACCAGCATGGTGGTGGCGTTGCTGCTTTGCACCAGCGCGGTCACGCCAATGCCGGCGCAGAAGGCGAGCGGCTTTTTCTCAACGCTGCGGCTGAGGACGGTACGTAAACGGGCACCAAAAACACGCATCACGCCGGTACGGACAATGTGCGTGCCCCAGACCAGCAACGCCACGGCAGAAAGCAGATGTAGCAGAGTCAGCACGGATGTAGGTTCTCCTTTTCGTTATCAGTTCCTTAAGCCCATGCCAGAAACGCCGGATGGCGCTTCGCTTATCCGGCCTACGCCTGACCTGAGCTCTTCTCAAGTATAAGGGGTCAAACGTAAGAAAGAGACAGGGCACCCTGTAGGTGCCCTGTTTGTTGTAAGGAAACGTGACCTTAATCTGCGTCGTACCCCAGATTCGGTGCCAGCCAGCGCTCAACTTCAGAAACGCTCATCCCTTTACGCAGAGCATAATCCTCCACCTGATCGCGCTGGATCTGCGCCACAGCATAATACTTGCTGTCAGGATGGCTGAAATACCAGCCGGAGACCGACGCCCCCGGCCACATGGCGAACGACTCGGTGAGTTTCATCCCGGTATGGGTTTCAACATCCAGCAGCTGCCAGATGGTGCCTTTCTCGGTATGCTCCGGGCAGGCCGGATACCCTGGCGCCGGGCGAATGCCCTGGTAGTTCTCGCGGATCAGCTCCTCGTTGCTGAGGTTCTCGTTCGGCGCATAGCCCCAGTGCACTTTACGTACCCGCTCATGCAGGTATTCGGCAAAGGCCTCGGCCAGACGGTCGGCGATCGCTTTGACCATGATTTTGTTGTAATCATCGTGCTGCGCTTCAAAAGCCTCCGCCAGCGCGTCCTCCTCCAGCCCACCGGTGACGGCAAAGGCACCGATGTAGTCGGCTTTGCCGCTCAGCTTCGGCGCGACGAAATCGGCCAGACAATAGTTGGCGAAACCGACCTTCTCGGTCTGTTGACGCAGATGATGGCTGACCGTCAGTACATGGGTGCGGGTTTCATCGCGATAGATTTCGATGTCATCCCCCACGCGGTTGGCCGGGAACAGCCCTACCACGCCGCGCGGGTTGAGGGTTTTCTCAGCGCTGAGCTGATCGAGTAGGTCATTAGCGTCTTTAAACAGGCGCTGGGCCTCTTCACCCACCACCTCATCTTCGAGAATGCGCGGATATTTTCCGGCCAGCGACCAGGTCATAAAGAACGGCGTCCAGTCGATGTAGTTGCGCAGGGTCTCGATGCTGGCCGTCACCTCCTGCACGCCCAGACGATGGGCAACCGGCGGCGTATAGCTTGACCAGTCAAAGGCCAGGTCGTTATCCCGTGCCGCGGCCAGGGTAACCGGCGGGGTACGCGGCTTTTTGCGTGCGTGCTGGATACGCACCGTTTCGTACTCTTTGCGGGTTCGGGCGACAAAGTCGTCCCGCTGGGTTGCCGACAGCAGCGCCGAAACCACGCCCACCGTGCGCGAGGCGTTCTGCACATACACCGTCGGCCCGCTGTAGTTCTGCTCGATCTTCACTGCGGTGTGCGCTTTCGAGGTAGTCGCGCCGCCAATCAGCAGCGGCAGGGTAAAGCCCTGGCGCTCCATCTCTTTTGCCACGTTGACCATCTCGTCCAGCGACGGGGTGATCAGCCCTGAGAGGCCTATCAGGTCGGCATTCACTTCCCGCGCGGTTTTGAGGATTTTATCCGCCGGCACCATCACGCCCAGATCGATAATCTCGTAGTTATTACACTGCAGCACCACGCCGACGATGTTTTTGCCGATGTCATGCACGTCGCCTTTCACGGTGGCGATCACCATCTTGCCGTTACTGGAGCCTTTCTCTTTGCTGGCTTCGATATAAGGTTCCAGATAGGCCACCGCCTGTTTCATCACGCGGGCAGATTTGACCACCTGCGGCAGGAACATTTTGCCTTCACCGAACAGATCGCCCACCACGTTCATGCCGTCCATCAGCGGGCCTTCAATCACCTCAATCGGACGCGCGGCCTGCTGGCGGGCCTCTTCGGTATCCAGCTCGATAAACTCGGTGATGCCTTTTACCAGCGAATATTCGAGACGCTTTTTCACGTCCCAGGAACGCCACTCCGCCTGCTGGACGTTGGCGCTGTCATCAGCTTTGCTGCCGCGATATTTTTCGGCCAGCTCCAGCATGCGTTCGGTGGCGTCGTCGCGACGGTTGAGGATCACGTCTTCAACGCCCTCGCGCAACTCCGCTGGCAGGTCGTCATAAATCGCCAGCTGACCGGCGTTAACGATCCCCATGTCCATTCCGTTACGGATGGCGTAGTAGAGGAACACCGCGTGGATCGCCTCACGCACCGGGTCGTTGCCGCGGAACGAGAACGAGACGTTGGAGACGCCGCCGGAGATCAGGGCATGCGGCAGCTCGCGTTTGATGTCTTCGCAAGCGCCGATAAAGTCCTGGGCATAGTTGTTGTGCTCTTCAATCCCGGTCGCAACGGCAAAAATGTTCGGGTCAAAGATAATGTCTTCCGGTGGGAAGCCGACCTCTTCGGTCAGAATCTGGTACGCGCGGCGGCAGATCTCAATTTTGCGCTCGCGGGTATCGGCCTGGCCGACTTCATCAAAGGCCATTACCACCACGGCGGCACCGTAGCGGCGCACCAGTTTGGCGTGATGGATAAAAGGCTCAACCCCCTCTTTCATCGAGATGGAGTTGACGATGCCCTTGCCCTGGATGCACTTCAGGCCTTTCTCGATCACTTCCCATTTTGAGGAGTCGATCATAATCGGCACGCGGGCAATGTCCGGCTCACCGGCAATCAGGTTGAGGAAACGCACCATCGCCGCTTCGGCGTCGAGCATCCCCTCATCCATGTTGATATCGATAATTTGCGCGCCGCTCTCTACCTGCTGGCGGGCAACATCCAGCGCTTCGCTGTATTTCTCTTCTTTGATCAGGCGCTTGAACTTCGCGGAGCCGGTGACGTTGGTACGTTCCCCGACGTTCACAAACAGGCTGTCATCGCCGATGTTCAACGGTTCAAGACCAGCAAGACGGCAGGCAACCGGCAGCTCGGGCAATTTACGCGGTGGCAGCCCCGCCACGGCATTGCTCATGGCGGCGATATGCTCTGGCGTGGTACCGCAGCAGCCGCCGACAATATTCAGGAATCCGGACTCTGCCCACTCGCGGATCTGCTCCGCCATCGTCGCGGCGTCGAGATCGTATTCACCAAAGGCGTTTGGCAGGCCAGCGTTCGGGTGGGCGGTCACGTAGCAATCAGCGATACGGGACAGCTCCTGCACATACTGGCGCAGTTCGTCCGGCCCCAGGGCACAGTTCAGGCCGAAGCTCAGGGCATCGGCATGGCGCAGGGAGTTGTAAAACGCCTCGGTGGTCTGCCCGGAGAGGGTACGGCCCGAGGCATCGGTGATGGTGCCGGAGATCATGATCGGCAGGTCCACGCCCAGGGCGTCGAACTCCTCTTTAACCGCATAGATTGCGGCTTTGGCGTTGAGGGTATCGAACACCGTCTCGATCATGATCAGATCGGAACCGCCTTCCACCAGCGCGCGGGTGGACTCGCGGTACGCGGCCACCAGCTGGTCAAAGGTGACATTACGGAACGCCGGATCGTTCACATCCGGTGAGATAGAGGCGGTGCGGTTGGTCGGGCCAAGTACCCCGGCAACGTAGCGCGGTTTCTCTGGCGTGCGGGCCGTCCACTCGTCGGCATAGGCACGCGCCAGTTTGGCCGCCTCGTAGTTAATCTCCGCCGACAGGGATTCCATCTGGTAATCCGCCATGGCGATGGTTGTCGAGTTGAAGGTGTTGGTCTCAACGATATCCGCACCCGCCTCGAAATAGGCGTAATGAATGGCGGCGATAATCTCTGGCTTGCTGAGCACCAGCAGGTCGTTGTTACCTTTCAGATCGCAGGGCCAGTCGGCGAAGCGGTCGCCGCGAAAGTCGTCTTCACTCAGACGATAGCTCTGGATCATGGTGCCCATACCGCCATCCAGCACCAGAATGCGTTCATTTAACTGCGCACGAAGTTGATCTACTTTGCTGCTCACACTTGCTCCCGACAACACTCAACCAGGCCAAAAGGCCAGCAGACCATACTGGCATAATCTTGCAAAGGGGAAAAGTCACACCGCGGTAACATGAGACATGTTCACTATAACTCCTCCGATCAGTAAGGATAGCGGTTGCAAAACAGCCAAATAAAACGAAAATGATTTCCACGATACAGAAAAAGGAGCCTGTCATGGTTGCCACCGTTCCCGCTAAACGCGGCAGAAAACCTGCCGCCGCAACCGCCCAGCCGGGCGGACAAGTCCAGTCCCTGACGCGGGGCCTTAAACTGCTGGAGTGGATAGCCGAGTCGCACAGCAGCGTGGCGCTAACCGAGCTGGCCCAGCAGGCAGGTCTGCCGAACTCCACTACCCATCGCCTGCTGACCACCATGCAGCAGTTGGGCTTTGTCCGGCAGGTAGGCGAGCTGGGCCACTGGTCCGTGGGTGCCCACGCGTTTATCGTCGGCAGCAGCTTTTTGCAGAGCCGTAACCTGCTCGCCATCGTCCATCCGATCCTGCGCAAGCTGATGGAGGATTCCGGGGAGACGGTCAACCTGGCGGTGCTCGACCAGAGCGATCACCAGGCGATTATTATCGACCAGGTGCAGTGCACCCAGCTGATGCGCATGTCTGCGCCGATTGGCGGCAAGCTGCCGATGCACGCCTCCGGGGCAGGAAAAGCGTTCCTCTCCCAGCTCAGCGAGGAGCAGGTCACCGGGCTGCTGCACCGCAAAGGCTTACATGCTTATACCCACGCGACGCTGGTTTCCCCACTGCATCTGAAAGAGGATTTAGCCCTGACGCGCAAGCGCGGTTACTCCTTTGATGATGAAGAGCATGCCCTCGGCCTGCGCTGTCTTGCCGCCTGCATTTATGACGAGCATCGCGAACCCTTTGCCGCCATCTCCATTTCCGGGCCGATTTCACGAATGACCGACGATCGCGTGACCGAGTTGGGGGCGCTGGTGATCAAAGCGGCGAAGGAAGTGACGCTGGCGTATGGTGGGATTCGTTAAGATGGTTTTGCCGGGTGGCGGCTGCGCCTTACCCGGCCTACATTCGGATCGTAGGCCCGGTAAGCGCAGCGCCACCGGGCACTAAACCGCAAATCTGATGCTAAACCGCTGCTTGCGCCGGTAAGCGTACACATCTTCCACATGCCCGTTCTGGATGCGCGTCTGCAGGCTCCGCCAGTAGTCAGCGCGAAACAGATCGGCATGCATCTCTTCAAACAGCGCTCCGATGCGCGGGTCGGCGCAGAGCCAGTGCCGAAACTCCTCCGGGAAAACGTCCCCCGGCGAGACGCTATACCACGGCTCGCTGGCGAGCTCATCCTCCGGATAACGCGGGGGCGGGATCTGGCGGAAATTCACTTCCGTCATGTAGCAGATTTCGTCGTAATCGTAGAACACCACCCGCCCGTGCCGGGTGACGCCGAAGTTTTTAAACAGCATATCACCCGGAAAGATGTTGGCCGCCGCCAGCTGGCGGATAGCGTTGCCATATTCTTCGATGGCATCGTGAAGCGCCTGCCCCTCCGCCTGCTCCAGCCAGATATTGAGCGGCACCATCCGCCGTTCGATATAGAGATGGCTGATGGCGATCCGGTCGCCCAGATCGGTAATCTTGCCAGACGCTTCCTGCAACAGCAGCGCCATCAGTTCCGGCGCAATCTGCCGCTTGTCGAGCACGAAGTTCTCAAACTCCTGGGTATCCGCCATTCGCCCGACGCGATCGTGCTCCTTCACCAGCTGATAGCAGGCGCGCACGTGGGCGGCCGTCATCTCTTTTTGCGGGGCGAATTTATCCTTAATCACCTTAAACACCCGATCAAACCCCGGCAGGGTAAAGACCAGCATCACCATGCCGCGAATGCCCGGCGCCTCGATAAACTGCTCATCAGCACGGTTGATATAGTGCAGATACTCCCGGTAACTCTCAGTTTTGGCGTGTTTCTGGCAGCCTATCGCCATGTACAGTTCGGCGGTGGTTTTACCAGGCAGGATCTCCCGCAGCCACTCTACCAGCGCCCCCGGCAGCGGGGCATACACCATAAAATAGGAGCGGGCGAAGCCGAAAACGATGCTCGCCTCGGCGCTGGTGGTCAGACAGGTATCGACCGCCAGCTCCCCTTCATCGCTGCGGTGAATGGGCAGCAAAAACGGCAGCGTGGCGTCCGGCGTAATCAGCTTACCTACCAGCCAGGCGGCTTTGTTGCGATAGAAAAGCTCGTTAGCGATTTGAAGATGGCAGTTCTGCAGGTTATCGGTCCCGAGCGTTTCCGAGAGATGAGCAATGATATACCCGACATCACGCGGGCGATTTTGCCACGGCAGACGCAGGGGCAGATCGGCTAACACCTTGGTTAACAGCGCCTCCCAGCCGTGATCGGGAAAAAATGCTTTCGCCAGCGGACGCGGCAAGGCACGAAGGCGTTGCTCAGGCTGAGAGCTAAAAATAAAGAGCCGCTCCGGTGACAGGGAACGGTGGTCAAACAGCCGACAATAGACGGAATTGAAAAAGCTTTCCGCAATTTCAAAGCGAGGGTAATCCGGCAGCAGATGGGTGTAATGCTCTTTCACCCGCAGCGAGAATGCGGCATCGGTACTGGTATGGCCGGTGATGCAGCGCAATTGCTCCACCACCAGGCCAACGTGATGATCGTAAAGGTGGATACGCTGCTTCATGGCCTGCTGCACCGCATGCCAGTCGGCCTGCTCAAAGCGCTGCTGCGCCCCGGACGTTACTTCAAGGAAACGACCATACTGGGCATCAAAGCCCTGCAGGATGGTCTGTGCAATCAATAATTCCAGGCCACGCGACATTTATTCCCCCTCACCCTAACCCTCTCCCCAGAGGGGAGAGGGGAAAAATATCAGAACTGTGCTTCTTCGGTTGACCCGGTCAGGGCAGTGACGGAGGAGGCGCCGCCCTGAATAATAGTGGTCACTTTATCGAAGTAGCCCGTGCCCACTTCCTGCTGGTGCGAGGCGAAGGTGTAGCCCTGTTTGCTGGCCTCAAATTCCGGCTGTTGGACCTTCTCAACGTAGTGCTTCATGCCTTCACCCTGGGCATAAGCATGCGCCAGGTCGAACATGTTGAACCACATGCTGTGAATACCCGCGAGGGTGATGAACTGATATTTGTAGCCCATGTCCGACAGCTCCTGCTGGAAGCTGGCGATAGTTTTATCGTCCAGGTTCTTCTGCCAGTTGAAGGACGGAGAGCAGTTATAGGCCAGCAGTTTGCCCGGGTATTTCGCATGGATGGCGTCAGCGAAGCGTTTAGCCAGGGCCAGATCCGGAGTGGAGGTTTCGCACCACACCAGGTCGGCATAAGGGGCGTAGGCCAGGCCGCGGCTGATCGCCTGCTCAATGCCGGCATGGGTACGATAGAAACCTTCGCTGGTGCGCTCGCCGGTAATAAACTGGCTGTCGTAAGGGTCACAATCGGAGGTGATCAGGTCCGCCGCATCGGCATCGGTACGGGCAATCACCAGCGTCGGGACGCCCAGCACGTCAGCGGCCAGACGAGCTGCCACCAGTTTCTGGATCGCTTCCTGAGTCGGGACCAGCACCTTGCCGCCCATGTGTCCGCACTTCTTCACTGAGGCCAGCTGATCTTCAAAGTGAACAGCCGCTGCACCGGCCTCGATCATCGATTTCATCAGCTCGAAGGCGTTCAGTACCCCGCCAAAGCCCGCTTCCGCATCGGCAACAATCGGCAGGAAGTAATCCACAAAGCGCGGATCGTTTGGCTCAATACCGGAGGCCCACTGGATCTGATCCGCACGACGGAAGGTGTTGTTGATGCGCTCCACCACGGCCGGAACGGAGTTTGCCGGGTAGAGGGACTGGTCCGGGTACATGCTGGACGCCAGGTTGGCGTCCGCCGCGACCTGCCAGCCTGAGAGATAGACCGCTTCAATCCCCGCTTTCGCCTGCTGCAAGGCCTGGCCGCCGGTCAGCGCGCCGAGGCTGTTGATGTAGCCCTTTTTCGATTCGCCGTGCAGCAGACGCCACATTTTGGCCGCCCCAAGCTGCGCCAGGGTGCACTCCGGGTTGACCGAGCCGCGTAACTTCACCACTTCCTCTGCGCTGTACGGGCGTTCAATGCCTTCCCAGCGCGGTTGAGTCCACTCGTTCTGTAATGCTTCGATTTGTTGGGTACGGGTTTTCATGTGCAGATGCTCCATTATTGTTATGTGGTGAAATCAGGCCAGCAGGCGGTAGCCAGGCAGCGTCAGGAAGTCGATTAAGTCATCTGAGGTAGTGATCTGTTCCATCAGGCGTGCGGCGGCATCGAAGCGACCGCTGCTGAAGCGGTGCTCGCCCAGTTCTTCCTGAATGTTCAGCATCTCTTCCGACAGCATCTGGCGGAACAGGGCTTTAGTCACCGGTTTGCCGTTGCTGAGGGTCTTCTGATGGTGGATCCACTGCCAGATAGAGGTACGTGAGATCTCGGCGGTGGCGGCATCCTCCATCAGACCGTAAATCGGCACACAGCCGTTGCCGGAGATCCATGCCTCGATGTACTGCACCGCCACGCGGATATTGGCGCGCATCCCCTCTTCGGTGCGCTCGCCCTCGCACGGCTCGAGCAGCTGAGCGGCGGTGATGGGCGCATCGTCTTCGCGGGTCACGTGCAGCTGATTTTTGTTATCGCCCAGGATACGGTTGAACACCTCCATAGCGGTATCGGCCAGCCCAGGGTGCGCCACCCAGGTGCCGTCATGGCCGTTGCTGGCTTCCAGCTCTTTGTCGGCCTTCACCTTGTTCAGCACCTGATTGTTACGTTCGCTGTCTTTGCTCGGAATAAAGGCCGCCATGCCGCCCATCGCGAAAGCGCCGCGTTTGTGGCAGGTTTTGATCAGCAGACGCGAGTAGGCACTGAGGAATGATTTATCCATAGTGACCACCTGACGGTCCGGCAGGACGCGATCCGGGTGGTTTTTCAGGGTCTTGATATAGCTAAAGATGTAATCCCAGCGGCCGCAGTTCAGGCCCACAATGTGGTCGCGCAGGGCATGCAGAATTTCATCCATCTGGAACACAGCTGGCAGGGTTTCAATCAGCAGGGTGGCTTTGATGGTGCCGCGCGGCAGATCGAAACGATCCTCGGCATAGCTGAAGACCTCACTCCACCAGGCCGCTTCCTGCCAGGCCTGCGTTTTCGGCAGGTAGAAGTAGGGACCGCTGCCTTTGGCCAGCAAGGTCTTATGGTTGTGGAAAAAGTAGAGGGCAAAGTCGAACAGGCTGCCGGGGATCGCTTCCCCGTTCCAGGTAACATGCTTTTCCGGTAAATGCAGGCCACGCACGCGACAGACCAGTACTGCCGGGTTGGGCTTGAGCTGATAAATTTTGCCGGCTTCATTGGTGTGGCTGATGGTGCCGTTCACCGCGTCGCGCAGGTTGATCTGCCCTTCGATCACTTTGCTCCAGTCAGGTGCCAGCGAATCTTCAAAATCCGCCATAAAGACTTTCACATTGGCATTCAGCGCATTGATCACCATTTTGCGCTCTACCGGGCCGGTGATCTCGACGCGTCGGTCCTGCAGATCCTGCGGAATGCCGCGGATCGCCCAGTCACCTTCACGAATGGAATCGGTTTCCGAAATAAAGTCAGGCAGCTTTCCATTATCAATGTCTTGCTGCTGCTGGATACGTGCCGCCAGTAACTTATTGCGTTTTGGCGTGAAGCGGGTCACCAGCTCGGTAAGAAATTCAACGGCATCGGGCGTCAGAACCTGCTGTTCCTGCTCCCCATGCGGTTGGTTAAAGGCCAGTTCATCGATAATGGTTGCCTGTTGATTCATTTTACTGCTCCTCGTCGTTGATCCGAATTCACTTCCCCCACGCGAACGAAGATCGTTGTGTAGTTTTCGTTCAGCAAAATTAAGACTATCTGGATTTATCGTAAAATCAAAAACTATTTCCATTTTTAATTTTAAATGCATGTAATGCATTGATATTGATAAGTTTAAAAATCATTCACCAGGCGGAGGGAATTTCGGAAATAAAAAAGGCACCCGAAGGTGCCTTAACTGGAGAGCTGAAACGCTACAGGATGAGGATCCTCAGAGGATTACTCCAGCGTCGGATTCATGTGGCGCAGATCGTATGGCGTGATCTGGTAGACGTAATAGTTGAGCCAGTTAGTAAACAGCAGATTGCCATGGCTGCGCCAGGTTGCCCGCGGTTTGTTCTGTGGATCGTTTTGCGGGAAATAGTTGTACGGCACGTCCGGGTTCAAACCCGCTTCGACATCACGGAAATATTCGCTCGCCAGGGTGTCGGGATCGTATTCCGGATGGCCGGTGACAAAAGCAATACGCTTGTCTTTGCTGGCGAACAGGTAGGCATCACCCTCTTCGCTCTCGGCGAGGATCTCCAGATCGGTGTAGTCGCGGATCAGTGCAGCCGGGAAATCGGCATAGCGTGAATGAGGGGCCAGGAAGGAATCATCGAAGCCACGCGTCAACAATGCATGGGGATGCAGAATATGGTGCTCATAGACGCCCGACAGTTTTTCGCTACGGGTCTGCTTAGGTATGCCGTAAAGAATATTGAGTGCAGCCTGCACTGCCCAGCAGACAAACAGCGTGGAGGTGACATGATCTTTAGCCCACTCCAGTACCTGTTTGATTTGTGGCCAGTAGGCCACGTCGTTGAACTCTACCAGGCCCAGTGGTGCGCCGGTGACAATCAGGCCATCGAAATTCTCGTCGCGGATATCATCGAAGTTGCAGTAGAAGTTATTGAGATGCTCTGAAGGTGTGTTGCGGGACTCACGCGCATCAATACGCAGCAGCTGAATATCGACCTGCAGCGGGGAGTTAGAGAGCAAACGGAGGAACTGGTTTTCCGTCTCAATCTTCTTTGGCATCAGGTTGAGGATAAGCACCTTCAGAGGACGAATTTCCTGACCTGTAGCGCGCGATGCCTTCATCACAAAGACATTTTCATCACGCAAGAAATTGACGGCTGGTAGCTCGTCCTGCACCCGAATCGGCATAACCTTAAATCCTCAAAGCATACGTATAAACGTTTAGACATCCAGATAGCTGACAATAACCAGGAATCAGGCAAATGTCGAGTCTGCATGTGAAAGGTGAGAAAGTTTCAAGGAAGAGGGTTGGGTGCGGCTGGTGTTGCCCGGTGGCGCTACGCTTACCGGGCCTACAGGCCCCGTAGGCCGGGTAAGGCGCAGACGGCAAAAAACCCCGCACCTTGCGGTACGGGGTTTCTTTAATTGATGCCTGGCAGTTCCCTACTCTCGCATGGGGAGACCCCACACTACCATCGGCGCTACGGCGTTTCACTTCTGAGTTCGGCATGGGGTCAGGTGGGACCACCGCGCTACAGCCGCCAGGCAAATTCTGTTGTTCACCCCGCCCGCAGGCGTGATGAGTAATCTGTATCAGCTGAAAATCGCCTTCTCAAGTCCGCCGAAACAGCTTCGGCGTTGTAAGGTTAAGCCTCACGGTTCATTAGTATCGGTTAGCTCAACGCATCGCTGCGCTTACACACCCGACCTATCAACGTCGTCGTCTTCAACGTTCCTTCAGGACCCTTAAAGGGTCAGGGAGAACTCATCTCGGGGCAAGTTTCGTGCTTAGATGCTTTCAGCACTTATCTTTTCCGCATTTAGCTACCGGGCAGTGCCATTGGCATGACAACCCGAACACCAGTGATGCGTCCACTCCGGTCCTCTCGTACTAGGAGCAGCCCCCCTCAATTCTCCAGCGCCCACGGCAGATAGGGACCGAACTGTCTCACGACGTTCTAAACCCAGCTCGCGTACCACTTTAAACGGCGAACAGCCGTACCCTTGGGACCTACTTCAGCCCCAGGATGTGATGAGCCGACATCGAGGTGCCAAACACCGCCGTCGATATGAACTCTTGGGCGGTATCAGCCTGTTATCCCCGGAGTACCTTTTATCCGTTGAGCGATGGCCCTTCCATACAGAACCACCGGATCACTATGACCTGCTTTCGCACCTGCTCGAGCCGTCACTCTCGCAGTCAAGCTAGCTTATGCCATTGCACTAACCTCCTGATGTCCGACCAGGATTAGCTAACCTTCGTGCTCCTCCGTTACTCTTTAGGAGGAGACCGCCCCAGTCAAACTACCCACCAGACACTGTCCGCAACCCGGATCACGGGTCCACGTTAGAACACCAGCCATTAAAGGGTGGTATTTCAAGGTTGGCTCCACGCAGACTGGCGTCCACGCTTCAAAGCCTCCCACCTATCCTACACATCAAGGACCAGTGTTCAGTGTCAAGCTATAGTAAAGGTTCACGGGGTCTTTCCGTCTTGCCGCGGGTACACTGCATCTTCACAGCGATTTCAATTTCACTGAGTCTCGGGTGGAGACAGCCTGGCCATCATTACGCCATTCGTGCAGGTCGGAACTTACCCGACAAGGAATTTCGCTACCTTAGGACCGTTATAGTTACGGCCGCCGTTTACCGGGGCTTCGATCAAGAGCTTCGCGTTGCCGCTAACCCCATCAATTAACCTTCCGGCACCGGGCAGGCGTCACACCGTATACGTCCACTTTCGTGTTTGCACAGTGCTGTGTTTTTAATAAACAGTTGCAGCCAGCTGGTATCTTCGACTGATTTCAGCTCCACGAGCAAGTCGCTTCACCTACCATCAGCGTGCCTTCTCCCGAAGTTACGGCACCATTTTGCCTAGTTCCTTCACCCGAGTTCTCTCAAGCGCCTTGGTATTCTCTACCTGACCACCTGTGTCGGTTTGGGGTACGATTTGATGTTACCTGATGCTTAGAGGCTTTTCCTGGAAGCAGGGCATTTGTTGCTTCAGCACCGTAGTGCCTCGTCATCACACCTCAGCGTTAACAAGATTCCGGATTTACCTGGAACCTCCGCCTACATGCTTAAACCGGGACAACCGTCGCCCGGCCAACATAGCCTTCTCCGTCCCCCCTTCGCAGTAACACCGAGTACAGGAATATTAACCTGTTTCCCATCGACTACGCCTTTCGGCCTCGCCTTAGGGGTCGACTCACCCTGCCCCGATTAACGTTGGACAGGAACCCTTGGTCTTCCGGCGAGCGGGTTTTTCACCCGCTTTATCGTTACTTATGTCAGCATTCGCACTTCTGATACCTCCAGCAGACCTCACAGTCCACCTTCGACGGCTTACAGAACGCTCCCCTACCCAACAACGCATAAGCGTCGCTGCCGCAGCTTCGGTGCATGGTTTAGCCCCGTTACATCTTCCGCGCAGGCCGACTCGACCAGTGAGCTATTACGCTTTCTTTAAATGATGGCTGCTTCTAAGCCAACATCCTGGCTGTCTGTGCCTTCCCACATCGTTTCCCACTTAACCATGACTTTGGGACCTTAGCTGGCGGTCTGGGTTGTTTCCCTCTTCACGACGGACGTTAGCACCCGCCGTGTGTCTCCCGTGATAACATTCTCCGGTATTCGCAGTTTGCATCGGGTTGGTAAGCCGGGATGGCCCCCTAGCCGAAACAGTGCTCTACCCCCGGAGATGAGTTCACGAGGCGCTACCTAAATAGCTTTCGGGGAGAACCAGCTATCTCCCGGTTTGATTGGCCTTTCACCCCCAGCCACAAGTCATCCGCTAATTTTTCAACATTAGTCGGTTCGGTCCTCCAGTTAGTGTTACCCAACCTTCAACCTGCCCATGGCTAGATCACCGGGTTTCGGGTCTATACCCTGCAACTTAACGCCCAGTTAAGACTCGGTTTCCCTTCGGCTCCCCTATACGGTTAACCTTGCTACAGAATATAAGTCGCTGACCCATTATACAAAAGGTACGCAGTCACCTAACAAGTAGGCTCCCACTGCTTGTACGTACACGGTTTCAGGTTCTTTTTCACTCCCCTCGCCGGGGTTCTTTTCGCCTTTCCCTCACGGTACTGGTTCACTATCGGTCAGTCAGGAGTATTTAGCCTTGGAGGATGGTCCCCCCATATTCAGACAGGATACCACGTGTCCCGCCCTACTCTTCGAGTTCACAGCAGGTGTATCTTCGTGTACGGGAGTATCACCCTGTACCCTGCGACTTTCCAGACGCTTCCACTGACACACATGCTGATTCAGACTCTGGGCTGCTCCCCGTTCGCTCGCCGCTACTGGGGGAATCTCGGTTGATTTCTTTTCCTCAGGGTACTTAGATGTTTCAGTTCCCCTGGTTCGCTTCGTTAAGCTATGTATTCACTTAACGATAGTGCAACGGATTGCACTGGGTTTCCCCATTCGGAAATCGTCGGTTATAACGGTTCATATCACCTTACCGACGCTTATCGCAGATTAGCACGTCCTTCATCGCCTCTGACTGCCTAGGCATCCACCGTGTACGCTTAGTCGCTTAACCTCACAACCCGAAGATGTCTCTTTCGATTCATCATCGTTTTGCGAAAATTTGAGAGACTCGAACACACCTTCCTCTGCTCTTATTACGGAGAGCAGACACAGTGTGTCGTTTCAATTTTCAGCTTGATCCAGATTTTTAAAGAGCAAATATCTCAAACGTAACTCAGAGAGTTAGTTTTGAGATATAAAGGCAGGTGACTTTCACTCACAAACCAGCAAGTGGCGTCCCCTAGGGGATTCGAACCCCTGTTACCGCCGTGAAAGGGCGGTGTCCTGGGCCTCTAGACGAAGGGGACACTAAAGTCTGCTTCGGCAAGACGCCTTGCTTTTTACTTTTCATCAGACAATCTGTGTGAGCACTGCAAAGGCAGATTCTTTAAGGTAAGGAGGTGATCCAACCGCAGGTTCCCCTACGGTTACCTTGTTACGACTTCACCCCAGTCATGAATCACAAAGTGGTAAGCGCCCTCCCGAAGGTTAAGCTACCTACTTCTTTTGCAACCCACTCCCATGGTGTGACGGGCGGTGTGTACAAGGCCCGGGAACGTATTCACCGTAGCATTCTGATCTACGATTACTAGCGATTCCGACTTCATGGAGTCGAGTTGCAGACTCCAATCCGGACTACGACGCACTTTATGAGGTCCGCTTGCTCTCGCGAGGTCGCTTCTCTTTGTATGCGCCATTGTAGCACGTGTGTAGCCCTACTCGTAAGGGCCATGATGACTTGACGTCATCCCCACCTTCCTCCAGTTTATCACTGGCAGTCTCCTTTGAGTTCCCGGCCTAACCGCTGGCAACAAAGGATAAGGGTTGCGCTCGTTGCGGGACTTAACCCAACATTTCACAACACGAGCTGACGACAGCCATGCAGCACCTGTCTCAGAGTTCCCGAAGGCACCAAAGCATCTCTGCTAAGTTCTCTGGATGTCAAGAGTAGGTAAGGTTCTTCGCGTTGCATCGAATTAAACCACATGCTCCACCGCTTGTGCGGGCCCCCGTCAATTCATTTGAGTTTTAACCTTGCGGCCGTACTCCCCAGGCGGTCGACTTAACGCGTTAGCTCCGGAAGCCACTCCTCAAGGGAACAACCTCCAAGTCGACATCGTTTACGGCGTGGACTACCAGGGTATCTAATCCTGTTTGCTCCCCACGCTTTCGCACCTGAGCGTCAGTCTTTGTCCAGGGGGCCGCCTTCGCCACCGGTATTCCTCCAGATCTCTACGCATTTCACCGCTACACCTGGAATTCTACCCCCCTCTACAAGACTCTAGCCTGCCAGTTTCGAATGCAGTTCCCAGGTTGAGCCCGGGGATTTCACATCCGACTTGACAGACCGCCTGCGTGCGCTTTACGCCCAGTAATTCCGATTAACGCTTGCACCCTCCGTATTACCGCGGCTGCTGGCACGGAGTTAGCCGGTGCTTCTTCTGCGAGTAACGTCAATCGATGAGGTTATTAACCTCACCGCCTTCCTCCTCGCTGAAAGTACTTTACAACCCGAAGGCCTTCTTCATACACGCGGCATGGCTGCATCAGGCTTGCGCCCATTGTGCAATATTCCCCACTGCTGCCTCCCGTAGGAGTCTGGACCGTGTCTCAGTTCCAGTGTGGCTGGTCATCCTCTCAGACCAGCTAGGGATCGTCGCCTAGGTGAGCCATTACCCCACCTACTAGCTAATCCCATCTGGGCACATCTGATGGCAAGAGGCCCGAAGGTCCCCCTCTTTGGTCTTGCGACGTTATGCGGTATTAGCTACCGTTTCCAGTAGTTATCCCCCTCCATCAGGCAGTTTCCCAGACATTACTCACCCGTCCGCCACTCGTCACCCGAGAGCAAGCTCTCTGTGCTACCGTTCGACTTGCATGTGTTAGGCCTGCCGCCAGCGTTCAATCTGAGCCATGATCAAACTCTTCAATTTAAGTTTGATGCTCGTGAATTAAACTTCGTAATGAATTACGTATGTTCACTCAGAGACTTTGGTATTCATTTATCGTCTTGCGACGTTAAGAATCCATGTCACTTTGAGTGCCCACACAGATTGTCTGATAAATTGTTAAAGAGCAGTGCAACGCGGCTTTCGCTCACCGTTGCGAGGTGGCGTATATTACGCTTTCCTCTTTCAGAGTCAAGCGTTTATTTTCGCTTTTCTCTTCAACCGACCCGGCTGTTTATGTGAAGTGATTCACATCTGCCGTGTCGATGGAGGCGCATTATAGGGAGTTCTCCCGGAGCCGCAACCCTTAAATGACAGAAAAATGACTGACTGCTGCATTCCCCAGCAAAACCCCGCCTTATACCTGATTACTCACAGACTTATCCACAATGCGACGAAAAAGTGAAAATGTGCGAGCGTTGCGCAAACGTTTTCGTTAAAATGCTCGCGCTAAATAAAGTGGCCCCGCCAGGTGTGTTAGTTGAGTTTTTATGTAGAAAACTCACCTAACGCTCTCTGTAATCGTCAAATCCAGGGGATTTACCATGCAACAACGTCGTCCAGTCCGCCGCGCTCTGCTCAGTGTTTCTGATAAAGCCGGTATCGTCGAATTCGCTCAGGCACTTTCTGCACGTGGTGTGGAGCTGCTGTCCACTGGCGGTACTGCCCGCCTGTTAGCAGAGAAAGGCCTGCCGGTAACCGAAGTGTCCGATTACACCGGTTTCCCGGAAATGATGGATGGACGTGTCAAAACCCTGCACCCGAAAGTTCACGGTGGCATCCTGGGTCGTCGCGGACAGGATGACGGCATTATGGATCAGCACGGGATCGCGCCAATCGATATGGTTGTCGTTAACCTCTATCCATTCGCCCAGACCGTTGCCCGTGAAGGCTGCTCGCTGGAAGACGCCGTAGAGAATATCGATATCGGCGGCCCAACCATGGTGCGCTCCGCCGCCAAGAACCATAAAGATGTCGCCATCGTCGTGAAGAGCAGCGACTACGACGCCATCATTAACGAGATGGATGCCAACGAAGGCTCCCTGAATCTCGAAACCCGTTTTGACCTCGCGATTAAAGCCTTCGAACATACCGCCGCCTACGACAGCATGATTGCCAACTACTTCGGTAGCCTGGTACCTGCCTATCACGGCGAAAGCAGCGAACCATCCGGTCGCTTCTCTCGTACCTTAAACCTGAACTTCATTAAGAAGCAGGATATGCGTTACGGTGAGAACAGCCACCAGCAAGCAGCCTTCTATATAGAAGAAGAGGTAAAAGAAGCCTCCGTTGCAACAGCGCAGCAGGTTCAGGGCAAAGCGCTCTCCTATAACAATATCGCGGACACCGACGCGGCGCTGGAGTGCGTGAAAGAGTTCAGCGAGCCAGCCTGCGTGATCGTCAAGCACGCTAACCCATGCGGCGTGGCGGTCAGCACCTCGATTCTGGATGCTTACGATCGCGCATACAAAACCGACCCGACCTCTGCGTTCGGCGGCATTATCGCCTTCAACCGCGAGCTGGATGCTGAAACCGCTCAGGCAATCATCTCCCGTCAGTTCGTTGAAGTGATTATCGCCCCTTCTGCTACTGAAGAAGCCCTGAAAATCACCGCCGCGAAACAGAACGTGCGCGTGCTGACCTGTGGCCAGTGGGCGGAGCGCGTTCCGGGCCTGGACTTCAAACGTGTGAACGGCGGTCTGCTGGTTCAGGATCGTGACCTGGGTATGGTGACAGAAGCCGACCTGCGCGTGGTCAGCAAGCGTCAGCCGACCGAACAGGAACTGCGTGATGCCCTGTTCTGCTGGAAAGTGGCGAAGTTCGTGAAATCCAACGCCATCGTCTATGCGAAAGAGAACATGACCATCGGGATAGGCGCAGGCCAGATGAGCCGCGTCTACTCCGCGAAAATTGCCGGTATCAAGGCAGGTGATGAAGGGCTGGAAGTGAAAGGTTCTGCCATGGCCTCTGACGCCTTCTTCCCGTTCCGTGACGGTATCGATGCGGCGGCAGCGGTAGGCATCACCTGCGTGATCCAGCCTGGCGGTTCTATCCGCGATGACGAAGTCATTGCCGCGGCTGACGAACACGGCATCGCGATGATCTTCACCGACATGCGTCATTTCCGCCATTAATTCCCGGAGCAGAGAATGAAAGTATTAGTGATTGGTAACGGCGGGCGCGAGCACGCCCTGGCGTGGAAAGCGGCGCAGTCTCCGCAGGTGAAAACCGTCTTCGTGGCCCCGGGTAACGCCGGTACCGCGCTGGAGCCCGCCCTGCAGAACGTCGCCATCGGCGTGACCGATATCCCGGCGCTGCTGAGCTTTGCCCAGAACGAGAAGATCGATCTGACCATCGTCGGCCCGGAAGCGCCGCTGGTGATTGGCGTGGTGGATGCCTTCCGCGCTGCGGGCATGACCATCTTCGGTCCGACCGAAGGTGCCGCCCAGCTGGAAGGCTCTAAAGCCTTCACCAAAGATTTCCTCGCGCGTCACAACATCCCGACCGCGGAATACCAGAACTTCACTGAAGTCGAGCCAGCCCTGGCTTACTTACGTGAAAAAGGTGCCCCGATTGTGATTAAAGCCGACGGTCTGGCTGCCGGTAAAGGGGTGATCGTGGCGATGACCCTCGAAGAAGCCGAAGCCGCGGTTCAGGATATGCTGGCGGGTAACGCTTTTGGCGATGCTGGCCACCGTATCGTGATCGAAGAGTTCCTCGATGGGGAAGAGGCGAGCTTTATCGTGATGGTCGACGGCGAGCACGTGCTGCCGATGGCCACCAGCCAGGACCATAAGCGCGTTGGCGATGCGGATACCGGTCCGAATACCGGTGGGATGGGGGCTTACTCCCCTGCGCCGGTGGTGACCGATGAAGTTCACCAGCGCACCATGGACCGCATCATCTGGCCAACCGTGAAAGGCATGGCAGCGGAAGGCAATACCTACACCGGCTTCCTCTATGCGGGCCTGATGATCGACAAACAGGGCAACCCGAAGGTGATCGAGTTCAACTGCCGCTTTGGCGATCCGGAAACTCAGCCGATCATGCTGCGCATGAAATCCGATCTGGTGGATCTGTGCCTGGCGGCCTGCGAAGGCAAGCTGGACAAGAAAACCTCCGAGTGGGACGAGCGCGCATCGCTGGGCGTGGTAATTGCAGCGGGCGGTTATCCGGGCAACTACAGCACCGGGGATGAAATCCACGGCCTGCCGCTGGAACAGGTAGAAGGCGCGAAGGTGTTCCATGCCGGCACGACGCTGTCTGATGACGATCGCGTGCTGACCAACGGGGGCCGCGTCCTGTGCGCCACCGCGCTGGGTCATACCGTCGCAGAAGCACAGCAGCGTGCCTATGCCCTGATGGCGGACATTCGCTGGAACGGCAGCTTCAGCCGTAGCGATATTGGTTATCGTGCGATTGCGCGGGAGCAAGGGGAGTAGGTTTTCCCCTCACCCTGGCCCTCTCCCCACAGGGGAGAGGGAACCGATCGCGGCCCCATCAAAAGCTTTTCTCTGTCGGCTGCCAGGTACAGAAATCTTCGTTCGCCACCAGCAGCAGTTGTGATCCTTCCGGCGCTTCCAGCCACGCGACGCTCACTTCCATGGAGGAGTGGCTCTGACGGCGTCCGATATGTTCCGTCGCCCAGCTATCAAGATCCGGTTTCAGGGTCTGGCCTTCGCAGGTGGTCACTGTGCCATCGGCATGCCAGCGCCCCTGATGCAGCACTACCCGCCCCTGTCGCAGCGCGTCACTGGTCTGACGAACCTGGTCGGCACGGTAGCGGTAGAGGTCAATTTGGTCGGTTGAGAGTTGCTGCTTATGACCGCCGATTTCGCGCTGCATAAAGCTCAGCTCACCGTGGTCGTCAAAACGCACCCGCACATGCTCGGGCACCTTACTGTAGATATTCACGTCGATAAGGGTAAGCGTATCACCCTGCCAGCTGTACTCGCTGGTCGTGGTACTGCCGCTGTGCCAGGGACTAAAGGCGGAGAGCAGATGGACTTCATCGTCGGTGTCTTTACGCCAGATACGTACCGCACCCTGATTGTCAGCGTAACCGCTGGCAGTAAAAGGCGGCAGAGAGGCGTCATGGCTGCAGGCCGACAGCAAAAGTATGCCTGCCAGCGCCATTGCCTGGCGCCAGACAGACAAAAGGGGCGAAACCGCCCCCTCGATAAAACTGTTCACTGCTACGCGGCTTACTTAACTGCGTCTTTCAGTGCTTTGCCAGATACAAATGCTGGCACGTTAGCTGCAGCGATTTTGATCTCGTTACCGGTCTGCGGGTTGCGGCCAGTACGCTCAGCGCGGTGGTTCACTTTGAAGGTACCGAAACCTACCAGTTGTACAGCATCGCCTTCTTTCAGAGACTCAGTAATAGCAGCCAGGGTGGATTCCAGAGCAGCTTTAGCCTGCACTTTAGACAGATCAGCCTTGTCCGCAATTACATCAATCAGTTGAGTCTTGTTCATAAGTTATCCTTTCAATGTGTTTATCGCTTGCTAAGCATCGAGTGCGACGAAAATGCCAAAAAAGCACTCTCCTGCATACACGCACCGATAGCCACTTTTTTTCGCCCCCCAAATGTAGACCAGACGGGGGGCAGAAGGGAAGAGTACAGGTATGACAAAACAGGCGTAAAATCACGTTTTATTGTTTCACTGGTGAAGATTTATACCAATGTTACTCTCGCCAGCCTCACGCAAGTCTGCACGCAGACCTTTGATCAGCTCGATATCGCGTTCTTCGCACTCTGCCAGCAAACGGAATATTTCCCACTGAATGTCCCATTCCTGCTCAACAGCCGGGTTTAAACGGAGCTCTTCATCGGTCATTTCCCGACCTTCCTGGGTCATCTCCAGCATCGCCACTGACGTAATTGAAGCCTTACTGACTTCGATGGCATGTTCGAGCGTTTCGCCACTCAGGCGCGAGTGAATCAGTTCACTTAATGCCACGCAGGCATCAATCGCCGGATAGACGCCATAGACATCATAGTCATCAGCCGCCGGGATCGCCTCTTCCAGCTTATCGAGCTGAGAATCGAAGTTCACCTTCGCATCTTTGACCGTCAGCGTCTCCCACACCAGATCGAGAATACGGCGATACAGCTGGCCGTCACCAAATTCGGTCTGCTTGCAGAACATGGCGTAGTTCGGGTACATGCGTTCGCACAGACAGGCCATAAAGGTGACATGCTGCCAGCTTTCCAGCTTCTCGAGGCGCAGGTGAATCGGGTTTTGTAACATGATGAAGTCTCGAATCGAAAATTAGCCGCAGTTTACCTGAATCAGCGCTGAATTTCCTGCCATCGAACAAAAGCCGGACGCCCGGAAGCCACCGCATCGGCCCAGCGGGTCGGCTCCGGTAATCGATAGCCTTTCATGCAGCGTTGCACCCACGCCAGGGCGGTGTCGGTACTGACGCGATGGCCGGTGGCGATGAACAGCGGATTACAGCGCGCCTTGCTGCGCCAGACCCAGGCCAGCTGCTCGCCTTTATCCATCAAGGGTGCCAGCGCGCCGGGTTCGGCCGACAGGGGTTCAAACTTACCGCAGAGGCGCTTTTTCGCCACCCCGATGGTCGGGACATCTACCAGCATGCCAAAATGGCTGGCGACGCCGAGACGGCGCGGATGGGAGATCCCGTGGCCATCTACGAACAGCAGATCGGGTCTTCGGGAAAGCTGATCCCACGCCGCCAGCAGCGCGGGATATTCACGAAAAGAGAGGAAGCCGGGGATATAGGGCATGGTGGTGGCAATGCGCGCCACCTGGTACTCCACCAGCTCCAGCCCGGGCCAGGTCAGGAGCACTATCGCCGCCCGCGTCACCTCTCCACCCTGCTCAAACCCGACATCCGCCCCGGCAATCAGCGCGGGTGGGTCTTTATCCAGCCGGTCTTCACGAGAGACCGACGCAGCCAGTTTAAGTTGTTGAGCGCGAAGTGATGCAAGATCCATAACGACTCCTTAGAGGTGATACTGGGCAGAAAGTCGGTGCACCGCCTCCACAAACACGCCTGCATGTTCTGGCGGTACATCCTGATGAATACCGTGCCCCAGGTTAAACACATGGCCCTCGCCCTGACCGAAGCCCGCCAGAATGGTCGCGACTTCTTCTTCAATACGGGCGGCCGGAGCATACAGCATAGACGGATCCATGTTGCCCTGCAGGGCGACTTTGTCTCCTACGCGGCGGCGAGCATCGGCAATATCGGTGGTCCAGTCGAGGCCCAGCGCATCACAACCGGTTGCTGCCAGGGCTTCCAGCCACTGACCACCGCCTTTGGTGAACAGGGTTACCGGCACGCGACGGCCTTCGTTTTCACGCAGCAGGCCATCGACGATTTTATGCATGTAGTAGAGCGAGAATTGCTGATAGTCGCGACCCGTCAGCACGCCACCCCAGGTATCGAAGATCATCACCGACTGGGCGCCCGCTTTGATCTGCGCGTTCAGGTACAGGGTGACGCTTTTCGCCAGCTTATCCAGCAGGGCATGCAGCGCCAGCGGATCGGCATACATCATCTTCTTGATGACGGTAAAGGCTTTGCTGCTGCCGCCTTCGATCATGTAGGTCGCCAGCGTCCACGGGCTGCCGGAGAAGCCGATCAGCGGCACCTCGCCTTTCAGCTCGCGACGAATGGTGCGCACCGCATTCATCACATAACCAAGCTCCTGCTCCGGATCCGGGATCGGCAAGTTGTCGATATCCGCTTTGCTCTTAATCGGCGAGCTAAAGCGCGGGCCTTCGCCGGTCTCAAAGTACAGGCCCAGCCCCATGGCGTCCGGGATGGTCAGGATGTCAGAGAAGAGGATCGCCGCGTCCAGCGGATAGCGGCGCAGCGGCTGAAGGGTCACTTCACAAGCCAGCTCCGCGTTTTTGCACAGCGACATAAAATCGCCCGCCTGCGCGCGCGTGGCTTTGTACTCCGGCAAATAGCGGCCCGCCTGGCGCATCATCCATACCGGGGTGACATCAACGGGTTGGCGCAGCAGCGCACGCAGATAACGATCGTTCTTCAGTTCGGTCATTTTTGCAGTTCCTTAAGCGACTTATCTCCAGTGTAACATGTCTCACACATCGTCAGCCCGACACATTGCCACCGTATCTTCTATCAGCCGGCGCGCCACGGTACCGGGCGGTGGCAGCAGCGGCAAATCGTCGTAGCGATACCAGTCGGCGGACAGCAACTCTTTCGGGTCGATGACGATCTCGCCGCTGTCGTACTCGGCCATAAAGGCGGTCATCAGCGATTGCGGGAACGGCCACGGCTGGGAGGTGACATAGCGCAGGTTCTTCACCTTGATGCCGCTCTCCTCCATCACTTCCCGCGCCACGGCCTGCTCGAGGGTTTCGCCCACTTCGACAAACCCGGCCAGTACGGTATGTACCCCGTTGCGATGACGAGTGTGTTGCGCCAGCAAAATGGAATCATCCCGGCGGATGGCGACGATGATGCACGGGGCGATTTGTGGGTAATAACGTTCGCGGCAATGGCTGCAGAGCATCGCCCACTCGGTTTTGCTCGGGTGCATGGTGTGGCCGCAGTAGCCGCAGAATTTATGCGAGCGATAAAACTCGGCCAACTGCACTGCACGCCCCGCCAGCTGGAACAGGCCAACCTCGAGATCGAGCACCTGGCGCACCGATCCCATATCGTGACGGCGATTTTGTTGGATCAACCACACAGAATCGCCTTTCCACTCACCAATATTTAGTGCGTGTTGCCCCGCAAGATCGAAATTTCCGGCCTCGCCATATGGTAATTCACCACCGGGCAACCATAATTTTTGTTCATGGCTGACTAACCACCAGCCGCGATCCGATTTTTCAATTATACGATCCATATCTATTGCACTACCTTTGCTTCACAGGCATGTTGGTAACATTACTATTACATTTTGGGTGGGCAGCTTTTAATCTTAACCTTGCGGAGTCAAACATGCTAAACCAGCTAGAAAACCTGACAGAGCGCGTTGGCGGAAGTAACAAACTGGTCGATCGCTGGCTGCACGTGCGTAAACATCTGCTTGTTGCCTATTACAATCTCGTTGGCATTAAGCCTGGCAAAGAATCTTATATGCGCCTGAACGAAAAAGCGCTGGATGATTTTTGTCAGAGTCTGGTCGATTACCTTTCTAACGGGCATTTCAATATTTATGAGCGCATTATCCGTGACCTGGAAGGTGATAGCCCGCAGTTAGCCACCACCAGACTCTATCCCCTGCTGGAAGCCAATACTCAGCAAATCATGGATTACTACGACTCCACGCTCGAAAACGCCATCGATCAGGATAACTATCTGGAATTCCAGCAGGCGCTTTCCGATATCGGCGAGGCGCTGGAGCAACGCTTCACCCTGGAAGACAGCCTGATCGCCCTTGCGCTGGATCACAATCTCAAAGCGAGCAACGAAGATAACGTCGCCCGACTGGCTTGAGTTATTTCTCGTTAACGCGTAGTTTACCTTCACTGCTCCCGCTGTAGGGGAGCATATTCTTGTCGGAGTGCCCAGTGCGAAAGCCGGGCTGAGACCGTTAATTCGGGATCCGCGGAACCTGATCAGGTTAAGACCTGCGAAGGGAACAAGAGTCAATTTATTGTATCGCCCAAGGGCGATCCTCTCTTGCTTCATCCGTCGTCTGACAAGCCACTTCCTGAACTTACTGGAACGAGCTATGTCTGCCACAAAAATGACCCGCCGCGAACAGCGCGCACACGCCCAACACTTTATCGACACTCTGGAAGGCACCGCTTTCCCTAACTCGAAACGCATCTATCTGACGGGTTCGCAGGATGATATCCGCGTGCCAATGCGCGAGATCCAGCTCAGCCCGACGCTGATCGGCGGCAGCAAAGAGAACCCGCAGTTTGAAGAGAACGAAGCGGTACCGGTCTACGACACCTCCGGGCCTTATGGCGATCCGGCGATTGCCATTAACGTCCAGCAGGGGCTGGCCAGGGTGCGCCAGCCGTGGATCGACGCCCGTAACGACTGCGAAGCCCTGAACGAGCAAAGCTCGGCCTATACCCGGGAGCGGCTGGCCGACGACGGTCTGGACGAACTGCGCTTCACCGGCCTGCTGACGCCGAAGCGTGCCAGAGCGGGCAAGTGCGTGACCCAGTTGCACTACGCCCGCCAGGGGATCGTGACGCCGGAGATGGAGTTTATCGCCATCCGCGAAAACATGGGCCGCGAGCGCATTCGTGGTGAAGTGCTGCGCCATCAGCATCCGGGCGAAGGCTTTGGTGCCCGCCTGCCGGAGAACATCACCCCGGAATTTGTCCGTGACGAAGTGGCCGCGGGTCGCGCCATTATCCCGGCCAACATCAACCACCCGGAATCAGAGCCGATGATCATCGGGCGTAACTTCCTGGTGAAGGTGAACGCCAACATCGGTAATTCGGCAGTCACCTCCTCCATCGAAGAAGAGGTAGAGAAACTGGTCTGGTCCACCCGCTGGGGTGCGGACACGGTGATGGACCTCTCTACCGGGCGCTATATTCACGAAACCCGCGAGTGGATCCTGCGTAACAGCCCGGTGCCGATCGGGACGGTACCTATCTACCAGGCGCTGGAGAAGGTAAACGGCATTGCGGAAGATCTCACCTGGGAAGCGTTCCGCGATACCCTGCTGGAGCAGGCCGAGCAGGGCGTGGACTACTTCACCATTCATGCAGGCGTGCTGCTGCGCTACGTGCCGATGACCGCTAAACGCCTGACCGGCATCGTCTCCCGCGGCGGGTCGATCATGGCGAAATGGTGCCTCTCCCATCATCAGGAGAACTTCCTGTATAAGCACTTCCGCGAGATCTGCGAAATCTGCGCCGCGTACGACGTCTCCCTGTCGCTGGGCGACGGCTTGCGTCCGGGCTCCATTCGCGACGCCAACGACGAAGCGCAGTTTGCCGAACTCCATACCCTGGGCGAGCTGACCAAAATCGCCTGGGAGTATGACGTCCAGGTGATGATTGAAGGTCCGGGCCACGTACCAATGCAGATGATCCGCCGCAACATGACCGAGGAGCTGGAGCACTGCCACGAAGCGCCGTTCTACACCCTCGGACCGTTGACCACCGATATCGCACCGGGCTATGACCACTTCACCTCCGGGATTGGCGCGGCGATGATCGGCTGGTTTGGCTGCGCCATGCTTTGCTACGTCACGCCGAAAGAGCATCTTGGCCTGCCGAACAAAGAGGATGTCAAACAGGGGCTGATCACCTACAAGATTGCTGCCCATGCCGCCGACCTGGCGAAGGGCCATCCGGGTGCGCAAATCCGCGATAACGCCATGTCGAAAGCGCGCTTCGAATTCCGCTGGGAAGATCAGTTCAACCTCGCCCTCGACCCGTTCACTGCCCGCGCCTATCACGATGAAACCCTGCCCCAGGAGTCGGGCAAAGTGGCGCACTTCTGCTCCATGTGTGGACCGAAATTCTGCTCGATGAAAATCAGCCAGGAGGTGCGCGATTACGCTGCGGCGCAGACCATCGAAGTGGGGATGGCTGACATGTCGGAAACCTTCCGCGCCCGGGGCGGCGAGATCTATCTCAAGAAAGAGGAGGCGTAATGTATCAGCCCAACTTTCCTTCGGTGCCCTTTCGTCTCGGGCTTTATCCGGTGGTCGACAGCGTGGCCTGGATCGAACGTCTGCTTGCTGCGGGCGTAAAAACTATCCAGTTGCGTATCAAGGATAAGCAGGATGATGAGGTGGAGGCCGATATCGTGGCGGCCATTGCCCTGGGGCGTCGCTACGACGCCCGCCTGTTTATCAACGACTACTGGCGGCTGGCGATCAAGCACCAGGCTTACGGTGTGCATCTGGGTCAGGAGGATCTGGAAACCACCGATCTTGCGGCCATTCGCGCCGCCGGATTACGCCTCGGCGTCTCGACCCATGACGACATGGAGATCGACGTGGCGCTGGCGGCGCGTCCCTCCTACATCGCCCTGGGGCACGTTTTCCCCACCCAGACCAAGCAGATGCCTTCCGCCCCTCAGGGGCTGGAGCAGCTGGCCCGGCATATCGAACGCCTGGCGGATTACCCTACCGTCGCCATCGGCGGTATCAGCCTTGAACGCGCCCCGGCGGTGCTGGCGACCGGGGTGGGCAGCATTGCGGTGGTCAGCGCCATCACTCAGGCCGAGGAGTGGCAGGCGGCAACGGCACAGCTACTGCAACTGGCGGGGGTGGGCGATGAATGACCGTGACTTTATGCGCTACAGCCGTCAGATCCTGCTGGAGGATATCGCCATTGACGGGCAGCAGAAGCTGCTCGCCAGCCGGGTGTTACTGATCGGCCTTGGCGGGTTAGGTGCCCCGGCGGCGCTTTACCTGGCCGGGGCCGGGATCGGCACGCTGGTGCTGGCCGACGATGACGAGGTGCATCTGAGTAATTTGCAGCGCCAGATTATGTTTACCACCGACGATATCGCCCTGCCGAAAGCGCAGGTGACGCAGCGCCGCCTGCAGCAACTCAATCCGGATATCCGGCTGATTGCCCTGCAGACTCGCCTGGAAGGCCAAGCCCTGCAGGAGGAGATCGCCCGCGCCGACGTGGTGCTGGATTGCACCGATAACATGGCCACCCGCCAGGCGATCAACGCCGCCTGCGTAATGCTCAACACTCCGCTCATCACCGCCAGCGCCGTCGGCTTTGGCGGGCAGATGATGGTGCTGACGCCGCCCTGGACGCAGGGCTGCTACCGCTGCCTGTGGCCGGAAGACGACGAGCCGCAACGCAACTGCCGCACCGCGGGTATCGTCGGGCCGGTGGTGGGCGTGATGGGAACCTTGCAGGCGCTGGAGGCGATCAAGCTGCTCAGCGGCATCGAGTCCCCGCGCAATGCGCTGCGCCTGTTTGATGCCCGGGCAGGAAGCTGGCGGCAGCTGGCCCTGCAGCGTGCCAGTGGCTGCCAGGTGTGTGGAGGCCAGCATGCGGATCCTGTTTAACGATGAACCGATGCAGTGTGTGGACGACTTAACCGTCGCCACCCTGCTCCACCAGCTGCGCCAGTTAAAACCCGGGGTCGCACTGGCCCTGAATCAACAGATCCTGCCGCGCGAGCAGTGGGATGAACAGCAGGTTCGAGAAGGCGATCAGATCCTGCTCTTTCAGGTGATTGCCGGAGGCTGAAATGTTACGTATTGCGGATAAAAGCTTTGATTCTCATTTATTTACCGGCACCGGCAAGTTCGCCTCGCCGCAGCTGATGGTGGACGCCATTCGTGAGAGCGGCAGCCAGCTGGTGACCCTGGCGATGAAGCGCGTCGACCTGCGCAATCACAATGACGCCATTCTGGCCCCGCTGCTGGCGGCAGGCGTCACTCTGCTACCCAATACTTCCGGGGCCAAAACCGCGGAGGAAGCCGTGTTCGCCGCCCGGCTGGCGCGCGAGGCGCTGGGGACGCACTGGCTCAAGCTGGAGATCCACCCCGATGCCCGCTGGTTGCTGCCCGATCCCATCGAGACGCTGAAAGCGGCGGAGATGCTGGTCAAAGAGGGGTTCACGGTGCTGCCCTACTGCGGGGCCGATCCGGTGCTGTGCAAACGGCTCGAAGAGGCGGGCTGCGCGGCGGTGATGCCACTCGGGGCGCCGATTGGTTCCAACCAGGGGCTGGAGACCCGTGCGATGCTGGAGATCATCATTCAACAGGCGACCGTGCCGGTAGTGGTGGATGCCGGGATCGGCGTGCCCAGCCATGCCGCGCAGGCGCTTGAGATGGGGGCCGATGCGGTGCTGGTTAACACCGCCATTGCGGTTGCGGACGATCCGGTGATGATGGCCCGGGCGTTTCGTCTGGCGGTGGAGGCCGGCGTATTGGCCCGCCAGTCAGGCCCCGGCTCCCGCAGCCTTGAAGCTCAGGCCACCAGCCCGTTAACCGGGTTTCTGGAGGCCTTCTCATGAATACCTTTACCGATCGCTGGCGCCAGCTCAACTGGGACGATATTCGCCTGCGCATCAACAGCAAAACCCCGGCGGACGTTGAGCGCGCCCTGAGTGCCCGGCAGCCGACGCGCGAGGACATGATGGCCCTGCTCTCCCCCGCCGCCAGCGCGTATCTGGAGCCGATGGCCCAGCGTGCCCAGCGCCTGACCCGCCAGCGTTTTGGCAATACGGTGAGCTTTTATGTCCCGCTCTATCTCTCCAACCTGTGCGCCAACGACTGCACCTACTGCGGCTTCTCAATGAGTAATCACATCAAGCGCAAAACGCTGGATGAAAATGAGATTGCCCGGGAGTGTGCCGCGATCCGCGAGATGGGCTTTGAGCATCTGCTGCTGGTTACCGGCGAACACCAGACTAAGGTCGGAATGGACTATTTTCGTCGCCATCTCCCGACCATTCGCCGCCAGTTCGCCTCGTTGCAGATGGAGGTTCAACCCCTGTCAGAGGCCGAGTATGGCGAACTGAAAACGCTGGGACTGGATGGCGTGCTGGTCTATCAGGAGACCTACCACGAGGCGGTGTATGCTCAGCACCACCTGAAAGGAAAAAAGCAGGACTTCTTCTGGCGGCTGGAGACCCCGGATCGGCTGGGTCGCGCCGGGATCGACAAGATCGGCCTCGGGGCATTAACCGGGCTCTCTGACAGCTGGCGGGTCGACAACTTTATGGTGGCGGAACATCTCCTGTGGTTGCAGCAACACTACTGGCAGAGCCGGTATTCCATCTCCTTCCCCCGACTGCGCCCATGTGCTGGTGGGATCCAGCCAGCGTCGATCATGGATGAACGTCAGCTGGTGCAGACCATCTGCGCGTTTCGTCTGCTGGCGCCGGATGTGGAGCTCTCCCTGTCTACCCGGGAGTCGCCAGCGTTTCGCGATCGCGTCATTCCCCTGGCGATCAACAACGTCAGCGCCTTTTCCAAAACTCAGCCCGGCGGTTATGCCGACGACCATCCCGAGCTGGAGCAGTTTGCGCCGCACGATAACCGTCGCCCGGAAGAGGTGGCCGGGGCGCTCAGCCAGCAGGGATTGCAGCCGGTATGGAAAGACTGGGATAGCTGGCTGGGACGCGCCTCGCAGTCAGGCTGAAAGAGAGTGTAAGCCGAAGAAGTTATTACGAGGCTTCACGTAACTTCATCAACGGGCCATTGCCAGCCTGGGTATCTATTTTTTACGCTTATTACGTCAGCAGGGGATGCTGACCAGGGCGGAAAGCTTCTTCCTCGTTTCGCCCTGCCTTCCCTGCTCTGTAACAGTTGTAACCGGTTTCAGAAAATGCGGGTTTCTTTGTGATGACTCACACACAATCGCGGTAACGCGGTTGTCGAAGCGAGCTGCGCGGGATAATTATCAATAAACACATGTACATTGAGGCTGACTATGAAGAACATCGTTTTATGCTGTGCAGCGGGAATGTCCACCAGCATGCTGGTCCAACGCATGAAAGACGCCGCGCAGAAAAAAGGGGTCGAAGTAACCATCAAAGCTGTACCGGTTGCTGAGTTTAAAGATGAAATCGCCGCAGCCGACATTGTGTTGCTTGGCCCGCAGGTCAAATACGAACTCAATAATCTCCAGGCACAGGCAGAACCGCTGGGTAAAAAAGTCGCCGTTATCGACATGATGGATTACGGCATGATGAAAGGCGATGCCGTTCTCGAAAAAGCCCTCAAACTGCTGGAGTGACCCATGGAAGATTTAGAAACCATCATTATGGAGCTGCTGGTGAATGCCGGTGCAGCCCGTAGCTCAGCACTAACCGCATTGCAGATGGCGCGCAAAGGCGATTTTGCCGATGCGGAAAAGGCGATGGAAGAGTCGCGCGAATTTGTTAAGCATGCGCACACCATCCAGACGAAGCTGATTGGTATGGATGAAGGAACCGGCAAGCTGCCGGTTAACCTGATTACCGTTCACTCTCAGGACCACCTGATGAACGCGATGGTGATTCAGGATCTGGCGGGCGACATGATCGAGCTGTATCGCCGGTTGCCGCTGGTGAACTAACACGCCCGGTGGCGCTACGCTTACCGGGCCTACAACGGCCCCGAACCGTAGGCCGGGTAAGCGCAGCGCCACCCGGCAATAGCAGCACCGAACCCCAGCCGGATAAGCGCAAAAAAAAACCCGCCGAAGCGGGTTTTTTTATGGGCTGACGTAACGATTACTCGTTGTCAGAACCGCCCAGGCCTGCGTTCAGCAGCTCTGCCAGGCTGGCAGATGCATCTTCAGCAGTCACCTGTGGTGCCGCAGGGATTTCGCCCGCTGCGCGACGGCGCATACGATCCTGGTGGTACGCATAACCGGTACCGGCCGGGATCAGACGACCCACGATAACGTTCTCTTTCAGACCGCGCAGTTCGTCGCGTTTGCCCGCAACGGCTGCTTCGGTAAGCACACGAGTGGTCTCCTGGAACGATGCCGCGGAGATGAAGGACTCGGTTGCCAGAGACGCTTTGGTGATACCCAGCAGGTCACGTGCGAAGGTCGCACTGAGCTTGCCATTCGATTCCAGATCGCGGTTAGCAATCTTGACGCGAGAGTATTCAACCTGCTCACCTTCGAGGAAGTCGGAGCTACCGGCATTCACGATGGTGGCTTTACGCAGCATCTGACGAACGATAACTTCGATGTGCTTATCGTTGATCTTAACGCCTTGCAGACGGTAAACGTCCTGTACTTCGTTGGTGATGTAACGCGTTACCGCGTGGACGCCACGAAGACGCAGAATGTCGTGCGGTGCTTCCGGACCGTCGGAAACCACGTCACCACGTTCTACACGTTCACCTTCAAACACGTTGAGCTGACGCCATTTTGGAATCATCTCTTCGTACGGATCGCTGCCATCCAGCGGCGTGATCACCAGACGGCGCTTCCCTTTGGTCTCTTTACCGAAGGAAATGATACCGCTGATTTCAGCCAGGATTGCCGGCTCTTTCGGACGACGTGCTTCGAACAGGTCCGCAACGCGTGGCAGACCACCGGTGATATCTTTGGTACCGCTGGATTCCTGAGGAATACGCGCCAGAGCATCACCCGCACCGATCTGAATACCATCTTCCAGCTGAACAATCGCTTTACCTGGCAGGAAGTACTGAGCCGGCATGTCGGTGCCCGGGATCAGAACGTCGTTGCCGTTAGCATCAACGATTTTCAGTGCTGGACGCAGATCTTTACCACCCGCGGTACGTTCTGCAGAATCCAGAACAACCAGGGAAGAGAGACCGGTCAGGTCGTCGGTCTGACGAGTAATCGTCTGGCCATCGATCATATCGGTAAAGCGAATGAAACCAGCCACTTCGGTGATTACCGGCATGGTGTGTGGATCCCAGTTCGCTACGGTTTCGCCGCCAGCAACCTGTTCGCCATCGCCTTTCGCCATAACAGCACCGTAAGGCACTTTATAGCTCTCTTTGGTACGACCGAATTCGTCGATCAGCTTCAGCTCGGTGTTACGGGAAGTCACTACCAGTTTACCGGCAGAGTTTACAACCGACTTCGCGTTGCTGAGCTTGATGCTACCTTTGTTCTTCACCTGGATGCTGGATTCAGCAGCCGCACGAGATGCCGCACCACCGATGTGGAACGTACGCATCGTCAGCTGTGTACCCGGCTCACCGATGGACTGTGCCGCGATAACACCGATCGCTTCACCTTTGTTGATGATGTGGCCACGCGCCAGGTCACGACCATAGCAGTGCGCACAAACACCAAAGTCGGTGTCACAAGATACGACAGAACGTACCTTCACGGAGTCAACAGAGTTCGCTTCCAGCAGGTCACACCAATGCTCGTGCAGCAGCGTGTTGCGTGGAACCAGAATGTCTGCGGTACCCGGCTTCAGAATGTCTTCTGCAGTCACACGGCCCAGAACGCGATCGCGCAGCGGCTCTTTAACATCACCACCCTCGATAACCGGGGTCATGGTGATACCTTCGAGGGTGCCACAATCGTCTTCGGTCACAACCAGATCCTGCGCAACGTCTACCAGACGACGCGTCAGATAACCGGAGTTCGCAGTTTTCAGTGCGGTATCCGCCAGACCTTTACGCGCACCGTGAGTGGAGATGAAGTACTGGAGTACGTTCAGACCTTCACGGAAGTTCGCGGTGATTGGCGTTTCGATGATGGAGCCATCTGGCTTCGCCATCAGACCACGCATACCTGCCAGCTGACGAATCTGTGCTGCAGAACCACGCGCACCGGAGTCGGCCATCATGTAGATGCTGTTGAAGGAAACCTGCTGCTCTTCGACGCCGTCACGGTTAATAACGGTTTCGGTCTGCAGGTTGTCCATCATCGCTTTGGATACACGATCGTTCGCCGCTGCCCAGATATCGATAACTTTGTTATAGCGTTCGCCCGCGGTAACCAGACCAGACTGGAACTGCTCCTGGATCTCAGCAACTTCGGCTTCCGCTTCAGAGATGATCTCGTATTTCTTCTCTGGGATGACCATGTCATCGATACCAACAGAGGCACCTGAACGCGCTGCATAAGCAAAGCCGGTGTACATTGTCTGGTCAGCGAAGATAACGGTCGGCTTCAGGCCCAGGATGCGGTAACAGGTGTTCAGCATCTTGGAGATCGCTTTCTTGCCCAGCGCCTGGTTGACGATGGAGAAAGGCAGACCTTTCGGTACGATCATCCACAGAATCGCACGGCCAACGGTCGTGTCGATCAGGCTGGTTTTCGCAACGAGTTCGCCGTTTTCAGCTTTTTCATACTCGGTGATACGCACTTTTACACGCGCATGCAGAGAGGCCAGGCCAGCGCGATAAATACGCTCAGCTTCTTTAGGGCCAGTCAGCACCATGCCTTCGCCTTTGGCGTTAACACAGTCACGGGTCATGTAGTACAGACCCAGTACAACGTCCTGAGAAGGAACGATAATTGGTTCACCGTTCGCTGGGGACAGGATGTTGTTGGTAGACATCATCAGCGCACGCGCTTCGAGCTGGGCTTCCAGCGTCAGCGGTACGTGTACTGCCATCTGGTCACCATCGAAGTCGGCGTTGTATGCCGCACAAACCAGCGGGTGCAGCTGGATAGCTTTACCTTCGATCAGTACTGGCTCAAAGGCCTGGATACCCAGACGGTGCAGGGTTGGTGCACGGTTCAGCAGTACCGGGTGTTCGCGGATAACTTCGTCCAGGATATCCCAAACGACAGCTTCTTCACGCTCAACCATTTTCTTCGCGGCTTTGATGGTGGTGGCCAGGCCACGCAGTTCCAGCTTGCCGTAAATGAACGGTTTGAACAGCTCCAGTGCCATTTTCTTCGGCAGACCGCACTGATGCAGACGCAGGTATGGACCTACGGTGATTACAGAACGACCGGAGTAGTCAACACGCTTACCGAGCAGGTTCTGACGGAAACGACCCTGTTTACCTTTGATCATGTCGGCCAAAGATTTCAGAGGACGCTTGTTAGAACCGGTGATCGCACGACCGCGACGACCGTTATCCAGCAGGGCATCTACCGCTTCCTGCAGCATACGTTTTTCGTTGCGTACGATGATATCTGGCGCAGCCAGATCCAGCAGACGCTTCAGACGGTTGTTACGGTTAATGACGCGACGATACAGATCGTTCAGGTCAGATGTCGCGAAACGACCACCATCCAGCGGTACCAGCGGACGCAGATCTGGCGGCAGAACCGGCAGAACGGTCAGGATCATCCACTCTGGTTTGTTACCAGACTGAACGAACGCTTCCAGCAGTTTGATACGCTTGGTCAGCTTTTTACGCTTGGTTTCGGAGTTGGTTTCGTTCAGCTCTTCACGCAGAGTTTCACACTCTTGCTCCAGATCCATGCTCTTCAGCAGGGCCTGGATCGCTTCCGCACCCATCTTCGCGTCGAATTCGTCACCGAACTCTTCCAGCGCGTCGAGATACTGTTCTTCGGTCAGGATCTGGTTACGTTCCAGATTGGTCATGCCGCCTTCGATAACGACATAAGATTCGAAGTACAGAACACGTTCGATATCGCGCAGCGGCATATCCAGCAGCAGACCGATACGGGACGGCAGAGATTTCAGGAACCAGATGTGGGCAGTCGGAGACGCCAGCTCAATGTGGCCCATGCGCTCACGACGCACTTTAGTCTGGGTCACTTCAACGCCGCACTTCTCACAGATCACACCACGGTGTTTCAGGCGCTTGTACTTACCGCACAGGCACTCGTAATCTTTTACTGGCCCGAAAATACGCGCACAGAAAAGGCCGTCACGCTCAGGTTTGAACGTACGGTAGTTGATGGTTTCTGGCTTTTTAACTTCACCAAAAGACCATGAACGGATCATGTCTGGCGAGGCCAGAGCAATTTTGATCGCATCAAACTCTTCGGTTTTAGTTTGCGCTTTCAGAAACTTTAATAAGTCTTTCACGGATTTGCTCCCGTCGGAGTTAGCACAATCTGGTGCCGGAAACTACTCCGGCACCAGTGACCTGTTTGAGCGAGAGTTACTCGTCTTCCAGTTCGATGTTGATACCCAGCGAACGAATCTCTTTCAACAGTACGTTGAAGGACTCTGGCATGCCCGGTTCCATCTGATGGTTGCCGTCCACGATGTTTTTATACATCTTGGTACGACCGTTCACGTCATCAGACTTAACGGTGAGCATTTCCTGCAGGGTGTATGCTGCGCCATATGCTTCCAGCGCCCACACTTCCATCTCCCCGAAGCGCTGACCACCGAACTGCGCCTTACCACCCAGCGGCTGCTGAGTAACCAGGCTGTAAGAACCGGTAGAACGCGCGTGCATCTTGTCATCAACCAGGTGGTTCAGTTTCAGCATGTACATGTAACCCACGGTTACCTGGCGCTCGAACTGCTCACCGGTACGACCGTCGAACAGTGTGATCTGACCAGAACTTGGCAGGCCACCCAGCTGTAACAGTTCCTTGATTTCAGACTCTTTCGCACCATCGAAGACTGGCGTTGCGATTGGCATACCTTTTTTCAGGTTCTCAGCCAGACGCAGCACTTCTTCATCGCTGAAGGTGTTCAGGTCGACTTTCTGACGAACATCAGTACCCAGATCGTACGCACGCTGGATGAATTCGCGCAGTTTCGCGACTTCTTCCTGCTGCTTCAGCATGGCGTTGATCTTATCGCCGATACCTTTCGCAGCCATACCCAGGTGAGTTTCGAGGATCTGACCAATGTTCATACGAGACGGTACGCCCAGCGGGTTCAGTACGATATCTACCGGCGTACCGTTAGCATCGTGCGGCATATCTTCGATCGGGTTGATCTTAGAGATAACACCCTTGTTACCGTGACGACCTGCCATCTTATCACCAGGCTGGATCTGACGTTTAACGGCCAGATAAACCTTAACAATCTTCAGCACGCCTGGTGCCAGATCGTCGCCCTGAGTAATTTTACGGCGTTTCGCTTCGAGTTTTTTCTCGAACTCGTGTTTCAGTTCGTCGTACTGCTCAGCCAGCTGTTCCAGCTGATTTTGTTTCTCTTCGTCGGCCAGGCCCAGTTCCAGCCAGCGGTCGCGTGGCAGTTTGTCGAGCTTCTCAGCTTCAACACCACCGGCAACCAGCACCGCGTAGATACGACTAAACAGGCCAGCTTCGAGGATCTGCAGCTCTTCAGACAGGTCTTTCTTAGCCTGCTTCAGTTGCATCTCTTCGATTTCCAGCGCACGTTTGTCTTTTTCTACGCCATCGCGAGTAAAGACCTGAACGTCAATAACCGTACCGGAAACACCGTTCGGCACACGCAGAGAAGAGTCTTTAACGTCAGACGCTTTCTCACCGAAGATCGCGCGCAGCAGTTTCTCTTCTGGCGTCAGCTGGGTTTCACCTTTCGGCGTAACCTTACCAACCAGAATGTCGCCGCCGGTCACTTCTGCACCGATGTAGACGATACCGGATTCATCCAGTTTGGAGAGCGCAGCTTCACCCACGTTCGGGATGTCAGCGGTGATCTCTTCTGGCCCCAGCTTGGTGTCACGGGACACACATGCCAGTTCCTGGATGTGAATAGTAGTGAAACGATCTTCCTGAACCACACGCTCGGAGACGAGGATGGAGTCTTCGAAGTTGTAACCATTCCACGGCATGAACGCTACGCGCATGTTCTGACCGAGCGCCAGTTCACCGAGGTCGGTGGACGGACCGTCAGCCAGCACGTCGCCGCGCTCAATTGGCTCACCCAGAGAAACACATGGCATCTGGTTGATACAGGTGTTCTGGTTAGAACGGGTGTACTTGGTCAGGTTATAGATGTCGATACCCGCTTCGCCTGCATGCATCTCGTCTTCGTTAACTTTGATAACGATACGGGAAGCATCGACGTACTGAACAGTACCGCCACGTTTAGCAACTGCAGTAACACCGGAGTCAACGGCAACAGCACGTTCCATACCGGTACCAACCAGCGGCTTATCAGCGCGCAGAGTTGGAACCGCCTGACGTTGCATGTTCGCACCCATCAATGCACGGTTGGCGTCATCGTGTTCCAGGAACGGGATCAGGGACGCACCGACGGAAACCACCTGTTGGGTGGAAACGTCCATGTAGTCAACCTGGTCACGACTGAACAAGCTCGATTCACCTTTGCTACGGCAGGTTACCAGGTCTTCTTCAAAGTGGCCTTCGTCATCCAGGTTGGAGTTCGCCTGAGCGATGACGTAGTTACCTTCTTCGATAGCAGACAGGTAGTGAATTTCGTCGGTTACAACACCGTCAGTCACTTTACGATACGGGGTCTCAAGGAAACCGTATTCGTTAGTCTGTGCGTACACGGACAGGGAGTTGATCAGACCGATGTTTGGACCTTCAGGCGTTTCGATAGGACATACGCGACCGTAGTGAGTCGGGTGTACGTCTCGAACTTCAAAGCCTGCACGTTCACGGGTCAGACCGCCTGGGCCGAGGGCAGAGATACGACGCTTGTGCGTGATCTCAGACAGCGGGTTGTTCTGGTCCATAAACTGAGACAGCTGGCTGGAACCAAAGAACTCTTTCACTGCTGCGGAGATCGGCTTGGCGTTGATCATATCCTGAGGCATCAGGGTATCCAGATCGCCCAGAGACAGACGCTCTTTCACCGCACGCTCTACACGCACGAGGCCAACGCGGAACTGGTTTTCCGCCATTTCGCCTACGGAACGGATACGACGGTTGCCGAGGTGGTCGATATCGTCCACTTCGCCTTTGCCGTTACGGATATCGATGAGCTTCTTCATCACTTCGATGATGTCTTCTTTGCTCAGGATTCCTGAACCTTCGATCGCATCACGCAGCAGAGAACGGTTGAACTTCATACGACCAACCGCGGAGAGATCGTAGCGGTCTTCGGAGAAGAACAGGTTCTCAAACAGGCTTTCAGCCGCTTCGCGAGTTGGTGGCTCACCAGGACGCATCATGCGGTAGATTTCTACCAGCGCGCTCAGACGATCGGTGGTCGGGTCGACGCGAATCGTTTCCGACATGTATGGACCGTGGTCCAGATCGTTAGTGAACAGCGTTTCGATACGCTTGTGGCCAGACTGGCTCAGCTTAGCCAGCAGATCCAGGCTCAGCTCCATGTTAGCCGGGCAGATCAGCTCGCCAGTGGATGCATCAACGTAATCTTTTGCAGCTACTTTTCCAGCAATGTATTCAACCGGGACTTCGATGTGTTTGATATCATCTTTTTCCAGCTGACGGATGTGGCGCGCGGTAATACGGCGGCCTTTTTCCACATACACTTTGCCGTCGGCTTCGATGTCGAACGACGCGGTATCACCACGCAGACGCTCAGGCACCAGCTCCATTTGCAGCTTGTTGTCGCGAATTTCAAAGACAACTTTCTCAAAGAACAGATCAAGAATCTGCTCAGTGGTGTATTGCAGAGCACGCAGAATGATGGTCGCAGGCAGTTTACGACGACGGTCGATACGGACAAACAGGTTGTCTTTCGGATCGAACTCGAAGTCCAGCCAGGAACCACGGTAAGGAATGATACGTGCGTTATACAGTACTTTACCGGATGAGTGCGTTTTACCTTTATCGCTGTCGAAGAAGACGCCCGGGCTACGGTGCAGCTGGGAAACGATAACACGCTCAGTACCGTTGATTACGAAAGTACCGTTGTCGGTCATGAGCGGAATTTCGCCCATGTAGACTTCTTGTTCTTTAATGTCTTTAACGGTGCCTTCCGGCGCTTCGCGCTCGTAGATCACCAGACGCAGCTTAACGCGCAGCGGTGCCGAGTAGGTCACGCCACGGATTTGACATTCCTGAACGTCAAATACCGGTTCGCCAAGGCGGTAGCTGACGTATTGCAGCTCGGAATTACCGCTGTAGCTCTTAATTGGGAACACGGAACGGAAGGCGGCTTCCAGACCGTACTGCCCTTCAGGATCTTGCTCGATAAACTTCTGGAACGAGTCAAGCTGGATAGAAAGGAGATATGGAATGTCCAGAACTTGTGGACGTTTACCAAAATCCTTACGAATACGTTTTTTCTCGGTATAGGAGTAAACCATAGGGTTCCTCAGCTCGCTGACAAGTCGACGCATCTGTCCATTGACGGACAGTTTGTGCAACACCATTTTGTTGATCGGAAAATCGAACACTTTCCGCAATGCCTGTTGCTATCACGCTTAAACCATTTCATTGCGATTTACCCAGAGCGAGCACCCTGTCGCAGTATATTAAGTCGTCGATAGAAACAAGCATTGTCAGGACAGCCAGCAGTCAAACAGTGTGAAACGCTACTGGCGCCTTACAGCGCAAAAAGGCTGGTGACTAAAAGTCACCAGCCATCAGCCTAATTTCTCAGGCTGCAACCGGAAGGGTTGGCTTATTTAACTTCAACTTCAGCGCCAGCTTCTTCCAGAGATTTTTTCAGTGCTTCTGCGTCATCTTTGCTCACGCCTTCTTTCAGCGCAGCTGGAGCAGATTCTACCAGGTCTTTAGCTTCTTTCAGACCCAGGCCAGTTGCAGAACGTACTGCTTTGATTACGGCAACTTTGTTAGCGCCAGCAGCTTTCAGAATTACGTCGAATTCAGTTTTTTCTTCAGCTACTTCAGCCGGGCCAGCAGCTACAGCTACAGCAGCAGCAGCGGAAACACCGAATTTTTCTTCCATTGCAGAGATCAGTTCTACAACGTCCATTACGGACATAGCTGCAACTGCTTCAATGATTTGATCTTTAGTGATAGACATTTAAATTGTTCCTGAAAATCAGAATAAGTTTATACGTAAGCGAATACTTGATAAAGATGACTGCTATTAAGCAGCTTCTTTCGCATCGCGAACAGCAGCCAGAGTGCGAACCAGTTTGCCAGCCGAAGCTTCTTTCATGGTTGCCATCAGGCGTGCAATTGCTTCTTCGTAGGTCGGCAGGGTTGCCAGGCGATCGATTTGCGATGCCGGGATCAACTCACCTTCAAAGGCTGCAGCTTTAACCTCAAATTTTGCATTCGCTTTCGCGAAATCTTTGAACAGACGAGCAGCAGCGCCCGGGTGTTCCAGAGAATATGCAATCAAGGTTGGACCAACAAACGTGTCTTTCAGGCACTCGAACTGAGTACCTTCAACTACGCGGCGCAGCAGGGTGTTACGAACAACACGCATGTAAACGCCAGCTTCACGACCTGCTTTACGCAGTTCAGTCATTTTATCTACAGTAACGCCACGGGAATCCGCAACTACTGCAGACAGCGCGCCTTTGGCTACTTCGCTGACTTCAGCAACAATCGCTTGTTTGTCTTGAAGATTTAAAGCCATTAGCTTTGCTCCTGGATGTTTGCCGGAACTCATGTTCCGGAACTCACTTCACTCAGTCCAACGGAAAGAGCGTCTTAATACGGTGAGCAGAAACAAGCCAGAGTATCCAAAAATAATCTTAGCGTTCTGTCACCGTCTACGCAGGGGATTAAGTCTCTTGCGAAACACCTGCGGTCTTCGACGGAGGCCTGGATTAGGCCAGGCTCCAACGAACAAATCTTTTAGCCGCTAACTATTGTTAGCAAACGTGGGGGTAAGATTGTAGACAAATCCACCGCCCACGTAAAGGCATTAGTTTGCAGCAGCGCTCAGGCCAGCCTGGTCAACTGCAACACCTGCACCCATGGTGGTGGAGATGCTAACTTTCTTGATGTACACGCCTTTCGCCTGAGTTGGTTTTGCTTTTTTCAGCGCAACCAGCAGAGATTCCAGGTTTTCTTTCAGTTTGTCAGCGTCAAAGTCCACTTTACCGATGGTGGTGTGGATGATGCCGTTTTTGTCGTTACGATAACGAACCTGACCTGCTTTAGCGTTCTTAACTGCTTCAGCAACGTTAGGAGTTACAGTACCAACTTTCGGGTTTGGCATCAGGCCGCGTGGACCCAGAACCTGGCCGAGTTGGCCAACAACGCGCATTGCATCCGGGGAAGCAATAACAACGTCAAAGTTCATTTCGCCTTTCTTGATCTGATCAGCCAGATCTTCCATACCTACCAGTTCAGCGCCGGCAGCTTTAGCAGCTTCAGCGTTTGCACCCTGAGCAAATACAGCTACGCGTACGGAACGGCCAGTACCGTGTGGCAGTACAGTTGCGCCACGAACGTTCTGATCGGATTTACGAGCATCGATGCCCAGGTTAACAGCAACGTCAACGCTTTCAACGAACTTAGCGGTAGCCAGTTCTTTCAGCAGAGCGATAGCTTCGTTGATGTCGTACTGTTTGGTCGCATCAACTTTGTCACGGATCACGGACATGCGCTTGGTCAGTTTAGCCATTTCTTAGTCCTCCACTACCAGGCCCATGGAACGTGCAGTACCTTCGATGGAGCGAGTCATCGCTTCAACGTCGGAACCAGTCATGTCGGCAGCTTTGGTCTGCGCGATTTCCTGCAGCTGAGCGCGGGAAATTTTACCAACTTTATCTTTGTTCGGCTTACCGGAACCAGACTTGATACCAGCCGCTTTTTTCAGCAGTACTGCTGCCGGCGGGGTCTTGGTAACGAAAGTGAAAGAACGGTCAGCGTAAACAGTGATTACGACTGGGATTGGCAGACCTTTTTCCAGGGATTCGGTTTTGGCGTTGAACGCTTTACAGAATTCCATGATGTTCACACCTTGCTGACCCAGAGCTGGACCAACTGGTGGACTTGGGTTCGCCATACCAGCTGCAACCTGCAGCTTGACGTAGGCTTGTACTTTCTTAGCCATTCTAAAATCCTCTGATTGGGTAATAGCGCCTCAAGGAGGCTCCCCGTGAATAAAAATCGTTTTACAGGCCGGGGCCCATAAAAACAAAAGGCGCGAAATTGTATTCCAATCTCGCGCCCTGTGCAACGATTAAATCGTCGCTTTTTTGATCGCTGCTTAGGCTTTTTCTACCTGGGCAAAGTCCAGCTCTACCGGGGTCGCACGACCGAAGATAGAAACGGAAACTTTCAGGCGGGACTTCTCGTAGTCCACTTCTTCAACCACGCCGTTAAAGTCAGCAAACGGACCGTCATTAACACGAACCATTTCACCCGGTTCAAACAGCGTTTTCGGACGCGGCTTATCCCCAACCTGCTGCAGGCGGTTCATAATCGCATCAACTTCTTTATCGCTGATTGGCGCCGGACGGTCAGACGTGCCGCCGATAAAGCCCATTACGCGCGGTACGCTGCGCACTAAGTGCCAGCTTGCATCGTTCATCACCATCTGAACAAGCACGTAACCCGGGAAGAATTTGCGTTCGCTTTTGCGACGCTGGCCGCCACGGATCTCGACCACTTCTTCGGTCGGAACCATAACATCGCCAAACAACTCTTCCATATTGTGTAATTTGATATGCTCACGCAGCGACGTAGCTACGCGGCCTTCAAAACCGGAAAACGCCTGAACGACGTACCAGCGCTTTTTAGGGGCTTCAGACATCTCAGAACCTCAGGCCAGTGATAAAGGATACCAGGCGAACCAGAATACCATCCAGTCCCCACAGGATCAGTGACATTACAGCGGTAACCGCAGCTACAATCAGCGTGGTGTGCAATGTTTCCTGGCGAGTCGGCCAAATGACCTTACGGACTTCGGTTCTCGCTTCGCGGGCAAAAGCAACGGTCGCTTTACCTTTGGTCGTCAACAGCGCGACACCACCCGCTGCAGCAATCAGAATTACCACTGCCAGCGCGCGTAGCGGCAGCATCATGTCGCGATACAGGTAGTTGCCCACGATTGCTACGATCAACAATACGGCTACTACTACCCATTTCATCGCTTCCAGGCCGCGCCCGCTCCCTTGAGCTTCGGTATTCGCACTCATAAACCAACCTGTCAGAAGTATTCTACAAACATTTTCACCCCGCGATAGCGAGGCGAACCAAACCGAAATGCTCTGTTGCGTTTCGGACTAAAAACGCCCTCTTCAGAGCCTGTCTCAGCAATGATTATGACAAATAAAATCACTGATGAGCCAGGTTCTGGTTCGAAAGCGTGCAAAAAGGGCATCAAATGATGCCCTTTTCATGCGCATTGCGTCAAATGTTATCAGCAATTAGCCGAGAACTTTAGCAACAACGCCCGCACCAACGGTACGGCCACCTTCACGGATTGCGAAACGCAGACCGTCATCCATCGCGATTGGGTGGATCAGGGTAACAACCATCTTGATGTTGTCGCCTGGCATTACCATCTCAACGCCTTCTGGCAGTTCGATGGTACCGGTCACGTCAGTAGTACGGAAGTAGAACTGTGGACGGTAGCCTTTGAAGAACGGAGTATGACGGCCGCCTTCGTCTTTGGACAGGATGTACACTTCAGATTCGAACTTGGTGTGTGGCTTGATAGAGCCTGGCTTAGCCAGAACCTGGCCACGCTGGATCTCTTCACGCTTGATACCACGCAGCAGAACGCCGCAGTTCTCGCCTGCACGACCTTCGTCCAGCAGTTTGCGGAACATTTCAACGCCGGTACAGGTTGATTTCGCAGTATCTTTGATACCAACGATTTCAACTTCTTCACCCACTTTGATGATGCCGCGCTCTACACGACCGGTAACAACAGTACCACGGCCGGAGATAGAGAATACGTCTTCGATAGGCAGCAGGAACGGCTTGTCAATCGCACGCTCTGGCTCTGGGATGTAAGAATCCAGGTAGCCAGCCAGTTCGATGATTTTCTCTTCCCACTGTGCTTCGCCTTCCAGCGCTTTCAGTGCAGAACCACGAACGATTGGGGTGTCGTCGCCCGGGAAGTCGTACTGGGACAGAAGTTCACGAACTTCCATCTCAACCAGTTCCAGCAGCTCTTCGTCATCAACCATGTCGCATTTGTTCAGGAACACGATGATGAAAGGAACGCCTACCTGACGACCCAGCAGGATGTGCTCACGGGTCTGAGGCATAGGGCCGTCAGTCGCAGCAACAACCAGGATCGCACCGTCCATCTGCGCAGCACCGGTGATCATGTTTTTAACATAGTCGGCGTGGCCCGGGCAGTCTACGTGTGCGTAGTGGCGAGTCGGGGTGTCATATTCAACGTGGGAAGTGTTGATGGTGATACCACGAGCTTTTTCTTCTGGTGCGTTATCGATCTGATCGAATGCGCGAGCAGAACCACCGTAGGTTTTTGCCAGAACGGTAGTGATTGCAGCGGTCAGCGTTGTTTTACCATGGTCAACGTGGCCGATAGTACCGACGTTAACGTGCGGTTTTGTACGTTCAAACTTTTCTTTAGACATCGATTGTCCCTCTAAGACACGGATAAATCGGTGATATCACCACATCAACCAGGCGAAATGCCTGAACTGTTGAATTCATTTAAATTGAAACAGAGAGAAACGGGAGGGAGAAGTGAAGTGGTGCTGATACCCAGAGTCGAACTGGGGACCTCACCCTTACCAAGGGTGCGCTCTACCAACTGAGCCATATCAGCACGTATTGGAGCGGGCAGCGGGAATCGAACCCGCATCATCAGCTTGGAAGGCTGAGGTAATAGCCATTATACGATGCCCGCATCCTGAAACTCGGCTACCCAGTTCTTTCTGTAACAAAAAAAGAGATTTCTCTCTTTTTAAGTTCGAGCTGGCTAATTTTTTCAACCAGCTCCGGCGGCGTTAACGCTGCCAGAAAGTGGTGGTGGGGGAAGGATTCGAACCTTCGAAGTCTGTGACGGCAGATTTACAGTCTGCTCCCTTTGGCCGCTCGGGAACCCCACCGGACTTGATGGTGCCGACTACCGGAATCGAACTGGTGACCTACTGATTACAAGTCAGTTGCTCTACCTACTGAGCTAAGTCGGCATCAAGTAGCGCGCATTTTAGGGAGACCCGCGGGTTCATGCAACTAAAAATTTGCATAAATCGTTCTTTCGCTCACATTTTGTGCGAGGAGAGCGAATAACGCTGTAATTCCAGGCAAATGCGGGCAAATATTCAGCATTTACCGCCCTGAAAAGGGGGCAAACCCGGTCTGTGACGATTCCCGCTTAACGCAACACTGGGCCATATTTTTTCTTATTATTCGGCTCATCTGGTGTTAACCTCCTGCGCATTGTCCAAAATTAACTATTATGTGATGTGCCTTCCCCCGCATGGCTAGCCTCTGATGTGGGATAGACGCCTCACTCAAGCATGCTTATGAGCAAAAAAGAGCAAACGTTAATGACGCCTTATCTCCAGTTTAGCCGCAGCCAGTGGGCTGCTCTGCGTGACTCCGTTCCTATGACCTTAACGGAAGGCGAAATCGCACGGTTAAAAGGGATAAACGAAGACCTGTCGCTTGAAGAAGTGGCCGAAATATATTTGCCTCTATCGCGTTTGCTGAATTTCTATATCAGTTCCAACCTTCGCCGGCAGGCCGTACTGGAGCAGTTCCTCGGTACTAACGGGCAGCGCATTCCTTATATCATCAGTATTGCCGGTAGCGTCGCCGTGGGTAAAAGCACCACCGCGCGTGTTCTGCAGGCGCTCCTGAGTCGCTGGCCGGAACATCGCAGCGTGGAGCTGATCACCACCGACGGCTTTCTGCATCCGAACGAGGTGTTAAAAGAACGCGGTCTGATGAAGAAGAAGGGCTTCCCCCTCTCTTATGATATGCACCGTCTGGTGAAATTCGTGTCGGATCTGAAATCCGGCGTGCCGAACGTGACGGCCCCGGTCTATTCACACCTGATTTACGACCGTATCCCTGATGGGGATAAAACGGTGGTGCAGCCGGACATCCTGATTCTGGAAGGGTTAAACGTTCTGCAGAGCGGAATGGATTATCCTCACGATCCGCATCATGTATTTGTGTCTGACTTTGTTGATTTCTCTATCTATGTGGATGCGCCGGAAGATCTGCTGCAGAACTGGTATATCAACCGCTTCCTGAAGTTCCGCGAAGGGGCGTTCACCGATCCGGACTCTTACTTCCATAACTACGCCCAGCTCTCGAAAGAAGAGGCTATTAATGTAGCCACCTCGCTGTGGAATGAGATCAACTACGTGAACCTGAAAGAGAACATCCTGCCGACCCGCGAACGCGCCAGCCTGATCCTCACCAAGAGTGAGAAACACGCTGTCGACCATGTGCGTTTACGAAAATAGTCTTTCATCATCCCAATAAAAAACCGGCGATTATCGCCGGTTTTTTTATGGCTTACGCCTGGGGCTTCTCGCCGTTTTCATCCTGATCGACCGCAAAGCAGGCCACCAGTTGACCGCCGTAGTCTTTTAACTGCGGTTGCAGCTGGGTGCACGGCCCAAAGCGACGACGGCAGCGGGCGTTGAAGGCACAGCCCGGCGGTGGGTTGAGCGGGCTCGGCAGCTCACCGGTGAGCTTAATACGCTCCCGACGTTCATCCGGATTCAGACGCGGTGTCGCAGAGAGCAACGCCTGGGTATAAGGGTGGCGCGGGTTATTAAAGATCTGGTCTTTCGTCCCCTTCTCCACACAGCGTCCCAGATACATCACCATCACTTCATCAGCGATGTGCTCCACCACCGACAGGTCATGGGAGATGAAGACGTACGACAGGCCTAAATCCTGCTGCAGATCCATCATCAGGTTCAGTACCTGTGCACGGACGGAAACGTCGAGTGCGGAGACCGGTTCATCGGCGATCACCACATCCGGGTCGAGCATCAGACCACGGGCGATAGCGATACGCTGACGCTGGCCGCCGGAGAACATATGCGGATAACGATCGTAGTGCTCGGTCTTGAGCCCCACTTTCGCCATCATCGCCAGCGCCTTCTCGCGACGCTGCTCTTTGCTCAACGTGGAGTTGATCTGCAGCGGCTCCTCCAGAATCTGTCCCACTTTCTTACGTGGGTTCAGAGAACCGTACGGGTTCTGGAACACAATCTGGATTTTCTGGCGACGCAGCTTCTGCGCGTCGGGATCGTGCTTGAGCAGATCCTGCCCCTGATAGTACAGCTCGCCCCCGGTCGGGGTTTCAATCATGGTCAGCAGACGGCCGAGGGTGGATTTCCCGCAGCCGGACTCCCCCACCACCGCCAGCGTTTTGCCGCGCTCCAGGGTAAAGGAGACGCCATCCAGCGCTTTCACCAGGCGTTCCGGAGCAAACAGCCCCTTCTTCACCGGGTAGTGTTTTTTCAGGTCGATAGCCTGCAACAGCGGCTGTTGCAGGGTGGCCTCTTGCGTACTCATAGTGTGGGCCTCCCGGCGTCATCGAGTGGGTAGTGGCATTTAGACTGGCGGCCATCGCTGAGGGTATAGAGATCCGGCTCATCGATACGGCATTTGTCCGTGGCATACGGGCAGCGCGGGTTCAGCAGACAGCCGGTCGGGCGGTCATATTTACCCGGTACCACGCCCGGCAGTGACGCCAGACGCGCCTTGTCCTGAGCAAACTCCGGCAGGGCGCGCAGCAGGGCCTGGGTATACGGATGACGCGGCGCGCGGAAGATATCGTGCGAGTTGCCGGTTTCAACCACCTGTCCGGCGTACATCACGATAATTTTGTGCGCTGCTTCGGCCACTAACGCCAGGTCATGGGTGATCAGGATCAGCGCCATGTTCTCTTTCTGCTGCAGCTCCAGCAGCAGCTCGATGATCTGCGCCTGAATGGTCACATCCAGCGCAGTCGTCGGTTCGTCGGCAATCAGCAGCTTCGGACGACAGGCAATGGCCATGGCGATCATCACGCGCTGGCTCATCCCACCGGACAGCTGGTGCGGATACACATCCAGACGCGAGGCCGGATCGGGAATACCTACCTGGTTCAACAGGTCAATTGCCCGCTGACGACGGGTTTGCTTATTCCCACCCTGATGCACCTTAATCGCTTCCATGATCTGGAAACCGACGGTGTAGCACGGGTTAAGGCTGGTCATCGGGTCCTGGAAGATCATCGCCACTTCGGCGCCAACCAGGTTGCGACGCTCTTTTTCAGAGATACGCTTCAGATCCTGGCCGTTGAACTCCAGGCTTTCCGCCATTACGCGGCCGGGGTAATCAATCAGCCCCATGATCGCCAGCGAGCTTACCGATTTACCGGAACCTGACTCACCGACAATGCCAACCACTTCACCCTGATTTACGCTGTAGCTAACCCGATCTACGGCGCGAAACTCGGAGCCCACTTCACCGAAGTGCACCGATAATTTATCTACATTTAATAACGCCATCTCGTGCCTCTTACTGCTTCAGTTTGGGATCAAGTGCATCACGCAGACCATCACCCATCAGGTTAAATGCCAGCACCGTCAGCAGGATCGCCAGACCCGGGAAGGTCACGACCCACCAGGCGCTCTGCGCGAACTGCAACACGTCGGAGAGCATGGTGCCCCACTCCGGTGTTGGCGGTTGCGCACCCATGCCAAGGAAGCCAAGAGCAGCCATATCGAGAATGGCGTTAGAGAAACCGAGCGACGCCTGAACAATCAGCGGCGCAAGGCAGTTTGGAAGAATGTTGACGAACATCTGACGCATTGCCCCCGCACCCGCTACGCGGGAAGCGGTCACATAGTCGCGGTTAACCTCGACCAGTACGGCCGCACGGGTTAAGCGCACATAGTGCGGTAGCGCAACAAACGTCAGGGCAAGGGCGGCGTTGCCGATGGATGGCCCAAAGACCGCCACCAGCACCAAAGCCAGCAGCAGGCTTGGCAGCGCCAGCATGATGTCGACAACACGCATAATGATGTTATCAACCAGACCGCCGAAGTAGCCCGCCACCAGACCGAGCACCACGCCCATGATCAGCGACAGTACCACCACCAGACAGCCCACCAGCAGCGACAGACGCGCGCCGTACATCAGACGAGACAGCACATCGCGGCCTACATCGTCTGTACCCAGCAGATGCGACAGGGTACCGCCGTCCTGCCATGCAGGTGGCGCAAGCAGCGCATCACGGAACTGCTCCGCCGGGTTGTACGGCGCAAGAAAGTTCGCGAACACCGCGATCAAGATCATGATGACAACATACGCCAGCCCGACGACTGCGCCTTTGTTGCGTTTGAAGTAGTGCCAGAACTCCTGCAGCGGCGTCATTGGCACCGGTGCAGCGACCACTTTATTTTCAGAAACGTGTGACATGATGGCCCCTTACTTCTTATGACGAATACGCGGGTTCACCACGCCGTACAGCAAATCGACCAGCAGGTTGACGAGGATAATCATCGTCGCCACCAGCAGTACACCGCCCTGCACCACCGGATAATCACGGCGTTGCAGCGCGTCAATTAGCCAGCGTCCCAGACCCGGCCAGGAGAAGATGGTTTCGGTCAGGATCGCCCCTGCCAGCAACGTCCCCACCTGCAGCCCGATAACGGTCACTACCGGGAGCATGGCGTTACGCAGGGCATGGACGATGATCACCCGCATGCGGGTCAGACCTTTGGCACGGGCGGTACGGATGTAATCCTCGCCCAGCACTTCCAGCATTGACGAACGGGTCATACGCACGATAACCGCCAGTGGGATCGTTCCGAGCACCATGGCCGGGAGGATCATGTGCGCCAGCGCATCGATAAAGTTGCCCTCTTCGCCCCAGATGGCCGTGTCGATCAGCATAAAGCCGGTCAGCGGGTTGGAATCGTCGAGGAAGACCATGTCGCTGACGCGTCCCGAGACGGGGGTCAGGTTCCACTGCACCGACACCAGCATAATCAGCATCATGCCCCACCAGAAGATAGGCATTGAGTAGCCGGTCAGCGCCAGGCCAACGGCCGTATGGTCAAAGATAGAGCCACGTTTCACCGCAGCCAGCACGCCCACCGGAATACCCACGGCGACGGCAAAAATCATGGCGCAGACGCCAAGCTCAAGCGTAGCCTGAAAGCGCGGAACGAACTCTTCCCACACCGGCAGACGGCTTTTCAGCGAAATACCCAAATCACCATGCAGCACGCCCCAGATATAGTGGAGATACTGCTGCCACATAGGCTTATCCAGCCCCAGTTCAGCCAACAGTTGTGCATGACGTTCAGGAGAAATTCCACGCTCGCCCGCCATAATCATTACCGGGTCACCGGGGATCATATGGACGAAGGCAAAGGTGAGAAGGGTGATACCGATAAACGTGGGGATAACAAGTCCCAGACGTCGGAGGATGAACTGCAACATAACCCGGATTCTCTCTAATGACGTACGCCTGGAGGCGCGACGTCTGTATTGCTCACAAATCTTATTCCCTCCCCTTTCAGAGAGGGAATAAAGCACTGCTGCCGGGTGGCGCTACGCTTACCCGGCCTACATACCGTAGGCCAGTGCAAGCGCAGCGCCGCCTGGCATTGCTTTTAATTATTCAACAGAAACGTTTTCGAAGTGGTGTTTGCCCAGTGGATCAACCACATAGCCTTTAACTTCTTTACGCACTGGCTCGTACACGGTGGAGTGAGCCACGATCAGCGCTGGCGCCTGGTCATGCATCACAACCTGAGCCTGTTTGTACAGTTCGATACGCTTGTTGTGGTCGTCGGTGGCACGTGCCGGCTGAATCAGATCTTCAAACGGCTTGTAGCACCAGCGAGAGTAGTTAGAACCTTGTTTGGCTGCATCACAGCTGAACAGGGTCGCGAAGAAGTTATCTGGATCCCCATTGTCACCGGTCCAGCCCATCATCACTGCCTGGTGCTCACCTGCTTTAGCACGCTTCAGGTACTCGCCCCACTCGTAGGTCACGATCTTGGCCTGAACGCCGATTTTTGCCCAATCAGCCTGAACCATCTCGGCCATACGGCGCGCGTTCGGGTTGTAAGGACGCTGTACCGGCATCGCCCACAGCTCAACGGTAAAGCCTTTATCCTGGCCCGCTTCTTTCAGCAGTGCTTTCGCTTTCTCAACGTCATAGGTGTAATCCTTAACGTCGTCGTTGTAGCCCCACATGGTTGGTGGGATCAGGTTCTTCGCGGCAACGCCAGCGCCCTGATAAACGGCCTTGATGATCGCATCTTTGTTCACCGCGTAAGTCAGCGCCTGACGAACTTTCACGTCATCAAACGGTTTCTTTTCGGTATTGAAGGAGAGATAGCCGACGTTCAGGCCCGCCTGCTCGTGCAGAGTGATGTTCTTGTCCTGCTTCATGCGCGCGATATCAGCCGGGTTCGGGTACGGCATCACCTGGCACTCGTTCTTCTGCAGTTTGGCGTAACGCACGGAGGCATCAGGCGTGATGGAGAAGACCAGACGGTCGATCTGCGGCTTGGTGCCCCAGTAACCTTCGAACGCTTTGTACAGAATACGGGAGTCTTTCTGGTACTGCTGCATCTGGAATGGACCGGTACCGATTGGGTTCAGATCCACTTTCTCCGGCGTACCGGCTTTCAGCATGTTGTCCGCATATTCTTTTGACAGAATAGAGGCGAAGTCCATGGCCAGGTCAGCCAGGAATGGCGCTTCCGGACGGCTCAGGACGAACTGAACGGTGTTGTCGTCCACTTTTTTGATTTCGCTGATCAGGTCTGGCAGACCCATCCCTTCGAAGTACTCATAGCTGCCACCAGAAACTTTGTGATACGGGTTCTGGGCATTTTTCTGACGGTCGAAGGAGAACACCACGTCGTCGGCATTCAGTTCACGCGTCGGTTTGAAATCTTTGCTGTCCTGCCACTTCACGCCCTGACGCAGGTGGAAGGTATAGGTTTTACCGTCTTCGCTGACTTCCCACTTCTCAGCCAGACCCGGAATAACTTCCGTGGTACCGATTTTGAATTCAACCAGACGGTTATAGATTGGTACAGAGCTGGCGTCGTACGTCGTACCAGAAGTAAAGAGCTGTGGGTTAAAGCCTTCCGGCGAGCCTTCAGAACAGTAGACCAGGGTTTTTGCCTGTACGCCTGCTGCGACGGTCATAGCCACCAGGCTCAGACCAAGCTTCAGCATCCCTGACTTCTTCAAGGAAATACTCATTGTTATTCTGCTCCAATGTGATGTTTTTTGTTGTGTTACTCCGCCTGACCTTTAATTTATTTTTTACCCGGTCCGGTCGGTGTTGCCCTGAGGCGTTATAAGGGATGGAGATTCCTTTCAGAAGAGCGACTGAGTTGCAGCGCAGATCCTCCCTGAAGTGCCCCTCGTGCCCTACAATCTGTCAACAGAATGTGAAAACGTCAATACAGGTGACGGGGATTTACGCTAAGTGTGAGAATTGGCAAACAAAGATTAAAAAAACTACCGGAGCGTATTTTCAGCAGGGAAATTTATGCTACCCGCCATGATGCAGCACAACTCTCTACGCAATCTGCTACAACCAGTGATTAACATTTATTCAACCGGGGTAAATTTTCTTACGGAATGGCGATTATCTGCGCACTAAATGCCATGAACGTTAAAACGCACAGGGGAAAATGCTGAGGTTATCCATAAGCAACGCGAAAAAAGATCAATCCAAAGATAAAAAAATACAATGGAATATGTCACAAAAACGTTAGCAGGCAGGGCTAAACAGAGGTAAGGCGTATTTTAGTGAGTTAAGAGAAGTAAGTCTTGCGGGGAATTAATTTCGGCGGACGATAAATGCAAAAAACCCCTGCTCTAAGAGCAGGGGTTTCGAATGTGGTCGGCGAGAGAGGATTCGAACCTCCGACCCACTGGTCCCAAACCAGTTGCGCTACCAAGCTGCGCTACTCGCCGTTTGCGGAGCGCATCTTACTGCTACGCCCCACCTCCGTCAATCCCTTATTTTGCAAAAGCCTTTCAATCGGCTATAAAGTCGCCAGGCCTGTTACTTTGCGGCTTTTGCAGCACCGTCCGGCACTTTACACCAGTTGTTATTCTCGTTAATCCCGCCGTCTGGCGAGGTGTAACCGAGGCAACCGAGAATAGTGTCATACAGCTCCACATGACGACGCGCCACTTTCATATCCGCCTGCTCTTTCAGATGAGCGAACATTTTGGCTTTATCCGGGTTCTCCAGATATTTGTCAGACATCCACACCATCATCGGCACGCGGAACTGCTCCGGTGGTGCCATCTTGCGCGGTGTACCGTGCAGGTGCTCTTTCTCGTTAATCGACTCACCATGGTCGGCGGCGTAGAAGACGATCGCCTTCTTATCACGCACCTGATCAATCACGCTGTCGATAAAGTGATCCACGTAGGTCACCGAGTTGTCGTAAGAGTTGATCAGCTGCGCTTTGGTACAGTCTTTATCCACGCCCTTACATTCCGGCGTCCATTTGGCAAAGCTGCGCGGATAACGCTGGGTGTAGTTAAAGTGTGACCCTTTGGTATGCAGGATGATCATGTGCTTACCGTTCTGGTTGCCCTGCAGGGAACGCTGCATCTCATCGATCAGCAGCATATCGTCCACGCTCTTACCGCGGTTACGCGGCTCGGCGCCAATCTGCTCGCGGTAGGCGATGTTGTTGGCCATGGTGTTGCTGTAGAACCACATCTCGCTCTGCATCGCGTAGAGGTCGGAGCTAAAGCCAAGCTGACGCAGTACCGAAAAGACGTTCTGCTCTTTCAGCGTCCGCTGTGGGTTATCGCTCGCCCCACCCTCACGCACAAACATGCAGCGCAACGAGAGCTTGGTGGCGGTATCGCAGGAATAGCCGCGGAAGGCGACGAGGTTTTTCTCCTGCGCCAGCTTCGGCGTAGTATCCCGCTCATAGCCCAGCATGCCCATATGATCCCAGCGCGTGGTTTCACCAATAATGAACACCACGTAGGTATCGTCGATATCCGTCGGTGCCTGATAGGTGAATTTCTTCGCCGGGTTCATCAGCGATTTATTATCGGAGGACTCATCCACTTGCGCCCAGGCATATAACCCCAGCGCGGAGATCCAGTTGGACGGCAGATAGGAGTTCGCCACCACGCCGCCGTAGCTCGGCATATCCACGCCGGAGGTACGCTCAACGTTTTTCTGTTGCAGGTCGAGCAGGCGAATTGGCCCCCAGACCATTAATCCTGCCAGCACCACTACCGCGGCGCTGCGGATGCGCTGCCCTGGCGTACGCAGCTGGCGCAATAAGGTATAGCGGCAGCGGTTGTTCCAGATAAGCAGCAGAGGCAGAATGCTGACGCAAACCAGCCAGAGAATAAAGTGCAAACCGACCACCTCTTTCGAGAGGTCGATATCCGTGGTCATCACCGAGGCAATAATGCCGTAGCCAATCACCACGTTCATAAAGGTCATGTAATAGCTGGCACCGGCCGAGCACAACACCACCAGCGTGGCGAGTACGCGCCAGATCCGCCGTCCAAACAGCGACAGCAAACGCAGCAGAAAGAAGGTAACCAGCACCGTGGCAACCAGTTCGACGACCGCAGCGATTCCTTTCCAGGCGGTAAAGTCTTGCGCATAACCATCAAACCGACGGAAAAAAACCGCGCCATTCATAAACAGACCGATGTACAACGCGAGCAAAAAACTGAGCTTTTGTTGCGTCATCGCTTTGATATATTTCATTAATGCAACCTGGAGAAAGGTAAATAGAACCGTTTCACTTTTGGTCAAAAAGTGAACAGGATAATTCATTGCTCAGGGGACCGTTATCGGAAACGTCTTTAAGCGCGGTAAGTAGACCACAGGGAAAAGAAAAAGTGGCAGCAGAGAATGTGATCCCTGCAAATATTTACAAAAAAACAAGTCCGATGACATACCTGCGACCTGCTCTTTACCTATTACAGAAACAAAAAAGGCCGGAATATCCGGCCCTTAGGGTGAGTTTTAATCAGGCATGCGCTTCGTTAAATATTTCACGCTGCGGCTGGCGAATAGTGGTGGAAAGCGCCAGGGAGAGGATCAGCAGGGCAAATATAACGCAGAAGGTGACATAAAAGCCGCCGAACAGCGAAGCAATAAGCGAACCGCAAATACTGCCGATACCAAAGCCTAAATAAATAACACCGTAGTTTTTCGCCAGGTTATTCAGACCGAAGAATTCACTCACCAGCGACGGGAATACGGTAATGGTGCCGCCGAAGTTAAATGCCACGCAGGCGATGGCGGCAAAGAAGGTCACTTCATTGAGCGGGGCGAATAACAGGGCCGCCATCCCCACCAGCGATACCACCTGGCCGATCGTGATCACGCGGATACGGGCGATTTTATCTGAGAGGATCCCCAGCACCAGGCGGCCAGAGAGGTTAGCGATGGAGATAATGGTGACCGCGTTGGCTGCGGTTGCGGCATCCAGCTTCACCATCCCCTGGGCGATATCTTTCGCCACACCAATTACATACAGACCACTCATGCAGGCGGTCAGGAACATCACCGCCAGCATCCAGTACTGCGGTTTACGCATGGACTGGGCCAGAGTGAAGTCGTTCTCCACCACGCCGTTAACGGATTTCACTTCCTGCTGCGGGGCATCTTTCATCAGCGTCGCCCCGAACAGGATCATCACCAGCACGATAGCGCCCCAGATCATGAAGGTCTTTTCCAGGCCGACGGTGGCCAGCAGATGGCTGTCGATGAATTTGAAGCCCAGGCTGCCGAGACCATAAGAACCAATGGCGAAGGCGGAGATCAACCCTTTACGCTCCGGGAACCACTTCACGCAGTTGGACAGCGTTAACAGGTAGCCTGCGCCATCTGCCAGCCCCACCAGCACCCCGGCGCTCAGCCACAGCATCATCAGGTTGCTGGAGTGGGCGGTCAGGAAGAAGCCGACCCCCAGCAAAATCCCGGAGGCCATGGTGACGCGTTTCACGCCGAAGCGTTCCTGTAATTTACCGGCGATAGAGGATGAGAGGGCCAGACCGAGGCTCAGCAGGCCAAAGGAGAAGGCCACCTGGCTGACCGGAGCATTGAGTTTATCGGAGAGGGCGCTGTTAAACAGACTCCAGGTATAGACTGAACCCAGAGCAAACTGGGTCACGATGGTGCCGATAAGGGTTAGCCAGCGGGTGCGGTTATACGTTGAGGTATTCATGGCAGTTGTCCTGCAGCAGAAAAAAGGGAAGTTCACTGCTGACAACGATAACCAAAACCCTACATGAGCAGGGGTAAAACGGCATGAAATGCAGACGGGACGGAATGAAATGCCAGAAATCAGGAATGAATGACCTGGACTATCGTCTGAACCTGCCCCGGATAAGCGAACTCCCGGTGCCGACCAGGTCACTCATGCACTGAATTCAGAACCTCGCGCTGACGCCGAGGGTATAGAGATAATCTTCTCCGGTGGTCATGTTTTCGGCCTGCGACATTGAGGCATAGGCCGCCATGTACGGGTTGAGCAGCATATCCGCCCCGACGGTGACATCCATCCAGTTGCCGTACTGCGTCGAGGGTGCCAGCCGCCCCAGGCCGGACTGCATCTTCCACTGATTATCACCGAACTGCTGGTTATAGCTGATTTGCGCCCAGGGCCGCACATCCCCCAGTCGGGTATCGACGCGCCAGCCCAGGGTGCTGACGCTGGCATGCCATAGCGGGTCGGTCAGCGATTGGGTATTCACGCTGTCGCCAAACTCGTTAACCATATTGGGCGTGGAGCCATCGTAATGCCAGGCGGCAACCGGTCCGGTGGTGAAACGGCGGGCAACGGGAATACTCCACCCCACGCTCATTGAACTGGTCGCATCCGTCGGGGACGAATCGGGCAAATTCAGCGCCAGACCGGGCGTATTCTGCGAAGAGAGGATCCGCTCTTTGAGAATGTCCTCATAACGCGGTTGGTGATCGTCGTCCCATGTATAACGCTCAGTGGTATTACTTTTTGTATCCGAAACGATATATTCCTGTTGCCAGGCATTTGCTGTGTTGCCTGTCAGCAGACAGGCTAAGAAACTCACCAGGCCCGGGGCATGGCGGCCACTTATTTTTTTTATAATCATCAAAGCGACTCCAGAGAAGAGCCGAATTCGGCGATATTTGTGATTGTTTATAGTGAGGCTACGCGGCGACATGAAGAATGTTGCGTATCAGCCTGTATTAACTATTGTCTCTTTAGGTGACACGTCAAGCCGGGTCGATTGAAATTTTTGCGATTTCATGAGCAATAAGGGAGAGAACCGATGCAACGTTGTGGCTGGGTTAGCCAGGATCCGCTCTACATCGCCTATCACGATAAAGAGTGGGGCGTGCCGGAAACTGACGGAAAGAATTTGTTTGAGATGATCTGCCTTGAGGGTCAGCAGGCCGGATTATCCTGGATCACCGTGCTTAAAAAGCGGGAGAACTATCGCCAGGCCTTTCATCAGTTCGACCCGGTTCTGGTCGCCGGGATGACCCCTGAGGATGTCGACAGGTTAGTGCTGGATGCGGGCATTATTCGCCATCGCGGCAAAATCGAAGCCATTATCGGCAACGCCCGGGCTTATCTGGCGATGGAAGAGCACGGCGAGCGCTTTACCGATTTCGTCTGGTCTTTTGTCGACAACACCCCGCAGGTGACCCGGGCGGCGACGCTGGCAGAGATCCCCACCTCCACGCCCGCCTCAGACGCGCTGTCGAAAGCGCTGAAAAAGCGCGGCTTTAAGTTCGTCGGCACCACCATCTGTTACTCCTTTATGCAGGCCTGCGGGCTGGTCAACGATCACGTCACCGTCTGCCATTGTCATCCCGGAGGTCAACATGATCCGCAAATGGCTCAATGAGGAGCTCGAACCTCTGCTGGCTCTCTGGCTTGAAAGCACCACCGTCGCCCATCCGTTTATCGACGCGCAGTACTGGCAGGAGAGCGAGGCGGTCGTGCGAGAGGTTTACCTCCCGTCGGCAGAGACCTGGGTGTGGGAAGAGGATGGTCAGCTTCGGGGCTTCATCAGCGTGATGCAGTCAGTCTATGTCGGCGCGCTGTTTGTCGACCCGGCGTATGCCGGACAGGGGATCGGGCATGCGCTGATCCACCATGTGCAGCAGCGCTACCCGTCATTAAGCCTGGAGGTTTACCAGAAGAACAGCCGGGCGGTGAATTTCTACCATGCTCAGGGCTTTCGGATTGAAGACAGCGCCTGGCAGGAAGATACCCAACACCCGACCTGGCTTATGAGCTGGCAGGCGGATCAAACGCCGTTAGCGTAAGCGTCGGCCCCTGATATTTTTCCAGCCATGCCAGCGCGGTATTCCCCGCACAGCCGTTCCCCAGCTTCGAGCTGGGGAGATCTTTGGTCAGCACGTTGACCGCCCCGTTCTTACAAATTCCGCCATTATCACCATCCAGATCCGGCCATGCTCCCTGATGAATACAGATCACCCCAGGCTTAATGCCGTCGCTGACCACCGCCCCGGCCAGCACCTGACCGCGATGGTTCCAGACGCGGACCACGTCGCCATCGGCAATGCCGCGCGCCTTCGCGTCATCCGGGTGCAGCGTCACCGGCTCGCGCCCGGCCACCGCGTATTGCTCACGCAGGGAAGAGTAGTTCAACTGGCTGTGCAGACGGTGCGCCGGATGGGCAGAGAGGATCTGCAGCTGCTGCGGCTCGGCATTGCCATGCCACTCGTCCGGCTCCAGCCACATCGGGTGCGGCGGACAGTCGGCATAGTTGTAGCTGGCGATACGCTCAGAGTGGATCACAATTTTACCGCTCTCGGTTTTCAGCGGATGGCTCGCGGGATCGCGACGGAAATCGGCGAAGCGCACGAACGTCGCGTTCTCCTCGGACTCCGGCATTTCAACGATCGCATTGGCCTCCCAGAACTCGGCAAAGGGCGCTAACGTCACCCCCTGTGCTGCGCCGCGCTGCCCGGCGATCTGGTAGAAGGTCTCCAGCCACTCGAGATCGGTTTTACCCTCGGTAAATCGCTCGCGCCCGCCCTGCTCCCAGCGTTCGCTCAGCTCGGCAAATACCTCCAGGTCATCCCGCGCTTCATCCCGCGGCGCCACGACCCGCTTCATCGGCACCATATGCTGGTTGCTGTAATCCCCGGTCATGGTCATGTCATTACGTTCAAACGAGGTGGTCGCCGGCAGCACGATATCGGCATGCTTCGCCGCCGCGGTCCAGAAGCACTCGGAGATGACAACCAGCTCCGGCTTTTGCCAGGCGCGGATCAGTCGGTTAGTGTCCTGATGATGGGTAAAGTTGGCACCACCCGCCCACCAGACGAAGCGAATATCCGGGAAGTGGCGATCCAGCCCGTTGTGCTGATAGAAGCCGCCCGGATTTTCCAGCGCCTCGACAATCCGGGCGACCGGGAATTTATCCACCGCGTCCGTACCGCCCTTGACCGACCCCTGCATGGAGGCCAGTACCGCCGCGCGCCGCGTTGGGTTGCCGCCGTTGGCAAAGTGGTATGAAAGACCAAAGCCGCCGCCCGGGGTGCCAATCTGACCGAGCATCGCTGCGAGGGTGACCAGCATCCAGTGTTTCTGCTCGCCAAACTGCTGGCGCTGCATGCCCCAGCCGGACATCAACATGGTGGTGTTACTGTGGAATAACGCCGCCAGCTCGCGGATTTTATCTGCCGGAACGCCGCAGATGTCGGCAGCCCACTCGGCAGTTTTGGCGATACCGTCGGTCGCGCCGAGAAGGTAATCGGCAAATTTTTGATAGCCGCTGGTACAGCGGGCGAGGAATTCCTCGTCCTGCCAGCCGTTCTCCACCAGCGTATGGGCGATGCCGAGCATCATTGCCACATCGGTCCCCATATGCGGGGCGATCCACTCGGCGCTTTCGCCAAAGAAATCCATGGTTTCGGAGCGCATCGGATCAATACAGATCAGGCGCTTGCCGCTTTTACGCAGCGCGTCGAAATACGGGATCCCCTGCTCATCGCTGGCGTTCCAGGCAATTTTCAGGGTATTGAGCGGGTTGGCGCTCCATAGCACCACCACGTCGCTGTGCTCCAGCACCAGCGGCCAGCTGGTCTGCTGCTGGTACACCTCGTTGCCGCCCATCACATAGGGCATGATGGCCTGCGCCGCACCGGTGGAGTAATCCCCCAGATGACCGGTGTAGCCGCCCGCCAGGCTCATATAGCGCTGAAGCAGGGTCGCGGCCTTATGCAGCACACCGTTCGAGCGCCAGCCGTACGACCCGGCAAAAATGGACGACGGACCATAGTTCTCACGAATACGTTTATGCTGCGCGTCGATAAGATCCAGCGCCTGATCCCAGCTGACGCGCACAAACTCATCCTGCCCGCGCACCCCCTGTGGGTTATCCGGCGACGCCAGAAAGCCTTTACGGACCATCGGCCAGCGCACGCGGGTTTTGCTGTGCACCTGGTCGCGCACTGCGGTTTGCAGAGAGTTAGGGTGCTGCGTCGGCAACGCGCCACGGGACGAGATCACCGTGTCGCCGTCGGTTTCGACCAGCATGGGCCCCCAGTGGGCTGCCGTCAGAATGGTTTTTGTAGAAGTGGTCACAGCGTGTGCTCCTGGATTGCCGGTTGCAGGTTTTCTCAGCCTTCATTGAGGCTGTTTATGATTCGTCACAAATTTAAGAGTTATCCCCGGAATTTTCTCCGTAACTGCACGTCATAATCAACCGCCACGCCCGTCGTGGCAAAGAATAAAAAAGCTTAAGGAAAGAAGATGAAAAAAAGCGCACTTATGATTGCCGCCGTAGTCAGCGGCGCACTGGTTGTTTCAGGCTGCACCACCAACCCTTACACCGGCGAACGCGAAGCGGGTAAATCGGGCATCGGCGCGGGCATCGGCTCCCTGGTCGGCGCAGGCGTTGGCGCACTCTCCTCCTCGAAGAAAGATCGCGGCAAAGGCGCTCTGATTGGTGCCGCAGCAGGTGCCGCGCTGGGCGGCGGGGCCGGTTATTACATGGATGTGCAGGAAGCGAAGCTGCGCGACAAGATGAAGGGAACCGGCGTGAGCGTCACCCGTAGCGGCGATAACATCATTCTGAACATGCCGAACAACGTGACCTTCGACAGCAGCAGCGCGACGCTGAAACCTGAAGGTGCCAACACCCTGACCGGCGTGGCGATGGTGCTGAAAGAGTACGAAAAAACCGCGGTGAACGTGCTGGGCTATACCGACAGTACCGGTAGCCAGGATCTGAACATGCGTCTCTCCCAGCAGCGTGCCGACGCAGTAGCCAGCGCCCTGATCACCCAGAACGTCGCGGCAAACCGCATTCGCACCAGCGGTATGGGCCCGGCCAATCCGATCGCCAGCAACAGCACGGCGGAAGGTAAAGCGCAGAACCGCCGCGTGGAGATCACGCTTAGCCCGATCCAGTAGGTAAAAGCAAAACGGCAACCTGGTTGCCGTTTTTAGTGTTTGCACCCTCTCCCCGTGGGAGAGGGCCGGGGTGAGGGCATCAGGCCGCACAAACCCCAGGCCCGGTAAGCGTAGCGCCACCGGGCATTTTCGCGCTAAGGTGTACGCACCAATAGCAAGGAAATCAGCGATGAGCAAATCAACACGGTCCACCATCAGCGACGTGGCGAAAGCCGCAAAAACCGGTAAAACCAGCATCTCCCGTTATCTCAACGGCGAAAAACACCTGCTGTCCGACGCGCTGCTGGCCCGCATTGAACAGGCTATCGCCGACCTCGACTATCGCCCGAGCCTGATGGCCCGCGGTCTGAAACACGGCAAAACCCGTCTCATCGGCCTGATCATCGCCGATATCACCAACCCCTACTCTGTTAATGTCCTCAGCGGCATCGAAGCCGCGTGCCGGGAAAAAGGGTTTACCCCGCTGGTGTGCAACACTAATAACGAAGTCGACCAGGAGCTGCACTACCTCGATCTGCTGCGCAGCTATCAGGTGGAGGGCATCGTGGTTAACGCCGTGGGCATGCGCGAGGAGGGGCTCAACCGCCTGCAGCAGTCGGCCCTGCCGATGGTGCTGATTGACCGCAAAATCCCGGACTTCGCCTGCGATGTGGTGGGACTGGATAACACTCAGGCTGCGACCACCGCCACCGAACACCTTATCGAACAAGGCTTTGAAGCGATCCTGTTCCTGAGCGAACCGCTGGGGATGGTCAATACCCGCCGCGAACGCCTGAGCGCCTTTCGCTCCACTCTCGCCCGCTATGCTGGCGTAGTCGCTGAAAACGTCGAGATCCCACTTCACGAGTCTGAGCAGTTGGACAACGCCCTGCGCCAGTTTCACACCCGCCATCGCGGGATGCGCAAGGCGGTGATCTCCGCAAATGGCGCGCTGACACTGCAGATTGCCCGAGCGCTGAAGCGCATTGGCCTGCACTGGGGCAGCGACATCGGCCTGCTGGGTTTTGACGAGCTGGAGTGGGCGGAGCTGGCAGGCGTCGGCATTACCACCCTCAAACAACCCACCTGGCAGATTGGCTTCGCTGCCGTCGAGCAGGTGGTCCGCCGGATCAACGGTGCCGATGAGGCCGTGCGCGAGCAGGTCTTCTCCGGCGAGCTGATCGTCCGCGGTTCCACGTCACGTTAACCCCCTTCGTGATGGCGATCATAAATCCAGCATCCTGAACTTTTCTTTGGAACCGGTTCCATCTAGCGTAAAGAGTATCAGCTACGTGATGGAGTCCGCCAATGGGCAGAAAAATTATTGTTGTCACCGCCGCGTATGGCGCTGACAAGGTACGTGAAGCAGGTGGCCAGCGCGCCATGCTGCACGTGATCGCCGGTGCGGGTGCCGACGGGGTCGAGATCCGCCGGGAGTTATTCAGCGACGCCGAACTGGCGTCCTTACCCACGCTGGCCGGGTCCATTGAACTGCTCGGCCTGCTGGCCTGCTACTCCGCCCCCGATGCCCTCTTTACCCCGGACGGCAATCTCAATCCCATGCTGCCCCGCTACCTTGCCGAAGCCGCGACGCTTAATGCCCTGTGGCTTAAGGTCTCCCTCGGCCATTTCAGCGATAAGCAGCAGCTCGATGCGCTGCGCGCCCTGCTCGATGAAACCGGCATGACGCTGGTGGTGGAAAACGACCAGACGCGCTGCGGCCAGCTGGCGCCGATGCAGCGTTTCAAGGCAGCCTGCCGGGTGATGAACCTCCCGGTCACCCTGACCTTTGATATGGGCAACTGGCTGTGGGTGGGTGAATCCCCGGAGGAGGCCGCAAAGCATCTGGCGCCTGCGGTGAGCTATATCCACGTCAAAGCCGCCGTTCCCCATCAGCAACAGTATCGCGCCGTGCCGCCGGACAACGACAGTGCGCGCTGGCAGGCGCTGCTGGATCAGCTTCCTGCCGACGCTCCACGCGGAATCGAGTTTCCGCTGGAAGGGCCAGACCTGACGGCGGTCACCCGTCACTACATTAATTTGCTGCGCGAGGAGTAACGACATGCCACACGCTCTGGATGTCATCACCATTGGCGAAGCCATGGCCATGTTTGTCGCCACAAATACCGGCGAACTCAGTACCGTCGACCACTTTATCAAGCGCGTTGCTGGGGCAGAACTGAACGTCGCCACCGGCCTGGCGCGCCTTGGCCTGAAGGTGGGCTGGGTGAGCCGCGTCGGCAATGACAGCTTCGGTCAGTTTGTGCTCGATACCCTGAAAAACGAGGGGATCGAGACCGCAGGCGTGACCCTGGATGGCCGTTATCCGACAGGCTTTCAGCTCAAATCGAAAGTCACTGATGGAACCGATCCCATTGTGGAGTACTTCCGTAAAGGCTCGGCGGCCAGTCACCTGTCGGTAGAGGATTTCAATCCAATCTGGTTTACCGCAGCACGGCATCTGCACCTGAGCGGCGTGGCGGCGGCGTTGTCCGCCAGCTCATACGCCCTGCTCGATCATGCCGCAGGCGCAATGAAAGCCGCGGGCAAGACGATCTCCTTCGATCCGAACCTGCGCCCGGTGCTGTGGAAAAGCGAAGCGGAGATGGTGGAGAAGCTCAACCACCTCGCCTTCCAGGCCGACTGGGTATTACCCGGTGTGAAAGAGGGCCAGATCCTGACCGGAGAAAAAACGCCGGAAGGGATCGCTGATTTTTACCTGAACCGCGGCGTGAAGGCGGTGATCCTGAAGACCGGGGCCGACGGCGCCTGGTTTAAAACCGCCGATGGTGAGCAAGGTGCCGTGGCGGCGGTCAGGGTTGAAAATGTCGTCGATACCGTTGGGGCGGGAGACGGTTTTGCCGTCGGCGTGGTCAGCGCCTTGCTCGAGGGGAAAACCCTGCAGCAGGCCATCACCCGCGGCAATATCATCGGCTCGCTGGCGATCCAGGTTCAGGGCGACAGCGAAGGATTACCGACCCGGCAACAGTTAGGGGAGTAAATCCCCTCACCCTGCCCCTCTCCCCAGAGGGGAGAGGGAATAAACAAACAGACCACCCTGCACCCTACAGACAGCGGCGGTCATTTCCTCAACCACAGAGGCAAGCCTATGAACAGTGCAACAAATGCAGTAAAACGCTGGTGGTACATCATGCCTGTCGTGTTCATCACGTACAGCCTGGCGTATCTCGATCGCGCGAACTTCAGCTTCGCATCCGCCGCAGGCATCACCGAAGATCTGGGGATCACCAAAGGCGTCTCCTCGCTGCTGGGTGCCCTGTTCTTCCTCGGCTATTTCTTCTTCCAGATCCCCGGCGCGATCTACGCCGAACGCCGCAGCGTGCGCAAACTGATCTTCATCTGCCTGATCCTGTGGGGCGCCTGTGCCTCCCTGACCGGGATGGTGAATAACATCCCGGCGCTGGCGGCCATTCGCTTTATCCTCGGCGTAGTGGAAGCGGCGGTAATGCCTGCGATGCTGATCTACATTAGCAACTGGTTTACCAAATCCGAACGCTCGCGCGCCAATACCTTCCTTATTCTCGGTAACCCGGTCACGGTGTTGTGGATGTCGGTGGTCTCCGGGTACCTGATCCAGTCCTTCGGCTGGCGCGAGATGTTCATTATTGAGGGCGTTCCGGCGGTGATCTGGGCCTTCTGCTGGTGGGTGCTGGTGAAAGACAAACCGGCGCAGGCCAAATGGCTGTCGGAAGATGAAAAAGCAGCCCTGCAGGCGCAGCTGGATAAAGAGCAGCAGGGGCTGAAAGCGGTGCGTAACTACGGCGAAGCCTTCCGGTCACGCAACGTGGTGCTGCTGTGCATGCAGTACTTCACCTGGAGCATCGGGGTTTATGGTTTTGTCCTGTGGCTGCCGTCCATCATTCGTAGCGCGGGCGATAACCTCGGTATGGTCGAAGTGGGCTGGCTGTCATCCGTGCCGTATCTGGCAGCAACCATCGCGATGATCGTGGTCTCCTGGGCGTCGGATAAACTGCAAAACCGTAAGCTGTTCGTCTGGCCGCTGCTGTTAATTGCTGCCTGCGCCTTTATCGGCTCGTGGGCGGTTGGCGCCAACCACTTCTGGGTTTCCTATACCCTGCTGGTGATCGCCGGTGCGGCAATGTATGCCCCATATGGTCCGTTCTTTGCCATCATCCCGGAAATGCTGCCGCGTAACGTGGCGGGCGGCGCGATGGCGCTGATCAACAGCATGGGTGCGCTGGGCTCGTTCTTTGGTTCGTGGTTCGTGGGGTATCTGAATGGCGCAACCGGCAGCCCGTCGGCCTCGTACATCTTTATGGGGGTGGCGCTTTTTGCCTCGGTGTGGCTTACTTTAATTGTTAAGCCTGCTAATAATCAGAACCTTCCCGTCGGCGCACGCCACGCCTGAACCCTTTTAACATCAACGGAGATTAGCATGAAGCCGTCCGTCATTTTGTATAAAGCCCTGCCTGATGCGTTACAGCAGCGCCTTGAAGATCATTTCACCGTTACCCGGGTCAACAACCTGAGCCCGGAGACGGTGCAGCAGCACGCTGACGCCTTCGCCGGTGCCGTCGGGCTGCTCGGCTCCAGCGAAAAAGTGGACGCCGCGCTGCTGGAGAAAATGCCTGCGCTTCGTGCAACCTCGACCATTTCAGTGGGCTATGACAACTTTGATGTCGACGCGCTGAATGCCCGTAACGTCCTGCTGATGCACACCCCAACCGTACTGACCGAAACCGTGGCCGATACGGTGATGGCGCTGGTACTCAGCAGTGCGCGCCGGGTGGTGGAAGTGGCCGAGCGCGTGAAAGCCGGGGAATGGACCAAAAGCATCGGCCCGGACTGGTTTGGCACCGACGTACACGGCAAAACGCTGGGTATCGTTGGGATGGGCCGCATCGGCCTGGCGCTGGCGCAGCGCGCACACTTCGGCTTCAACATGCCGATCCTCTACAACGCACGCCGCCAGCATAAGGAAGCCGAGGAGCGTTTCAACGCCCGCTACTGCGATCTCGATACCCTGTTGCAGGAGGCGGACTTCGTCTGCCTGATCCTGCCTCTGACCGATGAGACGCATCATCTGATGGGCAAAGCGCAGTTTGAGAAGATGAAGAAATCCGCCATCTTTATTAATGCAGGTCGTGGACCGGTAGTGGATGAGCAGGCGCTGATCGCGGCGCTGAAAAACGGTGAGATCCATGCGGCCGGGCTGGACGTGTTCGAGCAGGAGCCGCTGCCTCGCAGCTCAGAGTTGCTGCAGATGCCTAACGTCGTGGCACTGCCGCACATTGGCTCTGCGACGCACGAGACGCGCTATAACATGGCGGCATGTGCGGTGGACAACCTGATCGACGCCCTGCAGGGCAAGGTCGATAAAAACTGCGTGAATCCGCAGGCCAAACCCTGAACGAAAAAAACCCGCCAGAGGCGGGTTTTTAAATTCTTTTAGCTGAGTTGGAAGCTTACAGGCTTACAACGTTACCAGCTGCTGGGCCTTTAGCGCCGCTTTCGATGGTGAAGGAAACTTTCTGACCTTCGTCCAGAGATTTGTAGCCATCGTTCTGGATAGCAGAGAAGTGTACGAACACGTCTTTTGAGCCATCGTCAGGAGTGATGAAGCCGAAACCTTTATCAGCGTTGAACCATTTTACCAGACCAGTCATTTTACCAGACATAGAAATTACCTTTTAAAAATTTGTTTTGCCTTCCGGCGCGATGATGGAATGTGTTACAGATTTTTAAGCGATGAAGGAAGGGTCACTACGAAGGGTATCTAAGGATAACGCATCTGGACTGCTTAACTAAACTGCTTTAGGTCTGTGTAACAAACCGACGAGGACTATTAAACATAGTTACGGCATCAAAGACAAGCTTTATTTTCTACCTTAATAAAAAAACCCGCTTTGCAGCGGGGTTTTTATACGGCCAACGTACGCGTCTGACGCTACTCCGTTGCGGCCATCGCCGCGCCCCAGGCCTGACTAAACGCCTGATGCTGCGCTGCCAGCGGCCCAATCAGCGTATTGTACTGGCTGGCCTGCTGCGAGGTCGGGAACTGAATGCCGTTGGAGACAAAGCTCACCTGGGTGCCCTGCTGCGAAATATAATCCGCCACCTGTACCAGCTGCTGAGTAAAGATCTGCGCGGCTGGAATGAGCGGCTGCAGCGCATCGGCAGGTTTGGTCACCACTTTTTCATACGCTTTGTCGAACACAGGTTTCAGGTCGTCGCCCTGTTTCAGCGCAGAGCGTGCGCCATCAGCCTGCATTTTAGCATTCTGTAGCTGCTGGCCCAGCACACCCAGCGCACCGTTTGCCTGGCTCAGCGGCTCACGCTGGGTCACATAGTCCTGTGGGACGCGAATCGCATTCACGCTGTCCACTACCGGACGTAGACCGGCGTCCATCGCCTGATTCACCTGCTGTGAATAACCATACAAAATGGCATAGTCGGAAACGAAGGGACCAAACTGTTTTTTCTGATCCGCAGTCAGCGTTGGCAAACGCTCACCACTGCGCATCGCAGTATTTTGCAGGAAATCGATAAACGCTTTGCGCTGATCGCCTTCCTTATCGAAACACCCACTCAGGCTCAATACCATTAACAACGCCGCAAGCGGCGCAAACCAGCGAGAGCAGAGCTTTCCTGTCGCCATTGTTATTACTCCTTTCACCCAAAAAAGCGCACCCCGGCACACGCGTGCCCAACGCTGCCAAGAATAGTCCAGGTCAGGCCTGCAAGATACTCTTTTCATGTAAAACGGCTATTGCCATATAAATTCTTACGATTTACAAAAATATACCTGATGCTAAGGCGCTACTGATTAATCAAGTCATTAGCATAGTTACTCACCCCGAAAACAAGCGAGCGAAACGTATCTCCAACAATTAATCACGCACGTTACGATCTCCTGTCAGTTTTACCGACTATTCTTAAATTGCTCTCTATGTTCACGATCCCGCAGTGTGATTTAAGAGGAGTTCTCAATGGAATTAAAAGATCCTATGTTCGATCTGCTAAGCAGTCTGGAACAGATTGTTTTTAAAGATGTACCGCAGACGGTGACCCGTTCGCAAAAGTCTAACCCCTTTACGGAATTTGAGCGCTTACGCAAAGGGACAGGGATGAAAAACGATGATTTCGCGCGAGCTATGGGTGTCAGCGTGGCAATGGTTCAGGAGTGGGAATCGAAAAGAGTGAAGCCCTCCATGACCGAGCTGAAGCTGATGAGCCTGATTCAGGCTAACCCGGCCCTCCGTAAGCAATTGACTGAATAACATTGTTTTAGCCCCCGCATTTGCGGGGGTTTGTGTTTTTGTTACCGCCGTTCACCGCACCACTCCCCGTCCCGCCATACCAGGTCATGCGTCAGGTTAAGCCCCTCCAGAAAATGCTCGTCATGCGATACCACCAGCAGTGCGCCGGGAAAGCCTGCCAGCGCCGCCTCGATGGCCTGCATTGAGGCCAGATCCAGGTGATTGGTCGGTTCATCAAGCAGTAACAGCTGCGTCGCCTCTTCCCGCCACAGAACGCAGGCCAGCGCCGCTTTTAACCGCTCGCCGCCGCTCAGCTCTGCCAGCGGGAGCGTAACCTTATCGGCCCCCAGCTGCAGCTGCGCCAGGCGACTGCGCAGCACCCCCTCCTCCAGCGGCGTGTTATGCAGATTGAGATGGCTGATAACGGACTGCGTCAGATCCAGCTGCGACAGATGCTGGTCGAGATACGCCACGTTGACCGACACGCGACAGGCACCGTCGACGGGCGTGCACTCGCCGAGGATCGTTTTCAGCAGGGTGGATTTCCCGCTGCCGTTCGCCCCCCGCAAGGCCACCCGCATCGGCCCGTCCATACGCCAGTTGAGCGGCGACATCGTGACATAGGGCAGCACCAGCTTGTCCAGGACCAGCACCTGTTTACCCTCCGCAAGCTGGCTGCCCGGAAGAGTAAACATCACCGGACACTCCTCTTCGACCCGTTCCCGCGCCTGATTGACCGCCGTATTTAACGCATCCTGTTGCTCATGATGCTGTTTGCGCCACGAGCCCGGACGCTCCTTTGCCGCGCCTTTGTATTTAACCCGCTCAAACGAGGCGATGTTGAGCGAATCTACCGTGCGCAGGGTTTTAGCCGAGCGGCGCAGGCTGTTGTCATGCTCTTTCTGCATACGGACGCGGGTGCGCTTGCGCTCGGTTGCCGCGTGCTCCAGCGCTGCGCGGGCAGCCTGCTGCTCGGCATCCCGCTGACGCTGATAGTCGGCGTAATTGCCGCCATAACTGTGTAAAGCGGAGGGGCTGAGTTCCAGAATGCGCGGCACCTGCGCCAGCAACTCACGATCGTGGGACGCCACCAGCACACCGCCGGAATACCGCGCCAACCGGGCATAAAACCACGCCCTTCCCTGTTGGTCGAGGTGGTTGGTGGGTTCATCCAGTAGCAAAAAGTCCGCATTGGCCGTAAACGCGCCGCATAGCAGAGCGCGAACCCGCTCTCCACCACTCAGCTCAATTGCCAGCCTGTCTGGCGCAAACGCCGGAAGCTGAGCTTCCCTGAATGCCTCGCTCAGCCGCTCACCGATATCCCAGAAACCGTCGAGGCGCTCCAGATCCTCAGGCTGGTACTCGCCGGTGTCGATCCGCTTGCGGGCAGCAAAGATGGCTTCATAGCCAAGCAGTTGGGCCAGCGTAGTGTGCGGAGAAATATCGTGCTGTTGCGCAACGTAAGCGTGCGTGCCGAAACGTTCGATATGGCCGCTGGCGGGCTCGTCCAGCCCGGCCAGCAGGCGCAGGAGCCGGGTCTTGCCGCTGCCGTTGCGGCCAACGAGGGCGCACAGCGACGGCTCAAGAGAGAAATTCAGCGGACCAAAAAGGGTATCGCCCGTCGCAAACTGACAGGTCACCTGATGCAAAATAAAAGAAGGGGATTGCGCAAAATGAGCCATAAGCACTCCTGAATGAAATCAAAACATCCCCTGCCGACGCGGTGGCGTTTAGCAAGGATCGAAATTCATCAGTCGTGGTTGTTCATTTTTGGGGGGCGCTCCTGGGGGAGAAAGTTAACGGGAGAAAGGATAACGGGTTTTAAATGACCGTTTCAAGATTAATTTTTACGCAACTTATTATAAAAAACCCGCCGAAGCGGGTTTTAAACAACTGTAGGCCCGAGCAAGCATAGCGCCGCCGGGCAATGGGCGCATTACTGCAGCAGGGAAATGTCCGCCACGCGCAGGAACAATTCGCGCAGTTTTTCGAGCATCGACAGACGGTTGATACGCAGATCTTTATCTTCAACGTTCACCATCACTTTCTCGAAGAAGGCGTCGATCACGTCGCGCAACTCAGCCAGTTCCACCAGCGCTTCCTGGTAGCGACCTTCCGCAAAGACCGGTTCCAGCTTGTCGCGCAGCACTACAACCTGCATCGCCAGGGCAATCTCTTCCGGCTCTTTCAGCGTCGCGGCGTTAACACGCTCGTTCAGCTTCTCATCGGACTTCGCCAGGATGTTGGAGACACGCTTGTTGGCCGCAGCCAGCGCAGATGCCGCTTCCAGGGTCCGGAAGTGGGACACCGCCTTCATACGGGCATCGAAATCTGCCGGACGGGTTGGACGACGCGCCAGAACCGCCTGAATGGTGTCAACGGTGTAGCCTTCGTCCTGATACCAGGCGCGGAAACGGCCCAGCATAAAGTCGATAACCTCATCCACCACGTTAGTGTTGGTCAGCTTGTCACCGTACAGACGCACCGCTTCTTCGGTCAGGGTCTGCAGATCCAGGTTCAGGTTCTTCTCAACGATGATACGCAGCACGCCCAGCGCAGCACGACGCAGCGCAAACGGGTCTTTGTCACCTTTCGGATGCTGACCGATACCGAAGATACCCGCCAGGGTGTCCATCTTATCGGCAATCGCCACCGCACAGGCTACCGGGTTAGACGGCAGATCGTCACCGGCAAAGCGCGGCTGATACTGCTCGTTCAGGGCCACGGCCACATCTTCCGCTTCGCCATCGTGGCGCGCGTAGTGCATACCCATCACGCCCTGGGTGTCGGTAAATTCGAACACCATGTTGGTCATCAGGTCGCACTTGGAGAGCAGGCCTGCACGGGTCGCGTGATTGACGTCAGCACCGATTTCACGAGCGATCCAGCCGGACAGCTCCGCGATACGGTCAGTCTTGTCGCGCAGCGTCCCCAGCTGTTGCTGGAACAGCACGGTTTGCAGGCGCGGGAGGTGATCTTCCAGACGCTTTTTACGGTCGGTATTAAAGAAGAACTCGGCATCCGCCAGACGCGGACGCACCACCTTCTCATTACCGGAGATGATCTGAATCGGATCTTTCGATTCGATGTTGGCCACAAAGATGAAGTTCGGCAGCAGTTTGCCGTCGTTGGCATAGACCGGGAAGTACTTCTGGTCGCCCTTCATGGTGTGAACCAGTGCTTCTGCCGGCACCGCGAGGAATTTCTCTTCGAACTTCGCGGTCAGGACTACTGGCCACTCCACCAGCGAGGTCACTTCTTCCAGCAGGCTGTCGCTCAGATCGGCGTTACCACCAATCTTACGTGCCGCTTCTTCCGCGTCCGCTTTGATACGGGCTTTACGCAGTTCGTAGTCAGCAATGACTTTACCGCGCTCCAGCAGAATTGCAGGGTACTGATCGGCATTGTCGATGGTGAACTCCGGCTCGCCCATAAAGCGGTGGCCGCGGATCACGCGATCGGACGCCACGCCCAGAATGGTGGCAGGGATGACGGTGTCGCCCAGCAGCAGGGTGACGGTGTGAACCGGACGCACGAAATGCACGTCGCTTGCGCCCCAGCGCATCAGTTTTGGAATAGGCAGTTTGGCCAGCGAAGTGGCGATCATGTTCGGCAGCAGCGCTTCTGCGCTCTCGCCCTTCACATGGGCGCGATAGAGCAGCCATTCGCCTTTGTCGGTGGTCAGACGCTCGGCCTGGTCAACGGTGATACCGCAGCCACGCGCCCAGCCTTCTGCCGCTTTGCTCGGCTTACCTTCGGCGTCGAACGCCTGGGAAATGGCCGGGCCGCGCTTTTCTACTTCGCGATCTTGCTGAGCCGCCGCAAGGCTCGCCACTTTCAGCGCCAGACGGCGCGGAGCAGCAAACCATTCAATTTTACCGTGAGCGAGGCCAGCGTTATCCAGCTCGGCAGTCACGTTCGCAGCAAAGGACTCCGCCAGGCTGCGCAATGCTTTTGGTGGCAGCTCTTCGGTGCCAATTTCCACCAGGAAAGTTTTCTCAGACATGGCCGCCTCTTATTTGTTTCGGTTGCACATCGGGAAGCCAAGGGCTTCACGGGACGCATAGTAAGCTTCTGCAACGGCTTTGGTCAGGGTACGAATACGCAGAATGTAGCGCTGACGTTCAGTGACGGAGATCGCTTTACGGGCGTCGAGCAGGTTGAAGCTGTGGGCGGCCTTCAGAATACGCTCGTAGGCTGGCAGCGGCAGCGGAGTCTCCAGCGCCAGCAGCTGCTGGGCTTCTTTCTCATACTGCTCGAAGCAGGTGAACAGGAAGTCCACGTCCGCGTATTCGAAGTTATAGGTGGATTGCTCCACTTCGTTCTGATGGAACACGTCGCCGTAGGTGGTTTTACCCAGCGGGCCGTCGCTCCAGACCAGGTCGTAAACGCTGTCTACGCCCTGAATGTACATGGCCAGACGTTCCAGACCGTAGGTGATTTCACCGGTGATCGGTTTACATTCCAGACCGCCAACCTGCTGGAAGTAGGTGAACTGCGTCACTTCCATGCCGTTCAGCCACACTTCCCAGCCCAGACCCCAGGCACCCAGCGTTGGGTTTTCCCAGTTATCTTCCACGAAACGGATGTCGTGGATGGTCGGATCCATACCCAGCTCTTTCAGCGACCCGAGGTACAGCTCCTGAATATTGTCCGGGGACGGCTTAATGACCACCTGGAACTGATAGTAGTGCTGTAAGCGGTTCGGGTTTTCGCCGTAGCGACCATCGGTCGGACGACGGGATGGCTGCACGTAGGCGGTCGCCATTGGCTCTGGCCCCAGCGCGCGCAGGCTGGTCATCGGGTGTGAAGTGCCGGCGCCAACTTCCATGTCCAAAGGTTGAACAATGGTGCAGCCCTGGCGAGCCCAGTAATCCTGTAAGGTCAGGATCAGGCCCTGGAAGGTCTTAGTATCGAACTTTTGCATAGTATTTCGTGCTGGATACGTGTGGTTTTGAATGGAAGGGATCAGTATACCCGTCGGATGCAAGATATACAGTACGAAACGGGTTTGTTTAGGGAAAATTGGGAAATAAGCAGTGCTGACAACACCCTCCAGGCGCAGCCAGCTCATTACGCGGCAGCCTTAACGCATCGAAAGATGTAAAAAATGGCCCTCTGCGTCAAAAGAACAGATGAAACTCTCATTGCGGGCAGTGAAACCCTGCAATTCATAGCTACCCTGGAACTGTTCGAATGCGGTGACGTCGATTTTTTGCGCACCGGTATTGTAGCGCTCGGCCGCCCGATCCTTACACAGCTGCTCCATGTCCAGCGAACGCACCGGGCTGACTTTCTTCGTTTGCGCGTTTTGCGCCGGGGACGTCTCCTGAGCCGCGCAGCCGGCCAGTAACGCGGAAAGCAGGATCCACATCGCGCGTATCATCATTTTTATTACCGCCCTTTGCTGTGGCTGTTATTTTTAAACTCTAAACTTTATAGATTATCGCCCGGCATTCTGCGAACCTCACCGGCCCGGCACAAGCAGGGTGATGCAAACTCAGAATTTTCCAGTGAGCGTCTGTAGCAATACCACAGTCAGACTCTTTTTAACGCATAAACAGAGGGATGGATGCAGGAAAAAATTAACTGGATTGATAATCTGCGGGGAATAGCCTGTTTAATGGTGGTGATGATCCATACCACAACCTGGTATATCACCAATGCCGCAAGCATCAGCCTCGTTAACTGGGATATCGCCAACGTTCTCAACTCCGCCTCGCGCGTGAGCGTGCCGCTGTTTTTCATGATCTCCGGCTATCTCTTTTTTGGCGAGCGCAGCGCGCAGCCGCGCCATTTTTTACGCATCGGTCTGTGCCTGCTGTTTTACAGCACCGTGGCGTTCCTCTATATCGTGCTGTTTACCTCGATCAACAGCGAGCTGTCCCTGAAATACCTGCTGCAAAAGCCGGTGTTCTATCACCTGTGGTTTTTCTTCGCCATTATCGTCATTTATCTGCTTTCTCCGCTGCTGCAGGTGAAAAGCGCGAACGGTAAAATGCTGCTGGCGCTGATGATCGTGATCGGCATCGTGGCCAACCCCAACACGGTTTCGCAGAAAATTGATGGATTTGAATGGCTGCCGATCAACCTGTATATCAACGGCGACACCTTCTATTACGTGCTGTACGGCATGCTGGGTCGCGCCCTTGGGATGATGGATACTCGCAAACGCTGGTTGAATGGTATTTGCGCCGCGCTCTTTATTGCTGCGGTCGCGATTATTTCCCGTGGGACGCTGCATGAGCTGCAGTGGCGCGGCACCTTCGCCGATACCTGGTATCTCTACTGCGGCCCGATGGTCTTTATCTGCGCGATGTCATTATTTACCCTGGTAAAAAACACGCTCAATGCACGCCCCCTGCCGCTGCTGGGGTTAATTTCGCGTAACTCGCTGGGGATATATGGTTTTCACGCGCTGGTGATCCACGCTCTGCGCACGCGCGGGGTGGAATTAAAGAGCTGGCCGCTGCTGGATATCGTCTGGATCTTTACGGCCACGCTGGTGGTCAGTTTGCTGCTGTCGATGCTGCTGCAGCGGATTGATACGCGCAGGTTTGTGAGTTAAGCACGGCTTGCTTGCCCGGCGACGCTTCGCTTGCACGGGCCTACAAGGCTGTGCAAACGAAACGCCACCCGGCAACGTTTCACGACATCAATGGCAGAAGCTGCTGATAGATCTTGCGGAAGACTTCGCGTTGCCCGGCATAGCGGGCATGACGCGCGGCATCAGGGATATGCTGCTGTTCCAGCGCCAGCTGTGGCAGCAGTGCCGACAGCGGTTTATCCGGATTCATCGCGATCTGCGCCAGTCGCGCCGCGCCGAGCGCAGGTCCGACGTCACCACCGGTACGGTAATCCAGCTGCTGACCGCTGATATCCGCCAGCATCTGACGCCAGTACGGGCTGCGCGCCCCACCGCCGATCAGCGTAATGCTGGTTGGTTTGAGCCCGCACTCATGCACCACATCCATGCCATCGGCCAGGGCATAGCCCACCCCTTCCAGCACCGCGCGCGCCAGTTCGGCCGGACCGTGCTGATGGGTTAAACCAAAGAACACCCCTTTCGCCTGCGGATTGTTATGCGGGGTGCGCTCGCCGGAAAGATAGGGCAGGAACCAGAGGGTACCCGCATTATCATCGGCCTGCTGTGCGGCATCGAGCAGGGCCGGAACGCTGTCTAATCCGGTCAGTTTTGCCGCCCAGTCCAGGCAGGACGCCGCGCTGAGCATCACCGACATCAGATGCCATTTGCCGGGTAACGCATGGCAGAAGCTGTGCACCGCGCTGTCAGGATTGCTGCGATAGCCGTCGCTCACGGCAAAGTAGACGCCGGAGGTGCCCAACGACAGCATCGCCTGTCCGGCATCGGCCATCCCTACGCCGACCGCACCCGCGGCGTTATCCCCGCCCCCCGCCACGACCGGAACGGCTGGCATATTCCATTGCTGCGCGATCGACGGCAGCAAGGTGCCGGTCTGCTCACAGCCTTCAAACAGGGCGGGCATATGGTCGCGGGTGAGATGGCAGGCGTCGAGCATCGTCTCGCTCCAGTCGCGTTTAGCAACGTCGAGCCACATGGTACCTGCCGCATCCGACATATCACTGGCGTACTCGCCAGTCATACGCAGACGCAGATAATCTTTTGGCAGCAGTACCTTCGCCACCTGGCTAAAAATCTCGGGTTCGTGGCGCTGAACCCACAGCAGTTTTGGTGCGGTAAAGCCCGGCATCATCAGGTTGCCGGTGATCTCCCGCGATGTCGGCACGCGCGCTTCCAGCAGGGCGCACTCTTCGCCGCAGCGGCCGTCGTTCCATAAAATGGCCGGGCGCAACACGCGGTTGTCCTTGTCCAGCAGCGTGGCGCCGTGCATCTGTCCGGCAATCCCCAGGGCTTTAACTTCCCGCAGCGAGTGCTGCTCGCCAAGTGCCTTCAGAGCGCGATCCGTTGCCAGCCACCATGCTTCGGGATCCTGTTCAGACCAGAGCGGGTGTGGCCGTGAAACGTGCAGTTTTTCTGTTTGCGTTGCCAGCACGTCGCCCTGCTCATTCAACAGAATGGCTTTCACACCCGATGTGCCAAGATCGATCCCGATAAACATATCGTGGGTTCCTTAAAAATGTAGGCCGGGCAAGCGTAGCGCCGCCCGGCGATCCCCGTTACTTGTCGAAAAGGTAATGATTCACCAGGTTTTCCAGCAGCTCCTGATGACCACTCTGGTGCTGCGGCGCCAGGTTATGCTGTTCAGCGTACTTCGCCAGCTCGGTCAGGGATAACTGACCTTTCAAAATTTGCTGACCCAGCTCACTGTTCCAGCCGCCATAGCGTTTCGCCACGCGCTTATCCAGCTCACCGTCTTCAATCATGCGGGCAGCCACTTTCAGCGACAGCGCCATGGTGTCCATCGCCCCAATATGACCATAGAAGAGATCGTATTTATCGGTACTCTGACGGCGCACTTTGGCGTCAAAGTTCAGGCCGCCGGTGGTGAACCCACCCGCTTTGATGATTTCGTACATCACCAGCGCGTTCTCTTCCACGCTGACCGGGAACTGATCGGTATCCCAGCCCAGCTGCGGGTCGCCGCGGTTGGCATCCACGGAGCCAAAAATGCCCAGCGCGATAGCGGAGGCGATCTCGTGGTGGAACGAGTGGCCAGCCAAAGTGGCGTGGTTGGCTTCGATATTCACTTTGATCTCTTTTTCCAGCCCGAACTGCTTGAGGAAACCGTACACCGTCGCCACGTCGTAATCGTACTGGTGCTTGGTCGGCTCCTGCGGTTTTGGTTCAATCAGCAGCGTACCCTGGAAGCCGATTTTGTGTTTATGCTCCACCACCATCTGCATGAAGCGGCCAATCTGCTCGCGCTCCTGGCGTAAATCGGTGTTGAGCAGCGTTTCGTAGCCTTCACGTCCGCCCCACAGGACGTAGTTTTCGCCGCCCAGCTGATGGGTCGCGTTCATCGCCGTCACCACCTGGGTGGCCGCCCAGCTGAACACTTCCGGATCCGGGTTAGTGGCAGCCCCTGCGCCATAGCGCGGGTGGGTAAAGCAGTTGGCGGTGCCCCACAGCAGCTTCACGCCGCTCTGCTGCTGTTTTTCGGCCAGCACGTCGACCATCTGCGCGAAGTTATTCAGGTACTCTTTCAGCGAAGCGCCTTCCGGGGAGACGTCCACATCGTGGAAGCAGTAGTACGGCACGTTCAGCTTGTGGAAGAACTCAAAAGCAACGTCCGCTTTGCGTTTCGCCAGCTCCAGCGCTTCGCCCGGCTGCTGCCATGGGCGATCGAACGAGCCCACGCCAAACATATCGGCCCCATTCCAGCAGAAGGTATGCCAGTAGCAGGCGGCAAAACGCAGGTGATCTTCCATGCGCTTACCCAGCACCAGCTCGTCCGGGTTGTAATGACGAAACGCTAAAGGATTAGAGGATTTCGGGCCTTCATAACGAACGCGATCGAGTTGATCGAAATAAGCTTGCATATTGAACTCCATAATCAGGGGTGCGGCGAAAAGAAGATACTGGAGTAATACTGAATAGTGATCGCAGGTTGCTCAATTACGTTATTTCACACTGCTATTGAGAGAATGCACAAACGTGCGCTGGCTCGCAAAAACAATTTGCAGCCGAACGAATTTCACAGCATAAATTCCAGATTCATGTGTAATTAATAAGTTATGTAATTTAAAATCAGATCACGGTCATAAATTCGAAAATAAACCAAATATCATAACGAGAAGATAAAAATCTGTAATTGCCAGTCTGCCGTTCCCCGTTAAGAATTTGCTACGTCTCTTGCAATGATTGTTTCTTTTATCTCAGCAACCTCACCCTACAAAAGGCAAAAAAAAATTATGAAGATAAAGAACCTGTGCCTCACTCTCTGTGCATCGCTGCTGCTGGCGAGTACGGCGAGTCATGCAAAAGAAGTCAAAATCGGCATGGCGATTGATGACCTCCGTCTGGAGCGCTGGCAAAAAGATCGCGATATTTTTGTCAATAAGGCAGAAGCATTGGGTGCAAAAGTTTTTGTCCAGTCTGCCAATGGCAATGAAGAAACCCAAATGTCGCAAATCGAAAATATGATAAACCGCGGCGTCGACGTGCTGGTTATTATTCCGTATAACGGTCAGGTTTTAAGTAATGTGGTAAAAGAAGCCAAACGCGAAGGGATTAAAGTGCTGGCCTATGACCGCATGATTAATAATGCCGACATCGATTATTATATTTCCTTCGACAATGAAAAGGTCGGTGAATTACAGGCGCAAAGCCTGGTGGCGAAAGTGCCGCAGGGTAACTATTTCCTGATGGGTGGCTCGCCGGTAGACAACAACGCTAAATTGTTCCGCGCCGGGCAGATGAAAGTACTGAAGCCGTACATCGACGAAGGCAAAATCAAAGTGGTGGGCGATCAGTGGGCGGATGGCTGGCTGCCAGAAAACGCGCTGAAAATCATGGAAAACGCCTTAACCGCCAACAATAACAAAATTGACGCCGTGGTGGCCTCCAACGATGCTACCGCAGGCGGCGCGATCCAGGCACTCAGCGCTCAGGGGCTGGCAGGAAAAGTGGCGATCTCCGGGCAGGATGCGGACCTTGCCGGGGTGAAGCGTATCGTAGCCGGTACCCAGACCATGACGGTCTATAAACCGATCACCGAACTGGCCACCACCGCCGCAGAAATTGCCGTTGAGCTGGGCAATGACCAGCAGCCTAAAGCGGATGCCAGCTTAAACAATGGCCTGAAAGATGTGCCGTCCCGACTGCTGACCCCTATCGAAGTCAATAAAGAGAACATTGACGCCACCGTTGTGAAAGACGGTTTCCATAAAAAGAGCGAACTGTAATCCATCATCGCCCCTGCCTGGCGGGGGCGCATCGACTTGTACCGTTTTCCTTCGGGTCATGTGGGGCAGTTATGTCTTATCTTCTTGAAATGAAAAATATTACTAAGGCGTTTGGCGCGGTGAAGGCCGTGGACAACGTCAGCCTGCGCTTAAATCCCGGCGAGATCGTCTCGCTGTGCGGTGAAAATGGCTCGGGCAAATCCACGCTGATGAAGGTGCTGTGCGGCATTTATCCTCATGGCAGCTATGACGGTGAAATCGTCTTTGCCGGCGAAACCCTGCAGGCCACGCACATCCGCGACACCGAGCGCAAAGGTATCGCCATCATTCACCAGGAGCTGGCGCTGGTGAAGCACCTCACCGTTCTGGAGAACATCTTCCTCGGGGCCGAGATTAGCCGTCACGGGGTGCTGGATTACGACACCATGACCCTGCGCTGCGAAAAGCTGCTGGCGCAGGTGAGCCTCGCGATCTCCCCCGACACGCGGGTGGGCGATCTCGGCCTTGGGCAGCAGCAGCTGGTGGAGATCGCTAAAGCGCTCAACAAACAGGTGCGGCTGCTGATCCTCGATGAACCGACCGCCTCGCTGACGGAACAGGAAACCGCGGTATTGCTGGACATCATTCGTGACCTGCAACACCACGGGATTGCCTGCATTTACATCTCCCACAAGCTCAACGAAGTGAAAGCCATCTCTGACACCGTCTGCGTCATTCGTGACGGACAGCATATTGGCACCCGCGACGCGCAGGGTATGAGCGAGGATGACATCATTACCATGATGGTGGGTCGCGAACTGACCGCCCTCTATCCGAATGAGCCGCATACCCTCGGGGAAGAGATCCTGCGGGTGGAACATCTCACCGCCTGGCACCCGGTGAATCGTCATATCAAACGGGTGAACGACGTCTCCTTCTCCCTGCATCGCGGGGAGATCCTTGGCGTGGCCGGGCTGGTCGGCGCCGGGCGTACTGAAGCGGTGCAGTGCCTGTTTGGAGTCTGGCCCGGGCGTTGGGAAGGCAGCGTATTTATCGACGGGCAGCCGGTCGACATTAAAAACTGTCAGCAGGCCATTGCCCACGGCATCGCGATGGTGCCGGAAGATCGGAAAAAAGATGGCATCGTGCCGGTGATGGCAGTGGGTAAAAACATCACTCTCGCCGCCTTAGATCAGTTCAGCGGCAAGCTGAGCAGCCTGGACGACGCCGCCGAACAGCACTGTATTTTGCACTGCCTGCAGCGCCTGAAGGTCAAAACGTCCTCCCCGGACCTCGCCATTGGTCGTCTTAGCGGCGGTAACCAGCAGAAGGCAATCCTTGCCCGCTGCTTGTTGCTCAACCCACGTATTCTGATCCTTGATGAACCGACGCGCGGGATCGATATCGGTGCGAAATACGAAATCTACAAGCTGATCAACCAGTTGGTCCAGCAGGGTATCGCCGTGATCGTGATCTCCTCGGAACTGCCTGAAGTGCTGGGTCTGAGCGACCGGGTACTGGTGATGCACGAAGGAAAACTGAAAGCCAATCTGATTAACCAGAACCTGACGCAGGAACAGGTAATGGAAGCCGCATTAAGGAGCGAACGCCATGTCGAAAAGCAATCCATCTGAGTTAAAAGCCGCGGCGCCCGCACCGGGTCTGTTTTCAGGGTTAAAAGCGCTTAATTTGCAGGTTTTTGTCATGATTGCCGCCATTGTGGCGATCATGCTGTTCTTTACCTGGACCACCGACGGCTCGTACCTCAGCGCCCGTAACGTCTCTAACCTGCTGCGTCAGACCGCCATTACCGGCATTCTGGCGGTGGGGATGGTGTTCGTCATTATCTCGGCGGAGATCGACCTCTCTGTGGGCTCGATGATGGGCCTGCTCGGCGGCATGGCAGCCATTTTCGATGTCTGGCTGGGCTGGCCGCTGCCGCTGACTATCGTGGTCACCTTGCTGCTCGGCTTGCTCCTCGGAACCTGGAACGGCTGGTGGGTGGCCTACCGCAAAGTGCCGTCGTTTATCGTCACCCTGGCGGGGATGCTGGCCTTCCGCGGCATCCTGATCGGCGTGACTAACGGCACCACCGTCTCCCCCACCAGCGCCTCCATGTCGCAGATTGGTCAGAGCTATCTCTCCAGCGGAGTCGGTTTTAGCCTCGGCGCGATTGGCCTGATGGCATTTGTTGCCTGGCAGTGGCGGAGCAGAATGCGTCGTCAGACCTTAGGATTAGCCACGGCACCGTCTACGTCGGTTGTCGGACGCCAGGCGCTGACGGCGGTGATTGTCCTTGGGGCGATCTGGCTGCTGAACGACTATCGCGGCGTGCCGACACCGGTCCTGCTGCTGGTTCTGCTGCTGCTGGCCGGGATGTTTATGGCAACCCGTACCGCCTTTGGCCGCCGCATTTATGCCATTGGCGGCAATCTCGAAGCCGCACGCCTGTCCGGTATCAACGTTGAGCGCACCAAGCTTGCCGTCTTTGCCATCAATGGCCTGATGGTCGCCGTCGCCGGGCTTATCTTAAGCTCGCGCCTGGGGGCAGGCTCGCCGTCGGCGGGGAACATTGCCGAACTCGATGCTATCGCCGCCTGCGTTATTGGCGGAACCAGTCTGGCAGGGGGGATCGGTAGCGTTGCCGGGGCGGTGATGGGTGCCTTTATTATGGCGTCGCTGGATAACGGAATGAGTATGATGGACGTCCCGACATTCTGGCAGTATATCGTCAAGGGTGCGATTCTGCTGCTGGCGGTATGGATGGATTCCGCGACCAAACGGCGCGCCTGAGGATGCTTTATCGTCTGTCACTGATTCTGGAAAAATAGCGCCATGTTTGAGAAGCGTCACCGCATTACGTTGTTATTCAATGCCAATAAAGCCTATGACCGTCAGGTTGTAGAGGGTGTGGGTGAATACTTGCAGGCGTCGCAGTCCGAGTGGGATATCTTCATCGAAGAAGATTTCCGTACGCGCACCGATAATATCAAAGAGTGGCTGGGCGACGGCGTCATCGCGGATTTTGACGATGCCGTTATCCAGCAGCTGCTGGTGGATGTCGACGTGCCCATCGTCGGCGTCGGCGGCTCCTTCCATAAGCCGGAGAACTACCCGCCCGTTCACTATATCGCGACCGACAACCACGCCCTGGTAGAGAGCGCGTTTCTCCACCTGAAGGAGAAAGGGGTGCACCGCTTCGCCTTTTATGGCCTGCCCGTTTCCAGCGGCAAAGGCTGGGCGGCAGAGCGTGAGTATGCCTTCTGTCAGCTGGTAGCAAAGGAGAAGTATCGCGGCGTTGTCTATCAGGGGCTGGAAACGGCTCCGGAGAACTGGCAGCACGCGCAGAATCGTCTCGCCGACTGGCTGCAAACCCTGCCGCCGCAGACCGGGATTATCGCCGTGACCGATGCCCGCGCCCGACACGTGCTCCAGGTGTGCGAACATCTGCATATTCCGGTGCCGGAAAAGCTGTGCGTGATTGGCATCGATAATGAAGAACTTACGCGTTACCTGTCACGGGTGGCGCTGTCGTCGGTGGCGCAGGGAACCCGGCAGATGGGCTACCAGGCAGCCAAACTGCTGCACCGTCTGCTGGATAACGAAAACCTGCCCCTGCAGCGCCTGCTGGTGCCGCCGGTGCGCGTGGTGGAGCGACGCTCAACCGATTACCGCTCGCTGAACGATCCGGCGGTGATTCAGGCGATGCACTACATTCGTAACCACGCCTGCAAAGGCATTAAAGTGGATCAGGTCCTGGATGCGGTAGGGATTTCACGTTCAAATCTGGAGAAGCGGTTTAAGGAAGAGGTGGGCGAGACGATCCATGCGGTGATTCACGCCGAGAAGCTGGAGAAAGCCCGCAGCCTGCTGATTTCAACCTCGCTTTCCATTCACGAGATCTCACAGATGTGCGGTTATCCGTCGCTGCAGTATTTCTATTCGGTATTTAAAAAAGAGTATGACACCACGCCGAAAGAGTATCGCGATCGCTACAGTGAAGTGCTGGTTTAAATAAAAAAAGCCTTCCGCAGGGAAGGCTTTTTTAATATTACATATGGGCGGCGATTAAGCGCTGGTTATCCTGGTACATCGCAAACAGATAATTGTTATAGCGTTGGCCCTGGGTTGAGTAACCTTTCAGCTTATGGATCATGGTGCTGGCCGTCACTTCCTGGTCCGCTTTACGCAACTGCGCGCGCGACTTGCGGAAGGACTTATACGCCGGATGCGTATTCAGGTTCACAACATAAGCGTTCACGGAATCTTTTACCGATTCGAACTGTGAGTAGCCTTTCACTTTACCCGGTGCATTGTTACAACGACCTTTCGCACATTTCATGCCGAAGAGGTTGTTATTACTGCGCGCAAGCTTCGAGGTACCCCAGCCACTTTCGGCTGCAGCCATCGTTGCGACCATGCTGCCTGGAATAATATCCACGCGCTCTAACAGTGAGTTCCACGGCACACGTCGCGTGTTTCCGTTCCAGCTCACCTTATAGCGTTTTGAAATTTCTTTCAGACGCGTGCGCTCAGATGGCGACCAACGGCTATCGTACTGCTTGGAAATAAGCCAGTTACGATCCGCCGTAATCGCGGCATTTTGACTTGTAATATAAGGCATTACCGTCCGGAGAAACGCTTTTTTCCTTGGTGTTCCGGAAGGGTATTTTCGCAAATCAGGAAGTGAACTACTCTTTGCACTATTGCGAGAATACTCTTGTTTACTGCTAACCTTATTACTTGTCGTCTTTATGACGTGGGCCTTTTTACTCGTCGTATCCGTGTGCGTCTTCGCAAGCACCTCACCAGAAATTGCCATGGTGAGTAACATGAGTATCGCGGCCCCATATCGTCGAATGGGAGTCGATATCATTAAGTCTCCTGGTCGGATAGAAACATTCCAACACCTTATTTTTTTCGTAAAATGAGAAGTGAATCTCAGATCCTAGCAAAAATAGACGAGAAGAGCATTCAAAGAAATAGTCTAAATCCGAAACCCTGTCATCCAGAAATCGCGCGCTTAAGCATCATTTTCATCAAAATGTGCTCAATATCGCAGTTAAACAGCGCTATAAGCGTGAGATCACTCACCCTCATTGCTCCTCCCTGTGCGATAGCGCCAGGGGATGAGTTAGCCCTCTACAATAGATGGCAAACTGAACAAAATGCTGTGACAGGAAACCGGTATGAAACGTTCCGCTCTCGCTCTTCTCCTCTTACCTGCTATGGCCAGCGCCGACTGGTCAGCCCCGGGTTTTCCGGCCTTCACTGCTGAAGGATCGGGGGTGTTCACAGCACAGGCAAAGCTGACGAAGGGTACCCGCCCGCTAACAGTGAGTTTTGACAAGACGTGCTGGCAGCCCACAAATGCGATAAAACTCAATGAGATGATGTCTCTCAAGCCGTGCGAAGGGGATCCGGTGCAGTGGCGTCTGTTCCGCGACGGCGATTATCAGGCCCGGATTGATACGCGCTCCGGTACGCCAACCCTGATGTTGACTGTCGCCAGCGAGAGCGAAAAGGCGGTGACCAGCGTGGTGCGCCAGTGCCCGAAATGGGACGGCAATCCCCTGACGCTCGACGTCAGCAACACCTTCCCGGAAGGGAGCGTGGTGCGTGATTTTTACAGCAAACAGACCGCCACCGTGCAGCAGGGCAAAATTACCCTGCAACCCGCGCCGGGCAGCAACGGCCTACTGTTACTGGAGCGCGCCGGGACGGACAAACCCGCCCCGTTCAGCTGGCAAAACGCCACCGTCTATTTTGTCCTGACCGATCGGTTTGAGAACGGCGATCCGGCCAACGACAGCAGCTACGGACGCCATAAAGATGGCATGCAGGAGATCGGCACCTTCCATGGCGGTGACCTGAAAGGGCTCACCAACAAGCTGGATTACCTGCAACAACTCGGCGTCAACGCCCTGTGGATCAGCTCCCCGCTGGAGCAGATCCACGGCTGGGTCGGCGGCGGCACCAAGGGTGATTTTCCCCATTACGCCTATCACGGCTACTACACCCAGGACTGGACCCGGCTCGATGCCAACATGGGTACGGAAGACGATTTACGCCAGCTGGTGGACGAGGCCCATCGTCGGGGGATCCGCATCCTGTTTGATGTGGTGATGAACCACACCGGCTATGCCACGCTGGCCGACATGCAGGAGTACCAGTTCGGCGCCCTCTATCTGCAGGGTGACGAGCTGAAGAAAACCCTCGGTGAACGCTGGACCGACTGGAAGCCTGGTGCCGGGCAGAGCTGGCACAGCTTTAACGACTACATCAATTTCAGCGATAAAGCCGCATGGGAAAACTGGTGGGGCAAAAATTGGATACGCACCGATATCGGCGATTATGACAATCCCGGTTTTGACGATCTGACCATGTCGCTGGCCTTCCTGCCGGATCTGAAAACCGAATCTACCACCCCGTCGGGCCTGCCGAATTTCTATCGCCATAAACCCGACACCGGGGCAAAAGCCGTCGATGGCTATACGCCCCGGGACTACCTCACCCACTGGCTGAGCCAGTGGGTGCGGGATTACGGCATCGACGGTTTCCGCGTTGATACCGCTAAGCACGTGGAGCTGGCGGGCTGGAAGCAGCTGAAGGACCAGGCCAGCGATGCGTTAAAAGCCTGGAAGCAGGCCAACCCGGAGAAAAAACTCGACGATGCGCCTTTCTGGATGACCGGTGAATCCTGGGGTCACGGAGTGATGCAGAGCGATTACTACCGCCACGGCTTCGATGCGATGATCAATTTTGATTATCAGGAGCAGGCGGCGAAAGCGGTGGATTGCCTGGCCAACATCGACCTGACCTGGCAGCAGATGGCGGAGAAACTGCAGAGCTTTAACGTCCTGAGCTACCTCTCCTCGCACGATACCCGCCTGTTCCGCGAAGGTGACCAGCGTGCGGCAGAGCTGCTGTTACTGGCGCCGGGCAGCGTGCAGATATTTTATGGCGATGAGTCCGCCCGGCCATTTGGCCCGACGGGCTCCGATCCGCTGCAGGGAACGCGCTCAGACATGAACTGGCAGGATATCAGCGGCGCGCAGGCCGCCACCGTCGCCCACTGGCAGTTGCTCGGGCAGTTCCGCGCCCGCCATCCGGCGGTGGGCGAAGGGACGCAAACCACGCTGACGATGCCTCAGGGCTACGGCTTTGTACGTGAGCATCAGGGCGACAAGGTGATGGTGGTCTGGGCGGGTAATCGCTGATCGTTACGTTCTGAATCCCTCTCCCACCGGGAGGGGGATAATTCAGAACAATTCGCTACCTTATGGCAAATTGATAACACAAAACAATTATTCCGTCTTTCCACGCTGATTTGCACCCGCGCAGCTGTAGCGTTATGGTGAGCCACTCTTAGAACAAGCCCGACAGAACACCTGCTATGACTTTTTCACTTTTCGGCGACAAATTCACCCGCCATTCAGGCATTACCCGCCTGATGGAGGATCTCAACGACGGGCTGCGCACACCGGGCGCCATCATGCTCGGCGGCGGTAACCCGGCACAAATTCCGGAGATGAACGCCTATTTTCAGACGCTCCTCGCGGACATGCTGGAAAATGGCAAAGCCACTGATGCACTGTGCAATTACGACGGCCCACAGGGGAAAACCGAGCTGCTTACCGTCCTGGCGGAGATGCTGCGCGACACCCTTGGCTGGGAGATCGGGCCACAGAATATTGCACTGACAAACGGCAGCCAGAGCGCGTTTTTCTACTTGTTTAACCTCTTCGCAGGCCGACGCGCCGACGGCACCACCAAAAAGGTGCTCTTCCCGCTCACCCCGGAGTACATCGGTTACGCCGATTCCGGGCTGGAGGAAGACCTGTTCGTCTCTGCGCGCCCGAACATCGAACTGCTGCCGGAAGGCCAGTTCAAGTATCACGTCGATTTTGAGCATCTGCATATTGGCGAAGAGACCGGCATGATCTGCGTGTCGCGGCCTACCAACCCCACCGGCAACGTCATCACCGACGAAGAGCTGATAAAGCTGGATGCGCTGGCGAACCAGCACGGTATTCCGCTGGTGATTGATAACGCCTATGGCGTGCCCTTCCCGGGCATCATCTTCAGTGAAGCACGCCCGCTGTGGAACCCGAACATTGTCCTGTGCATGAGCCTCTCCAAGCTCGGTCTGCCGGGCAGTCGCTGCGGGATTATCATCGCTGATGAAAAAATCATCACCGCCATCACCAATATGAACGGCATTATCAGCCTGTCACCGGGCGGGATTGGCCCGGCGATGATGTGCGAGATGATCAAGCGCAACGATCTGCTGCGCCTGTCGAATGAGGTGATTAAGCCGTTCTATTATCAGCGTGTTCACGAGACGATCGCCACGATTCGCCGCTACTTACCGGAAAATCGCTGCCTGATCCATAAACCCGAAGGAGCGATTTTCCTCTGGCTGTGGTTTAAGGATCTGCCGATCACCACCGAACTGCTGTACCAGCGACTGAAAAAGCGCGGGGTGTTGATGGTGCCGGGGGATTACTTCTTCCCGGGGCTGGATAAACCCTGGCCGCATACTCACCAGTGCATGCGCATGAACTACGTGCCGGACCCGGACAAAATCGAAGCCGGGGTGAAAATTCTGGCCGAAGAGGTTGAGCTTGCCTGGCGTGAAAACGGCCAGTAAGGATTTACGCCAGATAACGCAGCCGTTCGGCGCGTAATCTGGCAGGATCGACGCAGCTTAACGCGTAAGTGGGACAGGCCTCCACGCAGGCCGGTCCCGCTTCGCGATGTGCACAACGGTCACACTTCAGGGCCTGAACCTTTTCAGCACTTCCCGTCACCTGCATCGCCCCGAACGGACAGGCGAGCATACAGCTTTTACAGCCGATACAGCGCGCCTGATCCACCTGCCACACTCCCGCCTGACGCTGAATGGCCCGGGTCGGGCAGACGTTGGCGCAGGGCGCATCTTCACACTGATGACAGGTGACCGCCGTGGTGAAGTTGTTACCTTTTACCACCCGAATGCGCGACATAAAGGTGCCTGGCGTCACCGCCGCACAGTCCTGCTCGTCCTGATGCGACACCACGCAGGCCACTTCGCAGGTGCGACAGCCAATACATTTCGCCGGGTCGGCAACAATAAAGGGATTCATCGCCTGCTCCATCCTTGCTGAAAAAAGTCAGGTTGCCAGAGCGATCGGGGCCAGCGCCTTGATCCGACAGGGTAAAAGAGCCGATTTGTGTGCCCTGCCGTGAAAACTGGCCATCTGCCACAGGACCTCAGGCGGAGTTGATGTGCTCTTTGCAGTAGCGACGTTTCCAGACCCCGGGGGTCAACCCCGTATGCTTGCGAAAGATTTGCCGGAAGTAGCCCACATCGTTAAAGCCGCAGCGAACCGCCACCTCTTTCAGCGATACGGCATCGTTGAGCAGCAGCTTTTCTGCAGCCCTGACGCGCTGGCGGTGGATCGCCTCGGTCAGGGTCAGATGGAAGACCCGCCGAAACACCCGCCCCAGGTAGTCCGCGTTGCAGTGCAGCTCTTTGGCCAGCGAGGAAGTGGAGATCGGCAGGTGAAACTGAGTGCCGATCAGCTGCCGCGCCTTCCACGCTAGGTTTACTCCCGCCTCATCCGGCGGCAGTTCCTGCCCCGCCACCTGGGAGAGCTGCTGGAGGATCAGCAGCAAGATAAATTCCAGCGCCGGGCTGCGCTGAAGCTTCTCCTGCTCGGTCAGAAACTGGCGGAATAGCGCAACCATCGCCTGCGGGTCGCCGCTTTTCCCGTGCTGCTGAACCGACAGCAGCGTGCTCCAGGCGGAAGGCGCACTCTGCTCGTCGACCTCAAAATGCAGCCAGTAAAAGCGTAACTCGGCAGGAAAATCCTCGATGCCCTTATGCCGACGGTGCGGCCAGAGCAGCAGGCTCTCCCCGGCATGCACTTCGAAAACGGTTCCCTCCTCCTGGATCGTTAATGTCCCCTTTTCGACAAAGATCACCTCCCAGGAGTCGAGCTTGCGCGCCGGATGTCGCCCTACGCCCCGGGAGATGAAATAGCCGCCATTCTGAACCCTGATCGGAAGTGCTATGGATATTTCGAGCATTGCTATTCACTTTCCCGCTATTAACAGACAATTTATGACGCTTTATCACTGATTATTAACAGATAATTGCCTTTCGTCCCGATCGAAATCACACTTTGAGCACGAGGTCGGAATCCTCACCTTTTTATACTTTTCCCTTCCCTTGTTGAGACCGGGTAACAGTGCAAAATTAATCGGGTACCTGACAAAACAACATAAAAAATCCGCTAACCCGAGGAGTTACCTCATGACTTCCACTCCGATTACACAAACAGAGATTGCCCGGCAGGCTGTCAACGATCGCCTCTCGATGCGAGAAAAAATCGGCTACGGCCTGGGTGATGCGGGCGGGACGGTCATTACCTGCCTGATCATGAATTTTCTGACCTTTTTCTATACCGATGTCTTTGGCTTAACCCCGGCGCTGGTCGGCACGCTGTTTATCGCCCTGCGCATTTTCGACGCCATCTCCGACCCGGTGATGGGGATCATTGCCGACCGTACCCAAAGCCGCTGGGGACGCTTTCGCCCATGGCAGCTGTGGGTCGCCCTGCCGATTGGCGTGATTGGGGTGCTGACCTTTACCGTGCCGGATGCCGGGATGGGGGTCAAAATCGCCTGGGCGTTCGGCACCTACCTGCTGCTTTCAGTGGGCTATACCGCTATCAACGTGCCGTATTGCGCGCTGATCAACACCATGACCACCCGCCACAGCGAGGTGCTCTCCTGCCAGTCCTGGCGCTTCGTGCTGTGCGGCGTGGCCGGTTTTCTGGTGTCGGTCGGCCTGCCGTGGCTGGTCTCGGTGCTCGGTCAGGGCAACACGGCCCAGGGCTATCAGCTGGGCGTGGGGGTGCTGTGTGCCATTGCGGTGGTGATGTTCCTGTGCTGCTTCTTCTGGGTGCGCGAGCGCGTCCCGCTGGCGATGATGGGCAAATTCACCCTGAAAGAGCACCTCGCCGGTCTGCGTAACAACGACCAGCTGCTGCTGATGCTGGTGATGTCCTTCCTGCTGATCAACGTCTTTAACATCCGTGGCGGCGGCTACATGTATTTCATCACCTACGTGCTGGAAGGCAGCACCGCCTATACCTCACTGTTCTTCACTATGGTGACCTTTGCCGCCATTCTCGGGGCGGTGATCGTCAACCTGCTGTCGCGCCGCAGCGACGCGGTCAAACTCTACTACTACACCAACCTGATGCTGGCGGTACTGGCAGCGGGGATGTGGTTCCTGCCTAGTGGTCCGGCGTATCAGACGCTGTGGCTGATCGTTATCCTGGCGAATGGGGTGATCCTCGGCTTTACCCTGCCGCTGCACTTCGCGTTAATGGCCTTTGCCGATGATTACGGCGAGTGGAAAACCGGCGTGCGCTCTTCCGGGATGAACTTCGCCTTTAACCTGTTTTTCATCAAGCTGGCCTGGGCCTCCAGCGCCGGGATCATCAGCCTGGTGTTCATTTTTGTCGCCTATCAGCCGGGTGCAGGCAACCAGACCGCTGCCTCGCTGCAGGGCATCACCACCATGGAAACCTTATTGCCCGCCCTTTTCCACCTGCTGCTGGCGCTGGCGATCCGCAAGTGCCGACTCAATAATCCGATGATGGCGCGCATTGCCACCGACCTGCGCCAGCGTCACGCTCACTCCTGAGGAGAACATGATGTCCATAATGGAACCCGACCTGCATAAACTGAAAATCAGCGACCCGTTTCTCGGCCAGTATCAACAGCTGGTGCGCGATGTGGTTATTCCCTACCAGTGGGATGCCCTGAACGATCGCATCACCGAGGCCGAACCGAGCCATGCGATCGCCAACTTCCGCATTGCGGCAGGCCAGCAGAGCGGTGAATTTTACGGGATGGTCTTTCAGGACAGCGACGTAGCGAAATGGCTGGAGGCGGTGGCCTGGTCGCTGTGCCAGAAACCCGACCCGGAGCTGGAAAAGACCGCCGACGAGGTGATTGACCTGGTGGCCGCCGCGCAGTGCGACGATGGCTACCTGAATACCTACTTCACGGTCAAAGCCCCGGAGGAGCGCTGGACGAACCTGGCGGAGTGCCACGAGCTCTACTGCGCCGGGCACATGATTGAGGCGGGCGTGGCCTACTTCCAGGGCACCGGCAAACGCCGTCTGCTGGAGGTGGTCTGCAAGCTGGCCGACCATATCGACAGCGTCTTTGGTCCGGGCGAGCAGCAGCTGCACGGCTATCCGGGTCACCCGGAGATTGAGCTGGCGCTGATGCGCCTGTTCGATGTCACCCAGGAGCCGCGTTATCTGGCACTGGTGAAATACTTTGTCGAGCAGCGCGGGACTCAGCCGCACTTCTATGACATCGAGTATGAAAAGCGCGGCAAAACTTCGTACTGGAACACCTACGGCCCGGCGTGGATGGTGCAGGATAAAGCCTACAGCCAGGCGCATCAGCCGCTGGCCGAACAGCAAACGGCCATCGGCCACGCGGTGCGCTTCGTCTATCTGATGGCCGGCGTCGCGCACCTGGCCCGCCTGAGCCAGGACGACGGCAAACGCCAGGACTGCCTGCGCCTGTGGAACAACATGGCCCAGCGCCAGCTGTATATTACCGGCGGGATTGGCTCCCAGAGCAGCGGCGAAGCTTTTAGCAGCGATTACGATCTGCCAAACGACACCGTCTATGCCGAAAGCTGCGCCTCGATCGGCCTGATGATGTTTGCCCGGCGGATGCTGGAGATGGAGGCCAACAGTCAGTATGCCGACGTGATGGAACGCGCCCTCTACAACACCGTGTTGGGCGGTATGGCGCTGGACGGGAAACACTTCTTCTACGTCAACCCGCTGGAGGTGCATCCGAAGTCACTGAAGTTTAACCATATCTACGATCACGTGAAGCCGGTTCGCCAACGCTGGTTCGGCTGCGCCTGCTGCCCGCCGAATATCGCCCGGGTGCTGACCTCGATCGGTCACTACATCTATACCGTCCGTGAGGATGCCCTGTTTATTAACCTCTATATCGGCAACAGCATGGCCTTCCCGGTAGGTGATAAAGAGTTGCAGGTGCGGATCAGCGGCAACTACCCGTGGCAGGAGCAGGTCAACATCGAGATCACCTCCCCGGTGACGATCGACCATACCCTGGCCCTGCGTCTGCCGGACTGGTGCGACAACCCGCTGCTGACGCTGAATGGTGAAGCGGTCACCGGCGAGGTACGCCAGGGTTATCTCTATCTGACCCGCCGCTGGCAGGAGGGCGACAGGCTGCAGTTAACCCTGCCGATGCCGGTTCGTCGGGTATACGGTAATCCGCAGGTGCGCCAGCAGGCCGGAAAAGTGGCGCTTCAGCGCGGGCCGCTGGTCTACTGTCTCGAAGAGGCGGATAACGGCGCCGGGCTACATAATCTGACCCTGCCTGCGGATAGCGAATTTAAGCTCGTGGAAGGGAAGGGAATTTTTGCCCACAAAATGCTGATTCAGACCCAGGGTTATGCCCGCCACGCTGCGAACGCAGAACAGCAACCGCTGTGGCAGTACGATCGCGCCCCGGTCACGCAGCAGGCGCAGACCCTAACCTTTATTCCGTGGTTTAGTTGGGCGAACCGCGGTGAGGGGGAGATGCGGATCTGGGTGGATGAGGCGTAAGCAGAAAACGAGTGAGGCTGCCCTCGTCCCTGAGGGCAGCTTTTTGGACTCTTAAAACGTCCAGGAAAGCCCGGTCATCAGCGCGAAGCTGTCGTCACGGTCGATCATCGGGCTGTTTTTCACCTCGTCAGGCAGCACGGTATAGATTGCGCTGGCGTTCAGATAGAGGTTCTGCGTCAGCTGATACTTCGCCGCCACACCCACATACGGGGTCACGGTTTCGCCGGCGGTGTACTGCTGCAGGCCGCTGCGACGGGACTCTTGCTGCGAGACGCCGTAGTAATAATCGTTGAAGCTTTCGTCGTGGAAGAATACGCCCAGCGACGGGGTCAAAGTCAGGCGCTCCATGCGAATCGGACGGAAGTAAGACAGCTCGCCCATCACGCCGCCGCTCTCGTCCATCGCATCCGCCGCCAGCGCAACTTTCAGGCTCCCCCAGCTTTCGTGACGATAGTACGCGCCACCCAGCATCGCGGAGGCTTTACGCTCATCCAGCTGGCTCATGGCACCATCGTCGTTATCGTCCGGGTCGAAGTGCAGCGGCATCCAGGAGGCGGTCAGGCTGAGTTCGTTTTTGCCATCTTTCCAGACAATCCAGCCGCCGGTGGTCTGACGCACGTAGAAGTGCTCGCCTTCGTAGCTCATTAACGGGACAGCGGAGACGTTGTCGTTATAGCCTTTATAGGGTGATTCATTAAACACTGCACCAGCGCCAACTGAAAAATCATCGGCCATTGCGGATGTCGCCGTAAATAAAGCGACCGCAATAAGTAAATTCTTTTTAAACGTCATTGTTTGTAATCCATTAAATGTCATACGACGCCGCGCATAATAATGGTTACAAAAATCGCGATGCAATGCGGTTATTTGTATAATATTATATATAAATTCATATAGATGGATGTCAGGCAATGAACAAGTTGCAAATCAAACCGCGAGAATTAAAGATTGTTTCCGTCATTGCCGCGACGCACAGCATTGGTGATGCAGCGGCATTGCTGGGGATGGCCCAGGCCAATGTCAGTAAATATCTCGCTGATTTTGAGGCGCGCGTTGGGCTGAAGGTGTTTGAACGCACCACCCGCCATCTGGCGCTGACCCAGTTTGGTGAATCGCTGCTGCCGTTTATCGATGCATCGCTGGGAAAAAACGAGCAACTCATTAATTTCATTGCTGATTACAAACACGAAAAACGCGGCAAGGTCACCCTTTATGCCCCCTCAGGGATCGTCACCTACCTGGCTCGCCACGTCATTCATGAGATCGAAAATATTGGCGATATCCGTATTAGCCTGAAAACCTACAACCTGGACCGGAATGAGTTTTTTGAAGGGGTTACTTTTCCCGATGACTGCGATATTTTAATTACCTATGCCCAACCCAAAGATGAAAGTCTGGTCGCCAGCACCTTAACCAAATATTCTGTTACGGCTTTCGCCACACCGGAATATATAAAAAAACACCCCATCAACAAACCCGACGATCTTATTAATCACTCCTGCATTCTTATCGACTCAATGATAATCGACGATGCTAACATCTGGCGTTTTCGCGCAAATAATAGCGAACAGGTGCTCGATTATAAAGTCTCGGGTAACTATATTTGCGACAACACCCAGACGGCGCTGGAGCTGGCCCGCAATCATCTGGGGATCGTCTTTGCGCCGAAGGAGAGTCTGCTTCAGGAGATCGAACAGGGCTTGATGGTGCCCTGCTTCACCCATCAAGAGGAGTGGTGGCTGGATCTGGTGGCCATCTTCCGCAAACGTGACTATCAGCCGTGGCGGGTGCAGTTTGTCCTGGATGGGGTGCTGAATACCCTGCGTAAACAGATTGAGCAGACTCCCCTGGGGCGGCCTGCTCTCAGAAGTTAGAACAGGCCCAACGGTTTATCGGAGTAGCTCACCAGCAGGCATTTGGTCTGCTGGTAATGTTCCAGCATCATCTTGTGGGTTTCGCGGCCAATACCCGACTGTTTGTAGCCGCCAAACGCAGCATGGGCCGGGTAAGCATGATAGCAGTTGGTCCAGACGCGTCCGGCCTGGATCCCACGCCCCATCTGATAAGCCAGATTACCGTTACGGCTCCAGACCCCGGCCCCCAAGCCATACTGCGTATCGTTGGCCAGCTCCAGCGCCTCCGCCATGGTTTTGAAGGTGGTCACCGCCAGCACCGGGCCAAAGATCTCCTCCTGGAAGACACGCATGTTGTTTTTGCCGGACAGAATAGTCGGCTCGAGGTAATACCCCTCTTTCAGCTCGCCGTCCAGCTGCTTACGCCGACCGCCGGTTAAGATCTCGGCCCCCTCATTTTTACCGATATCGATATAGTTGAGGATGGTCTCCAGCTGCCCGTGGGACACCTGCGCGCCCATCTGAGTGACGCTGTCCAGCGGGTTACCGCTGCGGATCGACTCCACGCGACGAATGGCGCGCTCCATAAAGCGCTCGTAGATCGACTCCTGCACCAGCGCCCGGCTTGGGCAGGTACAGACTTCGCCCTGGTTGAAGGCAAAGAGAGCAAACCCTTCCAGCGCTTTATCAAAGAAGGCATCTTCTTCATCCATGACGTCGGCGAAGAAGATGTTCGGGGATTTGCCGCCGAGCTCCAGCGTCACCGGAATGATGTTCTGGGTGGCGTACTGCATGATCTGCTGGCCCACTTCGGTGGAGCCGGTAAAGGCCACTTTGGCGATCCGTTTGGAGGTCGCCAGATATTCCCCGATTTCCCCCCCGGCGCCGTTGACCACGTTTACTACCCCCGGCGGGAGCAGGTCGCCTACCACTTCCATCAGCAGCAGGATCGACAGCGGCGTTAAGCGCGCCGGTTTCAGCACCACGCAGTTCCCGGCTGCCAGCGCAGGCGCCATTTTCCAGGCGGCCATCAGCAGGGGGAAGTTCCACGGGATGATCTGCCCGACCACGCCCAGCGGCTCATGGAAGTGATAGGCGACGGTGTCCTTGTCCACCTCGCTGATGCCGCCCTCCTGGGCGCGAATACAGGAGGCAAAGTAGCGGAAGTGGTCGATTGCCAGCGGCACGTCGGCGGCCATGGTTTCGCGGATCGGTTTCCCGTTGTCCCAGGTCTCAGCCGTAGCCAGTAGCTCCAGGTTCTGCTCCATACGATCGGCAATTTTGAACAGGATCGCGGCACGATCCTGCACCGAAGTGTGGGCCCATTTCTCTTTTATCTTGTGGGCCGCATCCAGCGCCAGATCGATATCGCGCTTCCCGGAGCTGGCGATTTCGCACAGCGGCTGGCCGGTTACCGGGGTGAGATTCTGGTAATACTCGCCGTCGGCCGGAGGAACCCAGTCGCCGCCGATAAAGTTGTCATAACGGGCTTTCAGTTGGAGGGGGAAACCATATTCGCCGGGCAGGATACGTGCTGAGGGAGGGTTATTCGTCATGACTGTCTCCTTGCGTGAAGTGTCCTTCAAAGGTAGACCCCGGCGGTGAAAATATCGCCAGTTGTCGCCTGCTTTGCGAGCCCCTTCACGCATTACCTTACTTTACGTTTGGTTTCCTGCCCTGAGCCATACTTAAGACGCACAACTCTGGCAGAAGGAAGGATAAATGCGGCTTTTTATCGGCTTCGACGTGGGCGGAACCCACATTAAACACGGCGTGATCGACGAGGACGGAAACGAACTCACTACCGATCAGTTTGATACGCCGGAGGATGAAGAGAGCTTTAAGCAGAAGTGGCGCGAGGTGGTCGAGGCTTACCAGAACGAACATGAGATTGCCGCGATCGGGGTAAGCATCCCCGGCCACATTAATACCCATACCGGCGAAGCGGCGAAGGCTGGCGCGCTGGAGTATCTGGATAACGTCAACCTGTATGAACTCTTCGCAGAGCTGACCGACCTGCCGCTGGTGGCCGACAATGACGCCAGCTGCGCCGCTCTCGGTGAACGCTGGTGCGGCGCAGGGCGCGAGTATGAGAATTTTGTCTGCATGACGCTCGGCACCGGGATCGGCGGCGGGATTGTGCTCGGGGGCGATCTCTATCGCGGCTCACACTACCGCGCCGGGGAGTTCGGGGTTATCCCGGTCGGCAAAAAAGGCGAAGGGATGCATGAGGTGGCCTCTGCCAAAGGGCTGATGGAGACCTGCCGCCGGGCGCTGGGAGTCTCCGGGGACGATATGCCGAAAGGGGAAGAGCTGTTCGAGCGGATGGAGAACGATCTGCACCTGCGCGAAGCCGTAGAGGAGTGGGCCCTGTTCCTCGCCCGCGGCGTCTACAGCGTGATCTCGATGTTCGACCCGCAGGTCGTACTGATTGGCGGCGGCATCAGCGAGCAGGAGAAAATCTATACCCTGCTCGACAAACACCTGCAAACCTTTGAAGAGTGGGACTCGCTGCAGGTGCCGATCCTGCCCTGCCAGCTGGGGAACCAGGCGGGCAGGCTGGGCGCCGTATGGCTGGCGAAACAGAAGTTCGCCAGCAAAAAGGATTAACCCTGCTGCCTCTCGTCGGCAAAGAGCAACGCATCCCGCAGGAGATGATCGTTACCGCGGCGGCGGGTAAAGCCAATGCGGTTGAAGTACTCGAGGATCTGGATCGCCAGTTTACGTCCGACGTTCAACCGGTCGCGGAAATCCGCCGCGCAGGTGGAGCCACGCTCCTGGTCCAGCTCTCGGATCAGGTTGGCAAAGGTGACAATCCGATCGTGGCGGTAATAACGATCTTTGACGATCGCGGTAATCAACCCCTGCTGCGCCGCATGCTTCAGCACCTGACGCATGGTCTGCTCGTCGGTGGCGGTTTCACGGGCCAGATCGCGCACCCACCAGGGTTCGTCGCCTAACAGCAGGGTCGCTTTTTCCCACACGGCCTGCTGCGCCGGGGTAAAGCCCGCCTTGTGATCCGGCAGGTGCAGCCAGCCGTGGTAGCTGTGCAGCTCCCCGCTCTCGCGCATCCGCTCGATCAGCAGCAGAACCAGGGCCTCGTCTTCCATCGGCAGGGCCATGCGCCGCAGGCGTTCCCGCCCGGGGCCAGGTTCATCCTGATGCTGCTGATGATAGGTCGCCAGCACCTCCAGAATTTTACGCTGCCAGCGCGCCGCGACAGCGGTGTTTAACAGACCGGAACCGGCCTGGATAAACCCCGGCTGTTGGGTCAGCTGACGCAGCCCTTCCCCGCTGAGCTGGCGTGCCCAGCCAAACGCCTCCAGATTTACCGCCCCGCGTTCGAGATGTACCAGCAATGCAGCATGGTCATCCGTCGCCGGTGCCAGCGTGGCCAGCCACTGCAGGTACTCCGGCTTGCGCTTCCCGCGACGCGGCGGGTTAAGGGTAACCACCCGCGCCCCGGCCAGGGTGACGCGGGCTGAGATATCGCGCAGCACCAGCCGATCGTTGTCGGCCAGCCATAACGGGGCATCAAAGACCAGCTCCGCCAGCGCCCCCTCCAGCAGCGAGACGCGGCCAGTGACGTGGCTGGCGGCATGGTGAATATGCAGCGGCTGCCACTGCGCCAGCGGCACATCGCCTTGCAGCGTGACGATCGCTCGCGTGATGGGTTCCGGCGGGGCGTCCGCCAGTAGCCAGTCCCCGCGGTTCAGCGCCGCTTTTTCCGCGTCGCCCACCAGGTTCAGGGCAATGCGCTGTCCGGCGTGAGCCTGCTCAGCAGGCTGGTTTTGTGCGTGCAGCCCACGAATGCGCACCGGCTTATTGACCCCGGTCAGCCACAGGCTGTCGCCTACCCTCACTTCGCCCGACAGCGCCGTGCCGGTGACCACCAGACCGGCCCCTTTCACGGTGAAGGCGCGGTCGATGGCCAGACGGAAGCGGTGATGATCCGCATGGGCGCGGGCCGGAAGCTGTTGCAGGTGATCGCGCAGGGCATCAATGCCCCGCCCCTCGGTGGCTACGGTGACAAACAGCGTCGCGTCGGCAAAGCCATACTCCCCCAGGGTGGCGAGCACCTCGGCGCGCACCGCCTCTACCCGGGCGTCGTCGACGCGATCGGCTTTGGTCAGGGCCACTGTCAGCTGCGGGTTGCCGGTCAGCTGGAGGATCTGCAGGTGCTCGCGCGTCTGCGCCATCACTCCGTCATCGCAGGCCACCACCAGCAGGGCGTGGTCGATCCCGCCGACCCCGGCCAGCATGTTGGACAAAAACTTTTCGTGCCCCGGCACGTCGATAAATCCCAGCACCCGGCCATCCGGCTGGGGCCAGTAGGCATAACCCAGATCGATGGTCATGCCGCGCTTTTTCTCTTCCGGCAGGCGGTCGGCGTTGACGCCGGTGATCGCCTGCAGCAGGGTGGTTTTGCCGTGGTCAACATGACCGGCAGTGGCAATAATCATCTCAACAACATCTCCAGAAACTGTGCTTCATCTTCCAGACAGCGTAAATCCAGCCACAGACGCCCGTCCTTTATCCGGCCAAGCACCGGCACCGACAGGGATCGCCAGCGTAACGCCAGCGCCTCCAGCTGAGCGCCGCGGCCGTCGCGCGGGGTAAAGGTCAGGGCCGCTCCCGGCAGGCGATCCACCGGCAGCGATCCGCTACCCGGCTGTGACAGGCACGCTTCCACGCGAACCTCAAAATCAGGATAGTGCGGCGCGACCAGGGCCTGCAGCCGCTCCCCCTGACGCTGGATCGCAGCGGCGTCGCGGCTCAACAGGCGCAACGTCGGCAGGCGTTCGGCCAGCGTCTCCGGATGGAGATAGAGGCGCAAGGTGGCCTCCAGCGCGGCGAGGGTCATTTTATCCGCGCGCAGGGCGCGTTTCAGTGGGTGCTGTTGCAATCTGGCGATCAGGTCGCGCTTGCCGACGATGATCCCCGCCTGCGGGCCGCCCAGCAGCTTGTCACCCGAGAAGCTCACGAGACTGACGCCGGCGGCAATTAACGCCTGCGGCATCGGCTCTTTCGGCAGGCCATAGCGGCTGAGATCCACCAGCGAACCGCTGCCGAGATCGACCACCACAGGCACGTCTCTCTCCTGGCCGATGCGCACCAGATCCGCCTCGTCAACGGCATGGGTGAAGCCTTCAATATGGTAATTGCTGGTATGGACCTTCATCAGCAGGGCGGTATTGTCATTGATGGCCGCGGCGTAGTCCCGCTCGTGGGTGCGGTTGGTGGTGCCCACTTCCCGCAGCTGGCACCCGGCCTGGATCATCACGTCCGGGATGCGAAACGCCCCGCCGATCTCCACCAGCTCACCGCGGGAGACCACCACCTCTTTCCCGCTGGCGGTCGCGGCCAGCATCAGCAGCACCGCCGCAGCGTTGTTATTCACAATGCAGGCATCTTCCGCGCCGGTGAGCTGGCACAGCAGCGCCGCCAGGGGCCGATCGCGATGCCCGCGCCCGGCGCCGTCAAGATCGTACTCCAGGGTAACCGGCGTTTGCATCGCCTGGGTAACCGCAGCCACCGCCTCCTGAGCCAGCAGCGCGCGCCCCAGATTGGTGTGCAACACCGTTCCCGTCAGGTTGATGACCGGGCGCAGGCCCGGCGCGTCTTCCGTCGCCAGCCGTTTTTCGGTCTCCTGAGCCCAGTCGTCACACCACGCCGGCAGGCGGTTATCGGCGCGGATCCCGGCGCGGGCTTCGTCCTGCAACAGGCGTAAGGTCTCGACCGTTCGGCTGTGGCCGAAGCGGGCAATAACGGCGGAAAGACGGGCGTCGCGAAGCAGACGATCGGTCGCGGGAAGTTGGCTATAGAGTGCGTGCTGAGTAGTCATGGAAGCGCCTGACGGTTGGGTATCTTCCCCCCTCCCGACGGGAGAGGGAGTCAATGTCAGGGCGATTGTACCGCGTCCGGCAAGGAAGTGTTATCGACGACATCAAGCCTTTGGCGGTTCGGTGCGGGCGAAGCTTTCGCGCTGGAAGAGGGTTTCTGCCAGTTTGACCAGCATCGGACGATCCACGCACCAGCCCGGCGAGACGCGACGGAAGTTCAGGTAGCCGATGGCGCAGGCAATGGCGATGGTCGCCAGGTTGACGCTGTCGGTAGCAATTTTCCCGTCGCGGATCAGCTGTTCACAGTGATCAAGGCTGCGGAGGATTTTCTCGCGCTGACGCAGCAGCTCGGTCTCCGACTGCTGTGCCGCCGGACGCGCCTGCTCACGCACCGAGGCCAGAGCCGCATCCATGATCCCATCCGCCAGCGCCTCAATTTGTCGGATAGCCAGCGCGGCTTTGGGGTCGCGGGGGATCATCGCCGGGGCAATATCCAGCAGCTCGATATAGCTGGCAATAATCGGCGAATCGAACCAGTGCTCCCCATCATCGGTCACCAGCGCCGGGACTTTCCCCAGCGGATTGTAGTGCGCGACACCGTTGTCGGCCTGATAGGGCTGCTCGTTTACAAATTCGAAGGTGATGCCTTTCTCCAGCAGGAGAATGGAGATTTTACGCACGAAGGGACTGGTATAGCTGCCGATGAGTTTCATTGCCTGCTCCTTATTCGCCAACAAAAGGATAAGTATGGCCCAGGCAAAGAAAAAAGGCAGGCTATGCGTATCGCATACCTGCCTGTGAAAGAATTAATGGTCGAGATAGAGGTAGTGCATCCAGCTGGTCATACGCAGCAGCACTTTACGCATCACCGAGACGTGCGAGAAGTGGTCGGAGTAAACCGCGACCTGGGCGTAGATGCCGTCAGGCAGCGCGTCCACGTCGGCGTTCGGCTCCAGCTCGATGGTGCCAATTACGCCATCCGTGCCCGGAACTACCGTCAGCGCCTGCAGCACGCCCTGAGCCTGGTAGGAGCCGCCCGGCACTACCGGCAGAATGCTGGTGAGCTTACCGGAGAAGACCTGCCCTGGCAGGGCATTAAACACCACCTCCGCTTCATCGCCTGGTTTCAGACGCAGCAACGAGTTCTGGCGGAACTGCGCCACGATCTGCCGTTTCTGCTCAGGGATAAACACCATTACCGGGCGCAGCGGCAGAGAGGCCGCGTAGGTCCCCGGGCGAATCAGCACCTGAGTGACATAGCCGTTGCTTGGCGCACGGATAATGGTCTGATCCAGGTTGTATTGCGCTTCTGCTAACTGGGCGCGCAGCGAGGCGATCTGCGACTGCTCGCCGTTAGACATGCTGTCTAACTGGCTCTGGATCTGGGTTTGTTCCGCCACTGAGCCTTTCACCATGGCATCCTGCGCCAGGTAGTTTTGCCGCGCGTTATCGATATCGCTTTCAGAGAACGGATTGACCTTCGCCTGGCTGCCTTTTAAATAACGCTGATAGTCTTTAAACAGACGATCGCGCTCGGCAGAGACGCGGGTGGTATTTGACTGGGCTTCCGCAAGCTGTGCTTTCAGTACCTTGATATTGTGCGTCGCGGTGACCAGGTCAGCCTGCAGACGATCGACGCGGGCCTGATAGCGGCTCGGATCGATTTTAAATAACACGTCGCCCTTTTTAATAAGCTGGTTATTTTTATCCGTAACTTCACTCACCACCCCCGTGACCTGCGGAGTAATAGGAATAGAAATAACCGCTTTCTGCGCCGTAAACGTATACGGGTGGTTATAGTTCATTAATAAAATAAGCCCGGCCACAATAAACACGCCGCCTAAGGTCGCGGTGGCTAACGTCCACTGGTTTACCGGAATACGGAATATTTTAAAGATCGCCCATGCAAACGCGACATAGGTCAGGATGATCAACAGATCCATGATTAGCGCTCCGACGTGTTCTTATCAGCAGTGGGTTGCACTGCGGCCAGTTTGTGTTCCAGCTCGGCTACGCGCTTTGCCAGCGCATCGACGTCGGGGCTGCGTTCGGGCGGCTGTATGTGGTTCTGCATCCCCCAGCCACGCTCTGGCTGGTAGAGGGTGGCCCAAATCCACAGAAACGGCCAAATGGCATGCAGTGTAAACAGGCTAATCCATCCCGCGGTATGGATCGCATCGGCATGGGGATGATTGCGCTTTTTGGCCATATTATACGGAATGTCATGGATAGCGATGATTCCATAAAAAAGAACCAGGAAGACAAAAATCAATACACCCAGCGCAAAATAGTTGAGAAACATATTTGCCTCACTAAATAAATCGTAAACTCATTAAAATAATTAAATGGTAAGCAGCCAAATTAATTGTTGGTTAAGCACACGAATGTGTACTTATTATTTCAGAGCCGGGGAGTATGATTTTTTCTTATATCTCCATGCAAGTTTAGAAGCGTGACAAAATATATCCTGAATAATAATAGACTTAAGTTTACAGTATGAGCTTAATCCAGCTTAGCGCTTTTCGCCATACCATATTCTGGTACTATTTTTTTAGCGATAAGTGTTGCTTACTTACATCCTGGCGCTGCTGGGTTAAACAGATGTTGCCGTTGATCACATCCAGAGAATTCCGTATAAAAATATTTTGTGGAATCGATCACACTCCGGAAACAAACTCACGACAACGAAATGTGATTTATTTCACATTTTAGCCGTCAAACTGCCGCTTTTGCGGCCATTGTATTTTTTTTACACTTCATTTTTGTGACGAAGATCACCTCAATCATTATCACACCCCCTATATTTACGTGATCTAAATCACACTATTTTGCCCTGTCTGGACAGGTAAACTATTAAGTGCCAAATTTCACCTCATCAGAACAGGGCTGGGCAACCTCTGCCACCGCATTAACAACAAACCTCGGGCTCTAAGCCTGCGTTAACAAAAAGAAGGGGTGTTTTATGTCATCCGATTTCAAGATCAAAGTTCAAAGCTTTGGTCGATTCCTCAGCAACATGGTGATGCCAAATATCGGCGCGTTTATCGCGTGGGGTATCATCACTGCGTTATTTATTCCGACAGGGTGGTTGCCTAACGAAACGCTGGCGAAACTTGTTGGCCCAATGATCACCTATCTGCTGCCGCTGCTCATCGGTTATACCGGTGGTCGTCTGGTGGGCGGAGACCGCGGTGGCGTGGTCGGTGCGATCACCACCATGGGCGTGATTGTCGGTGCCGATATGCCAATGTTCCTCGGTGCCATGATTGCCGGTCCTCTGGGCGGCTGGGCGATTAAGAAGTTCGACGTCTGGGTTGATGGTAAAATCAAATCCGGCTTCGAAATGCTGGTGAACAACTTCTCTGCCGGCATCATCGGCATGATCCTGGCGATTCTGGCGTTCCTCGGCATTGGCCCGGCAGTTGAAGTGCTCTCCAAACTGCTGGCGGCGGGCGTTAACTTCATGGTTGCCCACGACATGCTGCCGCTGGCGTCCATCTTTGTTGAACCGGCGAAAATCCTGTTCCTCAACAACGCCATCAACCACGGGATTTTCTCCCCGCTGGGTATTCAGCAGTCCCATGACCTCGGCAAATCCATCTTCTTCCTGATTGAAGCGAACCCGGGTCCGGGTATGGGCGTGCTGCTGGCGTATATGTTCTTTGGTCGCGGTAGCGCTAAGCAGTCTGCTGGCGGTGCGGCTATCATCCACTTCCTCGGTGGTATCCACGAAATTTACTTCCCGTACGTGCTGATGAACCCACGTCTGATCCTCGCCGTTATCCTCGGCGGTATGACTGGCGTGTTCACGCTGAGCGTGCTGGGCGGCGGTCTGGTCTCCCCTGCTTCCCCGGGCTCTATCCTGGCGGTACTGGCGATGACCCCGAAAGGTGCCTACTTCGCTAACATCGCGGCTATCTGTGCGGCCATGGCGGTCTCCTTCGTGGTCTCAGCTATCCTGCTGAAAACCAGCAAAGTGAAAGAAGAAGACGATATCGAAGCGGCAACCCGTCGTATGCAGGACATGAAATCCCAGTCTAAAGGTGTTGCTGCAACGCCACTGACCGCGGGTGATGTCTCTAACGACCTGAGCCACGTGCGTAAAATCATCGTTGCCTGCGACGCCGGTATGGGTTCCAGCGCCATGGGTGCAGGTGTACTGCGTAAGAAAGTAGCGGATGCCGGTCTGTCTCAGATCTCCGTTACCAACAGCGCTATTAACAGCCTGCCGCCGGATGTTGACCTGGTCATCACCCACCGCGACCTGACCGAGCGTGCGATGCGCCAGGTTCCGCAGGCGCAGCACATTTCGCTGACCAACTTCCTCGACAGCGGTCTGTACACCAGCCTGACCGAACGTCTGGTAGCCGCACAGCGTCACGAAGATAACGAAGTGAAAGTACGTACCAGCCTGCAGGACAGCTTCGACGAGAGCAACAGCCACCTGTTCCGTCTGGGTGCGGAGAACATCTTCCTTGGCCGTACCGCGAGCCATAAAGAAGAAGCGATTCGCTTTGCCGGTGAGCAGCTGGTGAAAGGCGGCTACGTGCAGCCGGAATATGTTGAAGCAATGCTGGAACGTGAAAAACTGACCCCGACCTACCTGGGCGAATCCATTGCGGTGCCGCACGGTACGGTAGAAGCGAAAGATCGCGTTCTGAAAACCGGCGTAGTGTTCTGTCAGTACCCGGCAGGCGTGCGCTTCGGTGAAGAAGAAGATGACATCGCCCGTCTGGTGATTGGTATCGCCGCTCGCAACAACGAGCACATCCAGGTGATTACCAGCCTGACTAACGCTCTGGACGATGAGACCGTTATCGAACGTCTGGCAAATACCACCAGCGTCGAAGAAGTCCTGGCGCTGTTGAACAAGTAAGTCTTTCCCTTCCCTCTCCCCGTCGGGGAGAGGGCTAGGGTGAGGGGAAATTCGCGTGGTTCCTCACCCCAGCCCTCTCGGGTAACAACATTGATGAAGGTTAATACGATGAAAGCATTACATTTCGGCGCAGGTAATATCGGTCGTGGTTTTATCGGCAAACTGCTGGCAGACGCGGGCATTACGCTGACATTCGCGGATGTTAATCAGACGGTACTGGATGCCCTGAATGCCCGTCATAGCTATCAGGTGCATGTGGTAGGCGAAAACGAGCAGGTCGAAACCGTAACCGGCGTGAACGCGGTCAGCAGCATTGGCGACGAGGTTATTGACCTGATCGCCAGCGTTGACATGGTCACCACCGCGGTCGGCCCGGTCGTGCTGGAGCGCATCGCCCCGGCCGTCGCCAAAGGGCTGGCAAAACGTAAGGCCCAGGGTAACGACACCCCGCTGAACATTATCGCCTGTGAGAATATGGTGCGCGGCACCACCCAGCTGAAAGGTCATGTCATGGCCGCGGTGGCTGACGAAGATAAAGCCTGGGTTGAAGAGCACGTGGGCTTTGTCGATTCCGCCGTGGACCGCATTGTTCCGCCGTCGGCCTCCTTGACCCACGATCCGCTGGAAGTGACCGTAGAGACCTTCAGCGAATGGATCGTCGACAAAACCCAGTTCAAAGGCGCGCTGCCTGAGATCGCCGGGATGGAATTAACTGATAACCTGATGGCATTTGTCGAACGTAAACTCTTCACGCTGAACACCGGGCATGCTATAACCGCCTACCTCGGTAAATTAGCCGGTCATCAGACCATTCGTGACGCCATTCTCGATGAGAACGTTCGCGCCGTGGTAAAAGGTGCAATGGACGAGAGCGGCGCGGTACTGATTCAACGCTACGGTTTTGATGCCGATAAGCATGCGGCATATATTCAGAAAATCCTCGGTCGTTTTGAAAACCCGTATCTGAAAGATGACGTTGAGCGCGTGGGTCGCCAGCCGCTGCGTAAGCTGAGTGCGGGCGATCGTCTGATCAAGCCGCTGCTCGGTACGCTGGAATATGGTCTGCCGCACACCAGCCTGGTCAAAGGCATTGCCGCCGCGATGCACTACCGCAGCGAAGAAGATCCGCAGGCGCAGGAGCTGGCACAGCTGATTGACGAGCAAGGTCCACAGGCCGCACTGGCGCAGGTATCCGGTCTGGATGCCAACAGCGACGTGGTGGTGGAGGCGGTAAAAAACTACAACGCAACCAAATGATGCAGGAACTGGCGCAGGTCATCCTGCGCCCGGAATATAGATTGTCAGATATGCAGGCAATAATGGAACAAACCCAGGCCTTTGAAAACCGTGTGCTGGAGCGTCTGAATGCTGGCAAAACCGTTCGAAGTTTCCTGATATCTGCCGTCGAGTTGTTAACCGAGGCGGTGAATATCCTGGTGCTTCAGGTGTTTCGCAAAGACGACTACGCGGTGAAATACGCAGTTGAACCGTTACTCGACGGCGACGGCCCCTTGGGCGATTTATCCGTGCGTCTGAAACTGATCTATGGCCTTGGCGTTATCAGCCGTCATGAGTATGAAGATGCCGAACTGCTGATGGCGCTGCGTGAAGAGCTGAATCACGACGGCAACGAGTATGGGTTCACCGACGACGAGATCCTCGGCCCGCTTGGGGAGCTGCACTGCGTGACCGCCCTGCCCCCGTCGCCGCATTTTGATATCAGCGACCCGGAGCTGTACGCGATGCAGAAGCAGCGTTACCAGCAGATTGTCCGCTCCACCATGGTCCTGTCCCTGACTGAGCTGATTTCCCGAATCAGCTTAAAAAAAGCGTTTCAGAAGTAAGCCTGCGCACATTGGTGTATCCTTCCCTGTAATCTCCCCTGTTTTTAGAGCTATTTGTGATGAAAGAAGTCGAAAAGAACGAAATTAAACGCCTGAGCGACCGCCTGGATCTGATCCGCCACCAGCAGGCCAGCCTCTCGCTGGTTGAGGCCGCCGAGAAATACGCCGAGCTGGAAAAAGAGAAAGCGACGCTGGAAACCGAAATCGAGCGTCTGCGCGGCGTGAAAGAGCAGAAGCTGAGCAAAGAAGCGCAGAAGCTGTCAAACCTGCCGTTCCGCCGTGCGATCACTAAAAAAGAACAGGCCGATATGGGCAAGCTGAAAAAAAGCGTGCGCGGCCTGGTGGTTGTCCACCCGATGACCGAGCTGGGCCGTGAGATGGGCCTGAAAGAGATGACGGGTTTCAGCAAGACCGAGTTTTGATTTTTAGCCGGGTGGCGCAATGCTTACCCGGCCTACCGCTTTACTCCCCGTTAAAATTGGCCCAACCAATTCCGCAACCAACCCTTTGCTGGTTCACAATTCCATAATCTTTGCTCACAAACACATTGCCGACCAATAACATTTGGTTAACCATTTGTTGTCATTAACCCTACATCACACTATTGGCAGGACCACTTTTACACGCAATGTGACGCCGAGATGAGCACAGACTCACCGCGTTGCAGCAGTGTGGTCCTCGGGAGACCTGCAATGAGCCTCTGGCAACAAAACTACGATCCGGCGGGAAATATCTGGCTGTCGAGTCTGATCGCCTCGCTTCCTATCCTGTTCTTCTTCTTCGCGCTGATTAAACTCAAGCTGAAGGGCTATCTCGCCGCGACGTACACCGTCGCCATCGCCCTGCTGGTGGCCCTGTTCTTCTATAAAATGCCGGTGGATCGCGCCCTGGCCTCGGTGGTGTATGGCTTCTTCTATGGTCTGTGGCCGATTGCGTGGATCATCATCGCCGCGGTCTTTGTCTATAAAATCTCGGTAAAGACCGGGCAATTCGACATTATCCGCTCGTCGATTCTTTCGATTACGCCGGACCAGCGTCTGCAGATGCTGATCGTCGGCTTCTGTTTTGGCGCCTTCCTGGAAGGGGCGGCCGGATTCGGTGCGCCGGTGGCGATTACCGCCGCGCTGCTGGTCGGGCTGGGCTTTAACCCGCTGTATGCCGCTGGCCTGTGTCTGATCGTCAACACCGCGCCGGTGGCCTTTGGCGCGATGGGCATTCCGATTCTGGTGGCCGGGCAGGTGACCGGGCTGGACAGCTTCGAGATCGGCCAGATGGTGGGCCGTCAGCTGCCGTTCCTGACCATTATCGTGCTGTTCTGGATCATGGCGATTATGGACGGCTGGCGTGGCGTGAAGGAGACCTGGCCTGCGGTAGTGGTGGCGGGTGGCTCTTTTGCTATCGCCCAGTACCTGAGCTCCAACTTCCTCGGCCCGGAACTGCCGGACATTATCTCCTCCCTGGTCTCGCTGGTCTGTCTGACTCTGTTCCTGAAACGCTGGCAGCCGGTGCGTACCTTCCGCTTTGGCGATATGGGCGCATCGCAGGTGGATATGACCCTGGCCCGCACCCGCTACACGCCGGGACAAATTATCCGTGCCTGGTCGCCGTTCCTGTTCCTGACCGCCACGGTCACCCTGTGGAGTATCCCGCCGTTTAAAGCGCTGTTTGCCCCGAACGGCGCGCTGTACGACATGGTGGTAAATATCTCCGTGCCGTTCCTCGATAAAATGGTTGCCCGCATGCCGCCAGTGGTCCACGACGCCACGCCGTATGCTGCGGTGTACAAATTCGACTGGTTCTCTGCCACCGGCACGGCCATCCTGTTTGCCGCTATCCTTTCTATTGTGTGGCTGCGGATGAAACCCGCGGCGGCGGTACAGACCTTTGCCAGTACGCTGAAAGAGCTGGCGCTGCCGATTTACTCCATCGGGATGGTGCTGGCCTTCGCCTTTATCTCTAACTACTCCGGGCTGTCATCGACGCTGGCCCTGGCGCTGGCGCATACCGGCTCCGCGTTTACCTTCTTCTCGCCGTTCCTTGGCTGGCTGGGGGTATTCCTGACCGGGTCGGATACCTCATCGAACGCCCTGTTCGCCGCCCTGCAGGCGACCGCCGCCCAGCAGATTGGCGTCTCGGACGTGCTGCTGGTCGCCGCTAACACCACCGGCGGCGTGACCGGGAAGATGATCTCGCCGCAGTCCATCGCCATTGCCTGTGCGGCGGTAGGCCTGGTGGGCAAAGAGTCGGATCTGTTCCGCTTTACCGTGAAGCACAGCCTGATATTCACCTGCATGGTGGGGGTGATCACCACCCTGCAGGCTTACGTCTTAACCTGGATGATCCCATGATAGTGATGCCCAGACGCCTGTCCGACGAGATCGCCTCTCGCGTGCGGGCGCTGATTGAAGAACAACAGCTGGAGGCGGGCATGAAGTTGCCCGCCGAGCGCCAGCTTGCCGCCCAGCTTGGCGTGTCGCGCAACTCGCTGCGCGAAGCCTTAGCGACCCTGGTCAGCGACGGGGTTTTGCTGAGCCGTCGCGGCGGCGGGACCTTTGTGCGCTGGCAGCAGGAGGTGTGGTCAGAACAGGCGATCGTCCAGCCGCTGAAAACCTTAATGGCCAACGACCCGGACTACAGCTTCGATATTCTCGAAGCCCGTCACGCCATCGAAGCCAGCACCGCCTGGCATGCGGCCATGCGGGCGACAGAAGCTGACAAAGAGAAGCTCAAAGCCTGCTTCGAGGCAACACAAAGCAGCGATCCGGATATCGCCTCGCAGGCGGATGTGCGTTTTCATCTGGCGATTGCCGAGGCCTCGCACAACGTTGTTCTGCTCCAGACCATGCGCGGCTTCTTCGATCTGCTGCAATCCTCCGTCAAGCAGAGCCGCCAGCGTATGTATCTGGTGCCGCCGGTTTTTGCGCAGCTAACCGAGCAGCACGAGGCGGTGCTGAACGCCATTCTTACCGGGGATGCCGAAGCGGCCCGTCAGGCGATGATGGCGCATCTGGGCTTCGTGCATACCACCATCAAACAATTCGATGAAGATCAGGCCCGACAGGCGCGTATTACCCGTCTGCCTGGCGACAACGCTATTTCCAGGGAGAACAAAGCATGATCATTTCCGCAGCCAGTGACTATCGCGCCGCCGCGCAGCGCATCCTGCCCCCGTTCCTGTTTCACTACATTGACGGCGGGGCTTACTCGGAATACACCCTGCGCCGCAATGTGGAAGATCTGTCCCAGGTGGCCCTGCGCCAGCGCGTCCTGAAAAATATGTCCGACCTGAGCCTTGAGACGAAGCTGTTCAACGAAACGCTCTCCATGCCGGTAGCCCTCGCCCCCGTCGGGCTGTGCGGCATGTACGCCCGTCGCGGTGAAGTGCAGGCAGCTGCGGCCGCCGATGCCAAAGGCATCCCCTTTACCCTCTCCACCGTCTCGGTCTGCCCGATTGAAGAGGTCGCCCCGACCATCAAGCGTCCGATGTGGTTCCAGCTGTACGTTCTGCGCGATCGCGGCTTTATGCGTAATGCCCTGGAGCGCGCCAAAGCAGCGGGCTGCTCCACGCTGGTGTTTACCGTCGATATGCCGACCCCCGGCGCACGCTATCGCGATGCCCATTCCGGGATGAGCGGCGCGAACGCGGCGATGCGTCGTTACTGGCAGGCAGTGACCCATCCACAGTGGGCGTGGGATGTCGGGCTCAACGGCCGCCCGCACGATCTGGGGAATATCTCTGCCTATCTGGGTAAACCGACCGGGCTGGAAGATTACATTGGCTGGCTGGCGAATAACTTCGATCCGTCGATCTCGTGGAAAGACCTGGAGTGGATCCGTGAGTTCTGGGATGGCCCGATGGTGATCAAGGGGATCCTCGATCCTGAAGATGCACGCGACGCGGTGCGCTTTGGTGCCGACGGCATCGTGGTGTCGAACCATGGCGGCCGCCAGCTGGACGGTGTGCTCTCCTCAGCCCGCGCCCTGCCCGCCATTGCCGATGCGGTTAAGGGCGATATCGCGATTCTGGCGGACTCCGGGATCCGCAACGGTCTGGACGTGGTGCGTATGATTGCCCTCGGCGCCGATACCGTCCTGCTGGGCCGGGCTTATCTCTATGCGCTGGCGACCCACGGTCAGGCGGGGGTGGCGAATCTGCTTAATCTGATCGAGAAAGAGATGAAGGTGGCAATGACGCTGACCGGGGCGAAATCCATTCCCGAGATCAGCAAGGAGATGCTGGTGCAGGAGCTGAGCAAGATCCCTGCCGGGCTGGCACCGCTGGCACAGGGGGACGCGGCGTAGATTGGTGCGGTCTGATCCCCTCACCCTAACCCTCTCCCCAAAGGGGAGAGGGGATGATAAGCTGCCCCCCGCAATTTCAGAGCCTAATGAAATGGGGCAGCATGCTTAACATCGTACTATTCGAACCAGAAATTCCACCCAATACCGGCAATATCATCCGCCTGTGCGCTAATACCGGGTTCCGTCTGCATATTATTGAGCCGATGGGCTTTACCTGGGATGACAAGCGCCTGCGCCGCGCCGGGCTGGATTATCATGAATTTACCGCCGTGGTCCGCCATCAGGACCTGGGCGCATTTATGGACACGGAAAAGCCGGAGCGGATTTTTGCCCTGACGACCAAAGGTACGCCTGCGCACAGCGCGGTGAGCTATCAGGAAGGCGACTATCTGCTGTTTGGCCCGGAAACGCGCGGCCTGCCAGCCACCATTCTCGATGCCCTCCCTGCCGAACAAAAAATCCGTATTCCGATGATGCCGGACAGCCGCAGCATGAACCTGTCAAATGCGGTGTCGGTGGTGGTGTATGAAGCCTGGCGCCAGCTGGGGTATGCCGGCGCGATATTACGGTAGAGCCAGGCCCGGTAAGCGTCGCGCCACCGGGCGTTTACTTAAATGCCGTCGCCATACTCAAAGGTATGGTGGCCGTTGAAGAACTGATCCATATCCATCGCCGGTTTATCGCTGTCCGGCCTGCCGACAATACGCGCCGGAACGCCTGCGGCGGTGGTATGCGGCGGTACAGGCTGCAACACCACTGAACCGGCGCCAATTTTCGCCCCGCGCCCGACTTCGATATTGCCCAGAATCTTCGCGCCCGCGCCAATCATCACCCCTTCACGGATTTTCGGGTGGCGATCGCCGCTGGTTTTGCCGGTCCCGCCCAGGGTCACCGACTGCAGGATCGAGACGTCGTTTTCAATCACCGCCGTCTCACCCACCACAATCCCGGTGGCGTGGTCGAGCATGATCCCGCGACCAATCTTCGCCGCCGGGTGGATATCCACCTGGAAGCTCACCGAGACCTGATTTTGCAGGAAGATCGCCAGCGCGCGGCGGCCTTCGTTCCACAGCCAGTGGCCGATACGGTAGGACTGCAAAGCGTGGAAACCTTTCAGATAGAGCAGCGGCGTCGAGTATTTGTCCACCGCCGGGTCACGATTGCGTACCGCCTGGATATCATACGCGGCGGAGGCGATCATTTCCGGGTCGGCCGCATAGGCCTCTTCCACCACTTCACGAATGGCGATGGCTGGCATGATCGGGGAAGCCAGTTTGTTGGCGAGCATATAGCTCAGGGCGCTGCCGAGGTTTTCGTGCTTGAGTAGCGTCGCGTGGTAGAAACTGGCGAGCATCGGCTCACAGTCGGCCAGAGCCCGGGCTTCGGCTTTAATATTGTTCCAGACGATATCCAGTTCTTCACACGGCATTGCTTACTCCAGACGTAATGATAATGACCGGCCAGTTCTTTGCCGGCCGGGTCATTCAGGTGATAACGCTTTCCTGCAGTTAATTGCTGCTACGCTCGTCCTTGCGTGCACGACCTAATAAGGTCAATGCTGCCTCGCGCGCATTTTTTCCGCAATACAATACCTGATAAATTTCCTCGGTTATTGGCATTTCGACACCAAAGCGGTGTGCCAACTCGCGGACTTCCTTGGTATTACGGTAGCCTTCCACCACCTGGCCGATCTTCTCCTGCGCGCCGATAACATCCATGCCCTGTCCGAGCATCATGCCAAAACGGCGGTTACGCGACTGGTTGTCGGTACAGGTCAGCACCAGATCGCCTAACCCTGCCATCCCCATAAAGGTGGCCGGATCGGCACCCAGCGCCGCGCCCAGACGAGACATTTCGGTCAGGCCACGGGTAATCAAAGCCGTACGCGCGTTCGCGCCAAAGCCGATACCGTCAGACATGCCCGCACCGATCGCGATAACGTTCTTCACCGCACCGCCCAGCTGAACGCCGATAAAATCGGGGTTGCTGTAGACACGGAAGCTTTTACCGCAGTGCAGCAGCTGCTGCAGATCGTCAGCAAAGGTCTCGTCGGTCGAGGCCAGTGAAATGGCCGTCGGCAGCCCTGCCGCCAGCTCTTTCGCAAAGGTCGGGCCGGAGATCACCGCCAGCGGAATGGCATCACCCAGCGCTTCGCGGGCGACATCCTGCAGCAGGCGGCCGGTCTCGGCTTCCAGCCCTTTGGTGGCCCAGACCACGCGCGCATCATCACGCATCAGCGGTTTAATCTGTCGCAGCACCTGGCCAAACACGTGGCTCGGCACAACGATCAGAATATTACGGCTGGCGGCCAGCGCGGTTGCCAGGTCGCTTTCAAGATGCAGTGAGTCAGGAAAAGGCACATCAGGGAGGAACGCAACGTTGCAGCGATCGGCTTCTAACGTCGCGATATGTTCAGGATTGTGGCCCCAGAGAACCACTTCGTGACCATTTCTTGCCAGCGTGATAGCAAGAGCGGTGCCGTAAGAGCCGGCACCGATCACAGTCATTGACGCATTGACAGTACTCATCAGGCATCCTGATGTTGTTCAGTACCTTCGCCAGCTTGCTGCTGCAGATAGTTCATGAACAGCGCATCGAAGTTCACCGGCGCAAGGTTCATTTGCGGGAACGTACCACGGGAAACCAGGCTGGTGATGCATTCGCGGGCATACGGGAACAGGATGTTCGGGCAATATGCACCCAGGCAATGCGCCATCTGATTACCTTCGATGCCGCCGATGGAGAAGATGCCGCCCTGCTGTACTTCGCACAGGAATGCAGTCTCTTCGCCCAGAGAGGCGGTTACGGTAACACGCAGCACGACTTCATACACATCATCCGCCAGCTGGGTGGATGCGGTATCCAGATCAAGTTTAACCTCTGGCTGCCAGTCTTTCTGGAAAACATGCGGCGCATTTGGTGCTTCGTAGGAGACGTCTTTGGTGTAAATGCGCTGGATCTGGAAAGTCATCTCGGTGTTGTTTTGTTCTGACATGGAAATACCCTTTTTAATTGTCCTAAAACGCCTTAGCGCAGCAGGGGATCGAGTCCACCGCGCGCGTCAAGCGCATACAAGTCATCACAGCCGCCAATGTGCTGCGCATCGATAAAAATCTGCGGAACCGTCGTACGGCCACTACGTTTAATCATCTCTTCGCGCTTCGCAGCGTCGCCATCAATAGGCAGTTCCTGGAAGGCTACGCCTTTGCTGTCCAGCAGCGCTTTCGCACGATGGCAGAACGGGCAGGTCGCTTTGGTATAGATTTCGATATTGGCCATGTTCAGTCTCCTGTTTACTTACCGCGAACCAGAGGCAGATTCTCACCGCTCCAGCCAGAGATGCCGTCTTTCAGGACAGTGACGTTTGCAAAGCCTGCTTTGACGAGGGTATTTGCTGGCTCCTGAGCCTGCATCCCGGTGCCGTCGACGACAATAATGGGTTTGTCTTTATGCTTTTCCAGTTCGCCAAGGTTATTGGCTTTGATTTCGGCTGGCAGCAGGTTAATCGCGCCTGCAATGTGGCCTTTGCGGAAATCGTCACGCTGACGCAGATCGACAACCACTGCCTCTTCTTTATTGATAAGACGCGTGGCTTCGCCGCGGGTGATCACCTTCACTTTAGAGGTGAGGCCTTTGAACGTGGTGAAAAGTACTGCTGCCAGTAGACCAATCCACGCGATACAAAGTATGGGGTGGCGGCTGACAAATTGCATAATTTCTTGCATGGGGGGTAACGACTCCCGACTGAGTGAATAAAAAACCAGGACAGGAGTATACCTGTGCGTTGTGGCAAATACAGCCAGCGACAATAAGCTAATCCATTTTCTGCGTGCTGCCACGAAAAAAAAGACCGAAATTCCCCTGTCCTTACCCTTACCTCCGTGGTTTCTTTGATCTTCTGCGGCTATTTGATCGATTCAGCTGTAGTAAAATTACGCAAATTTTTTGTCTTTTGAGCAAAGAGGTTGTCGCAATGTCGGTTTCTAAAAAACCTATGGTACTGATGATTCTGGATGGCTACGGTTATCGCGAAGATCAGCAGGATAACGCCATTTTCAACGCTAAAACCCCGGTCATGGATGCACTGTGGGCCCAACGTCCTCACACGCTGATTGATGCGTCCGGTCTGGAAGTGGGTCTGCCCGATCGCCAGATGGGCAACTCCGAAGTTGGACATGTCAACCTGGGTGCCGGGCGCATTGTTTATCAGGACCTGACCCGTCTGGATGTTGAAATAAAAGAACGCACCTTCTTTGCAAACCCGGTGCTGACCGGCGCGGTTGAGAAAGCTGCCGCCGCAGGCAAAGCGGTACACATTATGGGGCTGCTCTCCGCCGGTGGCGTCCATAGCCACGAAGATCACATCATGGCGATGGTAGAGCTGGCCGCGGAAAAAGGCGCAGACAAAATCTATCTGCACGCCTTCCTTGATGGCCGCGATACCCCACCGCGCAGCGCTGAATCCTCCCTGAAAGCCTTTGAAGACAAGTTTGCCGCTCTCGGCAAAGGCCGTGTGGCGTCCATCATTGGCCGCTACTACGCCATGGATCGCGACAACCGCTGGGATCGCGTCGAGCAGGCCTACAATCTGCTGGTTGAAGCCAAAGGCGAGTTCCAGGCAAATACCGCCGTTGCTGCGCTGGAAGCCGCTTACGCCCGTGATGAAAACGACGAATTCGTGAAAGCGACCGTGATCCGTGCCGAAGGCCAGGCCGATGCCGCGATGGAAGACGGCGACGCGCTGATCTTCATGAACTTCCGCGCTGACCGCGCCCGCGAAATCACTCGCGCCTTCGTCAATGCTGACTTCGACGGCTTCGCCCGTAAAAAAGAGGTCAAGCTGGGCGATTTCGTGATGCTGACCGAATATGCCGCCGACATTAAAGCGCCGTGCGCCTATCCGCCGTCATCGCTGGCCAATACCTTCGGCGAGTGGATGGCGAAGCACGACAAGACCCAGCTGCGCATCTCCGAAACCGAGAAATACGCACACGTCACCTTCTTCTTTAACGGCGGTGTGGAAGAGTCGTTTAAAGGCGAAGACCGCATTCTGATCAACTCCCCGAAAGTGGCGACCTACGATCTGCAGCCAGAGATGAGCTCTGCCGAGCTGACCGAGAAGCTGGTCGCCGCCATCGAAAGCGGCAAATACGACACCATCATCTGTAACTACCCGAACGGCGACATGGTTGGCCATACCGGGGTGATGGAAGCGGCGATCAAAGCCATTGAAGCGCTGGATGAATGTATTGCGCAGGTCACCAAAGCTGTGGAAGCCGCTGGCGGCCAGATGCTGATCACCGCAGACCACGGCAACGCCGAACAGATGCGCGATCCGGCCACCGGCCAGGCGCACACCGCGCATACCAACCTGCCGGTCCCGATGATTTATGTCGGTGATAAATCAGTTAAAGCAGTGGATGGCGGTAAGCTTTCAGACGTTGCCCCGACCATGCTGACCCTGATGGGTATGGAAATCCCGAAAGAGATGACTGGCAAGCCGCTGTTCATCGTGGAATAATCCTTCCCCATGAGGGGAAAGGCGATTGTTTCAATCACATGGGTCGTGAAGCCGTTACGGTTATCAGTCAGGCCTTTACTTTACGCCAGCGTGCTCAGCGCTGGCGTATTGTTGTGCGCGGCATCCGCCCAGGCGGACGAGCGCGATCAGCTCAAAACCATTCAGGCAGATATCGCCGCTAAAGAGCGGGCGGTACGCCAGCAACAGCAGCAACGCTCCTCTCTGCTCGCGCAACTCAAAAAGCAGGAAGAGGCGATCTCCGCGGCGGCACGCCAGCTGCGCGAAACCCAGAACACCCTCACCCAGTTGAATAAGCAGATAGACGAGATGAATGCGTCTATCGCCAAACTTGAACGCCAGCGTGCGGCTCAGGAGCGCAATCTTGCCGCACAGTTAGATGCTGCCTTCCGCCAGGGTGAACACACCGGCGTCCAGCTGATCCTCAGCGGCGAAGAGAGCCAGCGCGGTCAGCGTCTGCAGGCCTATTTCGGCTACCTTAACCAGTCCCGCCAGGAGACCATCGCCCAGCTGAAGCAGACGCGGGAAGAGGTCAACACGCAAAAAGCGGAGCTGGAAGAGAAGCAGAGCCAACAGCAGACCCTGCTTTACGATCAGCAAGCGCAGCAGGCCAAACTGGAGCAGGCGCGCAACGAGCGTAAGAAGACCCTTGCTGGCCTCGAATCCTCCATTCAGCAAGGCCAGAGCCAGCTGAGCGAAATGCGCGCCAACGAATCCCGCTTACGTAACAGCCTTGCCCGCGCAGAAGCAGCGGCGAAGGCCCGCGCCGAACGTGAAGCCCGTGAAGCACAGGCCGTACGCAATCGCCAGCAGGAAGCCTCCCGCAAAGGCACTACCTACAAGCCAACAGAAAACGAACGCTCGCTGATGTCGCGCACCGGCGGTCTGGGCTCGCCGCGCGGCCAGGCTTACTGGCCGGTACGGGGCTCAATTCTGCATCGCTATGGCGAACAACTGCAGGGTGAGCTACGTTGGAAGGGGATTGTTATCGGTGCATCGGAAGGTAGCGAAGTCAAAGCTATTGCCGATGGCCGGGTGATCCTTGCTGACTGGCTGCAGGGTTACGGCCTGGTGGTGGTGGTTGAGCACGGTAAAGGCGACATGAGTCTTTACGGCTACAACCAGAGCGCCCTCGTCAGCGTCGGCACTCAGGTACGCGCCGGTCAGGCTATCGCCCTCGTGGGCAGCAGTGGCGGTCAGGGCCGCCCGTCACTCTATTTCGAAATTCGTCGCCAGGGTCAGGCGGTCAATCCACAGCCGTGGTTGGGAAGATAAGTTTTGCTTCAATTTCGTCGTATGGTTCTCCCCCTCGTCAGCGCACTGGCGCTGGCGATGCCGGTTTACGCAGGTAAACTCGCTATCGTCATTGATGACTTCGGTTATCGTCCACACACAGAAAATCAGGTCCTGGCGATGCCATCCGCCATCTCCGTCGCCGTGCTGCCGAATGCGCCACACGCGCACGAAATGGCCACCAAAGCTCATAAAAGCGGCCATGAAGTGTTGATCCATCTGCCGATGGCCCCGCTCAGCAAACAGCCGCTGGAAAAAGATACCCTCCGCCCGGAGATGAGCAGCAACGAGATCGAGCGCATCATCCGCGAGGCGTACGGCAAAGTGCCTTACGCCGTGGGGCTGAATAACCATATGGGCAGCGCCATGACCTCCAGCCTGTTTGGCATGCAGAAGGTGATGCAGTCCCTGGCGCGCTACAACCTCTACTTCCTCGACAGCATGACCATTGGCAACAGCCAGGCGATGCGCGCCGCGCAGGGCACCAGCGTGAAGGTGATTAAGCGTAAAGTGTTCCTCGATGACACACAAAACGAGGCCGATATCCGCGTCCAGTTTAACCGCGCCGTGCAGGTGGCCCGCCGCTCAGGCTCGGCGATCGCCATTGGTCATCCTCATCCATCCACCGTTCGCGTGTTACAGCAGATGCTGCCCACACTGCCTGCGGATATCACCCTGGTGCCGGCGAGCAGCCTGCTCAACGAGCCGCAGGTGGATACCTCTCACCCGGTGAGCCCGCCACCAACTGGCACCGCGCCTGGCACTAAACCGCGTAACCCGTTCCGCGGCGTAACGCTTTGTGCGCCGAAACAGCCGCCAGAGCCGGTCTACGTGACCCGCTACTTCTCGGTGATTGGGGAGAGCATCAGCCAGAGTTCGCTGGTGAAGTATGTCCAACTGCAGTGGCAGGGCTGGGGTAAAAAAAGCTGATACCCGCCTTACTCAATAACATGAGAGTCTGCGCGCTTTTTGCCTGCAGACTCCTTCTGTTCCTGCCGCTGATACCAGGCTTTGAAGTATTTCAGGAAGCTGTAAAAAGTGGCGTAGAGACCGGTCACCACCCCCACTCTCCCCTGGCGCCACGCGCCGCTGAACAGATACCACTTGAAGAACGCGCCGATGGCGCTAATCACCCCGCGCGCAATCGAAGGGCGTACGGTCTGGTACTTCACCAGACGGCTGGTGTAACTGTTTAGCTTGTTGAAGACCTCATGCAGCGAATAGAAGGTGTCATGGCGCACCCGGCCCGGAATTTTAACCGACTGGATCGCCCCTTCCACTTTGTCATCCACCGGACGCTGATTAAACCGCGCCTGGGTACGGTTAAAGAGCCGTACCGGAAAATCGGGCGAGGAGACGGGATAGATCGTCCGCACCTCTTCCCCTAACACATGCCAGTAGCGGGCAATGCGCCATGCCTGCTGCGGATGAGGTTCGTCACCCGCCTTCAGGCGCAGGATAAAATCAACGGTTTCTGCATCGAGGATCTCATCGCTGTCCATGCAGAGCACCCAGTCATTGCTCGCCAGTTCGATGGCGTGGTTCATCTGTACGCCATGCATGGTATAGGGCTGATGATGGGGGGTGATGCCGTATTCCTGGCAAATCGCTAACGTAGCGTCGTGACTACCCGAGTCGAGGACGATGATCTCATCGGCAACAACGATCAACGGAGGCAGGACTTCACGCAGCAGTCGTGCTGAGTTACAGGTCAATAAACAAACGGTGAGCTTGAACATAGGCGCTGTAAAGTTGAGTAAACCTGAACAGACTCTATAAGCGAAGGCTGAAAAAAGCGAAGAAAAGCGGATAACTATCCGGTTGTGGACCGAAAAACGTGAGGCCTGCGGAAAAAAGCGCCCGCAGGCGCTTTTCATTTTAATCCCAGCTCAGGATCACTTTCCCGGACTGGCCTGAACGCATCGCGTCAAAGCCTTGCTGGAACTCATCGATGGAGAAGCGATGAGTAATGAGTGGCGACAGATCCAGACCAGACTGGATCAGGGCTGCCATCTTGTACCAGGTTTCGAACATCTCACGGCCATAAATGCCCTTGATAAACAGGCCCTTGAAGATCACTTTGTTCCAGTCGATGGACATATCAGACGGCGGAATACCCAGCATCGCGATACGGCCACCGTGGTTCATGGTGTCGAGCATAGTACGGAATGCCGGCGGCGCGCCGGACATCTCCAGACCGACGTCAAAGCCTTCGGTCATCCCCAGCTCTTCCATCACGTCGGCCAGATTCTCTTTCGAGACATCCACCGCACGGGTGACGCCCATTTTGCGCGCCAGTGACAGACGATATTCGTTCACGTCGGTGATCACCACGTTGCGGGCACCCACGTGCTTCGCCACCGCAGCCGCCATGATGCCGATCGGGCCTGCGCCGGAGACCAGCACATCTTCGCCTACCAGGTCGAATGACAGCGCTGTGTGCACTGCGTTGCCGAACGGGTCGAAGATCGACGCCAGATCGTCGGAGATATTGTCCGGGATTTTGAAGGCGTTAAACGCCGGGATCACCAGATATTCTGCAAAGCTGCCCGGACGGTTAACGCCCACGCCGACGGTATTACGGCAAAGGTGAGTGCGTCCGCCGCGGCAGTTACGGCAGTGACCGCAGGTGATATGGCCTTCGCCGGAGACGCGATCGCCAATTTTAAAACCTTTCACTTCCTGACCAATGCCAACCACTTCGCCGACATATTCGTGGCCGACAACCATCGGCACCGGAATGGTCTTCTGCGACCACTGGTCCCAGTTGTAGATGTGAACGTCCGTGCCGCAGATGGCGGTTTTACGAATTTTGATCAGCAGATCGTTATGACCGACTTCCGGCTCCGGAACGTCGGTCATCCAGATGCCTTCTTCCGCTTTCAGTTTGGATAATGCTTTCATTACGCGTCCTCAGGCAATTACGCCCAGCTGTTTGCCGATGCGGGTGAAGGCTTCAACCGCACGCTCAATTTGTTCAGGGGAATGCGCCGCCGACATCTGGGTGCGAATACGCGCCTGACCTTTTGGCACCACCGGGAAGAAGAATCCGGTGACGTAAATCCCCTCTTTCTGCAGCTCGCGGGCAAAGTTCTGCGCCACTACGGCATCGCCCAGCATCACCGGGATAATGGCGTGATCGGCACCGGCAAGGGTAAAGCCCGCCGCGGTCATTTTTTCGCGGAACAGACGGGCGTTTGACCACAGACGGTCGCGCAGATCGGCACCGGACTCCACCATCTCCAGCACCTTGATGGAGGCGGAAACAATGGCCGGGGCCAGGGAGTTGGAGAACAGATACGGACGGGAACGCTGACGCAGCCACTCCACCACCTCTTTGCGCGCCGCGGTGTAGCCGCCGGATGCGCCGCCGAGCGCTTTGCCCAGCGTGCCGGTGATGATGTCCACCCGGCCCATCACCTCACAGTATTCGTGGGAGCCACGACCATTCTCGCCGACAAAGCCGACCGCGTGCGAGTCATCGACCATCACCAGCGCATCGTATTTGTCCGCCAGATCGCAGACGCCTTTCAGGTTGGCGATCACGCCGTCCATCGAGAACACGCCATCGGTGGCGATCAGCACGTGACGCGCCCCGGCCTCGCGAGCCTCTTTCAGACGGGCCTCCAGCTCAACCATGTCGTTGTTGGCGTAGCGGAAACGCTTCGCTTTACACAGACGCACGCCGTCAATGATCGACGCATGATTCAGGGCATCGGAAATGATGGCATCTTCCGCACCGAGCAGGGTCTCAAACAGACCGCCGTTAGCGTCGAAGCAGGAGGAATACAGAATCGCATCTTCCATGCCGAGGAACGCAGCCAGCTTGCTCTCCAGCGCTTTATGGCTGTCCTGGGTGCCGCAGATGAAGCGCACGGAGGCCATACCAAAACCGTGGGTGTCCATGCCTGCCTTCGCGGCAGCGATCAGCTCAGGGTGATTCGCCAGACCTAAATAGTTGTTGGCACAGAAGTTAATCACATGGCTGCCGTCGGCAACGGTGATATCTGCCTGCTGAGCAGAAGTAATGATCCGCTCTTCTTTGAACAACCCTTCCGCACGCGCGGTTTCCAGGTCACTGTTTAACTGTTTGTAAAAATCACCACGCATTGCAATTCTCCAGACTCGGCAAATTTCGGCACATATTACCCAAAGCTATACCCCGATACGAGATGACGCATTAACAGTTCTCGTTTTTGCAGCATAAATCACGTGTACCCCTGCGGGATGTCGGTGAATGGCTGATGGGGAGTCATACTAATGATATGATATGACTATTAGTGTCCGGGATTGTCCCCGGACTCCACACTTCAAAGGTTACAGCTATGATCATCGTTACCGGCGGCGCGGGCTTTATCGGCAGCAATATTATTAAGGCCCTCAATGACAAAGGCATCACCGACATCCTGGTGGTGGACAACCTGAAAGACGGCACCAAGTTCGTTAACCTGGTGGATCTGAACATTGCCGATTACATGGATAAAGAAGATTTCCTTATCCAGATTATGGCGGGTGAAGAGTTCGGTGAGATCGAGGCCATCTTCCATGAAGGTGCATGCTCCTCCACCACCGAGTGGGACGGCAAGTACATGATGGATAATAACTATCAGTACTCCAAAGAGGTGTTGCACTACTGCCTGGAGCGTGAAATTCCGTTCCTGTACGCCTCTTCCGCAGCGACCTACGGCGGGCGCACTTCAGACTTTATTGAATCCCGTGAATTTGAGCAGCCGCTGAACGTTTACGGCTACTCCAAGTTCCTGTTCGACGAATACGTGCGCCAGGTGCTGCCAGAAGCCAACTCGCAGATCGTTGGCTTCCGCTACTTTAACGTCTACGGACCGCGCGAAGGTCACAAAGGCAGCATGGCGAGCGTGGCATTCCACCTCAATACCCAGCTGAACAACGGTGAAACCCCGAAATTGTTCGAAGGCAGCGATGGCTTCAAGCGTGACTTCGTCTACGTGGGTGACGTGGCAGCAGTGAACCTGTGGTTCTGGGAAAACGGCGTCTCCGGCATCTTCAACCTGGGTACCGGCCGCGCAGAGTCCTTCCAGGCGGTAGCCGATGCTGCGCTGGCGTATCATCAGAAAGGCAGCCTCGAGTACATCCCGTTCCCGGACAAGCTGAAAGGCCGCTACCAGGCATTTACCCAGGCGGATCTGACCAACCTGCGCGCCGCCGGCTATGACAAGCCGTTCAAGACCGTTGCCGAAGGCGTAACGGAGTATATGGCCTGGCTGAACCGCGACCGCGATATCAGTTCACAAAATCATTCGAGCGGTATCAAGGCGGCAACTAAGTGAATCTCCAGGAGCTTACAAAAGTAAGTGACTGGAGTGAACGCAGGCAGCCAACGCAGAGACAGCTTGAAGGATGAAGTGAATGAAAATACTGGTGATTGGCCCGTCATGGGTGGGCGACATGATGATGTCGCAAAGTCTCTATCGCACGCTCAAGGCGCGCTATCCCCAGGCGATAATTGACGTGATGGCACCCGCGTGGTGCCGTCCGCTGTTATCGCGGATGCCGGAAGTTAACGAGGCGATCCCGATGCCGCTTGGTCACGGGGCGCTGGAACTCGCAGAGCGCCGCAAGCTCGGCCATAACCTGCGCGACAAGCGCTACGACCGCGCCTACGTCCTGCCTAACTCCTTTAAATCGGCATTAGTGCCCTTCTTCGCCAGCGTGCCGCACCGCACCGGCTGGCGGGGCGAGATGCGCTACGGCCTGCTGAATGACGCCCGGATCCTGGATAAAGAGGCCTGGCCCCTGATGGTGGAGCGCTACGTAGCGCTGGCCTACGACAAAGGCGTAATGCGCAGCGCGAAAGATCTGCCCCAGCCGCTGCTGTGGCCGCAGCTCCAGGTCCACGAGGGTGAAAAATCCCAGACCTGTAACGCCTTTGGCCTGTTACCCGATCGGCCGCTGATTGGCTTCTGTCCTGGCGCGGAATTTGGCCCGGCAAAACGCTGGCCGCACTATCACTATGCTGAGCTGGCGAAGCAGCTGATCGACGAAGGCTATCAGATTGTGCTGTTCGGCTCGGCGAAAGATCATGAGGCGGGGAATGAAATCCTCGCCGCGCTGAGCATTGAGCAGCAGACCTGGTGCCGCAATCTGGCCGGGGAAACCCAGCTGGAGCAGGCCGTTATTCTGCTCGCCGCCTGTAAGGCCGTGGTCACTAACGACTCCGGCCTGATGCACGTTGCCGCGGCGCTGAACCGCCCGCTGGTGGCGCTGTACGGCCCGAGCAGCCCGGACTTTACCCCGCCGCTGTCGCATAAGGCGCGGGTGATCCGTCTGATCACTGGCTACCACAAAGTACGTAAGGGTGACGCCGCCGAAGGCTATCACCAGAGCCTGATCGACATTACCCCGCAGCGTGTCCTCGACGAGCTTAACGAGCTGCTGTTGAGCGAAGAAGGGTAACGGATGCGGGTAATGATCGTTAAAACCTCCTCGATGGGCGACGTGCTCCATACGTTGCCCGCGCTCACCGATGCCATGCAGGCCATTCCGGGTATCCGTTTTGACTGGGTGGTGGAAGAAGGCTTCGCGCAGATCCCGGGCTGGCATCAAGCCGTAGACCGGGTGATCCCGGTGGCGATCCGTCGCTGGCGCAAAGCCTGGTTCTCCGCACCGATTAAAGCCGAACGTCAGGCCTTTCGCGAGGCGGTTCAGGCTCAGCATTATGATGCCATCATTGACGCCCAGGGGCTGGTCAAAAGCGCGGCGCTGGTCACCCGACTGGCGCACGGCGTGAAGCACGGTATGGACTGGCACAGCGCCCGCGAACCGCTGGCGAGCCTGTTCTATACCCGCCGCCATGCAATCGCGAAGCAGCAGCACGCAGTGGAACGCACCCGGGAGCTGTTCGCCAAAAGCTTGGGCTATGCGAAACCCGACATGCAGGGGGATTACGCGATTTCCCGGCACTTCCTGCACGATTCAGAACCCAAAAGCGCGCCTTATCTGATTTTCCTGCACGCCACCACCCGGGATGATAAACACTGGCCGGAAGCCCACTGGCGCGATCTTATCGGCCTGCTGAGTAATACAGGGCTGCGCATTAAGCTCCCGTGGGGCGCCCCGCACGAAGAGGCGCGGGCGAAGCGTCTGGCAGAAGGCTTTGATTACGTGGACGTCCTGCCGCGGATGAAGCTGGACGGCGTGGCGCAACAGCTGGCAGGCGCCACGGCGGTAGTGTCGGTGGATACCGGCCTCAGCCACCTGACGGCGGCGCTGGATCGTCCTAATATTACGCTTTACGGCCCGACGGATCCGGGTCTGATTGGCGGCTATGGCAAAAATCAATATATCTGCCGCCCGGAACATTCATCGCAGCTGAGCGACCTGTCCGCCGCTGCGGTATTTGCGCAATTAGAGCCGTTGCTGGCAGCAGAGAGAGCCTATGTCTGATTTTTTCTCAGCGGAGCGCCCACCGAAGCGCGTGCTGATCGTTAAGCTGCGTCACCACGGTGACGTCCTGCTGACCTCGCCGGTCTTTACGGTGTTGAAAAAGAACTACCCCGATGTCGAAGTGGATGCCCTGGTGTATGACGACACCCAGGCGATGCTCACCAGCCACCCGTATATCGACCAGGTGCATACCATTGGCCGCAACTGGCGCAAAAAAGGCTGGTTCGCGCAGTTCCGCCTGTACCGCGCCCTGCTGAATACCCTGAAGGCGCGGCAGTATGACGTGCTGATCAACCTGACCGAACACTGGCACGGCGCGCGGCTGGCGCGTCGTCTGAAACCGCGCGTGTCCGTCGGCTTTAAGCCCGATAAACGCGGCGGGCTGGCACGTCGCCGCTGGGTCAAATCCTTTACCACCCTCTATCCCGCGATTCAGGATAACAGCCGCCATATGGTGGAGGTGAATCTGGATGCGCTGCGGCGGATCGGTATTCATCCGCAGACCGATGCCGACAAACATACCCTGTTTGTGCCGGGCGATGCGGCGGAAGCGTCGATTGCGGAGAAACTGGCCGGCTTCGGGCTGACGAGCCAGTCCTACATTCTGGTGCACCCGACGTCGCGCTGGATGTTTAAGGCCTGGGATATCAACAAGCTGGCGGCGACCATCGATAACCTGGCGGCCCGCGGCCTGCCGATTATCCTCTCTGCGGCACCGTCAAAAGAAGAAACCGCCTACATGGATGCGCTGCGTGCCGCGCTCACCCAGCCGGTGTTTGATTTAAGCGGCCAGTTAAACCTGAAAGAGCTGGGCGCGCTGATGAAGCACGCGCGGGTCTACTTTGGCGTCGATTCGATGCCGATGCACCTCGCCAGCGCGGTGGGAACCCCGACCGTCGCCATCTTCGGCCCGACCGGGGCGATCAAGTGGGCCCCGTGGGGGGTGAACTACAGGGTGATCGTTGCTGGCTTTACCTGTCAGCCCTGCGGTAAAGCGGGCTGCGGCGACAGCGGCGTCTCCGACTGCATTACGGCGATCACCCCGCAGATGGTGCTGAGCGCCATCGATACCCTACTGCTGGAAAACCCGGCATGAAGCTGGCTATCGTCCGACAGACCTATAACCCCAACGGCGGCGCGGAACGTTTTGTCTCCCGCGCGCTGAACGTGTTGGCGCAGGATACGGCCCTGGACGTGACGCTGATCGCCCGTCAATGGGAAGATGCCGCAGGCTGGAAAACCCTGACGGTCAACCCGGCCTTCCGCAACCGACTCGATCGCGAGTCGGGTTTTGCCGACGCTGCGGCGGCGCAGTTTGCCCAGTTCGATATCGTGCAGAGCCACGAACGCATTCCAGGGGCGACCATCTTCCGCGCCGGGGATGGCGTACATGCCACCTGGCTTGCGCAGTACAATCGCATCCAGTCGCCGCTGGCGCGCTGGGCGCAGTCCCTGAGCCGCTACCATCGCTATATTTTGCAGGCGGAAGCGCAGATGTTTACCCATCCTGCGCTGCGCAACGTGATCTGCAATTCGAAAATGGTGCGGGATGATATCGCCCGCCGTTTTGGCCTGCCGGACGACAAGCTGACGGTGATCTACAACGGTGTGGATACTGCCCACTTCAGTCCTGAGGTGCGCTCGCTCTCCCAGCGTGATGCGCTGGGGATCCCCCAGGCAGCACTGGTGCTGGCCTATGTCGGCTCCGGGTTCAGTCGTAAAGGGGTGGCGACGGCGCTGCGCGCCATTGTTCCTCACCCTGATGTCTGGCTGCTGATCGCCGGGCGCGACAAGCATGCGCGCAAATTCGAAAAGCTGGCCCAGACCCTCGGCGTGGCGTCCCGGGTGCGTTTTCTGGGGCCGGTTGCAGATGTCCGCCAGGTGTACGGCACCGCCGACGCGCTGATCCTGCCGACGCTTTACGATCCCTTCCCGAACGTCTGCGTCGAAGCGCTGGCCTGTGGCCTGCCGCTGCTCACCAGCCATGGCTGCGGCGCGGCGGAGTGGATTGAAGAGGGTGTTAACGGCTGGGTGCGCGACGCGCTCGACAGCGACGGGTATCAGCAGGTGATAAGCCTCTGGCTTCAGGGCCGTGAACAGGGTGTTGATTATTCAGCAGCGGCACGCGCCACTGCTGAGCCTTATACCCTGGAGCGGATGGCGAAAGAGCTGCAGGCGCTTTACCGTGACCTGCTGCGCTGAGCCGCGGTGGAAAAGACCTTTTCCATCGCCTCCAGCATGCACTCGCGGGTAAAATGGCTGCACAGGTAATCGTATCCCTGCTGCGCCAGCTTTTCGCGCAGCGCGCCGTCGTCGTATAACTGCACAATCGCCTCGCGCAGCGCCGTTTCGTCGCGCTGCGCAATCAAAATCCCGGTCTGGCCGTTAATCACCGCATCAGCCGTGCCGCCCGCGTCGGTGGCAATGGTCGCAATACGCGAGGCCAGCGACTGCAGTACCCCCTGCGGGACGCCTTCCATATCGTGCGAAGGGCTGAGTGCGACATCAAAGGCCGGGAACCAGCGCTCTGGATCGCTGCGATGCCCCGCCATCACCACTCGCTCCTGCAATCCCAGGTCGATAATCTCCTGCTCCAGCGTCATTTTATGCGGCCCTTCGCCGACGATCGCCAGTCTGATGTGCGGGTTATCAATGCTGGCCAGGGCACGCAGCAGTACGCTATGGCCCTTGTTAGGCCGCAGGTGCGACACCACGCCCAGCCAGAAATCGGCCTGCGACAGGCCACAGTGCTCTCGGGCGGCTTGTTTATCCGCCGGGTGAAAACGTTGGGTATCTACGCCGCTCGGTACGGACGTGCTCTGGGCCATCGGCACGCCGATATCCGCCATCTGCTGGCGCAGCGCTTCCCCGGTAGTCACGATATGGGCGCAGGCTTTGCGAAACAGCCAGCGGGTGGTCCAGTTATTGCGCGGCACGCCGGAGGCATGACGGGTACGCACCAGCGGAACCGGGTCCGACAGGGTGAGGTTGGCCAGCGCCACCAGCCAGGTATCGGCAGAATTGTGACTGTTGATGACATCAACGGACTGGCGGTTCTCTTTCAGCCAGCGGCGCAGCAGCTGTAGGTTTTTCAGGTTCTTACGTCGTAGCGGCATCGTTACGACCGTTAACCCGGCATCGCGTGCCAGACCGTGTAGCGGTGCACTCTCCGGACAAAGTATGGTCACCTGATGGCCGCGCTGAATCATCCCTAAGGACTCATTAATGATGCGTAATGGCTGACCGCCCTTACCACCGTCTGCTTCAGTGTGAACGATATGCATACTTTTCCTGTTTATTGTGCAAGAACTTGCCGTAGCAGCAAATTATAACCGTTACGGCCTGGGTAATACATAAAGCCTGGTGCCGGAAAGCGCGTAACGGATTATTCTTGCTTACAAACATTGTCCTTCTGTAGGTCAGGCATTTGTGATAGTTTTCTCTGGCTTTTTATTTCCCACGGAAAAACCGTGGAGATGGCTCACAGCGTTGTTAACCAGCCGGTCAAGAACCGAAAAAATCCTTAACCAGCCCAAAATATATGACAAATACTCGTAACATTCTGACAGGCCTGTTAGTCCTTGCTGTACTGGCTTTATGTTTTATCTGGCCTATTCCCAACGATCAGCTGCCGTTTCATCGCAATGGATTGATTTATCCCATTGTCGCCGTGGCACTTGGCCTGTTTTTTAGTGGGATAACAACCAGACAGCGGCTGGATTTAAGCAAAATTAAGTTCGTTCTTATTGTTATATGGGCGTTAACTTTCTTTATTCTGATTAATGGTTTTTTTGTCGCCCCGGACATAAAAGAAATGGTTTCTGCCTGGAGTGGCCAGTGGTTACGCCCGGTATTACTGTTCTGCGCTGGCCTGGTATTATTGCCGGCGATCCAGAGAACTTTCCCCTCCATGTCCGCCGCCCGCTTCTTCACGCTGGTGATCCTCTTCTTCTGGGGCGTAGTCTGCGTACATTTGCTGGATTCAGTCTGGCTCTACTGGCGCGATGGGTATATTCACTGGGGGGATACGCGGATCGTCTATAACCGCACCCGCATGAGCTTCCAGGTCAATATGATCACCGGCTTTATTCTGGCCGAGTTGCTGGCGCGCGGTCTGTTACATCAACGCTTCCTGCGCCTGAATACACCGATGCTGGCATTAATACTGTTAAGTAACCTGCTGTGTACCGCGCTGGTGGATACCCGTTGGGGCACTATCGGTCTGGTCGGTAGCCTGTTCTCAACCTTTATCCTGTTGAGTCTGCACAGCATGCGCCGCAGTCGGGTCGTCGTCACCGGTGGCATTCTGGTTGGTCTTATTATTGTTTCTGCACTGCTTGGTTACGCCTCATGGAAAACCGATCCGCGCTGGCAAACCCTTGAAAGTGATGCCATTGCTGGATGGAACGCCCCCTTCACAAGCTTTTGTTATAATAAAACAGGCGGAACGGAACCGATTAACAGCCTGGGTGTACCGATGAACCACTCCAACGGCTGTCGGGCCAGCTTCTTCCATCAGGGCTGGAATCTGATTGCCGAACATCCGGCAGGCGTAGGGGCTAAAAAAGAGGCCTTCCGCTACGTGCTGCGCCGGGATACCCAGGATAACCGGATTAATATTCCTCACAGCCACTACGGCCTGATTGAATTTGGCATTCAGAACGGTGTTGTTGGCATCGTGGGCTGGCTGATCCTGCTGGTGGGCTGCTGGTATATCGGCTGGCGGGAGTTCCGTCGTGGCAATATGATGGTGGGGATGTTCCTGCTGCTTTTCACCATCGGCTTCTTCTCCCGAACCATGGTCGATCACAACCTCAAGGATCACTATCTGGAGCAGTATATGTTACTGACCGGTTTGCTGGTTGGCATGTGCGCCCTACGCCCTGCAAACATCGAAAAGCAAATGTCCTGACCAATCTGACGCGCCAGGGGAATAATCACCCTGGCGCGGAACGCTTTAGCCTGTCGGCTGTCGAATTGCCAGCAAATGGCCTCGTTATACCCTTTTTATTGCTGCGTATTTTTACGGAGAAAGCATGTCTGAAACGCCTCAATTAAGCCTCATCGTTGCCGTTTTTAATGGCGAAAAATTCCTGAGCGCTTTTTTTGACAGCATTAAACAGCAGAATTTATCGAGCCTGGAACTCATCATTGTTAATGACGGCTCAACGGATCGCTCAGCGGAAATCATTGCTGGCTATGCCGACAAATTTAGCCATTTCCGCATAATCGATCAGCCTAATGGCGGCGTATCGGCCGCACGCAATACCGGTCTTGCCCTGGCGACGGGTCAATACGTCGCGTTCCCCGATATTGATGACGTTATTTACCCAGGCATGTATCAGCGCCTGTTGGATATTGCTTTCGCAGGCCAGCTCGATGTGGCGACCTGCAACGGTAATTATATTTATGACGATGGACGCCCGTCGAAAAAGATTTTCCCGTCAGACAAACTGGCCTCGACCGGCGTGCTGGACGGCCCGGAGTGGCTGCAGATGGCGCTGGCCTCGCGCAAATTCTTGCATGTTACCTGGCTGAATATCTATCGCCACGCCTTTATCAAAGCGCAGGGTTTTACCTTCGAACACGGCCTGCGTCATCAGGATATTCCCTGGACCACGGAAGTGCTGCTGACGGCCAAACGCGTACAGTATGTGGATGAAGTCTATTACGACTATCTGATCCACTCTGCCTCGGTATCGCACACGCCAGGCACCGACGACACGCGGATGCGCTCGTCACGCCACTATATGAAAATCCTCGAAATGCTGGATGCCATCAATAAACGCTATCCGGACCAGGTGAAGCGTGTTCCAGCCTGCCGGTGGCAGATTGCCAAAGAGGGGTTGGGTATTCTGCACAGCATTAACAATATCGAAGACAGCGCGAAAAAACGCGAAATCACCCAGGAACTGTTCGATCGCGGCATCTGGTCGATGATCTGGCAAAACGCGCGGGGTTTGCGTCAGCGCTGGCGTCTGGGACGTCGTTACTTCCGCCTTAAAAAAATCATCGGCTAACGAATATTATGAGCAAACTTAAATTACACGCGGTCTCCCGCGCTGATTTCATCGCCAAAAACTATGCAGACTTCCAGACGCTGCTGGATAACCGCGTCAATCCGGATACCATCCCGGAGCGTTTTTACTGCGGCGGTCGCGGCGGCTGGACGTTCCAGACCACCCTGGCGCTGAAACACTATTACGGAGATGACATCGAGTGTTCATTTGGATCGGAATGTCGCCCGGATGCCATCAACCTGATGCATAACGATGATTTTGGATCGCGCGTCAAACCCTGGCGTGGCGTGACTGTCGTTGCCCGTGCCGACCGCCCACCGGTGATTGGCGCGGACGTGGTGGTGGATCAGAACCCGGAAGCGGATAACCGTAGCAATGGCGTTTTTGTTCCCTACTGGCCGCAGCCGGGGGTGAAACCGCGTGAGCGTACCGATGAAACCGTCAAAACCGTGGCCTTTTTTGGCCGTGTGGACAGCTTCCCGGAAGCGTTTCGCAGCGAGGCCTTTAAGCAGCGCCTTGCTGAGCAGGGCATCGATCTGCGTATCTCTTTCGATAACTGGACTAATTACCAGGACGTGGACGTCTGTATCAGTTTCCGCAAATCACACGACCACAAACTGGCGCGCAAACCTGCCAGCAAGCTGATTAACAACTGGCTGGGTAAAACGGTGATGATCTGCGACGACGAGCCTTCTTACCGCGCGATCCGCGAAAGCGAGTTCGACTACCTGATCGCCAAAACACCGGATGAAGCTTTCGACGCCATCATGCGGCTGAAAAACTCCCCTGAACTCTATCGTCAGATGCGCGAGCAGGGTGACAAACGTCTGCAGGTTTATTCCCGCGAAGCGGTTGCCGCGCGCTGGTTGAGCCTGTTTGAGGATATCTGGCGTAAAGGACTGCATAAACGCCCAACCCTGGTTCGTGCATTGCGCTTTGGTTTCGGTAAAGCCATTCGCCCGCTGACTAAAAAGTTTTAAGTAACCTTGAGTCCGTTCATGTTTAAAACATCCTCACAATCGTCACTCACGCCGCGCCGCAATATTCTGCGCACCGTGATACTCACGCTGGCTTTCCTGGTGCTGTTTTCACTGTGTGAAATCATCATCCTGCTGAAAGACCATGTCTATCAGCCGAAATCCAGCGACATGTCGCTGTATCTGATTATTTCCCTGCTGGCTGCCGTCAGCGCCCGCTATTTCCTGACCCGTCTGCTGCTGGCGGTCACCTTTATCGTGCAGATATCGGAAGCGGTGTATTACCAGTTCTACGGCCAGTTTTATGGCCCGAGTGAAGTGTGGCTGGCCTTTGTCGAAACCAAAGATATCGCCAGCGGCATCACGGACAGCCTGGGATCGCTTGGGATCTACTTTGCCATCATGGCCGTCGCGGTGATCTTTGCGCTGGTCTTTACCCGTCGTCTGGCGCCGCAGTGGCATAAGTGGGTGGCGATGCCGTGCCTGCTGGCTATCGTGGTGATGTTTGCGGGTCAGTTCTATAAAGCCATCGACGGACAGATGTATAAATTCAACCCGGATCTGCGCCACTCCTTACTGCGCAATGGTCTGTCGGCCATGAGTTACAGCGCTATTCGCCTGATCCCGGAAGCCCTTTCCGGTGAAAACCAGAGCGTCACGCACTATGAACCGTATAAGGTCACACCGGTAGAGGGCAGCCACGCCGGGAAATACTCTATCATCCTGGCGATTGGCGAAAGCCTCAACCCGCATCATGTCAGCGCCCTGGGCTACGAGCGCGACACCACGCCAGAACTGAAAGCCCTGATGGAACAGTATCAGGGGACGGGCCGACTGATCGTCTCGAACGCGGTTTCAACCCGCGTGGCGATCCCGATGCTGGTCAACAACCTGCGCGAGCCGGACAACTACGCCGCCTATAAGTCAAAATCGACCAACATCTTTACCAATGCCAAAAAGCAGGGCTACCAGACGGCGTTTATCTCTGCCCAGGGTCTGGAAGGGCTGAGCAACTGGATTGGTATCCACGATATCGACCTGTGGGAAGATACGCAGATCCGCCCTGCGCCGGACGTGGGTGCCGATGTGGTGCTGACCCCTTCCGTTGAGCAGGCGAAGCTGGACTGGAACAAACCTTTCCTGATGGTGCTGAACAGCCGTGCGCCGCATATTCCTTATGAGCGCAACATCCCGCAGGGCTTCGCGAAATTCTCTACCCCACGCCTGAGTGACGACGTGGCGCAGAAGAAGAATGAGTACGATGATGCCGTGCGCCTGTACGACAAAGAGCTGGCCTCGGCGATCCGTACCGCGATGGCGAAATCAAAACTGCCGGTGCTGGTGTTTGTTACCTCGGATCACGGCGAACGCGTCGGTGATGGCGGGCTGTTCGGCCACTCGATTGTTGAGATGCCGATTGCTCAGGTGCCGTTCCTCTACTTCAGTAACGATCCGGCTTATGCGATGAGCGCTATCAGCCAGCAGGTCCCGCTCAACCATTACCAGATGGCGACGCTGATCAACAAGATGCTGGGGTACGCGGTCAGTAACCCGAACCAGAAGGACGATAGCTACTACATCACCGGGGGTGATATTCGCGGCCTGTCGGAGCGCGTCACCTACCATCTGAACGAACTGCCGGAAGCGGAACGTTAAGCAGAAATCATTAAACGGGCATCTGATGCCCGTTTTTTTATCTGCGAACGCACGTAACGCAGGCAAATGGCTGAGCAAAAGCGCCAAAGGGATAGCTTTAAACGGCCTAAATGCTTAGAATTTGCCCGCCGAAACTGAAAAACGGATAATCGCTTGGAATTGTTGTATACCGCTCTGCTCTATATTATTCAGCCACTGGTGTGGCTACGACTGCTGCTACGTAGCCGTAAAGCGCCTGCCTACCGTAAACGCTGGGCTGAACGCTATGGTTTCTGCCGCAACAAAGTTGCGCCGGACGGTATCCTGCTCCACTCCGTGTCCGTGGGTGAAACGCTGGCGGCCATTCCGCTGGTCCGCGCCCTGCGCCACCGTTATCCGTCGTTGCCGATCACCGTCACCACCATGACGCCAACCGGCTCCGAACGCGCCATGTCCGCCTTTGGCAAAGACGTTCATCACGTCTATCTGCCTTACGATTTACCCTGCGCCATGAACCGTTTCCTCAATACCGTGCGCCCTAAGCTGGTGATCGTGATGGAAACCGAACTGTGGCCGAACATGATTTCCGCCCTGCACAGCCGTAAAATTCCGCTGGTGGTGGCCAATGCCCGTCTGTCGGAACGTTCTGCGAAGGGATACGGCAAGCTGGGCAAATTTATGCGCCGCCTGCTGAGTAAAATCACCCTGATCGCGGCCCAGAATGAAGAGGACGGCGCGCGATTCCTGTCGCTGGGCCTGAAGCGTAATCAGCTGGCGGTCACCGGTAGCCTGAAATTTGATATCTCTGTCACCCCGGAGCTGGCTGCCCGGGCGATTACCCTGCGTCGCCAGTGGGCGCCGCGCCGTAAAGTGTGGATCGCCACCAGCACCCACGACGGCGAAGAACAGATTATCCTCCAGGCGCATCGCCAGCTTCTGGAAAGCTTCCCGGATCTGCTGTTAATTCTGGTGCCACGTCACCCTGAGCGTTTTAAAGATGCCCGCGACATGGTGCAGAAAGGCGGATTCAGCTTCATTATGCGCAGCAGCGGTGAAATCCCGTCGACCAGCACCCAGGTGGTGATTGGCGATACTATGGGCGAGCTGATGATGCTGTACGGCATTGCCGATCTGGCCTTTGTCGGTGGCAGCCTCGTAGAGCGCGGCGGGCATAATCCGCTGGAGCCGGCAGCGCATGCTATTCCTGTGCTGATGGGACCGCACACCTTCAACTTCAAAGATATCTGCGCCAAGCTGCAGCAGGCTGACGGGCTGATTACCGTTAACGATGCCAACTCGATCGTGAAGGAAGTTTCCACCCTGCTGACTGATGAAGACTATCGTCTGTGGTATGGCCGTCACGCTGTCGAAGTGCTGCACCAGAACCAGGGGGCGTTGACCCGCCTGCTGCAACTTCTGCAACCTTACCTGCCCGTACGGAGCCATTAATGTCTGCGCGTCTGTCGGTCGTGATGATCGCCAAAAACGCCGCTGACCTGCTGCCGGATTGCCTCGCCTCCGTAACCTGGGCCGATGAGATCGTCCTGCTCGATTCCGGCAGTACTGATGCCACGGTTGAGGTCGCCCGCGCGGCCGGTGTGCAGGTCTATAGCAACCCCGACTGGCAGGGTTATGGCATTCAGCGCCAGCGTGCACAACAGTTCGCCACCGGCGATTATGTGTTGATGATCGACACCGACGAGCGCGTTACCCCGGAACTGCACCAGGCCATCCAGCGCGTGCTGGCTGCACCTCAACCCGATGCCGTCTACAGCATTGCCCGACGTAACTACTTCCTGGGTCGCTTTATGCGCCACAGCGGCTGGTATCCCGATCGGGTGATGCGTCTCTACCCGCGCACGCGCTATCAGTACAACGATAATCTGGTGCATGAGTCGCTGGACTGCGGCGGCGCGCATGTGGTTGCCCTCGACGGCGATCTGCTGCACCTCACCTGTCGTGATTTCGCCAGCTTCCAGCGCAAACAGCTTAATTACGCCACGGCCTGGGCTCAGGAGCGTCATCAGCGGGGTAAGACAACCTCGCTGGCGGGTATTTTCAGCCACACCGCAGGGGCGTTCCTGAAGACGCTGGTGCTGCGTGGTGGCGTGCTGGACGGTAAACAGGGCTGGTTACTGGCGGTGGTTAACGCCCAGTATACTTTTAATAAATACACCGAGCTGTGGGCGCTGAACCGCGGCTACTCAGAGAAAGCGTGAGCCATGAGCACAAAAGCGATCTATCCGGGTACCTTCGATCCCATCACCAACGGTCACATTGACATCGTCACCCGAGCCGCAAGCATGTTTGATACGGTGATTCTGGCGATTGCCGCCAGCCCCAGCAAAAAGCCGCTGTTTGACCTTGAGGAGCGGGTGGCCCTGGCAAAAGCCGCTACCGCGCACCTGCCTAATGTGGACGTGGTGGGCTTTAGCGACCTGATGGCGAACTTTGCCCGCGCTCAGCAGGCGAACATCCTGATCCGCGGCCTGCGTGCGGTGGCCGACTTTGAATATGAGATGCAGCTGGCGCACATGAACCGCCATCTGATGCCCGAGCTGGAGAGCGTCTTTCTGATGCCATCCAAAGAGTGGTCGTTTATCTCCTCTTCGCTGGTGAAAGAGGTGGCGCGCCACGCGGGGGATGTCACCCATTTCTTACCCGCGGTGGTTCATCAGGCGTTGATGGACAAGCTGAAGTAGTTCCTGCCTTCTTGCCGGGCGGCGCTGCGCTTGCCCGGCCTGCATATCACTTCTGGCACTGACGACAGTAGAAGGTGGCGCGCTGAGCGTGCTTGGTCGCCACAATCGGCGTACCACAGACCCGGCATGGGGCATCTTTACGGCCATAGACCTGCAGCTCCTGAGCAAAGTAGCCCGGCTTACCGTCGCTCTGCAGGAAGTCCTTCAGGGTGGTTCCGCCCTGCTCAATCGAACGCAGCAGCACCGCTTTAATCACCCTGACTAACAGCTCGCACTCTTGCGCAGAAAGTGAGGAAGCGAGGCGATCGGGATGGATTCCGGCGGCAAAGAGCGATTCACTGGCGTAGATGTTACCCACGCCGACCACCAGCTTGTTATCCATCAGCCAGGGTTTAATCGGGGTTTTCTTCTTCGCGCACTTCGCTTTCAGGTATTCCGCGTCAAACTCATCCGAGAGCGGCTCCGGCCCCAGATGCGCCAGCACGTTGTGCCCTTCCAGCTCTTTGGTCCACAGCCATGCGCCAAAGCGGCGGGGATCGGTATAGCGCAGCACTTTGCCGTTGCTCATCACCAGGTCAACATGATCGTGCTTTTCCGCGGGCAGCTCTTCAGTGAGGATACGCAGGCTCCCGGACATCCCCAGATGGATAATGATCCAGCCATCCGGCAGCTCGAGCAGCAGGTACTTCGCGCGGCGCTGGACGCTGAGAACGGGTTTGTCGCTCAGGGCGTGGATCTCATCAGAAACTGGCCAGCGGAGACGACCGTTGCGGACAACAGCGTGAAGAATGGTCGCACCGACCAGGTGAGGCTCAATGCCACGGCGGCTGGTCTCTACCTCAGGTAATTCAGGCATGGTTCCTCCGTTGAGATTCAGAATGCAAAAAACCCCGCAGTTGCGGGGTTTTTCAGTACAAGGATTCTAAAATTATTTAATTTTAGCTTCTTTGTACAGTACGTGCTGGCGTACAACTGGATCGAACTTTTTCAGTTCCAGTTTTTCCGGCTTAGTACGTTTGTTCTTCGTGGTGGTGTAGAAGTGACCTGTACCAGCAGAAGAAACCAGCTTGATTTTCTCACGAATACCTTTAGCCATGATTTATTTCCTCGTTAAGTACTTAGTACTTTTCGCCACGGGCACGCAGTTCGGACAGAACTGTATCGATGCCTTTCTTATCAATAACACGCATACCTTTAGCAGATACACGCAGGGTGACAAAACGCTTCTCGCTCTCAACCCAGAAACGGTGAGAGTGCAGGTTCGGCAGGAAACGGCGTTTAGTCGCGTTCAGTGCGTGGGAACGGTTGTTACCGGTCACCGGACGCTTGCCAGTAACTTGGCAGACTCGGGACATGTCTATTCTCCAAAAATCAAATTAGCTCGAGCTTCGTATGGGGTATCGGCGCCTCGTCAGGCTTTACAGCCCAGTCATCGCGATTCTAAGTGAACCATCGATTGCCAGGCCCAATTGCCAAACCCGAGATTCTCAAAGGTGGCGTAGTATACGCTGACTCGCGGATGTGCTCAAGTCCCGAACAGACAAAGATCCCGATGGATCGCGAGAAATGGCTTAAATCCACCCACGTTCGGCAAACGAAACGTACTCTCCGCGACCTATCACCAGATGGTCAAGAACACGAATATCCATGAATTGACAGCATTTCATGATGCGTGCGGTCACGTCTCTGTCGGCTTTGCTCGGTTCGGCGCGCCCTGAGGGGTGATTATGCGCGAGGATCACGCCAGCGGCATTCACTTTTATCGCTTCACGCACAATTTCTCGTGGATGCACCTCCACATGGCTCAGGGTCCCCGAAAATAACCGGGAATGTTGCAGTACCCGGTTTTGATTATCGAGGAAAATCACCATAAAAATCTCTCGCTCCTCTTCCGCCAGCTGGCTGCGCACAAATTCCCGGGTCATCTCCGGGTTCTCCAGCGGAGTTTCCCGCCTGATCCCCGAGCAGTAGTAACGACGGGCCAGCTCCGCAATGCCTCTGAGCTGGGCGAAGGTCGCAATACCGATCCCGTCGACCCGCCTGAACGCGGCCAGCTCGGCAGTCAGCAAGCCGTGCAACGAGCCGAAATGCTGCAACAGGTCTTTAGAAAGCGTGAACACACTTTTACTTCGCGTTCCGGTTCGCAGAAACAGCGCCAGAAGCTCATCGTCCGTCAGCGTCGTGGCGCCATCAGCGAGCATTTTTTCCCGCGGTAACTGCGGGGATGATGTCTCCATACACTCACCTCCTCCATAGTCAGGCTATGCTGCCACAGACAGTGGCCCCTCACGATGGCGGATTTCTTGTCTTGCGTAACGCCTCGCAAAGTGGCCGGTGGACAACATCCCGATGCATTTCGGATTGTGATAAAATGCCCGCCTCTCTGGTGAACCCAACAGGAAAGAATCATGATGAGCCTGGCCGGTAAAAAAATCGTTCTCGGCGTCAGCGGCGGCATTGCAGCCTATAAAACGCCGGAACTGGTGCGCCGTTTGCGCGAGCGCGGCGCGGACGTGCGGGTGGCAATAACCGAAGGGGGCAAAGCGTTCATTACCCCCCTGAGCCTGCAGGCCGTTTCGGGCTACCCGGTGTCGGACAGCCTGCTCGATCCGGCGGCGGAAGCCGCGATGGGCCATATCGAGCTGGGTAAGTGGGCAGATTTAGTTATCCTTGCCCCGGCCACCGCCGATCTTATCGCTCGCGTGGCCGCCGGTATGGCCAACGACCTGGTGACCACCATCTGTCTGGCCACCCCGGCGCCGGTCGCCGTAGTGCCTGCCATGAACCAGCAGATGTACCGCAACGCGGCCACCCAGCATAACCTGGCAACCCTGGCTTCCCGCGGTCTGCAGATCTGGGGGCCGGACAGCGGCAGCCAGGCCTGTGGCGATATCGGCCCGGGCCGCATGCTGGATCCGCTGGCGATTGTGGATCTGGCCGCCAGCCATTTTTCACCTGTCAACGATCTGCAACATCTCAGCATCATGATTACCGCGGGTCCGACGCGTGAGCCGTTGGATCCGGTGCGCTATATCACCAACCAAAGCTCCGGCAAGATGGGCTTTGCGATTGCCGCCGCCGCCGCGCAGCGCGGCGCCAGGGTCACGCTGGTCAGCGGCCCGGTGTCGCTGCCGACGCCGCCGCGGGTGCAGCGCATCGACGTGACCACCGCGCTGGAGATGGAAGCGGCCGTCCAGGCGCACGCGCAACAGCAGCAGATTTTTATTGGCTGTGCCGCCGTGGCGGACTACCGCGCAGCGGCCATCGCGGATGAGAAAATTAAAAAGCAAGGCAATGAAATCACAATAAAAATGGTGAAAAACCCGGATATCGTTGCCGGGGTCGCCGCGCTAAAAGATCGTCGGCCTTACGTTGTTGGGTTTGCCGCTGAAACGAATAATGTGGAAGAATATGCCCGGCAAAAACGTACCCGCAAAAACCTCGATTTGATTTGCGCGAACGACGTATCGCTGGCCACCCAAGGATTTAACAGCGACAGCAACGCACTGCACCTATTCTGGCAGGATGGAGATAAAGTCTTACCGCTTGAGCGCAAGGAACTCCTGGGCCAACTATTACTGGACGAGATCGTTACCCGTTATGATGAAAAAAATCGACGTTAAGATTCTGGACCCGCGTGTTGGTCAGGAATTTCCGCTGCCGACCTATGCCACTTCCGGCTCTGCCGGTCTTGATCTGCGCGCCTGCCTCGACGCCGCCGTAGAGCTGGCACCGGGCGCCACCACGCTGCTGCCGACCGGTCTTGCAATCCACATTGCCGATGCCTCTCTGGCGGCGGTGATCCTGCCGCGTTCCGGCCTGGGCCATAAGCATGGTATCGTGCTGGGCAATCTGGTGGGACTGATCGATTCTGACTATCAGGGTCAACTGATGGTCTCCGTCTGGAACCGTGGCCAGGACAGCTTCACCATCCAACCTGGCGAGCGTGTCGCCCAGATGGTATTCGTCCCGGTGGTACAGGCTGAATTTAATCTGGTAGAAGACTTTGACGCCACCGATCGTGGCGAAGGCGGCTTCGGCCATTCCGGGCGTAAATAAACCCGGCTAAACGCATTCCACAATCTAATAACGTATTAACAAACCGCAAACAGACGTTTGCGGTTGTTGTGTGGATGTCAGCCTGACAAGTGCTTATTTTCAGGGGTATTTTGTAACATGGCAGAAAAACAAACTGCGAAAAGGAATCGTCGCGAAGAAATACTTCAATCTCTGGCTCTGATGCTTGAATCCAGCGATGGCAGTCAACGCATCACCACCGCGAAACTGGCCGCCTCTGTGGGCGTGTCGGAAGCGGCGCTGTACCGTCATTTCCCCAGCAAAACGCGAATGTTCGACAGCCTGATCGAATTTATCGAAGACAGCCTGATCACGCGTATCAACCTGATCCTGAAGGATGAAAAAGACACCACCGCGCGGCTGCGTCTGATTGTCCAGCTGATCCTCGGTTTCGGAGAGCGCAATCCGGGGTTAACCCGTATCCTGACCGGCCACGCGCTGATGTTTGAGCAGGACAGGCTGCAGGGGCGCATTAACCAGCTTTTCGAACGTATCGAAGCGCAGCTGCGCCAGGTATTACGTGAAAAGAAGATGCGTGAAGGCGAGGGATACAGCATTGATGAATCGCTGCTTGCCGGGCAGGTGCTGGCCTTCTGTGAAGGGATGCTCTCCCGCTTTGTGCGCAGTGAATTCAAATATCGTCCAACGGACGATTTTGATGCCCGCTGGCCGTTAGTCGCCGCGCAATTGCAGTAGCGGAAACAGCATTCAGGCCCGGTAAGCACAGCGCCACCGGGCAATAAACTCAGACGCCGTACTCTTCGCGATAGGCACGCACTGCTGCCAGGCTCTCTGCCATCTCCGGCTTCTCTTCCAGATAGGCAATCAGGTCTTTCAGGGTGATGATTGAGGTCACCTTGCAGCTGTAGTCACGCTCCACTTCCTGAATAGCAGAAATTTCACCACGGCCACGCTCCTGACGGTCCAGCGAGATCAGCACGCCCGCCAGCGTCGCGTTGTTGGCCTGGATAATCTCCATCGATTCACGAATGGCGGTGCCCGCAGTGATCACATCATCCACCAGCATAACCCGGCCCTGCAGCGCGCTGCCGACCAGATTCCCACCTTCGCCGTGGGTTTTGGCCTCTTTGCGGTTAAAGCAGTAAGGCACATCGCGATCGTGATGCTCCGCCAGCGCCACGGCGGTGGTGGTGGCAATCGGAATGCCTTTATAGGCCGGGCCAAACAGCAGGTCGAATTCTATCCCGGAATCTACCAGCGCTTCGGCATAGAAGCGGCCTAACAGGGCCAGATCGCGCCCGGTATTAAACAGCCCGGCGTTAAAGAAATAGGGGCTCTTGCGCCCGGATTTCAGCGTAAATTCGCCAAACTTAAGGACCTGCTTGCTAAGCGCAAACTCAATAAACTGGCGCTGATAGGGTTTCATGGGTTTACTCCTCATCTGACTTTGCTTTTCTACGGACAAAAAAAAGGCGACTCATCAGTCGCCTTTAAAATCAATTTTCTAACGCCGCCTTCTGCGTCGTTACGATGGATTCGATTCCCTCTCGGGCTAACGCCAGTAGCGCCAGAAGCTCTTCATGGGTAAATGGCTCACCTTCTGCGGTGCCCTGAACTTCGATGATACGACCATCTTCGGTCATCACCACGTTCATATCGGTCTCTGCTGCAGAATCTTCAACGTACTCCAGATCGCACAGCGCTTCGCCCTTGACGATACCCACAGACACCGCTGCCACCATACCTTTCATCGGGTTAGTTTTCAGCTTACCGGCCGCAACCAGTTTGTTCAGGGCATCGGCCAGCGCCACACAGGCACCGGTAATGGAGGCGGTGCGTGTGCCGCCATCCGCCTGGATCACGTCGCAGTCGAGGGTGATGGTGAACTCGCCCAGGGTTTTCAGATCAACCGCAGCGCGCAGCGCACGAGCGATCAGACGCTGGATTTCCATGGTGCGGCCACCCTGTTTACCCTTCGCCGCTTCGCGGGCGTTACGGGTATGGGTGGAGCGTGGCAGCATGCCGTACTCGGCAGTGATCCAGCCCTGACCCTGGCCTTTCAGGAAGCGCGGCACGCCCTCTTCGATGGAGGCGGTGCACAGCACTTTGGTGTCACCAAATTCAACAAGCACAGAGCCTTCAGCGTGTTTTGTATAGTTACGGGTCAGGGTGACGGGGCGCACCTGGTTGGCGCTACGACCTGATGGACGCATGATGATATCTCCGGCTTGAAACGAATGTGGCTGCGCATTATACGGATTAAACGCGCTTATTCCTATCCTGAGAAAGCCCCGAAAGCTATAATCCCCCCATCTCTCCTCAAAAACGGAAATGTCTATGATCCGCAGTATGACCGCCTACGCCCGCCGTGAAATCAAGGGTAGCTGGGGCAGCGCTACCTGGGAAATGCGCTCGGTAAACCAACGCTATCTTGAAACCTATTTCCGTATGCCTGAGCAGTTCCGCAGCCTTGAGCCCGTGGTTCGTGAGCGTATCCGGTCTCGTCTGACGCGCGGTAAGGTTGAATGCAACCTGCGTTTTGAACCCGATGCGAGCGCGCAAGGGGAGCTGATCCTCAACGAGAAACTGGCTAAACAGCTGGTGAACGCCGCTAACTGGGTCAAAATGCAGAGCGACGAAGGCGAAATCAACCCGGTTGATATTCTGCGCTGGCCTGGGGTGATGGCGGCTGGCGACCAGGATCTGGATGCGATTACCGCTGAGATCCTTTCTGCGCTGGACGGCACGCTGGACGACTTCATCGAGGCCCGGGAAACCGAAGGCCAGGCGCTGAAAGCGCTGATCGAGCAACGCCTGGAAGGCGTGAGCGGCGAAGTCGTGAAAGTCCGTTCCCATATGCCAGAGATCCTGCAGTGGCAGCGCGAGCGTCTGGTTGCCAAGCTGGAAGACGCCGAAGTTCAACTGGAGAATAACCGTCTCGAGCAGGAACTGGTGCTGATGGCCCAGCGTATCGATGTTTCCGAAGAGCTGGATCGTCTGGAAGCGCACGTCAAAGAGACCTACAACATTCTGAAGAAGAAAGAGGCCGTCGGTCGCCGTCTCGACTTTATGATGCAGGAGTTCAACCGTGAATCGAACACCCTGGCATCGAAATCGATCAACGCCGATGTTACTAATTCTGCGATTGAACTGAAGGTGCTGATTGAACAAATGCGTGAGCAGATCCAGAACATCGAATAAGCATTAACAGACACCGATTTGTTATTAATGGTCCCACTCAGGGACCATTTTTATTTAATAGCCATAAGAATTTACTGTCTGCTTCAGGCGCATCAGAACATAAGCACTCTTTTCCTGATTTTGATAGAATGCAGGCCGCATTCCTTATTCAGATCGTCCTTTTCAGGAAACCTAATGGCAAACATCAACTTATCATTAGAGGGCGTATCCAGCCTCTCAGTTGACCGCGATTTCAGGCAGGACATCAACCTGCTGCGCGGAATAGCCATTCTTTCTGTTGTTTTTTATCACTTTACCGCCACCCTGCTGCCCGGCGGTTTCGCGGGCGTGGATGTGTTTTTCGTGATCTCCGGTTTTCTGATGACCAAAATCATCGCCACCGGCCTGGAACGCAACCGCTTTAACCTTATTCAGTTTTATGCCGCGCGCTGCAAAAGAATAATTCCCGCCCTGCTGGCGATGTGTTTGGTTATCGCCGTAGCGACCTTTTTCTGGCTACCGACAAATGAGTATAAAAAGCTCGGAAACTATATTGGCTATGCCGCTCTGTTTATTTCCAACCTGAAACTCAACAAAGAGACCGGGGACTATTTTGCCCTCGACTCGCATGAGAACTGGTTTTTACATACCTGGTCTTTGTCCGTTGAATGGCAATTCTACCTGGTATTGCCGTTTATTATGATGGGCTTATATCCCCTCAGGAAAAAGCTCAACACCGGCCTCTGTCTGCTGGTCCTCACCGTCGCGTCCTTTATGGTGAGCATGACACAAACCTCTACAAACCCGGCCACCAGCTTTTATCTGATGCCGTATCGTGCCTGGGAGATGCTGTGTGGCGGGCTGGTCTGGTACGCCGCACAGCGTTTTATCCTGCCGTTAAAGCTGCGGCCATTTACGGCGATCGCGGGTTACGCCATGATCCTGCTATCCCTCGTGTTCATCACGGCAGAGCAAGCCTGGCCTGGCCCGCTGACCTTACTCCCCGTCGCGGGTGCCATGCTGGTGATTTACAGCGACTACCAGCCGCTGGTGAGCCTGTTTGACCGCAATTTTCGCTGGGCCGGGCTGAGCTCATACTCCGTCTACTTATGGCACTGGCCCATTGCGGTATTCCTGATCTATTCCGGGCAACAGCATAATGGGCTGTGGGTGATGAGCGCGATTGCGCTCTCTTTTGCCGCCGGATGGCTCTCGTGGGTATTGATTGAGCAGCCCGGAAAAAACTACCTGAACCAGCGCTCGACCCGCGCTTTCTGGATAATCCTGTTTGCCTGCGTGGTCGTCGCCTGGCTGTTCAGCTATCTGGTGAAAAACAATTTTATTGTCAGCCAGCCCGATCCGTTGGTGAACAAAATCGCGCTGGAAGCCACCAACAAAAACTATGCTGCTAACCCGAAAACGCACTTAAGCACTTACGGTACGGGTAAGCCCGTCGCCATCATTATTGGCGACAGCCATGCGGAAGCCACAGCAACCGCCCTGGCAGAAGCCGCGCAGGGCAAGGGCTCGGTTATCGGTATCACCTATTCTGGCTGCCCGACGCTGGCGACGGGTGTACTGAGCGAGAACAACCGATGCGGCGCATTCAATCGCTCCCTCCCTTCACGGCTGCAGGATTATCCGTCAGATGTGCCGGTGGTGATCGTGAACCGCCTGACGCATTATGCTGAACAGCAGCTGGTGAAATTTGATACCCATTCGCCAGACAAGCAGGCGTACCTGCAACAGTATGCCGATGCGATTGTCGGGATGGCGTGCACCCTGAATCGCTCACATCCGGTCTGGCTGGTGAACCCGATCCCCGAGATGGCGCGTAACGTTCCCCGCACGTTATCCCATCGTCTGATGACCGGCAAAGCTACCCGCGATTTATCGGTTCCTCTGGCGGACTACGAGAAAAAGAACGCGGCCATTTTGCAGGCCCAGGCGCGGGCGGCAAAAGAGTGCGGCGTTCAGGTACTGGATCCCACCGCCTGGCTCTGTACCGCGAGTCGCTGTATGGGTAGTAAAAATCTCCAACCCTGGTACTTCGACGATAATCACCTCAGTGAAACCGGTAATAAAAAACTGGTACCGATGTTCCGCCAGGTTTTTAGCCGACCGCAGCAGTAAAGACCAAATAAATCTAATGTGATATCGGGTTAAAAAACCTGATATCGCACCTATCACGCCAATCATCCATTAGATAATCTAAGTGATGGTCACTCACACAAAAAAATCTAAATCGTGGGACAGCCCACAAAACGTTACCCTGACGGCCTTAATTTGGGGGGTAACATGCTGCTGCACATCCTGTATCTGATCGGTATCACCGCTGAGGCTATGACCGGAGCTCTGGCCGCCGGGCGTCGTCGTATGGACACTTTCGGAGTCATTATTATTGCCACGGCGACGGCGCTGGGCGGGGGCTCGGTCCGGGATATCCTGCTGGGCCACTATCCGCTCGGCTGGGTGCAGCATCCTGAATACGTGATTATTGTGGCCATTGCGGCCGTGCTGACCACCATCGTCGCCCCGGTGATGCCCCATCTGCGACGTCTGTTTCTGGTGTTGGATGCGCTCGGCCTGATCGTCTTCTCCATTATTGGCGCCCAGGTCGCGCTGGATATGGGCGAAGGCCCGGTTATCGCCACTATCGCAGCGGTGATCACCGGCGTGTTTGGCGGCGTCCTGCGGGACATGTTCTGCAAACGCATTCCGCTGGTCTTTCAAAAAGAGATCTATGCTGGGGTCTCCTTCGCTTCAGCGGTGCTGTACGTCGCCCTGCAGCACTACGTGAGCAACCAGGATGTGGTGATTATCTCCACGCTGTTGTTTGGTTTTACCGCCCGTATGCTGGCGCTGCGTTTAAAGCTGGGCCTGCCGGTCTTTTATTACCGCCACGACAGCCACTAAAACCCCTGCACGCCCTGCTTATTCAGCCAGGCGGTCAGGGCGTTAACGGTGGGGTGATGAACAAACTCCACCAGCCTGCGCGCTTTTTCCACGCCAATGCCCGGAACCTGCTGCCAGCCCAGCGGATCTCTGCTCTGCAACTGCTGCCAGTGGCCATCCCCCAGCGCGCGCATGGCCACCCTGGGCAGAGGCACGCCTAGCGCATCCAGCCAGCGGGTAAAGGGCTGACGGCGCGCCAGGTTGAACTGATGCCAGAGCCGCAGGCCGCGCTGTGCCGAAAGACCGGGCGTATGCTGAAGTTGCTCCTGGGTGAGCGCCAGCCACGAAAACAGGTGCTCAAAATGATGTGCCTGATGAAGCACCTGCCAACCAGCGTCACCCAGTCCTTCGATGTTTAACACCGACGACGAACTCAGCCAGGCCAGCCGGGCCATAAACTGTTCGTGGCATTCCGGTGAGGCATAAAAACAGGTCAGCGGCGTAAAGCGTGACGCTGGCGGCACCGGTTTTTTCCGTTCGCTCCCTCGCCAGACGACTTTATCCACCCGCGGGATCCCCTGGCCGGCCAGGCTGACCTGAACCTGATCGCCCGGCGCAATATCCAGTTCCTGCCAGCGCCTCACCGACCCCAGATTGACGCGCTGCACCCGTTTATCATCAAGCTGTACCGGCTCAAGTGTCGCGACCACCGCGATCCTGCCGGTACGCCCCACGGCGAAGGTGATAGCCCGAACCTCGGCGACACGGGCGGCCGGGGCATACTTCCACGCCACCACCCAGCTACCGTCTCCGGGCAACCAGTGCTTGCCCGCAGGCTCCTGCGCCGAGCGGATCACGATGCCATCGGTGACAAAGGGCAGCGGCGACTTCAGCCAGCGATCGCGTATGGTTTCAGCCTCCTCCACTGAACCGATCGGCTGCGTCCAGGGTTCGCTCAGGATGAAGCCCGCCCGGGTTAACGCCTGCAGACGCTCTCCCATCGGGGCAGGACCGTCCGGCCAGGCCCAGATAAAGATGCCGATGTGATCCAGGGCGGCGCTCTCATCCTGACGCATCATCGCCCCGGCGACTTTTGCCCGTGCATTCATGCCGCCCATCTGCTGCTGGATATGATTATCACGGAGCAAGAAGAGCTCCCCCTGTAACACGCTGTTGGCGAGCGGGCCCGTCACCCGGGCGGGCACCGAGGCCATACGCTTCACTTTTGCCGTCCAGTCTTCGCCTTTCAGCCCGTCGCCCCGGCTGGTGGCCTGCACCAGGTGACCCTGACGGTAGACCAGCGTCACCGCCACGCCATCCACCTTGGGCTGGATCCACAGATCGCGATGCGAATGCATCCACTGCCGAAGTGCCGCTTTGTCGGCTACCTTCGCCACCCCGGTATGGCTGACCGGATGCCTGATAGAACCACCCGCAGGCAACAGCGTATCTGTCGCCGACTCATCGCCAAAGCAGTGCCGCCACTGTTTCAGCCGCGCAGCCAGCTGGTCATATATTTCGTCGTTTACGTCGCTGACGCCCTGCTGCCAGTAGGCTTTATCCCAGCGGGCTATTTGCGCGCTGAGCCGGGCGATCTCCTGCTCTGCCTGCGCGGGTGACCAGACCGGGCATACCGCCAGGCCGCAACTGCTCCAGAGCAGCATGAGTACACCAAAACATCGCCACATCGTTATCCCTCCCTGTTTTACGGAGGGTATAACGCGGTATGACATCGCAGGCGACAGGCAAAAACAGACTTTACGAGCCGTCATCAGGACTTTGTTTCTGTTGCAGCAAACAGCGTAGAAAAGTGGAAAAGGGAGAGCAAAAATCAACTAAGAAGCGGAAAAAGTGTGACAAAGGCTACGTCACGAAGCGGCGACGTGTATAATAAGCCCGTATGTAGGACTTTCTTCGCTAACACATACAAAAGACTCTCATGGCTCAAGGCACGCTTTATATTGTTTCTGCCCCTAGTGGCGCGGGTAAATCCAGCCTGATTCAGGCGCTGTTAAAAACCCAACCGTTGTATGATACCCAGGTATCGGTTTCTCACACCACGCGCGCGCCGCGTCCGGGTGAGGTGCACGGTGAACACTATTTCTTTGTTGATCACGACGAATTCAGAGCGATGATTGGCAGGGATGCGTTTCTTGAACACGCGGAAGTCTTCGGTAATTACTACGGCACCTCACGTGAAACTATTGAGCAGGTGCTGTCGACCGGCGTAAACGTGTTCCTGGATATCGACTGGCAGGGCGCGGAGCAGATTCGCAAGAAGATGCCTGATTCGCGCAGTATCTTTATTTTACCGCCGTCGAAAGATGAGCTGGATCGCCGTCTTCGCGGCCGCGGCCAGGACAGCGAAGAGGTTATCGCAAAACGTATGGCCCAGGCAGTTGCGGAAATGAGCCATTACGCCGAATATGATTACCTGATTGTGAATGATGACTTTGACGCCGCCCTGAGCGATCTCAAAATCATCCTTCGCGCCGAACGTCTGCGCATGAGCCGCCAGAAGCAGCGACATGACGCATTAATCACCAAACTGTTGGCAGACTGAACCCACATTCAGTATCATGCCCAGTCATTTCTTCATCTGTGGAGCATTTTAAGTATGGCACGCGTAACTGTTCAGGACGCTGTAGAGAAAATTGGTAACCGTTTTGACCTGGTGCTGGTCGCCGCGCGTCGCGCTCGTCAGATGCAGTCAGGCGGTAAAGATCCACTGGTACCGGAAGAAAACGATAAAACTACCGTTATCGCATTGCGTGAAATCGAAGAAGGTCTGATCAACAACCAGATCCTTGATGTTCGTGAACGCCAGGAGCAGCAAGAGCAGGAAGCCGCAGAACTGCAGGCCGTTACCGCCATTGCTGAAGGTCGTCGTTAATTAAACCTGCGGGTCGCCCTTGTATCTGTTTGAAAGCCTGAATCAACTGATTCAAACCTACCTGCCGGTAGACCAGATTAAGCGTCTCCAGCAGGCGTATCTCGTTGCACGTGACGCTCACGAGGGCCAGACACGTTCAAGCGGTGAACCCTATATCACGCACCCGGTAGCGGTGGCCTGTATTCTGGCCGAGATGAAACTCGACTATGAAACGCTGATGGCTGCCCTGCTGCATGATGTGATCGAAGATACCCCCGCCACCTACCAGGACATGGAACAGCTGTTTGGCAAAAGCGTTGCCGAGCTGGTGGAAGGGGTCTCTAAGCTTGATAAGCTGAATTTCCGCGACAAGAAAGAGGCGCAGGCCGAAAACTTCCGCAAAATGATCATGGCGATGGTGCAGGATATCCGCGTCATTCTGATCAAACTCGCTGACCGTACCCACAATATGCGCACCCTGGGCTCGCTGCGCCCGGACAAACGTCGTCGCATTGCCCGTGAAACCCTCGAAATCTACAGCCCGCTGGCGCACCGTTTAGGTATTCATCACATTAAAACCGAGCTGGAAGAGCTGGGTTTTGAAGCGTTGTACCCGAACCGCTTCCGCGTGATTAAAGAGGTGGTGAAAGCCGCACGTGGTAACCGTAAAGAGATGATTCAGAAGATCCTCTCGGAAATCGAAGGACGTTTGCAGGAAGCGGGTATCCCCTGCCGCGTCAGCGGTCGCGAAAAGCATCTGTACTCCATCTACTGCAAAATGGTGCTCAAAGAGCAGCGTTTTCACTCGATCATGGATATCTACGCGTTCCGCGTAATCGTCCATGACTCCGACACCTGCTATCGCGTGCTGGGTCAGATGCACAGCCTGTATAAACCGCGTCCGGGTCGGATGAAAGACTATATCGCCATTCCCAAGGCGAACGGATATCAGTCTCTGCACACCTCGATGATTGGCCCGCACGGCGTGCCGGTTGAGGTGCAGATCCGTACCGAAGACATGGATCAGATGGCGGAGATGGGTGTTGCCGCACACTGGGCTTATAAAGAGCGTGGCGGCGAAAGCAGCACCACCGCACAGATCCGTGCCCAGCGCTGGATGCAGAGCCTGCTGGAGCTGCAACAGAGCGCCGGTAGTTCGTTTGAATTTATCGAGAGCGTTAAATCCGATCTCTTCCCGGATGAGATTTACGTTTTCACGCCAGAGGGGCGCATTGTCGAGCTGCCTGCTGGCGCAACCCCGGTCGACTTCGCTTACGCCGTGCATACCGATATCGGTCATGCCTGTGTCGGCGCACGTGTCGACAGGCAGCCGTACCCGCTGTCACAGCCGTTGACCAGCGGCCAGACGGTGGAAATCATTACCGCACCTGGCGCACGTCCGAACGCGGCGTGGCTCAACTTTGTCGTGAGTTCGAAAGCCCGCGCCAAGATCCGCCAGTTGCTGAAGAACCTCAAACGCGACGACTCCGTCAGCCTGGGACGTCGTCTGCTCAACCACGCGTTGGGCGGCAGCCGCAAGCTGGCTGAGATCCCGAAAGAGAACGTCCAGCGTGAAATCGAGCGCATGAAGCTCGCTACGCTTGACGATCTGCTGGCGGAAATCGGTCTGGGTAACGCGATGAGCGTAGTGGTGGCGAAGAACCTGCAGCAGGGCGAAACCTCTGTGCCGCAGCCGTCATCAACCAGCCACGGCCATCTGCCGATCAAAGGCGCCGACGGCGTGTTGATCACCTTTGCCAAGTGCTGCCGACCGATCCCGGGCGACCCGATTATTGCTCACGTCAGCCCGGGTAAGGGTCTGGTTATCCACCACGAATCCTGTCGTAACATCCGTGGCTACCAGAAAGAGCCTGAGAAGTTTATGGCGGTGGAGTGGGATAAAGAGACCGAGCAGGAATTCATCACCGAAATCAAGGTGGATATGTTCAACCACCAGGGTGCGCTGGCGAACCTGACGGCGGCAATCAACACCGCCTCCTCCAACATTCATAGCCTGAATACGGAAGAGAAAGATGGCCGCGTTTACAGCGCCTTTATTCGTCTGACCGCGCGCGACCGTGTGCATCTGGCGAACATCATGCGCAAAATCCGCGTGATGGCCGACGTAATCAAAGTCACCCGCAACCGAAACTAGCGTTATGAATTCAACACGTTATGCCCGGATCTGCGAAATGCTCGCCAGGCGTCAGCCCGATCTGACGGTCTGCATGGAGCAGGTTCATAAACCGCATAACGTGGCTGCTATCGTCCGTACCGCTGATGCCGTCGGTGTGCATGAAGTGCACGCCGTCTGGAAAGGGACGCGAATGCGTCCCATGGCCTCGGCTGCCGCAGGCAGCAACAGCTGGGTACAGGTCAAAGCCCACGACAATATTGGCGACGCCATTTCGCACCTGAAAGGGCGCGGCATGCAGATTCTGGCGACCCATCTTTCCGACAAAGCCGTCGACTTCCGCGAGATCGATTACACCCGCCCGACCTGCATTCTGATGGGTCAGGAGAAAACGGGGATCACCCAGGAAGCGTTAGATTTGGCGGATCAGGACATCATCATTCCAATGACCGGTATGGTGCAGTCCCTGAACGTCTCCGTGGCTTCCGCGCTCATTCTGTATGAAGCCCAGCGCCAGCGACAAAATGCCGGGATGTACAAACGCGAGAACAGCATGCTGCCGGAAGACGAGCAGCAGCGCCTGCTGTTTGAAGGCGGCTATCCGGTGCTGGCCAATGTGGCGAAGCAGAAAAAATTACCCTACCCCCACGTGAATATGCAGGGCGAAATTGAAGCCGATGCGACGTGGTGGGCCACCATGCAAGCGACGAAATAATCATGCAAGGCCGCCTGCTGGATGCCGTGCCGCTCAATTCCCTGACGGGCGTTGGCGCGGCCCAGAGCAGCAAACTGGCTAAAATCGGCCTGCATACCGTGCAGGATCTCCTCCTGCACCTCCCTCTGCGTTACGAAGACCGCACCCAGCTCTATCAGATTGGCGAGCTGCTGCCCGGCATTTACGCCACGGTTGAAGGCGAAGTCCTGAACAGCAACATCACCTTCGGCGGTCGCCGGATGATGACCTGCCAGATCAGCGACGGCTCCGGCATCCTGACGATGCGCTTCTTTAACTTCAGCGCGGCGATGAAAAACAGCCTCGCCCCCGGACGCAGAGTATTAGCTTACGGTGAAGCCAAACGCGGAAAATACGGCGCGGAGATGATCCACCCCGAGTACCGCGTGCAGGGCGATCTCAGCACCCCGGAGATGCAGGAGACGCTGACCCCGGTCTATCCGACCACCGAAGGCATCAAGCAGGCGACGCTGCGCAAGCTGACCGACCAGGCGCTGGAGCTGCTCGACACCTGCGCCATTACCGAACTGCTGCCGCCCGAGCTGGCGCAGGGGATGATGAGCCTGCCGGAGGCGTTGCGCACCCTGCACCGCCCGCCGCCAACATTACAGTTAAGCGATCTGGAGAGCGGGCAACATCCGGCCCAGCGTCGGCTGATTCTGGAAGAGCTACTGGCGCATAACCTGAGCATGCTGGCGCTGCGCGCCGGGGCACAGCGTTTTCATGCCCTGCCGCTCCCGCCCCAGGACGAATTAAAAGAGAGGCTGCTGGCCTCGCTGCCGTTTAAGCCTACCGGGGCGCAGGCCCGCGTGACCGCCGAGATCGAACGCGACCTGGCGCTGGACGTGCCGATGATGCGTCTGGTGCAGGGCGATGTTGGCTCCGGTAAAACGCTGGTGGCGGCCCTGGCCGCGCTGCGCGCCATTGCCCACGGCAGACAGGTTGCGCTGATGGCCCCGACCGAACTGCTGGCCGAGCAGCACGCGAATAACTTCCGCAGCTGGTTTGCTCCGTTGGGGGTTGAAGTGGGCTGGCTGGCCGGGAAGCAAAAAGGCAAGGCGCGACAGGCGCAGCAGGAGGCCATCGCCAGCGGTCAGGTGCAGATGATTGTCGGCACCCACGCCATCTTCCAGGAGCAGGTGCAGTTCCACGGCCTGGCGCTGGTAATCATCGATGAGCAGCACCGTTTCGGCGTGCATCAGCGTCTGGCGCTGTGGGAAAAAGGGCTCCAGCAGGGGTACCATCCGCACCAGCTGATCATGACCGCAACCCCGATCCCGCGCACCCTGGCGATGACCGCCTATGCCGATCTCGACACCTCCACCATCGACGAACTTCCTCCGGGCCGTACGCCGGTAACCACCGTCGCCATTCCGGATACGCGCCGCAGCGACATCATCGATCGCGTGCGCAACGCCTGTCAGGAAGGCCGTCAGGCCTACTGGGTCTGTACCCTGATTGAAGAGTCGGATCTGCTGGAAGCCCAGGCGGCGGAAGCCACATGGGAAGAGTTAAAGCTGGCCCTGCCGGAGCTGAACGTCGGTCTGGTGCATGGCCGGATGAAACCAGCCGAGAAGCAGGCGGTGATGCAATCCTTCAAGCAGGGCGATCTGCATCTGCTGATCGCCACCACGGTGATTGAAGTCGGGGTGGATGTGCCTAACGCCAGCCTGATGATCATCGAAAACCCGGAGCGTCTGGGACTGGCGCAGCTCCACCAGCTGCGCGGCCGCGTCGGACGTGGCGCAGTGGCCTCACACTGCGTGTTGCTCTACAAAGCTCCACTGTCGAAAACCGCCCAGAAACGTTTGCAGGTGCTGCGCGACAGCAATGACGGGTTTGTAATTGCGCAACAGGATCTGGAGATTCGCGGTCCGGGCGAACTGCTCGGCACCCGCCAGACCGGTAACGCCGAGTTTAAAGTGGCCGACTTGTTGCGCGATCAGGGCATGATCCCCGAAGTTCAGCGTCTGGCACGCCATATCCATGAACGCTACCCCGACCAGGCGGCAGCGTTAATCGAGCGCTGGATGCCAGAGACCGAGCGCTACTCCAACGCCTGATCAGCCAAACATCGGCAACATCAGATACAGCTTGATCACCAGCGCGTTGACGATATCAATAAAGAACGCCCCTACCATCGGCACCACCAGAAATGCCATGTGCGACGGACCGAAACGCTCGGTGATGGCCTGCATGTTAGCGATCGCCGTTGGCGTCGCCCCCAGACCAAAGCCGCAATGGCCGGCCGCCAGCACCGCCGCGTCGTAGTTTTTGCCCATCAGTCGCCAGGTCACAAACATCGCGTACAGCGCCATAAACAGGGCCTGTACCACGAGAATTGCCAGCATCGGCAGCGCCAGCGAGGCCAGCTCCCACAGCTTGAGGCTCATCAGGGCCATCGCCAGGAACAGGGACAGGCAGACGTTGCCCAGCACCGATACCGCCCGCTCAAAGACACGATAAAACCCCATCAGTGCCAGGCCGTTGCTGAGGATCACCCCCACGAATAGCACGCAGACAAAGGTCGGCAGTTCAAATGCGGACCCCGCCAGCAGTTGCGCAATGATTTTGCCCACCGTCAGGCAGATGGCGATCAGCGCAATGGTTTCGATCAGCACCAGAGAGGTGATCATGCGCCCGACGTCTGGCTTCTCAAACGCCGACGGCACCGCTTCATCTTCCGGGCAGCCGTTCGGCGTGGTGGAGTGTTTCACCAGATAGCGCGCCACCGGCCCACCGATCAGGCCGCCCAGCACCAGGCCGAAGGTGGCGCAGGCCATCGCCACTTCGGTGGCATTCTGGAAACCATAGCGCTCAATAAACAGCTTGCTCCACGCCGCCCCGGTGCCATGTCCGCCGGAGAGGGTAATGGAACCGGCCAGCAGGCCCATCAGCGGATCCAGCCCCAGCAGGGAGGCCATGCCGATACCGATGGCGTTCTGCATCACCAGCAGCCCGACCACCACAATCAAAAACACGCCCAGCACTTTGCCGCCTGCCCGCAGGCTGGCGAGGTTGGCGTTCAGGCCGATGGTGGCGAAAAAGGCCAGCATCAGCGGGTCTTTTAACGTCATATCAAAGTCGATTTCCCAGCCCATGCTCTTTTTCAGCACCAGCAGCGCAACGGCGGCCAGCAGCCCGCCCGCGACGGGCTCCGGGATGGTGTATTTTCTGAGAAGGGGGACACTGTGAACCAGTTTACGGCCAAGCAGTAAAACCAGCGTTGCCGCAACGAGGGTCGACAACGTATCGAGATGAATCATAGTGGGCTCCTAATATGACACGTGCTCCATGAAATGCGTGTTTTGCTGAACCCTTTGCGCGACTTAAGCGCAACCGGGAGCAGGAGTGTAATGAACTTTACCGTAGCGTGACAGAAAAGCCGTATTAAGCCGGTGGATTTCTCTGCTATTTTTGCGAGCAATCGTTTGCTTTTCTCACCCACTCGGCTAAAATGCCCGCTTTTCTTCCTGGGGATCGCAGCAGATGTCCGTAAACGCCGTAGAACAGCAAGATGCGCAACCGATTGCGCAGCCGCATAACAGTGAACTGATTTACCGTCTTGAAGATCGCCCCCCGCTGGCGCAGACCTTGTTCGCCGCCTGTCAGCATCTGCTGGCGATGTTTGTGGCCGTCATCACCCCTGCCCTGCTGATCTGCCAGGCGCTCGGTTTACCGGCGCAGGACACCCAGCACATCATCAGCATGTCGCTGTTTGCTTCAGGCGTAGCCTCCATCATTCAGATTAAAGCCTGGGGTCCGGTGGGTTCCGGCCTGCTGTCGATTCAGGGCACCAGCTTTAACTTTGTCGCCCCGCTGATCATGGGCGGCACGGCGTTGAAAACTGGCGGTGCGGATGTCCCGACGATGATGGCCGCGCTGTTCGGCACCCTGATGCTGGCCAGCTGCACCGAGATGGTGATCTCCCGCGTGCTGCACCTGGCGCGCCGCATTATCACCCCACTGGTCTCCGGCGTAGTGGTGATGATTATCGGTCTGTCACTGATTCAGGTGGGCCTGACCTCTATCGGTGGCGGTTACGCCGCGATGGCCGACCATACCTTTGGTGCCTCGAAAAATCTGCTGCTGGCGGGCATCGTGCTGGCGATCATTATTCTGCTTAACCGTCAGCGTAACCCGTACCTGCGCGTCGCCTCGCTGGTGATCGCCATGGCGGCAGGCTACCTCGCCGCCTGGGGGATGGACATGCTGCCGCAGTCTGCCGCTACGACCGACAGCCCGCTGATCGTGGTTCCGACCCCGCTGTACTACGGCCTGGGCATCGACTGGAACCTGCTTCTGCCGCTGATGCTGGTCTTTATGATCACCTCCCTGGAGACCATCGGGGATATCACTGCTACCTCCGACGTCTCTGAGCAGCCGGTCTCTGGCCCGCTGTACATGAAGCGCCTGAAGGGCGGCGTGCTGGCCAACGGCCTGAACTCCTTTGTCTCCGGCGTGTTCAACACCTTCCCGAACTCCTGCTTCGGTCAGAACAACGGCGTGATCCAGTTGACCGGCGTGGCCAGCCGCTACGTGGGCTTTGTGGTAGCGCTGATGCTGATCGTGCTGGGTCTGTTCCCGGCGGTCAGTGGCTTTGTGCAGCACATTCCTGAGCCGGTACTGGGTGGCGCAACGCTGGTGATGTTCGGCACTATCGCGGCATCAGGCGTACGTATCGTCTCCCGCGAGCCGCTGAACCGCCGTGCGATCATGATTATCGCCCTGTCGCTGGCAGTCGGTCTGGGTGTGTCTCAGCAGCCGCTGATCCTGCAGTTTGCCCCTGACTGGGTGAAAAACCTGCTCTCTTCCGGCATCGCTGCCGGCGGGATCACCGCTATCGTTCTGAACCTGATTTTCCCGCCAGAAAAGAATTAATCCCCTTTACGGCAGCAGGCAACTGCTGCCGTAACCCAGAATTCCGCCCTTCCAGCCTTGAGCATTGCGTATAAATCGTGCATAACTCCTCTATGTGCGTTTTACGTGATGGAAGACCATGAAATTTATTGGAAAGCTTCTCGTCGGTATTCTGGCCGTTCTGCTTATTGCGATCCTCGCGCTCTATATCCTGGTTCAGACCCGCTGGGGCGCGGCGCAGGTCAGCAGCTGGATCACGGTAAACACCGACTACGAACTCAATTTCGACCTGATGGATCACCGTTTCTCCTCACCGACGCACCTGGTGCTGAAAAACGTCACCTTCGGGCGCGACGGTCAACCCGCCACTCTGGTGGCGAAAATGGTCGATATCGGCGTGAGCAGCCGCCAGCTCACCGATCCACTGCACATGGATACCATCACCCTGTTTGACGGCACGTTGAACCTCTCGCCGCAGACTGCCCCCCTTCCCTTCCAGGCCGATCGTCTGCTGCTGAACAACATGGCGTTTAACAGCCCGAATACCGCGTGGGATCTGAGCGCGCAGAAGGTCACCGGCGGCGTACGTCCGTGGGATCCTGAAGCAGGCAACGTGCTGGGTAAAAAAGCCAATATCCAGATTAGCGCCGGGTCGCTGACCCTGAACGGCGTACCGGCCAGCAACGTGCTGATTGAGGGCGAGCTGACAGATAAAGAGGTGGTGCTGACCACCATCGGCGCCGACATGGCGCGGGGCTCGCTCACCGGTACCGCGCGACGCGATGCTAACGGCGGCTGGAAAGTGGACAACATGCGCCTGAACGATATTCGCCTGCAGAGCGATAAATCGCTGGCCGACTTTTTTGCCCCCATCACCACCCTGCCGTCGTTGCAGATTGGCCGCCTCGACGTGACCGACGCCCGCCTGCAGGGGCCGGACTGGGCGGTGACGGATCTCGATTTAAGCTTGCGCAACCTGACCCTGAGCCAGGGCGACTGGCAGAGCGAGGATGGTCGCCTGTCGATGAACGCCAGTGAATTTATCTACGGCTCGCTGCACCTGTTCGACCCGATCCTGAATGCCGAGTTCTCCCCGCAGGGGATCGCCCTGCGCCAGTTCACCTCGCGCTGGGAAGGCGGGATGCTGCGCACCTCCGGCAACTGGTTGCGCAGCGGTAAAGCGCTGGTGCTGGATGATGTCGCCGTCGCCGGGCTGGAATACACCCTGCCGGAAAACTGGAAAACGCAGTGGATGGAGACTCTGCCGGAGTGGCTGCACAGCGTCACGCTGCGCAAATTCGGCCTGAGCCGCAACCTGGTGATCGACGTGGATTCTACCTTCCCGTGGCAGATCACCGCCCTCGACGGCTACGGCACTAACCTGCAGCTGGCGAAAGATCGCCAGTGGGGCGTATGGGCGGGTACCGCCACCCTGAACGGCGCGGCGGCGACCTTTAACCGCGTGGACGTGCGCCGTCCGTCACTCTCCCTGACCGCTAACGCCTCGACCATTGCCATCAATGAACTGAGCGCCTTTACCGAGAAAGGGATTCTGGAAGCAAAAGCCAGCGTCTCGCAGACACCGGTGCGGCAGACCACCATCAACCTGACCGGGCGCGGCGTGCCGTTGAACGTGATCCAGCAGTGGGGATGGCCAGCGCTACCGATAACGGGCGATGGCAATATTCAGCTCAACGCCAGCGGTAACGTGCAGAAAGATTCGCCGCTGAAGCCGACGGTCAACGGCAGGCTGAACGCGGTAAATATGGATAAACAGCAGGTCACGCAGACGATGACCGGTGGGGCGGTGAGTACGGTTGAACAACAACCCTCACCCCTGCCCTCTCCCTAAAAGGGAGAGGGAGCAAACCCGTCCTCACCTGCTTAAAGATGGGCACTAACTATTCCCTCTCCCCTATGGGGAGAGGGTTAGGGTGAGGGGACTCAGAGATGAATCACCACCTCATCCCCCTCCGCTTTCACCACCACGCCCCACTCGCTTCCGCCATGTGATGCGCCTTTCACGCCGCTAATCTGATGCATATTGCGCAAACAGACCGACCAGTTCCGCGCCTCGCCGTTCCCTTTTAACGTCAGGGTATCGCCGCTGCGCGTCGCGGTCAGGGTAAAGGCCACGGCACCGTTGGCCGCCGGCACGTCGCTCACCGCCGTGGCGCCATCGTCCAGGTTAAATAGCTGGAAGGCGGTGCCCTCATTCCACGCATAGTCCGGCTTCTGCTCGTTGTTACCCAACGCCAGCAGGGTGTTGTCGCGCACGTAGACCGGCAGGCTGCGGAAATCGTGCTGCTGTTTGTGCCAGCGGCTGCCCTGAAGTTCGTCGTTATGCCACAGGTGCGTCCAGCGCCCTTCCGGCAGGTAGAACTGCACTTCGCCCGCCTCGCTGAACACCGGAGCCACCATCACCGAATCACCCAGCATGTACTGGCGGTCGAGATAGTCGCAGGCCGGATCGTCCGGGAACTCAAGCATCATCGCCCGCAGCATCGGGGTACCGAACTCACGGGCCAGCGCCGCCTGACGGTAGAGGTACGGCATCATCCGGCATTTGAGCTGCGTGAAGTGGCGCACCACGTCGCAGGACTCGTCGTCATACGCCCACGGCACGCGGTAGGATTTGCTGCCGTGCAGGCGGCTGTGGCTGGAGAGCAGCCCGAAAGCACACCAGCGTTTATAGACGTGCGCCGGGGCGGTGTTTTCGAACCCGCCAATATCGTGGCTCCAGAATCCGAACCCGGAGAGCCCAATCGACAGCCCACCGCGCAGACTTTCGGCCATCGACTCGTAGTTGGCGTAGCAGTCTCCGCCCCAGTGCACCGGGAACTGTTGCGCACCCACCGAGGCCGAACGGGCAAACAGCACCGCCTCCTCTTCTCCCACCGTCTCTTTCAACACGTTCCACACCAGCTCGTTATAGATGAAGGCGTAGTGGTTGTGCATCTTCTGCGGATCGGCCCCGTCAAACCACTGCACGTCGGTCGGGATTCGTTCGCCGAAGTCGGTTTTGAAGCAGTCGACGCCGATATCCACCAGGCCCTTCAGCTTGTCGGCATACCACTGGCACGCTTCCGGGTTGGTGAAGTCATAGATCGCCAGCCCCGGCTGCCACTTATCCCACTGCCACAGGGAGCCGTCCGGGCGTTTCAGCAGATAGCCCTTCTCTTTCAGCTCTTTGAATATCGGTGATTTCTGCCCGATGTACGGGTTGATCCACACGCAGACCTTGAGTCCTTTGTCCTTCAGGCGGCGGATCATCCCCTCCGGATCCGGGAAAGTCACCGGGTCCCACTCGAAATCGCACCACTGGAAGGCCTTCATCCAGAAGCAGTCGAAGTGGAAGACGTGCAGAGGCAGGTCGCGCTCCGCCATGCCGTCGATAAAGCTGTTCACCGTCGCTTCGTCGTAATTGGTGGTGAACGAGGTGGTGAGCCACAGGCCGAACGACCAGGCTGGCGGCAGCGCCGGACGCCCGGTGAACTGCGTATAGCGGTTGAGCACCTCTTTTGGCGTCGGGCCGTCGATGACGAAATACTCCAGATACTCGCCCTCGACGCTGAACTGTACCTTCGACACCTTCTCGGAGCCGATTTCAAAGGAGACGTTTTCCGGGTGGTTAACCAGCACACCGTAGCCGCGGTTGGTGAGGTAGAACGGGATATTCTTGTACGACTGCTCGGTGCTGGTGCCGCCGTCGCGGTTCCAGGTTTCCACCGTCTGGCCGTTGCGCACCAGAGCGGTAAAGCGCTCACCCAGGCCGTAGACCGTTTCGCCCACCCCCAGATCCAGACGCTCGAACATGTAGTTGCGATCGCTGTTGCCGTCCTGCACGTAGCCGTTGTTTTTCAACTGGCTGCCGGTGATGCGTTGGCCGTTACGCAGGAAATCCAGCGCCCAGAACTCGCCTTTGGTGACGCGGACGCTGACGTTGCCGCTTTTCAGTTCGGCAAACTCGGCGTTGTTTTCAATCTGTACGTTGACCTCTTTCAGGACGTTGAGCGGATAGTGTGGACCGTTATCCAGCGCGCCCTGGAAGTGCTCGATTCGCACCCCGACAATCCCCTCCTGCGGCGCAAACAGGCGCACCGTGAACATCAGGGTATCGAGCTGCCAGGTGCGCTCGCGCACGTCGCGCGGGGCGACATAGACCACCAGGTCGTTGCCCTGCTGCTCCACATCGAACACCTGCACCGGGTAGGTCACGTTCAGGCCCGGTTGGATAAGCCAGTTTCCGTCACTGATTTTCATGCTTTCGTCCTCTTAGTTCTGCAATTCTTTGCTGACCGGCAGGGTATTGAACGCCTGCTGATTACGACGCGCGCCCTGCGCCAGGTCGTTCATAATTTTCATCAGGAATGGTGTTTTCAGGCTGTAGTAGCGTTTAGCGATCACCGCGCTCAGCAGGTAGCACGCGGCCGGGACCAGGGTAAACAGGGCGATGATGATGCTGATGGTGGCGCCGTTCTGGGTTTTGGCTGCGGCATCGTAGCCGCCGCCTGCCAGCATCCAGCCGATTAACGCCCCGCCCAGGGCCAGGCCCAGCTTGAGCACGAACAGCGTGCCCGCAAAGCTGATGCCGGTGAGGCGTTTGCCGTTGGTCCACTCGCCGTAATCGACGGTGTCGGACATCATCACCCACTGGATCGGCGTCACCAGTTGGTGCAGCACGCCAATCACGAAGATAAAGCCGAACATGGTGATGCTGGCCTGCATCGGCACGAAGAACATCGCCACGCTCGCCACCGCCAGCAGGGCGTTGGTCCACCAGAAGACGCTGACTTTGCATTTCCAGTCGGTGAGCGGTTTCGCCAGCGCGGAGCCAATCAGGTTGCCGACGCAGTAGGTGGTGAGGAAGGCGACGAACAGCTCCGGCGAGCCGAGGATCCAGGTGACGTAATACATCATCGCGCCGCCGCGTACGCAGACCGCCAGAATGTTGAGGATGGTGAGCAGCCCGACGATGCGCCACTGATCGTTCTGCCAGATGTCGCGCAGATCTTCGCGCATGGAGGTGGTGCTCGGCGGCACCTGGATGCGCTCTTTGGTGGTGAAGAAGCAGAACGCCAGCATCAGGAAGGCCACCACCGACAGCACCGCGATGCCTCCCTGGAAGCCGAGCGCTTTATCCTCGCCGCCAATCATATTCACCAGCGGCATCATCAGCACCGTAGAGAGCATGCCGCCCGCCGTCGCCAGCACGAAGCGCCAGGACTGGAGGGAGATACGCTGCGTCGGGTCGTTGGTGATCACCCCGCCCAGTGCGCAGTAAGGGATGTTGACCACGGTATAGAGCAGGGTCAGCAGGGTGTAGGTGACGGCAGCGTAGATCATCTTGCCGTTCAGGCTGAGGTCCGGCGTGGTGTAGGCCAGCACGCAGACCAGACCAAACGGGATGGCGCCGAACAGGATCCACGGACGGAACTTACCCCAGCGGCTGCGGGTGCGGTCGGCAAGCAGCCCCATGCAGGGGTCGGAGATGGCATCCAGCGCACGCGCCAGCAGGAACATGGTGCCGACGAACCCGGCGGGGATACCGAAGATATCGGTGTAGAAGAACATCATGTAGAGCATGACGTTGTCGAAGATGATGTGACTTGCGGCGTCACCCATGCCGTAACCAATTTTCTCTTTGACGGACAAGACTTCGCTTTTCATTGTTATTCCTTCACGCGTAGGGCGCTGAGACCGGTTACAGTTTTTGTAAACCATTCACCTGCGGGCAGGTATTGCGTTTTCTGGTTACGTTTTTACGTTTCTTGTTTTTTGTGATCGCGGTAAAAGTGCGGCGGCGGAAAATGTAACCTGAGGATTTTCTTAAGGTTTAGGTTGGAGGGCTTAACACAGGTCAAGAAAGGGGTGAAATAGGTGTGGGAAAAGATGGGGTAAATGATTGAAAGTAGATATAATGCGCCCCGCCTCCATGTAGCAATCGAGGCGCGGAAGATCGTCATCTCCGGTGAGGTGGCTGGACTTCAAATCCAGTTGGGGCCGCCAGCGGTCCCGGGCAGGTTCGACTCCTGTGATCTTCCGCCAAAATGCCTCTCATTTATCCACTTATTAAGTACAAAAATCTCTACTTAGAATTTCAAGTATTTTAAACCAGTTCCTCTCTCATTATATTTTACTGTTACCTCTACGTCATTTTTACAAATAATCATTGCACGCCCTGTGGGTTAAGTGAATAATAATCGCTATTTATTTCTTCCCCACATCGAAAGTATCTTTACATTAGAGTAACACTTAAGGAAATTTAATATGTCCACATTGGGAAATTATTGTGCTTTTTATGTAGCAGAACCTTTTAATCCAAGTAGTCTTGGGGCACATGCAACTCGTGACTTTGTATATTACAATTTATTACGTAGCTGGAAGGGAAAGGATTCAAGTTTTCCATTTCATGATTCTCATAGTTCTACTTATAGTGTCCGTGATGGAAGCGATTGGGAAACGACCCTCAAACCCCGGCTTAGGCAAAGACTAAGAAACTCAAAAAATTTAATTTTATTTCTTAGTTCTTCAACAATAAACTCCAGAGCATTGCGTGAAGAAATTGATTACGCAATTAACAGTTTATATTTACCAATAATTGTTGTTTATCCGGAATTATCTACAAAAGAATCCCTTCGTTCTGGCGAAACTTTCTCAAAAAAAGTTAAAGATCTATGGAGTATTATTCCTGTTTTCCGTGATTCAAAAAAAGAAGTACCTGTGTTACATGTACCTATGGATAAAGAAATAATAAAAAAGGCTTTGAATAACACAAATTTCCAACTTGGAAGCCAAAAAGCACCAAATGATTATTTTTATAATTAAAAAATAGCCGCAATTATGTTGCGGCTATTGTAAATGGGTAATCTATGAGAAAAATTAAGTTTTTAGATGAGAGAGTAAGAAGTAAATTCTCAGGTTTTCTCTCTTATTTCAGCACGATATCTTCAATTGCATTAATTTTTTTTAACATTCCAGATAATATTAAAATTTATCTTTTCATTATATTTGCTATATGTTTAATATTATTTTACTTTAGACTATGGTCTCACTTAAATAATCTTAGAGAGATAGAACTTGATGTTGAAGGAAGTAAAGTTACAGTTAAATCTGGAGATCTATTTAAACAAGATGGATTAAAAGCAATAGCCTTCAATGAATATTTTGACACTCAAGTTGATGAGATCATCATATCTTCCAGATCGTTAAATGGAACTTATATAAAAAAATACTTCAGAAACACTACTAGCTTACTTGATGATAAAATTGAAAATTATGATTTTGATGAAAGCGAATATATTGAGATAAACAATAAACGAAAAAAAGGCAAGACAAAAAAATATTCACTCGGTACTATTTGCGTAGTTGATGACTTCATTCTCACTGCTTTTTCGCGCTTTGACGAAGATAATAAAGCTTATTTAACAATGCCTGACTATCTTTCTTTCCTAATAACATTCTGGGATAAGGTTAATAAAATTTATGCTCAGCGTGACGTATCAGTTCCAATTTTTGGATCTGGTATAACAAGAATTAAAGAACATAGGAACATCAGTGACGAAGAGCTTTTAAAAATAATGCTTTGGACTTTTAGAATAAGTGAAATGAGATTTAAATACCCAGCTCGTTTAACTATCGTAATAAGTGAAGATAAAATAGACACTATCAACCTTTTGGATATTAAATCAGCTAGGAATGGAATTTAATTTTATCCTTTAGGTTCTAACCCTTTACGTTTTAGTGCCTCTCTCGCCAGTTCCTTCAACCAGCTGGCGAGACTAACCCCCTCTTCCGCCGCCACAGCATCCAACTGCTCCTTCAATGCCGGATCAATACGCATTTTAAACTGCGGGGATTGTCCGCCGCCTTTTGGTTTTTTTTCGCGCGCTATGATTGACATGGGGCCACCTATCCATCTACTCTAAATCAAATTAGGAGGCCACCTAAACCTCCGTTTTTATCAACGCTCCAGTATGCTCGAACACACCGGAGCGTCTAACCTCACCAACTATCAAGGAGTTGATTATGGCTGATTCGCATTCTACCCCAGACACCACCGCAACCGGAACTGAGCGTACATTAATTGTGGGATATCGCCCGCAAGGTCTCGATCGCAGTACGCCAAACCTGATCCTTTCTGGCAAATGGCTGCGTGCGGCGGGGTTTGATACTGGGGATAAAGTCACAGTAAAAGTCATGGACGGCTGCATCGTTGTGATGGCGCATAGCCCACATGAGAAGAAGCTGTTAGACGAGTTAAAGCTGGCGCAGCAGAAGCTAAAAGGCGTTGAAGGCGCGCTCGCCGCTGCGTAACGTTCGCGCCATGCAGGTTTTGTAGGCCGGGTAAGGCGAAGCCGCCACCCGGCGTTGCGGTGTGTTTCCCCTCACCCCAGCCCTCTCCCCGAAGGGGCGAGGGGGCAGTATGTGCAGGCGTTAACCCTCGTACCGCATATGCAGCAACGGAAACGGATTACCCTGCCCATCCAGCTCCGATCGCCCAATCTGCACAAACCCCATATGCTGGTAAAACCCAACGCCCTGCGGGTTTTGCTCGTTGACGTCCACCTCGTTAGCGCCCAAATGGTCAATGGCATAAGTCAGCAAATATTTGCCAACGCCTTTTCCCCGGCTGGCATCGTCGACAAACAGCATCTCAATGCGGTTTTCATCCACGCCCAAAAAGCCATGAATGGCGCCGGTTTCATCCCGGGCAATAACAACGTTTAAATTTGGCAGATAAGCGTTGAGTAATAACGGGCGTAACGCCGCAATATCGCTCTCCTGCAGAAAGTGGTGAGTGGCACGAACGGAGGACTCCCAGATCGCGACGAGACGTTCAAAGTGTGAAGGAACTGCGGTTTCGATTTTCATAATGCGATCATGGTCGAAAAACAAATCTGCATCAAGCATAAGCACGTGCATTTATAAGCTGTAGCTTATACGATTCATGATTGGCAACAATGGAGACAAAAAATTGAAAACCCTGAATGAAGCGATCGCTTCGCGTTCCCCTGAAAGCCAAAAACGCATCAAAGAGATGGCCGACGAAATGATCCTCGAAACGGGTCTGCAAATGATGCGCGAAGAGCTGAAACTGTCGCAAAAGCACGTCGCTGAGGTGATGGGGATCAGTCAGCCCGCAGTCACTCAACTTGAACAGCGCGGGAATGAGCTAAAAATCGCTACGCTTAAACGCTATATCGAAGCCATGGGCGGGAAGCTGAGTCTGGATATTGAGCTTCCGACGGGGAAGCGCGTGGCATTTCACATATAGTGCAGCAAAACAAAAAATATCCTTAAAAAGGGGGACCGCCATCGCTTTCCCCCATAAAAAGTAAATAACCTGCGCCCTACCCCTTCACCTTCCCCGACAGCACCTGCCAGACAAAGGGGGCCAGCGCAGCATAACTCACCCCACGCGCCGCCATCTTTTCGGGTAACTGGCGTTGCGCCTGCACGGTCGCCTGGCTCATCACCCCATCGCCACCCGCATCTCGCAGGGTTTTGACCACCTCTTCCATCTCTTCGCTGCGGCGGATACCGTGCTCGGCGACGCGGCTGATCAGATACCCGGGGAACTCACCGTTCCAGCCCAGCGACGGGAAGCTGGCGTGCAGCGAGGCCAGCACCTCTTCCTCCACACCGTATTCACGGGCAGCGAACAGGCATTCAGTGGTAAGGGCTTCCAGTCCTTTGATCATCACGCTGCGACACATCTTGATTGCCGACACCTTACCGATCTCGTCTGCGCCAGAGCGGGCATTTAACCCCATCACGGTCAGTACCGGCGCGATCGCCTCTGCCTGCGGGCCGCCGACAAGCAGCGGTGTTTTACGTCGTGCAGGGGGAACCGGCGCCATTACCGCCACATCGACATACGCGCCGGGCAGGAAATGGTGAGCGGCATGGCGTTTGGTCTGAGGCGCCACCGAGTTGAGATCGAGAAAATATTGCCCTGCCGTTAATAACGGCGCGGCCTGCTGCGCCACATCCAGGGCAGAACCCGCCGTGACGGTCGAGAAGACCAGCGCCGCGCCCTCAAGGGCTTCCGCCAGCGATCCGGCGGCACGTACGCCAGCCTGACGGGCTTTAGCCAGCATCGGTTCGCGCTCTGCGCCGCTGAGCTTGCAGTCCCAGACGGTGACGGCATGATCTCGTGCCAGTTCGCTGGCGAAAATACCGCCCGCTTCGCCAAAACCAATAAACGTTATTGCCGTCATGTTGACTCCTTACACGGCCAGATATGGGTCGGGATACAGACCTCACCCGCAAACAGCAGGCGGGCAGTGCGCAACAGGCCGCAGCCTGCCAGCTCGCCCGCGGCGTTGCGTTGCAGCGCTACGCTGAACTCCCCGCTGGGATGTTCGATGCTTAGAACCGGCGCGTTTCCGCCAGCAACCTGCGCCAGCCCGGCGGTGATGCTGCCGGGGATCAGGCAGGCGCTGGCGACGCTCACCGCCCCAAAGACGCCAATCGAGGCGTGGCAGCGATGAGGAATAAAGGTGCGGCTGCTGAGTGCGCCTCCGGCACGCGGCTCTGCGATCAGCGTCATTTTGGGTACCGTGCGTTGCGACACATCGCCCAGGTTCATGCGCGGCCCGGCCTGCAGGCGGATGGACTCCAGACGCTGCTTCAGTTCAGGGTCATTATCCAGCTGCTCACGGGTTTCGTAGCCGCTGCGGCCCAGATCGCTGGCGCGCAGCAGCACCACCGGCATGCCGTTGTCGATACAGGTAACGTCGATGCCGTCAAAACGGTCAGTGGCCTTGCCGGTTGGCAGTAATGCGCCGCAGCTGGAGCCTGCCACATCCAGGAAGTTGAGGACGATTTTGCTGGCGGTACCCGGTACGCCATCAATACGGGTGTCGCCCGCATACTCCACGCCATCGTCACCACAGGGCACCTCGGCAATCGCTAGTTGCCCTGTGTTTTCCATATAGATCCGCACCTGAGTCAGGGGCGTGGCCGGTGCAATTAATCCGCGCTCGATGGCGAACGGGCCGACGGCCGCCAGGATATTGCCGCAGTTCTGGCCGTAATCGACCGTCGCACTATCGACATTCACCTGGGCAAACAGGTAATCGACGTCAGCATCCGGGCGGGCGGAGCGGCGAACGATCGCCACTTTGCTGGTCAGCGGATCGGCCCCGCCGATGCCGTCGATCTGCCGGGCATCCGGGGAACCCATTACCGCCAGCAGTACCGCATCACGCAGGGTGACATCTGAAGGCAGGTCATCCGCCAGGAAGCAGGCGGCCTTCGAGGTGCCGCCGCGCATCATCAGGCAGGGAATTCTGCGTTGCGCCATCTTAGCCCTCCACGTCATCCGCATTGTCGTAGTAGCGCAGCCCTTTTTCTGCCAGCCGCGGGCGCATGGCATAGATGTCCAGCCCCAGCTCGCCGTTGCGCATCCGCTCGCGTTTCGCCTCTTCATTAGCCATGCGGGTTTCCGCTTTCGCCAGCACCGATCGGGCTTCAACATGCGGTACCACCACCACGCCATCATCATCAGCAACGACCACATCGCCGGGGTTGACCAGTTGGCCGCCGCAAATCACCGGCACATTCACCGAGCCGAGGGTCTCTTTCACCGTGCCCTGGGCGTAGACCTGGCGCGACCAGACGGCAAATCCCATTTCGCGCAGGGTCTGCGAGTCGCGGATCCCGATATCACCCACCAGCCCGACCACGCCACGGGACTGCAACGAGGTCGCCAGCAGATCGCCGAAAAAGCCGTCGCCACAGGGCGAGGTTGGCGCCACCACCAGAATATCCCCCGGAAGGCACTGCTCTACCGCCACGTGGAACATCCAGTTATCGCCAGGCGTCACCAGTACGGTAACGGCATTTCCGGCGCGGCTTACCCCCTGCTGGATGGGGCGGATAGCCGGGTTCATCAGCCCCTGACGTTGATACGCTTCGTGCAGCGTCGCCACGCCCGCGGCGGCAAACAGGCGCAGGGTTGAGTGGTCATGGCGCGGCAGGTTACGCACCACAATCCCTTTTTTATTCAACAGGTTCATGCAAGGTTCTCCGTCACGCGTGGGAAGATGCTCTGGAAACCTTCGGCATGGACGATATCGCGCGCGGCGGTGATGCCGATATTACGTTTCGCCTGTACGCCACGCTGGAGCGCCACGCGGGTGTAGTATTCCCACAAATGCTCCTGGCCCTGCATGCACTGAATAGCCTGATATTTTTTCTCCCACACGCTGGTGATATCCAGCAGCACGTCCGGTTTCCAGTTGCACTGTTCCGGCTGATGCGGTTCAAAGCAGTACACCGGCGGTGCCTGAACGACCGTTTCTCCCGGGCGATAGCCTTCCGCCTGGGCAATGATCCGCGCTTCCTGGGCCAGATTCGACGCCAGGGGGTGATCGTAGTTGTAGGGATCGTGCATCGAGTGGGTCAGCACAAAGTGCGGCTGCACGCGGCGATAGACATCGGCCAGGCGGAACAGGGTGGCGTTGTCGGCGCGCAACGGATAATCGCCGATATCAAAAAACTCAATGCTGGCGCCGAGGATATCGGCGGCGGCCTGCGCCTCTTCCCGGCGGTGATGTTTCACCGTCTCTTCTGTCATGTTGCCTTTGCGCCACAGTTTGGCCGATTCCCCGCGCTCGCCAAACGACAGACACACCACATGAACCTGGTAGCCTTGCTGGGCATGCAGAGCAATCGCGCCGCCCGCGCGCCAGACGAAATCGGCAGAATGGGCACTGACAACAAGGGCACTTTTATGGTTAACCGGATGAGACATGATGACTTCCTCTGCTGTTTTTTTCAGAGTGTCATGTCCGGGCGCAGGCGGGTAATTCGTTAAGTTGCGAATGCTATGATTTTTATTTATGTTGTTGATAAATTCACATTTCGGGATCGGGCGAATCATGGCGGCAGAAAAACGCAATAACACGATAAATATCATGCAGCTGCGGTTTTTCTGCCGGGTAGCTCAGCGCGGCAGCGTCTCGCGGGCAGCCGATGATTTATTCCGTACTCAGTCGGCCATCACTCGGGCGATCCGTGACCTCGAAGAGAGCCTGAATGTCACCCTGTTTGAACGTCATCACAGCGGTATGGTCCTGACGGAATACGGCAAATGCATCCTGCCCCGCGCGCAGCGTGCCATTGACGATTTACAGGCCGTACCCGCGCTGATGCACAAGCTTAAGGCCCGTGCCACGGCTGTGCCGGATGCTGCCTGGCTGTTTAATACCCGACGGCTGGAGATTTTTATTCAGCTCTATCATGTCAATCATACCCAGACCGTTGCCACGCAGCTGGGCGTGACCCAGCCCGCCGTCAGTGCGGCGTTAAAAGTGCTGGAAAAGGGGGCCGATGCGGCGCTGTTTCGCCGTACCGCTGAAGGCGTACGCCCCACCCCGGCGGCGGATTTGCTCTATCCGCCTGTCAGCCGGGCGTTGAACGAACTGGAGAATATCTGGAGCGATCTGGCAGCGCGGCGCGGGGTGCTGGAAGGCAGTGTGCGCATCGGCGCGCTGCCGCTGAGCCGTACCCGGTTGTTGCCGGTAGCGATCGGCGCGTTTCTGGCTCGTCACCCGGGTATCCGGGTGATCACCAATGAAAGCCCGTATGAGTCCCTGGTGTCGGACATGCGGGCCGGTAATATTGATTTTATTATTGGTGCGCTGCGTCAGGATGAGGATCTGCCGGACCTCAGCAGCGAAGCGCTGTTTGAAGAAGATATGCTCATTTTGCTGCGTAATAACCACCCATTGCTGAACGATCCCGATCCGCGCAGCAAACTGGCCGATGCGCAATGGGTGTTACCGCGTTCTAATGCCCCCGCGCGTCATCTGCTGGATCGGGCCTTTCTGACCCTGCATTTGCCGCTGCCGCAACCGACCGTCGAAACCGGCGATGCCGCCATGGTGCGCGGGTTACTGCGTGATTCCGATATGCTGGCGGCGGTATCGGCCAGCCAGATGCGCTTTGAAATTGATAATGGTCTGCTCACCGTGCTGCCAGTGAGCCTGCCGGATACCACCCGCCGCATCGGGCTGACCTTCCGCGAAGGCAGCCTGCCCTCACCCGCAACCCAGGCGCTGCTGGGGTTTATCCATCAACAGGTGGCGCAGGGTTAGCGGCCCGCCACTGAGTATGTCACCTGCTGATTACGCGTCTGCTGAAAATCCTCCAGCGTCTGTCCGCGCATCGCCGCGTAAATGTGCAGGTTAGAAACACCGACCACCGCACCCATTTTCTCCAGCAGGAAGAAGCTGGCACCGTACTGGATCAGGCCGCGCCAGTCGCGGCTATCCAGCAGGCGTTGCTCCTGCTCGCTCAGACCCGCTTCGGCGTACAGCGCCTGCGGCTCATTCAGGAAACGTTCGCGCCAGGCCGGTTGCGTCAGCTGGTGCAGGAAGCTGTTCAACCGCAGGCCGTTCAGGCTCCGCTCGTGGGTAAACGGATAGGTGCCCGGTAAATTCTCCACTCCGGCAAGCTGCTGCGCCATATGCTGGCGGTGGCGGCTGAGGGTATCGACAGGCGGCGTGCGGGCGTTATTTTCGAGGATCAGGGTGGCGATACCGGTCATCGACGGCAGATAGTAATCGCGCCAGGTTTCGGTGACGTTCGCCGACAGCGCACCGCGCATCACCAGCCACATGATCACCTCTGAGCCCTCCATACCGCCAAGCACTGCGTATTCCCCGATCGTCATGTCAGCCAGTTTTTCCGGGTCGTTCACCAGCATATCGACAAACTGTGCGTCCCAGTCGGGATTGTTAAAACCGCAGCGCTCGCCATGCACCTGATGCGACAGGCCCCCGGTGGCGACGATCGCCACGTTAATGTCCTCCGGATAGCTCTCGATAGCCCGACGCAGCGCCTGGCCCAGCTTGTAACAGCGTCGGGCGCTGGGTACCGGAAATTGCAGCACGCCGATCTGCAGCGGGATAACCTTTGTCGGCCAGCCTGCTTCCTGCTCCCAGGGCATCAGGGCGGAGAGCGGCGAGAACAGCCCGTGATCGAGTTTTTTATTCATAAAGAACGACATATCAAACTCATCGGCCATCAGGCTGGCACCGATATGCCGCGACAGAGCCGCATCGCCTTTCACCGGCGGTAGATCGCGCGCGCCGCCGCCTTCATCCGCCACGCCATATTCGTGGTCAATCCCGAGAGTGAACGTGGAATAGTGATCAAAGAAAAAGGCGGTGACGTGATCGTTAAAGATATAGACCAGCGCATCGGGCTTTTTCTCGTCCAGCCAGCGCTTTAACGGTTCAAAGCTCTGGAAGATAGGCGCCCAGGCCGCCTCCTGCTGTTTATGATGATCGACGGCAAAGCCGATGGTCGGGGTATGCGAGACGGCGATCCCGCCGAGTATTCTGGCCATGAGTTTACTCCACTTATCGGTTATGCACGGTTTGCGACAGCGCGTTTAATTCCGCCTCTGTTTCCCGAGTCTTAATGCGGTTCATACGATGCAGTAAAATAGCGATCCCCGCCAGACAGGCCGGTAATGCCAGCACCAGAAAGATGGAAGAGTGCCCTGGCACCGCCAGCATAATCACTCCACCCAACGTTGAGCTGAGAATGGCCCCCGTACGACCGATACCGTGCATCCAGCTTACGCCGGTGGCGCGGATTTCCGTCTGGTAAAAGGCGGGGGAGTAGGCCTGCAGGCCGTTCTGTGCGCCGTTGATACACATGCCGCTGATAAAAATCAGTACCGCCAGCGCCAGCGACCCGAAGTCCATCAACCCTTGCGACAACAGACACAGACAGCCGAGGAAATAGGTTACAGCAATCACTTTCTTCGCGGCTGTGCGGTCCATCAGGTAGCCGACAATGATGCCGCCCAGCGGGCCGCCGAGCTGGAACAGACCGGTGATGATAGCCGCCTGCTGCAACGACAACCCACCTGAACGCAGGATAGTCGGCAGCCAGCCATTAAGCAGATAGATGACAAACAGCCCCATAAAGTAGGTCAGCCACAGGGCAACCGTGCCGCGCCCATAGCCGTTGCGGAACAGCTGCGCGACTTTACTGCGGCGGGAAATTTCCGGGGTATTGAGTTTAAACTGGGTGTCAGCCGTGAACGTCCCCCCCAGCCGGTTAAGCACCCGGGCAATCTGATCATGCGGAACGCGGCGCGCCACCATGCTCATCGCCGACTCCGGCAGCATGGCAAACATAAAGGGCAGCAGCACCAGCGGCAGCACGCCGCCAAAAATCAGTGCCGAATGCCAGCTGTAGTGCGACAGCAGCGCCGCAGCAATAAACCCACCCAGCCCGGAGCCAACGTTAAAGCCGCTGTACATCAGGGTGATCATCAACCCCTTGCGGCGCTCCGGCATATACTCCGCCACCAGCGTGACGCAGTTCGGCATAACGGCCCCCAGCCCCAGCCCGGTCAGAAAACGAATCAACGCGAGTTGTGCCGGGCTTTGCGCCAGCGCGGCGGCAAGGCTGAAAATGGCGAAGAGCGCCACCGACCACAACAGAACCTGTTTGCGGCCATAGCGGTCCGAGAGCGGTCCGGCGACCAGCGCGCCGATGGCAACACCGAACATCGCCGCCCCGAGGATAGGGCCGAGTGCAGAGCGGCTAATGCCCCAGTCTTCGATTAACGCTGGGGCGATAAACCCCATGACCGCGGCGTCATAACCATCAAGCATAATGATGACAAAACAGAGCAGCAGAACCTTCCACTGAAAGCGTGAGACAGGCCGGGCATCTATCCATGCCTTCACATCGACAACATGAGTCTGATTCATAGGGTGACTTCCTTAAGCAGGCGATACGAATGTTCTGGTTAGTGTTATGTGTTGAACGTTCGCAACCAACTTAAGGCAGACGAGGGGCGCTGTCCGGTTCAAAAAACCCGCGCTAGGTATGAGTTCTGTTTATATTGTGATGAGGCTTACGAAATGCCTCAGGCCTGAACCGCCTGGCCCACCCGCACCTCCATCACCGCATACACCCCGTCTTTCGGCACGATCACCGTGACGTTTTCCGCCGGGATCCCTGCCGCGAGGTGAATATCCTGCAGCTGCTGCAAGGTGCGCGGGAAGATGGGCGTCCAGCCGATACAGCGCAGGGCGAAATCAATCTGCGGGCTGCTGGTGAGCATGTTCGAGATAATCAGCGCTCCGCCGGGTTTAATCAGGCGCAGGACATGTTTCAGGAAGATTACCGCGTCGGTATCGTTGAAGTATTCGAAGATCCCCAGCGCGTCCACCAGCTCGACCTTACCTTCGCCCAGCTCCTGTATCAGTTTATCGCTGTGGATCAGGCTCTCTTTCAGATCGCGCTGCAATATCGTCACCTGCTCCCCGACGCTCAGCCCTTCGGCGGCGGCCATTTTCTCTGCCCAGCGCAGGGAGACGGGATCGTAATCCACGAGGGTTAAATGCACTTTTTGCCCGTCCAGATGGGCGCCGCGCAGCGCCTCCAGCACCGGGACGGCCGCCCCGCTGGCGAGGCTGACCCAGACGTTGTCGATGTCGTTATGCAGGTACTGTTCCGCCAGCACGGAGAGCACCTTCGCGCGGGAACGGATGCCGATGGCATCGTTGGCGTGGATAAACCACTGGCGGCTGCGGCTGTCCATCCGGGTGCCGTCAGGGAGATGTTCATCCAGCGGATTCTGGATGGCGTACAGGGCCAGGGCGGTGGGCACCAGCCGGGTACGCCAGGCGACGACCGCCGGGCGCGTCGCGAAGGCCTTTTCAGACCACTGATGCTGGCACTTTATCCTCTTCTCGCCACTGGCATTCTTCTCGATAACGGGCGGCATCAGCTGCGGGTCCGCTTTTAAGGCCCGATCGACGGCGTTCAGCTCGCGCGTCACTTCGTCTTTCATCGGCCAGTTGTCGCTGACATCGGGAAAGGACGCGCTGTAGAGGGTCATGGTGGTCGGCGCGGTGCCGCGAAAGGGTTGCCAGTGCATATGTCATCTCCCGTGTGCCCATGACGCAAGTCTATTCCCCTGCCCGCACATTTCCCCAGGACGAAAGCACGATCTTTACTGTTTCACCCATATCAGCTCATCCACCCGGAAGCCCAGGCTGCGCGCAGTATTGAGATAATCCTGTTTCACCGCATCCGGAATGGTTGGCGTACGCGACAGGATCCACAGATAGTCGCGATCCGGGCCGCTGACCAGCGCGTACTGGTAGTCATCGTCCAGCTTGATCACGTTATAACCGCCATAGAACGGGCCGAAGAACGACACCTTCAACGCTGCGGTGGTTGGCTCGCCGGTGTAATAGGCTTTACCCTCGCTCTCACTCCACTTGCGTTTCACCGGATCATAGCCCCGGTTAAGCACGCTGATCCCGCCGTCGCTGCGCTTGCCATAGGTGGCAGTCACCTGCTGCATACCGCGTTCGAAGCGGTTTTCCAGACGGGCGATTTCGTACCACTTGCCCAGATAGCGGCTGGCGTCAAAGTTCGTTATCGGCTGCACGCCCTTTGGCGGCGTAGGGGATTTGCAGGCCACCAGAGTCAGCGCAATGGCGACACCGGTAACAACGGGCCATAGTTTCATGAGAACTCCTGTCATTTTGCACGGTTGGAATTAAAGTGTAGTGCAGCGCTCTGGCGCTTCATCCCATCGGAAAATATTCGTAGAATATTGAGATTAATCCTCTTCGGACGCAGACATGGCATACTCCATTGGCGAATTCGCCAGACTTAGTGGGATCACCCCTACCACGCTGCGGGCGTGGCAGCGTCGCTACGGTTTACTCAAGCCGCTGCGCACCGAGGGCGGTCATCGCCAGTACAGCGACGAGGACGTCCAGCAGGCGTTAAAAATCCTCGACTGGGTGAAAAAAGGCGTCCCGATAGGCCAGGTAAAGCCGCTGCTGGAGCGTCCTGCCCCGGGCCGGACCAACAACTGGCAAACGCTGCAGCAGACCATGCTGGAGCGTCTGCAGGCCGGCAAAATCGAATCCCTGCGCCAGATGATTTACGATACCGGTCGCGAATATCCGCGCCCGGAGCTGGTCGTGAACGTGTTACGTCCCCTGCGCAGCCTGGTCTCGGCCAACGTTCCCGCCGCCATGACCCTACGCGAGATCCTCGATGGCATCATCATCGCCTACACCTCGTTTTGCCTTGAAGCCGATAAAAAAGCGCCGGGCGACAACCTCCTGCTCAGCGGCTGGCACCTGAACGACCCGTGCGAAATCTGGCTCGAAGCCTTAGCCCGCACCGGCCAGGGCCACCGCATCAACCTGCTGCCCATTCCCCCTGCCGCGCTGGCACCGGAGATTTTCCCGGACCGCCAGTGGCTGCTGGTCACCAGCGGTAAACTCACCGCCGCGCGCCGAAAACAGGTGGAACAGTGGCAGCAGCAGGTTGCCCTTGAGGTGATTATCCTCTGATTATTTTCTCCTGCGGGAATCTTCACGAAAAGTTGAATATTTTCCTGCGCGGCAAATGCTAACGTTTTCCTGTGACTTATCACTCCACAGGAAAACATGATGAAAAAGACTGCCCCTCTGCTGATCCTCGCCTCCATGGCCTTTGCCCCTGTCGCCTTTGGCGCCGCCCCTGCCGGCACCCTGAGCGTGCATATCCTTGACCAGCAAACCGGCACGCCACCGCCGGGCGTCACCGTTACGCTGGAAAAGCAGCAGCAGGATAAATGGACCCCGCTCGCCAGCGGCAAAACTGACCAGGACGGCCGTATCAAGTCGCTCTACCCAGCGGATCAGGATATGCAGCCTGGCGTCTATAAAGTGACCTTCAAAACGGCAGAGTACTTCCACGGCAACAAGCTGGAGTCATTCTTCCCGGAGATCCCGGTGCTGTTTACCGTCACCCGCACCAACGAAAAACTGCACATTCCGTTGCTGCTGAGCCAGTACGGTTACTCGACCTATAAGGGCAGCTAAAAGCTGCTGATATCTATACAAAATAAAAAATATATTCGTCAATACTTGGACAAAATAATCATTTTGTGTAACTTTTAGAGTATGACTCTGGAGGTGCGCATCATGACAACGAAACCTGTGCTGGGTATTAGCGGATGTTTGACCGGTTCCGCCGTTCGCTTCGACGGCGGGCATAAGCGTATGGGCTTTGTCATGGATGAGCTGGCCGAATGGGTCAATTTCCGGCCTGTGTGTCCGGAAATGGCGATCGGCCTGCCGACGCCTCGTCCGGCCCTGCGTCTGACGAAGACCGCCAGCGGTGAGACGCAGATGCGCTTCAGCAAAGCGCCTCATGAAGACGTTACCCAAAAAATGGCCGATTTTGCGGCGGGTTATGTGCCGAAAATGGGCGATCTCTGCGGATTTATTGTCTGCGCCAAATCGCCAAGCTGTGGCATGGAGCGCGTGCGGCTGTACGATGAAAAGGGTAACGCGGGCCGCAAGGAGGGTGTCGGGCTGTTCACCGCCGCCCTGCTTGAAAAATGGCCGTGGCTGCCGGTGGAGGAAGATGGACGCCTGCACGATGCGGTGCTGCGTGAGAACTTTGTCGAGCGGGTTTTTGCTCTTCATGAGCTGAATACGCTGCGGGCACAAGGCCTGACGCGCCGTGCGCTGCTGGACTTCCACAGCCGGTACAAACTCCAGCTGCTGGCGCACCATCAGGCGGGCTATCGCGAGATCGGGCCGTTCGTCGCCTCGCTGCACGAGTGGGAAGACCTGGACGCTTTCTTTGAGGTGTACCGCGAAAAACTGATGCTGATCCTCAGTAAACCGGCTTCGCGGAAAAACCACACTAACGTCCTGATGCATATTCAGGGCTATTTCCGTAACCAACTGAACAGCCGCCAGCGCGGTGAACTGCGCGACGTGATCCTGCATTATCGTGACGGATTACTGCCCATTCTCGCCCCGCTCACGCTGCTGAAACATTATCTGGCCGAATACCCTGACCGGTATCTGATGACGCAAAACTACTTTGATCCCTATCCTGACGATCTGGGTTTGCGATTGGCCGTAATCTGAATGTCAAACGCGAGGCCCCATTGACCCTGAGAGGCCCGAAGCACTACCCCGTTTAGACGACACCTCACTGTCGTCTTTTTTTTTGCACTTTGCCTGAAACACTGTAACTTTGTACAGGTTTAGTCCGCAAAAGTGGGTACGCCGATGATCAACACCCTGCACATTCAAAACTATCGCTCGATTCGCGACCTGTCGCTGGATCTGCAGCAGCTCAATATCGTTTTCGGCCCGAACGGCACCGGAAAATCCAATATCTACAAGGCGATCCACCTGATGCACAGCGCGGCGCAGGGGCAGTTTTCCCAGGCGCTGGCCAATGAGGGCGGGATTTTAAAGGTCTTCTGGGCAGGTAAAACCCGCAGCGACCAGCTCAGGCGCATGAACCTGGCGGTGGAAACAGAGACCTACGAATATGAACTGCAGGTGGGCTTTGTCGAGAAGCTGCCTTATCCCTCGCAGTTTCAGCTCGATCCGGTGATTAAAGAGGAGTCCATCTGGCTGAGCGGCCAGCACCGACGCCCGTCATCACAGCTGATGAAGCGCAAGAATCAGGCCGTGTTTCTCAATAACGTGCATCACGAAAAGGTGACCCACAGCGGCACGCTGTACGAGAACGAATCGGTGTTCGGGCAGTTGGGGGAGCCGCACCTCTACCCGGAGGTGTCGCAGATGCGCGAGTCCCTGCGTAACTGGCGCTTTTATCATGAGTTTTCCGTCTCATCCGGCTCGGCGATCCGTGCCCCGCAGGTGGGGTTCCGCTCCCCGGTGCTGGCCAGCGACGGTGCCAATCTGGCCGCGGCCTTTCAGACCATCGCCGAGATTGGCGACGAGCTGCTGCTGATGCGCATCCTCGACCAGGCGTTCCCCGGCTGCGTGTTTTACAGCGACAATACCGGTGGGCGTTTTCGCATGATGATGCAGCGCGAAGGCTTAAGCCGACCGCTGGAGCCCGCGGAGTTCTCCGACGGCACGCTGCGTTTTCTCTGTCTGGCTGTGGCGCTGTTAAGCCCGCGTCCGCCCGCGTTTATCGCCCTCAACGAACCGGAAAACAGCCTGCATCCGCAGATGCTGCCCGCGCTGGCGAGCCTGATTGCCGAGGCCAGCCGTTACTCGCAGATCTGGCTCACCAGCCACTCGCCGGAACTGGCGACGCTGATTGAAAAGCACCGATCGTTTTCGCTGTATCAGCTGTCGATGGTGGAAGGGGAAACGCGGATGGAGAAGCTGGGGTAAATGTTGCGCTACCCGGCCTGACTCTGCGTGCGGAAAGTTTTACGCCACTCCGCCGGGCTGACACCAAAGCGGGCCTTAAACTGCTGGCGCAGGGTCACGGCGGAAAGATACCCCACCTGCTCTGCCACCGCCTCAACGGGCAGATTGCTGCTCTCCAGCAGCAGCTGGCTACGCCGCAGGCGTTCGGCGGTGATCCACGAGACGACGCTCATTCCGGTGGCTTTCATAAAATGGCGGGTCAGCGTGCGGCGACTCATCGCCACGCTCTCTGCCAGCGCATCCAGGTTCAGCGGCTGGCTGATATTACGCTGGAGATAATCGATCAGGTTGTTAATCCGCGCATCACGGGTCGTTTCCGGCACCGGCTGGGCGATAAACTGCGCCTGCCCGCCCTCGCGGTGCGGCGGCACAATCATCCGCCGGGCAATCTGATTGGCGACCTCGCTGCCAAAGCGCTGACGGATGATATACAGGCAGCAGTCCAGCGCGGCGGCAGTGCCAGCAGAGGTGATAATGTTGTCGTCATCGACGTACAGGGCGTTGATATCCAGCTGCACCGCCGGGAACAGCGACTGGAACTGGCGCTCAAATTCCCAGTGGGTCGCCGCCCGTTTGCCGTTCAGAATGCCGGCGTATCCGAGAACAAACGATCCCAAGCACAGCCCGACGATTTCCGCCCCGTTGTCTCTGGCCTGCACCAGGCTGTCGAGCAACGTCTGCGGCGGGCGTTCAAGCACATGAGCCCAGTAAGGCACCACCACTATGTCGGCCTGCCTGATGGCGGAATAATCGTGCGTGGCATTGAGGGCGAAACCATCCCGGGAGGTTAATAACCCTGGGTTTTCGGCGCAGATCGTCACGTTAAAACGCTTTGTACCCGATACGCTATCGCCAAACAAAATGCAGGGCACGGAGTAGTGAAAAGGACTGAACCCGTCGACGGCGACAATCGCCACTGTTGTTAGCTTCACATTGTTCTCCTTTGCCCTGATGCTGTTCAGACTATAACGCTTTCCCCGTCCTGGGGAATGATCACCGCCTCACCCATCTGGTTGGCGTCCACATATTCCCGCAGTGCACTGCGCGTCAGCAGGCAGTGGTTGATCGCTTCCATATGGACGGCGACAAGTTTTGCCTGCGGCAGCAGGAAGTGCACATTCAGCACATCTTCCGCGCCCATAATGATAGGCCCGAAGCCGATCACATGCGCGTACCCGGCATTAAGCACCACCACATCCGGCTGCAGCTTTTGCAGTTCGTCGGCGACCTGCGGGCGCAAAATGGTGTCGCCTGCAATCAGCAGCGTTTTTTCTTCGGGATGGCGAAACACCACGCCGCACGCCTCACCGAGCATCTCCGCCAGCTCAGGCACCGCGTAAGCGCGGTCGGTGCCGTGCTGACCGCCGTGGGTTTTGCTCAACTGGATCGCGCCAAACGGGGTGTTGTCTGTCAAAACGGTCAAATTGCGGAAGCCCTGACTGCGCAGCAGCTGCGCGTCATCGTCGTGCTGGACAAAGATCGGCATCTCTTTGGCGATCCGCTCGATGGCGTGTTGATCCCAGTGATCGGCATGGGTATGGGTGACGATTACCGCATCGACATCCAGCAGGCTTTCCACCGCACAGGGCAGCTCCACCGTCGGGTTGCGGATCTCCGCCCGGGCAGTGCCGGGGAAACCAGGGTAAGCGTCTTTGGGTGCCAGCAGCGGGTCAATCAGAAAGCGTTTTCCGGCGTAGGTAATGAGCTGCGTCGCGTTGCGAATGTGGGTAATGTTCATGGGCTGTTCTCCGGTTAGTATGCGGAAAGCATAGCCGGAGGGCAGGCGACAGGATGTGGGCAAAAGGGCATTCAGCGATGGGATCGGGCCAATTTGTTCCTGGCCGCGACGAAAGATCTCGTCGCGGCACGATTAACGTTATTCCCAGCCCGGCACTGCCCCGCCGTTAAAGATCGTCTCTGCCGCCTTCGCCACTTCTGGTGACTGATACGACTGAATAAATTCCTTCACGTTTTCCGCATCTTTGTTGTCTTCCCGCGTCACGACAATATTCACGTACGGCGAGTTTTTATCTTCGATAAAGACACTGTCATGTACTGGAGACAACCCGGTTTGCTGGAGATAGGTAGTGCTGATAATCGCCACATCCACTTTCGGATCGTCCAGCACGCGCGGCAGCTGCGCCCCTTCCAGCTCCATAATGTTCAGCTTTTTCGGATTGGCGGTGATATCCAGCGCCGTTGGCAGCAAACCGACGTCCGGTTTCAGGGCGATCAGCTTTTCGTTTTGCAGCAGCAACAGCGCGCGGCCCAGGTTGGTCGGGTCGTTCGGGATGGCGATAGTTGCGCCGTCCTTCAGCTCCGCCACCGATTTGATCTTGCGGGAGTAGCCCGCCATCGGGAACACAAAGGTATTGCCGACGGCCACCAGCTTGTAGCCGTGGGCTTTATTGTCTTCTGCCAGGAACGGACGATGCTGGAAGACGTTGGCATCCAGTTCGCCGTGGCTTGTCGCATCGTTCGGCAGCAGCGAGCCGCTAAAGCCCACCAGCTCGACATCAAGGCCGAACTTCTCTTTCGCCACTTTTTTAGCGACTTCTGCCACGTCCTGCTCGGCGCCGTTAATCACGCCGACTTTGATATGTTTGGCATCGCTGCCGTTTTGATCGCAGCCCGCCAGCAGCAGGCCAGCGAGGAGAAGCGCACCCAATCGAAGTTTCACCCGTCATATCCTTTTGATAACTGTTTTATCGACTATATCGGCAACGCAGCGGCAGGCTAAAAAACGAAATGGCATCAATAAGAAGGATAAGTTATATGCGGGTATTGCCGGGTGGCGCTACGCTTACCCGGCCTACGTAATTACAGGGAAAACTACTGTAGGCCCGGTAAGCGTAGCGCCACCGGGCGTTGAGGTTCAGGCAGCGGTGGTCCAATCCTCGATAGTCAGTTCCTGCACCATCCCGAAGGCACGACGCCATAAAGCAGTTCAGCCTTCGTTACGCTTGATATACACATCTCTTCTGGTGCTATTCGGGAATAGTGATCGACCACGCCAGGATGTTGCCTCACGAGGTGACTTACTATGTTTGTGTCCAGCATAAGCAGCATTTCTATAATCCTTCAAAAGGATCTCTTGTCGTATAGCTCTGATTGCGCTCCTCCTTGCTCAGGAATGAATCAGGAACCTGCGTTTGCTTCAGCAAACGCAAAAAATTCTCCCTGTGCTTTTCTTTCTCTGACATTGTCCTCAAAACGACATTCCCCTCCTCATCCCGCCGGATCCAGACACTCTCCGTATCAAACGCGAACTCATCGGGCAGGATAACCGCCTGATTTCGCCCCTTTTTGAACAGTTTCGCTTTGCGTTCCATTGCAACCCCTGCTGGTTTATTGACCAGCCCAAAGCATGCGCCAGCAGCGTTAAGGAAGACAAGCCTGGCCGTTCAGATTCGGAAAGCGACTCGCAACAATTAGCGGAATCGCTAACCTTACGCCTCCCGCTTGCGCAGCGGCGTCTCGCGCAAAAACCACGACAGCACAAAGGCCAGCACCATAATCCCTGCGGCCATCAGGAATACCGCATGAATGGCGGAGCCAAAGGCGTCCAGATAGTCGAGACGCAGGGCGTCAGGCAGATGGTGAATCGCCACAGGGTTCAGCTCCCGCGGCAGTTCGGTGCCCTCGGGTATCCGCGCCATCAGGCCCGACTGCAGCACGTGGGTGAAGACCGCGCCAAACAGCGCCACGCCAATCGCCCCGCCAATGGAGCGGAACAGCGTTACGCCGGAGGTCGCTACCCCATACTGATCCGCAGACACGCTGTTCTGCACCGCCAGCACCAGGACCTGCATCACCAGACCCAGCCCGGCCCCCAGCACGCCGGTAAACAGGTAGAGCTCCCAGACCGGCGAATCAATGGTGATCCGGGTGAGCAACGTCATCCCGATCACGCCCAACAGGGTGCCGATGATTGGGAACAGGCGGTACTTCCCGGTGCGGCTGATAATACGGCCGCTGATAATCGAGGTCAGCAGCAGGCCGCCCATCAGCGGGATCAGCTGTAAACCGGCCTCGGTCGGAGTGGCCTCTTTAACAATCTGCAGATAGAGCGGCAGGAAGGTCACCGAGCCAAACAGCGACATACCGATAATAAAACCAATCAGGCTGCACAGCAGGAAGCTGCGATCCCGGAACAGCGACAGCGGAATAATCGGCTCCCACGCCAGACGCTCTTCGTAGATAAACCCGGCGATGCCCGTCAGGCCAAAGGCCAGAATGCACCACAGCTGCGGGTCGCTCCACTCGCGCACCGTGCCCCCTTCACTGGTAAACAGAATGATGCACAGCAACGCCATGCTGAGGTAAATCGCCCCCAGATAGTCGATCTCATGCTTATTGCGCTTCGCGCTGCCCTGGAAGACCGCGCCGATCACCAGCAGGGCAAACACCCCCAGCGGCAGGTTGATGTAAAAAATCCAGCGCCAGGAGGCGTGCTGCACCAGAAAACCGCCGACCAGCGGGCCGATCACCGTCGCGAGACCAAAGACCCCGCCGAACAGCCCCTGATAGCGGCCGCGATCCGCTGGCGGAATGACATCAGCCACCGCTGCCATGCTGATCACCATCAGCCCGCCGCCGCCAAGCCCCTGTAGGGCGCGCATCAGCACCAGCTGGGTCATGTTCTGCGCCAGCCCGCACAGGGCTGAGCCCACCAGAAACAGCACAATCGCGATTTGCAGTACGATTTTGCGGCCAAAGAGATCGCCAAACTTGCCGTACAGCGGCACCACGATAGTGGAACTCAGGATGTAGGCCGTCACCACCCAGGAGAGCTTATCCAGCCCGCCCAGCTCACCCACAATGGTCGGCAGCGCCGTGGAGACAATGGTCTGATCGAGGGCCGAAAGCAGCATCACCAGCAGGAGCGCGCTGAACAGCAGCCGTATGGAGGGCGCGTTTTTGGTTTGCGTTGTCGAATCGGACGCCATAAAACACCGCTTGAAATTAATTAATTGGGTAATTAATATTTAATGAAGTTATAAATCAGGTCAAGGGATCCTCCGCGCATGTCAGCACATAAAGATAATTCTGAGCCCACGCCACCGGCCCGCCGCCCGGGACGTCCGCGCGGGAGCAAACCCACCGCCACCAGTCGGGAACAGCTGCTGGATATCGCCCTGGATCTCTTTGCCCGTCAGGGGATTGCCCGCACCTCCCTCAACGCCATTGCCAAAGAGGCGGGCGTAACGCCGGCGATGCTGCATTACTACTTCAACTCCCGGGAGCAGCTGCTGGATGCAATGATCGAGGAGCGTTTTCTGCCGCTTCGCAGCGCCATCGCGACGCTTTTCAGCGCCCATCCGGACGATCCGGTCACTGCCCTGACGTTGATGGTGAAAAAGCTGGCGGATCTGGCCGTCGAGCATCGCTGGTTCGCGCCGCTGTGGATGCAGGAGGTGATAGGGGAAATGCCGGTGCTGCGGGCACATCTGCAGGCCCGGTTTGGCGATGAAAAATATCAGGCGATGCTGGAGACCATCGCCCGCTGGCAGCAGGAGGGAAAACTGAACCGCGATCTGGCACCCGAGCTGCTGTTCACCACCCTGTTAAGCCTGGTACTGGTGCCCTTTTCACGGATGCGTAATGACGAGAGGTTACACACCCTCTCGCCTGACAGCGTCGTACGCCATGCGCTGGCGGTGATCGGTAGCGGTATTGGCGCTTAAAGCGCCTTCGACAGGTAGTGGCGCTGGATCCCCGCATACGGGAAATCGTTCAGCGTCATCTCCAGCTGATAGCCCTGCTTCTCATAAAACGGACGCGCCTGGAAACTGAAGGTATCCACCAGCGCGTGGCGGCACCCCTGGCGTTTGGCTTCGCCTTCGGCGGCCTGCATCAGTTTGCGGCCAAGCCCGCTGCCGCGCTTTTCGTCGCTAACCCACAGGTATTTAATGTTCAGCCACTCACCCTGACGGTTGCCGATAAGCCCGCCGTGCATTTTGCCGCCCTCATCGCGGGCATACACGGCGATATCATTCCCCACGCGGGAAAAATCAATAAACTGGCTGTTATAGACCCGCAACTGCTGCTGTAACTCTTTCTGATCTTGTCCAGTAATGGTGTCGGTAATACTCAGTTGCATATCATTCTCCCGTTACGTTGCCCATCGACTATCCCACATTCTGCCGCCGATAAAAACATCAAAATCTGGCGTAACACGCGCTAAAAATTGTAAGTGCAATCAACGCTAAATTGCCTTTGCGAACAGCATCACCCTTTATTGCGTGGTTGTCGCCTGTCATCACAGATTTTTCTTTTGGTCTTGCCTGTCCGGCAAATTCTGCGGCTACGCTTATTCATACCTCAGCGCAACTATTGGCAAAATTAATACTTTCGGCTTGGGTCAAAAATTCGGATGTAACGATATATTTCATAAACGTGTGTGGTTTTCCCGGAGGTTTCCATGAAGTCAGCGCACCTGTTTTGCCTGGTAGTCTGCCTGCTTTTTGCCGCCTTCGTTCATGCTCAGGAACTGAACGACCCGGTAAAATTAGAACAGATGAAACAGTCGGTTTTGAAGGATGTGAAGAAAGCCTGTGCCCCGCAACGCAAGCAAAGTGATAAAGAGTGGCAGAAGATGATCATGGCCTCTGAGGCCAATCAGATGCTGGTCAAAAATGCGGTCGTGGCGATGGAGCGGAACAACCAGGAAGGTTACTGGGATGCCGTGAGCCAGGTGGACTGCATGGAGGATTACTGATTAGGCATTAAGGGGCTCTGCAGCCCCCTTAATTTTTTAGCGTCGCACATCCGGAATAATTAAATCCCCGCGCAGCACATACGAACCCAGCATCTGGGTCTTCTCGTTCAGCCAGGTGACGATACGTGCCGCCATGGCATCCATCGAGTATTCAATCGCTGGAATGGTCGGAATGCCCGGCAGATGCAGCGACCCCGCCAGACTAAAGACCATGATATCCCCCGGGACTGACCTGTTGAACGCCTGCAGCTGGGGGATTACCCGCTGTGCTTCCTGTTCGTCGGCCACCAGTAAGGCGTTGAAATTAACGGTGCTGGCGTTATTGAGCAGCTCCTGCAGGGCCACGGAGGATGACGTGGCGTCCATAAAGACCAGGTTGCGATTAAACGGCAGGAAGTTCTTTTCCAGCCCATGCTTGTAGCCCAGCAGCACCTGATCGGCAAAACCGCTGCCGTGCGGGTGGATCAGGGCAATCTGGCGTCGCCCCTGGCTGGCAAGGAAGTTACAGGCGGTTTCCGCGGCAAACGCATGGTCATACTGGATGCTGTTGACGTTGTTGGTTTCCATGCAATCCACCAGGATGACATTCTCCTGATCGATCTGCAGCGGAAAACGGGCGCCAATAATCAGAATGTCATCGCATAGCCCGCAGGAGAGTTCATCCAGCGCGCTCATGACTTCGGCTTTGGTGTTGGCGAAGCGAAGCAGCAGGTGCTTCTGGTGCTGGCTGAGGTGTTTTTCCAGCGCGTACAGGTAACCGGTGGTCTGGTTAATGTTGTCCTGGGCGCAAATGACGCCGATACAGCCGGTAGACTGGCTGAGCAGCGACTGGGCAATCACATTTGGCCGGTAGTTCAGCTCTTCCACTGCTTTCAGTACGGCCTGACGGCTGGCTTCCTTCACGCCGCGCGACCCGCTCAACACCCGTGATACCGTGGCTTTGGACACCCCGGCCAGACGTGATACATCGTTGATTGTAGACATCTTTATCCCCTGACAGGTCGCTCCAGGCCCCTGTAATTCCTGATTCCACTTCGGCTCATATTATAGCCACTCAGGAGTATATCTGTTTCCGTTTTCCATGGAAACCGATTTTCCGTTTCCACTCCATATGATGCAAAAGCAGCCAAAATTCGTGACCTGAATCTGATAATCAGGCCCCATAAGTAAGGGATCTTGATGGCTGTCACACTTCTGTCTTATATCAATGGAAACCGGTTTCCATATGTTATCCAATCATCTCCGCAATAACTATTTACATTTTGAGGATGGTTGTCGATGTTCAAGATAATGCTGTGCTGTTCTGCCGGGATGTCCACCAGCCTGCTGGTACGGAAAATGGTCGAAGCCGCGAACGAACGCGGTTTACCGGTCAAAATCGATGCGTACGGTGTTTCAGAATTTGATACACAGTTTCCGCAATACCAGGTCGTGCTTCTCGGACCCCAGGTCAAATACATGTTAAAAACGCTCTCAGACAAGGCTGCCACCCAGGGCATACCCGTACAGTCCATCGATACCATGGATTACGGAATGCAACGTGGCGATAAAGTGCTGGACTATGCTCTGTCGCTCATCGAAGCGGCACACTAAGAAGGTGTTCTCATGAGTTCGTTATATCAATCTATGGTTGCCGTCATTGAGCAGTCCATTGCGCCACTGGCAGGCAAACTGGGCCAGCAGAAGTATGTGATTGCTATCCGCGACGGCTTTACCGCCGCGCTGCCGTTTATGATCATCGGCTCGTTTATGCTGGTATTTATCTTCCCGCCGTTCTCTGCAGACACCACCAACAGCTTTGCCCGCGGCTGGCTCGATTTCTCCGAGACCTACCGCGAACAGCTGATGCTGCCGTTTAACCTCAGCATGGGAGTGATGACCTTCTTTATCTCCGTTGGGATTGGCGCCAGCCTTGGCCGTCAGTTTAATCTCGACCCGGTGATGTCCGGCCTGCTGGCCTTTATGGCGTTCCTGCTGGTAGCCGCCCCCTATGCCGACGGCAAAATCTCTACCCAGTATCTGTCGGGCCAGGGGATCTTCACCGCGCTGATCACCTCCATCTATGCCACCCGCGTTTACGCCTGGCTGAAGGATCATAAAGTCACCATCCGCCTGCCGAAAGAAGTGCCGACCGGCGTGGCGCGCTCGTTTGAAATCCTGATCCCGGTGGTGGTGATCATCGGTACGCTGCACCCGCTGAATCTGTTTATCGAAGCGCAAACCGGGATGATCATTCCGCAGGCGATTATGCACCTGCTGGAGCCGCTGGTTTCCGCCTCTGACTCCCTGCCAGCCATTCTGCTCTCCGTTTTGCTATGCCAAATCTTCTGGTTCGCCGGCATCCACGGCGCGCTGATTGTCACCGGCATCATGAACCCGTTCTGGATGGCTAACCTCTCTGCCAACCAGGCCGCGCTGGCTGCCGGCGCTGCGCTGCCGCACGTCTACCTGCAGGGCTTCTGGGATCACTACCTGCTGATTGGTGGCGTGGGCTCAACCCTGCCGCTGGCCTTCCTGCTGCTGCGCAGCCGCGTAACCCATCTGCGCACCATCGGTAAAATGGGCGTTGTGCCAAGTTTCTTTAATATCAACGAACCTATTCTGTTCGGGGCGCCGATCATCATGAACCCGATGCTGTTTATTCCGTTCGTGTTCGTGCCGATGATCAACGCCTGTCTGGCGTATACCGCCACCAAACTCGGCTGGCTGGCCCAGGTCGTCTCGCTGACGCCGTGGACGACTCCAGCGCCAATTGGTGCCTCCTGGGCGGCAAACTGGGCCCTCAGTCCGGTGGTGATGTGCGTCATTTGTATGGTCATGTCGGCGGTGATGTATTTACCGTTCCTGCGTGCTTATGAGCGTTCTTTAATGAAAACCGAAGAACAAAAAGCGCAGGCAACCGTAGGTGCAGCAGAGACCGTCGGGAATTAAGTCAAAGAGGACGTTTTATGAAATATGCATTTCCCGAAAACTTCTGGTGGGGTAGCGCCTGTTCTGCACTGCAAACCGAAGGGGAAAGCCAGGGCAGTGGCAAGGGATTAACCACCTGGGATCACTGGTTCGCGACCGAGCCGAATCGCTTTCACAATGGGGTAGGGCCGCAGAATACCTCCACGTTTTATCAGCACTGGAAAGCCGACATTCAGCTGTTAAAGCAGTTGAACCACAATAGCTTTCGCACCTCGATAAGCTGGGCGCGTCTCATCCCGGAAGGCACCGGTGAAGTGAACCAGGAAGCGGTTGCTTTCTACAATCAGGTGATCGACGAACTGATTGCCCAGGGCATCAAGCCGTTTATCACCCTGTTCCACTTCGACATGCCGATGGCGATGCAGGAGATTGGCGGGTGGGAAAACCGTGATGTGGTGGCGGCCTATGCCCGCTACGCAGAAACCTGCTTTGAGCTTTTTGGTGATCGGGTGATGCACTGGTTTACCTTTAACGAGCCGATTGTGCCGGTAGAGGGCGGGTATCTGTATGACTTCCACTACCCGAACGTGGTCGATTTCCGTCGTGCAGCCACCGTGGCCTATCACACCGTGCTGGCCCATGCGCAGGCGGTTCGCGCCTTCCGCGCTGGCCATTACCCTGGTGAGATTGGCATCGTACTGAACCTGACGCCGTCCTATCCGCGCTCGCAGAATCCGGCGGACGTGAAAGCCGCGCACCATTGCGACCTGCTGTTTAACCGCAGCTTCCTCGACCCGGTGCTGTGCGGTGAATACCCGGCGGATCTGGTGGCGATGCTGAAAGCACACGATCAGCTGCCTACCTGTCTGCCGGAAGACAGCGCTCTGATTGCCGACGGCAAAATCGACCTGCTGGGCGTGAACTACTATCAGCCGCGTCGGGTGAAGTGTCGTGATTCGGCCATCAACCCGCAGGCACCGTTTATGCCGGAGTGGTTCTTCGATAGCTACGAGATGCCGGGCCGTAAAATGAACCCGTATCGCGGCTGGGAAATCTACGAGCCAGGTATTTACGATATTCTCATTAACCAGCGCGATAATTACGGCAACCCACGCTGTTTTATTTCTGAAAATGGTATGGGCGTCGAAAACGAGCAGCGTTTTATTGAGAATGGTCAGATTAACGATCAATACCGTATCGAGTTTATTTCCGAACACCTTAAATGGCTGCATAAAGGTATTAGCGAAGGCTGTAATTGTCTTGGCTATCATATGTGGACATTTATTGATAACTGGTCATGGTGTAATGCATATAAAAACCGCTACGGTTTTATCCAGCTGGATTTAACCACGCAGCAGCGCACCATTAAAAAGAGCGGAGAGTGGTTTGCCGCCACCTCTATGAATAATAGTTTCGATATTTAGAGAAACCGATGATGATTGCCTTAGAAGAAGCCGTAATGGAAATCATCGTCAATGCTGGTCAGTCGCGCAGCCTGTGCTTTGAAGCACTGCATGCTGCGCGGCAGGGCAACTTTGACGAAGCGAAAAGCCTGCTGCGCGAAGCCGATGGCTACGCGCGCCAGGCGCACCATATGCAGACCAAACTTATCGAGCAGGATGCGGGCGAAGCCCGTCAGCCGATGACGTTAATTATGGTGCACGCCCAGGATCACTTAATGAACTCGCTGCTGGCCCGTGAATTATCCGAAGAAATTATTCACCTGTATCAGCGTTAATTAATTAAATATCAGTACTGGAGATATCGTTACGATAACAGTGTAAAGCCTCTGTATCCTAAAAAATAAAAATCAACCTTTTCTGATGATAGCGACATATTCTGTCAGTCCGGAACGGGGTGGTTATTGTCTGAATAAAATTTAAATATATTGAGATAACCATGAATATGATTAAAAAACTTCCATTAACAATGGCGGTTCTCGCCGCGCTTTGCCCGATTTCTGTCCTCGCGCAGGAATTTACGCAGGAGCAAATCGACGCCATTGTGGCCAAAGCGGTGGATAAAGCCCTGGCGGATCGCCAGGCAAAAATGGATGCCGCGGTGGCGAAAAAAGCCGACGTCATTAACGAACCCCAGAGCGCCGCCCAGTCCCCGGATATGGCGATCCCGTTCGGGATTAAATTTACCGGCTATGCCCGCTACGGCGCGCACTTCCAGGCCGCCGACCAGAAATACGTCGCGGTGGACGGCTCCTACAACGGCGCCTCGGCGATCGGCCGTCTGGGTAACGAAAGCAACGGCGGCGAATTCCAGCTCTCGAAAGCCTTTAAAGGCGAGAACGGGGCCATCTGGGACGTCAACGTGATGATCGACCACTGGGGCGACGAGGTTAACCTGAAAAAGGCCTACGCCGGGGTGACCAACATTCTGGAATCCAACCCGAACGCCTATCTCTGGGCAGGTCGTGACTTCCACCAGCGTCCGCAGCAGGGCATCAACGACTACTTCTGGATGAACCACGACGGCCAGGGTGCCGGGGTGAAAAACTTCGACATCGGCGGCGTGCAGTTTGACGTGGCCACCGTGGCGGCCGTGGAATCCTGTAGCCCGGAAGTGATGGATGACGAAGCCAACCCGTCACGCATCACCTGTACCGGCGGCTCCGGCACCGGCGACAAAGGCAACTACGCCGCCACCTCCAAAATTCACGGCATGAAGCTCGGCCCGATCGACCTGGAGCTGTACGCCAACTACGGCTTTGACTCGAAAGGCATCGACACCGATGAGCGGATGAACGCCTGGCAGGGCGGCGTGGTGCTGAGCCACACCAACGACAGCGGCGTCAACAAGGTGATCGCCCGCTACTCCGATAACTCGGACAACAGCGTGTTCAACAAAACCGAGGACCTGACCACGGTGTACGCCAGCTTCGAAGGGCTGCACAAGTTCACCCAAGCGACCCAGGTGGAGTACATTCTGGCCTTCCACGACTACGACAACAGCCGGGACAGCACCGACAACCGCAAGAACTACAACGCCATCGTGCGTCCAATGCACTGGTGGAACGACGTGCACTCCACCTGGCTGGAAGCGGGCTGGCAGCATGTGGATTACGACAACGGCGGGGATAACAAGGGCTGGAAGCTAACCCTGTCGCAGAACATCTCCATCGCGATGGGCCCGGAATTCCGTCCGATGCTGCGCTTCTACGCCACCGGCGGCAAGGTGGATAACGAGCGCACCGCGCGCGTGAACAACACCCGGGACGAAACGCTGGACGACTTCAACGTCGGCGCGATGTGGGAGGCGTGGTTCTAGGTAAAAGCAAAACGGCAACGCAACGTTGCCGTTTTTAGTGTGTGCGCCCTCGCCCCGTGGGAGAAGGTCGGGGTGAGGGCATCAGACCGCACCGCATCTTGCAGCGCCGCCGGGCAAGGCTCCCATGTTATGCTAGAAAAAAATCGACATAACAGGGGAGAACATGGGTTCCACACGTAAAGGGATGCTGAACGTCCTGATCGCCGCCATTTTATGGGGCAGCTCGGGGGTTTGCGCGCAGTACATCATGGAGAAAAGTCATATTTCCTCGCCTTATCTCACCATGGTGCGTCTGCTGTTTGCCGGGGTGATCCTGCTGACGCTCTCCTTCGTCCACGGCGACAAGATTTTCTCGGTCATCAAAAATCGCAAAGATGCCATCAGCCTGCTGATCTTCTCTCTGTTCGGGGCGCTGATCGTCCAGCTCACCTTCCTGGTGACGATTGAAAAATCCAACGCCGCCACCGCCACCGTGCTGCAGTTCCTCTCTCCGACCATTATCGTGGCGTGGTTCGCGCTGGCACGTAAAAAGCGGCCGGGCATTTTCGTGCTGGCGGCGATCATGACCTCGCTTGTCGGCACCTTTTTACTGGTCACCCACGGCGATCCGACCTCGCTCACAATCTCTCCAGCCGCGCTCTGCTGGGGCATCGCCTCCGCCTTCGCCGCCGCGTTTTATACCACCTACCCCTCCACGTTGATTGCCCGCTACGGCACTCTGCCGATTGTCGGCTGGAGCATGCTGCTGGCCGGGTTAATGCTGACCCCGTTCTTTGCCGGACGCGGCACTACCTTCGTGGTCGACGGCAGCCTGCTGCTGGCATTCTTCTACCTGGTAGTGATCGGCACGGCGGTGACCTTCAGCCTGTATCTGAAAGGCGCGCAGATGATTGGCGGGCCAAAGGCGAGCATTCTGAGCTGCGCCGAGCCGCTGAGCAGCGCCCTGCTGTCGGTGATGTTACTGGGGGTGGCGTTCACCCTGCCGGACTGGCTGGGCACGCTGTTGATTGTGTCGTCGGTAGTGCTGATTTCGATGGATTCGAGAAGAAGGGTGCAGACATCCGCGTAGCCTGATGTCCCCTCACCCTAACCCTCTCCCCATAGGGGAGAGGGGACGGCTCGGTGCAGGCTTTTCACCCTCGCCCCTTTGGGGAGAGGGCCGGGGTGAGGGGTAAATTGACTACTGCGCCTTCACCTTACCCGCCACCAGCAGCGCGGTAATCAGCATTAATGTGCCGGAAATCACCAGCGGTGACGTCAGTCCCAGATGGTCGAGCGCAATGCCGCCCACCGCCGCACCGCAGGTGTTCGCCAGCTGGATCACCGCCACCTGAATCGACCCGGCTTTTTCCGCCTGATCGGCCAGCGAGCGGGTGATCCACGTCGACCAGCCCACCGGGATCAGCGCAAAGGCAAAGCCCCAGATAATCGCAATCGCCGAGGCCACCCACTTGTCGCTGCCCCACAGGATCAGTACGGCAGCGCTGACTGCCAGCACCAGCGGCGCGCCTGCGAGAGCGAATTTCAGGGAGCGTTTCAGGAACTGCGCCGACAGCGAGGTGCCGACAAAGCTGGCGATACCGAAGCTCAGCAGTACCAGCGTCAGACCATCAACGTCAAACCCGGCCATGGTCATAAATACCGGGCGGATGTAGGTAAAGAAGGCAAACTGCCCGGCAAACGACATAAAGATGGCGATCATCCCCGCCATCACGCCGGGGCGTTTCAGCAGGCTGAACATGTTCTGTTTGTGGTGTGCAGCTTCGCCCGGCAGCGAAGGCAGCGCTTTCCAGACCCACAGAATACACAGCAGCCCCATCACGGCGGCACCGTTAAAGACGTTACGCCAGCCGATGATCCCCCCGAGGAAACTGCCCAGCGGCGCGGCGATCACCAGCGCGATGGAGACCGCGCCGAAGATGACGGAGAGCGCTTTCGGCACGGTACGCGCCGGCACCAGCCGCATGGTCAGCGAGGCCGACATCGCCCAGAATCCGCCCAGCCCCAGCCCGAGGCACGCGCGCCCCAACAGCAGCAACATAAAGTTATCGGCAAAGGAGACCAGCAGGCAGGAGAGCGTCAGCAGGACAGAAAAGAGGATCACCACCTTGCGGCGATCGGTGGTACCAATCGCCTGGGTGATAAACAGGCTGGCAAACATAGCAACAAAGGCGGTAACGGTGACCGACTGGCCCGCCAGCCCTTCAGAAATGCCCAGATCCTGCGCCATCGGCGTCAGCAGGCTGACCGGCAGAAACTCCACGGTAATCAGGCAGGCGACGCAAAACGCCACGGAAAAAACCGCCGACCAGTTTGGGCGGGAGACCGCTTTGGCATGGGGCGAAGGGGCGGATTGGATCTGTTCTGTCATGGCATCACCTGAGGAGAAAACGAGCGGGAAAGCCGTGCAGTTTAACAGTTAAAGTGTGATCTATTTAACGTTTAGACAACTTTTGGCACTTTTTGCCGGGCGGCGCTGCGCTTGCACCGGCCTACGGGTTTTGTAGCCCCGGTAAGCGAAGCGCTACCGGGGAATATCAATGCAGGAAAAAGACCCCCTCTTCCGGCAGGAAGAGCTGGTTATAGCGCAGCTGGAAAGCGTTAAACTCGTACGGATCGGGCTCCATATCGCGCATAAAGCCGAGCGCCATGCGGATCTGGGCATCGGTGATCGGCGCGGCAAGACGCGCCTTGCGCAGCAGGCGATACCAGCTTAGCAGGTTGTTTTCACTGCTGTCGACAATGCACACCTGCCAGATCAGCAGCACCTGGGCGGCATTCTGCAGGTGCGCTTCGTCCGGGCGCTCCAGGTAGCGGATAAACTCATTCCCGGCGCTTTTGCCAAACTGGTCGATCATCGATTCTACGGGAACCGGAGTGATGCCCAGACGCTCGCTGAGACGACGAATCGCGCGCCGGGGTCCCGACGTCATGACGCGAAAGCCCACCACAAATACCACCGCCAGCGTAGCCAGCATTATCCAGACCATGAACTCTCCTTACGGTTAGTCGAGCATGATATCGGGAAATGCAGCGCGTCGACAGCGGACAACGTCGTATTAATGCACTGAAAACAGATGGTAGAGAATAATGAAAACGGATATCCGCACGCTGGATCTGAATCTTTTGAAAACTCTGGATGCCCTGCTGGATGAGCGCAGCGTCAGCCGGGCGGCATCGCGTTTATCCCTGACCCCGTCAGCGCACCTGAAAAGGCGGGATATCAATGGTGTATTATGATGAACAACCGGACCGCCAGTAACGAATACTCACCTCAGGGAAAGAGAGAATATGCCCATAACAATCAGCGTCTTGCTGGAAAACCGACTTAACGCCAGCGCTCAAAATTCGCTACGTGCTAAAGCTGGGCTCAGTCTGTTGATACAGGATAAAAATGATTCAATTCTCTTTGATACCGGACCTGATGACAGTTTCCTGCATAACGCTGCCCTGATGGGGATCGACTTGCCCCCCCTGACCGCAGTCGTACTTTCACACGGTCACTATGACCATTGTGGCGGTGTTCCGTGGTTAGCCGAGAATTGCCGGATCGTATGTCACCCCCTGGTGGCCAAAAAACGCTACTCGGCAGTAAGGTTTTCAGGCTTTACCGCCAGAATAAAAAAATTGTCGCTGAATAATGATTATTCACGTTATCGCATGGAGTACAGCAGTACCCCACTTCATCTTGGGGAGCGTTTTATTTGGTCAGGAGAGATACCGGTAGCTCATCCGAGCGCGTACGGTGTTATCGGAGAGAAAAATGCGACAGTGGACTATGTAAAAGATGAAGGGGTGTTGATCTATAAATCTGATCGTGGCCTGGTCATTTTTATCGGCTGTGGACATCGGGGACTCATTGATATTGTGCATCACTGTCAGAGAATAACCGGCATAAATCATATTCACGCCCTGTTCGGTGGTTTTCACCTGCGTAGCGCGTCCCCTCGGAAGCTCTGGGCTATCAGACAGTTTTTGCACGACCTTAACCCCGATAAAATAATGGGCTGCCATTGTACCGGTAAATGGGGGAGCTTGTGGTTGCCGAATTCAGTTACCCCGGCAACAGGCGATGTTTATGTTCTGGGTTAGGATCTCAATAAATAAGGTTGTTATTACTGCAGTGCCACAAAGCAGCACCAACGAGCCGATTATTGTATAGCTGATGGCTATTCCACCGAATCCCCGCGCAGACGTGGCTGCGCGGGCTAATGCTGGAAACCAGTCAGCGAGCTTGAAGCCCTTTAAGCAGCGCTTCATGGAAACGCTGCGGGTCCTGCATCTGCGGCGCGTGGCCCATGTCGTTAAACTCCACCAGCGTGGCGTGCGGAATGCGTTTTGCCGTCTCCTGGCCCAGCACCGCGTAGTTGCCGAGCGTTTTACGCACCTCCGGCGGGGCGAGATCTTTCCCGATGGCGGTGTTGTCCTTCGTGCCGATCATCAATAATACCGGCATCTTCAGCTCGCTGAATTCATAGATCACCGGCTGGGTGTAGATCATGTCGTAGAGCAGCGCCGAGTTCCACGCCACACGCTCTTTGCCCGGCCCGTTATTCAGCCCGGCGAGCATAGTGACCCAGAGCTCGTACTCCGGCTTCCACTCCCCGGCATAGTAGGTGTTTTTCTCGTACTCGCGGATCCCGTCGGCGCTGACTTTCAGCTCACGCTGATACCACTGATCAACGGTGATATGCGGCACGCCGCGCGCTTTCCAGTCCTCCAGACCAATCGGGTTCACCATCACCAGCTGTTCCACCTGCTGCGGCCACATCAGCGCGTAGCGGGTTGCCAGCATGCCGCCGGTGGAGTGCCCGATAACCGTGACCCGATCGACGCCCAACGTTTTCAGCAACGCATGGGTATTGTCCGCCAGCTGCTGGAAGCTGTACTGATACTGTTCAGGCTTGGTGGATTTGCAAAAACCAATCTGATCCGGAGCCACCACGCGATAACCGCTGGCGGCGAGGGCCCGGATGGTGCCTTCCCAGGTTCCGGCACAGAAATTTTTACCGTGCATCAGCACCACGGTGCGGCCGTTGGCTTTTTCCGGCTTCACGTCCAGATAAGCCATATCCAGCGACTGATTTTGCGAGGTAAAGGTGAAATGTTTCACCGGCCAGGGGTAGTCAAAGCCTTCCAGCTTCTCGCCGTAGGTGGGGGTATCAGCAGCTATCGCGGGTGAGGCCAGCGCCACCAGCAGCGCAAGGCAGGACAATCGTCGGGTCAACATGCAAGCTCTCCGTTAGCAAAAGGGGCTAAGGCTGCGCGAAAGGCGGCAGCGAAATAACACTGTAGAGCATGGCGCGGAGCGGGTGTGTAAAGCGGGGTAAGGTAATCGGGGTACAAATGTAAAAAAGCCCGGCGTCACGCCGGGCAAAACGTCACCTGCACACTCAGGCTGCTTTCAATCGTTGCACACGTTTTTCGCGGCGAATTTTGCGCTCTTCCAGCACCGCGACCATCGCCATCAGGACGATACAGCCAATCGCTGCCGCATCCAGCGCCGCAAAGGTGCCTGCCCAGCCGGTCAAGCCGAAGATCGGCGTGCCGTCGGCAATCATCCCCAGCCCCAGCTTGGCGAAGCTGTCGCCGATCAGGTAGGCGAAGGTGCCCTTAATCCCATCGGCAGCGCCGATCGCTTTTTTCGGCACGAAGCCTACTGCGGCCACGCCGATCAGTAGCTGGGGACCAAACACCAGGAAGCCGAGGGCGAACAGGGATGCGAGATAGACGTACTGGTTGCTGGCGTGCTGGTAAACGCCCAGCGTGGCGATAATCAGCGCCAGCGCCACGCAGGCCACCAGTGCCCGCCGGCCATTGGCGAGATCGGAGAGCCAGCCCCACAGCAGAGTGCCGACCAGGGCGCCCACTTCAAACAGGGTGAAGCCCTGAATCGCCACCTCTTTGGAAAGTTTCAGCTCCTGGAAGGCATAGACGGTAGACCACTGGTCGATACCGATCCGCACCACGTACAGGAAGATGTTGGAGAAGCAGAGCAGCCAGATGACTTTGTTTTTCAGCACGTACTCAACGAAGATCTGCCATTTGGTCATCTCGTTCTCTTCGGTCTCTTTGTCCTCCTCGCTGATCTCCTCGTCAAACAGCTCTTCGGCTTTACCCAGACCGTAGGATTCCGGGGAGTCGCTGCCGTAGCGCAGGCCGATAAAGCCGACGATCAGGGCGATAATCGACGGGAAGATAAACATGCCGATCACATGGCCGTCGAACAGCACGTTGGCACCAAACAGCGCCACCCCTGCCGCACCCGCCCCACCGAGGTTGTGGGAGATATTCCACATCCCGAGATACGATCCACGCTTACGGCGCGGGGTCCATTTGGTGATGGTGGAGTAGCTGCACGACCCGCCGGTACTCTGGAAGAAACCGCTCAGGGCATAGAAGGCGATCATCATAAACAGGCTGACCGAGCCCGCACCCATGCTGGCGCTGAAGCCGAGCATACAGATGGCGGAGAGGATCAGCATAAACGGCAGGAACTGCTTGGTATTTTTGCCGTCGGCATAATAGGAAACCAGGGTTTTACCCACCCCGTAGGTGATGGAGAAACCGAGGCCAATCATCCCCAGCTGGGTCATGCTCAGCCCGTAGGTGGAGATCATGTCGTTCTGGGCGATGTTAAAGTTCTTGCGGATCAAATACATGGTCAGGTAGCCGATAAAGACCACCAGATAGGACTGCATGAAGGGTTTGAACCACATTTTGCGCCGCACATCGAGCGGCAGATCCAGGGTCGGCTTGCGCACCTGGTTGAGGAAGGTCAGCATGGTTTGCTCCTGAGCTGATTTTTTATACCTGCGAATGGCAGGCATTGTAAAAATCAGTCGCGAGCAACGCCTGAGACAGCGTCCAGGTGAAACCGGGAAAATATCTTAGTTTTGCCCCACTCGCGGCGAAAAGGTGAGGCGCATCACGCTTCGCTCACCTCACGCGGTGCCTGGGCGTTGAGGAACGGCAGCAGCAGCAGGGCCGAAATCCCCGCCGCGATGGCGATCACCGCAAAGAACCCGCTCCAGTGCCAGGTGTCGATCACCCGCGCCAGCGGCCAGCCGGAGAGCGATGCCCCGAGGTAGGCAAACAGCCCGACAAAGCCCGTCGCCGCGCCCGCTGCGTCCTTGTGCGAGCACTCTGCTGCCGCCATGCCGATCAGCATCTGCGGGCCAAAGACAAAAAAGCCGGTGGTAAAGAAGCAGGCCGCCTGCATCACGTAGCTGGCAAAGGGCATCAGCCACAGGGAGCCGACCGAGAGCAAAATCCCGGCGGCGAAGATCAGGTTCATCGGCCCGCGGTTGCCGTTGAACAGCTTATCCGACCCCCAGCCCGCCACCAGCGCGCCGATAAACCCGCCCAGTTCAAACATCGATACCGCCGAGTTGGCGGTCACCAGATCCACACCGAGCGTCTCGGACATATACAGGTTGCCCCAGTCGTTGATCGCCGCCCGCACCACGTAGACCAGCACGTAGCAGAGTGACAGCAGCCAGATCCAGGGATTTTGCAGCACGTATCTGGTGAGGATCTCTTTGCGGGTCAGCCCCGCACCCTCCTGCTGCTGGGCGATCTCCAGCGCGTCATGCCGCCAGTCGCCCACCGCAGGCAGCCCCACGGTTTGCGGCCGATCGCGCAGCCGCCAGCATAAAAACAGCCCGGCAACAATGGCCAGACTTCCGGCAATCATCATTCCCGCACGCCAGCCGTAGTGCAGCGCCGCCGCGCCCACCACGATGGGGATCAACGCCCCGCCGACGTTATGTGCCGTATTCCATATCGCCCACCAGCCGCCGCGCTCGTTGCGCGAATACCAGGCCGTGAGCAGGCGGGCGCAAACCGGCGCGCCCCAGCCCTGGAAAAAGGCGTTCAGCGCCCACAGCAGGGCAAAGGCCCACAGCGAGGTCGAAAAGCCGAACAGGATGTTCACTACCCCGGTGGCGATCAGCCCGATGCCCATAAAATAGCGGGCGTTGGAGCGGTCGCTGACGATGCCGGAGAAAAACTTCGACAGGCCGTAGGTGATGTAAAACAGCGTTGCCAGCAGGCCGATATCGGTGCGGGTCATTACTCCGCTGGCGAGGATCTCCGGCGCGGCGGCGTTAAAGCTTTTGCGGGTGAAATAGAACAGCGCGTAGCCGAGCCAGATGGTGATCAGGATATGGCGACGCCAGTAGCGATAGCGAGCGTCGATCTCGGCTTTGTCACCGATCGGGGCGGCGTTGGCGGGTGTTTTAAACATGATGTGTCCTTAGCGGCAAACTGACGCTGACGCGGGTGCCGTGGGTGCAGGAGATGGCCAGCGTACCGCCAAGGGCCGTGACGCGCTCGCGCATCCCCGCCAGGCCAAAGCCCTGCTGACCGGAGCCGGGCGGCAGGCCGCAGCCGTCGTCTTCAATCACCAGCATCAGGCGTTCATCCTGCTGCCAGCCCTGCAGCGTCACCGCGCTGGCGCTGGCGTGCTTCACGACATTATTCAGCCCCTCCTGACAGACGCGGAACAGGGTAACGCGCTGGCCTTCGCTCAGCGCCGTCTCGTCGATATGCCAGTCGAGATGGCTGACGATGCCGCGGCTCTCCAGCTCCATCTCGCGCATCAGGGAGCGTACCGCCTGCACCAGGGTCAGATCGTCCAGCTGGCGCGGACGCAGTCTGCCGAGCAGACGGCGCACCGAATCGTACACCCCCAGCGAGAGCTGTTCGATATGCGCCCCGCCCTGCTTCACGCCCGCGTTGTCGGGGGCCAGGCGCTGGACAATGCCCGCCTGGGTGCGGATAGCGGTGATGGTCTGGCCGATATCGTCGTGCAGCTCGCGGGCCACCTCGCGGCGGACATGTTCTTCGGTCTCCAGCAGCCGCTCGGCGAGACGGCGATTGCGCGCCAGCTCGGTTTGCAGGGACTGGTTTAGCTCGCGCAGGCGCTGGATGCCCGCCCCGAGCAGCAGCCCGGTCAGGCTCTGGGCCAGCAGAGAGAGGAGCAGATCCACCGGGTGATCGTGCCAGGTCTGGCTGGCGATCAGCGCAATAGCGTTCATCAGGGTCGCGATCAGCGCCCCCTGCCAGCCGTAGTGCCAGGCTAGGGCGATAATCGGCAGCGCCAGACAGAACGGGGTAAAGCGCGACAGCTCGGCGGGGAGGCCAAGCTGCAGCCACAGACTCACCACAAACAGCAGCAGATACCAGATGAGATGTCGGGCGCGCCAGTTCACCGGCTGGGAGACCAGCGCCGGGCCCAGCGGTTGCCAGACGGTGCTGGTGAGGTAGTGCCAGATCACCAGGCATGTGGGTGCCAGCGTCAGGCCGCCGGTCAAGGTGAGCAGCAGGGCATTAAGCATCTCCTTCTCGCCCACCCACGGCAGGGATTGCAGCAGCGCAGCGGCAATCAGCGCTGCCCCCTGGCGCAGCAGCGTGCGCCAGTCGCGCTGGTGACGATAGCGGGAGATCAGCGCCACGGAGATCAGCGTCAGCACGCTTCCGGTCATCAATAAGGGCAGATGGGCCAGCGCCACTTCCTGCGCCAGCCAGACCAGCATCAGCCATTCGGCCCCGAGCAGCACCGGCCAGTAGCCGCGCGGGCACTGCAGCATCAGCCCCAGCCGCAGGCCAAAGGGGAACAGCAGCACCGCCAGCTCCGGGCGCTCCACCAGGTGCAGGCTGATGCTCCACAGGCAGAACCACGCGGCGGAGAAGATAAAGAAGCTGGCGACCACCGCCACCAGCCGGGAGAAAAGCGTCTGCATTACCAGCCGTCAAACATACGACGCGCCAGCTCAACGTCGTTACTGACGCCGAGTTTTTCCATCAGGTTGGCGCGGTGAACGTGGACGGTTTTTGGCGACAGGCCAAGCTCAACGGCGATCTCTTTCACCGCCATCCCCTGGGCCAGCTTTTCCGCTACCTGGCGTTCACGTCGGGTGAGCGGATCCTGGCGTCCGGCCGCCAGCTTGATGGCGATATCCGGCGTCAGGTAGCAACCGCCGGTGGCGACGGTGCGCACAGCGGCAATCAGTTCGTCCGGGCTACAGCGTTTGGAGAGGAATCCGCGTGCGCCCGCGTTCAGCGCCTGCTCCACCAGCGCCGGGCTGTCGTGGACCGAAAGCATAATGGTCGCCATCCCCTTCGGCAGCTGGCTCAGCAGCTCCAGGCCGGAGAGATCCGGCATCGAGATATCGCAGATACAGACCTGCACCCCGCGCCCCGGCAGACCGGCCAGCGCTTCGCGACCGGAGCCGAACTCGGCCACCACCTGAAAATCGGGCTCCAGGCTCAGCAGCTGGGCAAATCCGGAGCGGACGATAAGGTGATCGTCGATAAGGGCGATGGTGGTCATGGTGAGATCCTGGCGGGATTAAAAAAACGCGCTTACCTTAGCGGCAAGCGCGTTGCTGTTCAAGCTATGAACGATTTACACCGTCAGAGGATGCCGGTGGTCACCGTAAAACTGCGCGTTTGCGCCGGAGCCAGAGAGATCAGGCTGCCGCTGCGCTCTGCCGCCAGGAACCCTTCCGGACGGCAGGTGGCCGGGAGCACGAAGGCGGCCACCTGCTGATCGCCGTTGTAGAGGATCCAACGGGTGGCATAGTTCAGCTCGGCACTGGCGAAACGGGTAATGAACGTGACGCCATCGGGCGCAATCATGCGGAATTCCGGGCTGTCGGTGTAGCGATCGAGCTGGTCGGCGAAAAAGACAATTTCCGGATCGTAAAATTGGGGTTCCGCGAGGGTGGTCAGCGTCGCTTCGCCCTGCTGCAGACGTCGGTTAAACGCCAGCCACTGTTCGGTCGGCTTCACGTGGGCCGGTATCGACTCGCGCAGCTGAATGGCCTTATCCGGTACGTTCTGGCTGAAGGTCGCGCCTTCCACGTAGGCATAGTTCATGTGGCACATGTACTGGAGCGGCATCGGCACCGCCGCCAGATTGGTCACCGACATGGCGATATCGAACAGGGCGCTCTCTTTATGCAGCATCACCGTCGGCTGGGCCTGATAATGATGACCGAATCCCATCACATATTCGTAGCGTCCGGCCACCCGCAGACTGTCGCCATCCAGCTCCAGCCAGGCGTCGTCCATCGACGCGCAGGGCATTTCGCCGTGCAGGGGATGGGTATCTTCCGGCGACGGGCAGCCGTTAGCCAGCAGCCCGGAGTGGAAGGCGAAGCAGCCATAGGTCTCGACCACCTCTTTTGCCGCTTTTGGCTGGCTGAACATATTGCGCATCGTCAGGTCACGACCATCGAACTCCGCATCCCAGATCATCTGCCCCAGCCAGGGCAGGATCACCAGGTGACCGCGGCTGTTTTGCACCCGCAGCCCCTCCACGCCGCTGGCGTAGCGAAACGCCGTCACCGTGAAGTCGTTATTTTCCAGTAAAGCACGCGGCTGTTCGGTAAAGAGCGCGCGCCACAGGGGAAGTTTCGTCATGGTGTTCCTCCTCAGGAAGCGGTGGCTTCGGTCAGGTTGCGGCGCACTTTGCTCTCACGCCAGAAGTAGACGCCCACGTAGACAAAGCACAGCATTGAGACCAGGAACGAGGCCTGTAACGAATGGAACAGGTCAGCAACATAGCCCTGCACCGCAGGCACCACTGCCGCACCGACAATCGCCATCACGATCACCGCCCCTGCCATCTCGGTATGCTCGTTGTCCACGGTGTCCAGGGTGCCGGCATAGATGGTGGCCCAGCAAGGTCCGAACAGAATGCTTACCAGCACCGCCGCATACACCGCACTGAAGCTCGGGGCCAGTGCAACGTAGACCAGCAGCAGCGCCCCGATCACCGAATAGAAGATCAGCACTTTTTCCGGGTTGAAGCGGGTCATCAGGATGTTGGCGACAAACTTGCCGATGAAGAAGCAGATGAAGCTGTAGACCATAAAGTTAGAGGCATCACGCTCGTTGATGTCTCCCAGCTCCAGCGCCAGTCGGATAGTGAATGACCACACCGCCACCTGCATCCCAACATAAAGGAACTGGGCCACAATACCGCGACGGAAGCGGGCGTTGCCGGCCAGATAGCGCAGGGTATCCATCGCCGACGGGCGTTTATGCTGCGGCGTTGCCGCCACTTTACAGGTCGGGAAGCGGGTCAGCAGGAATAGCACCATCACCACAACCAGCACCATAATCATGTACTTGTAGGGTTCGAGGGTGTTATCCAGCATCAGGATTTTGAAGTTATGGATCTGCTCGGCGTTCATCCCGGCCATCTGCTTCTCAAGGCTGTCGCCTTCGGAGAAGACCAGATATTTACCCAGCAAAATCCCGGCAACTGCGCCGATCGGATAGAAGGTCTGGCTGACGTTCAGACGCAGGGTAGCGTAGGCTTTCGGGCCGATCATCGAGCTGTAGGTATTGGCCGCCGTTTCGAGGAAGCTCAGACCAATGGCGATGGCAAAAATCGCCGCCAGGAACATGGTGTAGGTTGCCATGTGCGACGCCGGGAAAAAGAGCGTACAGCCCACGATATAGAGCGTTAATCCGATTAAGATCGCCACTTTATAACTGGTTTTTTTAATCACCAGCGAGGCCGGAATAGCAATAAGGAAATAACCGCCATAAAACGCACTTTGCACCAGCGCTGAGGCAAAATTACTGAGTGCAAAGACGCTTTTAAACTGCGTAATTAAAATATCATTTAAAGCAGCAGCGCATCCCCATAACGGGAATAAGCAGGATAACAAAATAAACTGGAACAGAGGGGTTTTATTCAGATAGCCGTCAGGCATCTGAATGATGTTTTTATCGTTCATAGTGCTACCTTTTATTTCGCAGGGTTTTATTATTCGTTCAATGCCAGATACTCATTGAATTGTTCAATGCTGGGGTAAGACGACTGGGTGCCTTTCCCGGTGACGCTGAAGGCGGCAAACAGGGCGGCTTTTTTCATGGCGGCTTCAACATCGCCGCTCTGGACGTAGTAATGGGCGAAGCAGCCGATAAAGGCATCACCGGCGCCGCTGGTATCGATGGCATTCACTTTAATTGCCGGAACCGTGACTTCCCGGTCGCGCGTCATCCACAGGGCACCTTTTTCGCCCATGGTGACAATAATATTATTCAGCCCTTTATCCACCAGCGATCGCGCCGCGAGGCAGATATTTTCGTAGGTATTTACCGGCATGCCGGTCAGAATTTCCAGCTCGGTTTCATTCGGCACAAAGAAATCACATTTGCAGGCATAAGACATATCTAATTCACGCAGTGCCGGAGCCGGGTTTAATAACACCTGAATACCGTGCTTTTTACCAAACTCAATAGCGTGATAAACCGTTTCGAGCTGCACTTCGAGCTGCAGAACAATAAGCTGACACTTTTTCAGATCGTCTGCCGCGCGATCGATATCTTCCGGTGAGAGGAATTTATTGGCGCCCTTCACAATCAGAATGCTGTTGCTGGAGTTGGCGTTAACAAAGATCGGTGCCACGCCGCTGCTGGTGCACGGCACTTTTTCCACATAGGTGGTGTTGATGCCCCAGGACTCCAGATTGCGGATGGTGTTATCGGCAAAAATATCGTCACCGACTTTGGTCAGCATCATCACCTTCGAATTGAGCTTGGCCGCCGCCACCGCCTGATTCGCGCCTTTGCCACCACAGCCAATTTTAAACGCCGGAGCTTCGAGGGTTTCGCCCTCTTTCGGCATCTGATTAATGTAGGTGATGAGATCCACCATGTTGGAGCCGATAACCGCGATATCCATGTTTACTACCTCTCTGAAACAATCACACAACAATGATATTATCGTAACATTACCATGTTATTTTCGTATCATTTGTGACTGCGATCGCGATTAGCGGATCCGCCACGCTGTTTACTGTTTGAGCGTTGCGCAGCGGCAAAAGTGTGATGGAACAGCGATATTTTAGAATATAGCTATTAATTACAGTAGTTTGGATAGTTAGCGCAGTTTGAGAAGTGGCTTTTCTTTCCTGCCGGGCGGCAGTATAGTATGGCGCAACAAGAATGTTCCCAACGCATCATAAATGTGGTTTAAGGAACATCACACGGTACGGAGAGGGTGAATGGAGACGAAGCAAAAAGAACGAATCCGGCGTCTGGTTGAGCTATTAAAGAAAACCGATCGCATTCACCTGAAAGATGCTGCCAGGATGCTTGAAGTCTCCGTCATGACTATCCGTCGCGATCTCAGCCCGGATAACCATGACACCGTGCTTCCCCTGACCCTGCTGGGCGGCTATATCGTGATGGTCAATAAACCGGCCACCGCACCTGCAACACCGGTGGTGCGCAGTCAGACTCACCATCCCGACGACCTGCCCATCGCCATTCTGGCGGCCGGCATGGTGGCGGAAAACGATCTGGTCTTTTTCGATAACGGCCCGGAAATGCCGCTGGTGATTAGCATGATCCCCGACGACATTACCTTCACCGGCATCTGCTATTCACATCGCGTGTTTATGGCGCTCAATGAGAAGCCCAACGCCACCGCCATTCTGTGTGGGGGCACCTATCGGGCTAAAAGCGATGCGTTTTACGACACCAGCAATCCGTCGGTGCTGGACTCCCTGAATCCACGCAAGGTGTTTATCTCCGCCAGCGGCGTGCATGAGCACTACGGCGTGACCTGGTTTAACCTCGACGACCTGGCCACCAAGCGCAAAGCGATGCAGCACGGCATCCGCAAAATTCTGCTGGCCCGCTACGCCCTGTTTGATGAAGTGGCCCCCGCCAGCATCGGGCCGCTGTCGGCCTTTGATGTGCTGATCAGCGACCGCCCGCTACCGGCAGACTATCCGGCCCACTGCCGGAACGGCTTTGTGAAGATCATTACCCCGGACGCCGCCGGGGAGTGATTTACTCGAAGAACACCGCAATTTTGTTAAACATGGTCGGATCGGACTGGTTACGCACCACTTTCACCACGTCCTCCAGCTTGTCGATCTGGGCCATCATCTGCTCCAGGCGCTGATCGTCATTCACCAGCAGCCAGATGCGGCTGTGCTCGCTCCCCTGAATCGGCAGACAGAGAATGCCCTCCACGTTGAACGCCCGGCGGGCAAACAGCCCGCAGACGTGAGTCATGACCCCGGGATGGTTGCGGACGGTAAGCTCAAGGATGACGTTATCATTTTGTTTTTGCATGGCTTATTCCCCCACCATTTCAGTATTGGCCGCACCCGGCGGGACCATCGGATAGACTTTTTGCTGTGGATCGATACGGACGTGGATCAGCGCCGGGCCAGGGCGCGAGATCGCCGCCTGCAGCGCGGCCTGCGCATCCTCTTCGGCATTCAGATCGCAGGTATGCAGGCCAAAACCGGCAGCAATCTGCATAAAGTTAATCATCCCCGGATAGGTGGCGGCGAAAACGCCCTGCTTGTAGAACAGGCTCTGCTGCTGATGCACCAGGCCCAGCGCTTCGTTGTTCATCAGGATGATTTTCACATCCAGCTGGTTTTCCGCCGCGGTGGCCATCTCCTGAATGTTCATCATCAGGCTGCCGTCGCCGGAGAAGCAGATCACCTTGCGGTCCGGGTTGGCCAGTGCCGCGCCCGCGGCCGCAGGCAGACCAAAGCCCATGGTCCCCAACCCGCCGGAGGTCAGCCACTGGCGCGGACGGTTCAGCGGATAGGCCTGGGCGGTCCACATTTGATGCTGACCGACGTCGGTAGTGATGATGGCGCTGTCGTCCACGCAGGCGGCCACGGCGTTAATCAGCCCGTAGTGGCTGAGCGGATCGCCTTCGGTCGGGATGGCGCCCGGGAATTCCTGCTGCAGGCCGGTCACCTGCTGATGCCACGCGCTGCGCGGTGTAGCGTCGATGTGCGGCAGCAGCTGGGCCAGCACCTCGTTGACATCGCCCTGGATCGCCACATGCGGCTGCTTGATTTTGCCCAGCTCGGCGCGGTCGATATCCACATGAATAATTTTGGCATTCGGGCAGAACTGCTCGGTTTTGCCAATCGCCCGGTCATCAAAACGAGCCCCGAGAACAATCAATAAATCAGCTTCTTGCAGAATAAAGTTGGTGCTGCGCGCGCCGTGCATCCCCAGCATCCCCAGCGACAGCGGGTGCGCTTTTGGCAGCATGCCCAGCGCCATCAGGGTCATGGTGGTTGGCAGGCTGGCTTTTTCCGCCAGGGTGCGCACCGCGTCAGGGGCATCGATCACCCCGCCGCCCAGATAGAGCACCGGACGTTGTGCGGCATTAATCATCGCCGCGGCCTCGCGCACGCTCTCAACGCTGAATTCTGGCGATGGCGCGCGGGTGCCCGGCTCCGGCAGCACCTCGATCTCAATTTCAGCAGTCTGCACATCCTTAGGAATGTCTATCCACACCGGGCCCGGACGGCCGGACTGGGCGATACGGAACGCATCGCTGATAACCTGCGGTAATTCGCTGATATCGCGCACTAAATAGTTGTGCTTGGTGATGGGGATAGAGATGCCGTAGGTATCCACTTCCTGGAACGCATCGGTGCCGATCATCGAGGCCGGCACCTGGCCAGTAATGCAGACTAACGGGATAGAGTCGAGACGCGCATCGGCGATGGCGGTCACCAGGTTGGTGGCCCCCGGCCCGCTACAGGCCATACAGACCGCCGGTTTGCCCTGGGTACGGGCCATGCCCTGCGCGATAAAGCCTGCGCCCTGCTCGTGACGCGCCAGCACGTGGCGGATTTGCGTGCTTTGGCTTAAAGCGTCATACAGCGGGAGTACCGTCCCGCCAGGAATACCCGCTACCGTGGTAATGCCCTGACGTTCCAGCAGATGAACGATTAACTGCGCGCCTGTAAAACGCGTCTTGTGTGATGTTGTGCCCGAACTTGCCATGCTCCAGTCCTTCTTATGGGCCGACTTTCCGGGGGGCTTTTAACGAAAAACCCCGCCGGTTTGCGCCGGCGGGGTTTGGAATCGTGTGTTGATTCAGTCCCTACGGCGCATTGCCGACGACCACCACCACACGCACGACGACCACTGCGGCTGGGTGCGCAGTTTTTAGTAGGGTCGAAGTCAGCAGGGAAGCGTTCATTAGGAACCTGTATCTGGAATCATTGAGTGGATTTATACAAGCACAGGTTTACAGGCGTGACAACGGAATTATTTTCATCTGCCTGAAAATGCGTCAGGGATCACGTTTCGCTTGTCGGATGATGAAAACAAAAAACCCCGCCGGAGCGAGGTTTTTTTTGCAGTGTTTGCGGCTGGTGACCGCAGAGCACACTGTGTTACGTCAACGCCCGAAGTATACGCGATCGCGCGGGAACGCGCAATTTACGGCACGGATTTTGACGCCTTTGAGTATGGATCGCCCTTCACGTTTTGTCCATAAATTACTGTTCATATATACAGTATTTATCTATACTGGGTGTGTTCACAGGGTGTGAGGGGAGCCGCTCGTAGTACACCGGCGCAACGAAGTCCTGGCTGAAACGGGTGGTGCCGTCAGCGCCTCCACTCCCCACCTGAGCACACTGTGTTACGTCAACAAAGGTGCTGGCCACAGGCGGCGGAAAGGTACGCCAGCATCGTGCTCCTTAACCAGAGGAGACGCGTATGAGCGTAGTGGATATGGTTGTACTTATCCTCAAACTCATTGTTGCAGCACTGCAACTGCTTGATGCTGTCCTGAAATACGTTAAGTAACTCAGGTTCAAGCCGCACCAAAGGGGGGCGGGAAACCGCCCCTCTTTAATAACGAGGGAATGCTATGTTGCGTTTATTAATTGAGCCTGTCACGCCGGACGAACCGGGGTATATCGCGCTTAAAACCGAGAGCACCGCGCTCAATTTCAATATGTTGCGCAGGCTGGAAGAGAACTGGGAGCGGGGTGAAAACCGCTTCAACGCCCCGGGTGAAAAGCTGCTGGGTGCGTTTCTGAACGGCAGACTGGTGGGGATTTGCGGGCTAAACCGCGATCCGTTCAGCCAGCAGCCGCGGGCCGGTCGTATTCGCCACCTGTATATCAGCGAAAGCTGTCGTGGGCTGGGTATCGGCAGGCAGCTGCTCGCCGTGGTGATGTCCGATGCCAGCGTCTGGTTCGATTTTCTCAATACCCATGCGCCGCACACTGCCTGGGCCTTCTACCAGCGAGCTGGTTTTACGCAGGTGGCGGATGAACCGCGCGTCACGCACCGGCTTTTTTGCGCGGTTTAAGCAGATGAATTAACGCTGGCAACATTCGTTGCCGCTATCGTTTAAAAATCCTGCCTTCTCGCCCCTTCCCGTTCTTTGGGTGGGTACTTATTTTGTCATTTCTCTGTGGTAGATTCCTCGCGCATTTATGGGAATGCGCAGTCACTTACTCTTTATTTATCACTTTTGGCAAAATTATTCAGCGACATGAAAAGACAGCGGAACGTTAATTTACTCCTGATGTTGGTATTGCTGGTCGCCGTCGGTCAGATGGCGCAAACCATCTATATCCCGGCTATTGCCGACATGGCGAAGGAACTCCTGGTACGCGAGGGTGCCGTCCAGAGCGTGATGGCAGCCTACCTGTTGACCTACGGCGTCTCGCAACTGTTCTACGGCCCGCTCTCGGATCGCGTTGGCCGTCGTCCGGTGATCCTGGTGGGGATGACGATATTTATGATCGCCACGGTGATTGCCATGACCACCCACAGCCTGAGCGTGCTGATTGCCGCCAGCGCGTTGCAGGGCGTCGGCACCGGCGTTGGCGGGGTGATGGCGCGTACCCTGCCGCGCGATATGTATCAGGGCACCCAGCTACGGCATGCCAACAGCCTGCTCAATATGGGCATTCTGGTCAGCCCGCTGCTGGCCCCGCTGATTGGCGGCCTGCTGGACACCATGTGGTCCTGGCGCGCCTGCTACGGCTTCCTGCTGGTGCTGTGCATCATCGTCACCTTCAGCATGGCGCGCTGGATGCCGGAAACCCGGCCCACCGAAGCGCCGCGCACCAAACTGCTCACCAGCTACAAAATCCTCTTCGGCAACGGGGCCTTTAACTGCTACGTGCTGATGCTGGTGGGCGGCCTGGCGGGTATCGCGGTATTCGAAGCCAGCTCTGGCGTACTGTTAGGTGCCGGGCTGGGTCTCAGCAGTATGGTGGTGAGTATTCTGTTTATCCTGCCGATCCCGGCGGCGTTTTTCGGCGCCTGGTTTGCCGGGCGGGCCAATAAACGCTTTACCACCCTGATGTGGCAGTCGGTGGTGAGCTGCCTGCTGGCGGGGCTGATGATGTGGATCCCGGGGCTGTTCGGGGTGATGAACGTCTGGACATTGCTGATCCCGGCCGCGCTGTTCTTCTTTGGCGCGGGGATGCTGTTCCCGCTGGCGACCAGCGGCGCGATGGAGCCCTTCCCGTTCCTCGCGGGCACCGCCGGGGCGCTGGTAGGGGGCCTGCAGAATATCGGCTCCGGCGCGCTGGCCTGGCTCTCGGCGATGATGCCGCAAAATGGGCAGGCGAGCCTCGGGCTGCTGATGACGCTTATGGGCCTGCTGATTGTGCTCTGCTGGCTACCGCTGGCCTCCCGCGCCTCGCATCACGAGCAGGCGGTGTAAGCGGATCTTGCCCTCAGGCTGGTTTCCTGTTTTCTTAAGGGGATACGCCTGAGAGGATCCTATGACGCCAGAACATCTGAAGTTAATCGCGCAGTACCCCCTGCTCAACGACCTGATTGCCCTGCAAGAGACCACCTGGTTTAATCCGAACGCCACGACGCTGGCCGACGGGTTACCCTGGGTCGGCCTGACCCAGGCGGACGTGGACGACGCCCATGCCCGCCTGACGCGTTTTGCCCCTTATCTGGCAAAAGCTTTTCCGGAAACCGCCGCAAACCACGGCATTATTGAATCCGATCTGGTCGCTATTCCGGCGATGCATCAGCGCTTGCAACAGGAAACAGACGTCACAATCCCCGGCACCCTGCTGCTGAAAAAAGACAGTCACCTGCCAATCTCCGGCTCGATTAAAGCCCGCGGCGGGATCTACGAGGTGCTGACTCACGCCGAAAAACTGGCTCTGGCCGCCGGGCTGCTGAGCGTCAATGACGATTACAGCATCCTGCTGGAATCGCGCTTCAAAGACTTCTTCAGCCAGTACAGCATCGCCGTGGGGTCAACCGGTAACCTCGGGATGTCCATTGGCATCATGAGCGCCCGCATCGGCTTTAAGGTGACGGTGCACATGTCTGCCGACGCCCGCGAGTGGAAAAAGGCTAAACTGCGCAGCCACGGCGTGATTGTGGTGGAGTATGAGCAGGATTACGGCGTGGCGGTAGAGCAAGGGCGCAAAGCGGCGGAAAACGATCCGAACTGCTTCTTTATCGACGATGAAAACTCCCGCCCCCTGTTCCTGGGCTATGCCGTGGCCGGCGAGCGCCTGAAAGCGCAGTTTGCCCAACAGGGCCGGGTGGTGGATGCGGAGCATCCGCTGTTTGTCTACCTGCCGTGCGGCGTGGGCGGCGGCCCTGGTGGGGTGGCGTTTGGGCTGAAGCTGGCCTTTGGCGACCATGTTCACTGCATCTTTGCCGAACCAACCCACTCGCCGTGCATGCTGCTGGGGGTCTATACCGGTCTGCACGATGAGATTGCGGTGCAGGATCTGGGGATCGATAACCTCACCGCGGCGGATGGTCTGGCCGTGGGTCGCGCCTCCGGATTTGTTGGCCGCGCGATGGAGCGCCTGCTCAACGGGTTCTATACCCTCTCCGATCAGAGCATGTACGACATGCTGGGCTGGCTGGCGCAGGAGGAGAACATTCGCCTTGAGCCGTCGGCGCTGGCGGGCATGGCCGGGCCGGTGCGCCTCGCCGCTTCCGGTTGCTATTCGCTGGAAAATGCGACCCACCTGGTGTGGGCCACTGGCGGCGGGATGGTGCCGGACGAGGAGATGGCGAAGTACCTGGCGAAAGGGCGTTAACGTGCCCGGTGGCTCTGCTGGAGCAGGGCCATCAGCTCGACAGGCGAGCGGTGATGGCGGATTAAATCGCGCATCACCCGCATATGCGGAGCGGAGTGGCGGAAGAACGCCTGATACCCTGCACAGAGCACGCTTTTGCCATCCACCCGATGTTTAGGGCAGTCGCCGTTGCACAGGTGACGCATCGGGCAGGCCTGGCATTCGGCAGATAAATCTGTTTGCTTACTCAGACCAAAAGCGATGGCCGCCTCACTCTGATTCAGCTCTGCCAGCGGCGTCTGATGGATATTGCCCAGTCGGTACTGGGGCCAGACGTAGTGATCGCACTGGAAGAGATCGCCATTGGCCTCCAGCGCAAAGGCGTGGCCGCAGGTGACGGCAAGGGAGCACATCTGCGACGGATAGCCGCACCACACCCCCAGCGTTGAGTCGAAGAGCTGGACATAGACGCGGCCAATATCCTCCCGCACCCAGACGTCAAACACCGTCGACAGGAACGCTCCCCACTGCGCATCGCTCACCGATTCCGGATTATCGTGCTCCTGCAGGGGAAGAAACTGCAGATAAGGTGTGCCCAGCGCGCGTAGATAGCGGTACAGGCGCTCCGGCTGGCGGCTGTTCTGCCGATTGACGACCGTCAGCAGGTTAAACGACACCTGATGGGCGCGCAGCTTCTCAATCGCCGCCAGCACCTTGTGATGGGTAGGATTGCCGCTGCGGCTGACGCGGTACGCATCATGCAGCGTCGCCGGGCCATCCAGGGAGATCCCCACCAGCCAGCCCTCCTCACGAAAGAACCGACACCAGGCGTCGTTAAGCAGGATCCCGTTGGTCTGAAAGGCATTGGTGATGCGCTTTCTCCCACCATAGCGGTGCTGTAGCGCCGCGACGCGGCGGAAAAAATCCAGCCCGCAGAGCGTCGGCTCCCCACCCTGCCAGGCAAACTGCACCTCCGGCCCCGGCTGGGCGGCGATATGCTGCTGGATGAAAGTCTCCAGCGTGGCGTCATCCATGATCGGCTGCTGGGGTTTATCGATGTAAAAACAGTAGCGACAGTCGAGATTGCAACGTGAACTGGCCGGCTTGGCCATGACCTGACATCCTGTCATGCATAGTCCCTGATAAAAATAATGAGATGGTGAACGTGACTAGCAGCAAACAGTAATGCGAGGGAGAACACTGCGAGGGAGATCAAAAATTTAATACGCACCGGTCGGGATGCTGAAAAGTCGTACAGCGAAACGTCCATCCGGGCGCGGTTGCGGGTGTACTGCCAGAGGATCAGCGCCACCATCGCCAGCACCGCCAGGGCGACCCAGAACAACGGGCCCGCCTGCTGCCAGTTGTGCCTGACCGCCAGCACCATCAACGCCCCGTAACCAAACAGGGTGCGCAACCAGGCAAGCGACGTGCGCTCCGGTTGCAACCCCGGATCGGCCAGGCGACGCGCTTTACGGCTATCCGCCATACAGCACCAGCCCCATCACAATCACCGCCACTATCATCAGGATCAGGCTGATAAGCAGCAGGCTGTGGGTGTAAGGCAGATCTTCTTTCAGGCGCATCGCCTTTTCATTACGCAACCAGCGCAGGTAGCCGTAGATCGCCAGCCCGCCAGAAAAAAGGCACAGCAGCAGCGCCAGCAGTTGGCGGATCACCGGCGTGGCAAAATCGGGCGCCAGCTGGTCGAGACCAACACCGGCCGCCAGAAAACCCAGCGCGGTGCGGATCCACGCCAGAAAGGTACGCTCGTTGGCCAGCGAGAAGCGATAATCCGGCGCTTCGCCGAGGCGGGAAATTTTCATGACGTCTCCTGTCTGACTCTCCGGTGTACAAAACTGCGGCAATAGTAACGTATCGAGGGGAGTAATTCCCACCAGCAGGATCCGGTGATGGCGGCGGTATAACGTCAGCCAGGGGAACAGCTTACAGGCACTGTAAAAGCGGCAAGTAACACGAGGTCTTATCTTGCCGCTGAGGGTATTTTTAAATTAATGAACACAGCTCATCGTAAGTGAATATTCTGCCGCGATAGCCTAAGCCGGTATCAATATCGTAAATCGATACCCCGATATTATTATCGGTATCAAAAACGAAGAAGGATTGTTCGGCTCCGAAATAGACATTGTAATACTCATTCCCGACATCAAATACCGATGACGTGAGCTCGCTGCGCTGGCCGGGGAAATGAAATTGATCCAGACGCTGAACCGTCGAGGCGGTTAAATCGATGGCAAGAATGGTGGGCAAAGAATCCAGTTCGGCGGCGGTATAGGTTACCGGGTCCGATTCAATCGTACGGACCAGGTCATTACCCTGTTCATCTGCGCAGGAGTTGTTATTGAACAGGGAGACAACGAACCTGTTGTCTCCCCGCCACGCCTGGTACCGGCTGTTGTGCGTGACAAATACAGCATGCTCGCCGTTGGGATAGCTAAAATTATCTGCATCCACCGCCTGCAGATTCAGGCCGCTATTCAGTACGGGGAAGGCCGGGTTATCAATAATCCACTCCGGCTCTCCGGACTCGCTATTGAGCCCCAGCACAGTACAGCTGGACCGGGAGTTGACCATCAGTTGCCCGGTCTCTGCGACATATTCCAGGCTGTTGAAATGCACATCGTTGGTGTCGGTATTGTCCAGTACCGTGGCACCCATAAATTCCTGTGAGTAGTCACGCTGCCAGAGCAATGCCCCGCTGGCGATGTCGTATTTATAGAGGATGCACTCCAGCTTTTGCTCGTCACTCCAGCCATCCAGCAAGGAGCCTAATACCCAGAGATTACCTTTTCCGTCGGTAGTAATGTCGTGATGAAAACCATACCCGGCAGGCGCGGTGTAGGATTGCGCGACCTTACCGGCGAGGTTAAAGCGGTATAACGTCGGCGCAAAGGCATGCTTGTCAGGATCCCAGGTTTCGCTGGCCAGCGCCGACCAGAGCGCGTTTTCGATAATTTTCAGATTGCCGTACATCCAGGGAAACAGGCCGGTAATACGCAGATCGCCATTGATGTCATAGCCATTCCACGCGCTGGTGACAAACCAGCCCTGCCCTAAGGTGCTCTCTGCCATCGCGCCATCAGTAATATTGATTGTCAGTGCCAGGGGCACATCTTCATAGTCCTGCCCCTGCGTTGATATCGATATAAGAAAGGTTTCGACGGCATTTTTCTCGGTGTAAAGATTCAGGGTGATAGTATTTAAATAATTGGCATACAAACCCACCACGGTGATTTCCGGATTAACGCTGTATTGATCGGTGTCGTAATGAAAGCTGGTGTTCGCAGTTTTACCCTGGACGGTGTAGTCAAACCTTACCGCCTCCGTACTATCGATTGTAATTAATGCGCTGAGTTTATTTTTATCGTAGGGATTGAGTTTCACAGTATAGGTTGCGTTCATTTTTCAGTCCTTTGCTTAATGTGGAGAAAGACTTATTGAGTGATGCAAAACTAAACCTATACCTCCACTTACATTAAATATGTGGTGAACGCCACAAAATAGAACTGTTATCACTAATTTATTTAACGAGTTACCCTAACAATCTTTATATCAATAATTAAAGCTAAAATATCGGGCTTTTATATATTTAACATTCCAACAATGACAAACTCCTTCATTCACCCGCTATTTTTTATATGTATAATTTATCGAATAAACCTTCGAATCATCGAAACAAATACCTCATTAATTTTGCAAATAGAATCACAAAAAATCACAATTAATCTTCTAATGACCAGATTTGATTATTAAAGTGATTCCGCTTTCAAAATACCTTACCAAATAAAGTATTAGTCGTTCCGTTATTAAATAAGAAGCAACACTCAGCTGGATTTTATTCATCCGGAAGCGAATATCACGGAGGTTGACTGCATTATGTTTTCTGACTTTATTTCAGTAATACAATCTTTTCTAACCGAACCCGCTATTTTAATTGGATTACTGGTGGGACTGGGTTATGCCCTCGATAAGAAATCGCCGATTAAAATTATTACCGGTATGGTTAGCGCCATGGTGGGATTAATGATGGTGCTCTTTGGCGGGTTTCAGTTTTCAGCCACCTTTAAGCCCGTCGCCGATGCGGTGAGCAAATCTTACGGTATTCATGGTTATTTAATGGATTCGTATGCCATGAAAGCGGCAACCCAGATTGCGCTCGGGGATAATTTCGGTTTTGTCGGTTATGTGTTTGTACTGGCCTTTTTTACCAACCTGCTGCTGGTCCTGTTTGGCCGCTACACAAAGGTGAAAGGCATTTTCCTGACCGGTAATACGGGGGTGTCTCACTCCCAGGCGGTGCTATGGCTGATCGTCTTCTGGCTGGGCTTTGGCTGGGTACAGTCGATTATTATCGCCGGGGTATTAACCGGTCTGTTCTGGGCCTTTGCCACCACCCTGATTGCCAAACCGGTCGCTAAAATCACCAATAATGCGGGCTTTACCATCGCCCATAACCAGATGCTGGGGATCTGGTTCTTCTCGAAATTCGCCCACCTGTTTGGCGACGCCGAGAAGCAGGATGCCGAGAACATGAAGCTGCCCGGCTGGCTGGCGATTTTTAACCATAACGTCACCTCCATCGCCATCGTGATGACGCTGTTCGTTGGCGGGTTCTTGCTGACCACCGGCATCGATAACGTTCAGGCCATGGCAAAAGGGAAGCCCTGGTATATCTATATTATTAACCTCGGCCTGCAGTTCTCCATGTATATGGTGATCCTGTTGCAGGGGGTGCGCATGATGGTCGGAGAAATTAATGCCTCGTTTAAAGGCTGGCAGGATCGTTTAATTCCGGATGCGATTCCCGCTGTCGATGTTGCGGCATTACTGCCCTTCTCCCCGAATGCTGCCACCCTCGGATTTATCTTCTGTACCTTTGGTACCATATTCTCGATGGGTATTCTGCTTCTTACTAACAGCCCTATTATGGTGCTCCCTGGTTTTGTGCCGTTATTTTTCTCGGGCGGCCCGATAGGGGTATTAGCCAACCGGCTGGGGGGTTATCGCGCCGTAATTATTTGTACTTTCCTGCTGGGGATTATTCAGACCTTCGGCACCGTATGGGCTATTCCCTTAACCGGGCTGGCAGCCGAAGGGGTGGGCTGGACCGGTATTTTCGACTGGGCGACCCTATGGCCTGCCATTTGTGAAGTACTTAAGTTTATTGCTTCAACGTTCCATCTCGGGCCTTACGCGGGCTAAATCATCTCATTGTGAAAAGGATATCGTCATGAAAGACAAAATTAATATTCTGTTTGTTTGCGGCTACGGTGTCGGCAGTAGCGTGATGTTGCAGACGGTGGTGAAAAAAGCGTTAGCGAAATATGACATTAATTTCGACATGGAGCATACCGCCGCAGGCGAGGTTGGTGGCTTTACCGACTGGGCCGATATTTACGCCATTTCGAAAAAGCTCATCGACGTGGTGAGCCTCGATCCGCGCCACGGGCAGTATCTGATCCCCATCGAAAATATTATGGACGGCGAGACCATCGGGAAGCAGATCTACGCGGTGATTGAAGAACATTTCCCGCACCTGATTCAGGCCCGTTAAGGAGCGACGATGAAAGCGATCATTCTGCTCTTCGACAGCCTGAATAAACACTATCTGCCACCTTACGGAGATATGATCACTCAGGCACCCAACTTCCAGCGCCTGGCGGCCCGCTGCGCCACCTTCAACAACAGCTATGTCGGCAGTATGCCCTGCATGCCCGCCCGCCGGGAGCTGCACACCGGACGGTATAATTTCTTGCACCGGGAGTGGGGGCCGCTGGAGCCATTTGACGACTCCATGCCGGAGCTACTGAAAAAAGCGGGCGTCTATACCCACCTGATCAGCGACCATCTGCATTACTGGGAGGACGGCGGCGGTAACTACCATAACCGCTACAGTTCATGGGAAATCATCCGTGGCCAGGAGGGGGATCACTGGAAAGGCAGCGTCGCCGACCCGGCGATCCCGGAGGTGCTGCGGGTACCGCAGAAACAAACCGGCGGTGGGGTCTCGGGGCTATGGCGACATGACTGGGTTAACCGCGATTACATTCAGCAGGAAGCGGATTTCCCGCAAACCCGGGTCTTTAACGCCGGATGCGAGTTCATCGACAACAACCATCAGCAGGACAGCTGGCTGTTGCAGGTGGAGACCTTCGACCCGCACGAGCCGTTTTACACCACCGAGGAGTATCTCGCGTTATATCAGGATCCCTGGGACGGGCCGCATTACGACTGGCCGCGCGGCAAGGTGGAGGAGAGCCCGGAGGCGGTAGAGCATATTCGCTGCCGCTATCGTGCCCTGGTCTCCATGTGCGATCGCAACCTGGGCCGTATTCTCGACCTGATGGACCACCACGATTTGTGGCGCGATACGATGTTGATTGTCGGGACCGATCACGGCTTTCTGCTCGGGGAGCATGGCTGGTGGGCGAAAAACCAGATGCCCTATTACAACGAGGTGGCGAATAACCCGCTGTTTATCTGGGATCCGCGCAGCGGCCATCAGGGAGTGCAGCGGGATGCGCTGGTGCAGATGATTGACTGGGCGCCCACGCTGCTGGAGTTCTTCAACCAGCCGATCCCGCCCGATGTTCAGGGTCGTCCGTTAGCCCGCATCCTGGAGGATGACACCCCGGTGCGTGATGCGGCCCTGTTCGGGGTTTTCAGCGGCCATGTTAACATCACGGACGGGCGCTATGTCTATATGCGCGCCGCGCTGCCCGGGCGGGAAAATGACATCGCCAACTACACCCTGATGCCGATCAAGATGAACACCCGCTTTACCCCGGAGGAGCTGGAGTCGATTGCCCTGGCGCCGCCCTTCCGCTTTACCAAAGGGGTCAAAACGCTGCGTATTCCGGCGCAGGAAAAATACCCGGGGGTGAATCGCGTCGGCAATCTGCTGTTCGATTTACACACCGATCCGCACCAGCAGTGCCCGATTGAAGATAAAGCCATCGAAGCGCGGATGATCGCCCTGCTGGTGCGTCTCCTGCAGGAGAGCGACGCCCCGGCAGAGCAGTTCGCCCGATTAGGGTTAGAGGGTTAACCCATCCCCCAGAACAGCACCGCCAGCAGCTGCGGTGTGATAATGCGCATAAACATCACCAGCGGATAGACCGTGGCGTAGGAGAGCGCCGCCGCACCGCTGGTGGCATGCAGGTTGTTGGCAAAGGCCAGCGCCGGGGGATCGGTCATGGAGCCGGCCAGCATGCCGCACAGGGTCAGGTAGTTCATCTTCGCCAACAGCCGCGCCAGAATGCCCATCGTAATCAGCGGGACGGCGGTAATAAGAATGCCATAGCCAATCCAGCTAACCCCGTCGCCGCGGGTCAGCGTCCCGACGAAATCCCCACCCGATTTTAGCCCCACCACCGCCAGAAACAGGACAATCCCCAGCTCGCGCAGGGCAAGGTTGGCGCTCGGGGGCATAAACCAGTAGAGCTTACCCACGCAGCCGATACGCCCGAGGATCAGGGCCATAATCAGCGGCCCGCCTGCCAGCCCCAGCTTGAGTGCCACCGGGAATCCCGGCACGTACAGCGGGATGGAACCGAGCAGCACCCCGAGACCGATGCCGATAAACACCGGCAGCATCTGCACCTGCTGCAGTTTTTGCTGCGCGTTGCCCACGATATTGGCCACGGCATCAATTGAGGCCGGACGCCCGACAAGATTGAGGATGTCACCAAACTGCAGGCTGGCCTCCGGGCTGGCCACCAGTTCAACCCCGGCACGGTTCAGGCGCGAGATCACTACGTCGTAACGCTCTTTTGCCTGCAAATCACGGATTTTCTTGCCTAATACCCGTTCGTTAGTGACCACCACCCGCTCGACGCGCATATCGGTGCCACGGGTGGAGAGCGAGGTGTCGACCTCCTGACCGATCACCAGTTGGGCGTTGTGCAGATCCACCGGTTGGCCGACCAGATGCAGCAGGTCGCCGGTCTGGAGCACCGTCCCGGGTAGCGGCACCATCAGGGTCTGCTCGCGCTTCAGACGGGAACAGATAATGTTGGCGCTGTTGAGGATCGGCACATCCTGGATCGCCAGGTTGTTGAGATTGGGGTTATCGACGCGGATATTGATGGTTTTAATCAGCGCCTGACCCTGGGTAAGAGTGGATTCGTGCTCCCGGGCTTCCTGTTCGACGTTGATGCGAAACAGAACGCGCATCAGCCACATGGTGAGCAGAATGCCGCAGATGCCGAACGGGTAGGCCATGGCGTAGCTCATGCCCATCTGATCCACGATGCCCGGTTCAATCCCCAGATCGCGCAGAATTTGCTGTCCGGCCCCCAGCGCGGGGGTGTTGGTGACCGCCCCGGAGAAAATGCCCAGCACCACCGGCAACGGGATGGCGAAAAGTTTATGCAGCAGGGCAGTGACCAGCCCGCCCATCACCACAATCCCCATCGCAAAAAGGTTGAGGCGCAGGCCCGATACGCGCAGCGAAGCGAAAAAGCCGGGCCCGACCTGAATGCCGATGGTGTAGACGAAGAGGATCAGGCCAAATTCCTGAATGAAATGCAGCATTTGCGCGCTAAGCGTGATGCCCAGCTGATCGGCAAGGTGGCCGACAAATATCCCGCCAAACAGCACCCCACCAATGCCGAACCCGACGCCGCGGATTTTGACATTGCCTATCCACAGCCCGACCACCGCAACCAATGCCAGAATACTGACCGTTAACGCTATATCACTCATGACGGCATCCCTGTGAATAACATTATTATTACCAGGGATTTTCGCAGAGCGCAGGCGGGTTGTATGGGCGATGGCGCACAAAAAAAAGGAGGTAAAAGCAAAACGGTCACCCGAAGGTGACCGTTTTTAGTGTGTGCGAGGGCATCAAACCCGTAGGCCCGTGCAAGCGCAGCGCCGCCGGGCACGCAACACCATTAACTGTTCAAGGCCGGGCGTTCGCTGATGGCGATCCGCTGCGGGGCAATTGCCTCCGGCACGTTGCGGGTGATATCGATATGCAGCAGCCCGTTAGTGAAGGTAGCACCCGTCACTTCCATATGTTCAGCCAGGGTAAAGCTCAGGCTGAACGGCTGAGTCACCAGCCCCTGATGCAGCCATTTGGTTTCGGTCTCCGGTTTTTCCGGCGTGCCTTTCACCGTCAGGCGCGTGCCTTCCAGCTGGATATCGAGGTTATCCTGGCTGAATCCCGCCACCGCGAGCGTAATGCGATAGTGGTTATCGTCGCTCTTTTCGATGTTATACGGCGGGAAGGTCTGGCTTTCGGTGGTGCTTTGCAGCGCGGTAGCCAGTTTGTCAAAACCGATCCACTGACGCAGCAGCGGGGATAAATCGTAGTTACGCATACTAAATCTCCTTCTGAGAAGCGAGTTCGGCACAGTTTAATTTTGTGCGCAGTTGTTCCTGCAAATCTTTATCGATTCGCATATGCTCCCGATATCGGCAAGCATTCCGGTATGGGCCGCCGCAGCGACCCGAATAATTAATTAATTTCGATACGGCGCGGTTTATTCGCTTCCGGAATTACACGTTCCAGATCGATATACAGCAGGCCGTTAACCAGGTTCGCGCCGTGAACGTGGATGTTCTCAGCTAACTGGAACTTACGTTCAAAGTTACGTTCCGCGATGCCCTGATAGAGGTAGGTACGTTCTTTCTGCTCGCCCGCATGCGCGCCTTTCACCACCAGCAGGTTGTCCTGCGCGGTGATCTCCAGTTCGCTTTCAGCAAAACCGGCCACGGCAATCGCGATGCGATAGTGGTTTTCGTCAACCAGTTCAACATTGTATGGAGGGTAGCCATTGCTCTGGCTTTGGTTGTTTTCTAAATGATTGAACAGACGATCGAAGCCAATGGCTGAACGATAAAGCGGAGAAAGATCAAAGTTACGCATACAGTTAATACTCCTGAAATCAGCAAGAATTGTCGCCTTCCACGGTGGACAGGCTGAGGTATCCCAAACGCCCCTCAGGCACGTTTGTTCATTGATACTCTCTTAAAATGGGTCTGCTTCCGTTCTTTTCAAGAGCAACCTGGTGAGAATTTTTTGCACTTTGCGGGTACTGGAATAGACTGGGACTACAGCACGGAAGGTTAAAATGCGATAGGTACCACAGAGCGGTACTTTTCAACTATTCATTTTAAGAGTGGACCGTTATAAACCCGGTTGCGGGTCTGTACTGGGCCATTGATGATGACTGACTGATAATGAAAAATGTTCTGATAAAGCTGACAATGTTCAGCGCGATAGTTTTGCTTTGCGGGTGTTCGAGCGTGATGTCTCACACCGGCGGTAAAGAAGGAACGTATCCCGGGACGCGCGCCAGCGCGAACATGCTGGCGGATGACGACACCAACTGGGGCACTAAATCGCTGGTGGTGCTGGATATGCCGTTTACTGCTGTTATCGATACCCTACTGCTGCCGTGGGATCTCTTCCGCACGGATAAATCCGTTCGCTCCCGCGTGGAGCAAAGCGAGGAGAAGACGCTGGCGACCAACGCCGTCATCCCGCCCGCCGAGATGCCCTCGCGCTGATTAGTACCCGGTTTCTGTTACCCATAGCTGACGGAAACCGTTGACCTCCTCCATCCAGGCCAGATAGCGCCCGTCAGGCGAGTAAACTACCGCATCCCCCGACGGCGGGTTGCCGTGATCGGACGTCAAAAACGTCACCGCACCCGAAGCGGCATCACAGCAGGCAATACGATTTTCCAGCACAAACCCCAGCGAATGGCCCGCCGGATGCCAGTTAAATGCCGACTGGATATCGCTGTCGTTATGGGTGAGCTGGCGGGGCTCTCCCCCTTCCGGGGCGATCAGCCACAGCTGCACCACGCCTTTATCGTCACGCATCAGAAACGCGATTTGTGTCGCCTGCGGGTTGCTGCGTACCCAGTGGCGCGGCACGTTCACCAGCCCCGGATAGCGATGGTCATGGGTAAAGGTTAAGCGGCGCTGCACCACCCCGGCAGGCGGCGCGGGCATACGATCCGCTGTGCCCTGAAGCGGTAAATCGCCAGCCTGTTTCCAGCCCTGCTCATCTTTCGGCAAATCAACGATAAACAGCTCCGGTACTTTTTCACCGCCAGCGGCAAGGGTGTCGCCGATAAAGGCCAGCCGGTTGTTGCCGACCCAACCCTCTTCATAGGCGCGGTTGATCTCGTCGCTGCCAGGTTTTGGCGTTGGGGTAGTACGGCTGACCAGCACGCTCCAGAACGAACCGGCATAGTTGCGCGGATGCTCGCCCTGCGGGATCACCGGGCCGAAGGGCGCAGCCACGCCCACGTTACGTAAATCGAGCTTAGGATCGTACTCGTGCAGCACGTGGTCGTTATAGGTAAAGCTGACGTACTGCCCGTCCGGGCTATACACATGGACATGGCTGCCGCCGCGCAGCGCGCCGGGGGTGAAAGGCGCGGTGATATCCATCGCATCGAGATTATTTATCTGCCCCTGTTCGGCAATCACCCCCTGGCGGTGGTGAAAATCGTACTGCCAGTGGGCATCAGGATGTTGCGGGCCGTGGATAGAGAGGTACTTATTTTCCGCAGGATGGACGGTCACCACCCCCACATGCGCGCCATTTGTGGCGCGATAAATCACCTCCACCTCACCCGTGTCGACATTAACCCGCTCGATGGTTTCGCCGGTAAAGGACGCCCCGGAAGGACGAACGTCAAAGACCAGCCACTGGCTGTCTGCGGTCCAGGTGCGGGTGTTGGTGAGCTGATGGTTGCGGGGAGCGAAAGTGATTTGTTTCATGAGGATACCCTGATGCGCGGATGTCGCATCAGGGTATAGCATTGCCGGGGATTAGCCTACCCGTTTAACGTCGCCTACCAGCAGGATGTAGGAGAGCGCGCCGATCAGCGCCACCGCTGAGATATAGACCAGCGCCGGGCCGAAACCATAGTCCTGCGCCAGGTAGCCGATCACCAGCGGTACGGTGATCCCGCCCAGACCGCCAACGAAGTTAAACACCCCGCCGGTCAGGCCGATCAGACGCATCGGCGCCAGGGACGACACCAGCGACCAGGTGATAGAGGCGAAGCCGTTACCAAAGAAGGCAACCGCCATCAGGGTCATAATCCACACTGGATCGTTGGTGTAGTTCGCGCCCATGATGCAGGTGGAGATCAGCAGTCCGCAGATGATCGGCGTTTTACGCGCGATGCCGAGGGAGTAGCCTTTTTTCACCAGCTTATCCGCCAGCCAGCCGGATAGCAGCACGCCAAAGAAGGCTGCCAGGAACGGCACCGTGGTCATAAAGCCCGCCTTCAGTGCAGTAATGCCTTTCTCCTGGGTCAGGTAGTTCGGGAACCAGGTGAGGAAGAACCACAGCGTCGAGGTCACCGCAAACTGCCCCAGGTAAACGCCCACCAGCTTACGGTGGAACACCAGCTTCCAGTCAGCTTTGGTCAGCGGCTGACGGGCCTCTTTTTTCACCGGTGCATCGCCATCCACCAGACCGCCGCCGTCACGAATATAATCCAGCTCGGCTTTGGTGATGCTTTTGGTCAGGCGTGGTGGCTGGTAGACCTTAATCCAGATAAACGACCAGATAATGCCGATCCCGCCGGTGACAATAAACACCCAGTGCCAGCTCAGCAGCTCCTGGATCCAGATCAGTAGCGGGGTCAGGAACGCCAGGCCGACAAACTGGCCGGAAGTATAGAACCCAACCGCAGAGGCGCGCTCATGCTCCGGGAACCAGCTGGTTACCATACGGTTGTTGGTCGGGAACGCCGGGGCTTCGAAAATCCCGGTGATAGCGCGCAGGCCAATCAGCGACATTAAGCCGGTGGCAAAACCCTGGAACAGCGTCGCCACGGACCAGCCGAAAATGGCGATAAAGTAGGTCAGGCGCGAGCCGACGCGGTCGAGGAACCAGCCGCCCGGGATCTGGCACAGCGTATAGAGCCAGGCAAAGGCCGAGAAGACGTAACCCATCTCCGCTTTGGTGATGCCAAACTCTTCCTGGATATGGGCCGAGGCCACGGCCAGGTTGGCGCGGTCAACATAACAGATGACCACGGTAATAAAGATCATCATCAGCGTCAGGTAACGGCGACGCCCGGTTTTTGTAGCAGTAACTGGAATATCCATCGCAATCTGTCTCCAGATTTTGAGCATAGCGAAGCCGCTCACCATGCCCTGTAAATTACAGAGGGTGTATTTGATTTTTTAATTAAAAACTTAACCAGAATGCGCTAAATAATTCGTGCTGGGGGAAGGCGGCAAGTTTTCGCATCCCCGGGAGCATACAAAAGTATGTGACCGGGGTAAGAAAGCGCAGCCAACGCATCACCAGCGCGAAGTATGACGCGCATTTACCACTCGGCTACGGAACCGTCTTCATGACGCCACAGTGGGTTACGCCAGTCCGGCGCATTTTTACTCAACTCAATGACTTTGGCTTCGTCGATCTCCACGCCAAGGCCCGGCTTGGTTAATGGTTTGAAGAAACCGCCTTCCATGTTGAAGTCCTCTTTGTTCTTCACAAAGTCGAGCAGCTCCGCGCCCTTGTTGTAGTGAATACCCATGCTCTGTTCCTGGAACACGGCGTTGCGTGAGACGAAGTCCACATGCAGACAGGCGGCCAGCGCAATCGGCCCCAGTGGGCAGTGCGGCGCCAGCGCCACGTCGTAGGCTTCTGCCATCCCGGCGATTTTGTAGCATTCGGTGATACCGCCCGCGTGGGAGAGATCCGGCTGCAGGATCGCAATACCGCCCGCCTCCAGCACACGTTTGAACTCGAAGCGCGAGAACATACGTTCGCCCGCTGCGATCGGAATATGGGTCTGCTCCGCCAGTTTCGGGTAGTACTCCGCCTGCTCGGCCAGCACCGGTTCCTCGATAAACAGCGGACGATACTGCTCCAGCTCTTTGATCAGCACTTTCGCCATCGGCGCGCTGACGCGGCCGTGGAAGTCCAGACCAAACTCAATCTCGTTGCCGAAGGCCTCGCGGATCTGCGCCACGGTATTCACGGCGCGATCGACCGCACGCGAGTTGTCGATAATACCCATCTCTTCGCAGCCGTTGAGCTTAAAGGTGTCGAACCCGATGCCGCGCAGCTTGTTGATACCGTCGATCACTTCTGCCGGACGGTCGCCGCCGACCCAGCTGTAGGCCTTAATTTTGTCGCGTACCAGGCCACCCATCAGCTGCCAGACCGGAGCATTCAGTACTTTGCCTTTGATATCCCACAGCGCCTGGTCGATACCGGCGATGGCGCTCATCATGATCGGGCCGCCGCGGTAGAAGCCCGCACGGTACATCACCTGCCACAGGTCGTTAATGCGGGCCGGATCCTGGCCAATCAGGTATTCGCCCAGCTCATGCACCGCCGCTTCGACGGTGCGCGCGCGGCCTTCAATGACCGGTTCGCCCCAGCCAACCACCCCTTCGTCGGTTTCGATTTTCAGGAACATCCAACGCGGCGGTAAACGGTACGTGGTGAGTTTGGTAATTTTCATTTCACTGCCTCTCGATACGCTTTCACAAATGCTGCCGCCTGCTGGGCGGTACGTTCTACGGACTGCCCGGCGCGATAGAGATCGCTGCCAAGACCCGCCCCGACACAACCAGCGTTCATCCACTGGGCAAGGTTTTCTGGTGTGACGCCGCCCACCGCAAAGACCGGCACGCTGGCGGGTAAGACCGCCTTCAGCGCTTTGATGTAATCCGGGCCGAAGGCCGAAGACGGGAAAATTTTGAGCGACTGTGCGCCCGCATCGAGGGCAGTAAAGGCTTCTGTTGCCGTGGCACATCCCGGGCAGACGGTCATGCCGTAGCCCACCGCGCGGCGGATCACCTCGGGGTTGATATTGGGCGTGACGATAAGCTTGCAGCCCATCTTCGCCAGCTGATCCACCTGCTCCGGTTTCAGCACTGTTCCCGCGCCGATCAGCGCTCTGTCGCCAAAGGCATCCACAACCGCCGGAATGCTTTTTTCCCATTCCGGGGAGTTGAGCGGGATTTCCACTGCGTCGAATCCGGCGTCAATTACCGCGCCAACGTGGGCTAAGGCCTCGTCAGGGGTGATGCCGCGCAGAATCGCGATAAGGGGAAGATTAGTTTGCCACTGCATGAGCGATGCTCCTTATTCCTGCCTGAAATGCCGTGTCGCCTTCTACCGCCGCCACGTCGCGCCCGATGGCGTGGAACGCCTGGCGGTAACGTGAAGTCAGCGATGAACCCGCGACGAGGGTGATGGACTGCTGCCCGGCGAACTGTTCGCTCAGGGTGGCGACTTCTGCGCCAATCAGCAGGCCCGATAAAAATTCGCTGACCTGCTCGCGGGGAAGCGTTCCCAGCACGTGCGAGGCGCGAACCTCAAAAAGCTGCGGCAAAACGGCGGGGGAAGCGATCCCGCGCTCAAGCCCGGCGGCAAACGCCTCTGGGGAGGTGGCTGGCTCAGGTAAACCGGCACCCACCAGCGAATGCTTAAGCAGCAAATGGTGCAATTCGCCGGTCATCACGGTGCGAAAATCGTGGATCTGCTGAGCATCGGCCTGCACCCATTTGCAGTGCGTACCGGGCATCACGTAGACAGAAGAAGGAGAGATCGTGCGGGCGCCGAGCAGCTGGGTCTCTTCGCCGCGCATCACGTTGTGGTTATCGTCGCGAGAGACGCACAGGCCAGGAATAATCCAGACATTGTCGCCAACGGACGTTAACTGCTCGCCAATGGCAGAGAAATGAGCAGGAACCGGCAGATAAGGGGCAACCTTCCAGCCCACGTTGCTACCGACCATTCCCGCCATCACCACCGGCGTGGCGCCGTCGCGCCAGTTTTGTGTCACCTCTGCTAACACCGCCTCGGGGGATTTACCGTTCAGACGCGTGACGCCTGCTTCTGATTGCCTGCTCTCCAGGCACTGCTCGCCCTGATACAGCCAGGCGCGCAGATTGGTTGATCCCCAGTCAATTGCGATGTAGCGAGATGTCATGTGATTTCCTTCAACCTTCGTGTTGAGCTGGCGATCATGGTCAACGCCGCCTGCTCTGCCGCATCGCTGTCCTGATGCCGTATCGCATCGAACAGCGCTTTATGTTCCTGGAGCGTCTTCGGCATGTTGGCCTCATCACCCATCCAGGTTCGTTCAAATACTGCTCGCTGTAGCGAGCTGATCGCCACGCTCAACTGCTGTAGCACCGGGTTATGCACCGACTGCAGCACCGCCTCGTGGTAACGGATATCCGCTTCGTTAAAGGCATCCCGGTCCTGGTTGTTGGCGATCATGTCGTTCAGGGCCGACTCAATCTGCGCCAGGTCGCCTGAGGTTGCGCGTTCCGCCGCCCAGCGGGCGATGGCCGGCTCTACCAGATTTCGCACCTCGCTCATCGCGCCGATCAGCCGTGGGTCGTAGTCGTTTTCCAGTACCCACTGCAGAACGTCAGTATCGAGGTAGTTCCACTGGTTACGCGGGGCGATAAAGGCGCCGCGATAACGCTTCATTTCAATCAGCCGCTTCGCCATCAGCGAGCGGAACACTTCCCGGATGATGTTGCGCGAGGTTTCAAACTCCTCACACAGTTCCGCCTCTGCAGGGAGCGGCGAACCGGGAACGTACTTGCCACCCACAATCTGAGTGCCCAGCGTAATGACGATGCGATCGGTTTTATTGAGAGTCATGGAGAGTCCTTGTGCTCTGTATGTCCATCACTACTTTACCGCGACCGCTGAATTTCGCCTCAATTTTGCAGTACAAACGTGATGCCATTCGTCATTGCCGTGGTCGTAATGTAGTACAATCACATTGCGTTGTACTACAATCTGGATCACAAAAAGAACAATCAGTGAAAGTAATGTTAAAGAAAGGTTCCTGCGGAGATAAAAAAACCCGCACAGGGTGCGGGTCAGGAAGTGCGGGTTTTACCGGGCTCTAATTCAGGACAAACTTCTCAATAGCGTACGCCACGCCGTCTTCAAGGTTGGATTTGGTCACGAAATTCGCCACCTCTTTCACCGACGGGATCGCATTCTCCATCGCCACGCCTAAGCCAGCATATTCCAGCATCGCAATGTCGTTTTCCTGATCGCCCAGAGTCATGATCTCTTCCGGTTTGATCCCCAGCGTGTCGGCCAGCGACTTCACGCCGGTACCTTTATTGACGCGTTTATCGAGGATTTCGAGGAAGTACGGCGCACTTTTCAGCACGGTGTATTTCTCTTTCACCTCTGCCGGGATGCGGGCAATGGCCTGATCCAGAATGGCAGGCTCATCAATCATCATCACTTTCAGGAACTGGGTGGCCGGGTCCATCTTCTCCGCTTCGCAGAATACCAGCGGAATGGTGGCAACGAAGGATTCATGCACCGTGTAGTAGCTGATATCGCGGTTGGCGGTGTAAAGCGTGTTGCGGTCGAGGGCGTGGAAGTGCGAGCCCACGTCGCGGGAGAGTTGTTCCAGATAGCGGTAATCTTCATAACTCAGCGCCGTTTGCGCCACCGTGCTGCCATCGGCCGCTTTCTGCACCAGCGCGCCATTGTAGGTAATGCAGTAATCACCCGGTTCATTCATGTGCAGCTCTTTCAGGTAGCTGTGAACGCCTGCGTACGGGCGACCGGTGCACAGCACCACGCTCACGCCTTTCGCACGGGCTGCGGCAATCGCGTCTTTAACGGCAGGAGAGATGGTGTGATCTGGCAGCAGCAGCGTGCCGTCCATATCGATTGCAATGAGTTTGATAGCCATGGGATCCCCGGTTGGAATGAGTCTGGGTTCATGCTAACGCGATTCCGTTCAAAAAACACGGCAAGAAAGGGGATAGGGACGGGAGAGGGAAATCCTCTTTTGCGGATAAAGAAAAGCCCGGTGGCGCTAGCGCTTACCGGGCCTGGAACGTGGGGCGTTACATTAGATATCGATGTTCGCCGCTTTCAGGGCGTTCTCTTCGATAAAGGCACGACGTGGTTCAACCGCATCGCCCATCAGGGTGGTGAACAGCTGGTCCGCTGCAATCGCGTCTTTAACGGTGACGCGCAGCATGCGGCGGCTTTCCGGATCCATGGTGGTTTCCCACAGCTGATCCGGGTTCATCTCACCCAGACCTTTATAACGCTGAATGGAGAGGCCACGACGGGACTCTTTCACCAGCCACTCCAGCGCCTGCTCGAAGCTGGCCACTGGCTGACGGCGTTCGCCACGCTCGATAAAGGCATCCTCTTCGATCAGACCGCGCAGCTTCTCGCCGAGGGTACAGATACGACGGTATTCCGCACCGGTCACAAACTCCTGATCCAGCGGGTAGTCGGTATCCACACCGTGGGTACGCACGCGGATCACCGGCTCGAACTGCTGCAGCTCGGTGTTCTCGTTGACGTCGAACTTCCACTGGCTGCCGTGCTGCTCGTTCTCGTTCAGATCGGTGACCAAGGTGTTCACCCAGCGGGTCACGGCCTGCTCGCTGCTGAGGTCAGCTTCGGACAGCGTCGGCTGATAGACCAGCGCTTTCAGCAGCGTGCGCGGGAAGCGACGCTCCATGCGGCCAATCATCTTCTGCGTAGCGTTGAACTCAGACACCAGACGTTCCAGCGGTTCACCCGCCAGCGCCGGGGCGCTTGAGTTGGCGTGCAGGGTCGCACCGTCAAGGGCGATAGCGATCTGGTACTGATCCATCGCTTCGTCGTCTTTGATGTACTGTTCCTGTTTGCCTTTCTTCACTTTGTACAGCGGTGGCTGAGCAATGTAGACGTGGCCACGCTCAACGATTTCTGGCATCTGACGATAGAAGAAGGTCAACAGCAGCGTACGGATGTGCGAGCCGTCGACGTCCGCATCGGTCATGATGATGATGCTGTGATAGCGCAGCTTGTCCGGGTTGTACTCGTCACGGCCAATGCCGCAGCCCAGGGCGGTGATCAGCGTTGCCACTTCCTGAGAAGAGAGCATCTTGTCAAAGCGCGCCTTCTCAACGTTAAGGATTTTACCCTTCAGCGGCAGGATCGCCTGGTTCTTACGGTTACGGCCCTGCTTCGCAGAACCGCCCGCGGAGTCCCCTTCCACGAGGTAGAGTTCGGACAGCGCCGGGTCGCGTTCCTGGCAATCAGCCAGTTTGCCTGGCAGGCCTGCTAAGTCCAGCGCGCCTTTACGACGGGTCATTTCACGGGCTTTACGCGCCGCTTCACGGGCACGCGCCGCATCGATAATTTTGCCGACCACGATTTTGGCATCGGACGGGTTTTCCAGCAGGTATTCGCTCAGCAGCTCGTTCATCTGCTGTTCAACCGCCGATTTCACCTCGGAGGAGACCAGTTTGTCTTTGGTCTGAGAGGAGAACTTCGGATCCGGCACTTTCACGGAGACAACAGCAATCAGGCCTTCACGGGCATCGTCACCGGTGGCGCTGACTTTCGCTTTTTTGCTGTAGCCTTCTTTGTCCATGTAGGCGTTCAGGGTACGGGTCATCGCCGTACGGAAGCCGACCAGGTGCGTACCGCCATCGCGCTGCGGGATGTTGTTGGTAAAGCAGTAGATGTTTTCCTGGAAACCGTCGTTCCACTGCAGTGCCACTTCCACGCCGATACCGTCTTTCTCGGTGGAGAAATAGAAGATGTTCGGGTGAATAGGCGTTTTGTTCTTGTTCAGGTACTCAACGAACGCCTTGATACCACCTTCGTAATGGAAGTGGTCTTCTTTGCCGTCGCGCTTGTCGCGCAGGCGGATAGAGACGCCGGAGTTCAGGAATGACAGCTCGCGCAGACGCTTGGCGAGGATCTCATATTCAAACTCGGTGACGTTGGTGAAGGTTTCATGGCTTGGCCAGAAACGGACCTGCGTCCCGGTCACGTCGGTTTCACCAGTCACCGCCAGCGGTGCCTGCGGTACGCCGTGGACGTAGGTTTGCTGATGCACTTTGCCTTCGCGGCGGATCAGCAGCTCCAGCTTCTGCGACAGGGCGTTAACCACCGAGACGCCCACGCCATGCAGGCCGCCGGAGACTTTATAGGAGTTATCATCGAACTTACCGCCTGCGTGCAGGACGGTCATGATCACTTCCGCCGCAGAGACGCCCTCTTCCGGGTGGATACCGGTCGGGATGCCACGGCCATCATCGGTTACGGAGACGGAGTTGTCGGCGTGGATGGTCACCACGATGTCTTTACAGTGACCCGCGAGCGCTTCGTCGATAGCGTTATCCACAACCTCAAATACCATGTGGTGCAGACCGGTGCCGTCATCCGTGTCGCCGATATACATACCCGGGCGCTTACGCACCGCATCCAGCCCTTTCAGGACTTTGATACTGGAGGAGTCATAAGAATTCGACATCAACGTTTCTCGCTCATTTATTCTTGGGTTAATCCGTTATTTTACCCTTTTCCACGGTGAACATCTTCGAATTTTTGTCCGACATGTCCATTACGTGTTCAGCGCTAATCGCACTGACGAAAACCTGTGACTGCGTGGCTTTTAAGCGGCTGGCAAGCAGTCCGCGCCGCGCGTCGTCAAGTTCCGAGGCAAAATCATCAATCAGGTACAGGCAGCGTCGCCCGCTTTCACGGGTTAAAAACTCACCCTGCGCCAGGCGCAGCGCGCACATCAGGAGTTTGAGCTGCCCGCGTGATAAGGTGTCTTCTACCGGCGCACCATCGGCACGAATGCGGAAATCAGCCTTGTGCGGGCCGTGCGCGGTGTAGGTCAACATGCGATCGCGCTCGAAGCTTCGCTCCAGCACCTCGGCATAGTCAGTCTCTTTCTCCCAGCCGCGCTGGAAGGAGAAACTCAGAGAGAACTCGGGTAAAAATTGTTGGCAGGTATCTGCCATGTCCTGGGCGATCCCCGCGCTGTACTCCGCGCGCCAGTGGCTGATCTGCTCCGCCAGTGGGATCAGCTCTTTATCCCACGCCCGCAGTTGGGCGTAGCGGGTCACCTGGCGCAGCGCGGCATTGCGCTGCTTGAGCAGCCGCTTAAGGTTGCTCCAGGCGGTAAAGAAGCCCGCTTCGTTATGGAAGCATCCCCAGTCGAGGAAGGCTCTTCTGTATTTGGGGCCGCCGTTGAGTAAAGTAAACCCCTCGGGGGTGATCAGCTGCATCGGCATCAGCAGCGCCAGCTCGGCCACTTTGTGCCCGTCGGTACCGTCGATGCGCACCTTGCTGTCGCCATGCTTGTCTTTGGTCAGGCCGATAGCGGTTTCATGCTCTGCGCCCTGCAGACGTCCATGCAGGATGAACGACTCCTGCTCGTGGCGAATAACGCGGCCAATCTGCAAACTGCGAAACGCCCGGCCATGACCGAGCGTATAGATGGCTTCCAGCACGCTGGTTTTGCCGCTGCCGTTGGCGCCAACCAGAAAATTAAAGCCGGGGGATAACGCAAGATCCGCGCTTTCGATATTGCGAAAGTCGCGGATCAACAGGCGGGTGAGCGACATTACAGTCTCATTGGCATGACAACATAGGCTGCCGACTGTGATGCGGCATCTTCAATCTGTACGCTTGATACGGAGTCCGTCAGCAGAATGCGCACGTTCTCGCACTTCAGCGTATTCAGCACATCCAGCACGTAGCTGACGTTAAAGCCGATTTCCATTTCGGTGCCCGCCGCATAGGTGACATCCAGAATTTCTTCGGCTTCTTCCTGCTCCGGGTTGTTAGCGGTGATTTTCAGCTGGTTTTCGCTGACATACAGACGCACGCCGCGGAACTTCTCGTTGGAGAGGATCGCCGCACGGGCAAACGCCTGTTTGAGAATATCGCAGCCCGCTTCCAGCGTTTTGTCCGGGTTCTTCGGCAACACGCGGCGATAGTCCGGGAAACGACCATCCACTAACTTGGACGTAAAGATGAAATCACCGACGTGGGCGCGAATGTTGTTGCTGCCAATCTGCACGCGCAGCGGGGTTTCGCCGCCGTCGAGCATACGCATCAGCTCAATCACGCCTTTACGCGGTACGATCACCGAATGGTTCGGCAGGCTCACGCCAATCGGCATGGAGCAGACCGCCAGGCGGTGGCCGTCGGTGGCCACGGTACGCAGCTCTTCACCTTCGGTTTCGAACAGCATGCCGTTTAAGTAGTAGCGAACGTCCTGATGCGCCATCGAGAACTGGGTGGCTTCAATCAGGCGCTTCATGGTCGCCTGCGGCAGGGTGAATTCAACTTCGCTCTGCCAGTCATCGAGGTTCGGGAAGTCGATAGCCGGGAGCGTGGAGAGCGAGAAGCGGCTGCGGCCGGAGCGCACCAGCATGCGATCGCCTTCCAGCTGCACGGCAATCTCTGCCCCTTCCGGCAGACCACGGCAGATATCAAAGAACTTACGCGCCGGAACGGTGGTGGCGCCCGCTTCGTGAGGCTGAGAAAGCGTCACGCGTGCGACCATTTCCATCTCGAGATCGGTCCCGGTCAGCGACAGCGTGCCGTCTGCGACCTGCAGCAGCAGGTTACCGAGGATAGGCAGCGTCGGGCGGCCGCCTAAGGGGCCACTCACCTGTTGCAGCGGTTTTAATAAGTGTTCACGTTCAACGGTAAATTTCATAGCGTCACGAAGATAATGTTCTGATTAAATTGGAGAAGTCTTCTTTAATGTCGTGGCTTTCTTCACGCAGCTGCTCAATCTTACGACAGGCGTGCAGCACGGTAGTATGGTCACGGCCACCAAACGCATCGCCGATTTCCGGCAGGCTGTGGTTGGTGAGTTCCTTTGCCAGCGCCATCGCCATCTGACGCGGTCTCGCCACCGAGCGGGAACGACGTTTGGACAGCAAATCCGCCACTTTAATTTTGTAGTACTCCGCCACCGTCTTCTGAATATTGTCGATGGTGACCAGTTTTTCCTGCAGCGCCAGCAGATCGCGCAGCGCTTCACGCACGAAATCGATGGTGATCGCCCGGCCGGTAAAGTTGGCGTTGGCGATAACGCGGTTCAGTGCGCCTTCCAGCTCACGAACGTTGGAGCGCAGACGCTTGGCAATAAAGAACGCCACCTCACCCGGCAGACGAATGTCGTTCTCGTCGGCCTTTTTCATCAGGATCGCCACGCGAGTTTCCAGCTCTGGCGGTTCGATCGCCACGGTCAGGCCCCAGCCGAAGCGGGATTTCAGACGATCCTCAACCCCGTTGATCTCTTTTGGATAACGATCCGAGGTCAAAATGATCTGCTGGTTACCTTCCAGCAGGGCGTTGAAGGTGTGGAAAAACTCTTCCTGAGATCGTTCTTTATTGGCAAAGAATTGAATGTCATCGATCAGCAGCGCATCAACGGAACGGTAGTAGCGTTTAAACTCTTCGATCGCGTTGTTTTGCAGGGCTTTAACCATGTCCTGAACGAAGCGTTCGGAGTGCATATACACCACTTTGGCATTCGGCTTACGCGCCACGATGCCATTGCCGACCGCATGCAGCAGGTGCGTTTTACCGAGACCGGTGCCGCCATAAAGGAACAGCGGGTTATAGGCACCACCCGGGTTATCCGCCACCTGACGGGCCGCCGCGCGCGCCAGCTGGTTCGATTTACCTTCGACGAAGTTATCAAAGGTATGTTTGACGTTAACGTTGGAGCGGTATGTCGGCTCCGCCGGGGCCGGAACGTTATCCCAACCAGAACGCGGCGCAGGGGCCACGCGCGGCATGTGAACCTGCGCGGTTTGCGCGGGTGCAGCGGCGACGTTAACGGTCTCTCTGAGGGTTTGGGTGACCGGCTTTGTGCCCACTTCGAAACGCAGCTGTGGGGCATCGGCACCGCAAAATTCGTTTAGCAGTCCATTGATGTTATTGAGGTATTTGTCCCTGACCCAATCGAGCACAAAACGGTTTGGCGCATACAAAGCCAGCGTGTTATCGCTCAGTTCCGCCTGCAACGGGCGGATCCACATACTGAATTCTGTGGCTGGTAACTCATCCTGCAATCGGGCAAGACACTGCTGCCAAAGCGAAAGTGACACGGCGGACTCCACTCGAACATAAAAAGAAAGCTATTGAATAGTCATGATTGTAGACACACGTCGAAAAGACCCGGCGTTTAAGGGGGACGTGCGAACCGCTCTTTGCGGTTTGTGCCCAACCAGGATCCTGGGATCCGATCAGGACCGCGGATCATAGCCTAAACTGAGCCAGAGATCTTCTGTTTCTCACAGTTTCTTCCC